>NZ_CP186552.1:0-4560583 GCF_051027425.1 Paraburkholderia caffeinilytica | reverse complement strand
TGAATCGCCGCGGCGCGCGCCAACTGGTTGGCCTTACCGGTCACGAAGTTGTCGAAGGTGAGCACGGGGTTGAGCTTCGAGCGCTCGTACATCGAGTCGTTCTCGCCGTTGCCGTTCGAGCTCGCGCTTTGGCCCGGACGCCACGTGCGGCGGGCGGCCGCGGCTTCGTTCGCGTCGAGGCTGGGGAGATCGAGGTCGGCGGCATCTTCGGCCGCGGCGCGCGCTGCGTTCGCGTTGAGGTTGGCCATCGCGTTATTCGCACTGTTCGTGCCATTGACGCGCGCGGCATGCGCCGATTGCACGGCGCCGACGGCCGCGTCCACTGCGGCCCCGCCGCCGTTTGAACCAGCAGACGAATGGCCGCCGCCTATTGAGCCAGCTGAGCCAGGCGCGGAAGACGGACGCGACGGAGCCGATGATGCCGCCGCCGGGGCGCGCATGCCGGCTTTCGGGTCCAGCACAAATTGCACATCGACCGGAGCTTGCCAGAAATCGCGGGCCAAGTCCGCGATGCGGCCGGAGAACTGGCTCTTGACCCAGTCGAGCTTGAAACGGTTCGGCGCGGCGATGCTAAGCGTGTTCGCAGCGGCGTCAAAGGCGACCGGGGCCAACGGTTTGATCCACGTCACGTACTGCTGGGGCGTTAGCTCGCGCTCCAGCAATGCGGAACAGTGTTGCCAGAAATCGTTCATCGAGTTGCTGTCGTTATGGTATGCACGGCGGTTCGCCTCTGCCCCTGTCGCGCATACGCAACAAGGCCCTGAGCAGACAGGCCGAACCAGGCGTAATGGCTCCAGGCGCTTGTGCCACAAGGGTTTGCGGGGCAAGCGAGCCGGAGCGGCGTGCAGGATTTTTGGGAAGTAAGGCGAGATTCTAACGCCAAAACGTCGGCAAAAGGGAGTTATCCACAGGGACGGATCATCTGGCGAAGCTTCTCCAGCCTGGCGCTGAACCAGGCTAAACTATTGACGGCCAAAAGAAAACCGGTTTAAATAGCGGGTTCCGCGAAAACCAATTCTGCACAACCTCCGGCCATTGCGCTTTCAGCGATGATCGCGCGGTTATTTTTCGATCAAGTGAGAGCAACATGAAACGTACTTACCAACCTTCCGTTACCCGCCGCAAGCGCACCCACGGCTTCCGCGTTCGCATGAAGACCGCCGGTGGCCGTAAGGTCATCAACGCACGTCGCGCGAAGGGCCGCAAGCGCCTCGCCATCTAAGGCTGCGAGCGGATTGCGCGCTCCGTCTGTGATAAGCGAAGCCCGCGGTGAAGCGGGAGCGGCTGGGGCGCCGCAACTGGGCTCGAGTCCGTTGCGAGCACAAGCCGCCTTCCCCAAAGCCGCAAGGCTACTGAAAACGGATGAATTTTCATCCGTTTTTCGTTTGCGCCCGTGGCGCCGCACCGCGCACTTCGTGGTGTACGGCCGGCCCACCGGCAACGACGCTCGCCTGGGTCTCGTGATCGGCAAGAAATATGCGCCGCGCGCGGCCACGCGTAATCTGGTACGTCGACTCGCGCGTGAAGCCTTCCGGCTGCGTCGCGCGGAATTCGGCGGTTGGGATGTGCTGCTGCGTCTGCACACGCGTTTCGACAAGAAGGCTTTGCCGAGCGCTTCGTCGCCCCCGTTGAGGGCACTGTGCCGCAGCGAGATAGAGGTGCTGCTCGACAAGGCAGCGCGCGAAATTGTCCGTCGCGAGGCGCCGCCCGCGGAAGCGCCCAAGACGGAATGACGCTCAAGTGAGCGCCCGCTTCGCAGCTATCCGGTTCGCCGGGATAGCTGCGGCAGCCAAGCTGCGCGGGCCTCACCCGGTACTCCACGTTGCGCGGCGCCGTTAGGCCGCACCAGCCATGCAAACGGTACTCATCGCTTTATTGCGTTTCTACAAGCTTGCTGTGAGCCCCATGCTCGGCAACCGGTGCCGTTTTTACCCTTCCTGCTCTGATTACGCGCGCGAAGCAATCCAGTATCATGGCGCCGCGCGCGGGACTTATCTCGCCGCCAGGCGTATTTGCCGCTGTCACCCGTTTTCCGCGGGCGGCATCGATCTCGTCCCGCCTCCCACTTCTGAAAAGCGCTGACGCGCCGTTCCATCGACACTGAGACAACGCATGGATATCAAACGCACCGTCCTATGGGTCATCTTTTTCATGTCAGCTGTCATGCTGTTCGACAACTGGCAACGCGACCACGGACGCCCGTCGATGTTCTTCCCGAGCGCCAACCCGACCAAGACCGTCGGTAGCGCCGCTCCGGGAACCACGACGCCGGGAACCCAGTCCGCCGATCTGCCGGCCACCAACGCAGCAGCAGCGCCGGGCAACGCGCCGGCAGCGGCGCAAGGCCAGTTGATCAAGTTCAGCACCGACGTCTACAACGGTGAGATCGACACTCGCGGCGGCACGCTGTCGAAGCTGTCGCTCGTCAAGCAAGGCGACGGTAAGCAGCCGGATCTGGTCATCACGCTGTTCGACCGCACCGCGAACCACACCTATGTGGCGCGCACGGGTCTGCTCGGCGGCGATTTCCCGAACCATAACGACATCTACACGCCGGTGCCGAACCAGCCGACCGAACTGACGGGCGACGCCAAATCGTTCAAGCTCAGCTTCGAGTCGCCGGTCAAGGGTGGTGTGAAGGTCGTCAAGACCTACACGTTCACGCGCGGCAGCTATGTGATCGGCGTCGACACGAAGATCGAAAACGTCGGGACCGCGCCGGTCACGCCGTCGGTCTATATGGAACTGGTGCGCGACGATACGCCGGTGGAAACGCCGCGCTTCTCGCACACGTTCATCGGACCGGCTGTCTACACCGACCAGCACCACTTCCAGAAGATGACCTTCAGCGACATCGACAAGAACAAGGAAGACTTCGTCAATTCGGCCGACAACGGCTGGATCGCGATGGTGCAGCATTACTTCGCGTCGGCGTGGATTCCGCAGCAAGGTGCGAAGCGCGACATCTATGTCGAGAAGATCGATCCGGCGCTGTATCGCGTCGGCGTGAAGCAACCGGTGGCGACCATCGCCCCGGGCCAATCGGCTGACGTCTCCGCACGCCTGTTCGCCGGTCCGGAAGAAGAGCGCATGCTCGAAGGCATCGCCCCGGGCCTGGAACTGGTGAAGGACTATGGCTGGGTCACGATCATCGCGAAGCCGCTGTTCTGGGTGCTGGAGAAGATCCACAGCTATGTCGGCAACTGGGGCTGGTCGATCGTGCTGGTTACGCTGCTGATCAAGGCGGTGTTCTTCCCGCTGTCGGCAGCAAGCTACAAGTCGATGGCGCGCATGAAGGCGATCACGCCGCGCATGCAAGCGCTGCGCGAACGCTTCAAGGGCGATCCGCAGAAGATGAACTCGGCGCTGATGGAGCTGTACAAGACCGAGAAGGTCAATCCGTTCGGCGGCTGTCTGCCGGTCGTGATTCAGATTCCGGTGTTCATCTCGTTGTACTGGGTGCTGCTGTCGTCGGTTGAAATGCGCGGCGCACCGTGGATTCTCTGGATTCACGATCTGTCGCAACAGGATCCGTTCTTCATCCTGCCGGTGCTGATGGCCGTCTCGATGTTCCTGCAGACCAAGCTGAACCCGACGCCGCCGGACCCGGTTCAAGCCAAGATGATGATGTTCATGCCGATCGCGTTCTCGGTCATGTTCTTCTTCTTCCCGGCCGGTCTGGTGCTGTATTACGTCGTGAACAACGTGCTGTCGATCGCCCAGCAGTACTACATCACGCGGATGATGGGTCAGTCGAAGACGAAAGCAGCCTGATTGACGTCTTGCCAGAAGCGGGCGGCGGTAACGCCCGCTGGCTAGCAGGCAGAAGCTAGAAATAAAAAAGCCGCCCGGTTTGCGCCGGGCGGCTTTTTTTATTACTCGGCCGATGGAGCCTTATCTTTCGACGCCGATGCGTCTTCAGGTGCGGCACCGGTTTCCTGTTGCGTGCCGCCGTCGAATTCAGTGATCAGTTCTTCCACCAGATTGCGCTGACGCGGCGACAAACCCGCGAACCGGTTAGCCATCTGCGTAACCATCTCGATCGTTTCCGGTGTCAGCGGATATTTCTCGCCACGGGCAAGCGGTTTAGCCTTGCCGGATGGCGTCGGCCCGTAATGCAGCCAATGCACGTCTTTTTGCAGCCATGTAGCTAAAACCTGCAACTTGTCGCGCTTTGGAATCGTCGTACCCGAGTACCATTTGTGCGCGGTTTGGGGCGAAACGGGAGGGCCACCGCGATAGAGCAAATTGAATTCCCTGGCTAAATCGGTCCCGCCCTTGATGTCTTTGGGGAGTGAGTCTTTCAGCCGTTTGGCGAAAGCTGCTTTTTCTTTGGAGGTCGGCATGGGCCCGATTGTGCAATTCGGCGCATAATCAGTGGACAACCAAATACGCTATTTTATAGCCTAAATAAGCTACTTTTAGCCTGAAATCGGTACCTAATAACGTGTTTCACGATTTTATCGAATGCCGTCTTTTCCTTGCACGGCGTGCGTTTCGGGCATTCTGGCGCGTCAATCTGTCGCAAATGTGTCTTAGGCTATCTTAGCTTGTGCAAGATAAATCCTCATTTGTCTGATGAAAGCCTGAACGCACTAGGAATTCGGCCTCGATCGAGAGCCAGAGGGTGCCCGCGATACAATGCCCGGCGCCCGCACCTGCGCATTCAATTCCTTCTGATAGTCTCGTTCCCATGCTCGCCACCGATTCCGATCCGATCGTCGCCATTGCCACCGCACCCGGCCGAGGCGGAATCGGGGTTGTGCGGATTTCGTTCGGCCGTGCCGGGGAAGCCGCCGCGCAGCCGCTGATGCAAGCGCTCACCGGCCAGGCACTCGCACCGCGTCACGCGAGCTACGTGCCCTTCCTCGACGACAGCGGCAACGCGCTCGATCGCGGCATCGCGCTGTACTTTCCCGCGCCGCACTCCTACACCGGCGAGCACGTGCTCGAGTTGCAAGGCCACGGCGGTCCGGTCGTGCTGCAACTGGTGCTGCAACGTTGTATCGATGCAGGCCGCGCATTCGGCCTGCGCCTGGCCGAGCCTGGCGAATTCACGCGACGCGCGTTTCTCAACGACAAGCTGGATCTGGCGCAAGCGGAAGCCGTCGCCGATCTGATCGAGGCCAGCACCGAGGCCGCCGCCCGCTCGGCGGGCCGCTCGCTCGACGGCACGTTTTCGCGCGACATCCACGCGCTGGTCGAAGAGGTCATCACGCTGCGGATGCTGGTCGAAGCGACGCTCGATTTCCCGGAAGAAGAAATCGACTTTCTCGAAGCCGCCGACGCCCGCGGCAAGCTCGCGCGGATTCGCGAGCGCCTCGCGCACGTGCTGAGCGAAGCGCGCCAGGGGGCGTTGCTGCGCGAGGGTTTGTCGGTGGTGCTGGCGGGGCAGCCGAATGTCGGCAAGTCGTCGCTGCTGAACGCGCTCGCCGGCGCGGAGCTGGCCATCGTTACGCCGATCGCCGGCACGACGCGCGACAAGGTCGCGCAGACGATCCAGATCGAAGGCATTCCGCTGCATGTCATCGACACGGCCGGCCTGCGCGATACCGAAGACGAGGTGGAAAAGATCGGCATTGCGCGCACGTGGAGCGAGATCGAACGCGCGGACGTCGTGCTGCATCTGCTCGATGCGCGAACCGGCATGAACGCCGAAGACGAAACGATCGCTGGCCGCTTCCCGAGCGGCGTGCCGGTGGTGCGCGTGCTGAACAAGACGGATCTGACTGGGCTCGCGCCGACCGTGACGCCGCTGGACGCGGATCTCGATCTCAGCGAAGTACGGCTGTCGGCAAAACAAGGGGATGGCGTCGCGTTGCTGCGCGAGGAGCTGCTGCGCATCGCGGGTTGGCAGGCGGGCGCGGAGAGCGTGTATCTCGCGCGCGAGCGGCATTTGATTGCACTGCGCGCGGCCGAGGAGCACCTGGCAACAGCTGCGGCGCACGCCGATCAGAATTCCCAGGCGCTCGATCTGTTCGCCGAGGAACTGCGGCTCGCTCAGGACCAGCTGAACTCGATTACAGGCGAATTCAGCTCGGACGACCTGCTCGGAGTGATTTTCAGCCGGTTTTGTATCGGCAAGTAAGGCGAGTTCGCCATTTTCGCTCTAATTCCTTGCCTATAAAGGCCATGCAAGGAACTCCCGGCAATCTCGGGAACGCGTGCTCAACACCATCTGTTGACCCAAATCCACACATTTCTTTGGTACACAAAAGACAACCGGTTTAGAATCACCGCTGTCCGTGCATCAACGATCCGCCATGCCCAAACTAGCCGTCCCTCTCACCGAAGCACAAATCCGCGCGCTGGAACCCCGTGCCACCCGGTATTGCGTCGCGGACGGCAACGGCCTCGTCATCGAAATCATGACGACGGGCACCAAGGTCTGGCGCTTCCGCTATTCGCTGAACGGCAAGCGCCAGCCGCTCGCCACCATCGGCGACTACCGGATGATTTCGCTGCGGGTCGCGCGCGCCAAAGCGCAGAAATACGCGGAGATGGTCGCGAGCGGCATCTCGCCGGTGGCGACGGCGCGCCGCGACCGCGGGGCGGAGAGCAAGGCCGAGGTGCTGCGCGAGGGCGTGGAGCTTTATCTCGCGACGGAGATGGCCGGCAAGTCGAACGAATATCAGCGCACCACGCGGCGCGCGCTCGAGAAAGACGTCCTCCCCGCGATCGGCGCCAAGCCGATCAAAGCCGTGACGGACGAAGACATCCGCGCGATATGCGAGCAGATCAAAAGCCGCGGCGCGCCGAAAATGGCGCTGCACACACGCAACGCGGTCAAGCGGCTCTACGAGTACCTGATCGCCCGGCAACTCGCCACGACCAACCCGGCCGAGCTCATTCCGGCCCGCTTCATCGCGACGCCGGACAGCCGCACCCGCGTGCTCGCTCCCGACGAAATAGGCGCCATGCTCCGCGCGATCTACGCATCGAACATTCGACGTCCGCTGAAGTTAGCGCTGCACTTGCTCGTGCTGACAATGGTGCGGAAATCGGACCTCGTCGAGGCGGCCTGGTCCGAATTCAACCTCGACGCAGCACGATGGAAGATCCCCGCTGCGCGAATGAACAAGGGCCGCGAGCACGTGGTGCCTCTCTCGCACCAGGCGGTCACCCTGCTTCGCGAGCTTCAGGACGCGAAGACCAGCCGGAATTTCGTCTTCCCGAGCGTCAGGGGCGACGACCGACCGATCGCAAAGAGCACGCTCAATCAAGCCGTCAAATCACTCGGACTCGACGTCGAGCATTTCGTCCTACATGACTTTCGACGCACCGCCGCGACCCACTTGCGCGAGATGGGGCAGTCTGTGGACGTGATAGAGAATGCGCTGGCCCATACCGTCAAAGACATCGCCGGCGGAGACAACCACGCTGAGCAGGTTGCACAACGGCGTCGGACTTTGCAGCTGTGGGCGGATTTTGTCGACACCCAGATCGAGAACAAACGACAAGGCGTGACAAGCTAAACGCGACAGGTGCCGCAAACGCTGCAGATATCAGTCCGGCTGCCGCAACGCTCCTCGCCATTAGCCAACCGCATACTTTTTGGTACACAAATTAAGAATAACCAGAAGCAAGTACCTGCCTATAAAAAGAAAAATATCTTCCTCACTAGGTTCTTAATCTCCCTGCGCCGCGCCCTGCAAGCCCAATCACGTCAATCCCGCCGCGCCGGCAGCCAACCGTTTAAAGCGACCTTTTTTCTCGCCGTTCATCGTCTAAACTAAAACATCGATGCACATCGGGACGGAGGCTCCCATGTCTGAACCGTTAATGGCTTATTTGCTCGGACCCCTGGTGATGCTGGTGGTCGGCGCGGCGATCTGGGCCGCGTCCCACTATCGCGACAAGACGAAGCCAGAGCGCCTCGAACGCTGGCTCGATACGCATTATGCGGAGTGGCTGCATCACAAGCACTGAGCAGAGATACCCAACAAAAAAAGGCCGTCGCACCCTGCGACGGCCTTTTTCTCTGTGACGCGCGAGCATCGAAGCTGCGCGTGTTGGCTCACGTCATTTACCAGCCCTGTTGCGGCTGCTGCGGATATCCATATTGTGCGGGCGGTGCGCCGCACGCGACATACGCACGCTGGTACTGGTCATAGCAGTATCCCGGCGGCGGCCCCGCGTACACGGGCGCCGGCTGATACACCGGTTGCGCATAGACCGGCTGCTGGTAAGCGACCATAGGCGGCGGATTCAGCGCGGACGTCACCACCGCGCCCAGCAAGGCGCCGCCGATCAGCGCACCGACCACATCGCCACCATTGCCGTGAGCTGACGCTTGACCCGCCACACTCAGGCTCCCGACCATCAACAACGCCACCGCAATCTTTTTCATGTTTGACTCCCGCCGTTCAGGCATGGAACAGATTGTGTGGGCTGCGTGCAGAAATAGATGCTGCAGTTGGTAACCGGGCATTACGGGTGTAACGTCGCGCGCTCCGTCCTGTAAAATCCGCCGCATAAGCCGTCGGACAAATCCGACGACCCGCAGAGCTTTCCGATCCCTCGACCCCGAGACCCACAAGTCGACATCGGGCGTCGAACCCAAGCAAAAAAGTTAAGGGGCGTGCGCGTGAAACAATGGACCATTCGGCAACGGATTCTGTGCAGCTTCGGGATCGTGCTGATCGTGATGCTGGCAATGGCAATCGTCACTTTCGAGCAACTCGGCGGCATCGACCATGACGCGAGGAGCCAGCAGCAGGACTCGATGCCCGGCCTCTACTACGCGACCGCCATGCGCGCGGCCTGGTTCGAGAACTACACCGTCACGCAGCGCCTCATTTATGTCGACGCGACGCCCGATTCCGTCAAGCGCGACACCACGCGCCTTGCCGAGACACAGCAAACGCTGCAGAAGCTGCTCAGCGATTACGGCAGCACCATCTTCCGTCAGGAGGACCGCGAGCTCTTCAACAACTTCCAGCAGCAGCACACGCAATACCTGCCTATCCAGACGTCGCTGCTGACCGCCTTGTCGACCTCGAAAGAGAACGCCGCGGGTATCTTCAACTCGCAACTCACGCCGGTCTGGGAAACCGGCCGGCTTTCCGTGCGTAAGCTGGTGGACAACAACAAGGCCTACGCCGACCAGTCCGCCGACAGCATCCGCAACTCGGTCGAGACGACCCGGATCGTGCTGCTCGTGATGCTGCTGATCGCCGCCATCGCCGCCGTGCTGGCCGGTTACTGGCTGCTGCGCGCGGTCACCACGCCGATGGCGAAGGTGCTGCAAGTCGTCGACGTCATGCGCACGGGCGACCTCACCCAGCGTCTGCAACTGAACCGCGCGGATGAAATCGGTGCGCTCGAGGCCGGCTTTAACCGCATGACCGACGAGCTCACCGCGCTGGTCGGCCAGGCGCAGAAGTCGGCGGTTCAGGTCACCACGTCGGTAACGGAGATCGCTGCGACCTCGCGTGAGCAGCAAGCCACCGCGAACGAAACCGCCGCGACCACCACCGAGATCGGCGCCACGTCGCGTGAAATCTTCGCAACCTCGCGCGATCTGCTGCGCACCATGAACGAAGTCTCCGAAGTAGCCGGCCAGTCCGCGGCGCTCGCGGGCACCGGTCACGCCGGTCTCGCGCGCATGGAAGACACCATGCGGCTCGTGATGGAAGCGGCCGGCTCGGTCAACGCGAAGCTGGCGATCCTCAACGAGAAGGCCAGCAACATCAACCAGGTCGTCGCCACCATCACCAAGGTCGCGGATCAGACCAACCTGCTCTCGCTGAACGCGGCGATCGAAGCGGAAAAGGCCGGCGAATACGGCCGCGGCTTTGCCGTCGTGGCGACCGAGATTCGCCGTCTCGCCGATCAGACCGCCGTGGCGACCTACGACATCGAACAGATGGTCAAGGAGATCCAGTCGGCGGTAGCGGCGGGCGTGATGGGCATGGACAAGTTCTCCGAAGAAGTGCGGCGCGGCATGCTCGACGTGCAGAATGTGGGCGGCCATCTCACGCAGATCATCCAGCAGGTGCAGCAACTCGCGCCGCGCTTCTCGATGGTCAACGAAGGCATGCAGACACAAGCCACCGGCGCGGAGCAGATTACCCAGGCCTTGACGCAGCTCTCGGAGGCCGCGCAGCAGACGGCGGAATCGCTGCGCCAGTCGACCCAGGCCATCGACGATCTGACGCACGTCGCCAATAGCTTGCGCACCGGCGTATCGCGCTTCAAGGTGGTGGCCTGAGGCGTCGCGGCGGGCTCACCGAAGCACGCTGACGCCGATCCACCCACACGCCTCTCCAACAGCCCAAGTCTACGCCGATGCTCTTCATCCTCTTCACGCTCGATAACGAACGCTACGTGATCGACGCGACGCAGGTGGAGCGTCTGATGCCGCTCACACCGCAGTCGCCGCCGAAGACGATCCCCGGCGCGCCGTCGTGGGTCGCGGGCGTGCTCGATCACGACGGCACGCCGCTGCCGCTGATCGATCTGCCGGCGCTCGCGCTCGGCCGCCCTGCCGCGCAGTTGATGTCGACGCGTATCGTGCTGGTGCGCTATCCGCATGCGGGCACGGTGCGCCTGCTCGCGCTCCTGCTCGAAGGCGCAACGCGCACCATCCGTCTCGATCCCGACGCGTTTCACGATGCCGGCATCGACATGCCGCACGCACGCTATCTGGGCCCAGTCGCGAGCGAAGCAGACGGTCTGGTGCAATGGATTCGCGTCGAGCATCTGCTGCCCGACGACGTCAAAGCCCTGCTGTTTCCCGAGGCGCACGCATGAACGCGCATCACGACAACGCGCCGCTCTATCGGCGCTTCAGCGATCTGCTGCATCGAACCATCGGGCTCGACGCGGCGTCGCTCGGTCATAGCGCGATCGAGCGAGCGGTCGATCAGCGCGCCGCCGCCTGGTGCGCGGAAGGTCACGCCGACGCCACGCTCGCCGACTACTGGGAAGCCGCGCAAGCATCGCCTTCGATGGTGCAGGCGCTGGTCGAAACGGTAGTGGTGCCGGAGACCTGGTTCTACCGCGACGCCGACGCGTTCCGGGCGCTCGCGCGTCTCGCGCACGAACGCCTCGACGAGCGCGGCACCGCGCTGCCGCTGCGGATTCTGAGCCTGCCTTGCTCGACCGGCGAAGAGCCGTACACGATCGCGATGACGCTGCTCGATGCCGGCATCGACGCCGCGCACATGCGGATCGACGCAATGGATATCAGCGAGCGCTCGCTGGCCGTCGCGCAGCGTGCCGTGTACAGCCGCAACTCGTTTCGCGGCAATGCATTCCCGTTTCGCGACGCCCACTTCACGCGTACCGAAGACGGCTGGCGTCTCGCGCCGCGCATCGTCGACGCGGTGCGGTTCTCGCGCGCCAACCTGATGCAACTCGATGCCGCGGCGCTCGGCGTCTACGACTTCGTGTTCTGCCGCAACGTGCTGATTTACTTCGATCGCGACGCACAGCAAACGGCTTTGCATGCGCTCAACGGCGTGCTGGCCGAAAACGGCACGCTGTTCGTCGGTCCTGCGGAAACCGGGCTGTTGATGCGCTATGGCATGCAGTCGGCGAAGATTCCCTTGGCGTTCGCATTCCGCCGCGCCGCGCCCGGTGAAGCGCAGTTCAACGGCTGGCATACCGCGCCGCTCGCCACCGCCGCGGCACTTGCGATGACGCATTCGCCCGTGCCCGCTCTTGCGCCGCTGCAGGTGTTTTCAGCTGAACCTTTCGCGTGGCCTGATCCGGTTGCGCGCGACTCGTCGAACGATGCCGCAACGCGGACTCCGCTCAACGGAATTACGCCGCACATGCCGTTGAATGGTATTTCGCAACGCTTGCCGTCGGATGGAATCTCGCAGCGCACCTCATTGAACGGTATCTCTCAGAACATACCGCCGAATGACATTTCACAGCGCACGGCTTCAAGCGGTATTCCGCAACGCACGCCGAAGCCGTACAAATTCGCCTCGCAATCGCACGAGCTCAGGCCGCCGCCCATCGCCTCGCCGACCAACGCCGCACGCGACACGCTGCAAGCCGCGTACGCGTTGGCCGACGCGGGCCGTTTGACGGAAGCGGCGAACGCGATCAACGCTTATCTGGAACAGCACGCACCGCACGCCGACGCGTTCTATCTGCTCGGTGTGCTGGCCGACGCCAGCGGCGATACGAACCTCGCACGCGGCCAGTATCGCAAGGCGCTCTACCTCGATCCGCAGCACACGGAAGCACTCGCGCATCTGGCGACGCTGCTCGAACTCGAAGGCGACCGCAACGGCGCGCGTCTGCTGATGGAACGCGCGTCGCGCGCGCAGGGAGCGCAACGTGATTGAGGATCGCACGGTGAGCTTCGACGACTGCTGGAATCGCATCGGCGTGCGCGGGGATTCGTCGTGCGAGCGGCTGGCCGAATACGTGCGCTGCCTGAATTGCCCCGTGTTCGAAGCGGCGGCGGCCAAACTGCTGGAGCGTCCGATTCCGCTGGTGGATCTCTCGCTGCATGAGACTCGCACGCCAGCGCTACAACACCGACACGATCCGCAAGGCGCGAGTGAGTCGTTCCTTATCTTCCGTATCGGCGGCGAATGGCTCGCGCTGCCCACGCCGATCTTCAAGCGCATCGTGCAGACGCGGCCGATTCATACGTTGCCGCACCGGCAGCATCGCGCGGTGCTGGGCGTGGTGAATGTGCAGGGCGACTTGCTGGTGTGCCTGTCGCTCGCGCATCTGCTGGGTTTCGAGGCCGACAGCCCCGCGGCCGGCGACAAAGCGCGTCACGATCTGCCGCGTTTGCTGGTGGTGTCGCGTGCGGAAGAGCATGCGGTGTTGCCCGTCGACCAGGTCGACGGCGTGCATCGGATCGCGCTCTCCACCTTTTGCCCGCCGCCCGCGACGCTGTCGCATGCAGCCGCCGCTCACACGCGCGCCGTGGCCCCGTGGCGCGGCATGACGGTCGGCCTGCTCGACGCCGACGCATTGTTCGATACCTTGAACCGGAGTCTCGGATGACGGACGACCCGCGCCGCCCGTCGCTGATCGATCTTTTCCGCGAAGAAGCGCGGACCCAGGCACGCGTGCTCAACGACGGCCTGCTCGCCCTCGACCGCACACCACGCGATGCCGCCGCGCTCGAAGCCTGCATGCGTGCGGCGCATTCGCTGAAGGGTGCGGCGCGTATCGTCGGCGTGCAGGTCGGCGTCGAACTCGCACACGCGATGGAGGATTGCTTCGTCGCGGCGCAGGAAGGACGCGCGTTGCTCGACGCGGCCTGGATTGACGAGTTGCTGCGCGGTGTCGATATCGTTGCGCGCATCGGCAATGATGAGGACGAGTCGGCGCGTGATGCGGTCAGTGTGTGCGTGGCGTCGTTGCAAGCGCGTATGGCAGGTGTCGCGCCGCATGGGGCAGCAATGCGGCGGGATGCTGTGTCGCCGGCTATCGCTACGCGTGCCACGAATGCAGCTCGCGTCGACGAAGCTGCACCTGCACCTGCACCTGCACCTGCACCCAGCATAGCCACCAAATCGCAAACGGCACCCGCCGACGCTGACGCGGACGCCGCATTCAATCTGCTAGCCAACGCCTTGCGCGCCGAAACAACACCCGCATCGGCCAGCGCAACTGCAAATGCGCCCGCTTCAGAAACCCCGTTTGCTCCCGCAAGCATCCCAACGTCGGCCTCTGCGACCTCGTTATCTTCTTCAAGCACCTCAGCGTCCGCCATCGCAACTTCGGCCGCTCCTTCAAGCACCTCTGGATCGTCAACCGCAACCGCGCCCGCGTCGACCGAAGCCAGCGCCCCGGCAACAGACCCCGGCCGCATGCTGCGCGTACGCGCCGACAACCTCGACCGGCTGCTCTCCCTCTCCGGCGAATCGCTGGTCGAATCGCGCTGGCTCAAACCCTTCGCGCAATCGATGCTGCGCGTCAAACGCGTCCAACGCGACGGCGCACGCGCATTGGATCAGTTGCACGAGACGCTCGCCGACCTGAAACTCGATCCCCGCGCGCACACCGCCCTCGAAGAATTGCGTCGCCTCACAGCGGAATCGCAACATCTGCTCGCTGAGCGTCTGGCCGATCTGGAGAGTTTCGACCGCCGCTCGACGCATCTGTCGCAGCAGCTTTACGACGCCGCGCTGCAATGCCGGATGCGCCCCTTCGGCGACGGCACCAGCGGCCTCGCGCGCATGGTGCGCGACGTCGCGCGTTCGCTCGGCAAGAAGGTGCGCTGGCAACTGGTCGGCGAATCGACTCAGGTCGACCGCGACATTCTCGATCTGCTCGAAGCGCCGCTCGGCCACATGCTGCGCAACGCGATCGATCACGGCATCGAGGCACCCGCGGTCCGTCTCGCACACGGCAAGTCCGAGGAAGGCACGCTCACGCTCGACGCACGCCACACCGCGGGCGCGCTGCTCATCACCGTCACCGACGACGGCGCGGGCATCGACCTCGACGCATTGCGGACTTCGATCGTCCGCAAAAAACTGGCGAGCGCCGAAACGGCCGCGCGCCTGTCCGAGGCCGAGTTGCTCGAATTCCTGTTCCTGCCCGGCTTCTCGCTGCGCGATCAGGTCACCGAGGTCTCGGGCCGCGGCGTCGGACTCGACGCCGTGCACGACGTCGTCAAGCGCGTGCGTGGCACGGTTCGCATCACACACGAACCCGGTCTCGGCACGCGCGTGCAGTTGCAGCTGCCGCTCACGCTTTCGGTGATCCGCAGCCTGCTCGTCGAAGTCGCGGGCGAACCGTACGCGGTGCCGCTCGCGCATGTGAACCGCACGCTGCACGTGAGCCGCGCCGATATCGAATTGCTCGAAGGCCATCAGCACATTGCCTTCGACGGCCGCCGCATCGGCGTCGTCACCGCGCATCAGATTCTCGACACGGCGCCGCCCGTCAACGAAGCCGGTACCGTCAGCCTGATCGTGATCGGCGACGGCGAAGAAACCTACGGCGTGGTGGTCGATCGGTTTCTCGGCGAGCGGATGCTGGTCGTGCAGCCGCTCGACCCGCGCCTCGGCAAAATCAGGAACATCACCGCCGGCGCATTGATGGAAAACGGCGACCCGGTGCTGATCGCGGATGTCGACGACTGGCTGCGCTCGGTTGAACGTCTCGTTGCCGGTGGCGATCTGAAACACACGCAGCACGGCGCCGCTCTCGCCGCCCGGCGCGTCACGCGGCGCGTGCTGGTAGTCGACGATTCGCTCACCGTGCGCGAACTCGAACGCAAACTGCTGGCTACGCGCGGTTACGACGTAACGATCGCCGTCGACGGTATGGACGGCTGGAACGCAGTGCGTGGCGAGCGCTTCGACCTCGTGATTACCGACATCGACATGCCGCGCATGGACGGCATCGAACTCGTCACGCTCATCAAGCGCGATCCGCAACTGCAGTCGCTGCCGGTGATGATCGTCTCGTACAAGGATCGTGAAGAGGACCGCCGCGCCGGCCTGAATGCAGGCGCGGATTACTATCTGGCGAAAGGCAGTTTCCACGACGAAGCATTGCTCGATGCTGTGCGTGATCTGATCGGCGAAGCTTACGGTTAAACCCACGGGTAAAACGGATGAAAATCGGTATCGTCAATGACCTGCCCCTGGCCGTCGAGGCGCTGCGCCGCGCGCTTGCGGCGCGCCCCGATTATGAGCTGCTGTGGGTCGCGCAGGACGGCCAGCAGGCGGTCGATTTCTGCACCGCGCAGCGGCCCGACATCGTGCTGATGGACCTGGTGATGCCGAACGTCGACGGCATTGAAGCCACGCGCCGCATCATGGCGAAGGCGCCGTGCGCGATCCTGATCGTGACCGTCGACGTGGGCGCGAACGCCTGGCGCGTCTACGAAGCGATGGGCGCGGGCGCGCTCGATGCGGTGGATACGCCCTCGCTGAACGGTCCGGACGCGCACAGGAGCATCGCCACCCTGATCGCGAAGATCGACCATATCGCCGCACTCGTCACGGAGCGCAATACACCTGGCGCAGCGACCGAATCAACGCCCGCCAACGCGACGAATCGCGACACGCCGCTGGTTGCGATCGGCGCCTCGGCGGGCGGCCCGGCGGCACTCGCCACCCTGCTCGCCGGCTTGCCGAAGGATTTCCCTGCCGCAATTGTCATCGTTCAGCACGTCGACGCGGCATTCGCCGCCGGCATGGCCGACTGGCTGAACCAGCAATCGGCGTTGCCGGTACGGATCGCCCGCGAAGGCGACCGGCCGCAAGCGGGCGTCGCCCTGCTCGCCGCGACTGACGACCATCTGCATCTCAAGCTGCCCAACGTGCTCGGTTACACAAAAGTGCCGGCGGAAACGCCGTATCGGCCATCCGTCGACGTGTTTTTTCAAAGTGTCGTGGCACGCTGGCCGGCGCGGGCAATCGGCGTGCTGCTGACCGGCATGGGCCGCGATGGCGCAATCGGGCTCAAGGCGATGCGCACCAAGGGCTATCACACGATCGCGCAGGACGAAGCGACCAGCGCCGTCTTCGGTATGCCGAAAGCGGCCGCCGCGCTCGATGCCGCCGCCGCGATCCTGCCGCTGCCCCGGATTGCGGCTGCGCTCGCCAGCGCCGTTCGCGCGAGATAGGTGCAAACTGAGCGACACATTAGCCCGCTACGACTCATTGACATTCATTCTGGCTGACCCATATGGACACTCCGAAACCGCATCAGAACGCCGCTGCGCCGAACCTCGCAGAACACGACGCGAACGCGCAAACGTACGCGGAGGACGCGCCCAATAGCGCCATCGACGACGCATTGGCGCGCATCCTCGGCAATCCGCCGGCCGCCGAGTGCCCGATCATGGTGTTGCTGGTCGACGATCAGGCCATCATCGCCGAGGCGGTCCGCCAGGCGCTGGCCGATGAAGCGAGCGTCGACTTTCACTACTGCGCGTCGCCTGAAGAAGCGGTGCGCTGCGCCGAGGAAACCCGCGCCACGGTGATCCTGCAGGACCTCGTGATGCCCGGCACCGACGGCCTCACTCTCGTGCGCCAATATCGGCAGAATCCGGCGACGCGCGATATTCCGATCATCGTGCTGTCGACCAAGGAAGAGCCGTTAGTGAAGAGCGCGGCCTTCGCCGCGGGCGCTAACGACTACCTGGTGAAGCTGCCTGACCGCATCGAGTTGATCGCGCGGATTCGCTATCACTCGCGCTCGTACCTGAACCTGTTGCAGCGCGACGAGGCCTATCAGGCGCTGCGTCAGTCGCAGCAGCAGTTGCTCGCGACCAATCTGGAATTGCAGCGGCTCACGCATTCGGATGGTCTGACGGGTTTGTCGAATCGCCGTTACCTCGATCAATACCTCGCCGCCGAATGGCGTCGCAGCACGCGCGACAACACCGGCCTCGGTTTTCTGATGATCGATGTGGATAACTTCAAGGCCTACAACGACACGTATGGACACGTTGCCGGCGACGAAGTGCTCAAACGCGTCGCCCAAACCATCGAGTCGTGCCTGGGGCGCGCGCCCGATCTCGCGGCACGGTTTGGCGGCGAAGAGTTCGCGGTGGTGTTGCCGGGCGTGTCGTCGGGTGGCTCGCGCCTGCTCGCTGAAAAGATCCGCATGGCAATCGAAGCGCTCGCCATTCCGCACGCGGGGTCGACGAGCGGCGTCGTGACGATCAGCATCGGCGCGGCGATGATCGTGCCGTCCGCCAGCGAATCGGTGACGACGTTGATCGAAGCCGCCGACGTCGGACTGTATCGGGCGAAGCGCGATGGAAAGAATCAGGTGGCGGTAAGCGGCTGATCAGCATTCCCACGAAGCAGCGCCCGCGGACGTATCGCCACGATACTTGCTGCGGGCGCCGGCGAGCACGCTCGCCTCGATTGCGCCCTCGTCCACCAGCGCCTTCAATGCCGCGATCACGATCGCCTTGCGATCCACTTCGAAGAACTCGCGCAACGCCTGGCGCGTATCGCTACGACCGAAGCCGTCTGTGCCGAGCGTCACGTAGCGGCGCGGTACATAGGCGCGGATCAGTTCAGGCACCGCGCGAACATAGTCGGTCGCTGCGATGATCGGACCATGCGATCCGTCGAGCGCTTGCGTGACGTACGGCGCGTCTGCCATTTCGCCAAGACGTGCGTTTCTCTCGGACGTCATGCCGTCACGCTGCAGCTCGGTGAAGCTGGTTACGCTCCACACGGCGGCTTCAATTTGCCAGTCGTCCTTGAGCAGTTGCTGCGCCGCGATGACTTCGCCGAGAATCGCGCCCGCGCCGAGCAGTTGCACCTGCGCTGAAACTACTGACGTTACCGACTGCGTTTCTGCTCCAAGCGGATAGATGCCTTTAAGAATGCCCTCGCGCACCGCATCCAGATCACCGCCCGGCACCGAAGGCTGCGCGTAGTTCTCGTTCATCACGGTCACGTAATAGAACACGTCGCGTTGTTCTTCGACCATCTCGCGCATGCCCTCGTCGACGATCGCGGCCACTTCATAAGCGAACGCCGGATCGTACGCGCGGCAGTTTGGAATCGTCGATGCCGCCAGATGGCTCGTGCCGTCCTGATGCTGCAAGCCTTCTCCGCCGAGCGTCGTCTTACCCGACGTAGCGCCGATCAGAAAACCTCGTGCGCGCTGATCCGCCGCCGCCCAGATCAGATCGCCGATCCGCTGAAAGCCGAACATCGAGTAGTAGATGTAGAACGGCAGCATCGGCAGGTTATGCACGCTGTACGACGTCGCCGCCGCAATCCACGACGACACCGCGCCCGCTTCCGAAATCCCCTCTTCGAGAATCTGTCCTTTGGTGTCCTCGCGGTAGTACAGCATCGAGCCGAGGTCTTCCGGCTCGTACAACTGCCCAAGCGGCGAATAGATGCCGACCTGGCGGAACATGTTCGCCATGCCGAAGGTACGCGCTTCGTCGGCCACGATCGGCACCACGCGCGGGCCGACTTCGTTGTCCTTGAGCAGCGCGGTCAGCATGCGGACCAGCGCCATCGTCGTGGACATCTCGCGGCCATTCGAGTCCAGCGCGAATTGCCCCCAGGAGAACATCGACGGGACGATCAGCCCCGTCGATGACGCTTTCCGCCTTCTGGGCAGATAGCCTCCCAAGGCAGCCCGGCGAGCATGCAGGTATTGCATCTCCGGGCTGTCGTCCGCTGGCTTGTAAAACTTCACCTGTTCGACGTCCTCATCCGTGAGCGGCACGCGGAAGCGGTCGCGAAACGCCTTGAGGTCGTCGAAGCCGAGTTTCTTTTGCTGATGCGTGGTCATGCGGCCCTGGCCCGAGGTGCCCATGCCGAAGCCCTTCATCGTCTTCGCGAGGATCACCGTCGGCTGGCCGCGATGCGCGAGCGCCTTCGCATACGCCGCGTGCAGCTTGCGCACGTCGTGACCGCCGCGGCGCAGGCGGTCGATGTCGTCGTCGCTCAGTTGCGCGGCGAGCGCGGCAAGCTCCGGGTTCTGGCCGAAGAAACGCTCGCGGTTGTACGCGCCGTCGTTCGCCGAGAAGGTCTGGAACTGGCCGTCGACGGTGTGTGCGAACGCGCGCAGCAATGCGCCGGTGCGGTCGCGTGAAAACAGCGCGTCCCAATCAGAGCCCCACACCACCTTGATCACGTTCCAGCCGGCGCCGATGAAATGCGCTTCGAGTTCGTCGATGATGCGGCCGTTGCTGCGCACTGGACCGTCAAGGCGCTGCAAATTGCAGTTGATCACGAACACCAAGTTATCGAGCCCTTCGCGCGCCGCAATCGAGAGCGCGCCCGTCGACTCCGGCTCGTCCATCTCACCGTCGCCGAAAAAGCCCCACACCTTGCGACCTTCCGTTTGCGCGAGGCCGCGATTGGCGAGATAGCGCATGAAGCGCGCCTGGTAAATCGCGTTGATCGGGCCGATGCCCATCGAGCCGGTGGGAAACTGCCAGAAGTCCGGCATCAGCCACGGATGCGGATACGAGCACAGCCCCGGCCCGCCGATCTCGCGACGGTAATGCTGCAGATGCTGCTCGGAGAGAAAGCCTTCGAGGTACGCCCGCGCGTACACACCCGGCGACGAATGCGGCTGGAAGTACACGAGGTCGCCGGTGCCCTCCTCTCCGCCCGGCGCCGCGGCGCGAAAGAAGTGGTTGAAGCCGACCTCGAACAGATCCGCCGCCGACGCATAGCTCGCGATATGGCCGCCAAGTTCGCCGTACGCCTGGTTCGCGCGCACCACCATCGCCAGCGCATTCCAGCGCAGCGCGCCGGCCAAACGTTCTTCGAGTTCGAGATTGCCCGGATAGCGCGGCTGCTGCTCGAACGGGATGGTGTTCTGGTACGGCGTGACGTTGGTCCGGGCCGATTCCACACCCAGCGACAGCGCATGCCCCGCGAGCTTGTCGAACAGAAACTGCGCGCGATCCCGGCCGACGTGCGCGACCACGGCATCGAGCGCCTCCAGCCATTCGGCGGTTTCCTGCGGGTCGGTATCTTCGCGCTCCGCATGTTCGGCGCGCTGAAGATCCAAAGACTGCAACTGCTCGCTACCGCTGGACAAATCCGTCATCGCACCACTCCCGCATCGACACGTTCGGTTCAAGATCGAGTGAGTCAATGGTAACCACGTGCTCGCAAAATGAGCGTCTCATTTGCTTGTGATCCCGCACTGGGATAGGCTATTTATTCCGGATTTTGCCAACACGACAGAATATTTACTCTATGACCACGCCACCCAGACGACTCGACCGCATCGACATCGGCATCCTGAGCCAGTTGCAGCAGAACGCGCGCATCACCAATGCGGATCTGGCCCGCGCGGTGAATCTGTCGCCTACGCCTTGTTTCAACCGCGTGCGTGCGCTCGAAAAGCTCGGCCTGTTCAAGCAGCAGGTCACGCTGCTCAATCCGGAGCCGCTCGGGCTGCGCATCAACGTGTTCATTCAGGTGAGTCTGGAAAAGCAGGTGGAAGACGCGCTGCTTCGCTTCGAGCAGGCAATTTCGGAGCGCCCCGAGGTGATGGAGTGCTATCTGATGACGGGCGACGCCGATTATCTGCTGCGTGTGGTGATGCCGGATATGCAGACGCTGGAGCGCTTCATCGTCGACCATCTGACGAAAATTCCGGGCATCTCCAACATTCGGTCGAGCTTTGCGCTCAAGCAGGTGCGCTACAAGACAGCGTTGCCGCTGCCGTCGTCGGGACTGACGCTGGTCGATCCCGACGACGTTTCAACCGACTGGCGCTAGGCGTTCTCGCGAGGCGTGCGCTAAGCCGGCGATTACCCGTGCGTATAACGCGCAGCCGGCGCGCTGTGCGACAGGTTCGGCCCCAGATGCAGGCGAGCGGTGTTGAAACGCTCCCAATCGGCCGCGTCCGGCAAGGAAGGAATCGTCACGAGTTCATGCTGGTCGAGGCCCACGAGCGCGGCGTCCACCATGTCCTCGGCGGTCATCACGATCTGCGACGGCAGATGTTCGATCGCGAGACCGGCGCGATCCCAGAACGCGGTACTGGTGGCGCCCGGCAGCACGGCCTGCAACTGCACGCCCTTGTCGCCCACTTCATGATGCAGCGACTGCGTCAGGTTCAACACATAGGCCTTGGTGCCGCTGTAGGTGCCGTTCAGCAACTCCGGCGACAACGCGACGATCGACGAGATATTGACCACGACACCGTTGCCCCGCTCCACGAAACCCGGCACGACTGCCGCCGTCAGACGCGTCAGCGCCGTCACGTTCAGTTCGATCATGCTGTCGAGCTGATCCACGTCCGAGTCGATCAGCGAAGCCGTCGCACCGACGCCCGCGTTGTTGACCAGCATCGTGATGCCGCGATCGGTCCGCAGACGCTCTTCGATGCGGCGCGTGTCGGCTTTGTCGGTGAGATCGGCGGCGATGGTCTCGACATGACGGCCGGTTTCCGCGGTCAGACGCTCGGCCACGCCGGCCAGACGTTTGACGTCGCGCGCCACCAGAATCAGATCGTAACCGCGCCGAGCGAGGCGGTCTGCATAAACGGCGCCGATACCCGACGAAGCGCCCGTGATCAAGGCTGTGCCCTTGTCTGCTTGCGTTGCCATGGTGAATCTCCTTGCGGGCTTTGCGCGTCACGCCTGAGCCCTGATCGATGAATGGGGAAACCGAAACCGCCACCGCTGTGCTTTTTTGTGGCCATCGCGGTGTTGACGAGGAAAGTCTAGGCGCGTAGCCTGTTGTCTCAAATGTCGTATTTACCTCGTTTTGAGACATCGCGATGAAACGTATCGGCGTGGTGGTTTTTCCCGGCTTCCAGATCCTCGATATGGTGGCGATCTCCGTGTTCGAGCTGGCGAACTTCGAGGCCGGGCAGCCGGAGTACGAGGTGGAAGTCATCTCCGAACTGGGCGGGATGGTGCGCAGCTCGTCGGGCGTCGAGATTGGAACGAAGCCGTTCGGCGATCCGGCGTATGACACAGTGGTGGTGACGGGCGCGATGCAGATCGAGCCGTCATCGGCGGGATTGCTGGCGTTTTTGAACGACGCTCTCGCCGCCTCGCGCCGCACCACCAGCATCTGCACCGGCGCTTTCGTGCTGGCCGAAGCGGGCATCCTCGACGGCCGGCATGCCACGACCCACTGGTTCCACGCCCGCGACCTGCAGCAGCGCTTTCCGGATACACGTATCGACGAAGATCGCATCTTTATCGTCGACGGCACCGTGTGGACCTCGGCCGGCATGACGGCGTGCATCGATCTGTGTCTGGCGCTGATCGAAAGCGATCTCGGCGCCGAGATCTCGCGCGCCGTCGCCAGGAAACTCGTGGTTTATCACCGGCGCACCGGCGGCCAATCCCAGTTCTCAGCCATGCTCGAGCTGGAGCCGAAGTCCGACCGCATTCAGGACGCGCTGTCATACGCCAGGAACCATCTGCGCGAGCCGTTGACGGTCGAACAGCTCGCCGACGTCGCGCATCTGAGTCCGCGCCAGTTCAGCCGCGCCTTTCGCGACGAAACGCGCCAATCGCCGGCCAAGGCCGTCGAGTCGCTGCGCGTGGAAGCCGCGCGCGCCATGCTCGAAGCGGGCCGTCACTCGATGGAAGCCGTCGCCGCCGAAACCGGTTTCATCGATACCGAGCGGATGCGGCGCGCCTTTCTGCGCGCATTCGGCCAGCCGCCGCAAGCAATCAAACGCGCGGCCCGCGCGTTGTAACAGATGTGGTGGACAATATCGCCGACAACACCTCCCCTTGATACAGACAGCACTCTAGAGGACGCGAGATGAACTACGACGACAGCAATCCCTTCGCGAAAATTCTGCGCGGCGAATTACCTTGCATCAAAGTGGCGGAAAGCGACGCCGCGCTGGCCTTCATGGACCTGATGCCGCAAGCGGACGGCCACCTGCTGGTCGTGCCGAAGGAAGCCGCGGTTGAGATTTTCGAGTTGTCGGATGCCTCGACGGTGGCCTGCATGCGCATGACGCAAAAGCTCGCCATCGCCGTTCGCGCGGCTTTGCGCCCTGACGGTGTGTTTATCGGACAGTTCAACGGCGCGGCGGCGGGACAAACGGTGCCGCACGTGCATTTTCACGTGATCCCGCGCTGGGAAGGACAGCCACTGCGCATGCATGCACGCGAAGTGGCCGATGCGGCCACGCTCGAAGCGCTCGCCGCGCGTATTCGCAGCCATTGGCGCGCCCCCGCTGACGGCGCAAATGCCGAGGACGACGCAACCGGTCACGCCCCGTAATATGTGTAAAGGCCGGTGAAACCAGCCGGACGCGCTGTGCGGCTAGACTGGTGTCCGCCTTGTACCCACAAGGCATTGAGTGTGGATCTCTTTTCAGCCTGCCCGAAACGGCAGGCTTTTTTATTTGCGGGTTTAAGCCGCGAACCGCCCTCGCCTCGCCTCATCGAAACGCTTGCCGCGCGCTCGCCCATGCGACTTGCCAACCGGCTCAAGCCCTATGCCGCGAGCGGCGCAGCGGATGCCGCCAGTCGATACGATGCCGTTTCACCGGCACGGGATTCATCTCGTGCAGATGCCGGTGTTCTTGCCACAATTCGTCGGAGAAAAGAAACGCGACGATCAGCAGCGGGATGACCAGAAAGGCGCCTAATATCAAGTGCTCGATCACGGTAGCCTCCATCGCAAGAGCCTGATTTCATTGTAGAGCACCGCATGTGCCCGCACGGTGCCGAGCCCCTCACAAATTTGCGATAGCGGCCTGCGACAACGCGACGCCCCACCCTCGCCGAACCCGCGCGCCGCCTCGCGCTTTGCAAAAACGCCCTGCGCCGCAGTCTGGCGTTGCAAGAACTCCCTGCGCCGGGCCCGGACTAACAGGAAACGCAAGCCTGAGGCCTCACCCTGAGCTTGCGCACCCAGACTCACTCAAACCCGCACTCAAACCAATAATTCTCAAGGGGAATCCAATGACTATCGAACAGAGCAGCGAACTGACCCTGCGGCCACTCGAGCGCACCGATCTGCGCTTTGTCCACGAAGTGAACAACAACGCAAAGATCATGCGTTACTGGTTCGAAGAACCCTATGAAACGTTCTCCGAACTGACCCAGCTGTACGACCAGCACGTGCACGATCTGCGCGAGCGCCGCTTCGTGGCGATCGATAACGACGGCCAGACCGTCGGCGTCGTCGAGTTGATCGAGCTGGACTATATCCACCGGCGCGGCGAGTTCCAGATCATCATCGCGCCGCACGCGCAGGGCCGCGGCTATGCCACCGTCGCCACGCAGCTCGCGATCGACTACGCGTTTTCGGTGCTGAACCTGCGCAAGGTTTACCTGATCGTCGACAAGTCGAATACCGCGGCGATTCACGTCTATGAGAAGTGCGGTTTCCGGCATGAAGCCGAGCTGATCGAGGAGTTTTTCGGCAACGGCCGTTATCACAATGCATTGCGCATGTGCATGTTCCAGGCTGAGTTCTTCAAGGGTAGCCGGCACGCCGAGTAAGCCGCTGCCAGGTCGCCGGGGGGCGCCGCGCTGCGTCGCCTGACACACCTGGCACCGTTTATCTTCAGTACTTACACCGTTATTTCGTGATTTTTGATTAGTCGGGTGAATGACTTTGTGTGCAATGCACCAAGCTCACTCGTTAATTGTATTAATTCACTTAATTCGTGCCTCTCGTTTACGCGAATACGTACCGCAAAGCTTTACTGGTTAAAGCGGTGCGCTTCACCCGTCTTTTAGTTATCCGTTGCAATCTTCCCTGTTGAAGCTGCTGCTCAAGGTTTAAGCAGGTGCGAAAGGCGGTGCGACAATTCGCCGCTGTTGCGACCGCACACAAGATGTGCTTGTTGTTCTCTCGCGTTCTCCTAAAGTGCAAGGTGCGGGTTCGACGTTAAAGTTAAATACATAGCTAACCTGAGTATTCAACCCGCACCGGAGGAAAATATGAAAACGCGAATCGCCCTTGTTTTCGCCATTGCGGGTTTGGCTGCCGCTTCTGTCCAGGCACAAGATTCCATGGTCAAGCCGCAGCAAACCATTCAGTTCAAGGCCAACGCGTACGGCTGCCTGTCGAAGGATAAACTCGACGCCGCTGATCAGCATGCGCAAGCTGGTGAACAGCAGAAGATGCAGGAATTCTTCTCCGGATATCAGTGCGTTTCCGCGCCGGAAAACTCGAGTTTCCGAGTTGTACGCGTGGTCGGGCACGATGTCGAATTCGTGAATGCCGGTAATAGCGATACGGAAGGTCTCTGGGCCAACGATCGATTCATCAAACAATAAGCTAAACGCCAACACTCCGGCGAAGCGCCGGAGTTTTTGACCGTCGCTATAAACCCTGTGGCTTTAAAAGCCAGGGGCTGTGAACCTGCGAGTTATAAATCGGCTGGGCATTCGTGCCTGGCCGTTTTTATTTCTACCCGCTCTTTCCATGAGATGAAGCCGATAAAAAAGCCGATGCGGCATTTCGATCCGCATCGGCAATACGCCTTCTCGCAAAGCGCAGGGAGAAACGTTTAACTGTTCAAACGGCGATCAATGCGAGTCGCGCGGCACGGGCGCGCCGCTCGATCCAACCAGGAAGTCGAGATCCGCGCCCTGGTCCGCTTGCAGCACATGATCGACGTAAAGCTTGTAGTAGCCGCGCGTAGGCGGCGCAGGCGGCTGCCACGCGGCACGGCGGCGCGCGAGTTCTTCGTCGGTGATATCCAGATGCAGACGGCGTGCGTCGACGTCGAGTTCGATCATGTCGCCGGTTTGGACGAAGGCGAGCGGGCCGCCCGCGGCCGCTTCCGGCGATACATGCAGCACCACCGAGCCGTACGCCGTGCCGCTCATGCGCCCGTCGGAAATACGCACCATGTCCGTGATGCCTTTTTGCAGCACCTTCTTCGGCAGCGGCATATTGCCGACTTCAGCAAAGCCCGGATACCCCTTCGGCCCCGCGCCCTTGAGCACCATGATGCAGTGCTCGTCGATGTCGAGCGAGTCGTCGTCGATCTTCGCGTGCAATTCCTCGATGGTCTCGAACACGACCGCGCGGCCACGATGCTTCAGCAGATGCGCCGTGGCCGCCGAGGGTTTGATCACCGCGCCGTTCGGCGCAAGGTTGCCCTTGAGCACGGCAATGCCGGCCTTCGGCTTGAACGGCTCGGCGAACGTCGTGATGACTTTCTCGTCGTGATTCGGCGCGTTGCGCACGTTGTCCCAGATCGTCTTGCCGTTCACCGTCAGCGCTTCGCGATGCAGCAGACCTTGCTCGCCGAGTTGCTTCAGCACGGCTGGCAAACCACCCGCGTAGTAAAAATCTTCCATCAGGTATTCGCCTGACGGCTGCAGATTCACCAGACACGGCACGTTCGAACCGAGCTCCCAGTCTTCCAGCGACAACTCGATACCGATGCGCTTGGCCAGTGCAATCAGATGCACGACCGCATTGGTCGAGCCGCCGATCGCCGCATTCGTGCGGATCGCGTTTTCGAAGGCCTGGCGCGTGAGGATCTTGTCCATCGTCAGATCCTCGCGAACCATATCGACGATGCGCCGGCCGGCCAGATGCGCGAGCACTTGCCGGCGCGCGTCGACGGCGGGAATCGCGGCGTTGTGCGGCAAGCCCATGCCGAGCGATTCGACCATCGAGGCCATCGTCGACGCCGTGCCCATCGTCATGCAGTGGCCGCGCGAACGGTTCATGCACGACTCGGCTTCGGTGAATTCTTCCTGCGTCATCGTGCCCGCGCGCACTTCCTCTGACATCTGCCAGACGCCTGTGCCGGAGCCGATGTTCTTGCCGCGGAAGCGGCCATTGAGCATCGGGCCGCCCGACACGGCGAGCGCGGGCAGATTGCACGACGCAGCGCCCATCAGCAGTGCCGGCGTGGTCTTGTCGCAACCGACCAGCAGAATCACGCCATCCATCGGATTGCCGCGGATCGATTCCTCGACGTCCATCGAAGCCAGATTGCGGAACAGCATCGCGGTAGGACGCAGATTGGTCTCGCCGAGCGACATCACCGGAAACTCGAGCGGCAAACCGCCTGCCTCGTGCACGCCTTTTTTCACGTACTCGGCCAGCTCGCGAAAATGCGCGTTGCACGGCGTCAGTTCGGACCACGTATTGCAGATGCCGATCACTGGACGTCCGTCGAATTCGTCGTGTGGGATGCCCTGATTTTTCATCCACGAACGATGCAGAAAGCCGTCGCGGTCTTTGAGGCCAAACCACGCCTGGCTGCGCAGCGGCTTTTTAGTCTGGTTGGAATCAGCCATGAAATCTCCTGTTGGCAAGCGTATATAGGGCAGGGCGCGTGTCAGTCGTCATCGTCAGTGCACGCGCTTGCTGCGGCGGTACTGATCGAACAGCACCGCGAGCAGCAGAATCCCGCCGCGAATCAGGTATTGATAAAAGGTCGGCACATTCATCAGGCTCATTGCGTCCTGCACGGAGCCCATGATCAACACGCCGACCAGCACACCGGAAATCGTTGCGACGCCGCCCGTCAGCGAAACGCCGCCGAGCACGCACGCCGAGATCACGCCGAGTTCGAGCCCGACCGAGGTTTTCGGATCGCCGAGACTCATGCGTGACGCCAGCATCACGCCTGCAAAGCCGGTCACGAGGCCCTGCAATACGAACACTGTGATCTTGATCCGCGTAACCGGCAAGCCCGCGAGCAAAGCGGCCTCGCTATTGCCGCCGACAGCCAGCACGTTCTTGCCGAACACGGTTTTCTTCAGCAGAAAACCGAACAGCACGAAGCCGACGATGTTGCTCCAGATCGGATACGAAATGCCGAGGAACGCGCCACCGCCGAGGTCGAAGAAACGCTCTTCGGAGATCATTACCGCGTCGCCGTTCGACGTGATGTAGGCGAGGCCGCGTACGACTTCCATCATCGCGAGCGTGACGATCAGCGAATTGATCTTGTAGCGCGCGACCAATACGCCGTTGACCAGTCCGACCGCGCCACCCGCGAGTACGCCGGCGGCGATGCCGATCATCACGCTATGCGTCGCGGTGATCAACGTGGATGCCACCACGCCCGCGAACGCGACGATCGAGGCCACCGACAAATCCACTTCACCCAGTGCGAGCACGAACATCATGGTCACGGAGATCGAACCGATCAGCGTGACGGAAAGCAGCAGGCCCTGGATGTTTCGCGAGCTTAAAAATTCCGGCACGGTGAACGACAAAGCCGCGAACAGGATGATGAACACCATCACGATGCCGGACTTGTTGATCAGGTCCCAGGTGCGTGCAGCGCGTGTACTGAAGCCCGCGGAAGCGACGGCTGGAGAAGAGGGGTCGGTTGAGGGTGTATGCATGATGTCTATTCCGTTTTCAATGGCGCGATTCAGTTGCCTTCGATGGCCTTCAGTTGCCTGATGAGTGCGGCGTCCTAGCGAGGCAGCGCGAGCTTGATCAGCGCATCCGGCGTGGCCTGCGCCTTCGGCAGATCGCCGACAATGCGGCCTTCCTTCATCACGATTACGCGGTCCGCGACGCCGATCACTTCGGCGAGATCGCTCGACACGACAATGACCGTGCGGCCCGCTTCAGCGAGCCCATATAGCAGGCCGTAAATCTCGCTGCGCGCGCCGACGTCGATGCCGCGCGTGGGTTCGTCCATCAGGAATACGTCGATGTTTTCGGCGAGCCAGCGCGACAGAATCACCTTCTGCTGATTACCGCCGGAAAGCGTGCCGATCGGCGTTTCGCCGTTACGCGTTTTGATCGAGAGCTTGCCGATGAACTCTTTGGCGGTCTGCGCTTCCTTCCTGCTGTTGAGCACGTTGAAGCGGCTGAAATGACGACGGCAACTGATGTTGAGGTTGTCCGACACCGAAGCGATCGAGACGATGCCTTCCTGCTTGCGATCTTCCGGACACAGCGCGACGCCCGCACGCACGGCATCGCGCGGCGTGGCGAAGCGCACGCGTTTTCCCTTGAGCGCGATCTCACCGGCGCTCGGTTTGACGGCGCCGTAAATCAGTTTCATCAGCTCCGAACGGCCTGCGCCCACCAGCCCGAAGAAGCCGACGATTTCGCCTTTACGTGCGGTAAAAGAAGCCGGTTCGCGCAAGCCGCGTCCCATCAGATCCCTGACTTCGAGTTGCAGGCCACCCAGTTCGCGTGAGCGATAGCCGTACACGTCGGCGATCGACCGGCCGACCATGCAACTGATCAGGCGATCGCGATCGAGTCCATCGCCGGCTTCAAACGTATCGATGCGGCGGCCGTCACGAAACACCGTGACGCGATCGCACAGTTCGTAGACTTCGTCCATCCGATGCGTGACGTAGATGATCGCGCGGCCCTCGGCCTTCAACGCGCGGATGATCCGGAACAACTGCGTGGTTTCGCGCGACGACAACGAACTGGTCGGTTCGTCGAACGCGATCACACGCGCGTCGCGCATCAGCGCCTTGCCGATTTCGATCATCTGCCGCTGACCGATCGACAGATTTTTCACCTGTTGCGACGGATCGATTTTTTCGCCGAGTCGTTCCAGTTCGCGCACCGCGCGTGCGACCAACGCTTTCTCGTCCAGCACGCCGAAGCGGTTGGGCAGGGCGCCGAGCATCAGGTTTTCGGCAACGGTCAGTTCGGGAACCAGATGCAGTTCCTGATAAATGATCGCGACGCCTGCAGCGATCGCCGCCTTGGTGGTGGTGAACTGCTGCTCGACACCATCGAGCAACAGGGTGCCCGCCGCCGGCTGATTCACGCCGGACAGCACTTTGAGCAGCGTCGATTTGCCGGCGCCGTTTTCGCCCATCAAACCGTGTACTTCGCCACGTCGCACTTCAAGCGACACCTGGTCGAGCGCGAGCACGCCGGGAAAGCGCACGGTGATGCCGTCGAGTTGCAGATACGGATCAGTCGACGTAAGCGTAGGCGAGGGCGCTTGCGCAGAGAACGCCGTTTCGCCTGTGTGAGAAACCGTCATCTAAAGCCTCTAGCGTGTGGACAAGCTGTGCGGGCCGATCTCGCGTTAATGTCAGCACGAACGTGAATGAGCGTGAATGAACGTGAAAAAGGCCCGCAGTGTGCAGACTCGAATACCGCTTAAATTCCGAGCTCTTTACGCACGTCCTGCCAGTTGCTGCGCACCATCAGCTTGCCGGTGGTTTGCGTGTCGGCGGGCGGCTGCTTGCCGTTCTTGATCCACTCGACGAGGTTCTCCGTGCTCTCCTTGCCGTGCATGGTCGAGCTCACGGCGATCGTGCCGTAGAAGCCCGTCGGTTCCTTCTTCTGGAACTCGGCAAACGCTTCGCCCGCACCGTTGATGCCGACGCCGATCACGTCCGCCGCCGGAATGTGCAGTTGTTCAGTCGCACGAACGCCGCCCAGCACGCTTTCCTCGTTGAGTGCGAAGATCACCCACTTCTTGATGTTCGGATGCTGCGCGAGCACCGGCGATGAGGCGTTGAAACCGCCTTCGTCATCGGTGGTCTTTTGCGGCGCGTCGAAGATGTTTTCCTTCTTGAAGCCGCCGGCCAGCAGCGTTTCCGTTGCGCCGTCCGTGCGCAGTTTGGCAGTCGGCAGTTCGTAGTTCGTGATGCGCAGCGCGCCGACTTCTTCCGGTTTCCAGCCGCGGCGTTTCATCTCTTCAGAGATCGCCGTACCGACCTGATTGCCGATCTTGAACGCGGACATGCCCAGATGCGGCACGTTCGGCAGCGGCTTGCCGGTGGAGTCGACCAGTTGATCGTCGACGGTGACGAACTTCATGTTGTAGCGCTTCGCACGCGCCTGGATCGCCGGTCCGAGCCGCACGTCGGGCGCGCAGATCACGAAACCTTTGGCGCCTTGTGCGCCGAGGTTATCGATCGCGGCCAGCACTTTTTCACCGTCCGGCGTGCCGATGTTGACCACCGAAAAGCCATCCTTCTGACCCAGTGCGGTGGCGGCTTTCTGTTCGTTGATGAACCACGCCTGCTCCGGCATCTTCACGAGGAAGCCGACTTTGAGCGGCGTGTCCGCGTGGGCGGAAAATTGCGAGGCAAAGGGCGCGGCGAGGGCCGCGGCGGCGATCGCGGATAACGTCAAACGGCGAAGCTTGCTGGTCATACTTGTCTCCTGAGGTTGAAAAGCTGCATTGGTTTCGTTTATTTGCAGCGGGGCGATACACGGTGGCGTCAGCCGGGGCGTGGATGGGTGATGGGGTGAGCCGTTCGAATCGCGGCAGCGTGCGCGGTGCAGTTCACGGCACGCTGAGCGGCGAGATTCGTAGCCAGGCGAATTGCGAGATATGCGGAAGCCACGGCGCTGCGCCGCGCAGCGGACTGAGCCGTAGAAGACGTGGCGAAATGAGCGTGTCTCATGGCCATCAACCCGCAACGTAGGCCGTTTTTACGGCCGTCCAGAAGGCTGCATCGGTTGCGCCATAGGCGGACGCCTTGCGACCGCCGCCGGGCGCGTGGTGCTCGACGGCGGTGGTCGGCAGATTGATCGTGACGAGGCCGCATTGCACGTGGCGGCGAAAATGCCGCGCGCGGTTCAGCGAGCGCGTGCAGACGCCGGCGCATAAACCGTAGGCGGTGTCGTTCGCGAGATGCAGCGCGTGGTCGTAGTCGTCGGCCTTCAGCACCACGGCAAGTGGACCGAAAACTTCTTCTCGCGCGATGCGGTGCTCGGGCTCGCCGATAAACAAAGCCGGTTCGAAAAAGTAGCCACGTGTCGCGCGTTCAAGCTGACGGCCGCCGTGCAGCAGTTGCGCGCCTTCCTGCTGGCCGACGCCTACGTAGTCAAGATTGCGCGCCAACTGCGCGGCGTTGGCGGCCGGGCCAATATCCGTGCCGTGCTTCAATGCGTGATCGACATTGAGCCTGGCGAGCTTCGTCTGCAGGGCATCGACGAACGGCTCGAACACCGCACGTTCGACGATCAATCGCGACGCAGCCGTACTGCGTTGACCGGCAAAGCTATACGCGCCGCTGAGGGCGGCATCGACGGCGCCGTCGAGATCGGCATCGGCCAGCACCACGAACGGGTTCTTGCCGCCCATTTCCAGCTGGACGCGCGCTTGCCGGGCCGCCGCCGCTTGCAAAACCCGCGTGCCGGTTTCCGCCGAGCCAGTGAAGCTGATCGCCGCCACCAACGGATGCGTGACGATCCGCGCGCCGACCTGCCGGCCGCTGCCCATCACGAGATTGAATACGCCGGCCGGCAAACCGGCGCGGCTGACGATCGACGCCAGCGCCGCCGCGCAGCCCGGTGTCGATTCGGCCGGTTTGAAGACGATGCAATTGCCGTGGGCGAGGGCCGCGCCGATCTTTGCCGCAGCGATCGCCAGCGGCGCACTCCATGGCGCGATGATGCCGATTACGCCGAGCGGTTCGCGCGTCACGTCGATCTCGACGCCGACGCGCGCCGATGCCCCGGCCTCGGCAAACGTGCGGAGTGCCTCGGCAGCGAAAAACTTGAAGATCTGGCCGGCCCGCGTTGCTTCGGCCAAGGCTTCCGGCAGCGTTTTGCCGACCTCGCGCGCCAGCAGCCGGCCCAGTTCGTCACGGCGCGCAAGCATCTCGCTGCCGATCGCATCGAGCGCATCCGCACGGCGCTGCGCCGAACCCAGAGACCATTCGCGGAATGCCGCGCTCGCTGCTTCGATCGCGATATCGGTCTGCCTGGCATCGGCCCGCACATATTCGCCGACCGGTTCATCCAGATCCGACGGATTGAGCGACACGCCCGTGGTCGCGCCCGTCTCCCAGCCGCCATTGATGTAATGGCGGAATGGACTGGCAACGAGCGGGACGAGCGGATCGCGATTCATCGAAGGAAGGGGCGCCACATGAGGAAGCTCAAAGTCCACGAATGGTATGAGCCACCCCAATAACTTTCCAATCCCTTTTTAGGCCATCCCGATATCATTTTCGATATGGCATGATGGAGACCTGGTGACGGCAAATCGTCCGAAAGACGGCATCGAGCCGCATAGGGAGACAAGGCCATGACGCGTAGCTATTCGAACTGGTTCGTGCGGGCGCGGCTCAAGACGCGGCAATTGCTGCTGCTTGCGGCGATGGAAGAGGAGGGCAACGTCCGGCGTGCCGCGGACGTGCTCGGCATGACGCAGCCCGCCGCGTCGCGGCTCCTGAAGGAGCTCGAGGACATGCTGGGGGTGAGTCTGTTCGACCGCACGCCGCACGGCATGCACGCCACCCTGTACGGCGAAGTGATGATCCGTCACGCGCGCATGGTGCTTTCGAACCTCAGCCACGCGCACGACGAAATCTCGGCACTGCGCGCCGGTCTGGCCGGCCAGGTGCGCATCGGCGTGATCGCCGCGGCCGCCGCGACGATGGTGCCGCGCGCCATCGCCAGCGTGAAAGAACGTTATCCCCAGTTGCAAATCTGGGCGGAAGTGGAAACGTCAGACGTGATGCTGCCGAGGCTCGCCGAAGGCGAACTGGACATCATGATCGGCCGGGTGCTGGAGCGGCAAAACCAGTTCAAGACGGAAGTGCGCTACGAACCGCTCGCCGACGAACCGCTGTGTGTGGTGGCACGCCCCGGCCATCCTCTCGAAAATGAAACAGGTTTGACACTGCGCGGAATCGTCAACGCGAGCTGGGTTTTGCACCCGCCGGGCAGCGTTTTGCGCCATCGCTTTGATCTGATGTTTTCGCAGATCGGACTAAATCCGCCCCAGAACGTCGTCAATACCAACAATTTTCTGGCGATTTCGAGCTTATTGCTCCAAAGCGACATGTTGGCGGTTTTACCTGACGAAGTGGCGCGTCAGTACCAACAGTACGGCGTTCTCAAGCAGATACCGATCGATTTACCGTGCAGAATGGATACATTCGGTATCATCACGCGCCAGTCGCATCTGCTTTCGCCAGCGGCCTCCGTCGTGCTCGAAGCCTTGCGGCAAGCCGCTGCCGAGGTGTATGGCACTGCTTTCGAGCCGGCAGTGGCGCGATAAATGCTTCTCCCGTTGCAATAGTCGCAATTGCAGCCGACGTCAGGCTCGGGAGGAACACGCGATGTACAACACACACGGAAAACGGCAACGCGCCGTCGACGATTCTTTTTCTGTTCGCTCCGGTGGAGCGAGCGCCTGGTTTAGTAACGGCATGGCTCTCAAATCGACGATTTACAAGGCGGAACTCCAGATCGCCAACATGGACCGGCACTACTACGCCGACCATTCCCTGACGATCGCCCGCCACCCCTCGGAAACCGACGAACGGATGATGGTCCGCGTCGCCGCCTTCGCGTTGTTCGCGCAGGAGCGCCTCGAATTCTGCAAAGGTTTGTCGGATGTCGACGAACCGGACCTGTGGCAGAAGGATCTCACCGGCGCGATCGAAACCTGGATCGAAGTCGGCCAGCCGGACGAACGGCGCATTGCCAAGGCGAGCGGCCGCTCGAACGAAGTGATCGTGATCGCCTATGGCGGCCGCACCTCGGACATCTGGTGGCAAGGTGTGCGCGGCAAGGTCGAACGCATGCGCAACGTGACGGTGTGGACGCTCGGCGAAGACATCGCCGCGGCGCTCGGCAAGCTCGCCGAGCGGACCATGCGTCTGCAATGCACCGTGCAGGACGGCGAAGCGTGGCTCGGCAGCGCCGAGGCCGATGCGGTGAAGATCGAGTGGACGGTGTTGAAGGCGCCCGCCGACGCCTGATAATTACAGCGACGTCGCGCGCGCCGCTTCGGGCGGTCCTTTGAGTTCGACCATATTGCCCTCCGGGTCGAACAGATACAGCGATTGCCCAAACCCGTCCGCGCCGTAGCGCAAAGCGGCCTCGCCAGGCCGCGCACCGTGTTCGGCCAGATGCGCCCTGAGCGCCTCGGCGTCGAACGGCTCGACGCGCAAACATACGTGGTCCATATTCCGACCTGCGCCGGGCACGCCGTTTTCGGGGTGATCGAGCTTCGCGCCTACCTTTAGCAGGTCGATCAGCGAACGCCCCGCGCGCAACTGCGTCAGGCCCAGATCGGGCTGCTCTTTCTCGACGCTGCAGCCGAGCACCTCGCAATAAAAGCGCCTCATCTCCGGAACGTTCGACGCCCGAATGACGATGTGGTCGATCTCGCGAATGTGGATTTTCATGTCGAACGCCCCTTGGCCGGTTCGCAGAATGGATGAACCGCCACCACAGTTTAGAAGAAAGGACGGCGCAGCGAGAGCGGGCCACGAACCGGCCATAAGGGCCGTATCAGGAATGAACAGACGAAAAAAAGCCCGCTCTATGTGGAGCGGGCTGAATCCATATCAGGAGGAGACATGGAGGAGACAAGTACTAATATACACATGGGGTTGGTGCGACGCAATAACTTTTTAAGGGAAAACCCGACATCGTGCCAAATTGTCGCAGTTTGAGGCGAAACGAGCGTCTGGCGGGGCTTCCGGCCCTACGAGGAAGCGCAATGACAGAGCAAGAACCGGGGCGTAGTGTGTTGGCATGCGGCTTACATTGGTGAGCATCGACACCGACTTTCCGGGACCATCATGAACCGCACCGACCGTACCGAAATCGCCAGCGAAACCGCCGCCGGCGCCAACAGTTGGGCCACCGACGCCGAGCGTTGGGACGCCGTCACCCGCCGCGAGCCGCAAGCCGACGGCGCGTTCTTCTACGCCGTCAAAACGACGGGCGTGTTCTGCCGCCCCTCGTGCGCATCGCGCCAGCCGCGCCGCGAAAATGTCGCGTTCTTCACCGACGCCAACGCCGCGCGCGCCGCCGGCTATCGCGATTGCAAGCGTTGCCAGCCCGGCGGCCTGCCGCGCGAGCTGGAGATCGTCAATCGCGCTTGCGCCGCGCTGGATGCGGATCCGCAGCAGCGTCTCACGCTCGCGCAATTGAGCGACGCCGTGCACGTCAGCCCGTTCCACTTGCAGCGCCTGTTCAAGCGCGTGGTGGGTGTGTCGCCGCGTCAGTATCAGGCCGCCCAGCGCGGCGCCGCATTGCGCACCGCGCTGCAGAGCGGGTCGGACGTGACGCGCGCCACGCTCGACGCCGGCTTCGGCTCGCCGTCGCGGATGTACGACAGCGCCTCGGCCGAATTGGGCATGGCGCCCTCCGCATTTCGCCGCAAAGGCGCCGGGCTCACCGTGCGCTACGCCAGTGCGCCGACCTCGCTCGGCTTCGTGCTGATCGCGGCAACCGACAAAGGCATCTGCAAGATCGGTTTCGGCGACGACGCCGCGATACTCGCCGAGGACTTGCGCGGCGAGTTCGCGAACGCCGAGCTGGTTGAAGACGCAACACGCCTCGCACCGTTCGTCGCCCAGATCGACGCCTATCTGCGTGGCACCCGTCAGGACTTCGACCTGCCGCTGGATATCGCCGCCACCGCGTTCCGGCAACGTGTGTGGGACGCGCTGCGGCGCATTCCCTACGGTGAGACGCGCAGCTATTCCCAGATCGCGGAAGCGGTCGGCTCACCCCGCGCCGTGCGCGCGGTCGCGAGCGCGTGCGCGACGAATCCGGTCGCGCTGGCGATTCCATGTCATCGGGTGGTACAAAAGGGCGGGGCGCTGGCGGGGTACCGCTGGGGCCTGCCGCGCAAAGCCGCTCTGCTCGACAACGAAGCGCGGCACGCCGGCGACGTTTCGCCCGCCAAGCCAGATCGCCGCGAGCATGCCGCCAATGCAACTCCCACCAACCTGGACCACGCCGCGTGAGCACGCTTGACGACGTCGCAACACTCGAACTGCCCTTCAAACCACCCTTCGACTGGCCGCGTCTGCTGCGCTTTTTCGGCGGACGCGCGACACCCGGCGTCGAAGCGGTCGAAGACGGCGCCTATCGCCGCGCGATCGATTGGGCCGGCGACAGCGGCACGCTGACCGTGCGCCTGCATCCGCGCAAACGCTGCATCGTCGCGAACATTGAAGGTCCCGTGAGCCGTCATGCCGATGCGCTCGCCGCACCGATCGCGCGGATGTTCGACCTACACGCCGACCCGAAGAAGATCGGCCGCGAACTGGCCGCCGACCCATGGCTCGCGCCGTTGATCGAAGCCGTGCCGGGCTTGCGTGTGCCAGGCGCGTGGTCGGGCTTCGAGCTGGTGGTGCGCGCCATTGTCGGACAGCAGGTCAGCGTGAAGGCGGCGACCACGATCATCGGACGATTGGTGCAGCGTGCCGGCGAACGCATCGAAGGTCATCCGCATGACAACACTGCGTGGCGCTTTCCGACGCCCGCCGCGCTCGCGGCTGTGGATCTGGACAAGATCGGCATGCCGGGTAAACGCGTAGCGGCGTTGCAAGGCTTCGCGCAGGCGGTCGCTTCAGGCGACGTGCCGCTCGACAGCAGCATCGCCGACGCCGGCAGCCTGCGCGCAGCGTTGCTCGCTCTGCCTGGCATCGGTCCATGGACCGTCGAGTATGTGGCGATGCGCGCATGGCGCGATGCCGACGCGTGGCCGGCATGGGACCTCGTGCTGATGCAGTCGATCTGCGCACGCGATCCGGCGCTCGTGCGGCCCACGCAGCAACGCATCCGTACCGACGCGTGGCGGCCGTGGCGCGCGTACGCGGCGATGCATCTGTGGAACGAGGTAGCGGATCGGGCGGGAGCCGCGCGCGGCGGCTAAGGCGGTGGGACACGCAGGGAGTGAGGCGGCACGGATGTAAGTGGGCCGTGCAAGCGGCGCCTCCTCGCGGTGGCTGGGATCATTCAACATCTAGGGAGCAACGCCGCGCGGACCGGCGAACCGGGAGCTGGCGGTCTCGCGCGGAAGCGAAGGTCATACGCCAGTCGGAAACAAACGCGGATCGCGCGCCGGGCGCGGGCGAGGTAGAGCGACGAGGCACAGGGCGGGCCGATTCGTCCGGCAAACAGGCCGGGTTGCGTGGTCCGAGGGCCCGCCGAAGCGGCCTCAAGCAGCCGCCGTGGCGAGATGTTAAAGTGCCCGCTACCCGAAAATTCCGCCGAACGTTGTCAACCGCGCAGTGCTGCACGTAAGCAGCGAAGCGGCACATGGCGGCCGACAACGCCCGACTCGCATCAATGCCAAACACGACATCCTCCCGCACGAACGACGCGTTCTCGCACCGCCTGTCCGTGCTGACCTCAGGCCCGCAGCGCGATGCGCTGGTACGCGGCTTGCGCGGCATCGAAAAGGAAAGCCTGCGCGTGACGCACGACGGCAAGCTCGCCATGACGCCGCATTCGCGCGCGCTCGGCTCGGCGCTCACGCATCCCTCGCTCACCACCGACTATTCCGAAGCGCTGCTCGAACTGATCACGCCGGCCGAACACGACGTCGCGATCACGCTCGAAAAGCTCGATACGCTGCATCGTTTTGTCTACGCGGAGCTCGGCGACGAGATCCTGTGGAACAACTCCATGCCGGGCCTGCTGCCCGAAACGGACGACGGTATTCCGATTGCGCGCTACGGCTCGTCGAATATCGGCAAACTGAAGTACGTGTACCGCATTGGCCTGGCGCTCCGTTACGGCCGCACCATGCAGTGCATCGCCGGCATCCACTACAACTATTCGCTGAACGAAGAAGTGTGGCGGGTGTTGCATACCGACCAGCAATCCACGGCAACCGCCGTCGATTTTCAGTCCGACCGTTACCTCGCATTGATCCGCAATTTTCGCCGCAGCAACTGGCTGCTGATGTACCTGTTCGGCGCGTCGCCGGCACTGGATCGCCGATTCCTCCGTGACCGCCAGCACACGCTCGAAACCTTCGACGCCGACACGCTGTATCGCCCGTATGCGACCAGCTTGCGCATGAGCGACCTCGGTTACTCGAACACCACCGCGCAAGCCGCGCTGCACGCCGACTATGACACGCTGCCGGGCTACCTCGACGCGCTCGCGAAGGCCGTGAGCCAGCCGTACCCCGCGTACGAGGCGATCGGCACACAGCGCGACGGCGAGTGGGTGCAGATCAACACGAATGTGCTGCAGATCGAAAACGAGTTCTATTCGACGATTCGTCCGAAGCGCGTGACGTATCCCGGCGAGCGTCCGTTGCATGCATTGGCTGCGCGTGGCGTGCAGTATGTCGAAGTGCGCTGCATGGACATCGATCCATTCGAGCCGACTGGCATTTCGCTGGAGACATCGCGTTTTCTCGACGCTTACCTGCTGGTCTGCGCACTCGACGACAGCGCGCCGCTGCCGCCGGACGCGTACGCGGAGGCGAATCAGAACTTCGGCCGCGTGACGATGGAAGGCCGCAAGCCGGGCCTCGAGCTGATGCGCGACCGCCAACCGGTTGCGATGACGGATTGGGCGAACGAACTGTTCGTCAAGATCGACGCAGCCGCGGCAACGCTCGACGCGTTGCACGGTGGCGACGCGCACGCACGCGCCGTTGCGGTTCAGCGCGCGAAGCTGGCGGACGCATCGCTGACACCGTCCGCGCGCGTATTGCAGACGATGCGCGACAAACAGCAGAGCTTCCTCGCATTCGGCCTCGAGCAAAGCGAGGCGCACGCCGCCTGGTTCCGCTCGCGTCCGCTGGACGCCGCGCAGACGAAGGAATTCACCGACCTCGCGGCACAGTCGTTGGCGGAGCAGACCAAACTTGAACAGGAAGAGGTCGGTTCATTCGACGCGTTTGTCGCGGCATACCGGGCGTACACCCTGAACCGCTTTAGCGTCTAAACGACAGAACGCAGACCATGACCTGAACAGCAGAAAGCAGATCGTACCCTGATGCCGTTCGATTAACACCGAACGGCATTTTCATTTATGAAGTAGACAGCGGCCTTGGAGGCCGCTTTTTTATTGCGCCCGGGTAACGCCTACGCAGAGCGGTGCGGGACGTATGACCACACCGGCAAAATCTCCGCTTGTTAGACGATTCACGGATGCGTATGAAACACCGGGCCGGGGATACGGTCCAACATGAATGACCCGCTCCAGAGAGGGAGGCTTCGACGTGATGAGAAAAGATCTGTTGGCCGTGCTGTGTCTGGTGGCGACGGCGGGATGTTCGACGCAGGGGCAGGTTGACCCGGACGTGATGCAGATCGCGACAACGCCGTTGACGTGTTCGAGCAAAGTCGAATGTGATGTCTGGTGGCAGCGTGCGCAGGCGTGGGTAACGAGCCATTCGAAGTACAAGGTTGAATCTGCGACTGACACGTTGATCCAGACTGCCGGCCCGGACGGTGGCAAGCGTGCTCTGGCGTACCAGATCACGCGCACGCCGAACCCGGACGGCACAGCGACGATAGGATTTGCTGCGCATTGCGACGGCTCGCTGGGTTGCAAACCGAACCCATGGGAGGCGGGCGCCGACTTCAAGGAATACGTCCGAGGCACCGCGCCGCAGAGCGACGCAAAACCCTCGCAACCAGCCCCAACGGCAATGCACCCGGACGCATCAGGCCAGTCAATCCCGGGAACGAGTGGGGAAGCAATAACGCAGTGAGGGAAAAAACGGAAAACGATAACGCCGTGAGCGAGGAGAGAAAGCGTTCACGGATGAAATGCGGGTGTGATGCCGAGAACAACTCGCGACAAAAAATGCAAACGGCAGCTCAAGAAAAACCCTTCGGCGCGCGCAGCGCCGCCGGAAGAATGACGGCTTTGTCACTCACGCCGAATGTGCGAGAACACAGATTCCAGATGCACCACTACCGTGACTGCGCGGGGGACCCGCTTATAAGCTGGCGGTGTGAGCCGCTTTCTTTTGCCTACTTTTCTTTGCGGCAAGCAAAGAAAAGTAGGTGCCTGCCCCGCACAGGGGCGACGCGAATAAACCAATAAGAAAACAAGGAAAGGCCAACACCGTAGGGCAACCAGACCAAGGAAAGCCCAACACCGCAGGCCAACAGACGAACAGGCAAAAAAAGACCCTTAATGCCCCACAGAAGCCCCAACCCCCTTCCGGGGCTTAGTCACCCAAACCAACACAGCCAGCACAAGAAACCCCGCACAAGAAATCCGGAAAAAATCATTAGTCGCCATCATATAAGCCTGCGCCGTAACAATCTGATTCAACTGCGCAGTAACACCATCACCAGAAAGCCCAAGCCCCCCCAACGCGTTGGTAAAAGCATTTGTATTCGCCGAATAAACATTCACCGAATCAGCCAACATCGCATGATGGTAGATCGTATCGTTCTCCCAGTACGTCGTACTGATAGCCGTCCCGATCGCCCCGGACAAAGTCCGAAAAAAGTTCGACAAACCAGAAGCACTAGCGAGCCGCTCATCAGACACGCTGGACAGCGTAATCGTAGTCATCGGCACGAAGAAGCAGGCGACACCGATGCCTTGCACCAACCGTGGCCAGATCACGTGATTGAACGGCACATCGAGCGTAAAAGTCGAGTTCCAGAACGACACGAAAGCAAACACGATGAACGCAAAACTCGCCACCACGCGCAGATTCAGCCGATGCATGTTCCTGCCGATCATCGGCGACAAAAACAGCGCGAGAATGCCGACCGGCGCGGTTGCCAGACCGGCAAGCCCAGCGGTGTAACCCATCACCGTCTGCAACCAGAGCGGGAAGATCACCACCGACCCGAAGAACGCCATAAACCCGAACGAAATAATCACCACGCCGAGCGCGAAATTACGATCCCTGAATAGCGAAAGATCGACAACGGGTTCCTTGTCCGTCATCTCCCACACCAGCAGGAATGCAATCGCCACCACCGCGATAATCGCCAGCGTGACAATGAACGTCGAGTTGAACCAGTCGCGATCCTTGCCGAGGTCGAGCACCATCTGCAGGCACGACACGCCGATCACGAGCAACGCGAGTCCGACCGCGTCGATACGCTGTTTGGTGACCTTGGTCTCGCGGCCGCGCAGCAGCAGGAACGCGCACACCGCCGAGAACAGACCGATCGGCACGTTGATGTAGAAGATCCACGGCCATGTGTAGTTGTCGGTGATATAGCCGCCCATCACGGGCCCGAAAATTGGCGCGCAAATCACGGTCATCGCCCAGAGGCCGAGCGCGAGTCCGCGTTTTTCCGGCGGGTATGAACGCATGAGAATCGTCTGCGAAAGCGGGACCATTGGCCCCGAGACGAGCCCTTGCACGAGCCGGAACGCGATCAGCGACTCGAAGTTGTGCGCGAAGCCGCACAACGCCGAGGCGATCGTGAACAGCAGAACCGACAACGTGAACAGCCGCACTTCGCCGACGCGCCGCGCGAGCCAACCGGTCAGCGGCACCGCGATCGCCGAGGCCACGGAATACGACGAGATGACCCAGGTGCCCTGACTGGTCGCCACGCCGAGGCTGCCGGAAATGGTCGGCACCGCGACGTTCGCGATCGACGTGTCGAGCACTTCCATGAACGTACCGAGCGCGAGACCGACGGTGAGCAACGCCAGCGTCCCGCCCTTGAGCGGAGCGAGTTCGGCGCCGGGTAGGGCTTCGGCGGGAGCCGTAGCAGCCATGTGTTTCTCCTCAACTGGGAAAGCTTGTCGCGGCAGCTTTATCGCACCTTTCGAATGGCGCGCTTACATGCTGCATCACCCTCTGCCCAGACAGATATTTTCAAACGATGGCGCTTGCAAAAGCGCCTCCTGGTTACTGCCCGCCGTGATCCGGCAACGGCTCTTCGGGTGAGTCTTCCAGCGATTCCTGCGACGCTCCGAGGCCGCAACACGCGCTCGCCCCCTCGCCGATGCCGTTCGCAATGAAACGGCCGAGCAGGTCGAGCAAGGCGGCGTGGTCCGCAGCGGAAAATCCGCGCAATTGCTCGTTCAGCACGGCGGCTCCCAGAGCGGGCAATTGCCGCGCGGCTTCGTGGCCCTGCGGCGTCAGCTCCAGCTTGACCATCCGACGGTCGGCGTCGCTGCGCGAACGTGCCACAAAGCCTTTCTTTTCAAGGCGATCGAGCAAACGCGTCATCGATCCGCTGTCGTACGACATGACGCGCGACAACTCGAACGGCGTGCTCGCGCGTTGCGCAGACAGCACCAGAATCACGCCGATTTGCTGGGCGGTCAGCCCTAGCGGTTTGACCGCACGGTCCATCCGCTCGACAAGCACGTTTCGCGCTTTCGTCAGGTAATAGCCAAGACTCGATTCGAGGTGAATCTCGTCCGCGTTGTAGGGCCCATCGGTCATCGTGTATCCGGGAACATCGTCTAGCAGAACGGATTTTAGCTGCCTAAGCAGACAAGTCAAATTCATTTCACGCTGTGCGGACGGCGCAAAAAACAACACCCCAGTTCCGCGCGAAGCAAAGTATCTTGAAATTTAATTGCATAGTCAATATTATTATAGGCAACGAGTTACGCGCGACCCGCGCCACCCGAGACCATGTTCTGACCGACTGCCTGCACGCCGCGATGGCGCCGTGCAAAAAGGATTTCCCCCGATGCTGTACCTCAAAAACACCCTTGGCGGCTTGAGCCGCTCCCTGACCGATTCCGCGCTAAGCAGCTTTCAAGGGCCGCATCGCTGGTGGAAACTGGCGTTGTTCGCTGTGCTGTTCGTGCTGCCCGGTGGATCGGTGGGGGTCGCGGTGCTTGCGTGGGCGGAGCATCGGCGGGGGCAGAAAGGCGCTAAGGCAGCCCCAGAGGAATCGGCGGTGCCCTCCGTCGCAGTGACGAGTGTCGTTGTAGCCACGAGTGCTGCTACAAGCGCTGCGGGTGCTTGCCAGGCGCGCCTGGGTGCGCCGTGCCGGGCGGCGGCTGGCAAGCTGGCCCGGCAGACTACTTCATCGGATTCGCGGGTTTAATTCCGGTCTGACAAAGCTGTCCTTCGTTGCCTGCATGGCGTTTTTACCGCCGCCAGAGGCAACGAAGCCGGTAATAGCATGTAACCATCCCGACACCCTAAGTAACACACCTCCTTCTCCCCCCGCATTACCCTTTCAGTTTTCCGCGCCTGAGCGGCTCCATACGCTAACATCCCGGCAGAGCCATGATCTCGACCGGCAGTGCCGCCATAGGCCGCACTGCGGCGTCCTGAAGGAATCCATTGCATGCAGTTTGATCGAATCTCGCGCGCGCGGACGATTACGCCCCGCGTCCTGACTATTGCGGTCGCAGCGGCCCTCGCCACCCTGCTGGCCGGTTGTGTGGTCGGCCCCGACTACAAAACGCCCACGGCCGAGATCCCCGCTTCCTACAAGGAAGCCGCCCCAGGCTGGAAAGTCGCCCAGCCAGCCGATCGGCAAGACCGCGGCGACTGGTGGACCATTTACGAAGACCCGCAACTCAATGCGCTTGAAGACAAGCTGAACGCGTCGAACCAGACCATCGCCCAATTTGCCGCCGCCTACCGGCAAGCACGCGCGCTGGTCGGTGAAGCACGCGCGGCGTATTTCCCGACTGTCGGTGCATCGGCGGGCGCTACGCGCTCAGGCAACGGTTCATCGTCCAGCACCACCACGTCGAGCCGCTCCGGCGTCAGCAACAGTTTCAATGTGCAACTCGACGCAAGCTGGGAGCCGGATCTGTGGGGCTCGGTCACGCGTTCGGTGAATGCGCAGAAAGCCGGCCAGCAAGGCGCCGCCGCCGATCTCGCGAATGCGCGCCTGTCCGCGCAGGCCACGCTCGCGCAAACCTATTTCTCGCTGCGCGCGCTCGACTCCACCCAGAAGCTGCTCGATGACACCGTCGCGGCCTATCAGCGCTCGCTGCAACTCACGCAGAACCAGTACGCGGCAGGCGTCGCCGCGCGCTCGGACGTGATTCAGGCGCAAACGCAGTTGCAATCGGCACAGGCGGCCGCGATCGACAACGGTGTGCAACGCGCGCAGGACGAACACGCGATCGCCGTACTCGTCGGCGAACCGGCCTCGATTTTCTCGATTCCGCCGATGCCGCTCACCGCCACACCGCCTGCGGTACCCGAGCAGATGCCGTCGGCGTTGCTCGAGCGGCGCCCGGATATCGCGTCGGCTGAGCGCAAGGCGGCGGCAGCGAATGAACAGATCGGTGTCGCGATTGCCGCGTTCTTCCCTTCGCTGACACTGTCGGCTACCGGCGGCTTCGAAAATTCCGTGTTCTCGCAATTGCTGACCGCGCCGTCGCGCTTCTGGACGGTCGGGCCGCAGCTTGCCGCGACCCTGTTCGATGCCGGCTTGCGCCAGGCAAAGACCGAAGCCGCACGCGCTGCCTACGATCAGGACGTCGCGGCATACCGCCAAACGATTCTGGCCGCGTTCCAGGACGTCGAGGACAATCTCGCCTCGCAGCGCATCCTCGAACAGGAAATCGTCGTGCAACGGCAAGCGGTGGATTCGGCGAGGCAAGCGCTAGCCATCGTCACGAACGAGTACAAGGCAGGCACGGTCGGCTACGTCAACGTGCTGACCGCGCAGACCACCGCCTTCACGGCGGAGCAGAAACTGGAGACCATCGCCGGACAGCGGATGGTGTCGTCGGTGGGTCTGGTGAAGGCGCTCGGCGGCGGCTGGGACGTAGCGCAAATGAATCGCGAAACGGGCGATGTGGTAGCACCCGCGCCGCTGCCGGCAGCGTCCGCAACGCCTGTGGCGCAAAACGGCACCGCGTCGCAGCCGGCGCAGAGCAACTAGGCGAGGGGCAAACCGGCCCCCGCTTCGCTCCGCACGGCACGGCACGGCACGGCACGGCACGGCACCAGCGTCGCACAGCACACACTGCGGCGGTGAGGACGGCACGCGCTCACACGGCACAGCTTCGCACGGCACAGCTTCGCACGGCACAACCCCCGTACCGCAATCGCGCACCCGCGCGAGGCACCCGTCTCAGTGGACGAACGTCAACGCGACCGTATCCGGTCCGCTTGGCCGTCCCAACAGATTCAGCAGCCCCGCGAGGTTGTCGCGCGCTTCCGGGGCGGCACTGGCCGTCCCATGAAACGACGTCAAGGCCGGCGACACGCTGCCATTGCCGGTCAGCATCAGCGGCCCCTTGAGGGTCGTCAGATCCAGCGTGGACGACACCCCTTGCGCCTGGAACAGCAGCCGGTAAGAACCCAGCGGCTTGACCAGCGAGACACGCGAACTGACGTCGTTCAGCGTCACCGTCAGTTGCCCGAACGCTTCCTGATTGAAGCTGCGCCAATCGGACCACGCGAGACGCACGTCGCCTTGCAGATCGAGCGTGTTGAAAGGCGCGCCGAGGCCGCTCAGCAACGAGGCCGGCACCGTCATCGCGCCCGGCGTGACGATGGCGCTGCGCGGCGTAACGTCGACGGTGATCGGGTCGGGCATTGCTTCGCTCTGCCGCATGATCATCCGCACACGGCCGGTGAAGAGCGGCCAGAACGCCGTGCGCCATTCGATCCGCCCCGGCAACAGGGTCGCCGCGCTCATGTCGGAACCGGCGGCCAGCATCAGCGTGGCCGAACCGTGCCACAACGAGCCGGCCGGGTCGACGAGATTGACGTGACCATGGGTCTGTCTGGCGAACTGCGGTGTGATCCAGGCGGCCGGCAACAACGTGAGTATCACGGCCGCGCTCGCCAGTATCGCGACCGCCAGCCAAGGTAGCGCGACGCGCAGGCGCCGCATCCAGTAATTCATGCGAGATCCTGTAACGGCGCGGTCATTTCGCGGTGGACGGCTGCAACGATGCCGTCAGATCCACCTGGCCGTCTTCCTTGAGCGCGGTCACATGCGCCTCGGCGACCTGCACCTTGAACTGCTTGCGCACATCGTCGACCCAGCTCGTCCAGGCGGGGAACGACGCGTTCTTCATCTGGATCTGCACCGCGTTGCCGATTACCTGCACCTGGGTCGCGGCCAGGCCGTGATCGCTGAGCGAGGCGGTGAGCGCGTCCTTCAGCGCGGCGCCGGTCGGTGCGACGCCTTGCGCCGCCGCGGAAAGCTGGCGCGCTTCATTCGATTGCGCGGTCATCTGCGCCAACTGGCGCTGCAACGTAGGCAGCGATTCACGCAGATGCGCGCGGCCATCCTGCGCCGGCGCCCACAGCACCGACCATGCGATCACCACGGCCAGCACGCCGCCGCCCCACGCCAGCAACGTTTTTTCACGCTCGGTGCGCTGGTCCCAGAATCCAGCCCAGCTTTGGGCGAGTTCAGCTTTCATTGTCCGTTCCTGATGGTCCACTTGCCGGTGTTGCTATCGATCGCGCCGGTCAGCCCGTTGCGCGCGAGGCGCTTGGCGAAATCGGCATCGAGTTTCACCTCGGGCTTGAAGGTCACATCGAGCCGCCGATCGTGATAGTCGAGCGCGGCGATGCCGTTGACCGGCACCGGCGCCAACGAACGCGCGAGACCATCGGCGAGCGACAGAAAATCGTCCGGCGACAGTTCACCCGCCGCCACGCGCAACTGCTGCAACTGACGCGACATCTGATCGGGCGCATCGAGCACGACCGTCGTCTTCGGGAAGGTATTGAGGAACAGCTCGGTCATCTGCGTGTTGATCGCATCGCGCTGACGCGCGAGCATCAGCCACTGCACATTCGCGCCGATGATCGCGACCACCAGCGCGCCGACCGCCAGCATGACCGGCAGACGCAGACGCCGCAGCGTCGCGCGGTCGAGCCGCCACGGCTGCGAGGCGAACTCGAACTGACACAGATCGAAGCGGCACTCCAGCGCGCGCCGCGCGAGTTGCTCGAACGGCAGTGGGCTGGCTCCATGGATATGAGCAGCGAGTCTCGCGGGGCTGGTTGCAGCGAGACCTGGCTCGTTGCCCGGCACCTCGGTCAGCATGTATAGCGAAACCGGCGCCGCGCCAGCAAGCGCGGCGAGCGTCGCGTTCACAGCGTTAGCCGGCACCGCCAGCCCTTCGCCTTGCACGCCGCGCGCGATAGCCAGTTCGACGCGCGGTACACCGCTGCTGACCATCGCGCTTTCAATCGCGCCTTCGAGCAACAAGGCGGGCGCGGTCTGGACCACGGCGCCGAGCACGGCCGCCACCATCGGCACCGCCGACGCGACGCCTGGCGCCACCACCGGTGCGACACCCGGCAGCGACGTCGCCACGCTAGCCGAGCCCGCCATGACCGGCTCGCCCGCGTTGACCGTTTCCGCGACTTCGGCGGGTGTATCGAGCGCCACGGCTTGCGGCAGGCAGCGCGTGACCGGCACGGCGCGCATGCTGCGGTGGCCTGCTGCGGCAAAGGCCTCGCAGATGAAGCGGAACCAGCCCCGGTCAATGATCGCGAGCAATTGCCGGCCGCCCGCGACCGGCTGCGGGTCGACGGCAATATGGCAGGTTTGCGGGTCCTGGATCAGCTGATCCTCGACGATATTCGGCAACGCCTGACGCAGCCGCGGGCCGCGCAATGGCGGCAGCTTGGCGGGCATCATCAGCAGGTCGCGGGCGGCGACCATCAGCACCGTCGACGAAGCGCGCGGCAGCAGCGCGAGCGCCGAGCGGCCCGCACGTTGGGTGCGGCCCGACTTGTCGAGCAGCACGAACGGCAGGTCCGGCAGTTGCCATTCCTGCGACGGCACCGCCGGATCACGCGGCGGCAATAGAACGATCAGCGTGCTCAAAGGCCACTCTCTCTGGGAAAGGCGTTATTCATAATTGGTCTTGCACCCGCACGATACGCGTAGTGTGAGTCAATGCGTCGCGATAGACGAGGGTCGTGCGGTCCACTTCCGCGCGTTCGTGCTGCACGCGGCCGTGGATCAGAAAGTAATTCGTGTTGACGTCCATTTCGCTCGCATCGACGCCGGCCGACGGTACGCCGGCGCCGGTCAAGGCGAGTTGCACATCGCTGACGTTATGGAAAAACACTGTCTGCCGGCGCGCGACAAAGGCTTGCGCGGACGACAGATTCATTCCCGGCACGATCGCCGCGATCACTTCGGCGGAGGCGGTATTCATGTTGACGGCCGATACCGTCGGCAGCACGGTGACGAACGGCCGCAAGCGCGCGACCATTTCCGGCGTATAGCCTGGGATGTCGAGCAGCGAATCGACGCTGATCATTTGCAGCGGTGCGAGCGCCGCGTTGTCGTCGCCGTCTTCCATACCGGGTTTGTCGGTGAAGCTGCCGCCGGTGGCGCCGCCCTGCGGGGTCGGGGTCGTTGTTGTGCCGGTGGTGGACGTGACCGTCTGGAAGCGTGTCGCCGATTGAGCGAGACTCGCGCGGACCTGCACGGCGGTGTTTTTGGCCAGTTGGCTGTTCACGCCGAGAGACACGAGCAAACGCTGATAAGCGCCGATCTGTTCCGTGTTCAGTTGCATGACGCCCGGCGCCGGGCTCGATACCAGATTGCGGAGGTTGAATTTCGCCTGGGCGTCTTCGATCGAACCGGAGAGATAGGTGTCCTGGCCTTGTTCGGCTCTGACTTCACCTATTTGCCCGAGGAAATCCGACAGGCGGGTTTTGGCGATGGGGACGCCCCACAGGCCACCCAGATAGGTGATGCCGGCTGAGGTGTCGCCCTCCGAGCGGAGGATCAGGCGCGTCCAGTCGAGTGCGCCGCGGGCTACCCATTGCGCCTGGGATAGGAGGCGCTGGTTTTCTATCCGGCGGATTTGGACTTGCTGGCGCCAGAGCATGCCCGATACTAAGATCGCTGATAGCGCGACTACTAGGAGGGCGCTGATTATTGCTGCGCCTCTTTGGTTTGCGTGCAGGTGTTGTTTGGGTTGTGCGCCTGCGGCGTTGGCCTTTTCTTGGTTTGCTTGTGGCTGCTTTCCTGGCTGTGTGCCTACGGCGTTGGCCTTTCCTTGTTTTGTTATTGGTTTATTAGCTTTCCCCCTGTGCGGGGGGGCACCTACTTTTCTTTGCCTGCTGCAAAGAAAAGTAGGCAAAAGAAAGCAGCTCACACCGCTAATTCTTAAGTGGGTCCCCTGGCTCGGAAGAGGCAGTGGTGCATCTGGAATCTGTGCCCCCGTACCCTCAACCCGAAGTGACAAGGCAGTCATACTTCCCGCCTCGCGCTCCGCGCTCGCCGGAACGGCTTGGCTTGAAAACCCGTGGCTTGGTTTGAGGTGGATGGGGGCCGTCGGCTTTGCCTCGGCGGAATGCCCCACCACCCATTTTTCGGCGGATGTCTGTGCGTGAGGCCAAGCGCGTGCGGCCAAAAGGCGCGTCGCGTCGAGACGACCGAATGAAGTGAGCAGAGGCGTTGAAGAGAGCAATTGCGCCTCCCTTCGTGCAAAGACGCTGGCCGCTGGAGTGCAAGCGTCAGAAACACCCCGTATTTTTCGTGATGTACCGCACGGCGCGCGCAGCGCCGCCGGAACGGATGACTGCCTTGTCACGAGAGTGGAGTGTGCGGGGGCACCGATTCCAGATGTGCCACTACGGTTAACTGTGCGGGGGACCCGCTTAGCATTAGCGGTTTGAGCCGCTTTCTTTTGCCTACTTTTCTTTGCGGCTGCAAAGAAAAGTAGGTGCCTGCCCCGCACAGGGGCGACGCTAATAGACCAATAAGAAAACAAGGAAAGGCCAACGCCGAAAGAGCGCAGACAAAGAAAAGAACGCCGAGCAAGCAAAAACCCAAAGAAAAACCACAACCACACACGCCCAAACACAGAGCGTCGCGGAGACAAAAAACCCCCAAAACCCTCTGACCATCGCGGAGACAAAAACGAGAACCTCATATTCATTCTCCGACGAGAAAAACCCGCGTAACAGGCCGCGCCAACGACTTAGCCCCAACACTCACTTCCAGCCCAGTCACCGACCGCGGCAGCGGCGCATTCCCCAACTGGGGCACCTTCAAATTATTATCGTTCTCCGTGATAGCACTCTGCACATCCTTCATCTGCGTGGTCCAGCCAAGCTTCGGCACGTAAAGACGCGCAGAAATAGCACCAACTCCACCCATCAAAGGCACCGCCGTCCAGCCCTCTCCTTCACCACCGCGCAGCGCACGCCGCAACTCGCCCACATTCCCCAACGGCGGCGACGCATACCGGACCACGCGCCCCTCGGACACGCGATACCTCACCACCTGCAAACGCGGCGCCGTCCCCGGCAACAGCGTCTCCCGCACGATCTGCAGCACATTGCCCGAAACCGACACCGCCGCCTGTCCGGATTCATCATCCGATGCGGCCTGCCGCACGTCGATCCGCATCTGGTCGAACAGCTGCGCAAAGACGCGCTCGTCTTCCATCGCGTTCGTAATCGTCTGCCGGCCACGAATGATCTGATCGAGCCCGCGCCACGACAGCACGGCAATCACCGCCATAATCGCGATCGCGACGAGCAACTCGATCAGCGTGAAACCACGCGCGCCCGATCGGCCAGGGCGCTTAGAGCGAACGGTTGTTTTCATTCGCGACCACCGTCACCATCTGGGCAAGATTGCCGGAACGCCCAGGCGTCGTCACCATCACTTCCACTCGACGAAACACCGGATTCGGCGTCGCCGTCACATGCTCGGTACAGATCAGCTCCAGATTGCCCTGCGAACAGTCGAAGCTCGTCGAGCCGACGTTCGGCCAGCCATGCGTCAAACGCAATTGCGCCAGCGTGTTGTCCGCACTCCAACCCGCGAGCAGGCGACGATGCAAATCAGCCTCGCCATTCGCAAGACTCCCCACCGCGCGCAACGATGCCGCCAACGCAATCGCGATGATCGCGAGCGCCACCAGCACTTCGATCATCGTAAAACCGCGCTGCGCGCTGTGGACCATCTCGCGCGCACCCATGTCCCTGCAACGACGCATCTCAGTGCACCTCATAGCGGCCATTGCCGGTGCCGACGATCGTCGCGCGCCCCGCCGCCGAAAACAGCGTGATCTGCACCGGCACGTCGATCGCTTCGGTGCCGAACACGACACGGCTCGGGTGCGAATCCGAGCCGGGGTAATCGATCGCTACGCCGGTCACGCCACCTTCCCAGTTGCGCGGCCCGAGCAGATCGTCACGCAACGGACGCCAGCCGTCTTCCGTACGCTGATCGAAGCGGAAGCCGCCGTCGAGCGGTTGCCAGGCGATCGGCCGCGCGCGCACCTGCGCTTCGTCGCCGGCCGACTCGAACAGCAGCGCGAGACGCTGCGCTTCTTCGTTCAGATCGGTGCGCGGGTTGCGAGTCATCGTCAGCGCGGTCAGCGATACCAGAATGCCCGCGATCACCAGCACCACCATCATTTCGAGCAGCGTGAAACCCGCTGCACGCTTCGGGCCGCCTGCGCGTAAATCACGTGGGCCAAGCGGACCGCGTAAGCCACGCTGATCGCGCATATGCGCGCCGGCGCACGCCATGCCCGGCAACGGCGCCGTACACGGAGTGTCCACACGGGACTTGCAAGCGGACAATCGCATAGTGCCGGCCACGAACGATCAACTACAGATCAGAAAAACAATGAGTCGATAAGACGCGCAGCAGATCGCCAGAAAAGCAGGGCGATCCGGCACGCATAAAAATCAACGGCGCTTACTGTCGGCTGAATTGCCGGACTACTGCCACGAACCCACGTCGGCGTCGTTGCCTTCGCCGCCCGCTTTACCGTCCGCGCCATAGCTGAACACGTCGATTTCGCCATGCACGCCCGGGTTCAGATACTGATAGCTATTGCCCCACGGATCGTTCGGCAGACGTTCGAGGTAGCCGCCGTCCTTCCAGTTGTTCGGCACCGGGTCCGTGCTCGGCTTTTCGATCAGCGCGCGCAGACCTTGCTCCTGAGTCGGATAACGGCCGTTGTCGAGACGGTAGAGTTTCAGCGCCTGCATCACGGTGCCGATGTCCTGCTTGGCGGCCACGCGCCGCGCTTCGTCCGGACGGCTCATGATTTTCGGCACGATCAATGCGGCCAGAATGCCCAGAATCGCGATCACGACCATAATTTCAATCAGCGTGAAACCGCGTTGACGACGGCTGCGCGGACCCGCGATTTCAGGACGGCGAATGGTCGACAGTTGCATAGCTTGCTACCTCTTCTCAGGTGAATTTTTTTGATCGGGCGGGATTTGCGTGTCAGGCAATCAGGCTGCCATTGAACACACCCGGCCGGTCATTTTAATGTCATGTAGTTGAAGGGTTGCGAGAAAACACCGGACCTGGTGCAAAGCACCAGGTTAGTGCCCATCCCCCAACGTAAGTTTCACAATAGTCCGTACAATATGAGCATGAACGCCATCCAAATCCGACTTCTGTCGCTCGCGCTGTTCGCCGTGTTTTGCGCCACGCTGACCTACTGGGTCATCACGATCTCCACGACGTCGGGCGCACCGTTGCCCGCGGCCGCCGCGCATACGCAGGTCTCGACCGACCAGGCCACCACGCTGTTCGGCGGCCAGCTCACCCGCAGCGCCAACCAGGACGTGCATCTGTTCGGCATACTCGCTTTGCGTGAAGGCGCCGCGGCCATCGTCAGCGTGGGTGGCGAACCGCCGCATGCGGTGTCGCTCGGCAGCACGCTCATGCAAGGCGCCAAACTCTCCGAAGTCCGCGCCCGCTCGATCATCATCGACCGCAATGGCGCGCATTCCGAAGTATTCCTGCCGGCTAATGCCGCAGGCCCTACGATCTACGTCCGCTGAAGCGTCCTGCTTCGGATCGCTTCAGCTGATTGCGCGGCCGCCGTACTCGCCGCCTGAGTAAGCAATCGGCATCACTACCGGCACAACAACCGGCATAGCCGAATCGGCCACCCAACTTCAAACTCGCCCCGGTCACTGCACCAGGTTGTTCAACTCGATGATCGGCAGCATCACCGCCAGCACGATCACGAGCACCACGCCCCCCATCGCCAGAATCAGCAACGGCTCGAGCAGGCTCGTCAGGAACATCGTGCGACGCTCCAGTTCGCGTGCTTCGCCGTCGGCCGCGCGGTCGAGCATGGTCGTCACGTCGCCGGTCGCTTCGCCCGAACGGATCAGGTGAACCAGCACCGGCGGAAATGTCTTCGTATTGCCAAGCGCGCGCGATAAGGACGTGCCTTCGCGCACACGCACGATCGCATCGTCGATGTTCTCGCGCATCGCGACGTTGCTGAGCGTTTCGGCTGCGGCTTGCAGCGCGCGCAGGATCGGCACGCCCGCGGCCGTCAGAATGCCGAGCGTGCTGGCAAAGCGCACCGTGTTGTAGCCGCGCACGAGTTTGCCGAGCAGCGGGGCGGTCAATAGCCACCGGTCGAACGCAAGGCGCGGACCGGGCTGCTTCAGGATCGAGCGCACCAGATACGCCAGCACGGCCACGCCGATCAGCATCGCCCACCACCAGTGCCGCACGAAACCGGACAGCGCCATCATCATGATGGTAAGAAACGGCAGTTGCTGTTTGGTGCTGGCGAACACGTTGACCACTTGCGGCACGACGTAGCTCAGCAGAAACGTGACGATGCCGAAGGCGATAAGGGTCACGATCGCCGGATACGTGAACGCGAGCACGATCTTCTGCTTGAGCGCGTTGCGTTGCTCGATGTAGTCGGCCAGACGCGAGAGCACGAGGCCGAGCTTGCCGGTATGTTCGCCGGCAGCCACCAGCGCCCGATAGATCTCGGGGAAGTCTTTCGGATGCTGCGTCAGTGCATTCGCGAGGGAATGGCCGCCGAGCACTTCGGCGCGAATCGACGCCATCAGCTCGCGGATGTAGTCGCGCTCCGATTGCTCGGTCAACACCGAGAGCGCTTCGTCGAGCGGCAAGCCGGCGATCAGCAGGCTGGCCAGTTGACGCGTGAGAATCGCCTGCTCGCGTTGCGACAACCGCCGTCCTAGCGACAGGCGTTGATTGCGCTCGCCACGCGTGCGCGTCGCTGCCGGTTCGACGACGAGCGGCGTCAGTCCTTGCGAACGCAGATTGGTCCGCGCGCCGCGCGCGCTGTCCGCATCGAGCACGCCTTTTTGCGCTTTGCCCGCTGCATCGATCGCTTCAAAACGAAATGCCGGCATGCGCTTATGCTCCGCCCGTCACACGGATCACTTCTTCGAGCGACGTCAGCCCGGAGGCGAGCCAGCGGTCCGAGTCTTCGCGCAGCGTACGCATACCTTGCGCACGGCCCGAAATGAGAATTTCCGCATCGGACGCATTGCGGTGAACCAGGGTGCGAATGTCGTCATCCATCAGCAGCAATTCGTAGACACCGCGCCGTCCCGCATAACCCGACTGTCCGCACTTGTCGCAGCCGACCGGATGCCAGCGCACGCTGCCGTCTTCTTCGACGCGTTCTTCGCGGCACACCGGGCACAGACGCCGCACCAGCCGTTGCGCCAGCACGCCGAGCAGCGACGACGCCAGCAGATACGGCTCGACGCCCATGTCGGTCAAACGTGTCACTGCGGATGCCGCGTCGTTCGTGTGCAGCGTCGCCAGCACAAGGTGACCTGTCAGCGACGCTTGCACCGCGATCTGCGCGGTTTCCAGGTCGCGGATTTCACCGATCATGATGACGTCCGGATCCTGCCGCAGAATCGAGCGCAGCGCTCGCGCGAAGGTCATGCCGATCCGCTCGTTGACCTGCGTCTGGCCGATGCCGGACAGGTCGTATTCGATCGGGTCTTCGACCGTCATGATGTTAGTGGTCGCGGTCTCGAGCCGCGACATCGACGCATACAGCGTGGTCGTCTTGCCCGAGCCGGTCGGGCCGGTCACCAGCACGATCCCGTGCGGCTTGCCGATCAGCTTGTCGAACCTGACGAGTGTGTCGGGCGCCATGCCGAGCGCTTCGAGATTCAGGCGCGAGGCGTCCTTTTCCAGCAGACGCAGTACCGCGCGTTCGCCGTGACCGGTCGGCAACGTTGAGACGCGCACATCGACCGGTCGTCCACCGACACGCAGCGTGATACGGCCATCTTGCGGCAGACGCTTCTCGGCGATATCGAGCTGCGCCATGATCTTGATCCGCGAGATCAGCGCGCCGTGCAACGCTTTCTTCGGCCGCACGACATCGCGCAAGGTGCCGTCGACGCGAAAGCGCACCACCGACGAAGTCTCGAACGGCTCGATATGAATATCCGAAGCCTGCTCGCGTGCGGCTTGCGTGAGCAGCGCGTTGATCATGCGGATGATCGGCGCGTCGTCTTCCGACTCGAGCAGATCCTCGACCTCGGGGATGTCCTGCATCAAACGCGACAGATCGACTTCGCCTTCCACCTCGCCAACCACCTGCGCCGCGCTGCCGTCCTGGCGCGCGTAGGCCTGGTTAATCGCCTGGGCCAGTTCGTCGGCGGGCACACGCACAATGGACAATGCGCCAAAGTTACGCGCGACTTCGGCAAGCGCCGCGTCACTGGTGCGCTCGCTGATCCAGACTTCGAGGCTGTCGGCGTGCTGATGCGCGACCAGAATCTGACCGCTGCGAGCAAAACCGTAGGGCACGAGGCGCGCGGCAACGCCTGACGGCGCGATACGTTCGGCATGCTCCGCCACGATCGCAGTCTGAATGGCCGAGGAGGGCGCCGCAGCTTGCGTCGATGCACCGGCTCGCGCTGCTGCCGACGACGCAGAAGCTGACGGCGGCGTGGACGGCGTGCTCACGGCTGCACTCCGGGCGAAGCGGTGGAAGGCGTCACCGTTACCGGGTTCGTCTGCACCGCGGCGCCATTCGTGGCGGGGTACGTCTGCTGCACGGTTCCACCATTGTTCATGACCGGATTCGTCGTCACAGCGCCGCCATTCGTGACCGGCGCCGGCGCCGAAACTGGCGGCGGCGTTAGCTGCTGACGACGCATCTTGTCGAGATCGAACAGATTCATCGCGGGCGAACCGCCCTGGCTCGGACCGATCGGCATCGGCGGAACCACCGGATCGTCCTTGTCCTTGATCAGATTATTGTCCGACTTGTAGGCACCCTGCACGCCCTGGATGTAATCGTAGCGGTTCGACGTCACCGCCTGCGCGGTAGCGCGGTCGGTGATGATCACGGGGCGCAGGAACACCATCAGGTTGGTCTTGTTGCGGGTCTTCTGTTCCGAGCGGAACAGCTGGCCGATCCACGGAATATCGCCCAGCAACGGCACCTTGCTGTTGCTGACCTGATAGTTGTCCTGCATCAGGCCACCCAGCACGATGATCTCGCCGTTATCGGCAAGCACCGTCGACTGGATCGAACGCTTCGTGAACTCCGGACCGGCCGGGTTAGTCGTCGCGTTGGTCGTGCCGTTCACGATCGCCGAGTCTTCCGTGTAGAGCTGCAGCTTGAGAATCCCGCCGTCGGTGATCTGCGGCTTGACGTGCAGCGTCAGACCGACGTCGACACGGTCGTAAGTATTGAACGCAGACGTCGCGGTCGCGCTCGTGAGGTTCGAATACGAACCGGTCTGAATCGGCACGTTCGTACCGACAACGATCTTGGCTTCCTCGTTGTCGAGCGTGATGAGGTTAGGTGTCGACAGCACGTTTGCGTCGGCGGTCTGCGACAGCGCCTGCAGCAGCGCGCCGAGTCCCTGCACACCGAAAATGTTGTGAATCCAGCCGATGTTGAGGCCCTGCTGGAGCCCGCCGGTCGCGTTTCCGAGCGCCCCGGCGAGGCCGCCGGTGGTCGCGCCTGCCGCGGCAGCCGCCGTCAGATTGACAATGCTGTTGCTGTTGCCCGTGGACAGGTTGGTGCCGGCATACAGCGAATTGTTCGCGACCTGCCACTGAATGCCGAGATTGGCATTCGTGTTCGAGTTCAACTCGACGATCAGTGCCTCGATATAAACCTGCGCGCGCCGCGCATCGAGCTGGTCGATCACCGCCCGCAGGTTGCGGTACACCGGTTCGGCCGCGGTGATGATCAGCGAGTTGGTCGCGGAGTCCGCCTGGATCATGCCGCCCGGCTGATTGTCGTCGCTCTTGTCCTTGTCGCCGCCTAGCAGTCCGGCGGAACCGGCACCGCCGCTCGATCCGTATCCCCCCCCGCTACCGCCCATCGGCGACGACGAGGAGCTGCTGTTGAGTCCGCCCGACGGCAGCGGCGGCGTACCCGACGTGCCTGTCGAATTGCTGCCCAACCCGCCACCGCCGCCGTTCTGGTTGAACGAATTCGCTTCATTCGAGCCGCCCGACGAACCGCTGTCTCCGCCTTTGCCAAGCATCCCGCGCAAGGTCTTCGCGAGCTTCGTCGCATCCGCGTTGCGCAGCGCCACGACGTGCATGTTGCCAGGCATCGTGGTCGGCGTATCAAGTTCCTTTGCCAGTTGCTTCGCCGCCGCGAGACGGCCGCCGTTCGACGCACGGATCAGCAGGGAGTTGGTGCGCGGGTCCGCCGTGATCGACACCTTCAGCGTGGCGTCGGTGCTGCCGATCGCGCCGGGGTCGAGCATCTTGGTCAACTGTGTGGCGATGTCGATCGCGTTGGCGTTCTTCAACTGCACGACCGACACCGACTGGCCCGCCGCCGTATCGACACCCGCGATGATCTGAGCGATACGCCGCACGTTGTCGGCGTAATCGGTCACGACAATCGTGTTGTTGGCCGGATAAGCCGCCACGGTGTTGTTCGGCGAGATCAGCGGACGCAAGACCGGCAGCAGGTTATTGGCCGATTCGTTCTTCAGCACGAACACCTGCGTGACCACCTGATCGCCTCGCGCCACCGGTGCATTGCCGACGTAGGTCGGCACGCCTTGCAGCTTGGCGTCGGCCTCGGGTACGACCTTCAGCACGCCGTGATCCTGAACCAGCGCGAAACCCTGCATCCGCAAAGCGGATTGCAAGGTCTTGAGCGCCTGGTCCTCAGGCACCGCATTTTCCGAAACGAGGTTCAGCTGACCCTTCACACGCGGATCGACGATGATCGTTTTACCGGTCGCTGCGCCAATCGCCTTGGCCACCTGGTCGATATCGGCGTTCACGAAATTGAGTGTCACCTGTGCCTGTGCTGTCTGCGCGGTGATCAATCCAGCCACCAGCAGCGCCGTTGCGACGCGACGCAATGCCATACGATTTCTTCTCATGGAATGTGGGATCGATGCCAACAGCCGTAGCCGTCGACGGTCATGCCGTGCGAACATTTGAGCAGGCCGCCGCCCTGTCGGTCTGCCAGCCGGCGTCACAGGCGATCAGCGACCCGGATGCCGGACATCCAATGTCCGAAAAAAATGAACAGTAACAGTTTTTCATGTCGGATTTGTCACAAAACAAACGGCCCTGTGTGATTACTCTAAAGACCGTCTCGAATCGTCAATCAATTGAAAGCAAATGAGCTTCAGTGCGCCAAACCGCAGAAGCCCTTCGTTTTACGCTTGATTATGTCGGTTAGCCAACTTGACGCGTCTAGGTGTGCCGGTATGATACGAGCCGTTCGAGGTGCTGGTTGTGACTTGCCGACGCGGGTTTTCCCCGATGTCCAACGAAGGCCCAGCCAGTGAGCCTCAGCGGCTGAAATATGGTCCGCGCATTACCTTACCGAACCTTACCTTTGCAATTTGTTTAGTCATCTTGAGTGATGAAACAACGTCTCGTCACCGTCGCCGCAGGACTTGCCTTGCTGATCGCAGCAGGGTCCGCGCGCGCCGATTGTTTTGACGCGGCTGCGGGGTATCAGAAGGTCAACCCCTTGATTCTGCGTGCAATTGCCTGGCAGGAATCACACAATCGGCCGGACGCGCTGCATAAGAACGCCAACGGTTCGACCGACTACGGCGTGATGCAGATCAACTCGATTCATCTGCCGACGCTCGCCCAGTACGGCATCTCGCAAGGCACGCTGATGGAGCCTTGCAAGAACGTCTATATCGCGGCGTGGCATCTGCGGCGCCAGATGAACAAATACGGCAATACCTGGCAGGCAGTCGGCGCATATCATTCCGAGACGCCGGCCCTGCGCGACAAGTACGCGCAGCAGATCGCCGCGATCCTGCGCAAGTGGAACCTGATGCCGGCCGGACAGTGAGCGGTAGCGGTTTTTGATCCGGCCCGTCACGCGGCCGTCCCCCGTTTGATGCACAATGCGGCTTCGTGCTGCCGTCGCTGTCCGGCCATCTTCCGGTCCCGGAGTCATGCAACCCCAAGCCCGGCACGCCTTCCAATCCTCTTGTCTTTCCGTACTGCGATGAACCAGCCGCTATTGCCAGTCACCGTGCTCTCCGGTTTTCTGGGCGCCGGCAAGACCACGCTCCTGAACCACATCCTCGCGAATCGCGCCGATTTGCGCGTCGCCGTGATCGTCAACGATCTGGCCGCCGTCAATATCGATGCAACGCTCGTGCGTGACGCCGCCGCGCTTTCGCATGTCGAAGAACAGCTCGTCGAGCTGTCGAACGGTTGCATCTGCTGCACGTTGCGTGACGACTTGCTGGTCGAGATCAAGCGGCTCGCGGGCGAAAAGCGCTTCGATGCGATCCTGATCGAGTCGACCGGCGTGGCCGAGCCCATGCCGATTGCCGAAACCTTTACCTTCGTCGATGAGGACGGCGTGTCGCTGTCCGATGTCGCCCAGCTCGACACGATGGTGACGGTGGTCGATGCGTTCAACTTCCTGCGCGACTATGGGTCGGCCGACGCGCTCTCCGAACGGGGCATTGCCGCGACCGAGGAGGACGACCGGACGCTGGTCGAGTTGCTGATCGAGCAGATTGAATTCTGCGACGTACTGGTGGTGAACAAGGCCGATCTGGTGAGCGCGGATGAGCTCACGCGTTTGCAGCGCATCCTTGCGCGTATCAATCCGCGCGCCGTGCAGGTGGTGAGCCGTTTCGGCGAAGTGCCGCTTGGCGAAGTGCTGAACACCGGGCGCTTCGATTTCGACGAGGCATCGAGCGCACCGGGCTGGCTGGCGTCGCTTAATGACGAACACGAGCATGAGCACGGTCATGAACACGGCCATGCTCATCACGGTGAAGCGGACGAATTCGGCATCGGCAATTTCATTTACCGCGCGCGCCGGCCGTTTCACCCGGAGCGCCTGTGGGCACTGCTGCATGAAGAGTGGAAGGGCGTGTTGCGCAGCAAGGGCTTCTTCTGGCTGGCCACGCGTAACGACATCGCCGGTTCGCTGTCGCAGGCGGGTGGCGCTTGCCGGCATGGTCCGGCGGGCATGTGGTGGGCCGCTCAGGATCGCAGCGAATGGCCGGATGGCGATGACGAGCTGGCCGCCGAAATTGCCGCCGACTGGTACGGCGATCCGGACGACCTGAGCATCGGCGATCGTCGCCAGGAATTGGTGATGATTGGCGTCGGCATCGACCCGGCTGTCTGGAAAGCGAAGTTCGACGCGTGCCTCGTGACCGACGAGGAATACGCGGCGGGCCCGCAAGCGTGGCAACAATTCGCCGATCCGTTCCCCACATGGGACTTCGACGAAGACGATCATGACCATGATCACGACCACGACCACGACGGCCATGGTCACGGCGAAATCGTGCATCGCCACGACTAGGCCGCTTTTGCTCCTGGTGCTGTTTGTTTGGCCGCGGCGCTTGTTACGGTTGCGGCCAAAACAAAAAATCGCAGGCGAAAAAAAACCCGCCATGGGCGGGTGTCAACTGCCAGGCAGTAATCTGCTTAGCGCTTGTTGACTGCATCCTTGAATGCCTTACCAGCCGTGAACTTGACGGTCTTGGCGGCCGGGATCTTGATAGTCTCGCCGGTCTTGGGGTTACGACCCGTACGTGCTGCGCGCTTGCCCGAACCGAAGCTGCCGAAGCCGATCAGCTGGACCGCGTCACCCTTCGACACGGACTTCTTGATCACTTCAAGCAACGTGTCCAGCGTCTCACCGGTTTGAGCCTTGCTGGCGCCGGTCTGTCCTGCGACGGCGTCGATCAGTTCCTGTTTGTTCATTAAGGTTCCTTTCTGAGTTTAGGTTGACACGAACAGCGCGAACGCGCCGATTATCCGTGCGCGGGCCACGCCGTCGAGCAGCTGCAATCCGGATCCCCTCCGGACAATAGCGCCGGGCGATTTGACTACCCGTCGGCCGTGCTGCCGCTCCCTTCGCGGCGCTTGCTATGATAGCGCAGCGCAAACCCAATCAGGATAAGGGTTTCGAAGAATTTAAGCGGTTTCGGGGCCGAGATTGAGGGGAAACCCTTCTTTTTTCGCTTCGCGAGCCTCAATTGGAGGCTCAAACCCAGTATGGACGGGGCTCAGCGTTGGTTTTTGCCAACGTTGAAGCGCGTCTTTTTCGCCGTCCGGCGAGCTGCGCGCGCTGGCGGTAACGTCTGATCCGCTCTTTCGAGCGTCATTTTCCGCCGCGCATGACCGATCCGCTGATCCCCGCCGTCCTCGCGTTTCGCGACAACGGCACGCCTTTTTCGCCGCTCTACAACGACATCTATCACAGTGCTGTCGGCAGTCTCGAGCAGGCTCAATACGTCTTCCTGCGCGGCAACGCGCTACCGGACCGATGGCAGGGCCGTCGCATTTTCACGGTGCTTGAAACCGGCTTCGGCATGGGCATCAACTTCCTGATGACCTGGGCTGCCTGGCGTGACGATCCGGCGCGCTGCGAGCGGTTGCACTTCGTCTCGACCGAGAAACATCCTTTTACTCAGGCCGATTTGCAAAGCGTATATGCCGCGACGATTTCCGATCCGGCGATAGCCGCGCTCGCGCAAACAGTGGCCGGCGCATGGCCGATGCTCGTGCCCGGCACCCATCGGCTGGAGTTCGAAGACGGGCGGGTCGTCCTGACGCTCGTGTTCGGCGACGCCGGGGAGACCTTGCCGAACCTGCGGCTGCGCGCCGACGCGTTCTATCTCGACGGCTTCGCGCCGGCCAAAAACCCCGAGATCTGGACGCCGGCGATCTTCAAGTCGATCGCTCGCATGGCGGGTGAGGGCGCCACATTCTCTACATACACCAGCGCCGGCGACATCAAGCGCGCGTTGACGCAATGTGGTTTCGAGTATCGGAAAGTCGACGGCTTCGGCTGGAAACGGGCGATGCTGGTCGGCCGCTTCGCGCCGCGCTGGCGCGTGCGCCGCTATGAGCCGCCAGCGCCGCTCGAAGTCGACGAACGGCACGCCATTGTGATCGGCGCCGGGCTTGCCGGCTGCGCCGTGATCGAGCGCCTGGCTGCACGGGGCTGGCGTGTCACCTCGCTGGAGCGCCATGCTTCAGTGGCGCAAGACGCCTCGGGCAATCCGGCCGGCGTGTTCCACCCAATGATTTCGCGCGACGACAGCGTCGCGTCGCGCGTCACGCGTGCGGGCTTTCTCTACACGCTGAGGCGCTGGGCCGCGCTCGAACGGCTTGGCCACCCTGTATTGCGCGGCGCTCCCGGCCTATTGCAGATTGCCGCGGACGATGATGAAGCACGCTCGATGAGCGAGGCAATCGCGGCGTTCGGTTATCCGTCTGAATACGTGACGCCCGTATCGCAGAGCGAAGCACAAGCCCTTGCCGGCATGCCGCTTTCCCGAAGCGGCTGGCTCTTTCCACACGGCGGCTGGATCGATCCGGCATCCCTTTGCGCCGCGCAGTGCGCGGCGGCAGGCGATCGGCTCGAACGCCGCTTCGGCGTGAACGTGGCGCGCCTTGAGCGATCGGGCAATCAATGGACCGTCTTCGATGCAGAAGGACAGGCTATCGCGCGCGCGCCGGTGGTTATTGTCGCAAGCGCACACGAGGCCGCGCGCATCGCCGGTTTGCAGCACGCGCCAACCCGCAGTATCCGTGGCCAGTTGACTTTGCTACCGCCGGGCACTGTCCCGCCGCTTGCGATGCCGGTAATCGGCGAAGGCTACGCAGTCCCATTAGCCGACGGTGTCACGCTCACCGGTGCGACTTACGAACTCGACGACCCCGACACCGCACTGCGGCCGGATGGCCATCTGGAAAACCTCGAACGTGTCGCGCAGATGCTGCCGGCCTTCGACGGCATCGTCGATCCGGCACGGACAGCGGCGCTCGCTGGGCGCGTTGCGTTTCGCTGCGTCACGAGCGACCGCATGCCGATGATCGGCAACATCGCCGACGAAGCCGCCTCGACGCGCGACGCCGAGCGTCTGCGTGGCGCATGGCCGCTCGATCTGCCGCGCGTCGATGGCTTGTACAGCGCGTTCGCCTATGGATCCCGCGGTCTGGTATGGGCGGCGTTAGGCGCCGAGTTGATCGCCTCGCAAATCGAAGGTGAGCCATGGCCGCTCGAACGGGAGTTGGCCGAAGACATCGATCCTGCCCGCTTCCTCTTGCGCGCATTGCGCCAGGGCACAGTGCGTTAACCGCACGCACTGAACATTTGCGACGAGAAAAGTTATCCACCGAATCTTGTGGATAACCGCGCCGTTTACCGGCGCAACTCATGTGGAACCGTTGTGGACGTAAACGGGGTAACTCGGCGACCGTCGAAAATCGCGAAAAGTTACCCTTGTATACCCGCCGCTCCCGCACACGCTGTGCATCCTGTTATACGAGCGGCAACCCGATGAATCGATTCGGTAAACCAAGGTTATCCACAGAAAACGAGGCACCTTGTTAACTGTTACTACGTATACATACGGTAAACCTGTAAACAGAAGAACCCTCTCGAGATCGAGCGCAATCGTCGAGTCGAAACCGCTCGCAATCGAGGAAAAAACACTGCCGGCGCCGCTCCGAAAAACATATCTGCAACGTTGAACCTGTACGCTAAGGGCGCCAGACTATCTTCTCAAACGGTCGCTTTTTCCTCATCTCTAGTAGATAACGCACGTTTTTACCGTTTTGCCTGCATGTTCCTGTCTTTTCGGTCAAGTCTGAAAAAGCTATGGCACAATCGCCGTTCTTTTCCGCGTCGTGCCTCGCCTCTGGCGGCACACGCAGCAATGGAACGGTGCCGCTCAATCAGAATCTGATTCAAAGTCGACGGCGTTCTTTCACCGTGTCGTGCCGGATGCTGCGGCCGCACCCCGGAATGCGCCGCGCTCCCTGCGGCTGCGGCGCATTCAGATCATCCGATCGTTGAAAACTCGCAACGCTGGTCACGCGAAACGATCGCGACAGTGAGCGCCTCATGCGCCCACCCGCTCGCCGGTATGTGCGCCGGTTCGTGTCGTCTGCCGTTGCTGCAAAGGAGAACCCATCACGATGAAATCGGCGTTTTCATTTTTTCCAGCCTGGCCACTGATACCCGACGCCATTTTTTGGGCTGGTCTCGCATTGCTCGTCGCGGGTCTATGCGGGGAACTTTGCTATCGCGCATGGCGTTTGCCGCGCATCTCCGGGTATGCGGTCATCGGCCTGATAGCAGGCGCCGCCGGTTCCGGCGTGATCGACGCGGATTCCGCCAGCGCTGCACGCCCGTTGCTCGACGTGGCGCTCGGTTTGTTGTTATTCGAACTTGGCAGCCGACTCGATCTGCGCTGGATTCGCCGCAATCCCTGGCTGATTCTGTCGAGCGTCGCCGAAGCCACGCTGACGTTCGCGCTGGTTTTGCCGGTTTTGTTGTTCCTGAAAGTGCCGCTGATGGTGGCGACCGTGCTTGCCGCGATTGCCATGGCGACCTCGCCGGCAATGGTGATCCAGCTCAAAACCGAGTTGCGCGCGGAAGGTCAGGTCACCCAACGTTTGCTGACTCTTACCGCGTTGAACAGCATGTATGCGGTGGTGATCGAAAAGCTGGTATCGAGCTGGTTGCACCAGGAGGTCTACGGCAACGTATACGCCACGATTCTGCAGCCGCTGTATCTGCTGGTCGGCTCGCTCGTGCTGGCCTATCTGCTGGCGCGCACGTGCACGTTTTTTTATCGCCGCCTGAATATGCAGGATGAGCATTCGTTCGTCGCGCTGTTCGGCCTCGTGCTGCTGGCGATTGCGGTGGCGCATCTGTTCAAGCTGTCCACCATTCTTGCCTTGCTGGCCGCGGGCATCATCGTGAAGAATCTTGAAGCGCGTCCGCAGTTGTGGCCGGAACATTTCGGCACGGCCGGCTGGTTGTTGACCGTGATTCTGTTCGTGCTGACGCTGACTTCGTTCGAATGGAAAGACATCGCGCTCGGCGGTGTGGCGGCGTTGGGTCTGATTGTTGCTCGTCTGGCGGCGAAACTGGTCGGCGTGCTGGCCTTCGCCAAACCGAGCGGCTTGAACTGGAAGCAGGGGATGGCGCTAGGTTTGTCGTTATCGCCCATGTCGGCGCTCGCTTACCTCCTCGTCGACGATACGTACAACCTCTATCCGAATTTCGACCCGCAACTGCGGGCGATCGTGATGTGCTCGATTTTCGTGCTGCAGATTCTCGGGCCGTGGCTCGTGTATCGCAGCCTTGCGCTGGTGGGTGAACGGCGCGAAGAGTAAGCGCACGCCGCTTCTCAATGCGGCACGCGCTTTATCCAACTTATTCGCTTCAAAAACGGCCGGGCATGTGACAAATGCCCGGCCGACCTGACTCAGGGGACGCCATGTCACTCGAACCCTTCATCGATTCGAAACCGTTCACTTTCGGTGTCGAACTCGAGATGCAGATCGTCAATACGCACGACTATGATCTGACCAAAGCCGGCTCGGATCTGATGCGCCTCATCAAGGATGAAAAAATCCCCGGCAACATTACGCCGGAAATCACCGAAAGCATGATCGAGTTGTCGACCGGTATCTGCACGACGCATGAACAGGCCGTCACCGATTTACGCAAGATTCGCGACACGCTGGTTTCCGCCGCCGACCACCTGAACGTCGGCTTGTGCGGTGGCGGTACGCACGCGTTCCAGCAATGGAGCGAACGGCAGATCGTCGATACGCCACGCTTTCAGTATCTTTCCGAGCTGTACGGCTATCTTGCCAAGCAATTTACGGTGTTCGGACAGCACGTGCACATCGGCTGTCCGAATCCGAACAGCGCGCTGTATCTGCTGCATTCCATGTCGCGCTTCATTCCGCATTTCATCGCCTTGTCCGCTTCATCGCCGTTTGTGCAGGGTGTCGATACCGGTTTTCATTCGGCACGACTGAATTCCGTGTTCGCGTTTCCGCTGTCGGGCCGCGCGCCGTTTGTGTTGACGTGGGACAGCTTCGAAGAATATTTCTCGAAGATGGTCCACACAGGCGTGGTCAACAGCATGAAGGATTTCTACTGGGACATCCGGCCGAAACCCGGTTTCGGCACGATCGAAGTACGTGTGATGGATACGCCGATGTCGGTGGATCGCGCCGCGGCGATCGCCTGCTACATCCAGACGCTTGCACGGCATCTGCTGCTCGATAAGCCGATCACGCCGAAAGAAGACGATTACCTCGTCTACACGTTTAACCGTTTCGAGGCTTGCCGGTTCGGTCTGGCCGGCAACTGCATCAATCCGCAAACGAGCGAACGCAAAACGATTTCCGAAGATATCCTCGAAACGCTGGATCTGATTGCGCCGCACGCCGAAGCATTGGGCTCGGGCAACGCGCTCGCTGAAATCGGCACGATTGCGCGCGGTCAGGTCAATGATGCGACGTGGCTGCGTGGCGTATTCGAGCGGGAAAAGTCCTTGCACGAAGCCGTAAGGCAGCAATGCCTGCAGTGGCGGGCCTAGCCGGATACAGGATTGCTTACGTCAAACGGTAAGGAAGACCCGCCTCGTGCGGGTTTTTTTTCATAAATAATTTCCAGTTCGCAGGGCTTCAGGTTTTTCTAAAGTTTACGTATACAAACGTAGTAGTAGTTAACAAGCATTGCATCTGCCTGTGGACAACTGAATAATTCCCTGAAAAGTCAAAGTCCTACGTAAACTATAACTAGACTGGTCGGAGGTGCATCGGCACTGGGAAACGAGGACAACTTATGTAAGGCGGGAGCGGTCAAATTGCTTATCAAGAATCGACACACATGCCATCCCCTGTGTTTTCCCATGGTTATCCACAGCTTGTGTTGGATAACTTAGCTGTACGATTCTCCGCTCTCGCATAGAATGTCGTTTGCACCGCTTCGGCTTGCAAGGCGGTAAATTTTTGAGATAGTAGATTCCGTCTCGTCTGCTTCTGGGCGAGGCTACCCCACACAGGCTACGGGCGTGTTCGGCAGCGGTTCACCGGCATCGCACGCAAGCTTTAATAAACCAAACGAAGATTATGAGCGAAGGCGTATACGGAGAACAGGCATCCGGGCGAGTGACCCACAGCCTATTGCGATTGAGCACGGCCATGCGGAGCCAGGCTTGGGAATGGGCGGAAGGCGCAGGCCTTACGCCGACCCAGGGCGAAATCCTGGTCTTGCTGATGCAGCGCAAAGGCCCGATGCGTCTCGGCGAAATTGCCCGTGAAACGGCCCTGACCGCCGCGACCACCAGCGATGCCGTGAGCACGCTCGAGACCAAAGGTCTGGTCGAAAAACGCCGCGCCCTCGACGATGGCCGTGCCCTCGCCGTCCGTCTGACGGCGCGTGGCCGAACCGCCGCGAAGCGCGCTGCGCAATGGCCGGACTTTCTGGCCAAGGCTGTCGGCACGTTGCGCGACGAAGAACAGGCGTTGTTCTATCGCACGTTGCTCAAGACCGTCCACCAGTTGGAAGCGCAAGGCACGATTCCGCCGCACCGCATGTGCCTGAGCTGCACGCATTTCGAGCCGAGCAAGAATCCGAAGAAGACGCCGCACCACTGCGGGCTGCTCGGCATGAACATGTCGGACACGGATTTGCGTCTCGATTGCTCGGTGTACGAAGCGGCCGACGTCGCCACCCAGAAGAAGACCTGGAAGATCTTCGCCCAATAAGGCGGCATCTCCAGGGACAATCCGCTACACTGCCATGCCGTGTTCCGGCGGGCGGCGATCGCCGTCTGCCGGCCGGTTCGCGCCGTGTAGCGGCAAGTCTTTAGTCAACCTGAAGGTGGGGCAGGCTGATGAATCACGAAGTTCTGGCCATTCGCCATGTGCACTTCGAGGATCTGGGCAGTCTTGAACTGGAACTCGGTGCACGGAGTCGCCCGGTGCGCTATCTCGATGTCGGCTTTGCCCGGATCGACGCGCCGGACCCGGTTGCTGCGTCGCTGATGGTCGTGCTCGGCGGCCCGATCAGTGCAACCGACGACGCGCTTTATCCGACGCTCGTCCCGTTGCTCTCCATGATCGAAAAGCGGATCGCCGCCGGTTTGCCGACGCTCGGCATCTGCCTCGGTGCGCAATTGATCGCCCGTGCACTTGGTGCGCGTGTTTATCCCGCAGGCCATACCGAACTCGGCTGGACCCCGCTTACGCTTACCGATGCGGGCCGTGCTTCGCCGGTGCGTCATCTGGACGGCGCGCATACGTCGATGCTGCATTGGCACGGCGACACCTTCGATCTGCCCGACAGCGCCACCCGTCTCGCTTCGACCCCGGCGTGCGAAAACCAGGCGTTCGCCTGGGGTGGTCATGTGCTGGGTCTGCAATGTCATCCGGAGATTCGCGCTGATCGTTTCGAACCCTGGCTGATCGGCAATGCCGGCGAGATTGCCGGCCACGGTATCGATGCGCGCCAGCTGCGGGCCGAGACCGCGCAATTCGGTCCGACGCTGGAAGTCGCCGCGCGCCGGATGTTCGGCGAGTGGCTCGATCAGGTCGAGCCGAAACCCTGATCTGCGCGCGCCTGCAGACAATCACCCGCGGTGCTATGCTCGTTCGCTCTCGGGTTTCTACTGGGCGTAATCCATGAGCGCGCTTTTTTCCCCGCTCACGCTGCGTAGCGTGACGCTTCCCAATCGTATCGTTGTGTCCCCGATGTGCCAGTATTCCGCCGAACGTGGCGAGGCTACCGCATGGCACATGATCCATCTCGGCAGTCTCGCGTTATCCGGCGCCGGCATGTTGTGTATCGAGGCGACCGCGGTCGAGCCGGACGGACGCATCACGCCCGGCGATCTTGGACTGTGGGACGACGCCACCGAAGCCGCGCTTGTGCCGGTGCTGGCTGCGATTCGCAAGCATTCGCACATTCGTGTGACGATGCAGTTGGCGCATGCAGGACGCAAGGCGTCGAGCCACACGCCTTGGGAAGGCGGTCAGCTGATTCCGGTTTCACAAGGCGGCTGGCTGCCGCATGCGCCGTCGGCGTTGCCGCATAAAGCAGGTGAAGAGCCGCCTTTGGCCCTGGATACACCTGCATTGAACCGGATTCGAGAAGCCTTCGCCGCTTCCGCACGTCGCGCCGCGCGCCTTGGTCTCGATGCACTGGAAGTGCACGCCGCGCACGGCTATCTGCTGCATCAATTCCTGTCGCCGATTGCCAACCAACGCAGCGACGACTACGGCGGTTCGCTCGAAAACCGCATGCGCTTTCCGCTCGAAATATTCGACATCGTGCGCGCGGCGTTTCCCGCCGACAAACCGGTTGGCGTGCGTGTCTCGGCAACCGACTGGGTTGAAGGCGGCTGGACGCTCGAGGACACGATCACGTTCGCGCTGGAGTTGAAAAAGCGCGGCTGCGACTGGATCGACGTGTCGTCCGGTGGCGTCTCCCCATTGCAGAGAATTCCGCTTGAGCCGGGCTATCAGATTCCGTTCGCGAAGGCTGTCAAACAGGCAACGGGCCTCGTGACGATCGGCGTGGGCCTGATTACCGATCCGCTGCATGCCGAGCAGCTTATCGAAGCGGGCGATGCCGATCTGATCGCACTGGCCCGCGCGTTGTTGTACAACCCGCGTTGGCCGTGGCACGCCGCGGCGCAACTCGGCGCGACCGTCGAAGCGCCGCCGCAGTACTGGCGCTCGCAACCGCGCGAGCAAAAGGCACTGTTCGGCGAGATTTCGTTCGGACAACGCTGAACTTGCCGGCAGGTCCTGTGCGTATACGTCTTTTTGACGGTTGAACGAAGACGTATTGAGCGTGTAGGATGCCGGATGTGGCGCATGAGCGTCGCAAGTCGACGCGGCGCTCGCAAGGCGCCGCGTTTGCTATCCGCGTCAGAAAAAGCAGCGCGTTACACGCGGGCATTTCTGGCGGCTGCCGGATCTTCACCCCTAGTTCTTCACAAGGATTCATTCAATGAGTTCACGCAGGATCGCCGTGCGCCGTTCGGGTGTGCACGGCAAAGGCGTGTTTGCCATCGAGCCGATTGCGGCAGGCGAGCGGCTGATCGAATACAAGGGTGAGCGGATCTCCTGGAAAGAAGCGTTGCGCCGTCATCCGCATAATCCGGACGAACCGAATCACACGTTCTATTTTGCGCTCGATAGCGGCAAGGTGATCGACGGCAAAGTGGACGGCAACAGCGCGCGCTGGATCAACCATTCATGCGCGCCGAACTGCGAAGCCGAAGAGATCGACGGGCACGTGTATGTGCACGCGCTGCGTGACATCGCCGAAGGTGAGGAAGTCTTTTACGACTATGGCCTCGTCATCGACGAGCGCCAGACCAGGAAGCTCAAGAAGGAATACGAATGCCGTTGCGGCGCGCGCAAGTGCCGCGGCACGATGCTGGCTCCGCCGGAGAAAGAGAAGGGCGCTTCCAGATCAGACAAGACGGTGAAGAAGGCGAAAAAAGCGAAAAAGAAATGAAGCAGGCTGCCTGAGTTGAGCGTAAGCGAACTCGAGGCAGCCTGTGGCAGTGCATTGACTCACTAGAGAGTCACATATCGATCGGCGCCGAGTGCGCCGATTTTTTTGCCGGGCGCCGCACCTCGGGATCGACGTCGTGCAGAACGCTGCCCGGTACAAGCGGAATACGCACGATAAAGCGCGCACCGCCTTCCGGCGCATCTTCGTAATGCACGCTGCCGTGATGCAGCACCATGATGTCGTGAACGATCGCGAGACCGAGACCGGCGCCGCTATCCACACCGGCGTCGGTCTGACCGTCGCCGCGGAAGAACCGTTTGAACAGATCGGCTTGCTGCGTGAGCGGCACGCCCGGCCCATTGTCTTCGACGATGATCTCGGCCATGCGCAGATCGTCGATCAGGGTTTGCGACACCGTCACGGTGATGCGACCGCCATCGAAGCGCGACGGCGGCACGTACTTGAGCGCGTTATCCAGCAGATTGGCGATCACTTCGTGCAGCAGCACCGGATTGCCGCGCGCCATCAGCGGATGATCGTTGGGGTCGTCGAGACGCTGAAAGCCCAGGTCGACGTGGAAAGTCAATGCGCGTGGCACCCATTCCGCACCCGTATCGAAAGCGAGTGCGGCCATATCCACATTGACGAAACGTGCCGCCTGTTCGCCCGGCTCCGCGCGCGCCAGCGAAAGCAACTGGTTCGACAGCCGCACGGCGCGGTCGGCCGCTGCACGCAGCTCACGGACTGCGGCAAGGGTCTGCTGCGGGTCACGCGCGACCGCGGCCTGTTCCGCATGCAGCTTGACGGCGGTAAGCGGCGTGCGCAGCTGATGCGCGGCGTCAGCGATGAATTTGCGCTGGCCGTCGAGCGCGGTTTTCAGACGGCCAAGCAGTGCGTTCAGCGCGCCGGTGAGCGGCCGGATTTCAACCGGCACATAGGTTTCGTCTACCGGTTCGAGCGACGTGTGGGTTTGCCGGTTCAGCGAGTCCGCGAGATCGGTCAACGGATTGAGCTGCTGGTTGACCACGCGCCACACGATCACCCAGCCCGCCAGCAGCAGCAACAGCAGCGGCATCATGATCGCGACCAGAAATTCGGCGGCGATGCGAAAACGGTGATGGACGGGCTGACCCACTTCGACAATGATCGGATTACCGACCGGCTGATCGACGCGTACCTGGGCCACGCGTACCGTCACGCCTTCGTGTTGCGTTTCGAAGACGTACGCATAGTGCATACGCCGTACGCTGGTACCTTGCAGCGGCAGATTGTGGTCGCCGGCGATTTCGGTTTCGCCGTTGCTGATTCGATAGACGAGGTGTTCGACCGGATCGGAGAACATGGCCTGCGCGAGCGGCGGGACCGTGACGCGTGCATCCGGCCCGGCAATCTGGATCTGTTTGGAGATCGCGGTGGCGAGATCGGCGAGCGACCGGTCGACCACATGCTGCGTGTACTGCCAAGCCAGCCAGTAAGCGATCAGGCCGCTCATCAGGGCGAGCAGCGAAAGGGGAGCAGCGAGGCGCCGCAGCAGCGTGCGGCGCAGACTATTGGCGGCCGGCTGGGGCATGATCGAACGCGCGGAAAGAGGCTACGGCGTAAAGCACCGTGGCGCCGTGAAAATTCGCCGGATGCCGGCGAGTGGCGCACCGAGTGCGCGGCGCCGGCCCGGCGCTGTCAGGCCGCAACACAGATTGCGGCCCTTGCGACGATTATGCGGCCTGACGGATTTCCTGCAACAGGTAACCGAAGCCGCGTACCGTGACGATTTCGACACGGCAGTTTTCGAGCTTTTTGCGCACCCGGTGCACGTAGACTTCGATCGCGGTATCGCCGAGATCGCCGCCGAAGTGCGTCAGATGGTCTTGCAGCTGGGCCTTGCTGACCACACGGCCATGGCGCAGCAGCAGCATTTCGAGCACCGCGAATTCGCGCGGCGACAGTTCTAGCGGCTTGTCGTCGTTGAAAATGCGGCGATCGACGCCCGACAGACGCACACCGCCCAACGACACTTCCGGACGCGGCATGTCGCCGTGCGGGCCGCTGCGGCGCATCACGGCGCGGATGCGCGCTTCGAGTTCGGTGGGTTCGAACGGCTTCAGCATGTAGTCGTCCGCGCCGGAATTCAGGCCTTGCACGCGGTCGTTCAACTCGTCGCGCGCGGTGAGAATGATCACCGGCGTATGACGATTGCTCTGACGGAAGCGCGCGAGCAGCGTCATGCCGTCGATACCGGGCAAGCCCAGATCGAGGATCACCAGCTCGTGGCGGTTTTGCGTAAGGGCCTGTTCGGCGAAAATGCCGTCATGGACCATGTCGACGGTGAAGCCGGCTTGTTCGAGACTGCTTTGGATGCCGCGTGCGATGGGGCGGTCATCTTCGATCAGAAGGAGTCGCATGGATTTCGCTCAAGTACAATGGTTTTAGGCGTCTGGGCAAGCGGTTCGCCGGGGCGCCTGCTGCACAGGTAACGTGCGGCGTGGCCGTGCCGAACCGGCACACAGCGGCCACGAAGCAGCTATCGAGCAGCCATGAAATAGCCAAGAAGCAGCCATAAAGCGGCCACCGAGCGATCACGACGTCATGTCCGAGATAACGATTCACGAACTGGAAGCCGCAATCAACTTCTGGCGCGCCCGCTCACCTTCGAGCGGCGACGAACTCGTTCTGTGCAAGGAGGCAAGCGCGCTCTCCAAGCCGTATGCGCTGATGATTGTACAGCGTCAGCACACGCTATCACCGGATCGTTTAGACGGGATTGCCAGGCTCGCGTGGGATTCTTACGTGCGCCTTAATAATAGCCTGTAGAACTGAAGGTTTGAGCGCCAGATTGCCTGCAATGCCCTTTCATTACCGGCAGATTGTTCGATTCAGCGTGCATCAAGGCGCATGATTGCCTGTATCAAACCGTAATACTGTCGATAAATTGGGCCAATTTGATGTCCCGTTCGGTCAAGCCATTGGCCTCGTGCGTCGACAGGGTGATCTCCACCTTGTTGTACACGTTGAACCATTCCGGATGGTGGTCCATTTCCTGTGCCTTGATCGCCACGCGCGTCATGAAGCCGAATGCTTCGTTGAAGTCGGCGAATTCGAAGTGACGCTGGATCGCGTCGCGTCCCGCTACGGCTTGCCAACCGCGCAGTTCCGCAATCTGCGTGGCGCGTTCTTCGGAAGTCAGTTTATGGATCATGGTGCTACCTCGTTAACCTGAACAGGCGCGCCAGTGGGCGTGCGCATCCGCTATTTTTTCACGGATGCGGTCAGCCCGCTGACGGCCTGCTCAAGCGGTGTTGTCAGATATCGCCGTCGGCTTGCCAGCCTTCCTGCGAACCGCGCGTGATGATGTGATCGTGCTCGAGCACGTCGCCCGCCGCGAATGCCGGTTCTGCAGCCAGCTTTTCCAGCAGCGGCGCGAAATCGGTTTGCGCGACGCCGAACAATTGCGCGAAGTCGTCGATCACGAAGTAGGTTTTCTGGAACGTGTCGATGCGGTAGCGCGTACGCATCACACGTTCGAGGTCGAAGCCCAGCCGGTTCGGCGCTGCGCTTTGCTGACTGTAAAGCGTCTCGCCTTTGCTCGACACAATGCCCGCGCCGTAGATCTTCACGCCGTTCGGACTCGCTGCGTCGCGGATCAGGCCGAACTCGACTGTGTACCAATAGAGCCGCGCGAGCAGCGGCAGGGCGCCGGCGTCGTTGGCGGCGAGCGCGGCGCGGCCGTATGCGTGCATGTAGTCCGCGAATACCGGATTGATCAGCAGCGGCACGTGGCCGAACAGATCGTGAAAACAGTCCGGCTCCTGCAGATAATCGAGTTGGTCGGGGCGGCGCATCCACCATGTCACTGGAAAACGGCGGTTCGCCAGGTGCTCGAAGAACACCTGATCGGGTACGAGTCCCGGCACGGCGACGATCTGCCAGCCCGTTGCGGGCGTCAGCTTCGCGTTGATTTCGTCGAACGAGGGCACGCGGTCGTGCGGCATGCCGATACGGTCGACGCCTGCCAGAAACTCATCGCACACGCGGCCCTTGAGCAACGCGGTCTGGCGTGCATAAAGCTGTTGCCATACGGCGTGGTCGACCGCGCCATAGCGCTCGGTCGGCTGGTCGATGGTGAAATCGGCGCGGGTCTCGAGGCCGGCGTCGAATTGCTCCTTGAGTTTGGCGGTGTTGGCTGTGGACATGTTGCTGCGTGCTCTACGGTGACTGCGGATTGAAACGGTAATGCAAGTGTAGAGCGGCAGGCGTGCGGAAAGGGCGCAACGATGGCGTTACGATGCATCAGTATGCAATAATCGTGCATAAATTATGGATTCAATGCGGATATCGATCATGTTAGAACTCGATCACTTCGATCTCGCGCTGCTAGACGTTCTTCAGCGCTTCGGCCGGGCCACGCATCAGCAATTGGCTGAGCAGGTGCCGCTGTCACCGTCGCAGATTGGGCGGCGTTTGCAGCGGTTAGAGCAGGTCGGTGTGGTGGACGGTTACCGCGTCGTGCTGCGGCCGGAAAAACTCGGCCTTGGCGTAACGGCGTTTACGAGTCTGAAGTTGAAGCATCACGGCGATTCGATCATCGAACAATTCCAGCAACAGATCGAGGTGCTGCCGGAAGTACTGGAATGTCACGCAGTGGTCGGCGACGCCGATTATCTGCTGCGCATCGTTGCGCCCGATCTGAACTATCTCTCGACGTTCGTGATGAAGAAGCTGATGCGTGTACCGGGTGTCGACAGCGTGCGCTCCAATATCGTGTTGACCACGTTCAAGCGCAATGGGCCGCTGCCGCTCGGGCATCTGTCGCCGGGGGCGGCCGCCGCTTGAAGCGGCGCCTTCCTGGCCTTTCTGCTGTTCAGGGTGTGTAGGGTCGCAGTTCCTGGGCGGATGCCGCCGCGACCCTTGATGCTTAAGTTTTACGCAGCTTGCTTGGGTTCGCTGTCCGGGCTCAGCAAGTCGACGTAGGCCACCGCCACCAGATCCGATTCCGGCACGCCGAGGGTCGCGAACATGGCGTGTGCTTCGGCATGGCCGCTTTCTTCGTCGTCGTCCTGAGCCAGCACGACTTCGAGCTCGACGAAGTCGCCGAGACCATCGACCCGATCCAGATGAATCCGCGTACGGCCTGTCAGATAGACGTGACGTTCCTTCGTGACGATGCCGCGTGTGGTCAGCGCCGTGGCGAGCAGCGCGTGCATCGCTTCAGGGTTGGTCACCGGGCTGCGCGTGTAATACGACGCCTTCGGGCCGTCGCGGTCGTCGCGCTGGTAGAAGATCAGTTCGGCCGGCGTGCCGTCGTCGAACTGGCGCAGCTTCAGGCGGCCACGCGGCACATCGTAGAAAAAGTCCTGCTGGCGAAAGATCAGTGGCGCGTCCGGTGCGAGCTTCGCGGCGCGTTCGCGCAGTTGCTCGAAATGCTGGGCGCGGGCTTTGATTTCAATGTTGCGTGCCATGTCAGGCTCCTGTCGAAGGATGGCGTGGTCGGCAGCTTCCGGTGTTGCCGGGGCGAAGCTGCCGGGAAGGACGAAGTCAGACGGAACAGAAACGATGCGGGGCCGGCGCGTGAGCGCGAACCCTCAATCTAACAAAAAGTGCGTGACGGTGTGGTTTCAGATGACGAGACCAGTAAATGCGGGCTTCGAGGCGGACCCCGAGTGACCGCCCGGCTGGTTGCTCTGCTTGCACCACCGGCCGGAAGCGGCCTGCGAGGACACGCGGCGAGATGATTAATCGGTCGCATGGTGGGCGGCTGTCATGAGGACGGCTCATATCGCCTTTGCGGTTGTGGTGCCTTCGGGATGGTCCCACGCCGTTTTTCGTACCGTCCTCAAGTCGCCCACTGCTGCTCGATCAGCTTCAATGCGGCGGCGATCGCCGGTTCGTCCTTGCGCTCCGCCAGCGTGATAAAGCTGAGCTGGGTCGGCACGGTCACGCCTTCGACGATGGTCAATGCGTGTGCATGGGCTTCGGCGATTGCGGTGGCGTCGCGCGCGAGCGTCAGGCCGACGCCTGATTTCACCAGATCGAGCATCGACGGTTCCTGATCCACTTCGGCCACCTTAACCGGTCTTACGCCGGCCTCACCGAAGCAGCGCGTCAACAATCTGTTATGCGCGGACGCGGGCGGCGTCCAGATCCACGGCAGCGCGGCGAGCGAGCGCCAGTCGCGCGCGCCTTTCACGCGATCTTTCCAGCCCGCTGGCGCCAGCACGCGGTACTGGAAATGCGTGAGCGTGACGGCGTGAAAGGCAGCGCCGTCGCGGGTATCGTCATCGGATGGAAGGCCGATGTAGTAGCCCACATCCAGTTCCCCCGCGCGAACCTGTTCCAGCACCCAACCCGACATGCCGTGGCGTAACGCCGTTTCAATGTGCGGCCAGGTTTCCACCAGCTGCTTGAGAAAACCGCCGAGACGCAGAAAAGCCGGGTCGAGAATCGTGCCGATCTGCAATCGACCGCGCACTTCGTGACGCAGCGCCGCCGCCGCACGCTGCACGTCGCTTGCGGCGCCCAGTGCACGTTCGGCATGAGGCAGCAGGGCCTGGCCGTCGCGTGTCAGCGAAAGCCCATGCGAAGTCCGCGTGAACAGCGTCACGCCGAGCGTCTCCTGCAGATGCTTGATTTGCAGGCTGACGGCAGGCTGGGTCAGGTGAAGCTGCACCGCGGCACGCGTGAGGTTGCCCTCGCGCGCGACGGTGACGAATGCCCGTAACAGAGTCAGATCCATATCCTGATATTAGCGCGGCTTATAGCGCAGTTGAGCATTACTCATTGGATTTGTCACCTCGAAGCGCCGTACGCTTGCGTTCATCACGCCGGTTGCGGTGGGCGGAAGACCTTCATAGGAAGAGGACAGGAAGATGAGCGAGACATATCAGGACGAGACCGTCCGGAGCGAGACGGGTGCAGGCGTGCTGACCCATTTCATCAACGGCAAGACGGTCGGCGGCACGAGCGGCCGTTTCGGCGACGTCTTCAATCCCGCGCTGGGCAGCGTCAGTGCGCGCGTGCCACTGGCGAGCGTTGCTGAAGTAGACGCGGCCGTCGCCGCGGCCAACGCCGCGTTTCCTGCATGGAGCGAAACCGCGCCGATCAAGCGGGCGCGCGTACTGTTCAAGTTCAAGGAATTGCTCGACCGTCACCATGACGAACTGGCGGAGTTGATTACCCGCGAGCACGGCAAGGTGTTTTCGGATGCGAAGGGCGAGGTGATGCGTGGCATCGAGATCGTCGAATTCGCGTGCGGCATTCCGAACCTGTTGAAGACCGATTTCACCGACCAGATCGGCGGCGGCATCGACAACTGGAATCTGCGTCAGCCGCTGGGCGTGGTCGCCGGCATTACGCCGTTCAATTTCCCGATGATGGTGCCGTGCTGGATGTTTCCGGTGGCGATTGCATGCGGCAACACGTTTGTGCTGAAGCCGTCAGAGCGTGATCCGTCCGCCTCGATCCGATTGGCTGAACTGTTCAAGGAGGCGGGTTTGCCGGATGGCGTGTTCAACGTCGTGCATGGTGACAAGGTGGCGGTCGATGCCTTGCTCGTGCATCCGGAGGTGAGCGCTTTGTCGTTTGTCGGTTCGACGCCGATTGCCGAGTACATCTATACGGAAGGCACGAAGCACGGCAAGCGCGTCCAGGCGTTGGGCGGTGCGAAGAATCATCTGGTAGTGATGCCGGACGCGGATCTCGATCAGGCTGTCGACGCGCTGATTGGTGCGGCATATGGTTCGGCGGGTGAGCGCTGTATGGCGATTTCGGTGGCCGTTGCCGTGGGGCATATTGCCGACGAACTGATCGAGCGACTGACGCCGCGAGTCAGGAGCCTGAAGATTCTGAACGGCATGGAACCGGCAGCCGAGATGGGGCCGTTGGTGACGGCGGCGCATCGCGACAAAGTAGCTGGTTACATTGATGCGGGTGTTGCTGCTGGTGCGAAGCTGGTAGTTGATGGGCGTGGCCATCAGGTGGCGGGACATGAGAAGGGGTTCTTTCTCGGCGGCACGTTGTTCGATGATGTCTCGACCGACATGAAGATTTACCGTGAAGAGATTTTTGGTCCGGTGCTGTGTGTTGTGCGGGTGCCGGATTTTGCTTCTGCTGTTGAGTTGATCAACGCTAACGAGTTTGCTAATGGGGTGTCGTTGTTTACCTCCGATGGCGGCGTGGCTCGGGCTTTTTCGCGGCAGATCGAGATTGGGATGGTGGGGATTAATGTGCCGATTCCTGTGCCGATGGCTTGGCATTCTTTTGGTGGATGGAAGCGGTCTCTTTTTGGTGACCACCATGCCTATGGGGAGGAGGGGGTGCGGTTCTATACGCGGTATAAGAGCATTATGCAGCGGTGGCCGGATAGCATCGCCAAGGGGGCTGAGTTCACTATGCCGGTGGCTAAATAAACGGGTTTTCTTGCGTGGCGCTTTCTTGGTTGCTTGCTTGTGGTGTTGGGGTTTTGCTTGATCTGGTTGTCTGCGCGACGCTTTCTTGTCTGTGTTTTTATGGCGTTGGCCTTTCCTTGTTTTCTTCGTGGTCTATTAGCGTTCGCCCCTGTGCGGGGCAGGCACTTACTTTCTTTGCCGCCGCAAAGAAAGATAAGCAAAGAAAGCGGCTCACCCCGCTAATTCTTAAGTGGGTCCCCCGCACAGCCGCGGTAGTGGTGCATCTGGAATCTGTGCCCTCGCACATTCGGCGTGAGTGACAAAGGGTTCATCCGCTCCCACTCCGCACTGCGTGCGTCGCGGACGGGTTTGCTAGGGAAACCTAGGGCTTCGTTTGGGTGTGGTGGGGGCCATCGGCTTCGCCTCAGTGACGACGGAATTGCGTGGGCGACCCGGGTGTTTCGTTTGGGCGCGGTGGGGGCCGTCGGCTTTGCCCCGGCGACGACGGAGTTATGTGAGAAACCAAGGGCTTCGTTTGCGCGCGGTGGGAGCTGTTGGCTTTGCCTTGGCGATGACGGAATTGCGTGAGAAGCCAGGGTGTTTCATTTGGGCGTGGTGAGAGGTGTCGGCTTTGCTTGGCGCCGACGGAATTGCGTGAGAAGCCAAGAGGGTTTGTTGAGCCGGGGTCATTGGCTTTGCCTCGGTGGAGCGACGAATGGAGCGCGAATGCCAACACGTGGAGTCTGGTTCTATGAAGTACGCTTCGGCGCGCGCAGCGCCGCCGGAAGAATGACTGCCTTGTCACGAAGGCCGAATGTGCGAGGGCACGGATTCCAGATGCACCACTACCGTGACTGTGCGGGGGACCCGCTTATAAGCTGGCGGGGTGAGCTGCTTTCTTTTGCCTACTTTTCTTTGCAGCAGGCAAAGAAAAGTAGGTGCCTGCCCCGCACAGGGGCGACGCTAATAAACCAATAAGAAAACAAGGAAAGGCCAACGCCGTAGGCAACCAGACAAGGAAAGGCCAACACCACAGGCAACCAGGCAAGCAAAGCGCCGCGCAGGCAAACAAATCCAGCAAGAGCCCTACGCCGTAGGCGAAAAAACAAAAAATCGCCCCGCAGGGAAAAAAGCTTAGGAGACTAAACAAATGAGCACCACCGAAAAATCACCACCGAAAACCCGCCGCCTGGAAGGCGAATTCGACTACATCATAGTAGGCGCCGGAACGGCAGGTTGCGTGCTGGCCAACCGCCTGACCGAAGATCCAGAAATACAGGTCCTACTGCTAGAAGCCGGCGGCAAAGACGACTACCACTGGATCCACGTGCCGGTAGGCTATCTCTACTGCATCGGCAATCCCCGCACGGATTGGCTCTACAAAACCCAATCGGAACCCGGCCTGAACGGCCGTGCCCTCTCATACCCACGGGGCAGAGTATTAGGTGGCAGTTCATCGATCAACGGCATGATCTACATGCGCGGCCAGCGCGAAGACTACGACGAATGGGCCCGCGTCACCAATGACGCCTCCTGGTCCTGGAACGCCGTCCTCCCCATCTTCAAACGCAGCGAAGACCACCACGCCGGCGCGTCCGAATCGCATGGAGCAGGCGGCCCATGGCGTGTTGAAAAGCAACGCCTGAAATGGAAGATCCTCGAAGAGTTTTCACAAGCGGCACAACAGGCCGGCATACCGGCCACCGACGACTTCAATCGCGGCGACAACACCGGCGTCGGTTACTTCGATGTCAATCAGAAACGCGGCATCCGCTGGAATGCATCGAAAGCATTCTTGCGCCCGGCACTCAAGCGGCCGAATCTCACCGTCATCACCGGTGCGCACACCCAGCGCGTGGTGTTCGAAGGGCGTCGCTGCAACGGTGTCGAATATCGCGGCGACAACATCGACTTTCTCGCCAAAGCCCGTTGTGAAGTGATCCTCAGCTCTGGCGCAGTCAACTCGCCGCAATTGCTCGAACTCTCAGGTATCGGCAATGGCGCACGTCTGCAGAATCTCGGCATCGAGGTGGTGAAAGATCTGCGCGGCGTCGGCGAAAATCTGCAGGATCATCTGCAATTGCGGATGGCGTATAAAGTCGACGGCGTACGCACGCTCAATACTGCCTCCGCGCATTGGTGGGGCAAGCTGATGATCGGCATGCAGTACGCGCTCTTTCAAAGCGGTCCCATGTCGATGTCGCCGTCGCAACTCGGGGCATTCGCCAAATCCGATCCGGACGATCGCTCGCTCACGCGCCCCGACCTCGAATATCACGTGCAGCCGCTTTCGCTCGATCGCTTCGGTGAACCGTTGCATCGCTTCAATGCATTCACCGCGTCGGTGTGCCAGTTGCGGCCGACCTCGCGCGGCAGCATTCACATCGAATCAGCCGATGCTTCGGCGCCACCGTTGATCGCACCGAATTATCTGTCCACCGATTACGACCGGCACGTCGCCGCCAACGCATTGCGTCTCACGCGCCGTATTGCCGCCGCACCAGCGCTCGCGCCCTATCGGCCGCAAGAGATTCTCCCTGGCATTCAGTACCAGACCGAAGAGGAACTCCAGCAGGCCGCGGGCGCGGTCGGCACCACTATCTTTCATCCGGTCGGCACCTGCCGTATGGGCACCGTCGACGATCCTGGCGCGGTAGTCGATAACCGCCTGCGAGTTATCGGGGTTGACGGTTTGCGCGTGGTCGATGCGTCTGTCATGCCGTTCATCACTTCGGGCAACACCAATTCGCCGACGCTGATGATCGCCGAACGCGCCAGCGACATGATTCGCGAAGACCGCCGCGCACGCGTGGCCGGCAGCGTCGCGGTTCAGTCGAGTGCTGCGCCGTTCATGTCCGCTATGTGACACGCAATGTGGCAACAGGAGCCGAGGCCGCCGCGTGCGCCTCGGACTTTCCCTGGCATGCCTCGAGCACGAGTGACGCATCGCTCGCGTATCGCCCGGACACGCGCCGCGACCGGTTGAAGTGCCGCCCGCGCATCCCCCAGTTGCGCGCCGGGCAAGGTTGACGCGCCGCTTGCACATCCCTTGGGCGCGTCACGAGAAAGATGGAAGCAGCGCTTGAACATGCCTCGACGTTGCTTCAAACAGTCGTCATCCACTAAGTGCAAATCCCGATGAATGCGCTGCATCATTGGCGCGACAATGGCAGCCATGCTGCGTGCCGCCCCATGGATTACCGTCCGGATTGGTGCAGCACGCCAACGAGCGGCACGGGGTGCCCTCGTCGTAAAAAAGCCGCGCAGCCGTTCGCGCGGAAAATCGTAATGCTTCGCCTTACTCCGTATGGAAGGGAACATGATTCTCGGCGATACGATTCTCGAAACGCGCGGTCTCACCCGCGAGTTCAAAGGCTTTATCGCCGTGAACGGGGTGAACCTGCGCGTGCGCCGTGGCTCGATCCATGCGCTGATCGGCCCCAATGGGGCAGGCAAGACCACCTGCTTCAACCTGCTCACCAAATTCCTCGAACCGACAGCGGGTCAGATCGTCTTCAACGGAATCGACATCACCAGTGAACGCCCGGCGCAAATCGCCCGTCGCGGCATCATCCGGTCGTTTCAGATTTCCGCGGTATTTCCCCATCTGACGGCATTGCAGAACGTGCGTATTGGATTGCAGCGCGTGCTCGGCACGGCATTTCATTTCTGGAAGAGCGAACGCACGCTGCGTCAACTCGACGATCGGGCAATGGATTTGCTCACCCAGGTCGGACTGACCGATTTCGCCGACGTACTCACGGTAGAACTGTCCTATGGCCGCAAGCGCGCGCTGGAAATCGCCACCACGCTCGCGATGGAGCCCGAGTTGATGCTGCTCGACGAACCGACGCAAGGCATGGGCCATGAAGACGTCGATCGCGTCACCGCCCTGATCAAGAAAGTATCGAGCGGCCGCACGATCCTGATGGTCGAGCACAACATGAACGTGATCGCCGGCATCTCCGACACCATCACCGTGCTGCAACGAGGCGAAGTGCTCGCCGAAGGCAGCTACGCCGAAGTGTCGAAGAACCCGCTCGTGATGCAAGCCTATATGGGCAGCGCCGACGCGGCGCTCGCCGGAGCCCACGCATGAATACGATTGCCGAGCGCGAAAGCCTCGAGGTGAGCGGCACGGCTGGCGGTGCCCCCGCGCTGGAGATCGCGGGTTTGCAGGCATGGTACGGGGAGTCCCATATCCTGCATGGCGTCGATCTGACGGTGAACCGCGGCGAAGTCGTCACGCTGCTGGGCCGTAACGGCGCGGGGCGCACCACCACACTGCGCGCGATCATGGGGCTGACGGGCCGGCGCACCGGCTCGATCCGCATCGGCGGACGCGAAACCGTCAACCTGCCCACACATCGCATCGCGCACTGTGGCATTGGTTATTGCCCGGAAGAGCGCGGAATTTTTTCGAGCCTCTCGTGCGAGGAAAATCTGCTGTTGCCGCCGCCCGTCGGCGACAAGGCGCACATGATGTCGCTCGAAGAAATCTATTCGATGTTTCCGAATCTGCAGGAACGCCGCATGAGCCAGGGCACGCGGCTCTCGGGTGGCGAGCAGCAGATGCTGGCGGTCGCGCGCATTCTGCGCACCGGCGCGAGTCTGCTGCTGCTCGACGAAATCTCGGAAGGTCTTGCGCCGGTGATCGTGCAGGCGCTCGCCCGCATGATCATGACGCTCAAGGCGCGCGGCTACACCGTCGTGATGGTCGAACAGAATTTCCGCTTTGCCGCGCCACTCGCCGATCGCTTCTATGTGATGGAGCACGGTGCGATCGTGGAGCACTTCGAGGCTGCTGAGCTCGAAAGCAAGATGCCCGTACTGCACGACCTACTGGGCGTATAGACAGGAAGTAACGAGAAGCGTCCGATTGCCTCTGATAACCACAAGCGAAGAAACCAGGAGACACGAATGAAAAAGAACCCACTCGCGCGGCTTGCCACACTATGTTTCGCGGTTGCCGCCGGCGCCGCGTTGACGATGAGCAGCGCGCAAGCGGCTGACGATGCAGTGAAGATCGGCTTCATCACCGACATGTCGGGGTTGTACGCGGACATCGACGGACAAGGCGGCCTTGAGGCGATCCGCATGGCGGTGGCTGACTTTGGCGGCAAGGTCAATGGCAAGCCGGTGACGGTGGTCTACGCCGATCACCAGAACAAGGCGGATATCGCGGCATCGCGCGCACGCGAGTGGTTCGACCGTGACGGCGTCGATCTGCTGATCGGCGGCACGAACTCGGCGACCGGCCTTTCCATGAACACCGTGGCCGGTGAAAAGCACAAGGTCTACATCAGCATTGGCGCGGGCGCCGACACCCTGACCAATGAACAGTGCACGCCGTACACGATCCACTATGCGTACGACACGACGGCGCTCGCCAAGGGCACCGGTTCGGCGGTGACGAAGCAGGGCGGCAAGACGTGGTACTTCCTGACCGCTGACTACGCATTCGGCAAGGCGCTCGAAAAGAATACGTCGGACGTGGTGAAGGCCAACGGCGGCCAGGTGCTGGGCGCCGTGCGTCATCCGCTGTCGGCATCGGATTTCTCGTCGTTCCTGTTGCAGGCGCAAGCGTCGAAGGCGCAGATCCTCGGCCTCGCCAACGCGGGCGGCGACACGATCAACTCGATCAAGGCCGCCAAGGAATTCGGCATCACGAAGACGATGAAGCTGGCCGCGCTGCTGATGTTTATCGACGACGTCCACAGTCTGGGTCTGGAAACGACCCAAGGCCTGGTGCTGACGGACAGCTGGTACTGGAACAAGGACGCCACGACGCGCGCGTGGGCGCGGCGCTACTTCGACAAGATGAAGAAGATGCCGTCCAGCCTGCAGGCTGCGGACTACTCCGCGACCATGACCTACCTGAACGCGGTGAAAGCAGTTGGTTCGACCGACTCCGACAAGGTGATGGCGCAACTGAAGAAGACCAAGATCGACGACTTCTACGCGAAGGGCTACATCCGTCAGGACGGCAGCATGATCCACGATATGTACCTGATGCAGGTGAAGACGCCGGCCGAATCCAAAGAGCCGTGGGACTACTACAAGATCACTGCGACGATTCCGGGCGAGCAGGCGTTCACGACCAAGGCTGAAACGCGCTGCGCGCTGTGGAAATAAGCGCGGATTGATAACCAGACGGACGTCTGTGTACCAATCCTGGTAAGCAATGCGTCGCACCGGGATGGTACACAGACCGATGACAAAGCGTTTCGCAAGTCACGTGCGATCGGCGTTTTCCTCACCGGTCGCACGCCGGCTGGATCGTGCGCAACCGATCTCACCAGGTCGTTGGCTTAAGGGATTAAGGCTTCAATGGAAATCTTTGGCGTTCCGCTACCGGCAATGCTGAGCCAGTTGCTGCTGGGGCTCGTGAACGGCTCGTTCTACGCGATTCTGAGCCTGGGTCTGGCCGTGATCTTCGGCTTGCTCAACGTGATCAACTTCGCGCATGGCGCATTGTTCATGCTCGGCGCGATGCTCGCGTGGATGGGCCTGTCGTATTTCAATCTGCCGTACTGGGTGATGCTGGTGCTCGCGCCGCTGATCGTCGGCGTGTTCGGCATTCTGATCGAGCGCTCGATGCTGCGCTGGCTGTATAAGCTCGATCACCTCTATGGGCTGCTGCTCACCTTCGGACTCACGCTGGTGGTCGAAGGCGTGTTCCGTTCGATCTACGGTTCTTCCGGCCAGCCGTACGACGTGCCGTCGGCACTTGCCGGTGCGACCGATCTCGGCTTCATGTTCCTGCCGAACTATCGTGCGTGGGTGGTGGTGGCGTCGCTCGCGGTCTGCTTCGCGACGTGGTTCGTGATCGAGAAGACGCGCCTCGGCGCCTACCTGCGCGCGGGCACCGAAAACCCGAAGCTGGTCGAGGCGTTCGGTGTCAACGTACCGTTGATGATCACGCTCACGTATGGCTTCGGTGTCGCGCTGGCGGCGTTCGCCGGCGTGCTGGCCGCGCCGGTGATCCAGGTCTCGCCGTTGATGGGCCAGCCGATGATCATCACCGTGTTCGCGGTGGTCGTGATCGGCGGCATGGGTTCGATCATGGGCTCGATTCTGACCGGCCTGATGCTCGGCGTGATCGAGGGGCTGACGCGCGTGTTTTACCCGGAAGCGTCGGCGACCGTCGTCTTCGTAATCATGGCGCTGGTGTTGCTGGTGCGCCCGGCGGGTCTCTTCGGCAAGGAAAAATGATGCAGAGAAAAGTGCTCTACGGTCTGCTGCTGATCGCGCTTCTCGCGGTGCCCGTGCTCGGCATCTATCCGCTATTCGTCATGAAGGTGCTGTGCTTCGCGTTGTTCGCTGCGGCCTTCAATCTGCTGATCGGCTACACGGGCCTGCTCTCGTTCGGTCATGCGATGTTTCTCGCTTCGGCCGGCTACGTCACCGGCTACGCGATGCAGACGCTTGGTTTTTCCCCCGAACTCGGTGTGCTGGCCGGCACTGCCGCAGCGACGCTGCTTGGGCTGGTAGTCGGTCTGTTTGCGATCCGCCGGCAGGGCATCTACTTCGCGATGGTGACGCTGGCGCTCGCGCAAATGGTCTACTTCGTGTTCCTGCAAGCGCCGTTCACGCACGGCGAGGACGGTCTGCAAGGCGTGCCGCGCGGCAAGCTGTTCGGCTTGCTGGATCTGTCGTCGGACGTGGCGCTGTACTTTGTCGTGCTGGCGGTGATGGTGCTGGCATTCCTGCTGATCGTGCGGATCGTGCACTCGCCGTTCGGGCAGGTGCTGGTGGCGATCAAGGAGAACGAACCGCGTGCCGTGTCGCTCGGTTACGACACCGATCGCTTCAAGTTGCTGGCTTTTATTCTGTCCGCAGGACTCGCCGGTCTGGCGGGCTCGCTCAAGGTGCTGGTGCAGGGCTTCGAGACGCTGAGCGACGCCTACTGGACCATGTCGGGCCTCGTGATCCTGATGACGCTCGTCGGCGGAATGGGCACGCTGTTTGGGCCGCTACTCGGTGCGGCGCTGATCGTCGCGCTCGAAGACCGGCTCGGCGATATCGGTACGGCGCTGGCTTCGTCGACGGGTGTCGCATGGTTCCAGTCGCTGGGTGAATCGGTAACCATCGTCACCGGCCTGATTTTCATTGCCTGTGTGCTGGCGTTCAGACGCGGCATTGTCGGTGAGATCGTCGCGCGTGTGCGGCCATTGCGAGCCTGAAACCGTGGTGCCGGATGCTAAATTGCTTTGGCATCCGATATAATCCGGCGGTCCTGACGTCGGTTGAGCCGGGTCCTGTATTGTGCGCTGTTGACCCCCGCGACCCAAGCTGCACCAAACGTGCCCCAAATTTGTGCCGCAGTGCACCACTAGGGTAATTGCTAGTTGTAGTCACCCAGGTGCTCGTTTAATCTTCATGCAGTTCTGATGCACCACGAATTTTGCAGGTGGAGAACGAGGAGACAATGAGGCACTCAGTGCCCAGACGAAAGCGCTGTTGGATTGATATCCAACAGCGCTTTTTATTTGCATTTTCCGTTATTCGCCATTCAAATCTTCCGCTAATTCGGTGCCCCTTTTTTATTCACCGGATCACTCCCGATTTCACTCGTTGCCACCCTGCAAATTGCTTGCAGCGCGGGGCTTTTGTCCGCTAAACTTGCCATTCACCGACCGCTTGGTCGGGGAATCGAATTTGCGAATTTGAATTCAAATGAATAACGGGGTAGATAGGGGAGCGGGATGAAATCGGCATTGCGTTGGATGAGCGCGGCACGAGTCGCCACCGGAGCATCCGCCGCGTGGAGCGGCCATGCATTCGCGGACGTGAAAATCGGCGTCGCCGCGCAAAGAACGAAAGACATGCCCATTTCCCATGGCATCTTCAACATGAGCACGAACAGCCACGCTGATCTCGACCAGCAGGCGCGTGTGATGGTGGAGATCGCCGGCGGCAAGTGGAAGCGGTCCGGCGACTGAGTGGAGACGAGGCGATACGGAACCCCATTAAACAAGACGCGTGCAGTTGACGCGTCTTTTTTATTGCCCGCATTTGATGAATGGCGGTGCATGAAGTGCGCTGGACGAGTGAAATACGGGCGGTCAAAGCGTAGCCAAAGCGGTCGGTTTCAGGACAAACCCGCATTCGGGCGACAGTCTATTGACCATGAATGATGCAGAACGCAATACTACTAACATATTAGTGTTTAACGCACCGAAATCGCAGTAGTGGTTAGCAGCAGGGAGTAGCACCAGAACGGCGAAGGCATTGGCGTTGAGCAGGGAAAACCATGCTTGGCATGCCTGAACCCTATAACTAGATTCAGACACCCGGCCCGTGCGCCGGATTCAGATACGCGCTTCAAAGCGTTTGGAGACTTGCATGAAAAAGACAAAGCAATGGGTACGCACCGGTATCGCGATGGCGTTGATGTGCAGTGCGGGCGCTGCCTTCGCGCAGGTGAAAATCGGCGTCACGCTATCCACCACGGGGCCGGCTGCATCGCTCGGGATTCCTGAAAAGAACACGATCGCGCTGCTGCCGAAAGAGATTGGCGGCAAGACCGTGCAATACATCATCCTCGATGATGCATCGGACACCGGCAAGGCCGTGCAGAACACGCGCAAGCTGATCGACGAAGACCACGTCGACGCAATCATCGGTTCGACTGTCACGCCGAATTCACTGGCAATGCTCGACCCCGCGGCCGAAGGCAAGACGCCGGTGATTTCGCTGGCGGCATCGGCGGCGATCATTTCGCCGATGGACGCCAAGCGCGCATGGGCCTTCAAACCGCCGCAAAACGACAGCCTGATGGCTGACGCGATCGCCGACTACATGGAGCGTCACGGCGTGAAGACGGTGGGTTTCATCGGCTTCGCGGATGCGTATGGCGACGGCTGGAACAACGTCTTCACTGCCGCGGCCGCGGCACACCATCTGAAGATCGTCTCCAACGAACGCTTTAACCGCACCGATGCATCGGTGACCGGCCAGGTGCTGAAGACGATGGGCGCGAACCCGGATGCGGTGCTGATCGCGGGCGCGGGTACGCCCTCGGCGTTGCCGGCCAAGACGCTCAAGGAGCGCGGCTACAAGGGCAAGGTCTATCAGACGCACGGCGTCGCCAACAACGACTTCCTGCGCGTTTGCGGCAAGGATTGCGAAGGCGAGTTCCTGCCGGCTGGCCCGATCCTCGTGGCGGATCAGTTGCCGGAATCGAATCCGGTGAAGAAGTCGTCGGAAGCGTACAAGGCAGCGTACGAGAAAGCGTATGGCGCGGGCTCGGTGGCGACCTTCGGCGGTCATGCATGGGATGCCGGCCAGATGCTGCAAGCTGCGATTCCGGTTGCGCTGAAGACTGCTCAGCCGGGCACGCCTGCGTTCCGCGAGGCGCTGCGTGGTGCGCTTGAAAACATCAAGGAGCTGCCGGTTTCGCACGGCATCATGAACACCACGACGACCGACCACAACGGCCTCGACAAGCGCGCACGCGTGATCGTGCAGATTGTCGACGGCAAATGGAAGCTGCAGAACGACTAACAACAAAAGCGGTACGCGCCTCTCGCGCAACCTGCGGCATGTCATGCCGCATTGCCATTCTGTTCGATGACAATGGCAACGACCGCCGCGCCATGTTCCGGCGCGGCGGTCGCCTTTTCTGGCATTGCAGGTCAGTGACCGGCCAGGGGTTCTGCCGCCACGGACTGTTTCCCGGTTTCGATTTCGACGCTTCAGGACGAGGAAGTATGGATCTATCAATTGCGGCGATCCTCGCGCAGGACGGCATCACCACCGGCGCCATCTATGCGCTGCTCGCGCTCGCGCTGGTGCTGGTGTTCTCCGTGACGCGGGTGATCTTCATCCCGCAGGGCGAGTTTGTTTCGTACGGCGCGCTGACGCTCGCCGCATTGCAGACACAGAAATTTCCGGCGACGTGCTGGTTGCTGATGGCGATGGGCGCGGCGTGTTTTGTCGTCGAGATAGCGGGGCTGGTGCGGCATCCCGAACGGCGCCGGCATGCGGCGCGCACGCTGGTGATGCTGGTCGGCAAATACCTGCTGTTCCCGGTCGCGGTTTACGCGCTCACGCAAGGCGTTTTCCTGCACCCGCTGCCGATGATCGCGCAAATCGCGCTGACGCTGCTGATCGTGATTCCGATGGGACCGTTCGTCTACCGGCTCGCGTATGAACCGATCGCGGAGGCGACCACGCTGTTGCTGCTGATCGTGGCGGTGGCGGTGCACTTTGCGATGGTCGGCCTCGGGCTTGTGATGTTCGGCGCGGAAGGCTCACGCACCACGGCGTTTTCCGATGCGACCTTCAATCTCGGTACGTTGTCCATTTCCGGACAAAGCCTGTGGGTGGTGGGCACGGCGGTGGTGTTGATCGGTGGCCTGTACCTGTACTTCGATCGCTCGATTTCCGGCAAGGCTTTGCGCGCGACGTCGGTGAACCGGCTCGGTGCGCGGCTCGTCGGCATCGGCACGACGCAGGCAGGGCGCCTCGCGTTCACGCTCGCTGCGGGCCTCGGTGCGCTGTGCGGCATCCTCGTTGCACCCTTGACCACCATCTACTACGACTCGGGCTTCCTGATCGGTTTGAAGGGCTTTGTGGGGGCGATTATCGGCGGCCTGGTCAGCTATCCGCTGGCCGCTGCGGGTTCGATTCTCGTCGGCCTGCTGGAGTCGTATTCGTCGTTCTGGGCGAGCGCTTATAAGGAAGTGATCGTGTTCACGCTAATCATCCCGGTGCTGCTGTGGCGGAGTCTGGCCAGCGCGCACTCGGAAGAGGAAGAGGAGTGACGCGATGAAACGGATCATGCAAAACAAGTTCTTCTGGCTGTTCCTCGTGGTGCTGTTCGCGCTGCCGGTATTGCCGCACCCGATTCACGTGCCTGAGTACTGGGTGACGCTGCTCAACTACATCGGGCTGTATTCGATCGTCGCGATCGGTCTCGTGCTGCTGACGGGTATCGGCGGGATGACGAGCTTCGGGCAGGCGGCGTTCGTCGGCATCGGCGCGTATGCGACCGCGTATCTGACAACGACGTACGGCGTGTCGCCGTGGCTCGCGCTGATCGCGGGCGTGGTGGTGACGGCGCTGATCGCGCTGATGCTGGGGCTCGTGACGATGCGGCTATCGGGTCACTTTCTGCCGCTCGGCACGATCGCGTGGGGGCTCGCGCTGTTCTATCTGTTCGGCAACCTGGAGATGCTTGGCAAGTACGACGGCATTAATGGCATTCCCGTGCTGAATGTTTTTGGCATTAACCTGGAGTCTGGTCGCCATATCTATTACCTGATCTGGGTGGTGGTGCTCGGTGCGGTGATCTCTGTTCAGAATCTGCTTAATAGCCGGCCAGGGCGGGCGATCCGCGCATTGCGCGGCGGCGGCATGATGGCCGAAGCGATGGGTGTCAATACGGCATGGATGCGCGTGGTGATCTTCGTCTATGCCGCGGTATTGGCGTCGATTTCGGGGTTCCTTTACGCGCATCTGCAACGCGCGGTGAATCCGACGCCGTTCGGTCTGAACCACGGCATCGAATTTTTGTTCATGGCGGTGGTGGGTGGCGTCTCGCACGTCTGGGGCGCAGTGCTCGGCGCCGCGATTCTGACCATCCTGCAGGACTATCTGCAAACACTGCTGCCCAAGCTGCTTGGCGAGAACGGTAACTTCGAAGTGATCGTGTTCGGCATTCTGATGGTGCTGCTGCTGCAATACGCTCGCCAAGGTGTCTGGCCGTTTGTCGCGCGATTTTTCCCGAAGGGGCCACGCGCGCATGTGTCCGATCATGCGGAGCCGTTGCCGCAACGCAGCAAGCCGGCCGCGGGCGAAAGCCTGTTGACGGTGAATAAGGCACGCAAACAATTCGGCGGTCTGGTCGCGGTGAACGATGTCAGCTTTGAGGTGAAAGCAGGGCAGATCATCGGTTTGATCGGCCCGAACGGCGCCGGCAAGTCGACGACCTTCAATCTGGTCACGGGCGTGCTGCAAGCGACGAGTGGCGAAATCACGTTTCATGGCGAGCGCATCGATTCGCTGAGTTCACGTGAAATCGTCAAGCGTGGCATTGGCCGCACCTTCCAGCACGTCAAGCTGCTGCCTGGGATGACGGTGCTGGAGAACGTTGCGATCGGCGCACATCTGCGTGGTCAGGCAGGTGTGTGGCGCAGCGTGGCGCGGCTGAACAGTGCGGAGGAAGCGCGCTTGATGGCCGAAGCGGCCCGCCAGATTCGTCGTGTCGGGCTTGAGCAGCATATGTATGACGAAGCGGGCAGCCTGGCGCTGGGGCAGCAGCGAATTCTCGAAATTGCTCGCGCGCTGTGTTGCGACCCGACCTTGCTGCTGCTGGACGAACCGGCCGCTGGTTTGCGTTATCAGGAAAAGCTGCAACTGGCGGACTTGCTGCGCCGCCTCAAAGCCGAAGGCATGAGCGTGTTACTGGTCGAGCACGATATGGATTTCGTGATGAATCTCACCGATCGTCTGGTGGTGATGGAGTTCGGCACGCGGATCGCGGAAGGCTTGCCGCAGGACGTCCAGCAAGATCCGGCCGTGCTTGAGGCTTATCTGGGCGGGGTGGAGTGATGGAGAACACGATGAACGCAGCTGCACCGATTCTCGACGTGAACGGCTTGTCGGTCCGCTATGGCAAGGTCGAAGCGCTACACGGTGCGGCAATCAAGGTGCGTCCCGGGCAGATCGTCTCGGTGATCGGTCCGAACGGCGCGGGCAAGTCTACGTTGCTGAACGCGATCATGGGCGCATTGCCGACTACGGGGCATGCGAAAGGCTCGATTCTGTATCGGGGTGAGGATGTCAGTGCCGTGCCCGTTGAAAAGCGGGTCGCGCGCGGTATGTGCCTGGTGCCGGAAAAGCGCGAGCTATTCGCGTCGATGACCGTTGAAGACAATCTGGTTCTCGGCGCGTATCGGCGCAAGCGGGCCGGGGAGCGCGACTTTCTCGACCAACTCGAGCCGGTCTTCACGCTTTTTCCTCGTTTGAAGGAACGTCGGAAACAGGCGGCCGGGACACTATCGGGTGGGGAGCGGCAGATGCTCGCGGTCGGCCGTGCGCTGATGGGCAAACCCGATCTGCTGATGCTCGACGAGCCGAGCTTGGGCCTCGCGCCGCTGATCGTGAAGGAAATTTTCCACATCATTAGCGCACTACGGCAGACCGGCGTCGCGACGCTGTTGATCGAGCAGAACGCACGCGCTGCACTGCAGATTTCCGACTACGGCTACGTGCTGGAAACCGGTGAACTGGCTTTGGAAGGACCCGCGGCTGATCTGGCGCAGAATCCGCGTGTGATTGAAACGTATCTGGGGCTGGCTAAGAAGGTGGCTTAACTCTCCACTTTCGTTCAGTTCGCTGTGGTTCAAAGCGGTGTGTTTCACGTGAAACACACCGCTTTTTTGTTGCCTGGCCATTCGGACGAAATTCGGGCCTAAACCGAACCCGTTATAATTCGCCCATACATTTTTCTCTGAAAGGCTCACGCGACGATCTGGCGTGAGATCCGCGATGCTTTTTCCCACAGAATTTGACGTAATCGTCGTTGGCGGCGGTCATGCCGGTACTGAGGCCGCTTTGGCCTCAGCACGCATGGGCAATACGACCCTCCTGCTGACGCATAACATCGAAACCCTCGGTCAGATGAGCTGCAACCCGTCCATTGGCGGGATTGGCAAGGGCCATCTGGTGAAGGAAGTCGATGCGCTCGGCGGTGCGATGGCGGCTGCGACGGACGAGGGCGGGATCCAGTTCCGCATCCTCAATTCGTCGAAGGGGCCTGCTGTCCGTGCGACACGCGCACAGGCGGACCGTCTGCTGTACAAGCAGGCGATCCGGCATCGGCTGGAGAATCAGCCGAACCTTTGGCTGTTCCAGCAGGCGGTCGACGATCTGATGGTGGAGGGCGACCGCGTCGTCGGTGCCGTGACGCAGGTGGGGATTCGCTTCCGCTCGCGCGCGGTTGTGCTGACGGCTGGGACGTTCCTCGACGGCAAGATTCACGTGGGTTTGAACAACTACACCGGTGGCCGCGCTGGCGATCCGGCTGCGGTGTCGCTGTCTGCGCGCCTCAAGGAATTGAAGCTGCCGCAAGGCCGCCTCAAGACCGGGACGCCGCCGCGCATCGACGGCCGGACGATCGATTTCTCGAAGCTTGAAGAGCAGCCGGGCGATCTGGATCCGGTGCCGGTTTTCTCGTTTCTCGGGCGCGTCGAGCAGCATCCGCGGCAAGTGCCGTGCTGGGTGACGCATACGAACGAGCGCACGCACGACATTATCCGCGGTGGCCTTGACCGCTCGCCGATGTACACGGGGGTGATCGAGGGAGTGGGGCCACGGTACTGCCCGTCGATCGAGGACAAGATTCACCGCTTTGCGTCGAAGGAATCGCATCAGATCTTCCTCGAACCGGAAGGGCTGACGACCAACGAGTTCTATCCCAATGGGATTTCCACCAGTCTGCCGTTCGACGTACAACTGGAACTCGTGCGTTCGATGCGTGGTTTGGAGCACGCGCATATTCTGCGGCCGGGCTATGCGATCGAATATGACTACTTCGATCCGCGTGGGCTGAAGGCATCGCTGGAAACCAAGGTGATCAACGGGCTGTTCTTCGCGGGCCAGATCAATGGCACAACCGGCTACGAAGAAGCTGCTGCGCAAGGCTTGCTGGCGGGGATTAACGCCGGTTTGCAGGTGCAGGGCAGGGATGCATGGTGTCCACGCCGCGATCAGGCGTATCTGGGCGTTCTGGTCGACGATCTGGTGACGCGTGGGGTGTCCGAGCCGTATCGCATGTTCACGAGCCGTGCCGAGTACCGTTTGAGCCTGCGCGAAGATAACGCCGATATGCGCCTGACGGAGATCGGTCGCGAAATAGGTGTCGTCGATGACGTCCGTTGGGACGCATTCAGCCGCAAGCGCGACGCTGTTTCACGTGAAACAGAGCGTCTTCGTACGACATGGGTCAATCCTAAGACGTTACCGGCTGAAGAGGCGACCGCCTTGCTCGGCAAGCCGATCGACCATGAATACAGTTTGGCCGATCTGCTGCGCCGGCCGGGCGTGACTTACGACGGTGTCTGCGGTTTGCGCGAAGGCGCGTGCGCGGCGCCTGAAACGCTGGCCGAAGACGACGTACTGCTCGCCCAGATCAAGGAGCAGATCGAAATCGGCATCAAGTATCAGGGCTATATCGACCGGCAAGCTGACGAAATCGAGCGCAATGAGTCGCACGAAAGTACGCGTCTGCCGGAGGGCCTGGACTACGCCGACGTAAGGGGGCTATCGTTTGAAGCGCGTCAGAAGCTGACGCAATTCCGCCCCGAGACCATCGGCCAGGCGTCGCGTATCTCCGGTATTACGCCGGCGGCGATCTCCTTGCTGATGGTTCACCTGAAGCGTGGCCTGGGGCGTCGTTCGACGAAACCCGCCGAACCTGACACCGACAGCAAGCCGGTGGCGCAATGACGGTGGGTCGGAAGGGAAGTGGTAGCGAGGCATTGGCGCCGCTGTTGGCGGGCGGCGTCCGTGAACTCGGCCTCGATCTGAGCGATGCGCAACTCGGCAAACTGCTCGACTATGTAGCGCTGCTATCCAAGTGGAACGCTGTCTACAACCTGACGGCGATTCGTGATCCGCGGCAAATGCTTATCCAGCACATCCTGGATTCGCTCTCGATCGTGCCGCATCTTGCTACGCGCGGCGCGTCTTCGGTGCTGGACGTGGGTTCTGGCGGCGGCTTGCCTGGTATCGTGCTGGCTATTGTGCTGCCCGATTGGACCGTTACCGTGAACGACATCGTTCACAAGAAGACGGCGTTTCAGGCGCAGGCCAAGGCTGAGCTCGGGCTGGCGAACCTGTCGGTTGTCACGGGTCGCGTCGAGACTTTGCAGCCAGGCGCCGAAGTACCAGCAAAGTTCGACGTAATCGTGTCGCGTGCATTCGCAGAGCTCTCGGATTTCGTTACACTGGCCCGTCATCTGGTTGCGGAGCAGGGGGCGATCTGGGCGATGAAGGGTGTGCGTCCGGATGGCGAGATCGAGCGCTTGCCGGCGGGTGCCCATGTGGAACAGATCATCCGGCTGAACGTACCGTTCCTCGACGCGGAGCGGCATCTGATCAAGGTGCGGGTGGACGCCGATAACTGAAGGTCATCGGTAGCTTCGAGACACGCATCGCATACCAGACGCGCTTTCTACTTTATTCAAGCAGCAAAAGGGACACACCAACGATGGCAAAAATCTTCTGCGTTGCGAACCAGAAGGGCGGCGTCGGCAAGACGACGACGGCAGTCAATCTGGCCGCGAGCCTGGCAGCGCAGGAACAGCGAGTCCTTCTCATCGATCTGGACCCGCAGGGCAACGCCACGATGGGTAGCGGCATCGACAAGGCTGCATGTGCGAACACCGTCTATGAGGTGCTCGTGGATGGCATGTCGGTGGCCGATGCGCGAGTACGTCCGGAAGCCGTCGGCTACGACGTACTGCCCGCGAATCGTGAGTTGGCGGGTGCCGAGGTTGAGCTGGTCAGCGTGCAGAACCGCGAGCGCCAGTTGAAGGCCGCCCTGGCGGCGGTCGAAAGCGAATACGACTTCGTTCTGATCGACTGCCCGCCGGCTTTGTCGTTGCTGACGCTCAACGGTTTGTGCGCCGCGCATGGCGTGGTGATTCCGATGCAGTGCGAGTACTTCGCACTCGAAGGCCTGTCCGATCTGGTCAACACGATCAAGCAGGTCCACGCGAACCTGAATCGCGATCTGAAGGTGATCGGCCTGCTGCGCGTGATGTTCGATCCACGTATCACATTGCAACAGCAAGTCTCGGATCAACTGAAAGAGCACTTTGGCGACAAGGTATTCGATGTGGTGATTCCACGTAACGTGCGCCTTGCCGAGGCACCTAGCTATGGGTTGCCGGGCGTCGTGTTCGATAAGGCATCGCGCGGTGCGCAGGCGTATGTGCAGTTCGGTGCAGAGATGATTGAGCGGGTGCGTACATTGAATGACGCGCCTCAGGCGTCCTAAGCGGATCGAGGAAGCACGATGAACGCAGTAGCAAGAAAGAAAGGGTTGGGCCGCGGTCTGGAAGCGTTGCTTGGTGGCAGTGCGGATATTACAGAAGCCGTGGTGATCGAGGGTGCGCCGAACGTGCTGCCGCTCAGCAAGCTGCAGGCCGGCAAGTATCAGCCGCGCACGCGTATGGACGAAGGTGCGTTGCAGGAATTGGCGGCCAGCATCCGTGCCCAGGGGGTGATGCAGCCGATCCTCGTGCGGCCGGTTTCGGCGGATAGGTACGAGATCATTGCCGGCGAACGACGCTTCCGCGCCGCGCGCCTTGCAGGCCTCGACGAGGTGCCGGTGCTGGTGAGAGACGTGCCGGACCAGGCCGCCGCGGCGATGGCGCTGATCGAGAATATCCAGCGTGAAGATCTGAATCCGCTGGAAGAAGCGCAAGGTATTCAACGCCTGCTCGACGAGTTCAATTTCACGCACGAGCAGGCGGCCGAGTCGGTGGGGCGCTCGCGCAGTGCCGTATCGAATCTGCTGCGCTTGCTTAACCTGGCGGCGCCGGTGCAGACGATGTTGCTGGCTGGTGATCTGGACATGGGCCATGCCCGTGCGTTACTGGCAGTCGACGCTGCGACGCAGATCACGTTGGCCAACCAGGTCGTCAACAAGCGCATGTCGGTGCGCGAAACCGAAAAGCTGGTAACGGCGACTACCAAGGCTGCGCCCGCAGTCAAGGCGCGCTCGAATCAGGACGGTGGCCGTGACACGCGGCGACTCGAAGAGGAGTTGTCCGATCTGCTTGCCGCAACGGTAAAGATCAAACTCGGCCGACGCGGCCGCGGCCAGGTACTGGTGGACTTCGGTGATCTGGACGCGCTGGAGGGCATTCTTGTCCGGTTGCGCGGTAACGCCACGGTGTGATCGTGACAAACTGAACGGGGAAGGGCGCTGGACATGCGTGCTTGCAGATCGCTTAAATGGTCGCTAGCAAGCTGTTTGGCGCAATTTGCGCGGTTTCGATGATGGTTCTGGTTTGTCGGGGCGCACCGGCGTTCCGCTCAAACATGGTTTGACGATCTCCATCATTGATCGCGTTACCGTATTAGCGCGTGGCGGATTTCTGGTTAAACTCCACGCAAGATAGTCAGGAATACTGAGGTATTGGTCTGTCGGGCTACTTTTGTGATGAGGCAACCTTGTTCGACGCCTACCCGGCGCTGTTTTGCGTGTCTATGAAAGTGGGCAAAAATCGTCTTCTGTTGCATTTTTGAGACGTCCGCAGCAGCGTCGGAGCGACGCTTCCACGCACTTCAGCTTCCCCGGGTCAACGCGCATGTTTTGCCGCTCCCCGACCGCCTTACATTTGCCGTGTACATGTTGATCAAAATCATATTTCCGCATGGTGAGGGCCGTTTTCATGCTGGTTATTGAACGGCCTAAAGTCTTGAATTGCCTGCAACTATCGCTTACAATCGCCCGGATTTAATTGCACGGCAACCCCGTAAGCGCAGCGTAAGCTCGCGGGCTGGAACAAGACTTTCGGAACACTGCGATGGCGGTTAAAACGTCGAATCAGGCGCCACAGAATGGGCACGACGAACACCGCGCTGAACGCACCGATTCCGTTGCGTCTACCGGTCTGCACGTTACAACTGACGATGCGTGGGATGTCGAGCAACAAGATAACAATATCGTTCCGCTCACGCGGGCCGAGGCCGAAAAGTTGTTTGGCCCGAATGTGAGTCGTCCATCGCGTGTCACGCCTTTCAAGGTCGTGGTGGCGCAAATGGTTTTGTCCCTGGGTGCGACGCTGGTGTGGTGGCTGTTCGACAAGCCGCCGGGCGCTGCTGCGCTGTCCGCGTTCCTGGGGGGAGCGATCTGCTGGGTGCCGGGCGCGTTGTTCGCGGCACGTCTTAGAACGCTGAGCGGCGCTGAAACAGTGATGAGCTGGATGATCGGCGAAGCGCTCAAGATGGGGACAACGATCGCGATGTTTGTAGCCATCGCGTTCTGGTATCACGACGTACGCTGGGTGCCGCTGCTCGTGACTTACCTCATCGCGCTCAAGACATACTGGATCGCCCTCGCGTGGCGCTAAGGTCGTAGCAGAGAGTAGCAACACAGAATTCAGGCTGGCGCGCAGCGCTGGCGTAAGGAGTGCGGATATGACACGATCCGCACCCGGCGTGTTCCCGCAATACAGAATTGTGGCGGGAGCGGCCTAAGACGATTTTCGACAATTTGGGTGGCATTAACGATATGGCAGCTAGCGAAGGCACGCGCGCTCTGGATCCGTCCGAGTACATCGCGCACCACTTGCAGAACTTTTCCACCGCGCACCAGACGTCGATTTTCGACATTCATGTGTGGAATCTGGACACCCTTTTCTGGTCGATCGTTTGCGGTCTGGCCACGATCGCCATCCTGCATCTGGCGGCCCGCAAGGCGACGTCCGGCGTGCCGGGTCGTTTTCAGTGCGCGATCGAAATGCTGGTCGAAATGGTCGAAGATCAATCGAAGTCGATGATCCACGGCTCGCGCACCTTCATCGCTCCGTTGGCGCTGACCGTGTTCGTCTGGGTCGCGCTGATGAACTCGCTCGACTTCATCCCCGTCGATCTGCCGGGCCGCGTGATCGGCTGGCTGGGCCTTTCGGAAGTCATCCCCCATCACCGCATCGTGCCGACGGCCGACCTGAACGGTACGCTCGGTATCGCACTCGGCGTGTTCGCGCTGATGATTTACTACAACTTCAAGATCAAGGGCGCAGGCGGCTTCGTGCACGAACTGCTGTCGGCTCCGTTCGGCGCGCATCCGCTGCTGTGGATCCCGAACCTTGCATTGAACATCATCGAGTTCGTCGCAAAGACGGTTTCGCTCGGCATGCGGCTGTTCGGCAACATGTACGCGGGTGAGCTGTTGTTCCTGCTGATTGCTCTCCTCGGCAGCATGTGGGGTTTCGGCGCGGACGCGTCAGTGCTCGGCTTTATCGGCCACGTTATCGCAGGCACGGTTTGGGCGATCTTCCACATCCTGATCGTTCTGCTGCAGGCATTCATTTTCATGATGCTGACGCTGGTGTACATCGGACAGGCACACGACAGCCACTAATCACGGCGTGTCGAACGACGAATTGTTTTAGTTTTGTTTTATTAAATCCCAGTTCCAACCAGTTCTAAAAGACTTTTCACAAAGGAGTGATCATGCAAGCTTTCATCGCCAACATCCAGGGTCTGACCGCCATCGGTATCGGCATCATCATCGGCCTGGGTGCAATCGGCGCCTGTATCGGTATCGGCCTGATGGGCGGCAAGTACATCGAAGCATGTGCTCGTCAGCCGGAATTGATGAACCCGCTGCAAACCAAGATGTTCCTGCTGGCTGGTCTGATCGATGCGGCGTTCCTGATTGGTGTTGGTGTGGCAATGCTGTTCGCGTTCGCGAACCCGCTGCTGTCGAAGCTGGCAGGCTGAGGTTCCTCGGAAGTTTGCGCCTGAGCTATAACAGGTAAAGGCGCAGGGCGGAACGGGCACTTAGGCGCTGATCGAATACAGAATCGATGAGCGCCTTGCCGTTTCACTTTCCGAACTAGCAACGTTTAAGGAAACACCGTGAATCTCAACGCAACCCTGTTTGCGCAAATGGTCGTGTTCCTGATCCTCGCGTGGTTCACGATGAAGTTCGTGTGGCCGCCGTTGATCAACGCCCTCGACGAGCGCTCGAAGAAGATTGCTGACGGTTTGTCGGCTGCTGAAAAGGGCAAGGCTGAACTCGAAGCCGCTCACAAGCGCGTCGACCAGGAACTCGCTCAGGCACGCAATGACGGTCAGCAACGTATTGCTGACGCAGAAAAGCGCGCTGTGACAGTCGCTGACGAAATCAAGGCTCAAGCACAAGCTGAAGCTGCCCGCATCATCGCGCAAGCGAAGGCGGACGCGGAACAGCAAGTCGTGAAGGCGCGCGAAACGCTGCGCGGCGAAGTCGCTGCACTCGCCGTGAAGGGCGCTGAACAGATCCTGAAGCGCGAAGTCGACCAGGCAGCTCACGCTGACCTGCTGAATCAACTGAAAGCCGAGCTCTGATCATGGCCGAACTTGCAACCATCGCCCGTCCGTACGCAGAAGCGCTGTTTGGCGTGGCCGAAGCTGGTGACATCGCCGCCTGGTCCACGCTCGTGCAGGAGCTGGCACAGGTTGCGCGTCTGCCCGAAGTGCTGTCGATCGCCTCGAGCCCGAAAGTAAGCCGCGCCCAGGTCAGCGAACTGCTGCTGGCCGCGGTCAAGTCGCCGCTCAAGGACAACGCGCAAGCGAAAAATCTGGTGCAGATGCTGGTGGACAACCATCGCCTGCAGTTGCTGCCGGAAATCGCTGTGCAGTTCGAAGAGTTGAAGAACGCCCGCGAAGGGGCGGCAGATGTGCTGATCGTCAGCGCATTCCCGCTCGAAGGCGCGCAGTTGAACGAACTCGTCGCAAGTCTCGAACGCAAATTCAAGCGCAAGCTGAAGCCGACGGTCGAAGTCGACTCGTCGCTCATCGGCGGCGTGCGCGTGACGGTTGGCGACGAAGTGCTCGATACCTCGGTCCGCGCGCGGCTTGCCAGCATGCAGACGGCTCTGACGGCCTGAAGCGCGTAAAGCGCTGAAGCGGTTGGCACGCAACAGAATTGACTATCAGGAGCGAATAATGCAACTCAATCCCTCTGAGATCAGCGAGCTGATCAAGAGCCGGATCCAGGGCCTTGAAGCGAGCGCAGACGTTCGCAACCAGGGCACCGTGATCTCCGTGACCGACGGTATCGTGCGTATTCACGGCCTGTCGGAAGTGATGCAGGGCGAAATGCTCGAATTCCCGGGCAACACCTTCGGTCTTGCACTGAACCTCGAGCGCGACTCGGTCGGCGCCGTGATTCTGGGTGAGTACGAACACATTTCGGAAGGCGACATCGTCAAGACGACGGGCCGCATTCTCGAAGTGCCGGTGGGTCCGGAACTGCTCGGCCGCGTGGTCGATGCACTCGGCAACCCGATCGACGGCAAGGGCCCGATCAACGCGAAGAAGACCGACGCAATCGAAAAGATTGCTCCGGGCGTGATCTGGCGTAAGTCGGTTTCGGAACCGGTCCAAACCGGTCTGAAGTCGATCGACGCGATGGTGCCGGTTGGCCGTGGCCAGCGTGAGCTGATCATTGGCGACCGTCAGTGCGGCAAGACCGCAGTCGCAGTCGACGCGATCATCAACCAGAAGGGCAAGAACCTCTTCTGTATCTACGTCGCGATCGGCCAGAAGGCTTCGTCGATCATGAACGTGGTGCGCAAGCTGGAAGAAACCGGCGCGCTGGAATACACGATCGTCGTGGCCGCTTCGGCTTCGGAATCGGCTGCGATGCAATACCTCGCACCGTACGCCGGCTGCACGATGGGCGAATACTTCCGCGACCGCGGTCAAGACGCGCTGATCGTGTATGACGATTTGACCAAGCAGGCGTGGGCATACCGTCAGATCTCGCTGCTGCTGCGCCGCCCGCCGGGTCGCGAAGCATACCCGGGCGACGTGTTCTATCTGCACTCGCGTCTGCTGGAACGTGCTGCTCGCGTCTCGGAAGAGTACGTCGAGAAGTTCACGAACGGCGAAGTGAAGGGCAAGAGCGGTTCGCTGACGGCACTGCCGGTCATTGAAACGCAAGCAGGCGACGTGACCGCATTCGTTCCGACGAACGTGATCTCGATTACCGACGGCCAGATCTTCCTGGAAACCGACCTCTTCAACGCAGGTATCCGCCCGGCAATTAACGCCGGCGTGTCGGTCTCGCGCGTGGGTGGTGCGGCTCAAACCAAGGTCGTGAAGAAGCTGTCGGGCGGTATCCGTACCGACCTCGCACAGTACCGTGAACTCGCAGCGTTCGCGCAGTTCGCATCGGACCTCGACGAAGCGACCCGCAAGCAACTGGAGCGCGGCCGCCGCGTGACGGAACTGCTGAAGCAGCCGCAGTATCAACCGCTGCAAGTGTGGGAACTGGCGATTTCGCTGTTCGCCGCGAACAACGGTTACCTCGACGATCTGGAAGTTGCGCAAGTGCTGCCGTTCGAAAAGGGCCTGCGCGAATACCTGAAGTCGAGCCACGCTGACCTGGTCAAGCGCATCGAAGATACCAAGGAACTCTCGAAGGACGACGAAGCCCTGCTGCATACGGCTCTCAAAGACTTCAAGAAGTCCGGCGCTTATTGATCTGCGAGTGATCCCCAAGGCATAAAAGGGCCTTGGAGCGGCGCGGGCCGCAGGCAACTGAACCCGCACCGCTTCGATCGCTTTGCATGGGACCCGAGTAAGCGCTGAAGCGCTAACTTGGGCCGACAAGGAGCAAGCAATGGCTGGAATGAAGGAAATTCGCGGCAAGATCAAGAGCGTGCAAAACACGCGCAAGATCACGAAAGCGATGGAGATGGTGGCCGCATCGAAGATGCGCCGCGCTCAGGAGCGCATGCGCGCTGCTCGCCCGTACGCCGACAAGGTCCGCGATATCGCTGCGCACATGAGCCGTGCGAACCCGGAGTATCGTCACCCGTTCATGGTGTCGAACGAAGGCGCGAAGACGGCCGGCATCATCCTCGTCACGACCGATAAAGGTCTGTGCGGCGGGATGAACACCAATGTGCTGCGTGCGTCGCTGCAGAAGTTCAAGGAACTGGAAGGCCAGGGCAAGACGATCGAAGCAACTGCGATCGGCACCAAGGGTCTGGGTTTCCTGAATCGTCTGCGCGCCAAGGTGGTGTCGAATGTCGTGCATCTGGGCGACACGCCGCATCTGGAAAAGCTGATCGGCGCGGTGAAGGTGCAGCTCGACCTGTACTCGGAAGGCAAGGTTTCGGCGGTGTACCTCGCGTACACGCGCTTCGTCAACACGATGAAGCAGGAGCCGGTGATCGAGCAACTGCTGCCGCTGTCGGCAGACCAGTTCGAGCGCAAGGACGAAGACGGCACGACGCCGAGCACGCAGTGGGACTACATCTACGAGCCGGATGCACAGGCAGTGGTGGACGAACTGCTGGTGCGTTATGTCGAAGCGCTGGTTTATCAGGCCGTCGCGGAAAACATGGCATCGGAGCAGTCGGCACGAATGGTCGCAATGAAGGCCGCTTCGGACAATGCGAAGACGGTCATCAACGAACTGCAGCTCGTGTACAACAAGAGCCGTCAGGCCGCGATCACGAAAGAACTGTCGGAAATCGTCGGTGGCGCGGCGGCAGTCTGATCTTGACGGTCAGGCAAGTTGCTTCGTGTGCGCCCTTCGCGGCGCACCCCCATCGAAACTGCGCCTTTGCGCGAGTGAAGAATTGAGTATCTAAAGGAAAAGCGATGAGTACTACTGCTTTGGTAGAAGGCAAGATCGTACAGTGCATCGGCGCGGTGATCGACGTGGAATTCCCGCGTGACCACATGCCGAAGATTTACGACGCGCTCATTCTCGACGGTTCGGAACTGACCCTCGAAGTCCAGCAGCAGCTGGGCGACGGCGTCGTCCGTACCATCTGTCTGGGTGCCTCGGACGGTCTGCGCCGTGGTACGACGGTGAAGAACACCGGCAATCCGATCAGCGTGCCGGTTGGCAAGCCGACCCTCGGCCGGATCATGGACGTGCTGGGTCGCCCGATCGACGAAGCCGGCCCGATCAACTCGGACGTGGTTCGCGGTATTCACCAGAAGGCTCCGGCGTTCGACGAACTGTCGCCGTCGACGGAACTGCTCGAAACCGGCATCAAGGTTATCGACCTGATCTGCCCGTTCGCGAAGGGCGGTAAGGTTGGCCTGTTCGGTGGCGCCGGTGTGGGCAAGACCGTGAACATGATGGAACTGATCAACAACATCGCTAAGGAACACGGTGGTTACTCCGTGTTCGCCGGTGTTGGCGAGCGTACCCGCGAAGGGAACGACTTCTATCACGAAATGAAGGACTCGAACGTTCTCGACAAGGTCGCGCTGGTGTACGGCCAGATGAACGAGCCGCCGGGCAACCGTCTGCGCGTCGCGCTGACCGGTCTGACGATGGCTGAGCACTTCCGTGACGAAGGCCTCGACGTACTGTTCTTCGTCGACAACATCTACCGTTTCACGCTGGCAGGCACGGAAGTGTCGGCACTGCTCGGCCGTATGCCGTCGGCAGTGGGCTATCAGCCGACGCTGGCTGAAGAAATGGGTAAGCTGCAAGAACGTATTACGTCGACCAAGACCGGCTCGATCACGTCGGTTCAGGCCGTGTACGTCCCTGCGGATGACTTGACCGACCCGTCGCCGGCTACGACCTTCGGCCACCTGGACGCAACCGTCGTGTTGTCGCGTGACATCGCTTCGCTGGGTATCTACCCGGCAGTGGACCCGCTCGATTCGACCTCGCGTCAGATCGACCCGAACGTGATCGGTGAAGAGCACTACTCGATCACGCGCGGCGTGCAGCAAACGCTGCAGCGCTACAAGGAACTGCGCGACATTATCGCGATTCTGGGTATGGACGAACTGGCGCCGGAAGACAAGCTCGCCGTGGCGCGCGCTCGTAAGATTCAGCGTTTCCTGTCGCAGCCGTTCCACGTCGCTGAAGTGTTCACGGGTTCGCCGGGCAAGTACGTGCCGCTGAAGGAAACGATTCGTGGTTTCAAGATGATCGTTGACGGCGAGTGCGATCACCTGCCGGAGCAAGCGTTCTACATGGTCGGCACGATCGACGAAGCCTTCGAAAAGGCCAAGAAGATCCAGTAAAGGTCGGGTGTAACGAAGCGGGCGCCGGCCTCGCGCGTATCGATACTCAAGCGGTATTGGAACGTAAAAACCGGCGCCTCTTACTACGCTCAAAGCCTTGCATGGGACCAGAGTAAGCGCTAAAGCGCCAACTCTGGTCGGCACAGGAGTCGATATGGCAACCATTAAAGTAGACGTCGTCAGCGCGGAAGAGCAGATCTTTTCGGGCCAGGCGAAGTTCGTCGCGCTGCCGGGCGAAGCAGGTGAACTCGGCATTCTGCCGGGCCACACGCCGCTCATCACACGGATTCGTCCGGGTGCGGTGCGCATCGAAGCTGAAAACGGTGAAGAAGAGTTTGTCTTCGTCGCCGGCGGCATCCTCGAAATCCAGCCAGGCGCTGTGACGGTTCTCGCCGACACGGCTATCCGCGGCAAGGATCTCGACGAAGCCAAGGCCGAAGATGCACGCAAGCGTGCGGAAGAGGCGCTGCAGAACACGGGTTCGAACCTCGAATACGCCACCGCGCAAGCGGAACTGGCGTACGCGACGGCTCAGCTCGCTGCGATTCAGCGTCTGCGCAAGCTGCGCGGTCAGAACTAAGCATTACGTATCAGAGAGAAAGCAGCCTTCGTGGCTGCTTTTTTTTGACCTCTACTTGACGTTTACGGAAAGGTCAGCAAAATCGTATATCCGGATCGAGCAGTTGAACAACTGCAGTCGTGACAGCCAAGGCTGTTGCAGAGGGCGGGTAACACTTGATGCCATGCGGACATACGCCGGTGGCACAATCGGTTTCAAATTCATTTCAATAGACTGGGCGAGCTTCCGCTCACGGAGACAACACCATGGCAACGCACATGTCAGGCGTAGGAGCACTCATCGAACCCAAGGACAACCTGTCGTATGTTCGCGGATCGACCGAGATTCCGTTGAGTGACGCGCCGGTTGGCCAATTTCTGCGCGACACCGCAGCGCGCTTCCCGGACCGTCCGGCCGTGGTATTTCGCGAGCAGCGTATTCGCTGGACGTGGAAAGAGTTCTCTGAAGAGATCGACGTGCTGGCGTCCGGGCTGCTTGCACTTGGCATCGCGAAGGGCGACCGGGTGGGCATCTGGTCGCCGAACCGTGTGGAATGGCTGCTCACGCAGTTCGCAACCGCGCGTATCGGCGCCGTGCTCGTCAACATTAACCCGGCCTATCGACTCGCGGAACTCGAGTACGCGTTGAACAAGGTGGGCTGCAAGGCGATCATCGCAGCCGAGCGGTTCAAGACGTCGATGTACCTTGAAATGCTTCAGGAACTGGCGCCGGAACTGGCGACGCAAGCGCCGGGCGAATTGCGCGCCGCTCGTTTGCCGGAACTGCGCTACGTGATTCGCATGTGCGACACGGAAACGCCTGGCATGCTGACTTTTTCCGACGTTATCGAGCAAGGCCGCGCAACGCTCGACGTCGCGAAACTCGACGCCATCGGCGCGACACTGTCTTGCCACGAGCCGATCAACATTCAGTTCACCAGCGGCACGACGGGCAATCCGAAGGGCGCGACGCTCACCCACAGCAACGTCGTCAACAATGCGCGCTATATCGCGATGGCGATGCGTCTGACGGAGCAGGACGCGCTATGCATTCCCGTCCCGCTCTACCACTGTTTCGGCATGGTGTTGGCGGTGCTGGCGTGCGTATCGGTTGGCGCGAATATGGTGTTCCCGGGTGAGGGCTTCGACCCGGCCGCGACCCTGGCCGCAGTCGCGGAAGAGCAGTGCACCGCGCTGCATGGCGTGCCGACGATGTTCATCGCCGAACTCGATCATCCTGACTTCGCCACTTACGACTTTTCGCGCCTGCGCACCGGCATCATGGCCGGCTCGCCGTGCCCGATCGAGACCATGAAGAAGGTTGTCTCGCGGATGCATCTGAACGAGATCACCATTGCTTACGGCATGACCGAAACGAGCCCGGTATCTTTCCAGAGTTCGACCACCGATCCGCTCGACAAACGCACCACGACGGTCGGCCGGATCCAGCCGCATCTGGAGGTGAAGATCGTCGATCCGCTCGGCGAGATCGTGCCGGTGGGCGAGACGGGCGAACTGTGCACCAAGGGCTATTCGGTGATGCAAGGCTACTGGGGCGACGAAGCGAAAACCCAGGAAAGCATCGTCGACGGCTGGATGCATACCGGCGATCTGGCTACGCTCGATGCGGATGGCTACTGCAACATCGTCGGCCGCCTCAAGGACATGCTGATTCGCGGCGGTGAAAACATCTACCCGCGTGAGATCGAAGAGTTTCTGTTCCGCCATCCGAAAATCCAGAGCGTGCAAGTGTTCGGCGTGCCCGACGCGAAGTACGGCGAGGAAGTGTGTGCGTGGATCGTATTGCGCTCAGGAGAACAGGCTACCGCCGAGGAAATCCAGCAGTTCTGCCAAGGCCAGATCGCGCACTACAAGGTGCCGAAGTACATCCGCTTCGTCGACGAACTACCCATGACGGTGACCGGCAAAGTACAGAAATTCGTCATGCGCGAACGGATGATCAGCGAATTGAAGGTGCAGGAAAACAAGACGGCGTGACGGTCATGCGGGTTCGGCACTGCGCGAAAATCCGCGCAGTGCCGGCCGACATTTTGGGGGAAAACCGTTTGCTGTGGAAAAGGCCAACTAGCGGAAAATACGCGGCTGGAAAACCGCGGAATCGAGCCGCCAGGAAGCGCGCAAACGTTTGACCAGACGAAAAAAAAGCGGGCCTGGAGCCCGCTAAAAACCACACGCTACGGGGTTAGCGCGAGGAGACCAAAGTTGGAACCGACTGAGACGACGACCCTGCGTCGACTACGGCCCCAGCAGGGATGCCCCTTTACAGGGCTTCGGCATACGCCGACCGGCAAGTGCATTGTATCCGCTCACACCACGCACCCAGCCACATCCGTGTTGAAACCGTTGAGGGCATTGTGGGCGAATTAACCTACGAGCGCGGTAACAAAGTGTTTCAGGTTGTAACGCCCGCCAGATAAGGCATTGCGGGACTTATTGCCAATCCTGATCGTTTAAAACGTAATTTTTACCGATGACTTGTGAGCAATTTCATACGCCTGATTGATGCTATTCGTGACGCATACCGCGGCGTAATCCGTTCAGTCGATTCCGCATGAAATGGTTGCACGTTCACCTTTTTTGGGACGAATCGGTTGTATTACAGGCGCTTTTCCAGTGCCACGAAGTCCTTCGATTAATGGACGATTGCGTGTGCTGCGCTGCAGCAGCGTGAGCATTCGAGAAAGACGTGCAAAGGCCCGGTTCATCGGGCCCCTGTTCTACCGCATTGTTTGGATTTTGCTTAACAGCTTGGGGGTTGGTTACACGGTTGTGTCATCCATGCGGACCTATTAATCGACCAAGCCGCCCTGCTTTTCCGATTGAGCGAGCCGCTGGCCGCCCCCCGCAAAGATCACTTCAGCCACTTGTCCGAGATTGCCTGATACTCGCCGGTTGCTCGCGCCAGGTGCAACCACTGATTCACATATTGCTGGAACGTCACGTCGCCGCGCGGCAGCAGCCAGGCCTTCTCGCCGTACTGGAACGGTTTGTCCGGATGCACCGAGCAGAGACCCGGATTCAGCTTTTGCTGCAACAAGGTCTCCGATGCGTCCGTTACCATCACATCGGCCTTTCCGGCGAGGATCTGTTTGAAGATCGTCACGTTGTCCGGGTAGACGGTCAGGTTCGCATGCGGGAAATACTGTTTGGCGAAACGCTCGTTGGTGCCGCCCGGATTGACGATCACGCGAGTTGCCGGCTGGTCGATCTGCTCCACCGTTTGATACTTGTTGACGTCGTCACACCGAACGATCGGCGTCTTGCCGTCGACCATGTACGCCTGGGTGAAAAACGCGCGCTTCTGGCGCTCGAGCGTTGGCGACACGCCGCCCACGCCGATGTCGCATTTCGCGACAAAGTCGTTCATCAGGTTCGACCACGACGTCTTGACGAATTCCGCCTTGACCCCGAGCGATTTGGCGAGCGATTCGGTCATGTCGATGTCGATGCCTTCGAACTGGCCGTCTGGCTTGTAAAACGAGTACGGCTTGTAGTCGCCGGTTGTACAGGCGCGCAAGGTGCCGCGCGCGAGGATTTCGTCGAGCCGCGAAGGAGGGGCGACGGGGGCGCTGGTCTGTGCCTGGGCCACGCCCACGTGCATCAATACGCCGGCGAGCATGCCGAGCAGTGCGAGTGCTGCCTTATTCATCGATTTTCCTTGTTTGCGTGTAATTGTTTGGTAAGGCCGGTGGATGATAGCCCGGCAATTTACGCTTGAACATTGGCCGTTCAGCCAGGTCATGGCGCCGCGCGGGACAGCAAAAAAGCCATCCGCAAGCATGGCGCGCACGCGTTATTGCCTGCATCAAGCGCGATGCGGCGAGCCGGGTCCGGTAAAATGCCCCTTTGCCCTCAGTCGTACGCAACGTGGCCCATAAACTCCTGAACGACACTTTCCTGCGCGCACTGCTGCGCCAGCCGACCGACTACACGCCGATCTGGCTGATGCGGCAGGCTGGCCGCTACCTGCCGGAATACAACGCCACGCGGGGTCGCGCGGGCAGTTTTCTCGGCCTGGCCAAGAATCCGGCGTACGCAACGGAAGTCACGCTGCAGCCACTCGAGCGCTATCCGCTCGACGCCGCGATCCTGTTTTCCGACATCCTGACGGTGCCGGACGCCATGGGCCTGGGTCTTGAGTTTGTCGCGGGCGAGGGCCCGACATTCGCCCGGCCGGTGCGCACCGAAGACGATGTGGCGCGCCTTGCCGTGCCGGATATCGACGCCACGCTGCGCTACGTGACCGACGCGGTGCGCGAAATCCGCACCGCGCTTACCGACGCGCAAGGCCGTCAGCGCGTGCCGCTGATCGGGTTTTCCGGCAGCCCGTGGACACTGGCGTGCTACATGGTCGAAGGCAGCGGGTCGGCGGATTTCCGCACCGTCAAATCGATGCTGTACGCGCGCCCGGACCTGATGCACCGTATTCTCGACATCAACGCCAAATCGGTTGCGGCGTACCTGAATGCGCAGATCGAAGCCGGCGCGCAAGCTGTCATGATTTTCGACACGTGGGGCGGGGCGCTTGCGGACGGCGTCTACCAACGCTTCTCGTTGCAATACATTCAGCAGGTCGTGAGCCAGTTGAAGCGCGATCACGACGGCGAAAAAGTGCCGGTGATCACCTTCACGAAGGGCGGTGGATTGTGGCTCGACGAGATCGCCGATATCGGTGTCGATGCGGTCGGTCTCGACTGGACTGTGAACCTGAGCAAGGCGCGCGAGCGTGTGGGCAGCAAGGTGGCGCTGCAAGGCAATATCGATCCTTCGGTGCTGTTTGCGCCGCCGGCTTCGATCCGCATGGAAGCGCGCGCTGTGCTCGATAGCTTCGGTAATCATCCTGGTCACGTTTTTAATCTCGGCCACGGCATTTCACAATTCACGCCGCCGGAGAGTGTCGCTGAACTCGTGGACGAGGTGCATCGCCATAGCCGTGCGATTCGCAGCGGCGCGCATGCACCAAGCTGACGCCGAAAACGTTGTCATTTTTGTTGCAACGCAGCGAACTGGGCTCTCCCTCTAAGGGGAAAATTGCAGTCAATGGGCCGTCAGATGGCGATCCCGCGAAAGTCAAGACTTGACTTATGCACATTGATCACGCTGCGGCGCGGTAGAAGCTTTAGTCGTGTCCTGGCTCTTGCACATTGCGGGCGCATTTGATCTAAGCCTTGTCTGGCAAGGGTTTCACAGAGCCGCGACAAAGTGTGCGGAATCCCACAGAAGGCCGCTGCGGCGCGGTTCCAAGCCCTTCTGGGCGAAGTTCTCAACAAAGTTATCCACAGGCAAGCGGGCCGATTGCAATTGTTCAGCCGAATCCAAAACTTAGCGCCGAAATTGAAGTTTTACTTTAACTTCGAGGGGGGCGCTGCTTGCCGGGCATGTGCCGCGATGCAGCGTCGTGCCGCAACCGCTCATCTGGCCCACACTGCCGCGTGAGCGAAGTATTCGTCCGCGTCGCGCTGGATCATCCGCTGCCGACTTTGTTCGACTACCGCTGCGACACGCCCGAGCGTGTCGCGCCGGGCATGTTGGTGAGCGTGCCGTTTGGCAAGCGTCACGTGGTGGGCCTCGTATGCGAAGTGACCGCTCACAGCGACGTGCCGGTTGACCGTCTCCGGGCGGTCAACAATGTTTGCACAGCCTGCCCGCCGGTGTCGGCCGAATGGCTGGCTCTCACGGCCTTTGCAGCCGACTACTATCAGCGTGGCCTCGGGGAAGTGGCCCTGCCTGCGTTACCGCAAGCGCTGCGTGATGCGTCACGCTGGTCGCGTCTGTTTGCACCGGAAGAACGTTACAGCCTGACAGCGGAAGGGCGTGCCGCGTTGCCGGAAACTTTGCCCGCGCGCGCCAGCGCATTGCGCAAGCTTGCCCAGGCTCTGGCCGAGGCCGAGTTTCTGATCGCTGCCGACGCTCGCGCACTCCACTCCAAAGCCATCGCAACCCTGGACGCATGGCAGGTCGAAGGTTGGGTTGCTATGGAGGTGATCGAGGCCGCCGAGGTGCTCGGCACCCCCGCTTCGCCGGATACGCCCGCGCCCACGTTACCCACTCTCACCGACGAACAGGCGAGCGCAGTCGAAGCGATCCGCGACGCGAACGGCTTCGCGCCTTTCCTGCTGCACGGCGTGACGGGCAGCGGCAAGACCGAGGTGTATCTGCGTGCGCTCGCCGAGATTCTGGCGGCGAAGCCCGACGCACAGGCACTCGTCCTCGTCCCTGAAATCAATCTGACGCCGCAGTTCGAGTCGGCCTTCCGTGCGCGCTTTGCGGCGCTCGAAGGCACGTCGATCGTCACGCTGCACAGCGGTCTCGCAGAAGGCGAACGGGCCCGCAACTGGTTCGCCGCGCACACCGGCCGCGCCCGCATCGTGCTCGGCACGCGGCTCGCGGTGCTCGCATCGTTGCCAAAACTCGCGATCATCGTCGTCGACGAGGAACACGATCCGGCCTACAAGCAGCAAGAAGGCTTGCGCTATTCAGCGCGCGATCTGGCGATCTATCGCGCCAAGCAACTCGATTTGCCGGTCGTGCTCGGCTCGGCCACGCCGTCGCTGGAAAGCTGGTGGCAGGCGGATCAGGGGCGCTATAAACGTCTCACACTGTCGCGCCGCGCCGTCGCCGAGGCTGTTCTGCCGACCGTCAGGCTGATCGATCTGGAAGAAGAGCGGCGGCGTGGGCGGGCCTCGGTGGAGGGCTTGTCCGGGCCGCTGATCGCTGCGTTGAAGGCGAGACTCGAACGTGGCGAGCAAAGCCTCGTGTTCCTGAACCGGCGCGGTTACGCCCCGCAACTCGCTTGCGATGCCTGCGGTTGGGTCGCCGGCTGTCCGCGCTGTAGCGCCTACGTCGTGTTGCACAAACCCGAACGCGCGCTGCGTTGCCACCACTGCGGCTGGGAATCGCGCATTCCGCGCTCGTGTCCGGAGTGCGGCAACGTCGATATCGCGCCGATGGGCCGCGGGACGCAGCGCGTCGAAGAAACGCTGGCGAGCGCGGTGCCCGGCGCGCGCGTGCTGCGCATTGACGCCGACAGCACGCGCCGCAAAGGCAGTGCGCAGGCGCTGTTTTCCGATGTCCATGCAGGCGAGGTCGACATTCTTGTCGGTACGCAGATGATCGCGAAGGGCCACGACTTCCAGCGCGTGTCGCTGGTCGGCGTGCTGAATGCCGACACTGCCTTGTTTTCACACGACTTCCGCGCGAGCGAACGCCTTTTCGCGCAACTGATGCAGGTAAGCGGCCGCGCCGGCCGTGCCGGCTTGCCGGGCGAAGTGCTGGTGCAGACGCGCTATCCGCGTCATGCGCTGTATCACGCGCTGGGTCGGCATGACTACGTCGGCTTTGCCAATTCGACGCTGGCCGAGCGGCGCGATGCCCATTTGCCGCCGTTCGCCTATCAGGCTTTGCTGCGCGCCGAAGGCCGCACGCTCGAAGCCGCGCTCGCCTTCCTGCAGCAGGCCGCCGCGGCGCTGACGGAAATTCCTGCCGCCGGGCGCGTGACCGTCTACGACGCCGTGCCGCTCACCATCGTCAAAGTGATGCATGTGCATCGCGCGCAATTGCTGGTCGAGAGCACGTCACGGGCCGCGTTGCAGGCTACGTTGCGTGCGTGGCAGCCGATGCTGCGCGGCATGAAAGGCGCGCTGCGCTGGAATCTCGAAGTCGATCCGCTCGACATCTAGCGCCGGTTGCCGGCCGCTTAGCGGCATTACTTCTTTAAGTCATATTCATAGAGCGAATGGTCGTTTCGTTTTGTGACTTTGCTCGCCTATATTTCGCCGAATCGGCGCATAGTCACGCAAAACTCAAACATCCCGCGCCGATGCACCTTAACTTTCTCGGGGCATTTGCGATGAGCGATACCAACCAGACGCTGCCTGGCGGCGCCGCGCCCAGCAAACCGCGCAGCGGCCACAGCACGCACGGCGGCGGACTCTTTTCGACGGAAGACTGGTGGGCCGTCTGGATCGGCCTGCTGGTGATCGTGATTGCCTGGGCGCTGTTCGCCTCGGGCAGCAGCATCAAGTGGCTGGCGGTGGCGCCGGTCAAATGGTCGAGCGTGGGACAGGCCGCCCAGGACATCGGCAAGCATCTGCCGAACTATGTCGCGTTGTTCGTCGCGTTCGCGTTGCTCTTCGGTGTGAGTCTCGCTGCGCTGAAACAGCGGGTCGGCGCTTTTCTGGCGTCGTTCCTGATCCTGTTCGTCGCATCGGCGTTGATCTTTACGCTGGGCGCGTGGGTCAATGCGTCGAAGTACAACCTTGAGCCGCCGCTCGTCGCGCTGGCGCTCGGCCTGTTGATTTCCAATGTGTTCAAGTTGCCGGAGTGGTTTTCGGCGGGCTTGCGCGTGGAGTTTTACATCAAGGTCGGCATCGTGCTGCTCGGCGCGACGCTGCCGTTCACCTTGCTGGTGTGGGCGGGGCCGGTCGCGGTGGGGCAGGCGACCATCGTCTCGCTCGTCACGTTCTTCGTGATCTTTTTCGCCGGTAAGGCGCTCGGCCTCGACCGGCGTTTTGCGGCCGTGCTGGGTGTGGGCGGCGCGGTGTGCGGCGTGTCGGCAGCGATTGCGATTGCCGGCGCGGTGCGGGCCAGGCGCGAACAGGCGTCGGTGGCGATCACGCTGGTCGTGTTGTGGGCGATCGTGATGATTTTCGTGCTGCCGTTCGCATCGCGTTCGCTGGGTCTGTCGACGGCGGTGGCGGGCGCGTGGATCGGCACGTCCGAATTCGCCGACGCCGCGGGTATCGCGGCCGCGCAAGCCTACGGCGATTTCGCGAAGCACGCGGGCGGCGTGATTGCCGGCGCGCCCGAGGCGTCGCTGCAGGCATTCACGTTGATGAAGGTGGTCGGCCGGGATATCTGGATCGGCATCTGGGCGTTCGTGCTGGCGATTGTCGCGACGACGCGCTGGGAATCGCAGGACAGCGGCGTCAAAGCCACGGCCAATGCGGGTGAAATCTGGGCGCGCTTTCCGAAATTCGTGATCGGCTTCGTGATCGCGTCGGCGCTGGTGACATGGATCGCCAGCCACTATTCGTTGGCCGACTACCGCAAGGTCGTCACGCCTGAATTCGTCGCGCCGATTACCGCGCTGCGCACGTGGGCGTTCACATTCTGTTTCCTGAGCATCGGATTGACCACGCGACTGCGTGCGCTTTCGGCCACCGGCCTGAAGCCGTTCCTCGCCTTTACGGCGGGCGTGATCGTCAATATCGCCATCGGCTACGCGCTGTCCGCGCACGTGTTCGCACCGTACTGGAATAGCTTGGGGCAGGGCTCGTGATGAGCGAGGCTGTCCGCATCGCCGGCACGGCCCACGCACGCGGCGACGCGTGTGCGCCGCGCTGTGCAAGCTGCCGGTATCGCGCCGAGGATCGGCATTCACTGGAGCAGAGCATTCCGGGTCTCGCTGTGTTCAGTTCCGGGTTCGGCGCGAGTGTGGCGGACAGCCGGCTATGTCGTTTGCACGACCAGCTCGTTTCGCCCGACGACACCTGCGCTCAGTTCAAGCCAAGCTGATGCCGCATGACTGACACACGTGCTTGTGCCGCCGCCGGTTGAGCCGGGCGGCGCATATTCACTGTTCGCTGTGTCAGTCGGAACCGGCGTCGCTATTTCTATCGCCTGTCGCTGGCCTTGGCTACTCAATCGTTCAAAGCTGCCCGCACATCGCCAGCCGATGCGCGCGATGCCGGGCGCGGGCTCTTTTCCAGATCCGCGCGTTTGTCCGAGCCACCTGTCGCCCCGCGGATAAACAGCACCGCGCAGGTCGCGCACATCGCCCAGATACCCAATACCACCAACCACTTTTCCATTTCGCCAGTCCTCTAAAACCCCGTACCGTTTTTTGTGCTTGCCTTGCGGCCGCGACTACCCATGTCTGTATAACGGCACGCCGCGCAATCTGATAAGGGTAAAAGCGAAAAGAATCACGCCAGGGAAAGTACTGATCGCAACCGCCCTCGCCACGTCCGGCGCGACCCGCCGCAAACCCCCACTGCATAAGGCTTCCACCAAGGTGCAACCATGCGTGCCGCATGGTTGCACCTTTTTATTGGGAAGCGTACGATTCGCTCAACTTTTAGTCTTTCGCCAGCAATTTCGTCTGGCCTTCGAAGAAGGAAACATGGCTAGCACCACCCTCGGCGTCAAGGTTGACGACCTCCTGCGTTCCCGGCTGAAAGATGCCGCCACCCGCCTCGAACGCACTCCGCACTGGCTGATCAAGCAGGCGATCTTCGCATACCTTGAAAAGATCGAGCATGGTCAATTGCCGCCTGAATTGTCGGGCCACACCGGTTCGGCCGATCTGGCCGACGGCGCCACGGTGGAGCAGGAGGAAGACGGTGCGTCGCATCCGTTCCTCGAATTCGCGCAGAACGTGCAACCGCAGTCGGTGCTGCGCGCGGCGATCACCGCTGCGTACCGCCGTCCTGAGCCGGAATGTTTGCCGTTCCTGATCGGCCAGGCGCGTCTGCCGGCGAATCTCGCGGGCGACGTGCAGGCCATGGCCGGCAAGCTGGTCGAAACGCTGCGCACCAAGAGCAAGGGCGGCGGCGTCGAAGGGCTGATTCACGAATTCTCGCTGTCGAGCCAGGAGGGCGTCGCGCTGATGTGCCTCGCCGAAGCGCTGCTGCGCATTCCCGATCGGGCCACGCGCGATGCGCTGATCCGCGACAAGATCAGCAAGGGCGACTGGAAATCGCACGTCGGCCAGGCGCCGTCGCTGTTCGTCAACGCCGCGACGTGGGGCTTGATGATCACCGGCAAGCTGGTGGGGACGAACAGCGAGGCGAGCCTCTCGTCAGCGCTTACGCGTCTGATCGGCAAGGGCGGCGAGCCGCTGATCCGCAAGGGCGTCGACATGGCGATGCGCCTGATGGGCGAGCAGTTCGTCACCGGCGAGAACATCTCCGAAGCGCTGGCGAATAGCCGCAAGTACGAAGCACGCGGCTTCCGCTACTCGTACGACATGCTCGGCGAAGCGGCCACCACTGAAGCCGACGCGCAACGCTACTACGCCTCGTACGAACAGGCGATCCACGCGATCGGCAAGGCTGCGGGCGGCCGCGGCATTTACGAAGGCCCGGGCATCTCGATCAAGCTGTCGGCATTGCACGCACGCTATTCGCGTTCGCAGCAGGAACGCACGATGAGCGAACTGCTGCCGCGCGTGCGCTCGCTGGCGATCCTCGCGCGCCGTTACGACATCGGCCTGAACATCGACGCCGAAGAAGCCGACCGCCTCGAGATCTCGCTCGATCTGCTCGAAGCGCTGTGCTTCGATCCGGAACTGGCCGGCTGGAACGGCATCGGTTTCGTGGTGCAGGCGTATCAGAAGCGCTGCCCGTTCGTGATCGATTACATTGTCGATCTGGCGCGCCGCAGCCGTCACCGCATCATGGTGCGCCTCGTGAAGGGCGCGTACTGGGATACCGAAATCAAGCGTGCGCAGGTGGACGGCCTCGAAGGCTATCCGGTCTACACGCGCAAGATCTACACGGACGTGTCGTACCTCGCCTGCGCGAAGAAGCTGCTCGGCGCGCCGGATGCGGTCTATCCGCAGTTCGCCACGCACAACGCGCACACGCTGTCGGCGATCTATCACCTCGCGGGCAATAACTACTATCCCGGCCAGTACGAGTTCCAGTGCCTGCATGGCATGGGCGAGCCGTTGTATGAAGAAGTGACGGGCCGCGACAAGCTGAATCGTCCGTGCCGCGTCTATGCGCCAGTCGGCACGCATGAAACGCTGCTCGCGTATCTCGTGCGCCGTCTGCTGGAAAACGGCGCGAACACGTCGTTCGTGAACCGCATTGCCGATGAAAGCGTCGCGATCAAGGACCTGATCGCCGATCCGGTCGATGAAGCGTCGAAGGTCGTTCCGCTCGGCGCCCCGCACGCGAAGATTCCGTTGCCGCGCAATCTGTTCGGCGCCGAGCGTCTCAATTCGATGGGTCTCGACCTGTCGAACGAACATCGTCTGGCGTCGCTGTCGTCGGCGTTGCTGGCGAGCGCGCATCATCCGTGGCGCGCCACGCCGATGCTCGAAGACAACGAGATCGCCGTCGGCGTCGCGCGTGATGTGCGTAATCCGGCCGATCATCGGGACCTCGTCGGCACGGTCGTCGATGCGACCTCGGAACACGTGAGCGCTGCTTTGGCACACGCGGTCGCCGCCGCACCGATCTGGCAAGCCACACCGGTCGATGCCCGTGCCGATTGCCTCGCGCGTGCCGCCGATCTCCTCGAAGCGCAGATGCACACGCTGATGGGGCTCGTGGTGCGTGAAGCCGGCAAGTCGCTGGCGAACGCGGTCGCGGAAATCCGCGAAGCGATCGACTTCCTGCGCTATTACTCGACGCAGATCCGCAGCGAGTTTTCCAACGACACGCACCGCCCGCTCGGTCCGGTGGTGTGTATCAGTCCGTGGAACTTTCCGCTGGCGATTTTCATGGGCCAGGTGGCCGCGGCTTTGGCGGCAGGTAACACCGTGCTCGCGAAGCCGGCTGAACAAACGCCGCTGATCGCCGCGCAAGCCGTGCGTATTCTGCGCGAAGCCGGCGTGCCGGCGGGCGCGGTGCAACTGCTGCCGGGCGACGGCGAAACGGTCGGTGCAGCGCTGGTCGCCGATCCGCGTACCCGCGCCGTGATGTTCACCGGTTCGACCGAAGTCGCGCGTCTGATCAACAAGACGCTGTCGAACCGCCTCGATCCGGAAGGCAAGCCGATTCCGCTGATCGCCGAAACCGGCGGCCAGAACGCGATGATCGTCGATTCGTCGGCGCTCGCCGAACAGGTGGTCGCGGACGTGCTGCAGTCGTCGTTCGATTCCGCCGGTCAACGGTGTTCCGCGCTGCGCGTTCTCTGTCTGCAGGAAGATGTGGCGGACCGCACGCTGGAAATGCTGACGGGCGCGATGCGCGAACTGTCGGTGGGCAATCCGGACCGTCTGTCGATCGACGTCGGCCCGGTGATCGACCTCGACGCGAAGCGCGGCATCGACGCGCACGTCGCGGCGATGCGCGAGAAAGGCCGCAAGATCGAGCAACTGCCGATGCCGGAAGGCGGCGCGCAAGGCACGTTTGTTCCGCCGACGCTGATCGAGCTCGACAGCATCGACGAATTGAAGCGTGAAGTGTTCGGCCCGGTGCTGCATGTGGTGCGTTACCGCCGCAGTCAGTTGGACAAGCTGCTCGAACAGATCCGCACGACGGGTTACGGCCTGACGCTCGGCATTCACACGCGGATCGACGAAACGATCGCTCATGTGATCAGCCGCGCGCATGTCGGCAATATCTACGTGAACCGCAACGTGATCGGCGCGGTGGTGGGTGTTCAGCCGTTCGGTGGCGAAGGTTTGTCGGGCACGGGTCCGAAGGCAGGCGGCGCGCTGTATCTGCAACGTCTGCTGGCCACGCGTCCGGCCGGTTTGCCGAAGTCGCTGGCGCAGTCGCTGATCGTCGAAGTGCCGCAAACCGGCTCGAACGGGGATAATCGCGGCGACAGTCCGTCCGCTGCCTTGACGGCGCTGCGCGACTGGCTGATCAGCGAACAGCAACCGGTGCTGGCCGCACGCTGCGACGGGTATCTGTCGCATGTGCCGGCGGGCGCCACTGCGGTATTGTCGGGCCCCACCGGCGAGCGCAACACCTACACGCTGGGCGCGCGCGGCACGGTGCTGTGTGTCGCATCGACGGCGAGCGGTGCGCGCGTGCAGTTTGCCGCGGCGCTGGCTACGGGAAATCGCGCCTTGTTCGAAGGGGCGGCTGGTGAACAATTGGTGTCGCAGTTGCCCGCCGCGTTGAAGTCGTACGCGAGCGTGAAGAAGAGCGCCGATACGCCGTTCGACGCGGTGCTGTTCGAAGGCGATAGCGACGAACTGCTGGCGCTGGTGAAAGAGGTTGCGAAACGTCCGGGGCCGATTGTTTCGGTACAGGGCGTCGCGGCGCGCGCGCTGGAGAGCGGCGACGAGGACTATGCACTCGAGCGTCTGCTGACGGAACGCTCGGTCAGCGTGAATACGGCAGCAGCAGGCGGTAATGCGAATTTGATGACGATCGGTTGAGCGAACCTCATTGATCCTTTTCAATAAAACGGAAGCGGTACGGCGACCCCGAAAAACCGCTCCATCCACACCTGGTACCAAGGAGAAGCTATGCAACACAAAATGAAACAGCTGGCAGGCGCAGCGCTGGTTGCGGCAATGTCGCTGGCGGGGACGGCCAACGCTCAATCGACCGAAGACGTGAAGATCGGCTTTGCCGGTCCGATGACGGGCGCACAGGCGCACTACGGTAAGGACTTCCAGAACGGCATCACGCTGGCTGTGGAAGACATGAACGCAACCAAGCCGGTGATCGGCGGCAAGCCGGTTCGCTTCGTGCTGGATTCGGCCGACGACCAGGCTGACCCGCGCACCGGTACGACCGTTGCACAAAAGCTGGTGGATGACGGCATCAAGGGCATGCTGGGCCACTTCAACTCGGGCACCACGATTCCGGCTTCGCGCATCTACGCGAACGCGGGCATCCCCGAAATCGCCATGGCGACGGCGCCTGAGTACACGCAACAAGGCTTCAAGACCACGTTCCGCATGATGACGTCCGACACGCAGCAAGGTTCGGTCGCCGGCACGTTCGCGGTGAAGACGTTGGGCGTGAAGAAGATCGCGATCGTCGACGACCGCACGGCTTACGGCCAGGGTCTGGCTGATCAGTTCGAGAAGGCAGCGAAGGCTGCGGGCGGCTCGATCGTCGATCGTGAATACACGAACGACAAGGCTGTCGACTTCAAGTCGATCCTGACCAAGCTGAAGTCGGTCCAGCCGGACCTGATCTACTACGGCGGCGCGGATTCGCAAGCGGCACCGATGGTCAAGCAGATGAAGGCACTGGGCATCAAGGCGCCGCTGATGGGCGGCGAAATGGTCCACACGCCGACGTTCATCCAGATCGCGGGTGACGCAGCGAACGGCACGGTGGCATCGCTGGCCGGCTTGCCGCTGGAAGAAATGCCGGGCGGCAAGGACTATGTCGCGAAGTACAAGAAGCGCTTCAACGAAGACGTGCAAACGTACTCGCCGTACGCTTACGATGGCGCAATGGCCATGTTCGACGCTATGAAGAAGGCTAACTCGACCGATCCGGCCAAGTATCTGCCGCTGCTCGCAAAGACCTCGATGCCGGCAGTGACGGCAGCGAACCTCGCGTACGACGGCAAGGGCGACCTGAAGAACGGCGGCATCACGCTGTACAAGGTTGTCGACGGCAAGTGGACGACGCTGCAAAGCGTGGGCGGGAAGTAAGCTATTTTTGCTTGAGCACTTGAGTGCCGCGCGCGGTTTTAGTGTGGCACTCGAAACGAAAAAAGCCCTGCGGTTCTTCTGAACCGCAGGGCTTTTTCTTTAGCGTTTCGCTATACGTGCCAGCCGCCACGCAACTTCATCACTCCCCTCGCAGCTTCCTCCCCTGCTCGCGAATCTGCTCCAACGTCGCCCCCGGCGTGCTCGCCTCCTGCGGCATACGAATCTCGATCACCGCCGCGCGCTTCGCTTCCACCGAACGCTGCAACGCAGGCAGAAAATCCTCAGTCCGCTCCACAGTCTCCCCATGCGCGCCGAACGACTTCGCGAATGCCGCGAAGTCCGGATTCGTGAGACCCGTACCATGCACGCGATTCGGATAATGCCGTTCCTGATGCATCCGGATCGTGCCAAAGTGGCTGTTATTCACGACGATGAAAATCACATGCAGGTCGTACTGCATTGCCGTCGCGAGTTCCTGCGCGGACATCATGAAGCAACCGTCGCCGGCTAACGCAACCACGGCCCGTTGCGGGTACACCGACTTCGCAGCAATCGCAGCCGGTACGCCGTAACCCATCGCGCCACTGGTCGGCGCGAGTTGCGAGCGGAAATGCCGATACGAAAAATGCCGATGCAGCCACGTCGCGTAATTGCCCGCACCGTTGGTGAGGATCGCGTCTTCCGGCAGATGCGCGCGCAATTGCTGGATCACTTCGCCCATTTGCACGTCGCCGGGGATTGGGCGAGGTTTGCGCCAGTCGAGATACGCGCGATGCGCCTCTTCCGCGGCGCCGGCCCATGCGAGCTTGTCGGAAGACGGCTTCAACGCCGCAAGCTGCGCTGCCAGCTCCGGCATGCCGGAGACGATTGGCAGATCCGCGGCGTAGACGCGTCCGAGTTCTTCAGCGCCTTGATGCACGTGCACCAGCGTTTGCTTTGTCTTCGGGATGTCGAGCAGCGTGTAGCCGTTGGTTGTTGCTTCACCTAGTCGCGGGCCCAGCGTGAGCAGCAAGTCTGCGTCGCGGATGCGTTGTGCAAGCGCCGGATTGATGCCGAGGCCGACATCACCCGCGTAGTTCGGATGCTCGTTATCGAGCGTGTCCTGGAAGCGGAACGCGAGGCCGATCGGCAATTGCCAATTCTCGACGAAGCGTTGCAGGTCTGCACATGCTGCTGGTGTCCAACCGCTGCCGCCTGCGATCACCATCGGCCGTTTCGCGCCTTCCAGCAATTGGCGCAGCTCTTCGATTTGCGCTGCAGACGGCGACGCCGCCACACGCTTGTACGCGGGCGCGCCGGCCACAAGCTCACACGCGTCGCTCAACACATCTTCCGGCAACGACAACACGACTGGCCCCGGCCGCCCCGACGTCGCCGTGTGAAACGCATGGCTCAGATATTCGGGAATGCGCTTCGGGTCGTCGATTTGCGCGACCCACTTGGCCATCTGCCCGAACATGCGCCGGTAGTCGATTTCCTGGAAGGCCTCACGGTCGAGATGCTCTCGCGCGCATTGGCCGATCAGCAGGATCATCGGCGTGGAGTCCTGAAACGCGGTGTGCACGCCGATCGATGCATGCGTTGCGCCCGGTCCGCGCGTGACGATCGCGACGCCCGGCCGGCCGGTCAATTTGCCGACGGCTTCGGCCATGTTCGCGGCCGCCGCTTCGTGCCGGCAGACGATGGTCTGGATGCGGTCGGTTTCGTCGTGTAGCGAATCGAGCACGGCGAGAAAACTCTCGCCAGGTACGCAAAAAACACGTTCGACGCCATGCGTCAGCAAGGCGTCGACGACGAGGCGCGCGCCGGTGGTTTGGGCGGTGGAAGGAGAGTCAGAAGCGAGCGGCATTGCGATGAAGCCTCCATGCGTTGCGATGGGTGCGACGGGCGGCAGTGGCCTTCTCAACACTCCACAATATTTACCGCCAACCCGCCGCGCGACGTTTCCTTGTACTTGGTCTTCATATCCGCGCCGGTCTGCATCATCGTCTTGATCACAGAGTCCAGCGACACGTAATGTGTGCCGTCACCGCGCAGCGCCATGCGCGCGGCGTTCACGGCTTTTACCGAGCCCATTGCGTTGCGTTCGATACACGGAATCTGCACCATCCCGCCGACCGGATCGCACGTCAGCCCGAGGTTATGCTCCATGCCGATTTCGGCGGCATTTTCGACTTGCTCGGGCGTGCCGCCCATCACCGCCGCGAGCGCGCCCGCGGCCATCGAACAGGCTACGCCGACTTCGCCCTGGCACCCTACTTCCGCGCCTGAAATCGACGCGTTCAGCTTATACAGAATGCCGATTGCCGCGGCTGTCATCAGGAAGTCGATCACGCCCTGCTCGTTCGAACCCGGCATGAAACGCGTGTAGTAATGCAGCACGGCGGGAATGATGCCGGCCGCGCCATTGGTCGGCGCCGTGACCACGCGGCCGCCCGCAGCGTTTTCTTCATTGACGGCGATGGCGTAGAGATTGATCCAGTCGACCATCGAGAGCGGATCGCGCAGCGCCAGCTCAGGATTGCCCGACAACGCGCGATACAACTGCGGCGCGCGGCGCTTCACCTGGAACGGACCGGGCAACGTACCTTCGGCATCCGGATTGTTGATACCGCAACCGCGCGACACGCACGACTGCATCACGCCCCAGATCTTCAGCAAGCCCGCACGGGTCTCTTCTTCCGTGTGCCAGACGCGTTCGTTTTCCCACATCAGTTGCGCAATGCTTTTGCCGGTCGATTTGCACAGCGCGAGCAATTCGCCGCCGCTGCGGAACGAATGCGGCAATTGTTCGACGGCGCTCAGCACCTTCGTATTCGGCGCACCAGCCGTCACCACAAAACCGCCGCCTACCGACAGATACGTCGACTCGCGCAGCGTCTCGCCTTCTGCATCGAACGCGCGCAGTTTCAGGCCGTTCGGATGCTCGGATAGCGCCTGGCGATAAAACGAAATGTGATCTTTTTGCACGAACGGCACGTCGTGCGTGCCGAGCAAGGCGAGCTTGCGCGATGTCTTTACCGCTTCCAGCCGCTGCGCGATCGTATCCGGATCGACTGTGTCGGGCGCGTCGCCCATCAAACCGAGCATCACGCCGCGATCGGTGCCGTGCCCTTTGCCGGTCGCGCCGAGCGACCCGTACAGATCGACTTTCACCGAAGCCGTCGCCGCAAGCAGCCCGTCGCGTTCGAGCCCTTGCGCGAACATCAGCGCCGCGCGCATCGGCCCAACCGTATGCGAACTGGACGGACCAATGCCGATTTTGAAGAGGTCGAACACGCTGACTGCCATTTACTGCTCCCTGCTGATAAAAGTTAGTTTAGCGCGCCGGCAGCGGCAAACACACGGCGAGCCACGCGGGTGGCGTCGGTGCGAGCTGCAGCGCGATCGGCGTATAGCGTCCATCGAGACGCGCCGCCAGGTGAAACAGTTCCGTCGCGTTTTTCGGATCCCATTGACCCGAATAGCCGGGCAAACCGGCCTCGCGACGTTTAGCATCGAACGGGACGCTCGAATGCACGAATTCTTCATGCGTCTTGCTGCCGTCCGCGTACGGCGTGAGCCAGTTCAACGCGGCTGCCAGCGACGCACCGTTCGTCCCCTTCTCCGGCAACCAGTTGCGGTTGTGGCGGCGCGCGGCGAGCGCGGCGGTCACGAGCGGCTGCAGATCGTAGGTGACGTAGTGCAGCGCGTCGCGTTCGCCGAAGTCGAAGGTCGAGCCGTCCGGCGCGATGTTGTCGCCGATATGCTCGTCGAACAGGCGCTGCGCCGCGTTGATCATCTTGCGGTTATCCAGCGTGAACGCGGCCATCGAGATCAGTTTGATCCGGTGGCTTTGCCAGTTGTTCTTAAACGTGCCTTTGAGCGGCCGCGGCTGTGCGTCGATCTGGCCGATGTAGCCGTTCGCGAGCTTGGTCAGGAACGCCATCGATGCATTGCGCGTTTTCACCGGCAGCGCGCTCGCGGTCATGTCGTAGGCTAGGATCAGGCCTTCGAAATGGGTTTCGTCGATCGGATTGAAACTGGGTTGATAAGTCGTGACCCACGCATACAGCAAGCGGTCGACCAGTTTCAGATAGCGGTCGTCGCTGGTCGCGCGCCATGCGAGCGCGGCGTCGCGCAGCAGATCGAGATCCTTCTCCGCTTCGACGCTCTGATCGTAGATGCCTTCATGCGGCAGCGTGCCTTCGGTATGCAGCTTCGCCAGCGCACGCGGCGGGTCGTTCAGATGCGCCTGCACGTTGCTCACCAGTGCTTTGACCCCTGGATCGGCATTCGTGCGCTCGCTGGTTTGCAGCGCGGGCGCCGCACAAAAATTCATTGCAGCCTGCGCCTGCCGCAGCGGCAGCAGCACCGCCGCGCCTGCCAGCAACAGTGTGCAAGTCTGTTGCCACGTCTGGGCTCGCCTTGCTTCGGTCCGGCTTTGCATCAATCGCACCTTTCGCGCCATGCGAAACTCCTCGTTAGGCTGATTCGGTGTGTGATGTTAGCCGTTTGCGGACACAAGCGACAGAACCGCGCAACGCCTGCTTACAACCGTCAGGCGATGCGCGGTTTGCGGCCCCGCTTACTCGTAATCGGCGATCGGCACGCAGGAGCAGAACAGATTGCGGTCGCCGTACACGTTGTCCGCCCGGCCGACCGGTGGCCAGTACTTCTTCGCGATCAGCGTGGGCAGCGGATACGCGGCGGTTTCGCGCGCATACGCATGCTTCCAGTCGTTCGCGATGACCGCCGCCGCCGTATGCGGCGCATGTTTCAGCGGATTGTCTTCGCGATCCGAGCGGCCGTCTTCCACAGCGCGAATTTCCTCGCGGATCGCGATCATCGCTTCGATGAAGCGGTCGAGTTCTTCCTTCGATTCCGATTCGGTCGGCTCGACCATCAGCGTGCCCGGCACCGGGAAGCTCATGGTCGGGGCGTGGAAGCCGTAGTCGGCGAGGCGCTTGGCGACGTCGTCGACGGTAATGCCGCTGGTGTCCTTGATCGGACGCAGATCGAGAATGCACTCGTGCGCGACCAGTCCGCCCGGACCCGAATACAGCACCGGGTAATGCGGCGCGAGTTTGTTCGCGACGTAGTTGGCGTTGAGGATCGCGGTTTCGGTGGCTGCGGTGAGGTTCTTCGCGCCCATCATCGCGATGTACATCCACGAAATCGGCAGGATCGACGCGGAACCGTACGGTGCGCCCGACACGGCGCCGATACCGTTCGGCGCGCGCTCATAGCCCGACGAAATCTGATTCGGCAGGAATTGCGCGAGATGCGCGCCGACCGCGACCGGACCGACGCCCGGTCCGCCGCCGCCGTGCGGAATGCAGAAGGTTTTGTGCAGATTCAGGTGCGAGACGTCGCCGCCGAACTGGCCCGGCGCGCACAGCCCGACCATGGCGTTCATGTTCGCGCCGTCCACATAGACCTGGCCGCCGTGCGCATGCACGATCTCGCAGATTTCGCGGACGTTCGCCTCGAACACGCCGTGCGTGGACGGGTACGTGATCATGATTGCCGCGAGCTTGTCGGCGTGCTGATCGGCCTTCTTCTTCAGGTCTTCGATATCGACGTTGCCTTGCGCGTCGCATGCCACCACGACCACCTGCATGCCGGCCATTTGCGCCGACGCCGGGTTCGTGCCGTGCGCCGAAGCGGGAATCAGGCAGACGTTGCGATGCGCTTCGCCGCGCGACGCGTGATAAGCGTGGATGATCAGCAGACCCGCGTATTCGCCTTGTGAGCCGGCATTTGGTTGCAGCGACACCGCCGCGTAACCCGTGGCCGCGACCAGCATCTCTTCGAGCTGATCGATCATTTCGCGGTAGCCGACGGTTTGCTCAGCCGGTGCGAACGGGTGGATCTGACCGAATTCGGGCCACGTGACCGGCAGCATTTCCGAGGTCGCGTTCAGCTTCATCGTGCAGGAGCCGAGCGGGATCATCGAGCGGTCGAGTGCCAAATCCTTGTCCGACAGGCTGCGCAGATAGCGCAGCATTTCCGTTTCAGAATGATGACGGTTGAACACGTGGTGCGTGAGGTACGCGCTGGTGCGTTCCAGCTCGGCGGGCACCGACGCGGTGTTCGACGCGGCGATGGCTGTGTCGAGTGCGTCGACTTGCGGCACGTCTTTTGCACCTGCTGCCTGTGCAAACACGGCGAGCAGATCAGCCAGATCGTGACGCGTCGTGGTTTCGTCGATCGACAGACCGACTTGCGTGTCGCTGACGCGGCGCAGGTTGATGCGCTTTGCCTTCGCGGCGTCATGCAGCGCTTGCGTGCGAGCGCCGGCTTCGAACGTGAGCGTATCGAAGAAGGTTTCGTTGACGAGCGTATAGCCGAGTTGCTTCGCGCCTTCAGCCAGCAATGCAGCGATGCGGTTCACGCGCAGCGCAATCGTTTTCAGGCCGTGCGGGCCGTGATAGACGGCGTACATGCTGGCCATGATCGCGAGCAGCGCCTGCGCGGTACACACGTTCGAGGTCGCCTTCTCGCGGCGGATATGTTGTTCGCGCGTTTGCAGCGCGAGACGCAGCGCCGGATTGCCTTGCGCATCGACGGTCACGCCGACCAGACGGCCCGGCATCTGACGCTTGAATTCATCGCGCACGGCGAGGTACGCCGCGTGCGGGCCGCCGAAACCGACCGGCACGCCAAAGCGCTGCGTGTTGCCGACGGCCACGTCCGCGCCCCATTCGCCCGGCGGCGTCAAAACGGTCAGCGCGAGCAGATCGGCCGCGACCACCACGTGGCCGCCTGCTGCGTGGATCGCATCGGCAAGTGCGCGGTAGTCGCGCACGTCGCCGTTCACGCCCGGGTATTGCAGCAGCACGCCGAACGCATTTGCGTTCGCGGCTTCCGCAGCCGGGCCCACTTTCACTTCAATGCCAACCGGCGTGGCGCGTGTTTTCACCACTTCGATGGTTTGCGGCAGCACGTCGTCGGCAACGTAGAACACGTTCGACTTCGGCTTGCCGACGCGTTGCAGCAGCGTCATCGCTTCGGCAGCGGCGGTGGCTTCGTCGAGCAGCGAGGCGTTCGAGATCGCCAGGCCCGTCAGGTCGACAATCATCTGCTGGAAGTTCAGCAGCGCTTCCAGACGGCCCTGCGAGATTTCCGGCTGATACGGCGTGTACGCGGTGTACCACGCCGGATTTTCCAGCACGTTGCGCAGGATCACCGCCGGGGTGTGCGCGTTGTAGTAACCCTGCCCGATGTACGAGCGGAACACCTGATTCTTGTCCGCCAGCTCACGCAGCGCGGCGAGCGCTTCCGCTTCGCTCTTCGGCTGGGCGAAGGGGCCGAGCGGCAGCGTTTCGGTGCGGCGGATCGTCTTCGGAATGACGGCGTCGATCAGCGCGGCGCGCGACGCGAAGCCGAGGGCTTCGAGCATCGCTTGCTGGTCGGCCGAATCCGGGCCGATGTGCCGTTCGGCGAAGGCATCGTGCACTTCGAGCGCGGCGAGCGAGAGAGGAGTGCGGTTCATCAGACGATCCGGGTGTTCGAGCTTCATGAGGTGTTCCTGCCGGTGCGGGCATCCGTTCGACGATTGAATCGGACGCGCCGCGCCTGTCGGGTTTAAACGTAATGGTGCAGCTTGCGGTGAATCAGGCGCCGATCGACTTCGAGTACGCGTCCGCGTCGATCAGACGGTCCAGCGATGCGTCCGCAGCCGGCTTGATCTTGAAGAGCCAGTTCTCGTACGGCGCGCTGTTGACGCCATCCGGCGTATCGGCGACGGCCGGATTCGCTTCGATGATTTCGCCCGCAACCGGTGCGTAGATATCGGAAGCGGCCTTCACCGACTCGATCACGGCGACGGTGTCGCCAGCGTCGACGGTCTTGCCCAGTTCCTGGACTTCGAAGAAGACGATGTCGCCGAGCGCTTCCTGCGCGTGGTCGGTGATGCCGACCGTCAGCGTGCCGTCCGCTTCGGTGCGGACCCACTCGTGCGATTCGGTGTATTTCAGATCGGCCGGGATGCTCATCGGATGCTCCTATGCGGTGTGATTCGGTATGAACTTAATAAAGGGCCCCCAAACCTGTCGCTTCGCGCCAGGCCCCCGACGGGGCAATCCCCCAAGGGGACTTCCTGCCGGGGCGGAAAACTCGGGGCGACCCAGTGTTTTCTTGAGGGTGAGACGTACGCGCCGGCTGCTTAAACTGCGAGCACTTTGCCGTTGCGCACGAACGGCAGTTTTACCACGCTTGCGGGTACGTTTTTGTCACGAATCTGGACATGAACGATGTCGCCCGGCTGCACGCCTTTCGGCACGCGCGCAAAGGCGATCGATTCCTGCATGGTGGGTGAAAAAGTGCCGCTGGTGATTTCGCCTTCGCCCAGCGGCGTGACGACTTTCTGGTGAGCGCGCAGCACACCTGCCGCCTTGCCGTTTTCCTTCAGCAGGATCAGACCGACGAACGCGGCCTGCGCGCCGTTGGCTTCGAGTTTGTCCTTGCCGACAAATTCGCGCGGCGAGGCGAGATCGACGGTCCAGGCGAGGCCGGCGTCGAGTGGCGAGACGTTGTCGTCCATATCCTGGCCGTACAGGTTCATGCCGGCTTCGAGACGTAGCGTGTCGCGCGCGCCGAGACCCGCGGGGCGCACGCCCTGGCGCACCAACGCGTCCCAGAACTCGCAGACGGAAGTGGCAGGCAGGACGATTTCGAAGCCGTCTTCGCCGGTGTAGCCGGTGCGGGCAATCATCAATTCGCCAAACGGCGTGTTGTCGACGATCGCGGCGTTAAACGGCTTGAGGAGTTCGGTCGAGGTGCGGCTGGACGGCGCGACTTGCCAGACCTTATCGCGGGCGTTCGGGCCCTGCACGGCGACGATCGCCAGATCGCGGCGCGGCGTGATGGTCAGGCCGTAGCTGCCTTCGGCGTTGAGCTTGCTGAACCAGGCGACGTCTTTCTCGGCGGTGCCGGCGTTGACGACCAGGCGGAAGTGCGTCTCGCCGAAGTAATAGACGATCAGATCGTCGATCACGCCGCCGTTCGGGTTCAGCAGACAGGAGTAGAGCGCACGGCCCGGCGTTTGCAGCTTGGCGACGTTATTCGCCAGCGCGTGTTCGAAGAACGCACGCACGCGCTCCCCGGTGAAATCGACGACGCACATGTGCGAGACGTCGAACATGCCGGCGTCGGTGCGCACGGCGCGGTGTTCGTCGATCTGCGAGCCGTAGTTGACGGGCATGTCCCAGCCGCCGAAATCGACCATGCGGGCATTGAGCGCACGATGGGTGGCGTTGAGCGGGGTGTGTTTGAGTTCGGTCATGGGGCCTCGGGCGTCTCGCGAAACAAAAAAGGCCACGCGGCGCTACGCCTCGCGGCCGGCTGGCTGCGAGCGATTGCGTTGCATGGCCCCTCTGTCCTTGATACCTGAGAGATTGCGCCGCCGTGCGATGGTGAAGCCGTGATCGCTACGGTGAAACGCGCGCCCCTTCGGTGGGCAGCTTGCCAGAATCTGCTCGACATACGTTCGACGTACGCGACACAGACGGCTACTGCCGCTCTCCAGAGTGCGAAAAACCGATGCCTTGATGTTGCCTGGGCGCGGGTTTTTCGACGCGGTCGGTCCTTTTGCCTGAGAGTTTGCGGGTGTGCCCCTTCGGCGGCGCGGCCTGCGATTTTCTGCGGCCAGCACGCTCTCCCGACGCGTGCGGCGAATGTACGCGAGGGCCGGTGGCTTGTCAAATAAAGGCCCGCAAAGGGCTTGGGGGTTGGCGCTGCGGGTTCGCGAAAGTCAAAAAAAGCGCGGGACGTGATGCCCGCGCTTCTTTGCTTCAGCGCTTGAACCGGCGCGCTTGACTGACGCGATTAAGCGACGCAATTGAGCGACGCAATTAACCGACGCAATTAAGCGCCGATTTATTCGCCGATGGCGTGTGCCGCGTTGTCCAGTTCCTGGTTCAGCACGCGCTGTTCGTCGCCGGACAGGCCGCCGCCGTGTTGCGCCGCCATGTCGTGCGCTTCCTGACGGATCACGTCGAGACGGTGATGCAGCGCGCCGCCTTGCGGGGGCGGGTAGTAGCCTTGGTTGACGCGGGCGTCGATGCGGCGGCTCAGGTTGTCGATACGGCCGTTAACCTGGTTCATACGCTGATCCGCGATCTGCTGCGGGTTCGGGCGCGGCGCCGGCGCGGGTTGCTGGGGGGCCACCACGCAGGCGGCCAGGGAGCTGAGCAATGCGCATGCTGCTACTGCGCGGACGATACGTGGCATGGACTCTCCGGAAGTCGTTGTCATTTTGTGGTGCTACTGGGGTAGCAACGGATTGCCGCGGATTCGCGCTGACCGCGACCCCGGGGTTATTTGTAACGTTATGTTCCTTTCGGGGTTGTCAGGCGTTTGGCCTTGGGCGGCAGCATGGTTCGCATGCCACCGCCAGACGGCCAGAAAGTACCCCGTAGGCAAAAGGTCAGCGAATACGTTCAAACGGCAATCGGACACCTTCTTCCGAACTCCTGGCGGCAAGCTCGATAATTGTCATAACGTCGACTGCATCCTGAGCGCTGACGGGAAATTTCACGCCGTTCTGAATGGCGTCCGCCAAGGCAATATAAAAGCCGACGTATTCCCCGTTGCGCGTAGGCACTTCCCGCTCCACTTCCTGATCGCCTTCGATCACACGCAGTACGCCCGCCGCATTGCCGGCGCCGAACCCTTCGTCGCCGGGCCGCAAACCGGCTTTCAACTGATCTTCCTGCGTATCGAGCCCGTATTTCACATAGCTTCCCTGCGTGCCGTGGATCGTAAACCTCGGCGCGACGAGCGCAGTCAACGCGCTTGCATGCAACACCACTTCGAACTCACCGTATCCCAACTGGATGTGCACGTAGTCCGGCGCGCTGGCCTGGTCGCGATGCGTTCGAACCGTCGCGGACACAGTTTGCGGTGCGCCGAACAACGACAACGCCTGATCGATCAGGTGCGGTCCAAGATCGAATAGCAAACCGCCGCCGCGCGAAGCCTCCTCGCGCCAACGCTGCTTAACCTCCGGCCGGAAACGGTCGAAATGCGATTCGTATTGCGTGATGCGCCCCAACTCCCTGCCGGCGAGCAGTTCCCGCACGGTCAGAAAATCACCATCCCAGCGGCGGTTGTGAAAGGGCACGAACAGCTTGCCCCGGGCGAGTGCGATGTTGGCGAGCGTGTGGGCGTCGGCGGCAGTCAGCGTGACCGGCTTGTCGACCACCACGTGCTTGCCTCCCTCCAGCGTGCGGCGCGCCAGGTCGAAGTGCGTGTCATTGGGCGTCGCGATCACGATGCAGTCGATTTCGTCCAGCGCGAGCAGCGCGTCGAGATCGGCCACCACTTTCGCGTGCGGATAATCGGCCAGCGCGTGCTCGGACTGACTCGTCGCGATGGCCGCGACGCTGGCTCGCCCGCAATGCTCGATCACCGGCGCGTGAAAGGTCGCGCCGGCAAAACCGTAACCCATCAATCCAATCTTCAGCGATGCGGACATGCGTGTCTTCCTGCAAAAACGGCGCGCCGTTTTGCCACCGCGGCGACGGCGCGCAACACTGTAATTGTGGCATGTCCTGAAGGCGGACTGTCAGCGGCGTCGCAGGCGTTTGTTGGCGATGCCTGTCCGGCGGTACTCGGACGGCAGTTGCGGCCGCGTTCGGAGCAGTGTGGCCGAGCATCCGTTTTTTGTCGTCGGGCGAGCGGCCATTGCGACCTTCATTGCGACCCCTTTCCCTGGCCATCCGACAGTGCGTCTATCACGGCATCCGCTTCGGCATCCGTGTTAACATCGCTCCTCTCGCGCGGAGCGCAGCGAACCGGAACGCCCCTCACACCGAGGCGCGCGCCAGCCGCCCGCCCCGTGCAGCATGCCCCCGGGCCTTTGGTCTCGCGATTCCGCACCTAAGCGCCCTCAACCGCATTACCCATCCACAGACGATGTCCGCAGGCCTGAACCCCGCTCAAAATGAAGCGGTCCGTTATCTTGACGGTCCGTGTCTCGTGCTTGCCGGCGCAGGCAGCGGCAAGACGCGCGTGATCACGCAGAAAATCGCGCACCTGATCGAAGCCAAAGGCTTCGAGCCGCGCCACATCGCTGCCGTCACGTTCACGAACAAGGCCGCGCTGGAAATGCGCGAGCGCGTGGGCAAACTGCTCGAAGGCAAGACGCTGACCACGCCCGGCAAGGAAGGCCGCAAGGTGCCCGTCAATCAGTTGACGGTCTGCACCTTCCATTCGCTCGGCGTGCAGATTCTGCGGCAGGAAGCGGAACACGTCGGTTTGAAGCCGCAGTTCTCGATCATGGATTCGGACGACTGCTTCGGCATGATCCAGGAGCAGGTCGGCTCGACGGACAAGGGTTTCATCCGCAAGATCCAGTCGATCATTTCGCTGTGGAAGAACGGCATGATCATGCCGGAAGAGGCGATTTCGATTGCCGCGAACGAAGACGAGCATCAGGCCGCCATCGTCTATCGCAACTACGTAGCGACTTTGCATGCCTATCAGGCAGTCGATTTCGACGACCTGATCCGCCTGCCCGCCGAATTGTTCGAGAAGAACGAGCAAGTGCGCGACCGTTGGCAGAACAAGCTGCGTTATCTGCTGATCGACGAGTATCAGGACACGAACGCGTGCCAGTACGAGCTGGTGAAACTGCTGGCCGGCAAGCGCGCGGCGTTCACGGCGGTCGGCGACGACGATCAGGCAATTTACGGCTGGCGCGGCGCGACGCTCGAAAATCTCGGTCAGCTCAGCAAGGATTTTCCGAAGCTGCATCTGATCAAGCTCGAGCAGAACTACCGTTCCACGGTGCGCATTCTCACCGCCGCGAACAACGTGATCGCGAACAACCCGAAGCTGTTCGAAAAGAAGCTCTGGTCCGAACACGGTATGGGCGACACGATCACCGTCACGCCTTGCAACGACGAAGAGCACGAAGCCGAGTCCGTCGTGTTCCGTCTGTCCGCGCACAAGTTCGAGCGGCGCGCGAATTTCCGCGACTACGCGATCCTGTATCGCGGCAACTTCCAGGCGCGGATCTTCGAACAGGTGCTGCGTCGCGAGCGGATTCCGTATGTGCTGTCGGGCGGGCAGTCGTTCTTCGACAAAGCCGAGATCAAGGATATCTGCGCGTATCTGCGCCTGATCGCCAACGCGAACGACGACCCCGCGTTCATCCGCGCGATCACCACGCCGCGTCGCGGTGTCGGCAATACGACGCTCGAAGCGCTCGGCTCGTTTGCGGGCCAGGCGAAGGTGTCGCTCTTCGAAGCGGTGTACATGGGCGGCGTCGAGGCACGCCTGTCGCCGCGCCAGATCGAACCGATGCGCGTGTTCTGCGATTTCATGCAGCGTCTTACCGACCGCGCCGAGAAAGATGCCGCCGGTCCGCTGCTCGACGAACTGATGGACGCGATCCACTACGAAGCCTATCTGTACGACGCATTCGACGAACGTCAGGCGCAGGCCAAGTGGCAGAACGTGCTCGAGTTCATGGAATGGTTGAAGCGCAAAGGCACCAAGGCCGAGCCTGCGGGCTCGGAGAATAGCGAAGCAACCGGCTACGACACCGCCGACGGCCTCGGCGACACCGGCAAGAATCTGCTCGGCCTGATCCAGACCGTTGCGTTGATGTCGATGCTGGAAGGCCGCGAGGAAGACCCTGATGCGGTCCGGCTTTCGACCGTGCACGCGTCGAAGGGGCTGGAGTATCCGCACGTGTTTCTGGTGGGTGTCGAAGAAGGCATCATGCCGCACCGTGGCGGCCCCGACGACGAGCCGATCGACGACGGGCGCATCGAGGAAGAGCGCCGCCTGATGTACGTCGCGATTACGCGTGCGCAGCGCAGCCTGCATCTGAACTGGTGCAAGAAGCGCAAGCGGGCGCGCGAGACGGTGGTGTGCGAGCCGTCGCGCTTCATCCCCGAGATGCTGCTCGACGACGCGCCGCCGCCGACGCCCGAAGAAGCACCGATGTCGCCGAAAGACCGGCTCGCGAGTTTGAAGGCGCTGTTGCAGAAGCCTTGACGCAAAACCCCCGCGCGCGGCAGGTGCATCGGCGGATTTTTTGCGTGCGCAGGCTACAGTGGCACGGCCCGTTAATTGGATGTTGATCGGACGTCGATTGGATGTCGATCGGGCACTAATCGGAGACCGTTTGCATGTCCACGTTGCCGCTCGCGCGCTATCGCCACACGCTCGAAACCTACATCGACGCGAAAGACAACACGCGTGCCCATCGCATCGCCGAGGCCTTCGCGCCGGACGCGGTTCTCACTATTTCGCTTGCTACATCGAATATCGCGTTCCCGGCGCGCACAGTCGGTACCGATGCGATCGCGAAAACGCTTGTTACCGATTTCGGCGCCCAGTACACGCAGTGCCGCACCTACTACGTATGCGATTCGCTCGCGGTGGATGACGGCACGGTTGACGCCTTGCCCTGGCTGGTGGTGATGCGCGAACGGGCAACCGGCGCATTGCGCGTCGGTCATGGCGTGTATCGGTGGACTTTCGACGCGACGCCGGCCGTGACGGCGTTCCATATCCACATCGCGCGCATGGACGTCGTGCCTGACGCCGGCGGCAAATTGCTCGAAGCGCTGCAAGATGGGTTGAGCTATCCGTGGCTCGCACCCGCTGAACTGCGCGAGCATTTGACGTCACTCGTTCGCAGCACGCCGGCGCTGGCGTTCGTCGAAGCGTTCAGCCGTCCCGCCGTTGCATCGACCGGCACCTAGTCTGGCGGCGGCGCATAAAGCGCACCTCACATGAAAAAATCCCTGCCCGTGTCATCACGGTGCAGGGATTTTGCGTTTTGCGGCGACCGCCGGGGGCGATCCCGGAAGCGGTTAGGCGGCTTATTTCGCTGCGCTCACCATGTAATCGACGGCGGCCTTCACGTCTGCGTCGGAGGCCGTGGAACCGCCTTTGGGCGGCATCGCGCCCTTACCGTGCAGTGCGTAGTTGTAGACCGTGTCGATCGGGTCTTTCAGACGCGGTGCCCAGGCTTCCTTGTCGCCGAACTTCGGCGCGTTCAGCACGCCGGCCGCGTGACACGCCTGGCAAACCTGCTGATACAACGCCTTGCCGGCTTGCGAAGCATCGGCGCTTTGCGCCCCGCCTGCCGCCGGTGCGGCCGCTTGCGGCACGCTTGCCATGGCCGCGATTGCGGCGGCGGCTTGCGCGGCGCCTGCGTCCGATGCACCTGCCGGCGCTGCAGCGGCAGCGCCCGGGGCGGCGGCTGCTGCACCCGCGGCCGGTTGCGCCGGTTCCGGGAAGCTTCCGCCGGAATTGTTCGCCATGTAAACCACCGCGCGGGCGATTTCGAAGTCGCTGTAGTCGTCCGGGCTGGTGCCGCCGCGCGGGGGCATCGCGCCCTTGCCGGAAAGGGCCGTGTGCCAGAGCGTGTCGAAGCCTTGCGAAATGCGCGGCGCCCAGTCGGCGGTATTGGTGAATTTCGGCGCGCCTGCCGCACCCGACGCGTGACACGCCGAGCAAACGGCCTTGTAGACCTCTTCGCCGGTCTTGTAGACGCGCGGCGCATTGGCGTCGCGGATGTCGACCTGGGCGAACGGCTTGATGCGCGCGGTGACCTCGGCTTCGGAGAGACTGTCTGTGCCAGCGCCGGTTCGCGTCGAATTATCGACGTAGATCACGAGCAGAACGATGATGACGATCGGTACCGCAAAACTGGCAATGATCGCGGCGATGAGCTGCCCGGGGGTTTTGATTGGGGCTTCGTGTGGTGCTTCGCTCATGCTTGTCTCGTCTCCGTGGGTATGTGAGCGGTACAGCGTGACGGCAACTTCTTTTTCTTTATTCAGGCACGGACGATTATAGACGCAAGGTTTCGATGGCGGCGAGGGGCGGTGGCGAGGTGTTCAGCAGGCGTTTACCCGCATCGCGGGGTGCGGCCGGCGGTGCCTCGAAAGTGCCAGATCCCGCCATGCAGGCCGTCCGGTGGACGGTTTGGTGGAAACCGGGTATCCTTTCGGTCTCGCTTTGGCGTCGCTCCTGTTCAGGTTGCCGCGCTTTCGTGTTGAAGCGCCCGTAGCTCAATGGATAGAGTACTGCCCTCCGAAGGCAGGGGTTGCTGGTTCGATCCCAGCCGGGCGCACCATCTCATGTTCAGCAGCTTGTACCTTTTGCGGTGCGATGCTCGCTACCAATTCCGTCGCTCTGATTACTACGTCTACGGGAATATCCGCTGCGCGTAGGTTTCCCAAAGCACGGTTCCACAGTGATCGGTTTTCTGCGTCGAGTTCGACCTGTGCCAAGGTTTCGAATGTGCGCAGGTTTGCCGTTTTGGCCATTTTCATTATGTCGACGGCTGTCGGCTTACGATGACCTGCTCTCCAATTGGCTAATTTTCTGGATCAAGCTCCCATTTGTTCAGCGACCGCGTTGATGGAGCTTTTTTCGTCTGGTCGCGAGTACTTCCGACTCGAGCTTGAACATATGAGGAGTGGTGGACGGCGTCAGGTTCCTGTGAACGATATGGCGATTGCGGCCCTGTGTGACCGGAGGGTCAGGGTCAAGGTTTCCGGGCCGACTTCGAGGTGGGTGTTCCCGTCGTAGGTAGGTGGTCGTGTTCAGACATTACAGAAGGGTTTTGCTTCCGCTTGCTAGAAAGCGGGCATCAAGAACTTCCGTTTTCATGACTTGCGACACACCTTAGCGTTGATTTACGGATGGGCGCCCCCTATGTAGTCAGGGATTTGTTGGACCACTCATCTGTGGCTGTGGCGGATCGTTACGCTCATTTGTCACTGGACTAGGGCCGTGCGGCAGTACAACACTCATTCTCGTTTTGAAGAAAAGGAAAGTATCCCGATTGAATGCTTTGACACGCAAACGGAAGGTCGATAGCGGTCACCGTGCAGAGGGTATTTTGTCAATACATTAGGCGGGAACGCCCTGAGGGTGGGGCCGTGGGCTGGAATGGCGCCGCTTGAGACAAAGATGGGACTGTTCGGGCGAAGGTCAACCGCGAGGTGATTCTGCGATTTTTCTATCTGTTCGCGGGGAGAGTTAGTGTACCCCTTATCAATATTCGCGTCAGCGTAAGGAATTTACCTAGATTAAACATTTGACGTCGATTTCGGTGAGGCGTACTTAGAGGAGGGAACAACGACTGAGAGAAAAGAGTGAAAGAACGAAAGATAAAAATGTCCGGGAATGGTGGGGGAAATTCTAGCATTGGGTCAACGTCTGGCCCGGTGGAGGGTATCGAACTGGTGTTTGGTTTGGTCGGTCCAACGGGGGTTGATCTTACGACGGTTTGCAACGCGCTCCAATCAGAGTTGATGGCTGTCGACTACATCCCATTTGTCGTCTCACTAAGCGAGTTAATACCTCGTTACAGCAAAAAACCGTTTCATCCATTGAGCGACTATCATCGGATTAAGACGCTAATGACCATGGGTTCGGATCTTCGCGAAAATACCGGGCAGGCCGATGTGGTCGGTCGACTGGGTATTGCCAAGATACGAGAGATTCGAAATGAGTATCTTGGTGATGATCGGACGCCGATTTCTAGGGCTGCTTATATTGTAAGGTCATTCAAGAGGCCGGAGGAGGTTCAGCTTTATCGTGACGTTTATGGAAAGGCATTTATTCTAATATCAGTTTACTCACCACGAGAGGCGCGCGTCAAGCACTTAACCGGAAAATTTTCAGCGTCTCCGCGTATTAAAAAGAAAGCTGAGCAGCGCGCTGTCGAGCTAATTAATAGGGATTACTCGGAGGAGGGTGCAGAAAAATTTGGGCAAAATGTCGGCAGTACATTTCCGTTGTCCGATTATTTTGTGACTAGCGGATCGCCTAGAGAGGTTGAGAAAAATATACGCAGATTAGTTCATTTGATTTTTGGAGACCCATATATTTCTCCAACACGTGATGAACAGGGCATGTTCTTTGCCCAAGCGGCTGCATTCAGGTCGTTTGATTTATCTAGACAAGTAGGTGCTGCTGTTATTTCAAGGGAAGGCGATCTCCTATCTACTGGTTGCAACGAAGTGCCGAAATTTGGAGGCGGGTTATATTGGGGAGAGGATCACCCATGTTCGCGTGATTTTGAGATAGGCCACGATTTTAATGTGACGATTAAGAGGGAAATCGTGCAGGACGTTTTTGCTCGTCTTCGAGATGCGAAGTGGCTATCTAAGGAGGCCGCGGAAAAAAGTGACGATGAGCTAACTGATCTGAGCCTGGATGGTGATGACGAATTAATAAGGGGCTCAAAGTTATTTGATGTTATTGAGTTTGGGCGAGCTGTTCATGCGGAGATGTCTGCTATTACGCAGGCGGCGAAGAACGGGATTTCATTGGCTGGAAATAAGCTGTTTTGTACTACATTCCCATGCCATATTTGCGCGAGGCATATTTTATCGAGTGGTTTGATGGAATGTGTTTTCATCGAACCGTATGAGAAAAGTAGGACTGGGGAACTATACGACGACTCTATTTCAATAGAGCCGGCTGAAGAGCCTAGAAATAAGGCATCATTTCGAGCTTTTGTCGGAGTCGCGCCGCGCCGATATATGGAATTGTTCGAGATGACGACGAAGAGAAAAAATAAGAAAGGGAAGATTTTGGATTCAATGGAAATCGCTAGAAATCCGAAGATAAAAAGATTTGTTTTGACATATATATCCTTTGAGGATATAATAATTCTCGAGACGGCGTCTCCCAACGGAAGGTGAGGTTAATATGGAAAATGAAAAGCCGGATGGATTCTTGGCGCAGTTTGAAGCTTCCAAGAAGTATGTTAATGAGTGGCCTGAATGGATGCGAAATGTCGCTAAGGTTGCGACAGCTTCGTTTCCGGAGGGAAAGCCAGCTAAGACTCAGAATAAACTAGAGTCCAATCAAAAACGTAGAAAATGAGTATGGGATTATTTGCTGAAAATGAAATCCCTGGTGCGCGATTTTTTTGAAAACAGTTTGTTTGACAATGAATAGTGGTTTGTCGTCAGGCTGTAATCTGGAAATCCCTCCAGGGGTTGCAGAGTTTTTCGGCAACTACTTGGGCTACGACTGCGAGCCGAAGTACATTTTCGATTGAGTGTTTTAGTAGAGCTATTGCTTTGCTGGCTAACTGTCCTCCGAAGGGAGGGGCTAGTTCGATTCCGGTCGGGTGTACCAATCCTGACAAGAGTTTCAGCGAATCCACACGTTTCCGCCACCTCCGAACTACACCTAATTTGCACCTACAGTGCGGCTAAGTCTGGCTTCGTCGGTATTTCGATCATCGGTTAAATCCGCTGCAGCAAATGGTCGGCACGACAGGTGTGCATATCGTTGCGCCAATTACATCGCGTGTTGATGCGTTGTTCCGCTGCTGTCGCCGAGATTTCCACGTGTATACCTAATACTGACTTCGAGGCCACGATTGTGTCGATTTTCGTTGCGTGTCCGAGATCGACAACGCGGTTGATTTCCTGGCGCCGCGTATTCAACTAGGGGCCAGCTCGGCCTGCGTAACCTGCTTCGCCAGCAACGCATTCAACAGCAGCGCTTTCGCGGCGATGCTCGGAGGCAGCTCGATCAACACGTCGTCGCGCTTCGGTTCAGACGGCGTAGGCACGAGGCGCTTATCGTCGAAATAGAAATCCATTGCGGTAGCGAGCGCGTCCTTCGCCATGTCGATAGCTTCGTCGCGCGTGCCGCCGCAAGTGATTGCTTCGGGGATATCCCGGAATTTGACGGCGAAGCGAGTGCCATCGCGGATCAGGCGGGCAGGGTACTTAAACGTGGCCGGTTCCTGTTTCTTGGCAGGACGGAGGCCCTTGCCGGGGCTTGCGATCATTTGAGGCATATTCAGCGACATGAGAATCACGGACCACATAAGCCACGCCGTGGATAGCCGCTGCGACACAAGTTTGCCAATAACGCGTTCGGTCTTTGTCAAAAACTGTCTTAGTCGCTCGGCATCATCGCACCGCTTGGTTTGACAGATACCTGCGGGTGGTGGCAAGTCGACAGAACAGGACCGATGTGCTCCATTGCTTCATAACCGAGCCGACTCTCCTTACACGGTAACGACGCCTCGCAGATCTCGCGCGCTCACTCGTCAAGATCACGCGACTATGCTGCCAAGGCAGCCACGCCAATATCCCCTCGTACCTGGCACGTTTCCAGTTCCCTGCTGCGAAATACCTGACATAAATCGGCCATTCGGCTACAGCCAATTCAGAAAATTCAGATTTTGAATAACTTCGCATTTAGAAACTCCATTTCAGAGTAAATCAACCCGCAAGCACCTAAATCAGCGCTATCATCATAGTTAGATTTTCACCGCATACCTTAGTCATGAATCCGAAGGATGAACAGTTTTTCAAAGCATTGGGCTCGCGTATCGCCAGCGCTCGCAAGGCCCACAAGTTCACTCAGCAGCAACTTGCCGAGCAGCTTGGCATTGCCCAGCAGACCCTCGCTCACTACGAAGGCGCGCGGCTGCGGCCGTCCGTCTCGCTGCTACCAGAGCTAACCAGAACGCTTGGACTTTCATCCGATGAGCTGCTGGGTCAGAACGTCGCCCGACCTAAGAAACGCGGGCGGCCTTCTAAGCTGCAAAAGCAACTCGAGGCGATCAGTCGGCTACCGAAGGCGCGGCAACGCCTCGTATCCGAGATGCTGGACACGGTGCTGGCACAGCCCCAGCAGTAAGGAAGGAGATTTGATGTAGTAGAAGAAGCGCGGACCGCATGGGCGGCAACCCATACGGCCCGCTAACCACAACCAACTCAACACAGGAGTTGATCATGGCTGACGCCAATCTTAAACCACGTCGCGCACGCGACGAACAGCTCACACGCATTTCCGTTGCGCTTGAAGCAGACGGCACGCACGAATCCGGCAGGCGCACGGCCTTTCCCTGGATGCAGGTTACTGATGCGATGCTCGAACACGCCGGCTTCCTGCCGGGACATCAGGTCCTGCTCAGCATTGACTACCGGCTTGGACAGATCACCATTGCCGTCGACTATGACTACAGGGTCGCCGGCAGGTACATGACGGAGCCAGAGAAAGGGGCCATGCTGCGAAGACGCAGCAAACGGAGATGAGCAATCCACAAACAGCAAACCCGGCCTCGGCCGGGTTTGCTGTTGTTCGATCTCTATTCACCAAGGGCTTACGCATATCGCGCTAAGCCCCTTGTCGTTTGCGGCATTGTAGACTGGTGTGAGCGGATTAAATCGTTCTACGTCCTGGTCACCACGAATCCACGAGCCTACATCCTGCTGCCATCCCCCTTCACACCCGACCAGAATATTCAAGTTATCTATAAAAAAAATATAAAATTCCTTCAATATCCGTCATTTTTTGTCTGAACCATCAACAAGCAGACGCGTAATCGTCTCTGTTCAGAAATCTCCCGTTGTCCCGATCCATCTGCTTAATTAGCATGAGCCATCTATGCAACTTGCATCACGCATGGCAAATCAGGTCCGGCATTATCGCTGGTGCCTCCCTCTACTCAAATAGATATTGCGAAACATTCGCAGCATTTTGCTTTTTGGTTTGAAGATCATGTACAAAGTAACAAGGCTGATTCTAGCCGCCACAATCGTTTTGCTGTCCAATCTCGCGCACGCTCAGTTTGCAACGCCTCAAGCCGCCGCAGACCAGTTTGCTGGCCCCTATGTCGGCGTCAAACTGGGCTTGAATAATTCCAACGCATCGGGCGTCGTCAGTAAAGCATCACATAACACAGTATTCCCGGGATTCACAGCGGGATATAATTTCAATGTCGACCGCTTCATATTGGGCGCGGAGGCTTTTGCCGATTTACATCACGGTTCGTCAACATATAAAGATGGTGGAATCGATGCGAAATTCGGCATGCCATTTAATCAAATCATGCCTTACGCTCGCGTTGGTTTCACTTCAAGCTGGCCGGAAAATCGCCTGCATTGGGGGTTGGGCGTCGAATATAAGTTCGCCAGGCACGTGAGCGCGGTAGGCGAATGGACGACCGATTTCAGCAATCAAGACGGTACGAAACGGCGCAATAACAGCTTTACCATCGGCATGCAGTACCACTTCAATTAAGCGAGATCAGATCCCGCACGGAGACGGAGCCAGCGCCGCATATGCACCCGCTGGCTCAATGTGCGACTGTCCGCCGCTCGTCTCTTTTACCCGATCACACCCTCACCAGCAGTTTCCCGAGGTTCTTCCCCTCGAACAGGCTATTGAGCGCCTGAGGCAACGCGTCGAAACCATCGACATAAGTCTCCTGATAAACAATCTCCCCATTCTTCACCCACGGCGCGACGGTTTGCAGCATCTCGTCCATCCGATGCACGAAGTCGCGCGCCAGAATCCCCTGGATTGTCGCGCGCTGAAACAGCATGTGCTGCAGGAAGCGCGGCGCGAGGTCCGGCGTGTCGAGGCCGCCGTCGTATTGAGCGATCGCGCCGCAGATCACGATCCGAGCGCGGCGCTTAATGAGCGGAATCACCGCGTCGGTGACCATCCCGCCCACATTATCGAAATAGACATCGACACCACCAGTCGCTGCCTGCAACGCCGACTGCAAGCCTTCGAGCGTGGGATGCGCCCGATAGTCGACCGCGCCGTCGAGCTTCAGCGTATCCGTCAGAAACGCACACTTATCGGGGCCACCGGCAATCCCAATGACCCGACATCCGGCGCGCTTGCCGAACTGCGCGACCAGCGAGCCGACCGCACCCGCAGCACCGGACACGACCAGCGTGTCGCCCGGACGCGGCCTGCCCGCTTCCATCAAACCGAACCAGGCGGTACGCCCCGGCATGCCGAGAACGCCGAGCGCGGTCGAAACCGGCGCCGCGTCGGGGTTCAACTTGGTCAGTTCGCTGTGATGGCACTTGGCGTACAACTGCCAGCCGCTATAGGCCGACACCCAGTCGCCCTGCTTGAACAGCGGACTCGCCGACGCCACCACTTCACCCACCACGCCCGCTCGCTGCACGATCCCGAGCGGATGCGGCACATCGTAGGTATTGCGTTCGTGCTGCTGGATTCGAATGTACGGATCGACACTAATAATGCGCGCCCGAATCAGCACCTCGTTCGATGACAAATTGGCGTCGAGTTCGCTTTCGCGCAACTCGTAGTGCTCATCGCTAACGCGTCCCTCGGGGCGCTTGACGTAAAACCACTGGCGATTTTGATAACTCATGTGAGGACTCACTGCTGTCGTAGACGTTGGCTGATCTTACCAGCGGCGCGATTCCACGAGCGCGCACCTGACCTCGCATCCGGACGGACACCTTGAAGTCAGGAGCCGCCGGAACATGCGCCCGACTCCAAGCTTGTTGAAAGCCACGTATCCCGTTAGAATCGCCCGGTCACTGGGGAGTAGCCTTCCTTCATCCATTGAAGGAGAGCGCGTCAACATACTTGGCCTGCGGGTCATGGCGCGTTCGACCGGGTCGGTTTGGCGAGACCATTGGCGTACTGCTTCGTTCTGGTCGGACGGGTCGCGGTGCGTCATTGGTTCGTCACCTACGTCCGACCGCGGAGTTGCCCTGTGAAACATCGTTGTGCCCTGCCAGTCTCCCCGCTTGGCCATCCGCCGTGCCGCTTCCCTTCTGGATTTGCAGGGAGTCGCGCATGACCGGTCTCCTGTTCGAACTCGCCCTCATGCTGGTCGTTATTCTGGTGGCGGCCGAGCTCTTCACCAACGCACTCGAACATCTCGGCGAGCGTCTGAAAATTTCCGAAGGTGTGACGGGTTCGCTGTTCGCGGCGGTCGGTACCGCCTTGCCCGAAACGCTCGTCCCGCTGCTCGCGATTGCCGGCGGTACGGCCGATAACGCGGTCAATCAGGAGATCGGCGTCGGCGCGATTCTCGGGGCGCCGCTCATGCTCTCCACCCTCTCCACCTTCCTGATGACGCTCGCGATCCTCGGTTCGCGTGGTGTGGGCGGTTGGGTTACGCCGGAACGCACAGGTTTCACGCGCGATCTGAACTACTTCCTGTGCGCTTTCGTGCTGGCGGCTGCGGCGATGTACGTGCCGCATGAACAGATAATTGTGCGGGCACTGTTCAGTGCGGCACTGGTCGGCGTGTACATCACCTATGTGGTGATGACGTTCCGCGCATCGAACAAACTGGTCGACGCCGGCCACGGTACCGAAGCGCCGGGCAAGATGCTGCTGTCGCGTCTCGGCGTGCCGACCAATCTTGCGACCATCGCGGTACAACTCGTGCTGGCGGTGGCGTTGCTGGTGTGGGGCGCGGAAGGTTTCATCCACGGTGTGCGGGGCGTGTCGCAGGCACTCGGCGTCTCGCCGCTGCTGCTGTCGCTGCTGATCATTCCGATCGCCACCGAGTTGCCCGAGAAGGTCAACAGCATCCTGTGGATTCGTCGTGGCAAGGACACGCTGGCGTTCGGCAACATCACCGGCGCGATGGTATTTCAGGGCACGTTGCTGCCGGCAATCGGTATTCTGCTAACGCCGTGGACGCCGCGTATCGAAGTAGTGACCGGCATCGTGATTACGCTCGCGGCCGCCGCGTGGCTGCGGGTCAATGTGCGCGAGCGCGGCGTGCCGGTGTGGGCGCTGCTGGTGTGCGGCGTGCTGTACGCCAGCTATCTGGTGATTACGCTGACGCGCTAGGTGCGTTGTGAAAGGCCGGGAAGGCCGAGCGAAAACACCGCGATGACTGCAGCGAGCGCGGCCTACGCGTGGCCTTCCTGACTGCAGCTCTAGTTGGACGGCACCGCCGCAGCCAGAGTCACGGCTGCAGCAATGACGGCAGCAAGCATGGCTTTCGCAGCACCAGGTCCGCAGCAAAGGCGCATGACTAAAACCGCCCAAGCACGGCCTTCCCGACAAGCCGCCCTTAATTAGCCTGCGCCGCAGCCGTCGCCGCGCTATCCGGCTTGAACACCGTGTTCCAGTCGTCCTTCATATCGACGACGAGCCAGCCCTTCGCGCCGGCTTCGTCCAGGCCTTTGTCGAGCTTGCCGCTTTTCGCCGTGCGGTCGTACGCGTACTCCCGGTCGTCGTCGGTGTGATGCAGCAGCGCCGCGAAGCGCGGACCGTCGCCGGCCGCGGTCCATTCGAGCATCGGCACGTCGCCATCCGCGTTGCCGAACGCGATCACCGGACGCCTGCCAATCACGCGGTCGATGGCGAGCGGTTTGGCCGCGCCGTCGACCAGATTGTCGACCTGCGCAAGCCGGGTCAGCGACACGGCGCCGTTCGTCTGGCTGTACTTGTACTTGACGGTGCTGCCGATCACCTGCTCGGGCGGGATCCCATACACGCGCTGGGCCACGTCGCGGACGAACTCCACGTCGCTGCCCGTCACGAGATAGGTCCTGAAGCCATTGGCGCGCAGATAGGCGAGCAGTTCGAGCATTGGTTGATACGCGAGGTCGGCGTAGGGACGGTTAAAGCGCGGGTCGCTCGCGGAGTCGAACCATTCGTGCACGAGCGCGGCGAACTGATCGCTGGTCATGCCGGCATGCGCTGCCGCCAGTACTTTCATCGAACCCGCATCGCCGCTTGCCGCGATGTTCTTCAGATTGCCCCTGAGGATCGAGCGAAACGGCTCCTGCCGTTTCCACTCAGGATGGCGCGCGGCCACCGTCTTCACGCGCTGCAACGCGAACACCAGTTGTACCGAAGCGGGTTGCTCAGGCCACAGCGTGCCGTCGTTATCGAATACGGCAACTCGGTCTGCACGCGGGACGAAGTCCTTCGATTCCGGCGTGGTGACCAGCGTAACGAAATCGACGATCGAGCGTTTGGCTGCGGTGTCGTTCCACGAGGCGAGTGTTGCAGCCGACGACGTGCTAACCGACGGTTCATTCGCGTCGCGGTTCGGCAGGCCGGAGCAAGCGGAGAGAATCACAACGGTCAAAGCAGCGCAGTACCGGTGCATCGTGCGAATCATGAAAGCCTCATCAATTGCGGTGGGTAGGACTTAAGGCGAGCGCCAGTCTAATGGGGCGCGACGATTGTTGCAGCCCATTCCGTTGCTTTTTTTTAGCCACGGCTTCAATGCCGGAAATTTTCCGTGAAATATGATGCAGTGCAAATATTTACAAATTTGCAAAACAAATGCTTAAAACAATGGCAAAAATAAGCTATTGGGGTGGCTATAAAAACCTAATTAAGAGTCGGGCGCGTCTAGCTTTCGTTCACGTTACAAATTTATCTCTGTTATTTGGCGAAACTTTTGCTATATTCCAAAAAGATATCCCTTGCCTGTGAAATTTTTACCTCCCGCATGCTTCGTTTGGTGCGGCGTCTCTTTCGTTTAGCGGAGCGTCGATGCAAGCCCTGTATCCGGCTGTAGCGTCCTCTTGGACTGCCCGAGAAACTTAGCGCGGCTTTATCGCGCGTTTTATCTGTTTCGCATATTTACCTGGTTGCATTGCGGCAACCGGGTGGGCAAGTGTTTGATGCTGATTTGATTTAATTCGAAATAAGAATGCTATTTTCTTTGTCTGATTTGCGTCGGGCAGGGAATGCGTTCGCCTATAAAAAATACCAATAAACGAGGTAGGAGAATGGATTGCAAACGCGTGATGTGGTTGGCGACGATATGCCTCACCTTTGTGGCGCCGTCGCCACCGTACGCTCAGGTATCTGCAGACGATGCCAATAAAAGCAACAACCCGGCAGCCTCGTTCAATAAATAGGCCAGACCCTGAGAGAACGCAGAGATGACATTTCTCAAACACCTGCAAATCGGCGTGATCGTCGCGGGCCTGTCGCTGACGGCGTTGCTGGACACGCAAGCTGCGGCTCAGACCGCGGCAGCTTCGGCAACCGTCACCGCATCTCCTGACGAAGCACGCGCCATCGCCAGGGATGCGTATCTGTACGCGTATCCCATGCTGTTCAACTACAAGACCCTGTATCAGCAGGCACTCGATTCCAGCTCGAAGTCTTATGTGGGCGGTTTCGGCACATTCCGTCACTACTCGCAACCGTACGGCCCCGAGAACAAGGAAATCGTCACGCCGAACAACGACACGCCTTACTCGTGGGCATGGCTCGATCTGCGTCGCGAACCGTGGGTACTGACGGTGCCCGCGGTGCCGAAAGAGCGCTACTACGTGTTCCAGTGGATCGACCTGTTCACGTACAACTTCGCGTACGTCGGTTCGCGCGCCACGGGCAACGGCGCGGGGCACTATCTGTTCGCCGGACCGAACTGGCACGGCGATACGCCCAAGGGCATCGACAAGGTGTTTCGCTCCGAGACAGACCTGATCCTGACGCTTGGCCGCACGGCGCTCGACGGCGCGAGTGACGTGAAAAACGTTCAGGCGATCCAGAAACAATACAAGCTCGCGCCGTTGTCTGCCTTCGAGCATACGGCGGCCCCGCCACCCGTTGCGAAGCTCGACTTTCCGAAGTGGGATGAAGCGAAGGCGACCTCGGTCGACTTCATCGCCTATCTGAACTTCCTGCTGCAGTTCACGCAACCGCCCGCGCCGTCGGAGAAGGAATTGTTGGCGCGTTTCTCGACGATCGGCATTGCGCCGGGCGCGCCGTTCGACCCGGCTGCCTTGCCGCTGGAAACCCGCGCCGCACTCGAAGCGGGTGTCGCCGACGGCAAAGCCGCCTTGACCGACGCCGAAAAGCACACCACCAGTTCGTTCAACCTGTTCGGCAGTCGCGCGGAGTTGAAAGACGACTACACCACGCGCGCGGTTGCCGCCGCGATGGGTATTTACGGCAACACCAAGGAAGAAGCGGTGTACGTCGGCACCCACGTCAATGCGGAACAGCAGCCGTTGCTCGGCTCACAACCCTACGTGTTGCACTTCGACAGGAAGGACCTGCCGCCCGCCAGGTTCTTCTGGTCGATGACGCTTTACGACTTGCCCGCCCGTCATCTGGTCGCGAATCCGATCAGCCGTTACTCGATCGGCGATCGTACCAAAGGCCTGAAGTACGGCGCTGACGGCTCGCTGGATATTTACGTGCAGAACACGTCGCCGGACACCGGCGAGGTCTCGAACTGGCTGCCGGCACCCGCAGGCGCATACAACCTGGTCATGCGGATCTACGGCCCCGACCAGACCGTGCTCGACGGCAGCTGGAAATTCCCCGAGCCGCAAAAGCGTTAAGCCGCGCATGAACGAGCCCGAGAGCAATATGAATAAGAAAACCGCGACGTGGGTCACGGCTGCCGTGCTGGCGTCGGTCGCTTCCCCCATTCTGGCGAAGCCGCAGCAGGATCAGTCGGTCAATGCAACGGCCACCACGGCGTCGGTCGCCGGGCCGGTGGCCGGCTATGCGATCTCCGAGGAATATGCACGACTTGTCGCGCGCCAGACCTACTTCTGGGCGTGGCCGATGGTGAACGTCTACGGCCGCCTGCTGGCCATGAAGCAGGTGCCGCGGCCGGGTCTGAACGGCGGCATCGTACCGGTCGCGCCGCCCAATCACCTGTCGATGCTGCGCGACTATATCCAGCCGCAGGAGCGATTTGTCGCATGTCCGAATCAGGACGTGGTCTACGGCTCTGCGATTCTCGATCTGAACCAGACGCCGGTGGTCGTGCAGGTGCCTGATTTCGGCAAACGCTTCTGGGTTTATCAGGCCGTCGATCTCCGTACCGACGGCTTCGCGAGTCTCGGCAAGATGTACGGCACGCGTCCGGGCTTCTATCTGCTCGCGGGTGCTGACTGGCACGGCCAGGTGCCGAAGGGTATCCGCCAGGTGTTCCGCTCGTCGACCGGTGTCGGCAGCTTCATCCCGCGCATTTTCATGGACGACACGCCTGAAGATCGCGTGGCCGTGCAGTCGGTGATTGCGAAGGTCGACCTGTATCCGCTCGCCGAGTACGACGGCAAGGTCAAGGAGACCGACTGGTCGACACTGCCGAGCTTCGGTCCAACCGGCGGCGCCGCGAGCGGCAATGCCGGAGAGATCAAGTGGGTCGATCCGAACCGGTTCTGGGACGGATTGCCTACGGTGCTCGACGAGACGCCGCCGCTACGCGGCGAAGAAGCGCTCTACGCGCAGGCGCGTGCGCTGATCGCGGCGGCGCAGAAGGATCCGGCGATCAAGGCCGCGATTGTCGACGAAGCAGTCAAGGCCGAGGCGGAACTGGTCACGCCGCTGTTCAACTTCAATACCTTCGGCAAGCGGCTCCCCGCCAACTGGAACACCATCAGTAACGGCGCCGCATTCGGCACGGACTACTTCACGCGCACGGCGGTGGCGAAGTCGAACATCTTCGTCAACAAGCCGAATGAGACGAAGTATTTCTACGCCGATGCCGACGCGTCCGGTCAGCGTCTCGACGGCAATGCGCACTACACGGTGACGTTTGCCAAAGATAGCTTGCCACCGGTCAAAGGCTTCTGGTCGCTGACCCTATACAACTCGCATCACTTCTTTTCGCCCAATGCGCAGAACCGCTACTCGCTCGGCACCAAGAACAAAGACCTGAAGTTCAATGCCGACGGTTCGCTGACGCTCTACGTGCAGAACACGAGCCCAGCCGACGACAAACTCGCCAACTGGCTGCCGGCGCCGGCCAATGAAGCGTTCTCGCTGTACGTACGCGCCTATTGGCCGCAGCAACCGGCACTTGACGGCAGCTGGACGCCGCCGCCGGTCAAGCGCGAACCGTGAAACGTGCCGTTGTGTATGCGTGCGGCCTGCGGCCGCAGTCCGTTCACACCTTGTCTCGCAGAGTGAGAATGCGGGAATTCAAATTTATGAGGATGACTATGAGTCGCCCAAGCCGTTTGTCCGCAAGCCGGTCACTCGCGAGGTTGTGCACGGGTGCGCTTCTTACCACCGCCGGCCTGGGTGCCTCCCAGCAAGGGTGGGCTACTGAAGGCGGTATCGGCAGGCCGATTACCGGTCAGCAGATCACACCGTACGCCGGTGTCGTGCCTCCCACCGACGACTGGATCGTGTCGGCCACCACCATCTATTACGAAGGTTCGCTAGGCGCGAGCAAGACGATTCCTATTGCCGGCAAGATCACGGCCGGCGTCGACGCGACGGTGGTTTACACCATCGTCAACGCGGTCAAGACATGGGGCATCACGGTAGGCGGCTGGAACTTCGCGTCTTCGTTCGGCGTGCCGCTCCAGTACACCGACATCTCGTCGTTCCACGGCCGCTTGCCGAACGATCACAACACCCAGTTCGCGGACATCTTTTTCACGCCGGTCGTGGCGGGCTATCACCTGACCAAGACCGACCACATCGCGCTCAGCGTGCAGATCTATGCGCCGACCGGCGCCTACAGCACGAGCCGGCTTGCCAATGCCGGACAGAACACGTGGACTTTCACACCAACCGTTGCCTATACGAAGTTGTTCCCGAAAGAAGAGATCGAGTTGTCCGTGAACTACGGCATCGGGTTCTACACGGCTAACAGCGACACGCACTATCACAACGCGCCGGTCAGCGTGCTCGACCTTTTGGCGCTCAAACGCTTCGGTGGCTGGGGCCTGGGCGTAGTGGGCGGCTATATCCAGCAGCTCGGTCATGACAGCGGCGGCCTGGCCGATGTCACCGGCGGAAATCAGGGGCACTCGGTGGGTATCGGGCCGATGGTCACGTGGTCGGGCAAGGTCCAGAAAACACCGGTGTCGGCGTCGCTGCGTTGGGTCAACGAGTTCAACGTCAGCAACCGGCCGAAGGGCAATGCGGTGGAACTGTCGGTCAGTGCCACCTTCCAGTAAGGGTGCATGCGTCCGGTGATCCGTCGTTGCTTGCCTGAGCGGATTTCCGTTGGTGCCGGTTCGCCCGTCGAGGTCAGGGCGCCCGGCATCCGCAGGCACGCCGGATTGAAACGGGCCGCGATTCAGAGTTGTTTGGTTCGGCATGACTTGCCGATGTCTTGTTGATTCGAGGAATGACGATGGAAAAACAAAAACGCTATCAGCGGCTCACCGCTGTCACAGTCGCTGTTGCCACGCTTTGCATGTCACACGTAGCCATTTCGCAAACCGCCGCGCCGAACAAAGACGCGACGGCCATCACGAAGCAGGAAAACGCCGAGGTCTATAAGCAACTGCCGTTCGACAATAAACAGGACTTCGAAGACGCGCAACGCGGTTTCATCGCGACTATCCCGAATGGCGTGATCAAGACCGACGACGGCGGCATTAGCTGGAGCCTGAACAAGTACAAGTTCCTGGAAGGCCAGGCGCCGGACACGGTGAACCCGAGCTTGTGGCGTAACGCCCAGCTCAATATGTTCAACGGCCTGTTCAAGGTCACCGATCATGTCTACCAGGTGCGCGGGCTCGATCTGGCGAACATGACGATCGTCGAGGGCGATGACGGCATCATTGTCATCGACGTGCTGGTCACCAAAGAGGCGGCGCGTGCCGCGCTCGATCTGTACTACCAGCATCGCCCGAAGAAACCGGTGCTGGCCGTGATCTATACGCACAGCCACGCGGATCACTACGGCGGCGTGAAGGGCGTGGTCGACGAAGCGGACGTGAAGAGCGGCAAGGTGAAGATCCTCGCGCCGGAAGGTTTCCTCGCCGAAGCTGTCAGCGAAAACGTGTTCGCCGGCAATGCGATGGGCCGCCGTACGCTCTATCAATACGGCGCGTTTCTGCCGGCCAGTCCGCGCGGCCAGGTCGACGCAGGCCTCGGCAAGACCACCTCGTTCGGCTCGCTCGGCCTGATTGCGCCGACCGACACGATCAGCAAGACGGGCGAGACGCGCACCATCGGTGGCGTGCAGTTCGAATTCCAGATGGCGCCGGGCACGGAAGCGCCGTCGGAGATGCTGATCTACATGCCGCAGTTCAAGGTGCTCGATACGGCCGAAGACACCACGCACACGCTGCATAACCTGTACACGCTGCGTGGCGCGCAGGTGCGCGATGCGTCGAACTGGTGGAAGGTGCTGAACGAAGCGATCGTGCGTTATGGCGACAAGACCGACGTCGTGATTTCGCAGCATCAGTGGCCGACGTGGGGGCAGGACCAGGCCGTCAGCTATATCGCCGGTACGCGCGACATGTTCAAGTACCTGCACGATCAGTCGCTGCGGCTCGCGAACGAGGGCTACACGATGACGGAGATCGGCGAGCGGATTCAACTGCCCGATTCCATCGGCAAGAAGTGGTACAACCGCGGCTACTACGGCTCGGTGAATCACGACTCGAAAGCGGTGTACCAGCGTTATCTCGGTTGGTACGACTCGAATCCGGCGAACCTGCATCCGCTGCCGCCGGAAGAAGAGTCGAAGGAATTCGTGCGCTACATGGGCGGCGCGGATGCGGTCATGACGAAAGCCAAACAGGACTTCGAGCAAGGCAACTACCGCTGGGTCGCCACCGCGATGAACAAGGTGGTGTTCGCCGATCCCGAGAACAAGGCGGCGCGCAATCTCGAAGCGGACGCGCTCGAGCAACTCGGCTATCAGACCGAAAATCCGACGTGGCGTAACGAGTATCTGATGGGCGCGTACGAATTGCGCAACGGCGTGCCGAAAGTGCCTGGCGTCAACACGGTGACGCCCGACGCGGTGGCCGCGATGAGTCCGTCCTTGCTGCTTGACTACATGGGCATTCGCCTGAACGGCCCGAAGGCGGATGGCAAGCACACCACGATCAACTGGGATCTCGGCAACGGTGAAAAGTACGCAATCGAGTTGCACAATTCGGTGCTGATCTATACGCGGGACGCGACGCTGCCGAATGCGGACGCCACGCTGACCATGAGCAAGGATGGCTTCGCGTCGTTGTTGATGGGCGGCCAGACGCTCGACAAGGAAACGCAGTCGGGTAAGGCCAAGGTGGCCGGCGATTCGCAGAAGGTGACTGAACTGTTCAGCATGCTGGATAGCTTCAATCCGATGTTCAACATCGTGACGCCGTAACGGTGTGCATGGCGGGCGGCTGGTTACAGGCCGCCCGCATCGATGTTCCCGGCATCAACAATGTATCTGCTCAAAGGACCCCGGCGCCATGAAAACCACGATGAAGCGATCCTTGTTGCTGCTCGCCGGCGTCTGCACCTCGCTGGCGGTGACGCTCGCCACGCCTGCGCGAGCGCTCGCCGCGGCGGCGGTGCAGTCCGCGTTGCAGTCTTTACCCACCGTCTGGCCACGCGACTTCGATAGCGCCCAGCAGCGCATCGAGCTGTATCAGCCGCAGGTGGAAGTGTGGCAAGGCAACCGGATCGAAGGACGTGCCGCCTTCGCGGTCGGCGCGAAGAGCGCCACACCGAACTACGGCGTTGCACATTTCACGGCGCGTGCGGAAATCGACAAGACCAGCTCGACGGTACAACTGCTCGACATCGTGATCGACCAGGTCGACATGCCGGCTACTCCCGCTGCTGCCTCCGGCGTGAAAACGGCCTTGCAGGCACGCATACCGAAAGACGGACTCACCACTTCGCTCGAACAGCTGCAGGCCAGCTATGCCAGCACGCACGAAGGCGCCGAACCCGGTCTCGCGGTGCAGAACAATGTACCCAACATCATCTTTGCGGAGCGCCCCACGCTGCTCGTTCTGGTCGACGGCGACGCGAACTGGCGTGCGTTCGGCGACACGCACTTTCAACGCCTGATCAACACGCGGGCGATGCTGCTCAAGGATGTGAGCGGCACGCTGCATCTGAACGTGGCGGGCTACTGGTACGACGCGACATCGCTCGGCGGTCCGTGGCACGTGAACACCGCGCCGCTGCATGAGCTGATCGCCGCAGCGGAGAAGGCGCAAACGAATCTGAAGTCCGATCCGATGTTACCCGCCGACGGCAAGAAGCCTGCGCGGGCGCCGGACGTGGTGGTCGCCGCGCAGCCGGCCGAGCTGGTGGTGACGAACGGCAAGCCTTCGCTGCAGCCGGTGAAGGGAGTGAATCTGCTTTCTGTCACGAACGCCGATCACGCGCTCTTTGTCGAGCCGCGCGATAACCATTACTACCTGCTGCTGTCGGGCCGCTGGTTTGCCGCAGCGGGCCTGAATGGACCCTGGACCTTCGTCGACGGCAAGAGCCTGCCCGCCGACTTCGCAAAGATCGCGGCTGACGATCCACACGCGAACGCGCTCGTGTCCGTGCCGGGCACGCCGCAGGCGAAAGAAGCGGCGATCGCCGCAACCATTCCGCAGACCGCGACCGTGTCGCGCAAGACCACGACGCTGAAGGTTGTCTATGACGGCGCGCCGAAGTTCGTCGGCATCGCGGGCACGTCGTTGTCGTATGCGGTGAACACGGCGACTCCGGTGATCCAGGCGGCGCCTTCGCAATTCTTCGCAGTTGCCAACGGGATCTGGTTTACGGCGAGTGCGGCGAGTGGTCCATGGCATGTCGCCGATACCGTGCCGGCCGCGATCTATGCGATTCCGGCGGCTTCGCCCGTGCATTACGTGACCTACGTCCACGTCTATTCGGCGACGCCGGATACGGTGGTGGTCGGCTATACGCCGGGCTACATGGGCGTGGTCGTCAATGCGGACGGCACCGTCGTGTACGGCACCGGCTACGTGTACGCACCGTATGTCGGCGAGGTTTACTACGGCTATCCAGCCACCTATGGTTACGGCGCGGGCTTCGCGCTCGGCACCACGGTGGGCTTCGCCTTCGGCTTTGCGATCGGCGCCACGTGGGGTGCGCCGTCGCCGTACTGGGGGCCGTATTGGGGCGGTGGTCCGTGGAGCTGGCAATACGCGAACGTCAACCAGGCCAATATCTACGGACGCTGGGGGCAGGGCACCGTGACCCACGCGAGTGGCTGGAACGGCTGGACCGGCAATAGCTGGGCGGGGTCTGCCGCGTCGGGTTTCAATCCGTACACCGGCGGCCACTTTCAGGCGAGCCGCGGTGCGGTCGAGAACGCGTACAACGGTAACTTCGCGGCCGGACGGCAAGGCTCGTTCAGCAATCCATCGACCGGACGCAGCGGCGCGGCGCGCGGCGGCGTGGCGGGCAACGAAGGTACCGGCGATTATGCGGCGGGCCGGCAGCGCGCCGGCTACAACGCGCAGACGGGACGCTACGGCGCGGCTGAAGCCGGCGTGACCGGCAACGCGTATTCAGGCGATCACCAGGCGGGCACGAAAGGCATCGTGGGCAATAAGGACACGGGGCGCGCTGTCGCGTGGAATAACGGCAATGTCTACGCGGGCAGCGATGGCAACGTCTACCGGCATGATCAGGGCGGCGGTTGGGAACAGCACAGTGCCGACGGCTGGCAGCCGGTGCAGCCGAACGCGAATCAGACCCAGCGGCTCGACTCGCTCAAGCAGGGTCATGACCTTGGGAATGCGCGGGCGAGCGGGCAGTTTGAGCCGCAGGCGCAGAGGCGGTTTGGCGGTGGGGGTGGGCGGTTCAGGCGGTGAGGCTCGTCGCCTGACGGCAACACGGCCACGACACCGGTCAGCGACGGCACTGCGCTGTAACGTTGGCCGGTCACGCGGGGCGCCTTGCACTCACCCTGCTACGATTCGCGTCAGGTCAAATACACCTGACGGTCAACTTGCGTCCGGTACGCGCTGACGAAATTCCGGCTCGCCCACGTTTCGCAGGCGAAATCGTCGAAACGGCACGAAAGCGATAATTTCCAGCTTGGCGAGTTGGAGGTCCGGGTGCGATGCACCAGATAGGGCGACATGAACAGAATATCGCCGGCTTCGATTTCCACGTCCAGGTAACCGTCGAGTTCCTGTTGATCGAGTACGTAGCCCGAGTCGGTCTGGGTACCGGGCCACAAGCCCTTCAAATGACTACCCGGCACGATTCGCAAGCCAGGACCGTCTTTGCCGAGGTTGGAGATCGACGTCCACGCAATCACCGCTTTCGACGATGTCCCCATGCTGGGCCAATCCTGATGATACGGCAGGCCGTAGTTGTTGCCGGTTGCGTTGCTGGCGGTGTAGTGCGAGACGATCGGTCCAGTCTGCACCGGCTCGGCAAGACCCAGATACTCGTGCAGCGCGCCAACGAGCTCGGCGGAACAGAAGAACCGTTTTAGATCGATATCTTCGGTCAGCAGCTTGATGATGTTCCGATTGCGGACCGGGTTGTCGTTAAAGCGCGTCAGAAAGCGCGTTTCGAACCGGGTCTGGATCTTACGGATCTGCGCTTGCGCTTCTGCCGCGGAAACGATCAGAAAACCTGATTCCGCAAAATTGCCGGCAACGATCTGCATGCCTTCCACCTTTACTGATTGTCGAATGCGGCCTCGGCGTACCCGAAGCCTGTCGCCCCGAAGCCGTTGCCGTTATAAAAAAGCATGAGCCGGTCACCGATCTGCGCGACCTCGGGATAGGCGACCATGAACGCATCCCAGCCTGCTGCGCTGACATCTATGCCGGCGCGGTCATCAAGCCGCTGCCAGACGAGACCGTCGGCGGATTTGGCATAGCCGATGCGATAGCTGTTGGCCGCCGTTTCGCGGTATCCCTGCTGCCGGCGGTACGAATACCACATGCGATAGCGCGTGCCGTCGTGATAGACCGACGCCCGGACGATGCCGCCTTCACCTTCATTTGCGTAGTCGATCGCGACGCGCCCCTGGCGTTCCCAATGAATGCCGTCGCGGGACTCGGCATATTTCAGGTGATAGCGCGGCTCAGGCTTGCCGTCGATGTGGTCCCAGCCGGTACACGATAGATACCAGTTGCGCCAGATGCCGTTTTCCACCCGCACACAGGTCGTCGCGCAGAAATAGGGCTCCTCGGCGGTGCGGTCCATGACGGGACCTTCGAATAGCCTGCGGTAGTGCTCGCCGCCGTCCTCGCTGATCGCGAGTCCGACGGAGTTGTGGTACGGCACGGTGTTGCGAACGTTCCAGCCGATGTAGTACAGATACCGGATGCCGTCATGATCGACCACGCAGGAGGGCATCATCCCGCAGTCGTCGAAGGTGCCGGTTTTGCCCAGTTGCAGCAGCGGCTCCGGATGGACCTTGACGATTTCGGCCGGCGCGTCGGCGCGCACATCCATCCGCGCGATCCAACTGCGGTTCTTCGCATCGCGACTGCTGAACAGGATCGTCAGCAGGTCGTCCTTCAGGCCGGCTACGGTCGGAATCTGCGCATGCGAATGTGCCCACGGCAGACGTTCGTCGACCGTATAGATGAGCCCGCGCTTTTGCCAGCGAATCGCTGTCATCCAACCTCCTAGAACTTCAGGTCCGTGCTGGCCATCGCGAGTTTTTGCGCGGGATTGCCTTTGTACACGGACCAGGGCTCCGTACTTTTCGCAACAGCCGACGCCATCGCGACGAAGGTACCTTCGCCAAGCGTGATGCCGTCGCGCAGCGTCGCGTTGACGCCCAGAAAACTGTAAGCGCCGATCTTGCAATGACCCGACATGACGACGTGCGACGTCATCGTGACGTGGTCGTCGATCTGACCATGATGGCCGATGTGATTGCCGCTCCACAGCACGACATTGTTGCCGATGCGTGTGAACGGCTGAAGTGTGTTGTCTTCCAGGATGAAGCAGTTCTCGCCGATTTCGTTGTCGAATACCGTGGCTTTCGAACTGACGTAACTCGTCATCCGGTAGCCTTTTTCCTTGATGCCGAGAAAAATGCGCTCACGGTCGCGATTCATATGTTTGGGAGCCATCGGCGCGAAGAATTCGAAGTCGGCGGGCGGATGCGTGGCTTCCACTTCTTCGTAGGCGATCACTGGAAGGCCTTTATAGGTTCGGCCCTCCGGCAGGTATGCCTGATTCACACAGAACCCCGCGACGTGATGCGCGGAGTCGTGTTCCAGGTAGTAATGCGCCAGTTCCGCGTAGTCGTTCAGACCGAAAATGAGCACGTTAGCCATTACTGGGGCTCCCTGTAGATATACGTGGTGTACTCGTACAAACCATAGTCGTTACGCACGACGTAGTGCCGGGACAGTTCCTTCACGACAAAATCGGTCAGCTCGGCGATCGGCAGATGGAACAGATCATCGCGTTCCCAATCCACCTGCTTGGACATGACGTTAAAGGCGATACCGCGTCGCGCCTTGCTGAAAACCACCTTCAACATGCGCTTAAGGAAGGCAAACATGTCGTCGAACGAAAGCTGGCGCTTTTCGGTGAACACACCGTTCATCACGATGTAGTCGAACTGGCCGAGTTGCTCCGGCGCGGTCAGCACGTCGAGACACAGGTACTCGTTTTCCGGATATTTGCTGCGCGACAGATCGCAAAAAGCCTGCGATGCATCGAGACCCGCATACGTGAGCCCGGCGATCGACCGCTCCTGCATGTACTGATAGAGGTGCGACGCACCGCACCCAAAATCCAGCAGCGTGGCGGGCAGGTTCGCCGGTTTCACCAGATCGAGCATGACCCGGTAGCGCGTGGCCGCGTCAGCCTCGTTCGGCCAGTCCACGCCACGATGCGAGTCGCCGAATTTCTCGAGACAGCTCTCATAGTGACGGATGAGCGCGTGATAGTTCTCACTCATGACAGCGTTCCACCTTTCAGCATGTCTGTGACAGTCGCGGCGTCGTTGCACATCAGAACGTCGATGATCGAGAGGCCCGCGAGGAATTCCTTGCCGGCTTGCGCGTAGCGCGGCAAGGCCGGTTTCAGGAAGCGCAACTGCATGCCGTGCTGCTCGAAATCGCTGCGGTTATACAGTTCGAGGCCGCCGATCGCGTTGATGTAGGTATTCGCCCGCTCGCGCCGGCAAATGTCGATGATGCGTGCTTGCGCTTTGAGTTCCTGATTCTCGTAGCGCCGCGACGTGTCGACGAGTTGCGTGGCGAGGCCGAGGTGATCGCGCATAACCGTCAGACTGTGGCGCAGATAGTCGCCAAGATTGCTGGCGGAATGCTGCACGATCTGTTCGACGAGTGGGAAAACCCGCTCGAACTGCGGCGACCGCGCATATGCCTGGCGAATCGTCTTGACGATCTTGCCGCGCCACGTGACGTCGTCGGCGAGCTCGATGTCGCAAATCAGGCGGTTCTGACTGGCCTGTTTGAGCGGTACGGTGAACAGATGCGCTGCACCGTGGAGATTAATCTGATTGCGATTGATCCAGCCGCGGTTGATGAAATTGACGTCGTCGTAGATAACGAACGTGTCGACCTCGGCCATCAACTGAAAGTAGCCGAGGTACGGGAAAAAATACGGCTGCATGATGGCCAGCCGGCGATCAGCTTGCATGTTGCGACAGTCCCGCGGCGCTGAGCACGATATCGATGACCTGATCCTGGACGCGCACGTCGAGCCCCGGGAAAATCGGCAGGCACAGCACTTCACGGGAGACTGCGGTGGCGACCGGCAGATTTTCCGGCACTGCGGACGGCAGTCCACGATAGGTCGGAAACTCGTTGATCAGCGGGTAGAAATAACGGCGCGCGGCGATTTTGTGTGCACGCAATGCGTCGTAGAGCGCGTCGCGGCTCACCGGAAATTCGCTGCCTACGCGAACCGGAAAGTACGAGTAGTTGCGCGTGCAATTTTTCGGAACGTCGAGCAGACGCAAGCCTCTGACGTTCTGGAAAGCGAGCCGGTAGCGCTCGTCGACTTTCGCGCGCTCGGCCAGAATGTGGTCGATGTGCTCGAGTTGCAACAGGCCGAATGCGGCCTGGATCTCGTTCATCTTGCCGTTGATGCCCGGCCCGACCACCGTTACTTCGTCCACAAAACCGAAGTTCTTCAGATGGTCGATGCGGCGCTTGGTCTTGGCGTCCTGGCAGATGATCGCGCCGCCTTCGAACGTGTTGAAAACCTTGGTGCCGTGAAAGCTCAGCACGGACATGTCGCCGAATTCGAGTACCGAGCGGCCGTCCTGGCGCACGCCGAACGTGTGCGCCGCGTCATAGAGCACCCGCAGGCCGTAGTTATCGGCGATCCGGCCGATTTCTTCGACCGCGCAGGGATTGCCGTAGACGTGTACGGGCAGGATCGCAGTGGTCTGCGGAGTGATTGCGGCTTCGATCTTCGCCGGATCGAGATTCATGTTGTGCGGGTCGATATCGGCGAATACCGGACGAATGCCGTTCCAGTGCAACGCGTGCGTGGTCGCCACGAAACTAAACGGCGTGGTGATGACTTCGCCGGTTATTTTCATTGCCTGCAGGGCGGTGATGAGCGCCAGCGTGCCATTCGAAAACAGTGAAAGGTGTTCGACACCGAGGTACTCGCACAGCGATTGTTCGAGACGCGCGTGGAACGGCCCGTTATTCGTGACCCATTTGCTGGCCCAGATCTGTTCAAGGTAGGGGCGGAATTCATCCAGCGGCGGCAGGAATGGCTGCGTGACTGGGATTAGCTGATCCATTGGACCTTTCATTGGGGCGCTCCAGACTTAACTTGCCGGCCGATTGCCGGGGGCTGTTGCCGCGCTTGCGAAGCAGGCCAGCTTGAAGAGAGTGTGGCACCGGTGCATGGCGCTCGATCTGTCAATCAGGTGGTTGAATGCGGGCCAATTCCAGTGAATGCTTCTGACGGAGGCGGCAACGGAGCGGCCGGCTTTCGGTCTCCGTCGCACGCGTTTCTACTGGGCGCTTTTCTGCCACGACCAGGCGTCGACAGGCGCGGGCGGCTCGCCGGCGCACCACCGTTCCCACATGGTGCGTAGCGCGCGTGAGAGTCCTTGCGCAATGATCTCCGGACGAAACACGGGTGACTGCGCGCAACGTTCCCGCATGCCCAGGCGCAACTCGGCGAGGGCTTCAAAGTTTGCGGCCCAGTACTGTCCTTTCTGCAAAAACTGTTCTTTGCCGTCTGCGACGAACTCTTTTAGTCCGCTGTGCGCCAGCAACTGCGCGCCTCCCCGGCTGGGGATCGTATGGCCTTCGATACTAAGTGTGGGTACGCCCATCCACAGTGCGTGCAGCGTAGTTGTGGCGCCTGTATAGGGAAACGTGTCGAGGCAGATATCGACGCGGTGGTGCTGCTGCATATAGGCAGCCGTATTGCAGCGCGGTAGGAACTCAAGCCGTGCACGCTCGATACCTTCGGCAGCGAACCAGTCGACAATCATTTCCTGGGCGTTGCCCGTCGGCAGGCCGCCAACCACCATGCGTGCGTTGGGAACTGAGTGCAGTAACTGAGCCCACAGAGCGATCACCTCGGGATGTAGCTTGTTAATCCGGTTAAAGCTGCCAAAGGTGATATAGCCGTTATGGAGCGCGGGTAGATAGTTGACCGGCGGACAGGCTGTGGGCGGCTGAAACGGTGCAACGGCCGGTAAATAGGCAATTTTTTCGACGAATTGTGCTTCTTGGTTCTCACCCGCCACAAGGAAAGGATCCGCCAGATAGTAGTCGACCGCGCTGAGTCCGGTCGTGCCCGGGTAACCGATCCAGCTAGCCTGAACCGGCGCGGGTTTGCGAGCGAACGTCAACAATCTGTTGCGGCCTGTGTGGCCGGAAAGATCAATCAATATGTCGACACGGTCCTGATGAATCTTCTCTGCGAGCTGTTCGTCAGATATGCCAGGGATCTGTTGCCAGGTTTTCACGAGACCGCGCAGCGTCTGCGTATAGGTGTCTTCCCGGAGGTGATTGCTGTAAACATGCAGAGACAGACTGTCGTCGCGAGAAAGATGCTCCAGAACGGGCTGTAGGTAAGTTGCGACCGCGTGCTGAAACAAGTCCCCTGAAACCAGGCCGATTTTCAACTGGCGGGTAGGCGTGCGATTGTTCGAGTGGCGCGGCCAGAGCGCCCGCACAGGCGCCTCGTGGCGCTCGGCGAACTCGACGTGTTCGGCAAGCAGTGTCTGGGTATCGATCTTGGGGTTGTGGGTCAGCGCGAACAGAAAGTTATCGTGCGCGATGGCGTCTTTCGGGTCCGCTTGCAGGGCCCGGCGAAAACACTGTTCGGCTTCTGCCATGAAGCCCTGCTCCAGCAGCAACACGCCGAGCGTGCTATGCGTGGTGCTCTGATTCGGAGCCAGTTCGACGGCCCGGCCTGCGCTGGCCAGGCCGTCCTGGGCTCGGCCTTGTGCGACTAGCACCATCCCGAGGATCCGATGTGCCTCGATATGGGCGGGATTGATGGCGACGATACCCCTGCACTCCTGCTCCGCCTCGGCGTTCTGTCCCTTCAGGCGCAACGTATCGGCCAGCACGGTGCGGCTTTCGAGGTCGTCCGGCGTGAGATCGGAGGCCTTGCGAAGGGGTTCGACGGCTTGATCGTATTGGCCGAGACGGTGCAGAGCGATACCAAGGCTGCGCCAGGAGAAGCCGTCTGCCGGGAAGCGTTGCGTGAGCGTACGCGCGAGCTTGATCGCATCGGCCACTCGGCCCTTGTTGTAGAGCGTCGTGAAGCGGCTCGAGTCCTGCTGGCTCACCCGGCGTCCTGCGGCAATGCCGGACTTGCTGCGATCGGTAGCTCCACCTGTCTTAACGGAGTTCGGATTGACGGATATCTCGCGTTGCTCTTGCGGCGTCTGCTGATCGGTAGATGCAGGGAACGTCTGGATGACGACGTCAGGGTTGGCCATTCGCGCGACCAGACCCTCGACAGCCGGCCCTTTCAGCCCCTGCTTCTGACCTATCTCGAGCGCGAGCCACGCTGCCGCCGTTTCGCCGGCGTCCACCAGCGCGCTGACGTAGGCAATCCAGTACTGACCATTTTGTGGAGCTGCTCCGAGTGCCAGTTCGAAGTGGGGCAGCGCATCCGCCGGCCGCGCGGTTTGCACGCATAGTACGCCGAGGTTGTAGCTGACGTCGGCGTGACCGGGCTTAGCCTCGAGGATGGCGCGATACAGTGCTTCCGCGTCGTCGAATTCACCCTTGTGGTGATGCTCCAGCGCCGTCTGCAATACCAGCGCGATATCCTGTTCGAGCTGTTGTTCGGGCGTCAGGGGTTCAGTAGTCGGCTGCTCGTACAGGAAAGTCATGGTTTCAGCGCGGAAATGGTCTATGACGGAAATTGTGCGACGAGGCAAAGCTTCCCGATGCGAGGAGTTGACGGTGAAAAAGCCGCCTGTTTGGCGTATGGGGTGGGACGCGGAGATTCGGAAGGCAAGAAAAAAGCCCGCACAAGGCGGGCTGAGGGAACGAGCGCGCCCTTACTTCAGCGCGTAGTTCTTATTGTTGGGTCAAGCGGGATATGCGGCCGCTTTTTGGCGGGGCAATTGCCGTCAGTCAGGCCCTGGGCCCCTTACAGTCGGGCCATTCGTTGATATTCGCCGGCGGCCCTGGTGCGCCCCATCGCCGCTTCGAATTCGGTGTGCAGTTCGTTCTGGGTGGTTTCCGCATCGGCGAGCAGCGCTGCGTCGATGGCCTGGATCCGGCGGATCATCTCCAGCGCGGCCGGCTCCTGATCCGCCGACAGCGACATCAGCAGCGGCGAGCGCGCTTCGGTCAGGCGGGCCGCTTCCGGCCAGTCAGCGAGTGAGGCGGCCTGTTCGATTTCCCGCGTGATCGACAGCAGGCGTTCGACCAACTCCGACTGGTTCATTTCGATCGGGTCCATGGCTTAGCTCTTGTTGGTCGCCAGTGCGCCGGCGCTATTGGTACCGCCGAACAGGGCGGTCAGGTACTGCGAATTGTTGTTCATCGTCGCCATCAACGTGTTCAGGGCGGTGAATTGCGCCTGATACTGGCTCGTCAATTGCGCGGTGTAGTCGGCGAGTGCCGATTGCTGCGTGGTGATGCTCTTCAGGTCGGCGTTCAGCGCGGTGTTGCGCGTATCGATGATGCCGCCGGTCTGCGTGAAGGTGGTGATGCTGGTGTTTAACTGCTCGCCAATGCCGTTGGTCGAGTTGAAGAGCGAGGCGACGGTTGCCGGGCTGCTCGTCAGCGCGGTGCTCAGCTTCGTGCTGTCGACCACCATCGTGCCGTCCGCCGGGTCGTCCTTCAGCGTGATGCCGATCGATGCCAGCGTGGTGCCGGTGCTGCCCGAGCCCACCGAGCCGCCCACGATCGTGGCCAGTGTGTTCTTGATGGTCTGCAGGGTCGAGTCGCCCAGCAGCGCGCCTTGCGACGTGGACGAGGAGTTGTATGACGTGAGCGTCGACATCGTCGTGACGACGGTGTTGTAGAGGCTGACGAAATTGTTGATCGCGGTGCTTTCCGCCGCGGTGTCCTGCGAAATGGTCAGCGTCTGCGTGGTGCCGGCAGACGCGGCGGCCAGATTCAGCGTGACGCCGGAAATGGCGCTCGTCACCGAGTTGCTTGCACTGCTGGCGGCGATTCCGCCGACCGTGAATTCCGCGTCCTGAGCAGCGCTGCTTTGCGTCCACGCGTTGCTCGAATTCGCCGACGTGAACGACGACTGGCCGCCCGTGGTGCTGGCGGTCGAGGTCACGCCGAGGCTCGACAGGCCGGTGTCGGAGGTGATGTTGCTGGTCGAGACGTTGATCACGTTGGCTGCGCCAGTATTCGACGCGCGCAGCACGAGGTGGGCGCCATCCGTACCCGTCACGATGGTCGCCGTGACGCCGGGATTGCCGGTGCCGCCATTGATCGCGGCGGCAATGCCGGAGAGCGTGTTGTTGGTGCTGTCGACACTGATGTTCATCGACTGGCCGCCGAGCGAAACCGTCAGCGTGCCGGTGCCCAGTTGTGTCGTGGCGCCGAAGGCTGCCGACGACAGGGCCTGCGAGCTGGCGACCTGCGTCACCGCCACCGAGTAGGTGCCGGCCACCGCGCCCGCACCTGCCGTCGCCGTCAGGCCGGTGCCGCTGGTGGTTGCCGCGAAAGTCGACAGCGTGGTGCCGTTGGCGAGATTCGCGACGCTCGCCTGCAGCGCGCTCAGCGCGGAGCTCAGGGCACCGTACGCGGACAACGTGGTGTTGTCCGTGGTTTGTTGTGCCGCCAGAGCCGCGGTTTGTCCTGCGGTCTTCGCGTTCACGAGTGCCGTAACGAGCGTCGACACGTCCAGCGACGAATTACCGGTCGAGCCGCTGATGATCGATTGAGCGGCCGACTGCAACGCCGAGTTGGCGGCGGCGGTCGACGCCGAGGTAGACGTGTTTGAGATCGAGGACATGCGGAAGCTCCAGGCGTCTAAAAATCAGTGTTGGGTGCTGCGCGATGCTACATCACTTCGTGATCGGAATGCACAGCGGGAGGCATGCCTCCCGTTGTTTGAAACCCGGAGATGCGCCGCACTCGCGCGTGGCGCATCTCCGTTACTGCGTCAGCTCTTATTGCAGGAGCTTCAGAACTTGCTGCGGGTTCGAGTTAGCTTGCGCCAACACCGAGATACCAGCTTGTTGCAGCACTTGCGCCTTGCTCAGGTTCGCCGTTTCTTGTGCGAAGTTGGCGTCCGTGATTTGCGATTGTGCCGACGACAGGTCGGTCGACTCAGCTTGCTGCGACGTTGCGATTGCGGTGAAGCGGTTTTGTGCGGCACCCAACGAAGCTTGCAGGTTGTTGACGGTCTGCAGTGCGTTGTCGATGGAGACCATTGCCTCGTTCGCGCCGGTGACCGTGCTGATGTCCAGACCCGAAACCGTCGGCGGGTTGTTGATCGCGTTGATCTGGGCGACGGAGGCCACTGCAGCCGTGGAAGCTGCGCCGGTCGTCGGAAGCGCCGCGGCATTCAGCGCCAGCGAAGTGATGGCGGTGCCGGTGCCGGTTCCCGTACCTGCGCTGAAGATTGCGGTTGCCACGCCCGACGTGATAGCCGTGTTGTTCTGGTCCGTGAACGTGTAACCGCCCTTGCCATCCGACAGCACGTTGATCGACGTGATCGTAGCGCCCGAGCTGGTGTACGCGCCCGATGCGTCGAGGCTGACGGCGATCGTGCCGACCGTTTGACCCGTTTGCACCAGGCCGCCGCCGATCTTCGCAGCCGACATCGACTGGCTCAGGTTCAGGCTGATCGTCTGGCCGACGTTTGCGCCGACCTGGAACGTCACGTTGCCGGCCGAGCCGTCCAGAATGTTCGTGCCGTTGTACGTCGTTTGCGACGCGATACGGTTCACTTCCGAGATCTGTGCTGCGACTTCCTGTTGCAGTGCTGCCTGGTCGCTCGCCGACAGCGAACCGGTCGATGCTTGCACGGCCAACTGACGGATACGTTGCAGGCTGGAGGTCAGCGACGACAGTGCGCTCGATGCGGTTTGAATCATCGACACGCCGTCATTCGCATTCGACACGCCCTGATTCAGGCCGTTGATCTGCGTTTGCATACGCGTCGAGATTGCCAGGCCTGCTGCATCGTCAGCTGCGCTGTTGATGCGCTTGCCCGACGACAGGCGGGTGATGGCTTGCGAAAGGGCGCTTTGCGAGCCATTAAGGTTTTGCTGTGCAACCAGCGAGTTGATGTTGCTATTGATTCCGAGCATGGAAAATCTCCTAAATAAGCCTTGAGCCCAATACGCCACGTTGGCATCGGCGGAAAGCACTCGTTCATTGCTGGCCGCCTCAGTGAAGGTTGACGGCGCATCTAAAAAAAACTTGAGGAACTTTGTGCAATAGCGACCCAATTGTTTATCGGGCCGGTTCGGCCGCCGCTTGTCTGTAAGCCGCTTGCAGCCTTGTTCGGGAGGTCCACTGCAGGTATTGAAAAGACGGCGTATTCTCTTTTTCTCTTGCGACAAACCCTTGGGGGAATCATGCAAAAGCGCCGGATTGGACGTTCCGAATTAGAGGTCGCGCCGCTTATGTTTGGCGGCAATGTATTTGGCTGGACCGCCGATGAAGCCACTTCGTTTTCGATCCTGGATGCATTTGTCGACGCGGGGCTCAACTTTATCGATACCGCGGATGTCTATTCCGCGTGGGCACCGGGCAACCAGGGCGGCGAATCGGAAACCATCATCGGCAAATGGTTCAGGCAGAGCGGCAAGCGCGACAGGATCGTGCTTGCCACCAAGGTTTCCAAGCATCCGCAACGCAAGGGTCTGTCGGCGGCGAACATTCAGGCGGCGGTCGAAGATTCGCTACGGCGCTTGCAGACCGACTACATCGATGTCTATTTTTCTCACGACGACGATACCGAAACGCCCCTTGTTGAAACGCTCGGCGCGTATCAGAAACTGATCGACGCGGGCAAGGTGCGGGTGATTGGCGCGTCGAACTACAGCGGTGCTCGCGTCGAGGAGGCGCTCGCCGTGTCCCGCCAGCACGGGCTGCCCGAGTATCAGTTGCTGCAGCCGGAGTACAACCTGTACGACCGCGCGGAATACGAGCGTGAGACCGAACCGGTTGCGCTCGCCAATCAACTCAGCGTGGTGGTGTACTGGAGCCTTGCAAGCGGCTTTCTGTCGGGGAAGTACCGTTCGCAGGCCGATCTGGTCAACAAGACGCGCGGCAGCCGGGTCGAAAAATATCTGAACGAGCGTGGCTTGCGGATTCTGGATGCCCTCGACCGGGTCGCCGAGCGGCACGGCAGCACGCCGGCCACCGTCGCATTGGCATGGCTGATCGCCCGCCCGAGCGTAACGGCCCCAATTGCCAGCGCGACCTCGGTCGACCAGCTCAAAAGCTTGGCCGCCGCCGTTCGCCTGATGCTGACCGGCACCGACATCCGTGAACTGGACGAGGCGAGCGCCTGATCGCGCGAGGGACCTGGCGCGATTGCTAAACCCCTGGTAGGATGGAGAGTTTCCTGATATCATCGGGAGTGAATTGAGATCTTTGCCTGTTTCGTCAATGTTTTTTATTGATGAAAGGTTGGCGAAACAGCAACAGGCGTGGCTTCGGCATTACGTCTGTCCGCGTTCCGCGGTGAACTCCCCACCTCTCTTTTCCGGCCTCCGTGGCCGTTATGCCTCTCGTTTCATTCGTGGTTTGGCCGGGTTCTGCCCGCGTTTGCCTGTTACTGGCCATGAATCGGAACGACCGGAGGGCCGGCGCGTGAGCGGTATCCGCCACGCAATTTACCCCTATCAAGTGATTGAGTTAGGAATTAAATGACGACGATTCTTCTGAAAGAAAACGAGCCGTTCGAAGTGGCGATTCGCCGCTTTCGTCGCGCAATCGAAAAGAATGGCCTGATCGCTGAACTGCGTGAGCGTCAATCGTACGAAAAGCCGACTACGGCACGTAAGCGCAAGAAGGCTGCTGCTGTGAAGCGCCTGCACAAGCGCCTGCGCAGCCAGATGCTGCCGAAAAAGCTGCACTAAGCACGCTTTTCCGCGCTGCATTACGCGCATTTCGCATGCTGAACGGCGGTGTGAGCTTCGAAAGAAGCCACATCGCCGTTTTGCTTTTTGGTGCCGGGTTGCGATGGGTGTCAGGCGGCTCGCACCAAGGTGCGACGCGTTTCTGGCTGATTTTCGGGCCGGAGCAGGTCAGTACGACGCGCTTATGCGTGCACAAGTCACACATGAGCAAGTACGCAGGCCCCTCGCAGCTACACTGAGGTTGCGTTACTGCGTTACTGCGTTACTGCGTTACTGCGTTACTGCGTTACTGCGTTACGCAGCACTCTTCAGGCGCTCGGCAGACAGTCCGAATTGCCGGGCAATCGAGCTCAGACGCTCGTGCCATTCCCATGTACCGAACACGTCGTGCACGTTTTGCAGGCAACTGAGCAGAGTGACCGTGGTTGGGTCGTACACATTGAGACGGGCGCGCAGGAGGGCCTTCTTAAGCGCAGATATGCCGGCATCCATATAAGCGGGCACCTCGATAGACGCTTTGCCGATGTAGCGCACTGGAACGCCTTCCATCGCAGTCATGTAGTCGCGCGGCTTGATGAAGTTGCCGACGGGGCAGCCGCCGCAGTAGCCGCGATAGGCGCCGCCGCCGCGTGGCAGCAAGGCAGCGCGCTTCTGACCAAGCAGATGGTCTACGGCCTGGTCGAAAATCTCCTGATGCGTCAGGAAGTTAAGGGTTTTCATGGTTGGTCTCCCATGCGTTACGCAGCGGCTATTCGTTGTTTGAGCGCATGAATGGCAGTATCGGGCGTGCGTCGATTAACGAAGTCCGGACTAGCACGGCGAAAAGCCTTCAATTCCCGGGTTTAGCCCGTTTGCGGTTCATGCCGGCCTGACAATGCCGACCGCCATCGCCAGTTTGACCGCCCGCTCTCATAGCCTCTCTAACGGCCTGGCGCACGAAAAGGGTAGACAGGGATTTACCGGATAGCGAGGGGGCGCGTGCGAAGAAAGTGGCTTCTCAGCCGCGCCGGACCACGCGCTGGCGACCGCTGCCGCTTCAGCCGGCCTTGCGATTGCGTCCCTTTTTGCCGAGCGCGGCGCATCGTGCGCGGCGCATGCAGTTCGCCTCGTGGTCGTTCACCATGCCGACTGCCTGCATGAACGCATAGCAGATCGTCGAGCCGACGAACTTGCAGCCGTAGCGCTTCAGCCCCTTGCTGAGCGCGTCAGAGATTTCGGTCGATGCAGGCGCCTGTTTATACGATGCCCAATCGTTCTGGATCGGCGTCTGATCGACAAACGACCATACGAAGTTGGCGAGCGAGCCGTGCTCGGCCTGGATCTGCTGCACGGCGCGTGCGTTGGTAATGGCCGACTCGATCTTGCCGCGATGGCGCACGATACTTTCGTCCAATACCAGCGCATCGACGTGTTTGGGCGTAAAGCGCGCTACCTTGTCGATGTCGAAGTCGGCAAATGCACGGCGATAGCCGGTTCGTTTGTTGAGAATCGTCGACCATGACAACCCTGCCTGCGCGCCTTCCAGCACAAGAAGTTCGAACAAATGCTGATCGTCGCGCGAGGGCACGCCCCATTCGGTGTCGTGGTAGTGTGCGAGCGCTTCGCTCGATACCCAGTTGCATCGCTGTGTCACTTTCGCGCTCCCGCGTTGTCATGTCGCCCGTCAGCATAGCGGAAGCAGGGCGCGCTGCAAGCTGGCCATTCGGCCGATTGCCGGATTGAAACCGACCTGCCACGCTATGCGTTATTCACCACCTGAACTTACTCGATTCGATGAATAAAGACCTCTTTCTGATCGGCATTGACGGCGGCGGCAGCGGTACGCGCGTCGTACTCGGCGACGCGCACGGCCGAGAACTGGCGCAGGCGGCGAGCGGGCCGTCGGGGCTGGGCCTCGGCGTGGAGCGCGCGTGGCAGGCCATTGAGGCCGGCTGTGCCGACGCATTCGCACGCGCCGGCGTGTCGCTGGACTGGGCACGTTGCGTACTCGGCTGTGGGCTGGCAGGGGTTAATAATCGCGACTGGCTGGCCGCGTTTCACGCGCAGGCGCCAGCGGTAGCCGGGCTCGCTGTGGAAAGTGACGTGTACACCACCTTGCTCGGTGCGCACGGCGGCGGGCACGGCGTGGTTGTCGCGCTTGGTACCGGCAGTGTGGCGGCCGTGCTCGACAGCAATGGCGAGTACCGAAGCGCCGGCGGTTTCGGTTACCCGTCGGGTGACGAAGCGAGCGGCGCCTGGCTCGGGCTGCGGGGCATCGTGCACGCGCAGCAAGCGCTCGACGGACGTGCGCCCAATGACGATCTGGCGCAGGCGCTGCTCGCCCATACCGGCGCGCATGACCGCGACAGCCTTGTGGTCTGGCTGTGCGAAGCCAATCAGACGGCTTATGCACGGCTCGCACCGATCGTCATCGCGCATCGCGCGCATCCATTCGCCGCGCGTTTGCTCGGTGAGGCCGGTATGGACGTGGGCAAGATGATTGCCGCACTCGATCCTTCGGCGACCTTGCCGGTCGCGCTGTGCGGCGGTCTTGGCGCACCCCTGCGCGAGTACGTGCCGCAGATTTATCAGGCTCGTTTGCGTGAGCCGTTGGCGGATTCCGCACACGGCGGTTTGCAGTTGGCGCAGCGCGAAGCGGTTCGCATCGCCGGTTGAGAATTGCCGCACGCGCCCGGTGCGATCTCACCGGGGCGGCGCACAACGGTAAAATGTGGTCTTTGACGCTGCCCGGCTGCTCACACCATGTACAAAGTCATTGCCACGGATCTCGACGGCACGCTGCTCAACGCCGACCACCAGGTGGACCCGTTCACGATCGCCACCGTGCGCAAACTGGAAAGCGACGGGCTGCACTTCGTGATCGCAACGGGGCGCCACTACTGCGACGTTGCGGGCATTCGCGACCTGCTGGGCATCAACCCGTATCTGATTACGTCGAACGGTGCGCGCATTCACGCGCCGGACAACACGGTGATCCATGCTGACGACCTGCCTCCGGCCATCGTGCAGCGGCTGGTGCAGCCGGACATTGTCGGCGCGCATGGCCGCGTGATCGTCAATCTGTTCGCCGACCAGGCGTGGTTGATCGACCGGGATGCACCAGACCTGTTGAAATTCCACCAGGACTCCGGCTTTACCTACGAGATCACCGATCTGCCGAAGCACGACGGCGTCGACATCGCCAAGGTCCTTTACATCGGTGAGCCCGCCGATCTCGCGCACATCGCGACCAACCTCGCGCGCGAATTCGGCGACGCGCTGTACGTCACCTATTCGCTGCCGGACTGCCTGGAGGTGATGACGTCGAATGTATCGAAGGGGCGTGCTTTGCAGATCGTGCTCGAGCGTCTTGGTGTCGATGCCGCGCAATGCGTGGCGTTCGGCGACAACATGAACGACATCGACCTGCTGGAGACCGCCGGCCATCCGTTCATGATGAACAACGCCAATCCCGATCTCATCACGCGTCTGCCGAATGTGCCGCGCATCGGCAATAACTTCGAAGCGGGCGTCGCGCACCATCTGCGCAAACTTTTTCCGCTCGACGACGAACTGATGTCCTGAAAACGGACCGGTCCGCATCCTTTTTCGCGGATGCGGGCCGGTTGTTCGCCTCCCTTGGCGACCCTACGAGTCAACGCTACGATCAGCCGTGCCACCCGCCACGGCGATCGCCGCGGTCGTCGTGACCCCAGTGGCGGTCGTTGCGATTCCAGTCTCGGTTGTACCCGTGGTCGCCGCGATAGTAGTCACCGCGGTCGTAGCGATGGTCCCAGCCGCCATTGCCGTAGTACACCGGCTGCGGCGCGACATAGACCGGTGCCGGCTGGGCATAAACCGGCGCGCCGAGCGACAGGCCGATATTCAGATCCGTATGCGCTTGCGCGACGCCACATGCGCCTGCCGCGAGTCCGACAGCAACCAGCAAATGAGTGACGATGCGTTTCATGTTGTTCTCCTGTGAGGCGACGTATGTGTGTCGCACAGGACCAATCTACGCATTCCGGACGTTTTCTACTGCGACGAGATGTTACGGACTGCAAGCATCGTCGCTGGGTTTGAAAGGCTGTGGAAGGAATATTCGAACGCGACACGCGGGATGCACGAGTCACTCGAAGCCCCGTTACATAAGGCTCCTCGGCCTCTTGGCGCGAGCCTGCGCGCAGTGGTCGCCGCTCGCAACAGAAATTGGCCAGCCGCGCCCGTAATCACGGCTTACATCTGTATTACCCGATTAATCAGCAGAGCCCGCGGAAGCACCCGCAGAAGGGGCGTTCGGCAGCGCCGCGCATGGGCAATCCGTCGCCCGGCCGTTCAGTCCCTGGCGGTCAAGCTTGAAACTGGCGCGGGCCGTACCGTTTTGCCAGTCGAGCCGAACAATATAGATGCTGTCGAAGTCGTCGCTTTTCCAGTTGGGAACATCGGCGGCATTGCCGCCATGCGTGCTCATCATCTGACGTAATAACTTCACGATTAACTTGTGTTCCCACGCAACGACAATCAGCTTGTTGCGATTGGCCGGATTGACCAGCGCCGTGCCGAGCTGGTCGATCTGAGCGAAACCGTACGGCGTTTGTACCGGCATCTGGAACTGGATGGCGGTCGGCTCGATGGTCGCAAGGGGCCGGATATAGTAATAGGGGTGACCGCTGTCGTCCTTTTGCTGGCCAGGATCGGGAGCGTAGATTGCATCCGGTTTGCCGAACTTGGCGGCAATCACGGCCGGCAAGGCCAGCGCTCGGTTGAGCCCCTGGCAATTGAGTTGGCCGTAACCTTTGGCGGGTTTTTCACCGTGGCGCACGAAGATGAGTGTTTCGGTGTTGCCGTCCGCGGCATGGGCGGCGGGTAACGCCAATACGCCAGCACACAGGCCGCCGATGGAGAGTGCGACGCCATGCAGGAATCCGCGGAAACGGGTCATCAGTAACACCTGTGCGAGCTTGGGAAGTCGCACGATTCTAGCAGCGGGCCATTGGCAGGCCACTGGCCGCCTGCGCCGTGCGTGCAAAACAGAACGGGCGCCGTAGCGCCCGCTTTGACTGTCTGGAACTGCCTGAAGGCCTGAAGCTGCCTGGTTACGCGTACTCGCTGATCAGTCGAGCGCCATTTCCGGCGAATTGCCGCGGCGGCTTTCGGCGATGAGCGGGTACAGCACGCCGGCGATCACTGCGCCGATAATCGGTGCGACCCAGAACATCCACAGTTGATCCACCGCTGCGCCGCCGACGAACAGTGCCGGGCCGGTTGAGCGCGCGGGGTTGACCGACGTGTTGGTGACCGGAATCGAGATCAGGTGAATCAGCGTCAGGCACAGGCCGATGGCGATCGGCGCGAAACCGGCCGGCGCGCGTTTGTCGGTCGCGCCGAGAATGACGAACAGGAAGAAGCCGGTCATCACCACTTCGCAAATGAACGCGGCCGCGAGCGAGTAATGGCCTGGTGAGCGCTCACCATAGCCGTTGCTGGCGAACCCGCTGGCGACGAGGTCGAACCCCGGCTTACCCGATGCGATCAACGACAGCACCAGCGCACCGAGCACCGCGCCGATCACTTGCGCGACGATGTACGGCAGCAGGTCGCGAGCCGGAAAGCGGCCGGCGACGGTCAGGCCGACGCTCACGGCCGGATTCAGGTGGCAGCCGGAGATGTGGCCGATCGCATATGCCATGGTCAGGACGGTGAGGCCGAATGCGAGCGAGACGCCCACGAAGCCGATCCCCAGACCGTGGACCGGGCCGGCGAAGTTGGCGGCGAGGACGGCGCTGCCGCAGCCCCCGAGCACAAGCCAGAAAGTGCCGAACAGCTCGGCAGCAAGGCGCTTTGACAATTGCATGATTGGTAATCCTAAAATGTTTGACGCTTGGAGTGGCGTGAACGCTAAGCGCAAGTGCATGCCATTGAACGCGCAATTCTAGGGAAAGACGGCCGGATTAGGTGTCAAGAATTGTCAACGCGGAGTGCCTTTACCTATTATTACCCGATAAAGATCTCGTTTTACAATTCATCGACGCTTAATAATTATCAGAGGATATCTTCCTAAATCGGTATTATTGTCCATTGCGAATTTTTATAATTACAGCTAGTCTGCGAACGAATGAGTTCTAAAAAATGGGGAGAACCGAAATGTCTCAATATGCAGACCTCAAGGCGCAGATCGCCAAATTGCAGGCACAGGCAGATGAAGCGCGTCGCACTGAAGTCGACAATGTCGTCGCCGACATCCGCCAAAAGATCGCTGAATACGGTCTAACCGCGCAGGACCTCGGCTTTGCAGTTGCCGCCAGGCGCGGACGCCCACCGAAGAAGGCGCCGCTGCCGGCCAAGTATCAGGATCCAAAATCGGGCAATACCTGGAGCGGGCGTGGCAAACCGCCAAAGTGGATTGTCGGTAAGAATCGCGAACGCTTTCTGATTGGCGCGGCTTGAATGTCCCGTTAGTCCTGGCGAAAGCCAACTGAAGGTTGGTCGTTGCCTGGTTGTTTATTCGCGTGGGGCTAATCGAGGTTGGAAGCGCATCCACGCCTGTATTAAAAAAGCCGCCTCTGAGAGGCGGCTTTTTCGGAGTGGAAGCGGGTTAACTCTAGCTAAGCGCTCGCGCAAACGATTCACAAGGCAAATTTGCTCGCGATTGGCATGCGAATCGGAAAGCGGCGTAAGCGCCAGAGGCACGGCTTAAGCGGCTGAGCACATAAAAATATCAGCCGCTTAAGCGCGTCGCTCAGCCCACCGCAACCTGGCGCAACACCGGGCGGCGCGTTGCTTCGATCAGCGCCGAATAGCCGTCAACGTAATTCTGAGCCATCGTTTTCGAGCTGAAGCGGCGTTCGAACTGCGCGCGAATCTCCGTGCGCGACAGTTCGTCCAGGCGTTGCAACGCGGCCACCGCACCTTGAACGTCTTCGACAATGTAGCCGGTCACGCCATGGTCGATCACTTCCGGCACCGAGCCGCGGTTGAACGCGATCACCGGCGTGCCGCACGCCATCGATTCGATCATCACCAGGCCGAACGGCTCCGACCAGTCGATCGGGAACAGCAGCGCCTTGGCGCCTGACAGGAACTCGGGCTTCTGCGCCTCGTTGATCTCGCCGACGAACTCCACGTGCGCCATGGAGAGCAGCGGCTCGATTTCCTTCTTGAAGTATTCCTGGTCGACCTTGTCCACCTTGGCGGCGATCTTCAGCGGCAAACCGCTTTGTGCAGCGATCTTGATAGCTGTATCGACGCGCTTCTCAGGACAGATACGGCCGAGGAACGCCAGGTATTCCGGTTTCTTGTGCGTTTGCGGAGTGAGCAGTTGCTCCGGCAGGCCGTGGTAAATCGTGTTCAGCCAGTTGGCCTGCGGCAGCGGCGCCCGCTGCGAATCCGAAATCGATACCACCGGCACATTCGAAAATGCGTCGAACACCGGTTGCAGCTCCGGCAAATCCAGGCGGCCATGAAGCGTCGTCACGAACGGCGTGTCCATGGTGATGAAGAGCGGGAACGGCATGTAGTCGAGGTGGAAGTGCAGCACGTCGAACTCATGCGCGACCTTGCGCACCTTTTCCATCATCAGGACATGCGGAGCCAACGCATCGCGGATCGTCGGGTCGAGGCGCAGCGCACGCGGCCAGCAGGCGTCGAGATTGGCGGACGTGACCGAGTCGCCGCTCGCAAACAGCGTGACGTCGTGGCCGAGGTCGACCAACGCTTCGGTCAGATACGACACGACGCGTTCGGTGCCACCATAGAGTTTCGGCGGGACAGCTTCGTACAGCGGCGCAATTTGTGCGATTCGCATGCGTTTCTCCTGTTCAAAACGGCTTCGCACAACGGCGCTCGGGTCGAGCGAGGAGCGAATGCCTGACGGACGGTTGGGCGCGGTAAGCCGCCGCCCGGGGGTATTCCGAACCTGCATCGGGTAATCCCTTAGCTTCATTATCGGGATCGGCCGCGCTAATTCGAGTTATTTTTCAAACGCTTAATGTTGTTACAGCGCGAAACATGATGCGTAACAGGTCGGCAGGAGCGTTGTCCCGATAGTTGGCAAACCCGATTGGATCGACAATCAAACGCGGAGGAGGTAGGAGCAAGGAGCGGTCCCGGGACTGGCGCGCAGCCCCTACACTACGTACATTGCGCTGAAGTGAAAACGTCTTATAATTGCTTCTCACCGATGCAAGGTGCGAACCGCGAGCCACTCAAGACTCACCATCGGTTCTTACTCCGGCGAAATATTTATCCGAAGCGCATCATGAATCCTAGGCTGCACGCCGCTTCGCCTGCCCCAGTCTTCTCTCTGATCCATCCTGTGTAGGAAAAATTCCTACACGAATGACGGATTAATCCGTCAGACAGGCAGGGTGTCTGTCCGATTTTCGTCTGCTCCCCCTTTAGACACAATGCTTGCAAGACCAGAAACGAGCCGATTCGTGCGGTTTAAGTGCGCGCGTTCGAGCAAACGTTTCCGTAACGGCCTGACCAGCCAGATAGACCCCGGGGGAATCATGAGCGCGACAAGCGAAATGCTCAATGAGATAAGAGAAGTCAACCTGTCTTATCTCCTGCTCGCGCAGCGTCTGCTGCGCGAAGATAAGCCGATGGGCATGTTTCGCATGGGGATTTCGGACCAGTTAGCCGACGTGCTCGCCAACCTGTCTTTGGCGCAGACCGTCAAGCTGGCGGCGTCCAACCAGGTGTTGTGCCGCTTCCGTTTCGATGATCATGCCGTGCTGTCCGCCCTAGCGGACAAAGGCAAGTCCAGCGCCGTGGCTCAGGCGCATTCCGCGATCCTGATGGCAAGCCAGCCAGTCGAGCAACTTAGCTGATGGCAGCTTGCAGTTCAAATAAAGCGATCAGGACGGGGGAAATGCAAGCGGATGGCATATAAAAGTGTCGTGCAGGAAGTCAGGGAAATTACCCTCGCCATCGAGTTGATCGAACTCGGTGCGCGTCTGCAATTGCTGGAAGCTGAAACCAGCCTGTCGCGCGACCGGCTGATCAAGCTGTACAAGGAACTGAAAGGGGTGTCGCCGCCCAAGGGCATGTTGCCGTTTTCGACCGACTGGTTCATGACCTGGCAGCCGAACTTTCACTCATCGCTGTTCTATAACATTTACCGTTTCATGGCCGACCATGGCGGCTGTCTGACGATCCAGTCGATTGTGAAGAGCTACCGGCTCTATCTGGAACATGTCCAGTTGCATGACGACGAGCCCGTGCTCAGTCTCACGCGCGCCTGGACACTGGTGCGTTTCTTCGACTCCGGAATGCTGCAAATGACCGGTTGCTGCCGGTGCGGCGGACATTTTGTCGCGCACGCGCACGATCCGCAGCACGCCTTCGTCTGCGGGCTGTGCCAGCCGCCTTCGCGCGCCGGTAAGACAAAGAAATTTGCCGACGCCCGGGCCCGCGAGAGCCTCGCTGCGCTCGAGATTTGAGCCGCGGGGCGGCACCGGCCTGTCACCCGCAGCCCGGTGTGCACATCCACACCCCCATTCGGCGGGCCTTCCAGCCCGACCGGCCGATGCGGGGCCTTACTGGGCCTCGTCGGGCCGGTTTAGCCCGCCTCTGGTTTACACCGGAGTGACGCGCCGCTTTTCCGCCAAAGTTTTCTGCCCCGTTGCCGTAAACCAGATTAACGACGGTCACCGTCGCTTCTTTGTGAGGGCTCGGCAGTGCTGATTTTCGTGGGAACACTCGTGACGCTTTTGTCCGTTTTCGGCGGTTACGCGCTGGAAGGCGGCCATCTTGGCGCGCTGCTGCAGCCCGTCGAAGTGCTGATGATTGTCGGCGCCGGCGTCGGCGCGTTCATTCTCGGTAACGGAATGAAGACGATCAAGGCGACACTGCGCGTCATTCCGACCCTGTTCAAGGGCGCGAAATACGACAAGGAAGTCTACATGGAGCTGATGGCGCTCCTTTATGTCCTGCTGGCCAAGGCGCGCAAGGAAGGCACGCTGACGCTGGAAGCCGACATCGACGATCCGTCGAAGAGTCCGATCTTCACGCAGTATCCGAAGATCCTGGCCGACAAGCACATCATCGAATTCCTGACCGATTACCTGCGGCTGATGGTCGGCGGCAACATGAACGCGTTCGAGATCGAAAGCCTGATGGACGAGGAGATCGAAACGCATCACCAGGAAGGCGAAGCCCCGGCGCACGCGCTGACCAAGGTCGGCGACGCCATGCCGGCGTTCGGGATCGTGGCCGCGGTGATGGGCGTGGTGCACACCATGGCCTCGGCCGACAAGCCGCCGGCGGTGCTCGGCGAGATGATCGCCCAGGCGCTGGTCGGCACTTTCCTCGGGATTCTGCTTTCGTACGGCCTGATCAGCCCGCTCGCGAGCGTCGCCGAACAGCGCGTGACCGAGTCGACCAAGATGTTCCAGTGCATCAAGGTGACGATTCTCGCCAGCCTGAATGGCTACGCACCGGCGATTGCCGTCGAATTCGGCCGCAAGGTGCTCTTCTCGACTGAACGTCCGTCGTTCGCCGAACTGGAAGAGCACGTGCGCCGCGTCAAAGCCAAGTAACGGGCGCCGGGAACCGATTCGATGAGCAAGGATAAAGACCGCGCCATTGTCGTCAAGCGCTCCGCGCCGAAGAAGAGCGGTCATCACGGCGGCGCGTGGAAGCTTGCGTACGCGGACTTCATGACCGCGATGATGGCGTTCTTCCTGCTGATGTGGTTGCTGAGTTCGGCTTCCACCGTGCAGTTGAAGGGCATCGCCGATTACTTCAACCAGCCGTTGAAGATCACGCTGTGGGGCGGCGATCGGAGCGCCGAGGACTCGAGCATTCTGAAGGGCGGCGGCCGCGACATTTCGACCGACGCGCAAGGCATCACGCGCGCGACGGACGGCACCAGCAACCGCAACGAGCACAGCGTCTCGCATAACAACGAGGACTCGGTCAAACAGACGCAGGGCGAACTGGAGCGCCGCGAGCAGGTCCGCCTGCACGATCTGCAGGTCAAGCTGATGGCAGCGATCGAAGCGAATCCGGTGCTGCGCCAGTTCAAGCAGCAGATCCGCATCGACTCGACGCTGACCGGTTTGCGCATCGAAATCGTCGACTCGCAGAAGCGGCCGATGTTCGCGACGGCAAGAGATGTGGTTGAACCGTACATGCGCGACATCCTGCGCGAAATCGGCCACACGCTGAACGACGTGCCGAACCGCATCATCGTGCAAGGACATACCGACGCCGCGCAGTACGCGGGCGGCGAGAAGGGCTACAGCAACTGGGAACTGTCCGCGGACCGCGCCAACGCATCGCGCCGTGAGCTGATCGCCGGCGGCATGGACGAAGCGAAGGTGATGCGCGTGCTCGGCCTCGCGTCGACGCAGAACCTGAACAAGGCGGACCCGATGGACCCGGAAAATCGCCGCATCAGCATCATCGTGCTGAACAAGAGGTCGGAGGAGGCGCTTGACCATGACGACTCCACCACGACCACCTTGTCGGACGACGCAGCCGGCTCCAGGTCGCTGGTGCAAAGACTTGCGCAACCGGCGACGGTTGCACCGAAGGTGCCGGCGGCAGTGCCGGCAGCCCAGTAACAGACAGCGATCGGCTGACCGGTCCACGCGCCGAAGTGGCGTGGACGGCCAGCCGCTCCATAGCGTAAGTGCAGCGAGGTTTTCATGATCAGGAACATCCTGGCAATCGACGATTCGGCATCGATGCGGCAGATCCTCGCCGCAACGCTGACGACGGCCGGCTACGAAGTGACGCTCGCGGCGGACGGCAATGAAGGGCTCGAAAACGCGCTCGCCATGTCGTTCGACCTCGTGCTGACGGACCAGCACATGCCAGGCAAGACCGGTCTCGATCTGATCGCGGCGCTGCGCGGCAACCCGGCTTATCAGGCGACGCCGATCCTGGTCCTCACGACGGAATCGAGCGAGCCTTTCAAGGCGGCGGCGCGGGCCGCCGGGGCGACCGGCTGGATCGAAAAGCCGCTCGACCCGGACATGCTGACCGAACTGGTGGCGGCGTTAGCCGAACCGGACCCTGCATGAGCGCCCGATAAGCGCCACCTTTACACAAGTTATAGAAGCTTTCGACGCGGCGGCACAGTAGCCCAAGCCTAGACAGGAACTCTCGCGGTGAACCAGGCATGACACTCGACATCACTCAGTTCTATCAGACGTTCTTCGACGAAGCGGACGAACTGCTCGCGCAGATGGAGCAGTTGCTGCTCAATCTGGATATCGCCAACCCGGACCCCGAAGATCTCGCGGCGATTTTCCGCGCGGCGCATTCGATCAAGGGTGGCGCGGCGACGTTCGGCTTTACCGCGCTGACGGAAACGACCCACATTCTCGAATCGCTGCTCGACCGTGCGCGCAATAACGAACTCGTGCTGCGCAAGGACATGATCGACACGTTCCTCGAAACCAAGGACGTGTTGTCGGGTCAGCTCGCCGACTACCGCGCGAGCGCCGAGCCGGATGCGGCCACCGCGAAAGCGATCTGCGCGAAGCTCGAACAGTTGCACCACGAAAGCCGCTTCGGCGCCGAACCGGCACCCGCCGCACCGGTGGCGGCCGCAGCACCAGTAGAAGCGCAACCAACCGCAGTACAGGGCAGCACCCCGCCCGAGCATGTCGTCGAACAGGCGGTGCAGGCGGCGGGTGAATGGAATGACGGCGAGCCGGCACAGACCGGCCAAGCCGGAGGCGCCGGCGAAGAAGCCGGCCCCCATCTGAAAATTACGCTACGGGGCGTAGGTGAGAAGGACCAGGAACTGCTGGCCGAAGAGCTCGGCAACCTGGGCAACATCGTCGGACAGGTCAAGAGCGGCGGCGATCTGACGCTGTGGCTCCAGACCGATGTGACTTCAGACGACATCATCGCCGTGTGCTGTTTCGTGATCGACGAAAGTCAGATCACGATCGGCCGCGGCACCGCACCGGCGGACGAGACGCAGCAAGGCGAACCTGGAACGCCAGACGCTGCGGATTCGGCCTCGGCGCAGGCAGCACAAGCAGCACAAACGGCAGAGGCGGAACAGGCGGAGCAGGCAGCGTCGTCGGCACAGGTGGCCCACACCGCTGCCCCCGCTCAAGCTGCCGCTACGCACGGGATGTTCGACGCCTCGGCGTCGCAGGCGAATCCGTCGGCGCCGGCTGCACCCGCAACGGCGAGCAGCGCACCGGCGGCAAACGTGGCAGCAAGCCCGGCGGCGAACAACGCACCGGCCGATCAGGACCGCAAGGCGGCGCGTCCGGCCGCGGCGGCAGGCGGCGCGGAAGGCAGCTCGATTCGCGTCGGCGTGGAGAAGGTCGATCAGCTGATCAACCTGGTCGGCGAACTGGTGATTACGCAGGCGATGCTGGCCGAGACCACCAGCACGTTCGATCCGGCTTTGCATGACCGGCTCTTCAACGGCATGGCGCAGCTCGAACGCAACGCGCGCGATCTGCAGGAAGCGGTGATGTCGATCCGCATGATGCCGATGGACTACGTGTTCAGCCGCTTCCCGCGTCTGGTGCGCGATCTGGCCGCGAAACTCGGCAAGGAAGTGGAACTCGTCACCTTCGGTCAGGCGACCGAGCTCGACAAGAGTCTCATCGAACGGATCATCGATCCGTTGACCCACCTCGTGCGCAACAGTCTCGACCACGGCATCGAAACCGTGGCGGCGCGGCGCGCGGCGGGCAAGGATGCAACCGGCCAGCTGGTGCTGTCGGCCGCGCATCACGGCGGCAACATCGTGATCGAAGTGAGCGACGACGGCGCCGGTTTGCGCCGCGACAAGATTCTCGCGAAGGCCGCGAAGCAGGGCATGCAGGTCAGCGAAACCATGTCCGACGAAGAAGTCTGGAACCTGATTTTCCTGCCGGGCTTCTCGACGGCGGAGCAGGTCACCGACGTCTCGGGACGCGGCGTCGGCATGGACGTGGTGAAGCGGAACATCCAGTCGATGGGTGGTCACGTGGAAATCACTTCGCATGCGGGCAAGGGCAGCACCACGCGAATCGTTCTGCCGCTTACGCTGGCGATTCTCGACGGCATGTCGGTCAAGGTCGGCAACGAGATTTTCATTCTGCCGCTGAACTTCGTGATGGAGTCGCTGCAACCGCGTGCCGAAGACATCTACACGGTGGCCAATGGCGAACGCGTGGTGCGCGTGCGCGGAGAGTATTTGCCGCTCGTCGCGCTGCACGAAGTATTCAACGTCGAAGACGCCAAGCGGGAACCGACGCAGGGCATCGTCACCATCATGCAAACCGAAGGGCGCCGCTTTGCGATGCTGATCGACGAACTGGTGGGACAGCAGCAGGTGGTCGTGAAGAATCTGGAAACGAATTACCGCAAGGTGCACGGTATTTCCGCCGCAACCATTCTCGGCGACGGCAGTGTCGCGCTGATCGTGGACGTGGCGGCGCTGAATCGCGAAACGCGCCATGCACATGGCGCGATGAGTCTCGCATGACATTCGCAATGGCATCCGTCGCGGCGTCCGTCAGGCACGTAGTTTTCGCAACACTCACTCAATTTATTTCATCCCAACCGTTTGGGGGCTAACGTGGCAGAAGTCCAATCCATCAATTCGAGCGTTTCGAACGCAAGCGGTACGAATGGCCGCCGCGACGCGCAGCAGGCAGACGCCGGCGGTCAGGAATTCCTCGTCTTCACGCTCGGCGCCGAAGAGTACGGCATCGACATTCTCAAGGTGCAGGAAATCCGCGGCTACGACAACGTGACGCGGATCGCCAATGCGCCCGAGTTCATCAAAGGCGTGATCAATCTGCGCGGCATCATCGTGCCGATCGTGGACATGCGCATCAAATTCCATCTGGGACGCGTCGAGTACGACCACCAGACCGTCGTGATCATCCTGAACGTCGCGCATCGCGTGGTCGGGATGGTGGTGGACGGCGTGTCGGACGTGCTGACGCTCGCTGCGGACCAGATCATGCCGGCGCCGGAATTCGGCGCGACGCTGACGACCGAGTACCTCACGGGTCTGGGCACCGTCGACGGCCGCATGCTGATTCTGATGGACATCGAGAAGCTGATGACCAGCCGCGAAATGGCGCTGATCGAAACGCTTGGCGCCTAAGCGTCAACGCGGGTCGATACGTGTCGGGATGTATCGACACGCGTGGTACGAAAGATAGATCGAACAGGGAGTACGAGATGCTGAGCAGGTGGTCGATTCGCACATCGCTGACGATGATGGGGATCATTCTGGTGGCGCTGACCGTCGTGGTCGGCGCGCTTGGTCTAACCGCGCTGAACGGCGCGAGCCAGTCGCTCGACCGTATTGCGCGCGGCGATCTGGTCGCCATTCACGCCCTCGACGATGCTTCGTCGTACCTGTTGCGTTCGCGTCTCGCGGTGGATCGTTTCAACACGCTGTCGGCCGCGGGCAATGCGGACGAAGCGAAGAAAGCGATCGATCGCGCGCAGGAGTTGCTGACCAAGGGCAATCAGAACTGGCAGATTTATCTCGATGCGCCGAAGCAGGGCATCGATCAGGCGCTTCTCGACGACGTGGTCGCCAAGCGTGCAACGGTGATGCATGACGGCGTCGACCCGGAGTTCGCCGCCCTGAACGCGAACGACATGGCCGCGTATCACGCGATTGCCGACACGAAGATCAGCCCGATGTTCATCGCCTACGACGGTGCCGCATCGGCAGTCATCAAGGCATTGCAGCAAGGCGCAGTGGATCAGCAGGCGAGCGCGCAAGCGAACATCTCGCTGATGACCACGTTGATCATCGGCATTACCGTCATCGCGCTGCTGATGGTGGTGGGCATTCGCTTCGCCCTGCGCGGCCTGATCGTGCAGCCGCTGAACGATGCCACGGCATGCTTCGAACGGATCGCCTCGGGCGATCTGTCCGAAACGATCGAAGTATTCAGCCGCAACGAAATCGGCCGTCTTTTCGCCGGGATCAAACGGATGCAAGACAGCATGTCGACGATGGTGAAGGCGGTTCACAGCAGCACCGAATCGATCGATACCGGCGCGCGTGAAATCGCCATGGGCAACACCGATCTGTCGCAACGCACCGAACAGCAGGCCGCATCGCTTCAGGAAACCGCGTCGAGCATGGAGCAACTGACCGGCACCGTGCGCCAGAACGCCGAGAACGCGCGTCAGGCGAGCCAGTTGGCCGTCAATGCATCCGATATCGCGACGCGCGGCGGCGACGTGGTGAACGAGGTCGTCACGACGATGCAAGGTATCGCGACCAGTTCGAACAAGGTCGTGGACATCATCGGCGTGATCGAAGGCATTGCATTCCAGACCAATATTCTTGCGCTGAATGCGGCAGTCGAAGCCGCGCGGGCCGGCGAACAGGGTCGCGGTTTCGCGGTGGTCGCAGGCGAAGTGCGCAGTCTCGCGCAACGCAGCGCGAGCGCCGCAAAGGAAATCAAGGAACTGATCGGCGACTCGGTCGACAAGGTGCAGAGCGGCTCGGCGCTGGTCGGCCGCGCGGGCACCACCATGGAAGAGATCGTGCAGGCGGTGCGCCGTGTGACCGACATCATGGGCGAAATCAGCGCGGCTTCCGAAGAGCAGTCGGGCGGCATCGAACAGGTGAATCGCGCAGTCGTACAGATGGACGAAGTGACGCAACAGAACGCTGCGCTGGTCGAGCAGGCCGCGGCTGCGGCTGCATCGCTCGAAGAGCAGACGCGTCAGTTGCAAACGGTGGTGAACGGCTGGAAGGTGGCCGGGGGTAATACGCATGGCGCTGCAGCGGCAGCTCATGCGCACACTGCGGCACGCCCGAACGGCGGCAAGAGTGGCCGCCAGCATGTGCAGCCCGCCAAGGCGGCGCCGCAAACGCCTGCACAAACGCCCGCACAAACGCCCGCGCAACCCGCAGCAAACACCGCAACCGCAACACGTGCAGCACCGGCTTCGGTCACTCATGGTGTCGATGCCGCGCGCGTCGAACCGGCTCTCAAACCGAAAACGGCCCGCGCCGCTTCCGAATTCGCAGTACGTCCGGCCGCGGCAAACGCGACGGCGGCAGGATCGGACGCGGACTGGGAAACGTTCTAGAAAGCGGCACAAGGACATGCGGTCATTCGACATCTCGCTCCCTGAGGGGCGAATCATCGAAGCACGCTTACAAAGCGTGTCGCGGGCCGATCGCGTGTTAGCCGAACTCGCGGGCAGGCGCGACCCCGCGAACACAATCCCTTTCGCCTGGAGCATTCCTTTGGGCGAAAAGTCGGATGGCTCGTATTGCAGGCAGGGACTCTCATGATGGCAACGCGCGCACAGCAACGTCCGCAACCGGCACGTCCGCAAGCGGCAGCTCCGCAACCGGCACGTCCCGAGCGGACGGAACCGGCCAGGTCCGGCGAGCAGGGACGGGATTTCGAATTCACGTCGGCGGATTTCGCTCGCATTCGCGAACTGATTCATCGCGGCGCGGGCATTTCGCTGTCGGATCACAAGCGCGACATGGCATACAGCCGTCTGGCGCGCCGTCTGCGCGCCCGTGGCCTCGAGACCTTCAAACAGTACCTCGATCTGCTCGAAGCGGAAAACGATCCGGCCGAGTGGGAAGCGTTCACCAATGCGCTGACCACCAACCTGACCGCGTTCTTCCGCGAAGCGCATCACTTTCCGATTCTTGCCGACTTCGTGCCGCGCCGCGCGCAGCCGGTGTCGGTATGGTGCTCGGCGGCTTCGACCGGTGAAGAACCCTACTCGATCGCGATGACGCTGATCGAAGCGCTTGGCGACAGCGGCGCGCGTCAGGCCACCGTGCTCGCCACCGACATCGACACGCAGGTGCTCGCGAAAGCCGAAGCCGGCATGTATCAGTTCGACCAGGTGAAGCATCTGTCGCCCGAGCGGCTCAAGCGCTTCTTCCTGAAAGGCACCGGTGCGCACGCCGGGTTGGTCAAGGTGCGCCCGGAAGTGCGCGCGATGGTGCGCTTCGAACAGCTGAATCTGACCGACCGCGACTATCAGTTGCGCTCGCAGTTCGACGCGATCTTCTGCCGCAACGTGATGATCTACTTCGACAAGCCGACGCAGGCGCAGGTGCTCGCGCGCTTCGAGCCGCTGATGAAATCGGGCGGCTTGCTGTTTGCCGGCCACTCGGAAAACTTCACCTATGTGACGCAGGCGTTCAAGTTGCGCAGCCAGACTGTCTACGAACTGACGCGCGACACAGGCGCCGCACGCACGCCGGCGCGTGCCGCGAGCCATGCCGGCAGCGCGACGACTAGCGGGGTGACAGCATGAGCAGCGCCTTGCCGATTGCTACCAATCTGTACTTCGACAATCACTTCAAGCGTCCCGGCGTGAAGCTGTTGCCGAACGAGTTTTACACGACCGACGAGGACATGGTGCTGGTCACCGTGCTCGGTTCGTGCGTCGCGGCCTGCATCCAGGATCGCACGGCGGGCATCGGCGGCATGAACCATTTCATGCTGCCCGACGACGGCGCGGACGCCGGCCAGCCCGCGTCGGATTCCATGCGCTACGGCGCGTACGCGATGGAAGTGCTGATCAACGAACTGATCAAGGCGGGCGGCCGCCGCGAGCGTTTCGAAGCCAAGGTGTTCGGTGGCGGCGCGGTGCTGGCCGGCATGACGACGATGAACATCGGCGACCGCAATTCCGAATTCGTGCGCCGGTATCTGGCGCTCGAAAAGATCCGCATCGTCGCGGAAGACTTGCAGGGCTCGCATCCGCGCAAGGTCGCATTCATGCCGCGCACCGGTCAGGTGATGGTGAAGAAATTGCGCCTGCAGCAGGAAGCGGGGGTGGCCGAGCGCGAGCAGGCGCTCATGCGGCAGAGCGCCGAGGCGCGTGCCGAGCGGCTCGCGGCGGCGCGCAAACGGGTCGAGTTGTTTTCGACACCAGCAGCAGCACGGCCGAAAATCGAACTGTTCGGCTCGAATGCCGGCGGCGCGGCAGGCACAGCGAAACCGCGCATCGAACTGTTCGGCTCAAGCCCGCGCCCGATTAATTCAAACAACGCCAGAACTACAGAGGAGGCGTGAGCGCTGTGCAAAAGATCAAAGTACTGTGCGTCGACGATTCGGCGCTGATTCGCAGCCTGATGACGGAAATCATCAACGGCCAACCGGATATGACCGTCGTGGCGACCGCACCCGACCCGCTGGTCGCGCGCGAACTCATCAAGCAGCACAACCCGGACGTGCTGACGCTCGACGTCGAAATGCCGCGCATGGACGGCCTCGACTTTCTCGAGAAGCTGATGCGCCTGCGGCCGATGCCGGTTGTGATGGTGTCGTCGCTGACCGAGCGCGGCAATGAAATCACGCTGCGCGCGCTGGAACTGGGCGCAGTCGACTTCGTCACCAAGCCGAAGGTCGGCATTCGCGACGGCATGCTCGACTACTCGGAAAAGCTCGCCGACAAGATTCGCGCCGCGGCTCGAGCACGCGTGCGCCAGGCCGCGCCGGTGCACCATGCAGCCACGCAGGCCGCGCATGCGTCAGCCGCCGCGCCGCTTTTCAACAACCCGCTGCTCAGTACCGAAAAGCTGATCATTGTCGGTGCATCGACGGGCGGCACTGAAGCGATCCGTGAAGTGCTGGTGCCACTGCCGCCGGATGCGCCCGCCGTGCTGATCGCGCAGCATATGCCGCCGGGTTTCACAAAATCTTTTGCGCAACGCCTTAATGGTTTGTGCAGGATTACCGTTAAAGAGGCAGAGCACGGCGAACGCGTGCTGCCGGGACATGCGTATATCGCGCCCGGTCACGCTCACCTGTTGCTGGCCCGCAGCGGCGCGAACTATATTGCGCATCTGTCGGACGAGCCACCGGTGAACCGGCACCGTCCGTCGGTGGATGTGCTGTTCCGTTCGGCCGCGCAGCACGCGGGCAAGAACGCGGTCGGCGTGATTCTGACCGGGATGGGGCGCGATGGCGCCGCCGGGCTGCTGGACATGAAAAAGGCGGGGGCGTATACCCTTGCACAGGACGAAGCGAGCTGTATCGTGTTCGGCATGCCGCGCGAAGCGATCGCGCTCGGTGCAGCGGACGAAATTGCCTCGCTGCCGGAAATGAGCCGTCGCGTGATGGCGCGTCTGTCGTCGATGGGTGAGCGTGTACAGCGGGTATGATGCGCGCCAGTTGTAACGAACTGGCGGTCATGCGCCGCGTCAAGGATCAAGCAAAGGGAATGAAATGGATAAGGGAATGAAGATTCTGGTGGTTGACGACTTTCCGACGATGCGCCGGATCGTTCGCAACCTGCTCAAAGAGCTCGGCTACTCGAACGTCGACGAGGCGGAAGACGGTCAGGCCGGCCTTGCGCGTCTGCGTGGCGGTACGTACGATTTCGTGATCTCCGACTGGAACATGCCGAACCTCGACGGTCTGGCCATGCTCAAGGAAATCCGCGCCGACGCCCATCTGACGCATCTGCCGGTGCTGATGGTGACAGCCGAGTCGAAGAAGGAAAACATCATCGCGGCGGCTCAGGCCGGCGCGAGCGGTTATGTCGTCAAGCCGTTCACGGCCGCGACGCTCGACGAGAAGCTCAACAAGATTCTCGAGAAGATGGCTAAAACCGGGAGCTGATGTGAATCTGCCGACCAACGCGCAAAGCGCCGACGCGACGAACGAGGCCGGCGACTTCGCGTCCGACCGCATCCTCGCCCGCATCGGACAACTCACGCGCACGCTGCGCGACTCGATGCGTGAGCTTGGGCTCGACAAGCATGTCGAGCGTGCGGCGGAAGCCGTGCCCGATGCGCGCGACCGTCTCAAGTACATCGCGAACATGACCGAGCAGGCCGCCGAGCGCGTGCTGTCGTCGATCGACGTCGCCAAGCCGATCCAGGAACAACTGCAGAAAGACGCCGGCGAACTCGACGCGCGCTGGGAGCAGTGGTACGCGGCACCGATCGAGCGCGCAGAAGTGCGCGCGCTGATGAACGACACGCGCACTTTTTTGCGCGGCGTGCCCGAGGCGACCACCGCGACCAATGCGCAGTTGATGGAGATCATGCTGGCGCAGGACTTCCAGGATCTGACCGGCCAGGTCATCAAGAAGATTACGGATGTCGTGTACCTGATCGAGCAGCAGCTGCTCGGCGTGCTGGTCGAGAACATCGCGCTCGAGCGGCGCGAGCAGTTCGCGGCGAATGCGGCGGCGCTGGCGGCCGAGCCGTCGTCCACCGGCAGCCCCGAACACCTGCTGAATGGTCCGCAGATCAATCCGGAAGGCAAGGCGGACGTGATGCAGGACCAGTCGCAGGTCGACGATCTGCTGGCAAGCCTCGGCTTCTGATCTACCGGCCGCCCACAAGGGTGTGAGGCCGAACTGGCAGGTGCAGCAAGCTGCGTTCCCGAGTGCGCTTGCTGTCTGCCGACACAAACCACAGGCATACTACGAGCTCAAGCAGCGGCACGGTGTGCCGGTGAGACACATTCACCGGTCGATGGCACGGTAAGGTATCCCCTCGTCAGTGCGATCGCATCGGTGTCGTATGATCTGCATACATGCGGCCGGTTCGTACGAGGTGCGAACCGAGCGGCAGCAGCTCGGGAGGAGCATTGTCATGTGGAGTCGTGTACGTCGCGCCGGGTTCGTCATGGCGCTTGCATTACCCTGTTCGCTGTCGGCCGTACAGTCCGCTTATGCGGGACTGGGCGGCGCCCCGATGACGCCCCCTGCGGATGCATCGGTTTCTTCCCGCACCGTGCAGCCCGGCACAAGCTCGGCAACGGCCGCTCAAAGCGTGATGCATTCTGCATCGAGCGCTGCTTCATCCACCTCGGCTTCCGCGTCCTATACCGTGCGTGAAACGACGTTCGGCAACGGCACGGTGGTGCACGAATACCTCGCCGCGGATGGTTCGGTCTTCGGTATCGCCTGGCACGGTCCGCAAATGCCGGATCTCAACGATCTGCTTGGCAGCTATTTCCCGCAGTACGTTGCCGGCGTAAAAGCCGCGCGCGTGGCGCGCGGAGGCGGTCGCGGCCCCGTTGCGGTCGACCAGAGCAGCCTCGTGGTCCGCTCCGGCGGTCATATGGGCGCGTTCAACGGTCAGGCCTGGTTGCCGCCGGCGTTGCCCGCCGGCGTCAGCGGTTCCGACATCCAGTAAGGGCGAGGACGAACGATGCGAACCATGCAAAGTCATATTGCCGGGAAATTCAGGGGCTGGATGCAGGCCGTCGTGGCCGTGGCGCTGGTGTCGGTGCTGGCCGCCTGCGGCGGTGGCGGCGGCAGTGACAGCTCCAGCTCCAGTAACAATTCGTCGACCACGCTGAACGGCGGCTCGCTGCCGGCCAGCCCGACCCAGCAACCGATCGCCGCGACGGCGGCGAACACCGTGGCGATCACGGTCGCGCAGGGTGTGAACGGCGTCATCAATATTCCGACCGTTAGCGTGACGATATGCGCGCCGGGTTCGACGTCCAACTGTCAAACCATCAACAACATCCAGGTCGATACCGGCTCGTTCGGGCTGCGTGTGGTCGGTTCGGTGCTGAATTCCTCGTTGCTCAGCGCGTTGCCGGTCAGCACGATCGGCACGAGCCAACTCGCCGAGTGCGCCACCTTCGCCGACGGCTACACGTGGGGCTCGGTGCGCACCGCGACCGTAGCGATCGGCGGCGAGACGACAACCGCAGCCGTCCCGCTACAGATCATCGGCGATATGGCGTCGAGCACCGTGCCGTCGAAGGGCTGCAGCGGCTCGGCGGAAAATACCGCCAGCGATCTCGGCGCCAACGGCATTCTCGGCATTGGCACGGCGCTCTACGATTGCGGCGCAACCTGCGCGAATGCGACGACCGCCGCCACCTACAGTAATTACTTCGCATGTCCGGGCGGCACCTCCTGCGCCCGTACCGCGGTGCCGCTCACCCAGCAGGTCGCCAATCCGGTCGCCAGGTTCGCGTCCGACAATAACGGCGTCATCGTGCAGATGCCGCCGGTGTCGAACACGGGTTCTTCTTCGGCCACCGGCACGCTGGTGTTCGGCATCGGCACGCAGTCGAACAATGCGCTGGCGGCCACGCAGACCTTCACCACCGACGGCTACGGCGACCTGAACAACAGTGTCTATAACGGCACGACCGTGCAGGCGTTCTTCGATTCGGGTTCGAACGCGTACTTCTTCGCCGATAGTTCGCTCGCGCTGTGCGGCAGTAACTACGCCGGGTTCTATTGCCCTTCGAGCGCGCAAACCCGGTCGATTACCCTGGCCGGCGCGAGTAGTACGACAGCCAGCGTCAGCATTGGCATCCTGAGTGCGGCCACGCTGTTCAGCAACGGCAGCAACTACGCGTTCAACGACCTGGCCGGGCAGATCGGCGGCAGCAGCAGCTTCGATCTCGGTTTGCCGTTCTTTTATGGCCGTCACATGTATTACGGCTTCGATCTGACGGCAAGCGGCGGTCAGGCACCTTACGTCGGCTTCTGAGGTGATGACTGAAGGGTGACAAACGGGGCACCCGCGCGAAGCCGCGTGGGTGCCCGGTTGCCCATAGCCGGCGTCCCAGCAAACCATGCTTGGCCCGCAGGCCCCGGTGAGGCGCCGGTAGCCGGCTGTCGGTAAGCAACCCAACCGCCCCTGGCCTTTCAACCCGTAGCCGACGCCCATCGCTGGGGCGGCCCACCGGCAAGCCCCGCCGCGCGCTTGGCCGGCTGCTCCATCCCTCGAAATACCCCCCTTTCTCCGCCCTTATCCGCCGATCGTCGCTTGCGTCGACCGGGAATAATCGCTCTCACTGGAAAGAGGCGCCGTGCCTCAGCCGACTGGAGAGCGTTTGTGGCAGAGGATAGCGACCTCGAAAAAACCGAATCAGCCACTCCCCGGCGCCTGCAAAAGGCGCGCGAGGAAGGGCAGATCGTGCGTTCGCGGGAGCTGTCGACGTTTGCGCTGCTGGCAGCGGGATTCTTCGGCGTATGGGGCATGTCCAGCAGCATCGGCGAGCATTTGCAGGGCATGCTGCGCTCGGCCTTCACGTTCGACCACGCCACGGCGTTCGAAACCCGCCGCATGATGATCGGGGCGGGCGCCGCGAGCCGCGAAGGCCTGTACGCGCTACTGCCGGTTCTGGCCTTCACCGGCGCCGCCGCCTTGCTCGCGCCGATGGCGCTGGGCGGCTGGCAGTTGTCGTCGAAAGGACTCGAGCCCAAGTTCAACCGGCTCAATCCGATCGAAGGACTCGGCAAGATCTTCTCGATCAACGGACCGGTTCAACTCGGCCTGTCGCTCGCGAAGACGCTCGTGGTGGGCATCATCGGCGGCACGGCGATCTGGAATCGCCGCGAGGAAATTCTTGCTCTAGCCACTCAGCCGTTGCAACTGGCGCTTGCCAACACCGTGCATCTGATCGCGGTGTGCTGCGGCATGACGGTGGCGGGCATGTTCGTCGTGGCCGCGCTCGATGTGCCGTATCAACTCTGGCAGTTCCACAAGAAACTGCGCATGACGAAGGAAGAAGTGAAGCGCGAACATCGCGAAAGCGAAGGCGATCCGCACGTCAAAGGCCGGATTCGCCAGCAACAGCGCGCCGTTGCGCGCCGTCGCATGATGACCCACGTGCCGAAGGCCGACGTGGTGGTGACCAACCCGACGCACTTCGCGGTCGCGCTGCAGTACACCGACGGCGAGATGCGCGCGCCGAAGGTAGTCGCCAAGGGCGTGAACCTGGTGGCCGCGCGAATCCGCGAGATCGCCGCCGAAAACAACGTGCCGCTGCTGGAAGCGCCGCCGCTCGCGCGTGCGCTGTATCACAACGTCGAACTGAACCGCGAGATTCCGGGGCCGCTCTATGGCGCGGTCGCCGAAGTGCTCGCGTGGGTGTATCAGTTGCGGCGTTTCAACACCGAAGGCGGCGTCGCGCCGGTCGCACCGACCGAGTTCGACGTGCCGGCGGAACTCGACAAGGGCGGCGTGCCGGACGATGAAGCCGAGCAGGAAGCCGCCGACGTGCTTAACCCGAATAACGACGACACCTCAGGAGCCTCCGCATGAACGCTCGCGCCGGATTCCTGTCCCGACGGCCGGATGCCTTGAGCGGCACCAATTTGCGCGCCCTCGCCGGGCCGGTGCTGATCTGCATGATCCTCGGCATGATGATTCTGCCGTTGCCGCCGTTCCTGCTGGATCTGCTGTTCACCTTCAACATCGCGCTTTCCGTGATGGTGCTGCTCGTCAGCATGTACACGATGAAGCCGCTCGACTTCGCCGCTTTCCCAAGCGTGCTGCTGTTCTCCACCTTGCTGCGCCTGTCGCTGAACGTGGCGTCCACGCGGGTTGTGCTGCTCGAGGGTCACACCGGCCCGGACGCGGCGGGCCAGGTGATCGAGTCGTTCGGTCACTTCCTGGTGGGCGGCAACTTCGCGGTCGGTATCGTCGTTTTTATCATCCTGATGGTCATCAACTTCATGGTGATCACCAAGGGCGCGGGGCGGATCGCGGAAGTGTCCGCGCGCTTCACGCTCGACGCGATGCCCGGCAAGCAGATGGCGATCGACGCCGACCTGAACGCCGGTCTCATCAACGAAGAGCAGGCCCGCAAGCGCCGCCTGGAAGTTTCCCAGGAAGCCGAGTTCTACGGTTCGATGGACGGCGCGAGCAAGTTCGTGCGCGGCGATGCGATCGCCGGTTTGCTGATCATGGTGATCAACATCATCGGCGGGCTGATCGTCGGGATGGTTCAGCACGACATGAGTTTTGCGGCAGCGGGCAAGAACTACACGCTGCTGACCATCGGTGACGGCCTCGTCGCACAGATCCCGTCGCTCGTGATTTCGACGGCGGCCGGCGTGATCGTCTCGCGCGTCGCGACCAATGAAGACATCGGCACCCAACTGACCGGCCAGCTCTTCACGAACCCGCGCGTGCTGGTGATCACGGGCTGCATTCTGGTGTTGATGGGCCTGATTCCGGGCATGCCGCATTTCGCGTTTCTGATTCTCGGCGGCGGCCTGATCCAGCTCGGCCGCACCATGAAAAAACGCAGCGAAGCACGCAAGAACAGCGTGGCGCTGGTCGACGTCGCACCGGCCGCGATGGCTCCGGTGGAAAACACCGAAGCCAGCTGGGACGACGTGACGATGATCGACACGCTCGGTCTCGAAGTGGGCTACCGGCTGATCCCGCTCGTCGACAAGAACTCGGACGGCGAACTGCTCAAGCGGATCAAGAGCATCCGCAAGAAGTTCGCGCAGGAAATCGGTTTCCTGCCGCCGGTGATCCATATCCGCGACAACCTCGAATTGCGGCCGAACGGCTACCGGATCGCGCTCAAGGGCGTCGAAGTGGGCGTCGGCGAGGCGTATCCGGGGCAGTGGCTGGCGATCAACCCAGGGCAGGTATCCGCCGCGCTGCCGGGCACGCCGACGCAAGACCCCGCGTTCGGGTTGCCGGCGATCTGGATCGATACGAATCTGCGCGAGCAGGCGCAGGTGTACGGTTACACGGTGGTCGACTCGAGCACGGTGGTGGCCACCCACCTGAATCATCTGGTGGTCACGCATGCGTCCGAACTGCTCGGCCGCCGCGAAGTGCAGGCGCTGCTCGAGCGGATGCAGAAGGACACGCCGTCGCTGGTCGACGATCTGGTGCCGAAGTCGCTGCCGCTCACGACGCTGCAAAAGGTGCTGCAAAACCTGCTGGAAGAAGGCGTGCCGATCCGCGACATGCGCACCATTCTCGAAGCGCTGTCCGAACACACGCCGAAAATCACCGATGCGCACGATCTCACCGCCGCCGTGCGCCTCTCGCTGGGCCGCGCGATTACGCAGCAGTGGTTCCCCGGCGTGGGCGACATGCAGGTGATGGGCCTCGATTCGAATCTGGAGCGGGTGTTGTCGCAGGCGCTTTCCACGGGCGCTAATCCGGGCCTCGAACCGGGCCTCGCGCATACGCTGCTGAATGAAACGCAGAAGGCGATGACGCGTCAGCAGAATCTTGGGCTGTCGCCGGTGCTGCTGGTGCAGCACGCGCTGCGGCCGATGCTCGCGCGCTTCCTGCGTCGCAGCCTGCCGCAACTGAAGGTGCTGTCTTATGCGGAAGTGCCGGATACACGCAATATCAAGGTGGTGAATCTGATCGGAGCGCACGGCTAAACCCGGCGCGGTTAGACCCGGCAGTCAGCAGCGATTCAGCTGCAACCTTCCAGACCGATGGTTTCCGCCGGCGCTCCTTGAGCGCCGGTTTTCATTTCCGCGCCTAACTTTTTGCCCTGCAAGCGGCTGGCGGAGGTCATGCTGCGTCCGCGAAAGCGCTGCTGGACGCTGCCGGAAAGCCTGTTTCAAACCGTCGCGCGTGTGAATTGATGTGCGTTTCCATCGCCCGAATTACCCACCTTTAACGGTCTTTATCCATCGATCATCACTCGACAGGTTTCGCAATAATGATCTCAATGGGAAGCGGTATGTTGCCGATCCGTTAGTCAGTCAGTCCGTCTACCTCATCGGGGGTCCAGCTTGAACATTCGTAAATTTGTCGGCGCTACCAGTCGCGATGCTCTGCGTCTCGTGCGCGAAGCCTTGGGCCCGGATGCCGTCGTTTTGTCCAATCGCACGATGGACGACGGCCGCGTCGAAATCGTCGCCCTGGCCAATAGCGACCTCGCCGCCATTACGCCGAAGGCGCCGCGCGGCAACGTAGGCGCACCGCTGGCCGCGTCGACGAATGCGATGGCAGGGCAACAGCCCGCGCTTGCCACACCGCGCGCCAATCCAATGATGCAGGCGAATCCCTATGCGAGCGGTATGCCCGATGTGTTCTCGTCGGTATTCGGCGCAAGCCCGGAAGCGGGCGCCGAGAACATGACGTCGGCCACTGCCAGCGTCGCGTCAGGCCCGGCTGCGAGTTTCGCCGTGGGCGATGTGGCTTCCGCCATCGCGAAGCCCGCCGCGCCCTCCATGGCTGCCGCCGCGCCGAAGGCCGCGCTGCCGAACGCGCCCAAGGTGGTGCCGGCCGCGTCTGCTGCCGCGCCGCGGTCGCAACCGATCAGCATCGAGCAACCCAGCGCCCGCGCTGCCGCGACGCGTCTCGCCGAGGACATCCGCGCCGACATGCTCAAAGCCGCCGGCGTGCCGGCCGCACCCGCGACCGATGTACAGCGCACGATGGCCGAATCGAATCCCTGGCTGATCGATCACGCGCGCCGCATCGCGGCCGAACAGCAGCCGCAGGAGGTGTACAGCGCGCGCGCAGCTTCGATGACGCCGGCCGCCGCCATGGCCAAGGGCCTCGGCGCCGCAGTCGAGCCCGCCGCGGCACAACCCGCCGCTCAACCGGCCCCGCGCGCCCCGCAACAGGCCGCAGCCCAACCGGCCATGCCGCAGGTCACCGACAGGCCCGAGTGGGCCCGCGAAGGCGCGCAAGTCGCTGCACGCCGCGCCGCGCAGAAAGTTGCACAATTGCTGCCCGCCGGCGACGACGCCCGCACGCCCAATTCAATCGCCGAAGCGATCAAGGCGCGGATGGAGCAGGTCGTCAAAGACACCGTGATGAACGAGCTGTCGTCGATGCGCGGGATGATGGAAGAACACTTCGCCGGTCTGATGTGGGGCGATCGCCAGCGCCGCAGTCCGGCGCGCGCGGCGCTCACCAAGCACCTGTTCGCCGCCGGTTTCTCCGCGCAACTCGTGCAGATGATGGTCGACAACCTGCCCGAAGACGTCGACAACATGGACGGCGGCATGGAGTGGGTGCGTTCGGTGCTCGAATCGAACCTGCCGGTGATGGAAGACGAAGACGCGCTGATGGAGCGCGGCGGCGTGTTCGCGCTGATGGGCCCGACGGGCGTCGGCAAGACCACGACCACCGCCAAGCTCGCCGCGCGCTGCGTGATGCGCTTCGGCGCCAGCAAGGTGGCGCTCCTCACCACCGACAGCTACCGGATCGGCGGTCACGAACAACTGCGCATCTTCGGCAAGATTCTCGGCGTCTCGGTTCACGCGGTGAAAGACGGCGCCGATCTGCAACTCGCGCTCTCCGAGCTGCGCAACAAGCATATCGTGCTGATCGATACGATCGGCATGAGCCAGCGCGATCGCCTCGTCTCCGACCAGATCGCAATGCTGTGCCGTGCCGGCCAGCCGGTGCAGCGTCTCTTGCTGCTCAACGCGACGAGCCACGGCGATACGCTGAACGAAGTCGTGCAGGCCTATCAGCGCGCACCGGATCAACAGCCGCTCGCCGGCTGCATTCTGACCAAGCTCGACGAAGCCACCAATCTGGGCGGCGTGCTCGATACCGTGATTCGCTACAAGCTGCCCGTGCACTACGTGTCGACCGGTCAGAAGGTGCCGGAAAACCTGTACGTCGCAACGAAGAAATTCCTGATCAAGAGCACGTTCTGCATTCCGCGCGACAACTCTCCGTTCGTGCCGCACGACGACGACATTCCGGCATTGCTGTCCGCGCTGTCCGCGCGTTCGACGGCCGAACTGCACGAGGTCCGCTTTGGATAAATTCATGTCCGATCAGGCAGAAGGACTGCGGCGGCTGCTGGCGAAAAGCGGCTCGCGCGTGCTCGCGGTGACGGGCGGCTCATACGGCGTCGGCTGTACGACGACGGTGGTGAACCTCGCCGCGGCGCTTGCCCAGCAGGGCAAAGACGTGCTGGTGATCGACGAATGCCTTGGCGAGAAATCGGTGAGTGCGATGCTTGGCGGCATGAGCCGCGCGGGCAATTTTGCGGCGGTGATGCGCGGCGAGATGACACTCGACGAAGCCGCCGTGCGCCACCCGCTCGGCTTTTCCGTGCTGGCCGCCTCGCGCAATAACCGCGAAGGTCTCGCAGCCGCGCAGTTCGGCGTGGTGTTGAGCGGGTCCGCCGACATCGTGCTGATCGACGCGCAACTCGACGACCACGGCCACCTTTCGCCCCTCGCGACGCAGGCGCACGACGTGATGATCGTCACGCGGGTGGCCGCGCAAGCGATCACCGACGCGTACGCGTGCATGAAGCGTTTGCACTATGCACACGCCACCGGGCAGTTTCGCGTGCTGGTGAACCACGTGCAGAGCGTGGACGACGCGCATACCGCCTTTGTCAACCTGGCCGGCGTGGCTGGACGCTACCTGACGGTGGCGCTGGAAGACGCCGGGTGTATTGCCGCCGATGCGCGGATGGCGCGGGCCGTGGAGTTGTCGCGCTGTGTCGTCGATGCCTTTCCATCGACACCGGCCGCGCGCGACTTCCGGCACCTTGCAGCCGAATTGCAGTACTGGCCGATGCGGCCAGCGATGTCGTCGCAAACGCCCTGGATGGCGTCTGCGACAGTTACAGCGGCGCAACACGCCGACCAACCGTCCGCGCAGCACGCCTGAGAGGCGGCACAAGGACAAGGGGAGCACGATGTATAACGCTCAGGGAAAGATTTCCCAAGCCGACGTTCTGACGAAGTACGCACCGCTGGTGCGTCGCCTCGGCTTGCAGCTCGTAGCCAAGATGCCGGCGAGTGTCGATCTTGACGACCTGATTCAGGCCGGCATGATCGGACTGCTGGACGCGGCGAGCCGCTACAAGGAAGACCAGGGCGCGCAGTTCGAGACCTATGCCAGCCAACGGATTCGCGGCGCAATGCTTGACGAGTTGCGCAGCAACGACTGGTTGCCGCGCAGCTTGCGGCGCACTTCGCGCGAAGTCGAATCTGCCGTGCACAGGGTCGAACAGAACCTGGGCCGCTCGGCGAGCGAAACGGAGATCGCCGAGCATCTGCAAATGCCGCTCGACGAGTATCAGTCGATGCTCCAGGACCTGCACGGCAGCCAGCTGATCTATTACGAAGACTTCGACCGTTCCGCGGACGACGAACCGTTTCTCGACCGTTACTGCGTGGATCATTCCGATCCTCTGTCGGCGCTGCTGGACGACAGCTTGCGCTCGGCGCTAATCGAGGCGATCGACCGTTTGCCGGAGCGCGAGAAGCTGCTGATGTCGCTGTACTACGAACGCGGCATGAACCTGCGCGAAATCGGCGCGGTAATGGAAGTCAGCGAATCGCGGGTGTGCCAGTTGCACAGCCAGGCCGTAGCGCGCCTGCGCACGCGCCTGCGCGAAATGGCCTGGGCGAACGCCGAGGCGACGTGAGTTTGACGGATTGATGTCTGACCGGCGGTGCGCGCAACGTCCACCTTCTCTTACGCGTCCGCCATCTCATGCTCCGCGGCCAACGCGAGAAACGCTGAGCGCGACATGCCGCGCGCCTGGGCGTAAGCGTCGATATCGTGAACCAGCGCCTCGGGCAGCGAGATATTGATACGCACCGCTTTTTTCAGCGCCGGAATATTCCGCGTAGTGACAAAACCCCAGGTAAAGCCCGCGTAGTCTGGATTACACCGGTGCTCAGCCAGCGTGAGCCGGTCGGGAATCGGCAAGCCTTCGTCCAGCAGCGTATCCAGATGCGCCTCGATCGCCTCTTTCGCGTTCGCGTAGGCTTCTTCCAGCGAACCACCCGCCGAATGACAACCCGGAATATCGGGGACGACCACGCCGAACGCATGGCGCGTGTCACCAGGCTCGATTGCGATCGGGAAAATCAGGTTCTTCATTTCAGGCCTGCCTGTTTCAAGATGCTGTTCAGTGTGCCGGGCGGAAGATCTTTTTTCGGATGCGGGATGGTCACGAGACCGGTTTTTACCGCGTGCCGGAAATGATGATGGCTGCCCGATATCCGGATCAACCGCCAGCCATCCGCTTGAATCACTTTGACGACTTCGGCACTGTTCATATTGCACTCCTCGAATCATACACACGATTACACAACCTCGCTAGTGGGTAACGCTCCGCCTGGTTCGTCTGACGCAGCGTCGAAAGCTGCGCGTGACGGCGGAGAACCTCAGTGGGGGGAACCCGTGATTTCAACGTGACGGAGAATTCCGCGCTACCTGGCCGGATGGCCAACGCGTGCTGGAGGAGGGCTTAGGTGCCCTGAGGAGCGGTGGGGGAAAAACAAAAAGGGCTCGTCAACGACGAGCCCTTTTTCAAAACAATCTATTCAATTGCGTCAGCGCGTGAAACGCACTGCGCGAGCCGAATCTTCACGCTGCCGGTTGTGCCGGAATCCGCCCATCCGGTCCGTAGAAACCGGCCTTCTGCGGCACGGTGACCTGCAGCGCCGTCAGTGCGCGCTGGTTGTAGTCCATCCGCACGCGGATCAGCTCACCGTTGCTCGTATTGAAGCGCCGCGCCCGGTCGGCTGCTTTTTGCAGCAGCGCCCATTGCTCGGCGACACGCTTATCCGCGCCGGCTGCGAGTTCCATGCCGGGCCAGCCGGACGGCAAACCCATTTCCGCGAGCAGCGTATCCCGGGTGGTCTCGAGTTTGGCGAGCACGCCGATCAGTTCGGTTTTCTTCTCGACGATCGGTGGCAGCAGTTCCAGGGGGGACACGGCGGTCAGCGCCTTGGTTTCGAGCGTCAGAATCGAGGCGAATGCCTCGACGGTCGAATATTCTTCGACGAGGGTGGCAAGCAGGGCGTCTTTCATCTCAACAACTCGCTGAACACGACGGCTCGCGCATGATTCGCGAGCCGGGTTTGTCGAATGCCGCCCGGCAATTCACCGTACTTCGATGCGTCGATTAGTTGCCGGTCGACGAGGTTTTGCTTTGCAACAGTTCGCGCGCGGTATTCAGCACACCGTCGGCGATCTTGCTCGAGTCCATCTGCAGCGAGCCGTCCTTGATGGCCGACTTGATCGACTCGACGTGCGCCGTGTCGATGTCGGCCGAACCGGACGCCGCGAGACTGCGCAGATGCTGCGACAGACCCGACAGGCTGACGCTGGCGTCGCCCGAACCGCTGGTGGTGGTCGGCGAGCTCGTGCTCGCAGTCTGCGCGTTGCTGTTCGCAGTCGCCGCGTCGCTTGGTTGCGAGCGGGACAAGGCGTCTTTCAACGTCGGCAGATTCGAATTGGTTGTGGAATCGACTTTCACGATTGGCTTCCTGAACGATTTGATCCTGATAACGGCAACTGGTGATCAAAACTTTAGCGCAATCGCTCCAGGTTTTGCCTTGTCTTTCAAGACGATCCGGCCCTACGACCGATTCGAAACCCATTGCACGGGATGCTCCAGCCGTCGTGCCTGATTCCGGGCCGGCGCGACGGCTGCCGGACTTGCCGTCACGCCGCGTCACAGCTGAATCTCCACCGTCGAACCGTCCTTGACGATGCCGGAGATGATCTGGCCGTTAGCCGTCTTGACCCGTACCTGCTGCCCCGGCGACGCATTGTTCATCGCGCTGCCTTCGGCCGAAATCGAGAAACCGGTGCCGGCCGCGATGACCCGCACCGTTTGTCCAATCGCCACCGCCGACGCGCTCTTCAGCATGTCGCGGCGCAGCGGCATGCCGCCGGCGACGCGCACAAGCGACACCGAGCCGACCGCTTGCGACGGGTCTGTGACGATTGCCTGCGGCAACCCGGTCAGGTCGCCGTCGCGCGCGACGAGGTCGGCGGCCGTGAAGACTTCGCCCGGCGCCATCGCGCGGGCGGCCAGATAGTAGGTGGCGCGCAGCGAAATGCGCGCTTGCAGATAAATGGTCCACGGCCGTTCGCCGGCGCAGCGCACGCCGACGGTCATGCGGCCCCACAGGCGCGCGCCGCTGGGCATGAAGGGTTCAAGCATCGTGCAGGCCGCGAGGCCGCGCGGAAACGCGGGCGCGACGGTGATTTCGACCTTGCCGGGCAAGCCCGCCGACTGCTGCTGCAAGAAGGCGAGCGCGGCACTGCGAATCGCCTCGGCGTCCTGCTGACCGGCCAGCGGCACGGGTTGCGCCACCACTGCGGGGCGCAGATTCTGTTGCGCCACAGCCGGCGCAGCCTGGCGTATCGCCGGCGTACGGGCGATGGTGGCGGGCGCTGTCGGCATCGGCGCGGGTGTCGGGGTCGGGGTCGGTATCGGCTTCGATTCGACTGCGGTGGTCACGACCGGTTTGCCGGTCGCGCTCAATTGAGGCGGCTCGCCACGCGACGCAAGGCTGTCGAAGCCACCGGCCGCGGGCGCATTGCTGCCGACACCGTTGCTGGCCGGATTGGCGGCCACTGGCTGAACGCCGGCGCCTTGCCGTCCGGCGTTCAGCGCCGGCGTCACCACGACCGGCACAACCTGACGCGAGCCTGGCGCCACATTGATCCGTGCAACGCCGGGCGCTGGTTCGGCTGCTGCCGCATTGGCGTTCCCCGGTGCGGGAATCGTCACGACTCCGTTTGCGTCGGGCCTGAAACTCGTGCGGATCATCTGCGGCGCGGCAGGCGGCTCGCCCGAGCCAGGAATGACGATCGAACCGCTCGCATTGGCGGCTCGCATGAATTGATCGGCGTCGCGCGCAACCGACCCCGACCCCGACCCCGGCGTCAGCGACTGCGCGGTAGCGGCGGCGAGCGTCGCGGCGGACCCTGCGCGTTTCGCGGGCGTTGCCTCCATCTGCGCGGCGAGATCGGCGAGGGCGGCCGGATTCTTTTCGCCCGGACCCGGAATCACGATGGGACCACCGGCGTCCTGCGCCTGGGTCGTGGCCGGCAGCAGCACGATGCCGCCGGCAACCCATACCGCCAGATTCACGACGAGGCGAGTCAGGAGACGGGATGAGCCGCGCGACGCACGCCGCGCCACGCCTGCACCGACGCGATGCGCCGCCACGCAGCTTGCGCGGTGCGTCAGATCGAAGGTGGGCTGGTCCATCGGGTTTCTCCATCGAATGCATCGGTACGCCTTGCATTCTAGTGAGCCCCCCCATTGGGCAAACGTTGAATAGAAGCCCCCTTTCCCGGTTATTCGTCCGATTGGTACTTGCGTTCGGCCCATAAGATGCACTTCATGCAAAAAGGTCTTCCCGGCCGACGCAGGCCTCATGCGAGGCACCGTAAGGCGCAAACGGGAAACCTCGGGAACGTTCTCCGGAGATTTCTATGCTGGACAAACTCGATGCCGAATTCGCCTTTGGCCGCCAGGCGCTCGATGTACGCGCGTACCGGCAGGAACTGCTGTCGTCGAATATCGCCAACGCCGATACCCCTGGGTACAAGGCGCGCGACGTCGACTTCGCTTCGTCGCTGGCCGGCGCGCTGAAGAAGACCGGCGGCGGCGCGGGCACGGGCGCCTCGAACAACTCGACGCTTGCCATGACGCAGCCCGCCGGGGTGACGAGCGGCATGTCGATGGTGTCGACCGCGCCGGGCCACATGTCCGGCAAAGCGACGTTGACACCGACCGGCGGCACGCCTGACGACTACGGCAATTTGCAATACCGCATTCCGACGCAACCCGCGCTCGACGGCAACACGGTCGATATCGATACGGAGCGGGTGCAGTTCGCGGACAACACGCTGCACTTCGAATCGGGCATGACGGTGCTGTCGAGCCAGATCAAGACGATGCTGGCGGCGATTACGTCGGGTTCGTAAATAACGGGCGCCGCAAAAAGACACAGCAGTACGCAGGAACAATCGCTACGGGAATTAACTTGAAGCCGGGTCGAACCGGTTGGAGGTCAGGAAACATGCCATCCCTGATGAACATTTTTGGCGTTGCAGGCTCCGCGATGTCGGCGCAGTCGCAGCGGCTCAACGTGACGGCGTCGAATCTCGCCAACGCGGACAGCACGACCGGTCCGGACGGCCAGCCGTACAAGGCCAAGCAGGTCGTGTTCGCGGTCAGCCCGATCGGCGGCTCGCGTACGGCGTCGGGCCAGCAGATCGGCGGCGTGCAGGTCACCGGCGTGGTCGACGACCCGACGCCGATGAAGACCGCTTACGACCCCGGCAACCCGGCGGCCAATTCGGACGGCTACGTCACGCTGCCCAACGTCGACCCGGTACAGGAAATGGTCAACATGATCTCGGCCTCGCGCTCGTACCAGGCCAACGTCGAGACCCTGAATACCGCCAAGACATTGATGCTGAAAACGCTCACGATCGGAACCTGAGGAGAGCTCCTTGACCACCAACACCACCATCGGCAGCAGCGGCACAACCGTGTCGCAAACGCTGCTCGATACGATGAACGGCACGAGCAGTGCCTCGAGCGCGAGCAGTTCCACCAGCTCGACCGGCAGCACCTCGGGCACCTCGGCGACCGATCTGCAGAACACGTTCCTGCAGCTGCTCGTCGCGCAGTTGAAGAACCAGGATCCGACCAATCCGATGGACAGCTCGCAGATGACCTCGCAGCTGGCGCAGATCAACACGGTGTCGGGCATCAGCCAGTTGAACACGACGCTCACCTCGCTCGCCACGCAGATGTCGGCAGGCCAGCAGTCGCAGGCCGCGCTGCTGATCGGCTCGACCGTGCTCGCGCCAGGCAGCTCGGTGACGGTTGCGAGCGGCAAGGCCAGCTCGTTCGGCGTGCAGCTCGCCAACTCGGTGAGCGATCTGCAGGTGGTCGTGAAGAACTCGGCGGGCACGATCGTCAACACGATCGACCTCGGCAAGCAGTCGGCCGGCACGATTCCGGTGGGCTGGACGCCGACCGACACGGCCGGCAATACGCTGCCCGACGGCACCTACACGATCAGCGCGGTCGGCACGATCAACGGCCAGCAGGCTACCGCTACCACGCTCGCGGGCGCGACGGTGCAAAGCGTCGTCATGCAGAGCACCGGTACGCCGGGCCTCGTGCTGTCGAACGGCACGACCGTGGGGCTGACCAGCGTCGCCGCCATCCTCTGATTCAGATTCAGTCAGTTACGACTTTCCAGTTACGGAGACCGTCATGGGTTACCAACAAGGTTTGAGTGGTTTGTCAGCATCGTCGAGCGATCTCGACGTGATCGGCAACAACATCGCCAACGCGAATACGGTTGGCTTCAAGAGCGGCGCGGCGCAATTCGCCGACATGTACGCCAATTCAGTGGCGACCGCGGTGGGCAACCAGGTCGGCATCGGCACCAAGCTCGCTGAAGTGCAGCAGCAGTTCTCGCAAGGCACGATCACCAGCACCAACCAGGCGCTCGACGTCGCGATCAACGGCAACGGCTTCTTCCAGCTGTCGAACAACGGCTCGCTGGTGTACTCGCGCAACGGCGTGTTCCAGCTCGACAAGAACGGCAACATCACCAACGCGCAAGGCCTGCAACTGATGGGCTACGCCGCGAACGCCGCGGGCGTCATCAATACCGCGCAGACCGTGCCGCTCAGCGTGCCGACCGCGAACATCGCGCCGCAAGCAACCACCAAGATCGTCGCCGGCCTGAACCTGAATGCGCAGGACCCGCTGATGCTCGGCACGCCGACCGTGACGGCCGGCACCAACACCGGCACGCTCACGACGACCGGCGCGACCATCACGAACACTGCGTCGGGCACGAATAACGACAAATACACCGTCAACTTCACGAGCCCGACGACCTACACGGTCACCGACACCACGCTCGGCACGACGACCGCCTCCGCGACGTACACGGCCGGCACGGCGATCTCGCTCGGCAACGGTCAGACCATCACGTTCAGCGGCACGCCGGCCACCGGCGACAGCTATTCGATCGCGCCGACCGCCGTCGCGTTCGACCAGAACACCTCGTCGACGTACAACTACTCGACCAGCACGACGGTCTACGATTCGCTCGGCGGTTCGCAGACGGTCAACATGTACTTCGCCAAGACCTCGGCCGGCACGTGGGATGTGTATGCGGGCACCTCGACGGGCACCGCAAGCCTGGTCGGTCACGCCAACTTCAATTCGTCGGGCACGCTGCTCGGCACGACCAATGCGGACGGCACCGCCACCACCACGCCGTACGTGTTCAACTTCTCGATTCCGAACACCGACGGTTCGTCGACGCCGCAGAGCCTGACGCTGAACATTGCCGGCACGACGCAGTACGGCGGCAAGGACGGCGTGAACTCGCTGCAGCCCGACGGCTACGCAGCCGGCACGCTGACGAGCTTCTCGATCGGCGCCGACGGCACGCTGACCGGCAACTACTCGAACCAGCAAACCGCGGCGCTCGGCCAGATCGTGCTCGCGAACTTCTCGAACCAGAACGGTCTCGTGAACCTCGGCAACAACGAGTTCCAGCAGACCTCCCAATCGGGCGTCGCGCAGATTTCGGTGCCGGGCGCGACCAACCACGGCGTGCTGCAAGGCGGCGCGGTGGAAAACTCGAACGTCGACCTGACGAGCGAACTGGTGAATCTGATTACCGCGCAACGCAACTATCAGGCGAACGCGCAGACGATCAAGACGCAGCAGACCGTCGACCAGACCCTGATCAACCTGTAAGCGACCGGGACTTCCCATCATGGATCGGCTGATCTACACCGCGATGTCGGGCAGCACGCAAGCGCTCGAACAGCAGGCTATCGTTGCCAACAATCTGGCGAACGCGTCGACCACCGGCTTTCGCGCGCAGCTGGCGACGTTCCGCGCCGTGCCGATGTCGTTCGGCGACGGCAGTTCGATCAACGACGACACCACGCGCACCTTCGTGCTGTCGTCGACGCCGGGCGCCGACTATACGCCGGGGCCGATCCAGCAGACGGGCAACCCGCTCGACGTGGCGATTCAGGGGCCGGGCTGGCTGGCGGTGCAAACCGCCGACGGCAACGAGGCTTATACGCGTGCCGGCAATCTGCACGTCGACGAGAACGGTCAACTGGTGAATGCCACCAATCAGGTGGTGCTCGGCAACGGCGGTCCGGTATCGGTGCCGCCGGGTGCGGAAATCACGATCGGCAAGGACGGCACCGTGTCCGCGCTGACGCCGGGTGATCCGCCGACCGCGGTGGTAACGGTCGATCAGCTGAAGCTGGTGAATCCGGATCCGCAAACCATGACGCGTGGCGACGATGGCCTCTTTCGCACCGCCGACGGCAATGCCGCCGACGCCGATCCGACGGTCACGTTGGCGCCGGCATCGCTTGAAGGCAGCAATGTGAATCCGGTCAGCGCGATGGTCGCGATGATCACCAACGCGCGCCAGTTTCAGATGCAGACCAAGCTGCTGGAAAACGCGGACAAGAACGACCAGTCCGCCAACCAGCTGCTCAGCTTTAGCTAACGGGTTGCCCCGGTATAGCAACAATGTTGCATGGGATGCGAGTAAGCGCTGAAGCGCTAACTCACATCGACAGCTTTGCATGGGATGCGAGTAAGCGCTAAAGCGCTAACTCACATCGACACAGGAGAAGAATAGTGAATCGCTCGCTCTACATCGCCGCTACCGGCATGAATGCGCAACAGGCGCAGATGGACGTGATTTCGAACAACCTCGCGAACGTCAGCACCAATGGCTTCAAGGGCTCGCGCGCGGTGTTCGAGGATCTGCTGTATCAGACCGTCCGCCAGCCGGGCGCGAACTCGACGCAGAACACCGAACTGCCGTCCGGCATCCAGCTTGGCACCGGTGTGCAACAGGTCGCGACCGAACGTCTGTACACGCAGGGCAACCTGCAGCAGACCGGCAACTCGAAAGACGTCGCCATCAACGGCCAGGGCTTTTTCCAGGTGCAGATGCCCGACGGCACGACCGCTTACACGCGTGACGGTTCGTTCCAGACCAACGCGCAGGGCCAGCTCGTCACGTCGAGCGGCTATCAGGTGATTCCGGCGATCACGATCCCGAATAACGCGACCTCGCTGACCATCGGCAGTGACGGCGTGGTGTCGATCACCGTCGCCGGTTCGGCCAACAGCCAGCAGCTTGGCTCGATGCAGATCGCCACCTTCATCAACCCGGCCGGTCTGGATGCGAAGGGTGAAAATCTGTTCTCGGAAACGGCTTCGTCGGGCGCGCCGAACGTCGCGCAACCGGGCCTGAACGGCGCCGGCACGCTGAATCAGGGCTACGTGGAAGCATCGAACGTGAACGTGGTGCAGGAACTGGTCAACATGATCCAGACGCAGCGCGCTTACGAAATCAACAGCAAGGCCGTGACGACTTCCGACCAGATGCTGCAGACCCTCAGCCAGATGCAGGTTTAAGGCCAGGGACTGGAAATGAAAAGGGCCCCCATACCTGTCGCTTTGCTCCAGGCCCCCCGAGGGGGACAGGAAGACTTGGGGCGGCCCGGCGTTTTCTCGAAAGGCAGTAATCAAGATGTCGCACTTCACTCGTAATCCGGTTCATTCGCGCACGGCTCAGGCGCTTGTGCAGCTCACGCTGCTCGCGGCGCTGGGTGGCTGCGGCCTCGTGCCGAAGCAGCCGATCACCCAGCAGCCCATGACGGCCGTCCCGCCGATGCCGCCGCAAGCGCAATCGCCGGGCTCGATCTTCAACCCGGGATACGCGGGCCGGCCGTTGTTCGAAGATCAGCGGCCGCGCAATGTTGGCGACATCCTGACGATCGTGATTCAGGAAAACGTCAACGCGACGAAGTCGTCGGGCGCCAACGCGAATCGCTCGGGCAACACAGCCTTCAGCGTGCCGACCGCGGGCTTCCTCGGCGGCCTGTTCGGCAAGACCAACCTGAGCGCGAGCGGCAGCAACGCGTTCCAGGGCACCGGCGGCGCGAACGCGTCGAACACCTTCAACGGCACGATCACCGTGACGGTGACGGGCGTGCTGCCGAACGGCAACCTGATGGTGAGCGGCGAAAAGCAGATGCTGATCAACCAGGGCGATGAATTCGTGCGCTTCTCCGGCGTGGTGAACCCGAACACGATCTCCAACCTGAACGCCGTGTACTCGACCCAGGTGGCCGACGCGAAAATCGAATACTCCGCGAAGGGCTATCTCAACGAAGCCGAGAACATGGGCTGGTTGCAGCGGTTCTTCCTCAACGTGTCGCCGTGGTGATCATGCGTACCGTCACTTTCCGCTCCGGCCACCTCAGCCGCTTCACACGACTCGTTCGGCTCGGCCGTGCGGTGGTCCTGCTCGCACTCGCCTGCGCGGCCTTGCCGGTGGCGACGCCCGCGTACGCCGAGCGTCTGAAGGACCTCGTGCAGATCCAGGGCGTGCGCGACAACCCGCTGATCGGCTACGGCCTCGTCGTCGGTCTCGACGGCACGGGCGACCAGACCACGCAGACGCCGTTCACCACGCAGACGCTCGCCAACATGCTGGCGAACCTGGGCATCTCGATCAACAACCAGGCGGCGGGCTCGACCAACCAGCAGTCGTCGCTGTCGAACATCCAGTTGAAGAACGTCGCCGCCGTGATGGTGACGGCGGTGCTGCCGCCGTTCGCGCGTCCGGGCGAACAGATCGACATCACCGTGTCGTCGCTCGGTAACGCGAAGAGCCTGCGCGGCGGCACGCTGCTGCTCACGCCGCTGAAGGGCGCCGACGGCCAGGTGTACGCGCTCGGCCAGGGCAACCTGGCAGTGGGCGGCGCCGGCGCAAGTGCGAACGGCAGCAAGGTGCAGGTGAATACGCTGGCCGCGGGCCGCATCGCGGGCGGTGCGATCGTCGAACGTGCGGTGCCGACCTCGGTGTCGCAAGCGGGCACGATGCAGCTCGACCTGAACGATATGGACTACGACACCACGCAACGCGTGGTCTCAGCGGTGAACAACGCATTCGGCAGCGGCACGGCCATGGCGCTCGACGGCCGCACGATTCAACTGCGCGCGCCGTCCGATCCCGAGCAGCAGGTCGCCTTCATGGCGCAATTGCAGAACCTCGACGTCAAGCCGGCGCAAGCCGCCGCGAAGGTGATCCTGAACGCGCGTACCGGCTCGATCGTCATGAACCAGATGGTCACGCTGCAAAACTGCGCGGTGGCGCACGGCAATCTGTCGGTGGTGATCAATACGCAGCCGGTGGTAAGCCAGCCGGGTGCATTCTCGAACGGCCAGACGGTGGTGGCCAAGCAATCGCAGATTCAGATGAAGCAGGACAACGGCGCACTGAAACTGGTGACCGCCGGCGCTAACCTCGCCGAAGTGGTGAAAGCGCTCAACGCACTGGGTGCGACGCCCGCGGATCTGATGTCGATCCTGCAGGCCATGAAAGCGGCGGGCGCTTTGCGCGCCGACCTGGAAATCATCTAAGGAAGACGCCAGATGAATTCGGATACGACTAATTCCGCCAACGCGGCGAACGACCTGACCCAGCGCTTTGCGCTCGACGTGCAGGGTTTCGGCAAATTGAGTGCGCAGGCCAAGGCTTCGCCGCAAGCCGGCATGAAGATGGCCGCGCAGCAGTTCGACGCGGTGTTCACGCAGATGATGCTGAAGAGCATGCGCGATGCGACGCCACAGGATGGCCCGTTCGATTCGCACGACAGTGCCACCTTCACGTCGATGATGGATCAGCAGTTGTCGCAACAGCTGTCGCAGAAGGGCATCGGCGTGGCTGACGCGATGCTCAAGCAGATGATGCGCAATCAGGGCTTGCAGGTAGGCGGCGCGAATAGTGCAAGCGGCGGCCTGGCCGGGGCGCTGGGTGGCGGCAGTGGCGGCGACGAAGGCCAGACTGCGGCGCTGAATGCGCTCGCGAAGGCCTACGGCAACGCGCAGGCCAACGGCCAGTTGGCGATGGGCAAGGGCTACTCGGCCAACAGCGCGTTGACGCCACCGATCAAAGGCGACGGCACCTCGTCGAAAGTCGACGCTTTCGTCGACAAGCTCGCTGCGCCGGCGCAAGCCGCCAGCGCGGCAACCGGCATTCCGGCGCGCTTCATCATCGGCCAGGCCGCGCTCGAATCGGGCTGGGGCAAGAGCGAGATCAAAAAAGCCGACGGTTCGCCGAGTCACAACGTTTTCGGCATCAAGGCGACCAAGGACTGGACCGGCAAGACCGTCTCCACCGTCACGACCGAGTATGTGAACGGCAAGCCGCAGCGCACCGTCGAAAAATTCCGGGCGTACGACTCGTACCAGGACGCAATGACCGACTACGCAAGCATGCTCAAAGGCAACCCGCGTTATGCGCAGGTAATCAATTCCGCGCACGACGTGAATGGTTTTGCCAACGGTATGCAGCGCGCGGGTTATGCAACCGACCCGCATTACGCAAAAAAGCTGATGTCGATTATGCAGAAAATGGGCTGATCTGCCGTTAATGCGGATGTGCGGTCATAGTGGATGGTGCAATTGACCGGTTCATGCAGTCTGATTTTCTCGAATTAAGAAGCATGCACGCGACGGGGCCAGGTGCATAACAAGACGGACGAGGCCGGCCGCCTACGGGCAGCCGGTCCACCCGCATAACCAGTGCGCTTGCCGCCTGCATTCGATGAGCCCGGATTCCACTGGCGGTATATTGGCGTTTTAACGTTTGCGGCAAATATTTCATTACATGCCCCTAAATTTTGGCTGAATGATGCCGCTAATCAGTTAGACCCGATACCGGAAAGCGTTGTAATGTCCGGTTGAATGCGCGTGCTGCGGCTTCGATGAAGACCGCGCGAAAGCCCCGGCAGGAGCCTTGGCACGCGCCCGCAAGAACATGCATACCGGCAAGCCTATGGATACTACCCAGTCGCACGGCCAGACCGACGCACCCGGCCTTTCGCACGCCACGATAGACGAAAGCGCACCCGATTTCGGCCGTCGCAATCCGCTGGAGATCGGCGTTCAGTTACGCAACCTCGTCAATCGGGGCGATTTCCTCACCGTCGAATACGCGGGCGGCCAGCTTGTCACGCGCCTGCTCGATGTCGACGTACGCGCGCGCACCTTCACTTTCGATTGGGGCGCGCTTTCGGACCAGAACAAAGGCTTGTTAGCTGCATCGCGGTGCCAGTTCCACGCGTCGCCGGACGGTGTGCGCGCCGAGTTCACGACCGGCACACCGCGCGAAACCCGCTATGAAGGACTGCCGGCATTCGAGGCCGATTTTCCCGAAGTGCTGTTCTACGTGCAGCGCCGTGAGTATTTCCGCGTCGATGCGCCGATTCTCGATCCGTATATGTGCGTCGGCCGTTTGCCTGAAGGCGATACGTTCCGCTTTGAAGTGCACGATCTCTCGCTCGGCGGCGTCGGCATGCGCACCACGGATGAGCGCGTGGCTGAATTGCCGATGGGCACGCGGCTGCAGGATTGCGAACTGGCGCTTGGCGCGTTTGGCCGGCTTTCGCTCGATCTGCAACTGGTGTCGCATCGCTCCACCGCGTTGCCGAACGGCACGCAGCGCTACCAGCTCGGCTTCCGTTTTCTGACGCTGCCGGGCAGCGCCGAAAACACGCTGCAACGTCTGATTACGCAACTGGAAATGAAGCGCCGCTCGCTGGTGCGTTGATGAAAATGCCGTATGGCGGCGTCTGAGCAAGGCTCAACTGCCGCGCGATTTTCGAGTTATGGCGCATGAGGCGGAAAGCCCGGCAGGATAAGCCTCGCAAACGTTGAAACAAACGCCGGACAAGCATCGGAACGGCCCTCAATTTTTCCTCGTGAGAGCCGTTAAACAGGATGTTCAAGTAACGCGGTGGCATGTGGTCGGTGTCGCCCTTCAGGATGACGCATGTCGAGCAACCTCATCAATCTCGGACTCAGTGGGCTGAACGCAGCCCAGTGGGGACTCACGACGACCGGCCAGAACATCAGCAACGCGTCGACGCCGGGCTATACGATTGAAACGCCGGTCTATGCGGAAAGCGGTGGCCAGTACACAGGTTCGGGCTATTTGCCGCAGGGCGTTTCGACGGTCACCGTAACGCGCCAATACAGCCAGTATCTGACCACGGAGCTGAATAACGCGCAGAGCTCGAGCAGCTCGCTGTCGACCTACAACACCTTGATTTCGCAGCTGAACAATCTGATCGGCAGTCCGACTGCCGGCATTGCGAGCGCGATCACCAGCTATTTCACCGGTTTGCAGAATGTCTCGAACAACGCCTCCAGTCTGGCTACCCGCCAGACCGCGATGAGCGGCGCGCAGACGCTCGTGAACCAGATCAATGCCGCGGGTCAGCAATACGATGCCCTGCGCCAGAGCGTCAACACGCAGCTCACCAGCACCGTTTCGCAGATCAACAGCTACACGCAGCAGATCGCCCAGTTGAATGGACAGATCTCCGCAGCCAGCACGCAAGGTCAGCCGCCGAACCAGTTGATGGATCAGCGCGATCTCGCCGTGTCGAACCTGTCGCAACTGATCGGCGTGAACGTCGTGAACACCAACGGCAGCTATAGCGTGTTCATGGCCAACGGCCAGCCGCTCGTGTCGTCCACCAACAGCTACAACCTCGGCACGGCCGCTTCGACGGGCGACACGAGCGAACTGTCGGTGCAATATCTTGGCCAGGCCGGCGCGAACCCCGCTGCCGCGCCGCAAAATCTGCCCGACAGCAAAGTCACGGGCGGTACGCTCGGCGGCCTTCTCGCGTTCCGCAGCCAGACGCTCGATCCGGGTGAAGCGCAACTCGGCGCGATTGCGGTGAGCTTCGCTTCGCAGGTCAATGCGCAGAACGCCCTCGGCGTCACGCTCGCCGGCGCCCAGGGCGGCGCGCTGTTCTCGGTAGGCAGCCCGACCGTTTACGCGAATACGCAGAACACCGGCAATGCGTCGCTGAACGTCTCGTTCGCGAATCCCGCGCAGCCGACCAGCGGCGATTACACGCTGGCCTATAACGGCACCACCTATACGCTGACCGACAATTCGACCGGCAGCGTGGTGGGCTCGGCGACCAGTCTGAGCCAGCCGATCAACGGCCTGAATTTCTCGACCACCGGCACGATGAACGCCGGCGATTCGTTCACGGTAGAACCGACCCGCGGCGCGCTGAACAGCTTCAACACCGCGACCACGGACCCGTCGGCGCTCGCCGCCGCGGCGCCGGTGCTCGGCGCCGCGACGTCGAGCAATACCGGCACCGGCACGATCACGCAAGGCACGGTGACAGCCGGCTACACGATGCCGAATGCGACCACCACGCTGACCTACGACGGCACCGGCCTGTCCGGCTTCCCCGCGGGATCGACGGTGACAGTGGCGGGCACGCCCCCGACCACGTATCCGATCACCAACACGAGCACGGTGGTGCCGTATTCGTCGAGCACGGGTGCCGCGCTGACGATCAACAACACGACCGCCGGGCAGATGAACAACGTCTCGGTGACGATCAGCGGCGCACCGGCCGCCGGCGACACGTTCACCATCGGCCCGAACACCGGCGCGAGCAATGACGGCCGCAACGCGCTGGCACTGTCGAACCTGTCCACGGCGAAGGCTTTGGGTGGCGGCACGGTCACACTGACGGGCGCGTATGCGAACTACGTCAACCAGATCGGTAACCAGACCAACCAGATTCAGACTTCGAGCACGGCGCAGACCTCGCTGGTGACGCAGATCACCACCGCGCAGCAGTCGGTCTCAGGCGTGAACATTAACGAAGAAGCAGCCAACCTGCTTCAGTATCAGCAGCTCTATCAGGCGAACAGCAAGGTCATCCAGACCGCGCAGACCCTGTTCCAGACGATACTCGGCATCTTCCAGTGAGGCGTTGAACATGCGCATCTCAAGCATGCAGTACTTCAACATGAACGTGGCGACGATGAGCGATCAGCAAGCTCAGTTGTCGCAGTTGTATCAGGAGATCTCGAGCGGCGTAAGCCTCTCCACGCCGTCGGACAATCCGCTCGGCGCGGCGCAGGCGGTGCTGTTGAGCTCGACGGCGACGAGCCTGTCGCAGTACACGACCAACCAGACTTCCGCGCTGGCTTCGCTGCAACAGGAAGATTCGACGCTCGGCAGCGTCAATACGGTGCTGCAGAGCATTCACACGCTGGTGCTGAGCGCCGGCGACGGTTCGCTGAACGACGGCGACCGCGGTTCGATCGCGACGCAATTGCAGAGCTTGCGCAGCCAGTTGATGACGCTCGCCAACGCGACCGACCCGCAGGGCAACGCCTTGTTCGGCGGTTATCAAAGCACCGCGCAGCCGTACACGACCAACTCGGCCGGCGTCGTGACCTATTCGGGCGACACCGGCACGCCCGCCATGCAGATCACCGCATCGCACACCATCCAGACCGGCGACAACGGTCTCGCGATTTTCGGCAGCGTTGCGGCAATCGGTACCAGCTCGGTGCCGGCTGCGACGACCGGCAACACGGGCACGGGCGTGATCAGCACCGTGAGCCTGACGAACCCGACCAATCCGGCCAATGCGGACACGTACAAGATCGCTTTCTCGTCGGGGACCACCTACACGGTGAGCCAGACCGACCCGGCCACCGGGGCGGTGACCACGAGCGCACCGCAAACCTTCACTGCCGGCACGGCGATTACGCTCGGTGGCCAGACGGTGAACATCACCGGCGCGCCGAACGCGGGCGACAGCTTCACGGTGACGCCGGCCACGCAAGGCAGCACGGATGTGTTCGCCAATCTGAGCCAGTTGATCACCACGTTGCAAACGCCGGTTTCGGGCGGCGCGTCGACGGCCAGTTTCCAGAGCGCGCTGACCACCAGCATGACCCAGCTCGAAAACACGATGAACAACGTCGTGACCGCGCAGGCCGCAGTGGGTGGCCGCGAGCAGGAAGTCCAGGCGTTGCAGACCGTCACGCAGACCAACACCTTGCAGACGGCGAGCAATCTGGCGGATCTGACTCAAACCGACATGGCCAAGACGATCGGCCAGTACACGATGACGCAGAACGCGCTGCAAGCGGCGCAGCAGGCGTTTGTGAAGATCCAGAGCGTCTCGCTGTTCCAGTACCTGAACTAGGCAAGCGGGAAGTTCGAAAAGAGAAGGGCGGAAGCCGGTGTGAGCCGGTTCCGCCCTTCTTTGTTCCGGGTGGCCGATGCGTGGCTCAAAGTGCATGAGCGGCGCATGCGGCTCGCGTGACCATCGCGACCAATTCCGCAGCCAATCCCGCAAGCCTGGAGAGGCGCTACTTAAACCCGCCCGCCACACGCCCCATCTGATCGATGCCGACGTCGAACAGACGCATGAAGAACGGAATCATGTTCGGGATCATCAGTTGCAGGAGCAGCATGCCGATTAGCATCGTCAGCGGAAAGCCGATCTGGAACACGCCGATCTGCGGCGCGGCGCGGTTCAGGATGCCGAGCGCCAGGTTGGTGATCAGGAGCGCGACGACCACCGGCAGCGACAGCAGCAGGCCCGCCGAAAACACCGTGCTGCCGAAATTCGCCAGGGTGCGCCAGCCGGGTGCGCCGAGAATGTTCGCCGACACCGGCACCGACTGGAAGGTGGCCAGCAGCGCGCTGATCATCTGAAGATGGCCGTCGATCACCAGAAACACCAGCATCGCGATCGTGTTCATGTAGCTCGACAGCACCTGGCTCGAACTGCTTGCCTGCGCGTCGAAAAATGTCGCGAAGCCGAGGCCCATGCCCAGACCGACGAAATCGCCCGTGGCGCTGATCGCCTGAAACACGATCTGCATCGTCATGCCGAGCGCGATGCCGATGAGGAACTGGTTGACGATGATCCACACGCCTTCTGCGGAAAACACCGTGACCTGCGGCAGGGCGCCGAGCGTGGGCGCGACGATGATCGTGACGAAGGCCGCGAGGCCGATCTTCACCCGCGTCGGCAGCGAACGGTTGCCGAGCACCGGCGCGGTCGCCACCAGCGCGAGAATTCGCACGAACGGCCACAGGAACGCCGTGAGCCAGGCGTTCAGTTGGGCGTAGGTGACGGAAAACATGACGGTGGGAGAGGGGGCAAGCGCCGGGCGGGGGCCGGGGCCGCGCTCAGTTGACGAGCGAGGGGATGTTGGTGAGCGTCTGGCGCAGATAGTCCAGCATGGTCGTCAACATCCACGGACCGGCGATGACCATCGTGACGGCGATCGCGAGCAGCTTCGGGATGAACGACAGCGTGGTTTCGTTGATCTGCGTAGCGGCCTGGAACAGGCTCACCACCAGACCGACGACCAGCGCGACCAGCAGCAACGGCGCGGCAAGCAACAGGCCGACATACATGGCCTGGTGCGCGAGCGTCATGACGGATTCCTGATTCATGGCGTGGTACCGGAAGCGTGAGGGGTTGAGTGATGTAGCTAAGTGAGGCAGCTAAGTGAGGCAACTAAGTGAGGCAACTAAGTGACGTAGCTAAGCGACGCAACTAAGTGACGCAACTAAGTGACCCGATTAAACAAAGCTCTGCGCGAGCGAGCCGAGCAGCAATTGCCAACCGTCGACCAGCACGAACAGCATCAGCTTGAACGGCAGCGAGATCGTGGCGGGCGACACCATCATCATCCCCATCGACATCAGCACGCTCGCGACCACCATGTCGATGATCAGGAACGGGATGAAAATCGTGAAGCCGATCTGGAAGCCCGTTTTCAGTTCGCTCGTCACGAACGACGGCACCAGTAGCGACAGCGGCACATCTTCCGGACCTTGCATCGGCGCGGCGTGCGAGATGCGGGCGAACAGCGCGAGATCGCTTTCGCGGGTCTGGCGCAGCATGAACGTCTTGAACGGAGCGAGGCCGCGGTTCACCGCCGTTTCCATCGGGATGGTGCCGTCGGAGAACGGTTTGTAGCCGTCGGTATAGGCTTTGTCGAGCACCGGCGACATGACGAACAGCGTGAGGAACAGTGCGAGACCGACCAGCACCTGGTTAGGCGGCGTAGTGGTCGTGCCGAGTGCCTGACGCAGCAGCGACAACACGATGATGATGCGCGTGAAGCTCGTCATCATCAGCACCATTGCCGGCAGGAACGACAGCATCGTGAGCAGCAGCATCGTCTGCACGCTCAACGAATACGTCGTGCCGCCGTTCGGGCCCGGGCTCGTATTGAAGGCCGGCAAGCCGGCGGCTTGCGCGAACGACAGCGACGGCAGCGCGAGCATCAGCGCCGGCAACGCGACCGGCGCGACACGGCGCAGAACGGCAATGACTTTCGAGGCGGCGCAAGACATGCGAGTGGAGTGCGCGTGACCTACTGACTGCACTGATCGCGCTGATTGAAGACTGAACTGCATTACCGATCCCCGCTGCCTTGCCCATTGAAACGTTTGCCCACTTCGCCTTTTAAAGCGTCGCGAAAACGTTGACCGAAGGTGCCGGGCAACGCCGCGCCTTTACCTGATGCACCCGATGTATCCGCTACGCCTGGTGTGGCCGGATCGAGCGCGGCCGAACCGGCGGGCATCGTATGCAGCAAACGCACATTGCCGGGCGCCGTACCGAGCACGAGCCACGTATCGCCGATCTCGACCACGGCGACTCGCTCCTTGCCGCCGAGCGAAGCGCCGCCGATCGTCTTCACCAGGCCGCCGCGATTGGCGGGCTGCAGGCCGAAGCGGCGCGCGAGCCATGCACAGGCGAACACCAGACCGATCACCACCAGCAGGCCGACGATGGTTTGCAACACCGCGCCGACGCCGAGCGCCGGAACGGCCGTGCCTGCCCCTACACCCGATGCGATTTTCGCGGCGTTGTTGACCGCGTTCATGTCGGCTGCGTGCGCGGCCGATGGCGCGAATGCCGCCGCCGACGTCAATACGAACATCAGCGCGGACGTAACCGCTGTTGTTGCGGTGGTCGCCGCGAGTCCCGCGTGATGGAAAACACTGCGCGGCGCATGCGACGCAGGTGACGCGTGCGACAGATGCAACGCGGCGCGACCGGCAACACGTTTCATCGATTCAGCTTCCGGATGCGCTCGGACGGCGTGATGATGTCGGTCAGACGGATACCGAACTTGTCGTTCACGACGACCACTTCGCCCTGGGCGATCAGGCAGCCGTTGACCAGCACGTCCATCGGTTCACCCGCCAGGCCGTCCAGTTCCACGACCGAGCCCTGCGCGAGTTGCAGCAGGTTGCGGATCGCGATCTTGGTGCGGCCGAGTTCGACGGTCATCTGGACGGGAATGTCCAGGATCATGTCGATGTCGTTGCGCGTCGAGGTCGGCTCGACCTTCGAGAGCGGCTGGAACACGCCGGCCGTGGTCGCGCTGACTTCCGTGTTGTCGTTCTGCTCGGCCAGCGCGCTGGCCCAGTCGGCCATCGCCGCGTCGTCTTCGGCGCTGGCTGCGTCGGCGGCCAGCTGCGGCTCGCCAGCGGCCAGTTCGGCCTCAGTCTTTGCGTTCAGGTCACTCATATCCACCTTCCTTCATCGTGTCGGCTGCGCTGATCATTTTCTGGACCCGCAACGCGTACTGACCATTGAAAATTCCGTAGCCGCATTCCATCACCGGCACGCCATCGACTTTCGCCGTGATGTGTTCGGGGATGCTGATCGGCAGAACATCGCCCTTGCGCATGTTCAGGATCTGTTCGAACGTGACCGGCACCTGAGCCAGGTCGGCGGTCAGTTCCACTTCGGCTGCCTGCACCTGTTGCGACAGCACGCGGACCCAGCGGCGATCGACCTCGAGTGCCTCGCCCTGGATCGGCGACGAGAGAATGTCGCGGATCGGTTCGATCATCGAATACGGCATGCAGATGTGCAGCGTGCCGCCTGTCGTACCGAACTCGATCGAGAACTGCGTGACGATGACGATTTCGTTCGGCGTCGCCACGTTGGCGAACTGCGTGTGCATTTCCGAGCGCACGAATTCGAACTGCAGCGGGCGCACGCTTTTCCACGACGCCGCGTAGTGTTCGAACGTGAGGTTGAGCAGTTTCATGATGATGCGCTGCTCGGTTGCCGTGAAATCGCGGCCTTCGACGCGGGTATGGAAACGCCCGTCGCCGCCGAACAGGTTATCGACCACGAAGAACACCAGGTTCGGGTCGAACACGAACAGCGACGTGCCGCGCAACGGCTTCACATGGACCAGGTTCAGGTTGGTCGGGATCGGCAGGTTGCGGGTGAACTCGCTGTACTTCACCACCTTCACTGGGCCGACGGAGATTTCCGCCGAACGCCGCATGAAGTTGAAGATACCGACGCGCAACAGACGCGCGAAGCGGTCATTGATGATTTCGAGGCCGGGCATCCGGCCGCGGACGATGCGTTCCTGCGTCGCGATGTTGTACGGGCGTACGCCTGCACGATCGGTCTGCTCGGCGACGGAATCGGACTCGCCGGTGACGCCCTTGAGGAGGGCATCGACCTCCTCCTGGGACATGAACTCTTCGTGGCCCATTCCTTATTCCTCGTGCGTCCGGCGGTTAATGATGGCAGCGTGAAATGACTTCACTGCACGACGAATTCGGTGAACAGGACGTCCTGGACGTGGATCGGCGGGGCGCCCTTATCGGTCGGCTGTTCGATCAGCGTCTGAAGTTCGGTGGCCAGCGCGCGTTTGCCTTCGAGCGGGGCGAGTTCTTCCGGGTGTTTGTTCGACAGTGCGAGGAGGATGCGGCTACGCACTTCCGGCATATGGTCGGAGAGTTCCTGCTGGGTTTTCGGGTCGTTGAGCTTGAGCGTCAGGCCGATACGCAGGAAGTGTTGCTGACCGTCGTCCGATTGCAGGTTGACGGTCATCGATTCGAGCGGGAAGAAGAGCGGCACGGCTAACGGCGGCGGAGCGCTGACGGCGCCCGTCGACGCGGGAGCGGGGCCACGCTTGGACATGAAGAACCACACCCCCCCGCCGGCGGCTGCGGCGGCGATGATCGCGATGAGGGCGATCAGGATGATGCGCTTCAAGGGGCCCGGGGAAGCGGGCGCGGCTTGCTGGTTTGCGGTCGTGGCTGCCATGAGGTTTGCTTTACTTGCCTTTAGTGCTGGTGATGGTGATTGTTGTTTATTTGCCTGCGGCGCGATGGGTCGAAAAGAAGGGTTATTGAGGGCTATCTCTGGTTTTTGCCTTTCAGGCGGGGGATTGGTTGATGGTGTGGGTTTTGGGGTTTTTTTGCCTTTGGCGGGGTTTACTGTTTAGGGTTTTTGCGGCGGGGCCTGTTGGTTGCTTGCCTGCTCGGCGCGTTTTTCTGTGCGCTTTTGGCGTTGGCCTTTCCTTGATATGTTTGCCTGTGCGGCGCTTATTGTCTGGTCGCCTGCGGTGTTGGTCTTTCCTTGATCTGGATTCTTTGGTTTTTGGCCTTTCCTTGAATTCTTATTGGTTTATTAGCGTCGCCCCTGTGCGGGGCAGGCACCTACTTTTCTTTGCCTGCTGCAAAGAAAAGTAGGCAAAAGAAAGCAGCTCACACCGCTAACTCTTAAGCGGGTCCCCTGGCTTGGAGGGGGTAGTGGTGCATCTGGAATCTGTGTTCTCGCACATTCCGCCCTGGTGACAAGGCTGTCATTCTTCCGGCGGCGCTGCGCGCGCCGAAGCGCAATTCATAAACCCATTCGCTGCGCTTGAAGCCCCGGGTTTCCCTGGCAGACCCATCCGCGACGCACGTAGTGCGGAGTGGGAGCGGATGACACCTTTGTCACTCACGTTGAATGTGCGAGAGCACGGATTCCAGATGGACCACTACCGTGGCTGTGCGGGGGACCCGCTTAAGAATTAGCGGTGTGAGCTGTTTTCTTTTGCCTACTTTTCTTTGCAGCAGGCAAAGAAAAGTAGGTGCCTGCCCCGCACAGGGGCGACGCTAATAAACCAATATCAATTCAAGGAAAGGCCAACGCCGTAGGCAACCAGACAAGAAAAGGCCACCGCCAAAAGCACACAGAAAGCCGCGCCGCGCAGGCAAACAGATCAAGCAAAGCCCAACGCCGTAGGCAACCAAACAAGAAAACCCCGCCGCAGGCAAGCAACCAAGAAAGCGCCGCAACGGCAAAAAAAAACCATTAAGCAAACGTATCAACCAACCCCACACTCCGCCGCACGGCAACATTAGCCACGACAGAATCAGCATCCCCCGCAGCGCCGCTGCCAAAACCCCCAGCAGCCCCGCTGCTCCGCCTCCCTGAATCCGCGCTCTGCTGCTGCCCGCTCTGCCGGGCAAACCCATCGCTGACACTAGCGCTCCCAAGCCCGATCCCATTGGACTCCATCGCCTCGCGAAGCTTCGGCAACGCGGCCTCGACAGCCTCCCGCACCTGCTGATGCTGCGAAACAAACAACGCATGTGCATGGTTATCGGCAACCTGCAACACAACCTGTAGCGGTCCCAGATCCTTCGGATTCAAAGTCAGCTCGGCGCTCTGCGAATGCGCATTCGACAAAAACACCACCTTCTGACTCAACGCATCTTCCCAGTCGGTCGTGCCCACGTGAGGCGACAAGGCGTTCGCCGCCTCAGCAGCACCGGCATTCCCCGTCGTTTGCACAGCCGCCGTCGCACTCGCGGCGCCCGCCGCGGCCTGGCTGGCTGCCAGCGCAGCCGTCGCGGCATCGGTGGCGCTCTTGAAGGACGCCAGATTGTCAGCCTGCGCACCGCCGGCAGCCGTCGCGGTCAGTGCGTCAGCCGCAACCTTCGCCGTCGCCGATGGATCCGCCACGGTCGTGGCCGCGGCCGTCAGCGCAGTCTTGCCGGCATTCGATCCCTTGCCGTTGCCGAACAAACCGGCCGCAAGCGTCTTGCCATCCGCCGATCCGTCGAGTCCGTTGCTCGTGCCAGCACCCAAACCGTTCGCCGCCGTTGCCGCATTCGCCGCCGCACCGCTTGCCATGACCTGCGCCGGAACCACGCCCTGGCCGCTCGCCAGCGCGGCAAGCGCCGCCTGCAAAGCGTCCTGCGCTGACTTCGAATCGGCCGCGCTCGCCTTCTTGCCCGTGGCGCCGTCCGTCGTGGTGTCGGTGTCCGTGCCGGGCTGTGCGGTCGCGGCGTCAGTCAGCGCCGTGGCGGGATCGGCGGTCGCCGGGTCGGCGGCGTTGTTCGCGTTGGCCTGAGCCTGCGCCTGCGCAGCGGCGGCTGCCGCTGCCGTGCCCGCGTCAGTCTGCGTGGCCGTGTTGCCGGACTTCGGCGGCGTCGCGCTGGTCTTGTCGGTCGCAGCCTGCTGCGTGTTCGACGAGGAAGCGGCCGACGAAGCCGACGTCGATGACGCCGACGACGAGCTGGAAGAGGACGCACTCGTCGAGCTGCTGTCGTCCGTATTGCTGCTCGTGGCATCCTGGCTCGTCGTCGACGGATCGGGCGGCGGCGGTGCGTCATGCACGCTCGACGACGAAGCAGACGAAGCAGACGAAGCAGACGAAGCAGACGAAGAGGAGGACGAAGCCGGCGGCGTGCTCGCGTTTTGCGCGGCCGCGTTGTTTTGCTGGTCGATGCTCTGCTGCAAGGTTTGCGAGAAAGGCGTGGCGTTCGCCGCGGCGGCCATGGCCGCGCTGGTGGCCGTGCTGCTGGCCGAGCCGAGCAGTGAACCGATCTGTGAAAGAAGCGACATAGGGAATCCTGTCAATCCGTCAAACGGGGTGTTCAGTCAGTCAAGACAACGCCTGGGGGCGTCAGACGCCCTCGGCGCGCATCCTCAGAATACGGGCGGCGTGTTCGTCGGAGTCGCGCTGGTCGCGCCGCGCCGCGACTTTCGCTTCGGCAGCTTCGCCGCGCGCCTGCAGCACTTCATACGAGCCGAGCTTCTGCTTCTGACGCTGCCAGTCGGGCTTGGCGGCATCGACACGCGCGTTTGCCGTCACCAGCAGGTTGCGCTGCTGTTCGATGGCGGCATCGAGCGTGTCGATGAATGCCTGGAAATTGCGCATATTGCCGGCGGGCATACCAGTCTGGGCGGTCGCCGTGAAACGTGCGTGATATTCGTCGCGGTACTGCACGAGCGCGTTCAACTGAGCCTCGACGTCGTTGCGCTCGCGCTGTGCGCGGCCCAGACGTTGCGCTGCGGCATCCACATCATCCTGGGCGAGGCCGATGAGGGTCTTGATCGGAAAGTGTTTCGCCATCGTCAGCCTCCTTAGGCAAACAGAGCGTCCAGCATGTCGAGACTCGGTTCAAAGTTCGCGCATTCGCGAAAACCTTGCTGCAAAAACGCTTCCATTCGCGGATACAGCGCAATTGCCCGGTCGAGCAGCGCGTCGCGCCCACTCGAATAGGCGCCGACGTTGATCAGATCGCGGTTGCGCTGATAGCGCGACAGCATCTGCTTGAACATACGCGTTTTCTCGAGATGGTTATCGTCGATCAGCGCGGTCATTGCCCGGCTAATTGACGCTTCGATGTCGATTGCGGGATAGTGGCCGGCCTCGGCGAGCGAGCGCGACAGTACGATGTGGCCGTCGAGAATCGCGCGTGCGGAGTCGGCGATCGGGTCTTGCTGGTCGTCGCCTTCGGTCAGCACGGTATAGAACGCGGTGATCGAACCGCCGCCCGCCGGGCCGTTGCCGGTCCGCTCGACGAGCGCCGGCAATTTGGCGAACACCGAAGGCGGATAGCCTTTGGTGGCGGGCGGCTCGCCCACGGCCAGCGCGATCTCGCGCTGCGCCATCGCGTAACGGGTCAGCGAATCCATCAGCAACAGCACGTGCTTGCCCTGGTCGCGGAAATATTCGGCGAGCGAGGTCGAGTACGACGCCGCCTGCATCCGCAAGAGCGGCGAGACGTCGGCCGGCGCGGCGATCACCACGGAGCGCGCGAGGCCCTCCTCGCCGAGGATCTGTTCGATGAATTCCTTCACTTCGCGGCCGCGTTCGCCGATCAGACCGATCACGATTACCTCGGCGCTGGTGTAGCGCGCCATCGTGCCGAGCAGCACCGATTTACCGACGCCCGAACCGGCGAACAGGCCCATGCGCTGGCCGCGTCCCACGGTCAGGAGCGCATTGATCGCGCGCACGCCGACGTCGAGCACCTTGTGAATCGGCTCGCGATGCAGCGGGTTGATGACCGGCGAGGACAGTGGCGCATCGGCATGCGTGCCGAGCGGGCCGAGGCCGTCGAGCGGGCGGCCGGAGGCGTCGAGCACACGTCCGAGCAGTTCCCAGCCGACCGGCAGGCGCTTCGCACCCGCCATCGGATCCGCGATGGGCGCGCTTTCGAGCGGGTACACACGTGCGCCAGGCAGCAGGCCGATCACCTCGGTGGTCGGCATCAGAAACAGTTTGTCGCCGGAGAAGCCGACCACTTCGGCTTCGGCCATCGCCAGAGAACTGCCGAACGGCAGTTCGATCATCACTTCGGCGCCCACCGACAGGCGCAGGCCGACTGCTTCGAGCACCAGACCGGCGGCGCGCGTCAGACGTCCGCAGGCACGCATCGGCTTGGCGATCGCGTTGCGCGCGCGCAGCGCGTCGAGCCGGCTACGCCAGGCTTGCATATGCGGGTTGCTGTCGAGTGCGGGATCGTACGGGGCGGGGGCGGCGGGGGGCGATGCGAGGCTCGAAGAAGCGGCAGGTTCACGGCTCCCGGCGGCGGATTCGCGGCTCGCGGCCGCGCCCACCGGCGGGTGGCCGTGAGCTGGATGGCCGGCCCCCGGATGCCCGGCGCCCGAATCCCGCAATGCAGCGTCGATAGCCGCGACTGCGGCCGCAGCGGGCATAACCGCAGCCGGTACATCCGCCAGCGCCTCGGCGCCGAACGACGCCAGCGCCAGCTCGCGTTCGAGCGGCGTCAGATCGCTGGCGCGGATCTCTTCGAGCGTCGGCTTCACCATGTGCTCACCTTGCCGAGTGCGGCGGCGACACGCTCCCAGCGCGTGTCGATGCCGGCGTCTACCTCGCCGGTGGCCGCTTGCGCGCGGCAACCGCCGCGTTCGACCGACGGATCGGTACGCACGGTCCAGCCGCGCGTTTGCAGTTCTTCCATCAGATAGGCTTCGACGACCGGCAGGTCGGCGGGACTGACGATCAGCGCGGGCGCGCCGAGCAGCGCCGGTTCGCTGGCCAGCACCTCGCGCGCGGCGGCAATCAGCGCGGTCGGATCGTGTTGCACATGCTGGCGCACCACCTGTTGGGCGATGTCCAGCGCCAGCGCGACCAGTGTCTCGGAGATCGCGCCTTGCGCGCCGTCGAGTGCCGCCTTGAAGGTCTCGGCCAGCGCGGCAAGACGTGCCGCTTCTTCACGCGCTTCGCTCTGGCCCTGCTCGAAACCCTGTGCGTGACCTTGCTCGTAACCGGCCTGGTAACCGAGCGCCTGCCCGGCCACATGACCCGTCGCGACGCCCTGCGCATGCGCGGCGTCGCGCAGACGTTCGAGTTCGGCTTCGAATGCACCGTCGTCGACTTCGGCTTCGGGCGGCGCGGGCGGCACCGGATCGAAGGAGGCCATCTCCCAGCGCTGGTAGGCCGAGAGGCTCTCCTTCGCCGCGGAGTTCTGATCAGACATACGCGTCTTCCGCCTTGCCGCCTAGCGCGATCTGGCCGCTTTCCGCCAGATTGCGCACGATTTGCAGGATGCGGCGCTGCTGCGTCTCGACTTCGGAGACACGGACCGGACCGCGCGCATCGAGGTCTTCGGCGAGCAGTTCGGCAGCACGCTGCGACATGTTCGACAGGAACTTCTGGCGCAGCGCGGGCGGCGCGCCCTTCAGCGAGATGATCAACGCCTCGGACTCGACTTCCTTCAGCAACAGCTGGATCGCGCGGTCTTCCAGATCGAGCAGGTTCTCGAACACAAACATCTGATCAATGATCTTCTGCGCAAGTTCCGCGTCGTATTGGCGAACGTTCTCGATGACGCCTTCTTCATGGTTGCTCGACATGAAGTTGAGAATTTCGGCCGCCGTGCGGATGCCGCCCATCGGGCTGCGCTTGAGGTTGTCGCTGCCGGACAGGAGGCTGGTCAGCACGTCGTCGAGTTCGCGCAGCGCGGCCGGCTGGATACCGTCGAGCGTCGCGATTCGCAGCAGCACGTCGTTACGCAGACGCTCAGTGAAGCAGGCGACGATTTCCGACGCCTGATCGCGGTCCAGGTGAACGAGGATGGTCGCGATAATCTGCGGATGCTCGTTCTTGATGAGCTCGGCCACCGCCGCGGAATCCATCCACTTGAGGCCTTCGATACCGCTGGTATCGCTGCCCTGCAGAATCCGGTCGATGATCGCGCCGGCTTTGTCGCCGCCGAGCGCCTTGGTCAGCACCGAACGGATGTACTCGCTCGAGTCGAGCGAAAGAGCGGTGTGCTGCTCGGCTTCGCGCACGAATTCCTGCAAGACCTCGTCGACCTGCTCGCGCGTCACGTTCTTCAGCGCGGCCATGGCGACGCCGATCTTCTGGACTTCGCGCGGCCCGAGAAATTTGAACACCTGCGCGGCTTCTTCCTCGCCGATCGACATCAGCAGGAGCGCGCTCTTCATTACGCCTTCAGCGCTCATCGGACACCCAATTTTTCACGACGGTTGCAACGATCTTGGGATCCTGGCGCGCGATGTTGCGCGCGAATTCCAGATTCCGCTCGTATTTGTGTTTCTCGTTTTCGAACGCCAGCAGCTCGGTGTCCGTTTCCATTTCCGTGACGGCGTTCGCACGCTCGGCGGCCGGAATGCCGTCCAGCAGGACCGGCTCGTCCGGCGACGGCAGCGCTGCGGCGGCCGGCTCCGGCGGCGGGAAAGCGCGGCGCAGCGCCGGCTTCACCATCACGAAGTAGAGGAACAGGGCGACAAGGCCGATGCCGAGGTAAGTCGCGATCTGCTTGGCGAGCGCGATCATGTCCGGCGTGCGCCACCATGGCAGGTCGGCGTCCGGATCGACGTCGACGGTGAACGGGCTGTTCACCACGTTGACCGAGTCGCCGCGCGTGGCGTCGAAGCCCATCGCGTCCTTCACCAGCTGGTTGACCTGCGCGAGCTTGTCGGCGGTGACCGGCTGCATCGTCGCGTGGCCCTTGGCGTCGACCACCCGCATATAGTTGACCACCACCGCCACCGACAGACGCTTGATGCCGCCCATCGGTTGCTCCAGATGCTGCACGGTCTTGTTCAGTTCGTAGTTGGTGGTCGAATCCTTGCGGTCGCTGACCGGCGTGGTGGTCACGCCGCTCGCTCCGTTGCTGGCCGTGATCGGTGCGGAGGCCGGTTGCGGCGGCTGGTTCGACAGCGCGCCCGGCACGCCCGAGGCCCCGGCTTGAGACATTTCGGTGGCGGTGCTCGTTTGCTGGCTGCGGATCGCCGACTGTTGCGGGTTGCCGTTCGGGCCGTAGTTTTCCGAAGTCTGCTCGCTGCGCGAAAAGTCGATGTCGGCGCTGACCTGCGAGTGCGCGTTGCCGGAGCCGAACAGCGGCGAGAGGATCGCGTCGATGCGTTGCTGGGTATTGCGCTCGATCTGCTGGCGATACTTGAGCTGCGACGCGTCAAGACCGCTGCCGGTGGACGGCTGCGTGAGCAGGTTGCCGTCCTGGTCGAGGATGGTCACGCCCTTCACCGGCATATCCGGCACCGCCGAGGACACCATATGGGTGATCGCCAGCACCTGGCCTTCGTCGAGCGCGCGGCCCGGGTAAAGGTTCACCAGTACGGAGGCAGAAGGCGCTTCCTTGTCGCGCACGAACACGGAAGGCTTCGGAATCGCCAGATGCACGCGCGCCGACTTCACCGACGAAATCGACTCGATCGTGCGCTCCAGCTCACCTTCCAGTGCGCGCTGGTAGTTGATCTGTTCGGCGAACTGGCTGATACCGAACTTCTGGTTGTCCATCAGTTCGAAGCCGACCGAGCCGCTCTTGGGCAAACCTTGCGCAGCCAGACGCAGACGCATTTCATGCACCTGCTCGGCCGGCACGAGGATCGCGCCACCGGCGTCGGTGAACTTATAGGGGATGTTGGCCGCCTGCAGCGCGGTGATGATGGCGCCGCCGTCGCGGTCCGACAGGTTGCTGTAGAGCACCTTGTAGTCCGGCGCGCGCGACCACAGGAACAGACCCGCGACGATGGCGACCAGCAGCGCGACCGCGAAAATCAGCGGGGCGCGCGGGTTGCCGCGCATTTGCGCGAGGCCTGACAGACGCTGGCCGAAGTTGCCGCCCAGGTTGCTCCCCAGGCCGCCGAGGTCCGCGGCACCGCCGGCCTGGCCGGTGCCGGCAGCGCCTGCGCCCGGCTGCGCGCCGGCGAGGCCCATGCGGGCGTCGGGGTTAATCAAAGAGTTGGCTGACGAATCCATGCGTCGGGTATCTCCGGGATGCCTTTTGCGTTCTGCCGCTCAAACTCGCCGAGGGTCGGCGGGCGTGCGAACAGAGACTTTCACCATTGAAATTATCCGCAGCGCGGCTCAACCCGATTGCTTGAATAGAGCCGGGTTTCCCCCCTAGTTTCGGGGCTTTCCCGTATGGGCCACTGCTATGCTTTCGTCCAGATCGGTACGGTTTCTGGCATGCCGGTCGTCATTCCCTGGAGAGAACATGACTTTGCCCGTGAACGCGCTCTCGCCGGCGCTGCAACAGATGCAGTCGATGGCAGCACAAGCGGCCGGCGCCAACAATGCCGTCGCCGACCAGTCCGGCGCGGCTACCGCCAGCGGTTTTGCCTCGGCGCTGAAGGCGTCGCTGGACAAGATCAGCGGCGATCAGACCAAGGCGGTTGGCGAATCTCAAGCGTTCGAACTCGGCGCGTCCAACGTCTCGCTGAACGACGTGATGGTCGATATGCAGAAGGCCAACGTCGGCTTCCAGTTCGGCTTGCAGGTGCGCAACAAACTGGTGTCGGCCTATAACGACATCATGCAGATGTCGGTGTAAGTGCGGCTCGGGCGGCAGGGCTATTCCGCCCGCCCGAACGCATGCGCCCGGATTCAACACTTTGCGATTGCACGGCAGGAAGTCCGTCCGGTGCGCCTTTGGGGCGCGTCCAGGCAGGCGGCCTAGCCGCGCTCGGTGCGATATTGCCCTCATCGGCCCCTTATTCCTCCTTACACCGGCCTAAAGCTTTCCCGTTGCCTATCCGATAACCAGGTACAGGCAGAAATCTGAACGCGGCAACGTGTCCGGATGGGGTGCTACGACCAACCGCAGTGCAAGAGAGGAGGAGCGCCGATGTTTTCCCCAGGACACTCTGGAGCCAATGCGTACGCACGCGTCGGCGTCGAGACAGGGGTGATGGGCGCGAGTCCGCATCGTCTGATCGTGATGTTGTATCAGGGCGCCCGGCAAGCGATTGCGCAAGCACGCATGCATATACAGCAAGGCAATGTGCCGGCTCGTGGAGAGGCGATCGGCAAGGCGATTCAGATCGTCGAAAGCGGGCTGCAGTTGTCGCTGAACGTTGAGGTGGGCGGCGAGATTGCAGAGCGGTTGGACGCGCTATATGCCTATATGTCGCGCCGGCTGCTCGAAGCCAATATAAAACAGAGCGAGGCGATGCTGGTCGAGGTCGATGGCCTGCTGGCGACGCTCGAAGAGGCATGGATCGGGATTGCCCCGGAAATCGCGCGGATGGCAACCCAGCCGGCCGCGGAAAGCATGAGATGACATCGAACGCAGAATATTTCGCCCGCTACGAGGCGATTGCAGCGATTTCCCGCCGCATGCTGATGGCTGCCCGGCGCGCCCTATGGAGCGATCTGGTCCACTTGCAGGAGGAATACCGGAATCTGGTCGACGCGCTGGGAGACGCGGAATCCGGCGTCAGGCTGGACGATGCGGAGCGTCTGCGTAAATACGCGCTGATCCGTCAGATCCTGGCCGACGACGCCGCGATCCGCGATCTCGCGAATCCGCGCATGGCCAATCTGTCGGCGCTGTTCACCGGACGGCCGACTCGCGTGCTCAAGGAGCTGTACGGGGCGCGCTGAGTTTGCCCCTGCCCGGGGCCGCCTGACTGGATTTGAACGTGCTGCCGCCAATGTGACTAAGGAATCGGTATGAACGGAATCGACACGGTCGTCACTTCGCTGCTCGCGAACCGGGTCGACAGTCTGCTCAATCTCGCGCCAGGCAGCGCGACGGCTTCCCAGACCGGTGCGGCGAGCGTCGATACCGCGCCCATTACTGTTCCGGCTGCCGCACCCGCTGCGACACCGCAGGCGTCCGCGCAAACCGCGCTGTCCGCCGTCGCGTTGACGCTCAATGCGATCGTGAATTCGGGCGGCGAAGCGACGCCGGCGGTGCTCGGCCAGACGCCGATCTGGCCGGCGGCTCCGGCGCTCGACGTCGAGACCGGCGGTTTGCCGCTCTTCGATACACCTGCCGCTCCCGCGGCGTCTTCCACGAATCCGAATACAACCGCCGGTACCGCGGCCACTGCCAATGTGGCGGCGGCTCAGGTGCCGGTCGCGGCGCTCGCGGCCGCGCTCGAACAGACGGTCAGCGGTAGTGGCCTGTTTTACGAATCTCATCTCGCGCAATGGCTGGCGGGCCAGCGCCCGCCGGCCGCACTGGCCGGCGAGGCGCAAAACAAACTGGTGGCGGCCGCGCAATTGCCGCTCGACTGGGCAAGCGACGCCGATCAAGCCTCTTCTTCCAACGCGACACCCCGCCAGGGCATGGGTGCGGCACCGAACGGTTCCGGCAGCGGCACGGCGGACGGCAACGCGGCAGCCCGCGCGATGCCGTCCATCCAGACCGCGCAGGCCGCGCGCTTTGTGGCCGGCGAGGTGCTGGCGAGCTCTCTGTCCGATCTGAACGGCCAGCCGGCGCACGCGAGTTCGCACAGCACCGCGGCGCCACTGGCGGACGGCGGAACGTCGCAAAACTCGCAATCGATGGCGGCCGCGGTTCATCCCGCCACGGTTCCTTTGGTGCGTCAGCAACTCGATATGCTCGCCACCGGGCAGTTTCGCTGGACCGGCGAAGCCTGGCCGGGCGCGAGACTCGACTGGACCATCGAGCAGGAAGGCGACGAATGGGACCGCAGCGGCGGCGGCACGGCGAGCGAGGACGATCAGCCGTGGCGTACGCGGCTGACGCTGTCGTTGCCGACGCTCGGCACCGTCGACGCGGACTTGACGCTGACCGGCACGCGGCTCGTGGCGCGCGTGCAGGCGAGCCCGGTTGGCGCGGCACGGCTGGCGCTGCAGGGTGAGAGCTTCCGTCAGCGGCTTGCGGCGGCGGGCATCGAACTGAATGGACTGACGATCCGCGAGATCGGCGGCGGCGCGCCGGTTACCGCGGCGGGTACGGCGGCGACCGCGCAGGCGGCGTCGGCGTATGCGCGCTCGGCTTCGGCCGCCTCGGCGGCGGATAAGGTCGACAAGGCATCGGCGGCACGTCGCACAACCCGTGTTGCTCACCCGGGAGCCGCGCCGCTCGACGATTTCGATTGGGATATGTGATGAGCCGCAAACATCGCCGCAGCGCGGCTGCGCTCGTCTATGACGCACAAGGCGGCGACCCCGCCCCGCGCGTGGTCGCCAAAGGCTACGGCATGCTGGCCGAGATGATCGTGCAGCGCGCCAAGGAAGCCGGCCTGTATGTACACGAGGCGCCGGAAATGGTCTCGTTGCTGATGCAGGTCGACCTCGATTCGCGGATTCCGCCGCAGCTCTATCAGGCAGTGGCCGAGTTGCTCGCGTGGCTGCATCGGCTGGAAAGCGGCGCCGAGAGTGTGCCGGAAAGCGGCGTGGCCGCCGCCCAGGACGTGATCGATGTGGTCGCGACGGACATTGCGGACACCTCCGGTGGGGCGGCCGGGCGTTGAAGGTTCACGCCGGTGCCGTTCATCGCAGTGTTTGACCGCGCCTGGCTAGCTGTTGCACGGACGGTGCGCTCGGGGGCCCGCCGGACGGACGGCCCCCAAATAGCCGGCCTTCGGAGAGCCGGCCTCCGGATGGCCGGCCCCCGGATAGCCGGCCTGTCAAAACCGCATCATCAGCTTCAGCAGTGCATTCACCCGCTTGCCGTACGGCGGCGCGATCCATCCGCGCGCGTTCAGGCGCGCCTGTGTCAGCACTGGCTTCATCTTCGAGAAGGTCACGAAGCCTTCGTAGCCGTGATACGCACCCATCCCGCTCGCACCGACACCGCCGAACGGCAGGCTTTCGCACGCCAGATGCATCAGCGTTTCGTTGATCGCCATGCCGCCCGCAATGGTTTCGTGCGTGACGCGCTCGATGGTCGCCGAGTCGTCGGCGTAGAGATATAGCGCGAGCGGACGGGGACGCGCGTTGATCCACGCGATCGCGTCGTCGAGCGTGTCGTAGGGGATGACCGGCAGCAGCGGGCCGAAGATTTCCTCCTGCATCAGCGCGCTTTCATCCGGTGCATTCGTAACCGCGATCAGCGGGAAGCGGCGGCTGGCCTCGTCCGGCGTGCTGTCGGTGAGCGTGTGCAGTTGTGCGCCGGCGGCCTGTGCTTCGTCGGCGAGACGGTGCAGCCGCGCGAAATGCCGCTCCGAGATGATCGACGTGTAATCGAGGTTGCGCGCGAAGTCGGGGTACATCGCTGCCATCCGCGCGCGCGCCCGTTCGATGAACGCCTGCTCCTTGCCGCGCGGCACCAGCACGTAGTCCGGCGCGACGCAGGTCTGGCCCGCGTTGAGCGTCTTGCCGGCGACGAGGTTATCCACCGCGTTGTCGAAACGCGCATGCTGACCGATGATGGCCGGCGACTTGCCGCCAAGTTCGAGCGTGACCGGCGTCAGATGTTCGGCGGCGGCGCGCATCACTTCATGGCCGACCTTGGTCGAGCCGGTGAACAGCAGATGGTCGAACGGTTGCGCGCTGAACGCGGCGGCCAAAGCAGCATCGCCGTTCACTACCGCGACGTGATCGCGCGCGAAGGTCTGGCCGATCAGTTGCTCGAATAGCGCGGAGGTGCGCGGCGTCAGCTCCGACATCTTGATGATGGCGCGGTTGCCGGCCGTCAGCGCGCTGATCAGCGGACCGGCGGCAAGCAGCACCGGGTAATTCCACGGCACGATGATCCCGATCACACCGAGCGGCTGCGGCACGACTTTCGCACGCGCCGGCATCAGCCATTTGCTGGTGCTGCGGCGTTGCGCTTTCATCCAGCGTTTGCCATGCCTGAGTGCGGCGTCGATCTCTTCCTTGACGAGCAGGAATTCGGCGAGCAGCACTTCCTGTTTCGCGCGATTGCCGAAGTCGGCGTTCATCGCGTCGGCGAGGGCGTCGCGGTTGTCGAGCATGACTTTGCGCAGTGCTTTCAGATGTCCCGCGCGGGCTTCCCACGACGGATACGGCGCGCGCAAATAAGCATGGCGTTGATCGCGCAGCAGCGCTTCGAGCGCGGCGACCTCGGGCAGATCGTTCTTCATGTGTGTCCTCTCCCTGATGGATAACGGTACGCGTTGAATCGCGCTTATTGGTGTGTTGTCCTGTTGTGCGACGGTCTTGCGAAAGGCTTGGTCAATGCGCGGGCCGCTTCGTCCGCTTCAATTTGGAAACGCGGAATTCCGGTCGATCCGGCCGCTTGGCTTCACGCTGGAAATGCCCGCTCGATGATTGCCGCGTGGTCGATCGTCGCCGGCAGCGTGCCGTACACGCGACCACTTTCGCCGCAGCCGTCGGCAAGACGCGTCGCGATGAAGGCATCGGCGACTTCCGGCGGCGCGTGCTTTACCAGCAACGTGGCTTGCGCGATCAGCACGATCTGCTGTGCGATGCGTCGCGCGGAGGCTTCGCGATGGTCGGCGAGGCCGTTGAGTGTCGCCGCAAGTTTGCCGAGCGCGGCGCTCAAATCCGGATGCCCTTGTGCATCGGCCTGCCATGCGGCGAACAGAGCCTGCGCGGCTTCGGGCTCGCGCTCCATGGCGCGCAGCACGTCGAGGCACATCACGTTGCCCGAGCCTTCCCAGATCGAATTCACAGGCGCTTCACGATAGAAGCGCGCCATCGGACCGGTTTCAACGTAGCCGTTGCCGCCCCAGACTTCCATCGCCTCGCCGGTGAATTCGAGCGTGCGCTTGCAGACCCAGTACTTTGCCGCGGGGGTGACGATCCGGCGCCATGCGCGTTCGGTGGGCGCGGCCGACGCGGCATCGGTCGACGCCTCGAAAGCATGGGCGAGTCGCATGAACAGCACCGTTGCTGCTTCCGATTCCAACGCCAGATCGGCGAGCACATTGCGCATCAGCGGCTGGTCGACAAGTTGCCGCCCGAAGGCGCTGCGGTGCCGTGCATGGTGAATCGCCTGCACCAGCGCCGCACGCATCAAGGCCGCGCTGCCGATCACGCAATCGAGCCGCGTGTAGTTCGCCATTTCGATGATGGTCGGCACACCGCGGCCTTCGTCGCCGATCATGATGCCGAACGCGTCGAAGAATTCGACTTCGCTGCTGGCATTCGAGCGGTTGCCGAGCTTGTCCTTCAGACGCTGGATCTGCACCGCGTTCTTGCTGCCGTCCGGCGCGAAACGCGGCACGAAGAAGCATGAGAGGCCTTCGTGATCGTCGGTGCGGGCGAGCACCAGATGCGCGTCGCATTGCGGCGCGGAGAAAAACCATTTGTGACCGACAAGGCGGTATTCCGCGCCGCGACCGCTGCCGCGCGCGGCATATGCATGGGTCTGGTTGCTGCGCACGTCCGAGCCGCCTTGCTTCTCGGTCATGCCCATGCCGATCATCGCCGAGGTTTTTTGCGTGAGCGGCACGTCGCGTGGATCGTGTTCGCGGGTGTAGAGCTTGTCGCGCAGCGTGGCGAACAATGCGGGTTCGCGCTGCAGCACCGGGATGCTCGCGAAGGTCATCGTCAACGGGCAGAGGGAACCGGATTCGAGTTGTGCGTGCAGGAAGTAGCCGGCGCACCGCGCGGCCATTGCGCCTTGCTGCGGATCCGAAAACGGCAACGCGTGCAGGCCTTCACGGCGCAACAGCGACAGCAGCGTATGCCACGAAGGGTGGAACTCCAGCGCGTCGATGCGTTCGCCGCGCGGACTGTGCGTGACGAGTTCGGGCGTGTGGCGGTTGGCCAGTTCGGCGAGCGCGAGTGTCTCCGGCGTAGTGAGCGCCGCGCCGTGCCGCTGCAGCGTCTCGCGATGCCACGCGGCCCCTGCGCGTTCGAGGGCGGCGGACAACGCTACGTCGCTCGAAAACAGGTTGTAGTCCGCGAGCGGAGGTACCTGATTTGTCACGTCGTGGGTGTGGCCGAAGCTGTGCCGTTCCATCTACTGTCTCCGTTCACCGGATGCGCGCCGTCGCTCATCGACGGTGTGCTGTTTTATCGCGGCGTGTCGTGCCGCACGCTCAGAGGACGGCGCACCGGGCGCCGTGTTTGAATGCCGTGCGCAGCGCGCCGGACCGGCGTATGCGCGTCTTTCATCATAGGGTCGCGAGAGGGCTTTCGTTTAGAGGGATCGCTCTGACACGAACCCGCCGTGGCGCCCGAACGCTCCCTACAATGCCGGTAAAACACACGTAGACAAGTGTGCACGAGACATGGGTTGCGAGCAACGCGACCCTAATAGGAGGAGCGGGTGCAATACGACTACATCATCGTCGGTGCGGGCTCGGGCGGCTGCTCGCTCGCGAGCCGTCTGGCGGATAGCTGCCCTGATGCAACGATCGCCCTGATCGAAGCCGGTCCGCATACGGACCGGAATCTCTTCGTGAACATGCCGGTCGGTGTGGCGGCGGTCGTGCCGCACAAACTCAAGACCAACTATGGCTATCTGACGACACCCCAGCCTGGGCTCGGCGGCCGTCAGGGCTATCAGCCGCGCGGGCGTGGCTTCGGCGGATCGAGCGCGATCAACGCGATGATCTACACGCGCGGCCATCCGCTCGATTACGACGAATGGGCGCAACTCGGCTGCGACGGCTGGTCATGGGCCGAGGTGCTGCCGTATTTCCGCCGCGCCGAAGGTAACCAGCGCGGCGCCGATGCATGGCACGGCGCCGACGGCCCGCTGACGGTGTCCGACCTGCGCTATCGCAATCCGTTTTCGAAGCGTTTCGTGCAGGCCGCGAGCGAAGCCGGTTACAAATCGAACAGCGACTTCAATGGCGCGGATCAGGAAGGCATCGGTTTCTATCAGGTGACACAACGCGACGGACGGCGCTGCAGCGTCGCGCGCGCCTATATCTACGATCGCGAACGGCCCAATCTGCATACGATCGCCGATGCGACGGTGCTGCGCGTGGCCTTCAACGGCAAGCAGGCGAGCGGTGTCGAAATCGTGCGCGGCGGCCGTACGGAAACGCTGGAGGCGCGCGCCGAGGTTGTGCTGGCAGCAGGCGCGTTCAATTCACCGCAACTGCTGATGTGCTCGGGTATCGGACCGGCGGCGCATTTGCAGTCGCAGGGGATTGCGGTGCTGCACGATGCGCCCGAGGTCGGCCAGAACCTGATCGATCACGTCGACTTCACGATCAACAAGCGGGTGGCGTCGATCGAGCCGACCGGTTTTTCGATTCGCGGCATCGCGCGGATGCTGCCGCAGTTTGTGACTTTCATGCGGCACGGGCAGGGCATGCTGTCGAGCAACGTCGCTGAAGCGGGCGGCTTCCTGAAGAGCCGGCCGACGCTCGAGCGCCCGGACCTGCAACTGCATTTCTGTGCGGCGATCGTCGACGACCACAACCGCCATATGCACTGGGGCCATGGTTATTCGCTGCACGTGTGCGTGTTGCGGCCGCATAGCCGCGGCACGGTGACGCTGGCGAGCGCCGATGCGCGTACCGCGCCGGTGATCCATCCGCGTTTCTTCAGCGATTCGCGCGATCTGGACCTGCTGGTGGAAGGCGCGCAGATGGCGCGGCGTATTCTCGATGCGCCTTCGCTGGCGCTGCACGGCGGCAAGGAGCTGTACACGCATTCGGGTCAGACGGAGGAGGAATTGCGCCGGACCATTGCCGAGCATGCCGACACGATCTATCACCCGGTCGCGACGTGCCGGATGGGTGGCGATGCGCGATCCGTGGTCGATCCGCAGTTGCGGGTGCGCGGTGTGACGGGGCTGCGGATCGTCGATGCATCGGTGATGCCGACGCTGATCGGCGGCAACACGAATTCGCCGACGGTGATGATCGGCGAGCGCGCGGCCGACCTGATCGCGGCAAGCCGGCGCGAAGGACAAATCGTGTCGGCGATGGCGTCGGCGGGCGTCACCGGCATGGCGGCATGATGACGCATCAACTTTCCTAATCTGGCTGGCAAATATAAGAAAAATTAGGCGAACGTCGGTTAATTCGTCATAAATTGTGTCGTTTAGTTTATGAGATTTCCCCAAACCTATAATCGCGCCGCGAAAAAGAGCGCGTCAGGTGGCGCGTTCGGGAACTCAAGGAAGCGAAGCGATGAGTATCAATGTGATTCAGCTGATTCAGTCCGCGATCACGGACGGTGTCGTGCGACAGTTGGCGGCGCGTTTCGGGCTGCCGCCGGACGCGACCCAGAAGGTGCTTGCGACAACCGGCCCGGCGCTCGTCGCCGGCCTGATGCAGAAGGGTGCGACGCTCGACGGCGCGCGTTCGCTGTTTGCAGCAATCCTCTCGCCTGAGGTGAATGGGCACATCGCCGAGCAGTTGCCGCAACTGCTCGGCACCACGACCGGTGTGAGCCAGCTGGAAGGCACGGGGCGTCATCTACTCGAACGCGCGCTCGATCGCCGTGTCGATACGCTCAGCGACGAAGTGGCATCCCAAACCGGCGTACCGGCACATGCGACGCACGCCATGACGGGTATCGTCGGCGCAACGTTGCTGGGTTTGCTGAAACGGCATTTTCTCGAAGGCCAGGGCAACGCCGGCCAACTGCCGACGCTGCTGAGCCATCAACTGCCGGCCATTGCGCCATATCTGAACGATCGGTTGATGGCCGGCCTCGGCCTGAGCGGACTTGGCGCATTTACCGGCAATATTCTGTCGCAGCTGAAAGCCGTCTCGGCGCACATCGACCATCCGACGCCTGCCGCCAAGCCGGTGGCCGAAGCCATATCGACCATCCGTGTCCCTGCCGACGCGGTGGTGCGTGAAGAGCGCCGCTCGCGCACGTGGCTGTGGTGGCTGCTCGCGGCAATCGCTGCCGTGCTGGCCTTCCTGTTCCTGCGGGGCTGTCATAGTCAGCAGCAAGGTGAGCAAGCAGGCGGGCACACGAGCGCGGAAGCCGCGGTAACTGCACAGCCCGCATCCGTCCCGGCCGAGGCCTCGGCCGCCGCAGCACCGGCCAGCGATGTCGCGGCTTCGGCACCCGCGGCCAGCGCCGCAGCAGCCAGCGAAGCGCAGCAACCCGCCGCGGCACCCGCAGCAACTAAAGACAGCCAGATCAGCTTCACGGTCGACGCCGCCGGCAAGCCGACGCTCACGGCGACGGTCGGCAGCGAAGCCGAAAAGACGCAACTGATCGACGCGCTGACAAAGCGCTTCGGCGCTGACCATTTCGTCGCGAACATTACCGTCGATCAGGACACGAAATCCGCTGACTGGCTCGCCCATCTGGACGGCCTGCTGCCGCTGATGGCATTGCCCGGCGCGGAAGTGAAAGTGGACGGCGCGCATATCGAATTGAGCGGCAGCGCGGCGAACGCGAAGCTCGGCTGGCTCGATAAACTGAAATCGCTGTTCGGTGCGTCGTATCAGATCGGATCGTTCAACGTCGAACAGGCGGTCGCCAATGCAACCGAGAACTTCCGCGGCGCGATCAAAGGCCTGCTCGCGCCGGACAGCTCGTGCGCGGCAGCGGACGTGGTCAAGGTGCTGAACCTGCAGGTGATCAACTTTACGAGCGCCAGTGCTCACGTGCCGGTTTCTGCAATTGAAGATCTGAACCAGTCGGCGCAGGTGCTGAATGCGTGTGCACGCAATGGCAAGCTGCCTAAGCTCGAAGTGGCCGGCTATTCGGACAATGTCGGCGGCGCACAAGCCAATCTGCAACTGTCGAAGAAGCGTGCCGAGGCGGTCCGCGCGTATCTCGTCAAGACGGGCGTGCCGGCGGCTTCGCTGGTCGCGCAAGGTTACGGCGACGTGCGTCCGGTCGCGAGCAATGACACCGCGGGCGGCCGCTTTGCCAACCGCCGCATTGAGTTTGTCGCGCAGCAATAGTAACGGCGCTTAGTGAGCGTTCACTGAGCCAGCCTTCATTGATCGCTTATTGAACGTTCAGGGTAAGCCGTTGAGATGCGCCGTAAAAACATGCCGCCCGGTTTATGCCGGGCGGCATGTTGTCATTCGGCTGGCCGCATTGGCGGCGGCCGCGTTTGCGGTGGCCGCATTGGCGGCGGCGTTGGTAATGGCCGTGTTTACGGCTGCGGTGTCTGAACCGGCGCCGTGATGCCGGTCATGCCGATACCCGGTCCCAGCATGAAATCGTCGCCGGCCTGGCCCGGCAGCGTCTCGCGCGCCACTTCCAGCCACGCGCGCGCCGCATGCGACAGATAACCGTTGCGACGCCAGCCGATTGCCATCTCCCACGGAATCTCCGGTTCCACCACCGGCCGGCAGGTGAACTGCGCTGCGTCGAGTCGCCGGCAATATGGGGCCGGCAGTAGGGCAATGCCGACGCCTGCCAGCACCAGCGCCGCCATGAAATCCCAGTGCCCGCTTCGCCCGACAATGGTCGGCGCAAAACCGGCGGCGCTGCATGCATTCAGTACGACATCGTTGAGCGCGAGGCTCTCGCCGTAGAACACGAACGGCTCGCTGGCGAGTTCGGCGAGCGGCACTTCATGCAGATCGTCCCAGCGCGAACCGGTGCGTGCGACGAGCCACAGCAATTGCCGTGTCATCGGCAACACCTCGATGTTGTCCGGATCGACCGGTTGCAGCACGCCGCCTAATTCCAGCTCACCATGGATCAGCGCGGCTTCGATCGCGCGCGAACCCTGCTCGAACAGCTTCAGTTCGATTTTCGGGTAGCGCTGGCGGAAGGCGGCGATAGCCGGTGTGAACAGCGAGCCGCCCATCGGCGGAATGCCGATGGTCAGTTCGCCACGACCCAGCGTGTCGAGATCGTTCAGTTCGGCTTGCAATTGAGCGTGCGCGGCCAGCACGTCCTGACCACGCTGGTAGACGATCCGGCCGGCGTCGGTCAACACCATCTGGCGTCCGTCGCGCAACAGCAGCGGCGAGCCGATCTCGTCTTCCAGAGACTTGACCATCTTGCTGATGGTCGGCTGCGTGACGAACATCTGCTCGGCGGCGACGGTGAAGCTCTGTTGACGGACCACTTCGACGAAATATCGCAGCGCACGTAATTCCACGATCTCAGTCTCCAGAATTCCAATTTGGAATGATCCGGATGATTGTAAGTCATTATATTTATGCCGCGGACGTAACCTGATGAGGCACTTCGTATCGGTGCGTTCGTGCGTGCCGTCTTTGACAAGATTCATGCGCGCCGAACGATCTGCCCGCATTGAAGGCGATCGTGACGAGCGTGTGAACGACGCTGTTCGGCGAACTCGCTTCCGTCGCTTTTCCAGGATGGGCTCTGCGGCAAGCGGGCTACCATCGACGGTTCTCTACCGTTCGGCCCGCAGCGCCCGTTTCAGTCCATGACACCCATCTCGATCATCATCCCCTGCTACAACGGCTCGGCGACGCTCGCCCGTGCGCTTCAAAGCTGCCTGATCCAGCCGGAAACCGCGCAGATCATCGTGGTGGACGACGGCTCGACCGATGCCTCCACCGGCCTTGCCGCACACTACGGCCGCCTCGATCCTCGCGTGAGTCTGCTGCGGATGCCGCACAACGGCGGTCCTGCCCGGGCGCGCAACTGGGGCGCCATGCATGCGGCTCACGGTCTGCTTGCCTTTCTCGATGCCGACGATGAATACATGCCCGGCGCGTTAGCCGCCGCGAGCGCGTTTCTCACGCAGAACCCGAAGGAAGTGTCCGTGCGGCTCGACGTCGACTACACGGATTTTCCGGCCGACATCATCCGTCATCCCGATTTCGACCAGCACGCCGCAACGCTCAGCAATACCGTGCCGAGCAGCCTGATCATCCGTCGCGCGGTGTATGCCGCACTTGGCGGCTTCCCGATGGATGACGCGTTCCGCCGCATCGGCGGCGAAGACGGCGCGTTTTCGTGGGCCTTGCGCGACATTTTTGGCAACCGGCGTCTCGACGACGCGAAGCGCGTGCGCATGCATTACCACGCCGGCATTCACGCCGAACGCTATTTCCGCATCGCACTTGGCTTGCAGACGCCGGATCCTGCCGACGTCGCCGATGCATTCCGGTTTTCGCGGCAGTTCCTCGAAACCGCGCGCGCGGGCATCGAGCAATTGCGCGCGGCAAGCGTCGCTGCTGATGCAGCTGCATCGGTAGCCCCGAATCACGCTGCCTAAATGCCTGGCATTGCGCCGACCCGATCCACACCCCGAAGCCATCTTGATTTGCTACAATCGCCGTTCGTCTCCGAGGAGCGTTGCGACGGGTACCGCGAATCAGCATTCGCCGGCCGCCCGCCAGGCTCGGAGGCTTCAATCGGAGGGCCGGATGCGCATAGCGCTCCCATCCACCGCATCGAACCGCGCTCACGTCAAATTTCTAGTCAATTATTTAGAAAGGAGGGCGTGATGAACGCCGCAGTTCTCGATTCAAAGCAAGATTTCCTCGTCGCCGATATGTCGCTTGCAGCCTGGGGCCGCAAGGAACTGAATATCGCTGAAACCGAAATGCCCGGTCTCATGCAGACGCGCGAGGAATACAAGAACTCGCAGCCGCTGAAGGGCGCGCGCGTCGCGGGTTCGCTGCACATGACGATTCAAACCGGCGTGCTGATCGAAACCTTGACGGCACTCGGCGCGGACGTGCGCTGGGCATCGTGCAATATTTTCTCGACGCAGGATCATGCAGCCGCCGCGATTGCACAAGGCGGCGTGCCGGTGTTCGCGTTCAAAGGCGAATCGCTCGACGAATACTGGGAATTCTCGCACCGCATTTTCGAATGGCCGAATGGCGAATTCGCCAACATGATCCTCGACGACGGCGGCGACGCCACGTTGCTGCTGATCCTCGGCTCGAAGGCTGAGAAAGACCGTTCGGTGATCTCGAAGCCGGAAAACGAAGAAGAAGTCGCGCTGTACAAGTCGATCGCCAAGCACCTCGATGCGGATCCGGTGTGGTACTCCACGCGTCTCGCGCACATCAAGGGCGTGACCGAAGAAACCACGACGGGCGTGCACCGTCTGTATCAGATGGAAAAGGAAGGGCGCCTGCCGTTCCCGGCGATCAACGTGAACGATTCGGTCACGAAGTCGAAGTTCGACAACCTGTATGGCTGCCGCGAGTCGCTGGTCGACGGTATCAAGCGCGCAACCGACGTGATGATCGCGGGCAAGATCGCGGTTGTGGCCGGTTACGGCGACGTGGGCAAGGGCTGCGCGCAATCGCTGCGCGGTCTGGGCGCGACGGTGTGGGTCACGGAAATCGATCCGATCTGCGCGCTGCAAGCCGCGATGGAAGGCTACCGCGTCGTGACGATGGAATATGCGGCCGACAAGGCCGACATCTTCGTGACGGCAACGGGCAATTTCCATGTGATCGGCCACGATCATATGGCTGCCATGCGCAACAACGCGATTGTCTGCAATATCGGTCACTTCGATTCGGAAATCGACGTTGCGTCGACGCGCAAGTACACGTGGGAAAACATCAAGCCGCAAGTCGACCACATCATTTTCCCGGACGGCAAGCGCGTCATCCTGCTGGCTGAAGGGCGCCTCGTGAACCTGGGTTGCGCGACGGGCCATCCGTCGTTCGTGATGTCGGCATCGTTTACGAACCAGACGATCGCGCAGATCGAGCTGTTCGTGCACGGCGACAAGTACGAAAACAAGGTCTATGTGTTGCCGAAGCACCTTGATGAAAAGGTGGCGCGTCTGCATCTGGGCCGTATCGGCGCGGAACTGACGGTGCTGTCGGACTATCAGGCAAGCTATATCAGCGTCGACAAGAACGGCCCGTTCAAGCCGAATCATTACCGCTATTAAGTCGCGCAAGTCACGCGACTAAGTAAGATTAAGCACGCGGGCGGTTTAAACGCATGACAGTTTGACGACAGGGCGGCGCGTAATGCGCCGCTTTGTTCACCATGCCCGCCTCTTTCCGTTCAGACGGACCTGCCTCAAAGGAGCTCTACATGACCGTGCTGCTGACCTGGCTGATCAACGCGCTGGCGCTTCTGATCATCACCTACCTCGTACCGTCGATTCATATCCGCAGTTTCGGCACCGCCTTGATCGTCGCGGTGGTGCTCGGATTGATCAATACGATTTTGCGACCGGTGCTGATCCTGTTGACGCTGCCCGTCACGATCGTCACGCTCGGACTCTTCATTCTGGTGGTCAATGCGCTGTGCTTCTGGCTGTGCGCGTCGCTGCTTAAGGGATTCGAAGTGTCGGGTTTCTGGTCGGCGTTCATTGGCTCGATTCTGTACAGCATCGTTTCGTGGCTGCTGTCCGCGCTTATTTTCGGCAACCGCAGTCTCGGTTGATCTACTGAATCATGAACCCGATCGAACTTTCATTCGAATTCTTCCCGCCGAAAACGCAGGAAGGCGTCGACAAGCTGCGCGCCACCCGCGCACAGCTCGCGTCGCTCAAGCCCAAGTTCGTGTCCGTCACGTTCGGCGCCGGCGGCTCGACGCAGCAGGGCACGCTCGATACCGTCGTCGATATGGCGAAGGAAGGGCTCGAAGCGGCGCCGCACGTGTCGTGCATCGGCTCGTCGAAAGAGAGCCTGCGTGCGATCCTCAACGAGTACCGCGCGCATGGCATTCGCCATATCGTCGCGCTGCGCGGCGATCTGCCGTCCGGCATGGGCGAAGTCGGCGAGCTGCGTTATGCATCGGAACTGGTGAGCTTTATTCGCGCCGAGTTCGGCGACTGGTTCTGGATCGAGGTGGCCGGCTATCCGGAATATCACCCGCAGTCGCGCTCGCCGCGTCACGATCTGGAAAACTTCGCCAACAAGGTGAAGGCCGGCGCCAATTCGGCGATCACGCAGTATTTCTTCAACGCGGACGCGTATTTCCGTTTCGTCGACGACGCGAGGAAGCTCGGCGTCGATGTGCCGATCGTGCCGGGCATCATGCCGATCACGAACTTCTCGCAACTGATGCGTTTCTCGGAGATGTGCGGCGCGGAAGTGCCGCGCTGGGTCGCGCGCCGGCTGGAAAGTTTCGGCGACGACCGCGAGTCGATTCGCGCGTTCGGGCTGGATGTGGTGACGGACCTGTGCGGGCGTCTCATCGACGCGAAGGTGCCGGGCCTGCACTTCTACACGCTCAATGGCGCAGCGGCGACCAAGGCAATCTGCGAACGGCTGGGCGTTTAAGTTCCGGGCAGCTTCTGTACAAAGCCGCGCGACTGACCGGGTCGCGCGGCTTTTTTTACACGGTTGCCGCAATGCAGCAATTTTATTCGTTAAGCGTTTTCCTGCGGCGTATAAGCCCGCATTGAACCCGATTTTTGGGCTGTCTATGATCGAAGCGCAGCTAACTTGGCTGCTGTGCGGAGAACGAGATGACAGTATCCCGATTGCTGTTTGCAGTTCGCCATACCTGTCTGCCAGTCTTGAGCGCCTGCGCGGTCTTTGCTGCCGGCCTCGCGCCCGCCGCCAACGCGGCCAGCCTGCCTGATAAAACCCTCGTGTTCTGCTCCGAAGGCAGTCCGGCTGGTTTCGATTCCGCGCAGTACACCACCAGCGTCGAATTCACCGCCGCCTCGTACACGGTCTATAACCGCCTGGTCGAGTTCGCCCGCGGCAGCACCGATATCGAGCCGGGCCTCGCTGAGAAGTGGGATGTGTCGCAGGACGGCCTGCAGTACACGTTCTACCTGCGGCATGGCGTGAAGTTTCAGACCACCGCGTTCTTCAAGCCGACCCGCGAATTCAATGCCGACGACGTGGTGTTCACTTACCAGCGGATGCTGGATCCCGACCAGCCGTTCCGAAAGGCGTACCCGGTTCCGTTTCCGTACTTCGCCGATCTCGGACTGGCAAAGAACGTCGCGAAGGTCGAGAAGCTGGATCCGTACACCGTGCGTTTCACGCTAAAGGAGGTCGATGCACCGTTTCTGCAGCAGATTGCGATGCCGTTCGCGTCGATTCTATCGGCGGAGTACACGGATCAACTGCTCAAAGCCGGCAAGGCGGCTGATATCAACCAATACCCGGTCGGCACGGGGCCGTTCATTTTCCGCAGTTATACGAAGGACGACACCATCCGTTTCGACGGCAATCCCGACTACTGGAAACCGGGCGTCGTGAAGGTCGGCAAGCTCATTTTCGCGATCACCACGGATCCCGCGGTGCGGCTGCAGAAACTGAAGCGCGGCGAATGTCAGGTGATGAGCTACCCGCGTCCGGCGGATATTCCGCAGATCAAGACCGATGCGTCGCTCGCATTGCCGAGCCAGGTCGGCTTCAATCTGGGCATTCTCGGATACAACACGACGAAAAAACCGCTCGACAACGTGCTGGTGCGGCGTGCGCTGGATATGTCGGTCAATAAGAAAGCGATCATCGAGTCGGTGTATCAGGGCGCCGGGCAAATCGCGACGAATCCCATGCCGCCGACCCAATGGGGCTACGACAAAAATCTGAAAGATGCGCCTTACGACGTCGATAAGGCCAAGGCGTTGCTGAAGGAGGCCGGCTACCCGGACGGCTTCGACCTGACTTTGTGGGCCATGCCGGTACAGCGGCCCTACAACCCGAATGCCCGGCTAATGGCTGAAATGCTGCAGGCCGACTGGGCGAAGATCGGCGTCAAGGTGACGATTGCCACGTACGAGTGGGGCGAGTACATCCGCCGCGCCCATGCCGGCGAACACGAGGCGATCCTGATCGGCTGGACGGGGGACTACGGCGATCCTGACAATTGGCTTGGTGTGTTGCTCGGTTGCGATGCGGTGAAGGGCAGTAACTTTTCCAAATGGTGCTACAAACCGTTCGACGATCTGATCAGGAAAGGCCGTGGCACCACCGATCTCGCCGAGCGGACCAAAGCCTATATGGAAGCTCAGGAAATTTTCAAGCAGCAGGTTCCGTTCACGCCGATCGCCCACTCCACCGTCTATCAGCCGATCAGCAAAGACGTCACGGGCTTCAAGATCGATCCGTTCGGTCCGACGCAATTCATGAACGTCGGGCTGAAATAGCCGCCAGCAGTGACCTGTGGGCCGCTTTTTGCTGAGCCTGCTTCTAACGTCGCACGTTCCGGCCAACGCCGGCGTGCGACCGTCCTTATGCCCCATCTGTTTCCGATCGTCAACCGGGGTATTTTCCTCCGCTTGTTGGTGCGAGCCAAGCTCAAGTAAGATCGCGCTACGCTGGCGGAAGCCAGCCCCGATCCTGGAGGAAACATGAAGCAAAACAACCTGTTGCGCGCCGCGCGTGTTACGACGCTCGTCGCAGCTGCAGCGGCATCGATGCTGGGCGCTACGAGCGCCCATGCCGAGATTCCGAACAAAACACTCGTTTACTGCTCAGAAGGCAGTCCTGCGGGTTTCGATCCGGCCCAGTACACCACTGGTGTCGATTTCACGGCCAACACGTTCACCGTTTATAACCGCCTCGTCGAGTTCGAGCGCGGCGGCACCAAAGTCGAGCCGGGCCTGGCAGAAAAGTGGGATGTCTCGCCGGACGGCAAGACCTACACGTTCCATCTGCGTCACGGCGTGAAGTTCCAGACCACCTCGTTCTTCAAGCCGACGCGCGAATTCAACGCGGACGACGTCGTGTTCACGTTCCAGCGCATGCTGGACACGAACCAGCCGTTCCGCAAGGCGTACCCGGTCCAGTTCCCTTACTTCACGGACATGGGCCTCGACAAGCTGATCACCAGTGTCGAAAAGGTCGATCCGTACACGGTCAAGTTCACGTTGAAGGAAGTCAACGCGCCGTTCATCCAGAATCTGGCGATGGAATATGCCTCGATCCTCTCGGGTGAATATGCGGACCAGTTGCTGAAGGCCGGCAAGGCTGCCGACATCAACCAGTACCCGGTCGGCACGGGTCCGTTCATCTTCCGCAGCTATACGAAAGACGCGACGATCCGCTTCGACGGCAATCCGGATTACTGGAAGCCGAACGCAGTGAAAATCTCGAAGCTGATTTTCTCGATCACGCCGGACGCCGGCGTGCGCGTGCAGAAGATCAAGCGCGACGAATGCCAGGTGATGAGCTATCCGCGTCCGGCCGACATCGCGCCGCTGAAGGCTGAGGCGAACATCGCGATGCCGTCGCAGCCGGGCTTCAACCTGGGCTATCTCGCGTACAACGTGACGCACAAGCCGGTCGACAAGCTCGAAGTGCGTCAGGCGCTCGACATGGCGATCAACAAGAAGGCGATCATCGAGTCGGTGTATCAAGGCGCAGGCCAGGCCGCGACGAACCCGATGCCGCCGACCCAATGGTCGTACGACAAGAACCTGAAGAGCGCCGCGTACGATACGGACAAGGCCAAGGCATTGCTGGCGAAGGCCGGTTATCCGAACGGCTTCGACATCACGCTGTGGGCGATGCCGGTGCAACGCGCGTACAACCCGAACGCCCGTCTGATGGCGGAAATGATCCAGGCCGACTGGGCCAAGATCGGCGTGAAGGCGAAGATCGTCACGTATGAATGGGGCGAGTACATCAAGCGCGCTCACGCAGGTGAAGACGACACGATGTTGATCGGCTGGACCGGCGACAACGGCGATCCGGATAACTGGCTCGGCACGCTGCTCGGCTGCGAAGCGATCAACGGCAACAACTTCTCGAAGTGGTGCTACAAGCCGTTCGACGATCTGATCCAGAAGGGTCGCGAGTCGTCCGATCAGGGCGCGCGCACGACGGCATACATGCAGGCGCAGCAGATCTTCGCGCAACAACTGCCGTTCTCGCCGATCGCTCACTCGACCGTGTACCAGCCTGTCAGCAAGAAGGTGGTCGATATGCGTATCGAGCCGCTCGGTTATGCGCGCTTCGACGGTGTCAGCGTCAAGTAAAGGTAATACAGTCAAGCCTACGCAGTAGCTTTTCGTACCGTTAGAAAACTGGTCGAAATGGTCCGGCGGCCGGGGTCACAAGCCCTCGTCGCCGGTTGCGTTTTTTCTTCATCAAGACCATAGGGACGAACCATGTTCCGCTTCGTTTTGCGCCGCATCGGCATGGTGATACCGACCTTCATCGGCATCACGATCCTCGCGTTTGCGCTGATTCACCTGATACCGGGCGATCCCATCGAAGTGATGATGGGCGAGCGCGGCGTCGATCCGGCCATGCATGCCGCCGCGATGCACCGCCTGGGGCTCGACGAGTCCTTGCCGATGCAATACGTCCACTATATCGGCCGCGCCATGCACGGCGATCTCGGCACCTCGATCATCACCAATACCAGCGTGATGGGCGAATTCCTCGCACGTTTTCCCGCTACCGTCGAACTGTCGATCTGCGCGATGCTGTTCGCGTTGATCGTCGGCTTGCCGGCGGGCGTGTTCGCGGCGCTCAGGCGCGGCACGGTGGTCGATCACGGCGTGATGGGCACGGCGCTCACCGGTTACTCGATGCCGATCTTCTGGTGGGGTTTGATCCTCATCATGTTTTTTTCCGTGGACCTCGGCTGGACGCCGGTGTCGGGCCGCATCGCGGTCGAATACGACATTCCGCACGTGACCGGTTTCATGCTGATCGACGCGTTGATGTCCACCGACGAAGGTGCATTCAAATCCGCGGTCAGTCATCTGATTTTGCCGGCTATTGTGCTCGGCACGATTCCGTTGGCGGTTGTTGCGCGGATGACGCGTTCGTCGATGCTCGAAGTGCTGCGCGAAGACTACATTCGCACGGCGCGCGCGAAGGGTTTGTCGCCCGCCCGCGTGATCATCGTGCATGCGTTGCGTAATGCGCTGATTCCGGTCGTGACCGTGATCGGTTTGCAGGTCGGCACGTTGCTGGCCGGCGCGGTGCTCACCGAAACGCTGTTTTCGTGGCCGGGTATCGGCAAGTGGCTGATCGACGCGATCGGCCGGCGCGATTATCCGGTGGTGCAGGGCGGTATTCTGATGATCGCTACGCTGGTGATCGTTGTGAACCTCGTCGTCGATTTGCTGTACGGCGTGTTGAACCCGCGCATTCGCCATACGAGGTAAGAATATGAACCCCCACGCAAACTTGCGTTCGCTGCCCCCCGAGGGGGCGCATGCCTCCCTTGAGGCGGCTCGGCGGGAGGCATGACCATGGCAGACATTCAAAATACAGTCCCCACAGCGGTCACCCCACCCAGTGGCCGCGCAATAGCCGCCCGTGAATTCTGGGCGAATTTCTCGCGTAATCGCGGTGCGGTCGCCGCCGGCGTCATCGTGCTGGTGCTGATCTTCATCGCGATTTTCGCGCCGTTGATCGCGCCGCACAGCCCGATCGAACAGTATCGCGACTCCGTGAAGATCCCGCCCGCCTGGCTCGACGGCGGCAACTGGAAGTTTATTCTCGGCACCGACGAAGCAGGCCGCGACATCCTCTCGCGTCTGATGTACGGCGCGCGTCTGTCGTTCTGGATCGGCTTCGTCTCGGTGGTCCTCGCGCTGATTCCGGGCATCGTGCTCGGGCTGATCGCAGCGTTCTTCGAGAAATGGGCCGATACGCCGATCATGCGCATCATGGACGTGCTGCTCGCGTTGCCCTCGCTGCTGCTCGCAGTGGCGGTGGTCGCGATCATCGGTCCGGGGCTCGTCAATACGATGCTCGCGATTGCGATCGTCGCGTTGCCGGGCTACGTGCGTTTGACGCGCGCCTCGGCGCAAGGCGAGTTGCAAAAAGAGTATGTGACGGCTTCGCGGGTTGCCGGCGCGAGCACGCTGCGTTTGATGTTCTCGCAAGTGCTGCCGAACTGCACCGCACCGCTGATCGTGCAGGCAACGCTCGGCTTTTCGTCGGCGATTCTCGATGCGGCGGCACTCGGCTTCCTCGGGCTCGGCGTTCAGCCGCCGTCGGCGGAGTGGGGCGCGATGCTGGCCTCGGCGCGCGACTATATCGACAGCGCCTGGTGGATCGTCACGATGCCGGGTCTCTCCATTCTGATCTCGGTGCTCGCGATCAATCTGCTCGGCGACGGGCTGCGCGACGCACTCGATCCCAAACTGAAGCGGATGGCCTGAATGGAACAACCTCCACGTTCAACTCATTCGCTGCCCCCGGAAGGGCAGGGTCAGCACGCCTCGGGCGGTCATGCGCGGACTGACGGTAACTTATTGACCATCCGCAATCTGGCGGTGAATTTCAACGGCCTGCCCGCTGTCGACCGGATCAACCTCGAGGTCGCGCCGGGTGAAGTGGTCGGCGTAGTCGGCGAATCGGGCTCGGGCAAGAGCGTGACGATGATGGCGCTGATGGGTCTGATCGACGCGCCGGGCAAAGTCACGGCGGATGAGATCACCTTCAACGGCAAGAACCTGCTGACGGCAACGGCGAGGGAACGCCGCAAGGTCATCGGCAAAGACATCGCGATGGTGTTCCAGGATGCGCTCACCAGTCTGAATCCGAGCTACACGGTCGGCTATCAGATCAAGGAAGTGCTGAAGCTGCACGAAGGCCTGCGCGGCAGCGCATTGGACAAGCGCGCGCTGGAGTTGCTCGACCAGGTCGGCATTCCGGACGCCAAGAGTCGTATCACGTCGTTCCCGCATCAGATGTCGGGCGGCATGAACCAGCGCGTGATGATCGCCATGGCGATCGCCTGCAATCCGAAGCTGCTGATCGCCGACGAACCGACCACCGCGCTCGACGTGACGATCCAGGCCCAGATCATGGAGCTGCTGATCAAGCTGCAGAAAGAACGCGGCATGGCGCTCGTGCTGATCTCGCACGATCTGGCGGTGGTGTCCGAGGTCGCGCAGCGCGTCGCGGTCATGTACGCTGGCGAAGTGATCGAAACCAATCGCGTGCCGGACATCTTTGCCGCGCCGCATCACCCGTACACGGAAGCATTGCTGGCGGCGATTCCCGAGCACAATGTCGGCGCGGTGCGGCTGGCTGCATTGCCAGGCATGGTGCCGGGGCGTGATGACCGGCCGAAGGGCTGTCTCTTCGCGCCGCGCTGCAAGTACGTGGTCGACGATTGCATGAAGGCGCGGCCTGCACTGGCGCCGATGCAAGACCACGCTGAGGTGGCGCGCGTACGCTGCATCAAACCCCTGAACCTGAGCGGCGACGCCAACGTTCACACCCATGGAGGCGCACGATGAACGCAGTATTCGAACCGCGGCGCCAGTCGGACCATGCGGGCGATCACGTGCTGGTTGCCGACAAGCTCGCGCGTTATTACACGGTGAAGCGCAGCCTGTTCAGCCAGGGCACGGTCAAGGCTTTGAACGGCGTGTCGTTTGCGCTCGAACGCGGCAAGACCCTGGCGGTGGTGGGTGAATCCGGTTGCGGAAAGTCCACCCTCGCGCGTCAACTGACCATGATCGAGGCGCCCAGTGCGGGCCGCCTGTTGATCGACGGTGAAGACGTGGCCGGCGCCGATCACGCGAAGATCGCCGCGCTGCGGCGGCGCGTGCAGATGGTGTTTCAGAATCCGTTTGCCTCGCTGAATCCGCGCAAGACGGTCGAGCAGACGCTCGGCGAACCGCTTGCGATCAACACGCAACTGAGCACGACCGAACGTGCTGAACGGATCGCGCAGATGATGCGCACGGTCGGCTTGCGTCCGGAGCATGCCAAGCGCTATCCGCATATGTTCTCGGGCGGTCAGCGGCAGCGCGTGGCGATTGCGCGCGCGATGATCCTTGATCCGCAGATCGTGGTTGCCGATGAACCGGTGTCCGCGCTCGACGTGTCGATCCAGGCGCAGATTCTTAATCTGTTCATGGATCTGCAGGAGCAGTTCAAAACCAGCTACGTGTTCATCTCGCACAACCTCTCGGTGGTGGAGCATATTGCCGACGATGTGATGGTGATGTACTTCGGTGGCGTGGCGGAGCTCGGCGACAAGAAGCGGATTTTCTCGAATCCGCGGCATCCCTACACGCGTGCGCTGATGTCGGCCACGCCGTCGATCTTCGAAGCGGATCGCACCATCAAGATCAAGCTGCAAGGTGAAATGCCGTCGCCGCTGAATCCGCCGTCGGGCTGCACGTTCCATCAGCGCTGCCCGTATGTGATCGACCGTTGCCGCAGCGAAGAACCGAAGTTGCGCGAAGTGGATGGTCGTCAGGTGTCGTGTCACCGTGCCGAGGAGGTGGGGGACATGGATGCCTGATGCAGTGGCGGCGCGTCGTCTTACGCGCCGCTCGCGTGATGGCGCCCGCCACGCTGCTTTCGCGCGGCGCTGGGGAGCGCGTGCACTGACCGGTGCCGCGCTCTTCGGTGCTTGTTCTGTCCTTCATCCTGGTGCAGGGCCGATCGGCGTTGTCCATGCTGCCGGCGCGGCGGCCAATGCGCCCGCTCAGGCCGGCCGGCCGGCATTGCCGGTGCCCAATTTGCCGGCGCAACCGCGCGCCACCTTGCCCGGCTTCAATCCGCCTCCCGCGACGCCCGGCACGACAGCCAGCGGCCCGGTGCGCCTGCAGCCGGCACGCATGCCGTTTTACGTTGCAACGCGCGGCACCACAACGATCTACGTGCTCGGCACGCTGCACGTCGGCGACCCCGCCGACTACCCGCCCGGGCAACCGTTCCGCGCGCCGATCCTCGGCGCGCTGGCGGCCTCGCCGACGCTGGCGCTCGAACTCTCACCCGACGAACTGCTGGTCTCGCAAGACGACGTGTCGAAGTACGGCATATGCCGCCGGGACTGTCTGCCGGGCCTGCTGCCCGAGCCTTTGTGGCACAAGCTGGCTTTTCGGCTGCGCGGCAATCCCGCGGCACTGGATGAAATCAAGAAGATGCGGCCGTGGCTCGCGTCGCTGGTGGTCGAAACCTACGATTCGTTGAGCGCCGGCTTGCAGACTGAATACGGCACGGAAGCGCAATTGCAGAACGTGTATATCAGGACGCGCGGCAAGATCGTCGGTCTCGAGACGCTGCATCAGCAGATGCGCGCGTTCACCAGCCTCACGCTTGCGCAGCAGCGCGAAATGCTCGCGCAGGACCTGGTGCAGACACCCGCGGAAAACGTCGACGATGTGAAGACCTTGCATCGGCTGTGGCGAGTGGGGGACGCCGATGCGATTGCGGCCTGGCAGGCCGCGAAGTCCGAAAAGCTGGCGCGCGACAAGCGCGTCTCCGACTCGATCGACAACAAGATCGTGTACGAACGCAACCGGCGTTTCGTGTCGCGGATGCTGCTGATCGCCGGGCCGAACAAGCCGGTGTTCGTGGCGATCGGCGCGTTGCATCTGGGCGGCCGCAAGGGCGTGCTGCAGCTTTTGCGGCAGCACGGGTTCGTGGTGGATGCGTGGTGAGGTTCGTCCCGGTTTGACGCGAAATGTGCGTCGTGGCTGACCACAGTCTTAGCCGGAATAGGCCGTTCGGCCAGAACAGGAACCGGTAATCAGGCAGCCAGTCCGATGCTGACGTGCGCCGCAAATTGTTCGCGGCGTACGCAGCCATAGCTGCCTTTGCATGCTATGATGTATGTACAAACGTCAATACAGGTGGCGCGTGCGTTTTGAGTGGGACGAAATCAAGAATCAAATCAACATCCATAAGCATGGCATCGACTTCATAGATGCTATCGACGTATTCAACCATCCGGTATTCACAGCGATAGACCAGCGGGAAGACTACGGCGAAGACCGTTGGGTCGCACTAGGCTGGATGGCGGCCATCGTGGGTGTAGTGGTGTACGTCGAGCGCAGCGCGGATGTGATCCGTATCATTTCGGCCCGCAAGGCGACAAAGCACGAAGTCAAACGCTACAAGCACAGCGTCTGGAATTGATTGGCACGCATCGTGGCAATGGCTGAAAACGAGCAGAGGTGAAATTATGGGTAAAACATCTGGAACCGACTGGAAGCGACTGGCAAAGACGGACGACGCGCAAATCGATACGAGCGACGTGCCTGAACTGGGCGACGACTTTTTTGATCGCGCTGAACTGCACGTTCCGCCGAAGCAGGCTGTGACGATGCGCCTGGATGCGGATGTGCTGAGCTGGTTCAAGGAGCAGGGGGCGGGCTATCAGACGCGTATCAACAAGTTGTTGCGCGCCTATATGCAGGCGCAACAGCGTCGTCGTCCTTAAGGTATGGCGTTTCAGCATTCTGTCTGGGCACAAAAGGGTTGGGAAGGCGCTGCGCAGAAACGCCTGAAATCTGTGCAGCGGAGGTTTTATGGATTGCCGTCGCGCAGTGCTTCGGACACGCGTTTAACCACTGGCGTCCAATCGCCCAACGTCGTTTGTCGGAATAATTTCATCGCCGGATACCACGGCGAATCGCTGCGCTCTTCGAGCCAGCGCCAATCCGAGTTGGCGGGCAGCAGCACCCACACCGGCTTGCCCAGTGCGGCCGCCAGGTGCGCCACGCCGGTATCCACGGCGATCACCAGATCGAGATTCATGATGAGCGCGGCGGTGTCGTCGAAGTTGTGCAGATCGGCGGTGAAATCGTGGGCGCGGAAAGCTTCAGACGCATCGGCCAATTGCGCGTGCGCGGAGCCCTTTTGCAGCGGGTACCACGCAATGCCCTCCAGTTCGCTTAGCGCGCCCAGATCGGCGAGCGCCATCGACCGGTAGCGATCGTTGCCAAACGTCGGGCTGCCGGACCACACCAGGCCCACTTTGCGTTTTGTTTTGCCGGCTGCGTTTACCCGCTTGCGCCATGCCTTGGTCTTTGCCTGGTCGGCAAACACGTACGGTACATCCGCAGGAATGGTTGACAGTTCAGTGCCGACGCACGAAGGCACGCTCATCATCGGCACCCAGAAATCGTATTCGCCTTCAGGCGTCCCGTTGAATGCGCGATGCACGCCCGGGATGCGTTCAACTAGCGGCAGCAGCGGTTCGCGCACGCAAATGTCGAGTGTCGCGCCGAGTTGTTCGAGCACACGCGCATAGCGCAGAAACTGGAAGTGATCGCCGAAACCCTGTTCACCGACCAGCAACAGACGGCGCCCGTCGAGCGGCTCGCCCCGCCACTCGGCGATGCCTGGAACCACGATCGCCTCGTAGTCGCTCTTGCGCCAGCGTTTCGCAAACGCCGCCCAACCCTGCTTGTAATCGCCGCGCTTGAGCAACAGCCACGCGAGGTTCTGATGCGCATCGGCATAGTGTGGATCGAGCGCCAGTGCGTGGCGATAGAGGCCTTCCTCTTCGTTGAGGCGGTCCTGCGCGCCGAGTGACCCGCCGAGGCAAACCAGATTCGTGGGATTCGGCTTGAGCACGACCGCTCGGCGATAGTGCGATTCAGCACCGGCGTAGTCGCCGAGTTTGCCGATCAGGCTGCCGAGGTTGATATGGGCTTCGGCGTACCGAGGACGGAGCGCCAAAGCCTGCTCGAAACTGGCGATCGCTTCAGTGTGCCGGCCTTGCGCGTTGTACGCGTTGCCCGCGTTGAAATGCACCTCGGCCGAGTGAGGATCGAGCGACGACGCGCTCCGGTAGCAGGCGAGTGCCTCGTCATAACGTCCCAGCTTGGCGAGCGCCGTGCCGAGGTTCAGGTACGCATCGACAAAGGCGGGCTCGGCCGACAGCGCCAGCCGATATTGCTCGATGGCGATCTCCAGGGCGCCTTGCGCCTGCAGCGCGACGCCGAAGTTGTTGCGTGCGTCGGCGAAGTCCGGCTGTAACTGCAAGGCCTGGTCGTAGCAGATCATGGCTTCTTCCTGATGGCCCAGTGCCGCGGCGGTGAGGCCGCGGTTACTCCAGCAGGCGGCGTTGTTCCTGTCGATCCGCAGCGCTGCGCTGAGCAACCGGGCGGCGGACTCATGATCGCCTAGCTGATGTTGCAGCACGCCGTAGTAGTGCAACGCGTCGGCGTGAGCGGGATCGATAGCGAGGGCTTCGCGGTAGAACGACTCGGCGGCCTCCAGTTGGCCGGCCAGGTGAGCTTCGAGTGCGGCACCGATAAGCGAAGCTAGATAGGCCGAAGGCGATGTCTGCGAACTGTCAACGCTGGGTGAATATTCCATGAGGACCTGGAGGGGAGAGCGCCGATGTCGCGCTTGGCACGCGGCGGCATGCGTGGATGGGAGACCATCCGCCAGCGTAAGGTTCGGCGTCGACGCTGACGATCGGACGCATCCTAATTCAGCGATTTCCACATGCTTCGGAATGGAAGTGCTGGCCTCGCGCATGAACTTCATGCCATTGCGAAACCGGCCTTCCTGCATCGCACGTTTCGGAGCGGTCCTAAAGACCGGGCATCACGCGGCGTCCACAATTGGCGCTCCGATCGGACGCACGCCATTCGCATAACTTGCGCTAGCGTTCATCGCCTACCTGTGTCCGCAGCGCTGAGCGATATCAACTATCAAGGCTTCCGGACCGCACTTTCCACGCACACCTGCTCGCCGATCATGCCAGTCCCTTTCTCTCTCCCGCCCGACGACATCACGGCCTTGCACAAAGCGGCCGACGAAGCTCGCGAAGCAGGCAACGTCGACGAGGCACAGAGACTCCTCGACCGACTCCTCGCGCGTAATCCCAGACATGGCGGTGCGTTGTTTGCCTACGCGTTGCTGGCGCTTGAATCGAAGCAGATGGACTCGGCGCAAGGCTGGGCCGAACGCGCACTCGAAGCTCAGCCTGACGCGGCCTCCTTTCACTTGCAGTGCTTTATCCAGATCAAAACGGGGGCGATCGCCGATGCCAGGCAGACAGCTCAACTCGGCCTTGAGCGCCACCCCGACGCGGCTTCGCTGCATCTTTTTCTCGGTCTGACACTGCAGATGCAGGGGCACAATCAGGCTGCAGCACACGCCTATCGCAGGCTGCTTGAACTCGACCCGGACCACGCGGGCGCGCATGCCAATCTGGGGACCGTGACCCGGCACCTAGGAGCGTTGAACGAAGCTGAGCGGTATTTGCGGCGAGCCATTGCGCTGAAACCGGACTATCTCAGCGCCCGCTGCAATCTCGCTACCGTTTTGCTGGCTGCGGGGCAGTATGAAGAAGCGTGGCCGTTGTTTGAAGACCGCTGGGTCAATATGGTCGACGGCCAGGGACGCCCCGCGCCGGAGCGCCCGCCGGTACCGTTGCCGCAATGGAGAGGAGAGAATCTGAACGCCGCCGGTTGCATGGGCGACGTGCCTGCTCGTCGCCCGCGTCTGCTGGTCTTCCATGAGCAGGGATTCGGCGACAGTCTGCAGTTCGTGCGCTATCTGCCGTTGGCCCTCGAGCATTTTTCCGAGGTCGGCTATATCTGCCCGCAGCCATTGAAGCGCCTGTACGAGCAGTCGTTCGAACCGCGCTGGCCGGGCGTAACGGTGCTCGATAACGTCGAGCCGAACTTCGACGAGTGGGACTGGTATTGCCCGCTGATGTCGTTGCCCATGGCGTTCGGCACGCGGCTGGACACCATTCCGGCTTTCACCTATCTACATGCCGATGCCGGCCGTGCTGCCTGGTGGCATGCCCGGCTGGCAGCCTTGCCGAACCCTGGCCTGCCGCGCGTAGGCGTGGTGTGGGCCGGAGGCCATTCAGGTTTTACCGAGGACAGGGTGCGCAGCATGACTTCCGCACACATGGCGCCGCTGCTCGCCATGCCGCACATCCGCTGGATCAGTTTGCAAAAAACCGACGACCTCGCGAAGCGCGCCGATCCGGCAAGCGAGGCACGTCTGACAAGCTACATGGATGAAGTCGACGATTTCGCGGACACCGCTGCGCTAATCGAGAACCTTGATCTGGTGATTTCGGTGGATACATCAGTCGCGCATCTGGCCGCCGCGATGGGTAAGCCGGTCTGGCTGCTCAATCGCTTTGCGGGTTGCTGGCGCTGGTTGCGCGATCGCGAGGATAGCCCGTGGTATTCGAGCGTGCGGATCTTCACCCAGCCGCAGCAGGGTGACTGGGACAATGTGCTCGAACAGGTGGCTGCAGCTCTGCAGCAGACCTTCGGGTCAGACAGTGTGAGAGATGCTCCACGCAGCCTTGTTTAGCCGGCGAATCACGCGTCTCGATTCAGACTGCTGTTTTACACAGGCGCACTGCACCGCGCCGCTTCAGCCCACCAAGTCGAACGCGTTGTTCGTCTAGGTTTGCCGAAGCGGTGAGTCAAGATTCCTACAAGAACATCAGGAAATTCAGCAGGAAAATATTCACGACCAGCAAGGTCAGCGCGGTGGGCACCTGCACCTTGATCACCGCATTCTTATCCGGCAGTTCCAGCAGCGCGGCGGGCACCATGTTGAAGTTCGCGGCCATCGGCGTCATCAGCGTGCCGCAGTAGCCGGAGAACATGCCGATCGCGACCATCACCGCAGGATTGCCGTGAAACACGCCCACCAGAATCGGCACGCCGACGCCGCCCGTCATCACCGGGAATGCGGCAAAGCCGTTGCCCATCACCATCGTGAACAGCGCCATGCCGATGCAGTACACAGCCACCGCGACAAACCGGTAGTCGAGGCTGATGTAGGCCGTGGTCACGTGAGCCACCGCCTTGCCCACTCCAGCGTCCGAGAACACGAGGCCGAGCATGCCGAGCATCTGCGGCAGCACCGCGGCCCATGACAACGCATCGACCAGGCGGCGCGCTTCTTTCATCGACTGGCCGACGGTATCGCGCGTCATCACACAGGCAATCGCGAGTGCGATCACACAGCCGATGCCGAAGCCGATCAGCGTGACGTTAGCCTTCTCGATCAGCGGCGTGCCGCCGAAGATCAGATGGCTGGCCGACAGCGTAATGATCACGGTGACGACCGGAATCGTCAGCGCGGGCACGAACAGTTTGTTGCGCAGACGCGCGGCGCTGGCCATGCGCGCTTCGAGCGACAGCAGTTTCGGCTTGGCCGCGGTCACACCGCCAAAGCCCGCAATCAACGCCATCACGATCACCAGCACGCCGACCACCGAGGGCGGCAACTTGTCACCGATCAGGAAGATCAGCGCGTAAAGGATCCAGAAACCGCCCGCGGTGAAACGGCGCGGGTGTTCCTTGTCCGTGACGATCATGCCGCCGATGATGAGCAGCACGACGCCCAGCAACCAGAACAGATAGGTAATCGTGAGCGTCATGCTTTGTCTCCTGCTGCGGATTGCGTCGGCGAAACTGCAGCGGCGTTGGCAGCCGCATTCCCGCGCAGTTCGCGTTCGAGCCTGCGGTCGAGCAGATACAGGCGGAAGCCGTGAATGATGAACGCGCAGATCGCGGTCGGGATGCCCCAGACGGCCACGTGAATCGGCTCGACGATGATGCCGGCTTCTTTCAGGAAAGTTGTCATCAGCACGATCGCGCCGAACGCGACGAAGATGTCTTCACCGAAGAACAGGCCGACGTTGTCGGTCGCCGCGGAGAAGGCGCGCAGCTTGAAACGCACCGCGTCGCTGATCTTGCCGAAGCGTGTTTCCGTTGCACCTTCGGCCATCGGTGCGATCAGCGGACGCACCATCTGCGGATGACCGCCGAGACCGGTCAGGCCGACAGCGGCAGTCAGTTCGCGCACCAGCAGATAGACGATCAGCAAACGCCCCGCGGTTGCAGCCTTGATGCCGCCGATCCACGCTTGCGCGCGCTCGCGCAGGCCATGCCGTTCCAGCAGGCCGATCACCGCCAGCGGCAACAGGATGATCAGCGGGATGTTGCGGGTCTTGATAAAGCCGGTGCCGATTTCAGCGAGGATCTTTTCCAGCGGGAAATGCGCGGCCAGACCCGTGACGATCGCGGCAACCGCCACGATCAGCATCGGATTGAACCGTAATAAAAAGCCGACGATGATGACGGCCACGCCAATGAGCGGCCATAGACTGACTGTTGTCTGCATCTGGATCTCCAAACAGGGTTTCAACCTTGCCGCTTGTGGCGGCTAACGTGGGCCGGCGCCAGGGTACTCATGCGCCGTTTTGCTGCCGCGGCTCTTGATGGCCGCCTTGCTTCGACTACACCTGCACCTGCATGTCCACTTACGCTTGCGTCTACTCACTGCGGTACTGCACTGCGTCTTGCACCTGGCAAACGCCCCGCATGAAGCGGGGCGTTCGGGGTTGGGCAACGGTTGAATCGCGCTGTCCGGCTTCGCGTTTGTCAGCGCCCGGATCAGACGCTCGCGGCGCCGGCCGCGTGAACTTCGATGCCGGCGTCCTGTAGCGCGTTACGGATGCGTCGCGCGAATGCCAGTGCATGCGGCCCGTCGCCGTGCAGGCAGATGGTTTGCGCATTGAGCGGCACCCAGTGTCCGTCGACGGCTTGCACGCGACGCTCGCGCACCATGGCGAGCGTGCGTTCCAGTACCACGTCTTCGTCGTCGAGCAGCGCGCCCGGCTCCTTGCGCGGCACGAGCGAGCCGTCGGCGCGATAACCGCGGTCGGCGAATACTTCTTCGACGGCGGTCAGGCCCGCTTCGCGTGCCGCCGTCACGAGTCCGCTGTTGGCGAGCGCGAACACGGCCACCGACGGGTCGAAATCGTGAACCGCCGAGACGATCGCATCGGCGATCTTCGCGTCGCGCGCGGCCTGGTTGTAGAGCGCGCCGTGCGGCTTGACGTGCGCGATGCGGCCGCCTTCGGCCTGTGCAATCGCCGACAATGCGCCGAGCTGATACAGCACGCCCGCGTAGATGTCGTTGGCCGGCAGATCCATTTCCTTGCGGCCAAAATTCTCAGGATCGTTAAAGCTCGGATGCGCGCCGATCGACACGCCTTTTTGCACTGCCCAGCGCACGCAGTCGCGCATGGCGTTGGCGCCGCCCGCGTGCCAGCCGCACGCGATGTTGGCCGAGCTGACGAGGTCGAGCAGCGCCTCGTCTGAGCCACAGCCTTCGCCGAGATCGGCGTTCAAATCGATTTCCATGGTGTTCCTCTGCATAGTGTTACAGCGCTGCGACCGCCGGCTGGCGCGCGCAGCGTTCTTCGTGCATGGCAATCGCGGCGTCGATCTGCCGCAAATACGTGCGTTCTTCCAGTAAGGCCTGGCGCGCCTCATAGGGCGTCGTCGGGATGAAACGGATGGCGGCGTTCAGGCGAACCTGCGCGAGCTTCCATAGATCGGCCTGAATCACCGCGCCGATCTTCGGATAGCCGCCGGTGGTCTGCGCATCGCTCATCAGCACGATCGGCTGGCCGTTCGGCGGGACCTGAATCGTGCCGGGCAACACGGCATGCGAGAGCAGATCGCTTTTCTGGGTGCGCTTCAGTTCAGTGCCGGCGAGGCGGTAGCCCATGCGGTTGCTGTTGGGTGTGACCAGCCATTCATCGGACCAGAACGACTCGTGCGCTTTTTCGGTGAAGCTGTCGTATTCGGGACCTTGCAGCACGCGGATCGGCACCGCCCACGGCACGCCGGACGGATGCCGGCCGCGCCGCAGCGGCTCGTGAACCAGCACGAATTTGCACCAGGCGGGCGCCTTCACGCCGAACTCGGGCGCTTCGGGCGTAAAGCCGACCTGGCCGCGCTGCAGCGGCGCGCCGACCGGCAAGCGATCGCCGTCGCGTAGCGCCCGGCCGCCGAGTCCGCCGAAATGACCAGAGATATCGGTGCTGCGCGAGCCGAGCATCGGCAAAACGTCGATGCCGCCGGCGATGCAGACATAGCCTCGCATGCCGCGTTTGGCCGCGTTCAGCACCAGCTCCTGGCCGGCCTGCACCGGCAGGCTCCACCACGAATAGACCGGCTTGCCGTCGAGGGTCGCGCCGAATTCGGTACCGGTGATGGCTACGCGTGTGGCGCGCAAAAAGCGCAGCACGGTCGGGCCGAAGGTAATTTCCAGACCGGCCGCATCGGGCCGGTTGCCGACCAGCCGGTTGCCGACTTCGAGCGACAGACGATCGAGCGCGCCCCCCATGGCGACGCCGAGGTGCCGGTAGCCGTGGCGGCCGAGATCCTGAATCGTGGTCAGAAGGCCCGCGCGAATGACATCGATCATGCGTGTATCCCCGCGACGGTAAAGCGCACCCGGTCGCCCGGTTGCAGCAGGGTGGGCGGACGGCGAGCGGGATCGAACAGCGGCAGTTCGGTGCGGCCGATCAATTGCCAGCCGCCGGGGGAGGTTGCCGGATAAATGCCGGTCTGTTCGCCGCCGATGCCGACCGAACCGGCCGGCACTTCCAGCCGCGGCGACGAACGGCGCGGCGTATGCAGAGCTTCATTGAGCCCGCCCATATAGGCGAAGCCCGGTTGGAAGCCGAGGAAAAACACGACGTATTCGCCGTCCGCATGACGTTGCACGACTTCACGCACGCTCAGGCCGGTGTGATTGGCGACCGCCTGCAGGTCGGGGCCGAACTCGCCGCCGTATTGCACCGGGATTTCAACTTCGCGGCCGGAGGCGGGCACGTCGCTCACCGCACTCCAGGCTGCTTGCAGATGGCTCACCAGCGCGTCGCGGTCGGCCTCGAGCGGGTCGAACACGAGCGTCAGATTGTTCATACCCGGCACGACCTCCAGCACGTGCGGCCAGTCGCGCGCAGCCTCGGCGGCCGCCCACACGCGCCGCTGGCAGTCCAGCGTGGCAGGCGGGGGCGCCTCGCAGACTAGCGCGGCGTCGCCGAGCGGGAAAATTCTTGGTTGGCTCATCGCTTAATGGCCCAGATCGAGTCGGAGATGTCGAGCATATCGAACCCTATGGATATTTATCGGCACAGGGCACGGGATGTTTGAAGCGTACATTATCAATAAAATATCAACAATTTATCTATAAGCGTTTTCGCCAAGCTCCCCGGAATGGGTCGCTCGTCGTACACTCCCGACACCTTCCCATCCTGTTTCTCGAGAATCTTCACCATGTCGCGCCATCCCACCAAGATCGTGTCCTCGGAACATCTCGTGTCTGACACAAGCGCGGAGCTGTCCGAACTGGAGTACGCGCTCATCATGGCCGGCAATGCATTCAACCGCTGGATGGTGCGTTGCATGTCGGCGGCCGGCGAAAAGGACATGACCGCGATCGAAGTCTCGCTGCTGCACCACGTCAGCCATCGCGAGCGGCGCAAGAAACTGGCGGACATCTGCTTCGTGCTGAACATCGAAGACACGCACGTCGCCACTTACGCGTTGAAGAAGCTCGTAGCTAGAGGGTATGTAAAAAGCGAAAAGACCGGCAAGGAAGTGTTCTTCTCGGCGACCGATGCGGGCCGCGAGCTTTGCCTGAGGTACCGCGAGGTGCGCGAGAGCTGCCTGATTTCGACGCTGAAGGAAAGCGGCCTGACCAACGAGCAGATCGGCGAGGCGGCGCAACTGATGCGCAATGCGTCCGGACTGTACGACACGGCCGCGCGGGCGGCGGCGTCTTTATAACAGTGGCCGGCCTCGGCGGCTGATGAGGGATGCGCCTCGTACGGCGCGGTTCAAACGCTTAATCCGCCGGATGTGGATAGAGGCCGGCTTCCGTCACGATCAGATCGAGCGGGATGTCGTGGGCTTCGCGCTGCAACGCGTCCGTGCGGCACGCTTCATAGGCGATGCCGACCGTGACCGGCTTCTTCGCGCCCGGCCATGCAGCCAGCGTGCGGTCGTAGTAGCCGCCGCCGTAGCCGAGGCGGAAGCCGTCGGCGTCAAAGCCGACACACGGCACGAACAGCAGCTCGGGAACCACGACACGGCCGGAGGTGGGTTCGGCGATCTTGTGATGGCCGATCTTCATCGGCGTATCCGGCGCCCATGCGTGGAATTCGAGCGGCACGCCGCGTTCCTTGATGATCGGCAGACTCGCCTCGCGTTGCGTGTCCGCCGCCAGCCAGATCGCAATCGCGGTGCGCGCGTCGAATTCGCCCGACAGCGGCCAATAGAATCCCACGCTGCTCACGCCGTAGCGCTTCAACGCATCAAGAATGCGACGGTTGAGCGCGGCGTTGTGCGCCGGCTCGGAAGCCGCTTGTAGCCTTGCTTCCAATAGCATTCGACGCAGTGCCTTTTTCGATTCTGCGACAGGGTTGCATGCTATGCTTGGGTTCAATTCGCGCTCCAGAAACAACGATGTCAAAACGCCTCTATCGAGTATATCGCGCGGCCGGTCTGGCGCTTGCCGCTGCGGCACTCGTCGCGTGCAGCACGGCCTCGGCCGTCAAGCCCATTCCCCTTTCGCAACTCACGAACGACGACCAGACCTTCGTCCAGCTTCGCGAAGCAGCCCGCACAAATGACGCGGCGCGCGCAGCGCAACTGGCGAGCATGATCCCGAACTACCCGGCGCCGTCGTATCTCGAGTACTTCCAGATCAAGCCGCAGTTGTTCGATTCCAGCGGCCATGCGCGTATCGACGCGCCGGACGCACCCGTGCTGGCGTTCCTGCAAAAGTACGACGGGCAGGCGATCGCCGACCGCATGCGCAACGACTACCTCACCGTACTCGGTGCGCGTCACGACTGGCGCAACTTCGATCAGCAATACGCGCGTTTCGTGCTGAATGACGATACGCAGGTGAAGTGCTACGCGCTCGAATCGCGCGCCGCGCGGGGTGAAAACGTCGCGGCCGAGGCGCGTGCGCTGCTGGTCGATCCGAAGTGGTACAGCGACGGTTGCGTCGATCTGATCACCTCGCTGGCGGTCAACCAGCAATTCAGTTCCGACGACGTCTGGCAACAGATCCGTCTCGCGTACGAACAGAACTACACCAGCACGGGCAGCAAGCTTGTCGATGCGCTCAGCAACCAGCCGCCCGACCCGGTGCTGTTCGGCCAGGCCACGAGTACGCCGCCGTTGCTGCTGGCGCGCGGTGTCGGTCCGGATACGCAATCGCATCAACTGGCGTTGCTCGCGATCACGCGCATGGCGCGCAACGACCCGGCCATGGCCGCGGCCACGTTCGCTTCGGTGGCGCCCTCGCTGAGTTCGCCAGAGCGTGCGATCGGCTGGGGCACGATCGCTTATCAGGCCGCCGTCAAACAGATGCCGAGCGCGGTGGACTGGTACCGGCTTTCGGTGAATGCACCGCTGTCGAACCCGGCGTACGAATGGCGCACCCGCACCGCGCTGCTCGCGGGCGACTGGACGATGGTGCGCTGGTCGATCGAACAGATGCCGGCGGCGTTGCGCAACCAGCCTTCGTGGGTGTACTGGCATGCCCGTGCGCTCAAGCAGGCCGGCGACACAACCACGGCCAATCAGGAATTCGAGTCGATCTCGCAGGGCTTCAACTTCTACGGCCAACTGGCTTCGGAAGAGCTCGGCCAGAAGATCACCGTGCCGCCGAAAACCACCGTGACGGACGCCGAAATCCAGCAGGCCGGCAGCACGCCGGGCTTCGATCTGGCGCAGCGTTTCTACGCGCTGAACCTGCGGCTCGAAGGCAATCGCGAATGGAACTGGCCGCTGCGCAACATGAGCGACCGGCAACTGATCGCCGTAGCCGAGTACGCGCGCCGCATCGAGTTGTATGACCGTACCGTGAACACGGCGGACCGCACGAAGAGCGAGCACGATTTCTCGCTGCGTTATCTGTCGCCGTTCAAGGATATCGTCGAGCGCGACGCGCAGTCGAATGGGCTGGATGTGGAATGGGCATACGGGCTGATTCGCCAGGAGTCGCGCTTCATCATGAACGCGCGCTCGGAAGTCGGCGCGAGCGGTCTGATGCAACTGATGCCGGGCACTGCGCAACTGGTGGCGAAGAAGATCGGCCTCGGCCCGATTTCGCGCGAGCAGATGAACGACATCAACACCAACATCCTGCTCGGCACGAACTACCTGTCTATGATCTACAATCAGTTCGACGGGTCCGCCGTGCTGGCCACCGCCGGTTATAACGCTGGTCCCGGCCGTCCGCGCAACTGGCGGCAATCGTTGCAGCATCCGGTTGAAGGCGCGATCTTTGCCGAGGCGATTCCGTTCCAGGAAACGCGCGACTACGTCAAGAATGTGTTGTCCAACACGGTCTACTACGCGGCGTTGTTCGAAGGCCGTCCGCAATCGCTGAAGGCGCGTCTGGGTTATATCGCACCGTAAGCGCCGTGCCGCCGCCGCGTCATGTCTTCTGATGCGGCGGTGCGCCACGCCAGCCGTTGCCGCGGCTTCCACCAGGGAGTCGAAAATGCGACATCAAGCCGTTGCGGTTATCGGCGGTTCCGGTTTTATCGGCAGCTATCTCGTCAATGCTCTCGTTGAAATGGGCAAAGACGTGCGCATCGCCACCCGGCGCCGCTACAACGCCCGCCATCTCACCCTGCTCCCCATCGACGTGATCGAAGCCGACGTGTTCGATCCGGTGCAGCTCGCGCGTTTCGTCGAAGGCGCCGATTGTGTGATCAACCTCGTTGCCACGCTGCATGGCAAACGTGGCACGCCCTATGGTCCGGAATTCGCGCGCACGCATGTCGAATTGCCGACCAGAATCGTTGCGGCTTGTGAAGGCAAGGGTGTGCACCGGCTGATTCATATCAGCGCGCTCGGCGCCGACCCGAACGGGCCGAGCATGTATTCGCGCTCGAAGGGCGACGGCGAAAAAGCCGTGCACGTGGCGAACCTGGCGTGGACGGTTTTCCGGCCGTCCGTGGTGTTCGGTCCCGAAGACCAGTTTCTCAACAAGTTTGCGTTTCTGCAGCGGATGTTTCCGGTGATTCCACTTGCCATGCCGGATGCGAAATTCCAGCCGGTGTACGTCGGCGACGTGGCGAAAGCGATTTGCAACGTGCTCGATCTCGATGCGGCTAGTGCCCATACCTATGAACTCGGTGGCCCGACCGTCTATACACTCGAAGACCTCGTGAAGTATTGCGGCGATGTGATCGGCCGGCATGCGCGGATTATTCGCCTGCCGGAAGCATTGGCGCGCCTGCAAGCGCTGACGTTCGAAATGGCGCCGGGCGAACCGGTGATCTCGCGCGACAATCTCGATTCGATGAAAGTCGACAACGTGTTGAGCGGGCCGCTTGCGTCTGAACTCGGCATCGAACCCGCCAGCATCGAAGCGATCGCCCCCGTATATCTGACCGGCGCATCGGCGCGTTCGCGCTTCGACGCATTTCGCGCCAGCGCGGGGCGCTGAATCTTTTTTCAACTTCCTTTTATACGAAGCATGAAGCTGCTTATCGGTGACAAAAACTATTCGTCATGGTCGATGCGTCCGTGGCTGCTGTTCAAACATTTCGGCATTCCATTCGAAGAGGTGCTGATTCACCTGTATGTGCCCGGCACGAAGCCCGCGATCCTGGCGTACGCGCCGACGGGCCCGGGCAAGGTGCCGTGTTTGATCGGTGACGACGGAGTGGCCACGTGGGATTCATTGGCGATCGCCGAAACGCTGGCCGAGCGCTTCCCGCAGCATGCGCTCTGGCCGCGCGACCCGGCGGCGCGCAGCCACGCGCGCAGCGTGAGCGCCGAGATGCATTCGGGCTTCGGCGATTTGCGCTCGAACATGTGGATGAACATTCGCGCGTCGTTTCCCGGCAAGAACGCCACGCCGGGTGCGTTGGCCGATATCGCGCGTATCGAGGCGATCTGGCGCAACTGTCTCGACACCTATGGCGGGCCCTTCCTGTTCGGCGAGTTCGGCATTGCCGACGCGATGTACGCGCCGGTCGTGATGCGCTTCAAAACGTGGCGGCCGGCGCTATCGGAAGCCTCCGCGGCCTATGTGGATCGCGTGGCGGCGCTGCCGGAGGTGAAGGCGTGGATCGACGACGCGCTTCAGGAAACGCACACGATTCCCTATCAAGACGTATGTCCATGAATATCTACGCGGTAGGCGGAGCCATTCGCGACGAGTTGTTGGGCGTGCCGGTGCAGGATCGCGACTACGTGGTGGTTGGCGCGACACCCGAGCAGATGGTGGCGCAGGGTTATCGTCCGGTGGGCAAGGATTTCCCGGTATTCCTGCATCCGCAGACTCACGAGGAATATGCGCTCGCGCGCACCGAGCGCAAGACGGCCGCGGGCTATCACGGCTTCCAGTTTTTCTACGCACCGGATGTCACGCTCGAAGAGGATCTCGCTCGCCGCGACCTGACGGTCAACGCGATGGCGCGCGAAGTACGCCCTGACGGTGAGCTGACCGGCCCGGTGATCGACCCGTTCAATGGCCGGGGCGATTTACAGGCGCGGCTCTTCCGGCACGTTAGCGCTGCGTTTCTCGAAGACCCCGTGCGGATTTTGCGGATTGCGCGGTTCGCGGCGCGCTTCGTCGACTTCACCGTTGCGCCGGAGACGATGGCGCTGATGCGCGCGATGGTGGCCGACGGTGAAGTGGATGCGCTGGTGGCCGAGCGGGTGTGGCAGGAGGTGTCACGCGGGTTGATGGAGAAGAAGCCGTCCCGCATGTTCGACGTGCTGCGGGAATGCGGCGCGCTGGTGCGAATCCTGCCGGAGATCGACGCGCTGTTCGGCGTGCCTCAGCGGGCTGATTACCACCCCGAAGTGGACACGGGCGTCCATGTGATGATGGTGCTCGACCATGCTGCGCAGCAGGGGTACGCGTTGCCGGTTCGGTTCGCGGCGCTCACGCACGATCTCGGCAAAGCGACGACGCCGGATGATGTATTGCCGCGGCATATCGGGCATGAGGGGCGCAGTGTGGATTTGCTGAAGCCGTTATGCGAGCGGTTGCGCGTGCCGAATGAATGTCGCGACCTGGCGCTGCTGGTGGCGCGGGAGCATGGGAATATTCATCGCGTGATGGAGATGGGGGCAGCTGCGTTGGTGAGGTTGCTTGAGCGCAGCGATGCTATCCGGAAACCGGCGCGTTTTGCCGAGGCCTTGCAGGCGTGTGAGGCGGATGCTCGTGGGCGGCTCGGGTTTGAGATGCGGGAGTATCCGCAGGCTGAGCGGCTGCGGGTTGCGCTTGTCGCTGCGCGAGGCGTGGATGCTGGGGCTGTGGCTAAGCGGCTCGCTGACTCGCCTGCGGGGATTAAGGATGCGGTGCATGCGGAGCGCGTTCGCGCTGTTGAGGTGGTTCTTGTGTGAGGGTTTGGTTTTTTTGCCTACGGCGGGGGTGTTTGCCTACGGCGTTGGGCTTTGCTTGAGTTGGTTGCCTGCTCGGCGCGTTTTTCTGTGCGCGTTTGGCGTTGGGATTTCGTTGTCTGGTTGCCTACGGCGTTGGCCTTTCCCTGTTTTGTTATTGGTTTATTAGCGTCGCCCCTGTGCGGGGCAGGCACCTACTTTTCTTTGCCTGCTGCAAAGAAAAGTAGGCAAAAGAAAGCAGCTCACACCGCTAACTCCTAAGCGGGTCCCCCGCACAGCCACAGTAGTGGTGCATCTGGAATCTGTGCCCTCGCGCATTCGGCCTCAGTGACACAGCAGTCATACTTCCCGCCTCGCACTACGTGCTCGCCGGAAGGGTCCATCGGGAACCCGGGACTTCGTTTGAACGTGGTGAGGGCCATCGGTTTTGCCTCGGCCGCAACCGCCGCCGACACTCAGGCGATTGGCGTCAAGGACGGCTGGGTGCTTTGGGAAGACCACCGACGTCGAGCATAGCCAGCAGCGTGCGAAGCGCGCCTGGACGCTAAAAACAGCAAGCTGCATCTTGAAGTACCACGGTGAAGTACCGCAGTGAGGTACCACTGTGAAGTATCACGGGCAGCGAACTCCGGTAGCGGTTTTGTAAAGTGCCGCAGGCATCGGGCGCGGCAAACGGCAATTTGAGGTGCCGCGGGTTCCGGATAGAGGGCACTCCGTGAATTACCCCTGAGCGTAAAAACGCTGACTGGTTCGATGAACGACCGCCACGGCGCGCGCAGCGCCGCCGGAAGTATGATGGCCTTGTCACGAACGTCGAATGCGCGAGGGCACAGATTCCAGATGCACCACTACCGTGACTGTGCGGGGGACCCGCTTATAAGCGGGCGGGGTGAGCTGCTTTCTTTTGCCTACTTTTCTTTGCAGCAGGCAAAGAAAAGTAGGTGCCTGCCCCGCACAGGGGGCAATCCACAAAATATCTTCTTTCCCGCAAACCTCTTGTCTGGCATGGGTTTCCGCGATTTTGCCGTTCACCGGAAGAAGATTTTTATTTGCATCAGGACAATCTGAGGACAATTTCTGCGGCTTTCCTGCAACACACCAGCGTCTCCCGGTGCACACCCATACACAAAGAAACCCGCCGAAGCGGGTTCTGGCTGTCGAAGCCGTTTATACCACGCCGGGACAGCGGCGCAGTCAGTCAACCGTTTCCGCTTCCTCTTCAAACACGTCGAGCGTACCGCGCACGCCGGGCCTATGCAGGAGCGACAGGACGCGCGCCGAAACCTGTTCGTCTCCCGGGTAGACCTTGACCCGGAATGTGTACGCGACGGTGCCGCCCTCCCTGGGTACGAACGTGATCCTGTCCAGCTTCGCGTCGGTGAACGGCAGGTCGTCGTCATGATCGCTATCGCTGAATGTGAAGTCAGCAGGGAAACTGCCCGACCAGTGCAACGTCCCTAACTGGGGGTTGCGCAGGCGCGGCGTGTGATCGGGGTCAACCAGATCACCGGTTCCGTCCGCATCATAAAGCGAGCGGCGCAGCGTGGACGACAGCCGGTCGAGTGACGTATTCGGGAGGTCGGTCGTGATTATCAGATCAAGGGCCAGCACTTCGTCATCGCCGTGATACTCCGTGCGCGTATTGATGTGCTCAACCCTGACCGGTTGATTTTCGAAGGTCATCATCGCGCGCCCCTCAATCGGACGGCGGCTCTTGCCGCGCCCAGCGGTGTGCTTCGCCGAGATATGCCCGTTTCTCCCGTTGCAGGATTTCGAGCACCAGTATGCTTACAACGTCGCTGTCGATGTCTGCAAGCGTGTTGACTGTCTCCAGCACAACGAGCGCGCCCGCGTAGAAGCATGCGCGCATATCAGAGACCTGCCCGTCAGACAATGTTGCCGGTATCACCTGACGTCTGAAGCGATCCCAGCCCTCGCCAATCGTTACCGTATTCATTGTGTTCATTGCGCGCCCTCCATCCTGTGGCGTTTCGTTACATAGAACTCTTCCAGTTCTTCGCGCTGGCCTTCGTCCGGCACGCTGCGTATCAGGTTGGCGGCAACGTCGAGAAGGCCAGTTGCATCGGCTTTTTCAAGTCCGTCCATGACCTGCGCGAAGGTCATCGCGATCGGTTCCGCGTCAGTTACCTTCCTGCCCGCCTGCGAAGCGGCACGCGCTGCTGCAAGCCTGTCGCTGTACGCGGTGCGCGCAATCTCCTTTTCCTGACCGGTGCGCAACTTCATGGCGAGTTCGCCCGCTGCGGTGAGTTCACCGGCGCTCCGTGCCTCTGCAATCCGCTTCAGGACTTCATCCAGCGTCGGCACGGTTTCGTGTGGTGGCGCATTCCTGCTCATGCGCTGCTTGACGCTGTTGGTGCGCGACGATTCACGCGGCGGGTCGGGCCGCACTTCTTCGGCTATTCCCATATCGTGCACGCCGCCGTCGATCACTTCCAGTTCGTCAGGCGTGCGCACGCCGAAAACAACTTCGGACGCGTGCAGGCGTGACCAGCGCTTACCGGACAGGTAAGCAATCTGCTGCTTCGGGTCGTCCGCCCATAGTGTCGAGTTGCGTACGCGCGCCTGCTTCATCAGGATCGTGAGCACACGCGGTTCGCGCTCGCCCCTGAGCGTCGCGAAGCAACGCACGCCAAGCCTATCTTCGTCTTCGATGTTCCACGCAGGCACGCGATACCGGACAGGCTCGCCGTGTTCGTTCTTCTTCGTCTTCGACTCGCGTTCAGCGAACTGTCCGACGATCTTTTCCCACGGGCCGAACCATTCCCAGTTGATACGGTCCGCCAGCAGGCCGGAGGTGTTGACGGCGGCGATGACTAGCTGCGCTTCATAGCCGATCTGATTGTTGACGAAGTGCGTCTTTGCTGCGACCGCGAATGGGTTCATGTTCCAGGTCAACGCTTGCAATGTCACTGCCGCACAGTTGCCCGGATTGTTTCGATAAGGCTCCGGTACGGTGATGCCGGCTGTGGACATCAGCATCGCGAAGCGCTCGACATACCCAAGGGTATCGGCGTTAAGTTCGAATCGCGTGCCGCTCAATAAGGTGTTGTCGCTCATAGCGTATTTCCCTCATGCAATCGCCGCTTCGCGGCTAGATAAACCACGTAGGCATCGGCGGATGTCGCGTACCGTCCGAGATTTAGCTTTTTCCCTCCTGCTGAAATCTGCGCAAGATACCTTCCTCGCGAAACGTCGTAACTGACGCCAAGCAGCCCTGTTGTGTTGTCGCTGCGGGCTGAGCGCTGATTCTGGGAATTGATCGATGGTGTTGCATCGCGCAGGTTCTTCCAGCGGTTATTCGAGGTTTTCCCGTCGCGATGATCGACGGGGCCTGACGGCCAGCCGCCGGTCATATAAAGAAAGGCGAGCCGATGCGCCTTGTAGTTTCGACCGCAAATATGTATTTGCACATAACCACCGGCATCGAGGCTGCCCGCTATCCGATTGGCGACAGCTTTACCGGACCGGGTTACACGATTGATGAATACCCCGTTGTCAGGGTTATAACTCAACAACTCGCGAAGACGCGGAGCAGTCAACTGTGTGCTCATTACACGCTCTCCCTGGGCTTGCTGTAGGTCAGCGTCGTGTAATCGCAGTCCTCGACGCTGTACGCGGAGCGGTGCACGACCTTGCGCCGGTATGCGCCGCCATTCGGCAGGAGACCGACAGCGGCCTCCCCCATCGCGTGCAGGAGGTGCGCGCGTGCGCCGTCGCTGACGGCCTGATACGACTTGACCTGTTCGTCGGCTTCGATACGCACGTAATGCCAGTCCATCAGCGAAGCATCGAGCCTGACGGTTTCGCCGGTTGTGCCCGGATAAAGCCGCTTCAGGATTTCAACGGCGTGCCGGTGCGAGTAGTCGAACGGCGGTGGTTCGCCGGTTTCCACGAACGTCCAGAACGTCATTTCCTGGTCAATCAGCAGTTCGGAAAATTCGGGGTCGCGCTCAATGGTGTAGGTCACAAGACGGTTGCCACCGACCACCGCGCCAAGGTGCCAGGCGTCGTAATCGAGTACCGTCAGATAGTGATGGCACTGGCACAGGTATTCGACCGGAACCTGGTCGGAACCCTGATCGCCCCATTCGCCGGAGAATCTGAAAAAGTCGGCGTTGACGTTCTTCGCTTCGAAGCCTTCGCGGCGGCCTTCCACCAGCCGGTCAACCGACGCCGCCATAAAGGGATACTTCGGGTGGCGGATGATCTGGTTGCGACGGCGCAGGCGCACGCCCATGCGATGCGCAAACATGTCGGCTGCAATTGCTTCCATTGCCTGGCCGAAGCGGATCGCTTCGTTTTCTTCGCGCTCGCCCGCTGTCTGCCCGGTCTTGTCCAGCCACAACTCATAGGCTGTCTGATAGCGCGACTGCCCGATAGCGGCGGCCGCATCGCTGCCGCCGACGCCCTTGCGGCGCTCCGCAAGCCATTCGTCCCTTGAGTTCATGGGCTTTACCCTTTGAGCGAAAGACCACGCAGTGCCAGCGTGTCGGCAACGCAATGCGCTGAGTACTCGCCGATGCCCTGAATCAGTTGCAGGTCATGCAGACTGTGCGCGCACAGTTCGCCTATTGACCAGATCCCGGCCGCCTGAAGCCGGTTGGTGATCCGTGCCGTCACGCCGAGCACCGTAACCGGCTGTTGAGCGAGCAGCGCGCTGACCATCGGGCTACGCTGTGAGAGGTCGAACGTACTCATTGCAGCGGCTCCGGCAGGACGCGAACGAACACCGTCCACAGACCCGTTTCGATGTCGCGGTACTGACCGGTGATGACCGGCATGCGGCTCGCCTGGAGCGAGTCCCGGACAGTCAGCGCATGGCGGTAGGTCACGTCGCTATCGGGTCCGCGAACAACGTGTATTTCGCCGCCGCTTTCATGTGGCATCGCCCAGGTCTCGACAAAACTGTTTTCCACGCGTCCACTCCTTGACTCAGGCACGATTAAGGATACGCACGCGGTCAGATATTTTTCAAGTGACCTATGAAGCGAGGACGAGACATTGTTTTTAATTATGTGGCGCAAGCCGGATTGAATTGTCCATTAACAATCAATGCGTTATTAGCAATCCTGAGCAACTTTCCTGCTGGCTGCATTTTCCAGTCGTGATGACGTAGGTGTATGTCCCAGATCCCTTGATTTTTCGGCTGAAACGTCAGAACACATCAGTGCACTACCGTGGACAATTAAAGCAAACTGTATTAATTGACCGCCGGCCTTTTAGCGGCTAATTTTAATTCATGGAATCTGACCGGCGATTTAAAAAAAAGACAACCGTAAGGCCACATTCCATAGCGTCGATTGCCTGATGTGGTTGAACCGGAGAATGGTCGTGGTTAGAAACTCGCCAGTCCCGTGGGCGGCTTACCTCTGTACAGGTGAACAGGGTGCCGCGTCGCGCTCCTTCGCGTAGGGGCGAACATGGCACGCGCCCGCAACATCAAGCCCGGCACGATGGAAAACGAAGCGCTCGCGGCGTTGCCGCCGTTGCACCGGCTGCTCTGGATTTACCTGTGGATGCTTGCTGACCGCGAAGGACGGCTCGAAGACCGGCCGCAGCGTATCAAGGTCAAGGCACTGCCCTACGACAGCGCAAACGTTGATGCGATGTTGCGCGACCTCCATCAAGCCGGATTCATCATCCGCTATGCGGTGAGCGGACGCCGTTTTATCCAGATCGTGAATTTCGCGAAGCACCAGAAGCCGCACGGTAATGAGGCGGAAAGTGAAATTCCGCCGCCCGAAACCGCTGATCCAGCACCCGCCGAAGCGGTGGGCGCTGGCGACGTGCGCGGCGACGAAGGACTTACGACCATGGTAGTAAGCCCTTCTGATTCTGGTGATAAGGACTTTGCACCAGAAGAACAAGCACTTGGCCCTTGTATCTCTGATTCTCTGATTGATGGATTCTCTGATTCTCTGAAGAAAAACAAAACCGGCGCACGCGTGCCGCGTGCTTCCCCGCGCTTCGATGCGCGGGGACACCTGTTCGCCGCTGGCGTCGATCCGAAAATCGCCGGGGACTGGCTGACACTGCGCAAGGCGAAACGCGCAAGCGTCACCGAAACCGCCATGGCGGGCGTCGAACGCGAAGCGGCAAAGGCCGGAATCACGCTCGAAAATGCGTTGCGCATGTGCTGCGAACGCGGATGGGCGGGCTTTCGCGCGTCATGGCTCGACCGTGACGGGCACGCCTCACGCGGGCCGCCGCACGGCGCACGCGACGGCGCGCCGCTGGATTCGCTTGATGGCCCCTCGCTCGATGCAATGGCACGCGAGTTCGGCATTGCGGCGGCGCGACCCGGCGAGAGCATGTCCGAGTTTATCGGGCGGCTCAAGGCGGCGCAGAGAGGCCGCAGGCTGCACTAGGCGACAGGTGCGAACGTGAGCGACGAAGCGGAAACGGCAACGGACAGCGCAGGCGGCGAATGTGACCCGCGCTGGGGGCTGTGCGTGTGTCCGGGTTGCCCTTTGCTGGGTACGCTCGGACGTGGCGGCGAGTGGGTCTGCTTCTGCCACTTCGACGCCGACTGGGGCGCACGCGATTTCGTGACCGCGGTCATCCGCCGTCATTTCGCGGTCTATCGCGCGGTGCTCGACGTTCGCCGGGGTTTTGTGTCGGAGCGCTGGCCGCAGGCGTATCGCGAAGCGCAACAGCGGTTGATCGAATCCGGCTATGCGGACCTCCTGCCCGATGCGCGCGACGTGTCGCCTTACCGGCCCGGCCACCCGATTGTGCAGCAATGGCTCGCCCGTCTTGAGCGCTTTCTGCGCGACGCGGTGCGCGCGGCGCTGCGCGAACGCATGGCGGATGCAGCGGCCAACAGCAGTATCGCGAAGCGCCCGCCACCTTCGAGTCGCGATTGTGTTGCGCGGATGCGGGCCACGCTCGCGCCGCTAGCGCATCGTGCGCCGTCTGCGAAGTGGGCCTTTGATCTGCTTGACGGTATCGCCGCCAGGCCAGCCAATGCACCGTCGCCCGAAGCCGTACGGATTGCCCTCGATGCGATCAGTTCGCCCGCAGGCCGCGCGTATATCGCGAATGCGACGGACGAACAGCGCGGGCGCTGGCGGGCCGCGCTCGGAATCATCGGCGGCGGCGCTGCCGGCCTGATCCCCTCACGCGTGCCTGGTGAGGATGACGAACCTGTTGAAGTTGGGGTGCAGCATGATCCGGTTTGAAAGCGATGCACGCACACGTGGCGAGCAGATGGTGCTGCGCATGATCCTGCGCGGCGAAGGGATCGCACATTCCGACTGGCATTCACTGCGTGCGCAGGATTTCTCGCACGATCTGCACGGCCAGATCTTCCGGCATGCCGAACGCCTGGCAGAGAGGCGCGTGCAGCACGACCCCGCCGCGGTATTTGCCTCGATGCGCAGGGAACGTCACGGATGCGTGCAGGGTGTCGCCGGATATCTGGACTGGCTGGCGGGTGACGATCCCTGCTTCGCAACCGGCCGCCTGAAAGCGCTGCTTGCATTCCGTGACGCGCTTGACGCGCAGCACGAAGCCGGAACGCAGCCCAAAGCGATGCGGGGCAGCAGGTGAATGCGCGTCTACTGGTATCGCTGCAATCACCGACGGCGGGCGTATATCGCAATGACCGTTGCGTGCGCGAACGGCATATCTATCACGGCATCAACCGCACGAACCCGCGTGCCGAAATCGTTGTTGAGCTGATGGTGGCGCAACAGGTGCAGTTGCCCGGCTTCCCTGCGGCGGGGGGCCTATGACCTGGTATTTTTCGCGGGCCATGCTCGAAGCCTTCGCGCGTCAGCGGGAGGAACCATGCGCGATGACGGAACCCTGCGCGAACTCGTGCTGTTCGCCGGTGCCGGTGGCGGAATTCTCGGCGCAAAACTGCGTGGACATCGCATCGTGTGCGCCGTCGAACTCGACGCCTACGCCCGATCTGTACTCATCGCACGGCAGAACGACGGGACGCTCGAACCGTTTCCGATATTTGAGGACGTGCGTGAGTTTGACGGACGCGCATGGTGCGGCTGTGTTGACGTGGTATCGGGCGGCTTTCCGTGCCAGGACATCAGCACGGCCGGACGCGGTGCCGGAATCGGTGGCGAACAGTCAGGACTGTGGCGCGAAATGGCGCGCATCGTTCGCGAGGTACGACCGCAGTTCGTGCTCGTGGAAAACAGCCCAATGCTCACTGTTCGCGGACTCGGAACCGTGCTTGGAGACCTGGCCGCGATGGGGCTTGATGCGCGCTGGGGCGTGCTATCCGCTGCCGGTTGCGGTGCCCCGCATATCAGGGAACGAATCTGGATACTGGCGCACTCCGCTTGCCGCTGACGCCAGCGACGGAAGACATAACGGCCGCGGCGATCCCGGGCTGAGTGCTGAAGTCAGGCTGTGGCCCACGCCGGTCGCGAACGATGCGAAAAAGCGTGGCGATTTCGACGCGGCCAATCCACGCAATGGTCTGCCTGCTGCCGTGCGAACGTGGCCGACGCCCATGAAAACCGATGCGGCGGGCGCATCGCCGGGCCGCCTGCGACGCCATACGCCGCAACTGTGCTGCCATGCGGACGGCGGGCCGCTCAATCCGGCGTGGGTCGAATGGCTTATGGGCTGGCCCGTGGGATGGACGGACCTCGCGCCGCCCGGTGCCGCGCATTTCGACGCGTGGACGCGCCAGCACGGCCCACACGCCGCTGGCGAGCCTGATCCATGGTTCGGTATCGACCCGGCGACGCTGGACCCCGGCGCGCCCGGATTCGTGCCGCGCATGGCACAAATGAAGGTGCCGCATCGCGCGAAGCGCATCGAGGCACTGGGTAACGGCCAGGTGCCGCGCTGTGTGGTGCAGGCGTGGCGCGTCCTGTGCGACGCCTTCGCGGCGAACGATGACCGCGCCGACGCGCCTCGCCTTGCGGCAGGTGGCGACCCATGAAACTCACACAACAAATCCGGCGCAACACGTGCCCGTCTTTCCCGACGCAAGAGAGGTACGCAATGAAACCGTTAGAACTTCATCCGCTGTGCGCGCTGTTTCCCCGGCTTGCGCCAGTCGATTTTGACGTGCTACGTACGGATATAGCGGCGCACGGATTGCGCCAGCCCATCGTTACGTTCGATGGAATGATCCTGGACGGCGGCAACCGCTACCGCGCGTGCATTGAGGCAGGTATCGAACCCGTTACGATGCCACTGGGCGACGACGATCCGCTCGCCTACGTGCTATCTGCGAATCTGCGTCGCCGCCATCTTTCGCCAGGCCAGCAGGCCACCATTGTGGCGGCGGCGTCAGACTGGCAAAAAGCGCATCCGCGCGGCGGGAACGGGAGCAATCAACACCGTCAAAAAGAGCAAATGCGCAACGTTGCGCATTTGCTCACTGCGAAGCAACGCGCAGCGCAATCTGGCGCATCCGTACGGACACAGCAATCCGCCGACCGGATAGCGAAGGTTAGTCCAGCACTGGCGCAGAAAGTCGCGCACGGCGAAATCAGTCTGCCGCAGGCGGTGGCAACCGTCATGCACAACGCGGCAGCGAGCAGCCCGAGCCAGCAGAAAAGTCGCAGCAATAGCCGTCCCCCTGCGCGGCCAAAGAAAGGCAGGAAAGCTGACGCGATGCGCAATGAACTGGCCGAAGCCGCTGCGCGTGGTGTTTCGATGCTCTGCACCTATGCACGTCTGACCCTGAGTGCAATCCAGGCGCAGAGCGAATTTTCCCCTGAAGAAAGCGTGCTGCTGGCGCAGATTGCCTGCGCTATCCGTCAACGCGAAATCGGAGTGAGCGAACATGAAAACTGAAATGGTGAACGTGACACCAGCCATCGCACGCGACTGGCTCCGAGGCAATGTGCGTAATCGCGGTATCCGGCGTGGCTGGGTCGATACCCTCAGGGCAGCATTTGCGCGCGGCGAATATGTCGTGTCGCATCAGGGAATTGCGTTTTCAGAAAACGGCGAACTGATCGACGGCCAGCACCGCCTGACGGCCATTGCGGAGTTACCGGACGGCTACAGTTTCGCGATGCTGGTCACTCGCGGGCTGACGCGCGACGAAGTGTTCCGCGTGGTGGACTGTGGTTACAGGCGTACGACGGCCGATATGATCGGACGCGACCGGCGCGAAGTGGAAGTCGCGCGCCTGATCTACTCGATTTTTTCCAGTGGGCCAGCGACACCAACGGCACTGATTCCGGTCTGCGAACGTATCGCGCCCTGGCACCGTGACCTGCTGACTTTTTGCGGTGCATCGGTGCGAACGTGGAGTAGCGCCCCGGTACGTGCGGCCGCCGTACTCACGATGATGGACGATGGAGACAGCGATTACGTGCGGCTGGTTTATCGCGCGCTGGTGACGAACGATCTGGCGACCATGCCGCGTTCAGCACACGCCCTGGTGAGTGCATTCCTGCGCGGCCAGATAAAGGCGCGCGAGCCTTACGACCTGTTCTGCCGGTGCCTGAAAGTGTTCGACCCGGCGAAGGCGTCGCTGACGAAAATCCAGATAAATGACCAGGCCGCGATGATTGCGAACATGCGCGGGTTTGTCGTCGTGTCGGTTTTCGGGGAGTTGCCGAAAAAGAAAAAGGCCATGACAAACGCCACAGCCCCGAAGGGTGTTTCCGAAGACAATCATACACCCTGGGTGGCGCGTCTGCCATTGCACTGATCGCGAGCGCGTCATGAACCTGAAGCAGCGCGAGATTCGCATCATGCACGCCGACCGGTTGCGCGCGCGGGCGCTGCACGATCTCACCAGGGCGCGTGAAGTGCTCGACCTGATACGCGCGCTCGCCGAAGTGCCGACACGCAATCCGGCCACCGCGCTCCAGTCCATCGCGCGTCTTGCGCGTGTAGCGCTCGCGGGCGCGACGCCGCCTGATCCCTCATTCACCCAAGGCGAGGAACACGACAGGAGTTAGCCATGATTGAGATACCCGGTCCACTTGCCGATTTCGTGAGCATCGCGGACAACCGTCTGGTCACGGATACGCTGCGCGTCGCAAGGCACTTTCATAAACGTCACGCGGATGTGCTGCGCACTTACGATAATCGGGAGTGCTCAGCCGAATTCAGCCAACGCAATTTTGCGCCGACCGAATATATCGACATACAGGGCAAGTTGCGTCGCATGGTGCAGATGACGAAAGACGGGTTCATGTTTCTGGTGCTCGGCTTCACGGGCAGCGAAGCGGCACGCATCAAGGAAGCGTTTATTGCTGCGTTCAACGAAATGGCCGCTTTCGTGCGCACCGAACAGCGCGGGCTGCTGCACGACCTGTTCGCACTGCACGAGCGGGAGCGGGCATCGAAAGAACGGGCCTCGACCGGATCACATCTGATGCTGGAACGCAAGGCAACAAAACCAGCGATGGAGGCGGAGCGTTACCGGCTGATGGCGATGATCCAGCCGTCGCTGTTCGACTAGCAGGAGGCTTGCGATGAAAAATCGCGAAAGTGGATTTCCGGTGGGCGGCGCATTGCCACCGCTGAGTGTCACCCTGGGCGACCAGGTGCGGCGTGAGGCGTTGCGCCGTGGCAGTCCGTGGGCGGGGCACGCTGACGAATGCGCGCGCCGGGCCGAAGCGTGGTACGGGCGACACCCATGCACGGGCGACGATCTGCGGCTCGTATTCAGTGAGGTCTTTCGCGAGAAGTAACGCCATGCCCGGAAACCTCGCGCCATATGTTATTTCTGGCCCGGCGCAGATCTGTTTCAGCGGCGGCCGCACGAGCGCGTACATGCTCCATCAGGTCCTGTGCGCCAACTGCGGATTGCCGCGCGACTGCTTCGTGGTGTTCCAGAACACCGGCAAGGAACGCGAAGAAACGCTCGCATTCGTGGACGACTGCGCGCGGCGCTGGAGCGTGCCGGTTGCATGGATCGAGTGGACGGGCTTTATTGAAGGTCGCGCGCAGCGCTTCTGCACTTACCAGCTTGTCACGTTTGCAACGGCGGCACGGCATGGCGAACCGTTCGCGGCGATGACGCGCGCCGCCAACATGCTGCCGAATCCTGCGGCCCGGCTCTGCACGATCAATCTGAAGATGCGCGCGAGCAGCGCCTACATGCGCGCGCAGGGCTTCGAGGAATGGGACAGCGTTATCGGCATACGCGCCGATGAACCGCGCCGCGTGGCGCGCATGATGGACCCGGCACGCGACAACTCCAACGGCGTGCCCGTGCTGCCGCTCGTGCGCGCGAACGTCACGAAAGCTGATGTACTCGCATTCTGGCGCGCGCAACCGTTCGACCTCCAGCTCGATCCGATGGGCGACCTGGGCAACTGTGACTGCTGTTTTCTCAAGGCACGTCACAAGATCGTGCGTGCGCTTGTCGCCGAACCGTGGCGCGCTGAATGGTGGATCGGACAGGAAAGCGCGGAACACGGCGCGACTTTCCGCAATGACCGGCCGCCGTATCGTGACCTGAAACGCGAGGCGCTTTTTTACGCGCGCCAGATTCCGCTCGCGCTCGAAGACTCAGACGAAGACGCATTGATTGATTGTTTCTGTGGAGACTGAGCCATGCTGACGATAGCCGCAGGGGCGCTGGCAGGCGCGGGGCTGCCGCTGCACCCGAACTTTACGGTGATGAGCGGCGTGCTGTGTGGCGCGCTCGTGTTCGTGATGCGCAGCCGCGAGCCTTCGCGCATCCGGCGGCTACTCTACTTCGCGGTTTCGCTGGTGGGCGGCTACGCGCTCACGCCCGAACTGCGCTCCCACCTTGCATGGCTGCCCGAATGGGCTGCCGCGTTTATCTCGGCGGCTGGCGTGGTGACTGCCGCAGTCGTGCTGCTCGACTGGTCGGAAAACTCGGCGCCCGCGCTGCTCACCCAGCTCGTGCAGCGCTTCATTGGAGGAAACAGGTCATGATGGCCTCGCTCGTTCATACCTTCGGCGCGAAGGGCGTTGCCGATTTCTGGCTGCTGATGCTCAACGGGCTGCTCGCCACCGCGATCTTTTCGGTGCTGCTGCTCGCCCATCCGCGCGGGCACGTGGTGGTCACATTCCGCGCGCGGCTCGCGCGCTTTGCGCTCGTGTGCGCCTACGGCGTGCTCGCGCTGCGCGTGTGGGCCGGCTGGTACAACACGCCGGTTGAACCCACGCATGTGGTGGTCAACCTGATTGTGCTGTGGATCGTGTGGACCGCGCGTGGCGACGTGTCGGAGATTGTCGCTACCCTGAAAAGCCTGCGTACGGATCACACCTCTGATCCGCCCACCGCCTGAAACCGGAGGCTCCCGTGGTCTCTCCCATTGGTACAGCGACGGCGGGGCTGTTCTGAAGGGTAACGGGGTGGCCGGGCAATTTCTCTCCGCCCCAACGACGACCTGCAGGTTTTCCACCAGGGTCTTGTATGCCTGCAGGTTGCCCGGCCGTAATCGGCGAGAAGCGAATACTGAAAAAAAGGACTCGCGCCGGTCAGGGTGCGAGTCCCAAGAGGGTTCCAGCCTGTCATACATGGACGCGCCTGAAGGAGAGAGACCTTGTGCGTCCGGAACTGATTATGGCCAGCTCCCGTAAGCAGCGATATGGGAAATATCCTGGCCCAAGCTTCTGCGCGGTATGGCACGTCAGTATCGGGGAAAATGACCTGATTTGCCTCGTGCAGAGCACCCGCACGCCACGGCATGCGGGCAGTACCGCTCAATAACCTTGCGCGTGCCAGGTCCCTAGTGCATGACCTTCGCTCTCCTGAATCATTGATTTCGCGCAAGACATGATGCGATTTCGCACCGCGCGCATCACTGTCGAACCCTCGTGCGATGAGAAAATAGCTGGCACCAGTTGCATATGCTATTCCCCGCCTGAAGCCCGTTCAACATCATTCCATGTCCGACATCCAGCCCGATCCGACCCGCTCCCCAGCCGATGCAACACCGTGTGTTCCCGTTGCGCCGCCAGCTAACGCCAGGCCAGGCTTCTGGCTACTCATGCTCTCAGGGTTCGCGTTACTGGGCGCCGTGCTTGTTCTGGCGCTGATGGTACTTGTGGTGTCCAGTAGCTATGGGTACATAGCCACTGCGACGATCAACACGTTGAGCCTGGCATCCGGCGGGCTCGCAGGTACAGGCGTTACCGTGCTCGCGCTATATGCGTGGATCTACCGGCCATGGAGATTGCCGGATCGCGGCGGACCTGCTTTCTGGCTCCAGGTCGGGTTCGTGGTGTTGGCCCTGTACGTCGCCCTGTACGAGTTGATCGCGCTTGGCTTCTTCAATTTTCACTAAAAGAACTGCACGCGCGACTCGCGTCGTGACTGGCGTGTGCCGTTCGCCTTACCTGCCCGACGCCTGAACCTGAGAGAAAAGGATAACGAAAGATGGGACTCAGCCCGACCGGACCCGAACGTCTGAAATATACGGATATGTTCGACGCGATCCACCGGGGCATCATGCAGCACGAGCGCCTGCTGATGCTGGACACGCCGCTCGGCAGCAATGCGTTGATCCCACTACGGGCACGCGGATCAGCCAGAATCGGGCGCGACTATTCCTGGACCATCGATGTCGCGTCGTTGCGTGACGACACCACGCTGCTGTCGCTGATGCACCAGCCTGTCACGCTCTGGATCCAGCAACCGGGCACGCCGGATGCCGGTCCGGCCTACCGCCCGGTCCACGGTTTCGTGCATCAGGTCGGCTATCTCGGCGGGGATGGTGGGCTGTCTACGTACCAGATCGGATTCTCGTCCGCCCTGGTCTTTCTCGGCAACACGCACAACGAGGAAGGATGGCTCGAACAGGATGCGCGCGAAATAGTCACCGACGTGTTCAACCGGTATCCGCAACTGCAGGGAACATTCCGTTTCGACCTGTCACGCGAACCGGCCAGACGGTCGTGGTGCCGTCAGAGCGAATCGGACCTCCATTTTGTTCGCCGCCTGCTCGAAGATGAAGGCTGGTATTTCTACTGGGTTCACGAGACAGCCAGCGGTGACGAAACGCCGAAAACAACGCTGGTAATTCTGGACCGGGTGTCGTCCTTGCCGCAGGCGCAGCCTGCCGGGTTCTATCGCGGCAACAGCGACCATGAGGTCGATGGATTCACGCAGTGGGCGGCCATGCAGACGATGCAGAGTCTGCGGTACATGTCGCACGCATTCGACTACAAGCGCCCTGCGTCCAGCTTCGAAGCCAGCAGTCTCCTCCAGTCTGTCACGTATGAGGTGCAGGAGCGGCGACCGGGGGACGAGCGCAGTATCCCAAGTGCGCCGATGACGGTGTACGAATCGACGGCTTATGGCTATCCCGACCCGGATAGCGGTGACGCACGTGCGCGTCGTCGCGTCCAGGTGTGGGAAGCGCAGGCCCGGCGGTATTTTGGAGTGGGCGGCCTGCGCTGGCTCGATGCAGGTTCGCGCTTCATCCTGAACAACCATCCACGGCATCAGGACAGCGATGCAACAAAACGGGAATTTCTCGTAGTCGAAACGCGCTGGTTCATCGAGAACAACGTACCGGTTGGCAGGCAGACGGCCGAATTTCCGCTCAGTCTGCGCGCGACGCTGGCGCAACAGCAGGCCGTGCGTGGCGCGCGCTTCAGGACACCGGGCCAGGCAGCAGACGGGACGGCGGGTTTTTACGTCATCGAGGTCGAAGCCCAGGACGCCCGCGTCGATTACCGCAGTCCATTCGATCACGTGAAGCCGGTGATGTCGAATGAACACGCGCTTGTCGTGACCCAGAAGGGCTTCGAGGCGTGGTCGAACGAGCGCAATCAGGTCCGGGTGCATTTCGCATGGGACCATAAAAATCCCCCCGGCGCGTTCAATTCGTCGCCGCTGCTGTCGGCGATCCAGTCCGATACCGGCAACGGTTATGGATCGGTTCACGTCCCAAGGGCGGGCGAATGGGTCGTCATCGGTTACTGGAATAACGACTGCGACAGACCATTCATCCTGGGGCGTGTCAATGGCGGCACAACCCCGTCCCCATGGCATACGAACGTCCTGCTGTCGGGGTTCCGGTCTCGCGGCTTCGGCAGTACCGGCGCATACAACGCCTTCGTGCATGACGACGCAACGCATCAGGGCGGCACGCGCATCGTCAGCTACACCGGGAAAAGCTACGCATCGTTCGCACAGGGTTATCTGATCCGGCAGGACGGCAACAGGCGCGGCCGGTATCTGGGTGCAGGTTTCACACTGCACGCCGACGAGTTCGGCGCGGTGCGTGCCAGCAAGGGGCTGTCGATCAGCACGCACCCTAAAGCCCACGATGACGAGCAGATGGGCGTAGACGAGGCGCACTCGCAGTTGCAGCAGGCAGGGATGCTGGTCGAGTCGCTGTCGAGTGCGAGCACGACGGCGCAGGCCGGATCGCTGCGGGCAGGACAGAACGCGCTCAAGGGCCTGTCCACGGAGATCCTGCACCCGGTATCGGGGGCAAGCGCAGGCGGTGTGACGGCGGGCGGCGGCACGGGTAATGCCAATGGATTTGCCCAGCCGAACATTCTTGTCTCGACACCCAGAGACGTCGCAATGGTTGCGGATCGCTCGGCACATATCGTTGCGGATGGTGAGGCCAATATCGTCAGCAACGGCAACACGCATGTTGCGACCGGCAAGTCGCTGATCGCGGCGGCAGCGGAAAAAATCAGTCTGTTCGCGCAGAAGCTCGGCATATTAATCCGCACGGCAAAAGGGCCAATCGATATAACGGCACTCACCGGCAACGTAAACTTCAACGCGGCAAAAGACGCTACCACGAAGGCCAAACGAATCATCCTCGATGCCGACGAAATCTGGATCAGGGCGGGCGGTTCCTACACCCGATGGTCGGCGGCCGGAATCGAGGACGGCACGCAAGGCCCGCGCACCGTCAGGGCGGCATCGTTCAGCCGCCAGGGGCCGGGTTCGGTTGCCCAGCACATGAACAGCCTGCCGAAGGCGAAATTCAATGATCCCTACACGTTGCACGACCAGATCACGGGCGAGCCGTTGAAGAATCACCCCTACGAACTGGTGCGAGGCGATGGAACGCGTTTGACCGGGACGACTAACGAGTCGGGACATGTGACCGAACAGAAGAGCGATGACGTTGAATCGCTGATGCTGCATGCGCTGCGGCGAACGCCGGACGCTGGTAGTGCTGCGGAATAACTTCGTCTGACAGATACAAACTTATTTTGCGAATGCTATGGGCACTAATCCGACAGGTAATCCAAACGTAGTTTCGCCGTTCAATAACGACTTCGATCAGGACGTGGTGCAGGTCATGGGGCGCACTGCACCAGACGGTTCGTCTTTCGGAAGTTTCACCCTGACGCCAGCCAGCGACACACGAAGAAAGGAACTTTTGTGCGACGTGCGGCCGATCATTCCGGTGATTTTTATTCCCGGCGTAATGGGTACGCTATTGGTCAACGAGAAAACCGGGGATGAGATGTTTTTCCCGCCGAATGCGGCTCCCGGTGATTCAAAGGCTGCAGCGGGAGCCTGGTTATATGGTGCCTACCACAAGAATGCGGCCGAGCGTCAGACGAAATTCAATCCGCTGGAAGCGAAAGTCACTACACTCGGCCCCATCAATGCCGGTGACGGAAAGACAATCAGTGAAGATGAAGCGCGGCGAAGGGGCTGGGGGTCCGTACATCGATGGAGCTACCACCCGTTCCTTTTATGGCTTGAGCAGACGCTTAACTCACCAAAGTTTTTCGGAAAGCTACAGGGGCCGTGGATCAATCCTGATCCAACCGGTGAGACGTGGGCGCGTCACCCGGTCCTCGGGACCGATCCGAAACAATATGGCGGCTTTGGCAAGGGGGCGCCGATTGCTCCGGATTCAGCGGAGTTCAATCATTTTCTCAAATTTCGTTATCGGGTATATGCGATTGGATACAACTGGCTTCAATCAAACGCTGATTCGGCCAGGCAGGTGATAGAAAGTACCGATTATTTCAATCCGAAATCCAGGAAAAAAACTCACCTGATGGGAATCAGGGAGATCATCGCCGAGAATCATAGTGGCAAGGCCATCGTCGTCACGCACTCGATGGGCGGCCTGGTGGCTCGCATGGCCATCGCGATGCACGGCGCGGAGGATCTGATCCACGGGGTGTTTCATGGCGTACAACCTGCGACCGGCGCGCCGCTGGCCGCGAAGCGATTCCGCGCAGGGGCCGGGAGCGAGGGCCCTACCACGTTCCTGATCGGGGACGGCTATAAAAATGGCGCACTGATGGGCCGCGATGAAAACGAGTTCGTCGCGGTGACGGCGAACGCGCCCGGGCCACTCGAACTGTTGCCGATGCCGGATTACAACGACGGTAAGCCGTGGTGGATCTTTGCGCGCATCAACGGAGAGCCTGTTGTTAAGTTGCCAAAGGATGGTGACACGTTTAATGACCTCTATGCGAATCCGAAGTGGTATGGTTTGGTGCCAGATACATCAATGCTTGATCCTGCCGGTATCGTGAAGAGTCGGCTTGATAGAGATAAGGTCAAGAAAACCGTGACCCAGAACTTCATAGATACGCTTCAGGATACGGTGGATAAGCAACGGCAATTAAAGAATAAATATCACGCGAAAACCTATGCGGCCTATGCTGACGGTTCGCTTGCTCAGAGGGCACAAGGCGGTGCATCGGACAAGAACGGGGGCAAGCCGCGAATAGAGAAAGGCGAGGAACTTGAGAAATTACTAACATGGGGCACAGTCGTGTGGACCGGAAATCTGCCAGCCGGGGTAACGGAAGAAGAACTGCTTGAGGCCAGACCGCTGTATGACTCGCACAAGGGGGAGTTGCGGGTGTATCTGGAATCGCGCAAGCTGACTGTGGATTTTGAGGTTCAGAAATCGGCTTCCCTGCCGGGTGACCCGAACGGAATTTTCAGGACACTGGAAGGAAGCCGGAATGGCATCATTCCCGGCGACGGCACGGTACCCGTGTGGTCGGCGCGTGCGCAGGCGCGGGGGCTCAAACCGGGCGCGGATGGCGGCCCTGCGCAGGGCGTGCAGATGGTGTTTGAACAGGGCGGGTACCAGCACCAGTTCAGCTATGAGCATCCGTGGACGCGCTGGGCATTGCTTTACAGTATCGTAAACATCGCGCAGGACGCACCGGACCCCAAATGCTGAAACGTATTGCCAAAGCTCTGCTGCTTGTGGCAGGCCTCGATGCCTGCTCGACTGCTTTCTCCGGGGAACCGACCATGACCAATCCTTTGCTGTCCAAACTGCGTCCGTGGTGCATCGGCCGCTTCGTGTTTGACCGTCCTGCCACGAGCGAAATCTCGAACCAGCGGTACGAGTTTCGAGGAGAGAAGCTGGAGACGCAGTACGGCGCTTCAATTTCCGATTTTCACAATAAGACTGGGGCCTTGGAGAATACGTTGCGCACAAAGAAGCGCACAAACCCTTCGACCGGAGTGGAGGTTGATCACGCATGGCTTGAGAGGGCGTTTTCCCCGACGAAAAATTCGAGAGTTCTTGTTTTTCAAAGTGGGGTTGCGAAGTACGTAAAACTTCCGTTTAAGGAGGAAAGTTATGTATTCGATGGGAATACGCTTTTCCATTTGGTTGGCGGAGTTGGCTCGGAGGCGATTGATCAAGTCGAGGAGATTTATAACGACACAATTCGCCGTATCAAGGCAAGAGACAACGGGTCGGTACCAACCGAGTCGGGATTCTGCTTCGACGGCGGGATCGTGACGGGTTCGTCAACCTATACCGAGGAAGTAAGCCAGTCATTTGCGCTGATGCCAGAACATCGCCCTGCACTGCTGTTGATCCAGATGCGTGATTCAGTGAGCCAAGATCGCAATCCTGCGGCTTCCCTTCTTAAGACCCTGCCTGATTTGCGAGCGAAACTGGATGCAATCGATGCGCCCTACCGTATTCTGCGCCAGGGTCATCGCAAGATCGCGGGCATGGACGCCGAAGAGGTGCTGTTTGAAGTTAAAGACGGGGGCGTCACCGAGTACCGCTTCTCTCTACTTGCGCCGGGTGACCCGAGCACTCTCGCAAAGCCGCATACGTCGATTCAGATGATCCTTGGGGACGTCAGTGGCCGTGATATGCCGGCTGAAGAGCGAACCGCTCCAGTCGATGAGGCAGGGGCGTTGCAGGCTTGGGATACGTTTCTGAACAGTTTGCGGCTGCGGCCGGGCGCGGTGTAAAGGGAGGTGACATGCGACGCTACGACATTGTAGAGGGTGACACGACAACTGCGGGCGGCATCGTGAAAGGCGGCGACGGTGCCGATCCGATCGGTGAGCGCGGACAGGCCTACGAGCACGATCCGGTGTGGTGTCCTGCGTGCGGGACAACTGGCAGGATTGTGTGTGCAGGTCCCCGGATTTCCGGCACGGGACCGGATGGCCGGGAGGTCGCGCTGAGTGATGATCTGTGTGAATGTCAATGTTCGCCAGCACCGACACTCGTGGCGTCACAGTCGGTGTCGTATATCGAGATATGAACCGGACGTGGTGGCGGGCAGGTCGGGATTGCCTGCTGACCCGTCAGCACCCATCGCATCATCCGATCCGGCTGCCAGCCCATCGTTAGAATCGGCGGCTTGGGTCAATCCGTACCGGACCGATTTATCAAAAATTGACTTTCGCCAGATTCTGGCTAATATGGGCCTCTATCGGGATGGTCGAAATCTGTCCCGAACCAGAACCCGCGCGAGCGGGTTTTTTCATGTCCGGCCCCGGTTGTTCCGTTCCCGTGCGCTGCCTCTATTCCAGTCCCGCCGCCGCCCTGCGCGACGCGTTACGCCATGCCGTCGAACGCGGCGGCCTGTCTTCGCTGGCCGTGTTGCATCAGGGCGTGCCGTCCGCTTCCACGCTGACCGGTACGGATGCGACCGTGCAGGCCGCGCGCATCCGTCGCCAGCTCGAACGGCTCGCGCCGCTGCCGCGCGCGCTGCTTGTACTGGCCTATGCGCCGCATGCGCTCAAATGTTCGTGCGGCTCGCGCTGCTGTTCGGGCAGTTATCCCAATCCCGAATGGGCCGGTGCCATGCGCGTTACGCTCGCGCACGTTGCGCCGCTACTCGCCGGGCACGGTCCCAATGACCGGTTGCGCGCGGCGATCGTGGCCAACGCCCTGACGCGCACGAAAGAGACAACGGTGAGCCTCGCGCAGCGCTGCGGCGTTGACCGCCATACGGTCGCCGCTCACGCCGGCATCATCGAGGCGGACCTGATCGGCAACCGGCATGTACCGGGCCGGTTCGATACCGCGTTCGCGCGCGTCGATCTGCTGTTACGCGAAGCGGGCATCGTCGCCGACGAAACCCGCGTCCAGGCCGCCTGAGTGCGGCCGCCCTCGATTGCACCATGGCCGGGCTTTCAGTACGCGCAACCACGCGGGAAATCACCGCAGGCGCGAGCCCGAACCCGAAAGACGACATCCGCGCGATCGTGCGCGCGCTCAACCGGACCGCTGCGCAGGCGCGCACGGGTGGCGCCCGCATGGTGCGCGCATCCGGCTACAACCTGAAGGCGAGCGCCATCAGACGCTCCTTTTCGATCGAACGCGCTACGCCCTCACGGCTTGCGGTGACGCTCAGGGCAACCGGGCGACCCGTCGCGCTCATCAACTACGGTGCGACGCAGACGAAGAAAGGCGTAACGGTGCGCGTGAAGAACGGCCGCAGGACGCTACGTCATGCGTTTATCGCCACGATGCCGAACGGACATAAAGGCGTATTCGAGCGCACCGGCAGGGGACACAGGAAAGTGACCAAAGACGGGCGCGTGTACATGTCCGGTTTGCCGATCCGCGAACTGTACGGCCCGTCGATACCGGATGCGCTGCTGAACGACGCGGTACAGAAGGCACTCACGAATCTCATTGCCGGAAAGTATCCGGCGATTCTGGCGCACGAACTCGCGTGGCTCGCGCGCCGGTGACGCGGCCCGCTGGCCCCTCCCGCAGCGCGTGGGAAGGCTCAACCCGGCCCCGCGCATAAAAAGGTACGAAAGGTACTTCCGCGCAGAAAACGGGCATGCGGACGCGAAGACCCGCGATATTCGCCTAGCTGCGGTCGAAAAAAATTGTCCTGGGACACTTGAATGGGCGAGCGGATTAGCGCAATGGAATTCGCGCGTCGGGCCGGTTGCGACGTGAAGCAGGTACGCCGCGCAATCGAACGGGGCACGCTCACACGCGGGAAAGACGACAGGCTCGACGCTTCGCAGCTTGCCAAAACATGGCGACGCGCGAACCGACGCACGCAGAGCAAAGACACGCCGCAATTGTCCCAGGACAACGCGACCGGTGAGGAAACTGCCGCGAGTGTCGATGAAGCGCTGCGCCTGTTCGAACAGCAGGCCGCCGCCGTCACTGAGCGCGTGCTAAAGGGCGCGTCCTACTCCGACGCCCTGCGCATCAAGGAAAACTATCTGGCCTTGCTGCGCCAGCTCGAATACTCGATCAAGGCCGGTGCCGTGATCGACCTTGCTGCGGCCGAGCAGACCGTATTCGACCTGTTCCGGGGCGTGCGCGATGCGTGGCTTAACTGGCCCGCGCGCGTCGCACCACTGATCGCCGCCGACCTCGATTACGAAGACGTGGACCGGCTGGGCTCGGTGCTCGCGGCGCACGTGCAGACGCAGCTGGCAGGCCTTGGCGAACCCCAGTACACCTTCGAACGCGGGGAAGGTTGAAGCGCTTCGACGGGTCACCCGTCGCGCATTGACACCGCCGCCGAGCATTTCGGTTGCACAGTGGGCCGATCGCTACCGCTACCTCGCGCGCGAAGCCGGTAGCACGGCGGGCAAATGGAATACAGCAACCGTAGAAATCGCACGCGGGCCGATGGCTGCAATAACGGAATTGGGCGTGCATACCATAACAGTTATGGTTGCCACGCAGCTACTTAAAACGGAACTGCTTTTAAATGTTATTGGGTATCACGCGCATTTAAACCCGTGCCCGATTCTGATTCTGCAACCCAAAGGCGAAAGCGCAGAAGAATTCAGCAGGGAACGTGTTAGCCCGATGATTCGCGTAACGCCGGTTTTGCGTGACCTGATTGGCACGAGAAAAATGCGCAGCGCTGACGAGAAAATCTCCTTTAAACCTTTTGAAGGCGGATTTCTGGCAATTGCGGGTGCGGGCTCACCTGATAACCTCGCACGGCGGCCGGTAAAAATCGTGCTGTTCGATGAATGCGATAAATATATCGTAACCCGCGAAGGCGACCCTATTTCACTGGCGGAAGAAAGACTCGCGACCTATGCGAACTCGTTAAGCATCCGCGCCTGTTCGCCAACCATCGAAGGGCAAAGCCGCATTGCCGCGTCTTTCGAGGAATCAGACCAGCGCCGCGCATCCGTTGTGTGCCCGCATTGCGGACACCGAACGTTTCTGGAATTTTTTAAAGACGTTCGATGGTCGCGTGATGCCGCAGACGAAACCCGACACCTACCACGAACCGCCAGAATTTTTTGCGAAGCATGCGGCGCACAATGGAGCGAAGCGCAACGGCTGCGCGCATTGCAGACAATACGCTGGCATCAAACCAGGGCTTTTGACTGTTGCGGCGTGCATCATGAACCGCTCGAAGATTACGCGCGGGCATGGCACGCGCTCGAAACTGACGCCGCCCCGGATATCGCCGTAAATGGTATATGGGACTGGTGGAGCGGTGAACTGCACGCCGTCTATCGCCTGAAATGCCCGAAGTGCGGCGCGTGGCCCGTCGATAACCGGCATGCAGGCTTTACGGCTTCAAAGCTCTACAGCCCGTGGGCAAAAGACCGGCCCGCCGAAATTGCGGCGAAATGGCTGGCCTCGTATCGCGACGAAGTTTTAAAACAGGTCTGGTGGAACACACAACTTGGCGCACCGTACCGCCTTCGTGCAGGCAAGGAAGTCAAGGTTGAAGTACTGGCCGCGCGAGCGGAACACTGGGCGGGCGAAATTCCCGCAGGCGTCGGCGTTCTGACTGCGGGAATTGACATTCAGGACGACCGCGTTGAACTGGAAATTGTCGGCTGGGGCATTGACGAGGAATCGTGGAGCATTGCTTACGAGATTATCGAAGGCGATCCGAATTCGGTTGACCTCTGGCGCGAAGTGGACGCGGCCTTGTTGCGGACATACCGCCGCGAAGACGGCCGTCCGTTCTCCATCATGGCCGCGTGCATTGATTCGGGCGGACACCATACGCAGGCGGTCTATCAGTTCTGCAAGGAACGCGTTGGCCGCCGCGTGTACGCAATCAAGGGCGAAGCAGCGCGCGCGGGGCAACGTTCGCCCGTATGGCCCAATAAAAAGCCGACGCGCCGCACAAAAGCGACCTACCGGCCCGTGATACTCGGCGTCAATGCCGCCAAGGATTCGATACGCGCGCGGCTCGCGCTCGATGCGCCGGGACCGGGTTACATGCACTTTCCAGCCGACCGCGACCGCAACTATTACGCACAACTGGTTGCTGAGCGCATCGCTGTTCGCGAAGTCGCGGGGCACCGCTTTTACGTGTGGGAACTGCCGCCCGGCCGTGCCAATGAGGCGCTTGATTGTCGCGTTTATGCATTTGCCGCCCTGGCCGCACTTCAGCATTTCGGTTTGCGCCTGAACGTCTTCACGCAGCGCGCCGCCGCGCCCTATGGTGATGCGGATACGGACATCGCCGCTGAGTCTGGCGAGTCTCGCGGATCGCGCGCGCTGCTTTCGCAGCTTGCCTGACCATGGATACGCCCTATGTCCGCAGTTGCGACTGCTACGACCCGTCGCAATCCATCTTTGCGGGCATGACTGCCGCGCAACTGCAGGCCGCGCTCGCGGCGGCGCAGGCGGCCTATGTGAAGCTCCTGGCGGGCGGCCAGGGCGTGTCATTCAGCTACACGCAGGGCGACGGCACGCGCAGCGTCACTTATACCGCAGCGAACCCCGCGACCCTCGCGGCCCTGATCCGGCAATTGCAGCAACAGCTGGGGATTGTCTGCAGGGGGCGCGCACCGATCCGGCTGATCTATCGCTAGATGACACCGGTTTTTACCCGAAGGAAGCGCAAGTGAAATCATTGTTCCGGAATATCCTGTTGTGGATAACAGGGTCGCCTGCCGCGACGCGCGCCCGGTCCTTACCGGTCGCACCAACGGTACTGCCTGCCCACTGGTACAACGCCATGCAGGCGGAGATGCGGCGCGCTATGGTGTCGGCGTCGCATCCGCAGGGGACGCGTCCCCGGTGGAAATCCCCCGGGCAACGAGACATAAAACCTTCGCAATTTCAGGCGCGTTCGAAACGCCAGCGGGGATAAGCGTTGCTGCGCTTTCAAGGGACTTCGCAAATTCGTTCTCATCCAGCAGCTTTCGCGCAGCAAGGTGCTTCACGAGGTGGATATAGGCGGTATCCATCGCCTGAAAGTGAGCGATGACCAGCTCGAAAACCTGCACGAATTCCTTGCCCTGATTCATAAGAGCCTCAGTCGTTGACGGGTTGACCTGCCGGGGACAACCGCATTCTCGCACGACTGGCAGCGCGATCTGTGACGGCCATGCCAGGCGTTGAAATCCTCGATCCGGACGGGCGGCCGTTCCCGCCGCGCTCGCGTGTCGTGTCCATGCTCGCGGGTAGCGTGCCCTATGACGCGGCCGACGCGACCAGCCCTGATCTGGCGCTCTGGACACCCTGGCTCGGCTCGCCGGACATCGAGCTCAACCCGTACCGCGACCGCATCGTATCGCGCGTGCGCGATCTGGTCCGCAATGACGGGTGGGCATCGGGCGGCGTTACACGGATTCTCGATAACGCGATTGGCGCAAATTTCCGCCCCGTGTCGAAACCGGATTTCCGCGCGCTTGCGTACCTGAGTGGTAACAAGGCTTTTGATAGCGAATGGGCCGATGAATTCGGCCGTGCGCTCGACGCGCGCTGGCGGGCGTGGGCCAATGACGTCGCGCGCTATTGCGACGTGCAGCGCAATCTGACCATCCCGCAGATCTTCCGCCTTGCGTTCCGCCACAAGCTCGTGGACGGTGACGCGCTCGCCATGCTGCACTGGCTGCCCGATCGTGTGGAACCCGGCCGCGCGCAGTATGCCACCGCCGTGCAACTGATCGACCCTGACCGACTCTCGAATCCCTACATGATGTTCGACCAGCAGACCATGCGCGGCGGCGTGGAAATCGACGCGCGCGGCGCGGCCGTGTCCTACTGGATTCGCGAGGCGCACCAGTCCTCATGGTTTGAGGGGCCCAAGGTGATGGAGTGGCAACGCGTGCAGCGTGAGACCTCCTGGGGCCGCCCCGTGATCGTCCACGACTTCGAGCACGACCGCGCGGACCAGCATCGCGGCGGCGCCGGCATTTTTACGCCCGTGCTTGACCGGCTGAAAATGCTCATCAGGTACGACGCGACCGAACTGGAAAGCGCCATTGTCAACGCGATCTTTTCGGCCTATATCGAGTCGCCCTTCGATCCGTCATTCGTGGAAGACGCGCTGGGCGACTGCGTGGAACTGAAGGGCTACCAGAAGCTGCGCGCCGACTTTCACGACCAGCGGCGGCTCCTGCTCGGCGGCGTGCGCATTCCCGCGCTCTTTACCGGCGAAAAAATCAATACCGTTAGCGCGGTGCGGCCGACCTCGAATTTTCGGGACTTCGAAGGCGCGGCGCTGCGCAACGTCGCCGCGTGTCTCGGCGTGAGCGCCCAGCAGCTTTCGCAGGACTGGTCGGACGTGAATTACTCCAGCGCGCGCGCCGGTCTGCTCGAAGCGTGGAAGACGCTGAACCGTCGCCGCACCGACTTTGCGAACGGTTTCGCGTATCCGGTGCGCGCCGCGTTCGTGGAAGAAGCGCTCGACGTGGACGATCTGCCGTTGCCCGATCACGCACCCGCGTTCATCGAGGCACGCGGCGCGTATTCGCGCTGTACGTGGATCGGCCCCGGCCGGGGCTGGATTGATCCGGTCGCGGAAAAACAGGGCGCGGTGCTTGGCATGGATGCGGGCCTGTCCACGCTCGAAATGGAGTGCGCGGAAAACACGGGCGAAGACTGGGAGGACATGCTCGACCAGCGCGCCCGCGAAGTGCAGGCGTTCAGGGATCGCGACCTGCCGCTGCCGCAATGGGCGGGACTGGCGCAGGCGGAGATTGCAGCGCGCACGCCGCCACGCCCCCAGCCGCAATAAAGGCGAAAGCCCCGGCTGCTCACGACAGTCCGGGGCTTTCTGTTTCCACCATCTGGGTCCAGGCAGACGATGAAACATGTCGGAAAGTATACGCCGTTCCTGCGGGAGTTAAAGATGATGGCCGAAGAACTGCGCGCTTCGCGCTACTGGTCACTCTGGTTCATTGCGTTTCTGCTCGCCGCCGCTCCCGTACTTCTCGCTGTGGCGAAACTTCTTGAGGCGATACGGTGAACGCGACGCCCCCGCGCTTCGCATTCCTCGCGCAACGGCTCTTCAATACGCCGCTCGCGATCCACCCCGCCAAGGCGGAAATCCTGCTCGCCGTGCTTGCGCAGCGCCTGGGCATTGTGAGCGTGCGTGGGCTCGACGGCGACGTACACGCGCCGGGTGCCCCGATGCTTCTCGCGTCAGATGGGGGTATGTCGCGGCACGCTGCACCCGTGGGCTATGACGTGCTTGCGGGCGTGGCCGTAATACCTGTCTACGGCACGCTGGTTCACCGGCTCGGCACATTGCAGCCTGAATCGGGCATGACGGGCTATGACGGCATCCGCCAGAACTTTCTGACTGCGCTCGCCGATAGCGCGGTGCGCGCGATCGTGCTTGATATCGACTCGTCAGGCGGGGAAGTTTCGGGCGCGTTTGATCTTGCCGACACCATCCAGGCCACGCGCGGCACCAAACCCGTGTGGGCCATCCTGAGCGAGAACGCCTATAGCGCGGCCTACGCGATCGCGAGCGCGGCCGACCGGATCACGGTGCCACGCACGGGCGGCACGGGCTCGATCGGTGTCGTATGGATGCACGTTGACTGGTCGCGCGCGCTCGACAGCGCTGGCCTCGCGGTGACGTTCATCACGTGGGGCGAGCGCAAGCTCGACGGCTATCCGGAGTTGCCGCTCTCGCCCGAAGCGCGCGAGCGCGCCCAGGCGGATATCGACGCGACGGGCGAACTGTTCGCCGCAACGGTCGCGCGCAATCGCGGGCTGTCCGTCGATGTGGTGCGCGCGATGCAGGCCGCCACGTTCGCGGGCGCGCAGGGTGTCGCCATGGGTCTCGCGGATGCCGTGCAGGCACCCGACGAAGCGTTCGCGTCACTGCTTGAATCTCTCGCACAGTAAGGGGACCATCATGGGCCTGAATTTCACTGCCACGCGCTTCGCGCATCTGCTGGGGCCGCTTGCGCGACCGTTCGCCGCCGCCCGTGCTGAAGACGACGAAGACGAAGACCAGAAGGACGATGACGCCCGCGCCGAAGATAACGACGAAGACGGCAAGGACGACAACAACGACAACGATAAGGACAGCCGCAAGGGCCGCAGATCGAAGCGCGGGAAGAAGGCACGCGCTGAAGATGACGACGAAGCGCGGGCCGAAGACGAAGATGACGGCGACGACGAAGCGCGCGCAGCCGACGATGACAATGACGACGGCGACGACGATAAAAAGGACGACGCGCGCAAGGCGAAGCATGCACGGCTCGCAGAGCGCGCGCGTTGCGCACAGATTTTCCGGTGCAGCGCGGCCGGTGCCCGCCCCGATGTCGCGGCGCATCTCGCCTTCGAAACGGACATGCGCGGTTCCGATGCCGTCAGGCTGCTAACCGCGATTGCATCGGGCGACGGCGCGCGCCTTTCGCGTGGCGATACATTGCGCGCCCGCATGGCAGGCGTGAGTCTGCCTGCGCTCGGTACTGACGGCGGCACGGCCGGCGAGCGCGACGGGCCGCAGGCCGCCGCCTCGATGATTCTCGCCGCCGCCCGTCGCGCGCGCGGCGAAGCCTGAAGGGACGTAATGGGACGCGATGGGACGTAACTGGACGTAAAGGGAGTGCCACGAAATGACGACGACCACTAGCGACAACCCGTTCATGCCAGGCATGGTGAGCGAGTCCTATGTACCGGATCAGCTCATTGCGGGCGACTTCAAGCTCGTTACCGAAGGCCAGGCAAAATTTCCGGCCGGGCTCCATCTCAGGCGCGGAACCGTGCTGGCGCAACAGGCAGACGGCACCTATGCTGCCGCGACGTCCAGCGGCGCAACGGCTAACGCGATCCTTGCCGATGACGTGGACAGCACGGCCGGGTCCGTTACGGGCGGTGTGTATCTCACGGGCGAATTCAACGGGCGCGCGCTGGTTCTCGATGCGTCGCTTACGCTCGCGGCCGCAACAACGGCGCTCCGCGCATTCGCCATTTTCGTCAGGCCCGCTGTATCGGCCACCGATCCGAAGTAAGCCCGTTCCGAAGTAAGCCCTTTGTGTCGCCCTCCATCCCTTTTCTAACGTAGCGCGCTTCTCCCGATTCCTCCCGAAGGTACGCCGCCAGTCGCGGCCCATCTGCGGCCCCCGTCAGCCCGCCCGGTTCCGACCGGTGCGGGCTTTTTTTTGCGCGCGCCGCCAGGAGCCCAGCCAATGAATATCTACGATACGAATGCGCTGATTCTCGTTGTGCCGAATCTCAAGCGCCCGCAAAAATTCCTGCTCGACCGCTATTTTCCGAACATCGTCACCAGCGATACGGAAGAAGTGAGTATCGACGTTGACGTGGGCAAACGGCGTATGTCGCCGTTTGTCTCGCCGCTGCTCGAAGGGCGACTCGTTGAACAGCGCCGCTACCAGACCAACACATTCCGGCCCGCGTATATCAAGGACAAGCGCGTGCCCGATCTGCGCAAGCCGGTTCGCCGGATGATCGGCGAGCGCATCGGCGGCGCACTGAACGGCGAGGAACGCGCGGCGGCCAACATCGCGGCGGAAATGACCGACCAGATTGACCTGCTCGACCGTCGCCTCGAATGGATGGCCGCGCAGGCGCTGATGAAGGCGACCGTACTGATCGAGGGTGACGGCTTCCCCTCCGCGCTTGTCGATTTCGGCCGCGATCCGTTGCTGACTGTTGCACTGTCCGGTTCATCGCAGTGGGGGCAAAGCGGTGGCGCACCCACGCGCGATATCGAACACTGGCAACGCCTGATCCTTAAAAAGAGCGGCGCGCAGGTAACGGACCTTATCTTTACCACGACCCCCTGGGAATGTTTCATTGCCGACGAACGCGTCAAGGCTGCCGTCTACTTTCCGAAGCTTTCCGACTTTGGCAACGCGATCGACCCCGGCGCGCAGATCACCACGGGCGCGGTGTACAAGGGCCGCTGGGGGCAATATTCGCTCTGGGTCTATAACGACTGGTACGTTGACGACAGGGACGTGGAACAGCCGATGCTGCCCGATGGCGTGGTCATCATGGCCGGTCCCGACCTCATGGGCACGCGCGCATTCGGCATGATCATGGACCCGCGTTTCAACTACCAGGCGTTGCCCTATGCGCCGAAAATGTGGATTGCCGACGATCCGCCGCAGCGTTTCCTCATGATGCAGAGCGCGCCCATTGTGATTCCCTCGCGCGTCAATGCGGCACTGTGCGCAACGGTGTGCGCCCCGGTAGAGGACTGAGCCATGAATACGCCAGAGACAACGCCCACGACAACCGAGATCGTGACCATCGCGCGCGGGCATTCCGTGCGCCACGATGGAAAGACGTATTCAGCGGGCCAGCGTGTCACGCTGCCCGCCGCCGATGCGGCGCGACTGCGCGAGCGCGGATTCATCGCGAACCCGCACGATGACACACAGGCCGACACCCAGGCCGCAGACGAAGAAAATGCCCTCACGCAGGGGCCAACCTTCGAAACGAAAACCGGGCCCAGCGTGAAGCAGAAGCGCTAGCGATTCTGTCCCGGTATTGCCCCGATGCCGCTGGCCGTTCCCGATGACTTCGACGGCCACATCCTCGCACCCCTGTTCGACCAGTTTGCCGAAAGTGTCACGTACACGCACGCGGGCGGCGGATCGCTCGCCATTAGCGGGATTTTTGACGAAGCGTATCGCGAACTGATCCCGCAGGGCGGCGTGCTCGCGTACACGACCGAACGCCCCGTGTGTGGCGTGCGGCTTGCCGAATTTGGCGACTCGCTGCCGCAGCAGGGCGACGCGCTCACCGTGGATCGCACAGGCAACGTGTACGAAGTGCAGGAAGTGAGGCTCGACGGACACGGTGCGGCGAAGCTCATGCTCAACTGGATCGACGCCACCGCGCTGTAGCCGCTCGTTACCGCCGTTCGTTATAGCCGCCGTGTACCGCCCGCCATGCTTTACCGCTCGTTGCTGCGCGACATCGCAGCGGACGTGCTACGGCGCGCGCAGACCCTCGCCGCCGATCGGGTGTACACGCCACGCGACTGGCCGACAACCGCCTGTTATCCGTGCATTCTCGTTGACTGCCTGGGCGACCGGAAGGAAGCGCTCGGACAGGAACCGCCCGCATTCACCGCAACGGCAACGCTCGACGTGACCGCACGCGTGCAGGAAACCAGCGTGGCCGCCGCTCGCGATACGTGCGAGGCGCTATGCGACCAGATCGAATGCGCGTTACTGACCTGCCGCGATCTGCTCAGGCGCATTCAACGCGTATCGACCATCGAAAGCACGATGGAGCTCAACGCAACCGGGCGCGTGCATATCGCCGACATGCGCATGGCGTTCGAACTCGAATACTTCATTGCGTTTGATCCGTTCACCGATACGCCGCCCGCACTGCAACCCGTCGCCGTGCCGCTCGAAGCCATCCGCATTCACGCCGACACCGTGACGCCCGCCGACCGTTCGGGCACCTATGCGAATCCGCCATTTCCCGACGCCGTGATACCCGCACCGCGCACACGCGGCCCCGATGGCCGCGACGAGGGAACGCTCGACATCACGCCCCAGGACCCGCACGGCACGCAGTAACCCGCCATCGCCCCGAATGACTCCCATGAAAACGCTACGCATCCGCCCGGTTGCGGGCCGCGTCGTGCGCGATCCCGATCTGCACGACCTCATCACCGGTGCGCGCACGGTGCCGGATTCGCCTTTCTGGCGGCGTCGCCTCCGTGACGGAGACGTGACCCCCGATGACACGCCGCCGGGTGCGCCTGAGCCCGCTAAGCAAGCGGGCGCGCCGCAATCGAAGCGCACCAGCGACAAAGGGGAGACGCCATGATTCCGTTTCATCAGATCCCCGCCAATATCCGGGTTCCCCTGTTCTACGCCGAAGTCGATAACTCGCAGGCGAACACCGCGCAGACCACACAACGCGCGCTGATTCTTGCGCAGATCACGAAAGACGGCACCGCGCCGCCCAATGTTCCCGCCATCAGCCAGGGCACCGACGATGCGATCAGGGCGGGCGGACCTGGTTCAATGCTCGCGCTCATGCTCGCGGCGTACCGCGCCAGCGATGGCTTCGGCGAACTCTGGTATCTGCCGCTTGCCGACGCGAGCGGCGCGACGGCCGCAAAAGGTAGCCTCACGATCAACAAGCCGCCAACTGTCGCAGGCACGTTCTATCTGTACATTGCGGGCGTACGCATCGCCCAGCCCGTGCAGCCGACGCAGAGCGCCAGCGACATCGCCGCCGCGCTTGTCGCGACGATCCGGAAAACGCCGGGTATCCCTGCGGGGGTGGGCGCGACTGCCGGAACGGTCAGTTTCACGGCCGTCAATGCCGGGCCATGCGGTAACGAGATCGATCTGCGCGTCAACTACCTGGGCACGCCGGGCGGCGAAGTCACGCCGCAGGGTTTGACATACACCCTGACGGCGATGGCGGGTGGCGCGACTGCCCCCGATCTGTCTACCGCGCTCGATGCGCTCGGCGATATGGCCTTCGATTTCATCGTCTGCCCCTATACCGACCCGGCCTCGCTTGATGCGCTGAAGACCTTTCTGGGTGACATCAATGGCCGGTGGTCCTGGCAACAGATGCTGTACGGCCATACGTTCACCGCCGCACGCGGCACGTACGGAGAGCTTGTCGCGACCGGCACCGCGCGCAACGACCAGCACGCGTCAATCATGGGCTTTAAAGATAGCCCCACGCCCGCGTGGATCTGGGCCGCGAGTCTCGCGGGCGCGTCGGCAGTCAGCCTGCGCGCCGATCCTGCCACGCCACTGCAGACACTGCCGCTCATTGGCGTACTCGCGCCGCCGGTTCAATCGCGCTTTGCGCTCTCTGATCGCAACGCGCTTCTGTATGACGGCATTTCAACATTCACGGTGGCCGATGACGGCACCGTCGCCATTGAAAACCTGATTTCGACGTACCAGAAAAACGCCTTCGGCCAACCCGACGACTCCTATCTCGAAGTCGAAACCCTGTACACGCTTTCGACGGTATTACGCCATCTGCGCGCGGTGGTCACCAGCCGGTATGCGCGCGTGAAGCTGGCCGACAACGGTACGCGGTTTGCCGCGGGGTCGAACGTCGTGACGCCCAACATCATCCGCGCCGACCTGATCGCGACCTACCAGACCGACGAGGAAAACGGCCTCGTGCAGGACTCGGACGTGTTCGCGAAGGGCCTGATTGTGGAGCGCCACGCGGGCAGTCCGAACCGCGTTGACGCGCTCTGGCCGGGCATTCTGATCAACCAGTTGCGGATATTTGCGCTGCTCGCGCAATTCCGGCTCGCTGCCTGACGGGGGTGTGAAATGCCCGACACCTCAAACCGGCTAGCCGGGATTGCCTATATCTCGGTCGATGGACAGAGCTACATGCTCGCGGGCGAACTCACGTATTCGCCGGGCGACGTGGAGCGCGAAAGCCTGATCGGCCAGGACCGCGTACACGGCTACAGCGAAAAGCCGCGCGCACCGTTCATCTCGGGAAGTTTTCGCGACGCGGGAACGCTGACGGTTGCCGACTTCAACAGCATGACGAACGTCACCGTCACGTGCGAACTCGCAAACGGAAAGACCGTTATCGGCCGCAACATGTGGACGACCACCGCGCAGGAAGTGAAGACGCCGGACGCCACGTTCGAAGTGAAATTTGAAGGCTTTAGCGGTTCGGTCACTGAGCAGTAAGGGGCGCGCCATGGACGAAGAAACCTGTAGCGAAGAAACCTATACGCTTCTCACGCCGATCGGTGGCGTGACGGAAATCGGATTGCGCGAGCCGACACTCGATGAACTCGCGAAGCTCTCCGATGACGCGCAGCGCTTCGGCAACGTGCGCGCCATGAAGAACCTGCTTGCCACGATGACAGGAATTGAAATCGCCTCGATCGGCAGGATGGGCGCGCGCGACTTCACGCACTGCAATAAATTCATTAGCGCTTTTTTCGAGTAATCCCGCGCAATGTCCGCGACGTGATAGCGGACGTGACCTGGTTCTATCACTGGGGGCCGCGCGACGCGGGCGCGCTCACCTGGACAGAACTCGCCGGGTGGTATGCGCACGCGCAGCGCATCGGACGCGCGCAGGGCGGGTGAAGCATGGCCGGCAAGACCTTCGAATACACGATTTCAGCCGTTGATAAAGCCACGGCGACGATCGAGCGCGTCAACCGGTCAATCGGCAGGATGACCGCCCCCTTCAGGGCCCTGGCGAAAAGCACAAAAGCGCTGGCCGATGCGTCGGGCCTGACGAAGCTGTCGAAGAACCTGGGGGACGTGGCGAAACACGCGGACCGGGCCGCGCGCAGCGTGACGAAGATCGCCGCGCCGCTGCTCGCGATCGTGGGCGGCGGCACGCTCGCGGGCCTGTCTGACATGGTGACGCACTGGGAGCGCATCGGCGCGGAGACTGAGCGCACCTCACGCCTGATCGGTATCACCGCCAATGAACTCACGCAGATGCGCAGCGCGGCGAATCTCATGGGCGTATCCGCCGACTCGATGACGGCGGGATTCCAGTCATTGCAGGACACCTTGCAGGATGCACGCTGGGGCCGCAACCAGGGCGCATTCGCCACCTTGCAGGCGCTCGGCATCACGCTGAAGACGACGAAGAACGGCGCGATCGATACGCACTCGGCCTTGGTTGACCTCGCTGACCGGATGCAGCGCATCCAGAAGCGAGATCCGGCCGCCGCCCGCAATCTTGCACGCTCGCTCGGCGTTGAGCAGCTATTGCCCGTTCTCGTCCAGGGGCGCGCGGCGATGCAGCAGTATGAAGCCGAAGCACGGCGCCTGCGCGGCGACTTCACGCCTGACATGGCGACGCGCGCGCAGGGCTTCGCGCGCTCGCTTTCGCGCATGGGCGCAGCGACGGACGGACTGAAGACTTCGATAGCGGACAGGCTCACGCCGGTTCTGCAGCCGCTGATAGACCGGCTGACCGAATGGATCGCGAAGAATCGCGAAATGATCGGCCAGCACGTGGCGGCGATCGTGCAGCGTATCGCGGATGCGTTGTCTAAAGTCGATTGGGATAAATTCGCCGATAGTCTCACTCGCGCGGTCAGCGAAATCCTCGATTTCGCGGGCTCGGTGGCAAACCTCGTTGAGCATCTTGGCGGCTGGAAGACGGTAGCCACCGCGCTCGCGCTCTACATGGGCGGCGGCTTTGTCGCGTCGATTGCAGCAACGATTGCGAGCGTCGTCATGCTCGGCATCCGACTCGCCGGTCTGATCCGCGCATGGGGCGCGGCAGGCAGGGCGGCAGGCACCGCCGCCGAGGTGATGGCCGGTGCTGGCGGCGGCCTGCTTGCCCGTGCCGGTGGCGCGCTGGGCGGCCTGCTGACGAGTCCGCTCGCCGTGGGTGCGGGACTGATGGGGTATAGCCCGAACCTGAACACGGGCGAGGGCGAACAGCTCAAACGCATCCGGGCGGCCGAAGCCGCCTCGGGCGGTCAGTGGACGGGGGCGAATTTCCAGCCCGCCGACGCCACAAAAAATGCGACGGTGACGCAATGGGCGCAGAAGCTCAATTTCGGGGGCCTCGAAAAACAGTACGGCCTGCCGTCCGGTCTGCTTTCGGCCGTCGCGCAAACGGAATCACACGGCAACGCGTCGGCTGTCTCACCGGCAGGTGCTGCGGGCCTCTTTCAGTTCATGCCGAAGACCGCTACCGAATACGGGATAAACGCACTCGATCCGGCGCAGTCTGCGAACGCCGCCGCAAAAAAGCTTGCCGGACTCATGTCGCACTATCACGGCAACCTGTCATCGGCACTCTCGGCGTACAACTGGGGCGAAGGCAATCTGGACCGCAAGGGCATCGCGAACGCGCCTGCCGAAACGCTCGCCTACGCGCCAAAGGTGATGGCGCTGCTGGGACCGGATGGTGGCATGAACTCGGGCGCAGCCATGCCGCCGCTGAACACATCGCCACCGCCGCAGGCGATGATTGCGCCGCCCGTTGTCAACGTCACGACACGGGTTCACGTCGAGCGCGACGGGCGAACCAGCGTGCACACTGAAACGCCGAACGGGCTGCACGTCGCGTATCCGATGGCGGGATGATCATGGGCGCAATCCTGCGGCCGTTCTTTTCGTCATTGCAGACGGCGAGCTGGCGCGGCGTGCCGTTCGCGGTGACGGGCTCAACCGTCAAGGTCGGCCGACGCGTCGCGCTGCATGAATATCCGTATCGGGATGACGTGTGGGTGGAAGACCTGGGCCGCGCGGGGCGGCGCATTTCGGTCACCGGCTTCCTGTTGCAGGATGCGGCCTATGGTGCGGGCGATGTCATCGCGCAGCGCGCGGCGATGATCGCCGCCTGTGAGACACCCGGCGAGACACCGGAAGACGGCACCGGCGAACTGGTTCACCCGACGCTCGGGCGGCTCACCGCATCGCTACTCGATTTCGAATGCGAGGAACGCAGCGGGCGCGGCCGGTCATTTGAACTCCGCTTTACGTTCATCGAGGCGGGTACTGAGCAGTTCCCCTCGCTCGCGATCGCGACGCAGGCGCAGACCGGGCTTTCTGTGGTCGCCGCATATGCAGCCATTGCGCAGGATTTTGCGAACCGCCTGGGCGCGCTGCTACGCACGCCCCCGATTGTCGGCGAGATTGAACGCACCGCGCGGGCCTTCGTGGTGGATGCCCAGGCGATCACGCAGCGCGCAACGTCTCTTGTTGCGATGGTGGCGACGCTCAGGGGTAACTATGGCCGCTTTGTCGGTGAATTCACCGCGACCATCAGGAACGCCAGCACGACCATTGAGCAACTGACCGGCGCGGGCGCGCAGGCACGCGAAGCTGTCACACAGAGCGGTCACGCGCTGATTGCCGCCGCATCGGTTGCCGATTACGCGCGCATGTCTGCGGCGACGCAATCGCTTGTTACCGCCGTGCAGCATGCGAACCCTGACCCGAACCAGGCCATCCAGAGCCTCGCCTCACTGCAGGCGCAAACGCTCACGCAGGTTCGCGCCAATGATGCATTGACGGCAGCCCATGCCGGGCTCACGGCGATGTTACGGCGTGTAGCGGTGGCGGCACTCGCGGACAGTACCCGTGATTATGCGCCCACCTCCTATGACGACGCGCAGGCGCTACGCCCGACCGTCTGCGACGCGCTCGACACGGAAATAGTGAGCGCGGCCGACGCGGGTGACGATGCGACCTTCGAAGCGCTCGGCGCGCTTGAAACCGCCGTTGTGCTCGACCTCACCACGCGCGGCGAATCGCTCGCGACCATGCGCGATGTCGCAATGGGTGCATCGCTTCCCGTACTTGTGCTTGCGCAACGGCTCTATCAGGACGTCTCACGCCATGACGCGCTTGTGCAGCAGATTGGCCCGATCAATCCGGCATTCGCACCCGCTGCATTCCGCGCGCCGGTTTCGTGAAGCGGTGACGTTGTGGCCGACGATGTAACGCTTGCCGTAGGCGGTCAGGCCATCGCGGGCTGGACCACGATCCGCATTACGCGCGGCATGGAGCGCATCCCGGCTGACTTCGATATCGGGATGACAGAGCGCTTTCCGGATACGACAGACGTCATCGTCATCGAAGGCGACCCATGCACACTCGCGATCGGCGGCGATACCGTGATAACCGGCTATGTCGATCGGGTGGCCGAACAGGTCGATGCGCACAATCACGCGCTGGCGATTTCGGGGCGTGGCAGGTGCGAAGACCTGATCGACTGCGCCGCGCAGTTCGATTCGTTCCAGTTCCAGAACGTTTCGACTGCTGATATCGCCACGGCGCTCTGCAGGCCGTTCGGCATCGCGGTCAAGGCGCTATCGCCCGGCATCGTACACCCGCAGGTCTGTCTGAACGTGGGTGAATCGCCTTACCAGGTGATCGACCGGCTCTGCAAAATTGCGCAGCTACTGTGCTACGAAGACGCGGACGGCGCGCTGGTAATCGGCCCGCTCTCGACGGTCGAAGCGGCGGGCGGTTTTGCACTCGGTATCAACTGCGAACGCGCGAGCTATACGCGTGACATGTCGCAGCGCTTCAGCGAATACCGTGTCTATCTGGTCGGAACCGGCATATTCACCGACGCAGGACAGCAGCCATTCAGCGAATACACGCAACCGGATTCGACCATGCCGCGCTTGCGTCCGAAGGCATTCATTGCCGAAACGGGCGACGCGGGCGCGAGCGTTTCAAAGGCTCACGCGCTATGGGAGTGCAACCGGCGCATCGGGCGCGGGAATCTGGTCACGGTTGCCGCCTCAGGCTGGCGCGACAGTGCAGGAACGCTGTACACGCCCAACACGCTCGCGGCGCTGTCCCTGCCGCAACTGAAGCTGCTGGACGGCCAGAAATTCTCGATTGGTGAAGTGACCTACCGGCGCGACATGAACGGTTCAGGCTGCGATATCACGCTGATGCTGCCGCAGGCGTTCCAGCCTGAGCCCATCCTTTACATGCCGCTCGCGCAGGACGCAGCCGCCGCGCTCGGCACGGGCTAGTCATGCAGGCGCTTTTCTGGAATCTCGTCAGATCGCTCGGACGTGGGCGACTCACGCGCATCGATGATAGCGGCGCAGTCCAGCTTGTGCAGATGCAGCTATCCCAGAACGAAACGCACGACGCGACCCCGCGCGTGTGCGAATACGGTTTCCAGTCGAATCCGCCCGATGGGGCCGACGCGGTGGCGGTGTTCCTCGCGGGAAACCGGACCAACGGTGTCGTGATTGCATGCGGCCACCAGCAGTACCGCATGCGCGGCCTCGCCAGTGGTGAAGTGGCGATAAGCGATAACCGGGGGCAATCGGTCTATCTCAGTGCAGCCGGCATCGTCGTCAATGGCGGCGGTCATCCGGTCACGATCACGAACGCCCCTGAAATTACCGCCGATTCGCCGCTCATGCACTGCACGGGCAATATCGCGTGCGACGGCAACATCGCGGCAGCCGGTGACATTCTCGACAACAGCGGCACGAACGCGCAGAGCATGGCGGCGAGCCGCCGCACCTACGACATTCACACGCACGATGTGAGCCAGGTTCAAGGCGGGCAATCGACCATCAGAAGCAATCCGCCGACGCCGCAGGAATAGCGACATGGCCGATATCACGACCGTCTGGGACGTGCAGCGCATGCGCGGCGACTGGGTGCTCTCTGGCCCCTCGCTGCTATCGGGTAATGACCTGCAAACCGCCGTCCTGATTTCGCTATTTACTGACCGGCTTGCCTTGCCCAGCGATCCGGTGCCCGATGGCGACCGGCGCGGATGGTGGGCCGATGATCCGAAGTATCCGACTGGTTCGCGTCTGTGGCTGCTCGATCGGGTCAAGGGGCCGCAGGACGTGCCGCAACGCGCGCAGGATTATGCCGCCGAGGCGCTGCAATGGCTGATTGATGACGGCGTGGTCGCGCGCTTCGACATCGTGGCGCAGTGGATCACACCTGACCGGCTCGACCTCACGATAACCGCCAACCGTCGCGACGGCTCCCGCGTCGCCATGCAATTCGCGCAGGTCTGGACGCGCTAGCCGCTATCCCTCGCGCGCTGCACGCCCGCGCCGTTCCGTCATGCCTTACTCGCGCCCCACGCTCACCGAGCTACGCGCGCAGGCGGCGCAGCAACTGAACGCGCAATTGCCGGGTGCGGACGCGCTGCTGCGGTTTTCGAACCTGCGCGTCATCGGCGACATCGAGGCGGGCCTCGCGTGCATGCTGTACGGCTATCTCGACTGGATAGCGCTGCAATGCACGCCGTTTACGGCAACCGATGAATACCTCGAAGCCTGGGGCGCGCTTAAAGGCGTCACGCGCAAGCCGTGCGCGCAGGCGTCGGGCTCGCTTGTCTTCACGGGAAGCGAAGGCAGGCAGATAGACATCGGTACGGCCGTGCAGCGCAGCGACGGCCTGGCGTACACCACAACAAACGCCGCGAAAGTCGCGGGCGGCTCAGTGACGGTGACGGCTTCGGCCGTACCCGATCCGCAGGGGCTGACCGGCGCGAACGGCGACTGTGCAGCAGGGACGGCTTTCACACTATCCAATGCGATTGCCGGTATCGATTCGACGGGTTGCGCCGCCACCGTGTTTCTCGGCGGTGCCGATATCGAGCGTAACGACGATTACCGCGACCGGGTTCTGTACGTCTACCAGAACCCGCCGCAGGGCGGCGATGAAAGAGACTATGTAGAGTGGGCGCTATCGGTTCCCGGTGTCACGCGTGCCTGGTGTGTCGGCAACGGCTACGGCATCGGCTCCGTACTCATCTATTTCATGATGGACGCAGCGAACGCGGCGCATGGAGGTTTTCCGCAGGGCTCGAACGGATGCGCGACGCGCGAAACGCGTGGCCCTCCTGCGACGGGGGACCAGCTCACGGTCGCCAACGCGATCTATCCGCTCAGGCCCGTTACCGCGCTCGTGTATGTTGTCGCACCGGTTCGCCGGGTTATCGATATCAGCATTCGCGGCGTTGCCGTGCAATACCAGGCGGCGGTGTCGGCCTCGATCGATGCGCAACTGAAGGCGGATGGACAGCCGGGCGGCGAAATTACCGTTTCGCACCTGTGGTCGGCCGTGTCGGCCGTGCCGGGCGTAGACGATTTTCTGCTTCTCTCGCCCGTGCAGGACATCGGCCTGCCTGCCGGCGCCATCCCCGTTGCCGGCCCGATAACGTGGAGCTGATCGCGTGGGCACGGATAACACGTGGGCCGCGCCCGGCATCGTGGCGGCGCGCAACACGGCGGCCGACTATGCCGGTGTGTTGCGCAGACTGTTACCGCGTGGGCGCGTCTGGACGCGTGACGGGGTAGACAACGATGGCGGCACGCAGGCCGCCGTGCTCGATGCGCTTGCGGTAACGGCCGAAGGTCTCGACAGCGAGGCGCTCACGCTGATTGCCACGGGCTTTCCTGCAACGGCCGGTCAACTTCTGCCCGAATGGGATGAAACATTAGGGCTCCCCGATGCGTGCTTCGGGCCATTCGCGAATGATGCAGCGAATCGCCAGCAGGTCGTGGCGAAACTGATCGGCACGGGCGGGCAAAGTATTCCGTACTTTGAATCGCTCGCGCGCACGCTCGGTTACGTCATCCACATCACCGAATTCGCGATTCATACGGTTATCAGTCCGGTCACGGCACCTGTCGCGGGGCTCGACTGGCCCTTTACGTGGGAAGTCGAAATCATCGGCACGCCGGGCGTACGCTGGCACAGGGTGGACGGCCCCGTGCGGGAAGCGCTTTCATGTCTTGGCACGACGCCCACCGAACAGGTTCTCGAATGCCTGTTAAGGCGCTACGCGCCCGCGCATACCGTGCTGATTTTCCGGTATTCATGAACCGAGGCACCTATGGATCACTACTGGGAAGCAAACGCGCACACCACCGCGCCGCCCGTGCCGTCGAAATCATCAGGCACCTATCCGACTGACGGCAATCCCGTCACCGTCACGCCGCCGACAACGCCGGGCGCGTGGTGGTATTACCAGATCACCGAAGAAATCCGCAATGCGATTGTGAAGCTCGGCGGTACACCCGATTTCACCCGGGTGGACCAGCTCGCCAGTGCGCTCGTTGCGTCGATTGGATCAGCTATCAGCGGCATGGCCGACCAGCTTGCGAAAGTCGCGTATTCGGGCAGCTACAACGATCTGAAAAACCAGCCAGCCATACAGGCACCGCTCGGCTTTACGCCCGTTCAGCAGGGCGGCGGCATAAGTCAGGCCGCCAGCAAAGTTTGCATCGGATGGGACGGCGGCGGACTACGCGCGACGGTTGACAGCACGGACGAGGGACGCTTCGTGTTTGAAACTGAACTGCAGGCGAACATGACGAACCTGCAGAACAACATTAACAACGTCGCCAGTTCGGCTGGCAATGGGTGGACGCGTGGCAACCTGCAACCGCTTAACGTGAACGGTATCGGATATGTCGCATTCATCGTGAAGAGCGGCGACAGCAGCCAGTCTGCGAACGAAGGCACCGTCGCGGCGTTGCCGGGGCGGCCCGGTTCCTGGCTCAGTAGCGGTAACGCGGCCTCATCGGGCGACCACTGGTGCGTATGGACACGGATCGCGTGATGGACTACCTGGGCGTGACGGCGCTTCAATGGGCCGATGCCGCGCACAGCGCAATACGTTGCCGCGTGCAGTTTGCGGGTTTTCCTGTGAACGTGCCATTCATGGCGATGCCCGATGATCCGCACGCGCACGGGCGCTCGATTTTTGATGAATGCGTGGCCGGGCGCTACGGGCCGGTACGTGAATGGGATGGGTCCGGCGCGACAGACGGGGCGTAAGACGGACGGGGCGTAATATGGACCGCTATTACCAGGCCAATGCGGTGGCCGATGCCCCGGCCGTACCCGCGAACAATGCGGGCGGCTATCCGGCAAACGGCAACGCCGCAGTGGGCATCGATGGCACGGTGCCTGGCGCGTGGTGGTATCACACGATCACTGAAGAATTGCGCAACGCGATCGTCGCGCTTGGCGGTGCGCCCGATTTCACGCAGACGGACCAGCTCGCGACGGCGTTGCTTGCCAGGTTCGTGCAGCCGTGGGTCACGCCGCAGGATTTCGACGCGGTGTGCGATGGCGAGACTGACGACAGCGCGGCACTGCACAGGGCGCTGGGTTCCGGCAAGCCGGTACGTCACCTTCACGGCGTGCTGGCGATCTCGTCAGTCACGGTCGATACGACGTGCGATTTCGAGATTGCGGCGGGCGCATCGATCAGGCTGTTACCAACGGGCAACGCCAGTATCGGTCTCACGCTGAACGGACCTTGTTCGCGCATGGTTGCGTGGGGATTGATCGACGGCAATCTCACGGGCCGCACGGCGGTGAGCCTGGGCACGCCCGGGGGCGCGACAGCGGACTACGCCCAGGCGTATCTCTTCAACGTGCAGAACGTATCAGGTGAGACGTTTTCGGGCACGCATCCTTCGGGTATCGAAATCAACGGCGGCACGGGCCAGAAGTTCTACATCAACGCACGCAATTTCCCGAACAACCTGGCAGGGCAGACAGGATCGCCAGCGCGCGCCGCGACGGTAGAAGGCCATGCGGATCGCGTGGTGGGCGAAGTGGACGCGGACAATGTGTGGATCGGTGTCGTGCTGGCAACGACAACGTGCCATATGACGCGCGTCAAGGTGACGAATTCGGGTCTGGAAGCCGTCTACAACCTCAACGGCGATAACACCATTGGAGACGTGATTTACGCGGGCCAGTATCAGGCGGTTGTGAATGAGGCGAGCGTTCATATCGGCCGGATTTTTCACACGGGCGGCAACCCGCCGACCGGTGCACAGAGCGCGACAAATGGCGGCGCAACCATCGCACTACAGAACGCGACGGTTACCGATGTCGGCCTGATTCAGGTCGGGACCAATCCGGCGCTACCCGTCAAGGGCTCGGGGACGCTTCTGATCGTGCGCACAGGCAACGTCCAGAGCGGCCCGGTCCGGATTGGTCGTGTGCAGGGGACCATGCGCCCGGCGTCGGTTGCATCGCTCACCTATCACGGTCTGGTGCAGGACGTCTCGATCCAGAACGTGGACCTGAGCGTGGAGTACGACAGCACCGTCATGACTTCGCCAGCGAATTTCTGCGATCTGACGGCCGCGCAGGAATTCTCCCTGCGCAACTGGCGGATGAAAGTCATCGACGTGAACAGCCAGTTCCCGCACAACTTCTTCAGTTTTAACCTGCCGGACGCGAACCTGATATGTCCGGGCCATTTTGAGGACGTGCATATCCGCTTTTACGAAGCGGACGGCGCGACGCCTGCCGATCCGGCGACATCGGCTTATCTGCACGTCTACGGCGCGGCAAATCCGCTGGTCTACACACGCAACCAGGTCTGGCAGGGAAACCTCATGCTGATCCGTGAAGCGTCCGCCTACGGGGGCGCAGTGAACGGCGGCGATACCTGTACGTCCGTGCCGGTCGCTGGCACATGGGCGGCGGGCCGGTACATGCGCAATTACGCGCCTGTCCTTGCCGGACCGGCAGGCGGCCAGTATGTCGTGCGGGGGTGGACATGTGTCGCGGCAGGCACGCCGGGAACGTGGGTGCAGGACTGCGCGCTGACCGGGCCGATCGTGCTGAAGCCCGGCGCAGCCATTGCGCTGACTGACGTTGCGGGCGGTATCCAGATCGACGTGACACCCGCCACACATGCCGCATTGGGTGGCATGAAATCCGGTGCGGGGATGTCGGTTGCCGCAGACGGCACGCTATCCGCCGATGGCAGCCTTATCATCAACGTCACGCCAGCCGCTACGGTCACGCTCGACCTCTCGCCCATTGCTGAGGGCATCCCCGAAATCATTTTCAACCTTCAGCCGGTAGCACCGGCAACGATGCTCACCTTCGCCAATGCCCCCGCTACGGGCACCATGGCGCTGTTCGTCGTCGTGGTTGCCAACGTCGCAGGCGCATCAATCAACTGGCCCCCGATCGTTAGATGGCCAGGCGGTGCAGCGCCGGCCCTGACGGGCACAGCGGGCAAAACCGACACGTTCGTACTCTACACACAGGACGGCGGCACAACGTATCACGGCTTTGTCGCCGGACAGAATCAATGAGCTATCTTGCGCGCCGGTTGCTCATGGTGACGACGACGCCGTGGACAGGGATACTGGACCGGCTCGCGACTGCTGCGGCCGGTGCATGGAGTCTGCGGCGGCTACGCGGTGGCTACGCCGGGCCGTGCGTTAATGTACGCCGCGATTCGGACAACGCGACCCAGGACATCAGCTTTACCGCCTCGGGCGACCTGAATGTCACCGCGCTGCTCGCGTTTGTCGGAAACGGTAACGGGTACGTAACGGCATGGTACGACCAGACGCCCGGCGCGTCGCATCTTGTGCAGGGTACCGCAGCAAGCCAGCCGCAAATCGTGAGCGCCGGTGCACTGGTGAAGATGCTCACGTTCGCCAGCCGTCCGGGCGCTTCGACCAATGGCGGCACGCCCAACGGCCCGAATCCGACCAACGGCCAGGACATGGCGACGGCACAGCCTGCGGCCTCGCTAACGTTCGCACAGCCGTTCACGCGCTCGTCGGTCATCTCGTTTCCTGTTGCGCCCGCAGGCGCAACGCCGAATCCGGTCCTGCTCAACAGCAACAGTGACCCGGTGGCGCTTTACGACACGGGGCCGGGCCAGTTGTCGATGTCCGTGAACGGCGGATTCACCGCCATCTCAGGCATTACAGCCGGGTCGGCGGGCGTTCTCCTGGAACTGTTCAACCAGGCGGCCAGCTCATGCGTTTCCAACAGCGTCACACGTACAGGTAGTGTCGGCACGGGCGGCACGGGCTCTGACTTTCTGGGTATCGGTGGCCACGGCTGGGTGAGCGGCGAACGCAATTTCGAAGCGATCTACGGCGAAATGATTGTCTTTGCGCAACCGCTTCCCGCCAGTGACCGGCAGGCCCTCACAACAGATCAGTGCGGCTACTGGCAGACACCATCGCCTTACCGGAGCGTTGTCCTCGCCGATGGTCCCTATGCTTACTGGCCGCTGAACGAAGCGGGCGGTACGGTTGCGGCGGATATCTCAGGGAACAGCCGTGACGGCACCTATCAGGCCGGGGCGCAACCTGCATCGGGTTTGATGCTGCCGGGCATGGACGGCGCATACGTAAGACTGAACGGGGCGTCGGATTCGTATATTGATGTGAGCGCCGCAAACCAGTTTTGCGCCGGGTCTGCATGGTCGATTGAATGCTGGGCCCAGGTAGCGGGCTATAACAGTCTCCCGGTCGGTGGCTTTACCGGTGACAAGGGGTGCCGCTTTATCGGCAATGTTCTTTATACGACCTCGGGCGGCTGGCAACCGGGCATCGAATGGGGCATCCAGTCATATGACGGCGTCAATCCCGGTACTTACAAATACTACGACTCAAGGTATTCCTATACGCCGTCTGTCACGCCCCCTCAGGCGGGCGTATTGCAGCATGTCGTGATAACGCACGCGCCGGACAGTACGTCGGTCTATCTCAACGGGAAACCCGTTGTTCCTGCTGCGAATGCGTCGGCGTCGGCCGCCATTCAACCGATATTACAGATCGGTTCGCAGGGCGGCTCAATGGGTGCAATGAACGGCACGATTGGCGAAGTCGCGGTGTATAACTCGGCATTGTCCGCCCAGCAGGTGGCCGCGCATTACGCGGCCGGTATCGCATCGCGTGCCGGCCTGCTTGATAGCCTCACTACGCCGGTCGTCGGCGTGTGGAGTCTGCGACGCCTGCGCGGCGGATATGCGGGGCCGTGCGTTAATGTGAGGCGCGACAGTGATAGCGCAACGCAGGATATCGGCTTTACGGCAACGGGCGACCTCGACATAGCCGCATTGCTCGCATTCACCGGCGCCGCGAACGGATTTGTTACGGCCTGGTACGACCAGACCACCAACCCGTCTGACATGGTGCAAAGTCTCCCGACCCGGCAACCGCTCATCGTCGCGAATGGGGTGCTCAACCCCGCGTCGGCCGGATCGGCGATGGCGGGCATTCTCGCGAGCGCGGGCGCAACATCGATTCAGGAACTACGCGCGAGCGCAGGCAAGCTCACACTGGACCCGCCATTCAGCCGCGCGTGTGTCACGGGAATTCCAGCAGGCGCAACCAGCACCAGCTTTACCGTGCTTACAGGGAGTACCGACAATCCAGTCATCGCGTTAAACGCCGTGAACCTCAGGTATCAGATGGACGGCCCCACTACGGGGCTCACGGCAGGCAATGCCGTTACCGCAGGCGCGATCAACAGCGTGACGGAAAACTACAGCGCGACGGCCAGCAGTCTGAGCGTCAACGGCACCGCGACTAACGGCTCGATCGGCTCGTCCGGTGACGGTACGGATCTTGTAGCCGCAGGCGTACTTACCCGGATCGCGGGCGCGTCGGCGACATTCTGTGAAATCATCCAATTCGGCGCGCTACTCGCGAGTGCCGATCAAGCCGCGCTTTACGCAAGCCAGAAACACTACTGGGGTACGCCGTAGGCGTACCCCTCCCAATCTGAACAGGCCGCCCCCTGTGTGGCGGTTTTTTTCCTCTGGAGCCATCATGGACCGCGACACATTCCAGCGCGCCGCCGCGCTTTCCGATACGCTCGCCGCGCGATGGTTCGCGCCGGTATCGGTGGCAATGTCCGAATTCTCGATCAACACGGCCGCACGTCAAACCGCATTCATCGCGCAGATACGGCATGAGTCAGGGGGCCTCACGCAGCTTGTCGAATCATTCAACTATGCGCCCGCCGCGCTCACGATCTTCTCTCGCGTGCCTGCCTCGATGCGCGCGACGCTCGGCCGCCATCCTGACGAAAAGACCGTACCGGCAGAGCGTCAGAAGGAAATTGCCAGTCTCGCGTATGGCGGGCGCTACGGCAACGGCGACGCCGCGAGCGGCGATGGCTGGCGTTTCAGGGGGCGCGGCCTGAAGCAGATCACCTTTCGTGACAACTATCTCGCGTGCGGGCGTGCGCTCGGCGTGGACCTGATTGCGAATCCCGATCTGCTGGCCACGGATGACACGCTCGCCGCGCGCTCGGCGGCCTGGTTCTGGAGTGCGCACGGCTGCAACGAAGCGGCCGACAAAGGCGATTTCGCGCAGACCACGCGGATTATCAACGGCCCGGCAATGGATCAGCAGGCGAAGCGCGAAGCCTGTTACGCAGCGGCAAAAACCGCGTTCGGCCTTGCGTGAATCACACGGCGTATGGTGGTGGCGTGCCATGTGGGAAACCCTCGCCGGACTCTGGCAAGGCGACGATGTACACGCGGCAACCAGGGCGGCATCTTTCGTTATGCGTAATGGTTGCGCATACGCTTGCTGCCTCGATGGCGGTGGCCGTTTATGTATCCAGCATCATGCACCGCTACGCAACGCCGTTTGAATGCGTATTGAATATCGCGGGTGCATTCGCGGCTTGTGCACAAGGTGTGCGACATCATTGCCGATGCGCGCAGGACGCCCGATACGTGATAAACGCGACGCAAAAAACGGCCCGCGATGCGCGGGCCTTCAAACACACACGCCAACACCTGGGAACAGGTATCGCGTCGCCGGAACCATACCAGTTGCGTGAGGCATTGTCATTACGCAATCCGGGTCACGCAGAGCAGGCGCAGGCCCGGCCGTCCGCGTTCATCGATCAGCAAGTCGGCTCGTACCTGGATCATTCCCTTCGCCTCTCAAGAAGATTGTCGATAAACATGCTTGCGGCAATAGAGAACAGTGCGCTACGCGAGATGCCCAGACGGTGTGCACAGGCATCGATGCGCGCGAGCAATCCCACCTCCATCGATATCGTTGTGCTGGTCGTCGGCGCGCTGATTCGATTCCTCCGCGCGCCTTCTCCCTGATCCGGTTTTTGTGCCTGACTTCTCTTGCGTCCCTGGGCTGCTGGCATCGCATGTGCTCCACTCATGTTGATTGAAGGGCGCTTACTGACTGTCGTGCATGTGCTGACGGGTGCATTTATGGCGCTATTCGTCGCGCCTGCGGTTGACCGGCAATGGTTGCAGCATGGCACGCTGGAAATGCAATGCGCCATCGCGTTCGTGCCTGGCGCGCTCGGCCCGCTGGCTGTCGAAATCGTGATCCGCCTCGTGCAGCGTCGTGGCGATGACTTCGCAGACCGCATTGCGGACTGGCTTGCGAGGTGGCTGTCAGGCGGCAGGCGTCCAGATCAATGAGAGATCATGTATTCACGCGCTGATCCGGAACATGCGTGTGGGATCGCTCGTCCAGATAGCGCCTGCAGAACGGGCCCGCGCCGTGCGGGCCAGCGTCGAAGTTAGCGGTACATTCTGTTGCGATTGACGCGCGGCGCTCCCGATTCACGCAGCCATTTTTCCCGTTCTGCCGGAATTGTCCCGAGCAGGCGCGTAACCCGTTCCTGCTGTCCCGCTTCCGTCGCCTGTGCCATACCGGCTTCGTACTCACCAGGGGTCGGTGCCATACCGTCGCACAGCCGGTTGACCAGAACCGTCAGCGCGTCCATTGGTGGTCCAGCATATCCTTGCCGTAATGCCGTCAGGCCATCCGGTGTCAGCCGCGTCAGGTCGTCCGATTGCAGCGTATCGGCGCTAACCCGTAGCACGGGCGCCACGCGCGCTAGTATCCATGAGGTGTGCTGCTTGCGTGCCTCAAGCGAGTAAAGACTGTTGCGATACCTTTCCCTCTCGTGATCGCTCGCGCCCGCAGGCACGAAGCGATAGAGGAATTCCGGATGTTCCCATCCCATGTGTTCGCGTACACATACAACATTTGCTCCGAGGTTCATTTCCAGACTCCAATAATAAAAAACCCGCACAGGGTGCGGGTTCTCCAGGTACTTCACAGTCCGGGGGGCTGGACCGTGCCGTTTCCAACACGAGTCTATCCATCCGGTTTTGTGACAAGCACAGGAGTGCGATATGCACCAGTTTCAAGGCTCTCAATTTCAAATCCCGGTAATCTCTTTGAAGACTCAGCGGGCTCTGTCTTGCGCTTTCTTCGGCTTAACTTGAAGGTCAGCATTTCTTTCTCCGTTCGCTTGTCACAGGCTTGCTCATTGAAGCCCGAGAACTATCAATAGCTAGACGTAGGCTCTTTGCGTGTTACCTTTGCCAGAATCCCGTCGTCGTGACGCATCCAGCGGCACAGCGCCTGGTGCGGCGAGGCTTTGAGTCGCGAGTCCCTCAGGTAGCAGCAACTGCACGGGCTTGCAGGTGAAGATAATGGCGAGGCGCTTGCGGGTTCGGTCACGTAGCACCGGCAGTCCTTCCATCACCTTGATATTGGCGGGTGTCGAGCCATACGCCTTGGCGCATTGCTCGATGGTCATACGCCGGTGCATCCGCCAGGCGGTAAGCGGCGACTTACCGGCCATGAGATGCGCCATGACGGCGTCAGGATATTCAGTGTCATCGGGGGCGAATTCGATCGCGTGCGCTCTGGCGGTGCTGTCTTGCTGGTCATCGGGCATAGTGGGGGAGCCCGGCTGTGCGCTCAGTTGTCCCACCGTGCAATCGTAGATATCGGCGAAGCGCTTCAGTGTGTCGGCATTGGGCACGTTGTAGCCGTTCTCATGCCAGACGATCGTATCGCGCGACAGCCCCGCCAGTTCGGCTGCTTCGACAGGAGAAAGCTCGCGATGGAGCCGCCACGCGCGCAGAAAATAGGTTCCCTTGCCAATCTGCTTCGCAACCTCGTCAGGTATCGGCTCCACGAATACGCGGGGGAAGAAGATGCGCCGTTTCCGCTTGCTCGACGGCGTAGACTGGCTGGAGTCGATGACCATCCTGGCAGAGCCCTGAGACGCTTCGACGGAACATGCGGGGAAGTCGACGGCCCGTGAAGCCTCGCGCATCAGGCGTTCTTCTGGCGTGAGAAAGAGCCCTTCAGCGCGCTCGCGCCTGGTCGGTGGTGCCAGCGAAAGGGGCGTAACGGGAACGCACAGAAGGGGTTCAGAATCAGGCCGACCCGGCAGGTCCGCGAGAGAACTGCGGAAGGTGCCCCGTGGCGTCGTTCTCTCCATCGCCTCCGTCTGCGCCCGCAGCGCGGCGTTCCTGAATTCCACCAGCAGATCGAACAGCCGGATCGGCATGTCTACCCTTAGCCGCTTGCCCTCATGGTCGGTGGTGAACTGGCATGCCGATAGATCAAGTCCGTGGTTCATGTCGAATCCTCGTCACTGGTTTGGCCCTGCGGTGTGATGCTGCCTGCGCATCCGCTCTTCCCATTCGCGGGCGTCGCTGACGGTCACAATTACCTTGCGGCCCAGCCGGGTTTCGCGCGGTCCTCTGGCGGTGTTACGCAGCCGGTAATAGAAGGAACGGCTCAGGTGATACGCGTCGCAGAACTCATCAATCGAATACACGCGCGGCAAATCTGGTGCATCGACTGTGGACGGTGCAGGTCTTGCAGACTCGCTGGCAGGCTGCGCGCGAGACCCGCCGATAGTTTCCGGCTCCATGAATCGCCTCCGTTCATGCGTCTGAAGTGGCAAACACATTTATAAATGTCAGTACATGCCTGTGGATAAGTGTTTTTTCCTATGATGAAACCGTTGGCGATTGAATCTATAGACGAAAAAACGCACGCTTCCCGGCGTGCGCCTCATGCTGCTCTGGTTACGGTTTGCCTATGCCGCAAGCCGCGCCGATTCGTTTGCCGGACGCTCCAGCAGGCGCACGGCACGGGCACGATGCCCAGGTGACAGATGGGCGTAGCGCAGCGTCATTTTGAGGTCCGCATGTCCGAGCAGTTCGCGCACGGTGTTCAGATCGACCCCGGCCATAACCAGGCGGGACGCGAAGTGGTGGCGCATGTCGTGCCAGCGGAACACTGCCAGTTTTGCGGCCGAGCGGATTTCAGGCCACGCCTTGAGATCCCGTATCGGCGCTTCGCCCGATCTGTTCGGGAAGACCAGCCCGTTGGTGGCGCGCGCCTTCCAGCGCGCAAGAATCGCCAGGGCTTCCGCGTTGAGCGGAACGTGACGCTGCCGCCGAGACTTGGCATTGATCGACAGCACCGTGACAAACGCATGGCGCAGGTCCACGTCGGACCAGCACAGCGTGAACAGTTCGCCGCGACGCAGACCGGTATGCAGACTCACGACGATGGCGACCTCGGCCGCGTCTTCGTAATCCTCGCCGTACTTCGCACGTAGCAATGCGCGGCGCTCATCCAGCGCGTCATACAGGCGTTGTTCTTCTTCGGGATCAAGAAAGCGCACCTTGCCGCCCGGTTCGTCCTGCTTCTTTACTTTCTTCATCGGGCTGGCCGTTATCACTTCCCACTCGACGGCCCGCGCGAACAGACCGCGCAGCGCGTTCAGCTTGCGGTTCAACGTGGACGGCTTCAATCCCTTCTTCAGTAAATCCGAACGCCATTCTTCGATCATGTATGCCGTGCATTCGTCCAGCGGCTTGTCCAGCAGACCGGCGAACGACTTGCGGATCATCTTCGCCGTTATCACGGCGCGGGCCTGCGTCAGTTTCGTTTGAAGGTGAAGTTCATAGCGCCCATCAAGAAATGCGCGGATCGTCGGCACGCCCGCAATCTTCTGCACGGCAACGCGCTGGGTTTTGCGTTCGACAAGTTGAAGGGGCGAATCATTCTTGCGATCCAGCAGGGCAATCTCACGACGACAGCGCTCGCGCGCTTCGCCCGGTTGCAGGTCTGGCCAGCGCCCGATGTTGCGGCGGCCCTGGGTGCCGTCCGGCTTGACCCAGCGGTACGTGTAGGCGACGGTACCAATCGGCGAAATCTTGATGCCGAACCCGGTCAGGTCGGCGTCCTGATACGCCTGGTATTTGCCGTTCGGCGCGATGGCGCGGATAAAGTGACGGTCGATGCGATGACGTGTGCCCATGCTGGCAAAATCCTTTGGTGCGGTTCATGTAAAGGCACCGTCGCATGACCGTCCGTCAGGACAAAAACAGGACAAAGACTGCGGTGTACAACGGTGCACATCCAGACACCAGGATAGACACAAGCCATTGATTTGAAAAGCGTTTGGAACTTCAGTAGACACCAGTAGACAGCAAGAATCCCCCGCACAGGGGCGACGCTAATAAACCAATAAGAAAACAAGGAAAGGCCAACGCCGTAGGCAACCAGACCAAGCAAACCCCAACGCCGTAGGCAACCAGACAACCAAGCGCCGCGAAGGCAAATAAACTCAAAGAAACAAAAACCCCACTGCCCCCGGCACACCAAAACACATACCGCCGCCAAAGGCAAAAACCCCTTACAAAACCCTGGCAACAATCGACAACACCATAGAAAGCACCAACGTCGACATAAACGGAAACGGATACTCCCGCCCGAAGAGGCGCAAAGTAACATCCCCTGGCATCCGCCCAATCCCGATCTTCCTGAGCCACGGCCAGCAGGCCGACAACACCGCCACCGCGATAAACGTAGTCAACAGCCAGCGGATCATTGCAAATCCCTAAGGCAAAAAATCACAGCGTATGTGACCGGTCGCCGCTCGAAAATGCCTGCAGCGTGTCATCCAGCCCGCGCGAAAACGCGATCACCTTGAAAAGCTCGCCCATCTCCGCCTCTGACAACAACTTCTGCACCGCATTCGCCGCAGGCAAAAACCTCGCCGTGTCCGTCGGATCGAGCGCCGACAACGTCTCGGTAATTCCCGCATTCAACAGGAACCGCGCCTGCGAAGTGAACCCCAGCAAGTCCGCGCCCGTCTCGACGCCGGCTTCGGCGATGCCGGTAAATTCCACGTGCGCAGTAATGTCCTGCAAACCCGGATAAACAAACGGATCGCCATGCGCCCGGTGCCGGTAATGGCACATCAACGTGCCCTCCGCGCGCTGCTCATGGTAGTACTCGTGACGCGGAAAACCATAATCGATGAAAAACGCCGCGCCGCGCGTGAGCATCGTGCAGATGGTTCGCGTGAATGCACGTGCGGCGTCGTGCGTCTCGGTCACGTAATCTTCACCGGCAGTTTCGATCTCAGCCAGAAACGCATGGTCCGCAGCCGCCGATACCAGACGGTCGTCGAACGCAAAGGCATCATCGCGCCACACCACGCCGCGTTCGTGCCAGGCGTCGCCAGTAAAGGCGAAGAGCCGCACGGGCATCGCGTCCAATACCTCGTTGCCGATCACCACGCCTTCGAATCGCTCAGGCAATGCGTCCAGCCAGCGCACCTTTGCGGCCAGTTCCGGTGCGGCGGCTTCGATCGTCTCGCGCTGGCGCTCGCGCAATTCACCCGACAAGTCCACGATCGAGTAGCTGTCGAAGTCGACGCCCAGCGCGTCGAGCGCGCTCAGCAAGCCGGCAGCCAGTTTGCCCGTGCCGGCGCCGAATTCCATCAGCTCGCGCGTGCCGCTTGCCTGCAAGGCTTCGGCGAGCGGGCGTGCCAGTGTCGCGGCGAACAGCGGCGACATTTCCGGCGCCGTCACGAAGTCGCTGCCGTCGTCGCCGCGCAGGCCGAATTTGCGAGCGCCGCCGCTGTAATAGCCGAGTCCCGGCGCGTAAAGCGCGCGCTCCATATAGCGGTCGAACGGCAACCAGCCGCCTGCCGTTTCGAGCTCCGAACGGATCTGCGCGACCAGCGCTTCGGACTGCGCAAGCGCGCCTGGGCCGGGAGCAGGTAAACTATCGGGTTGGTGAGCTTTCGGATTCATCCCCGCATTGTAAATGACCGCCTCTCTGGACACCGCCGCCGCCCGCGCGCCTGAAACGCCGCGCATCGTGCTGATTACCGGCGCCGCCCGTCGCATCGGGCGCTCGCTCGCGCTCGGCTTCGCCGCGCGTGGCTGGGACGTCGCGGTCCATTACGGCGCGTCGCGGGAGGAGGCCGACGAAGTGGTCGCCGAAATCGTCGCTTTGGGCCGCCGGGCGGTGGCTTTACACGCGGAATTGGGCGACGAGGCCCAGGTCGAGCGGCTAATGGCCGGCTGTATCGCCGCGCTGGGCCGCCCGGCGTGTATCGTCAACAATGCGTCGCGCTTCGAAGAAGACACGGCGCAGAACGTCGGTTACGACCTTTTGCTGAAGCTGACCGCGATGAACCTCGGTGCGCCGCTCGTGCTGGCGCGTATGCTGTTCGAGGTCACGCCGGAGGCGGCGCGCACCGACGAGAGCCTGCGCGGGGTCGTGATCAATGTGCTGGACCAGAAGCTGTACAACATGAATCCGGACTACCTGTCCTACACGCTGTCGAAGGCAGCGTTGCAGACAGCAACGGTCGCGCTGGCGCAGGCTTTGGCGCCGAAAGTGCGCGTGGTCGGGCTCGCACCCGGTCTGACGATGCAATCCGCCGATCAAACGCCGGCCGGTTTTGAAGAAGCTCACCGGGCTACGCCTTTGGGCCGCGCGTCGCGGCCGGAGGATATTGTCGCCGCCGCGCTGTATCTCGCCGATGCAGCGGGCGTCACCGGAACGACGCTGGTGGTCGACGGCGGGCAGCACCTTGTGCCGCTGCCGCGCGACGTAATGTTTTTGACGGGCGCCTGAACAGCGCGCGTGCCGGTTGCCGGGGCGAACCGGCGGCCGCCCCCGCGCGTTGAAGCGCCCCTTTGCGTGCTCCGCACGCTTTTTTCGACTGGAACGAACATGTTTGCCGCTCTTTCGCATCCCCGGCTCGCCGATTGCCGCCGGCTCTTTCTGCGCAATTACGAAGTGCACATCAACATTGGTGTGCATGACTTCGAAAAGCGCGGCGAACAGCGCGTCGTGATCAACGTCGAACTGTTCGTGCCGCTCGCGCTGTCCACGCCGGTTCAGGACAAATTGAACGAAGTCGTCGATTACGACTTCATGCGTTCGACCATCGCGCGCCGTGTCGAGCAAGGTCATATTCACCTGCAGGAAACGCTCTGCGACGACCTCGTCAAGGTGCTGCTCGCTCATCCGCAGGTGCGCGCCGTGTGCGTGTCGACCGAGAAGCCGGACGTGTATCCCGACTGCGACGCGGTGGGCGTCGAAGTTTTCCGTATCAAAGAGGATTGAGCCATGAATGCTCAGGAAATCCTGAACGAAGCCGCGGCCCCTGGCGCTGCGCAGGCCGCGCACGCCTCGGCGGGCAAGGCGCCGCTCACGCGCCGCGAGCAGAAAGAAGCCTACGAGAACAACAAGCTGTTCAAGCGGCTCGCACGCCAGGTCGGTGAAGCGATCGGCGACTTCAACATGATCGAGGAAGGCGACAAGGTGATGGTCTGCCTGTCGGGCGGCAAGGATAGCTACGCGATGCTCGAAATCCTGATGCGGCTGCGCGAACGCGCGCCGATCAACTTCGACATCGTCGCGGTGAACCTCGACCAGAAGCAGCCGGGTTTTCCGGAGCACGTGCTGCCCGAGTACCTGAAGCAACTCGATATTCCGTTTCACATCGAGAATCAGGACACGTACAGCATCGTCAAGCGGCTGGTGCCGGAAGGCAAGACCACCTGCTCGCTGTGCTCGCGGCTGCGTCGCGGCATTCTGTATCGCGTGGCGGGCGAACTCGGCGCGACCAAGATCGCGCTCGGCCATCATCGCGACGACATCCTGCAAACGCTGCTGCTGAACATGTTCTACGGCGGCAAGCTGAAGGGCATGCCGCCCAAGCTGCAATCGGACGACGGCAAGAACATCGTGATCCGCCCGCTCGCCTACGTGAAGGAAACCGATCTGGAAAAGTACGCGGAGCTGCGCGAATTTCCGATCATTCCGTGCAATCTGTGCGGCAGCCAGCCGAACCTGAAACGCGCGGAAATGAAGGCGCTGATCCGCGATTGGGAGAAGCGTTTTCCGGGCCGCATCGAGAATATGTTCAATGCGTTGTCGAACATCGTGCCGTCGCACCTGATGGATCACAAGCTGTTCCCGTTCGCCGGTCTGCACGCAACGGGGGAGGCCGATCCGCAAGGCGATATCGCCTTCGACGAAGAGCCGTGTTCGACCGATATTGGCGAAGGCGCAACCTTCAACGGATCGAAGCCGATCTCGATCGTTCAGTTCGACGATATGTAAGCTGCGGAAATACGCGAAAAACGTGCGGGAAACGTACGAGAAGCGTGCGATTTCGCGCACTTCTGCCCGTTGTAAGGCCGCGTGAGCGGCCTTATTCATTATGGCCTGCATGATAGAATCGTCGGCTCGAAACTTGTCTGATTGCCGACGCCATGAACATCGTGATTTTGGCGGCAGGCACCGGTAAGCGCATGCGGTCCGCTCTTCCCAAGGTGCTCCATCCCCTGGCCGGCCGGCCGCTCCTCGCTCATGTCATCGACACCGCTCGTGCGCTCAAGCCGACGCGTCTGGTCGTGGTGGTCGGTCATGGCGCCGATGCCGTGCGTCAAGCGGTAGCGGCACCGGATGTCCAGTTCGCCGCCCAGGAGCAGCAACTCGGCACCGGCCACGCGGTGCAACAGGCGCTGCCGTTGCTCGATCCGTCCGAACCCACCCTGGTGCTGTACGGCGACGTGCCGCTCACGCGCGCCAGCACGCTGCAGGCGCTGACCGATCGCGCGGGCCGCGGCGGCTACGGCGTGCTCACTGTCACGCTCGGTGACCCCAGCGGCTATGGCCGCATCGTGCGCGATCAGCACGGCAAGGTGTCGCGCATCGTCGAACAGAAAGACGCGACGCCTGAGCAGCTCAAGATCGCCGAGATCAACACGGGCATCATCGTCGCGCCGACCGAACGTCTCGCCGGCTGGCTCGCGGCGTTGAAAAACGACAATGCGCAAGGCGAGTTCTACCTGACCGACGCTGTCGAGATGGCGATCGAATCCGGACTCGAAGTGGTCACCACCCAGCCTGACGAAGAGTGGGAAACGCTCGGCGTGAACAGCAAGCAGCAGCTTGCCGAGCTCGAGCGGATTCATCAGCACAACGTCGCCGAGGCGCTGCTGGTGGCCGGCGTGACGCTTGCCGATCCGGCCCGCCTCGACGTGCGTGGCACGCTCGAGTGCGGCCGCGACGTTTCGATCGACGTGAACTGCGTGTTCGAAGGCCGCGTGACGCTGGCCGACAACGTCACCGTCGGGCCGAATTGCGTGATCCGCAATGCGACGATCGGCGCCGGTACGCGCGTTGACGCGTTCACCCATATCGAAGGCGCCGAAGTCGGCGCGAATGTCGTGCTCGGCCCCTATGCGCGGCTGCGCCCGGGTGCGTCGTTGCAGGACGAGTCGCACGTCGGCAACTTCGTCGAGGTGAAAAACGCGGTGCTCGGACATGGCTCGAAAGCAAACCATCTGACGTATATCGGCGACGCGGATATCGGCGCGCGCGTGAATATCGGCGCGGGTACCATCACCTGTAACTACGACGGCGCGAACAAATCCCGCACGATTATCGAAGACGACGTGTTCGTCGGCTCGGATACGCAGCTCGTTGCGCCAGTGCGCGTGAAGCGCGGCGTGACGATCGCGGCGGGCACAACGATCTGGAAGGATGTCGAAGAAGGCATGCTCGTCCTGAACGATAAGACTCAAACAAGCAAGCCGGGCTATGTTCGCCCGACGAAGAAGAAAAGTTGATGGGCGTGACGCGCGCACGGAGCGCGCTCCCTGAAACCCGGCACTGAAAAGGAATAAGCCATGTGTGGCATTGTCGGCGCGGTTGCGCAACGTAATATCGTCCCGGTCCTGATCGAAGGACTGCGGCGCCTCGAATATCGCGGCTACGATTCGTGCGGCGTCGCGGTACTCGGTAGTGACGGGCCGCGTCGTGCTCGCAGCGTCGCGCGCGTGGCGGATCTGGACGAACAGGTGCGTGAGAGTCATCTCGAAGGCATCACGGGTATCGCGCATACGCGCTGGGCGACGCACGGCGCGCCGGTAACCGACAACGCGCACCCGATCTTCTCGAAAGACGCGCTCGCATTGGTACACAACGGCATCATCGAGAACTACGAGTCGCTGCGCGAAATGCTGCGGGGCAAGGGTTACACGTTTGTCTCGCAGACCGACACAGAGGTTATTGCTCATCTGATTCACAGCCTGTATCGCGGCGATCTGTTTGCCGCGGTACGTGAAGCCGTGACGCAATTGCACGGCGCGTATGCGATCGCGGTGCTGCATAAGGACCAACCGCATACGGTGGTCGGGGCGCGGCAGGGGTCGCCGCTGGTGGTGGGGCTCGGCAACGGTGAGAACTTCCTCGCTTCGGATGCGTTGGCGCTGGCCGGCAGCACTGAACGCTTCATTTTCCTCGAGGAAGGCGACGTCTGCGAACTGTCGCTCGATGGCGTGCGTATCGCCGATCGTGACGGCTACGAAGCGCAGCGCGAAGTGCGCCAGGTCGCGGCGTATGGCGGCGCGGTTGAACTCGGCCCGTATCGTCACTTCATGCAGAAGGAAATTTTCGAGCAGCCGCGGGCGATTACCGACACGATCCCGCAAGGCGATTCGTTCGACGCATCGCTATTCGGCGAGGGTGCCGACAAGGTGTTCGCGGACATCGACAACCTGCTGATTCTCGCGTGCGGCACGAGCTACTACTCCGGTCTGACCGCGAAGTACTGGCTCGAATCGGTCGCGAAGATCCCGACTCAGGTCGAGATTGCCAGCGAGTATCGCTATCGCGAGTCGGTGCCGAATCCGAAGTCGCTGGTGGTGGTGATCTCCCAGTCGGGCGAAACGGCCGATACGCTGGCGGCGCTGAAGCATGCCCAGTCGCTGGGACACAAACATACGCTGGCGATCTGCAATGTCGGCACGAGCGCGATGGTGCGCCAGACCGAATTGTCGTTCCTGACCCATGCGGGTCGCGAGATCGGCGTGGCGTCGACCAAGGCGTTCACAACGCAGCTGGTCGCGCTGTTCGTGCTCGCCGCGACGCTCGGCAAGCTGCGCGGCCAGGTCAACAAAGAGCAGGAAGCCGAATACCTGAAACTGCTGCGCCACTTGCCGGCGGCGTTGAATAGCGTGCTGGCGCTGGAGCCGCAGATCATCGCGTGGTCGGAAGAGTTTTCGCGCAAGGAACATGCGTTGTTCCTCGGGCGCGGTCTGCATTACCCGATCGCGCTCGAAGGCGCGTTGAAGCTCAAGGAGATTTCCTATATCCACGCGGAAGCGTATCCGGCTGGCGAACTGAAGCATGGGCCGCTGGCCCTCGTGACCGAAGCGATGCCGGTGGTGACGGTGGCGCCGAATGACGCGCTGCTGGAGAAGCTGAAGTCGAATATTCAGGAAGTGCGCGCGCGAGGCGGCGAGCTTTATGTGTTCGCGGATGCGGATACGAAGATCGTCAACGACGAAGGCCTGCATGTGATCCGGATGCCGGAGCACTACGGCTTACTGTCGCCGATTCTGCACGTGGTGCCGCTGCAGTTGCTGGCTTATCACACGGCATGTGCGCGAGGCACGGATGTGGATAAGCCGCGGAACCTGGCGAAGTCGGTGACGGTGGAGTGAGATTGACAGGTGGCTTGGCGCCGGGTCGTTAGTTATTCGATGGCGCCGGTGGTCAGCCACCTTCATCCACGCCCGAATTTCATCGGGCGTGTCAAATTACTTGCTGCGCAATCTGGTCCTGCCGTCGAAAGCAGACGCGTCGATGCACGGCAACTTGGCTGCCTTCGATTCAAGCCGTCGCCTGTGAAGGTTGCACTTCAACGGTGACGTGCGACAACCCCTTGAAGCGCTCGAGCACTGCGTGATAGAACCGTGAATCACGCTGCGGTTCACCCGTTGCCACGGACACCACGGCACTCATGTGACCTGGACCCACTCGCCATACATGCAGGTCGATGATCTTGTCGCCACGGTCCTCGATAGCATGACGTACGTTCTCCGCCATACGCCGGTCGGAATTCATATCGAGCAGGATTGCGCCCGTGTCGCGCATCAAGCCGTACGACCAGTTTGCAATGACCAGCGCGCCGATGACACCCGCGAGCGGGTCCATCCAGAGCCAGCCGAATGCGCGTGCCAGCAAAAGACCGACGATAGCCAGCACGGAAACGGCCGCATCCGCCATCACGTGGATGTAGGCCGACCGGATGTTGTGGTCGCGGGTCGCGGCTTCATGCGCGTCGTCGTGGTGCTCGTGCTCCTCGAATTCGACTTGGTGCTCGCCTGCCGGCATCCGCACGATGGCTTTGAAGGCGTGTGGCTCGGGAATGTCTTCCTTCGATTCCAGATAGCCGCCATGGTCCGCTAGCGCGAATACCTGTTGTGTGCCATCGGGCCGTATCGTCGTAACGGATACCGTTGAAGCGTCCAGTCGCGAATCTCCTGTTGCCGGTGTAATGCGGAAAACGGGGGGGATACCGTCTTCGAAAATGGAAACGGTAAACACACCGGACGGCGTGAAAATTTTCTGCGCCCCGTCTTCATGTTCATGGTCGTCGTGACCGTGTGCGTGGTTATGACCATGACTATGACCGTGATCACCGCCGCTCAGGAGCCACACGCTTGCCAGGTTAACCAGTAAGCCGACCACCGCGATAGGAATCGCTTCGCCAAAGTGAATGGGTACCGGCGACAGAAAACGCGACACCGCCTCGTAGCCAATCAGCACCGCAATCATCGCGAGTACGATGGCACTCGTGAACCCGGCGAGGTCACCCAGTTTGCCGGTACCGAACACGAAGCGGGAATCGGTGGCATGCCTGCGCGCATACGTGTAGGCGAGCGCGGCAATCAACATCGCGCCGGCATGAGTCGACATATGCAGCCCATCGGCGACAAGCGCAAGCGAACCGAACATGCCGCCGCCGACGATTTCGACCAGCATCATCGCACTGCACAGTGCAATGACAGCCCAGGTCTTGCGCTCATTCTTTTCATGACCGGCACCCAGAAAGATGTGGTCATGCCCTGCGCCGAACGCAGCGCTTTTGAAATCATTCATTTTTGACTCTACTTGAAATAGCTACGGACGACTTCAATGAGCTGGTCGGTCGCACTGCCGGCCGGCTCTTCGTTGGTGTCAGCGTCCACGAGATGGGTGCGGATATGGTCTTCGAGCACAACCGCCAGCAGGCCGTTCATCGCGCCACGGCAGCTCGTGATTTGCTGGAGCACGTCGATACATTCGCGCTCCTCTTCCAGCGCTCGTTCGATGGCCTCAACCTGTCCCTTGATGCGGCGGACACGGTTGAGCAGTTTCTGTTTCTCGCGGATGGTGTGGCTCATGGATGTTCTCTAAATATACTGTAGGGGAGTATATATTAGAAACCGAATCCATATAGGGTGGGGGGGTATTGGCGAATGCCGAAGCCATCTTGCCGTCTACCGGTTCAGGTTCTCTCTGAAAACCGCGCGCCGTTCAGGAAAAGATCCCAAACCCGGCGCCGACAATGCCTGCTGCACATACGACCATCGCGATGCCGGAGACGAGCCACAAGTAAGCTCCACGAGGCCGATGCTGGTGAGGCAGAGCAGTGACGCTGAGCGCGATGAGTAATCCGATCACGAGCGGCAGCATCAACGCGTTGACAACCTGCGCCGCAACGTTCAGCGAAACGAGATTAGGTGCCAGCCAGACGACGTAAGCGCTACCGGCGACGGACGCAACATACACCCCGTAGAACCACGGCGCGTTCGTGGGCCGGTCTTCAAGTGAGCGCCGGTATCCCGCCACTTCACCCAGCCCCCAGGCCAGCGACAGTGAGCAGACAATGGCGGCCACCAGCGATGCCCCCAGAACGCCGGCACCGAAGAGAAGACGTCCCGCGTGTGGACCCACCACGGTCGCAAGAGCGTCGCTGATTTCGCCGATGCTTTGTAAAGAGCCTGTTCGATCGCTTCCCGATAGCGTTGCCGCCGCGGCGACAAGGACGGCTGCTGTCAGCAACTGCGTGAGAACAGCACCAACGGCCGTTTCGATCCGGGCTGCCGTGTAGTTTGCCGGCGTGAGTTTTTTATCCGCTACTGCCGCCTGCTGATAGAAGACCATCCACGGATTGAACGTCGCGCCAATGAGCGCAGCGGCAAGATATCCAAGCTGATGATTGGCGGGCGGGAGAGTCGCCATTTGCCGGAACAACGTGTGGATGTCCGGGTGCGCCTTCCATGCCACAAGGAAAAACGTCAGTTCGAAGGCCCCAATGACGATTGCGACCTTGTCGACGCGTTTATGCGAGCCCGTGAACACAACGGCGATCAGGGCAACGACGGCAAGCGGCAACGTGACGGACCGCGAGACGCCAAACATCTCGCCCACGCCGGCGACCCCTGTGAACTCCGTGACAAGCGAGCCGAGCACGGCAATGACCAATCCGATTGCCGATACCCATGCCCACAACGGACCAAAGTTCGCGCGAATGAGTTCGCCGTGACCTCGTCCGGAAAAAATGCCGAGCCGGACTGTGAGTTCCTGAACCATATAAAGCAGGGGGATCAGGCCCAGTAGCACCACCAGAAGTTGAAGACCCCATTGCGCGCCGGCCTGCGCCGCAGTGACGACATTTCCGGCATCGCAGTCCGCGAGCATCACGAGTAGCCCGGGTCCCCACAAAGCAATCCAGCGCAGACGGCGCGAGACTTCTGGTTTGAGCAATGCGGAATCGGTCATGCTTTCTGAAAGGAAGCAACGGTAGTATTCGTCGATTGATTGTAGCGTGACATGCACTGCCGTCCGGCATGGCGTACCCACAAACGACCTTGCGCGGTCGAGCAATCAGATGGCCGCCTATGCTGCCGCGTTAGCAGCACATCCACACTATATCGAGGGCTAAAAATGGATACCTACATCCTGTTAGGTTGCGGCCTTGGCGCGGCTCTGCTGATTGCTATCTGGGGAATCTGGAGTCTTAGATAGTTCGTAGCACGGGTGGAGATGTATTGGCGCTGCAGCGTCAGAACACGATGTTGGTTCTCAGTCCCACAACGGCTTCATTGCCGATACGCTGCGACGGGTTCTCCGGATTCGGAATGCCGCCCGCCGGACGGAACACGTATTGAAGGTCCGCCTGCAACTGCCACCATGGCGTGACCTGATACTGGTAGGTCGCCTCGAGAATGGTCTCGGCGCTGCGCGATGGATACCCCGGCGTCGTCAGGGAGGCCGTGTCGTTGGCGAGCCCTTGTGCATGCGAGCCAAGTTTCGCGTAGCCCACCGCCAACCCGACGACGTCATTGTCACGGCCCTTGAACGGCGCCTTCAGCGTCACGCCTGCGTTCACCCCCAGGTCAACTACGTTACGGTCGCCTGGCGCGCCCATGATTCTGGCAAACACGCCGACCGATTGCGGACTGTCCGCGCTCGGTCGCCAAACCATCTGGTCAGCAACAGCGTAAAAGCTGTAATTGCCCCGGTGACTTTGCGGGACGCCCGTACTCGCCGGGTTCGCTAGCGACATGCCGGTGTTGTCGAACTGCGGGTCGGCAAAACGCTGAGTGTTGTACCAGAAGCCCAGCTTGTACGTTCCGGGCAAACCGCCAGGCTGTGCGTCAGTCGGATTGGCCGGGGGCTGGTTGATGGCGTACTGCACCTCACCGATGAAAAGCGCACCGTTGTGCAGGTTGAAATTGGTGCCATGATTGTTCAGTTTCTGCGGATCGCCGACATCGCTGCCCGCAGGATTGCCGTCGAACACACCAGCCAGCACCGTCCACGAGTCGGACGGTTTCGCACGCAACCGCACGCCGAGCGAAGAGAGCGGATAGGCGGGGCCGCCGGCAGGCATATCGACAGAAGGCAGAATGGGCCATCCGAACGTCGCGTTCATGAATGCGTTCGCGTACTGGCTCACCATGAATTCCTGGTCGAGACTCTGCTGACCGACCTTCACATCGACCTTCCCCGAGAGCAAAGACTGCTGGTACCACAACTCCCAGAGGCGAGTCGTGTCGTCGGCTTCAATACCGCTTGCGCTTTGCAACGTCAGCAGGTTGCGTTGGCTGAGGTTGGTGCCATGAATTTGCAGTGCTGAAACGTTGAACGTGCCGCCCGGCAGCCCGAATGCCTTTTGCGTGTCCACCACGACACCGAGTTGCGTTAGTCCGTCATAGGCGCCACCGCGTTTGACGCCCCCGGAGAGGTTATTCAGGTATTCGCTGGTTTCCTGCAGGTTGAGCGTCACGCCGTGGTCGCCGAGCCAGGGCCGCAGGCCGCCCATGTCGCCGAAAAGTGTCGCGCGGCTCCAGAAGCCGGTCGGCGCAGGCGGCGCCTGGTCCGCCTTTATCGCGTCCGTTGCGGCCGGCGTCGACGACGGCGCGGCCGCCGGGGCCGGCGCACCTTCGACGCTCGTCTGGGCGAGCGCGGCTTGCATAACGCCCATGGACAGCAGGCAGGTCAGGCTGATGGGAGCACCGCACATCAGCAATATGGCTTTGAGGTTTTTCTTCATGACAAGTGGAGGCAAGATTATCTGGCGGATAAATCCGTTTGTTTGATGGATATGACACGCAATGCGTGGCGGGATCGTGACCGGGTCCCGTTCAGGAAAACCACCAGCTCAACCGTAACGAACGCTCCAGTTCGTTACCGACCGAGGATGTGCACAACATCGCAACCAGCCCGAAAGCAGCTACGGTGAGGGCGACAATTGCATACCCGGTCGGCGTTAAAGGGGTGCCTACATAGGCAATCCGAAGGGCGGCGCGCACGGCCATTTTCCCGACCCGGCGCAGGTGGCTTGTTGCCGGACTACGCGTCGCACCGGCGTGGCTGAACGGCTCCGCGCGTGCCGTTGCCGACGCTGGAGAAGAAGCGACGATGAGATGTGCGCGCGCGGCGACCCGCATCGGATGTGGCGCGTGCAAAGCGCCATCGAAAAACGTAACGACTGATTTGATGAACATAGGCGCACCCCCGTCCTGCCCGGCGAGGCCGGGCGACGTGTGACGACGTGACAGCGTCTCGCAAACGGATTTGCGACAGGCGGTCAGATAAAGGGAGCGTGCTGCGAACAGACCGGCAGAAAGCCGATCAGTGATGAAGCGCGCTAACCCGACAAAAGCGAGTTAGCGGCGAAGGAGTGTTCCTGCGGCGGCTATCTCGCGGTGACTTCGCCGGCATAGGCCGGCATCGGACTTCCACTACTAGAGCATGTGTCCACGAGGGACTCCTGTGATGAGACGGGCGGATTGTATTCGGCTCGGTAGCAAAACTGCAAGTAAAAAAACCATAAAGACATCGCAGTCCGAATTGCATGGTCAGAATCTCGTACCCAACGATTCTGTTTCTTATTTTCAATGTCATTCGTGGACAACGATCTCCTTGTTTTCCTGTCGACTTTGAAAGGAAAAAGTGCCGGGAAATTATATTTGCTCTGCTTAACGAATGATGCTGACTTCGAATTCGTGCGGCACCTAAATTACAGCTCCGGGCGTGCAAGGTCGCTGGCCACGATGTGTTCGCCATACACCTGCGCCGCCGCGACGGCTTCCAGCTTGGTCGCGTAAGGTCCGAGTTCAGGTGCGCCGTCGAATGGGAATAGCACACGGCCGTCGGTGGTTCGAACCACTTTCAACACGCCGAAAAAACGGCGGTACCCAGCCAGTTTCGAAGTTGCCGACACGTCAAAGTCGTCCTCCGACGTCGCGGGGATGCTGGGAATAAATGCGGTCTTGCTCATACCTGAAGACATCTCATGTTCAATGGGCCGACGCCTGCTCGACAGGTGAGGGGCACGCCCGGTTGTCCCGGGAAGGTATTCACCGGCGGCCCTCATTGTCTCAAATCCCCGCGCGTTGAACCGGATGGACGATCAGCCGGCGGCTTTGAGCGCCGCCTCATGTTCGGCCGCCAGCGCAACATCCCGTTCGCTCACCTGCACGAAGCTCGGCCGCAAGCAGATGCGCCGGCTGTACTCGAGTACGACCGGCGTCTGCGGCACCAGCTTGAACATCATTCCCCAATGCAACGCGATGCCCCACAAGATATCCGCAGCCGACATCGTGTCTCCGAGCAAATAGGGCGATTTCTCCAACTGGCTCGTCACGGTCCCGAGCATCGAATCGAAATCGCCGTACGGCGAGGTAGCGTGCGGTGCCGGTTCGCGCTTCATCGCCTTGTCGACCAGCGCCGGTTCGTAGCATGCCGCGTAGTACACCAACCAGCGCAGATATGGCCCGCGCAACGGATCGTCGAGTGCCGGTGCGAGGCCCGCTTCAGGAAACAGGTCGGCCAGATAGATAAAGATGGCGATCTGTTCGGTGATCAGTGCGTCGCCGTGCAGGATCGCCGGCACTTTGCCGAGCGGATTGATCGCGAGATACGGCGCCTTGCGTTGCTCGCCGGCCTTCATGTTCAACACCTTCAACTGATACGGGGCGCCGAGTTCTTCGAGCAGCGTGAGGGCGCTGACGGAGCGGCATTGCGGTGAGTGGAACAGCGTGATCGTGCGGTCGGTGGTCATGGGGGGCCTTCTGGATGAGCGTCTCGTTGGAAAGCCAGCGTCCATCTGGCGCCGGATGTTCCCATCCTAAGCGCCTATACCTGTCAGTTTGTGTCAGGTATGACTACACTGGTTCGTATGAGAGCCAGCCGCCTCCTTTCCATCCTGATGACCTTGCAAGCGCGCGGGCGCGTGACTGCGCAGTCGCTCGCCGACGAATGCGCGGTCTCCCTGCGCACGATCTATCGCGACATCGACGCCTTGAGCGCCGCGGGCGTCCCCGTTCAGAGCGAGCGTGGCGCGGAAGGCGGCTATCGTCTGCTCGACGGATACCGTACACGTCTGAACGGTCTGTCGTCGCAGGAAGCGGAGGCGTTGTTCCTCGCCGGCTTGCCGGGACCGGTGCAGGCACTCGGGCTCGGCGCCGTAATGGCCGGCGCGCAAACCAAGTTGCTCGCCGCGCTGCCGGCCGAATTGCGCTCGACCGCGGAGCGCATGCGTTCGCGCTTTCATCTCGACGCCCCGGCCTGGTTTTCCGAGGCGGATCAGCCCGCGAATCTGCCTTTGATCGCCAGCGCGGTGTGGGAGCAGCATCCGCTGCAGATCCGCTATCAGAGCTGGAAAGCCGAAAAGTTTCGCCGGATCGAACCGCTCGGCATCGTGCTGAAAAGCGGAGCCTGGTATGTGGTTGGGCAGGTCGGGGCGGACATCCGCATCTATCGTATTTCGCGCATTCTCGAATTGAGCAGGCTGGACGAGACATTCGAGCGGCCGCCTGCCTTCGATCTGGCGACTTACTGGCAAGACAGCACGCAGCGTTTGTCCGAGGAGATGCATGCGAGCGAGGCGACGCTGCGCCTGTCGCCGTGGGGCATGCAGATGCTCGAAGTCTTCACCTCACCGTTCGCTCGCGCAGCGGCGAAAATCGGCGAGCCGGATCCGGCCGACGGCTGGCGGACGGTCACACTGCCGGTCGGCTCGGTCAGGCAGGCATGTGCGGAATTACTGCGCTTCGGGACCGAGGCCGACGTGCTGGCGCCGCCGGAATTGCGCGCGCGTTTCGCCGAGGTGGCGGCAGCCTTGCATCGTCGTTACGCGCAATAAGGGCGATGGTTCGCAGCTAGCGTAGCCACCCTTATATGCTGTGCTGGATGACCGGCATATTGCAGGAACGTGGCTCGATTCACGTCAACGTCATACGTGCTGCATAGAGTTTGCCCGCAAATAAAACTCTAATTCCCCAAGGGCAAAAACATGTCACAGCGCAGCTGGTTGCGTGCTTTCTTCATGGTCGTTTGCGCGGCCCTGATTGGCACTATCGTCGTCGCGTGCGGCTCGTCGTCCTCGTCGCTCCAGGTGACCGGGCAGCAGCAGATCCGGCACGTCTTCATCATCACGCTCGAGAATGAAAACTACGCGACCACCTTCGGTGCGAACAGCAAGGCGCCGTATCTGTCGCAGACGCTGGCTTCGCAAGGCGCGATGGTGCAGCAGTACTACGGCACGGGGCACGTGAGTCTCGACAACTACATCGCGATGATCAGCGGTCAGGCGCCGACGCCGGAAACGGACAACGACTGCATCACCTACCAGGACTACAAGCTGACGGGCACGACATCGGACGGTCAGGCGATCGGCTCCGGTTGCGTGTATCCGGCCAGCATCAAGACGCTGCCGGACCAGCTGAAGGCCGCCGGCTACACCTGGAAGGGCTATGAAGGCGACATGGGCAACGACCCGACGCGCGAAGCCGCCACGTGCGGCCACCCAACGCTCAACACGACCGACCTGACCCAATCGGCCGAAGCGCCGAGCGCGGCCGTGCCGCTGGGCGATCAGTACGCGACGCGCCACAACCCGTTCATGTATTTCCACTCGATTATCGATTCGTCGGACTGCGCTCAGAATGTCGTGAACCTGAACAAGCTCACAACCGATCTGCAATCTATCTCGAGCACCGCCAACTTCAACCTGATCACGCCGAGCCTGTGCGACGACGGCCACGACGCGCCGTGCGTGAATGGTCAGCCGGGCGGCCTGACGAGCGCGAACACATTCCTGCAGAAGTGGGTGCCGATTATCACCGCCTCGCCGGCGTTCCAGAAGGACGGTCTGCTGATCATCAACTTCGACGAAAGCAGTTATGCGACGGTGACGCAATCAGCATCCAGCGAGGATCTGATTTTCTCCGGCGCGACCTGCTGCAGTCAGCAGCCAGGTCCGAATCTGCCGGCATTCCCGCAGACTTCGTCGCTGACCTACAAGGGTTTGACGATCAACCTGACCAAGCAGAGCTTCGGCGGGGACCAGACCGGTGCAGTGATGATTTCGAAGTTCATCAAGCCGGGTACGGTGTCGACGGTGCAGTACAACCATTACTCGATGCTCAAGAGCATTGAAGACATTTTCCAGCTGGACCACCTGGGTTACGCGGGGCAGGCCGGTCTGGCCGGGTTCGGCAACGACATCTTCACGAACCTGTAAGCGATCAGATGCCGTTTTTTGCAACGCGATTCACCGGGTGCATCGCCACGCGATTGGCGGCGCTCGTTGCGCTGGTCAGTGCCGCACTGTTGCCGCTGGTGGCAACGGCGGTGGCAACGGCGGCGCCATCGTCGGCAGCCGGAGCGCCTGCCGATGCAAAGCCCGTCTACAGCGACGCCGCGGCGCTCGGGAAGTTGATGTTCTTCGACGCATCGTTGTCAGCGTCGGGCAAGATGTCGTGCGCGAGCTGTCATAGTCCGTCGCATGCGTACGGGCCGCCCAACGGGCTGGCCGCGCAACTGGGCGGGCCCGACATGCGTTCACAAGGCACGCGCGCCGTGCCGAGCCTGCGCTACGTGCTGAACCGCACACCGATGTGGAGTCATGCGCAGGCGGCCAGCATGTCCGAACGTCTGAGCGAGACGGACAACGCGCCGGTTGGCGGCTTCGGCTGGGATGGGCGCTTCAATCATCTGCAGGACCAGGCGCGCTTCCCGCTGTTCAATCCGAACGAGATGGCCAACCAGGATCCGGCAGCGGTGCTTGCGAAACTGGAGCACGCGCCCTACGCGGCGCGCTTCAAGGAAGTGTTCGGCCAGAACATCTTCATCGATCCCGGCAAAGCGTTCGCCCAGGCGATGTATGCGATCGAGCGCTTCGAGCTCGAAGACCCGAGCTTTCACCCGTACACCAGCAAGTTTGATTACTACCTCGACGGAAAATTGCAACTAACGGATCAAGAGTTGAGAGGCAAAAAACTGTTCGACAATCCCGCGGGCGGCAATTGCGCCTCGTGTCACATTGACCAATCGGGTGTCGACGGCTCTCATCCGCTTTTCACCGACTACAATTTCCAGGCGCTCGGCGTGCCGCGCAATCCGGAATTGCGAGCGAACGCGGACCCGAAGTACTTCGACATGGGATTGTGTGGACCGTTGCGCACCGATCAGTCGAACGACAGAAGCAACTGCGGACTCTTCAAGTCGGTGTCGCTGCGTAACACGGCGACGCGGCATGTGTTCTTCCACAACGGCCGCTTTCATACGCTGAAGGACGCGCTGCGTTTCTACGTTCAGCGCGATACGAATCCGGCGAAGTGGTATCCCAAAGATGCGCACGGCAAGGTCGATAAATTCAACGACTTGCCGGTCGCGCTGCGCGTGAATGTCGATACAACCGATGAGCCGCTCACGCGCAAAGCAGGCGAGCGCCCCTTGTGGTCGGAGCAGGATATCGACGACGTCGCGGCTTTCCTCACCACGTTGAACGATGATTACGCGCTGAAACCGAAGCCGTCGAAGTAGCGCGCACAGACACTGGTCGGCGAACCTTTCCTAAGACAAATTCTGGTCGTTTTGTGCCTCATTTTCGGGCAAGGATATAATGCGCGGATCCCCCTTCTTTTCCGTCCTCCGTTATGAGCCGGTTACTTTGCCTGATCGTGCTTTCGCTCGGCCTGATGCAAACCGCAACGGCCGACGAAAACAGTGACCGCATGTCCGCGTATCTGACGCAGAAATTCGGTCTGGCAAAGGAAAAGGCTCAAAAGATTTCAGCTGCGGTGCAATCCGCCGCTTCGAAATATTCACTGCCGCCGGCATTGTTGCTGGCGATCATTTCGATCGAATCCCGCTTCAAGGAAAAGGCCAAGGGCGCCAACGGTGCGACCGGGCTGATGCAGGTGGTGCCGGCCGCCCATCGCGGGCTGCTGAGGAACGTCAAGGACCTCACTGAGCCGACCACCAACATCGAAGTAGGTTCGGCGATTCTGTACGGCTACATGCGCTCGGCAAACGGCGACATGAACGCGGCGCTCAAGAGCTACGGCGGATCGCAGGCGTACGCGAAGAAGGTGAACTTGCGCGTTGAAGATTTCGCCGACGTCGCCGGCTCGCAAGACGGCGCGTCGCGTTCAGACGCGCAAGCCAGCTTGTGCGAGGCTGACCGCTGTGGGGCGTCGGACAACTGGGCCAATGCCTTTACGGTACCGGCCGTCAATGCCGCCGGCGTGAACGGCGTCGCCGGGCTGTCGAGCGGATTGCCCGTGACGTCGCACTGAGCGTCGGCTTTCCTGTCTTTCCCTTTCTGCGTTGCCGCCGCGCCAGGCTGCGGGAGTCGATCGTGATGCCCGGCTAAAGCGGTGTCGTACGTGCGCTGCATGCTTTTTACGCACACACGGCAACCGCTCTACAATGCATTCCCATTCGGGCTCACGCCGCGCCTCTTCTGATCGACCATGTTCACCTCGTTTTCCAAAACCACCGCCGCCGCGCTTTTCGGCCTGCTGGCACTTGCAGCTTGCAGCAGCACTCCGCAGCCAAAATTCCAGCAGGAATTGTTCGAATCGGGTGCGAGTCCTTACGCCCGAAATTTCAACTCGAGCACCACGGATACCTGTGAGGCCGCACGCCGTGCGTTGCTAAGCCAGGGCTATCTAACGACGATGACGCGTACCGATACCGTCGATGGAACGAAGAATTTCCAGCCGACCGGCGATACGCACGTCGTCGTCGAGTTTCATGTGGTGTGTACGCCGGGAGAAGAGGCGAGCGATACGAGCATTGTTTACGTCAATGCCGTGCAGAACGGCTTTGCGCTGAAGAAAAGCGACACGTCCGCGAGCGTCGGGCTAAGCGTGCTGGGTTCGCTGTCGCTGCCGATCCGCTCGAACAACGACGCGATGGTCAAAATCTCGAGTGAGACTATTCCGTCAGGCAAGTTCTACGACCGGTTCTTCGGGCTTGTCGATCACTATTTGCAAACGGTGGTGCGCACACAGCCGGTTGCGAACAGCCGTATCGAGACACGCATGTTGCCGGTTCCGGTCGAAGCAACAATTCCAGCGCCTCTTCCCGAGATGCCTGATGTGATCGACAAGGCTGCTTCTGTACAACCTGCCAGTGCAGCCAGCGTAGCGCCTTGATGCATTGGTGACGCGTGCGGGGTTTGGGCCGGTCAGCCTTTGATGTCATCACGCAGCGCTACTTATCCTATGTCTTTTACTTCATACGTATATATATGTAGTAATAGTTAACAAGGGTTAACCCCTTCTGTGGATAACTTTCAAATTCCCCGCCACATCAACGTCTTGTAGAAACCATAACCTTGCGGAACACGTCTGTAGAAAAACTACAAAACCGGGATAACTTTGACGGGGCTTGCCAGCCGTTGCGTCTTATCAAGATTCCACACACAGGCTGTCCGATACCCTATCCCGAAGTTATTCATAGGCAATTGTGGATAACTTGCGCATCCGGCCCGCGTCCGGCCCGCATCTGACCGTATGCCGCCGCCCGGCGGCGCGGCTTCCGGCGATGCCATCCGCTCGTCACCGTACAGACAGCGACCCCTCCATACGCGTATATTGAAGCTGGAAGGTACGAAGATTGCGTCGATGCTTTTGCGAGCGCAACTGTTGCTATTTAGTCAAAATCATTTCAGCAACGCCCTATCCAGGCATAAAGTTAAAGTGTTTTCTGAAGTTCTTGGTGCAGTGCGGGGGTGTGTAATGAAACGCAGAACAGCACGACAGCTAGTCCGTCTTCTTTCGGATATCAGACATGCCAGCCACTGCACCACGTTGCGGGCGGCAGCCACCAACCGGGCTATCGCCCTTGCGTCCGCCGAACACGACGCTGATGCCGCCGATAGCGACGAAAGCACCGAAGCCGCACGAGAGTCGCCTCACGACAAGCCGGCGCGGAGCGGATCATGAGAACCACGAGCGAACAATCGCTGCGTTTCCTGGTCGAGAAATGGCTGGCGCCGGGACCTTCAGTTCCTGTTCACGTGACCGAATTCAGCCGCACCCGTCTGGGCGGCAGGCGTTATGTGCGGGTGGAGACTTCTCTGGACGCTGGATCGCGCGGCCTTTTTTTCTTTCGTCACGACGACGGCTGCTGGTGTGTGTTTCCGCCCACGGCAGATACGCCCAAGCTCTTTGCGTACCCGCGCGCCGCTTGATTAACGGCGGATGCAGTTACGAGGGCGATTGATCATACCCTCACGAAGCACGAGGCAAGCGCTCACGTTCGCTTTCGTACCGCCGGTTGGGCATCACCTGACACACGATCAAACCGGCGAGCATCAACGCGCATCCGAATAGCGCGCGTGCCGACAGTGTTTCGCCGAGCACGAGCCATCCGGCGAGCGCGGCAAAAACGCCTTCCATACTGAAGATCACCGCGGCATGCGAGGGCGCCGCGTACTTTTGCGCAACCACCTGGATCGTATAAGCGACGCCCACCGACAGCGCACCGCCGTACAAAATCGTCGGCGTGGCGCGCTCGATCACCGCGAGACTGACCGGCTCGATCATGAGGCCGACGGCCAGACATACGAGTCCGCAAGTCACGAACTGCACGAGCGCCAGCATGAGCGCGTCATGCCGCTGCGCGAAGCGGCCGACCAGCATCATCTGTACGGAAATCACCAGGGCGCCGGCAAGCTGATACCAGTCGCCGAACAGGATCGAGAAGTGCTCGTTGACGCTCAGAAAGTACATGCCGATTGCCGCGAGTGTCGCACCAAGCCACGTGCCGAATCCCGTTCGATGACGAAACAGCACGCCGAGCAGCGGCACGATCACCACATACAACGAACTGATGAAGCCGGCGTTGGCGACCTTCGTGTATTGCAGGCCGATCTGCTGCAACGAAATCGATGCTGAGAGCACGACGCCGAGCAACACACCTGCGCCGAGCAGTTCGCGTGCGCCGCCGGGTTCGCGCTTCGACAATTCTGCAAGTGCGGAGCGCCGCACGCAGACAATCATGGTCAGCACGACCAGCGCGCCGAGCAGGAAACGTAATCCCGTGAACAGAAACGGCCCGATCGCATCGAGACTCAAGCGTTGCGCGACGAATGCGGAGCCCCAGATCATGGCCGCGATCAGCATCAGCAGATTGGCGCGCAGGTGTTGGCGTGTGTCAGGTTTCAAAGGCAGTTTTCGAATCAGGTTGTTGTGACAATCGCGAGGCGCGGCCCGAAACTCCGAGTGTGCCTCAGTCATGGCCGCGAGGCACCGATTCTATCCGCGCGCGCGTGCCGGGTACGCGGCGAACACGTGAACACAATTGCGCACACATTCCCCCAACTTCAAGACAGACGCGGCGAGGTGGCGTCCCTAGACTGCGGCTTCCGTCTCAAATAAAAAGTCCTGATTGTGCGCAAACGCCTCTTGTATCTGTATCTGTGTGTTCCGCTGTCTGGCCTGACTTGCTCGTCGATGGCATATGCCGAAAATTTCTACATGTTTTCGCTGGCCGGCGGCGTGGCGCCGCGCTATCAGGGCAGCCGTGATTACCGTCCGTTCGTCGCACCGCTGATCTCCGCTGAGTTCAGCAACGGCATCTTTCTGAGCCCGATGGACGGACTCGGCTACAAGCACACCTTCGCCAATGGGCTGTTCGCATCGGTGGCGCTGAGCTACGACTTTGGCCGCACCGACAGCAATCGTGCCGACTTGCCGGGCTCCGACTATCTGAAGGGCATGGGCCGGATTCCGGGTTCGGTGATGATGTCCGTGCAGGTCGGCGCGCATCTGTTCGGTCCGTCGACTATCAGCATCACGCTGGATCAGCCGCTGACGCATACGAGTCGCGGTACGAGCGGGCACGTCGATCTGACTGTGCCGGTGCTGCAAACCGTCGACAACAACGTCAGCATCACGGGCAGCGTGCATGCAGGCAGTGGCCGGTACACGCAGACGTTTTTCGGCGTCACCGATGCGCAGGCGGCCGCGAGCCGCTTCCAGCCGTATGCGGTGAAAGGCGGATTCGACAGCGCGAAAGTATCGGTCGGCTGGACGTACATGATTTCGCCGCGCTGGTCGGTGCATACCGACGGCGGTGTGACGCGATTGCTCGGCGCGTCGGCGAACAGCCCGATCGTGCAGTCGAAGAACAACTACTTCGCGATCACGGCGCTGACGTATCGCTATTGATGCGTCTGTTGACGCGCCTGTTGACGCGCTGATTGACCGGTTGTCCTGATCGACGTTTCGACGATCTGGCGTCTCTGCAAGGAGCTCGCGATGTTTGCATGGCAAACCCCTCTATCCAACGCCTGGCAGGACAGCCTGGTGTCGTCGGCGCGCGCACAGGCGATCGGTGTCGACAGCATGCTGCTGACCGGTGCGACCGGTTTTATCGGCGGCAATCTGCTGGTGGCGCTGATCAACGCCGGCCTGGTCGAGCGCATGGTGTGTCTGGTGCGCGGCGCCAGCGTGGCCGATGCGCTCGCGCGGCTGCGCGCGTCAGCGGTGCGTTGCGGGCTGCCGCATGCTCGCGCCCAGCGAATCACGGAAGCCAACGTGATGGTCGGCGAGCTCGGCAGCGCGTTTTCGGAGATCGATCTGGCGCGGCTCGCCAAGGCGTCGCATGTGATCAATTGCGCCGCGCGTGCGTCGTTTTCGACACATCCTCACGTACTCGATACAAATGTGCACGATACCTTGCGCTTTGCGTCGCGTTTTGTCGGCAGCAAAACGCTGCGGCGCTTTCTGCACGTGAGCACGGCAATGGCGTGCGGCACGCAATGCGGTGCGAACGTGCAGGAATCTCCGTTCGGCTATGGAGAGACGCACCATCTCGTGCCGTACACGCAAAGCAAACGCGAAGTCGAGCGTCTGCTGCGCAGCACGTATCCGCGCTTGCCGCTGGTGGTGGTGCGGCCGTCGAGCGTGGTTGGCCACACGGTGCTCGGCACGTTGCCGTCGGCGAGTCTGTTCTGGGTGTTTCGCGTGGTGCACGGCGCGCGGCGCTTCACGGCGCGAGCGATGAATCGGATCGACGTGGTGTCCGCCGACGACTGCGCCCGTGCGCTTGCGCTGCTGGCCGTGAAGCCGTCTCTGGCGTTCGATACGTATCACGTGTCGGCGGGTTCGGAAGCGCCGACCGTCGGTCAGATCATCAGCGCCATGGACGAGGCCACCGGCACGTCTGGGCGCCGTTATTCGATGTGCCGCGTGCGCGATTTCGGCAGGATCGCCCGCGAGGTGGTGGGGCGAGACCGTTGCGGCAGCGGACGTCTGATCGAATACGCGCTGCGTTTGTATGCCGGCTTCGCGGATCTGGACTATGCGTTCGACAACCGCCGTCTACGCGACGAGATCGGCTTCGAGCCGCTGCCCTTCACGGACTACGTGAGCGAATGCGTGCGGACTTCGCGCGGGGTGGGCATCGTCGAGCAGATGCGCTGGGACTTCAAATAGCCCTCAGCCGGATGCACAGCCACCGACTCGCGCGATAATCGCGCAACGGCGAGACGACTCACGACACAACTCACCTCCTGGCCCGACCGATTTTCAGGCAAACGCAATGGACGAGAAAGACTGGATCGCAGGCGCCGCGAAGGCGCTGGCGATCATCGAAGCATTCGACGAAGAGCACGCGCGCATGACGCCGACCATGGTGGCGGCTCGCGCCGGACTCTCGCGCACGGCGGCGCGCCGCTATTTATTGACGCTGCGCGAACTCGGCTACGTGGACACCGACGGCAAGCTGTTCTGGCTCGCGCCGCGCGTATTGCGGCTCGGTCAATCGTATCTGGATTCGGCGCGCTTGCCGCGCACCGTGCAGCCGTTTCTTCAACGCATCACCGCAACCGTGCAGGAAACCGCGCTGGTTGCGATTCTCGACGAACACGACGTGGTCTACGTCGCGCGCAACGGCGTCAACCGGGCGATGGCGGTCGGTTTCGTGCTCGGTTCGCGGGCGAGCGCGCCGTTGTCGTCCGCGGGTTTGATCCTGCTTGCGTTCCAGGCGCCGGAAAGCATCGAACAATGGCTGGCGTCCTATCCGATCAAGGTATTCACGCCGCATACGTATTCGACCGTCGAACGCCTGCGCGAAGTGCTGGGCGAAATTCGCCGCGATGGATACGTCGTGACGGATCAGCAACTGGAGTTGGGCATGCGCGGCGTCGCGGTGCCGTTGCGTGACCGGCATGGCTCGGTGGTGGCCGCAATCAGCGTGAGCATGCCGATTGGCCAGGAGTCGGCGAATGCCGCGCTGCATCGGGTGCTGCCGACCCTCCAGGAAACCGCCAGTCTGCTGCGAAACCTGGTCTGAAAGCAGGGCTAGGTAATTTCCCTGATATGGTGTGCTTAACGAGTGAAAGCATATCGAAAGCAAGCTGTCTCCCGGAAAATACATATCGACTTTTGGGCATGACAAACCGCCTACGCTGCGTAATACTCTCCCGCGGGGAGCGGTAAGGCGCCTCAAGCCCTGTCTGCTTCACCGTGCAGCTATTTCATTCACATTGACTCAGTCGTCCAGGTTTGGGGAACAACACATGAAAAAATTTATCGTCTCGCTCGCAGCCGCTTCGATCGCGCTGGTCTCCGTTCAAGCTTTCGCACAGGCATCGGACGCAGCAGCGCCGGCCGCTGCAGCTAGCACGCCGAAGAAGCATCACATCAAGAAGCTGAAGACGCACGGCAAGCGCGCTCCGGTTGCGGCAGCAGCTTCGGCAGCTGGCACGAACGACAAGGGCACGGCAAACTAAGCTCACGCTTGGTTCGGTCGGGCGAACCCTGCCGGTTCTCTTCCGCGGGCCGCTAGTCGGCGAGTGCGGCGCAGTTCCGGTTAAACGTCGCCAGCAAAAAGGCCAGAGCTTCTGCTCTGGCCTTTTTGTATTGCGCGGCGGGTTGGGGTTGGGTTTGCGTAACGCGCGCCGGTTTAGCCTGCGAGACCGCGCTTGATGACTTCGTTCAGCAGTCCGCTCATGCCTTCCGGATGCGTGGCGGCGCGCTCTTTCAGTTCAGCGACCAGCTCGCCATTCAGCTTGCAGGCGAACGCGACGAGGCCTTGTGCCTGGTCGAGCTTGCGCTGTTCGCGGCGATCGAGCTTCGGCTCGGCGGCAGCCGCTTTGCCGAAGCGGTCGGCGGTCGACAGTTTCATTGCGTTGTTCAGCTTGAGTGCCTTGTTCTTTTCAAGGTCGGTTTTTTTCATCGCCATACGGAAGGCCTCTGCCAGATAAGTAATCCCGCATTGTACGCATCGCGCCGCGGGTCGAGTGAGCGGCGGCGATTCCGCACCCGGGCGGGGTTGGCGCGGTGCTCAGGCGGCGCGGAGTCTGGGCCGTCGAGCGATGCTCAAACGGGCCGCTCCGGCACCCCGGCCACGCTGTCCATCAGCGCACGCATTCGTTGCCAGTGCGTGCCTTCCCAGAACACACGCCGGCATACGTCGCAGGTGACGAACTGATTATGCCGTTCCAGCACGCCATCGGGCGCCCGATCGCCAACTTCATCTTTGGCGATACGCCGCAGCGGCGCATTGCACATCAGACACAAGCGGAATGGTTGCGCGCTGCCGGCCAGGTCGAGCCGTTCAAACACTTCGCGCAATTGTTCGCGCGGGCGCAACGCGCGCACGTAGCAGCCATGCGTGATGGCGCTGCGTTTCAATAGCTCACGGTCGCGGGTCAGGACGATGCGCTGTTGTGCGGCGGCGAGGGCTTCGATATCGGCGTCGGGATAGTGGTTGTCGTAGAGCGTATCGAAGCCGGCCAGCCGCAGCAGCGGAGCGAGACCGCCCAGATGGGCATCGGCAATGAAGCGCACCACGCGCAGCGGATGTTCGCGCACGCGCAATAGCGGCTGGATGTCGAGCGCTTCAAACTTCGGATAAACGGCGATGCGATCGCCGTCGGTCAGCGGGTGATTGAAACCGACCGACTCGCCGTTCACCAGAATCAGCTCGACCTCGGTATGCGGCACGCCGAGCACTTCGATCATATGTTTTGCGGTGGCGCCGTGCGCGCAGGCGTAACTGAACGCGCGCCGACGCAAGGGCCGGGCGAGAAAATCGTTCAGCTCCTCATAGAAGCGGAATGTCGCGGTGACCATGACAGCAGTATCGCACCGGGTTTAATTGCGCGCTGTCCTGCACTTGTCGCATGGGTGTGCTTTACTTCCAGTTCTTTAGAAGACGGAGCGACAGATGGACATCGGTTTTATCGGTCTCGGCGAGATGGGCGCCGTGATGGTTGCAAACATTTTGAAAGCCGGGCATCAGGTGCGCGTGTGGAACCGCTCGCCGGAACGCGCGCAACCGCTCGCCGACGCCGGCGCGCGGATCGTCGCGACGCCCGCTGAAGCGTTTGCGGGCGACGCCGTGTTCTCGATGCTCGCCGACGATGCCGCGCTGCGCGAAGTCATCACCGCGTCGCTGCTGGAACACGCCCCGCGTGGCTTGATCCACGTGAACATGGCGACGATTTCGGTGGCGCTGGCCGAGGAACTGGCGACGGCGCACGCCTCGCGCGGCGTTCATTACGTCGCCGCACCGGTGTTGGGCCGGCCGGATGTCGCGGCGGCAGGCAAGCTGACGATCGTGGCGGGCGGCCCGGCCGAGTCGATCGACCACGTGCAGCCGATTTTCGACGCCATCGGCCAGAAAACCTGGCGCATCGGTTCGCTGCCGCAGCAGGCGAACGTGATGAAACTTGCGGCCAACTTCATGCTGGGCGCGGCGGTCGAGACGCTGGGCGAAGCCGCCACGCTCGTGACCGGCCACGGTCTCGCGATGCAGGATTTCCTCGACGTCATCACGAGCGGCCTGTTCCCGGGACCGGTCTATTCCGGGTACGGCAAGTTGATCGCGGAGCAGCACTACGAGCCGGCGCTGTTCAAGGCCCGCCTCGGACTGAAGGACTTGCGTCTTGCGCTGGCGGCCGCTGAAGCAGTCAACACGCCGCTGCCGGTTGCGAGTGTCGTGCGTGACAGCTTGATCGAAGCTGTAGCGCATGGCGATGGCGAAAAGGACTTCGCGGTGCTGGGACAGGTGGCGGCGCGGCGGGCAGGGCGCTGAGCAGGGGCGCGCTTTAAGGAGCGGGCGGGCATAATAGCCACCCAATCTTCTTTGGCGTCGATCTCAATGAGTCTGCATACCTGGTGGCTGTTCGTCGCCACTGTTTTCGTCGTTTCCGCGATTCCCGGTCCGAACATGCTGCTGGTGATGACACACGGCGCGCAGCATGGGCTGCGCCGTTCCAGCGCGACCATGGCCGGCTGCCTGTCGGCGCTGGTGCTGATGCTGGCGGTGTCGGCGGCGGGCCTCGGCGTCTTTCTCGAGGCGTGGCCGGCGATGTTCAACGCGCTGCGGATGATCGGCGCCGCTTATCTCGTCTATCTGGGCATCAAGGCGTGGCGGGCGCCGGCTGACGAAGGCGCTGCCGGCGCAGTCGACGAACTCTCCGCCAAGCCTGCACGCTCGCGCTTTGCCTTGTTTCGCAACGGCTTCCTGGTGGCGGGCAGCAACCCGAAAGCGATCCTGTTCGCCGCCGCGCTGCTGCCGCAGTTCATCGACGCGGCGCAGCCCAAGTTGCCGCAGTTCGGTGTCCTCGTCGCGACTTTTGCGGTTATCGAAGTGAGCTGGTACCTGGTTTATGCAGGCTTCGGCACGCGGATTGGCGCGCGGTTGAAGAGCCGCAGCGTCGCCAGGATGTTCAATCGTCTGACGGGCGGCGTGTTCGTCGGCTTCGGCGCGATGATGGCGCTCGTGCGCCATTAGGCGAACGGCGGCGCTGTGCGTGACCAGCGTGCAGTACGGCTCACAAAGCGTGGTTAGGATTGTTGCACTTATACAACGCAGAGGGTCAACCCTAATTTGAATGTTGCGACGCACCAAACCATTTGCTATAGTTCGTCTTGTCTCCTCCATGTCTCCTCTGATATGGATTCAGCCCGCCCAATTAGGCGGGCTTTTTTTTGCCCTGAATTTCCAGCTTTCTCCAGAAAAGACAAAGCCGGCTGGCCCCTTGTGCGGGGCCGCCGGCTTTGTCGCGTCTGCGCCGAACTCAGAACTTGTACGAGACGGCCAGGAACGAAATGATCGGATCGGCTTTCAGTTCCGCCTTCGACACACCGAGTTCCGTGCCGTCCGCTGCCTTGATGATGACCGAGGAGGTGGTCTTCAACGGAATGTATGTGACCGATGCGACAAGACCCCAGTGGTCGGTGAAGGCGTACGTGAGCCCCGCATTGAACACCGGCTGCCAGGACGACGACGCCTTCGCCGACACCTGCGTTTGTCCGGGCTTGCCCGCGCCCGCTGCCAGCACCGCGCCGAGATTGTTCTGCGTCGACTGCACGAAGTTCTGGCTCAACTGGACGTCGGAGAACCAGTTGTACGACACGCCTATGCCGAGGAACGGCCTGAACTTCGCGGTCGGTGCGTTGAAGTAGTACTGGAACAGCAGCGCCGGACTCCACTGACGCACGCTCTTCACGATCGGGTTGGCTTGCGGATCACCCAGATCCTGTTGACCGAGGGCCCCTGCCGGTCCCGGCGGCTTGATCGTGCCGTGTCCGTAGATCTTGAACACCGGTGGCACGCCCGCGACCGTCGTCACCGCGATGTGATCGGTGAGGTAATGGCTGATGGTGAGACCAACGGTATTGGCGTTATTGCTCGACAACCCCGTGCCGGATGAGGTGAACGAGCTCGGCAGACGCAGCGGTGTATTGATCGGTGTTGGCGCGACGTTGGTGGTCAGCGGCGTGCTCGAATTCTGGGGCATGATGTGGAACCAGCCGAGCACGGCCACGTTGTCGCCCGCGTGTTGTGCATGCGCACTGGCCGACAGGCAGGCGGCCAGTATCGCGAAATAGATTTTTTTCATGTTGTTCCTCCTGAGGCGCGCATTGCGTGGATCGCGCGCAGCGCGCGACGGCGGGTTGGCTGCCCGGCCGGTGCGCTGGATACTCGGTGGACGCCGGCTGCCGCGCTGTTACTGCGCGCAGCAGCCGGGACGCGAACGCCTCGTTGCGTGTCGGCGGCGCGTGCTGCGTCCATTACTGGACGAAGGCGCCGATCGTGAAGTACGGCGAGGCCGCGTTGGTCAGATCGAGGTAGCCGAACACGCCACCCGTGAAGATCATTTTTCCGGTCGGTGTGGTGCCCGTCGATGCACCCACTTGCGTTGTCCTCACGACACCCGGCACGGTTTGCGTGAAGTCCAGATTCAGCGCCGTCGCGAGCGATGCCTGCGAGGCGTTGAACGGATCCAGCAGCGTGGCCTGCGTGCCTTCGAGTGCGGTGGTGCGATAGTCGAACTGGCTATCCACGCCGATGTACTCACCGTTTTGCGAGTTCACCGCGATCGAAGTTTGTGGCGACAGAATCGAGATGCCCGATTCATCGTCCGCGTACGGTCCGAGTTCGCCATTCACCGGCGTGGTCACCGACGAGTTCGCCGCGCCGGTTCGCACCAGGATCGGCACCAACTGGTTGCGCAGCTTGCCGACGATCATGTAGCCGCGAGCCTTGGGCGTGGTGGCGAGCGTCGGTTTGGCCTGGCCCAGGAACTTGTCGGTTTCGAACGCGCCGCTGCCGTCAGCCGACGATACGAAGTTCGTACCCGGTTGTTGGCACGTGCCCGCGTTGACACCGGAGTTGTCGCACTCGCTCCACGTGCCGTCCGCGTTGATCGTGATCTTCGAATCGACGGCGACCGGCGCGAAGTTTTGCGACGGAACCTGGTGATAGCCGAGCTGGTTGTAGGTGCCGGCCACGTTCGCGAGATTCGTTTCAATCGACGAGAAGCCGATGAACGGGTAGTACGGGAACGTGGTATCGGGCACCGCGCCCACGCCGAGAATCCCTGCAAAGGAGATTTCCGCCCCCGGGATCGTGCCGCCCGCCACGCCTTCACCGACAAAAATCCGCGCCGGACGATTCGGGTCGAGGCTCGCACCGTTCAGGCGGAAGGCACACTGATTGAGCTTGTTGGTCGGCAGCAGCGTTTCCTGGGTCAGCGTGCCGCTTGCGGTCTGACCGGCGCGCGTCGGCGCGACGGTGCCGGTGGTCGCGGGAATCGGCGATTCGATGTAGCTGATTTGCCAGGTCATCTTGGTCGTGTCCATCTGCAACTTGACCAGTTCGCCGTCACCGCCGCCGCCTGTGAACACCGTGCCGTAGTCAAGCGACGCAGGACACAGGCGAACTTCCGTCACCGGTCCATCGCCATTGCCGCCGCCACCACCGCACGCCCCCAGCAACGGTGCCGCAAGAGCGAGCACCGAAAGGATTCTCCATTTCATACCGCCTCCAGAATTTTCTCGTTGTGTGTGGCCGGCTCCCAGTCCAGCCACCTTTTGCTATTTATCTCTCGTACTGCGAACTGCCGGTCCTTCGTTCTCTTCGTTCGTTACTTGCTGATCTGTGCGCCGATACCGAAGTAGGGGGCGCTGGAAGCGGTGCTACTGAGCTGCGAAGTTGGTGCCTGGCCACCATTGACGGTGCCCTGAATCTCGATGGCATACAGTCCGCCGGAGGCAATCGCCAAACCGGTCTGCCCGTTCGCCTGCTGGACGCCGACCAACCCGGGGCTCTGCAGACCGTAGCCCAGACCGAAGCCGTCTTCCGCCGCCGAGGTCGACGGGTTGATGAAGGTGCCGACTCCGCCCTGGATCAATGTCGCAGTGGATTTGAAGTTCGAATCCGCGCCGACATAACCGCCGTCGAAGCCGCCGGATGCGAGCGGCGTGGCGGCGGCGAGCATCGCGATGCCGGATTCGTCGTCGACCTTGGCATCGAGATGCAGCGGCGCCGTACCGAGATTCACAAGGCCAGTGCGGACAACGAGCGGTACGGTTGCGCCGTTGATCTGGCCGAGGATCATGTGCGCCGGCGCTACCGAACCGCTGGTTCCCGTGGGCAACGTCAGCTGAGTTCCGATCTGCGGCGTGTTTTGACTATCGAAGTAACCACTGCTGTTGAGCGTCCAGGCGGTGCCGGTCGTCAGGCAGCCACTCGCGCTTGGATGAAACGCGGCGTTGGCCGTATTGGAGCCGGTGCAATTGCCGCTGGCGTCGAAGGTTTCAACCGTATTCGTCGCGGTGGCCGCATAGGAGCCTGACGGCACGAGATGGTAGAGCAGCCCGTTGTAAGTGCCAGGCAACTTGGTGATATCCGTCGTCGTGCTGGCAAAACCAAGGAACGGGTAAAAATCGAAGTGCCGGTTCGGAACGGCGCCGATGTTCTCCAGGCCGGGCAGCGGGGCAATCGTCAGCCCGTCGTACTCGACCGTCGCACCTGGAATGCCGCCGCCGGCCACGCCTTGGCCGACGAGGATCATTGGAGGATTCGGATTGTTGACGAAGTCGGGTGTCGTATAAGGCTGGCCGTCGCCAACGCCGGTACCGGTGCCCGCGCCGAGAATGAATGCGCAGCGCGTCTGTTCGGCGGTCGGCAGCGCGCCGGTCGGCGGGTGGATCACGGCGCCCGTGATTTGCGTGCCCGCGCGCGTCGGTGTGACTTGACCCGTGCGCAACGGAATCGGCGACTCGAGCCACTTCAGCGTGTACGTCATTGCCGTCGCGTCGATGTTCACCTGCACCACTTCGCCGCTACCCGCGCCACCCAGGAACGTGGTCTTCACGATGTCGGCCGTGGCCGGACAGAGCGCGGTAGTACCGCTGTTCGAAGCCGGCGCACCTTGCGCGCCGCAGCTCGAGCCTGAGCATTGCGGGGCATTGATGGCGCCAGGATTATCGGCCTTGCCGCCGCCGCAAGCGATGAGCAATGGGGTCGTGGCGATGGCCATCGTCAGACCTCGAATAATGGCGTGCGCCATGCTGCTGTCTCCCTTCATGTAATTGTGCGAACTAATTTCGCTGCGCGCTTAATGCCTGTCAATTGAATGAGCCGTCTAAAAAGACCGATTCAAACGGAGAAATTTTTGCCGGACGCGCACGGTGCAGGGCTTGGCAGCCCTTTTAAACAAAAAAGGATTTTTGAGTGTCTCGACGACACCGTTGCTTCGCCGCACACCCTTGTCAGGCAAGCGTTGCAGCAAAATGGCTCTATCATCTTCGAACGGTCGTTCGAGAAAAAGTCCGTAATTTCCCTATGCGGAAAACTATGCTTGGCAGATCAATTTCAGGAATGAGTTACCGGCGGTTGGTGAGCAGTCCGATTTTTCTTTTTAAAGTAATGCGGGCTACTACTGATTAACTGCGAAGGAGAAAATTCTGATGGCGGGCTTTTAAAACAAAAAGCCGGTCTTTGCAGACCGGCTTTTTTGCGGATTGAAGGCGCATTGCCCTCGGCTATTCGATCCGTGCTCAGCGTTTCAAGCCAGTTTCTTCCGCGGTGCCGATTGCGAGGTTCATGCACTGGATCGCCGCGCCCGATGCGCCCTTGCCCAGGTTATCGAGGCGCGCGACGGTCACGAAGCGCTCTTCGTTGCCGAACACGAACAGGTCGACACGGTTGGTATCGTTGTTCGCTTGTACGTCGAAGAAGCCGTCGTCGAGGTTCGCGTCCGCATTGAACGGTGCAACGTGCACGAAGGCCTCGCCTGCGTAGTACTCGGCGAATAGCGCCTGCACGTCTTGCGGCGTGGCCTTCTTGGCCAACTGGTTCGGCGAGAAGAAAGTGGTGACCGCGAGACCCTTGTAGAAATCGCCGACGATCGGCGTGAACACCGGCGCCGATTTCAGCCCCGTATGCGCCGCCATTTCCGGCAGATGCTTGTGCGTGAGGCCGAGTGCGTACGGGCGCGGGCTCTTGAGCTTGTCATTGCCGCCGGCTTCGTAGTCGGTAATCATTTTCTTGCCGCCACCGCTGTAACCGGTGATCGAGTAAGCGTGCGCGGCGAACTCCGGCGCCACGACGCCCGCTTCGACGAGCGGACGCATGGCCAGCACGAAGGCCGACGCATGGCAGCCCGGCACGGCGATGCGTTTTGCGGTGCGCAGACGTTCGCGTTGCGAACGGGCCAGCTCGGGCAGGCCATAGGCCCAGTCTGCCGACGTGCGGAAAGCGGTACTGGCATCGATCAGCACGGTACGGTCGTTTTCGACCAGCGAGGCCGACTCGCGCGAGGCGACGTCCGGCAGGCACAGGAACGTGACGTCCGATGCGTTGATGAGACGGCGGCGCTCTTCGAGGTCCTTGCGTTTGGCTTCTTCGATACGCAGGATCTCCACGTCGGCGCGTTGCGACAGGTATTCGAAAATCTTCAGGCCGGTCGTGCCTTCCTGTCCGTCGACAAAAACTTTCGTGCTCATCTCGATCTCACTGGCTTGCTGGAAACGGGGCGCGACACCGCGCCGGAACGCTATTTTAAGACCTGATCGCGGCGGGCGTGCGAAACGGGGTGAAAAAACGACGATGCGCGCCGAAAGTGACATCGGCGTGACTGGTTACAGGATAGATGGGAGCCGATGCAAGGGGCTTACGGGCAGATGGAAGCGCGGGTCAGAGGTCGCGCCGCGCATTGCAAAAAACGCGGCGCCCCTCTCGAGCGCGTGCTGCTTTCTGACGCGAGCCTGCGGACAGTGCGTTATCGCGCCGCAGCGTTCCACTGCGCCGTCACGCCGGCGATGCGCGCGCCGAACATCCGGGCCGTTTCCAGATCGCCCGCGGGCGGCGCTTCTTCCGGCGAGGCATCCGCCGGGGACTGCGCCAGCAGGCCGGTAAAGCCGCCCACGTAGTTCAGGTCGTTGCGGGTCGCCGCCTTGGTGTTCGACGGCATCATGCCGGTGCCTGCCCAGATCATGCTGTGTTGCATCGCCAGCGTGACGAAGTACTGGATCGTCGAGAATTTGTCGCCGTTCATTGTTGCCGAGTTGGTGAAGCCGGCCGCGATCTTGTCTTTCCACGCTTGGCCGAACCACGGTTTCGAACTCGCGTCGGCGAATTTCTTGAAGTCGGCGGACGGGCCGCCCATGTAGGTCGGTGCGCCGAAGATGATGGCGTCGGCGGCCGCCAGTTCCGCCCAGCCCGCGTCGTCGATTTCGCCGACCGGCATGAGTCTGGCGTCCGCGCCGGCTTCGAGCGTGCCGGCCAGCACGGCCTCGGCGACTTTCTTCGTGTGGCCGTAGCCGCTGTGATAAACGATGACGATCTTCGACATGGCACTCTCCAGTGAGATGAAAAGCAGGGGTAGGCAAGGCAAACATGTGCGCGTGTAGCGACGCGACATCGACAAGCATCGCTTACACCGCTCCGTTGCACATTAGCGTGCGTGGATGACAGAAATTCCGCTGCGGCGGCAATGTGAAGCACGCCCTGCGTCAATTGGTGCGTCGGACCGGCATTGGGCACATGGCACACGGACGGTATAGGGCAGAAGGCATAGGGCACACGGCGTAGGGCGCCACGTGAGTCCCACTCCAACTCGCAACCGATGCGGTTCGAGTCAGCGTTGACAGATGACGCTACCGCCCGTAGTTGACCACCATCCGCGCGCTGTCGAGCGTGGCAGTGCCGATTTCGTGATCGAACATGAGCGCCGGGCGTCCCTGTGCGAGGCGCAGGTCCGCGGTGTTCAGCGCATAAACGGTGATGACATAGCGATGAGGTTTGCCGGCCGGCGGGCAGGGGCCGCCGTAGCCTTCGATATCGAAGTCGTTGCGCGCCTCGACTGCGCCGAGCTTCTTCAGGACGCCAGACGAGCTGGCGTTTTCCGGCAGACTGTTGACGGTGGCCGGAATTGCCGCAACGGCCCAGTGCCACCAGCCGCGGCCTGGCGCATCCGGATCGAACATCGTGACCGCGAAGCTGCGCGTGCCGGCCGGCGCATCGTGCCACGTCAACTGTGGCGAGCGATTGCCGCCTTTGCAGTCGTCCTGATTGAAAACCTGCGCCGCATCTACGGTACCGCCCGCACGGAAGCTGGCGCTGGTCAGCGTGAACGGGCCCTCTGCGAATGCGTGAGCGCCATGCGTCGCCCATAGCGCGAGACCGAGTATCGCGCAGGTGACCGACGGCATACGGCGAAACGGCGAAGCAAGCGAAACAACCAGGCAACGCGAGCGCATGTGCCGGTTCTCCTGTCAGGGTGCGAGGCGGTTGTCCTCGCGAGATTATTGTCCCTATTTTGTGCCCCAACGACGAATCAAGTCTAACATTAGGTTTGCGACGGATCATTGTGGCCGCCGGAAGGTTGGGCGGACGTGAAATCGGCTATAGTCGGAGGAATTGTCCGCGCAAATACAGACCGCGTACCCGATCAGTTCAAGTATTAAGAATAGAAAGGCATGTCAGAAGTTTTGGAGAGTGGGTTATCTGTCGAGGGGAGGGCAATGCAAGATCCAGTCAGGGTCGTGGTCGCCGACGACCATCCGGTGATTCTGTTCGGCGCCGAACAAGCTTTGCTCAAGTTTCCAGGTCTGCAGGTCGTCGCGCGTGCGCGACAGTCAACCGAACTGGTCAAGGTGCTGCAGACCGTTGCGTGCGATGTGCTCGTGACGGATCTGGCAATGCCGGGCGGCCAATACGGCGACGGTTTGCCGCTGATCGGCTACCTGCGCCGCAATTTCCCCAACCTTCCCATCGTCGTGCTGACGATGTTGGAGAACGCCGCGTTGCTGAAACGGCTGAGCGAGCTTGGGGTTACTTCGGTCGTCAACAAATCGGACGATCTGAGCCACATCGGGCTCGCGGTGCAGCACGTCAGTCGCAACCTGGAATACATGAGCCCGTCCGTCAAGGCTTCGCTCGATACGCTGCGCATGAATGCCGGCGGTAAGAACGAAGAGGTGATGCTGTCGCGGCGCGAACTCGAGGTTGTGCGCCTGTTCGTGTCGGGTATGACGATCAAGGAGATCTCGGAGCAGCTCAATCGCAGCATCAAGACGATCAGTACGCAGAAGAATACGGCGATGCGCAAGCTCGGCATCGATCGCGATTCCGAGTTATTCCAGTACGCGCAGAGCAACGGCTTGCTGAATCTGTCGTCGCATTCGGTCGGCGATACCGGCGGCACATCCTAGCGGCGGTTGTACTTTCGTCCGGCCGGACGAGCTCAATGCAAAAAGGCCGCCTGTCGATGAGACAGGCGGCCTTTTTTATTCGAACCGCATTGAGCGGTTGCGCTTACTGCGGCGTGGCGTTGGCGCCGCCGTGTGCCGCCGACCATTCGGCCGGTGCGTGCAGGAATTTTTCCACTTCGTCGAGCGTGTTGGCGTCGAAGTAGTTGTTTGCCTTGGCGACGCGCAGCACGTCCCACCACGTGGCAAGCGCGTGCAGATCGACGTCGATGTCTTTCAGCACCGACACGCTTTCCTTGAAGATGTTGTAGTGGAACAGCACGAAGCAGTGGTTCACCGTCGCGCCGGCGGTGCGCAGCGCGTTGATGAAGTTGATCTTGCTGCGGCTGTCCGTGGTCAGATCCTCGACCAGCAGCACGCGTTGACCTTCGGTCAGCAGACCTTCGATCTGCGCGTTACGGCCGAAACCCTTCGGCTTCTTGCGCACGTATTGCATCGGCACCATCAGACGGTCGGAGAGCCATGCCGCGAACGGGATGCCGGCGGTTTCGCCACCGGCCACCGCGTCGATCTGCTCATAGCCGACGTCGCGCAGGATGGTGGCTTCGGCCATTTCCATCAGGCCACGGCGTACGCGCGGATACGAGATCAGCTTGCGGCAGTCGATATACACCGGGCTCGCCCAGCCGGACGTGAAAATGTACGGTTTCTCCGCGTTGAAGTGCACTGCTTGCACTTCCAGCAGCATCTTGGCGGTCGTGTCGGAGATCGTCTGGCGATCGAAGCCTGTCATGGGCGGATCCTTGGGTGTGAGCGAGGAGAAGCGGGCGCGGGGCCCGGTGGCGCAGCCAGGCGAGGTATGCCGCGCCATGATGGGCGGCGCCTTGATAGGCCAATACGTAGCCGGTCAGTGGAGTGCAGGCCGGTGCTTGCTGCGCGCGTAGCCCGGCATTTTACCCGAAATGAGCCCTTCCGAGGAGGCCGTCGTGCGTGCCGGCGGCGAATGACGGTCATAACGACCGCACTGAGCAGGGCTTGCGAGGTTCGTCGGGAACCGCATTGTCGCTGCTTGCGGAGTTGTTTTTGGGCCTGTTTTTTGGCTTGCTTGTGAGTCGCCTGGAGCGCCTTTACACTCACGCGAATTTCTTGGGCGGGCTTGCATGCGTTGCATGGCTATCGCCTGCGTGTTTTACGGAACACTTTCAATGACTCCCGCTTCTTCCGCCGCCGAAACCCGTGAACCTGCCAGAAGCGGCTATGCCGGCCGCGCGCTGATCGCGTCGGTGCTCGGTTACGCGATGGACGGCTTCGATCTGCTGATCCTGGGCTTCATGTTGCCGGTGATCGCCGTGGATCTGCATCTGAGCTCCGCGCAGGCAGGCTCGCTGGTTACATGGACGCTGATTGGCGCTGTCGCTGGCGGCCTGATCTTCGGCGTATTGAGCGACTATTTCGGCCGCGTGCGGATGCTGACGTGGACGATTCTGATTTTCGCCGTCTTCACCGGCCTGTGCGCGCTGGCGCAAGGTTATACCGACCTGCTGGCCTATCGGACCATTGCAGGCATTGGCCTCGGTGGTGAGTTCGGCATCGGCATGACGCTGGTGGCCGAGGCGTGGCCGGCGTCGCAGCGGGCGCGGGTGTCGTCCTATGTCGGGCTGGGATGGCAACTCGGGGTATTGGCGGCGGCGTTGCTGACGCCGCTACTGCTGCCGGTGATCAGCTGGCGCGGCATGTTCGCGCTTGGATTGCTGCCTGCCGTGGTGTCGTTTTTCGTGCGGCGTCGCGTCGAGGAGCCGGCGCTTTTCACCGAACGTGTCGCACGCGGGATGCGCAAGCTTCCCCTCAGATTGCTGGTGGCCGACGGACGCACCGCGCGCGCCAGCATCGGTGTCGCGATTCTCTGTTCGGTCCAGAACTTCGGCTATTACGGCCTGATGATCTGGCTTCCCAGCTATTTGTCGAAAACCTTCGGCTATTCGCTGACGAAATCCGGCGTGTGGACCGCCGTGACGGTGCTCGGCATGGCGTGCGGCATCTGGTTGTTCGGCATGGCAGCCGACCGTTTCGGCCGCAAGCCGACGTTCCTGTTCTATCAGGTGGGCGCGGTGGTGATGGTATTCGTCTACGCTCATCTGACCACGCCGATGGCATTGCTGATCGGCGGCGCGGCGATGGGCGTGTTCGTCAACGGGATGATCGGCGGTTATGGTGCGCTGATCTCCGAGCTTTACCCGACCGACGCACGCGCTACCGCGCAGAACGTGCTGTTCAACGTCGGCCGGGCGGTCGGCGGTTTTGGGCCGGTAGTCGTAGGCGCGTTGGCCGCGCGCTATTCGTTCGGCGCCGCGCTCGCATTGCTCGCGTCGATCTATCTGCTCGACGTTTTCGCGACGCTCTTTCTGATCCCCGAACGACGTGGCGCCGAGCTCGAATGACATGCGCGTGACTCACGCTCGATCCATGCTTGCCACGGTCATGCAGCACGCGCGGCCAATTGTCGGATGACGGCTGGATGCGGCGCTGCAGCATGACTGGCCGGTGTTTCGCCAATGGCGAGCCATGTTAACCACTCAGTGCATCGACGCATTCGGGGTGTACACTAACCGACCCGCGTAGCACTCCGCACCGTCTTGCCCTCCGCCGAGGTTCGACGCCGCGCCCAACCGGCGCATGCGAAAACCGCCGCAGTCGATTATCCATTCGATAGACGTACGCGACGCCAACGGTGCAGTGTGCCGGGCCCAATTACTTACGTCTCGCAGGCTAAAAAATGGACGAACAACTTAAGCAAAGCGCTCTCGCCTACCACCAGTTTCCGAAGCCCGGCAAGATTTCGGTCACACCCACCAAGCCGTTATCGAACCAGCTCGACCTGTCGCTCGCCTACTCGCCGGGCGTCGCCGCGGCCTGCATGGCGATCTACGAGGATCCGCTCGACGCGCAGAAGTACACCTCGCGTGGCAACCTGGTCGGCGTAATCACGAACGGTACGGCCGTGCTCGGTCTCGGCAATATCGGCCCGCTCGCCGCGAAGCCGGTGATGGAAGGCAAGGGTTGCCTGTTCAAGAAGTTCGCCGGCATCGACGTGTTCGACATCGAACTGAGCGAATCCGACCCGGACAAGCTGGTTGAAGCGATCGCGATGCTCGAGCCGACCTTGGGCGGCATCAACCTTGAAGACATCAAGGCGCCGGAATGCTTCTACATCGAGAAGAAGCTGCGCGAGCGCATGAAGATTCCCGTCTTCCACGACGATCAGCACGGCACCGCGATCATCGCTTCGGCGGCGATCCTGAACGGCCTGAAAGTAGTCGGCAAGAAACTCGACGAAGTGAAGCTGGTGTGTTCGGGCGCAGGCGCTGCGGCAATCGCGTGTCTGGATCTGCTGGTGAATCTGGGCCTGTCGAAAAAGAACGTGCTGGTCACGGACTCGAAGGGCGTGATCTACGAAGGCCGCGGCAACCTGGATCCGTCGAAGGAACGTTACGCGGCGAACACCGAAGCGCGCACGCTGGCTGACGCGATTCGCGGCGCCGACGTGTTCCTCGGTTGCTCGAGCGCCGGCGTCTTGAAGCCGGAAATGGTTGCCGAAATGGGCACGCGGCCGCTGATTCTGGCACTGGCGAATCCGGAACCGGAAATCCGCCCGGAAGAAGCCAGGAAGGTACGCCCGGACTGCATTATCGCGACTGGCCGTTCGGACTACCCGAACCAGGTCAACAACGTGCTGTGCTTCCCGTTCATCTTCCGCGGCGCGCTGGATGTCGGCGCAACCACGATCACGGAAGAAATGAAGCTCGCGTGCGTGCGCGCGATTGCCGAACTGGCAGAAGAAACCGATCAGGGCGATGAAGTCGCCAAGGCGTACGAAGGCCACTCGCTCGAATTCGGCCCGGAATATCTGATTCCGAAGCCGTTCGATCCGCGCCTGATCATCAAGATCGCGCCGGCTGTCGCGCAAGCCGCGATGGACTCGGGTGTCGCGACCCGTCCGATCAAGGATATGGACGCGTACCGCGAAGAACTCGGCACGACCGTGTACCGCACCGGCATGGTGATGCGTCCGGTGTTCGCTGCTGCCAAGTCGGAACCGGCACGCATCGTGTTCGCCGAAGGTGAGGACGAGCGCGTGCTGCGCGCCGCGCAATTCGTGCTGCTGGAAAAGATCGCGAAGCCGATTCTGGTCGGCCGTCCGTCGGTGATCGAGATGCGGTTGAAGAAGATGGGCTCGAAGCTGAAGTGCGGTCAGGACTTCGAAGTCGTCGATCCGGAAGACGATCCGCGCTATCAGCAATGCTGGCAGGCGTACCACGAACTCGGCGCGCGCGAAGGCGTGACGCCGGACGTCGCGAAGGCCGCGATGCGCAAGTTCAACACGCTGATCGGTGCGATCCTCGTGCGCCTCGGCGAAGCCGACGGCATGATCTGCGGGATGATCGGCCAGTACCACACGCATCTGAATTTCATCGAACAGGTGCTGGGTAAGGCGGACAACGTGCAGAACTTCGCCGCCATGAACCTGCTGATGCTGCCGGGCCGCAATCTGTTCATCTGCGATACGTACGTGAACGAAACGCCGACCGCCGAACAGCTCGCCGATATGACGATGCTGGCTTCGCGTGAAATCGAAAAGTTCGGCATCACGCCGAAGGTTGCGTTGCTGTCGAATTCGAACTTCGGCAGTGCGCCGTCGTCGTCGTCGCAACGTATGGCCGCGGCTCGCAAGTTGATCGCCGAGCGCGCGCCTTCGCTCGAGATCGACGGTGAGATGCACGGCGACGCGGCGTTGTCGGAAGCAGTCCGCAAGGCTGCGTTCCCGGGCACGACGCTGACCGGCGAAGCAAACCTGCTGATCATGCCGAACGTGGAAGCGGCGAACATCACGTACAACCTGCTGAAGATGATCGGCGGCGAAGGCGTGACGGTCGGTCCGTTCCTGCTGGGCGCGGAAAAGCCGGTGCACATTCTGACGCCGGCTGCGACCGTACGACGCATCATCAACATGACGGCGGTGGCTTCGGCAAACGCACGCAAGGGGTGAGCGCGCAGTCATGCGGATGAGTTGATGGTTGAAGCGGCGCCGCATTGCGGCGCTTGCCGAAACGCAAGGAGAACGCCACGGAAGTTGATTCCGTGGCGTTTTTTTATGTATGCGCTCTTATTTTGTTGGCCGTTGGTCTGGGAAATTCTTATTCGGCCATGTGATCTTTAAGAGTGCTCTTATTCGATTCGCTGTGACACTTTTGTAAAGTTACTTCTGAAGCGCGGCACAACGCGATGGCAACGGAACAGTCGGCTGGTCAATCCTTTGCATCGCGCCTGGCGCCGCGCTTCTTCTGGTGTTGAGTGGTTTGTAGTGGCAGTAACAGTAGTTTTGATGGTGAAGACAGTAGTACCAATGGGTTGCAGTACTGGCAGTAAGTGTGTGTGGTTGTAGTTGGTGGTTGATGTAGCAGTTGAAGTTGGTAGTTGAAGTAGTAGTTCGTAGTTGCAGTAGCTGTCTGGTAGTTGTTTGTTTCTGGTTGGTTGTAGTTGTGTTGTTGGAAGGAGCAGTACCGCTTGTTCTTGTACACACGCATCACGTGTCGAAACAGGCAAAAAAAGGCGACTGTCCGTAAGGGCAGCCGCCTTTTCCATTTCAGGCCAATACCAGCCGGTCAAGCCGCAGAGATCATGCCGCGTGCTGCGTCTTTCCCGTTTCGGTCGAGCGCCAGCGCGTCAACAAGTCGTTCCACTTGATCCGCACGCCCTTCAGATTATTTTCCTTCACGTGTCCGTAGCCGCGGATGCCGTCCGGCAGATTCGCCAGTTCGACCGCCAGTTCACGCTTCTGCGCAGTCAGGCCGCCGATCAACTCCTGCACCAGTGCCTCGTATTCGACGATCAGCGCGCGCTCCGTGCGACGCTCCTCCGTCTTGCCGAATACGTCGAACGCCGTGCCGCGCAGGAACTTGAGTTTTGCGAGCACGTGCATGGCGCTGAATACCCAAGGTCCATACTTCTTCTTCACCAGATGACCTTGTGCGTCTTTCTTCGAGAACGTCGGCGGCGCGAGGTGAATGTGCAGCTTCCAGTCACCTTCGAAATTCGCCTTCAGTTTTTCGATGAACGCGGGGTCGCTGTAGAGACGAGCGACTTCGTATTCGTCCTTGTAAGCCATCAGCTTGTGCAGATTCTTCGCGACTGCTTCAGTCAACGGCAATTGGCCGTCGATCGAATCGAGCGCCGATTCCGCCACACGCACCTGCGACACCAACGCGCGATAACGGTCGGCGTACGCGGCGTTTTGCCATGCTGAAAGATAGTCGGCGCGCTTGTCGATCAGCGTGTCGAGCGCCTTCGGTGTGTGCAGCGAGATGATCTTGCTGCTCGCCGTTTCCGCCGCGGCACCGCGTCCTTGCGACTGTGCGAGCTTGCGCACCGCTGCCAGATCGTGCGCGGCGCGGCGGCCCCATTCGAATGCCGCGCGGTTCTTCTCGATCTGCACGTTGTTCAGCTCGATCGCGCGCATCAGCGATTGATACGTCAGCGGCACCCAGCCGCGTTGCCATGCGTAGCCGAGCACGAACGGATTCGTGTAGATCGCGTCGCCAAGCAGCGCGACGGCAAAGTGATTCGCATCGACCATATCGACACCGTCGTCGCCCGCACCGGCACGCACGTCCGCTTCGGTGCTGCTGCCCGGGAAGCGCCAGTTCGGGTTCTTGATGAGCTCAGCCGTCGGCGTATGCGCGCTATTGAGCACGACACGGGTGCGGCCCACCTGCATCCGCGAAACGCATTCGTCGCTGGCGGTGACGATCGCGTCGCAGCCGATCACGAGACTGGCTTCGCCCATTGCGATGCGGGTCGCGTGAATGTCGCCCGGGTTCTGGGCGATCTGCACGTGGCTCATCACGGCGCCGCCTTTTTGCGCGAGACCGGTGACGTCGAGTACGGTAACGCCCTTGTTTTCCAGATGCGCGGCCATCCCGAGCAATGCACCGATCGTCACGACACCGGTGCCGCCGACGCCCGTCACCAGCACACCATAAGGGCGCGCGATCGACGGTAGTTCGGGTTCCGGCACCGGTGGCATCGCGTCAGCGACGATGCCCGAAGCCGCCTTCGGCTTGCGCAACTGACCCCCTTCGACGGATACGAAGCTCGGGCAGAACCCGTTCACGCACGAAAAGTCCTTGTTGCAGGTGGACTGATTGATCTGGCGCTTGGTGCCGTACTCGGTATCGAGTGGCTCGACAGACAGGCAATTCGACTTCACCGAGCAATCGCCGCAGCCTTCGCACACCGCTTCGTTGATCACGACACGGCGTGCCGGATCCGGATACGTGCCGCGTTTCCTGCGGCGGCGTTTTTCGGTCGCGCAGGTCTGGTCGTAGATCAGGATCGTGGTGCCGGAAATTTCGCGAAGCTGACGCTGAACTTCATCGAGCTTGTCGCGATGGTGAATGTCGATGCCGGGCGCGAGGCCGACGTTCGCGGAATACTTCTCCGGCTCATCGGTGACGATCACGATCTTCGTCGCGCCTTCGGCGGCGAGTTGATGCGTGATTTGCGGCACGGTCAGCACGCCGTCGACCGGTTGGCCTCCGGTCATGGCAACCGCGTCGTTATAGAGAATCTTGTAGGTGATGTTCGTCTTCGACGCGATTGCCGCGCGAATTGCGAGCAAGCCCGAGTGGAAGTAAGTGCCGTCGCCGAGATTGGCGAATACGTGCTTGTCGTTGGTGAACGGCGCCTGGCCGATCCACGCGACGCCTTCGCCGCCCATCTGGCTGAAGGTGCTGGTGCTGCGGTCCATCCACACGGTCATGTAGTGGCAGCCGATGCCGGCCATCGCACGCGAACCTTCCGGCACGTTCGTCGACGTGTTGTGCGGGCAACCTGAGCAGAACCACGGTTTGCGCTCGGCTTCGACGCGCGGACGCGCCAGGGCTTTTTCCTTCGCTTCGATGACCGCGATGCGCGTCGCAATGCGCGCGCGCACGTCGGACGGCAGATCGAACTTGTCGAGCCGCGTGGCGATCGCCTTGGCGATAATCGCCGGCGAGAGTTCGTAGTGGGCAGGCAGCAGCCAGTTGCCCATCGGCACGGACCATTCGCCGCCCGCGCCGTCCTTTTCGTCGAACTTGCCGAACACGCGCGGACGTTGCGCATCGGGCCAGTTGTACAGCTCTTCCTTGATCGCGTATTCGAGAATCTGGCGCTTTTCTTCCACCACCAGAATTTCCTCAAGACCGCGTGCGAAAGCTTGTGCGCCTTGCGCTTCGAGCGGCCATACGCAGCCGACCTTGTACAGACGGATGCCGATGCGCGAACAGGTTTCGTCGTCGAGACCGAGGTCTGTCAGCGCCTGACGCACGTCGAGATATGCCTTGCCGCCGGTCATGATGCCGAAGCGCGCATGCGGCGAATCGATTTCGACGCGATCCAGTTTGTTCGCGCGCACGTAGGCGAGCGCCGCGTACCACTTGTAGTCGAGCAGACGCGCTTCCTGTACCAGCGGCGGATCCGGCCAGCGAATATTCAAACCGCCTTCGGGCATCGCGAAGTCGTCCGGCAGAATGATTTTCGTGCGGTGCGGATCGATATCGACTGAAGCCGACGATTCGACCACGTCGGTCACGCACTTCATCGCGACCCACAGTCCGGAATAGCGGCTCATCGCCCAGCCGTGCAGGCCGAAGTCCAGATATTCCTGCACGTTCGACGGAAACAGCACCGGCAGGCCACAGGCCTTGAAGATGTGTTCCGACTGGTGCGCAAGGGTCGAGGATTTGGCGGCGTGGTCGTCGCCGGCGAGCACGAGTACGCCGCCGTGTTGCGCCGAGCCGGCCGAATTGCCGTGCTTGAAGACGTCACCGGAACGGTCGACGCCCGGGCCCTTGCCGTACCACATCGAGAACACGCCATCGTATTTGGCGCTCGGGTACAGATTGACCTGCTGTGAACCCCACACGGAGGTCGCCGCGAGGTCTTCGTTGACGCCGGGCTGGAACACGACCTGGTGCGATGCGAGATGCTGCTTCGCCTTCCACAAGGATTGGTCGAGTCCGCCGAGTGGCGATCCGCGATAACCGGAGATGAAGCCGGCGGTATTGAGCCCGGCGGCCCGGTCGCGTTCCTGCTGCAGCATCGGCAGGCGTACCAGCGCCTGGATGCCGCTCATGTACGCGCGGCCGCGTTCGAGGGTGTATTTGTCGTCGAGCGTGACGGAAGATAGCGCGGCTTCGAGCGAAGCTCGCTGACCTGCGTCTAGCGGGGCATTCATTATGTGTACTCCTCCACCCAGTTTGGGATCACCAAAACTTTTTTGGGCCATGGCATCTTGTGAATGCTTGGGGCCGGGGTCGCCATATTGACGTGTTTTAAGTGATGGTAGCACTGGTGAAAACCCGCCGCAGCGCGCCCGGAAATGCTGCTCTGCAGCGTGATTGACTTGATCTGCTCAAGGCTATTTTCAGCGCTGCGATGGCACTGTAACAAGCTGTAAAAACTACAAATATGCGGAACCGCAGTTGAAATGTCTGTCTAACACCCCACCTGCGAGCAATGTCTGCGCAACGTTCTGCATTCTGTGGAGCTTCAGGACAGCAGGGCAGTTAGAAAAGGAGTACGCATGAACACTAGAAATATCCAGACTTTCCTGATGGTTTCGGCCGCATTCTTCGCAATGAGCGCGCCGGTGCGCTCGAGTTCAAGTTCGAGCAGCGCAGGGACGCTGTCGAACGCGATCACCAGGACGGCACAAATCGCGCCCGCACGCATTGCGGTGGAGCGCGTTGCCCGATCCACGAAGGCCGACGAGGAAAACCAGAATTCGTGATGCGTCGCTGATGCGGCGTGTCGGTTGAAAATCAGCCGTTGTCCGGTCCTCGGACTGCGGCATAAACGACGAAGGGCGAAGATCGCAAGATCTTCGCCCTTTTTTATGTCTCCCAGATTCCGCGTGGACCGTTGGCCGTTAGTCGTCAGGCCTTGTCCTGAACCACGCCACGGCGGATCTGATCCAGCTCGATCGATTCGAACAGCGCCTTGAAGTTGCCCTCGCCGAAGCCCTGATTGCCCTTGCGCTGGATGATCTCGAAGAAGATCGGCCCGATCTGGTTTTCGGTGAAGATCTGCAGCAGCAAGTCGTCGGGTGCGCCGTCGATCAGGATCTTGCGCTTACGCAATTCGTCGAGCGGCTCGCCATGATTCGGCACACGGCGATCGACCAGTTCATAGTACGTGTCGATCGTATCGAGCAGCGAGATGTTCGCCGCGCGCAAACCGTCCACCGTGCGGTAGATGTCGTTGCTGCCGAGCGCGATGTGCTGGATGCCTTCGCCGTGGTACGCGTCCAGATATTCCTGGATCTGGCCGGCTACATCCGAACCTTCCTCATTGATCGGAATGCGGATCTTGCCGCACGGCGAGGTCATCGCCTTCGATTTCACGCCGGTCACTTTGCCTTCGATGTCGAAATAACGCACTTCGCGGAAGTTGAACAGGCGCTCATAGAACTCCGCCCATTCCTGCATGCGGCCGCGGTGGACGTTGTGCGTCAGGTGATCGATGTAGGTCAGGCCGTGGCCGACCGGGTTCGGATTCGCGCCGGGAATCGGTTCGAAGTCGACATCGTAAATATCGATGTTGCCAATGCTGCCCGGTTCAGCGCCGTTCTTGCCGCGCCAGCGGTCGACGAAATAAATCAGCGAGTCACCGATGCCCTTGATTGCCGGGATGTTCAGTTCCATCGGGCCGGTCTTGTTGTCGAAACCCCAGGCGCCTTTTTCCAGGGCCTGCTGATAAGCCTTCGCCGCGTCTTGCACGCGGAACGCGATCGCACAGATCGATGGGCCATGCAGGCGCGTGAAACGTTGCGCGAAGGAATGCTGTTCCCCGTTGACGATGAAGTTGATTTCGCCCTGGCGATACAGCGTCACGTCTTTGTGACGATGCCGGGCGACGGCGGTGAAGCCCATCTGTTCGAACAGCTTGCCGAGCGCTTTCGGGTCCGGTGCGGTGTATTCGATGAATTCGAAACCGTCGGTGCCGACCGGGTTTTCCCAAGTTGAAACCTGCATTACCTGTCTCCTTCCTATTAGCGCCGGCGCGGGGTGTGCGAGTTAGCGCAACTGAATGACGCAAGTGTAAAGGCCGACTGGCGACGAAAACTTGCGAACTTAATCACGTACCGATACGCTGGCGCTATCTTTTAGCTCAAATTTTCACTCGAACGACAGAAAATGGCCAAAATAGAGATAGACGCCATCGACAGACGCATTCTGGCGATCCTTCAGGAGAATGGCAGGTTGTCGAATCAGGAGATCGCCGAGCGCATCAACCTGTCGCCAAGTCCTTGTCTACGGCGCATCCGTCGGCTGGAAGAAAGCGGGGTGATTCGCGGCTATGTCGCGCTGCTCGATGCGCAAAAGCTTGGGCTCGATCTGCTGGCCTACGTCAACGTGCGGCTGGAAAAGCGCAGCGGTCCGGCGCTGAGTCCGCGCGGCGACGCCACGCATGCCGATCTGTTCCGAGCCGCGGTGCAGACGTGGCCGGAAGTAGTCGCCTGTCACGCGATGACGGGTGACATGGATTACCTGCTGCGCGTGCAGGTCGAGGATATGGCGCACTTTTCACGTTTCGTGCAGGACCAGTTGCTGCACCATCCATCGGTAATCGACGTGAAGACGAGCTTTTCGCTCGAGAAGTTCAAGGAGACGACGGCTTTGCCGATTTTGTAGGTGTCGGACCGCGGTCAGGCATCAGACAAACAAAAAGGGCAGCCACAAGGCCGCCCTTTTTTCACCGAAGCGTAGACCGGTTAGGCCGCCGCAGCTGTCGGCAAGAACGATTCGAACAATTTCGACGTCTGGCGCGCCTGGCGCTTGAGTGCGTAGTCGAACACCGCGGCTTGCTCCTGCAGCATTTCAGTAATGATGCTCGATTGATCCGCCGGCGACAGCGTCAGATAGGCGTCTGCTTCGCCGTACGCGTATTCGATCTTCATGCCGGCCTTTTTCGCGATGTGCATCATGGTCGAATTGCGCGACAGGCAGTGCATGTAAAGCGTGGTCACATGCGTATTGCGGCTGCGGATGGCGGCACGCTCGAAGAGCTTTGAGCCGATGCCTTGCCCACGAACGCTTTCCAGCACGGATACGCCGAACTCGGCGGTGCGCTTGTCACCTTCGGCGGGCAGATACGCCAGGTGGCCGACGCCGGTGAGTTCCAGCTGACTATTGAATACGCCGAAGACCGTGTCGCGCGTGAAATCGATCGCGCGGACATAGTTTTCAATGACGTGATCCGGCACGATCTGGCCGAAGCGCAGAAGGCGGTCGTCTTCGTCGAGTGAGAGGAAGTGGGTCAACAGCCGTTCGCGATCAATGGCAGTGAGTTCACGGACCAGAGCAGGCGCATGACCGGCTGGCTGCAACAGACGATCGTGCGCGACGATCGGCTCAGCGGCGCGGGGTGTAAGCATGTTCATAGTCAGGTTCTCCTTTTGATCGAGCGGCGTGGTGCACCGCAAAAATCATTTTAACGGAAACCCCAGTTCATCACTAGGGAAAACCCGTATAAAAACTTGAGGAGAATACCTAAAAGAATAATGCCCTATTTTTAATTAATTGATTTTTAATGAAAAAATAAATTGAACGAGCGTTCGTGGCAAGTTGTCGCGTCTAGGCAACTCACAGCAATTTTGCCCTCTAAGCGATGCTGCTTTGCGCAATCAAGCCTCGGCGGAACTCAACCCGTGGTCCACCATATTGACCACCTGCTCGGCAAATTCCCGGTAACCCATCCGCCCGTCCGGCTTGAGCCAGGTGAACGTCCAGTTGATCATGCCGAACACCATCATCGTGAGGGCGGTCTGGTTTTCGCGCGTGGCGCGTTCCGGATAGGCGCGTGCTAGCTGCCGAGCGAAAGCCGCGACTACGTCGCGCTGACGGTTCAGAATGATCTCGCGCTGGGTGTCGACCAGGTACTTCACATCGTTCAGAAGCGCGACGTGCCGGCTGTGCGACGTCTCGTACTCGGACAGAAACGCCCGGATCAGTTCCGCGAAGGTTTCCCGCTCCGTCAGCCCACGGCGTTGGCTCGCGCCTTCCACCTCGGCGATGATCAGCATCAGCCGCTTCGTGTAGCGGTCCAGCAGATCGAACAGGATCGCTTCCTTGCTCGCGTAGTAGTGATACAGGCGCGCCTTCGAGGTGCCGCTCGCGGCGGCGAGGTCGGCCATCGAGGTGCTCGGGTAGCTGGTCTGAGCGAATTTCGTCGCGGCCAGTTCGAGAATCTGATCGCGCTGGGTTTCGTGGTCGGGGGCTCGGGTACGGGCCATGATTGTCTGTTTTTTTAGTGTGGACAGGGGGCAAGCGCCGCGCACAGCTCCAGTGTGCGCCATGCGTTCGCGTCGCCGCGCAGCTTGATGCGCCGGGTCGCGGCCAGTTCGCGGAAGCGCCACAGCACAATGCTGTCGCTTACCAGATACCAGAGTTCTGCGGTCATCAGTTCGGCGGCAACCCGCGCGGCGGGCTGCCAGTCGCCGGTGACCTGCTCGAGAATCAACGCGTCCAGATCGCTGAAGCTGCCGCTCGTGAAAGTGTTGTCGCGCCAGCGCCGCGTCTCGCCGTTCGCGTGTTTGGCTTCCTGCCATTCGAGCGCGAGACGGCTGATGCGCAGAACCGAAATCGGCGCCGCGTCTGGCAGACGCCCTTGCAGTACAGCCGGTGCGAACATGCCGACGGACGTCGCGTGATCTTTGCGGCTGTGCGCCCATGCGCCGGGATCGGTGAGGTCGTTCACCGACAGACGCACTTCGTTGAGCCGCTGCGGACTATTGCGCAGGTGGTAGCAGACGCGGCGCAGCATCAATTGATCGGCTGCGCTTTCACCGTGCCAGACCACCAGATTCGCGTCGCCGCGTGCGAGGTTCTCCAGTGCCGCTGCCTGTTCACGGAATTCCCGAAGGAAATCGCGCCGGGTGTCCGCACTCACGCGATCCCAGAAGTTCGCTCGCACGTCGGGTCCGTCATCGATGCCGCGCAGCGGACCGACCGCCAGGTCGTCACGCAGCGCGTGCACGCGATCGTCGCGGCCCGCCTCGGCTAGCGCGGCGCGCAGTGACTCGGCGGCGACGTCGCCGTTGGTGAGGTGGATGGTGCTCATCGGCAGTGGCTTGGGCTGGCAAAAAAATGCAAATGACAAAAGGGGCCGCTCATTGATCGGAACAGATATCCGATCGACGAGCGGCCCCTAGTGTAAGCGGATCGCGGACCTGCTGAAAGCGTTGCGGGCGTCGCATGCCCGCCCGTCGCGCCAGGATTAGCGTTCGTCGTAACTCACCACCACGCGATCGCTGATCGGATGGCATTGGCAGGTCAGCACGAAACCGTCGCGGATTTCGTGTTGTTCCAGGGTGTAGTTCTTTTCCATCTTCACCTCGCCTTCGAGCACCTTCGCGCGGCAGGTGCAGCAGACGCCGCCCTTGCACGCATAAGGCAGCGCGAGGCCGGCACGCAGGCCGACGTCGAGCACGCTCACGCCCTGATACGGCAGGCGCAGCTTGCGCCGTTTCCCGTCAAGGACGATTTCGAGGTCGGCGGCCGGGGTGTCGTCGGTGATTTCGACCGGCGGCACGCCCGCTTGCGGCAGCGGCGAACCGAAGCGCTCCACGTGCACCTTTGCCGACGGCACGCCTGCGGCTTTCAATGCGGCCTCGGCGGCATCCATCATCGGGGCGGGGCCGCAGATGAACGCTTCGTCGATTGCATCGGCCGGCAGCAGGTTTTCGATGAAGGCCGCGCACTTCTGCTGGTCGAGCACGCCGTTGAACAGCTCGACGTCCTGCAGGTCGTCTGACAGCACGTGATAGAGCACGAAGCGGTTCATGAAGCGGTTCTTCAGGTCTTCGAGCTCTTCCGCGAACATGATCTGATCGACGCTGCGGTTGCCGTACACCAGCGTGAAGGTGCTACGCGGCTCGACTTCCAGCGTGGTCTTGATGATCGCGAGCACCGGCGTGATGCCCGAGCCGCCGGAGAACGCGATGTACTGCTGGCCCTGATCCGCGTTGAGATGCGTGAAGAAGCGGCCGTCCGGCGTCATCACGTCGATGGTGTGGCCGGGCTGCAGCGTGTCGAACGCGAAGTTCGAGAAACGCCCGCCGCGCACGCGCTTGATGCCGATGCGCAGTTCGCCGTCCCGATCGTAGTCGGTGACGCCGACGCAGATCGAATACGAACGGCGCGTTTCCTGACCGTCGATGTGGGTTTTCAGCGTGACGAACTGGCCCTGCGTGAAGCGATACTGATCGCGCAGTTCGACAGGGACTTCGAAGGCGACCGAGACCGCGTCGGCGGTTTCGGGCCGCACTTCGCGGATACGCAGCGGATGAAATTGCGGGGTAGCCATATCAGTATGGTTTGAAGTAGTCGAAGGGTTCGCGGCAGTCGAGGCAGCGGTACAAGGCCTTGCAGGCCGTCGAACCGAATTGTGCGAGACGCTCGGTGTGCGCCGAGCCGCAACGGGGGCATGACGGCGCCGGCAGCGCGCGCGGCACGAAGCGCATCACTTTTTCCTGCGCCGGTACGGCGGAACCGCAATTGCCCGTGGGCGGCGCGATGCCGTAGGCGCGAAGTTTTTCGCGGGCGTCGACGGTCATCCAGTCGGTGGTCCAGGCCGGAGCGAGGACCGTGGCGATCCGATACGGTTTTAGTTCAGCCACGTCGAGCGCATGAGCGACGTCCTCGGCAATCTGCGACATCGCCGGGCAACCGGAATAGGTCGGCGTGATGACGACTTCGAGCGTGCCGTCGGCGGCGCGGCGGACGTCGCGCAGAATGCCGAGTTCGCGAATCGACACCACCGGGATTTCCGGATCGGGCACCGTTTCGAGCACGGCCCAGGCGCGTTCGAGCGTGGCGTCGGCGGTGGGCATGGCAGTCGAGGTCGTCATCGTGAAGTTCCGTCGGGTTCCGGTTCAGTGCTCGGGTGCGTGCTTACCAGGTAGCGCCGGGATGCTGGCGCGCGAGGCTTTGCATTTCGGCCAGCACAAAGCCCATATGCTCTGAATGCTCGCCATGTTTGCCGGTCGTGATGTGCTTGACCGGTTCAGGGAGCTTGAGCGTGGCCTGGTCGAGCGTGGCCTGGACGTCTTCGAGCCATGCTGTTTCGAGATCCGACGTCAGCGGGCCGATGCCGGCCGCGGCGACGGCTTCCTCCACGGTGTCCGCGCTGAAGAACTCGCGCGTGTACGGCAGCAGATAGTCGAGTGCGGCTTGTGCGCGTCGATGCGATTCGTCCGTGCCGTCGCCGAAACGGACCAGCCATTCGCTCGCGTGGTGCACGTGATAGCTGCTTTCCTTGATCGACTTCGAAGCGATCGCGGCAAGTTGCTCATCTTTCGACGTAGTGAGCGCCGTCCACAGATGCGCCATCAGCGTCGAGTACAGGAAATTGCGCACGATCGTGACCGCGTAGTCCTTCTCGGCTTGCGCCGTGCCGGCGAGCGGGCCGTAATGCGGCAGCTCGGCCAGGGTGTAGTTGGCGAACTCGCGTTCCGCGCGGAAGTACGCGTAGTCGTCTTCCGTGCGGCTTTTGCCGGTGAGTTGCTGTTCCAGCGAGGCGGCGTGCGTGTACAGCAGGCGCGCCTGGCCGATCAGATCCAGGCTCATGTTCGAGAGCGCGATGTCCTCTTCTAGGATCGGGCCGTGGCCGCACCACTCGGCATTGCGCTGACCGAGGATCAACGCGGTGTCCGCGAGGCGCAGCACGTACTGCAGATGTTGGGGCGTGATGGTCATGGCCGCGCTTACATGTGGTTGACTTCGTCGGGGAGCGTGTAGAACGTCGGGTGGCGGTAAATCTTGTCGCCAGCCGGTTCGAACAGCTCCGCCTTGTCTTCCGGCGCGGACGCCGTGATCGCCGAGGACGGCACCACCCAGATGCTCACGCCTTCCTGGCGGCGCGTGTAGACGTCGCGCGCCATGCGCAGCGCCATCGGCGCGTCGGCGGCATGCAGGCTGCCGCAGTGTTTATGGTCGAGTCCCTGCTTGCTGCGCACGAAGACTTCCCAAATCGGCCATTCCTTGTTCATCGCTGATCTCCTGTGTCGACCGGAGTTAGCGCTTTAGCGCTTAGTCCGGTCCCATGCAAAGCGGTCGACCGGAGTTAGCGCTTTAGCGCTTACTCCGATCCCATGCAAAGCGGTCGATCAGAGTTCGCGCTTTAGCGCTCACTCCGATCCCATGAAAGGTGGTTACTGTTTCTTCCTGGCTTGTCGCCGCGGTTAGGCAGCTTGCTGTTGTGCGCGCTGGCGCTGCTTTTCGGCGTGGGCGAGGGCGGCTTCGCGCACCCAGGCGCCGTCGTCGTGCGCTTTCACGCGGGTCGCGAGACGTTCGCGGTTGCATGGGCCGTCACCATTCACGACGCGCCAGAATTCTTCCCAGTCGATGTCGCCGTAGTCGTGATGGCCGCGGGCTTCGTTCCACTTCAGGTCCGGGTCCGGCAGCGTGACGCCGAGCACCTTGGCCTGGTCGACGGTAGCGTCGACGAATTTCTGGCGCAGATCGTCGTTCGAGATACGCTTGATGCCCCATTTCGACGACTGGTTGCTGTGGATCGAGTCTTTGTCGCTCGGGCCGAACATCATCAGCACCGGCCACCACCAGCGGTTCACCGCTTGCTGGACCAACTCGCGTTGCGCGTCGGTGCCGCTCATCATCGACATCAGCGCATCGAAGCCTTGACGCTGATGGAACGACTCTTCCTTGCAGATACGGATCATTGCGCGTGCATACGGGCCGTAAGTGCAGCGGCACAGGGGGATCTGATTCATGATCGCCGCGCCGTCCACCAGCCAGCCGATCACACCGACGTCCGCCCACGTGGGTGTCGGGTAATTGAAGATGCTCGAATATTTAGCCTTGCCCGAGTGCAATGCGGCGATCAACTGATCGCGCGACACGCCGAGCGTTTCCGCCGCGCTATATAGATAGAGGCCGTGGCCGGCTTCGTCCTGCACTTTGGCCAGCAGGATCGCCTTGCGCTTCAGGCTGGGTGCGCGGGAGATCCAGTTGCCTTCCGGCAGCATGCCGACGATTTCTGAATGCGCATGCTGTGAAATCTGCCGCACCAGCGTCTTGCGGTAGGCGTCGGGCATCCAGTCCTGTGCTTCGATCTTGCCGTCGGCGGTCATGACCGCGTCGAATTGCGCCTGCTCGGGCGAACTCGCTGCCGCATCGAGCGGTGCGACGTTGCCGGGGATATCCAAGGATTGCGTGTACATGGGGACACTCTCAGCGGAAGTTGTCTGTGTCTGCGCAGTATAAACCAACCGACCGGTCGGTTAATAAATTTTTTGAGACGAACGACTCTTACCGATAGGGGGCCGCTGGTTCATTGCCGGGGCGTTTCACTAGCACCGCTGCCCCGCGCCGACACTTAACCTATAAAATTGCGAATTGGCCACGATTTGCGGCCTTCCTGCATCCCCCGGTACTCATGTTACGTCTAAGCGAAATCAAACTCCCGCTCGATCATCCCGAGAGCGTTCTCGAAACCGCCGTCCGCGCGCGTCTCGCTGAACTCGGCGTGGACGAGAGCGGACTCATCCGGTACACCGTGTTTCGCCGCGCGCACGACGCGCGCAAGCGCGCGGACATCAAGCTCACCTATATCGTCGACGTCGAAGTGACGGATGAGGCGGCCGCGCTCAAGCGGCTCGCCGACGTGCCGCATTGCAGTGTGACGCCGGATATGACGTACCGTTTTGTCGCTAAAGCACCGGCGCAGCTGACTTCCCCACGCCCGGTCGTGATCGGCATGGGGCCGTGCGGGCTGTTTGCGGGGCTAATTCTTGCGCAGATGGGTTTCCGCCCGATCATTCTCGAGCGCGGCAAGGCCGTGCGCGAGCGCACTAAAGATACCTTCGGCCTGTGGCGCAAGTCTGTGCTCAATCCTGAATCGAACGTGCAGTTCGGCGAAGGCGGCGCGGGCACCTTCTCGGACGGCAAGCTTTACAGTCAGATCAAGGATCCGAAGCACTACGGCCGCAAAGTGCTCGATGAGTTCGTCCGCGCGGGCGCGCCGGAGGACATTCTTTATCTGAGCCGGCCCCATATCGGCACGTTTCGCCTCGTCAGCATGGTCGAAAAGATGCGCGCGACCATTCACGAGTTGGGCGGAGAGGTGCGTTTTGAGACGCGGGTCGACGACATCGACATCGAGCAGGGCAAGGTGCGCGGGCTCAAGCTGTCGACGGGTGAGAATTTGCGCTGCGACCATGTGGTGCTGGCGGTTGGCCATAGCGCACGCGATACGTTCCAGATGCTGAGCGACCGCGGCGTTTATATCGAAGCGAAGCCGTTTTCGCTCGGCTTCCGGATCGAGCATCCGCAAGGGTTGATCGATCGCAGCCGTTTCGGCAAGTTCGCGGGCCACAAGCAACTGGGCGCCGCCGACTATAAGGTGGTGCATCACTGCAGCAATGGGCGCGCGGTCTATAGCTTCTGTATGTGTCCGGGCGGTACGGTGGTTGCGGCGACTTCCGAGCCGGGCCGCGTGGTGACCAACGGCATGAGCCAGTATTCACGCGCCGAACGCAATGCCAATGCCGGGATTGTCGTCGGCATCACGCCGGACGATTATCCGGGCGGCCCGCTCGCCGGCATCGCCTTCCAGCGCAAATGGGAAGAGCGGGCGTTCGAACTGGGCGGCGGCAACTATATGGCGCCGGGGCAACTGGTCGGCGACTTTATCGCCGGGCGGCCGTCTACGTCGCTGGGTTCGGTGGTGCCGTCATATAAGCCGGGCGTGCACCCGACCGATCTCAGCACCGCGCTGCCCGACTATGTGATCGAGGCGATCCGCGAAGCGTTGCCGCAAATGGATAAGAAGATCGCCGGTTTTGCCATGCATGACGCCGTGTTGACGGGCGTTGAGACGAGAACGTCGTCACCGATTCGCGTGCGGCGCCGGGATGACTATCAGAGCATGAATGTCGAGGGTTTGTATCCGGCCGGAGAGGGCGCGGGATATGCCGGTGGGATCTACTCGGCGGCCATCGACGGAATCGAAGTGGCCGAAGCACTTGCGTTGAAGATGACCGGAGCGTCGGCCTGATTTGTCATGCGTCTGCGCCGGCACCGAATGGTTGCGGCGCGGGTGAGCTGATCCGAGTGGGGCGCTATGCGCTGTGCGCCCTCAGCTGATTGTCTGCTTCGCAGGTGTTGCGCTCGGGATTCCGGGAGAGCCGCTAGTGCGGGGCGAGCGGAATAAGTTTGGCTCCGCGAGGTTCTCCTCCGAATGCACATGCCGTTTTGCGGTCCGCTCGCCGCGGCATATCTTCTGATGCCAGGCGCGGGTGACCGCACAATACCGTTCGCACGGTCGGCCGCGATGGCCATGGCGATCGGGCACAATGCACGTTTTGCCTCGAACTGACCACCCGAATGACCATTCGCACCCTGGCTGCCGCATGTGGCGCGGCGCTGCTTTGCCAATTTGCCGTTTCCTCGACTGTATCCGCTGCCGAGGCCCCGGCGCACTGGGTCACCGCATGGGCGACGGCGCTGCAACCCATCCCGCAACGGTCGGATTTACCGCCGTTGTACCGCGCTCCTGAAGTCGCTGGCCGCACCGTTCGCCAGATTGTTTATCCGACGCTGTCCGGTAAATCCGCACGAATCCATCTCAGCAACGAGTACGGCAAGACGGCGCTCGTCATCGAGGAGCTGCGCATTGCGCGTTCGGCCGGCGGCGCGGCAGCGCTGGGCAATGGCGAAGCGCGTGTGACGTTTGGTGGCAAGAGCTCGGTGAGCATACCGGCGGGCGCAGAATTGGACAGCGACCCTGTTGCTATCGATATCGCCGAAGGTTCACCTTATGCCATCAGTGCATTCACGGGGCCGGAGCAGCGGATTGTGGCGTGGCACCGAGTTGCGAATCAGTTGAATTACGTTTCCGCACCGGGCAATCACACTGCCGACACCTCCGCTGATTCGTTTCGTGGCCGGTTTACGCAATATGTGTGGGTGACGGGTCTGTCCGTGGACGCGCCGTCATCGGCGGCCGTCGCGGCGATCGGCGACTCGATCACCGACGGCATGCGCTCCAGTCTGAATCAGAATCGGCGCTGGCCAGACGCGCTGGCTCGTCGATTCGCGGGCACCGGCGACCATTCGACGGCGATCGTTAACCTTGGCATTAGCGGCAATCGCTTGCTGAGCGACTCACTTTGCTACGGCGACGCGCTCGTCCGGCGTTTCGACCGGGATGTGCTGGAACGCCCGGGCGTCAAGACGACAATCCTGCTGATCGGAATCAACGACATCAACTTTGCGGCGATGCCGGCGCGTAACGGCCTTGACTGCGACTTCCCGCATACCTCGGTGACGGCCGCCGAGCTGATTGCCGGCTACCAGCGGGTGATTGCTGATGCGCGACGCCGGGGTATCAAGGTGTTCGGCGCGACGTTGACGCCGGCATCGCTGCCAGCGCCGCGGGAGGCTATCCGGCTTGAGGTCAACCAGTGGATTCGAACCAGCCACGCTTTTGACGGCGTTGTAGATTTTGACGCCGCATTACGTGACCCGGCGCAACCGGATCGCCTGCAGCGTGCCTTTGACAGTGGCGACCATATCCACCCCAGCGACGCCGGATACAGCGCAATGGCCGAGGCGGTTCCAGTGGCTGCTCTGGTGAATTCAACCCGGAAATGAGTCGCCAAAAAAAGATTTTCGTCAAACCCTTGTCATATGACCGATGTTCACCTAAGATTCGCCTCCTCGTTTGCGAACGGGAGCTGCTGTAGAAACAGGTGGCCGTAACGTCAACAAGGTTTTAAGCGAAAGCGGAAAAATGTTGTTGACGAAACGAAAAAGATTCTCCATAATCTCGTTTCTCTGCTGCAGATGCAGCGACGCAGAACGAAGCGGTGCCGGTGGTTGCGAGGTATGCGGCACGGTGCGGTTTCGGTAGTGAGTGCGGATCGATCTTTAAAAATTAACAGCCGATAAGTGTGGGCGCTTGATGCGCGACGCGCGCCGGAGCCTTCGGGGTCCGGCATAAGCGAAAGTATCAAGTCTCACACTAGTATTAAAGGAAGGTTTTCCTGTCGGGGTGGATTCACGCCGATGGGATGATCATTCGTCAGTACGTTGAGTGAGCGACCGGGTTCGAAAGAGCCCGAAAAACAGTAACAGGTTTGAACTGAAGAGTTTGATCCTGGCTCAGATTGAACGCTGGCGGCATGCCTTACACATGCAAGTCGAACGGCAGCACGGACTTCGGTCTGGTGGCGAGTGGCGAACGGGTGAGTAATACATCGGAACGTGTCCTGTAGTGGGGGATAGCCCGGCGAAAGCCGGATTAATACCGCATACGCTCTACGGAGGAAAGGGGGGGATCTTAGGACCTCTCGCTACAGGGGCGGCCGATGGCAGATTAGCTAGTTGGTGGGGTAAAGGCCTACCAAGGCGACGATCTGTAGCTGGTCTGAGAGGACGACCAGCCACACTGGGACTGAGACACGGCCCAGACTCCTACGGGAGGCAGCAGTGGGGAATTTTGGACAATGGGCGCAAGCCTGATCCAGCAATGCCGCGTGTGTGAAGAAGGCCTTCGGGTTGTAAAGCACTTTTGTCCGGAAAGAAAACCTCCGCCCTAATATGGTGGGGGGATGACGGTACCGGAAGAATAAGCACCGGCTAACTACGTGCCAGCAGCCGCGGTAATACGTAGGGTGCAAGCGTTAATCGGAATTACTGGGCGTAAAGCGTGCGCAGGCGGTTCGCTAAGACAGATGTGAAATCCCCGGGCTTAACCTGGGAACTGCATTTGTGACTGGCGGGCTAGAGTATGGCAGAGGGGGGTAGAATTCCACGTGTAGCAGTGAAATGCGTAGAGATGTGGAGGAATACCGATGGCGAAGGCAGCCCCCTGGGCCAATACTGACGCTCATGCACGAAAGCGTGGGGAGCAAACAGGATTAGATACCCTGGTAGTCCACGCCCTAAACGATGTCAACTAGTTGTCGGGTCTTCATTGACTTGGTAACGTAGCTAACGCGTGAAGTTGACCGCCTGGGGAGTACGGTCGCAAGATTAAAACTCAAAGGAATTGACGGGGACCCGCACAAGCGGTGGATGATGTGGATTAATTCGATGCAACGCGAAAAACCTTACCTACCCTTGACATGTATGGAACCCTGCTGAGAGGTGGGGGTGCCCGAAAGGGAGCCATAACACAGGTGCTGCATGGCTGTCGTCAGCTCGTGTCGTGAGATGTTGGGTTAAGTCCCGCAACGAGCGCAACCCTTGTCCCTAGTTGCTACGCAAGAGCACTCTAGGGAGACTGCCGGTGACAAACCGGAGGAAGGTGGGGATGACGTCAAGTCCTCATGGCCCTTATGGGTAGGGCTTCACACGTCATACAATGGTCGGAACAGAGGGTTGCCAAGCCGCGAGGTGGAGCCAATCCCAGAAAACCGATCGTAGTCCGGATCGCACTCTGCAACTCGAGTGCGTGAAGCTGGAATCGCTAGTAATCGCGGATCAGCATGCCGCGGTGAATACGTTCCCGGGTCTTGTACACACCGCCCGTCACACCATGGGAGTGGGTTTTACCAGAAGTGGCTAGTCTAACCGCAAGGAGGACGGTCACCACGGTAGGATTCATGACTGGGGTGAAGTCGTAACAAGGTAGCCGTATCGGAAGGTGCGGCTGGATCACCTCCTTTCTCGAGCTAACGTGTCAATGCGTTGAGCGCTCACGCTTATCGGCTGTGAATTAGGACAGTAAGTCAGACAGACTGAGGGGTCTGTAGCTCAGTCGGTTAGAGCACCGTCTTGATAAGGCGGGGGTCGATGGTTCGAATCCATCCAGACCCACCATTGTCTTGTCTGCGATGGCTGCGCTAGTCGATGAACCCTGAAGTGTGATGATGCTATCTGTGCATGACTGGGGGATTAGCTCAGCTGGGAGAGCACCTGCTTTGCAAGCAGGGGGTCGTCGGTTCGATCCCGTCATCCTCCACCAATCTTCAATGCCGGTTTTACTGCGGCAAGCCCTGAAAGGGGTTTGCGGTGTAGTGAAACAGGCATTGGCGATTGAGCCAGTCAGAGTGATACGCGGTTATAGCAATCGTGATATCGGCTGTCGTTCTTTAACAATCAGGAAGAAGTAGTAAAGAGATTCACGAAAGCATACTTAGAGATGGGTGTGTGAGTAGGTGAATCAGGGTTGTGATTGTATCAATGTATTTTTAAGTGATCGAAAGATTGCTTTGGAATACGGCGCAACACGAATACTCAACCTGTAGCGATTGTGGCGAAGGTGGCATTCCCAGTGAATGACACATGAGACACACCCGTTATAGGGTCAAGCGAACAAGTGCATGTGGTGGATGCCTTGGCGATCACAGGCGATGAAGGACGCGGTAGCCTGCGAAAAGCGACGGGGAGCTGGCAAACGAGCTTTGATCCGTCGATGTCCGAATGGGGAAACCCACCTCTTTTGAGGTATCCGTAACTGAATACATAGGTTACGTGAAGCGAACGCGGTGAACTGAAACATCTAAGTAACCGCAGGAAAAGAAATCAACCGAGATTCCCAGAGTAGTGGCGAGCGAAATGGGATCAGCCTGTACTCTTTATTCTTATTGTTAGTCGAAGGCTCTGGAAAGTGCCGCCATAGCAGGTGATAGCCCTGTAGACGAAAACAGTTTGAAAGAACTAGGTGTACGACAAGTAGGGCGGGACACGTGAAATCCTGTCTGAAGATGGGGGGACCATCCTCCAAGGCTAAATACTCGTGATCGACCGATAGTGAACCAGTACCGTGAGGGAAAGGCGAAAAGAACCCCGGGAGGGGAGTGAAACAGATCCTGAAACCGCATGCATACAAACAGTCGGAGCCTCGCAAGGGGTGACGGCGTACCTTTTGTATAATGGGTCAGCGACTTACATTCAGTGGCAAGCTTAACCGATTAGGGCAGGCGTAGCGAAAGCGAGTCCGAACAGGGCGTTCAGTCGCTGGGTGTAGACCCGAAACCAGGTGATCTATCCATGGCCAGGATGAAGGTGCGGTAACACGTACTGGAGGTCCGAACCCACTAACGTTGAAAAGTTAGGGGATGAGCTGTGGATAGGGGTGAAAGGCTAAACAAACCTGGAAATAGCTGGTTCTCTCCGAAAACTATTTAGGTAGTGCCTCGTGTATCACCTTCGGGGGTAGAGCACTGTCATGGTTGTGGGGTCCATTGCGGATTACTACGCCATAGCAAACTCCGAATACCGAAGAGTGCAATCACGGGAGACAGACATCGGGTGCTAACGTCCGGTGTCAAGAGGGAAACAACCCAGACCGCCAGCTAAGGTCCCCAAATATTGCTAAGTGGGAAACGAAGTGGGAAGGCTAAAACAGTCAGGAGGTTGGCTTAGAAGCAGCCATCCTTTAAAGAAAGCGTAATAGCTCACTGATCGAGTCGTCCTGCGCGGAAGATGTAACGGGGCTAAGCAATATACCGAAGCTGCGGATGCACATTTATGTGCATGGTAGGAGAGCGTTCCGTAAGCCTGCGAAGGTGCACTGGAAAGTGTGCTGGAGGTATCGGAAGTGCGAATGCTGACATGAGTAGCGATAAAGGGGGTGAAAGGCCCCCTCGCCGTAAGCCCAAGGTTTCCTACGCAACGTTCATCGGCGTAGGGTGAGTCGGCCCCTAAGGCGAGGCAGAAATGCGTAGCTGATGGGAAGCAGGTTAATATTCCTGCACCATTGTTAAATGCGATGGGGGGACGGATCGCGGAAGGTTGTCCGGGTGTTGGAAGTCCCGGTCCTTGCATTGGAGAAGGCGCTTTGGCAAATCCGGGCGCGGAATTCAAGGGTGCGAGGCCATTCACTTAGGTGAAGAAGCAACTGGAAGTGGTTCCAAGAAAAGCCTCTAAGCTTCAGTTTAACAGGACCGTACCGCAAACCGACACAGGTGGGCGAGATGAGTATTCTAAGGCGCTTGAGAGAACTCGGGAGAAGGAACTCGGCAAATTGGTACCGTAACTTCGGGATAAGGTACGCCCCTGTAGCTTGACTGGCCTGCGCCAGAAGGGTGAAGGGGTTGCAATAAACTGGTGGCTGCGACTGTTTAATAAAAACACAGCACTCTGCAAACACGAAAGTGGACGTATAGGGTGTGACGCCTGCCCGGTGCCGGAAGATTAAATGATGGGGTGCAAGCTCTTGATTGAAGTCCCGGTAAACGGCGGCCGTAACTATAACGGTCCTAAGGTAGCGAAATTCCTTGTCGGGTAAGTTCCGACCTGCACGAATGGCGTAACGATGGCCACACTGTCTCCTCCCGAGACTCAGCGAAGTTGAAGTGTTTGTGATGATGCAATCTCCCCGCGGCTAGACGGAAAGACCCCATGAACCTTTACTGTAGCTTTGCATTGGACTTTGAACCGATCTGTGTAGGATAGGTGGGAGGCTATGAAGCGTGGACGCCAGTCTGCGTGGAGCCGTCCTTGAAATACCACCCTGGTTTGTTTGAGGTTCTAACCTTGGTCCGTTATCCGGACTGGGGACAGTGCATGGTAGGCAGTTTGACTGGGGCGGTCTCCTCCCAAAGTGTAACGGAGGAGTACGAAGGTACGCTAGGTACGGTCGGAAATCGTGCTGATAGTGCAATGGCATAAGCGTGCTTAACTGCGAGACCGACAAGTCGAGCAGGTGCGAAAGCAGGTCATAGTGATCCGGTGGTTCTGTATGGAAGGGCCATCGCTCAACGGATAAAAGGTACTCTGGGGATAACAGGCTGATACCGCCCAAGAGTTCATATCGACGGCGGTGTTTGGCACCTCGATGTCGGCTCATCTCATCCTGGGGCTGTAGCCGGTCCCAAGGGTATGGCTGTTCGCCATTTAAAGAGGTACGTGAGCTGGGTTTAAAACGTCGTGAGACAGTTTGGTCCCTATCTGCCGTGGGCGCTGGATATTTGAAGGGGGCTGCTCCTAGTACGAGAGGACCGGAGTGGACGAACCTCTGGTGTACCGGTTGTCACGCCAGTGGCATCGCCGGGTAGCTATGTTCGGAAGAGATAACCGCTGAAAGCATCTAAGCGGGAAACTCGCCTTAAGATGAGATATCCCCGGGGCTTCGAGCCCCTTGAAGGGTCGTTCAAGACCAGGACGTTGATAGGTCAGGTGTGGAAGCGCAGTAATGCGTTAAGCTAACTGATACTAATTGCCCGTAAGGCTTGATCCTATAACAGGTGTGTTTCGTTTCGGGTTGCGCTTTAGCGCTTAGCCGAAACAACCCCCGCAGGGGGCAGCACACAGGTTGAGATCAGTGTTGTGCCGGAAACAACACAACCCCCGAATCTCCCTCTGGTGAGCATCACCAGAAACTACTTCTTCCAGATTGGCTGTCTTGCCCCAAGGCACTACAGCAACAAGTCATGCCTGATGACCATAGCGAGTCGGTCCCACCCCTTCCCATCCCGAACAGGACCGTGAAACGACTCCACGCCGATGATAGTGCGGATTCCCGTGTGAAAGTAGGTAATCGTCAGGCTCCCCTGCAGCAACAGAAACCCCACCCCAAAAGGTGGGGTTTCTGCGTTTACGGCTACGCTGGAATCACTATATAAGTGAGAGCTATGAGTTTGGAACGGCCAAGCAAGCCTTGACAGCAAGCGGTTGTTCCCTCATAATCATCAGTTCTCTGCGGAGGGGTGCCCGAGTGGCTAAAGGGGGCAGACTGTAAATCTGTTGGCTTACGCCTACGTTGGTTCGAATCCAACCTCCTCCACCAGAATGCAAGTTGTAGCAGTAGATGGGAATCCATGGATCCTTGCGGGTGTAGCTCAATGGTAGAGCAGAAGCCTTCCAAGCTTACGACGAGGGTTCGATTCCCTTCACCCGCTCCAGCAACAAAGAAGTAGCGCCCATGTGGCTCAGTGGTAGAGCACTCCCTTGGTAAGGGAGAGGTCGGCAGTTCGATCCTGCCCATGGGCACCAGAAGTACTCGGTGATTGTTTGCGCGCGGCGCAACGTACGGATAAATCCTCTTAGGAGTCGAAAATGGCCAAGGGTAAGTTTGAGCGGACCAAGCCGCACGTGAACGTCGGCACGATCGGTCACGTTGACCACGGCAAGACCACGCTGACGGCAGCGATCACGACGGTGCTGACCAAGAAGTTTGGCGGCGAAGCGAAGGCATACGACCAGATCGACGCGGCGCCGGAAGAAAAGGCACGTGGTATCACGATCAACACGGCACACGTCGAGTACGAAACGGCTAACCGCCACTACGCACACGTCGACTGCCCGGGCCACGCTGACTATGTGAAGAACATGATCACGGGCGCAGCGCAGATGGACGGCGCGATCCTGGTGTGCTCGGCTGCAGACGGCCCGATGCCGCAAACGCGTGAGCACATCCTGCTGGCACGCCAGGTTGGCGTTCCGTACATCATCGTGTTCCTGAACAAGTGCGACATGGTGGACGACGCTGAACTGCTGGAACTCGTCGAGATGGAAGTTCGTGAACTTCTGTCGAAGTACGACTTCCCGGGCGACGACACGCCGATCATCAAGGGTTCGGCCAAGCTGGCGCTGGAAGGCGACACGGGTGAGCTGGGCGAAGTGGCGATCATGAATCTGGCCGACGCGCTGGACACGTACATCCCGACGCCGGAGCGCGCAGTTGACGGCTCGTTCCTGATGCCGGTGGAAGACGTGTTCTCGATCTCGGGTCGCGGCACGGTGGTGACGGGTCGCGTTGAGCGCGGCGTCGTGAAGGTTGGCGAGGAAATCGAAATCGTCGGTATCAAGCCGACGGTGAAGACGACCTGCACGGGCGTGGAAATGTTCCGCAAGCTGCTCGACCAGGGTCAGGCCGGCGACAACGTGGGTATCCTGCTGCGCGGCACGAAGCGTGAAGACGTGGAGCGTGGCCAGGTTCTGGCGAAGCCGGGTTCGATCAACCCGCACACGCACTTCACGGCAGAAGTGTACGTGCTGAGCAAGGACGAAGGTGGCCGTCACACGCCGTTCTTCAACAACTATCGTCCGCAGTTCTACTTCCGTACGACGGACGTGACGGGCTCGATCGAGTTGCCGAAGGACAAGGAAATGGTCATGCCGGGCGACAACGTGTCGATCACGGTGAAGCTGATCAACCCGATCGCGATGGAAGAAGGTCTGCGCTTCGCAATTCGCGAAGGCGGCCGTACGGTCGGCGCAGGTGTGGTTGCCAAGATCCTCGAGTAACGCCAGAAAGTTCTCGTTGATCGGTAGTTTCGGGGTTGGCGGTGTCGTCAACCCCAAAATGGTTTAGGGGTATAGCTCAACTGGCAGAGCGTCGGTCTCCAAAACCGAAGGTTGGGGGTTCGATTCCCTCTGCCCCTGCCAACTCTCGCGTCGTATATGGCGCTTCGTTAAGGTGTTATGGCGAATCCTTCCGTCGAAACTGTAAATACATCCGGCGACAAGCTGATGCTCGTCGCGGGCGTATTGTTGGTCTTGGCCGGGTTCGTGGGGTTCTTCTGGCTCAGCGGCCAGGAATGGTACGTCCGCGGAGCTGCCTTGGCTGTTGGCGCTATCGCTGGTGTTGCAGTCGGTCTTCTCTCCGCGCCTGGCAAGGGTTTCATCGCTTTCGCCAAAGACTCGTACAAAGAAGTTCGCAAGGTTGTCTGGCCGACTCGTAAAGAGGCCACCCAGACAACGCTCGTAGTGTTCGGCTTCGTGTTCGTCATGGCGATCTTTCTTTGGATTAGCGATAAATCCATCGAATGGGCGATTTTCTCGGTGATTCTGGGTTGGAAATGATATGAGTGATACTCCGGCATCCCCGAGCGGCAAGCGTTGGTATGTGGTGCACGCCTACTCCGGCATGGAGAAGAGCGTGCAACGTGCGCTTCAGGAGCGCATTGAACGTGCTGGCATGCAAGACCAGTTTGGTCAAATCCTCGTTCCGACTGAAGAAGTGGTCGAGGTGAAAGGCGGTCACAAATCGGTGACCGAACGTCGTTTCTTCCCGGGCTACGTCCTTGTGGAAATGGAAATGACAGACGAAACGTGGCACCTCGTGAAGAACACGGCAAAGGTGACGGGTTTCGTAGGCGGTGCGCGTAATCGTCCGAGCCCGATTTCCCCGCGGGAAGTCGAGAAGATCATGTCGCAAATGCAGGAAGGCGTGGAAAAGCCGCGTCCGAAAACCCTGTTCGAAGTAGGCGAGATGGTGCGGGTGAAGGACGGTCCGTTCACGGATTTCAACGGCAGCGTCGAAGAAGTGAACTACGAAAAGTCGCGTGTCCGTGTTTCCGTTACAATTTTCGGCCGCGCAACGCCGGTCGAGTTGGAATTCGGTCAGGTCGAAAAGTTGTAATTCAGAATTCTACGGGGCGCACCAGTCGGTGCGTTCCGTATTTCGCGCTTACGGTCCGCGTAATGGCCGTTGAGGAGCGCAAGTAGTCTGTTTTCCGGCGAACGCGCGCTACTACTCACTGAATGTCCGCTTGTATTGCCGCGGCGTTCCTAAGAGGTTTTCAAAATGGCAAAGAAAATCATCGGCTTTATCAAGCTGCAGATCCCTGCAGGTAAAGCCAACCCGTCGCCGCCGGTCGGTCCGGCACTGGGCCAGCGCGGCCTGAACATCATGGAGTTCTGCAAGGCGTTTAACGCGCAGACTCAAGCATTGGAACCGGGTTTGCCGATTCCGGTCGTGATCACCGCGTTCGCGGACAAGAGCTTCACGTTCGTTCTGAAGACGCCGCCGGCTACGGTTCTGATCAAGAAGGCAGCGAAGATCGACAAGGGTTCGGCTAAGCCGCATACCGACAAGGTCGGCAAGATCACCCGCGCTCAAGCTGAAGACATCGCCAAGACCAAGATGCCCGATCTGACGGCAGCTGATCTGGACGCAGCGGTTCGTACGATCGCTGGTAGCGCCCGCTCGATGGGCATCACCGTGGAGGGCGTGTAAATGGCTAAGCTTTCAAAGCGTCTGCAAGCATTTGCAGCCAAGGTTGATCGTCAAAAGCTGTACGCGATCGACGAAGCTCTGTCGCTCGTGAAGGAATGCGCAAGCGCGAAGTTCGACGAGTCGATCGACGTTGCAGTGCAACTCGGCATCGACGCGAAGAAGTCGGACCAAGTGGTTCGCGGCTCGGTCGTGCTGCCGGCTGGTACCGGTAAGTCGGTTCGCGTGGCCGTGTTCGCACAAGGCGAAAAAGCTGAGCAAGCTCGTGCAGCTGGCGCAGAAGTCGTCGGTATGGAAGACCTGGCTGAACAAGTCAAGGCTGGCAAGCTGGACTTCGACATCGTGATCGCTTCGCCGGACACGATGCGCGTTGTCGGTACGCTCGGTCAGATCCTCGGCCCGCGCGGCCTGATGCCGAACCCGAAGGTTGGCACGGTTACGCCGGACGTCGCGACTGCGGTCAAGAACGCCAAGGCTGGTCAGGTGCAATTCCGTGTCGACAAGGCCGGTATCATCCACGCCACGATTGGCCGTGCTTCGTTCGAGCCGACGGCTCTGCGTAGCAACCTGAACGCTCTGGTCGACGCGCTGCAAAAGGCGAAGCCGGCAACGAGCAAGGGTGTGTACCTGCGTAAGGTTGCACTGTCGAGCACGATGGGTGTTGGCGTTCGCGTCGACCAGGCATCGCTCGCAGCACAGTAATAAATTTCATCGCCTTGACGTGAGTCGAGGCGGTTTTATGGGCTTTGGGCGGTCGCAAGATGGCAGTCTGCATCGAGCGGCCGGTTGTCAAAGACCGTTGGCGGGAACGCAGCAGGTAGGCGGTCCCTTAATGTAAAGCCAACGCAGATGGCGAACCCGAAAAGGTTTTGTAGTGATGAAGCCGGTTGAAGTCCACAGCAATGTGGGGTTCAGGCGGTCGAAATACTCCTGACTGGTCGGACGCCGTTATTGAACGCGGTACACAAGGCGCACGCTGCGTGTATCGAATCTGGAGGTTAACCGTGCCACTTAACAAAGAAAGCAAGCAGGCCGTCGTCGCTGAGGTTGCCGCGCAAGTCGCGAAAGCCCAGACCGTGGTTCTGGCTGAGTATCGTGGAATCGCGGTTGGCGATCTGACCAAGCTGCGCGCGAAAGCGCGTGAGCAACAGGTTTACCTTCGTGTGTTGAAAAACACGCTGGCGCGTCGCGCTGTCGAAGGTACCCCGTTTGCTCCGCTGGCAGAGCAGATGACTGGTCCGTTGATCTACGGCATCTCGGAAGATGCAATTGCTGCTGCCAAGGTCGTTAACGACTTCGGCAAAACCAATGACAAGTTGATCATCAAGGCTGGTTCCTACGAAGGCAAGGTGATGGACAAGGCTGGCGTGCAAGCGCTGGCAAACATCCCGAGCCGCGAAGAACTGCTCTCCAAGCTGTTGTACGTTATGCAAGCACCTGTTTCCGGCTTTGCGCGCGCTTTGGCCGCGCTGGCAGAAAAGAAACAAGGCGAAGAAACCGCTGCGTAACGCACTTCAGTCGAGCGTGATTGATCGCTGGCTGTATCCGAATTCAATTTAGGAGTATTTCAAATGGCAATCGCAAAAGATGACATCCTCGAGGCAGTAAGCTCGATGTCGGTTCTGGAACTGAACGAGCTGGTCAAGGCGTTCGAAGAAAAGTTTGGCGTGTCGGCAGCTGCTGTTGCAGTGGCAGGCCCGGCAGGCGGCGGCGCTGCTGCTGCTGCTGAAGAGCAAACCGAATTCACGGTCAACCTGACGGAAGTCGGCGCGAACAAGGTTTCGGTCATTAAGGCTGTTCGTGAACTGACGGGTCTCGGCCTGAAGGAAGCGAAGGACCTGGTCGACGGTGCACCGAAGCCTGTTAAGGAATCGGTACCGAAGGCTGCTGCTGAAGAAGCCAAGAAGAAGTTGGAAGAAGCCGGCGCGAAGGCTGAAATCAAGTAAGTTTCGGCGCGTTGTGCGAAGGCTGGCGGTTTTCCACCGCCGGCCTTTTTGTGCTTTGTGGGAACCATGTTTTTGTCAGCCGGTTTCGGCAAGAACAGGGGTCCCAGAAGCCAAAGAAAATCGCCTATCGGCAATATCGACCGGCGCTTCTCTTTGTCTTCTGAAGCGACTGCAGAAGGCAAGTTTGGTCGGGTAGCGGGCAACATAGGCATCCGCTGCCGTCAGCCAGCGGTTGGTAGCGGCCAACCACCAAGCTTCTAGGCTCGTTCAAGCCATCGGACGGCCATCGGGTCTCAGTCGGTGAACACTCGGGTTGTCTCATCAAGGTATCCTGCCTCGACAACAATGCCCGCCGTGATTCGGAGATCGTATGCAATATTCCTTCACCGAGAAGAAGCGCATTCGCAAGAGTTTTGCGAAGCGCCCCATCGTTCACCAAGTACCTTTCCTGCTGGCTACCCAGCTTGAATCATTCAGCACGTTTCTGCAAGCAGACACGTCATCCACGCAACGCAAGCCGGAAGGCCTGCAAGCTGCGTTTACCTCCGTTTTCCCGATCGTTTCGCACAACGGTTTTGCGCGTCTCGAGTTCGTCAGCTACATGCTGTCGCCGCCGGCATTCAACATCAAGGAATGTCAGCAGCGCGGTTTGACGTACTGCTCGGCATTGCGCGCGAAAGTGCGCCTGGTGCTGCTCGACAAGGAATCGCCGAGCAAGCCGGTCGTCAAGGAGGTGAAGGAACAGGAAGTGTACATGGGCGAAATTCCGCTCATGACGCCGACGGGTTCGTTCGTCATCAACGGCACGGAACGTGTGATCGTTTCCCAGCTGCATCGTTCGCCGGGCGTGTTCTTCGAACACGACAAGGGCAAGACGCACAGCTCGGGCAAGCTCCTGTTCTCGGCCCGTATCATTCCTTACCGCGGCTCGTGGCTCGACTTCGAATTCGATCCGAAGGACGTGCTGTACTTCCGCGTCGACCGCCGTCGCAAGATGCCGGTCACGATCCTGCTGAAGGCGATTGGCCTGACGCCGGAGCAGATCCTCGCAAACTTCTTCGTGTTCGACAATTTCACGCTGATGCCGGAAGGCGCGCAGATGGAATTCGTGCCGGAGCGTCTGCGTGGTGAAGTCGCGCGCTTCGACATCACGGACCGTGATGGCAACGTGATCGTCCAGAAGGACAAGCGGATCAACGCCAAGCACATTCGCGATCTCGACAACGCGAAGACGAAGTTCATTTCGGTGCCGGAAGACTATCTGCTCGGCCGCGTGCTCGCGAAGAACGTCGTCGACGGCGACACGGGTGAAGTCATCGCTAACGCGAACGACGAAATCACCGAAACCGTCCTCGAAAAGCTCCGCGAATCGAAGATCAAAGACATCCAGACGCTCTACACGAACGATCTGGATCAAGGTCCGTATATCTCGTCGACGCTGCGTATCGACGAAACCGCGGACAAGATGGCTGCACGCATCGCGATCTACCGCATGATGCGTCCGGGCGAACCGCCGACCGAAGAAGCGGTCGAGGCGCTGTTCAACCGTCTGTTCTACAGCGAAGACGCATACGACCTGTCCAAGGTGGGTCGTATGAAGTTCAACCGCCGTGTCGGTCGCGACGAAATCGTCGGTCCGATGACGCTGCAAGACGACGACATCCTCGCAACGATCAAGATTCTGGTCGAACTGCGTAACGGCAAGGGCGAAGTGGACGACATCGACCACTTGGGCAATCGCCGTGTGCGTTGCGTCGGCGAACTGGCGGAAAACCAGTTCCGCGCCGGTCTCGTGCGTGTCGAACGTGCTGTGAAGGAACGCCTCGGCCAGGCCGAAAGCGAAAACCTGATGCCGCACGACCTGATCAACTCGAAGCCGATTTCGTCGGCGATTCGCGAGTTCTTCGGTTCGTCGCAGCTGTCGCAGTTTATGGACCAGACCAACCCGCTGTCGGAAATCACCCACAAGCGCCGTGTTTCGGCACTTGGCCCGGGCGGTTTGACGCGTGAGCGCGCTGGCTTTGAAGTCCGCGACGTGCACCCGACCCACTACGGCCGTGTGTGTCCGATTGAAACGCCGGAAGGTCCGAACATCGGCCTGATCAACTCGCTCGCTCTGTACGCGCACCTGAACGAATACGGCTTCCTCGAAACGCCGTATCGCAAGGTGACGGACGGCAAGGTGACGGATCAGATCGATTATCTGTCGGCGATCGAAGAAGGCCGTTACGTGATCGCTCAGGCGAACGCGGCAGTGGCAGAAGACGGCACGCTGACCGACGAACTGGTGTCGTCGCGTGAAGCAGGCGAAACGCTGATGGTTACGCCGGACCGCATCCAGTACATGGACGTGGCGCCGTCGCAGATCGTCTCGGTGGCAGCATCGCTGATTCCGTTCCTCGAGCACGATGACGCGAACCGCGCATTGATGGGTTCGAACATGCAGCGTCAGGCTGTGCCGTGTCTGCGTCCTGAAAAGGCCGTGGTCGGTACGGGTATCGAACGCACGGTGGCAGTCGACTCGGGCACGACAGTTCAGGCATTCCGCGGCGGTGTGGTCGATTACGTCGACGCAGGCCGTATGGTGATCCGCGTGAACGACGATGAAGCCGTTGCTGGCGACGTCGGCGTGGACATCTACAACCTGATCAAGTACACGCGTTCGAACCAGAACACGAACATCAACCAGCGCCCGATCGTGAAGGTCGGCGATATCGTGTCGCGTGGCGACGTGCTGGCTGACGGTGCATCGACCGATCTCGGCGAACTGGCTCTCGGCCAGAACATGCTGGTCGCGTTCATGCCGTGGAACGGCTACAACTTCGAAGATTCGATCCTGATCTCGGAGAAGGTGGTTGCTGACGACCGTTACACGTCGATCCACATCGAAGAACTGAACGTCGTAGCTCGCGATACGAAGCTCGGACCGGAAGAAATCACGCGCGACATCTCGAACCTGGCTGAAGTGCAACTCGGCCGTCTCGATGAGTCGGGCATCGTCTACATCGGCGCTGAAGTCGAAGCAGGCGACGTGCTGGTCGGTAAGGTCACGCCGAAGGGCGAAACCCAGCTGACGCCGGAAGAAAAGCTGCTGCGCGCGATCTTCGGTGAAAAGGCTTCGGACGTGAAGGATACGTCGCTGCGCGTGCCGTCGGGCATGAGCGGCACGGTCATCGACGTTCAAGTATTCACGCGTGAAGGCATTCAGCGCGACAAGCGTGCGCAACAGATCATCGACGATGAACTGAAGCGTTATCGCCTCGACCTGAACGACCAGCTGCGTATCGTGGAAGGCGATGCATTCCAGCGTCTCGCACGTATGCTGACCGGCAAGGTCGCGAACGGCGGTCCGAAGAAGCTCGCGAAGGGTACGAAGATCGAACAGGCTTACCTGGAAGATCTCGACCACTACCACTGGTTCGACATCCGCCTCGCGGATGAAGAAGCAGCGGCACAGCTCGAAGCGATCAAGGACTCGATCGAACAGAAGCGTCACCAGTTCGATCTGGCGTTCGAAGAAAAGCGCAAGAAACTCACGCAAGGCGACGAACTGCCGCCGGGCGTGCTGAAGATGGTCAAGGTGTATCTGGCTGTGAAGCGTCGTCTGCAGCCTGGCGACAAGATGGCCGGCCGTCACGGTAACAAGGGTGTGGTGTCGAAGATCGTTCCGATCGAAGACATGCCGTACATGGCCGATGGCCGTCCGGCTGACGTCGTTCTGAACCCGCTCGGCGTGCCGTCGCGGATGAACGTGGGTCAGGTTCTCGAAGTGCATCTGGGTTGGGCCGCGAAGGGTCTCGGCTGGCGTATTGCAGAAATGCTGCAACGTCAGGCGAAGATCGCTGAACTGCGCGAATTCCTGACCAAGATCTACAACGAGTCGGGCCGCGCTGAAGAGCTGGACAGCTTCACGGACGACGAAATCGTCGAACTGGCGAAGAACCTGCGCGAAGGCGTTCCGTTTGCCACGCCGGTGTTCGACGGTGCGACGGAAGAAGAAATGTCGCGCGCGCTGGATCTGGCATTCCCGGACGACATCGCGAAGAACCTCGGCATGACGCCGTCGAAGAACCAGGTGCGTCTGTATGACGGCCGCACGGGTGAGATGTTCGAACGTACGGTGACTGTCGGCTACATGCACTACCTGAAGCTGCACCACCTGGTCGACGACAAGATGCACGCGCGTTCCACGGGCCCGTACTCGCTCGTGACGCAGCAGCCGTTGGGCGGTAAGGCGCAGTTCGGTGGCCAGCGTTTCGGTGAAATGGAAGTGTGGGCGCTCGAAGCGTACGGCGCATCGTACGTGTTGCAAGAAATGCTGACGGTGAAGTCGGATGACGTGGCGGGCCGGACCAAGGTGTATGAGAACCTGGTCAAGGGCGATCACGTGATCGACGCCGGCATGCCGGAATCCTTCAACGTGCTCGTGAAGGAAATCCGCTCGCTCGGTATCGATATCGACCTCGACCGCAACTAATCGGACTACGGAGAGAAAGCAATGAAAGCTCTGCTCGATCTATTCAAGCAAGTCCAACAGCCTGAAGTTTTTGACGCGATCAAGATCGGTCTGGCTTCGCCAGACAAGATCCGTTCGTGGTCGTTCGGTGAAGTCAAGAAGCCGGAAACCATCAACTACCGGACGTTCAAGCCGGAACGCGATGGTCTGTTCTGCGCGAAGATTTTCGGCCCGATCAAAGACTACGAATGCCTTTGCGGCAAGTACAAGCGCCTGAAGCATCGTGGCGTGATCTGTGAAAAGTGCGGCGTCGAAGTGACGCTCGCGAAGGTGCGTCGCGAACGGATGGGCCACATTGAGCTGGCCTCGCCGGTCGCTCACATCTGGTTCCTGAAGTCGCTGCCGTCGCGTCTGGGCATGGTGCTCGACATGACGCTGCGCGACATCGAACGCGTGCTGTACTTCGAAGCATACGTGGTGATCGATCCGGGCATGACGCCGCTGAAAGCGCGGCAGATCATGACCGAAGAGGATTACTACAACAAGGTCGAAGAGTACGGTGACGAATTCCGTGCCGAAATGGGCGCGGAAGGCGTTCGCGAACTGCTGCGCGCGATCAACATCGACGAACAGGTCGAGATGCTGCGCACCGAACTCAAGAACACGGGTTCGGAAGCGAAGATCAAGAAGTACGCGAAGCGCCTGAAGGTGCTCGAGGCTTTCCAGCGTTCGGGTATCAAGCCTGACTGGATGGTGCTCGAGGTGCTGCCGGTGCTGCCGCCGGAACTGCGTCCGCTGGTGCCGCTGGATGGCGGCCGTTTCGCGACGTCGGACCTGAACGACCTGTATCGCCGCGTGATCAACCGTAACAACCGGTTGAAGCGTCTGCTCGAACTGAAGGCGCCTGAAATCATCGTCCGCAACGAAAAGCGGATGCTGCAGGAAGCCGTCGATTCGCTGCTCGACAACGGTCGTCGCGGTAAGGCAATGACCGGCGCGAACAAGCGTCCGCTGAAGTCGCTCGCTGACATGATCAAGGGTAAGGGCGGTCGTTTCCGTCAGAACTTGCTCGGTAAGCGCGTGGACTACTCGGGCCGTTCGGTGATCGTGGTCGGCCCGACGCTCAAGCTGCATCAGTGCGGTCTGCCGAAGCTGATGGCGCTCGAACTGTTCAAGCCGTTCATCTTCAACAAGCTGGAAGTGATGGGTGTGGCTACCACCATCAAGGCTGCGAAGAAGGAAGTCGAGAACCAGACGGCCGTGGTGTGGGACATCCTCGAAGAGGTGATCCGCGAACATCCGGTCATGCTGAACCGTGCGCCTACGCTGCACCGTCTTGGCATTCAGGCTTTCGAGCCGGTGCTGATCGAAGGTAAGGCTATCCAGCTGCACCCGCTCGTTTGCGCGGCGTTCAACGCCGACTTCGACGGTGACCAGATGGCTGTGCACGTGCCGCTGTCGCTCGAAGCGCAGATGGAAGCGCGCACGCTGATGCTGGCGTCGAACAACATTCTGTTCCCGGCCAACGGCGATCCGTCGATCGTGCCGTCGCAGGATATCGTGCTCGGCCTGTACTACGCGACGCGTGAAGCAGTGAACGCCAAGGGCGAAGGCCTGACGTTCACCGGCGTGTCGGAAGCACTGCGTGCTTACGAGAACAAGGAAGTCGAGCTCGCCTCGCGCGTCAACGTGCGGATCACGGAAATGGTCCACAACGAAGACAAGTCGGAAGGTGCGCCGGCGTTCGTGCCGAAGATCTCGCTGTACGCGACGACCGTCGGCCGCGCAATCCTGTCGGAAATCCTTCCGCCGGGCCTGCCGTTCTCGGTGCTGAACAAGCCGCTGAAGAAGAAGGAAATCTCGCGCCTCATCAACACCGCATTCCGCAAGTGCGGTCTGCGTGAAACGGTGATTTTCGCCGACCAGCTGATGCAGTCGGGTTTCCGTCTGGCAACGCGTGCCGGTATTTCGATTTGCGTCGACGACATGCTCGTGCCGCCGCAGAAAGAACAGATCGTCGGCGATGCAGCCAGGAAGGTGAAGGAATACGACCGTCAGTACATGTCGGGTCTCGTCACGTCGCAAGAACGTTACAACAACGTGGTCGACATCTGGTCGGCAACGTCGGAAGCGGTCGGCAAGGCGATGATGGAACAGCTGTCGACGGAACCGGTGGTCGATCGCGACGGCAACGAAACGCGTCAGGAGTCGTTCAACTCCATCTACATGATGGCTGACTCGGGTGCTCGTGGTTCCGCGGTTCAGATTCGTCAGCTGGCCGGTATGCGTGGCCTGATGGCGAAGCCGGACGGCTCGATCATCGAGACGCCGATTACGGCGAACTTCCGTGAAGGCCTGAACGTGTTGCAGTACTTCATCTCGACCCACGGTGCACGTAAGGGTCTGGCTGATACGGCACTGAAGACGGCTAACTCGGGTTACCTGACGCGTCGTCTCGTCGACGTGACGCAGGATCTGGTGGTGGTCGAGGACGATTGCGGTACGTCCAACGGCGTCGCCATGAAGGCGTTGGTCGAAGGCGGTGAAGTCGTCGAAGCGCTGCGTGACCGTATCCTCGGTCGCGTGACGGTGGCTGACGTCGTCAATCCGGAATCGCAGGAAACGCTGTACGAAACGGGCACGTTGCTCGACGAAGACGCGGTCGAAGAAATCGAACGCCTCGGCATCGACGAAGTGCGCGTGCGTACACCGCTGACTTGCGAAACGCGTTACGGTCTGTGCGCAGCCTGCTATGGCCGCGATCTGGGTCGTGGCTCGTCGGTCAACGTTGGCGAGGCAGTTGGCGTGATCGCTGCCCAGTCGATCGGTGAACCGGGCACGCAGCTCACGATGCGTACGTTCCACATCGGTGGTGCGGCATCGCGTGCAGCAGTGGCTTCGTCGGTTGAAGCCAAGTCGAACGGTACGGTTCGTTTCACGGCGACCATGCGTTACGTCACCAACGCGAAGGGCGAGCAGATCGTCATCTCGCGTTCGGGCGAAGCGATGATCACCGACGACCACGGTCGCGAGCGCGAACGTCACAAGGTGCCGTACGGCGCGACGCTGTTGCAACTGGACGGCGCGCAGATCAAGGCCGGCACGCAACTGGCGACGTGGGATCCGATGACGCGTCCGATCATCACCGAGTACGGTGGCACGGTGAAGTTCGAAAACGTCGAAGAAGGCGTGACGGTTGCCAAGCAGATCGACGATGTGACGGGTCTCTCGACGCTGGTCGTGATCGACGTGAAGCGCCGCGGTTCGCAAGCGTCGAAGACGGTGCGTCCGCAGGTCAAGCTGCTCGACGCGAACGGCGAAGAAGTCAAGATCCCGAACACCGAGCACTCGGTGCAGATCGGCTTCCAGGTCGGCGCTCTGATCACCGTGAAGGACGGTCAGCAAGTGCAGGTCGGTGAAGTGCTGGCACGTATCCCGGTTGAATCGCAAAAGACTCGCGACATTACCGGTGGTCTGCCGCGTGTGGCCGAACTGTTCGAAGCGCGCTCGCCGAAGGACGCCGGTATTCTGGCGGAAGTCACGGGCACGACGTCGTTCGGTAAGGACACGAAGGGCAAGCAGCGTCTCGTTATCACGGACCTCGAAGGCAATCAGCACGAGTTCCTGATCGCGAAGGAAAAGCAGGTTCTGGTGCACGATGGTCAGGTCGTCAACAAGGGCGAAATGATTGTCGACGGTCCGGCTGATCCGCACGACATTCTGCGTTTGCAGGGCGTCGAAGCGCTGGCGCGCTACATCGTGGACGAAGTGCAGGACGTGTATCGTCTGCAGGGCGTGAAGATCAATGACAAGCACATTGAAGTGATCGTCCGTCAGATGCTGCGCCGTGTGCAGATCGTCGATAACGGTGACACGCGCTTCATCATGGGCGAACAGGTCGAGCGCTCGGATATGCTCGACGAGAACGACCGGATGGCTGCGGAAGACAAGATCCCGGCAACCTACGACAACGTGCTGCTCGGTATCACGAAGGCATCGCTGTCGACCGATTCGTTCATCTCCGCGGCGTCGTTCCAGGAAACGACTCGCGTGTTGACCGAAGCGGCGATCATGGGCAAGCGCGACGATCTGCGCGGGCTGAAGGAAAACGTGATCGTTGGTCGTCTGATTCCGGCTGGTACGGGTCTCGCGTTCCACAAGGCACGCAAGAGCAAGGAACTGTCCGACCGCGAGCGTTTCGATCAGATCGCAGCGGAAGAGTCGTTCGAATTCGGTACGCCGGAAACCCCGGCCGCCGAACAGCAGCACTCAGGCGAGTAAGTCCCGGCGGCGCAAGCCGCCTGGACTCAGCAGCCAGCGAAGCCGCTCAGTTTCGACTGAGCGGCTTTTTTTTGTCCACGGGAGTTAGTGCTTTAGCACTTACTCCTGTTCCACGCACCGCGGGTGTCTCATTTTTTGTGCGGTTTTGTGGATCCGTCGGCCAAATGGCTAACGTTTGTGCAAAGCACGGGCGCAGCACGAATGCGTTGGTAAAATTCGTGTCACCGGCATTACGCTGCTTCTCTTAAATTCATGTCCCGTCCGCTCGAAATCCTCAACGAAGTCTTCGGTTACCCCGCGTTTAGAGGACAGCAGGGCGAAATTGTCGAACACGTCGCCGGCGGCGGCGATTGTCTCGTGCTGATGCCGACGGGCGGCGGCAAGTCGTTGTGTTATCAGATCCCTTCTTTGGTGCGTCGCGAGGCAGGGTGCGGAGCTGGGATCGTCGTGTCCCCGCTGATCGCATTGATGCAGGATCAGGTTGCCGCGCTTACCGAAGTCGGCGTGCGTGCCGCCTACCTGAACTCGACGCTGTCGAGCGCGGAAGCGATGGCCACCGAGCGTGCATTGCGCGAAGGTGAAATCGATCTGTTGTATGTGGCGCCGGAACGATTGATGACGCCCCGTTTCCAGGAGCTGCTCGAGCGGACGCGCATCGGCTTGTTCGCGATCGACGAAGCGCATTGCGTGTCGCAGTGGGGTCACGACTTCCGTCCTGAATATATTCAGCTGTCGGTGTTGCACGAACGTTTTCCGAACGTGCCGCGCATCGCGCTCACCGCGACCGCCGACGCGATCACGCGCGACGAAATCATCCACCGTCTCGCGCTGGACGACGCGCGCATCTTTGTCTCGAGTTTCGATCGCCCGAACATTCGTTATCGGATTGTTGAGAAGGACAATGCGCGTACACAATTGCTCGACTTCATTCGCGCGGAACACTCGAGACCTGACGGCACGACCGACGCCGGCGTGGTGTATTGCCTGTCGCGGCGCAAGGTCGAAGAAACGGCCGAGTGGCTGAAAGAGAAAGGGATGCGCGCGTTGCCTTACCACGCCGGCATGGAGTTTGAAATCCGCCAGAAGCATCAGGAGATGTTTCAGCGCGAGGAAGGCATCGTGATGTGCGCGACGATCGCCTTTGGTATGGGTATCGACAAGCCGGACGTGCGCTTTGTGGCTCACCTTGATTTGCCGAAGAGCGTCGAAGGCTACTACCAGGAAACCGGCCGCGCCGGCCGTGACGGCATGCCTGCCAATGCCTGGATGGCATACGGTCTCGGCGACGTCGTGCAGCAGCGCAAGATGATTGACGAGTCTGATGCCGACGATGCGCATAAGCGCGTTCAGACCGGCAAGCTCGACGCGCTGCTCGGCTTGTGCGAAGCGGCGACCTGCCGTCGGGTGCGGCTACTCGCGTATTTCGGCGAATCGAGCAAGCCGTGCGGCAACTGCGACAACTGCATTGAGCCGCCCGACACATGGGACGCGACCCGCGAAGCGCAAATGGCGCTGTCCTGCGTATTCCGCGCGCAGCGGGCGAGCGGTTTTCACTTTGGCGCCGGGCACCTGATCGACATTCTCCGCGGCAACCGTAGCGAGAAAATCCTGCAACGTGGCCACGAAAAGCTGACCACGTTCGGAATTGGCGCCGCGCTCGGCGAGCCGGAGTGGCGCGCTATCTTCCGCCAGCTCGTCGCGTTCGGCTACCTGACCGTCGACCACGAAGGTTTCGGCTCGCTGGTACTGACGGAGGCTGCCAAAGCCGTGTTGAAGAGCGAACAGAACGTGACGATGCGCCGCTATGTGAAGCCCACGCGTACCCGTCAGTCGTCCGGCCGCACGAGCGAGCGGGCCGACCCGACGATTGGCATGGGCCCACGCGAGCGCGCCCGCTGGGAGCGTCTGCGCACCTGGCGCACGGAGACGGCGAAGAGCGACGGCGTGCCGGCTTACGTCATTTTCCACGACGCCACGCTGGCGGAAATTGCCCGCAACGGTCCCGATTCCATCGAGGATCTGCGTGGCATTCCCGGCATGGGTGCGCGCAAACTCGACCGTTTTGGCGACGAATTGCTGGAAGTTGTCGCTGCCGACTGAGATCCGGTGAGCGCTGTTTGAGATCGGCAGGCATGCGAAACGTCGCAACCTGTTGACTCCCTTAGCATTTTCGGAATATTATGCTAGGTTCCGGTTCTTGGAATGCCTGTGTGCGAAGTGAATTCGTGCGCTGACGCCTCGGTCCGGAAGTTCGATGCGCAATCGTTTCTGCTTTGCCCGGAAACAGATGCGTCGATTTTGTTCAATTTCAGGAATAAACAATGCCAACCATCAATCAACTGGTTCGCAAAGGCCGCGCGTCGGAAACGACGAAGAGCAAGAGCCCGGCTTTGCAGGACTGCCCCCAGCGTCGCGGCGTGTGCACCCGTGTGTACACCACGACGCCGAAGAAGCCTAACTCGGCACTGCGTAAGGTTGCCAAGGTTCGTCTGACGAACGGCTTCGAAGTTATTTCGTACATCGGTGGTGAAGGCCACAACCTGCAGGAACACTCGGTCGTGCTGATTCGCGGCGGCCGTGTTAAGGACTTGCCGGGTGTGCGTTACCACATGGTTCGCGGCTCGCTGGATACCCAGGGCGTCAAGGATCGTAAGCAGGCTCGCTCGAAGTACGGTGCGAAGCGTGCCAAGGCTGGCAAGTAATTAGCCGGTCAAGAGTAGTTTCAGGTCGCCTGCAAAGGCGGTAATAGCGGTGGTGCCGGAATCGCCGGTGCTGTCGAGTAAGTGGTCACCCGACCAGGCTGGTAAGTCGTTAGAGATGAATCGGGTTAGTTGGTGGCCGCGGAGCTGATAAGCAGCTCCAACTGAAAAGTAAAGGAAGAAACATGCCGCGTCGTCGCGAAGTCCCCAAGCGGGAAGTGTTGCCGGATCCGAAGTTCGGTAACGTAGATGTAGCTAAGTTCATGAACGTGCTGATGCTCTCCGGCAAGAAGTCGGTTGCTGAGCGCATTGTGTACGGCGCTTTCGAACAGATCCAGACCAAGGGTGGCAAGGACCCGCTGGAAGTGTTCACGGTAGCGCTCAACAACGTCAAGCCGGTGGTCGAAGTTAAGAGCCGCCGCGTTGGTGGTGCGAACTATCAGGTTCCGGTCGAAGTGCGTCCGTCGCGTCGTATGGCATTGGCGATGCGTTGGTTGCGTGAAGCCGCGAAGAAGCGCAGCGAGAAGTCGATGGCCCTGCGTCTGGCAGGTGAACTCTCCGAAGCGGCCGAAGGCCGTGGTGGCGCGATGAAGAAGCGCGACGAAGTTCACCGGATGGCAGAAGCCAACAAGGCGTTCTCGCATTTCCGTTTCTAAGCTTCCCGAACCCGGGTTTAGCAGAAAAAGCGGAAAGAAATTCCGGGCGGGTGCGCTTACAAAGCGCCTCGCCCGTTTGTGTTACAGCGCGATGGGTATTTTCTCGCATCGCGTCATCCCAATAGAGGATTAAAGTGGCTCGCAAGACACCTATCGAGCGCTACCGTAACATCGGTATTAGCGCTCACATCGACGCCGGCAAAACGACGACGACCGAGCGCATCCTGTTCTACACCGGCGTGAACCACAAGATTGGTGAAGTTCACGACGGCGCTGCCACCATGGACTGGATGGAGCAGGAGCAGGAACGCGGTATCACGATCACGTCCGCTGCTACCACGGCATTCTGGAAAGGCATGGCCGGCGACCGCGCTGAGCACCGCATCAACATCATCGACACCCCGGGCCACGTTGACTTCACGATTGAAGTTGAACGCTCGATGCGCGTGCTCGACGGTGCATGCATGGTGTACTGCGCAGTGGGCGGCGTGCAGCCGCAGTCGGAAACCGTGTGGCGTCAGGCTAACAAGTACAAGGTTCCCCGTCTCGCGTTCATCAACAAGATGGACCGTACCGGCGCGAACTTCTTCAAGGTCTACGATCAGCTCAAGCTGCGTCTGAAGGCGAACCCGGTTCCGGTCGTGGTGCCTATCGGCGCGGAAGAAAACTTCACGGGCGTCGTCGATCTGCTGAAGATGAAAGCGATCATTTGGGACGACGCGTCGCAAGGCACGAAGTTCTCGTACGAAGAGATCCCGGCGGAACTGGTCGACTCGTGCAACGAGTGGCGCGAGAAGATGGTCGAAGCGGCGGCTGAGTCGAGCGAAGACCTGATGAACAAGTACCTCGAAGAGGGCGAGCTGACCGAGGCGGAAATCGTCAAGGGTCTGCGCGACCGTACGATCGCTTGCGAAATCCAGCCGATGCTGTGCGGTACCGCGTTCAAGAACAAGGGCGTGCAACGTATGCTGGACGCCGTGCTTGACTTCCTGCCGTCGCCGATCGACATCCCGCCGGTTACCGGCGAGCTGGAAAACGGTGAGCAAGGTGAGCGCCGCGCTGCTGACGACGAAAAGTTCTCGGCACTGGCATTCAAGATCATGACCGACCCGTTCGTCGGCCAGTTGATCTTCTTCCGTGTGTACTCGGGCGTTGTGAATTCGGGTGACACGGTGCTGAACGCGACCAAAGACAAGAAGGAACGTCTGGGCCGTATTCTGCAAATGCACGCGAACCAGCGCGAAGAAATCAAGGAAGTGCGCGCAGGCGACATCGCTGCGGCAGTCGGCCTGAAGGACGCAACGACCGGCGACACGCTGTGCGATCCGCAAAGCCCGATCGTGCTCGAGCGCATGATTTTCCCGGAACCGGTGATTTCGCAGGCTGTTGAGCCGAAGACGAAGCCGGACCAGGAAAAGATGGGTCTGGCACTGAACCGTCTGGCTCAGGAAGATCCGTCGTTCCGCGTTCAAACGGACGAAGAATCGGGTCAAACCATTATTTCGGGCATGGGCGAGCTCCACCTGGAAATTCTGGTTGACCGGATGAAGCGTGAATTCGGCGTCGAAGCAACCGTCGGCAAGCCGCAAGTGGCGTATCGTGAAACGATCCGCGGCAAGGCGGTGGACGTTGACGGCAAGTTCGTCAAGCAGTCGGGTGGTCGCGGCCAGTACGGTCACGCGGTCATCACGCTCGAGCCGAATGAGCAGGGCAAGGGCTACGAGTTCCTGGACGAAATCAAGGGCGGTGTGATCCCGCGTGAATACATCCCGGCAGTCGACAAGGGTATCCAGGAAACGCTGAAGGCTGGCGTGCTGGCAGGCTTCCCGGTCGTTGACGTGAAGGTTCACCTGACGTTCGGTTCGTACCACGATGTTGACTCGAACGAAAACGCGTTCCGCATGGCCGGTTCGATGGCGTTCAAGGAGGCAATGCGCAAGGCTCAGCCGGTCATCCTCGAACCGATGATGGCCGTTGAAGTCGAAACGCCGGAAGACTACATGGGCAACGTGATGGGCGACCTGTCGGGCCGTCGCGGTATTGTCCAGGGCATGGAAGACATGATTGGCGGCGGCAAGATCGTTCGCGCCGAAGTCCCGCTGTCGGAAATGTTCGGCTACTCGACCTCGCTGCGTTCGCTGAGCCAAGGTCGTGCAACGTACACGATGGAGTTCAAGCACTACTCCGAAGCACCGCGTAACGTGTCGGAAGCGATCATCAACGCCAAGTCGAAGTAATCGCGCGGCAAGTCATTCAACGATTAACTTTTTGAAAGAAGAGAAACATGGCTAAAGGTAAATTCGAACGGACCAAGCCGCACGTGAACGTCGGCACGATCGGTCACGTTGACCACGGCAAGACCACGCTGACGGCAGCGATCACGACGGTGCTGACCAAGAAGTTTGGCGGCGAAGCGAAGGCATACGACCAGATCGACGCGGCGCCGGAAGAAAAGGCACGTGGTATCACGATCAACACGGCACACGTCGAGTACGAAACGGCTAACCGCCACTACGCACACGTCGACTGCCCGGGCCACGCTGACTATGTGAAGAACATGATCACGGGCGCAGCGCAGATGGACGGCGCGATCCTGGTGTGCTCGGCTGCAGACGGCCCGATGCCGCAAACGCGCGAGCACATCCTGCTGGCACGTCAGGTTGGCGTTCCGTACATCATCGTGTTCCTGAACAAGTGCGACATGGTGGACGACGCTGAGCTGCTGGAACTCGTCGAGATGGAAGTTCGTGAACTTCTGTCGAAGTACGACTTCCCGGGCGACGACACGCCGATCATCAAGGGTTCGGCCAAGCTGGCACTGGAAGGCGACACGGGCGAGCTGGGCGAAGTGGCGATCATGAATCTGGCCGACGCGCTGGACACGTACATCCCGACGCCGGAGCGCGCAGTTGACGGCTCGTTCCTGATGCCGGTGGAAGACGTGTTCTCGATCTCGGGTCGCGGCACGGTGGTGACGGGTCGCGTTGAGCGCGGCGTCGTGAAGGTTGGCGAGGAAATCGAAATCGTCGGTATCAAGCCGACGGTGAAGACGACCTGCACGGGCGTGGAAATGTTCCGCAAGCTGCTCGACCAGGGTCAGGCCGGCGACAACGTGGGTATCCTGCTGCGCGGCACGAAGCGTGAAGACGTGGAGCGTGGCCAGGTTCTGGCGAAGCCGGGTTCGATCAACCCGCACACGCACTTCACGGCAGAAGTGTATGTGTTGAGCAAGGATGAAGGTGGCCGTCACACGCCGTTCTTCAACAACTATCGTCCGCAGTTCTACTTCCGTACGACGGACGTGACGGGCTCGATCGAGTTGCCGAAGGACAAGGAAATGGTCATGCCGGGCGACAACGTGTCGATCACGGTGAAGCTGATCAACCCGATCGCGATGGAAGAAGGTCTGCGCTTCGCAATTCGCGAAGGCGGCCGTACGGTCGGCGCAGGTGTGGTTGCCAAGATTCTCGAGTAAAATCGAGGGTTGAAGTTGCAGTAAGTGGTGCCCGGAGCCGGGCGCCAGCACCATGGCGGGTGCCCGGCTCTACGTTCTTTTACTATCTGGCGGCGCAATACCGCCTCGCTCTTTCCAAGGAATTGTCATGCAGAACCAGAAAATCCGCATTCGCCTGAAGGCTTTCGACTATCGCCTGATCGATCAATCGGCAGCTGAAATCGTCGACACGGCAAAGCGGACTGGCGCAATTGTTCGTGGTCCGGTGCCCCTGCCGACCCGCATTCAACGTTTCGACATCCTGCGTTCGCCGCACGTCAACAAGACGTCGCGCGATCAGCTCGAAATCCGTACGCACCAACGCCTGATGGACATCGTCGATCCGACGGACAAGACCGTTGACGCACTGATGAAGTTGGACCTGCCGGCTGGCGTGGACGTAGAAATCAAGCTGCAATAAGGCTTCCAGAGGTTGCCTGGCGTGCCGGGCAACGCTAAGTCATTGATTGCTTGCGGAAAACGAAAAGCCTCGCTATAATGCAAGGCTTTTCGCGCATTTGCGCAAAAAAGTCGGTGTGCTGCAGCATGAATTCATGCCCGAAACGGCACCGGCATTTTGTAAATTAGCCCCGACCAATCGCAGTCGGGAATGGAGAAAACGATGAGCCTTGGACTCGTAGGTCGCAAGGTTGGCATGACCCGTATCTTCACGGCAGAAGGGGATTCGATTCCCGTTACCGTGCTGGACGTGTCCGACAACCGCGTGACGCAGATCAAGACTGTTGAAACCGACGGCTACACAGCCGTGCAGGTTGCATTCGGTACGCGCCGTGCATCGCGTGTGACGAAGCCGTTGGCCGGTCATCTCGCCAAAGCCGGTGTTCAAGCCGGTGAAATCCTCAAAGAATTCCAGATCGATGCTGCCAAGGCTGCCGAGTTGTCGAACGGCACCGTGGTCGGTCCCGACCTGTTCGAAGTAGGCCAGAAGGTCGACGTGCAAGGCGTGTCGATTGGTAAGGGCTACGCCGGTACCATCAAGCGTTACAACTTCGCATCCGGCCGTGCATCGCACGGTAACTCGCGCTCGCACAACGTGCCGGGTTCGATCGGTATGGCGCAGGATCCGGGTCGTGTTTTCCCGGGTAAGCGCATGACCGGTCACATGGGTGACGATACGGTAACCGTGCAAAACCTCGAAATCGCTCGTATCGACGCTGACCGCAAGCTGTTGCTGGTCAAGGGCGCCGTTCCGGGTGCGAAGGGTGGCAAGGTATTCGTTACGCCGGCCGTGAAGACGCGTGCCGTGAAAGGAGCGAAATAATGGAACTTAAGCTCCTGAATGCCAATGGTCAGGAAGGTGCAGGCGTTAGCGCGTCGGACGTAGTGTTCGGTCGCGATTACAACGAAGCCCTGATTCACCAGGTCGTGGTGGCGTATCAAGCGAATGCCCGTAGCGGTAACCGCGCGCAGAAGGACCGTGAGCAAGTCAAGCACACGACCAAGAAGCCGTGGCGCCAGAAGGGTACGGGCCGTGCCCGTGCCGGTATGTCGTCGAGCCCGTTGTGGCGTGGCGGTGGCCGGATTTTCCCGAATTCGCCGGAAGAAAACTTTTCGCACAAGGTCAACAAGAAGATGCATCGCGCAGGTCTCTGCTCGATCTTCTCGCAGCTGGCCCGCGAAGGCCGCATCTCGGTGGTCGACGAGCTGACGCTCGAAGCGCCGAAGACGAAGCTGTTGGCCGAAAAATTCAAGGCGATGGGTCTCGACTCCGTGCTGGTGATTACCGACACGGTTGACGAAAACCTGTACCTCGCGTCGCGCAACCTCGCCCATGTGGCAGTTGTCGAGCCGCGTTACGCCGACCCGCTGTCGCTGATCTACTTCAAGAAGATCCTGATCACGAAGGCTGCGGTCGCCCAGATCGAGGAGTTGCTGTCATGAGCGAGATTCGCAAGAACGATCATCGTTTGATGCAGGTCCTGCTCGCGCCGGTGATCTCCGAAAAGGCGACGCTGGTGGCCGACAAGAACGAGCAAGTTGTGTTCGAAGTCGCGCCCGATGCCACGAAGCAGGAAGTGAAAGCTGCAGTCGAGCTGCTGTTCAAGGTGGAAGTCAATTCCGTCAACGTGCTGGTCTCGAAGGGCAAAGCCAAGCGCTTTGGCCGCTTCATGGGCAAGCGCAAGGACGTGAAGAAGGCGTATGTCTGCCTGAAGCCCGGCCAGGAAATCAACTTTGAAGCGGAGGCCAAGTAATCATGGCAATCGTTAAAGTTAAGCCGACTTCGCCGGGTCGCCGTGCGATGGTCAAGGTGGTCAACAAGGATCTGCATAAGGGCAAGCCGTACGCACCGCTGCTCGATTCGCAATCCTCGACCGCCGGCCGTAATAACAACGGTCACATCACCACGCGTCATAAGGGTGGTGGTCACAAGCATCACTACCGTGTCGTCGATTTCCGTCGCAACAAGGACGGCATTCCGGCGAAGGTCGAACGTCTTGAGTACGATCCGAACCGTAGCGCGAACATCGCGCTGGTTCTGTACGCAGACGGCGAGCGCAAGTACATCATCGCTCCGAAGGGTGTGACGGTTGGCCAGCAACTGATGTCGGGTTCGGAAGCTCCGATCCGCGCAGGTAACACGCTGCCGATCCGCAACATTCCGGTCGGTACGACGATCCACTGCATCGAAATGCTGCCGGGCAAGGGCGCGCAAATGGCGCGTTCGGCTGGCACGTCGGCGATGTTGCTGGCTCGTGAAGGCATCTACGCACAGGTCCGCCTGCGCTCGGGTGAAATCCGCCGCGTTCACGTTGAATGTCGCGCGACGATTGGTGAAGTTGGCAACGAAGAGCATAGCCTCCGTCAAATCGGTAAGGCTGGCGCGAATCGCTGGCGCGGTATCCGCCCGACGGTGCGTGGCGTTGCAATGAACCCGGTCGATCACCCGCACGGCGGTGGTGAAGGCAAGACGGCTGCAGGTCGCGATCCGGTGAGCCCGTGGGGCACACCTGCTAAGGGTTATCGCACCCGCAGCAACAAGCGCACGACGAGCATGATCGTCCAGCGCCGTCACAAGCGTTAAGGAGTAGGCAATGGCACGTTCTGTAAAAAAAGGTCCGTTCTGCGACGCCCATTTGCTGAAGAAAGTTGAGTCGGCAGCCGCTGCGCGTGACAAGAAGCCGATCAAAACCTGGTCGCGTCGTTCTACGATTCTGCCGGATTTCATCGGTCTGACGATTGCTGTGCATAACGGCCGTCAACACGTCCCGGTGTACATCTCGGAAAACATGGTCGGCCACAAGCTTGGCGAGTTTGCATTGACCCGGACGTTCAAGGGTCACGCAGCCGACAAGAAGGCTAAGAAATAAGGGGCTCATGATGGAAGTGAAAGCAATTCATCGCGGTGCCCGCATCTCGGCGCAGAAAACGCGCCTTGTGGCTGACCAGATCCGCGGTTTGCCGGTCGACAAGGCGCTGAACGTTCTGACGTTCTCGCCGAAGAAGGCTGCGGGAATCGTGAAAAAGGTCGTGCTGTCGGCGATCGCGAATGCGGAGCATAACGAAGGCGCCGATATCGACGAGCTCAAGGTAACGAGCATCATGGTCGACAAGGCTGCATCGCTCAAGCGTTTTACCGCGCGCGCTAAAGGCCGTGGTAACCGCATCGAGAAGCAATCCTGTCACATCACTGTGACGGTCGGGAATTAAGGGGTCATACGATGGGACAGAAAATTCATCCGACTGGCTTCCGTTTGGCCGTCAGCCGCAATTGGGCGTCGCGTTGGTACGCGAACAACAACAATTTCGCGGCGATGTTGCAGGAAGACATCGGTGTTCGTGAATACCTGAAGAAGAAGCTGAAGAACGCGTCCGTCGGCCGCGTTGTGATCGAGCGTCCTGCAAAGAACGCACGCATCACGATTTTCAGCTCGCGTCCGGGTGTCGTGATCGGTAAGAAAGGTGAAGACATTGAACTGCTGAAGTCCGAGCTGCAAAAGCGCATGGGCGTCCCGGTTCACGTCAACATCGAAGAAATCCGCAAGCCGGAAACCGATGCGCAACTGATCGCTGATTCGATCACGCAACAACTCGAGCGCCGGATTATGTTCCGCCGCGCGATGAAGCGTGCAATGCAAAACGCAATGCGTCTGGGTGCTCAAGGCATCAAGATCATGAGCGCAGGCCGCCTGAACGGTATCGAAATCGCTCGTACGGAATGGTATCGCGAAGGTCGCGTGCCCCTTCATACGCTGCGTGCTGATATCGACTACGCAACTTCGGAAGCGAAGACGACGTACGGCATCATCGGCGTGAAGGTGTGGGTCTACAAGGGCGACACGCTCGGCCGCAACGACGCACCGGTGGTTGAAGAAGTCGCCGAAGAAAAGCGTCCGCGCCGTAACGCACGTCCGGGTGGCGATCGCCGTCCGCGTCGCGATGGTGAAGGTGGTGGCCCGGCAGGTGCACGCCGTGGCGCTCCTCGTCGTGCTGGCGGTGCCGGCGACGGCGGGAAGACTGGAGAATAACGATGCTGCAACCGAAACGCAGAAAGTATCGCAAAGAGCAGAAGGGTCGTAACACCGGTATCGCTACCCGCGGCAACGCGGTGTCGTTCGGTGAGTTCGGCCTGAAGGCTATCGGTCGTGGTCGTTTGACCGCGCGCCAGATTGAAGCGGCACGTCGTGCAATGACGCGTCACATCAAGCGTGGTGGCCGCATCTGGATCCGCATCTTCCCGGACAAGCCGATCTCGCACAAGCCGGCTGAAGTACGTATGGGTAACGGTAAAGGTAACCCTGAGTACTACGTCGCAGAGATTCAACCGGGCAAGATGCTGTACGAAATGGACGGCGTAACCGAAGAGCTGGCACGCGAAGCGTTCCGTCTGGCTGCAGCTAAGCTGCCGCTCAAGACGACGTTTATCGTGCGTCAGCTCGGCGCCTAAGGAGCAAATGATGAAGGCTTCCGAACTTCACCAGAAAGATCAGGCCGCGCTCAACAAGGAGCTGTCGGACCTGTTGAAGGCGCAATTCGGCCTGCGCATGCAACTCGCGACCCAGCAGCTCACGAACACGAGCCAGCTGAAGAAGGTTCGTCGCGACATCGCACGTGTGCGGACCGTCCTGACTGAGAAGGCGAACCAGAAATGAACGATAGCGTAAAAACCTCGCTCAAGCGGACGCTGGTCGGCAAGGTCGTCAGCAACAAGATGGACAAGACGGTCACCGTGCTGGTTGAGCACCGCGTGAAGCACCCGATCTACGGCAAGTACGTTGTGCGTTCGAAGAAGTACCACGCGCACGACGATGCGAACACTTACAACGAGGGTGACCTCGTTGAAATCCAGGAAACGCGTCCGATTTCGAAGACGAAAGCTTGGGTTGTGGCTCGCCTGGTTGAGGCTGCTCGCGTCATCTGACGCCGCAAGTTGTAGAAGTAGTTGAAATCGCAGTAAGTTTCGCTTGCAAGACCGAGATTATTTGATATAATCTCGGTCTTCCCTCTTTTATGGGAGCCCCGTCGCGGGCGAAGTTGGTGGGGGGAGCGGTGCAGGCGCCAGTCTGTTCCGAAGGATTCACCGGATTGCGATGGCGGGTTTCGTTTGCCGTCGCTGCTGTTCATACCCAAGCAGCCGATTGGCTGACGGGACCAAGACTGACCGGGTACGCCATGGTGGTGTGACCGGATTAAGTTGGGAAAGATAAACCATGATCCAGACCGAAACTCGGCTTGAAGTGGCCGACAACACCGGTGCGCGTGAAGTCATGTGCATCAAGGTTCTCGGCGGCTCGAAGCGTCGTTATGCCAGCATTGGCGACATCATCAAGGTGACCGTCAAAGAAGCAACGCCGCGCGGGCGCGTGAAGAAAGGCGAAATTTATAACGCCGTGGTGGTTCGCACCGCCAAGGGCGTGCGCCGTCAGGACGGCTCGCTGATCAAGTTCGACGGCAATGCAGCAGTGCTGTTGAATGCCAAGCTCGAACCTATTGGCACCCGTATTTTCGGGCCTGTTACGCGCGAGTTGCGCAGCGAACGATTCATGAAGATCGTTTCGTTGGCACCTGAAGTGCTGTAAGGAGTCGCGATGAACAAGATTCGCAAAGGTGACGAAGTAATCGTCATCACCGGCAAAGATAAAGGCAAGCGCGGCGTCGTGCTGTCCGTTGGCGAAGACAAGGTAATTGTCGAGGGTATCAACCTCGTCAAGAAGCACGTCAAGCCGAACCCGATGAAGGGTACGACGGGTGGCGTGGAAGCCAAGACGATGCCGCTGCAAATTTCGAACGTCGCATTGGTCGACGCGAATGGCAAGGCGTCGCGTGTAGGCATCAAGGTCGAAGGAGACAAGAAGGTCCGTTTCCTTAAGACGACCGGTGCTGTGCTGAGCGCCTGACGCTGCGGAGTAAAAAAATGGCTCGTTTGCAAGAGTTTTACAAAGAGAAGGTTGTACCCGGCCTCATCGAGAAGTTCGGTTACAAGTCCGTGATGGAAGTGCCGCGCATCACCAAGATCACCCTGAACATGGGCCTTGGCGAAGCGGTTGCTGACAAGAAGATCATCGAAAACGCCGTTGGCGACCTGACGAAGATCGCAGGCCAGAAGCCGGTGATCACGAAGGCACGCAAGGCAATCGCTGGCTTCAAGATCCGTCAGGGCTATCCGATCGGTGCAATGGTCACGTTGCGTGGTCAGGCAATGTACGAATTTCTGGACCGTTTCGTGACGGTTGCGCTCCCCCGTGTGCGCGACTTCCGTGGCGTGTCGGGTCGTGCGTTTGATGGTCGCGGCAACTACAACATCGGTGTGAAAGAGCAGATCATTTTCCCCGAAATCGACTACGACAAGATCGACGCACTGCGTGGGCTGAACATCAGCATCACGACAACTGCGAAGACCGACGACGAAGCAAAGGCTCTGCTCGCCAGCTTCAAGTTCCCGTTCAGAAACTGAGGTTACCGTGGCTAAACTGGCACTGATCGAACGTGAAAAGAAGCGTGCTCGCCTGGCCGCTAAGTACGCTCCCAAGCGTGCTGAGCTGAAAGCGATTATCGGCGATATGAGCAAGTCGGACGAAGAGCATTACGCAGCACGTCTGGAACTGCAACAACTGCCGCGCAACTCTAACCCGACCCGTAAGCGCAATCGTTGCGCAATTACCGGTCGCCCGCGTGGCACGTTCCGTAAATTCGGGCTGGCGCGTAACAAGATTCGCGAAATCGCGTTCCGCGGCGAGATCCCTGGCCTGACCAAGGCGAGCTGGTAATAGGAGAAACGTAAATGAGCATGAGTGATCCTATCGCCGATATGCTGACTCGCATCCGCAATGCGCAGATGGTTGAGAAAGTTTCGGTGACAATGCCCTCGTCGAAAGTCAAGGTTGCGATTGCGCAGGTCCTGAAGGACGAAGGCTATATCGATGATTTCGCAGTGAAGTCCGAAGGTGCGAAGTCTGAATTGAACATCGTGTTGAAGTACTACGCTGGCCGTCCGGTGATCGAGCGCATTGAACGCGTTTCGAAGCCTGGTCTGCGTGTGTACCGCGGCCGTAACGACATCCCCGTGGTCATGAATGGCCTCGGCGTGGCAATCGTGTCGACGCCGAAGGGCGTGATGACGGACCGCAAGGCGCGTGCAACGGGCGTTGGCGGCGAAGTCATCTGCTACGTCGCTTAAGGCCGAAAGGAGAGAAACATGTCTCGAGTAGGTAAAAGCCCGATCGCGCTGCAAGGCGCAGAAGTGGCCCTGAGCGACGAACGCATTACCGTCAAGGGCCCGCTGGGTACGATTTCGCAGGCTGCAAACAGCCTCGTGAAGGTGGTGAACGACAACGGCACGCTGAAGTTCGAGCCGGTGGACGAAAGCCGCGAAGCGAATGCGATGTCGGGCACGATGCGCGCACTGGTTGCGAACATGGTGAACGGCGTGACGAAGGGTTTCGAGCGCAAGCTGACGCTGGTTGGCGTCGGTTACCGCGCACAGGCGCAAGGCGACAAGCTGAACCTGTCGCTGGGTTTCTCGCACCCTGTGGTGCACCAGATGCCGGAAGGCGTCAAGGCTGAAACCCCGACGCAAACCGAAATCGTGATCAAGGGGATCAATAAGCAACAAGTTGGCCAGGTCGCTGCAGAAGTGCGCGGCTATCGCCCGCCGGAGCCCTACAAGGGCAAGGGTGTGCGTTACGCCAACGAGGTTGTGATCCTCAAAGAAACGAAGAAGAAGTAAGGGTGCGCAATCATGGATAAGACTCAATCTCGCCTGCGCCGCGCTCGTCAGACGCGTATCAAGATCGCTGAGCTGCAGGTCGCGCGTCTCGCCGTGCATCGCACGAACACGCACATCTATGCGCAAGTGTTCTCGCCGTGCGGCACCAAGGTGCTCGCCAGCGCGTCGACGCTCGAAGCCGAAGTGCGTGCGCAACTGGCTGATCAGACGGGCAAGGGCGGCAACGTCGCTGCTGCGACCCTGATCGGTAAGCGCATTGCAGAAAAGGCTAAGGCTGCCGGCATCGAATCCGTCGCCTTCGACCGTTCGGGTTTCCGTTACCACGGCCGCGTGAAAGCGCTGGCTGATGCGGCGCGTGAAGCCGGACTCAAGTTCTAAGGGAAGAATTCGTCATGGCAAAGATGCAAGCGAAAGTTCAGGCTGACGAACGCGACGACGGCCTGCGCGAAAAGATGATTTCGGTCAACCGCGTGACCAAGGTGGTGAAGGGCGGCCGGATTCTCGGTTTTGCCGCACTGACCGTGGTTGGTGACGGTGATGGCCGCGTCGGTATGGGCAAGGGCAAGGCGAAGGAAGTGCCGGTCGCTGTTCAGAAGGCGATGGAACAGGCTCGCCGCAACATGTTCAAGGTACCGCTTAAGAACGGTACCCTGCAACACGAAGTGCACGGTAAGCACGGCGCATCGATGGTCCTCCTGGCTCCGGCCAAGGACGGTACCGGTGTGATCGCTGGCGGCCCGATGCGCGCAGTGTTCGACGTGATGGGCGTGCAGAACGTTGTGGCCAAGAGCCACGGTTCGACGAACCCGTATAACCTCGTTCGTGCAACGCTCGACGGTCTGCGCAAGCAGTCCACGCCGGGTGATATCGCGGCGAAGCGCGGCAAGTCCGTCGAAGATATTCTGGGCTAAGGTGGACACCATGTCTGATAAAACTGTCAAGGTCCAGCTCGTCAAGAGCCTGATCGGCACTCGTGAAACGCACCGTGCAACGGTGCGTGGCTTGGGCCTGCGCCGACTCAACTCGGTTAGCGAGTTGCAGGACACGCCGGCTGTGCGCGGCATGATCAACAAGGTTTCGTACCTCGTTAAGGTCATCAGCTAAGCAGCTGACCAGGACTCAAGGAGTTGATAATGGAATTGAATAACCTGAAGCCGGCTGAAGGCTCGAAGCACGCTAAGCGTCGCGTCGGCCGTGGTATCGGCTCCGGTCTGGGCAAGACGGCTGGCCGCGGTCACAAGGGTCAGAAGTCGCGTTCGGGCGGCTTTCACAAGGTTGGCTTCGAAGGCGGTCAAATGCCGCTGCAACGTCGCCTGCCGAAGCGTGGCTTCACCTCGCTGACGAAGGAATTCGTTGGTGAAGTGCGTCTCTCTGATCTGGAAAAGCTGCCGGTCGACGAAATCGATCTGTTGGCTCTGAAGCAAGCCGGCCTGCTCGGCGAGCTGATCAAGAGCGCCAAGATCATCGCGACGGGCGAGCTTAAGCGCAAGATCGTTGTGAAGGGTCTGGGTGCGACGAAGGGTGCGCGCGCTGCTATTGAAGCAGCAGGCGGCTCTTTTGCCGAGTAACGTGCAAGTTATTTGCCGTCACTAGCATTTGCATCGGAGAAGGTACTTGGCTAACAGTCCGAGTCTCGCAAAACCCGGTCGCAGCGCGGCGAAGTTTGGCGATCTGCGTCGGCGTGCAGTGTTCCTGCTGCTGGCGTTGATCGTCTACCGTATCGGCGCGCACATTCCGGTGCCGGGTATTGACCCGGACCAACTGGCAAAGTTGTTCCAAAGCCAGTCGGGCGGCATCCTTGGCATGTTCAACATGTTCTCGGGTGGTGCACTTTCGCGGTTCACGATTTTTGCGCTTGGGATCATGCCGTACATTTCGGCATCGATCATCATGCAGTTGCTGGCGATTGTCTCGCCGCAACTGGAAGCGCTAAAAAAGGAAGGGCAGGCGGGTCAACGGAAGATTACGCAGTACACGCGTATCTTTACGGTCCTGCTGGCGACTTTCCAGGCGTTCGGCATCGCCGTCGCACTGGAAAATCAGCCGGGCCTGGTGATCGATCCGGGAATGGTATTTCGGTTGACGACGGTCGTGACGCTGGTGACCGGCACGATGTTCCTGATGTGGCTGGGTGAGCAGATCACGGAACGCGGGCTTGGCAACGGTATCTCGATCATCATTTTCGGCGGTATTGCGGCAGGTTTTCCGAACGCAATCGGTGGTCTTTTCGAACTGGTGCGAACCGGCTCGATGAGCATCATTTCGGCGATTATCGTGGTCGCGCTGATTGCCGGTGTGACGTATCTGGTGGTGTTCATTGAACGCGGCCAGCGCAAGATTCTTGTGAATTACGCCAAGCGGCAAGTCGGTAACAAGATTTACGGCGGTCAGTCTTCGCATCTGCCGCTGAAGTTGAATATGTCGGGCGTGATTCCGCCGATCTTTGCATCGTCGATCATTCTCTTCCCGGCAACCATCCTGAACTGGTTTAGTTCGGGGTCGCGTGCCAGCTGGTTCGCAGACACGTTGCACAACGTGGCCGAAGCTCTTAAGCCCGGTCAACCTGTGTACGTGTTGCTGTACGCGTTGGCGATCGTCTTCTTCTGCTTCTTCTACACCGCGCTGGTGTTCAACAGCAGAGAAACGGCCGACAACCTGAAAAAGAGTGGCGCTTTCGTCCCAGGCATCCGCCCGGGCGATCAAACCGCGCGGTATATCGACCGCATCCTGACGCGTCTGACGCTGGCTGGTGCGATCTACATCGTGTTTGTTTGTCTGCTGCCTGAATTTTTGGTACTGCGCTGGAACGTGCCGTTTTATTTTGGTGGAACGTCGCTGCTGATCATTGTCGTCGTCACAATGGATTTCATGGCGCAGGTGCAGTCGTACGTTATGTCGCAACAGTATGAATCGCTGCTGAAGAAAGCTAACTTCAAAGGCGGCGGCGTCCCGATGCGTTGAAAGGACTTATGGCCAAAGACGATGTTATCCAGATGCAGGGTGAAGTCATCGAAAACCTGCCTAACGCTACCTTTAGGGTGAAGCTGGAAAACGGCCATGTCGTATTGGGACACATATCCGGCAAGATGCGGATGCACTACATCCGAATCTTGCCGGGCGACAAGGTAACGGTTGAATTGACGCCTTACGATCTGTCGCGTGCGCGGATCGTGTTCCGGGCGAAGTGATTTGAAAAAAGGGTAATATCATGAAAGTGATGGCATCGGTTAAGCGCATTTGCCGCAATTGCAAGATCATCAAGCGCAAAGGCGTTGTGCGCGTGATTTGCAGCTCTGATCCGCGCCACAAACAGCGTCAAGGCTGAACGCCGCGCTTTTTGCTGCGCTTTTTGTTTGAGGAAAAACAATGGCTCGTATCGCAGGGGTTAACATCCCGAATCACCAGCATACCGAAATCGGCCTGACGGCAATTTACGGTATCGGCCGCACGCGCTCGCGCGACATCTGCGTCGCTGCTGGTGTGGCATTTTCGAAGAAGGTCAAGGACCTGAACGACGCAGACCTCGAAAAGCTGCGTGAAGAAGTCGGCAAGTTCATCGTTGAAGGCGATCTGCGCCGTGAAACGACGATGAACATTAAGCGCCTGATGGATCTCGGCTGCTACCGTGGCGTGCGTCATCGCAAGGGCCTGCCCCTGCGTGGCCAACGCACGCGTACGAATGCCCGTACGCGCAAGGGTCCGCGTCGTGCAGCGCAATCGCTGAAGAAGTAAGCGGAACTGACAGTTACAGGAAAACGTAATGGCTAAGGCTTCGAACAACTCCGCGGCGCAACGCGTTCGCAAGAAGGTCAAGAAGAACGTCGCCGAGGGCGTGGTTCACGTTCACGCGTCGTTCAACAACACCATCATCACGATCACCGATCGTCAGGGCAATGCACTTGCTTGGGCAACGTCGGGTGGTCAGGGTTTCAAGGGTTCGCGTAAATCGACCCCGTTTGCAGCCCAGGTGGCAGCTGAATCGGCTGGCCGCGTGGCGATGGAATACGGCGTGAAGAACCTCGAAGTGCGTATCAAGGGCCCCGGTCCTGGCCGCGAATCGGCGGTGCGCGCGTTGCATGGTCTTGGCATCAAGATCACCGCGATCTCCGACGTGACGCCGGTCCCGCACAACGGCTGCCGTCCGCCGAAGCGTCGTCGTATCTAAGACGCTGTTTTCGCTAGCGCCTGTTGCCGTCGGATTTGTAAGCCGGCGACCACAGGCTGCTTGCGTTATTGATTTGACTAAGCCCACCGTTCGACCCAAAGGGCTCGGACTAGCGCGAGTGCATGCATTCGCGTGATTAATCATAGAAGGAATCAACGTGGCACGTTATATCGGCCCTAAGGCCAAGCTGTCCCGCCGTGAAGGCACTGACCTCTTCCTGAAGAGCGCCCGTCGCTCGCTCGCTGACAAGTGCAAACTTGACAGCAAGCCTGGCCAACACGGCCGCACGTCGGGTGCACGTACGTCCGATTACGGCACGCAGCTGCGCGAAAAGCAAAAAGTGAAGCGCATCTATGGTGTCCTCGAGCGTCAATTCCGCCGTTACTTCGCTGAAGCCGACCGCCTGAAGGGCAACACGGGTGAAAACCTGCTGCAATTGCTCGAATCGCGTCTCGACAACGTCGTGTATCGCATGGGCTTCGGCTCGACGCGCGCTGAAGCGCGTCAGCTCGTGAGCCACAAGGCGATCATGGTGAATGGCGTTGTGTCGAACATTCCGTCGATGCAAGTGAAGGCGGGTGACGTCGTCGCAGTGCGTGAACAAAAGAAGAAGCAGGCGCGTATTCTCGAAGCGCTGTCGCTGGCCGAGCAAGGCGGTCTGCCGAGCTGGGTCGCAGTCGATTCGAAGAAATTCGAAGGCACGTTCAAGCAGAAGCCGGAACGCAGCGACATCGCTGGCGATATTAACGAAAGCCTGATCGTCGAATTGTATTCGCGGTAATCGGATTAACGGCCGGGGCACCCCGATTGCGTTGCGCAAGGGGGCGTCTCGGCTGTTTATTTTCAGGTTGTTACCGGTCAGCCTTATCGGTGTAACGAGCCGAGGGTATTGAAAAGGAAAACCTATGCAAACCAGTTTGTTGAAGCCCAAGATCATCGCTGTTGAATCGCTTGGTGAGAGCCATGCGAAAGTGGTCATGGAACCGTTTGAACGCGGTTACGGCCACACCTTGGGTAATGCGCTCCGGCGCGTACTGTTGTCGTCGATGATCGGCTATGCGCCGACCGAAGTGACGATCGCAGGCGTCGTACATGAGTATTCGACGCTCGACGGTGTGCAAGAGGATGTAGTCAACCTGTTGTTGAACCTGAAGGGCGTGGTGTTCAAGCTGCATAACCGTGACGAAGTAACGGTTACGCTGCGCAAGGAAGGCGAAGGCGTTGTCACCGCTGGTGACATCGAACTCGCGCACGATTGCGAAGTGATCAACCCGGATCACGTGATTGCGCATCTGTCGAAGGGCGGTAAGCTCGACGTGCAGATCAAGGTCGAAAAGGGCCGTGGTTATGTGCCGGGCAATGTGCGTCGTTACGGCGAAGAGTCGGCCAAGATCATCGGCCGTATCGTGCTGGACGCGTCGTTCTCGCCGGTTCGCCGCGTGAGCTACGCCGTTGAAAGCGCGCGCGTCGAACAACGTACCGACCTCGACAAGCTCGTGATGAACATCGAGACCAACGGTGTGATCTCGCCGGAAGAAGCGATCCGTCAATCGGCGCGTATTCTGGTTGACCAACTGTCGGTGTTCGCTGCACTGGAAGGCACTGAAGCAACGGCGGAAGCGCCGTCGCGTGCGCCGCAGATCGATCCGATCCTGCTGCGTCCGGTTGATGATCTCGAACTGACGGTTCGTTCCGCGAACTGCCTGAAGGCCGAGAACATTTACTACATCGGCGACCTGATCCAGCGCACGGAAAACGAGTTGCTCAAGACCCCGAATCTGGGTCGCAAGTCGTTGAACGAAATCAAGGAAGTACTGGCGTCGCGTGGTTTGACGCTCGGCATGAAACTCGAAAACTGGCCGCCGGCAGGTCTGGACAAGTAAGTCGAGAAGTAGTCTCGGGATAAGCCCCGCCGCTGCACTGGCAAAGACGCGGATTTTCCTTTAAAATCCGCGTCTTGTCTTTTTTCACTACCGGCCCGTGCCCTCGCAGACCTTCCGGTTTCGCCGAGCGCGATAGAAGAGCTGGACCAAAACTTTGAATCAAAGGAATTAACATGCGTCACCGTCATGGTTTGCGGAAACTGAACCGCACGAGCAGCCACCGTCTGGCAATGCTCCGTAACATGTCCAACTCGTTGATCGAGCACGAAGTCATCAAGACGACGCTGCCGAAGGCGAAAGAACTCCGTAAAGTTGTCGAGCCGCTGATCACGCTTGGCAAGAAGCCGTCGCTGGCAAATCGTCGTCTGGCGTTCAACCGCCTGCGCGATCGTGACTCGGTCACGAAGCTGTTCGAAGTTCTCGGCCCGCGTTACGCTACCCGTCCGGGCGGCTACCTGCGCGTCCTGAAGTTCGGCTTCCGCGTTGGCGACAATGCGCCGATGGCACTGGTCGAATTGCTGGACCGTCCGGAAGTCGAAGAAGTTGAAGTGCAAGAAGCTGAGTAAGCTTTTTAGCATCGAAGAAAAAGCCAGGCGCCAAGCCTGGCTTTTTTGCTTCTAGCGGCAGCATTTCCCCCTGCAGCTCAAGCGCAGCGGCTAAACGAACGCAGTGGCTAAATGCCGCATGCTTGCCGCCGGCGCCCCAGCGGCACCGCAAGGCTAGGTGATACGATATCGGCACTTGATCGTGCCTGTTCGGAGCCTTTGTGAGCGTGAATGTGACCTTGATTCTGACGACGGTACCCGATGCCGCCGTTGCTCAGAAGCTCGCCGCGGACGCGTTGGCCGCACGCCTATGCGCCTGCGTCACGCAGTTGGGCAACGTGCAGTCCAGCTATCACTGGCAGGGCACGATCGAAGCGGCGCAGGAGATTCAGCTACTGTTCAAGACGAGCGGCGCCCGCGCGCTGGAACTCGAGCAGTACATTCAGGCGCACCATCCCTACGACACGCCGGAAATCCTCTCGTGGCAAGCTACGGCATCGGCCGCGTACGGCCAGTGGGTCACTGCTGAAACCCAACGTCCTCTCCATGTTTAACGGTTCCAACCGACGCGCACGCAATGCACTGCGCACAGTCCTTTTCCTGCTTGGCTGCCTGATTTTCGCGCAGTTCGGCACGCTTGCCCGCGCGGCGGACGACTTCCTCGATCCGGCCGTCGCGTTCAAATTCAGCGCGACCGAGAAACCGGGCGAAGTCGACGTCACCTACAAGATCGCGGACGGTTACTACATGTACCGCGAGCGCTTCGCGTTTGCGACCCGTAACGGTACGGCGACGATCGGCGAAGCACAATTGCCGGCAGGTCACGTCAAGTTCGATCAGACCTTCAACAAGAACGTCGAAACTTATCGCAATGAGTTGACGATCCGCATTCCCGTCAAGCAGGCGGCTGGGCCGTTCGATCTCGCTGTCACGTCTCAAGGCTGCGCCGATGCCGGCATCTGCTATCCGCCGATGGAGCGCGTGTATCGCGTGAGCGGCGAGGCGTTGCAGCCGGGCGGCAGCGCGACGGCGGCCGCCGCCACTGCCACGCAGCAATCCGCAGCGGCTGGCGCGCCGTGGTATGAGCGCGCCACCAGCGCCGACTATGCGCAGTCGCTGCTGCAAGGCGGCGGCTTCTTCGCAATCATCGGGCTCTATTTCGTGGCCGGCGCCGTGCTCAGTTTGCTGCCGTGCTCGTATCCGATGATTCCGATCCTGTCTGCGATCATCATCGGCGAGGGCGCCCGGGTGACGCGTGCCCGCGGCTTTGCGTTGTCGCTGGCGTACGTGATTGGCATGGCGCTCGTGTACACGGCGCTTGGCATTGCGGCGGCGCTCGTTGGGCAGAGCCTCGGCGCGTGGCTGCAGAATCCGTGGGTGCTTGGGACGTTTGGCGTACTGTTGACTGTTTTTGCGCTGACGCTGATCGCGGGCTTCGATATCGCGTTGCCGCAGCGCTGGCAGGACGGTGTGTCGCGTGCGTCGAGCGGGCGCTCAGGCGGCAAGTTTGCCGCGGTGGCCGTAATGGGCGCGCTCTCCGCGTTAGTGGTGGGCGCCTGCATGACCGCGCCGCTCTTTGCCGTGCTGGCATTCATCGCGCATACGGGCGATGCGTTGCTCGGTGGCGCGGCACTGTTCTCCATGGGGCTCGGGCTCGGCGTGCCGCTCCTGATCATCGGTCTTGGCGTCGGAACCTTGCTGCCGCGCGCCGGCGCATGGATGGACGGCGTCAAGGTGTTTTTTGGCGTGGTGCTGCTGGCGGCGGCATTGTGGATCGTCTGGCCGGTGCTCGGCGGGACGGCAACAATGTTGTTGAGCGCGTTGTGGTTGCTGATTGCCGCTGCCGGACTCGGTCTTTTCTCGGCTCCAGCCGAGGGCGTTTCAGTGTGGCGCCGGCTCGGCCGTGGTATTGGCGCGGCGCTGGCAATCTGGGCTGCGGTGCTGCTGGTGGGTCTGGCGGCAGGTTCCTCAGATCCGCTGCGTCCGCTGGCCGTCCTGGCCGCGCGCGTGGGTGGTGGGGAGTCTGGCGTGGCAAACGTGACCAATACGCCGAATACGGCGCCACAGGGCGATCTGACGTTCGCCCCGGTCCGTTCCTCGACCGAGCTCGACGAGGCCGTCAAAACGGCTGCGCAGCCCGCTATGCTCGATTTTTACGCAGACTGGTGCGTGAGCTGCAAGGAAATGGAGAAGTTCACGTTTAGCGATCCGCGTGTCCAGGCGAAGTTGAAGCAGATGAATCTGCTGCGCGCCGACGTCACTGCGAATAATGCCGACGACCAGATGCTGCTCAAACGTTTCAGCTTGTTTGGGCCGCCCGGCATCATTTTCTTCGATCAAGGCGGTAAGGAAGTGCTGCGCGTCGTCGGTTACGAGTCCGCAGACAAATTTTTGCGCACCCTCGATCGCGCGAGCGCGCCCGGGGCGTAACGCAGAGCCGCTCGCCTGCTTGGGCGCGTAAAGAAACCCGCGCCAACGCTCCTTAAAAAGGCACACGCCAGAGCACGCATAAAAAACGGAGGCACGACTTAAAGTCGGCCTCCGTTTTTTGAGAGCTTTCAGAAGACTAGCGTCGCTTCATCAGCAACACGCCAAATCACTTTTGCGAGCGCAAAATCCGTGCAGCATCCAGTGCGAAATAGGTCAGCACACCATCCGCGCCTGCTCGCTTGAACGCCAGCAGCGATTCCATCATCACCTTGTCGTGATCGAGCCAGCCGTTCTGTGCGGCGGCCTTCAGCATCGCGTATTCGCCGCTCACCTGGTACACGTAAGTCGGGAACTTGAACTCGTCCTTCACACGACGCACGATGTCCAGATACGGCATGCCCGGCTTGACCATCACCATATCCGCGCCTTCCTCGATGTCCGCTTGCACTTCGCGCAGCGCTTCGTCTGAATTGGCCGGATCCATCTGGTAGGTCATCTTGTTGCTCTTGCCGAGGTTCGTTGCGGAACCGACGGCATCGCGGAACGGGCCGTAAAACGCCGAAGCGAACTTGGCCGCGTAAGCCATGATGCGTGTGTGGATATGGTCCTCGCTCTCGAGCATTTCGCGGATCGCACCAATGCGACCGTCCATCATGTCCGAAGGCGCGACGATATCGACGCCCGCTTCAGCCTGCGCGCGCGCCTGCTCGACGAGGATTTCGACGGTCTCGTCGTTGATCACATAGCCGGTTTCGTCGAGTACGCCGTCCTGCCCGTGGCTCGTGTACGGATCGAGCGCAACGTCGGTCAGCACGCCGAGATCGGGAAAGTTCTTTTTCAGCTCGCGAACCGCGCGCGGGATCAGGCCGGCTGCGTTAGTCGCCTCGCGGCCATCTGGCGTTTTCAAGGAAGGCTCGATTGCCGGAAAAAGCGACAGCACCGGCACGCCCAACTCGACGCATTGCTCGGCCACGCCCATCAGCAGATCCACCGACACGCGCTCGACGCCCGGCATCGACGGTACGGCTTGCCGCACGTTGGTGCCTTCGACGATGAACACGGGGTAGATCAGATCGTTCGTGGTGAGGATGTTTTCTCGCATCAGACGGCGCGAGAAGTCGTCACGGCGCATGCGGCGCGGACGGTAGTGCGGGTAGAAGCTCATAAACGAATCGAAGAAACGTGGATGTGTGGGGTGGACAAGTAACGCCTGCCTCCGCTCCCGGAAACTTTTCGAGACAATGGTATATCATACCGATCGAGCAAGGCGCCCTGCGCTGACCTCCCCGCTTCTCCTCCCTGAGCGGGTGCCTGTCGTGTTTTTCGATTAGGCTGTTTGACCCGCCGTTAAAGCGGCGGGTTTTTTTATGGGCGGCCGGAATGGCGTTTTTTGCCTGGGCTCGTACACACCGCGTAATTACTGCGGCGCGTCTGCTTCGCCCTTCGCCTCGGGGATCAGCCAGCTTTCGATCAGCTCGTGCGCTTCGTCGATACCGACGCGTTTGAGCGCCGAGAACAGCTGTGCGGTCAACTCGCCCTGATATCCGGCGGTACGATATTCAGCCAGGCCTTTCTGCGTCGCACGCAAGGCGTTGATGCTTTCCTGGCGCGTCAATTTGTCGCACTTCGTCAGCAGCGTATGAATCGGCTTGCCGGTCGGGGCGAACCACTCGATCATCCGCCGGTCCAGATCCGTCAGCGGGCGGCGCGAGTCCATCATCAGGATCATGCCGCGCAATTGCGAGCGCGACTGCAGGTAGGTGGAGAGCAGCGCTTCCCAATGGGCCTTGGCTGCGCCCGGTACTTCCGCATAACCGTAGCCCGGCAGGTCGACCAGATGCGCAGCCGGCTCGTCCGCCTTTCCCACCGAGAAATAATTGATGTGCTGCGTGCGGCCCGGCGTCTTACTGGCGAACGCGAGGCGCTTCTGATTACACAGAATATTGATGGCCGTCGATTTGCCCGCATTCGAGCGTCCGGCAAAGCAGATCTCAGGTTGCGCGGTGGCCGGCAGATCACGCAGGTGATTGACTGTCGTGAAAAAGCGGGATTGGTGGAGCAGGAAGGACATGATCAGGCCAGGATTCGAGACGCCGGGGAACCCGGAGTGGGGACGGGTCAAGCCCGACTGGCGTCTTAGCGATTAGCGAGTTATTGTACAATACGATGGTTTACTGAAAACCTGAGGGGGCCAGCCCGCGTGCCTTGGCGGCTCTTTGCGGTCACTCAGTCGCTGTCGTATCTTGCAAAACCTCTAAAATCCCACAAGACGAGACAGGGTGTGCGAATGAATCGACTGTGCAAGACTCTGATGGTGTTTCAAGTAGCGGCAGGTCTTTCAGGTTTGGCAATTCAGGCACGAGCAGCAGATCCGGTAAAGCCGGACGTCAATCGGGGGCAGGCAATCGCGGTGCAGGTTTGCGCGTCATGTCACGGTGCAGACGGCAATAGCGCCGGCGGCGCCTATCCGAAGCTGGCGGGCCAGCATCCAGAGTATCTCGTCAAACAGCTCATGGATTTCAAGACGCAGCCTGGCGCCAAGCAGCCCGCGCGTAACAATGCGATCATGGCGGGCATGGCCGCGGCGCTGTCCGATCAGGACGTGGCCAACGTGGCTGCCTATTTTTCGACGCAGACCCCGAAGCCAGGCTACGCGCATAACAAAGATACCGTGCCGCTTGGTCAGAAGATTTATCGCGGCGGCATTGCGGACAAGGGCGTGCCGGCGTGCGCAAGCTGCCACGGGCCGACCGGTCAAGGGATTCCGTCGCAGTATCCGCGTCTGTCGGGGCAGTGGGCCGAATACACCGTGGCGCAGTTGACCGCGTTCGCGCAAGGTCCGGGCGCACGTAACAACAATGAGGCGATGCATGCCATTGCAACGCGTCTGTCGGACAGCGAGATCAAGGCTGTGGCCGATTACATCGCGGGCTTGCACTAAGATAGAGTCCCCGGACCCGTTGCTTTGCGCCAGGTCTCCCGGGGATGAGAAAACTTGGGGCGGCCCGGTGTTTTTCTCACGGGTCCGCACACAAGTGCAACCGGCCTAGCGAGGCCGGTACAAAACAAGAAAAGGGTGAGGGCGTCGTGCCTACGACAGCCCTTCACCCTTTTTTGCTGTTCAGTCGGAGTATGAATGAGCGTCACCACGTCGGGTTTGCAGTCGAAGTCAGGCAATCGCATCACGCGCAGCGTCGTCGAAGTATTGAGTTCGATGCGTTTCGCCATCGCGCTGCTTGTGATTCTGTCGATCGCCAGCATCATCGGCACCGTCCTCACGCAGGACGATCCCTATCCCAACTACGTCAATCAGTTCGGCCCGTTCTGGGCGGACATCTTCCGCTCGCTGAGCCTGTACACGGTGTACAGCTCGTGGTGGTTCATGCTGATTCTCGGTTTCCTGATGGTGTCGGTGTCGCTGTGTGTGATCCGCAATGCGCCAAAAATGCTCGCGGACGCCAGGAGCTGGAAGGACAAGGTCCGCGAAGGCAGTCTGCGCGCGTTTCATCACAAGGGCGAGTTCGCGGTGCACGGCACACGTGCGGAGACTTCGGCGCTGCTTGCCCGGCTTTCGGCCAGGCTCGGCTACAAGTTCGTCACGCGTGAGTCGGACGGTGCGACGCTGATCGCCGCGAAGCGCGGCGCGCTGACCAAGTTCGGCTACATTTCCGCGCACATTGCGATCGTGGTGATCTGTCTGGGCGGTCTGCTCGACAGCAATCTGCCGATCAAGCTGCAAATGTGGCTGTTCGACAAGTCGCCGATCCGCGCCAATACGGTGATCAACGACATTCCGCCGGAACATCGCCTGTCGCAGTCGAACCCGACTTTCCGCGGCTATGCGTGGGTGCCGGAAGGGCAGCACGTGTCGACGGCGATTCTTAACCAGCCGGACGGCTCGCTGATCCAGGACCTGCCGTTCTCGATCGAGTTGAACAAGTTCATCGTCGATTACTACTCGACCGGCATGCCGAAGCTGTTCGCAAGCGACATCGTCGTGGTCGACCACAAGACCGGCGCACGCGTGCCGGCCCGCGTCGAAGTGAACAAGCCGTTCACCTACGACGGCGTATCGATCTACCAGTCGAGCTTCCAGGACGGTGGCTCGCAGATGCAGATGACGGCGTACCCGATGTCCGGCGCGAGCGCGAAGACCGCGCCGTTCGGTGGGACGATCGGCGGCAATGCGCCGTTGGGCACGGCCTCGCCGCTGGCAGACGGCCAGACCGTCGAATTCACCGACTTCCGCGCAATCAACGTCGAAAACGTCTCAAATGGCAGCGGCCAGACCGATGCCCGTGGCGTCGCCGCGCATCGCACGCTGAAAGAAGCATTCGACGAGCGCCTCGGCTCGGGCGCGAAGACCTCGAACCCACTCGATCTGCATAACGTCGGCCCGTCGGTACAGTACAAGGTGCGTGACAAGGACGGCCAGGCGCGCGAGTACAACAACTACATGCTGCCGGTGGACGTAGCCGGGGAAAAGATGTTCCTCGCCGGCATGCGCCTGAATCCGGACGACCCGTTCCGCTACCTGCGCATTCCCGCCGACACCGGCGGTACCGTCAAGGAATGGATGAACCTGCGTGCCACGCTTGAAAATCCGGCCATGCGCGAGGCGGCCGCTCACCGTTTCGCGCTGCGCTCGGTGCCGGGTTCGAATACCGAACTGCAACAGCATCTGGAAGAAAGCGCGCTGCGTGTCCTGACCCTGTTTGCCGGTGCGGACAACAGCATCAAGATGCCGAACGGCCAGACGGTCGGCGGTTTCCAGGCAATTGCCGGTTTTATCGACCATTCGGTGCCCAAGGGCGAGCAGGAAAAGGCGGCTGGGCTGCTCCTGCGCATGCTGGAAGGCGCGACGTGGGACCTGTGGCAACAGTCGCGCGAGCAGCTAGGCGAACCGGATGCAGTAGCCAATGCGGACGCCAGCCGCTTCATCCAAAGCTCGATCAACGCGATATCTGACAGCTTTTTGTATGGATCGCCGGTCTACTTGCAGCTTGACTCATTCAAGCAGGTGCAAGCTTCGGTATTTCAGTTGACACGCGCACCGGGCAAAAAAGTCGTGTATCTTGGCAGCCTGCTTCTCGTGTTAGGCATCTTTTCGATGTTCTACGTCCGCGAACGGCGCCTCTGGTTCTGGCTCAAAGATACCGATCACGGCACGAATGTCGTGATGGCGATGTCGAGTGCGCGCAAAACGCTCGATTTCGAAAAGGAGTTCGTCCAAACGCGCGACGCCGTTGGCGCCGCACTGGGCGTCAAACTCACAGAAGCATCCGACGCCGCCGGCGCCTCCGACAAACCCGGCAATGCCGGCGCGCCGTCCGCAAGCTCACAAGATTCGACCCGGTAAGATCATGGACTTGACTCAGGCTTCCTCATCCTCCTCTTCGTCAGCCTCGCGGCCCACCAGGGCGTTTGCGAGCGAGACGCTCAACGTCGCGCAGTATGACGAGCGGCCGTTCCTGAAACGGCTCGGTGTCGTCGACTGGCTGTTCGCCGTCGTGATGGTCGCGGGCGCGGGGTTCGCGCTGTCGCGCTATCACCCGTTCATGAATTACTACGACAAACTGGTGCTGTGCCTCGCGGTGCCGGTGTTCGTCGTACTGGGCTGGCGCTGGAAGCCGGTGCGTCCGCTGATGGTGGGCATCGCCGCGCTGTCGCTGCTGGCGATCCAGATCTATCACGGCGATCTGACGCGCGCGGATAACGCGTTCTTCCTCAAATATTTCCTGTCGAGCCAGTCCGCGATTCTGTGGATGAGCGCGCTCTTCGTCTTCGCCACCGTCTTCTACTGGATCGGCCTGCTGTCGCGTTCGCCGACCGGCGCGGCGATCGGCTCCAAAATGACGTGGGCTGCGGTGGTAATGGGCTTCGTCGGTCTGATGGTGCGCTGGTACGAGTCGTACCTGATCGGCGCGGACGTCGGCCACATTCCAATCTCGAACCTGTACGAAGTGTTCGTACTGTTCAGCCTGATCACCGCGCTGTTCTATCTGTACTACGAGCAGCACTACAACACGCGTGCACTCGGCGCGTTCGTGCTGCTGGTGATCAGCGCGGCGGTCGGCTTCCTGATGTGGTACTCGGTCGCGCGTGACGCACAACAGATCCAGCCGCTGGTTCCCGCACTGCAAAGCTGGTGGATGAAGATTCACGTGCCGGCTAACTTCATCGGCTACGGCAGCTTTGCGCTGTCGGCCATGGTCGGCGTTGCGTATCTGGCGAAAGAGCGCGGCGTGCTGGCAGACCGCTTGCCGCCGCTCGATGTGCTCGACGATTTGATGTACAAGTCGATCGCCGTCGGCTTCGCGTTCTTCACGATTGCAACGATCCTGGGCGCGCTGTGGGCCGCTGAAGCATGGGGTGGTTACTGGAGCTGGGACCCGAAGGAGACGTGGGCGCTGATCGTCTGGCTGAACTACGCGGCATGGCTCCATATGCGTTTGATGAAGGGTCTGCGCGGCGCGGTGGCGGCATGGTGGGCACTGACCGGCCTGCTGGTGACGACCTTCGCGTTCCTCGGCGTCAACATGTTCCTGTCGGGGCTGCATAGCTACGGCAAGCTGTAAGATCGGCTGCTCTGAGCCGACTAAGAACCGCCGCGTGTTTCGCACCGGCGGTTTTTTTTCGTTTGGCGGAATATTCGCTGCATCCAGCGTGTTCGTTAGAGCAGTACCTGGAGATGACTGGGCGAGTGGCTAAACGAGCCGATCATCAATATGGCCCCGTAAGACAACCCGATGGGCCGGCAAGGAGCAGCACGATGTGGATTAAGCGAAGCGACAGAATTCAACTCATCGGCGATGACATCGCACGTAGCGAAATCACGCCGCAGCGGGTCTTCGAGAACCGGCGGCGCGTGTTGCAGGCTGCGGGCGCGTTAGCGCTCGGCAGTCTGATCGGTGTGAATGGTGAAGCGCTGGCCGCGTATTCATCGCCGGATCCGAAGGCGCAAAAGCTCGCGGCGAAGACCAATGCGAAGTTCGTCGCGCTCGACAAGATCACGCCGTACAAGGACATCACCACGTACAACAATTACTACGAGTTCGGCACTGACAAGGCGGATCCCGCGCACAACGCCGGTACGTTGCGGCCGCATCCGTGGAAGGTGAGCGTCGAGGGCGAAATCAAGAATCCGAAGGTCTACGATATCGACGAACTGCTGAAGCTCGCGCCGCTCGAGGAGCGTGTGTACCGGTTGCGTTGCGTCGAAGGCTGGTCGATGGTGATTCCGTGGATCGGCGTGTCGCTCTCGGAGTTGATCAAGCGCGTGCAGCCCACCGGCAACGCGAAGTACGTGCAATTCATCACGCTCGCCGACCCGTCGCAAATGCCCGGGCTGTCGACACCGGTGCTCGACTGGCCGTACACCGAAGGTCTGCGGATGGATGAAGCGATGAATCCGCTGACGTTCCTGACGATGGGCCTCTACGGCCAGGTTCTGCCGAATCAGAACGGCGCGCCGATCCGTGTGGTGGTGCCCTGGAAGTACGGTTTCAAGAGCGCGAAGTCGCTGGTAAAAATCCGCTTCCTCGACAAACAGCCACCGACCAGCTGGAATACGTATGCTTCGAACGAATACGGTTTCTATTCGAACGTGAATCCGAACGTCGATCACCCGCGCTGGAGCCAGGCCACCGAGCGGCGCATCGGCGAAGATGGCTTCTTCACGCCCAAGCGTAAGACGCTGATGTTCAATGGCTACGGTGATCAGGTCGCGTCGCTATATCAGGGCATGGACCTGAAGAAGAATTTTTGAGCGGCGTAACCATGGCTTCTGATACGCAACCCGTTACTCAACCCGAACGCAAAGCGCCGCGAGCCGCGCAGGCACCGGCCACGGCCGCAGCAAAGCGTCCCGCAAGCGGTGCGCGCTGGATCGTGCCGGCCAAGATCGCGGTATTTATCGCGGCGTGGTATCCGCTCGCGCGCATCGTGCTATTCGGCGTGACCGATCGGCTCGGGGCGAATCCGATCGAGTTTATTACGCGCTCGACGGGTCTGTGGACGCTCGTTTTTCTTTGCATCACGTTGGCCGTGACGCCGTTGCGCCGACTGACCGGCATCACCGCGGTTGCCCGTTTTCGCCGGATGCTGGGTCTTTACGCATTTTTCTACGCGACGCTGCATTTCACCACGTACCTGTGGTTCGACAAGTGGTTCGATGTCGCCGCGATTCTCAAGGATATCGGCAAGCGGCCGTTCATCACCGTGGGCTTCGCTGCATTCGTGCTGCTGATCGCATTGGCCGTTACGTCGCCGCGCGCGATGGTGCGCAAACTTGGACGCCGCTGGCAGACGCTGCATCGTGCGATCTATGCGATCGGCGCGCTCGCGATCCTGCACTTCTGGTGGATGAAGGCGGGCAAGCACGATCTGGTCTTGCCGAAGATCTACGGCGCGATCATGGTCGCATTGTTAGGGTGGCGTTTGCTCATATGGCTGCGCGAGCGGGGGTTAAAAACGCGCTGACTACCAGGCGCAGTGCAGGCACAGCGCAGGTACAGCGCACCAAAAGAAAAAGGCGATGCCGCGGTGGCATCGCCTTTTTTATGCAACCTAAGCGGTGGACGTTTACGCCGGCAAGATGGTTTCACCCGCAAACAGCTGCTTGATCTCTTCGCGTACGCGAACGACATGCACCTGTGTACCATCAACCATCACCTCGGCCGCGCGCGGACGCGTGTTGTAGTTCGAGCTCATCACGAAGCCATACGCGCCCGCCGAGCGAATCGCCAGCAGGTCGCCCGGTTCGACCGCCAGCAGACGCTCGCGACCCAGCCAGTCGCCGCTTTCGCAAACCGGGCCGACCACGTCGTACACGTGAGCGGGCACGTCGCGCTTAACGACCGCCTCGATCGCGTGATAAGCCTCGTACATGGCGGGGCGTGCGAGATCGGTCATCGCCGCATCCACGATGGCGAAGTTCTTCTCCGCGCCCGGCTTCAGAAACTCGACGCGCGTGAGCAGCACACCTGCATTGCCGACCAGCGAACGGCCAGGTTCAAAATACACTTCACGATGCCCATGGCCGCGTGCTTCGATGCGATCCAGCACGGTGCGCACGAAGTCGCCGATGTCCGGCGGGGTTTCGTCGTCGTAGGTAATGCCGAGACCGCCGCCTACGTCGATATGGCGAATCTTCACGCCGTCCTGCTCGATCTGTTCGACCAGTTCGAGAACCTTGTCGACCGCGTCCAGATACGGCGAGACCTCAGTGATTTGCGAGCCGATATGGCAGTCGATGCCGACCACGTCGAGATGCGTCATCGCGGCGGCGGCCCGATACGTAGCGCGTGCATCTTCGAACGCGACACCGAACTTGTTCGACTTCAGACCGGTGGAAATATACGGATGCGTTTTCGCGTCGACGTCCGGATTCACGCGCAGCGAGACCGGTGCCTTTTTGCCCATTTCCGCGGCAACCGCATTCAGGCGGTCGAGCTCCGGAATCGATTCGACGTTGAAGCATTTGACGCCGGCCGCGAGTGCCTGACGCATCTCGTCCGCATGCTTGCCGACGCCGGAAAACACGGTGTTTTCCGCTTTGCCGCCCGCGGCCAGCACGCGCGCCAGTTCGCCGCCGGACACAATGTCGAAGCCGGCGCCGAGGCGCGCGAATACATTCAGCACCGCCAGATTGCTATTGGCCTTGACGGCGACGTGCACGGTCGCGCGGCGCCCGGCGCAAGCGCCTGCATAGGCATTCCACGCTTCGGTCAGCGCGGCGCGCGAATAGACGTACAGCGGCGTGCCGAACTGCTCGGCGAGTGAGACGGCGGACACGCCCTCGGCGTGCAACACGCCGTCGACGTAGTCAAATGCGGATCGAGTCATGCGAAAGTCTTATTGAACGGGAGTGGCGTCGGAGGCGGGTTGCGCAGGGGCAGCAGCGGATGCGGCAGACGCGGGCGGCGCAGCGAGTTCGCTTTCCGGCGACAACGAGAGCGGCGCGCCCGACGTATCCGGGACTTCGCCCATCGGGGCGGCGGTTTCCGCGCCCGGCTTCACTTCAGCCGATGGTGCCGGCGGCGGTTGCGTGCGAGTGACCGGCTTGGCCGGCAGCGGCGGAACGGTGGGCAAATAGAGCGAACCACGTTGCCCGCAGCCGGCAAGCGCACAACCTGCGAGAATGGCTAAACCCGCTACAATCGCGCGGCCGGGCGCCGCCGCGCGCATCCGAGATACGACTCGCATGACTGTCCCTGAATAAATAATCGATGGAGTTTAGCATGTCCGATAGTGATTACCTGACCCGCGCGGAAGCCGCGCTAGCCGCCATCGAACGCGCGCTCGACGACACGGAAGCCGACATCGAACTCGAGCGCAGCGGCAATGTCCTGACCCTCGAATTCGAGAATCGCACGAAGATTATCGTCAACCTGCAACCGCCCATGAGCGAGATCTGGATCGCCGCGAAAGCGGGTGGTTTCCACTTCCGTTTCATCGACGGCGAGTGGCGCGATACACGCAGCGGCACGGAATTTTTTGCCGCGCTGTCGGAGTATGCGACGCAGCAGGCGGGTGAGCCGGTTCACTTCGAGGCGTAAAGCGCTCGCTTCTGAACGGAATCTGGGAAGAGCCGCTCGGGGGTATCGCTGAGGTGGCCTATGACGCGGTCGCCGGACGGGCAGCTTATTCGACTGCTCAAACGACCGACTGCCGTAGCATTGCCCCAAAAAAAAACCGCCGCGCATCGAGCGCGGCGGTTTTTTTCTGGTGGACGTTGCCGCCTCTTTTGAGCGCGTCTTTAGTGCCCGCGGAACAGATTCATGATGTCCTGTTTTTCCTGTTCGCCGACTTGCTGGGGCGCCGCCGCGGCGGCCGCACCGCTCGCCTCGGCATCCAGCGTTGCCTGACTGATACCGACGGTCGCGATGAAACCGTGTCCAGGCGTGAAGTCGTCGAAATACAGTTCCGAGCCGAGTTCGGTCACGCCGTCCGGCATCGGCATCTTGTAGTCCGGCACGCCTTTGAGCGCGCGCGCCATGTATTCGATCCACACCGGCAACGCGAGGCCGCCGCCGGTTTCCTTGTCGCCGAGACTGCGCGGGTTGTCGTAGCCGATCCACGCGATGGCCGTGAGCGTGTGCTGGTAGCCGGCGAACCACGCATCGCGCGAGTCGTTCGTCGTGCCGGTTTTGCCGCCGAGATCGGTACGCTTCAGCACGTTGGACTTCGCGCCCGTGCCGCGTTGGGCGACGCTTTGCAGCAGGCTGTTCATCACATACGCGTTGCGCGGTTCGATCGCGTGCGGCGCACTCTGCTCGGCGACCAGCGGCTGCGCGTGCGCCACGACGATACCGCGCTGATCGGTGACTTCAGCGATCAGATACGGGTTGATGCGATAACCGCCGTTGGCAAATACCGAGAACGCGCCTGCCATCTGCAAGGGCGTGACGAGACCCGCGCCGAGCGCCATCGGCAGATAAGCCGGGTGACGATCCGCGTCGAAGCCGAAGCGCGTGATGTATTGCTGCGCGTACTTCGGGCCGATGTGGTTCAGGATGCGAATCGACACCAGGTTCTTTGACTTCTGCAGTGCGGTACGCATGGTCATCGGGCCGTCGAAACCGCCACCGTAGTTTTTCGGCTCCCATGCCTGACCGCCCGTCTCCGCCGCGCTGAAAAAGAGCGGCGCGTCGTTGATCACCGTGGCCGGTCCGAGCCCCTTTTCGAGCGAAGCCGAATAGATGAACGGTTTGAAACTCGAACCCGGCTGACGCCACGCCTGGGTCACGTGGTTGAACTTGTTCTTGTTGAAGTCGAAACCGCCGACCAGCGCGCGAATCGCGCCATCTTGCGGCACTACCGAAACGAACGCACCTTCTACTTGCGGCAACTGGGTGATCGACCAGTTGCCGTCGTCATCCTTCACGAGGCGAACGATCGCGCCGGGCCGCACGCGTTGATTCGGCTGTGCACGCGTGCCGAGCGCGAACTGCGCGAAGCGCAGGCCGTCGCCCTGAATGGTTGCGACGTTGCCGTCGATGAAGGTGGCTTGCACCTGCTTCGGGCTCGCCGCCGTTACCACCGCGGCGATGAGTTCGCCGTTGTCGGGATGCTCGAGCAGCGCGTCGTCGATAGCCTGTTCGCGGTCGTCCGCATCGGACGGCAAATCGATGAATGCTTCCGGGCCGCGATAGCCGTGGCGCCGTTCGTAGTCCATCAGGCCCTTGCGCAGCGCCCGGTAGGCGACGTCCTGATCGGCCGAGTCGATGGTGGTCACGACGTTCAGGCCGCGCGTGTACGCCTCTTCGCGATACTGCGCGTACATCATCTGCCGCACCATTTCCGCGACGTATTCCGCGTGCACGCTGAACTCCTTGCCCGCGCCCTTGACAACCAGCGGCTGCTTGCTTGCCGCCTCGTATTGGTCTTGAGTGATGTAATGCAATTCGTACATGCGCTGCAGGATGTACTCCTGACGGATCTTCGCGCGCTTTGGATTGACCACCGGGTTATACGCGGACGGCGCCTTCGGCAGACCCGCCAGCATGGCCGATTCCGCCAGCGTCAAATCCTTCAGGTCTTTCCCGAAGTACACCCGCGCCGCGCTCGCGAAGCCGTATGCGCGCTGACCGAGATAGATCTGATTCATGTACACCTCGAGAATCTGATCTTTCGTCAGCTTCGACTCGATCTTGTATGCGAGCAGCATCTCGTAAATTTTGCGCGTGTAGGTCTTCTCACTCGACAGGAAGAAGTTGCGCGCCACCTGCATGGTGATCGTGCTGGCGCCTTGTGTAGCGTGACCATTGGTCAGCGCGACGAAACCGGCGCGCGCAATGCCTGTCAGGTCGACGCCGCCGTGATCGTAGAAGCGCGCGTCTTCGATGGCCAGCACGGCTTTCTTCAGGCTGTCGGGCACGTCCTGGATATGGACGATGTCGCGCCGCTCTTCGCCGAATTCGCCGATCAGCACGTGGTCGGCCGTATAGATGCGCAATGGCACCTTCGGCCGGTAGTCGGTCAATGCATCGAGCGACGGCAGGTTCGGCGTTGCTACCACCAGCGCATAACCGAGCACCAACAGCACGCACAGGACGCCTGCGACGATCAGACCCACAAAGCCAATGATGAGCTTGAGCCACAGGGGGCGTTTGCGCTTCTGGGGCGCGGGCGGCGGGGACGTAGGAGACGTTGATTGCATATGGGCACCAAAAAACAGTCCCGCGATTATAGCCGTCTCGCTTTTCAGCTTTCGGCATGCTTACTGACAGTTCTTGACAAGTCGGCGTGCCGCGCAGGAATGACTTCACTGTAGACGCTTTGATGGCAAGCCGGGCGCACCTTGCGCAACGTTAGCCATTCGGCTGAGTGTCGCGCGGCGGCGCGGCTGCGCACAATTCTTCTTCGTTACTCGCGTTCGAATGGTTCGCCGCGTGAGTTTGAGGGAGGGCGTGATGACGTTTAAAAATTCGTGGCTTCAAGGTGTGCAACTCGGAGCGCAGCGTTTTGCTGCGGGGATCGATGTGGGTTCGCAGGCAGTGCGTCTCGTTGTGGTGAGTCAGCATTCGCGCACACGTGCCGCGTTGCATATCGAATACGTGTGCACCGTGCCGCTTGGCGCCGGTGCGATGGCCGGCACGGAGATCGCCGACCGGCATGCGGTGGCGCGTGCGTTGCGCGACGCATTTGCCGGTCTGCCGCACGCCTGTACGACGCAGGCATTGCGATGCGCAATGGCATTGCCCGCCTCGGCCACGTTGACGACCACCGTGCCGCTGACACAGCTCGCCGCGCTGAGCGGCTGTGCGGACGACGGCGGCCATGAACTTGCCGAACTCGAACCGGCGGTGATGAGCGAAGTCGAGCGCATAGCGGGTCTCGAGCGACATGCATTGGCAGTCGACTGGTTCGTCGACGAAACGCGTTCGCCGATTCGTTCGGTGACGATTGCCGCCACCGCACGCCAGCATCTCGAAGCGCGGATCGAATGCGCGGCGACTGCCGGTATCTCGCTTACCGCGATCGATGGCGAGCCGCACGCGGCTTTGCGTGCAATGCGTTATGCGGCGAGCCTCGAGCTCGATCCACACGAGCCCTATGTCGCGCTGTGGATCGGTGCGGACGGCGTATACGGCTGGCGCATCGTCGACGACTGCCTGGTCGGTGAAATGCGCTACCCGGCGCCCGAGCACACCGATCTTGCCGACGCGTTGCGCGATCTCGTCCACGGCCCTGTACTCGACTGCGCGTTGGTGAGCGGCGAGATCGATCTGCTCGACGGCGTGGGTTTCTCGATTGCGGATATAGCCGACGTGCTGGGCTGCACCGTGCTGCCGTTCGAATGTGCGGCGCTTGGCGGGCTTGCCCGTCAACTGCACGATCCGTTGTTGCACGAACCTTCCGCCTCGGTTGCATTCGGACTTGCGCTTCGCGGGGTGCTGGAGTGATGCGCGGCCTGCGTTCCGTTTTGAATCCGGCGGCCCCCACCACGCGAGCGTCTATACGCGGTGCGCGCCTCGCACGGCCATGGCTTGGAGGCTTCAATCTGCTGCCGTACCGGCAACGCAATGCGCGGCTTGCACGTGGGCGGCGTCTGTTCGAATGGGTTGCCGCCGTGCTCGCCGGACTTGTCGCTGTGCTCGCGTTAGTCGGGTGGCAGGCATTCGAACGGGCACGGACCGATGCGCAGCGTGCGTCGATCGAGCAATCGCTCACGCAACTGGCCATACCGCTCGCGGAGCACGCCAGGTTACTGCAGGCGCAAGACGAACAACGCAAAGGCGCGGCGCGTGCGATGACCTTGTCCGGGCCGCTTACGCATTTGCGCGATCTGCTGGATGCGTTGAGTTTCGAACCCGGTGACGGCGTGGTGCTGCAGCAGTTGCGCCAACGCGAGTACGAGACAGAGTTGCTCGCGACCTCGCGCGGACATATCGCGTCGGCCGAGTGGCTCAAGCGCTTGAGCGCGATCCGCGGCGTGACGGGCGCGGAGGTGAGCGACCTGCATCGCTCGGCGCCGCGCAGCAATGCAGTTGCAGCGGCCGGCGTTACCGGCCCGGTCGAATTTGGAGCGCATCTGCGCTGGGACTCGCCGTTCCCGAAAACGGCCCGTGCGTCGGGTTTGGCGGCGCCACGTCCCATGAAGTCTGAAAAATCAGGAGGTGCGAAATGAGTACGATTTTTGTCGAGTTCGGCGGCGCGGCAAGCACGCGGCCCGCTTTTTCCCAGTGGATGAAGCGTGTGCGTTTGCCACTTGCGGCCTGGAGTCGTCGGCGCCGTTGGGTGGTCGCGGTGACGATCGCTGTGGTTGTGTTCGGACTTGGCGCACACGGTTGGGTTGTCGCCGATCTCGGTGGGGTCGAGGCGAGCCGTACGGCATTGGAGGTTGCCACGCGGCATCTCGCGGACGCGCACCGCGCGCTGGCGCAATTGCCCGCGCTGCGCCGGCAAGTTGCCGCCACGCCGGGTGCGCGGTTGTCAGCGTCATGGACCTCCGCGGACGATGTGCGCATCGTGTCCGAACTCGCGGCACAGAATAGCGTCTCTTTGCTCTCGGTAGAACCGGGTTCCGCAAGCGGCTCGGATGCCGAAAGCATGCGTCCTATACAGCTCACCGCGCACACCGATTTCGTACACCTGATGGCATTCCTGCGCGGTCTGTCTGATCTGCCGGTACTGATCGTTCCAGTCGACGTGACAGTGAACCGCGATGCCGCTTCGCTAGCAGTGAAGGCAACGCTGCATGTATTCAGCGCGCTGAGGCCCGTGCCTTTAACTGCTACGGCGGATGCGTTTGCCGACGATAGTCTCGATTCGGATGACGAAGAAGACATCGTGTTTTTCGACCCGTTCTCGCTTCCGCAGATGCTCGCGGCCGGCGAGCCGCAGCCTGATGCTTCGCAATGGCGGCTGGTCGGTTTACTGCGCGATCGCATACACGGACTGGCTTTGCTCGATACGCCGGATGGCGCGACCACCGTCGCATCGGGGCAGCAACTTGGCACCGAGCGTGTCACGCGGCTCGACGCGTTCGGCATCACGCTGGCCAACGGCTCAGCGACTCGCACGCTGACGCTGACGGAGGCATCTTGATGAGGCTGATGAAGCCGTTCGGTCCCTCGGTGTCGCGCGTTGGTGTTCGTGTGTGTTTGGGCCTGGGTGTGTGCCGTGGTCTGTTTGGACGCGTGCGTAGAAGCCGGCCTCGCAGTCCGGTCCAACGCACGCATCACAGGAGATGTCACAGCCCGGTCCGCGGCCTGGTCGCTGGCATTACGATAAGCGCCGGCGTCGCGCATGCGTCGATCTCGCCGCTGCCGCCACTGCCCGCGTACATGCCGATCGACAACGCCATTGCACCGCTCGATGCCCGACACGATGTGCCGCCGCTGCCGCGCGGCATCGTTGCCGAATTGCCCAACCCGTTCCGCGACGATTCCGCCGACCAGCCCGAGTCCGGCATATCACGAGCGGCGGCAACCGACGAGATCGGACGCACCGGCGACCTGACAGACGATGCAGACGGCTCAGTGCCGCTACGGAGGCAATCGGCGGCCTCCGCACGCGACGACCTCGCCGGAACCTCGGCGCTCGAAGGGCCGCCGGTACCGCTGCCTCCGCTCGCGCGCCTGAGCGATGCGCCGAAAACGCCGCTAGATGCCAAACTCGCCGCCGACGACAAACCGATCTCGCTTAACTTCCAGCGCGCGGAACTCGGCGCCGTGCTCAACGCGTTTGCCCAGTTCACCGGACTGAACATCGTCGCCAGCGAGAGAGTGCGGGGCGCCGTGTCACTGCGGCTCGACAAGGTGCCGTGGCGCACGGCATTCGATACCTTGCTCGACGTCAACGGGTTGGCAATGGAGCGTCACGGCAACGTGATCTGGGTCGCGCCAATCGCGGATCTGGCCACACGTGAGCGGCAGCGTTTCGAAGCGCATGCGAGAGCCGCTGACCTTGAGCCGCTCGCGAGCCGCACGTTCGAGTTGCACTACGCGCGCGCCGAGGACGTGCGGCGTTTGCTGACCGGTGCCGGAAACCAGCGCGTGCTGTCCAAACGCGGCGCCGCGACCGCCGATCCGCGCACCAATCTGCTGTTCGTCACCGATCTCGACGGGCGCCTCGCGCAAATCACGGCGTTGCTTGCCTCCGTCGACCGGCCGACCCGTCAGGTATTGATCGAAGCGCGTATCGTCGAGGGCGAGCATGGGTTTTCGCGCAATCTCGGTGTGCGGCTTTCCATGGCGGCCGCCAACGCCGACGGCACCGCCCGAGGCTTGACGGGCGGCAAGGACGGCGCGGTGTACGATCTGTCGGCACGGCCGATTGCCGGTTTCGACGCCGCCACCGCCGGGCTGACCTTGTTCGCAGCCGGCGCGACGCGGCTCCTGAACATCGAGCTGAGTGCGCTGGAGGCCGAAGGGCGCGGTGAGATCGTCTCGAGCCCCCGGGTCGTGACGGCAGACCGGATGAAAGCGGTCGTCGAGCAGGGCACCGAGCTGCCCTATCAGGCGAAAGTCGGGCAGGGCGTGTCGGGCGTGCAGTTTCGCCGCGCCACACTCAAACTGGAGGTCGAGCCGCAAATCATGCCGGACGGCAGAGTGGTGCTGGACCTCGATGTCGCCAAAGACAGCGTCGGCGAGCAGACCGACGCCGGGCCGGCGATCAACACCAAACACGTGCAAACGCGCGTCGAAGTCGAAGATGGTGGTACGGTGTCGATCGGCGGAATTTACGCGACCGACAACCGGGACGATGTGACGCGGGTGCCGGTCCTGGGCAAAATACCGGTTTTAGGGGCGCTTTTCCGCCATCGGGCCCATCGGGACCAGCGCAGTGAACTGGCTGTTTTCATCACGCCGCGCGTCGTTCAGACAAATTAGGGGCACGCTGCCGCCGCCATCCAGCGGCGGCCTGCAGGCTCGACAAGGCAGCCGCTTTGCCAGTAAGCTGCGGCACGAACCATACCGGATTAGCCAGAGGGACACCGTTGCAAGCGCGGGACGCACACGCCAATGTATTTTTTGTAGGGCTCATGGGGGCAGGCAAAACCACCGTGGGCCGGGCCATTGCGCGCCGTCTCGATCGCCCGTTCTTCGATTCCGACCATGAAATCGAGGCGCGTACGGGCGCGCGCATTCCGGTGATCTTCGAGCTGGAAGGCGAAGCGGGCTTTCGCGATCGTGAAGCGCACGTGATTTCCGACCTGACCGGGCGCGACAATATCGTGCTGGCCACGGGCGGCGGCGCGGTGCTGCGGCCGGAAAACCGCGAAGCGCTGCAAAATCGGGGCGTGGTGATCTATTTGCGCGCCAATCCGCATGATCTGTGGCTGCGCACCCGGCGCGACAAAAATCGCCCGCTGTTGCAGACCGAAGACCCCAAAGCGCGCCTCGAGGCGCTCTACGAAGTACGCGATCCGCTATACCGGGAATGCGCGCACTTCGTGATCGAAACTGGCCGGCCTTCGGTCAACGGACTCGTCAACATGGTTCTGATGCAGCTCGAGATGGCCGGCGTCGCCAAACATCCTGCTTCATAATGGACCGTATGATTACCGTCAATGTCGAACTGGGCGAGCGCGCCTATCCCATCCATATCGGTGCCGATCTGATCGGCCAGACCGCGTTGTTCGCGCCGCATATCGCCGGCAGCTCGGTCACGATCGTCACGAACACTACGGTCGACCCGCTTTACGGCGACAAGCTGCGCGCTGCGTTGGCGCCGCTCGGCAAGCAGGTTTCCACGGTCGTTTTGCCGGACGGCGAAGCGTACAAGAACCTCGAAACGCTGAACCTGATTTTCGACGCGCTGCTGGGCTCGCGCGCCGATCGCAAGACCACACTGATCGCTCTCGGCGGTGGCGTGATCGGCGACATGACGGGGTTTGCCGCGGCTTGCTACATGCGTGGCGTGCCGTTCATCCAGGTGCCGACCACCTTGCTGTCGCAAGTCGATTCGTCGGTGGGCGGCAAGACGGGCATCAACCACCCGCTCGGCAAGAATATGATCGGCGCGTTCTACCAGCCACAGGCCGTGATCGCCGACATCGGCGCGTTGCGCACGTTGCCGGGGCGCGAACTGGCGGCGGGCGTCGCTGAAGTGATCAAGACCGGCGCGATTGCCGACGCCGGTTTCTTCCGCTGGATCGAGGCGAATGTCGAGGCGCTCAATCGCTGCGAACCCGAAGCGCTGGCCGAGGCGGTCAAGCGCTCGTGCGAGATCAAGGCGTCGGTCGTGGCGCAGGACGAGCGCGAAGGCGGATTGCGCGCGATCCTCAATTTCGGCCACACCTTCGGCCACGCGATCGAGGCCGGACTCGGCTACGGCGAGTGGCTGCACGGTGAGGCGGTCGGCTGCGGGATGGTGATGGCGGCGGACCTGTCCGTGCGCATGGGTTATCTCGACGAAGCGGTGCGCAAGCGTCTGGTCGACGTGATCGTTGCCGCGCATCTGCCCACCCGGGCGCCTGCGCTCGGCGAGTCGCGCTATGTCGACCTCATGCGGGTCGACAAGAAGGCGGAAGCCGGTGCGATCAAATTCATTCTGCTGAAGCGTTTCGGTGAGACGCTGATCACCCAGGCGCCTGACGCCGAGGTGCACGCCACGCTGGCCGCCGCCGTCTAAACCGACTCGGCAGGGGCTTCGCAGCAAGGCAGCACGCACGAGCGTCACGAGGCGCCGCCCATGTTTCGGAGAATCCGGTGACTGACAGGCGCAGCGACGATGTAAAGCATGACCCGGCAGGCACGCCCGTGAGCGGTGTGCCGTCGCAGGATGCACTCGAAGCGCATCTCGCGCCGTATGCAGCACATTCCTCCCAATCGCGCGGCCGTCGCTATCCCGAAGCTGCGCCCAGCGCGCGCACGGAGTTTCAGCGCGATCGCGATCGCATCGTCCACTCGACGGCGTTCCGCCGGCTTGAATACAAAACGCAGGTATTCGTGAATCACGAGGGCGATCTATTTCGCACGCGGCTCACCCATAGCCTGGAAGTCGCGCAGATCGCCCGCTCTGTTGCTCGCAATCTGCGGGTCAACGAAGACCTCGTTGAAGCTATTTCGCTTGCGCACGATCTTGGTCATACGCCGTTCGGCCACGCGGGCCAGGATGCGCTGAACGAATGTATGCGCGAGCATGGCGGCTTCGAGCACAACCTGCAAAGCCTCGCGGTGGTCGACGATCTGGAGGAGCACTACGGCGCGTTCAACGGCCTGAACCTCTGTTTCGAAACGCGGGAAGGCATCCTCAAGCACTGCTCGCGTGAGAATGCGCGGCGGCTCGGCGCGCTCGGCGAGCGTTTTCTGGACGGGCGGCAGCCTTCCATCGAAGCGCAGATCGCCAATGTCGCCGATGAGATTGCGTACAACAACCACGACGTCGACGACGGCTTGCGCTCCGGCCTACTCACCGTGGAGCAGCTTGCCGAAGTCGAGTTATGGCAGACGCACTACGTGGCGGCGCGCGGCGACTTTCCGCAGATCGAAGGGCGCCGGCTGATTCACGAGACGGTGCGCCGCATCATCAATACGTTGATCGTCGATCTGATCGATACGACCTCGCTCAACCTTGCCAGGCACGCGCCGGTCTCGCTGGACGCGGTGCGCGCCGCACCGCCGCTCGTCGCGCATAGCGAAGCCATCGCCGCGCAGGCGGCGGCGCTCAAGCGCTTCCTGTTCAAGAACCTGTACCGCCACTATCGTGTGATGCGGATGGCCAACAAGGCGCGCCGCGTGGTGGCCGGCCTGTTCGATGCGTTCACGGAAGATTCGCGGCTGTTGCCACCCGGTTATCAATCGACGGACGCGTCGCTGCAACCGCGCCTGATTGCCCACTACATCGCGGGTATGACGGATCGGTATGCGGTGAAGGAGTATCAGCGGCTGTTCGTGATCGACGACAACTGATCGAACCGGCGCTAGCCGGCGTGGCTGCTCGTCTTACCGTCTCAGCGCAGCCGCGACGCTAACAGCGCGCCCGCGATCAGCGCAACACCGCCGACGATCGCTATCGTCTGCCACGGGTTTTCGTGCACATAGTCGTCGGCGTCGGAGATGGCCACTTCGGCGCGTTCCCGCATGGCCTCGCGGGTATCGTTCAAACGGGCACGGGCGATGTCGAGCTGTTTGCGCAACTTGCCGCGCAGCGCCACGGCGTCGGCCTGGGTTCCGTCTGCCAGGGTGGACTCCAGTTCCGACATCAGGTGGCGCAGCTCGCCGGCAATGTCTTCGGCCGCATGGCGGCTGTGGCGGGCGATTCGCCGCGCACGGCGGCTGGTGGTGGTCCAGGATTCGCCGAGGGCGTCTCGTGTGTTCGGAAGTGCTGTCATGGTCGCTCCGTCGATGAGGGTGGAAAGATCCCACGCTGTCACGCAGACACACGTTGCCACGCGGGAAACCTTTTGGGGACGCAACTTCGGTGCCAAACCCCCAGCCCTTGTGCACCGTAACGCCGACGCGCATTCATCAGCAGATATTGCACGCCCCGACCCGATAGCGGGTCAAATTTACAAACACGCCCGCCTGCCCGTTGCGTGACGGACATCCGTATGCCGTGAACGGTCCCTCAAATCGCGCCGAAAATAAAAAACGCTGCCATTGGATATATGACAGCGTTGTCTAAGCCACGAAAATTCGACTACCCTAACTTAGCGGCCCCAATTTCGTGACCCGTTAGAAACGGTAACCGATGTTGACGTAGGTAACGATCGGGTTCAGCTTGATCTTGGTTTGCGACTGCACATTCAGCGTTCCGACCGGCGTGCTTGCAGCGGTGTTCAGCTTGGCGGTCGTGCTGAGCGGCAGGTACGAGATCGAGACGCCCGCGAACCAGTGCTGGTTGAACGCATAGGTGAAACCTGCATTAAACACCGGCTCCCACGAACTATCCGTAGTGACGCTGGTCGGACCATGCAGGACGTTTGCTTCAAATGCGCCATTGGTGATTTTTTCGTCGGTGAACCAGATGCGGCTCACACCAACGCCGAGATACGGGCGGAAGGTCGCGGTCGGGGCGTTGAAGTAGTACTTGAACAGCAGAGTCGGGCTCCACTGTTTCGCCTGACCGAGCTTGCCGAATTGTTCGAGGCTACCCGTGCCGTTCAGGTCGAACGAAGGCGGATAGCCGATTACGAATTCGGTGGCGATGTGATCGGTGATGAAGTAGCCGGCGGTCAGGCCGATAGTATCGGCCGAACTCAGTGATGCGCCGGTGTTGGGTTCGGTGATGTTGGTCGGGCTGCCGCCTATGCTTGTCACTCTCAACGGGTCGCTGCTCGATTGAGGTGCAAGATGGAACCAGCCTGTCGTGACGTAAAAGCTTCCGGCCGATTGCGCGTGCGCTGCCGTTGTCATGCAGGCTAACGCCGCGATCCCCGTTACGGCCTGTTTTAATTTCATATGTGCTCCTCCAGAAAAGGCCCGCTCATTATGACTACAACGTTTGAAACAAACCATACGCGGCGGTTAGAGCTTTCTCCCTAGGCCCCGCACGGTTTCTGGCTTAGCCGCGCTGCGCCGAACCCCGGGCGGGCGCGGTTCTTCGGACCTTCGGGTATGTACCAACGCGACTATTGGATACTCCAGCATGGCACGGCTTGCACGTCTCTATGTCCCTGACCAGCCGCAGCACGTCATCCTCCGTGGACTCGATCAGCAGCCCGCATTCGTCGACGACCAGGACTACGAGCTTTTCATCGACTGCTTGAAAGCGGCTTCGCGCGACCATCACTTATCCATCCACGCGTACGCGTTGATGCCCGGCGCTGTGCAACTGCTCGTCACGCCGACTGAAGAGTCGAGCCTGCCGAAGGCGATGCAGGCAGTGGGGCGGCGCTACGTTGCGCATTTCAACCGGCGATATGCCCGCCGCGGCACCTTATGGGAGGGACGCTACCGGGCCACGGTGATCGAAGGCGAGCGCTACTTCCTGCTCGCGAGCCGGGTCGTCGAGATGTGTCCGGTGCGAGCCGGGCTCGTGAGTGCGCCCGAGGATTACCGCTGGTCGAGCTATCGTCACCATATCGGCCTGACGCTCGACAGCCTCATTACCGACCACCCGTTGTACTGGTCGCTCGGCAATACGCCCTTCGAGCGGCAGCGCGCTTACCGCGAACTGTGCGAGCAGCCGCTCGACGAACGCGAAACCAGTCAGCTTCAGCAGGCCACCCTGAAAGGCTGGGTTCTGGGCAGCGATACGTACCGGGAATGGGCGGCGCGCGCCGCAAACCGGCGCGTCTCGCCGCTGCCGCGTGGGCGGCCGCGCAAGGTGCGCGAAACGCCGCAGACGCAATAAAGCGTTTCATATCAAAGAGCTGTGCCTGGAACGGCATCTTAGGATGCCGTTTTCTTTTGCACTTTTATGATATGGCACCAATAAAAAATAGCCGCAATGCACCAACTTGATAATTGGGGATCGACCATCACGTTTTATTTGCTATTCCGTTGATTCGTCGCGTATATTCCGAATTCCGGCGGTTTTTGATACGCGTAGCATCAAGCGTGCGGAGTCGCCGACGCGGTTGCGCTGCGCGCTGCGGCAAAAGAAAAACGGTTTAACGGCCTGTCCGGCCCCTCACAGACGGTGTCCCCATGAACGACCACCAGCAACCGATTCACCCGGTTCCCGCCGCGCAGGGTCTATACGACCCGCAAAACGAACATGACGCCTGCGGCGTCGGTTTCGTTGCTCATATCAAGGGCAAGAAAAGCCACGAGATCATCGAGCAAGGCTTGAAGATTCTTGAAAACCTCGACCACCGGGGCGCCGTCGGCGCCGATCCGCTGATGGGCGACGGCGCGGGCATCCTGATCCAGATCCCGGACGGTTTCTATCGTGAGGAAATGGCCAAGCAGGGCGTGGTCCTGCCGCCGAGCGGCGAGTACGGCGTCGGTATGATTTTCCTGCCGAAGGAACATGCATCGCGTCTCGCCTGCGAACAGGAACTGGAACGCACCGTGAAGGCCGAAGGCCAGGTCGTGCTGGGCTGGCGCGACGTGCCGGTCGACCACTCCATGCCGATTTCGCCCACCGTCAAGGCGAGCGAGCCGCTGATCCGCCAGATCTTCATCGGCCGCGGCAAGGACATCATGGTGACCGACGCGCTCGAACGGAAGCTGTACGTGATTCGCAAGACCGCGAGCCACCGCATCCAGGCGCTCAAGCTCCAGCACGGCAAGGAATACTTCGTGCCGTCGTGCTCGGCGCGCACGGTCGTCTATAAGGGGCTGCTGCTGGCGGGCCAGGTTGGCGTGTATTACCGCGACCTGCAGGACGAGCGCACGGTGTCGGCACTGGCGCTGGTGCACCAGCGCTTCTCGACCAACACGTTCCCGGCGTGGGAACTGGCTCACCCGTACCGCATGATCGCCCACAACGGCGAAATCAACACGGTGAAGGGCAACGTCAACTGGCTGAACGCCCGTACCGGCGCGATCGCGTCGCACGTGCTCGGCGACGATCTGCCGAAGCTGTGGCCGCTGATCTATCCGGGCCAATCGGACACCGCCTCGTTCGACAACTGTCTCGAACTGCTGGTGATGGCCGGGTACCCGCTCGTCCACGCCATGATGATGATGATCCCGGAAGCCTGGGAACAGCACACGCTGATGGACGACAACCGCCGCGCGTTCTACGAATACCATGCAGCGATGATGGAGCCGTGGGACGGCCCCGCCGCCATTGCTTTCACCGACGGCCGTCAGATCGGCGCCACGCTCGACCGTAACGGTCTGCGTCCGGCGCGCTACATCGTCACTGACGACGACCTCGTCATCATGGCGTCGGAAGCGGGCACGTTGCTGATTCCCGAGTCGAAGATCGTCAAGAAGTGGCGTCTGCAGCCGGGCAAGATGTTCCTGATCGACATGGAGCACGGCCGCATCATCGACGACAAGGAACTGAAGGACAACCTCGCCAACGCCAAGCCATACAAGAGCTGGATCGACGCGGTCCGCATCAAGCTCGACGAAATCGAGGCGAAGGCCGAAGACGTCGCGACGGAACGCCGCGAAGCCGCTGCCTTGCTGGATCGCCAGCAGGCGTTCGGCTACACGCAGGAAGACCTCAAGTTCCTGATGGCGCCGATGGCGCAAGCCGGTGAAGAAGCGGTCGGTTCGATGGGCAACGACTCGCCGCTGGCGGTCATGTCCAACAAGAACAAAACGCTTTACCACTACTTCAAGCAGCTGTTCGCGCAAGTCACGAACCCGCCGATCGACCCGATCCGTGAAAACATGGTGATGTCGCTGGTGTCGTTCGTCGGTCCGAAGCCGAACCTGCTGGACACGAACAACATCAACCCGCCGATGCGTCTCGAAGTGTCGCAGCCGGTGCTCGACTTCAAGGACATCGCCAAGATCCGCGCGATCGATCAGTACACGGGCGGCAAGTTCAGCTCGTACGAACTGAACATCTGCTATCCGGTGGCCTGGGGCAAGGAAGGCATCGAAGCGCGTCTGGCTTCGCTGTGCGCGGAAGCCGTGGATGCGGTCAAGTCCGGCTACAACATGCTGATCGTGTCGGACCGCAAGACCGACCGCGACAACGTCGCGATTCCGGCATTGCTGGCTACCGCCGCGATCCACACGCACCTCGTCCAGCACGGTCTGCGCACGAGCGCGGGGCTGGTCGTGGAAACCGGCTCGGCGCGTGAAACGCACCACTTCGCGTTGCTCGCGGGCTACGGCGCGGAAGCCGTGCACCCGTACCTCGCGATGGAAACGCTCAGCCAGCTCGCAGCCGGCCTGAAGGGCGACCTGTCGGCGGAAAAGGCGGTCTACAACTTCACCAAGGCAGTCGGCAAGGGCCTGATGAAGGTCATGTCGAAGATGGGCATTTCGACGTACATGTCGTACACCGGCGCGCAAATTTTCGAAGCAGTCGGTCTGGCTGAAGACCTGGTGGTGAAGTACTTCAAGGGCACGTCGTCGAAGGTCGGCGGGATCGGCCTGTTCGACGTCGCGGAAGAAGCGATCCGTCTGCATCGCGACGCGTTCGGCGACAATCCAGTGCTCGCGAACATGCTCGACGCGGGCGGCGAGTACGCGTACCGCGTGCGCGGTGAAGAACACATGTGGACGCCGGATGCGATCGCCAAGCTGCAGCACTCGGCGCGCAGCAACTCGTACCAGACGTACAAGGAATACGCGCATCTGATCAACGATCAGACCAAGCGTCACATGACGTTCCGCGGCCTGTTCGAATTCAAGTTCGATCCGACCAAGGCGATCCCGCTCGACGAAGTCGAATCGGCGAAAGAGATCGTCAAGCGTTTCGCCACTGGCGCCATGTCGCTGGGCTCGATCTCGACCGAAGCTCACGCCACGCTGGCGGTCGCGATGAACCGCATCGGCGGCAAGTCGAACACGGGCGAAGGCGGCGAGGACGTGAATCGTTACCGCAACGAACTGCGCGGTATTCCGATCAAGAACGGCGACACCATGAAGTCGGTGATCGGCGACGAAGTGATCGTCGACATTCCGCTAAAGGAAGGCGATTCGCTGCGCTCGCGGATCAAGCAGGTGGCGTCGGGCCGTTTCGGCGTGACGGCGGAATATCTCGCGTCGGCCGATCAGATCCAGATCAAGATGGCGCAAGGCGCAAAGCCGGGCGAAGGCGGTCAGTTGCCGGGCCACAAGGTGTCGGAATACATCGGCAAGCTGCGTTATTCGGTGCCGGGCGTCGGCCTGATTTCGCCGCCGCCGCACCATGACATTTACTCGATCGAAGATCTGGCGCAACTGATTCACGACCTGAAGAACGCCAATTCGGCGGCCAGCATTTCGGTGAAGCTGGTGTCGGAGTCGGGCGTCGGTACGGTGGCTGCCGGTGTTGCCAAGGCGAAGGCCGATCACGTCGTGATCGCCGGCCATGATGGCGGCACGGGTGCATCGCCGCTGTCGTCGGTGAAGCATGCCGGCACGCCGTGGGAACTGGGTCTGGCTGAAACGCAGCAGACGCTGGTGCTGAACCAGTTGCGCGGCCGTATCCGCGTGCAGGCCGACGGTCAGATGAAGACCGGCCGCGACGTCGTGATCGGCGCGCTGCTCGGCGCGGACGAATTCGGCTTCGCGACGGCGCCGCTCGTCGTGGAAGGCTGCATCATGATGCGCAAGTGCCACCTGAACACCTGCCCGGTCGGCGTCGCGACGCAAGATCCGGTGCTGCGTGCGAAGTTCCAGGGCCAGCCGGAACACGTCGTCAACTTCTTCTTCTTCGTTGCGGAAGAAGCGCGCGAAATCATGGCGCAACTGGGCATCCGCAAGTTCGAGGACCTGATCGGCCACGCCGAACTGCTCGACATGAAGAAGGGCGTCGAACACTGGAAGGCGAAGGGTCTCGACTTCTCGCGCGTGTTCTATCAGCCGCAGGTTTCGGCAGACGTGGCACGCAAGCACGTCGACGTGCAGGACCACGGTCTGGACCGCGCGCTGGATCACGTGCTGATCGAGAAGGCGAAGGCCGCGATCGAGACGGGCGAACACGTCTCGTTCATCCAGCCGGTGCGCAACGTCAACCGTACGGTCGGCGCGATGCTGTCCGGCACGATCGCGAAGAAGTACGGCCACGACGGCCTGCCTGACGACTCGATTCACATCCAGTTGAAGGGTACCGCGGGTCAGAGCTTCGGCGCGTTCCTCGCGCGCGGCGTCACGCTGGATCTGGTCGGCGACGGCAACGACTACGTCGGCAAGGGTCTCTCGGGCGGCCGCATCATCATCCGTCCTACGAATGATTTCCGCGGCAAGTCGGAAGAAAACATCATCTGCGGCAACACGGTGATGTACGGCGCGATCGAAGGCGAATCGTTCTTCCGCGGCGTTGCGGGCGAGCGCTTCTGCGTGCGTAACTCGGGCGCGACGGCGGTTGTCGAAGGCACGGGCGACCATGGTTGCGAATACATGACGGGCGGCACGGTTGTCGTGCTCGGCGAAACGGGCCGTAACTTCGCGGCCGGGATGTCGGGCGGTATCGCTTATGTGTACGACCCGGACAGCACGTTTGCCGGCAAGTGCAACAAGTCGATGGTCGCGCTCGATCCGGTTCTGCAACAGGCCGAACAGGAACGCACGGTCGACAAGGGCTTGTGGCACAGCGGCGCGACCGATGAAGCCCTGCTCAAGGGTCTCATCGAACGTCACTTCCAGTTCACGGGTTCGCCGCGTGCAAAGGCGCTGCTCGAAAACTGGGATGCGTCGCGCCGTCAGTTCGTGAAGGTGTTCCCGACCGAATACAAGCGCGCACTGGGCGAGATGGCAGCGAAGAAGGCGAACAAGGAAGTACTCGCCGCTTAACTCCTTCGCCGATCTCAGCACCGAAGACGTCACATTTAGCCGTACCCGCCGCCGCTCGATCATTCGACGCGCGGCGGGTGTAGATCACCTCACCTGATACAGATAGAGAAGAGAACCACATGGGCAAGGCAACCGGTTTTCTCGAGTTCGAGCGCCGCCACGAGGCGTACGAAGCTCCGCTCACGCGTGTGAAGCACTACAAGGAATTCGTTGCGGCATTGACCGACGACGAAGCCAAGATTCAAGGCGCGCGTTGCATGGACTGCGGCATTCCGTTCTGCAACAACGGCTGCCCGGTGAACAACATCATCCCGGACTTCAACGACCTGGTGTTCCACCAGGACTGGAAGAACGCGATCGAAGTGCTGCATTCCACGAACAACTTCCCCGAGTTCACGGGCCGCATCTGCCCGGCGCCGTGCGAAGCGGCGTGCACGCTCGGCATCAACAACGACCCGGTCGGCATCAAGTCGATCGAACACGCGATCATCGACAAAGCGTGGGCCGAAGGTTGGGTCGCGCCGCTGCCGCCGAAGCACAAGACCGGCAAGAAGGTCGCGGTGGTCGGTTCCGGCCCCGCCGGTTTGGCCGTCGCGCAGCAACTCGCGCGCGCGGGGCACGATGTCACCGTGTTCGAAAAGAATGACCGTATCGGCGGCTTGCTGCGTTACGGCATTCCTGACTTCAAACTGGAAAAGTGGCTGATCGATCGCCGCATGCGCCAGATGGAAGCCGAAGGCGTGACGTTCCGCGCCAACGTGTTCGTCGGTAAGGCGGATTCGCTGCCGGCATACATCGGCAATACGGCGAAAGAAACGATCACGCCGGCCGAGCTGAAAGAACAGTTCGACGCGGTGGTGATCGCAGGCGGTTCAGAAACGCCGCGCGATCTGCCGGTGCCAGGCCGCGAGCTGGAAGGCATCCACTACGCGATGGAATTCCTGCCGCAGCAGAACAAGGTCAACGCCGGCGACAAGGTCGCGAACCAGTTGCTCGCCAAGGGCAAGCACGTGGTCGTGATCGGTGGCGGCGATACGGGTTCGGACTGCGTCGGTACCTCGAACCGTCATGGCGCGAAGAGCGTCACGCAATTCGAACTGCTGCCGCAACCGCCGGAAGAAGAGAACAAGCCGCTCGTGTGGCCGTACTGGCCGATCAAGCTGCGCACCTCGTCGTCGCACGACGAAGGCTGCTCGCGCGATTGGGCGGTGGCGACCAAGCGCCTCGAAGGCAAGAACGGCAAGGTCGAGAAGCTGATCGCCGCGCGTGTCGAATGGAAGGACGGCAAGATGCAGGAAGTGCCGAACTCGGAATTCGAAATGAAGGCCGATCTGGTGCTGCTGGCCATGGGCTTCACGCAGCCGGTGTCGCCGGTGCTCGAAGCGTTCGGCGTCGACAAGGATGCGCGCGGCAACGTGCGTGCGTCGACCGAAGGCGACAAGGCGTATTACACGTCGGTGGACAAGGTCTTCACCGCGGGCGATATGCGTCGTGGCCAGTCGCTGGTGGTGTGGGCGATTCGCGAAGGCCGTCAGTGCGCACGTTCGGTCGACGCTTTCCTGATGGGTCATTCGGAGCTGCCGCGCTAACGTAACGTCTCCAGCCGGTTTTAGCCTGATGGCGCGGAAACCGGCGAATGCTTGCAGGACCAGGTGGAGACGACAAAGCGGTACATAAGCCGTACCCCAAAGCGGTAAAAAACAAAGCCGGGCACCTGTAAGGGTGACCCGGCTTTTCTGTTTTTACGACGTTCCGGCGCGTTCCGTGGCGTTCGCTAAAGCGTCTTGAAGCGTCTTGCCTGCGCGCCGGGTCGCGCGGTCATTTCCGATACCGGTTCACCGTCAGCCCGTCGAGATCGATTTCCGGCTTGCGCTGTGTAATCAGATCCGCGACCACGCGGCCCGAACCCATCGACATTGCCCAGCCCGTCGAACCATGTCCGACGTTCAGCCAGAGATTGTCCACGCCACACGGACCGAGCAACGGCGCGCCATCGGGCGTCATAGGACGGCGGCCTACCCAGAAGTGCGCGGACGTCGGATTGGCCGCGTGCGGAAACCAGTCGCCGAGCACTTTCATCAGCGTCTGCAGAGCCTGTTCGCGCAAGGTTGTCTGGCGATTGCCGAGCTCCGCCGTGCCGGCCACGCGCAGGTTAGTGCCGAAGCGCGTGATGGCCGTTTTCAGCGACTCGTCCATCAGTGCCGCATGGGGGGCTTTTTCGTCGTCGGTGACGGGTAAGGTCGCCGAATAGCCTTTGACCGGGTAGAGGGGCACTTTCACGCCGAGCGGCGCGAGCAGCGCCGCACTGTCCACGCCCAGCGCCACGACCACTGCATCCGCTTGCAGCGTCTCATTGCCGCGTTCGCTTTCTATACGCACACCGCGCACGGCACGGCCTTGCACATCGAGCGCCGCGACGCGTGTGTCGAAGCGAAACTGCACGCCGCTGCGCTCGCAGATCGCACGGAGTTCGCGGGTGAAGCGGGCGCAATCGCCGGCTTCGTCATCGGGGAGATAAAGGCCCGAGAGCGGCGTCTGACGCGCCCAGCGCAAGCCAGGTTCGATCTCGACGCACTGTGCCGCGCTGACTTCCCGATGCACGATGCCCGCGTCGCGCAGGATAGCCAGCGCCGGTTGCGCCAGTTCGACGTCGTATTCGCTGCGGAACAACTGCAGATAGCCCTGGCTGCGGCCATAGTCGAATGGGTGACGGGCACGGAATTCGTGCAGACAGTCACGGCTGTAATAAGCGATGCGCTGCATGCGCTGCTTGTTGATGCGAAAGCGTTCGAGGTCGCATTCACGCAGCCAGCGCGCGATCCAGCGCCATTGGGCCGGATCGAAGGTGGGGCGGAAGATTAGCGGCGAGGCCGGCTTGAACAGATACTTGAGGATTTTCGCCGGCATGCCGGGCGCGGCCCACGGCGTTACATAGCCCGGCGCAATCACGCCGGCGTTGCCGAAACTGGTGGAGAGCGCGACGTCTGGCTCGCGCTCGATCACGATAACGTCGCAGCCTTGCTGACGCAGGTAAAAAGCGGTGGCGACACCGATCACACCACCGCCCAGAACAATCGTTTTCATGTGTGTGTACAGCGATTTCAGGCGTCAGAGCGGGTCGCGCCGAGCACTTTGCCCTTGGTTTCCGGCAGACACATTGCAGCGGCGATCACCAGCAGATAGCCCGAGCCGGCGACAATGCCCATCGCCTTAACAAGCGTCATGGTTTGCGACAGTGTACCGACCGGGATCGGAAAGAACGAGCCGGGACCGCAACCCAGGTCGTAGCAGAAGCCTTGCCCCGATCCGCGGATCGAGTCTGAGGGGCGAGGAGTTGTGCGGCCAGTTGTGGTTAAAAACGGCAGAAAGTAAGGAGTTTCGTTCCGTTTTCTTACTAACTGCTACGAAGTAACCAAAAAATTATTGACCAAGGTTAAACTGCGCCCGCAGCACTCAAGCTGCGAGATTCCTCTTTACGCCCGCGCTCGTCATCCTTAATGCTCGCAACCGCAAAAAACTGCTCGCCATCCCGTCGCTCCGCGAGTACGCCGTTGCGGGCCTATCAATCGCGCCGTACGTTTCTGAAATCTTCTGCAAGCGTTTTGTTGCTCTCCGGCATGAGCAGTTCGCTGCTGTCGGCGTGTGGAGGCGGAAATCTGGACGCCGAAGTGCCGGAAACGCCACGTCTGGCGTCGGTCGCTAATTTCCGCGATGTGGCGGGCGCGGCTGCCGGCTACCCTACGGTCGACGGCAAACAGATGCGCCGTGGCGTCTTCTATCGCTCGAACGCGCTGACGCTCAGCGCCGCCGACGCAATCGCCCTCCAGAAACTCGGCGTCACTTCGGTCTACGATCTGCGCACGCCGGGCGAAATCGCGCGTACCGCGGATATCCTGCCCGCCGGTTCGACCTCGCAGGCACTCGACGTCCTGGGTATCAGCGATTTCGTCGCGCCAACGTTCGATACGACAGGCGCCGCCGTGGCGTTCATGGAAGCCCAGGCACGTGCCTATGTCACCGGCGCCGCCCAGCGTGTCGGCTATGGCGAGCTCCTTACGCGGCTTGCCAATGGCGGCGGCGTGCAGTTGTTCCATTCCGACGCGGGTAAGGATCGCGCCGGTTGGGTCTCGGCACTCCTGCTGAGCATTGCCAATGTGCCGCTCGACGTCATCATGCAGGACTATCTGCTCAGCAACGTCTACCTGGCCCAATCGATTGCGGCGCGGACCGAGACGCTGCGCGAGCAGAATGGCGACGCGGTCGCAACGATCGAGTCGCCGTTGCTCAACGTCCAGGAAAATTATCTGCAAGCGGGGTTCGATCAGGTGCAGGCGAGCTACGGCACGATGGCGAGCTATCTGACGCAGGGCCTTGGCATGTCTCAGACGACGGTCGACGCTTTGCGCGACCGTCTGGTCGTCTGACCGGTTTTTCATCTGTAGCTCGGCCAGCTCGCCGCGCCTGGCGTTGTGCGGAACGCATCGGCAGGTACAGACGAAAAAAAGTCCGCCCCAAATATCAAGGCGGACAGAGAAGGGCGGCATCGAGGTTGCCGGGGGCGACTATAAGGCCATAGTCACTGCGAAAGCCCCTTCAGTAAGGGCGCGTAAGTGCCTGCGCCCAATGTGCTTCCCCTTCTCGATCATCCTTACCGTGCAGGCCGGTCAAACCGGCAATTCGATCCGTACTTCCAGCCCGCCTTGCGCGTGATTGCGCACGTGACAGCGTCCGCCGCGATCGTGCGCGAGCCGCGCGACAATCGCGAGACCCAGGCCGCAATGACCTTCGCCGCCACGCGCGGCGTCAAGCCGTACGAATGGTTTCATCGCCGCGGCGATGCGGTCGTCGGGAATGCCCGGGCCGTGGTCGCGCACGCTGATCACCCAATGCTGATCGGTGCGCGCCGTGCCGATATCCACCGGCGCCGAGCCGTGTTCGAGCGCGTTGTCGACGAGGTTCGTGACCAGCCGGTCGAGCAAGGTGCGCGGCAGCTTGAATGACGAGCCGGCGTGCAGCGCGAGCGTGAACAGCGGGGTCTCGGCGCTGTCGCTGGCGGAAAACTGTTCCTGCAGGAATTCGTCGACTTCGACCGGCGGCCCCGCGTCGACGGACTGGCCGGCAAACTCCAGAAACTGCTGGACGATGTTGGTCAGCGAGTCGACGTCGCGAATCAGTCCGGCCCGTTCGTTTTCCGCGACCAGCACGCTCGCCCGCAATTTGAGCCGCGTGAGCGGCGCTTTCAGATCGTGCGCGACGCCGGCCAGCATGACCGCCTGGTCGTCGCCCGCCTCGTTCAGACGCCGCATCATGTCGTTAAAGGAACCGACCAGATCGCGCAGTTCACGCGGGCCTTGCACGGTCACGGGCTCCGGCCGGCCGCCGGAACCGAACGCGCGGGCGGCGTCGGCTACGCGCGACAGCGGCCGCTGCATCTGCCAGACCGCGAACAGCGACAGGATCAGCGCGGCCAGCAGCATCGAAATGGATTCGACCAGGAAATGCGGGCGCGGCGGCACATCTACCGGCACGACGACCCAGTTCGATTTGCCGGGGAACAGGACCCATAACTGCGGCGGGCGCAGGTCGTCCACGGCGATCTGCGTGCCGGGCGGCAGGTTCTCGCGCAAATGCCGGCTCAGTTCGATCAGCGGATGAGCGTTCGGCGTATGCAGATGAACGCTCGACGGCATGTTCCAGGTGGGCACGAGGTGCACCCGCATGGCGGGCGCGAGCGCGGCGCCTTTAATCGGTTCGCCGTTGATTGCCTGCAACACCAGCAGAATGCCGCGCGCGAAGCCGTCGATTTCGTGGCGCGGCGGCTGCATCACAACCAGTACGAACCATCCAGCCTGAATCGCGAACAACACCGCCGTAGACAGCAACGCCATTCTGCCGAATAGCGTGTTCAGCGGGTTTCTCATGCGCTTGAGGCAGCCTCGTCGGCGAACGGCGTGCCGTCGGCGTCGGGCACGAACACGTAGCCTTTGCCGCGCACTGTCTGCACGTAACAGGGATTGGACGGGTCGTCTTCGATCACGCGGCGCAGGCGCCAGATCGGCACGTCGAGGCTGCGGTCGCGGAAGGCGAGATTGTCGCGGTGCACGAGGTCGTGAATCAGTACGCGTGACAGCACTTTGTACGGATTGTTGACGAAAATCTTCAGCAGAGCGAACTCGCTGTCGCGCAGCGGCAGCTTCGAATCGTCGCGCGACAACGAACGCGTGGCGAAATCGAGCTCGAACGGGCCGAAGTGATACGGCTTGCGGGATTCCGGCGCGCTCGTTGTGGAGGGCCCGCGGCGGCGCAGCACCGTCTGGATCCGCGCGAGCAGCTCGCGCGGATCGAACGGTTTGGTCAGATAGTCGTCCGCGCCGAGCGAAAGCCCGACAATCCGGTCGGCCACCGTACCGCGCGCCGTCACGAAGATCACCGGAATGTCGTCACCGGCGGCGCGCAACGCGGTGAGCGCGCGCAAGCCGTCGGTGTTCGGCATCATGATGTCGAGCACGACGACCGATGGCCGTTCACGTTCGAGCCGGCGTTGCAAATGGGTGCCGTCATGCAGCACCGACGCGTCGAAGCCGTTCGTCTGCAGAAACTTGCAAAGCAGATCGCGTACGACCGGATCGTCGTCGACGATTAGGACCTGTGGATTCATGGCGAAATTTTAGACTGCCTCGCGCGACGCGCGACCTGGTGTTTTCTTACCAATACTTACCCAAAGCCGCACCGGCCCGGCCGATTCGGGCGTCAGGCCCGCTACCAAAGGCTCACGCCATATTTCACGGTCGCCATATTTGGCAATGTGTTGTCGACGTTCAGCACGGCTACGGTAGTCATTTTGCATCGCCTAAATTCCGCCGATGAAAGAATCTGCTCGAAATTGCTACTGATGGCAATGGGTAGAAATGCATAGCAACGTGTCGTAAGAACCGCTGGAAAGCGCGCGTTCCTTCGTGCATCGCCAGTGCGTGTGCGGCGAGATGATTCGTCATGCAGTACGTTGCGTCGCATGCCGAAAACAGCCTAACGCCTTGGGCCCACGGCAGGCGGCGTGAAATCGAAACCTAGCGCCACGCGAGGCTCATTATGACCGTTCACAGCAATCTCAGTTCGACCCGCTTTTCTTCGCTCGCACCGATGCGGCCAGTGGAGAAGCCTGCCCCCTCAAATACGCCGTCAGCCGCGCCGCAGGAGCGGGAGTCCGCCACCGAGGCGCTGCCTTCGCTGCCGTCCGGGCTTGTCGGGCATAACGTCAACACGACTGCCTGACGTACCGAGGCCCGTGTGTCGACCCCGAGCATTCCTGAACGTTTCATCCGAGTCGCTGCGTGGTTGACGCTCGGCGCGGTGCTGCTGCCTCTCGGCGGCTGCGCCGTCGCCGCGCTGCCGTGCCGACTGACGTCGGCCACGCTGAAAATCATCCCGGTCGTCGGCCATGCCGCGGCCACACCGTTCGACATGTGTTCATCCGCCATCGACTGAAATCGACCGAATCATGACACTCAAACGGATTGCCTGCGTGTTGGCGCTGCTAGGCGGCATCGTTTCGATGGCCGCCCAGGCGCAGCCGGTCGCGCGCGAAACGAGTGCGGCCAGCGCCGCGTCGAAGAGCGCGGCCGCTGAAGCACGCCGGCGCTCGCCGGACAAGCCGTTTGCGTTTCGCGGCATCGCGCTCGGCATCACGCTCGACGAGTTTCGTGCCGGCTCGAGCGTGCGGGCTACGCCGCTCGGCAGTGTGCCTGTCTGCGAGACGGATGTGCAGGCGGGCGCGCTCGGCATGCGGCTGAAATCGCAGGAGAGTCTGACGGTCGCGTGCCGCTGGGCGCATCGCGCGGACGACGGCTGGGCGGTGTCGCAAGCGGTCGTCGACGGTGTTCCGGCACAGGAGCATGTGCTGCGCTTTGCACGTGTCGACGGGCAGAGCGCGCTGCGTCTGTACGAGATTTCATTTGTGATCGACGAGGTCACCGCCGAAGACTTGCGCGACGCGCTCGCGGACCGTTATGGCGCCCCGCGTCTGGCGACGCAAAGCGTGTCGTCGGGCTCGATGCCGGTCTATGTGTGGGAAAACGCGGTGAGTTCGATCACGTTGTGCTTTCTGCCCGGGACCCGCAACGGCACGCTCACCTATCTGCTGAAGGGCTCGGATGCGTGGGTGAAATCGGTCGTCCGGCAATGGCAGGCGAGTGGTGCCGAGGCGGGGTGATGTGCCGCATCCACCGCCCGGTTTGCGGGCTCGTACGTGGCTTCGATTGCATCGTTGAGCGAAGCGTCGGCGCAGCAATCGCAAAGTCCGTTTTCAATCCGGCCGATCGGGCCAAGGAGCATGTATGACTGCGCTACGTCTCACTGTTGCGCTAGGCGCGGCGGCCTGCCTCGCGGCTTGCGGGAGCGGCCAGCAGCCGTCAATCGTCGAAACGCCGATGTCGCCGCCGCTCACGTCGGTGCCGCTGAACGTTAATACGCAAGGTGCGATCTATCAGGTCGGTACGGCGTTGCTGCTTTATGAAACACCGCGTGCGCAGCATATTGGCGACGTGCTGACGATCCGCTTGTCGGAGTCGTACACCGGCAACAATAGCGCGACCGCTGCCGCGAGCCGCTCGAGCAGCATTACCGCGACCGCCGCCGATCAGTCGACCAATGCCGCCGCGCGCCTCGCGAAGCTGTTCAACATCGGCTCGGCCAGTACCGATTACAAAGGGCAGGGCAGCCTCACCGATACGAGCGGCATGACCGGCACGCTGGCCGTGACCGTGATCGGGACCATGTCGACCGGCAATCTGGTGGTGTCGGGCGAGAAGGTGATCTCGATGAGCGGCAACCGCGACCGCCTGCGCCTGTCGGGCGTCATCAATCCGAAGGATATCGAAGCAGGCAATTATGTTGCATCAAGCAAGGTCGCGAATGCGCGCATCGAGCAGGCCGGCGTGGGGATGGTGTCCGACGCCACCACGATGGGCTGGCTGCAGAGAATGTTTCTGAGCGTGCTGACCTTTTAAAGCCGACGCAGTGTGAGCGCAGGCGGCACGCCAGATGCGGGGCCCGCCGCGCACCTTTCCTCAGACCTATGCAAGCGGCTGCACACCGCGTTCCGCTGCGCCGATCTCACCGTCCGGCACGAACACATAGCCGCGTCCCCAGACGGTTTGCACATAGCGAGGCTCGGACGGATCCACTTCGATCAGCCGCCGCAAACGCCAGATCGATACGTCAAGGCTGCGATTGCGATGCGCTTCGCTATTGCCGTGCAGTTTCTCCAGCAACTGCGCGCGCGTGAGGACGGTCATCGAATGCGTGACGAATACCTTGAGCATCGCGAATTCGCTCGAACGCAGCGGAATGCGCTCGTTATCGCGACGCAATTCGCGCGCCGGAAAATTCACCTCGAAACGGCCGAAGCGATAGGGCGCGCGTTGCTCCGGCGCACTTGGCGCAATCGAGCCGCGGCGGCGCAGGACCGTGCGAATTCGCGCGACCAGCTCGCTCGGTTCGAACGGCTTGCCGAGATAGTCGTCGGCGCCGAGTTCGAGGCCGATCACGCGGTCGATCGGATCGGCGCGCGCGGTTAGCAGGATCACGGGAATATCGTCGCCGGCAACGCGTAAGGCGCGCAGCGCACTGATGCCGTCGAGCTCGGGCATCATGATGTCGAGCACGATCAGCGCGGGACGCTCGTTTTGCAATGCACGTTGCAGCGCTATACCGTGTTCGAGCGTGGACACTTTGAAGCCACGCCCTACCAGATATTCGCTGACGAGCTCGCGTACGACGGGGTCGTCGTCGACGACCAGAATGGATTGGTTCATCCAGGTCATCTTAGTGATCCGAGCGCGCGCCGCAAAGCACATAACACTTTCGAATCCTTTCTCGTGTAAGAGAAAGCAAGCAGGCTGTCGACGCGCTTAATTGGCCAGTGAGGTCTGCATGGTCTGCATCGGTTGCCGGGCCAGATCGGTTTGATCGATCACCATTTTGTCGATCAAACCATTGAGCTTGGTTGCAGCGGTAGAGAAGCGGTCGGTGTTGAGGCCGCCGGTCTGGTAGCGCGCGGTGACGAGAATACGTCCGTTCTGGATCAGCGTCAGATCGATGATCGACAGATACTGGATCGTTTCGTCGCTAAACGAGCGGCGGCCGTAGTCGGTCGCGGCGTTGTAGACGAGGCGCGCCTCGCATCCGGCGGGAGAGGTGCCCGGATTGTAGACCTCCGAACGAATGCCGTGCCGGTCGAGCGCGAGTTGCAGTGCCGGCACGAAATCGCCGACCGACACCATCTGATTCACTTCGATGCAGACGTTATGCACGTCAGCCGGACGGCCGTTGACGAAGGTCGGCGATGAATAGTTCGCCGCGATCGCGTAGCCTGCCTGGATCACGGAACCGGTGGCGTCGGCTGCCGAGATCAATGTCCACGCGCAGCCGTTCAGACCGAATGCGAGGGCAGCCGAGGCCGCGAGCCACGCACACGGCCGCCGCAACATGACCCACGCGGCCAAGGAGGCCCGCGTGAAAGCGTAAGCGCGCAAGCTCGGCATAGAGGTCATGATGCGGTGCCTGGTGGCGGTGAAGAAGTGCGGCGAATAAAAGTATGTCGCAGTGGATAGCGGCAAAAACGAGCCACGCTCAGCGCGTGACGCGCAGGCGCAATTCGTTTTGTCCTTGCACGCTAGCCGTCACGCTCACACGCCGATCATCGGTAGTCACGATGAAATGCTGACGCGTCGGCGTGTTGACGTCGTGTACGACGTTCGGGAAGCAGGCGGCGATATCGGCGCCGATTTCTTCGAGCGGATCGTTGACGACACCGTCAGCCTGCCAGTGCGCGCGCCAGTGGCAATCGTAGGCGTGCGCGTTGGCGCGGCAGTCGTCCGCGGCAGATACGCCCGGCAGCTGCGCAGCGGATTGCGTGTGCAGCTGTTTGAAGTCGGGCGCGTTGACGATGTGTTTGAGCGCGGGGCAAACGTCCGCCGGCTCGTTGGGTTGGGTGGCTTGCGCAGCGTATGCGGCGCTCGTGAGCAGCAGGGCTGCGCCGAGGGCAAGCGCGGCGCGCTGGGCCAAAAGATAGGAGCGGCGATCGAATGACATGTGCGAGAGTCCAGTATCAGTGAGTGGCGGAGCGGGGCGGACGTGGTACCGCCCGCACGACTATCGTCGCTGCTACAAGGACTTTTCAAAGCGGGGAACAGCTTACCCGCTTCGTAGATGCTTTCTAACTCTTCTCGGGTGTTTCCAGATCTTGCGATGAGTTAACGCGCCGCACGGGAAGATGAGCGTGACCTCGTCCTGATCATGCGGCGATCGGTTCGCCCGAGCGCTCGACGTCGAGCGTGTCGCCATGGAACGCCGCCAGCGACTCGCGATGCGCGACGCTGACGATCGCCGCCTTCGGCAGACGCTCGGTGAACAGGTGATAGAGACGTGCTTCGTTTTCCGCATCGAGCGCGCTGGTTGCTTCATCGAGGAACAGATAGTCCGGCTTGTGCAGCAGCACGCGGGCGCCGGCGAGACGTTGCTGTTCGCCCGGCGAGAGGATGCGCGTCCAGTGTCCCGATTCCTGCAGACGGTCGGCGTACTCCGACAGGTGGCAGGTGATGAGCGCTTCGCGGCATTCGTCGTCGGTGTAGGTGTCCGCGGAGGACGGATAGGCGAGCGCGGCTTTCAGTGTGCCGATCGGCATGTAGCTGACCTGCGGAATGAACATCATGCGCGCGTTGACCGGGGCGTCGATCGAGCCGTCGCCGAACGGCCATAGGCCTGCGAGCGCGCGCATCAGCGTGCTCTTGCCCGAGCCGGACGGACCCCGCACCAGCCAGCGCGAGCCCGGCGTGATCGCGATATCGCGGATGCGCGACAGCGGGCTGCCGTTCGGCAGCGCGAGCCGGAGGCCTTCGGTGGAGAGCTTGTCTTCGTCGACAAAATGCAGATTGATGCCGCCGTGCGCGGTAGCGGGCGACACCGATTCCTTCAGGCGCGGCGCATGCACGATGCGCTTGAATTCACGCAAGCGGTTCACGGTGGCACGCCATTCGACCAAGGTGCCGTAACTGTTGATGAACCACGAAAACGAATCGCTGACGGTACCGAACGCGCTCGAAATCTGCATCAGCACGCCGAACGTGAACGCGCCCGCGAAGTAACGGGGCGCCGCCACCACCAGCGGAAAGATGATCGCGATCTGACCATAGAAGCTCAGCACGAAGGTGAGCCGCTTGGTGTACTTCATCACCTGCCACCAGTTGTCGCGGATGCGGCCGAACAGCGAGTGCGTGTTCTTCTTCTCGGTCTCCATGCCGTCGTAAAAGGCGATCTGCTCAGCGTTTTCACGCAGACGGATCAGGCCGAAACGGAAATCCGCCTCGACTTTCTGCGCCTGGTAATTGATCGACACGAGCGGATGACCGACCTTCTGGATGATCAGCGAGCCGATCACCGCGTATAGCGCCGCGGCCCACACCATGTAGCCCGGAATCTGCACCGGCATGCCGCCGAGCGAAACGGTCAGGGCGCCGGCCAGCGACCACAGGATCGTGATGAACGAGACCAGCGTGACGACCGTGGACAGCAGATCGAGCGTCAGCGAGAGCGTGGTGGTGGCGAACGATTGCAGATCGTCGCTGATCCGCTGGTCGGGGTTGTCGGCGAGCCGGTCGCGTTCGATCCGGTAGAAGGCGCTGTCGTGCAGCCATTCGTTGAGATAACGCGTGGTCAGCCACTGGCGCCAGCGGAAGCCGAGCATCTGGCGCAGATAGCGGCCGTACACCGCAAGGATGATGTAGCCGAACGCGAGGCCGGAAAACACCATCAGCAGATGCGGGAAGTCGTGGATGTTCTTGGTCTGCAGCGCGTTGTAGAAGTCGGCGCTCCAGCGGTTCAGGCGCACGTTGATCCACACGACGAGCAGATTCATCACGATGATCGCGATGAGCAACGCCCACGCCGTTTTTCGTTCTTCGGAAACCCAGTAGGGTTTGATCAGGCTCCAGGCGGAGACTTTTTCGTCCGACGGCAGCGCGGGGCTGGAAGCGGTATTCGTTGTCATGAGCATCCTGGTGAAGTGCTGGCCCATGCCAGGCCGGCCTCATTCGGGCCGGCCTCGCGGCGGGTTTGCGGTGCGTGCCCCCGGGCGTCGTGCTCGACGAACGCACGCCCGGGTGAGCGTCCGATTCTGGCGCGAAGCCCTTAAGTGAAAATTAATTTCCGCGCGGGGCCCTCGCCTCGATACCACATGTCGCGCGGGCAACTGGCGTGTCGCCCGCGCATGGCTTCTGCGGTATCCGGTGCTGGCATTGTGCCAGAGCGTTGCTTTCAGCCGTATTGATGAATCGAAAGATGGTGCCGGATCAACCGCGCGCGGCGGCACAGGTCACTGGTTTGCGGGCGCCGCGCCTTTTATGGTCTAATGACCTTCGACGAAACAGGGGTGCTTTGCCCACAGGCTGCGTGATTTTCACGCAGCGGCGGCGAGGCTGAGAGAGACCCTTTGCACCCGATCCGGGTAATACCGGCGCGGGAAGTTTCCGGAAGCAGTCAGTCTTCCATTCCCCGCCGGGCGGCGTCCGTCATTGGACGCGCGTATTGCCCGGCCGGCCTCACCCGCCGGTTTCGTCCTGGGTACGTGCGTTTTTTTTGCCGTACGGAAAGGACTCGATGACCGCCTATTCTTCAGACATGTGTTTTGCTTTTCGCCACGCGTTCGCCGGTTATGGCGGCGTGCGGTGCCGTTTTAGCCTTGCTAGCCATTGCTGTGTAGCGGAGTGCGCGCGATGAATCGTCCTGCGCAACCCGATTTCGCGGTGCTTGGCGGCGGCCTTTGCGGGCGGCTGGTCGCATGGCGTCTCGCCGGCCAGGGGCATCGCGTCGCGCTGTATGAACGTGGCGACGCAGCCGGTTCGCAAGCGGCCGCCTGGGTTGCCGCGGCAATGCTGGCGCCGCTTGCCGAAGCCGCCAGTGCTGAACTGCTGATCACGCGTCTCGGTGCGAGTTCGCTCGACACCTGGCCGCAAGTACTCGCTGAATTGCCGGAGCCGGTGTTCTTTCAGCGCAATGGCACGCTGGTCGTCTGGCATCACGCCGATCGCACCGAAGCGCCGTTGTTCGAACGCCGTGTACGCTCGAACGCGCCTGCGGAATTGCTCGACGGCGGCTTTGTGACGCTGGCGGGTGCGCAACTCGGCGCCGCCGAGCCTGCCTTGGCGGGTCGCTTCAATCAGGGCTGGCTGCTGCCGCGCGAAGGTCAATTGGATAACCGTCAGGTACTGTCCGCGCTCGCCGCTGGCCTTGCTCAGCGCGGTGTCGAAACGCACTGGAACACGCCGGTCGACGATCATGCGCTGCCGCCCGCGCGCGTCACGATCGACTGCCGGGGTTTGGGCGCGAAGCCCGTGCTGCCTACGCTGCGTGGTATCCGCGGCGAAGTCGCCCGGGTGCATGCGCCGGGTATCAAGCTGACGCGGCCGGTGCGGCTGCTGCATCCGCGTTACCCGCTGTATATCGCGCCGAAGCAGGACGATCTCTACGTGATCGGCGCGACCGAGGTGGAAGGCGAGGACATGTCGCCGGTTAGCGTGCGTTCGGCGCTCGAGCTGTTGAGCGCGGCATTTTCCGTGCATCCCGGCTTTGGCGAAGCACGCATCCTCGAACTGAATTCGCAGTGCCGACCGACTTTGCCGGACCACCGTCCGGCCTTGCTGTGGGATGGCGCGCAGACATTGCGCGTGAACGGCCTGTACCGGCACGGCTACATGATCGTGCCCGAAGTCGCCGACGAAGCCGTGCGCTTCGCCGCGGCGCTGCTCGACGGCCGCATCGGCGACGCCGATGCCTTCGCCGACTGGCAAAGCTCAGCGCGCTGGAGTGAGCTGTTTCAACTGGATTCCACGCGGGAACCGGCATGAGCGTTGCGCGCCCGCGGGTGAAATAGCCGCAGGCAAACAAGGGCGCCGCGCCGTTACCGCCATCGATTGAACCGTATTCGAACACCATGGACATTCATATCAATCAGAAGCCGTTGTCGTTGCCCGAAGGCGCGACTGTCGCCGATGCGCTTGCCGCGTTCGGCGCGCGTCCGCCGTTCGCGGTCGCACTGAACGGCGATTTCGTCGCGCGTACCCAGCATGCGGCGCGCGCGCTGCAGCCGGGCGACAAGCTCGATGTCGTGCAACCCGTGGCCGGCGGTTAAGCCCCGCGCTACGCCTTGCCGGAGACCAGGATTATGCAAATGACTGCCCCCCAAACCGCCGACGCGCTCACGCTCTACGGCCAGACTTTCGCGAGCCGCGTGCTGCTCGGCACCTCGCGCTATCCATCGCTGCAATCGCTGTCCGATTCGATCGACGCAGCGCGGCCCGGCATGGTGACCGTCGCGCTGCGCCGGCAGATGAACGAAGGCGGCGCCGAAGCCGGTTTCTTCGATCTGCTCAAACGCCACGGCGTGCCCCTGTTGCCCAATACGGCCGGCTGCCTGACCGTCGGCGAGGCGGTGACGACCGCGCATATGGCGCGCGAGATTTTCGAAACCGAGTGGATCAAGCTCGAACTGATCGGCGACGACTACACGTTGCAGCCTGACCCGGTCGGCCTGATCGAAGCGGCCACGCAGTTGATCAAGGACGGCTTCAAGGTCCTGCCGTATTGCACCGAAGATCTGGTGATCGGCCGCCGTCTGCTCGATGCGGGCTGCGAGGCGCTGATGCCGTGGGGCGCGCCGATCGGCACCGGCAAGGGCGTGATCAATCCGTACGGCCTGCGCGTGTTGCGTGAGCGCTTGCCCGACGTGCCGCTGATCGTCGACGCGGGCCTCGGCGTGCCGTCTCACGCGGCGCAAGTGATGGAGTGGGGCTTCGACGGCGTGCTGTTGAACACCGCCGTTTCGCAGGCGACGCACCCCGACGCGATGGCGCGCGCCTTCGCGCTGGGCGTTGAAGCGGGCCGCCAGGCTTTTCTGGCGGGGCCGATGGCCGAGCGAGAAAGCGCGCACGCGAGCACGCCGGTGGTCGGCATGCCGTTCTGGCATCAAGACGGGAGCGCCGCATGACGCAAACTTTGCCTTTGACTGGCCGCGACCTCTTCTGGCCGCCCGCTGACGAACTCACCGAAGCCGCCGAGCGGATCCGCGCCCGCCTGGGTGAGTGGCCGCCGACGCATGCGCCGTGGCGCATCTGCCTGACCGCGCCGGACGAGCCGAACGGCGGCGACTTGATCGTCGTCGCCGATGCGCAGCAGCATGGCGAGCAGGTGGCGCGCTGGCAGGTGCAGGGCGCCGGCGTGATCGTCGCGGCCGAGAACGCCGCGACGCTGCATCTGGGGGGCGAGAAATACAGTCTGGAAGGTCATCTGGCGGAAGACTGGATTCCCGCGCTGGCGGCGTTTCTGGACTGCGGTTTCGATCCGCACGACGCGCTGGTGTTGGCGCTGGCGTGGCGCGACGGCGACGAAACCAGAGCGGACGACGCCTTTCCGGCCGATATCGCGCACTTCCCGCGCCTCGCCGGTCTGCCGGCCGCACCGGCGCAAGCGTTCGCGCGTTGCCCCGACCGCCTTGGCCTGTATCCGGTGCTGCCGACTGCGGAGTGGGTTGAACGGGTGGTGGGCTTCGGCGTAAAAACAGTCCAGTTGCGCCGCAAATCGGCCGAACCCGCCGACGAACTGAAGCGCGAAATCGCGCGCTGTGTCGCTGCGGGCCGTGCGCACGATGCTCAGGTTTTCATCAACGATCATTGGCAAGCCGCGCTGGAAGCGGGCGCTTATGGCGTCCACTTGGGTCAGGAAGACGTGCATACGGCCGATCTGCCGGCTCTCGCCGCCGCCGGCATCCGCCTCGGTCTGTCAACGCATGGTTTCTACGAGATTCTGAAGGCACTGCACTTCCGGCCAAGCTACATTGCGTTGGGCGCGGTGTTCCCGACTACCACCAAGGTCATGCCGACCGCGCCGCAGGGCCTCAAGCGTCTGGCGCGGTATGTGCGCCTGCTCGACGGCGTCGTGCCGCTGGTGGCGATCGGCGGAATCGACCTGCAGGTGCTGCCGGACGTGCTGGCGACCGGCGTGGGCTGCGCGGCCGTGGTGCGCGCTGTGACCGAAGCCGCCGACCCGGCTGCCGCGGTTTCTGCGCTGCAACATGCGTTTACGCAATAATCGTCAAGTTAAGCAAAGGGACAGGGCACCTCACGGCAGCATTTCCATGATGGCCCTATAATTCGGCCTTCCGTGTAAAAGGACTGTCAGTTTCGTGTCTTCCTCCCCCGAGACCTTACTCGAGCTGCGCGACGTCGACTTCGGTTATGGCGACCGGCTCGTCCTGTCGAACCTGAATCTGCGCTTCAAGCGCGGCCAGGTCGTCGCGGTTATGGGCGGCTCGGGTTGCGGCAAGACCACGGTGCTGCGCCTGATCGGCGGTCTGGTGCGCGCCCAGCGCGGCCAGATCCTGTTCCACGGCCAGGACATCGGCGCACAAACCCGCGAGGGGCTGTACGCGCTGCGCCGCAAGATGGGCATGCTGTTCCAGTTCGGCGCGTTGTTCACCGACATGTCGGTGTTCGAAAACGTGGCTTTTGCCCTGCGCGAGCACACCGATCTCCCCGAAGAACTGATCCGCGACCTCGTGCTGATGAAGCTCAACGCGGTCGGCTTGCGCGGCGCGCGCGATCTCGCGCCGTCGGAGATTTCGGGCGGTATGGCGCGGCGCGTGGCGCTCGCCCGGGCGATTGCGCTCGACCCCGAGCTGATGATGTACGACGAGCCGTTCGCCGGCCTCGATCCGATCTCGCTCGGCATCACCGCGAACCTGATTCGCGCGCTGAATCAGGCACTTGGCGCAACGTCGATCCTGGTCACGCATGATGTGCCGGAATCGTTCGCGATTGCCGACTACGTCTATTTCCTCGCGAACGGCGGCGTGCATGCGGAAGGCACGCCAGCTGAGTTGCGCGCGTCGACCGATCCTACGGTGCGCCAGTTCATCGACGGTGCGCCGGATGGCCCGTTCAAATTCCACTACCCCAGCCAGACGCCGCTCGCGGCGGACTTCGGCATCGGCGGAGGTCAGTCATGATCAGTTCGATCGGCCGCTCGGTACTCGACGGGCTGGGCACGGCCGGCTACGCCACGCGGTTCTTCTTCCGGCTGCTGTTCGAGTTTTTCCCGTTGCTGCGCCGGCCGCGCCTTGTCACGAAGCAGATCCACTTCGTGGGTAATTATTCGCTGGTGATCATCGCCGTGTCGGGGCTGTTCGTCGGCTTCGTGCTCGGCTTGCAGGGCTATTACACGCTGAACCGCTACGGTTCCGAGCAGGCGTTGGGGCTGCTCGTCGCGCTTTCTCTGGTGCGCGAACTTGGGCCGGTGGTGACCGCATTGCTGTTCGCGGGGCGCGCCGGCACGTCGCTCACGGCCGAGATCGGGCTGATGAAGGCGGGTGAGCAGCTCACCGCCATGGAAATGATGGCGGTGGATCCGGTCAAGGTGGTGGTCGCGCCGCGTCTGTGGGCGGGCATCATTTCGATGCCGATTCTGGCCGCGATCTTTAGCGCGGTCGGCGTGTTCGGCGGTTATGTAGTGGGTGTGCTGCTGATCGGCGTCGATGCCGGCGCGTTCTGGTCGCAGATGCAAGGCGGCGTCGATGTCTGGCGCGATGTCGGCGCCGGGGTCATCAAGAGCGTGGTGTTCGGCCTCGCGGTGACCTTCGTGGCGCTGTTTCAGGGCTATGAAGCCAAGCCGACGCCGGAAGGCGTGTCGCGTGCCACGACCAAGACGGTCGTGTACGCGTCGCTTGCGGTGCTCGGTCTCGATTTTCTGCTGACTGCACTGATGTTCAGCTAAAACTGCGTTGCACGTTTCCGCTCGGCGGGCGCATCTCGGATTGCGCGTGACGGAAACGGGAGCAGCGTGGCGGATTCACTTTGGGATGACGATGAAAAAGACTGCTCTCGACTTCTGGGTCGGCCTGTTCGTGGTGTTGGGTTTCGTGGCGTTGCTGTTTCTCGCGCTGAAGGCCGGCAACATGAGCTCGTTGTCGTTTCAGGCAACGTACCCGGTCAAGCTCAAGTTCGACAATATCGGCGGACTGAAGGCGCGCGCACCGGTGAAGAGCGCCGGCGTGACGGTCGGCCGGGTTGCCTCGATCGGTTTTGACAGCAATGCGTATCAGGCTGTCGTCACGATCGATATCGACAAGCAATACCCGTTTCCGAAAGATACGTCGGCGAAGATTCTGACCTCGGGTCTGCTCGGCGAGCAATACATCGGGCTCGAACCCGGTGGCGACAGCGAGATGCTTAAAGCGGGTGACACAATCTCGATGACACAATCGGCGATTGTGCTGGAAAACCTGATCGGACAATTCCTCTATAGCAAGGCCGCGGACTCGGGCGCAGCCAAGCCGGGTGCGGGTTCGTCCGCACCGGCGGCTGCCCCCGCCACGACGCCCGCGCCGACTCAGCCCGCTTCTGGCGCGGCCGGTCAATAAGGAGAATAAAAATGCAGACCCTACGCTTAAGATGCGTGCGCACCGTCCAGATAGCGACCTTCGTGCTTGCGGCCGCTACGCTCGCCGGCTGCTCGACCGTGCAGACGCCGACCAAGGGCGACCCGCTCGAGGGCTTGAACCGCACGATCTTCACCGTGAACGACAAGCTCGATCAGTACGCGCTGAAGCCGGTTGCGAAGGGCTATGTCTGGGCGACGCCGCAACCGGTGCGCGACAGCGTCACCAACTTCTTCTCGAACATCGGCGACGTCTACATCGCGGCGAACAACCTGCTGCAGTTGAAGATCACCGATGGCGTCGAAGACATCATGCGGATCGTGATCAACACGGTGTTCGGCGTAGGCGGTCTGTTCGACGTGGCGACGCTCGCCAAGCTGCCCAAGCACGACAACGACCTCGGCCTGACGCTCGGCCACTACGGCGTGCCGGCGGGTCCGTACCTCGTGCTGCCGCTGTTCGGGCCGAGCACGGTGCGCGACGCGGTCGGCTCGATCGGCAATTACTATGTGAATCCGCTCAGTTACATTCATCCGGATGGTCTGAGCTGGGCGTTGTATGGTCTGAACGTGATCAACACGCGCGCGAATCTGCTGAATGCAAGCGATGTGCTGGAAGGCGCCGCGCTCGACAAATACTCGTTCGTGCGTAACGCCTATCTGCAACGCCGCCAGTATCTGCTGTCGGACGGTAAGCAGTCGCAGTCGCTGCCGAACTATGGCGACGAAGCGCCGCTGCCCAAGTACGACGACGTCGATAGCGGCGCGGCTGCTGCGCCCGCGGGCACGCAGGGTGCTGCTGCGAAAGCCACGGCCGCGTCCGGTACGGCCGCCGCAACGCCGCCTCAAGCTGCCTCGGCGGCGGCACCGGAAGCGGCTTCCGGCAGCTCCGAATCGCCGCCGCTCGATCTGAACGGCGGTCCTGAAACTACGCAGATCCCGGCCGGCCAACTGGTGCCGCCGACGCGGTTTAACTTCCCCTCATTCAAATTGCATTAATTGGGTGGCCGTAACAGATCGATACGACTCTCGCAGTTTGCGCATGGATTGCTGCTGAACTCGCGTGTTAATGTCGGCTCCAACGGTTGCACTATTTTTAAGGCAAGGCTCGATATGAAAAAACTATTCCTGATTCCGCTGTTTGCTGCGTTGTTTTCTTTCGCCAGTGCCGGTGCATCGGCACAAACCGTCGATTCCAACGCGCCGGACGCCCTGATCAAGACCGTCACGCAGCAGGTGGTCGACGCGGTGCGTGCCGACAAGTCGATCCAGCAAGGCGACATTTCGCACATCACCCAGCTCGTCAACGAAAAGATCCTGCCGTACACCGATTTCCGCCGCACCACGCAACTGGCAATGGGCCGCAACTGGCGCACCGCGACGCCGGAGCAGCAAAACGCCGTGGTCGAGCAGTTCAAGATGTTGCTGATCCGCACGTACTCGGGCGCGTTGGCGCAAGTGCGCGACCAGCAGATCCAATACAAGCCGTTCCGCATGAATCCGGACGACACCGACACGGTGGTGCGCTCGGTCGTGATGAACAACGGCTCGCCGATCGAGCTCGACTACCGCCTGTACAAAACGCCGCAAGGCTGGCGCGTGTATGACATCAACGTGCTCGGCGCGTGGCTGATCCAGGCGTATCAGCAACAGTTCAACGAGCAGATCCAGCAGAAGGGCGTGGACGGACTGATCCAGTTCCTTACGCAGCGTAACCAGCAACTCGCCGCGGGCAAGCAGTCGTGAGCGAAGTGCTGAACGCCGTCGTGAGCCGCTTCGAAAGCGGCGCGACGCTGACCCACGAGAGCGCGAAAGCCGCGCTCGAGGCGGGCTTGCAGCGCATCGCTGCGGGCGCGAACGGCGTGGACTGCGCGCCGCTCGCGCAATTCGACTCGTCGGCGCTCGCCGTCCTGCTCGCGTGGGAGCGTGCCGCCCAGGCACGCGGCGTCGCGTTCGAGATCGTCAACCTGCCGGCTGGTCTCGCCAGCCTTGCACAAGCCTACGGCGTCGACACCCTCATATCGACGCGACATTGACGCTTCCCATAGCGTCACTTCCAATCACCCCGGCTCAGCCGGGGCTGCCGATTTTTGCCCTATAATCAAACGTTTTTTGGGGCATATAACCGGCCCCAATTTCGTCCCTTCCAGTACTTTTGCGCCCCCTCGGGGCTCCTTTAGGCGCCGCGACGCACGCGGCCCACAGTCATGTCAGCCATAGAAATTCGTAACGTCAAGAAGCGCTACAAAGATTTGCAAGCGCTCAAGGGCGTCAGCCTCACGGTGGAAGAAGGCGAGTTCTTCGGACTGCTCGGTCCGAACGGCGCGGGCAAGACGACGCTCATCAGCATCCTCGCCGGTCTTGCGCGTGCCGATGAAGGCAGCATCGCGGTACGTGGCCATGACGTAGTCAGCGATTTCCGCGACGCGCGCCGGGCGCTCGGCGTGGTGCCGCAGGAGCTCGTGTTCGATCCGTTTTTCACGGTGCGCGAAACCTTGCGCATCCAGTCCGGCTATTACGGGCTGCGCAACAACGACGCGTGGATCGACGAGATCATGGCCAATCTCGATCTCACCGAGAAAGCCGACGCCAACATGCGCGCGCTGTCGGGCGGCATGAAGCGCCGCGTGCTCGTGGCGCAGGCGCTGGTGCACCGGCCGCCGGTGATCGTGCTGGATGAGCCGACCGCGGGCGTCGACGTCGAGTTGCGCCAAACCTTGTGGAAATTCATTTCGCGCCTGAATCGCGAAGGGCACACGATCGTGCTAACCACGCACTATCTGGAAGAAGCCGAATCGCTGTGCGACCGCATCGCGATGCTGCGGCGCGGCGAGGTCGTCGCGCTCGAACGCACCAGCACGCTGCTGCAGCGCTTCGCCGGCATGCAGCTGTTCCTGCGCTTTACGCAAGGCGCGTTGCCGGCCGAGTTGCGTCCGCTCGAAGTGGAAAGCGGCCCGGGCAACGGCAATGGCCGTCAGCATCTGCTGCGGCTCGCGAGCTACGACGACGTCGAGCGCATCCTCGCGCAGTGCCGCGCGGCGGGCTGTACGTTCGAAGAAATCGAGGTCCGCAAAGCCGACCTCGAAGATGTGTTCGTTCAGGTGATGAACGGTCCGGAAGTGATCGAGGGGCTGGCATGAGCGGTTATGGTGGTTTCAGCACGCTGTTTTACAAGGAAATCCTGCGTTTCTGGAAGGTGTCGTTCCAGACCGTGCTGGCGCCGGTCATCACCGCGCTGCTGTATCTGACGATTTTCGGCCACGCGCTGCGCGGTCACGTTCAGGTCTATCCGGGTGTCGAGTACACGAGCTTTCTGATTCCCGGGCTCGTGATGATGAGCGTGCTGCAGAACGCCTTTGCGAATAGCTCGTCTTCGCTGATCCAGTCGAAGATCACGGGCAATCTGGTGTTCGTGCTGCTGCCGCCGCTGTCGCACTACGAGATGTTCGGCGCGTATGTGCTCGCTGCCGTGGCGCGGGGTCTTGCAGTCGGCTTCGGCGTGTTCATCGTGACGATCTGGTTCGTGCCGGTTAGCTTCAGTGCGCCGCTTTACATCATCGGGTTCGCGATTTTCGGCGCGGCGATCCTGGGCACGCTCGGTTTGATCGCCGGCATCTGGGCCGAAAAGTTCGATCAGCTTGCCGCATTTCAAAACTTTCTGATTATGCCGCTCACGTTCCTCTCGGGCGTGTTCTACTCGACGCATACGCTGCCACCGGTGTGGCGCGAAGTGTCGCGGCTCAATCCCTTTTTCTACATGATCGACGGCTTTCGCTACGGTTTCTTCGGGATGTCGGATATCAATCCGCTCGTGAGCCTTGCGATAGTTGCCGGTTTCTTTGTGGTGCTGGCCGTGGTGGCGATGCGCATGCTCGCCTCCGGCTACAAACTGCGCCACTGATCAGGAGCATCTCTCATGTTGCCGACTCCCGAACAGGTCAAGCAATACATCGCGGCTGGGCTCGCTTGCCAGCATCTCGAAGTCGAGGGCGACGGTCAGCATTTCTTCGCGACCATCGTTTCGCCGAGCTTCGAAGGCAAGCGTTTGATCGCACGCCATCAACTCGTGTATGCGGCGCTCGGCGACCGCATGCGCGAAGAAATCCACGCGCTCAGCATGAAGACGCTGACGCCCGCCGAATGGCAGAACGCGTAATCTGGAAATTTAGTGCGAATTACTCAAGAAGGACGCGACGCCGGTAGCGGCGCGTCGAACACAGTCAAAGCGGGCCCGGCTGAAGTCCGGGTCGATCAGGAACTGACAGGCATGGATAAACTCGTCATTGAAGGTGGCTACCCGCTGTCGGGTGAGGTCGTCGTCTCAGGTGCCAAGAACGCGGCGTTGCCGATTCTGTGCGCGAGTCTGCTGAGCGCGGAGCCGGTGCATCTGGAGAACGTGCCGGACTTGCAGGACGTGCGTACGATGCTCAAGCTGCTCGGCCAGATGGGCGTGCAGATCGAGAGCGGTGCAGGGCGTGTGTCGCTGGATGCGTCGAAGGTCGATAACCTCGTCGCGCCGTACGAAATGGTGAAGACCATGCGTGCGTCGATCCTGGTGCTCGGCCCGCTGGTGGCGCGCTTCGGTCACGCTCGCGTGTCGCTGCCGGGCGGCTGCGCAATCGGCGCGCGTCCGGTGGATCAGCACATCAAGGGTCTGCAGGCCATGGGCGCGGAGATCACGATCGAGCACGGCTTCATCGAAGCGCGCGCGAAGCGTCTGAAGGGCGCGCGCATCGTGACCGACATGATCACCGTGACGGGTACCGAAAACCTGCTGATGGCAGCGGTGCTGGCCGAGGGCGAAACGGTTATCGAGAACGCGGCGCGTGAACCGGAAGTGGGTGACCTCGCGCATCTGCTGGTCGAGATGGGCGCCAAGATCGAAGGTATCGGCACGGACCGCCTGGTGATACAGGGCGTCGACAAGCTGCACGGCGCGAAGCACACCGTGATTCCGGATCGTATCGAAGCCGGCACGTTCCTGTGCGCGGTCGCGGCTGCCGGCGGCGACGTGACGTTGCGTAAGGTCCGTCCGCTGATTCTCGAAGCCGTCACCGAAAAGCTGCGCGAAGCCGGTGTCACGGTCGAAGAGGGCGACGACTGGATGCGCGTTCGCATGGACAAGCGTCCGAGCGCGGTCAGCTTCCGCACATCCGAATATCCGGCGTTCCCGACCGACATGCAAGCGCAGTTCATGGCGCTCAACACGCTCGCGGACGGCACCTCGCAAGTCGTCGAGACGATCTTCGAGAACCGCTACATGCACGTGCAGGAATTGAACCGCCTCGGCGCGAACATCACGATCGACGGCAACACCGCGCTCGTGACCGGCGTCGAGAAGCTGTCCGGCGCGAAGGTGATGGCAACCGATCTGCGCGCCTCGGCGAGCCTCGTGATCGCCGCGCTGCGTGCCGAAGGCGAAACGCTGATCGACCGCATCTATCACCTGGATCGTGGTTACGACCGGATGGAAACCAAGCTCAACGCCATCGGCGCCAGGGTGCGCCGTATCTCGGGGAGCCAGGCATGAGTTCGATGCCGCAAACGTCGTCTTCGCCGGCCGTGAGCGCACCGCTTACGCTGGCATTGTCGAAAGGGCGTATCTTCGAAGAGACGTTGCCGCTGCTCGCCGCGGCCGGCATTGAAGTCGCCGAAGATCCGGAAACCTCGCGCAAGCTGATCCTGCCCACTACCGACGCGAACCTGCGCGTGATCATCGTGCGCGCGACCGACGTGCCGACTTACGTCGAATACGGCGCAGCCGACTTCGGCGTGGCCGGCAAGGACGTGCTGCTCGAGCACGGCGGCAGCGGGCTGTATCAACCGGTCGACCTGGATATCGCGCGTTGCCGGATGTCGGTCGCGGTGGCGGCCGGTTTCGACTACGCGAACGCGGTGCGCCAGGGCGCACGTCTGCGCGTGGCGACCAAGTACGTTGAAACGGCACGTGAGCATTTTGCCGCCAAGGGCGTGCACGTCGACCTGATCAAGTTGTACGGCTCGATGGAACTGGCGCCGCTGGTCGGCCTCGCCGACGCGATCGTCGATCTGGTGAGCTCGGGCAATACCCTGCGCGCCAACAATCTTGTCGAGGTGGAGGAGATCATGCAGATTTCGTCGCGCCTCGTTGTGAACCAGGCGGCGCTGAAGCTCAAGCGCGCCGCGCTGCGGCCGATCCTCGATGCGTTCGAACGCGCGTCGAAGGCCGGCACCGCAGCAGCCTGAATAGTTTGACCATGCTCGTTTGATCACGCTCTAGCGCGCCTTACCGAAACGGATACCCGTATGTCTATCAAGATTCGCAAACTCGATTCCAGCGCACCCGACTTTCAAAAGTCGCTGCACGCGGTGCTCGCGTTCGAGGCGAGCGAAGACGAAGCAATCGAGCGCTCGGTCGCGCAGATTCTGAATGACGTGAAGGCGCGCGGCGACGCCGCGGTGCTCGAGTACACGAACCGCTTCGACCGTGTCGAGGCGAAGAGCGTCGCGGCGCTCGAGTTGCCGATGTCCGAACTCGAAGCGGCGCTCGAAGGCCTGGAGCCGAAGCGCCGTGCGGCACTCGAAGCGGCGGCGGCGCGCGTGCGCGGTTACCACGAGAAGCAGAAGATCGAATGCGGCAGTCATAGCTGGCAGTACACGGAAGCCGACGGCACCGTGCTCGGCCAGAAGGTCACGCCGCTCGATCGCGCGGGTATTTATGTGCCGGGCGGTAAGGCGGCGTATCCGTCGTCGGTGCTGATGAACGCGATTCCGGCGCGCGTGGCCGGCGTGCGCGAAATCGTCATGGTCGTGCCTACGCCGGACGGCGTGAAGAATCCGCTGGTGCTGGCGGCTGCGCTTCTGGGCGGCGTGGATCGCGTGTTTACGATCGGCGGCGCGCAGGCGGTGGGCGCATTGGCGTACGGCACGGAAACTGTGCCGGCGGTCGACAAGATCTGCGGCCCGGGCAACGCTTATGTCGCGTCGGCCAAGCGCCGCGTGTTCGGCACGGTCGGTATCGACATGATCGCCGGGCCGTCGGAAATTCTCGTGCTGTGCGACGGCACGACGGACCCGCGCTGGATCGCGATGGACCTGTTCTCGCAGGCCGAGCATGACGAGCTCGCGCAATCCATCCTGCTGTGCCCGGACGATGCATTCATCGCCCGCGTGCGCGACGCGATCAACGAACTGCTGCCGACCATGCCGCGTCAGGACGTGATCCGCGCGTCGCTCGAAGGACGTGGTGCGCTGATCAAGGTGCGCGATATGGCCGAAGCCTGCGCGATCGCCAACGACATCGCGCCGGAACACCTCGAAATCTCCGCACTGGAGCCGCATCAATGGGGCCAGTTGATCCGCCATGCCGGCGCGATCTTCCTCGGCCGCTACACCAGCGAAAGCCTCGGCGACTACTGCGCGGGGCCGAACCACGTGCTGCCTACGTCGCGTACCGCACGGTTCTCGTCACCTTTGGGCGTCTATGATTTCTTCAAGCGTTCGAGCGTGATCGAGGTCAGTGCGGAAGGCGCGCAGACGCTTGGCGAGATCGCCGCCGAACTCGCTTACGGCGAAGGCCTGCAGGCGCATGCCCGCAGCGCCGAATACCGGATGCGGCAGAACGGCTGAAGGTGGGGTGCAAGTGCCTGAATGCGGCGAACCCGCTGACGGAGCAAGCGGGCGCAAACCGATGCCCGCGAACCTCACCGACGGATTTCACGCGTTTCCCCGTTAAATAACGACAATACAGACCAACCTGGAGCGGCCGGCGTGCCGCCGATGCCAGGCCGGATTCTCCCTTGCGGCCCGGTCCGCTGACTTATGACGACACCTCAAGACATCATCCGCCGCGACGTGCTCGCGATGACGAGCTATCCGGTTCCGGACGCTACGGGTTATATCAAGCTCGACGCGATGGAAAATCCGTTTCCGTTGCCGCCGGTGCTTGCCGCGCACCTGGGCGAGCATCTGGCCGGCGTCGCGCTAAACCGTTACCCCGCGCCGCGCCCGGAAGCGTTGATCGAAAAGATCAAGCGTGTGATGGGGGTGCCCGCCGGGTGCGACGTGCTGCTCGGCAACGGCTCGGATGAAATCATCAGCATGGTGTCGGTGGCGTGCGCGAAGCCGGGCGCCAAGGTGCTCGCGCCGATGCCGGGTTTCGTCATGTATCAGATGTCGGCGAAGCTGGCGAATCTGGAATTCATCGGCGTGCCGCTGAAGCCCGATTTCACGCTCGACGCCGAAGCGATGCTGGCGGCGATCGCCGAGCATGAACCGGCGATCGTCTATCTGGCCTATCCGAACAACCCGACCGGCACGCTCTACGACGACGCGGACATGGAGCGCATCATCGCCGCGGCGAGCAAAAGCCTGGTAGTGATCGACGAGGCGTACCAGCCGTTCGCGCAGCAAAGCTGGTTGCCGCGCGCCGATGCGTTCGACAACGTCGTCGTGATGCGAACCGTGTCCAAGCTCGGCCTGGCCGGCATCCGTCTGGGTTATCTGGTCGGCAAGCCCGCCTGGCTCACGGAATTCGACAAGGTGAGGCCGCCCTACAACACCAACGTGCTGACGCAAGCCGCCGCCGATTTCCTGCTCGACCATGTCGACGTGCTCGACGCCCAGGCCGCGCAATTGCGCGAGGAACGCACGAAACTCGCGCAGGCCGTGGCTCAGTTGCCGGGCGCCGAAGTGTTCCCGAGCGCCGGCAACTTCCTGCTGGTGAGGGTGCCGGATGCATCCGTTATGTTCGAAACGCTGCTGGCAGCACGGGTTTTGATCAAAAACGTGAGTAAAATGCACCCATTGCTGGTCAATTGCGTGCGTTTGACGGTCGGCTCGCCCGAAGAAAACGCCCAATTGGTCGCCGGACTGAAACTCGTGCTGCACTGAACGGCGTGCCGAATGGCCGTGTGAACGCGTTTCCCTACTGCGAAAAGCGCGCGCGGCCCGCCGTGTTCCCATCCCACACTACTAATGCTTTCTAGCTAGATTCGAGGAATTACCATGCGCCTTGCGGAAGTCGTTCGCAACACCAGCGAAACGCAGATCCGTGTGAAGATCAATCTGGACGGCACCGGTCAGCAGAAGCTGGCCACCGGTGTGCCGTTTCTTGATCACATGCTCGACCAGATCGCACGACACGGGTTGTTCGATCTCGACATCGAAGCGCATGGCGACCTCGAAATCGACGACCACCACACGGTCGAAGACGTCGGCATCACGCTCGGCCAGGCCGTTGCGAAGGCAATCGGCGACCGCAAGGGCATCCGTCGCTACGGTCATTCTTACGTGCCGCTCGACGAAGCGCTGTCGCGCGTCGTGATCGATTTTTCCGGTCGTCCGGGCCTCGAGTTCCACGTGCCGTTCACGCGCGCGCGCATCGGCACGTTCGACGTCGATCTCTCCATCGAATTTTTCCGCGGCTTCGTGAATCACGCCGGCGTCACACTGCATATCGACAACCTGCGCGGCCTGAACGCCCATCATCAGATGGAAACGGTGTTCAAGGCGTTCGGGCGCGCATTGCGCATGGCCGTCGAGATGGACGAACGCGCGGCGGGGCAGATTCCGTCGACCAAGGGCAGCCTTTAAGCGCTCATTTATCCGCTCGCTGAGCGGCGCTTTGGCTGGCTTGACTGGCTCATTGGGCGCCTCGTGGAGCGGATTTAGAACCTGGACCGGCCGCTTGCGCGTGTCCGGTGTGCGATGGACATTCTGAAGTCGTTTATTTCGCTGCTGGCGCTGATCAACCCGGTCGGCGCTATCCCGTTTTTCATGAGCCTGACGGCAAATCAGAGCGACGTGGAGCGGCGCAGAACCATCCGGATCGCGGCGATTTCGGTGTTCTGCGTGATTGCGGTAACCACGCTGCTCGGCCAGCAGATCATCAGTTTCTTTGGCATTTCGGTGGGATCGCTCGAAGTCGGCGGCGGGATCATCATGCTGCTGATGGCGATCAACATGCTGAACGCGCAGATCGGCAACAGCCGTTCGACGCCGGAAGAGCGCCATGAAGCCGAGCAGAAGGACAATATCGCGGTCGTGCCGCTCGCGATTCCGCTGTTGACGGGCCCGGGCGCGATCAGCACCACGATCATCTACGCAGCCGGCTCGACGCACTGGTACGACCGGCTGAGTCTCGTCGCAATCGGCGCGGTGCTGGCGGCAATCTGCTTTTTTTCGCTGCGGCTCGCTGAACCGATCGCTCGCTGGGTCGGTCGCACGGGTATCAATATCGGCACGCGGCTCATGGGTTTGATGTTGTCGGCGCTGGCGGTGGAATTCATCGTCGACGGATTGAAGGCATTGCTGCCTAACTTGAAATGAAAACTTCGATAGCGATTGTGGATTACGGAATGGGCAACCTGCGCTCGGTTGCTCAGGCATTGCGCAAAGCCGCGCCGGAAGCGGACGTGGCGATCGTCGATCGGCCCGAAGCGATCCGCTCGGCCGACCGCGTGGTGCTGCCCGGCCAGGGCGCGATGCCCGACTGCATGCGCAGTCTGGCCGAATCCGGCCTGCAGGAAGCGGTCATTGAAGCTTCGCGCAACAAGCCGCTGATGGGCGTGTGCGTGGGCGAGCAGATGCTGTTCGACTGGAGCGCCGAGGGCGATACACCCGGCCTCGGCCTGTTGCCCGGCAAGGTGCTGCGTTTCGACCTGGAAGGCCAGGTGCAGGACGACGGCTCGCGCTTCAAGGTCCCGCAAATGGGCTGGAACCGCGTGCGCCAGGCGCAGCCGCATCCGTTGTGGGACGGCGTCGCCGATAACGCGTTCTTCTACTTCGTGCACAGCTATTACGTCGCGCCGGACAACGCCGCCCATACCTCGGGCGAAACGGTGTACGGTGTGCCCTTTACCTCGGCGGTGGCGCGGGATAACATCTTCGCGACCCAATTCCACCCGGAAAAGAGCGCCGAAGCGGGGCTGCGCGTGTATCGCAACTTCGTGCACTGGAACCCGTGAGCGCCTTTCTTCATCCTGTTGCCGCGCGCCGTTCCGCCACAAGCGGGGCGTTGGCGGTGCGCCGCAACCGCAGCAAGACGATTTCGCTCCATGCGTTCCAGAACGGCGCTCCGCAAGGGCGTCGAAAGAGTTGTACTAAACTAGCGAAACGGCGTTGTGGCGGACTGGTTTGTCAGCCGCTGCCGTCGACCTTCAACCACCTCCCAGACAACACCCGATTGCTATGCTGCTGATTCCCGCCATCGACCTGAAAGATGGTCACTGTGTACGCCTCAAACAGGGCGATATGGACCAGGCGACGATATTTTCCGAGGAACCGGCGGCGATGGCCCGACATTGGGTCGACCGCGGCGCCCGTCGTCTGCATCTCGTCGATCTGAATGGCGCGTTTGCCGGCAAGCCGAAAAACGAAGACGCGATCCGCGCGATCATCGATGAGGTCGGTGGTCAGATTCCCGTCCAGCTGGGCGGCGGTATCCGCGATCTGAACACGATCGAGCGTTATCTGGACGACGGTTTGTCGTACGTCATCATCGGCACGGCCGCAGTGAAGAATCCGGGTTTCCTGCAGGATGCGTGCACGGCTTTCGGCGGCCATATCATCGTCGGCCTGGACGCGAAAGACGGCAAGGTCGCCACCGACGGCTGGAGCAAGCTGACCGGCCATGAAGTGGCCGATCTGGCGCGCAAGTTCGAGGATTACGGCTGCGAGTCGATCATCTACACCGACATTGGCCGCGACGGCATGCTGCAAGGGATTAACATCGAAGCGACGGTGCGTCTCGCGCGCGCGGTGAAGATTCCGGTAATCGCGAGCGGCGGTTTGTCGAACCTTACGGACATCGAGTCGCTCTGCGAAGTCGAGGACGAAGGCATCGAAGGCGTGATCTGCGGCCGGGCGATCTACTCGGGCGATCTGGACTTCGCGGCGGCGCAAACCCTCGCGGACCGGCTGCGCGAATCGGACGACGCGTAAGGCTCAAGTTCAAAGCGTCGCGGTCGACTCGTAATCGACGCGGCAGCGGACTTGAAAGCGGACGCAACGGCGCGTCCCGAAAGCGCGTCAAGCCGCATTGCTGCGTTTGCAAAGTTGCGGCCTGACGCGGCTCGCCGCGCCGGCACTGTGCCGCTCGTTGACGGTTCAAAGCGAGCGGCCTCATCAGCGGTATTGGCAGAATTGCAAGATCATGGCTCTAGCTAAACGCATCATCCCCTGTCTCGACGTCACGGCTGGCCGCGTGGTCAAGGGCGTCAACTTCGTCGAACTCCGCGATGCGGGCGACCCGGTCGAAATCGCGCGCCGCTACGACGATCAGGGCGCGGACGAACTGACTTTCCTCGACATCACCGCCACCTCCGACCAGCGCGATCTGATCCTGCCGATCATCGAAGCGGTCGCCTCCCAGGTGTTCATTCCGCTGACGGTCGGCGGCGGCGTGCGCGCGGTCGAAGACGTACGGCGGCTGCTCAACGCGGGCGCGGACAAGATCAGCATGAACTCGTCGGCGGTCGCGAATCCGCAACTCGTGCGTGACGCGACGGACAAATACGGCTCGCAATGCATCGTGGTCGCTATCGACGCGAAGCGCGTGTCCGCGGACGGCGAAGCGCCGCGCTGGGAAGTTTTCACGCATGGCGGCCGTAAGGCCACCGGCCTCGAAGCTGTCGAATGGGCGCGCAAGATGGCCGAACTGGGCGCCGGCGAAATCCTGCTGACCAGCATGGACCGCGACGGCACCAAGAGCGGCTTCGATCTGGCGCTTACGCGTGCGGTGTCCGACGCGGTGTCGATTCCGGTGATCGCCTCGGGCGGCGTCGGCTCGCTGCAGCATCTGGCCGACGGCATCAAGAGTGGCCACGCGGACGCCGTGCTGGCCGCCAGCATCTTCCACTACGGCGAACACACCGTGGGCGAGGCCAAGCGCTTCATGGCCGATCAAGGCATTTCGGTGAGGTTGTGACGTGGTGAATCCTTCGGCGGTAGAGTGGCTCGACAAGGTCAGGTGGGACGCGAACGGCCTCGTGCCGGTGATCGCGCAGGAAGCGTCGACCAATGACGTGCTGATGTTCGCGTGGATGAACCGCGAAGCCCTGGCGAAAACCATTGAATTGGGCCGCGCGGTGTACTTCTCGCGCTCGCGCCAGCGCTTGTGGTTCAAGGGCGAAGAATCCGGCCACGTGCAGCATGTGCATGAAGTACGGCTCGATTGCGACGAAGATGTCGTGCTGCTGAAGGTCGAGCAGGTGTCGGGCATTGCGTGCCACACCGGCCGTCACTCGTGTTTTTTCCAGAAATTCGAAGGCACGGTTGACGATGGCGGCTGGGTCGCCGTCGATCCCGTGTTGAAAGACCCCGAACACATCTACAAATGACGCAATCCACTCAATCCACGCAACCCTCTTCGTCCACGGGCGACACGCTGCTGCGCCTCGCGGCCATTATCGACAGCCGTAAGGGCGGCGATCCGGACGTCTCGTACGTGTCGCGCCTGTTCAGCAAGGGCGATGACGCGGTTCTCAAGAAGATCGGCGAAGAAGCCACCGAAGTCGTGCTGGCCGCCAAAGACGTGCGTCAGGGCGGCGCGCCGAACGCGCTGGTCGGCGAAGTGGCGGACCTGTGGTTTCACTGCCTCGTGATGCTGTCGCATTTCGACCTGAGCCCGGCGGACGTGCTTGCCGAACTCGAGCGCCGTGAAGGCCTGTCGGGCATCGAGGAAAAGGCGCTGCGCAAGAGCCGCGAACGCGAGCAGAACGGCGACTGATTGGCCGGATTTGTCCGCGCTGTCTTGAAGTGGCGAACGTCGGCACCCACATTGCACTGAACGCATAGGATCGTATCCTCGGGAGGACGCAAGCATGGAACAGTCGCAAGGAAATTATCCGCCGCCGGTCTACCGCAACGCGATGGAGCCTGAGCGCGAACGCAGTCTGCGCACGCTCACGCACGTGCTGTACGCGCTGTATGCGGTTCATTGGCTAACGGGTGGTCTGACGATTCTGATCGCGATCATCATCAACTACGTGAAGCGGCCCGATGTGGCGGGAACGCCCTACGAAGCGCATTTCGAGTGGCAGATCCGGTCGTTCTGGATGGCCTTGCTGGGTTATGCGATCGGTGGCGTGCTGCTGTTCGTGGTGATCGGTATTCCGGTTCTGTGGGCCGTCAGCATCTGGATGCTGTACCGTATTATCAAAGGCTGGCTGTATCTGTACGATAACAAGCCGCTCGCGAATCCGCGTGGCTGGTTCTGAGTCGAGTCCGGTTGCGGCCGGGCGGGGCATGGGCCAAGCCGCGCCGCATTTCGCTCTCTAGCCATACTGTGTCAGGAATACGATGAGTCACGATCCGAACTGCCTTTTCTGCAAGATCGCCGCCGGCGAGATTCCGTCGACCAAAGTCCACGAAGACGAAGAGTTTGTTGCCTTCCGCGACATCCGCCCGGCAGCGGAAACGCATGTGCTGGTGATTCCCCGTAAACACATCGCCACGCTGTCGAATTGCACCGAAAGCGATGCATCGCTGCTTGGTAGAATGCTTGTGTTGGTGGCGCGTCTGGCCGATCAGCTGGGCGTGGCGTACACCGGCGGTGAAACCGGTTTTCGCACGGTAATCAATACCGGTCCGGGCGGCGGGCAGGAGGTGTATCACCTGCACGCGCACATCCTCGCAGGGCCGCGCCCGTGGCAGCGAATGGGCTGACGGATAATTGCGGATCGTGAGGCGCGCGGCGAGTTTTGGCGGTCGAGAATAGCGCGGCCGTTGTTTTTTGCTGCACTGTAACGACGCCGACGCGATCGTCAGGTCACAATGACACGCCGTGTCGCGGGTTGAATCGAAAAAGCTCGCGGCAACGTATAGATGGAGCGTACGCGCTTCGAATCACGCCGCAAGGCGCACGAGTTTTGCCGCATCGAGATGCGGTGTCGGGGTTAAGGAGAGTAGTCATGGGTTCGTTGAGCATTTGGCATTGGCTGATCGTGTTGCTGATCGTGGCGCTCGTGTTCGGCACGAAGAAGCTGCGCAATATCGGCACCGATCTGGGCGGCGCGGTAAAGGGCTTCAAGGAAGGCATGAAGGAAGCCGAAACGCCCGCAGGTGACGCGCAACAGCGCGAACTGCCGCGCAACGGCACCGTGGATGTGGATGCGAAGGAAAAGACGCCGCGTTCCGGCGATTACCGCTAAGCCGCGGCCCAACCGCGTTACTGACGGACACTCCACTTCATGCTGGACCTCGGTCTAACCAAGATGGCGCTGATCGGCGTCGTCGCGCTGGTCGTACTCGGGCCTGAGCGCCTGCCTCGCGTCGCCCGCACGGCCGGCGCGTTGTTCGGCCGCGCGCAGCGGTATATCAACGACGTGAAGGCTGAAGTTACCCGCGAAATCGAACTCGACGAGTTGCGTCGCATGAAAACCGAGTTCGAAGCGGCGGCCAGCAACGTCGAAACCAGTGTTCAGGACAATCTGCGCAAGCACGAAACCGAACTGAACGACGCGTGGAATAGCGGCACGTCGGTGTCGCCGAGTATTGCCGGCGGCGCGTTCGAAGATGCCGGCAATTCGCCGTGGCAGACCAGCACGCCACCGTCAGGCCCCAAACGCAAGAACTGGCGCGTCAAACAGACCGCCATGCCCACCTGGTACAAGCGCGCCACGACGCGCCGCACGCGCGTGCAGTCGGGTGCGGCGCGCGTGGCGCGGCATACACCGGTCAGCATGCGTCGTCCGACGCGGTTCTTCTGATGATCAGAACGACAATCTCTAACCGAGGGCCGGTGTGAGCGACCCCCAGCAAACCCAGGACGAAGGCACTGAAGAGACCTTCATTTCCCACCTCGTTGAATTGCGCGACCGTATCATCCGCGCCGGCCTGGCCGTCATCGTGGTGTTTGTCGGACTCGTGTATTGGGCGCCGGATATCTTCCGGCTGCTGGCGCGGCCCTTGATGCAGAATCTGCCGAAGGACGGCAAGATGATCGTCACGGACGTGACCGGCTCGTTCTTCGTGCCGATGAAGGTGACCATGCTGGTCGCCTTCGTGATCGCGCTGCCGATCGTGCTGTACCAGATCTGGGCGTTCGTCGCGCCGGGTTTGTATCAGCATGAGAAGAAGCTGGTCGGGCCGCTGGTGGGCAGCAGCTACACGCTGTTCCTGTGCGGCATGGCGTTCGCGTACTTCGTGGTGTTTCCGACCATTTTCCGCGTGATGGCGCACTATAACGCGCCGCTCGGCGCGGAAATGACCACTGACATCGACAATTACCTGAGCTTCGTGCTCACCATGTTCCTCGCGTTCGGCGTGACGTTCGAAGTGCCGATTGTCGTGGTGCTGCTGGTCCGCATGAATGTGCTGACCATCAAGAAGCTCAAGGAAATCCGTCCGTATGTGATCGTGGGCGCGTTCGTGATTTCAGCGGTGGTGACGCCTCCGGACGTGTTCTCGCAGCTGATTCTGGCGATTCCGCTGATCGTGCTGTACGAGGCGGGGATCATCGCGGCGCGGTTGATTGTCGGCAAGCAGAAACCTGTGATTGCGGAAGACAGTCCGCCGGGTTGAGCGGCAGCACAGAGAAGACAAACAAAAAGGGCAGTCCAATCACGGACTGCCCTTTTTGTTTTGCGGTGCCTTTCAACCACTGGCCGCTATCTATCGCTTCTCAACCGCCGTCGTCGTCCTGCTGATCGCCGCCGTTGTCGTCTACCGCCGGTTGCTTCGGCGGGGGCGGGCGCTTGCCGATGGTCACGTCCAGATCCATCTCGCGGCTCTTGCGCACCAGGTGCACCTTCGCCGCCGTGCCCGGCTTGATCTGAGCGATGACGTTCAACAGACGCGTGGTGTCGGTGATCGCCTGGCCGTCCACGCTCACCAGAATGTCGCCCGGTTTGATGCCCGCACGGTCGGCCGGACCATTCTTCAGCACGCCCGCGACGATCGCGCCCGACTTCTGCTGGAGCCCGAACGATTCGGCGATTTCCGGCGTCACGTCCTGTGGCTCCACGCCGATCCAGCCGCGCGTGACCGAGCCCGTCGTGATGATGCTCTCCAGCACGCTGCGCGCGGTGGAGACAGGAATCGCAAAGCCAATGCCGAGCGAGCCGCCCGAGCGTGAATAGATGGCGGTATTGATGCCGAGCAGATTGCCGTTCACGTCGACCAGAGCGCCACCCGAGTTACCCGGGTTGATGGGCGCGTCGGTCTGAATGAAATTTTCGAAGGTGTTGATGCCGAGGTGATTGCGCCCGAGCGCGCTGACGATACCCATGGTCACCGTCTGGCCCACGCCGAACGGGTTGCCGATCGCCAGCACCACGTCGCCCACGCGCGTCTGGTCCATGCGGCCGAGCGTGATGGTGGGCAGGTTGGTCATGTTGACCTTCAGCACGGCCAGATCGGTCTCAGGATCGACGCCGATCACCTTCGCATTGGTGGTGCGGCCGTCGGCGAGCGCGATTTCGATCTGATCGGCGCCGTCCACGACGTGCTGGTTCGTTAGAATGTAACCTTCCGAACTCACGATTACGCCTGAGCCGAGATTCGAAGCCGGTTGTTCCTGCTGCTTGCCTTTGTTCTTGTCGCCAAAGAAATAGCGGAACAACGGGTCTTTCGCGCGCGGATCGGGTGGCAGTGAGCCATCCTTGCTGGAAAACACATTGACGACCGCGGGCATGGCTTTTTGCGCCGCGTCTGCATAGGACGCCTGTGCAGGGCCGGTGCCGATGCCTGGCGCCACTTCCCGGAGGGCGACGATCGGTTCGGCGAGTTGCTTGCCGAATTGCCCTTGACGCTGGAGCCACTGCGGTTTGAGGGTCGCAATGATGAACATCAGCGCCAACAGCACAGTCACCGCTTGGGCAAAGAACAGCCAAAAGCGTCTAAGCATCTGAAGACTAGAGGTTTATATGGATCGGATCGAACTTGAATTGTACTTGAACAATCTCCTTGAAACCGCGCGCTTCAAGGACTATTGCCCCAATGGATTGCAGGTGGAAGGGCGCCGCAAGATCAACAAGCTTGCGACCGGCGTGACGGCTTCGGTGGCCTTCCTCGAAGCCGCGCTCGACTGGGGGGCGGATGCGGTGCTGGTCCATCACGGCTACTTCTGGCGCAACGAGGCGCCGCAGATCACCGGGCGCAAACACGCGCGGCTGAAGCTGCTGATCGCCAACGACCTGAACCTGTTCGCCTATCACCTGCCGCTCGACGACCATCCCGAGTTCGGCAACAACGCGCAGATCGGCGAGAAGATGGGCTGGATCAGCGACGCGCGCTTCGGCGAGAACGATCTCGGCTGGCTCGCCACGTTTCCGATGCCGATCACGCTCGCGCACTTCACCGCGCAAGTCGAACAGACGCTCGGCCGCACGCCGCTCGTGTTCGGCGACCCCGATCGCGAACTGCGCCGCGTGGGCTGGTGCACGGGCGCCGCGCAAGGCATGTTCGACGCAGCGATCAATGCCGGCGCCGACGTCTACCTGACCGGCGAAGTGTCGGAATCGGTGATGCATACCTCGGCGGAAAGCGGCGTCGCATTCCTCGCGGCCGGTCATCACGCCACCGAGCGTTTCGGTGTGCAGGCGGTAGGCAAGCATCTCTCCGAGCAGTTCGATATCGAACACCTGTTTATCGATATCCCTAATCCCGTTTGAATTGAAATTCGGCATTAGATAAGAAAAAGGCACGAATAACGCAGAGGGCGCTTAAAAGGAGGTGCAAAAAAGTTTGCGATCCGTACGGAGAAACCCTGAGTTATCAAGGGCTTCGCACGGTTTTTGGCAATGGGGCCTTGTAAATGCCGACTCCATTCGCGCAAACTAGCGGCGGTAGAAGCGACGTGAAGGAAAAATCCAACTCAGAAGTGGGGCGTGTAATGCGAGACAAGGAAGATGAACGCGTCGACGGCGGCCGCCGTACCTGGCTGATAGCGACGACCGTAGCAGGTGGCATAGGAGGCGTTGCCACTGTCGTACCCTTTGTTAGTTCGTTTGCACCATCTGAAAAGGCCAAGGCGGCAGGCGCCCCGGTCGAAGTCGATATCAGTGATCTCAAGCCTGGCGATATGAAGACTGTCGCCTGGCGCGGTAAGCCCGTCTGGATCATCAACCGCACCGACAGGATGCTCGCCGATGTCCAGAAAGCCGATAACGAAGTAGCGGATCCCCACACCAAGAATCCTTTTTCGATGCCGTTGCCGGAGTACTGCAACAACGAATTCCGTTCGCGCACCGATCACAAGAATCTTTTCGTCGCCGTCGCCGTGTGCACCCATCTGGGCTGTACGCCGACACCGCGCTTCCAGGAGGGCGCGCAGCCCAATCTTCCCGACGACTGGCCAGGCGGCTTCCTCTGCCCTTGCCATGGCTCGACCTATGACATGGCCGGCCGCGTCTTCAAGAACAAACCTGCGCCGCAGAACCTCGACATCCCGCCTTACATGTTTACGTCGGCCACCGGCCTCGTGATCGGCAAGGACGAGAAAGGAGAAGCGTAATGGCGATCGAACACGAAGTAGAGACGACCGGGCTGGTCGGCTGGATCGACCGGCGCTTTCCGCTGACGTCCACCTGGAAAAAGCACGTTTCCGAGTACTACGCGCCGAAGAACTTCAACTTCTGGTACTTCTTCGGTTCGCTTGCGCTGCTGGTGCTGGTCAATCAGATCGTCACCGGCATCTTCCTCACGATGAACTACAAGCCCGACGCGACGCTCGCGTTCTCGTCGGTCGAGTACATCATGCGCGAGGTGCCGTGGGGCTGGCTGATCCGCTATATGCACTCCACGGGCGCGTCGATGTTTTTCGTCGTCGTGTATCTGCATATGTTCCGCGGGCTGCTGTACGGCTCGTACCGCAAGCCGCGCGAACTGGTGTGGGTGTTCGGCTGCGCGATCTTTCTGTGCCTGATGGCCGAGGCGTTCTTCGGCTACCTGCTGCCGTGGGGCCAGATGTCGTTCTGGGGCGCGCAGGTGATCGTGAACCTGTTCTCGGCGATTCCGTTCATCGGACCAGACCTGTCGCTGTGGATTCGCGGCGACTACGTCGTCTCGGACGTCACGCTGAACCGCTTCTTCGCGTTCCACGTGATCGCGATTCCGCTGGTGCTGATCGGGCTGGTGGTGGCTCACCTGGTGGCGCTGCACGAAGTCGGTTCGAACAATCCCGACGGCATCGAGATCAAGGCGAAGAAGGGCCCGGACGGTATTCCGCTCGACGGCATTCCGTTCCATCCGTACTACTCCGTGCACGATTTCATGGGCGTGTCGGTGTTCCTGGTGATCTTCGCGGCGATCATTTTCTTCGCGCCGGAGATGGGCGGGTACTTCCTCGAAGCGAACAACTTCATCCCCGCTAATCCGCTGCAAACGCCGCAGGAAATTGCGCCGGTGTGGTACTTCACCGCCTTCTATGCGATGCTGCGCGCCACCACCGATCCGTTCAAGATCGTGTTGATGATCATCGTCGCGTTGCTCGGTCTGTTCGCGCTGGTGCGTGCTCGCGGCAAGTGGAAGCTCGGTTTGCCGGTGCTCGCGGTGCTGGTGGTTCTGGCCATGGCGTTCACCGAATCGAAGTTCTGGGGCGTAGTGGTGATGGGCGGCGCGGTGATCTCGCTGTTTTTCCTGCCGTGGCTCGACCGCTCGCCGGTGAAGTCGATCCGTTACCGGCCGTTTTTTCACAAGGTGTTCTACGGGATCTTCGTGCTCGCTTTCCTGACGTTGGGCTTCCTCGGCACCAAACCGCCGTCGCCTGCCTCCACGTTGATTGCACAGGTGTGCGCGCTGATCTACTTCGCGTTTTTCCTCGGTATGCCCGTCTGGACGAAGCTTGGTACGTTCAAGCAGCCGCCCGAGCGGGTGCGGTTCAAGCCCCACTAATCGCGAGCCCGGAGAACACGAAATGAAAAAACTGCTTTCGACGTGTGCGCTGATCGGCGCGACACTGCTCGCGGTGCTGGCAGGACCGGCGCACGCGGACGAGAATTTCCCTCTCGACCGCGCGCCCGATAACGCGGAGAATTTTGCTTCGTTGCAGCACGGCGCCCAATTGTTTGTAAACTATTGCCTGAATTGCCACAGCGCGAATCTGATGCGCTACAGCCGGCTGACCGACCTCGGCCTTACGCCGGGCGAAATCCAGTCGAACCTGCTGTTCACCACGGACAAAGTCGGCAACACCATGACCGTGGCGATGCGCCCGGACGACGCGAAAGCGTGGTTCGGCGCGAGTCCGCCGGATTTGTCGGTGGAAGCGCGGGCCCGCGGCAAGGACTGGCTGTACACGTATCTGCGCAGCTTCTATCGCGACAATACGCGGCCGACCGGCTGGAACAATCTGGTGTATGAGAACGTGAGCATGCCTCACGTGCTGTGGCAGCTTCAGGGGCAACGTACCGCGAAGTTCGGTGACGAAGTCGACGAGAAAACAGGCGAAACGGTGCACAAGTTTGTTGGCTTCCAACAGGTCACGCCGGGGACAATGTCGCCGGTAGATTATGATTCTGCTGTGGCCGACCTCGTGTCGTACCTGTCATGGATGTCCGAACCAACGCAGAAAACCCGCAAACAGCTTGGCGTGTGGGTGCTGCTGTTCCTCGGCATCCTGAGCTTTTTCGCCTGGCGATTGAACGCCGCGTACTGGAAAGATATCAAATAATCACGCCGTCACCGGCGTGGGGCCGGCGCCAGGAAAAACCTGCGGTACGGTTTTTCCGCGCGCTGGCCTTTCAGCTTTTTGAGGAAACGTAAACATGATGGTTCTGTATTCCGGCACAACTTGCCCGTTCTCCCAGCGCTGCCGGCTGGTGTTGTTCGAAAAGGGCATGGACTTCGAGATCCGCGACGTCGATCTGTTTAACAAGCCGGAAGACATCGCTGTGATGAATCCGTATGGTCAGGTGCCGATTCTCGTCGAACGGGACCTGATTCTGTACGAATCGAACATCATCAACGAGTATATCGACGAGCGCTTCCCGCATCCGCAACTGATGCCGGCCGATCCGGTTCAGCGCGCCCGCGCCCGCCTGTTCCTGCTCAACTTCGAAAAGGAACTGTTCGTTCACGTCGGCACGCTCGAAAACGAAAAGGGCAAAGCCGCCGAGAAGAATCACGAGAAGGCACGTCTCGCGATCCGCGATCGTCTGACCCAGCTCGCACCGATCTTCCTGAAGAACAAGTACATGCTCGGCGAAGAGTTCTCGATGCTGGACGTCGCGATCGCGCCGTTGCTGTGGCGTCTGGATCACTATGGCATCGAGCTGTCGAAGAATGCTGCACCGCTGATGAAGTACGCCGAGCGCATTTTCAGCCGCCCGGCTTATATCGAAGCGCTGACGCCTTCGGAAAAAGTGATGCGTCGTTGAGTTTGGCTTTAGGGTGAGGGCGCCACGTCTCGATTGTTTTCCGTGTGCGCCCCAACCCGGTAAGAGGACTGTTGATGCAAGAGATTTCCACCAAGCCGTATCTGCTGCGCGCGCTGTACGAATGGTGCACGGATAACGGCTACACGCCCCATATTGCGGTCCGGGTCGACAATCAGACGCGTGTGCCACGTCAGTTCGTGCGCGACAACGAGATCGTGTTGAACATCAGCTTCGAGGCGACCAGCCAGTTGCAGATGGGCAATGAATGGATCGAGTTCAGCGCGCGTTTCTCCGGCAAGTCGCACAAGATCGAAGTGCCGATCGCCAATATTCTCGCGATCTATGCGCGCGAAAACGGACAGGGCATGGCGTTCCCGGTCGAATCGGCAGGCGGTGAAGCGCAGGATTCGGGCGCCGATGCGGAACTGGCGGACGAGACCGAGGCGCAAGCCGCACCCCGCGCTACGGCGCCGCGCGCGGTCGAAGCGCCGTCAGCAGCCGACGACGCTGCCGCCAAAGCGGATAGCGCGACAGATGGCCCGCAACCTGACGATGACGGATCAAAAGGTGGCGGAAGGGCTCGCCTCAAGATCGTGAAATGAAGTAGAATCACGGCCTCATGCCGGCTTAGCTCATCAGGTAGAGCGCTTGACTTGTAATCATGAGGTGGCGGGTTCGAGTCCTGCAGCCGGCACCAGTTGTACGAAAACGGGTTTCTGAATCATTTCAGAAACCCGTTTTTTATTTGGAACGGGAATCGGACGAACCGGCTGGGTTTGCGTCCGGCGGCCCTTGCTGCACGGGGCAGGAGAGGTGAAGGTGTGCCGGTTCAGGAGGTTGGGTGAGACCGGAAAAGGGCTCATTTTCACCATATCTCATTCACCTTGTCGATTGTGGACATTTCAGTCTACATTAGGCCTCCGATTTGCTCTTAGGCCGCGCCGGAAGGGCGTGGTGTCAGCTTCTTCCCGGTGATCATCGACAGATACCGTCCCGCGAACCCGACCGGGAGAGGTACTATTCGGGCGTCAGTCGGCATCACTATCCGTCCAGTTCGGCGGGCAACGCCCCCGAGACGCGATATTTCACCGCGTCACTCCCGCGCAACCCATCCCACCTTCACCACCTTCATCATGACCAGCCCCGCAACCATCACCTGGCCCGAAGCCGACGGCCCCCGCTCCGCGCGTTGGCGCTCCGAGGCCGCCGTGCCGCCGCCCAAACGCGTGGTCGTCGCGGATGACCGCACCACTGCCGACTCCGCCTACCGCCTCGCCTGCGAAGGCACCGCGCTACTGTGGAACGGCGATTTCCAGAACGCCCGTCAGTTGCTGCAGGCAGTTACGCGCCGGCTGGAGCGCAAACCGCGCAAGCAGGGCGAAACCCCGCTCGACGCGTTCAACCTGCATCGTCAGGCACAGTCGCAACGTGCCCGCACGCTCGGCATGATCCTGATCCCGCTCGACGCCGCTTACGCAATTCCGCTGCGCCGCGCGCCTGAAGTGCAGCAGGCCTGTATCGAAACTTATGGGCCGTCTACCGACGAACCCTCGGTCGTGTCGCTGCGCGAATTGCTCGGCTTGATCGGCGCGCACGAGTGGCGCAAGAAGGGCGTGGAAATTCCCGCGCTGGGCGAGCGCATTCATCCGCACTACGGCGTGTTTTCACCGGTGCGCGGTGAGTATGTGGATCTGGTCGCGCGCACGCCGTTGCCGTCACTGAACAAGGCGTTCGATATCGGCACCGGCACCGGCGTGCTGGCTGTGTTGCTCGCCAAACGCGGCGTGAAGAAAATCGTCGCAACCGACCAGGACCCGCGAGCGCTTGCCTGTGCACGCGAGAATCTCACGCGTCTTGGCTACGATCAGCAGGTCGAGGTTGTGCAAGCCGATCTGTTTCCGGAAGGCCGTGCGCCGCTGGTGGTCTGCAATCCGCCGTGGGTGCCGGCGCGGCCTGCCTCGCCGATTGAATATGCGATCTACGATTCGGAAAGCCGTATGTTGCTCGGCTTTCTGAACGGTCTCGCGGAGCATGTGTCGCCGGGTGGGGAGGGCTGGCTGATCATGTCGGATTTCGCCGAGCATCTCGGATTGCGCACTCGCGAGTGGTTGCTTGCCGCCATTGAAAAGGCAGGATTGACCGTGGTGGGTCGCGAGGACATTCGTCCGCGGCATCCGAAGTCGACCGATGAGACCGATGCGCTGCACACGGCGCGTATGGCTGAAATAACGTCGCTCTGGCGTTTGAAGGCGCGCTAAATGATGACGCGCAAGGGCGCGCGATGACAGATGACACGCAGTAAGGCCGCCGCTGAAACGCGGCGTGTCAGACCTGCACGCCGCGCGCCTTGAGATACGCTAATACGCCGCGTCCTGCCACCAGTCCGCTGGCGAAGCAGGCAGTAAGCAGATAACCGCCGGTCGGCGCTTCCCAGTCGAGCATTTCGCCCGCGCAGAACGCGCCGGGCAGACGCTCGATCATCAAATGTTGATCGAGCGCTTCGAAGGGGATGCCGCCGGCGGTGCTGATCGCTTCCGCGATAGGCCGGGCGCGCGTGAGCCGCACCGGCAGTGCTTTGATTGCATGCGCCAGACCATTCGCGTCGGCGAAGGCTTCCTTCGACAGAATCTCGTGCAGCAGGGCCAGTTTTACCCCACTAATCCCGATTCTGCCGTGCAGGTGAGTCGACATGGAGCGCGAGCCGCGCGGTCGCGTGACTTCGGCGACGACACGCTCCAGCGTCAAGCCTGGCGCCAGGTCCAGCGTGATCGTGACATCCCCGTCCGCCAGAATCCGCTCGCGGATGACTGCCGATAATGCATAAATCAGGCTCCCTTCGAGGCCGGTTTCGGTCAGAAGTATTTCACCTTGTCGATTGTGGACTTTTTTGTCTACATCGCTGAGCGTGATGGCTACCGATTTCACCGGCTGACCGGCGAAACGCTCGCGTAGATAGGGACTCCAGTCCGCATCGAAGCCGCAGTTCGCGGGCCGCAGCGGTGTCACCGGTACCTCGCGTGCGCTCAGCAGCGGCACCCAGGCGGCGTCCGACCCGAGCCGCGGCCAGCTTGCGCCACCGAGTGCGAACACCACGGCGTCGCAGGCCACGCTTTGCTTGCCGTCGGGTGTTTCGAAGCGCAACGTGTGCGTCGCGGTGTTGCCGTCATCGCTGTCATTGTCCCAGCCGGTCCACTTGTGGCGCATGTGAAAGCGCACGCCGGCTTCTCGCAGCCGATGCAACCACGCACGCAACATCGGCGCCGCTTTCATGTCGGTTGGAAACACGCGCCCCGAACTGCCGACGAATGTTTCGACGCCAAGCCCGTGTAACCATGCCCGCAAGGCGTCGGGACCGAACGTCTCGAGCAGCGGCGCGATCTGTTCGCGACGCGCGCCATAGCGGTTAAGAAACGGCTCCAGCGGTTCCGAATGCGTGATGTTCATGCCGCCTTTGCCCGCCATCAGGAATTTGCGGCCAACCGACGGCATCGCGTCGTAGACATCGACCTGCAAGCCGGACTGTGCGAGCGCTTCGGCGGCCATCAAGCCGGCGGGGCCGCCGCCGATCACGGCGATGCGGGCGGTATGGAAGGAGGGTGACATGCGGTCCTGCGGATGAGCGGAGGGGCGGCGCGTTGGCCCGATCTAACAGATCTGGCAATCGGGCGGGGCGAAGGGGGCTATTTTCACACCGTGAGCAGCGCAGGGCAAACGGCGTGCAGCGAACGGCTGACGAGCCAACGGGCCGGCGCGAGCTGGCGGCCGAAAAGAGCTGGGTTCGGGCGTGTCGCAATCCCTTGTGGTCGCGTTCGCTCCTTTGCAATCCCCATGCGCGAACTATACTTTTCAAACACCTTCCACCGGACGCAGTCCGCTTCTTCCCCGCGTCACATTACCCCACCGCTCTCATTTCGCCCGACACGGCCAATGCAGCCGCGCCGCGGCCGGCGACGTGGTCTGCGCGCCCGCTGTTTGTCTGGATATTTCGACGTTTGATCAAGGAGACTGTCATGACTCGCAAATACATCGACTGTCGCGAGTTCCCGAGCGAAATGAATTGCACCGTTGCCCTATCCGCCGACAGCGAGAGCGAATTGCTCGACGCGGCCGTGCAGCATGCCGTCACGGTGCACAAACATACGGACTCGCCGGAACTGCGCTCGCAACTCAAGACGCTGTTTCATGAAGGCACGCCGCCGGTCGAGGCGCCGCGTGCGTGATTCGTTGTTCTTGTCCTTGAGGAGAAGGCCGGCTAACCAGCGCGAACGGCGGCGCGCCGTTCGCGCTGGTCGCGGCGTTGTGTAGACGTGCTAGCCGGGATAAGCCTCATCCACTTTCAGGCCAGCCAGTTTGAAGATGACCCGCAGCGTTTGCGGTTTGATGTCGCGGCGCGAAGCGAGCGTCGTCATGACGAAGTCGAGCACTTTCGCGTACTTCAGCATCGTCAGGCATGTTTCCATGTCGACGCTGCCATCGCGCATGACTTCGGCTAGTCGCAGCATTTCGGTGGAGATGTCGCGCGCCATTTCCAGTTCGAGCTGCTGCTTTTCCGACCACGCGGGGGCGGCGGTGAGCTTCGCCAGCATTTCCTGAAACTTCTGCTCGACGTTTCCGTTGGGTACGATGTCCATTGCTGCCTCTTCTATTATCCAGGCGCGCGTCCGTTTGAGATCGCGGCGCGCTGCTGGTTACGTAACGTTCGGTCCGTGTTCCGGGACCGTCCTCCCCACATGCATTCGGTTCGCGTGACAGAAGCCACGGCCGGAGCCTGTTGTTATGCGCGACACGGCTTACGCTATCGTGTGAGCCGGCCCGCAAGATGCTTTCAAGCCACGTCGAGAACGTCCCGCATACCGCCTTTTGAGCAGGAAGTGTTCCAGGTTTGCGGTGTTTCTCGCATGGTCGACGCGGCTCCTTAGGTGAGCGGCCTGCGCTTTGGGTAAACTGGCAGCAACTTTTCCTTTTTTCCGTCATCTGTCGCACGTTCGCGTTGCAATCGATGGCGGTCCCCACGATGTCCAGCAAAACCCACGAAATCCGTCCGAACCAATCCGTCGAACTGTTGAAGGAGCTTCATATCCTGACGCGCGACGGCAAGATGAACCAGGACAGCCGCCGCAAGCTGAAGCAGGTCTATCACCTGTTCCAGTTCATCGAGCCGCTGCTGAAAGACCTCAAGGCGCAGCAGGGCGCGGTGACGCTTGTCGACCATGGCGCGGGCAAGTCATATCTAGGTTTTATCCTGTATGACCTTTTCTTCAAGGAGTTTCAGGACGCCGCTGGTGGTGCTTCGCACATTTACGGCATCGAAACGCGCGAGGATCTCGTGACGAAATCCGAGGAGCTGGCCGGCCGGCTGGGTTTCAAGGGAATGTCGTTCCTGAATCTGTCGGTGGCGGAGTCGATTACTTCGGAGCGTTTGCCGGCGCAGATCGATATCGTGACGGCGTTGCACGCGTGCAATACCGCAACTGACGACGCGCTCCGGTTTGCTCTGGAAAAGCACGCAAAATACATCGTAGTCGTGCCGTGTTGCCAGGCTGAGGTAGCCGGGGTTTTACGGCAGAACAAAGGTAAATCGCTGGGAAATGCTTTGACCGAGATTTGGCGGCATCCGCTGCATACCCGGGAATTTGGAAGCCAGATAACCAATGTGCTGCGCTGCCTGCAACTGGAAGCGCACGGATATCAGGTGAGTGTGACCGAGCTGGTCGGCTGGGAACATTCCATGAAGAATGAGCTGATTATTGCGCAGTTCAAGGATCTGCCGAGACGGCGTCCTACCGAGAGGCTTAATGAAGTGATGGAGACACTCGGAATCGAGGAACTGAAAGACCGGTTCTTTGTTTCAGCCTGATCGGCCCTGCCGCGGTGGCTTTTGCGCAGCCACCGCGCGAACTACATTTTCATCAATTCGTTCCAGCCTTTAAGACCGATCCGCCGAAGAGTCTCCTGATTCCGCTCATAAATATCTTCCGCATCGGGAAAAGCCTGAACTGCCCGTTCAATACTATTCTCGCGCAGCAGATGCAAAATAGGATAAGGCGCCCGATTCGTATAATTCTCGATATCGTCGGGCTCACTGCCTTCAAACTGATAATGAGGGTGAAAGCTGGCAATCTGAATAATGCCTTCCAGCCGAAGTTGCCTGATCATTCTTTCGGCAAAGAACAGGCAATCGTTGTAGTCGAGAAAATCATCAAATGCCCGCGGTAAAACCAGAAGCGTGGTATCTATCGCTTCTGGATTCGCCGCGACCAGCGCCTGAAGTTCGGTTTCGAGATCGGTTAAAACCCCTTCCATATCCACGGCGTCGCTCACTGCGTAGCGAATCTGGCCCTTCACATGCACGGCCTTGGCAAAAGGACACAAATTGAGCCCAATCACGGCCTCTGTCAGCCAATGACGAGTGGCGGCGATAACAGCATCATGAGATTCGACAGGCGACGACATGGCAGGCAGCGAAAGGGTAAAGTGTCATTCTAACGGCGCGGAACGGCACCGATCCGCGCTTTGCCGCCGCAACACGGCAAGAACCTCAGCGAGCCGGCGACCCGCCGCATGCCGCGGCAATCAACTGCGCCGCCACCTTCGGCGCGGCAAGAATCGGCCCGCAGCCCGGGCCGTAGGTCTGGCTGGCCGCGTACACGCCTTCGATCATCAAACCCAGGCCGTTGGCCAACGCCACCGGATCATCGGCGCCTGCTGCGGTCGTCAGTTCCAGAAGCCGCGCCATCAGCCGTTCCTTGTTGCGAAACACGAATTGGCGGGCCGGATGCGTCGTGTCGGAAAACTCCACCGATATATTCACGAAAGGACAGCCGCGGTAGTCGTCGATCGAGGCACGGACCGCCAGGTCGTCGAAATATTGCTGAAGCTGCTTCGCGGGCTCGCCCGGATGCTTCGCAAAACTCTTCTCCACGTAGCCGAAGAACTGCTCGTCCTTTTGTTCCAGATACGCCATCACCAATTCGTCCTTCGACGAAAACTGGCGGTACAAACTCATCTTGTTCACGCCCGCGCGTTCCACTACTGCATCGACGCCGACCGTCCGCACACCTTCGCGATAAAACAGTTCGGCCGCGGCGCGCAACAGATGCTGCTGCGCCTGCGGGCCGGCCGTCTGCGTGGCGCGTACTCGCCGTGCACCGGCCGGCTTGAGGGTTTCACTGTCGGACATGGAACACCACCTGAATTGAATTGACGCCTTGACATGTTACCGACCAGTCACTAAGATCGCAACACTCATTGTGACTGATCTGTCACAAGTCCTTTACCGAAGTCGTAACAATGCGAGCGGCGCGGCCGGCAGGCAGGCGTCGATTGGAGAACCGATGAACTGGGCAGCGAGACTGATTGGCGGACGTTTTCACTACGGCTGGTTGACGGTCGCGGTGGTGTTTCTGGTGCTGCTGGCGGCGGCCGGCACGCGCGCCACGCCGAGCGTGATGATGGTGCCGCTGGAGCATCAATTCGGCTGGAGCCGCGCGACGATTTCGCTCGCGATCTCCGTGAACATCGCGCTGTACGGTCTGATGGGGCCGTTCGCGGCCGCGGCGATGCAACGCTTTGGCGTGCGTCCCACCTTGCTGATCGCGCTCGGCACGATGGCGGCGGGCGTGGCGCTGTCGTCGCTGATGACGCATCCGTGGCAGATGGTTCTGATCTGGGGCGTGATGGTCGGCGGCTCGACGGGGGTGGCGGCGCTGTCGTTGTCCGCCACAGTCGTGACGCGCTGGTTCACCACGCATCGTGGTCTCGTGATGGGGATTCTCACCGCTAGTTCGGCCACCGGCCAACTGGTGTTCCTGCCGATGCTCGCGGCCATCGCCGAGCATTACGGCTGGCGTCAGGTGGTGTGGACCGTCGCGGGCGCAGCGGCGATTGTTTTGCCGCTGGTCGCGTTTCTGTTGCCGGAGCGGCCCGCGGATATGAAGTTGCGTCCGTTCGGCGAACCGGCTGACACGCCGATTTCCACCTCGGTGACGAAGCAGAATCCGTTGGCTATCGCCTTCGGCACCCTCGCGATGGCGAGCAAGACGCGTGATTTCTGGCTGCTGTTCTTCAGCTTCTTTATCTGCGGCGCGAGTACCAACGGTTACGTCGGCACGCACCTGATCGCGATGTGCGGCGATTACGGCATGACCGAAGTGCAGGGCGCATCCTTGCTTGCCGCAATGGGCATTTTCGATCTGTTCGGCACGACGTTGTCGGGCTGGCTGTCGGACCGCTTCAATAGCCGCGTACTGCTGTTCTGGTACTACGGTTTGCGGGGCTTGTCGCTGATGTATCTGCCGCACGCGTTCGGCATCGATTTCTTCGGTCTGCCGCTGTTCGCGGTGTTCTACGGTCTCGACTGGATCGCCACCGTGCCGCCCACCGTGCGTCTCGCAACCGATGTCTACGGCAAGGAAGCGGCGCCGGTCGTGTTCGGCTGGGTGGTCGCCGGCCATCAACTCGGCGCGGCCTTCGCGGCGCTCGGCGCGGGTATGCTGCGCGCGAGCCTCGGCACATACACGGTGGCGTCGATGATTTCCGGCGGGCTGTGCCTGGTTGCCGCCGTGATCGTGCTGCGAATCAACCGGCCGGCCAAGGTGCCGGAGCCGCAAGCGGTATAACGCCGCGCTCCAGAGCACGGCGAACAGGGCGAATCAGCGCAAACGGCCTCGTACGGGGCCGTTTGCCGTTGCTGAGCCGACGTGAAAACTAAAGCGCACTAGATGGAGCGCGAGCGGCTCAGCCCGGTTATGCTATGAGACCCCGGGCAGTCGCCCGTCGATCATGAATTTCGACCGAGAGAAGCGCATGACCAACAAACCCGCCCCTACCGCAGTTGCCATTCACGAACTGATTGCAGGTCGCTGGAGCCCGCGCGCGTATTCGAGCGAGCCGGTGAGCCGCGAAGATCTGCATTCGGTGCTCGAAGCGGCACGCTGGGCGCCGTCTTCGTATAACGCGCAACCCTGGCGTTTCCTCGTATTCGACCGCAGCGTCGATGAAGTCTCGTTCAAGCAGGCTTTCGCCACGCTGGTGCCGTTCAATCAAGGCTGGAATGCGCCGGCGCCGGTGCTGATCGCGGTGACCACGCACACGCTCACCAACAAGGGCGAAGTGAACCGTTGCGCGCCGTACGACGCGGGTGCTGCGGCGATGGCGCTGGTGCTGCAGGCGCATGCACTCGGACTCGCCGCGCATCAGATGAGCGGCTTCGATCCGGCTGCGTTCCGCACGGCGTTCAAGCTGCCGACTGATGTCGACGTGATCGCCATCATTTCGCTCGGCCATTACGGTGACGTCGATAAGCTCGATCCGGTTTTGCGTGAGCGCGAGAAGTCGGTGCGTCAGCGTTTGCCGCTGGCCGACATTGCGTATGGCGGCGGCTGGAAGAAGGCGTTCTGAGCGTCTTGCAGCCTTGGCGGTGATGAAAAACGCGCGGCGCTGGCCGCGCGTTTTTTTATTCCGCACTTTACTCCGCACTGTTCACCACGTTTCAAGGTGCGTGGTTCATTTCCAGCCGTGCGCGTCGCTTGAGGCGCGTGATTTAATCAACGCCCTTCACGGTGCTCGCAATGCGCGGTTCATTCCGCGTCGTCCGCGACAATCGAAAGCGGCGCGGCGACATGCTCGAGCGACTTGCGCTCCGCATCCACGCCCCATATCGCGGCGATCACCGCGGCTGCGAGCATGAGCCCCGAACCGACCAGGTAGCCCACAAACACTTCGCTGCGCTGATGCGTATCGATCAGCCGGCCAAAGAACGCCGGACCGATGATGCCGCCCAGCGCCGTGCCGAATGCGTAGAACACCGCGATCGCCAGCGCGCGGATTTCGAGTGGAAACGATTCGCTGACCGTCAGATACGCCGAGCTCGCGGCGGCCGAGGCGAAGAAGAAGACCACCATCCACGCGATCGTCTGTGTCACGACGGTGAGCATGTGCTGCTCGAACAGGTAGCCGCTCAGTGTCAGCAGGATGCCGGACAGCGCGTAAGTCGTAGCGATCATCTTGCGTCGCCCGATGACGTCGAAGAGCCGGCCGAGCACGAGCGGCCCAAGGAAATTGCCGAGCGCGAACGGCAGCAGATACCAGCCAATGTGGTCGCCCGGCACGTGGTAGAAGTCGGTCAGCACCAGCGCGTAGGTGAAAAAGATCGCGTTGTAGAAAAACGCCTGAGCAGTCATCAACGACAGACCGACCAGCGCGCGCCGTCGGTGCACATTGAACAGCGTGTGGAACACCTCGCGCAGCGGCGTATGTCCGCGCGCGCGCAGTTTTAGCCGCATGAGGTCGTCGTCGGAGAGGGCGTGGCCTTCGTTGCGAAAGCGCGTTTCAATGCCATCGACGATCGAGCGCGCATCGCGTTCGCCGCCGTGTGTGAGCAGCCAGCGAGGACTTTCAGGCACCCAGATGCGCATCGGCAGAATCCCCAGCGCCAGCACCGCGCCGATGAAGAAGCAGGCGCGCCAGCCCCAGTCGCCCGGCAGTAAATTGGGATCGAGCAGGATCAGCGAGCCCGCCGCGCCGAGGCCCGCGCCGACCCAGAAAGTGCCGTTGATGCCGAGATCGGTCCAGCCGCGTACTCGCGCTGGCGTGAATTCCTGGATCGTCGAGTTAATCGCCGTATATTCACCGCCGATGCCCGCGCCGGTGAGAAAGCGAAACAGCAGAAAACTGGCGAGATTCCACGAAAAGGCGGTCGCCGCGGTCGCGGCCAGATACAGTGCGAGCGTGAGGAAGAACAGCTTGCGACGGCCGAGCCGGTCGGTCAGCCAGCCGAAGCCGAGCGCGCCGAGCACGGCGCCGGCAATGTAGGCGCTGCCGGCGAGGCCTACGTCGGCGTTGGTAAAGTGCAACGCCTGGCTGGACTTCAACGCACTGGCCACCGCGCCCGCCAGCGTGACCTCAAGACCGTCCAGCAGCCACGTCACGCCCAGCGCGACAACGATCAGAGAGTGAAAGCGCCCCCACGGCAACCGGTCGAGCCGCGAGGGCAGGTCCGTTTCAATGACGGCGGCGTTTTTCTCGTGGACAACGGCGGTGGGCGGCGCGCTCATTGCTGCAAGTCTCCTGATTGTCGAAAATTGGCGGCGTATCCTGTCGAATTCAGCAATTTTTGTTCCGTCGAGCGGGCTTTCGACTTTGTTGCGGGCATCCCGGAAAGCGTCAGTTGATGCTGATTGGGCTTTCGTGATACAAAGCCGCTCCCCTTTCTGTCCGCGCCAGCCGTGAGCGGCGATTCCTGCCATGAACTATTGCGCGATTGATTTCGGTACTTCCAATTCGGCCGTAGCCGTCCCTGACGGCGCTGCGCTTAGGCTTGCGCCGGTCGAAGGCGCCTATACGACGCTGCCGACCGCCGTCTTTTTCAACACCGACGAGAACACCCGCGAGTTCGGGCGCTCGGCGCTGGCGGCGTACATCGACGGTTTCGACGGCCGTCTGATGCGCTCGATGAAAAGTATTCTCGGCTCGCCGCTCGCCGAGAATTCGACCGATCTCGGCGACGGCTCGGCGATCAAGTACACGGACATCATCGCGATTTTCGTCGACTATCTGAAGCGCTCGGCCGAAAAGAGCGTGGGCGAGCCGATCAGCCGCGCCGTGCTGGGCCGCCCGGTGTTCTTCGTCGACGACGATCCGCGCGCGGACCAGATGGCGCAGCAGCAGCTCGAAGCCGCGGCGCGTTCAGTCGGTTTGCGGGAGATCCACTTTCAGTATGAGCCGATCGCGGCCGCGTTCGACTACGAATCGCATCTGACGGAAGAGGGACTCGTACTGGTGGCCGACATCGGCGGCGGTACGTCGGACTTTTCGCTGGTGCGGGTGGGGCCGGAGCGGATGACGCGCGTGGAGCGCAAAGACGATGTGCTGGCTCACCACGGCGTGCACGTCGCAGGCACCGATTTCGACCGCCGTGTCGAACTGGTGACGATCCTGCGCGAACTCGGCTACCAGACGCTCGACCCAGAAGGCCGCGAGATTCCGAGCCGCATCTATTTCGATCTAGCCACCTGGCATCTGATCAACACCGTCTACGCACCGAAGCGCGTCAGCGAGCTCGCGCTCATGCGGCATCTGTTCACCGAGGTCAGGCATCACGACCGCCTGATGCGCGTCGTGGAGCGCCGCCTGGGCCATGCATTGGCGGCTCATGCGGAAGAGGCGAAGATCGGCGTGGCGGCGGGTGGTGAGACCGTGATCGATCTCGACGAGGTGGAAGACGACTTGCGCCTCGCATTCGACGAAGCACAACTCATCAAGGCCGGTCAGGACGAGACGCAGCGCATCGTGCAGGCGGCGCGCGACACGGTGCAGGCGGCCGGCGTGGCTCCGCGTGACGTCAACGCGATTTACTTCACGGGCGGTTCGACCGGATTGGCGTTTCTATCCGGTGCATTGTCGGCGGCATTTCCGGACGCCAAAGCGGTATTCGGCGACCGTCTTGCCAGCGTGGCGACGGGTCTCGGTATTCACGCGCGGCGCGTGTTCGGATAACCGGACTAACCAATCGCATACTGCGGAGATAATCGCCGCAAGTAATGGCGATAGATATAAAAAAACCCCGCCGAGGCGGGGTTTTTTGCGTCCAGAAGGAAGCGTGCTCGCTTACGCCGGCTTGATGTTAGCGGCTTGCTTGCCCTTCGGGCCCGTCTTCACTTCAAACGTAACCTTTTGGTTTTCTTGCAGCGTCTTGAAGCCTTCCGTGCGGATTTCCGAGAAATGCGCGAACAGATCTTCGCCACCGCCGTCCGGCGTGATGAAGCCAAAGCCCTTTGCGTCATTGAACCACTTGACGGTACCGGTTTCCATATTACTTGTTCCTAAAGATGGTAAATAAGGCCGAAGCCCAATGGGTGCGCATGAAAATCAAGGAAGGGGGTAATGGGACCAACCGGAGTACCGTTGATGGGCGAACTACGAAAGACCAATTCACTCGCCGCTTGAAATCCTGCCCGAACGTTATACGGCGATTTGGGGCGAAGGTCAACACTCGGATCCCAACTTTACAATATTTTGATGGATTGGCGTAAAAGTTGCTTACAAAGCTTGCTATTCGCCTGAGAATTTTGCTAGGGAGAACCCTTAGTTTCGCTGCAACGTGCGGGTGCAACCGTTAAACTACGCGCCGCGCGTCGGTTGCACCTCATTCTGGACCGTCACGCACGCATGCGCGTCACCCCGTCTCCAGCGCCACAAGCGATGTCACGCGGTGCCGGCATGATTCTGATTCAATCTGCATGGGACCGGAGCCAGTGTGCTAAGCCACTGGCTCCGGCCGACATACGGTGTATGGGACCCGAGTAAGCGTTACAACGCTAACTCGGGTCGACACAGGAGAAGATGTGAAAAGTTCTATACAACGGAACATCGGACCGGTCGCGCTGTTGCTGACCGGCTTGGGTTCGATCATTGGATCGGGCTGGCTGTTCGGTGCGTGGAAGGCTGCAAAAATTGCCGGGCCGGCTGCCATTTGTGCATGGATCATCGGTGCGGTGGTGATTCTCGCGATTGCCTTGACCTACGCAGAACTCGGCGCGATGTTCCCGGAGTCCGGCGGGATGGTGCGTTACGCGCGCTATTCGCACGGCGCGCTGGTTGGGTTCATCAGTGCATGGGCCAACTGGATCGCCATTGTCTCGGTGATTCCAATCGAGGCAGAAGCATCCATTCAATATATGAGTACCTGGCCGTATCCATGGGCGCATGCGCTATTCGTGGATGGGTCATTAACGACTAATGGGCTGTTGTTGTCCGCGGCCCTCGTGATCATTTACTTCCTGCTGAACTACTGGGGCGTGAAACTGTTCGCGCGCGCCAATTCGGCGATCACGGTCTTCAAGTTCCTGATTCCGGGCGCGACGATCGCTGGTCTGATGCTGTCGGGCTTCCACAAGGAAAACTTCGGCGAAGTGAGTACCTTTGCGCCGTATGGCTGGTCGGCTGTGCTGACGGCAGTGTCGACGAGCGGTATCGTGTTCGCCTTCAACGGTTTCCAGAGCCCGATCAACCTCGCGGGTGAAGCGCGCAATCCGGCCAGGAGCGTGCCGTTCGCGGTGATCGGCTCGATCCTGCTGGCGCTGGTGATCTACGTGCTGCTGCAGGTCGCGTATATCGGCGCGGTGAGTCCTGGCGACGTGATGAAGGGCTGGAGCCACTTCAACTTCGCTTCGCCGTTTGCCGAACTGGCGATCGCGCTGAACCTGAACTGGCTGGCTATCCTGCTGTACGTCGACGCGTTCGTCAGCCCGAGCGGCACTGGTACGACCTACATGGCCACCACGACCCGCATGATCTACGCAATGGAGCGCAACAACACGATGCCGAAGATGTTCGGCAACGTACACCCGTTCTACGGCGTACCGCGTCAGGCGATGTGGTTCAACCTGCTGGTGTCGTTCATTTTCCTGTTCTTCTTCCGCGGCTGGAGTTCGTTGGCGGCGGTGATTTCGGTTGCGACCGTGATCTCGTACCTGACTGGCCCGATCAGCCTGATGGCGCTGCGCCGTGCGGCGACGGATCTGGAGCGCCCGCTGCACATTCCGGGCATGAAGTTCATTGCGCCGTTCGCTTTCGTTTGCGCGTCGCTGATTCTGTACTGGGCGAAGTGGCCGCTGACTGGCGAAATCATTCTGCTGATGGTTGTCGCGCTGCCGGTCTACTTCTACTTCCAGGCGAAGTCGGGTTTCGGCGGCTGGGGCCGTGATCTGAAGGCCGCATGGTGGCTTGTGGCTTACCTGCCGATGATGGCGATCCTGTCGCTGATCGGCAGCAAGGAATTTGGCGGCCACGGCCTCCTGCCGTACGGCTGGGACATGCTGGTGGTGGCCGTGTTCTCGCTGGTGTTTTACTACTGGGGCGTGCATAGCGGCTATCGCTCGGAATACCTCGAAGAGCGTCAAACGCACGACGAAGTGCTCGAAGGCATGGGCGTACATTAAGTTGCCGCGCTGAGTCTTCCGTCGGACCATCTCGGTCCGGCACGGTAAAAAAAAGGCCGCCTGGTTGCTCAGGCGGCCTTCTTTGTTTGCGGTGACGCGCCGATCTTGTTCGGGCGTTTCCGATAGCGCTGGGTTGGCGTTGAATCAGGCCGTGCCGAACACGTAATTCGTCATCGCAAGCGAGCGCTGATAGGTTCCGAGCGACTGGATCGCCAGCGAATAATCGTCGTCCGCCGCGCCCAGCGCTGCGAATACGGGCAGCAAGTGCTCGTCGGTCGGATGCATCAGCACCGCGTGCGGCGCCTGACGGCGGTAGTCGAGCAACGCGTCGATGTCGTGCGCGGCGAGTTTGGCCTCGAACCAGTCGGTGAATTCGGCCACACGCGGATCGGCGTCTTCCGGGCGCGCGGAAAAGTCGGCCGCGCGCAGGTTGTGCGTGATCTGACCCGAGCCGATCACCATCACGCCGTCGTCTTTCAGCGAGCGCAGCGCGCGACCCACGCGGAAGTGATGCGCGGCGTCCATGTGCGGCTGGATTGACAACTGCGCGACCGGCACGTCGGCTTCCGGGAACATCAGCAGCATCGGTACCCACGCGCCGTGGTCGAGCCCATGTGGCTGAGCTTTGGCAAGGATGCCGTGTTCGCCGAGCAGCACGGCGGCACGGCGCGCCACATCGGGTGCACCCGGCGCCGGATACTGAATCTCGTACAACTGACGCGGGAAGCCGTAGAAATCGTGAATGGTTTCCGGTGCGGTGGAGGTGCTCACCTCCGGCTGCGCCGTGCCCCAGTGCGCCGACAGCATCAGCACGGCCTCGGGACGCGGCAATTGCGCGGACAGTGCACCGAACTCGGCGGACGGCAGGGAAGGGTCGATGGGCAGCGTAGGCGCGCCGTGGGAAAGGAAAAGCGACGGTAAGCGATTCATGGCAGCAACGTCGCCGCAGGGACGCGGCGCGGAAGTGGGGTTGCTATCAATATAGGTCCGTACCGGTGTTTGATAAACGGGTGAAAACGGAATTGATTGTGTCGCAGGTGTTATTAATGCTGACAGAGCGATGGCGGCGCGCCGCTCGCGAGGCCGCGGCAAGATAGCGCCAGCCTTCGCGCCACGCGCGGTGAGCGGTACGTCGTCCTGCGAATTATTCCTGCGTGCCGCGCAAACCTTGCCACGCGGGCGACATGGCGGGTCCCAGCGCGAACAGGTCCAACACACGCGCTACCGTGTGATCGACCATTTCGTCGATCGAGGCGGGGTGGTTGTAGAAGGCCGGCAAGGGCGGGAAGATCACGCCGCCCATTTCTGTGACGGCCGTCATATTGCGCAGATGCGCGAGATTGAACGGCGTTTCGCGCACGAGAAGCACAAGCCGGCGGCGCTCCTTGAGCGTGACGTCGGCGGCGCGGGTGATCAGGTTGTCGGAAAAGCCATGCGCGACGCTGGCGAGCGTCTTCATCGAGCAGGGAGCGATCACCATGCCGTCGGTTGCAAACGAGCCGGACGCGATGCTCGCGCCGACATCGCGCACCGAATGAACGACATCCGCGAGCGGATGCACGTCTTCTTTGCTCAACTGGAGTTCGTGCTGGATATTGAGCCAGCCTGCGCTCGAAATCAGCAGATGGCTCTCGACGCCGCCCAGCCTGCGCAACGTCTCGAGCAACCGGATGCCGTAGATGGCGCCGGTCGCGCCGGTGATCGCGACGATCAGCCGGCGTGGCGCCGCAGCGCGTGTTTCCATGGCTCGCGGCGCCTTATCGGAGGACAACAAAGGTTCGGACAGCGGCCGCTTAAGCCGCGGCGAACAGTTGCTGCAGTTCGCCCGATTCGTACATTTCCATCATGATGTCCGAGCCGCCGACGAATTCGCCCTTCACGTAGAGCTGCGGAATGGTCGGCCAGTTCGAGAACTGCTTGATGCCCTGGCGGACTTCGTCGTCTTCGAGCACGTTGACGGTTTTGATTTCACCGACGCCGCATGCCTTCAGAATCTGGATGGCGCGGCCGGAAAAGCCGCACATCGGGAACTGGGCGGTACCCTTCATGAAGAGCACGACGTTGTTTTCGTCGACGATTTGCTTGATGCGTTGTTGCGTATCCATGACTGACCTTGCGGTTCCGTTATGTGTAGGGAATAGGCTGAAATGATAGCGGATTTCGGTACAGCCGGCCGAGGGCCGCTTCGTCACCCTCGACGATTGAGGCCATTCATCGCGGTCAGCCGGGCAACAGGCCGCCACTGATTCGCTCGATGCCGGCCAGATCCTGCTCCGAGCGGACTTGCTCAAAACCTTGCGCCGTCAGCAGGCCGCGCACGGCTTCCGCCTGATCGTACCCGTGTTCGATCCACAATACGCCGTTGGCGGCCAAATGTGCGGGCGCGCCAGTGATGATCGCGCGGATCGCGCTGAGTCCATCGGCTTCGTCGGTGAGCGCGCCGCGCGGTTCGAAGCGCAGATCGCCTTCCGACAGATGCGGATCGCCGCTCGCGATATACGGCGGGTTGCTGACGATCACGTTGAAGCGCAATGCTGCGTCGAGCGAGCTGTACCAGTCGCTTTGCTGCAGGTCCATGGCACCGCCGGGGCGTTTGGCATCCAGCAGACGTGCGGCGTTGCGCGTGGCTACCGCCAACGCTTGCGCGGAACGGTCCAGCGCCCGGACCTGCGCATCGGGCCGCATCGACGCGATGGCCACGGCGATTGCGCCGGTGCCGGTGCCCAGATCGAGCACGCACGGCCGCGCGATGTTTTCCATCGCCGCCAACGCCGTTTCGACCAGCAATTCGGTTTCCGGACGCGGAATCAGCACGTCCGGCGTCACTTCGAAATCAAGCCCAAAAAATTCTCGCGCGCCGACCAGTTGCGCCACCGGCTCACCGCCGGCACGCCGCGCTTCCAGCAACCGGTATCGTTCAACGAGTGCGTCGTCGAGCGTTTCATCGCTGCGCGTAATCAATTGCGTATGCCGCCAGCCGAGCACGTGCGTGAGCAGAATCCGCGCTTCGAGCGGCGGCAGCGGCGAGGCGCGCAACAGCGCGGCGGGCGTGACCGGATCCATCCGCGCTTAGTCCGCGTCGCCCAGCGAAGCCAGCAACTCGGCCTGATGCTCGCTGACGAGCGCCGCAATCAGTTCGTCGAGATCGCCGTCCATGATTGCGTCGAGGCGATACAGCGTCAGATTGATCCGGTGATCCGTCAGACGACCTTGCGGGAAGTTGTAGGTGCGAATCCGCTCCGACCGGTCACCCGAGCCGATCAGGCTCTTGCGCGTGGCGGCTTCCTTCTGCTGCTGCTCGTGCGATTGCTTGTCCTTGATGCGCGCGGCCAGAACCTTCAGCGCACGATCCTTGTTCTTGTGCTGCGACCGGTCGTCCTGACATTCGACGACGATGCCCGTCGGCAAGTGCGTGACGCGCACGGCCGAATCGGTTTTGTTGATGTGCTGCCCGCCCGCACCGGACGCGCGGAACGTGTCGATGCGCAGATCGGCTGGATTGATCTCGACCTCGCCGATTTCGTCCGCTTCCGGCATCACCGCGACCGTGCACGCCGACGTGTGAATGCGGCCCTGCGTTTCGGTGGCCGGCACGCGTTGCACGCGATGGCCGCCTGATTCGAACTTGAGCTTGGAATACGCCGCTTCGCCGGCGATCCGCACGATCACTTCCTTGTAGCCGCCCAGATCCGATTCGCTCGCCGACATCATTTCCACCTGCCAGCGGTTGCGCTCGGCAAAGCGCAAGTACATGCGCAGCAAATCGCCCGCGAACAGCGCCGATTCGTCGCCGCCTGTTCCGGCACGGATTTCGAGGAAGATGTTGCGGTCGTCGTTCGGGTCTTTCGGCAGCAGCATTTTTTGCAATTCGGCGCCGAGTTTTTCCATCCGCTCGCGCGCCGCGCGAATTTCCTCTTCCGCGAAGTCGCGCATCGACGCGTCCGCCAGCAGTTCCTGCGCGGTGGCTGCGTCGTTCATGGCGTGGCGCCACAGCGCGTAATGCTCGACGACCGGTCCGAGCTCGGCGTGCTCACGCGTGAGCTTGCGGTATTGGTCGAGATTCGAGGTGATGTCCTCGCGGCTCAACAGGTCGTTCAGTTCGGCCAGCCGGGTGGTGAGCTGGTCGAGCTTGCGTTGCATGCTCGTTTTCATCGGACGGGTATCGGAGCGGACTCCGGCAAAGACGACGACTAGGGAGGTGGGCAGATGCCCTGATCAGAAGCACGTCGCGGGCCACTCGTGGCAGCGCGGACGATGCGGCAGTGGCTGCGCCGCTAACGCTCCGTAGAACCGGAGTGTTTGTAGAAGCCGCTCATCAACTCGATGAGCGTGTCACGGTTCTCGCTGCTCGCGCGATTGAGCGCGTGCGTGGGGCCGTGGATCAATTTGTTGGTGAGCGATTGCGACAGCGCTTCGAGCACGGCTGCCGGGTCGTCGCCGCGCGCGAGCATTTTCTGCGCGCGTTCCACTTCGGCGCGACGCAGCACGTCGGCCTGCGTATGCATGTGCCGGATCACCGGCACGATGCTGCGCGCGTCGAGCCATTGCATGAAATTCTGCACACGCGTTTCAATGATCGCCTCGGCCTGGGCGACCGCGGCCTGGCGCGACGCATTGCCTTCGCGCACGATCGCGCCGAGGTCGTCGACAGTGTAGAGAAACACGTCTTCCAACTGGCCGACTTCGGGTTCGATATCGCGCGGCACGGCCAGATCGACCATGAAAATCGGCCGGTGGCGGCGCGCCTTTACGGCCCGCTCGACCGCGCCCAGACCGATGATCGGCAAGGTGGAAGCGGTGCACGACACGATGATGTCGAACTCGTGCATGCGCGTGGGCAGTTCCGAGAGCGGAATGGCCCGGCCGTTGAAACGTTCGGCAAGGCGGGTGCCGCGCTCGGCGGTGCGGTTTGCGACTACGAGTTCACGTGGCTGCTGCGCTGCGAAGTGCGTAGCGCACAACTCGATCATTTCGCCCGCGCCGATGAACAGCACGCGCTGGTTCGAGACCTTGTCGAAAATCCGTTGCGCGAGCCGTACGGCCGCGGCCGCCATGGAAACCGACTGCGCGCCGATTTCGGTCGTGCTGCGCACTTCTTTCGCCACGGCGAAGGTGCGCTGGAACAACTGATTCAGATAGGTGCCGAGCGCGCCGGCTTCAGACGCCGTGCGCACCGCATCCTTCATTTGTCCGACGATTTGCGTCTCGCCGAGCACCATCGAATCGAGGCCCGAGGCGACGCGGAACGCGTGGCGCACGGCTTCCGACTGCGGCAGCGCGTACACATGCGGCGCGAGTTCGTCGATGGGCAGGTTGTGGTACTTCGAGAACCACTGGATCGCGGCCTCACGCGCGGCCTGGTCGTCGGTCGCGCAGTAGAGCTCGGTGCGATTGCAGGTGGACAGAATCGCCGCTTCCGGCGCCGTGCGGGCGGTGCGGCCGAGCCAGATGCTCTTGAAGGTGTCCAATGCAGGCTTGATCTGTTCGAGCGGAAACGCCACGCGTTCGCGCAAGGCGACAGGCGCAGTGTGGTGATTGATTCCGATCGTTAGAAGCTGCATATGAGGGACTATGGTTTAGCCCAATATTATAGCGTTTTCACCATTCTTACATTGTGCGCGAGTCATTCGGTCTCTACAACGGCCTCTGGCGGGATGGCGTCGAGCTGATAGCCGTAGCCGTAAAGCGGTGTCAGGCAATAGCCGTGCTCCGGGCGCAACTGTAATTTGGTCCGCACGCGCGAGGCATGGGTGTCGACGGTGCGCGTCTTTACGTCGCGGCGGCGTGTCCAGACGGTTTCGAGAATATGCGCGCGCGACACCGGCCGCGACAGATTGGTAAATAGCAGCAACGCAAAGCGGAATTCTTTCGGCGTCAGGGCGACCGTACGATCCCGGAATGTGACGGCGAAGCGCCCCGCGTCGAACGTGTAGCCGCCGATCGTGTCGAGCCGCTTGTTGGGCGGCCGCCGCAAGCCTGCGCGTCGCAGCAGTGCGTCCACGCGGGCCAGCATTTCCGGGCCGCGGACCGGTTTGGTCAGGCAGTCGTCGGCGCCGGCGTGCAGCGCGGCAACAATCTGGCTCTCGCGAGGCTCCGACAACAGCACGATCACCGGTAAGCTTGGCAGGATGGAACGGGCGCGCGGGATCAGGTCTTCGGCGGAATGATCGCCGGTCCAGCCCTCAGTGATGAGAAGATCGAAGAATTCGTCGGCGGCGTGATGCAGGAACGGGGCGCCCGCGGTGAAGTGCTGGCACATATGGCCGCCGGCAAAGATCAGCCGGCCAACTAGTGTGGCGTGCCGGAGGTCCGGCTCGATAAGGGCGATTCGCATGGCGCGCTTTCAGCCTGGCAATAATCGGGGACTGGGATTCTCCGTAAGGCTTACAGCTTGCCTAACATCACCCCGACCCCTAAACTCAACCGCTATGCGGAAAGCGCCGTGCTGAACCTCTATAGTTAATGAGACAAAAATGCTATCTGCCCAAACCTCCGGCGCCCATGAGACAAATCTGAAACTGCGCGTGACGCATTTGAAACCGCGCCAGACCCGCCGCTGATGGGGTGGCCTGGAATCCTGGTGCTGGGTGCGGTGATCGGCCTGGCGGGATGGTGGCTGCATCCGCTGCGCCGTTCGAGCCGCGCCCAATGGTGGGTCGCGCTATTGGCCGGCGTGCTGGGCGCGGTTGTCGCGCGTATGGCCGGCAATGTGATCGGCCTCTTTCATGACGGCGATATGCTCGAATGGCCGGTATGTACCGCCATCGCGCTGGTCGCAGTTGCCGTGACGGTCGGCTTGCTTTCCCGTCGATGAATACTTGCAGGTGACTCTGATGAATGCCCGACTCCCCGAAACCTCTTCCATCCCTGAACGACTCGCGACATTGCGCAGTGCCATGGCGCGCGAAGGCGTAGCTGCTTATCTGGTGCCGTCCGCGGATCCGCATCTATCCGAATACCTGCCCGGGCGCTGGCAAGGCCGGCAGTGGCTATCGGGGTTCACCGGATCGGCCGGCACGCTGGTCGTGACCGCCGATTTCGCCGGCGTGTGGACCGACAGCCGCTATTGGGAACAAGCCAGCGCGCAACTGGCCGGCACCGGCGTTCAGTTGATGAAGATGACCGGCGGCCAGCAGACCGCGCCGCATTTCGAATGGCTCGCGCAGAACGTCCCGGCCGGGGGCACGGTCGGTGTGGACGGCGCTGTACTCGGCGTGTCGGCGGCGCGCGCGTTGAGCCAGGCGCTCACCGCGCACGGCGTGAAGCTGCGCACCGACGTCGATCTGTTCGACGCGATCTGGCCGCAGCGTCCGTCGCTGCCCGCCGCCGCCGTGTTCGAGCATGCGGCGCCGCACGCGAGCGTCGCCCGTTCGGAAAAGCTCGCGCAGATTCGCCGGGCGATGGCGGAAAAGGGCGCGCAGTGGCACTTCATCTCCACGCTCGACGACCTTGCATGGCTGTTGAATCTGCGCGGCGCCGACGTCAGCTACAACCCGGTCTTTGTGGCGCACGCGCTGGTCGGTCAGGAGAGCGCGTCGCTCTTCGTCTCGGACGGCAAGGTGCCGCAAGCATTGGCCGATGCGCTCTCGCGCGACGGCATCAGCGTCGAGCCGTATGCGAAAGCGGCCGATGCGCTGGCCGCGTTGCCGGCCGGCAGCACGCTGCTGATCGACCCGCGCCGCATTACGTATGGCTCGCTGCAGTTGGTGCCGTCCACGGTGAATGTGGTCGAGGCGGTCAATCCGTCCACGTTCTTCAAGTCGCGCAAGACCGAGGCGGAAGCGGAGCACGTGCGCGAGACGATGGAGCAGGACGGCGCGGCACTCGCCGAATTCTTCGCGTGGTTCGAAGGCGCGTTGGGCCGTGAAACGATCACTGAACTGACGATCGACGAGCGCCTGACGGCAGCTCGCGCGCGCCGTCCGGGCTTCGTATCCCTGAGTTTTGCGACGATCGCCGGCTTCAACGCGAACGGCGCGATGCCGCACTACCGCGCGACCGACGACGCGCATCAGGTGATCGAGGGCAATGGCCTGTTGCTGATCGATTCGGGCGCACAGTATCTGAGCGGCACGACCGACATCACCCGTGTCGTGCCGGTCGGCACCATCAGCGAGGCACAGCGGCGCGATTTCACGATCGTGCTGAAAGGCACCATGGCGCTGTCGCGCGCGAAATTCCCGCGCGGCATCCGTTCGCCGATGCTGGACGCGATCGCCCGCGCGCCGATCTGGGAAGCCGGCGCCGATTACGGTCACGGCACCGGTCACGGCGTGGGATATTTCCTGAACGTGCACGAAGGCCCGCAGGTGATTTCGCACTACGCGCCGGCCGAACCGTGGACCGCGATGGAAGAAGGCATGATCACTTCGGTCGAGCCGGGCATTTACCGGCCGGGCAAGTGGGGCGTGCGGATCGAAAACCTGGTGCTGAACGTGGCCGCGGAGAAAACCGAGTTCGGCGATTTCCTCAAGTTCGAGACGCTGACGCTGTGTCCGATCGACACGCGCTGCCTCGACTTGTCGCTGTTGCGTGACGACGAGCGCGCATGGCTCAACGCATATCACGAGATGGTGCGCACGCGCCTGTCGCCGCATGTGTCGGGTGAGGCCAAAGCGTGGCTGGAATTGCGCACACAGCCTATCTGATCGCGTCGCCGCGACCTTACTGACGGAGAGTGCATGGCCATCAAGGCAGTCGTGTTCGATTTCGGCGGCGTGCTGATCGACTGGAATCCCGAGTATCTATATCGTCAGTTGATTCCAGACGAAACGGAGCGCCGCTGGTTTCTGACTCACGTCTGTTCAATGGACTGGGTGGTCCGTCAGGACGGCGGCCAGCCGATCGTCGAGGCAACAGACGAATTGATCGCGAAGTTTCCCGATCACGCACCGCTGATCCGCGCGTTCTACGAGCGCTGGCACGAGATGGTAGCCGGCGTGCTGGAAGAGGGCGTGGCGATCATGGAAAAGCTCGAAGCCGCCCATGTGCCGCTTTTCGGGCTGACGAACTGGTCGGCGGAGACGTTTCCGTATGCGTGGGAGCATTACCCCGTGCTGCGGCGGTTCCGCGACATCGTCGTATCGGGCAGGGTGAGGCTGGTCAAGCCCGATCCGGCGATCTTCGCGGAAATGCGTCAGCGGATCGAGGCGCAACTGCCGGGCATCCAGCCGGACGAACTCGTCTTCATCGACGACAATCTGAAAAATGCCGAGGCTGCGATGGCGCTCGGCTGGCACGGTGTGCATCACACCGCCGCCGCGCGAACCGAAGCGAAATTGCGCGAGCTGGGGTTGCCGGTTTAAGCGCGCATCGGCTACTGACCAAGCAGATTTTTCAACGCGTTACCCAATCCTTTCACTGTCTCCCCGGCGCCCTTCGCCACGCCTTCGACGCTCACGCCCATCGCTTTCGCAAACCCGGTTCCGAGGCGCGTCATCAGACTCTCTTGCACCGAGAACTTCGGATCGCGTAAATTCCCATCCAGCACGAAATGCAGCGTGATGTCGCCGCTGTGTGTCTTAAGCGCGGCGATGGCGGCCTTGGTCGGAATCGACATGAAGGTGTCGAGCGGGTTGTCGCTGTCGGCGAGTTGCAACTGGTGGATTGTGACCGTACCGGGCGCGTGCAACTGATAGTTGCTGACCGTCGAATCGACTGTCAGATCGACCGTGCCGCCCGTCACCTGCGCCTTTGCGCCGGTTTTTTTCAGCAGGTACGGATCGAGCATCACGACATCGATGCCGCGCAATCTGGTGGTGGTCTGCGAATCCTTGCTGGCGATCTTGATCCAGCCGTCGAACGAAACGGTGCCCGTATGCGCCGGACCTTTGATCGAGCCGGTGAGCGCGAGTGTGGTCGGTTCGCTGAGCGCGGGTAGTTGCAGATGATCGACGGTCGCGTTGGCGTTGCTGACCGTCACGTTGAATGCCGGCGGACCGACCGTCATGTCGTAGAAATGGAAGTTGCCTTGCTCGAAGCTGATGTGATCGATCAGCTTTTCGCGGGGAGCGGTCGCCACTGCGCCGCTGGCTTCCCCGTCGGACTTGTTCACCGATTGCCGCAGATTCGGCAACAGGCGGATCGCGCCGTCCTTGGTGCGCAGTGCTGCGAGGTCGAAACCGCGTACTACCACGCTTCGAATATGTATCCGCCGCGTGAGCAGATCGCGGATATCGGGCGTGAGCGTGATTTCGTCGGCGCGTAGCGGATCACCGGCGGGCCAGCCGGGTGGCGCTTTGAGCAGAACGTTGGTGAGATGGACGGAGGTGAGGCCGACCTGGATGCTTTCCGCGCTGCACAATGGCCCGAGCGCGGCAATCACTCGCTCTTTGATTTCGCGCTGCGCGAACTGCAGCGCAGCGAGCGCGACGACGATTAGCACCAGCAGCACACCGCCGATCGCGATGGCCCAGCGCTTGCCCTTCGACATCGCCATGCTTGCCTCCTCGTCGCCGCGCTATGCGCGGTGTGGATGTGATTGGCCTGAGCATGCGCCGCTTGAGCGCACATCTGTTTGATATGGCGGCGTTGCCGCTCCTGCCGGGACGACCTGTATCACGCCGTGGCACGCAATGCGCGTGCCCTACCGACCATCCGGCGAACGCAGGGCGTTTCCGCGTGTGCCATGAAAAACAAAATGACCGCCTGATCGACCTGCAAAGCAGGCCGATCAGGCGGTCAGTAAAGCGTTCAGCAATCCTGTCAGCAAGAAAACGACCTGCACAACAGCCCGCTCGTCGACCGACGAGCGGGCTGCAAAGCCTGCGATTTATCGCGCGATCGGCTTGTAACGCAGACGCTTCGGACGAGCCGCTTCTTCACCGAGGCGGGCGCGTTTGTCCGCTTCGTATTCCTGGTAGTTGCCGTCGAAGAACGTGATTTGCGAATCGCCTTCGAATGCCAGGATGTGCGTCGCGATCCGGTCGAGGAACCAGCGATCGTGCGAGATCACCATCACGGAGCCGGCGAATTCGAGCAATGCGTCTTCGAGTGCGCGCAGCGTTTCGACGTCCAGGTCGTTCGACGGTTCGTCCAGCAGCAGCACGTTGCCGCCCGCGATCAGCGTCTTCGCCAGATGCAGCCGGCCGCGCTCACCGCCCGACAGATTGCCGACGGTCTTCTGCTGGTCGCCACCCTTGAAGTTGAAGCGGCCGATATACGCACGCGACGGCGTTTCGTACTTGCCGACCGTCAGCACGTCCGCACCGCCGGAGATTTCTTCGAACACGGTCTTCGAGCCGTCGAGCGCGTCGCGGCTTTGATCCACGTACGCGAGCTTGACCGTCGGGCCTTGCACGATTTCGCCCGAATCCGGCTGTTCGCGGCCGGTGAGCATGCGGAACAGCGTCGACTTACCGGCGCCGTTCGGTCCGATGATGCCGACGATCGCGCCCGCCGGAATCTTGAAGCTGACGTCGTCGAGCAGCAGACGGTCGCCATACGACTTGCTGACGTTCTTGAATTCGATCACTTCATTACCCAGGCGATCGCCGACCGGGATGAAGATTTCCGAAGTCTCGTTGCGCTTCTGGTAGTCCTGGCTGTTCAGTTCCTCGAAGCGGGCGATCCGCGCCTTCGACTTCGCCTGACGGCCCTTCGGGTTCTGGCGCACCCACTCCAGTTCCTTCTTGATCGCCTTCTGACGCGCCGATTCCGACGATTCTTCCTGCTTCAGGCGCTCTTCCTTCTGGTCGAGCCAGCTGCTGTAGTTGCCCTTCCAGGGAATGCCGTGGCCGCGGTCGAGTTCGAGAATCCACTCGGCGGCGTTATCGAGGAAGTAGCGATCGTGGGTCACGGCGACGACCGTGCCCGGGAAGCGCGTCAGGAACTGTTCGAGCCAGTCGACCGATTCCGCGTCCAGGTGGTTGGTCGGTTCGTCGAGCAGCAGCATGTCCGGTTTTTCGAGCAGCAGCTTGCACAGTGCCACGCGGCGCTTTTCGCCGCCCGACAGGTGTTCGATCTTCGCGTCCCACGCCGGCAGACGCAGTGCGTCGGCGGCGATTTCGATCTGCTGCTCGGCGCTGCCGTCGGTGGTGGCCAGAATCGCTTCGTACTTCGCCTGCTCGGCGGCGAGCGCGTCGAAGTCGGCGTCCGGTTCAGCGTAGGCGGCGTAGATTTCGTCGAGCTTCTTTTGCGCGCCGAAGACGTCGCCGAGGCCTTCCTCGACCGCTTCACGCACGGTCTTGTTCGGATCGAGCTGCGGTTCCTGCGGCAGATAGCCGATGTTCAGGTTCGGCATCGGCGTGGCTTCGCCTTCGATATCTTTGTCCACACCGGCCATGATGCGGATCAGCGTCGACTTGCCCGAGCCGTTCAGGCCGAGCAGGCCGATCTTCGCGCCGGGGAAGAACGACAGCGAAATGTCTTTCAGGATTTGACGCTTGGGCGGCACGATTTTGCCGACCCGGTTCATGGTGAAGACGTATTGGGCCATTTGCTCGCAATAGACGTTGACGACGCCGGCCGCGTGGGGGCGGGCGGTCGTGGGTGGATGGGTAATCGGTGTGTTGGCCGGGCAGTGCGCCCGGCGCCGGCCGGCGCGGCGTCGAGCGCGGCTTCGAACCCCGCGACGCCCCGCGCGCGGGCGGGTTGTGCAGATGGCATTGTACTTCGGGGCGGGGGTGGGGCGGCAGAGGGCGTTCGTGGGGACGCTGGTGCGCGCATCTCCCCGCGAGGTTTAAAGCCAATCCGCTACGCCGCCGTGCCGTGAACAGGTGCCGCTGCGATGCCGGCTGAAACTGTAGGTGCCGTCGCGGCAGCGCGCGGTCGCGCCTTCGGGTGCCTTGCCTGATAGAGAGCGCGCTGGCGCATGCACCGTGTTGCCGTCGCGATTGGTATAGGTGTTGTGATTGCTGAGGTTCGCTTCGTCGGGCGACGTTCCGGGTGCGACGTAGGCGAACGCCGAAGTCGCGGTGAACAGCAGCACAGCGGTGAGCGCTGCTGTTCGGCGCAAGCAGTGGAGGGCAATACCTTGCATGGTTCTAAAGTCTTTATTGTTTTGGGTACGTCGGGTTTGGCCAAAGCGGGACGTCAGTTCGCGCGCCGTCCGCTTGCCGGATCGAAGAAATGCAGATGGTGAGCGGGCAACGCGACTTGCAGCGTCTCGCCCGCTGCGGGCCGATGCGTATGCGGCAAGCGAACCGTCACGTCGTGCTTGCCCCAGCGGCCGTGCGCGAGGTTGTCCGCGCCGAGCAGTTCGCAGGAATCGACGGTCAACGTGGCATTGGACGCGTCCGCTTGACCCGGCGTCATATGCTCCGGGCGAATGCCGAGCGTCCATTCGCGGCCCTTGGCGACTTCCCGGCCGATCGACGCCACGCCTGTAAGCGGCAGCTTCGGACCGTTGCCGGCCACTTCAAACGTCAAGCCGTCATCCGACACCTTGCCTTCCATCAGGTTCATCCCCGGCGAGCCGATGAAGCTCGCGACGAACACCGTCGCCGGCCGCTCGTAGACCTCGGTCGGCGCGCCGATCTGCTCGGCGTGGCCTTTGTTCATCACGATCACGCGTTGCGCCAGCGTCATTGCTTCGATCTGATCGTGCGTGACGTACAGGCTGGTGGTGGCGAGCCGCGCATGCAGGCGCTGGATTTCGAGGCGCATCTGCACGCGCAGGCGCGCATCGAGATTCGACAGTGGTTCGTCGAACAAAAACACCGCCGGCTCGCGGACGATCGCGCGGCCCATCGCGACGCGTTGCCGTTGCCCACCGGACAACTCGCGCGGCTTGCGTGCGAGCAGCGGTCCAAGCTCGAGAATCTGCGCCGCAGCGTCCACACGCTTCGCAATCTGCGCGCGCTCGACGCCCGCGATCTTCAGCGCATAACCCATGTTCTCGGCGACGCTCATATGCGGATACAGCGCGTAGTTCTGGAACACCATCGCGATGTTGCGATCTTTCGGTTCAAGCCGATTGACCACCTTGCCGGCGATCGAGACGGTGCCGTCTGAAATGCCTTCGAGCCCGGCCACCATCCGCAGCAAGGTCGATTTGCCGCAACCGGACGGGCCGACCATCACGACGAACTCGCCGTCCGCGACGTCCACGTCGATGCCGTGCAACACGAACTGTTTGCCGTCGTAGGTCTTTTTAACGCCTTGCAGAGTCAGTGCAGCCATGCTGTTTTTAGCCTTTTCGTTGCTTGCCGCGCGTGCCACGCTTTACGCGGTGCTCTTTATTCCATGTCCAACGCCGAAGCTCGCCCACGCTGCGCGAGTTACTTCTCCGAGTCCACCAGCCCGCGCACGAACCAGCGCTGCATCGTCAGCACGACGACGAGCGGTGGCAGCATGGCGAGCAGTGTTGCGGTCATGACGAGATGCCATTCGGTTGCGGTATCGCCGGACGCGATCATGCTTTTGATGCCGACCACGGCCGTGGTCAGCGATTGCTGGCTCGTAATCAGGATCGGCCACAGATACTGATTCCAGCCGTAAATGAACGTGATGACAAAGAGCGCCGCCATGTTCGTTTTCGACAGCGGCAGCACCACGTCCCAGAAGAACCGCATCGCCCCTGCACCGTCGATGCGCGCCGCTTCCATCAGTTCATCCGGCAGCGTCATGAAGAACTGGCGGAACAGGAACGTGGCGGTGGCCGACGCGATCAGCGGCAAGGTCAAACCGCTATACGTATTGCTCAAATGCATCGACGACACGACTTGCACGGTCGGAAAGATCCGCACTTCGACCGGCAGCATCAGCGTGATGAAGATCAGCCAGAACGACAGATTGCGAAACGGAAAGCGGAAAAACACGATCGCATACGCGGAGATCATCGAAATGGCGATTTTGCCGATCGAAATCACCAGCGCCATCACGAGGCTGTTGAATATCATGCGGCCGAACGGCGCGGCCGCATTGCCGCTGCCCTGCGTCCAGACGGTGGCGATGTTCTCGAACAGATGTGTACTCGGCACCAAAGACAGCGGCACGCTGAACACCTCATGCTCGCTCATCGTGGCCGCGCAAAACGCGACGTACACGGGAAACACCACCAGCACGACGCCGAAAATCAGCACCGCATGGCAGAAGAGGTCGAAACCGCGGCGGTTCTCGATCATGAGTATTGAACCCTGCGTTCGATGAAGCGGAATTGCGCGACCGTCAGCGCGACGACGATCACCATCAGGATGACGGACTGCGCGCCCGAACTGCCGATGTCCAGCCCCTGGAAGCCTTCGGCGAAAATCTTGTAGATCAGCGTGCGGGTGGACTGCGCCGGACCGCCGCCGGTGGCGGCGTCGATCACCGGGAAGGTGTCGAAGAACGCGTAGGTAATATTGATCACCAGCAGGAAGAAGCTGGTTGGCGAGAGCAACGGCAGGGCGATGCCGAAGAAGCGCCTGACCGGACCGGCGCCGTCGATGGCCGCCGCTTCGATCAGCGAGCGCGGAATCGCCTGCAAGCCGGCATAGAAGAACAGAAAGTTATAGCTGACCTGTTTCCATACGGAGGCCAGCACCACGAGAAACATCGCCTGGCCCGCGTTTAACGCGTGATTCCATACGATGCCGTACTTCGCGAGCGCATAGGTGACGAGGCCGATGCTCGGATTGAACAGGAACGACCACAACACGGCGGCGATCGCGGGCGCGACCGCATACGGCCAGATCAGCAGTGTCTGATAAGCCTTGGCGCCGCGTGTCACGCGATCCGCGCAGACCGCCAGCAGAAGCGAAATCACCAATCCGGACACGGTGACGAGCGCACAGAAAATCAGCGTCGTATTGAACGACGACAGGTAAAGCGGATCGGCGAACAACTGCTTGAAATTGGCGAGCCCGACAAACTCGCTCGACGTGCCGAACGCGTCCTGACTTTGCGTGGATTGCCACAGCGCTTCGCCTGCCGGCCACAGAAAGAAGAGCAGCGTGATCAGGAGTTGCGGCGCGACGAGCAGGTAGGGCAGCACGCTGGTGCCGAAGCTGGAGCGCTTTTCCATGGAGAATTCCCGAGGTTCTTCTACAACAACAGGTTTCGGTGCGGGCGCACCGAAACCTTGCCGGCTGGTGCCTGGTTAGTTACCGGCTTTCTCGAAGCGGCGCAGCAACTCGTCGCCACGCGACACCGACGAATCGAGTGCCTGTTGCGGCGTCTTCTTGTCCGCCCAGACCTGTTCGAGTTCTTCGTCGATCACCGTGCGGATCTGCGGCATGTTGCCCAGACGCAAGCCCTTCGTGTACGGCAGGGGCGGCTTATTAAGCATCTGCTTGATCGCGGTATCGCTGCCCGGATTCTTCTCGTAGAAGCCTTGCTGCTGGGTCAACTGATAGGCGGCGGTCGTGACCGGCAGATAGCCGGTGTCCTGATGCCACTTCGCGGCAACCGGCGCCGACGACAGATAAGACATGAATTTCGCCACGCCCTTGTACACCGCCGGATCTTTACCCGACAGCACCCACAGACTTGCCCCGCCGATGATCGCGTTCTGCGGCGCGCCCTTAACGTTCGCGTCGTACGGCATCATGCCGGTGCCGAAGTTGAACTTCGCGTACTTCTTGATCGTGGCAAGCGAGCCCGACGAGTTCGTGATGATCCCGCAGTCGCCGCTATAGAACTTCGACACCGGTTCGTCCTTGCGGCCAACGTACGTGAAGGTGCCTTCCTTCTGCATGTTCTGCAGGAACTGGATGTGCGCGACCTGCAGCGGCTTGTTGAATTCGAGCTGCGCGTCGGCGCCGTCGAACCCGTTGTTCTTCGACGCGAACGGCGCGCCATGCCAGGCGCTGTAGTTTTCGAGCTGAATCCAGCTCTGCCAGCCCGACGAATAGCCGCATGTCATGCCCGACGCCTTCAGCTTCTGCGCGTCGACCTGCAATTCGGCCCATGTTTTCGGCGGCTGATTCGGATCGAGCCCGGCCTTCTTGAACGCGTCCTTGTTGTAGTACAACACCGGCGTCGAGCTATTGAACGGCATCGAGACCAGTTCGCCGGTTTTGGCGTCGCTGTAATAGCTGGCGATGGTCGGCACGAAGGCCTTTTCATCGAGCGGTACGCCGGCTTGCTTGAACACTTCCGAGACCGGGATCACGGCCTTCTTCGCCTGCATCATTGTCGCGGTGCCGACTTCGTAGACCTGCAGAATGGCCGGCGCGTTGCCGCTGCGATAAGCCGCGATGCCAGCAGCGAGGGTCTGGTCGTAGCTGCCCTTGAACACCGGTACGATCTTGTAGTCGCTTTGCGACGCGTTGAACGCGTTGGCAATGTCGTTCAGACGCTCGCCGAGAGCGGCTTCCATGGCGTGCCAGAACTGGATTTCAGTGGCGGCATGGGCTGCCTGGCTAATGCCGAGGCTCAACACGGCGGCAACGGAAAGCGAACGGAATAGCGGCTTGCAACGCATCGATTGATCTCCTGATTGGAACGGGCGCTGATGGGAATCGCGCGATTCTATTTGTGTTCAATGACAGTCCGGCGTCAGTTGCCCGGCGGACGCCCGCTTTGGACAGGCGCCGACTGCCGCAATTTAACATCGGCTGTCACGGAACGGAAACAGTGGGCGTCTGGAAAGGCAAGTACGTGCGACGTCGCGACTCGACGCAGGCTGCCAGACCACAGGCATGATGGAGCCAGGCGCTTTGCGAGATCGCACACGTTTGATCAACGCGCTTTTTAATCAGGATTCCAGATGCTGAATTCAGTACGATGGGCGGTTTGCGGTTCGATAGCGGGTCTCATGCTCGCCGGATGTACGCTGACGCCCACCACGACGAACGATGGGCCGGCGGCGCCGACCTCGTTGCCCAGGATCATCGCCCATCGCGGCGGCACGGGCGACGCGCCCGAAAACACGCTCGAAGCGATTCGTCTGTCGATCGCGCATCATGCCGACGCAATGTGGCTCACGGTTCAGTTGAGCAAGGACGGCGTGCCGGTCCTGTACCGTCCGGCCGATCTGTCGGCGTTGACCGACGCGAAGGGGCCGGTGTCCGCATTTACGGCGGCGGAACTCGCGCGTGTGAACGCCGGCTGGAGTTTTCGCCGAGGCGACGCGTATCCCTATCGTGACCACCCGGCCGGCATTCCCACCCTGCGCGAAGCGTTGCGCGCCATCCCGCCGGCCATGCCGGTGATCCTCGATATGAAAGCATTGCCCGCCGCACCGCAGGCGCAGGCGGTGGCGCGCATTCTGGACGAAGAAAACGCATGGCCGCGCGTGTCGATCTATTCGACCGAGGCGGATTATCAGCAGAGTTTCGCCGCTTATCCGCAGGCGAAGTTGTTCGAATCGCGCGATGCGACTCGTGGGCGGCTCGTGCGCGTATTGCTGAATCAGGGCTGCGTGGATGCGCCTGCCGAACACGCAATGACCGCGTTCGAGCTGCATCGGGCGATGACGGTGACGGAGAAGTTCACCTTGGGCGAAGGCCGCTCGGACGTGAAGGCAACGCTATGGACGCCTTCAACCGTGGCCTGCTTCCGGCAAAAGCCTGATGTCCGGATCGTGGCGATTGCAGTGAATGATGCGGACGATTATCGGACGGCAGCGTGTCTGGGGATCGATGCCGTGCTCGCGGATTCGCCGTCGCACATGGCGGCCGTCAGGGACGGCATCCCGATGCCATTCCGGTGCGTCGCAGGTAACGGAGCGGCCGCGCAGTAAAACAAAAAGCCCGCTTTTGAGCGGGCTTTTCGGGGGGAGATGCAGCGTGTGGCAGCGCTTAACGTTCGTCCGGCATTCTGCCAATCGCGGCGCCTTACGCGCTAAGGCCGAGGCCGGGCCTCAGACGTTGAACAGGAAGTTCATCACGTCGCCGTCGTGCACGACGTATTCCTTGCCTTCCGCGCGCATCTTGCCGGCTTCCTTCGCGCCTTGTTCACCCTTATAAGTGATGAAGTCGTTGAAGGCGATGGTCTGCGCGCGAATGAAGCCGCGCTCGAAGTCGGTGTGGATTGCGCCCGCTGCCTGCGGTGCGGTGTCGCCGATATGGATCGTCCATGCGCGCACTTCCTTCACGCCGGCCGTGAAGTAGGTTTGCAGGCCCAGCAGCTTGAAACCCGCGCGAATCACGCGGTTCAGGCCCGGCTCTTCCATGCCCATGTCGGCGAGGAACACTTCCATGTCCGCTTCGTCGAGGTCGGCGATTTCCGCCTCGATCGCCGCGCACACGGCGACGACCGGCGCGCCTTCGGCTGCCGCGAACTTCGTGACTGCGTCGAGGTGCGGGTTGTTTTCGAAACCGTCGTCCTTCACGTTGGCGACGTACATGGTCGGCTTGGCGGTGATCAGGCAGAACGGCTTGAGCGTAGCCTTTTCTTCATCCGACAGGTCGAGCGCGCGGACCGGCTTGGCCTGGTCGAGCTGAGCGCGCACTTTTTCCAGCACCGCGGCGTTCTTGATCGCTTCCTTGTCGTTGCCCGACTTGGCAGCTTTCGAATAGCGCGACAGCGCCTTTTCGACGGTCGCGAGGTCGGCCAGCGCCAATTCGGTGTTGATCACTTCGATATCCGACAGCGGATCCACCTTGTTCGCGACGTGGATCACGTTTTCGTCTTCGAAGCAGCGCACGACGTGCGTGATCGCGTCGGTTTCGCGGATGTTCGCGAGAAACTGGTTGCCCAGACCTTCGCCCTTGCTTGCACCGGCCACGAGGCCGGCGATGTCGACGAATTCCACCACGGCCGGCAGGATGCGCTCCGGCTTGACGATTTCGGCGAGCGCCTTCAGACGTGTGTCCGGCACTTCGACAATGCCGACGTTCGGCTCGATCGTGCAGAACGGATAGTTTTCGGCAGCGATGCCCGCCTTGGTCAGCGCATTGAACAGGGTGGACTTGCCGACGTTAGGCAGGCCGACGATGCCGCATTTGAGGCTCATGGAAATCCTTCAGTGAATCAGTAAGTTGCGTGATGCGCTCGACGCTGTGTGCAGGATTCGAAAAGCCTTCGCGCGTGGCGTGGCGGAGGATGCGCAGCGGAGCGGGACAAGACACCAGATCGGGGCGTTGCCTCGACGATTCTGGGCGAGCTTTGTCACGGAAAGCGCAATTGTAACCCGTTCGGATAGGGTTCTTCGGAAGGGGGCGGGAAACTGTGCTTACACGGAAATATTTTGTCATAACGTTGTAGTATTCGGGTCTGGGGCCGCCAGAGCCCTTTCCGGGGAAGCACGATGACAATAAAAACATGGGCGAGATGGATAGTGTGGGCCGCGTTGTTTGGCGCCGGCGTGGTTGCCTGGCTATCGCCGAACTACGAAGACGCCCAGGTGGCGACCGATCGCCAGACGGTCGACTGTATGGTCAAGCAGCTCACTCAGGACGATAAACGCAGCATTGCGCAGTTCGCCGATACCAATGATTTCGACTCGCTGTGGCGCGTGTACGACCGGGTTTTCCCGGACTGCACGGTACGCGGGGACCAGCGGGACCGTCAGCGCGAGCTGACGATGAGTGCGTGGAACGTCCTCTCGACAAACCGTGAATTCATGCGTCTTCGCGAAGCCAATGCGGCGCACGCCGCGCAGGGACACTAGGTTTCAGGCCGAAATGCCGCACGCCTCGATCCGGCCCCCGCAACCCCCGCAGCTATAATGCGCGGATGAACGCACACCATCAGACCTTTGATGCCGCCGTGATCGGCGGCGGGCTCGTCGGCAAGACCGCGGCGTTGGCGCTGACGCAAGGCGGGCTGCGCGTGGCGCTGCTCGCGCAACCCTGCGCGGCGCTCCCGCCGGGCGCGACCTTCGACTCGCGGGTCTACGCGTTGTCGTCGAGTTCACAGGCGCTGCTGGAGCGGTTGCGAGTCTGGCAGGCGCTCGATCTGTCAAAGCTCGGGCCCGTCTACGACATGCGCGTCTATGGTGACGCGCACGCCGAACTTCATTTCTCCGCGTTTCAGGCTTCCGTGCCGCAATTGGCATGGATTGTCGAGTCGTCGGTGATTGAGCGCGCGCTGGATGCCGCGCTGCGTTTCCAGCCGAATCTGACCTGGATCGACACGCGTGCGCAGGCGCTCGACTTTACCGCCGACAGCGCCAGTGTCGGTCTTGCCAATGGCAATGTGCTCGAGGCCGATCTGGTGGTCGGTGCGGACGGAGCGCATTCGTGGGTGCGGGCGCAGATCGGCTCGAAGATGAACCGGCGCGACTATAAACAAACCGGCGTGGTCGCGAATTTCAAGGCCGAAAAGCCGCACGGCGAAACCGCTTATCAATGGTTCAGGGACGGCGAGATCATCGCGCTGCTGCCCATGCCGGACGGCTACGTGTCGTTGGTCTGGTCGGCACGCACCGAGCACGCGGAACAACTGCTCGCGCTCGATCCGGCGCAACTCGCGGCCGAAGTCGAACGTGTTACAGGCGAGCAGTTCGGCGCGCTGGAATGCGTGACGCCCGCGCAGGGCTTCCCGCTCGCACTGCAAACCGTCGATAAGCTCGTGGCGCCGCGCGTCGCGCTGGTTGGCGATGCCGCGCATCTGATTCATCCGTTGGCGGGCCAGGGGATGAACCTCGGTTTGCGCGATGTCGCGGCGCTCGCCGAGACGGTCGCCGGCAAGGAAGCGTTCCGCGATCTCGGCGACATGGTGCTGCTGCGCCGCTACGAACGCGCCCGCCGCGAAGACATCCGCGCGCTGATGATCGCCACCGACGGCCTGCAAAAGCTCTTCTCGGCGCCCGGTCCGTTCGCCAAGGTATTGCGCAACACCGGTATGGCGTTTGTCGGCGCGCAGCCGTTCATCAAACGCTGGCTGGTGTCGGCCGCGCTGGGGTAAAGCCCTGGGCCCGCCTGTCCAGCCGGCGAGACGGGTATCATGAACAGATGGACGCCGTTCCGGGCAGACCGGAAACGTCCCAAAAACGCGCATCGCGCGCGAATGAACTCCAGGAATTCAGCATGAAAAAATCCTTCCGCATCGTGGCCGCCGCGCTCGCGATCGCCGCCGTGACAATGGGCTGCTCGGCGCAGGCCGATCAAGCCACCGACAAGCTCAAGGCCACGTTGCAAACGCGTCTGGCCGACGTGACGATCAAGAGCGTGACGAAGTCGCCGATTGCCGGCCTCTACGAAGTCAATCTCGGCACGCAGATCATCTATAGCGACGCGAACGGCGACTACCTCATGCTCGGCGATATGGTCGACGCGAAGACCCGCAAGAATCTGACTGAAGCGCGTCTGTCGGAAACCAACCGCATCGACTTCGCGAGCCTGCCGTTTGCGAACGCGGTGAAGGTGGTGAAGGGCAACGGCGCGCGCAAGATCGCGGTGTTCTCCGATCCGAACTGCCCGTACTGCAAGCAGCTCGAGACCTCGCTCAAGTCGATCGATAACGTCACGGTCTACACCTTCCTGTACCCGGTGCTCTCGCCGGATTCGACCGCCAAGTCGAAGTCGATCTGGTGCTCGACCGACCGCGCGAAGGCGTGGGAATCGTGGATGCAGGATCATCAGGCGCCTACCGCGGCCGTCACCTGCGACACCGCCGCGATCGACAAGAACCTGGCGCTCGGCCACGCGATGAACGTCGACGGCACGCCGACCGTGTTCCTCGCCGATGGCCGCCGCCTGCCCGGCGCCGTGCCGGCAGACCGGCTGGACAAGGAAATGTCCGCCGTGCACTGAGCACGCAACGTCAGTCGAGGAAAGGAGGCGCGCAGTGCGCCTCCTTTCACATCAAGCCCCGAACATCCCCGCCAGAAAACTTCTAATCGCCGCCGATGAAGCCGATCCGCTACACCATCGTTCCGAAGCAACCCGCCGCCCATCTGTTCGAAGTCACCGTGACCGTTGCCGATCCCGATCCGGCCGGCCAGCGTTTCATGCTGCCGGTATGGATTCCGGGCAGCTATATGGTGCGTGAATTCGCGCGCAACATCGTCACGTTGCGGGCCACCAATGACGCGGGGCGGAAGGTGCGCGTCGAAAAGACCGACAAGCACACGTGGCAGGCCGCGCCGGTCAAAGGCGCGTTGACGTTGCGCTACGAAGTGTATGCATGGGATCTGTCGGTGCGCGCCGCGCATCTCGACGATACGACGGGATTTTTCAATGGCACGAGCGTGTTCCTGTCGCCGCTCGGTCACGAGGAAGCGCAGTGTGTGGTCGATATCCAGAAGCCGGAGGGCTCGGCGTACCGCGACTGGCGCGTCGCGACTGCCTTGCCGGAAGCGCGTGGCACGAAGCGCTACGGCTTCGGCGAGTATCGCGCGCAGAACTATGACGAGCTGATCGATCATCCGGTCACGTTGGGAGAGTTCGCGCTGGCGACGTTCAAGGCGCACGGCGTACCGCACGACATCGTGATCGCGGGGCGCGTGATCGGGCTCGATATGGCGCGTCTGTCCGCCGATCTGAAGCGTATCTGCGAAGCGCAGATCGCGTTGTTCGAGCCGAAGTCGAAGAAGGCGCCCATGGATCGCTATGTGTTCATGACGCAGGCCGTCACCGACGGTTATGGCGGACTGGAACATCGCGCTTCGACGGCGCTGATCTGCAATCGCGGCGATCTGCCGGCGGAAGGCCACGTTGCCTCCACCGAAGGCTACCGGACCTACCTCGGCTTGTGCAGCCACGAGTACTTCCACACCTGGAACGTGAAGCGCATCAAGCCGGCCGTGTTCGCGCCGTACGATCTGAGCGTAGAAAACTACACGTCGCTGCTGTGGCTGTTCGAAGGTTTCACCTCCTACTACGACGACCTGATCCTCGTGCGCAGCGGCCTGATCTCGCAAGACGATTATTTCGGCCTGCTCGGCAAGGTCGTTGGCGGTGTGCAGCGCGGCAGTGGGCGTCTGAAGCAGACAGTGGCCGAAAGCTCGTTCGACGCGTGGGTCAAATACTATCGGCAGGATGAAAACGCGCCGAACGCGATCGTCAGCTATTACACCAAGGGCTCGCTCGTCGCGCTCGCATTCGATCTGACAATTCGCGCGCAGACCAATAACCGCAAATCGCTCGACGACGTCATGCGGCTGCTGTGGCAGCGGTTTGGGCGTGACTTCTATCGCGGCAAGCCCGTCGGCGTCGAAGAAAACGAGATCGAGGCGATTTTTGCCGAAGCGACCGGTGTGCAACTTGGCGAATTGCTCGCCGAAGCCGTGCACGGTACGCGCGACCTGCCTCTCGAGACGCTGCTCGCGCCGTTCGGTGTCACGCTCGCGCCGGATCTGGACAAGAACGGCAAGCCGTCACTTGGCGCGCGCCTGCGCGGCGGTGCGGATTGCACCTTGGCGGCGGTTCACGATGGCAGCGCGGCGCAAAAAGCGGGGCTGTCGGCGGGCGACGTGCTGATCGCGCTCGACGGCCTGCGTGTAACAGGCTCGAATCTTGATTCCCTGCTGTCACGCTATCTGCCGGGCGCAAAGGTCGAAGTCCACGCATTCCGCCGTGACGAGCTGCATACCGTGCAAGTCAAGCTGGACGGGCCTGAGGTGTCGCGCTACAAGCTTGCCGTGAGCGATAAACGGCCGGCGGCGCGCAAGGCGCGGGAGCGCTGGCTGACAAGCTGATCGTAATCCGGGACGGCGTCAATCGCCGTTTCAAAGCGTGGGATTGTTCTATCAGTGCAACAATCCTTCGCTGCCGCACGGCTTTTTCCCGGGTTGGTAAAAAATCACAATGGCTCCACTCGCGCAAAACTGCGCGCCCCTACTGGAGTCAACCATGACCACGATCCTGCAAATCAACTCGGCAGCCCGCTCGCAAGGCGCGAACTCAACTCTGCTCCTCAACGAGCTGACCGCAAAGCTGCAACAATCGAATCCGGGCGCGCAAGTCGTCGTCCGTAACCTGCAAGCTGAACCGCTGCCGCATCTGGACGACGCCGTCCTCGGCGCGTTCTTCACGCCGGCAGACCAGCGCACGCCGGAACAAGCCGCGATCTCGGCACGCAGCGAAGCGCTGATCGCCGAACTGCAAGCCGCCGACATCGTCGTGATCGGCGCACCGATGTACAACTTCGGCATCTCGTCGCAACTGAAGACGTACTTTGACTTCATCGCACGCGCCGGCATCACGTTCCAGTACACGGCGAACGGTCCGGAAGGTCTCGTGAAGGGTAAGAAGGTGTTTGTGGTTTCGGCACGCGGCGGCAAGTATCTGGGCACCCCGAACGATAGCCAAACGCCGTACCTGAAGGCCTTCCTGGGCTTCCTCGGCATGACCGATGTGAACTTCATCTACGCCGAAGGCCTGAACATGGGCCCGGATGCTGCGAGCGCAGCGCTGGCTGGCGCGCGTGAAGCGATTGCTGCTGCGTAAGGTGTGAGGTTTGTCCCGCGCTGCTAGGTGATCGCGGCGCGGTGGAATGAAAAAACGCCACGGGGTGTGATTCCGTGGCGTTTTTGTTTTGACTGCTGCGACTGAGCGCTACGCCAGCATTTGCGCTTCGTCGGGCAAGCGCCAGTCGATCGGTTCGCGGCCGTGCTTCACGAGATAGTCGTTGGCCGACGCAAAGTGCCCGCAGCCGAGAAACCCGCGATGCGCCGACAGCGGCGACGGGTGCGGCGCCTCCAGCACGTAATGCGACTTGCCGCCGAGCAGCGCGCGTTTGGCCTGCGCATGCGCGCCCCACAGCATGAACACGAGACCGTCATGACGCATGGCCAGTTCGTGGATCAGCGTATCGGTGCATTTCTCCCAGCCGCGTTTCGCGTGACTCGCGGCCGAATCGCGCTCGACCGTCAGCACCGTGTTCAGCAACAGCACACCCTGTTTGGCCCACGTATCGAGGCAGCCATGGCGCGGCGGCTCGTGGCCGAGGCTCGCGGCGATTTCCTTGAAAATGTTGCGCAGCGACGGCGGCGTGCGCACGTTCGGCGCGACTGAAAACGCCAGTCCATGCGCTTGCGGCGTGCCGCGGTCTTCGCCGTGATAGGGGTCTTGCCCGAGGATCACGACTTTGACTTCGTCGGGGCTGGTGAGGCGCAGGGCCCGGAAGACGTCGGCGGGGTAGACGGTTTTGCCGGCGGCGCGTTCACCGTCGACGAAACGGCACAAGGGCGCGTAGGCGTCGCTTTCGATGAATGGCTTGAGGTGTGCGCGCCAGGCCGGGGGCAGGGCGGCGAATTGGGCTTCGAGCGTGGGCGGCGGCTGGTCGGCGGCGGGCGGCGTTTGCGGCTGTGCGCTGGTGCCGGCCGGCGTGACTGAGGCGTCGCCGAATAACGAGGCTTGCGGCGAATTGGGGCGGGTGCGGGAAGCTGATGTCATGGCGGGGAAGTGTCGCAGCAAATGCGGACCGGCTCAAGGCCTAAGCTGCTCGCAACTGATACCCGCGCTGCGCCTTGCTGATGTTGTCCGGTACAAGACCGGTCACCTGTTTGCCGAGTTCTGCCGCGAGCGTGTTGAGCGCCGCTTCGTCGCCGGACTTCAGTTCCAGTTCGACTTCGCAGATCGGCGCGCGGCGTGTTTCGCCGTTTACCTCGGCGATGACGTCACCCTGGTCGATCGCGGCTTCGACTGTCGAGCCGTCCAGCGAGACATTCCACAGCGTGCGTGTGAAATTCGTGCGGAACAGTTCGATCAGTTCGGGTGCTGCCTCGCGCAGGGCTTCGGCGGCGGCCGGTTCGTCACACTCACGCAACAGCGCGTCGATTTCGAGTTTTTCGCCCGTCACGGGCATTTCCCATTCGTGCCGGCTGTGCAACCCATCTTTGGCATTGCCCACCGTCTTGAACGTTTGCAGCCAGCCGTCCGGCGTGTGCCGCAGCCGCAACGCACTTTTCGACGTGGCCAGCGCCAGCCTGGGCGTGTCGAAGTAAATATTCGCCAGCTTGATCGGGCGGCCCTCGCCACCGGTGCGCGCGACGAACCACTGCGTCGCCGCTTTCACCTGGCTCACCGGCAGTGCCAGCTTGATTTCGCGTTCCATGGCCATCGTGTGCTCCGCTGCGTGCGCCGAATGTTGAAACTGTGCTTAGAAAAACATACGCGCAAGTTCCACACCCGGCTCTTCCGCGCGCATGAACGCCTCGCCGACGAGGAACGTATGCACGTCCATCGCGCGCAGACGCTCGACATCCTGACGCGACAGAATGCCCGACTCCGTGACCACGATACGGTCGTCCGGAATCGATTCGAGCATGCCGATGGTCGTCTCGATCGACGTTTCGAAAGTGCGCAGATTGCGGTTGTTGATGCCGATCAGCGGCGTCTTCAACTTCAGCGATTCCATCAGTTCATTGTGGTCATGCACTTCGACCAGCACCGCGAGACCTAGTGAATGCGCGAGCGCTTCGAGGTCCTGCATCTCCGAGGTTTCCAGCGCGGCGGCGATCAGCAGGATCGCGTCGGCGCCCATCGCGCGGGCTTCGACGATCTGATACGGATCGACGATGAAGTCTTTGCGCAGCACCGGCAGATTGCAGGCCGCGCGCGCCTCTTCGAGATACGCCACGCTGCCCTGGAAGAATTGCACGTCAGTGAGCACGGACAAGCAGGCCGCACCGTGCTTTTCGTACGAACGCGCGATCTCGGCAGGGACGAAGTTTTCGCGCAGCACGCCTTTCGACGGGCTCGCTTTCTTCACTTCGGAGATCACCGCGGCCAGACCGGCCGTGTGTTTCGCGCGCAACGCGCCGACAAAATCGCGGATGTCGCGCGACGATGCTTCGAGGCGCAGCGCTTCGAGCGGCGCGCTCTGTTCAGCCGCGCGGACTTCTTCGCGTTTGACCGCGATGATGCGGTCGAGAATGTCGCTCATGAGTATCTCGCTACGTAGTTACTGCTTGAATTGCTGGGTGAAGCGGATCAGCTCGTCGACCTTCGCCCGTGCCTTGCCGCTCGCGATCGCTTCGCGCGCCAACTGGATCCCGTCCGCAATCGATGCCGCCACGTTCGCCGAATACAGCGCCGTGCCCGCGTTCAGTGTGACGATTTCGCGCGCGACGCCCGGCTTGTTGTCGAGCGCTTCGAGCAGCATCAGTTTGGATTCGGCAGCGTCGGCCACTTTCAGCGTGCGGTTCGACACCATCTGCATGCCGAAGTCTTCCGGATGAATTTCGTACTCGTGGATCTGGCCGTCGCGCAACTCGCCGACTTGCGTGGCCGCGCCGAGCGAGACTTCGTCCATGCCGTCCATACCGTACACCACCAGCACGTGCTTCGCACCGAGGCGCTGCATCACGCGCACCTGAATGCCGACGAGGTCGGCGTGGAACACGCCCATCAGCTGATTCGGCGCGCCGGCCGGATTGGTCAGCGGTCCGAGAATATTGAAGATCGTCCGCACACCCAGTTCGCGGCGCACCGGCGCGATGTTCTTCATCGCCGGATGATGGTTCGGCGCGAACATGAAGCCCATGCCGGTTTCCGCGATCGAGGCCGCCACCTGTTCCGGCTGCAAATCGATATTCACGCCGAGTGCCTCGAGCACGTCGGCGCTGCCAGATTTGCTCGACACGCCGCGATTGCCGTGCTTCGCGACCTTGGCGCCGGCCGCGGCCGAGACGAACATCGTCGCCGTGGAAATATTGAAGGTGTGCGAGCCGTCGCCGCCGGTGCCGACGATATCGACGAAGTTCGAGTTGTCCTGCACCTCGACGTGCCGGGCAAATTCACGCATCACCGTGGCGGCAGCGGTGATTTCGCCGATGGTCTCTTTTTTGACGCGCAAGCCGGTGATGATCGCCGCCGACATCACGGGCGAGAGTTCGCCGCGCATGATGAGGCGCATCAGATGCAGCATTTCGTCGTGGAAAATCTCGCGATGCTCGATCGTGCGTTGCAGCGCTTCCTGGGGCGTAATCGACATGATTTCGTCTCTCTTTATCAAGCGGTGCGGTGAGCTGTCTTCGACTGCTTGACGAAGTTTTCGAGCAGCGCGTGGCCGTGTTCGGACAGAATCGATTCCGGATGGAACTGCACGCCTTCAACGGCCAGTTCCTTGTGACGCACGCCCATGATTTCGCCGTCTTCGGTCCATGCGGACACTTCGAGGCAATCCGGCAGCGATTCGCGTTCGATCGCGAGCGAGTGGTAGCGGGTCACGACGAAATGCTTCGGCAGGTCGGCGAATACGCCTTTGCAGTCGGTTTCGATCGTGCTCACCTTGCCGTGCATGATGGTTTGCGCGCGCACCACGCGGCCGCCGAATGCTTCGCCGATTGCCTGATGGCCGAGGCAGACGCCCAGAATCGGCGTCTTGCCGGCGAATTCGCGCAGCACGTCAAGGGTGATGCCGGCGTGTTGCGGATTGCTCGGGCCGGGAGACAGGCAAATGCGCTCCGGGTTGAGCTTCGCAATTTCGTCTAGCGTGATTTCGTCGTTCCGATAGGTGCGCACGTCTTCGCCGAGTTCGCCGAAGTACTGCACCAGGTTGTAGGTGAACGAGTCGTAGTTGTCGATCATTAGCAGCATGGTGTGTCTCCGGTCAGAAGTCGCTATCGAGGCCGTCTTGAACCTGCTCGGCGGCGCGCAGCACCGCGCGCGCCTTGTTCTCGGTCTCTTGCCATTCGGATTCCGGCACCGAATCCGCAACTACGCCCGCTGCCGCCTGCACATACAGATTGCCGTTTGCGATCACGCCGGTGCGGATCGTGATCGCCAGATCCATTTCGCCCGTGAACGACAGATAGCCGACGGCGCCGCCGTACAGGCCACGTTTCACCGGTTCCAGTTCGTCGATCAGTTCCATCGCGCGAACCTTCGGCGCGCCGGACAGCGTGCCGGCCGGGAAGGTGGCGCGCAGCACGTCGAAATTGGTGGTGCCGGGTTTCAGTTTGCCTTCGACCGAACTCACGATGTGCTGCACGTGCGAGTACTTCTCGATCACCATCTGGTCGGTAACGACCACCGAACCGATCTGCGCAATGCGGCCCACGTCGTTACGCGCGAGGTCGATCAGCATCACGTGTTCGGCGATTTCCTTCGGATCGTTCAGCAGTTCGGTGGCGAGCTCGGCGTCGCGTTCCGGCGTGTTGCCGCGCGGACGCGTGCCGGCTAGCGGCCGGATCGTCACGATGCGATCTTCGCCACGCTTTTCCTGACGCACCAGAATTTCCGGCGACGCGCCGACCACGTGGAAGTCGCCGAAGTTGTAGAAGTACATATACGGCGACGGATTCAGCGAGCGCAGCGCGCGGTACAACGACAGCGGATTGTCGCGATACGGCTTGGTCAGACGCTGGCCGACCTGCACCTGCATCAGTTCGCCTGCGGCGATGTATTCCTTCGCCTTGCGCACGGCCGCGAGGTAATCGTCTTTGGCGAACTCGCGGTAAGTCTCGGTGCGCACGCTGGCTGACGTGACCGGCGGTTGCACGGTCGTGCGCAAACGCTGACGCAACTCACGCAGACGCTGTCTGGCTTTCGTGTACGCCTCGGGCTGCGTCGGGTCCGAGTACACCACGAGGTACAGCTTGCCCGCGAGGTTGTCGATCACCGCGACTTCTTCGGTGAGCAGCAACTGAATGTCCGGCAGGTTCAGATCGTCTTTCGGCGCAGTGTGCGCGAGCTTTTTCTCGATGTAGCGCACCGCGTCATAGCCGAAGTAGCCGGCCAGGCCACCCGCGAAACGCGGCAGACCGGGGCGCTGCGCCACTTTGAAGCGGCCCTGGAATTGCTGGATGAATTCGAGCGGATCGCCCTCGTGCGTTTCGACGACTTTGCCGTCCCGCACCACTTCCGACACGCCGTTGCGGGTGCGCAGCAGCGTGCGCGCCGGCAGGCCGATGAACGAATAGCGGCCAAAACGCTCACCGCCCACCACCGATTCCAGCAGGAACGAGTTGGCGCCGTTGCGTTCGCTCTGCGCAAGCTTGAGATACAGCGAGAGCGGCGTTTCGAGGTCGGCGAGCGCTTCGGCGATCAACGGAATGCGGTTGAAACCCTCGTTGGCGAGGGACTGGAATTCGAGTTCGGTCATGTTCCGATCCTGTACGTACGTCAGACGGCACTATGCGTCGGACAAAGCGGGGCGCGGCGCGCCCGGTCAGGCGTTCGTTCGACGTTTCGACACGATGATACCGACCGGCGCGAGTTTCCCATCGACGCATGCAAGGGATTTCAGCGCACAAGATGTACTTTGCGGGTACACGAAGGCCGAATCAACCGATGCAGCGAAACAAGGTGATGGAAAAAACGCGTGAGCGCAGCGAAGTAAAAAACGGTTGCCGAAGACGAGCTTCAGCGTACCTCAGGCGAGGTTAGCGCGACCAGCGACGCCAGGGCCAGGCTCCCCGGTCGATGCTAATCAGACTCCGTTTTTTATTCAGAAACATGAGGATGAAGGACTTTTCAAGTCGTGGAATGGTGCGCTGCGATAGCCTTGGCGGCATCGAGCAGCGAGGCAACTATACCATCGGATTTTATTTCTTGTACAGATCGGCCGTGGTTGTAGCCGTATGGCAGCGTCAGCGTGGCCATGCCCGCCGCGCGGCCTGCCAGCGCATCGTTTTCCGAATCGCCGATGGCGACCGTGGCTTGCGGTGCGACGCCTAGCTGTTCGGCGGCGGTGAGCATGGGAAGCGGATCGGGCTTCTTTTTCGGCAAGCTGTCGCCGCCGAGCACGACGCTGAAATACTGGCTGAGCCCGTATTGTTTCAGCAAGTCGACCGCGAAACGGTGCGGTTTGTTGGTGACGCACGCGAGTTTGAGGCCGGCATCGCGCATGGCGCTGAGGCCGGCTTCGACCTCGGGATACAGCCGCGTGTGCACGCCGTTGATCTTGGCGTACTCCTCTTGATAGATCGCGAGCGCTTCGTCGAAGCGGTCCTGTGCGTGGTCGGTTTCGAAGCGCTCGGCCAGCACACGGCGAATCAGATTCTCCGAGCCCTTGCCGATGTAGCCGACCACTTCCTCGCGCGAGGTTTCCGCCGCGTCGAGTTGTGCAAGCATGCCGTTCAGGCCGGCGGTGAAATCGTCTGCGGTATCGATCATCGTGCCGTCGAGGTCGATGATCGCGGCTTGCAGGCGCGGGCCGGTGAAGGTCGGGGCAGGGAACGGAGTCGTCATATTGCGTGCTGGGTGGGCGTGGGGCTTCAGTGCTGGATGTTGGCGAGCGCGGCGCGCATCTTGTCGATCACCACCTTGTGATCCGGCGCACCGAAGATCGCCGAGCCTGCCACGAACGTGTCCGCGCCAGCTGCCGCGATTTCGGCGATGTTGTCGACCTTCACGCCGCCGTCCACTTCGAGATGAATTTCGCGGCCGGTCTTTTCCTTATAGGCGTCGATCCGCTTGCGCGCTTCGCGCAGTTTGACGAGCGCCTCAGGAATGAACGACTGACCGCCGAAGCCCGGATTCACCGACATGATCAGCACCAGATCGACCTTGTCCATCACGTAGTCAAGATGGTTGAGCGAGGTGGCCGGGTTGAACACGAGGCCGGCCTTGCAGCCGTGGTCGCGAATCAGCGACAGCGTGCGGTCGATATGGTCCGAGCCTTCCGGATGAAAGCTGATCAGGTTCGCGCCAGCCTTGGCGAAGTCCGGCACGATGCGGTCGACCGGGCGCACCATCAGGTGCACGTCGATCGGCACGTCCACGTGCGGGCGGATCGCCTCGCAGACGAGTGGGCCGATTGTCAGGTTCGGCACGTAATGGTTGTCCATTACGTCGAAGTGAATCCAGTCGGCGCCGGCGGCGACAACGTTGCGGACTTCTTCGCCAAGGCGGGCGAAATCGGCGGACAGAATGCTGGGAGCGATGCGGAATTGCGTCATGGCGGGGGCGGATGCAAGCGGGAAAACGCCATTTTACCGTTTTGTGCGCTGCTGAATCGTCTCACGGAAGGTTGAGGCCGGTGCTGGGCTGTGTGCTGCAAAGGCGACAAAACGCCTTAACGGCCCTTGGCCAGAGGGATTTGTCCGGTTGCGGGCGTGCCGCGCATCAAGCAGAATGCCAAACCATAAGCGCTGCTTCGCCAATGCGCCCGCAAACCATTGGCGCTCGGGGCTTCCCACGATTTTTTTAGCCCGTTTCACCAGACCGGAATCAGGATGAGCCAGTACGAATTCAGCGTCTCGGCGCAGGTGCAGTACCTGCCCGAAGAGTCGGACCCGGAGCGCCGCCAGTATGCATTTGCATACACGCTGACTATCCGTAACAGTGGCCAGGTACCGGCACAGTTGATTGCGCGTCACTGGGTGATCACCGACAGCGAAAACAATGTGCAGGAAGTGAAAGGCTTGGGTGTGGTCGGGCATCAGCCGCTGCTCAAACCGGGCGAGCACTTCGAGTATACGAGTTGGGCTGTGATCGCCACGCCTGTCGGCACCATGCGCGGCGACTATTTCTGCGTGGCAGAGGACGGCGAGCGCTTTGACGCACCTGTGCCCGAGTTCATTCTGCGTATGCCGCGTACTTTGCATTGAACCGCAGGCGCGGCCGGCGGTCTTTAAAAAGCGTTACGGCGCAGCTTTACTGAGATTTTTGCTGCTTTTGCTGCTCATTGGCGGCGGCGCGGGCGGCCTTCTTCTTGCCGGACGACGTCCAGACAACGATAAAGACGAGCAGGAAGAGCGCGAGGAGCGATTCCAGCGCGAAGATGAGCATCGGGTATTCGTCGAACAGATCAGACATGGCGGTTTCCATCAAGAACGAACATTGTATGCGTTTTGTCCGCACGGCCGGAGCATGGCTCGGCGCGCTTTCGGTGGCGGTAATGCTGGCTTCCTGCGGTGGCGGCGGTGCGGTCCGGCCTTCGGTTTCGCCACCCACGGGTGCCGCGATCATACCCGGGCAGATCGCCGCGACGCGGCTCACGGCGGTAGCGTGGCAACAGGTGCCCGGCTGGCAGGACGATTCGCTGATCGGCGCAACGGCTGCGTTGCGGCAAAACTGCGTGAGACTTGCGCGTCAGCCGAATTGGGCTCGCGCGTGCGCGGCGGCCTCGCAGATCGACGATCTGGACGTCACCAGTGCGCGGGCATTTTTCGAGGCGTATTTCACACCGTTCCAGTTGGCCAATAATGACGGCACGCTCGATGGCCTCGTCACCGGCTACTACGAGCCTTTGCTACGCGGTTCGCGCACGCGGCATGGCGTGTATCAGACAGCGCTGTACCGCTGGCCATCCGGTTATCGCGCGGGCGCTCAGTTGCCGTCGCGTGCGCAGCTCGAGCGTGCGGGCGTGCTCAACGGCAACGAACTCGTGTGGGTCGACGATCCGATCGAAGCCTTCTTCCTGCAAGTGCAGGGGTCCGGACGTGTCGTGATGGAAGACGGCAGCGTGATGCGGGTTGGCTTTGGCGGCACGAACAATCAGCCGTACAAGTCGATTGGACGGTGGTTGCTCGATCGAGGCGAGCTGACGCCGGCGCAGGCGACCATGCAGGGCATCAAGGCATGGGCGCGCGCGAATCCGACGCGGGTCGACGCGTTGCTCGATATCAATCCGCGCTTCGTGTTCTTCCGCGAGATGCCCTCCGGCGAGAGTGTGCCGAGCGGCGGGGCGGATGGTCCGATCGGCGCACTGGGTGTGCCGTTGACGCCGGAGCGTTCGATCGCGGTGGATCCGACTTCGATTCCGCTGGGGACGCCGGTGTTCCTGCAGACCACGAGACCGTTGACGAACTCACCGATGAATCGCCTGGTCTTCGCGCAGGACACGGGGTCCGCGATCAAGGGCGGCGTGCGCGCGGACTATTTCTGGGGTCTCGGCGACGATGCCGGTGATCTGGCCGGCAAGATGAAGCAGGGCGGACGGATGTGGTTGTTGTTGCCGAATTCGTGAGAATTTGGCGGTAAGCGGCGAGGGCTTTCTGATCGCTGGTTTCTGGTTTGATAACGGCGCTGACGCCGATCAGCTCCGTTATCAACCTTCGACCTTCGGGGTTTTGGCGCTTCGCTTAAAGCCCCGACTTCCGCTTGTCCACTACCCGCCGTGCTTTGCCTACCGAACGCTCGATGCCGTTCACACCCAGCACGTTCACAACTGCGCTCACGCCGATCAGCGCCTTGATGTCATAGGCTAACGCCTGCTTCGCCGTACTCAGTGCAGCCGTATCCGGCGCCGATTCCGGGCAAGGCTCGACGTTCAACGTCAGAACGTCGAGCGGGCCTTCCTTGGTCAGCACGATCTGATAGTGGGGCGCGAGGGCGTGCTGTTTAAGCAGCAACTCTTCGATCTGCGTTGGGAACACGTTGACGCCGCGCACGATCATCATGTCGTCCGAACGGCCCGTGATCTTTTCCATCCGGCGCATGGTGCGTGCGCTGCCCGGCAGGAGGCGGGTCAGATCGCGCGTTCGGTATCGGATGATCGGCAGCGCTTCCTTGGTCAACGACGTGAAGACCAGTTCGCCGAGTTCGCCGTCCGGCAGCACCTCGCCGGTTTCAGGATCGATGATCTCCGGATAGAAATGATCTTCCCAGATGGTCGGGCCGTCTTTCGTCTCCACGCATTCCGACGCAACGCCAGGTCCCATCACTTCAGACAAACCGTAGATATCGACAGCGTCGATGCCCATGCGCTTTTCGATTGCCTGGCGCATGTCGTTGGTCCACGGTTCCGCGCCGAAGATGCCTAGGCGTAGCGAACAGTTCGCCGGATCGATGCCTTGCCGTTCGAGCTCGTCGGCGATCGACAACATATAGCTCGGCGTCACCATGATGATGTCAGGCCGGAAGTCCTGAATCAGTTGCACCTGCTTTTCAGTCTGGCCGCCGCCGAACGGAATCACCGTCAGCCCCGCGCGTTCGGCGCCATAGTGTGCGCCCAGGCCGCCCGTGAACAGGCCGTAGCCGTAGCTCACGTGAACCTTGTCGCCGCGCTTCGCACCCGCGGCGCGGATCGAACGTGCGACGAGATTCGCCCAGGTATCGATATCGCGCGCCGTGTAGCCGACAACCGTCGGCTTGCCCGTCGTCCCGGACGATGCGTGGATCCGCGAGATCTGTTCCTGCGGCACTGCGAACATGCCGAACGGGTAACTGTCGCGCAAATCCTTCTTGGTGGTGAAGGGGAAGCGCGCCAGGTCCGAAAGAGTTTTCACTTCGCTCGGGTGAACGCCTGCTTCATCGAATTTTTGCCGGTACACCGGCGAATTTTCATAAGCGTGGTTCAGCGACCATTTGAGCCGCTCGAGTTGGAGCGCGGCAAGTTCGTCGCGGCTGGCTGTCTCGATGGGATCGAGCGGGAGGGCGGTGGTCATCGAATGTCTCCTTGCTGCCTCAATGCTTGGGTCTGGTGTGTCGTGCGCTTGCGCGCAAAAAACGGTGGACTTGCTGCTATCTATGTAGGTGCTGCCGATCTGTCGCGGACGCGCCGCGATCTAGCTGTTCAAGCTGTTGTTCAATCGCCCGTAGGAATCAGGTTGCCTTTGATCTGCGCAGATTTGCCGCGAAACATCGCCACGGTCTCCTCTGCGCGATTCGTGACGCGAATGTCGTAAATGCCGGTGCGGCCGCTCAGCGTTTGCTCGACCGCTTCAGCTGTCAGCACGTCGCCGCCTTGTACGGGCCGCAGGAACTCAATCGAGCAGCCGGCTGCGACGGTGTTGATGTTGTACGTGTTGCAGGCGAAAGCGAACGTCGAATCAGCGAGCGTGAAAATCAGGCCGCCGTGGCAAATCTGATGGCCGTTGAGGAAATCGTCGCGCACGGCCATGCGCAGACGCGCATACCCTGGGCGCACTTCTACGATTTCGAGCCCGAGCGCCCGGCTGCACGCATCGTTTTCGTACATGGCGGCCGCGGTTGCGCGAGCGAGTTCGTCGGGTGTCATTTGGGTGGGGTGGTTCGGTTGCGCGGACATATCAGCGACCCTCGAAGCGCGGTGCGCGTTTTTCCACGAACGCCTGCACACCTTCTGCGTAATCGTGCGAAGCGCCGAGTTCGCGTTGCATATCGCGTTCAAGATCGAGCTGCTGATCCAGTGTCTGCGTCGCGCCGGCGCGCATTGCCTGCTTGATCGCGGCGATGGCGCGTGTGGGTTGCTGCGCCAGTTGTGTTGCGAGTTTGCTTGCTGTGGTAGCTAGCTCGGTGTCATCAACCGTTTGCCAGATCAGCCCCCAGCTCTCGGCTTTCTCCGCGCTGAGTTTGTCGCCGGTGATGGCAAGACCCAAGGCGCGCGCCATGCCGACGCGTTGCGGCAGGAACCAGGTGCCGCCCGAGTCCGGTACGAGACCGATCTTCACGAATGCCTGGATGAAGCTCGCCGAACGGGCGGCAAGCACGAGATCGCAAGCCAGGGCGAGATTGGCGCCGGCGCCGGCGGCCGTACCGTTGACCGCAGCAATCACGGGCAGCGGCAGTGCTTGCAGGCGGCGAATCAACGGGTTGAAATGCACGTCGATCAGTTCGCCCAGATCGGTCATCGCGCCTGGCGTGAAGTCGAGATCCGCGAGATCCTGTCCTGCGCAGAAGCCGCGGCCCGCGCCGGTCAGCACGAGCGCACGCGCGCCGGACGCTTCGACCTGGTCGAGTGCGTCGCGCAATTCCTGGTGCATCGCGCGGGTAAAGCTGTTGAGCTTGTCCGGGCGGTTCAGCGTGATAGTCGCTACGCGGCTCGATGTATCGATGTCGAGGCGAATCGCTTCATATGACATTGGGTGTCTCCTCAAAGTCTCTTTGATCAGCGGCGCAATGGGCGGCGGCGTTAGCGTCAGAGCCGCTCGATGACCAATGCAATGCCTTGGCCTACGCCGATACACATCGTGCAAAGCGCAAAGCGGCCGTTGATTCGTTCCAACTGATAAAGCGCGGTGGTGATCAAACGCGCGCCGGAAGCGCCGAGCGGGTGGCCGAGCGCAATCGCTCCGCCATTCGGATTGACGCGCGGATCGTCGTCGCGCAGACCGAGCGTACGCAAGACGGCCAGTCCCTGTGACGCAAAGGCTTCGTTCAACTCGATCACGTCGAATTGCTCGAGTGTCATGTTCAACTGCTTCAACAGCTTTTGCGTGGCAGGCGCCGGGCCGATACCCATGATGCGCGGTTCCACGCCCGCCGTTGCCATGCCCACCACGCGCGCGCGGCGGCGCAATCCATATTGATCTGCAGCATCCTGGTTCGCGAGCAGCAGTGCGCACGCGCCGTCGTTCACACCCGATGCATTGCCGGCGGTCACGCTGCCGTCGGGACGGACCACGCCCTTGAGCTTGCCCAGGCTTTCGAGCGACGTTTCGCGCGGATGCTCGTCGAGCGTCACGCGTACGGGGTCGCCTTTCTTCTGCGCGATTTCAACGCCGACGATTTCCTGAGCGAGCGTGCCGTCGCGCTGTGCGCGAGCTGCTTTTTGCTGGCTCGCCAGAGCAAAGGCGTCCTGATCCGCACGGCTTACGCCGAACTCGACGGCCACGTTTTCCGCGGTCTCCGGCATCGAATCGACGCCGTATTGGCGCTTCATCAGTGGATTGATAAAGCGCCAGCCGATGGTCGTGTCGTAAATATCTGCCTGCCGTGAAAATGCACTGGTGGCCTTACCCATCACGAACGGCGCGCGCGTCATGCTTTCGACGCCGCCTGCAATCATCAATCGCGCTTCGCCGGCCTTGATGGCGCGCGCCGCGGTGCCGACCGCGTCCATACCCGAGCCGCACAGACGGTTGATGGTCGTGCCGGATGCGGCAGTGGGCAAGCCGGCCAGCAAAGCCGCCATACGAGCCACGTTACGGTTGTCGTCACCGGCCTGATTGGCACAGCCATAGATCACGTCGTCGAGGGCCTGCCAGTCGACACTGGCATTGCGTTCGATCAACGCCCTGATCGGTACCGCGCCGAGGTCGTCGGCGCGGACATCCTTCAGGGCGCCGCCGTAACGGCCGATTGGAGTGCGAATCGCGTCGCAGATGAAGGCGTCGTTCATGTGGGTTCCTACTGGGACGGATCGGCGGGACTTGCCAATCCGATGTCTCATGTTAGTTGGGGTGCACGGCTCGGTCCATTCGGCCAAACGGCATAGGGCGAAAGCCGTGCTTTTGTCTTATGCCACTCAGCCAGCTACCGCCGGTGCCGCTTTCGGTTCAACATGAACGCGACTTTGAACGACGCGGAAGCGGTTCGCGACAAAGGCTGCGTCGGCCAGCGCGGCATTTGCTGCCGGGTTTGCGCCCGTGCCGTGGAAGTCGGAGAAGGCTGCAGACTGATTGACGAAAACGCCGCCCGTCAAATTGATCGAGAGTGCTACGCCGCCGCGGATCGATGCTTCATGCGCCTCTTCGAGCACGGCTTCGTCCGTGCTGTAGACCGACAGCGTCAACGCGCCGTGCTCGGCGGCGATGGCGCCGGCAAGGTCGAGCGATTGCGCGGTCGAGTCCGTCGCGATCACGAAGGAGATCGGGCCGAACCATTCTTTGGTGAACTGCGCGTGGTCGGTGGCGGCGTCCAGTTGGAGCACGAGCGGTGTGCGCACGCGGGCGCCGGCAAACGCTGGATGTTCGAGCGATTGGCTTTCCACGAGAACGCGGCCGAGCTTGCTTGCTTCCTCGATGCGCTGGGTTACGCTTTCGTTCTGGATCGCGCCGAGCAGTTCGACGGCTCGAGCCGGGTCGGCGACCAGTTTTTGCACGGCGCCGGCGATAGCTTGAGCCACGTCGTCGAATCCGAGCGTGCCTTCAGCGGTGCGGATGCCGGTGCGCGGTACGTAGATGTTTTGCGGCGCGGTGCACATCTGACCCGAGTACAGCGCGAGCGAGAAGGCGATATTGCGAGCGGCGGCTTTGATGTCGTCCACGGAGTCGATCACGATCTGATTGACGCCGGCCTTTTCGGTGTAGACCTGAGCCTGATGCGCATTGCGCTCCAGCCAGGTGCCGTTTTGGGTACTGCCCGTGAAGTCGATGAGCTTGATTTCAGGGCGCAGCGCCAGATCCTGGACGAGTGCGCCGTCATTCGGCTCCGTGGCTAGCAGCGTAACGACGTTCGGGTCGAATCCGGCTTCGCGCAACACGTCGCGTGCGATGCGTACGGTCAACGCGAGCGGCAGAATCGCGCCAGGATGCGGCTTGACGATGACCGTGTTGCCTGTTGCAAGGTCAGCGAAGAGGCCCGGATAGCCGTTCCACGTCGGGAAGGTGCAGCAGCCGAGCACGAGGCCGGTGCCGCGCGGCACGACGGTGTAGCGTTTGTGCATCGCGAGTGGCGGATTTTTTCCCTGCGGCTTTTCCCAGTGGGCATCGGCGGGAATACGGCGCAATTGATCCCAGGCGTACACGACCGCTTCGAGTGCACGGTCTTGCGCATGCGGGCCGCCGGCCTGGAAGGCCATCATGAATGCTTGACCGGTAGTGTGCATCACGCTGTAGCCGATTTCGAAGCTTGCGCGATTCACGCGCGCGAGGATTTCAAGGCATACGCCGATCCACGCCCGTGGGCCGGCTGCGCGCCAGTCACGCTGTGCGGCGGCTGCCGCGGAGATCAGCACGTCGGGATCGGCTTTCGGATAGCGCACGCCAAGCGGGAACCCGAACGGCGAGACTTCAGCGCCGACGGTTTCCCCGGTCGACGGCTGGTCCAATTCGAACGTCTTGTTCAGGTGCGCTTTGAATGCGGCTTCGCCGTCTGCACTAGCCGTTTCCCCGTACACTTTCGGACTGGGCATCTCGACGAACGGACTCCAGTAGCCGCGCGTTTCGACCGCGGTGAGTGCCTTTTGCAGCGTGTCTTCGTGCTTGATGAATAGCGGATGTGTCATGGCAATGGGGCTTTGCTGTACGTTGGGAAAAGCCTGTCTAATAATTGACCGACCGGTTGGTTGGTGAATGGTAGCATTATTAAGATGGCTGCGCGAAGCGTTTTCGTTTTCGCGCGCCACTAACCATTAGGAGGCTGCATGGCTTACGAAAACATTCTGGTTGAGACGCGAGGGCGAGTCGGTTTAGTCACGTTGAATCGCCCGAAGGCACTGAATGCGCTGAACGATGCCTTGATGGACGAACTGGGTGCAGCGCTGCGCGAGTTCGATGCCGACGACGCGATCGGTGCGATCGTGGTGACCGGCAGCGAGAAAGCGTTTGCCGCCGGCGCTGACATCGGCATGATGGCGACCTACACCTATATGGATGTCTACAAAGGTGACTACATCACCCGCAACTGGGAAACGGTGCGCTCCATCCGCAAGCCGATCATCGCCGCGGTAGCGGGTTTCGCGCTCGGCGGTGGTTGTGAGCTGGCGATGATGTGCGACATGATTTTTGCCGCCGACACTGCGAAGTTCGGCCAGCCGGAAATCAAGCTCGGCATCATGCCGGGTGCTGGCGGTACGCAGCGACTGCCGCGCGCCGTCTCAAAGGCGAAGGCGATGGACCTCTGCCTGACCGCCCGTTTCATGGATGCCGCCGAAGCCGAGCGGGCCGGATTGGTCTCGCGCGTAATTCCCGCGGCTTCCCTTCTTGACGAAGCGGTGGCTGCTGCCGCGACCATCGCTGAATTCCCGTTGCCAGCGGTGATGATGGTCAAGGAATCGGTGAACCGTGCGTACGAAACGACGCTTGCAGAAGGTGTGCATTTCGAGCGCCGCCTCTTCCACTCGCTCTTCGCTACGGAAGATCAGAAGGAGGGAATGGCCGCGTTCGTTGAGAAGCGCAAACCAGTTTTCAAGCATCGTTAATACGCTTGTCAAAATAACGCTTGCAAGGCGCGGTGCGGCTCGCTAGAATCTCGCTCTTTCGTGCTTCGGACAGCGAGGCACGGGAGGCGGGAGAGCCAGCAGTGGCAAGGCTTTGCGCGAAGTGAACGGGTTCAGGAAGTTATAAAAACCTGTTGACGGCGTAGCGGAAGTTCTTCATAATCTCGTTTCTCTGCTGCAGATGCAGCGACGCAGAACGAAGCGGTGCCGGTGGTTGCGAGGTATGCGGCACGGTGCGGTTTCGGTAGTGAATGCGGATCGATCTTTAAAAATTAACAGCCGATAAGTGTGGGCGCTTGATGCGCGACGCGCGCCGGAGCCTTCGGGGTCCGGCATAAGCGAAAGTATCAAGTCTCACACTAGTATTAAAGGAAGGTTTTCCTGTCGGGGTGGATTCACGCCGATGGGATGATCATTCGTCAGTACGTTGAGTGAGCGACCGGGTTCGAAAGAGCCCGAAAAACAGTAACAGGTTTGAACTGAAGAGTTTGATCCTGGCTCAGATTGAACGCTGGCGGCATGCCTTACACATGCAAGTCGAACGGCAGCACGGACTTCGGTCTGGTGGCGAGTGGCGAACGGGTGAGTAATACATCGGAACGTGTCCTGTAGTGGGGGATAGCCCGGCGAAAGCCGGATTAATACCGCATACGCTCTACGGAGGAAAGGGGGGGATCTTAGGACCTCTCGCTACAGGGGCGGCCGATGGCAGATTAGCTAGTTGGTGGGGTAAAGGCCTACCAAGGCGACGATCTGTAGCTGGTCTGAGAGGACGACCAGCCACACTGGGACTGAGACACGGCCCAGACTCCTACGGGAGGCAGCAGTGGGGAATTTTGGACAATGGGCGCAAGCCTGATCCAGCAATGCCGCGTGTGTGAAGAAGGCCTTCGGGTTGTAAAGCACTTTTGTCCGGAAAGAAAACCTCCGCCCTAATATGGTGGGGGGATGACGGTACCGGAAGAATAAGCACCGGCTAACTACGTGCCAGCAGCCGCGGTAATACGTAGGGTGCAAGCGTTAATCGGAATTACTGGGCGTAAAGCGTGCGCAGGCGGTTCGCTAAGACAGATGTGAAATCCCCGGGCTTAACCTGGGAACTGCATTTGTGACTGGCGGGCTAGAGTATGGCAGAGGGGGGTAGAATTCCACGTGTAGCAGTGAAATGCGTAGAGATGTGGAGGAATACCGATGGCGAAGGCAGCCCCCTGGGCCAATACTGACGCTCATGCACGAAAGCGTGGGGAGCAAACAGGATTAGATACCCTGGTAGTCCACGCCCTAAACGATGTCAACTAGTTGTCGGGTCTTCATTGACTTGGTAACGTAGCTAACGCGTGAAGTTGACCGCCTGGGGAGTACGGTCGCAAGATTAAAACTCAAAGGAATTGACGGGGACCCGCACAAGCGGTGGATGATGTGGATTAATTCGATGCAACGCGAAAAACCTTACCTACCCTTGACATGTATGGAACCCTGCTGAGAGGTGGGGGTGCCCGAAAGGGAGCCATAACACAGGTGCTGCATGGCTGTCGTCAGCTCGTGTCGTGAGATGTTGGGTTAAGTCCCGCAACGAGCGCAACCCTTGTCCCTAGTTGCTACGCAAGAGCACTCTAGGGAGACTGCCGGTGACAAACCGGAGGAAGGTGGGGATGACGTCAAGTCCTCATGGCCCTTATGGGTAGGGCTTCACACGTCATACAATGGTCGGAACAGAGGGTTGCCAAGCCGCGAGGTGGAGCCAATCCCAGAAAACCGATCGTAGTCCGGATCGCACTCTGCAACTCGAGTGCGTGAAGCTGGAATCGCTAGTAATCGCGGATCAGCATGCCGCGGTGAATACGTTCCCGGGTCTTGTACACACCGCCCGTCACACCATGGGAGTGGGTTTTACCAGAAGTGGCTAGTCTAACCGCAAGGAGGACGGTCACCACGGTAGGATTCATGACTGGGGTGAAGTCGTAACAAGGTAGCCGTATCGGAAGGTGCGGCTGGATCACCTCCTTTCTCGAGCTAACGTGTCAATGCGTTGAGCGCTCACGCTTATCGGCTGTGAATTAGGACAGTAAGTCAGACAGACTGAGGGGTCTGTAGCTCAGTCGGTTAGAGCACCGTCTTGATAAGGCGGGGGTCGATGGTTCGAATCCATCCAGACCCACCATTGTCTTGTCTGCGATGGCTGCGCTAGTCGATGAACCCTGAAGTGTGATGATGCTATCTGTGCATGACTGGGGGATTAGCTCAGCTGGGAGAGCACCTGCTTTGCAAGCAGGGGGTCGTCGGTTCGATCCCGTCATCCTCCACCAATCTTCAATGCCGGTTTTACTGCGGCAAGCCCTGAAAGGGGTTTGCGGTGTAGTGAAACAGGCATTGGCGATTGAGCCAGTCAGAGTGATACGCGGTTATAGCAATCGTGATATCGGCTGTCGTTCTTTAACAATCAGGAAGAAGTAGTAAAGAGATTCACGAAAGCATACTTAGAGATGGGTGTGTGAGTAGGTGAATCAGGGTTGTGATTGTATCAATGTATTTTTAAGTGATCGAAAGATTGCTTTGGAATACGGCGCAACACGAATACTCAACCTGTAGCGATTGTGGCGAAGGTGGCATTCCCAGTGAATGACACATGAGACACACCCGTTATAGGGTCAAGCGAACAAGTGCATGTGGTGGATGCCTTGGCGATCACAGGCGATGAAGGACGCGGTAGCCTGCGAAAAGCGACGGGGAGCTGGCAAACGAGCTTTGATCCGTCGATGTCCGAATGGGGAAACCCACCTCTTTTGAGGTATCCGTAACTGAATACATAGGTTACGTGAAGCGAACGCGGTGAACTGAAACATCTAAGTAACCGCAGGAAAAGAAATCAACCGAGATTCCCAGAGTAGTGGCGAGCGAAATGGGATCAGCCTGTACTCTTTATTCTTATTGTTAGTCGAAGGCTCTGGAAAGTGCCGCCATAGCAGGTGATAGCCCTGTAGACGAAAACAGTTTGAAAGAACTAGGTGTACGACAAGTAGGGCGGGACACGTGAAATCCTGTCTGAAGATGGGGGGACCATCCTCCAAGGCTAAATACTCGTGATCGACCGATAGTGAACCAGTACCGTGAGGGAAAGGCGAAAAGAACCCCGGGAGGGGAGTGAAACAGATCCTGAAACCGCATGCATACAAACAGTCGGAGCCTCGCAAGGGGTGACGGCGTACCTTTTGTATAATGGGTCAGCGACTTACATTCAGTGGCAAGCTTAACCGATTAGGGCAGGCGTAGCGAAAGCGAGTCCGAACAGGGCGTTCAGTCGCTGGGTGTAGACCCGAAACCAGGTGATCTATCCATGGCCAGGATGAAGGTGCGGTAACACGTACTGGAGGTCCGAACCCACTAACGTTGAAAAGTTAGGGGATGAGCTGTGGATAGGGGTGAAAGGCTAAACAAACCTGGAAATAGCTGGTTCTCTCCGAAAACTATTTAGGTAGTGCCTCGTGTATCACCTTCGGGGGTAGAGCACTGTCATGGTTGTGGGGTCCATTGCGGATTACTACGCCATAGCAAACTCCGAATACCGAAGAGTGCAATCACGGGAGACAGACATCGGGTGCTAACGTCCGGTGTCAAGAGGGAAACAACCCAGACCGCCAGCTAAGGTCCCCAAATATTGCTAAGTGGGAAACGAAGTGGGAAGGCTAAAACAGTCAGGAGGTTGGCTTAGAAGCAGCCATCCTTTAAAGAAAGCGTAATAGCTCACTGATCGAGTCGTCCTGCGCGGAAGATGTAACGGGGCTAAGCAATATACCGAAGCTGCGGATGCACATTTATGTGCATGGTAGGAGAGCGTTCCGTAAGCCTGCGAAGGTGCACTGGAAAGTGTGCTGGAGGTATCGGAAGTGCGAATGCTGACATGAGTAGCGATAAAGGGGGTGAAAGGCCCCCTCGCCGTAAGCCCAAGGTTTCCTACGCAACGTTCATCGGCGTAGGGTGAGTCGGCCCCTAAGGCGAGGCAGAAATGCGTAGCTGATGGGAAGCAGGTTAATATTCCTGCACCATTGTTAAATGCGATGGGGGGACGGATCGCGGAAGGTTGTCCGGGTGTTGGAAGTCCCGGTCCTTGCATTGGAGAAGGCGCTTTGGCAAATCCGGGCGCGGAATTCAAGGGTGCGAGGCCATTCACTTAGGTGAAGAAGCAACTGGAAGTGGTTCCAAGAAAAGCCTCTAAGCTTCAGTTTAACAGGACCGTACCGCAAACCGACACAGGTGGGCGAGATGAGTATTCTAAGGCGCTTGAGAGAACTCGGGAGAAGGAACTCGGCAAATTGGTACCGTAACTTCGGGATAAGGTACGCCCCTGTAGCTTGACTGGCCTGCGCCAGAAGGGTGAAGGGGTTGCAATAAACTGGTGGCTGCGACTGTTTAATAAAAACACAGCACTCTGCAAACACGAAAGTGGACGTATAGGGTGTGACGCCTGCCCGGTGCCGGAAGATTAAATGATGGGGTGCAAGCTCTTGATTGAAGTCCCGGTAAACGGCGGCCGTAACTATAACGGTCCTAAGGTAGCGAAATTCCTTGTCGGGTAAGTTCCGACCTGCACGAATGGCGTAACGATGGCCACACTGTCTCCTCCCGAGACTCAGCGAAGTTGAAGTGTTTGTGATGATGCAATCTCCCCGCGGCTAGACGGAAAGACCCCATGAACCTTTACTGTAGCTTTGCATTGGACTTTGAACCGATCTGTGTAGGATAGGTGGGAGGCTATGAAGCGTGGACGCCAGTCTGCGTGGAGCCGTCCTTGAAATACCACCCTGGTTTGTTTGAGGTTCTAACCTTGGTCCGTTATCCGGACTGGGGACAGTGCATGGTAGGCAGTTTGACTGGGGCGGTCTCCTCCCAAAGTGTAACGGAGGAGTACGAAGGTACGCTAGGTACGGTCGGAAATCGTGCTGATAGTGCAATGGCATAAGCGTGCTTAACTGCGAGACCGACAAGTCGAGCAGGTGCGAAAGCAGGTCATAGTGATCCGGTGGTTCTGTATGGAAGGGCCATCGCTCAACGGATAAAAGGTACTCTGGGGATAACAGGCTGATACCGCCCAAGAGTTCATATCGACGGCGGTGTTTGGCACCTCGATGTCGGCTCATCTCATCCTGGGGCTGTAGCCGGTCCCAAGGGTATGGCTGTTCGCCATTTAAAGAGGTACGTGAGCTGGGTTTAAAACGTCGTGAGACAGTTTGGTCCCTATCTGCCGTGGGCGCTGGATATTTGAAGGGGGCTGCTCCTAGTACGAGAGGACCGGAGTGGACGAACCTCTGGTGTACCGGTTGTCACGCCAGTGGCATCGCCGGGTAGCTATGTTCGGAAGAGATAACCGCTGAAAGCATCTAAGCGGGAAACTCGCCTTAAGATGAGATATCCCCGGGGCTTCGAGCCCCTTGAAGGGTCGTTCAAGACCAGGACGTTGATAGGTCAGGTGTGGAAGCGCAGTAATGCGTTAAGCTAACTGATACTAATTGCCCGTAAGGCTTGATCCTATAACAGGTGTGTTTCGTTTCGGGTTGCGCTTTAGCGCTTAGCCGAAACAACCCCCGCAGGGGGCAGCACACAGGTTGAGATCAGTGTTGTGCCGGAAACAACACAACCCCCGAATCTCCCTCTGGTGAGCATCACCAGAAACTACTTCTTCCAGATTGGCTGTCTTGCCCCAAGGCACTACAGCAACAAGTCATGCCTGATGACCATAGCGAGTCGGTCCCACCCCTTCCCATCCCGAACAGGACCGTGAAACGACTCCACGCCGATGATAGTGCGGATTCCCGTGTGAAAGTAGGTAATCGTCAGGCTCCCCTGCAGCAACAGAAACCCCACCCCAAAAGGTGGGGTTTCTGCGTTTACGGCGGCAGCAACCGGCCCGGAACAGCAGACCCGGAAAAGCAGACCCGGAAAAGCAGACCCGGAAAAGCAGACCCGGAAAAGCAGACCCGGAAAAGCAGACCCGGAAAAGCAGACCCGGAAAAGAAGACCCGGACCCGCTACGCGGCTGCGCCTTGCCATGCCATCACGGCTGCGACAGTCTGCTCACTGCCGTGCGCAGGCAAGATCTACCCTTCCTCTTCAAATCTGCCTTCAGGGCCGTGCGCAGACCGGCGGCCCGTTCGCCAGCCATCGCCGGACCGGAAAACTCCGGCGCCACGCAACTTCGCCCGGTACGCGCCGGTTCCTCCGGCGCTCACTCCTTTCCGATCCGCAGCGCGTTCGCGTAACCCGTCAGTCCAGATAAACGTGCCTGATCCCAGTAGCGTGTCACACAGACAAAGACACGCGCGACGTACAGGCCGTCGACCAGATCCATTCAGCCGCCTTATTTCCCCTGTGCCAGAAATCGCTGCGCCAGCCGCACCCAGTACGTTGAGCCGATCGGCAATAGCTCATCGTTGAAGTCATAGCTCGCGTTATGCAGCATGCAAGGCCCGGCGCCATGTCCTGAGTCCCGGTGTCCACCGTCACCATTGCCGAGAAATGCATAACAGCCCGGCTTGGCCAGCAGCATGAACGAAAAATCCTCGGCGCCCATCGTCGGTTCGACCGCGTCGTCGACATTTTCCGCGCCGACAATTTCTTTCATGACTGCCGCAGCAAAGCGCGCCTCTTCGCTACTGTTGATGGTCGGCGGATAGTTGCGGTGGAAGTGGATATCCACCGAGCAATCGTAAGCCTCGGCCGTACTTTCGGCGATCTTGCGCATGCGCGCTTCAATCAGATCAAGCGTTTCGGTGGTAAAAGTCCGCACGGTGCCTGCAATCCACGCATCGTCCGGGACGACATTGACGGCGTCGCCGGCGTGGATCTGGGTGATCGACAGAACCGCAGTATCGAGCGGTTTCTTGTTTCGCGTGATGATGCTTTGCAACCCGTTCGCGATCTGTACCGCCGTGAACACGGGGTCGCGGCCATTGTGCGGCAATGCCGCGTGCGAACCCACGCCTTTGATTTCAATGCGGAATTCGTTGCTGGATGCCATGATCGGGCCTTCGGTCACGCCGAAGTGGCCTGCCGGCATACCCGGCCAGTTGTGAATTCCGAAAACGGCATCGACCGGAAACTTCGTGAACAGGCCATCGTCGATCATCGCCTGCGCGCCGGCACCGCCTTCTTCTGCAGGCTGAAAGATGAACACGATCGTGCCGTCAAATTCGCCGTGCTTGACCAGATGTCGCGCCGCGCCGAGCAGCATCGCGGTATGTCCGTCATGACCGCACGCGTGCATTTTGCCGTCGTTCCGCGAGCGATGATCGAAGCTGTTTAGCTCCTGAATCGGCAACGCATCCATGTCGGCGCGCAGTCCGATCGAACGCGATCCGTTGCCGCGCTTCAGTATGCCGACTACACCTGTTTTGCCCAATCCGCGATGAATTTCGATGCCCCAGGACTCAAGTGTTCTGGCAACCAGATCCGCTGTGGCTGTCTCTTCGTAGCGCAACTCGGGATGTGCATGAATCGTTCGGCGGAGGGTCTGAATTTCACCGTGGGCGGCCTGGATTTCTGGGATCAGTTTCATGATGGTGCGCTTGTGCTTTGCTTTGCGTGGAATCGCTCGGGGCCATATCGCCCGGGGCACGTTGATAACCGATTCTACGCCGAAGGCGTTTTTGGCGGCAGCACCCGAGTCAACGGGCAACGGACGTAATAAAATCCGGGATCGTCTCACCGCTTACCGCTCTCCTGGACGGATCGCCGATGAATGCTCCGACTGAATTCGCCCGCGCGGTGTGCCCGCACGATTGCCCTGATACCTGCGCGATGCGCGTGATCGTCGAAGACGGACGGGCGATCAAGGTCGTCGGCGATCCCGACCATCCTCCGACTCAAGGTGCGCTATGTACCAAAGTCAGTCGCTATGCCGAGCGGGTGCACCATCCGCATCGACTGACCACACCGATGAAGCGCGTCGGCCCCAAAGGCGAAGGCCGTTTTGAACCGATCAGCTGGGATGAGGCGTACGAGTTGGCGGCAGCACGCCTGTCGGAGATTGCGAACCGGGCACCTGAAGCCATCATGCCGTACAGCTACGCGGGCACGATGGGCCTGGTTCAAGGCGAAAGCATTGCGCAGCGATTCTTTCACAAACTCGGCGCATCGCAGTTAGACCGCACGATTTGTGCAGCCGCCGGCGCGGCGGGGCTGAAATACACCTACGGCGCGAGCCTCGGTATGCATACCGAGTTTTTTGCCGAGAGCGAGGTCATTCTGATCTGGGGCTCGAATCCCATCGCATCGAACCTGCACTTCTGGACACGCGTTCAGGAAGCCAAGCGTCGCGGCGCACGGTTGATCGCCATCGATCCGTACCGGTCACTGACAGCGGAAAAATGCCACCAGCACATTGCACTGAAACCGGGAACCGACGGCGCTTTAGCGCTTGGCATGATCAACGTGCTGATCACGGAAAATCTGCTCGACCACGCCTACATCGCGGCCCATACGCTGGGCTTTGCTGAACTGAAAGACCGCGCGCTCAGCTATCCGCCGTCGCGTGCCGCCCAGATTTGCGGTATCGACGAGCAGGTGATCGTCGAGCTTGCACGCCTTTACGGCAGCACGAAAAAAGCCGCGATCCGGATGAACTATGGCCTGCAGCGGGTGCGTGGCGGCGGTAACGCCGTGCGCGCAATTGCGTGTCTGCCTTCGCTGACCGGCGCATGGCGCGAGCGAGCGGGCGGTGTGTTGCTGTCGTCGGGCGGATGGGCGCCGGTGGATTCGCACGCGTTGCAGCGCCCGGACCTGATGCCGGGCTGGCCTGCAAAGGCATCGCGCGTGATCAATATGAACGCAATCGGCGACGCGTTGCTGCACCCGGGCGACGCTACGTTCGGCCCGAAAGTCGAAGCGATCATCGTTTATAACTCGAATCCGGTGGCGGTCGCGCCGGATTCGGAACGGGTTGCCGCAGGTTTTGCACGCGAGGACCTGTTCACGATCGTGCTCGAGCACTTTCAGACCGACACCGCGGACTACGCCGATCTGCTTTTGCCTGCCACGACACAACTCGAACACCTCGACGTGCATAAGTCGTACGGACACACGCATGTGATGGTCAACTTGCCGGCGATCGCGCCGGTTGGCGATGCACGCCCGAACACCGAGATATTTCGTGGCTTCGCACGTCACATGGGCCTTCAGGAGCCGGCGCTTTACGAAAGCGACGACGCTATCGCACAGTCGGCATTCCGCTGGGACGACAACACGCTGCAAGGCGTCAGCTGGGACTCGTTGAAGAAAACAGGCTGGGCAAAGCTGAACCTGCCTGACGCGCCGTTCGCCGAGGGTGGTTTTCGCACGCCGTCCGGAAAATGCGAGTTCTTCAGCGAGCGCCTTGCGCAGCAAGGGCTCGATCCGCTGCCGGATTATCTGCCGCCTTACGAATCCGCAGACGGCGCGCCCGAGCTCGCCGCCCGTTACCCGCTTGCGATGATCTCGCCGCCTGCCCGCAACTTCCTGAACAGCACTTTCGTCAACGTTGAAAGCTTGCGCTCGACGGAAGGCGAGCCGCACCTGGACATTCACCCAGCCGACGCGCAGCAGCGAAACATCGCCGACGGCGACCAGGTGCGCATATTCAACGATCGCGGCGCGATGCACGCACGCGCCCGTGTCACCGACAAGGCACGGCAAGGGCTTGTGGTCGGCCTGTCGATCTGGTGGAAAAAACTCGCGCCGGACGGCCGCAATGCCAACCAGGTCACCAGTCAGGCGCTCACCGACCTGGGCGGATCGGCCACGTTTTATGACTGCCTTGTCGAAGTCGAACGCGCCTGAAAACCTGCTCAAAAATCTCGCGGCCACGGCCCTCAGCGGGTTCGAGGCTGCAGTCTAACCCGCCCGCTTTTCGCGAATAGCACAGGGGTGCCCATGCTACGATGCGTTTTTAGCACGACCATTCGAAAATAAAGGAGGAGACGCTGCATGGACAAAATCTGGCTGAAATCTTATCCACCCGGCGTTCCCGCAGAGATTGACCCGACTCGCTATTCGTCCGTCGCCGAACTGCTCGAAGAAGCCTTCCGCGACTACCGCGCCAAACCGGCCTTCGTGTGCATGGGCAAGGAAATCAGCTACGGCGAGCTTGATGTGCTTTCGCGCAAGCTGGCCGCGTGGTTTCAGTCGAAGGGCCTTGCCCGCGGCGCCCGCATCGCGATCATGATGCCGAACGTGCTGCAATATCCGGTGGCCATCGCGGCGATCCTGCGCGCGGGCTACGTCGTAGTGAATGTGAACCCGCTTTACACGCCGCGCGAGCTCGAGCATCAGCTCAAGGACAGCGGCGCGGAAGCGATCATCCTGCTCGAAAACTTCGCTGTCACGCTGCAGGCAATCGTACGCAACACGTCGGTCAAACACGTCGTTGTCGCCGCAATGGGCGATCTGATGGGCGTGAAGGGCGCGTTGGTGAACTTCGTCGTGCGTCGCGTGAAGAAGATGGTGCCGGCGTGGAGTCTGCCGGGCCACGTCAAGTTCAATACCGCAATCGCCGAGGGCGGGCGCCAGAGTTTCAAGCCGGTCCAGCAAGGTCCGGACGACGTCGCCTTTCTCCAGTACACGGGTGGCACGACCGGCGTGGCCAAGGGCGCGACGCTCCTGCATCGGAACCTGATCGCGAATGTGCTGCAGTCGGAAATCTGGCTGGATCCGGTTCGCGCTAACCGCACGGACATCGATCAGTTCATCACGGTTGTCGCGCTGCCGCTCTATCACGTCTTTGCGTTGACGGTGTGCGGGCTTCTGACGATCCGCACGGGCGGCCTCGGTGTGCTGATTCCAAATCCGCGCGACATCCGCGGCATGATCAAGGCGCTGGAAGGCTACCCGATCACGACGATTCCCGCTGTCAACACGCTGTACAACGCGATGTTGAACAGCCCTGACTTCCACAAACTCGATTTTTCGAAGCTGATCGCAGCAAATGGCGGCGGTATGGCGGTGCAGGAAGCCGTCGCCAAACGCTGGTTCGAGCACACGCATACGCCGATCATCGAAGGCTACGGTCTGTCGGAGACGTCGCCGTGCGTCACCTGCAATCCGGTCACCGTCACGGAATATAGCGGCACGATTGGCTTGCCGCTGCCGTCCACGGAAATCTCGATTCGTGACGACGAAGGCAACGAGGTGCCGCTCGGCCAGCCGGGAGAAATCTGTATTCGCGGTCCGCAGGTGATGGCTGGCTACTGGAACCGTCCGGATGAAACGGCCCAGGTCATGACGCCGGATGGCTTCTTCAAATCGGGCGATGTCGGATTGATGAACGAAAATGGCTTCGTCAAGATCGTCGATCGGAAGAAGGACATGATTCTGGTCTCCGGCTTCAACGTCTATCCGAACGAAATCGAGGACGTGGTCGCCAAGCTGCCGGGCGTGTTCGAAGTCGCGGCGGTTGGCGTGCCGGATCAGCATTCGGGCGAAGCGGTGAAACTGTTCGTGGTGAAGAAAGACCCGGCGCTTACCGACGCGGACATCTTTGCGTATTGCAAGCAGCAGTTGACCGGTTACAAGCGGCCGAAGATCGTCGAATTCCGGACTGAGTTGCCCAAGAGCAATGTCGGCAAGATTCTGCGTCGCGAGTTGCGCGACGGCCGGGCATAGGCGCATCACGCGTATCAGGCTCGTTGTCCGGGGCAGCGCCAACTAGAAGTAACGCATGGCAGGAAAGAAAGAGAAAGGCCTGGCAGATGGAAATCTGCCAGGCCTTTCTCTTTGGCCCGTCGTTTCCACGCCAGCCAGTCGATCCGTGGCGCGCCGCGCGGCCATAAAAAAAGGCGCCCGAAGGCGCCTTTGAGGCAGACTGCTTTATTACGACTTATTAGAACTTGTGGCGAATACCGACGCGAGCTGCGAGTTGGTTCTGGTTCGACGAACCCGTCAGGCCGTTGATGCCAGCCGTTGCGTCGACCGTAGCGCCCGATGCATTCAGCGTTTCGCCCAGAGCGTGTTGGTACACACCGATCACGTACACGTCGGTACGCTTGGACAGGAAGTAGTCCACGCCGAGCGAGCCTTGGTGGTACTGAGCACGCGATGCGCCGTTGATTTCCGCGCCGCGCGTGTAGTCATACGCTGCGCCGACCAGCAATGCCGGGGTCAACTGATACTTGAAGTTGAGTTCCGCATTGTTGAACGTAGCCGACTGACCCTTGTACGGCGACGTGAACGAAGCGCCCAGGTTGCCGAAGCGGATGTTCGAGTACGTTGCACCGATCGTTGCTGCGCCGAACGTGTATGCGCCGCCTGCACCGATCACCTGGTACGTGTTAGCCGATGCGAAGCCAGCGTAGACCGGCGACGTCACAGCTGCGTTCGCTGCCGTCGTCGTGCCGCCATTGTTGAACAGGCCACCCGATGCCGACGGGGTGCGCGCGTTCAAGTAGCCGACGCCCAAGACCAACGGACCGTTGTTGTAGCCAGCGCCCAACGACCAGATCTGGTTCGACGTGACGTTGCCAGCAACGCCGCCGAAGCTGTACGTGCCGCCGAACGTCAGGCCGCCGTAGTTTGCGCTCGTGTACTTGACCGTGTTGTTGGTGCGGTACGCGTTGTTGAAGTTGTCGATGTCACCCGGGTGAGCAGCGATGTAGCCGCCCCACTGGTCACCGGCTTCCAGCGGACCGACGTAGTCGACGACGGAGTCGTACTGACGACCCATCGTGACCGTGCCGAACTGGCTCGACAGACCGACGTAAGCTTGACGACCGAACATCAGGCCGCCTTGACCCAGCTTGCCGGTGTTCACGTCAAAACCGTTTTCCAACACGAAGATTGCCTTCAGACCGCCGCCCAGATCTTCCGTGCCACGCAGGCCGAAACGCGAACCTTGCAGAACGCCGCTGGACAGGTTGTACAGGTGCTTGCCACCCGAATTGGTGTTGATGTTGAAGCCTTCGTCAATGATACCGTACAGGGTCACGCTGCTCTGAGCATGTGCGACGCCTGCGAATGCGCCCAGTGCTGCGAGAGCGAGAAGCGACTTTTTCATCGAATGATCTCCAAGGATTACGAATCTTTTGTACAAGGCGAATATTTATGTAGCGTTGAGGCCTTGCATGTCCAACTTCGCGAGAAGTTGCACGTAATGTAACAAAAGGCATACATGGCACAAAGAAAAAGGAGACGGTCAGGACGGTTCCTGTTTCGTTTACGCAACATGGTCTAAAATCCAGAATTGGCCACAGGATTCGCCCGAATTCGCGGTTCGCGAACCGCCGGGTTTGTCCTGCAAAGCCTTGTCATGCGGACCTGCTGACGTGGCGCGGCGGTTGTCGAATCAGGGAGTGCTGAATGTTTCTGGACGAGTTAATTAGCGAGTTTGATCGGGGTTTACGCTCAATGACCGGCGTGTCGCGGATGAGTCGTCCGTTGCCGGTTCCGCAAGAATCGGTAATGGAACCTGCCGAGCTCTCCCAGGCGGAACGCGCGCATGCGGCCGGCTTGATGCGTGTGAATCATGTCGGCGAGGTGTGCGCCCAGGCGCTGTATCAGGCTCAGAAACTCGCTACCAGGTCGCCGTCTTTGCGGGCTGTGTTCAATCACGCGGCCATAGAAGAAGAGGACCATCTGGCGTGGACCGCCAAACGCCTCGAGGCACTCGATTCGCGTCCAAGTCTGTTGAACCCGCTTTGGTATACAGGGGCGCTGGCAATCGGCCTCGCGGCAGGCCGCCTGGGCGATCGGGTGAGTCTGGGCTTCATGGCCGAAACCGAACGTCAGGTCGAGCAGCATCTGGACAGCCATCTGGATCAGTTGCCCGAGGCCGACCGCGAGTCGCGTGCGATCGTCGAACAGATGCGCGTGGACGAAGCGGAGCACGGTAAGTCCGCCATGGACGCAGGCGGTGTCGAGTTGCCGTTTCCTGCGCGCGCACTCATGCGGGCAGTATCGAAAGTCATGACACGCACTGCCTATTACATATAAGTTCGACGTCTCCTCACGCATTGTCTGAGAGTGGGGCGGCGCTTCGCGCGCCGTCTGCCCGCAATACCCCGGAACGCCAGCAAACACCTTCCAATCCCGCTTCACGATCTCTTACATTCCGCGCCTTTCCCTCGCACTTTTCACGTATCACCTTCACAAGTTTCACTAGCTCATTCATTTATAACGGTTTTCCGTTTTATGTCTGACGTGAAGGAGTCGCGCTAAGTCCTTGTTCTAACAAACAAAATTCGCTCGAAAAGCGCGTATCTCCCTTGACCCCTGTTTAGCGTTACTCTAAAGTGGGAGACAGTGTGAGAAAGTGTATTTTTGTGTGATCTCACGAGCGGTTTCGGGTAGATTTTCACGAATCGGGCAGCCGGCGCAAAAGCGCCGTTAGCAACCAGGTTGCATGGGACCCGAGTAAGCGCCAAAGCGCTAACTCGGGTCGACAGGGGAGAGCGAAGTGTTCCAAGGGGCGTCGGCGCTGACGCTCGATGCGAAAGGGCGGATGTCGATTCCCTCTCGTTATCGGGATGCGCTGCAAACACAGGCAGAGGGCCGGGTGACGATCACCAAGCACCCGGACGGCTGCCTGTTGCTCTTTCCGCGCCCGGAGTGGGAGATCTTCCGTGACAAGGTCGACAAGCTGCCCATGAACGCGGCCTGGTGGAAGCGCATTTTTCTCGGCAATGCCATGGACGTCGATATGGACGGCGCGGGCCGTGTGCTCGTGTCGCCGGAATTGCGCGCAGCCGGCTCGCTGGAAAAAGAAGTGAACCTGCTCGGCATGGGTCGTCACTTCGAGTTGTGGGACGCACAAATTTACGCAGCAAAGGAACAGGCAGCGATCGCCGAGGGCATGCCCGAAGCGTTAAAGAATTTCACGTTCTGATCGCGGATTACATATATGGCACCTGCGATGAGAAACGAATTGCAGCATCGCACGGTGCTGCTGGAAGAAGCGGTCGAAGCGCTGGTCACGCGCGCGGACGGCGTTTATGTGGACGGTACGTTTGGGCGCGGCGGTCATAGCCGCCTGGTGCTGGAGAAGCTGGGTGAAGCGGGGCGCCTGATTGCGTTCGACAAAGACCCGCTCGCCATCGCCACGGCGCAGCAGATTGCCGATCCGCGCTTTGGCATCGTGCACGAGAGTTTTGCTTCACTGCGCGACGCGATTGCGGAACGCGGAGTAGGACGGGTGTCGGGCGTTTTATTGGATCTGGGCGTGTCGTCGCCGCAAGTCGACGATCCGGAGCGGGGTTTCAGTTTCCGCGCCGACGGCCCGCTCGACATGCGGATGGACCCGACGCGCGGCGAGTCTGCCGCTGACTGGCTGGCGCGGGCCACGGTGCAGGAACTGACGGAGGTGATACGAGATTATGGGGAAGAACGGTTTGCTTTTCAGATTGCAAAGGCGCTTGTTGCTCGCCGGGCAGAGTCCGACCGTCTTGGGCCTCTCGTCAGCACGGGCGAGCTTGCCCAAATCGTGGCTAACGTCGTCAAGACCCGTGAGAAGGGCAAGGATCCGGCAACCCGCACCTTTCAAGCTATACGGATTCACATCAATCAAGAGCTTGCGGAGCTGCAAGTCGTTTTAGAAGCAGCGTTGTCGCTGTTGGAGCAAGGGGGGCGGCTGGTGGTCATCAGCTTTCATTCGCTCGAGGACCGGATCGTCAAGCGATTCATGCAGGCGCACGCCAGTACGCCTGCGGTGGATCGCCGTCTGCCGATTCGCGCAGTCGACCTGCCGAGCCCTCCGCTCAAAATCATCGGGCGCGTGTTCGCCAGCGACGCTGAAGTCGCCGCGAACCCGCGCGCCCGTTCTGCCGTGATGCGTGTGGCGGAGCGGATTGCACCATGAATCGCCTCAATATCTTCCTGCTGATGATCGTAATGGGCTGCGCTTTGTCTGTCGTCAACGCAACCAATCAGCAGCGTCAGATCTTTATCCAGTTGCAGCGCGCCCAGTCCCAGGAGCGCCAGCTGCAGCAGGATTATTCGCAGCTTCAATATCAGCAGAGCGCGTTGTCGAAGACTTCGCGTATCGAGCAGATCGCTACCGATTCCCTGAAGATGCAGGCGGTCACGACCGGCCGCACCCAGTACCTGACGCTCGACCCGGGCGCCGCCAAGGCTGAGGACGCGCCGATCCCGACTTCCGGCCCGGCCTCGTCGCCGGTTGCGAACGGTCGCGGAGGCGTGCGATGAAAAAATCGTCGACTCGCAAAAGCGTTGCCTTTTCGGCGAACCCGATCCTGTCGGTGCGACTGCCCATGTGGCGCTCGAAACTCGTCGTGTTCATGCTGTTCATGGCGTTTGTCGCGCTGACCGCGCGCGCCTTCTGGATTCAGGGGCCCGGCAACGCCTTCTATCAGAAGCAGGGTGAAATCCGGTATCAGCGCCGCCTCGAACTGCCGGCCACGCGCGGCAAGATTCTCGACCGCAACGGCCTCGTGCTCGCCACGAGTCTGCCGGTGCGCGCCATTTGGGCGATTCCCGACTCGGTGCCGGACGACCTCGGCGCCGACAAGCTGAACCAGCTCGGCAAACTGCTCGGCATGACCAACAAGGAGCTGCGCGCCAAGCTGTCGGAGGACAAGAACTTCGTCTACGTGAAGCGCCAGGTGCCGGTTGACGTCGCCGAGAAAGTCACCGCGCTGGACATCCCCGGCATTTATGCGCGCGACGAGTACAAGCGTTTCTATCCGGAAGGCGAAATCACGGCCCACCTGATCGGCTTCACCAATGTGGAAGACGAAGGTCAGGAGGGCGTCGAACTCGGCGACCAGAAATTGCTGGCCGGCGTGTCGGGCAGCCGCCGCGTCATTAAAGACCGCATGGGCCACATCATCGAAGATGTGGATGAGCAGGTCGTGCCGCACAACGGGCAGGACGTCGATCTCTCGATCGACAGCAAGATCCAGTACATCGCTTATACGAACCTGAAAGCGGCTGTCGAGAAGTTCAAGGCGAAGGCCGGCGCGGCGATGGTGATCGACGTGCGGACCGGCGAGGTGCTGGCGCTGGTTAACTACCCGACGTACAACCCGAACGACCGTTCGCACCTCACGGGCGATCAGTTGCGCAACCGCATTCTCACGGACACCTTCGAGCCGGGTTCGATCATGAAGCCGTTCACGGTGTCGCTCGCGCTCGACCTGCACCGCGTGACGCCGACTACACTGGTAGATACGGGGCCGGGCCGCTTTGTGCTCGACGGTGCGCCGATTACCGACGACAGCGCGTTCGGCGTGCTGACGGTGGGCGGCGTGATCCAGAAGTCGAGCAACATCGGCGCGACGAAGATCGCCATGCAGCTCAAGCCCGAAGAGATGTGGAACATGTACACCAGCATCGGTCTCGGCCAGGCGCCGAAGGTCGGCTTCCCAGGCGCGGCGGCGGGCCGTCTGCGTCCGTGGAAGAGCTGGCGCCGCATCGAACAGGCGACCATGTCGTATGGCTATGGCCTGTCGGTGTCGCTGTTCCAGCTGGGCCGCGCGTACACCGCGATCGCGCATGACGGCGAGATCATGCCGGTGTCGATTTTCCGCACGCCTGGCGATCAGCCGGCCACGGGGCCGCAGATTTTCGCGCCCACCACCGCTCGCGAAGTGCGCGCAATGCTCGAAACCGTCACGGCGCCGGGCGGCACCTCGCCGGATGCGGCGGTGCCGGGCTACCGCGTCGGCGGCAAGAGCGGTACCGCGTACAAGCACGGCGCGCACGGCTACGACCACTCCAAATACCGCGCCTCGTTCGTCGGCATGGCGCCGATGCCGAATCCGCGCATCGTCGTCGCCGTGTCGGTCGACGAACCGACGGCAGGCAGCCACTTCGGCGGTCAGGTGTCGGGTCCGGTGTTCTCGGCGATCGTCGGCGATACGCTGCGCTCGCTGAATGTGCCGCCGGACATGCCGGTCAAACAGATGGTCGTGTCGGACGACTCGGCGCCTGTCGCGCCGAGCGCACCACCCTCGCCCGTGGCGGTCAAGAAACTGTCCACCAGCAGTGGCGCGAAGAAGATGACGATCTCCGCCAATGCGAGAAGCCATCCCGGAGTTGTGCGATGAGCGCGCTGCGTAAGAAGCATCCAGCGCATCGGCAGATCGCCGCCGCACTCAACTGGCTGCACACTCATGTGCAGCCAGGCGCGCATCTGCACGCCGACACGCGTTCGATCGCGGCCGGTGACGCGTTCTTCGCCTATGCGGTCGACGGTGCGGACAACCGCCCGTTCATTGACAGCGCGCTCGAGCGTGGCGCAGCAGCCGTGCTCGTCCAGCCCGAAGGTTTTGGCGACGCGATCGATCCGTCCACGACGCTGGCCGTACCGGCGTTGAACGAACTCGCCGGTTCGATTGCGAGCGCCTGGTATAACGATCCGAGCGACGGCATGCTGACGGTCGGCATCACCGGCACCAACGGCAAGACGTCGTGCAGCCAGTGGATTTCCGCCGCGCTGACCGCGCTCGGCAAACGTTGCGCGATCATCGGCACGCTCGGCACAGGTCTGCCGGGTCAACTCGTCCATACCGGGTTCACGACGCCAGACGCGCCCCAACTGCAACGCAGCCTCGCGCAGTTGCGCGACGCGGGTGCTCAGGCGGTGGCGATGGAAGTGTCGTCCCACGCGTTGCATCAGGGCCGCGTGAACGGCACGGCGTTCGACATCGCCGTGTTCACGAATCTCACGCAGGACCACCTCGACTATCACGGCACGTTCGAAGCCTACGAAACCGCCAAAGCGCGCCTGTTCGCATGGCCGGAATTGCGTGCCGCGGTGATCAATCGCGACGATGCCGCTGGCCGCCGTCTGCTTGCGAGCACGAAGGGTCACACGCGCACGATCGCCTACGGTCTCGACGAAGCGCTCAAAGACGCGCCGCAAGCCGACGCGTTGCTGCTCGCGTCAAACGTACGTGCAACCGCCACCGGCACCGCGTTTCATCTGACCACGTCCGACTGGGGCAACGCCGAAGTCGAAGTGCAAACGCTCGGCGCATTCAACGTCAGCAATCTGCTCGGCGTACTCGGCGCATTGCTCGCCGCCGACGTGCCGTTCGACGCAGCGCTCGCCGAACTCGCGAAGCTCGAGCCGGTGAACGGCCGCATGCAACGTCTCGGCGGCCGCCTGCAGAACGATGAGCCGCTCGTCGTGATCGACTACGCGCATACGCCGGACGCGCTGGAAAAGACGCTCGAAGCATTACGCCCGATGGCGGCCGCACGAGGCGGCGAACTGATCTGCATGTTCGGCTGCGGCGGCGATCGCGACGCGACCAAGCGTCCGCTGATGGGCGCGATCGCCGAGAGGCTCGCCGACGGCGTGGTCGTCACGAGCGACAACCCGCGTAGCGAAGATCCGCGCTCGATCATCGAGCAGATCGCCGCAGGCATGAAAGACGCGTCGAAGGCGCGTTGCATCGAGGACCGCGCGAGCGCGATCCTGCAAGCGATCCGCAACGCCGCACGCGAAGACGTCATCGTGCTGGCCGGCAAGGGACATGAGGCAACACAGGAAATCATGGGTAAGAAACGCGCTTTCTCCGATCAGGACCACGCTCGTCTTGCGCTCGCCGCACGGGCGACGCAGGCACGCGGAGGTGGCGAATGACTCAGCAAGGTGTCGCAATGTTCTCGCTGCGTGAAGCTGCCGCGCTGATCCCCGGTGCAACCGTGCTGGGTGATGACAGCGTTACGTTCGAACGTGTGTCGACCGATAGCCGGAGCGCCGGTCCGGGCGATCTGTTCGTCGCGATCAAAGGTGAGCGTTTCGACGCGCACGACTTCCTGCCGGAAGTCGCGTCGCGCAACGTCACGGCAGTGCTGGCGACACGCACGCCAGGCGACTGGCACGTGCCCGCGTTGCGTGTGGCCGATACGCGTGTCGCGCTCGGCGCCCTCGCGCGCGGCTGGCGCCGCAAGTTCAGCATGCCGCTTGTCGCCGTGACGGGCAGCAACGGCAAGACGACGGTCAAGGAAATGATCGCGTCGATCTTCGCCGCTGCGGTCGGTGCGGACGCACGCCTCGCGACGGCCGGCAACTTCAACAACGATATCGGCTTGCCGCTCACGCTGTTCCGTCTGCACACCGTGCATCGGCTGGCGGTGGTCGAACTCGGCATGAACCATCCCGGCGAAACTGCACTGCTCGCGAAGATCGCCGAGCCGACGGTCGCGGTGGTGAACAACGCCCAGCGCGAGCACCAGGAATTCATGGCAACGGTCGAAGCCGTCGCGCTTGAACACGCGAGCGTGATTCACGCGCTTACGCCGGAAGGCGTCGCCGTGTTTCCGGCCGACGATGCTTACGCAAGCATCTGGCGCGTGGCGGCAACGGGCAACCGCATCGTCGACTTCGCCTTGAACACCGCCGAGCGAGTGACCGAAGCCGCGGTAACCGGCACGTTCGCGAGCAATGTATTGAGTATCGACACGCCGGAAGGCCACGTCGACGTCACACTGCAAGTGCTCGGCGACCATAACGCGCACAACGCGTTGGCCGCGACTTCGGCTGCGCTCGCCGCAGGCGTTTCGCTCGAAGCGATCAAGCGCGGTCTCGAATTGTTCGGTGCAGTGAAAGGCCGCTTGCAGGTGAAGCACGCCGTGCTCGGCACACTCGCCGGCGCAACCGTGATCGACGACACCTATAACGCGAATCCCGATTCGATGCGCGCGGCAATCGACGTGCTCGCGTCGCGCGCTTCACCGCGCGTGCTGGTGATGGGCGACATGGGTGAAGTCGGCGACAACGGCCCGGCGTTTCACCGCGAAATCGGTGCCTACGCCAAAGAACGCGGCATCGACGCGTTGTACGCCATGGGCGACGCCTCGCGCGACGCCTGTACCGCGTATGGCGCGGGCGCGCATCACGTCGCCGATGTCGGCACGCTGGTCGCGCAATTGCAGCAGGCCGATTTCGGCGCTGCTGCAACGCTTCTCGTGAAAGGCTCGCGCTTCATGCAAATGGAGCGCGTGGTGGACGCCGTAACGAGTCCACAACCCAACGCAGCGGGCAATACGCCCGCTGCACATTGAAATAGAAGGACCGAAGCATGCTACTGGCGCTGGCGCAATGGCTGCAGAATGACGCAAGCTTCTTGCGCGTGTTCAGTTATCTGACTTTCCGTGCGGTGATGGCCACCATTACCGCGCTGCTGATCGGGCTCGTCTGTGGCCCGGCGGTGATCCGCAAGCTGACCGCGATGAAGGTCGGCCAGGCCGTTCGTAAAGACGGTCCGCAAACGCACCTCGTCAAATCCGGTACACCGACCATGGGCGGTGTGCTGATTCTGCTCGGCATTGCCGTGTCGACATTGTTGTGGGCCGATCTGACCAACCGTTTCATCTGGATCGTCATGCTCGTCACGTTCGGTTTCGGCGTGATCGGCTGGGTCGACGATTACCGCAAGGTGGTCTACAAGGACCCGCGCGGGATGTCGTCGCGTGAAAAGTATTTCTGGCAGTCGGTGATCGGCCTGTTCGCCGCGGTGTATCTCGCGTTCAGCGTGTCCGAAGCGAGCAACGTACGCGTGTTCGATCTGTTTATGGCGTGGGTGCGCAGCGGTTTGTCGATGGGCTTGCCGGCGCGCGCCGACCTGATGCTGCCGTTCGTCAAATCGATCAGCTACCCGCTCGGCGTGTGGGGCTTCATCGTGCTGACGTATCTGGTGATCGTCGGGGCGAGCAACGCGGTGAATCTCACTGACGGTCTCGACGGCCTCGTGATCATGCCGGTCGTGCTGGTCGGCGCATCGCTCGGCGTGTTCGCCTATGTGATGGGCAGTTCGGTCTATTCGAAGTACCTGTTGTTCCCGCATATCGCCGGCGCCGGCGAGTTGCTGATTTTCTGTTCGGCGATGGGCGGGGCGGGGCTCGCGTTCCTCTGGTTCAACACGCACCCGGCGCAGATGTTCATGGGCGACGTCGGCGCGTTGGCGCTGGGTGGCGCGCTCGGCACGGTCGCGGTGATCGTGCGTCAGGAAATCGTGCTCTTCATCATGGGTGGCATTTTCGTCGCGGAGACGCTTTCTGTGATGTTGCAGGTGACGTGGTTCAAGTTTACCAAGCGCCGTTACGGCGAAGGCCGGCGTCTCTTCAAGATGGCGCCGCTGCATCACCATTTTGAATTGTCGGGCTGGAAGGAAACGCAGGTGGTGGTGCGCTTCTGGATCATCACGTTGATGCTGTGTCTGTTCGGTTTGTCCACGCTCAAGTTGCGTTAAGTCGTATTTAGGGGAAGCAGGCGATGTTTGGCGAGAAGTTTCGGGATCGGCAAAAGCCGATGGTGCTCGTGCTGGGACTCGGTGAATCCGGTCTCGCGATGGCGCGCTGGTGCGCGCGGCACGGCTGTCGGCTGCGAGTGGCCGATACGCGCGAGGTGCCGCCGAACCTGTCCGCTATGGAAGCGCACGGTGTCGATGCCGAGTTCGTCGGCGGCCCGTTTTCGCTCTCGTTGCTCGAAGGCGTTGAGCTCGTGGCAATCAGCCCGGGTTTGTCGCCGCTCGCCGCCGACTTGCTGCCGCTCATTACTGCGGCGCGTGAACAGGACATCCCTGTCTGGGGCGAACTCGAATTCTTCGCGCAAGCATTGAAGACGCTCGGCGAAAGCGGCTATGCGCCGAAGGTGATCGCGATTACCGGTACCAACGGCAAGACCACGACAACGAGCCTGACCGGTCTGTTGTGTGAGCGCGCGGGCAAGAAGGTCGCGGTGGCGGGCAACATCAGCCCGGCCGCGCTGGACAAGCTCAGCGAAGCGATCGACAACACCGCGTTGCCTGATGTGTGGGTGCTGGAGCTGTCCAGCTTTCAGCTGGAAACCGCCCATACGTTTGCGCCGGATGCAGCCGTTATTCTGAACATCACGCAAGATCACCTGGACTGGCACGGCGGCCTCGATGCGTACGCCGCCGCGAAGGGTCGTATCTTCGGTACACAGACTGTGCGCGTACTGAACCGCGACGACTCGCGCGTGATGGCGCTTGCTCCTTCCGAGGGCAGCGAAGCGGCGATGATTACGTTCGGCGTGACCGAGCCGAAGAACGATGGCGACTACGGTCTGCTGCGCGACAACGGCATGGTCTGGCTGGTGGAAGCACACGACCGCGACGCCAGCGACGAACCTGCCCCGACGCGTCGTCGCAAGAACGAAGTGACGGCACCGAAGAACATCGCGCTCAAACGCCTGATGCCGGCGGATGCATTGCGTATCCGCGGCCTGCACAACGCTGCAAACGCGCTGGCAGCGTATGCATTGGCGCGTGCGATCGGTCTGCCTGGCGCGCCGCTCCTGCACGGCTTGCGTGAATACCATGGCGAGCCGCATCGGGTGGAATTGATCGCGTCGATCGAAGGCATCGATTACGTCGACGACAGCAAGGGCACCAACGTCGGTGCGACGGTTGCCGCGCTCGACGGCCTCGCGCAACGCGCGGTGCTGATCGTCGGCGGCGACGGCAAGGGGCAGGATTTCGAACCGCTCGCCACGCCCGTGATGCGCTGGTGCCGCGCCGTGATGCTGATCGGCCGTGACGCACCGCAGATTCGCGCCGCGCTGGAAGACACCGGTATCGCCATGACCGACCACGCGACGCTGGAAGACGCGACGCGGGCCGCTACCGCTTTGGCGCAACCCGGGGACGTCGTGCTGCTGTCGCCGGCGTGCGCGAGCTTCGACATGTTCAAGGGTTATGCCCATCGCGCGGCGGTATTTCGCAGCACGGTGGAAGACATCGCGGCCGAACGGGGGACGATGATATGAGCTGGTCGGAACGCTTCGGTTCGCGCCTTGCCGGCTCCCGTGCCGGCAATGGCGATACAGGTAGCGCGGGCCGCGCCTCCAGCCGCACCGGCGGCAGTGGTCTCGCGAGCGCCGTGAACGGCGTGCGTCCGCTACGCTCGCGGATGCTCGACTACGATCACTCGCTGCTGTGGGTGGTCGTGGCGCTGCTCGGCCTTGGCGTCGTGATGGTGTATTCGGCGTCGATCGCGATGCCCGATTCGCCGAAATACGCGTCGTACCGCGACTACGCATTCCTCGTGCGCCAGATCATTTTCGTGACGATGGGATCGGTGATCGGCGTCGTGTCGTTCCGCATCCCGATTTCGACGTGGGATAAGTACGCGCCAAAGCTCTTCCTGATTTCGCTGGCCGCGCTGGTGATCGTGCTGATCCCGCACGTCGGTAAGGGCGTGAACGGTGCGCGTCGCTGGATTCCGCTCGGCATCACGAACATGCAGCCGTCGGAAATCATGAAGCTCGCCGTGACGATTTACGCGGCCAACTACACGGTGCGCAAACAGGAATACATGCACAGCTTCGCCAAGGGCTTTCTGCCGATGGCGGTTGCCGTGGGTCTCGTCGGCGCGTTGCTGCTGCTCGAGCCGGACATGGGCGCGTTCATGGTGATCGCGGCGATCGCGATGGGCGTGCTGTTCCTCGGCGGCGTGAACGGCAAGCTGTTCGGCGGCCTCGTGGCCACTGCGGTCGGCACGTTCAGCTTGCTGGTGTGGGCATCACCGTGGCGTCGTGAGCGGATCTTCGCTTACCTCGATCCATGGGACGACCGTTACGCGCAGGGCAAGGCTTATCAATTGACGCACTCGCTGATCGCTTTCGGGCGCGGCGAATGGTTTGGCGTGGGTCTGGGCGGCAGCGTCGAGAAACTCAACTATCTGCCGGAAGCGCATACCGACTTCATCCTCGCGGTGATCGGCGAGGAACTCGGTTTTGTCGGCGTGCTTGTGGTGATCCTGATGTTCTACTGGATCGTGCGCCGCTCGTTCGAGATCGGCCGTCAGGCGCTCGCGCTCGACCGCACGTTCGCGGGGCTGGTGGCGAAGGGCATTGGCATCTGGTTCGGCGCGCAGACCTTTATCAATATGGGTGTGAACCTTGGCCTGTTGCCGACCAAGGGCCTCACGCTGCCGCTCGTCAGCTACGGTGGTTCGGGCATCTTGCTGAACTGCGTCGCGATAGCCGTGCTGATGCGTGTCGATTATGAGAACAGGGTGTTGATGCGTGGGGGCAAAGTATGACCGTTCTCCCACAACGCACGCTGATGGTGATGGCCGGTGGCACCGGGGGACATGTGTTCCCGGGGCTCGCGGTCGCGCACCTGATGCAGGCGTGGGGCTGGAAGGTCGTATGGCTCGGCAATCCCGCGGGCATGGAAGCCACGCTGGTGCCGAAACACGGCATCCCGATGGAATACGTGCGCTTCGGCGGATTGCGCGGCAAGGGTCTGAAAACCAAGCTGATGTTGCCGCTGAATCTGCTGCGCGCCTGCTCGCAGAGTTTGAGCGTGCTGCGCCGCGTGAAGCCGGACGTCGTACTCGGCATGGGCGGTTACATCACGTTCCCGGCGGGATTGATGACCGCGTTGAGCGGTCGCCCGCTGGTGTTGCATGAGCAGAATTCGATCGCGGGTCTTGCAAACAAGGTGCTTGCGAAAGTCGCAAAACGCGTGCTGGTTGCGTTTCCGAATGCGCTGCCGCACGGCGAATGGACCGGAAACCCGATTCGTGCGGAACTTGCGCGCGCAATTGCACCCAAAGCACGCTACGCAGCGCGCAGCGGTCCACTGAATGTGCTGGTGGTGGGCGGCAGTCTGGGCGCGGCGGCGTTGAATGAAGTGGTGCCGCGCGCGGTTGCGCTGCTGGCGCCGAATGAACGTCCGCGTATCGTGCATCAGGCGGGCGCGAAGCATATTGAAGCGCTGCGCGAGAACTACGCGGCAGCCGGCCTGCAAGCCGATGATGGTGACCAACCCGACGTAGAACTCGTGCCTTTCATCGACGACATGACGAGCGCGTACGCGAACGCGGATCTGGTGATCTGCCGGTCGGGCGCGATGACCGTGTCGGAGATTTCAGCAGTCGGGGTGGCGGCGTTTTTTGTGCCGTTCCCATTTGCAGTAGACGATCACCAAACCACTAATGCAGCGTTCCTTGCCGATAACGGCGGGGCGCTGGTCGTGCAGCAACGCGATCTGTCGGCGGAAAAGCTCGCCGACTGGTTGCGCAGCCAGACGCGAGAGACCCTCGCGGAAATGGCGGAGCGTTCGCGCTCGCTCGCGAAACCCGACGCCACGGAACAGGTCGCACAGATTTGCGCGACTGTGGCGGGTTCGATTTCGGGCGCGAGCCCAGAAGGAAAGCAATGAAACACATCGTCAAACACATTCACTTTGTCGGCATCGGCGGTGTCGGCATGAGCGGCATCGCGGAGGTGCTGGTCAACCTCGGCTATCAGGTGAGCGGCTCGGATCTCACGAGCAACCCGATTACCGATCGCCTCGCGGCACTCGGCGCGCGGATCGCGATCGGTCACGCGGCGGAGAACATCGAAGGCGCGAACGCCGTGGTCGTTTCCACAGCGGTGCGCAGCGACAACCCGGAAGTGCTGGCCGCGCGTCATCGCCGCATTCCGATCGTGCCGCGCGCGGTGATGCTCGCGGAATTGATGCGCCTGAAGCAGGGCATCGCGATTGCCGGTACGCACGGCAAGACCACCACCACCTCGCTGGTGGCGAGCGTGCTGGCGGCGGGCGGGCTCGATCCGACCTTCGTGATCGGCGGCCGCCTGATCAGCGCGGGCGCGAATGCGCGTCTCGGTACGGGTGATTTCATCGTCGCTGAAGCGGATGAGTCGGATGCGTCGTTCCTGAATCTGTTCCCGGTGATCGAAGTCATCACGAACATCGACGCCGATCACATGGACACCTACGGCCACGACTTTGCGCGGCTCAAGCAGGCGTTTATCGAATTCACGCACCGTCTGCCGTTCTATGGGATCGCGGTGCTGTGTGTCGACGATCCGAACGTGAAGGAAATTCTGCCGTTCGTGTCGAAGCCGATCATCCGTTACGGTTTTGCGCCGGACGCGCAAGTGCGCGCGGTCAACGTCGAAGCGCGCGGCGGCAAGATGCATTTCACGGCCATGCGTGAAGACGCGGCGCCGATCGACATCGTCCTGAACCTGCCGGGCGAGCACAACGTGCAGAACGCGTTGGCCGCAATCGCAATCGCGACTGAACTTGAAGTGAAAGATGCCGATATCCAGCGAGCGCTGGCGGATTTCAACGGCGTGGGCCGACGCTTTCAGCGCTACGGCGAAGTGCCGGTCGTGTCGGAAGGCCAACCTGCCGGTGCATACACGCTGGTCGACGATTACGGTCATCACCCGGTTGAAATGGCAGCTACGGTGGCGGCGGCGCGCGGTGCGTTTCCTGGGCGGCGCCTCGTGCTGGCCTTCCAGCCGCACCGCTTCACGCGCACGCGCGATTGCTTCGAAGATTTTGTGAAGGTGCTGTCGACCGTCGACGCGCTCGTGCTGACCGAAGTCTATTCGGCCGGCGAAGCGCCGATCGTCGCCGCGGACGGCCGCGCTCTCGCGCGCGCACTGCGCGTGGCGGGCAAGGTCGAACCGGTGTTTGTCGATACGGTGGACGAAGTGCCGGACGCGCTCTCAGCAGTGGTGCGCGACGGCGATGTGGTGATCACGATGGGCGCGGGTTCGATCGGCGGTGTGCCGGGTCGCCTCGCGCAAGAGACGAAGGTGTGAGTGAAATGAGCAGCATCGATCCCAAACAATTCGGCAAAGTAGCAGTGCTGCTCGGTGGGGATTCCGCCGAGCGCGAGGTGTCGCTCAATTCCGGCCGCCTCGTCCTGCAAGGTCTGCGTGACGCCGGTATCGACGCACATCCGTTCGATCCGGCCGAGCGTCCGCTCGCCGCATTGAAGGACGAAGGCTTCGTGCGCGCGTTCAACGCGCTGCACGGCGGTTATGGCGAGAACGGCCAGATTCAGGGCGCGCTCGACTTCTACGGCATCCGTTACACGGGTAGCGGCGTGCTCGGCTCGGCGCTCGGTCTGGACAAGTTCCGCACCAAGCTCGTGTGGCAGCAACTCGGCATCCCGACGCCGCCGTTCGAGGCTGTTCTGCGCGGCGACGACTACGAAGCACGTGCGAAAGACATCGTCGCGAAACTTGGCTTGCCGCTGTTCGTGAAGCCGGCGAGCGAAGGATCGAGCGTCGCGGTGATCAAGGTGAAGAGCGCTGACGCATTGCCGGCAGCGCTGCTCGAAGCGGTCAAGTACGACAAGATCGTCGTGGTCGAAAAGAGCATTGAAGGCGGCGGCGAGTACACCGCGTGTATCGCCGGCGATCTCGATCTGCCGGTGATTCGCATCGTGCCGGCCGGCGAGTTTTACGATTACCACGCGAAGTACATCGCCAACGACACGCAGTACCTGATTCCGTGCGGTCTGGCGGCTGACGAAGAGGCACGCCTGAAAGTGCTGGCGCGCCGCTCGTTCGACGTACTTGGCTGCACCGATTGGGGCCGCGCCGATTTCATGCTGGACGCGGACGGCAACCCGTACTTCCTGGAAGTGAACACGGCGCCTGGGATGACCGATCACTCGTTGCCGCCGAAAGCGGCGCGTGCGGTGGGCATCAGCTACCAGGAACTGGTTGTCGGCGTGTTGGCGCTGACCCTCAAGGACTAACAAAGGACTAAGCGGGGCAACCCGAAAGCAACACCATGTGGAACAACGTTCGCCAGCTCAATCTCGCCGCCAACGCATTGCATGTGTTGCTGGTGCTCGTGCTGCTGGCGGCAGGCGGTTACTGGTTGATCCAGCGTCCGAGCTTCGCGCTGCGCGAAATTCAGATCGACGGCGACACGGAGCACATCAATTCGCCGACGGTGCGCGCGGGTGTAGTAGGGCGCTTGAAAGGCAACTTTTTTACGGTGGATCTCGACGTCGCGCGGCAGGCGTTCGAGCAGATGCCATGGGTGCGTCACGCGAGTGTGCGGCGGGTTTGGCCGAACGCATTGGCTGTCACGCTTGAAGAGTACAAACCGCTAGGAACGTGGGGCAGCGATCAGTTGGTGAGCGTGGACGGCGAACTGTTCACCGCGAACCAGGGCGAGCTCGAAGAGGAGCTGCCCGCGTTCGACGGCCCGGACGGTACGGCCAAAGAAGTCGTCGCGCGTTATGGCGACTTCAAGAAGTGGTTTGCGCCGCTGGGCGCGACGCCGGATGAAGTCACGCTGTCGCCGCGTTACGCGTGGACGGTGAAGCTGTCGAACGGCATGCAGGTGGAACTTGGGCGCGAACGCAATCAGGACACGCTGCTGGATCGCAGCAAGCGCCTGACCGCGGCGTGGAACGCGGTGACGCAACGTTGGGGAAAGGATATTGAGTATGCGGACTTGCGCTATCCGAACGGTTTCGCGATTCGTGCCGCTGGCATGCGCTTCATCAGCGAACCCGACAAGGGCAAGAAGTAAACGGACATCACACGCAATGAGCACGCTATGAGTAAAGACTATAAAGATCTGCTGGTCGCCCTCGACATTGGGACGTCGAAGGTAGTGGCTATCGTCGCCGAGTTGAAGGGCGAGGGCCATTACGAGGTGATCGGCCTCGGCCAGAGCGAATCGAAGGGGCTCAAGAAGGGCGTGGTGGTGAACATCGAAGCCACCGTGCAGTCCATTCAGCGCGCGCTCGAGGAAGCCGAGCTGATGGCCGACTGCAAGATCACGAACGTATTCACCGGGATCGCCGGCAGCCATATCCGCAGCTTCAATTCGAGCGGCATGGTGGCGATCAAGGAGAAGGAAGTCACGCAGACGGACGTCGCACGCGTGATCGAGACGGCCAAGGCGATCAACATCCCGACCGATCAGCAGGTGCTGCACATTCTGACGCAGGAATTCATCATCGACGGTCAGGAAGATGTGCGCGAGCCGATCGGCATGAGCGGCATCCGCCTGGAAGTGAAGGTGCATATCGTCACCGGCGCGGTGAGCGCGGCGCAGAACATCGTGAAATGCGTGCGCCGCTGCGGACTCGAAGTGAACGATCTGATCCTGCAGCCGCTGGCTTCGTCGCTGGCGGTGCTGACGGAAGACGAAAAAGAACTCGGCGTGGTGCTGGTCGATATCGGCGGCGGCACGACGGACATTGCGATTTTCAGCGAAGGCGCGATTCGTCATACGGCGGTGATTCCGATCGCCGGCGACCAGATCACGAGCGACATCGCGATGGCCTTGCGTACGCCGACGCCGGACGCGGAAGACATCAAGGTCGACTACGGCATTGCAAAGCAGGCCTTGGCCGATCCGGACGAAATGATCGAAGTGCCGGGTCTCGGCGAGCGCGGTCCGCGCACGCTGTCGCGCCAGGCGCTGGCGGCGGTGGTCGAGCCGCGTGTCGAAGAACTGTTTTCGCTCGTGCAGCAGGTGGTGCGCGAGTCGGGTTACGAGGAACTGCTGAGCTCCGGTGTGGTGCTGACCGGCGGCGCGTCGATGATGCTCGGCATGGTCGAACTCGGTGAGGACATTTTCCTGAAGCCGGTGCGCATCGGCGTGCCGGAATACGCGGGCGGTCTTGCAGACGTCGTGCGTAACCCGCGTTATTCGACGGCGATGGGGCTGCTCGTCGAAGGACGCTCGCAAAGAATGCGCGGCCGCAAGGTCGCGGTGCAGTCGGGGTCGATGGGCCAGGTCTTCACGCGAATGAAAGACTGGTTCCTCGGCAACTTCTGACGAATTCTGGTTTTGAACGGTTTTACGTAAATACGCGCTGGTGCCGGCGGCTGGCGCGCGACAGGAGGTTGCCCGATCTCCTGCCGAATAACGGCCGAAGTGGCTGCAATTTTTTATCTTGACGGAGGCAACATGGAATTCCAGATGCTGGAAACCGAAACGAACGGCACCATTATCAAGGTGATCGGAGTAGGTGGCGCTGGCGGCAATGCCGTTCAGCACATGATCAACAAAGGCGTGCAAGGCGTCGACTTCATCGTGATGAACACGGACGCGCAGGCTCTGTCGCGTTCGCGCGCTTCCGCGGTGATCCAGCTCGGCAACACGGGTCTGGGCGCCGGCGCCAAGCCGGAAATGGGTCGCGCAGCAGCAGAAGAAGCACGTGAGCGCATCGCCGACGCACTGCGCGGCGCGCACATGGTGTTCATCACCGCAGGCATGGGTGGCGGCACGGGTACGGGTGCAGCACCGGTGGTCGCGCAGATCGCCAAGGAAATGGGTATCTTGACTGTTGGCGTGGTCAGCAAGCCGTTCGAATTCGAAGGCGGCAAGCGCATGCGTGTGGCAGAAGCTGGTTCGCAGCAACTGGAGGATCACGTCGACTCGCTGATCGTCGTTCTGAACGACAAGCTGTTCGAGGTGATGGGCGATGACGCCGAGATGGACAAGTGCTTCCAGTGCGCAGACGACGTTCTCAACAACGCAGTTGCCGGCATCGCGGAAATCATCAATGTCGACGGTCTGGTGAACGTCGACTTCGAAGACGTGAAGACGGTGATGGGCGAGCAGGGCAAGGCGATGATGGGCACGGCGACGGTTGCCGGCGTCGATCGCGCGCGTCTGGCTGCCGAGCAGGCTGTGGCCAGCCCGCTGCTGGAAGGGGTGGATCTGTCGGGTGCGCGTGGCGTGCTGGTCAACATCACGTCGAGCCGTTCGCTGCGTCTGTCGGAAACGCGCGAAGTGATGAACACCATCAAGAGCTATGCTGCAGAAGACGCAACCGTGATCTTCGGCGCGGTGTACGACGATGCAATGGGCGACGCGCTGCGCGTGACGGTCGTGGCAACGGGTCTGGGCCGTGCGGCGAAGAAGCAGCAATCGGCACCGATGACGCTGCTGCGCACCGGTACGGACAATCAGCCGATCAGCGCGCACGCTGCCTACACACCGCAGTCGTCGCACGCCAGCACGGCCGATTACGGCGCGCTGGACACGCCGGCTGTGTGGCGCACGTCGCGCGATACGGCGGCTTCGCACGTGCAGGCGCTGCAGGAAAAGGGCGTCGACACGTACGACATTCCGGCGTTCCTGCGCAAGCAGGCGGACTGAGCGCACGGGCAGGCTTTCGTTGCCGCGTTGCGGGTTGTACAACAGCGCAGCGCCGGCGGACGAATGCACGAGCGTGGCGGGTGAACGGCGAACAAGCCGCGTATCGTCGATTCGCGGCAAGGACAGGTGCCCTCTTCGGATTCGCGAAGCGGATGGGGCGACTGTCGCCGGATGGCGGAGCCTGTAGTCAGGCGGACGCTGAATTCACTGCGACACGACAACGTGCGAGCGTGCTTCGCATCGATGCAAAGGACTGAGCATGATTCAGACAGGTGACAAGCTGCCCGACGCGACACTCTTCGAATTCGTCGAAGACGCGCGAGCGGGCTGTACGCTGGGGCCTAACAGCTTCAACGTGCACGAGCAGACGGCGGGCAAACGCGTGGTGATCTTCGGGTTGCCGGGCGCGTTCACGCCGACCTGTTCGGCCAAACATGTACCGGGTTACGTCGAGCACGCCGAGCAGTTGCGCGCTCTTGGCGTCGACGAGATCTGGTGCGTGTCCGTCAACGACGCGTTCGTAATGGGCGCGTGGGGACGCGATCAGCACGCCTCGGGCAAGGTGCGCATGATGGCGGACGGCAGTGCGGCTTTCACGCGGGCGCTCGGTCTTGAGCAGGATTTGTCGGCGCGCGGCATGGGAATCCGTTCCCAGCGCTACGCGATGGTTGTCGACGACGGCGTGGTCAAGACGTTGAACGTCGAGGCTGCCGGCAAATTCGAAGTGAGCGATGCAGGGAGTATTCTCGCTACGTTGAGCTAGTTGCGACGGCGTCAGGCCGTTTGCCCCGAGGTTGCGCGGTGACCGCGTTGTATCAGGGCAACGGCGTATAAGACGCTTTTGTGACAGGCAGTTACTCGGGCCGATGACCGGAAACGCCTCCGTTTCGGACATCGGCCCGTCACGCTTTCCTGACGGGCGCCCTTTAGGTAATGCAGCGAAACAGATTGATACGTTCCGCGTAACGACGCTCCTTAGGGTAATGGAGTATACTTCGCGCTATGGAATAAAAAGTCCCGATTGGGATTTTCAATCGAATAGAAGATCACCATGTTGAAGCAGCGCACTATCAAATCAATCGTCAAGACAGTCGGCATCGGCCTGCACTCCGGCCGCAAAGTCGACTTGACGCTCCGTCCGGCGGCGCCGGACACGGGCATCGTGTTTTCGCGCGTGGATTTGGCCACGCCGGTGGACATTCCTGCGTCGGCGTTGGCGATTGGCGATACGCGTCTGGCTTCCGTGTTGCAGAAAGACGGCGCGCGCGTGTCGACCATCGAGCATTTGATGTCCGCATGCGCAGGCCTCGGTATCGACAATCTTTATATCGACGTGACCGCTGAAGAAATTCCGATCATGGACGGCAGTGCAGGTTCGTTCGTGTTTCTGATTCAGTCGGCCGGTATTGAAGAACAGAACGCGCCGAAGAAATTCATCAAGGTCACCAAGCCTGTGGAAATTCGCGACGGCGATAAATTCGCGCGTCTCGACCCGTATTTCGGTTTCAAGCTCAAATTCACCATCGATTTCCGTCACCCGGCTGTGGATAAAACCGGCCAGGCGCTGGAAGTGGATTTTGCCAATACGTCGTATGTGCGGGAAATCGCCCGTGCGCGCACGTTCGGCTTTGCGCATGAAGTGGAAATGATGCGCGAACTCGGTTTGGCGCGCGGCGGCAGCATGGATAACGCCATCGTGCTGGACGAATACCGCATTCTGAACAACGACGGCCTGCGTTACGACGACGAATTCGTGAAGCACAAGATGCTCGACGCGATCGGCGACCTGTACGTGGTCGGTCATCCGTTGCTGGCTTCGTACACGGCGTACAAGTCGGGCCACGGTCTGAACAACGCGCTGCTGCGCGAGCTGTTGGCGCATGAGGATTCGTACGAAATCGTCACGTTCGACGATACGCAGAAGGCCCCGCGCGGCTTCGCGTACGAAACGCAGACGGCGTTTGCGTGATCTGAATAGCGTCTTCGGATGAAATGTCCGAAGTGTATGGATGAAAAATAAGCGGCCCAGATGGGCCGCTTATTTTTTGTTCAGCGATTTCTCCGATGCCGCGCTGCCATTTTGGCCAATGCCTCCTGCAGCGGCGAAGGCGCGAGCGATTCGGAAAGGGCTTGCAGCGCATCCGCGCCGGCCGGCGTCATGCGTGCCTGCTTGACCGGCGGCGGCTCCTTCAGGGGCTGCGGCCGTACGCGAATTCGCAGCGCATTGACCGGCCAGCCGCGCTGCTGCAGATCCGACAGCAGGCGCGGTTCGATCTGGCGCAACCGGGCCGCCAGCGCATTGTGCGCGGCAAACAGGGCCAGCACGCCTTCCTTGATGAAGCTCGGCTCCACGCTCGTGGCCAGATAGTCCGGCAGCAGCTCACGAAGATCCTTTTCCAGCGCCGCAATCTGCTCGACGCCCGCGCGCAGGGCCACGAACGCGTCGGTGCGATTCAGCACTTCTGCGACGGGCTGCGGGCGGCGCGCTTTGAACTGCTTGGGCGGCGGCCTTGAAAAGGACGGAATACGGCTCATGTTCTAGGGTAACGGCGTGTTCGCACCCTATGTGCGTTCACGCCGCGATTGTACCGCGCGGGATGCACGCGGCCCCGCCTCAATGTGTACCGTCGGAAGTCGCTGCGGCGGGGTTTCTGTGCCTCGCCAGCGTCGCACGGCTGACACAGGCGCGGCCGGGGGCGCGTGCTAAAATGCCCGATTCGAATTCACTCTTGGACTAAGCCGCCGAGGCCCTTCCGACCCAGGAGCGCACGTGCATGAACCGCACGCCGCGAACCAGCCGAAGCCGCGACGCAGACACCGATCCGATGACCACCGGTTTTCTACAGAAGATTTTTGGCAGCCGCAACCAGCGGCTAGTCAAGCAATATCAAAAGACCGTCACGGCGATCAATGCGCTCGAGCCGCAGATCGAGCAATTGACGGACGACCAACTGCGCGCCAAAACGGGTGAATTCCGCCAGCGCGTCGCGAGTGGCGAGTCGCTCGACAAGCTCCTGCCGGAGGCCTTCGCGGTGTGCCGCGAGGCCAGCAAGCGGGTGCTGAAAATGCGCCACTTCGACGTGCAGCTGATCGGCGGCATGGTCCTGCATTACGGCAAGATCGGCGAAATGCGCACCGGCGAAGGCAAGACGCTCGTCGCCACGCTGCCGGTGTACCTGAATGCGCTGTCCGGTCGCGGCGTGCACGTCGTCACGGTCAACGACTACCTGGCCCAGCGCGACGCCGAATGGATGGCGCGTCTGTACAACTTCCTCGGTCTGTCGGTCGGCATCAACCTGTCGCAGATGGATCATGGCGCGAAGCAGGAAGCGTACGCCGCCGACATCACCTACGGCACCAACAACGAATTCGGCTTTGACTACCTGCGCGACAACATGGTCTACGAGACCGACGCGCGCGTGCAGCGAGCCCTGAATTTCGCGGTGGTCGACGAGGTCGACTCGATCCTGATCGACGAAGCCCGTACGCCGCTGATCATCTCCGGGCAGGCCGAAGATCACACCGAACTCTACGTGCGCATGAACGCGCTGCCGCCGCTGCTCGAACGCCAGATCGGCGAAGAGAAGGCGGACGGCACCGGCGTCGAAAAGCCGGGCGACTACACGCTGGACGAGAAAGGCCGCCAGGTTTTCCTGACCGAATCGGGCCACGAAAAGGCCGAGCGCCTGCTCGCCGAGTGGGGCCTGATCGGCGAGGGCGAAAGCCTGTACGCGCCGCAGAACATCACGCTGATGCACCACGTGTACGCCGCGCTGCGTGCGCACACGCTGTTCTTCAAGGATCAGCACTACGTTGTGCAGAACGGCGAAGTCGTGATCGTCGACGAATTCACCGGCCGTCTGATGTCGGGCCGCCGCTGGTCGGATGGTTTGCACCAGGCTGTCGAGGCGAAAGAACACGTCAAGATCCAGAGCGAGAACCAGACGCTCGCGTCGATCACGTTCCAGAACTACTTCCGTATGTACGCGAAGCTGTCCGGCATGACCGGCACGGCCGATACCGAAGCGTACGAATTCAACGAGATCTACGGTCTCGAAACGGTTGTGATCCCGACCAATCGTCCGCCGAAGCGGATCGACAAGCAGGATCAGATCTACAAGACCGCGAAGGAACGTTACGACGCGGTGATCCGCGACATCCGCGATTGCTACGAGCGTGGTCAGCCGGTGCTGGTCGGTACAACGTCGATCGAAAACTCGGAACTGCTGTCGCATCTGCTGAAGCAGGCTGGCTTGCCGCACGAAGTGCTGAACGCCAAGCAGCACGCGCGTGAAGCCGAGATCGTCGCCGAAGCAGGCCGTCCGAAGCGTGTCACGATCGCCACGAACATGGCCGGTCGCGGTACCGACATCGTGCTCGGCGGCAATGCCGAAAAGCAGGCGTCCTTCCTCGAACAGGATGAAACGCTTTCTGACGCAGAGAAGCAAACCCGAATCCAGAAGCTGCACGACGAATGGCAGGCACTGCACGATCAGGTGAAGGCCGCGGGCGGTCTGCACATCATCGGCACCGAACGTCACGAATCGCGCCGGATCGATAACCAGTTGCGCGGCCGTGCCGGCCGTCAGGGCGACCCGGGTTCGTCACGCTTCTATCTGTCGCTGGAAGATCCACTGCTGCGCATTTTCGCGGGCGATCGCGTGCGCGCGATCATGGACCGTCTGAAGATGCCGGAAGGCGAGGCGATCGAGGCGGGCATCGTGTCGCGTTCGATCGAATCGGCGCAACGCAAGGTTGAAGCGCGCAACTTCGACGTTCGCAAGCAATTGCTCGAATACGACGATGTGTCGAACGATCAGCGCAAGGTGATCTACCAGCAGCGCAATGAATTGCTCGAAGCGAACGACATCACCGAAACCATCGGCGCCATGCGTCATGGCGTGATCGCCGATATCGTTCATCAGTTCGTGCCGGCCGGCAGCATTGAAGAGCAGTGGGACGTGCCCGAACTGGAAGAAGTGCTGCGCAACGAATGGCAGCTCGACCTCGCGATCCAGGAAATGATCAACGAGTCGAACTCGATCAGCGTGGACGAGATCCTCGAAGCCGTTGAAGCCGCTGCGGACGAAGCGTACGAATCGAAGGTCGAACAGGTTGGCCGCGAATCGTTCAGCGCGTTCGAACGCTCGATCATGCTGCAAACGCTGGATCGTAGCTGGCGCGAACATCTTGCCGCGCTCGATCATCTGCGCCAAGGTATCCATCTGCGCGGTTACGCGCAGAAGAATCCGAAGCAGGAATACAAGCGCGAGGCGTTCGAACTGTTCGCTGCGATGCTCGACGCCGTGAAGCTCGAAGTCACCCGTGTGGTGATGAACGTGCAGATCCAGTCGCCTGAACAGCTGGAGCAGGCTGCCGAACAGTACGAAGAGCAGGGCAGTCACCTCGAGAACGTCGAGTTCCGTCACGCCGAATTCGCCGAAGCGGCAGCAGCGGCGCCTGCCGCCGCGGAAGCGGCGACCGCAGCCATGATTGGCGACGCGATGAGCCACGGTTCCTCGCACGCCATCGGATCGGACGTGAGCGTGGACAACGTGCCGAAGGTCGGCCGCAACGACCCGTGCCCATGCGGTAGTGGCAAGAAGTACAAGCAGTGTCACGGTAAGATCGCATAATGCCGAAAGCGGCGCGCTTTAAGCGCGCCGCTTCGTTTTACCTAGTGCTTTGCTGTTGATTTCGCGGTGGTTCGGCTACACGCCCGAGCCATCAGTTTCCGATCCCTCGATGCCGGCGCCTGCCGGCATTTTCTTCGACAGGTCGCGACCATGGCTGTCAATTTCCCCTCGATCGATCCCGCTCAACTCCATCCCATCGCCGGCGTCACGCTGGGCTGGGCGGAGGCGAATATCCGCAAGCCGAACCGCAAGGACGTGCTGGTCATTTCCGTCGGCGAAGGCGCGACGGTAGGTGGCGTATTTACGCAGAACCGTTTCTGCGCCGCGCCCGTGACGGTGTGCCGCGAGAATCTGGCGCGCGTGCGTGCCGGCGGCAAGCCGATTCGCGCGCTGGTGATCAATACCGGTAATGCGAACGCGGGCACGGGCGAACCGGGCCTCGTGGCTGCGCGCGAAACCTGCGCCGAACTCGCGCGTCTCGCGGACATCACGCCGGAACAGGTGTTGCCGTTCTCGACGGGCGTGATCCTGGAGCCGCTGCCGGTCGATCGTTTGAAGGCAGGTTTGCCGGCCGCGTTGGCGAATCGCAAGGAAGCCAACTGGTATGACGCCGCCCAGGCGATCATGACCACGGACACACTGCCGAAGGCCGTCTCGCGCCAGGTCACGGTCGAAGGACACACGGTTACGCTCACCGGCATCAGCAAGGGCGCCGGCATGATCAAGCCGAACATGGCGACCATGCTCGGCTTCCTCGCGTTCGACGCCGCCGTCGCGCAACCGGTGCTCGACGAACTGGTCAAGCATGTGGCGGACCGCTCGTTCAACTGCATCACGATCGACGGCGACACGTCGACCAACGATTCTTTCATCCTGATCGCCTCGGGCAAATCGAGCCTGCCGGCGATCACGTCCACTGACTCGCCCGCTTATGCAGCGCTGCGCGACGCGGTGACCGAGGTCGCCCAAGCCCTCGCACAACTGATCGTGCGCGACGGCGAAGGCGCGACCAAATTCATGACCGTGCATGTCGAAGGCGGCTCGAGCGTCGGCGAATGCCGCCAGATCGCGTACGCGATCGGCCACTCGCCGCTCGTGAAGACGGCCTTCTATGCGTCGGATCCGAATCTCGGCCGCATTCTCGCGGCCATCGGCTATGCCGGCGTGGACGATCTCGACGTCGGCAAGATCGATCTGTATCTGGACGACGTGCTGGTCGCCACTGCCGGCGGCCGCAATCCGGCCTACCGTGAGGAAGACGGCCAGCGCGTCATGAAAAAGAGCGAGATCGGCATTCGTGTCGTACTCGGCCGCGGCAATGCGCAAGCCACGATCTGGACTTGCGATCTGTCGCACGACTACGTGAGCATCAACGCCGACTATCGTTCGTAACCAGGTTTCTCACTAGGGTTTTGACGCGGCTTTCGGGCCGCGTACCTCACAGCCATGGATAAACTCGAACAGTTTTTGACCCGGGCCGAAGCCGTGCTCGTCCGCCTCGAAGCCATGCTTCCGCCTGCCGCGCCGCAGATCGACTGGTCGGCTGCGGTTGCTTTTCGCTGGCGCAAACGCCAGGGGCGCGGTTATTTGCAACCGGTTCCGGCCATCTCGTCGATTACGCTCGACGACCTGCAAAACATCGATCGCCAGAAAGGCCTGATTGAGCAGAACACTCGCCAATTTGTGCACAAGCAGCCGGCCAATAATGTGCTGCTGACGGGCGCGCGCGGCACCGGCAAGTCGTCGCTGATCAAGGCCTGCCTGAACGCCTATGCGAAAGACGGTCTGCGCCTGATCGAAGTCGATAAAGACGATTTGCACGATCTCGGCGACATCGTCGATCTGATCGCGCAGCGGCCGGAGCGTTTCGTGGTGTTCTGCGACGATCTGTCGTTTGAAGACGGCGAGTCGGGCTACAAGGCGCTGAAGGTTGCGCTGGACGGCTCGATCGCGGCTCAGTCGGACAATGTGCTGATCTACGCAACGTCCAATCGCCGCCACCTGTTGCCGGAGTACATGAGCGACAACGAGACGTACAAGCACACGTCCGACGGCGAGATTCACCCGGGTGAACTGGTTGAAGAAAAAATTTCACTGTCCGAGCGCTTCGGGCTGTGGGTCAGCTTCTATCCGTTCAAGCAGGACGACTATCTGTCGATCATCGGCCACTGGCTGCGCCATTTCGGCTGCGACGACGCGGAAGTCGAAGCGGCGCGCGGCGACGCGCTGGTGTGGGCGCTGGAGCGCGGTTCGCGCTCCGGGCGTGTCGCATGGCAATTCGCTCGCGACTGGTCCGGCCGGAAGGCTCCGGTATGAGTGACGCACAGAAGAACACGGCCGGCCGCCCGGTGACTGAAGTCGCGGTTGGCGTGCTGATTCAGCCGGACGGACGTTATCTGCTGGCGCAGCGCCCGGCAGGCAAGCCGTACGAGGGGTACTGGGAGTTTCCGGGCGGCAAGCTGGAAGCGGGCGAGTCGGTCGAGGCCGCGCTAGCCCGCGAGCTGCACGAGGAACTGGGTATCGACGTCAAGGCGAGTCATCTTTGGCACACGCTCGAACACGATTACCCGCACGCCTACGTGCGACTGTTTTTCTGCAAGGTGACGGAGTGGACCGGCGAGCCGCACGGCCGTGAAGGCCAGGCATTTGTCTGGCAGATGCTGCCGGCTGACGTCTCACCGCTATTGCCGGCGACGATTCCCGTGCTGGAATGGCTCGCGGCTGAGCAAAACTAGAAAAATAATCGGTGGTTTTAAGCGGCGCTGCGTGAGCAGCGTCGCCTATAGCGCGACTGCCAGCACACTTCTGCGTGTCTCTGCAACCTTTGCACGGCGCTCAGTGTGGGTTGTAATCCCCACCGGGCGACTCATCCGGCGGCGTTTCTTCTTCCGTGCCGCCAATCTTGTACTTCTCAGCGGCCCAGGCGCCGAGGTCAATCTGCTTGCAGCGGTCTGAGCAGAACGGGCGGAAGCGGCTTTCGGGGGTCCAGCGGACATCCTTCCCGCAAGTAGGGCATTTGACGACGGTAGGCATACGGTCAGGCAGTCAATCGGAAACGGAACAAGTAATGAATATAGGGGCATTTTTCGCCGCTTTAAAGGCGTGGCCCCGCGATGATTCGGCCCTGGCTCTACGAGGCGGCCGTTAAGCGCTGGCTTACAGGCTGCAAAGCGTGAGCTGGAACGGCACGTCGACATCCACTGCGCGCGGACGCAAATCGCCGTCCTGCACCGTGAACCGCACCCAGAGCATGTATTTGTTGGCGCTGGCCTCTGGAATCACCCGCAATTCAGGTGTTACCCGTACCTGCATCAGCTGGTATGAGCGGCCTGACAGCATTTGCTGATAGCTGCCCTGCATCGCCATGACCTTGGACGCCTGACCGGATTCGCGTGCGAGGCGCAGCACGATCGTTGCCGCATCGCGCAAGGGCAGCAGTGGAGTGACCCATTTGGCGATATCTTGCCGGCGCTGATCGGGATGAATCTGCTGCCACGCGTAGTACGAAGGCAGATCGAACTTGCAGGTGCCGCCCGGGATGATCGCGCGGCTGCGGATGCTGGCAAGCCACTCGTTGTCCGCCAGATGCTGGCCGGTCTTGCCCTGCATTTGCGAAAGCCCCGACAAGGTCTGCTCGATTTCTCCCAGCACCGCCTCCAGCGCATTCTGCTCGATGCCTGGATTGCCCCGGAACGGCGCCAGGGTTTGCCGTTGGCGTTCGAGCTCCTTCATCAGATCGGACTTCAGATCCGCGCGACCGGCAACGTCTGAGATTTCGAACAACGTTGTCAGTGCGACGTGATGTTCCCTGGCGTCTTCCTGGGTCAGAAAGAACGTGAAGCGCTCGAACAGATCTTCGAGGCGCAATAGCGTCCGGATTCGCTCGTTGAAGGGATACTCGTAAAGGATCAAGCGGGCTCGCCTCGGGCGTGGTCGGTGACGGGAATGCAGAACATTCTAATGCCGTGAGACTACCCTAGCAATCACGCACTTTTTCGGCGTGCTTCCGCAACTTTTTTCACGTGTTCAGGGCGGTTTTCTGCATGCTTCGGCTCGCGTGCCGCGACAAAGTTCAACGAATGGGGGCGAGACCTGGTGTGCCGACTGCGTGTGCCGTTCGTGTGGTGCTTATACGGGACTTATGTGACGCCCGTGTTCCGTTGCGGCGGACGTATCGAACGCTCGTCGACAATACTGCCTGGCAAGCGACGGCCCGCATATTCTTATGCGCCCGCCAGCGACAGATAGACGCGATGTTGCGCGTCGACGTGTGTCTTGAGGACGTCAAGCGGTGCGTTGTCGTTGTCGATGACGTCGTCGGCCGCGGCGAGGCGTGCTTCGCGCGTCGCCTGGCGAGCGATGATTGCCAGCACCTGTTCACGACTGAACCCGTTGCGACTCATCACGCGCGAGATTTGCGTCTCGACGCTGCAATCGACTGTCAGCACACGATTCACGCGAGTCTTCCAGCTCCCCGACTCCACGAGCAGCGGTACCACGACGATGACGTACGGCCCTTGCGCCTCACGCTGTTCACGTTCGGTCTCCGCACGAATCAACGGATGCGTGATGCCTTCAAGGCGTTTGCGCGCGCCGTCGTCGCTGAACACCAGCGTGCGCATGCGGGCGCGGTCGAGCGAACCATCTGCTGCAACGAACGCATTGCCGAACTCCGCGGCGATTTGCGGCATCGCAATGCCATGCGGCGCCGTGATGCGGTGCGCGATCAGGTCCGTGTCGACAAGCGGCACGCCGTGCGCGGCGAACAGGTCGGCCACGGTCGATTTGCCGCTGCCGATGCCACCGGTCAATCCCACAGCAAACATGCTTCAGCCTCCCAACGCCAGATAAAGCGGTGTGCCGAGAAATAGCGTAACAGCACCGCCCGCGGCGAGAAACGGCCCGAACGGCAGCGGCTCTTCGAAGCGCATGCGGCCGCGCCACGTTGCCGCGAGACCGACCACTGCGCCAGCCACCGCCGCGATCAGCACGATCTGCGGCAGCGCGGCCCAGCCGAGCCAGGCGCCGAGCGCAGCCAGCAGTTTGAAGTCACCATAACCCATACCCTCGACGCCACGCACCAGCCGGAACAGCCAATGCACGGCCCACAGCACCAGATAGCCGAAGATCGCGCCCAGCACGGCATCGTGGAGGCTCGCGAACATGCCGTTGAAGTTGACGATGAGGCCGGCCCACAAAAGCGGCAGCGTCATTGAATCAGGGAGCAGATGGGTGTCGATGTCGATCGCGCTCATCGCGAGCAGTGCGGCGCATAGTCCGAAGGCGGCGAGTGCCATGCCGGTTGGTCCGTACAGCGCGAGCGCCGCGGCCGCAATGCCGGCACTGGCGATTTCGAGCAGCGGATAGCGCGGGCTGATGCGCGCTTTGCATGCCGAGCAGCGCCCGCGCAGCAGCAGATAGCTCAGCACCGGCAGGTTCTCCCATGGGCTGAGCACGTGGCCGCAGTGGGGACACGCGCTACGCGGCGCCCACAGGTTGTAGCGAGCGGGCAAACCGTCGTTTTCGAGCGTTTCTTCGATGGCTTCGCTGACCTCTTCACGCCACGCGCGCTCCAGCATGATCGGCACCCGGTGCACGACCACGTTCAGGAAACTGCCGATCACCAGACCGAATACGATCGCGAATGCGATCTGCACGCCGCTGGGCAAGCTGCCAAACGCGAGGCCGAGACTGGTCGCGAAGTGGCCGGGCAGCAGACCCGAAAGCAGGCTGGAAGAAGTATCTGACACGGGCGGAATGGTGGCCTGCATATATAAAGGGTGGGATTCGGCTGCGATGCTACACCACGTTGCCAAGTTGAATAATGGGAAGATACATCGCGATCACCAATCCGCCGACCAGCGTACCCAGCACGATAATCACAAGCGGTTCGCACAGGCTCGAGAGCGTGCCGATCTTTTCGTCTACCTGACGATCGGCGAGCGAGGCCACATCGATCAGCATCGTGTCGAGTGCTCCGGACTCCTCGGCAACCGCAACCGGCTGCACGACCTCAGGCGGAAAACAGCGCGCTGCGCGCATGGCGGCGGCGAGTCGTTCGCCGCGCCGCAGCCGGGCGGCAATCTCCACGGTGGCGCGATCGAAGAAAGCGTTGCCGGTGGCGTGTGTGAGTGAATCGAACGCGTCCGCGAGCGGCGTGCCGGCCGACAGCAAAGTACCGAGCGCGCGGCTCCAGCGCGCCGCGCACAAGGTGCGCAGCAACGGACCGGCGACCGGCATTGTCAGCGATAAGCGTGCGAACCGGATGCGCACCGCTTCGGAACGTCGTTGCAGAAACGTCACAGCCGAGCCCGCTGCGAAAATCATGACGACCAGAGGAACGCTCCAGCGCGCGGCACCCGCCGACAAAGCCAGCACGAACTGCGTGGGCGCGGGCAATTTTGCGCCGAACCCGTCGAAGATCTGCTTGAAGGTCGGCACGACCCACACCAGCAGGGCCGCGGTGATGGCGATTGCAAGCAATAGGATCGCGACAGGATAGGTCAGCGCCGCGCGGACCTTGGCGCGCTGCGCGGCGGCGCGTTCGCGGTCGTCGGCGATACGGGCGAGGATGGCCGGCAACGCACCGGCCGCCTCGCCTACTTCGACAAGCTGGCAATAGAGTGCGTTGAACTGCGCCGGATGCCGCTGCAACGCAGCGGAGAAGCGCAGGCCGCCCGTGATATCGCGTGCCAGCGCGCCGACGATCCGTGGCATGCCTTGCCGGCGCGAACTCTGCGCCTGTGCCAGCAGCTCCAGCGAAGGTGCGAGCGGCAAACCGGCGCGCAGCAGACTGGCAAGCTGGCGGGTGAACACCGTGACGTCGGTGGTGCGGGCCTGGGGACGCGGCGCCGGCCCGCGTGCCGTAAGTTCGACGATGAACAGCTTGTCGCGCTTGAGTATGGCTCGCGCGGAGCTTGCGTCCGGCGCAATGAGGGCACCGGCTTTTTGTACGCCGTCACTATCGACGCCGCGCCATTTGAAACGCGTCTCAGGTGCTGGCGGCGAATGAGTTGTCGCGGTGCTCATGCGACCTCGGTGGCGGCTAGTGCTTCAGCGAGGCTTGTCGTGCCGTCGCGCACACGTGCCAAGGCTGCGTCGCGCAAGGTGGCGACCTGTTCAGTTTGCGCGAGCCGGGCCAGTTCATGAGTGCCTGCGCGTGCCACGATCAACTCACGCATCGCATCCGAGACCGGCATCACCTGGTGAACCCCGACCCGGCCGCGGTAGCCGATGCCGTGGCATGCCGCACAACCGGCCGCGCCGAATGGCTGCCAGCCGTCGAGCTGATCGGCGACAAAGCCCGCTGCTCGCAGCGCTGCCTCAGATTCTGACTCAGGGGCGCGACACGCTATGCAAAGCCGCCGCACCAGCCGTTGCGCCGTCACCATCCTTAACGCAGCGGCCAGATTGTATGGCTCGACGCCGATGTCGATCAGGCGTGCGACGGCGGCAGGCGCGTCATTCGTGTGCAAGGTCGACAGGACGAGGTGGCCGGTCTGCGCGGCCTTTACGGCAACATCGGCGGTTTCGTCGTCGCGGATTTCGCCAACCATGATCACATCGGGGTCCTGGCGGAGAAACGCACGCAGCGCTACGGCGAATGTCAGGCCGGCTTTTTCGCGCACGCTCACCTGATTGATACCCGCCAGTTGAATTTCCGCCGGATCTTCCACCGAGCACAGATTGCGCGCCTCATCGTTGAGCATGTGGAGGAAGCAGTACAGCGACAGCGTCTTGCCGCTACCGGTGGGGCCGGTGACGAGCACGAGGCCGTGCGGCGCGCGAATCGCGGCATCGACTGCTTCACGTTGTCGAGGATCGAGGCCGAGTGAGTCGAGTGAAAGATCGGTGGGTAGTGCGTCGAGCCTGCGCAACACCAGCTTTTCGCCGAACAGGGTAGGCAGCGAGTTGACACGATAGTCTTCGACGCGGCCGGGCGACGTGGCAATACGCAGCCGGCCGTCCTGCGGCACGCGCCGCTCGGCGATATCCATGCGCGCCAGCACCTTCACGCGGGTGATGAACGCGTCGCGCAGATGCGCGGGTGGCTGAGGGATTTCATGCAGTACGCCGTCGATGCGCAAACGCACACGCCAGCCGTGCTCCGCCGGTTCGATGTGCAGGTCCGAGGCATTGCGGCGAGTGGCTTCCTGCAACGTGTCGGTCAGCAGGCGTACGGCGGGCGCGTTATCGGAATCGGAGAGACTTGGGTTGAGATGAGGGCTGACGCTGACGTCGGTCGCAAAAGCGTGGCGCCTGGGTTTGGTTGCGTTTTCGCTATCGACGGCGACCGGCCGCAACAACGCCGTGCGTTGAAAAGAATCTTGCATGGGAGACCGGTGATGAGCCGCCTGTAGAACACGACGACTCCATCATCCGGTAAGGCCGCCGGCGCCACCACTCGGCCAATCGGCTAATGGCGCGCGCCGCGTCCATGTGCGATGCTGCAACGCGCAGGTCTTAGCCGCGTGCGGCCTTGGCGGCTTTTGCGCCCGTGCGAGTGGGCGGTTTGAACAGCTTGACGGTGCGAATCGCCTGGTCGTCGCTGCGCATCACTTCGAGTTTCATCTCGCCGATCTGCACGCACACGTCGCCGTCGGGAATCTCTTCGAGTATTTCGAGAATCAGTCCGTTGAGCGTTTTCGGTCCGTCGGTCGGCAGCGTGAGATGCAGCCAGCGGTTCAGTTCGCGTAGCGGCATGCTGCCCGCAACGATACATTCGCCGCTCTCGTTCCAGCCGCCGCGCGAATTGGCGCTACGCGGAATCGACGTGGTGAATTCGCCGATCAGCTCTTCGATGATGTCTTCCGGCGTGACCAGTCCTTGCAACTCGCCGTATTCGTTCACAACCAGCGCCGTGCGGTGACGGCTCTCCTGGAAGTACTGAAGTTGCTGGAATACGGGCGTGCCGGTCGGCACGAAATACGGCTCGGCCAGCAACTCGCGCAGCGTTTCGCGCTCCAGTTCCTGGTTGTGCAGGGCAGCCAGCGTCTTGCGTACGTGCAACACGCCGAGCACGCGGTCGATGTCACCCTGATAGACGATCAGTTTGTTGTGGTAACAGGTTTCCAGCTGATGCAGGATCTGCTCGAACGGTGCGTCGAAGTCGAGCGCTTCGATACGGCGGCGCGGGATCATCACGTCGTCGACAGAGATGTTCTCGAGGTCGAACAGGTTCAACAGAATGCTGCGGTGCTTGGTCGGCATGAAGCTGCCCGATTCGAGCACGATGGTGCGCAACTCTTCGGTGGAAAGCCGCTGATCGTGCGCGCCTTTGGTATTGATATGCAGCACGCGCAAGATGGTGTTCGCGAACAGATTGACGAACCAGACGAGCGGCTTGCCGACGCGCATCATCGGGGCGATCAGCAGGCTGGCCGGCAGCGCGATCTTTTCCGGGAACGTTGCGCCGACGATCTTCGGCGTGATTTCCGCGAACACGATAATCAGAAACGCGACGATGCCGGTCGCGATCGACAGCACGACGTTATTGCGGCCGAACGTATGCAGCGCGATCGAGGTGGTGAGCACCGGAATGATCGTGTTGAAGAGATTGTTGCCGATCAGGACCACGCTCAACAGCTGGTCGGTGTGCGCGAGGAGACCCTGAGTGGTCTTCGCGCCGAGCGCATTCTGATTGGCAAGATGTTTCAGGCGATGGCGGTTGATCGCCATCATCGCCGTTTCGGAAATCGAAAAGAAGCTGGAGCAGATAAGCAGCAGAAAGACGGCGCCGATCTGCGCCCATAAGGGAAGTTGTTCCACGCGTAGCGAAGGATAGGGGACAGGATGGAGAGAATATAGCAGAGGGGGCCACGCGAACCGGTTGCGCGACAGCGCTAAGGCGTCTGAGACACATCGCACGCAACGGCAAGCTGCTGGCCAGGCGCAAAAAATTCGCGACCCAAAACAAAAAACCGCCAAGCAAGCTGGGCGGTTTTTTGGGCCTTGAGCGAACAAGGCAAATCTGGTCGGGGTGAGAGGATTCGAACCTCCGGCCTCTACGTCCCGAACGTAGCGCTCTACCAGGCTAAGCTACACCCCGATTCATACTGCTGGACTCTTACGGTGTTTCAGTCTCGTTCAAGACTGTCTTGCCGTCGAGTAAGAACATAATTCTAGCAGGCTATCTTTGAAAATGGAATCCGGAAACGAAGAAATTGCTGCAGCTGCGGCCAGCGCTTCCTGTTTCGCACACTCGAGTGTGTGATCGAGCGCGCCGGAACGTGTGATTGCTTCGAAAATGGTGTCGAAACGATCCGTGCCGCCCTGCTCGATGGCTTCCCGCGCGAGCGCCGACTGCTCCGGCGTGCCGCGTTCGATCAGATAGATCAGCGGGAGTGTGGGTTTGCCTTCGCGGAGGTCGTCGCCGGCGTTCTTGCCCATCGATTCAGCCGTACCCGTGTAGTCGAGCCAATCGTCCATGATCTGGAACGCGGTGCCGATACGGCGGCCGAATTCCGCCGCGGCGGCTTCGGTTTTTGCGTCCGAACCGGCCAGCACGGCGCCGAGCTGGGCGGCGGCTTCGAACAATTTGGCGGTTTTGTAGCGGATTACCTGCATGTAGCGCGCTTCGTCCACGTCGGCGTCGTGCATGTTCAGCAACTGCAGCACTTCGCCCTCGGAGATGATGTTGGTCGCCTCCGACAGGATTTCCATCACGCGCATCTTGCCCACGCCGACCATCATCTGGAAGGAGCGCGAGTACAGGAAGTCGCCGACCAGCACGCTCGCGGCGTTGCCGAACAGCGCGTTGGCGGTCTGGCGGCCGCGCCGCAGGTCGGATTCGTCGACCACGTCGTCGTGCAGCAGCGTGGCCGTGTGGATGAATTCCACCACTGCGGCCAGTTCGTGCCGGTGCCCGGTGGTTTCGCCCAGCGCGCCCGCCACCAGCAGCAGCAGCGCCGGCCGCAGCCGTTTGCCCCCGGCGCTGATGATGTACTCGGAGATCTGGTTGATCAGCATCACGTCGGACGCCAGACGGTGCCGTATGACGCGATTGACCTGCTGCATGTCTTCGGCGATCGGAGCAAGCAGGCTGGCGGCGTTGGAGGAGGGGGTGGCAGTCGACGACATGATGGCTGAATTGGGTAGTGCCGCGAATTATAAGGCGAATCGCGACAGTTCCGGGTCGCAGGCTGTGGCACGGCGCGACGGAGGCAGCGGCCGGGCCTCTGCCGGGGCCGGACGGCAAGGCGCCGGGCCGTGCGCGCGGCGACTCTCAATGAGTTTTGACCGAGCAGCTAACTCTATGTATAATCACGGGTTTCCGCGCGCGGTGCGTGGGAAAAATGAACACAGAGTGAGGTTCTCAATGTACGCGGTCATAAAAACCGGTGGCAAGCAGTATAAAGTTGCCGTCGGCGAAAAACTTAAAGTAGAACAGATACCGGCAGACATTGACGCTGAAATCACGCTCGACCAGGTTCTCGCAGTGGGCGAAGGCGAATCGATTAAGTTCGGTACGCCGCTGGTCAGTGGGGCTTCCGTCAAGGCTACCGTCGTGTCGCAAGGTCGTCACGCAAAAGTGACCATCTTCAAGATGCGTCGCCGGAAGCACTACCAGAAGCATGGCGGCCACCGCCAGAACTATACCGAACTGCGCATCGACGCGATCAACGCGTAAGCGCAACGGTTAAGGAGCAAATCAAATGGCACACAAAAAGGCAGGCGGATCATCCCGCAACGGCCGCGACTCTGAATCGAAGCGTCTCGGCGTCAAGGTCTACGGCGGTCAGGCCATCAACGCTGGCGGCATCATCGTTCGCCAACGTGGCACGCGCATGCACCCGGGCGAAAACGTCGGTATCGGCAAGGATCACACCTTGTTCGCGCTGACGGACGGCCACGTCAATTTTTCGACGAAGGGCGCAGCGAAGAAGCACATGGTCAACGTCGTCCCGGCAGCAGTCTGAGTTTAATCAGGCACGGGCTTCAGGACCGGAAAAAGGCCCCGCGAAGTTCGCGGGGCTTTTTTTATTGCAGCATCTTTTTGCTGGGTGAAATGAGCGATTCTGTGGATCGGATTGCCATGCACTGGCCAGTACTAGCCGTTTGGCCGATTGCTCACCGCACGGCGGGCGCGGCAAAATAGCAGCATCTGAAAGCATCAACCCAGCAGCACCATCTAGCAGCACACCACGGGACGGAGTTACGCATGAAGTTCATTGACGAAGCGAGGATTGAAGTCATCGCCGGCGACGGAGGGGATGGCAGCGCGTCGATGCGCCGCGAGAAATTCGTTCCGTTCGGCGGCCCAGATGGCGGCGACGGCGGGCGGGGCGGCAGCGTGATCGCGGTCGCGGACCGCAACATCAACACGCTGATCGACTACCGCTACGCGAAGAAACATTTGGCGCGCAACGGCGAAAATGGCCGTGGCGCGGACTGCTACGGCAAGGGCGGCGACGATATCACGCTGCGCATGCCCGTCGGCACGACCATCAGCGACATGGAAACCGGCGAGCTGATCGCCGATTTGACCGAGCACAACCAGAGTGTGCAGATCGCACAAGGCGGCGCGGGCGGTCTCGGTAACCTGCATTTCAAATCCAGCACGAACCGCGCGCCGCGTCAGAAAACCGACGGCAAGCCCGGTGAGCGCCGCATGGTGCGCCTCGAATTGAAGGTGCTGGCCGACGTCGGCCTGCTCGGCATGCCGAACGCCGGCAAGTCGACCTTCATCTCGTCGGTGTCGAACGCGCGGCCGAAGATCGCCGATTACCCGTTCACGACGCTCGCGCCGAATCTCGGCGTGGTGCGCGTCGGGCCGAGCCGCAGCTTTGTGATTGCCGACATCCCCGGTTTGATCGAAGGCGCGGCAGAAGGCGCCGGCCTCGGTCACCAGTTCCTGCGTCACCTGCAGCGTACCGGTCTGCTGCTGCATATCGTTGATCTGGCGCCGTTCGACGAAGCCGTCGATCCGGTCGCGGAAGCCAAGGCGATCGTCAACGAGCTGCGCAAGTACGACGAGCTGCTCTATGAGAAGCCGCGCTGGCTGGTGCTCAACAAGCTCGATATGGTGCCCGAAGACGAGCGCGAAGCGCGCGTGTCGGCATTCCTCGAAGGCTATGGCTGGGACGGCCCGGTGTTCGAAATCTCGGCGCTGACCGGCCAGGGTTGCGAGAGCCTGTGCTACGCGGTGTATGACCACATCGCCGCGCATTCGGATGCGCAGCGCGCGGCCGAAGCCGAAGATCTCGCCGCTGACGTGCGTTTCCGCGAGAAACCGGAAACGCCGGCTGCTGCTGACGATTCCGGCGTCGACCCGCAGTAAAAACAAGCCTGAGCGCCGGCGTCCGCGAGGGCTGCCGGCATGCATCACGCGTCATCTTGGGAGACCGCGCACAATGCGTTCCGTCATCGCAGACTCACGGCGATTGGTAGTGAAAGTCGGCTCGAGCCTCGTCACGAACGACGGGCGCGGCCTCGATCATGCGGCAATCGGCCGTTGGGCCGCGCAGATTGCCGCACTTCGCGCGCAAGGCAAGGAAGTGGTGCTGGTCAGTTCGGGCGCCATTGCCGAAGGAATGCAGCGGCTTGGCTGGACGAAACGTCCACGTGAAATCGACGAGTTGCAGGCGGCCGCGGCTGTCGGTCAAATGGGCCTCGCGCAGGTCTACGAAAGCCGCTTTGCCGAGCATTCGATCCAGACCGCGCAGATTCTGCTGACCCATGCCGATCTGGCCGATCGCGAACGTTACCTGAACGCTCGCTCCACGTTGCTGACCCTACTGCGCTTGGGTGTCGTGCCGATCATCAACGAGAACGACACGGTCGTTACCGACGAAATCAAATTCGGCGACAACGACACGCTGGGAGCCTTGGTCGCGAATCTGATCGAAGGCGACGCGCTGATTATCCTCACCGATCAGCAAGGGCTTTTTACCGCCGACCCGCGCAAGGACCCGAACGCAACGCTCGTCCAGCAGGCCGATGCCGGTGCGCCGGAGCTCGAAGCAATGGCGGGCGGCGCGGGTTCGAGCCTGGGTCGCGGCGGCATGCTGACCAAGATTCTCGCGGCCAAACGTGCGGCGCACAGCGGCGCCAATACGGTGATCGCAAGCGGGCGCGAGGCGGACGTGTTGTCGCGGCTGGCCTCGGGCGAGGCGATCGGTACGCAATTGATCGCGCGCACCGCACGCATGGCGGCGCGTAAGCAATGGATGGCCGATCACCTGCAGGTGCGGGGCCACGTGGTGATCGACGACGGCGCAGTTGAAAAGCTGACCGAAGGCGGCAAGAGCTTGCTGCCGATCGGCATTGTCGGGGTGCAGGGCGCGTTTGCGCGCGGCGAAGTGATCGCTTGCCTGAGCGCGGCAGGGCGTGAAGTGGCGCGCGGACTGACGAACTACAGCAGTGCGGAAACCAAGCTGATCCAGCGGCGTCCGAGCGGCGAGATTGAATCGGTGCTCGGCTATATGCTGGAGCCGGAGGTGATCCACCGCGACAATCTCGTGCTGGTCTGATTTCCAGGCGAGATTCGCGTACGACAAACAAAAAAGCCGTTCCAGCGTGAGCTGGAACGGCTTTTTCACGTTCGCGGCGGCTTCTGCATTCGAAGAAATCCGCTCGCGAACACTGCCTCAGTGAACCAACGAGGTCTGCGTGCGCTTGTAGCGGATGTTCTCAACCATCTGCTTTGCGGTGCCCGTGGGCATCTTGTTCGCACACATGTAATCCTGATACAGCGTCGCCTGATAGGCGTTCAGCGCGCCATTCTCGATGCGCCTGAAGTCGTTGGCGACGGTTTGGTCCCAGCCGTCGTGATCGGCGTTCAGCCCCGCGTACTGGCGCCATTCATAGGTGTCGCAGCGAATTCCTTCGTAGTTCACGTTGCGTGCGCCGCCTGGGCTCGTTACGACAACGGTGTAGCGCACCACGCCATCGGTGCCGACGCTCAGCGAATTGCTATCGATCGCGAACTGCAACGGCGTGTTGCCGGAGACCTCGAACGGAAGAAGATTCGAGGCTTGCGGCAGCGGCGGCAACGTGTCCACCTTGTTTTCCACCCAGTTGGTCGGCCGGTCCAGCAGGTAGGCAAACGCGCTGTCGTCTTTATTGGTGGGTTTGCTGGCACAACCAGCCAGCAGGGCGCCGGTGGCGACGCACGCCACGACGAGAGCAAGTGCTTTCAATATGGTTTCCTCGAAACACTGGCGCAGCTCATTGAGCCGCGCCAGAGGAAGGCGGCGTGGACAGCCGCACAGAGTTGTTAATTGCGTACGCCAGGACGGAACAACGAGCCGGCGGTTTCGCGATCCGATTCGTCTTCGTGTTCCGGCGCGGAGCCGACTTCGGCTACCGACCCGGAGCCCGGACCGCAATCAGACACGATCGTCGTGTGAATCGACGTTTCGATGCTGAGAGTGGTCACCGAAGTGGTGACCGTCATCATGGTCGAATCCGGCGGACTTTCCACCGACGACGCTATCCGGGGATAACGCGGCCCATGGTGCCCGCCAGGTTTTTCCGCACGCGGCGCAGCCCGGCGCATGAAACGGGATAGCTCCGTCAGCGCCAACTGATACACATCCCGCTTGAACTCGATCACACAGTCGAGCGGCACCCAATACTCGTTCCAGCGCCACGCATCGAACTCAGGGTGGTCGGTGGCGCGCAAGCAGATGTCGCAATCGCGTCCAACCATCCGGAGTAAAAACCAGATTTGTTTCTGGCCGCGGTAATGACCGCGTACTTCGCGCTTGATGAACTTGTCAGGCACCTCGTAACGCAACCAGTCGCGCGTGCGACCAATCACCTTGACGTGCTCAGGAAGCAGCCCGGTTTCTTCGTGTAACTCCCGATACATCGCTTGCACGGGGGTCTCTCCGTACTTGATGCCCCCTTGCGGAAACTGCCAGGAATGTTCACGGAGCCGTTTGCCCCAAAACACCTCGTTGTGCGCGTTCAAGAGGATGATGCCGACGTTCGGGCGAAAGCCTTCACGATCCAGCATACAACCACCTTCGAATCCTTTAAAATTGCTTTGATTATAAACAGATAACGGACCCGACGCACCGAATCGCACCAGATTGGAACGATTCGCCGCAAAAGGCCTGCGTTTGCGGTAGCCTGTCAGTCTTTCCGTGCCTTATCCCTTGCTGCAAAGGCTTTGCGCGGTGGCGTCGGCGCCCCGGCCGGGCCGGTTTTGCTGGGGTTTTGCCTGGTATGTACAGGGCGATTGCAGGGCATTTACCGGACCTGGCCAGATTTTGGCCCGATGTCCGGCGAGTCCGTGCCGGCTCCAAGCCGGGTCTGTGTCGGTTTCCCCACCGTTTTCACCTTTCGGGCGGTCCCTCCGGAGCCGCCGCTTTTGGAAAATCTGAATGAAAGCTTCCCGTTTCTTTATCGGCACGCTGAAAGAAGCGCCCGCCGACGCCGAGATCGTCAGCCACAAGCTTATGGTGCGCGCCGGCATGATCCGCCGCGTCGCCGGCGGTATCTATAACTACCTGCCGGTCGGCCTGCGTTCGATCCGCAAGGTGGAAGCCATTGTGCGCGAAGAAATGAACCGGGCAGGCGCGATTGAACTGTTGATGCCGTCGGTGCAGCCGGCAGAACTGTGGCAGGAATCGGGCCGTTGGGAAAAATACGGCCCCGAGCTGCTGCGCTTCAAGGATCGCAAGCAATCCGATTTTGTGCTCGGACCGACCCATGAAGAAGTGGTCACGGATATCGCGCGCGGCCAGATCAAGAGCTACCGCCAGTTGCCGGTGAACTTCTATCAGGTCCAGACGAAGTTTCGCGACGAGATCCGTCCGCGTTTCGGCGTGATGCGTGGCCGCGAGTTCATCATGAAAGACGCGTACTCGTTCGACAAAGACGCGGAAGGCCTGCGCGAGTCGTATCGCAAGATGTACGACGCGTACGTGCGTATCTTCACGCGCCTCGGTCTGGATTTCCGCGCAGTGGCAGCGGACAACGGTTCGATTGGCGGCAGCGGTTCGCATGAGTTCCACGTGATCGCCGACACCGGTGAAGACGCGATTGCGTATTGCCCGACCTCGGACTTCGCTGCGAACGTTGAAGCAGCCGAAGCGTTGCCGCTGTACGCGGAACGCGCGGCGCCGACCGAAGAGATGAAGAAGACCGCAACGCCGGGCAAAGCCAAGTGCGAGGCCGTGGCCGAACTGCTGAACATCCCGCTCGAGCGCACGATCAAGTCGATCATCCTCGCCACGGAAAACGAAGGCGCCGAACCGACCATCTGGTTGCTGATGCTGCGCGGCGATCACGAGCTGAACGAGATCAAGGCAAGCAAGCTGCCGGGGCTGGCGGACTTCCGCATGGCGACCGAAGCCGAGATCATCGAGACCTTCGGCACGCCGCCGGGTTATCTCGGCCCGATCAACACGAAGAAGCCGATCAAGGTCATCGCTGACCGCACGGTCGCCAACATGAGCGACTTCGTGGTGGGTACGAACGAAGTGGACTACCACACCACCGGCGTGAACTGGGGCCGCGATCTGCCGGAGCCGGTCGTCGCCGATATCCGCAATGTGAAGAAGGGCGATCCGTCGCCGGACGGCAAGGGCGTGATCGACATCTGCCGTGGTATCGAAGTCGGCCACGTGTTCCAGCTCGGCACGAAATACTCGGAAGCGATGAACGCGACCTGTCTCGACGAGAACGGCAAGCCGCAGCCGATGGAAATGGGCTGCTACGGCATCGGCATCACGCGTATTCTGGGCGCGGCGATCGAACAGAATTTCGACGACAAGGGCATCATCTGGCCGGAGTCGATTGCACCGTTCGAAGTCGTGCTGTGCCCGATGGGTTATGACCGCAGCGATGCCGTGCGTGAGCAGGCCGACAAGCTGTACGCGGAACTGGTCGAAGCCGGTGTCGACGTGATCCTCGACGACCGTGGCGAGCGTCCGGGCGTGATGTTCGCCGACTGGGAACTGATCGGTGTGCCGCATCGTCTGGTGATCGGCGATCGGGGTCTCAAGGACGGCAAGCTCGAGTATCAAGGCCGCCGCGACGCTGAAGCGACGCTGCTGCCGGTCGAAGACGCCGCTCAAACGGTGATCGGCAAGGTTCGCGCGGCATTGGCGCAGTAAGCGGAGCGGACGGTGGAGTACACCTTCGTATCCGCGACCGTCCTGCTGATTCTGATCACCGATCCGCTCGGCAACATTCCGCTCTTTGTCAGTTGTCTGCGGAGCGTATCGCCCAGGCGGCGCACTGTCGTCATTCTCCGTGAGGTGGCGATCGCCTTCGCGATCCTGCTGGTGTTCATGGTGGTCGGCGACCGCTTCTTGCGCATGATGAGTCTGACCGACCAGTCTTTGCGCATCGGCGGTGGAATCGTGCTGTTTCTGATCGCGCTGAGAATGGTGTTTCCGCATCCGGACGGGCCGTTCGGTGGCGATACGCGCGGCGGCGAGCCGCTCATCGTGCCATTGGCCATTCCGGCGCTGGCGGGTCCGTCGGCGCTCGCGACCGTGATGCTGCTGACCTCGCAGGCGCCCGGCAAGATGTTCGAATGGATCGGCGCGCTGACCGTTACGATGGTCGTCTGCGCGATCGTGCTGATGCTGGCGGAGCGCATTCAGGCGTGGCTCGGCGAGCGCGCCATGATGGCCTTCGAACGGCTGATGGGGTTGGTGCTGGTGGCGATCTCAGTCGAGATGATGCTGGGCGGTATCCGCTCTTTTGTGCATCAACTTTGAGTGAGATCCGGTGCGCGGTTCAACACGGCCACGACGGCGCAGCAGTGCTATCCATCACCAGTCTGAAAAACAAAAAGCGGCCCGCGGGCCGCTTTTTTTCGTCTATGCGCGCCGCAAATGGCGCCGCCAAAACAACCTGGCTTCAAGCGCCTTCGGTCAACGCCCGAATGGTCGGCAGGTTGCGCCAGTAGCCTTTAGCGTCCATACCGCAACCGAACACATAGCGGTCCGGCACTTCGAAACCACAGTAATCCGGATGCAGCGGCTTCGCCTTCGGAATGATCTTCTCGCACAGCACGGCGCTCAGGAAGCGCTTCGCGCCCATTGCAAGAATGCGATCGCGGATCGCGGCCATCGTCTCGCCTTCGTCGAGGATGTCGTCGAGCACCAGCACGACGCGATCCTTCACCGACTCGGCCGGCGCCACGCGCCACTGCATCTCGTTGCCACCTTTGGTGGTGTTGCGATAGCGGGTCAGGTGGATGTAGTCGAACTCGAGCGGGAAATCGAGATGCGGCAGCAGCATGCCGGTGAACACCGCCGCGCCACCCATTACCGACAGCACGAGCGGGAAGTCCTCGCTCATCTCATCGCGGATGGCGGCAGCCATGCCGCTGATCGACGCGTTGACGTCGTCGGCCGAAACGATTTCTTCGGAGTGGCTAAAAATATGGAGAGCTTCTTCGCGGTTCATGACGTCTGACGGGCGGTAACTGTATACATAGTGTGGGTGAGAACGACGGCGTGCGGTACAGAATAAACCCGCACAAATTCCGAGTCAGCCGCGCATGCCGTTGTTTGTGCACGGAAGCACGCGCGCCGCCGTCTTTTGCTAAAGCTTAGCGCATGCCGGGCATCATGCCCTTCATACCGCGCATCATCTTCTGCAGATTGCCGCCCTTCAGCTTTTTCATCATCGTGCGCATCTGGTCGTACTGATTCAGCATGCGGTTGACTTCCTGCACCTGCACGCCCGCGCCGGCGGCAATACGGCGCTTGCGGGTGGCCTTGATCAGCTCGGGCTTGGCGCGCTCCAGCGGCGTCATCGAATTGATGATGCCTTCCATGCGGCGCATCTGCGATTCGGCCATGCCCATATTGGCGCCGGCCGCGGCCTGCTGGAACTGCGCGGGCAGTTTGTCCATCAGCGACGACAGGCCGCCCATGCTCTTCATCTGCGTGAGTTGCGCTCGGAAATCGTTGAGGTCGAAGTCGCCGCCTTTCTTGACCTTGTCGGCGAGCTTCTGCGCGGCTTGAACATCGACACCTTTCTGCGCTTCTTCGACGAGGGCGAGAATGTCGCCCATGCCGAGAATCCGGTTCGCCATGCGATCCGGGTAGAAAATTTCGAGGCCGTCGAGTTTTTCGGCGACGCCGACGAACTTGATCGGCTTGCCCGTCACGTGACGCACGGAGAGCGCAGCACCGCCACGCGAATCGCCGTCGAGCTTGGTGAGGACCACGCCGGTGAGCGGCAGCGCGTCGCTAAAGGCCTTCGCGGTGTTGACCGCGTCCTGACCCAGCATCGCGTCGACGACGAACAGCGTTTCCGCCGGTTTCAGTTCGCTGTGCAACGCGGCGATTTCCTGCATCATCGCTTCGTCGATACCCAGACGGCCGGCCGTATCGACCAGCAGCACGTCGTGGTAGTGGCGCTTCGCCCAATCCACCGCGGCGCGCGCGATATCCACCGGTTTCTGATCCGGCTCAGACGGGAAGAAGTCCGCGCCGACCTGCTCGGTCACCATCTTCAACTGCGCAATAGCAGCCGGACGGTAGACGTCGCAGGAAACGGTCAGGACCTTCTTTTTGTACTTTTCGCGCAGGAGCTTGGCGAGCTTGCCGACCGTGGTCGTCTTACCGGCGCCTTGCAGACCCGCCATCAGGATGATGGCCGGCGGCGTGACGGCGAGATTCAGCTCGACCGCCTTGCCTTCATAGTCGCCGCCGATGATCGCGGTCAGCTCGCGCTGCACCACGCCGACCAGCGCCTGACCCGGCGACAGGCTGCTGATGACCTCTTCGCCGAGCGCTTTTTCCTTCACCTTGGCGATGAATTCGCGCACGACGGGCAGCGCCACGTCCGCCTCGAGAAGCGCGAGGCGCACTTCGCGCAGCATTTCCTGGGTGTTCGCCTCGGTGAGCCGGGCTTCGCCGCGCAGCGTCTTGACGACGCGCGCCATCCGTTGAGTCAGATTGTCGAGCATGGGGAGCGATGAACAGTGCGGCCGGAGCGGGGCGCGAAGTGGAAGACGTCGCGGAGCAGGGGCCTAGTGTAAACTTCGAATATGGATATTGTACTGTATGCCCTCACTGCGCTCCTCTACGGCGGTCTTGCCGTGGCCGGCTGGCGCTCGCACCGGCACGCCGCCTTGCGCCCCATGCTCGAGAGCGTGCCGGCGGTGCCCGTCGCCGCGAGCATTTCGGCCGCCTCGGGTATGAGCACGTCGGGCCGCGTGCTGCTGTTTGTCGCGCTGCTCGCGCACGGCGTGCTGCTGCATACCACCATCTTTCCCCAGAACGCGATGGTGTTCGGTTTCGCGTTCGCGCTGTCGGCCATGTTCTGGCTCGGCGCCGGCATCTACTGGATCGAGAGTTTTTTCTTTCCGCTCGACGGCCTTCGCTTGCTGGTGTTGCCGCTCGCCTGCGTCGCTTCTCTATTACCGTTAGCGTTCAACGGCGTGCGCGTGCTGCCGTATTCGGCCGCGCCGATGTTCAAGCTGCACTTCCTGATCGCCAATATCGCGTATGGTTTGTTCGCGATCGCGGCGCTGCACGCGATTCTGATGCTGCTGGTCGAGCGCCGTCTGCACGCAATGCGCCGCGGCATCTCGCAACGCAATGCGGCTGCGGCGAGCAACGGCTGGCTGTCGAGCTGGCTCGACACGCTGCCGCCGCTGCTGACGTTGGAAAAGCTGCTGTTCCGTCTGATCGGCGCCGGCTTCGTGCTGCTCACGCTGACGCTGCTCTCGGGCATCATATTCAGCGAGCAACTGGTCGACCGCGCCTTGCGGCTCGATCACAAGACCGTTTTCGCGATTCTGTCGTGGGTGATGTTCGGCGCGCTGCTGACCGCGCGCAAGGTTTCCGGCTGGCGCGGCCGTGCGGCATTGCGCTGGGTGCTGGCGTCGTTCGTCGCGCTGTTGCTGGCGTACGTCGGCAGCCGTTTCGTATTCGAGGTGCTGTTGCACCGAGCTGTAGTGTGAGTGTCCTGCTATGCGACAAATTTTTCTGCTGATCCTGTTGTTCATCGTCGGCCAGTGGCTGGTCAAGGCGCTGCGTCGTCATGACGCGCAAGCGTCGCAACGCACCGGCGGCGCCGGCGCGAACGGCGCCGCGGGTGCAAAAGGCCAGGGCGGCCAGAGCAGCCCGAATGGCGCGCGTGGGCCCGCCTCCGCGCAAGCGCGGCCGCAGCTCGCCGAGCCGATGATCCGCTGTGCCGAGTGCGGCGTGCACGCGCCGAAAAGCGACTCCGTGGTGGTGGCCGGCCTGCCGTTCTGCAGCGCCGCACATGCACAGCGTCACGGCGCGCGTCCCGCCGGCCGCGACGCTCGATGAGCGTCGCGTTCACCGTCGATGCCGACGGTTGGGTCGCCGCCGCACGCAAACTGCCATCGCCGAATTTCGAAGCGCGGCCCGACGGCGCCGTGCCGACGCTGATCGTCGTCCACAACATCAGCCTGCCGCCCAATGAGTTCGGCGGCACCGCGATCGCCGAACTGTTCCTGAACACACTCGACTGCGACGCCCACCCGTACTACGACACGCATTTGCGCGGCGTGCGGGTGTCCGCGCATTTCGTGATCCATCGCGACGGCGCGCTCGAGCAATTCGTGTCCTGCAACGAGCGGGCGTGGCACGCCGGCCCGTCGAATTTTTTCGGCCGCGAGCGCTGCAACGATTTCTCTATTGGCATCGAGCTGGAGGGCAGTGACACGACTGCTTTCGACGCGGCGCAATACCGCACGCTCGGCGCACTTGTGACGGCGCTCAAGGCTCGCTATCCGGTCGAAAGCCTGGCCGGTCACTCGGACATTGCGCCCGGTCGCAAGACCGACCCGGGGCCCCATTTCGAGTGGCGGCGTCTGCAGCGCGACACCGCGTTAGCGGATCAGTACTTCCCCTATCTCAAGTTTTCCAGAACGCCGTAACGACCCTTCGCGCAACATCGCGTGATACGGGCAGAGCCAGGCGCAGCCTCGTTCTCCGGGGAGACGGCTGTGCGTCGCGCTATCCAGAAGTCAAGCCCAGAAAAGCAAATAAAACGATTTGACCTGTCTTGAAACTACACTATACTTGGTGCCAGAAATTCAGCTTTGCACTATATCTTGTGTCTGGTGTGTATAAGTCTGTGCATAACTGGGTGCATAAGAGTGCATAAGTCAGCGGCGCCACGCTTCCCGAGCACGGCGCCGCAAGCATTCCAGGCAGTGAAAAAAATTCCTGCGGCGCGGCCGGTAACGAGAACCGGCAACGTCCAGAAGCTTTCAGGAAAAGGGCACAGCAAGTGATCGCGACACACACGTTGAAGACCGTTGCAAATTCGAATCAGGCTTCACCGCTGTCGCATCCCGCCACCCGGCTCAGCCGGCCTTTTTCCTGCACACCATCGCTTGCGCACGCGGCGGCGCAGCGTTCGTTTTAATCCGCGGCTTTCTCCGCACCATTTCCAAGACCAGGAGCTTTGCACATGCAAACCACCGACAACGTGACGACCCGGTATGAGGGCTCACCGACTGGCCAGACCTTCGGCCAGGCACAAGGCACACCGGCGCTCGCGCCGCAGGTGACCTATGCCGACTACAAGGTGATCCGTCGTAACGGCAGCGTGGTGTCGTTCGAGCCGTCGAAAATCGCGATCGCCGTGACGAAGGCATTTCTGGCCGTCAACGGTGGTCAAGGCGCGGCGTCGGCTCGCGTGCGCGAACTGGTCGAGCAACTGACGCAGAACGTCGTGCGCGCGCTCGTGCGCAGCCGTCCGAACGGCGGCACGTTCCATATTGAAGACATCCAGGATCAGGTCGAACTCGCGCTGATGCGCGGCGGCGAACACAACGTCGCGCGTGCGTACGTGCTGTATCGCGAGAAGCGCACCCAGGCGCGCGGTCATGACGACCAGATCGTCGCTAACACGCCGGGCCTGAACGTCACCGACAACGGCGTGACGCGTCCGCTCGACATGGCGGCACTGCGCGGCATCATCGAACTGGCCTGCTCGAACCTGGGCGACGCCGTGAGCGCCGATCCGATCATCGCGGAAACGGTCAAGAATCTGTACGACGGCGTGCCGATGACCCAGGTCTACGACTCGGCGATTCTGGCTGCTCGCACAATGATCGAAAAAGACCCGGCATACAGCCAGGTCACCGCCCGCATCCTGCTGCACACGATCCGCCGCGAGATCCTCGAAGAGGAAGTCACGCAAACGGAAATGGGCGAGCGCTACGCCGAGTACTTCCCGCAATTCATCAAGCGCGGCGTGCAAGCCGAACTGCTCGACGACAAGCTGCTGCAGTTCGACCTGAAGCGCCTCGGCGCCGCTCTCGACAACAACCGCGACCTGCAATTCGGCTACCTCGGCCTGCAGACGCTGTACGACCGCTACTTCCTGCATCACGACGGCGTGCGTATCGAAATGCCCCAGGCATTCTTTATGCGTGTGGCGATGGGTCTGTCGCTGAACGAGATCGACCGCGAAGCGCGCGCGATCGAGTTTTACAACGTGCTGTCGAGCTTCGACTTCATGTCGTCCACGCCGACGCTGTTCAACTCGGGCACCCGCCGTTCGCAACTGTCGTCCTGCTACCTGACGACGGTCGACGACGACCTCGACGGCATCTACGAAGCGCTGAAGGAAAACGCGCTGCTGTCGAAATTCGCCGGCGGTCTGGGCAACGACTGGACGCGCGTGCGTGCTCTGGGCTCGCACATCAAGGGCACCAACGGCAAGTCGCAAGGCGTCGTGCCGTTCCTGAAGGTGGTCAACGACACGGCTGTTGCTGTGAACCAGGGCGGCAAGCGCAAGGGCGCGGTCTGCGCGTACCTGGAAACGTGGCACCTGGACATCGAAGAATTCCTCGAGCTGCGTAAGAACACCGGCGACGACCGTCGCCGCACCCACGACATGAACACGGCGAACTGGATTCCCGACCTGTTCATGAAGCGCGTGCACGAAGGCGGCGACTGGACGCTGTTCTCGCCGTCCACCTGCCCGGATCTGCACGACAAGTTCGGCGCGGAATTCGAAACGGCTTACACGGCTTACGAAGACAAGGTCGCGCGCGGCGAGATCAAGCTGTTCAAGAAGATCCCGGCGGCGCAACTGTGGCGCAAGATGCTGGGCATGCTGTTCGAAACCGGCCACCCGTGGATCACGTTCAAGGACCCGTGCAATGTGCGTTCGCCGCAACAGCACGTCGGCGTCGTCCACTCGTCGAACCTGTGCACGGAAATCACGCTGAACACCAGCGACTCCGAAATCGCCGTCTGCAACCTGGGCTCGGTGAACCTCGTCGCTCACCTGAAGGAACAGGCCGACGGCACCCTGGCGCTCGACCACGACAAGCTGAAGCGCACCGTCAGCGTGGCCATGCGCATGCTCGACAACGTGATCGACATCAATTACTACGCGGTTGCCAAGGCGCGTAACTCGAACCTGAAGCACCGTCCGGTCGGCATGGGCATCATGGGCTTCCAGGACTGCCTGCACCTGCTGCGCACGCCGTACGCGTCGCAAGAGGCTGTCGCGTTCGCCGATACGTCGATGGAAGCGGTTTGCTACTACGCTTACTACGCGTCGACGGAACTGGCGCAAGAGCGCGGCCGTTACTCCAGCTACCGCGGCTCGCTGTGGGACCGCGGCATTCTCCCGCAAGACTCGGTGAAGCTGCTGGCCGAAGCGCGCGGCGGCTATGTCGAAGTCGACTCCAGCGAATCGATGGACTGGACCGAACTGCGTTCGCGCATTGCCACCTACGGCATGCGCAACTCGAACTGCATCGCGATCGCACCGACGGCGACCATCTCGAACATCATCGGCGTGTCGGCCTGTATCGAACCGACGTTCCAGAACCTGTATGTGAAGTCGAATCTGTCGGGCGAATTCACGGTGGTCAACGACTACCTGGTGCGCGACCTGAAGGACCGCGGTCTGTGGGACGAAGTGATGGTCGCCGACCTGAAGTATTTCGACGGCACGCTCTCGCGCATCGACCGCATCCCGGCCGACCTGCGCGCGATCTACGCGACCGCGTTCGAAGTCGATCCGAAGTGGCTGGTCGAGGCGGCTTCGCGTCGTCAGAAGTGGATCGACCAGGCGCAGTCGCTGAACATCTACATGGGCGGCGCATCGGGTAAGAAGCTCGATGAAATTTACAAGCTCGCATGGGTGCGCGGTCTGAAGACGACCTACTACCTCCGCACGATGGCGGCGACGCACGTCGAGAAATCGACGGTTGCTCACGGCGCGCTGAACGCGGTGAGCTCGGGCGGCGGCGAGGGTTCGGGTGGCGCCGGCGGTATCGGCGGTGGCGCGGCCGGCGGCTTTGGCGCGAACGGCGGCGCAGCGTCGGGCGGCATCCAGGCAGCGGCGGCAGCGCCGGCGGTTGCAGTCGAAGCAGCGCCGGAAGCGGATGGTCCGGTGTGCATGATGCGTCCGGGCGATCCGGGTTTCGACGAGTGCGAGGCTTGCCAGTAAGAACCTCGCGCGACCGTGATTCAGGCGCGAGGCGAGTACGAAGCAGACGGCAGGATCGTTGTTTGCTGAAAGGGTTGTAGGTAAAGACCCGCATGCAGCGATCAGCAAGCCAGATAGAAGTGATGCAGAAGTGAAGTAGATGAGCGGCGCGGCGAAACGGAATCGACGTTGCGCCGCTCGTCGACAAACAGCGAAGCACGGCACGCGGCTGAAGTCGTGAAGCGGTAACAAGCGGCAACAAGCAGCTGCGAGCGGTAGATGAAGCGGTCAGCAGTCGGCAACACAGACGAAGCGCTCGACATGAAGCGCTCAGCAAACGCTCCGGCCGAGGGTCGATCGACACAGCAGGCCCAGATGCATCGCCCGGCATTGCATTGAACTTCGCCTCGCCGGCACTGACGAACCCGCAGAAGCGAGACAGCAGGAAGCAATCGCAAGACGCTGCAAGCACGCTCCGCAATACAGATAGATAGAGCAGCGAAACGTCGCTTCGACACGTTGCTCTTCGAGCTCGCGAAGCACCTCGACGACACGCGTTCAACACGCTTCACATGAGGCGACACACACAGTCTGTTGAACAAAGTGTTGTATGAACGTAGCAACGCGAATCGAAAACAGGATTTTTCATCAGCGAACTCTTTTATCGCTCGTGAAAAGATGGTACAAACCGTTCTAAATTGATGGTGACATTTATGCTCAACTGGGATGACGAGATCACTGCCGTAACTCCCTCGAGCGCTACGCAACAGAATGTGTTGCGCAACGCGGCGGGATCGGCTGTCGGTTCGCAAGTCGGAACGCGTTCCGCTCCTCACGCTCCCTCGGCTCAAGACGTCTTCGCGAACGACATCGCTGTCGCTCCCGTCGCTCATGTGACCAATGCGGCTGCTGAAACGGCTGCCGTTTCGGAAGCGCGGGTCAACGTCGCCGACAAGCGCATCATCAATGGCCAGACCGACGTCAATCAGTTGGTGCCGTTCAAATACAAGTGGGCCTGGGAAAAGTATCTGGCTGGTTGCGCCAACCACTGGATGCCGCAAGAAGTGAACATGTCGCGCGACATCGCTCTCTGGAAAGACCCGAACGGGCTGACCGAAGACGAGCGCCGCATCGTCAAGCGCAACCTGGGCTTCTTCGTGACGGCCGACTCGCTGGCCGCCAACAACATCGTGCTGGGTACCTACCGCCACATCACGGCGCCCGAATGCCGCCAGTTCCTGCTGCGCCAGGCGTTCGAAGAGGCAATCCACACGCACGCTTACCAGTACATCGTCGAGTCCCTGGGTCTCGACGAAGGCGAAATCTTCAACGCGTATCACGAGGTTTCCTCGATTCGCGCGAAAGACGAATTCCTGATTCCGTACATCCACGTGCTGACCGACCCGGCCTTCAAGACCGGCACGCTCGAGGCAGACCAGACCCTGCTGCGCTCGCTGATCGTGTTCGCCTGTGTGATGGAAGGCCTGTTCTTCTACGTCGGCTTTACGCAAATCCTGGCGCTGGGCCGTCAGAACAAGATGACCGGCGCGGCGGAACAGTACCAATACATCCTGCGCGACGAGTCGATGCACTGCAATTTCGGCATCGACCTGATCAACCAGATCAAACTCGAAAACCCGCAACTCTGGACGGCTGAGTTCCGCGCGGAAATCCGCGAAATCTTCCAGCAAGCGGTCGAACTTGAATATCGTTACGCAGAAGATACGATGCCGCGCGGGGTGCTCGGCCTCAATGCGTCGATGTTCAAGAGCTATCTGCGCTTCATCTGCAACCGTCGTTGCCAGCAGATCGGTCTCGATCCGCTGTACCCGAACGAGGAAAACCCGTTCCCGTGGATGAGCGAGATGATCGACCTGAAGAAGGAACGCAACTTCTTCGAGACGCGAGTGATCGAATATCAGACTGGCGGCGCGCTGACCTGGGAGTGATCCGGGTTCGTGTCGCAGATGCATTCATTTTGGGGATGCCGGCAGGCTTCGGCCGCGGCAATTTAGTTAGGAGCAGAACCGCCTGATGCAAATTGTGCCCGGTGCGCCGCGTGCCTTCGCGGCCCACAAACATGGCTGGCACTTTGCGAACCCTTCAGTGGGATGGGCAAACTTCCCCCCGGAAAAAGCCGCTGGCGTGAGCGTCGGTGGCCCGATCAAGCAATTGCCGGCGTTGAGATACAACGCTGACCAGATCTGGCGCGCGGTGCCCAAGGGCACGGCGCGCCTTACCGCATTCATTAGCGTAAGCGCGCAGCACCTGCGTACGCCGATGAATAGCCCGCTTCGTAGCGCGCGCCCTGAGAAGCGTCCGCGGGAAGCGGGTTTTGACGAAGGGTGTAGTTTGAACTGACTCTCATCTGAAAACCTGAAGGAGAAAATGATGGCAACTCTCAAGAAAGCCGCAGCTAAAAAACCCGCAGCGAAGAAGGCTGTAGCCAAGAAGGCTGCACCGGCTAAGAAGGCCGCTCCGGCGAAGAAAGTCGCTGCAAAGAAAGTCGCAGTGAAGAAGGTTGCAGCGAAGAAGGCACCGGCGAAGAAGGCAGCACCGGCTAAGAAAGCCGCGGTGAAGAAGGTTGCAGCCAAGAAAGTTGCAGTGAAGAAGGTTGCAGCGAAGAAGGCGCCGGCGAAGAAGGCAGCACCGGCTAAGAAAGCCGCAGTGAAGAAGGTTGCAGCAAAGAAGGCACCGGCGAAGAAGGCCGCAGCAAAGAAGGCGCCGGCTAAGAAGGCTGCTGCCAAGAAGGCTGCGCCTGCGAAAAAGGCTGCTGCCAAGAAAGCTGCGCCTGCGAAGAAGGCTGCCGCTAAAAAGGCTGCGCCTGCCAAGAAGGCTGCCGCGAAGAAGGCCGCTGCTCCTGCCAAGAAGGCTGCCCCTGCGAAGAAGGCTGTCGCCAAGAAGGCGGCTCCTGCACCCGCTGCGGCTTCTGTCTCGAGCGCACCGGCGGCGACGGTGAAAACCGCGCTGAACCCGGCAGCGGCATGGCCGTTCCCGACGGGCAGCCGTCCGTAACTGGCGGATGAGCGGTAGAAGTACTTCGACACGTCGTACTGTGTGTCGATGATCGAGTAGCGCTTACGTAGCAGCATGACCGAGCGCTACTCGGTCAGGGTCCCGTTGCCGGGTTTCTGGCGACGGGATTTTTTTGCCTGGACGAACGCACCGGCTAGACGAAGTGCTGCAAAATCGACAGGCGAAAAAAAACGCATGCACCGGGAAGGGCATGCGTTTGAAGTCGCCGCGGCGGCGCGCTTAAGCGTTGCCGCGCGAGAGGGGAAACCTGGTTAGTGCGTGACGCGCGTGACGCCGCCGCTCGAGAGCAGGCGGACGCGGTCGCCGGCGCGGAAGATTTCGCCGGTGGCGCTCTGCGTGATCGCCCGCATGTCGCCGTTATCGAGTCGCACGGTGATCTCGAGACCGTCGTGTACCGCGACGCCGTTCTCAACCGCATTGCCTGCCACCGCGCCGGCCAAACCGCCGATGATGCCCGTCACGATCGAACCGCGGCCGCCGCCGATCGCGCTGCCGGCCACCGCACCCAACGCGCCGCCGCCGATCGCACCCAGGCCGCTCGGCTGGCCGTTGTTCGAGCTGATCTTCACGGCCCGAACGCTGTCGACCGTGCCCATGCGGACCGTCTCTTCGCGCTGTGCCTGCGACGCCGTGTAGACATCCGCAGAACTGCTGTTGTACGCACACCCGGACATGGCCAGTGACCCGGCAATCAAGGCGGCCACTATCAGGCGACTCGTTGTTCTCATTCCCTAACTCCAATAGCTTGCGGTATTACTGCAGGTCGTATCCGAACGCCTGCTTGAACCGTTCGTTGATCTCCGCCCGGCTGGGCGCGTAGTTTTGCGGGCCCAGGTGTTCGATCTTCAGCGCACCCATCAGGCTTGCCAGACGCCCCGTGGTCGCCCAGCCAAGCTTGTTCTCGATGCCGTACAGCAAGCCGCCGCGGAACGCGTCGCCGCAACCTGTAGGATCGAGCACCTGCTGTGCCTTGACCGCCGGAATATCTTCGATGCCTCCGGCGTGATGGATCTGCGCACCGTGCTCGCCGAGCGTGATAACCAGCGCCTCGACCTTGCCGGCGATCTCTTCGATCGACCAACCCGTTTTGTTGCTCACCAGTTTGGCTTCGTAATCGTTGACAGCTACATAAGTAGCAAGTTCAATCATACGACGTAGCGACTCGCCGTCGAACAGCGGCAAACCTTGGCCCGGATCAAAGATAAACGGCACGCCGGCCGCGGCCAGATGCTCGGAGTGCTGGATCATGGCGTCGTAACCGTCCGGCCCGACGATGCCGAGCGTGATGCCCTTCGCTTCGTCGGCGCGGTTCAGATGCGCCTGCATCATCGCGCCAGGATGGAACGCGGCGATCTGATTGTTTTCCAGATCGGTGGTGATCATCGCCTGGGCCGAGGAGGTATCCGGCACCACGAGCACGTTCTCCGTCGACAGGCCGAGTTGCGCGAAGCGGTCCATGTAGCGTTGCGCGTCAATCGCGCCGAGCGCGCCCATGATGCGCGCGTCGCCACCGAGCAGATGCAGCGAGTAGGCGATGTTGCCCGCGCAGCCGCCGAATTCCCGGCGCATCGTCGGCACGAGAAAGCTCACGTTCAGGATGTGGACCTGCTCCGGCAGGATGTGCTCCCGAAAGCGGCCTTCGAAGGTCATGATGTTGTCGTAGGCGAGCGAACCGCAAATCAGCGTAGCCAAGGCGAGCGTTCCTGTAAAAATCTATAAAGAGAATAGGCGCGACGATGTGACAGCGCCGCGCATGAAGCGCGGCGCCGGGGTTCGTGCGCGAAGGTTTTACTTCAGTGCGGCGAGGGCTGCGTCGTAGTTCGGCTCGTTCTTGATTTCGCCGACCAGCTCAGCGTGCACGACCTTGTCGTTTTCGTCGACGACCACCACGGCGCGTGCCGTCAGACCCGTCAGCGGGCCGCTCGTCACGTCGACGCCGTAGGCTTGCGCGAACTCATGGCCGCGGAACGTGGACGCCGTCACGACGTTCTCGATGCCTTCCGTCGTGCAGAAGCGCGATGCGGCGAACGGCAGGTCGCCCGACACGACGATCACTGCCGTGTTGCTCAGCCTGGCTGCGGCTTCGTTGAACTTGCGGGTCGAGGTGGCGCACGTCGGCGTGTCGAGGCTCGGGACGATGTTCAGCACCTTGCGCTTGCCGGCGAAATCAGCCAGCGACACCGGCTTCAGATCCTTGCCCACCAGCGAGAAGGCAGGGGCATTCTGTCCCACGGTCGGGAACGTGCCGGCTACTTCGATCGGGTTGCCACCCAGCGTGACTTGACTCATGTTGTCGTGCTCCGAAAATTCGTCAGTAATGACGGTGAACACGCCCGGTCGGTGCCGGGCGTGCAAGGATGCGTTACGGATAAAAAATCTGTACGCGGAAATTGGACGCGACCGCATTGCCCGTGTCGAGATGGACGATCATGGTCTGGGTCGTATGCGCCGGCAGGCCGGCCGCGATTGGCGTGCCGGGTGGGACATAGTCTTGCGGCCACAGCACGCGGCGCACGGCGACATTGTTCTGGTCGTCGAGCAGCGTGAGTTCGATGGCAGGGTAGGCCAGCGCAACATTGAAGCGGTTGCGCAGCGGCATCTTCAGTTCGAGCTTGTGCGGGCCGTCGATCTGCCGCAGATCGGAGGGCTCGACCTGCAAGCCGTCGATGTCGTGCGGCGGCGTGATCTGGCAGCCGAGCTGCGCGCAGGCCTTCGCGTAGAGCGTCTGTGAACGCGGGAAGTAGACCTGCACGGTTTCGCGTTGCCACCAGGCGAGCTGCGCGAGCAGGGCGACAACCAGCAGCGCTGCGACGACCGAGCCCGCGATGATCCAGCCGAGGCGGCGCGGTTCGGCCGGGCGCGTCTCGCGTACTACCGGGAAAGGATCGACGTCGTCATGCACGGGCTGGACTGTGAAAGGTTCGCCGCTCGATCCAAATGAGGCTGCGCCCGGGCCATCTGGGGTGGCTGCACGTGAGCTGCCGCTGGTGCCATCTGCGCTCTGGCCGGCCGCTGCGCCTATGTTGGCCGCGCCTGCGGCGGCGCCAAAGCCGGCGCCACCTGAGACGGCCGCACCTGAGGTGGCCCCACCTAAGCCGGCCCCACCTAAGCCGGCCGCACCGAAATGCGGTTCATTGTCAGGAATCCCATGCAAGGCCGCCGGCTCGTTCAGAACCGGTTCATCTGCATGAGCAAATTGTTCGGCGGAGCGCTCGGTCTTGTGCCAGACCCGTGGCGCGGCTTCGGCCTGCGGATTGGCCGGCTGAGCGGAAGGCTCACGCGGGACGTCCACCGGCGCGTCGGGCTCGTAGGCAAAGGGTGCGAGCGGTGCGTCCGCGAGGACGGGCTCGTGGTCGTGAGGAATCGGCGTGGTAAAGGCGCTCGCCGGCAGTTCCGGCTCGGTGGCCTGGCGCGGCGTGAGCGCGACGCCCAAGCCGGTGGAAACCGGCTTGAAGGGCAGACTGCCGGCGTTGTGGAGCAGGCGGTTGTCGATCACGGCGTCGGCCGCGGGTGCCCACGGATTCCAGGCTTCTGCGCTGAAATCGGGGTCCTTGGCGCGTACACCTGACAAAGCCTCGATCGCCGCAGCCGCGGCAACCGGCTTGGCGGAGGCGAAGTCGCCGCCCTCGTTCAGTTCGAACAGGCTGCTCGACGCGTCGAATACTTCATGGCAATGCCCGCAGCGCACGAGCCCGCGGCGCAGCGCGAGCTGCGCCGGTTGCAGGCGGAAGACGGTTTCGCAGAAGGGGCAACGCGTTGCCAGGAGCATATTGAGCCGGTAAGCCGGGAGGCCGTTGGTTTGACAATACGCCTTATTCTAATGGCTTTCGCGGCGCGTTCCCGTGAGACATACCCAACCTTCGTGTTCGCGCCATACGCCGATGTCGATCCATCGTGCGTAGATCTGCGCCACCTCGTCCGCCTGCCGCGCCAGGATGCCTGACAACGCGATCCGTCCGCCTGGCTTGACCTTCGACGACAGCATCGACGCCATCAGCTTGAGCGGATTGGACAGGATATTGGCGACCACGATATCGAACTCGCCGGCCGGGCATGCGTCGGGCAAACCGTACGTGACTTCTACGCGGTTGCGCTCGCTGTTGTAGCGCGCCGATTCGACCGCCTGCGGGTCGATATCGATACCGTACACCGGGTTGGCGCCGCACTTCTTCGCGAGGATCGCGAGGATGCCCGAGCCGCAGCCGTAATCGAGCACGGATTGCTCCGCCTTCACCGATTGCTCCAGCCATTCCATGCACAGTCGTGTCGTGGGATGGCTGCCGGTTCCGAACGCGAGGCCAGGATCGAGCTCCAGCACGAGGGCGTTCGGGTCCGGCGCATCGTGCCACGAGGGCACAACCCAGATGCGCTCGCCGATCGAAATCGGATCGAATTGCGATTGCGTGAGACGCACCCAATCCTGCTCTTCGACTTCACGCACGGTGAACGAAGGTGCGGGATCGAGGCCCAGCTCATTGGCTGCCGCGGTGAGCAGCACGGCCGGCTCATGTTCCGGCGCGAGCAGCGCGATCACGCGCGAACGCTGCCACGCCGTGCGATCCGGCGTGAGACCGGGCTCGCCGAACAGCGGCTGCTCGTCGGGGGTGTCGGCGTCCGCATCTTCAACCGATACGGACAGCGCGCCCAACTCGAGCAGCGCGTCGGAGAACTCCTCCGCGTGCTCGCGTGGCAGCTCGGCGATCAGTTCCCGGTAGCTCATGACTTACGCTTCTTCCGGCGCGGCCTGCTGCTTCGCGGCCAACCGGTTTTCGAGGTAATGAATGCTGGTGCCGCCTTCGACGAACTTCGCGTCCAGCATCAATTCGCGATGCAGCGGGATGTTGGTCTGAATGCCCTCGACCACCATTTCCGACAGCGCGATACGCATCCGCTTGATCGCCTGCTCGCGCGTCGCGCCGTAAGCGATCAGCTTGCCGATCATCGAATCATAGTTCGGCGGGACGAAATAGCCATTGTAGGCGTGCGAATCGACGCGGATGCCGGGGCCGCCCGGCATATGCCACGACGTCAAACGACCGGGCGACGGAATGAACTTGAACGGATCTTCCGCGTTGATCCGGCATTCGATCGCATGACCCTTGAACACGATGTCGCGCTGACGGAACGCGAGCTTCTCGCCGGCCGCGATGCGGATCTGTTCCTGCACGATATCGACGCCCGTGATCAGCTCGGTCACCGGATGCTCGACCTGCACGCGCGTGTTCATTTCGATGAAATAGAACTCGCCGTTTTCGTACAGGAATTCGAACGTACCCGCGCCAAGATAGCCCATCTTCTTGCAGGCGTCCGCGCAGCGATCGCCGATGCGGTCGATCAGGCGGCGCGCGATGCCCGGCGCCGGCGCTTCTTCGATCACTTTCTGGTGACGGCGCTGCATCGAGCAATCGCGCTCGCCCAGCCAGACCGCGTTCTTGAACGAATCCGACAACACCTGAATTTCAATGTGCCGCGGGTTCTCCAGGAATTTCTCCATGTAGACCTGCGGGTTGCCGAAGGCACGGCCGGCTTCTTCGCGCGTCATGTTGACCGCGTTGACCAGCGCCGCTTCGGTGTGGACCACGCGCATGCCGCGGCCACCGCCGCCGCCGGCGGCCTTGATGATCACCGGATAGCCGACCTGGCGGGCAATTTTCACGATCTCTTTCGGATCGTCCGGCAACGCGCCTTCAGAACCCGGCACGCAAGGCACGCCGGTCTTGATCATGGTCTGCTTGGCGGTCACCTTGTCGCCCATCATCCGGATGGTTTCCGGGCGCGGGCCGATGAAGGTGAAGCCGGACTGTTCGACGCGCTCGGCGAAGTCGGCGTTTTCCGACAGGAAGCCGTAGCCGGGGTGGATTGCTTCGGCATCCGTCACTTCCGCCGCGCTGATCAGCGCCGGCATGTTCAGGTAGCTCAGATTCGAAGGCGCCGGGCCGATACAGACCGCCTCGTCGGCGAGCTTCACGTACTTGGCTTCCTTGTCGGCTTCCGAATAGACGACGACCGTCTTGACGCCGAGTTCGCGGCAGGCGCGCTGGATACGAAGCGCGATCTCGCCACGATTGGCAATGAGGATTTTTTCAAACATAGCGGATTTTCGACTCATCAATAGGCGCCCGGCTGATCACAACACGGGCTGCCTCAGCGGATCGGTCGCGCGCCCCGGATAGCAGGCGCGCGGGCGGCAGGCGCAAAAAAGCGCAAAGCGTGCCGCGTTAGCCGACCAGGAACAACGGTTGGCCGTACTCGACCGCCTGGCCGTTTTCGACGAGGATTTCCTTCACCACGCCGGACTTGTCCGACTCGATTTCGTTGAGCAGCTTCATTGCTTCGATGATGCAGATCGTCTGGCCTTCCTTGACCGTGTCGCCGACCTGGACGAACGGCTCGGCGCCCGGAGACGGCGCGCGGTAGAAGGTGCCGACCATCGGCGAGGTCACCACGTGGCCTTGCGGCACGACGGGGGCCGGCGCCGCGGGGGCGCTTGCGGCAGCGGGCGCTTCGCCGCCTGCGATCGGTGCCGGCTGCGCATATTGCGGCGCGTACGAAGCGGACGGTTGCACGTAAACCGGCGGCGCATTCTTGACGATGCGGACCTTGCCTTCGCCTTCAGTCACTTCGAGTTCGGAAATACCGGACTCCGAGACGAGGTCGATCAGAGTTTTCAGTTTACGTAGATCCATCAGGAGGCCCCTTTCAATGCGTAAAGTGCCGGCGCGTGCAATCGCAGTACCCGGCGCAAATTAGACGTGTTTGGAATCAGCCGCGCGACGAACCGGCGGACAGCCGGTCGAGCGCGAATTCGAGCGCGTACATGTACCCCTTCCAGCCAAGGCCGCAAATCACGCCCTCTGCCTGGTCGGAGAAATACGAGTGATGCCGGAACGGTTCGCGGCGATGTACGTTCGACAGATGAATCTCGACGAACGGGATGCCGACCCCCGCCAGTGCGTCCCGAATAGCCACGCTGGTGTGCGTGTACGCGGCGGGATTGATTAGTATGAAATCGGTTTTTTCAGTCCGGGCGGATTGGATGCGATCGACCAGGGCGCCTTCATGATTGCTCTGGAACGACGCGAGTTCGACGCCGGCGTCCGCTGCGCGGTCCGCCAGTGCCTGATCGATCTGCGGCAACGTCACGCGGCCATAGACCTCAGGTTCCCGGGTGCCGAGAAGATTGAGGTTGGGGCCGTGCAGTACCAGCAGTCGCGTCATGGTCGCTTCTTTTTCCGTGGAATTGGGCGCACTTTAGCGCTGATTAGAGAAACTTGTCTAGTTTCCTGCGCGTTCGGAGCGGACCCAGCGACCTTTCGTCGCCTCTCCGGGCGCCCATCTTCTCTCAAACTTGAGCGATTTGCGCGTAATTTCGCGCCTTTTGCCCTTATCTGATCGTCAAAAGAATGTGAAATTTAGAGCGTGTCGAGCGTCTGTTTCAGCGCTTGCGGGTCGATTTGCCCTAATTTTGTCGAGCGAATGTTGCCTTTTGCGTCAATAACGACGGTAAAGGGCAGGCCGCCGGCAGTATTGCCGAACGCTCGCGCGAGATCGGCGCCGCCGAATCCGGTCACGTAGACCGGGTAAGCCACTTTCACCTTCTGCAGGAACGACTGAACGTTTTTATCCGAATCGACGCCAAGTCCTACGAACTGGATTCCTTTCTTTGCATATTCGCGCTGAAGTTGCGAAAGAGCAGGCATCTCTTCGACGCACGGTCCGCACCACGACGCCCAGAAGTTGACGACGATTGGATGGCCTTTAAGCAAACTTAGCGATTGCGGCTTGCCGTCGACATTCGTGACGGGCGCGGCCCAGAGTTGCTCAACGGCACTTTGCGTGGAGCCGGGCTGCGCTGCGTGGGCGACATTGGGGTCGCCGTTCAGCCAATGATTGGCCAGCACCCCGCCGCCCGTCGCGGCGACCGCGACAAGCGCGCCCGCCAGAATCCGTCTCGTATTCATTCCAGCTCTGTCTAATTAGTTGAAGGGGTGACGCCGCTACTGTCGAGCAGCGCCTGAACCGCCTGCTGATTCGCGCGGGCAGTGCGGCCGCGCGCGTCGGCCCGGACCGCGCCACGTAAGTCGTCCGTTTCGTACAGGGCGACGTGGATGCCGGCCGGTTCCCCATCGCGCCCTTCGTTCGCGGGGCGCCAGAGGAAGCTCAGCGTTTCGACGTAGCCGCGGCCGGCAAAATGCCGCGTCTCCGAAACGTCGTACTGAATGTTGGCGTTCAGAAAATAGATGGCGACTTCTTTCGGGTTGTCGCAGAACACCTGAAGGTGAATATCCGAATGTTCGCCGGCTGTGCCGCCGAGCACCGCGCCGGTCAGATAAGGATTGAACGGCGCGAGCCGCTCCATCCAGTCGATGGCGATGCGGCGCAATCGCCGCAACAGCGCCGGCTGGCTGTCGCCCTGGAAGAGCGACTGATATTCACGGATTTCCTCTTCGATCTGGTCGTTATCCGGCAGCCATTCGCCGGCAACACGGCTCTCGCCGACTACCTGCCGTGCCGCTTTACGCTTGGCCGTTGCGTAGTCCAGACCGTCTTCAGCGATCATCCGGGCAGCCGCAATGGCGATTTCCTCGCGCACGCGCTGCGGATCGAAATGTGATTTGTGAACCATCTCTCAATCATACTAGAGATTGATGTCAGCCCTTTCTGGGCGGTTCGCGCCGGGTGCTTTGCGTGGGTGGGGCGGGCCGCTGCCTTGCCTGCCCCGTTCATAGGGCGATTCAGAGGCGTCGGTTACAATAGCGTCCTTTGCAGACGGTCGTTTCGACCGCTTCCTTGCACTCCCATCCCTCGCAAAATACGCCCGCGCGGCACGACAGGCTTATGCACATCCACATCCTCGGTATCTGCGGCACGTTCATGGGCGGACTCGCGGTCCTCGCGCGCGGCGCGGGTCACACCGTGACGGGCTGCGACGCCGGCGTCTATCCGCCAATGAGCACGCAGCTCGAGGCGCAGGGCATTCGTCTGATCGAAGGTTACGACGCCGGGCAGTTGAACGGCCTCAATGCCGACCTGTTCGTGATCGGCAATGTGGTAACACGCGGCAACCCGCTGATGGAAGCGATCCTCGATCGTGGCCTGCCGTACGTCTCCGGTCCGCAATGGCTCGGCGAGCACGTGCTGAACGGCAAATGGGTGCTAGCCGTGGCCGGCACGCACGGCAAGACCACCACCAGTTCGATGCTGACCTGGCTGCTCGAAGACGCGGGTCTCAATCCGGGCTTTCTGATCGGCGGCGTGCCGCTGAACTTCGGCGTGTCGGCGCGGCTGACCGATTCGAGCTTCTTCGTGATCGAAGCCGACGAGTACGACACGGCCTTCTTCGACAAGCGTTCCAAGTTCGTTCACTACCGGCCGAAAACCGCGATCCTGAACAACCTCGAGTTCGATCACGCCGACATTTTCCCGGATCTGGCGGCAATCGAAACACAGTTCCATCATCTGATCCGCACGGTGCCGGGCATCGGCCGGATCGTCACGAACGGTCGTGAAGACGCGCTGGAGCGCGTGCTGACGCGCGGTTGCTGGAGCGAAGTGGAGCGGTTCGGCGTGCAAGGCGGCTGGGAAATCCTGCCGGCGGAAGACGGCGTGCCGGTCGACGAGCGTTTCGCCGTCTATCACAACAGCGAGCGCGTCGGCGTGGTCGAGTGGCAGGTGCAGGGTGAGCACAATCGCATGAACGCGCTTGCCGCGATCGCCGCCGCGCGCCATGTCGGCGTGCCACCGGCGCAGGCGGCGAAGTCGCTCGCGAGTTTCCGGAATGTGAAGCGCCGCATGGAAGTGCGCGGCAGCGTCGACGGCGTGACCGTCTACGACGATTTCGCCCACCATCCCACGGCGATCGAAACCACGGTGGCCGGGCTGCGCGCCCGCGTCGGCCATGAAAATACGCGAATCCTGGCCGTGCTGGAGCCGCGTTCGAACACCATGAAGCTCGGCGTGATGAAGGCGCAACTGCCGGCGAGTCTGGCCGGCGCCGACCTGGTGTTCGGCTACGGCGCACCGGCCGGCCGCGACGCACTCGGCTGGAATCTCGGCGAAGCGCTCGCGCCGCTCGGCGGCAAAGCACAGGCGTTCGACAATCTCGACGCACTCGTCAAAGCGGTGGTTCACGCGGCGCGCCCCGGCGACCAGATTCTGGTGATGAGCAACGGCGGCTTCGGCGGCGTGCATCAGAAGCTGCTTGATGCATTGTCCACCGCACATTCCGCGCGAGGCACCTCGTGATCCTTTATCTGCACGGTTTCCGTTCGTCACCCAATTCGTTCAAGGCGCGCGTGCTGGCCGCACGTCTCGCCGAACTCGGCCGCAGCGATGAATGGTGCTGTCCGATGCTGCCGGTTTCGCCGTTCGAGACCGTGGCGCTCGCCGAATCGCTGGTGAAGGCCGCGAAACCGGACAACATCACGGTGATCGGCAGCTCGCTTGGCGGCTATTTCGCTACGCATCTGGCCGAAAAGCACGGCTGGCCGGCCGTGCTGCTGAACCCGGCAGTCGTGCCGCAGCGCGACCTGAGCGCCTATCTCGGTGAGCAGCCGTTATGGCACGGTGGCGGCAGCATCACGGTCGAGCCGCATCATCTGGACGAACTGCGCGCGCTCGGCGTCGCGTCGATCACGCGGCCCGAACGCTATTATTTGATAGCGGCCACCGGCGACGAAGTGCTCGATTACCGTGAAATGCTTGCGCACTATCCGGGCGCGCGCACTACGCTGATCGAAGGGAGTGACCACGCGATCAGCGAATTCGCACAATACGTCGACGATGTGCTGGCCTTTTGCGATGCCGAAGACGTCGAGCCGCCGGCGCCGCGCGAAGCGGCCTGACAGCCCCGACGATCCCGCAGCGAGGCCGTTGCGGATCACCAGAATCATGCCGCCGGCGCGCGCATCGCGCCGCGGATCCACTACCACGAACACGTTGCCGCGCACGCAGTGACCGATAGCTGAACCCAATCGGGCGCGCCGGCAGATGCAAGTCAGAACGAGAGTATTGAGTGAACGTTTTCTTCGAGGAATCGGGCAGTTTCAAGGCGGGCAGCGTGCTGTCGCGTCAGGGCGATGCGTTTCAGGTCGAGTTGCCAGGCGGCCGCCGCGCCAAGGTGCGCGCGAAAGATGTGTTGATCGAATTCGAAAAGCCGAGCGCCGGTGAGTTGATGCAGCAGGCGGACGCCGCGGCGCAGGACATCGATCTGGACTTCCTGTGGGAATGCGCGCCGGAGGACGAATTTCCGTTTGCCACGCTGGGCGCAGAGTACTTCGGCGAATCGTTTGGTTCGATCGAGCGCGCGGCGCTGGTGCTGCGCATGCACGGTTCGCCGGTGTACTTTCGCCGCAAGGGCCGCGGCATGTATCAGCGCGCGCCGCAGGAGCAACTCAAGATGGCGCTCGCCGGACTGGAGCGCAAGCGTCAGCAGGCGCTGGTGCAGGCCGGTTACGAAGACGAACTGAAGGCGGGCCGTCTGCCGGAAGGCTTCAGCGGCAGCAAGGCACTGGCTCTGCTCACGAGGCCGGACAAGAACACGATCGAATACAAGGCGCTCGAAGGCGCGGCAGCGGCGCGCGGCATCTCGCAGGCGCGGCTGATGCTCGAATGCGGCGGAATTCCGTCGGCGCGCGCGTTGCACGAGGCGAAGTTCCTCTCCGAGTTTTTCCCGCACGGCACCGGTTTTCCGCCGGTCACGGTCGGCACATTGCCGGAAGATCTGCCGGAAGCCGATGTACAGGCATTCTCGATCGACGACATCACCACCACTGAAATCGACGACGCCTTCTCCGTCGAGCATCTGGCCGATGGCCGTGTGCGGATCGGCGTACACATCGCCGCGCCGGCGCTCGGCATTGCGCGTGGCGACGACGTCGATGCGATCGCGCGCACGCGTTTGTCGACCGTCTACATGCCGGGCGACAAGATCACGATGCTGCCCGATAGCGTGGTGGAAGCGTTCACGCTGGCTGAGGGCGGCTTGCGGCCGGCACTGTCGCTGTATGTGATCATCAATCGCGAGACGCAGGAAATCGTGGCGAGCGAAACGCGCGCCGAGCGCGTGTTCGTGAAGAACAATCTGCGCCACAACACGCTCGACGAACTGGTCACCGAAGAGGCGCTCGCCGCCGGCACCGGCGATTATCCGCACAAGGAAGACATCGCCGTGCTGTGGCCGTTCGCGCAGGCGTTGTTCGAAAAGCGTCAGACCGCGCGCGCCGGTTACGGTCTGCGCCGCGAAGTGCAGCGCAACACCGATTTCAACTTCTACGTCGAAGGCGAGCACATCACGATTACGCCGCGCCGGCGCGGGTCGCCGCTCGACACGATCGTCGCGGAGCTCGCGATTCTCGCCAACTCGTCGTGGGGCGCGTTCCTGCACGACCACGGCGTGCCGGGCATCTACCGTACACAACGCGCGTTCGGCGCACCGACGGGCCCGAAACGCACCCGCATGCAGACCAACGCCGCGCCGCACGAAGGCCTCGGTGTCACGCAATACGCGTGGAGCACATCGCCGCTGCGCCGCTATGTCGACCTGGTCAACCAGTGGCAGTTGCTCGCCTGCGTGCAGCATGGCGTCACCGCAAAACTGGCCGCGCCGTTCAAGCCTAAGGACGCCGATCTGTTCGCCGTCGTGCAAGGCTTCGACGACACCTACAGCGCGTATGCCGATCACCAGCGCCGCATGGAGTACTTCTGGTGCCTGCGGTGGCTGAAGCAGGAGAACCGTAAGCAGGTGGTGGCGTCGGTGGTGAAGGGCGATCTGGTGCGTCTCGAAGAGATTCCGCTGCTGCTGCATGTGCCGGGTCTCGGCGTGCATGCACGCGGTACCCGCCTGCAGATGGAAGTGATGTCGATCGACGAACTGACTGTCGAAGCGTCCGTGCGCCTGTTGCACGTGCTCGACGCGCCGACGGTGACGACCGGCAGCGAAGCTGAAGAAGCCGACGAAGGTGAAGAGGAAATCATCGACGTCGCGGATGAAAGCGCCGAAGGCGAAGCCGAGGCGCAAGCCGAAGTGGATCTCGACGGCGGTGCGACCGAACCGGGTGACGCCGAAAACGGCGATGGCGCCAGCGATGCGGCAGCCGATCAGCAGCATGTCGCGGAGCCGGGACGATGAACGCGAGCGATTCACGCGACCGCTACGCGGTGATCGGCAACCCGGTCGGTCATAGCAAATCGCCGTTCATTCATGGCCGCTTTGCCGCGCAGACCGGCGAGCCGATCGAGTACGGCCACCTGCTCGCGCCTGTGGATGCATTTGTGCCGCATGTGCGCGCTTTTATCGACGCGGGCGGCCGCGGGATGAACGTGACGGTGCCGTTCAAGCTCGACGCACACGCGTTCGCCGACACCTTGTCGCCGCGCGCCGCGGCGGCCGGCGCGGTGAACACACTGCGGTTCGACGCGAGCGGTGTTTACGGCGACAACACCGACGGCTTCGGCCTCGTGCGAGACATCGAAGTGAATCTTGGCGTTTCGTTGAAGGGGGCGCGGATTTTGCTGCTCGGCGCGGGCGGCGCCGCACGTGGCGTTGTGCTGCCGATGCTGGATCGCGCGCCGCATACGTTGACGATCGTCAATCGTACGGCGGCGAAGGCCGAAGCGCTCGTCGGCCAGTTTGCGCAAGCCGCGGGCGATGCCGCTTGCCGTCTGACCGGCGGCAGCGCGCGAGCGATCGAGGCGGGCGAGTACGACGTGATTGTCAACGCGACGGCGGGCAGTCTGGATGCGTCGTTGCCCGAGTGCGACGACCGCGCGTTCGGCACCGGCACGCTTGCTTACGACATGATGTACGGCGCGCATCCGACGGTGTTCATGGAGCACGCGCAGAAGCTGGGTGCACGTGGCGCCGACGGTCTCGGCATGCTGGTCGAGCAGGCGGCCGAATCGTTTTTCGTGTGGCGAGGGGTGCGGCCCGATGGCGCGCCGGTGCTGGCCGAATTGCGCGCGCTGTTGACGGCGCCGTCGCACGGCTAGATCACCGCTTTAATTTCCGGAATACCCGACTCACCAACACACAGGTTCACCGACTCGAGGACTCCAGGCACGATGAAAACAACACGGCGCGCGAGCCGGCCGGGTCCGGCGCGATGGATCGTTTATCTCGGCGCCGTGGTGGCGATTGCATGGCTTGCGACGCAGGCGTTTTACTTCGCGCAGATCGCAGTGTGGAATTACGTGAATCCCCAGTCGACCGCTTTCATGCGGTCGGACGCGTGGCGGTTGTCGCAGGATCGACCTGATTTGTCGGTGCAACACACGTGGGTACCGTATGAGCAGATTTCACACAATCTGAAGCGGGCGATTATCGCTTCCGAAGACGCGAACTTCGTGAATAACAATGGCTACGAGACCGATGCCATTTTGCAGGCGTGGGAGCGGAACAAGAGCAAGGGCAAGATTGTTCGCGGCGGTTCGACGATTACCCAGCAGTTGGCGCGGAATCTGTTTTTGTCGCGGGAGAAGAGTTATATCCGCAAGGGTCAGGAATTGATCATTACGTGGATGCTTGAGACGCTGATGGACAAGCAGCGGATCTTTGAGATTTATCTCAACTCCGTTGAGTGGGGGAATGGAGTTTATGGCGCGGAAGCGGCCGCGCATTATTACTACAAGACGTCGGCTGCCAAATTGACTGCTGGGCAGTCGGCCCGGTTGGCGGTGATGCTGCCGCAGCCTAAGTATTTTGATGAGCACAGGGGCTCGGGGTATCTGGCGCAGCGGTCGCGGGTGATTGCGCGGCGGATGGGGGCGGCGGAATTGCCGGATTAAGGGTTTGGTTTTGCCTGGTTTGGTTGTCTGCGCGACGCTTTCTTGTCTGGTTGCCTGCGGCGTTGGCCTTTCCTTGAATTGTTATTGGTTTATTAGCGTCGCCCCTGTGCGGGGCAGGCACCTACTTTTCTTTGCCTGCTGCAAAGAAAAGTAGGCAAAAGAAAGCAGCTCACACCGCTAATTCTTAAGCGGGTCCCCCGCACAGCCACGGTAGTGGTGCATCTGGAATCTGTGCCCTCGCACATTCGACGTTCGTGACAAGGCCGTCATACTTCCGGCGGCGCTGCGCGCGCCGATGCGCAGTTCATAGAACTAATCTCCGCGTTTTGGCTTTCATGCTCCGTCCGGCGCTCCGCCGACGCGAGCCGATATTTCCCATCACACCCGAACAAACCCCATTGGTTTCCCGCGCGACTCCGTCATAGCCGAGGCAGAGCCGACGGTCCCACCGGACTCAAACGAAGTCCCCTGATTTCCCATGCGGACCCATCCGCGACGCACGCAGTGCGAAGTGGGAGCGGATGAGCCCTTTGTCACTAGCGCTGAATGCGCTAGGACACAGATTCCAGATGCACCACTACCGTGGCTGTGCGGGGGACCCGCTTATAAGCTCGCGGTGTGAGCTGCTTTCTTTTGCCTACTTTTCTTTGCAGCAGGCAAAGAAAAGTAGGTGCCTGCCCCGCACAGGGGCGACGCTAATAAACCAATAACAAAACAAGGAAAGGCCAACGTCGCAGGCAGCCAGACAAGAAAGCGTCGCGCAGACAACCAAACCAGGCAAATTCCAACGCCGCAGGCAAACAAGAAAGCCCCGACTAGGCAAACAGATCAGAGAAAGGCCACCGCCGTAGGCGAACAGATAAACAAGCGCCAAGCGGGCAAACAAATCAAGGAAAGGCCACCGCCGTAGGCAAACAACCCAAGCAAAGACACCACAACAGAAGAGAAGAAGACCCAACCAGAAACCGCCCCTTGCGGCAATCAAAAGCAAAAGCCGTGCGGCAGCCCCGGCCCCAACCCCACCTCCAAGCCCACGGCAACAAAAAAATCCCATTATATGAATCAAAAACTCACATATTGGAGCTTTCTCAAAAACCGCCCTACAATCCAACCCAACACGCACCGTGAGCCGGAACCCCCGGCACCACCCTGCGGCAGCAAGAAAAAACCGGAGACAAGCCAAACCATGCCTAACACCCAAAGGCAGCACCCGTATGCCCGCGCCACCGGCAACACGTACCGTGCCGCGAGCAGAACCGGCGTCCTCTCCGGCCCCGCGCTGTAAGCGCAAAAAACCACCGAAAAGCCAATCGCCATGAACAAAGCGATGCCCACTCACGCCGTCCGCGCGTCCGAAGCCGATCTCGCATCACAAGCCGATCACGCTTCCAGCGCCGCGCCGCGGCAGGCTGCCAATGCTGCGAAGGTTTCACGCGCCAGCGTCCAGCATCCGCCCGTGATCGACGAAATCGCGTTGCCGAGCACGCTGCTCGACGTCACGCCGCAACAAGCCGGCACGCAAACGCTGCTGCGCGGCCTCGCGATTCTGGAAGCCGCCGCCGCCGGCGTGCGCGATCTGCGTACCTTCGGCGCCGCGCTCGGCACGACCCGCAGCACCACGCATCGGCTGGTGAGCAGCCTCGTGCAGGCGCGCTACCTGCGGCAAGTGCAAGGCGGCTATCTGCTCGGTCCGAAGCTGATCGAACTCGGCACCATCGCGCTCGAACAGATGCCGCTCACCGCAGTCGCGCGTCAGCATCTCGAATCGCTCGCCGAGCAGACACTCGACACGATTCACCTCGGCGTGCGCGATGGCGACGACGTGCTGTACATCGACAAAATCCCCGGCACCCGTGGCCTCGAAATGCGTTCGCGCGTCGGTCACCGGATGCCGCTGGCGTCGACGGGTATCGGCAAAGCCATGATGCTCGACCTCACGCCGGACATGTGGCAATCGCTCTTCGAAGCATCGCGGCGCGCGCTCGCCGGTGTCAGTTTCAAGCCGGATAACCGCCCGGACGCGGTGACCTTCATGCAGCGTATGACCAACTACGCTGCCGGCGGCTACACCTTCGATCTCGAAGAGAACGAGGCGTCGATCCGTTGCGTCGCGGCGCCGGTGCGCGATGCGTCGGGTGCGGTGGTGGCCGCGCTGTCGGTGGCGAGCACGATTCCGTATATGTCGCTCGAACGCATGGATGAACTGATTCCGGTCGTGCAGCGCGAAGCGCGCGCGATCTCGGAAGAACTCGGCTGGCGTGCCCCGCAACCCACAACCCGCAGGATCAAGCGATGACGCAAGCGGGTTCTCACACGCACGCGGTCAATCCGGTGAATGACGCCGTCGCGACCGCCGACGCCAACCTCCAGCACGCAGCGCTCATTGCGCTCGACTGGGGCACGACCTCGCTGCGCGCCTATCTGTACGACGCGGCCGGCAAGGTGCTGGCGACGCGGGCATCGACGGCCGGCATCATGAACTTGCCGCGTAGCGCCGAACACGGCGGCTTCGACGCCGCCTTCGACGACGCGTGCGGCGCCTGGCTGGAGCAGACGCCCGCCATGCCGGTGATCGCAGCCGGTATGGTCGGCAGCGCGCAAGGCTGGGTCGAAGCGCCCTATGTCGACGCACCGGCGAGTGCCGATGCGCTGGTGGCCGGCATCGTCCGGGTAAAAGCCGCGTGCGGCGCGACGCTGCACATCGTGCCGGGCGTCCTGCAACGTGGCGAACTGCCGAACGTGATGCGCGGCGAGGAAACCCAGATCTTCGGCGCACTCGGTCAGGAGACGGGCGCCGTGGACAGCAGCACGCGCACGCTGATCGGCTTGCCTGGCACCCACGCGAAATGGGCTGTCGTGGAAGCGGGGCGCATCGAACGTTTTCATACCTTCATGACCGGTGAGGTGTTCGCGGCATTGCGCGAGCACACCATCCTCGGCCGCACGATGGTTACGCCCGATCGTCCCGATAACGAAGCATTCCTGCGCGGCGTGGACATCGCCCGTGACAAAGGTCAGGCGGGCATGCTGGCCACCGTATTCAGTTCACGCACGCTCGGCCTTACCGGACAACTTTCGCGCGAACAGCAGCCGGACTATCTGTCGGGCTTGCTGATCGGACACGAACTGGCCGGTCTCGAGGCCGTGCTCGCGCAACAGCAAAACTCGCTCGCCCGGCAGCACTTGCGTCTGATCGGCAATGAAGCGTTGTGCGAACGCTATCGCGTGGCGCTCGCGCAATTTGGCTGCACGCATGCGGAACAGGTGAAACACGCTACCGAGCGCGGGTTGTGGCGCGTCGCCACCCAGGCGGGGCTCGTCAATCCCGCGCCTCAAGCGGCGCACGCCGGCTAACCGGCAGCGCCGCCGCTCACGAAACAAGGAACCGAGATGCAACCTCACATCAATCTACCCGCCCCGTACATGCCGCACGCGGGTTTGATCGCGGCGTTCGAGGTCTGTCCGCTGATCGCGATCATGCGCGGTGTGACACCCGCGGATGCCGCCGAGCACGGCCAGGCGCTTTATGAAGCGGGTTTTCGCATCGTCGAAGTGCCGTTGAATTCGCCGCGGCCGTTCGACAGCATCGCGGCGATCCGCAAGGTGTTGCCGGCCGACGCGATTGTCGGTGCGGGCACGGTGCTGCATTCGAGTTTCGTCGGCGATGTGAAATCGGCCGGCGGCGAGCTGATCGTCATGCCGCATAGCGACCCGGAGGTCGTCGGTGCCGCGAAAGCACAAGGCATGGCCTGCGCACCGGGCGTGGCAACGCCGAACGAAGCCTTCATCGCGCTGAAAAACGGCGCTGACGTGCTGAAGATGTTCCCCGCGGAGCAACTCGGCTGCCAGGTCGTGAAGGCGTGGCGCGCGGTGATCGCGGCAGAAGTCCCGCTGGTGCCGGTTGGCGGGATCACGCCGGACAACATGGGGCCATTCCTCAGCGCCGGTGCAAATGGATTCGGCCTCGGTTCGGCGCTGTACAAGCCGGGGCAGAGCGTCGCGGTGACGGCTTCGCACGCGAAGGCGTTCATCAACGGGTTGCGTATCGCCCGCGCAGGTGCGAAGAAATGAAGCGGCTCGCCGGCAAAGTTGCGTTGATCACCGGCGCCGGGCGCGGCATCGGCGCGGCGATCGCGCTCGCGTTTGCGCGCGAGGGCGCGGCGGTCGTGCTGGCTGAACTCGATATCGAAACGGCACAGCAGACGGCGGAGCAGATCAAGGCGCAAACCGGTGGGCGGGCGCTGGCGGTGCAGACGGACGTAACGCAATCGGCGTCGGTCCAGCACGCGGTGAGCGAGGCCGAACACGCGTTCGGCGCGCTCGACGTGCTGGTCAACAACGCGGGGATCAACGTGTTCTGCGATCCGCTGACGATGAGCGACGACGACTGGCGCCGTTGCTTCGCGGTGGATCTCGACGGCGTCTGGAACGGGTGTCGCGCGGTGTTGCCGGGCATGGTGGAACGCGGCGCGGGCAGCATCGTGAATATCGCGTCGACGCATGCGTTCAAGATCATTCCGGGGTGTTTCCCGTACCCGGTCGCGAAGCATGGCGTGATTGGTCTGACGCGTGCGCTTGGCATCGAATACGCGCCGCGCAACGTGCGGGTCAATGCGATCGCGCCGGGGTATATCGAAACGCAGTTGACGCATGACTGGTGGAACGAACAAGCCGATCCGGCGGCCGCGAAACAGGCGACGCTCGATCTGCAACCGATGAAGCGCATCGGCCGTCCGGAAGAAGTGGCAATGACGGCGGTGTTTCTCGCTTCGGATGAGGCGCCGTTCATCAACGCCACCTGCATCACCGTGGATGGCGGCCGCTCCGTGCTGTATCACGACTGAACGTAGCGGAGCAGTACGCAGAAGGAAGCGGAGCCAGCAACTTCAGCACAAGAGCAGGCCGCAGGAAAAGAAGCAAACAGGCAGCAAGAAGCAGGCAGCAGGAAGCAAACGGGCAAAAACAAAGCAGCAAAGTTTCACCGGACGACGCGCTGGCCGCGTGTGTCACACCCGGTACAAGAAGACGCGGCCGATACCTTCTCGTTATCAATTAGTCAGGAGACACGCATTATGAAACGAAGAATTTTCCTCACGCTGGCAGCAGCGGCGGCGGGTGTGCTCTTCAACGCACCGGTCGCGCAGGCTGCGGATCCGGTCAAGATCGGCTTCCTCGTGAAGCAGCCGGAAGAACCGTGGTTCCAGGACGAATGGAAGTTCGCGGAAATGGCCGCCAAGGAGAAGGGCTTTACGCTGGTGAAGATCGGCGCGCCGTCGGGCGAGAAGGTCATGAGCGCAATCGACAACCTGTCGGCTCAGAAAGCGCAAGGCTTTGTGATCTGCACGCCTGACGTCAAGCTCGGACCGGGCATTGTTGCCAAGGCGAAGGCCGACGGCCTGAAGATGATGACGGTTGACGACCGCCTCGTCGACGGCGCTGGCAAGCCGATTGCGTCGGTGCCGCATATGGGCATCTCGGCGTACAACATCGGTAAGCAGGTGGGCGATGGGCTGGCCGCGGAAATCAAGAAGCGCGGCTGGGACATGAAGGACGTCGGCGCGATCGACGTGACCTACGAACAGCTGCCGACCGCGCATGACCGCACCAGCGGCGCGACCGACGCACTGGTCGCCGCCGGCTTCCCGAAGGCGAACATCATTGCCGCGCCGCAAGCGAAGACGGACACGGAAAACGCGTTCAACGCCGCCAACATCGCGCTGACGAAGAACCCGCAGTTCAAGCACTGGGTGGCTTACGCGCTGAACGACGAAGGCGTGCTCGGCGCGGTGCGCGCAGCGGAAGGCCGCGGCTTCAAGGCGGACAACATGATCGGTATCGGCATCGGCGGTTCGGACTCGGCATTGAACGAGTTCAAGAAGCCGACGCCGACCGGCTTCTACGGCACGGTCATCATCAGCCCGAAGCGTCACGGCGAAGAAACCTCGACGCTGATGTACGACTGGATCACGCAAGGCAAGGAACCGCCGATGCTCACGCTGACGACCGGCATGCTGGCTACGCGTGACAACGTGGGTGAAGTGCGCCAGAAGATGGGCCTCGCGGCAAATTGAGCGGCTGTAGCGTAGTTGAGTGAAGTGGACTGCCGGTGCGTCGTTTCTCCAAGGATTGGGCGCGCCGGCAGCAGCAATACAAGATGAGCAGTTGAGACAGACCAGGCTTTGTGCCCATGAGGCACCTGAAGAAGCACGGTTCACACGAAGCAGCAATTAAGTTGCATGGGACCGGAGTAAGAGCTTTGCATGGGACCAGAGTAACGCTCTAAAGCGCGAACTCTGGTCGACAGCTAAAGCACTAACTCCCGGTCGACACAGGAGGCGAAGTGTCAGCGACGCTACGTTTTGACAATATCGGCAAAGTTTTTCCAGGCGTGCGCGCGCTCGACGGTGTGTCCTTCGACGTCAACGTCGGCCAGGTGCACGGCCTGATGGGCGAAAACGGCGCAGGGAAATCGACCCTGCTGAAGATTCTCGGCGGTGAATACCAGCCCGATTCGGGCCGCGTGATGATCGACGGCAATGAGGTGCGCTTTACGAGCGCGGCGTCGTCGATCGCGGCGGGGATTGCGGTGATTCACCAGGAACTGCAATACGTGCCCGATCTGACGGTCGCGGAAAACCTGCTGCTCGGCCAGTTGCCGAACTCGCTCGGCTGGGTCAACAAGCGCGAAGCCAAACGCTTCGTGCGGGAACGCCTCGAAGCGATGGGCGTGGCGCTCGATCCGAACGCAAAGCTCAGAAAGCTCTCGATCGCGCAACGGCAGATGGTCGAAATCTGCAAGGCGCTGCTGCGTAACGCGCGCGTGATCGCACTGGATGAACCGACCAGCTCGCTGTCGCATCGCGAGACCGAAGTGCTGTTCAAGCTGGTGCGCGATCTGCGTGCCGACAATCGCGCGATGATCTACATCTCGCACCGTATGGACGAGATTTACGAGCTGTGCGATGCCTGCACGATTTTCCGCGACGGCCGCAAGATCGCCTCGCATCCGACGCTTGAGGGCGTGTCGCGCGACACCATCGTGAGCGAAATGGTCGGACGTGAAATCTCCGACATCTACAACTATTCGGCGCGCCCGCTCGGCGACGTGCGCTTCGCGGCGAAAGGGATCGAAGGCCATGCGCTCGCGCAGCCGGCCAGCTTCGAAGTGCGGCGTGGCGAGATCGTCGGCTTCTTCGGTCTGGTGGGCGCGGGACGCAGCGAACTGATGCATCTGGTGTACGGCGCCGATCACAAGAAGGGCGGCGAAATCGTGCTCGACGGCAAGCCGATCAAGGTGCGCAGCGCGGGCGAGGCGATTAAACACGGCATCGTGCTGTGCCCGGAAGACCGCAAAGAAGAGGGCATTGTCGCGATGGCGACCGTGTCGGAGAACATCAATATCAGTTGCCGCCGTCACTATCTGCGCGCGGGGATGTTCCTCGACCGCAAGAAAGAAGCGGAAACCGCCGACCGTTTTATCAAGCTGCTGAAGATCAAGACGCCGAGCCGCCGCCAGAAGATCCGTTTCCTGTCGGGCGGCAACCAGCAGAAGGCGATTCTGTCGCGCTGGCTGGCCGAGCCCGATCTGAAAGTGGTGATTCTCGACGAGCCGACGCGCGGAATCGACGTCGGCGCGAAGCATGAGATCTATAACGTGATTTATCAGCTCGCCGAACGTGGTTGCGCGATCGTGATGATTTCGTCGGAATTGCCGGAAGTGCTCGGCGTGTCCGACCGGATCGTCGTGATGCGTCAGGGCCGGATTTCCGGCGAACTGTCACGCAAGGAAGCATCGGAACAAACAGTGTTGAGCCTCGCGTTGCCGCAAAGCTCGACCGCACTGCCCGGAACCGGAACCGCAGCCACCGAGCAAGCGGCCTGAACATTATTTGGACGAAAGTCCGGCAACCCGTGGGGAACGGGAGGAGTCTTCAAAATGCAAGCCAGAGAAAACCTCGCGCAACAAGCCGCAAAAAGTGCGGCCGAAGCGCTGATTCCACAAGGCAACGACAAGGCGAAGTGGTGGCAGCAGATCACCGAGTACAGCCTGATCCTGATCTTCGTCGTGATGTTCATCACGATGTCGCTGACGGTCGACCACTTCTTCTCGATCGAGAACATGCTCGGTCTCGCGCTGTCGATCTCGCAGATCGGCATGGTCGCGTGCACGATGATGTTCTGTCTGGCCTCGCGCGATTTCGACTTGTCGGTGGGGTCGACGGTCGCGTTCGCCGGCGTGCTGTGCGCGATGGTGCTGAACGCGACCGGCAACACGTTTATCGCGATCATCGCGGCGGTGGCGGCAGGCGCGGTGATCGGTTTCGTCAACGGCGCGGTGATTGCCTATCTGCGCATCAACGCACTGATTACGACGCTCGCGACGATGGAAATCGTCCGCGGTCTCGGCTTTATCGTGTCGCACGGGCAGGCTGTGGGCGTGTCGTCGGATACGTTTATCGCGTTGGGCGGTTTGAGCTTCTTCGGCGTGTCGCTGCCGATCTGGGTCACGCTGCTGTGCTTCATCGTGTTCGGCGTGATGCTCAATCAGACTGTGTATGGCCGTAATACGCTGGCAATCGGCGGCAATCCGGAAGCCTCGCGTCTTGCGGGTATCAATGTCGAACGCACGCGCGTTTATATCTTCCTGATCCAGGGCGCAGTCACCGCGCTGGCCGGTGTGATTCTGGCTTCGCGGATTACGTCGGGTCAGCCGAATGCGGCGGAAGGGTTCGAGCTGAACGTGATTTCGGCTTGCGTGCTGGGCGGCGTGTCGCTGCTCGGCGGTCGCGCGACGATTTCCGGCGTCGTGATCGGCGTGCTGATCATGGGTACGGTCGAGAACGTGATGAACCTGATGAACATCGACGCGTTCTATCAGTACCTCGTGCGCGGCGCGATTCTGCTCGCCGCCGTGCTGCTCGACCAGTTGAAGAACCGCGGCTCGCGCGACTAAATCCGGGACGAAACCCGCGATTCATCTCGCGACTCACTCACTTTGCTCTAAAAGGAATCGAACGATGTCGTCTCCGGCCAATGCAAACGACCGTCTCGCGGACAACGCGTTTGCCCGCTATCCGAGCCTCGTCGACCGAACCGTGTTGATCACGGGTGGCGCGACCGGAATCGGCGCATCGTTCGTCGAGCATTTCGCGGCGCAGGGCGCACGCGTCGCGTTCTTCGATATCGATGCGACCGCGGGTGACGCGCTCGCCGACGAACTCGGCGACTCGAAACACAAGCCGCTGTTCCTGCCCTGCGATCTGACTAACATCGACGCCCTGCAGAAAGCGATCGCCGACGTGAAGGCTGCGCTCGGTCCGATTCAGGTGCTGGTCAACAATGCGGCAAACGACAAACGCCACGCAATCGGCGACGTAACGCGTGAGTTTTTCGACGCGGGCATCGCGGTGAATATCCGTCACCAGTTCTTCGCGGCCCAGGCGGTGATGGAAGACATGAAGGCCGCCAACGCGGGTTCGATCATCAACCTCGGCTCGATCAGCTGGATGTTGAAGAACGGCGGCTACCCGGTGTACGTGATGTCGAAATCGGCGGTGCAGGGTTTGACGCGTGGCCTCGCGCGCGACCTCGGTCATTTCAATATCCGCGTCAATACGCTGGTGCCGGGCTGGGTGATGACGGAAAAGCAGAAGCGTTTGTGGCTCGACGACGCGGGCCGTCGTTCGATCAAGGAAGGGCAGTGCATCGACGCTGAACTGCAACCCGCCGATCTCGCCCGCATGGCGCTGTTCCTCGCCGCCGACGACAGCAGAATGATCACCGCGCAAGATATCGTCGTGGACGGAGGCTGGGCGTGAGTGCGGGTGCTCGCGCGGGCTTGCCTGCAACGCGTGCGGCGCTGCTGCTCGACACGAAATGCACGCTCGGCGAAGGAGCGACGTGGTGCGCGAAAACCGGCCGCTTCTACTGGACCGACATCGAAGGCGCGCGCCTGTGGCGCTATGACCCGAGCGACGGCCGCAGCACGTTCTGGCGCATGCCGGAGCGTCTCGCCACGTTCGCGTTGTGCGCCGATCCACATTACCTGCTGCTCGGATTGGCGACGCATCTGGCGTTTTTCGATCTGGCAACCGGCGAAATGCAACGCATTGTTGACGTCGAACCCGGCTTGAACACGCGGGTGAACGACGGACGTTGCGATCGTCAGGGACGTTTTGTATTCGGTACGAAAGATGAAGGCTCGCCGTTGCAGGCGGTTGGCGGGTTTTATCGGTTGAACCATGATTTGTCGCTGGAGCGTTTGCCGTTACCCGCGCCGGCGATTTCGAACAGCATCGCGTTCAGCCCTGATGGCGCGACGATGTATTACTGCGATTCGCCGACGCGTGAAATTCGCGTCTGCGACTATCTCGCGAACGGCGGTATCGCCAACGACCGCGTCTTCACGACATTGACGGATGCGACAGGCGAGCCCGACGGCTCGACCGTCGACCGCGACGGCGGTTTGTGGAACGCGCAATGGGGTGGCCGGCGAGTGGTGCGATATGGCCCCGACGGCGTGGAAACCGAGCGCGTCGACGTGCCAACCGCGCAGCCGAGTTGCGTCGCGTTTGGTGGTTCCACACAGGGACTTCCTTCGGCTCAAGCACAACTCGGCACGCTGTACATCACGAGTGCGCGCGTCGATCTCGATGCCGCTGCGCTCGCGGACGATTCCCGTGCCGGCGGCGTGTTCATCGCAACGCCCGGGCGACGAGGGTTGCCGGAGCCGGTGTTCCAAGGTTCGCCCGCATAGCGCAGAATGACCTCGCCCCGGTTTCGAGGCAGCAGCGAAGTGCAGTCGAGCAGTGACTTTGAAGGTGAATCAGCAGTTGATATCGCAAACCCAATGCCAGTAAAACTGGCAGCAAATCGGCAGCATGCAGTTCGGACCCAGAGGCGACCGGTGCAAAAAATCGCCCAATAGCATCCGTCAGCAATGACGGCAACGTCCCACGCCTCTCGATGGAGCTAGATATGACTGTTGCGAATCTTGTTTCTGCTTCTTCTCAGACTCGCCGCGCGCGACTCAACGCAGCGGCCAATCCGGTGCTTCCGGGTCCCAGTACGTCGGCGGTTGCGGTCGGTGAGACGAGCGGCGGCGAGCTTGCGTGCATCACGCTTGCCAACGCGCATTTGCGTCTCGACGTCGCGCCGACGCTCGGCGGCGGCGTTACCCGTTTCGACTGGCGTAACGACGGCGCGCTCACGCCGATCTTCCGGCGTTGCCGTCATGTCTCGACGGATACCGAGCCGAACCAGCTCGCCTGCTATCCGTTGCTGCCGTATTCGAACCGGATCGGCGGCGGCCATTTCAATGTGGCGGGACGGCGGGTCGACGTGCCGCAAAATCGCGCCGACGAACCGTTTCCGATTCATGGCGACGGTTGGCTCTCCGCCTGGCAGGTCGCCGAATCGGACCGCGAAAATGTCCGTTTGACGCTCGATCGCCACGACGGAAAACCGTATGCATTCCGTGCGTCGCAAACCTATACGCTAGACGGCCCCACGCTCAGCATCACGCTGGAAATCGAGAACGCCGGCCGCGAGGCGCTGCCTTTCGGGCTGGGCGTCCATCCGTTTTTCGTGCGTGACGCGGATACCGAACTGTCGGCAGCGGCCGGCGGTTTGTGGCTCTCCGGCGATAACTGGCTGCCGGTGCGTCACGTGCCGGCGCCGCCCGCGTGGCAATTCGGCGTGGCGTATCCGTTGCCGGAGGCCATCGTCAATCACGCGTTCACGGGCTGGAGCGGGCAGGCGGCGGTGGTGTGGCCGAAGCGGCGCCTGTCGCTGAATATTGCCGCCGACACCGACTATTACGTGTTGTACACGCCGCCGGGCGAAGACTTCTTTTGCTTCGAGCCGGTCGATCATCCGATCAACGCGATGAATCTGGCCGGCGGCGCGTGCGAGAACGGCATGACGATGCTGGGTCGAGGTGAGCGTCTGACGCGCACGTTCCGCTTCACCATCGAGCGCACGGGATTGCGCTCGATGCCAGGTGCACGTGGTGCGCGCCGGCGGCAGTAACGGGCGAGCAGGACGGAGCGGTACGACGTTACCTGTCACGCCCCAGCCCGAACCGGCATGACGCGTGGCCGCGGCTTGCCGCGCAGGACAGGTAAAATACGCGCCTCTTCCGCTATCGGCTCGCCGCGAGACTCACCATGTCCAATTTCACCCAGACACTCAACGCTGCCTGGCAGCGCACGAACTCGCTGCTGTGCGTCGGCCTCGATCCCGAGCCCAGCAAATTCCCGGGCGCGCTCGCGGGCCGTCCCGAGGCGATTTTCGACTTCTGTCGCACCATCGTCGATGCGGCCGCGCCGTATGCGTCGTCGTTCAAGCCGCAGATCGCGTACTTCGCCGCCCATCGCGCGGAAGACCAGCTTGAGCAACTGATCGCGCACATTCATGCGAATCACCCGGGCCTGCCGGTGATTCTGGATGCGAAGCGCGGCGATATCGGCAGCACCGCCGAACAGTACGCGCGCGAGGCGTTCGAGCGTTATCAGGCCGATGCGGTGACGGTGAATCCGTATATGGGTTTCGATTCGATCGAGCCGTATCTGGAGCACAAGGGCAAGGGCGTGATCGTGTTGTGCCGGACCTCGAACGCGGGCGGCTCGGACCTGCAGTTTCTGGAGACGGGCGGGCGTCCGCTGTATCAGGTCGTCGCGCAACTGGCGGCGGAGAAGTGGAACGCAAGCGGCCAACTGGGCCTCGTGGTCGGTGCGACTTTCCCGAAGGAAATTGAAGTGGTGCGTGGAATCGTCGGCGATATGCCGCTGCTGATTCCGGGCATCGGCGCGCAAGGCGGCGATGTTCAGGCGACGGTGAACGCCGGCCGTACGGCGAACGGCACGGGCATGCTGATCAACTCGTCACGGGCAATTATCTACGCCGGCAAGGACGACGATTTCGCCGAAGCTGCGGCGAAAGCGGCGATGGAAACGCGTGACCGGATCAATGCTTTCCGGTGATGGCGGGTAACGGTGGGTGAGGCCGGTCAGGTAACCGGTCCCAGCCGCGCAATCAACGCCGCATGCTGCGGATGCTGCGCCTTCAACGCCTCGACATCCGCCAGCTCGAACTCGCTGAATTCAAAGCCCGGCGCCACCGTGCAGCCCACCAGCGCAAAGGTCGCCGGGTCCGCGCATTCCGCGGCAAACCACAGACCCGCGGGCACCACCGCCTGAAACACGGCATCCGAATGCGCCAGCGCATCGCCCAGCTTGTGCGTAATCAGCGCGCCTGCTTCGTCGAGTACGTGAACGTTCAACGGCTCGCCGGCATAAAAATGCCAGACCTCGTCGGACTTGATCCGATGCCATGCCGAATGTGCGCCGTCGCAGAGCAGGTAGTAAATCGCGGTGGACGCAGAGCGCGTCTGCGTCGAACCGTCATCGCGACGTACGGACTCTGCGGACCGATACGTCTCGCTGAAAAATCCACCTTCCGGATGCGGCTTCAAATCGAAGCGGCGGATCAACTCGTCTTTGGCCAGGTGCGAAGTCGACATGTTGGGCATCGTAGGTGGCGCCTCGTGTTCTGAACCGGAAGTTAATGTTCGCGTTCGTCGAGCAGGGCCAGCATTCCGCGCAGCGCGTGGGCGGCGGCCTGTACGCGGATCTTCTCGCGGTCGCCCTTGAAGATCTTAGTTTCCACCGACGTATGCAGCCGATTGCTCCACCCGAACGACACCATGCCGACCGGCTTCGTTTCGGTGCCGCCACCCGGGCCGGCGACGCCGGTAATCGACAGCGACACCTGCGCGCGGCTGTTGCGCAGCGCGCCCTCGGCCATGGCGCGCGCCACCTGTTCGCTGACCGCGCCGTGCTTTTCGATCAGGTCGGCCGGCACGCCGATCATTTCGGACTTCGCCTGATTCGAATACGTGACGAAGCCACGCTCGAACCAGCCGCTGCTGCCGGAAATATCCGTGATCGCGGTTGCCACCATGCCGCCTGTGCAGGATTCGGCCGTGACGAGCAGCAGGCGCTCGTCGCGCAGACGGTTGCTCACGCGAATCGCGAGCTGGTGAACCACGGAATCGGTAGGCATGGCGTCAATCCGGAAAACGGGGAACTGCTGCGGGAAGTACCGGCTGGCAGCGGCCGACCGGCACCGGTCAACGGTTAAACCGACATGCGCCAGAGCGCAATCACGAGCAGCGTGAAAAACGCGGCGACCAGGTCATCGAACATGATGCCAAAGCCACCTTTCAGCCGGCGGTCGAAATAGCCGATCGGCGGCGGCTTCACCATGTCGAAGAAGCGGAACACGATGAACGCCCAGAGTTGCCCGGTGAGCGTGACCGGCGTGACCATCAGCAGCACCAGCCAGAACGCGACGATTTCGTCCCAGACGACCGGCGACGGATCGTCGGTGCCCAGCTTCTTCGCGGTAAAGCCGCAAATCGCAATGCCGCCGAAAAAACCGGCGACGATCAGCACGCCCCACTCGATCACGGTCAGATAACGGCTCAAGACGGCGAACGATGCCCATGCGAACAGCGTGCCGATCGTGCCCGGCGCAATCGGCGACAAGCCGCTGCCAAAACCCAGCGACAGAATGTGCAGCGGATGCGACAGCATGAAACGCGCGGTAGCGCGGCGCGGCTGAGGGCGCGGCGGGCGCGGACCGGACGCGTTGGGCTGTGGGTTGCCGATGAGATCGTCGGCGGGAACCAGCGGGGGATCAGTCTGCATGGAAATGGTCGAAACCTTGCAACGTCAGAGTGAGGGGCGCGCCGGCGGCATCGCGCCAGCCGATCGCCGGGCGGTCGGCCGCCGTTTGAAGAGCGCTTATTGTACCGATGCGGGTGACCGAAATCGCTGTCTCGCGGCCGGCTGCTTCGACCTTGGCGCGCGCTGCGACCGGCGCGGTGAAACACAGTTCGTAGTCGTCGCCGCCGGCTAGCGTGCAGCGCTGCTGGATCTCGGGCGGCAGGCGGCGCAGTGCGGCCGAACGCGGAACGGCGTCGACGTCGACCGTGGCATGCATGTTCGAGCGTTCCAGGATGTGCAACAGGTCGCCGGCGAGCCCGTCCGATAGATCGAGCGCGGCATGTGCGATGCCCCGCAACGCGAGACCGAGGAAGATGCGCGGCTCCGGGCGCTCGAGAGCGCGACGAAATGTCGCAGCGTCGCTGGCATCCACGGACCATTCGCCGCGCTGCACGCCGAGACCGGCGCGCGCATCGCCGAGCGTGCCGGAGATCCAGATGTCGTCGCCCGGCTGCGCCGCGTCCCGGCGCAGCGCAAGTTGCGGCTGCACGCTGCCGAATACGGTGATGCACAGATTCAACGGGCCGCCCGTCGTATCGCCGCCGATCAGATCGCAGCCGTAGCGTTCGGCCAGCGCGAAAAGGCCTTCGCTGAAGGCGGTGAGCCATGCTTCATCGGCCTTCGGCAGGGAAAACGCCAGCGTGAACGCCTGCGGCTCTGCGCCCATTGCGGCGAGATCCGACAGGTTGACCGCGAGTGCCTTGTGACCGAGTGCCTCGGGATCGACATCGGGAAAGAAGTGGCGGCCTTCTACCAGCATGTCCGTCGATATCGCCAGCATTTCGCCCGGACGCGGCGCGAGCAGGGCGCAGTCGTCGCCAATGCCGAGCGTGCCCTCGGCGGCACGGGACGCCGCAGCAGTTGCGCGGCGGGCGAAGAAGCGATCGATCAGCGAAAACTCGGAGAGCATGGTGGCAGTGGGTGAACGGGTAAGTGCAACGAAAAGCCGCTAACGGCATGCATTGTGTCGATGTGCACGCGGGTAAACACGCGATTGGCGCTCAACGTCGATTCGATTCATGGTCAACCAGAAGCACGCGGCGTCTCCCTTTCGCTATGTTTCAGTCGCGGCAGTTGTACCCGTATTGAAGGAATTGAGCCGGCAATTGGGGCTACAATGCCGTCGAACATCTATTCTAATCCGCACTTCGAAGCCCGCCTTATGACGACTCCCGCCAATAGCAAACTCCGCGAAGCCGCTCTCGATTATCACGAGTTCCCGACGCCAGGCAAGATCGCGATCGCCCCGACCAAGCAGATGATTAACCAGCGCGACCTCGCGCTGGCGTACTCCCCGGGCGTCGCGTTCGCGTGTGAGGAAATCGTCGAAAACCCGCTGAACGCCGCACGTTTCACCGCGCGCAGCAACCTGGTCGGCGTCGTCACGAACGGCACCGCGGTGCTGGGTCTCGGCAACATCGGGCCGCTCGCCTCGAAGCCGGTCATGGAAGGCAAGGCCGTCCTGTTCAAGAAGTTCGCCGGCATCGACGTGTTCGATATCGAGTTGAACGAGTCCGATCCGCACAAGCTGGTCGAAGTGATCGCCGCGCTGGAACCGACCTTCGGCGGTATCAACCTTGAAGACATCAAGGCGCCGGATTGCTTCATCGTCGAACGCGAATGCCGTAAGCGCATGAAGATTCCGGTTTTCCACGACGACCAGCATGGCACGGCCATCGTCGTCGCGGCGGCCATCACCAACGGTCTGAAGGTGGTCGGCAAAGACATCAAGAACGTCAAGCTGGTGTCGTCCGGTGCGGGCGCGGCGGCGCTGGCCTGTCTGGATCTGCTGGTCGACATCGGCCTGCCGCTCGAAAACATCACCGTCACCGACCTGGCCGGCGTGGTCTACAAGGGCCGCGTCGAGTTGATGGACCCGGACAAGGAACGCTTTGCACGCGAAACCGATGCTCGCACGCTCGCTGAGGCGATCGGCGGCGCGGATGTTTTCCTCGGCCTCTCGGCCGGCGGCGTGCTGAAGCAGGACATGGTCAAGCAGATGGCCGACAAGCCGCTGATTCTGGCGTTGGCCAACCCGACTCCGGAAATCCTGCCGGAACTGGCGCTCGAAGTGCGTCCGGACGCCGTGCTCTGCACGGGCCGCACGGACTACCCGAACCAGGTGAACAACGTGCTGGTGTTCCCGTTCCTGTTCCGCGGCGCGCTGGATGCGGGCGCGACGACGGTGACGCGTGAAATGGAAATCGCGGCGGTCAATGCGATCGCCGAACTGGCGCGCCAGGAGCAGAGCGATATCGTCGCGACTGCGTACGGCATCCAGGATCTGTCGTTTGGTCCGGAATATCTGATTCCGAAGCCGTTCGACCCGCGCCTGATCGTCAAGGTCGCGCCGGCGGTGGCGAAGGCCGCGATGGATTCGGGCGTCGCCGAGCGTCCGATCGAGGACATGGAAGCGTACGAACAGCATCTGCAGCAGTTCGTGTATCACAGCGGCACCACCATGAAGCCGATTTTCCAACTGGCGCGTGGCGTCGAGCCGGAGAAGAAGCGCATTGTGTTCGCGGAAGGCGAAGAAGAGCGCGTGCTGCGCGCCATGCAGATCGTTGTCGACGAAAAGCTCGCGAAGCCGATCCTGATCGGCCGTCCGGCGGTGATCGAGCAGCGTATCGCGCGTTATGGTCTGCGTCTGGTTCCGGGTCAGGACTACACGGTCGTGAACACCGACCATGACGAACGTTACCGCGACTTCTGGCAGGAATATCACAAGATGATGTCCCGCAAGGGCATCACCGAGCAGATGGCGAAGCTCGAAATGCGCCGCCGCACCACGCTGATCGGCGCGATGATGGTGGAAAAGGGCGAGGCGGACGGCATGATCTGCGGCACGGTGTCTACCACGCATCGCCACCTGCACTTCATCGATCAGGTGATCGGCAAGAAGGCGGGCGCGAAGGTCTACGCGGCCATGAACGCGCTGGTGTTGCCGAACCGTCAGATTTTCCTGGTCGATACGCACGTGAACGTCGATCCGACGCCGGAGCAGCTGGCCGAGATCACCATCATGGCGGCCGAAGAAGTGCGCCGTTTCGGTATCGAACCGAAGGTCGCCCTGGTGTCGCATTCGAACTTCGGTTCGAGCAATGCGCCGACCGCGCAGAAAATGCGCGACACGCTGGCGATCTTGCGCGAGCGCGCGCCCGACCTGCAAGTGGACGGTGAAATGCACGGCGACCTCGCGCTCGACGCGAATCTGCGCCGCGAAGTGCTGCCCGACTCGACGCTCGAAGGCGATGCGAACCTGCTGGTGCTGCCGAACATCGACGCGGCCAACATCTCGTACAACCTGCTGAAGACCGCTGCGGGCAACAACATCGCGATTGGCCCGATGTTGCTCGGCGCGGCCAAGCCGGTGCACGTGCTGACGGCTTCGGCCACGGTTCGCCGCATCGTCAACATGACGGCGCTGCTGGTTGCCGACGTGATCGCAGCCCGCTGATCCTTGATCTGAAACCGAAGTACGGCGCCGTGATCAGGCGCCATGCAAAAAAAAGGCGTGCCCGCAATGGGCACGCCTGTGGGTGAACAGGGGATAGCCACCCTAAAAGAGGCCGAATAAGACCATTCCGCCTCCGAGAGACTGCAGGATCGCGAGACTTTCACTTCCGGGAAGAGGCTGTGCGATGAGTTGCCTGCGGGTTTGGGTTGGTTTGGGTTCGCCTTATTTGCTTCAATAAGTTAATTTTAGCTTGTACAGGCTAAATATTCTGTCAAAAGTCGTCAAAGCCCGTTCCGTGGCTCTTTCCCGCGCGGTTGGAGGCTTTTGCCTGTCCGGCGCACGTTGATTCTGTGGGGTTTTAGCGATACCCTTACGACTTTCATGGTCGTCAAACTCGTGATCTAACAGCGGGGAACCTTGATTCATGGCACGCAAGTGGCAGCGCATTAAAGGCGTGCTGACCGGTGCTTTGACGCTCTGCGCTTTATCCGGCTCCGTGTCTGGCGCGTTTGCGCGCGACTACGCGGCACCTGCCGATACGCAAGCACAGGGCACTGTCGCGGCGGCGCAGTTGCCGCGCGAAGCGGTCAATACATTGAACTTGATTGCCGCGGGTGGGCCTTACCCGTATGAGAAGGACGGCATCGTATTCGGCAATCGCGAACGGTTGCTACCGCCGCATCGGCGCGGCTATTACCACGAATACACCGTTCCCACGCCTCGCGCACGAAACCGCGGGGCGCGTCGCATCGTCTGCGGAGGTCCGCTACAGCGGATCGACAACTGTTACTACTCGGACGACCACTACACCAGTTTTAATCGTATTGTTGAATGACATCGGGATGAACGGCATGAGCGACAACGTCTACGCGCACGACACCGGAGTCGCGACGGATCTTTTCGCGGCCGGCGACGGCAATTTGTTCCAGCGCGTCATGCGGATGCGCGCCGGCGACCAGGGCCGGGATAACCAGAGCGAAGCCAGCACTGTGCTTTCATCGAACGAGGAGCCCATGAGTCTTTTCAAGACCGTACGACCGAACATCGTACAGTCGATCCGCGCGTTTCGCGTGCAGGATCTAGCTGATGAAGCCAGTCAACTCGGCCAGCATTTTCTGTACGCGTACTGCGCGAACGCTCAGTCCAAACAGGAAGTGCTGGAGACCATTGCTACGTCGTTTCTGTTTCCGAAGCATTTCGGCAAGAATTACGACGCGCTCTACGATTGCCTGACCGATCTGGTCCATAAAGCCGGCACGCAGCCCGGGTTCGTGATCGTGCTCGAGCAACTGCCGGTCGCACAAAAGTTCGACAAGGAAGGGCGCGAGACGCTCCTCGACGTGTTCCGCGAAGCGTCCGAGTTCTGGGCCGAGCGCAAGGTCGCGTTCCGGGTGTTTTACTCGTTTGCGTAAGGTATGCCTGAGCGGTTTGCCTGACTGGGCTACCTGAGCACTGCGTATCGACCGCTGCAGAAGAAAGAAAAAGGCCCGCCAATTGGCGGGCCTTTTCTTTTGGCTTACCAGCTTACCAGGCGCCCCAGCGGGCCGCCAGCGCCGAAAGCACAGCGATACCCGCGGTTTCCGTGCGCAACACGCGCGGACCAAGACCGACTGCAGTAAATCCGTGGTCGGTCGCAGCAGCTTCTTCCGCAGCCGAAAAACCGCCTTCCGGGCCGACCAGCACGGTGACTCGCCCAAACGGCGGATTCGCGGGCAGCGCCGAAAAACTGATGCTGGCCCGCGGCGACAGCAGAATGCGCATTTCACCTTCTTCAGGCGTGCGAGGCAACGCGCCGAGCCACGTGGCGATCTCGCGCACAGGCATCACTTCCGGCAGGCGATTGCGTCCGCACTGTTCGCACGACGCGCGCACGATGCCCTGCCAGTGCGCATGCCGCCGTTGCGCGCGTTCACCGGCAAGACGCACGACGCTGCGCGTGGTGGTCAATGGTACAAAACACGATGCTCCAAGTTCGACCGCCTTCTCGATGAGCCAGTCCATCTTGTCGCCGCCGGCAATGCCTTGCGCGAGGGTAAGGTGATACGGCGCTTCCACTTCGATATTGCGGAGTTCATGAATTCTCACTTTGGCCGAACGGCGTTCGACCTCGACGAGTTCGGCGCTGTATTCGCCGCCTTCGCCGTTGAAAAGCACGATCGAATCACCGGGCTGCAAACGCAGCACGAGGATGTGGCGCGTGACGTCATCGGGTAACTGCATGATGTCGTCGGGCTTGAGAGGCGTACCGACGAAGAAGCGAGGCATCAAAAAAATACTCATTGGTTCAGGAAAGGTGGCGAGCGAGCGCCCAACGGTAGCCGTCCAGATCTTCGACCTGGGCAAACCGGTCGCCCCAGAACTGATCCTGTGGCTCGCTCAACGATTTTGCGCCGGCGGCTAGCGCCCGCGTGTAAACCGCGTCGACATCGTCGACATAGACATAGAACGATTGCGGCGCAATCGCGCCCGCGCTTTTGGGTGTTTTCGCCGCCGAGCCGAACGCGCCTTCCGGTGCGAACATCACGATCAGCTGGCCTTGATAGGTCATCTCGACATGCATGACGACACCGTCGTCCTGAACGCTGTCACGTACCTCGAAGCCGAATGCCGCTTCGAAGAACGCAGTCGCGGCACGTGCGTCGCGCACCGTCAGATAGGGGGTCAACCAGGGCACACCGGCTGGGCGGGAGGCGGTCATGGGGTTCTCCGGATCTATGGGTTTGCGGGATGCATGCTGCGAGGCCAAGTGGGCGCTTGCATCGATACACCGATAGCGCGCGCCGACCGAACCGTGCATTTTGCCCACGCATTAGCTGGATGGCTTTAAGAATTGACTTAGTTTATCGCGCACTGACCGGGATGCGGAAAACAGTCCGCCATGCAGGGACGGGTCGTAGTGCCTCAGCGAGTCGATTCGACGCGCGGCAAGGTGTCCTGCGAGTGCTTCGGTGGTGAGGGCGGCGGGGTCGAGCGTGTCGCTGGCGGTCGCCATCATCCAGAGCGAGCCGTAGAGCGGGATGAAGGTGCTCATTGTGCGCACGATGCTGAATGTATCGCGCAGATCGTCGAGCAGGCGGACAATGCGCTCCGGGTGAAAATAGGGGGAGCCGAGGTGAAGCGAGAGCGCGGCGGTCGGACTCATGATGCGTTTGAGCTGCATGTAGAAGTCCGGCGTGTATAGACCCGCGGCAGAGGAATCAGGCGGCGTCAGGTCGAAGACGACGAGGTCGAACTGCGCTTTGGCATCACTCTTCGCCTGTACAACGCTCGCGACATAGTCCGCGGCGTCGCCAATTACCAGTTCGACGCGCGGGTCGTCGAAAGCGCCGCCGTGCACCTCGGGCAGATATTCGTGGGTCAGGCGCACGACTTCGGCATCGAGCTCCGCCACCACGATCCGCTCGATGCCTGGATGCTTCAGCAACTGCCGCGCGGCGCCGCCATCGCCGCCGCCCAGCACCAGCGCAGCTTTCGGCGAAGGATGCGCCAGAGCGGCCGGGTGCACCATGCATTCGTGATAGATGAATTCGTCGCCGGTGGAGGTCATCGGGCGGCCGTCGAGCGTAAACAGCCGGCCGAGTTGCGGCGTGTCCCATACCTCGATCCGCTGGTAGGGCGAATCGACGCGTGCAAGCCGCCGCGCGTCCGGAAATCCGTAGACTGCGTCGGCGGTGGGGTGGAACAGCAGGGAAGCGCTCACGGATGACGGGCTCCATTGGGAGCGCGGTGGGTTGATGTCGTTCAATTGTAAAGGCGTAGGCGTAGGCGTAGGCGTAGGCGTAGGCGTAGGCGTAGGCGCAGGCGCAGGCACAGGCACAGACGCAGACGCAGACGCAGACGCAGACGTGGCGCGGGCCCAGTCCGCGCGCGGCGGCGGCTGGAAACCGGTGTATTGCCAGCCAGCAATAGCCGCGCAGCCGGCCAAAAACCAGCGCACCAGTCAGCCGGCAATCAGCGCACAGTCGCCCGAAAACCAGCACACGGCTAGCCAGGAAACAGCACGCAGCCAGCCAAAGACTGGCGCGGAACCCGTCTGAAACCAGGTCGCCAGGCGGGTTTGCGCGCGGGGGCCCGGTCAACGTTCTGTTAGAATGTCACGCTTTCAGCCTTGTCCGTTTGCTCTGCCCGTTTCGCGTCTCCTGGCGCCGCACCGTGCGCCGAAGTGGACTGGCATTCGAGCATCCGGGCCTCAAGCGCACACCGCTTTCTGACTCTGTCTCCGGACTCGACATGACGACCCCGTCTCCCGCACCCACCTCCCTGATGGCTAACGCAATCCGCGCGTTGTCCATGGACGCCGTTCAAAAAGCGAACTCCGGCCACCCCGGCATGCCGATGGGCATGGCGGAAATCGGCGTGGCTTTGTGGTCGCGTCATCTGCGCCACAATCCGAAGAACCCGCAATGGGCCGATCGCGACCGTTTCGTGCTGTCGAACGGCCACGGCTCGATGCTGCTGTACTCGCTGCTGCACCTGACCGGCTACGACCTGCCGATGGAAGAGCTGAAGAACTTCCGCCAGATGCATTCGAAGACGCCGGGTCACCCGGAATACGGCATTACGCCGGGCGTCGAAACGACCACGGGCCCGCTCGGCCAGGGTCTGGCCAACGCGGTCGGCATGGCGCTCGCCGAGTCGCTGCTCGCCACCGAATTCAACAAGCCTGACGCGAAGATCGTCGACCACCACACGTACGTGTTCGTCGGCGACGGCTGCCTGATGGAAGGCATCTCGCACGAAGCCTGCTCGCTCGCGGGCGTGCTGAAGCTGAACAAGCTGATCGCGTTCTACGACGATAACGGCATCTCGATCGACGGCGAAGTGGTCCACTGGTTCCACGACGACACCCCGAAGCGCTTCGAAGCGTACGGCTGGAACGTGATCCCGAACGTGGTCGGCCATGACGTCGAAGCGGTCGACGCGGCAATCAAGCAAGCCAAGCTGTCGGACAAGCCGACGCTGATCTGCTGCAAGACCGTGATCGGCGAAGGCGCGCCGACCAAGGCCGGCAGCCATGATTCGCACGGCTCGCCGCTCGGCGACAAGGAAATCGCGGCCACGCGTGAAAAGATCGGCTGGAAGTGGGAGCCGTTCGTGATCCCGCAAGAAGTCTATGCAGCGTGGGACGCGAAGGAAGCTGGCGCACGTAACGAATCCGAGTGGAACAAGGCGTTTGCTGCGTACGCAGCGAAGTATCCGCAGGAAGCCGCTGAATTCACGCGCCGCGACGCGAAGCAATTGCCCGCCGACTGGAAGGAAAAGGCGAAGGCGATCATCGCCGGTGCGAACGAGCGCAAGGAAACCGTTGCGACGCGCAAGGCATCGCAACAGGCTATCGAAGGTTTGTCGGCTGCGTTGCCGGAACTGCTCGGCGGTTCCGCCGATCTGACCGGTTCGAACCTGACCAACTGGAAGGCCGCCAAGCCGGTGCGTGTGAACGCCGAAGGCAAGGCTGCCGGCAACTACGTGAACTACGGCGTGCGCGAATTCGGCATGAGCGCCGCGATCAACGGCATCGCGCTGCATGGCGGCTTCAAGGCCTTCGGCGGCACGTTCCTGACGTTCTCGGACTACAGCCGCAATGCATTGCGTGTCGCCGCGCTGATGAAAGCGCCGTCGATCTTCGTGTTCACGCACGACTCGATCGGTCTGGGCGAAGACGGTCCGACCCACCAGTCGATCGAACACGTCGCGAGCCTGCGTCTGATTCCGAATCTGCAAGTGTGGCGCCCGGCCGATACGGTCGAAACGGCGGTGGCCTGGACCCACGCGGTCGAACATCATGGCCCGTCGTGCCTGATCTTCAGCCGTCAAAACCTGCCGTTCTCGGAGCGCACGGACGCGCAGATCGCCAACATCGAAAAGGGCGGTTACGTGCTGCGCGACTGGAATGACGAGATCGTCGCGCGCAAGGTCATCCTGATCGCCACCGGTTCGGAAATCGAACTGGCGTTGAACGCGGTCGAGCCGCTGGCTCGCGAAGGCATCGCGGCACGTGTCGTGTCGATGCCGTCGACCACCGTGTTCGACAAGCAGGACGCCGAATACCGCGAACGCGTGCTGCCGCACGGCGTGCGCCGCGTCGCGATCGAAGCGGGCGTGTCGGATTTCTGGCGCAAGTATGTGGGTCTGGAAGGCGGCGTGGTCGGCATCGACACGTTCGGCGAATCGGCCCCGGCTGGCGTGCTGTTCAAGCATTTCGGCTTCACCGTCGAACACGTGGTAGAGACGGCTAAAGCCGCACTCGGCTGACCTTCGGTAAGCGCCGCCGCGTGTGCCCCACGCGCGGTTGCGCCGGAAGGACAGACCAACATGGAAGATTTTTTTTCAGCCATCAGGAGATAGACCATGACGATTCGCGTCGCAATCAACGGCTACGGCCGGATCGGCCGCAACACCCTGCGCGCCTTCTATGAAAACGGCAAGAAGCACGATATCGAAATCGTCGCCATCAACGATCTTGGCGATGCCAAGACCAACGCTCACCTGACGCAATACGACACGGCACACGGCAAGTTCCCGGGCGAAGTGTCGGTGGACGGCGACTACCTGGTTGTCAACGGCGACAAGATCCGCGTGCTGGCTAACCGCAACCCGGCAGAACTGCCGTGGGGCGAGCTGAACGTCGACGTTGTGATGGAATGCACGGGCTTTTTCACGACCAAGGAAAAGGCGAGCGCGCACATCAAGGGCGGCGCAAAGAAGGTCATCATCTCGGCGCCGGGCGGTAAAGACGTCGACGCAACGATCGTCTACGGCGTGAATCACAACGTGCTGAAGGCATCGGACACGGTGATCTCGAACGCATCGTGCACGACCAACTGCCTGGCACCGCTCGTCAAGCCGCTGAACGACAAGATCGGCCTCGTGAACGGTCTGATGACCACGATCCACGCGTACACGAACGACCAGGTTCTGACGGACGTGTATCACGAAGACCTGCGCCGCGCGCGCTCGGCCACGCACAGCCAGATCCCGACCAAGACCGGTGCTGCATCGGCGGTGGGTCTCGTGCTGCCGGAACTGAACGGCAAGCTGGACGGTTACGCGATTCGTGTCCCGACGATCAACGTGTCGGTCGTCGACCTGTCGTTCATCGCCGCACGCGACACGACGGTCGAGGAAGTCAACGCGATCATGAAGGAAGCGTCGGAAGGCTCGCTGAAGGGCATCCTCGGTTACAACGACGCACCGCTGGTCTCGATCGACTTCAACCACAACCCGGCTTCGTCGACGTTCGACTCCACGCTGACCAAGGTGTCGGGCCGTCTGGTGAAGGTGTCGAGCTGGTACGACAACGAGTGGGGCTTCTCGAACCGCATGCTGGACACGGCTGTGGCGCTGGCCAACGCGAAGTAAGCTGTTTCGTTTCGCGCGACCCCGCGGCTTTCTTGGGGCCGGCTGGGCAACGGCAAAAGCCGCTCTTCGGAGCGGCTTTTTTTACGCCTGTGTTTCTGTGCTTTTACGCCTGCGGTGTTGGAAAGTAGACGCCGGCGCGTTGCGCGGCGTTCGAGATATGGGTTTCGATTGCTTTGCCGGCGGCGGCGGAATCACGCGCCCTGAGCGCGTCGAGAATTGCCCGATGCTCGGTGTACGTAGACAGCACCAGCTCGCGCCGATAGAACGGCATCCGCTGGCTTTCCTTCATGATGTCCGCGCTGCTGCTCAGGATCGACTCGATCGCCGCGTTGCCCGCGATGCTCACAATGCGCATGTGGAAGTCGTAGTCGAGGCGTGCGGCTTCGTCGAGTTCATCGCAGGCGAGCGCCGTTTGCATGGCCGCGATGTTGTCTTCGAACCAGGCGAGGTCGGAATCGCTGACAGCCAGTGCCGCCATGCGCGCGATGAAGCCTTCCAGCGCGAAGCGCATCTGGTACGTATCCGGCAGCGACGATTGCTCCGCGAAGCGCCACGATTGCGCGGCCGCGGCCTGCGCGCTTTCCACATACACGCCCTTGCCGGGACGGATCATCAGCAGACCGAGTGCTTCGAGCGTCGAGAGCGCCTCGCGCAGCGACGCGCGGCTGATCGCCAGTTCTTCGGAAAGCTGACGCTGCGCCGGCAACAAACTGCCCACCGGATAGACGCCCGCTTCGATCCGTTCGCGGATGGTCGCGATGGCGGCATCAGTGACGGTATGCGGAACGTTTTTCATTGTGGCTCACTCGGGTGCGCGGTCTGACCAGCATTGTAGTACGCGTTCTGAACGTTCGTGCGGACGTAGCTATACATGCACAATCCGGCCCCGAAGCACGGGAAAAAAGACGGGTAAACACTGTGTTTTGAATCCTTGACGTCAGTATATCGGCTTCCTACTATTCGCCATAACAGTACTGGTCGGACCAGTCTGAACAGATGCGAATCGTAACCAGGAGAAAGCCGTGTTGAAGTTCTTCAATTCACTGTTTGGCCGGGTCGTCATAGCGCTGGTGGCAGGCATTGTGATCGGCGCCGTGTTCCCGCACTTCGCCCAATCGTTGCGCCCGCTCGGCGACGGCTTTCTCAAGCTGATCAAGATGGTGATCGGCCCGATCGTCTTCTGCGTGGTGGTGAGCGGCATGGCGCATGCCGGCGATCTGCGCAAAGTTGGCCGCGTCGGGTTGAAAGCGGTGATCTACTTCGAGGTGATGACGACGATTGCGCTCGTGATCGGCGCGGTGCTGGCCTATGCAACGCGGCCCGGCGTCGGCATGAACATCAATCTGCATTCGCTCGACCCCGCTTCGCTTTCGACTTATACCGAGAACGCGAAGAGCCTCAAGGACACGGCCGGCTTTCTGCTGAAGATCATTCCCGACACGGCGATCAACGCATTCGCGACCGGCGACATTCTGCAAATCCTCGTGTTTTCGGTGCTGTTTGGCTCGGCGCTGTCGCTGCTGGGCAATAAGGCGCAACGTGTGAGCAGCCTGATCGACGAGCTTTCGCAAGTGTTTTTCCGCGTGATGGGTTTCATCATCAAGCTCGCGCCGCTCGGCGTGCTCGGTGCGATCGCATTCACGACCGGTACCTACGGCGTCGAGTCGCTCAAGCAACTCGGCATGCTGGTGCTGGTGTTCTACGCGAGCTGTATCGTGTTCGTGGTGGTCGTGCTGGGTGTGGTGATGCGGCTGGCCGGATTCAGCATCTTCAAGCTGATCCGCTATCTGCGCGAAGAATTGTCGATCGTGCTTGGCACCGCTTCGTCCGATGCCGTCCTGCCGCAGATCATGCGCAAACTCGAATGGATGGGTGTCAAGGATTCGACCGTCGGTCTGGTGATTCCGACCGGCTACTCCTTCAATCTCGACGGCTTCTCCATCTATCTGACGCTTGCGGTGATTTTCATCGCACAGGCCACCAATACGCCGCTGTCGATCCACGATCTGATCGTGGTGGTGCTGGTATCGCTGGTGACGTCGAAGGGCGCCCACGGCATTCCCGGCTCGGCGATCGTGATTCTGGCGGCGACGCTGTCCGCGATTCCGGCGATTCCCGTGCTCGGCCTCGTGCTGATTCTGCCGGTCGACTGGTTCGTCGGTATTGCCCGTGCGCTGACCAACCTGATCGGTAACTGCGTCGCAACGGTGGTGGTCGCCGTGTGGGAAAACGATATCGACCGGGTGCGCGCCCATCGCGTGCTGAACCGTGACGAAGCGATGCGCTACGTGCCCGCCGGCGAAGACGCAGGCGCAGAGCCGACCGCCGGCGAACACGCACCGGCTGTTTGAAAAAGCACGGCCACAGTTGCACGGTGGCCGGATTCATCGTCATTCATCAGCGCGCCAATGCAGCGCGCGTTCTGCCCCGGCGGATGCGTTGACTTCGCCGGCTCTTCCTTACTTTTCGTCGCCTGACTGAGACTATGGCTAATCCGATTCTCGACCCCAACGCTCCCGCTTTCACCCGTCGCTACATGAACCTCGCCGACCCGCGTCTGGGCGCACAGGCGCTCCACGCGAGCGATGAATTCTTCGCGCCGAAAGAACGCATGCTCGAGCCGCAGCCGGCCGTGTTCATTCCCGGCAAGTACGACGACCACGGCAAATGGATGGACGGTTGGGAAACGCGCCGTAAGCGAACCACCGGCCACGACTACTGCGTGATCCGGCTGGCGCGGCCGGGCGTGGTGCACGGCGTCGATCTGGACACGAGCCACTTCACCGGCAACTTCCCGCCGGCTGCGTCGATCGACGCGTGCTACGTGGACGGCGACGTTCCGCCGGATAACGCCGACTGGCAAACGCTGGTGCCGGCCACCACGCTGCAGGGCAACCATCACCACTACGTCGAAGTGAACGACGCCCGCGCGTTCACCCATTTGCGCGTGAATCTGTATCCGGACGGCGGTCTCGCGCGCCTGCGCGTGTACGGCCAGCCGAAGCGCGACTGGGAGCGCGTCGAGCGCGGCACGCTGCTGGACCTCGCGGCGATCGAAAACGGCGCGTACCTCGTTGCCGCGAACAACCAGCATTTCGGGCCGGCCTCGCAGATGCTGATGCCGGGCCGCGGCGTCAATATGGGCGACGGCTGGGAAACGCGACGCCGTCGCGAGCCGGGCAACGACTGGGCGATCGTCGCACTTGCGCGGCCGGGCGTGATTCGCAAGATCGAAGTGGATACGGCGCACTTCAAGGGCAATTACCCGGATCGCTGTTCGCTGCAGGCGGCCTCGGTGACGGGCGGCACGGACGATTCACTCGTCACGCAGGCGATGTTCTGGCCGGTGCTGCTGGGCGAGCAAAAGCTGCAGATGGACCACGTGCACACGTTCGCAGACGACGTCGCCGCGCTCGGGCCGGTAACGCATGTGCGTTTCAATATCTTTCCGGACGGCGGTGTGTCGCGCCTGCGCTTGTGGGGCGAAATCGCGTAAGAGAGGGAGTCGCGTCAATGAAGACCTTGCACCTGGAACGCCTGACGCGCGCGGCTTTCGCGCCATTCGGCGACGTCATCCAACTGGACGGCGCGCGTCATTTTCCGATCAATGGCGGCACGACCGAGCGCTATCACGACCTTGCGAACGTGGACGTGATGGAACACGGCGGCCGGCCGCTGATCAGCCTGTTTCGGGCGCAACCGCGCCCGCTGCCGATCGAAATTACGATGATGGAGCGGCATCCGCTGGGCAGCCAATCTTTCATTCCCTTAACGGGTTGCCGCTATCTGGTGGTCGTTGCGCCGGCGGGCGAGTTCGATCCGGCGAGCATGCGGGCGTTCTGGAGCGATGGCTGGCAGGGCGTGAACTACGCGAAAGGGGTGTGGCACCATCCGCTGCTCGCGCTCGATCGGGTGAGCGATTTTGTGGTGGTGGATCGTGGCGGCGAGCAGCCCAACTGTGACGAATTGCCGTTGGCCGAGACGTGGCGGTTGCTGTTTGAGACGAGCGTCGAGCTGGCGGAATAGGCCTGCTGCGCCGCATCGCACCCATAAAAAAAACCCGGCCGATTTTCATCGGCCGGGTTTTTTTGTTGCTCACCGAACCGCGTACCCCGACGCGGCCGGCATCGCGCTAGTGCTTGCGATGCGGGCAATTCTCCTTGGTACACGCGCCGTACAGCGCTAACGCGTGTTCCTGAAGCTTGAAGCCGCGTTCCTTCGCGATGGATTGCTGACGGCTCTCGATTTCGGAGTCGAAAAATTCTTCGACGAGCCCGCAATCGAGGCAGACGAGGTGGTCGTGATGCGACCCCTCGTTCAATTCGAACACCGCTTTGCCCGACTCGAAATTGCTGCGCGAGAGCAGGCCGGCCTGCTCGAACTGCGTCAGCACGCGATACACGGTTGCCAGGCCGATATCGAGTTCTTCGTGCAACAGGTTGCGGTAGACGTCTTCTGCAGTCAGGTGACGCACTGGGCTATGCTGGAAAATCTCAAGGATTTTGAGGCGCGGAAGGGTCGCCTTGAGCCCGATATTCTTGAGATCGGTTGGATTGGTCATGGCAAGGGATCCCTAGAGTACAATGCTGGGCTCTCATAGTAATGTGTTTTTGCCGTTCTGGTCATCTTCGATGGAATGAAACTCGCGCGGCTCGTCAACGGGCCCGCACGGTGAGTGAAATGATTTCAAAATCTCAATTGATCTACCGGGGGAGCCGCATGCGGGGTACCTTGATCGCTGTTGCGACTGTCGCGGTTCTTGCCGGGTGTTCCACTTACGACAGCCTGACGCAGCGCGTTGCCCAAAGTATTACGCCGTATCGTATTACGGTGGTGCAAGGCAATTTCGTCTCGAAAGAAGCGGCTGCGCAGATGCAGGTCGGCATGTCGCGGGCCCAGGTGAAGCAGTTGCTCGGCACGCCTTTGCTGACCGACATGTTCCATGCGGACCGCTGGGACTACGTGTTCTATTTCAAGCGCGGTTCGACCAACGTCGTGCAGCAGCGCGACTTCGTGGTCCTGTTCGCGGGTGACCGCGTCGCCAGCTGGACAGGTGGCGACGATCTGCCGTCCAACCTCGAGTTGCTGGCGGAAATCGACGGTGACAAGCTCGGCAAGAAGAAGGCTGCCGTGCCGAATGCGGCAAGCGCGGCAACGGGCGCCAGCGCGCCGGTGGCTGCGGCGCCGGTCGCCGTGGACACCACGCGCTCACCGTCCGCCGATGCCGCAGCAGCGGCCGTGCCTTCAACCGACCCCAACGCGGAAGCCGCGCAGGCCGCCAACCGGGCGACCAACGCGGTGCAGTCGCCGTCGGGCAAGACGCAGTCGTCGGTACGCGCTACGGCGCCGACCGCGAACGGTGGCGGTATTCCGCCGCAGGGCCCAACCGCTGCCGGGCAGCCGCAGTTCCAGTTCCAGCGTCCTCCGCCGCCGCAAGTGCCGGGCACGCAGGACAATCCGGTGGGCCCGACGGGCTCGCAAAGCAGCAGTGGCGGCCCGACGTTGAATGCGCCGCTGACCGCTTCGCCGGCTTCGGCTCCGGGAACAGGCGACTAATCGCGCTGTCCCTGTCTTAAGACGGGCGCTGCATACGGGCAACGCGCCGTGTGCAGCGCCCGTCAGCGTTTCTGCTGTACCTTTGCGGGTTATTTGTTTCTGTAGACGTGATGCCGGGTGTGCTACCCGCCGCTGCTTTTGCCCGCGTTTGACGGGTTTTGCCGCGTTTTACCCCTTTCGAACCCTCGTAGCCATGAAAATTGCCATTGCTGGCGCATCGGGCCGTATGGGCCGGATGCTCATCGAAACCGTTCTCAACGATTCCGGCGCCACGCTGTCCGGCGCGCTCGACCGTGCGGGCTCCCCGCAACTCGGCCAGGACGCCGGCGCGTTTCTCGGCAAACAGACGGGCGTGCTGCTGACGGACGACGTTGAGCGCGTGTTCGCCGATTCCGACTACCTGATCGACTTCACGCGCCCCGAGGGCACGCTGATGCATCTGGAAGCCGCGCAGCGCCACAACGTCAAAATGGTGATCGGCACAACCGGTTTCGACAATGAGCAGAAAGCGCAACTGCGCGCCGCGGCAGACAAGGTCGCCATCATGTTTTCGTCGAACATGAGCGTGGGTGTCAATGTCACGCTGAAGCTGCTCGAATACGCCGCGAAGCATTTCGCGACCGGCTACGACATTGAAATCATCGAGGCGCATCACCGTCACAAGGTCGACGCGCCCTCAGGCACCGCGCTGACCATGGGCGAAGTGATCGCCAACGCGCTCGGCCGCAATCTCGACGACTGCGCCGTCTACAGCCGCGAAGGCGTGACCGGCGAACGCGATCCGTCCACGATCGGCTTTTCGGCGATTCGCGGCGGTGACATCGTTGGCGACCATACGGTGTTGTTCGCGGGCATCGGCGAGCGCATCGAGATCACGCACAAATCGGCGAGCCGTTTGTCGTATGCGCAAGGCGCGCTTCGTGCTGTTCGTTTCCTCGAAGGCCACAAGAACGGCTTCTTCGACATGCAGGACGTGCTCGGCCTGCGTTGAGTGTGTGAGCGTGGCACGGGGCCGGTTGCGCCCCCGCTTTGCTCTTTTGTAGTCCCCTGTAATCAACTTTCCAACGGCGAGGTCAGATGGCAGGCAGCAGCGGCATCATCCATTACCTGGAAACCAGCGACGCGATCACGCATGGCGTCGCGTATGTGTTGCTGGCTATGTCGATTGCGAGCTGGTGCTTTCTGATCGTCAAAAGCTGGATTCTCACGCGCGCCAAACGTCAGGCCACGTCGGCGATTGCGCAGTTCTGGCAGGCGCCGACGTTGTCGGAGGGCGTCGCGGCATTGCGGCGTGTGGACCGCGAACGCGTCTTCACGCCGCTCGCCGAGGCCGCGCTGCATGCGGCCGAAGTGGACATTCCCGGCGCGCTGCTCGCGCGCGTCGAGCGTGGCGAGCGAGTGCTGAGAGCGCTGCGTCAGGCGCTCAACGCGTCGCAGCGGCGGCTCGAGTTCGGTCAGGTGCTGCTGGCCTCGGTGGGCAGCACGGCGCCGTTCGTCGGCCTGCTCGGCACGGTTTGGGGCATCTATCACGCGCTCGGCAGCATTGCTGCGAGCGGTCAGGCGCAGATCGAAAACGTGGCGGGCCCGGTCGGCGAGGCGCTGATCATGACGGCCTTCGGCCTCGTGGTCGCGATTCCGGCGGTGCTCGCCTATAACGTGTTCGGGCGCCTGGTGCGGCAATTGACCGAAGACCTCGACGGCTTCGCGCACGATCTGCACGCCTATGTCTGCGCGCCGGCGGATCAGCCCAAGCCCCAGCCTCAGCAAGCACAGGCACGGACTTACTAGGCGCTGCACTGCGTCGAGACGAGAGAAGGAGGCGACATGGCATTCGGCGGACTCGAGAAAAAGCAGACGGCCGCGCCGATGGCCGAGATCAACATGACACCGTTGATCGACGTGATGCTTGTGTTGCTAGTGATTTTTATCATTACCGCGCCTTTATTCACGCACGCGATCCGGCTCGATTTACCCAAAGTCGCGGCAGCGCCCGCGCGGCAAACACCCCAAACCATTTCTCTTTCAATCGATGCCGCCGGCAAGCTGTACTGGAACGGCACCGTCATCACGCTGCAGCAGATGCGCGCGCAATTCGTGGAGGCGGGCAAACAGGCCGACCAGCCGGAGATCCAGTTGCGCGCCGAGCGCTCCACGCGCTATGAGGTGATCGCGCAGGTCATGGGCGCGGCGCAGCAGGCGGGGCTCGAGCGGATCGGCTTCGTGACCGATCCGCCGCCGCCGGGCGCGAGCCAGTAGCATCGTTGGCGTTGTGCTGGGTGTGAGCCAGTACGCGCGTTAGTCACGCCGTCGTCGGGAAAGAGCGGCAGCGTAGCCAGCTACGTAAGACCGCGTCGGCCTCAATCCGGCCGAACCCCGTCGCCCCGGCGCGCCACGCCACGCGGCGCACCCGTCCGCGAACGGTATAATCAGCCCTTTCCCCGCAGAAGGGGAAACGACGCCATTTCATCCAGCAGAGCACCAGGCCCGGTGCGAAAGCACCGAACCCAGCGATTCCATCACACCATGCACGAAAAATACGTTCCCTCCGACGTCGAAGCCGCCGCGCAAGGGCAATGGCGCGCCATCGACGCGTACAAGACGTCAGAAACCACTGATAAGCCCAAGTTCTACTGCGTCTCGATGCTGCCGTACCCGTCGGGCAAGCTGCACATGGGGCACGTGCGCAACTACACGATCAACGACGTGATGTACCGCTATCTGCGGATGAACGGCTACAACGTGCTGATGCCGATGGGTTGGGACGCGTTCGGCATGCCGGCGGAAAACGCGGCAATGGCCAACAACGTGCCGCCCGCGAAGTGGACCTACGACAACATCGCTTACATGAAGAAGCAGATGCAGTCGATGGGCCTCGCGATCGACTGGTCACGTGAAGTCGCCACCTGCAGCCCCGATTACTACAAATGGAACCAGTGGCTGTTCCTGAAGATGCTGGAAAAGGGCATCGCGTACAAGAAAACCGGTACCGTCAACTGGGACCCGGTCGATCAGACCGTGCTCGCCAACGAGCAGGTGATCGACGGCCGCGGCTGGCGTTCGGGCGCGCTGATCGAAAAGCGCGAAATCCCGATGTACTACATGCGCATCACGCAGTACGCGGATGAACTGCTGGACGACCTCGAAGGCCTCGGCTGGCCGGAGCGCGTCAAGATCATGCAGCAGAACTGGATCGGCAAGAGCTTCGGCGTGAACTTTGGTTTTCCGTATGAAATCGACGGCGAACAGAAGCTGTTGCGCGTGTTCACCACGCGCGCCGACACGATCATGGGCGTGACTTTCTGCGCGGTCGCCGCCGAGCATCCGCTCGCCACGCGTCTCGCGCAAGACAAGCCGGAACTGCAGGCCTTCATCGAAGAATGCAAGCGCGGCGGCGTGGCTGAAGCCGACGTTGCGACGATGGAAAAGAAGGGCATGGCCACCGGCTTCACCGTCACGCATCCGCTGACGCAGGAACAGGTCGAAGTGTGGATCGGCAATTACGTGCTGATGAGCTACGGCGAAGGTGCGGTGATGGGCGTGCCCGCGCACGACGAGCGCGACTTCGCGTTCGTGAAGAAATACGGTTTGCCGATCAAGCAGGTGGTTGCCGTTGAAGGCAAGGAATACTCCGCCGAAGCCTGGCAGGAATGGTACGGCGAGAAAACCGGCACACTGATCAACAGCGGCAAGTACGACGGTCTCAACTACACGGATGCGGTCGACCAGATCGCCGCCGATCTGAAAGAACTCGGCCTCGGCGACAAGCAGATCACGTGGCGCTTGCGTGACTGGGGCGTGTCGCGCCAGCGTTACTGGGGCACGCCGATTCCGATCATCCATTGCCCGACCTGCGGCGATGTGCCGGTGCCGGAAAAAGATCTGCCGGTGGTGCTGCCGGAAGACCTCGTGCCGGACGGCACGGGCAATCCGCTCGCCAAGTCTGAAGCGTTCGTGAACTGCACCTGCCCGACCTGCGGCGGCGCGGCCAAGCGCGAAACCGATACGATGGACACCTTCGTCGATTCGTCTTGGTACTTCTATCGTTATGCGGCGCCGGACGCGAAGACCATGGTCGACAAGCGCACCGATTACTGGGCGCCGATGGACCAGTACATCGGCGGCATCGAGCACGCGATTCTTCACCTGTTGTATTCGCGCTTCTGGGCGAAGGTGATGCGCGACATGGGCCTGATCGAGTTCGGCGAGCCGGCCAAAAACCTGCTCACGCAGGGCATGGTGCTCAACGAAACTTACTACCGCGAAAACGAAGCGGGTAAGAAGACCTGGTACAACCCGGCCGACGTCACCGTCTCGTTCGACGACAAAGGCCGCCCGGTCGGCGCCGTGCTGAACGCGGACGGCCAGCCGGTGGTGCTCGGCGGCGTCGAGAAAATGTCGAAGTCGAAGAACAACGGCGTCGATCCGCAATTGCTGATCGATCAGCACGGCGCGGACACCGCGCGTCTGTTCGTGATGTTCGCCGCACCGCCCGAGCAGCAGCTCGAATGGTCGGGTTCGGGCGTGGAAGGCGCGAGCCGCTTCCTGCGTCGCGTGTGGAGCTTCGGTCACGCGAACGAAGCTGCGCTGCGCGCGGGCGGCAAGTTCGACGCCGCGAAACTCGGCGAAGTCGACAAGGTGCTGCGCCGCGAAATCTATAGCGTGCTGAAGCAGGCCGACTTCGATTACCAGCGTTTGCAGTACAACACGGTGGTGTCGGCGGCGATGAAGATGCTTAACGCGCTCGACAGCGCGAAGGGCGCGCAACCGGCGGTGCTGCGCGAGACGTACAGCGTGATGCTGCGTGTGCTGTATCCGGTCGTGCCGCATCAGACGTTCCAGTTGTGGCAGGAACTCGGTTACGCCGACGAATTCGGTTCGCTGCTCGACGCGGCATGGCCGAAGGTCGACGAACAGGCGCTGGAGCAAGCCGAGATCGAACTCGTGCTGCAGGTGAACGGCAAGGTGCGCGGCGCGCTCACGGTGGCGAAAGATGCATCCCGTGACACGATCGAAAAGCTCGCCGCCGCTCATGAGGCGGTCGAGAAGTTCAGCGAAGGCAAGGCACCGAAGAAGATCGTCGTGGTGCCGGGCCGCCTCGTGAACGTGGTCGTTTGACAGCCCACCGAAACATGACAGCAGACAAGCGCCACTGCGCGCGGCGGCGCTTGTCTCTTGCTGCGGAATCTACTGCGAACCAGGAGCCAATGTGACTCGCAGATCGTTATTGACGCTGATATGCAGCGTGCTGATGTTGTCCGCCTGCGGCTTCCAGCTGCGCGGCCAGCAGGACTATGCATTCAAACGACTCTTTATCTCCGGCGGATCGGCCGCGGCCGACGCGCGGCTGACGCGCCTCGTGCAGGGCGGCAGCGACACGGTGGTGGTCACCTCCGTCGCGAATGCCGACGCGACGCTGCAGATCAGCGAGAACCGCAGCGTCAATACGCTCACGTTGAACTCGCTCGGTGTTGTCGAAGAATATGCCATGGCGTTGTCGATGACCTACTCGCTGGTCGGCAAGGACGGCACGGTGCTGATTCCGCCGAGCGTGATCTCGCTGAACCGCGCCATGACCTATAGCGACCAGTACTCGCAGGCCAAGGCTGCCGAGTCTGACATCCTGTTCGCGGACATGGAGAACGACGCGATCGACCAGCTTACGCGCCGTCTGTCGCTGGTGCGTTCGCTGCATCCGGCGCCGGGTCAGCAGGTGCCGTCGGTTGCGCCGCGCGCGCCGTTGCCGCCGCCGCCGCTGTGAGCGTCGTGCTGAATCCTTGTTCTGCTTGCTGCGCGTGCCTGTGCATGCGCGCATGGACTCGCGCATGTACTCGTTTAACCTCGTCGATCGGTAGCCATGCAACTGCGACTTGACGCGCTCGAAGCGCATCTCGCGAAAGGACTCGCCGGACTGTACGTCGTGTACGGCGACGAGCACCTGCTCGCGCAGGAAGCGTGCGACCGGATTCGGGCGACGGCGCGCGCAGCCGGCTTTACCGATCGCTCGGTGTTCACCGTCGAGCGTGGTTTCGACTGGAGTTCGCTGCTGGGTGCGAGTCAATCGATGTCGCTGTTCGGCGACCGTCAACTGGTCGAGTTGCGCATTCCGTCGGGCAAGCCCGGCAAGGAAGGCGCGGATGCGCTGAAGGCGCTCGCCGCCGCCGTGAATGACGACGTGCTGACGATGATCACGTTGCCGCGGCTCGATGCAGCGACGCAAAAGTCGGCGTGGTTCACGGCGCTGTCCGAGGCAGGCGTCGCCTTGAAAATCGATCCGGTTGAGCGCGCGCAGTTGCCGAACTGGGTTGGTCAACGGCTCGCGGCTCAGGGCCAGCGGGTTGCGGCCGGCGAAGAAGGGCGACGCGCGTTGGCGTTCATCGCCGAGCGCGTTGAAGGCAATCTGCTTGCCGCACATCAGGAAATCCAGAAGCTCGGGCTGCTGTATCCGGCTGGTTCGTTGAGCTTCGAACAGATTCAGGATGCCGTGCTCAATGTCGCCCGTTACGACGTTTTCAAGCTGAACGAGGCCATGCTGGCAGGCGACGTCGGCCGCCTCGCGCGCATGCTCGATGGGCTGCGCGGCGAAGGCGAGGCTGCAGTGCTGGTGCTGTGGGCGGTCGTCGAAGAAGTGCGGACATTGTTGCGGATCAAGCGCGGTGTTACGGCGGGCAAACCGCTTGCCATGCTGGTGCGCGAGAACCGTGTGTGGGGTCCGCGCGAACGGCTGATCGGACCGGCGCTGTCGCGCGTCACCGAGGGCGCGCTGGAGAAGGCGCTTGCGTTGGCGGCGCGGCTGGATCGGCAGGTGAAGGGATTGTCCGGCGGTACGCCGGGCAATCATCGCAACGATCCGCCGCCCGATCCGTGGGACGGATTGTTCGAATTGGCCATGACGGTAGCTTCGCCGGCAAAAACGGCGCCTGTGCCGCCATCGCGACCTCGAGTGGGGTCAGGCGCGCCGATTCGAAGGCCGGGCTGAGGCGCATAGCTTGTGGTGGCTTCGCGCGGCGGAATGGATGGGGACGCCTGGACGTAAGGCTCCTTATCCGTCTCTCCTGCAGGTTTTGCGTCGGCGCGACGGGCACTTTGCGTATCAACGCGTACTGTGTCGAATCTGCGAATCCGGTGCCGATCCGATAGACCATTCCACGGCCACATTTTCGAGCGACGCCACCGGACAAAGCCGGAAAACCCTAGGCTTGCCGAGGGCCTCGGGCCAAGCAAAGCGCTGCCACCCGTTTTACAATCGTTTGATCTTTCGCTAATTCTGCTTATCCGCTGCACGTGAACGTGAGCGGCATCACGAGAATCAACATGGATATCGACCAGTACATGACCGACCTCGGTCGCCGCGCCCGCCACGCTTCGCGTGCGATGGCGCGTGCGTCGACGGCGTCGAAGAACGCCGCGCTTGCCGCTGTTGCGCAAGCGATCGAACGCGATGCCGCGCTGCTGAAAGAAGCCAACGCGCGCGACGTGGCGCGTGCACGCGACAAAGGTCTCGACGCCGCTTTCATCGATCGCCTGACGCTGTCGGACAAGGCGCTGAAGACGATGGTCGAAGGTTTGCGCCAGGTTGCCGCGCTGGCCGATCCGATTGGCGAGATCAGCAATCTCAAGTACCGTCCGAGCGGTATTCAGGTGGGCCAGATGCGCGTGCCGCTCGGTGTGATCGGCATCATCTACGAATCGCGTCCGAACGTGACGATCGACGCTGCGGCGCTGTGCCTGAAGTCCGGCAACGCGACGATTCTGCGTGGCGGTTCGGAAGCGCTCGAATGCAACACTGCCTTGGCGAAGCTGATCGGCGAAGGGTTGGAAGCGGCCGGCTTGCCGCAGGACGCGGTGCAAGTGGTGGCCACGTCGGATCGCGCCGCGGTCGGCAAGCTGATCACGATGACCGAATACGTCGACGTGATCGTGCCGCGCGGCGGCAAAAGTCTGATCGAGCGCCTGATGAATGAAGCGCGTGTGCCGATGATCAAGCATCTCGACGGCATTTGCCACGTGTATGTCGACGATCGCGCGGATCTGGCCAAGGCGCTGACCGTTTGCGATAACGCGAAGACGCACCGCTACGGCACCTGCAACACGATGGAAACGCTGCTGGTCGCGCGCGGCATTGCGGCTGAAGTGCTGCCGCCGTTGGGCAAGCTGTATCGCGACAAGGAAGTCGAACTGCGGGTGGATGCTGCTGCGCGCGCGGTGCTGGCGGATGCGGGCATCGGTCCGCTCGTCGATGCCACCGAAGAAGACTGGCGCACTGAGTATCTTGCGCCGGTGCTGGCGATCAAGGTGGTCGACGGTCTCGATGCGGCGATCGAGCACATCAACGAATACAGCTCGCAGCACACTGACGCGATCGTGACGGAAGACCACGATCGAGCGATGCGTTTTCTGCGCGAAGTGGATTCGGCGAGCGTGATGGTGAACGCATCGACGCGTTTTGCGGATGGCTTCGAATTTGGCTTGGGCGCGGAGATTGGCATCTCGAACGACAAGCTGCACGCGCGCGGCCCGGTGGGGCTGGAAGGGCTGACGTCGCTCAAATACATCGTGCTCGGGCATGGCGAAGGGCGGCAGTAAAGCGGTGTTCTTCGAGGGGCAATCGCTGCACAGGAAAGCGCTAACGTGCTTTCCTTCTCAGGCGCCGGCGACGGGCGCGCCGATCTCCACGCTGTAAGCCGTACAGGGACATGCTAATGCTTTGGGTCAAGACGTTTCACATCGTGCTGATTGCTTCCTGGTTTGCCGGCCTGTTCTACCTGCCGCGCATCTTCGTCAATCTGGCGATGGAAACGGAGCCCGCCGCGACGGCGCGTCTTTTGACCATGGCGCGCAAGCTGTTCCGCTTCATGACGTTTATTGCGGTGCCGGCGCTGGCGTGTGGGCTGTGGCTGTGGCTGGTGGTGGGGATCGGGCGCGGACAGGGTTGGATTCACGCGAAGGTGGGCGTGGTGGTGTTGCTGGTTATTTATCACGCTTATTGTGGCGTGCTGCTGCGGACTTTCGAGCGTGGTGAGAATCGGCGCACGGATAAGTGGTATCGGATGTTTAACGAGCTGCCGGTGCTGGGGATGTTGGCGGCGGTGGCGTTGGTGGTGATTAAGCCGTTTTAATTTTCGCAACGCAAGATGAGTAAGTTCTTGTCTTTCGCCGCAGTTGTGAACAGTCTCGCTCAGCGGTAAGCGCTTTTTATATGCCTACGCACGTGGCTAGCGTCGCGTCGCTCTCGAGCAACAACATAAAGCCGCGTTAGTCGTCGGGGGAATCCCCGGCCGTCGTAGTGAGAGCACCGCACAACTCCAAACTAGGTTGACGTTTGCCGAATTTTACGAAGTTGCGACGCTTGCGGCGGGAAAGGCAAATCAGCACGATCCTGCCGTAGCGGGCACGAGCTTACATCCATTAAGCGCTTTATCAGTGCGTTCGTAGTTCGGACCGCGCAACCATAGGTGAACGGAGGACCGACATCCTTGGCATTGGCGGTGCCCAAAGCGGGCTCGCGCCGTTGAGCAGATGTAGGCCGGATATCGTTGTATTCCTTTGCATATCTAAGTAGCTAGTCGCGACTGTTCCGTCACACGTCTGCCTGCTAGCTCCATGCTGCCACTTCGACTGGAAACGCGAATTTGATTCGGACGCTATGCGCGACTGAAAGTTGTCGTTTGCGCGCGGGTTTGGTCATCTTGAATCGCGGCGTTCATAGCGGTACCTATCGTTCTCGTTCTCGTTCTCGTTCTCGTGCGCGTGCGCGTGGCGCAAGCAGCAGTCTGTCATGACGTCGGCAAAGTAGCAGTTCCTACTGTAGTTGCCTATCGAGCGCAATAATCTCATGCGGAAAGTCGGCCGCGTCTGGTCGCGTGCGCAGCTTTTCTGGCGGCGTCACGTCCTCACACAGACAAATCCGGATGCACAATTCTTACATCCGAAGCTCAAACAGTATGGGCCGCACAACGCCAGCCAGCGGAGATTCAGAACGGGGTGAAAGAATTTTGTAAAGAAGGGCTATACCTTAAAGTATGTCTAACCGGGACATTTGGGCAGCCGAATTGATAGCGCATCAACTCTCTCGGTATTGCGGAGCCGTAACCGTGAGAGGTAGCTTCAATGCGTTCCCTCCCAGTCACGCCAGCGAAGTCGTGGTCTATGTTTTACGTGCCGCCGTCGCTGCAAGTCTCACAATCTGGAACGGCAATCATATGGTTCTCGCCGCGCTCCATCGTTAGGTCCGTGCGTTTGCTTCCCGCTTCCTTGCTCATCACCAACTCGGCTCGAGTTCTGCCGGGCTGATAGTGACACGACCGCGAAAAGATACTGCGGTTGCAAAGCGTCAATTACCGTACCCAAGATGCTCGCGCCGTAGCCCGGCTACGGTGGCTGGTATGAGATTTTTTCCACCGACTTTCGCCGGTGCAATTAGATCTGCACTCGCGTGCGTCGCATCCATGCAGTTCCAGACGTACCACGCATGCGTGCCTATATTGGTAGCAGTTTTATTGATATTTTATTTGATTTTATAATAAATTTTTATTTTTAATTTTTCACCTTGTGATTGATTTGGTTGTTCAAATATTGATATAGGAATAGTCCTAAAAGTTAGGGTTTTTGCGGCGGGTGAATTGCTGGGAAATGTCCAGGTGGCGATTATCTTGATATCTGTCTTGGGCCTTGTGTTGATAGGCATGCAAGGGGCTTGATTTACCCCGTTACGGCGGAGTAACTGTCTTTTGGGAATGCTCTTATGGAGTCCTAGGTCCATGAAAAATATATTAAGGGCTATCGCCAGAAGGATTGTTGCAACGGCTTCAAGATAAATTGACGAAAACCGTTTTCTGTCCTTCCGGTAACTCTGCAACGGTGAAACGGCCATTAAGCCGGATTTCCACTGCGGATCCAGTTATCACGCCTTAAAGGACGAAATTGTGAATAAGTCGTATAAAACCGTTTGGAATGAAACTTCAGGCACTTATGTTGCTGCACCGGAAGGGGCCAAGGGCCGCGGCAAGAAGTCGTCGGCCGGCCGCGTGGTGGCGTTCATGGCCGTCGTCGGTACAGGTCTTGCTGCGGTTACTCCGTCCGTGAGCCACGCTGCGCAGTGGATCGGGAACACCGAGCCTTGTGCTTATGGCGTCAGTAATGGTAGCGCGGGGACTTTAACTGCGACGGGCGGAGGGAGCGCGGCCGCGAACGCAAGCGCTGTTGATGAGGGCATTGCATTTGGTAGCGGAGCTAGTGCGGGTACCTGTGGTGCCTCTAACGGCGTGTATGCAGGATGGGCAGCCATCGCCATGGGAACTCATGCTGTGGCTAGTGGGGGCGGGCTGGCACTCGGTTACGGTGCCAACGGTGCCGGAATCGATAGCATTGCTATTGGGCCAGCCAGCGGCTCGACTGGACGCAGTAGCGTTGCGTTGGGTGCGGGCGCTAACGACAATGGTCGCAGCAATGTTGTCTCGGTCGGCCTTGGCGGCAGCGCTGTTCAGCCGAACCCCACCGGGTCGGGATCGAAGCCTACTCAAGGTGCGGTACCCGTCACTCGTCAGGTAATTAACATGGCTGCGGGCGTGCAGGCTACTGACGCCGTCAATGTCTCACAGCTCTCAGGCGTGACAGACGCACTGGGCGGGGGCGCGACAATCAATTCGGACGGGTCCATTAAAGCGCCGTCCTACAAAGTGCAAGGCGGTACGTATAGCAACGTCGGCGATGCACTCACGGGCCTCGATACGGGCGTCACCTCCGTGACGAACACTGTCACCAATATTATGAACGGTGGCGGCATCAAGTACTTCCACACGAATTCAACGCTGGCTGACTCGTCGGCGACCGGTACGGACGCAGTGGCGATCGGCGGCAATGCCTCGGCCTCGGCGAAGAACTCGGTAGCACTGGGTTCGGGTTCGACGACGACGGCGAACCTGTCGGCAGCGGGCTACAACCCGGGCAGCCTGGCGCTGTCGGGCACGGCATCGGCGGCTAACGGTGAAGTGTCGGTGGGAGCGACAGGCAAGGAACGTCGCGTGACGAACGTGGCAGCCGGTTCGGCCGCAACGGATGCGGTGAACGTGAGCCAGTTGCAGTCGGAAGATGCAAAGGTGAACACGATCAACAACAACGTGAACAACCTGAGCAACAACGTCAGCAACATCGCGGGCAACGTCACCAACATCAACAACACGGTGAACAACCTGAGCAACAACGTCAGCAACATCGCTGGTGATGTGACGAACATCAACAACACGGTGAACAACATCACCAACGGTGGCGGCATCAAGTACTTCCACACGAACTCGACGCTGGCGGATTCGTCGGCAACCGGTACGGACGCAGTGGCGATCGGCGGCAATGCATCGGCCTCGGCGAAGAACTCGGTAGCACTGGGTTCGGGCTCGACGACGACGGCGAACCTGTCGGCAGCGGGTTACAACCCGGGTACGGCAGCACTGTCGGGCACGGCTTCGACCGCTAACGGTGAAGTGTCGATGGGTGCGTCAGGTAAGGAACGTCGTGTGACGAACGTGGCCGCTGGTTCGGCTGCCACGGACGCGGTGAACGTGAGCCAGTTGCAGTCGGAAGACGCAAAGGTGAACACGATCAACAACAACGTGAACAACCTGAGCAACATCGGTGCTTCGTATCAGTGGTAAGTGCCGCGACGGACGGGGCGTCAGTCCCGTCCGTCAGCCGGACTCACCTTGACTTAACCGCAAGCGCGCTCTCGTACATGGAACACGTGGCAAGAGCGTCGCTTCAATCGACTGAATTCCAAAAAAATGAACGCAACTCTTTTTAAATATCTCCGCGCGCCGCTGCTCGGCGCCTTTGTGACTTTCCTTGCAGCGTGTACCACGCAGTCGGGACCAACATATACGCTTCACGCAGTTAGCGTGCCGAACCAGCAGGCCCCGGTTTACCGCGTTAGCTGCCTGGGACTTTTCGAAAGCTCGAAAAGCTGTGTGCGTGTGGCTGAGGAAACCTGTAAGGCTCAGCCTGTGACGTGGCTTGAAGCGATTGACGGCGTAGACAACACCGTTCCGGTGAAGGACCCGCGCGAAATGACCTTCATGTGCGGTAAGCCTGTTGTACAGCAGCCGGTGGCACAGCCGGCTCCGCAACAGCCGGTTCAGCAACCGGCCTCGCAGCCGCAAGCCAAACAGGTGCCGCCGCAGGTTCGGTTGCTGCTGCAAGGTAACGCGAACTTCGCCACCGATAGCGCAGTGCTTAACCCGGTTGCAAAAGAAAGCCTCAATCACTTCATGAGCGTGAACCAGGGTGTCAACCTGCATCGCGTGACGGTGATGGGTTATACCGACAACACCGGTTCGGAAGCCCATAACCTGAAACTGTCCCAGGCTCGTGCCTTGGCTGTCGTGAAATATCTGCGCGACGGCGGCCTCCACGCTGACCAGTTTGTTGCGCAAGGTCTGGGCAGCGCCGATCCTGTCGCGTCGAATGCGACGGCCGAAGGCCGCTTGCAGAACCGCCGCGTCGATGTGCGCGTGTTCACGGAGTAAGCAGCAACACGCATTGTTTGACCACGAAGGCCTGCCATCGAGCAGGCCTTTTTTGTTTCAGACCCTTCAGGCCTCGCCGTCGATCCTCAACCGGCCGATCACCCCTTTCGCCTGTCCCAACCGCTCCACCAACTCGGGCCCGCGCTTCAGGGCGACGCCGACCGCAAGAATGTCGCCGATCGCCAGATGCGACATGCGTGATGTCATCGGGGAAAACACGTCGTTTTCCTCGACCACGTTCGAAAAAAGGCAGATGGACGCGACCCGCGCAAGCGGCGAACTGCCGTGCGTAATGGCGATTACCTTCGCGCCGCGAGCGAGCGCAGAACGCGCCGCCTCGATGATGTCGCGGGTTCGACCGGTATTGGATACCGTCACCACCACATCGCCGGGTCCGAGCAGCGCCGCCGACATCGAATACGTATGCGGATCGGAGTACGCGACGCTTGGCATGCCGAGCCGGAAAAACTTGTGCTGGATATCCTGAGCGGCAATGCCCGACCCGCCCGCTCCATAGAACTCGATGCGCGCGGCGTTCGCCAGCAACGCTACGGCGGCATCGACGCTATCCGACGAGAGGCTGTTGCGCACCTCGATCAAGGTGCCGATGGTTCGGTCGAATACTTTCGCGATGAGTCCCGGCGCGTCTTCGTCGGGCCGCACGTCGCGATAGACAGTGGGCACGCCCGACGCGATCCCTTGTGCCAGCCGGATCTTGAACTCGCGAAAACCCGAAAAGCCGAGCGCATGACAAAACCGCGCGATGGTCGGCTGGCTGACGCCGGCGCGCGCGGCCACTTCGGTCATCGACAGATCGAGCACCTCGCGCGGTGCCTCGATCACGTAATCGGCCAGCTTGCGCTCGGACGGGCGCAACTGGTCGCGCATCTCTTCCACCTGAGACAGCATCATCGGAAAACTCGCACTATGCTGAAGAATGCGTGGACTATATCCGATTGCTAAAGAAGGTACAAAAACTACATAACGTGCCCTAGGTGTAATCCCTATGTTTTGCTGTGTAAGTCGCTAACACAAAGCCAGTAAGGCGATGAGGCTGTTTTGGCGATGCGGCGGTGCAACAGGAATCACCATTGCGATCATGTAGTTTTTCTACTAATATTGCGTCGTCGACTGATCCGACATCCCCGCGATACCTACCTGGCATAGTGCGCGCACGCCCGACTCAAACGCACGCGGCCAGCGACGAAGGAGCTCCGATGGTTTCCCCGCATTCGCAATTGTTGAAGGTCACGCAACGCGTGGTCGAGCGCAGCAAACCCACGCGCGAGGCGTATCTGGCCCGCATCCATCACGCTCAAGGCAAATTTCCGGCGCGCGGCGCACTCTCCTGCGCCAATCTGGCTCACGGTTTTGCCGGGCTCGAGGGCAGCGACAAGTTCGCCATCAAGCAGATTCGTCAGCCGAATATCGGTATCGTGTCCTCGTACAACGAAATGCTGTCCGCGCACGCGCCGTACAAAAACTACCCGGACATCATCAAGGAAGCCGCGCGTGAAAACGGCGGCGTCGCGCAATTCGCGGGCGGCGTGCCGGCCATGTGCGACGGCGTCACGCAAGGCAACGCGGGCATGGAACTGTCGCTGTTCTCGCGCGAAGTGATCGCGATGAGCACGGCGGTCGCACTGACGCACAATATGTTCGACGCCGCGCTGTGCCTCGGCATTTGCGACAAGATCGTGCCGGGCCTGTTGATCGGCGCGCTGCAATTCGGCCATCTGCCGACGATCTTCGTACCGGCCGGCCCGATGGGCAGCGGTCTCTCGAACGACGACAAAGCCAAGACGCGTCAACTGTTCGCCACCGGCCAGTGCGGTCGCGACGCGCTGCTCGAAGCAGAGGCCGCCGCGTATCACAGCCATGGCACCTGCACGTTCTACGGCACCGCGAACAGCAACCAGATGCTGATGGAAGTCATGGGCCTGCATCTGCCGAGTTCCGCGTTCGTACATCCGCATACGCCGCTGCGCGACGCGCTGACCGCCCAGGCCGCACGCCGCGTGCTCGATCTGACGGTGGAGCGCGGTAATTACACGCCGATCGGTCATGTGGTCGACGAGAAGGCGATCGTCAACGGCATCGTCGCGCTGCTGGCAACGGGCGGCTCGACCAATCACACACTGCACCTCGTCGCGATCGCACGCGCGGCCGGCATCGTGATCGATTGGGACGACTTCGACACGCTGTCGCAAGCGGTGCCGCTGCTCGCGAAAATCTATCCGAACGGAAAAGCCGACGTGAACCACTTCCATGCTGCGGGCGGTGTCGCGTTTCTGGTCCGCAATCTGCTGGAAGGCGGTTTGCTCCATGAAGACGTGAATACCGTCGCCGGGAAGGGCCTCAAGCACTACACGGAAGAGCCGAAGCTGATCGACGGCAAGCTGCAATGGGTGCCGGGCGCGGAAAAGAGCGAAGACACCGCAGTGCTGCGCGGCATCAAGGAGCCGTTCCAGCCGGACGGCGGCCTGCGTTTGATGCAAGGCAAGCTCGGCCGCGGCGTGATCAAGATTTCCGCGGTGGCGGCGCAGCATCGCAAGGTGAAGGCGCCGGCCATCGTGTTCGATTCGCAGGAAGCAGTGCAGGCCGCGTTCGACAACGGCGAGCTGAAGCGCGATTTCATTGCCGTCGTGCGCTTCCAGGGCGCTCGCGCAAACGGCATGCCTGAGCTGCATCGTTTGACGCCGTTGCTCGGTGTGTTGCAGGATCAAGGTTTCCACGTTGCACTGGTGACCGACGGCCGCATGTCGGGCGCGTCGGGCAAGGTGCCGGCAGTGATTCACCTGTCGCCGGAAGCCTTGCTGCAAGGCCCGATCGGCAAGGTCCGCACCGGTGACATGCTGGTGATCGACGCGGACGCGGGCGTGCTCGACATCGAAATCGATGCGGCCGAATGGGCGTCCCGGCCGGAAGCGTTGCCGCAGCATCAGGCGGAAAACGAAGTCGGCTTTGGCCGCGAACTGTTCGGCGTGTTCCGTGCGGCGGCAGCGCCGGCGGAGCAGGGCGCTTCGGTCTTCGGTCCGATGGTGGGCGAGCACGCGGCGCAACACGGTAAGCGGGCCAAAGTACACGCAGAAGAACACTCAAGCACCACTCAAGCCAGCTAAACGCTGCAGAAACAAGGAGTCTGACTATGACAGCGAAAACAGTAAGCGATATCGTGCGCCTCGGCCCGGTGATTCCGGTGCTCGCGTTCGACTCGGTCGAACAGGGTGAGCACGTGTCGCGCGCATTGCACGCGGGTGGTGTGAAGGTACTGGAAATCACGCTGCGCACCGCAGCCGGTCTGGAAGCGATCGAACGCGCGAGCCAGTTGGCCGAAGACATCGTGGTGGGCGTCGGCACGATTACGAAGCCCGAGCATTGCGCTCAGGCGAAGAAGGCGGGCGCCCAGTTCGGCGTGTCGCCGGGCCTCACCCGAGACATGCACAAGGCCGCGCAAGATGCGGGCTTGCCGCTGCTGCCGGGCGTCATGACGCCTTCGGACATCATCGCGGCGCTCGAACTCGGCTACGAGATCGTAAAGTTTTTCCCGGCGCAACAGGCCGGCGGTGTGCCGATGCTGCAAGCTTTTCACGGCCCCTTCCCGAATCTGAAGTTCTGCCCGACCGGTGGCATCACCGCCGAAACGGCAACGCATTTCCTCTCGTTGCCGAATGTGGTGTGCGTGGGCGGCTCGTGGTTGACGCCGAAAGCCGCGCTCGCCGCGCAAAACTGGGACGAAGTCACGCGTCTGGCGCGTGCGGCCAGCCAGTTGGCCGCGCCGGCCCATTGAGTTGAAGCGGCCCGCGTTCTAGTCCGTTAGCAAGGTCCAACGCCAAGGAGCCTCGTCGATGCAGCCTGTCCGGCTGCCGCGGCGAGGCTTCTTGGCGATATGCGTGCCGGATTCGCGCGCTTTTAGCGACAACAAACAGTAAAATTCAGCGTCCGCGCGGCTTGCCGGGTTTCTGGCACCGCTACAGGTCGCCGTGAGACAAGGTGCCAGCCGTGTTCCGCACCGATATCAATAACGCAAAGGAGGAGCTTCATGGAAGCTGTCCACGGCAGCATGCTGCTGGTTTTCGCGGTGATCGCCATCGCACTTCTGATCCTGCTGATCACCCGCTACAAGGTTTATCCGTTCCTCGTCCTGATCATCGTTTCGCTGCTGCTGGGTCTCGTATCCGGCATGCCGATCGGCACGATCGTCAAATCGTTCGAAACCGGCAACGGCAATACGCTCGGCCACATTGCGATCGTGGTCGGCCTCGGCACCATGCTTGGCAAGATGATGGCCGAGTCGGGCGGGGCGGAGCGCATCGCCACCACGCTGATCGACAAGTTCGGCGAGAAGCACATTCACTGGGCGATGATGGTCGTGGCGATCATCGTCGGCTTGCCGGTGTTTTTTGAAGTCGGCTTCGTGCTGCTGATTCCGATCGCGTTCAACGTTGCCAAACGCACCAACAAGTCGCTGCTGCTGATCGGCTTGCCGATGATCGCGGGTCTGTCCGTCGTGCACGGTTTGATTCCGCCGCACCCGGCCGCGATGCTCGCGGTGCAGGCTTATCACGCCGACATCGGCAAGACGATTGCTTATGGGCTGATCGTGGGCGTGCCGACGGCGATCGTTGCCGGTCCGCTGTTCGCGCTGTTGATCAGCCGCTTCATCAAGCTGCCGCAGAACAATCCGCTCGCGGCGCAGTTTCTCGGTGCCGCTGACGAGAAAAAGGAAAAGCGCGAACTGCCGGGCTTCGGCATTACGCTGTTCACGATTCTGCTGCCGGTGATTCTGATGCTGATCGGCAGTTGGGCCGACCTCGTCTTTACGCCGAAGACCCTGCCGAACGATCTGCTGCGTTTCGTCGGCAACTCGGACGTCGCGCTGTTGATCGCCGTGCTGGTCAGTTTCTGGACCTTTGGCGCGAGCCGTGGCTTCAATCGTGAGCAGATCCAGAAGTTCTGCGGCGACTGTCTGGCGCCGATCGCGGGCATCACGCTGATCGTGGGTGCGGGCGGCGGGTTCGGGCGCGTGCTGATGGATAGCGGCATCTCGAAGGAAATCGTCGGCGTGGCAACGGCCATGCATCTGTCGCCGCTGCTGTTCGGCTGGCTGGTGGCCGCGCTGATCCGTCTCGCCACGGGTTCGGCGACCGTTGCGATGACCACCGCCTGCGGTATCGTCGCGCCGATTGCCTCGGCTAGCGGCGTGCAGGTCACGCCGGAATTGCTGGTGCTCGCCACCGGTTCGGGTTCACTGATTTTTTCGCATGTGAACGACGGCGGTTTCTGGCTGGTCAAGGAATACTTCGGTATGACGGTGGGGCAGACCTTCAAGACATGGTCGCTCCTCGAAACCATCATTTCGCTGATGGGCTTGGGTTTGACTTTCGCGCTCGCGACGGTCGTGTAAGGAGTTTTTGATGATTTTGATCGCAATGGGCGTGTCGGGCGCCGGCAAAACGAGGATTGGCGAAATGCTGGCGGAACGCCTGCACTGCCCATTTACCGACGGCGACGCGTTTCACAGCGCCGCCAACAAAGAGAAAATGCACCACGGCATTCCGCTAACCGACGAAGACCGTTGGCCGTGGTTGCAAACCATCCGTGCCGCGATCGAAGAGAAGCAGCGGGCAGGCGAGACAGCGGTGTTCACGTGTTCGTCGCTGAAGCGTTCGTACCGCGATGTGCTGCGCAGCGGCAGCAACGGTGACAAGGGCGTGTGCTTCGTCTATCTGCACGGGTCGTTTGAGATGCTGCGCGAGCGGTTGACCACGCGTACCGGTCACTTCTTCGATCCGTCGCTGTTGCAAAGCCAGCTCGATACGCTCGAAGAGCCGGGTCCGGACGAAGCGATCACGGTCAGCATCGCATTGTCGCCGGAAGAAATCGTCGACGAGGTGTTGAAGCAGATGGCGCTGCGCTGAGGTTCAAGCTTGCTCAGTCACGCAGGTTGCAGGATAAAAAAAGCCGCTTCGGAATTTTCGAAGCGGCTTTTTTGTGCCCCGAGCAACGAGGCAATGACTGAAGCTTAAGCGATGCGCTTGGCCAGTTCCACGGCCTTGCCGATATACGAACCCGGCGTCATGGCGAGCAAACGATCCTTTGCATCTTGCGGAATCGCCAGACCGGTCACGAACGTTTGCAACGCTTCACGCGTGATGCCCTTGCCGCGCGTCAGTTCTTTCAACTGCTCGTACGGGTTCTCGATGCCGTAACGGCGCATCACCGTTTGCACCGGCTCGGCCAGCACTTCCCAGCAGTTGTCGAGGTCTTCGTTCAGACGCTGCGCGTTGACTTCGAGCTTGTCGAGGCCGCGGATCAGCGAGTCGTAGGCGAGCAGCGAGTAGCCGAACGCGACACCGATATTGCGCAGCACCGTCGAGTCGGTCAGATCGCGCTGCCAGCGCGAAACCGGCAGCTTGTCGGCCAGATGGCGCAGCGTGGCGTTGGCCAGACCGAGATTGCCTTCCGAATTTTCGAAGTCGATCGGGTTGACCTTGTGCGGCATCGTCGACGAACCGATTTCGCCGGCCTTCGTGCGCTGCTTGAAGTAACCGACCGAGATGTAGCCCCACACATCGCGATCCAGATCCAGCAGGATGATGTTCGCGCGCGACACGGCGTCGAACAGTTCGGCCATGTAGTCGTGCGGTTCGATCTGGATCGTGTACGGATTGAACGTGAGCTTCAGACGTTGCTCGACCACCTGGCGCGAAAACGCTTCCCAGTCGAATTCCGGATACGCGGACAGGTGCGCATTGAAGTTGCCGACCGCGCCGTTCATCTTGCCGAGCAGCTCGACCTTCGCGATGCGCTCGATCGCGCGTTCCAGACGCGCGGCGACGTTGGCGATTTCCTTGCCGAGCGTGGTGGGGCTGGCCGGTTGACCGTGCGTGCGCGACAGCATCGGCTGGTCGGCTTGCGCGTGAGCCAGCGCGACGAGGCGCTGATGCACCGAACGCAGTGCCGGCAGGATCACGTGTTCACGTGCGCCGGCGAGCATCAGCCCGTGCGACGTGTTGTTGATGTCTTCCGAGGTGCAGGCAAAGTGAATGAACTCGCTCGCGCGTTCCAGTTCTTCCTGACCCTTGACCGACTCCTTCAGCCAGTACTCGACCGCTTTCACGTCGTGATTCGTCACGCGTTCGATTTCCTTGATGCGAGCGGCGTCGTGCGCGGTGAAGCGCTCGGCCAGTTGCAGCAGGAATTGTTCGGCGGCTTCGGAAAAACGCGGCACTTCGGCGAAACCGGCTTGCGACAGGGCGATCAGCCAATGGATTTCAACCGTCACGCGATTGCGCATGAAAGCGGCTTCCGAGAGCCAGTCGCGCAGGGCTTCGGTTTTCGAGGCGTAGCGGCCGTCGAGCGGGGAGAGCGCGTTCAGCGCGAACAGGGTGTCGGGGCGGGTGTCGGACATGATGGGGCGTGAGCGCTCAGAAGGCGGATCGGGAACGGAGGGAACCGCGAATTTTACCACTCAACCCGGCGGCACCACCCCGCGCCGCTAGAATGCTGACTTCTTCCCTTCCGCCGGCAGCAGGCTACGCATGGAACTGAAATGGCTCGAAGACTTCGTTTCGCTCGCGGAAACGCGTAGTTTCAGCCGCTCGGCCGAATTGCGTCACGTCACGCAGCCGGCCTTTTCGCGGCGTATCCAGGCGCTGGAAGCGTGGCTCGGCACCGAACTGATCGACCGTTCGGTTTATCCGACGCGGCTGACCGCGGCCGGCCAGGTATTCAACGAACAGGCGCTCGCGATGCTGTCGCAGTTCCACGAGGCACGCGCGCTGCTGCGCGGCCATACCGCGACGCCGCAGGCGACCATCGAGTTCGCGGTGCCGCACACGCTGTCGCTCACGTACTTCCCGCGCTGGCTGCAGCGTATCGAGGCGCAGATGGGCCCGATCCACACGCGGTTGCGGGCGTTGAATGTGCACGACGCGGCTTTGTCGCTGGTGGAAGGCGGCTGCGATCTGATGATGGGCTATCACCATCCGAGTCATCCGGTCGCGCTCGATCCGGCACGCTACGACATGCTCACGCTCGGCACCGAGCCGATCAGCCCGTTCTCGGCGCCGGGCCGCGCCGGGCGGCCCCGGCACACGCTGCCGGGCACGGCCGAAGCGCCCACGCCCTATCTGACCTACACGCCGAACGCGTACCTGGGCCGCATGACCGAGGTGATCCTCGCCAACGCGCCGGAACGCCTGTATCTCGACCGTCTCTACGAAACCGACATGGCCGAAGGACTCAAGGCCATGGCGCTGGCCGGCCACGGGATCGCCTTTCTGCCGCACAGCGCGGTGGAAGACGCGACCGCCGACGGCAAGCTGATCCGCCTCGATCGGGCGACTCGCGGCACACCTGAAGGCCAGCTCACGCTAAGCATGGAGATCCGGCTCTATCGCGACAAGCTCGCGGCAAAGAGCGACGATGCGCGGCAAATACTCGTGCGGCAACTGTGGGACGTGGTGTCGGAGGAACTCGCCCAACGCGAAGGCGCAGCCTGAGAACCTGCTTCCCTACGACGCGAATTTGCGGCTTTTCGATGGTTATGCAAAAAAAACATAATCGGATAAGGAAACGGCATTGGATTTCAAAACGGCGTTTTTCGACAATGCTGTCACTCGATCAACGCCGGAGCGTTCATGTCATCCCAGCAGCAAGTCGCACAATCCGCATCAACGTTGCAGTCGGTTCCCTCCTACCTGAATAAAGACGACCTCGGCCCGTGGGGCAACTACCTGCGTCAGGTCGACCGCGTCGCGCCGTATCTCGGCTCGCTGTCCCGCTGGCTCGAAACCCTGAAGCGCCCGAAGCGCATTCTGATCGTCGATGTGCCTATCGAACTCGATAACGGCACGGTTGCGCACTTCGAAGGCTATCGCGTGCAGCACAACGTGTCGCGCGGTCCGGGTAAGGGCGGTGTGCGTTATCACCAGGACGTGACGTTGTCGGAAGTGATGGCGCTGTCGGCATGGATGTCGGTGAAAAATGCGGCCGTGAACGTGCCGTACGGCGGCGCAAAGGGCGGTATCCGTGTCGATCCGCGTACGCTGTCGCGCGGTGAGCTGGAGCGCGTGACGCGCCGCTACACGAGCGAAATCGGCATCATCATCGGACCGAATACCGACATTCCCGCGCCGGACGTGAACACGAACGAGCAGATCATGGCGTGGATGATGGACACGTACTCGATGAACCAGGGCCAAACGGCTACGGGCGTCGTGACCGGCAAGCCGATCACGCTCGGCGGTTCGCTGGGCCGTCGTGAAGCGACGGGCCGCGGCGTGTTCGTGGTGGCCTCCGAAGCCGCGCGCCGCATTGGTGTCGAAATCGAAGGCGCACGGATTGCCGTTCAAGGCTTCGGTAACGTGGGCGGTATCGCCGCACGTCTGTTCCAGGAAGCGGGCTCGAAGCTGGTCGCGGTGCAGGATCACACCGGCTCGCTGTATAAGTCGACGGGTATCGACGCTGTTGCGCTGCTGGCTCACGTGGCGAAGACCGGCGGCGTGGGCGGTTTCCCTGAAGCCGATGCAGTCACGAACGAAGAATTCTGGAACGTCGAATCCGACATCCTGATTCCGGCCGCGCTGGAAAACCAGATTACCGAAAAGAACGCCGGCAAGATCAAGACGAAGATCGTCGTGGAAGGCGCCAACGGCCCGACCACCACGGCCGCGGACGACATTCTGCACGACCGCGGCATTCTCGTGATTCCGGACGTGGTGGCCAACGCCGGTGGCGTGACGGTGTCGTACTTCGAGTGGGTGCAAGACTTCTCGAGCTTCTTCTGGACCGAAGACGAAATCAACCAGCGTCTCGAACGCGTGATGCGCGAAGCCTTTGCCGCAGTCTGGCAAGTGTCGAGCGAACAGAAGGTGTCCGTGCGGACCGCGGCGTTTATCGTTGCGTGTAAGCGGATTCTCGAAGCGCGCGAATTGCGCGGCCTGTACCCCTGATTTACTTCTGATCGTTTTGCATGAAACGGTGGGCCCGCCATCTCGGACCCGCTGTCAATCCTTGCTTTGACGTGGTTCAAAAGACCGCGTGTCTTACCCGGCGGGCGGCATCGTATCGATGCCGCCCGCCTTTGCGTGTCTGCCGCTACGGGATTGCTGGAATAAGGTACCGTAAGCCCGTAGCGGCAGGCACGCAACAAACATGGTTTATAGCAATACTTTCAGAATAATTACTTTGCTAAACTGGCGCCGGTTCTTGCCAAGGAGATCACACATGAAGGTTAAAAAAGCTGCGCTGCTGCTCGCGACTCTCGGACTGTTTACGGTTGGCGCGCATGCGCAAGACGCTGGTACGCTGAAAAAGATCAAAGATACGGGCGTCATTTCGCTGGGACACCGCGAATCGTCGATCCCGTTTTCGTATTACGACGACAAGCAGAATGTCATCGGCTACTCGCAGGAATTCGCGCTGAAGGTGGTTGAGGCGGTCAAGGCGAAGCTGAACATGCCTAACCTGAAGGTCAAGCTGACGCCTGTCACGTCGCAAAACCGTATTCCGCTGGTGCAGAACGGCACCGTCGACATGGAATGCGGCTCGACCACCAATAACGCCGAGCGCCAGCAACAGGCTTCGTTCTCGAACACGATCTTCGTGATCGGCACGCGTTTGATGACCAAGAAAGACTCCGGCATCAAGGATTTCGCGGACCTGAAGGGCAAGACCGTCGTCACGACGGCCGGCACCACCTCCGAGCGCCTGCTTCGCAAGATGAACCAGGACAAGAGCATGGGCATGAACATCATCAGCGCGAAGGACCACGGCGAGTCGTTCCTGACGCTCTCCACCGGCCGTGCCGCTGCGTTCATGATGGACGATGCGCTGCTGGCAGGCGAGCGCGCCAAGTCGAACAACCCGGGCGATTTCGTGATCGTCGGCACGCCGCAATCGCATGAAGCGTACGGCTGCATGATTCGCAAGAACGATCCGGAATTCAAGAAGGTGGTGGACGACGCGATCGCGAAGGTCGAAACCTCGGGCGAAGCCGATCAGATCTACAAGAAGTGGTTCGAATCGCCGATTCCGCCGAAGGGCCTGAACCTGAACTTCCCGGAAAGCGACGACATCAAGGCGCTCTACAAGAGCCCGAATGACAAGGCTATCGATTAAACCTTAGCTGTTTTTTTGAAACGCTGAACGAAACGGAAGGGGCCGCGCGCTTCTTCCGTTTCTTTTTGCTGGAGTCTTGGTCATGTCATATCACTGGAACTGGGGCATTCTGCTGAGTCCGGTCTCCACCGGCGAGCCGACCACCTATCTGGGCTGGCTGCTGTCCGGCTTCTGGGTGACGATTACCGTGTCGCTGTCGGCATGGGTGATCGCGCTGATCGTCGGTTCGTTGTTCGGCGTGCTGCGCACGGTGCCGAACAAGTGGGCGTCGGGCATCGGCACGCTCTACGTCGCGATTTTCCGCAACATTCCGCTGATCGTGCAGTTTTTCATCTGGTATCTGGTGATACCGGAGTTGCTGCCGGTGTCGATCGGTACCTGGTACAAGCAACTGCCGCCGGGTGCGCAGTTCTTCTCGTCGTCGATTATCTGTCTCGGGCTCTTCACCGCCGCGCGCGTATGCGAGCAGGTGCGCTCGGGCATCAACGCGTTGCCGAAGGGCCAGCGCGCCGCGGGCCTGGCCATGGGTTTCACGCAATGGCAGACGTACCGCTATGTGCTGCTGCCGGTTGCGTACCGGATCATCGTGCCGCCGCTTACGTCCGAGTTTCTGAATATTTTCAAGAACTCGGCGGTCGCGTCGACCATCGGTCTGCTGGATCTGTCCGCCCAGGCGCGCCAACTGGTCGACTACACGTCGCAGACGTATGAGTCGTTCATCGCGGTCACGCTGGCGTATGTGCTGATCAATCTGGTCGTGATGCAACTGATGCGCTGGGTCGAACACAAGACCCGGTTGCCCGGCTATATCGGAGGTAAGTGATGCATCATTTCGACTGGAGCGGTATTCCGGGCGCACTGCCTACGCTGTGGACCGGCGCCATCGTCACTATCAAGATCACGCTGATTGCCATCGTGATCGGCATTATCTGGGGCACCCTTCTCGCGATCATGCGGCTCTCGCCGTTCAAGCCGTTCGAATGGTTCGCGAAGGGTTATGTCACGATTTTCCGTTCGATCCCGCTGGTGATGGTGCTGCTGTGGTTTTTCCTGATCGTGCCGCAGGTGCTGCAGAACGTACTGGGTTTGTCGCCGGATATCGACATTCGGCTGGCGTCGGCGATGGTCGCTTTCTCGCTGTTCGAGGCTGCGTACTATTCGGAAATCATCCGCGCCGGTATTCAGGCAGTGCCGCGCGGGCAGGTCAATGCCGCGTTCGCGCTCGGCATGAGCTACCCGCAGGCGATGCGCCTCATCGTGCTGCCGCAGGCGTTCCGCGCGATGGTGCCGTTGCTGCTTACGCAAGGCATCGTGCTGTTTCAGGATACGTCGCTCGTCTACGTGATCAGCCTCGCCGACTTCTTCCGCACCGCCACGAATATTGGCGACCGTGACGGCACGAATGTCGAGATGGTACTGTTCGCGGGGGCGTGTTATTTCGTGATCTGCGTGATCGCGTCGAGCCTCGTCAAAGGTCTTCAGAAAAAGGTCGCAAGATGATCTCTATCAAGAATGTTTCGAAGTGGTACGGTCAGTTTCAAGTGCTGACCGACTGCACGACGGAAGTCAAAAAAGGTGAAGTGGTGGTGGTGTGCGGCCCGTCGGGTTCGGGCAAGTCCACGCTGATCAAGACCGTCAACGGCCTCGAGCCGTTCCAGAAGGGCGAGATCGTCATCAACGGCCAATCGCTGACCGACAAGAAAACCAACCTGTCGAAGCTGCGTGCCAAGGTCGGCATGGTGTTCCAGCATTTCGAGCTGTTCCCGCATCTGTCGATCGTGCAGAACCTGACGCTCGCGCAGATCAAGGTGCTCGGCCGCTCGAAAGACGAAGCCACGGCCAAGGGCTACAAGCTGCTCGATCGCGTCGGTCTGCGCGCGCATGCGGATAAGTTTCCCGGGCAGTTGTCGGGCGGTCAGCAGCAACGTGTGGCAATTGCGCGCGCGTTGTCGATGGACCCGATCGCGATGCTGTTCGATGAGCCGACTTCCGCGCTCGATCCGGAAATGATCAACGAAGTGCTCGACGTGATGGTCGAACTCGCGCAGGAAGGCATGACGATGATGTGCGTCACTCACGAAATGGGCTTTGCCAAGAAGGTCGCGCACCGCGTGATCTTCATGGACAAGGGCTTGATCGTGGAAGACGATCGCAAGGAAGACTTCTTCGCCAATCCGAAGTCGGATCGCGCGAAGGATTTTCTGGCGAAGATCCTGCACTGAGGGTTTTATCGGCCACGCTGCTTATATGGCGTGGCCGGCGCAGAAAAAAAGCCGCTTCGGGAGAAGCGGCTTTTTTGTTTCTGACAACGCGTCCTGAATCGCGTCGACACTTTTTCCGATGTTAGCGAGCGCAGTCGCAGATCAGGACTCGAAAGCGGCGGTGTCGTCCGCGGCTTCGAGGTCGACTTCGGTCGTGACCACTGCCTCAACCGAGGCCGCAATCGTAGTCGCTGAAGCCGAGGCATCCAATTCCGGATTGCGCAGCTTTTCCAGCACCGACGCCGGCACGGGCACGTTGACCCGTCCGATGACTTCGCCATGCTGGAACATCATCAGATCGCCTGGCTGGAAGGCGGTCCAGACTTCGTTATCGGTCAGCGGCTTGGTCGCGATCACGGCGACACGGTCTTCCGGCGTCGTGTATTTGGCGAAGTCGATCGACACGTCCGCATCGACCAGATGTGCGGTCGAGAACGGCCAGCGCCGCACGATGTAATGCAGATGCGTCGAGCAGTGCGCGAACAGCGCCTGGCCATTCGACATCAGGAAATTGAACACGCCGAACTGCGTGATCTCGCGCGTGAGCGTTTCGAGCGCTTCGAAAAGTTCTTCCAGCGGCGGCTGGCAGCCCGGGAACGCCTTGCGCAAGCCTTGCAGCAGCGCGCAGAAGGCGAGCTCGCTATCGGTTGTGCCGACCGGTTGATAGACGCCATTTAGCGCCGGCGAATAATCTTTCAGATCCCCGTTGTGCGCGAAGATCCAGTGGCGCCCCCACAGTTCGCGCATGAACGGATGGCAGTTTTCGAGCAGGATGTGTCCTTGCGTCGCCTTGCGAATATGCGCGATCGTGTTCTTCGATTTGATCGGGTAGCGCTTGACCATCTCGGCGATCGGCGACGTGGCCGACGATTGATGGTCGATGAACAGGCGGCAGGCTTTGTCTTCGAAGAAGGCGATGCCCCAGCCGTCCGCGTGGTGATCGGTGACGCCGCCGCGCGCCGCAAAGCCGGTGAACGAGAACGTGACGTCCGTCGGCGCGGCGCAGTTCATTCCGAGAAGTTGGCACATGTTGCGGGTAAGCCTGTGAACGGGGCAAGCCGTTACAATGATGATTTTCCAAGCATATCACTGAGCCAGAAGCGCCAAATAGCAAAATTGACGTGTGTTCAGGCCGCAACGGCACGAATTGCCACGGTGTGCCCACGTCGATCGCACTTTTATCGCCGAATCTCGTTCCCCTCTCGCCATGACCGCATCCAACGCCTCCCTCGATTCGATCGACTCCATCGACTCAGTTACGCTCGCCCGCCCGGACGACTGGCACCTGCACGTTCGCGACGGCGAGATGCTCGCTGCCGTGTTGCCGGATACCGCGCGTCAGTTCGGCCGCGCGATCATCATGCCTAACCTGAAGCCGCCGGTTACCACGACCGCGATGGCAGCGGCGTACCGCGAGCGCATCGTCGCCGCGATTCCGGCCGGGGCGAAGTTCGAACCGCTGATGACGCTATACCTGACCGACAACACGCCGCCCGACGAAATCCGCCGCGCGCGCGAAAGCGGCTTCGTGCATGGCGTGAAGCTGTACCCGGCGGGCGCCACGACCAACTCGGACGCGGGCGTGACCGACATCATGAAGTGCGCCAGAACGCTCGAAATGATGCAGGAAACCGGTATGCCGCTGCTGGTGCACGGCGAAGTGACGGATTCGTCGATCGACCTGTTCGACCGCGAGAAAGTGTTCATCGACCGCGTGATGACGCCGCTGCGCCGCGCATTTCCGGCGCTGAAGGTGGTGTTCGAGCACATCACCACGAAAGATGCAGTCGACTACATTCGTGAAGCCGGCGTGGCGCCGGGGCTGCTGGGCGCGACGATCACCGCGCATCATCTGCTGTACAACCGCAACGCGATCTTCCAGGGCGGCATTCGCCCGCATTACTACTGCCTGCCGGTGTTGAAGCGCGAGACGCATCGCGTGGCGCTGGTCGAGGCGGCGACTTCGGGCAATCCGCGTTTCTTCCTCGGCACCGATAGCGCGCCGCATCCGAAGGGTTTGAAGGAGCACGCATGCGGCTGCGCGGGCTGCTACACGGCGTTGCATGCGCTCGAGCTGTACACGGAAGCGTTCGATAAAGCCGGCGCGCTGGACAAGCTCGAAGGCTTCGCCAGCTTCTTCGGCGCGGACTTCTATGGTCTGCCGAGAAGCGAGGAGAAGGTCACGCTGCGTCGCGAAGAATGGACGCTGCCTGCTGAATTGCCGGTTGGCGACACGCCTGTTGTGCCGCTGCGTGGCGGCGAGTCGATTGGTTGGCGCCTCGTCTGAGCTTGCATTAGATGCAGGGGCAAGAGGCGGCGCGCGTGGATTCCGGTTTTGCCGATATCGACTGGTCGAAGCCGTGGTTCGCGCAATTCGCGGCGCGCGGCGAGCGCTGGCAGCAGGGCGCGCTGACGAGCTACGCGGCCTTGCTGGCAGAAATGAATGCCGATGCCGCCGAGATGCGGCAGGTCACAGGGCGCGGTCAGCGTCTCGCGTTCATTGCGCAGGACGATCTGCCGCCGGGAGCGGCTTACGAGGCGCACATCGCGTCGACGGGCTGCGTGCCGACGCGTCACAACCTGCATGACTTCTTCAACGGGTCGATGTGGTTTGCGTTTCCGCGGATCAAGGCGGCGCTGAACGCGCGGCAGTCGGCGGCGATCGACGTGTTAGGCGTCGGTCCGACCCGCGGCGGCGTGCGCGATACATTGACCCTGTTCGACGAAAACGCGTTGCTGTTCGCCTGTGCCGACCCGGTGTTGAGCGAGGCATTGCGCGGATTCGACTGGCAGACGCTGATGGTTGCTCATCGTGATGCCTGGGGCGCACGCTGCGAAGTGCGCTGCTTCGGTCACGCGTTGCTGGAAAAGCTGATCGCGCCGTTCAAGGCCTGCACGGGCCACGCGTGGATCGTCGACGTGCCGTCCGAGTACTTCGAATGGGGCGCCGCGGCGCGCGACGCATGGCTCGACGAGTCTGTAAGCACGGCGCTATTGGGCACCGACGCATTGACGAGCCGCATGTTCGCGCCGCTGCCCGTATTGGGCATTCCGGGATGGTGGCCCGAGAACGAAGCGCCGGCGTTTTACGAGGATGCCTCGGTATTTCGAGCTGGACGTCGCGTGCGGTAGGGCCCTGTAGGTCCACGTGGAATTGCTTGAAAGTGGCTTCATTGGAGCCCTGTACGCGACAAGCTTTCTCAGTCCACTTGAAGTTTTTCAAGGGGTTGTTCAAGCGGCGTTGGCGGATAGCCGCACACACGCTGACCGCACGGGCATGGCGTCGCGGCATCGCGATGAGATCCGGATTGTTCGCGCCGGGCGATCCGGCTATTTCTCCCGCCGACGCGGCTTCCCATCCCTGCAGATGTTAAAATGCGCCCCAGCAAAGCAGGCTAGGCAGTCGCGGCCTCTGCGGCTTCGGCCAAAGAGGGCGAGGAAAGTCCGGACTCCATAGGGCAGGGTGATGGCTAACGGCCATCCGTGGTGACACGCGGAACAGGGCAACAGAAAGCAAACCGCCGATGGCCCGGCGCAAGCCGGGATCAGGTAAGGGTGAAACGGTGCGGTAAGAGCGCACCGCGGCTGCTGCAAGGCAGACCGGCACGGTAACCTCCACCCGGAGCAATTCCAAGTAGGCTGGCTAGCATCTTCGAGATGCAGGACGGGGCCCCCGTCACGTCAGCGGGTAGGAAGCTTGAGCACGTCAGTAATGGCGCGCCTAGAGGAATGACTGCTACGCGCGTCGCGTTTTCGGACGTGACGCGTGCACAGAATCCGGCTTATCGGCTTGCTTTGCCACTCAACAAAAAATGCCGGCGTCCGTGTGGACGCCGGCATTTTTACTTTGACGCGCCGGTTTGGCTAAATGCGCGGCTATCCGCGCCGAGGCCGAAGCGCCGCGCTTATCTCGCTTAACCTGCGACGATGTCGAACGAGTGCGTGAGTTCGGCGGTCTTCGCGATCATGATCGACGCCGAGCAGTACTTGTCGTGCGACAGATTGATCGCGCGTTCTACCGTAGCCGGGTTCAGATTCTTGCCCGTCACGGTGAAGTGGAAGTGGACTTTGGTGAACACTTTCGGGTCTTCGCTGGCGCGTTCGGCTTTCAGGGTCACCGAGCAGCCGACGATTTCCTGGCGGCTTTTCTTCAGGATCATCACGACGTCGTACGCCGTGCAGCCGCCCGTGCCGAGCAGAACCATTTCCATCGGACGCGGCGAAAGATTGCGGCCGCCGCCTTCCGGCGCGCCGTCCATCGTGACCAGATGACCGCTGCCCGTCTCGGCCGCAAATGCCATCCCGTCTTCGCCCATCCAGCTCACTTTGCATTCCATGCTGTGCTCCACCGCGCTGCGCTTATATCGAAACGGCATTGTAGCCCGGTGTTTGCGTGTCCGCCCGAAGGGACTTTCGTCGAAATTTATGCGCAATGACGGCTTGCGTGTTGCGGTGCGGCATGTTTCGCCGGTTCGGGAATGTCCTGGCGGGTTTAGGGGTTTTACTCTAGCCGATACCTGTTTAGGCAGACGTTTAAAATGAGGGCGGGCTTTGATTTTAAAAGAAATTCATCGGGTTTTTAGTCTGTAGAATGAATTGTCATAATGTAAAATCACATTTCACAATGCAAATGTTCTTGCGTTGCACAAGGGTGCCTCATATAATCGATCCCATCGGTTGCAGCAGTTCTGCAACCTCCGCTGTCTCCTCCACCTCCTCCTTTGGTGGATTAAACCCGAACCGCTCGTTCGGGTTTTTTTTCGCCCGTATTTTCCTTTTGCCGATGCCGTTCGGTGGGCCACGAGGAAGGTCGAACGGCGCTGTTCCGCCGTCACGACGCATAACTTCTCGCCCGAAACCCCGCAGGCTTTGACTCTACGTGACAAATTCCTTTATAATTCAGAGCTTTTCCGCATCCGCGCCCGCGGAGGAAGAACCAGGGAGAGCCTGCACGCGCCTCGATGCGCACACTACAAGCAGGAAAAAATACATTGGGCGCAGCAATTTTTTTGGATCGATCATGAAGACGTTTTCCGCAAAAGCCCATGAGGTTACGCGTGAATGGTACGTGATTGACGCGACGGATAAGGTTCTCGGGCGTGTCGCCAGCGAAGTGGCACACCGTCTTCGCGGCAAGCACAAGCCTGAATTCACTCCGCACGTCGACACCGGTGATTTCATCATCGTTATCAACGCTGGCAAGCTCCGTGTCACGGGCAACAAGACTACGGACAAGAAGTACTACCGTCACTCGGGTTACCCGGGCGGTATTTATGAAACGACGTTCGGCAAGATGCAAGAACGCTTCCCGGGCCGTGCGCTCGAGAAAGCGGTCAAGGGCATGCTGCCGAAGGGCCCGCTCGGCTACGCGATGATCAAGAAGCTGAAGGTCTACGCTGAAGCAACGCATCCGCATTCGGCACAACAGCCGAAAGCGCTCGAGATCTAAGGGGAGCCCACATGATCGGTAACTGGAATTACGGCACGGGCCGCCGCAAGAGCGCCGTCGCACGCGTCTTCATCAAGGCTGGCAAGGGCGAGATCATTGTAAACGGCAAGCCTATCGCCGATTACTTCTCGCGCGAAACGTCGCTGATGATCGTGCGTCAGCCGCTGGAACTCACGAACCACGGCGTTACGTTCGACATCAAAGTCAACGTGAACGGTGGCGGTGAAACGGGTCAAGCCGGTGCGGTTCGCCACGGCATCACCCGCGCGCTGATGGACTACGACGCAACGCTGAAGCCGGAACTGTCGAAGGCTGGCTTCGTTACGCGTGACGCTCGTGAAGTCGAACGTAAGAAGGTCGGCTTCCACAAGGCACGTCGCCGGAAGCAATTCTCGAAGCGTTAATCGCTTCGTGTGCAATCCGGCTTTCGGGCCGGAATGCTGCAAAAGCCGCCAACGCTTTCGCGAAGGCGGCTTTTTTTATTGGTTCGCAGCCAGGCTTCGCGGTAAGGACTTTGTTGCCGAAGGTGCCGACGCGGTCTGCTCAGGCAGGCTGGTGGCGGCATCAGGGCCGTCCATTGAATTTGCTGTAAGAACCCATTGATTTTGTGGGCTTCGGCACGATATCGAGATCAGCCCTACAATAGCGGTTAGAAGCTTTTTGGAGAGTTCGAATGAACGCAGTCACCGATACACCCGTGACCGAGATGCCCGCCCCCTTCGTTTTTACCGACGCAGCGGCTGACAAGGTCAAGCAACTGATCGAAGAAGAAGGCAATGCGGACCTCAAACTGCGCGTTTTCGTGCAGGGCGGCGGCTGCTCGGGCTTTCAGTACGGTTTTACGTTCGACGAAGCCGTCAACGAAGACGACACCGTCATGAACAAGAGCGGCGTCCAGCTGCTGATCGATTCGATGAGCTACCAGTATCTGGTCGGCGCTGAGATCGACTATAAAGACGACATCAACGGTGCGCAGTTCGTCATCAAGAACCCGAATGCTACGACCACCTGTGGTTGCGGCTCGTCGTTCTCGGTTTGACGGCTGGGCCGGTCAGGCGGAAGGTTGTAAAAGAAAACGGGGCTTCGGCCCCGTTTTTTATTGTCTGGACTGGACTGAGCTGATCTGAACTCAACGCCCGCAATCAGCGCGGGTAGATTGCCCCCAGCACGCGTTCGGCGGCCGCGCCAGTGACCGCCGGCAAATTACCCGGCAGCCGGGCCACGCAGCGCATCGCCAGCCATGCAAACGCCAGCGGCTCGACCTGGCTTGGCGGGACGCCGAGCGCGTCGGTTGTCATCACAGGCACGCCGCTTACGCCGCTGTCCTCCAGCGCCTGTTGCAGCGCTTTCAGAATCTCCGGATTGCGCGCACCGCCGCCACACACATAGACCGCCTTGGCGTCCGACGCATGCCGCTCGATTTCGCGAGCAACCGTTACCGCGGTCAGCGCGACCAGTGTGGCTTGCACGTCGGCGGGATCGAGGGCGGCGAACGGTTGGAGCTTGGCATCCAGCCATTGCGGATTGAACAGGTCGCGGCCGGTGCTTTTCGGCGGTTGGGCCGAGAAAAAGGGCTCATCGAGCAGTGCGTTCAGCAGCGTGCGGTCAACCTGTCCGCCCGCGGCGAAATGGCCGTTTTCATCGAAAGGCTTACCGAGATGGCGCTGCGCCCATTCGTCGAGCAGCGCGTTTGCCGGCCCGCAGTCGAAACCGCGCACGCCGCCGGTCGCGTTCAGGACTGTGATATTGCTGATGCCGCCAAGATTGCAGACCACCCGCGTTTCGTCTTTCGCGCCGAATATCGTGGCGTGAAACGCCGGCACGAGCGGCGCGCCCTGGCCGCCGGCAGCGACGTCGCGGCTGCGGAAGTCGGCGACCACGTCGATGTGCATCATTTCCGCGAGCAGCGCCGGATTGTTGATCTGCCGCGTGTACCCCTTTTCCGGCCGATGCCGCACCGTCTGGCCATGCACGCCGATTGCACGCACTTCTGAGGCCGGCACCCGGCTGGCGTTCAACAATTCGTGGCAGCACACGGTGTAGCGCGTGGCGAGCGCATTGGCGGCCATCGCTTCACGCTCGATCTCGTTGTCTCCCGGCTGCTGGAGCGCGAACAACGCCTCGCGCAAGCCCGCCGCGAAGCCGACAAATGCCTCGGCCAGCACCACTGGCGGCTTCCCTCGGGCAAATTTGACGGCGACACCGTCCACGCCATCCATGCTCGTGCCGGACATCAATCCAAAGTAGACGCCGTCTGCGGGGTCTTGCGCCACGTTGCTGCTCCTCTCGATGATTCGTTGCGGTCTGTTTTAGCAGATTATCGACTCAATATCGACCCACGCGCGGCGCGAATATAAAGCGCTACGGCGCCGGTGGCGCACTCCGGTGGCCCTAAATCGCATGCCGGCGGGGCGTTTGTGGCGGAGTCAGTGGGCGCGGCGGCGCGCATCTATGGGACAATCTCTCTTTTTCGCGACTTCAAGTTTCCAGCATGAGCACCGAGTCCACCAAGCCCAGCCCCGCCTTCCCGATTACCGACGAAGTCCGTCACGCACTCGCCGTCACTAAACGCGGCGTCGACGAACTGCTGATCGAAGAAGAATTCGCACAGAAGCTCGCGAAGAGCGCGGCCACCGGCGTGCCCCTGCGCATCAAGCTCGGCCTCGATCCGACCGCGCCTGACATCCATATCGGCCACACGGTCGTGCTGAACAAGATGCGCCAGTTGCAGGACCTCGGTCACACGGTGATTTTCCTGATCGGCGACTTCACGTCGCTGATTGGCGACCCGTCGGGCCGCAACGCCACGCGCCCGCCGCTCACGCGCGAACAGATCGAATCGAACGCGAAGACGTACTTCGAACAAGCCGCACTCGTGCTCGATCGTGACAAGACCGAAATCCGCTACAACAGCGAATGGTCGATGCCGCTCGGCGCCGACGGCATGATCAAGCTCGCCTCGCGCTACACGGTGGCGCGGATTCTCGAGCGCGAAGATTTCACCAAGCGTTTCCAGGGTGGCGTGCCGATCTCGATCCACGAATTCCTGTACCCGCTGATGCAGGGCTACGACTCGGTCGCGCTCAATGCCGACCTCGAACTCGGCGGCACGGACCAGAAGTTCAACCTGCTGGTGGGCCGCGAGCTGCAGAAACAATACGGTCAGGAACAGCAGTGCATCTTGACCATGCCCTTGCTCGAAGGCCTGGACGGCGTCGAGAAGATGTCGAAGTCGAAGAACAACTACATCGGCATCAGCGAAAAGCCGACGGACATGTTCGGCAAGCTGATGAGCATTTCCGATGTGCTGATGTGGCGTTACTTCGAACTGCTGTCGTTCCGTCCCATGGACGAGATCGCTGGCTTCAAAAAAGAAATCGAAGCGGGCCGCAATCCGCGCGATTTCAAGGTGATGCTCGGTCAGGAAATCGTCGCGCGCTTCCACTCGCAAGCCGATGCCGAGCGCGCGCTCGAAGACTTCAATCATCGCGCGAAGGGCGGCGTGCCGGACGATATCCCGGCCGTGACGCTCGCGGGCGCACCGCTCGCCATCGGCCAGTTGCTCAAGCAGGCCAACCTCGTGCCGTCGACCAGCGAGGCGCTGCGCAATATCGAGCAAGGCGGTGTGAAGATCGACGGCACGACCGTGTCCGACAAAGGCCTGAAAGTCGAAGCCGGCGAGTACGTCGTGCAGGTCGGCAAGCGCCGGTTTGCGCGCGTCACGCTGACGGCTTGATGGCTCGGCGATAACACGATGGTGATTCGAGCGTTGTTGCATCAGGAGGCGGGCCGATGATCGCGCTGATCCAGCGCGTGCGGCGCGCGGAAGTGCGCGTGGGCGACCGGGTGACCGGCGCGATCGAGGCGGGCCTGCTCGCGCTCGTGTGCGCCGAACGTGGCGATACGGAGGCCGCAGCCGATCGGCTGCTTGCCAAAGTACTCGGCTACCGCGTCTTCAGCGATGCGGCCGGCAAGATGAATCTCTCTGTACAGAATCTCGACGGCGTCGGACGAGCAGGTGGCTTGTTGCTCGTTTCGCAGTTCACGTTGGCCGCCGACACCAACAGCGGCCTGCGTCCCAGCTTCACGCCCGCCGCACCGCCCGATGAAGGCAAGCGGCTTTTCGACTACTTCGTCTCGGCAGCCCGCGCAAAGCACCCCATCGTCGAGACGGGCGAGTTCGGCGCCGATATGCAGGTGTCGCTCGTCAATGACGGGCCCGTCACGTTCTGGCTGCAAACGACCGCTTGAGATTCAACCGCCGCTGCATGGCGCAGGCGGCGGCGCGCTTCCACCCCTCCAGCCGCTTTTTGCGACAATAGCGGCTCGGCATAACCGGCTACTGGCGCCCACGCTCATCCCATGACCACGCAGATTCTGTTCATCCGCCACGGCGAGACCGACTGGAACCGCATCAAACGCATTCAAGGTCACATCGACATTCCACTCGCGACCACCGGCCTCGCGCAGGCGCAACGCCTTGCACGCCGCATCGCGAGTGAGGTGAAAGAGGGGGCGCGGCTCGACGCCATTTATTCGAGCGATCTGCTTCGCGCACAGCAAACCGCGCAGCCGATCGCCGACGCGCTCGGCCTCTCGTTGCAACTGCGTGAAGGTTTGCGCGAGCGCTCATATGGCGCGTTCCAGGGGCATGACAGCGACGAGATCGCAATGCGTTTTCCCGATGAATACGCGCACTGGCAAACCCGCGACGCGGGCTTCGCGCCCCCTGAGGGTGAGTCGCAGCGCACGCTTTACCATCGCGTGCTGCATGCGATCGAGCCGATCGTCGCCGCGCATCCGGGTGGACGGGTCGCCGTTGTCGCCCATGGTGGCGTGCTGGATTGCGTGCGGCGGTTTGCGAGCGGCTTGCCGCTCGATGCACCGCGCGACTACGCGTTGCTGAACACGAGCGTCAATGTGGTCGATTATGCCGACGACGCCAGCAAGGCAACGATCGTCTCATGGGCGGACGTGTTGCATCTCGACGCACCGAGCGACGACGATAGCTTCAAAAAGAGCGCGCCGGAACCGGGGCGTTAAGCGGCGCGACTTGCTTCAACTCGCGCATCCGGCTCAGGTTGCGGCTGAATCCCATATGCCGGCTATCGGACTCGAAGCGTCCGGCGCGGCGAGACCGAAATGCCGGTACGTGAGCAGCGTGGCGACGCGGCCGCGCGGTGTGCGCTGCAGGAAGCCTTGCTGGATCAGATACGGTTCGAGCACGTCTTCGATCGTGTCGCGCTCTTCGCCGATTGCCGCTGCCAGATTGTCGACGCCGACCGGGCCGCCGTCGAACTTATGCAGAATCGCTTCGAGCAGTTTGCGGTCCATCAGGTCGAAACCGACCGCGTCCACGTCGAGCATTTTGAGCGCCGCGTCGGCTACTTCCGCGGTGATGTTGCCGTCTGCCTTTACCTCGGCGAAATCGCGCACGCGGCGTAACAGCCGGTTCGCGATCCGTGGCGTGCCGCGTGCGCGCTTGGCGATTTCGAAGGCGCCATCCGGGTGGATCTGCGCATGCAGCAATGACGCCGAGCGCGTGACGATGCGCGCCAATTCCTCGGCGTTATAAAACTCGAGCCGCGCGACGATCCCGAAGCGGTCGCGCAGCGGATTGGTCAGCATGCCCGCGCGCGTGGTCGCGCCGACCAGCGTGAACGGCTGCAGATCCAGCTTCACGCTGCGCGCGGCCGGTCCTTCGCCGATCATGATGTCGATCTGATAGTCCTCCAACGCCGGATACAGAATTTCTTCGACGACCGGCGAGAGCCGGTGGATTTCGTCGATGAACAGCACGTCGTTGGCTTCGAGATTGGTGAGCAGCGCGGCGAGGTCGCCCGCGCGTTCGAGCACCGGACCAGAGGTTTGCCGCAGATTGACCCCCATTTCCCGCGCGATGATGTGAGCGAGCGTGGTCTTGCCGAGACCCGGCGGCCCGAACAGCAGCACGTGGTCGAGCGATTCCGACCGGCGCTTGGCCGCCTCGATAAAGATTTCCAGCTGGCCGCGCACTTTCTCTTGCCCGACATATTCTTCGAGCTGGCGCGGACGCAACGCGCGCTCGAACGCTTCTTCGTTCGGCGAGACGGGCGTGGCCGCAATGATGCGCTCGGCGGCGAGTTTGTCGGTTTCGATCATGCGGTCATTGTACCGCGAGCCGCCCGTTGCGAAACTCGGCCGAATGGCCAGGGTGCGCGCTGTGCCGCCGTGTGCGAAGCTTTACTTGTCGCACACGGCACCACCGTCACGGCGTGAGCTTTTAACCCTTGGACAACGCCTTCAGCGCGAGCTTGATGCCTTCGGAAACGCCGGTGCCCGCCGGCACGTTCTTGATGGCGGCCAACGCTTCTTTTTCGGAGTAACCCAATGCGATCAGTGCGTTCAGGATATCGGAGGCGTGGTCGGATGCCGACGCCGCGCCCGCCAGCGCGCCCAGGTCGGCGCCGATCTTGCCCTTCAGTTCGAGGAGCAGCCGCTCAGCCGTCTTCTTGCCGATGCCAGGCACGCGAGTCAGGCGCGCTGCGTCCTGCATCGTGACGGTCTGCGCCAGTTCATGCACGCTCATCCCGGAGAGCACGGCGAGCGCCATACGTGCGCCGATGCCGGTGATCTTCAGCAGTTCGCGGAAGGTCGAGCGTTCCTCGGCGGAGCCGAAGCCGTAAAGCAGATGCGCGTCTTCGCGCACGATCATTTGCGTGAGCAACACGACGCGTTCGCCGGTCGACGGCAGGTTGTAGAACGTGCTCATCGGCACGTCGACTTCATAACCGACGCCGTTGCAGTCGACGAGCAGGTGTGGCGGGTTTTTTTCCAGCAGAACGCCGGCAATGCGACCGATCATGGCGGATTCAATCTTGAGAGAAAGGGCGAGTGTAGCGCAGTGGATGCGCTGCATGATGCGTAGTCGCGATTCGCGCTGTTTCCACAATTCGTGCGGCCGGAAGCCGGCTCGGTCGCGGTGCGGATCATCGTGCTGGCAAGCCGGAACGGAGGGCCTAGCCCACCAGCCGTCCGCGCCGCACTCGCAAACCTTTCTTCGCCAGCGAAGGCGCAATTCCGCCCAGCGTACTAAGCGTCGAGCCGCCGTGCGCGTGGCAGATCGCCATGCCGAGGGCGTCGGCGGCGTCGGTGCTGGGTACGCCGGAGAGGTTGAGGAGCCGCACCACCATCTGCTGCATCTGCTCCTTGGTTGCGCGGCCGTAGCCGACCACGGCCTGCTTCAACTGCAAGGCCGTATATTCGGCGACCGGCACGCCGCCCGCCACCAGTCCACAGATTGCCGCGCCGCGCGCCTGGCCGAGCAGCAGGGTGGATTGCGGGTTGACGTTGACGAATACCTTTTCGATCGCGGACTGGTCCGGGGAATGCTGGCGGATCAGTGTCGAAATGCCTTCGAAAATCGTGCCGAGACGCGATGGCAGATCGGCGTCGGCGGTTTTGATCACGCCGCTTGCGACGTAGCTGAGCGTGTGTCCGGTTTGATCGATTACGCCAAAGCCGGTTACGCGCAAGCCGGGGTCGATGCCGAGAATTCTCATGAGGTGCCGCACATGCGGTGAAAACCAGGTGCTTGCGATACTACAACGAACGCGCCGCATAGCGGTCGGTGTGTGGCGCTGACGGCGGAATAAAAGCCGCTTCTGCATGCGTTGAAAGAGGGGGCGCACACGGAGCGCTATCGGAGGCTCAGCGTTGACTCAGGTGTCGGGGTGTATGAAATCGGCCGCGCCAAAATCGCAGATCCAAAAGAAAACGGCCCGGTGGAAATCTCCACCGGGCCGTTTCGCTCAAACTACGTTAGCGACTACCGCATCACAAGGAGCCACGCGGTGTCTGCGAAGCCGAATTCAATGCCGGAAGTGACGCACCCCGGTCAACACCATCGCGATGTTGTGCTCATCTGCCGCACCGACTACTTCGTCGTCGCGCATCGAGCCGCCCGGTTGAATCACGCAGGTCGCACCTGCCGCGACCACCACGTCCAGGCCGTCGCGGAACGGGAAGAACGCATCCGACGCCACGGCCGAACCGGCCAGCGTCAAACCGGCGTTCTGCGCCTTGATGCTCGCGATACGCGCCGAGTCCACGCGGCTCATCTGGCCCGCGCCGACGCCGAGCGTCATGCCGTTGCCGCAGAACACGATCGCATTCGACTTCACGTACTTCGCGACGCGCCATGCGAACAGCAGGTCGTCCATTTCCTTCGGCGTCGGGTGGCGCTTCGTGACCACGCGCAATTCATGCGGCTGCACGTTCTTCGAATCGAGCGATTGCACCAGCAGGCCGCCGCCGACGCGCTTCAGATCGAACGCGTTGTGGCCTTCGCCCAAGGCGATTTCCAGCAGACGCACGTTCTGCTTGGCCGCGAACACCTGGCGAGCTGCCGCGCTGAACGACGGGGCGATCAGCACTTCGACGAACTGCTTGGCCACGGCTTGCGCCGCCGCTTCGTCGACTTCACGGTTGAACGCGATGATGCCGCCGAACGCCGAGGTCGGATCGGTCTGGAACGCCTTCGCATACGCTTCGTTCGCGTCCGCGCCCACTGCCACGCCGCACGGATTCGCATGCTTGACGATCACGCAGGCCGGCACGTCGAACGTCTTCACGCATTCCCACGCTGCATCGGAATCGGCGATGTTGTTGTACGACAGTTCCTTGCCTTGCAACTGGTTGTAGTTCGCCAGTGCGCCCGGCTGCACCGCCAGGTCGCGGTAAAACGCCGCGCTCTGATGCGGGTTTTCGCCGTAGCGCAGGTCTTGCACCTTGTCGAAAGCCAGGTTGAACGTAGCCGGGTAAGTATTGCGCGACGAGTGTTGCAGTTCGTCGGTCAGGCTCGTCAGGTAGTTCGTGATCGCGCCGTCGTACTGCGCGGTGTGCGCGAATACCTTGGTGGCCAGGCGGAAGTTCGTCTTGTACGAAACCGCGTTGCTGTTCGCGCGCATTTCGTCGAGCACGACGGCGTAATCCGCCGGATCGACCACGACCGTCACGTCGCGATGATTCTTCGCGGCGGAGCGCAGCATGGTCGGGCCGCCAATGTCGATATTCTCGATCGCGTCTTCCAGCGAGCACTCTTCTTTCGACACGGTCTGCACGAACGGATACAGATTCACGACCAGCAGGTCGATCGTCGGGATGTCGTGCTTTTCAAGCGCTGCCATGTGCTCCGGCAGGTCGCGGCGCGCGAGAATGCCGCCGTGCACCTTGGGATGCAGCGTTTTCACGCGCCCGTCCAGCATTTCCGGGAAGCCCGTGTAGTCGGCGACTTCGGTGACGGACAGACCCGCGTCCGCGAGGAGTTTCGCGGTGCCGCCGGTCGACAGGATCTTGACGCCGAGGTCCGACAGCGACTTGGCGAAGTCGACAATGCCGGACTTGTCGGAAACGGAGATGAGCGCTTGCTTGATCATGATGAAGACGAAAAGCCGAAGGGAAACGTGGCAGGGCGCCTGAAACTACAACGAACTACAACAAACCGTGCTGTTGCAGTTTCTTGCGCAGCGTATTGCGGTTGATGCCGAGATACTCGGCGGCCAGCGACTGGTTGCCGCCGGCCTGCTCGAGCACCACTTCGAGCAAGGGTTTTTCCACGCATGAAATAACCATGTCGTAGACGTCATGCGGATTGGAGCCGTCGAGGTCCTGGAAATACATTCCCAGGCTGTCGCGGACAGATTGTTCGATATTGTTCTTGCTCATGCTGCTAGTCGGTCGGTATGGTCCGGCTCGCCGTCGTTCTTGCTGAGCGTCTCGTCGACGTAGACGAGACGGTCGGAGATCGCCTTTTGGGCGTCGAAGAACTCGTTGACGGCGAGGAGTTGTTCGCGCGTGGTGTCCAGCGTATTCATGCGGTGCCGGAACACGTTGGCGCCAGAAAGGCCGCGAGTGTACCAGCCGATATGCTTGCGCGCAGTGCGTACGCCCGTAAATTCGCCATAGAACGCGTAGTGATCTTCGAGATGCTCGTTCATCACCTGCTGGATTTCGTCGATGCGCGGCGGCGGCAGCAACTCGCCCGTTTGCAGGAAATGCTCGATCTCGCGGAACAGCCACGGACGCCCCTGGGCGGCGCGGCCGATCATGATGGCGTCGGCGCCGGTGGCGGCGAGCACTTCACGGGCTTTTTGCGGCGAGGCGATGTCGCCATTGGCGACCACCGGAATGCGCACCGCCGCTTTGACGGCCGCGATGGTCTCGTATTCGGCGTCGCCGTGATACAGGTCGGCGCGCGTGCGGCCGTGCACGGTCAGCATGGCAATGCCGGCGGCTTCGGCCAGACGCGCGACCGTCAAAGCGTTCTTGTTGTCGCGATCCCAGCCGGTGCGGATCTTCAGCGTGACGGGCACCGCATCCGGCCCAGCGCCCACCGCGCCCACCACGGCCTCGACAATGCGCTGCACCAGCGGTTCGTTCTGCAGCAAGGCGGAACCCGCAGCCACGTTGCACACCTTCTTGGCCGGGCAGCCCATGTTGATGTCGATGATCTGCGCGCCGTTCGCCACGTTGTAGCGAGCGGCTTCGGCCATCATGGCCGGATCGGCGCCGGCGATCTGGACGGCGATCGGTTCGACCTCGCCCGTGTGGTTGGCACGGCGCATGGTTTTTTCGCTTTTCCACAACTGCGCGTTCGAGGCGACCATTTCCGACACCGCATAGCCCGCGCCCAGCCGTTTGCACAACTGCCGGAACGGCCGGTCGGTCACGCCGGCCATGGGGGCGACGAACAGGTTATTACGCAGATTGTGGGAGCCGAGAGTAGGCATGACTAGGACGCGCCTGCGACCGATTGTTCAAATTCTGTCAATCGGCGCATTCGCGAAATGCGAGGGAAAACCGCTATTTTAGCGTTAACAGATAGCCGGGACCTGACTTGCGTCTGTCGTAACTCATTAAATCTTCTATGAAAGTGGTCCGGTTCATAGAGTCGGCACCGCTCGCGCGGCTTTGTTTACGTGCCTGACGACGGTGCCTAAAAAGCTTGCAGAGGCTGTGGAACGCGAGCGGGCGGCGCGCTCAGCGGCGTTGGCCGAACATCATTTGCCGCGCCAGCGCAGTTTTCACCGGCGGCACGAATTCGAGCGCGGTGAGGGCGAGGCCGCGCAAGGTGGCGAGCGGCGGGAAGTCGACCGTGAAAAGGCGGGCGAGCGTGTCGGTCGCGCCGATTGTCAGGCGCCGGTCGAGCGCACGGCGTTGCGCGAACGTCGCCAGTGCGAGCGGGGTGGGGCCTTCCGCCGACAGGGCATCGACGAGCGCGTGCGCGTCGCGCAAGCCCAGATTCAGACCTTGGCCCGCCACGGGATGCAGCGTTTGCGCCGCGTTACCGATTGCGACGACATGGCCCTTCACGAGCGTATCGATCGCGTTGAGTCCCAGCGGGAACGACGCACGCCCCTTGATTTGCGTAAAGCTGCCCATGCGGCTGCCAAATGCGGCGCCAAGTTCGCGCAGGAACTCGTCGTCCGGGAGCTGCGCGCGTCGCGTGGCTTCTTCGGGTGAGCAGCACCAGACCAGCGCGTAATTCGCGCCGCGCACGCCGCCCATCGGCAGCAGCGCAATGGGTCCTTGCGACGTGAAGCGCTCCCAGGCCACATGCGGTTGCGGCGCGGACACCGTGACCGTACCGACCAGCGCGGTTTGCCCGTAATCGCGGGTGCCGACCTCGCCAGTGCGGCTGCCGGCTTTGCCGCTCGCGCCCTTATCCTTGTCATCGCCGAGCTTGCCGGTTTTCTGGTCGCCGAACAGGCCGCCTTCGGCACTCACCAGAATTCGCGTGCGCAGATTGCGTGTGACACCGGCGGTTTCGATCGGCAGCGTGACGCCGTCGAGGTCCTGAGTCGGCGCCGACGCGGAAGTGGAGCGGAACCAGTGCACGGACGTCGCATGAACCGCCTCGGCGAGGCCGTGCACGATCGCGCCATAGCGCAGGACATAGCCGAGCGCCGGCAAGCCGTGCTCGCTGTGATCGATCAGCGTGCGGCCGAAATGGCCGCGCTGCGACACGTGGATGCGCTGGATCGCGGTGGCCTCGGCAGGCCAGCTCAACGGTTCGAGGATCATCCGGCTGCCGTGCGACACGGCGATCGCGCGCGGATCGGCAATCGAATCTTCCGGCTCGCGCGCGTCGATCAGCGCGATCTTCAGCGCCTGCGTCGCGCTGCGTCGCGCCAGCCAGCCGGCAAGCGCCAGCCCGACCGGCCCGGCGCCGACGATCGTCACGTCGAAATCGAACGGATGGTCGGACGCGGCGGGTTTCAGAATCACCGTCGACTGGGAAACGTCGTTCATTGCGGGTTACTTCCTTGGGTTACTGCTTGAGTTGTTTCTGGGGTGACCGTCCGGGTCACTTGCCAACTGCCTGGGCTGCACGGGTTTGCTGCATCAGCGCTTCGATCTCGTCGGCCGCCACCGGGACCTCGCGTGTGATCAGTTCGCAACCGTCCGGCGTGACGATCGCGTCGTCCTCGATGCGGATCCCGATGTTCCAGTAGCGCTCGGGCACGCCCTCGGCCGGCCGGATATACAGCCCGGGCTCGATGGTCAGCGCCATCCCCACTTCTAGCGTGCGCCACGGCAGCGCGCCCGCTTCGTCGCGCGGGGCGCCGCGTTCGCGGTAGTCGCCGACGTCGTGCACGTCCATGCCGATCCAGTGGCCGGTACGGTGCATGTAGAACGGCGCATAGGCGCGCTCGGCGATCACGGCGTCGACCGAGGCGAATTTCGTGCGGTCGATGATGCCGGTGTCGAGCAGCCCTTGCGACAGCACGCGCAAGGCGGCTTGATGCGGATCGTCGAAGGTGGCGCCGGCGCGAGTCGCGTCGACGGCAGCCTGCTGCGCGGCCAGCACGATGTCGTACAGCTCGCGCTGCGCCGGCGTGAAGCGGCCGTTCGCCGGGAAAGTGCGGGTGATGTCGGACGCATAGCCGTCGAGTTCGCAGGCAGCGTCGATCAGGATCAGGTCGCCGTCCTGGGCAATCGCGTTGCCGGCCGGATAGTGCAGCACGCAGGCGTTGGCGCCCGCCGCGACGATCGAGGTGTAAGCCGGCGCCTGCGCGCCAAATTTGCGGAACGTGTAGAGCAGTTCGGCTTCGAGTTCGTACTCGCGCACGCCGGGGTGGCAGGCTGCCATGGCGCGGCGATGCGCTTGCGCGGAAATCTGTCCGGCGCGGCGCATGATGGCGAGTTCGTGCGCATCCTTGACGAGCCGCATGTCGTCGAGCAAGGGGATCAGGTCATGCGCGACGGTGGGGGCGGCGATACCGCCGCGGCTTTGTGCGCGCACGGCGTCGAGCCAGCCGCGCACCTGTTCGTCCAGTTCCGCCGACGTGCCGAGCGCATAGTGCAGCGACGGTTTGTCCGCCAGTATGCGCGGCAGTTGCGTATCGACTTCGCTCACGGCGAAGGCGGCGTCGAAGCCGAACGCCTCGCGCGCGCCATCCGGCCCGAACCGGAAACCTTCCCACGTTTCGCGCTCGACATTCTTCTCGCGGCAGAACAGGGTCGAAGCCGGCCCGCCAGGCGCTGCGCTTGCGTCGAGCACCAGCAACGCCTCGGGCTCGCTGAAGCCCGTCAGATAGTAGAAGTAGCTATCGTGCCGGTAGGGGTAGTCGGCGTCCCGGTTGCGCAGCTTTTCCGGAGCGGTGGGGACGATGGCGACGCCCCCGCCCGCTGCGCGCAGCGCGGCGAGTACGCGCTCGCGGCGCGTGCGGTAGACGTCGATGGCGATGGTAGGTTCGGTCGGCTGGTTCATCTTGCGATTGTAGCGCCCAATGCGGAGACTTATTTTGCACGGATACTGGCGGGGAAAGGTGGTCGCCTCGACCGCGTTAGCCATTCGGCCGGGTAGACGGCATGCTAGTGTCGCGGCAATGTTGCAATCCATCCACAGCAAGCATCCATGCGGCTTGCGAAGCGACTGCGCTGTGCTCGGGAATGCCGCCGACCACTTATACTTTCGCCGAATTCAAGAAAAGGCAGATGGTAATGATGAAACTCATCGGTTCGCTCGGCAGTCCGTTCGTGCGCAAAGCGCGAATCGTTCTGGCCGACAAGAAGATCGACTACGAACTCGTGCTCGAGAACGTCTGGGCGCCGGAGACCACGATTCACACCTTCAATCCGATCGGCAAGGTGCCGTGCCTCGTGATGGAAGACGGCGAAGCGGTGTTCGACTCGCGGGTGATCTGCGAATACGTGGATACGCTTTCACCGGTCGGCAAGCTGATTCCGCCGTCGGGCCGCGAGCGCGTGGAAGTGCGCTGCTGGGAGGCGCTCGCCGACGGCATCCTTGATGCCGCGGTGCTGATTCGCCTCGAAAGCACCCAGCGCACGCCCGAGCAGCGCGTGGACGCGTGGGTCGCGCGGCAGCAACGCAAGATCGACGAAGGCCTGATCGCCATGTCGCAAGGATTGGGCAGCAAGCCGTGGTGCACGGGCAATCACTACACGCTCGCGGACATCGCCGTGGGTTGCGCGCTGGGCTACCTCGATTTCCGCATGCCGGAATTGAACTGGCGCGAAGGGTATCCGAATCTGGATAAGCATTTCCAGAAGCTGTCGCTGCGTCAGTCGTTTATTGACACGGTGCCGGCGAATTAAGCGAAGTGCTCGTTGCCGGTCAACGGTGCGGTTGTCTGGAATCGCACCGTCAGCAATTTTCACTAAATTGCAAAATGATGTCACTAATGCTTTCATAAGCATAAACTTAAGCTTACGTTGTGGTAAAAATGCGCCTACCCGTCAGGCGCATTTTTTTGTCTGCCGCGTGGCGTAATGGTTTATGCAATCGACATACGCGGAGTTTTTCTCCCGTGATTTGCGGCCATTGCGAATGGGCGGTGCATTAAAACGCGCCGTCGATATTAATAACGTCCGCAAAAGAGACTTCCACCATGAAATCGTACCGCTTTGTCATTGCAGCTTCTGCCTGTGCGCTGTTTGCTGCGTGCGCGAACGTCAGCAACGTCAATCCGACCGCGTTGATCCAGTCCGGCCAGCAGGCCGCTCAGGCCGCCACACTCAGCGATGCTGACGTGCGTGCGCTGACCGACAAGTCGTGCGCGCAACTGGATAGTGAAAATCAGATTGCTGCCGCGAACAGCAAGTATCAGAAACGTCTGAACAAGATCGCCGCGCAACTGGGCAACAACATCAACGGCGTGCCGGTGAACTACAAGGTGTACATCACCAAGGACGTCAATGCATGGGCGATGGCCAACGGCTGCGTGCGCGTCTACAGCGGCCTGATGGACATGATGAACGACAACGAAGTGCGCGGCGTGGTCGGTCATGAAATGGGCCACGTTGCACTCGGCCATACGAAGAAGGCGATGCAGGTCGCGTATGCGACTTCGGCGGCGCGTTCGGTGGCATCGTCGGCGGGTGGCGTGGCGGGGGCGTTGTCGGGTTCACAACTCGGCGATTTCTCCGAGAAGCTGATTAACGCGCAGTTCTCGCAAACCCAGGAAAGCGCGGCCGACGATTATTCGTTCGATTTGCAGAAAAAGAAGAATCTCGATCCGTCGGGATTGGTGACGGCGTTCAACAAGCTCGCACAACTCGATGGCGGCAAGTCGAGTATGTTGAGTTCGCATCCGGCTTCACCGGCGCGCGCACAGCATATTCAACAGCGGATCGCATCGAATCAGTAAAGCCTGATTTTTTATAAGCGCGCGCTCGCGGTGTTCCGGAGCGCGCGTTTTTCTATTGGGCGGGTTTTGCGCTGCGATTCGTCGTAGCGCTTTCACGTATAAACGGCATGCGCGCAGTCACGCCGTTTATCGCGAGTTATTTCTTACCGTTTTGCCGCCGCGTAATCCCCGGCCCAAATGCAAACCCGAATGCCAGCAGCAATAACGAAACCGCCAGCACCGTGTTATTGCCGCTCGTCACATACGGCGTGCTGCCCGAGGTGCCTTGCACCGTCACATCGAGCGAGCCGATCGTGTACGGCGTCAATCGGCCGATTACCTTGCCGTTCGCATCGATCGCGGCGGTCATGCCGGTGTTGGTGGCGCGCAGCATCGGCCGGCCGGTTTCCAGCGAACGCATGCGTGCGATCTGCAGATGCTGATCCAGCGCGATCGTGTCGCCGAACCACGCCAGATTGGTCGAGTTGACCAGCACGCCTGCCGGCGTATCGCTCTCGCGGATGTTCCGCGCGATCTCCTCGCCGAAAATATCCTCGTAGCAAATGTCGACCGAGACCGGCTGGTTATGCACGATAAACGGCTTTTGCACCGGCGCGCCGCGCGCGAAATCGCCGAGCGGAATGCTCATCAGATTCACGAACCAGCGGAAGCCCCACGGCACGAATTCGCCGAACGGGACGAGATGGTGTTTGTCGTAGCGGAACACGTCACGCGTGCCCGGCGTCACGCCAAACAGGCTGTTCGTATAGTCGACCACCTGGCCTTCCGGCGTGATCGTGCCGCCAATCGCGCCGAACAGGATGGCGGTGCCGGTCGTATCCGAGAAGCTGCGCACCGCCGACGCGAACTGCGGCGGCAATTGCTGCGCGAGCACGGGAATGGCGGTTTCCGGCGTGACGATCAGGTCAGCCGGCTTCGACGTGATCATCTGCTGATACTGGTCGATCGCCGCGCGCATGCCCGCTACTTCGAACTTCATTTCCTGTTTGACGTTGCCTTGCAGGAGGCGCACCGTCAGCGGCGCGTTGGCGGGCAGGGTCCATTGCACGAGCGGCAGCAGCAGGCCGGCTGCGATCAACGCAAGCGCGATTCCGCCCGGCATGGCGATGCGCGCGGAGCCGCGCTGAGTTTCAGTGCCAGCATTGCCGCCGTCAGCGGTATCGGGCTGCCCGCGTGACGGCAGCAACGGCACCAGCGCTTGTACGATCAACGCCGCCACCAGGGCAAGCATCCAGCCGACGCCATACACGCCCGCTACCGGCGCAAATCCGGCGAACGGTCCGTCCACCTGCGCATAGCCGCTTGCGAGCCACGGGAAGCCGGTGAACACGGTGCCGCGCAACCATTCACCGACTGCCCACGCGCTCGCAAAAGCCAGCGCGCCGTGCCAGGTCGGCGAGAAAGGTTTGTCGGTGTCTGACGCGGCATTGCGTGCGTGACCGGCACAGAACGACCAGATGCCCGCAGCGAGCGCCGGATATACCGCCAGATATAGCGAAAACAGCACGACCGCCGCGCCCGCGAGCGGCGCGGCCATGCCGCCGTAGTCATGCATGCTGACGTACAGCCACCACACGCCGGTGACGTAGTTGCCGAAGCCGAACGCGCCACCGGTCAACGCGGCGCTTTTCCAGCCCGTCGTACGCGTGAGCCACGCAAAGAAGAACACGAAGATCACGAGTTCGAGCCAGCCGCCGTGCGGCGTCGGCGCGAACGACAGCGTGTTGGCCGCACCGGCGGCCAGCGCGACGAGGTAGTGCCAGCGGGGCAGGGCACGGCCGCGTGTTTCTCGGGCGGCAGTAACACTCACGCCGCGGCGCGAACGGGATGTAATCGGGTCGGCCATTGTTGCGCGGTCGGCGTGAGAAGTTGAAGAAGCGAAGAAAAGAAGCGGATCAGGTCTGCACGTGCTGTGCTTCGCGCTCGCGCTGGCCGGCGAGCGGGTCGCGGCGCACCAGCAGCATATGAATCTGGCGGGCGTCGCCGCGCAGAATCTCGAAGATCAGATCGTCGAGACGGACTTTTTCGCCACGATGCGGCACGCGGCCGAAATGATGCGTGACGAGACCGCCGATCGTATCGACTTCGTCGTCCGAATAATGCGTGCCGAAGGCCTCGTTGAACTGCTCGATTTCGGTGAGCGCGCGCACGCGGAAACGGCCGTCCGGCGAGGCAATGATGTTGCCGCTTTCCTCGTCGAAATCGTATTCGTCCTCGATATCGCCGACGATCTGTTCCAGCACGTCTTCGATCGTGATCAGGCCGGCCACGCCGCCGTATTCGTCGACCACCACCGCGAGGTGATTGCGATTCACGCGGAAGTCGTGCAGCAGCACGTTCAGGCGCTTGGACTCCGGAATGAAGACGGCCGGGCGCAGCATGCCGCGCACGTCGAATTCGTCTTCAGCGTAGTAGCGCAGCAGGTCTTTCGCGAGCAGCACGCCGATGATGTTGTCGCGGTTCCCTTCGAAGACCGGATAGCGCGAGTGCGCTTTTTCCAGCACGTAGGGGATGAATTCGGCGGGATTGTCCGCGATGTTGATCGCGTCCATTTGCGCGCGCGGCACCATGATGTCGCGTGCGCAGAGTTCGGACACCTGGAACACGCCCTCGATCATCGACAGCGAGTCGGCGTCGATCAGGTTGCGCTCGTGCGCGTCCTGCAGGATTTCCAGGAGCTCTGCGCGCGAGTCGGGCTCGGGCGAGATGAAGTCGGTCAAACGCTCGAGGAGTGAGCGTTTTTCCTGTGGTTTGTCGCTAGTTCGGTGTCGACTGGGATACGTGTCGTTCATGGTAGTGCGCCCGGCGAGACTGGGCGCGCTGTTGCAGAGCATTAAGGATACACCAGGCACATGGCAGGACCGTGTCCCGCCTGGCTGGGCGGTGAGTGAAGCAGTGATGAACCCGCCCGGCCGCGTGCGGTGGGCATGGGTCAATCCTAACTGATTACGCGGGGAAAAGCGTTTTCGAGCAAAAAAGTACGGATTGCGGTGCCGATGCGGGCGTGGCTGACTTTCTTTCGGGGCGTCCGTTCGGTGGCGGTTCGATGGCGTTTAGCCCCGGGAGGCTCGCGTAAACGGCAACTGGCGCGTCAGCGCGGTTCGCGGCTTATCACACCGCCCCCTGGCTCGTTTGCTGGTCAGCTTCACGACCGGCCTCGCGGCAACGCTCGAGCAGCGCTTCCAGCGCGCGATCCGGCATGCCGCTTTCGCGCAGGGCATGAACGGTGCGGCTGACGTAATCGAGCGTCGTACCGTAGCGGCCGCTCGCGCAGCCGAACACGGTTTTGACGACCTCGTCGCGCAACTTGCCGGTGTAGGTCGGCACATCGCGCCGCATCACGAATGCGAGCGCGTCGACGCGACGGCCGTCGGCGAGCACGCAGGGCAGCCACGCCGGGCGGTACGAACCCATCGGCATTTCACGGCGCCACAGCGCTTCCAGATGCGGCATCGCACCCTCGGCAGCGAGGCGGAAGGCGATGCCGGAGCACGAACCGCCGCGATCGAGCGCAAGGACGAGCCCGGGTTGCTCAGGGGTGCCGCGGTTCACACGCGACCACAGATATAGACCGCGATGATAGCCATGCACTTTCGACCGCGCCGCTTCGACGGTGGGCAGGCCGGGATTCCAGATCAGCGAACCATAGCCGAACAGCCACAGATCGCTCGTGCGGTCCCAGTCGCGCAACGTGCGTTCAAGCGACGCGCGCAACTCATCTTCCGTCAGCAGCCGCGGCTCACCGAGCGAGGGTGGATAGCCCGGACACGGCGTGCTTTGGGTATCGGCTTCAGGGGACGAGGTGCTCACGATGGTTTCTGACGGTGATGGCAAAGACTATTGATAAGGATCCGGGAAACCGAGCTTGCCGAGGATTTCCGTTTCGATCGCTTCCATTTCCTCGGCTTCTTCCTCGACCTCGTGGTCGTAGCCTTGTGCGTGGAGGGTGCCGTGCACCAGCAGATGCGCGTAGTGCGCGAGGAGCGGCTTGCCCTGCTCGGCGGCTTCCTTTTCCACCACCGGACAGCACAGGATCAGGTCGCCCGTTACCGGATCGTCTTCCGATTCGGCGTAGGAAAACGTCAGTACGTTGGTCGAATAATCCTTGCCGCGATAGGTGCGGTTCAGCGTGCGGCCTTCTTCGGCGTCGACGAAACGCACGGTCAGCTCACCGTCTGCGAAGAGCGCCGCCTTGATCCAGCCGGCTACGGTAGCGCGCGGCAGCAGCGCCTTGTGTTCGGGCCAGGCCTTGGCGGCGGGGAATTGCAGATTCAACGTCAGTTTCGGTGCGCGGCTCATGCGGTGTCGATGTGTTGCTTGGGTTGTTGCGGCAAATCCAGCGGAATTCAACGCCAATTTGCGACGCAAATCAGCGTCGCGAATCAGCGTCGCGAATCAGCGTCGCAAATCAGCGGGAATCCGCCGGACTGGCGGCTTTCTGCGAATGCGCATCGTACGCCTCCACAATTCGCGCGACCAGCGGATGCCGCACCACGTCCGCGCTGGTGAAGCGTGTGAGCGCAATGCCTCGCACATCCGCGAGCACCTGCTGCGCTTCGATCAGCCCGCTCTTGTGACCACGCGGCAAGTCGACCTGGGTCGTATCGCCGGTGACCACCGCCTTCGAGCCGAAGCCGATCCGCGTGAGGAACATCTTCATCTGTTCGGGCGTGGTGTTCTGCGCCTCGTCGAGGATGATGAACGCGTGATTCAGCGTACGGCCGCGCATGTACGCGAGCGGCGCGATTTCGATCATCTGCCGCTCGAACATCTTGGCGGTTTTGTCGAAGCCGAGCAGGTCGTACAGCGCGTCATACAACGGACGCAGATACGGGTCCACCTTCTGTGCCAGATCGCCTGGCAAAAAGCCGAGCCGCTCGCCCGCTTCGACGGCCGGACGTGTCAGCACGATGCGTTTGACCTGATCGCGCTCCAGGGCGTCCACCGCGCAAGCCACGGCGAGATAGGTCTTGCCTGTCCCCGCCGGGCCAATGCCGAACGTCACGTCGTGCGAAATGATCTGCTTCAGATATTCGCGTTGCATCGGCGTGCGGCCGCGCAGATCGGCGCGGCGTGTGTACAGCTTCGGGCCGAGTTCTTCGAGGTCCTCGTCGTTGCTGTCGGCGGGCTGGTCGAACGGATGATCGGGATTGCCCGGAAAGCGCGGGTCCAGCGCTTCCGTGCCATGGCCGTTGCCGTTCGTGCGACGGCGCGCCGGCTGGCGCACTTCAACGAGCGCGAGCTGGATATCGTCGACCGACAGTGGCTTCTGCGAGTTGTCGTAGAACCTTTCGAGCGCGGTGAGCGCGAGTTTCGCGCCGCGCCCGCGAATCGTGATGCGGTGGCCACGGCGTTGCAGCGTCACGTCGAGCGCCTGCTCGATCTGCCGCAGATTTTCGTCGAGCGGTCCGCAGAGGTTGGCGAGCCGCGCGTTGTCGTCGCGCGGTGCGGTGAATTCCAGATGCTGCTGAGTGGTCTTCAAGGCGGAGGATCGATCCTGTCGGGTTCGTGACGCTGGCTGGCGTCGCTCAGTGGGTGGTTGCGGGCGCGTCGTCGTGCACCAGCACGAGCTCGCCACGTAACGAATGTGGGTACGCATGGACGATTTTCACGTCCACCATCTGACCGATCAGCCGCGCGTGCGACGCGATCGGCGCCGGGAAATTCACCACGCGGTTGTTCTCGGTACGGCCCGCGAGTTCGTTCGGGTCTTTGCGCGCCGGGCGCTCGACCAGAATCCGCTCGACTTTGCCGACCATCGAATCGCTGATGCGCTGCACGTTTTCTTCGATCGTAGCCTGCAGATGGTACAGACGCTTGAGTTTCACTTCGTGCGGCGTGTCGTCGTGCAGATTCGCGGCCGGCGTGCCGGGACGCGGGCTGTAGACGAACGAGAAACTGGTGTCGTACTTCATCTCGTGGACCAGCGCCATCATCTTGTCGAAGTCTTCTTCCGTTTCGCCGGGGAAGCCGACGATCATGTCGGTCGACAAAGACAGATCAGGACGGATCGCACGCAGCTTGCGGATCACCGACTTGTATTCGAGCACGGTGTAGCCGCGCTTCATCGCCATCAGGATGCGGTCGGAGCCGTGCTGCACCGGCAGATGCAGGTGGCTGACGAGCTTCGGCACCTTGGCGTAGGTGTCGATCAGGCGCTGCGTGAATTCCTTCGGATGCGACGTGGTGTAGCGAATCCGTTCGATGCCGGGAATATCCGCGACGTATTCGATCAACTGGGCGAAGTCGGCGATTTCCGACGAGCCAAGCGTGATGCCGGCGCGGTAAGCATTCACGTTCTGGCCGAGCAGCGTAACTTCGCGCACGCCCTGGTCGGCGAGGCCAGCGATTTCGGTCAGCACGTCGTCCAGCGGACGCGACACTTCCTCACCGCGCGTGTACGGCACGACGCAGTAGCTGCAGTATTTGCTGCACCCTTCCATGATCGACACGAACGCGCTTGCGCCATCGACGCGCGCCGGCGGCAGGTGATCGAACTTTTCGATTTCCGGGAACGAGATGTCGACCTGAGCGCGGCCGCTTTCGCGGCGCTTGTCGATCATTTGCGGCAGACGGTGCAGCGTTTGCGGACCGAATACCAGATCGACATACGGTGCGCGCGCCACGATGGATGCGCCTTCCTGGCTCGCCACGCAACCGCCCACGCCGATGATCAGATTCGGGTTCGCTTCTTTCAATTCGCGCACACGGCCGAGTTCGGAGAAGACTTTCTCCTGCGCTTTTTCGCGCACCGAGCAGGTATTGAAGAGAATGACGTCCGCATCATCCGGCGTGTCGGTCTTGACGAGCCCTTCAGCCGCGCCGAGTACGTCGACCATTTTGTCGGAGTCGTACTCGTTCATCTGGCAGCCGTAGGTCTTTACATAAACTTTCTTGGTCATCGATTTTCGCCGGTCGCAGTGGTTAACCTGGGGGCGTCATTTAAAAGGTGAAGAGGGTGAAAACGTGCGGAAGGGCCGCCGGGCGGCGCTTGGGGACGGTTTGGGCTCCCGCTTGTGCCCTGCTTGTCCCTGCTCGTGTCCCGTTCAGGTCCATTGGGATCCGCTTTCAACGCACGCTTGCAGCGTAGCTCAATATTATAGCCCTTCACCGGATGCGGTTTCCGCCGCGGCGATTGCGCGAGGACGCTCCGGCGGCAAGCCCAGCAGGCCTTCCAGTTCGTCCGACACCTGCGCGAAGCGCTCGCTCAGAAAGTCCAGCAGCACCCGCACGCGCGGCGCCATAAAGCGGTTGCGATGGTAGAGCGCATGCAGCGGCGCGTCCGGGTAGCGCCATTCGGGCAGCAGAATTTTCAGGCAGTCGCCGCGCAAGTCCGCTTCCACGTCCCACATCGATTTGATGACGATGCCGTAGCCGCGCCGCGCCCATTCGCGGGCCACGGCGCCGTCGTTCGTCTCGCGAGCGGTGTCGAGCGGCACGGTGTAGTGCTGCACTTCATCGCCGCGTGTAAAGCGCCACTCGTTGGCCGGGCCCGACGCGGTGCCGAGCACGATGCAATCGAAATTCGCCAGATCGCGCGGGTCTTTCGGCTCGCCCTTGCGCGCGATGTAGTCCGGCGACGCGCACAGCACACGCCGGTTCGGCGCGAGCTTGCGGGCCACCAGCGAACTGTCCTGCGGCACGCCGAAGCGGATCGCCAGATCGATGTCTTCCTGCACCAGATTCGATAGCGAGTCCGACAGCGTCAGCGCGAACGTGACTTCCGGGTAAAGCGCGTTGAACTCGTCGAGCCAATGCATCAGCAGATTGCGGCCGAAGTCCGAGGTCGCGGAGATGCGCACCTTGCCGCGCACCACGCCCTGGCCGGCCTGCAGCGCCGCTTCGGCGTCGTCGAGCGACTGCAGCGCCTGGCGGCAGCAGTTCAGGTAGAGGCGGCCTTCGTCCGTAAGCCTGAGCTGGCGGGTGGTGCGCTCGAACAGGCGTGCTTTCAGGCCGGCTTCGAGCTTGGCCAGCCGCGCGCTGGCGGCGGCCGGCGTCAGGCCCATCTTGCGGCCTGCCGCCGAAAGACTGCCCTGCTGCGCCGCTTCAACGAACAGGCGGATATCACCGAGGTTGTCCATCGCGATCTTTCAAAAGAATTTGAAAATGATTCAAATGCTACGCCAATTATCAAATTGACGTGTTCCGCTCACAATGCACTCCTCGTAAACCCTTTGTGCTCTGTGAGCCAGGCCATGCAACTCGATCACGCAACGATCGTCACCGCCGACCTCGACGCCGCCCGGCGTTTCTTCGTCGATATCGTCGGGCTGATGGACGGCGCGCGACCGCCGTTTTCGATCGACGGCTACTGGCTGTATGCCAACGGCCGCCCGGTCATTCATCTGATCGATGCAACGATGCCCGCCGCAGCGGGCAGGGCGACGCCACGCATCGACCATATCGCCTTCCGGCTGGAGAGCGCCGACGAATGGCAGGCGCTCTTGCAGCGCCTGCAGGCGGCGGACATGCCTTATCAGCTCGCCGATGTGCCGCAGATGGGACCGCAGCCGGCCGAATTACAGCTGTTCGTCGCGCTCGCACCTGGCGTGGTCATCGAATTCGTGACGGCGCGGCGTCACGCCCACCGTAGCTAACACGCTCAACTTTAGAACCTGGAGTAGAAAAATGCCCATTCCATTACTGGCGCTGGCGATCAGCGCTTTCGCGATCGGTACGACCGAGTTCGTGATCATGGGTTTGCTGCCCGAGGTCGCGCGCGATCTGTCGGTGTCGATTCCGTCGGCCGGTTTGCTGGTGAGCGGTTATGCGCTCGGCGTCGCCGTCGGCGCGCCGCTGCTCGCGGTGGTCACCAGCAAGATGCCGCGCAAGCTCGCGTTGCAACTGCTGATGGGCGTGTTCATCGTCGGCAATACGCTGTGCGCGATCGCATCGGACTACTCGGTGCTGATGATCGCGCGCGTGGTGACGTCGTTCGCGCACGGGTCCTTCTTCGGCATCGGCGCGGTGGTGGCGGCTTCGCTCGTGCCGGCTGAAAAGCGCGCCAGCGCGATTGCGCTGATGTTCACCGGCTTGACGCTGGCGAATGTGCTCGGCGTGCCGTTCGGGACTTTCGTCGGCCAGGAATTCGGCTGGCGTGCGGCATTCTGGATTGTCAGTGCGTTCGGTGTGCTGTCGCTGGCGGGCGTGTCGCTGCTGGTGCCGAATCGTCACGATTCCGGCCCGGTCGGGCTGGGCCACGAAGTACGCGTGTTGAAGGACCCGCAAGTCTGGACCGCGCTCGCGATGACGGTGCTCGGCTTCGGCGGCGTGTTCGTCGTGTTCACCTATATCGCGCCGATTCTCGAGCAGGTCAGCGGTTTCTCGCCGCGTGGCGTGACGCTGATTCTGGTGCTGTTCGGCATTGGCCTGACGATCGGCAATACCGTGGGCGGCAAGCTCGCGGATCGTGCGCTGATGCCTTCGCTGATGGGCATTCTGGTGGCGCTCGCGGTGGTGATGGCGATCTTCGCGCGTACCAGTCATTCGCAGGTGGCCGCGGCGATTACCATTTTCGTGTGGGGCATTGCGGCGTTCGCGACCGTGCCGCCGTTGCAGATGCGTGTGGTCGAGAAGGCCGCCGCTGCGCCGAATCTGGCTTCGACGCTGAACATCGGTGCATTCAATGTGGGTAATGCAGGCGGCGCGTGGCTCGGTGGCCTGGTGATCAATCACGGCCATTCGCTCGATACGCTGCCGTGGGTTGCGGCGGCGGTCAGCGTGGTGGCGTTGCTGCTCACGTGGTTCGCGTCGAGGATGGATGCGCCTGCGGCGGTCGTCGCGCAGCGCGCCTGAGCGTGCCTGCCTGCATGTGCCTGCATGTGCCTACGTGGGTGCGAGGGCACCTGATCTCCCCGGATGCATGTGCTCGAGTGCTTGCACGCGCTCGGGCACATCCGGGCCCGAACCCGCCCATATGAAAAATTCGCACAAGCTTTGCGAGAATCGTCCTCCGCAATACTGATAACAGTGTGAAGATAACTTCGTTGGGCGCGGTGGGGCGCGATGCTATCTTGCTTCCACTAACCGCTTGCCCGCCGTCCGGCGGCGCTACTGGAGGCAATCATGCATTCCCCGCTTGCGCTGGTTCGCGATCCCACGGCTGACACCGATGCGTCGCCGCGTGCCGCCGAACCCTTCGATGCTCTTGAACATCTGGTCGGCGTGAACCTCGCCCGTTTGCGCGCCGAGCGTCAACTTTCGCTCGACGCTCTGGCTCGTGCTTCCGGCGTCTCACGAGCGATGCTCGCGCAGATCGAGTCGGCGCGCAGCGTGCCGTCCATCAAGGTGCTATGCAAGGTGGCAGCGGCGTTGAAGGTATCGGTGGCGGCGTTCTTGCGGCGTCACGCGACCAACGGTTTCGAGCATTTGCCGGCGGAGCGTTCGTCGCGGCTCGTCAGTTCGAACGGGCGCTACTCGGCGCGGCCGCTTTATCCCGATGCCGAGCCGACCGCCGCCGAGTTTCACGAGTTGCGTATCGCGCCGTTGCATACCGAGGCCGGCACGCGCCGCGCGCCGGGCACCACGGTGAATCTGGTGGTGAGCGAAGGCACGCTGGAAGTCAGCGTGCACGATCAACGTCAATTGCTGGCCACGGGCGATGCGATCGTGTTCGACGCCGATCAGCCGCACAGTCTGCGCAATCCCGGCGACACCGAAGCGCGCGCGTTTCGCGTGACGCTGAAGGCGGAAACGCCGCCGCGCTGGGATGTACCTGCGTCGCACGATTTGACAAGGCATGCCGCGCCAGTCTGACGAACACCGTTTTCAGGCGGATGGACTGCTAGCACCGGTTGTGAAGATCGGCTGTAAAGCAGGGATGTCCGTCTAATCAGTAGGGGTTGCGCTGCAGGTCCCGCGCGACTGTTGTATCCTTTGCCAGCCGGTCGATCCGGTAATCAGTGCGTCTTCAGGGCGGGGCGAAATTCCCCACCGGCGGTATGCCGGCAGCGCGAAAGCGTCAGCCGGTGAGCCCGCGAGCGCCCGTGTCGTCAATGTGGTTGTTCGCGCAACTACGTTGCATGGGATCAGAGTAAGTGCTTTGCGCTAACTCTGACCGGCACACGGGGTCAGCAGATCTGGTGAGAAGCCAGAGCCGACGGTTAGAGTCCGGATGGAAGAAGATGTGCAGATAGTCATGTTCGTTTCCGTGACGCCGCCAGAGGTTCGGGCGGTGCGCGAGCGCCGCTTTGTGCGGCGTTCAACGGCGCGTCTTTGCCTGTTTGCAATGCCCTGAAACGTTTTTCGCCCAACTTTTGCGATGAGCGTTTCAACTATGTCCTTTGCTACTTTTCCTGCTCCGTCGGTGATTGCGGATAGCGCATCACTTGACCTCCCCCTGCTCGCCACCGAGCCCGTTCCGCCGCGTATCGCCGCCGCCTTGCAAGCCATGCGCGATGGCCGCGCCGTCGTCCTGCAAGACGATCACGACCGTGAGAACGAAGCCGATCTGATCGTTTCCGCCGAGCGTCTTTCCGTCGAAACCATGGCCTTGCTGATCCGCGAATGCAGCGGCATCGTCTGCCTGTGCCTGCCCGACGAGAAGATCCGCGCGCTCGAGCTGCCGCCGATGGCTGTCAACAACGAAAGCCGTCATGGCACGGCGTTCACGGTCTCGATCGAAGCGCGCGATGGCGTGACGACCGGTGTGTCCGCACTCGATCGCGTGACGACGATTCGCGCGGCCATCAGCGATACGGCGAAGCCTGCCGACATCGTGCGCCCCGGTCACGTGTTTCCGCTGCGTGCGCAACCGGGCGGCGTGCTCGCGCGCCGCGGCCACACCGAAGGCACGGTCGATCTGGCGATTCTCGCGGGTCTGAAACCGGCCGGCGTGCTGTGCGAGCTAATGAACGCGGACGGCACGATGACGCGCGGCGCGGATGTGGAGCGCTTCGCCGCGCAACACAATCTGCCGATTCTGACGATCGCCGAGCTGGTGGAATTCCGTCAGGCGCTGGCGACGGCGCGCGAATGCGTGGCCGACGAGGCGTGATGCGTTGAGCCGTGTCGCGCGGGGTGATTTGTTGGCGGACGTTTTGTCTTGAGACGACCGTAGCGTATGCCCGCGCGAACTTCATGCATTCTCATGCGTTTGAAAAAAAGCCGGCTTCGATGAACTGCCCCCAGCCGTCCGGCAATTTGGGGTGCAGTTCATCGAAGCCGGCTTTCTTATTGCGGTGTCCGTTAAGACTGCACGTCGCCGAATTCGCCTCGCATACCGGCTTCAACCAGTCCCGGCAGCTCGTCCATGTGCATCATGATGCGTGTCATGCCCATTTTGCGCAGCGCATCTGCGTAACCATCGGGGATATGGCTCGCGCCGACGAAGGCAATCGTCTTCATGCCCGCCGCACGCGCCGCATTCAACCCGGCCACGCTATCTTCCACGACGATGCATCGCGCCGGTTCCACGCCTAGCGTCTTTGCCGCGAACAGATACACGTCCGGATAGGGCTTTGGCCGCGCCACCTGTTCGGCGCTGAAAATCCGCTCGCCGAAAATCTGCTGCAAGCCCGCGCGCCGCACCGACGCATGCACGCGCGCCATCCGGCTGTTCGACACGACCGCGGCCGGTAGTGTCACGCGTTGCAGGGCGTCGCGCACGCCGTTGATCGGGCTGAGCGATGCCGCGAGCGCGAGTTCGACATTGTGTTCGATCGTGTTGAAGAAATCGGCGGGCAGCGTGATATCGAACGACTTCTCGATGCCTTCGAGAAAGCGCGAGGTCTGCTGGCCGAACGCCGTTTTGACGGTTGGTTCGAAATCGAGGCCGGGGAAAGCGGCGGACAGCGTTTCGAGCAACACGCGGTCAGCGATGATTTCGCTGTCGACGAGCACGCCGTCGCAGTCACAGATGAGGTGGTCGATCATGCTTTAAAACGGAAAGCGAGAGGCACGCGAGCAAGACAGTTGCAAGCTCATGCGCGGAGATTGAAAGCATCATGATACGTGCTTTGGCGCCGCGTGCGCGGCGCCATCGCTTTCCGTCGACGCTTATTTGCGCCTTGAGCGTGCTTTGAGTTGGGCCTTAACTGGCCCCTGTATGCGCGCCCTACGTGTGCTGCAAGATCAATGCGCGTGCAGGTACAGATACAGACCCGTTGCCAGCGCACCGCCCATCAGCGGACCGCACACCGGAATCCACGAATAACGCCAGTCGCTGTCGCGCTTGCCCGGAATCGGCAGCAACGCATGCATCAGACGCGGCGACAGATCGCGCGCCGGGCTCATCGCGTAACCGGTCGGGCCACCGAGCGAAATACCGATGCCGAGCACCAGCAGGCCGACCGGTAGCGCGTCGAGCGCGCCGAGGCCAACTTGCGGCGAAGCCAGATACAGCACGCCGAGAATCAGCACGAAGGTTGCGATCATTTCGGTGAGCAGGTTATGCGGCACGCTGCGAATGGCCGGCGACGTGCAGAACACGCCGAGCTTCACGTCGGCGTCGCCTTCCTTGTTGAAGTGCTGACGATACGCGAGCCACACAAGCAGGGCGCCCGCCATCCCGCCGAGCATCTGCGCCGCGACGTAGCCCGGCACTTTGGCCCACGCAAATTTCCCTGCCAGCGCAAGACTGACCGTCACGACAGGATTCAGGTGCGCACCGCTGTACGATGCCGTGACGTACACGGCGACGAACACGGCCATCGCCCAGCCCATCACGATCACAATCAGGTCGGCGCCTTTGCCTTTGGTGCGCGCGAGCAGTACGTTGGCGACTGCGCCGTTGCCGAGCAGCACCAACAGCGCGGTGCCGATGAATTCCGCAATGTAAGGAGACATGATTTGGTATCCGAAATATAGTTATTAGGGAAGCCGCAAAATAAGCGGCTTCGTTATGTCGAAAGGTGTTTTATGGAACGGATCGAAAGCAATCAGGGCGTGTCGGCCCAGGCCTTCGCGGCACGGATCGCGCGCTGCCAGCCGTCGAGGCATTCCTTGACGTCGGCGTGCGGCAGGGCCGGCGTGAAGCGGCGATCGAGCGCCCACTGGCTTTGCAGTTCGTCCACGTCTTTCCAGTAGCCGACCGCGAGACCGGCCAGATACGCCGCACCCAGGGCGGTCGTTTCCGATACCTTCGGCCGCACGGCGTCGACACCGAGAATGTCTGCCTGGAACTGCATCAGCAGATTGTTCGCACAAGCGCCGCCGTCCACACGCAATTCGCCGATGCGGATGCCGGAGTCGGCTTCCATTGCCTTCAGCACGTCGAGCGATTGATAGGCGATCGAGTCGAGTGCGGCGCGGGCGATATGCGCCGAGCTCGTGCCGCGCGTCACGCCGAACAGCGTGCCACGAGCGCGGGCATTCCAGTGCGGCGCACCGAGACCTGCAAACGCGGGCACCAGATACACGCCGTCGCTATGCGGCACGCTGCGCGCCATTGTTTCGATTTCAGCGGCGTTCTTGATGATGCCGAGGCCGTCGCGCAGCCATTGCACCACCGCGCCGCCGATGAAAATACTGCCTTCGAGCGCGTAGTTGATCTGGTCGCCGATCTGCCACGCGATGGTGGTGACGAGATTGTTCTTCGATTCGATCGGCTTGTCGCCCGTGTTCATTACGAGGAAGCAACCGGTGCCGTAGGTGTTTTTCACCATGCCCGACTGCGTGCACATCTGGCCGAACAGGGCCGCGTGCTGATCGCCGGCAATGCCCGCGAGCGGAATCTTGGAGGCGAACACGGTGGTCTTGGTCGGCCCGTACACTTCCGACGATGCACGCACTTCCGGCAGCATATTGCGCGGAATGTCGAGCGCTTCGAGCAGTTCGTCGTCCCACTTCAGCGTGTGGATGTTGAACAGCATCGTGCGCGACGCGTTGGTGACATCGGTGACGTGCAGGCCGCCCTTGGTGAAATTCCACACGAGCCAGCTATCCACCGTGCCGAAGGCAAGGCGGCCTTGCTTCGCTTTTTCGCGTGCGCCTTCGACGTTGTCGAGAATCCAGCGGATCTTGGTTGCCGAGAAGTACGAATCGATCGGCAGACCGGTTTTCGCGCGGACTTTCTCGTCGAGACCTTGCTCTTTCAGCTGATCGCAGAAGTCGGCCGTGCGGCGGTCCTGCCAGACGATCGCGTTATAGATCGGATGGCCGGTCTCGCGGTCCCACACGATGGTGGTCTCGCGCTGATTGGTAATGCCGATCGCGGCGATCGACGTGCCGTTCATGCCGGCCCGCGTGACCGCTTCTGCGGCGACACCGGCCTGCGTCGACCAGATTTCCTGCGGGTCGTGCTCGACCCAACCCGGACGCGGATAGATTTGCTGAAATTCTTTCTGAGCGGTCGACACGACGTTACCGAGCCGGTCGAACAGCATCGCGCGGGAGCTGGTGGTGCCTTGGTCAAGCGCGAGGATGTACTGATCCTGCATTGTCTCTTCTCCATGTGTTTTATGAATCGCCGGATTGCTGACCGGCGACGGGAACGGCGTGTTGTTTGAAGCGGGCTGCAACAGTTTGAGCGTGTGCGTCCCGGCTTTGTCAGTAGCCGAGGGGTGAAAATCGATTCGGGTCGTTCGGGTTCATCCATGTAGCCAGGCCGTGGTGCAATAGCCTGGCTCAACCAAACGATCTAACTATTTGTTAGCTAGGCACTCTGTCGGAACGGCTCGCGGGCGAACCATGCGTCAATGTCGTGTGTAATCGAATCGAGCGTGCCCGGTTCGACGTGCAGACCGAGTTTCGAGCGGCGCCACAAGACGTCCTGTGCGCTACGTGCCCATTCGGTGTCGCGCAGATAAGTGAGTTCGGCTTCGTGGAGACCCGGCGCGAAAGCGCGGCCGAGGTCGGCTACCGAGCGCGCGCTACCAATAACGTGCTTTACGCGCGTACCGTACGCACGGGCGAGGCGGTGGGCCAGGTCGGCGGGCAGCCAGGGATTCTGCTGCTTGAAGCCGGCAAGGAAGCGCTCGAAGTTGGCTTGCGGAATATCGCCGCCGGGCAACGGCGCACCGGCCGTCCATGAAGGCGTGCTGTTACGCAGCGCGTGCGCGAGTTTGTCGACGGCTTCTTCCGCCAGCTTGCGGAACGTCGTGATCTTGCCGCCGAACACCGACAGCAGCGGCGCTTCGCCTGTGGGCGCATCGAGTTCCAGCGAGTAGTCGCGCGTGACCGCCGACGGGTTGTCCGCGCCTTCTTCCTCGAGCAGCGGACGCACGCCCGAATAGGTCCAGCGCACGTCCTGCGGCGAAATTTTCTGCTTGAAGTAGCGGTTGATCGAATCGCACAGGTACTGTGTTTCGTCGGCGTCGATCGCCACTTTCGATGGGTCGCCGCGATATTCGAGGTCGGTCGTGCCGATCAGCGTGTAATCGTGTTCGTACGGAATCGCAAAGATGATCCGCTTGTCGGGATTCTGGAAGATGTACGCGTGATCGTGTTCGAACAGACGGCGCGTGACGATATGGCTGCCTTTCACGAGGCGCACGCTGTGCGTCGCCTCGCGGCCCAGCGCGCCTTGCAGCAATTCACCGACCCACGGACCGGCCGCATTCGCGATCGAGGCCGCGCGCACGTCGAGGATCGTGCCGTCCGCACGCTTGAGTTGCGCGCGCCATTCACCGCCGGCACGCACGGCGCTTAGCAGCTTGGTGCGCGTGAGAATTTTTGCGCCGTGCTCCTGCGCGTCCAGCGCGTTCAGCACCACCAGACGCGCGTCGTTCACCCAGCCGTCCGAATACACGAAACCGCGTTTGATCGAATCGACCAGCGGTGCGCCGGCAGGGTGGTTGCGCATCACGATGCCGCGCGAGCCGGGCAGCAACTCACGTTTGGCGAGGTGATCGTAAAGGAACAGGCCGGCGCGGATCAGCCAGGCCGGTCGCAGATCGGGCATGTGCGGCATGACGAAGCGCAACGGCCACATGATGTGCGGCGCCGCGCGCAGCAGCGTTTCGCGTTCCTGCAGCGCTTTGCGGACCAGCCCGAACTCGCGGTATTCGAGGTAGCGCAGGCCGCCGTGAATCAGCTTGGTGCTGGCCGACGACGTATGGGCCGCCAGATCGTCCTGCTCGCAGAGCAGCACCGACAGGCCGCGGCCCGCCGCATCGCGTGCGATGCCTGCGCCGTTGATCCCGCCGCCCACGACGAGCAAATCGTATCTCGAGCCTTGCGTCACCTGCTGTGTCCCCTGCGTCTGTTCCAGAAGCTGTTTGAAAAAACTATCGAACCGATAGTGTTCGTTTTCGAACTTTAATGAACATATTCGAAAAAGTAAAGTTCGGTTTTCTTGCGGGCTCCTCTAGCGGATGGCTAAGGTGGTGGCGTAACGCGCGGCCACGGACGATACTCACGGCAGCAGCCATTTCGAGGTGAATTCATGCGTGGACTTTGGATGATCGGCGCCGCTGCGCTCCTGACGGGATGCGTCGGCTCGCCGAGCTTGAACGGAACGATGGGCGCGCCCTCGTTCGCATCGCTTCAGCAAATGTGCAGTGCCCAGACGGTCGACTACGGCAACGACGCGCAAGGCGTCTACGCGACGCTGTTCGATGCGTACGTGGCGAATCGGCGCGGCAAGTTGTCGAAGGACGATTTCTGCGCGTTCCAGGCGTCGCTTGCGCAGCATTACACGAGCCTGGCGGTGAGCTCCGACCCGCAGGTGCGTAATCAATGGGTGACGTTTTTCACCGACCAGCGAGCCAAGGCGTTGAGCTGGCGCGCGGCGGCCGATCCGACCTTGCGCGCGGGCTGAGCTTCGCGCTCGGGTCTTTCCGCCCGAGGTTTCCCACGGGTTTCGCGCTGGGCGAGTTGACGGGTTGAACGGTTGAAAGGCTGAGGGCTAACCGCGTTGCGGCTGAGCCCCGCGCCACAACATCCGGCGAATCTGCGCGAGCACGGCCTCGCGCGTCGGCGCGCCGCTCGCGGCGGCTTGTTGCGTTTGTTGCGCTTCCGGCAGCGGCAACTGGTTGGCGAGCGCCAGCATGGTGAAGCCGTGCAGGCTTGCCCAGTAGGCATAGCCGATCAATTGTGGATCGCCCTCCAGAATGCCCGCGGCAACGAACTGCTCGAAATGCGTCCCGAGCATGCGCCAGGCGCGTTGCGATGCGGCGGCGAGCTCCGGGTACGCACCGTCCTGCTGATTCAGATCGAACATCAGACGATAGGCGTGCGGTTCGTCGAGGGCGAATGCCACGTAGGCATCGATGACGGCGGAGCGGTCGGTCGCGGATGTTTCTCTCGCCACCGCTTCGAGCCGCGCCGCGAAGCGGTTGAACGCCGCAGCGCGAACCATTGCAAGGATCTCCTCCTTGTCGCGGAAGTAGCGATAGGGTGTCATCGCGCTGCAACCCAGCTCCTTCGCCAGTTCGCGCATCGTCACGCCTTGCGCGCCGCGCGTGGCGAACGCGTTTTCGGCCACGCGCCGCATGGTTTCGCGGAAGTGCTGGATGTCGTCGGAGGAGAGTGTTTTGGGCATGCGCGAAGACAGAAGGTCCGTCGCGTCAATTTACTGTGTAAATGAATTGGGCACAACAAAGCGGCCGTTTATGCGGCCGCCTGGTTTGAGACAAAAAATGCGCGGCGCCATGGACAGACTGAGGATGCGCGCGAAATCACGCCAGCGCAGCCTGCCGTCATGCTGCCGGTCGTCGGCTTCAAAACCCGACGTACTAAGAGAAACGCTTGATGGCCCGGATTGCACTGTCGCCGGTTTCGGTCACGCGCCATTGTTCGTTGCCCGACGCGAGCCGTTCGAGTTGCACAAGCTGGCGTTCCAGCAAGGCGTCGAGTTCTTCTCGCTCCATGTCGACTTGATTGGGAGCGTCCTTGACGAGCAACAACGTGGCGAATTCATGCGGACTCAGCATCGTTCTCTCCATGTCAAGCTAATGCGGACGGCCTTGCCGGCGACTGGCCAGACGCCAGTGAAGTCCGCTAGAGGATCAGGCGGGAGGTGCGGCTATCACGACAGGTTCACGCTGCCGGCACTCCGTGTAACGCGGAACGGACGCCGGGGAACTGGAGTGTAGTCAACCGTCGGTTAAACACCAAATGGGCCCCAGTAAATTTTCCCTTTGACAATTGGGACCCGCAGAGGCGGTTGGGAGGAGCGGCCAGATCCTTGATTTCACTCGAAGTTTAGCGTGCGCTGCAACATGGCCGAAGACGCCTGGGATTACCCGGCGATATACACTTGGCAGTTGGCGGCGGCGAGCATTTCGTCCATCTCGGCGGGCGGCGCGGCGTCGGTGAAAAGCGCGTCGATCTGGTCGAGATGACCTTGACGGACGAGCGCCGGCCGGCCGAATTTGGAGTTGTCGGCGGCGAGAAATACCGTACGCGCATGCTGGATGATCGCCTCGGCTACGCGCACTTCGCGAGTGTCGAAATCGCGCAGCGTGCCATCCGTTTCAATGCTCGAGGTTCCGATGATCGCGAAGTCCACCTTGAACTGGCGGATGAAGTCGATCGCCAGTTCGCCGACGATGCCCTTGTCCCACGGCCGCACGATGCCGCCCGTCACCAGCACTTCGCAATCCGGATAGCCGCTCATCATGCTGGCGACATTCAGATTGTTGGTGATCACGCGCAGGCCGCGATGCCGGTTGAGCGCGCGCGCGACTTCTTCGGTGGTCGTGCCGAGGTTGATGAAGAGGGAAGCCTGATCGGGAATGTGAGTGGCCACTAGCGTCGCGATGCGCCGTTTCTCGTCATGGAACATCCGCTGGCGCGCCGTGTACGAGACGTTCTCGGAACTGGTCGGCAAGCTGGCGCCGCCGTGATAGCGGCGCAGCAGATTCATGTCGGCGAGCCAGTTGACGTCGCGGCGAATCGTCTGCGGCGTCACGTCGAAGTGGGCCGCGAGGTCGTCCACGGTCACGAAGCCGTCGCGTTGCACCCACTCCAGCAGTTCCTGTTGCCGGGCATTGAGAGTCAGGCGGGGGTCTCGGGTCATGGGTCTCGGGTCGTGGGTTTTTATCGGCGCCGCCCGCCAACGGCCCGATAGGCTGAGCCGGAAAACGGGTGATGCGCGAATGGGGGGTGAGCGTATTGTAAGACCATCGCACGTCCTGTCCGCTAGCTTGTGCGTCATGTACCGGATCAAGGGCGACCGTGCGGCGACTCATTCAGATAATTTCCGCATTTATTCATTTGATAAATGAATTTGTTTTTTGTGCCGGATCGCGCTGCAATCCAAGGCTTCGCGTTTTACCCCGTCTTTATCTGTTTCCCATGGTTTCCGGCGTTGGAGAACGCGCCGGGCCGTGCTCTCGAGAGTATTCGACATGACTGGCTTCAACTGGCAAAACCCCTACCCGACACCGCGTCTGCCCGTATTCGCGCGCAACATCGTTTCGACTTCGCACCCGCTCGCCGCGCAAGCCGGCCTGCGGATGCTCTGGAAAGGCGGCAATGCCGTCGACGCGGCGATCGCGGCGGCCGCTGCCATTACGGTGGTCGAACCGGTGTCGTGCGGTCTTGGCGGCGACGCCTTCGCGTTGGTGTGGGACGGCAAGAAGCTGCATGGCCTGAATGCTTCCGGCGTGTCGCCGGCGGCGTGGAATGTCGACTACTTCAAGCGCAAATACGGTGAGGAAAACGGTCTCGCGAGGCAGCCCAAGCGCGGTTGGGACGCGGTGACCGTGCCCGGCGTGATCGCCGGCTGGGAGGCGCTGCATCAGAAATTCGGCTCGCTGCCGTTCGCCGATCTGATGGAGCCGGCAATCGAAATCGCCGAGCGTGGGCACGCGGTGGCGAGCATCGTCGCTTACAAATGGGCCGCCGCCGTACCGGAATTGAAGGACCTGCCGGGCTTCGCACAAACCTTCATGCCGCGCGGCCGCGCACCGGAAGTCAGCGAGCTGGTGCGCTTCCCCGGCCACGCGAAGACCCTGCGCAAGCTCGCTGAACAAGGTCCGCGTGCCTACTACGAAGGCGAGATCGCCGAACAGATCGCGGCGTTTGCGCGCGAAGGCGGCGGCGCGTTGACGCGCGACGATCTGCGTAATTACAAAGCGGATTGGGTCGAGCCGATCGGCAAGGATTATCGCGGCTACACCGTGCATGAAATTCCGCCGAACGGGCAGGGCATCGCGGCGCTGATCGCGTTGGGCATTCTCGAAAAGTTCGACGTGAAAGAACTCGCCGTCGACAACGTCGAGTCGCAGCACTTGCAGATCGAGGCGATGAAGCTGGCATTCGCCGACGTCTACCGCTACGTCGCCGATCCGCGTTCGATGGACGTGGCGCCCGAGCAGATGCTCGACGACGCGTACCTCACGTCGCGCGCGAAGCTGATCGATCACAAGCGCGCCACGCAGTTCGACTTCGGCATGCCGAAGGCCGGCGGCACGATCTACATGTCGGTGGCGGACGAGCGCGGCATGATGGTCAGCTTCATCCAGTCGAACTACATGGGCTTCGGCTCGGGCATCGTCGTGCCGGACAGCGGCATCGCGATGCAGAACCGCGGCTGCGGCTTCTCGATGGACCCGAAGTCGCCGAACGTGGTGGAAGGCGGCAAGCGGCCGTTCCACACCATCATCCCGTCGTTCCTGACGCAACAGGTGGACGGCAAGCAGGAAGCGGTGATGAGTTTCGGCGTGATGGGCGGCGATATGCAGCCGCAAGGCCACCTGCAATCCATCGTGCGGATGCTCGATTACGGTCAGCAACCTCAGGCCGCCTGCGACGCGCCGCGCTGGAAGGTCAACCGCGACTTCACGATCGACATCGAATCGACGCTCGATCCGAAGACCGCGGCGGCGCTGCAGAAGCTGGGCCACACGATCAAGTCGGTCGACGATCCGTACATGGACTTCGGCTCGGGTCAGTACATCTGGAAGCTCGATCGCAACGATCCGGACCGCGGCTATGTGGCGGCAAGCGACAGCCGTCGCGACGGGCTGGCGGCAGGGTTCTGAATGAATACCTCCGCGTCGCAATCGGCGGCAGCATCTCGCCATTCCACGTCCGCGCCGCTTTCCAAAGCGATGGTGCGGCGTATCGTGTTTTCGTCGTCGGTCGGCAATGCGCTCGAGTGGTTCGACTTTCTGGCCTACGGCTACTTCGCGAGCATCATTGCGAAACAGTTCTTCCCGATGCACGATGAATGGCTCTCGACGCTGCTCGCCATCGCCACCTTCGGCATCTCCTTTTTGATGCGGCCGCTTGGTGCCATCGTGCTGGGCATCTACGGCGATCGCAAGGGCCGTAAGGCGGCGCTCACCCTTGCCATCGCGCTGATGATGGTCGGCACCTTCACGATGGCGGTGATGCCGCCGTATGCGTCGATCGGTATCGCCGCGCCCGTGTTGATCCTGCTTGCGCGGCTTGTGCAAGGTTTTGCGGTGGGTGGCGAGTTCGGCAGCGCAACAGCCTTCATGGTCGAGCACAGCACGTCGCGGCGTGGCTACTACGCGAGCTGGCAGTTCGCGAGCCAGGGGATGGCCGCGATTACGGCGGCGGCTTTCGGCTCGCTCCTGACCGCGTGGATGCCGCCCGAGCAACTCAATAGCTGGGGCTGGCGCCTGCCGTTCATGTTCGGTCTGCTGGTTGGGCCGGTGGGCTATTACATCCGTTCGCATCTCGACGAAACGCCGGAGTTTCTCGCGTTGCGTGAAGCGCGGGAGACCGCGGGCGAGCGTCAGCAGGCGCCTGAAAAGGACGCGTCGTTCAGCAATCAGTGGGTGAATCTGCTGCTGGCCGTGGGTATCGTTGCGCAGTCGACGGTCGGCGTGTACGTGTTGCAACTCTACATGCCGATGTATGCGGTCAAGCAGTTGCACATGCCGGCGGCCGCATCTTTTGGCGTGGTGGTGCTCAACGGCGGCTTGCAGTTTATTTTGTCGCCGGTGATGGGCGCGTTGTCGGACCGTATCGGCCGGATTCGCATCATGCTGACGACGTCGATTCTGATGGGCACGCTGATCTACCCGATGTTCGCGTGGCTGCAGGCTCACCCGACGATCGGCTGGCTGCTGATGTTGCAAGGCACCGCCGGCATTTTCAAGGCGGCCTACTCCGGACCGATGCCCGCGCTGATGTCCGAGATCTTCCCGACGCAGGTGCGCTCGACAGGTCTTTCAATCGGCTACAGCATCGGCGTGACGATCTTTGGCGGCTTTGCGCCGACGATTGTGGAGACCTTCATTCATTTGACCGGCGACAAACTTGCGCCAAGTTACTACGTCCTGATTGCCGCAGTGCTCTCAGGGTTATCGCTCGTTGTGGTCGCCTGGCGTATGCGGCGCGTCCGGCGTCTCGAAGGCGTACAGCCCGCGTGACCGTGTTGCAGGCGGTCGTGGTGCTTCGCAGCGAACCTTGCCGCGCTTAACGTGCGCGGTCTGTTCAGGCAAAAAGCCAGCTCTTCGGGCTGGCTTTTTTGTGCCTTGCGTGTGCCGCCTGTAACCAACTGAAGTATTCGACTACCGTGAAATTGGAACTGCGGTGGACCGGCATGGTCTGTGCTGGGTTATCTGCAGAATTGTGAAACACCGGCTAAGATGCAAGATACAAGGGGTTAACTCTAATCAAGGCGCTGTATCTGACACGGCGGACCGCCCTTGCGATAGTGGGCGGTTTCGAGCGCGCTCCACGAATCGATACAGCTTTCGGAGCAAAAACACAATGCACACTGAGCTGAACCATGTGATGCCCTGGCGGATCGAGGATATCGACCTCACCCGCATAGATCGCCAGAAGGCAGTGGCTAATGAAGACCTGCTGCTTCTGTTGTGCGCTGCTTCGTTTATCGAAAGCGGCACTGATCTTTACACCAGCAATCTGAGCACTTTCTTCGACGGCGACCCGGAAGTCTCGGCCTGGCTCAACCAGGAATGGGAGCCCGAGGAGATGCAGCACGGCCGGGCGCTGAAGACGTATATCGCCTACGTCTGGCCTGAGTTCGATTGGGACACCGCGTTCCACCATTTCATGGAGGAGTATTCGCTGACCTGCTCGGTCGAAGACTTCGAAAAGACTCGCGCGCTTGAGATGGTCGCCCGCTGTGTGGTGGAGACGGGCACGGCAACGTTGTACCGCGCGATCGGCGAATGCTCGGACGAACCGGTGCTCAAGCAGATCACCGACAACATCCGCACTGACGAAGTCCGTCACTACAAGCACTTTTTCAAGTTCTTCAAGAAGTACAACAAGATCGAAGGCAATGGCCGTCTTGCGGTTCTTGGCGCGTTGATGCGCCGCGTGATGGAAATCAAGAACGAAGACTCGGAGATCGCGTTGCGGCACGTTTTCGCGATTCGTTATCCGGAGCGCGTGCACGATTCAGCCTATAACCGCGAACGCGCGGCCCGTATCAATGCCCTGGTGCGGCGCAATCTGTCGGCGGATATGTGCGTGAAGATGCTGCTCAAGCCGCTTGATCTGCCGGCCAAGATTCAGCCGGGCGTGCATTACCCGCTCGCCAAGATCACGCAGCACGTGTTTTTCCGCTGATGTTTTCCGCTGAGTGAGCGACGTAAACGGCGTACTGAGATGAGGATGAATGGCCCGCTTGTGCGGGCCATTCGCTTTTCGAGGCATGATTGATCCTGGCAAGCTTGCCCACCTGTTTCAAACCGGATCGACGCGATGAGTGATTCCCCCGCACCCGAACGTCCACTCGAACAGAGCGTGTTCGACGAATGGCCCGACGCTGTCCGCACGTTGTTCGACGGGTCGTCGCTAGCGAGTAAGACGGGCTTCACCGCATCGCTGCTCACTGTGGATGCGAACGCGCATGTGCGCACGTCGCTGCTTGGCGTCGGCGAGTTGTATGCGCCCGATTCGCGCTCGCTGTGCATCGCATTGTGGCCGCAGGCTCGGACGGCGCGCGTGATCGCGCAAAGCGGCCGGGCCGCGCTGGCCTTCGTCTGCGACGAGGCGTTCTATCAGGTGCAGTTGCGTTTGACACCGCTAGCGAGCGTGCCCGGCGACGACAGCGGCCTTGTGTACTTCATCGGCTCGATCGACACAGGAGAGGCGCAGAGCGTGCGTTATGCGCGCCTGACGAGCGGCATCACGTTTGAACTGGCAGGGGAGGGAGAGGCGGTGCTCGATCGATGGGAACAGCAGATCGAGCACCTGAAGCAAGCTGCCGCTGCGGCTAGCCGTTAATCCGAGACTACGGCTAGCGAGCAGGCAGTGCCTGGAACGTAACTTAACGGCCGCGCTGACCGCTGCGTGTCGGCTGGCCGCCACGCGGCGCGTCGTTGCGCGGCTTTGCGCCACCCAGCAACGCACCCGGATTGCCGCCTTGCGGCTTTGCACCCTGTGGCTTGCGCGGTGCATGTTGTGCAGCGCTGCCTTCGTGTGCCGCTGCGCGCGGCTGGCCGTCATGACGCTGGCCGTCACGGCGAGGTTGCCCGCCGTTGCCGGCCGGCTTCGCACCTTGCGGCTTTGGCTGCTGCTGACCATTCGCCGGACGCTGACCCGAGCGTTGCGCCGGTTTGGCCGTTGCTGCGCCATCGCGGCGGCCACCTTCACGCTGACCACCTTCGCGCTTCGGTGCGCCTTGACCCTGGCGCGGCGAACGTCCACCGCCACCGCCGCCACCTTGACCGCGGCGCAGGATCGGTTCCGGCTTCGCAGTCGGATCCGGCTCGAAACCGGCGATCACTTCCTGCGGCACCTGACGCTTGATCAGCTTCTCGATGTCCTTCAGCAGTTGCAATTCGTCGACGCACACCAGCGAAATCGCTTCGCCCGAAGCGCCTGCACGACCCGTGCGGCCGATGCGGTGCACGTAATCTTCCGGCACGTTCGGCAGATCGTAGTTGACCACGTGCGGCAGCTGATCGATATCGATGCCGCGTGCCGCGATGTCGGTCGCGACCAGCACTTGCAGCGTGGCGTCCTTGAACTCGGCGAGCGCGCGCGTGCGGGCCGATTGGCTCTTGTTGCCGTGAATCGCCAGTGCGCTGATGCCGTCTTTCGTCAGCTGTTCGGCGAGGCGGTTCGCGCCGTGCTTCGTGCGCGTGAACACCAGCACCTGGAACCAGTTGTGTTGCTTGATGAGGTGCGTGAGCAGCTCGCGCTTCTTGTCGCGGTCGACCGGGTGAATCTTTTGCGCGACGAGTTCCGCCGTCGTGTTGCGACGGGCAACTTCGATCAGCGCCGGCGAGTCGAGCAGGTTGTCGGCGAGCGTCTTGATCTCGTCGGAGAAGGTGGCCGAGAACAGCAGGTTCTGACGCTTCGGCGGCAACTTCGCGAGCACGCGCTTGATGTCGTGAATGAAGCCCATGTCGAGCATGCGGTCCGCTTCGTCGAGCACGAGAATCTCGAGATGCGACAGATCGATGGTCTTCTGCTGCATGTGGTCGAGCAACCGGCCCGGCGTGGCGACGACGATGTCCACGCCGCTGCGCAGCGCGCCGATCTGCGGATTGATGCCGACACCGCCGAACATCACGGTCGACTTCAGCTTCAGGTATTTGCCGTAAGCGCGCACGCTTTCTTCGACCTGTGCGGCGAGCTCACGCGTCGGCGTAAGGATCAGCGCGCGCACAGCGCGCTTGCCCGAGGCCGTGGTGACGGCGGGCATGGTGTTCAGTCGCTGCAGGATCGGCAGCGTGAAGCCGGCGGTCTTGCCGGTGCCGGTCTGCGCGCCGGCCAGCAGGTCGCCGCCGTTAAGCACGGCAGGGATCGCTTGTGTCTGGATCGGAGTCGGAGTGGTGTAGCCGAGTTCGAGTACAGCGCGGACCAGCGGTTCGGACAAGCCGAGGGAATCAAAAGACATAAATGTTCTTTGCAATGCAGTTTCGCGAACGGCACCAGAGGGCACCAAATGAGTCCAGGTGGATACAAGCGCGGCATGAACACGCCCGCATGGCGCGTTCGAGGCCAAAGCCCGGTTCCGGTCGCAGAGAAATCGGCGGCACGCGGGAAACGCGTGCCGAATGCTTCAACGCGCTATGCAGACACGTTGACTGGCCTTAAGTTGCATTTCGCCGCCGTGGGTGTCACGCGACGTAGCGCGCGACACTGACGAATTGACACAGACTGCCCGCCAGTACGAACAGGTGCCAGATACCATGTCCGTGCCGGATGCGCTCGTCGTTGATGAAGAAGTAGATGCCGGCGCTGTAGATGACCCCGCCGGCCACGAGCCAGGCGGTACCCGCTGCCGGTAAGGCTTGAACCAGCGGGCGGACGGCAACGAGCGCGAGCCATCCCATCAGGACATACAGCACCATCGAAACGCTGCGGGTGCGTCGCCCGAGCGTCAGTTCCTGCACGATGCCGAGGGCGGCAAGCCCCCAGCTTACGCCGAAAAGCGACCAGCCCCACGGTCCGCGCAACGTAACAAGTGTGAACGGGGTGTAACTGCCGGCGATCAGCAGGTAGATCGCCGAATGATCGCATTTTTGCAGAACGGCCTTCACGCGCGGGTTGCGCACGCTGTGGTAAAGCGTCGAGATAGCATACAGCACGAACAGCATTGCCCCGTACACACTGAAACTCACCACTTTGTACGCGTCGCCGTCGAGCGCGCCCATGGTCACGAGCGTAGCAAGACCCGCCACCGACAGTACGGCGCCGACGAGATGGGTAATGCTGTTGAAACGCTCACCGACATGCACGGCTCTTACCTCCTGCGCGGTTTCATAAGGGTTTATCCCCACATGATACCGGTCCTGAAAAAACGAAGGGCGCGGCCGCGAGTTTCGCTGGCCGCGCCCCCGGTGCATCGAACGCTGCTTAGTCGAGCGGCGCCGAACGCAGATCGGACACTTGCTGCGGCGACACAGCCGTACCGTGGTTGCCCCACGACATACGAATGTACGTCACGACCGCTGCCACTTCCGTGTTCGACAGCGCCTGCGCGAACGGCGGCATGCCGTACGGATGCGGGTTGGCTGCCGTGCTCGGCGGATAACCGCCGTTCAGCACCATGCGGATCGGGTTGACCGCCGACGGCATCTGGATCGACTGGTTGTTCGCGAGCGGCGGGAAGGACGGCGGCATGCCGAGGCCGTTTTCCGCGTGGCACTTCGCGCAGTTGTCAGCGTAGATCTTCTGACCTTGCTTCAACAGTTCGCCACCGAACTTTTCCGAGGTCTCGAGCTGCAGCGGTTCCGGTGCTTCGCTCTTCTGCGGAATTGTCTTCAGGTACGTGGCCATCGCGTTGATGTCTTCGTCCGACATGTACTGCAGGCTGTTGTGAACCACTTCAGCCATCGGACCGAACACCGCGCCGCGGTTCGACACACCGGTCTTCAGCAGATCGGCGATGTCTTTGGTTTCCCAGTCGCCGAGGCCGGCTTCCTTGTTCGACGTCAACGACGGCGCATACCAGTTCTGCAGCGGGATCAAACCGCCGGCGAACGCCGCCGAGCTGACCGGGCCGCCCATGGCGTTGATCGACGTGTGGCACATGCCGCAGTGGCCGAGGCCTTCGATCAGGTACGCACCACGGTTCCATTCGACCGACTTGGTCGGATCAGCCTTGTACTCGCCTTCACGGAAGAACAGCGTGCGCCAGCCGATCAGCATGTTGCGCTGGTTGAACGGGAATTTCAGTTCGTGCGGACGGCTCGGCACATTGACCGGCGTGACCGAGCGCAGGTACGCGTAGATCGCGTCCGAGTCGGCGCGCGTGACCTTCGTGTAGCTCGTGAACGGGAAGCCCGGGTACAGCAGGCTGCCGTCTTTCGAACGGCCCGTGTGCATGGCGCGATAGAAGTCGTCCTGCGTCCACTTGCCGATACCGTACTGATCGTCAGGCGTGATGTTCGGCGTGAACATCGTGCCGAACGGCGTCAGCATGGGCAGGCCGCCGGCGAACTGCTTGCCGCCGCGCACCGTGTGGCAGGCGATACAGTCGCCGGCGCGGGCGAGGTACTCGCCCTTCTTGATCAGCGCGGCCTGGTCGGCGGGCGTTGCCGCCATGGCCGTGCCGTTATGCAGGTTGTCGCCGCCCGACCACAGGACGGGAACGAGTGCGGCAGCCGCAACGACGACGACTGCCGAGAGGGCGAACAAAGACTTGCGTTTCATTTGAGTGTCTCTCCCGGTGCCTTATTGCGGTTCGCTGCCGCAGGCAAGCGGAGTCTTCAACGAGCGGGCCGGAGCCGGCACGGGGTTTTGTGGAGCCTTTTGCGTGGAAAGCCACGCAGCGACGGCGTTCACGTCTTCGTCAGTCAGGCGGGTGGCGATGGTGTGCATGCAATCCGGTGCGATGGCATGGCGCGAGCCCGAACGCCATGCGCCCAATTGCGCGCTGATGTAGTCAGCATGCAGGCCGACCAGACCCGGGATAGCGGGTTCCATGCCGGTCAGCGCCTTGCCGTGGCAAGCCGCGCACGCAGGAATCTGTCTGGATGCGTCGCCGTTCAGGACGATCTGCTGGCCGCGCGCAACGATCGCCGCCGACACGGTCGGCTTGGCCGGCGTGGGGTAGGGCGGACGTTGTTGCGAGAAGTACGTGGCGATCTGATGAAGGTAGTCGTCAGAAAGATACGTGACGAGGTAGTTCATGGGCGGGTACTTGCGACGACCTTCGCGGAAGTTCTGCAACTGGTTGTACAGATAGTCGGCCGGCTTGCCCGCCAGACGGGGGAAGTAGTCGTTGTCGGTACCTTGGCCATGCGAGCCGTGGCACGCCGTGCAACCTTGCACGCGCGCTTCCATCGTGTCGGGGGCCTTCGGTTGAGTCTGCGCTTTCGCAGCGCTATAGACACCCGCGGAGCCGATCAGCAGAAGGGCAAGCAGCGGGCGGAAAATGCGTCTTGAAGACACGCGTAACTCCATCAAAATCGGGGACCTGACCGAACTTCGAACGGCTCGGTGTGAAGGGCAGCCGGCGCTGCGGCGACGCAGCATTCTATCATCGAAGGGTGATGGTGACTATTTGCCACAGAAGAGAAGGTTCCGGGTGTGACAGGCATGCGACAGTTTGACGCGCATTGCGGCTTTGCCCGCGGCTCGGGCGTCTCGATGTTGTCTGCGGGATCGCGGGTGCAAGTGCCGTTCCTGCCGACTCCTATAACAAAGCAGGTTGAACCCACGCGCGCATCGGCCATCGAAGCGTACACTTCCGGGCGCGCCGGCGTCTGTCCGGCGCTCATGCTCCCCGGCTCAATGTCTACCGTTTTACTTTTCACACGCTATCGGCCTTACATGAAGCTATTCAATTTTCCCCGTCCGGCGCTGCGTGCGTTGACGTTCGGCGCTGCGGCGCTGGTGATGACGTCCACGGCATTTGCGCATGCGCATCTGGTGTCGAGCGAGCCGGCGGCGAACGCCGAAGTGGCCGCGCCCACTGAAGTGACGATCCATTTCACCGAGCCGCTCGAGCCGGCGTTCAGCAGAATCGATCTGAGCGATGCGAGCGGCAAGCCCGCCGCGCCGGCTGCGTCGCAAGTCGACCAGCGTGACGCAAAGGCGATGCACCTGCCGCTGCCGCAATTGACGGCCGGCCGCTACGCGGTGCACTGGATCGCGGTTGCCACGGACGGCCACCGCACCCAAGGCGACTTCGCGTTTATCGTCAAATGAGCATCGATGGACTCTGGATCGGGCAGGTCGCCATGGCCGCGCTCATGAATGTCGCGTTTGCGTTTGCCGTTGGCTCGGCGTTGCTCGGCGCATGGCTTGCCAAAGACGCGCAAACCAAGATCAACCCCGCGCGGCCCGCCTGGTTGCGCGCGCAACGGTCGATGCTGACCGCTACCGTCGTGCTGGTGCTCGCGGATCTCGGCTGGCTGTTGTACCAGGCGGCGTCGATGAGCGGCGTCGCTTTGCCGTCCGCCATCGGCGTGGTGCCGACCGTGTTGACGCAAACCCATGTCGGCTACGGCTGGAGCGTGGCTTTTGCCGGTGCGCTGGTGTTGCTGGGCACGGCCATGGCCGGTCATACGGGTATGTTGCGCAATGCGCTGCTGTGGCTCGCGGTGATTGCGATTGCGGCGGGCAAGGCGTCGCTCGGACATGCGGCCGATGCCGGTCCGGCCTCCGCGGCGATCGGCATGCAGACGCTGCATGTGCTGGTCACGAGCGTCTGGGGCGGGCTGGCCATGGCGGCGGGGCTTTCGGTATTGCCTGCGCTCGGTACGTCGACCGCCCGGGGAATGCTGATCCGCACCGCGACCCAGGTGTCGCACGTATCGGTGGTGGCGGTCGGGCTGGTATTGCTCACCGGCATCTTCAATGCCGTGCGCGGTTCGGGCGGCTCGTTCGAAGCGATCGAGATGAGCACGTGGGGCCATGTGCTGACGCTGAAACTTGCGCTGGTTGCGCTCGCCCTGGTGCTCGGCGGACTCAACCGCTTCCTGGCACTGCCGCGCCTGCGCCGCACGGCGTCGACCATGGACGCGCATACCTTCGTCAACGTGCTGTATCTGGAAGCGCTGGCGATGATCGGTGTGTTCGTCGCAGCGGCTGTGCTGTCGCACAGCGTGCCGGCATTCGCCGCGTTGGGCTGAGGTCAAAAAAAGGCGCCGCACTGCAAAGGCGTGCGGCGCAATACACACGGTCGCCCGGCGGTGGCCGGCTGATCCGTTACTGCTCTCTAGGCGGTGAGCGCGTTGCGCGCCCGTTCCAGCGTTTCTTCCGGAAACATCTCCTGCTGCAGCGCTCCGTCATCGCCGAACCACTGGCAGATCAGCCAGTTGCCCGGCGCGAACAGCACCGGTCCGGTCCAGGTGGCCGTCATCGGGCGTCCGCCGGACTTGAGCGTCAGGACGTCGCCGGCGTGGTAGGCGGGTTTTGCGGGCCTTGCGGGTCTCTTTCCCAGTCGCATGATGGGTTTCCGTTCGATGAAACCGATTATTCGAGGCCGAGCCGGTGGCCGAGAATCGGCGCGCAGAAGAGGGCGATCGCGCAGCCCGCTGCCTTGCCTTCCAGTGCCGCGCCGGCGGCGCGCGAGCCGTACATATGCGTCAACAGATCGAAGAGTTGCGGCAGGCAGTACAGCACCGCGGCGGCGATAAAGCATTTTTCGACGACCGAGATGCGCCAGCCGCGTTCATAGGCGAGCATCGCGCCGAGGATGCGAAGCACGCCGAACACCACCAGCGCGCCGACGGCAGCCTGTTCGCGGATCAGATAGTCAGGAAGGAATTCGCCCATGATGTTCCCCAATGCATTTGTCGTTTGAATGCATTTGAGCAAGGAGTGGGCCATGCGTATGTCTGATACCGGACAAATGGCGTAAAAGCCTTTTCCAGTAAGGTTTTTAGCGATGTGTGGAGGTGCCCGGAAGGGGGCGGAAACCGCGATTCTCGGCCCTGTCGGACCGGGATGTTACGTAACTGCGAAGCCGCGGACGTGACGTGACCGTAACGCGTGGCTGCCGTTTGCTCGAGGCACGCCCTGCTCGATATGTCGCCGGATTCGTACCCTGAGGGCCGGCCAGCGCCGGAAAAGACAACGCCGCCCGCAGGCGGCGTTCAGTCACTTAGTCATTCATTCAGGCAAACCGCTCACACGCTTACCATTCCGCGACGCTGCCATCCTCGTGACGCCACACCGGATTGCGCCAGCGGTGGCCGACCTTCGCCATCTCGCGCACCTTCTCCTCGTTCACTTCGATACCGAGGCCCGGGCCTTGGGGAATCGACACGAAGCCGTCTTCGTATTTGAAGACTTCGGGATTCTTGATGTAATCGAGCAGGTCGTTGCCCTGGTTGTAGTGAATGCCCAGGCTCTGCTCCTGGATGAATGCGTTGTAGCTCACCGCGTCGATCTGCAGGCAGGTGGCCAGCGCGATCGGGCCGAGCGGGCAGTGCAGCGCGAGCGCGACGTCGTACGCCTCAGCCATCGAGGCGATCTTGCGGCACTCGGTAATCCCGCCCGCGTGCGACGCGTCCGGCTGGATGATGTCGACGTAGCCGCCCGACAGGATGTGCTTGAAGTCCCAGCGCGAATACAGACGTTCGCCCAAAGCGATCGGCGTGTTGGTCTGATTGACGATGTCGCGCAAGGCTTCCGCGTTTTCCGACAGCACCGGCTCTTCGATGAAGAGCAGCTTGTACGGATCGAGTTCTTTGGCCAGCACCTTCGCCATCGGCTTATGCACGCGGCCGTGGAAGTCCACGCCGATGCCGATGTTCGGCCCAACCGCTTCGCGCACGGCGGCCACGTTGTTGATGACGCCTTGCACCTTGTCGAAGGTGTCGATGATCTGCAGCTCTTCCGAGCCGTTCATCTTCACCGCCTTGAAGCCGCGTTCGACCACGGCGCGCGCATTGTTCGCGACATCGCTCGGACGGTCGCCGCCGATCCACGAATACACCTTGATCTTGTCGCGCACCTGGCCGCCCAGCAGCGCATGAATCGGCACGCCATGATGCTTGCCCTTGATGTCCCACAGCGCCTGATCGACGCCGGCAATCGCGCTCATGGTGATCGGGCCGCCGCGGTAGAAGCCCGCGCGATACATCACCTGCCAGTGGTCTTCGATCAGCAGAGGGTCTTTGCCGATCAGATAGTCGGACAGCTCCTCGACGGCGGCCGCCACCGTATGCGCGCGCCCTTCGACCACCGGTTCGCCCCAGCCGACGATGCCTTCGTCCGTCTCGATCTTCAGGAAGCACCAGCGCGGCGGAACGATGAAGGTTTCGAGCTTGGTGATTTTCATGGTGTGCGTCTCCTTGCGGCCTGGGTGCCTGCGTGTGCGGGTAATTTCGAGGATTCACATGCTACAACAAAAGCGCGTTTAAGTACTATTAATAGTATTATTGGTCAAATATTGGCTGGGTGTCGGTGTCGGTGTCGGTGGCTACGGTGTCGGCGACCGGGACGGCTGGCTACTTGCCGGGCGACGATAAAGTCGCAGTCGGGCGTTAGCCAGCGTGGTCGACGCCGGAACGGCGCCGAAGCCAGCGGTCGACAGATTGAGATGCCGGATAATCGCGATCCATTCCGGGCCCAAGCCCGATATCAATAGCGCCGAGAGGCCGCCGGGAGAAAACTATTCAGCACGATCTGCATGGGCGCGTCGCCCATCTGCTGGCGACCGCGATTCTGCGCGGCGACTACGCGCCCGATTCGATCCTGCCGCGCGAGGCGGAGTTGATGGACACCTTCGGCGTGAGCCGGACGGTGTTGCGCGAGGCGCTGCGTACGCTGACATCGAAAGGGTTGATCGAATCGCGTCCGCGGGTGGGCACGCGAGTGCGGCCGAAACACGCGTGGAATCTGCTCGATGCCGATGTGCTTGACTGGTATTCACGCGTCGCCGAGCCGATGGCCTTCGCGCTCAAGTTGCAGGAAATGCGCGAGATGATCGAGCCATACGCGGCGGGTCTGGCGGCAGCGTCCCACACGGCCGACACCTTCAATGCATTGGCGGCAGCGCATGCTGCGATGGTTGGAGCACGCAATGTCGACGAATGGGTGCGCGCCGATCTGCAGTTTCATCTGAGTGTGTTGACCGCCTGCAGCAACGAATTGCTGATCCCGCTCGGCACGCTGATCGAGCGCACGCTGGAAGCGCAACTGCGGCTGAATGCGAAACGCGCGGACGTGTTCAACGCGTCGCTCGCGGAGCACACGGCGGTGTTCGAAGCGATCCGCGATCGTGATGCGACGGCGGCGCGAGAGGCGATGGCGGGGTTGCTCGGAGTGACGCGCGGCAGAATCGAAGGATGAGCGTGGCGCGAACGCACCGCGTGTTTCGCCCGGCACCTTGCTTCCCAACCTTCTTCGCTAGTCCATCGCAGCATGCGCCACTGAAGCATCCGGCGCATGGTGCGCCGGACGGATCAACAGCAGCAGCGGAATGACCAGCAGCGTCGCTACGAACATCAGCTTGAAGTCGTTCAGATACGCGATCATCGACGCCTGCTGCGTAATCGATGCGTTCAGCGCCGCCAGGTCGTAATTCGAGCCGCTATTGAGCATCGGCTGGATTGCCGGATTGAACGGCGTGATATTCGCTACGAGGTCGGCATGCGAGACCTGCGTGTTGCGTGTCATCAGCGTCTGCACGATTGAAATGCCGATACTGCTGCCGATATTGCGCATCAGGCTGTACGTCGCGGTGCCGTCCGCGCGCAGCTCGGGTGTCAGCGTGGAGAAAGTGAGTGCGCTCAACGGCACGAACACGAGACCCAGGCCGAAGCCCTGGATCACGCCAGGCCAGACGATGTCCGACTCTGACAGCACGATCGTGTAATGCATCATTTGCCACAGCGCGAACGCTGAGATCAGGAAGCCGGCGAGCAGCAACAGCCGCGCATCGATACGCTTCAATAGCCGTCCGGCGAACAGCATGGCGACCATGGTTCCCGCGCCGCTCGGCGCCGTGACGAGACCGGTGGTCGCGACGGGATAGTTCATCAGGTTTTGCAGCATGGGCGGCAGCAACGCGCGCGTCGCGTACATCACCGCGCCGATCACGAAGATGAAGAATGTACCGGTGGCGAAGTTCGGGTCCTTCAGCAACTCGTATTTGAAGAACGATTTCTTGCCGACCGTCGCCGTATGCGCGAGGAAGAACGCAAAGCTGATCGCCGCGACCAGCGCCTCGATCACGATTTCATGCGAGCCGAACCAGTCGAGCTGCTCGCCGCGATCGAGCATGGCCTGCAGCGCGCCGATGGCGAGGCCCAATGTGGCAAAACCGAAGGCGTCGAACTTCGCGTCGTGCTTCGGTTCGCGCGCGGGCAGGAAGGTTGCTACGCCGAACAAAGCGAATGCGCCAATCGGCACGTTGATGAAAAACACCCAGCGCCAGTTGTAGCTATCGGTGAGCCAGCCGCCGAGCGTCGGTCCGAGAATCGGTCCGACCATCACGCCCATGCCCCATACCGCCATCGCCTGGCCCTGCTTTTCGCGCGGATTGATGTCGAGCAGGATCGACTGCGACAGCGGCACTAGCGAGGCCCCGAAAATCCCTTGCAGCAAACGCGACGCGACGATCTGCGTCAGCGTTTCCGACAATCCGCATAGCGCCGAGGCCACCGTGAAGCCGCCGATCGCGAAGATCAGCAGCCGCTTGACGCTCAGCCGGTCGGACAGCCAGCCGGTCAACGGCGTGGCGATCGCGGCCGCGACGATATACGAGGTCAGCACCCACGTGATCTCATCCTGCGACGCCGACAACGTGCCCTGCATGTGCGGCAGTGCGACGTTGGCGATGGTGCTGTCGAGCGTCTGGATCAACGTCGCGAGCATGATCGAGACGGTGATCATCGGCCGGTTGAGCGGGGCGGCGCTCGTCGGCGGGGAGTCGGAGGGCATGGGGGAGCGGGATCTTCGATATAGTAAGCATGCTTAGTATATCGGCTGCAGGCGCATGCGCCCACCAGGAATTATGCGGAGCCTGAATTGCGCCCGTTTGCGCCATTCCGACGATGACAAACGAAACCCTTTCGTATAATTCGCGCATGACTACCCAACTCGAAGAGCGCTTCGGCTTTCTGATTTCCGACGTCGGCCGCCTGACGGGCAAGCGTTACGACGATCTCGCGAAGTCATCGGTCGATCTGACGCGCGCGCAGTGTCGCGCACTGGCCTACCTCGCCCATTACGGCGACATCAATCAGGCGCGGCTCGCGGACCTGCTCGAAGTCGCGCCGATTTCGGCGGGGCGTCTGCTGGACCGGATGGAAGAGGGCGGCTGGATCGAGCGCACGGCTAATCCGGAGGATCGCCGCGAGCGCCAGGTGCGCATGACGCCGAAGGCCGAGCGCACGCTCGGCAAGGCCCGCAAAGTGGGCGATGAAGTCGCGCTCGAAGCGCTGAACGGTTTTACTGACAAGGAAGCGAAGCAGCTCATCGCGCTGCTGCAACGGGTGCGCGGGAATTTGAGCCGGCTGGTGGATCGTTGAAAGCACGGCTGCGTTCGCGATTGAGCAGGCGCGATCGATTACCGCGAGCGTGCGGCCCGGCTATTCCATTTCGGGCATCGCGCGCGCTCGCCTAGTTGATCTCGAACGCCGCAAGGGCGTGACTACTTCGTTGCCGCCGCCGCTTGCGAGCACTCGCTTATTTGGCCTCAGACGCCGCAACCGCACCGGACGGCTGGACCAGTTCGAAACAGGCTGCCCTGGTTTTCGTATCGGCCGGCGACGGGTCGATACATTTGAACGCGCTCTGATCGCGCTGGACGAAAATCGTATTGGCAGGGCCGGCATTGCCGTGCGCGTCGTTCACCACCGCGACGATTTTGTAGCCGTCCTGCAGCAGCGTCGAAAGCATGAGCGAACTGGCGCGCCACTGACTATCGGGCGACGTTTGGGCGTTGACGGTGAGCGCAGAGGCGGCGGCGAGAAGCGTGAGGGATGTGGTAGCCACGGCAAGCGCGGCGGTGCGGAACGTCATCAAGAAACCTCCTTGAAGTTGCTGTTTGGAAAGCCCAAAACAAAAAAGCCGCTGACCTTGTGGATCAGCGGCTTTTTCTTGCAACTGGTGGCGAATCAGGGACTCGAACCCCGGACCTGCGGATTATGATTCCGTCGCTCTAACCAACTGAGCTAATTCGCCGAAAGAAGCGAGATTATGAGGATAGGGCCGGAGGCTGTCAACCCCCGGCCCGCAACTTTTTTAAATCCCTTCGGTTGTCCGGCGCTTCAGTCCTGCGCGTAGATATCCGAGTTCTTGGTTTCCCTGACGAACAACATGCCGATCACGAGCGTGACGAGCGCGATCACAATCGGATACCACAGCCCCGAGTAGATGTCGCCTTTCGCTGCGACGATCGCGAATGCGGTGGCCGGCAGGAAGCCGCCGAACCAGCCATTGCCGATGTGATACGGCAGCGACATCGAGGTATAGCGGATGCGTGTCGGGAACATCTCCACCAGCATGGCCGCAATCGGCCCGTAGACCATTGTCACGTAGATCATCATGATCGTCAGGATCACCACGCTCATCGGCCAGTTGATCTGCGACGGATCGGCCTTCGGCGGATAGCCGGCGGTCTTCAACGTGGTCGCGAGAGTCTTGTCGAACGCTTTGCCCTGGTCCTTGGCGTCGGCGGCCTTGCCGTCATACGTGTTGATCACCGTATCGCCGACCTTGATCTCCGCCAGCGAGCCTGCCGGCGCTGCAACGTTCTCGTAGTTCAGGCCGGCTTTCGAGAGCGCGCTCTTGGCGATGTCGCAGGAACTCGTGAACTTCGCCGTGCCGACCGGGTTGAACTGGAACGAGCACTCGTCCGGGTTCGCGATCACGACGATCGGTGCTTTCGCCGTAGCCGCTTCCAGCGCCGGGTTCGTGTAGTGAGTCAGCGCCTTGAACAGCGGGAAGTACGTGCAGGCAGCAATCAGCAGGCCGGCCATGATGATCGGCTTGCGGCCGATGCGGTCCGACAGCGAGCCGAAGAACAGGAAGAACGGCGTGCCGATCAGGAGCGCGATCGCGATCAGGATGTTGGCCGTCGCGCCATCGACCTTCAGCGTCTGCGTCAGGAAGAACAGCGTGTAGAACTGACCTGTGTACCAGACCACGGCCTGGCCGGCGGTCAGGCCGATCAGCGCGAGGATCACGATTTTCAGGTTCTTCCACTGACCGAATGCTTCGGTCAACGGCGCCTTCGAGGTTTTGCCTTCGGCCTTGATGCGCGCGAACACCGGCGATTCATTCAGTTGCAGGCGAATCCACACCGACACGCCGAGCAGCACGATCGACGCGAGGAACGGAATGCGCCAGCCCCAGACGCCGAACGCGTCTTCGCCCATGGCCGTACGCACGCCGAGAATCACCAGCAGCGAGAGGAACAGGCCGAGTGTGGCGGTAGTCTGGATCCACGCGGTGTAGAAACCGCGGCGTCCCGCCGGCGCATGTTCCGCGACGTAGGTTGCCGCACCGCCGTATTCGCCGCCGAGTGCAAGACCTTGCAGCATGCGCATCGCGATGAAGATCACCGGCGACGCAATGCCGATCGACGCATAGCCGGGTAGAAAACCGACCAGGAAAGTCGACAAACCCATGATCACGATCGTGATGAGGAATGTGTATTTGCGTCCGACCAGGTCGCCGAGACGACCGAACACGATCGCGCCGAACGGCCGCACCGCGAAGCCCGCGGCGAAGCTGAGCAGTGTAAAGATGAAAGCGGCAGTCGGGTTGACGCCGGAGAAGAAGCTCTTGCTGATGAAGATCGCAAGTGAGCCGGCCAGATAGAAGTCGTACCACTCGAAAACCGTACCTAGCGACGATGCGAAGATCACCCGCTTCTCATCGTGCGTCATCGGCACGTGCGAGATTTGCCCGCCAACAGTAGCCATATGTCGTCTCCAATATTGATATGTGCACGCGGTCCGCCGGCAAAGGCGTTCCCGTGAAACCGATTATTGGAGTGGAAACTTACGGCGCACTGACGTGGCGGGGTGAAATGGCAGTTTCGGATGCAACGGGTAATTTGCATTAAAAATCGGTAAATTTACGATAAATGATTGCAACGTAGCGCTAACGTATCTCATTATGGCTAAGGGTGATGCGCGGATCCTTGCGCCCTTAGGGTAAGTCCCGTGGCCGTTTGAGTACCTGCAAGCTGACGCGCACGAGCGTTCCGGCAAGCCGTGGCGACGTTTGGTAGACGTTGTCGTCGATCGTCATCTCGCCGCCATGCATCGTGGAGATCTCGCGGACGATTGCCAGCCCGAGGCCGCTGCCGTCGCCTTCGCGGCCGAGAATCCGGTAAAAACGCTCGACCACCCGCGCGCGCTCGGCCACCGGAATGCCGAGCCCTGTGTCTTCCACTTCCAGGTGCACGAGCCGCGCCGTCACGTCGTGCCGCACCCGCACGGTGATCCGCCCGCCGGCCGGCGTGTAGCGGATCGCGTTGTCGATCAGATTCGAGAGCATTTCCCGCAGCATGACCGGATTGCCGTCGACTTCGAGCGGCTCTTCGGGCGCTTCGTAGCCGAGGTCCATCTGCTTGGCGAGCGCGGCCTGAACCCAGTCGCGCACGGCGTTGCGCGCCAGCTCCGTTACTTCGACCGGCGCGAAAATCTGCCCGGACATGCGATTTTCCGCGCGTGCCAGCGCCAGCAACTGGGTGACGAGACGCGCCGCGTGCTCCGAACTGGTGGCGATCTGTTCGAGCGAGCGATGGACTTCCGCGGAGGCGTCCTGGCGCAGCGCCAGCTCAGCCTGGGTGCGCAGACCGGCAAGCGGCGTTTTCATCTGATGCGCGGCGTCGGCGATAAAGCGCTTCTGCAATTCCATGTTCTGTTCGAGGCGCGTCAGCAGATCGTTGAACGACGTCACCAGGGGCTCGATTTCCGGCGGCGCGAGGCGGGCTTCGAGCGGCGACAGATCGTCCGGGCGGCGCGCGCGGATGTGGGCCTGCAAGGCGTGCAGCGGCGCGAGTCCGCGCGACAGGCCGAACCACACCAGCAGGATCGCCAGCGGCAGGATCACGAACTGCGGCAGGATCACGCCTTTGATGATGTCGTTGGCAAGCTGGCTGCGTTTGTCGAGCGTCTCGGCGACCTGCACCAGTACCGGCTGTGCGCGGGGCGTCTGCGGAAACTCGACCGTCGTATAGGCGACGCGGATGTCGTTGCCGCGCAGCACGTCGTCACGGAATTCGACGAGGCCCGGCGGTGGCCTGTCTTCCTCGTGCGGCAGCGGCATGTCGCGCTCGCCGCCCACCAGTTCGCCGCGCGTGCCGAGCACCTGATAGAACACGGTGTCGACGTTGTCGGCGCGCAGGAAATCGCGGGTGGAGTCGGGCAGCGACAGTTCCGCCACGCCGTTGACCGGATGGATCTGACGGGCGAGCACGTAGGCGTCGGTTTCGAGCGCGCGGTCGAACGGCCCATTGGCAATCGACTTGGCGACCAGGTAAGTGACCGCGAGACTCATTGGCCACAGCAGCAGAAGCGGCGCCAGCATCCAGTCGAGAATCTCGCCGAACAGCGAGCGCGGGCGCGCCTCGGCGGCGGCCTCGGTCTCGTCGGGCGGGGCGAACGGATTGGCGTAGCGCGCGTCGCGCGCCTCGTCGAGGTCCGCCGCGTGCGCCGTAGCGCGGTCTGCGCGTGCGGACATGGCAGTCCTCTATTTGTAGTGATGGCTCGCCGGCATCGCGGCCGACGCAGGCGAGGAGGGCGGCTCGGGCTCGGCGGGGGCGTGTGGCGCGAGCGCGTCGGCGCTCGTGTTCAGGTTTGCGTTCGCGGGCACGGCGGCCTTCTCGAGGCAGTACCCGAGGCCCCGCACGGTGATGATGCGCACGCCGCTCGGCTCGATCTTCTTGCGCAGCCGGTGCACATAGACTTCGATCGCGTTATTGCTGACTTCCTCGCCCCATTCGCATAGATGGTCGACGAGCTGTTCCTTCGACACCAGCCGGCCGATCCGCTGCAACAGTACTTCGAGCAAGCCGAGTTCGCGCGCCGACAGGTCGATGACCTGCTCGTTGACGTAGGCGATCCGGCCGACCTGGTCGAACGAGAGCGAGCCATGCCGCACCACGGTCGGGCCGCCGCCCGCGCCGCGCCGGGTCAGGGCGCGCACGCGCGCCTCGAGTTCATTCAGCGCGAAGGGCTTGGCCATGTAATCGTCGGCGCCGAGATCGAGGCCTTTGACGCGTTCGTCGACGCTGTCCGCCGCCGTGAGAATCAGCACCGGCACGGTCGAGTTGCGGGCGCGCAGGCGGCGCAGGACCTCAAGCCCCGACATGCGCGGCAGGCCCAGATCGAGGATCAGCAGGTCGAAAGTTTGCATCGAAAGCGCGGTGTCGGCCTCGACTCCGCTCTTCACATGATCGACGGCATAGGCCGATTGGCGGAGTGATCGAACCAGACCGTCCGCGAGTATGCTGTCGTCTTCGGCAATCAGAATTCGCATGGTGCGCCAACCTGGCCTTGCCGGCACCGAGGGGTGACCTCCCGGCGCACAGCGGTCTCCGAAAATTATTGTGGGTAGTTGGGCAGCGCGACGGTAAAAATGCGCGTTCGCATGAGAATCGCGCTTGCCAAAACTACTGTTTTTTTATACAGTGTCTGGGTTTCGTGTGCTGTCCTCTAAGAACGGGCCGCACATCTGCCTCAGACGCCGTTCATCATAGCAAAGGACGATTCATGGAAGAAAGCAAGAAAGGCTCGGCTGGACTGACTGCTGAAAAGAGCAAGGCACTCGCTGCCGCGCTTGCGCAGATTGAAAAGCAGTTCGGCAAAGGGTCGGTCATGCGGCTCGGCGCAGGTGAGGCGGTCGAAGATATCCAGGTGGTCTCAACGGGATCACTTGGCCTCGACATCGCACTGGGCGTCGGCGGTTTGCCGCGTGGCCGGGTGGTCGAAATTTACGGTCCGGAATCGTCCGGTAAAACCACGCTGACGCTGCAAGTCGTCGCCGAAATGCAAAAGCTCGGCGGCACGGCAGCGTTTATCGACGCGGAACACGCGCTGGATATCCAGTACGCGGGCAAGCTCGGCGTGAACGTCAACGACCTGCTGGTTTCGCAGCCGGACACCGGCGAACAGGCGCTTGAAATTGCCGACGCACTGGTGCGCTCGGGTTCGATCGACATGATCGTGATCGACTCGGTCGCGGCACTCGTGCCGAAGGCCGAAATCGAAGGCGAAATGGGCGACTCGCTGCCGGGTCTCCAGGCGCGTCTGATGTCGCAAGCGCTGCGCAAGCTCACCGGCACGATCAAGCGTACCAACTGCCTCGTGATCTTCATCAACCAGATCCGTATGAAGATCGGTGTGATGTTCGGCAACCCGGAAACCACCACGGGCGGTAACGCGCTGAAGTTTTACGCGTCGGTGCGTCTGGACATTCGCCGGATCGGTTCGATCAAGAAGAACGACGAAGTGATCGGTAACGAAACGCGCGTGAAGGTGGTGAAGAACAAGGTTGCGCCGCCGTTCCGCGAAGCGATTTTCGACATTCTGTACGGCGAGGGCATTTCCCGTCAGGGCGAAGTCATCGACCTGGGTGTGCAGGCGAAGATCGTCGACAAGGCCGGCGCCTGGTACAGCTACAACGGCGAACGTATCGGTCAGGGCAAGGACAACGCGCGGGAATTCCTGCGTGAAAATCCGGAAATCGCCCGTGAGATCGAAAACCGTATCCGCGAATCGCTGGGCGTGAATGCCATGGCGGAAGCGGTAACCGGTGCAGCCGCCGAAGTCGCGGGCGAAGAAGAGTAACCATCACGTGATACGCAAGGGCCGGCCGTTGTCCAATGCTGGACGTAATGCGGACGGCCCGCGTGACGGTAGGGGCGGTGACGGTGGCGACGATTCGTTCGATCCCTTCGAATCGTTCGATGCGCACGATCGCGCCGCAGGTCGCGCTACAGGTCGCCAGCCGCAGTCTGATTCTTCTGCGTCAGCCGCGGCGGACCCGTCTGAATCCACCTATACACGCTCGCGTCGCACACCTGGCGAGGCAAAGTCAGGGCAGGACGACGAAAAAAAATCCCAACGCCCGGCCCGTTCGTTAAAAGGACGTGCACTCGGCTATTTGTCCCGGCGTGAATACAGCCGCTCCGAACTGGCGCGCAAGCTAAAGCCGTTCGTCGAAGAAACCGATTCGCTCGACACCTTGCTCGATTCGCTGGAAGCCGAAAACTGGCTGTCCGATTCGCGGTTTGCCGAAAGCCTGATTCATCGGCGTTCGTCACGGTTGGGCGCGAGCCGGATCGTCGGCGAATTGAAGCAACATGCGGTCGACCAAACGCTGGTCGAAGAGGCCAGTGCGCAACTGCGCGAAACCGAACTGGCACGTGCCCAAGCCGTCTGGAAAAAGAAATTCGGCCGGCTTCCCGAAACCGCGGCCGAGCGCGCAAAGCAGGCGCGCTTTCTGGCCTCGCGCGGTTTCTCCGGTGCCACGATCGGCAAAATCCTCAAAGGGTTCGACGAGGAGTGGAACGGTGAGTAGCTAGATACCGCACTGCTCCTCGCGCGAAAACCTCCGCGCTTCGCCGCCGCGCGCCAGCTTTGAGATAGCGTCTACCGCACTTCCCGGCCCACCGGGCGGCCCTGCGCATTCCGGACTGTCTCAAATACCCAGTATGCTAAAATCCGGGGGTTTTCCAATCCGGCCTTTCCTTTCCGCATGCCGCTCTCCCCGCCAGTATCCCGTCAGTTGCGCCATCGTCGCGCAATCAGAGCGGAAGCCTATGAGCGAGCCGATGGCCTGTGGGATGTGGAAGCATGTTTGACCGACGAAAAACCGCGCGATGTGGTGCTTGCGTCGGGCATCCGGCCCAATGGTCAGCCGATCCATGAACTCTGGCTTCGCATCACCATCGATCGCAAGCTCAACGTCGTCGACGCCGAAGCGTCGTCCGACTGGGTGCCCTATCCAGGTTTGTGCCAAGCCAGCAATCCCGCCTATCGTGCCCTCATCGGGCTCAATCTGTTCAACAACTTCCGTCGCGATGCTGCCCGTTTGCTGGCCGGCACGGCTGGCTGCACGCATCTCACCGAGTTGTGTGCGCTTCTGCCGACCGCTGCAATCCAGGCGTTCGCCGGCGACGTGTGGAACACCAATGGCGGCACGCCGGGCGCGGAGACGAGTTCAGGGAGCGACTCGTCACACAGCACAGACGAGCATTCCAACGACAAACCGCCATTCCATCTGGGACGCTGCCACGCGCTGCGTTTCGACGGCGAGGCGGTGCAACAGTTTTATCCGCGCTGGTATGGCCGCGCTCCGTATACAGCGGATCGCGCGGCATCGTCAGGCGACGGCGCAGCCCGCCAGACAGGTGAGGGCGGCAACACGTCCGGCATGAACGACGGCAGCGGAAACGATGTTCAATCCAACTCTCAGACTGAAGGGAATCACGCATGAAGATTCACGAGTACCAGGGTAAGGAAATCCTGCGGAAATTCGGCGTCGCGGTACCGCGCGGCAAGCCGGTCTTCTCGGTGGATGATGCGGTCAAGGCCGCGGAAGAGCTCGGCGGCCCGGTATGGGTCGTGAAGGCTCAGATCCACGCGGGTGGCCGTGGCAAGGGCGGCGGCGTGAAGGTCGCCAAGTCGCTGGAACAGGTTCGTGAATTCTCGAACCAGATCCTCGGCATGCAGCTCGTCACGCACCAGACCGGTCCGGAAGGCCAGAAGGTGAATCGTCTGCTGATCGAAGAAGGCGCTGACATCAAGAAGGAACTGTATGTCGGCCTCGTGATCGATCGCGTTTCGCAGAAGATCGTCGTGATGGCATCGAGCGAAGGCGGCATGGACGTCGAAGAAGTCGCGGAAAAGACGCCTGAGCTGATCCACAAGATCGCCGTCGACCCGTCGACCGGTCTGAAAGACGCCGAAGCCGACGAGCTCGCAACGAAGATCGGCGTGCCCGCCGCTTCGCTGCCGCAAGCACGCGCGATCCTGCAAGGCCTGTATAAGGCATTCTGGGAAACCGACGCATCGCTGGCCGAAATCAACCCGCTGATCCTGACCGGCGACGGCAAGGTCATCGCGTTGGACGCGAAATTCAACTTCGATTCGAACGCACTGTTCCGTCACCCGGAAATCGTCGCGTATCGCGATCTGGACGAAGAAGATCCGGCTGAAGTCGAAGCGTCGAAGTTCGACCTCGCCTACATCTCGCTCGACGGCAACATCGGCTGCCTCGTGAACGGCGCTGGCCTCGCAATGGCAACGATGGACACCATCAAGCTGTTCGGCGGCGAACCGGCGAACTTCCTGGACGTGGGCGGTGGCGCCACGACCGAGAAGGTCACGGAAGCGTTCAAGATCATGCTGAAGAACCCGAACCTGACCGCGATTCTGGTCAACATTTTCGGCGGCATCATGCGTTGCGACGTGATCGCGGAAGGCGTGATCGCGGCGTCGAAGGCCGTGTCGCTGAAGGTGCCGCTCGTCGTCCGCATGAAGGGCACGAACGAAGACCTGGGCAAGAAGATGCTCGCTGAATCCGGCCTGCCGATCATTGCGGCAGACAGCATGGAAGAAGCGGCTCAGAAGGTCGTCGCGGCCGCTGCGGGCAAGGCGTAAGCCAAACCCCGAGCGGCTTTTGCCAGGGCTTTTGCCAGGATTAACCAGGATTACGAATGGCGGCGCGTGAGTGGCGCAACAGCGACGCGGGCGAGAACATTCCGCGTCGCGGCGCCACCGCATGACGCCAAACGAACAGAGGTCAATACATGTCGATTCTGATTAACAAAGACACCAAGGTCATCACGCAGGGCATTACCGGCAAGACCGGTCAGTTCCACACGCGTGCTTGCCGTGAATATGCAAACGGCCGCGAAGCGTACGTTGCAGGCGTGAACCCGAAGAAGGCCGGCGAAGATTTCGAAGGCATTCCTATCTACGCTAGCGTCGCTGAAGCCAAGGCTGAAACGGGCGCGACCGTGTCGGTGATTTACGTTCCGCCGGCAGGCGCTGCTGCCGCCATCTGGGAAGCCGTCGAAGCCGACCTGGATCTCGCCATCTGTATCACGGAAGGCATTCCTGTCCGTGACATGATCGAGCTGAAGGCACGCATGCGCGCAAAGAACAGCAAGACGCTGCTGCTCGGACCGAACTGCCCGGGCACGATCACGCCGGACGAACTGAAGATCGGCATCATGCCGGGTCACATCCACCGCAAGGGCCGCATCGGCGTCGTGTCGCGTTCGGGCACGCTGACGTATGAAGCAGTCGGTCAATTGACGGCAATCGGCCTCGGCCAATCGTCGGCAGTCGGTATCGGCGGCGACCCGATCAACGGTCTGAAGCACATCGACGTGATGAAGATGTTCAACGACGATCCGGAAACGGACGCCGTCATCATGATCGGCGAGATCGGCGGTCCGGACGAAGCGAATGCCGCTGAGTGGATCAAGGACAACATGAAGAAGCCGGTGGTTGGCTTTATCGCCGGTGTTACGGCGCCTCCGGGCAAGCGCATGGGCCACGCCGGCGCGCTGATCTCGGGCGGTGCGGATACGGCTGAAGCCAAGCTGGAAATCATGGACGCATGCGGTATCAAGGTCACGAAGAACCCGTCGGAAATGGCGCGTCTTCTGAAGGCGATGCTGTAAGAACAAAATTCGCGCGCAGTGGCGGCGCGTTTTTGATACGCTTACGAAACCCTTTCGTGAGCAGGCAGTCCTAAAAAGCGGGGGAGTGTAGACTCCTCCGCTTTTTTATTGCCCGCGCGTCCGATCCCTCCTTATTCTTTTACTCATGCTCGAGTTCTTCGCCACGCTTCATTGGGGCGCAGTCATTCAGATCATTGTCATCGACATTCTGTTGGGTGGCGATAACGCGGTCGTGATTGCGCTTGCCTGCCGCAACCTGCCGGCTGAGCAGCGTACCAGGGGCGTGCTGTGGGGCACGGCCGGCGCGATTGTGCTGCGCGTGGCGCTGATTGCTTTCGCTGTGGCGTTGCTCGACGTGCCGTTGCTGAAATTCGCCGGTGGCCTGTTGCTGCTGTGGATCGGCGTGCGTCTGATGGCGCCGGCGCATGATGTCCACGAGAACATCAAGCCGGCCGACAAGCTGATCTCAGCGATCAAGACCATCATCATCGCGGATGCCGTGATGAGCCTCGACAATGTGATCGCGATTGCGGGCGCGGCCGAGGCGGCCGATCCGGCGCACCGCCTTGCGCTGGTGATTTTCGGGCTGGTGGTGAGCATTCCGCTGATCGTGTGGGGCAGCCAGTTGGTGCTGAAGTTGCTCGATCGTTTCCCGATCGTCATCACGCTCGGCGCGGCATTGCTCGGCTGGATTGCGGGCGGTTTGATCATCAACGATCCGGCCGGTGACCGCTGGCCGATTCTGGATTCGCCGGTGGCCGAGTACGGCATGAGCATTGCCGGTGCGCTGTTCGTCGTGATCCTCGGTTATCTGCTCAAGCGGCGCAACGCGAATCGCGCGGCGGTTTGACCTGCCCCGAACGCCACAACGTTAGCCATTCGGCTGACTGTGTGAAACGAGCACCGCTGGCTACGATTGAAACGCCTGTCCCCGATTCGAGGGCCAGGCGTTTTTCGTTTCAGGAGCCTGCCGATGATCGTTACTTTGCCGTACTCCCCTTATTCACACACCACGCTTGCCCCACGGAGTGTGTGCGAACGGACGCGCTGGACCGCGCCGCTCGCGCGTGTCCGCCGCCGTTTCGGTTTTGGCTTTACGTTGATCGAACTGATGATCGTGCTGGCGATTGTCGGCGTAATCGCAGCCTACGCAATCCCGGCGTACCAGGATTATCTGGCCCGCAGCCGCGTGGGCGAGGGTCTCTCGCTGGCCGCATCCGCACGGCTCGCGGTGTCCGAAAACGCCGCTAGCGGCACTGCGTTTGGGGGCGGTTATGCGTCGCCGCCCGGCACCCGCAATGTCGAATCCGTTCACGTCGACGACGACACCGGCCAGATCACCGTCGCCTTCACCGCGCGCGTCGCGCCGGCCGGGTCGAATACGCTGACTCTGGTGCCCTCGGTGCCGGACAATGCCGACGCGCCGACTGCGCGAATCGCCTTGAGCAAGGGCGTTGTGCAGGCGGGCGCAGTCACCTGGGAGTGTTTCGCCGGCGGCAAAACGGCCTCCTCGTTGCCTGCACCCGGCGCCGGACCCGCACCTGCCGATGCGCCGTCCTTACCGTCGAACCTTGCACCACCGGAGTGCCGTTCGTAAGTGATGGAATAAGCGATGGTGTGAAAGATCGGGTGAGTTGTTATTCGAACGTAAAGAGCTGATTTTCAGGATATTTCAGCCCGGCCGGCGCACAGCAGGAGGATTTTTTTGTATAGTGCGCCGGTTGCTGACGCCCACCGGTTACTCGATGCCCACCCCATTTGCACGTTACCTGTCTCTCATTCTGTTGGCTCTCGCGTTGGTGCTGCCGTATGCAGTCGTCAACCACACGTATCCGATACCGACCTTCTACGCTGAATTCACCGCGCTCGCGTTGTATCTGCTGATGGGCGCGGGTGTCGTGCTGCTGGTGTCGACCGCCAGGCCGCGCGTGACGTTTGCGTCGCCGGTTGTCGCGCTGGTGCCGCTGCTGTTCGGACTGGTGTTGGTGGCGCAATCGGTGCTGCTGCCGGTCTCGCAGCCGTCGATGAACTGGCTCGGCGGCGGTTACCTGCTCGCTGCCTTTATGGCAACGCACGCCGGCTACGGCTTCACACGCGTCAAGCTGAACGAAACGGCGCTGCGCTGGGTGGCCGGGGCACTGATTGTCGGTGGCCTGTTTGCGGTGTTCTGTCAGGTGATCCAGTTGTTTCACCTCGAGGCGCGCGTGTCGCCGCTGGTGGTTGCGTATAACGTGACTGTCGAGCGTCGGCCGTTCGGCAATATGGCGCAGGCGAACCACCTCGCCACCTATATCGCATTCGCAATGGCGGGTGCGCTGTTCCTGGTGCAGACACGTCGTCTTGCCGTCAGCATCTGGTTGCTTGCGTCGACGATTTTCGCCGTTGGGCTTGCGCTGACCGTGTCGCGCGGCCCGTGGCTGCAGATGGGCGTGATCGTGGTGGCGGGTTTCTGGATGGCGTTCGCGCAGACGCGAAGCGAGCCGCTTCTTCGCCGCAGCAATCGCGAATGGCTGATTCCGATCGTGTTGGCCGTGCTGTTCTTCGTCGTCAACGCGTTGATCCGCTGGGCCAATGTGCACTATCACCTGGAACTTGGGCAGTCGGCGGCTGAGCGTTTCAAGGACGCCGGCCAGATCGCGCCGCGCCTTGCGCTATGGAAATACGGTTGGACGATGTTCAAGGCGCATCCGCTGCTGGGTGTCGGCTGGGGCGAGTTTCCGAGTTATCAGTTCGAGTATGTGAGGTCGCTGGGCGGCGTCGAGATTGCCAACAATTCGCATGACATCTTCATCGACCTGCTTGCGAAGACGGGCCTGATCGGCCTCGCGATCGTGCTGTTCGGCCTGATTACGTGGCTGATGCGCGTGGTTCGCGCGCCGCAGAGCGCCGCGCGTGTGTTCGGCGTCGCGCTGATCGGCGTGCTGGTCATGCACGCGCTGGTCGAGTACCCGCAGCAGTACATGTTCTTCCTGCTGCCGGCGATGTTCGTGTTCGGCCTGCTCGAGACACGGCCGTTGCGCCTCGTGCCTGGCCGCCTGTCGTTCGGCGTATTTGCTGTGATTGTGTTCGGTGGTCTGGCCTCGCTGTATCCGGTGTATCGAGACTACGCGCGCGCCGAGGTGCTGTATTACGGTTCGCGTCCTGCCGAACAGTATCGTGCGGACCCGTCGTTCCTGTTCCAGGCGTGGGGCGAGTACGGTCTCGCGACGCTGCTGCCGATGAATTCGATGGATCTGCAGCACAAGCTCGCCATGCACAAACAGGCGATTGCGCTGCTGCCGGGTGAAACCGTGCTGCGCCGGTATGCGGTGCTGCAGGCACTGAGCGGCGATACGGCAGGGGCGTTCGACACCGTCGAGCGCCTGAAGATCTTTGCTCAGGAGTTGAAGGACTGGCCGTCGCAGTTGGCCTACGTGTACGCACTGTGCGACGAGCAGAAGACGCTGGCCGGTTTCAAGGCGGAACTGGTCAAGCGCTACGGCATGCCGCCGGGCGACGTCAACCAGGACGACGACAGCGACGAGGATTGAGCCGCGCTGTCGTTTGCAGCCTTATTCTGTGCTGTAGCTGTAGCTGTAGCTGTGGAGATGGAGCGGGGCGGCGACGTCAGTCGTCGTCAACCCGCCACCCAATCCCCCGACTTCCCGCCGTGCTTCTCCAGCACTTTCACGTCGGTGATCGTCATCCCACGATCCACCGCCTTGCACATGTCGTACACCGTCAGCAGTCCAACCTGCACGGCGGTTAGCGCTTCCATCTCCACGCCCGTGCGTCCCAGCGTTTCCACCTGCACCGTGCAATGCACGCCGGGCAATACTTCATCGAGCTCGAAGTCCACTTTCACGCGCGTCAGCGCGAGCGGATGACATAGCGGGATCAGATCGGCAGTGCGCTTCGAGCCCTGAATCGCAGCGATGCGCGCGATTCCGATCACGTCGCCCTTCTTGGCGTTGCCGTCGCGGATCAGCGCGAACGTCTCCGGCAGCATGCGAATCGAACCGCGCGCGATGGCGATGCGTTTGGTCTCCTGCTTGCCGCCGACGTCCACCATATGCGCCTGGCCGGCCGCGTCGAAATGAGTGAGTTCAGGCATGGTTGGGCTCCTTCAGAGGGCGCCTATCATAGCAGCGTGATTGAGCGGGCCGGGATGATTACAATTGCCCTATGCCCGCTATCTTAATCCGAGCGGCGGGCGTTGCTTTTCGACTTCGTCCTACCGACCTCGCGATGCGTTCGAAACGGTTTCTCGCTGCGTTGTTGTCCGTCGCGCTCGCCGCGCCGCCGGGCGTGTTCGCGCAAGCGCACGCCACGTCGAGTACGAATTCGAACGCGAGCCTCGCGCTCAACATGCAGTCCGCGGAACCGCCGTTGGAAAGCGGGCCGGTCGAAACCTTTGCCGATCCCATCGTGCCGCCCGACATCGCCAAAGGCGTCTTCGGTGTCTATGGTGGCGCACAAAGCCGTTTCTCCGGTAACTCGGGCGTGACCACCAACTGGCGTACGCCGATCGTCACGCAACAACTGCCCGACCTCGGCAACGGCGGCTCCGGCTCGTTGACGCCACAAGCCGAGCGCAAGCTCGGCGAGCGCGTGATGCGTGAATTGCGCCGCGACCCCGACTATCTCGACGACTGGCTCGTGCGCGATTACCTGAACTCGGTCGCCGCGAAGCTCTCTGCGGCGGCGAATGCGCTCTACCTCGGCGGCTATCGTCCGGACTTCGAGTTGTTCGCTGTCCGCGACGCGCAGATCAACGCCTTCTCGCTGCCGGGCGGCTTTATCGGCGTGAACACCGGCTTGATCGTGACGACGCAAACCGAGTCCGAACTCGCCTCCGTGCTCGGCCACGAGATGGGACACGTCTTGCAGCGGCACATTTCGCGGATGATCACCACCGGCGAGCGCAGCGGCTATGCCGCGCTCGCCGGTCTGTTGTTCGGCATCCTGGCGGGCGTGCTGGCGCACAGCGGCGACCTTGGCAGCGCGATTGCGATCGGCGGCCAGGCCTACGCGGTCGACAACCAGTTGCGTTTCTCGCGCTCCGCCGAGCATGAAGCGGACCGCGTCGGCTTTCTGCTGCTGGCCGGCGCCGGCTACGACCCTTATGCAATGACGACGTTTTTCGGCCGCCTCGATCGTGCGGCGATGAGCGACACGGGCATACCGGCGTATGCGCGTACCCATCCGCTGACTGGCGAACGGATCGCCGATATGGAAGACCGTGCGCGCCGTGCGCCATACCGGCAACCGCATCAGACGTCCGAATATGGTTTTGTGCGAGCTCGGGCGCGTTTGCTGCAGGATCGCTCGCGCGGTGAATACGCGGACGAGGTCTCGCGCCTGCGCTCCGAAATCGAGGACCGTACCGCGCTGAACGTCGCCGCGAACTGGTACGGGATTGCATATGGGCAGATGCTGCTCGAGCGTTACGACGACGCGGTGGCGTCGCTGGCTGCGTCGCGTGCCGCGTTTGCAGCGGGCGAACGCGGTGAAGGTGAGCCCATGCGCAGTTCGCCGAGCCTCGACGTGCTGGCGGCCGACATCGCGCGCCGCGCCGGACGTGATGACGAGGCGGCGCGTCTTGCCGAGTTTGCGCAGAAGCGTTGGCCGCAGTCGAACGCTGCGATCGACATGCATATCCAGACCTTGCTCACCTTGAAGCGATTTGCTGACGCGCAGGCTCTGGCGCAGAAGGAAACGCGTGCACAACCCGATCAGCCTGCCTGGTGGATGTATCTCGCACAGGCAAGCGCCGGCAGTGGCGATACGTTGACGCAGCATCGGGCGTTGGCCGAAAAATTCGCGCTCGAGGGAGCTTGGCCGTCAGCCATCCGGCAACTGAAGGAAGCGCGGGATATGAAGACGATCGGCTACTACGACCTTGCTACCGTCGACGCCCGGTTACATGACATGGAGAGCCGCTATAAAGAGGAGCGGCTTGACGAGAAGAGCTAGGCTCCAGGGTTGCGAGCTTGCGTCATCTGACCGGAACGCGAGCTCTGCAAAAGAGCCCTGGCGATAAATAAGCAGGCAAAACAACCTAGGCATTCGCCGCCGGACTTTCCACAAACCCGAACCGCGTAGCAACCTCATTGCGCTGCACACCCTGCAAGGGCAGCACAACGCCATTGTTCCAGCGAAACGCCCCGCTCAACGAGTCATCGCCCAACGTTGCGTGATCGGAAAAAACCTCGAGATCGTGATCGTGTAAAACCGCGACTCTCGGTGGCGTTGAGCTATCGACGAACAGAATCCCGCCTTCATCGTCGACAAACACAGCAGAAGGCTCGAAAGCCCCGCCGGCCTGGTCCGTCAAGGAAAGCACGCCAGCGGCGTCGGCGGACAACCTCACCACCCACGGCGTATAACCCAGCTCGATATACACCCGTTGCGGTCCATTCTGGAAAAACCACTGACCGCGTTCATCGGCGTCGTAATTCCGGTTGATAAACCCGAGCAACGCCTCATGCCGGATCGGTGTGCCTGGCGTGCCACTGGCCTGAGCGGCTTCATCCCGCATGCGCCAGTTGCCGCGCCGGTCCAGCATCAGCCATCCGGTGCAACTCGGCACATTGGGCCATTTGGCCAGAGCCTGTTTGACGATGTCATCCATGATCGACGTACCGCTCCAGATAACCGAGCACGCGCCGCGACAACCAGTCGATGCGGCCCGGAAACGGCCCGGTCATAAAGCCCGCGTGGCCGCCGTGTTCAGGTTGATCGAGTTCTACCGAAGCCGACACTTCATGCTGCGCCGGTAATGCTTCGGCCGGCAGGAACGGATCGTTGCGCGCGTTCAGCACCAGTGTCGGCACGGTGATCCCAGGCAGTAGCGGCCGCGTGGTCGCGCGGCTCCAATAATCGTTGGTGTCGCGAAAGCCGTGCAGCGGCGCCGTCACCACGTTGTCGAAGTCGTACATCGTTCGGCTCGCCAGCATGGCGTCGCGGTCGAACAGCCCCGGAAACTGCGTGAGTTTCTGCTCCGCCTTCTGCTTCAGCGTCTTCAGAAAGCTCCGCGTGTAGACCATGCCGAAGCCCTGCGACAACGCACGGCCGCCGGCATGCACGTCGATCGGCGTGGAAATCGCCGCAGCCGCCGAGATTACGAGCGACGCGTCTTCACGCCGTTCACCGAGCCAGCGCAGCAGCACATTACCGCCGAGCGACACGCCCGCTGCCACGATTGACCCGCGATGCGTGGCGCGCAAACGGCGCAGGATCCAGTCGACTTCGTTGCTGTCGGCAAGATGGTAGAAACGCGGCAACCGATTCAGCGTTCCGCTGCAACTGCGAAAGTGCGGCACGACGCCGTGCCAGCCGTACTCGCGCGCGGCTGCCATCAAGGTGGCGGCATAGTGCGACGTGGAGCCGCCTTCGAGGCCATGAAACAGGACGAACAACGGCGCGTCGTCTGCGGGCACCTGAGGCGGAGAGGTAAGCGCGGCGCCAGTCGCGCTGTCATGTACCACCCAATCGAGATCGATGAAATCGCCATCAGGCGTATCCCAGCGTTCGCGGCGGAATGTGATGGACGGACGGCGCGCAAACAGCGACGGGACAATGGTCTGCGCATGCCGGTTCGGCAGCCAGAGCGGCGCGCGGTAGAGCAGATCGACAGCGGCCGCGGCGCGTGCTGCGCCGGTAGAGGCGGATGTATTGTGCGTCGTCTCCCAATTCCCTGGCGGGACTTCCTTTGGAGCGAGCGACTTCCTGCGAGGCGTACTCATACCAGCGTCGAAGCAAAAAGGTAAAACCTGTGAAACACCGGGACACCCATCAGGTGTCAGTGCAGCGACCCTTGGCCATGCCGCATCTTGGTAGCGAACTGGGTAGCGGCCTCATTCGGCATCGGACTCGCATGGATATGCGCAATCCGCCATTCGCCGCGCTCGTGAACCATGACGTAAGTGGTGAACACCATCGTGGGCGTCGCCTTGGGATCGGCCGGGCGGTGTGCTTCGGCAATCGCGTAGACCACGGTGCCAAGGCTGTCGTAGACACGAATATCGAGCGGTTCAATCGAAACCGGCGCGGCTTCAAGCTGGATCTGCAAGCCGGCGCGAATGCTGTCGAGGCCATGCAGATGCGAGCCGTCGGCACAGATGCAGCTAACGAACTCCTCATCGATCCACAGGCCCATCAAGCTGTCGATATTCACCTCGGCGACGGCCTGGTAATAGGCGTTTAGCGTATCGGCGGCGGCTTCGAAGATATGGGCAAAACGTGGCATGGCTCGTCAGTCTCTTGTGCGCGGCGCGCGGTTGCGGGGCAGCGGTCAGCGGGACAGTCCGGAGCACCGGACAATCGCACCTAAGCGCGAGAATGCCCGCGCCGCAAGGCGCGAACATGACGCGACGCGCTCAGGGGCGTGCGGTGTTGCGTGCAAGTATCAGTCGAATCAACCGGGTTCAACGTTGCGCAAGCAACATGCCGCGCAAATCGCCGAATACCTGCTCGGCGCTCAACTGCTTCAGACAGTTCAGATGCCCGAGCGGACACTCGCGCTGAAAACAGGGGCTGCATTCAAGATGAAGCCATTGTACCTTCGCAAGCTCGGACAAGGGCGGCGTGTGGCGCGGATCGGTCGACCCGTACACCGCCACCAGCGGCCGGCGCAGCGCGGCGGCCACGTGCATCAGGCCGGAATCGTTGGTGACGACGGCATTGGCCCGCGAGATCAGCGCACAAGCCTCGCCAAGCGCGGTCTGGCCGCACAGGTTACGCACGTTCGGCGATTTTTCGGCGATGGCCTGGGCAAGCGGCGCGTCTTTCGGCGAGCCGAGCGCGATGATTTGCGTGTACGGGAACGACTGGCCGACCATCTGCGCGAGCGCTGCGAAATGCTCGGGCGGCCAGCGCTTGGCCGGGCCGTATTCGGCGCCCGGGCAAAACACCAGCAGTGGCACGCGCGTATCCAGATTGAAGCGCGCGGAGACGCGCGAGGCTTCGTTCAGGTCCGCGTCGAGCCGAGGCATCGGCAGGTCGTCGGGGATTTTGGCGCCAGGCGCGTAGGCGAGGGCGGCGTAGTGGCCGACCATTGGCGGGCGCTCGTCCTTGCGCGGATTCGCGTGGCGCACGTTCAGCAAGCCGTAGCGGCTCTCGCCGGTGTAGCCGATGCGCAGCGGAATGCTCGCCATCCACGGAATCAGCGCCGACTTGAGCGAATTCGGCAGGACATAGGCCGCGTCGTAGCCGACGTCGCGCAAATCGCTCGCCAGTTGCCAGCGGCGCAGCATCTGCAGCTTGCCGTGCGCGAGGTCCGTGGCGTAGACGTCGCGGATTTCGGGCATGCGTTCGAGCACGGGCGCGACCCACGAGGGCGCGACCGCGTCGATCACCATGCGCGGATGCAATTTCACGAGGCGCGCAAACAGCGGCTGCGCCATCAATGCGTCACCGATCCAGTTCGGTGCGATAACCAACGCGCGACGCATCAGAGTGGGTGTCCGGTGTCGAAACGAAGCGCCGCGCAAGCCATATGCGTGGCGTTCGATTGTGTCAAAAGGGGAAAGCCGCGAGCCTTGCGGCGCGAGTCCGGCATGGCCGGTCCCGCCGCGGCTGCGGCGTTGCTGCGAAGCGCTTGCGTTGTCGCCACCTGCGGCAAAAGCTCAGCCGGCCCGTCACCTGACGAACCGGGCAGCAGGCGCGCCAGCAAAGAGCGCCGCAAACGATCGGCGCTCAGTGCGCGGTGCTCAAGATCAGTGACCCTTGACCACTTCGCCGTCGCGCAGCTTGTAACGCGTGCTGCAATACGGGCATTTCGCTTCGCCGTGCGTGACGTCGATAAAGACGCGCGGATGCGCGCTCCAGCGCGGCATGGCCGGATTCGGGCAGTACGCCGGCAAATCCTTTGCCGACAATTCGACCAGCGGCATTTCCTTGATTTCGCTCATGGGGACGTTCTCGTTGTATGCAGGGTGCGTGCGTTGCGCCGCCGGAAGGCTGAGGGCCCAGGGGCGGCGCAGCGCGCGTTAGATCTTGGTGAGCCAGTGCGCGTACTTGTCGCTCTTGCCGTTCACGATATCGAAGAAGCCCGACTGCAGCTTCTCGGTGATCGGGCCGCGTGCGCCCGAGCCGATCGTGCGGTTGTCGAGTTCGCGGATCGGCGTGACTTCCGCGGCGGTGCCGGTGAAGAACGCTTCGTCGCAGGTGTAGACCTCGTCGCGCGTGATGCGCTTTTCGATCACCTGGATGCCCGCGTCGCGCGCCAGCGTGATGACCGTGTCGCGCGTGATGCCGTCAAGGCACGACGACAGGTCCGGCGTGTACAGCTTGCCGTTGTTCACGAGGAAGAAGTTCTCGCCCGAGCCTTCCGACACGTAGCCGTCCACGTCGAGCAGCAGCGCTTCGTCGTAACCGTCGGCAATCGCTTCCTGGTTGGCGAGGATCGAGTTCACGTACCAGCCCGACGCCTTGGCGCGGACCATGGACACGTTTACGTGATGGCGCGTGAACGACGAGGTCTTCACGCGGATGCCCTTGGCGATACCGTCTTCGCCGAGGTAAGCGCCCCACGGCCAGGCGGCGATCGCCACGTGGATCGTGTTGCCCTTGGCCGACACGCCGAGCTTTTCCGAGCCGACCCAGATGATCGGGCGCAGGTAGCAGGATTCCAGCTTGTTTTCGCGGACCACTTCGCACTGCGCGGCGGCCAGCGTTTCGTGGTCGAACGGCACGTCCATCTGGAAGATCTTGGCCGAATTCAGGAGGCGCTTGGTGTGTTCCTGGAGGCGGAAAATCGCCGTGCCGCCGTCCGCCGTCTTGTAGGCGCGTACGCCTTCGAAAACGCCCATGCCGTAATGCAGCGTGTGGGTAAGCACGTGGATCTTGGCGTCGCGCCAGTCGATGAGCTTGCCATCCATCCAGATCTTGCCGTCGCGGTCGGCCATTGACATACGATTCTCCAGCGGGTGCGGTGTTGGGTGTGAGGGCGTTATTTTAGCGTCTTTTGCACACGAAACGGGCATTTGGCCGCACGGTGGGCGCTATAATTCGGCGCACGCATAATTCATATCCGGATGCGCCAGCGGGTGCTTGACGACCTGGCGCCGACCTCCCTTCGTTGCGGCGCCCCTTGGTGCCAACGCGTTTCGCCTCATGCTCGCTCGTCTGTCAGATACCGATCGTCGTGCCTTTCGTCAGGGTGCGCGCGACTATTCGCCCACGCTGATGGCGATTTTCTCCTGGGGCCTCGTCACCGGCATTGCGATGAGCAAGTCCGTGCTCACGCTGCCGCAGGCGCTCACCATGTCGCTGCTGTGCTACGCCGGATCGTCGCAACTGGCCGTGCTGCCGCTGCTCGCCGCCAAGTTGCCGATCTGGACCGTGCTGCTTACCGCGGCGATGGTCAATACGCGTTTCGTGATCTTCAGCGTCGGCCTTGCGCCGCATTTCTCCTATTTGCCCATGTGGCGGCGCGTCGTGCTCGGTTATTTCAACGGCGACGTGATCTATCTGCTGTTCCAGAAGAAAAGCTTCCAGACCGGTTACGTGCCGGGTAAAGAGGCGTACTTCTGGGGCATGGCGATATGCAGCTGGCTGTCGTGGCAGGTGTCGTCGATCGCCGGCATTCTGCTGGCGAGCCTGATTCCCGACAACTGGGGCCTCGCGCTGGCAGGCACGCTGGCGCTGCTGCCCATCATGGTGTCGGCGATCGCCACGCGCTCCACGCTGGTCGCGGTCAGCGTCGCCGGCGTGGTGTCGCTGCTCGCTTTCGACTTGCCGTACCGGCTCGCGCTGCCGCTCGCGGTCATCGCGGCGATTGTCGCCGGCAGCGCGGCCGATCTGATGGTGGAGCGCGCCGATTTGCGTCGCATCCGCAACAGCGCCGGAGATTCCCGATGACATCCACGCAAATCTGGCTGGCCATTATTGGCATGACCTTCGTCACCGCGGTGACACGCGCCATGTTTCTAATCGGCGGCGAGCGTACGGTTTTGCCGGCGCGCGTCCAGCGGATGCTGCGCTACGCGCCGGCCGCGGCGCTTGCCGCCGTCGTGCTGCCCGATGTGCTGGCAACGCCGGACGGGCTGTCGTTCTCCCCGTCGAACCACGAGTTTTACGCAACGCTGTCCGGTCTCGCATGGTTTTTGTGGCGGCGCACCATGCTCGGCACGATTGTGGTGGGAATGGTCGTGTTCACGCTCTTGCGCCTCTTCATGTAATTGATCGAGCTGAAAATGCTGCGCCGCGACATGCGCCGTGCATCCTCCAAATACGGGACATTCGCCTGGTTGCGGGTCAGAAGGGAGTGTGGATCAGTTAAAATGGCTGTTCCCGGGATAAGCGCGCCGCTGCATGGCGCGACAGCCGCGGCTTTGCCGCCGGCGCCCGATTCAGTGGAGCCGCTGCCGTGCCGAAGCGCTGGAGTTTGCCGCGCTTGGACCCGAGCGCGTCGTCCGCCACCGCCTTCCCATCAACTCGCACATACACGCCCATGAACAAGGTATTGCGTCTCTCCGATCTGATCGCCGAAGGCAAGCTATCCGGCAAACGCGTGTTCATCCGCGCCGATCTGAACGTGCCGCAGGACGATCAAGGCAACATCACCGAAGACACCCGTATCCGCGCCTCCGTGCCGGCGATCAGGGCCGCGCTGGACGCGGGCGCCGCCGTGATGGTCACGTCGCATCTGGGCCGCCCGACCGAAGGCGAATTCAAGCCGGAAGACTCGCTGGCGCCGGTCGCGAAGCGTCTGGCCGAGTTGCTCGGCCGTGACGTGCCGCTGGTCGCCAACTGGGTCGAAAACGGCGTGAACGTCGCGCCGGGCCAGCTCGTGCTGCTGGAAAACTGCCGCGTCAACAAGGGCGAAAAGAAAGACTCCGACGAGCTCGCGCAGAAAATGGCGAAGCTCTGCGATGTCTACGTGAACGACGCATTCGGCACCGCGCACCGCGCCGAAGCCACCACGCACGGCATTGCCAAATACGCGCCGGTCGCTTGCGCGGGCCCGCTGCTGGCCGCTGAACTCGAAGCGCTCGGCAAGGCGCTGGGCGCGCCGAAGCGTCCGCTGGTGGCGATCGTCGCCGGCTCGAAGGTGTCCACCAAGCTGACCATTCTGAAGTCGCTGGCCGACAAGGTCGATCAACTGATTGTGGGCGGCGGTATTGCCAATACGTTCATGCTGGCTGCCGGCCTGAAGATCGGCAAGTCGCTCGCCGAAGCCGATCTGGTCGCCGAGGCTAAAACCATCATCGACGCAGCGAAAGCCCGCGGCGCCTCGGTGCCGATCCCGACCGACGTGGTCACGGCGAAAGAGTTTTCGCCGACCGCCAAGGCCGAAGTCAAGGCCGTCGCCGATGTAGAAGACGACGACATGATCCTCGACATCGGACCGGAAACCGCCAAGGTGCTCGCCGCGCAACTGGAAAAGGCCGGCACGATCGTGTGGAACGGCCCGGTTGGCGTGTTCGAATTCGACCAGTTCGGCAACGGGACGAAGACGCTGGCCGACGCGATCGCCAAATCGTCGGCGTTCTCGATTGCGGGCGGCGGCGATACGCTGGCCGCGATTGCCAAGTACGGCATCCACGACAAGGTCAGCTACATCTCGACGGGCGGCGGCGCCTTCCTCGAGTTCCTCGAAGGCAAGAAGCTGCCCGCCGTCGAAGTTCTGGAATCGCGGGCTTAACGTGGTGACGCGCTCCCCCTCGGCGAAGTCTGCAAAAGCGCGCGGCGGCAAGCCGCGCAACACCGCAGCAGCAAAGGCAGGGGAGCGCGAAGCGCGCTCCGCCGCCACAACGGCCGTGGCTGAAGCCGCGGCCCCGCAACAGCAGGAATCCGGGTTGCCCCTCGCGCTCGCGGAGTTGACCACTGCCGGCGAGGCAGCGGAGTTGTCCACCGGACAAGCCGCCCACGCGCAGGCAGAACTCCAGGACGAAGAGGTCGCGCTCGCCCCCCCACCGGCACGTCCCGTGCTGGTGTCGAACACCGCTTCACCCCATAAAGCGACGCTGGTTTCAACCGGCGCGCAGCCCCCAGCAGCACCCTTCGGTGCGCAGCCTCCGCATCCGACTCGCAGCGCTCATTCCAGCGATCTCACCCAGACGAGGAGACTCATGCATCGCGCCACCAAGATTGTCGCTACCATCGGACCGGCTTCCAGCACGCCGGAAATCCTGCTGCAAATGATTCGGGCAGGAGCCGACGTGGTGCGGCTCAATTTCTCGCACGGCACCGCCGACGACCACCGCCAGCGCGCCGAATTCGTGCGCGAAGCGGCCCGCCAGGCCGGCCGTGAAGTTGCCATCATGGCCGACCTGCAAGGCCCGAAGATCCGGGTCGGCAAATTCGAGAACGGCAAGACCACGCTCGTTCCCGGCAACCCGTTCGTGCTTGACTCCGAGTGCGAACTCGGCAACGACGACCGCGTCGGTCTCGACTACAAGGATCTGCCGCGCGATCTGAAACCGGGCGACGTGCTGTTGCTCAACGACGGCCTGATCGTGCTCGACGTCGTGCGCGTGCTCGGCAGCGAGATCCACACCACCGTGAAAGTCGGTGGCGATCTGTCGAACAACAAGGGCATCAACCGCCAGGGCGGCGGCCTGACGGCGCCGGCCCTTACGGCCAAAGACATGGAAGACATCCGCACGGCGATGTCGCTCGGCGTGGATTATGTCGCGGTATCGTTTCCCAAGAACGCCACCGACATGGAAATGGCCCGCCAACTCGCGAACATCGCGGGCGCGCCTTACGGCATCAAGCCGAAGATGATCGCGAAGATCGAGCGCGCGGAAGCAATTCCGGCACTGCAAGGCATCCTCGACGCATCGGATGGCATCATGGTCGCGCGCGGCGACCTGGCCGTGGAAGTGGGCAATGCCGCAGTTCCCGCGCTGCAGAAGCGCATGATTCGTATGGCGCGCGAATCGAACAAGTTCGTGATCACCGCGACCCAGATGATGGAGTCGATGATCTACGCACCGGTGCCGACCCGCGCCGAAGTGTCGGACGTCGCCAACGCGGTGCTCGACGGCACGGACGCGGTGATGCTGTCGGCCGAATCCGCGGCGGGTAAGTATCCGGTGCAGACCATCGAGACGATGGCGGCGATCTGCGTGGAAGCCGAGAAGTCGGAGCAATCCGAGCTGGACAAGGATTTCCTCGACCGCACGTTCACGCGAATCGATCAGTCCATCGCCATGGGCGCGCTGTTCACGGCGTTCCACCTGGGCGCGAAGGCGATCGTTGCGTTGACCGAATCGGGTTCGACCGCGCTGTGGATGTCGCGCCACTGGACGCATGTGCCGATTTTCGCGCTCACACCGCGCGTCGGCAGCGAACGGGCCATGGCGATCTACCGCAATGTCACGTCGCTGCATCTGGACACGAGCACCGACCGCGACACGGCGTTGCAGCAGGCGCTGGAAACCGTGGTCAGCAAGGGCTACGCGTCACGCGGCGATATGGTGGTGCTGACCGTCGGTGAGCCGATGGGCCAGGCTGGCGGCACGAATACGCTGAAGATCGTGCGCGTCGGCGAGCCGTATTGATTTGGTGTAGACAGGAAACTGCTTGATCGGCGCAGGCTTGATTGAGCGAAGCAGGCTGTCATGCCCCGCGAGAGGCGGCGCACAGACTCCAATTGCGCGTGCGGTGAAGGTCCGCAGGTGACGCGCTTTAGGGAAGGTGTGAACGGGTATGCGGCTTGCTTCGCGATAAAATCGCCCCAAAAGATGCCGGCGGCACAGAATTCGTTTCAATCTAAGGAGTTAAGCATGCCTCTCGTATCAATGCGTCAACTGCTGGACCATGCTGCCGAAAACGGTTATGGCATTCCGGCATTCAACGTGAACAACCTGGAGCAGGTGCAGGCGATCATGTTCGCAGCGGACAAGGTCAACGCCCCGGTCATCATGCAGGCGTCGGCCGGCGCGCGGAAGTACGCGGGCGAGCCGTTCCTGCGTCACCTGATCGAAGCTGCGGTCGAGTCGTACCCGCATATTCCGGTCGTGATGCACCAGGACCACGGCCAGTCGCCGGCGGTCTGTATGGCGGCGATCCGCAGCGGTTTCACCAGCGTGATGATGGACGGTTCGCTCGAAGCCGACGGCAAGACGGTCGCTTCGTACGAATACAATGTCGAAGTCTCGCGCAAGGTGGTTGAAGCGGCGCATTCGATCGGCATCACGGTGGAAGCGGAGCTGGGCGTGCTCGGTTCGCTGGAAACCATGAAGGGCGACAAGGAAGACGGCCACGGCGCGGAAGGCACGATGACCCGCGAACAGCTGCTGACCGACCCGGAGCAGGCTGCCGACTTCGTCAAGCAGACGCAATGCGATGCGCTCGCGATCGCGATCGGCACGTCGCACGGCGCGTACAAGTTCAGCAAGAAGCCCACGGGCGACATCCTGTCGATCCAGCGCATCAAGGAAATTCACCAGCGCATTCCGAATACGCACCTGGTGATGCACGGTTCTTCCTCGGTGCCGCAAGAACTGCTCGCGGAAATCCGCGAATTCGGTGGCGACATGAAGGAAACCTACGGCGTGCCGGTCGAGGAAATTCAGGAAGGCATCAAGAACGGCGTGCGCAAGGTCAATATCGACACCGACCTGCGTCTGGCGATCACCGGTGCGATCCGCCGCTACATGGCGACCAATCCGGGCAAGTTCGACCCGCGCGATTACCTGAAGCCGGCGCGCGAAGCCGCGATGAAGATCTGTCTCGAGCGCTTCATGCAATTCGGCTGCGAAGGCCAGGCTGGCAAGATCAAGCCGGTTTCGCTTGATAAAATCGCGGAGAAGTACAAATCGGGCGAGCTCGCGCAAGTCGTCCGCTAAGCTATAAGCAGGCTCTACACCTGGCTGATTGGCCAGGTTGTCGTTCGATCGCCGTTCCCGCATCATCCGGGGAACGGCGTTTCCCTTTTGTTCCGGTCACACTTTTTGCCCCACTTTTAGCGAACCACGACGATGTCTACCCTTTACGAATCCACGCTCCACTCGCTGCCGCTACTCGGCCGCGGTAAAGTCCGCGACAACTATGCGGTGGGCAACGACCAGTTGCTGATCGTCACGACCGACCGTCTGTCGGCGTTCGACGTCATCATGGGCGAGCCGATTCCGAATAAGGGCCGCGTGCTCAACGAAATGGCGAACTTCTGGTTCGAGAAGCTGAAGCATGTGGTGCCGAATCACCTCACGGGCGTGGCGCCCGAATCCGTGGTGGCGGCTGACGAAGTCGAGCAGGTCAAGGGCCGTGCGGTGGTGGTGAAACGCCTCGAGCCGATCCTCGTCGAAGCGGTGGTGCGTGGTTATCTGGCCGGCAGCGGCTGGAAAGACTACCAGGCAACCGGTTCGGTCTGCGGCGTGGAACTGCCGCCAGGCCTGCAAAACGCGCAAAAGCTGCCTGAACCGATTTTCACGCCGGCAGCCAAGGCCGAAATGGGCCACCACGACGAGAACATCACGTACAACGAGATGGAGCGCCGCATCGGCACCGAACTGTCGGCCACGATCCACGACATCTCGATCAAGCTGTACAAGGAAGCCGCTGACTATGCTGCAACGCGCGGCATCATCATCGCGGATACGAAGTTCGAATTCGGTCTGGACAACCATGGCCAGCTGTATCTGATGGACGAGGCGCTGACTGCCGACTCGTCGCGTTTCTGGCCGGCTGACCAGTACCAGGTCGGCACCAACCCGCCGTCGTTCGACAAGCAGTTCGTGCGCGACTGGCTCGAAACCCAGCCGTGGAAGAAAGAGCCGCCCGCACCGAAGCTGCCGGACGACGTGGTCACGAAAACGGGCGAGAAGTACCAGGAAGCGCTCGAACGCCTGACCGGACACAAGCTCGCCTGATTACGCGCGCCTGTCAGGTCCGCCCCGCGTGAGAAAGCGCCGGGCCGCCCCCAACTTTGCTCACCCCCTCGGGGGCTGGCGCGAAGCGGCAGTTTTGGGGGCGCTCTCAAGAAACAAGGAAGCCGTAAGATGAGTGAAGTCCAGACTGCCCATACGCATGGCGCGCCCGTTGTCGGTGTGCTGATGGGTTCCAGTTCCGACTGGGAAGTGATGAAGAACGCCGTCGCGATTCTGCAGGAATTCGGCGTGCCGTATGAAGCCAAGGTCGTATCCGCGCACCGGATGCCCGACGAGATGTTCGCATACGCCGAGAGCGCGCGCGAGCGCGGTATTCGCGCGATCATCGCGGGTGCGGGCGGCGCGGCGCATCTACCGGGCATGCTGGCCGCCAAGACCACGGTGCCGGTGCTCGGCGTGCCGGTGGCGAGCAAGTATCTGAAGGGCGTCGATTCCTTGCATTCGATCGTGCAGATGCCCAAGGGCGTGCCGGTCGCCACGTTTGCAATCGGCGAGGCGGGCGCGGCGAATGCGGCGCTGTTCGCCGTATCGATTTTGAGCGGCACGAGTGCCGAATATGCGGAGAAACTGGCTGCGTTCCGCGTGCGCCAGAACGAAGCCGCCCACGCAATGGTGCTGCCGGCGCTGTAAGCGCCAAGGCTGATTGCATTTAGACGTCCCCCAAGTCTGACCCCCGGCCGGATGCTTTTACTGCACGTTTTGCATGCGCATCCGGTTGTGACCGACCACTAAGATGAACCCAGACAACACACCGGTTTCACCGATTCTGCCCGGCGCATGGCTTGGCATGGTCGGTGGCGGCCAGCTCGGCCGCATGTTCTGCTTTGCCGCTCAGGCGATGGGCTATCGCGTCGCCGTGCTCGACCCGGACGAAAACAGTCCCGCGGGCGCGGTCGCCGATCGCCATATCCGCGCGGCCTACGACGACGAAGCTTCGCTCACCGAACTCGCGCGGCTGTGCGCGGCGGTGTCGACCGAATTCGAGAACGTGCCGGCTACGAGCCTCGACTTCCTCGCTAGAACCACGTTTGTCAGCCCGGCGGGACGTTGTGTCGCCGTGGCCCAGGACCGGATCGCGGAGAAGCGTTTTATCGCGTCGTCGGGCGTGACGGTGGCGCCGCATGTCGTGATCGAATCGTCGGATGCGCTGGCCGCGCTCGACGATGCGACGCTCGGCGCCGTGCTGCCGGGCATTCTCAAGACCGCGCGCATGGGCTACGACGGCAAAGGCCAGATTCGCGTGCGCAACGCCGAGGAAGTGCGTGAAGCGCATGCATCGCTCGCGGGCGTTCCGTGCGTACTGGAAAAGCGCTTACCGTTGAAGTTCGAGGTCTCCGCGCTGATTGCGCGCGCGGCGAATGGCGCGTCGGTGGTGTATCCGCTGGCGCAGAACACGCATCGCGACGGCGTGCTGTCGCACACCATCGTCCCCGCGCCGGATGCGAACCCCACGCTGGTCGGGCAAGCGCAGCAGGCCGCGCTGCAAATCGCGGACAAGCTCGGCTATGTCGGCGTGCTGTGCGTCGAGTTCTTCATTCTCGAAGACGGGTCGCTGGTCGCCAATGAAATGGCGCCGCGTCCTCACAACTCTGGCCATTACACCGTCGACGCTTGTGCGACCAGCCAGTTCGAGCAACAGGTCCGTGCGATGACCGGCATGCCGCTCGGCGACACGCGCCAGCATTCGCCGGCGGTGATGCTGAATATTCTCGGCGACGTCTGGTTTCCGGGCGGTCCGAAGCAGGCGGCGGTTACGCCGCCGTGGCACGAAGTCGCCGCGATGCCGGCGGCGCGTCTGCACCTGTACGGCAAGGAAGAAGCACGTTGCGGCCGCAAGATGGGCCACGTGAACTTCACGGCCGCGACGCTCGAAGAAGCCCGCACGGCGGCACGCGATTGCGCGCGGCTTCTGCATATCATCACGAGCTGACACGAGCGCCATGCCGGATCAAAGCAAACCTGCCGAAGGGAGCGCTGCAAGCGCCTTGCCTGTGAGCGCCGAGCAGATCGAACACGCTGCCGCGCTGCTCGACGCGGGCGGCCTCGTCGCGTTCCCGACGGAGACGGTCTATGGACTCGGCGGCGACGCCGAGAGTCCGGACGCGGTCGCGCGTATTTACGCGGCGAAGGGCCGGCCGGCGAATCATCCGGTGATCGTGCATCTGGCGCCGCAGGGCGATCCAAGCTACTGGGTCGAGCATTTGCCGGCGGAAGCGCAGCGTTTGATCGATGCGTTCTGGCCAGGACCGCTCACGTTGATTCTGAAGCGCGCGGCGCGAATTAATGCCGCGGTGAGCGGTGGGCAGGATTCGGTGGGTTTGCGTTGTCCGTCGCATCCGGTTGCTCAGGCTTTGCTGGAAGCATTCAGCGCGCTGCGTGGCGGACATGGTGGGGTTGCTGCGCCGTCGGCGAATCGTTTTGGTCATGTGAGCCCGACGACCGCGCAGCATGTGCGCGACGAGTTTGGTAGCGCGATTCACGTGCTGGACGGCGGGGCATCTGACGTCGGGATCGAGTCGACGATTCTGGATTTGTCGCGTGGGTTTCCGGCGCTGTTGAGGCCTGGTCGCGTAACGCCGCAGGATATCGCCGATGTGCTTGGCGAGGCGCCACGTTTGCCGGACGGGTCGGACGCGACTGCGCCGCGGGCTTCGGGGACGTTGAAGGCGCACTATGCGCCGCGTACGCCGTTGGCTTTATTGCCGTTTGATGCATTGCAGACTTTGCTTGCGGCGCGGCAAGGTGACGAGCGCGTGGCGTTGGTGGCGCGTGCTTCCCGCGCAGGGGAGTGGGCTCATGCTGAGGGCGTGCATTTCATTGCCGCGCCTGAAGATCCGCATGTTTATGCGCGTGAGTTGTATGGGTTGTTGAGGGCGCTGGATCGCGCGGATGTGAGCCGGATTCTCATCGAGAAGTTGCCGGATACGATTGAGTGGATTGCTGTGAACGATCGACTCGGCCGGGCCGCGGCTGCTTTTGAAGCGCAAAGTTAGTGAGGTTTTTTGCCTGCGGCGCTTGTTAGTGGGCCTGTGGTTTTGGGATTTTCCTGGGTTGTTTTGCCTGCGCGGCGCTTGTTTGTCTGTTGGTCCGTGGTGTTGGGCTTTCCTTGATTTGGTTGTTTGCCTGCTTGGCGCGGGTTTCTGTGTGCGTACGGTGTTGGCTTCTTCTTGGCTGGTTGCTTATGGCGTTGGCCTTTCCCCTGATCTGGGTTCTTTGGTCTTTGGCCTTTCCTTGAATTGTTATTGGTTTATTAGCGTCGCCCCTGTGCGGGGCAGGCACCTACTTTTCTTTGCCTGCTGCAAAGAAAAGTAGGCAAAAGAAAGCAGCTCACACCGCCAGCTTATAAGCGGGTCCCCCGCACAGTCGCGGTAGTGGTGCATCTGGAATCTGTGCTCTCGCACATTCGACGTTCGTGACAAGGCAGTCATACTTCCGGCGGCGCTGCGCGCGCCGTGGTGGTAGGGAGTGTCTGGTTTTTTGTGTGCAAGGCGATTGCATCATCCTACACGTGGTATCTGGTGAGGCGATCCTCGTAGAGGATCGCGAACTGGTTCATTGCTGTCTTCTAGTCGTGTGCAGGGCGGTAGTTCATCAAACTGCTTGCCGCTGCCGACACTCAGCCGTCCTCCGCAACAAAAATCACGGCATTTCCAGCCCTCGCCGAGGCGAAGCCGAAGGCCCCCGCCATACTCAAACGAAGCCCCTCGTTCCCGATGCCCCCTTCCGGCGAGCACGCAGTGCAAGGCGGGAAGCATGACAGCCTTGTCACCAGGGCCGAATGTGCGAGGGCACCGATTCCAGATGCACCACTACCGCAACTGTGCGAGGGCCCCGCTTATAAGCTAGCGGTGTGAGCTGCTTTCTTTTGCCTACTTTTCTTTGCAGCAGGCAAAGAAAAGTAGGTGCCTGCCCCGCACAGGGGCGACGCTAATAAACCGATAAGAAAACAAGGAAAGGCCAACGCCGTAGGCAACCAGCCAAGGAGAAGCCAACACCGTAAGCACACAACAATAAGCGCCGAGCAGGCAACCAAATCAAGGAAAGCCCAACACCGTAGGCACACAGAAAACCGCGCCGCGCAGGCAAAGCAAATCAGAGAAATCCCACCGCCGCAGGCGAACAGAAACCCGCGCCGAGCAGGCCAACAAATCAAGCAAAAGCCCAACACCACAATCCCACAGACAGACAAGCGCCGCAGGCAAAAAACCCCCGCAGGCAAAAAACCCCCGCAGGCAAAAAACCCCCGCTGGCAAAAAAGTCGTAGGCAAAAAAAGTCGCTGAAAAAAACGCCCGACCTAACCAGCAAGCCGAGCGTTCACACAACCTCAACCCTCAAGCCGCTACGCGGCCTCCCCCTTACTTCCCTAAACCCGTCGCAGCAATCTGCTGCTGCACATACTGTGCAAACAACGCATGCAGATGCGTACTCGGATGAACCAGATCCGCAAACATGTAAGTCTGGTCAGCGCCAGCCACCGTGTAAGTCTGCGGCGAACAGAACAGCGACGAGCCGAACTGGGCGCCATACTGGGCTGCGGTCAACCCGTTCGTTGCGCTCGGATTAGCGGTGGCGTAGGCGGTTGCATTGGCCACCATCGACGTCAGGTTACACGCCGTGCCGGTGTTGGACACCGTGAAGCCCAGCGCCTGGTAGTTCGGCAACTGCTGATCAATCCACGTGAACGCATCGGCCACGATGACCTTGCCCGTGCCCAGCAGGCCGAGGGCCGTCAGGCTCTGGACCAGGATGCCGTTATACGCCGCAGTAATCCCCGACAGGAGCGCAGCCGCGCCCGGCGAGGCTGCGTTGGCCTGAACGCCTTGCGGCGTATTGCCGATATCAGGCACCGTCGACACCACCACGTGGGTCGCACCCGAGTTGACGATGGTCTGGATTTGCGCGGCGAGCTGCGTGGCGGCCGTCGCGACCTGCGGGTTGGCCAGCTGCTGCAGGTAGCCGGCGATGAACTGTACCTGCCCCGCCTGCGTGTTCGGCAGTTTGCCGGCCTGCACGAGCAGCGGGTATTGCGTCTGCAGCGCGGTGGCGAGCGCCGTCAGATTGGCGGTGGTCCCCGCGAACTGGAAGATGTCGTTCGCGCCGCCGTTCACCAGCACGAGCTGGTTCGAGTTGAAGCTCGTATGCGCGCCCAGGTAGTTCGCCACCTGGGTCACCACCGGCACGGTCGTTGCCGCCGCGTTGTTCGGCGCCCAACCTTCGCCCTGGGCGTTCACGACGTCTGAGCCGCCTTGCGCGTAGCCATAGCCGCCGGCCGCAACCAGCGGTTGACCGAAGCCGCCCACATACGCAGCGGTCAACGTGCCGCCGTAGTACTCCGCGACCTTCTGGGTCCACACTTCGCCGGGGTTGGTCGTGAAGCGGCCGCCGCCGAAGCTCGCCTGAATCACCGGCGCATACGTGCCGACATCCGACAAGCTGTCGCCGAACGACACGACCTGCAGTTTCACGCCGCCTGCCGGCGTGCTACTCGACGAGCTGTTGTTATCGCTGCCCCCGCCGCCGCAAGCCGCAAGCAGCACAAACGCAGCGCTGGCGACGGCGATCTGCGTGAGGCGTACGAAACTGCGCTTCTTCGAAGTTGTTTGATTCATTTTGACTACATCTCCTCGTATGTGTGGCCCTTATGCCATGTATTGCAGGCAGCGCCCACCGCTTCAGCGGCATGACGACAGCTTACAGAATCTTCTACGGTCTGCGCGGTGTTTGAAACGCGGCCGTATGGTTTTCCTCAATGCTCGTATTGCTCCCGGATACCGCAGCACCGGCACTCGCGCCGGCGGCGCGGCGCGCGTGATAAGCCGCGGCCCAGGCGGGCGGCGCGAACAGCGCGCGCAACTTGTTGCGCCAGCCTCGCACGCTCACGAAATCGGCGGCCATCGACGTCCATTCGTGAAACGTCGCCTTCAACGGGTTATACGTGTGAAGCGGCTCGACGATGCCATACACCGGCGCGTCGTGCGGATCTTCCTCGACATAGGTGCCGAACAGGCGATCCCATATCACCAGCACACCCGCGTAATTGCGATCGATATAGCGGTCGTTGCGCGCGTGATGCACGCGGTGAATCGACGGCGTGTTGAACACGTATTCGAGCCAGCCGAGTTTGCCGATCGCCTGGGTGTGCACGAAAAACTGGAAGCCGAGGTTGATCAGCACGATGGCGACGATCTGTTTCGGTGGAAAGCCGAACACGGCAAGCGGAATCCAGAACAGCCACATGCCGGCAATCGGATACATCAGGCTCTGCCGGAACGCGGTCGAAAAATTCATCCGCTCCGACGAGTGATGCACGACATGCGCGGCCCACAGCCAGCGCACGCGATGGCTGCAGCGGTGAAACCAGTAATAGAGCAGATCCTGAGCGACGAACAGCACGACGAAAGACACCCAGTTCGCCTGCCACGTGGTGACGCGATAGTGATCGTAGAAAAAAGCATAGACAGGGATGATCGCGAGCCACGCGAGCTTGTCGGCGGCTTGCTGCATCAGCGCGAGCGCGGCGTTGCAGAACGTGTCGCGCCAGCTATAGAGCCGCGCGCCTGGGCGCGTGCGCCGCAGGTGCCAGGCTTCCCAGCCAATGCATGCGAGAAAGACTGGCGCCATGGCGAGCAGCAGCAATTCGGCATCGAATTGCATTGTGTCTTCCTCCGTGGTCCCTGGCCGTTGCGCTTGCCGCAACGGACGTTGTCGTTATTGTTTGATCAGGCCACGCGACCGTAACGGATGCGCGGCTCGCGCACTACGCGTTGCGTTTTACGCGTGCCTCAAACACTGCCCGACAGCGTACACGCTTGGACGCATTGCGGCGCGCGGCTTCTATAGAAGGAATACTCAATGGGCGGCGCGCTTGTGCGGGTTTTTCCTGGGCTTGCTGGCGCGCGGTTCGGCGACGGGGTCGGAGACCTTCGTGAATCCCTGGGACGGCCCTTGGTACACCCATTCGAGCAAGGCGTCGTGCGCGGCGCGCGCGGCTTCCGAATGCGGGTCGTTGATCAGGCTCACCACCACATAGCTGTTGCCGTCCGCCGAGGCCACGTAACCGGCGATGGCGCGCACGTCGCGCAAGGTGCCGGTTTTGATGTGCGCATTGCCGCCCGCACCCTGGTTGGTCAAGCGGTTGCGCATCGTGCCGTCGACACCCGCGATCGGCAGCGACTCCACGAACACCTGAGCGACCGGGCTCGCGTTGGCCCGCTGCAACAGATCGGCGAGCGAGAGCGCGGTGACGTGCTCGTCGCGCGAGAGACCCGAGCCGTTGTCGAGCGTCAGATATTCCATGTCGACGCTGTCGCGGCGCAGAAACGCCTCGATGGCGCGTGCCGATTTCTCGGGTGTGGCGGGCGGCCTTTCTTCCGTCGCGCCGATTGTCAGGAACAGGTTGCGCGCCATCGTGTTGTTGCTGAACTTGTTGATGTCGCGAACGATGTCGGACAGCACCGGCCCCTGGTGCGTGGCGACGAGGCGCGCGCCGACCGGTACCGCGCCTTCGCGGGTTGCGCCGCTGAAGGTGCCGCCGGTTTGCTGCCACAGCGCGAGGAACCCGCCCGCGAAGAAGGCGGAGTGATCGAGCACCGCGACGTTGATCGTGCGCGGGCCGCAGCGCACCGAGTAATCGCCGTCGAACGACGCCACCACGGTGCCGTTGGGCTGCGGCGTCACGGTGGGCGAGACGGAGGCGGCGTCGCCGCGGCACGGGCCATTGACCGCGTGCATCTGATTGTCGATCTGCAACTGCGAGAGTGCGGGCAGCACGTCGATGGCGACGCTGCCGTCCGGTGAAGGCGTCAGCGTGAACGACAGCGATTTGAAGGCGTACAGCAACGGATCGGGTCCGACGTTGTACGGCGCGGTGGTGTCGTCGTCGAACGGCGGCAGATCGCGGGTGGAGGCGTCGAAGTAGCGCTTGTCGAGCACCAGTGCGCCGTCGACGCCGTTGACGCCCGCCTTGTGGATCTTCTGTACGAGGTCGATCAGTTCCTCGGGCACGAGTTTCGGATCGCCGGTGCCCTGAATGTAGAGATTGCCGTGCAGCACGCCGTTGGCGTCGAGCGTGCCGTCCGCGTAGGCGCTCGTCCGCCAGCGATAGTCCGGGCCGAGGATCGAGAGGCCGGAGTAGGTGGTGACGAGTTTCATCGTCGAGGCGGGCATCATCGGCTTGCCGGCGTTCAGCGCGAGGATCGGCGTGCGGTCACCGACTTTTTCGACCACCACGCTGATCGACGACAAGGGTACGTGCGCGCGCTGCAGGCCGGCCATCACCGGTTGCGGCAACACCGTGGTGACGCTGATGCCCGGATGTTTGGCCTTGACGCGGGCCTGCGCGGTGAGCGGCAGCGATACGCCGCAGCCGAGTGTGGCGCAGGCGAGCAGCAATGCCGCCGCGCGCGGCGCGAACCGGCGCGGCATGGAATCGACGGAAGCAGAGGAGTGTGGACGCAACGCGACACGGCGTGCGAGAGAAGATAAAAAAGCAGGCAAAAATGCGGGCGTCATGGAGAGGCGAAGAAGCAAGATTTCGGGGCGCGGTGACGTGCGGCAACGCGCGGCAATCCAAAGTGCATCGGAGCATCGCGTCATGCGCGGAAAACCGCTGCGCGACGCAAAGCGCTCATTGTAGAGACATGCTGCCGGGCTGCGGGGAAAAAGCGTCGCGCGGCGCGCATGCCGGGTCGGGCGCTAGAATGCGGCATCATCAAATGTTTCAGGACCGTACCAACTATGCGCATATTGCTAGTCGAAGACGACCGGATGATCGCCGAAGGCGTGCGCAAGGCGCTGCGCGGCGAAGGCTTCGCGGTCGACTGGGTGGAAGACGGCGAAGCGGCGCTCAGCGCGGCGACCGGCCAACCTTACGATCTGGTGTTGCTCGATCTCGGCCTGCCCAAACGCGACGGGCTCGAGGTGTTGCGCACGCTGCGCGCCAAAGGCCAGGCCACGCCGGTGCTGATCCTCACCGCGCGCGATGCGGTCGCCGACCGCGTGAAAGGTCTCGACGCCGGCGCTGACGATTACCTCGTCAAACCTTTCGATCTCGACGAACTCGGCGCTCGCATGCGCGCGCTGATTCGCCGTCAATCCGGCCGCAGCGATTCGACGATTCGCCACGGCAATCTGACGCTCGATCCCGCCTCGCACCAGGTCACGCTCGACGGCGCGCCGGTCGCCTTGTCGGCGCGTGAATTTGCGCTGCTCGAAGCGTTGATCGCACGGCCCGGCGCGGTGCTTTCGAAGAGCCAGCTCGAAGAAAAAATGTACGGCTGGGGCGAGGAGATCGGCAGCAATACCGTCGAGGTCTACATTCACGCCCTGCGCAAGAAGCTCGGCGCGGACCTGATCCGCAACGTGCGCGGTCTCGGCTACATGATCGCCAAGGACGCCTGAGCCGATGCGTTCGATTCGACGTCAATTGTTGTTCTGGCTGCTGGCGCTGGTGTTGCTCGGCGTCGGCATTGCGGGTTGGCTGATCTACCGGCAGGCGCTTGCCGAAGCCAACGAACTGTTCGACTACCAGCTGGAGCAGATCGCCGCAGCGTTGCCCGCGGAACCGTTCTCGCAAGTGCTCGGTTCGCACGATACCGGTGAGGAAGGCATCGTGCTGCAGATCTGGAATCGCAACGGCGTGTTGATGTACTACTCGCGACCGCGTGCGCCGCTCGCGCCGCGCGCCGAACTTGGGTTTTCGACCGAGCGTACCGAGCGCGGCGACTGGCGTGTGTACGGCGCGATCGTCGGCGATAACGTGGTGCAACTGGCGCAGCCGGTTTCGGTGCGCAACCGGCTCGCGGCAAATGTCGCGTTGCGAACCCTGTGGCCGTTGATCGTGCTCCTGCCGTTGTTGGGCCTGGCGGTGTGGGTGGTCGTCGGGCGTGGACTGCGGCCGTTGCGGCGTGTGACCAGCGCGCTCGACGCGCGTCATCCCGAGGCACTCGATCCCTTGCCTGATCAGCGTCTGCCGCTCGAAGTGCAGCCGCTCGTGCGCGCGTTGAACGGCCTGCTCGAACGGCTCGCCACCGCGCTGGACATTCAGAAAGCATTTGTCGCCGATGCCGCGCACGAATTGCGCACGCCGCTCGCCGCCGTGCAGATTCAATCGCAGCTGGTGGCCCGGGCGAAAGACGACGCGACGCGCGGCGAAGCGCTTGCCGATCTGCAAGCGGGCGTCACGCGCGCCACGCGTCTGGCCGAGCAATTGCTGGCGCTCGCGCGATCGGAGCCTGACGGCCTCGCTGCCACCAACGCGATCGATCTGCATGCGCTGCTGCAGGACTGTGTCGTGGCGTACGCGCCGCTTGCGCAGAATCGCGGCGTCGATCTCGGCATCGATGCGAGCGAACCTGCTACGGTGACCGGCGACGCCGACGCGCTGCGCGTCATGTTCAACAACCTCGTTGATAACGCAACCAAATACACGCCGCGAGGCGGCCGCGTCGACGTCAGCCTGCATGTCGAAGAAGGGCATCCGGTGGTGCGGATTGCCGACAGCGGGCCGGGCATCGAGCCGGCCGAACGTGACCGCGTGTTCGATCGCTTCTACCGCGCTGGCGCCGGCGCGAACCGCGTACGCACCGACGTGGCGGGCAGCGGTCTCGGGCTCGCGATCGTGCGCCGTATCGCCACGCAACACCATGCGGCCGTGAAGCTCGACGAATCGCCGGCGGGTGGTTTGCAGGTCGAAGTGCGCTTCTGAGGATGTAAGGCTTTCTGTTCGTAAAGTGGCTCGAATGTGGGGCGAATGTGGCTGAAGCGAGGCTGAAACAGGCCTTAAAAGCCGGCTCGCAGCGGTCTGGCGCTGCTTAAGACTCTTTTAAGCGATGCCACGTACGCTTCATCTCATTCCAAAGCCTCTTTCTCCCAGTCAGGAGTACACGATGAACGCGAAAACCTTGTCCCGCAGCGCTGTTGCAGTGGCTGTCGCCGTGGCGCTCTCCGCCGGCTATGTGGCGGGGCATCGCGACGTGCCCGCGCCGCAGGTGATCACGCCGGCGCAGGCCGCGATGATGCCTGCTGAAGCCGCGGCGAAAACCGGCATCCCCGATTTCTCGGGCCTGGTCGAAACCTACGGCCCGGCTGTCGTCAACATCAGCGCGAAGCATGTGGTCAAGCAGACCGCTTTGCGTAGCAACGGCGGAAACGGTGGTAATGGCGGCAATCAGTTGCCGATCGATCCGAGCGATCCCTTCTATCAGTTCTACAAGCACTTCTTCGGCGGCATGCCTGGCATGCAAGGCGGCGACGGCGGCGATGCGCCCGACCAGCCGAGCGCGAGCCTGGGTTCGGGATTCATCGTCAGCAGTGACGGTTATATCCTGACGAATGCCCACGTGGTGGACGGCGCCAACGTCGTCACCGTGAAGCTCACCGACAAACGCGAATTCAAGGCGAAAGTGATCGGCGCCGACAAGCAGTCCGACGTCGCCGTGCTGAAGATCGACGCGAGCGATCTGCCGACCGTGAAGATCGGCGATCCGCGTCAGAGCAAGGTCGGCCAGTGGGTGGTCGCGATCGGCTCGCCTTACGGCTTCGACAACACGGTGACCTCGGGCATCATCAGCGCAAAGTCGCGCTCGCTGCCGAACGAAAACTACACACCGTTCATCCAGACCGACGTGCCGGTGAACCCGGGTAACTCGGGCGGTCCGCTGTTCAATCTGCAAGGCGAAGTGATCGGCATCAACTCGATGATCTATTCGCAGACCGGCGGCTTCCAGGGTCTTTCGTTCGCTATCCCGATCAATGAAGCGATCAAGGTCAAGGACGACATCGTCAAGACCGGCCATGTGAGCCGCGGCCGTCTCGGCGTCGCGGTGCAGGGCATGAACCAGACGCTGGCCAATTCGTTCGGTATGCAGAAGCCGCAAGGCGCGCTCGTCAGCTCGGTCGATCCGGGCGGCCCGGCTGCCAAGGGCGGTCTGCAACCGGGCGACGTGATTCTGTCGGTGAATGGCGATCCGGTCGGCGATTCGTCGGATCTGCCTTCACAAGTCGCGGGTCTGGCGCCGGGCAGCTCGGCCACCGTGCAGGTGTGGCGCGACAAGGCCACGAAAGACCTGAAGGTGACGATCGGTTCGTTGTCGGATGCGAAGGTGGCGTCGGACAAGGCCGATCAGCCGACCCAGTTGCAAGGCCGTCTCGGTGTGGCGGTGCGGCCGCTCACGCCGGAAGAAAAGAGCGGCGCCTCGGTGTCGCACGGTCTGCTGGTGCAGCAATCGGGCGGTGCGGCTGAAAGCGCCGGTATCCAGCCGGGCGACGTGATTCTCGCGGTCAACGGCCGGCCGGTCACGAGCGTCGACCAGTTGAAACAGATGATCGCCGGAGCGGGCAACAGCATCGCGCTGCTGATCCAGCGCGACAACGCGCAAATCTTCGTGCCGGTCGATCTCGGCTGAGCTTAGGCGGCTTGTTTGGCGAGCCGCCTGGTTGATGACCACGGTGATCGTTTGGCCGGCATTTGTCTGACGCCTTGCCGATCCGCCGGGAAATTAAAGTAACGCTTGCCGGTCCGTGCAGATACTGCCGACGGACCGGCATCCGTCACCCGCATCGAACTCGTGAAACAGGGCGCTCTGCGCCGCATGGCGTGGCGCAGCAGCGGTTTCCAGAGGACGCAAACTGATGTCTGGCACGCAGGTTGCGTCTGCCTTGATCCGGACCCACGGAGGGACGCCGGACGACAAGGGCCTTAAGAAGGAGCGAACCGATGAAAACCCAACGCAAGCAGCGAAGGATCGTAGCCGCCGCCGTATGTGCAGCGCTCACGCTCGGTCTGGCGGGCGGCGCTTATGCGCAGGCGAGCGACGTAACGGGTGGCACGACCACCGACGAAAGCAGCGCGGGCAATGCCAACGGCGGCGGTTTGCCGCAAATTCAGCACCAGGGCGACGTCTCGTTCGTATCGGGCGGCGTCGGTCTCGACGAATCGAAAGCACTGCAGCACGCACAAAGCCAGTGGCCGTTGTCGATGCGTTTCACCGGTCCCGGCTCGGATTTTCTCGCCGACGTTCACGTGCGGGTGGTCGACGCGCACAACGGCGATGTGCTGAGCGCCACGTCGCGCGGACCCTACATGCTGGTCAAGCTGCGCCCGGGCCGCTACACCGTGCACGCGCAATACAAGGATCACGACCAGACCAGATCGGTGACGGTTCCGGCCAAGGGCACCGCCAAGGCGGCGTTCTACTGGAATACGCAATAAGCGGCGCGCCTGACTGAGCGGCGCCGGGCGAGACGCCCGGACGGCTTTCGGGAAGGTCGCGGAATTGCACAATCGGCTGAAGTTTGGCCGATAATGAAGCCACGGGCGCCCCCCGTGGCTTTTTTGTTTGCCGACCTCACATCGAGTTGCATCCCGAGTTGCATCCCATTACGGAGCCGAGACATGAGCGATGCCTTGACACCCCACGGAAGCCCCGGCGCCGGCGCTAGCTCGGGCGGGCACACCATCGTCATCAGCGGCAACAACCACCGGGTGCGGGTGATCCACGGCGGCGTGACAATGGCCGACACCCAGGCCGGCTTGACGCTCACCGAAACGGGCCTGCCGGACGTGTTCTATTTTCCGCGTGGCGACGTGAACATGGCGCGCCTGGAACGCTCACCGCATACTTCGCACTGCCCGTTCAAGGGCGATGCCTCGTACTACCATCTCCGCACCGAAGACGGCCTGATCGAAAACGCCGTGTGGAGCTACGAGACGCCGCTTGAGCCCGCGCTAAGAATAAAAGGGTATCTCGCGTTTTACGCATCGCGCGTCGACCGTATCGATCAGACTTCCTGACCGGCTGTCGCGCGTTCATCGGGGGAGGCTGCCATGGAAGTGAACGACGCGTTACGGATCCCGCTTACGCCGTCCATCGTGTGGGACGCGTTGCAGGACCTCGCCTTGTTGCGTGCCAGCCTCGACAATTGCGAATCGTTCACGCGGCTTGGCCACGGCGAATATGCGCTCACCATGACCGTGCCGCTCGGGCCGTTGCGCGCGCGTTACGAAGCACGGGCCCACGTCGCCGGCCAGGATTCCGGGCCGGCGGACGCGCAGCGCCGCACCATCAACTTCAAGGCGCGAGCCGAGGGTATCGGCGCGTTGCGCGGACAGATCGAAGTACGGTTGCGCGCGGACGACGGCGCGCATGGTATCGGCAGGGAGCGGGGTACGCGAATCGATTACACGATCTGGGCGACCTCGTCCGGACCGCTCGCCGAACTGCCCACGCGCCAGCTCGAAAACGCGCTGCATCAACTGGCCGACGATTTTTTCGACGAGTTCGGCGCAGTCGTTCGCGCCAAGCATGGGCAAGGGCCGAACCGCGCACGCGGATCGGGGGCGCGTCGGCAGCATGTGTTTCTGCGGCCGATCACGCTCGGCGGCATCGCTCGACGCACGCGTACGGAACATGGCAATGCGCTGACCGGGCGCGCGGCGAGCGCGTCGCATGGAGTCTCCCCCGGTGTGTCGCATGGGGTCTCGCATCACGATTCCGGTCCGCATGCGGTGCCGAACTGGGCGTGGGCGGTGATGATTTTTCTGGTGGCGCTGCTGTTGTATGTGGCGCGCTGGATCAGCGAACAGTGACTTCCTGGCGCGCCGCGCCGCTGTCGTGCCGGCGCGACTACGAAATCCCGGTGGATGGCTACGAAACGCCGTTATTAGCCCGACGGTGTTTGTACCCCCTGAATGCTTTATCCGCTTTTGCCTGTCCTATCCGCCGCTCGCGCTCATACACCGCGAAACTCCCGTCTCCATGCAGACGGCGAGGTGCGGAACGCTTCCGCGAAATGCTGCCGTAGCGAGGCGGTCGAGCCGAAGCCGGCAATCCCCGCGATCGCTTCCACAGACTCGTCCGTGCTTTCCAGCAACTGCTGCGCGCGGGCGAGCCGCTGTGCCAGCAGCCATGCTCCGACGGTTGCGCCCGTAGCCAGCCGGAAGCGCCGCGTAAAAGTACGGCGGCTCATCAATGCGCGCTCAGCGAGCGTGTCGAGTGTATGCGGCGCATCCAGATTCTCCCTCACCCAGTCGAGCAGACAGGACAGGCGGTCGCCGCGTACGTTCGGCGCCACCGGCTGCTGGATGAATTGCGCCTGGCCGCCTTGCCGATGCGGCGGCACGACCAGCCGGCGCGCGACATAGTTCGCCGCCTGCGCGCCACATATTTTGCGCAGCACGTGCAGACAGCAGTCGAGGCCGGCTGCGGTGCCGGCCGAGGTCACCACGTTGCCGTCGTCGACATAGAGCACGTCGGGATCGAGTCGCACGCACGGATAGCGGCGCGCGAAGTCGTCCGCCCACGCCCAATGGGTCGACGCGGGCCGGTCGTCGAGGATGCCGGCCGCCGCCAGCACGAACGCGCCGAGGCACAGCCCGACCAGTTGCGCGCCGCGCGCATGGGCGGCGCGCAATGCGTCGAGGAGGGCGGCGGGCGGTGGTTCGTCCGGATCGCGCCAGCTCGGCACGATGATCGTATCTGCGTCGGCGAGCGCTTCGAGCCCATGCGTCACGGCGATCGAGAAACCGGCCGTGGTGGTCAGCGTGCCGGTTTCGGCCGCACAGACGCGAAAGTCGAAGTCGGGCAAGCCGTCGCCACTGCGATTCTCGCCGAACACCACGCACGGCACGGAGAGATGGAACGGGCTGATTCGGTCGAACGCGACTACCGCGACGACATGACGGGGCGCGCCGTCGCGCGCCGCGGTGGGGGAGGTGGGTGTAGCCATGGGTCGCAGTTGCTATATGAAATCCAGCAGCAATCCAACGATGGCCCGATTCTAGCGAATCTTGTCATTCGGGTCACTGTCGGGAAAACGGCGGCGAGCGAACAATGCAGTCATCGCTGCTGACTGCTCAAGGCCCATCAGGGGCCGCGCAGCGCGAGCCCTAAACCGCTTAACCGACAGGAGTCTTGCCATGACCGCACCCCGCCGCGCGCTGATCGTCATCGACGTGCAGAACGAATACGTCACCGGCGATCTGCCGATCGAATATCCGGACGTGCAAACCTCGCTCGCCAACGTCGGCCGGGCGATGGACGCGGCCCGTGCCGGCGGCGTGCCGGTGGTGGTTGTGCAACATTTTTCGCCGGCCGGCGCGCCGGTGTTCGCGCGCGGCAGCGAAGGCGCCGAGCTGCATCCGGTAGTGGGGGCGCGAGCCCACGATCACTATATTGAGAAGTCGGTGGCGAGCGCCTTTACCGGCACCGATCTCGCCGACTGGCTGGCCGCGCAGCAGGTCGACACGCTGACGGTTGTCGGTTACATGACGCACAATTGTGACGCGTCGACGATTAACCATGCCTACCATGCGGGGTTTACCGTCGAGTTTCTGCACGATGCAACCGGCTCGCTGCCCTATGAGAACAGCGCGGGCCTCGCGAGCGCGCAGGAGATTCACCGGGTCTTCAGCGTGGTTTTACAGTCGAACTTCGCGGCGGTGGCGAGTACGGAACAGTGGATTGCCGCAGTGAAGGATGGGGCCCCCCTCGAGCGCAGCAACATTTATGCGTCGAACCAGAAGGCGCGGGCTAGTCAGGTGGCTGCGTGAAGCCGCTGCAAAGACCGGCTGCAGAGGCCTCCTGTAAGCGTCTTTTCTAAAGGCCGGCACGCGTAAACAAAAGCGGGCGGGTTGTGCGACTGCACACCCGCCCGCCGTTTCGTGGCCGCGCTAACAATTCAGGTCGCTGCCCCGCCGGATAGCTCCGCCGTCTTCCCCGTGCGCAACGCCGGGCTCAGCCGCAGCGCATCGAACATCCCGGCGACCATCTGCTCCGCATGCTTGCCGAAATCGGTCGCATCCGGCAGAAACAGCATATCGCGCAGCGAGCCGCTGATGAACGAGTGCACCATCGCGGCCGCGATCCGGGTGTCGAGATCGGCCGGCAATTGCCCTTTCGAGATCGCATTGCGCAGGCCGCCTTCGATTTTCTGCAACCCTTCGCGCATATTCGTCTGATAGCGGATCATCACCGGACCCATTTCCTGGACCAGCTCGCACTTCAGAAAAAGGATGTCGAACACCCGCCGGCGGCGCGGGTCGTTGGCGGTGTCGCGCAGGCAGACCATGCAGATTTCCATCAGACGCCCGAGCGGGTCGGGTTCATTGGGGTCTTGCGAGGCGGCCTTGAGCTCGTCCAGCGGCAACAGCACGCGGTCGAACATTTCGGTAAACAGATCGCTTTTGTGCGCAAAGTGCCAATAGATCGCGCCACGCGTGACGCCGGCTGCCTGCGCGATGTCGGCGAGCGATGTGCGCGATACGCCTTTCTCGAAGAAAACCCGTTCGGCCGCGTCGAGAATGCTATTGCGCGTCTCCAGCGCCTCTTCTTTGGTTCTTCTGACCATATCGGTGTTGACTTGCCCTGATTGTGGGGTTTTCCCGGGCGCTTTTAAGTACGCTCGATGACAATCTGTCTGCTGTTAAGCAATTTACGAAGCGATTTTGCAGGCCCCCCGCCTGCAAAGAAGTAAACGCACTTATACATGCATTCGTGGATGTATATATAATAGCATCCCACGATCGGATAGCCCAAGCCGTGACGACCGGTTAATATCCGTCACTGTTGCCTTTCAAAACGCTCTTGCGCCGTGCCTGGATGGGCGACGCCGTGCGGCATTTCCCCGGTATGGCGCATTTCGCTCAGGATGCCCCTGCAGGTGCGGTTTGCATCCACGGGCTTCCGGTCGAGCGTCGCAAGACGCATGTGTGCGCTGTCGTCCCCGGGGTAGGGATGCGCGCACTTTTTCATTCTCAGTCTTTGACAGAGGTCGCTCCATGCGCGTCGAACGGGTTCCATTCCGCTTAATCAGTGCCGCGACGGCTGCCGTATTGCTGGCAGCGTGCGGACCAAAACAATCTGCCCCGCCGCAACAAACGCCCGAAGTTGGCGTCGTCACCGTCCAGCCGACGGCGGTGCCGGTCGTCACCGAATTGCCGGGCCGCACCAGTGCCTTCCTCGTCGCACAAGTGCGTGCGCGGGTCGACGGCATCGTACTGCGCCGCGAATTCACGGAAGGTGGAGAGGTCAAGGCCGGTCAGCGTCTGTACAAGATCGATCCGGCGCCCTACATCGCGACGTTGAACAACGCGAAGGCAACGCTGGCGAAGGCCCAGGCCAACCTCGTGTCGACCACCGCGCAAGCCAACCGTTACAAGGTGCTGGTTGCCGCCAATGCGGTCAGCAAGCAGGACTACGACAACGCGGTGGCCGCAGAAGGCCAGGCCGCGGCTGACGTGGCCGCCGGCAAGGCAGCGGTCGACACGGCGCAGATCAACCTCGGCTACACCGACGTGACCTCGCCGGTGACCGGCCAGGTCGGCGTGTCGCAAGTCACGCCGGGCGCGTATGTGCAGGCGAGCGCGGCCACGCTGCTGGCAACGGTCCAGCAACTCGATCCGGTCTACGTGGATCTGACGCAATCCAGCCTCGACGGTCTGAAGCTGCGCCGCGAAGTGCAGGACGGGCGTCTGAAGACGACCGGCCCGGACGCTGCCAAGGTCTCGCTGATTCTCGAAGACGGCCGCACCTATTCGGAAAAGGGCAAGCTGCAGTTCACCGACGTCACGGTTGACCAGAGCACCGGTTCGGTCACGGTTCGCGCGATCTTCAAGAACGCGGACAAGGTGTTGCTGCCGGGCATGTTCGTGCGCGCCAGGATCGAGGAAGGCGTCAACGACAATGCGATTGTCGTGCCACAAGTCGGCGTCACGCATGACCAGAAGGGTCAGCCGACCGCGCTCGTCGTCAACGCAGCGAACAAGGTCGAGTTGCGTCAGCTCGTCACCTCGGGCACGTACGGTTCGAACTGGGTGGTGGAAAGCGGCCTGAACGCCGGCGACCGTGTAATTGTCCAGGGTACCGACAAGGCGCATCCGGGCCAGGACGTCAAGGCCGTTGCCGCGCAACTTCCCGCCACACCCGCTTCCGGCGCAGCCGCTCAGGGTGCGCCGGCCGCCAGCGGTGCTACGCAGACGGCTCAACCCGCTTCTGCTGCATCGGGCGCGTAATAACAGGGAGCCCGCCACATGGCAAAGTTCTTTATTGATCGCCCGATTTTTGCATGGGTGATCGCCATTATTCTGATGCTCGCGGGTATCGCGTCGGTCTTTACGTTGCCGATCGCGCAATACCCGACCATCGCGCCGCCGGCCGTGCAGATCAGCGCAACGTACCCGGGCGCATCGGCGAAGACGGTGGAAAACACCGTCACGCAGGTGATCGAGCAGCAGATGAGTGGTCTCGACCACTTGCTGTACCTGTCGTCCACGTCGGACGACTCGGGTACGGCAACCATCACGCTGACGTTCGCAGCCGGCACCAATCCTGACATCGCGCAGGTGCAGGTGCAGAACAAGCTGCAGCTCGCCACGCCGCTGTTGCCGCAAGCCGTGCAGCAGTTGGGCACCAAGGTCACGAAGTCGAGCAGCAGCTTCTTGCTGGTGATGGCGTTCGTGTCCGAAGACGGCAGCATGAACAAGTACGACCTGGCGAACTACGTTGCGTCGAACATTGAAGATCCGGTCAGCCGGATCGATGGTGTGGGTACGGTGACGCTGTTCGGCTCGCAGTACGCAATGCGGATCTGGCTCGACGCCAACAAGCTGACCAACTTCGGCCTCACGCCGGTGGATGTGCAGACGGCGTTGACGGCGCAGAACGTGCAGGTTGCGGGCGGCTCGCTCGGCGGCACGCCGTCGGTGCCGGGGCAGGTGCTGCAGGCAACCATCACGGAAGCCACGCTGCTGAACACGCCTGAACAGTTCGGCAACGTGCTGCTGAAGGTGAACACGGACGGCTCGCAAGTCCGTATCAAGGACGTGGCGCGCATCGAGCTCGGCGGCGAAAACTACAACTTCGACACCAAGTACAACGGTCAGCCGACAGCAGGCTTCGGTATTCAGCTCGCTACCGGCGCGAACGCGCTGGCTACGGCCAAGGCAGTGCGCGCGAAGGTCGCCGAACTGTCGAAGTACTTCCCGCACGGTCTGGTCGTGCAATATCCGTACGACACTACGCCGTTCGTGCGCCTGTCGATCGAAGAAGTGGTCAAGACGCTGCTCGAAGGTATCGTGCTGGTGTTCCTGGTCATGTACCTGTTCCTGCAGAACCTGCGCGCCACGCTGATCCCGACGATCGCCGTGCCGGTGGTGCTGTTGGGCACGTTCGCGATCATGGGTCTGGTGGGCTTCTCGATCAACACGCTGTCCATGTTCGGGCTCGTGCTGGCCATCGGCCTGCTGGTGGACGATGCGATCGTGGTGGTGGAAAACGTCGAGCGGGTGATGCAGGAGGAGGGCTTGTCGCCTCGAGATGCCACTCGCAAGGCGATGGACCAGATTACCGGCGCGCTGGTCGGCGTGGCGCTCGTGCTGTCGGCGGTGTTCGTGCCGGTGGCGTTCTCGGGCGGTTCGGTCGGGGCCATTTACCGGCAGTTCTCGCTGACGATCGTGGCGGCCATGGTGCTGTCCGTGCTGGTCGCGTTGATTCTGACGCCGGCGCTGTGCGCGACGATTCTCAAGCCGGTCGAAAAGGGCCACGAGGAAAAAACCACCGGCTTCTTCGGCTGGTTCAACCGCACGTTCAACAAGAGCCGCGACAAGTATCACTCGGGCGTTCACCACGTGATCAAGCGCTCGGGCCGTTGGCTGATCATCTACATGGTGGTGATCTTCGCGGTCGGTCTGCTGTTCGTGAAGCTGCCGAAGTCGTTCCTGCCTGACGAAGACCAGGGCACGATGTTCGTGCTGGTGCAAACGCCGTCCGGTTCGACGCAGGAAACCACGGCGCGCGCGCTGAAGGACGTCTCCGACTACCTGCTCAACGGCGAGAAGAGCATTGTCGAATCGACCTTCACGGTGAACGGCTTCAGCTTCGCCGGCCGTGGTCAGAACGCGGGTCTCGTGTTCGTGCGGATGAAGGACTACGCCGAGCGTCAGCATGCGGATCAGAAGGTGCAGGCGCTGGTTGGCCGCCTCTTCATGCATTTCTCGAGCTACAAGAATGCGCTGGTGTATCCGGTGAATCCGCCGTCGATTCCTGAACTCGGCACGGCTGCCGGCTTCGACTTCGAACTGCAGGATCGCGCCGGTATCGGCCACGAGAAGCTGATGCAGGCTCGTAACATGCTGTTGGGCATGGCTGCGAAAGATCCGACGCTGGCTCAGGTGCGTCCGAACGGCCTGAACGATACGCCGCAGTTCACCGTGAACATCGACCACGAGAAGGCTTCCGCGCTCGGCGTGTCGCTATCGGCGATCGACCAGACGTTCTCGATCGCGTGGGCGTCGCAGTACGTGAACAACTTCCTCGATACCGATGGCCGGATCAAGAAGGTGTATCTGCAGGGCGACGCACCGTTCCGGATGAACCCGGAAGACCTGAACGCCTGGTACGTGCGCAATACGGCCGGCAGCATGGTGCCGTTCTCGTCGTTCGCCAGCGGTACGTGGTCCTACGGTTCGCCGAAGCTCGAGCGCTACAACGGTATCTCGGCGGTGGAAATCCAGGGCGCGGCTGCACCGGGCAAGTCGACCGGTCAGGCCATGACGGCCATGGAAGCACTCGTGGCGAAGCTGCCGGCGGGTATCGGCTACGAATGGACGGGCTTGTCGTTGCAGGAACGCCAGTCCGGTTCGCAGGCGCCGATTCTGTACGGCATCTCGATCCTCGTCGTGTTCCTCTGTCTCGCGGCGCTGTATGAAAGCTGGTCGATCCCGTTCTCGGTGATCATGGTGGTGCCGCTCGGCGTGATCGGCGCACTGCTGGCCGCTACGCTGCGCGGGCTCGAGAACGACGTGTTCTTCCAGGTGGGTCTGTTGACCACGGTGGGGCTGTCGGCGAAGAACGCGATTCTGATCGTGGAATTCGCCCGCGAGCTGCAGCAGGGTGAAGGAATGGGGCCGATCGAGGCCGCGCTCGAAGCGGCGCGTCTGCGGTTGCGTCCGATTCTGATGACCTCGCTCGCGTTCATTCTCGGCGTGATGCCGCTCGCGATCAGTAACGGCGCCGGCTCGGCCAGCCAGCACGCAATCGGTACCGGCGTGATCGGCGGGATGTTGACGGCAACCTTCCTCGCGATTTTCATGATCCCGATGTTCTTCGTCGTGATTCGCGCGAAGTTCGGCGGCGAGAAGGAAGATCCGGATGAGGCGCTCGCACATTACAACCAGCACCATCCGCATGATCCGCAAGGTGGCGGGTCCGCTGGCGGGTCGACTGATCAAGGCTCGGGCAAGGACGGACATTGAGATGCAAAAACACTCTTTGATTGCAGTGGCGGTTGCGCTGTTCGCCGCGGGTTGCACGATGGCGCCGAAGTACCAGCGCCCCGCTGAACCCGTGACGGGCACCTTCCCGACTGGCGGCGTGTACGACACGCAGCCGGGCGCGACCCAGCCGGGCGCGGGGCAAACGGGCACGTCGGTTGCGGGGCGCAGCGCCGGCGGCCAGGCCGCGGCCGATATCGGCTGGCGTGACTTCTTTGTCGATCCGCGTATGCAGCGGTTGATCGAGATCGCGCTGAAGAACAACCGCGATCTGCGCGTGTCGGTGCTGAACATGCAGGCGTCGGCGGCGCAGTACCGCATCGTTCGTGCGGGGCTGCTCCCGACGCTCGATGCGGCAGCGTCGCAAACCAAGCAGCGCACGCCGAAAGATCTGTCGTCCACTGGTCTGACGATCAGTAACACGTATTCGGTGGGTCTGAACGCTTCCTGGGAAATCGACTTCTTTGGGCGGATTCAAAGCCTGAAGGATCAGGCGTTGGCGCAGTACCTGGCCACCGCTCAGGCGCGCAAGGCGGCGGAAATCTCGCTGGTTTCGCAAGTCGCGGATCAGTACCTGACGGTGCTCGAGCTCGACGATCTGCTGACGGTGACGCAGAACACGCTGAAGACGTCGCAGGAGTCGTATCGGATCGCCAAGCTGCAATTCGATAACGGCACGGGTTCGGAACTCGATTTGCGGCAATCGCAAACCGTGGTCGAGCAGGCCAACGCGAACCTGCAGGCGCAGGCACGTCTGCGCGCGCAGGGTGAGAACGCGCTGGTGCTGTTGATTGGCGAGCCCTTGCCGGCCGATTTGCCGCCGGGTCTGACATTGAACGACCAGAATCTCCTCACGGATATTCCGGCCGGGTTGCCGTCCGATCTGCTGACGCGTCGTCCGGACATCATGGAGGCCGAAGAGAACCTGCTGGCGGCCAACGCGAACATCGGCGCGGCACGTGCGGCGTTCTTCCCGAAGGTCTCGCTGACCGGCAGCTTCGGCACGTTGAGCCCGACGCTCGGCGGTCTGTTCAAGCCGGGTTCGGCGGCGTGGAGCTTTGCGCCGTCGATCACGCTGCCGATCTTCGAAGGCGGGCAGAACCTTGCCAACCTCGATCTCGCCAATATCCAGAAGAAAGTCCAGATCGCGACGTATGAAAAGGCGATCCAGACGGCCTTCCGCGAAGTGGCGGACGGACTGGCGGCACGCGGCACATACGATCAGCAGATCCAGGCGCTGGAGCGCAATACCTTTGCTGAACAGCGTCGACTGGATCTGTCGAACCTGCGTTATACGAACGGCGTCGACAGTTATCTGTCGGTGTTGACCGCGCAGACGGATCTGTACTCGTCGCAGCAGTCGTTGATTACCGCGCGTATGCAGCGTCTCCAGAATCTGGTCGATTTGTACCAGGCACTGGGCGGCGGCTGGATCCAGCGGGCCGGCGAGCAGCCGCGTCCGGCGGATGCGCCGGTCGACTACGGCGCGGCAAGTGCGCCGGCGGCGGCTTCGGCAGCGACAGCGGGTTAAGTCAGCAGGCGCGCGGTGGGGCTCGGTTCTGGGCCCGCCGCGCGGGTTGACTGGGTTGACTGTCTGAATGGGTTGACCGGGAATAAAAAACGCCACGGCAAGCCGTGGCGTTTTTTTTTGCGCAGAGTGTGCGTGACTTGAGGTGCTTCACGCTTCAGGCACCTTGAGCATCTGAGTACGCCCTTTAAGCCCCTCAGGCCCCTCAGGCCCCTCAGGCCCCTCAGGCCCCTCAGGTCCCTCAAGCCCCTCAAGCCCCTCAAGCCCCTCAAGCCCCTCAAGCCCCTCAAGCCCCGCGGCGACCCCAGTCCCGTGGCCCTAGTTCCACAATCAGACGCTCAGTGCAGATCCACCGCACGCAGCATCTCATCGCCGCCCGTCGGCTCATTCCCGCCGCGTCCGTCGAAATCATGTCCGGCTTTGCGAATTTCGCACTGCGCCTTCTTCTCGCTCTTCACACCGTTGAAGATCAGGTTCAGCACGACCGCCGACACCGACGCCAGCAAGATCCCGCTATGCAACAGCGGCGAGAGCGCCGGCGGCAGCTTCGAGAAAAATTGCGGCGACACCACCGGCACCAGACCCATGCCGATACTCACCGCGACGATGAACAGGTTGTGGTGATTCTTCACGAAGTCGACCTTGGCCAGCACCTTGATGCCGTTCGCCGCGACCATGCCGAACATCACGATGCCCGCACCGCCGAGCACGAAGGCCGGCACCGAAGCCACCACCTGCGCCATCTTCGGGAACAGGCCCAGCAGCACCAGGATCACGCCGCCCATCGCGCAGACAAAACGGCTCTTCACACCCGTCACGCCGATCAGGCCGACGTTCTGCGAGAACGAGGTATGCGGAAACGAATTGAAGATGCCGCCGATCAACGTACCCAGACCGTCGACACGCAAACCGCGCACCAGCGTCTTCTGATCCACCGGACGATCCACCATATCGCCGACCGCGAGGAACATGCCGGTCGATTCGATGAAGGTGACGAACATCACGGTGACCATCGTCGCGATCGCGAGCGGATCGAAATGCGGCAGGCCGAAGTGGAACGGCATCACGATCCCGACCCACGGTGCATGCGTGACGCCGTCCATGTTCACGCGGCCGAGCGCCAGCGCGATGATGAAACCCGCAACGATGCCGAGCAGCACCGAAATATTGGCGAGGAAGCCCTTGGCGAATTTGTTGATCAACAGAATCAGCATCAGGACCATCAGCGACAAACCAAGGTAGACCGGGTTGCCGTAATCAGGATTGCCCACGCCGCCGGCGGCCCAGTTGATGCCCACTTCCATCAGTGACAAACCGATCACCGAGATCACCACGCCGATCACCACCGGTGGGAAAAAGCGCAGCAGCTTGCCGACCATCGGCGCGAGCAGGATGCCGATAACACCGGCTGCGATCGTCGAGCCGAAGATGTCGAGAATGCCGAGCGAAGGGTTGGTACCGATCGCGACCATCGGACCGACCGCCGCGAACGTGCAGCCCATGATGACCGGCAGACGGATGCCGAAGATCCACAGACCGAGTGTCTGAATCAGCGTGGCGATGCCGCAGGAAAACAGATCGGCGCTGATCAGGAACGCGATCTGGTCTTTCGGCAATTTCAGCGCCGCGCCGATGATCAGCGGCACCGCAACTGCGCCTGCGTACATCACCAAAACGTGCTGAATGCCGAGCGTCAGCAACTGGCCCGCGGGCAGTCGCTCGTCGCACGGGTGAACCGTGTTCGATTGCATTTTGTCTCTCTCCACCATCTCGTTTTGGGATGACTCCAAGGTATGCGGAACGAAAAAGTGCAACAAGACCACTGGGGCCTATTCCGGCATTCCCGGTGACGATATGCATGAGGCCCATTTGAAAGCCAAAAGAAATGCGCGCACTGCACAAATCGGCTGTCAGCCCCTTGCAGCAGCGATGGACGCTCAGGCGCCGCGCGCGCCCGTCTGAACGAGATATGTGTGAGAATCAATGAGGTGTATCTCGCTCGACGCATAGTCCTGTTTTGACGTGGCTCGCGGCGTGGCGGGGTTAACCCGCGATTCCGGATTTTCCTCGTACATTCGGGCAGCGTTCCGAAACCGCGTGGCGGTGATGGAAAATACGTCGTTCCAGGCACTTTTCGCGTGCTTATCCCCAAGCTCAAATTGACGTTCTATCGCCCATGAGTTTTCTTGGCATCGACCTCGGCACCGGTTCCCTCAAAGTAGCAATCGTCGACGAAAACGGTCGCGAGCAGGCCGCGGCGAATGTCGCGTATGCACTCGAAACGCCGCATCCGGGATGGGCGGAAATTTCGGTGCAAACCTGGTGGCGCGCGCTATGCGAAGCAGCGGCGCGTTTGCCTCGGGACTTGCGTCGCGAGGTGCGGGCAATCGGCTTCTCCGGACAGATGCACGGCGTCGTGCTGATCGATGCCGATGGCGAAGCCGTGCGCCCCGCGATGCTCTGGCCCGACACGCGTGCGTTGGGCCTGCTCGACCAGTGGCCCGAGCCGCAGCCGAATCCTGTTGCGCCTGGCATGGCGGGTCCCTTGCTGCGTTGGATCGTGCAGAGCGAATCGCACTCCGCGCACAAGACGCGTTGGGCCCTGCAGCCGAAGGATTGGCTGCGCGTCGCGCTGGGTGGCGCGATTGCAACCGATCCTTCCGACGCCTGCGCGACCGCGCTCGCCGATCCCGCGGGGGTATGGGATCGGGCGTTGCTCGAACGGCTCGAATTGCCCCAGGAATGGTTTGCACCGCTTGCACCTTCCTATGCGGCGGGTGGTGTTTTGTCGCAGAACGCTGCGCGGGAACTGGGTCTGCGAGCCGGCATCGTGCTCGCGATCGGCGCCGCCGATACGCCTTGTGCCGCGCTCGGCAGCGGTCTCGCGAGTGACGGCGACGCGTTGCTTACCACGGGCACCGGTGGACAAATCGTCGTGCTCGCCGAGCACGCGCCGCAAGCCGTGAGAGGCCTGCATCGCTATCGAGCGGCGAGCGATCACTGGTATCGGATGGCAGCGATGCAAAACGTCGGCGTCGCGCTCGAACGCGTGCGCGGCTGGCTGTCGTATGAATGGGCCGATGCTTATCGTGATGCGTTTGGCGATGCGACGAGTGCTGCGATCGGCAATGTGCCCGGCAGCGTCTCAGGCAGCGTGTCGGGTAGCGCGTTCGGCGATACTTCGAACACGGCGATCGGCAATGCATCAGGCAGTCTCGCCGGCAACGTATCGAATGACGCCCTTGGCGAGACAACAGCGGCTATCTCCAGCGCAGCAGCAGGACTCACCTTCCTGCCGTACCTCACCGGCGAGCGCACCCCGTGGCTTAATCCATCCGCGCGTGGCGGCTGGCTCGGCCTTGCACTCGACCACACACGCGGTACGATGATGCGCGCCGCATTCGAAGGCGTCGCGTTCTCGCTGCGCGCGGGGCTCGACGCGATCCGCGCGAGCGGCGCCACGGTGACCACATTGAAACTCGCGGGCGGCGGTTCAGTCGATGCACGCTGGCGGCAGTTGCTTGCCGATGCGTTGAACGTCGAGCTTTATGCGGTGGATTGTCCGAACGCGGCGCCGCGTGGCGCGGCCATCCTCGGTGGATTGGCGAGCGGGCATTGGCACGCGAGCGACCTCGCCGCACTTGCGCCGGGCGCGACGCGTGTTGCCGGGCCGCAAGGCGATGCGGCGCTCGCCGAACGTTATGCACGCTTTCTCGATCTGTATGGCCGCGTCGAACCATGGTTCGGTGAAACCCCGCTTCGATAACCACACGATGTCAGCTACAGACAATGCCGCGACGCACTTTGCAATACCATGACGACTTTCGCGCGCTAAGGTAGAGGCCGGCGAACGAAGCCGGTGGCAACGACACTGTCCGTCCCTGATCCGGCACACGAAATAATTGCATAGCCTAATAGCTGCTTGACCGAATAACCGCATAAGCGAATCACGACATCGGCACGTCGCGCGATATCCCACCGCGCCGCGCCAGAGCATTCACAGACTCACAGGAGCATTCACGATGAAAACCAAAGCAGCAATCGCATGGAAAGCCGGCGCCCCGTTGACGATCGAAGAAGTGGATCTGGAAGGCCCGCGCGCCGGTGAAGTCCTGATCGAAGTGAAGGCCACGGGCATCTGCCACACCGATTACTACACGCTCTCGGGCGCCGATCCGGAAGGGATCTTCCCGGCGATTCTCGGCCACGAAGGCGCGGGCGTGATCGTCGACGTCGGCCCGGGTGTGGGCACGTTGAAGAAGGGCGACCACGTCATTCCGCTTTACACGCCGGAATGCCGCCAGTGCAAGTTCTGTCTGTCGCGCAAGACCAATCTTTGCCAGGCGATCCGTTCGACGCAAGGCAAGGGACTGATGCCCGACGCCACGTCGCGCTTTTCGCTCGATGGCAAGCCGCTGTTTCACTACATGGGCACGTCCACGTTTTCGAACTACATCGTCGTGCCGGAAATCGCGGTCGCGAAGGTGCGTGAAGATGCGCCGTTCGACAAGATCTGCTACATCGGCTGCGGCGTGACGACAGGTGTGGGCGCGGTCGTTTATTCGGCGAAGGTCGAGGCGGGTGCGAACGTGGTGGTGTTCGGTCTCGGCGGCATCGGTCTGAACGTGATTCAGGGCGCGAAGATGGTCGGCGCGGACAAGATTATCGGCGTCGATATCAACCCGGGCCGCGTGGAACTGGCGAAGAAGTTCGGCATGACGCACTTCATCAACCCGAACGAGGTCGAGAACGTGGTCGACCATATCGTGCAACTCACCGACGGCGGCGCGGACTACTCATTCGAATGCATCGGCAACACCAAGGTGATGCGTCAGGCGCTGGAATGCACGCACAAGGGCTGGGGGCAGTCGTTCATCATCGGTGTGGCGGCGGCGGGCGAAGAGATCAGCACGCGTCCGTTCCAGCTGGTGACGGGCCGTGAGTGGAAGGGTTCGGCATTCGGCGGTGCGCGCGGTCGTACGGACGTGCCGAAGATCGTCGACTGGTACATGGAAGGCAAGATCAATATCGACGACCTGATCACGCACCGTCTGCCGCTCGAACGAATCAACGAGGGCTTCGATCTGATGAAGAAGGGCGAGTCGATCCGCTCGGTCGTGCTGTACTAATGCGGCGGTAATACTTCACTAGCGCGGCGTCAATGCGGCGTCAATGCGGCGTCAATGCGGCACCAGCGCGGCATCAACGCCTCACAAACGCGTCACTGACCCGGCACAGAAAGGAGCATCGCGAATGCTTGAACTATTGTCGTCGCATGCCTGCCATGGCGGCGAGCAGCGGATCTACCGGCACGACTCGCAGACGGTCGGTCTGCCGATGCGCTTCTCGGTATATCTGCCGCCGCAGGCCTTGCAGGCCAGCGCGAATGTACCCGCGCTGTTTTACCTCGCCGGGCTGACTTGCACCGAGGAAACGTTCCCGATCAAGGCGGGCGCGCAGCGCTTTGCGGCACAGCACGGCATCGCGCTCGTCGCGCCGGACACCAGTCCGCGCGGCGCAGGTGTGCCGGGCGAGAGCGCGGCGTGGGACTTCGGCGTGGGCGCGGGTTTTTACGTCAACGCGACACAGCAGCCGTGGGCGAAGCACTATCGCATGTACTCGTACGTGCGCGACGAACTGCGCGAAACGGTGCTCGCGAACCTGCCGGTGGACGGCGCGCGTCTGGGCATCTTCGGACATTCGATGGGCGGTCATGGCGCGTTGATGCTGGCGCTGCGCAACCCGGAGATCTATCGGTCGGTGTCGGCGTTCGCGCCGATCGCCGCGCCTTCACAGTGCCCGTGGGGCGTGAAGGCGTTCAGCGGATATCTGGGCGAGGACCGCGAAGCGTGGAAGCAATATGACGCGAGCGAACTGGTTGCCCACGCGTCGCGCAAGTTCACGCAAGGGATTCTGGTCGATCAGGGGCTGGCGGATCAGTTTCTTGCCGAGCAGTTGAACCCGGATGTGTTCGAAGCGGCCTGCAAGGCCGCGGGGCAGCCGCTGACGCTGCGTCGTCATGCAGGCTACGACCACGGGTATTACTTCATCTCGACGTTCATCGAGGATCACATCGCGCATCACGCGAAGGTGCTGCTGGGTTGAAATTCGCAGGGCGATGGCGGCGGTATGCTGATGTATTGCCGCCATTGCCGGATCGTTGCCAACGGCGAATGCGGCAATGTGACCATGCAGCCGGTGCGCTCAGTTAGCCATTCAACGCACCAATCCCGCTTCAACGCCGCCGCAACAAACTCCCGCCATACACAACGGCCGACAGCACGGTGATCCAGAAGCTCGTCGGCCAATCGGTATAGAACGCCAGCGTCAAACCCAGCCACGCCTGCACCAGCGCGAACACGGCGGCGAGAACGAGACCGGTGGACAGCCGCGTCGTCATGTTCTGCGCGGCGGCCGCCGGACCGACCATCAGTGTGAACACCAGCAGCACGCCGACGATCTGCGTGCACGCCGCCACGGCCAGTGCGGCAATCGCCAGAAACAGCACCGACACCAGACGCAACGACACGCCCTTGGCTTCGGCCAATTCCGGCTGTAGCGAAGCAAACAGCAACGGCCGCATGATCGCCGCGAGCGCCAGCAAACTGACGACGCCCAACCCCGCCAGCACGCCGAGCGTCGGCGCATTCACGCCGAGCACGTTGCCGAACAGCAGCGCGGTGACCTGGGTTGCGTATGCGGTGAAGAAGTGCAGGAACAGCAAGCCGAAACCGAGCGACAGCGACAGAATCACGCCGATCGCGACATCGCGTCCGGCGAGCCGCTCGCCGAGCGCGCCCATGCCGACGCCGGCCGCGAGCGTGAAGCCGATCATCCCCCAGATCGGCGAGATGCCGATCAGGACCGCGCCGGTCGCGCCGGTAAAGCCGACGTGCGAGAGCGCGTGGCCCGCGAAGGTCTGCCCGCGCATCACCAGAAAATAGCCCACTATCCCTGCCAGCACCGCGACGATCCCCGACGCCGCGAACGCGTTCACCATGAAATCGTATTCAAACATCGTGCGTGTGTCCGTCGCGTGAGTCGTGCTCGTGTGAGTGGCCGTGCGGATGCCCGTGAGCGTGTGAATGGCTATGGCCGCCGTTCTCGTCGTGTTCGTGCTCGTGATCGTGTTTTTCGACTTCGACGTCGCCCGACATCACAAAGATGCGGCCGTTCACGCGCATCACGTCGATCGGCGAACCATAGAGACGCGAGAGCACCGGCCTTGTAATGACTTCATCGACGGTGCCGAGCGCGGCGACGCCGCTGCCGAGATACAGCACGCGATCGAGCGCGTGCAGAAGCGGATTCAGTTCATGCGCGGAGAACAGCACGGCAATGCCGAGTTCCTGCTGCACGCGCCGCACCAGTTCGACGACGCTCTTCTGATGATGCGGATCGAGGCTGATCAGCGGTTCATCGAGTAGCAGCAGTTTGGGATTGCCGAGCAGGCACTGCGCGAGCAGCAGGCGCTGACGCTCGCCGCCCGACAGTTCCGATAACGGCCGCTCGGCCAGCTTGCGGCCGCCCACCAGATCCAGCACCCGCTCGACATCCGCGCGGGTCTTGCTGTCCGCATGGGGCAGGCCCCAGCGATGGCCGTCGGCGGCCATCGCGACGAAATCGCGGCCGCGCACGCGGCGTCCTGCCAGCGCACTGCGCGTCTGCGGCATATAGCCGATCGACGCGTTGCCGCGCTCGACCGGCTGCCCCAGCACGCGGATCGCGCCGCTCGCCGCCGGCACGAGGCCGAGCACGGCGCGCATCAGTGTGGTCTTGCCCGCGCCGTTCGGCCCGAGCACGCCGATGAATTCGCCCTGGTTCACCACGAAACCGGTGTCGCGCAGAATCGAGCGGCCGCCGAGTTCGAGCGTCACGTGCTCGAGTTCGAGCACGGGCGCGTTGACGCGCGCGCTGGTCAAGGCGCTGGTTGGTGCATTAGCTGGCGTGTTGCGGCCAGTCTCGGTCATGGAGTTTTTCCTTTGGCGGTGGAGGCCGCCGCGTTCGCTGCGCCCGCATCGCCCGCGGCCAGCGCCGTGCCCAGCGCGTCGAGCTGCGTCAGCATCCACGTCTGATAGGTCTTGGCGGCCGGTTCGGTTTCGGTGACGCTCATGGTCGGCACCTTCGATTGCTGCGCGAGCTTCAACATGCGTTTGGTCAGGGCCTCGGTTGCCTGGCTGTTATAGATCAGAACGCGGACGCGCTTGTCGCGCAGGTCGCGTTCGAACGCGGCGATATCGGCCGCGCTTGCTTCAGTGTCGTTCATCGTCGCCAACTGGAAGCGCAGATTGCGCATCGAGAGGCCGATCGCGTCCGACATATAGCCGAACACCGGCTCGGTTGCCGTCACCGGCACGCCGGCGTAGCGGCCATGCAGATCGGCGACCTTGGCGTCGATGGGTTTCAGCGAATCGAGAAACTTCGCGAGGTTCGCATCGTACGCCGACTTGTGCGCCGGGTCAGCCGCGACGAGCGCCTCGCTCACCGCACGCGCCACTTTCGGCATGGTCGCCGGGTCGTACCAGAGGTGCGGATTATCGCCGCCTTTCTTGCCGACGAGGTCCGCGGCGACGATCGTGGTGCGTTTCGCGTTCTTCGAGGCGGCCAGCAATTTTGCCATCCACGGATCGTAGTCGGCACCGTTGTAGACCACAAGGCTCGCATGCTGCAAGGCGCGCGCCGTTTTCGGGCTGGCTTCGAACAGATGCGGGTCCTGATCCGGATTGCTGAGAATGCTCGCTACGTCGACGCGGTCGCCGCCCAGTTGCTGCACGACGTCGCCGTAAAAGTTTTCCGCTGCCACCACCGGGATTTTCGCATCCGCGGCGAAGGCGCTATGGCTGAGCGTGAGAGCCGCCGCCGCTGCGCCCATGGCCACATATTTCGACAGCTTCAGCGCATGGCGCGCTCCGTTCAACATCGAGCCGAAGTTCTTCATCGTTGTTTCCTGCTGCGTGAGAGTTGAAAGAAACACAAACGTCAGGCATGCCCGGTTTTGGCGGGGATACGCACGGCATGGGGTTCTGCAACCGATATAGCCATCCGCGGACTCCGCCCAAGAACCTGCAAAGCTTCAAGGCGAAGCGAGGCCGCAATGATATAACGTATCTTGAATTTTTGTCAGCGGCTTGAGCAGAAAGCCGCTTGGCGGGTTCTGATTTCCCGGAATAGCGTCGATCGGGGAGGAGAAAGGGGCGCGCCGGATGCGCCCTGGTCCTGCCGCGCTGCACCATCGAAATCTGCTCGAGCGCCTTGACATGACTCGGTCCGTATCCGATCATTCGATCACCAACAGAGCAATTGTTCGCGCAACGAGCGTTCGCTCACCGCGCCTCAAGAAGCGAAACGAACCGGAGACAGGCAGTGGCGGCACGTTTGCAAGACAAGGTGGCCATTCTGACGGGTGCGGCAAGCGGAATCGGCGAAGCCGTGGCCCGGCGCTACCTGGACGAAGGCGCGCGTTGCGTGCTGGTCGATGTGAAACCGGCGGACAGTTTCGGCGACGCGTTGCGCGCCGCGTACGGCGACCGAGTGCTGACCGTCAGTGCCGACGTAACGCGCCGCGAGGACATCGAACGCATTCTCGCGAGCACGCTGGGGCGCTTCGGTCAGGTCGATATCCTGTTCAACAACGCGGCGCTCTTCGATATGCGCCCGATCCTCGACGAATCCTGGGACGTGTACGACCGCCTCTTCGCGGTCAATGTGAAGGGCATGTTCTTCCTGATGCAAACCGTCGCCCGGAAAATGGTCGAGCAGGGCCGCGGGGGCAAGATCATCAATATGTCGTCGCAAGCCGGACGGCGCGGCGAGGCGCTGGTGTCGCACTATTGCGCGACCAAAGCCGCCGTACTCAGCTACACACAATCCGCAGCGCTCGCGCTCGCGCCGCACAAGATCAATGTGAACGGCATTGCGCCGGGTGTCGTCGATACGCCGATGTGGAACGAGGTCGACGCGCTCTTCGCCCGCTATGAAAACCGGCCGCTCGGCGAGAAGAAACGCCTGGTCGGTGAAGCGGTGCCGCTCGGCCGTATGGGTGTGCCGGACGATCTGACCGGCGCCGCCCTGTTTCTCGCGTCGGCGGATGCCGACTACATCACCGCGCAAACCCTGAACGTCGACGGCGGCAACTGGATGAGCTGAGCGAATTGCAGAGTGGATGAGTCGGACCCGCTTCACCCTTCGTCATTTTCGTAGAACAAACGCTGCATCACATAACGTACGAGAAAGGAGACAACACATGAAACCAGCTATCAAATCCGCGCTGAAGGCGGTCAGTGCCGGCGCTGTCGCATGCTTCGCGTTGCACGCTCAGGCAGGCACGGTGACCATCGCAACGTTGAACAATCCGGACATGATCGAGTTGAAGAAACTCTCGCCCGCTTTCGAGCAGGCGAATCCGGACATCAAGCTCAACTGGGTGATTCTCGAAGAAAACGTGTTGCGTCAGCGTGCCACCACCGACATCACGACCGGCAGCGGCCAGTTCGACGTGATGACGATCGGCGCGTACGAAACGCCGCAATGGGGCAAGCGCGGCTGGCTCACGCCGCTCACCAACCTGCCTGCCGATTACGATCTGAACGACGTCGTGAAGACGGCCCGCGACGGTCTCTCGAGCGGCGGCCAGTTGTACGCGTTGCCGTTCTACGTCGAAAGCTCCATGACGTATTACCGCAAGGATCTGTTCGCGGCCAAGGGCCTGAAGATGCCCGATCAGCCGACCTATGAGCAGATCGCGCAATTCGCCGACAAGCTCACGGACAAAGCCAACGGCATGTACGGCATCTGCCTGCGCGGCAAGGCCGGTTGGGGCGAAAACATGGCGTACGCGACGACGGTGGTGAACACCTTCGGCGGCCGCTGGTTCGACGAAAAGTGGCAAGCGCAACTGACCTCGCCGGAATGGAAGAAGGCGATCGGTTTCTACGTCGATCTGCTGAAGAAAGACGGCCCTCCGGGAGCGAGCTCGAACGGCTTCAACGAAAACCTGACGCTGATGTCCTCGGGCAAGTGCGCGATGTGGATCGACGCCACGGTGGCCGCCGGCATGCTCTACAACAAGCAGCAGTCGCAGATCGCCGACAAGGTGGGTTTTGCGGCGGCGCCGATCGCCGTCACGCCGAAGGGTTCGCATTGGCTGTGGGCGTGGGCGCTCGCCATTCCGAAGTCGTCGAAGCAGGCTGACGCGGCGAAGAAGTTCATCGCGTGGGCCACGTCGAAGCAGTACATCGAACTGGTCGCGAAGGACGAGGGCTGGGCTTCAGTGCCGCCCGGTACACGTCAGTCGACCTACGCGCGTCCTGAGTACAAGCAGGCCGCACCGTTCGGCGACTTCGTGCTGAAGGCAATCGAAACGGCGGATCCGGATCATCCGACGCTCAAGCCGGTGCCGTACACCGGTGTGCAGTTCGTCGGCATCCCTGAGTTCCAGTCGTTCGGCACGGTGGTCGGTCAGAGCATCTCCGGCGCGGTTGCCGGTCAGATGACGGTCGATCAGGCGCTGGCAGCCGGCCAGGCAACGGCGAACCGCGCCGTGCAACAGGCCGGTTATCAGAAGTAAGCCGGCTTGCAGGCACTGTAACGTAACGTGAACCGCGCCGGCTGACGCCCGTCAGCCGGCTCACGCAGCACAGCGGACCGTCCTCGTCACGCATTCGCCGCTCATTGGCTGCTCATTTGCCATTTACGCGCTGCGACATCGCAGGCGTTGAGGTGAGTGATACGGCTAAGGCGGTGTCTTTGCCGGACAGCCCGCGCATTACCGAACAGGTGGTCAATCATGCGTCCTCTGCGCCTACCTCTCATGCATGCCCAACCCCAGACAGAAAAAGAACGCGAAACCCGCAAAGCCAATTCCGCCCGCTGGCTGGTATCGCCCTCGGTCGCGGTACTCGTCCTGTGGATGGCCATTCCGCTGGCGATGACGATCTGGTTTTCGTTCTCGCGCTACAACCTGCTGAATCCCGACCTCAAAGGCTTCGCCGGATTCGACAACTATAAATATCTCGCCACTGATCCGTCGTTCGGACCGTCGATCGGACACACGCTCGAGCTGATCGTCTCGGTGCTGGTGATCACGGTGGTCGGCGGCGTGCTGATGGCGATTCTGTTCGATCGCAAGTTTTACGGTCAGGGCATCGCGCGGCTGCTGGCCATCGCACCGTTCTTCGTGATGCCGACGGTCAGCGCGCTGATCTGGAAGAACATGATCCTGCACCCGGTGTATGGCCTGATCGCGCAGGGCATGCGCGCAATCGGCATGCAACCGATCGACTGGTTCGCCGATTATCCATTGACGGCCGTGATCATGATCGTCGCGTGGCAGTGGCTACCGTTCGCGTTCCTGATTCTGTTCACCGCGATCCAGTCGCTCGATCAGGAACAGAAGGAAGCGGCGCGTATCGACGGGGCGGGTCCGTTCTCAATGTTCTTCTACATCACGCTGCCTCACCTGAAACGGGCGATCGCGGTGGTGGTGATGATGGAGACGATTTTCCTGCTGTCGATCTTCGCCGAAATCTATACGACTACGGGCGGTGGCCCGGGTACCGCGACCACCAATCTGTCGTACCTGATCTATTCGCTGGGTCTGCAACAGTTCGACGTCGGTCTCGCTTCGGCGGGCGGCATTCTGGCTGTCGTGCTGGCTAACATCGTGTCGTTCTTCCTTGTGCGGATGCTCGCGAAGAACCTGAAAGGGGAGTACGAAAAATGAGCCACGTTGCCTCTACATCGGCGTCCACTGCGACGGACGCAGTATCCGTTCACGTGCCGGCCAAATCGCCGTTCGCCGCGATTCGCCGCGGCATTCCCGGCGTCATTGCATGGCTGGTCGCGCTCCTGCTGTTCTTCCCGATCTTCTGGATGACGATCACCGCGTTCAAGACGGAGCAGCAGGCGTATTCGTCCTCGCTGTTTTTTGTCCCGACGCTCGATAGCTTCCGCGAGGTGTTCGCGCGCAGCAACTACTTTGCGTTCGCGTGGAATTCGATCCTGATCTCGGTGGGTGTCACGGTGCTGTGTTTGATTCTCGCCGTGCCGGCTGCGTACGCGATGGCTTTCTTCCCGACACGCCGCACGCAGAAAGTGCTGCTGTGGATGCTGTCGACCAAGATGATGCCGTCGGTCGGCGTACTGGTGCCGATCTATCTGCTGTGGAAGAACAGCGGTCTGCTCGACACGGTGTCCGGTCTGGTGATCGTCTACACGCTGATCAACTTGCCGATTGCAGTGTGGATGTCGTTCACGTACTTCGCAGAAATTCCGCGCGACATTCTCGAAGCCGGCCGGATCGACGGCGCGGTCACGTGGCAGGAAATCGTCTACCTGTTGATGCCGATGTCGTTACCGGGGCTTGCATCCACGGCGTTGCTGCTGGTGATTCTGTCGTGGAACGAAGCATTCTGGAGCATCAACCTGTCGAGTTCGAACGCTGCGCCGTTGACCGTGTTCATCGCCTCGTATTCGAGTCCTGAAGGGTTGTTCTGGGCGAAGCTCTCCGCTGCGTCGCTGCTTGCGGTCGCACCGATCCTGATCGTCGGCTGGCTGTCGCAGAAGCAACTGGTGCGCGGCCTTACGTTTGGGGCGGTCAAATGACGGCAGGCACGGCGGTAAGCAGCTTCGCATTGATCTGCGATTGCGACGGCGTGCTGATCGACAGCGAAGCCGTGGCGGCGCGCATGCTGGTGCACGAACTCGAAGCGCGCTGGCCCGATACCGACGTCGAACCGGTGGTGCTGCCGCTGCTCGGCTTGCGCATCGAGAAGGTGTTGCAAGGCACGGCGGCGAAACTCGGCAGGAGTCTCGGCGTCGCGGATATCGAGGCGATCCGGCAAGCGGTGGAAGCGGCGGCGATGCAGGCGCCGGCGGTCGTCGGAATCGAGGCCGCGCTCGCCCAGGTGCCGCTCACCAAAGCCTGCGCGAGCAACAGTTTCCGGCCGTATGTGGAGAACGTGCTGGCGCGCACGGGCCTCGTGAAGTTCTTCGGCGACCGGCTCTTTTGTGCCGATGCGGTGCCGAATCCGAAGCCCGCGCCCGATGTCTATCTCGCTGCCGCGCAAGGTGTCGGCCTCGCGCCGTCCGCCTGCCTCGTGGTTGAGGACAGCGTGACGGGCGTGACGGCGGCGACCGCGGCGGGCATGACGGTGCTGGGCTTTATCGGCGGCGGTCATGCGAGCGATGCCCAGATCGACGCATTGCATGCTGCCGGCGCGCGTCACGTTTTCGACGACATGCTGCAGTTGCCGGAACTGGTCGCGCAATGGACGCTGAGCGCGACGGCCGCGGCGCCGTAATCGCGGCAGGTCAAACCGAATGAACAGCAAATAGACAGCGACGAGCAGGATCTGAATCGCACACAGAGAAGCGAATCAACGCAGCTGCTGAAGACACGGAAGCAACGGCCCCAACCTGAGCAACCGACGCAGCTGAAGCATCGTTAGTAACGCACAGCAATACACGGAGACACATCATGGCAAGCGTAACTCTGCGCAACATCAGAAAAGCCTACGACGACAACGAAGTGATGCGCGACATCAACCTCGACATCCTGGACGGCGAATTCGTCGTGTTCGTGGGCCCGAGCGGTTGCGGTAAATCGACGCTGATGCGGATGATCGCCGGCCTCGAGGACATCAGCGGCGGCGATCTGACCATCGACGGCACGCGCGTGAACGACGTGCCGCCCGCCAAGCGCGGCATCGCGATGGTGTTCCAGTCGTACGCGCTGTATCCGCACATGACGCTATACGACAACATGGCGTTCGGCCTGAAACTTGCCGGCACCAAGAAGCCGGAGATCGACGCCGCCGTGCGCAATGCGGCGAAGATTCTGCACATCGACCATCTGCTCGATCGCAAGCCGAAGCAGCTCTCGGGCGGTCAGCGCCAGCGGGTTGCAATCGGCCGCGCAATTACGCGCAAACCGAAAGTGTTCCTGTTCGACGAACCGTTGTCGAATCTCGACGCCGCGCTGCGCGTGAAAATGCGCCTCGAATTCGCACGTCTGCACGACGAGTTGAAGACCACGATGATCTACGTGACGCACGATCAGGTCGAAGCCATGACGCTGGCCGACAAGATCGTCGTGCTGTCGGCGGGCAATGTGGAGCAGGTCGGCAGCCCGACCATGCTGTATCACGCGCCAGCCAATCGCTTTGTCGCCGGTTTCATCGGCTCGCCGAAGATGAACTTCATGGAAGGGGTCGTGCAGTCGGTGACGCACGACGGCGTCACGGTGCGCTACGAAACCGGCGAGACGCAGCGTGTCGCGGTGGAGCCGGGCGCGGTGAAGCAGGGCGACAAGGTCACGGTCGGCATTCGTCCGGAGCATCTGCATGTCGGCACGACGGAAGACGGCGTCTCGGCGCGCACCATGGCGCTCGAATCGCTCGGCGACGCGGCGTATCTGTATGCGGAGTCGAGCGTTTCACCGGATGGTCTGATCGCGCGGATTCCGCCGCTCGAACGGCACACCAAGGGCGACACGCAGAAGCTCGGCGCCACGCCCGATCACTGCCATTTGTTCGATAGCGAAGGGAAAGCCTTCCAGCGGAAGATCGTCGAAGTGCTGGCGGCGTGAGTCAGTGAATGGGAACGCGGCGGGTCCGCCGCTTTCCTGAAATCACGCTCGGGATAAGCCTGCGTGGTGCGGGTTTTGAGCGATGCCGGCGCGGGTAGTAATGCAACGCGTTGCTACACGTCCTCCTGGCGGGCAAGCACGCCTTCGTGCGTCGCTACCTTCAGGCTTCCAGCGCAGCCCGTGCACACAACTCGTCGGTTACCAGTCCCGACAGCCAGCCGCCTTTAAGCACCGCGATCAGCGCTTCGCGCTTACGCTCGCCGCCGGCAAAGCCGATGGTGGGCCGCCGCGGCGGCGAATCGAGCGCGATGCTGGTGACACGCCGGCCGGTTGGCGATTCGACGTGCGCGCCGGCCGCGTCGATCGGCAGGCCGAGCATTTCGGCCACTGCACTGTTCTGCATCAACTCCTTCACCTCCGCGGAGGTGATGAAGCCGTCTTCGTGCAACGGACATTTCGGCCCGATATTGCCGACGCCGACGAACGCGACATCCGCCTTGGCCAGGAGCGATTCGACGATCCGGTAGAGCCGGTGATTGCACCACTGCGCGCGTTCGGCCTCGCTATCGGCAAGCAACGGCGCGGGCAGCAGAAAATGCTTGCCGCCTGTCTTCTCCGAAATGTGCAGCGCGACGTCGTAGCGGTTCGAGGAGCCATCCTGGGCGATCGCCCCGACCATCGATACCAACCGGTGCTGCGGACGCTCCAGTTGCGCGATCTGATCGACCGCGGCCTTCAGCGTACGGCCGCTGCCCACGGCGACCACCATCGGCTTTTCTTCGCTGAGATAGCGTTCCATGATCTGCGCGCCAGCCACGGCCAGCTTGCGATCGACTTCCTCCGAGGTATCGCTGTCGATCGGTACGACTTCGCACATGCTCAGGCCGTAGCGCTTCGAGAGTTGATCGGCGAGCGCCAGGCAATCGGCCAGTTTGTGATCGACGCGCACGCGAATCAGATTCTTCTCGACCGCGAAGGCGACCAGCCGCTGCGCGACCGGGCGCGACACCTGCAATTTTTCGGCGATCTCGTTCTGGGTATTGCCGGCGACGTAGTAAAGCCACGCGGCGCGGGTAGCAAGATCTAATTTTTCTGTGGACTTGGGCACGGTGACGGTTCGCTTGAAGTGCGCCGATGATAGCAGCCGGTTTCCACCTCTCAGCGGGAACCGGCTGCGGCTTGCCGGTCAGGCGAGCGGTTGTCGCGCGGGGTCGAACAGCGGCCGCACGTGGCGGTAGAGCGCGCGATACGCTTCGAGCCGGTTGCGCAGTTCGGCGTGTCGTTGCGGGTTCGGCGTGAACTCTTTTTCGATCGGTGGCTTGGTCAATACCTTGGCCGGATCGCCGCCTGCGGCCAGCCAGCCGAGGCGTGCCGCGCCGAGCGCCGCGCCGGTTTCGCCGCCGCCGTGTTTGCGGGTGGCGGTGTCGAGCGCGTCGGCGAGCAGTTGTGCCCAGTAGTCGCTGCGAGCGCCGCCGCCGAGCAGGGACAGCGCCTTCGCTTCGGTGCCGGCCGCGCGCAACGCGTCGAGGCCGTCGGTGAGCGCGAGCGTCACGCCTTCAAGCACCGCGTAGCCGAGCAACGCGCGATCGGTTGCGTGAGTCATGCCGAAGAACACGCCCTGCGCATACGGGTCGTTGTGCGGCGTGCGTTCACCGGAGAGATAAGGCAGAAAGAGCGGGGCCGTGGTCAACGCTTCAGCAGGCAGCGCTTCGATTTCGGCGAGCAGGGTCGGCTCGTCGGTGGAGGTGAGTTTGCAGACCCAGCGCAAGCAACTGGCCGCCGAGAGCACTACGCTCATCTGATGCCAGCGATCCGGAATCGCGTGACAGAACGCGTGCACCGCGGAAGCCGGATTCGGCCGGAAGCTGTCGCCGACCACGCACAATACGCCCGACGTGCCGAGCGAAACGAAGCCGTCGCCCGGTTGTGTCGCGCCGATGCCGATCGCGCTCGTGGCGTTGTCGCCGCCGCCGGCCGCGACGATCACGCCGTCGCTCAAACCGAACTCGCGCGCCACGTCGGGCAGCAGAGTGCCGGACGGTTCGCTGCCTTCGCACAAGCCTGGCATCTGCGCGCGCGTCATATTGCAGGCGGCGAGCAGCGAATCGGACCAGTCGCGTTTGGCGACGTCGAGCCACAGTGTGCCCGCTGCATCCGATGGATCGGATACCTTGCCGCCGGTCAGTTGCAGGCGCAGGTAGTCCTTCGGCAGCAGCACGCAGGCAGTCCGCGCGAAGATGTCCGGTTCGTGACGCGCAACCCACAGCAGCTTCGGCGCGGTGAAACCGGGCATCGCGAGATTGCCGGCCACAGTGTGCAACTCCGGTGCGCGCTCGGTGAGTTCCGCGCATTCCTTGTCGCTGCGCATGTCGTTCCACAGGATCGCGGGCCGCAGTACGCGATTTTCCGCATCCAGCAGCACGGCCCCGTGCATTTGCCCCGAGAGGCCGATGCCGCGAATCTGCGCGAACTCGTCGGGATGTTTGGCGCGCAGCGCGGCCAGCGCGGCGCGCGTGCCGGCCCACCAGTCTTCGGGATTCTGTTCGGCCCAGCGCTGATGCGGGCGCGAAACGGTAAAGGGCGAGCCTGCGGTGCCGATCACGCGTCCATTGGAGGCGAGCAGCAGGACTTTCACTTCGGACGTGCCGAGGTCGATGCCGAGATACATGGGCGCGAAACCTTCGTCGTTAGGGATGCGCTACTTTAGCCGCATAGGGCAAGCGGTGCCATGCGCATTAAGCCTGGCACCGGCGTGGGGCGATGCCCGTTGCCGCCGGAGCCGATGCGCCACATTGCAGCAGAGAGATGGGCCGCCGGCGCGCGGGTCAAGCCGCGCCGCGTTTAGCCAGCCACACGTCGACGCGCGCCAACGCGCCCGCCAACGCCGCTTCCAGTTCCGGTGTCTGCGCCATGCTGCCCCATAGCAGCCGGTCGGCAGCGAACGCCTGCAACGGATCCGGCGCGCTGAAGAAACCGCGCGCAACTTTTTCATCCATCACGCCATCCTGATACGCATACGGCAACTTGCCGGCGTTCCAGCGGTCGAGGAAGCTGAAGAACAGCGCCGGCAACATCGCGGTCGCCGCCGGTGTGACGCCGCGCTCGAAGCATTCGGCAAGCGTCGGCGCGATAAAGCCGGGCAGTTTCGAAAAGCCATCGGCTGCGACGCGCTGGTTGGTGTCCTGGATATAAGGATTGCCGAAGCGGTCGAGCACGACATCGCGATAGCGTTCGAGATCGAGCGGGCTCGGCGTAAGGCCGGGGATCACGTCTTCGGTCACGTAATCGAAGGCGAATTTGTTGATGTCCGGGTCGAGCGTGCCTTCGTGGATGTAGTTCAGTCCGACCAGCGTGCCTGCCCACGCAATACAGCTATGCGTTGCGTTGAGAATGCGGATCTTCGCTTCCTCGTACGGCAGCACCGAATCGACCAGTTCCGCGCCGACCTTTTCCCATGCGGGGCGTCCCGCGATGAAACGGTCTTCGATCACCCATTGGATGAAGGCCTCGCCCATCACCGGGCACGCATCGTCGACACCGGTGGCGGCCTTCACGCGTTCGCGCACGTCGGGCGTGGGGCGCGGCGTGATGCGGTCGACCATCGAACTCGGGCATGCGGTGTTGTCGTCGAACCATTGCGCGAGATCGTCCGCGCCGCGCCGTTCGAGAAATTCGCTCATGCCCGCATGAAAACGCTCGCCATTGCTGCGCAGGTTATCGCAGGTCTGCAAGGTGACCGGGCCGGCGCCGCGCTTCATGCGCGCGTCGAGAATCGCCGCGAGCGCGCCGTAAATCGTCGTGTGGCCGCCTTTCAGATCAACCGCGAGATCGGCATTTTCGGTGTCGAGTTCGTCCTGTTCGTCGAGGTAATAACCGCCCTCGGTGACGGTAAACGCAATGATCTTGCAGGCCGGATCGGCGCCTGCCTCGATCAGCGCATCGAGACTCTCGGTCCACGGCACTACGCGCTCGATCGAACGAATCGTCTCGTACTTGCGCTCGCCCTGTGGCGTGACGGTCTCGAGTGTATAGACGCCGTTTTGCGCGGCGAGCGCGTCGAGCACCGCGTTCATGTCGCTGCGGATATTGCCGACCGTCAGCGACCAGTGCGGCTCGCCCGCCACCTTCGCCTCGTTCAACCGATGGAGATACCAGGCCTGATGCGCGCGATGAAACGATCCCGCGCCGATGTGCAGGATCACGTGTGCGGCCGCGCCGCTGCTTTGCCCGCTGTTCATGTGCGTCTCCTGAATGTCTTCGATCGCACGGCTCGGAGCGTGCGTTTTTTCTCGGTTTGGAGCATTTGCTCTGTCTGTGAGCGAATGATCGTACCCGGCGAAACGAATGTCAAGGCGACGTCCGCGGCTTTTCGTGGCGCAGCGCGGCGTGGCGGGACTTTCGGCGCGACTCGCGAGGCGTCCGCGCGTTACGGGACGTGTCTCGCCGTGCGTATTGCATTGCATCAAATTTGACTTGCACTGCGCCAGGACTAACCCGAATGCAAAAAAGTATCGGTCCGCGGTTTGATTTTTAGTGGTGGATCAGGCTTTTGGGCGTTACTTTTCGCTATACAAGACGAAGTTCAGCGGCACCCGCAACACGCCGCTCCATGGAGGAAGACGCGAATGCAACCCGATCTGGAAGTCGTCGCCGTACGGCGCGACGAATCCTTCAAAGTGTGGTCGCACGGCTATCCGTACCGCACGGTGCGCTGGCACTTTCACCCGGAATACGAAATCCATCTGATCGTGGCGACGACCGGCAAGATGTTCGTCGGCGACCATATCAGCAGCTTTGCGCCTGGCAACCTTGTGTTGATGGGGCCGAACCTGCCGCACAACTGGGTCAGCGACGTGCCGGAAGGCGAGACGATTGCGCAGCGCAATCTGGTCGTGCAGTTCGGGCAGGAGTTCGTGTCGAGTTGCCTCGGCAGTTTCCCGGAATGGCGTCAGGTTGAGGCGCTGCTCGCCGACTCGCGCCGCGGCGTTTCCTTCGGCGCGCAGACGAGCGCGGCGATCCAGCCGCTGTTTCTCGAATTGCTGGCCGCGCGCGGACTGCGCCGGCTTGTTTTGTTCATGTCGATGCTCGACATCCTGATGAACGCCGAGGATCGCGAGACACTCGCGAGTCCCGCTTATCAGGCGGACCCGACGGGGTTTGCGTCGACGCGTATCAACCATGCGCTCTCGTATATCGGCAAGAACCTGTCCAACGATCTGCGCGAATCGGATCTCGCGCAACTCGCAGGACAAAGCGTGAGTGCGTTCTCGCGCTACTTCCGCCGTCATACGGGCCTGCCGTTCGTGCAGTACGTGAACCGTATGCGCATCAACCTCGCGTGCCAGTTGCTCACGGACGGGGAGCTGAGCGTCACCGACATCTGCTTCAAGGCAGGCTTTAACAACCTGTCGAATTTCAACCGGCAGTTCCTCGCGGTGAAGGGCATGGCGCCTTCGAAGTTTCGCCGCTACCAGCAGTTGAACGACGCGAGCCGCGACGCCTCCGAAGAAGCGGCCGCGCGCGGCGCGGGTATCGACGATGCACCCGCTATCGTGCTTGCGCCGGGTTTGCCACGCACCGCTGGCGCTGCCTATCCACCGACGTAGTCCGCATCAAGCTTTAAGCCGAAGCGTTTCACTTCACCCGCGTTTCAACACCTATCGCGCTGTTCCCGAACAGCGTGAGGGACGTGTTCATCTCATCGAATAGTTTTAAATAACGGAGACAACCATGACGCAATCTATTTCAAAGCAGACATCGTTGAAGACCTTTGCGCGCAGCACGGCAGCGCTCGCGACGCTTGCATTCGGTCTGTCGTTCATCACGGCGCCGGCTGCACAGGCTGCACCGCTGAAGATCGGCATGACGTTTCAGGAACTGAACAACCCGTACTTTGTGACGATGCAAAAAGCGTTGAACGATGCGGCTGCATCGATCGGCGCTACCGTGGTCGTTACTGATGCACATCATGACGTCAGCAAGCAGGTCAGCGACGTCGAAGACATGTTGCAAAAGAAGATCGACATCCTGCTTGTGAATCCGACCGATTCGACCGGCATTCAATCGGCGGTGACGTCGGCGAAGAAGGCGGGCGTGGTGGTGGTCGCAGTCGATGCGAATGCAAACGGTCCGGTCGATTCATTTGTCGGTTCGAAGAACTTCGACGCGGGACAGATGGCCTGCGAGTATCTGGCGAAGTCGCTTGGCGGCAGTGGCGAAGTGGCGATTCTCGACGGCATTCCGGTCGTGCCGATTCTCGAACGTGTGCGCGGCTGCAAGGCGGCGCTGGCTAAAGTGCCGGGCATCAAACTCGTGGATACGCAGAACGGTAAGCAGGAACGCGCGACCGCATTGTCAGTCACCGAGAACATGATTCAGGCGCATCCTAATCTCAAAGGCGTGTTCAGTGTGAACGACGGCGGTTCGATGGGCGCGCTCTCGGCGATCGAATCGTCGGGCAAGGACATCAAGCTGACCAGCGTCGACGGCGCACCGGAAGCGATTGCCGCGATCCAGAAACCGAACTCGAAGTTCATTGAAACGTCGGCGCAATTCCCGGCCGACCAGGTGCGTATCGCGCTCGGCATTGCGCTTGCGAAGAAGTGGGGCGCCAATGTACCGAAAGCCATTCCAGTCGACGTGAAGATGATCGACAAGAGCAATGCCAAGGGCTTCAGCTGGTAAGTCGAATGCTCGCCGCCGCGGTCAACGAGCGCGGCGGCGAGCAGTAGAGGAGGACCCGATGGACGCAATACTCAAGCTCGACAACATCACCAAAAGCTTTCCAGGCGTGAAGGCGCTGCAGGGCATACACCTGGAAATTGCGCGCGGTGAGATTCATGCCTTGCTCGGCGAAAACGGCGCCGGCAAATCGACGTTGATGAAGATCCTGTGCGGCATTTATCAGCCGGATGACGGCACGATCACGATTGCGGGTGAAGTGCGGCACTTCACGAATTATCACGATGCGGTTGCCGCGGGCGTCGGCATTGTGTTTCAGGAGTTCAGCCTGATTCCGTATCTGAACGCGGTGGAGAACATGTTTCTTGGCCGTGAGTTGAAGAACGGTTTCGGTTTGCTCGAGCGCGGCAAGATGCGGCGCGCGGCAGCCGCGATTTTTCAGCGCCTCGGCGTGGCGATCGACTTGTCGGTGCCGATTCGTGAACTGTCGGTTGCGCAGCAGCAGTTTGTTGAAATTGGCAAGGCGTTGTCGTTGGAGGCGCGCATTCTGATTCTGGATGAACCGACTGCGACGCTGACGCCTGCCGAAGCCGAGCATCTGTTCGCGATCATGCGTGATCTGAAGGCGCAGGGCGTGGCGATGATCTTCATCTCGCATCACCTCGAAGAGATTTTCGAAGTGTGCGATCGCATTACGGTGCTGCGCGACGGTCAGTACGTCGGTATGACCGAAGTTGCGAAATCCGATGTGAGCCACCTTGTGGAAATGATGGTGGGGCGCCGCATTGAAAACAGCTTTCCGCCGAAGCCGCCTTTGCGCGCCGATGCGAAGATCGTGCTCGACGTCGAGAAGCTGCAGTTGCTGAAAGACAGCCCGATGCTGAGCTTCAATTTGCGTGAAGGCGAGATTCTCGGCTTTGCGGGACTGGTCGGTTCGGGCCGTACGGAAACTGCTTTAGCCGTGATCGGCGCGGACCCGGCTTACGTGAAGGAAATCCGCATCAACGGCACGGCTGAAAAACTATCCGATCCTGCCGATGCCTTGCGCGCCGGTGTCGGCATCCTGCCGGAAAGCCGCAAGACCGAAGGCCTGATCACCGATTTCTCGATCAAGCAGAACATCTCGATCAACAACCTCGGCAAGTACCGCTCGTTGCGCTTCTTTATCGATCAGCGCAGCGAAGCGCGCGCCACGGCCGACATCATGAAACGCGTAGGCGTCAAGGCGCCGACGATGCACACCGAAGTCGCGACCCTTTCAGGCGGCAATCAGCAAAAGGTGGTGATTGCCCGCTGGCTGAATCACCACACCAACATTCTTATCTTCGACGAACCGACGCGTGGCATCGACGTCGGCGCCAAAGCCGAAATCTATCTGCTGATGCGCGAACTCACCGCGCGCGGCTACTCGATCATCATGATCTCGTCCGAACTGCCGGAGATCGTCGGCATGTGCGACCGCGTCGCCGTGTTCCGGCAGGGCCGCATCGAAGCGATGCTCGAAGGCGACGGGATCGACTCGAACGCCGTGATGACCTATGCAACAGCCGGCACCCGTGGAGCAAGCCATGAACACGCCTAATCCTTCTTCATCGCCGAAAACGTCGACCGTCAGCAGTGACACGCCGGGCGCGCCGATGCGCTTTACGTGGGCGGCGCTGAAACGCTCGACGCTCTTCTATCCATTCATCGGCTTGCTGGTGGTCTGCATCGTGATGGTGTTCGCGAGCGACAGTTTTCTCTCTGCGGCGAACATCGAAAACGTGCTGCGCCAGGTGTCGATCAACGCAATCATCGCTGTTGGGATGACGTGCGTGATTCTGACCGGCGGTATCGATCTGTCCGTGGGCTCGGTGATGGCGTTGGCGGGCACGCTCGCGGCGGGCTTGATGGTCGCCGGCATGAATGCGGTGGCTGCGTTGGCGGTCGGCATCGCGGTCGGGTTGGGCTTTGGCGCCGCAAATGGCTTCTTCGTGGCGTTCGCCGGCATGCCGCCGATCATCGTCACGCTCGCAACCATGGGTATCGCGCGCGGCCTCGCGCTGATCTACACGGGTGGTTATCCGATTGACGGCCTACCTGATTGGGTCAGCTTCTTCGGCAGCGGCAAGATCCTCGGCATCCAGGCGCCGGTTGTGATCATGGTGGTGATCTATGCGATTGCCTGGGTGTTGCTCGAACGCATGCCGTTCGGCCGCTACGTGTATGCGATTGGCGGCAACGAACAGGCGACGCGTCTATCCGGCGTACGTGTGGCTCGCGTGAAGCTGATCGTCTACTCGATTGCCGGTTTGACCTCCGCGTTCGCCGCCATTGTGTTGACCGCACGTTTGATGAGCGGCCAGCCGAACGCGGGCGTCGGTTTCGAACTCGATGCCATTGCCGCAGTGGTGATGGGCGGCACCTCGATCTCCGGCGGACGCGGCTCGATCATCGGCACCTTGATTGGCGCGTTGCTGCTGGGCGTATTGAACAACGGCCTGAACATGGTCGGCGTGAATCCGTATGTGCAGAACGTGATCAAGGGCGGAATTATTTTGCTGGCGATCTACATCAGCCGCGACCGCAGAAAGTAACTTTCCACTGACTTCCTTTTTTTAGCAGGACCATGCAATGACCCAGTCCACTGAATCGACTCAATCCAACCGGCAGGAAATGACGGCGATTGTCTGCCATGCACCGAAAGACTATCGCGTCGAACAAGTGTCGAAACCCAAGGCGCGTGCACATGAACTGGTGATTCGCATCGCCGCGTGCGGCATCTGCGCAAGCGACTGCAAGTGTCATTCGGGCGCGAAAATGTTTTGGGGCGGCCCGAGCCCATGGGTCAAAGCGCCGGTGATTCCGGGGCACGAGTTCTTCGGTTTCGTCGAAGAAATCGGTGAGGGCGCGGCCGATCACTTCGGCGTAAAGATGGGCGACCGCGTGATCGCCGAACAGATTGTGCCGTGCGGCAAGTGCCGTTACTGTAAATCCGGGCAGTACTGGATGTGCGAAGTGCACAACATCTTTGGCTTCCAGCGCGAAGTCGCGGACGGCGGTATGGCCGAGTACATGCGTATTCCGCCGACGGCAATCGTCCACAAGATTCCCGACGGCATCTCACTCGAAGATGCCGCTATCATTGAACCGCTGGCGTGCGCGATTCACACGGTGAATCGCGGCGAGTTGCAACTCGATGATGTAGTGGTGATTGCAGGCGCGGGGCCGCTTGGTTTGATGATGACACAAATCGCGCATCTGAAAACGCCGAAGAAGCTGGTGGTGATCGATCTGGTTGAAGAGCGTCTGGCACTCGCGCGTGAATATGGTGCGGACGTAACGATCAACCCGAAGCAGGAAGATGCGCTAGCGATCATTCATTCGCTGACCGACGGCTACGGTTGCGACGTTTACATCGAAACGACCGGCGCGCCGATCGGCGTTAATCAGGGCATGGACCTGATTCGCAAGCTGGGGCGCTTCGTCGAGTTCTCAGTATTTGGTGCGGATACGACGCTGGACTGGTCGGTGATCGGCGACCGCAAGGAGCTCGATGTACGCGGCGCGCATCTCGGACCATACTGTTATCCGATTGCAATCGATCTGCTGGCGCGCGGACTGGTTACGTCGAAGGGCATCGTCACGCACGGCTTTTCGTTAGAAGAATGGGACGAGGCGATCAAGGTCGCCAACTCGCTCGACTCGATCAAGGTACTGATGAAACCGCGTGCCTGAGCGCCTGGCGCAACGCGGGTCAAGGACGAGCGGCACATAAACGGAGACTGTATGGATTACGTCATCGGCGTCGATATCGGCACGCAGAGCACCAAGGCGCTGCTGGTCGATCAGCACGGCGCGATTGTCGCGCAGCATGCGTCGAGCTATCAGCCGGATACGCCCAAGCCGCTATGGGCAGAACAATGGCCCGCGGTGTGGTTGAAGGCGGTGGTGGAGTGCATCGCGGCGTGCGTCGGCAAGGCGAAGGAGGCGGGCGTCTCGGCGAAGTCGATCAAGGCGTTGTGCGTGAGCAGCTTGTATGGCGGCTCGGGAATTCCCGTCGATAGCGAGATGCGGCCGCTTTATCCGTGTCTGATCTGGATGGACCGGCGCGCCACCGCTCAGGTTGAGTGGGTGCGTGACAACATCGACCTGGAGCGACTGTATGCGATCACGGGCAACGGCGTGGATAGCTACTACGGCTACACGAAGATGCTGTGGCTGCGCGATCACGAGCCGGATGTGTGGGCGCATACGCGTTACTTTCTGCCGCCCAATGCTTATGTGATTTATATGCTGACGGGTGAGGTCGCCGTCGATCACAGTTCGGCGGGCAATATCGGCGGTATCTACGACATCGGCAAGCGCGACTGGTCGGATGAAGCACTCGACATGTTGGGCATTCCCGCGACGATGATGCCGGAGCGGCTGGTGGAGTCGTCCGAAGTGGTGGGTGGCCTGTTATCGCAGTGGACCGAGCAGCTTGGATTGGAGGCGGGCACGGCGATCGTTGCGGGTGGCGTGGATGCGGCGGTGGCGACGTTCGCCGCGGGCGTCACGCGCGCCGGGCAGCATGTAGCGATGATCGGCACGAGCATGTGCTGGGGGTATATCAACCAGACCGTTGATGCACGGCATGGGTTGATCAGCATGCCACATGTGTTCAACGGTCAGCGCGATATTTACGTATTTGGCGGCGCGATTACGGCGGGTGCATCGGTGACGTGGTATCGCGAGCAGTTTTGTCACGCAGAGACTGAGGCGGCGCGCGCGATGCCGAATGGGGATCCACATCGCTTGCTGGAAGAGAGTGCTTCTCTGATCCCGGCCGGTTCGGATGGGGTGATGTTCTTGCCGTATTTGATGGGTGAACGCAGTCCTGTGTGGGATGCCAAGGCGAGTGGGGCGTTTGTCGGCCTGAGCCTGTTTCACACGCGGGCGCATCTGTATCGCGCGGTGTTGGAGGGTGTGTCGTTCGCGTTGAAGCACAACATCGAAGCGGGACGCAAAGGCGCGCAATCGTTGGACGACAAGTTGATCGTGGTGGGCGGTGCGGCGCATTCTGATCTCTGGATGCAGATCATCGCCGACATCACCGGCTATCCGGTCTATACGATCGAGCAGGAAGTGGAGGCCGCGATGGGGGCGGCGCTATTGGCCGGTGTCGGCATCGGTCTCGTATCGCGCGAAGAAGCGCAGGGCGGATGGGTGACGTTGATTGAACGCGCTGAGCCGAACGCGCAACGGATGGCGTTGTACGAACAGCGATTTGGCGTTTATACGGATTTGTATCCGGCGTTGAAGCCGGTCATGCATCGGTTGCAGACATCATGAATGCTACTTTTGATTTTTCTGGCAAGTCGGTTCTGGTTACGGGGGCGTCGAGCGGCATTGGACGGGCTACGGTTGAGGCGTTGTGCGCATCGGGTGCGAGTGTGGTGGCCGCGGCGCGGAATGTGAATGAGCTCGCGCGATTGGCTGAAGAGACGGGATGCGAACCGTTGATGCTTGATGTGAGCGATGAAGCCGCTATCGATGAAGCATTGGGTTCAATCGAGACATTCGATGGGCTCGTGAATTGCGCGGGGATCGCTTTGCTTGAGCGAGCGGTGGATACGACGGGTGCCAGTTTCGATCACGTGATGGGAGTCAATGCGCGTGGCGCGGTGTTGGTCGCCAAACACGTGGCGCGCGGGATGATCGATGCTAAACGCGCCGGCAGCATTGTGAATGTTTCCAGTCAGGCGGCGCTTGTGGCGCTGGATGATCACTTGAGCTATTCAGCTTCCAAAGCGGCGCTCGATGCTGTGACGCGTGCGTTGTGTATCGAGTTGGGGCCCTACGGCATTCGGGTGAATAGTGTCAATCCGACGGTGACTTTGACACCGATGGCCGTGCAAGCGTGGAGTGATCCTGCGAAACGCGATCCGGCTTTGAAGGCGATTCCTCTGCGGCGCTTCGCGGAGTCCGCCGAGGTCGCTGCGCCGATCATGTTTTTGTTGAGCGATGCGGCTTCGATGATTAGTGGGGTTTGTTTGCCGATTGATGGGGGGTATACGGCGAGGTGATTGGGTTACACCTGATGACATCAAAGATTTCTGATGTTGGGTTATCAAGGTCCTACGAATTTTCAGAATTGCCTCACGCATTTTCCGAACGCAGCTGATTTCTCCTGCCGCAAAAAAGCTCCACTCTCTACGGATAAGTTTGTTCAACTCTGTATGAGACGGACTGGAGCGTAGGCAATGCCGAACAAGAAAACGATAGTAAGAACGAACTCAACTCCTGGTTCCATCAAGAAGGTGGAACTGAAGATGCTAACGTTTCAGGAATTGTGGGACAACTATCCGACGGGCAATCCCTACGACAATCCTGCATATAAAGATCAGTGTGCGATCCGTATGAGCGTGATGCTCCACCGGGTTGGTATTGAAATGAAGTCATTTTCGGAAAAACTCGTGAGGCCGCTTTCCGGTGCGCCGACGATTGGGCGAATACTGCTTGATGGCAAGGCCACCGCCACGCGAGCCGATGAACTAGGCGAATGGCTGAATCTGCGCCCGTTTGCCGGTCTGCCTAAGGCAGAGAATATTACTGGGGAAGACTGGGAAGCAAAGGTTAAAGGACGTACCGGTATCGTCCAGTTCTCGCGATATTGGTCCCGCGCAGGAGAAAGTGCAGCGGAAGCAAGCGGCGGACACATCGACCTTTGGAATGGCAAGCGGCTGACCAACAACGGCGTGGTGGGGACCACAGAAACGTTTATGCGTTTTACGCTTCGCATTAACGAACCGTGGATTCCGGTCTATTCCGACCTCAGAAGATCCAAGGCAATTCTGTTCTGGGAGATTAAGTGATTGCGTCGTTGGGCACCTTCCTACTGGGTTGTGCATGGGGTCTTTTGATAGACCTGATTCCGCATGCCATCCAGGTCACGATGCGTATCGATCTATGCAGAGAGTCTTGTCCTTCATGGTTTCGATTGGGCTCAATGTTGATATATGGCGCAATGCCACTTGCGTGGGGCGTGATGTCGGTTTTGCTTTTTCGACGATCAATCGGAGGAACCGGCTTCGGAAAGATGGCTTTGGCGTTAGCTGCATCTTTGACGCTAATTTTTCTCATGACCTGGATAGCACATGCTTATCAGGCGGGTACCCTGAAATAAGGCGTGTAGCGGCCACGAGTATTTTTTCGCCAATCAAACCAAGTATTATTTTGAGCAACAAAATGAAAAGGCCGGCAGCGCTGGTGACGTTCGCTGTTATCGGGGCAGTTACCGGCACCACTGCTGCTTGCATAGTGCTTGCCCTCGCGCCCGTATGTGGATACGACTGTGAGAATCACGCGACCGGGGTCTGGTTCTTCATAACGTCCGCATGTCTTATTGGCTTCCCCTTGCTAGGCCACGTGTTCACACGCGGAACGCGATTGACTCTCAAACGAGGATCCATTGTCGCCGCAGGGTTGGTGACGGCGGTATTGCTTGGGGCAGGATGTTTCTATGTCCTGGACCTTCACAGACACTATGTGGATGCCGAGGCCGATCGCTCTGTGAGGGCAGATTTTGACTTCATGTACATGTCGATAACGACGCGTGACGTGCAGACTTATACGAAGGCGGAAAACGGATTGACGAAGCCGCTGACCGTCATACCCCAGTGGCAACGATGCGCAATTGATGGTGCATGGTGCGATGCGAACCCGAAGCAGGTGCATATGCGATGCAAGACAGGTGTGGTCTATGTGAATGCAGCCGACTGGTCCGCATTTTCTCTTGTTCCGAGGGAGAACATTCCAGGCGCAGTGCCCATGAAATCGATGAACAGACTCGATGTCTCAAGGTGCAAATGACGTATGCACTTCTTGATAAACAACGTGTGCCAATAATGAATAAAGAAATTGCTACGGAACTTGACAGGCTGCTGCGTGAGGCATTTCGATCAGTTGAAGATGCGACGAGGCTGGTCCAGGAGCAGTGCCCGGTGGAGGAATTTGACTTTCTTCGCGCTGAGGCGGGAAGGGTCGCTGGAGGTTTGACTTTTCTCCTAATGCCGCTCTGGGAAGACTATCCAGACCTTGCACCCGAAGGCGTGGTGGTGAAACCGCCTAGGAAAAGAAAGCGCGAGAAGTGACACGTAAAAAGGCGCGAACAATTCGCGCCTTTTGTTTTGCGGCGACCCGATGACCGTTACCTCATCTTAATGCTTCACCGTCGCCTGCTTTGCATCCGCCCGCGCACACACAGCAGTCTTTACGCGCTCCTGCTTGCGCGTCACGGCATTGTCCGACGCAGCTTCGGCTTCGGCCGCAGCTTCCCCTGCTTCTCGTCCTGCCTCCGCAGCATCTGAAAGAAGTTTCGCCGCAAGTTTGGCGGTGATGCGACTGTGCGGCACCCCTTTCGCATCGAGCGCGATTACCTGATAAAGCTCGCGGTCGCATTCAACTTCCTGCTGGTATTGCTCGACGGTATGGAGCAGGTGTTCCAGCAGGTTGCGCTCACGGCGTCTTTCATCGACCGTCGTAGCCGGGCATCGCGTGATGCTTGCCGCGAGATCGATCAGTGTTCGAAGTTGTTGGATTTGTCGGTCGCACGCGCCAAAAGCCGACAGCGCAAGTTTTTCGTACTGGAGCGCATCAACGGGCTGGCGTGTTGCCGTTTGAGTCTTTTTCGTGGTTTTGGTCATGGTGCGATTTCCGATGTGTTCCTGAAACGCCCGACACTCTCTAACAGATGGGTGAGCGGGCACGTAGCGAGTTTGAGAGACCGGCGGTAGTTCAAACCGGCGGGTCTTTCGACCCCCTCACTACGACCCGCCCATTGAATAGACGTGCTGAAGCAAGTGCACGACCTACGAATGTAGGTTATGCGAACTACCGTTCAGGCTCTCACACCCGGCCGTCTTTCCAACGGCACATAGAAATCTAACCCAACCTTTTTTTAAGACGATCAACCACACAGGCTAAACGCGCGAGTTATGACCAATCTTTACATTCGAACCGATATACCTACGGGGCACCATGCGTTGCGTGAGCGTTGCCAATGCAGCGCGCATTAGCAACGACATAAAGACGCTTTAAAGCATCGTCCTCACATGCCAAAGCTCAGGAAACAAAACCACATCGAGCATCTTCCGCAAATAAGGCGCACCGCTCGTACCGCCCGTACCTTGCTTGAACCCAATAATCCGTTCAACCGTCGTCACATGCCGGAATCGCCACTGTCGAAACGCATCCTCGAGATCGACAAGTTCCTCCGCCATCTCGTACAACTCCCAATGCTGCGAAGGATTCCGATAGACCTCCAGCCACGCAGCTTCGACAGAAGCATCGTGCGTAGTGGGCTGTGTCCAGTCCCGATCCAACCTTGACGGTGAAATCTGAAACCCACGCCGCGCCAGCAGTCGAACAACTTCATCGTAAAAGGAAGGCGCTTTCAGCGAAGCCGTTACCTCAGCAAGCACATCCGGCCGATGCGCATGCGGCTTCAGCATCTGCTCGTTCTTATTGCCGAGCAAAAACTCGATCTGCCGATACTGATAGGACTGAAACCCGGAAGAGCTGCCAAGATAAGGCCGCATCGCCGTGTACTCGGATGGCGTCATCGTCGCGAGAACACTCCATGCCTGCACGAGCTGCTCCATGATCCGCGACACGCGAGCGAGCATCTTGAACGCCGGCGGCAACTCGTCGCGATGCACCGCCTTCAACGCTGCGCGCAACTCGTACAGTGCGAGTTTCATCCACAACTCGCTCGTCTGATGCTGAATGATGAACAGCATCTCGTTGTGATCCGGCGACAGCGGATGCTGCGCATCCAGCACCGTCCCCAGCGACAGATAGTCGCCGTAACTCATCGACTCCGAAAAATCGAGTTGCGCGTCATGCCAGCCATCGCCGGAAGCGGAATCAGAAGCAGCAGGGGCCGTAGCAGAGGCAGAATGAGCAACCCCGCTGCCATGTCCAAACGGGCAGCCTTGCACCGGTTTCTCTTCCGGCAATCCCGGCGTTTGCATGTGATCGGTGGTCATCGCGCGCTCCTCAGGTCACAGCGCCGCGGGCGGCAAATTCAGGTGCTCGCCAGGTCTCTTGCGCAAGCACATCGCGCAGCGTCTCCACCGCATCCCATACATCGACAAACCGCGTGTACAGCGGCGTAAAACCGAACCGCAGCACATAAGGCTCGCGATAGTCGCCGATCACGCCACGCGCGATCAACGCCTGCATCACTTCATAACCATGCGGATGTTCGAAGCTCGCATGCGAGCCGCGCTGCGCATGCTCACGCGGCGTCACGAGCTTTAAAGGAAACTCGCCGCAACGCGCTTCGACCAGTTTGATAAACAGATCGGTCAGTGCGAGCGACTTTGCGCGGATTGCCTGCATATCCGTTTGCAGGAACACATCGAGTCCGCATTCGACGAGCGACATCGAAACCATCGGCTGCGTACCACACAAAAACCGGCCGATGCCGTCGTCGGGCTGATACGCCGGGTCCATCTTGAACGGCGCGCGATGCCCCCACCAACCGGACAGCGGTTGCGCGAAATCGTTTTGATGACGTTTCGGTACCCACACGAACGCCGGCGAACCCGGGCCGCCATTCAGATACTTATACGTGCAGCCCACCGCGTAATCCGCGCCGACGCCATTCAGGTCGACCGGCACCGCGCCTGCCGAATGCGCGAGATCCCACAGCGCGAGCGCGCCCTTGTCGTGGATCAGTTTGGTCAGCGCCGCCATGTCGTGCATGTAGCCGGTGCGGTAATTCACGTGCGTGATCATCGCGATCGCGGTGTCGTCGCCGATTGCGGCGGGCAACTCGGACGGGTCGTCGACGAGACGCAATTCATAGCCACGGTCGAGTTGCTCGATCAGCCCTTGCGCGATGTACAGATCGGTCGGGAAATTCGAACGCTCAGAAACGATCACGCGACGTTTGGGATCGCGCGCATTCGCGAGACGCACGGCTGCCGACAAAAGCTTGAACAGGTTGATCGAAATCGTATCGGTGACGACCACTTCGTTTTCGCCTGCACCGATCAGCGGCGCGAGCTTGTTGCCAAGACGGCGCGGCAATTCGAACCAGCCGGCGGTGTTCCAGCTACGGATCAGGCCCTCGCCCCATTCGGCGCCGATCACGGTTTGCGCGCGTTGTGCGGCGGCGGCCGGCGGCACGCCGAGCGAATTGCCGTCGAGATAGATGGTTCTCGGCGACAGCGCGAACTGGTCGCGCAGCGTTGCGAGCGGGTCGGCGCTATCGAGCGCCAGTGCTTCGTCACGGTGATTCATGATGGTCCAGTCAGTCAGATCAGGGAGTTCGGTGGATGCGATGAATGCGATTATTCAGTTTGCGGAGCGTCGACAATCAGCGAGCTTCGGGCAGCGCACGCAACACCGCGCGCACAGGGCTCGCATCGAGTGTGGTCAACTTGAGCGGCAGCGCGATCAGTTCATAGTCGCCGGGTGCGACGGCATCCAGCACGATGCCTTCGAGGATCGCCATGCGGTGCGCGCGAATCCGGTGGTGCGCGTCCATCGTCTTCGACTCCTGCGGATCGAGCGAGGGCGTATCGATGCCAATCAGCTTCACCCCTTTCGCCGCCAGCAGATCGATTGTTTCCGGCGCGACCGCACAGAACGCGCTGTCCCAGGTCGTGGTAGGCGTGCTTTTGTAAGTGCGTAGTAAGACTCGCGGCGGCAGGTCGTCGAGCGATCCGCTCAGGTGTTGTGGCGTCACAACAGGCGAAGCGCCGATGCAATGAATCACACGGCAGCGTCCAAGGTACGCGTCGAGCGGCACTTGTCCGATCGCTGCGCCCTCGGCGTCGTAGTGAAGCGGGGCGTCGGTGTGTGCGCCGGTGTGCGGCGACAGCGTCAGACGCGCGACGTTGACGGGCGAGCCCGCCTCCATGCGCCATACGCGTTCGATACCGACCGGCGTATCGCCGGGCCAGACGGGCGTTGCGGTATCGACGGCGGGGGTGATGTCCCAGAGTGTGTCCATGTCTCCATCGGCGGATTGTGTCTATCTGGGAATGATAGGTGGCTTGCCACGAAATGTGATTGCGAAAAAATCTCCTTCTGAGCCGTGTCTTGGAACATAATTTGAGTCAAATGGGAAAGGGAGACCGAATATGAACGCGATCTCGCTCGACGCCACCGATTGCCGTATCTTGACGGTGCTTCAGCAAGAAGGACGGATCAGCAATCTTGACCTGGCAGAGCGCATTTCGCTCTCGCCGTCGGCCTGTCTACGACGCCTGCGCCTGCTCGAAGAGCAGGGCGTCATCGAACATTACCGCGCGTGTCTGAACCGCGAAGTGCTGGGTTTCGAACTGGAAGCGTTCGTGCAGGTGTCGATGCGCAACGACCAGGAGAACTGGCACGAGCGTTTTGCGGAGGCGGTGCGGGATTGGCCGGAAGTGGTCGGCGCGTTTGTCGTGACCGGCGAAACCCATTATCTGCTGCGGGTGCTCGCCCACAATCTCAAACACTATTCGGATTTCGTGCTGCAACGCCTCTATAAGGCGCCGGGCGTGATGGATATTCGTTCGAATATCGTGCTGCAAACGTTGAAGGAAGATTCGGGCGTGCCGGTGTCGCTCGTACCGAAAACCAGTGGACACAGCGCGTCGCATAGCTGAGTGACAGCGGCCGGTTGGTTTGCGCCGGCATCTACCGCTGCTTGCGGCCGCGGTTAAACCACGTACTCAGCGGCGCCGCCTTCAGAGTGGCTTGAGTCCGTGAAACAGGCCGTTCTGGAAGACCAGCGGCGCAATCTCCGCAGCATTTTCGTGGACGCCGCAGCGCTCCACTTCGCCGACGAAAATCACGTGGTCGCCTTCTTCGTAGCGGCTGCGGTTATGGCATTCGAACCAGGCGAGCGCGCCGTCGAGCACCGGCATGCCGGTGTCACCCTCGGCATGCGACACGCCCTCGAAACGATCACCCTTCACCGTGGCGAAGCGTTTGCACAGATCGAGTTGCGACGCAGCCAGCACATTGACCACGTAGTGACTGTTCGCCCGGAACACCGGCATCGACGCCGAGCGCGTCGCGAGGCTCCACAGCACCAGCGGCGGATTGAGCGAAACCGAATTGAACGAGCTGGCCGTGATGCCGATCAATTGGCCGGACGCTGCGCGCGTGGTAATGACAGTGACGCCGGTGGCGAATTGGCTGAGCGCCTGCTTAAAGGCGGGCTGGTCGAAATTGGGCGGGCTGGCGTGCTTCATTGGGCGGTAGCCCTGGTGCCGCACCGGGTGAAGCCCGGGCTGAACCCATCGCGCGTGCGGCCGGAAACAAATGATTCAAAAGTCATAGTGAAAATCGTCGATTTGCCCCAATTTTAACTGCAATCGCGGTGGACTGGCCGCGACGCCTGCCGGTAAGTGGAAAAACCGCTAAGCTGGAAAGTCTCGACGCAGGCATGAGCGTTGCGATCAAGCGGAGCAGGCATCAGCCGACTATGGGAATCAAGGAGCAAGCAGCATGAGTCAGACAGGCGAAGTCGCCACTCTGGGTGGCGGGTGTTTCTGGTGCCTCGAAGCGGTGTATCTGGGCGTCGAAGGCGTGAACGCGGTGGAGTCGGGCTATGCGGGCGGCCAGACCCAGCGGCCGACCTATGAACAGGTGTGCGATGGGGTGACGGGCCACGCGGAAGTCGTGAACGTCGACTTCGATCCGGCGAAGATCAGCTATCGCGAGATTCTCGATATTTTCTTCGCGATCCACGATCCAACCCAGTTGAACCGGCAGGGCAACGACGTCGGCACGCAATACCGCTCGGTGATCTTCACTCACTCCGAGGCGCAGCGGGAAACGGCGTTGCAGGCGATTCGCGAGATCGGCGAACAGGGTATTTACGACGGCCAGATCGTCACCCAGGTGCTGCCGCTCGACGGCAACTACTGGCCGGCCGAAGCGTATCACCAGAACTATTTCGCGCAGCATCCGAATCAGGGGTACTGCTCGTTCGTGGTGGCGCCGAAGGTCGCGAAGTTTCGTCAGAAGTTCGCGCATCGGATCAAGGCGAGCTGAGTCGGCGCGGTGATGGCGGTTTGACTGCAGCGTGATGGGCGGGACGGGCGGCGGTTCAGCAAACCCGCGCCCGCGGACCGCTCGCCATGCGCGGACGCTGCGCTGCTTAGCCTTGTTCGTCGCCTTCGTGCTGCCCATTCTCGCCCGGATTCGACTCCGACTCCGGGCGCGTTTGCTCATGGTCCTGCTCATGCTCGTGAGCAAGACGCGCATACGCTTCGACGATCTCCCGCGCCAGCGCCACGCAGCTTAACGGCGCCGAACCTTCAGCCTTGTTGTTGACCGCGATCACCACCGGCTGGCCGGCCAGCGCATAGCGCGCGGCCAGCTCGGCGAGCGAGGCGCGAGTCGCCGGATCCTGATCGACCAGCCGGTTGAACGGTTCGTACTTGGCCTTCGCCTGCTCGTATTTGAAGCCGCCGTGCAAACTCCAGCGCACGATCAGCGGGCCGGCCGGCTCGCCGTCCAGCAGCGCGAGCGCCGCCGCCTGACGCAGCGGGTCCGGCATTCGCGCATGAATCCCCACGCAATACCGCACCCCCGCTGCTTTGAGCGTGCGGATGAAACGCGGCGTAAGCAAACTCGCGTCGCGGATTTCGATCGCGTAGCACGTGCCTTCAGGCAGCTTCGGCAACGCGGTAAGGAATTCGGCGAGGCGCTCGATGAATGCCGCGGGTTGCGCGAGCATCTGGTCGGGCAGCGGCGAGAGCTGAAACACCAGCGCGCCGGCTTTCGTGCCGAGGCCTTCGAGACATGGCGTGACAAACTCGTCGATCGCCATTTGCGCGTTCAGAAAGCACGGATTCAGCGAGACCGGCTCGCCGCGTTCGGCGCGCACGGTGGCGTCGGTGATCGTCATCGGCGCTTTGACGATGAAGCGAAAATGCTCCGGCACCTGCTGTGCATAGCGCAAGTACTCGGTGACGCTGAGCGCCTGATAAAACGACCGGTCGATGCTGACGGTCTTTAACAGCGGATGCGCGCCATAAGCCGTCAGGCCTTCGCGCGAGAGTTTGCTGTTGCTGTAGTCGTCGCCGTAGACGATGCCGTTCCAGCCTGGAAACGACCATGTCGACGTACCGAGATGGATCTGCGATGGCAGTTCGGCGGCGAGCGCGAGGAGTTCAGGGGAGGGCGGTGCGGCGAGAACGTCGCGGGTACGGCGTTTCTTCGGCGTATCGGCGGTTGCGTCGGCTTTCGCTCCGGTGGTTGCGCGCTGTGGTTTCGTGCCCGCATCGGGCTTCGAAGCCGCCGCTTGCTCCACCGGCATCCCGAACAGGTCGAACTGTACGGCGTCGGCCTGTGCGTCCTGCTCGCCGCTCACCGGCTGTTCAACTTCACTTGTCCCGCTCTGGTCCATCGATGTTCGACCTGCTGTTTAAGGTTTGCGCCGCGTCGGCCGCGCGTGCCATGCACGCGGCCCCGGAACGCGGTGACGGCACATCGCCGCGGCGCAACCGTATCACAACGTTTTGTCGTACATATAGCGGCGCGACCACGGCAAGGTCTTCGCGCTGCGGCCGGCTTTGCGGCAGACCACCTGGAAGATCGAGACGTCGTCGGTTTCGAACGCGTACGCGCAACCGGCGAGATACACGCGCCATATGCGGAATTTTTCGTCGTCGACCAGCTTACGGGCTTCGTCCGCGTGCGCCTCGAAGTTTTCCGCCCAGATGTCCAGCGTGTGCGCATAGTGACGGCGCAGGCTTTCGACGTCAACCGCTTCGAGTCCGCCGCGCTGCATCGCTTCGAGCGCGAGGCTGATGTGCGGCAGCTCGCCGTCCGGAAAGACATAGCGGTCGATGAATTCGCCGCCGCCCAGCGCGGTTTCGCCGCTGTCCGAATCGCTCGAGGTGATGCCGTGATTCATGGCGACGCCGTCGTCGACGAGCAGATCGTGGATCTTCTGGAAGTAGCCCGGCAGATTCTTGCGGCCGACGTGCTCGAACATGCCGACGCTGGTGATGCGGTCGAACTGCCCGTCGATGTCGCGATAATCCTGCAGACGAATCTCGATCTGGCTTTCCAGGCCCACGGCTTTCACGCGTGCGGTAGCGAGATCGAACTGGTTCTGCGACAGCGTCACGCCCACGCACTTCGCGCCGAACTTCTGCGCCGCGCGCAGCACGAGCGCACCCCAGCCACAGCCGATATCGAGCAGGCGCTGCCCCGGTTGCAACTGGATCTTGGTCAGGATGTGGTCGATCTTCTTGATCTGCGCGGTGGCGAGATCTTCGTCGCCATTCTCGAAGTACGCACACGAGTACACCATGTTCTCGTCGAGCCACAGCTTGTAGAACTCGTTCGAGACGTCGTAGTGATACTGAATGGCCTTCTTGTCCGACGACTTCGAGTGATGGAAGTAGCGGCGGACGCGCGCCAGCTTGCTCGCGCTCGTGACCGTGTTGCGCGCCAGCTGATAGCCGATGTTGATGATGTCCGACAGCTTGCCTTCGATATCGATCTTGCCCTTCACGTACGCCTCGCCCAGATTGTCGAGGCTCGGTTCGAGCAGGTAAGGCAGCGCCGTGGCGCTTTTGACATGTAGCGTGACCCGGGGCGCGGCGAACTGCCCGAAGTCATGTTGCTGGCCGTCCCACAGCACAAGGCGTGCTGGCAGGTTAGCCTTGGTTTTTACTTCTTCCACCCACTGCGCCAGCTTCTTCTCCCAGAACATGTGATTTCTCCGTGTCCGTTGAATTAAAGCAAAGCCTGTGCGGATCGCTGCTCAGTGTGGCGCGACTCCCATGCCATGGAGCGCAATCCGGCCGCCGCGCGCTGCTGCGTTGGCAACGCGCGTACGTGTTGTATTCCAATTCAAGGCGATAGGCGGGAGATTTGCCAATCGCTACTTTCGCTTGAACGCGTGTAGAGCAGACGGTCGTGCAAGCGCGACGGCCGGCCCTGCCAGAATTCGATTGTTTCGGGTACCAAACGATATCCACCCCAGTGCGGCGGGCGCGGCGGTTGGTCGCCGTATTGCAGGCTGATTTCGCGCTCGCGTGTTTCGAGTTGCGAACGGCTTTCAATTACCTGACTCTGATTGGATGCCCACGCGCCGATGCGTGAACCGAGCGGGCGCGACGCGAAATACGTATCGCTTTCTTCCGCACTGGTTTTGACGATGCGGCCTTCAATACGCACCTGGCGTTCGAGTTCGATCCAGTAGAACAGCAGGCTTGCGTAAGGATTGGCGGCCAGTTCGCGGCCCTTGCGGCTTTCGTAGTTGGTGAAGAACACAAAGCCGCGCTCGTCGACCCCTTTGATCAGCACGATGCGCGCCGACGGCCGGCCGCGCGAGTCGACCGTGGCCAGCGTCATCGTATTCGGCTCGGGCAGTTGGGCGTCTACCGCTTGCTGGAACCACGAATCGAATTGACGAAACGGGTTGCGGTTGACATCGGCAACGTCCAAAGAACCCAGCGAATAGTTTTTTCGAAGTTCGGCGAGTGTGGAGGTCATATTCTTATGCGAACGCTACAGTACAACCAGTATAGCCAGGGCATGAATTTTTTGCGCGCGACCAGGTCAAGGCCCGTCGCGCAGTGTGGACATCCACGCCACCCCGTTTGCGGCCATGTTGACGGCCATTCGTATCTCCGTGGGTGCGGCCATGCGGATCGTCGCGATCAGGCAAAATACGGGCTGCGAACGCCTCAGCACGCTTGAGCGTTTCCGTCACTTTCTGTTTTGCCTGCTTTGAACGAGCCGTCCACCATGTCCAGCACCACCACGCCTTCCGATCTTACTACCAGCCTCGACGGGCAGGAAACCGCCGACCGCGCGCGGCGCTTCGGCGGCGTTGCCCGCCTGTACGGTGCGCCGGCGCTTGCTGCGTTCGAAGGGGCCCATGTGGCCGTGATCGGCATCGGCGGGGTCGGCTCATGGGTGGCGGAGGCGTTGGCGCGCAGCGCGGTCGGCACGCTGACCTTGATCGATCTGGACAATGTCGCCGAGAGCAACACTAACCGCCAGATCCACGCGCTGGACGGCAACTACGGGAAACCGAAGGTCGAGGCCATGGCCGAACGCATCGCGGCCATCAATCCTTTCTGCGACGTGCGGCTGGTTGAAGACTTCGTCGAGCCGGACAATTTCGCGGCGACGCTCGGCGGCGGTTTCGACTACGTGATCGATGCGATCGACAGTGTGCGCACCAAGACCGCGCTGATCGCGTGGTGCGTCGAGAAGAAGCAGCCGCTGATTACGGTGGGTGGCGCGGGCGGCCAACTGGACCCGACGCGGATTCGGATCGACGATCTCGCGTTGACGATTCAGGACCCGTTGCTGTCGAAAGTGCGCGGGCAGTTGCGCAAACAGCATGGTTTTCCGCGTGGCCCAAAGGCGAAGTTCAAGGTGAGCGCGGTGTATTCAGACGAGCCGCTGATTTATCCGGAAGCCGCCGTGTGCGATATCGACGAGGAAGCCGAGCATGTCACGACGTCGCCGGGTCATACGGGACCAGTGGGTTTGAACTGTGCGGGATTTGGATCGAGCGTGTGTGTGACCGCAAGTTTTGGCTTTGCGGCGGCCGCGCATGTATTGCGGGCGTTGGCGAAGCAGGCAGCGGGTTGAAGAGGAGAGCGCTGCGATCGTAAGTGGGTCGACGCAGTTTATGTCGCGGTGTATTCAGCGGTGCATTCAGGCGCGGCTCTCTCGCCGCACCTGAACACCGAGCAGATTAGAACAACAACGCGCTCAGCTTGCGCCGCCATTTCGACACCAGCTCCGGCTGATGCGCCGCGAGATCGAACACCGACAGCATCGTCTTACGGCCGATGTCTTCGCGGAACGCACGGTCGCGTTGCACGATAGCCAGCAGGTGCTCGAGCGCACCCTCGTATTTGCGGCGGGCGATCAGTGCGCTAGCCAGATCGAAGCGCGCTTCGAGATCGTCCGGGTGAGCGGCGACTTTGGTTTCAAGTGCGTCCGTAGGCGGCAGATCCGCAGCCGCGTCCACAGCGTCGAGCCGCGTCTTGAGCGCATTGAAGCGGGCGTCGATTCCTTGCGTGGTTTTCGGCGACAGCAGGTCGACTTCATTGCGCGCTTCGTCGATGCGGTTATCTTCGAGCAGCATCTCGATGAGGTCCATGCGCGCTTCGTCGAAGCCCGGATCGTGGGCGAGCGCGGCTTGCAGCGCATCGTAGGCATCTTCACGACGGCCTTCGGCCAACGCGGTCTGCGCTTCAAAACGTGCCGCGTCCGCGCCTTGCGGCACGAGGCGCTCGATAAACTCGCGCAACTGGCCTTCCGGCAGCACGCCGACGAATTGATCGACCGGCTGGCCATCGGCAAACGCCATGACGTGCGGAATGCTGCGCACCTGGAAGTGCGCGGCGAGTTCCTGATTTTCGTCGACGTTCACCTTCACCAGCTTCCATTTGCCGGCGGCCTCGGCTTCGAGCTTCTCCAGCATCGGGCCGAGCGTCTTGCAGGGACCGCACCACGGCGCCCAGAAATCGACCAGCACAGGGGCCAGTGTCGACGCCGCGATGACGTCCTGTTCGAAAGTGGCCAGTGTGGTGTCCATTGCATCCTCTTCGATAAATCGGGTTGTTCGCTAGGTGGGGCCGCGCGTGGCGAATTCAATGCGCCACCCGCTTACTTTTACTTGCGCCGATTCGCGCTTATTTTCTTTCCGGCAGCGGAATCCATTCGGTTTCGCCCGGCACCGTGCCCATTTCCTGGCGGGTCCACGCCTGCTTCGCGGCTTCGATCTTCTCGCGCGAGCTGGCGACGAAGTTCCATTCGATAAAGCGCTCGCCATCCAGCTTTTCGCCACCGAGCAGCATCACGCGTGCGCCGTGGGTGCTGGCGAGCGTGACGGTTTCGTCGAGCGCGAGCACGGCCATCTGACCCACTTCGAGCGGTGCGCCGTCGATCTCCAGATCGCCGTCCACCAGATAGACGCCGCGTTCCTCGTGCTCCGGTTCGAGCGCGAACGCGCCGCCCGGCGCGAACTCCGCGGCCACGTACAGCGTGCCGGAAAAGGTGACGACCGGCGAGGTTTCGCCGAACGCGGTGCCCGCGATCACGCGCAGCGTGACGCCGTTGCGCTCGACCACCGGCAGCGTGGCGGCCGCGTGATGCGAGAAGGACGGTTCGGTGTCTTCGTCGTCGAGCGGCAGCGCGACCCAGGTCTGAATGCCGTGCATGGTCAGGCCGCTCGCCCGATCTTCGGCCGGCGTGCGCTCGGAATGGACGATGCCGCGGCCGGCCGTCATCCAGTTGACGTCGCCCGGAACGATCTTCTGCTCGGAGCCGAGGCTGTCGCGATGCATGATCGAGCCTTCGAACAGATACGTGACGGTGGCGAGGCCGATATGCGGATGCGGGCGCACGTCGAGCCCGACGCCCGGTGCGAGCGTGGCGGGACCCATGTGGTCGAAGAAGATGAACGGGCCGATCAGGCGTGCCGCCATGGCCGGCAGCACACGCCGCACGGTGAGGCTGCCGACGTCGCGCAGATGCGGTTTGAGGACTGCTTTGATCGAGGAAGACATGGGCAGGCTCGGCTGGAAGGGTGAGTTGGATTTTGCTTAATTGACGATTCTACTGCGGTTGAGGTCGAGCTCGCATTCCGCACTCGATGTACACACATGTATTTACATTGTCGGCCTGGAGCGTTATAGTATTGGTTCGTACACACAACGTACATCCGCAGCGGGGGTTCAGTATGCTTACCAAAGTCTTTCGCAACGGCAATTCGCAAGCCGTGCGCATTCCGGCCGAATTGGCATTCGACCGCGCCGACGTCGAGGTTGAAATCGAACGGGTCGGCGAGGAATTGCGGATCCGCCCAACCCGGCGTCCGCTGACCGGCGTGCTCAAGAAATTTGCGAAATTTGGACCCGACTTCATGGCGGAAGGGCGTGGCGACCATGAACAGGCCGAGCGCGAGGATTTGTAATGCCGCGCTACATGCTCGACACCAATATCTGCATTTACCTGATGAAGAACCAGCCGGAACAGGTTGCGGCGCGTTTTGCCGAATGTCTCGTTGGTGACGTGGTGATGTCGGCCATCACCTTTGCGGAACTCGAATATGGCGTGGCTGTATCGGCAAACCGCGCGCGCGAGCGCCGCAACCTGGCGGCGCTCGCCGAAGACATTCTGGTCATGCCGTTCGACAGCGCTGCAGCAGGCGCGTACGGTCCGATTCGCGAGGCGACGCGCGAGCGTAAGAAGGATCAACTCGACAAGCTGATTGCGGCACATGCCGTGGCGCTCGACGTGGTGCTGGTGACCAACAACGAACGCGACTTCGCCGCGTATCCGGGGTTGCGCGTGGAAAACTGGCTGAACGGCTAACTACGTTTTAACGCACTGCCGAGTGAGGCGACGTCCGCTACACTGCCGGATCGAACCATCAAATGGAGACTGGGATGTCGCCCAGGGATTTACTGCTCGCGCTGGTCGTCGTGGTTGCGTGGGGCGTCAATTTCGTCGTGATCAAGGTGGGCCTGCATGGCGTGCCGCCCATGCTGCTCGGCGCGCTGCGTTTCACGCTCGCCGCGGTGCCGGCGGTGTTTTTCGTCAAACGGCCGCAGATACCGTGGCGCTGGCTGTTCGCTTACGGCGCGACGATTTCGTTCGGGCAGTTCGCTTTCCTGTTCTCGGCGATGTATGTGGGCATGCCGGCGGGGCTCGCTTCGCTCGTATTGCAGGCGCAGGCATTCTTCACGCTGATTTTCGCGGCGCTGTTTCTGCATGAGCGTTTTCGCGTGCCGAACGTTGTCGGTTTGCTGATCGCAGCGGGCGGTCTCGCGGTAATCGGCATGCAAGGCGGCCATGCGATGACGCTCGCCGGTTTCGTCCTCACGCTGTGCGCCGCGTGTTCGTGGGCGCTCGGCAACATCGTCACGAAGAAGGTCGGCAAGGTCGATCTGGTCGGGTTGGTGGTGTGGGGCAGCCTGATTCCGCCGTTGCCGTTTTTCGCGCTGTCGTACGCGTTCGAGGGGCCGCAGCGGATCGTCGCGGCGCTGTCCGGGATCAGCGCGATGTCGATTTTCGCTATCGTCTACCTCGCGTTTATCGCGACGCTGATCGGCTATGGTCTGTGGAGCCGGCTCCTGTCGCGCTATCCGGCGAGCCAGGTCGCGCCGTTTTCGCTGCTGGTGCCGATTGTCGGGCTGGCGTCGGCGTCCCTGTTTCTCGACGAGCAGCTGTCGGAGGCGCAGATCGTGGGTGCCTTGCTGGTGATGGCGGGGCTGGCGGTGAATGTGTTCGGCGGTTGGGTCATGCAGCGGTTTTCACTGGCGCGTTGAATGCTCGCCGCCCAGGCGCGAAGCAGAGAAACGCAGAAAAAACGGCCGCATCGAGCGGCCGTTTTTTATCGCTTGCATGACAGCGCGTGAAGCGGCGTCATGCGGGGCGGCGTCAGGTCATGCGATTCTTCGCCAACGGTGGATTCGCCGCGAAATAGCGCTTGATGCCGCTCATGATCGCGTCGGCCATCTTGTCCCGATACGCGTCGTCGTTCAGTTGGCGCTCTTCATCCGGGTTACTGATGAAGGCGGTCTCCACGAGGATCGACGGAATGTCCGGTGCCTTCAGCACAGCAAACCCCGCCTGTTCGACCGAGCCCTTGTGCAGCTTGTTGATGCCGCCGATTTCCTTCAGCACGAAATTGCCGTAGCGCATCGAATCGCGAATCTGCGCGGTGGTCGACATATCGAACAGCGCGCGGTTGACGGTAGCGTCGGCGGACTTGATGTTGATCCCGCCGATCTGATCCGACGAGTTCTCCTTGTTCGCCATCCAGCGCGCCGCGGCGCTCGATGCGCCATGCTCCGACAAGGCGAACACGGACGATCCTTTCGCCTCGGGCGTGGTGAACGCATCCGCGTGGATCGAGACGAACAGATCCGCGCCCACGCGCCGCGCTTTCTGCACGCGCACGTTAAGCGGCACGAAGAAGTCGGCGTCGCGCGTCATCATGGAGCGCATGTTCGGCTGCGCGTCGATCTTCGCGCGCAGCTTCTTCGCGATGTCGAGTGCAACATGCTTCTCATACGTGCCTCCGCCGCCGATCGCGCCTGGGTCCTCGCCGCCGTGACCCGGATCGATCGCGACGGTCAACAGGCGGACCGTGTTGCTTTTGCCGGTTTTCGGGTTGGTGAATGCGTAGCTATCGTCGCCGTCATCGCTACCGAGGTTGCTGTTGCTGCTGCCCTTGTTGCGGGCGATTGCGGTGGGCGGCGTGGTCGGCGCAAGCGGCGCCGTCGGGGTAGAAGGCTTGCCGAGGATGGGCGGAACCGGTGTCGGCGCGGAATGCACCGGCGGACGCTGCACGCTCGGCGCCGTCCCGCTGCTGCCATTCTGCGCATAGCGTTCGAAGAAGGCTTCGCTATTGTCGGCGGTGGGCGGCGTGGTGCCAGGGCCGCTTAGCGTGGCCGGCGGCGCGTTGTTTTCCTCCAGCGTTTGCTGCTTGCGCTCGGTCTGTGCGAGCAGATCCATCAGCGGATCGGGCGCGACGGCGGGGTACAGATCGAACACCAGCCGGTACTTGTATGCGCCGACCGGCGGCAGCGTGAACACTTGCGGCTTCACCGAGCCCTTCAGATCGAACACCATGCGCACGACGTGCGGCTGATATTGCCCGACGCGCACGGACTGAATCTGCGGATCGTTCGGCGTAATCTTCGACACCAGATCCTTCAGCGCCTGATCCAGATCGAGGCCGTTCAGATCGACCACCAGCCGGTCCGGACCCTGCAACAACTGCTGCGTGTTCTGCAAAGGCTGATCCGACTCGATCGTCACCCGCGTGTAATCGCGCGCCGGCCAGACCCGCACGCCCAGCACCGAGCTCGCCCACGCGAGACGCGGAGCGACCAGGCCGAGCACCAGCGTGGACGCGCCCGCGCGCAGAATCTGCCGGCGCCGCCAGTTATGCGTTGCGGTAGCCGCCGATTCGATCGAGCGGAACGGTTTGATCAACATCTTTCGAGACATGCCTTTCCTGATTCGCTGTATGCCCGTGCGACGAGTACCCGGCCGTCGCCCGTGCTGTCCAGATCGAGCGAGAAGACGAGATCCGGCACGCCAAGGAGACGCCCTGTGCGCTGCGGCCATTCGACGAGGCAGATGGCGCCGCTGTCGAAGTACTCGCGAAAGCCCGCGTCGGCCCATTCGGCCGGGTCGGTGAATCTATACAGATCGAAGTGATAGAGCGCGAGTTCCCCAGCGGGCCGTTCGAGCACGTAGGGTTCGACGAGTGTGTAGGTGGGACTGCGCACGCGGCCGGTGTGGCCGAGGCCGCGCAACGTTGCGCGCACGAGCGTGGTTTTGCCGGCGCCGAGGTCGCCGACGAGTTGGACTTGCAGCCCGTGGAATACCTGACTATCCGTGGCGCCCGGTGCGTGTTGCTGCGTTGCTTGCTGCGCTTTTTGCAGCGGGTTCCGGTGCAACTCGCGTACGCTTTCGATCGCCTGTGCGAAGCGTTCGCCGAACGCATGGGTGGCGGCCTCGTCCGCGAGCGCAAAGGAGCGTTCGAGCAGGATATCGGCGGGCGGTTGGATCGCGAGATCGGGGTTGACAGGCATTCTCGTAAAATGGCGTGATGAACCGAAGTCCGGAGTCCCCTGTTTCCTGCACGCCTGCGTCTAACGACGATGTGCGTGCCGAGCGTCATTTCGATGAAGCGGCGCTGAATGCGCTCGCGCTCAACATCAAAACGTGGGGCTGTGAACTGGGTTTCGGGGCGATCGGAATCAGCGACACCGATCTCTCCGCTGCCGAAGCGCCGCTTGCAGCATGGCTGGACGCGGGTTGCCACGGCGAGATGGATTATATGGCGAAACACGGCATGAAACGCGCGCGCCCCGCTGAGCTTGTGGCCGGCACGCGACGTGTGATTACCGCGCGCATCGCCTATTTGCCCGCTCAGACATTGAGCGGAAAGGCGCACGAAAGCGCTTTGCAGGACTCGCCGCTCGCCTTGCAAGACTGGCGCGTGGCCGAGCATGCGCGGCTGGCGGACCCGTCGGCAGCGGTGGTGTCGATCTATGCGCGGGGCCGCGATTATCACAAGGTGATGCGTAACCGTTTGCAACAACTTGCCGAGAAAATCGAGGCGGAGATCGGTGCATTTGGCTACCGCGTATTTACCGATTCGGCGCCGGTGCTCGAAGTGGAGCTGGCCCAGAAGGCCGGGATCGGCTGGCGCGGCAAGCACACGCTGCTGCTGCAACGCGATGCCGGTTCGCTGTTTTTCCTCGGCGAAATCTATGTCGACGTGCCGTTGCCGACCGACGCCGAGACGTCGCCCGACGACGCACCCGAAACGCCGGGCTCGCATTGCGGCAGTTGCACGCGCTGCATCGGCGCTTGCCCGACGGGGGCGATCGTGGCGCCCTATAAGGTCGATGCACGCCTCTGCATCTCCTATCTGACGATCGAATTGAAGGGCAATATTCCCCTGGAAATGCGGCCGCTGATCGGTAATCGTGTGTACGGCTGCGACGATTGCCAGCTCGTCTGTCCGTGGAACAAGTTTGCACAGGCCGCGCCGGTCGCCGATTTCGATGTACGGCACGGGCTCGATCGCGCGACGCTGGTCGAACTGTTTGCGTGGAGCGCGGAGGAGTTCGATACGCGCATGCAAGGCAGTGCGATTCGCCGCATCGGCTATGAGAGCTGGCTGCGCAATCTGGCGGTGGGAATGGGCAATGCGCTGCGTGCGTCGTCCGGAAGCTTGAGTGCGGATGCGCGCGAGGCGATTGTTCACGCGCTGAAGTTACGCGTCGACGACCCTTCGGCGGTGGTGCGCGAGCATGTGGAATGGGCGTTGGAAGCGGCGTAAAGTAGCGGCATTCCGGTGGGGGCGTCTTGCGAGGAGCCGGCGATGGGTAGCGATGGGTAGCGATGAGTCGCGTGTTGCGCGCTACCCACACGCTTATTCAGATGCGCCGTCGTTCAATCTGAAAGACGCGCCGCCAATCACGGAGCAGGCAACCATGTTCAACGCAGTGATCGATGCGCCGTTTGGCAAGGTCGGCATCCGTCTCGAAGGCGAGGCCGTGCGCGAGATCGTCTATTTGCCGGAGTCGGTGAAGAACGTCGCGCCGGACACGCCTCTCGCAAAGCAGGCTGTGGAGCAGATCGAGCGTTATTTCGAGCGTGCGTCCGCGAAGTTCGAGTTGCCGCTGGCCGCCGTCGGCACCCCGTTTCAGCGACGTGTCTGGCAGGCAATCAGCGACATTCCGCCGGGTGTCGTACTGACCTACGGGCAATTGGCAAGGCAGCTAGGCAGTGTTCCGCGCGCGGTCGGCCAGGCGTGCGGTTCCAATTACTTTCCGATCGTGATCCCGTGTCATCGGGTGGTCAGTGCGAGCGGCATCGGCGGATTCGCGCATCACGCCGGAGATGGTTTCTTTCGCAACGTTAAACGCTGGCTGCTGGCGCATGAAGGCATTCCCTACGCATGAGCGACACCGTGACTGAAGACGTGCCGAGCGCGTCACCTTTGTTTGTGGCGAGCTCGGCCTCGATCGATGCGTTCTGCGACGCGTTGTGGCTCGAGCACGGTTTGTCGCGCAACACGCTCGATGCGTACCGGCGCGATTTGCGGCTGTTCTGCGAATGGCTCGCGCAAACTCGCAACACGTCGCTCGACACCGCCAGCGAGGCCGATCTCAACGCGTATAGCGCGGCGCGTCAGAAAGACAAATCCACCTCGGCGAACCGGCGGCTCTCGGTGTTTCGCCGCTACTACGGTTGGGCGGTGCGCGAACATCGCGCGAAGGTCGATCCGACGGTACGTATCCGTTCGGCCAAGCAACCGCCGCGTTTTCCGTCGACACTCACCGAAGCGCAAGTCGAAGCACTGCTCGGTGCACCGGATATCGACACGCCCTTGGGCCTGCGCGACCGCACCATGCTGGAACTGATGTACGCGAGCGGTTTGCGTGTCACTGAACTCGTCACGCTGAAGACGGTGGAAGTGGGTCTGAACGAAGGCGTGGTGCGGGTGATGGGCAAGGGTTCGAAAGAGCGCCTGATTCCGTTCGGCGAAGAGGCGCACGGCTGGATCGAACGCTATCTGCGCGAAGCGCGCCCGGCTTTGCTCGGTGCGCGCGCGACGGATGCGCTGTTCGTCACGAACCGCGCGGAGGGCATGACCCGCCAGCAGTTCTGGAACATCATCAAGCGTCACGCAGCAGCGGCCGACGTGCATGCGCCGCTCTCGCCGCATACGCTGCGGCACGCGTTCGCGACGCACCTGCTGAACCATGGCGCCGATTTGCGCGTCGTGCAATTGCTGCTCGGTCATACGGATATCTCGACCACGCAGATCTATACGCACGTGGCCCGCGAACGGTTGAAGTCGCTGCATGCGCAGCATCATCCGCGGGGGTGAGGCGCGCGTTAGCGGCTACGCGGTGCGGTTGTTGCTGCTGTGGTCGCCATCGTTACCACGGCCATCGCCGTGGCATTAGACGAACTCGCGTAGCCGGTGCTTGAGAATCTTGCCCGTCGACGCAGCCGGCAGCGCGGCGAGCACCTTCACTTCGGCGGGGCGCTTGTATGGCGCGAGACGCTCGCCGCACCATGCGATCAACTCAGCCGGCGACACCTTCGCGCCCGCGATCAATTCGACGAACGCGACCACTTCCTCGTTACCTTCCACTGGGCGCCCAATGACCGCCGATTGCACCACCTGCGGATGCGCGTTCAGTACATGCTCGACTTCCGCCGGATACACGTTGAAGCCCGAGCGGATGATCAACTCCTTGCTGCGCCCGACGATATGCAACATGCCCTCCGCGTCCTGCCGCGCGAGATCGCCGGTCTTGAGCCAGCCGTCTTCGGTAACGACAGTGCGGGTCTGTTCCGGGCTGCGGTAGTAACCGAGCATCACGTTGGGTCCGCGTACCCAGAGTTCGCCGATTTCGCCCGGAGCGGCGTCTACGCCGTCGAGTCCGACGAACCGCACCTCGACGCCGGGGATGACCTCGCCAACCGAGCAATCGCTGCGCGGCGCATCGAGCATGGTGTGGGAGACGGTCGGGCTGCTCTCGGTCATGCCGTAGCCGTTGTGCAGCGGGAGGCCGTAGACGCTTTCGACGCGCGCCTTCAGCGCGGCGTCGAGCGGTGAGCCGCCGGAATAGGCAAAGCGCAGATGCGGCGCGGACCACGTATGGCCGTGCGTCTGCACATGTTCGAGCAGTTTGGCGTGCATGGCCGGAACGCCCTGGAAGATCGACACGCGCTCGTCGGCGAGCGCGCGCCGCACGGCTTCGGGCGCGAAGCGCGGCGCGAGCCGCAAGGTCGCACCGGCGTGCAGGCTGCCGAGACAGACCGACGCAAAACCGTACACGTGCGAGATCGGCAGCACGGCGTACACGACATCGTCCGGGCCGACTTTGCGCAAGCGGCTCGACACGGCCGCGATGAAAAGCAGATTCCGGTGCGACAGCATCACGCCTTTCGGCGCGCCCGTGGTTCCCGTGGTGTAGATCAGCGCGGCGCATTGGCGGTCATTCGCGGCTTCGACTGGCTCTGCCTTTGCGTTTGCGTCGATCGTGTACGACCAGGCGCCGATGTCCGGCGTGATGGCAGGCGCTGTGGCGGCTTGATGCCGTTGTGCATGCTGTTGGGCATCCACGGAGCTTTCCGCCGCATACGCGACCACGCGAGGCTGCGCGTGTGCCCGGATCGCGTCGAGTTCGGCGGCGGACAGGCGTGCGTTCGACACCAGCGCCCAGGCGTCGAGTTTCGCGGTGGCGAACAGCAGCACGATCTGCACGATGCTGTTCTCGGCCACGATCATCACGCGATCGCCGCCCCGCACGCCCCATTCGCGCAGGAGGGCGGCGGCGGCATCGACGGCTTCCAGAAGTTGCGCATTGGTGAGGCGGCGCGCGTCCTCGATCAAGGCGACGTGCTGCGGATCGCGCGCGGCCGCGAGCGCCGGAATGTCGGCAATACGCGCGGGCAGGGCGGCCAGCAGCGCGGGAATGTCGATCGACGAACGGGTGGATGAATCGAGGCTCAATGCTGTCTCCTATGTCGACCAGAGTTGACGCTTTAGCGTCTTACTCTGGTCCCATGCAAAGCGGTCGACCAGAGTTCGCGCTTTAGCGGCCTACTCTGGCCTCATGCAACATGGTTGCTAAACGTATTCAGTATCCGACGTACTATGCGCCGGAAGATTTGCGAACGATCGTGCCACAATCACCGGACCTGCACAATTGGCCATTCGGCAAATAGCCGTTGTGCAAACTCGCCATTACAATGCGCCGATGAGCAAATCCAGACACGTCTCCGAAACACCCGCGACGCAGTTCCTGCGCCGTCACGGCGTCGCTTTCGGCGAGCATCCCTATGACTATGTCGAGCACGGCGGCACGGAAGAATCGGCGCGCCAGCTCGGTGTGGACGAACATCATGTCGTGAAGACCCTGGTGATGGAAGACGAGCACGCCAAGCCGCTGATCGTGCTGATGCACGGCGACCGCACCGTCAGCACCAAAAATCTGGCGCGGCAGATCGGCGTGAAACGCGTCGAGCCCTGCAAGCCTGAGGTGGCGAACCGGCATTCGGGCTACCTGATCGGCGGCACGTCGCCGTTCGGTACGAAGAAGCAGATGCCGGTGTACGTCGAGTCGAGCATCCTCGAAATGGACAAGATCTGGCTGAACGGCGGGCGGCGCGGTTTTCTGGTCAGCATCGAACCCACGGTATTGACCGGTTTGCTGGCGGCGAAGCCGGTTCAGTGTGCGAGCGTCGATTGACGTTTGCCTGAATGTTTTTCGGGCCGGCGGGTTCGGTAGAATGTGCGCCGCCTTGTTGCGTGTTGCGTTCCCTGTTGCGGTTGGGGTATCGAGTTTCAGACCGCCGATCCTTATAAGAGTCCCAGATGCAAAACCTGATCGTTGCTGTCGTTGCCTACCTGATCGGCTCGGTGTCGTTTGCCGTGATCGTGAGCGCCGCGATGGGGTTGGACGACCCGCGCTCGTACGGCTCGGGCAACCCGGGCGCGACCAACGTGCTGCGCAGCGGCAGCAAGAAGGCCGCGATCCTTACCCTGATCGGCGACGCTTTCAAAGGATGGCTGCCGGTGTGGTTCGTGGTGCACTTCGGCGCGCACTACGGCCTCGACGATACGTCGGTGGCCATTGCGTCCGTCGCCGTGTTTCTCGGCCATCTGTATCCGGTCTTCTTCCGCTTCAAGGGCGGCAAGGGCGTGGCGACCGCGGCGGGCGTGCTGCTCGCGATCAACCCGATCCTCGGCGCGGCCACCTTGCTGACGTGGCTGATCGTGGCGTTCTTCACGCGTTATTCGTCGCTGGCGGCGTTGGCTGCGGCAGTGTTCGCACCGATCTTCGACGGCTTTCTTTTCGGGCCGCATATCATCGCGCTGGCAATTGTCGTGATGAGTTCGCTGCTGGTGTGGCGCCACCGCGCCAACATCGCGAAGCTGATGCGTGGCCAGGAAAGCCGTATCGGCGACAAGAAGAAAAGCGACGCAGCGGCTAGTGCGGCGGGCGGTAACGAATCTTGAGCGCGGGCGGGGGCTCGGGTAGTAGTCGGCGTGCTCCAGGTCGTTCGCGGAGTGCGTGCGAGAGGCGCGCTGCCCAGACAGTGTTGTTGGACATGCGCCGGGTGCTGCGTCTCTGAGCTGCGAATCGCCGGGGGCGAGTCTTTACATGATCCGTTGCCGAGCGTTCAGCATACGTTGTTGCTGAAGCCCGATGCAGCTTGGCGATTTGCGGTGAGTGAGCCCCTCACCATGCGCGCCCGGCGCCGAGCCAGCCACAATGCCAGCCCGTTGCCGACGGTGGCGCGCGTTTAGTCGCGGAAGTTGTTGAAGTCGAGCGGGGTATCGGTCACGTCCTTGCGCAGCATGGCGATCACGCTTTGCAGATCGTCGCGCTTGCCGCCGGTGATGCGTACCGCGTCGCCCTGGATGCTCGCCTGGACCTTGATCTTGCTGTCCTTCACGAGGCGCACGATTTTCTTCGACAGATCGCCGGACACGCCTTTCTTGATCTTGATGATCTGCTTGACCTTGTCGCCGCCGATTTTCTCTATCTTGCCGTAGTCGAGAAAGCGCACGTCCACATTGCGCTTAGCCATTTTCGACAGCAGGACGTCTTTTACCTGGCCGAGCTTGAAATCGTCGTCGGCGTAAGCCGTGATTTCGCTTTCCTTGTGCTCGACGCGCGCGTCCGACCCTTTGAAGTCGAAGCGGGTTGAAATTTCCTTGTTGGACTGCTCGATCGCGTTCTTGACTTCGATCATGTCCGCTTCGCAGACGACGTCAAACGATGGCATTGTTTTCTCCCAATAGTGCTGCGGTGCGTGGCACGGCCGGTCGGCTGCTCACGGGGCACTCGCTATAATCACGAACCTGGCGTCATTTTACCGACGCCACTCCCTTTTGCCTAAGGCCGTCGCGCATTGTCACGCGGCCGGAGGCCAGATGTCGTTTCGTGCGTCGTTCCATTCTTCTCATTCTGATGTCCCAATCCGACTCCGCCGCGTTCATTGCCGGCTATCCGCTCAAAGCGCATAACACCTTCGGTTTCGATGTTCGCGCGCAGTTTGCGTGCCGGATCGAGCGCGAAGCGCAATTAATGGCTGCTGTGCGCGACCCGCGTGCCGCCGGCTTGCCGCGGCTGATGCTGGGCGGCGGCAGCAATGTCGTGCTGACGAAGGATTTCGCCGGACTGGTGCTGCTGGTGGCGCTGCAAGGCCGCCGCGTCGTGCGCGAGGACGACGGCGCATGGTACGTCGAGGCGGCAGCCGGCGAGCCATGGCATGACTTTGTCGCATGGACCTTGTCGCAAGGTTTGCCTGGCCTGGAAAACCTCGCGCTGATTCCGGGCACCGTGGGCGCGGCGCCGATTCAGAACATCGGCGCGTACGGGCTGGAAATGTGCGAGCGGTTTGCGTCGTTGCGGGCGGTTGAGCTGGAAACGGGAGCCGTAGTCGAGCTCGATGCCGACGCTTGCCGATTCGGCTATCGCGACAGTTTTTTCAAGCGGGAAGGGCGTGACCGTTTTGTGATTACTTCGGTTACGTTCCGTTTGCCGAAGGTCTGGCAGCCGCGGGCGGGGTATGCGGATCTCGCGCGTGAACTGGCGGCGGGCGGCCATGCAGATGCTGCGCCGAGTGCGCAGGCGATTTTCGACGCGGTCGTAGCGGTGCGGCGCGCCAAGCTGCCTGATCCGCTTCAGCTTGGTAACGCCGGGAGTTTCTTCAAAAATCCGGTTGTCGAGGCGACGCAGTTCGAGGCGCTGAAGGCTCAGGAACCGGAGCTCGTGTCTTATCTTCAAACGGACGGCCGGGTGAAGCTCGCGGCGGGCTGGCTGATCGATCGATGTGGCTGGAAAGGCCGCGCGATGGGCGCAGCGGCCGTGCATGAACGGCAGGCGCTGGTGCTGGTCAATCGCGGTGGGGCGAGCGGCGCCGAGGTGCTGGCGCTCGCGAAGGCGGTTCAGCGGGATGTGCTGGCGCGATTTGGCGTTGAGCTGGAAGCGGAGCCGGTTTGCTTGTGATTACGTGAGCGCGCGGAGCAAGCCGTGCTTAGGTGGTTGGCTGTCGTCGTAGCGATTGAGCACGAGAAGGTGGACGCGGCTTGAAGCCGGTTTGAAGTCGTTCGATCTGATGCACAGCACGCCCTAATGCAAAAAGGCGCCGGGAGGAAACTCCCGGCGCCTTTTTGCATCTGCACTTCAGTTTCGGCTGCGCCTTCCGGCGCTTAGCTTAACTTCGCTTGCGCGAAGTCAGCTTTCACCGAAACGCGCGTTTTCAGCCGCGCTGACGACGTGCGTTCTCAGCAATCCGCATACGCAGCGCATTCAGCTTGATGAAACCGCCAGCGTCGGCCTGGTTGTACGCGCCGCCGTCGTCGTCGAACGTTGCGATCGTCTTGTCGAACAGCGTTTCCTTCGAATCGCGCGCAACAACCGACACGCTGCCCTTGTACAGCTTCACGCGCACCCAGCCGTTGACCTTTTCTTGCGTGTGGTCGATCAGCACCTGAATTGCGCGACGCTCCGGGCTCCACCAGTAGCCGTTATAAATCAGCGAAGCGTAACGCGCCATCAGGTCGTCTTTCAGGTGGGCCACTTCGCGGTCGAGCGTAATCGACTCGATGCCGCGGTGCGCCTTCAGCATGATCGTGCCGCCCGGCGTTTCATAGCAGCCGCGCGACTTCATGCCGACGTAACGGTTTTCGACCAGATCCAGACGGCCGATGCCGTGCTTGCCGCCCAAACGGTTCAACTCGGTCAGCATTTCAGCCGGCGACAGACGCTTGCCGTTGATCGCGACCGGGTCGCCGTGCTCGTACTCGATGTCGAGGTATTCAGCCTGGTCCGGCGCTTGTTCCGGCGACACCGTCCAACGCCACATATCGGCTTCGGCTTCGGCCTTCGGATCTTCCAGGTGACGGCCTTCGAACGAGATGTGCAGCAGGTTCGCGTCCATCGAATACGGCGCGCCGCCTTGCTTGTGCTTCATTTCGATCGGAATGCCGGCCTTTTCGGCGTACGCGAGCAGCTTTTCGCGCGACAGCAGGTCCCATTCGCGCCACGGTGCGATCACCTTGATGCCCGGTTCCAGCGCGTAGTAACCGAGTTCGAAGCGAACCTGGTCGTTGCCCTTGCCGGTTGCGCCGTGCGAGACCGCTTGCGCGCCAGTGGCGCGGGCGATTTCGATCTGACGCTTGGCGATCAGCGGACGCGCGATCGACGTGCCCAGCAGGTACTCGCCTTCATAGATCGTGTTGGCGCGGAACATCGGGAACACGTAGTCGCGCACAAATTCTTCGCGCAGATCTTCGATGAAGATGTTGTCCTGCTTGATGCCGAGTTGCAGGGCCTTCTTGCGCGCCGGTTCCAGCTCTTCGCCCTGGCCGATGTCGGCCGTAAACGTGACGACTTCGGCGTCGTAATTGTCCTGCAACCACTTCAGGATGACGGAGGTGTCGAGGCCGCCCGAATAGGCGAGCACGACTTTCTTGATATCGCTCATGGTGAACTCGTAGCTGGAAAAAGCTGGAAAACAAGGCGCACCGGCGGTTCCGGAGCGCGGAAAACCACTATTTTGACACTAAACTGCCGCTTGCCCGCGTTTTTGGGGCAGTGCGGTGGGTGAGCCGGGCCGCTTGCAACTGTGGACGCCGGCTCGATAGCGTGGCGCTAAACGTGGATGCCTTGCCTCGTATTCAAGGCCCCGTCGCGCTTCACGCAGATGCTGCGTGCGGCTCGCCTAGTGATTCAGCTTGCCGAGCAGCAGATATTCCATCAACGCTTTTTGCACGTGCAGACGATTTTCCGCTTCGTCCCACACGACGCTTTGCGGGCCGTCGATCACTTCCGCGCTGACTTCCTCGCCGCGGTGGGCGGGCAGGCAGTGCATGAACAGGGCATCGGCATTGGCGCAGGCCATCATGTCGGCGTCGACGCACCAGTCTGCAAAGGCTTTCTTGCGTGCTTCGTTTTCGGCTTCGAAGCCCATGCTGGTCCACACGTCTGTAGTAACCAGATCGGCGCCTGCGCAGGCTTCGTTCGGATCGTCGAATTCCTGGTAGAACGGTGCGCTTTCCGCCGCGACCATGGCGGGGTCGAGCTTGTAGCCCGGCGGGGTGGACAGGCGCAGCTTGAAGCCGAGAATCTGGGCGGCTTCGATCCACGTGTACAGCATGTTGTTCGCGTCACCCACCCATGCGACCGTCTTGCCGCGAATCGGACCGCGATGCTCGAAGTACGTGAAGATGTCCGCCAGCACCTGGCACGGGTGATATTCGTTGGTCAGACCGTTGATCACCGGCACGCGCGAATTTTCGGCGAAGCGCTCAAGGATGTCCTGGCCGAACGTGCGGATCATGATGATGTCGACCATGCGCGAGATCACTTGCGCGGCGTCTTCGATCGGTTCGCCGCGGCCGAGCTGCGTGTCGCGCGTGCTCATGAAGACGGCGTGGCCGCCCAGCTGGAAGATGCCGGCTTCGAACGACAGGCGTGTGCGCGTCGAATTTTTCTCGAAGATCATTGCCAGCGTACGATCGTGCAGCGGATGGTAGGTCTCGTAGTTCTTGAATTTGCGCTTCAGAATGCGCGCGCGTTCCAGTACGTACTCGTAGTCTTCCAGCGAGAAATCCTTGAACTGCAGGTAGTGGCGAATTTTCTTGGCGGTCATGAAACAAATACGGCGGTCTCACCCGGCAGGATTGCCGGACGGCGCCGCCGTCGTTTGTGGTAACTCTATGCAGCATAAAGGATTTCGCCCCGTTTGACGAGTCAGCCAAAAGGTTGGGAAAGCTGTCTGCAAGGCTTGCGCAGCCTCTGAATGGCGTTTGTGTGCACTGCGGAAAAAGGCCCGCTGCGCTATAATCTACCGGTTATCCCTAAGCCCAGCAGGCTGGTATTGAGCTTGCGGGACACGGCTCGCGCGGTTCGGAAAATTTCCTCGCGGTGCGCCGTCATGACGACCGCCGAGGCGGCTTGTCCGGCCCTTCGTGGTTTCTTGGCAGCGCAGTTCGCCACTCGGTGGTGTACAACGTGTTCAGGCATCCCAAAGCCGCTTTGCGGTCAGCTATGCCGTTATCCCGCTGGGCAGTCACACAGGTATTCCTACATGGCCGAAGCAGCTCCAACCGAATATTTCATTCAGGGCATCACGTCGACCGGGAAAAAGTTTCGGCCGAGCGATTGGTCGGAGCGGCTCGCAGGCGTCATGGCATGCTTCGGCCCCAGCCCGGGTGGCAGGGGCCCGAATGCTTACCTGCAATATTCGTTGTACGTCCGGCCCACCATGATCGGCGACCTCAAATGCGTGATTCTCGATTCGCGCCTGCGCGACGTCGAGCCGATGGCCTTCGATTTCGTTCTGAACTTCGCGAAAGACAATGACCTCGTCGTGACAGAGGCGTGCGAGTTGCAACTCGAGCACGCCGCGCCGCAAGAGAAAAGGCATGTGATCTAGCGCGAGAGCCAGCCTGATAGGCAAAAAAACAAAAACCCGCTGATAGCGGGTTTTTTTGTGCCTGAAGCAGTGACTTCAAGGCGGGTGGTTCCAGTGCGTGGCTTCGATGTGCAGCCAACTGACTCGCGAACAGGCGTGAATCAGTATCCGGTTCGGTCTGCACCAAGCAAAAAAGCCCGCCGAAGCGAGCCTTTCTGTTGCAGCGGAAACAGGAGGTAGCCCGCCGAAGCGAGCTGACCGAATTTACTGCGCTGCAGGCGCTTGCAGACCCTTGAGGGCTGCAGCGAGACGGCTCTTGTTGCGAGCTGCCTTGTTCTTGTGAACGATTTTCTTGTCGGCGATGATGTCGATGGTCTTCGACGATGCCTGGAAGATTTCAGCGGCCTTAGCCTTGTCGCCGGCTTCGATTGCCTTGCGAACAGCCTTGATAGCCGTGCGGAACTTCGAGCGCAGTGCCGAGTTATGCGAGTTTGCCTTGGCGGCCTGGCGGGCGCGCTTGCGTGCTTGTGCGGTGTTAGCCATGACGGTTCCTTATCCTGTTCCTGTTTCCAGTACCTGACCTTCAAGTGGTAGGTGCTGCTTTTAGATCGAACTCCTGGAAGCGATTGCCCAAGAGCGCAAAAAGTGTGTCGAAATAATCGATCGAACTACATGAAGGCGGGCTGCGTTCCGGTGTATTTCGAGGTTGGCTGGCACCTCAATACGGCTTTGAGTGCCGGATGAGATTGCGTGCCTGAACCCCGTCCGAAAATTGAGCGAGCTTCGAAACCGGCGATTATAGCAACAAAATCAGGCACGTGGCAACGGGGAATCGCCAATCCTGGTACGCCAGGCTGCCGCGCCCGGTCCTGGATTCTGTAAGCCTTAATGCAGGGGTACTGCGGCAGGGGTACTGCGGTAGGGGCACTGCGCACGGGCATTGGGCGGCCAGCGGACGAGTGGGCGAGCGAGCGGGCGGCTAGCGGGCGGCGAGTTCGGCGCGCAACACATGCGGCAAGCGACAAAACCGGCCCGATTCACTCATCCGAACGAACGTCTGCGGCGCAAATCGGTCCGATTCGCGTTCCGGCTCCTCGTCCGCACCTGCGGCACCCGTATAATAAGCGCCCCATGAATCTATTCCGAGCCCTGCTGACGGTCAGCGGCTTCACGCTGCTGTCGCGCGTGACCGGACTGGCCCGCGAAACGCTGATCGCCCGCGCGTTCGGCGCCAGTCAATTTACTGACGCGTTTTACGTCGCCTTCCGCATTCCGAACCTGCTGCGTCGCATTTCCGCCGAGGGTGCGTTTTCGCAAGCCTTCGTGCCGATTCTCGCCGAGTTCAAGAACCAGCAAGGGCACGACGCCACCAAAGCGCTCGTCGACGCGACCTCGACCGTGCTTGCCTGGGCGCTCGCGATCCTCTCGCTGATCGGCGTGGTGGGGGCGTCGGGCGTGGTGTTCATCGTCGCGTCGGGGCTGGCGCATGAAGGCCAGGCCTATGCGCTCGCGGTCACCATGACGCGCATCATGTTCCCGTACATCATTTTCATCTCGCTGACGTCGCTGGCGTCCGGCGTGCTGAATACGTACAAGAACTTTTCGCTGCCCGCCTTCGCCCCGGTCCTGCTGAACGTCGCTTTCATCGTCGCGGCGGTGTTTGTCGCACCGCGTCTGCAAACGCCGGTTTATGCGCTCGCGTGGGCGGTAATTGCCGGCGGTGTGCTGCAATTCGTCGTGCAATTGCCCGGTCTGAAGAAGATCGACATGCTGCCGCGCATCGGCCTGAATCCGCTGAAAGCGCTCGCGCACCGCGGCGTGAAGCGGGTGCTGTCGAAGATGGTGCCGGCCATGTTCGCCGTGTCGGTCGCGCAGATCAGCCTGATCATCAACACCAATATTGCGTCGCGCATCGGTCCGGGCGCCGTTTCCTGGATCAACTACGCCGACCGGTTGATGGAGTTTCCAACCGCGCTGCTCGGCGTCGCGCTCGGTACGATCCTGCTGCCGAGCCTGTCGAAGGCGCACGTGGACGCCGATTCGCACGAGTACTCGTCGCTGCTCGACTGGGGGCTGCGTGTCACCTTCCTGCTCGCCGCGCCGAGCGCCATCGCGCTGTTTTTCTTCGCCCAGCCGCTCACGGCGACGCTGTTTCACTACGGCAAGTTCGACGGCAACTCGGTGGTCATGGTTGCCCGCGCGCTGTCGGCTTACGGCGTCGGCCTGATCGGCTTGATTCTCATCAAGATTCTCGCGCCCGGGTTTTACGCCAAGCAGGACATCAAGACGCCGGTGAAGATCGGCATCGGCGTGCTGATCGTCACACAGCTGAGCAACTATCTGTTCGTGCCGATTTTTGCGCACGCGGGCCTGACGCTGAGCGTCGGGCTTGGTGCCTGCGTCAACGCACTGTTCCTGTTCCTCGGCTTGCGCAAGCGCGGCATCTATACGCCGTCGAACGGTTGGCTCAAATTCTTCGTGCAGTTGCTCGGCGCCTGTCTGGTGCTGGCCGGCATGATGCATTGGCTCGCGATCAGTTTCGACTGGATCGGCATGCATAACCGTCCGGTCGACCGGATCGTGTTGCTGGGGGCGTGCCTGGTTCTGTTCGCCGCGCTATATTTCGGTATGCTTTGGCTGATGGGCTTCAAGTACGCGTATTTCAAAAGGCGAGTGAAGTGATCACGATGACGCGAGTTCTCGATTATTTCAGTACGCTGGTTGCCGAAGATGACAGCCTGCCGCTGACCGAGGCGGCGCTCTCGCTCGCGCAGGACGCTTATCCCGATCTCGATTTGCAAGGCACGCTGGCCGAGATCGACGAGTTGGTCTTGCGTTTGCAGCGCCGCATGCCGGACGACGCCGACATCAGGCAAAAGGTCGGCATTCTGAACCGGTTCTTCTTCCGCGAGCTGGGTTTCGCCAGCAACCTCAACGATTATTACGATCCCGACAACAGCCATCTGAATGCGGTGCTCAAGCGGCGCCGCGGTATTCCGATTTCGCTGGCCGTGCTGTATCTGGAGATGGCCGAGCAGATCGGCATTCCGGTGCGCGGCGTGTCGTTTCCGGGTCACTTCCTGTTGCGCGTCACGACCCCGGATGGCGACGTGATGCTCGATCCGACCAGCGGGCATTCGCTGTCCGAATCGCAGATGGTCGATATGCTGGAGCCGTATGTGGCGTCGGCGGGCGAGTCGGTGAGCAGGGCGCTGCGCATGTTGCTGCAGCCGGCCACGCGCCGCGAGATCATCGCGCGGATGCTGCGCAATCTGAAGTCGACTTATCTTCAGACGGAACGCTGGCAGCGTCTGCTGGCGGTGCAGCAGCGTCTCGTGATCCTGTTGCCGGAAAGTATCGAGGAAGTGCGCGATCGAGGGTTCGCCTACGCGCGGCTCGACTATTTGCGCCCGGCGCTCGAGGATCTCGAGCGCTATCTCGGCGACCGGCCGGACGCGGAAGACGCGACGGTGGTGGAATCGCAGTTGCATGAGCTGCGGCAACGTACCCAGTACGACGACCGCGACTAAGCCGCCGCCGGGCCTACCGGTCAAAAACAAAACGCCTGCACATGACACATGTGCAGGCGTTTTTCATTGGCCATTGATCATCGGCGCAGCCGCATAAAGCGGCACGCCGGATACATCGTTACTTCGGCTGCATCCGGATCGCGCCGTCCAGACGAATCACTTCGCCGTTGAGCATCGGATTGTCGAAGATCTGCTTGGCCAGCATCGCGTATTCCGATGGTTTGCCGAGACGCGGCGGGAACGGCACCATCGCGCCGAGTGCGTCCTGCACTTCCTGCGGCATGCCGAGCAGCATGGGCGTTTCGAAGATGCCCGGTGCAATCGTCATCACGCGGATCGCGTTGCGTGACAGGTCGCGTGCGATCGGCAGCGTCATGCCGACCACGCCGCTTTTGGACGCAGCATAAGCGGCCTGGCCGATCTGGCCGTCATACGCCGCCACCGACGCCGTGTTGATGATCACGCCGCGTTCGCCATTCGCATTCGGTTCGTTCTTCGACATGGCCGCGGCGGCGAGCCGGATCATGTTGAAGGTGCCGATCAGATTGATGGAGATGGTGCGCGCGAACGACTCGAGCGGATGCGGCCCGTCTTTGCCGACCGTCTTGATGGCGGGCGCCACGCCCGCGCAATTGACGAGGCCGCGCAGCGTGCCGAGCTTCGTGGCGGCTTCGACGGCTTGGGTGGCGTCGTCTTCGCGGCTCACGTCGCATTTGACGAACACGCCGCCGAGTTCCTTCGCGAGCGCTTCACCGGCGTCCTGATTCAGATCGGCCAGCACCACCTTGCCGCCGTTTTCGACGAAAAGGCGCGCCGTGGCCGCGCCGAGGCCCGATGCACCGCCGGTGATCAGGAATACGTTGTCGCGAATCTCCATGTCATCTCCTTTGCTTCAGTTCAGTAATGTCTCGATCGAATATCTTTTCGATGATCGATTGTAACGGCTATGCTGCAATGCGGAAAGCGAAGTGGGACACCGGCTTCCCGTGGTCCTCGCCGTCGACCCATAGCGTCACCAAACTGCTACGGATCGCTAACCAATTCGAGGCATAACGTGCCATGGAGACCGCGAAACAGCGCATGCCACGCCCAGTCGGCACGCAATAAAAAAACCCGCCGGAATGGGCGGGTTTTCTTGAGCAACAACAGCCGACGCGCGATTACTTCAACGCATCGAACGCGCGGTTGCGAATTTCGTCCACCGAGCCGAGGCCCGAAATGCGGCGATACTGCGGCGCATTCAGCGAAGTCGACGTGTCGCCGTTTTGCGCCCAGCTATTGTAGTACTCGATCAGCGGCTTGGTTTGCGCAACGTATACGTCGAGGCGCTTCTTGACCGTTTCTTCCTTGTCGTCGTCGCGCTGGATCAGCGGTTCGCCTGTTACGTCATCCACACCTTCAACCTTCGGCGGGTTGAACTTGACGTGATACGTGCGGCCTGACGCGGCGTGCGAGCGACGGCCGCTCATACGCACGATGATCTCGTCGAACGGCACGTCGATTTCCAGCACGTAGTCGATCGCGACACCCGCCTGCTTCATGGCTTCGGCTTGCGGAATAGTGCGCGGAAAACCGTCGAACAGATAGCCGTTCGCGCAATCCGGCTGCTGCAGACGCTCCTTCACCAGATTGATGATCAGCTCGTCCGTGACCAGTTCGCCGGCGTCCATGAAGCGCTTGGCTTCGAGGCCGAGCGGCGTGCCTGCCTTAACGGCCGCGCGCAGCATGTCACCCGTGGAAATTTGCGGAATGCCGAACTTTTCCTTGATGAAGTTTGCCTGAGTGCCCTTACCCGCGCCGGGCGCACCCAAAAGGATCAAACGCATGTGATATCTCCAGATCTATGTGAATTCTTTGGTGACGCTGCAGCCATCCCACGATTCGCCGGGGCCCCGTGTTGGCTGCCGTTTCGGGTCTCGCGCTGCACGTCGAAAACGACGGCGCTGCAAGGCGACAACGGTGCGACCGGGCAATCCCTGGCTCTCGCGTTTAACGGGAGGCGCGCACAACCGTCCGATTATGCCATGGGTTTTTGCGCTCAAGCCCCGAATAAAGCCTGTACGCGCGAGAGATCGGCGGGCGTGTCGACGCCCGGCAGCGGCGCATTCTGGGTGACGAGCACCGCAATCCGCTCGCCATGCCACATTGCGCGCAACTGTTCGAGCGCTTCGACCTGCTCGATCGGGGAGATTGCGAGACCCGGGTACGAGCGCAGGAATCCGGCGCGATACGCGTACAGGCCAATGTGCCGGTGGACGACGGCGGGCGCCGGCGGCGTAGGCATCGACGCGACATCGGGCCAATGCGGCTGATAGGCGTCGCGCGCCCACGGAATCGGCGCGCGTGAGAAGTACAGCGCGACGCCGCGCGCGTCGAGCACGACCTTGACGACGTTCGGATTGAAAATTTCCGCGGGATCGGTAATCGGATGGGCGGCGGTGGCGATCGCGCAGCCGCTGCTCGCCGCCAGGTGCGACGCAACGCCGCACACGAGCGCCGGGTCGATCAACGGCTCGTCGCCCTGAACGTTCACCACGATCGTCTCGTCGCTCCAACCGAACTGCGCCGCCACTTCCGCCAGACGATCGGTGCCCGACGGATGATCGGCGCGCGTCAGCATGGCCTCGAAGCCATGCTCGCGGGCCACATCCAGCACCGCTTGCGCGTCGGAGGCGATCAGCACCTGCTGCGCGCCCGATTCGCGTGCGCGTTCGGCGACCCGCACCACCATCGGCTTGCCGCCGATGTCGGCGAGCGGCTTGTTGGGCAGACGCGTCGATGCGAGTCGGGCCGGCACAACGGCGATAAACGGAAGAGGGGTGGCGTTAGCGTTGGTCATCGGAAGGACGAGCGGCGATGAAACCGGAAGAAAGCGCTCGCACGTGCACGGCGGGCGCTGATGGGGAAAATAGCCACGGTGATGGCCAATGAGACGGCAAACAAGACGGGCAAGGGCGGATCGGAGAGAGAGGGCGCGTCAGATCTCGCTGCCTACCTCCGCTACGGCCAAAGCCGACTTAGGCCACGGAGCCCGGATTCAGATCGACCGGCGTGCCTTCCACGGTCTGCCGTGCTTCGTCGACCAGCATCACGGGAATGCCGTCGCGGATCGGATAGGCAAGCTTGTCCGCGTTGCAGATCAGTTCCTGCGCAGAACGGTCGTAGCTGAGCGGGCCCTTGCAGATCGGGCAGACGAGAATTTCAAGCAGGCGAGCGTCCACGGACTTTCTCCACAACTAATGCAATGAGGCGATGATCGAGCGCGGCTTCGACGGGGACAACCCAGATGCGCGCGTCGCGCCAGGACCCCAATTTTACCGCATCCTTTTCGGTTATCAGGATGGCGTCCGCGTCGACGTCCGTAAAAGGATTGCGCTCGAACGCGTAGTGATCCGGCAGGGCGCGGGTGGCGGGCGTGAGGCCGGCCGCGCGCAGCGTCGCGAAAAAACGCTCCGGCGCGCCGATGCCGGCCGCGGCCAGCACGCGGTCGCCGCTGAATTGCGCGAGCGGGCGGCGCAGAGCGGGGTTGCCGAGATGCCAGGCGTCGGCGGGCGCGAGCTGCAGCGCGAACGTGTTCGGCCACGCGGGCAGGCTGCGGGAATACGGATCGTTGATCAGCGTTGCGTCGCGATGGCGCGACAGCGGTTCGCGCAGTGGACCGGCCGGCAGCAGAAAACCGTTGCCGCCAAGCCGGTGATCGAACACCACCAGTTCGGCGTCGCGCTCGAGGCGGTAGTGCTGCAAGCCGTCGTCGCTGACGATCACGTCGACTTCGCGATGCGCGGCGCACAGCGCCTGCGCGGCCGCGACGCGATCCGGGCAGACCCATACCGGCGCGCCGGTGCGGCGCGCGATCAGCAGCGGTTCGTCGCCGCCGACGCTGGCCGCCGACGTCGCGAGAACCGGCGTCGGGCCTTTGACGCGCGCGCCATAGCCACGCGACACCACGCCGGGCTTGAAGCCCGCAGCGCGCAAGGCTTCGACCAGCGCGATGACGGTCGGTGTCTTGCCGGTGCCGCCGACGGTCACATTACCGACCACTACCACCGGCACGCCAATCCGTACGGATTTCAGCCAGCCGAACGAAAAAGCGGCGCGCCGCGCGGCGGCGATCGCGCCGAACACACACGCGAAGGGCGTCAGCGCCCAGGCAAGCGGGCCACGCTGCTGCCACTCACGCGCAAGGCGTGCTTCGAGACGGTTATTCAGCTCGCTCATCGGCCGGCCGTAAGGACGAGCGATACGCTGCGCGGCCGAAGGAGACTGGACGGCGGCGTGGAAGCGCCAGGTGCAATACGCGGGGCAGGCATCAACGCGGTTCTCCGGACAATCGAAAAAAATGAAGCTAAAAGGTGGTGCGGCGGCTGCATCCGCTGCGCTCGCGCAGGGTGCCCTCAGTGTGCCGTAAGGGCGAGCGCTGCGGGACATTCGGCATGCCGTCGAACCCGCCACTCTAGCGCGCGGGCGTCCTGCCCGGCAAGTCGCGCGCCACGCACGGTACGGCGCGGCAGCGCTTCCAGCGAGACGCCCAGCCTGTGGATAACTTTGTGGAGAACCTGCCTGTCGACGGGCTGGAAGGGCCGCGCCGAGCCATCGGTATCGGTAATCGTTCTCTTTAATGAGATGCAAACACCATATAAATCAATGACATGCTTCCAATTCAAGCGGCCCGGCGGGCGATCTGGCGGGATTCGTCTAATGGCTCCCGACATGTGGACACTTTTAACAATTCATCCGACGCGCTGGACGTGGATGGCCACTCGGTCTATCGTCTGTCCGGCCAGTCACCGATATTCCTCGCATGAATCCCGAAAGCCCTTTTTCCTCGTCGGCTCCGCCCGGTGGTGAAGTTGTCGTCCCTGTTTCCGCGCTCAATCGTGCGATTGGCACGATGCTCGAACGCTCGTTTCCGCTCGTCTGGGTGGCCGGAGAGGTCTCGAACTTCACCCGTGCCGCGAGCGGCCATTGGTATTTTTCGATCAAGGACGCCCAGGCGCAGATGCGCTGCGTGATGTTCCGCGGTCGCGCGCAGTACGCCGAATTCACGCCGCGTGAAGGCGATCGCATCGAAGTGCGCGCGCTGGTGACGATGTACGAGCCGCGCGGCGAGCTGCAACTGAATGTGGAGGCGGTGCGCCGCACGGGGCAGGGGCGTCTTTACGAAGCCTTTCTCAAGCTGAAGGCGCAGCTCGAAGCCGAAGGTCTCTTTGCCGCCGAGCGCAAACGTGCTTTACCGGCTCACCCGCGTGCGATCGGTATCGTGACATCGCTCCAGGCCGCTGCTTTGCGTGACGTTCTGACTACCTTGTCGCGTCGCGCGCCGCATATTCCGGTGATCGTCTATCCGGCGCCGGTGCAGGGCGTGGGCGCCAGCGCGAAGCTGGCCGCGATGGTCGATGCAGCCAACGCGCGGCGCGAAGTCGATGTGCTGATCGTGTGCCGCGGCGGCGGTTCGATCGAGGACCTGTGGGCGTTCAACGAAGAAGTACTGGCGCGCGCCATTGCCGAAAGCGCCATACCGGTGGTGAGCGGCGTGGGTCACGAAACCGATTTCACAATTGCCGACTTCGCCGCCGACGTGCGCGCACCGACGCCCACCGGCGCCGCCGAACTCGTCAGTCCGCAGCGCGCGCTGTTGCTGCGCGAGCTCGATCATCGGCATGCGACGCTCGCACGCGGTTTCGGCCGCATGATGGAGCGGCGTGCCCAACAACTCGACTGGCTCGCGCGCCGGCTGGTGTCGCCGGCCGAGCGGCTCGCGCGGCAGCGCACGCATCTGCAGCAATTGAGCGTGCGGCTGGCATCGGCGGGCGGGCGCCCCGTACGTGACGCCCGAGCGCGGTTTTCTCTGCTGGAGATGCGCTGGCAGCGCTGGCGTCCTGATCTCGCCGCGCATCAGACGAAGCTCGGCACGCTTTCGCAACGTCTGGACGCCGCATTGTTACGCCAGCATGAACGTCAGTCCGCGCGTATCGACACGCTCGCCGCCCGGCTCGAGGTGCTGAGTCCTCAGCGCACGCTGGAGCGTGGCTATGCTGCCGTGCTCGATGCACAGAGCGGCCGCGCGGTGCGCGCGCCGTCGTCGCTGAAACCGGGGCGGCGCCTTACGGTGCATCTTGCCGAAGGAGCGGCGGACATTGCGCTCGCCGACGTGCAACCGCGCCTTACCGACGGTTTCTGACGCTTCGCCGGCCGCACGCAAAGGCGTATTTTTGACCTCCGCACGGGGCAGGCACAGCGCATGCGGAGGCACTAAATACGCCATGTGTACGGCATGTTCGCCGATGCCGGACATAAAGTCCGTTGGTTTGCGGGGTTATTCCAACTCGCCTACAATCGAGTGCTCAAAAGCGTTATCCGTAGACTCCCCCACAACAGATACAGACACAAGGAAAGCACCATGGAACATACGCTCCCGCCGCTGCCGTTCGCGAAAAACGCACTCGCGCCGAACATGTCGGAAGAGACGCTTGAGTATCACTACGGCAAGCACCATCAGACCTATGTGACCAACCTGAACAATCTGATCAAGGGCACGGAGTTCGAGAATCTGTCGCTTGAAGAGATCGTCAAGAAGGCATCGGGCGGCCTGTTCAACAACGCTGCTCAAGTGTGGAACCACACGTTCTTCTGGAACAGCCTGTCGCCGCAAGGTGGCGGTGCACCGACCGGCGCACTGGCTGACGCGATCAACGCCAAGTGGGGTTCGTTCGACAAGTTCAAGGAAGAATTCGCCAAGACCGCAATCGGCACGTTCGGTTCGGGTTGGGCATGGCTGGTGAAGAAGGCCGACGGTTCGCTCGACCTGGTGTCGACGAGCAACGCCGCTACGCCGCTGACCACGGACGCGAAAGCACTGCTGACGATCGACGTGTGGGAACACGCGTACTACATCGACTACCGCAATGCGCGTCCGAAGTTCGTTGAAGCGTACTGGAACATCGTCAACTGGGAATTCGCGTCGAAGAATTTCGCGTGAGATTGCTGTAGCGTGACAATGAAATCTGGAAACGGCAAAAGAGTTCTAAGTGCGGGCAAGATGCCACGCAATAGACTTCGGAAACCGTAGCCGATAAAAAGCCCTCCGTGAGAGGGCTTTTTTACGCCCGTTTTTTGTATCAAAGTAACGGTTTTCCGCCGAAGTAAATGAGGTCGTCGAAATCGACCTCTCACCAAGGAGAAGACCATCATGCGTGAAAGTACGTTGCTCATCTTTGCCGCTGTAGCCTTTGTCGGTATCGTGACGCCGGGACCGACGGTGCTCCTCGCGTTGACCAACGGCTCCCGCTATGGTCTTCGCCGTGCCGCTTATGGGTTCGCCGGCGCGGTCGCATCCGATCTCGTGCTGATTTTCGCCGTGGCGCTTGGCCTTGGTGCGCTGCTGGCAGCGTCGGCATTCTGGTTTGCCGTCGTCAAATGGGTGGGCGTGATCTACCTCGCGTACATCGGCATCAGGTTGTTGATGTCGAAGGGTTCGTTGAGTGTTGAGGGCTCGCAAGGCGAAGTAAGCCGCGACAGCAACTCGGCAATTTTCCTCAAGAGTTTCCTCACCGCGGTCACGAACCCGAAAGGATATCTGTTCTTCTCGGCATTTTTGCCCCAGTTCATAGCGCCGTCCGCCCCTCTTGTGCCGCAGTACGTGGCACTGGCCATAACGTTCGCGATGCTGGATTGCACGATCATGTTCGGCTATTCGCTGCTCGGCGCACGAGCAATTCGCCTGCTGAAGAAGTCGGGGGCGCTGTGGCTCGAACGGTCCTGTGGCGCTGTGCTGGTCGCGCTCGCGGGGTCTCTCGCCCTATACCGGCGTCACACGGCTTAGCGCGACTGGCCGCGCAGTATGGCGTTATTCCGGCTGTCGCGAGATCCGCTACGCGTATCGACTACATGAACATGGCGATCGAAGATCCTGCTCGATGTGGCTTGAGCCGCAGGCGCGCCCGGATCCCGATGAGGTAATGCGTTCCGCTCCTGCCAGGGGGAGCGGCGTCGTATTTGCACGTCAAATCTTCCACAGTTCACACCTATTATTACCTATGGGTTACTGAATATTTCTTTCAATTGAAAAGCTTCGTCAGTATTCCGCATTATGGACACGGCCTTGCCGAAAGCTACCTGGTTGGTCATCGAAAGACTCATCATCCTTACCCGCATCCGCTGAGCGTGACGCACACCCTGCTGGTTATGTGCAGGGCGTTCGCCATGCTCGTTTACATCTTTCCACCTGCAAAACCTGCGCGATGTTCGCTGCCTGACAGGAAGCGGCGTAGCCGCACCGCCACAAATTTCATTGTGTGATAATCGGTAAACACCGGTAAGGACTGGCTCGCTATTGTTCAACGGCGTCCGTTCCCTTTCGCGCAGTCGACGGCACGTCTTGCGGATGACATCGCATTGACGTGACGCGGACGGCGGTCCGGGTAGGGGCGACATCGATGAAATAGCAGGCCACCGGCGGGGCACGATGGAAACCACCCAGATTCTGGAGCGCGCGACGGCACATCACCTCGCGGGCGAGTTCGAACATGCGCGCGAGCTGTACGAACGTGCGCTCGCGATCGTCCCCGACGACGCCAACGTGATGTTCCGTCTCGGTGTGCTCGACATGCAAAGCGGTGCCTACGACGCCGCGCTCGGCTGGCTCGATCGGGCGCTAACCCATGCTCCCGATTTCGCGCGCTATCACTTCGTTCGCGGACAGGTGCTTGCCGCCGCCCAGCGTTTTACCGATGCAATCGACGCCTACCGGCGCGCCCTGGCCCTCGAAGCCGGGTCCGCCGACGTGCTGTTCGCGCTGGCGTCCGCGTTGCAATCACTCGCCGACTACCCTGCGGCCATCGATGCCTATACCGCGGTGCTTGCGCTCGAACCGGCCCACGCCGACGCGCTCAACAACCTGGGCAACTGCCATCGTCAGCAGGGCGCTGCGGATGCTGCGGAAGCCGCTTACCGCCGCGCGATCGCCGTGCGGCCCGACGACGCCAACGCACTCACGAACCTCGGCACGCTCCTCGATGCAGTCGGCCGTCTGGACGAAGCCGTGGTGCTGCTCGAGGCGGCGGTGCGCGTAGCGCCCGACTCGCCTTGTGGCCTGGTGAATCTCGGCGTGGCGCTAAACCAGCGCGGCGAGTTCGTGCAAGCCGCCGCGTTGCTGGCGCGTGTCCTTGAGCTCGATCCGGTCTTCCCCGAGGCAGCCTATAACCTCGCCAATGCGCTGCATGCGCTCGGCAGGCGGAGCGAAGCGGTGAACTGCTATCTGCAGGCGATCGAGCAGGCGCCGACCCACGCCGACGCCTACAACAATCTGGGTATCGTCTGTCAGGAATCGGGATTGCGCGAGGACGCCGCGCAGGCGTTCAGCGTGGCGATCCGCCTGCGCCCCGGTTTCGTTGCCGCACTCAACAATGCCGCCACGCTGTTGCGCACGCTCGGCCGCCTGGCTGACGCCGAATCCCGTTTGCGTGAGGCGCTTGCCGCCGATCCACGTCACTCGGTTACGCACAACAATCTCGGCAACGTGCTGAAGGACCAAGGCTGCCTGGAAGACGGCATCGATTGCTATCGCCGGGCGCTCATGTGCGATCCCTACAACGTCGTCGCGCACAGCAACCTGGCGTATGCATTGAGTTTCCAGTCGGAGCATCCGCAGCCGCTGCTGGACGAATGCCGTCGATGGTCGGTGCGGCACGAGGCGCCCTATCGCGACACGCATCATGTGCATTCGAACGATTCGACACCGTCGCGCCGTTTGCGTATCGGCTACGTGTCGCCGGACTTTCGCGAGCACTGTCAGACGCTGTTCACGCTTCCGCTGTTGTCGCACCATGATCATGAACAGTTCGAAATCTTCTGCTATGCGAGCGTCGTCCGGCCGGACGATCTGACACAGCGCGTGGCCGCGCATGCCGACGTATGGCGCGACGTGCGCGAATTCACCGACGAGCGGCTCGCACAGATGATCCGTGACGACCGGATCGACATTCTGATCGACCTGACCATGCACATGGCGGATGGCCGGCCGCTGCTGTTTGCGCGCAAACCCGCGCCGGTGCAGATTGCGTGGCTGGCCTATCCGGGGACGACCGGCATCGATGCGATCGACTACCGGCTGACCGATCCATGGCTCGACCCGGCCGGCAGCGATGCCTGGTATAGCGAAGGTTCTGTCCGTCTGCCTGACTCTTTCTGGTGCTATGACCCGTTGACCGATACGCCGGCGGTCAATGCATTGCCTGCGTTATCGAACGGCTATCCGACCTTCGGCTGTCTGAACAACCCATGCAAGCTGAGCGATGCGACGTTCAGAATGTGGGGCGGCGTGATGCGCGAGGTGAAGGACGCCCGCCTGCTGCTGATGGCGCCGGAGGGCCCGGCCCGCGTGCGTCTGCTCGAACGGCTCGGACAACAGGGTATCGATGCCGGGCGGGTGTCGTTTGCGCCGTTCCGGCCACGCGCGGAATATTTGCGCACGTATCACCAGATTGACGTTGGGCTCGATACGTTTCCGTACAACGGCCATACGACGAGTCTCGATTCGTACTGGATGGGGGTGCCGGTCGTCACGCGCGTTGGCGACACGGTGGTGGGGCGAGCGGGACTGAGCCAGTCGGCGAACCTGGGCCTGCGTGAACTGGTGGCCGATAACGACGCGCGGTTTGTCGAGACCGCTGTTCAACTGGTACGCGATCTGCCGCGCCTGAGTGAGATGCGTGGGAGCCTGCGCGCGCGCCTCACGGCTTCACCGTTGATGGACGGCGCGCGCTTCGCGCGTCACGTCGAAGCCGCTTATCGTAACGTCTGGCTGCAGTGGTGCGAGCACGCGCAACATGACGCGTTTGGCGGATATGACAGCGTGGCGGCCACGGGTTCCGTCTATGAGCCGCGGTCGATGCCGCCAACCGTGGCGCCGACTTTCCGTCATTGATCAAGCGCTAAACGTCGTTTGCTTTGCCGCCGCCTGCGCGCGTGCGGCTTCGTCTGCGCGTCGACATTAGCCGTTTGCGTTGACGCGCGAACGGCCGCCAGCGGCACCCAGTTTCAAGCGCAAGCGGTCTACGTAGAGATAGATCACCGGCGTCGTGTAAAGCGTCAGCAACTGGCTCACGATCAAACCACCCACAATCGAAATGCCCAGCGGCCGGCGCAGATCCGCGCCTTCGCCGCTGCCGAGCGCCAGCGGCAGCGCGCCGAGCAGCGCTGCGCAGGTCGTCATCATGATCGGCCGGAAGCGCATCAGGCTCGCGCTGTAAATGGCGTCGCGCGAGGACATGCCTTCACGCGATGCCGCGATGGCAAAGTCCACCATCATGATGGCGTTCTTCTTCACGATGCCGATCAGCAGAATCACGCCGATCAATGCCATCACCGTGAACTCGACGTGGAAAAGCATCAGCGCGAGCAAGGCGCCGACGCCGGCCGAGGGCAGTGTCGACAGAATCGTCAACGGATGCGCATAGCTCTCATAAAGCATGCCGAGGACGATATACACCGCAGCCAATGCCGCGAGGATCAGCAACGGTTCGTCCCGCAGCGATTGCTGATAAGTCCGCGCCGTGCCCTCGAAACTGCCGTGAATCGAGGCCGGCATACCCAGTTCGGCCATGGCCCGGTCGATGGCCGCGACTGCGGTCGAGAGCGGCTCGCCGGGCGGCAGATTGAATGAGATCGTGGTGGCGACGAAGTTGCCCTGGTGGTTGACGCCGAGCGGCGTATGTCCCGGGCTGAAGCGCGCAAATGCGCTGAACGGGATCATCGTCTCCAGTGAGGTGCTGACCGACGCGCCCGCGGAGGCGCTCGAATGACCGCTTGCCGCGATCGAGTTGATCGCGAGGTTGCGTGCGGAATCGGCCGCGACCGTTGCCGCGCTCGTGCTCGCGATGCTCGCCATGCTGGATGTGGTGCTGGTGCCACCTGCGGACGATCCGATCGTCGCAAACGGCGTCGCGTTGACAGATGTTGTCGTTACCGTCGTGGCGTTCGTGTTGGCGCCTGCGCTGCTGGCTGCTGACGCATCGAGCACGCTTGCTGTGCTGCTGGCGGGTGTAACGGTCGACACAGGCGGTTGAGTGGGAATTGCCGTACCCCCGGCGCTCACCACCGGTCCCGCGCCGGTCGGCGGTATGGCGGGGTTCGACGAACCCCCTGTGCCCGCGTTCGCCGTACTCGCCAGTGTCACGGTGCCCGCCACCGCGTTGGTGGATTGCGTGCCGCTCGGACTGCCGGCGGAGGTGCTCACGTACAGGTCGTTCAGCGTCTGCGGCTGTTGCCAGTAACGTGGTGCGACTTCCATGACGACGTAGTACTGATTGAGCGGGTTGTAGATGGTCGAGACCAGCCGCTGGCCGTAAGCGTCATAGAGCGTGTTGTCGAGTTGAGCCGGCGTGACGCCGAGCCGCGCGGCAGTAGCCCGGTCGATGTCGATGTCGGCTTCGAGTCCGCCCTGTTGCTGATCGGAGTTGACGTCTTCCAGTTCGGGAAGGCCTTGCAGCGCCTGCGTCAGCCGCGGCGCCCATGCGTAGAGTTCCTGACTCGAATCGCCGAGCAAGGTGAACTGATACTGCGCATTGCTTTGCCGTCCGCCGACGCGAATATCCTGCACCGATTGAAGATAGAGCCGCCCGCCGGGCACGGCATTGAGTTGCGGACGCAGACGTGCAATCACTTCGTCCGCCGTTTTGTGGCGCTCGGACAATGGCTTGAGCGCGACATACACGGAACCGGTATTGGTCTGCCGTCCGCCGGTAAAGCCGACCACGCTGTCCACCGCCGGGTCGCCGCCGATGATCTTCATGATCTGCCTGAGCTTCGGCTCCATCGCCTGAAACGAGATGCTCTGATCGGCCTGAATGCCGCCGATCAGGCGACCGGTGTCCTCCTGCGGAAAAAAGCCTTTCGGGATCGCGATGTACAGGTAGACGTTCAGGCCGATCGTGGCGACGAGGATGACGAGCAACAACTGCGGATGGCGCAGCGACCACTCGAGCGAGCGTGCGTAGCCATCGTGCAGCGCTTGTAGCGGTCGGGTCAGAAAGTGGAGCCGGCCCTTGCGCTCGTTGCGATGGGTTTGATCGCCGCGAGCGCTATGGTTGGCATGATTGGCGGATGCATCTGCACGCGAGCGCAGCAGCCGCGAGCACATGACCGGCGTGGTAGTCAGCGACACCACCAGCGACACGGCGATCGCCAGCGACAACGTGATTGCAAACTCGCGAAACAGCCGTCCGACAATGCCGCTCATCAGCAGAATCGGAATGAACACGGCGATCAGCGAGATCGAAATCGACAGCACGGTGAAACCGACTTCGCGTGCGCCGACCAGGGCTGCCTGCATGCGCGGCACACCGTTTTCCATGTGACGCGAGATATTTTCCAGTACGACGATCGCATCGTCGACCACGAATCCCGTGGCGATGGTGAGGGCCATCAGCGACAGGTTATCGATCGAATAACCGAGCAGGTACATGAAGCTGAACGTGCCGATGATCGAGACCGGCACTGCAGCGGTCGGGATCAGCGCCGCGCGGCCGCTGCCGAGAAACACGAAGACCACCAGAATCACCAGGCCGACCGCGATCAGCAGGGTGGCTTCGGTGTCGTGCAGCGAGGTCCGGATGGTGGTCGAGCGATCGGAGGCTTCGAGCACGTCGACATCGGCAGGTAACGCGGGCTTCAGTTGCCTGATCAGCGCGCGCACGCTATCGACGGTGCGAAGAATATTGGCGCCCGGTTGCCGGTACAGCATGACCAGCACGGACGGCTGATTGTCTCGCGAGAGGCCGAGATTGCGCAGATCTTCGACGGAGTCGTCGATCTCGGCGACGTCGGACAGTTTGACGCCCGCGCCGTTACGGTACGCGATGATCAGATCCTTGTACTGATCGGCGGCGCGCGCCTGATCGTTGGCGTAGAGCTGGTAGCGCGCGCCTTCGCTTTCGATGGTGCCTTTCGGGCTGTTGGCATTGGCGGAGGCCAGCGCGGCACGCACGTCTTCGAGGCCGATGCCGTAGTGATAGAGCGCGTTGGGATTGAGTTCGACCCGCACGGCCGGATTGGCGGACCCGTTGACGTCGACTTCACCGATTCCGGGCAACTGCGAGAGCGCCTGGGAAAGGATGGTCGAAGCGAGATCGTAGAGCTTCGCGCGCGGCAAAGTGTGTGAGGTCAGCGCCAGGATCAGGATCGGGGCGTCGGCGGGATTGACCTTGTGATACGTAGGATTGCTTTTCAGACTGGACGGCAAGTCGGCGCGTGCCGCATTGATGGCGGCCTGGACGTCGCGCGCCGCGCCGTTGATGTCGCGGTCGAGGCCGAACTGCAAGGTGACGCGCGCTGCGCCGACCGAGCTTTGCGAGGTCATTTCGGTCACGTCGGCAATCTGCCCGAGATGCCGTTCCAATGGACTCGCCACGCTGTTGGCGACGGTCTCCGGGCTGGCGCCCGGCAGGCTCGCCTGCACGGAGATGGTGGGAAAGTCCACCTGAGGCAAGGGCGCGACCGGCAAGCGGACGAAAGCGAACACGCCGGCGAGCGCGAGGCCGAGCGAAAGCAGGGTGGTGGCGACGGGGCGGTCGATAAAGGGACGCGAAAGATTCATTAGCGATCGTCAGCGCTACAACAGGCGGGGGAGTATGACGATGCTAGGTAATGCGTTCGGTGGCCGGGTTACCTGCGTTTTTCGGGCAGTTACGCGGTAATGGAGGGGAAACAATTGTCAGGTCGGCGACCGCGGGGCCGGTTGCGGGTGCAAGCTTTGTCACAGTTGGTAACTGCGGCGCAGTTGGTGGAGCGTTGCATCGCGCCGGTTCGGACCTTGCGCGCGGGCGATCAAGGTTGCGTTGAAGCGGCCCCCGTCGTATCGGAATCCGCCGACATCTGCCGATGCCGATGACCGCGCCCACCGCTCGTGGGTGCAACCGAACTGGCCTGCGTGGGCGGCGGCGGGTGATTGATGTATTGGAAATTTTGCGCAATCGAAGCGCTCGGAAATGTCGTCGCCGAGGGCTCGAGCACGGTGCTCGGAAGCGTCGTATTCGACTGCGCGAAAACGGGCGATATGCAGCCGACAGAAGCTGCCACGGCGAAAACAAATCGATTCATCGAGTGATCCTCTGTTGCATTGACGGGTGCCGTCTGATGCAGGGGTGAGCGGGCGTGCAGCAGGGTCTCGGTATGACGCGGGGGAGCACTTCGGCAGGCAATCCGATCGCGTGGCCCTGAAGGCAACCAGTCTAGGCCGCGAAGCGTGAAATCAGATTGCCGTGCCGCTTACAAGCGTTACCCCATATAACGCGTGGGGCGGGCAATCCGGGTGCCATTTTTGTCCCGCGCGGGGCAGCGCGTGAGCCGCTGCGCAGATGTAAGCGAAAAACTTTCTGTAACGATCCTGTAACCAGGAGCGGTGCGGTTTGGCCTAACGTTTAAATTCCAATGTCTCTAAAACGTACCAACATGATCTCCAGCACCAAGTCGATAAGCATCGCCATACCGGCCGCCGTTGTCGCGCTCGCGCTCGCGCTTGGCGGTTGTGCGGTGATGCCGCCGAGCGGTCCGAGTGTGGTCGCGCTGCCGCGCAGCGGCGAACCGCTTGGGCAGTTCCAGCAGGACGACTACGCATGCCGCGACTACGCTAACCGCTCGACGGACCCGAACGCGGCCGCGCAGGCTGCGACCACAAATAGTGTGAACAGCGCGGCGATCGGCACGCTCGGCGGCGCCGCTGTCGGCGCACTGATCGGTGCGGCGGCGGGTAACGCCGGCGCGGGTGCGGCGATCGGTGCGGGCAGCGGGCTGTTGATCGGCGGCGCAAACGGCGCGAATGGCGCGCAGTATTCCGCCGCAGGTCTGCAAGCGCGTTACGACGCCGCTTACGCGCAGTGCATGACCTCGAAAGGCAATACGATTTCGCAGCCGCCGCAGCCGGCTTATTACGCGCCGCAGCCGTACTACTATGCGCCGCCGCCGCGGTATGTCGCGCCGCCCCCGGTGATCTACGCGCCGTACCCTTATTACTGAGCCTGACCGGCAGCCTCGCTTTGCCGGGACGAAGCGTTTGTGCCAGGTAGCAGGCAGGCTTATTGCAGTAAAGCTTTTGTCGTAACTGGCGGAAAGGCACGAAACGATGGCGGCATGCCGCCCGGCAAAGGGCGTACGTTTGGATCGAGGGTCAGAGACGCCGCTTGTCTGGCGGTTCAGCACTGCCCGCAAAATCCACTCCGCTCCTGCCGGCACGCGCGGTTTCTGACGCCGCGGTGCGACGTAGCCCGACGTACGGAGTTGGGTCCGACATCGTGCGAACGAGGCGACTATGCAGCGACCGCAAACCGGTACGTTCAAGCCGAGCGTGTGGTCCCATGTGTGCGCGTGGCTGGCGATTGCATTCGTCGTCGCCGGTTTTCTTTCTTGCGGCGGCGGCTCGGGTGGTGGCTCGACTACCGGCTCGACTACCGGCTCCGGTTCGGCGGCCGGCGGTGGCTCCACCAGCAGTGGCGGCACGAGTGGCACCGGCTCGACCGGCGGCTCGATGGGTTCGGGCAGCACGTCGACGGGCACAACGGCTTACGCTACCGACGTCCTGATGCATCACAACGATCTCGCCCGCACTGGTCAGATGCTTGCCGAGACGACGCTGACGCTCGCGAACGTCAATTCAACCAGCTTCGGCAAAGTTGCGTTTCTCGCCGCGGACGGCAAGGTCGATGCACAGCCGCTGTTCGTGACCAGTCTGCCGATCGGCGGAACGTCGCATGATGTGGTCTACGTCGCGACCGAACATGACAGCGTGTACGCCTACGACGCCACGACCTTCGCGCAATTGTGGAAGGTCTCGTTGACAGGCAGCGGCGAAACATCCAGCGACAACTTTAGTTGCCAGGACTTCACGCCGGAAATCGGTATTACGTCGACGCCGGTCATCGACCGCAATCGTGGCACGAACGGCGTTCTGTACGCCGTAGCAATGACCAAAGACAGCAGCGGCGCCTATCATCACCGCCTGCATGCGCTCGACCTGACCACCGGCGCGGAAGTGCTGGGCGGCCCGACCGAAATCGCCGCGACTTACCCGGGCAGCGGGGCGGGCAGCGTTAATGGTGTGATTACCTTTAATCCTTCGTCGCATACAGAGCGCGCAGCGCTCACGCTGGTCGGCGGCAACATATACATGGGCTGGACCTCACACTGCATGGCGGGCTCGTACACGGGCTGGCTGATGGCCTACAGCGCCGACACGCTGCAGCAGACCAGCGTGCTCAACATCACGCCGAACGGCAGCCAGGGTTCGATCTGGATGGCGGGTTCGGGAATGGCGTCGGACGGCACGTCGATTTATGTCGTGGACGGCAATGGTACGTTCGGCACCACGTTGAATGCACAGGGCTTTCCCGTCGACGGTGACTTCGGTAATTCGTTGATGAAGCTGTCGTCAGGAAATCTGCAGGTCACCGATTACTTTGCCATGGATAACGTCGTGGCCGAGGCAAATGCCGACAACGATTTCGGCTCGGGCGGCGTGATGCTGTTGCCGGACCAGACGACCACGAGCGGCGTCGTCAAACACCTGGCCGTGGCGGCGGGCAAGGACAACAACATCTATGTCGTCGATCGTGACTCGATGGGCAAATTCAGTTCGACAGCAAACAACATCTGGCAGGAGCTGAGCGGCACGCTCGCGGGTGGCATCTGGGGTTCGCCGGCTTACTACAACGGCGTGGTGTATTACGGCGGCTGGAACGATAACCTGAAGGCGCTGCCGGTCTCGGGCGCATTTCTCGCGGCTACCGCTTCGTCGAAGAGTTCAATCACCTTTGCCTATCCCGGCGCGACACCGGCCGTGTCGGCGAACGGCTCGGGCAACGGCATCGTCTGGGTCGCGGAAAACGGCACCACGGGCGCCCTGCATGCATACGACGCGAGCAATCTTGCGAACGAGCTGTACAACAGCAACCAGGCCGGCACGCGCGATCAATGGGGCGCGGGCAACAAGTTCATCACGCCGATGATCGCGCGCGGCAAGGTGTATGTAGGTGCGACGAATGGGGTGGCGGTGTTTGGCTTGTTGTGAGTGCTGTGCTGTTGCAGTTTCTGGCGCGGGCGTACATATACAGCGGTCACGGGATGACGTGAGCTGATATCGCTGATCGCGGAGCAGGCGTTGTTGAACGGTGGGGTGCGCTGATGCTATTGCGGTTTCAGTTTCAGCTCGATTGAAGCTCCGTGACGCGGAATTGGAAAAAGCCCCTGTTCATCACGAGCAGGGGCTTTTTGTTTGCAGCGGAGCTTGTACTGCGGCGCTCGCCTTGTTTTAGCACGCGGTACGCGATATGAGACGCTTACTCCGCGTCGCTCGTGGCGGCTGTCTTTCGCGGACGGCGATTGCGTGGGGCCGTTTTGCGCGCTGCCTTTTTGGCGGGCACGGGCGCTTTTTCTTCGGCGACAGATGCTACCGGTGCTTCAGCAGGTGCCGCGATTTCCGGTACCTCGTCGATCTTTCGCGGCGTTGTCTTCTTCGCTTTCTTCGCGGCTGTCTTGCGCGGTGCGCGTTCCTTGCGGCGCTTAGGTTGCGTACCGCTCGCCTCCGGTGTTTCTTCGACGGCTACCGCGACGGGTTCATCCGCAAAGGCCGCCGGTTCTGCCCAAGCCGCTTCCGGCTGTTCGAAAACGGGTTCGCTGGCTGATGGCGCGTGCGTGTGCACGGCTTCCGCTTTAGCCTGCGTGTGGCCGCCATGTTCGACTGCCGCGCGCTCTTCGTGTGCGGCTTCCTGCTGGCCACGACCGGACTTGCGATTGTTACGGCCTCTGCGTCGCGACTCCTGTTTGCCACCCGACCCGGTAACCACGGTTTCGGTAACCTGTGCCTCAACTATCTGTTCTGCCTGCTCGCCAGATTCGGCAGGCTCATTCACGTTTTCGGCGCTCACATTCGCGGTTGTCCCCCGATAAACGTATGCGCCTGACTTCTCGTCGCGGCCGAATTCGAGCAGCCCGCGTGCCTGGGCTTCTTCCAGCAGATTGCCGAATGCGCGAAAACCGTAGTACGTCTCGTTGAAATCCGGCTTGCGGCGCTTGATTGCGTTCTTCAGCACCGACGCCCAGATCTTGCCGCTGTCGCCACGTTCGGACGCGAGCGCGTCGAACGTTTGCACCGCGATTTCGACCGCTTTGGTGCGGCGTTTTTCGAGGTCTTCCTTGTTGCGCGACTTATCTTCGTCAGGCGCGCGTTTGGCCGTCTGCTGCGCGGCCTGTTGCGGGCGCGACGACTCGCGTTTGGCTACCGTGCGCTGACTTTCGCGCACGAGGTCGTCGTAAAAGAAGAATTCGTCGCAGTTTGCGATCAGCAGATCGGAGGTGGATTGCTGCACGCCGACGCCGATCACCTGCTTGTTGTTCTCGCGCAGCTTCGACACCAGCGGCGAGAAGTCCGAATCGCCGCTGATGATGACGAAGGTATTGACGTGCGATTTCGTGTAGCAGAGGTCGAGCGCGTCGACCACGAGCCGGATGTCGGCCGAATTCTTGCCTGATTGGCGCACGTGCGGAATTTCGATCAACTCGAAATTGGCCTCGTGCATCGGGCCTTTGAAACTCTTGTAGCGGTCCCAGTCGCAATACGCCTTCTTCACGACAATGCTGCCCTTGAGCAGCAGACGTTCGAGCACCAGCTTGATGTCGAACTTGTCGTACTTCGCGTCGCGCACACCGAGCGCAACGTTTTCGAAGTCGCAGAATAGCGCCATGCTGACGGTTTCGTTGGATGACGCCATGAATATCTCCATTGAAGCGATCGTCGAATTCGACGAATCGCGACCATGATAGCGATTCCTACGGAGGGGATCAGCTTTTGTGTTCCTGGCACGGCGATAGGGCGGGTAATAAGCCGTCTGGGGTGGGGACTTTTCGGGTGGCGCTTGGGGCGGGCGGTTTGCTCCTGTCAGAGGGAATAAATGGGCGCGCTTGGGCGTGCAAGCTCAGCGGCCTCAGCAAGGTGGCGGCTCAAGCATTCTGTATTTCCGAGCCGCGAGCGCTAGTTGCCGCCGGGGATACGGGCCGAGGACGAGGTATATCTTTACATCTGGTTTGTGTGAGCAGGGCGGCCGGTGCTCTTGCCACACTACATGTCATGGTGACGAGCCGGGTCGCCTAACGCCGCGCGTGTTTCCAGCACCTCGTCGACGAGGCCATACGTCTTGGCGTCGTGCGCCGACATGAAGTTGTCGCGGTCGGTGTCGCGGACGATCTCTTCGATGCTGCGCCCGGTGCACTCGGCCATCATCGCGTTGAGGCGTTGGCGCTGGTAGAGCACCTCTCTCGCCTGGATTTCGACGTCGGCAGCGGTGCCCTGGCTGCCGCCCGACGGCTGGTGAATCATGATGCGCGCGTTGGGCAGCGCGTACCGTTTGCCGCGCTGGCCGGCCGTCAGCAGGAATGTCCCCATGCTGGCGGCAAAGCCGGTGCACAAGGTCGACACTTCGGGCTTGATGAACTGCATCGTGTCGTAAATGGCGAGGCCGTCATACACTGAGCCGCCCGGCGAATTGATGTAAAAAGAAATATCCTTGTCGGGATTCTCGGATTCCAGGAACAGCAATTGGGCGACGATCAGACTGGCCGACTGTTCATTCACCGGACCGACCAGAAAAATGATCCGCTCGCGTAGCAGGCGCGAATAAATGTCATAAGCGCGCTCGCCGCGGCCTGACTGTTCGATGACGGTGGGCACAAGGCCCAGGCCGACGACAGAGGGATAGCTGGAATGCATGGTTGCCTCGTTTTAGGCTGTGTTCTGTGTTGGGGATAGCCCGGTTAGCCGGTGGCGGTGACCGGTTTGAACGACCACGCACCCATTGCGCGGCTTGTTGTCCGTATGACGAGGGGGCGGATGGCGATGTGACAGGAATATTTTTTCGTCAGGCTGTCACATCGGCGGGGAGCCGGGCGTCAAGCTGAAAAGGATGCAGATAGCAGCGCGCGCCCGGACAATGTCGCAGGCAGCAGGCAGCAGGCAGCAGGCAGCAGGCAGCAGGCAGCAGGCAGCAGGCAGCAGGCAGCAGGCAGCAGGCAGCAGGCAGCAGGCAGCAGGCAGCCAATCAGGCATTCGGCTCGCAAGGCGCCGCGCATTTCACCAAGCACGATCTGGAGGTCCAGGCATGACGGAACAAGGAATCGACAAGGCATCCAGCTTCGCGGCCGTGCGCGCCCGCCTGCTCGCGCTGGCGTACCGCATGCTCGGCAGCCGTGCCGAAGCGGAAGACGTGGTGCAGGACGTCTGGCTCAAATGGCATCTCGCCGATACGCATGAGGTGCAGACGCCGGCCGCCTGGCTCACCACGATCACCACGCGCGCGGCGATCGACCGGCTGCGTCATGTGCAGCGCGAACGCGCGTCGCAGGCCGCCGGCTGGTTACCGGAGCCCTGGCTCGACGAGGTGGCGCCATCGGCGGAGGAACTGGCCTTGCGCGCGGCGGAGATGTCGTACGGCGTGATGCTGCTGCTCGAGCGTCTGAAACCGGATGAGCGGGCGGCTTTCGTGCTGCACGAAGCTTTCGATTGCGACTACGCGGAAATTGCGAAGATCCTCGACCGTACGCCGGCCAGTTGCCGTCAGATCGTCCACCGGGCCAAGGCGCGTTTGCAGCGTGCGGGTGCGCCGCTGGAACGGCCCGATCCCGCCGCACATGCGCGGATTGTGGAGCGCTTGCGCACAGCGCTGGAGGCACAGGACCGGGTTGGTTTGCTGCGTCTCTTTAGCGACGCGCCCGAAGTGGTCAGCGACGTCGTCAGCGACGCACCGGTGTGCACACAAGAACTGGCGCCTGTGGCCTGGATGGAGACGGTGACCGCGCTCGCGCATCAGGCGAGCCATGCAGAGGTGGTGTCGGTCGAAGGCGCGAGGTGCATTGCATTGCTCTTCGAAGGCGAGGTTGTCGGGGTAATCGACGTGTCCACGCAAAGTCTTGCGGATGGTTCGGTGAAGATCGTCGCGTTGCGCGCCGTCACCAGCGCGGCGCGTTTGCAGGCAGCCAATCGCCTGCTGGGCCGCGCGGCCGTCATGAAGCTGCTCGCGCGAATCCAGCGGAACACCATTGCTTCAATTACGATGCGCAGCGACTTCCCAGTTGATGTCTACGCATAGCACCTGCGTGCCGTGCGGCGTATGCGCGGCGATCGAGGCGGTCACGCACAGGTGCGCTTCGTTGATCGACAGGTAGGGCGGCGTGAGGTGCACCTGGCCGGGCACACGCATTGCCTGAATGAAGTACGGCCGGCGTTCCCAGCTCGCGCCTTCCGAATGCAGCAGGGGCCGGAAGCGTTTGGCGCGTTGCGAAGCGCGTCCCGGCGGCAGTACGTTGTCGCCGATCTGCCGCCCCGAACCGTCGAGCACGAAGCAGCGTGCCGTTTCGCCGAGCATGAGCAGCGACGCAGTTGCCTGGGTCACGGATTCCCCGGCCACGAGTTGGGCCGCGGCCGTTTCCAGCGCCGTGACATACGGAGCGAGCCGTGCGGACTGGGCACGTTCGCGCGTCGCGACCCGTTCGCGTAGTGCCGCGGAGAGCGAGTCCATCAGGCCGGCCGCGGCTTGCGGTTTTACCGGCTCGACGCTCGGGCCTGCGAAGAATGCGCCTTGCACGAAGTCGACGTTGCATTCAAGCGCGATCAGCGCATCGCGTTCGGTGCTCAGGCCGCCCATCAGCACCAGTTGGCCGGATTCGTGGAGCAGCGAGACGAGGCCCGGCAGCACGCGTTCGATATGCGAGTGCTCGCTCGCTTGCGCGAGAATGCAGCGGTCGAGCGTGACGATGTCCGGACGCAGATTCCACACGCGGTCGATGTTCGAATGCTTGGCGCCAAAACCGTCCAGCGCGATCAGGAATCCGGATTTGCGCAACGCGTCGATGATATCGGCGAAGCGCGTGGTTTCACCGCCTGCCTGTTCGGACACTTCCAGCACCACTCGTTGCGGCGGCAGACCCAGCGCCTTGAGGCCGGCGAGCAGGGCGTCGCCGTAACTGGTGTCCATCAGCGCAGCCGGGTGCAGGCTTAGAAAGAGCCATTCGTCGTGGCTGTCGAACGCGTTGAAATTGCCCAGATGCAGCGATTCGGCTAGCCGCCCGAGCTCCAGCAGGTCGCCGCGCCGCGCCGCTTGCGTGAAAACCTCGTGCGACGGCACTTGCAGCGCATGTTCGTCGTGTGCGCGCAGTGAAGCGTGATAACCGATCGCGCGCCGGTGCGACACCGAGAAAACCGGCTGGAACACGCTGAAAACCGTGTAGCCGCCGTACAGAACGGTGCGCCGGGAGCCTTCGTCGCCGGCCATTGGGCGTGGCGGCTGGAAGCCGGGAGGATCGAGTTCGATCATGCTCATCATGTCAGTCGTGTGGAAGTGGCGGCGCGCCTGCATGCTCAGCACGAGTTCGCACGCACAAATCGTGAGTTTACAGGATAGTTGAGCAAGAACTATGCGCGAGCGGAAACACACGGTAAGCGCACGGTTGCCACGGTCAGTACGGCGATTGTGCGCCAGTGCGGTCGCGAAAGCGATGGTTCGCACTTCTGTGGTGCGGCCCGCGCCCCGTTGCGGGTCGGCGACAGGACGCGGCGGTTATCGCGAAATGGCGGCGAGCCGCGGCTGGGACTGCGGCGACGTCAAAGCGAGCCGCCGCCCGAGCTGTGGCGGTATCACGGCGAGCTAGCGTCTGAGCCGCGGCGACGTCACAGCGAGCCAGCACCTGAGCCGTGGCGACATTACAGCGAGTCACCGCCTGAACCACGGCGACATCACCGCGAGTCACGACCGCTCCCGGCCCAAAACTCAGGTCCGCTCCGAAGGATCGGTCTTTTTCGCGGGCGTGCGGATGTCCGGCGACAGCTGCGCGAAAATCCACGACGAGCCCGCGGTGATGATGCCCACGCACAGGAACGTCGCGTGGAATGCGGGCAGCGAGTTGGCAGCCGTCACGCGCGGCAGGAGACCGGTGAAGGTCGCGAGCAAGGCACCGGCCACCGTCACGCCGAGACTCATCGACAGCATCTGCACCAGCGAGAACAGGCTGTTGCCGCTGCTTGCGCCGCCGGTGCCGAGGTCCTTGAGCGTCAGCGTGTTCATCGCGGTGAACTGCATCGAGTTGACCGCGCCGAAGAACGCCAGTTGCACGAGCCGCAGCCACAGCGGCTGGCCGGCAGACGTGAGCGAGAAACTCGCCATGGTCAGGCCCACCAGCACCGTGTTGACGATCAGCACGCGCCGGTAGCTGTACTTGACGATCAGCGTCGTGACGAGCCGCTTGGCGGCCATGCCCGCGGCCGCTACCGGCAGCATCATCATGCCGGCTTCGAAGGCGCTATAGCCGAGACTCACCTGCAATAGCAGAGGGATCAGATACGGCATCGCGCCGCTGCCGATCCGCGCGAACAGATTGCCGAGCAGACCGACGCTGAACGTGTGGATCTTGAACAGATCGAGCGGGAAGATCGGCGCAGGCTCGCGCACGGCATGCAACCCATAGGCGACGAAGCAGGCGAGGCTCAGAATCAGCAGCACCAGCACGGTGGCGTGCTGGATGCCGAACTCGGTGCGGCCGTCGAGCGCGAAGGAAATCGCCACCATGCCGAAAATCAGCAGCAGATAGCCCTTCAGATCGAAGCTGCCGGTGTGCTCGTTGCGGCTGTCCGGCATAAAGATAAACGTGGCGATGCAACCCACGATCCCCACCGGCACATTGATCAGAAAGATCCAGTGCCACGAAGCGATTTTCACGAGCCAGCCGCCGAGCGTCGGGCCGATCAGCGGCCCGATCAGCCCCGGGATCGCCACGAACGACAAGGCCGGCAAATAGCGTTCCGCCGGGAAGGTGCGCAGCACCGCGAGCCGCCCGACCGGCAGCAGCATCGCCCCGCCCACACCTTGCACGACGCGGTAGATCACGAGCTGATTCAGGGTGTGCGCGTTGGCGCACAACAGCGAGCCGACCGCGAATACGAGGATCGCGCTGAAAAACACGCGCCGCGTGCCGAGTTTGTCGGCGAGCCAGCCTGACACCGGGATCATCACCGCCATCGTCAGCGAGTACGCGATCACCACCGATTGCATGCGCAACGGCAACTCGCCGAGGCTCGTCGCCATCGCGGGGAGCGCGGTGTTGACGATGGTCGAGTCGAGCGTCTGCATGAAGAAGCCGGTGGCGACGAGCCACAGCATCACCGTGAGCGAACGGGGCGAGGGGGCCGGCGCAGCACGGGCAGGGGCGGAGGCGGGCAGGGTCGGCGGCGTGGACATGGAAGGGCGATTGGGCGCGCAGGGACGGACGGGGACTCGCTATTCTAGGGAAAAGCGCCGCCCGGCGCAGTGGATAAGCACGAGGCGCGACGCCGAATCAAGCCGCTTTGGCCGAAGCCGGCAACGCCGCGGCAGCGTGAAAAAATGCCTGCGCGCGCGGTTCGTTGCCGAATGCCGCGTGAATCCTGATCCACGGGCTCGCTGCCGTGTTCGGCCGGAAATAGCTGCCGGGAATGACCGTCACGCCGAGCGGTGCGGCGCATGCCACGAACCGTTCGGAGTTGTCGACGTGCGGTACGCGTCCCCAGACGAACTTGCCGCCGACGGGTTTTTCGAACACCTCCCAGCCGGCGTCTTCGAGTGTCTGGATGGTCGAGCCGAGCGCGTCGCGCATGCGGCGGCGCAGCCGTTCCAGATACTTGCGGTACGCGCCGCGCTCCAGCAGCGACACGGCGACCGCCTCGGCAAACCGCGAACCGCCGATGCTCGTCAGCATCTTGATGTCGACCAGATCCTTGATGATCGCGTGGCTCGCCACCACGCAGCCAATACGCAGCGACGACGACAGCGTCTTCGACAGACCGCCCACGTAGATCACGTGTTCGAGCTGGTCGAGGGTCGCGAGACGATCCGTGAGGTCGCTCTGGAAGTCGGCGTAGATATCGTCTTCGATGATCTTGAAGCCGTGTTCGCGCGCCAGTTGCAGCAGCCGGAACGCGACCGGCGGCGCGACCGTGGTGCCGGTCGGATTGTGGAACACCGTGTTGATGAACATCAGTTTCGGCCGGTGCAGTTGCAACTGCGCCTGCAACACCTCGAGATCGGGACCGCTGCGGGTGCGCGGAATGCCGATCAGTTTCACGCCGTGCAGCTTCAGCAGACCGTACAGGTTGTAGTAGCCGGGGTCTTCGACGAACACCGTGTCGCCGGCTTTGAGCATGTAGCGCATCAGCAGATCGAGCGCCTGGCTTGCGCCGTTGGTGATCAGAATCTGCGAGGCGTCCGCCTGAATCCCCAACTGGCCGATGCGGCTTTGCAGATGTTCGCGCAAGGTCAGATTGCCGAGCGGGGTCGCATAGTCGACCATGCTGGCGGTGTCGGTGCGCGACACGTGGCGGATTGCTTGCGCGAGGCTGTCCATGTCGCGCCATGCGTCGGGAATGAAGCCGCTGCAGAGCTTGAGCGTTTCGCCCGGGTGGTTGAACTGCTGCAGAAGGTGTCCTGATTCGTCCTCGGCGCGGCGCGGGTCCGAGGTGCCCTGGCACTGCGCGCTGGCCGGCTGACGGTCCGAGACATAGAAGCCCGAGCCGTGGCGCGAGTCGACATAGCCGAGCGACACCAGCCGGTCATAAGCCTCGATCACGGGGAAACGGCTTACGTCATAGTCGGCGGCGAACTGACGGATCGACGGCAGCTTGGCGCCCGGGTGAACCGTGCGCGACCGGATCCAGGCGGTGACGCTTGTGACGATCTGCTCGGTAAGCGGCACGCCGCTATCGCGATCGAGTTGAATGTCGAGTTTCATGCGGTTCTTTCCTCCAACGGAAACCCGGCGCGCCGGACCGCCTCGACGGCGCGCGCCGCACGCTCTCCTGACGCGTGTTTACCCCAACTGTCCGGTTTTTCGACTGAACAGTTCCGATAAAAGTGTTCGGAACTGTGCATGGGTATTGGATGATCGCACGTCAATAATCTCTACAACAGGAAAGTTCTTTGAAGGAGAAAAGCGATGCGTGAAGTCCGTATTTTCGAAATGGAACGTGACGAGCCCGCGGCGGCCTGGCGTGTCGCGCGTCCGTCGGTCTTCAAGGTGATCTCGGGTGAGATCTGGCTGACCGTCGAAGGCGACAACGCGGATCACTGGCTGGCAACGGGGCAATCAACCGAATTGCCGCGCGGTACCGTGGCGTGGGTCAGTGCCGGGAAGACTGGTGCGCGTTTCGCGCTGGCTAGCGGATCGGAGCGTGCGGTTACCCGGCCGCCGCGCATGCCGGGGTTGAACTGGCTGCCGCGCTGGTTGGGCGTGGCGTGACGGGGAAGCTGCGGCAGTCGCTGTCGACCGCAGCAACCGCAGCAACCGTGGCAACCCCGCAGCAACCGGCGCAGGCACGAGTGCGATCGTACCTGCTTTGAGGCCGGGCAACGCCGCGCCTCAGCCGGCCGCCTCGTAGTCCCCAATATAGCGCGCGCGTGGCCGGATCAACCGGCCGTCGCGCGTCTGTTCCATTGCATGGGCGATCCAGCCGACCACCCGGCCGACCGCGAACAGCGTGAATGCCGCGCCGGCCGGCAGGCCGAGTACCCGTTCGATGCCCGCGAGGGCAAAATCGACGTTCGGCTCCGCGCCGGTCGTGTCGCGCACCGCGCGCGCGAGCGCCTGCACTTCGCCTAGCGGCGAGCGGGCGGGCGCGCAATCGTCGAGCATTTCCAGCAACAGACGCGCGCGCGGGTCGCCTTGCGGATAGAGCTGATGGCCGAAGCCCGACAGCACCGGCCCATGCGTGCCGTGCTCATGGCGCGCGAGCCGATTCGCCAAATAGCGATCGAGATCGGGAGCGCGCGATGCTTCGTCAAGAAGCGCGGTGATCCGCACCGTCTCGCCACCGTGCCGCGGCCCGGCCAGCGCGGCCAGACCACCCGCCACGGCGCCGAACAGATGCGTTCCCGTCGACGTGATACAGCGAACCGTGAAGGTCGATGCATTCAGTTCATGATCTGCGCACGCCACCAGCGCCGCGCGCAGCAGCCCGGCCTGCTGACGGTTGCGCACGTTCCACGCTGAAGCCAACTGTTTGTGCAACGGTTCGTTCGACGGCGCCGCCGAGATCATGGCGGCAGCCAGCAAGCGCATGACCGCGCAGGCGGTATCGAGTTGCGCGTCGCGGCCGAGCGCCCAGACCCGCGGCATTTGCGCCGCGGCGGCCGGCAGCAGCACGAGCGCGCGGTCGAGCGGCGTGCTGTCGCTCCAGAGCTTGAGCCAGGCCGCCCACTGAGCGGCGGCGAACGGCACTGCCGGGGCCTCGGCGATACGCCGCGCGCTGCATTCCCACAACAACGCCGCGACATCTTCCAGTGATGCTGTGCGGGCCAGTTCCGTGGCGTCATGCCCGCGATAGAGCAAGCGGCCATCGGATACCAGCGTGATCGACGATTCGAGCACCGGCACGCCCCAGTCCAGCACCTTCTGCGCAACCTTGCCGGCGCGCTTGCCGTCTTCCTTGCGCCGCGCGAGTCGCCGCACTTCGCCGGCGTCGTAGAGGCGATGCTTGCCCTGCGCATCCGGCGACGAACTCAGCATGCCGCGGCTAACATACGCATACAGGGTGGACAGGCTGATGCCGAGTGCGGCAGCGGCTTCGGCAGCGGTCAGGGCAGGCGAGGAGGACGGCATGGAAATTCGTAGAAACCGAAAAAATCAATATATATTGATTATCATAATCAAGATTGATTGCTGCAAGGCGGAATTCTAGACTCGGTTCACTTTCCTTCCGTTCCGAGATGAACGACATGAACCCCATGACGCCTGAACTCGCTCTCAAACATATCTGGACCCCCGCGGAATGCGACCCGACTGCGCTGAGGTCGGTTTCGCTCGCGGGTACCGATCCGGGCTTGCCGTCGGTCTACCGGGTCGGCGCGTTGGCCTCGGCGACCATCGCCGCGACCGGCCTTGCGGCTGCCGAATACCATCGCTTGCGCACAGGGCATCGGCAACATGTCACGGTGGAGATGCGGCGCGCGCTGGCCTCGTTTCGCAGCGAGCGCTACCTGCGCATCGACGAGGGTCCGCCGCCCGCCTTGCGCGATCCGGTGATGGGTTTCTACGCGACGCGCGACAACCGCTGGATTCAACTGCACACCAACTTTCCGCATCATCTCGCCGGGGTGTTGAAGGTGCTCGATTGCGCCAACGATCGCGCGGCGGTGGCCGAGGCGATTCGCGGCTGGGATGGCAGCGCGCTCGACCAGACGCTTGCCGACGCCGGTTTGTGCGCCGCCTTGATTCGTACGCCCGACGAGTGGGCTGCGCTCGATCAGGCGAAAGCGATTGCGCGGCTGCCTCTGTTCGAGATCGAGCGCATTGGCGACGCACCCGCCGAACCACCACAGCGCGGCGGCGCGGAGCGGCCGCTCGCGGGCGTGCGGGTGCTGGATTTGTCGCGCATCATTGCCGGGCCGGTGGCCGGGCGAGCGCTCGCGCAGCATGGCGCCGAGGTGTTGATGGTCAACGGCCCGCATTTGCCGAACATCGCGCCGCTGGTGATCGACAACGGGCGCGGCAAGCGCTCGGCGGTTGTCGATTTGCGCGACGCCGCCGGGCGGGAAACCTTACGCGGCCTGGCCAGTGGCGCCGATGTATTTTTGCAGGCATATCGGCCGGGAGCGCTGACGGCACGCGGATTTGGTCCCGCGGAACTGGCACAGGTGCGCCCGGGGATCGTCTATGTCTCGGTTTGCGCTTATGGGCACACGGGACCTTGGGCCGGGCGGCGCGGCTTCGATAGCCTCGTGCAGTCGGCAAGTGGAATTGCTTTTACTGAGCGCGAGGCAGCGGGATGGGATGAGCCGAAGCATTTACCGTGTCAGGCTTTGGATCATGCTACAGGGTATCTGGCCGCTTTCGGCGCGATGGCCGCATTGGCGCGGCGAGCTACCGAAGGTGGGAGTTGGCACGTGAGGGTGTCGCTCGCGCAGACCGGGCGGTGGTTGCAGTCGTTTGGATTGCTTGCCGACGGCTGGAAGGCACCCGACGTTTCCATCGACGACGTGCGGGATTGTCTTGCGACGGTTCAATCCGAGTTCGGGCGTGTTCTCGGAGTTCTGCCGGCCGAGCGTCTGGATGAGACACCTGCTTATTTTGAGTTGCCGCCGACCCGGATCGGGGCGCACGAGGCGAAATGGCTGTGAAGGTATTGATGGCCGCGGCGGTGGTGCCAGCAGTAGGCTCACCGCACCGTATGAGCCTCTGCCACAGGTCTTGTCTGCCCAGGATTTGCCGCAGACACGCCCCTGAAGCGTCGCGCAGAACAAGAAACCTGCGCGAGCAGAAAACTACTTCCTCAACTCCGCCACAAAATCATAGTAATCGTTCCGGCAGTAGGTGTCGGTCAGCTCGATCGCCCGCTGATCCGCCGTATATCCGACGCGAGTGATCAGCAGCAGCGCGTCGTTCGGGGCAATGCTCATCTGCTGCGCGATCTCGTCGCTCGCGTTCACCGCGCGAAAATGCTGCAGCGCGCGCACAATCGTCAGTCCGCGATGTTCCAGGTACGTGTACAAGGAATCGCCAATTGCCTGAGGATCGGGAATCACCGCGGCAGGGAAGGTGGAATTCTCCACGGCCATCACGATGCCGTCGGCGAGGCGCAGACGGCGCAGCCGGGTCACCGCCGCCGCCGGCGACAAACCCAGTTGAATCACCTCATCGCGATTAGCCGGCGAAATTTCCCGCGACAACCACTTCGAACTCGGCGTAAAACCGCGTCGCCGCAGCATTTCGCTGAAGCTCGACAGACGCGACAGCGGATCTTCATAGCGCGGCGTGATGAAGCTGCCCGCGCCCTGGGTGCGGCGGATCAATCCCTGTTCGACCAGCAGGGCAATGGCTTTGCGCGAGGTGATCCGCGATACGCCGAGCGCTTCGGACAGCACGCGCTCAGAAGGCAGCGCCTCGCCCGCGTTCCAACGGTTTTCGTGAATCGCAGTGCCGAGCTTGCGAGCGAGTTGCAGGTATAGCGGCGTGTCGTTTTCCGGGTCCGGGCGCAGATCGCGCCAGCGGTCTTCCGAGGCAGAGGTCATGGGGCTCACGCAAGAAGGGCAAGCGGCAATTCTAAGACATCGGCGCGCTCTGTTATAGCGGGCTTTTGCCGGATGGCCGATCCGGCGCCCGCGCAACCGCTAAACTCGTCCCATGATTTCCATCGCCTGCGCCGTCACATCGACGTAAGCGCATGCTCAGACGCGCATTTCAATCCGTTTAGCCACTTCGAGGACAAAGCATGACGACCGATATCGCGAGCGTGAGCCTGCCCGACGGCGAGCGCATTCCGAAACTGGGGCAGGGCACCTGGGAAATGGGCGAACAACCGGCGCGCCGCGCCTCGGAAATCGCCGCGCTGCGCTGCGGCATCGAACTGGGCATGACGCTGATCGACACGGCGGAAATGTACGGCGACGGCGCGACGGAATCGCTTGTGGGCGAAGCGCTGGCCGGGCTGCGCGATGAGGTTTTTCTCGTCAGCAAGGTCTATCCGCATAACGCCAGCCGGCGCGGCGTGATCGCGGCCTGCGAGCACAGCCTCAAGCGCCTGAAAACGGATCGGCTCGATCTGTATCTGCTGCACTGGCGTGGTTCGGTGCCGCTCGCGGAAACCGTGCAGGCATTCGAGGCATTACGCAGCGCGGGCAAGATTCGCCACTGGGGCGTCAGCAACTTCGATACCGACGATATGGAAGAGCTCGTCGCCACGCCGGGTGGCGAGGCATGCGTGACCAATCAGATTCTCTACAACGTCGCGCGCCGTGGGCCGGAATTCGATCTGCTGCCGTGGCTTGCCGCGCGCAATATGCCGGCGATGGCATACAGTCCGGTCGACCACGCGCGCTTGCCGAAGCGCTCGCCGCTCGACGACATTGCCGATGCACGCGGCATTTCGGTGTTTCAGGTGGCGCTGGCGTGGGTGTTGCAAAAGCCCGGCGTGTTCGCGATTCCGAAAGCGGGCCGCGTCGAGCATGTGCGCGACAACCACCGGGCGTCGCAACTGGAACTCGGCGCGCATGAACTTGCTGCCATCGATACTTATTTCAAACCGCCACGCGGCAAGCGGCCACTCGAAATGTTGTAAGCGCAGCGGCGGCCGTTAGCGAATTGCAGCGGGCCCTGCAGTCGACGCATTTACGCCGTTGCGGCGCGCCGCGCCGACGTTGTTAACTGCAACCGTGATGCATGTGCACGGAACCCAGAACGGCGACTTCAGCGGGCGTGTGCTTGAGCGAATCTTCGTCGACCTGGGCAGCGTCGGCGACGAATTCGTCGACGATCGACGACACCTGCGTATTACGCAAACACAGCGAGACCCGCTGTGTTTCATTAGGCGGCAGCGACGCGCGCTGGCCGAGGAACAACACACCGTACTGATAGCCGTGGATGATGCCGCGGATCGCGCCGACGCATTGACCTTGCGCGACGTTGTTGTTTTTCTGTTTGCAGGTCTGCGCGAGTGAATAGGCAGAGAAGGTGGGGTCGACCGGCGGGGCGGCTTGCGACAATGTCGGTTGCTCCTGCTGGGCCGATGTAGCCGGTGTTTGCGCCGGTGTTTGCGCATGAGCGAGCGATGCGAGGCCCAGAGCGGTGACCGTCAGCAGAGCAGCGGCCGTGCGCGCCATGGCGTGGGGGACGTTTCGTTGCATGTTGTGATGCCCTCATATCGAACGTTGATATCTGATATGAGGCAATCGCTTCGGTTTGGTTCCGGTTATGCACGACGTAATCAATCGTTCTGGTTTTAAACGTGTGCAAGCGTTGCCTGTGAGCTGTTCGTGGCGGCGCGTGTTGTTTTGCCGGAGCGCCTGCAGGTGCTGACTGCACTGACCGGCCTCGGGCGGTGACGCTCGACCGGGGGATCGAGACATCACCGCCGTTGCCGGGGGACTGCGAACGGGATACAGAAGTATGTCGTTAGCGACGGGTAGGGCGCGGGGGCCCCCTACCCGGGAAGCAGGCGACTGCTAGTGCCCGTTTCCTCCGCCATTGCCACCACCATTGCCGCCGCCACCCTTGCCTCCGTGACCGCCGCCGGGGCCTCCGCCAAAGCCGCCGCCGAACCCGCCACCGAAGCCTCCGCCAAAACCACCACCGGGGCCGCCTTTTCCACCGCCGAACCCGCCGCCGGGGCCGCCACCGCAACCGCAACCGCCGCTCCCGCTGCTGCCTCCGCCGCTGCTTCCGCCACCGCTGCTGCTACCACCGCCGCTGCTACCACCACCGCTGCTTCCGCCACCGCTGCTACCACCGCCGCTGCTACCACCGCCGCTGCTTCCGCCACCGCTGCTACCGCCACCGCTGCTACCGCCACCGCTGCTACCGCCACCGCTGCTACCGCCACCGCTGCTTCCACCACCGCTGCTTCCACCACCGCTACTACCACCACCGCTGCTACCACCACCGCTGCTACCACCGCCGCTGCTGCCACCGCCGCTGCTACCGCCGCCGCTGCTACCGCCACCGCTGCTACCACCGCCGCTGCTACCACTACCCCTGCCGCCGCCACCCGAGCTTGCTGCACCACCTGCGCCGCCGACACCGTTGCCGCTCGAACCGCCGCTACTGCTGCCCGCGCTCGCCGCGCCGTTGCCGTTACCGCCGCTGTGCCGCGCGCAGCCCCCCACGCTAGTCGTTGTGCAGTCGCGCGGACTGAACACCAGGGCCGCGTCATCGGCAGCGGTCGGTTCGTCGGGTGCGGTGCCGGTGGCCACTGCGCCTGCCGCCGAACTGTCGTCCTGCGCGAGTTGCGTCACGTTGTGCGCGCTGCTCGCGGGCAATGCCGCGTCGGCATGAAAGATCCACTTGGGGATCGCATCTGTCGACGCCGAGTACGCGACCTGGGTAACCAGCAAGGTCACGCCTGCCACGATTGCCGCACTTCGTATTACCCCGAAGTAGTACTGATTGAATTTTCTGGTTTTCATCACGTCTCTCCCGAGGGAGTGCCGGCACCTCGTTGCCGCCATTTCCCACGCTGATTCACCGACGACGGGCCCGTCTGAATGTGAGCCTCGTCGTCCCCCCGAGTCTGGTTTGCGAATGCAAGTCAAACACCACTACTGTCTTCCCGGCTCCGTAGCCGGTGCGCTGACAAGCGCTTGCATGCGCATCAGCCGATACCGTCCAGGCGCGCTTCGTCACGGATCGCTGTTTGCCACGGCGATTCGCACAAGCGGCGCTTCTGGCTTTCTCCCAATCTGTCTGGCTTCGAATGTATGGACCGTACTTAGCGATATCCATGCCATTGCCCGCAAAGCCTTGCAGTGCAGGGTATCGAATAGGGGTGTGCGATGCGCGCGAGGGAAAAACGCGCAAAAACGTTTCGGCGATGAAACGCGTGACCGGAAAGCCGCGTTATTGCGTGTTATTCGTTACGCGTGGCGTTTTCCGGCGCGTTTTCCGAGCCGTTGCCGGAGACCTTGCCGGCGTTGTCGAGCGAACCCGTTTGCAGCACGCGCAGTTCGTCGGCGGGAATGTGGCAGCGGATGCGATGCGCGGACGGGCGGGCAGGATCGCCGCCGCCGGCTTCGAGGAAGGGCGGATCCTGCTGCTCGCAGATTGCGCCGAGCTTGCGCGGGCAGCGCGTATGGAACACGCAGCCGGACGGTGGCGATGCCGCGCTCGGCAGATCGCCGGACAGTCGTATGCGGGCCTTGCTGTCGTGGGCATCGAGTGTCGGCACCGAAGACAGTAGCGCTTCGGTGTAGGGATGGTGCGGTCCGCCGAAGACAGCGGCTGCCGGCCCGATCTCCAGCAGTCGGCCGAGGTACAGCACCGCGATGCGGTCGGACAGATAGCGCACGACGTGCAGATCGTGCGAGATAAACACATAGCTCACGCCGCGTTCGCGTTGCAGATCGGCAAGCAGGTTGAGAATCGCCGCCTGCACGGAGACGTCGAGCGCGGATGTCGGTTCGTCGCAGACCACCACGCGTGGCTCACCGGCAAACGCGCGCGCGATCGCCACGCGCTGCTTGAGTCCACCGGACAATTGGCGCGTGCGCGAGCTGAGATAGCGTTCGGGTAAACGCACCGCGGCCGTCAAGGTGGCGAGCCGTTCGTCGATCGCGGCGCCACGTAGTGCGGTAAGACGCGATAACGCACGCCCGATCAGCCGCTTCACCGAATGCGCGCGATTGAGCGCCGAGTCCGGATTCTGGAACACGATCTGCAGCGACTTGACCTGTTCGTCGTTGCGTCGCGTGACGCGTGCGGCGAGCGGCGTGCCGTCGAGTTCAAGCACGCTGCCCGCGTCCGGTGTGAGGAGACCGAGCATCAGTTTCGCGAGCGTCGTCTTGCCGCTGCCTGATTCGCCGACAAGGCCCAGCGTTTCGCCACTGGCGAGATCGATCGAGACGTCGTCGACTGCGCGCAGCGGGGCGCCGGATACGTGAAATGTCTTCGAGAGTCTTTCGGCGCGCAGCACGAGAGCAGGGCGCTCGCCGTCACGCAACGTGTCGTCATACTGCGGCAAGAGTTCCGCGGCCGCACGCGGCAGTTCGATGGCGCGTTCGTGGTAGTGGCAACGCGACATCTGATCGCCATGCGCGGCGCTCACGCGATACGGCGGCGGCGCTTCACGGTGGCAGCGATCGTCGGCGAGGCGGCAACGGTCCGCGTAAATGCAGCCTTGTGTGACCGAGCCAGGCAAGGGCAGATGGCCCGCAATGGTATCGAGCCGCTCGGTGTCCTTGCTGCGCCCCGCGCCCGGCAGGCAGCGCAGCAGTCCAACCGTATAGGGATGACGCGGCCGCGCGAACACGTCCTGGGTAGCGCCTTCCTCGACCAGCTTGCCGGCATACAACACGCCGACGCGCTCGCACATGCGCCCGATCACCGCGAGGTTGTGGCTGATGAACAGTACGGCCGTGCCGAGTTCTTCGCGCAGTTGCGCCACGAGATCGAGCACTTCGGCTTCGACGGTGGCATCGAGCCCGGTGGTCGGTTCGTCGAGAATCAGCAAGGCCGGATTCGAGGCGAGCGCCATCGCGATCACCACGCGCTGCTGCATGCCGCCCGACAATTGATGCGGATAGCTGTCCATCACGCGTTCGGGCGACGCGATGCGCACACGCTGCAATATCTCGACCGTGCGCTGCACCGCTTCGTCACGCGAGACACCGGCGGCTTCGAATGCTTCCGTGACTTGCCGTGCGATCGTCAGCGACGGATTCAGCGCCCGCCCAGGATCCTGGTAGACCATCGAAATCGCGTTCGCGCGCATCGTGCGCAACGCGTCGGCGTCGAGCTTCTGCACGTCCTGACCGGCGATGATGATCTTGCCGGCCTTCATCTTGCCGTTGCGCGGCAGATAGCGCAGCGCCGCCATCGCGACCGTCGATTTACCGCACCCCGATTCGCCGACGAGGCCATACGCTTCGCCACGTCGTACGCGAAACGAGACGTCCTGCAACACTTCACGATCGCGTCCGCGCATCCGGTACGTGACCGTCAGGCCGACGACGGTCAGCGCATCCGTGCGATCGCTCTTCGAGACGTCGAAGGCGGGGAACGAGGCGGGCGGCGGGCCGTTCATCGGTCGAGCACTCCTTGCACGCTATCGGCGATCAGATTCACACCGACCACGAGCGAGGCGATGGCGCCGGCCGCGAACACCACCGTCCACCACGCACCGCCCGCCATCAGCGTGTAAGACTCGGATAGCGCGAGCCCCCAGTCGGCGGATGGCGGTTGAATGCCGAAGCCGAGAAACGACAGCGTGGCGACCGCGAAAATCGCATACCCGAGCCGCACGGTTGCTTCGACGATGATCGGCGGCAGCACGTTCGGCAGGATCTCCGCGAACATGATGTATGGCGCGCGTTCGCCACGCAGTTGCGCAGCAGCGACGTAGTCGAGATGCCGTTCGGCAAATACGGCGGCGCGTACCGTGCGCGCGGTGATCGGCGTGAAGGTGATGCCGATCACGAGAATCACCGTGAAGTTCGATGCGCCGACCGCGGCCAGCGCGAGCAACGCGACGATCACGAGCGGCAGCGCGAGCACGGCGTCGATCGCACGGCCTACTATGTTGTCGACCCAGCCCTCGAAGTAGCCGACGATCAATCCCAGCGCCGTGCCCGCGAGCGTGCCGAGCAGGGTTGCCAACGGCGCGATGGTCAGAATGTCGCGTGCGCCGACAATGACGCGAGAGAACACGTCGCGGCCGAGCTGATCGGTGCCGAACCAATGCGTGCCATCGGGCGGCGTGAGCGAGTTGAGTGGATCGGAGGCATACGGGTCGATCCGCACGATCCATGGCCCCGCAATCGCACAGACGATCCACCATCCGACGATCAACACGCCAAACACGAACGTAGGCGAGCGCAGCAGTATAAACAGCTGGTCGAAGCGCGGTTCGGTAGCCGGGCGTGGTGCGGGCGGTGCGGCCGGCGGAACGATGGTGCTCATTCAGCGCTCCTCACTCGCAGCCGTGGATTGAGCAGCACGTGCAACGCATCGGCGACGAGATTGGCGACGGTGTAGACCACGCCGATTGTCAGCACGCCTGCTTCGAGCATCGGAAAATCCTTGGCCTTGGCGGCGTTGTAGATCAGCGAGCCGATGCCCTGATAGTGGAACAGCGTCTCGACCACCACGAGACCGCCGATCATGTAGCCGAGCTGCGTGGCGGCGACGGTGATGGTCGGCAGCAGCGCATTGCGCAATACGTGCCGCCAGATCACGGTGTGGCGCGGCAAGCCTTTGAGGATCGCCGTGCGGGTGTAGTCCGCATCGAGCGCTTCGACGGTGCCCGCACGCGCCATTCGCGCGATGTAGCCGAAGAACACCAGCACCAGCGGCAGCACCGGCAGAATCAGATAGCGCAATTGTTCGAGTGCGCTCGCTTCGGGCGGATACGACGCCTCGATCGGCAGCCACCTCAGCCAAATGCCGAACACCAGAATCAGCACGATCGACGAGACGAATTCCGGCACCACGGTGGCCGACAAACCGGCGATGCTGATGGTGCGATCGAGCCAGCGTCCCGCGTGCATGGCCGACCACACACCGCCCGCAATGCCGAGCGGCACGACGACGATAAATGCGAGCAGACCGAGCTTGGCCGAATGCGCCAGGGCGTCCGCGATAAATGGCCCGACCGGTTCGCGGTACGCATAGGAAAGCCCCATATCGCCGCGCACGAAATGCGAAATCCACTCGACGTATTGCGTCATGAGCGGCCGGTCCGTGCCGAGTTGATGATTGAGCGCGGCGACCGCGCGCGCGTCGGCGAGCGGCCCGAGCACCGCACGGCCAATATCGCCAGGCAGCAACTGGCCGCCCGCGAACACGATCACCGAGAGCAGCCACAGCGTAATCAACGACAAACCGACCCGCGTCGCCAGAAAACGCACGATGCGGCCCGCGTTGCCGCTCGGGACCGGCGAAGCGGAAGGGGTCACCGTGGTCGACATGGTGATCTCCTGCTGAAGAAGCGCGCCACGCTCATGCGTTCGACGGCGTGTGTATTCACAGCGGTTGCGTTCACGGCCTTTGCGCTCACATCACGCGCTCAACACCGCGCGGTCGAAATAGAGTTGCGCGAGCGCGGTGAAGCGCACGCCATTCACGCCCTTACGCATCGCAATCAGCTGATCGTAAAAGAACGGAATGATCACGGGCGTTTCGTCGAGCAGCAGCGTTTGGATCTGACCGGAGATTTTCCGCTGCGTGCCCAGATCGACCGCCGCGACGAACTGTGCGACGAGTTGATCGTATTGCGGGTTCTTGAAGTGCGCGGCATTCCACGTGCCGGTGCTGGTGAGCGGCGCGTTCAGAAACACGTTCGGTACGCCGCGATGGCCGTAATCGGTGATGCCGAGCGGTGAGTCGAGCCAATCCGATTTTCCCGGCGTGCCCGCACCGTAGTACAGCGACTGGCTCTCCACTTTCAGATTGATGCGCACGCCGATCGCCTTCGCCGCGTTCTGCACGACCACCGCGAGATCGGGAATCTCCATGTACTTTTCGGTGGTCAGCGTGACATCGAAACCGTTCGGCACGCCCGCTTGCGCAAGCAGTTGCTTCGCTTTCGCGACGTCGATTTTGCGTTGTGCAACGCCTGCATCGGAAGATGGAAACACCGGGGCGAACGGGCTGTCGTTACCGAGCTGCGCGCGCCCCTTGAACAGACCACGCACGAGTATGTCGCGATCGAGCGACAACGCCAGCGCCTGACGCACGCGCTTATCTTTGAACAGCGGGTTGTCGTTGCGCATATGAATCTGGCGATGCGCGCTCGACTTCACGCCGACTGCCTTGTAATCCGGATTGTTCAGAATGCCGGCGCCGCCCTGTACCGTGAAGGTGCCCATTACGTCGGCCTGATGGCCTTGCAGCGCAAGCACTTGCGCCTGTTCGTCGGCGTAGAACGAGAACTGTACGCGTTGCGGCAATGCCTTGTCGCCCCAGTAATCCGGATTGCGCACGAACGATGCGCCGACCTTCGCCTGATACTTTTCGAGCTTGAACGGACCGGTGCCGATGAAGCTCTTTTCATAGCCGCCCGCATAGTTCGCGGGCAGGATCACGGCGTTGAAATTGTCCGAGGAAACGTAGTACGGGAAGTTGCCGTTCGGTGCATCGAGATGGAAGGCGACCGTGTGCTCGTCGACCGCCTTCGCGCCGCCTTTCGACAGGACGCCCTTGAGCACCGAGAGCGCCGCCGAACCGCTTGCGGGATCGGCGAGACGGTCGAACGTGGCGACCACGTCTTTGGCGGTGAACGCCTGGCCGTCGTGGAATTTGACGTTCGGGCGCAGCGTGAAGGTCCACACGTCGCCCTTGTCGTTCGGCTTCCACGACAAGGCCAGTGCCGGCTTCAGCATGAGCTTTTCGCCGTCGTCGTCGATCAGGAATTCGCCGGTCTGGTTCAGCAGCGCGAGACTCGCGGCATCGTTTACGGTGAGCGGATCGACCGCGCCGGCCGGCGTCAGATGGGCCACGCGAATCGTCTGGTTAGATGTGCCCGGCGTGCCCGGCGTGCCCGGCGTGCCTTGCGCACGGGCCCGCGGCGCATTCAGCACGCCGCCGCCAGCCAGCGACAAACCGATCACGCTCGCATAGCGCAGCAGATCGCGGCGCGTAATGCGGCCGGCGATGAATTCGTCGATGGCGTGGTTGCCGTAGGCGTCGGCGGTGCGGCGGGCTAAGGCCAGCTCGAGTTCGGGAAAGCGGTCCGCGGGAGTCTTCATCGATGGAGTGTCCAGTCCGTTCTGCTGTCGGTTCTGATGGGCCGCGCCGGATGCGCGCGACAAGGCGACTTATTGCAATGACGAAAAGCAGCCGTGCGCTGCAGTACTGAAAAGCGGTTTCAGTGTAAGCGATTGCTCGCCGGTTCGGCGCGCTTGCAGCGCGGTACGGTTGCCGTTTGGCGCATAAAAGGGCCGGCGTGTGTCGTCACGACAACGCTCGGCGGGCTGTCTCGCACGGCCTGCGTGAAAGCGCAGGATGCCGCAGCGCGGAAATCGCCGTTGCGCCGCCGCCTTCGTGGAAACCTTACCGATCCGCTACGAAGGCGCGTTGGATTTACCGCGCGACGGTGGCCGGACGGCGCCAGCGATGGAACAGCACCGAGCCGATCCAGCACGCCATGAACAGTGCGACGATGCCATAGCCCAGCACGCCGAAGCGCTCGTTGAGGCTCGCCACTGCGTCCCATACGCCGCCGTTCAGACCGAGTTTGTCCGATAGCAGTCCCAACGCTTCGATGCCGCCGATGACGATCGCCACCACCGCCGAAACGAACGTGATACTCGCGTTGTAGTAGAGCTTGCGCTTGGGGTCGTCCATGGCCCAGCCGTAGGCGTGAACCATCAGCACGTTGTCGGTGGAATCGACCAGCGTCATGCCGGCGGTGAAGAGCGCCGGGAACACGAGGATCGAATACAGCGGCAGACCTTTGCCGGCTTCGGACGCGGCAATCGCCAGCAGGCCGATCTCGGTCGCGGTGTCGAAGCCGAGGCCGAACAGCACGCCGACCGGGTACATGTGCCAGCTTTTCGTCACGAGCCGGAACATCGGCCGCAGTGCGCGCGACAGCAGACCGGCGGGCGCGATGTTCGCCGTCGCTTCGGCAGCGAGTTCGCCGCCACGTTGGACGTGGCGATAGCGGCGCCAGACATCGCGCAGAATCACGAGATTCACGCACGCCAGCACGAGCAGAAACACCGCCGACACGACCGTGCCGATCGTGCCGCCCACCGCCTTGAAGGTTTCGAAGCGGCCGTGCAGCGAATGCGCAGTCCACGCAATGCCGAGGGTCGCCAGGATCACGATCGTCGAATGGCCCAGCGAAAACGACAGACCCACGCCGAGCGGTTGCTTGCCGGTCTGCATCAGCTTGCGCGTGACGGCGTCGATCGCGGCGATGTGGTCCGCATCCACCGCATGGCGCAGGCCGAACCCGTACGCGAGCAGCGCGGTGCCGAGCAGCAGCGGATAGTGGCGGAACGCGATCAGCGCCCACGCCCACGTGCCGAGATTCGCGGCGATCAGTACGGCATACAGTGCGATGAGGCGAGGGCGGAGCGTGGCGGTCGGCGTCATGAGTCGGGTGAGGATGAGTTAGTGGTCGTGCGGATGCTTGTGAATCGGGTCGACCCAGAAAACCGTTTCCGGTGCTTCCACCGCGTCGATGTTCAGATTCACCACCACCGCTTCATTGTCGCTGCGCACCAGTACGCATTCGAGCGGATCGTCGGTACTCGCGTTGATTTCCTGATGCGGCACATAGGGCGGCACGAAGATGAAGTCGCCCGGACCGGCTTCTGCGGTGAACTCGAGATGCTCGCCCCAACGCATGCGCGCCTGGCCGCGCACCACGTAGATCACGCTCTCGAGCGCGCCGTGATGATGCGCGCCGGTCTTTGCATTCGGATGGATCGTTACGGTGCCGGCCCAGATTTTCTGTGCGCCGACGCGCGCCGCGTTGATCGCCGCCGCGCGATTCATGCCCGGCGTTTGCGCGGTATTGCTGTCGAGCTGGTCGCCCTTGATGACCTTGACGCCGTGCTCGCGCCAGTCGATCGGCGCCGACGGTTGCTCATCCTTGTAGTGCGGGTGTTCGTGATCCTGGCTCATGGTGTGTCTCCTCGGGAGCGACTGTCCGGATGCCGGGCGCAGCGCCGCCTGCCATTTTTGCACGGTCAAAAACGTGCGTGTTGCCTGCGGGCGTTGGCCGCGGCGCGGACGAAAAAAAAGCCCGTCCACAGAGGGACGGGCTTGCTGCTGTTCGCCTTCATTGCAACTTGAGTTGCGGCGCAGCACATGGTGCGTTGCAACCCGCGGCGCTTACTTCTGCTTCGCGTTGATCACGGCTTCCGCGACGTTGCTCGGCGTTTCTGCGTAGTGCTTGAACTCCATGGTGTAAGTCGCGCGGCCTTGCGTGGCCGAGCGCAGCGACGTCGAATAGCCGAACATTTCCGCGAGCGGCACTTCGGCGCGCACCAGCTTGCCACCGCCGCCGGCAATGTCTTCCATGCCTTGCACCATGCCGCGACGGCTCGACAGATCGCCCATCACGTTGCCCATGAAGTCTTCCGGCGTTTCCACTTCGACGGCCATCATCGGTTCGAGCAATACCGGCCTTGCCTTGCGCATTGCGTCCTTGAACGCCATCGAACCGGCCATACGGAACGCGTTTTCGTTCGAGTCGACGTCGTGGTACGAACCGAAGGTCAGCGTCACTTTCACGTCGACCACCGGATAGCCCGCCAGCACGCCGGCCTTCAGGGTTTCCTGAATGCCCTTGTCGACTGCCGGAATGTATTCGCGCGGAATCACGCCGCCCTTGATCGCGTCGACGAATTCGTAGCCTTTGCCTTGCGCCGACGGTTCGAGCGTGATCACCGCGTGGCCGTACTGGCCGCGACCGCCCGACTGCTTGACGAACTTGCCTTCGACATCTTCGACCTTGTTGCGCACCGTTTCGCGGTAAGCCACCTGCGGCTTGCCGACGGTGGCCTCGACGCCGAATTCGCGCTTCATCCGGTCGACCAGAATTTCCAGGTGCAACTCGCCCATCCCGGAGATGATGGTCTGGCCGGATTCTTCATCCGTCTGCACGCGGAACGACGGGTCTTCCTGCGCCAGGCGATTGAGCGCGATGCCCATCTTTTCCTGGTCGACCTTGGTCTTCGGCTCGACGGCCTGCGAAATCACCGGTTCCGGGAAGATCATCTTTTCAAGGATGATCACATGTTGCGGATCGCACAGCGTGTCGCCCGTGGTCGCTTCTTTCAGGCCGACTGCCGCGGCAATGTCGCCGCAGTAGACTTCCTTGATTTCCTTGCGCTCGTTCGCATGCATCTGCAGGATCCGGCCAAGGCGTTCCTTCTTTTCCTTGGTGGCGTTGTAGACGGTATCGCCCGAATTCACCACGCCCGAATACACGCGGAAGAAAATCAGCTGGCCCACGAACGGGTCGGTCATGATCTTGAAGGCGAGCGCGGAGAACGGATCGTCGTCTTTCGGATGCCGCTCGATTTCGTTGTCGTGCTCGTCGTGGCCGGTAATCGCGGGGATGTCGAGCGGCGAGGGCAGATAGTCGATCACCGCGTCGAGCATGGCCTGCACGCCCTTGTTCTTGAACGCGCTGCCGCACAGCATCGGCACGATCTCGTTGGCGATCGTACGCACACGCAGGCCGTGCTTGATTTCTTCTTCGGTCAGCGTCCCGCCGTGCAGATATTTGTCGAGCAGTTCCTCGCTCGCTTCAGCGGCGGATTCGACCATCTTGTCGTGCCATTCCTTCGCGGTAGCAGCGAGTTCGGCCGGGATGTCCTTGTACTCGAATTTGATCCCCTGGTTCTCTTCGTCCCAATAGATCGCCTTCATCTTGACGAGATCGACCACGCCCTGGAAATGATCTTCCGCACCGACCGGAATCTGGATCGGCACGGCGACGCCCTTCAGGCGATCGCCGATCTGCCGCTGCACGCGGAAGAAGTCCGCGCCCACACGGTCCATCTTGTTGACGAACGCAATGCGCGGCACCTTGTACTTGTTCGCCTGACGCCACACGGTTTCGGACTGCGGCTGCACGCCGCCGACCGAGTCGTACACCATGCAGGCGCCGTCGAGCACGCGCATCGAGCGCTCCACTTCAATCGTGAAATCGACGTGACCCGGGGTGTCGATGATGTTGATCCGGTGTTCCGGATAGTTGCCGGCCATACCCTTCCAGAAAGCAGTCGTGGCAGCCGATGTGATCGTGATGCCGCGCTCCTGCTCCTGTTCCATCCAGTCCATCGTCGCAGCACCGTCGTGAACCTCGCCGATCTTGTGGGTCACGCCTGTGTAGAACAGGATGCGTTCAGTGGTGGTGGTTTTGCCGGCGTCGATGTGAGCGCTAATGCCGATATTCCGGTAGCGCTCGATGGGAGTCTTGCGGGGCACGTGAACCTCCTTGGAATGGCGCGCCTGAAACGCTTGCCGGGCGGCAGTCTGTGCTGCCCGGGGAGCCTTTTTTGCTGCTTTGCTAAGAATACTAGGATAGCGCGTCGGCCCGGCTTTTGCAGGAATCTTGCCAGCCGCGTGTGAGCGCCTGCTGCTCTGGGCCTACGGGCCGGCGCGGGCCTCCGCCGGCCGTGCCGGGCTGGCTTCAAACGCAAAAAAGCCGGTGCTTAAGAAAGGCACCGGCTTTTTTTCGAAAAGCGGCCGCTGACGAAGCGGCAGGGTGTCGCCGTGATCGGCGCGCTGTTATTGCGCGGCCGGCAAGCCCTGGATTTTCATCCCCGGTTTGATGCCTTTCGACGAGAACCAGCCCTTGCTCATTTCCAACGCATACACGCCGTTGTTCTTCGGGCAGTGATTGTTGGTGGTCTCGGCCTGCATTTCGTCGATGTCGGTGACCGTGCCGTCGGCGCGCATGAAAGCGATCGACAGCGGGATCAACGTGTTCTTCATCCAGAAGCAATGCACCGCGGTTTCATTGAAGACGAACAACATGCCTTCATTCGGCGCGAGGGTCGTGCGATACATCAGGCCTTGTTCGCGGTCCGGGTCGTTGGCGGCGACGGCCGCGTCGATCACGAACATCCCCGCGGTCAGTTTCGCGCGCGGAAAGTCGCCGGGCTGCTTCGCGCCGGCCGGCATGTTTTGCGCATGAGCGGGGGCAACGGTACTCGCGACGAACGACAGCGCGGCGAGCGGCAGTGCAACGGCAACAGCGAAACGCGCAATCAACGAGCGCATGGGAAATCGCACGGCATGACTCCTTGCTGGAAATTAACCCGCGAATGTTACGCGAGCGCGTCAAAAACAAAAAGGCAGATCGCCTTGCGGTGATCTGCCTTTCAACGCCGTAAGAACGGCAATGAAGCGAGTTCTTGACTGCGTTTTTACAACGAACTTACTCCGAAGCTGCCGAAGCTGCAGCAGCAGCTGCTGCCTTCTTGTGCGACTTCTTGTGAGCGTGCTTCGTGGTCTTCTTTGCCGACGAAGCAGCTGCTGCCGGAGCTGCCGAAGCTGCTGCCGGTGCCGAAGCTTGTGCGAATGCTGCCGTTGCGAAGAGGCCAGCGACCAGAGCGGCGATCAGTTTGTTCATTTTGAAATCCTCAGCTTGAGTTGATTAACCAAATGACCCGGTTATATGTAGAGTCATGTCGGTAAACGTGCCATCCACCTTTCGGTTGACAGCCGCGTCGAACAAATTTTCGACACGTCTGCTTAGCGCTCAGACTCCCCGTACTCGCCGCGTGAGCGGCTTGTGCCAAGGCCCTTAAGGCTGAATGCCGGATAGCTTCGGGCGGCATCTGCGTCGAATAACGCGTGAGCTTGCGCACCGGTTGACGTGTTTTTTGTGGAAAATTTATATGCCGATGTACTGAAGCAAATGAATGACCGCGCGGTGAATACCGGGGTAATTGTTTCACGCGTTTTTCATGCTTGTTTCACGCGTGATTTTGTTTGCGGATACAACGAGTTAGCTTTTTTATCGCGGATCAAAATAGCGGGTTCGATACGGCTTCAATACGGGTTCGATACGAACATGGTGCGCGTGTAAACGAGTTCAGGCGATACCTTCCCATGGCGCCTTCAGCGGCAATTCGACACTTTCTCCCGGCTGAAGTCCGAGGGAAAAAATATCGAGGGCGCCGACGCCGGCGCGCACGAGGCGCAACGTCGGAAAACCTACCGCAGCGGTCATGCGCCGCACCTGACGGTTCTTGCCTTCGGTAATCGACAACTCGATCCATGTGGTCGGAATCGCGGCGCGATAGCGGATCGGCGGCGTGCGGGCCCATAGCGAGTCGGTCGGCTCCACGTAGTCGGCGCGGCAGGGCCGCGTCACGTAATCGCCGAGATCGACGCCGCGCGCGAGCTTCTTCAACGTGGCATCGTCGACCGCGCCTTCTACTTGCGCCCAATAGCGTTTGACCAGTTTGTGACGCGGCTCGGCGATGCGCGCTTGCAGCGCGCCGTCGTCGGTGAGGAGCAGCAGCCCTTCGCTATCGGAATCGAGCCGGCCCGCCGGATAGACGCCGGGCACTTTTACCCAGTCGGCCAGCGATGCCCGCGTCTCGTGCGGCGAAAACTGGCAGATAGTGCCGAACGGTTTGTTCAGGGCGAGAAGTCGCATAGGGGAATCGATGAAGGTCGGGTAGCGCCGGCTGCGGCGGGAACGTGCCGCGCGGGCCGGGAGCGGCGCTGGCTCGATAGTAAATGGCGGAATAATAATGCATAATGAGCCGGATCAAGTCTTATGTCTTATATAAGACATAAGAATAAATATCTTGCGACTTTGATTTTCGACAATGTTGGAAAACCCCGAGCCACGATGGCCTCGTTGCCGCGTCGGCGTGGGCTAGAATAGGCGTCCAGGCCGCTCGCGGGCGTCCGGCATTGCGCGTAGCGAGGAGCACCCAGTTTCCGCAGTCTCCCATCAGCTTTCAGCACAGCCTTCACTGGAGTCCGATCATGCCGTATCAGCACATCAAGGTCCCGACCGGCGGTGACAAGATCACTGTCAACGCAGACTTCTCGCTCAATATTTCCGACCAGCCGATCATTCCGTATATCGAAGGCGACGGAACGGGCCTCGACATCACGCCGGTGATGTTGAAAGTGGTGGATGCCGCAGTAGAAAAAGCCTATGCGGGCAAGAAGAAAATCCACTGGATGGAAATCTACGCCGGCGAGAAGTCGACCAAGGTGTACGGCCCGGACGTGTGGCTGCCGGAAGAAACACTGCAGGTGCTGAAGGAATACGTCGTCTCGATCAAGGGTCCGCTCACCACGCCGGTCGGCGGCGGCATCCGTTCGCTGAACGTCGCGCTGCGTCAGGAGCTCGATCTGTATGTGTGCCTGCGCCCGGTGCAGTACTTCAAGGGCGTGCCTTCGCCGGTGCGCGAACCTGAAAAGACCAACATGGTGATCTTCCGCGAGAACTCGGAAGATATCTATGCCGGCATCGAATGGCCTGCCGAGTCGGAACAGGCGAAGAAGGTCATCAAGTTCCTGCGCGAAGAAATGGGTGTGAAGAAGATCCGCTTCCCGGAAACCTCGGGGATCGGCATCAAGCCGGTGTCGCGCGAAGGCACGGAGCGGCTGGTGCGCAAGGCGATCCAGTATGCGCTCGATAACGATCGCCGCTCGGTCACGCTGGTGCACAAGGGCAACATCATGAAGTTCACGGAAGGCGCATTCCGTGACTACGGTTATGCGTTGGCGCAAAAGGAATTCGCCGCGGAGCTGATCGACGGCGGTCCGTGGATGAAGATCAAGAACCCGAAAACGGGTGGCGACATCGTCGTGAAAGACGTGATTGCCGATGCGTTCCTCCAGCAGATCCTGCTGCGTCCGGCGGAATACGACGTGATCGCCACGCTGAATCTGAACGGCGACTATGTATCGGACGCGCTGGCCGCACAAGTCGGCGGTATCGGGATCGCGCCGGGCGCGAATATGTCGGATTCGGTTGCCATGTTCGAAGCCACGCACGGCACCGCGCCGAAGTACGCCGGCAAAGACTACGTGAACCCGGGTTCGGAAATTCTCTCGGCTGAGATGATGCTGCGCCACATGGGTTGGACTGAAGCGGCCGATCTGATTATCAAGTCGATGGAAAAGTCGATTCTGCAAAAGCGGGTTACGTATGACTTCGCGCGCTTGATGGAAGGCGCGACGCAAGTGTCGTGTTCGGGCTTTGGCCAGGTGTTGATCGAGAATATGTAAGCGATTCGCGCTGGGTTCTCCAGCCCGAATTCAAAACCCCGGCGCCGTGAGGCGGCCGGGGTTTTTTTTGCAGCATCCCAACCGCCTGCGCTCGACTTACGAATTTCCGTCGAGCCTTGCCAAATATCTGGCGATCGTTGCGGAAATTTCGCGGCGTCGCTTCGGACCGTTATTGAGATGTTTGCCGTGCGGAGTCGGGTACTTTACGCCCGTCGAAAATCGCGCCCACTTCCTGACGAGGCGCGGCACCCTGCCTGACTATTCAATCCCAGTCCCCTGCATGCGAGTGACAAAACAATGACCCACAAAGACCCCGTTGCCAATGTGTATGTCGCCACACCGAGCTATGGCGCCGTGGTGACGACCGACTATGTGCTCGGACTTCTCGACCTTTACGACACGGCGGCCCAGCATGGCTTCGGCGTCCAGATCAATTTCAACAGCTTCGACAGTTTGATCACTCGCGCGCGCAACACCATGGTCGCGGAATTTCTCGCCGACGATCGATTCACGCATCTCATGTGGATCGACGGCGACATCGGTTTCCAGGGCGCCGACGTTGTTCGCCTGCTGCAGGCTGACCGGCTGGTGGTGGCGGGCGTTTATCCGCTTAAAAACGACGGTTGGCCGGCCGCCGGTCTGGAGCAGGCCATCCCGGCCGGTTCGACCAAGGCCGATTTCCGCGCGCGCCACGCAATGTATCCCGCGGTGGCGCGCGCCGATGCGCTGGAGGTCGACGCCGAGGGCTTTCTCGATGTCCTCTATGCGCCCACCGGATTCATGCTGATCAGGCGCGAAGTATTTCTGACGCTGATGCAACGTTTTCCGGAGTTGCATTGCCGGACGAAGTTCGCGGGCCGTCCGGAGTTGGATATGGGTGAGCCGGCGGAATTCCTCTACGCGTTCTTCGACACCATGATCGACCCCGAGTCACACCTGTATCTCTCGGAGGATTATGCGTTTTGCCGGCTCATCGAAAGCATCGGCATTACGCCCGCAGTGGATGCGCGGTCGAATCTGCGCCACCAGGGCATTGCGGTGTATGAGGGTGACCTCGCCCGCAGTCTTGGCATCCAGCGCTCGACGGCGGATCTCACCGCCGGATAGCGGGCACGGCGAGGCAGGCACGGCGAAGCGCGCGAGGCTCGAAGCACGCCGGCCAGGGGTAAAACGAAAGCTTACGGAAAGGTGTCGGATTTCCGATAGTTGGGACGGCACTCGTCGCGCCGGCCGCGTCCGCGGGCGCGCGAGACTGGAGGGCGACGCCCAAAAAAGAAACCCGGCACGAAGCCGGGTTTCAAAGGACGGGTAACGAACAATATCAGGCAGGTGCCTGGATGTTCGATGCCTGTTTGCCTTTCGGGCCTTGCACGACCTCGAAGGTTACTTTTTGACCTTCCTTGAGGGTCTTGAACCCATTCATCTGGATGGCCGAGAAGTGTGCAAACAGATCCTCACCACCTTCGTCAGGCGTGATGAATCCGAAACCTTTTGCGTCATTGAACCATTTGACCGTACCAGTTGCCATTCCAACTTCCCCTGTAACTCATGTCACTACCACGAGCCCTCGAAAAGCTCGACGACCGCGTGATGCAGCCGCTCCCTCCTCACAAGCTCACCATCGGCATTTTTTCGATTTATGGCGCAGTGAAAAAAGTGCCAGCTTGATTGTTGAGGCTCTTTATTCGAGTGTCAAGAAAATTTTGAGACGTCGTTGTCGCGTTGCAAACAGGCGTTTTCCAGGGTTTTTACCGCTTTTATTTTGTTATGTGCGGTTGCCCAAGCGTGCCGTCTTGAAAAGTCGCATAATCGACTCACATGCTGTTCTGCGGGTCGCGCACCGGCCGCTGGCCGGGCGAGTGCCTTCAGCCAGTACTGGCAGGTTGTGCGATACTCGATCCGACTGCGGCGCAGCACGGCTGCGGCGCATCACAGGATAGGGGCCGGCTCCGCAATCGGCTCGTCGAATGACGCAACGCCGTGGGGCAATTTCCCATCGGGCGATAGCGAACGGGCTCACCGGCCGGTTGGCCGGGTTTTGACAGGATTGCGGGCCTGTCCTAGTTGTTTAGAATGGGTGTATGGCGATTATCCCGGACAAGCAGGACGGCACCGTACTGGAGCGGCAGGAAAAGAAGCTGAAGCCGCCTTCCATGTATAAGGTGGTGCTGCTGAATGACGACTTCACGCCAATGGAATTTGTCGTGATGATCGTGCAGGAATATTTCAATAAAGATCGTGAAACCGCAACACAGGTAATGTTGAAGGTGCATCGCGAGGGCAGGGGAGTTTGTGGGGTCTATACGCGGGACATCGCGTCGACCAAAGTCGAGCAAGTCGTTACCCACGCACGGCAGGCCGGGCATCCGCTGCAGTGTGTGATGGAGGAAGCATGATTGCCCAGGAACTGGAAGTCAGCCTGCACATGGCGTTCATGGAAGCACGCCAGGCGCGGCACGAGTTCATAACGGTCGAACATCTTTTGCTGGCACTGTTGGACAATCCAACAGCGGCGGAGGTGTTGCGTGCATGCGCGGCCAATATCGAGGATCTGCGCCAGAACCTGCGCAACTTCATTCATGACAACACGCCGACCGTGCCCGGCACGGACGACGTCGACACGCAGCCCACGCTGGGTTTCCAGCGTGTGATCCAGCGCGCGATCATGCATGTGCAATCCACCTCGAATGGCAAGAAGGAAGTGACCGGCGCGAATGTGCTGGTGGCGATCTTCGGCGAGAAGGATTCGCACGCGGTGTACTACCTGCAACAGCAGGGCGTGACGCGTCTGGACGTGGTGAATTTCATCTCGCACGGCATCGCCAAGACCAGCAGCACGGACGCCGCGAAAGCGAGCGACGCGAATGCCGAGTCCGACGAAGCCGCCGCGCAGAAAGAAACGCCGCTCGCCCAGTTCACGCAGAACCTGAACCAGATGGCGAAAGACGGCCGCATCGACCCGCTGATCGGGCGCGAGTCGGAAGTCGAGCGCGTGGTGCAGGTGCTATGCCGTCGCCGCAAGAACAATCCGCTGCTGGTCGGTGAGGCCGGTGTGGGTAAGACCGCGATCGCCGAAGGACTCGCCTGGCGCATTACGCGCGGCGAGGTACCGGATATTCTGGCCGATGCGCAGGTGTATTCGCTCGATATGGGCGCGCTGCTTGCCGGCACCAAATATCGCGGCGACTTCGAACAGCGCCTGAAGACGGTTCTCAAGGAATTGAAGGAACGTCCGCACGCAATCCTGTTCATCGACGAAATTCATACGCTGATCGGCGCGGGTGCCGCGTCGGGCGGCACGCTGGATGCATCGAATCTGCTGAAGCCGGCGTTGTCGTCGGGCACGTTGAAGTGCATCGGCGCGACTACCTTTACGGAATATCGTGGCATCTTCGAAAAAGACGCGGCGTTGTCGCGCCGTTTCCAGAAGGTCGACGTGACCGAGCCGACCGTCGAACAGACGGTGGCGATTCTGCGCGGCCTGAAGTCGCGCTTCGAAGAGCACCACGGCGTGAAGTATTCGTCGGGTGCGCTGTCGGCGGCGGCTGAATTGTCGGCACGCTTCATTACGGACCGTCACTTGCCGGACAAGGCGATCGACGTGATCGACGAAGCCGGCGCGGCGCAACGCATCCTGCCGAAGTCGAAGCAGAAGAAGACCATCGGCAAGAACGAGATCGAAGAAATCATCTCGAAGATTGCCCGTGTCCCGCCGCAAAGCGTGTCGCAAGACGATCGCAGCAAACTGCAAACGCTGGATCGCGATCTGAAGAGCGTGGTGTTCGGGCAAGACCCGGCTATCGACGCGCTATCGGCCGCGATCAAGATGGCGCGTGCGGGGCTCGGCAAGCTGGACAAGCCGATCGGCGCGTTCCTGTTCTCCGGCCCCACGGGCGTCGGCAAGACGGAAGTGGCGAAGCAACTGGCGTTCACGCTGGGGATCGAGCTGATCCGCTTCGACATGTCGGAATACATGGAGCGTCATGCGGTGAGCCGCTTGATCGGCGCGCCGCCGGGCTATGTCGGTTTCGACCAGGGCGGTCTGCTGACCGAAGCCGTCACGAAGAAGCCGCATTGCGTGCTGCTGCTCGACGAAATCGAGAAGGCGCATCCGGACATTTACAACGTGCTGCTGCAGGTGATGGACCACGGCACGCTGACGGACAACAATGGCCGCAAGGCGGATTTCCGCAACGTCATCATCATCATGACGACGAACGCGGGCGCAGAGGCCATGGGCAAGTCGGTGATCGGCTTCACGAATCGCCGGGAAACCGGCGACGAAATGGTCGACATCAAGCGCATGTTCACGCCGGAGTTCCGTAACCGTCTGGACGCAACGATCAGCTTCCGCTCGCTCGATGAAGAAATCATCATGCGTGTGGTCGACAAGTTCCTGATGCAACTGGAAGATCAGTTGCACGAGAAGAAGGTCGACGCGCTCTTCACCGACGCATTGCGGGCGCATCTCGCCAAGCACGGTTTCGATCCGTTGATGGGCGCGCGGCCGATGCAGCGCCTGATCCAGGACACGATCCGTCGCGCACTGGCCGACGAGTTGCTGTTCGGCAAGCTGATGAACGGCGGCCGCGTGACGGTCGACGTGGATTCGGAAGACAAGGTGCAGTTGACCTTCGACGAGCATCCGGCGCCGCGCAATCCGAATCCGGAAGCGGTTGAGGTTGAATAAGTCGGTCGAGTAAGCGTTTCAGTGTCATCTGAAAGCAGAACGGCGCGGGTTGAACCCCGCGCCGTTCTGCTTTTTGTGCTTTGGATTGCGTCACTTTGCGGTCTATGCCGCAAAGTGATACGGGATACTTAGTGCTTGCCCGTGCTGCCGAACCCACCCGCACCACGCTCGCTTTCCGCAAAATCATCCACGATATTGAACTCGGCCTGCACCACCGGCACGATCACCAGTTGCGCAAGGCGTTCCATCGGATTCAGCACGAACGTGGTCTCGCCGCGGTTCCACGTAGAAATCATCAGTTGCCCTTGGTAATCCGAATCGATCAGACCGACCAGGTTGCCCAGCACGATGCCGTGCTTATGACCCAGGCCCGAACGCGGCAGGATCAACGCCGCATAACCCGGATCGCCGACGTGAATCGCGAGGCCCGTCGGCACCAGTGCGGTCTCGCCGGGTTTCAGCGTCAATGGTTCGTCGAGGCAGGCGCGCAGGTCGAGGCCCGCGCTGCCCGTGGTTGCGTAGGCCGGGAGTTGGTCGCGCATGCGCGCATCGAGAATCTTCAGGTCAAGTTTCATGCAGGTTCGAAGGGTTAGGGAGTGGAGGTTGGGCGTCCGAGCTGGAACGCTTCGGCGAGAAGTTCATAGGAGCGCAGCCGGGCGCGGTAACTGCCCGCTACGGTGAGCACGATCAGTTCGTCGGCCTGGAACTGCTCCTGCAAGGCATGCAGCCGTTCAGTGACCGTTTCCGGCGTGCCGATGATGCTGCGCGGCTTCTCGCGGTCGATCACGAGCCGCTCGCGTTCACCGTACTCCTGCGCGATGCCTTGTTCGATTGTCGGAATCGGTTCGTTCAGACCATAAGCCATTTGCACACGACGAAGGTCGACCGCCTTTTCCAGATCGGCGGCTTCCTGCTCGGTGTCCGCGCAAATCACGAAGACGGCGGCGGCGAGATACGGCTGTTGCGTTTCCAGGCTGGCTTTGAAGCGCTCGCGATAGGCAAGCGCCACCTGGTGCCCGAAATGCGCGTTGATGAAATGCGCGAACGCAAAGCGGATGCCGAGTTGTGCCGCCAGCAGTCCGCCAAATTCGCTCGAACCGAGCATCCACAGTTGCGGGCGGGTGGCGATCTGCGGCTGCAGCAGCACACCGTGAGCGATGTGATCGTCAGGCAACGTGCCGTGCATCAGACCGACCAGGTCGGCAACCTGTTGCGGGAAAATGTCGCCGCGATTGTAGGCGCCGGCTGCGACCGCCTGCGCTGTTTGCATGTCGCCGCCTGGCGCACGGCCTACGCCGAGATCGATGCGATTCGGGAACAGCGCCTCGAGCATCATGAATTGCTCGGCGACTTTAAATGGGCTGTAGTACGGCAGCATCACGCCGCCGGAGCCGAGGCGAATGCGTTTGGTCACGCTGCCGAGGCGCGCCAGCATCACTTCGGGACAGGGATTCGATACGCCGCGCAAGCCGTGATGCTCGGCGCACCAGTAGCGCGTGTAGCCGAGATCGTCGGCAAGCTGCGCGAGTTCGACGGTGGCCGCAATCGCGTCCGCCACTGAGTGCCCGCCGATCACGGGCGTTTGATCGAGCACGGAAAGTAGCGTCATGTCAGTACTGCTCCAGATACAGATAATTCGGTGCGCTGGAGGCGCTTGCGGCGAACGCAGCTTGCGTCGCCGCGAGCGGCTTTAGCGGATCAGACTTGTGTCGGGCAGACGCTTCGCAATCTCAACAATCAGGGCGCGCGCGAGCGTCTGCTTGTCTGCGCGCGGCAGCTTCGTTGCACCACCTGCTTCGAACAGGATGACCTCGTTGTCGTCGAGCCCAAAAGTGAGCGGCCCGAGATTGCCGATCAGCAGCGGCACGTTCTTGCGCACGCGCTTTTCTTCGCCATGCACTTCGAGGTCGCCGCTTTCCGCTGCAAAGCCGACTGCAAACGGCGGATGCGGCAGCCTGGCGACCGCTGCGAGGATGTCGGGATTCTCGACAAACGTGAAAGTGGGCAGTGCGCGGTCGGCGGTTTTCTTGATCTTGTGATCGCTCGCGTGATCGACGCGCCAGTCGGCCACCGCAGCCACGCCGATGAAGATGTCGGCGTTGGCGACCGAGCGCATCACCGCGTCGTGCATCTGCTGGGCGGTTTGCACGTTTTCGCGGAACACGCCCCACGGCGTTTCCAACGCGACCGGACCGGCAACCAGATGCACCTCGGCGCCGGCTTGCTGCGCGGCGCGCGCCAGCGCAAAGCCCATCTTGCCGCTCGAACGATTGGTGATGCCGCGCACCGGATCGAGCGGTTCGAAGGTCGGGCCGGCGGTCAGCAGCACGCGACGGCCGGACAGGATCTTTGGTGAGAAGAATGACGCGATCGCTTCGTAAGTCGCGGCCGCTTCGAGCATGCGCCCGTCGCCGACTTCGCCGCATGCTTGCGGTCCCGAATCGGGGCCGAGCACTTCGATGCCGTCCGCGCGCAGCTGCGTGACGTTGCGTTGAGTGGCCGGGTTTTGCCACATCTGCCGGTTCATCGCCGGCACCACGAGCAGCGGACAATCGCGTGCGACACATAGGGTCGAGAGCAGATCGTCGGCCATGCCGTGCGCGAGTTTGGCGAGGAAGTCGGTCGAGGCGGGGGCAATGACGATCGCGTCGGCTTCACGCGACAGATCGATGTGCGCCATGTTGTTCGCCACGCGAGCGTCCCACTGGCTCGTGTAGACGGGGCGGCCGGAGAGCGCCTGCATCGTGACGGGGGTGATGAACTGCGTGGCCGCTTCGGTCATCACGATCTGCACGGTCGCGCCTGCCTTGATCAACAGGCGCGTGAGTTCGGCGATCTTGTAGCAGGCAATGCCGCCTGTCATGCCGAGGACGAGGTGTTTTCCTGCGAGTTCTGCGGTTGCCAACGAAAGCCTCCGACAAAGCGTGGTGGCCGGTGGTGGCACTGTCCACCGCCACCGGCCTTCTAACTACCGCGAGCCGCGCACGCGCCGCAACTCGTCGAGCACGAGCAGGATCGCGCCGATCGTGATTGCGCTGTCGGCGAGATTGAACGCCGGCCAGTGCCACGCGCGCACGTGAAAATCGAGAAAATCGATCACATGGCCGTACGCGAGCCGGTCGATCACATTGCCGAGCGCGCCGCCCAGAATCAGCGAGAGCGCCGTGCAGAACATCTTCTGTCCGCCGTGACGCTTGAGCAGATAGCAGATCACGAGCGCCGCGACCACGCCGAGCGCGGTGAACGCCCAGCGCTGCCAGCCGCCCGCCATCGCGAGGAAGCTGAAGGCGGCGCCACGGTTGTACACGAGGATCAGGTTGAAAAACGGCGCGACCTCATGCGGAACACCGTAGGCGAACACCTTCTGGACCGCGATCTTGGTGAGCTGATCGAACAGGATCACGATCAGCGCGACACCGAGCCACGGCGCCAGCGAACCACCGGCGGCTGACGTTTTCGACACGCTTCTTGCCATTATGCCGCGCTCCTCGTTTCGCCGTTGCCGAACAGATTGCTGAAGCAGCGGCCGCACAGGGTGGGGTGCTCGGCGTTGTCGCCGACGTCCGCGCGATAGTGCCAGCAGCGTTCGCACTTCAGATACTTCGAGGCGACCACTTCGACGCCTTCTTCCGCTTCGCTGTCGACCTTCACGACGTTCGCCGCCGACGTGATCAGCACGAACTTCAGGTCGTCGGCGAGGCTCGTGAGCGCGTCGTAACGCGCGCCGCTCGCGCGGATTTCAACTTCCGCCTGCAGCGACGAACCGATCAGGTTCGCCACACGGGCTTCTTCCAGCGCCTTGGTCACGTCGCTACGCGCGGCGCGCAGCAGCGTCCATTTGTCGAGCAGGTCGCCGGCTTGCGGCACCGCCGGGAACGCGTGATAGGTCTCGGTGAAGATCGTTTCGCTGTTCGGCGAAAAGATCTTCCATGCTTCTTCAGCCGTGAACGACAGGAACGGCGCCATCAGGCGCAGCAGACCGTGGGCGATGTGATACAGCGCGGTCTGGGCCGAACGGCGTGCGACGGAGTCAGGCGCCGTGGTGTACAGACGGTCCTTCAGCACGTCCAGGTAGAAGCCGCCCAGGTCTTCCGAGCAGAACGTCTGCAGCTTCGCGACCACCGGGTGGAACTCGTACCTGTCGTAGTGCGTGAGGATGTCGTTCTGCAGATTCGCCGACAGCGCCACCGCGTAACGATCGATCTCGAGCCAGTCTTCGACCGGACGCGCGTGTTGCGCGAAGTCGAAGTCCGACAGGTTCGCGAGCAGGAAGCGCAGCGTGTTGCGGATGCGGCGATAGCTTTCCGTTACACGTTTCAGGATTTCTTCGGAGATCGCCAGTTCGCCCGAATAGTCGGTCGAAGCGATCCACAAACGGATGATTTCCGCGCCGAGCCGGTTCGCCACTTCATGCGGGTCGATCCCGTTGCCGAGCGACTTGCTCATCTTGCGGCCTTCGCCGTCCACGGTGAAGCCGTGCGTGAGCAGCGCGTTGTAGGGCGGGCGGCCGTCGAGCATCGAAGCGGTCAGCAGCGACGAGTGGAACCAGCCGCGGTGCTGGTCCGAGCCTTCCAGATACAGGTCGGCCGGAAACTGCAGCTCGTCTTTATGCGAGCCGCGCAGCACGTGCCAGTGCGTGGTGCCCGAGTCGAACCAGACGTCGAGCGTGTCGCGGTTCTTTTCGTACATGTTGGCGTCGTCGCCGAGCAGTTCGCGCGGGTCGAGCGTTTGCCATGCTTCAATGCCGGCCTTTTCGACGCGTTGCGCGACTTCTTCGAGCAATTCCAGCGTGCGCGGATGCAGCTCGCCGGTTTCCTTGTGGACGAAGAACGCCATTGGCACGCCCCATTGACGCTGACGCGACAGCGTCCAGTCCGGGCGATTCGCGATCATGCTGAACAGGCGCTGCTTGCCCCACGACGGGTAGAAGGCGGTGTTCTCGATGCCTTCGAGCGCGGTTTCGCGCAGCGTCTTGTCGGTGTCGTTCGGCTTCACGTCCATGCCGGCGAACCATTGCGAGGTTGCGCGGTAGATGATCGGCGTCTTGTGGCGCCAGCAGTGCATGTAGCTGTGCGTGTACTTCTCGGTGCGCAGCAGCGAGCCGGCAGCCTGCAGGGCTTCGACGATCTGCGGATTGGCCGCCCAGATCGACAGGCCGCCGAACAGCGCGAGCGATTCGATATAACGGCCGTCGCCCATCACCGGGTTGATGATGTCCGAATCCGCCATGCCGTGCGCCTTGCACGACACGAAGTCTTCCACGCCGTATGCCGGCGACGAGTGCACCACACCCGTACCGGATTCAGTTGTCACGTAGTCGCCGAGGTAGACCGGCGCCGTGCGCTTATAGCTCGGATGGGCGGACGCGAGCGGATGGTTGAAGCGCAGGTTGACGAGTTTCGCGCCCGGCGTGGTGGCGACAATCGTGCCTTCAAGGCCGTACTGCTTCAGGCAGGCTTCAACGCGTTCTTCCGCGAGGATCAGCAAACCGCGCGGCGTATCGACCAGCGCGTAGACGATTTCCGGATGCAGGTTCAGCGCCTGGTTGGCGGGGATGGTCCACGGCGTGGTGGTCCAGATCACGATGCCGCCTTCGTTGCGCGGCAGCGCGTTCAGGCCGAAGGCCTGCGCGGTCTTTTCCGGTTCCGCGAAGCTGAACAGCACGTCGATGGTCGGATCGGTCTTGTCCTTGTACTCGACTTCCGCTTCGGCCAATGCCGAGCCGCAGTCGAAACACCAGTTGACCGGCTTCAGGCCGCGGAACACGTAGCCCTTTTCGAGGATCTTCGCGAGCGCGCGGATTTCGCCGGCCTCGTTCGTGAAGTTCATCGTCTTGTACGGGTTGTCCCAGTCGCCGAGCACGCCCAGACGGCGGAAGCCGACCTTCTGCTTCTCGATCTGTTCGGTCGCGTAAGCACGCGCCTTCTGCATGACTTCAGCGGCCGGCAACGACTTGCCGAACTGCTTTTCGATCTGGATTTCGATCGGCATGCCGTGGCAGTCCCAGCCCGGCACGTAGGCCGCGTCGAAGCCCGCCAGGTTGCGCGCCTTGACGACCATGTCCTTGAGGATCTTGTTCACCGCGTGGCCGAGGTGGATGTCGCCGTTCGCATACGGCGGGCCGTCGTGCAGGATGAACTTCTTGCGGCCTTTGCTGGCCGCGCGGATCGTCTCGTAGACCTTGCGTTCCTGCCATTCCTTGACCCATTGCGGCTCGCGCTTGGGCAGGTCGCCACGCATCGGGAACGGCGTGTCGAGCAGGTTGACCGGGTAGCGTGACTGCGGTTTCGAATCGGCTTTCTTATTGCTCATGATGAGGTCGCGGTGAATTCTTTCTAAGCGCAGCGAAGCTGCGGTATGCGCATGAAGCGCAGGGCGTTGGGCGCGCCCGGCAGGCATGTGGCGTAATCCACGGACGCCTTTCGATGCGCGCAGCGGTGGGTACATGCAGCACTTGGCGCGCTTGCATGTACCGCGGCGGCTATCTAATTCGGTCGGTGGCCGACGTGGCGAAACCGGTGGAGCGGCTGCCCGGCGTGCCGGCGCCGACAGCCGCGAACCATGCGCGGGCATTGGCGACGTCGCGCGCGATGGCGGCGGTCAGCGTTTCGAGGTCGACGTATTTTTCCTCGTCGCGCAGCTTTTTCAGGAATTCGACGCGCACGAGCTTGCCGTACGCATCGCCGTGCCAGTCGAGCAGATGCACTTCGAGCAGCACACGGCCGGAATCGTCGACGGTGGGGCGCAGACCGAGGCTGGCGACGCCGGGCAACGGTTCATCCGCCACGCCATGCACGCGCACCACGAAAATACCGGCCAGCGCCGGACGTTTGTGCGCGATTGCCAGATTGAGCGTGGGGAAACCGAGGTCGCGGCCGAGCTTCATGCCGTGCACGACGTGGCCGCTGATCAGGTAGTCGCGGCCCAGCGCGGCGCGCGCCGAGTCGAGATCGCCCGCCACCAGCGCCGCGCGTACGCCCGAGCTGGAAATGCGCGCGCCGGACGGATCGGCCACGGTTGCCATCTGTTCCACTTCGAAACCGTACTGCTGGCCCGCGGCCTTGAGCGACGCGAAATCGCCCGCGCGCTTGGCGCCGTAGCGGAAGTCGTCGCCGATCATCACCCAGCGCGCGTGCAGTCCGTTGACGATGATCCGTTCGACAAACGCATCCGGCGACTGGCTCGCGAAGGTGTGATTGAAATGCTCGACCACGACCCGGTCGACACCGTTGGTGCGCAGCGCCTCGAGCTTGTCGCGCAGCATGGCGATTCGCGGCGGCGCGCCAGCGGGATTGAAGAATTCGCGCGGGTGCGGCTCGAAGGTCATCACGCAGACGGGCAGGCCGCGTGCATCGGCTGCGGCCCGGACGTGGGCGAGCAAAGCCTGATGGCCGCGGTGGACACCGTCGAAGTTGCCGATGGTCAGTGCGCAGGGCGCACGGCTTTCAGCATTGGGAAGACCGCGGAAGACTCTCACGATAACGGGTTTGAGGTAGGGCGGGCGAGGTGCCGCAAAACAAACGATTATAAACGCTCAGCGCACGAGACGGCGGCGCGTCGCCGTTTCAGTGCCCCCCGAATGATAAAATCCGCGGATGAAAAAACTCGTCATCCTGATTTCCGGACGGGGAAGCAACATGGAAGCTATCATTCGCGCCTGCGCGGACGAAGGCTGGGCGGCGCAAGTCGCCGCTGTGATTGCCAACCGTCCTGACGCCGCGGGCCTTGCGTTCGCTGCGTCGCACGGCATTGCCACGGCGGTGGTCGACCACCGCCAGTTTTCCGATCGCGACAGTTTCGACGCCGCGCTGGCGCAAGAAATCGACAGTTTCGCGCCTGATCTGGTCGTGCTCGCCGGCTTCATGCGGGTGCTCACGGCCGGTTTCGTCGACCATTACGCGGGGCGCATGCTGAATGTGCACCCGTCGCTGCTGCCGAGCTTTCCGGGTCTGAAAACCCATCAACAGGCACTTGACGCCGGCGTGCGGCTGCACGGCGCGTCGGTGCATTTTGTCACGTCGCAGCTGGATCACGGGCCGATCGTCGCGCAGGCGGCCGTCCCCGTTGAGGCTGGCGACACCCCTGCCACGCTCGCCGAACGCGTGCTGGCAACCGAACACATTATTTATCCACGCGCGGTGCGCTGGTTCGTCGAAGGGCGTCTTGCTCTCGACGGCTTGCGTGTCACGCTTACGCCGCCGGAGCCGCAATGGCTCTTTGCCGGTCACACCGCCGGAGAGGGCGCATGAGATTACATGGTTTTTTGATTGGACAAACCGAGACGCTGCTGGCTGACGTCCTGAAGCTGAACGGCCCGGCCGACGCCACCACGAGCCGCTTTTTCCGCGCGCATCCGAAGCTCGGTCACGGCGAGCGCGGCGTGATCGCCGAGGCGGTCTTCGCGGTGCTGCGCCGCCGGATGGAATTCGCCCATCTGGCCGAAGGCGGCGCGGGCAGCCCGGCGCGCCGGATGGCCTTGCTGGGACTGATGCAAACGGCCGGCCGCACGGCCCTCAAGCCGTTCTTGTCGGACACCGAGTCGCACTGGCTCGAACACGTCGCGAAGATCGACCCGGAAAGCCTGCCGCTGCGGATTCGCCTGAATCTGCCCGACTGGATCTATCAGGCGCTTTCCAAACGCTTCGAACCCGCGGAACTGGCGCAACTGGCCGCCGCGCTGAACTATCCGGCGCCGCTGGACCTGCGCGCGAACCCGATCAAGGCAAGCCGCGACGACGTGCTGAACGCGCTCGCGAAGGCCGGCATCGAAGGTGGCGCGACGCCTTTCGCACCGTTCGGCGTGCGGGTGGTCGGCAAGCCGCCGCTTACCAAGCTGGACGCGTTCCAGCACGGCTGGGTCGAAGTCCAGGACGAGGGCAGCCAGTTGCTGTGCTCGCTGGTTGCGCCCAAGCGCGGCGAAATGATTGTGGACTTCTGCGCGGGCGCCGGTGGCAAGACGCTGGCGTTGGGCGCGGCGATGCGCTCGACCGGCCGTCTGTACGCCTTCGACATCTCCGAGCGTCGTCTGGCCAAGCTCAAGCCGCGCCTTGCGCGCAGCGGCCTGTCGAACGTGAATCCGGTGCTGATCGACAGCGAACACGATGCGAAGATCAAGCGTCTGGCCGGCAAAATCGATCGCGTGCTGGTCGATGCGCCGTGCAGTGGCCTGGGTACGCTGCGCCGTAATCCGGACCTGAAGTGGCGCCAGTCGCCGGAATCGGTCGCCGAACTGGCGCCGAAGCAGGCCTCGATTCTCGCCAGCGCCTCGCGTCTGGTGAAGAAGGGCGGCCGCCTCGTCTACGCAACCTGCTCGATTCTGGAAGCCGAAAACGAAGCCGTCGTGCAGCAGTTCCTGGCCGACCATCCGGACTTCGCTTTGGTGCCGGCGCGCGACGTGCTCGCCGAGCAGCGCATCGATCTGGAAATGGGCGATTACCTGTCGCTGTGGCCGCACCTTCACGCCACTGACGGCTTCTTCGCAGCCGTGCTGGAACGCCAGAGCTAAACGCAACGGGCTATCTGCCGGCTCGTCCGGGTTCTATTCCTGAACCCGGCGCGCCGGCGATTTCGGCGACATCATGCAAAACCGCATTTTTCCTCACATGTTCGGCGACCTCGCGCGCGACTTCGGCCAGCCAGTCATGCTGTGGCAGGTCGGCGTGCTGCTCGGCACGCTCCTTGTCGCATGGCTGCTCGCGCGTCTGCTGCGCCGCACGCTCGATCTGCGGCGCCAGACGCGTTACCAGACCCTGCGTTTCGGCGCGGAAAGCCTGAACCGCGCGTTTTTTCCGCTGATCGGAGCGGTGCTCGTGTGGCTCGCGCAGGCGATCACCGGCCAGTTCATGCACACCGCGCTGCTCGATCTGGCGCTGGTGCCGCTGTTCGGTATTGGCTTGATTTACATCGTGTTTTTCCTCGCGCGGCGGGTCTTCAGCCAAGACGGCGCGAATCATCCATGGCTGTTTCTGGTCGAGAAACTCGTCTCGCTGGTCGTCTGGATCGGCATGGTGCTCACCGTGATGGGCATTCAGGACGACGTGATCGACTGGATGGGCAGCGTGCGCTTCAGGGTCGCGAACGCGCACATGACGCTGCTTTCGCTCACTACGGGCCTCCTGTGGGTGTGCGTGACGATGATCGTCGCGATGTGGCTCGGCGCCACATTCGAAGACCGCCTGATGCGTTCAACCACGCTCGATGCCAACCTCAAGGTGGTGGTGGCGCGAGTGGGGCGTGCTGCGTTCGTGCTGGCGGCGGTGCTGATCAGCCTGTCGCTGGTCGGCATCGACATCACGGTGCTGGGCGTGTTCGGTGGCGCGCTGGGTGTGGGGCTCGGGTTCGGCTTGCAGAAGATCGCCAGCAACTATGTTTCGGGTTTCATCATTCTGATCGACCGCTCGCTGCGTATTGGCGACACGATCAACGTCAGCGGCCTGCAGGGCATGGTCACGCAGATCCGCACGCGCTATACGGTGGTGCGTGGACTGGACGGCATCGAAACGCTGATTCCGAACGAAAAGCTGATTACGGACGTGGTGCAGAACCAGTCCTCCTATCTGACGCGTGGCCACGCCAAGTTGGCCGTGCAGGTCGCCTATACCTCCGACGTCGAGCAGGCGATGGCGCTGCTGGTCCAGGCCACGCAGGATGTCGCGCGAGTACTGCAGGAACCGGCGCCCACGCCCTATCTTGCGAGCTTCGGCACGGACGGCATCAATCTCGAACTGGGCTTCTGGATCGAAGACGCGGCGATGGGCACCTCCGGCGTGCGCTCGGCCGTCAATCGCAATATCTGGCGCTTGTTCTCCGAGCACGGCATCTCGATTCCTTTCGCGCAACGCGAAGTGCGAATCGTCGGCAACGTGAGCGACGCGATGCCGCAGGCGGTAACAATGACCGCTCCCGCGGCCAATCAGGCCGACAGCGCCCGCTGACGGTGCTTCGAACCCGCCGGCTGGTCTCAGAATGACCTCCGGCGTGTTCCATCTTGTTGATGTCACACAAAAAATCCCTATTTGTTACAAACACTTGGAACGCTTCAAGTAGAATATCGTCCAATCCCGCTGTATGCTTTCACTTTCTTGACACACGCATTTCGCGTGTGTCTGGCGTCTCTTGTTCCACAGGTAAATTGCCTTGTTGAATTCCTTGCTTGATTTCCTTGCCCACGGCTTGCTCCACTTCTCGTGGTGGCAACTTGTGCTGTACACCCTGATCGCGACGCACATCACGATCATCGGCGTGACGGTTTATCTGCATCGCTGCCAGGCGCACCGCGCACTGGAGCTGCATCCGATCGTCAGTCATTTTTTCCGCTTCTGGCTGTGGATGACCACCGGCATGCTGACCGGCCAATGGGCCGCGATCCATCGTAAGCACCACGCCAAGTGCGAGACCGAAGAAGATCCGCACAGCCCGCAAACGCGCGGCATCTGGAAGGTGTTGCTCGAAGGCGCGGAACTGTACCGTTCCGAAGCCAAGAATGAAGAAACGATGCGCAAATTCAGTCACGGCACGCCGAACGACTGGATGGAACACAACGTCTACACCAGGTACCCGATCCTCGGCGTGAGCCTGATGATGGTGCTGAACGTCGCGCTGTTCGGCGTCGTCGGTTTGACCATCTGGGCTGTGCAGATGGTGTGGATTCCGTTCTGGGCAGCCGGCGTGGTCAACGGCCTTGCGCACTGGTGGGGCTACCGCAATTTCAACTCGTCGGATGCCAGCACCAACATCTTCCCGTGGGGCATCATCATCGGCGGTGAAGAGTTGCATAACAATCACCACACGTATGCGACGTCGGCCAAGCTGTCGAACAAGTGGTACGAGTTCGATATCGGCTGGATGTACATCCGCATCATGTCGGCGTTTCGTCTGGCCAAGGTGAAGAAGGTCGCGCCTACGCCGCGTCTGACCTCGGGCAAGCTGGTTCTCGATCAGGATACGCTGCAAGCCGTGCTGGCGAATCGCTACGAAGTGATGGCGCGTTACGGTAAGGCGCTCAAGCGCGCTTACCGCCAGGAGCTGGCTCATCTGAAGGAAGTCGGCGCGCGCGAGAAGTACCAGGTGATGCGCGGTGCGCGTAGCTGGTTCCACAAGGAAGAAGCAGGTCTCGACGAGCCGCAGAAGCGCCAGTTGCCGCAGATCTTCGCGAACAGCCAGAAGCTCAAGACCTATATCGACATGCGCAACGAACTGGCAGCGATGTGGGAGCGCTCGAATGCGTCGCGCGATCAATTGCTGATTCAGTTGCAAGACTGGTGTCATCGCGCTGAGCAGAGCGGTATTAAAGCGCTGCAAGAATTCGCGATGCGTCTGCGCCGTTATGCTTGATCGCATGCCTGAACGCGAAATCCTTTAAAATTTCGTTACGTCACAAAACCCCGCGTTGGCGGGGTTTTGCTTTTTGGGCGGCGGATATGTCAACGGCACACGATTGACAGTCCGCAGCGGCAGAGCGAGGGCAGAGGAGATCATGGATCAGCAGGCGATCAGGACCGTCGAATACGACCGGCCACAGGCGCAGGGCACGGCCTGCGGGATCGGGCAGGCGTGGGCGAAGGTGCCCGACATGCCGTCGGCGGAACAGAAGGTGGCGCTGAAGGAGCGCATCCGCGCATTGCTTAAGCGCGAGAAAGCGGTGCTCGTCGCGCATTACTACGTCGACGCGGAATTGCAGGAGCTCGCCGACGAAACCGGCGGCTGCGTGGCTGACTCGCTGGAGATGGCGCGCTTTGGCCGCGATCACGAGGCACAAACGCTGGTGGTGGCGGGCGTGCGCTTCATGGGCGAGACCGCGAAAATACTCAGCCCGGACAAGCGCATTCTGATGCCCGATCTCGATGCAACCTGTTCGCTCGATCTGGGTTGTCCTGTCGATGAATTCTCGGCTTTCTGTGACGCTCACCCGGATCGCACGGTGGTTGTGTACGCGAACACCAGCGCGGCCGTCAAGGCGCGTGCGGACTGGATGGTGACGTCGTCGATCGGGCTGGAAATCGTTGCCGATCTGCACGCACGCGGCGAAAAGATTATCTGGGCGCCGGATCGGCACCTCGGCAGCTATATCCAGAGCAAGACCGGCGCTGACATGCTGCTGTGGCAGGGCTCGTGTCTCGTGCACGACGAATTCAAAGGCATTGAACTCGATCTGCTGCGCGCTGAATATCCGGGCGCGAAAGTGCTGGTGCATCCGGAGTCGCCGGCTAACGTTGTCGCGCAAGCGGACGTGGTGGGTTCGACCACCCAGTTGATCGACGCAGCGCAAAAACTCGACGCGACGCATTTCATCGTGGCGACCGATCTCGGCATTCTGCACAAGATGCAACTCGCCGCGCCCGGCAAGACCCTGATCGCCGCGCCCACGGCCGGCAACAGCGCGACCTGCAAGAGCTGCGCGCATTGCCCGTGGATGGCGATGAACGGCCTCGCCAATCTGGCCGAAGTGCTCGAGCGCGGCCACAACGAAATTTTCGTCGATCGAGCGATCGGCGAGCGGGCGCGTCTGCCGATCGACCGGATGCTCGACTTCGCGGCGCGTCACAAGACGCGCGTGCAAGCCAGCGGCGATCTTGCGCGCGACACGCAACTGTATTCGAACGTGGGAGCAGCGTAATGGGAGCGGTGGAACGCAATCGGGTCGAGGCGGTCTCGCCGCTGTTCGCGGAGATTCATGCGCAGTACGGCGCCGCGTTCGATGCCGCGTTGGCGCGCAACGTTGCCGATGCGCTGGCCGAAGATATTGGCGCAGGCGATCAGACTGGCCGCCTTGTCCCCGCAGACGACGTGCGCGATGCACGCATCATCGTGCGCGAAGATGCCGTGCTGTGCGGCGTGCCGTGGTTCAACGCGGTGATGCGCCAGGTCGATCCTCGTATCGACGTGCAGTGGCGTTATCGCGAGGGCGACCGGATGACCATGGATACGCCGGTTTGCGAGCTGCGCGGGCCGGTCCGTGCGTTGTTGACCGCTGAACGCAATGCGCTGAATTTCCTGCAGCTGCTGTCGGGCGTGGCGAGCGCAACGCGCCGCTATGTCGACGCTATTGCTCACACCCAAACGCGCATCCTCGATACGCGCAAGACCTTGCCGGGTTTGCGGCTCGCGCAAAAATACGCAGTGCGCGTGGGCGGCGGGGCGAATCAGCGGCTCGCTTTGTACGACGGCATTCTGATCAAGGAAAACCATATCGCGGCAGCGGGCGGCGTCGGCGCGGCAATGGATGCGGCACTCGCGCTGAATGCGGGCGTGTCGATCCAGATCGAAGTCGAAACGCTGGAGCAATTGGAAACCGCGCTGGCGCATCGCGCGCAATCCATTCTGCTGGACAACTTTTCGTTCGATGCGATGCGCGACGCAGTTCGTATCACGGCAGGGCGGGCGGTGCTGGAAGTGTCCGGTGGCGTGAACTTCGAGACGGTGCGGACCATCGCGGAAACGGGCGTCGATCGCGTGTCGATCGGTGCGCTGACCAAAGATGTTCGGGCGACGGATTACTCGATGCGGATCGTCTGAGCCGCGTGCGCTCAAGCTTAAGGTTGGGCAATCAGTGAAAAGGCCATCGCCGGGAAACCGGCGATGGCCTTTTCATTTCAGTTTCAGGGGATCACACGTTGCGGTTACGCACATGCTCCGGCGACAACACTGTCGGCAGTGCCTTAGGCAAGGTAGTCGGCCAATCGCGGCTGAAGTGCAGGCCGCGGCTTTCACGCCGTGAGCGCGCGCCTTCGACGATCAGCGACGCCACGTCGACCAGATTGCGCAGTTCGAGCAAATCGCGGCTCACCTTGAAATTCGCGTAATACTCGTGAATCTCGTCACGGAGCAGGGCAAGCCGATGCTTGGCTCGCGCGAGTCGCTTGTCCGTACGCACAATGCCGACGTAGTTCCACATCAAGCGGCGCAGCTCATCCCAATTGTGCGCGACCACGACTTCTTCGTCCGGATCGGACACACGGCTCTCGTCCCAGTCCGGCAGCGGTGCGTGGACAACGGCGCTGAAACCTTCATCTTCGATGGCCTGCGCAGCGGAGCGTCCGATCACAAGGCATTCGAGCAAGGAGTTGCTGGCAAGCCGGTTCGCACCGTGCAGGCCTGTGCATGACGTTTCACCCACCGCATAGAGGCCCGCGAGGTCGGTCCGGCCTGCCAGATCGGTTACGACGCCGCCGCATGTGTAGTGCGCGGCAGGCACAACCGGGATCGGCTCTTTGGTGATGTCGATGCCGAATTCGAGGCAGCGGGCCAGGATTGTCGGGAAGTGTTCGCGCAGAAATTCAGGCGACTGATGGCTGATGTCGAGATACACGCAATCGATACCGCGTTTCTTGATCTCGAAGTCGATTGCACGCGCGACGATGTCGCGTGGCGCGAGTTCGGCGCGTTCGTCGTGATTCGGCATGAAGCGTGTGCCGTCCGGCAGCTTCAGAAGGCCGCCTTCACCGCGCACCGCTTCCGAGATCAGGAACGACTTCGCATACGGATGGAACAGGCAGGTCGGATGGAACTGGATGAATTCCATGTTCGACACGCGGCAGCCCGCGCGCCAGGCCATCGCAATACCGTCACCGGTCGCGGTGTCGGGATTGGTGGTGTACAGATAGACCTTGCCGGCGCCGCCGGTGGCGAGCACGGTATGCGGCGCCTCGATTGTGACGGTGCGGCCGCTTTGCAGATCGAGTGCATACAGGCCGTGGCAGCGACGGCCAGGCAGGCCGAGGCGGTCGGACGTGATCAGATCGATCGCGTAGTGGTCTTCGAGCAGGGTGATGTTCGGATGATGGCGTACACGCTCGCTGAGCGTAGCGACCACGGCATGGCCCGTTGCATCCGCAGCATGAATGATCCGGCGATGGCTATGGCCGCCTTCGCGTGTCAGATGAAAACCGAGTTCCGCGGCGTCGTCTTTGGTGAACGGCACGCCTTGGTCAATCAGCCATTCGATCGCGGCACGCCCGTGTTCGACGATAAAGCGCGTTGCCGCCTCGTCGCACAGCCCGCCGCCAGCGATCAGTGTGTCACGCACATGGTTTTCGATGCTGTCCGCCGAATCCAGTACGGCGGCGATCCCGCCTTGCGCCCAATCGCTCGCACCTTCGGTCATCGATCGCTTGGCGACCACCGCAACCCGCCGGGTCTCCGCGAGATTGAGCGCGACGCTCAAACCAGCCAGACCGCTACCGACAATCGCTACATCGAATTCCATCGCCTGCATCTCCGTCTTTCGTTTTTGCCGTGGCGGCATGCTGTGTGCATGCCGCTAAAACGAGAAAGGATACGCGTCGCGACGAATGAGGGAAAGCTGGCCGAATGGGATAAGACTGTTCTGATGGGCAAACGGCAGGCTAAACGGCAGACCAACCAGAGCGATCTTGGGGCGCGGAAAACAAAAAAGCCTCGCATGAATGCGAGGCTTTTTTGCAAATGCTTTTGCCTTCGTCAGGCAGGAGCCAAGATTTACTTAATCTTGGTTTCCTTGTAGTCAACGTGCTTACGGACGACCGGATCAAACTTCTTGATCAGCATCTTTTCCGGCATGTTGCGTTTGTTCTTCGTCGTCGTGTAGAAGTGACCCGTGCCTGCGGTCGATTCCAACTTGATCTTGTCGCGTGCGCCTTTCGCCATGATTTACTCCTTAGGCTTCACCGCGTGCGCGCAGATCTGCGAGCACAGCGTCGATACCGTTCTTGTCGATCAGGCGCAGGCCGGCGTTCGAAACGCGCAGACGCACCCAACGGTTTTCGCTTTCCACCCAAATACGGCGGTTTTGCAGGTTCGGCAGGAACCGGCGCTTGGTTTTGTTGTTCGCGTGGGAAACGTTGTTGCCGCTCATCGGCGCTTTCCCAGTTACTTGGCATACGCGTGCCATGAGAGCACTCCTAATACGCTAATTCTGAGTTCGAACGCCGTGAAAGTTTCCCGAAAAGAGCTGCGCTTAAAGTTTCTGGAACTTCAGACGCTTTTCCTTTCCGGAACGCCTTGGTGGCTTCGGAACAGGGGGTTGGAAATAGGCAAACCGGAATTATAGCGGAAAAAAAGCCGCAAAATCAAACCTTATTTGCGATGCCGAAGACGGCGCAGCGTTGCGGCGACCCTGGTTCGCGCTGTGTCACGGCCAGCCGGCGCGGGCAAACGAGTACGTGCGATCTGCGCCAATCACCAGATGATCGATCAGTTGCACGTCGATCAGCGCAAGGGCGTCGCGCAGCGTATGCGTCAGCCGGCAGTCGCTTGCGCTCGGCTGGACGGCGCCGGAAGGGTGATTATGCGCGACGATCAGGCTGGCGGCATTCAGACTCAGCGCCCGCCGCACGATCTCGCGAGGATACACCGCCATGCGTGTCAGTGTGCCGCGCGCGCTTTCCTCGCAGCGGATCAACCGATGCCGGGCGTCGAGAAAGAGCGACACGAAGACCTCTTGCGTCCTGCCGCCTATGCGCAGACGCAGATAGTCCTGCACGGCTTCGGGCGAATTCATCAGCGAACGGCCGCGCATTTTATCGACCAGCGAGCGCCGCGCCATCTCCATGATGGCGAGCAGCTGCGCCTTTTTTGCCGGGCCGATGCCGCGCAGGCCGTCGAAATCCGAATAGGTTGCGTCAAGCATTGCCCGCATCGAGCCGAACCGGTCGAGCAGGGTGCGCGCGACGTCGAACACATCGTGGCCGGGCAGGCCGGAGCCGAGTACCAGCACGATCATTTCGGTATCCGAGAGCACGCCGGGTCCGTCCTCGATCAGGCGTTCGCGCGGCATGTCGTTCTTATGCCATTTGCCTCGTATGAGCTGTCGGGCTGGGGGCGCGCAGGCGCTTGCGGTGGCGCCGGCGGTGCTAACGCTATTGCCGGCGACGGCATTGCCAACTGCGACGCAAGTGCGCGGCAACGCCCGGGCGGGTGCCGTGGCGGCGGGCGCTGCAGACTCGGGCAAGGGCGCTTCGAGTGTCGCTTCGTCTTTCGTGCAGGCATAGTCGGCCATATAGATACGGGTCCTCCAGTTCGGGTTTGGGGCGGCGCGCGGTGCCTGGCTGTGCCGCGATGCGCGCGACGGACCCAAGCCGCCGCCCGCTATGTGGCTTACAATAGTCACTTTGCGCACGGCATACCGAAGGTTTGCCACACGCGTCAACTGCGGCGTCAACTGCGCCTGCGGCGCACGCGTGCAGCGCGCTTCGACTGAGCGAGCATTGCATGAGCATCATCGACATTTCCGAAGTGAAGCCCGGTTCACACGTCACGCTTCACTACCGGCTTTCTCTTGCCGATGGCGCTGAAGTCATCAATACGTTTACCGACAGGCCTGCCACGCTGCTGCTCGGCGCGGGCCAACTGGCGCCGCCGCTGGAAGATATTCTGCTGGGTTTGAAGGTGGGCCACCATTCGACCTTTCAGCTAACGCCGGGTCAGGCGTTCGGTCCGCGCAATCCGGAGTTGATCCAGCGGGTCTCGCTGGCCACGCTGCGCGAAAACAGCATGATCGGCGAGGATTTTTCGCCGGGTGATCTGATCGAATTCAACGCACCGGGTGGCGGCCGTTACGCCGGCGTCCTGAAGGAAGTCGGCGAAACGTCTGCATTGTTCGATTTCAACCATCCGCTTGCCGGCCAGGCGCTGGCGTTTGAAGTGAAAATCATCGGGATTCTGTAAACATGAGCATCACGGATACGACTCTTGCCGAAGCCGAGATCCTGCTGGCGCAGCCACGCGGGTTCTGTGCCGGCGTCGATCGAGCCATCGAAATCGTCGAACGGGCCATCAAGCTGCACGGCTCGCCGATCTACGTGCGCCACGAAATCGTCCATAACGCCTATGTCGTCGAGGATTTGCGCAAAAAAGGCGCGATTTTCATCGAGCAGCTGGAAGAAGTGCCGGCCGGCAATACGGTCATTTTCAGCGCGCATGGCGTGTCGAAAGCGGTGCGCTCGGAAGCTGAGTCGCGTGGTCTGCGGGTGTACGACGCGACCTGTCCGCTCGTCACCAAGGTCCATATCGAAGTCGCAAAGATGCGCCAGGACGGCTTCGACATCGTGATGATCGGCCACAAGGGCCACCCTGAAGTCGAGGGCACGATGGGGCAGGCGGGCGAAGGCATGCATCTGGTGGAAGACATCAAGGACGTGCAGGCCCTGCAACTGGCCGATCCCGAACGGATCGCGTTCGTGACGCAAACCACCCTGTCGGTCGACGACGCAGCCGAGATCATCGGCGCCCTGAAGGCAAAATATCCGGCGATCCGCGAGCCGAAAAAGCAGGACATCTGCTACGCCACGCAAAACCGCCAGGACGCGGTCAAATTCATGACGCCGCAATGCGACGTCGTGATCGTGGTCGGCAGCCCGAATAGTTCGAACTCGAACCGGCTGCGCGAACTGGCCGAAAAGCTCGGCGTGCCTTCCTATATGGTGGACTCGCCGGATCAGATCGACCCGGTCTGGGTCGAAGGCAAGCGCCGGATCGGTGTGACGGCGGGCGCTTCGGCGCCGGAAGCGCTGGCGCAAGCGGTAATCGGCCGGTTGCGTGAGCTCGGCGTGCGCAACGTGCGTGCGCTTGAAGGCATCGAGGAAAACATCGCGTTTCCGTTGCCGCGCGGATTGGGCCTGCCCACCTGACAATCAGCCGACGTTTTTGAAAGGAAGGCGCGCCCAAGGGCGCGCTTTTTTTACGCCCGCCAAACTATAAGCGTCTCCTTAATAAAGTGCCAGATCATCGGAAGGAGAGGTTTTTTGTGCTCTCCCATACAAATTCCTTTGAATTGTGATTTGGCTTTTAATCAGTTTCCCAGTGATGCGGCCCCGTTTAAAACGTGACAAACGTGCCGCGCCGATTTTTGACGCACTAAAATAGTGCGCGCTCCTTGATATGAATAGAAACGTAATACTTAACGCGAAGCACGGTGCAATCAGGGATCGGGCCATATCGCCGCAACACTTGATGCCATTGGGTGCAACGCTGGTGCAACTGATGCACGAAAAACAGTCGCAACCGGGTTGCGCCTTTCGTGGAATTTCTCTCTCAAAATAAGGTTGCAATGCAGGAAAACCCCACCGTTTCAACAATATTGCCCGTCGCATAATTGGAGTTACAATGCGCGCGTTCTCAAGGCCTCCGGGTCCCGAACAATAGATTTTGCAAGGCGCAGGAGACCTACTTAATGCGAGTCAAGTTTGCTTACGCCGTGTCCATCGTGGCTGCGGTTGCGATGTTGACCGCGTGCGGCAAGAAGCAGGAAAGCGAGGCGGGAGCAAGTGCATCGGCTGCCACGGCAGCGGCGGCCCCGGCGAGCGAAGCGACTGTCGTGAAAATCGGTCATGCGGCCCCATTAACGGGCAGCATCGCGCATCTCGGCAAGGACAACGAAAACGGCGCGCAGCTGGCGGTCGACGAAATCAACACGCAGGGTTTGACGATCGACGGCCACAAGATCCAGTTGGAGCTTGATGCGCAGGATGATGCCGCGGACCCGAAAACGGGAACGGCGGTCGCGGAGAAATTCGTCGACGATCACGTCGTCGCCGTGATCGGTCACCTGAATTCGGGTGTCTCGATTCCGGCCTCGAAGATCTATAGCGATGCCGGGATCGTGCAGATCTCGCCATCGTCGACGAATCCGGGGTACACACAGCAAGGTTTCAAGACGACTTATCGGGTGGTCGCGACCGATGCCGAGCAGGGTCCGGCGCTTGCCAATTACGCGACGAAAGTGCTCGGCGCGAAACGCATCGCGATCGTCGACGACTCGACTGTCTACGGCAAGGGACTCGCCGACGAGTTCGCGAAAGCAGCACAGGCGGGCGGGGCGAAGATCGTCGCGCGCGAAGCCACGAATGACAGGGCCACGGAGTTTCAGGCCGTCCTTAGAAAGATCAGGAGTGTTCAGCCGGACGTGATCATGTTCGGCGGAATGGATGCGACGGGCGGGCCGTTTACCAAACAGGCGGCGGCGCTCGGTATCAGGGCAAAAATCCTTGGCGGCGACGGTGTGTGTACCGACAAGGTGGGTGAGCTGGCGGGAACCGCCGTGCAAAACCTGGTCTGTTCGGAGGCGGGACTCGCGCTTTCGAAAATGGACAAGGGAGCGGACTTCGAGAAGAAGTACGTCGACCGCTTCCACACACCGGTGCAGATTTACGCGCCGTTCACGTATGACGCTGTGTACGTGATTGTCGATGCAATGAAGCGCGCTAATTCGATCGAGGCGCCCAAGGTGCTGGCTGCGATGCCGTCCACCGATTACAACGGGGTAATCGGCCACATCGCGTTCGACGACAAGGGTGATTTGAAAGAGGGCGCCATTACGCTTTACGACTTCAAGGACGGCAAGAAAGCGGTCCTCGACGTCGTGAAGATGTGATGACGGGATGTTCAGCCTGACGGCACCGAAACCACCCAACGGTGCCGTTTTTGCATCCGCCACCGGTAAGTCAGCGGCTGCATCACAGTCGTAAGACGAACCGGGTAGCGGATAACCCTTACCGGTCTTTTACATCAGTACCCGCAGTGCCGTTGAGATTGGCGTACCGCATCACCGCCCACCGGCTGATGAAGAACGCGAATCCAGTCGCACGGGCTAAGGAGCATTAAATGGATATCTTCATCCAGCAGGTCCTCAACGGGCTGGTGCTTGGCAGCGTTTACGCCATCATCGCACTGGGCTATACGATGGTTTACGGCATCTTGGGCATCATCAACTTCGCGCACGGCGATGTGTTGATGGTGGGCGCGATGGTTGCGCTCTCAGCCATAGGCGTGCTTCAGAACCACTTCCCCGGCCTCGGCAATGTGCCGACGCTCATCATCGCGTTGATCATCGCGGCAGTGGTTTGCTCGCTGGTCGGCTACACGATCGAGCGGGTGGCCTACCGGCCGTTGCGTAAAGCGCCGCGTCTCGCTCCGCTGATCACCGCGATCGGCGTGTCGATCCTGCTGCAAACTCTCGCGATGATGATCTGGTCGCGCAACCCGCTGCCGTTCCCGCAGCTGTTGCCCACTGACCCGATCAACGTGATCAAGGCCACCGACACGACGCCTGGCGCCGTGATCTCGATGACCGAAATCGTGATCATCGTGGTGGCGTTCCTCGTGATGGGCGGCCTGCTGCTGCTGGTCCACAAGACCAAGCTGGGCCGCGCGATGCGTGCGATCGCCGAGAACCCGGGCGTCGCCAGCCTGATGGGCGTGAACCCGAACTTCGTGATTTCGGCGACCTTCATGATCGGCTCGGCGCTTGCCGCTCTGGCCGGTGTGATGATTGCGTCCGAATACGGTAACGCACACTTCTATATGGGCTTCATCCCAGGTCTGAAGGCCTTTACCGCGGCGGTGCTGGGCGGGATCGGCAATCTCGGCGGGGCGATGGTGGGCGGCGTGCTGCTCGGCCTGATCGAACAGTTGGGGGCGGGCTATATCGGCAACCTCACGGGCGGTGTGTTCGGCAGTAACTATCAGGACGTGTTCGCGTTCATCGTGCTGATCATCGTGCTGGTGTTCCGTCCGTCGGGCCTGCTCGGCGAACGTGTTGCGGATCGCGCTTGATCCCGGGCCATAAGGAGTAAACAGACATGACCTCAATTCAACCGATCGAGCCGTCCACGACGCTCATCCCTGAAAAGAACCTGACGAAGACGCTGACCGTCGGCATCATCACCGCGATCTTCGTGATCGCGGCACCGATGATCATCGGCGCGGCCGGCGGCAACTACTGGGTTCGCGTGCTCGACTTCGCGATGCTGTACGTGATGCTCGCGCTGGGCCTCAATGTGGTGGTCGGCTTCGCCGGCCTGCTGGACTTGGGCTATATCGCGTTCTACGCAATCGGCGCCTACGTTGCCGCTTTGCTGAGCTCACCGCATCTGACCACGCAGTTCGAGTGGATCGCACATCTGGCGCCGAACGGGCTGCATGTGCCGATCTGGATCATCGTGCCGATCGCCATGGCGCTCGCCGCGACCTTCGGCGTGCTGCTCGGTGCACCGACCTTGCGTCTGCGTGGCGACTACCTCGCTATCGTGACGTTGGGCTTCGGGGAAATCGTGCGGATCTTTATGAACAACCTCGACCGTCCGGTGAACATCACCAACGGCCCGAAGGGGATCACGGGGATCGACCCGGTGTCGGTGGGCGGCTTCAGTCTCGCGCAGACTCACTCGCTGTTCGGCTTGCAGTTCCCATCGGTGTACTCGTACTACTACCTGTTCGTGCTCTGCGCGTTGTTCGTGATCTGGACCTGTACGCGTTTGCAGCACTCGCGTATCGGCCGTGCATGGGCTGCCATTCGCGAAGACGAAATCGCCGCCAAGGCGATGGGCATCAACACCCGTAACGTGAAGCTGCTGGCATTCGCAATGGGCGCGTCGTTCGGCGGTTTGTCGGGCGCGATGTTCGGTTCGTTCCAGGGCTTCGTGTCGCCGGAATCGTTCACCTTCTGGGAATCGGTCGTGGTGCTGGCGTGCGTGGTGCTGGGCGGTATGGGCCACATCCCGGGTGTGATTCTCGGTGCCGTGCTGCTCGCCGTGTTCCCTGAATTCCTGCGCTCGACGATGGGCCCGCTGCAGAACGCGATCTTCGGCCATGAAATCGTCGATACCGAAGTGATCCGTCAGTTGCTGTACGGCCTCGCGATGGTCGTGATCATGCTGTACCGCTCGGAAGGCCTGTGGCCGTCGCCGAAGCACGAAGACAAGATTGCGAAACTGGCGAAGCGCAGCGGCAAGAAGCCGGTGCGCGCCTGAGGCCCGTTGGAGAAATCATATGAGCGATAACGTAAACAACAGCGTGGGTAGCGACCAGATCCGTCTGTCGGTGAAAGGCGTGAACAAACGCTTCGGCGGCCTGCAGGCATTGTCCGACGTCGGCCTGCAGATCAAGTCGGGCCAGATTTATGGCCTGATCGGCCCGAACGGCGCCGGCAAGACGACCTTCTTCAACGTGATCACGGGCCTGTACACGCCGGATTCGGGCGAGTTCAAGCTCGACGGCTCGGAATACACGCCGACTGCGGTGTACCAGGTGGCGAAGGCGGGCATTGCACGCACGTTCCAGAACATCCGTCTGTTCGGCGGCATGACCGCGCTGGAAAACGTGATGGTCGGACGTCACGTGCGCACCAAGCATGGCCTGCTGGGCGCGGTGTTCCAGACGCCGTCCGAGCGCAAGGAAGAGCGCGAGATCAAGGAGCGTGCGATCGAACTGCTGGAGTACGTCGGCATTGCGCAGTACGCGGACTACACGTCGCGCAACCTGTCGTACGGCCACCAGCGCCGTCTGGAAATCGCGCGTGCACTGGCAACGGATCCGAAGCTGCTCGCACTCGATGAGCCGGCTGCCGGCATGAACGCAACGGAAAAAGTCGAGCTGACCAAGCTGCTCGACAAGATCCGCAGCGACGGCAAGACGATCCTGCTGATCGAGCACGACGTGAAGCTCGTGATGGGTCTGTGCAACCAGATGACGGTGCTCGACTACGGCAAGGTGATTGCGCAAGGTCTGCCGTCAGACGTGCAGAAGGATCCGAAGGTGATCGAAGCTTATCTGGGTGCGGGAGTCCACTGATGTCCACAACGCAAGCAATGTTGAAAATCAAGGGCCTGCAGGTCAATTACGGCGGCATCCAGGCAGTCAAGGGTATCGACCTCGAAGTTGCGCAGGGCGAACTGGTCACGCTGATCGGCGCGAACGGCGCGGGCAAGACCACGACGATGAAGGCGATCACGGGTCTGAAGCCGTACTCGGCGGGCGACATCGAGTACATGGGTCAGTCGATCAAAGGCATCCCGGCGCACGAACTGCTCAAGCGCGGTCTCGCGATGGTGCCGGAAGGCCGTGGCATCTTCTCGCGCATGTCGATTGTCGAGAACATGCAGATGGGTGCTTATCTGCGTACCGACACGGATGCCATCAAGGCGGACGTCGATCGTATGTTCGGCTTCTTCCCGCGCCTGAAGGAACGGGCCACGCAATACGCGGGCACGCTTTCGGGTGGCGAACAGCAAATGCTGGCCATGGCGCGCGCGATCATCAGCAAGCCGAAACTGTTGTTGCTGGATGAGCCGTCGATGGGTCTCTCGCCGATCATGGTCGAGAAGATCTTCGAAGTGGTGCGGGCGATTTCGGCTGAAGGCATGACCGTGCTGCTGGTGGAGCAGAACGCACGTCTCGCGTTGCAGGCGGCGAACCGTGGCTACGTGATGGACTCGGGTCTGGTGACCATGTCCGGCGACGCAAAGCAGATGCTGGATGATCCGAAGGTGCGGGCTGCGTATCTGGGTGAATAAGGTGTGTAAATAAGCCAGGTGACTAAGCTGGGCAAATGAGCCGGGTGAATAACCTGGACCAGGTTTGCCCGAGCCGCAAAAAAGGCCGCATGCGCTTCAATCGCGCATGCGGCCTTTTTCTATTCGAGCGTTTGCCCGCGCCTAAGCCGCCGGCGCATCCGCCAGTTCGCCCAGACGTTTACCGAGACTGATCACCGCATCCGCGCGATAACCGAGCGCTTCGTAGAATGCGCGTACGTCGGCCTTCGCGGACAGCACCTGCAAATTCAGTTTCGGGCAGCCGCGTTCGGTCAACGCGTTTTCGACATGCGCGACCAGACGTGTGCCGATACCGTGACGACGCAGCGATTCATCCACCGCGAGCGAATACAACCAGCCTCGGTGCCCGTCGTAGCCCCCCATCACCGTGCCGACGATACGCTCGCCGAACATCGCGACAAAGAACAGTTCCGGTTGCGTCGCCAGCTTGTTCGCGATCGACAGATGCGGGTTGCGCTGCGGCCGTGTTACGTCCCGGTACTCCGGGAACGCTTGCTGCCATAGCGCGACCACGGCATCGGTGTCGCTCGCTTCGAAGCGGCGGATCGATAACGTTTCGGTCGTCGTCATACGCGCTTTCCTGGGTGATTACAGCGTGTCGAGAACTGAACGCAGCATCGCCATCATCTGGTCGATTTCTTCGTTCGTGACGTTCAGCGCCGGCATGAAGCGCAGCAGGTTCGGACGCGCTGCGTTCAACAGCACGCCGTCGGGTTGCATCAAGCGCGCCTTCTCGACAATCTCGTTGCCGATGTCCTTGCCGAGCAGCAGGGCGCGCAGCAGACCTTCACCGCGTTCGCCTTCGAAGCCACGTTCTTCCGACAGTTCGAGCAACTTGGCGCGCAGATATTCGCCACGCGCACGCACGCCTTCGAGGAAGCCGGGCGCGATCAGTTGCGAGATCACCGAGTAGCCGACCGCGGTCATCAGCGGATTGCCGTTGTACGTACCGCCCTGGTCGCCCGCTTCGAACACGGCGATTTCGGCTTTGGCGAGTAGCGCTGCGAGCGGCACGCCGCCGCCGATGCCCTTGCCGAGCGTCATGATGTCCGGTTCGATGTCCGACAGTTCATACGCGAACAAGGTGCCGGCGCGGCCGCAACCGCTTTGCACTTCGTCGACGATCAGCAGCAGATTGTGCTGCCTGGTCAACGCGCGCAGTTGTTGCATGAACTCGCGCGTGGCGGGAATCACGCCGCCTTCGCCCTGAATCGGCTCCAGCATCACCGCGACGGTCTTCGCATTGATCAGCTTTTCGACCGATGCGATGTCGTTCAGATCCGCCTTCGGAAAGCCCGGCACTTGCGGTGCGTAGATCGTGTCCCAACCCGGCTTGCCGCTTGCCGACATGGTGGCGAGCGTGCGGCCGTGGAAACTGTGATCGAACGTGATGATTTCGAACGCGCCGTCCTTGAACTTCTTGCCCCACTTGCGCGCGAGCTTGATTGCGCCTTCGTTCGCTTCGGCGCCGCTGTTCGCGAAGAACACCTTGTCGAAGCAGCTGTGCTGGGTGAGCAAGCCGGCGAGCCTCGCCATCGGCTCGTTGTAGAAGGCCGGCGACGGATTCAGCAGCAGCTTCGATTGCGTGTTCAGCGCTTCGATCATGCCGTCGTTGCAATGGCCGAGGCTGTTGACCGCCCAGCCCTGGATGAAGTCCAGATATCGCTTGCCGTTATTGTCGTAGAGCCACGAGCCCTTGCCGTGCGTGAAAACGATTTCGGGCCGGTTCGTGATGTACATCAGCGACTCGATCGGGTACTCATTGAAATTCATAACGGCAGGCTCCAGACAGCGGGGTGAAGGGTTAATGAACGGTTGGCCTCAAATGAAGCAGCGGCCGGTGACAGCAAAAAGCAAACAAAAAAGCCACGGCATGCCGTGGCTTTCATGATTCGAACTGCTTGCGCCCGTGTGCGGCGCGAATCCGTGACGAAGCCAGCGGCGCCCCTAAGGGAGCGGCGAGCGGCGACGTCGGAGTTCGGACTGGATGCGGTTCATGCGCGAAAGAATACGACAAGGAAAGCGCTGGTGTAAACCATGAATTTGCATTGGACGGATATTTTTTGTCCGCAGCGGAAGTTCAGGTTGTACGCCGATTATGAGATGTGTGGCTGACTAAAATGTGACATCGACTGTCAAGCGGCTGTCCGGCAGGGCGGAGCAAGCCGGTATAAACCGATACAAACGGCCGCCAGAAATGCAAATGGGCGCTCCAGAGCGCGCCCATTTTTTAATCAGGAAGCCGGGGGTCCGCCCACCCGAAGATAGCTGCCGACACTGATCCCGACTTATCGCCAGCAATTCTAAAAGCACAGGAGCCATAGGTCAATGAAGCACCTGACAGATGAGGAAATTACTGCAGTTGCCACGCTGCTTTCGGGCGAACGCCTCGGCACGTTTCAGGCAATGGCAGGCAACACTCGCGCAGCCGTCGCTCTTCATCAGGAGATGTTGCAACTTGCCGGCGCACTGATGAGCGTTACCGCAGTGGTCGAAATCGCACTGCGCAACGCCGTGTGCGACAAACTGACCGAGTATTTCGGCGTTGAAAGTTGGCTGCGTCGGCCACCGGCGCCTTTTGCATGGAAGGACGAGGAGCGCGGCAAGATCGAGGCGGCAGTTCGCAGTGCGCAGCGCGCCGTCTACACCAAATTGAACGCGTTCGACAAACGCGCTCTCGATGAAGTGGCGTTCCGTCGTGGCGTGCCGCCGGGGTTGCGTCAGGAGTTCAGACTCGACGCGCGGCAAAAGACAATCCCAGTTCGAAGCGGGCAAGTTATCACCCAACTCACGATGTACTTCTGGAAGAGACTGTTTTCCAACGACTACGAACAGACGTTGTGGAAATCGTCGCTCAAGCGCATTTTCCCGGACAAGCGAGTCGATCGATCGGTGGTCGCCACTCAATTGGAGCACATCTATCAAACGCGTAATCGCGTCGCGCACCATGAGCCGGTGTATGGCCGCAGGCTGTTCGATACGCTGACCGCGGTCGGTTTTGTCGTTTCGCATCTGGGTGCAGCCGGCAGCGATGGATGCACGCCTTTGCACAAAATGCTCCGGCCGGAGCATACGGCGCTAGAAAATCAGGCGCACGCGTTGCAGTTCAGAATCGACGCCTTCATAGGCGCGCACCCTACATGCGAAAAGCGCGACCATTTGCATAGCCGCGCTTCCAGAACTCCGCTTCGTGAGCATCGACGCGCATGCGCCGATGCTACGCACTCTCTCAAACCGCGTTCGCCAGATCCGCTGCGCTCGTGAAGGAGTCCGCGTAGAACTCATCTTCCGGCAGCCCATGATGCTGGGTGAAATCGCGCTGTGCCGACTCGACCATCACCGGCGCGCCGCACGCGTACACCTGGTACGGCGACAGATCCGGCAAATCCTCGATCACCGCGCGATGCACGAAGCCGACGCGGCCCGTCCACGCATCGCTCGCGTCCGGTTCAGACAGCACCGGCACGAACTTGAAGTTCGGAATCTCGCGAGCCCATTGCTCGGCGAGCTCGAGCAGGTACAGGTCCTTCTTGCGGCGCGCGCCCCAGTAAAGCGTCATGGGCCGGTTCAGATTCTTGAACACCGCATGTTCGACGATCGCCTTCAGCGGCGCGAAGCCGGTGCCCGAGGCTAGCAGCACGATCGGCTTGTCCGAATCTTCACGCAGGAAGAAGGTGCCGAGCGGTGCTTCGAAGCGCAGGATGTCGCGCTCCTTCATGGTATTGAAGACGTGATCGGTGAACGCGCCGCCGGGCATATGACGGATGTGCAATTCGATCGGGCCTTCCGTGTGCGGTGCGCTCGCCATCGAATAGCTGCGGCGCTTGCCGTCCTTCAGGATGAATTCGAGGTACTGGCCGGCCAGATATTGCAGACGTTCGTTAGCGGGCAATTGCAGCTTCAGCACGACAATGTCGTCGGCTTTGCGTTCGACTGCGCTCACACGGCACGGTAGTTTCTTGACCTGCACGTCGCCCACGCCGGCCACTTCGCGAATATCCACTTCGAGATCGGAGCAGGCCGTCGCGCAGCAGAAGAGCGCCATGCCGCGCGTCTTTTCGTCGTTCGACAAGGCCGACGACGAATGCTGGCGCTGTTCGATCTGACCGCTGACCACGGTGCCTTTGCAGGAGCCGCAGGCGCCGTTCTTGCAGCCGTACGGCAGGCCGATGCCTTGCCGCAGCGCGGCGATGAGGACGGGTTCGTCCTGTTCTACCTGAAACTGCCGGCCGCTTTGCCGGAGCGTGACGTTAAATGCCATATAGAGTGTTCGAAATCGAAAAGTCGGTAATCGTTATCGGACCCGCTGGTTCAGCTATGCGGTACCTGCCGCGCTTGACGGCTACAATGCGTCCACCATGAAAGCGATACGAAATTTACGCCGGCCGCGCGTGTTGATTGTTGGCTGCGGTGACGTCGGCATGCGCTGCGTGCCCTTGTTGCGGCCACGCGCGCATGTCTTCGCGCTCACCAGCCACGCCGGGCGCAGCGCCGAATTGCGCGCTGCTGGCGTGACGCCGCTGGTCGGTGACCTCGACGTGCGCCGCAGCCTGAAACGGCTTGCCGGCCTCGCGCCGACAGTGCTGCATCTCGCGCCGCCGCAAAAGACCGGCGACGACGACCGCCGTACCCGTGCCTTGCTCGCCACGCTGAGCGCGCGCCGCGATCGGGCGCTGCGTGCCGCGCGCGGCGCGGTGGCGCCGGTCGGGCGGCTGCGTCGCGGGTTGCGCAACCTCAATGCCTCGTGGGCGGAATCTGAAGCAGCCAATATTGTACCCGACAGGGTGCGCTGGACCGCCGCTCTGCAGGCGCCTGTGAAGTTGGTGTACGCGAGCACGACGGGTGTCTACGGCGATTGCGGCGGCGCGTGGATCGACGAGACGCGCGCGTCGCAGCCGGCCAATGCGCGTGCCAAACGCCGCGTGTCGGCCGAGCGGCAATTGCGGCGCGCCACCGCGCGAGGCGCGATCGCCGCGAGCATCGCGCGGATTCCTGGCATCTACGCGCGCAACCGTCTGCCGCTCGCGCGGCTGGAAAAACGCACGCCGGCCTTGATCGACGCCGACGACGTCTACACCAACCATATCCACGCCGACGACCTCGCCGCGATCCTGGTGCGTCTTGCCACGCATGGGCGGCCGGGGCGCGCGATTCACGCGTCCGACGATACGTCGCTGAAAATGGGCGAGTACTTCGATGTGGTGGCCGATGCGTTCGGCCTTGAGCGCGCGCCGCGCATCACGCGCGCGGAGGCGGAGCAGCAGATCGAACCGACGCTGCTGTCGTTCATGCGTGAATCGAGGCGTCTCGTCAACCGGCGCCTCAAAGACGAGTTGCGCGTGCGCTTGCGGTATCCGAGTGTCGAGGATTTTTTCGCGCAACGTGAAAATTAAAAAACGCGCCGGCAGGCGGCGCGTTTTCAAGGTATTCGGCCGAGCGCAAATGCTCGCCTCGCCAAGCATAGCCCGGTCAGATGTCACTCGCGTGGGCGACGCCCAGCATCGCCAGCTTACGTTAGGTTAGCGCCGGTAACGCCTCCAGCAACAGGAAGCACAGCATTGCGCCAATCAGTGCGCCGATCAGGTTCGGATGATATTTGTGCCGCAGCCGCATCGTGACCAGCAGTCCGCCGACCAGAACCAGCCCGAGACATGTGAAAGCAATCATCGCGGACGAAATTTGAATCGTGTCGTGGATGACCATGGCGCCCCTCCCTGAGACCTTTGTAGTCTTTGTTTAAACGAGTATAGAGGGAGTTGTAAGGAAGATCATGCTGCGATGCAGCGAGTAATCGGGTGTCCGCCAGGGCCTCTGTGCGGGGGCGCACACGATTCTTCTGACGCATCAAGGCTCTAAAGGCGACCTACCTGTTTACCCGCTCAGTAAAGATCCGAGGTCGGTTTCGTCGAGCCATTGCCACGCACCTTCTGCAAGCGTCGCGGGCAATGCGAGCCCGCCGATCCGCTCGCGATGCAGCGCTTCGCAACGGTTGCCGGCTGCCGCGATCATCCGCTTGACCTGGTGATACTTGCCCTCCATCACGGTGAGGGCCAGCGTGTGCTCGCCGCGCGCCTCGGCGTCGACAGCGACGATCGGTTTCGGCTCGCCGTGCAGCAAGACACCGTCGCGCAAGGCACGCAATTGAACGTCGTCGATCGGATGGCGCGTGGTCGCGACGTAAAGCTTCGGCACTTTGCGTTTCGGCGACGTGAACGTGTGAACGAACTTGCCGTCGTCGGAAAGTAGCAGGAGGCCGGTCGTGTCCTGATCGAGGCGGCCCACGCATTGCACGCCACGTTCGGCGAATTGCGGCGGCAGCAAGCTGAACACGCTCAGATGGTGTTGCGGATCGCGCGAACATTCGTAGCCGGCGGGCTTGTTCAGGAGCAGATAGGCGTGCTCGCGATACGGCCAGACGGCCCCGTCCACGCTGAAGCAGAACGTGCTGTCACCGGTTGGGAAATCGGCGTCGGCGTCGGCGCAGACCGAGCCGCCGATGCTCACGCGGCCGTCGCGGATCAGCGACCGGCATTGGCGGCGCGAGCCGAAACCTTGAGTAAAGAGGATGCTTTCGAGATTCATGGCGAGCGAAGAATAACACCGCAAGAAGCGGAGCGCCGCGCAGCGTCATAGCGCCGACGATGGTCTTTCCACATCCCGTCGCAGGAGTTCATCGATGCACGCCGCTTCCTCTTCGTCGCCTTCATCCGCGATCCGTCTGCCGGCCGCATTCCAGCGGCTCGCGTGGTCGAACCTGGTCGCGCAATCCGCTGAGCAGATCAGCCTCGCCGCCGCGCCGCTCGTCGCGGTGTTCACGTTGGGCGCCGGCGCGCGCGAGACCGGCCTGCTGCAAACCGCGCAGACGCTGCCGTTCCTGTTGTTGTCGATTCCGCTCGGCGTATGGGCCGATCGCCGCTCACGCCGCACGTTGATGGCGCTCGCCGAAAGCGTGCGCGTGGTTGCGATGCTGTGCGTGCTGCTGCTTGTGATGACGCATGCGCTGAGCTTGCCGCTGCTGGCCGCGCTCGGCTTCATTGCGGCCACCGGCACAGTGGCGTACAACGTCGCCGCGCCTTCACTGGTGCCGTCGATCGTGCCGCGCGAGGCATACGCCCAGGCCAACGGCCGGCTCGAACTGGCGCGCAGCGTCGCGTATTCGGCGGGGCCTGCGCTCGGCGGCGTGCTGGTCGGATGGATCGGCGCGGGATGGGCGTATGGCTGCGCGGCCGGGTTATCGGCGCTGGCCGTCGCCTTGCTCGCGGGGCTGCGCGAACCGCCGCGAGCAGCCGCTTCCCAGCGTCACTTCCTGCTGGAATTGCGCGACGGTACGCGCTTCGTGCTGTGCGACACGCTGCTGCGTCCGATGCTCGCTACCGCGATCTTCTTCAACCTCGGTTTCTTCGTGCTGCAAGCGGTGTATGTGCCGTACGCCGTGCATCGATTGGGGCTGAGCGCCTCGATGGTCGGGGTGACGCTCGGTGCGTACGGCGTCGGCATGGTGTGCGGCGCACTCGCGGCACCCGCCATCGCGCGACGTCTCGCGTTTGGCCGCGTGCTGATCATCGGACCGTCGTGCGGTTTGCTTGCCTCGCTCGTGATGGTGGCGACGATCGTCACGCCATCGTTCTGGCTCGCGATGCTGAGCTTCTTCCTGCTCGGCGCCGGCCCGATTCTGTGGGTGGTCGGCTCCACCACGCTGCGTCAGGCGATCACGCCTGAACGGATGATGGGCCGCGTCTCGGCGCTCAACAGCACCGCGACCTACGGCGCGCGCCCGCTGGGCGCCTTGCTCGGTGCGGCGATCAGTGCGCGTTGGGGGATGGATGCGTGTCTGGTCACGGCCGCCGCGGCTTTTCTCGTGCAGGCGCTGATCATTGTCATGTCGCCGGCGGCTCGGCTTGCGCACATTCCGGAGGGCGCCGCGATCGCGCAATGAAAACTGGTTTTCATCGGACGGCCACGTTGCGTGCCGATACGCCTCGGGTCATCCGTGAAAACCCTCAAAAATGAAAATGAATTTTTTTCGACGAGATTTCTATGTAAATATACTTTCATGCATTTTGCTTACACCCTGAAAGAAAGACATCCCGAAGGATGTTTTCTTTGAGGACAGTTACCAGGCCGCCTTGCTCGCATGATTCATCACTCGTCCGTTGTTTCGACCCCTGCCGAGCAGGCCATCGCCGCGCGCATCGCCGCGGCGATGCCAACCCTCACGCCGATCCATCGACGCATGGGCGAATACGTGCTGGCGAATCTGTTCCGCGCGGCGACCATGCGGATCGACGAACTGGCGAGCGTGGTCGGTGCGTCGGTGGCGACGGCGAATCGCTTCGCCCGCGCGCTCGGCTTCGACGGTTATCCGCAGTTTCGCGAAGCGCTCGTGCGCGGCTTCGAAGCGACGCTTGCGCCAGTCGAGCGGCTGCGTAGCGCGCAGGAGTCGCTCGCTTCCGGCGACGCGCTGCTCGGTGCGCTGCTTGAACAGGCGGCGGCCAATCTCCATTCCACGCGCACCGCGATCGATAGCGCTGCAGCCGAAGCCGCGGTTGAAGCAATCATCGCTGCGCGTCGCGTGTTCGTGCTCGGCTACGGGGCCAGCGCGTTTCTCGCCGGCTTGATGGAGCATGGCCTGATGCCGTATCACGACAACGTGCAGTCGCTCGCGCTGATCGGCGGACCTTCGCATGCCGCGCGTCGCCTGTTCACCGCGGATGACGGCGATCTGGTGATCGGCATTGCGTTTCCGCGCTATGTCGAAGACACCATCGAACTCTCCCGGCGTGCGGCAGGACGCGGCGCACGTGTGCTTGCGCTAACCGACGGTCCGCGCTCGCCGCTCGCACAATTCGCGGATATCGCGCTTTATATCCGCTCGGAGCGACGGCTTGCGGCCAATGCCGATTCCGCTGTGCTGGCCGTGATCGAGGCACTTTGCGATGCGGTTGCGTATCGCGCCCAACGCTCGGTCAAGGCCGCCGCCGGCGTCAGCGAATTCGTATTGCCCTGGCTGACCGACCCACAAGCCGATCCACAAGCCGACCCACAAGCTGCGCCGTCCAGCATTGCTGAGCAACCCGCGCGCGCTTCTACCCGTACCACCCGCACGACCAAAGCCAAAAGATGAACACCAACGCAGTCATTGCCATTCACGGCGGGGCAGGCACGATCCTGCGCGCGTCGATGTCGGCCAGCGCCGAAACCGACTATCACGCAGCCTTGCACGCCGTGCTGAGCGCGGGTCAACGCGTGCTCGCCGATGGCGGCAGCGCGCTCGACGCCGTCAGCGAAGCCGTGCGTCTGCTCGAAGACTGTCCGCTCTTCAACGCGGGCCGCGGCGCGGTCTACACGGCGGCCGGCACGCATGAACTCGACGCGGCCATCATGGACGGCAGCACGCTCGACGCCGGCGCGATCTGCTGCGTGAAGCGCGTACGCAATCCGATTCTGGCGGCGCGCCGCGTACTTGAGCGAAGTGAACACGTGCTGTTTACGGGCGAAGGCGCGGAAGCTTTCGCGGCTGCGCAAGGACTCGAATTCGTCGAGCCCGAATATTTCCATACCGAAGCGCGTCATCGCCAATGGCAACTCGCACGCGGTCAGGACCGGGCGATGCTCGATCACGACGGCGCGACGCTCGCATCAAAAGACGACGATCCCACACCGCACGAGCCGATCGATCCGAATCGCAAGTTCGGCACCGTCGGCGCGGTTGCGCTCGATCAGCATGGCCACGTGGCCGCTGCGACTTCGACGGGCGGCGTCACCAACAAGCAGGTCGGCCGCGTCGGCGACACGCCGCTGATCGGTGCGGGCTGCTATGCAGACGACGCAACCTGCGCGGTCTCGACCACCGGCTCCGGCGAGATGTTCATGCGCATGGTGGCTGCCTACGACGTCGCGGCGCAGATGGCCTACCGCAACGTCTCGCTCGAAGAAGCGGCGCACGACGTGGTGATGAACCGTTTGCCGAAGATCGACGGGCGCGGCGGACTGATCGCCGTCGATGCACGCGGCAACGTCACGTTGCCGTTCAACACCGAGGGCATGTATCGCGGTTTCGCGCGAATCGGCGAGTCGCCGGTGACGGCGATCTATCGCTGATGCGGTCTTGCTGCGCCGTCGCCTGAACTTGCCGCTTGAGTTGCCGCATAAGTTTTCGTTTGAACCACCGTTAGCCGCGTCCGAATCCAAAGGAACCATCGTGCCGACTTCATCGCACACCGCCCGTCCGCTTATCGAAACCTTGCCACCGCAACGCGTGCTGGCAGTCGACGATCTGTCGGTCGCATTTCGCAGCGGCGACAAGACCGTCAACGCGGTGCGCAATCTCTCGCTGACGGTCGAACGTGGTGAGACGCTGGCGATTGTCGGCGAATCGGGTTCCGGCAAATCGGTGACATCGCTCGCGTTGATGCGGCTGATCGAGCATGGCGGTGGGCGCCTTGCCGGCGGCAGCATCGCCTTCCGGCGCCGCGACGGCAGCGTGCTCGACCTCGCGAAAGCGTCGTCCGGCACGATGCGTTCGATTCGCGGCGCCGACATCGCGATGATCTTCCAGGAGCCGATGACGTCGCTCAATCCGGTCTTTACGGTGGGTGATCAGATCAGCGAAGCGATTGCCTTGCATCAAGGGAAGAGCCGTTCCGCCGCGCATGCCGAAACGCTGCGTCTGCTCGAACTCGTGCGCATTCCGGAAGCGCGCCGGGTGGCCGCACGTTTTCCGCATCAGCTGTCCGGCGGTATGCGCCAACGCGTGATGATCGCAATGGCGCTGTCGTGCAAGCCCGCACTGTTAATCGCCGACGAACCGACCACCGCGCTCGACGTCACGATCCAGGCGCAGATCCTGCAATTGATTCGCGGCCTGCAGGACGAGATGAACATGGGCGTGATTTTCATCACGCACGACATGGGTGTAGTGGCCGAGGTGGCCGATCGCGTGCTGGTGATGTATCGCGGCGAGAAAGTGGAAGAGGGGGCGTCGGATACGCTGTTTGCCGCGCCTTCGCATCCTTATACGAAGGCCTTGCTTGCGGCGGTCCCACGCCTTGGCGCGATGCAGGGCACTGATCAGCCCGCCAAGTTTCCGATTCTGACCGTCGAGCAGGCGGCCTTGAATGGCACCGATGAGGCCGTGCGTCCCGCTGCGGCCGTCGCACAAGAAACCCAACCGTTGGTCCAGGACAGCACGCCGCCGATTCTGCGCGTGCGCGATCTGGTCACGCGCTTTCCGGTCAAGAGCGGTCTGTTCGGTCGCTTGACGGGCCGCGTGCATGCGGTCGAGAAAGTCAGCTTCGATCTGCGGCCGGGTGAAACGCTCGCGTTGGTCGGCGAGTCGGGCTGCGGTAAATCGACAACGGGCCGTTCATTGCTGCGTCTCGTCGAAAGCCAGAGCGGTTCGATCGAATTCGACGGCAAGGAAATCAGCTCGCTCACGGGCCCTGCGTTGCAAGCGCTTCGCCGCAATATCCAGTTTATTTTCCAGGACCCGTTTGCTTCACTGAATCCGCGCTTGACGGTCGGCTTCTCGATCATGGAACCGCTGCTCGTGCACGGCGTGGCTCAAGGCGCGGAAGCACAGGCACGCGTTGCGTGGCTGCTCGAAAAGGTCGGCTTGCCGCGCGAGGCCGCAGGCCGCTATCCGCACGAATTTTCAGGCGGACAACGGCAGCGCATCGCGATTGCACGCGCTCTGGCATTGAATCCGAAAGTTGTCATTGCCGATGAATCTGTCTCCGCGCTGGACGTCTCCGTGCAGGCGCAGATCGTCAACCTGATGCTCGATCTGCAACGCGAACTGGGCGTTGCGTATCTGTTCATTTCGCATGACATGGCGGTGGTGGAGCGCGTTAGCCATCGCGTGGCGGTGATGTACCTCGGCCAGATCGTCGAGATCGGTCCGCGCCGCGCGGTGTTCGAAGCGCCGCAGCATCCTTACACGAAGAAGCTGATGGGCGCGGTGCCGGTTGCGGATCCGGCGCGCCGTCACGCGAAACGCATGCTCGCCGCCGATGAGATTCCGAGCCCGATCCGCGCGCTGGACGACGAGCCGAGCGTAGCGCCACTGATCGCGGTCGGACCGGATCATTTCGTGGCTCAGCATCGGGTCGGCGGCGCTTACTAGAACGAGAGGCGAACACAAGCCCGAACACAACAGACCTGAAAGAAGCACCAAACCTGAAGCAAAACCATTTTCTCTCGCAGCACATAACCCTGTTTCAATTCGCAGCCTGGAGCCAACCTCATGAACCTGCTGGTCCCGTCTTCTCCGTTTCGTTTGCGCGCGCTGGTCAGCGGCGGCGCGGTGGTGTTCGCGATGCTCGCGGGCAGTGTGGCGCACGCCGATACCACGGCCGTGATGGCCGTTGCGTCGACCTTTACGACACTCGATCCGTACGATGCCAACGACACGCTCTCGCAAGCCGTCGCCAAGTCGTTCTATCAAGGCCTGTTCGGTTTCGACAAGGACATGAAGCTGGTCAATGTGCTGGCCGACAGCTACGAAGCGAGTCCGGATGCCAAGGTCTACACGTTCAAGCTGCGCCACGGCGTGAAGTTCCAGGACGGCACCGACTTCAACGCCGCGGCAGTGAAAGCGAACTTCGACCGCGTGACCGATCCGGCGAACAAGCTCAAGCGCTACAACATGTTCAACCGTATCGAGAAGACCGAAGTGGTCGATCCGTACACGGTGAAGATCACCCTGAAGGCGCCGTTCTCGGCGTTCGTCAACGTGCTGGCGCATCCGTCGGCGGTGATGATTTCGCCCGATGCGCTGAAGAAGTACGGCAAGGACATCGCGTTCCATCCGGTCGGCACCGGTCCGTTCGAACTGGTGAAGTGGGACCCGGCCGGCGATCTGACCGTGAAGAAGTTCGCGGGCTACTGGAAGAAGGGTTACCCGAAGGTCGATGCGATCGACTGGAAACCGGTGGTCGACAACAACACGCGTGCTGCGTTGATGCGCACCGGCGAAGCGGACTTCGCGTTCCAGGTGCCGTTCGAACAGGCGGCGCAATTGCAGTCGAGCCCGAAGGTCGATCTGATCGCATCGCCGTCGATCATCCAGCGCTATATCAGCCTGAACATCAACCAGAAGCCGTTCGACAATCCGAAGGTGCGTGAAGCGCTGAACTACGCGGTCAACAAGGACGCGCTGACGAAGGTCGCGTTCGCCGGTTACGCGACACCTGCCGATGGCGTGGTACCGCAAGGTGTGGATTACGCGGTGAAACTCGGCCCGTGGCCGTACGATCCGGCGAAGGCGCGTGAGTTGCTGAAGGAAGCGGGCTATCCGAACGGTTTCGAAACGACGCTGTGGTCCGCGTATAACTACTCGACCGCGCAGAAGGTGATTCAGTTCGTGCAGCAGCAACTCGCGCAAGTCGGCATCAAGGCGCAGGTCGAGGCACTCGAAGCGGGTCAGCGCGTCGCCAAGGTGGAAAGCGCGCAGGACCCGGCGACCGCGCCGGTGCGGATGTACTACGCGGGCTGGTCGTCGTCGACGGGTGAAGCGGACTGGGCGATCACGCCGCTGCTCGGCTCGGTCTCGTTCCCGCCGAAGATGGTCAACACCGCGTACTACAAGAACGACACCGTCGACAGCGATCTGAAGCAGGCGCTCGAAACCACCGACCGCACGCAGAAGGCCGCGCTCTACACCGACGCGCAAAAACGCATCTGGGCCGACGCGCCGTGGATTTTCCTCGTCAAGGAGAAGGTCGTGTATGCGCGCAGCAAGCGTTTGTCGGGCGCTTATGTCGCGCCGGACGGCTCGTTCAATTTCGACGAGATCGCGATCAAGTGATGAGCTGACCGTTCGGCGCCGTGTGTTCTTCACTAACGCACGGGCCGGACGGTCGCGTACCGCTCTGAAAGATCTTTCGTTGCCCGCATCATTGCCGGATTGGGTTTCATGCTGAACTTCCTCGTCAAACGTATCTTTGGCCTGCTGCCGACGCTCTTCATCGTCGCCGTGCTGGTGTTCCTGTTCGTGCATCTGTTGCCCGGCGATCCGGCGCGCCTCGCGGCCGGTCCCGAAGCGGATGAGGCGACCGTTGCGTTGGTGCGTGCCGATCTCGGCCTCGATAAGCCGATGCCGCAGCAATTCGCCAACTTCTTCCTGAAGATCGCGCATGGCGACTTCGGCACGTCCACGCGCAGCAAGCGGCCGGTCAGCCAGGAAATCGGCGAGCGCTTCATGCCGACGCTGCTGCTTACGCTCGCGAGCATGGTGTGGGCGGTGGTGCTCGGCATGGGCATCGGCATTGTCTCGGCGGTGTGGCGCAATCGTTGGCCGGACCGGCTCGGCATGACGCTCGCGGTGTCGGGTATTTCGTTTCCCGCCTTCGCACTCGGCATGCTGCTGATGGAAATCTTTTCAGTGAAGCTCGGCTGGCTGCCGATTGTCGGCGACGGGTCGTGGAAGAGCTACGTGCTGCCGTCGCTCACGCTCGGCGCGGCAGTGGCGGCGGTGATGGCGCGCTTCACGCGTGCTTCGTTCGTCGAAGTGATGAATGAAGATTTCGTGCGCACTGCACGCGCCAAGGGCGTGCCCGAGCGGCTCGTCATCATCAAACACTGCCTGCGCAACGCGATGATTCCCGTCATCACGATGATGGGGCTGCAATTCGGCTTTCTGCTGGGCGGTTCGATCGTGGTCGAAGTGGTATTCAACTGGCCGGGGCTTGGACGCCTGCTGGTGGATGCTGTGGCGATGCGCGACTATCCGGTGATTCAGGCCGAAGTGCTGCTGTTCTCGCTCGAATTCATCATCATCAACCTGGTTGTGGACGTGTTGTACGCCGTGATCAATCCGACCATCCGTTTCAAGTGAGGCCCGCATGAGCATCTCAGCCACCGAGGCGAATGCGGCCAAGGCCGCCCTCGTAGAAAACGCGATTCGCACGCCCTGGAGTGAATTCTGGCGCAAATTCCGTAAGCAACATGTGGCGCTCGGCGCCGGCATTTTCGTGCTGCTGCTGGTTGCGGTTGCGATTCTCGCGCCGCATATCGTGCCGTACGATCCGGAGAATTTTTTCGACTATGACGCGTTGAACGCGGGGCCCTCGGCCGCGCACTGGTTCGGCGTCGATTCATTGGGGCGCGATATTTTCAGCCGCATTCTGGCGGGTTCGCGTATTTCGCTCGAGGCCGGTTTTCTGTCGGTGGCGATCGGCGCGGTGATCGGGACGTTCTTCGGTTTGCTGGCCGGATATTACGAGGGCTGGTGGGATCGCATCACGATGCGTGTTGCCGATGTGCTGTTCGCCTTCCCCGGCATTCTGCTGGCGATCGGTGTGGTCGCGATTCTCGGCAACGGCATGATCAATGTGATCTGCGCGGTGGCGATTTTCAGTATCCCGGCGTTTGCGCGGCTCGTGCGCGGCAATACGCTGATGCTCAAGCAACTTACGTATATCGAAGCGGCGCGTAGTATCGGTGCATCGGACTGGACCATCATCGTGCGGCATATTCTGCCGGGGACGATTTCGTCGATCGTCGTGTACTTCACGATGCGCATCGGCACGTCGATCATCACGGCGGCGAGCCTGTCGTTTCTCGGACTCGGCGCGCAGCCGCCGATGCCGGAGTGGGGCGCGATGCTCAACGAAGCGCGTGCCGATATGGTCACCGCGCCGCATATTGCGCTGTTTCCGAGTCTGGCAATTTTCCTCACCGTGCTGGCATTCAATCTGCTCGGCGACGGTTTGCGCGATGCGCTCGATCCGAAGCTCGACCGGCCATGAGTTTTGCTGAAACTGCAGGTGAAGGCGCGCCGCATATCGGTGTGTTGCCGAGCGGCCCGCGTGGGACGATTGCCGACGTAGAAGGCGTGACGGTCGGACATTGCACGCTGGATGAAGGCGTGGTGCAAACCGGCGTGACCGTGATTCGTCCGCATCCCGGCGATCCCTTTGCGAGCAAGGTGCCCGCTGCGGCTTCGGTGATCAACGGGTTTGGGAAAAGCATCGGGCTCGTGCAGGTTGAGGAGCTCGGCGTGCTGGAAACGCCCATTGCGTTGACCAATACCTTTGGCGTCGCCGCCGTCGCACAAGCCCAGATTCGCGCGGCTATTCAAGGCAATCCGCAGATCGGACGCGAATGGTCGACGGTCAATCCACTGGTGTTCGAATGTAACGATGGATATCTGAACGATATTCAGGCTTTGGCGGTAAGCGAACGGCATTTCACTGAGGCATATGAAGCGGCAAGCGTTGATGTCGCGAGCGGTTCGGTTGGCGCAGGCCGTGGCATGTCGTGCTTCGATCTGAAAGGCGGAATTGGCAATGCGTCGCGTGTCGTTGAGGTAGCGGGGCGGGGCTATACGGTTGGCGCGCTTGTGCTGGCGAACTTTGGCCGCCTGCCGATGCTGACGATCGATGGCACACCGCTCGGTCGTGTGTTGGCTGAACGCGCAGCTAAAGCTGTCGCCGCTAGCACGGCGACCTTGGAGACCTCGGAGACTTCGGCGAATACAGAGATCCCGGTGGGTTCATCGGCCTCGGCGACATCAGCGCCCACCTCGAAACCCGAGCAAGGCTCGATCATCATGATCGTCGCCACCGATGCACCGCTCGACGCTCGTCAGCTCAAGCGTCTGTCATTGCGCGCCGCGGCCGGTCTCGCACGAACCGGTTCGGTGTACGGCCACGGCAGCGGCGACATCGCGTTGGCGTTTTCGACGGCCTACACCGTGCCGCACGAATCCGACTTCGTCGCCCTGCCGCCCATGCTCGCCGACGCACGCCTCGATCCGCTATTCCGTGCCTGCGCGGACAGCGTCGAGCAAGCGATCGTCGATGCGCTATGGAGTGCTACGTCGGTGACAGGGCGCGACGGCCATCGTCGCCTGTCGCTGCACGACACCGCACCCGACCTCGCTCAACTTCTCAAATAATCTTCCTGATGAAAGTCCTGATTTCCGTCGACATCGAAGGCGTAGCCGGTGTGTTTCATCCCGAGCAGACGCGCGCGGGCAACGGCGAATACGAAGCCGCGCGCCGCTGGATGACGCTCGAAGCCAACGCCGCGATCGAAGGTGCATTCGCAGGTGGCGCGACGCACGTGTGGGTCAACGATTCGCACGGCGGCTTCCGTAATCTGCTGCCCGATCTGCTCGATGCACGCGCGCAGATCGTGCTCGGCAAACCACGCACGCTTGGCATGATGGCTGGCCTTGAATACGGCGCGGCGCTGGTATTTATGATCGGCTATCACGCCAGGTCGCAAACGCGCGGCATTCTCTCGCATACGATCAACAGCTTTGCGTTCGCACGTGTCTCGCTGAACGGCGTCGAAGTCGGCGAGGCGGGACTGTACGGCGCGCTAGCGGAAGAATATGGCGCACAGGTAGCGCTTTTATCCGGCGACGATGTGTTCGCCGAGGAAACCGCGCCGCGTTTTCCGGGCGCGCGTTTCGTGGTCACCAAGAGCGCGACGGGGCATGCGAGCGGCGTTACGCAAACACCGGCAAGCGCTCGTGATGCGATCGAAAGTGCCGCACGCGAAGTGGTGCGGCATTACATCGACAAGGGTCATGCGTCGCAAGCTACGCGCGCTGTCATGAAGCCCGTCGAATGCGAGTTGCGTGTGCAAACCAGCGCGCTTGCCGATCTGTTCTGCCAATGGCCGACGCTCATACGTGTCGATGCCGTCACGTTGCGTTTTAGTGCGGAGTCGGCGGAACATGCCGTGCGCATGCTGAACTGCCTGTCGGCGATGTCGTTCATGCTGCGCTGAGCCGTGTGACGGAGGGCGTGACTGGCTACGTCCTACTGTTGCCGGCTCAACTCCCGCGCTGCCCGATCGATCACATCCGCAACCGCTCCCGCATGCGATACCGGCACAAGATGGCTCGATGAGATCGGCACGATCTTCGCGCCCATGCGGTTGGCCATGAACTGCTCGAGTTCAGGCGGTATTGCACGGTCCCTCGTCGTTACGATGTACCACGAAGGCTTTTCGCGCCACGCGACCTGATCGACCGTTTCGCTGAAGGCCCTGGCGGCGACCGGCTGTTGTGCGGCGGAGAGCACGCGCGTCAGATTCTCGGGCACGTCGGCGGCGAAGTCGGCGTGATATTTGCCGCGGTCGAGCCAAAGAAAACCTGTGGAATCCGCAGTGATGCCTTGACCCGCGGGCGCCGGCGCCGCGCGCTTCATCAGGTCCATTGTCGATTCGTGCAGGTCCGGTGCAATCGCCGCTACATAGACGAGACCCGCGACGTTCGGCGCGTTCGCGCCGGCCTCGGTGATCACGACACCGCCCCATGAATGTCCAACGAGGAGGGTCGGGCCATCCTGACGCGCGAGAACGCGGCGGGTGGCGGCGACATCGTCGGCCAGCGACGTAAGCGGGTTCTGCACTGAACTCACGTGATAACCCTTCTGCTGCAACTTTGCGACGACGCCGTTCCAGCTCGACCCGTCGACGAAAGCGCCATGAACCAGTACGACGTTACGCACGGGGCCGGTCATCGGCGCTGCGGGCGGTTTGGCGGCAGTCACTTTCGGGGGGGCGGGTGCGGCTTCAGGCATGGAGGCGGCGGCAGGCGTCGCAGGCGCGGTGGCCGGCTCCACGGGCGCGGGTGCTTCCGGCGCGCTCGATTCCGTGCCGGGCATGTCGGCCGGTTCGGCCGCGGGTTCTGTCGTGGGCGCCGCGGTTTGCGCGAGGGCACTCGCGCCGGCGAAGGAGAGACACAAAGCAGCGGCGCAAAGCAGACGTTTGAGCAACATGTTGAATCTCCGAAGGCAGAAACCCCGACTAGGGCAACATACAGAAGCCCCACGCCAGTGACAATCACTATCCTCGCCGTTAAGTGCGGCGCAGAACCAAGCACGGGTTGGTCCCAGTATTGAGGTAATTTCGGGCGCGGTAAAATTTCAGGTTCTGCCGGACCGGGCCATAAGCCCGATCAGGCGATCGATATCCATACACTGGGGCGCAATTTTGAATAGTGCACAGCAGCAAGACGGCCTGAAGCGCGGGCTTAAGAATCGCCACATCCAGCTGATCGCGCTGGGCGGGGCGATCGGCACCGGCTTGTTTCTCGGCTCCGCCAGCGTATTGAAGGCCGCCGGCCCGTCGATGATCCTCGGCTACGCGATCGGCGGCATCATCGCCTTCATGATCATGCGCCAGCTTGGCGAAATGGTCGCGCAGGAACCGGTCGCGGGTTCGTTCAGCCACTTCGCGTACAAATATTGGGGCGACTTTCCCGGCTTTCTGTCTGGCTGGAACTACTGGGTGTTGTACGTGCTCGTGAGCATGGCCGAACTGACGGCGGTCGGCACCTACGTGCATTACTGGTGGCCCGGCGTGCCCACATGGGTGTCGGCGCTGGTGTGCTTCGCCGTCATCAACGCGATCAATCTCGCCAACGTCAAGGCGTACGGCGAAACCGAATTCTGGTTTGCGATCATCAAAGTGGTGGCGGTGATCGGCATGATCCTGTTTGGCGGTTATCTGCTGATCAGCGGGCATGGCGGGCCGCAAGCCTCGATCACCAATCTCTGGGCAGACGGCGGCTTTTTCCCGCACGGTTTTCATGGCCTGTTCATGATGCTCGCGGTCATCATGTTTTCGTTCGGTGGCCTCGAGTTGATCGGCATTACGGCTGCTGAAGCGGCCGATCCGCAGAAGAGCATTCCGAAGGCCGTGAATCAGGTGATCTACCGGATTCTGATTTTCTACATCTGCTCGCTGGCAGTGCTGCTCTCGTTGTATCCGTGGAATCAGGTCGCGGCGGGCGGCAGCCCGTTCGTGATGATCTTCTCGCAGATCGGTTCGACGCTGACCGCGAACATTCTCAACGTGGTGGTGCTGACCGCGGCGCTGTCGGTGTACAACAGCGGCGTGTATGCGAATAGCCGCATGCTTTATGGCCTCGCGGAACAGGGCAATGCGCCGCGCGCGCTGATGAAGGTCGACCGGCGCGGCGTGCCGTATATGGCTATCGGTTTGTCGGCGCTCGCCACGTTCACCTGCGTGATCATCAACTATCTGATTCCGGCCGAGGCGCTCGGCCTGCTGATGGCGCTGGTGGTGGCCGCGCTGGTGTTGAACTGGGCACTGATCAGCCTCACGCATCTGAAGTCGCGCAAGGCGATGGTGGCGGCAGGCGAGACGCTCGTGTTCAAGTCGTTCTGGTTCCCGGTCAGCAACTGGATCTGCCTCGCCTTCATGGCGCTGATTCTCGTGATTCTGGCGATGACGCCGGGCCTGTCGGTTTCGGTGTGGCTCGTGCCGGCGTGGCTGGTCGTGATGTGGGCCGGCTATGTGTTCAAGCGCCGGCGTGCGGCGATGCATGGCGGCGCACGGGTGGCAGGGCAGTAAGACATGTGGGCGGCGTGCGAGGCGCACTTTGTGCGCTCACGCCGTTCGCGCTTTCTTTGCTGCGCGTGGTCAGCAGAATCAATTCAGATTTCGCGGTGCATTTAGGGCGTACCCAGGCCGGCTTGCCGTTTCTGACGCGCAATCTGAACGCCAGAAACGAAAAACCCCGCAGGCAGCAGGCGCTGGCGGGGTTCGAGGATAAAGCTGAACTTCGATCAAACGAATTCTTTGGTGCCCAGGGCCGGAATCGAACCGGCACGCCTTGCGGCGGGGGATTTTGAGTCCCCTGCGTCTACCAATTTCACCACCTGGGCAGGTCTTCAAGCGCACGCGCCAGAGTAGGCCGCGCGGCGAAGACGCAGATTATGGCGGAAAATTCGGCGACGGGCAAGCCGGTTGCCTTCTTCTTATGCTCAGCCATCAAACTGTGCGTGAAAACCGTTCGCGCATCTGCTGGGCGAGATAGCGATCGAACACCATCGCGATGTTACGCACGAGCATGCGTCCGGCCATCTGTACTTCGAGCTTGCCGCCGCTCACGGACACTAGCCCGTCCTGCTCGAAGCCGCGCAAACGCTCCAGTTCCGGCTCGAACGTATCGGCGAAGCGAATGCCGTACGCAGCTTCGAATTCATCGAAGCGCAGTTCCAGATTGCACATCAGCTGCGTGATCACATCGCGGCGCAGACGGTCGTCCGCGGTGAGGCGCACGCCGCGCGTGATCGCGAGCCTGTTCGCGCCGATTGCCGCGGCATAGCCGGGCAGGTCCTTGATGTTCTGCGCGTACACATCGCCGACCTTGCCGATCGACGACGCGCCGAAGCCGATCAGATCGCATTCCGCGCGCGTGCTGTATCCCTGGAAATTCCGATGCAGGGTACGTTGCGCTTGCGCGCGCGCGAGTTCGTCGGTGGGCAGCGCGAAGTGGTCCATGCCGATGTAGACATAGCCCGCGCCCGTTAGCCGCTCGACCACCCGTTGCAGGATTGCGAGGCGCACGGCGGGCGAGGGCAGCGTGGCGGCGTCCATCTGCCGCTGCATCTTGAAGAGCTGCGGCATGTGCGCGTACGCAAATACCGAAAGGCGATCGGGCGCAAGTTCGATCATCGTGTCGAGCGTGCGGCTGAAGCTGTCGACTGTTTGATGCGGCAGCCCGTAAATCAGATCGACGCCGATCGAGTGGAACCCTGTATCACGCGCGGCCTGCATCACCGACGCGGTCATCTCGAGCGGCTGAATGCGATTGATTGCTTGCTGCACCACCGGATCGAAATCCTGCACGCCGAGACTGAGCCGGTTGAAGCCGAGCGCGCGCAAATACGCGATGGTTTCGGGTGACGCTTCGCGCGGATCGACCTCGATCGAGTATTCGCCTTCGGTATCGGGCAGCAACGCGAAGTGCTCGCGCGCCGCGGCCATCAGTTCCGCCATTTCATCGTGCGACAGGAACGTGGGCGTGCCGCCGCCCCAATGCAATTGCGACACGGGGCGCCGCGTGTCGAAACACGCTGCCTGCAACGCCATTTCGTGCTTCAGATGCTCGACATAGGGACGCGCGTGCGCGCGGTTTTTCGTCGCGACCTTGTTGCAACCGCAGTAGAAGCACACGGTGTCGCAAAAGGGGATGTGGACGTACAGCGAGAGATCGGTGGCGGATGCACCTGGGTCCGCGGCGGCGCGTAAATAGTCGGCGGGATCGAACTCGTCGCGGAACTGCAAGGCGGTCGGATAGGACGTATACCGTGGACCGTTCGCGTTGTATTTCGCGAGCAGGTCAGGGCGGAATAGCGTGTTGGCGGTGGTCATGAGGGGCTCAGGTTTGACGGCCACCGTGGAAGAGGCAAGAACCGGCGGCGGTTCGCGCCACCGGATCGAACAGCGCGGACGCCTCTTGAGCGTGGCCTTTCGTAGCCGTCGAGTTTACGTGAGTGGCTCCCTGCCGGATTGTGTAAAAAGGTCGCACGGAATGCGGTGGCACAATGCGGGTCTGGCGTTGCGTTGTGTGTTTTCGAGTTCAGGAAAAATGTCGTGAGTGATGTGCCGAACAGCGTTGTGAAGCGCGAGTCCCCGTTCAATGTGGCCGGTCACGCGTGCCGCCCCGATTGCGGTGCGTGCTGTATCGCGCCGTCGATTTCGAGTCCGATCCCCGGCATGCCGAATGGCAAGCCGGCGGGCGTGCGCTGCGTGCAACTCGGCGACGATTTGCGTTGCGCGATCTTCGGTCAGCCGGAGCGGCCGGCGTGCTGTTCCGGACTGCAACCGCAGATGGAAATGTGCGGCACGAGCCGCGGCGAAGCGCTCGCGTGGCTCATGCAGCTTGAAACGCAGACTCAACCGCAGCCGGCGGTGCGCCGATAGCGCGCGTGAACGAACCGCCACGTCGTTCATTGATCTGAATCAGCACGACCCAACGTAACCGCATGTTCGAGAAGGCTTCCACAGGAGATTTCGCATGACTCGACCCGCTGCGCCGACCCGGCGCCGCTTCCTGCTTGCCGCGCTGACAGGCTGCACCGCGCTTGGCATCACCGTGTCGCTGGCGGCCTGCGCGACCTCGATTTTCCCGTTCATCCCCTCGCATTACACGTTCTCGCAGCAGCAGGTGCAGGACGCGGTGCAGCGCAAATTCCCCTATCAGCGCACGGTTTCGCAAGTGTTCGACGTCGCGCTGACCAATCCGGTGGTCGGCTTCCTGCCGGACGCGAACCGCGTCTCGGTGAAGCTCAACGCCCGGCTGGCGAGCCCATTCATGCCACAACCGGTCGACGGCGTATTTACGCTGTCGAGCGAACTGGCTTACGACGCCGCCAGCAAATCGGTCGTGCTGAAGTCGCCGAACGTCGACAACGTCAGCGTGAGCGGGCAGGCCCAGGCCTACACACAGCAGATCAATGCCGCGGCGGCCGTGCTCGCCACGCAGTTGCTGACCAACTATCCGATCTACACCTTCAAGCCCGAACAACTGCAATTTGCCGGGGTGAATTACGAACCCGGTACAATCACTATCCTTACAAACGGCATACGCGTGCAAATCGTCGAGAAATGACGATACGCGCGGCCGGCGGGGCCGCGCGTATCGTGCTGACCCTGTTCGTTTCGACTATCTACAGCGATGAGGGTCACGGATGGACTGGCTATTGGCTTGCAAGGCGCTGATTCTGGGCGTCGTCGAAGGGTTGACGGAATTTTTGCCGGTGTCGAGCACCGGCCATTTGATCGTCGCGGGAAGTCTGCTCAATTTCACGGATGAACACGCGAAAACCTTCGATGTCGTGATCCAGCTCGGCGCGATTCTGGCTGTGTGCTGGGAGTTTCGCCGCCGCATCGGCAGCGTGGTGGTCGGCCTGCCCAGCCGGCCCGACGCACGGCGCTTTACGCTGAACGTGATCATCGCGACGATTCCGGCGATCGTGCTGGGCCTGCTGTTCGAGAAGGCCATCAAGGCGGCGCTGTTTTCGCCCGTGCCGGTCGCGTTCGCGCTGGTGGCGGGCGGCGTTGTGATCCTGTGGGCAGAGGCGCGTCAGCGCGCGCGAGGCGGCATGGCGGCGCGGGTTCAGAACGTCGACGATCTGAGCCCGCTGGATGCGTTGAAAGTCGGTCTCGCCCAATGTTTTGCGTTGATCCCGGGTATGTCGCGCTCGGGTTCGACGATCATCGGCGGGATGCTGTTTGGCCTCGACCGGCGCGTCGCTACGGAGTTTTCTTTCTTCCTCGCGATTCCGATCATCTTCGGCGCGACGGCTTACGAGCTCTATAAAGACTGGCATCTGCTGTCGGCCGACGCGCTCGGCAGCTTCGCGCTCGGTTTCGTGGCGGCCTTCATCAGCGCCTTCGCCTGCGTGCGCTGGCTGCTGCGCTATATCGCAGCGCACGATTTCACCGTGTTCGCGTGGTACCGGATCGGCTTCGGCCTGTTGATCCTGCTGGTCGGCTATAGCGGTGCATTGAGCTGGACGGACTGAGTCCCCGCTTATCGGTCGAGTCATGAAAAAAGGTCCGCGTTTGCGGACCTTTTTCTTTATGGCGTCTTTACGGCGAGCGGGAGGTAGCGGGCGGTTTTACGCCGCGACGCGCTTCTTGAACACCAGATCCCACACGCCATGCCCAAGCCTTAACCCGCGGCGTTCGAATTTCGTCACCGGACGATATTCAGGGCGCGGCGCGTAACCGTCGGCGGTATTTTCCAGCGCGGGATCGGCGCCGAGCACCTCGAGCATCTGCTCGGCGTAGTTCTGCCAGTCGGTTGCGCAATGCAGATAGGCGCCCGGCTTCAGGCGCGAAACCAGCAGCGCGACGAACTTCGGCTGGATCAGCCGGCGCTTGTGATGGCGCGCCTTGTGCCACGGGTCGGGAAAGAAGATATGCACGCCGTCGAGGCTGTCCGGCGCGATCATCTGTTCGAGTACTTCGACTGCGTCGTGCTGAATGATGCGGATGTTCGACAGTTCCTGCTCGCCCATCAGCTTCAGCAGCGCGCCGACGCCGGGCTCGTGCACTTCGACGCCGAGGAAGTCGTCCTCGGGACGGTGCGAGGCAATCTCAGCGGTGGTCGCGCCCATGCCGAAGCCGATTTCCAGCACACGCGGCGCTGTACGGCCGAACACGCTATTCCAGTCGGGTTGCTGCGGTGTGAACGGCACGACGAAACGCGGGCCGAGTTCGTCCATCGCGCGGCGCTGGCCGGTCGATACGCGACCCGCGCGCGTGACAAAGCTGCGGATGCGGCGTCGGTGCAGGGCTTCTTCTTGCGGGGCGTCGGAGCCGGTGTCTGTGTCGGCGTCGACCGGTTGGCCTTCGGTTTCGATAGAAGCCGGCGGGAGTTCGTCCGGCAGGCCGGCGTCGTTTGGATCGTGGATCATTGTCGATACTGCTACAAGGGTGAGAGCCTGGCGGCGTGCATGGCGTGTTGCGAGGCGCCGTTTGCGCTTGCGCGGCATGGGCCGCAGTTCGCAGGCGCGGTTCGCTCGGATCGCCATGTCTGGCCGCTGCCACTACAAAAAAGCCGCCTTCATGGGAGGCGGCTCGTGCTGGATTCTGCTGACGGTTCAGCAGGAAGGTGGAGCGGACATTGCAAGTGCGCGTAAGGTAGCACACCCGAAAAGGGTGCGTCCAGACGGTGCTCGGTGTGAAGATGGCCTGAAACCGGGATAAATATTACATTTTAATAACAATGACAGCCATTCGTATGATTTAATCGCGTTGTAAGCCAACCAGTTGCAGCGATTATCAAAGCGAAAATCCACTATGGGCAAACACGCACACAATCATCGTCAGGCTAAACCCGCCAAACCTGCCTGGGTCGCCGTCGATCCAACTGCCGTTCCGACTACCTCTCAGAATGCGCTTCGCAAAGCCATGGCCGCTGAAGGCGTGGCGCTCACGCAATTCAACGATTTACTGTGGTTAATGGCGCAGGAATCCGGTGGCATGGTGGACGCGCGCAACGAGAAGTTGTCCGCACGCGGGATGTACCAACTGCTGCCAGCTCAATATGAATTGAATCCGAATGGCGAAAAGTCGTTCGGTAATGCCGTCGAAGAATGTCAGGGAGGGATTCGCTATATTCTCGGGCGATATCACACCGCTGCATCGGCGCGACTGGTGTGGGAAGCAAACCACTGGTGTTGAGAATTGAACAAGTTTCTATTGATAGGTCTTGTTTCGGCCGTTTGCTGGATAAGCGCAGCGCAAGCCGCAGATGCCGGCGCGCCGCGCTTTGAAGATTTCGCGGTGAGCGGAAAATTTGTGGGTAAAGCGGCGAAAGTGCGCCTCGTATCCGCGGACGACAAGGCGTACGCGACACGTATCCGCGAAGCCAGCCGGCAGAAGCCGAATTTCGCCGGGCACTATGTGTTGGCGAGCTGGGGCTGTGGTGCGTCGTGCGTGTCCAGTGTGGCGATCAACGCAAAGACCGGTCGCGTCACGTGGTTGCCTTTCACGGTGTGCTGCTGGGACGTGGACGTGCAGGAGCCGATCGAATTCCGGCGCGACAGCCGCCTGCTAGTGGTTCACGGTAGCAGAAATGAAAAGGGTAGCGGGACGTACTACTACGCGTTAGATAAAGATAAATTCAAGCTGGTCAAAGCGGTCGAGAAGGCTGCGAAGAATTAATGGTAGTGCGCGTAATGACGCGTTGACACCACGCGGGTTCATCTTGCGTTTGTGCGCGACTTCTCGAATGACAGACGGGGACGGTGTAGCGGGTGGGAAATGCTGCAGATTCAGATCTTTTCGCGAAGCCGCCTGACCAATTGCCAGGTGAGCTGAAAAAATCTGGAGCGGGCGATGGGAATCGAACCCACGGCTCTAGCTTGGGAAGCTAGGGTATTACCATTATACGACGCCCGCAGCGCGCACGATTCTACTCGGGAAGGGGCGGTTAGCGCAAATCGCGCTGCCGCCACCCTTATCCACACGACACGCCAAGCGTCGTTCAGATCACGAAGTAAGTCAACTGAACGGCCGCACGCGTCACCACCATCAGCAGCACCTGCACGATCACGAACAGCAGAATCGGCGAGAGGTCGATGCCCCCAAGCTGCGGCACAACGCGTCGCAACGGATTCAGGAACGGCGCGGTCAGTTGATACAGAATCGGCATGGCCGGCGAGCGCGGATTGAGCCACGACAGCAGCGCCATCAAAATCGTCATCCAGATGATCAGATTCAGCGCCCACTTGATGAGCGTGAGCACCGCGACAATCAGCAGGGTCGGCGCGAGGGTGAGCGGATCGGCGCCCGTGAGCACCACCATCAGCACCACATAAATGATTGCCGCAAGCAGCGCCGCGACCAGACTCGCCCAGTCGATGTTGCGCGTGCTGTGCAGGATGCGCCGCAGCGGCAGCACGATCCAGTTGGTTGCTTGCAGCACGGCATTCGTGACGGGGTTGTACGGCGGCATGCGCACGACCTGCAGCCATGCGCGCAGCAGCAACGCGGCGCCGAACAGCGTAAAGACGGTATTGAGCAGAAAACGGGCGATATCGCCAAACATCTCGTGTCCTTATCCTTCGGATGACGGCCGTCGATCGGCCGCGGGGTGCCGGCGCTGACCGATCGGTGCACCGGCGGGTTCATTTGGATTGCCTGCGCCATTCCCGCAGGAGGCGCGTTACGCGTCACAAATGGGGACGCAGTGGATCAATTTCCAGATGTTCAAGCCAGGTTGATTGGCGAACTGTATGCCGCCAAGCCGAATCCGGCCGCGGGATATCACACAGAAATCTTGATTTCGCTGATCAGAATCGCACCGTTGCCGCCGTCGGTGTAATTCGGGATGTCGGCGAGCAGGCGTTCGGAGGCCGGCTTGAAGACTTTATAGAAGTCGTCCGCGCTATCGAACAGGAAATGTCCTGCGGCGACGTACGGCGGCGGCGTTCCCGGCGGCCCGGCGTTGATGCCGACGTCCACCGACCAGCCTTTCAGCGACGGCCCGAACAGCTTCGCCGCAAGCGGCATGTGCGTGACGCAGTAATAGTCCACGTCGAAGTGGCCGTTTTCCCGGTACGGATAGAGGATGCTGACCTTGATCATTGTGCGTTCTCGTCTGTTGGTCCCTAAGCGCGGCGCTGGCGGATTGCGCGCGGCGCCGGACGTCACATTATCACGGCTTACTTGACGCTTGCACCTGCTGCGGCCTGATTCAGCGACCGGTTGAGCGATTCTTCCACCGCCTCGGCAATTGCCTCGATCGCGGCGGGCGGTTTGGCGCGGCGTTCGGCCAGTCCGACCGCGCGCCGCGTCAGCAAACCGTACAGCGCGGCATGATCGCCGCCGAGGCCTTCCAGCAATGCCAACTGCTTCTCCACGACGCCCGTATCGCCGCGCGACACCGGGCCGGCGAGCGCGTTGGGCAGGCCCTTGTCGCGGGCGGTTTCGATAGTGCCGGAGAGCATCGGCAGCAGCGCGCGCAGCGCGTCGTCTTCGGCAAAACCCAGCGTGCGCCACAACGCGACGCATTCGGCGAGGCTGCACAGCGCGAAGCTGGCGGCGTAATGCGCGGCGGCGTGATACAGCATGCGGCCGCCCGCCGGAATCGACAGCGGATGGCAGCGCAACGCAACGGCCAGCGCCGTCAGGACGTCCTTGAGCGCTCCATCAGCCTCGATCGTCACCGAGCAGCCGGCGATCCGCTCGACGTCGGCGAGATCGCCGCTAAAGAGGTAGAGTGGATGAAAGCCGCCGATCGAGGCGCCCTGATCGCGTGCCGGAGTGAGCAGATCGACCGGCGAGGCGCCGCTGCAATGCACAAGCGCTTTGCCTGGTGAGGCGTCCGCCGCGAACCGCAGTGTGTGCGCTGTCGTACCGATGCTGTCGTCGGGAACGGCTAAAAAGACGATGTCGGCGGCGTCGACGGCCTGTTGTGGGTCGTCGAATGCCGTGCAATGTTCGATTTGACTGGCGAGCCGGCTGGCCGAGGCCACTGTGCGGCTCGCCACCGCCGTGACGGGATAGCCGGCGCGTGAAAAGCTCAGCGCGAGACAGCGCGCGAGCCGTCCCGCACCGATGAAGCCGAGGCGCGGCAGAGAGGGCTGGGACATGGTTGCGTGCTCCAGACGGAACATTTGAACGGGAAGCAGAAGTATCGCATCCGTCCGGGCAGTGGCGCGTGTCGGTAGCGGCATTCCTCTGATCAGTTCGCGTGCGATATGGCGCGTTCGGTCGGTCATCCGGCCGCGCGCGCCCCGCAGGTCCGAAAACTGCTCACAATTTCTCCGTGGGTCAGTTTTGCAGTTGCTGTTCCGGGTTTTTCGTCTCGCAGTCAGATTCGGGAGGTAACAATGAACATTTTTTCTTACCGAAAGCACTTGCGGTTCTTGACGCATTCGCAGCGCCGTCGCTGGTGGGATCAGAAGAAGCGTTTGAAGCCACGCGTGCGCATCAGCGGCGCGTATGTTCCGCCCAACGTCTCCAGAGAATTCGCCTACGTGAAGGTAGGCTGAAAACACCGTCTGCTCGCGAGTAAGAGATGCCCGGCGTGATTGCGCCGGGCATTTTTCATTTGGGGCGTCAGGATTGAAGCTAATTTGTAATCAAAGATTACCGGCAAGTGAGTGCCTGAACCCGCAGGACCCGCAAAGCAGCGGATTTGCAAGCGCTCAACCGCTGGCAAACCCTTGGTTCTCAGTCCATTACGCCGCGTATCCGGCCGGCGCCGCGTGGACGCCCATTCCGACCCATTGCCGCCAATTGCAATTTGCAACAAATGCGAACATCTATGCGCGGGCTTTTTCGATACATTGATTTCATAGCATGCAAGGCATGCGAAGTCGGCGACCTTAGTGGGCCGCGCCAGGAGAATAAAAGTGAAAAAGATCGTTCCGTTTGTCGTTGCCGCTGCACTCGGCGTGGGGTTCGCTACTGCTGCTGAGGCGCACGTTTCCGTCGGTATCGGTATTGGCATTCCGATCGCGCCGGCATATCCGGTTTATGCCGCGCCGCCGCCAGTCTATTACGCACCGCCGCCTCCGCCTGTGGTGTATGCGCCGGGTTATTACGCGCCGCCGGCAGTGGTGGTGGGCGGGTATTACGGTGGCTACGGCCGTCCTTATTATCATCACGGCTACTACGGCCGCGGTTATTACGGCCACGGCTACTATCGCCGCTAATCGCAGGAAGCGCGTCGAGATGTGTTGACGGCGTAACGCCGGCTTGATCGCCGGGTTACGCCGTTTGTGTTTGCGGCATACCAAAGCACTGGCGAAGCTGGGAGAATGGCTGTTTCGCCACCGCTCTGGAGAGTTTCGTCAATGCAAGCGCTTCCCGCTCCCACCTTCGACGACGTACTCGACGCCGCCGCGCGTCTCGAAGGCGTCGCCCACCGTACCCCCGTTCTGACCTCGAGCACGTTCAACGAGCGCACGGGCGCGTCGGTGTTCTTCAAGTGCGAAAATTTTCAGCGCATGGGCGCGTTCAAGTTTCGCGGCGCCTACAACGCGATTTCGCACTTCGACGCGGAGCAATGCAAAGCGGGCGTGCTGACGTACTCGTCGGGTAACCATGCGCAAGCGATCGCGCTATCGGCGCGCCTTGCAGGCATTCACGCGACGATCATCATGCCGCACGACGCGCCCGCCGCCAAAGTTGCGGCGACGAGGGGTTATGGCGGCGAAGTGATCAGCTATGACCGCTACACCGAGAATCGCGAGGAGATCGGCCGGCGGCTCGCCGAAGAGCGCGGCATGACGCTGATTCCGCCGTACGACCATCCGCATGTAATCGCGGGGCAGGGCACGGCGGTGAAGGAATTGATCGAGGAAACCGGCCCGCTCGACATGCTGTTCGTTTGCCTCGGCGGCGGTGGACTGATAGGCGGAAGTGCGCTGTCGGCGGCGGCTTTGAGTCCGGCGTGCACCGTGATCGGTATCGAACCCGAAGCGGGCAACGACGGCCAGCAATCGCTCGCACGCGGCGAGATCGTGCATATCGACACGCCGCGAACGATTGCCGACGGCGCTGCATCCACGCATCTCGGCGACTACACGTTCGCGATCATTCAGAAGCTGGTTGCGCGGATCGAAACGGTTAGCGACGAGCAGTTGATCGAGACCATGCGTTTCTTCGCACAGCGCATGAAGATCGTGGTGGAGCCGACCGGTTGCCTCGCTGCGGCTGCCGTGCTCAACGGCATCGTGCCGGTGAAGGGCAAGCGCGTGGGCGTGGTGGTGAGCGGTGGCAACGTCGATCTGGCGAAGCTGGCGCAGTATCTGGCCTGATACGCTGCCTGATCGCTTTTGCGCCGTGCTGCGCACGTTGAAATTGAGGGAAGACGGCTCGCGTCAAGGCGAGCCGTTTCTTTTTTAGCTTGCAACCCGTTGTGCGGTCTGCACGATCAGATCGCGATACCCGTTCACGATCACGCTATACGAGAAGTAGGCGAACAGCAGCGCCGACAATACATGGCATGCGCGCAGCAAACCGGTGCCGGCGCGTTTGCGTCCGTGGCTGCCGAGCCCGCAGATAAAGATTGTCCAGCACAGGCCACCCAGGAAGAAGCCGCCGAGGAACACCGGCGCAGTCGTCACACTGGTCGCACCGGCCTTCGCGATTAACGCACCGCCAACTGCGGCGAACCACAGAATCGCCGAAGGCGACGACATCGCCAGTAACACGCCACGCAGGAAACCGCGCCACGGGGAAAGATGCGGCGCTTTGGCATCGGCTTCTCCGGCAACGGCAGGCGCCGACGCCGGGAACAGCGCTTCGCGCGCCATCTTCCATGTGAGGAACAGCAGGACCGCCGCGCCGCCGATCCATACCACCCAGCGCACCGATTCGAACTGCAGCAGCGCCGCCATTCCCGCGAGCGCGAGCGCCGCGTAAACCAGATCGCCGAAACAGGAACCCAGGCCCAACCAGAAGCCCGGTTTGAAGCCATGCGACAGCGTCAGCGAAATTATCGCGACGTTGACAAGGCCGATGTCGAGGCACAACGACAATGACAGGAAAAAACCATCCGACATCATTGAAAAGGCATGCATCCGCGCAACTGCTCCATCAGTTTTGTTATTCAGACTTGTTCGAGCGCGCACGATCCGGCGGGTGGCTGGATCGCTTCGATGCCGACAGAATCCTAAAAATTCAACAATGTGATTCGGGGGCTGTTTTTACAGTCCCAACTCACTCCACAAGGTATCGATCCGTTGTTTGACCGCCTTGTCCATCTCGATCGGGCGACCCCATTCGCGATCGGTTTCGCCCGGCCATTTGTTGGTCGCGTCGAGCCCCATCTTCGATCCGAGACCCGCCACCGGTGAAGCGAAATCCAGATAGTCGATCGGTGTGCGATCGACCAGCACGGTGTCGCGCGCCGGATCGATGCGCGTGGTGATGGCCCAGATCACTTCCTTCCAGTCGCGGATATTCACGTCCTCGTCGACCACGACGATGAACTTCGTATACATGAATTGCCGCAGGAAACTCCACACACCGAACATCACGCGCTTGGCGTGACCCGGGTAGCTCTTCTTCATCTGCACGATCGCCATCCGGTAGCTGCATCCTTCGGGCGGCAGATAGAAGTCGGTGATCTCGGTGAACTGCTTCTGCAACAGCGGCACGAACACTTCATTGAGTGCGACGCCGAGCACGGCGGGCTCGTCGGGCGGTTTGCCGGTGTAGGTGGAATGATAGATCGCGTCGCGCCGCATGGTGATGCGCTCGACCGTGAAGACGGGAAACCACTCCTGCTCGTTGTAGTAGCCGGTGTGGTCGCCATAGGGGCCTTCCAGCGCGTGTTCGTAAGCGGCGGATGCACCCTTGGCCGGACGCGGCGGCGCGCCTGCGGGAGCAGGCGAGGGCGTGCCTTCCTGCGGATAGATGAAGCCTTCCAGAACGATTTCCGCGCGCGCAGGCACCTGCAAGCCGTCGACACCCGGTGTGATGCACTTCGCAAGTTCGGTGCGGCCGCCGCGCAGCAGCCCGGCGAACTGGTATTCGGAGAGCGTGTCGGGCACCGGCGTGACCGCGCCGAGGATGGTCGCCGGATCGGCGCCCAACACGACAGCCACGGGATACGGTTTGCCCGGATTCTGCAGCGCGAACTCGCGGAAATCGAGTGCGCCGCCGCGATGCGCGAGCCAGCGCATGATCAATTTGTTACGCCCGATCAGTTGCTGGCGATAGATGCCTAAATTTTGTCGGCTCTTATTCGGGCCTTTTGTGACGGTCAGGCCCCATGTGATCAGCGGCCCGGCATCGCCCGGCCAGCAGGTCTGAATCGGCAGCTTTCCAAGGTCGACGTCGTTGCCTTCCCAGACGATTTCCTGGCAGGGCGGCGCGCTCACTGTTTTGGGCGCCATGTCCCACACCGCCTTCGCGAGCGAGAACAGTTTGCCGGCATCCTTGAGCCCCTTCGGGGGCTCCGGTTCCTTCAATGCGGAGAGCAGGCGGCCGACGTCGCGCAGCGACTCCAGCGCCGCGCCATCGCCTTCACCTGCCTGCGCGTCGATGCCCATGCCGAGCGCAACGCGGCGCGGCGTGCCGAACAGGTTGCCGAGAACAGGGAACGCGTGCTGCTGCCGGCTCTCAAACAACAACGCCGGACCGCCGGCGCGCAGCACGCGGTCGCACAGTTCGGTCATTTCCAGGACGGGCGAGACGTTTTGCGAGATGCGGCGCAGTTCACCGATCGTTTCGAGACGGCCGACGAAATCGCGCAGGTCTTTGTATTTCATCTGGTGCGGTAGAGAGCCGCGCAAGCGGCAAAAAGGAGGGCGCCGCAGGTTTCGCGGCGCCAAAACGATTGTCGATTTTACCTGTGTTGGCAGGCGGGCGTAGATTGGCCAAATGGCCTAGATCGGAAGGAGTAATTGAGATAGCTCAAGAGGCGCGCACGGCGCGGTTCTAGACGGACTGAACACCGTTCATTATTACAATTAGTTATACATTTGCCTATCTATAGTGTTGACGATCTATAAAACCCTGCATAGAATCCGTCCACATTGGTTGCAGGGCGTGAACCTTTTTACCACTGCCCCCGGTCCCATCAGACGCAACGCGTCACCGTTTACCGACCCCCTGCACGGTATTTGACGGTCTTACTGAAGTCCTCGCCAGCGCCAACTGACGCTGGTTTTTCGCGTGGGAGCCTCCGCCCGCATGTTTTTGGCATGCCGCGGGCCGCTTTCGAGATGGCTCCCCACAAACGGTATTTGCCGTTTTCCCGACGTCGCTGTTGCCCTTACCAGACAGAGCACGCGATGTCTTGACTCTGCGAGCGTGTGTTACCGCCTATTCAACTGGCGGAGTTCGCGGATCATGCAACATGGGAGATCTGAATGAACGCCTGGTTATCGTGGCGTCCCGATGAGCGTATCGCGCAAGTAGTGCGTGGTGCGTTGCGTCGCGGGACGCGAATGAGTCATCACCTGTTCAGCATCGTCGGCGGAATCGCTGTCGTGCTGGCACTCGCACTGTGGCTGATGCCGGCCTGGCGCGGCACCCTTGCCGCCAAGCTGATGCCGGTCATTTCCGCCGCCGTGCAAGCTGGTCCCGCCCGTCTGCTGCAGGGCAACCCGCTGCCGGCTTTCGGACCGCCCGGCGCGTCCTCCGACGACTCGCTGTCCGCGAACTCGACCAGCAGCGATGCCGCTAGCGGCGCGAACAACGGCAACAATGACGTTACTGTCAGCAATACCAGCTACGACGGCGCCTTCGACGGCACCGGCACGTCCGGTATGGGCGTGGCTGCGCTGAACGGCCTCGACCCGCGCACCATGCAGAGCGTTTCCGCGCTGGCGCGGCTGATCCCGGCGCAGCGCGTCTCGGCCGACGCACGCGACGATCGCGTGCTGGTTTCGACCCGCGAGCAGGATCTGGTCGCGTCGTACCTGGCGCGCCGCTATCGCGTCGCTCAGGAGCCCGTTAGCGAGCTCGTGAAGGCCGCGTTCGACACTGGCCGCGAAGTCGGCCTCGATCCGCTTCTTCTGTTGTCCGTGATGGCAATCGAATCGGGCTTCAACCCGTACGCCGAGAGCGGCGTGGGCGCGCAAGGCCTGATGCAGGTGATGTCCAAGGTCCACTCGGACAAATTCCAGTATTTCGGCGGTCAGAGCGCAGCGCTCGAACCGGTTGCGAACATCAAGGTGGGCGCGCTGGTGCTGAAGGATTGCATCGCACGCGGCGGTTCGCTGCCGGGCGGTTTGCGTCTGTACGTCGGCTCGACCTCGCAGGACGACGGCGGCTACGGCGCCAAGGTGATGGCCGAGCGTGGCCGTCTGCGCGATGTGGCGCGTGGCCGCAAGGTACCGATCAATGCACCGCAGGCTCCGGTTCTGACGGCGTCGAACACGGCTCCGGCAACTGCGGCATCGACTAACGGCAAGCGCGTGCAGATGACGCTCGATGCCGGTCATCCGCTGAGCGCGGCAACATCGGTGAAAACGCCGGTGTCCGAGCAGGACGACGCCAGTTCCAACGCGCCCAAGCATGTGGCATCGGCTTCGGAGTTGGGCGCTTAAGGTTGATCGCGTAACCCCGTTGGCGTGACGCGAGAGCGGCTGCAACGAAAAAGGACACCCGGGAGGGTGTCCTTTTTTTATGGCTGGCGCTCGCGATGGCGACGCGCGAGGCTGCGGGGCGTGTGTCTGGGCATTGCACCCCGCCAGGCCATCGCAGGCCCCTTTGGAGCCAACTCAAGCCGCAAGCGCCCAAGCCCCCACAAGCCGCTGTTCGGTCAGTGCCGTCCGAAGAGCTTCGCCAGCCGCTCGACCGCTTCTTCCAGCTTCGGCAGGGCGGTTGCATACGAGAGCCTGATGTAATCCTTCGGCGCGTGCGTGCCGAAGTCCATACCCGGCACCAGCACCACGCCCGCGTCGTGCAGCATCGCCTTGGTGAGCGCCGCGCTGTCTCCAGCCGCCCGATGCGCGACCGTGCGGCAATCGGCGTACACATAGAATGCACCGTCAGGCATCACCGGCACCGAGAAGCCCAGCGACTCGAGCACCGGCGCAATGAAGTCGCGGCGGCGCTTGAATTCGAGGCGGCGCGCTTCATAGATTGCAATCGTTTCCGGTTCGAAACAGGCCAGCGCCGCATGCTGCGCGAGCGCCGACGCGCAGATGAACAGGTTCTGCGCAAGCTTTTCGAACGCGTTGACCATGCCGGGCGGCACCACCAGCCAGCCCAAACGCCAGCCGGTCATGTTGAAGTACTTCGAGAAGCTATTGACGGTGATGACGTCGTCGCCGAATGAAAGTGCTGAGACAGGCTTGGCGTCGTAGCTGAGCCCCTGGTAAATCTCGTCGACGATCGTAAAGCCGCCACGCGACCGTACAGCTTTGACGATGCGTTCGAGTTCAGCCGGTTCGATCGACGTGCCGGTCGGATTCGACGGCGACGCCAGCAGCACGCCGCGCGTGTGCTCGTTCCACAGGCGCTCGACATCGGCGGCGGTCAGCTGGAAGCGTTCGGCCGGCCCGCTTGGCACCAGCACCGGCTTGCCTTCCGCCGCGATCACGAAGTGGCGGTTGCACGGGTAGCACGGGTCGGGCATCAGCACTTCATCGTCGCGATCGACCAGCGCGGCGCAAGCCAGCAGCAACGCAGCGGAAGCACCGGCAGTGACGACGATCCGCGCCGGATCGACGCTGACGCCGTAGAACGCCGAGTAATGCGCCGAGATCGCCTCGCGCAGCGCGTGCAGGCCGAGCGCGTTGGTGTATTGCGTGACGCCGCGGCGCAGGGCGCTCGCGGCCGCTTCGATGACCGGTTCGGGGGCGGTGAAATCGGGTTCGCCGATGCCCATGTGGATGATGTCGCGCCCGTCGCGCTCGAGCAGCGCGGCTTCCTTGGCCAGTTCCATCACATAGAAAGGCTGGATGGCGTCGACGCGGGCAGCAAGCCGCACCAAGGGTTCGGTCACGGAGTTCATACGATCAAATCCAGTTCAGAAGCAAAAGCGGGACGACGCGCGGCACATGGGTTCATGTGCTCTGCGGCGTCCTTGCAAGCGCCCAACGATATGGGTTTGCGGCATCGGGCAGGCGCGTGACCACGCCACGCGCCTCGTCCTCAATGCTTGCGGGCTGCCTGCGTTTCAGCGGCGCGCAGTTGCGCCGACAGCTTGTCCAGCACGCCATTCACGTACTTGTAGCCGTCCGCGCCGCCAAAGGTCTTGGCGAGTTCCACTGCTTCGTTGATGACCACGCGATAGGGGATATCGACGTGATTCTTCAGTTCGAACGCAGCGACCAGCAGAACAGCGCGTTCGACCGGCGAAAGCTGGTCGATCGGGCGGTCGAGGCACGGTGCGATATCCGCGGAGAGTGCTTCCGAATCGCGGATCACGCCGTGCAGAATGGCGTCCAGGTGTTCGTGGTCGGCTTTGTCGAAGCCCTGCGCGCCGCGCAGTTGCGCGTCGATTTCACCGCCGGGCGAGCCCGACAGCAGCCACTGGTAAAGCCCCTGCGTGGCCAGTTCGCGGGAGCGTCGGCGTGCGCTCTTCATGCTTCTTCCTCTTCTTCGTCTTCTTCTTCGTCGTCACCGCCGAGTTGTTCGAGCGCGACGGCGAGATTGGCCATTTCGACGGCCACGCGCGCTGCGTCACGACCCTTCTCGGTCATGCGTGCGACGGCTTGTTCGTCGTTTTCGGTGGTCAGCACGGCGTTCGCAACCGGAATGCCGAAGTCGAGGCCGATACGCGTGATGCCCGCGCCGCTTTCGTTCGATACCAGTTCGAAGTGGTACGTCTCGCCGCGAATCACCGCGCCCAGCGCGATCAGTGCGTCGAATTGCGCGCTTTCGGCGAGCTTTTGCAGCGCCAGCGGGATTTCCAGCGCGCCCGGCACGGTGACCAGCAGCACGTCTTCGCCGGTCACGCCGAGGCGTTCGAGTTCTTCGATGCACGAATCCGCGAGACCGTTGCAGACGGGTTCGTTAAAACGCGCCTGGACGATGCCGATACGCAGTCCGTCGCCGTCGAGATTCGGTTGGTATTGTCCGATTTCCATGTGAATTCCGTAGTGTTTTGAGTTGGCGCTTTAGCGCGTGAATGGTCGGGTCAGCCTTGTTGCGGAGCCTGTGCGGTGCTGCCCGGCATGGGTACGAAGCCAGTGACTTCGAGGCCATAGCCCGACATGCTGCCCAGCTTGCGCGGATTCGACAGCACCTGCATCTTCCCGACACCGAGCTCGCGAAGAATCTGCGCGCCGATACCGTACGTCTTGAAGTCGACCGGCCGGCGTTTGAGCGCCTCGGCCTTTTCTTTCGAGTCGAACGCCTTGAACACGTCGACCAGATGATCCTTCGAATCGCCGCAGTTCAGCAGCACGATCACGCCGACGTCGCGCTGGGCGATCTCTTTCATGGCTGCGTCCAGCGTCCATGAGTGAGTCGATTTGCCGACTTCGAGCAGATCCAGCATCGACAGCGGTTCGTGCACGCGCACCGGCGTCTCGTGCCCCGGGGTCGGTGTGCCGCGCACCAGCGCGATATGCGGCTGGCCGCTCGGCTGGTCGAGATACATCACCGCGCGAAACGCGCCGTGCGCGGTTTGCATGGTGCGCTCGCAAATCCGTTCGACGATCGATTCGGTACGGCTGCGGTAGTGAATCAGATCCGCGATCGTTCCGATTTTCAGATCGTGCTCTTTGGCGAACTCCATCAGGTCCGGCAGGCGCGCCATCGTGCCGTCGTCTTTAATGACTTCGCAGATCACAGCGGCCGGCGTGAGGCCTGCCAGCGCGGTGAAGTCGCAGCCGGCCTCGGTGTGGCCGGCGCGCACCAGTACGCCACCGGGCTGGGCCATGATCGGGAACACGTGGCCCGGCTGCACGATGTGCTCGGCCTTTGCGTCCGGCGCGACCGCCACGGCGATCGTGCGGGCGCGGTCGGCCGCCGAGATGCCGGTGGTCACGCCTTCGGCTGCTTCGATACTGACTGTGAACGCCGTGCCGTACTGCGTGCCGTTGCGATAGGTCATCAGCGGCAGGTTCAGTTGCTTGCAGCGTTCCTGGGTCAGTGTCAGACAGATCAGGCCGCGGCCGTAGCGCGCCATGAAGTTGATCGCTTCCGGCGTGACGAATTCGGCGGCGATCACGAGGTCGCCCTCGTTTTCGCGGTCTTCTTCGTCGACGAGGATCACCATCCGGCCTGCTTTCAGTTCGGCAATGATCTCTTGAGTGGAGGCGAGCGTCATGTTGGCGGGAGTTTTTTCGAAGAAAGCGCGTATTTTACGCCACGCGCGGCCCCAAGTCGCCTGGCGCGGGTGGCATTGGCCGTTTGGCCAGGCCGTGGGCTGTCTGGCGGCGGTTTGAAGGGGCGACGTTGCTATAATTCGTCGCGCCCGCGAAGGCCGCCTCCAGAATCCAGAAAACAGATCCCCGCTAACCCGTTCGAGAAAGATCATGCCGCACTATCGCTCACGCACATCGACTCATGGCCGCAACATGGCCGGCGCCCGCGCCTTGTGGCGCGCCACCGGAATGAAAGACGACGATTTCGGCAAGCCGATTATCGCCGTGGTGAACTCGTTCACCCAGTTCGTGCCGGGCCATGTGCATTTGCGCGACCTGGGCGCGCTGGTCGCGAAGGAAATCGAAGCAGCGGGCGGTGTGGCCAAGGAATTCAACACGATCGCGGTGGACGACGGCATTGCCATGGGCCACGGCGGCATGCTGTATTCGCTGCCCTCGCGCGAGCTGATCGCCGACTCGGTGGAATACATGGTCAACGCGCACTGCGCCGACGCCATGGTCTGCATCTCCAATTGCGACAAGATCACCCCGGGCATGCTGATGGCCGCCATGCGCCTGAACATTCCCGTCGTGTTCGTGTCCGGCGGGCCGATGGAAGCGGGCAAGGTCAAATCGCCGGCAGACGGCCAGGTGATTGCCAAGATCGACCTGATCGACGCGATGATCAAGGCGGGCGATTCCCGTGTCAGCGACGCGGAAGTGGCGGAAATCGAGCGCAGCGCCTGCCCGACGTGCGGCTCCTGCTCGGGCATGTTCACCGCGAATTCGATGAATTGCCTCACCGAGGCAATCGGTCTGGCGTTGCCGGGCAACGGCACGATTGTCGCCACGCACGCATCGCGCAAGGGTCTGTTCGAACAGGCCGGGCGTCTGGTGGTGGACCTGTGCCGCCGCTACTATCAGGAAGAAGACACGTCGGTTCTGCCGCGCAATATCGCCACCAAGCAGGCATTCGAGAACGCCATGGCGCTCGACGTGGCCATGGGCGGTTCGACCAATACCGTGCTGCACCTGCTGGCAGCCGCGCAGGAAGGCGGCGTCGATTTCACGATGTCCGACATCGATCGCATCTCGCGCAAAGTGCCGTGCCTGTGCAAAGTGGCGCCCGCAACCGATAAATTCCACATTGAAGACGTGCACCGCGCCGGCGGCATCCTCGGCATTCTGGGTGAACTGGCGCGTGCGGAGCTGCTGGACCTGTCGTGCGGCAACGTGCATAGCGGCACGCTGGGCAAGGCGATTGCGCAGTGGGACGTCGCCGGTGGCGCGGGCGAAGACGCGCAGAAACTCTTCCGGGCAGCGCCGGGCGGCATTCCGACCACGGTCGCTTTCAGCCAGGACGCCACGTTTGCGTCGCTGGATACCGACCGCAAGAGCGGCTGTATCCGCAGCAAGCAGAACGCGTATTCGAAAGACGGCGGCCTCGCCGTGCTTTACGGCAACCTCGCGGAGAAGGGCTGCATCGTCAAGACCGCGGGTGTCGACGAATCGCAATGGGTCTTCTCCGGACGCGCGCGCGTCTTCGAAAGCCAGGACGACGCCGTTGAAGCCATTCTGGGCGACAAGGTCGTGGCGGGCGACGTGGTCGTGATCCGTTATGAAGGTCCGAAGGGCGGCCCCGGCATGCAGGAAATGCTTTACCCCACGTCGTATCTGAAATCCAAGGGTCTGGGTAAGAGCTGCGCGCTGTTTACCGACGGCCGTTTCTCCGGCGGTTCGTCAGGGCTGGTGATCGGGCACGCGTCGCCGGAAGCGGCCGAAGGCGGCACGATTGGTCTGGTGGAAGAAGGCGATGTGATCGAGATCGACATTCCTACGCGCAAGATGCACCTGGCGGTGTCGGATGAGGAACTGGCACGCCGTCGCGAAGCCATGGAAGCGCGCGGCGACAAGGCATGGATGCCGGTGAATCGTGAACGCGTGGTGTCGCAAGCGTTGCAGGCCTACGCGGCGCTGGCAACCTCGGCTGACCGTGGTGCTGTGCGGGATCTCTCGCAACTGAAGCGCAAGTGAGATGGTGTTGAAGCACAACCAACGGGCTCGTTGATACAGGAGCCTTGGTGAGGAGGCGGGCGGCGTTCGCAATGGACGCCGCCCGTATTTCATCCAATCAGTCGGGATGCGCGCCAGCGGATCGGGTTCGGAGCGCAAGCTGCGCGACGGCGAAGAATGAACTGCTGCGTCCAGCTACGGCTGACGAGCAAACAAAGCGCTTCCGGCGAACCCCGCTGGACTGCGATGACGGGCAAGGGCCCGTCAATCCCATTACTTCAACGGCGGCTGGCCGTCCTGCGATGTCGAGAGCATCCGCTCCACATATCGCGCAATCAGATCGATCTCCAGATTCACCTGCGAACCTTCGTGCAAATTCTTGAGCGACGTCACCTGCACTGTGTGCGGAATCAGGTTGATCGAAAACTCACAGCCGTCGTCGCGATCTTTAACCGAGTTGACGGTCAGGCTTACACCGTTGACCGTGATCGAGCCTTTGTAAGCCAGATAGCGGCCGATTTCGCGCGGCGCCAGCACGCGCAGTTCGTGCGATTCGCCGACCGGCGCGAAATGCGTGACCGTGCCGAGTCCGTCCACGTGACCGGAAACGATATGGCCGCCGAGCCGGTCATGCGCGCGCAGCGCTTTCTCCAGATTGACCTCGCCCGGCTCGCCGAGACCGACCGTGCAGTTCAGACTTTCGCGCGACACATCCACTTCGAACGAATGCGCGGTTTTTTCCACCACCGTCATGCAGGCGCCCTGGATCGTGATGCTGTCGCCGAGCTGGACGTCTTCGAGATCGAGGCCGCCGGCTTCGACGTTCAGACGCACACCCGCGTCGCCATCCGTGCCGAGGGGTTTGACTGATTCGATGCGGCCCACTGCCGCGACGATTCCTGTAAACATCGTGCTAATCCTTGATCAATTCGAAGTGGGTTGGGGCGCGGGCTCGATTCCGCCTTCTTCGGGTACCGGATGCGGCACCGGGCGGGGCACAAAGCGCGCGAGAATCCGCAGATCGTCGCCGATCCGGTCGACTGCGTGGAAAGTCAGTTGCGTGCGGCCGGCGAGCGTTTCCGGCGCATTCAGATTGAACATGCTCATCGAGTCGATGCCGAGCAGGCTAGGCGCGAGATAAACCAGCAATTCGTCGACACAGCCTTCGCGCAGCAGCGAGCCGTTCAGCTTGTAGCCTGCCTCGACGTGCAGTTCATTGACGTTACGCTGGCCGAGCACTTTCAGCATGGCGGGCAGGTCGACCTTGCCCGCCGCGTTCGCCAGTTGCACGATTTCCGCGCCGCGATCGCGCAGCGCGGCGGCTCGCTCGGCATGCCGTTCGTCGAGATTGCCGCAGAAAATCAGCGTGGGTGCGCCGGCCAGAATCTGCGCTTCGGGTGGCACGTCGAGCTGGCTGTCGATCAGCACGCGTTGCGGCTGGCGCGGTGTGTCGACGGCGCGCACGGTCATGCGCGGATCGTCTTCCCTGACGGTGCCGATGCCCGTCAGGATCGCCGACGCGCGGGCGCGCCAGGTGTGACCATCGGCGCGCGCCGCTTCGCCGGTAATCCATTGACTGACGCCCGATGGCAAACCGGTGCGGCCGTCCAGCGAAGCGGCCACTTTCATGCGGACCCACGGGCGGCCGCGTGTCATGCGCGACACGAAGCCGATGTTCAGTTCGTGCGCTTCGTTGGCGAGCAGCCCGCAACGCACTTCGATCCCGGCGTCGCGCAACATCTTGAGGCCACGCCCGGAGACTTGCGGATTCGGGTCTTCCATCGCCGCGACCACGCGCTCCACCTGTGCTTCGATCAGTGCATTCGCGCACGGTGGCGTGCGGCCGAAATGGCTGCACGGCTCGAGCGTCACGTAGGCCGTGGCGCCGCGCAGATCATGGCCGCGTGAACGTGCGTCCTTCAACGCGCGGACTTCGGCATGATCCTGGCCGGCCGGTTGCGTGAAACCTTCGCCGATTACCTCGCCGTTCTTGACGAGCACGCAACCGACGCGCGGATTCGGGTCGGTCGTGTACATGCCGCGCCTGGCCAGCGCGAGCGCACGCTCCATATGGATGAAGTCGGTTTGCGAAAACATCGGGATCCGGTCGGGTTCGGTGGCTAGGCTGGTTTGGGCGGGTGGTATGTCGCGCCGGTTTCAGGCCGCGAGCGAGGCAAACGCGCCGCGCGCCGCGTCGATCGTTGCGTCGATGATCGCGTCGTCGTGCACGATCGAAACGAAGCCCGCTTCATACGCCGACGGCGCGAAATACACGCCTGCGTCGAGCATCTTGTGGAAGAACGCGTTGAAGCGCGGCACGTCGCTCTTCGTGACTTCGGCGAAACTGGTCGGGACCGACTCGGTGAAGTAGAGGCCGAACATGCCGCCGAGCGAATCGGCCGCGAACGGCACCTTCGCTTCGCGCGCGACCTTCGCGAGACCTTGCGCGAGACGCGTGGTGCGGGTGGCGAGCGTGTCGTAGAAGCCCGGCGCCTGGATCAGTTGCAGCGTCTTCAGGCCCGCGGCGACCGCGATCGGATTGCCCGACAGCGTGCCGGCCTGATAGACGCCGCCGAGCGGCGCGAGGTGAGCCATGATGTCGCGCCGGCCACCGAAAGCGGCCGCCGGCATGCCGCCGCCGATCACCTTGCCCAGGCACGTCAGATCCGGCGTGATGCCGTAGACCTCTTGCGCACCACCCAACGCGACGCGGAAGCCGCACATCACTTCGTCGAAAATCAGTACCGAGCCGTACTCGGTGCACAGGCGCCGCAAGGCTTGCAGGAATTCCGGCGTGGCGCGCACGAGGTTCATGTTGCCGGCCACCGGCTCGACGATCACCGAGGCGATTTCATTGCCGAACGCCTTGAACGCTTCTTCGAGTTCAGCGACGTTGTTGTACTCGAGCACCGTGGTGTGCTTGGCGATATCGACCGGCACGCCCGCCGACGTCGGATTGCCGAACGTGAGGAGGCCCGAGCCGGCCTTGACCAGCAGGCTGTCCGCGTGGCCGTGATAGCAGCCTTCGAACTTGACGATGCGGCTGCGGTTGGTGAAGCCGCGCGCGAGACGCAGCGCGCTCATGGTCGCTTCGGTGCCGCTCGATACCATGCGGACCTGTTCGATCGACGGCACCAGCTTGCAGATTTCTTCAGCGATTTCCACTTCCGATTCGGTCGGCGCGCCGAAGGAGAAGCCGTTGGCCAGTACGCGCTGGACCGCTTCCAGTACTTCCGGATGGACGTGGCCGAGGATCATCGGGCCCCACGAGCCGATGTAGTCGGTATAGCGTTGGCCGTCCGCGTCCCAGAAGTAGGGGCCCTGCGCGCGCTCGATGAAGCGCGGGGTGCCGCCTACCGAACGGAATGCGCGGACCGGCGAGTTCACGCCGCCGGGGATGGTGCGCTGCGCGCGCTCGAAGAGGGTTTCGTTTTTGGACATGGTGATGGGTGGAATTTGGGTTGCGCAGCGGCGCGGGGGCTGGGGGTGGTGCGCTTCGCGCGGCGCTGTTGGGTGGTGGGGAAATTGTACCGGAGTCGGGGGGAAGAGGTTTTGGGGCTTGCTGTGTGGGCAAGCAGGGGGGGGTGTTTTTTTTGGCCTTTCCTTGATCACTTATTGGTTTATTAGCGTTTGCCCCTGTGCGGGGCGGCACTTACTTTCTTTGCCGCCGCAAAGAAAGATAAGCAAAGAAAGCGGCTCACACCGCTAGCTTATAAGCGGGGCCCTCGCGCAGCGACGGTAGTGGTGCATCTGGAATCTGTGTTCTCGCACATTCGGCCTTGGTGACAAGGCAGTCATTCTTCCGGCGGCGCTGCGCGCGCCGACGCGTAATTCTTCAACCTCGGGCCGGTGCTTAGACCTTGTCTGCGCGTTTTGCCGCCGGTCTCTTCGCTGGAGGTTCAGGCTTTGTCCTCGCGTGGCCTTCTGTCGCGGTTTTCTCCGCTGCTGCTTTGTGGGCCGTTACCTTGCTGGAGCGAATGAGGCCGCCTGGGGCGTCGAGCTTCGGGGGCTTGCGCTTGCCGGTGAGCTCCGCCCAGCGCTTTTCCAATGCGCCTTCGGCGATTGGTTTGATGACCGTGCCGGAGCTTTGGGCGTCCCATGTCTGTACGGAAAATGGATGCGCGCGCAACGCCTCGCGCGGAATCACGACGCCCTCGTGGGCGTCGACTACCCAGTCGTACACGAAGTCGATGCATAAGCGGTAACCACGCTTCGTCGCAGGGTCGGGGACCTCGTACGGTGCGCGGGTCACGTAGCCCGAGCCGAAAATTCCTTTTGGTTCCTGTGCCACGCGGTGCAGAAACACTCGGTCGCCCGGCAGGATGCCGCGGGCAAATCCGCAACCCCACACGTCAGCGACCGCTATGCCCGTGGCGACTCGCTTCGCTACGTCGGGTAGTTCGGGCCATGGCCATTTCTTGGGGCTCCAGATCAACAGGAAAGCAGTCATGTCAGCGTTGGGATAGGGCAGTGTGGATGGTGCAGCGGACTGGTTTGTTTGGCGCCAGGCAGCGTTCTCGCGGCAGCTTAACCGATCGGTGGCGCGGTTGTCGCGGCGTATGGGGAGCCCGCCGGGCCGTGCCCGGGCGCGGTGGATGGGTTGGGTGTCGCGTACAATTGGGCCGTCACGTTGCTGTTTTCCCCGTTTCACCGCGTTTCGCTGCCGATATCGGCGCGGCGCTTCATCTGGATTTCCATGTCTCACGTCACCAGAAGCCGGCCCGATGGCCGGCTGATTCTGTTGCTCGGTGCGCTTGCCGCATGCGGGCCGATTTCCATTGATATGTATTTGCCGAGCCTGCCGACGATCGCGCAGGCATTCGCCATCAGTACCGGCGCCGCGCAAACCACGCTCACGAGCTTCATGTTTGGTTTCTCGATCGGCATGCTGCTCTATGGTCCGCTGTCGGATACGTATGGTCGCCGGCCTGTGCTGCTCGGCGGCATCATCATGTATGCGCTGGCGAGCGTGGCCTGCGCGCTGTCGTTTTCGATCGGGTCGCTGGTGACGTTCCGCTTCGTGCAGGCGCTCGGCGCGGGCGCGGCCTCGGTGCTGGCGCGCGCGATTGCCCGCGACGCGCACGGGCCGACCGACGCCGCGCGCGTGCTGTCGATGCTCGCCATCGTCACGTCGATCGGGCCGTTGCTCGCGCCGCTGATTGGCGGGCAGTTGCTGTTGCTGGGCGGCTGGCGCGTCGTCTTTATCGTGCTGACGCTATTCGGTACGGTGTGCGCGGTGACCGCGTTTCTCAAGGTGCCGGAAACGTGGCCGCCCGAAAAGCGCGCGCACTCGGCGCTGCTGAAGTCGTTCGGTGCCTACGGCAAGTTGTTGCGCGATCCGGTCGCGTGGGGGCACATGCTGTGCGGCGGCATGGCGTTCGCGTCGATGTTCGCATACATCACCGCGACGCCGTTCGTGTACATCGAATATTTTCATGTATCGGCGCAGCACTATGGCTTTCTGTTCGCTTTGAATATCGTCGGCATCATGTTCGGTAACTTCATGAATACGCGGCTCGTCGGACGGCTCGGTTCGCTGCCGATCATTTCGTTTGCCGCGACCGTGAGTTGCATCGCATCCCTGTTCGTCTGTCTCGTCTCGCTGACGGGCTGGGGCGGGTTGTGGTCGATCGTGTTCGGGTTGTTCTTCGTGGTCGGGGTAGTGGGGCTGCTGTCCGCTAACTGCACGACCGATCTTATGCATCGGTATCCGGTGAATGCCGGCGCCGCGGCCGCCGTGTTCGGCGCAGTGCAGCTTGCGCTCGGCGCGCTGTCGAGTCTCGCGGTGGGGCTCTGGCAGGATGGCTCGCCAACGGGCATGGGCATCGTCGTGGGCGTAGCGGGCGTGCTGTGTTACGTCGGCCGGATTCTGGTCGTCAAATGGCACGGCATGAAAGTACCCGTCGCTGCCGCCTGAAGATACGTGAGGCGGGTATTCGCCGCCGAATGGTGCATGCCTGGTATTGCCTCGCGTGAAGCGTATGGCCCGCGTACCAGCGCGCTTCGGGCTAACTAATTTACGCGACTACGGAAAACACCAGGTGTTGCGTGCGCGCGACCGTGCGTTTTGATTTGCGTTGCTATGATGGAGTCACTGTTCCTCGGAGCGGCAATCATGGCGATCAGAGATTTGATGAACGGCGAGCGGCAACATGCAGCTTTCGCCGAAGCGCAGAAGCTGGCAGACAGCGGCGCCTATCACGATTACACAGACATCGAATACGTCTTGCGCTTTGATTACGGTTTGTCTGATGTATCGGCGCTGCTCGACAGCCAGTTGATGCATCGCGACCTGAATCGCCGTTGCGCCGACGCGCGCGAGAAGCTGGACGTGCTTAGCGTGTGACGTGTCTCACGCGTGTGGCGAGCGGCGAGTCGGTCGAATGATCGTTCGCACAATCGCGTGGCGTGCGTGAAGATCCTGAATCGGGCGAGTCGCTGCAAGGGTTCGTGTGCAGCGGTTATCCTGTGCGTGATTTCTTCATTGCTTTCGCGAAAGAATGTGTGCGCGTGAGTTGCAGGCGGTGTCATGTGCATCGGCCTGTGCGTCATCACTTGCCGCGAAGGCATCATCCCCTTTGGAGTTTCACTCATGGCTGTCAGCCAGCACGATTCGCATCTGCCGCATATGGACAATCCCGCTGCTTTGGCAAAGCCGGGAGGCCACTACAGCCACGTCGTGGTGGCGAACGGTTTTGTTTTCGTCTCGGGACAGTTGCCGATCAACGCGCAGGGCGAGAAGCTCGCTGAAGCGTCGTTCGAGGTCCAGGCAGAACAGGTGCTGGCCAACGTGCAGGCTGCGCTCGAAGGCGTCGGCAGCAGCATTGCGCAACTGGTGCAGGTGCGCGTCTATATCGCCGATGTCGAACACTGGGCGAGCTTCAATCAGATCTACGCGCGTTGGGCAGGTGAAGCGCGACCGGCACGCGCCGTCGTGCCGGTTCCACATCTGCACTATGGGTTGAAGGTCGAAGTCGAGGCGACCGCGCTGATTTAAGCCGTGGCGGTGTCGAGGCGCTGCGACTCAGTGGATGATGAGCCCGTTGAACTGGGCATTGCCCACGCCGGACGCGATATTCACACCGACATTGCCGCTCACCGCCGCCAGCGAACCGGCGCCGAGTTGGGCGGAGGCGCCGCCCGTCATTTGCGCGACGGTATGCACATTCTGTTGTGAGGCGATCGTGGCTTGCGGCGTGGTGATGAGGATAATCTGGTTAGACTGAGCATTCAGCGCACCGGCTGAGACATTCACGCCAATGTTGCCGCTTGCGCCTCTCAGCGCGTTTGCTCCTACGATAGCGGCGGACGCGCCTGCCTTCGCGCTGCCGCCAATGTCCTGCAGATTCGACAGCCTGGCTGAGCCGAATACCGCTGCGCTATCGTCGTCGGACGGCGCCGTCGACGTGCCTGCGAGCGCGGACGATGCGCCCGTGTTCGCGGCAACCCAAATTAGTGCACAGGCTAAAGTACTGACTTTCATGAGCGACTCCCTGGCGTGCTGACGGCACAGATAGTCTTGATATCGACCATGGGAGCGAGATGTTAAGGGAGGGGTTCCCCTTAATGCGGGTGGTGCCGGGATATTGACTGATACGAACTTGGCCAGGCGCGAGCCTGGCCGGAAATTACCACCTGCCGCGGCCGCCGTAATAACCGCCGACGCCAACACCCACGCTGACGCTCGGGGCGTAGTAGCCGGGGGCATATCCATATCCGTATGCCGGTGCGTAGCCATAGGGCGGCGCGACGACACATCCGGAAAGGGCCAATCCGAAACCGATCGCAAACAGTAATTTGAGCATGGTTCCTCCCTCTTTACGACTTGGAGGAGCCAGGAACCGCATTCGTTCGGGCTGCCTTGTGACAGCAAATTACGCAGACTCGGTTTGATCGGGCTTTATTTACAGTTGCTTACCCGTTCGACGTGTTTTGCATTCGCGAATTGGCGGTTCTTTGATGGCCAGAAACAAAAAACGGGCCTTTCGGCCCGTTTTTCATTGATCGTCTGGCGGAGGCGGTGAGATTCGAACTCACGGAAGGATCACTCCTTCGCCGGTTTTCAAGACCGGTGCCTTAAACCACTCGGCCACACCTCCAAGCCTTAAATTGTAACCTGAAAAATCCTCGCTGCGGCGCTCGGCGGTGCTGCAATCACTGCGGATCTTTCAGAAACAGCGCCTGCAGATCGTTCAGGAAGGCCTGGCCAAGCGGCGTCGGCGCGATCTTTTCGTGGTCGCGGGTAATCAGCTTGCGCCGTTCCGCCTCCTGCAAAGCCGGTTCGATCGAAGTCATGGATATGCCCGTGCGCTCGATAAAGCGATGCACCGGAAACCCTTCCACCAGCCGCAGCGCGTTCAGCATGAACTCGAACGGCAGATCGCGCGTCCCGACCTCATTCTCTTCCTGCACTGCCGTACCGGCCAATGCCTGCTCGATGAAGGTGGTGGGATGCTTGTAGCGCACCTGACGCAGCACGCGGTTCGGAAACGACAGCTTGGTATGCGCGCCGGCGCCGATGCCGAGATAGTCGCCGAAGCGCCAGTAGTTCAGATTGTGCTTGCTCTGCCGATGCGGCTGCGCATACGCGGACACCTCGTAGCGTTCGTAACCGGCGGCCGTGGTGCGTTCGTGGATCCAGTCCTGCATGTCGGCGGACGCATCGTCGTCGGGGAGCGCGGGCGGGAATTTTGCAAACAGCGTGTTCGGTTCGAGCGTGAGGTGATACAGCGACAAATGCGGCGGCGCGAACGACAACGCCGTCTCCACATCGGCCTGGCATTCCGCGAGCGTCTGCTGCGGCAGCGCGAACATCAGATCGAGGTTGAAGTTGTCGAAGGTGGTGGCGGCCACTTCGACTGCGTGACGTGCCTGCGCCGAGTCGTGAATCCGGCCGAGCGCCTTCAGATGAGCCTCATTGAAACTCTGGATGCCCACCGACAGGCGATTCACGCCGCTCGCGCGAAACTGCGCGAATTTGTCGGCTTCGAAGGTGCCGGGGTTGGCTTCGAGCGTGATTTCCGCGTCGGCGTCGAGCGGCAGCAACGCGCGGATGTCGGACAGCATGCGGTCGAGCCCGGCCGCCGACAGCAAGCTGGGCGTGCCACCGCCGATGAACACCGTGTGCACCTGGCGTCCCCACACGAGCGGCAGCGCCAATTCGAGGTCGGCGCGCAGCGCGTCGAGATACTCGGTTTCCGGGAACGTGTCGCCTTTCCATTCATGCGAGTTGAAATCGCAGTACGGGCATTTGCGCACGCACCACGGAAAGTGCACGTACAGCGCCAGGGGCGGCAACGACGTCAGGCGAATGCTGCCCGGCGACGTGAATGCCTTGATGACGCCGTTGCCGATATCGGCAGGCGCCGGTTTGATCGGAATCACGCTTCCTCCGTCAACCGCGCGAGCAGGTGGCGCAATGCAATCGCGCGATGGCTGCTGGCGTTCTTCACCGCCGGTTCGAGTTCCGCGGCGCTGGCATTCAGCGACGGCAGGAAGAAGTACGGGTCATAGCCGAAGCCATGCGCGCCGCGCGGCGCATCCAGCATTTCGCCGTGCCAGCGGCCTTCGGCGATCAGCGGTTCGGGGTCGTCCGCATGGCGCACGAGCGCCAGCACGCAGTAGTAATACGCGCGGCGATCGGTTTCACCTTGCAAGACCGAAACGAGCTGTGCATTGTTCGCCGCGTCGCTCTTTTCGCCGCCCGCAAGCTGCGCGTAGCGCGCCGAATAAACGCCAGGCGCGCCGCGCAGCGCGCGTACGCACAAGCCGGAATCGTCGGCGAGCGCGGGCAGGCCCGTGAGCTTCGCCGCGTGACGTGCCTTGGTCAACGCGTTTTCGACGAAAGTCGGATAGGGTTCGTCCGCCTCCGGCACGTTGAACTCGCCTTGCGGAATCAGCTCGATGCCGGCCGCGCCGAGCAGCGCTGCAAACTCGCGCAGCTTGCCCGCGTTGTTCGACGCCAGCACGACTTTCTTCAACGGCGAACCGGACGTCGCCACGCCGTTGCCCTGGCGAATCTCACTCACTCTTTTGCTCCAACGCTGCCTTCTGCTTCGCGATCAGCGTGTTGATGCCGTCGCTCGCGAGGTCGAGCAGCGCATTCATTTCGTCGCGCGAGAAAGGCACGCCTTCGGCCGTGCCCTGAATCTCGACGAAGCCGCCCGCGCCCGTCATCACCACGTTCATGTCGGTGTCGCATTGCGAATCTTCGTCGTAGTCGAGATCCAGCACCGGAAGGCCGTTGTACACGCCGACCGAAATCGCCGCCACGTAATCGCTGATCGGCGAGCTTTCGATACGGCCGGTGGCCAGCAGTTTGGCCACCGCGTCATGGGCGGCCACGAACGCGCCGGTAATGCTGGCCGTGCGCGTACCGCCGTCGGCCTGGATCACGTCGCAATCGATATGCAGGGTGCGCGCGCCCAGCTTCTCGAGATCGAACACCGAGCGCAGTGCCCGGCCGATCAGACGCTGGATCTCCTGAGTGCGGCCGGTTTGCTTGCCGCGCGCGGCTTCGCGGTCGCTGCGGGTATGCGTGGCGCGCGGCAGCATGCCGTATTCGGCGGTCAGCCAGCCCTGGCCGCGGTCGCGCAGGAACGACGGCACGCTCTCGGCGATGCTCGCCGTGCAGATGACCTTGGTGTCGCCGAATTCGACCAGCACCGAGCCCTCCGCATGCTTCGTGTAGTGACGCGTGATGCGCACGTCGCGCAGCTGATTGGCCTGGCGGCCGCTGGGGCGTTGGGTGTCGTTGGTCATGTTGGGATCGGTCTGGAAGAAAAGCGGAAGGGAAACCGCAATTTTACCGCCGATCGCGCCAGGCGCGGGGCAGGCTGTCCGTCGGACTGCTGCCCGCATGTGCCGGGGCTCTGCGCGGGATGACACTTCGCGGGTGGCGGCTGTCGTACAAAGCGGTCTGGCCGGTAAAAATGGGATAATGCGGATTCCCCGCCCCGCGTCTCGTACACGCCGGGCGATTCGACTCTCTGGCCATCGTCGAACGCATGGCCGCAATCGCGAGAAATACGATGATCTACAGCATGACTGGCTATGCGAGCGCCACGCGCGAACTCGTCGCGGCCTCGGGCACAGGCGGCGTGAGCGTGTCGGTCGAACTGCGCACCGTGAACTCGCGCTTTCTCGATCTGAATTTCCGGATGCCGGAAGACGTGCGCGTTTGCGAGCCGACCCTGCGCGAAATGCTGATGAACAAGCTCTCGCGCGGCAAGGTCGATATTCGTATCAATCTGCAGCGCAGTGAGCAGTCGGCTAACGCGGGCTCGGTCAATCGCGATGCGCTCGCGCAACTCGCGCTGCTCGAACGCACGGTACTCTCGACGTTCCCGGAAGCAGGGCGCCTGCGTACCGGTGAAATTCTGCGTTGGCCGGGCGTGTTGGCCGAAACCGGCGTGGCGCCGGACGTGCTGCGCGACGCCGTGCTCGCGTGCGGCAAGCAGGCGATTGTCGATCTGATCGACGTGCGTGCCCGCGAAGGCGCGCAACTGGCGACGGTGCTGCTCGCCAACGTCACCGAGATGGAATCGATCGTCACGAAGATCACGCCGCTCGTGCCGGAACTGATCGCGCGGCATCAGCAGAAGATCGTCGAGCGTCTGCAGGAAGCGCTCGGTATCGCCGCGCCGGATACGGCGGCGACGATCGTCTCGCGCGAAGAAATCAACGAACGGATTCGCCAGGAAGTCACGATGTACGGCATCCGTATCGACATCGCCGAAGAACTGTCGCGCCTCACGGCTCACCTGAACGAAACGCGTCACGTGATCGAGAAGGGCGGCAAGGTCGGCAAGCGGCTCGACTTCATGATGCAGGAGCTGAATCGCGAAGCGAACACGCTCGGCTCGAAAGCGGCCGCGAAAGAACTGGCCGATTCGTCGATGACCCTGAAGCTGCTCATCGAACAGATGCGCGAGCAAGTACAGAATCTGGAGTAAGGCAGGAGCCTCAAAAACATGACCGACCACACACGCGAAACCAGCGCACCGCGCAACCCTTACGCCGGGGCTTATCCCGGCAACCTGTTCATGGTGGTCGCGCCTTCTGGCGCGGGCAAGTCGACGCTCGTGAACGCGCTGCTCGCCGGCGACGACGCGATCCGTCTGTCGATTTCATACACCACGCGCCCGCCGCGTCCGAAGGAGCAGGACGGCGAGCACTATCACTTCACGACGGTCGACGATTTCCTGACGCGTCACGCGGCCGGCGAGTTTCTGGAAAGCGCGGAAGTGCACGGCAACTACTACGCGACCTCGCGTGTGTGGATCGAAGAGCAGATGAAAAGCGGGCATGACGTGCTGCTCGAAATCGACTGGCAAGGCGCGCAACAGGTGAAGAAACAGTTTCACAACGCAGTTGAAATCTTCATCTTGCCGCCGTCGCTGGATGCGCTCGAAGAGCGTTTGAAAAAGCGCGGCCAGGACGAGCCGAACGTGATCACGCGCCGTCTGCTGGCAGCCGGTAGCGAGATGGCGCACGCGGCGGAAGCGGAGTATGTCGTGATCAACGACAACTTCGAACGCGCCCTCAGTGAATTGCGGTGCCTCGTGGCCGCGACACGTTCGCGCTTCGCCTCGCAATACGCGCGCCACACGCAGCTTTTCGTGCAGCTCGGCATTCACCTGCCGCACGCGTGAGCGCGGCGATGTGTCGAGCACATAAGGTAGAATAAGCAACATCAATTAACGCCCCCAGACCTGCCGCTTCGCGCCAGACCCCCCGAGGGCAACAAGAAGACTTGGGGCGGCCCAGCGTTTTCTGGAAAGAAGGAACCCAACATGGCCCGCATTACCGTCGAAGACTGCCTTAAACAGATTCCGAACCGTTTCGAACTCGCGCTTGCCGCAACCTATCGCGCGCGTCAACTCGCGCAAGGCCACACGCCGAAGATCGAAAGCCGCGACAAGCCCACGGTCGTCGCATTGCGTGAAATCGCAGCGGGCATGGTTGGCGTCGAAATGCTGAAGAAGGTGCCTGTTTAAGGCACACTGCTCCGTTTTCGATTGCCTGCATTTGCCGAATGTAATTGCATCAACGTGCAGACCGGTGTTCAACCCTAACCGCTACGGAGGCGAAATTGAGTACTACCCCGCCCACCGCCACGGAAGTGGAACACGACGCCGACTCGCCCTCGTCTGCACGGAAGTACATCGACGCGGTCCTCGAACAGTCGTTTCGCCATCTGTTCGGGCCGACCGCCACGCCGGAGCAACCGCGCCGGCATGACGTCGTTTCGATCGCCAAGCTGACATCCGTTCTGTCCGGCTATTTGCAGCCGGAAGAGATCAAGGAAGTCAAGGCGGCGTTCCATTTCAGCGACGAAGCCCACCTCGGCCAGTATCGCCAGAGCGGCGAGCCCTACATCACCCATCCTGTCGCCGTCGCGGAAATCTGCGCCGGCTGGAATCTCGACGCCCAGGCGATGATGGCGGCGTTGTTGCATGACGTGATGGAAGACCAGGGTGTGACCAAGGCCGAACTCGCCGAGCGATTCGGTGCGAAGGTCGCGGAACTGGTGGACGGGTTGTCGAAGCTGGACAAGATGGAGTTTCGCAATCGCGAAGAGGCGCAAGCGGAAAACTTCCGCAAGATGCTGCTCGCCATGGCGCGCGACGTCCGCGTGATTCTGGTGAAGCTCGCCGACCGGCTGCACAACATGCGCACGCTGGGTGCGGTGCCGCATGAAAAGCGCCGCCGCGTGGCGCGCGAAACGCTGGACATCTACGCACCGATCGCGCACCGGCTCGGCCTGAACAATACCTATCGCGAACTGCAGGACCTGAGCTTCGCGAACTTCAACCCGCATCGTTACGCCACGCTCGAAAAAGCCGTCAAGGCCGCGCGCGGCAATCGGCGTGAAGTGGTCGGCAAGATTCTGGAGTCGGTGCAGCGCGCGATTGTCGACGCGAAGCTCGACGCCGAAGTCACCGGCCGTGAGAAAACCATCTTCAGTATCTATAAGAAGATGCGTGACAAGCAGTTGTCGTTCTCGCAGGTGCTCGACGTGTACGGGTTCCGCGTGGTGGTCGAGAGCGCGCTGGAGTGCTACACCTGCATCGGCGCGCTGCATGCGCTCTACAAGCCGGTGCCGGGCAAGTTCAAGGATTACATCGCGATCCCGAAGGTGAACGGATATCAGTCGCTGCACACCACGCTGGTCGGCCCGTTCGGCGCGCCGATCGAGTTTCAGGTGCGGACGCGCAAGATGCACGAGATCGCTGAAGCGGGCGTGGCCGCGCACTGGCTGTACAAGAACGGCGGCGCGGATCTGAACGACGTGCAGAAGCGCGCGCATCAGTGGCTGAAATCGCTGCTCGACATTCAGAGCGAAGCGGGCGATTCGAGCGAATTCCTGGAGCACGTCAAGATCGATCTGTTCCCGGATGCGGTCTACGTGTTTACACCGAAGTCGAAGATCATGGCGCTGCCGCGCGGCGCCACCGCGCTCGACTTCGCGTATTCGATCCACAGCGACCTGGGCAACCAGTGCGTCGCGGTGAAGATCAATAACGAACTGCTGCCGTTGCGCACCGAGCTGAAGAGCGGCGATATCGTCGAAGTGATCACGGCGCCTTATTCGAAGCCGAATCCGGCCTGGCTCGGTTTCGTGCGTACCGGCAAGGCACGTTCGGCGATCCGCCATTATCTGAAGACCATGCGGTTGAACGAGTCGGTTCAGCTCGGCGAGCGTCTTGTCGACCAGGCGCTGAAGGGTTATGGGCTGGCGCTGTCGGACGTGACGCCGGAAGCGTGGGAAAAGCTCGTGCAATGGACGGGCAACAAGAACCGTCAGGAAATTTTCGCGGATATCGGCCTCGGCCGGCGCGTCGCCGCAGTCATGGCCAAGCGTATCGAAGTGTTGATGAGCGGGCGCGATGCCGACGACGACGGCTCGCGTGACGGCACAACGTCGCATGCGCCGCCGGTGGTCATCACCGGCACCGAAGGGATGTCGGTTCAGTTGTCCGCCTGCTGCCGTCCGATTCCGGGCGACGACATCATGGGCTACATCGGCATTGGTCTCGGCATGGCAATCCACACCACGGATTGCCGCGTCGCACAGCGTATCCACCGGCGCGATCCGGGCCGCTGGATCGATGTTGCCTGGGCGCCGCAGCCAGGACGTCTGTTCGACGTCGCGGTGAAGGTGCTGGTCAAGAACACCAAGGGCGTATTCGCTCGCGTGGCTGCCGACATCACGTCGGCGGATGCGAACATCGTCCACATTGCGATGGACGAAGACCTGTCGCAAGAATCCACGGTGCTGCGCTTCGTGATCCAGGTGAGCGATCGTGTCCATCTCGCCAATGTCATGCGCCGCGTGCGTACGAATCCGGATGTGATGCGCATTGCGCGCGAGCGGCCGAGCGAGGAAGGGCATCATCGTCACGACGGCGGGATGCGGATCGACCGTGAGCGAGCGGACTACTGATCCGATCACCGGCCGAGTCTGTTCGTTCGTGCCCGACTCGGACTTCTGTCGCTGTGGGCAGTTTTCAGGTGATTCTCGCTGGAATCTGAACGCATCCGCCGCCAGCGAGTCCCACCTGAACTTCAGGGAGAGCGCTTATGAACGTAGCTGATCTCACCGGCGTGGCGCTCGACTATTGGGTGGCCCGCAGCCTGCACGACTTCGTGCGCGAAATCCACTTTACCGACAGCGGCGAAACCGTCTCGATCCGCGGCAGCGACCGTGGCCGCCCGTGGGACGGCCGTTTTACGCCGTCAACGTCATGGGAAGCGGCAGCCGCGGTGCTGGAGCGCGCGCAACGGCTCGAAGTGCGTGAGCGGACCGAGTGTGGCGCGGCACATTGCATCGCGGAGTTCGAAGGTGGCCATCGAACCGTGGAAGGGCGAGGGGACTCGTTGCGGATCGCCTTGCTGCGAGCGTTCGTCGAAAGTCGTTTTGGCGATAGCGTGGGCGATGTATTGCGTCAGGCACAGGCGGTGACTGGCGAGCGTGCTGAGCCGATCGGCGAAGATTCGGTGGAAGGCTCATTCGGGGATATCCCGAGTCCCGACGGGCAAATCGGTGATATTCAGTCGTCACCGCGATAGATGCGGTGACGTCCGCCGGGCTGAGGGCCTGGCTTCGAAGGGCGGTTGCGCTCAGGCAAAACGGCGGCGCAAAAACAAAGGGCCTTCCGATCGGAAGGCCCTCTATAGATGGTGCGGCTGGCAGGATTCGAACCCACGACCCCTTGGTTCGTAGCCAAGTACTCTATCCAACTGAGCTACAGCCGCACGCTAAACGGGTGACGCTAAATTCAATGAAACCGGGTAAAACATAAGGCCTCCCCGGAGGGAGGCCACTTGAATAAGTGGTGCGGCTGGCAGGATTCGAACCCACGACCCCTTGGTTCGTAGCCAAGTACTCTATCCAACTGAGCTACAGCCGCACGCAGAAACGAGATTATAGCAAAGGTTTCAAAAAAGGGAAGCGTGTAACTGCGATTTGTCTCATTGCCCCGATCGTGTACCCTTGATAGGCAGTCGTTTGCTGCGGTTACCGGACCATCATGAACAAGGCCTTTGTCAAAGAGTCGAGTGAAGAGAATGACGACGATCTCGACGTCGCCCAGCCCGAAATCCCCCCGGGTACGAAAAACTACATCACGCCCGCCGGCCACCGGCGTATGCGCGATGAACTGCTGCATCTGATCGATGTCGAGCGGCCGGAGGTTGTCCGACTAGTGTCGTGGGCAGCCTCGAACGGCGACCGCTCGGAAAACGGCGATTACATCTATGGCAAACGCCGTCTGCGAGAAATCGACCGGCGGATCCGCTTTCTGACCAAGCGTCTCGACATCGCCGAAGTGGTCGACAGCAGCAAACAGGAAAACGTCGACCAGGTTTTCTTCGGCGCGACCGTCGAATACGCAACGGAAGACGGCGAGGTGCATATCGTGACGATTGTCGGCATCGATGAGGTCGATCTGGATGTCGGCCACGTCAGTTGGATCTCGCCAATCGCGCGCGCGCTGCTCAAAGCGAAAATCGGCGATACGGTGACGTTGTACACACCGGCCGGCCCGCAGTCGATCGATATACTGGATGTCAAATATCCGCTGCCTGATAGCGGTGGCTAGGCCCGATACATGGGCGTGTCGGATGAGGCGGGCGAGGGCGCTCGTTCAGATCGTCCCGACGCAACCGCCGGCGCCTGGATCGAAACCGGCGCGCCAGGCGGTGTCGGCCAGCAGTGCGTGAACCTGATCCAGCGTGCCGTTGCGCTTCCATTGCAGATATCGGGTGTAGCAGGTCTGCTGCGGCGGAAAGTGTGCGGGCAGGTACAGCCAGCGTTCACCGGTACGTTCGATCCACAGGATTGCATCCATCACAGCGCGTGAGTCGGCGGCCGGGCGGCCCGTCATTTTCTTGATGCCTGTGTTCGAGAACAGGTGTCCGATTCGCTCCCATTCGGCGTCCGACAATCGGTCCATCTCGCTCTCCCTTGCAAAGCGTGTTTTCGGTGCGGCATAAAAAAGGCGCCGCGAACGGCGCCTTCGATGCTGCAGGTATTGCCAACTGCTTTAGAAGCGGTGACGCAGACCTGCGGTCACAGCGATTTGCTTGTTGTTGTTCGAAGCGCCCAGACCGTTGATGTCGGCATCGACGATGGCGTTTTCGTTGACTTGCTGATATTCGCCTTGCAGGTACACATCAGTACGCTTGGACAGCGCGTATGCGGTTTGCAGGTTGAACTGATTCCAGTGCGGACGCGTACCGGCCAGGCTGGCGCGCGTGTACGTGTACGAACCGGCGATGCTCACTGCCGGCGTCAGAGCGTAGCGAGCGTTGGCTTCGATGTTCTGGAAGTGAGCGCTGCTGCCGCCGAATGCGATACCGCCCGTTTGACCCGACGCGCCCGCGCCGATACCAGCCAGACCCGACAGATTGGTTTGCGTGTACACGAGGCCGACAGTAGCCGGGCCGAAGGCATAGTTAGCACCTGCGCCCCACGTTTGCTGACGGACAGCAAAGAACGTGTTGTCGCTCGACACGGCGCCACCCGAATTGAACGCCGCAGCCGCGCCGGTTGCGCCGTTGCTGTTCAGTTGCAGGTAGCCGGCACCGACGTTCAGGCCGCCCCAGTTGTACGACGCGCCCGCGCTGTAAGCACGGTTGTTGGCGAAACCGCCTGCCTGGTTCGAGAAGCCGTACATGCCGCCGAACTTGAAGCCGCCGTAGTTCACGCTCTGGTACTTGACCGAGTTGTTGACGCGGAACGAGTTGTTCAGGTTGTCGTTATCGAACGGATGCGCGAACTGCGTGCCGCCGTATTGCGTGCCGGTGAGCGCCAGCGGACCCACGTAGTCGACCACGCTGTCGTATTGACGGCCGAGGGTCACGGCGCCGAACTGGTCGCTCGTCAGGCCGACGAACGCTTGACGGCCGAACTCACGGCCACCTTGCTTCAGCGTGCCGTCATTGATGCCGAAGCCGTTTTCCAACGTGAAGATAGCCTTGAGGCCGCCACCGAGGTCTTCCGAACCACGCAAGCCCCAACGGCTACCGTTCACCGAACCGCTCGTTTCTTGCCAGTTGCTGTGGCCGTGCTGGTTATTCGTATAAGTGATGCCGGCGTCGATCAAGCCATACAGCGTGACGCTGCTCTGGGCATGTGCTGCCGTTGCAAAAACGCCCGTAAGGGCCGCGACCATGAGAGTCTTCTTCATCTTGTAACTCCGAGAGCGAGAGTGGGTATTGAACCCAGGCTTAAGGAGACCTTCACGCGGGCGCTGCGAGAGGCGAACTCCGCATGAGAAGCGCGCTGTACTCCAAGCGCGCCGGTTTCCGATTACGCAGAGTGTAGAGAGGCGCTCGCCAAGCGGATGTTCCGAATTGCGCAATAAAGTATTACGGGATGAGAAACGATAGGCGAACGCCGTTTAAGCCTTGCTGATAAAGGCTTACGGCGTTATTGCGGGGGAGTGGGGGAGGCGAGTCAACTGAATCGCGTTGCTCATTTGCTACAGTAATCGACGCAAAAAAACAACGCGATAAATCGTAAAAAAAGATTGTTGTTGCAATGGAAATAGACGATTGTTGATTGTGTGAATAATCGATATCGTCTCAGCAGTTATACTGAAAGTTCTGCTTTCCGAAGCAGGCTTTTTCGTTGACGAAAAAGATCTCCAAACCTTTGTCGGCGCGACTTCCCAGTCGCGCTTTTTTTTTGCCTGACGATTGCGGATTCGCGAACGTCAGTTAGTGCGCCGGCGCAACGCCGTCCACTTCGCTCCAGTCGGTCGCCATCGAGACACTCCAGTCTTCCATCACATAGCGGCGCGCGTCCATGGGGGACGAGAGCAGATTTTGCCAGTGGTCTCCGTGCCACATAGGATCGAATTCGAAGGCCGAGGGTGATACGTCGACCGGCACGGATTGAGCGGAAACTGTCTTTTTCGCGTGGGACTGGGTGAGCCAGATGACAAGGCGGCGAAATTCATTGAACAGCATGGCAATCTCCTGACGCGTATTACTTCTCGCTACTGATTTCCATCATGCGGCGATGGGTGCGGCGCAACAACTCGGACAAACACTTACTAAAAACATCTCTTGTTACACATTTTTGCAGCATGCTGAAAATTTTCCCGATGCCAGCCAAATTTCATATTTCGAATGAGTAATATTGACGTGAAAAACTTATTCGGTTTTCGCTGAATAGAGCGTCATGGTTTCGACTCATCTGGCATCGACTTATCGTGCAGCATACTAAGTGAATATGAAAAATTCGCTTGACGTTGATTCTTCGTTCCCCGTATAACGGCAATGCTGAATTTCAAACGCAGGATCTGATGCACAGGGCATTTAAAAAATCCCCGATCGCAGATGAAACGGCCTTGAAATGCCGCATGAGGGCAATGCCCGATTTTGATAAATCATCGAGGAAACTGGAATATGGAAACTGGTATCGTCAAATGGTTCAACGATGCTAAGGGCTTTGGCTTCATCACATCCGATTCGGGTGGCGAAGACCTGTTCGCGCACTTTTCGGAGATCCGCACCGAAGGGTTCAAGTCGCTGAAGGAAAGCCAGCGCGTCTCCTTCGAGGTCAAGGCCGGCCCGAAGGGCAAGCAGGCGGCGAACATCCAGCCGTTGTAAGCCGCACGGCGCTGTTCAGCGCAAGCTGCTGGGCAGCGTAATCGCCGCAGAGCCTTCGCCAGATGCGAAGGCTTTTTTATTGCCGTTCGCTATTAACGCTGTGTCTGACGTTATTAACTATCTGGTTCGGATGAATCCGAAGAAGGGATGAAAGACACGGCGATATTGCTGGAATTTCAAATCGACGTCATAAAAATATAATAAATCATGGTTTTATGAGCGGTTCGGAGGTCGCATGGGAATGCACTCCTTGCGCCGCCTCGCGACAAAGGCAAAACAATGCTGGCTGGGTGTGCGGCGGCTAAGTAGTGCATACTTGCCGCAAAGCCACGCGTCCAAAGTATCCCTTTCCATGTCTGAACAGTTTCTGCCGGAATCGGCCCTAGATGTGCCGATCGTCTTCGTCGACCTTGAAACCACCGGCGGCTCGACCAGCGAGCATCGCATTACAGAAGTCGGGGTGGTTGAAATAGGACCGGCCGGCGTGTCGCGTTGGAGCAGTCTGGTCGACCCTCAGCAATCCATTCCTTCATTTATTCAGCAGCTCACCGGCATTACGAACGCGATGGTGCGAGGCGCGCCGACGTTCGATGCCATCGCGCCGGCATTGTTCGAGCGCTTGAACGGCAAGCTGTTCGTGGCGCATAACGCCAGTTTCGATCGCGGTTTTTTGCGCGGGGAATTTCGCCGGGCCGGCTTTGCGTTCGATCCGGACGTGTTGTGCACCGTGCGCCTGTCGCGCGCGTTGTTTCCGGCGGAAAAGCGCCACGGGCTCGACGCGTTGGTCGAACGGCATGGTCTGGTCCCGTCCGATCGTCACCGCGCGCTCGCCGATGCTGATCTGATCTGGCAGTTCTGGCAACGTCTGCATGGCGGTCTCGTGCCGCTGGACGTTTTGCAGACGCAGATTGAGCGCACCACCCGGCGTTACCGGCTTGCCGGCGACATCACCGAAGATCTGCTCGATACCGCGCCGGCCGGATGCGGCGTCTATGCGTTCTATGGAGAAGACGATCTGCCGCTGTATGTCGGGCGAAGCGTCCGTGTGCGTCAGCGTTTGCGTTCCCATTTGACTGGCGAGCGGCGTTCGTCGAAGGATATGCGGCTCGCGCAGCAAGTACGGCGTGTCGAATGGCGCGCGACCGGCGGTGAGCTGGGCGCCATGCTCGCGGAGGCGCAGTGGATCGCGACGCTGCGCCCCGGCCATAACCGGGTGCCGCGCGTGACGAAAAGCGATCCCGTGGATGCGCCCTGGCCGTTCGACGGTCCGATCGTATTCGAGGAGCGCGAAGAAGCGTCGCACGCACGCGCTTTTCATGTCGTCGACCGGTGGCGTTACCTCGGGCACGCACCTTCGCTCACGCAGGCGGCGGCGCTGCATGCTTCGAGCGTGGCCGGGCCGTTTGAGCTGTCGACGTATCGTCTTCTGCAGAGCCATCTTGCACGCGGCCTGCGTGTGATGCCATTAAGCGTCTCGAGCGGTACGCCTGTGGCGAGCCTGGCTTAATGCGGGTTTTTAACGCGGGTTTATTCCGCGGTCAGCGGTGGCTGCTCAGGTGGGTTTAATCCGCCCCTGAGCAGGGCGGGCGAGACTACTGAACCTTCCAAGCCCGTCAATTAGGCCGCCCCAGACCTCCCAAACCGATCAACCCGTCGCACCGACTCCGCCGGCCTCGCACACGTGGCCGAGAGCGCGTGTCAACGCATTCGACCGGGTCGAGTCGTAGCGCGTCAGCGATTTCCAGTTAGCAAGCGATTGCGCCACGCGCGACGGACAATCCTGCGCGGCGCGCAGAGGCTGCACACGCGCGAGTCCGGCCACAAGCGACTGCGTCAGCCGATCCAACTGCGGCCTCGTGCTGGTGGCCAGGTCGGGCGCAGGACCTTCGGGCGGCCGCGTGCTGCGCCAGGTGGCAAACAGCGCGTTTTGCACGTCCTTGCTGGCGTCGATCTGATCCTGGAAGAAGGCGTGCGCAAACGCCGGATCGACGTTCGCGGCGGCAGCACGCTTTTCGACATCCGCGAGCAATGCGTTCTCGCGCGGCGTATCCGTAATCGCCTGGTGGTTTGCCCATTTCCAGCGCGCAACGGGCTCCGCGAGGGCGAGGCGCTGCGAAGCCAGTGCTATCAGATTGGTTAGCGCGGTGTCGTCGCCATCCGCAACGGCAGGGGCGGGCGCGAGCGCAAGTGCGGTGAATAACGCGAGCGCGCATGACGCCCCAAAGCGATACGAGCGATTCATGGAAGGCGGACGTGGCCGGTTGGCCGCGGAAGAAAAACCAGAAGAATAGACGATGCGCGGATCAAGCGGGCGCGTTGACCGACCGGAAAACAAACTACTGGGGATATTTAAGGATGTCAGTCAGAGACGTGCGCAGTCAATGCGCGGGGCCATATGACCCAGACACCGCGTCAGGCAGATGTAATCCGCGCCGCGAAATCGGCAAAAGACAATCGTAGGGGCGCGTAAGAACATGCGCCGCGCGCCGGACGCGCGGACGCTGATGTTGCATCGCGCCACTGCACAATTACTTTGAGTCGCACGACTTGCGTTGTTCGTCGAAAAATGCGCGAACATGCTCAGGCAGTTCGGCACCCAAAAACTCGACGCCAGCGGGTTCCGGATCCGGACTGAAAACTTTATCCGGGGTCGGAATCTTCGGTGGTTTGGCATCCATGATCTCTCTCCTTTACAAACCGATTATCTGCCTCGGTCCCCGTTTTACACCAGTGTCTGATGCGGCTCACATGTTGTTTGTTGCTTTAACGGTACAGGCCGACATGGGAGCAGAATGTTTGAATAGAATTTATCGATTGACTGTGCGCAATTGAATGCGCCGCAGCCAATCAAAAACAGTCCGATATCCCCGCCGTTCCCTTCCCAGCCTTGCCCCGCTTACCTCTGCGGATTATCTCCGTTGCATCACAGCGCTGCCTGTTCATTGGTGTCGATATGAACCCATCACAGTGATTTTTTGTGCACTGCCGCATCAGCAGGATTTTCTCCTGCGTTAGGCCGAACGTTCGTTAATTACCGATTGATTCAGTGCGTTCATTCAGCCCCTCAATTATTTGTAAACGAACGATTGCGCGACTTCGTTGACGACCGAGAATACTTTTCGAAATATTTTTCGCAGATAAAAAAGCGCCGCGCTCTGGACGAAGCGCGGCGCTTGCAGCAGGCGATTTTTACGCGTTAGGCGCCGGAATTTTCACGGGAGTGGAGTAGGCCGCGGGTTTGTCGGCGACTTCGACTTGTCCGTGAATCCGCGCTTGATGACCGTCGGCAAACATGTAGTACGGGAACGGACGGGCAGGTTCGGAGACGGCGTCGAGCCGTGCGATCAACTCCGGCGCGAGCGTGAAATCGAGCGAGCCGAGCGACTCCTGCAGCTGTTCCGGACGGGTTGCGCCGACAATGATGCTCGACACGCCGCGCTTCTGGTGCAGCCAGTTCAGTGCGACTTGCGCCATCGGCCGCCCGGCAAGATCCGCAACGGCCTCGAGTTCCGCGACAATCCGGAAATTGCGCTCGGTCAGCTTGTCGAATCCCGGCGGTGGCGCACTGGCCACGCTCGCGAGGCGCCCGTCGCCGGAAATTGGATTCGCCGCCGCGCCCTGCGAAGGACGGTATTTGCCCGACAGCATCCCCATACCCAGCGGACTCCAGGGCACAAGGCCCATGCCCAGATTGGCGGCGAGATCGGCGAACTCGTTTTCGGCGTTGCGCTCGATCATCGAGTATTCGAGCTGCATCGCCGCAACCGGTTCGAAGCCGCGCCAGTCGGCAAGCGTCTGCGCGCGCCCGGCGAACCACGCGGGCGTATCCGACAGGCCGACATAGCGGATCTTGCCCGCGCGCACCGCGTCGTCCATCGCGCGCATCACTTCGTCGACCGGCGTGACGCGATCCCACGTGTGCAGGTAGTACAGGTCGATGTAGTCGGTGCCCAGACGTTTGAGCGAGCTATCGAGCGCACGCAGCAAATTCTTGCGATGGTTGCCGCCCGCGTTCGGATTGCCGGTCTCGGCGTTGTAGCCGTACTTGGTGGCGATCACGACCCGGTCGCGCAACCCGCGCGCCGCAACGAATTTGCCGAGCCATTTTTCGCTGGTGCCTTCGGTGTACAGATCGGCGGTATCGATAAAGTTGCCGCCGGCATCCACGTAGAGATCGAACAGGCGTTGCGCCGATTGTTCATCGGCGCCCCAGCCCCATTCGGTGCCGAAGGTCATCGTGCCGAGTGCGATCGGGCTCACGCGAAGGCCCGAGCGGCCGAGCAGGTTGTAGCGGTCCATCGTCATATCAGTCTCCTTGAATGTCAGGCGGGAAGAATTGAAGCGATGGAGTTATCGTGCGCCGATTTTTTCCTTGGAAAAATGCCGTCTGTCTGCAAGGATTATGAAGTCTGGCTTAATAATGGAGATCGCGATGGACCCAGCCCAGTTGCCGGCGTTGATGGCGTTCGCGTGCGTGGCGCGCCACGGCAGCTTCACACACGCGGCCGCTGAAAACGGTGTGACGGCGTCGGCGCTCTCGCAAAGTATTCGCTCGCTCGAGGCGCAACTGAACGTGCGCTTGTTCAACCGGACCACGCGGCGGGTTGCCCTGACGGAAGCCGGCGCGCAGTTTCTCGCGCGCGTGCTGCCTGCACTGGGGGATCTGGAGGCGGCCTTCGAGGCGCTCGATGAAACCCGCGACCAGCCTTCCGGTACGCTGCGTATTAATTTGCCGAGGGTCGCGAGCGAGTTGCTGGTGCTGCCGCATCTGGCCGAGTTCACGCGCCGCTATCCGCAGATCCGTCTTGACCTGACACTCGACGATGGTTTCGCCGATGTGGTCGGCGAAGGTTTCGACGCGGGCATCCGGCTTGGCGAACGGGTGGCGCAAGACATGGTCGCGGTGCCGCTGGGCGGAGACATCCGCATTGTCGTAGCCGGCTCGCCGGCATACTTCGAACGCTATCCGGCACCGGCGACGCCCGCCGATCTCGCTGCTCACGATTGCCTGCGCTACCGCTTCTCGACCAGCGGCGGCATTTATCGATGGGAGTTCGCACCGCCCGACGATCCGCAACGCGTTTTCGAAGTCGAGACCCGCGGAAGTCTCGTCACCAACGATCTGCGCACGATGGTGCGGGCGGCGGAGCAGGGCGTGGGTCTCCTGCACGTGATCGACGATTACGTGCGCGAACAACTCGAAGACGGCCGGTTGGTGCGTGTGCTCGACGCGTGGTGCCCGAGCTTTCCGGGTTTTTATCTGTACACGACAAGTCGTGCGCAGATGCCGTTCAAGTTGCGCGCGCTGATCGATTTTCTGAAGGAGAAGCGCGGAGTCCGGTAGATATCACGCCAAAACATCGTCATTTGATGCCAGGCCGGTCAATGCGCGAGCCGCCGCATATCATTGAAGAAGCTATCTGCGACGCACGGTGCGGTGGATAACGGAAGCGCCAGGTGTGCCGCGGAAGATGGCTGCGTTAGCCCTTCTGAGAGTTCGTCATGGAAAACGCTGTCTATTGGAAAGGACGTCAGGTCGGAATCGAGTGTGCCGGCAGGATCCTGTGGTTTGCGTCAGCGCCTCAGGAAGCGATGTTGGCATATGGCAAGAAGCCGGCTGGGAACGTGATCGCTGAAGATGCTGTGGTGGTTCGCAATCTCGGCGTGACCGCACGATTCGATCGATTGGATTTCGGCGATTGAGACGAGGCCGTCCTGGTTGCTTAGTGCCGGCGGACGGTATTGAAGCCACGTCAGTCGGCGTTGACCGCGACCGGGGGTAAATTGTGCCTCCGCGGGTTTCAGAAAACAGGCGCAGCGAATAGCAAAAGCAGGTAGCAACAGAAAGAGCAATAGAAAGCAAAAAGCCCAGTCCGAAGACTGGGCTTTTTGCTTGAATCTTGTGGTGCCGGAAAGAGGAATCGAACCCCCGACCTTCGCATTACGAATGCGCTGCTCTACCGTCTGAGCTATTCCGGCATCAGGAGAAACGAGATTATAGGGACTTCTTCAGGAACTTGGCAAGCCCCTGGAATTACTTTTTTGTTTCGAGATGGTAGCGGGTAACGCGGTCCACTTCGTTCTTCGAACCGAGGAACACCGCCACACGCTCGTGCAGGCTCTTCGGCTGGATGTCCAGAATACGCTTCTCGCCGTTGGTCGCGGCGCCGCCTGCCTGCTCGACGATGAACGCCATCGGGTTCGCTTCGTACATCAGGCGAAGCTTGCCCGGCTTGTCCGGCGTGCGCTTGTCAGCCGGATACATGAAGACGCCGCCGCGGTTCAGAATGCGGTGCACGTCGGCCACCATCGACGCGATCCAGCGCATGTTGAAGTCGCTCTGGCGCGAACCGTCTTTGCCGGCCTTCAATTCGCCGATGTATTTCTCGACCGGCGGGTACCAGTGGCGTTCGTTGGAAGCGTTGATCGCGTATTCACGCGTTTCCACCGGAATGCGCATATCGCTTTGCGTGAGCACCCACGAACCCAGTTCGCGGTCGAGCGTGAAGCAGTTCACGCCGTTGCCGGTGGTCAGCACCAGCACGGTTTGCGGGCCGTACACCGCATAACCTGCGGCAACCTGCTGCGTGCCGGGTTGCAGGAACGACTGTTCGGTGGGTTGCTTGCCGTCCGGGCAGCGCAGCACCGAGAAGATCGTGCCGATCGACACATTGACGTCGATGTTCGAGGAGCCGTCGAGCGGATCGAACACCAGCAGGTATTCGCCCTTCGGGTAGTTGGCCGGGATCGGGAAGAACTGCTCCATTTCCTCGGAGGCCATGCCCGCCAGGTTGCCGCCCCATTCATTTGCTTCGAGCAGGATTTCGTTCGACAGGATGTCGAGTTTCTTCTGCACTTCACCCTGGACATTCTCGCTGCCCGCCGTGCCGAGCGCGTCGCCCAGCGCGCCCTTGCTGACGTGGTAGCTGATCGCCTTGCACGCGCGCGCGACGACTTCGATCAAAAGGCGCAGGTCGGCCGGCAGGTTGTTGGTCTCGCGCTGCTGCTCGATCAGGTACTTCGTGAGAGTGGTACGACGTTGCAAAGCCATTGCTGTACTCCGGGGGCTTGAGGAATGTCTCGATTTTAACCGCTCGCTGTGTCGGTTCCGTGCTTTTGAGACGGAAGGGTGTGCGTTCGGCATGCTGAGTGCTGTAAAGGCCCATGAAATTCAGGCTTTGCGGCGAGCCTCGATCACCGTGACTTGCCGGCCAGACGGGCGGCAAGCGCCGCGGCACGGGCGTGTTCCGCTGGAATTTTCGGCATTTTCGGCCGGTTCGCCTTGGGCATCGGCTCGATCTCGCGTTCGATCTGTTCGCCGGCTGCCGCCGTGGCGACGCGCAGGTCGTAGGCGATCTGCAGATTCAGCCAGAACGGCGCACTGGCGCCAAAGTAGCGTTCGAGCCGCAGCGCGGTGTCGGCCGAAATGGCGCGCTTGCCACGCACGATGTCGTTGATGCGCGGCGCCGGTACGCGCAGCGCAAGCGCGAGCGCATTGACGGACATGCCGAGCGGCTCGAGGAACTCGCACCGCAGAATTTCCCCCGGATGAATCTCCGGGATGTTTTCGCCAGTCTCGATACCGGAGAAATTGGTGCTGCCCAGATCTGAGCGTTTGATGACCATGCCGGTCTCCCAATAATCAGTGATAGTCGACAATTTCGACATTCAGTGCCTCTCCGTCGACAAAATGAAAACAGATGCGCCACTGCGCATTGATTCGAATGCTCCACTGCCCGCTGCGCTGCCCTTGCAAGGATTCGAGCCGGTTGCCAGGCGGCGCATGCAGGTTGCGGATGGATCCGGCGGCATCGATCATGAGCAGCTTGCGGCGTGCGAGCGCCTGCATGTGAAGCGGCAGTGAATGCACGAACTTGCCCTGAAAGATTGCCGCCGTAGCCTTGTCGCCGAATGTCGTGATCATGGGATGATATAACGCGTAGCGTTAAACGTAAACCGTTAAATGAGTACGTTTACTTTCACCCTGCCGGACCGGTACGAACAGTCGTCCGGATGGCTAACCTTGACATCCGCATGTCGCTCCATGGCGAAACGGACGGTGAAATTCAGGACGAAAAAAAGCCGGCAACACGTGCTGGCTTTTCGATATACGAAGCGCTTTCAGATGAGCATCACGCCAACGCTTTCTCCACGATCTCGCGTACGTCGCGCGATTTCACCTGCGCCGCCACTTTCTCCAGCGCCGCGCGCATGCCGTCGCGCAGCGTCGGCGTAAAGCGGCGCCACAGTTCCAGCGAGCGGGCGAGGCGGGCGGCCACTTGCGGATTGATGGCGTCGAGCGCGATCACCTGCTCGGCCCAGAACGCGTAGCCCGAGCCGTCTTCGGCGTGGAACTGCGCGGGGTTCGCCGCACAGAAACTGAAAATCAGCGAGCGTGCGCGGTTCGGGTTCTTCAGGTTGAATGCCGGATGCGTCATCAGCTTGCGCACGATCTCGATCACCGGACGCTGCGCGCTGCCGCGTTGCGTGGCCTGCAAGGCAAACCACTTGTCGATGACGAGCGGTTCCTTTTCGAAGCGCCGATAGAAGTCGTCCAGTGCCTGCTGCGCCTCCACGCTGCCGCCATTCGCCGCGGACGCATTGAGCAAAGCCGAGAGCGCCGCCGAGCGGTCGGTCATGTTGTTGGCGGAGTCGTATTGCGCGGATGCAAGACGCACGGCTTCAGCCGGATCGTCCAGTTCCGCGAGATACGACAACGCGAGGTTCTTCAACGCGCGATGACCGGAAGCCTCCGGCGTCGCCTCATAGGTGCCCGGCGTGCGGTGCTTTTCGTACACGGCGAGCCAGTCTTTCCTGAGCGCGTTCGCGAGGCGCTTGCGCACGAATTGCCGTGCGGCATGGACGGCAGCCGGGTTCGATTCGGCCATCTGTTCAGCCAGATACGCTTCCGACGGCAGCATCAGCGCCAGTTCGCGGAAAGCGGGCGAGAGCGTTTCGTCGGTCAGCACGCGGGCGAACGCGGCGACCACCGAGTCGTCGAACTGCAGCGGCACGCCCGTGGCAGCGCGTCCTGCGAGCGTCAACAGCTCGCGCGTGGCGAGCCGCTGGCCGGCTTCCCAGCGGTTGAACGGGTCGCTGTCGTGCGCAAGCAGGAACGCAAGCTCGTCGACCGAATAGTCGTATTCGACGATCACCGGCGCGGAGAAATTGCGTAGCAGCGAGGGCAACGGTTCCTGCGCGACGTTGACAAACGTGAAGGTTTGTTCGGCCTGCGTAAATTCCAGCACACGGGTCGTGGAGTCCGAAGGCCTGGTTTCGCCTTCCAGTTGCAGTGGCAGATCACGGCCGTCCTTGCCGATCAGACCGATCGCGAACGGAATCAGCAGTGGGCCTTTTTGCGTTTCGCGCGCGGCCGGCGCAGCTTCGCCATAGCCTTGCGTGAGCGTCACGCTGTAGCGTTGCTGCGTGGCGTCGTACTTCGTATGCACCGAGACGCGCGGCGTGCCGGCCTGGCTGTACCAGCGCTCGAATTGCGCGAGGTCGCGCCCGTTCGCATCGGCGAGCGCGTGACGGAAGTCGTCGCAGGTCACGGCCTGGCCGTCGTGACGCTTGAAGTACAGGTCCATGCCCTTGCGGAAGCCGTCGCGGCCGAACAGCGTCTGATACATCCGCACGACTTCGGAGCCTTTCTCGTAGACCGTCATCGTGTAGAAGTTGTTGATTTCGACGTAGCTTTCCGGGCGCACCGGATGCGCCATCGGCCCCGCGTCTTCGGCAAACTGCATCTGGCGCAGCACGCGCACGTCTTCGATGCGTTTGGTGGCGCGCGCGGCTTCGTCTGTCGCACCGCCGGCCATGTCGGCCGAGAACTCCTGATCGCGGAACACCGTCAGGCCTTCTTTCAGGCTCAGCTGGAACCAGTCGCGGCACGTCACGCGGTTGCCGGTCCAGTTATGGAAGTACTCGTGGCCGACCACCGCCTCGATGTTCGCGAAGTCGGTGTCCGTTGCCGTTTCGGGGTTCGCCAGCACGTATTTCGTGTTGAAGATGTTGAGCCCCTTGTTCTCCATCGCGCCCATGTTGAAGTCGCTCACGGCGACGATCATGAAGCGGTCCAGATCCAGTTCCAGCCCGAAGCGTTCTTCGTCCCAGCGGATCGAATGCTTCAGCGAATCCATCGCATGCTGCGTCTTGTCGAGATCGTGCGGTTCGACCCACACCTGCAGCAGCTTCTCCTTGCCCGAGCCGCTTTTCACGCGTTCTTCGAGCGCGACCAGCTTGCCCGCGACCAGCGCGAACAGATAGCTCGGCTTCCTGAACGGATCTTCCCAGCGGGCGAAGTGGCGGCCGTCCGGCAGATCGCCTTCTTCGAGCAGATTGCCGTTCGACAGCAGCACCGGGTAATCCGTCTTGCTGGCGCGCAGCGTGACCGTGAAGGTCGCCATCACATCGGGGCGGTCGAGGAAATAGGTGATGCGGCGAAAGCCCTCGGCCTCGCACTGGGTGAAGAAGTTGCCGCCCGACACATACAGGCCCGACAGCGTGGTGTTTTCCGCAGGATTGCAGATGCTGGTCAGCGTGAGCTCGAAGTTATCCGGCACGTTGTCGAGCGTGAGGCCGTGTTCGTGCGCATGCGCGTGGGCGAACGGGGCGCCGTCGATCGTGGCGCTGACGAACTCGAGTTGTTCGCCCATCAGTTCGAAATTCGACGCTCGGGATGCGTCCGGGTTGCGGCGCACCCGCATCGTGTTCCTGACGACGGTGCGTTCGGGGATCAGATCGAACTCCAGTACGACGGTGTCGATCAGGAAGGCGGGCGGCGCGTAATCGGCGCGGCGGATCACATTGGGCGTTGCGGTATCGGCCATGGCGTTCTGTAGTGATGGGACTCGAGCCGTCACGCGTGCTTATGGCGCGCGAGCCGGGCTTGTCGAGCCATTGTACAAAGGCTCGGCGGATCGTGCGGAGCGAACTTTTTACCGAATCGCCAGGTCAGCGTATTATCGGGCGCGCCGCGCGCAGCAAAGCATGCGCGCAAACCAACCCGGTCAAGACTGGCGATAACAGGCAACACGAGGTAGACCATGAAACTCGATCGATGGACCCGCCGCGCTACGCTGCTGCTGGCCACGCTGACGGTGCTGCTGTCCGGCTGCACGACCTACGTGACCACCCAGGTCACGGCATTCTCCGACTGGAGCGGCAATGACGCTAGCCGTACCTATGCCTTTACGCGGGCGGCGGATCAGCAGAACAATCTCGAACTCACCACCTACGAGCGCCTGGTCGCCAACGAACTTGCCACGCATGCGTTCCGTCAGGTCGACACGTCCCAGGCGCGCTATCTGGTCGGACTGTCGTACGGGATTCGCTCGGACATGGTGACGGTCGCGCAGCCGGTGTATTACAACCCCTGGCCGGCGCCGTACTGGGGCCGGCCGTTCGATCCGTGGGGGCCGTGGGGCCCATGGGGTCCGTATCCGACCGCATACGTGAATCAGAGCTACCCGATTTTCACGCACCTGCTCGGCGTGCGGATCACCGAGCGTGTTGGCGGCAAGGAGGTCTACAACGTGACGGCGCGCAACTCGGGTGGCGAGTCGTCGCTGGTGAGAGCCATGCCGTATCTGGCGCGCAGCGCGTTGGCCGATTTCCCGCTCGGCAACGGCGTGGTCCATACGGTGAAGATTCCCGTCGACAAGAACGGCGGCGTGTCGAACGAGGTCGCTACAACGGGCTCCGCGGCAGCGCCGGCGGCAGCGTCGAGCGCGAAGGCCGTGCAGTAAGCGGGCGGCGCAAGCAATGGCGTCCGCTGCGGCGCAACAAAAAACGGCCCGGCAGGTTATTCCTGCCGGGCCGTTTTTTTTGCGAGCAGAGCGTGACCGCCGCCTGCCGGAAATCGCGTGGCGGTAAGTACCCGTAAGTCGCGCGTGGGGTTTGAACGACACGCGGCAAATCACGCCGCGCATAGCGTTCAAAGCGTTGAAGTGTTCCGAAACGAAACACCTATTTCGAAAGTTAAATGAAAGAATGCGCGGACATTGGCGGACGCCATTAGCGTCCAGTTGCGCGGCGAAGCTCGCTGCGAGTGGCTTTGCGGGCCGATCAAGCGCTCCGCAAGCGCCGCCGGGCCTGCAACTTGACGTTGTCCAGGAATCCGTCGCACAAGCGATACGGATACAGATGGATACGTCTTTTGTGGCTGATTTAATCCACAATATTCAGTATGATTCCGGCGACCATAGGGAGCCTGAGCCAATCCATCAGATTAATTGGCAAAGGCACCTAAATAATCGGGGCCAAGTGCCGTTAAATCGCTGAACCCTATAAGAAGATTGGATTGACCCCCCGGCTGGAGATTGCCGTTCCGCGCGGCGCGTATGCTTGTGACGGCAACGTATTCCGTCAGGCGCTCTCAGCCTCTCCTCGCTTCTACGCGCGAACACCGATATGCCCGATCTGCACTGGACCATTCCGGTCGCTCGCTGGTCTAGCTGGCCTGCTGCCGCAACTGCCGCACCCGACATCGGCTTCATCGAGCCGATCGTACGGCGTCGCCTGAGCACTTTGTCCAGAGTTGCCCTGAAGGTCGCGCACGATTGCGTGGCGCAAGACGAGGTCCGGGTCGTGTTCGCTTCGCGTCACGGCGAATTGCGGCGCACTACGGACATCTTGCGCACCATCAGCGCAGGCGAACCGGTCTCGCCCACCTCTTTCAGCCTGTCGGTACTGAACGCAATGACCGGCGTGTTCGGCATCGCGCGCGGCGACCGTTCCGCTGCCAGCGCGATCTCGGCCGGCGCCGAGACGCTCGGCTACGCGCTGCTGGAAGCGTACGCGCAATACGCAACAGAGCCTGGCGCACCGGTTTTGCTGGTGTACGCTGATGAACCCGCCGATCCGGCGTACGGCACGATTGAAGACGAAGTGCAGGGCGGCGCGATTGCGATCCTGCTGAACGGTGACGCGACCGCGGGGCAACTGGTTTGCACCTTGTCCGGCGCAGGTGAGCCGGAGACAGCAGAGGCCGCGCAGGGAGCCAGCCACACAGATGAGGAAAGCGAGTCAGGCACGGAGGAAAGTTTCGCGAGCCAGAGCCAGGCGCTGCAGCACTGCCTGGAAACGGGCCAGCCCGCCGTCTGGCAAAGTGCCGGCGCCGCCTGGCATTGGAGGCTGCATGATCGCGCGATTTAATTACCTCTGGCGGTTCTGTGCGACAGGCATGGCCTTCGTGGTGTTCGGCGTCTGCGGCGTGCTGTTTTCCGTGCTGGTGTTCCCGTTCGCCTGGTTGTGGCCGCATCCGGCGTCGCGTCAGCGCATGGTGACGACCGTGATTCACTGGTTTTTCCGCGCGCTGGTCGCGGTGTTGCGGCGTATCGGCGTGATGGAACTCGAGGTGTCGGGCACGCAGGCATTGCGAGCCGGCGGCCCGGCGATCGTGGTCGCCAATCACCCGACGTACCTGGACGTGATGGTGCTGCTTTCGCTCACGCCGCGTGCCTGTTGCGTGGTGAAAAACGCGCACTGGGGCAACCCGTGTTTCTGGGGAATCGTGCGCTCGGCGGAATATGTGAGTAATGCGGACCCCTCGGAGCTCGTCGAAGCCGGCGCGCGGCAGCTCGCTGCAGGCTACACGATGATTATTTTCCCGGAAGGCACGCGCAGCCCCGCGCCGAACCGATTGCACGCGTTCTCGCGCGGTTTCGCGCACATGGCGTTGAAGGTCGGTGCGCCGATCGTGCCGGTGTTGATGGATTGCGATCCGCCGGCGTTCACCAAGCAGATGCGCTGGTACGACGTGCCGGCGCGTGCTTTCCGGATCCGCGTGAACGTGCTCGAGCCGCTTGGCGTCGAGCAACTCGCGGCTCACGACACTACTCCGTCTCTCGCGGCGCGCAGCGTGACCAGCGCCATCGAAGCACACATTACTCAGCACCTGTTCGATTATGGATTCTTTAAAACTGGAAATTAAACAGCTTCTGATCGAGGCCCTCGATCTGGAAGACCTGAGTCCGGCCGATATCGACGACGACGCACCATTGTTCGATACCGACGGCATTGGCCTCGACTCGATCGACGCGCTCGAGATCGGTATCGTGCTGCGCAAACAATACCAACTGACCATCGCGGCGAACGACGAACGCACCCGTGAACATTTCCGCTCGATCAGCACGCTGGCCGCACTGGTCGCGAGTCAACGCGAAACGGCGCATGCTGTGAACGAAACCACAAAAAAAGGGGATTAATCGTGTCCGAGGCAGAGATTCTTGAACGCATCCGCGCCATCTTCAAAGAGAACTTCGCGATCGAGCCGGAGCGCGTGACGCCCGCTGCGCATCTCTTCGAAGAACTCGATCTCGACAGCATCGACGCCGTCGACCTCGCGATCAAACTGCAGGAAATGACCGGCCGCCGCATCAAGCCGGAGGAATTCAAGTCGGTGCGCACGGTCGGCGATGTGATCGGTGCAGTCGAATCCCTGCTGGCGGCACAAGGCTGATGCCATCCGTGCGCTCGCGAATGCAAGCGGCGGCGAGCCAGCCCGCCGGGGCATCGTCCGGCGTTGAGCGCCATTGGGCCAAAACAGTGCTGCAGGTCCTGCTGAAACTCGCGTATCCCGCGTTGATTTTGTGTGCCTGGCGCTGGGACACGCCGCGCTACGTCGGTTGCATGCTGTTTGCGATCTTGTGGCTGCAGCGCTGGGCCGGCAGTGGTCCGGTCGCGACCTCGCTGCGCCGGCTCTCCTCGATCGATTGGACCGTGGTCGGCCTGTTGAGCTGCGCCTCGGCTGCGATCGTCTTCACCAACAGCGAGCTGCTGTTGCGCCTCTATCCGTCGCTCGTCAATCTGGGCCTGTTGATCGCGTTCGGCGCGACGCTCGTGCGCGGGCCGTCGATGATCGAAAAATTCGCACGACTGGGCAATCCGAATCTGCCGCCGGGCGCCGTGCGCCATACGCGGCGCGTGACCCAGGTGTGGTGCGTATTCTTCGCGCTGAACGGCGCGTTTTCCGCTTATACGGCGCTGTACTGGAGCCGTGCAAGCTGGTCGCTCTATAACGGCGCGATCGCTTACGGATTGATCGGCGTGCTGCTGGTGGCCGAGGTCATCTGGCGTTATCTGGTGGTGCTGCCGCGAGCCGCGCGTTCGGAGGCGGCATGATCGCGTTGCATGATCTGCTGTCGGCGGGCCATGAGGCTTCCGTCGTGAATGCGCCGGTATGCCGCGACGGCGCGACGGTGCTCGATCGCGCCGCGTTTCGCGCGCGTGTCTCGACGCTGGTCTCGTTGGTGCAACCGCAAGCCGCACGACGCTACGCGTTGTGTATCGACGATCCGTTCGACTTCGCCTGTGCGCTGTTCGCATTGTTCGCGTGCGGCAAGGAGCCGGTGATTCCGGCCAATGCGACACCGGGCTATCTCGCCGATCTTGCGAACGCGTACGACGCCGTGCTGACCGACGCCGACCTGCCGCCTGTTGCGCGAGGTGCCGATGCCGATGCCGCACACACGCGAGGCGCTGCGCACGCGATCGATCCGCAAGCCCCGTTGACGCTCTACACCTCGGGCAGCAGCGGCACGCCAAAGCCGATCCGCAAAACCCTCGCGCAATTCAACGCTGAAGTACATACGCTAGAAAAGCAGTGGGGCGCGCTGATCGGCGATGCGACCATGCTCGCGAGCGTGCCGCATCATCACATCTACGGTCTGCTATTCCGCGTGTTGTGGCCGCTCGCCGCGGGCCGCGCGTTCGATCGCGCGATCAGTATCGAGCCTTTGCATTTACAAACGCAGATCGAGCAATGCGGCGCGGCGGTGGTCGTCTCGACGCCCGCGCAATTGTCGCGTTGGCCCGCATTGCCGGGTTTCGCCGCGTTGACGCCGGTGCCGCGCGCATTCTTTTCTTCAGGTGGCCCGCTGGCTGCGGAAGCCGCGCGCGAATACGCCGCCGCTTATGGCGCCGCGCCGCTCGAAATCTACGGCAGCACGGAAACCGGCGGCATCGCGTGGCGTCGCCAGGACCAGACCGATGCATGGCAACCGGTGGGCGGCGTTGACGTACGCCGCGACGAAGAGGGCGCGCTGAACGTTCGCTCGCCGCATCTCGACCACACCGGCTGGCATCGCACCGACGACAAAATTGCTTTCGATGCCGACGGCCGTTTCCGTCTGCAAGGCCGCCTCGATCGCGTGCTCAAACTGGACGGCAAGCGTGTGTCGCTGCCGGAACTCGAAGCGCGTCTCGCGCTGCATCCGTATGTCGCGCAAGCGGCGATCGTGCCGCTGGAAGGCGCGTCGCGCGAGCGTGTCGGCGCCGTGGTGGCGCTGACTGAAGCGGGCAGCGAAGCACTGCGCGAAGAAGGCCGCGTGTCTCTCGCGCAAACGCTGCGTCGCCATCTCGCTGCGTATTTCGACGCAGTGGTGCTGCCGCGTCATTGGCGTTTTCGCCTCACGTTGCCGTTCGACGCACGCGGCAAGCTGCCGGCGTCGGCCGTCGCGGCGGCTTTCGAGCCGCGCGCGGACGGTGTGGAAGTGCTCGCCGAAGCGCGCAGCGCCGACACGCTGCATTTCGAACTGCGCGTGCCACCGACACTTGTGCATTTCGCCGGCCACTTTCCCGGTCTGCCGATTCTGCCGGGCGTCGTTCAGGTGCACTGGGCGATGCGTCTGGCCGCCGAACACGTGCCGGCCGTGAGCGCGCTGGCATCCATCGACCGTCTCAAGTTCATGGCGCCGGTGTCGCCGGGCGCGGTGCTGAATCTCACGCTCGCGCACGACGCCGCGCGTAGGCGAGTGCAGTTCGCATACCGGCTGAGCGGACGTGAATGCGCATCCGGCGTGATCGTGTATCGGGAGCCTGCATGATGAGCTTCGCCCCGTGCATCGTCATTCCGATTTACAACCACAAGGACGCGATCGGCGCGACCGTCGCCCATCTCGCGGTGCACGGCTTGCCGATCTTTGTCGTCGACGACGGCAGCGATGAGCCGACCCAGCAGGTGCTCGCCGCGCTGGCGCAACAATACGCGGGGCAGCTCACGCTGCTGCGTTTGCCCATCAACGGCGGGAAGGGCGCGGCTGTGATGGCGGGACTGCGCGCCGCACGCGCTGCGGGCTACACGCATGCTCTGCAGATCGATGCCGACGGCCAGCACGACGCGAGCGACGTGCCGCGTTTCATCGAAGCGGCCCGGGCCGAACCGGGCGCGGTGATTCTCGGCCGTCCGGTCTACGACGAGAGCGTGCCGAAATCGCGCCTCTACGGCCGTTATCTGACGCATGTGTGGGTATGGATCGAAACGCTTTCGCTGACGATTCGCGATTCGATGTGCGGCTTCCGCCTCTATCCGCTCGCGCTGGCTTGTGAACTGATCGACAGCGTGCAACTGCCGACGCGCATGGACTTCGACATCGAAATTCTCGTGCGTCTGCATTGGCGGCGCGCGGTGTTCCGTTCGATTCCGACGCGCGTCACCTATGCAACGGATGGCGTGTCGCATTTCGACGTACTGTGGGACAACGTGCGCATCAGCCGCAGCCATACGCGGCTCGTGTTCGGCATGCTGTGGCGTTTGCCGATGCTGCTCGCGCATAAGGTGATGCCACGCCGCTCGGCGATCGCAAGCGAACCGGCCAGGCCGCGCGAACCTGGCGAACCTGACAAACAGGCGGAACAAAGCGCACAGAGCCCGCAGGACTGGTGGCGGATCGCCGAACGCGGCAGCCATCTGGGCATGTCGTTGCTCGCGCTCAGTTGCAAGCTGTTCGGCCGCCGTTTCACCGCGCTCTGGTTGCATCCGATCGTCGCGTATTTTCTGCTGACGGGCCGCGCCGCACGCGAGGCGTCGGGCAACTACTTCACGCATCTCGGTAAAGCCGCACCGCACGGCGATACGCCGCGTCCGGGCTGGATGTCGGCCTATCGTCATATGCTGGCGTTCGCGCAATCGGGCTTCGACAAGCTCGCGGCATGGTCCGGCCGCGTCAATAACGCCGACGTCAAATTCGAAGATCCTTCGGCATTCGAAGCATTGGTGGCGAGCGGCAAAGGTGCGCTCGTGATCGGCGCCCATCTCGGCAATCTGGAAATGACCCGCGCGCTCGCCGCGCAAGGCGCTTACGCGAAAGTCACTGCCGTGGTCTACACCGAACACGCGCGGCGCTTCAATAGCGTGCTGGCGTCAGCGAATAGCCAGTTCGCGCGGCATCTGCTCGAAGTCAGCGACTTCGGACCCGAGACCGCGATGATGATGCAGGAGCGGGTCGATGCGGGCGAGCTGCTGGTGATCGTCGGCGATCGCGTGCCGGCACACGAAGCGGGCCGCACGACCGAGGCTCAATTTCTCGGTTCGACTGCGCCGTTCGCACAAGGCCCTTACGTGCTCGCTCATGCACTGGGTTGCCCGGTCTATCTGTTTTTCTGCCTGAAAGAACACGACGGTTATCGTCTGTATTTCGAGCCCTTTGCCGAGCGCATCGAGTTGCCGCGCCGCGAGCGCGCGCAGCATCTGGCTGCGTGGGCGCAACGGTACGCGGCGCGCCTCGAACACTATTGCCGCAAGGCCCCTTACCAATGGTTCAATTTCTTCGATTTCTGGGCCAGCCCCAAGCGAGGCGCAAATGGCCGAACATGATCTGATCGAAACGCAGTACGTCAGTGCAAGTGAGAACATTCGCGAAAGCGCGGCTGCGGTCACGATCGGCGGCCGGAAGCTGACGATCGAAGAAGTCGTCGCGATCGCGCAGCACCGCGCGCCGGTTGCGTTGAGCGCCGATCCGGCGTGGCGCGCGCGTATTCAGCGCGGCGCGGATTTTCTGCGCCGGCATCTGGCGTCGGGCGCAACGGTGTACGGCGTCAACACCGGCTATGGCGACGCGTGCGTAGTCGACGTGCCGATGGAACTCGTCGAAGCGTTGCCTTTGCAACTGACGCGTTATCACGGCTGCGGCATGGGCCAGCATCTCGACGACGCGCAAACACTCGCGGTGATCGCCGCGCGGCTCAACTCGCTGGCCTATGGTTTTTCCGGCGTGCGCCCTGTGTTGCTCGAACGTCTTGCCGATCTGATCAATCATCGCGTGTTGCCGCGTATTCCGTCGGAAGGCTCGGTTGGCGCCAGCGGCGATCTGACGCCGCTCTCGTATGTGGCCGCCGCGCTTGCCGGCGAACGCGACGTGATGTTCGGCGGCGCCCTGCGCAACGTGCGTGAAGTCTGGACCGAACTCGGTCTCGAGCCATTGACGCTCGCGCCGAAAGAAGGCCTCGCGCTGATGAACGGCACTGCGGTAATGACCGGCCTCGCCTGTCTCGCGTTCGCGCGTGCCGATCATCTGACGCGCCTCACCGCACGTCTCACGGCGCTCTCCACCGTGGCGCTCGACGGTCGTGCCGCGCACTTCGACGCGATGCTATTCGAAGTGAAGCCGCACGCAGGCCAGGCAGAAGCGGCAGCGTGGATTCGCGACGATCTGACCGGACGTGAAGATACGCCGGGGCATCGTCTGCAGGACCGTTATTCGATTCGTTGTGCGCCGCACGTAATCGGCGTTGCGCGCGATGCCTTGTCGTGGGTGCGCCGCGACATCGAGAACGAACTGAACAGCGCGAACGACAACCCACTGATCGATCCCGACAACGGACGCGTGCTGCACGGCGGCAACTTCTATGGCGGCCATATCGCCTTCGCGATGGATTCGCTGAAGGTCGCGGTCGCCAATCTTGCCGATCTGATGGACCGGCAGCTTGCACTTCTGGTCGACGTGAATTTCAACAACGGCTTGCCGCGCAATCTGTCGGGCGCCGCGCCCGCGCGTGCCGCGATCAATCACGGTTTCAAGGCGGTGCAGATTTCGTCGTCCGCATGGACGGCCGAAGCATTGAAAAACACGATGCCGGCGAGCGTCTTCTCGCGTTCGACCGAGGCGCACAATCAGGACAAGGTCAGCATGGGCACGATCGCCGCGCGCGATTGTTTGCGCGTGCTGGAGTTGACCGAGCAGGTCGCCGCCGCGCACACGCTGGCGACGGTGCAAGCCGCGCATTTGCGCCTGAAGATCGATAGCGCCACGCCGGTTCCCGCGCCGCTGCAAACCTTCATGGATAGCGTGAGCGCACAATCGCCGTTCGTCGACGAAGACCGCGCACTCGAAAGCGATCTGCGTGCGCTGACCGCGCGCATCGCCGCGTGCGATTTGCTGGCCGATTATCGCGGAGGCTCGCACGCATGATCGACTCCCCTAAAGTACTGACAGCCAGCGCGACGGTCGAAGTACCGTTTCACGACGTCGACGCGATGAATGTGTGCTGGCACGGCAACTATCTGAAGTACTTCGAGATCGGCCGCGCGGCGCTCCTGCGCATCTTCGATTACGACTATCGCGAGATGCAGGCCTCGGGTTACCTGTGGCCGATCGTCGAGGCGCACCTGAAGTATGTGCGTCCGGCCACTTACGGCCAACTGCTCGAAGTGCGCGCGCAACTGCTCGAACACGAAAATCGCCTGAAAATAGGCTATGAAATTGTCGATTGCGCAACTGGCACGCGGCTGACGAAGGGCTACACGATTCAGGTCGCGGTCGACGCCGCAACCCAGGAATTGCAGTTCGTGTCGCCGCCGGTCGTATTTGAAAAGCTGGAGCGCGTATGGGGGCAATGAACTTGCGCGGTGTGGTGGCGCGCGCGTTGGGCGCGCTAGGTACCCTAAGCGTAATAAGCGCATTGGGCGTATCAGGCGTGGCAGCGTGGCCGATAGCGGCGTCTGCGGCAGAAACCGCACAGAGCGCCGGCAACCCGGCACTCGTCTCGCAGATCGCCTCCCATCTCGCACAAGCCAAAGGCGTCCGCGCGCAATTCACGCAGACGCAAACGCTCGCCGCGATGAAGCAGTCGCTCGTCAGCACGGGCTCGCTGCTGTTCTTCCGCGATCGTGGCGTGATCTGGCAGATCGACACACCTTATAAAGCCACCTACGTCATCACCGACGCGGGCGTCGCCGAAGTCAACGCCAACGGCCAGCGCGTGACGGCTCACAGTGCCCAGGGCACACGCGGCGTCGCACAGGTTTCGAAGATGATGCGCGCGATGCTCGGTGGCGATCTGTCGGCGCTGTACTCGCAATTCGACGTAGCGGCCGAAGGCAGCGCCGCACAGTGGCGCATGCAACTCACGCCGAACCAGCCGCAGATCGCGCAGTCGATCAAAGCCTTGCAGATGAATGGCGGCGACTATCTGCAAAGCTTGCGCATCACGCTCGCGAACGGCGACGTCACCAATCTCGACTTTGCGAAAAGCGCGACTGTGACCGAACCGACGCCGGCCGAGCGCGGCTTGCTCGGAGCGCCGTAATGCAGGTGCTGCAACAGCGGTCCGCGAAACAGGCGTGGGGCATGCGCGCCGCGTGGCTGCTGCTCGCGCTCGCCGCGGCGCTGTATTGCGGCTGGCGTTTCGCGGGACCGTCGCCGCTGCAAACCAATCTGCTCGCTTTGCTCCCTGCTACCGAAGCGGATCCGGTCGCCGAAAAAGCGGTCGATACGCTGGCGAGCGCGCTTGGCGACCGTACCGTTTTTCTCGTGACCGGCAACGATGATGCGCATGCGAAAGCGGCTGCGAAACAACTCGGCGCGTCATTGCAGAAGAGCGGGGCATTCGGCACAGTGACGGCGGAATTGCCGCCGTTCGATCTGTCGCAGATCGCGGCGCTCTACATGCCATATCGCTTCGGTTTGCTGGCGCCGGCTGACCGCGCGACACTTGCGCAGAGCAATGCTTCAAGTGCGATATTGCACGATGCGCTCGCGCAGCGCATCTACAGTCCATTACGCGCCGGCCTGACCACGCCACTCGCCGACGATCCGTTCGGCTGGCTCGAACATTGGCTGAGTGGTTTGCCGCTTGCCACGACGAATCTCGAACTCGAAGACAACATGCTGGTGTCGCATCGCGGCGCAACGACGAGTGTGCTGATCGTCGCCACGCTGCCGGGCTCGGCCTACGAATCGAAGACGCAGCATGCCGTGCTCGCCGCACTCGCACGAGGCGAGAGCGCGTTGAAGCAAACGTTCCCCGACGTCTCGGTGGCGAGAACCGGCGCAGTGTTCTACGCGGAATCGGCGCGTAGCGCGTCGGAGCGTGAGGTGCATCTAATCGGCGTCGCGTCGCTGTGCGGCATTGCGTTGCTGATGATGTGGGTGTTTCGCTCGCCACGCCTTTTGCTGCTCGGATTCGTTTCGACGGCGCTCGGTATTGTCTGCGCGCTCGCGGCGACCCTGCTGGTGTTCGGCCAACTGCATCTGCTGACATTGGTGTTCGGCGCGAGCCTGATCGGCGAAGCGGTCGACTATTCGATCCAGTATTTCGTGGTGTATCTCGGCGCGGGTCGCGATTGGGACTCGCGCCGTGGTGCGAGCGCGGTACGGCCGGCCTTGACGGTTGCGCTTGCCACCAGCCTGCTCGGTTACGCGATCCTCACATGGGTGCCGTTCCCCGCGCTCAAGCAGATTGCGTGCTTCGCGATTGCGGGCATTACGACGGCGTTTGCCTCCGTGCTGTGGTTGTTGCCCGCGCTGCTCACGCGCGCGCCGAAGCGCAGCCCACAGCGCCTGTTCGCCGGAGCGGCGCGCGTGCTGACGGTCTGGCATCGCACGATCGGCGGCAAGCGCGCATGGTTCGTCGCGGGGCTGTTGCTGATCGTCGCGATTCCCGGCTGGCTGCGCCTGACGAGCGACGACGATATCCATCTGTTGATTCAGCGCGATCCTTCACTGGTCGCGCAGGAAGACAAGGTGCGCGCGGCCGTCGGTGTGGATAACAGCGCGCAGTTTTTTGTGGTGCGAGGCGAGACGCCGGAGATCGTGCTGCAACGCGCCGAAGCATTGGGCGCGAAACTGGATGGATTGAACGGCACGGCGAACCAGGTCGGCAGTTATCAATCGGCGGCGCAATTCGTGCCGTCCGTGAAACAGCAGAGCGAAGACCGTGCGTTGCTTGCACAGCACGTGTTCAACGATCCCACGGCTTTGCGCGCCACGCTGTTGCAGGCGGGTTTTAAGGACGAAGTCGCCGATGCGTGGCTCACCGCGTATGCGAAACCGCAGCTGCCGCTCACGGTCGATACATGGCTCGCCGCGCCGTGGTCGCAGCCGTACCGGCACTTGTGGCTGGGCGAAGTCGATCCGGCTGCCAAAGCGTATGCGGCCGTCGTGATTCCACAAGGCGTGACGCCGCAGAACGAACCCACGCTGATTGCCACCGCGCAATCGCTGCCCGGTGTTGTGTTTGTCGACAAGGCGGCGAGCGTGTCGAAGCTGTTCGGTGCGTATCGCGTGGATAGCGGCTGGTGGCTCGGCGGTGCGCTGGCGCTCGTGCTCGTCCTGCTGATGTTGCGCTATGGACGCAAGGAAGTCTCCGGTCCCGGAGAAAATGCTCTTGAAGGATTGCGCTACCGCGTGCGCGGCGGCATCGCCGTGACGCTGCCGGTGTTGCTCGCGGTCGGCGTCACGCTGGCAGTGTTCGGCTACGTCGGCGTGCCGCTCAATCTTTTCAACTGGCTCGCGCTGATGCTGGTGCTCGGCGTTGGCGCAAACTATGCAGTATTTCTGCGCGAAGGCTGTTTGCGCGCGGACGCCGATCTCGGCGCGGTGTGGACCGGCGTGCTGCTGTCGGCGGCCACCACGCTGCTGTCGTTCGGCATGCTCGGCATGAGTGCGATGCCTGCGCTGAAGAGTTTCGGCGCCACGCTCGCGCTCGGCATTGCCGTATCGGTGCTGCTGGCGCCGATCGGCATGCCATCGGAATCAAGGAGGGCCGCATGAAGGCGCCATCAGTTTATTTGCACGCGCTCGGCATGATCAACGCGCTCGGCGGCAACCTCGATGCAATCGTTCCGGCGCTCGCCGCCGCTCACGCACCCGGTATGGCGAACGCGCACACGGGCATTGGCGAAGCGTTTGTGGGCAGTGTGCTTACGCCGCTGGATCTGGCGCCCACCGCCGCGCTTGCGCGTTATGACTGCCGCAATAACCGTTTGCTGCTGGCCGCACTGGCGCAGATTTCGCCCGCTATCGAAGCAGCGCGCGAGCGTTACGGCGCGCATCGGATCGGCGTGGTGCTCGGCACCAGCACGTCGGGCATCGAAGCGGCCGAGGCCGCGTTCGTCTATCAGGCGCAAGCGGGTGACCTGCCCGCCAACTTCAATTACCGGCAGATGGAGATCGGCACCGTCGCGCCGTTTGCCGCCGCCGCGCTCGGCGTGCAAGGCCCGGCGTTCACGATCTCGACTGCTTGCACCTCGAGCGCCAAGGCTTTTGCATCGGCACGCCGGCTGCTGCAATTGCGACTGTGCGATGCCGTGGTGGTGGGTGGCGTCGATTCGCTGTGCGAGTTGACGGTGCAGGGTTTTGCATCGCTCGAATCGACCAGCGGTGTGCGATCCAATCCAATGAGCCGCAATCGTTGCGGGATCAACGTCGGCGAAGGCGCCGCCGTATTCCTGATGAGCCGCGACGAAGCGGAGGTGAGACTCGCGGGTGTCGGCGAATCGAGCGACGCGCATCATATTTCCTCGCCCGACCCGCTCGGTGTGGGCGGCGAACTCGCTCTGGACGCAGCGTTGGCCGATGCGGGCATCGCATCCAAGGCGATCGGCTACGTGAATCTGCACGCCACCGCCACGCGCAAGAACGACGACATGGAAGCAAAGCTGATGGCGCGCGTATTTCCCGAAGGCGTGGCAACGAGCGGCACCAAGCCGTTGACCGGGCACCTGCTCGGCGCCGCGGGCGCCACCGAACTCGCCTTTGCCTGGTTGACGCTGGCGCACGCGAACGGGTCGCAACCCGTGCCGCTGCCGCGTCATCTGTGGGACGGCGAGGCCGATCCCGCTTTGCCGGTGCTGGACCTGGTCGAACGCGAACGCTTTCTGTCACGCGGCGCCGGGCCCCAGTATGTGATGAGCAACTCGTTTGCGTTCGGCGGCAGCAATGTCAGCCTGATCCTCGGACGGTGACGCGCGTGATGACCCAGACGTCCTCCATCCAGGACCTTGTCCTGCAACCGATCGAATCGATCATCCCGCATCGCGGCACGATGCTGCTGATCGATGCCGTGAACACGTTTAGCGAAGATGCATTGAGCGCGCGAGCAAGCGTACGCGCCGACGCATGGTATGCCGACGCCGACGGCGCGATGCCGGCATGGATCGGCATCGAGTTGATGGCGCAGGCCATCGCCGCGCATGTCGCGCTGCTGGCCATGCGCGGCGGCGGCCGGGCGCGGCCCGGCGTGCTGCTCGGCTCGCGCAGCTACAAAGCGTTGCAGCCGTCGTTCGCAAGCGGCGCCCAGCTGCTGATCCACGCAACAGAATTACTGCGCAGCGAAGAAGGCCACGGCGCCTACGAATGCACGATCCACCACGGCGATGTGTGTTGCGCCGAGGCGGTCATCAAGGTCTTTCAACCGCCCGATTTCCAGTCATTCATCGAAGGGAGTTTCAGTTCATGAGCCGGCGTGTTCTCGTTACCGGCGCAAGCCGCGGCATCGGCCGTGCGATTGCGTACAAGTTGGCCGCCGACGGCTTCGCGGTGTCGGTGCATTGCCGCACGGGCCGCACCGAAGCCGAAGCCGTCGCGACGGGCATTGCCGCGCAAGGCGGCACGGCGCGCGTGCTGCAATTCGATGTGCGCGATCGCGCCGCGTGCCGGGAAGTGCTCGAAGTGGATGTCGTGGCGAACGGCCCGTACTACGGCATCGTATGCAGCGCGGGTGTGACCCGCGACGCCGCGTTTCCCGCACTCACCGAAGAAGACTGGGACATCGTGATCGAAACCGGTCTCGACTCGTTCTACAACGTTGTCCATCCGTTGACCATGCCGATGGTGCGTGCGCGCAAGGGCGGGCGTATCGTCACGATCGCGTCGGTCTCCGGCGTGATCGGCAATCGCGGCCAGGTCAATTACAGCGCGGCGAAGGCCGGGCTGATCGGCGCGACCAAGGCGCTCGCCGTCGAACTGGCGACGCGCAACATCACCGTCAATTGCGTGGCGCCGGGTTTGATCGAAACCGGCATGCTCGACGACCTGCCGCTCGAGCAGGTCCTGAAGACGGTGCCGATGAACCGCGTCGGCCAGCCTGCCGAAGTGGCGTCCGTGGTCAGCTTCCTGATGTCGGATGCGGCCTCGTACGTCACGCGTCAGGTGATCGGCGTCAATGGTGGGATGGTGTGATGAAACGCGTCGTCATTACCGGCATGGGGGGCGTCACGGCGTTCGGCGATAGCTGGGACGTGATCGAAACGCGCCTGAAGAGCGGCGTGAACGCGGTGCGCCGGATGCCCGAGTGGGATTACTTCGAGTCGCTGCATACGCGGCTTGCCTGTCCGTTGCCGGGCTTCACGGCGCCTGCGCACTATCCGCGCAAGAAGACCCGTTCGATGGGACCGGTGTCGATGTATTCGGTGCGAGCAAGCGAACTGGCGCTCGCCGACGCGGGTCTCGCCGACGACGCATCCATCAAGGACGGCCGCATGGGCGTCGCCTACGGCTCGTCGTCGGGCTCGGTGCAACCGATTCGCGCGTTCGGCTCGATGCTCGAAACCGGCTCGATGAGCGACGTTACGTCGAACAGCTACGTGCAGATGATGCCGCATACCACGGCCGTCAACGTCAGCCTGTTCTGGGATCTGAAAGGCCGGATCATCCCGACCTCGTGCGCGTGCGCATCGGGCAGTCAGGCGATCGGCTACGCGTACGAAGCGATCCAGAGCGGCAAGCAGACGCTGATGCTGGCGGGCGGCGCGGAAGAAATGTCGGGCCCGGCGGTCGCCGTGTTCGACACGCTGTACGCGACCAGCACGCGCAACGACGAACCGCATCTCACGCCGCGTCCGTTCGACGCCGCGCGCGACGGTCTGGTGGTTGGCGAAGGCGCGGCCACGCTGGTGCTCGAAGAGTACGAACATGCGGTGGCGCGCGGCGCGCGGATTCATGCGGAGATCGTCGGCTTCGGCTGTAATTCGGATGGCGCGCACATGACGCAGCCGACCGCCGAAACGATGGCGTTTGCCATGCAGCTCGCGCTGCAGGATGCGCAACTGCCGCCCGAAGCGATCGCCTATGTGAATGCACACGGCACGTCCACGGACCGTGGCGACATCGCCGAGAGTCATGCGACCGCGCAGACCTTCGGCGCGCGCATGCCGATCAGTTCGCTCAAGAGCTATGTCGGCCATACGCTCGGCGCGTGCGGTGCGCTGGAAGCGTGGTGGACCATCGAGATGATGAAGCGCAACTGGTATGCGCCGACCTTGAATCTGGAGAACGTCGATCCGGCCTGCGCGCCGCTCGATTACATCGTCGGCGCGGGCCGTGAGATCGACGCCGAACATGTGATGAGCAACAACTTTGCATTCGGCGGCATCAACACGTCGCTGATTTTCAGGCGCGTTCGATGAGCGTCGCGATGCAACGCGTGGTCGTCACCGGCATGGGGATCGTGTCGTGCCTCGGCAATACGCTCGACGAAGTGTCCGCCGCGCTGCGCGCGGGCCGCTCGCGCATCGAACGGATCGACGCGTGGCGTGAGCGTGGTTTCGGCTCGCAGGTGGCCGGTGTCGCGTCGGTTGCGCAGGAGCCGCCGTTCGAGCGCAAGTTCGAGCGCTTCATGGGCGATACCGCGCGTTTTGCGTGCCACGCCGCGCGTAAAGCGATCGACGATGCCGGGCTCGACCCCGCCGCGTTGCGTTCGCCACGTGCCGGCACGGTGATCGGCTCGGGCGTCGGCACGATGTCGAGTTACGACGCGGCCGTAGCGATTGCCAATACCCGTGGGGTCGATAAAGTGCCGCCCTATACGGTGCCGCATGCAATGAGCAGTACCGCGTCGGCCAATGTCGCGCAGGTGTTCGGACTTGAAGGCGTGAGCTATTCGCCGTCGTCGGCGTGCACGACGTCGGCGCTCGCCATCGGTCAGGCGATGCAGCTGATCCAGACCGGCCGCCAGCAGATCGTGCTGGCCGGCGGCAGCGAGTCGCTGCACGACAACACGACGCTGATGTTCGACGCGATGGGGGCGTTGTCGCGCAACTTTAACGGCACGCCGCAGCGCGCTTCGCGTCCCTACGATACGGCACGCGACGGCTTCGTGATCGCGTCGGGCGGCGGCGTGCTGGTGCTCGAAGCGCTCGATCATGCGTTGGCGCGCGGCGCCCGCATTTACGCCGAGCTGACGGGTTTCGGCGACTGCACGGACGGCGCGGGTATGGTTACCCCGCGCGCGGCAGGCATCGCGCGAGCGATGCGTAGCGCGCTGGCCGATGCGGGCAAGCGTCCGGACTATATCAACACGCACGCGCCGTCGACGCCGCTTGGCGATGTCGAGGAATTGCGCGCATTGAGCGAAGTATTCGGCGGGGACGTACCCGCGTTCTCGTCGACTAAAGGCATGACCGGACATCCGCTCGGGGCGTGCGGCGCGCACGAGGCGATCTACATGCTGCTGATGATGCGCGACGGTTTCATCGCGGGGACGACGGGCATCGAGACGCCGGAACCGGATCTCGACGACATGCCGCTCGTGCGTACGACACGCGACGCAGGCATTCGCACGGCGATGTCGATTTCATTCGGGTTCGGCGGCAGTTGCGCAAGCCTGATGTTTGAGGGGTGGCGGGGCGGCTGAACCGGCCGCGATGGCTAATGAAACGAATGAAACGAATGAAACGAATGAAACGAATGAAACGAATGAAACGAATGAAACGAATGAAACGAATGAAACGAATGAAACGAATGAAACGAATGAAACGAGAGCGATAAAAATGAAAAAACGTTTTGTACTGAGCGCGCTGGCAATAGTCGTGCTGACGCAGGCCGGCTGTGCCACGGACGTGAAATCGCTGCCGCTCGCCGCCGCGGGCGGTCAGTCGCGTGGCGGGGTGCCGGTCTATTTCGGCCAGCAGGACCACCCTGCGGTGAAGAGCCAGTTGGGCGGCGTGTCCTATTCCGTGCGGATCGCGCGCAAGGTGTCGAGTCCCGATGACGCATGTCACGCAGCCCTTGCCGAAGCCGTGGAGAAGCTGCGTGCGGCAGCCCGCGAACGCAACGCCAACGCCGTGATCGATGTGTCGACGCGTTTTCATAGCACCGAGACGCACTCGTCGACCGACTTCACGTGCGGCGTGAGCCCCAGCGCGGCCGCCATTGCGGTGAGCGGCCAGCTGGTTGTGCTGGAAGCGAATTAGGTCGAATCGAATTTAGAACTCACTAGAGCAACAAAAACCACCAAGGAGTCTCAATGAAACGCAATGTACTGTTTGCCGCGCTGTTCGCTTCGCTCGCCACGCTGAGCGCTACGCAGGCTTTTGCCCGCGACACGGTCGCCAACTATCCGGTCGCGCCTGCGCTGCAGAGCGAGCCGGGCAAGGTGAGTGACGACATCGCGCTGTATTTCGCGGGTCAGCCGCATCCGTCTGTCGTTAAGACGATGGGTGAATTCGCGACCAACAAAAAGACCAACGCCTTCGGCAAGAGCGACCTCGCAGCGTGCCAGCACGTGTTCCTTTCCGCCGTGATCGAGTTGCAGGAGCGCGCGCGTAAGGAAGGCGGCAACGCGGTGATCAACATCAAGAGCAACTACAAGAACGAAGTGCGTGAAAGCGCGACGGAGTTCACGTGCGGCGCGGGTGCGGTAATTGCGGGTGTGGCGCTGACGGGTGACGTGGTAACGCTGCGCGGCAAGTGAGCACGCCAATCGTCACGCGAGTAAGCGTGCCGTGATGACTGCCGGGGCAGTGGCACGCCACTGCCCCGGCAAGATTCAATCTGTCTTGACCGCCGCGACATTGACCAGCGTTTCACGACGCTTGCCAGGTTGCGGATGGGACAGGCCGAGACGTTCGAGCAGGCCGAAGTCTTTTGCGCGGCTCCACCAGAGATACGGCAGCGAGACGTTGCGCTGCTCGAAGCGGAAGCCGCCGCGGCGAATCATGTCGAGGTAGCCGTCGGCGCTTTTCTGCACGTGCATGGGATGGCGGAACAGCAACCGGATCACCCACGATTTGATGTACGCGTCGGTGGATTCGGCGAATAGCAGAATGCCGCCCGGTTTGAGCACGCGGCGGAATTCGGCGAGCGCGCGGTCCTGCTCGACGAGATGGTGAAAGGTTTGATGGCAGAACACGATGTCGGCGCTGGCATCGGGCAAGGGCAATGTCGCGCAGTCGCCGTGCAGCAGTTCGATATCGGCGAGCTTGTCGCGGCAGGCGTTGGCTGCATTGGCGGCGAGCGCCAGCGACGGCTCGTGAAAATCGATGCCGACAAGGCGGCGCGGCCTGAACGCCTCGGCGAGCAGGCGGAACGAAATGCCTTGGCCGCAGCCGACGTCGACGATTACCGGTGCGGCAGGCAAGGGTGCGTCGATCAGGCGTTTGAGGTCGTTAATCGCGACCCGTAGAACGTGATGTTCCCACGTATAGGTACGCAGGAACCAGATCCCGAAGGCCGTTTCCGGCACGAAAGGCACGCTGGATGTTTCGGATGGCGACACGCTGGGCTCCCAGGCGAAATATTGTTCTAGCCGTGACGCGTAATTGTAACGAAAAGTAAGGATGCAGCGTAAAGCTGTTTAGTGCAAGCAAACGATCGAGGCAACCTTGAGTACACATTCGTCAAAGCGCATCAATGTCGACGTAGCGATCATCGGCGCGGGGCCGGCGGGCGCGGTCGCGGCGGCGCTCCTGCGCCGGGCGGGCCGTTCGGTGCTGGTGCTGGAGCGCCAGCATTTTCCGCGCTTCTCGATCGGTGAAAGTCTGCTGCCGCAAAGCATGGCGTACCTCGAAGAGGCCGGCATGCTGCAGGCGGTGGTCGAAGCCGGTTTCCAGTACAAGAACGGCGCGCATTTCGTTTACCGCGACAAGACGTCGGCGTTCGACTTCCGCGATAAACATTCGCCGGGCTGGGGCACCACGTATCAGGTCGAGCGCGCGGTGTTCGACGATATTCTGATTCGCCGCGCGGCAGAGCAGGGCGCCGACGTGCGTTTCGGCCACACGGTCCGCGCCATGCAGACGGGTGAAAACGGCAACAGGCCGCTGCTCGACGTGATCGACGAAACGGACAACGCGTATGAAGTCGAAACGCGCTTCGTGTTCGACGCAAGCGGCTTCGGCCGCGTGCTGCCGCGCTTGCTGAATCTGGAAGCGCCCACGCGCATGCCAACCCGTGCCGCGATCTTCACGCATGTGCGGGACGGCATTCCTGCCGGCACGACCGATCGCAACAAGATTTGCGTGGCGACGCACCCGGAGCGCCGCGACGTGTGGTTCTGGATGATTCCGCTGGCAGGCGGCCGCTCGTCGGTGGGTTGCGTCGCCGAGGCGAGTTTCCTCGATGTGCCGGAGACGGAGCGCGACGCGAAACTGCGTGCGCTGATCCAGCAGGAACCGACACTTGGGCCGTTGATCGGCAACGCGCCGTTCCTGATGCCGGTGCGTCACATTGGCGGTTATGCGGCGAATGTCGAGCGATTGCATGGACCGGGCTATGCGCTGCTCGGCAATGCGGGTGAATTTCTCGATCCGGTGTTCTCGTCCGGCGTGACGATTGCGATGCGCTCGGCACATCTCGCCGTGCAGACGTTGAACCGGCAACTGAATGGCGAGCAGGTCGACTGGTCGGCCGTTTATGACGTGCCGCTGCGCAAGGGGATCGATACGTTCCGGGCTTTCGTCGAGCGCTGGTACACGGGCGAACTGCAGGACATCATTTTCTATCCGGACCAGACGCCGTCGATTCGCCGCATGATCAGCGCGGTGCTGGCGGGTTATGCGTGGGATGAGTCGAACCCCTATGTCGCGGATCCGGTGCGGCGATTGAATGCGTTGCACAATGTGTGCACGCAGCCTTGATCGGATTGCACGATAACGATACGGGCCAATGAAAACGGCGCTTCTTGAAAGAAGCGCCGTTTTTTATTCGATCGCCTGAATTACAGATCAGGACTCAGCTCAGAAATCTAGTTAAGCCGCGATCTTTGCCGCGCGCGGCGCATGCTGGCGCACGTCGTCGCGGCGATGCACGCGCTTGCCTGCAGCATACGTTTCGTAGATCGCGCGGTCGTCGCCGAGCAGCGCGAACGCGAACAGCAGTTCTTCGAGCGATTCGGTGCGTGCGGTACGGCGCGCGAGCAACGGCGTGGCTTGCGGATCGAGCACGACGAAGTCGGCTTCCGACTTCGGCTTCAACGTGCCGACCTTGTCGGCCAGATCGAGTGCTTCGGCCGCGCCCGCGGTGGCGAGATAGAACATCCGCGTGGCCGTCAGATGATGGTCCGTCAGACGTGCAACCTTGTGCGCTTCGTTCATGGTTTGTAGCATCGAGAACGAGGTGCCGCCGCCGACGTCGGTTGCCAGCGCGATCGGCGTGCCGGCTTCGTCGGCCTTGTCGAAGTCGAACAGGCCGCTGCCGAGGAACAGGTTCGAGGTCGGGCAGTGCGAGGCGACCGTGCCGGTTTGCGCCATGCGCTTGCGGTCTTCGTCGTCGAGGTAGATGCAGTGGCCGTACACCGCGCGGCGGCGCAGCAGGCCGTAGTGATCGTAGATGTCCAGATAGCTGCGGTGACCCGGGAACAGATCGGCGACCCATTTACATTCGTCGGTGTTCTCGGCGACGTGGCTCTGGATGAAGATGTCCGGATGTTTGCCCGCCAGCACGCCGCACGCCTCGAGTTGTGCTTCGGTCGAAGTCGGCGCGAAACGCGGCGTGAGCGCGTACATCTGGCGGCCACGGTTGTGCCAGCGGCCGATCAGTTCGGCGCTGTCGTCGTAGCCCGATTGCGCGGTGTCGCGCAGGAATTCGGGGCAGTTGCGGTCCATCAGCACCTTGCCGGCCACCATGCGCAGATTGCGCGCTTCGCTTTCGGTGAAGAGCGCGTCGGCCGAGTCCTTATGGACTGTGCAATACACGAGCGCGGTGGTCGTGCCGCAAGCCAGCAATTCATCGACGAAGAAGCTCGCCGTGTCGCGCGCATACGCCGGGTCGGCGAAGCGGCGCTCGGTCGGGAACGTGTACGTGTCGAGCCACGGCAAGAGCCCAGGCGCCGGCGACGCGATCATGTCGGTCTGCGGATAGTGGATGTGTGTATCGATGAAACCCGGCACGATCAGCTTGTCGCGCATCTCCTGCACCTGGGTGCCCGGCGCGAGTTGCGACGCGAGCGCGGCGTACGCGCCCGCTGCGACGACATGGCCGTCTTCGACGATCAGCAAGCCGTCCTCATGGAAGACAGCCGCGTTGGGCGACTGCGCAGGATCGCCGTTGAAGGTCAGCAGTTGTGCGCGGAACGCTGATTGGGTCGCTTGTGCCGATTGAGTCATGGAAAAACCGTCTCCGTTACTTGTGAGGAGCTAAACAGCGCGGACGGCGGCCTGATTCTGGTTCGAGTGCCTCAATGAACCCGTGCCGCCGTCGGCTGTCATTCGTTGGCCCGTCAATGCGGGCCGCTTGGGCGCCAGTACGCGTCGAGCTTCGCGATCAGTTCGCTGCGTTGCTCGGGCGTGACGAACGACGCTTCGAAGCTGTTGCGGATGATCGTGTAGACCTCGGCATCGCTGAGCTTCAACGCGTCGATGGTGGCGAAATAGTTGGCGTTCACGTAGCCGCCGAAATAAGCCGGATCGTCGGAATTCACCGTGACGGCGACGCCGCGATCGAGCAGGTCCTTCAGCGTGTGCTTGGTCATGTCGTCGAACACGCAGAGCTTGAGATTCGACAGCGGGCACACGGTTAGCGCGACGCGTGTATCGGCCAGACGCGTGACGAGCGCCGGATCTTCGATGCTGCGCACACCATGGTCGACGCGGTCCACTTTGAGCAGATCGAGCGCTTCGTAGATATACGACGGCGGGCCTTCTTCGCCCGCATGCGCGACCAGCTTCAGACCGAGCGCGCGTGCCTTGGCGAAGACGCGTTCGAACTTCGACGGCGGATGACCGCGCTCGGACGAATCGAGCCCCACGCCGATCAGGCGATGCTTGTACTGCTCGAACAGCGGCCGGGCTTCTTCAAATGTGGCGAGTGCATCTTCTTCCGACAGATGGCGCAGGAAACACAGAATCAGTTTGCTCGACATGCCGCGTTTTTCCGCATCGGCCAACGCACGATCAATACCGGCGACGACGGTGGCGATCGGCACGCCACGCTCCGTGTGCGTCTGCGGATCGAAGAAGATTTCGCTGTGAATCACGTTATCGGCGAGGCAGCGTTCGACATACGCGGTCGTCATGTCGTAGAAATCCTGCTCGTGCAGCAGCACGCTCGCACCGGCGTAATAGATGTCGAGGAACGATTGCAGATCGGTGAACGCGTACGCGGCACGCAAGGCTTCGATCGAGTCGTACGAGAGCTTCACGCCGTTGCGTTCGGCGAGCGCAAAAATCAGTTCGGGTTCGAGCGAGCCTTCAATATGAATGTGCAGTTCGGCCTTCGGCGCACGGGCGGTTTTTTCTGGCAGTGAGGTCACAGTCGTTGTATTCATGGTCGGTCAGGAGTTCATTGGAGTCGGTTCGCGCCGGATGCGGGATGCGGGGCAGCATGCAATCGCGATGGGGCGACAGGTCGATTGTGCGACAAATCAGACTGTCTGCGCCGCATGCGCGCCGGCATTCGCCTCCACTGCCTGCAACACCTGGGCGGCCGCGGAGATCGCAATGATCTCCGGCGACTTGTCGACGATACCGTCGACGCCGAGCGGGCACTTCATCCGTGCAATCTGCGACGGATCGATGCCGCGCGCGGCCAGCCGGTGTTCGAACTGCTTGCGCTTGCTATGCGAGCCGATCATGCCGAAGAACGCGAAATCGCCGCGTCGCAGAATGCGCTCGGCCAACTCGAGATCGAGCGCATGGTTGTGCGTCATCACGATGAAGTACGTGTGCGGCGCGGCCTGATCGATCGCTTCGTCGGGCGCGTCGTTCGGATCGATCTTCACGTTCGGCGCATGCAGCGTTTCCACGGGCGGAAACTGCGCGTCGCGTTCGTCGACCCAGCGCACGGTGCAAGGCAGCGTGGCCAGCACGCGAACCAGCGCGGCGCCCACGTGACCGGCGCCGAACAGCACGACCTGGAAGTCGCCTGGCGCAATGGTTTCGGTGAGCAGCGCGCCGCTGTCGTCGAAACCGGCGCCGTCCCACAGCAGGCAGTCGGAGGCATCCACACCCGGTTCGGGGTCGGACAGCATCACTGCATCCGGTGCGGGGCCGAATGATACGCTACGCACCGTTGAAAGGCCCGCGGCGACGCGTTTTGCAAGCGACGTGATCCAGCCGAGGTCGCCGATGTCGAGGCGCTCAAAGGCGAGAATCACGGCGCCGCCGCAGCATTGGCCGAGACTCGGGCCAAGCGCGAAACGTTCGAGGCGGCGCATATGCGGCGAGCGCATGCCGTCGCGCAGCACCTGACGAGCGGTCTCGATGGCCTTCCATTCGAGATGTCCGCCGCCGATCGTGTGCTTGGCCGAATCGCGCGTGACGATCATCTTGGTGCCGGCTTCGCGAGGCGCCGAACCTTCGACGCGGGCGACCGTCACCAGCACGGCGGCGTCGCCGTGCGCGAGCAGTTGTTGCAGGTCAGGTAGCCAGGCTTGCATCCGGCGGTTCTCCATACGTGGCCGAGCGGGGTGTCCGTGCGGCCGGTTGAGCGTGGCGGGACGCGTTCGTGTCGCGCGGGGCCTTTGCTTGGTGTTGCTCGAAGTTCTTCAACGTTTCGTCAGATTGCTAAACGGGCGGCATGGCGGTTATGGCCGTGACGGCCGCTTCCACTGGCTGTTCCGCCGGTTGTCCTGTCGCACGCTGCGCCGTCATCTCTGGCGATTGCAACGCGTCCAGCGCGTCGAGAATCGCTTCGGGCGTCGCCGGTGCGCGCAACGGTGGCGCATCGTCCGCACCCGGCACGGCAGCCGCGATCGCGTCGCGAATCGCGAGGAATACCGAGAACGGCAGCAGCAGCGGTGGCTCGCCAACGGCTTTCGAATGGAACACGGTCGGCTCGGCGTTCTGATTCTGATAGAGCTGCACATTGAATGCCACGGGCGTATCACTGACGGCCGGAATCTTGTACGTCGACGGCGCGTGCGTCATCAGACGGCCATCGCGGTTCCACCACAATTCTTCGGTAGTGAGCCAGCCCATGCCCTGGATAAAGCCGCCTTCCACCTGGCCGATATCGATTGCCGGATTGATCGACTGGCCGGCGTCGTGCAACACGTCCGCGCGCACCAGTTTCCATTCGCCGGTCAGCGTGTCGATCACGACTTCCGACACCGCCGCGCCGTACGCAAAGTAATAAAACGGGTGACCGGTCAGCGTTTTTGCGTCCCAGTGCACTTTCGGCGTCGTATAGAAACCGTCCGACCACAACTGCACGCGCGCCAGATACGCTGCGCCGACCAGTTGTTCGAACGGCATTGCGCCGCCGTTTGCCGACACCTCGCCGTTGGCGAATTCCACCGCGTCGGCAGTACCGCCGAGCTGCTTCGCGGCGAGTTTGGCCAGCCTGTCGCGAATGGTTCGCGCGGCGGCTTCGGCGGCTTTGCCGTTCAGGTCGCTGCCGGTGGAGGCGGCGGTCGCCGAGGTGTTGGCGATCTTCGACGTATCGGTTGCCGTGACGCGCACGCGCGAAAGCGGCAAGCCGAACTGGTTCGCGACGACTTGCGCGACCTTCGTATTCAGCCCCTGGCCCATTTCGGTGCCGCCGTGATTGACGAGCACCGAACCGTCTTTGTACACGTGCACCAGCGCGCCGGCCTGATTCAGAAACGGCACGTTGAACGAGATACCGAACTTCACGGGCGAGAATGCGAGGCCGCGTTTGAGCACTGGACTTTTCGCATTGAACGCGGCGATCGCTTCGCGGCGCGCGCGGTAGTCGCTGGTTTCAAGCAACTCATCCGTTAGCGGCGCGATGATGTTGTCTTCGACGCGTTGACCGTACGGCGTCGTGTCGCGCTCGCCGATACCGTAGTAGTTGGCGAGCCGCACATCGAGCGGGTCGCACTTCAATTGACGTGCGATGCTGTCGAGCATCACTTCCATCACGAGCGCGCCTTGCGGACCGCCGAAGCCGCGAAACGCAGTGTTCGACTGCGTATTCGTCTTGCAGCACAGCGCGACGATGTCGACGTCGGACAGGTAGTACGCGTTGTCGAAGTGACAGACTGCACGCGTCGCGACCGCGCCAGAAAGGTCCGCGGAATAGCCCGCTCGCAAGGCAATTTCCACGCGCGCGCCGAGAATGCGGCCGCTATCGTCGAAGCCCGCTTCGTATTCGTAGACTGCGTCGTGGCGCTTGCCGGTGATCATGAAATCGTCGTCACGATCGGCGCGCAGTTTGACCGGACGGCGCAGCAGTTTCGCCGCCAGCGACGCCACGCACGCGAACACCGCCGATTGCGATTCCTTGCCGCCGAAGCCGCCGCCCATGCGCCGGCATTCGCACACGACGTTGTGCGCCGGCCAGCCGAGCATATGCGCGACGACCTGCTGCATTTCGCTCGGATGCTGCGTCGAACTGTAGACGAGCATGCCGTCCATTTCCTTCGGCACGGCGTACGCGATCTGGCCTTCGAGATAAAACTGTTCCTGGCCGCCCACTTCGAACGTGCCGCGGATTTTATGCGGCGCGGCGGCGATCTTCGCGTCCGGCTCGCCGCGCTTCAGATGCAGCGGCGGCAGGACGAACTGCTTGTTGGCTTTCGCTTCGGCGGGCGTGAGGACGACTTCGAGCGGTTCATAGCGTACGACGTCGTCGCTTTTCGCCAGCGCTGCGGCGCGGCGCGCGAGCTCGTGATTTTCGGCGACGACGGCGAACACCGGTTGGCCGAGATACAGCACTTCGTCGACGGCGAGAATCGGATCGTCGTGCAGCACCGGGCCGCAATTGTTCTCGCCAGGGATGTCTTCGGCGGTCAATACGGCGATCACACCCGGCGCTTTTCTCACGGCGTCCAGGTCGAGCGACACGATCCGCGCGTGCGCGTGCCGCGACAGTCCAAGCGCTGCGTGCAGCGTGCCGTGCAATTCGGGGACGTCGTCGGTGTAGGTGGCTTCACCGCTCACGTGTAGCGCGGCCGATTCGTGCGGCAAGGACACGCCGATCGCCGTCTCGCTCTCCCGAACGGCGGCGTGCTTTGCAGCATGTTCGACGAAAGCATCGGTCCGGTTCATCACGACGACTCCTTCGCAACGGCCGCGTCCGGCGCGTCGGCTTCGTACGCGAACGCATTCACGTCGAAAAGGGCGAGCGGCGCGTCATTGCGCGTTTCGAGGTGGAAGCGCCACAGCAGATTGCGCGCCACCTTCAGTCGATAGGCGCTCGAGGCGCGCATGTCGGTGAGCGGCTGGTAATCGGCAACGAGTGCGTTCATGGCTTGCCGCGCAGTGTTTTCGTCCCATATTGCGCCATTTAGCGCGGCTTCGGTTTGCGCGGCGCGTTTAGGCGTCGCGGCCATGCCGCCGAACGCGATGCGAGCTTCCCTGATCGCGCCGTTCTCGTCGATGTGCAGCGCGAACGCGGCGCACACCGCGGAGATGTCCTGATCGTAGCGCTTCGATACCTTATACGTGCGAAAACGGAGATCGCGTGCCGGACGCGGCACGCGCAGCGCCGCGACGAATTCGCCGGGCGCGAGCGCGGTCTTCTGGTAGCCGAGGTAGAAGGCGTCGAGCGCCAGGGTGCGGGTTTTGGCGCCGTGGCGCAGCACGACTTCGGCGTCGAGCGCGAGCAGCGCCGGCATCGAATCGCCAATCGGCGAGCCGTTCGCGACGTTGCCGCCGAGCGTGCCGGCATTGCGGATCGGCAGCGACGCGAAACGCGTCCACAATTCGGCCAGTTCGGGGTAGTCGGCGGCGAGTGCCGCGTAGGCATCTTCGAGCGTGACGGCGGCGCCGATCGTCAGCGTCTGCGCGTCGCGCTCGATCGTCTTCAATTCGGCGACGTTGCCGATGTACAGGATGTCGCCGAGGTCGCGGAACTGCTTGGTGACCCATAGGCCGACGTCGGTGCTGCCTGCCAGCAGGCGCGCTTGCGGATGCGCGGCGCGCAGTTTGGCGAATGCAGCGAGCGTGACCGGGGCATGGAAGGTGGGCGAGCCGAATGCGCCGCCGCGGGTATCGGGCGCGCTGTATTCGAAGGTATCGCGGCGCTGGATCTCGCGCAGTTTGCCGGCGACCGCCTTGCGATCCAGCGTCACGCGCGGGTAGTGGGGGTAGTCGAACATCTTCTGCGAGGCGTCGACGATCGGCCGGTAGCCGGTGCAGCGGCACAGATTGCCGGACAGCGCGGCGTTGATTTCGTCGCGGGTGGGCAGACCGGCGGCTGCCGGCTGGTTTTCGTACAGCGCCCACATCGACATCACGAAGCCGGGGGTGCAGAAACCGCACTGCGAGCCGTGGCAATCGACCATGGCCTGTTGGACGGGGTGCAGGGTGCCGCCGGCGGCGCGCAGGTCTTCGACGGTGAAGAGGGCTTTGCCGTCCAGCGTCGGCAGGAACTGGATACAGGCGTTGACCGCTTTCAGCGCGAGCCCGCCTTGCGCATCCAGTTCGCCGATGACCACGGTGCAGGCGCCGCAGTCGCCTTCCGCGCAGCCTTCCTTGGTCCCCGTGCAATGCAAATCCTCGCGCAGGTGCTGAAGCACGGTGCGCGACGCCGGGACGCCCGCGACCTCACGGACGGACCCCTGGTGATAAAAGCGGATGGTTTGCGTTGTCATGGCGAATTCGAAAGACAGTGCGGACCGGGCGCGCGTTACGCATGGGGTCGCGCCAAAGCCGGCCTCGCGCACGTAGATCGCCATCCAGGTTCGAGGTTAGCACTACCCCGTCTCGAAAATATTTCCCAACTCGCATGAAGCTTATTCGGAAGCGGTCATGAGATAAGTACGATTCGCGCCAGGGCAGGAAGTTGCGTGACGCGGGGTGAGTGACGCAAAGCCTTGAGGGGCGGGCGTGGCGAGAAAGTGAGGGAGCGCGGCTGGCTATCCGCGGAGCGTCGCCTGGACGGTTCGGCGGGGCTTGTCGGGGTTGGGGCGGGACCGAGGGTTCACGCTCGCAAGAAGCGTTTTTTATCGCAAAAATGCCGCAAACCACAGGCGGATGGGCAATTTGCCGGTTGCGGTCGGTGGATTCGCCGGACCGGCACGGACGTGAAAACGCCGGCCTTCGCCCCGTCGTGGAAGACGGGGCAAAGGCCGGCGCCGGTTCAGTCAGATCGACCGGAAGCGCCGATCAGGCGAACCGGCGGCGATTCCTGGCCAGGCTCAGCGCCAGTGGGATGAAAGCCACCACGAAAGCAACCAGCGACCAGGTGGGCAGCGACAGGCCCAGAATCGGCGGATAGGCCGTTTCGCAGAGGCCGGCGACCTTGAAGACGCCCGGCAGCCAGTGCGCGGGCGGCAAGCTGTCGACCACCGGCTGCAGCGCGTCGAAACCGCAGCTGAAGCCCGGATTCGCCTGGACATACACGTGCCGCGCGGCGGTAACGATGCCGCCCAACGCCGACAGGGCCGCCAGCACTTCCAGCAGACGCACGCCGCGCCAGCTGTTGAAGCGCGCGCCGAGGAACGCAAAAATCGCGATCAGCAGGAAGAAATAGCGTTGGATGATGCACAGCGGGCACGGGTCTTCGTGCAGCCCGTACTGCAGATACAGCGCGCCGGCGACGAGGCCGACGCAGATCAGGCCAAGCAGAACCAGCAGGGAGCGCTCACGGCGCAGCATCGCATTGTCGTTATTCATGGATCGTGTGGCTGTCTGGAAACGGAAAGGGCGGGTGCTCGCGATTCTAGCGCGAACCCCCGCCCTGGCGCTTATCGCGCTTTTAAGCCGCCATCCCGCTTGACGTCCGCTCAGCGTCCTCTCGGTGTCCGCTCAGGCTCCGATCAGCGAATCGCATTGAGCACCGCCTCGGCGCCGCGGCCGATTGCCAGCAAGGCATCGTCGGCGTGCGGCGCGGACGCCAGCATCAGGCCGACCGGCGCGTCGCCGCGCAAATGGCAGGGCAGCGACAGCGCGCAGGCGTCGAGGAAGTTGAACGTGCTCGGATTGCGCAGGATCAGCGCATTGGTGCGGCCAAAGGCGTCGTCGTCGTGGATCAGGTCGGCCACGCGCGGCGGCAGCACTGGCACGGTGGGCGCGACCACCGCGTCGAAACGCTGCCACAGCGTGCGCGCGGCTTCGTCGAGCATGGCCTGGCGTTCGGCGAGCAGGTCCAGATAATCGACGGCGCTGGCGGGTTGACCCTTCAGGATTCGCACCAGCACGCGCGGATCGTATTGGTCACGGTGTTTCTCCAGCAGCGGACGATGCCATGCATACGCTTCGATCGGAGAAAAGCCGAATCGGTTGATTTCAGGCAGACGGTCGAGCGGCGCAAAGCGCACTTCACTGACGATCGCGCCGGCGGCTTCCAGATGCTTGAGCGCCGTGTCGATCGCGGCGGCGACCGCCGGTTCGACGCCGTCCGTCACGAAATTGGTCAATACGCCAAGGCGCACGCCTTCGAGCGGCCGGGACGCCGGGATGCGCGGTTCGAGCCCGGCCAGCATGCGGTCGACCAGCGCGCAGCACGCCACCGAGACGCCGATCGGCCCGAACGAATCGAGCGTCGACGAGAGCGGCACGCCGCCTTGCTTCGGGATGCGGTCGGCGGTCGGCTTGAAGCCGGTCAGGCCGCACAGCGCTGCCGGAATGCGGATCGAGCCGCCGGTGTCGGTGCCGAGTGCGACGGCCGCCATGCCGTCCGCGACCGATGCAGCGGCACCCGACGACGACCCGCCCGAGATGCGCTCGTCGCCCTTTACACCGCGTTGATACGGCGACAGCGGATGCCCGTAGTGCGGGTTCAAGCCAAGGCCGGAAAACGCGAACTCGCTCATGTTGGTGCGCCCGACGATCACCGCACCCGCCCGTTTCAGGCGCGCGACCGCGACCGCGTCCGCCTTGGCGGCGGGCGCATCGGCCAGCACCACGGAACCGGCGCGCGTCGGCTGGCCTTCGATATCGAACAGATCTTTGACCGACACCGGAATCCCGGCGAGCGGCGAAAGCACGGTGCCGGCGGCGCGCAGGCGGTCGTGCGCGTCGGCGGCGGCGCGGGCGCTGTCGGCGTCGACGTGCATGAAGACGGCGGCGCCCTGGCCGGCCGGATCGGCGATCCGTTCGAGTGCGGTTTCAACGAGTGCGCGGCTGGTGGTGCGGCCGGCGGCGAGGTCGGCGGCAAGCTGGGCTAGCGGCGGGAAGGGGGTGAATTCAGTGGCCATGGTGTCGGGAAGCATCCGGTTGAACCGAGTGAAGCCGGTTGAGGTCGCGGTTGGGGTCGATCAGCGAGGTTAACTTGTGCGTTCAATAATGCGGTTAATTCGCGGCATCCGGTCGGCTTCGATCAGATGCGGTTGAAGAGCGTTGCGCGGAACGCTTCGATATGCTTTTGCACCGATTGCCGGGCGCCTTCGGCATCGCGTTCGCGCAGCAGGCGAAACAGTTCCAGATGTTCTTCATGGACGTCTTCGAGATGATGCGGCTCGGACAGCGAAATGAACCAGAAGCGTAGCGAGCGTTCATGCAGGCCACGCAGAATGTCGGCCAGCACGGGGTTGCGCGACGCTGCCGAAATCGCCAGATGAAACTCGCGGTCGATATCCATCATGCCTTCGATATCGTGCGCGGCGACGCATACCGACGAGCGGTCGAGCAGGGCCTGCATCGCGTCGAAATCGTGTTGCTGCGCGTGACGCGCGGCCAGCTCGACGCAGTAGCTTTCGTTGACGAGCCGCACGTCGATGATCGCCAGCACGTCGTCGAGCGAAACCGGGCGGACCATGATGCCCTTGCGCGGCATGATGGTGAGCATGCCTTCGTGCACCAGCCGGTGCAGCGCCTGATGTACCGGCGTTCTGCCGATGCCGGTCAGCACCATCAATTCCGCTTCGTTGAGCACCTCGCTCGGCCGCAAACGCATGGTGATGATTTCGCGCTTGACGAAGGCATAAGCCTGCTCGGCGAGGCTGGCCGTGGCGGTCTCGCGGGGGGCACTGGAACGGCGGGCAGTCTGCAAAAGCGTCATGTGAAGAAGGAAGCGGGCAATGTCGTCCGCATTGTAGAGCAAGGTTTTGCGAGGACGGCGCCTGGTGGGCGGCGGCTCACCGGTGCGGTCCGCGCGTGACGCGCGCTTCGCGCGTCACGTCATTTATGCAACAACGGCAAAATCAGGCGCTGCTCGGTGTAGCCGCCGCGGCGTGCTGCACCTTGACGCGCGGCATCATCAACGTGACCAGGCCGCCGACAATCAACGCTCCCGCGATCAGCACCAGCCCGAAGGTCACGCTATGCGTCGCATCCTTGACGATGCCGAGCACATACGGGCTCACGTAGCCGGCCAGATTCGCAATCGAGTTGATCACGGCGATGCCGGCCACGGCCGCGGTGCCTTGCAGGAACGTAGTAGACATCGACCAGAAGATACCGAAGCCCGCCAGAATGCCGATATACGCGATCGACAGACCGGTGACGGCGAGCGGAATCGAATTGGTCACCGAAGCGCTGCCGAGCAGGCCCGCCGCGCCGATGAAGCAGCACACGGCGTAGTGCCAGCGCCTCTCGCCCGTGATATCCGACGAGCGGCCGATCAGGATCATGCCGATGCCCGCCGCGAGATACGGAATCGCGGTGACGAAGCCATTCGTGACGAGATTGGTGACGCCGAGGTCCTTGACGATCTGCGGCAGCCAGAATGAGAAACCCGCATTGCCGGTGACGAGGCAGAAGTAGATCAGCGTCAGCAGCCAGAAGCGGCCCGAGCGTAACGCAACCGCCAGACTATGCTCGGCGCCGGCCGCCGCAGCGGCGGTGTTTTCGCGCGAGAGGCGGGCGAGGATCACGCGCTTTTCGTCGTCGGTGAGCCAGGCGGCTTCGGCGGGTGTGTTGCGCAATACGGCAAGCGCCCAGAAGCCGGCGAGGATCGACGGAATGCCTTCGATAAGAAACATCCACTGCCAGCCGCGCAAACCGTGCGCTTCATGCAGCGCGGACATCAGAAAGCCCGACAACGGTGCGCCGATGATCCCTGCCACAGGAATCGCCGCCATGAACACGGCGACCATCCGCGCGCGCCGGTCGGACGGAAACCAGAAGGTCAGATACAACACCACGCCCGGCACCAGACCGGCCTCGGCAACGCCGAGAAAAAAGCGCAGCACGTAGAACATCGTTTCCGAGCGCACGAACATCATCAGACACGACAGCAGGCCCCACAGCATCGTGATGCGGGCGATGGTGGCGCGCGCGCCGAACTTCTTCAGCAGCAGATTGCTTGGCACTTCGAACACGAAATAGCCGAAGAAAAATATCCCCGCGCCGAGTCCGTACGCCGCGTTCGAAAGGCCGAGGTCGCCGGTGAACTGCAGCTTCGCGTAACCGATGTTGACGCGGTCCAGGTACGACAACACGTAGACGAGAAACAGGAACGGCATGATGCGCCACGTGATCTTGCGCAGGGCGGCGGCTTCGAGCCACGCGTCGGAAGACACGTCGGCGTTGGCGGATAGCGAAGGGGGATTCATGAATGCCTCATTCGACGATAGGTAACGCGTGCACGCGATAGGCGTGGCGCAGCGTGCGGTTCAGGATGGGGTCGTGCAGTTCGAGTTCGAGCGCGTCGCCGTCGGCCATCCCGACGATGCCGCCTTGGACCGCCAGCGTGCCGCAGAACATCGCGGCGCCTTCTGCCACGGGAGCGCGTTCCAGCAGATCGGCGGCCGGCAGCAGTGACGCGACGCTGCCTTGCTGATAGACGCGCCGCTCGCCGTTGTTCGTCACAGCGAAAGCACACAGTTCGAGTTGATCCCAATGACCGGCCACGTCGTCGAAACGCCAGGCGTCGCGTGCGACCGGTTTCGGGCAGACCTGCTTGGAAACGGTGACGCCGTAGGCCTCGACTTCGCGGTCGGTGTGATCCGAGCCGACGGTAACGAGCAACCCCGTCTTCGCGCGCACCAGCACGCATTCGGCTTCACCACTGGACTTCGCGCCGACCACGTCGATCTGTTCGGCCTGCGTCAGCAGCTCGGCGCCCAAGCGGTAGAAGCAGGGCGTGGTGGACGGCCGCTTCACGCCGAGTTCGGCCAGTTCGGCGATGTGATGCTCGATCGCCGCCTGATCGCGTCCGGCCCAGCCGGCGATCGTCAGACGATTCACTTCGGCGATATCGGCGCGACTGTCGCCGGAACGATCTACAACATTGAAGGACACCTGCATTACTCGACTCCCATGAAAATATGCGACAAATATTATTGTGATATTTCACTGGCGTCCAGCGTGTCAAAAAAGTTTCGGCCGGAGCGGCCTGCACGACGCCTTGTGGCCCGGCCAATCCCAAGCCCTTTCGACGTTTGCGCGATTCAGCGCGTCGCGCGGGTGCGTTACACTGCGTTTTTGGGACATTACTTTTTGTAAGGGACGCATCCATGCATCATGGCATCGGCTTTATTCAGGATCTGGCGGTCGTGATGGCGCTCGCCGGCGTCGTCACCGTGCTGTTCCATCGCCTGAAACAGCCGGTGGTGCTGGGCTACATCGCCGCGGGCGTGATCATCGGGCCGTACACGCCGCCGTTCCAGCTGATTCACGACGAGCAGACCATCCAGACGCTCGGCGAACTCGGCGTGGTGTTCCTGATGTTTTCGCTCGGGCTCGAATTCAGCCTGCGCAAGCTATTCAAGGTCGGCGCGACGGCGATCGTCGCTGCACTCTCCGAAATCGTGCTGATGCTGTGGATCGGTTATGAGATCGGCAGCGCGTTCGGCTGGAGTTCGATGGACTCGCTGTTCCTCGGCGCGATTCTGGCGATCTCGTCGACCACCATCATCGTCAAGGCGCTCTCCGAGTTGGGTCTGAAGCGTGAGAGCTTCGCGCAACTGGTGTTCGGGATTCTGATCGTCGAGGACATTCTTGCAATCGCGATGCTGGTGCTGCTCTCCGGCATTGCGCAGACGGGGCAGTTGAGCGCGGGTGTCGCCGTTGTGACGCTCGGCAAGCTGCTGCTCTTCATGACGGTGTCGCTGGTGGTGGGCATTCTGCTGGTGCCGCGCGCGTTGAACTACGTGGCGCGCGCCAAGAGCGATGAAATGCTGCTGGTGTCGGTGCTTGGGTTCTGCTTCGGCTTCTGTCTGCTGGTGGTGAAGCTCGATTACAGCATTGCGCTCGGCGCGTTCCTGATCGGCGCGATCATGGCCGAGTCGCGCCATCTGCATCGGATCGAGCACCTGATCGCGCCGTTACGCGATGCCTTCTCCGCGATCTTCTTCGTGACAATCGGCCTGATGCTGAACCCGGCCGTGCTGGTCGACTATGCGTGGCCGATCGCGGTGATTACGGTGGCCGTGATCGTCGGCAAGATCGTTTCGTGCGGGCTGGGTACTTTTCTCGCCGGCAAGGACGGGCGTACGGCGATGCGGGTCGGCATGACCGTCTCGCAGATCGGCGAATTCTCGTTCATCATCGCGTCGCTCGGTCTGACCTTGAAGGTCACGAGCGCGTTTCTGTATCCGATCGCGGTGGCCGTTTCCGCCTTGACCACGCTTTTCACGCCTTACCTGATTCGCGCTGCCGATCCGCTGACGCAGCGCCTCGGCCAGGCGATGCCGCGTACGCTGGCCAACGGGTTCAACATGTACGGGCAGTGGCTGCGTAGTTTGAGCACCGGAACTGGCGAGCCGACGCTGTTCAGCATGACACGGCGGATCATTTTGCAGATCGCCGTCAATCTCGCGTTGGTGGCTGCGATTTTCCTGATCGTGTCGTATAGCGCGCCTTACACCAGCACCTTGCTCGCACACTGGATGAATTCCGAACCGATGCAGCGCGTGGTGCTGTGGAGCATCGCGCTGGTGCTGTCGATGCCGTTCCTGGTGGCGGTCTATCGCAAGACCAAGTCGCTCGCGCTGCTGCTCGCCGAGGTGAGCGTGCAACCGGCGACGGCGGGGCGCTTCACCAGCGCGATCCGTTACGCGATCTCTGACCTGGTGCCGGTGGTCTCGATGGTCGGCGTGTTTTTGCTGGTCGCGGCGCTCTCCGGCGGCATCTTGCCGCCTACTGGCCTCCTGGCCGTGGTGCTGGTCTGCGCCGCTTTACTGCTGGCGCTGGTGTGGCGCTGGTGCGTGAAAATCCATGCAGCGATGCAGATCGCGCTGCGCGAGACGTTCGAGGAACAGCCGGATCCCTAAGTTAGACGATTTGCGTTGAGAACCGCAACAATGTGAGCAATTGTGTGTGGGTTTGCCGGGCTTGCCGTGCTAGCGGATAATCAGGGCATATTCATTCGTTCGCGTGGAAGGCGCCTGTCTGACTGTCATGAGCGAAAACAAACCTGAAAATGCCGGCCAGCCCGGCAGCCCATCGTCGTCTTCGGCGACGCCGACATCCTCAACGCCCCAAACGCCCTCAACGTCGTCCGGTACAACGCCAGGCACAGCGCCAGGCACAGCGCCCGGCGCGTCGAAGCACGATATCTTGCCGCCTGAGCCGGTGACCTCGTTGCCGCTCTCCCACGAAGATTCCATCCAGTCCCCGATCAAGGACACGGTCACGCCGTCGGCTGCATCGCCGGCTGCCGAAGAGGCTGCGGCGAGGTCGTCGACCGACGATCCTGACAGCGCGTCCGCTGTCACCCCCACCGATCCGCAAACGGCGCGGCAACGCGACGCGGCCGAAGCACGCAGTTCAGCGGCTGCGTCGACCGCGCAGCAGGAGGCCGAGGTTCACGAGCGCGCGGCACGCAAGGCGGGGCAGGTCTACAGGAGTCCAGCTTCGAGTCCGAGCACGCTCGGGAGCAGCGCACCGCTCGTCGGCGAATTGAGCGCGCCTGCCGATGACGTTGCCGTCACCGGAAACGAGGAAAAAGCACAAGAAGCGGCCGCTGCCGCCCGTCGGGCCGGCTCGCCGCCGCCGGGTTTCGGTGCTGCGCCTGACTTCACCGCAACCAACCCGCCGCCGCCGAACGCGTTGCCGCCTTCGCCGCCGCGCTACCTGAAGCAAAGCGATTCGGCGTGGACCGTGTTCGGCCGCATCGTCGCGGCGCGCGCGCGTCAGCTGTTCGATCGCGCCGGCCAACGGATTACGCAGCGTACGCTGCGCATCGGCGTCTCGGCGCGCATCTTCCACCCGGAGCCGGGCGCGAAGGGGCTGCGGGGCAAGACGCTGCAATACCTCGAGGAATCGATTGCGCACTGGGTGATGTCGCGCGACGTGCTGGTATTCATGATTCCGACAGTCGGCCATCAAGGCATGCTGCATCCGAGCAATATCCGTTTGCGCGATTATGCGAAGCATCTCGACGGTCTGCTGTTGCAAGGCGGCGCGGATGTCTCGCCGCAGTCGTACGCGGAACAGGCGACGAGTCCCGAGTGGCCGGGCGACCGTGTGCGCGACATGTACGAACTCGAACTGCTGCATGAGTTCATCGAGTCGGGCAAGCCGGTGCTCGGCGTGTGCCGCGGTTGCCAGTTGATCAACGTGGCGTTCGGCGGCACCCTGTACCAGGACATCGCCACTGATGTGCCCACCGCCGGTGCGCACGTCAACGAGAACTACGATCAGCATCGGCACAGCATTCATTTCCCGGACGGCTCGACGCTGGTCAATATGTTTCCGGGCCGACGCGAGGCGATCGTCAACTCGATTCACCATCAGGCGGTCAAAACGCTCGGCCGCGATCTGAATATCGAGGCGGTGTCGGGGTCGGACGGCATCATCGAAGCCGTCCGCTACCGGCGTGCGCCGTTCGTGATGGGTGTGCAGTGGCATCCGGAGTTTCATCGCGCGGGTGGTCCGGAGCTGCTCGATTGCACGCCCTTGCTCGATACCTTCCTGCGGGTGGCGCGCGAAACGCGGTTTTAAGGTCACGCCTTTAAGCCGGACTTTCGAGTCCGGCCTTTCAAGTTCGATATGTGCGGATGTGTGCCGCCATACTCGCTGCCGCGTTTTATGCGGCTGCTTTCTCGCGCCGGGTTTTCCTTCGTATTTGCTCTGCTACCTGTTGGATTCAGGTGAACGCCGTGCAGATTGGGAAACGTCTGCATGAGTCAAATTGTGACGTTTTTGTCCTATCTAAAATCTTTTATTCCGCAACGAGTGCGTCCATTCGGCCAAATCATTCTTTATCGATTTATCTCGATTTAAAGTCTGTTAGTGCGACACCTGAATGCTTCGCTTAACGGTTAATCCGCGCGATAATCCACGGCTGATCTGGATTTGCATGGAGCATGCACGTATGAAGTACCCCTTAATAGTACGGCGCGCCATGCTGCTCGCGGCCTCGTGTGCGCTGTTGCAGCATGGTGGTTTCGTGCTGGCAGCACAAGGCGACGAGGCCGCACCGCTGGTCGGCACGCGGCCGGCCATGAACACGCTAACGCCGCAGCCGGTCGCCGCCGCGCTGAGCAGTGCGGCATCAGGCACGCCAGTCACCGCCGGCGACGCGCAAGGCAACGTCGCCGAATTGATGCAGATGATTCACGACGCCAGGCTGAGCGAATTGCGCACCACGTATAACGGCAGTTATGGCGCGAGTCTGTTCTTCTATCCGCAGGAGATGACGTACTACGTCGCGCTTTTTCAGGACAAGCATTTCTGGCGCGTGATCAAGTCGGAGGACGCAGGCCGCGCTGAGGCGGTCTATGCCGGCTTCGTCCAGCAGACGGCGCAACTGGCGGACGTCGAGATTCGCCGCACGCAGTTGCAGGCGCAGAAGGCGTATATCGAAGACATTATCGCGTTGTCGGAAGATCGTGCGAAGCGGTTGCAGGCCGATCTCGACGTTGCGCGCACCCAGCAGGCCAAGGTCAACGATTACCAGCGGCAGACACAAGGCGAGGCCGTAGCGCTGCACGCGGAAAAGGAAAAGGCGCAGGCGCAGTTGCGCCAGGTGCAGGGCGAAGTCATGCAGTTGCAGCGGCAAACCGAGTTCGGACTGCCAACACAGAAGTAGAGGCATGAGCGTAAAAAAACCCGGCCATTCATGGCCGGGTTTTTTTTGCGACCCGATGTCGTGACAACGAGGCGCTTACTTCACGAACTGATTGGGAATGTCGGTCACGCGACGTTGCGACATATGATCGACCCATTCTGTGTCGCCACTTCCAGGCTGATTCATCGACCCAGCAGGGCGCGAAGGCGGCGCAATATTGCGCAGGTGTGTGCCGGCTGACGTGGTCGCCGACGCGTATTCGTCGGCACCGAGTTGCAACGGCGCGCGTGGCGAGTAAGCGCCCGCCGCCGACGGTTTCGGCGACGTTTGTTGTGCGATTACCGGCACCGCAATCGGTGGCGCTTCAGAGGTCATCGGCAACATGTGTGGCGATTGCGCCGCGATCCTGGTCTGCGGACGATAGCTGCTTCTTTCGTGCGGACTCGCGGTGCCTTTGAGTTGCTTATCCGGGGGGCGCGATACGTTCTTGCGGGCTGTAGCGAGCGCTGGCGTTGCCTTGACTGGCGTGGTTATTTCCGTGGCGGGATTTGCCGTTAAATCGCGTGACGGAGCCGCAGCAGGAGCGTTCGGCAAAATCTCAGGCAATACGGGTCCAGATACGCCAACCACGTGCACGGGCGATGATGCGGCGCTCGGCGCAAGCTCCGCTGCACGGTTGTTAGCGGTTGAGTGCGGATTGATAGCGGCATCAGGCGAGTGGCGATTTGCCAACTGTGCCTCCTGGCGGAGCGGAAACGGACCCGCTGGTTCGACATCGCCAGGCGCGTGACGTTGAGCGAATTGACCAAAGGCAATCCAGGCAAGCATCGCGGCGCCGCCGAGTGCGCAGGCGCCGCCTGCCAGCGCACTCCAATGCATTGAGCCGCCACGCGGCGAGGCCGGCATGGCTGGTGCGTAAGCCGGCGAGAAAGATGTGGTTTCGGCGGACGCTTGCAAAGATTCGTCGACCGGTGCGTGGAACGCGGTTGTCGAGATAGCAGGTGGGATGAAACCTGAGGATGCGGGCGGCGGCTTGCGCAACGATTCCCACTGGCATAGCCCGCGGATGGCTTGCGCATCCAGACAAAAGGTACGTAACACGGCTGCATAGAGCGCCTTGAGTTCCGCCCGCAAACTATGCCCCGGCGGCAGCAATGCCCAGCCGCGGCCGAATGGCGCGGGCAGCAGACGAGAGAGCGGCGACAGGCTCGGCAGTGCCATGGAGCCTTCGATCAGGGTGAGGGGAATAGTGGTCGACATCGGTTTCTTCGCAGCGCCTCGTAAAGGGGCCGCGGAATGGCGGCTCGGGGGCTCTGGCTTCTGGGCGATGCGTACGAAAACGCGATACACAACGCCATATGAAATCGCCGTGCTCAGGTCGAGCACGCCGCCGCATGAGCGGTCACTGTGAAGCCATCGGGTAAGGAAGATGATGCCTGGAAGTGGCTGAACTAACGATCGGATTGTTCCGAAAAAGAAGCGCTGTTCCGGCCTGAGCCGGGCCGGCCTTGGGTGGCGATTAAACCCGGCACGTCTGTTTCATCGATCCCGCTGACGGTCCAGCCGGTACACATAACGCAATGCGGTAATATCCACGCCGCCCATATGATCCGGTTCGGCGCCGACGAACTCCCAGCCCTGCTTTTCATAAAAGCCGATCGCCGGCGTGTTGCCTTCGAGCACGTAAAGATACAGCTGCGTTTCTCCTTGCGCGCGCGCCCAGTCTTCGGCTGCGCGCATCAACAGCTTGCCGGCGCCAATGCCCTGGTGCGCCGGGAGCGCATGCAGGTTGTCGAGCAGGACACCCCACGCGGATTCCGGTTGCTGTTCGACGCAGACGAAACCGACCGGCTCACCCGCGAGCTCGGCGATCAGGATCATGCGGCGCTCGCCGCCCGGCGCGCGCAGGCGCGCTTCCCAATAGGCGGCGCGCTCCCGCGTGACTTCGCCGTCGAGGAATGCATCGGGTAACAGGCCGCGATAGGTAGCCTGCCAGCTGGTGCTATGGATCGAGGCGATCAGCGCTGCGTCCGCGAGGGTTGCAGGGCGCAGCGAAAGTGCGCGGGAGGTTTGCATCGGGATGGTGTTCAACGGGAATTGCCTGTCTGAAAAAAGTTTACCGCAAGGCTGAGCCGGCGTTGCCTGTAATGAAGCTGTATGGAATGCGCGACAGTGCCATGAACGGTAACATTACGTGTTGCGGGTTCCGGGTGTTTCACAACGTTTACCCTGATACCGTGTGAATGCGTTCGGCATGAAAATGCAGCGCCCCCGGCGCGTTCTAATCGAGCCGTCTGCGGCATCCGCTTGCCGAACGTAGTGGATCGTTTAACTGCCTGAGCGCCGCCGGTCGGTGTGGCGACAGGCTTATCAGAGAATGTCATGTCTACTGCGTCACACGCCACTTCCTCATCCGAAGAATCCAAGTTCAAGACAGTTTTCCGCGTCGTCAGCGGCAACTTTCTTGAGATGTACGACTTCATGGTCTACGGCTACTACGCGTCCGCGATTGCCAAGACCTATTTCCCAAGCGGCAACGAATTTGCCTCGCTGATGCTGTCGCTGTCGGTATTCGGCGCGGGTTTCCTGATGCGGCCACTTGGCGCAATCGTGCTGGGTGCCTACATCGACCATCACGGCCGGCGCAAAGGCCTGATCCTCACCCTCGGCCTGATGGCGCTCGGCACCCTGACGGTCGCCGCGATCCCAGGCTACGCGACCATCGGTGTACTTGCCCCGATGCTTGTGCTGTTCGGCCGGCTGCTGCAAGGCTTCTCCGCCGGGGTCGAACTTGGCGGCGTGTCGGTCTATCTGTCGGAGATCGCCACCAAGGGCAACAAGGGCTTCTATTGTGCGTGGCAGTCGGGCAGCCAGCAGGTCGCCGTGGTGTTCGCCGCGCTGATCGGCGTGTTCCTGAACAAGATGTTGCCGGCTGACCAGATGACGTCCTGGGGCTGGCGCGTACCGTTCCTGATCGGCTGCCTGATCGTCCCGTTCCTGTTCCTGATCCGCCGTTCGTTGCAGGAAACCGAGGAGTTCAAGGCGCGCAAGCATCGTCCGAGCATGGGCGAGATCATGAAGACGATGGCCGCGAACTGGGGCATCGTGCTGGGCGGGATGGGCATGGTCATCATGACCACTGTGTCGTTCTACATGATCACGGCCTACACGCCGACCTTCGGCAAGGAAGTGCTTAAGCTGTCGTCGATCGATACGCTCGTCGTCACCGTCTGTATCGGTTTGTCGAACCTGGTCTGGCTGCCGCTCGCGGGCGCATTGTCGGATCGCATCGGCCGCCGTCCGGTGCTGATTGCCTTCACGGTCCTCACGATCATCACCGCGTACCCGGCGCTGCAATGGCTGGTCGCCGAACCGTCGTTCGTTCGCCTGCTGGCGGTCGAGTTGTGGCTGTCGTTCCTGTACGGCAGCTACAACGGTGCAATGGTGGTGGCGCTGACCGAAGTGATGCCGGTCGAAGTGCGGACCGCGGGTTTCTCGCTGGCCTACAGCCTTGCTACGACGATCGGCGGCTTCACGCCGGCCATCTCGACGCTGCTGATTCACACCACGGGCAACAAGGCCGCGCCTGGCCTGTTCCTGGGCGTGGCGGCGATCTGCGGGCTGATCGCGACGCTGGTGCTGTATCGCACGCCGGAGTCGCGCGATCAGTATCGAACGGCTTAAGGGCAGGGTTAAGGTTCACCGTTCATCCGGACAAACCGCCCGGACAAACAAAAACCCCGCGTTCTCACGAGCGCGGGGTTTTTTGTTAGGCGCCGCGTCGGAAACGTCAGCAACGCCAGCAAAATCGGCAACGGATTTCGCCGGGTCTGGCCCGGTTAGCCGCGGCGCAATTCGTTCGCTACCGCCTCCACCACATCACCCCACGCGCCAGGTTGCGGCTGGCGCAACAGCGTTACGCCCGGATACCACGAACTGCGCGTCTCGTCGACGAACCAGCGCCAATCCGCGGCGAACGGCAGCATCAGCCACAGCGGCTTTTTCAGCGCGCCGGCGAGGTGAGCGATCGACGTATCGACCGACACGACCGCGTCGAGCCGCTCGATGATCGCCGCGGTATCCGCAAAATCGCCGATCCGCGTACCCATGCGATGAATCGACGCCGCGTGCGGATGCGCGTCGAGCGCCGCCTGCTCCCCGGCGCTCAGCTCGGGTTGCAGCACGATCCAGTCGATCCCTTCAAGCGCAAATAACGGAGCAAGTGCCGCAAGCGGCATCGAACGGGTTTCGTTCTGCTGGATGCGTCCTGACCACGCAATGCCGATCTTGCGTTTCGCGTGACCGCCGAGCGAACCGCGCCATTTGCGGCCATAAGCCGGCGGCGCGCTGAGGTACGGCGTGCGGGCGGGAATCGTGTCGTAGGTGGTGCCGAGCGCGAGCGGCAAGCTCAGCAGCGGGCATTGCAGATCCGCCGCCGGACGCGCTGCGCCCTGTGCGATCAGTGTCACGCGCCAGGCTTGCGCGGCCGGTGCGAGCAGCGGCAGCAGTTGTGGCTGCACCTCGAGCACCACGCGCGCCGCACGCTGCGCGGCCAGCGGTACGAAGCGCACGAATTGCAACGTGTCGCCGAAACCCTGCTCGGCATAAACGAGGAGCGTGCGTTGTTCGATCGGTTCGCCGTGCCAGCGCGGCAAGGTCTGGATGACCGGCTGCGCGGCGATCTGCAGCCGCCATTCGTATTCCGGCAACCCGCGCGCGAAATCGCGCAACGCGAGCCATGCAAGCGCGCGGTTCAGGTGCGCGGACGCGAGATCGGGGCGCAGGCGCAGCGCCTGATCGAACGCCCGCACAGCGGCGGCGTGCGCGTTCAGTGCCTGGTGTGCCGTGCCGAGACTCAGCCAGGCGAGCGCGAATTGCGGATCGAGGCCGACCGCGCGCTCGAGATACGGCAGCGCTTGCTCATGACGTCCCAACGCCGAGAGCGCGTTGCCGAGTCCGAATATGGTTGGCGGCAGGTTCGGTTGCAAGGCGAACGCCGCCTGGAAAGAGGCGACGGCTTCTTCGTGGCGGCCGGTGGCGTCGAGCGTATTGGCGAGGTTGAAGTGCGCGGCGACGAACCGCGGTTCGGCGGCCAGTGCTGCCTGAAAGCACGGGATCGCCTCGTCCGCGCGGTCAAGCGCGTTCAGCGACATACCCATGTTGTTGAGCGCGCCCGCATGCCCGGGACGCAATTCGAGCGCGCGCTGGAACGACGCGATCGCATCCGTATGACGGCCGAGCGCGTGCAATGCGTTGCCCAGATTGTTGTGCGACGAGGCGTCGTTCGGCTGCAGGCGCAGCGATTTCTCGAAGGCGTCGGCGGCGTCTTCGTGGCGCCCCACCGACGCGTATGCATTGCCCAGGTTGTAGTGGGCCATCGGGAAAGACGGCGCCAGCGTCAATGCATTGCGGAATTGTTCGATGGCGTCGTCGATCTTGCCCAGCGCCTTCAGCGCGTTGCCGAGGTTCAACTGCAGGGCGGCGTCTTCCGGGCGCAGGTTCACCGCGCGCCGCACGAGCTCGGCGGCTTCGGCGTGCTGACCCTGCTGGTGGCGCAGGACGCCCAGCAGGTGCAACGCATCGACGTGCGCGGGGTTGCCCTCGAGCGTCGCGCGGTAGCCGCGTTCGGCGTCGTCGAGGCGGCCGTCACGATGCGCCGCGAAAGCGCGGTCAAATACTTGTTGCATGACGGAGGATGGCATTCGGGTGAGGCAGAGGCCGCATTTTCCCACACTCGCCGGACCGTTCTCCGATTTGACCTGTTGTCTCGATATCTATAACATGTGAATACTTGTTCATATGTATGCCGATAATGCTGCTTGCCATGGATTCCACAACGTTGCCTGTCAGTTTCGAGGACCGCGTGGGAGAGACGATCGTGCCGCTGGCCGATCTGTTTCGCCTGCTTGGCGATCCGACGCGGTTGCGCATCGTGCTCGCGTGTGTCGACGAGCGGCGCGCGGTCGGCGCGATTGCGGAGCGGCTGGGCTTGTCGTCATCATTGGTGAGCCACCATCTGAGGTTGTTGCGCGCGGCGCGGATCGTGCGCGCGGAGCGGCAGGGCAAGCAGGTCTTCTATCTTGCCGCTGACCGCCACATCAGCGCGATGCTGGCCGGCATGCTCGAGCATGTGGCCGAGCCGGCCGGCGAATTTCCTCTGGACCCGTCATGAAGAAACCCACTACGCCGAACCGGCCCGCCGAAGAACGCGAGGACGACCACGCGCCAGTCTGGCTCGATGAGGAATTCGACGGAATCGATGGCGAAGACACGCGGGCCGAGGGGAAAGCGCGCGGTGCCGGCGGACAAGAGGGGCACCGCCATGGTGTGGCTCGTCCCGATGCCGGCGAGACGCATGAGAGCGGTGCACAGGACCATGCAGCGGGCGGGCGCGGTTCACACGGCGGCGGTGCGGACCATGCCCACGAGCATGATCGCGACCTGGATCACAGCCACGGTGTCGGTAGCCACAAAGATCATGACCATGGGGACCACGATCACAGTGGCCGGGATGACAACGATCACGATCACAGCGGCCACGATCACGATAGCCCCAACCCCGGTAGCCACGCCGGCCACGCCCACACCCACAGCGCCCACAGCGCCCACAGCCACGCGGGCCACCACCATGCCCATGCACCCGTTGCAGGCCACGGCCGCGCCTTCGCACTCGCCGTCGCACTGAACGTAACGATCGTGCTGGTTCAAGCCGTCTACGGCGTGATCGCGCATTCCACCGCGCTGCTCGCCGACGCGGGCCACAATCTCTCCGACGTGCTCGGCTTGCTGCTCGCCTGGGGCGCAACCTGGCTCACCACGCGCCGTCCGTCGGCACGCTATACATTCGGCTACGGCAGTTCGTCGATCCTGGCGTCGCTCGCCAACGCGGCGCTGTTGCTCTTCGCGTGCGGCGTGATCGTTGCCGAGGCAATCGGACGCCTGATGAACCCGGCGCCGGTCGCGGGACTCGTGGTGTTCGTCGTCGCGACGGTCGGCGTGGTTGTGAACGGCTTCTCGGCGTGGCTCTTCATGCGCGGCCAGAAGGACGACCTGAACATACGCGGCGCGTTCCTGCATATGGCCGCGGACGCCGGCATCTCGGCCGCGGTCGCGATCAGCGGCCTCGTGATTCTCTATACCGACTGGACGTGGCTCGATCCGGTAATGAGCCTGCTCGTGGTCGCGGTGGTGGTATATGGCACATGGGGTCTGCTGCGCGATTCGGTACGCATGGCGCTCGATGCCGTGCCGCCCGGCGTCGACCTGCAGCATATCCGCGACTATCTCGCCGGACAGCCCGGCGTCACCGACGTGCACGACCTGCACGTCTGGGCGCTGTCGACCACCGGCAATGCGCTCAGCGCGCATCTGGTGATGCCGGCAGGCCATCCCGGCGACGAGTCGATCGACGGCATCGTCGTCGCATTGCGCGAACGTTTTTCGATGCAGCACGCCACGCTGCAAGTCGACCTCGGCACCACCGTGCATCAATGCGCGATGGATCATCCGCACGATTGATGCGGCGCACCGTTGAACGGACTATCGGCGGCGTACACTAGAACGTACCGTGGTCTCCGGAGTTCCGCATGGACGCTGCCGCACACGATGCGTCGCCGGTGCTGATCGTTGGGGCGGGTCCGACCGGACTCGCCGCGGCAATGAGTCTGGCGCGTGCCCACATCCCCGTGCGTCTGATCGACAAAGCGCTGCAACCGAGCCCGTATTCGCGGGCCATCGGCATTCAGGCGCGCACACTCGAACTGTTTGAACAGCACCGGCTGATCGAGCCGTTTCTCGAACTCGGTCATCGTGCGCGCATCGCCAATCTTTTTTCCAATGGCATGCGTCTCGCACGCCTCGATTTCGATCCGCTGCACACGCGTTATCCGTATCTGCTGTTTCTCGATCAATCCGTGACCGAACGTTTGCTGACGGAACATCTCGCGACGCTCGGCGTGACGGTCGAACGCGGCGTCGAGCTGGCGATGTTCTCGCAGGGCTCCGCCAGCATTCAGGCGACACTGCGCCGTGCCGACGGCCACACCGAGACTCTGCGCCCGTCCTACGTGATTGCCGCCGACGGTGCGCATAGCACGATCCGTCACCGGCTCGGCTTGAGTTTTGAGGGCAACACTTTCGAGCAGACGTTTCTGCTTGCCGATCTGCATGCGGAAACCGATTGGCCCGAAGACGAATTCCATATCTTCGCCTCAGGCGAGGGTCTCGTCGCATTGTTTCCGATGGGCCATGGCCGCCATCGTCTGATCGCGGATCATCCCGGTGCGCCGACCGCGGTTCCGGAGCCGGTCACGCCGGCCGTGCTCGGGGAGCCGTCGCTCAACCAGGTTTCGCCGCCGTCGCTGGAGGCGTGCAAGACCCTGATTGCCCAGCGCGTGCGGGAACGCGTCGACGTGTCGGACATGGCATGGTCGTCGTATTTTCATCTGAACAGCAGAATGGTGGAGAGACTGCGCGTCGGCCGCATCTTCCTCGCGGGCGACGCCGCTCACGTACACAGCCCGGCGGGCGCGCAAGGCATGAACACGGGTATTCAGGAAGCGTTCAATCTCGGCTGGAAACTGGCTCGCGTTCTGCACGGCGCGGCGCCTGACCGGCTGCTCGATACGTACCATCAGGAACGGCATCCGATCGAGCGCGACGTGCTCCGGCAAACCGGCTTCATCACGCATATGGCCGAGGCCGATCATGGACCGCTGAAGTTGTTGCGCGAGCGTGTGATGCCGGTGCTGGCGGCGCTCGGTCCGCTGCGCGATGCGGCGCGTATGACCATCAGCGAGTTGTCGATCCAGTATCGACGCAGTCCGCTGACGCTCGAGCGTGTTCTCGACGGCGGCCCGCGTGCCGGCGAGCGGGCGCCGGATGCGCTGGTGCATGTGGTGGACGGGCCGCTGGGCCGTGCGCCGGGCGTCGGTTGCATTTTCGATCTGCACGATCCGGCGTTCTTTTCGTTGTTCCTGCTAGTCCAGCCGTTGCCCGTCGACGGAACGCCGCTCGATCCGGCCGCGAAGCACGCGTTGCCGCCGGATCCGGAACTGGAGCGCCTGACGGCGGAAGTCGAGCGATTGTTGCCGGGCGCGGTGCGCATCTGGCGCGTGACCGATACGAGCGGCGAGGGCGCTCCGGCGCTGTCCGAATCCTATGGACGCACACGGCCGTCGTTCTATCTGGTGCGGCCGGACGGCTATATCAGCGCACGCGGCCGCACCGGGTCCGATCTGCACGGCTTGCTGCGGCATTGCGAAGCGTGGTTCGCCGTGGGTGGGGTGATACCGGAGCAGACGGCGCTGTGAGGCGAGTCTGAGAGATTGCCTGTAGCGTGCCTGTTCGAGCGTTCGTGAGTTTGCTGATGGAAATAGCAGCCTGGTGAATCCGCGAGGCGATCCGTGTGCGAGGCGGCTCGTGATCTGAGCCGCCTCGTGTGTCAGGCGCAGGATGAACAGAGCCGCCTATACCGTAGAAAGTGCCGCCGGCGTCAGCCCGTCACGATGCTTGACGAGCGCCTCCCTGACAATGGCCGACATCTCGACCCCGTCCGCATCCGGCTCATCGAGCGTCGCTAGCAAAGCGCGCCGCATACGCGGCTCCCAGAAGCGGCGGATATGATCGGCGATGCCGGCGAGCGCTTCTTCGCGGTCCGGCATCGAATCGAAAAAGTCGCCGATCCGGTTCGCCATGTCGATCAGATTCTGATTGTCCATGGTGCGCCTCACTTACCCGACGTTGCGTTGGCCACCTCGCGCTGCTTCAGCAGATCGAGTTGCTCGGTGTTGAAGCGCGAGTAGTCCTTCTGCCATTGCGACGGCTGTTCGACCGGCATCACCTGCACCGCGGTCACCTTGTACTCCGGACAATTGGTGGCCCAGTCCGAGCTATCGGTGGTGATCACGTTCGCGCCCGATTCGGGGAAGTGGAATGTCGTATAGACGACGCCCGGTTGCATCCGCTCAGTCACTTTCGCGCGCAACACGGTTTGTCCCGCACGCGATTCGATGCCGACCCAGTCACCGGTCTTGATGCCGCGTTCTTCCGCATCGTGCGGATGCAGCTCCAGCCGGTCTTCATCATGCCAGCGCGAATTCTCGGTGCGGCGCGTTTGTGCGCCGACGTTGTATTGCGACAGGATGCGGCCCGTGGTGAGCAGCAGCGGGAACTTGCGTGTGACTTTTTCTGGCGTCGCGATGAACTTCGTAATCACGAACTTGCCCTTGCCGCGCACGAAGGTGTCGATGTGCATGGTCGGCGTACCGTCGGGCGCGTTCTCGTTGCACGGCCACTGGATGCTGCCGAGCTCGTCGAGCTTCTTGTACGACACGCCGTGGAAAGTCGGCGTGAGGCGCGCGATCTCGTCCATGATCTGCGACGGATGCGTGTAATCCATCTCGTAGCCAAGCGCGCGGGAGAGCAGGATCGTCGCTTCCCAGTCGGCATAGCCGGCGAGCGGAGGCATCACTTTGCGCACGCGCGAGATGCGGCGCTCGGCGTTCGTGAAGGTGCCGTCCTTTTCGAGGAACGTCGAGCCCGGCAACAACACGTGCGCGTACTTTGCCGTCTCGTTCAGGAAAATGTCCTGTACGACGATACATTCCATCGCCGACAGCGCCGCCGCCACATGGTGCGTGTTGGGATCGGACTGCACGATGTCTTCGCCCTGGCAGTACAGGCCCATGAAGGTGCCGTGCACCGCGGCGTCGAACATGTTCGGAATGCGCAACCCAGGTTCAGGCTGCAGCGTGACGTTCCATGCTTCTTCGAACAATGCGCGCGTGATCGAATCGCTGATATGGCGATAGCCCGGCAGCTCGTGCGGGAACGAGCCCATGTCGCACGAGCCCTGCACGTTGTTCTGACCGCGCAGCGGATTCACGCCGACCCCTTCGCGGCCGATGTTGCCAGTCGCCATCGCCAGGTTGGCGATGCCCATCACCATCGTCGAACCTTGCGCGTGTTCGGTGACGCCGAGGCCGTAGTAGATCGCTGCGTTGCCGCCGGTCGCATAAATGCGCGCGGCTTCGCGAACGGCTTCGGCCGGCACGCCGGTCAGTTCCGCGGTGGCTTCCGGTGCGTTCTCGGGCAGCGCGACGAAATCGCGCCATTGCTCGAATGCGCGGGTGTCGCAGCGCTCGGCGACGAACGTTTCGTTCAGCAACCCTTCGGTCACGATCACGTGCGCGAGCGCATTGACCACGGCGACATTGGTGCCCGGGCGCAACTGCAAATGATGCGACGCCTTCACGTGCGGCGTATCGACGATATCGATGCGGCGCGGATCGACGACGATCAGCTTCGCGCCTTCGCGGATGCGGCGTTTCATGCGTGAGCCGAACACCGGATGGCCGTCGGTCGGATTCGCGCCGATCACCATGATGACGTCGGCCTTATCGACCGAAGCGAAGGTCTGCGTGCCGGCCGATTCGCCGAGCGTGGTCTTCAGGCCGTAGCCGGTCGGCGAGTGGCACACGCGCGCGCAGGTGTCGACATTGTTGTTGCCGAACGCGGCGCGCACGAGCTTCTGTGCGAGATACGTTTCCTCGTTCGTGCAGCGCGACGACGTAATGCCGCCGATCGAATCGCGGCCGTGCTTCGCCTGAATGCGGCGGAATTCCGACGCCGCGTAGGTGAGCGCTTCGTCCCAGCTGACTTCGCGCCACGGATCGGTGATTTTTGCGCGGATCATCGGCTTGGTGATGCGGTCCTTGTGCGTCGCGTAACCCCAGGCGAAGCGGCCCTTCACGCATGCGTGGCCTTCGTTGGCCTGGCCGTTCTTGTGCGGCACCATCCGCACGACCTGGTTGCCCTTCATCTCGGCCTTGAACGAGCAGCCCACGCCGCAATAAGCACACGTGGTCACGATCGAATGCTCGGGCTGGCCGAGCATGACGACGGTCTTTTCCTGCAAGGTCGCGGTCGGGCAAGCGGCGACACACGCACCGCACGACACGCATTCCGATTCCATGAACGGCTGGTTTTCGCTCGCGGCGACGCGTGATTCGAAGCCGCGTCCGGTGATCGTCAGCGCAAATGTGCCCTGGGTTTCTTCACACGCGCGCACGCAGCGATTGCAGACGATGCACTTCGACGGGTCGTACGTGAAGTACGGATTCGATTCGTCTTTCTTGTCCTTCAGATGGTTCGCGCCGTCGAATCCGTAGCGCACTTCGCGCAAGCCGGTGACGCCCGCCATGTCCTGCAATTCGCAGTCGCCGTTGGCGGGACAGGTCAGGCAGTCGAGCGGGTGATCGGAGATGTACAGCTCCATCACGTTACGGCGCAGCGATTGCAGACGGTCGGTTTGCGTGCGGACCTTCATGCCGGCTTCGACCGGCGTCGTGCACGAAGCGGGGTAGCCGCGCTTGCCTTCGATCTCGACCAGACACAAACGGCATGAGCCGAACGGCTCGAGCGAATCGGTCGCACAGAGCTTCGGCACATTGACGCCGGCTTCGACGGCGGCGCGCATTACTGATGTGCCGGCCGGAACCGTTACCGCCTGGCCGTCGATTTCGAGCGTGACGTCGACGTCGGCATGACGCAGCGGCGTGCCGTAATCCGTATCGTCAAAGGGTGAGCGTGTTGCGCGTTGTTGCGCCTGCGATTTGCACGCGCAGTTGCCGGAGCCGCAGCAGCCCGAGGAGATTTCCTTCGGGACGCCGGCAGGGGAGTTGAGCACGTCGGACATGTGAGGCTCCTGGGTCAGGCCGCTGCCGCTTTGGGCGCGTGGTCGTGCACGTTAGCGAGACCGAAGTCTTCGGGGAAATGGTCGAGCGCGGACAGTACCGGGAACGGCGTCATGCCGCCCATCGCGCACAGCGAGCCGGACACCATCGTGTCGCACAGATCGCGCAACAACTGCACTTGCCGCGTGGACGTATCGCCGTTGCGGATCCGGCCGATCACTTCGACGCCGCGCGTCGAGCCGATACGGCACGGTGTGCATTTGCCGCACGATTCGAGCGCGCAGAAGTGCATGGCGTACTGCGCGAGTTCGGCGAGATTCGACGTGTCGTCATGCACGACGATACCGCCGTGGCCCACCACTGCGCCGACGGCTGCGTACGCCTCGTAGTCCATGGGGATGTCCCACTGGCTTTCCGGCAGATAAGTGCCGAGCGGGCCGCCGACCTGCACGGCGCGCGCCGGGCGTCCGCTTGCCGTGCCGCCGCCATAGTCGTACAGCAGTTCACGCAGCGTGACGCCGAACGCCAGCTCGACCAGACCGCCTTGCTTCACGTTGCCGGCGAGCTGGAACGGCAGCGTGCCGCGCGAACGGCCCATGCCGAAGTCTTTATAGAAAGCCGCGCCGCGCGCGAAGATGATCGGCACCGTCGCGAGCGTGATCACGTTGTTGATCACGGTCGGTTGGCCGAACAGGCCGACTAGCGCAGGCACGGGCGGTTTCGCGCGCACGATGCCGCGTTTGCCTTCGAGCGATTCGAGCAGCGCGGTTTCCTCGCCGCAGACATAAGCGCCGGCGCCTTTCGCCACGAACAGCTCGAAGCGATGCGCCGTCGAGCCGAGCACGCTGTCGCCGAGCCAGCCGGCGGCGCGCGCTTTGGCGATCGCGGCTTCGAGCATCGCAATCGAATGCGGATATTCGCTGCGCACGTAGATATAGCCGACCGTCGCGCCCGTCACGACGCCTGCAATGATCATTCCTTCGATCAGCACGTATGGGTCGCTTTCCATCACGAGGCGGTCGGAGAAGGTGCCGGAGTCGCCTTCGTCCGCATTGCAGACGATGTACTTCTGCGCCGCTTTGGCGCCGCGCACCGTGCGCCATTTGATGCCGGCGGGGAAGGCCGCGCCGCCGCGGCCGCGCAGGCCGGATTCGATCAGCGCTTCGCAGGCGGCGTCGCCATCGGTTTGCAACGCCTGCTTGAGACCTTCGAGGCCGCCGTGGGCAATGTAATCGTCGACGGAAAGCGGGTCGGTGATGCCGATGCGCGCGAAGGTCAGGCGTTGCTGCTTCTTCAGATACGGTATGTCATCGACCACGCCGACACGGCTCGCGTGTTCGCCGCCTTCGATGAAGCCGGCGTCGAACAGCGCTGCAACGTCGGTCGCTTCGACATTCGCATAGCCGACGCGGCCTTCGGCCGTCGCCACTTCGACCAGCGGTTCGAGCCACAGCAAACCGCGCGAACCGTTGCGAACCAGTTCGATTTCTATGCCGCGGCGGGCGGCTTCCGCTTCGATCGTTTGAGCCAGCGCATCGGCACCAAGTGCCAACGCTGACGAATCACGGGGAACGTAGATGCGCGTCATGCCGTGACCTCCACACATTTGCTGGCGGCTGCGAACAACGCATCGAATTTTTGCGGTGTGACCTTGGCGTGCAAGGTGCCGTTGACCATCATTGCCGGTGACAGCGCGCATTGGCCGAGGCAATACACCGATTCCAGTTCGACCGCCGCACCATGCCGATGCTCCGCATCGAAACGGCAGCCGGTGTGCACCTCGATATGCTGCGCGAGCGCCTCGGTGCCCATGCTGCGGCATGCTTCGGCGCGGCACAGTTGCACCGTGACGGGCGCCGCGGGCTGCGTGCGAAAGTGGTGGTAGTAGGTGATGACGCCGTGCACTTCCGCGCGCGACAGGTTCATGGCACGCGCGAGAGGCGCAACCGTGTCGGGCGGCACGTAGCCGAGTTCGTCCTGAATAGCGTGGAGTACCGCTAGCAGCGACATGCCCGGCTGCGCGTGACGCTGCACCAACTGCTCCGGCGCGACGGCGATGGAATCGTCCAAGTGGGGGCTCCTCCAAAGTCATATATGCACTTGTCATTCATAATGTGTGCACTTATGCTTCGTATATTCGATATGGGATAGCCGAACAATAGGCGGGTGATACGCCTCGTGCAATAGGAAAGAGTTGAGCATATATGATCAGGATCGAGTGCCAGGCGCAGCTGGTTGTGAAGGGCCCGGGCGGCCGCGAGGCAAGCCTGTCGGACGTGGTGCCGCTGCTCGCGCTGGTGGACGAATCCGGCAGCATCGCGCAGGCGGCGACGCTTAAGGGTTTGTCCTACCGTCATGCGTGGGGTTTGTTGCGCAGCATCGAGGAGCGTTTGGGGGGTGCGCTGATCGCGAAGGAGCGTGGGCGCGGTTCGGTGCTGTCCGAACTCGGTCAGGCCGTGTTGCGCGCGCAGCGTCTGTGCGGCGAGCGGCTCGACGGCAATATGCAGGCGCTCGCGAGCGAAGTCGCAAGCGACCTGAACCGCTGGCTCGCGCCACCCGCCGACGACGTGCGGATCTATGCGTCGCACGGATATGCCGTGGCGGCATTGGTGACGGCGCTGGTCGCGAACGATCAGCCGGTCGACATCAAATACCGCGACAGCGCGGACGCGGTTAGCGCGCTCGCCCGTGGCGAATGCGATCTGGCCGGTTTCCACTTGCCGCTAGGCGAGTTTCGCGCGGCGTGTGCCGATACGTACCGGCGCTGGCTCGATCCGCAGCGCCACGTGCTCGTGCACCTGACGCGGCGCAAGCAAGGCCTCTTTCTCGGCAAGGGCAATCCAAAAGGAATCGACGGCTTGAGCGACCTCGCGCGCGACGACATTCGTTTCGTCAATCGTCAGCCCGGTTCCGGCACGCGAATGCTGCTGGATCTCGCGCTACGAAAAGTCGGGGTCGATCCGGACCGGGTCAACGGCTACGCGTCGACGGAACTCACGCATTCGGCGATTGCGGCGTTCGTGGCGAGCGGCATGGCGGATGTGGGCTTCGGCGTGGAGCCGGCGGCGCATCATTTCGGGCTCGACTTCATCCCGATCGTCGAAGAAGACTATTACTTCGCCTGCGACCGCGCCCGGCTCGAGCGCGCGCCGCTCGCAATGGTGGTTGGCTTGCTGCGCGGCGCGGCGTTCCGGCATAACGTCGATCTGCTCGAAGGTTACGATCCGCGCGATTGCGGCAAGCTGCTCGATCTCGACGTGGGGCTCGGCTCCGCAACGGCGTAAGCGACTGTAAACAAAATGGTGCGGTCGCCGCTGCGTGGACCGTTCGTTTGGGATAATCTCTAACCTTCCGCTTACGCCTTAACCGCGCGCTGTGCCGCGCTGAATCGATATGAAAGTTCTTCTTCACGCATGTGCTGCGGCAGCGACGGCCGGTGTGCTTCTCGCCACTGCTTCAGTTGCCTTCGCCCAGAATTCGCCGGGTGTGCCGGGCGGTATCCTGCAAGATCAGTTCCGTCTTGCCGAGCATCCGCAGATGCCGTTCGCGGCGTCGACGCCCTCGGGCAAATACCAGTCCGACAAAAAGTCGGCCATGCGCAAGCGCGGCGACAACGGCGATCCGAACGGTTGCAACCTGCAGTGCCCTAAAGACGAATAAGCGAAGTGCGCGAATCAGCGCTTTCATGTTCCGCTTTTGTATTCGTTCGAGACGCCGGCTTGCTGCCGGCGTTTTTCGTTTGAGCGGTATTTATAAAGTCTCCGGGTTCTGGCCCGTCGTTCAACGGCTATCGGTTAGGGCTTCGCCGTGTGCCACATGTCCTTGAAGCCGTCCCCCTTCATTTCTCCCGCCTGTTTGTCTGCTGCGTAGCGATACAGCGGATGGCCTTTGTATGCCCATTGCTGTTTGCCGTCGGCGGAGGGGATCAGCGTCCAGTCGCCTGAGGGCTTGTCCGATGGACTCGCCATGGCGGCCGGCCAGTTGCTCATGCAGCCGCCGGTGCAGGCGCTCACGCCGGGCGTGGTGTCTTTGTCGAAGGTGTAGAGCGTCATACCGTCCGCGGCGACGAAGCGACCGTCGACGATCTTTGGGGCTTCGGCAAAGGCAGTCTGTTGTAGTGCGAGGAGAGTCAGCGTGGAGAGGCAGAAGAGAGTCTTGCGCATGATGTCGGCTCCTGATTCTGGTGTTGGTCTCGCGCGGGACGCGGCATGCGGGCGCACGTAGGGAGTGAACGGTTGAACGAATACGTTTATTCCGCTTGCCTTCACGGCTTTGAGGCCCGCCAGCAAAAAGGCCCGATCGATGAGCGGGCCTTCTGTTTTGTCGGCAGCCAACAAAAAACCCGCAAGCAGCAGGCCGCTTACGGGTTTTGAGTGAGTCTTGATGATGCAGCCTGAAACAATGTTCTGGTGGAGGCGGCGGGAATCGAACCCGCGTCCAGAAGCACTCTACGACTAGTTCTACATACTTAGTTCTGTCATTTGATTTAACCACCACGACGCGGACGAACACGCTGCATGACGGCGATTCACTAGGTTTTCGACCCGGGCGTCGTGACGCCGCCAAGGCTTAACTGACGTATATGACCTCTGTCGGTATTGCTACCGGTCTTGCGACTCTAGCCCGTCAGTGAACTAGGCAGAGGACGGCGGCCCTTAGGCTGCCAGTGCGAACGTTTCGTCGTTTGCAGTTACGTTTTTCCCATTGATTAACGAGGTGACGGGTCCTCGGTATGCCCTAGCCGCTTCGCAACCCCTGTCGAAACCAGGTCGCCCCCGCGGTTCGTTGCCCAAAATGTCTGGGCCAGACGGAGATTTTACAATAGTTTGACGGCCACGTCCCGGCTGATTGCCTTTGTTGTCTTGTCGTCCTGCTGCGCGGTCGCGGTGGAGCGCCGGGCGTCGCACGTGTTGCCTGCGCCGTGTTTGCCGCGTTCGCTGGATGCGTTCAGCCGATATCGCGCAGCAGCTTCTGCAGTTCAGCGGGCGATTGCACGACATGCTGCGCGTGCCATTGCGTCGGAGGAATGTCGTTGCCGCAGTAGCCGTAGGCGGCCGCGACGGTCTTCATGCCGGCCGCGAAACCCGCCTGCACGTCGCGCAGGTCGTCGCCGACGTAGACGATACGCTCCGGCAATATGTCCAGCTCGCGCGCGGCATGCAGCAAGGGCGCGGGGTGGGGCTTCGAATGCGGGGTCGTGTCGCCGCTCACCACGCAGCCCGCGCGCTCTTCGAGGCCGAGTTGTGCGATCAGCGGCTCGGTGAGCCGTGCCACCTTGTTCGTCACGATGCCCCAGCGCACGCCCCGTGCGTCGAGATCGTCGAGCAATTCGGCGATGCCGGGAAACAGCGTGGTCTCGATGCACAAGTCGGCTTCGTAGTTGGCGAGAAACTCCTCGCGCATCGACGCGAATTCGTGGTGCTCAGGGCCGATGCCGAAGGCCCCGCCGATCAGCCCGCGCGCGCCAGCGGACGCGAGCGGCCGCAGGTCTTCGAGCGGCACCATATCGAGGCCGCGGTCATGACGCATCTTGTTGACGGCGGCCGCGAGGTCGGGCGCGGTGTCGGCCAGCGTGCCGTCAAGGTCGAACAGGACGGCCTGGCAAAGACCGAGTGCGTCGTCGTTGTCTTCGCGCTGCGGCAGGGGCGTGGGATCGCTCATTGATTTGGGTCTGGGCAGGTCAGGACGGATCAGGCGTCGCGGCGGCAGGCGAGCATGTAGTTCACGCTTGTGTCGGCGGACAGCGTGAAATGCTTGCTGAGCGGGTTATAAACGATGCCTTTGATGTCGACCGTGCGCAGCCCGGCGGCGCGCACGAAGCTCGCCAATTCCGATGGGCGGATGAAGCGCGCGTAGTCGTGCGTACCTTTGGGCAGCATCCGCGCGATATATTCCGCGCCGATTACCGCGAACAGATACGACTTCACGTTACGGTTCAGCGTGGAGAAAAACACCCAGCCGCCCGGTTTCACCAGTGTCTTGCACGCCTCGACGATAGCGGCCGGCTCGGGCACGTGCTCGAGCATTTCCATGCAGGTGACGACGTCGTAAGTGCCCGGTTCGCGGGCGGCAAGCGCTTCAGCAGCGATTTCTTCGTAACTAACGGTTACACCGCTTTCAAGGCTGTGAAGATCCGCCACGCCGAGCGCCTGACTCGACAGGTCGATTCCCTTCACGTGTGCGCCCAATCCCGCCATCGACTCCGACAGAATGCCGCCGCCGCAGCCGATATCCAGTACGGTTTTACCGGCGAGATGCGCGTGCGTGTCGATCCAGCTCAGGCGAATCGGGTTGAGTTCATGCAGCGGTTTGAATTCGGCGTTCGGGTCCCACCAACGATGCGCGAGGTCGCTAAATTTCTGTAGTTCGTGGGGATCGGCGTTGGTCATAGCGGAAGCTGCCTCGATGAGAGCGTTGAGCGGGCGCTCGAGGATAAACCCTGAGTATATAGGCCGGGAGACAGGGCAGCAAAATGCCGCGCGGCGGCCGGCTCATGCTGTTCTGCCAGGCGGACGGATGGATGCCTGGAGGAGAGGGCGAGCGGTATCCGCTGCGGCATAAAAAAAGCCCCGCCGAAGCGGGGCTTTGATACTGCGGTAATTTGTAGCTTACTGCTTCGAAGTACCGACAACTTCGACTTCCACGCGACGATCCGGTGCGAGGCAAGCGACGAGTTGCTTGTGGTTCTTCTGGTTGCAACCGGTCGTGACCGGGTTGCGCTTGCCCTTGCCTTCCGTATAGATACGGTTGGATTCGATGCCCTTGCTGACGAGGTACGACTTCACAGCTTGAGCACGGCGCAGCGACAGACGGTCGTTGTACTTGTCCGAACCAATGCGGTCCGTGTAACCCGTTGCAACGATGACTTCCAGGTTAAGCGAGCCAACCTTCGATGCCAGATCGTCCAGCTTTTCCTTGCCAGCCGGCTTCAGGATAGCCTTGTCGAAGTCGAACAGAGCGTCAGCTTGATACGTAATCTTTTGGCTCGTGATAGCCGGTGCAGGTGCGACCGGAGCCGGCGGGGTCGGAGCCTGGGCAACCAGGGCGCCATCGCACTTAGCGTTGGCCGTTGCCGGCGTCCAGAATGCATCGCGCCAGCAAAGCTCGTTCGTGCCGTTCATCCACACGTATTCGCCGGTACCATTCACCCAGTTGTCGTTCGTGGCTTGTCGCGACGCCGGCACCGATTGCGCCATGGCGGATGCAGCCATAACTGCGGTAGCTGCAATGAACGCGAGCTTTGAAAGTTTATTCATATTTCTCCTCTCGAAATTGAGATTACCGCAGGTTTACTGCGAGCCTGTTGACGAAGACAAGTCATACATTGCTCGAAGTATAACATCGGTGTAGAACAAAAAACGTGCTGTGTAGACTTCGAGCAGTGTCTAACTCTTTGTGCGTTGGCATTTTGCCATATCGTTCCCTTCCAACGATAAAAAAATCTGCCCCCAATCAAATCGCCCTCCAATTGTGGTGCATGCGCAACAGAAGCAATCCGCTGAAGGCACCGCCAGTCATGGCTGAGCGGCGGATTGCCTCACGCACAAATCGAGCCCGCTCCGGTTCGGTCGTGGGGCATTCAGGCGCCGTTTCCGCTCGCCTGCTAATAGGTATACGTACCCCAGTCGGGGGCGGATGCGCGGCATGTTAGAATCGCGTGATGCGTTGCGCCTGCAATGCTTACGCGAAGGCGCGGCGAAGTGAACTGAAGTTGGGCCGTCGCCTTGGCACGTAAAAGATACGGATAAATGGATCAATTCGCCAAAGAGACTCTGCCAATCTCCCTAGAGGAGGAAATGCGCCGTTCGTATCTCGATTACGCGATGAGCGTGATCGTGGGGCGTGCGCTTCCCGATGTTCGCGATGGCCTGAAGCCGGTGCACCGGCGCGTGCTGTACGCGATGCACGAACTGAACAACGACTGGAACCGGGCTTACAAGAAGTCGGCGCGTATTGTCGGCGACGTCATCGGTAAATATCACCCGCACGGCGACACGGCTGTTTACGACACCATTGTCCGGATGGCGCAGTACTTCTCGCTGCGCTACATGCTGGTGGACGGTCAGGGCAACTTCGGTTCGGTCGACGGCGACAATGCCGCGGCCATGCGGTACACCGAAATCCGCATGGCGAAGATCGGCCACGAGCTGCTGGCCGACATCGACAAGGAAACGGTCGACTTCACGCCGAACTACGACGGCAGCGAAAACGAGCCGGCCATCCTGCCCGCGCGTATTCCCAATCTGCTGATCAATGGCTCGTCCGGTATTGCGGTCGGCATGGCGACCAACATCCCGCCGCACAACCTCAATGAGGTTGTCGACGCATGTCAGCACCTGCTGAAAAACCCGGAAGCCACGATCGACGAACTGATCGAGATCATCCCGGCACCTGATTTCCCGACCGCCGGCATCATCTACGGCGTGGCCGGCGTGCGCGACGGCTATCGCACCGGCCGCGGCCGCGTGGTGATGCGCGCGCTCACGCACTTCGAGGAAATCGACCGCGGTCAGCGCATGTCGATCATCGTCGACGAGTTGCCGTACCAGGTGAACAAGCGCTCACTTCTGGAACGCATCGCCGAACTGGTCAACGAGAAGAAGCTCGAAGGCATCTCCGACATCCGCGACGAGTCCGACAAGAGCGGCATGCGTGTCGTGATCGAGCTGAAGCGCGGCGAAGTGCCGGAAGTGGTGCTCAACAATCTGTATAAGGCGACCCAGCTTCAGGACACCTTCGGCATGAACATGGTCGCGCTGGTCGACGGCCAGCCGAAGCTGCTGAACCTGAAGGAAATGCTGGCGTGCTTCCTGTCGCATCGCCGGGAAGTGCTGACGCGGCGCACTGTATACGAACTGCGCAAGGCCCGCGAACGCGGTCACGTGCTCGAAGGTCTGGCCGTTGCGCTCGCCAACATCGACGAGTTCATCGCGATCATCAAGGCCGCGCCTACGCCGCCGATCGCCAAGCAGGAATTGATGGCGCGTCCGTGGGATTCGTCGCTGGTGCGCGAAATGTTGTCGCGCGCCGAGACGGAAAACGCGTCGGCCGGCGGCCGTGAGGCTTATCGTCCGGAAGGTTTGAATCCGTCCTTCGGCATGCAGTCCGACGGCCTCTACCGCTTGTCCGACACCCAGGCTCAGGAAATATTGCAGATGCGTCTGCAACGCCTGACGGGGCTGGAGCAGGACAAGATCATCGGCGAGTACCGCGAAGTGATGGCGCAAATCGCCGACCTGCTGGACATCCTGGCTCGCCCGGAACGCATTACGGCGATCATCGTCGACGAACTGACGTCGATCAAAGCCGAATTCGGCGACGCGCGCCGCTCGAAGATCGAGCTGAACGCAACCGAGCTGAACACCGAAGATCTGATCACGCCACAAGAGATGGTCGTGACCATGTCGCACGCCGGCTATGTGAAATCGCAGCCGCTGTCCGAATACAGCGCGCAGAAGCGGGGTGGCCGCGGCAAGCAGGCCACGGCGATGAAAGAAGACGACTGGATCGACACGCTGTTCATCGCGAACACGCACGATCACATTTTGTGCTTCTCGAATCGTGGTCGTGTCTACAGCGTGAAGGTCTACGAAGTGCCGCAAGGCTCGCGGAACTCGCGCGGCCGTCCGATCATCAATATCTTCCCGCTTCAGGAAGGCGAAAAGATTACGGTTGTCTTGCCGGTTAAGGAATTCTCGGCTGACAAATTCGTCTTTATGGGCACCGCGTTAGGAACTGTAAAAAAGACGCCGCTGGAAGCCTTCGGCCGTGTGTTGCGCAAGGGTATTATTGCGGTCGGTCTGGACGACGGCGATTACCTGATCGGCGCCGCCATTACGGACGGCCAGCATGACGTGATGCTGTTCTCGGATTCCGGCAAGGCGGTGCGTTTCGACGAAAACGACGTCCGCCCGATGGGCCGTGAGGCGCGTGGTGTGCGCGGCATGCAGCTTGAAGACGGTCAGAGTGTGATTGCCTTGCTGGTGGCTGGCGACGAACAGCAGTCGGTGCTGACCGCAACCGAAAACGGCTATGGCAAGCGCACGCCGATCACCGAGTACACGCGTCACGGGCGCGGTACGAAGGGGATGATCGCGATCCAGACGTCGGAGCGGAACGGCAAGGTCGTCGCCGCCACGCTGGTGGATCAGGAAGCGCAGATCATGCTGATCACCAATACAGGCGTGCTGATTCGTACGCGCGTATCGGAAATTCGAGAAATGGGACGCGCAACCCAAGGTGTTACACTCATCAGCCTTGACGAAGGGACCAAGCTTTCAGGTCTGCAACAGGTTGCTGAGGCGGAAGCGGAGATCGATGTGGAAGGCGACACCGAAGGTCCTGCCGAAGGCGACAACGGCGGTGAAGACGGTGGTGCGGCCTGATCTGCGTCGGCAGCTTTCAGTCTTAGCTATTGGTTGAAAGCTGCGCAGGGAACAATGGCGTGTCGGGCCGATACGCATCCCACGCAGCTTGCAGTTCAAGTTAATTTCTCTTAGGGAGTAATGATGCAAAAACGATTCAAACAACTGATGTTGCTGGCTGCTCTCGTGCCGACCTTCGCTATGGCTCAAGCGCTTCAGAGCCCGGCCCCGGCGGCTCCGGCTGCTGCCGCTGCACCGGTTGATCCGGCCAAGCAGGCTGCAATCAAGGACCTGCTGGACGCAATCGACGCACAGAAGCTCGTTGGCGCAATTGGCAACAGCGCCCAGATGCAAGCCAAGCAACTGGTCCCGGCTATCCTGTCGGACGCCCTGAGCGAAAACAAGACGATGACGGACAAGCAGAAGCAGGCTTCCGTCCCGACGCTGCAAAAGAACGCAGTGCCGAAGCTGGTTGACGGCGCAGGCCAGGTGTTTGCAACGGACTCGTTCCGTCAAGACGCCATGCAAGCTCAGTACGACGCTTACGCGAAGTACTACAGCACGTCGGAAATCAAGGATCTGACCGCGTTCTACAAGAGCCCGACCGGCCGCAAGTTCATCCAGGTTCAGGACCAGGTTGGCCGCGACGTTGTGAACGGCTTGATGCAAAAGTACATGCCGCAATCGATCAAGGCAACGCGTGACCAGGCTGACAAGGAAGTCGCTTCGGTCAAGCCGGCTAAGTAAATTGGGTAAATAAGTTGGCTGAATAAGCCAGCGAGTTGAGCCAAAAGGTCGAAAGGCTGCGCTGACATCGCGCTGGCCGCCGCCCGGTAAGCTATATGGCGTGCCGGGTTTGGCGGGTTGGCAGCGACAATGCGATAATGGCCGTTTGCGCACGCGCGCAGACGGCCATTTTCATTTTGGGCGCGAAATTGTTGTCAAACACGCGTCGTTGGACTCGTGTTGCCGAGTGCACGTTGTTAACTTTGCAACGACTGCTGTCGTAGCGGCTGCCGTTGCGGTGGTTGCCTCGCGACCGCCAATTTCGCCGATTTTTGCGCGATCTGTTTGTTTTTCGCGCCAGCTTCCAGGATCTCACGATGCGCGTTTTTAATTTCTCCGCCGGCCCAGCGGCCATGCCCGAAGAAGTGCTGCGTCAGGCAGCCGACGAGATGCTCGATTGGCAGGGCAGCGGCATGAGCGTGATGGAAATGAGTCATCGCGGCAAAGAGTTCATGTCGATCCACGAGGAAGCGCTCGTCGATCTGCGCGAACTGCTCGAGGTGCCTGCCAGCCACCGCATTCTGTTTCTGCAAGGCGGCGGCCTGGGCGAAAACGCAATCGTGCCGATGAATCTGATGGGCGCGAAACCGCGCGCGGATTTCGTGGTGACCGGTTCGTGGTCGCAGAAGTCGTTCAAGGAAGCGCAAAAGTACGGCGCCGTGCATCTGGCGGCGAGCGGCCAGACGGCCGAGGGCTTCACCCGTGCGCCGGCTCGCTCGGAATGGCAGTTGTCGGACGATCCGGCTTACGTGCATCTGTGCACCAACGAGACCATCCACGGCGTCGAGACGTTCGAGATTCCCGACCTCGGCGATATTCCGCTGGTGGCGGACGCTTCGTCGCACATCCTGTCGCGCCCGATGGACATCGCCAAATACGGCGTGCTGTTCGGCGGCGCGCAGAAGAACATCGGCATGGCGGGCGTCACGGTGGTGATCGTGCGCGAAGACATGCTGGATCGCGCGCAGTTGATCTGCCCATCGGCGTTCGAATGGAAAACCGTCGCCGAGAACAATTCGATGTACAACACTCCGCCCACGTACGCGATTTACGTCGCGGGGCTGGTATTCAAGTGGTTGAAGAAGCAGGGCGGCCTTACCGCGATGGAAGCGCGTAACCTCGAAAAATCGAAGCTGTTGTACGACGCGATCGATTCGAGCAGCTTCTATCTGAACAAGGTCGAGCGTGGCTCGCGCTCGCGGATGAACGTACCGTTTTTCCTCGCCGACGAGTCGCGCAACGAAGATTTCCTGGCCGGCGCGAAAGCGCGGGGAATGGTGCAGCTAAAGGGCCACAAGTCCGTCGGCGGCATGCGGGCGTCGATTTATAACGCTGTCCCGCTCGAAGGCGTCAAAGCGCTTGTCGAATACATGAAGGAATTCGAACAGCGCAGCGCCTGATCGTCTTAGACATTCAGGCACGCGCATCCTTTCCAGCACGCATTTGTGCAGCAGCTACCGGCAGGGCCGTTTTCACGCATGGACGACGAACTCAATACCCGACTCAAACCCCTTCGCGAACGCATCGACGCGCTCGATGCGCAGATCATCGCGCTCCTCAATCAGCGTGCCGCGGTGGCGCTCGAAGTGGGCGAGGTCAAGAAGCATTTCAACGCGCCGGTGTTCCGCCCGGAGCGCGAGCAGCAGGTGATCGCGCGCTTGCAGGATATGAGCGACGGTCCGCTGGCCGGCGAGCATATCAGCGCGATCTGGCGCGAGATCATGGCAGCGAGCCGCGCGCTCGAAAAGAGCATCAAGGCCGCGTATCTCGGCCCGGTCGGCACGTATAGCGAACAGGCCATGCACGAGTACTTCGGTCAGTCGATCGAAGGTCTGCCGTGCCCGTCGATCGACGAAGTATTTCGCTCCGTCGAAGCAGGCGCTGCCGAATTCGGCGTCGTGCCCGTCGAGAATTCGACGGAAGGCGCGGTGTCGCGCACGCTCGATCTGCTGCTGCAAACCCAGCTCACGATCGGCGGCGAACTCGCTTTGCCGATTCACCACAATCTCCTGACGCTGAACGGCGGTCTCACCGGCGTGACGCGGGTGTGCGCGCACGCGCAGGCGCTCGCCCAGTGCCAGCGCTGGCTCGCGACCAACGCGCCGCATCTCGAGCGTCAGGCGGTGTCGAGCAATGCCGAAGCCGCGCGCATGGCGGCGGAAGATCCGACTGTTGCAGCGATTGCCGGCGATCGTGCCGCGACCCACTACGGTCTGCAAGTCGCCTACGCTCTGATCCAGGACGATCCGCACAACCGCACGCGCTTCGTGATGATCGGCAAGGAGCGCACCGGCGCCAGCGGGCACGACCAGACGTCGTTGATCGTTTCGGTGGCGAACGAGCCGGGCGCCGTGTTCAAACTGCTGGAGCCGTTGGCGCGCCACAGCGTATCGATGACCCGTTTCGAATCGCGCCCGGCACGCGTCGGCACGTGGGAGTACTACTTCTACATCGACGTCGAAGGCCATCGCGACGAGCCGGCGGTTGCCGCCGCGCTCACCGAACTTGGCCAGAAAGCGGCGTTCCTGAAGATACTCGGCTCGTATCCGCGCGCCCGTTGATACCGGTCGAGGCGCGCACGCATCGCTCGCGCGCGTCTGCTACATGTTCACCTACTACTAATTAGTCGTTCGGAGATTTTCATGACAACGTCCTTCGGTCCTTCCTATGTGCGCGCGATTGCGCCTTACATCGCCGGCAAACCGATTTCGGAAGTGGCCCGCGAATTCGGCCTCGACGAAGCGACGATCGTGAAGCTCGCCTCGAACGAAAATCCGCTCGGCATGCCGGAATCGGCGCAACGCGCCATGGCGCAAGCGGCCAGTGAACTCGGCCGCTATCCGGACGCGAACGCATTTGAACTGAAGACAGCGTTGAGCGAACGTTACGGCGTGCCGGCAGATTGGGTGACGCTTGGCAACGGCAGCAACGACATTCTCGAAATCGCCGCGCATGCGTTAGTCGAGAAGGGCCAGTCGATCGTCTACGCGCAGTATTCATTCGCGGTCTACGCGCTTGCCACGCAAGGCGTGGGTGCGCGTGCGATCGTCGTGCCCGCCGTCAAGTACGGCCACGATCTCGACGCGATGCTCGCGGCGATCACGGACGATACGCGGCTGATCTTCGTCGCGAACCCGAACAACCCGACCGGTACTTTTATCGAAGGTGCGAAGATCGAGGCGTTTCTCGACAAGGTGCCGCGCAACGTGGTCGTCGTGCTCGACGAGGCGTACACGGAATATCTGCCGGAAGAAAAGCGTTACGACTCGATCGCGTGGGTGCGCCGTTATCCGAATCTGCTGGTGTCGCGCACGTTCTCGAAGGCGTTCGGCCTCGCCGGTTTGCGTGTCGGCTTCGCGATTGCGCAGCCTGAACTCACTGATCTGCTGAACCGTCTGCGTCAGCCGTTCAACGTGAACACGCTGGCGCAAGCCGCCGCGATCGCCGCGCTGAACGACACCGCGTTTCTGCAAAAGAGCGCGGCCTTGAATGCGCAAGGATATCGCCGCCTGACCGAAGCGTTCGACAAACTCGGGCTCGAGTATGTGCCTTCGGACGGCAACTTCGTACTGGTGCGCGTCGGCAACGACGACGCAGCCGGCAACCGCGTCAACCTCGAGTTGCTCAAGCGGGGCGTGATTGTTCGCCCGGTCGGCAACTACGGTTTGCCGCAATGGCTGCGCATCACGATCGGTTTGCCGGAAGAAAATGAAGCATTCCTTGCAGCGCTCGAAAAGACGCTTGCTGCCGCTTAAGCGGTTGATTTTGACCCGCGCGTCTCACTTTATGGATGGCGCGCTTTTTCTGTGACCGACGTGGCTGCGTTCTCTTTTAACAAGCTGGTGATTTTCGGTGTCGGCCTGATCGGCGGATCGCTTGCGCGCGCGCTGCGTGAGCGGGGCGAGCGGGGTGAGGCGGCAGGCACGCGCACGGTGGTCGGTGTCGGGCGTTCGTCCGCGTCGACGGCGCGCGCGCTGGAATTGGGCGTGATCGACGCAGCCGCCGCGTTGAACGACGACGTCGCCTTGCGTGACGCGTTGTCCGGCGCCGATTTCGTGCTGCTCGCGGCACCCGTCGCGCAGACGCAACCGCTGCTCGAACGCATTGCACCGTTTCTCGACCCAGGCACGATCGTCACCGATGCCGGCAGCACCAAGTCCGACGTGGTTGCAGCGGCACGCGCGGCGCTCGGCGCGCGCATCGCCCAGTTCGTGCCGGGGCATCCGATTGCCGGCCGTGAGGCGAGCGGCCCCGATGCGGCGTTGCCCGACCTGTACGTGAATCGCAACGTCGTGCTGTGTCCGCTGCCGGAGAACGCGCCGGAAGCGGTCGAGCGCGTTGCCGCGATGTGGCGTGCAACCGGCGCTTGTGTGCGGGAGATGACGCCCGAACAGCATGATCGCGTGCTTGCATCGGTCAGCCATTTGCCGCACGTTTTGTCTTTCGCGCTGGTCGAGCAGATTCTCAATTCGCCCGACGCCGCACTGAAATTCTCGTTCGCCGCCGGCGGATTCCGCGACTTCACGCGCATCGCTGCGTCGAGCCCGGAGATGTGGCGCGACGTGTGCGTGGCGAATCGCGCTGCGCTGCTCGATGAAATCGACGCGTACACGGCGGTGCTCGCGCGCCTGCGGGCGGCAATCGAAGCGGCTGACGGTGCCGCGCTCGAAGCCGTATTCGCGCGTTCGCGCGTCGCGCGCAGCGAATGGCAGGAACAGCGCACTACCGGGGCGGCGCTTGGCGACGCCTCGAAATAACCGGAACTGGACTCAATCATGGAATTCCTCGATCTCGGACCATTCTCTCGTGCGTCCGGCACGGTTCGTTTGCCCGGCTCGAAAAGCATTTCGAATCGCGTGCTGCTGCTCGCAGCGCTCGCCGAAGGCGAAACGACGATCACGAACCTGCTCGACTCCGACGACACCCGCGTGATGCTCGACGCGCTCGAAAAGCTCGGCGTGCGCCTGAAGCGCGAGGGTGACACCTGTGTCGTGAGCGGTACGCGCGGTGCGTTTACGGCGCGCAAAGCCGATCTGTTCCTCGGCAACGCCGGCACGGCGGTGCGTCCGCTGACGGCGGCGCTGGCGGTGAATGGCGGCGACTATCGCATTCACGGCGTGCCCCGCATGCACGAGCGGCCGATCGGCGATCTGGTCGACGGCTTGCGGCAGATCGGCGCGAAGATCGACTACGAAGAGAATGACGGCTATCCGCCCTTGCGGATTCGCCCGGCGCAAATCACGGCCGACGCACCGATTCGCGTGCGCGGCGACGTGTCGAGCCAATTCCTGACTTCACTGCTGATGACGCTGCCGCTGTTGCGCACCGAAAGCGGCGTGACGACCGTGCAGGTGGACGGCGAGCTGATCTCGAAGCCCTACATCGAAATCACGATCAAGCTGATGGAGCGCTTCGGCATCAAGGTCGAACGTCATGAATGGCACCGGTTCATCGTGCCGGCGGGGCAGCGCTATCAATCGCCGGGCACCATCATGGTGGAAGGCGACGCGTCGTCGGCGTCGTATCTGCTGGCGGCCGGCGCGCTCGGTGGCGGACCCGTGCGGGTGGAAGGCGTCGGCCGTTCCAGCATCCAGGGCGACGTCGGTTTTGCCGATGCGCTCATCAAGATGGGCGCGAACCTGCAGATGGGCGACGACTGGATCGAAGTGCGCGGGGTGGGCAACGACAACGGCAAGCTCGACCCGATCGACATGGACTTCAATCTGATTCCGGACGCCGCGATGACGATTGCCGTCGCCGCGCTGTTCGCGGACGGCACGACCACGCTGCGCAACATCGCTAGCTGGCGCGTGAAGGAAACCGACCGGATCGCCGCGATGGCGACCGAGCTGCGCAAGGTCGGCGCGAAGGTGCAGGAGGGCGAGGATTTCCTCGTCGTCACGCCGCCTGAAAAACTGATTCCGAACGCCTCGATCGACACTTATGACGATCACCGTATGGCTATGTGCTTCTCGCTCGTGAGTCTGGGCGGCGTGCCGGTCCGGATCAACGACCCGAAGTGCGTCGGCAAGACGTTCCCCGATTATTTCGAGCGCTTCATTGCGCTCGCTCAACCCTGATTCGCCCCCGAATCGACTGACGTGCGACTTTTTCGATGAAACCGACCCGTCCCTTTCACCAGACGCCCGTCATTACGATCGACGGCCCGAGTGCCTCCGGCAAAGGCACCGTGGCCGCGCTGGTTGCCGCAAGCCTCGGTTTCCACCTGCTGGATAGTGGCGCGCTGTACCGGCTCGCCGCGCTGGCCAGCATTCGCTACAAGGTCGCCGCGGATGACGCGGACGCGCTTGTAAAACTGATCGACGATCTGCACATCACTTTTCGCGAGGGGCTGGCGCAACTCGACGGCGCCGACGTATCCGCCGACATCCGCGCAGAGGAAGTGGGCAGTCGCGCCTCGGCAATCGCCGTGCACGTGCCCGTGCGAACCGCGCTGGTGGCCCGTCAGCGGGCTTTCCGCAAGGAACCGGGGCTGGTCGCCGATGGCCGCGACATGGGCACGGTGATCTTCCAGGACGCCGTGTTGAAGGTGTTCATGACCGCCAGCGTCGAGGCTCGCGCGGCGCGCCGGCATAAGCAATTGATCCAAAAAGGATTTTCTGCTAATATAGATGACTTGCTCCGGGATTTGCGTGAGCGCGACGAGCGTGACAGTCAGCGCGCGGCCGCGCCGCTCAAGCCCGCAGCGGATGCAAAGCTGCTTGATACCTCCGCATTGTCCATCGACCAGGCGGTCGAACAGGTGGTGCAATGGTATGAAGCATGGGTCCCGCATGCCTGATGTCCGGGCAGTGTTTGAGTAGCGGGCGCAGTAGAGAGCAGTACCGTTGTCAGTAGGTGCTCCGCGTGTGTCGTGGAGCGTGTTTTAACCCCTTAACCCCGCGTGGCATTCGCATTCGCCGAAGTTGCTGACCGTCCGGCCAGCCGGGCGCCGCGAGAACCATGCAAATTTTGATTTTTATGTCCGACCTGCAAACTTCCAACCCGAATACCGAATCTTTTGCGGCTCTGTTCGAAGAGTCGCTGACCAAGCAAGACATGCGCGCCGGCGAAGTGATCTCCGCCGAAGTCGTGCGTGTTGACCACAACTTCGTGGTCGTCAACGCTGGTCTCAAGTCCGAAGCCTACATTCCGCTCGAAGAGTTCCTGAACGACGCGGGCGAGGTAGAAGTGCAGGCGGGCGACTTCGTTTCCGTCGCGATCGACGCGCTGGAAAACGGCTATGGCGACACGATCCTGTCGCGCGACAAGGCGAAGCGCCTGGCTTCGTGGCTGTCGCTGGAAAAGGCTCTCGACAACAACGAACTCGTGACCGGCACGATCACGGGTAAGGTCAAGGGCGGCATGACCGTCATGGTCAACGGCATCCGCGCGTTCCTGCCGGGTTCGCTGGTTGACACGCGTCCGGTCAAGGACACGACCCCGTACGAAGGCAAGACGCTGGAATTCCGCGTCATCAAGCTCGACCGCAAGCGTAACAACGTCGTGCTGTCGCGCCGTGCCGTGATCGAAGCGACCCAGGGCGAAGAGCGCGCAAAGCTGCTCGAAACGCTGAAGGAAGGCGCGATCGTGGAAGGCGTGGTGAAGAACATCACCGATTACGGCGCGTTCGTGGACCTCGGCGGTATCGACGGCCTGCTGCACATCACCGACATCGCATGGCGTCGTGTGCGTCACCCGAGCGAAGTTCTGTCGGTTGGCCAGGAAGTTACCGCGAAGATCCTCAAGTTCGATCAAGAGAAGAACCGCGTTTCGCTGGGTATCAAGCAACTGGGCGACGATCCGTGGGAAGGCATTTCGCGCCGTTACCCGTCGGGCACGCGCCTGTTCGGTAAGGTCACCAACATCACCGACTACGGCGCATTCGTCGAAGTCGAATCGGGCATCGAAGGCCTGGTTCACGTGTCGGAAATGGACTGGACGAACAAGAACGTTGCACCGTCGAAGGTTGTTCAGCTGGGCGACGAAGTCGAAGTCATGGTTCTCGAAATCGACGAAGACCGCCGCCGTATCAGCCTCGGCATGAAGCAATGCAAGCCGAACCCGTGGGACGACTTCAGCCGCAACTTCAAGAAGGGCGACAAGCTGCAAGGCGCAATCAAGTCGATCACCGACTTCGGCGTCTTCATCGGTCTGCCGGGCGGCATCGACGGTCTGGTTCACCTGTCGGACCTGTCGTGGAGCGAAACGGGCGAAGAAGCAGTTCGCAAGTACAAGAAGGGCGACGAAGTGGAAGCGATCGTTCTCGGCATCGACGTCGAGAAGGAACGCATTTCGCTGGGTATCAAGCAGCTCGAAGGCGACCCGTTCAGCAACTTCGTTGCAATGAACGACAAGGGTTCGATCGTCGACGGCGTGGTCAAGACGGTAGATGCGAAGGGTGCAGTGGTCACGCTGTCGGCGGAAGTCGAAGGCTACCTGCGCGCTTCGGAAATCGCACAAGACCGCGTGGAAGATGCTCGCAACGTGCTGAAGGAAGGCGACAAGGTCAACGCGATGATCATCAACATCGATCGCAAATCGCGTGGTATCAACCTGTCGGTCAAGGCCAAGGATTCGGCTGAGCAACAGGAAGCGATCCGCGGCCTGGCTTCGTCGGATTCGAACTCGGCTGCTACCGGCACGACGAACCTCGGCGCGCTGCTGAAGGCCAAGCTCGACGGCCAGAACCAGTAATTGAGGAACGCCCCCAAACCTGGCGCTTCGCGTCAGGCCTCCCGCAAAGGGGGACAAAATATGGGGGCGGCCCGGCGTTTTCTTGAGAGGTCTGCTGCAGTATGACCAAATCGGAATTGGTCGCCCAGCTGGCTACGCGATTCCCGCAGCTTGTACTTAAAGACGCGGATTTTGCGGTGAAGACGATGCTTGATGCGATGTCGGAGGCGCTTGCCAACGGCCATCGCATTGAAATTCGCGGCTTCGGCAGCTTTGGCCTTAATCGTCGTCCGTCCCGCGTAGGGCGTAATCCGAAGTCAGGCGAGAAGGTGCTGGTACCTGAGAAGTACGTGCCGCATTTCAAGCCGGGCAAGGAGTTGCGCGAGCGGGTAGATCGACGCTCGGGCGAGCCGTTGAAGGCCGATGAGCCGGATGACGACGACCTGTAAATGCTTCGCTGTGCTGTTCGCGGCATGGCATTGGTAGCGTCAGCGGCCAAAGCCAGACGGCAAAAGACCAGAAAAAGCGCCTTCGGGCGCTTTTTTTTCGTCCGTAATCTTCGTTTATAGTCGTTGTGGCCTGTGCTTTTCACCTGTTGGCACGACGCGGCAGCCTGGCCATGCAAGCAGCGGGTCCCAAAAATTCAACATGCCTGCCCACACATCCTCTTGCGGCAAGATAAACCTCACGTAAGTCCTCTATCAGCCAGTTCCTGCCCAGCCGCGAGGGCTTCAATTACAATACGGGTCACTTCGGCGCGGGCAACACCGTGGCGCGACGCGTCATCAAGCCGGCGTCACCCCGCAACTGCCGTCAAGAGACCTATTCATGAAATTTATCGTCTGGCTGATCCGTGTGCTGGTGTTCGTGCTCCTGCTGGTGCTCGCACTGTCCAATACACAACCCGCTACGCTGAATTTCCTCGCCGGCTACGCATGGTCGGCGCCTTTGATTCTGATCGGCCTCGCGTTCTTCGTGGTGGGGCTGCTGGCCGGACTGGTGTCGTCGATGCCGGCCATGGTGCGCCTGCGTATGGAGAATGGCCGGCTCAAGCGCGAGTTGCGTGTGGCGCGCGAAACCCCGGTGGTGGTCGAGCAACCGCCCATGCCGCCGCTGATCTAAGTTGTCTTCTGCCGTGCTTCTGAAGCGCGGCTTTCCGTTTCCGTTGTTCCGTACATTTGCATTAATCGCATGGATCTAGACTTCTGGTGGCTGCTTGTCATACCCGTCGCTTTTGCGTTCGGCTGGATGGCCGCACGCTACGATCTCAAGACGCTGCTGTCTGAAAGCGCCAATCTGCCGCGTTCGTACTTTCGCGGCCTGAATTTCCTGCTCAACGAGCAGCCTGACCAGGCGATCGATGCGTTTATCGAAGTCGTCAAACTCGACCCGGAAACGATCGAGCTGCATTTTGCGCTCGGGAATCTGTTCCGCCGCCGCGGTGAGACCGATCGCGCGATTCGTGTGCATCAGAACCTGCTGAGCCGCACCGATCTGCCCGTCACCGAGCGCGATCACGCGCTGTACGAACTGGGCCAGGACTTCCTGAAGGCCGGTTTGCTGGATCGTGCCGAAGAGACCTTCCGCGCGCTCGAAACCGGCAATTACGCGCTGGGCGCACAGCGTGCGCTGCTGACCATCTACCAGATCGAGAAAGACTGGGTTAAATCGATCGACACCGCGCGCCATCTGGAAACAATGGGCGCCGAGTCGCTCGACAAGGAAATCGCGCAGTTCCATTGCGAACTCGCGCAGGAAGCGCTCCAGCAGAAAAATGCGGATGAGGCGCGCCGTCAGCTAGGGTTCGCGTTGAAGGCGAACCCGACCAACGTGCGCGCCACGATCCTGTTCGGCGACGTTGACGCGACAGCCGGTGCGCAAGAGGCGGCGATTACCCAATGGCGGCGCGTCGAGGAACAGAATCCCGCGTATCTGCCGCTCGTCGCGGAAAAGCTGATGAAGGCCTATGAAGCGCTCGGCCGTCCGCAGGATGGCGCCGATCTGCTCACCACGTGGGTGGATCGCTATCCGTCAAACGATCTGCTCGACGTGACTTATCAGCACATTGCTGCAGTGCGCGGCCCCGACGCCGCGCATGCGCTGGCCCGCTCGCAGATGCAGAAGTCGCCGAACCTGGCGGGCATGACGCGTCTTCTGGAAGCCCAGGAAGCCGTCGCGGAGGAGCCGCGGCGCAGCGAGCTTGAACTGATGCGTACGCTGATTCGCCAGCGCACCAAAAATTTGCCACGGTATACGTGCCAGAATTGTGGCTTCAGGGCGCGGCTGTTTTACTGGCAGTGCCCGGGTTGCAGCGGCTGGGAAACCTATGCGCCGCGTCGCGTCGAACCGATTACGGCGTCGAACTGATAGCGAAGCAATCGTGTAGCCGCGCCGCAACGACGGCGGCCCGTCAGGCCGATTAGACCGGACGGGATCATGACGGCCTTGTTCACTACGAGAAACCCTCACCGGAACCTTCTACCGGAAAGCGTATGAAAATCACCATTATCGGCACGGGTTATGTTGGCCTCGTCACCGGCGCGTGCCTCGCCGAAATCGGCCATGACGTGTTCTGTCTCGACGTCGATCCGCGCAAGATCGAAATCCTCAACAACGGTGGCGTGCCGATCCACGAGCCGGGGTTGCTGGAAATCATCGCCCGCACGCGCAAGGCGCGCCGCATCACGTTTTCGACGGATATCGAAGCGAGCGTAGCGCACGGCGAAGTGCAGTTCATCGCCGTCGGCACGCCGCCGGACGAAGACGGCTCGGCCGATCTGCAATATGTGCTCGAGGCGGCGCGCAACATCGGCCGCACGATGAATGGCTTCAAGGTGATCGTCGACAAATCGACGGTGCCCGTCGGCACGGCGCAACGTGTGCGCGCGGTGGTCGAAGAAGAACTGGCCAAACGCGGCCTCGCCAATAGCGAGCAGCACCGTTTCTCGGTGGTGTCCAACCCTGAGTTTCTGAAGGAAGGCGCGGCGGTCGACGACTTCATGCGCCCCGATCGCATCGTGATCGGCAGCGACGAAGACGAAGCCGGCATGCGCGCGCGCGAACTGATGAAGCGTTTGTACGCGCCGTTCAACCGCAATCACGACCGCACGCTGTACATGGATGTGCGCTCGGCTGAATTCACGAAATATGCGGCCAATGCGATGCTCGCCACGCGCATTTCGTTCATGAACGAGATGTCGAACCTGGCGGATCGGGTCGGCGCGGATATCGAAGCGGTGCGCCGCGGCATCGGCTCGGACCCGCGCATCGGCTATCACTTCCTGTATGCCGGCTGCGGCTACGGCGGCTCGTGCTTCCCGAAGGACGTGCAGGCGCTGATCCGCACCGCCGCCGAAACCGGCCACAATCTGCGCATCCTCGAAGCGGTCGAGGAAGTGAACTACAAGCAGAAAGACGTGCTGGTGCAAAAGATCACGGGCAAACTCGGCGAAGATCTGAGCGGCCGCACGTTCGCCGTGTGGGGCCTCGCATTCAAGCCGAATACCGACGACATGCGTGAGGCGCCGAGCCGTCGCGTGATCGCCGAATTGCTGGCGCGTGGCGCTCAGGTTCGCGCGTACGATCCGGTCGCGGTGGCCGAAGCGCGCCGCGTGTTCGCCCTGGATCTGCACGATGCGCCGGAGCAGCACGCGCGTCTCACGTTCACGAGCACCCAGGAAGAAACGCTGACCGATGCCGACGCGCTGGTGGTCGTCACCGAATGGAAGGAATTCAAGAGCCCGGATTTCCTGCACCTGAAATCGGTGCTGAAGTCACCGCTGATTTTCGACGGCCGCAATCTGTACGAGCCGGACGCGATGACCGAGCTCGGCATCGACTATCACTCGATCGGAAGACCTTATGCCCAGTCCTCTGAATTTTCGGCCGGTGGCGCCAGTCATGCCTGAGGCTGCTCAGTCCACGCCCATGGCGGCTCTTACCGTGGTGCCGCGCGAACGCCTCGGCGCGGCGCGCGTGCTGGTGGTCGGCGACGTGATGCTCGATCGCTACTGGTTCGGCGACGTGAATCGCATTTCGCCGGAAGCGCCGGTGCCGGTCGTACATGTGCAGCGCCAGGAAGACCGCCTCGGCGGTGCCGCGAACGTCGCGCGCAATGCGGTTGCGCTCGGCGCGCAAGCGGGTTTGCTGTGCGTGGTCGGCCATGACGAGCCTGGTGAGCGCATCGTGCAACTGCTCGGTGAAAGCGGCGTCGTGCCGCATCTGGAACGCGATCCGGATTTGCTTACCACCATCAAACTGCGTGTGCTGTCGCGTCAGCAGCAGTTGCTGCGTGTCGACTTCGAAAACTCGCCGGCCCACGAGGTGTTGCTTGCGGGCCTCGCGCGTTTCGACGACCTGTTGCCGTCGCACGACGTGATCCTGATGTCGGATTACGCGAAGGGTGGTCTCACGCACGTCACGCAGATGATCGCCAAGGCGCATGCAGCTGGCAAACCGGTGCTGGTCGATCCGAAGGGCGACGACTGGGAGCGCTATCGTGGCGCTACGCTGATCACGCCGAATCGCGCCGAGTTGCGCGAGGTGGTCGGCCAGTGGAAATCCGAAGAAGATCTCGTTGCGCGCGTGACTAAACTTCGCGCCGATCTCGAGTTCAAGGCGTTGCTGTTGACGCGCTCGGAAGAGGGCATGACGCTCTTCTCCGACGACGGCATCCTGTACGCCTCGGCCGTTGCGCGCGAAGTGTATGATGTATCGGGCGCGGGCGACACCGTGATCGCCACGCTCGCCGCCATGCTCGGCGCGGGTTTGACGCTGGTCGAGGCGGTCGGGCTTGCGAATCGCGCGGCGGGTATCGTGGTCGGCAAACTCGGGACCGCCACCGTCGACTACGACGAACTTTTTCATTGATGCGGGCCGTTGGGTCCCATGCCAAGCTCATTACCGCAGGATCATCATGACCCTCATCGTCACCGGCGCGGCCGGCTTTATCGGCAGCAATCTCGTGAAGGCGCTCAACGAGCGCGGTGAACAACGCATCATCGCCGTCGACAATCTCACGCGCGCGGACAAGTTCAAGAACCTGGTCGACTGCGAGATCGACGATTATCTCGACAAGACCGAATTCGTCGAGCGCTTCAAGCGCGGCGACTTCGGCAAAGTGCGCGCGATTTTCCACGAAGGCGCCTGCTCGGACACGATGGAAACCGACGGCCGCTACATGATGGATAACAACTTCCGTTATAGCCGCGACGTGCTCGATGTCTGCCTCGCGCAGAACATCCAGTTTCTGTACGCGTCTTCGGCGGCAACGTATGGCGGTTCGAGCCGCTTCGTCGAAGAGCGCGAAGTCGAGCAGCCGCTGAACGTGTACGGTTACTCGAAATTCCTGTTCGACCAGGTGATTCGCCGCGTGCTGCCTAGCGCGAAAAGCCAGATTGCCGGCTTCCGTTATTTCAACGTGTATGGGCCGCGCGAAACGCACAAGGCGCGCATGGCGTCGGTGGCGTTTCACAACTTCAACCAGTTCCGGGCTGAAGGCAAGGTCAAGCTGTTTGGCGAATACAACGGCTATGCCGCCGGCGAGCAGACGCGCGATTTCGTCTCCGTCGAAGACGTGGTCAAGGTGAACCTGTTCTTCTTCGACAATCCGGACAAGTCGGGCATCTTCAACCTGGGCAGCGGCCGCGCGCAACCGTTCAACGACATCGCGAGCACGGTGGTCAACACGCTGCGTACGTTGAACAACGAAGCCCCGCTCTCGCTCGCGGAGCAGGTGCAGCGCGGGCTGATCGAATACATTCCGTTCCCCGATGCATTGCGCGGCAAGTACCAATGCTTCACGCAAGCGGATCAGTCGAAACTGCGCGCGGCCGGCTACGATGCGCCGTTTCTGAGCGTGCAGGAAGGCGTCGATCGCTACGTACGTTGGCTATTCGGCCAGGTGTAAATCTTTCGGATACCTCTTTAAACTGGAATCTCCCGGTTGGTGATGATCGCCAACCGGTTGTACGAGGGAGATTCCATATGTTTCGAAAAATTCTGGTTACCGCGGCGATGCTGGCCGCTTTCGGCCACGCGTATGCGGCGGTCGACGTCAACACGGCTAACGAAGACGCGCTGCGCGGCGTCAAGGGCATCGGTCCTGCCAAAGCGAAGGCCATTCTCGAAGAGCGTGCAGCGCATGGTCCATTCAAGGACCCGTCCGATCTCGGCAAGCGTGTCAAAGGCATGGGCGGGCATACCGTCGAGCGCCTGCAGGCGGAGGGTCTCGCTGTCGGTCCGGCTGGCGCGGCTGCTAACACGCAGGCTGCGGCGTCTGCACAGAGCAAGGGCGCGCCCGCTGCGGGCAATGGCGCCAATGCGGCTGCTACCCAAAAGAGCAACGCCACTGTGGCGGTGAAGAAATAGCCTGACGCGGATCGTGCGCGCGAGGCGGGTCGCTTCGCGCGCACGATCCGTTACCGTCGTTCCCCTTCATGGTCGGAGTGGTAAGAACGCTCCTTCAGCTGTCATGCAGATGACTGGCTCCCGCGGTTCTCAGCCGCGGGCTTTTTGCGTTGCTTCGATGTGGTTTGTGCGTGGCTTGTACGCTGCTTCTGGCACTGCCTTTTGCGCTGCGAGCGGGCACCCTATGCGTACGCCTGTCGGCGCCTGCATCCATGCGGGCAGAAGGGCCGCACGGCAGTCGCGCGCACGGTGGTTTAGAATCGATGGATTGAAGACTCCGCGCATCGACAGCTCCTGAACCGATATGGCTTACAAAACGATTGAAGATACGATCGGCAATACGCCGCTCGTGCAACTCGTCCGTCTCCCTGACGACGAGATCCGCAGCCGCAATAACGTGATCCTTGCGAAGCTCGAGGGCAACAATCCTGCGGGTTCGGTGAAGGACCGCCCGGCGCTGTCGATGATCAAGAAAGCCGAAGCTCGCGGGCGCATCAAGCCGGGCGACACACTGATCGAATCGACCAGCGGCAACACCGGCATCGCGCTGGCCATGGCGGCAGCGATCCGTGGCTACAAGATGGTGCTGATCATGCCGGAAGACCTGTCGGTGGAGCGCCGTCAGAGCATGGCTGCCTATGGCGCGCAGATCGTGCTGACGCCGGTAACGGGCGGCATGGAATACGCGCGCGATCTGGCCGAGCAGATGCAGCGCGAAGGCAAGGGCATCATCCTCGATCAGTTCGCGAACCCGGACAATCCGGCTGCGCACGTCGAAGGCACCGGCCCGGAAATCTGGCGCGATACGGAAGGGCGTATCACGCATTTCGTTTCGTCGATGGGTACGACCGGCACGATCATGGGCGTGTCCACCTATCTGAAGGAGCAGAATCAGGCGATCGAGATCATCGGCGCGCAGCCGGAAGAGGGCTCGCGCATTCCGGGCATCCGCAAATGGCCGGAAGCCTATCTGCCGAAGATTTTCGATCGTAGCCGCGTGGACCGCGTCGAGAATGTGAGCCAGGCCGCAGCCGAAGCAATGGCGCGGCGCATGGCCTCGGTCGAAGGGATCTTCGCCGGCATCTCGTCGGGCGGGGCCTGTGAGGTGGCGCTGCGCGTCGCGCGCCAGGTCGAGAATGCGACGATCGTGTTTATCGTCTGCGATCGGGGTGACCGGTATCTGTCGACGGGTGTGTTCCCTGCTTGATGGTGCCGCGGTGCATTGAGTGGCGCTCGATCTGAGTCAGCCAATAAAAAAGCGCCGGTTTAACCGGCGCTTTTTTTGTGTCGCTTGCTAGCCGTTCGCGATGCGGCGAGTGTCTGGCAACCCGGTGCCTGGCCTGACAATCGCCGCCACCGCCACCGCCACCGTCACCGTCACCGTCACCGTCACCGTCACCGCCACCGCCACCGCTCAGCTCATTGCGAAGCCGCACCCGGCGCCGCCGCATTGCTACTGGCGTTCGCCGCGTCGCTGGCTTCCATCTGAGCCTTGACCCGCTCGCCCAATTGATAAACCGCGAGCGCATAGAAGAAACTGCGGTTATAGCGCGTGAGCACATAGAAGTTCTTCAGGCCCAGCATGTACTCGGTACCACGCCCCGGCGACGGCAGATCGACCACCGTCACCGGCGTGCCGGCTTCCGACGCGATATCGATTTCCGGCTCGTTCAGCAGCAACCCGGCGCGGAGCAATTGGTCCAGCGGCCAATGCGGCTCCGGCTTGCCGTCAGCGGCTGCTTGCGCTACGCCCAGGCTGCCGGCGTCCGTGCCGATCTTCCACACCACCGGCCGGCCGTTTTCCCAGCCGTTCTGGCGCAGATAATTCGCCACGCTGCCGATCGCATCCGCCTGGCTCGTGCGCAGATCGATCTGCTTGTTGCCGTCATAGCTCACCGCGTACTGCACGATGCTGCTCGGCAGGAACTGCGGAATCCCGATTGCGCCGGTATAGGAGCCGAGCACCGTGGTCGGATCGATTTGCGAATCGCGCGTCCAGACCAGGTAGTCTTCGAGATTCTTGCGGAAAGTCGCCTGGCGATCCGCGCGATTGGCGGTATTCGGATAGTCGAAGCTGAGCGTGGTCAGCGCGTCGAGCACGCGGAAGTTACCCATGAAGCGCCCGTAAATCGTCTCCACGCCAATGATGCCGACGACCACTTCAGGCGGTACGCCGAACTCTTCGTAGGCGCGTTGCAGCGTGGCCTGGTTGGCGCGCCAGAAGCGCACGCCGGCATTGATGCGCACCTGGTCGAGAAAGCGCGACTGATACACGCGCCAGTTCTTGACCGACGGCGAGGGTGACGGCGTGACGAGCTTGACCGCGGTGGCCGAATAGCTCACGCGGGCGAACAACGCATGCAAGGCGGCTTCGTCGAAGTCGTAGCGCGCCGACATGTCGTTGATGAACGCGTCGACATTCGGGTTATTGGCGTAGCGCTGCGGGATGATTTCTTCTTCGAAGGTTTGCCCTTGCGGCACCGCCGGTTGCGGTTGGCTTTGCGTGAGCAGCAGCGGGGGCTGCTTCCCGGCGCTTTGCGCCATTGCCGGACTGGTTGCCATGAACATGCACGATGTGACGGATAGTGCGGTGGCCGCGGTCTTCATGCGTAGCCGGTTTCGTGCAGACAGAGCAAGCTTGACGGTCATAGTGAGCTAGGGGCGCAGTGCGAAAGAGACAGGGGGAAAACCGATCGGGGCAGTATACCCGACGCTTTCTGCAAAACTGTGCCTGCGGCGTCACAGCCGCATCGTGTGGTAACTTGGCAAATGTTGGCGCGCCCAGTGTGCGCGCCCATGGACGGAGACACGCCGCGCGTGCGTTGAAAGCGCCGCGCCGCAGACGAGAATCATGGCAACAGGCTTTTATTCCCACGCCGATTGTTTGCTGCACGATATGGGGCAATGGCATCCCGAATGCCCGGCGCGCCTGCAGGCAATCGAAGATCAATTGATCGCAAGCCGCATCGACTCGCTGATCGAGCGCGAGTCGCCGCCGCTCGCCGATGACGCCGCGCTGTTGCGCGTGCATACGCAGGCCCACGTCGATTACATCCGCAGCCGTTCGCCCGCGGAGGGTTTCGCCGAAATCGACCCCGACACGTCGATGAATCCGCACACTTTGCAGGCCGCGTTGCGCGCGGCCGGCGCCGCGGTGGCCGCGACCGACGCCGTGATCGAAGGCCGTTACGATAACGCGTTCTGCAGCGTGCGCCCGCCCGGCCACCATGCGGAGCCGGCGCGTGCGATGGGCTTCTGCTTCTTCAATAACGTCGCGATCGCCGCGCGCCATGCGCTTGAAGTGCACGGCATGCAGCGCGTGGCGATCATCGATTTCGACGTCCATCACGGTAACGGCACCGAAGCGGCCTTTTCGGGCGATTCGCGTGTGCTGATGTGCAGCATCTTCCAGCATCCGTTCTATCCGTTTACCGGCGCCGACAATCAGGCGCCCAACATGTGCAACGTGCCGATGCCGGCGCGCTCGAAAGGCATGGCGGTGCGCGAAGTGGTCGATATGCTGTGGCTGCCGCGGCTGCATGAATTCAAGCCGGAGATGATCTTCATCTCGGCCGGCTTCGACGCGCATCGCGAGGACGATCTCGGCAACATGGGTCTCGTCGAGGAAGACTATGCATGGATCACCGACCAGGTCGGCGAGATCGCGAAGCGCTATGCACGTGGGCGGATCGTCAGCTGTCTCGAAGGCGGGTACAACCTGTCGGCGCTGGCGCGCAGCGTGGTCGCGCACGTGCGCGCGCTGGCCGGGATCTGAGTTGCCACGCCGCGAGAACTGCGCGGACGTCGCATGCGCGAACGCCGCGAACCGCATGAAATCAACGAGGACCGAGCCATGAATGCCGATGTGCGCAGCGCGTCACTGGTCGAGATCGAACACGACGCTTATGGCGTCCCGGGCGTCGTCCGGTTGACGATGAACCGGCCCGATGCCTTCAACGCGCTCTCCGAAGCCCTGCTCGATGCGTTGCAGTCGGCTCTGACGGCGCTGGCGGAGTCCAAAGCGCGGGTGGTGGTGATCGCCGGCGCCGGCCGTGCGTTCTGCGCGGGACACGATCTGAAGGAAATGCGCGCGGCGCCGTCGCTGGCTTACTACCAGGCGTTGTTCGCGCGCTGCACGAAACTGATGTTGACGATCCAGCGCTTGCCGCAACCGGTCATCGCGCGCGTGCATGGCATCGCCACGGCGGCCGGCTGTCAGCTGGTCGCGATGTGCGATCTGGCGGTCGCCGCCGACACCGCGCGCTTTGCCGTTTCGGGCGTCAACCTGGGGCTCTTCTGCGCGACGCCTTCGGTACCGCTGTCGCGCAATCTGTCGCGTAAGGCTGCGCTCGAAATGCTGCTGACCGGCGATTTCATCGACGCTATCCAGGCGAAGCAGCAGGGCCTCGTGAATCGCATCGCTCCGGCAGACGCGCTCGACGCAGAGGTCGCGCGGCTCGCGAAAAGCATCTGCGCGAAACCCGTCGAAGCCGTGAGCGTCGGCAAAGGCCTTTTCTATCGCCAGCTCGAAATGGGCATCGAGGCGGCGTATCAGCTCGCCGGCCAGACCATGGCCTGCAACATGATGGACGACTCCGCGCTCGAAGGCGTGCAGGCCTTCATCGAAAAACGCCCGCCCGACTGGAAGCGCTAGCCGGACTGAAGCGTTCTTGCCGGAGCCGGTCCTCGCACTGACTTATCCGGACGCTTGAGCTTCAGAATGCGCTTCGACGCCGAAACTTGAAGCGTCCGCGCATCGACTCATGCCATTCCCTGCTTGCGTCGTCGAAACGCCTTGCGGCACTCAGGCTTTGGGCAAGCGCTTCTCGATCCAGTCGATCAGCGCCCCGATTACCCGATCGCGGTCGAGGTCGTTCATCGTCTCGTGATAGCTGTCTTCGTGCATCGTGAGTGTCTTGTCCGGCGAGCCCGCGTGCGCGCCGAAATCGCGGCTGCCGTCGGGTTCGGTGAGCTTGTCGGCCGTGCCGTGATACACCAGCAGCGGCACACGCAAACCCGCACGGCCGCGTTCGATGCGCGCCATCGCCAGCAACAACTCCGCGCCCGTACGCGCCGGAATCGCCCCGTGATGGACCAGCGGATCGTTGCGATTGGCGTTCACCACCGGTTGAAGCCGCGACAACAGAGCCGCGTCGATTTTCATCGCCGGAAAGGTCGGCCAGATGCGGCTGATCACCTGGCTCATCTTGAGCATCCAGCGCGGCACGTCGCGGCCTGGCGCGAGCGCGGGGCTCGACAGGATCAGACCGCTCAGCCGGCGTCCGCTCGCCGCCAGCCGTTCGATTGCATAGAGCGCCGCGACTGCGCCGCCCATGCTGTGGCCCATCAGAAATAGCGGCGCGCAGCTGGTTGCCGCTTCATCGAGCAAAGCCTGGGCGTCGAGCAGATAGTCGTCGAACCGGTCGACCCACACGCGTTTGCCCGGCGCGTGCCCGTGTCCGCGTAAATCGATCGCGACGAGTTCGATGCCGGCCGGGTTCAGCCGATCCGCCAGCGCCGCGTAACGCCCGGCGTGCTCCGCGAGCCCGTGCACCAGCGCGACCGTGCCGCGCAAAGGCGCCGTGGCGGGCCAGCGATACAACGGCAGTTCGACGCCGTCGCTCGTCGTGACCGTGGAGCGCAGCGCGGTGCCGCCTTTCGGGGTTCCCGCAGCGGGGCGTACATTGCCGGGTCGAGTTGTTTCCATAGCGGCCGTTTATCCTGAGCGTGTCCTGATTCTGGTTCGCCAGATCATAGTCGCAGCGGGCGTGCAAGCGTGCGCCTCTCGTGCCGGGTGCACCTCTAATTCCTTATGGTTATGAAAAGATCGTAATTGATTATTAAAGGGAATGACGACGCTGCGGTAGAATTGCCGGCTCAAATCCCAATAAAAGCAACGGCGGCCGCTTGTCGGGAGCGCACAACGCTCGTTGGCAAACTCCGCCGTTTCGTTTTTCCATGATCGAAATACGCAATATCTCTCAGCGGTTCGCCGGACCTCGGGGCTGGGTCGAAGCGCTGCACAACGTCAATCTGTCGATTCCGGCGGGTGAGGTGTTCGGCATCATCGGCCGCAGCGGCGCGGGCAAAAGTACGCTCGTGCGCACCATCAATCTGCTGACGCGTCCGAGCGAAGGCAACATCGTCGTCAACGGCCGCGATCTGACGACGCTGCCCGCCGCGCAATTGCGCGAGGCGCGTCGCGAAATCGGCATGATCTTCCAGCACTTCAACCTGCTGTCGTCGCGCACGGTGTACGAGAACGTGGCGTTGCCGCTCGAACTCGCCGGCATGAAGCGCGATGAGATCGAGGCGAACGTGCTGCCGCTGCTCGAACTGGTCGGCCTGTCGGCGCAGAAGGATCGCTATCCGGCGCAGATCAGCGGCGGGCAGAAGCAGCGTGTGGGCATTGCGCGCGCGCTGGCGAGCAAGCCCAAAGTGCTGCTCTCCGATGAAGCGACGTCGGCGCTCGATCCCGAAACCACGCGCTCGATTCTCGATCTCCTCAAGCGCATCAATCGCGAACTCAACCTGACGATCGTGCTGATCACGCACCAGATGGACGTGATCAAGCAGGTCTGCGACCGCGTCGCGGTGCTGGATGCCGGCCGTGTGGTCGAAGAGGGCAAGGTCATCGACGTCTTCCTGCAACCGCATCACGAAGTCACCCGCGCATTGATCGGCGACGTGATCGCCCAGGAACTGCCGCCCGCGATGAAAGCGCGCGTGGCCGAACGCCTGAAGATCGGCAGCGGCCATCTGCTGCGGCTGGCGTTCACCGGCTCGGGTGTCGATCAGCCGATCCTGTCGGAAACGATTCGCCGCTACGAACTCGACTTCAACATCCTGCACGGCCAGATCGACGAGATCCAGGGGCAGGCGTTCGGCTCGCTCGCGGTGCTCGCGGGCGGTGAACCGGGCAAGGTCGCACAGGCGCTGACGTATCTGCGCGAACAGGGTGTGGTGGTAGAGGAGCTGTCGTATGTTGAGTGAAATGTTCGATATGTTCGTCCAGTCGTTCTGGGAAACGCTCGTGATGGTGGGCATCTCCGGACTGGTCGGCGCGGCGGTCGGTCTGCCGCTCGGTGTGCTGCTGTATCTGACGGACCGTCAGGGCGTGTTGCAGAACATCGCCGTGAATCGCGTGATGGGCGTGATCGTCAATGCCGTGCGTTCCACGCCGTTCATCATCTTGCTGGTCGCTGTGATTCCGTTCACGCGTCTCGTAGTGGGTTCGTCGATCGGTACGGCTGCGGCCGTGGTGCCGCTGACGATCGCCGCGGCGCCGTTTATCGCGCGTCTGGTCGAAACCGCGTTGCGGGAGGTCGATCGCGGTCTGATCGAAGCCGCGCAGGCGATGGGCGCGACCACCAGTCAGATCGTCTTCAAGGTGCTGTTGCCGGAATCGCTGCCGGGCGTGGCCGCCGGGTTGACGATTACGTTCGTGTCGCTGGTCGGCTATTCGGCGATGGCCGGTGCGATCGGTGGCGGCGGGCTCGGCGATCTGGGCATTCGTTATGGGTATCAGCGTTTCTTGCCGGAAGTCATGGTGACGGTCGTGGTGATCCTGATCGTCTTCGTGCAACTGGTGCAGTCGTTCGGGGATTGGCTCGTGCGTCGTTTGAGCCATAAATAAACAAGGGTCATCGGAACCCGCCAGGCAGAATCAAAAAAGGTCCATCATGCAACGTCGTTTTATTCTCAAGCTGGCCGCCACGCTCGGCGCCGCGTCGCTGTTCGCTGCCGCCACGGCGGCTCACGCTGAAGACACGATCAAGGTCGGCGTCACCGGCGGCCCGCACGCGCAGATCATGGAAGTCGTGAAGACGGTCGCGGCAAAGAACGGTCTGAACATCAAGGTCGTCGAGTTCTCCGACTACGTGCAGCCGAACGCGGCGCTCGCCGGCGGCGACCTGGACGCGAACAGCTACCAGCATGACCCGTACTTGCAGGCGCAGGTCAAGGATCGCGGCTACAAGCTGATCCGCGTCGCCGATACGGTCACGTACCCGATGGGCATCTACTCGAAGAAAGTGAAGACGCTGGCTGAATTGCAGCCGGGTGCGAAGATCGCGGTGCCGAACGATCCGACCAATGGCGGCCGGGCACTCCTGTTGCTGCAGAAGCAGGGTCTGCTGAAGCTGCGCGCGGACGCGGGCCTCAAGGCAACGCCGCTCGATATCGTCGACAACCCGAGGAAGCTGAAGATCGTCGAACTCGACGCCGCGCAAATCCCGCGCTCGCTGAATGACGTGGACGCCGCCGCGATCAATACGAACTTCGCGATGGAAGCCGGTCTGAAGCCGAAACAGGACGCGATCGCCATCGAAGACCCGAAAGGTCCGTACGTGAATATCATCGCAATCCGCGAAGCTGATCGGAACAAGCCGTGGGTCGCCAAGCTGGTCGCGGCCTATCATTCGCCGGAAGTGAAGCAGTTCGTCGAGAGCAAGTTCGGCGGCGCGGTGATCACCGCCTGGTGATCTGACGGCCGGTTTTTTGACCGGTTGTCCCGGCTGTCGGCCTGGCAAGATACGACGGCAATGCAAAATTAGAGTCGTCCGTCTGAACCCGGGGTTGTCGCCCGGGTTTTTTCGAGATTAAAATAGAACGATCGTTCGATATTGCCGTCACGCCGCTGAGGAGCGATATCCTCCTGCTAAAGCGCCCACGACACGGCTGCCGCGAAAAGGCAGTCGCTATAATGTTCGTTGGGTTGACGTATTCGTAACTTTGGAGCGTGTGCATGAAAATCCTGGTGCCAGTGAAGAGAGTGGTCGATTACAACGTGAAAGTCCGGGTGAAGTCGGACGGCACGGGCGTCGACATCGCGAACGTGAAGATGTCGATGAATCCGTTCGATGAAATCGCGGTGGAAGAAGCCGTGCGTCTGCGCGAAGCGGGCGTGGCGACCGAAGTGATCGCCGTGTCGGCAGGCGTGACGCAGGCGCAGGAAACGCTGCGCACGGCGCTCGCGATCGGCGCGGACCGCGCGATCCTGATCGAGTCGGGCGAAGAACTGCAGCCGCTGGCAGTGGCCAAGCTGCTGAAGGCGCTGGTCGACAAGGAACAGCCTTCGTTGATCATTCTCGGCAAGCAGGCCATCGACGACGATTCGAATCAGACCGGCCAGATGCTGGCTGCGCTGGCGAATCTGCCGCAAGCCACGTTCGCTTCGAAGGTTGTTGTCGCTGACGGCAAGGCTACGGTGTCGCGCGAGGTGGACGGCGGCGCTGAAACGCTGTCGCTGAGCCTGCCTGCTGTGATCACGACCGATCTGCGCCTGAACGAACCGCGCTACGTGACGCTGCCGAACATCATGAAGGCGAAGAAAAAGCCGCTGGAAGTCGTCAAGCCGGAAGACTTGGGTGTCGACGTGACGCCGCGCCTGAAGACGCTGAAGGTTGTCGAGCCGCCCAAGCGCTCCGCCGGTGTGAAGGTGGCGGATGTGAAGACGCTGGTCGAGAAGCTGAAGACCGAAGCCAAGGTGCTGTGAGGAGACGGACGAAATGACGAATCTGGTAATTGCAGAACACGATAACGCATCGATCAAGGCCGCGACGCTGAACACGATTGCCGCCGCGCAGAAGATTGGTGGCGATATTCATGTGCTGGTGGCAGGTCACAACGCGCAAGCTGCGGCGGATGCGGCAGCGAAGATTGCAGGTGTTTCGAAGGTCCTGCTGGCCGACGCGCCGCAACTCGAGGCAGGTCTCGCAGAAAACGTCGAAGCGACGGTGCTGAATATCGCGAAGGACTATTCGCACATCCTCACGCCGGCAACCGCTTACGGTAAGAACATCGCGCCGCGTATCGCCGCGAAGCTGGACGTCGCGCAGATCAGCGATATCACGGCAGTGGACAGCGCAGACACCTTTGAGCGTCCGATCTACGCGGGTAACGCAATCGCTACCGTTCAATCTCAAGACCCGATCAAGGTCATTACGGTCCGTACGACCGGTTTCGACGCAGTCGCGGCCGAAGGCGGCGGCGCAACGGTCGAGAAGATCGAAGCCGCAGCTGATACCGGCCTGTCGCAGTTCGTGAACCGTGAAGTGACGAAGCTGGACCGTCCGGAACTGACCTCGGCGAAGATCATCGTCTCGGGTGGCCGCGGTCTGGGCAATGGCGAAAACTACACCAAGGTGCTCGAACCGCTGGCCGACAAGCTGAACGCAGCGCTGGGCGCCTCGCGCGCAGCGGTCGATGCGGGCTTCGTGCCGAACGACTATCAGGTCGGCCAGACCGGCAAGATCGTTGCGCCGCAACTGTACGTGGCGGTCGGCATCTCGGGTGCGATCCAGCATCTGGCCGGCATGAAGGACTCGAAGGTGATTGTGGCGATCAACAAGGACCCGGAAGCGCCGATTTTCAGCGTCGCCGATTACGGTCTGGTGGGCGATCTGTTCACGGTTGTGCCCGAACTTGTTAGCGAGCTCGGCTAAGCGCCGCAGCGCCGGTTAAAAGGCGTCTGGCAGCACACGAAAGGGCGCGGGACCGATCAAGTCCGGCGCCCTTTTTATATCGACAGGCAGGAGGAGAACTGAAATGAGCTATACGGCGCCCATCAAGGACATGCTGTTCGTGATGAAAGAACTGGCCGGTATTGACGACATCGCGACGCTGCCGGGCTTCGAAGACGCGAACCTCGAGACCGCGCAGGCGGTGCTCGAAGAGTCGGCGAAACTATGCGGCGAAGTGCTGGCGCCGCTGAATGTGGAAGGCGATCGCAATCCGAGCAGCTGGAAGGATGGCGTGGTCACGGCAACGCCCGGTTTCAAGGACGCATTCCGCCAGTTCGGCGAAGGCGGCTGGCAAGGCGTGCAACATCCGGTCGACTATGAAGGCCAGGGCCTGCCCAAGCTGATCGCCACAGCCTGTATCGAGATGCTGAACGCCTCGAACCTGTCGTTCGCGCTGTGCCCGCTGCTTACGGATGGCGCCATCGAGGCGCTGCTTACGGCAGGCAGCGAAGAGCAGAAGCAAACCTACGTGCCCAGGCTGATTTCCGGCGAGTGGACCGGCACGATGAACCTGACCGAGCCGCAAGCCGGCTCCGACCTCGCGCTGGTGCGTACGCGCGCCGAGCCGCAGGGCGATGGCTCCTTCAAGCTGTTCGGCACCAAGATTTTCATCACGTGGGGCGAGCACGACATGGCGAAGAACATCGCGCATCTCGTGCTGGCGCGCACGCCGAATGCACCGGAAGGCGTGAAGGGCATTTCGCTTTTCATCGTGCCGAAGTTTCTCATCAACGAAGACGGCTCGCTCGGCGAACGTAACGACGTGCATTGCGTGTCGATCGAGCACAAGCTCGGCATCAAGGCGAGCCCGACCGCGGTGCTGCAATTCGGCGACCACGGCGGCGCGATCGGCCACCTGATCGGCGAAGAAAATCGCGGCCTCGAGTACATGTTCATCATGATGAACGCGGCGCGTTTCGCGGTGGGGATGCAGGGCGTCGGCGTGTCGGATCGCGCGTATCAGAAGGCTGTGGCGTATGCGAAGGATCGCGTGCAAAGCCGGCCGGTGGATGGTTCCGCGAAGCAGTCGGTGGCGATCATTCAGCACCCGGACGTGCGCCGTATGCTCGCGACGATGCGCGGCCTGACTGAAGCGTCGCGCGCATTGGCGTATGTCGCCGCGAGTCACTGCGATATCGCGCATCGTCATCCCGATGAAGCGAAGCGCGCCGAGCATCAGGCGATCTACGAATATCTCGTGCCGATCGTGAAGGGCTGGAGCACGGAGTTGTCGATCGACGTGACGAGCCTCGGCGTGCAGGTGCACGGCGGGATGGGTTTCATCGAAGAAACCGGCGCCGCGCAGTACTACCGCGACGCGCGCATTTTGCCGATCTACGAAGGAACGACCGCGATCCAGGCCAACGACCTGATCGGCCGCAAGACGGTGCGTGATGGCGGCAAAGTGGCGAAGTCGCTGCTGGCGGACGTGACCGAAACGATCGACGCGCTCGGCGCGCAACAGGGCGCTGCGTTCGATTCGATGAAGAAGTATCTGGCGCAAGGTCATCGCTCGCTGAGCGCGGCGGTCGATTTCGTTGTCGCCAACACGCGGAGCGATCCGAACGCAGTGTTTGCCGGCAGCGTGCCGTATCTGAAGCTGGCAGGCATTGTCTTGGGCGGCTGGCAAATGGCGCGTGCGTTGCTCGTGGCGGCCGAAAAGCGCGACGAAGATCCATCGTTCTACGGCGCGAAGATCGCCACCGCGCAGTTTTACGCGGAGCATGTGCTGCCGTTGGCGTCGGCACTGGAGGCGTCGATTGTCAGCGCGAAGGGTGGGGAGAGTGTGCTGGCGTTGTCGGACGATCAGTTCTGATGCCGCACTTCTCGCGAGCTATGTAGCGAAAGCTCGTGGGTAAAAACAAACGGCGCCCTGTTGTTGGGGCGCCGTTTGTTTTTGTCAGGCCGGTTTGTGAGGCCGATTTACCAGTCCGATTTATCAGCGATAACAGAACCGGCTTAACTGCTCGCGAAGCGTTAATCGTTAAACCCTGAAGCCTCAGGCATAAGCCGGACGATGCGCGCCGCCTGTCTCGCCGAGATAGCGATGCACCGACAGATCGTCCGCCTTGATCACCGGCTGCTTGCCCGACATCACGTCGGCCAGCAGTTGCCCCGAGCCGCACGACATCGTCCAGCCCAGCGTGCCGTGACCCGTGTTCAGGAACAGGTTCGGCACGGGAGTGCGGCCGACGATCGGTGTGCCGTCCGGCGTCATCGGGCGCAGACCGGTCCAGAACGTTGCCTTCGACGTATCGCCGCCGCCCGGGAACAGATCGTTCACGCACAGTTCCAGCGTTTCGCGGCGCGCCTGGCGCAGCGACTTGTCGAAGCCGACGATCTCGGCCATGCCGCCGACGCGAATCCGGTCGTCGAAACGCGTGATCGCGATCTTGTACGTCTCGTCGAGCACGGTCGAAATTGGCGCGGCTGCTTCATTGACGATCGGCGCGGTGATCGAATATCCCTTGAGCGGGTAGACCGGGATCTTCACCAGACCGGACAGGAATTTCGTCGAGTACGAACCGAGCGCGACGACGAATGAATCCGCGCGCACGAGTTCATCGCCGCATTGCACGCCGGCGATGCGGTCGCCAGCCATGGCGAGTGCGTCGATCGGCGTGTTGTAGCGGAACTTGACACCCAGTTGCTCGGCCATCGCGGCGAGGCGCGTGGTGAACATCTGGCAGTCGCCGGTTTCGTCGCCCGGCAGGCGCAGACCGCCCGTCAGCTTGTGCGAGACGGCGGCGAGCGCCGGTTCGGCTTGCGCGAGTTCGGCCGGCGAGAGCAGTTCATACGGCACGTTGGCTTCCTGCAGCACGGCGATGTCTTTCGCGGCGCCGTCGAATTGCTGTTGCGTGCGGAATACCTGCAGCGTGCCGCCAGTGCGGCCTTCGTACTGGATGCCGGTTTCGGCGCGCAGCGCTTGCAGGCAATCGCGGCTGTATTCGGCAAGGCGCACCATGCGGCCCTTGTTCACCGCGTAACGCGACGACGTGCAGTTTTGCAGCATCTGCCACATCCATTGCAGCTGGAATTGCGTGCCGTCGAGACGGATCGCCAGCGGCGCATGCTTCTGGAACATCCACTTGACGGCCTTCAGCGGCACGCCCGGCGCCGCCCACGGCGACGCGTAGCCCGGCGAGATCTGGCCGGCATTGGCAAAGCTGGTTTCGAGCGCCGGGCCGGCCTCGCGATCGATCACGGTCACTTCATGACCGGCGCGCGCCAGGTAATAAGCACTCGTCACGCCGACAACGCCACTGCCCAAGACGACGACTCGCATAGCTGCTCCAGGATATCCAGTAAGGGTTCTGAGGGCGCCTTCGTGTCGATTCGTTTGAATTCGTTCGATTAACGAGGTGTAACAAGGATCGCCCAGTGTTAACCGCTATACTATTAACAGTCGGGCAGGTTTTGTTATTGTATTTTCAGGATTTTCAGCAAAAACACTATGCGTACACAGCGCCAACCGGTCCGGTCCCTCGACAAACTCGATCACAAGATCCTGCGGCTCCTGCAACAGGACGGCCGCATGGCGATGAAAGACCTCGCCGAACAGGTCGGACTGTCCGTTACGCCGTGCATCGAACGCGTCAAGCGGATGGAGCGCGACGGCGTGATCACCGGCTATCACGCACGCGTGAATCCGGCTGAACTCGGCGCGGCGCTGCTGGTGTTCGTCGAGATCACGCTCGATCATAAAAGCGGCAACATGTTCGATCAGTTCCGCCGCGAGGTGCAGAAGATCCCTGAGGTGCTGGAGTGCCACCTCGTCTCGGGCGACTTCGACTATCTGATCAAGGCGCGAATCGGCGAAATGGCCGACTACCGGAAACTGCTGGGCGACATCCTGCTGCAACTGCCCGGCGCGGTGCAGTCGAAGAGCTATGTCGTAATGGAAGAGATTAAGGAAACGCTGACGATTGCAGTGGGCGATTAGCGCGTGCGGTAGCGGCGTAGCTGGACTCGACAAACGGCGTAAACACTGTATATTTATACAGGTGTTTTGCGCCGTTTTGTTTTTGTGTGTTCCAGCCGTGACCGATTCCGACCTCCACTCCGCCCACGAATTTCCGATCGCTCTGCCGGCACCCCGCAAGGGGCGCGGCGCGGTGACGAACCTGCAGGGCCGTTACGAAGTCGACCAGCGTGAAGTGGTGGACGACGGCTGGATTTCGTCGCCGGAGGAAGACAGCGAGCCGAAGGTTTTGCGCACACAGATTTTCGAAGAGCGGGCCAAGACCATTCTCACGCGCAATGCGTCGCCGGATATCCCGTTTGGCGTGTCGCTGAACCCGTATCGGGGCTGCGAACACGGCTGTATCTACTGCTTCGCGCGGCCTACGCATAGTTATCTGGGGTTGTCGCCGGGACTCGACTTCGAAAGCCGCATCTACGCGAAAATTAATGCGCCGGAATTGCTCGAGCGCGAGTTGTCGAAGAAGTCCTATGTGCCGGAGCCGATCGCGCTGGGCGTCAATACGGATGCCTGGCAACCTGTCGAGCGCGATTTGCGGCTTACGCGGCGGGTAATCGAAGTGCTCAGCGAACGGGGCCATCCATTTGCGGCGATCACCAAATCGTCGTTGATTGAGCGGGATATCGATCTGCTTGCGCCCATGGCGGCGCGCGGGCAGTTCATGGCGGCCATCACCATCACCACGCTAGACGCCGATATCGCGCGCACGCTCGAGCCTCGTGCGGCCACGCCGTCGCGTCGGCTGCGCACAATCCGTACGTTGAGTGAGGCAGGCATTCCCGTCGGCGTCAGCATTGCGCCGGTGATTCCATTTGTCACCGAGCCAGACATGGAGCGCGTGCTGGAAGCCTGCGCAGAAGCCGGCGCAAGCAATGCGAGCTACATCGTGCTGCGCTTGCCGTGGGAAGTTGCGCCGCTATTCAAGGATTGGCTCGCGGCGCATTTTCCCGATCGTGCCGACCGGGTGATGAGCCGCGTACGCGATATGCGAGGCGGTAAAGACTACGACTCGAATTTCTCCACTCGAATGAAGGGAGAAGGCTTGTGGGCGGATCTGTTAAAGCAGCGATTCCAGAAAGCCACGCGCCGTCTGGGACTGAACCGGCGCGATCGCGGGATTCTGGATATGTCGCACTTTCGCCGGGGCGAGCCGTCGCGCGCTGAAATACCGGCGCGCGACAATCCTCAACTGAACCTTTTTTAGCGTAAAGCGCAGGCTGTTATTGCGACAGCGCTTTGGCGGCTTGCACCTGGCCTTCGAAGTAAGTCTGGAACGAGATCGCGAGACCCGTCATCAACAGGAACGCACCGATCAGCAACGAAAAGATCACGATGAAAATGACGGTCCAGCCGGAGCGGCTTTTGCGCTGGGTTTGTGCGTTGAACTGCGCATCCCATTTTTCATCGGGACGCAGGCCGTAGACGATAGCGGCCAGAAAGGCGGAGAGCAGCGAAACGGCGCCGAAAAAAGCGAGCACCCAGCCGAGCATCGAAGCCCGCTCGCTTGCCACCACCAGCATGGCGCCCGGAATTCCGATCAGCGTGCCGAGCAGATGAGCCCAGCCGTAAATGTCGCGCATGCCGTACAGATAGAAGCGATGAGCGCCAAGGCTGCCGAAGAAGAACGCCAGGGCGGCGGTAATCGTCTTGGATCTGAAATGCGAGGAAGTCGAAGCAAGAGTGGACATGTAGGCGGGATCTGAGTGACAGGCGGTCGTAAGGAGCGGGGCGCCGGTGGGCGTGGACCGACGCGCATTCTACGCCACGCGGTGTGGTGGCGGTCAGGTGACGTACAAGCGCATGGAGAGGCCACGGCTGCTTGTGTTCGTTATTGGGTTGGGCACGAGCGGGTTGCGTCGGCGGCCTGAACGATTTGTTTGCGTCGCCGGGTGCGACGTTTGTGACCGCGCCGGTCGTGCGGGTGGCCGTGGTCGCCGCAGGTTTGGCATCGCCGGTGGCCTGCGCGCGCCACTGCGCAGTTGGTACGGCTAAGGCGCGGAATAGGTCACGCGATAGACGGCGCCGGCGTAGTCGTCGCTGATTAGCAGCGAGCCGTCGGGCAGCGGCTGCACGTCGGCAGGGCGGCCCCACACGGCTTCGCCCGGCTGGAGCCAGCCTTCGGCAAAGACTTCCTGACGCGCGTTGCTGCCGTTCGGGTTGGTGATCACCCGCACGACCCGGTAGCCGACCTTCTTGCTGCGATTCCAGGAGCCATGTCCGGCGATAAAAATATTGTCTCGATAACCGGCCGGGAACATCGAGCCACTGTAAAAGCGCATGCCGAGCGAGGCGACATGCGCGCCGAGTTTGACAACCGGCGGTGTGAAAGCGCTGCACGGATGGTCTTTGCCGAATTCGGGGTCGGACGTGTCGCCGCCATGGCAGTACGGAAATCCGAAGTCCATGCCTGCGCGTGGCGCACGGTTGAGTTTGTCGTCCGGGACGTCGTCGCCCATCAGGTCGCGGCCGTTGTCGGTGAACCACAACTCGTGCGTCACCGGATGCCATGCAAAGCCGACCGTGTTGCGAATGCCGCGCGCCACGACTTCATAGTGGCTGCCGTCCGGGTCCATGCGCCCGATCAGCCCGAAGCGGTCACGGTCTTTCAGGCAGACGTTGCAGGGCGCGCCTTGCGGCACGTACAGCTTGCCGTCCGGGCCGAAAGCGATGAATTTCCAGCCATGGTGCGTTTCTGTCGGCAGATTGTCGGTGATAACGACCGGCTTGGGCGGATCGTTCAGATGGGCGTCGATCGCGTCGAAGCGTAGAATTCTCGACACCGCGGACACATACAGCGCGCCATCTCGCCATGCCACGCCCGCTGGCATTTGCAACCCGGAGGCGATCACATGGCGGGCTGTCACACGTCCATTCTGCAGTTCGAGCGCGTAGACGTGGCCGTCGAGGCTGCCTATATAAAGAATGCCCTTCGGCGAGAGCGCCATGGCCCGCGCGCTTGGCACCGCGTCCGACAGCACTTCAATATGGAAGCCAGGCGGCAGTTTGATGCGTTCGACCGGCAACGCGGCTAGCGCCGGCAGGGCCGTGGCCGCGAGCAACAGCGCTGTGCCGGCTCGCAGCGCCTGAACGCGGGCGGTGCGCGAAAAGCCGGCAAGCAGCGAAAAGCCGACAACTCGCCGGAAGACGGCGAACGAAGCGAAAAAAAACGCAGGCGGCAGCAGGAGTTTCACGGGCGTTCCATCAGGTAATTCGGGCGTTTCGGCGTGATCCGGAGGCCCAGCCTGTATGGCCGGCGCAACCCGGTCGCTCAGTTTATCCCGGTAAGTGTTTGTTATGGCGTCGGTTTCCCGCTATAATCGCGTGTTTCAGTCGTTCCGAACCCCGGTTTTCAAGGATTCTAGTATGGTCATCATCCGCTTGGCTCGTGGCGGCTCCAAGAAGCGCCCGTTCTACAACATCGTCGCAACCGATTCGCGTAACCGTCGTGACGGCCGCTTCATCGAACGCGTTGGCTTCTACAACCCGGTCGCTACGAAGGGTGAGTCGCTGCGTATCGCTCAAGATCGCCTGACGTATTGGCAAGGCGTTGGCGCACAACTGTCGCCGACCGTCGAGCGTCTCGTGAAAGAAGCGCAAAAGGCGCAGCCGGCTGCTTAATGGTAGCTCGCATGCGTATCGTCGTCGGTTCGGCCGGCGGCTCGCGCAGCTTGCGTGAGCAGTCCGATGCGCGAGTTTTGCTGAAGCAGACGTCGAAGTTGGCAGCGAGGTTCTCTTATGTCTGAGCGTGATTCCAGCAGTTCAGGTCGCGTGAAGGCAAAAGCGGCAGCCCCGCGCGCGAAGACGTCTGGTCAGGCGCCGTTCGGTGCATTCGTCCGCAAGCCGGTCGAAGGAGCCGAAGGCAAGGCGAAAGCCAAAGTTGCAAGCACCGCTTCCAGCGCAGCAGAAATGCGAGCGGAAACGGTGGAAAGCTGGCCGGCCGATGCGGTCGAGGTCGGTGCAATCGTCGACGCTTACGGCCTCAAAGGCTGGGTCAAGGTGGCCCCGCATGCGGACGCCGGGCACGGCGGAGACGCGTTGCTAAGCGCGAAGCGCTGGTGGTTGCTGAAAGGCCAGGAGCGCAAGTCAGCGCCGTCATTACACGCAAAAACGCATAGCGACAGTGTCGTTGCCCATCTGGGCGGCGTAACTGACCGCGATGTGGCGCTGGCACTGCGCGGCACGCGCGTTTATATCAGCCGCAGCGAGTTTCCGGTCCTCGAGGCCGATGAATTCTACTGGGTCGACCTGCTCGGCCTGGATGTGGTGAACGTTGCCGGCGTCAATCTCGGCAAGGTTGCAGACATGATCGACAACGGTGCGCACTCGGTGTTGCGCATCGAATACCCGGATACCGACAAAAACGGTAAGCCGGTCACCGGCGAGCGTTTGATCCCGTTCGTCGGTGTCTTTGTCAAAACGGTGGATCAGGCGGCGAAGCAGATCATCGTCGACTGGGAAGCCGATTACTAAATAACTCGCTGAATGGAGAGAGCGATGCAGTTCGATGTCGTGACGCTCTTTCCTGACATGTTTCGTGCGCTGACCGACTGGGGTATTACCAGCCGTGCGGCGAAGCAGGAGCGCTACGGGTTGCGCACGTGGAATCCACGCGATTTCACGACCGACAACTACCGCACTATCGACGATCGCCCGTACGGCGGCGGCCCCGGCATGGTGATGCTGGCCAAGCCTCTGGAAGACGCGATCGGCGCGGCGAAAGCGGCGCAGGCGGAGCAGGGCATCGGCGCGTCGCGCGTCGTGATGATGTCGCCTCAAGGGGCTACGCTGAATCACGACCGCGTCATGCAGTTCGCGGCCGAGCCCGGTCTGATCCTGTTGTGCGGGCGCTATGAAGCGATCGATCAGCGTTTGCTCGACCGTGTCGTCGACGAAGAAGTCAGTCTTGGCGACTTCGTGCTGTCCGGCGGTGAATTGCCGGCCATGGCGTTGATGGATGCCGTGGTGCGTCAGTTGCCGGGCGTGCTGAACGACTCGCAATCGGCGGTGCAAGACAGTTTTGTCGACGTGCTGCTGGATTGTCCGCACTACACGCGTCCGGAGGAATACAACGGCGTGCGCGTGCCCGATGTGCTGCTTGGCGGCCATCATGCGGAAATCGAAGCGTGGCGCCGGCGTGAGGCTTTGCGCAATACGTTGAACAAACGGCCCGATCTGATCGTGAAGGCCAGGAAGAACAAGATGTTGAGCCGTGCCGACGAGGCATGGCTTACGAGTCTCGCGAAGGAAGCGTCGAAGGCGTAAAGCCTTGGTCTTTCGAGCGGACATAGGCGGTGCCGCACATGCGTGTACGGCGCCAGATGTGAACCCATCCTCTATCGGGGCCGTAGCCAAGCAGTTTTCTGTGAGGCAGGTACGAACGCCGACAAGATGGACTTAGGAGTCAGTGATGAATCTGATTGCAATACTCGAGCAGGAAGAAATCGGCCGTGCCCTCGGCGAGAAGACCATCCCCGAATTCGCTCCCGGCGATACGGTGATCGTCAGCGTGAACGTGGTTGAAGGTACGCGTAAGCGTGTTCAGGCTTACGAAGGCGTTGTGATCGCCAAGCGTAACCGTGGTCTGAATTCGTCGTTCATCGTCCGCAAGATTTCGTCGGGCGAAGGCGTTGAGCGTACGTTCCAGACGTACTCGCCGCTGCTGGCAAGCATCGTCGTGAAGCGTCGTGGCGATGTGCGTCGTGCGAAGCTGTACTACCTGCGCGACCGTTCGGGCAAGTCGGCTCGAATCAAGGAAAAGCTGGTCGCCAAGAAAGACCGCGCTGCTCCGGAAGCGTAAAAGCTGTAAGAAAAAGCACCCCTCGCGGGTGCTTTTTTGTTTGCCAGGTCAAAATAGCGGAATATCCCCTATCCGCTTATTCCGAGAGACCCGTTGATCCGCCCCGCCTTCGAGCCTGAAACTCTACCTGTCGAAGCGACGGGCGCCGATCTGCCGCCGGTGTTTGCCGGGCGCCTGACGCCCGATGGCTTGCGTGCGCGTTTCGAGCAGCGTCTGAGCTGGACACCCGAGCCGATTATCGAAGCCCCCTGGCGCGATCAGCACGTCGATCCGCGCGTTGCCGCCGTGCTGGTGCCATTGGTCGTGCGCGATAACGGCCTCACCGTGCTGCTGACCCAACGAGCCGATCATCTGAACGACCACGCCGGCCAGGTGAGCTTTCCCGGCGGCCGTCACGAACCGTTCGATGCCGATGCGACCGCCACGGCCCTGCGCGAGGCGCAGGAGGAAGTCGGTCTCGATCCGTCGCGCGTTGAGATTCTCGGTGCATTGCCCGACTATCTGACAGGCACCGGGTTTCGTGTGACACCCGTGATCGGTCTCGTGCATCCGCCATTCACGTTGAAAGCCGATGCATTCGAAGTAGCCGATGTATTCGAAGTGCCGCTCGCTTTTTTAATGAACCCGGCGCACCACGAAGAGCGGGTGTTTCGCTACGAAGGCGGCGAGCGCCGTTTCTTTGCCATGCCCTATCCGCGGGCAGCGTCGGCGGAAGCGGAGGACCGCGAGCGCCAGGTGGGCGGCCATTATTTCATCTGGGGGGCGACGGCGGCGATGCTGCGCAACTTCTATCGCTTTCTCGCAGCGTGAGCGATGCCGGTTTGTGCAGTTGTCGAGTGTTTGTCAATGTCGGCGCTCAGTCGCATCCGACCCTGTGCTATCGTTATAAAACAATCGTAAAAACTCGAAAAGCACGGCGCATCGCATGACTTTTTTCTCCGTATTGCTGGCTCTGATTATTGAACAGGTGCGCGCGCTGTCGCTGAACAATCCGGTGGCGGCATTGCTTCAATACCATGCGGAGTCGGCGGCGCACGGATTCGATGCCGGCAAGCCCAAGCACGGCGTGCTCGCGTGGCTCGTGGTGGTGGTGCCCTGGACGCTGGCCGTCGCGCTTGTCTACTACGTGCTGTATCACATTCACTTCGCGCTGGCCTTCCTGTGGAACGTCGCGGTGCTGTATTTCACGCTTGGCTTCCGGCAGTTCAGCCATTACTTCACCGACATCCACCTCGCGTTGAACAATGACGACGTGCCGCGCGCGCGTGAAATCCTGAATGAATGGACCGGGCTCGACACGGTCGACATGCCCGTCAGCGAGATCGTGCGGCATACGCTGATTCACGCGGTGGTCGCCTCGCACCGGCATGTATTCGGCGTGTTTTTCTGGTTCCTGATTCCGGTCGGGCCTGCCGGCGCGGTGCTGTATCGGATCGCCGAGTATCTGGCGCGGACGTGGGCGCGGCCGGTCGACGATCGTACCGCCGCGTTTTCGAGTTTCGCGCAGCGTGCCTTCTTCGTGATCGACTGGGTGCCGGCGCGGCTGACGTCGCTCGGCTTTGCGATCGTCGGTAATTTCGAAGATGCGATTTATGCGTGGCGTAACCACGCGCGTCAGTGGCCGGATGCGAACGACGGTGTGTTGCTGGCCGCGGGCAGCGGGGCGCTGGGTGCGCGTCTGAGTGGCCCGCTTGCGGAACAGTCGAGTCTCGACGCGCTGACTACCGGCGACGGCGGTCCGATGCAAGTCGGCGACGACTGCACGCCGCGCACGTTGCAATCGGCGGTGGGACTCGTGTGGCGCGCGGTAGTGCTGTGGATGATTCTGCTGTTAATGCTGACGATCGCGGTGTGGCTTGCCTGATGCAGCTCACTTGAGTCAGCGCGCGACTAACGCGACATAAAAAAGCCGGGTATTGAACCCGGCTTTTTTATTGATCACGCTGCGGCGGCTTTACCGTTTGGAACCTGAGTCCGTGCCGCCCCAAGGTCTACCCGCCGGGGCGGCCAGCCACTTCACCCATCCCGCGGATCACGCGCCGTCCCACACTGCCAGCACACCGTGAACTGCGCCTCAAGCGTCTCCCCACACTGACGGCATCGCCACGAAGGCGATCCCGCAGCCGGTCCATGCGAAGCCGCATCGATCAACCGCCGAGCCATCGCCTCGTCGCGCTCATCCACCAGCCACAGCTCCGGCGCACACTGATCCGCCGGAATATCGCCGAGCGCACCGTTCAGATAACGGTTATGCAACTCGCAAGCGATGCCCGCCGTCTCCAGCACATTGACCCAATGCTGTCCGATGATCAGATTCGGCGCGCGCATCAATTTCATCGTGAATCCATGGGTTGACAGCGACGCGCCTCAGCGCACGATCTGGCTGGCTTCGTGCACCAGCTGCGCGTACAGGGCGTGCCGTTCGCGCCGGATGCGGCCATCGGCGACCGCTTCGAGAATCGCGCAGCCCGGCTCCTGCAAGTGATGGCAGTTGTAGAAGCGGCAGTTCGGCAGCAACGGCCGGAACTCGGGAAACGCGCGTTCGAGCCGGCCTTCGGTCAGATGATGCAAGCCGAATTCCTGGAAGCCCGGCGAGTCGATCAACGCGCCGCCGCCGTCGCCGGGCAGAGGGTAGAGCCGCGTGAACGTGGTGGTATGCCGCCCGCTGTTCAACGCGGTCGAAATTTCGCGCGTGGCGACTTCGGCATCTGGAATCAGCAGATTCACCAACGTCGATTTGCCCATGCCCGACTGGCCGAGCAGCAACGTCGAGTGACCGTGCAGATGCTCGATCAAAGCGGCGCGCGCAGCGTCAGGCTGCGTCTTGATCGACACTTCCACGACTGTGTAACCCAACGCGGTATAGCGTTCCAGGCGCGCGCGCGCGCCCGCAAGTTCGCCCACAACGTCGATCTTGTTCAGCACGATCAACGGCTTCAGCTCGTTCGCTTCAGCGGCAACCAGCGCACGGCCGAGCAGGTCTTCGCTGAAATGCGGCTCGGTGGCGAGCACGATCAGCAACTGGTCGAGGTTCGCGGCGAAGAGCTTCGATTTGTACTGATCCGAGCGATACAGCAGATTGCGCCGCTCGCCGATCTCGACGATCACACCCTGATCCGCCGAAGTCGGTTCGTAAATCACGCGATCGCCGACCGCCACTTCGCTGCGCTTGCCGCGCGGGAAGCACTGGAGCATCGGGCTGCCGTCTTCCGGCGCGACCAGGTAATGCCGCCCATGAGCGGCAATCACCACGCCGCCTACGCGCGTGCTGGACGGTGCGCGCGGCGCTTTCGGGGAGCGGCCGCTCATGCGTGCCGCAGCAGGCGGTCGATCCGCTGCGACGCCGGCGGATGCGAATAATAGAACGCGGTGTAGAGCGGATCGGGCGTCAGCGTCGACGCGTTGTCCTCATACAGCTTGACGAGCGCGTTGACGAGATCTTGCGCATCGGTTTGCGTCGCGGCGAACGCGTCGGCTTCGAACTCGTGCTTGCGCGAGCTCAGGCTGCCGAGCGGCGTGACGAAGAACAGGAACACCGGCAGCGCGAGGAAGAACAGCACCAGCGCGAGGCCGCTATTGCCGCCGATCAGCGACGGCCGCACGCCGAGTCCTTCATAGAACCACACGCATTGCGTGAGCCAGCCGAGCAGGGCGAGCATCACGAGACTGATTGCGAACGTGACGATCATCCGCTTGATCACGTGACGGCGCTTGAAGTGGCCGAGTTCGTGCGCGAGCACCGCTTCGATCTCGCTTCCCGACAGGCGCGCGAGCAGCGTATCGAAGAACACGATCCGCTTGGCGGCGCCGAAGCCGGTGAAATACGCGTTGCCGTGCGCCGAACGGCGGCTGCCGTCCATCACGAACAGGCCCTTCGCGGCGAAGCCGCAGCGTTGCATCAGCGCTTCGATGCGGCTTTTCAGCGCGTCGTCCTTGAGTGGCTCGAACTTGTTGAAGAGCGGCGCGATAAACGACGGATACAGCACCAGCACGAGCATCTGAAACGCCACCCAGACGATCCATGTCCACAGCCACCACAGGCTGCCCGCCTGGTTCATCAGCCACAGTACGACGAACAGCAGCGGCAGGCCGAACGCGGCGCCTAGCAGCACGCCTTTGAGGCGGTCGAGGAAGAAAATGCCTTTGCTCATCCGGTTGAAGCCGAAGCGTTGTTCGACCACGAATTGCCGGTAGTACTCGAACGGCAGGTCGATCACGCCGGTGATCGCGATCACCGCGGCGACCAGCGCGATCTGGCCGGCATAGCCACGGCCCAGCCAGTCGGAGATGGCCAGGTCGAGTGACTGGACGCCGCCCAGCAGCGTCAGCCCGATCAGCACGGCGGCGCCGACGACGATTTCGATCATGGTCAGCCGGGTGCGTTCGACGGTGTAGTCCGCGGCGCGCTGATGCGCGGTGAGCGCGATCGTGCCGGCAAACTGGCTCGGCACCTGCTCGCGATGGCCGGCGACGAAGCGGATCTGCCGCGACGCGAGCCACAGCTTGGTGCCGACCATCGCCACGACGGCGATGACGAACAGAACGGTGAAGTACAGGGTAGGCATCCGGGGATTCCGTGGTATCTATGCGAGAATTATATGTTTCTTCCCGCCTGGCGGCGGGGGCCATAAGTTCAACCGGGCCCGAACCGATCCAGACCGCGGTCCAAACCGCGGTCCAAACCGGCTCAAACCGATCTCATACGAACAATTGCCGCGGCAAGCGCGCTTCTTGCGAAGTCGTTTGCCGGGCCCTCAGGGTTGCCTTCATGACTGACATCCTCTCATCCACCGAACAGCCGCCGCTCGTACGCAGCGACATGAATCTCGTCTGGCTGGACATGGAAATGACCGGGCTCGAGCCGGACACCGACCGCATCATCGAAATCGCGGTGGTGGTGACGAATTCGACGCTCGACAGGTTGGTGGAAGGCCCGGTGCTGGCGATCCATCAGAGCGACGAGACGCTCGCCAAAATGGATCAGTGGAACCAGAACACGCATGGCCGCTCGGGCCTGATCGACCGCGTGAAGGCGTCGACGGTGAGCGAAGCCGACGCCACCGAACAGATTCGCGATTTTCTCAGCGTTTATGTGCCGCCCGGCAAATCGCCGATGTGCGGCAACTCGATCTGCCAGGACCGCCGTTTCATGGCGCGCTGGATGCCGGATCTGGAGCGCTTCTTCCATTACCGCAATCTCGACGTCAGCACGTTGAAGGAACTGTGCCGCCGCTGGCAGCCGGCGATTTACAAGGGTTTCCAGAAACGCGCGATGCACACGGCGCTGGCGGACATTCATGAATCGATCGACGAGTTGAAGTATTACCGCGAGCACTTCCTGATTCCGGCGGCGCCGGAAGGGGCGGCTGCGGAATAAAACCGCTGCGTCTCCGGGGGCTGTGGCGATGAAGATCACGCTGCCGCAGCTTCGGCGGCGCTGACTGGCGGTGCCATAACACGGCGCCGCAGCAGCGCCGACCTCAATCCTGCCGAGGTGCGCGCACTGCGTTCTTCGGCCGGAACGCCTTCACCACGTCGGCGTTGGTTTCCATATATGGGCCGCCGATCAGATCGATGCAATAGGGCACGGCGGCGAAAATCCCCGGCACCTTGACCGCGCCGCCTGCTTCGGCGTCACGCAAGCCTTCCAGCGTTTCCCTGATCGACTTCGGCTGACCCGGCAGATTGACGATCAGCGCCGCGTGATCCGCGGTTTCGCGGATCACCGCCACCTGGCGCGACAGAATCGCGGTCGGCACGAAATTCAGGCTGATCTGCCGCATCTGCTCGCCAAAACCCGGCATTTCCTTCGTGGCCACCGCCAGCGTCGCTTCTGGCGTCACGTCGCGGCGCGACGGGCCGGTGCCGCCGGTGGTCAGCACCAGATCGCAGCCGACTTCGTCGACCAGTTCGATCAGCGTGGCGGAAATAATGGGCGCTTCGTCCTGAATCAGCCGCGTGACCACCTGAAACGGCGAGGTCAGGGCGAGCCCGAGCCATTCCTGCAGCGCCGGGATGCCCTTGTCCTCATACACGCCGCTGGACGCGCGATCGCTGATCGACACGAGGCCGATCACGATTTCGTCGGGATGCTGACGCGTTGCCTTATTTGTCTGCTTACGCGTCGCGGTCGTCATCGTCGTCTTCCTGAGCGTCTTCTGCATCGGAATCGGTCTCGGCGGACGGGCCGTCGGCGTTCTTGATCCACTGGAACAGTTCGCGGAAGTAGCGCGGCGGCTTGCTTTGCTGCGCTTCCTTGCGGGCGTTGCGGATCAGCGTGCGGCCTTGCTGCGGGTCGGCGTTCGGGTGCTGGCGGATGAATTCGGTCAGCGCGGCGTCGTCTGCGAGCAGTTTCTCGCGGGTGCGCTCGATCCAGTGCAGCTTGGCCGTTTCTGCCTTGTTGACGCCGTTATAGGTGTCGAGCGCGGTGCGCAGGGCGGCGGTTTCCTCGTCCAGCAGCGAGCGCATCACGCGCCCGACGTACTGCACCTGGCGGCGCTTGCCTTCGTGATCGGTGATGCGGCGTGCTTCGCGTACGGCGTCGTCGAGCTTTTCGGGCATCGGCATGCGTTTGAGCGCGTCTTTCGGCAGGGCGATCAGCGCCGCGCCCAGTTCCTGCAGCTCATGCATTTCGCGCTTGAGCTGGGACTTGCTGGGACGGTCGTAGCCGTTCTCGTCGACTTCCGGCTCGGCGGATTCGATGGGTTGAATGCGGGTTTTGCGTGTCATGCCGATATTGTAGCGTGCCGCGCACGCATAACCCGCCGTGCTGCTGCGCACAAGTGCGCTCGCCGGCTTGGGCGGACGCGGCGAAGCCGATCGGGCGGGCCGTGATGTCGAGGCGGCTTGATGCATTCGGCCCGTGCGCTCATCGAACGGTCGCGGCGATGCGGGCTGGGCTGGCACCGGAGGTAAGCGTCGCCGGGGCGGCAATACGCTCGGCAACAGGCTCATCGGGCGAGCGCGGCGAATGCCAGGTGCAGCTTCGCGTACCTTGCTATGATCGCGGGATGCGTGACTACGCAAATGAGCATGCAATCGAGCACGCGAGCACGCAAAAGGCGCGCGTAAATTGCAAGCGCACGTGCGTGGCATGGGCGAACACATAGGGCCGCTCGGCCCCGAACAGGACGGCAACGACAATGGCAGCAGACATGGACGTCAAGCAGCGCTTTTTTCCGCATACCCAGGATGAACTGAAGGAAATCGCCTCGGACATCCTTCGTCACGCGAAGTCGCTCGGCGGCACCGACGCGGCGACCGAGATTTCCGAAGGCGACGGCCTGTCCGTTTCCGTGCGGCGCGGCGAAGTCGAGACGATCGAACACAACCGCGACAAGATGGTCGGCGTGACGGTGTTCATCGGCAACAAGCGCGGCAACGCGAGCACCTCGGACTTTTCGTCGCAGGCTTTGAAGGATACGGTCGCGGCGGCGTACAACATCGCTCGCTTCACCGCTGAAGACGATTGCGCGGGCCTCGCCGAAGCAGAGTTGCTCGAAACCGCGCCGCGCGATCTCGATCTGTATCACCCGTGGAATCTGTCGGCCGACGAAGCCGTGGAAATCGCCCGCCGCTCGGAAGACGCCGCGTTCGCCACCGATCCGCAAATCAAGAACTCGGAAGGCGCGAGCGTCTCGGCACAGCACTCGCAATTCGTGCTGGCCACCTCGCGCGGGTTCCTCGCCGGCTATCCGTACTCGCGCCACTACATCGCGTGCGCGCCGATTGCCGGCAGCGCGCGCAACATGCAGCGCGACGACTGGTACACGTCGACCCGTAGTGCAGCCGACCTCGCCGATCCGGAAGCGGTGGGCCGCTACGCCGCGCAACGGGCGCTGTCGCGCATCGGCGCGCGCGGGCTCGACACGCGCAAGGTGCCGGTGCTGTTCGAAGCGCCGCTCGCCGCCGGCATTCTCGGCGCGTTCGTTCAGGCCACGAGCGGCGGCGCGCTGTACCGCAAGACCTCGTTCCTCGTCGATAGCCTCGGCAAGCCGGTGTTCGCGCCGCACGTCCAGGTGGTCGAAGATCCGCACGTCGCGCGTGCGATGGGCAGCGCGCCGTTCGACGAAGAAGGCGTGCGCACCAAACAGCGCTCGGTGGTGAAGGACGGCGTGGTGGAGGGCTACTTCCTGTCCACCTACTCGGCGCGCAAGCTCGGCATGCAGACCACCGGCAACGCGGGCGGCTCGCACAACCTGTCGCTGCGCAGCTCGAAGACGCGTCCGGAAGACGATTTCGAGGAAATGCTGAGGAAGCTCGGCACGGGCCTGCTGCTGACCGAACTGATGGGGCAGGGCGTGAACTACGTGACCGGCGATTATTCGCGCGGCGCGTCGGGTTTCTGGGTCGAGAACGGCAAGATCCAGTACCCGGTCGAGGAAATCACCGTGGCGAGCACCTTGCAGGAGATGTTCCGCCATATCGTCGCGATCGGCGCGGATACGATCACGCGCGGCACGAAGGAAACGGGTTCGGTGCTGATCGAGCGGATGACGATCGCGGGGCAGTAAGCGGGTCGATCAAGCCGGGCCTCAACCGCCGGCCGCGGATCAGTCGCCGGCCGGCGCCGCCTCAGGGTTGCACCACGGCGCCGCAAACAGAAACGCCACGCAGGCAACTGCGTGGCGTTTTTTATGCGTGAATGTCGAGCGGCGGCGAATGACGAATGCGCGAAGCCCAGCCCGTCAGTCAGGCGCGGTGCTGCAATCTCAAGTGCCCTTACGCTTATAAGTCACAAACGCATAATCGAAATCATTCGGCGCATCTGCGCGATGCGTTTCGTGCGCGACTTCTTCCCACTCGTTTTCATCGAGTTCAGGAAACGTGGCGTCGCCTTCGAAGTCGGCGGAAATCTCCGTGACGATCAGCTTGTCCGCCTGCTGCAGACCTTCCGCATACAGCTGCGCGCCGCCGATCAGAAACGCTTCGGGCGCCTGGTCCTGCGCAGCGAGCTTCAGCGCGTCCTCGAGGGTGGTCGCCGCGTCGCAGCCCTGAAAGCGCCGTGCGGCATCCCGTGTCACGACAATGTTGCGGCGTCCCGGCAACGGCCGGCCGATCGATTCATGCGTCTTGCGGCCCATGATGATGGGCGCGCCCATCGTGGTGCGCTTGAAGAACACGAGATCTTCGGGAAGTCGCCAGGGCAACTGGTTGTCGCGGCCGATCACGCCGTTGTTGGCGCGAGCGACGATCAGGGTGAGCGTCGTCATCGAATGGAAAGGGGAACGTAACCAGCCTGATTCTACCTGAGGCGCAGAACGGCGCCGTTATCCAGGCCGGCGCTGCGCCTCGCGCCCCGTCATTCGTGCGAAGCCTCGTCGGCGGCGCACGATTCGAGCGACGCCTTCTCGTCGGCCGCGCTCAGTTCCCGCAGCCCGTGCTGACCCATGAGCCGGTACAGCGTCACGCGCGAGATATTCAGATCCACCGCCGCCTCGTTCAAGCGGTGGCGATGCCGCAGCAGCGCCGCTTCGATCGCGCGCTTCTCGGCGGCTTCGCGCGCCTGCGAGAGGCTCATGGTCTGCTGCTCGGTGAACTGCGCGAGGTCGAGATCGGCGGCGGAAATCAGTTTGTTCTCGGCCATTACGATTGCGCGGCGCACCCGGTTGATCAGCTCGCGCACATTGCCGGGCCAGTTGTAGTTGTAGAGCGCTTCGATCGCCGACGGCGCGAAGCCGCGGATATTGCGGGCGCTGTCGGTCTTGAACTTGTGCATGATGTGATGTGCAAGAATTTCGATGTCCTTGCCGCGGGCGCGCAGCGGTGGCTCGTCGACACGCAGCACGCACAGGCGGTGGAACAGATCGGCGCGGAACCGTCCGTCACGCATCGCGATCTCGAGATCCACGTGGGTCGCCGAGATGATTCGCACATCCACCGGGATCGATTCGTGGCCGCCGAGTCGATCGATCTTGCCTTCCTGCAAAAAACGCAGCAGGCTCGCCTGGCTTTCCATCGGCAGGTCGCCGATTTCATCGAGCAGCAACGTGCCGCCGTCCGCGGCCTCGACCCGGCCGATCTTGCGCTGGCTCGCGCCGGTGAACGCGCCGCGTTCGTAGCCGAATAGTTCGGATTGCAACAGATGGTGCGGAATGGCGCCACAGTTGATAGCGATGAACGGCGCTTTGCGGCGCGGCGAGCGTTCGTGGATCGCCAGCGCGGTGAGTTCCTTGCCAGTGCCGGATTCGCCCGAGATGAACACGCTGGCGTCGGTATTGGCGACTTTGCGGATGGTGCGGAAGAGCTGCTGCATCGCCTCGCAGGTACCGACCATTTCGTCGTCGTCGGTAGCGGGGGTGACTGGCGGGATCTCATCGGCGTCGCACAACGTCACCATGCCGAATGCGTGACTGACGAGGTAGTCGATCGTGACGTTGGCGACCGGCGTCTTGACGTAGTCGAAGCAGTAGTGGCGGATCAGGCGCCGCACGTCGGCGTCGGCGAGGCGTTCCGGGGTGGCGAGCGCGATCCAGCCGATCTGCTGCTGACGCAGGCTCGCTTCGAGGCCGCCAAGGTCGCGCAACGCAAAGCCGGCCAGATCGACAATGCCGGCGCATATCACGTCAGGCTTGACCAGGCGCGCGAGTTCGTGCGCCGAGCGGGCCGCCATCACGTGCCAGCCGCGGCTCTTCAGATGGGCGGTCAGCGTCTCGTCCGGCGTGCGCGTAACGTACAGCAGCGTCCGTTCGGTCTGCGCGTGCGGCAGACCGGTCTCCTTCGCGGCGGCGGAGGGTTCGCGCCGGTTTCCCGCCGCAGCCTCCTGCGGGCGTATCAAAGAGACTTCCGACGGGCGCCCCACGAAGTCTTTCGCTGCTCGTGTCGCAGGCGCGTCCTGGGTCCGGGCGACCGACAGATGAGTGCCGGAGGGCGGTGTAACGCTGCTCAGATGGGGTGATTCGCGCACGATCAACCTCGTATCGTTGGCACGTCAAAAAGTGTAGGGAAAGCGCACGCCGATCACGAAATTCGGCGTGTCGGGCGTGAGGCCGACAGACACCGAACCGTTGATCGTCAAGTGCTTGTTCACTACGTGATTCAAGCCGAAGGTCAGTGCGGCGGCGGTGGTCTCGCTGCCCGGCACCTTCGAATAGGTTCCGCCTGGCGCCTTGGTCTGCGACTCGGGTTCGAGCGCCATGGTGTACGAAATGCTTGCCGAGTCTTTGTCCGAGAACGCCAGCGCTACGCCGCCGCCGAATTGCACGACGTCGCCGATCTTGACCGTCGCCGGTTCGGTCTGTCCGATGACCGACGAGATGTCCGAGAACGAGCGGGCAATGTTGTAGGTGTACGAAACGCTGCCGAACAGCACGACCGGATCGTAGGTCTTCAACACCGACAGGCCCGCCGTGATGTTCCAGAAGCCGGTGCCGGTGGGCAGCTTGGTGGGGGCGACGAGGTTGGTGTTGTTGGCATCGACCTGCGCCAGCTTGATGCCGAACGGGGACGAACCGGTCGGCGCCTTGACGCGCAGGCTGCCGACCAGGTCCGGCAGGTTGTTGGTTTCCTTCAGGATCTGGTAGTAGATCCCGAAATTGACGTCGCCGATGTCGCTCGAATTTGCCGAGGCGTCCGAGACCGTATTCGCGGCCCCGCCGGCCCCGCCGACGATGAAGTTGCTGTGCCGGTAGATATAGGGCACGTCGACGTCGACACTGATGCGGTCGGTCAGACCGTAGCGCGTGTCGAGATCGGCCATCACCTGGTGCGACTTGGTTTCGCCGAGGTTGATGTTGCCGAGGAAAATCGCATCGAGCGCGAGGAAGCCGGACAGTTGCAACTGGCGGCGGTCGTAGTAGGTATCGCTGATGCCCCAATCCATGGTCAGCTTGTGCTCGAACAGCGGCGTGTGCTGCTGGTTCTGCACCACGGCGTCTTCCGATTGCGTGCGCACCGGTTGCGCGGCCTTCTGCGTCTGGCCGACCGCGCCGCTGCCGTCGGTCGCCGCAGGCAGGCCGCCGCCACCACCGCTATTTTCAGGCACCGGCGGAGTGACCGGCACACCGGTCGCGGTGCCCGTGGCGCCGCCCGGCGCGGGTGTGCCCGGATTCACCTGAGCAAGCGGCGGCAGCGGCACAGGCAGCCCGTCCGCACCGGGTTGCTCGGCAACCGCGGCATTGCCGGTCGGTTCGCCGTAGCCCGGCGCGCCGCGGCCACGCTGCGCCATCTCGAGGTTCGTGACCTGCCGTTCGAGTGAGATGATCTGCTGTTGCTGCTCGCTGACGACGCGCATGAGCGTGTTCAGCCGTTCTTCAACCGATTGATCGGCGAGCGCCTGCGCGCTGGCCCCCTGCGACAGCGCAAACAGCATGACGGCGGCCGGAATGGCCGCCAGCGCCATGCGTGGCGCACCGGTCTTTGAGAATCTGATCATTTTTGTTCCCCCGGTATTCTGACTGCGCGTCGCGTGTCTCCTTATGCATCGCGCGGTCGTTTTGGTACTTCGGTCTCCTTCATGGTCGGGTGGCGGCCCGTGTTATCTCCTTACACTGTTTTGCAGCGCTTGCAGGACGCCGATCTGGCGCAGCATCGAGGCCGACATCTGCTGCGTCTGCAAATGCAGTTGCAACTGGTTGGCGACTTGCTGGTTATTGCCTGCAATCTGCAAGAGTTGGGCGATCGCCCCGGCTTGTTGCGCGCTGCTCGGCGCGATGGTTTGGGTGGCCATACCGGCCGGCGTTCGCAGCGCAATCGAAATGCCGCCGTTGGCAAGATTGACGGAGGCTGTCACCGAGCCGTTCGCATTGCTTGCGGCTGCCAACGTTGCGTTGTTATAGGACCCTTGCGTCATGCTGCCTGGCGAGGCGTCGAAATCGATCAGCGCCTGGTTGGTGCCGAGGTTGCCGTTGCCTGCAATCTGGGCAATCTGCGAGACGCCGTTGACGCTGACGTTCTGTCCGCCGCTTGCGCTGGCGTTGCGGTTGGAGCCGCTGCCCGAGGTCCCGTTCGGTCCGGTCACGGAGGCTGATGAATTGAACTGGACGCTCGGCTGGTTGGGTGTGTTCATGCCGATGGCGAGCGAACCCGAGGCGGCGGCGGTGGCGCCGTTCGGCAACTGCCATTGCGACAGCAGGGTGACGACGACACCCGAAATGATGTCCCCAACAATGCCTTTGCCGGTCTGGTTGGCGAGGACGGCGTCATCGACGGGTTGCAGCTTGAGGGCACTGACATCTTCGAACGCTGCCGATGGCTGCTCGGCAGCGTGTGCGGCTGATGCGAGGCCGCACGTCGTGAAGCATAACGCACAGCCAATGGTGAGTAAGTTTCGGTCCATGATGAGTCAGAACATCTCTGCCTTGATCAAACCGTATTCCACAAAGGGAGTCGCAGCCGTGCCGCTTTCCAGCGCACGTTCGCGCAGCTTGAGCGCGAGCGACTCGTTGCCTTGCAAGAGCGGAGAATCCTCCATAAATGGCTTGCCGACGACCGCGAACACGAGGCCGTTCCATTTCTTGACGAAGTCGTCTTCCATGACGATGCGGTTGCCGAGCGCGGGGTCGGCAATGAAGATGCGGCCGTCTTCCGCGTGCTTGACGATGACGAAGTGCTCGTAGCCGTCGCTGTTCATCAGCACGAGCACGGGAATCATCAGGTGATAGAGCGCTTCGGCGGTGACGCGATACCCGCGGCCGCGCAGGCCGATCGTTTCGACGAACTTCTTCATGTCCAGCATCGAGAAGCCGTTCTTCACCACCACCTCAGGTGTCGAGAACACCATCATGCGTTGGATCATTTCGGTTTCGGGAATGTCGATGCCGTAGCCGTACTTCAGCAACGTGGCGAGAGCGGCTGAGCCGCAGCTGTAGTCGTAACGCTGCGAAACGATATGGTTGTAGCGGAGCTCGCGGATCGAGCGCACGTTCAGGTCGAACGGCACACCCGCTGCGGCATTCATGGAAAGGGCACTCTGCGCGTGACCCGTCTGCGATAGCACGAGCCCAGCGAAGAGTGTCAGGAAAAAGCCGCGCGTTACCCTGCTCACCCCGAACATGGTATGTCTCCCCCCGCGGAAACAGCCGGCCAGCACGAAGGCTGACCGGTGTTTTCCAGCGATACAGCTTTAGTTACTGATGCGACACGCTGGCGACTGCAAGGCCGTTGTGTTGCAGGTTGCCTACACCCGATGCGATGTTCACACCGATGTTGCCGCTAGCATTGGACAGGGCGCCTGCACCGAGCATCGACGAGCCGGTGAACTGCCCATTGACCATTGCGTCTGCGGTCTGGCAGTTCTGGTCGGTGGCGATGACTTCGCCGCCGTCCTTCCCGCCTTTGTTATGACCCCAGCCCATGCCGCCGCTGCTGCTGTCAGTCGTCGCCGATGCTGCCAGGCTGTTGTTTTGCACGTTGCCGACACCCGACGCCACGTTCACCCCGATGTTGCCGGTCGCGCCCTTCAGCACGTCGGCGCCGACGCTGGCGGTAAAGTCGAAATCGCCGATCTTCGCCTTGCCGCTCGACGCTTGTGTCGAGTAGATCTGCGCAGAGCCGAACACGGGGCCGACGTCCATGTTGGACAGGGCGGCGTCATTGGATTGCGCGTTGTCGACGCCGGTGGCCATGTTGACGCCAATGTTGCCGTTTGCGGTTTGCAGCGCGCCGTCGCCGATGCCGGCGGACATTACCGTCGGTGTTTCGGTGTTGATGTGCTGGGTCACGCTGCCGGTAACCGTGACGGAGCCCCGGTTGTCGTTATAGTTATGGGTCCATCCGTAGGCGCTGCTGCCTTCCGAATAGCTGGCGTGCACTTCGTCGCCATAGCCGCTGCGGGTTTGCGTCGCGGTGCTCTGGCTGGCTGCGGCGTAGCCGCCGTATGCCACGCCGTAGCCGGCTGCCTGGGCTGCGAAGCCGCCGCCGAAGTTGTCCGACGCATGGGTGTTCAGCGCTGCGGCGAAGCCTGCTGCGACACCGCCGAAGATCACGCCTGGACCGACGCCGAGACCGGCAATGAAGCCTGCTGCGGCGAAGCCGTTCGCGGAGGCATGGGTGTTCAGATAGTTGTAGCCCCGATACGACGATTCGATACCCGTCGCAAAGCCGCCGCCTGCAATAAATGCCGCGCTCGACGAAGCCGAGCTGGTTTGCGTGTTGCTCTTGTTATAGGCCCAGGCGTTGTTGCTGTACGACTGGCTTACGCCCCAGTGGCTGCCGTTGCCGCTTGCATGGTCCCAGCTATCCGTCGTGTTGATCGTGGTCTTCACGTTGCCGGAGACATAGCTTTGCGGCGGCGTCTTCATGTCGACACCGTTGATGTTCACATTCTGCGTGTTGTTGACCGTGGCGCCGGAGCTGCTCGACACATTGACGTGGCCACGCAGCGTGATGAAGCCGAATTCGCCGATGTCGGTATAGATGTTCGTTGCCGTAAAGAGCTCAGCCGGGTCGCAACCGGCGGTGCATTCGGCGTAAGCCGAACCTGCTGCCATCGTCGACAGGACAGCCGCTGCAATGATAGTGCGCTTCATGATGACGCTCCGATAAAGAGTGTGGCTCGTTAGAAAAAGGTGCCCGCCGGGGGACGGAGCACAAAACTGTTTGAACTGACGTTACCCGAGCCAGCGGTCTGGTTGATCTGAACGATCCCACTGACGTTTTTTAGCGCGTCCGCACCGATAGATACTTCGCGTGCGTCGTGGTTTTCGCTGGACCTTCCCAGACCGCCGCCTTTGGCGGTCGTAGCGGATAGCACCCCATCCGCTACGATCTCCGCTCCATTCGGTCCAGAACCTATTACGGCGCTGTTCCGCTGGAGATTCCCTACACCCGCCGACTGATTCACTTCGATAAGGCCAGAGGTGTTTGAAAATGCATTGCTGCTGATCGTGCTTTTCGCGGCCGTCGTCTTCGCGTTAGTGGCGGCGTCCTGCGAGTTTCCAGTCAGACCGAGAGGGACTTGCCCATTGGCGAGCACACCCTGATTTGCCTGTACGTTGTCGAGGCCCGCTGCCTCGTTGATGGCGACGACACCCGTCGCGCCGGCGGCTGCACCGTTACCGATCAGCGACTGCGCGTCGACGAGCGCGGCTGGCGTTTGAGCGTGTGCGGCGACGCTCGCGAGGCCGAGAAACGCCCAGGCCATCAGGGGCCAGCGCAGATGCTTGCGTGACGGAAGGCGTTTCGCTGCCGGTGCGCGTGTCGTTTTCATTTCATGGCTCCCAAAGCAGCGCCGAGGGGGGCGAGGGCGCCGTTGACCGACTGGGCAATCGAGCTGCCGATTCCGCCGGCGCCGCCGAAGCTCGCGCCTGCGCCAACCGGAACGGTGTTGCCGGCGCCCGCGAGCATGTGCTGGATGCCGTTTGTGCCGACCAGCGCCGGCATGAAGCCGTTGCCCGTGATGCCCGTGGTGCCGTGTGCGCTGTTCAGGTCGAGATCGCTCGCCATCGCGCCGAGCGAGGCATCGAAGGTCGCCTTCGGGAAGGTCTGGACCTGGACGGCGATCGGATCCTGACTCTTCGGCACCGGCACGAATGCATCGCGCGGTGTGATGTCACGCTCGATGATCAGGTTGCCCGGCTGGGTCGCCTGCTGGGCGGCTACACCCGTCACGGCGCCCGCAGCGAGCACGCCGAGCAGCGCGGACAGCACGGCTGCGCAGGGGCGGCTACTCGGCTTCTGGGTTGAGGCGTTCATGTCAGTTCCTTGCGGGCAGACGATCGGTCGGTGCGGTGTTGGGCAGCGAGCGGGCCGTTGCGCTAATTTCTCTGGTAGCTCGTGACGTTGCTTTGTGCGGAGCGGGCCACGTCGACCGGGATCGGCAACTGCGACGGCGGGGCGATTTCGTCCCACAGCGTCACGCCGTTGCCGCCGTTGTTGAAGCCGCGCATCAGTTGCGGCGTAGACGCGACCATCAACATGCCGCCGAAGCCGCCGCGCTGGTTGGACAGCGCCTGGTCGTCCAGCACGAGATCGTTTACAGACGCCGCCTCGACGGGAATGCGCAGTGCGCTGCCGGCCAGATCGCTGCGGGACGCGGCGCTGTCGTTCGTGTCGGCCACGGTGTTGTCCGCCGCAGGGGCGCTCGCCGTATCGATGGCCGTCGTGTCCGGCGAGGCCACCGCTGCGAGCGGCGTGCTCGCGAGGGTGGCGGAACCGGTATCGGCGGTTTCGGCCATCGGGGCTGATTGAGACAGTGCGGATTCCTGTGCATTGACGCCGGCGGGCAGCACGATCAAGGCCATCGCGGTGGCGCATAGTGCGGCGCAAGGTGCAATGCTGTTCAGGTCGATGCGGAAAGCGATTCGCATGATGTGTCTCCTTGGTGCACAGCATTTAGCGAAACGTGTGCCATGAGTCGCAATCCATTGGTGCGCCTGGATGTGACCCGTATGCCTCGGAGTAACGACTGGGAAATCGCTCAAAAACGTTTCAGCGCTGAAACGGGAGGCAGAAAATACCTGTAATTCGTTAAATCTGAAGGTATGAACTACCTTGGGGTGAACGCCAGGAAAAGCGCTTCCACAATGGTTTTATTCATAGGTTGAATAAGTATTGATCGCCCGCTAGGCCTTACTGGCAAAGGGGTCCCCGATTAAATTCGCATAATTGTTTTCCAAGCGGCGCGTGTATAGTAAGCTCTCGAAAACAGCTTCAGATTTAAAAAAGCCCGCTAACGGGCCGTCTCAAACACACACGCCGCTTTCTTGGGGATCAGCTGTCCGCACGGAATGGAATGGCCGTTCGGGTTTTGCTTATTTCGCGAATCCCGAACGAGTCAGCGTGTCTGAACTCCGGTTCAGGTGCGTGCGTCATCCTTAACGTTCGTTGACGAGAGGATCTGAATAATGGAACCCGCAACGCGGCAACTGATTTACGTTTCACGCGATCCGAGCGCGGAACTGAATACGCGTTTCCATCAGCGCGGCTGGCATGTCGAAGTCGTGGGGTCAGCGCGCGATGTGCGCCGTGCTGTTCGCGCCGGAATGGCGGCGGGCGGCCTGCTTGATTTGTCTAGCGATTTTCAGCCACACGAAATTGCCGCCTTCGAGTCCTGCCTGACCATGCCGAACGTCGGCTGGGTCGCGGCCACCACGCCCGGACAATTGCAGGACGCGGCTTTGCGCCGGCTCGTGCGGGACTATTGTTTCGACTATGTAACGGTGCCTTACTCGGGCGACAGGATCGTCGATTCGGTCGGTCATGCATACGGCATGATCTCGCTCGGCGAGCCGGCATCGAACGATGCATCGCAAGGCGCCGAAGGCGAAATGGTCGGTTCGTGCGACGCGATGCTCGCGCTGTTCCGTTCGATCCGTAAAGTGGCAATGACCGACGCGCCGGTGTTTATTTCCGGCGAATCGGGCACCGGCAAGGAGTTGACCGCGGTCGCGATCCACGAACGCTCGGCGCGCCGCAATGCGCCTTTTGTACCGATCAACTGCGGCGCGATTCCGCCGCATCTGTTGCAATCCGAACTATTCGGCTATGAGCGCGGCGCGTTTACCGGCGCCAATCAGCGCAAGATCGGCCGCGTCGAAGCGGCCAACGGCGGCACGCTGTTTCTCGACGAAATCGGCGATCTGCCGCTCGAAAGCCAGGCGAGCCTGCTGCGCTTCCTGCAGGAACGTAAGGTGGAGCGGCTGGGGGGCCACGGTTCGATCGACGTCGACGTGCGTATCATCTCGGCCACTCACGTGGATATGACGTCTGCGATGATCGAAGGGCGGTTCCGCTCCGACCTGTATCACCGCCTTTGCGTGTTGCAAATCGACGAACCGCCGTTGCGCGCACGTGGTAAGGATATCGAACTGCTTGCGCGGCATATGCTGGAACGTTTCAAGAAAGACGCAAGCCGGCGCTTGCGCGGCTTCGCGCCCGACGCTATTGCGGCGCTGCATAACTACGGCTGGCCGGGCAACGTGCGCGAGTTGATCAATCGGGTGCGGCGCGCCATCGTGATGTCGGAAGGGCGGGCGATCACGGCGCGCGACCTCGAACTGGCCGAGTATGTCGAGATCGTGCCGGTGTCGCTCGCGCAGGCGCGCGAAGCGGCCGAGCGTCAGGCCATCGAGCTCGCGCTGCTGCGCCACCGCGGCCGTCTCGGCGACGCCGCGCAGGAACTCGGTATTTCGCGCGTGACGCTGTACCGCCTGTTGTGCTCGCACGGCATGCGCCATATGGAAGGCGAGCCGCTGAGCACACCGCACGGCGACTTGCCGGCTTCCGTGCCGCATCTCTGACGCGTTTTCCTGCCGATATTTTCTCCGTCGCGCGCCTCGACCGGACGCCGTCCGGCTGCGCTTGTTAAAATCGGGTTTTCCGCTCAATCTCCGTGGCGCCGGCCCCTGACCAGGGGCGCGCCACGTCGAAGGAACCCGCATGAAACAATATCTCGACCTCGTCCGCACGATTCTCGACACCGGCACGTGGCAGGAGAACCGCACCGGCATCCGTACCATCAGCATGCCTGGCGCCATGTTGCGCTTCGACCTCCAGCAGGGCTTTCCGGCGGTCACCACGAAAAAACTGGCGTTCAAATCGGCGGTGGGTGAACTGGTCGGGTTTCTGCGCGCGTCGCGCAGCGCCGCGGATTTCCGGGATCTGGGCTGCAAGGTGTGGGATGCGAACGCCAACCAGAATCCGCAATGGCTTGCCAATCCGTATCGCCAGGGCGCCGACGATCTCGGCGACGTCTATGGCGTGCAGTGGCGCCAGTGGCCGGCCTACAAGGTGCTGGACGCCGGCGCACGCGCGCAACTCGCCGACGCGACCGCGCGTGGCTTCCAGGTGGTAACGGAATTCGCGGAAGACGGCAGCCCCAAAGTGTTGCTGTACAAGGCGATCGACCAGCTGCGGCAGTGTCTCGACACGATCATGCAGAACCCCGCCGACCGGCGAATTTTGTTTCATGCCTGGAACCCCGCTGTGCTGGACCAGATCGCGCTGCCGGCTTGCCACCTGCTTTATCAGTTCCTGCCGAACGTCACGCGCCGTGAAATTTCGCTGTGCTTGTACATTCGCAGCAACGATGTCGGCCTCGGCACGCCGTTCAATCTGACGGAAGGCGCGGCGTTATTGCATCTGGTCGGCCGCCTGACGGGTTATACGCCGCGCTGGTTTACCTACTTTATCGGCGACGCGCACATCTACGAGAATCAGCTCGATATGCTGCAGCAACAGCTCACGCGCGAGCCGTACGAAAGCCCCGCCTTCGCGATCTCGGACCGTGTGCCGGACTATGCGAAAACCGGTGTGTATGAGCCGGAATGGCTCGAGAAAATCGAGCCGTCGGACTTCTCGCTGGTCGGCTACCGGCATCACGAGCCGCTGACGGCGCCTATGGCGGTCTGAACGTGCGCTGTGATGTGAGCGCCTGCTCGTAGCCTGCTCAAAGAAAAACCCCCGCGACGTGAGTCGCGGGGGTTTTTTCTTGCCGACTTCCAGCCGTCGGGGTGCCAGCGTATAGCTGCTAGCCTTTGTGATGCTCGTCACGATTGCCGCCGCTCGAATGCTGCTCGGCGTGCTGCGGCTGGGGGCGCGGCTGTTCCGCACGCTGCGGTTGCGGTTGAGGACGCGGCTGCTGCACCTGCTGCGGACGCGGCTCAGGACGCGGTTGCTGCACCTGTTGCGGACGCGGCTCAGGGCGCGGTTGCTGCACCTGTTGCGGACGCGGCTCGGGGCGTGGCTGCTGCACCTGCTGCGGACGCGGTTCAGGACGTGGCTGCTGTACCTGTTGCGGCTGCGCTTCAGGACGTGGCTGCTGTACCTGTTGCGGCTGCGGCTGCGGACGATTTTCCTGACGCGGTTGCTGCTGCGCCTCCTGCATCGGCTGCGGGCGGGGCGCCTGCGGCTGGGCGCGTGTTTCAGGCGCACGCTGCGGTTGCGCTTCCGGTTGACGCTGAGCCTGTTGCTGCTGCTCCGGACGAACCCCCGCCGGCTGGCGAGCCTGTTCCTGCGGGGCGCCACGTTGCTGCGCCTGCTGGGCCATCGGCGTATGCGGCTGCGTCCACGCAGGCTCGTGCCGTCCTTCCGCGCCAGCTTGCTGACCCGCTTGCCCCGGCGCGCCGTGCTGCTGTGCGAAGGCGTTCGGGTTGGCGCCGTTCGCTTGCGGCGGACGCGGCACGCCATTGGACGGATGAGCTGTGTCGACGGGTGGCTGGTGTGCGTTGGCCATTTGCGGCGGCATGCCGGGCCGCGCTTGCGGCTCGCCACCACGCTGCGGCTGACCGTTCTGCGGCGCTTCGCCCGGCCGTTGACCGGCCTGTTGCATACCCGCTAGCGCACCGGCACCGGGGGCACCGGGTGCAGCGCCCGGCGTCCGCCCAGCCAGGTGCGATTGCACGACCCGTACGTTCTGCACCGGCATGGTTCCCGGACCCCCTGCCATATGGGCCGGCACCGAGGTTCGCACGATCGGCGCGCCCGCGCCCGGCACCCGTCCGCCGCTCTGCGCGAAGTTTTGCGCGAGCGTGTCGTGGTACGCGGCCGGCACGGCCGGAGTCCGCGTGGCGACAACCGGACGCGTCATCACGCCGGCCGGCGGACGGTAGTTCGCGTTACGCAGGCCCGGTCCGAAGCTTTCCTTCACCGGCGCGATTCCTGGGCCGCCCGGATTGATCTGCGCGTTGCGCCACTGCTGCGGATCGACCTTCTGCGCGAAGCGGCCGACTGACTGACCGTGCACGAAGGCTGTCGCCGGCACCGCGGTCACACCGCCCGGCACACGATAGTTGATGTACGTGTTGTGAATGTTGGTCACATTCGTCACGTTGATGTTGCGGTTGTAGTTGTTGACGACCGTCGTGTTGTTGACGCGATTGTAGTAACCCGGGCTCCAGTGATCGTGATCGCCCCAGTGCGGGTGCCACGGTTCGCCCGGGCCCAGCGGGAACCACGCGACGCCGGCCGCGACCGCGCCGCCAATCGCGAGACTCACGCCCCAGTTGACTCCGCCACCACCGCCACCCACGAAGGCGACCAGCGCCGGTGCGTAGACGGGCGGTTCGCTGACCACGACCGGTCCAGGTACCCACGCCCAATCGTCGTCGACCTGGGCCCAGCGGCCATAGTGGTAGGGCGCGAAACCCCATGGCTCGTCGTCGATCCAGGTCCAGCCCCACGGCGCTTGCCACACCCAGTGACCGTCGTGATACGGCGCCCAGCCGGCCGGCGTGGCACGCGGCACCCACACTTCACCGTACTGCGGGCTGCTGCGCCACGTGCCATTGGCGTCGAGATCCTGATAACCGGGGATGTCGCGCGACACGTAGCGCGCCGACAGCGAGCGATCCTCCGCCGCGTCGCGGCTTGCCGCCCATTGATCGAAGCCGTCGAGGCCGGGCGCGCCGTTGTCGGCGACCTGTTGCAGGTTGGTGCCGGCAAAGCGGATCTGCTGGCCGGCCGCGACCGGCACCTGGCCGCTGTCACCGTACACGGTCGCGCTGCCGCTGCGCACGGTGACGGTGGTGCTACTGCCGTCCGGCGCGACGTCGACGCGGTAGTCGCCAGGGCCATTCAGGCCGAGCGCCAGATTCGGCGTGTCGATTTCATAGGAGGAGCCGGGCGCCAGGTCACGCACGCGTGCCGACAACGTACCTTGCGCGACTTTCAACTGCGCGCTGTTGTCGTCGAGATTGAGGATGTCGAGGCTGGTGGACTGATCGAGGCGCACCGCGGTCGAGCCGATATGCAGTTCGGAGCGCGCGTTCTGATCGTTCCACAACTGGTCGCCGGTGGTGAGCGGGCGATTGATCTGGGCGTACGACCAGTCGGTTGCGCCGGCCGGTTCGGTGGTCACGGCGCCGGCCGTGTAGTTCAGACGCGCAACACGTCCCGGCGGATCGCTAATCTGAGAAGAAGCAGCGCCCGGGGGCGCCTGTTCGGCTTCCTGCGCAAAAGTGGCTTGCGCCGCGAACAGGAACGCCGCGGCGGCGATGAGCGTGTAGCCGGTGAGCCGGCGCTTCGAATGTTGGGCTGTGGTCACTGTTCTCATGATTTATCTCCGACGGACGCGGCATTGTGCCGTGCCCGTGAGAGTCACTCTACCCTCACGGTTTGTTTCAAGGCCCCCACTTTTGTAAGGCTCTCTGACGAGCGTGTAACAAAAGGTCTCGATAAGGCCTTTCGTAAGCTGATTGCGAAAATTATGTAATCGCATCAAGCGGTTAAGCGTGGTTCAGGCGGCGAGAAGCGCATCGAAATGACGTTGGCCTGCCGGTGTGATGCGTAAGATTCGCGGGCGCTCGGTGCGCTCGACCCAACCATGAGCCGACCACGAATCGAGCAGTGCGGCGCCGAGCGCGCCACCCAGATGTGGGCGTCGTTCGCTCCAGTCGGGACAGGTGCAGGCGAAGCGGCGCCGACGGCTCTTCTGGGCGGACATGTCGATGCCCCAATCGGCGAAGCGGGCGGCGCCTTCGGCGGTTGCTTCGAGCGATGAGCCGTGCAGTGTCAGCAGGCCGCGCTCGATCAGCCGCTCGAACACCCGCACCGACAATTCACCCGCCATATGGTCGTAGCAGGTGCGGGCGTAGCGCATGTCGACCGGCACGGTGCGCACCGGACGCGGCACGGCCCGTTGCGGCGCGCTGACCTGCGCGACGTTGGCGAGCGCTTCGATGGACGCGGCGATATCCGGCGAGGCGATCCGGAAATAGCGATGCCGGCCGCGCACTTCGAGGGCGAGCAGGCCGCCGTCGGTCAGACGCGCCAGATGAGCGCTGGCCGCCGACGGCGAGAGCCCGGCGATCATCGTCAGCTCGCCGGCCGGGCGGGCGCTGCCATCCATCAGTGCCCACAGCATCGCGGCGCGGCCGGGGTCGGCGAGCAGCGCACCGATGCGGCTCAGGCCTGGAAAGTGATTGTGTTCGTCTGCGAGATTGGCGGGCATCGGGCGTCTCCGGTTGGTGGCGCGGGCAGGGCGCCATGCAGTCCACTCTATCTGGCTGCTGCATTCGATGTTTCAGCTTAGCGTGAATTGTCGAATGCAGCGGCTACGAAAACCAGGCGGCGAGGGCGGGCTGGTGCGTGCTCTAGTGCCTCAGTGCCTCAATGCCTCAGTGCTTCTGTGCGCCGTTACCCTATGCCGCAACCGCAACCGCAACCGCAACCGCAACCGCAACCGCAACCGCAACCGCAGCCCCAGCCGCAGCCGCAGCCGCAGCCGCAGCCGCAGCCCCAGTGCCCATGCCCAGTGCCAGTGCCAGTGCCCATGCCCATGCCCATGCCAATGCCAATGCCAATGCCAATGCCAATGCCAATGCCAATGCCAATGCCAATGCCAATGCCAATGCCAATGCCAATGCCAATGCGAGTTGCGCAAAGGAGTGCCTCAGGGGCTTCGGACGCGCCTCAGGCGGCGCTTCGTGCCGCTTTGGCGTCGCGCCAGGCCGCCAGGCTAGAATCGAATCCTGTCTTTGCCGGAACACGCTCTCATGAAATTCTTTTTCGCCGCAGTTGCCGCGGTTCTACTGTTCAGTGCGTGCGCGCAAAGCGGTTCCGCTCCGAGTTCGGGTGCAGGTACCGGCAGCATCACGATGTACGGCACGATCGACGAGGGCATTTCGGTTCGCAAGTAAGTCCGAAGCGGGCGCGGTCGCTTTTTCGGACGCGTAAGCGTGGCGGGTGGCTGGAATTGATGCATCATTGTCATTCCTGCCATCACCGGCCGTGTGACGATCAATGCATCGCCACTTTCGCCGCCCGAGGCTCACCGATGCCGCCGTCCACCGCTTCCGCTGCCTCCTCTGACATCACATCTGCAACTTCCGCCGTTGCCTCGACAACCGCCTTCGCGGCTTCCTCTGCTGCCCCCTCCGCCGAGTCTTCCGCTACGCCCGCCGCGGTGCCGTCTTCGGCCGCGAGTCAAACCGGCTCCGATCATTCCGATCCGCACGGCCGCCGTGCCGCGCGCGTACTGGCGGTTTGCCAGGCGCTCTACACCTCGTCGGTCTCGATCGATCTCACGCTGACCGGTCTGGTCGGCTATACGCTCGCCGACGACAAAGCGCTCGCGACGCTACCGTTCTCGCTGATTACCGTCGCTGCCGCGTTGACAACGATCTTTGCGTCGTTCCTGATGGCGCGCATCGGGCGGCGCGCGGGTTTCGTGCTCGGCGCGGGCGTCGGTGCGGTGGGCGGGGCCATCTCGGTGTGGGCGATTTTTCATCACAGCTTCTGGGCGTTTTGCGCCGGCACGGCGACGGTCGGGGTGTTTCAGGCGTTCGCGCAGTATTACCGGCTGGCGGCCGCCGATGCCGTCGGAATCGAGGGCAAAAGCCGCGCGATTTCGACTGTACTCACCGGCGGCGTCGTGGCAGCCGTGTGCGGGCCGCTTCTCGCCGCATGGAGCAAGGACTGGCTCGCGCCGGTCGCGTTCGCCGGTTCCTACGCGCTTGTCACCGGGCTCGGACTTGTATCGATTGCCATGCTGGCGCTGTTGTATCGCGACGCCGCGCCATCCGCGCACTCGGCCGTGACTCACAGCCCGGCCCGGCCGCTTGGCGAAATCGTTCGGCAGCCGATCTTTGCCGCGGCGCTCGCGAACAACGCGCTCGGCTACGCCGTGATGATGTTCGTGATGACCGCGACGCCCATCGCCGCGGTCGCGTGCGGCCATACGATTGGCGACGGCGCGGCGATCATTCAATGGCACCTGGTCGGCATGTTCGCGCCGTCGCTGTTTTCCGCGCGACTGATCAAGCGCTTCGGCGTGCTGCAGGTGATCGGCGCGGGGATCGCGCTGTCGGCGCTGTGCGGTGTGCTGGCGTTGCGCTCGACCGATCTGCCGCACTTCTACGCCGCGCTCGCATGCCTGGGTGTCGGCTGGAATTTCATGTTCGTCGGTGGATCGACGTTGCTTGCGCAATCGTACCGGCCATCTGAGCGGGCCAAGACGCAGGCGACCAGCGAATTCACGACCTTTGCGTTTTCCGCGCTGGGCTCGCTGTTCGCCGGGCAATTGCTGGCGCGCTTCGGTTGGGCGACGATTAATGCCGCAATCTTTCCGCCGCTCGGGATGGCGGCGTTGGCGACGCTTGCCTATGCGTGGTCGCGCAAGCGGCAATCTGTGGAGGTGATGTCCTGATGGCTGCACGTCATATCGTTTTCGCGGTGGCGCCTGACCTCGTGCTGCTCGATGCATGCGGGCCGCTCGAGGCGTTCTGGCGCGCTGAATTGACCATGGCGGCGGAGGTGGGCGCGGCGGGGCGTTCTGTTGTTTCTGACTGTGCCGGTGGACCGATCGGCTCCGGCCGGGTTGAGAGCGTGGGCGGGTCTGGCGCACCGACTGGGTCGAGCGGACCGAGCACGCCAAGCACGCCAAGCACACCGAGCACACCGAGCACACCGAGCACACCGAGCACACCGAGTACACCGAGTACACCGAGTACACCGAGTACACCGAGTACACCGAGTACACCAAACGGACCAACTGGCCCAAACAGAAACGCCCCAGAGCCGATCGCCTACCGCACCACCGTCGCATCCATCGACGGTGGCGTATTGCAAACCTTCCCGGGTCTGCCGGTCGTGACCGAACGGCTCGACTCGCTCGACGATCAGCCGATCGACACACTGATCGTCCCGGGTATCCCGATCGACGAACGGTGCACGTTGCAGCCGGAACTCGTCGCGTGGATCAGGCGGCGTGCGCCACAGGCGCGGCGCGTGTGCTCGGTCTGCACGGGCGCGTTCTATCTGGCAGCAGCGGGCCTGCTCGACGGCCGCCGCGCGACCACTCATTGGCGGGAAGCGCCGCATCTCGCGCGCCGTTTCCCCAACGTGCGGGTCGACGCCGATCCGATCTTCATCCGCGACGTGGGCCAAGGTGCAGGGGACAGCGTTGTCTGGACGTCGGCGGGCGTGACGGCGGGCATCGATCTCGCGTTGGCCTTGATCGAAGAGGATGTCGGCCACGCGGTCGCGATGCAGGCGGCGCGGCGGCTGGTCGTTTTCATGAAGCGGCCCGGCGGGCAATCGCAATTCAGTGCGGCGCTGGCAGCACAGGCTTCGGCGGGTGGACCGTTCGAGGCGCTGCATAGCTGGATGGCGGCCCATTTGCGCGACGATCTGTCGGTCGAACGGCTGGCCGATCGCGCGCAGATGAGTCCGCGGACTTTCGCGCGGCGCTACGTCGACGAGGTTGGGCGCACGCCCGCCAAAACCGTGTCGGCATTGCGTCTGGAGGCGGCCGCGCGGGTGCTGGCGGAGTCGCGCCGGTCGCTCAAGCGGATTGCGCTCGATTGCGGCTTCGGCAGCGAGCAGAACTTGCGACGCGCTTTTGTGCGGCGCTTCGGCGTGTTGCCGCTCGAGTATCGGGAGCGTTTTGAGTCAGCGGTCGTCCCCCGGCACGCGGCGGCTCCCGCGGCTGCGGAGGCGAATTGACGGGCGAAAGCTCGACGAAAGCATAGCGGCCGTCCAGGCCGACATCCGGCAAGATAACCCCACCCGACCCGCGACGGAGTCAATATTGCGCTCGTATAATCGCCTCCTTTAAATGCATCCGATTGACCGGAGTCAAGATGAGCACCCCTGCCTTAGCGCCGTTGGACCGTTCCGAAACCACCTTCCGCTTTCTCGCTGAGCCCAGCTCGGTCAATTTCGGCGGCAAGGTGCATGGCGGCGCGTTGATGAAGTGGATCGACGAGACCGCGTACGCGTGCTCGGCGGTGTGGTCGGGGCGCTATTGCGTGACGGTCAGCGTGGGCAATATCCGCTTTCGCCGGCCGATCCTGGTCGGCAACCTGGTCGAACTGCGCGCGCGGGTCGTGGCGACGGGCCGCACCAGCATGCACATTCACGTGTCGGTGCAGGCGGGCGATCCGAAGGGCGGCGAACTGCTGCAAACCACCGACTGCCTCGTCGTGATGGTCGCCGTCAACGAGAACGGTCACCCGGTGCCGGTGCCCGCGTTCGTGCCGGAAACGGATGAGCAGAAGCGCCTCGCCAAGTACGCGATGGACGTGAAGGACGCGCTCGACGCGATCGTCGAACTGAAGCCGGAAGAAGTGGCGCAGGGCAAGGTTTAAGCGGCGCTTCGGGCGGCATCGGCACGCGTTGTGGTGGCGTGCCGCCGCTTGCCGTCGTTCACCGCCATTCACCGCCGTTTGCCAGAGGCACGCTCCCGCGTGCAAGCAGCATGCGCAGGCCGCGCGATCATTGCATCCGCCCGGCCTGCTATTTGCAATCGCATCAACCAATCTGCGCGACCGGCCTACCTCCGGCCGATCCCATCGGCGATCACCCCGCCGAATGCCCGACCATATCCTTCGGCCGTACCCATTCGTCGAACTGTTGCTCGGTGACATAGCCGAGCGCCAGCGCCGACGCCTTCAGCGTGGTGCCTTCCTTGTGCGCTTTTTTCGCAATCTGCGCGGCCTTGTCGTAGCCGATGTGCGGATTGAGCGCCGTCACCAACATCAGCGATTCGTTAAGCAAAGTATCGATGCGCTCGCTATTCGGCTCGATGCCTACCGCGCAGTTGTCGTTGAAACTGTGCGCGCCGTCGGCGAGCAGGCGGATGGATTGCAGCACGTTGTGCGCGATCATCGGCCGGAACACGTTCAGTTCGAAGTTGCCGCTCGCGCCGCCGATATTCACCGCGACGTCGTTGCCGAACACCTGTGAACACAGCATCGTCAGGGCTTCGGATTGCGTCGGATTGACCTTGCCCGGCATGATCGAGCTGCCCGGTTCGTTCTCCGGAATCGACAGCTCGCCGAGCCCGCAACGCGGGCCGCTCGCGAGCCAGCGGATGTCGTTGGCGATCTTGTTCAGGCTCACGGCCACCGTCTTCAATGCGCCGTGCGCGAACACCAGCGCATCGGCTGCGGCCATCACTTCGAATTTGTTGGGCGCCGAAACGAACGGCAAGCCGGTCAGTTTGCCGATTGCCGCGGCCACCTTGTCGGCGAACTGCGGATGCGCATTCAAGCCGGTGCCGACCGCGGTCCCGCCCTGTGCGAGTTCATACAGATGCGGCAGCGCCGATTCCACATGACGGATGCCGTGATCGAGTTGCGCGACGTAGCCTGAAAACTCCTGGCCAAGCGTCAGCGGCGTGGCGTCCTGCAGGTGCGTACGGCCGATCTTGACGATGTCGGCGAAGGCCTTTGCCTTGCGCTCGAGCGTATCGCGCAGCGTCTTCAGCGCGGGCAGCAGATGCTTGACGATCCCATAGGCGGCGGCCACGTGCATCGCTGTCGGAAACACGTCGTTCGACGACTGGCCGCGATTCACGTCGTCGTTCGGATGCACCTTGCGCGCCTCGCCGCGCTCGCCGCCGAGCAGCTCGCTCGCGCGATTCGCGATCACCTCGTTGAGGTTCATGTTGGTCTGCGTGCCGGAGCCGGTTTGCCAGACCGCGAGCGGGAATTCTTCCGGATGCTTGCCGTCGATAATTTCGTCGGCCGCTTGCATGATCGCCTTTGCCTTGTTCTCGTCGAGCACGCCCAGACCCAGGTTGACCTCGGCGGCAGCGCGCTTGATGACGGCCAGCGCGGTGATCAGTTCGGGCGATTGTTTTTCAGACGAAATACGGAAATTCTGCAGCGAGCGCTGGGTCTGCGCACCCCATAAACGGGCGTTCGGCACGGCGATCTCGCCGAACGTGTCGCGCTCCATTCGTACGTCTTCGGTCATGGTTCAACTCCGCTTTTCAAAGTTCTGCGTTGACAGGCAATAGGGAGAATAGACCCGTTAGCGCGTTCCGGTAAAAACCCGCTTGCGGATCGAAGATATAGGTGCGGCGCGTGCCGTTTTCCACGTCGGTCCAGACGAGCGGCGAGAGGGGCGCGCCGATCGAGCGCAGATACGCGAGTTGCGCCGGATCGGCGAGCGTGACGTGGTAGCTCGCCTCGGGGGCGATCGCGCGCTCGAAGATCTGCGCGACCTGTTCGGCGAGCGGCGGGCTATGAATGACCAGTGTCTGCTCGGTGTTCAGATTGGCCGAGCGCGGATCGAGATTCATCGAGCCGATCACCAGAATCTTGTGGTCGACGACATAGGTTTTTGCGTGCAGGCTGGCTCGCGAGCGAGATCCGGTGAAACTGACGCGCGACGTGTTCTGCTGCGGCTTGAATTCATACAACTCCACACCCTGTTGCAGCAGCGGGACGCGGAACGGACTGTAGCCGGCTTGCACGGCCACTGCGTCGGTCGCGGCGAGCGAGTTGGTCAGCACGGCGATGCGTACCCCACGATGCGTCAGTTCGCCCGCCGCCTTGACACCGGACTCGTGCGGTACGAAGTAGGGCGAAATAACCAGAAAGTCTTTCTGCGCGTCGCGCATCAGCTCCACCAGTCGCTGCATTGGCGGGCTGACGTAATCCGGCGACGGATGGATGATTTTCTCCGGCAGGTCCGCTTTGAATTCGGCCGGCGCCCACGTCAGGCCAAGTTGATCTCCGGCAATCTGCACGGCGAGCGGTGTCGCGTTCAGCGGCTTCGCGTTGTAGGGATCGGCGTTGGTGCGCCAGTGCTGGCGCAAATCGTCGCGCGTCTGGTCGAGCACTTTCGCATCGAACTTCTGTTTGTTCAGCACCCGCAGCGGATAGGCGATGCTGCTGTTCCAGTAGTCGTCGAAACTGGCGGAGACGTCGGCGACTACCGGACCGGCGGCGAGCACGTCGAGATCGCGGAACTGCAGCGTTTCGCTCGCGCTGAAATATTCGTCGCCGAGGTTGCGGCCGCCGACGATCGCCAACTGGTTGTCCGCAATCATCGACTTGTTGTGCATGCGGCGCGTGAAATGGCTGATCTGCGTGAACACGTTCGTCGTGCGTTCGAATACGCCTTCCTGTGCGCTGCCGAACGGATTGAAAACACGGATCTCGATGTTGTCGTGCGAGTTCAGACCCGCCATCACCTGATCGATGTCCTTGAAGTTCAGATCGTCGACCAGCATGCGCACGCGCACGCCGTGGTCGGCCGCGTAGAGCGCGGCGCCGAGCAGCAGCTTGCCGGTGGTGTCCTCGTTGGCGATGTAGTACTGCATGTCGAGGGTTTTCGTCGCGGCACGCGCGAGCGCAATGCGCATCTGCAAGGCGTCGGTGCCGTTCGACAGGACCCGGAAGCCGGACTCGTTGGGATGGGCCGCTTCGGGCGCCGCGAGGGCCGTGCGAAGCGGCGTTATTTCAGTGGCGGGCAGTGCGTGGGTGACCGGACGGTCGAATGCGGTGGCGGGAGGACGGTTCGCGCAAGCGGTCAAAAGTGCCGTTGCGCAGCACAGCAGGAAGATATGTCTCGTGGTCCGCCAATTCCGCAATCCTGCCATTCTCCAATTCATCAATCCCTGAAGGGGACTTCCCGCGGAGCGAGGAGCTTCCTTCGAGGCGGGAGACTTACGTGGGCGCGGAGGAATTCCTTCAGGGCAGCCGACTTTAGTGCGGGCGAGTGACTTCCTCCGAAGCGTGCTGAACGCGGATTTGCGGTGCAGTGCGGTCGGATCTTGATTTTGGTTTTGATGCCACGACACGCTGTTTCTCCCTGTTTGCAGGCTTCTCATGGCGGCAGCGCATGTGGCGTGCCCACGCTGTCGAGAAATCCATTCTAAGGGGAATCAGGGCTGAGCTTTCGCTCTCGCGTATGACCAGGCCGGGGGACTTTGAGCGTGATCTGTTTGCCTGCGCGACGCTTTCTGTCCGCACGCCTCAAGCGTGCGGACAGATGCCGCGAGTCAAGGCAGGAAGCCTTCGACCCGCAGCGCTTGATGCTTGCTCGATGACGATTACCCGCGTTCGGCGTTCAATACGCGCTCGCCATCCGGATGCGTAGACCCTTTCGCGGGCCGTCCCGCCCAATAACCCGCGAGCAGCGAGCCGGACAGGTTATGCCACACCGAAAACAACGCGCCCGGCAACGCCGCGATCGGCGTGAAATACAGTTTGCCGAGCGTTGCCGCGAGCCCCGAGTTTTGCATGCCCACTTCGATAGCGAGCGTGCGGCAGACGGCTTCGTCGAAGCCGAGCAGACGGCCGCCCCAGTAGCCGCCGAGCAAACCGATGCCGTTGTGCAGCACCACACCGAGCATCACCACGAGACCCACTGACGCGATGCTCTTCTGCGTGCCGCCCACCACCGCGCCGATGATCAGCAGAATCGCAACCATCGAGATCAGCGGCAAAATCGGCTCGATCTTGCGGACCGTCTTGTTGAACAACTGGTTGACGACAAGACCGACCACGATCGGCAGCGCCACGATCTGCAGGATGCTCATCAGCATGCCGTGCACGTCGACAGCGATGGATGCATCCACGTAAAGGCGCGTCAGCAGCGGCGTCGCGAATACGCCGACGAGCGTCGACAATGCGCTGATCGTCACCGACAGCGCCACGTCGCCGCGCGCCAGATAGATCATGACGTTCGACGCCGTGCCGCTTGCCACGCTACCTACCAGCACCATGCCGGCCGTCAGATCCGGCGGCATGCGCAGTGCCTTGGCGATGACCCACGCGGCGAGCGGCATCACGAGGTAATGCAGCACGATGCCGGCGATCACCGGCGCGGGCCGCGTGAAGACGCGCTGGAAATCGGCTACTGAAAGCGTGACGCCCATCGCCAGCATGATGATCGTCAGGAGCGTGGTGACGTGCGGCGCGATACCGGCGAACGAAGCAGGCGAGAAATACGCGGCAATCGAAATGAGCACGGCCCAGAGCGGGAATAAACGGGTGACGCGGGCAAGCATGACGGGTGGTCCTTGTTTATGTTTTATCGCGAGAATTGAAGGTCGGTCGAGCCGCATGCCGCGATGAGCGGTGCATGCCCGGGGCGCCGCTCGCGAGGAGCGGCGGGCCCTGGCGGTGGGTATCGGGCCGTTGGGCGGCGCAGGCCTTTGTGAGGTGCGCGAATCGGCTCACGCGGGTGCGCGCGATTTTTGCCAAAGCGCGCATTTTACCGTTCATGGCGTGTTTGCCGGGGAACGTTGGTTGCGCGTGCAACCAGGCGGCCTGGGCGCGTTGAGCCTGGCCTGCGTATTGATCTATCGATCTATCAATCTATCGACCTGTCGACCGCACGCGCAAGCGGCACCTGCGCTTTGCCTGACTCATGCCGACGGGGCAGGCGGCGCACTAGGCGCGACCGGCACGCGCCGCAAGCTCAGTTTGTGAAAGCGCAGCGTCATCAGCAGCGCGACGCTCGCGAGGCCGGCGGCGAGCCCCCACCACAGGCCGCGGGCGCCCAGCCCGAAATGAAACGCCAGCACGTAACCGGTCGGAAAGCCGATGACCCAGTATCCGAACGTCGCGGCAATCATCGGCACGCGTGTGTCTTTCAGGCCGCGCAGGCAGCCTGAGCCGACCGTCTGCATGCCGTCGACGATCTGGAAGATCGCGGCCACGCCGAGCAATGAACTCGCCAACGTCACCGTGGCTGCGTTGGCCGGGTCGTCGAGATGCAGGTACAGGCCGACGATCCAGTGCGGCGCCGCGATCAGCACGATGCCCGACAACGTCATGAAGCCGACGCCGAGGGCCAGCGCGACGAAACCCGCGTGGCGCGCGGCGAGCGGCTGGCCCGCGCCGGACCAGTAGCCGACCCGTACATTTGCCGCCTGGCCGATCGCGAGCGGCACCATAAAGGCCACCGAGGCGACGTTCAACGCGATCTGATGCGCGGCCAGTTGCGATTCGCCGAGCAGGCCGACCATCAGGCCGGTGGCGAGGAACAGGGTCGATTCGACGCCGTAGGTGATCGCGACCGGCCAGCCGATGCCGAACAGCTCGCCCATCAACGGCACGTTCGGCCGCGTCGCGACGACGAAATGTTTATAGCGTGGCCGCAGATGCAACAAGGCCATCAGGACCAGCGCGCTCAACCAGACCGTGATCGAGGTGGCCGCCGCCGAGCCGAGAAAGCCCAGGCGAGGCAGCCCGTAGACGCCGTGAATCAGCCCGTAGTTGAGAAACCCATTGACGAACACGCTGACGAGCGACACCCACAGCAGCCGCCTGGCCGCGCCGATGGCCGGCAGGAACGAGCGCATCAGGCCGACGCCGATCAGGCTGCCGAGCGAGCCCCAGCGCAGCACCGCCGCGTATTCGCCGACGTTGTGCGCGAGCAGCGCGGGTTCGCCGAACGCCAGCAGGATCGGCGTGGCGAACGACAGCAGAAAGAACGCCGGCACCGACAGCAGTACCGACAATACGAAGCCGGTCCAGTAGATATGCGGCACCCGTCCTTCGTCCTGCGCGCCGCGCGCGTGCGACACGCTCACGCTGACGGAAGTGAGCACGCCTTGCAGCAACGTGACCACGACGAAGAACAGATTGGCGCCGAGTCCACCGGCGGCGAGCGCGTCGGGACCGAGCGAGCCGAGCAGGATCGTATCGGTGACGCCCATCGCCATTTGCGAAAGTTGCGCGATGGCGAGCGGCGCGGCGAGCCTGGCGGTGTCGGCAGCGTGGCGGGAGAGGGTCGGCGGCCGGGCGGCCACCCGGGTGAAGCCGGATTGAGTCATGGAGCGCTTGAAGGCGGAAGGGGCGACAGCGTGGCGGCGGGCGCAAGCCGGACGACTCGCGAGGCTTGCGCGCGGCCAGTAGCGGAATGCGGGGCGCGCTGAAAGCGTAGGGCGGCTGTCAGCCGATTGTTTGTCTGTCGTTTGTCTGTCGAAACTGACAGCTTATTGCTTAGGCGTTGGGATGTCGATGGAGGAAGCACGATTTTGGTGCGCGCGGTCCTCCGAGTTTCCGGACTCGACGTCGCGGAGTGCGGGCCGTTGGGGGCCGGCCTTCGACTTCGCGTTCATGGCTGCCCCCGGTTTCCGGCTCAACGTCTTAAGCCGCGGGTTTCGCCGAATCGGGCAAGGCAGCGCCTCAAGCCTCGTGCACCGCGATCCGCGTATCGCCGAGCAGCACGACCTGGCCCGCGCGAATTTTGCAGGTTTTACGCGTTTCGACCCGGCCGTCGACGGTCACCGCGCCGTCCGCGACCATCATTTTTGCCGACCCGCCGCTGTCCGCGAGCCCGGTTATCTTCAGGAGATTGTGCAGTTCGACGTAGTCGCCGGTCAGTGTGAAATCGAGATTGGGCATGGCGTTTGCGCGTTGAAGCAAAGGGTTCGCATCATAAGCCAGAAGCTTGCCCTGAATGAAGGTCGCTGTGGTGCTGGGCTGTACTCAGGGGACTGCAAGCAGATGTTATGTAGTTGTCAGAAAGTGAAACGTTCCGTAACACCGCTCGTACATGACGAACTTCACTCGTAAAGTTCGGGTCTGTAGGAAAGCCTGCTGAATTTCTCGGCGGTGAATAGACCGGGCGAGGCGCGCATGACGCACACATCCACGTGCCGCGCCGGATACCACGCCCGCGTCACAACAACTTTAGAGAGGATTTAGCCATGACCCAGATTCGTACACTTCTGATCGGTACCGCCCTGACGGCTTTTGCCGCTACCGCTGCGCTCGCGCAGACCGCCCAGACCGCCGCCGGTATGAGCGGCCAGGCTCAGGTCCAGACCCAGGGCGCCGATGTCGCGCCTGCCGCACCGGCCGCGCAAGGTGTGCAGCCGGTCACGCCGGCACCGACGCGTCTGACGGCACCGGGCTCGACCGATCCGCTGGTCCAGAAGCGCGAAGCCAACGCGCAGGCCAATGCCGAATACAAGGCCTCGAAGAACGCATCCAGGGCGGAATTGAAGCAACAGCAAAAGACCGCCAAGTCGCATTACAAGGAGCAGGTGCGGGACGCCAAGATCAACCAGAAGGCTGACAAGCAGACTGCCAACAACGAAATGAAGATGAACATGCAAGGCCAGGCGGCCGACCAGGACAACGGCGCTGACGTCAAGCATTAAGCCTGAGTCCCGCGGTACACGACGTGGCGGCGCCTCTAGCCGCCACGTCGCGCGTTAACGGTGCCGAGCGGCCCCGCAGCGTCTGGTGTTAGCGCGGCCGCCGTTGCGGTTGCGGCGGTTGCGGTGCCGGACGCGGCGGCACAAAGAAATTGCGCAACCAGGCGGCGAAACGTGAGAACACATCGTAGGGTTCTTCGATGAAAATCTCCGGCTTCAGCAGGCGCAGATACTCCATGATCTGCTGCGCTTCCTGCTTCTGGAACGAGCCGTGCGAAATACCCAGGCGCAACAGGCCACGCAGTTCGCCGAGCTTTTCACGCGCGGTGCTGCCCACGTTCGTTTCGCACGCCACTTTGGCTTCGTAGACGCGTTGACGCAGCGATTCCACCAGCCGCCAGGCCGGCGTCTGCATGATTTCTTCGAGCGCCTGAATGTCCTGCGCCGCGCTCTTGATCTGCGCCGCGAGCGGATCGATCAGCACCGCGTCACCTTCCGCTTCCTTGACGATGGCCGCCGCCCAGTCGTGGCAGTGCTTGGCGAGCTCTTCCGGCGTCCATTCCGAGCGGGCCGCAAAGCCGAAACCGAATTCTCCCGCCTGCCGCATCAGAATCGCGACGACGTCCGGGAACTCCTTGTCCAGCGTGCGTTTCGCCCAGGCGTACTGGCCGCCTTGCAACATCCGCCGAACCGCATGTTCAGTCAGCGGCACCATGCTGTCGAGCAGCTTGGCGCGCAGAAAATCCTCAAACGACGGCGTCGCGAACTGCGGATCGAGCTTCTGCGAAACCCGCAGGAAAGCGTCGAAGTCCTTGCGCAGCGTCGCAATGGTTTCGTCTTTGAGCGTTAGGGTGATTTGACCCATCTGTTATCCCGTTTGATCCTGCCGCGCGCCCTCGTCTGTCGTCCGGACGCATCCGGACCCTCTGTGCGACGCAAGGCCAGATGCCGGCGCGGTTGATACCTGCCTGTTGCCGCGTAATCAGCGGGACGTATCCCGATTCGCGGACCTCGACTTCATATCGGCGGAATTAAGGGAAACTTAAGGGGCGGTGACCGATTGACGACCGGTTTAGAGACGGACGTCGGCGTCGGGCGGTTGAGCGTGCTGCGCAAGCAACCCGTGTTCGGCGCCGCAGCGCGAGGTGCGGCCGGTGCGCAGGGCGTCGCGGCACTGGCGCGACGGGCGCCACGAATGTGGCTAACCCGTTGTGTGGATACTGGCTGTTTCGCTTATTTAAGCACGACGCCTTGCCAGACAAAAAAGACCGTCAGGCCGACTGCGATGGTCAGAAGCGGCCGGCGCGTCAGCGCACTGACCACGATAGCCGCCAGCGCCCCGACCAGTTGCGGATTGCGCCAGGTCAATTCGGCGCTGGTGCCGTGCGGCGAAACCGCCATCGGCACGATGATCGCGGTCAGTACGGTCACAGGCACGAAGCCGAGCGCGGTGCGCACGAGCGGGGGAAACACCAGCCGGTCGCCGAGCACGAAGACGGCGGCGCGGATCACCCACGTAATGGCGGCCATGCCGAGGATCAGAACGACGTAGTTCATCGCGACGCTCCTGCGGTTTCCTGCACAGTGTCCTGCGAGATTTTCCGCGGGGCTTCCCGTGGAGGCTCCTGCGCGGCGGCGCGCGGCGTTTCGCGAGGTGTTTCCCGATTCTCCCGCGTGCCTCGCCCAAATCGCGGCACCGACAGCAATACGCCGATTGCGACGCCCGCGAACACGGCGCCGAGCAGGCCGAGCTTGTACGGCCACGCCTGCCAGAAGAAGGCCAGCGTGCCCGCGGTGACGGCCGCCGCGATATAGCGCAGCGCCACGAGCTGCGGGACGACGATCGCAATGAAGGTCGCGACCATCGCGAAATCGAGGCCGAGCGACTGCAGGCCCGGAAAGGCCGCGCCGAACAGCAGGCCGGCGACAGTCCAGATCTGCCAGTTCAGATACATGGCCAGACCCGCGCCGAAGAAGTAGTACGGGCCGACCGTGCCGGGCTCCCGATGCCGGTAATGTTCCCACGCGACCGCGAAGACTTCGTCGGTGAGCAGCGCGCCGAGCGCCCAGCGCCAGCGAGCCGGCAGATGGGCGACGTGCGGCGCGAGCGTCGCGCTGTACAACACGTGCCGCAGGTTGACAACGAGCGTGGTCGCCCAGATCACCGCGAAGCTTGCATGGCCCGCGATCAGGCCGAGCGCGATGAATTGCGCGGAGCCGGCGAACACGACGAGCGACATCAGTTGTCCGTGCCATAGATGCAGCGGGCCGGATGCGACCAGCGTGCCGAAGATCACGCCGAAGGGCGCGGCGCCGACCATCATCGGGATGATGTCGCGCGCGCCGGCGGTGAATTCTTTTAAGTGGCCTGGGCTCGAGGGCTGGCCGGGGTTGGAATGGGTCAATCTTGCCTCCTTGATTCGGGAAGCATAGCGAGTGGCGGTGGGTGGGGCTTGTACGTTCTTGCGGTGGTCGCGCGGACGGGGACGGGTAGGCGCAGGTTGAACCAGCCTGGTTGCATCGCGCAGATAGGGGCGGCGGCTTCTGAGTGGCCCGGGTGCGCAGTCGACCGCGCGCCATTGGTGCGGATGGTGAATAGACGGGGCGAGCGCTCCGCGGCAGGTTGCGAGGGGTGGCCTCAGCTAGCCTTGCCAGCGTCCCGGCGGCACGCCGAACATGCGCCGGAAATGGCGCGTGAAGTGACTTTGGTCCGTGAAACCGCTGGCTGCGGCGACATCCGTCACCGAGACACCCGCACGCAACGGTGCGAGCGAGCGCTGCAGGCGCACCTGGTTGCGCCACGCGTGCGGCGGCAGGCCGGTGGCCTGGTTGAAAAGGCGGGCGGCGTGAAAGGGCGACAGGCCCGCTGCCCGCGCGACTTCGGCCAGCGTGACGGGTTCGGCGAGGTCGCCGGTCAGACGCTCCTGCATGGTTGCGACGCGGGCGTCGTCGACGCCGAGGCGCACCGCTTCCGGCTGCGTTTGCGAGTAGCGGACCAGCAAGGTGGACAACGCGTCGAGCATCGCGGCTTCGGCGGCGAGCGGATCGCCGCCGGCCTCCAGCAGACGGTGCGCGCGCGCCAGCCGCTGCGCCAGATCGGGATCGCGGATCACGCCCGGTGCGAACCACGGCAAGGCTTGCGGCTTGCCCGCGACCTCGTTGGCGAGCTCGTGGATGAACGCCACAGGCGCATACATCACGCGATACCGCCAGCCTGCTTCGACAGCCTTGGACCCCGTGTGTAACTCCCCGGGGTTGATGATCGGCACGCTGCCCGCTTCGGCGACATAGTCCGAGCCGCGATACCGATAGCCCTCAGCGCCCGCGACGATCACCGGAATCGTGTACGCATCGTGCCAATGCGGCGTGAACTCGTGATCGTGATATTCGGCCGTGAGCAGGTCCGCACCGGGCAAAAGCGGCGTGCGCCAGTAGCGGGCGGAATCCTGGAAGCGATGGGCGGTCATGGTGGAAGTCGGGCGTTTCTGCGATCCGGCGTGACTGGTCAGTGTAGCGCGCCGCGGCGGCTACGGGTGCCGCTACTCATACGCGGGCTTCTTGCTGCGGTTTGCCATCGGGTGGCGATCACTTGACCGGGATCGTTGTGCCGGCCGGCATCGGCACGGCGCTTACACTGTTTTTCGCACTGCCGCTGACAACCCGGTCGCTGTAGGTCAGGTAGACCAGCGTGCTGCGTTTCGCGTCGACCACCCGCACCACATGCAGCGATTTGAAGATCAGCGACATGCTCACGGAGAACACGTCGGCTTGCTGTTTCACTGGTCCCGTGAAATGAATCGCGCCGACCTGGCGGCAGGCGATCGACGCCTCGGTCGGATCTTCGGCGATGCCGAGCGTGCCCTTGACGCCGCCGGTGCGTGCCCGCGACACGTAGCAGGTCACACCCTGGACGAGTGGATCGTCATAGGCTTCGACGACTACGCGATCAGAGCCCGTGATACGGAAGTTGGTATTGACGCTGCCGACTTCTTCGCTATGTGCCGAAGGCAACAGCAGGGCGGTGGTGACTGCGAGCGTAATGCGCAACAAGGTCGATTTCATGAGATGGCCGGGAATAAATAAGTGTTTGGGCTGGGCGCGCAAAGGCGTTGCGCCGATAAAACACCATCGTATAACGGCGTGTTCGCAAGCGGGCCAGTGCGAATGCCCTCGGCTATGCGCTATCTTTCGGCGGGAACAAATGCTTGCCCCAACTCAGGCCACTTGATCTTGCGTTGAGGCAAGTCAGAACGCCAGGCCAAAAAGCCAAACCAAAACAAAAAGGCCCGCACGAATGCGGGCCTTCTAAAATTTTTGGCTCCTCGACCTGGGCTCGAACCAGGGACCTACGGATTAACAGTCCGGCGCTCTACCGACTGAGCTATCGAGGAACAGCAGTACAACTTGATCTACATAAAAAAGCCCGTATTGGTTAACGGGCTTTTGAAATTCTTGGCTCCTCGACCTGGGCTCGAACCAGGGACCTACGGATTAACAGTCCGGCGCTCTACCGACTGAGCTATCGAGGAACAGAACAACAAACAGCAGAGAAACGAAATTGTAGGTCTAGCCTAAGCACCTGTCAATACCTTGCGATCATCTCGATTTATACCGGATCTCGCAAGGTGGCCGGCAGGCCGCGCCGCTCAGCGCGCGAGCAGCGCCAGCTTTTCCTTCACGTCCTTGAATTCGTCGGCTTCCGGCAGCGGGGCCTTGGTCTTGGTGATGCTCGGCCAGCTCTTTGCCAGCTCGGCATTCAGCTCGGTGAAGTGCTGCTGGTCGCCCGGCACGTCTTCTTCGGCATAAATGGCATTCACCGGGCACTCGGCCACGCACACGGCGCAGTCGATGCATTCATCGGGGTCGATCGCGAGGAAGTTGGGACCTTCGCGAAAGCAGTCCACCGGGCACACATCGACGCAGTCGGTATAGCGGCACTTGATGCAGCTTTCGGTCACAACGTGAGTCATTCAGGCAGCTCCTGCATGCGGAATCAGGGGAGGCGAAACGCCAAAAGCGGTATTGTAGCGTAACGTCAAGAGGCGCATACACCAGCGGGCAATGCCTTTTATACGTTTTTGTGATTAGTTTATGGCATCCGGCAAGCGCCGCCCGCCGGCGTGCTGAATTCGCATGCATTCGGGTAACATGCGTCAGGTTGGCGCGCACGGGGCGCGCCGCACGCGCATGGGTTGACGCGGTTGGTCGAGCCAAGCCTTCCGTTTTTCCTGCAGTCCAGTTCGCACCATCATGATTATTACTTCGCTGCTCGACACCGATCTGTACAAGTTCACGATGATGCAAGTGGTGTTGCATCACTTTCCCGCGGCGAATGTCGAGTACCGGTTTCGCTGCCGCACGCCGAATGTCGACCTCGTGCCGTATATCGGCGAGATTCGCGACGAAGTGCGCAAGCTCTGCGATCTGCGCTTCACCGACGACGAGCTCGACTACCTGCGGCGCATGCGCTTCATCAAGGGCGACTTCATCGAGTTTCTCGCGCTGTTCCATCTGAACGAGAAATACATTTCGATCGAAGCGTCGCCGAAGGGCAATGGCGAAATCGACATCGAGATCAAGGGGCCGTGGCTGCATACGATCCTGTTCGAGATCCCGATGCTCGCGATCGTCAACGAGGTCTACTTCCGTAACACCCAGAAAAAGCCGGATTACAGCGAAGGGCGCGGCCGTCTCGTCGAAAAGATCCAGTTGCTGGGCGCCCGCCCGGAATTCGCCGACTGCAAGATCGCCGACTACGGCACGCGCCGCCGCTTCTCGAAGCAATGGCACGAAGAAGTGATCCTCACGTTGAAAGACGGCCTGGGCGAGCAATTCGCCGGCACCAGCAATGTCTTCTACGCGATGAAGCACAGCCTCACGCCGCTCGGCACGATGGCGCATGAATACCTGCAGGCGTGTCAGGCGCTCGGTCCGCGGCTGCGCGATTCGCAGATCTTCGGCTTCGAAATGTGGGCGAAGGAGTATCGCGGCGACCTGGGTATTGCGCTGTCGGACGTGTATGGCATGGAGGCTTTCCTGCGCGACTTCGACATGTACTTCTGCAAGCTGTTCGACGGTGCGCGCCACGATTCCGGCGACCCGTTCGACTGGGGCGAGCGCCTGCTCAAGCACTACGAGGCGAACCGCTGCGACCCGCGTACCAAGATCCTCGTGTTCTCCGACGCGCTCGACATTCCGAAGGTGCTGCAACTGTACGAGCGTTTCCGCGGCCGCTGCAAGCTGGCGTTCGGCGTAGGAACCAATCTGACAAACGATCTGGGCTACAACCCCTTGCAGATCGTCATCAAGATGGTTCGCTGCAACGGTCAGCCGGTGGCGAAGCTGTCGGATTCGCCGGGCAAGAACATGTGCGACGACAAGGCCTATCTCGCGTATCTGCGCCAGGTGTTCGGCATTGCGCAGCCCGAGGAAGACGCTGCGAAGTAATGCGGCGTCTGCGTGGCGCGTGTGCGACTCATGCGCCGCTCATGTGTCACTGTCTTGCACCGATATTTTGCTGGGATCTCGCATGAGGCCATGCTCGCCGCGTGGCCGATGCGCTGTCTTAGGCCGTTCGGCCAGGGTGTTCGCGCCCAGGGTGGCCGGTATAATCCTCGTCACATCGCACGGCTGTCGACACGAGGATTTTGCATATGGACACATCGATTGCCCGCCGTAACATCCTGGCGCGCATCCGCGCGGCGCAAGGGCGCGAGCCTGAACCGTCCGCTTCCGAGCGCGAGGCCGCTGCGGATTATGTGGCGCGCCATCCTCAAGGGCCGCGTCCGGAGATGCCGGCCGATCTGACCACGCGCTTCATCGAAGAAGCGCAGAAAATGGCAACCACGGTCGATACGGTCGGAGCACTGAGCGAGGTGCCTTCCGCCGCACATCGCTATCTCACCGAACACGCTTTGCCGCTGCAGGCTATCGCGTGGCAAACCCTGCAAGATCTGCCATGGGCCGAAGCCGGCCTCAATGTCGAATTCCGCAAGCCCGAAGACGGCGACGTAGTCGGTCTCACCGGCTGCTTCTGCGCGACCGCTGAGACCGGCACACTCGTTCTGCTGTCCGGGCCGGAAACCTATGCATCGGCAGGATTGTTGCCGGAGACGCATATTGCGATCGTGCCGGCTTCGCGCATCGTCTCAGGACATGAAGAGGCGTTCGGGCTGATCCGCAGCGAACGCGGCGAACTGCCACGCGCGGTCAATTTCGTCTCCGGGCCGTCGCGCACCGGGGATATCGAGCAGACTATCGTGCTTGGCGCACATGGGCCTTATCGGGTGCATGTGATCGTCGTACGTGGTGCCTGAGCGCGGCGCGCGCCGGTGCCTCCCCGCGGGGCGCTCGGTCGCCTGCGCTAACAAGGACTTCAAGAATATGAAACGACATGCCGTAGGGTCGAGCATGGTGTTCGCCGCTGCACTGATGCTGGCGGGATGGCCCCAACTGGCCTCGGCGGCCACGCTCGATGGCGCGACATTGTCGGCATTGTGGGGCTTGCCGTTTGCGGGCGTGTTGTTGTCGATCGCGGTGTTTCCGCTGGTCGCGCCGGCATTCTGGCATCACCATTTCGGCAAGATCGCAGCAGCGTGGGCGCTGCTCTTCCTGCTGCCGTTTGCGCTTACTTTCGGCACCGGCGTCGCATTCGGAACGTTGGTGCACGCGGTGCTCGAAGAATACATTCCGTTCATCGTGCTGCTGACGGCGCTTTATACGGTCGCGGGCGGCATCTGCGTGCGCGGCAATCTGCACGGCACGCCGCGCCTGAACACCGCGATTCTCGCGCTGGGTACCTTACTGGCCAGCATCATGGGCACGACCGGTGCGGCGATGCTGCTGATCCGTCCATTGCTGCGCGCCAACGACAACCGCAAGCACGTCGTTCACGTGGTGGTGTTCTTCATCTTTCTGGTGGCAAACGCGGGCGGCTCGCTGTCGCCGCTCGGCGACCCGCCGCTCTTTCTCGGTTTTCTGCAGGGCGTCAGTTTTTTCTGGACCACCACGCATCTGGCGTTGCCGATGCTGTTCGTTTGCGTCGTGCTGCTGGCCGCGTTCTATGCACTGGACTCGTACTATTTTCATCGGCGTGAAGAAGAGCGCTCGCGCTTTCTCGATCCGACGCCGGATACGCCACCGCTGGGTATCGACGGCAAGATCAACTTCGTGCTTCTCGCTGCTGTGATCGCGCTGGTTCTGATGAGCGGGTTCTGGAAGTCGGACGTCGTAGTCGACGTTTTCGGTACGCACGTTGCGTTGCAAAATGCGGTGCGCGATATTGCGCTGATCGGCGTCACCTTGCTCTCGCTGGCCTTGACGCCGCGTGCGGCACGCGCGGGCAATGACTTCAACTGGGCGCCGATCGAAGAGGTCGCCAAACTGTTCGCCGGCATCTTCGTGACGATCGCGCCGGTCATCACGATCCTGCGTGCCGGCGAGGCGGGCGCGTTCGCGGGCATCGTCCATCTGGTCAATCCGGCCGGCCAGCCGCACGATCTGATGTACTTCTGGGCGACCGGCCTGCTATCGTCGTTTCTCGACAATGCGCCGACCTACCTGGTGTTCTTCAACCTGGCCGGCGGCGACGCGCAGACGCTGATGACCGCCGGCGCCACCACGCTCGCGGCGATCTCGGCCGGGGCGGTGTTCATGGGCGCCAATACCTATATCGGCAATGCGCCGAACTTCATGGTGAAAGCGATTGCGGAGTCGCGTGGCGTTCGGATGCCGAGCTTTTTCGCGTATCTCGGCTGGTCGGTCGTGGTGCTGATTCCGCTGTTTCTCGTCACCGGCTGGTTGTTTTTCTGACGCCTGACTTGATGTTTCTTTGACGCCGAGGCAATTGAACTCGACGCGCTATCCGGAGAATTGCAATGCAGAAGATCCTCGTCGCCCGTCCGATCTTTCCCGATGTGATCGAGCGGCTTAAACAGTATTTCGACGTCGATTGGCACCAGGGCGACGTGTTGCCCGCCGACGAGCTGACGCGGCGTCTCGCGGATAAAGACGGCGCGCTGACCGCGGGCGACCCGGTCGGCGCGGCGGCGCTCGCAGCGGCGCCGCGTTTGCGCGTGGTGTCGAACATGGCGGTGGGCTACAACAATTTCGACATGGCCGCATTCAACGCGGCGAACGTACTCGGCACCAACACGCCGGACGTGCTGAACGAATCGACCGCCGATTTCGGCTGGGCGCTGATGATGGCCGCGGCGCGCCGTATCGCCGAATCGGAGCACTGGCTGCGCGCGGGCAAATGGCAGAAGTGGACCTATGACGGCTTTCTCGGCACCGACCTGTACGGCTCGACACTCGGCGTGATCGGCATGGGCCGGATCGGGCAGGCGCTCGCGCGTCGCGCGAAGGGTTTCAACATGCAGGTGATCTATCACAACCGTTCGCGTGTTGCGCCGGAGATTGAGGCGGAGTTGGACGCGCAATACGTGTCGAAGCAGGAGCTGCTGCAACGCGCCGATCATGTGGTGCTCGTCTTGCCGTACACGAAGGAAAACCATCACACGATCGGCGCGGCCGAACTCGCGCAGATGAAGCCGACCGCGACGCTTACCAACATCGCACGCGGCGGCATCGTCGACGATGCGGCGCTGGTCGAAGCGCTGCGCACGAAGCAGATCGCAGCAGCCGGGCTGGATGTGTACGAAGGCGAGCCGAATCTGAACCCGGCGCTGCTGACCGTGCCGAATGTCGTGCTGACGCCGCACATTGCCAGTGCGACTGAAGCCACGCGCCGCGCCATGGCGAACCTTGCTGCGGACAATCTGATCGCAGCGCTGGGTGAAGGTCCGTGCGCCGGCCGGCCGCCGAATCCGATCAACCCCGAGGTCATCGGCAAGGCGCGTTCATGACAATGATTCTGGTGGCGGCCGTTGCAGTGCTGGCGGTCGCCTTGGTCATCGCGTTGGCGTTGCTGATGCGCGGCCATAGCCGCGCTGACGAAAGCGCGCAGTTCGAGATGCTGAGCGAGCGTATCGACGCAGCGGCGGACGCGCAGTCGCACGCTTATGAGCGGCTCGAGCGGCAACTGCGCAATGACATCACCGAAACGGCGCGCGTGTCGCGTACCGAGCAGAGCAGTGGGTTTGCGCACTTTCAGCAAACGCTGGCATCGCAATTCAGCAGTATGACGACGGTGCAGGGCGGCAAGATCGACGGCTTCGCGCAGCAACTCGACGCGGTGCGTCACAGCCTGCAGCAGCAGGCGCAGCAGGCACGCGATGAGCAGGGACGCACGCTCAAGCAGTTCGGCGAAACGCTGACCTTGCAACTGGGCCAGCTTACCGAGGCGAACGATCGCCGCTTCGCCGAAGTGCGTGCGACCATCGAGCAGCGGCTGAAAGACATCGAGGCGAATAACTCGGTCAAGCTCGAAGAAATGCGCCGCACCGTCGACGAAAAATTGCACGCCACGCTCGAACAACGTCTGGGCGAATCGTTCAAGCTGGTGTCCGACCGGCTGGAGCAGGTGCATCGTGGTCTCGGTGAGATGCAGACGCTGGCTGCGGGCGTCGGCGATCTGAAGAAGGTCCTGACTAATGTCAAGACGCGCGGCACATGGGGCGAAGTGCAGCTCGAAGCGTTGCTCGAACAACTGCTCACCGCGGATCAATACGCGAAGAACGTCGCGACGGTGCCAAAGAGCGCCGATCGCGTCGAATTCGCAATCAAACTGCCGGGCCGTGCTGACGTGAGTGGTCCTGCCACGCCGGTCTGGTTGCCGATCGACGCCAAGTTCCCGCGCGAAGACTACGAGCGGCTGATCGAGGCTCAGGAGCGCGCCGATCCGGTTGCGGTGGAGGAGGCGTCGCGTGCGCTCGAAGCGCGGATACGCGCCGAAGCGCGCACGATAGCCGAGAAGTATGTGTCACCGCCGCACACGACCGATTTCGCGCTGTTATTCCTGCCGACCGAAGGCCTGTACGCGGAAGTTCTGCGTCGACCAGGCCTGACAGATCTGCTGCAACGCGACTATCGCGTGACGATTGCCGGTCCGACCACGCTCACCGCCTTGCTCAATAGTTTGCAGATGGGATTCCGCACACTGGCGATCGAGAAGCGGTCGAGCGAAGTCTGGCAAGTGCTCGGCGCGGTGAAAACGGAGTTCGGCAAATTCGGCGACGTGCTGGCCAAGACCAAGGCACAGCTTGAAACCGTCACGCGTTCGATCGAAGCCGCGGAAACGCGCACTCGCGTCATGAATCGCAAGCTGCGTGACGTCGAGGCATTGCCGGGTGAAGAGGCGAGCGGGTTGCTCGGCGATGCCCTGACTGGCGTGGATCCCGACGAGCAGTAGTGCTGGACGAGGTTGTCTGGACTGATTTTGCGCGATGCTGCCGATCGGGCGCAAGGGCGCGCCGGGTCTGGTGAACTGAAGCACCGAAGCACGAGCCCGGATACCGGGCCGCGGCTCAAACTCAGGAAACGGCTCCTGCAGCCACCCGTTCCAGCGCTTCGCCCGTCAGGCGCACGACACGCCAGTCCGGCATCACCGTCGCGCCCATCTTTTCGTAGAAGTTAATGGCCTGTTTGTTCCAGTCGAGCACGGTCCATTCGAATCGTCCGCATTGCCGCTCCACCGCCAGCGCCGCCAGCCGGGCGATCAATGCTGAGCCCAGGCCGCTGCCGCGTTGGCTCGGCTGCACGTAGACATCTTCGAGATACAACCCGCGCTTGCCGACGAAGCTCGAGTAATTGTGGAAGAACAGCGCATACCCGACGAGGCGTCCTTCGCTTTCCGCCACCAGCGCTTCGATCGAAGGCCGCGCACCGAACAGGGCGTCATGCAAACCTTCTTCGGTCGCGACGAATACGTGCGTGAGGCTTTCGAATTCGGCCAGCTCGTACGTCAACGCGAAGATTGCGCCCGTATCCGCCGGCGTCGCGGCGCGGATCGTCGCGGTCATTACGCTTCTTCCGGCGCGTCGGTCAGGTGGATTTCGATACCGCCAAAGCGCGACGCGACCCAGTTGTACGCGTGGCATGCAATCCACAGCAGGATGAAGCCGAGAATCGCGTTCAGCAGCAGCGCGCTGAACACCGTGCTCAGTTCGACCGAACCGTAGCGAATGAACGCCACCAGTACGCCGAGCAGCACGATCGGCACCGAGAATGTCAGGTACACGAGGATAAGCGCTTTGGCCGTCTGTCCCGGTGCAATGAACGAGATCTGTTTTTTCATGTAAGTCAAACCCGTGTGTCGTAGTGGTAATGGGTAAAGCTGCAACGGAAGCGTTCAGTCAGGCGTCAGATGAGACCGTCGAACAGCATGATATCGACGTGCTCGCCCTCGGCAATATCGGCTTCATCGTGCCCGAGAACGATGAAACAATTGGCTTCGCTCATCGAGCTCAGCACGCCGGAGCTTTGCGAGCCGGTTGGCGTGACATGCCATTGGCCATGTGCATCCTGCTCGGCGACGCCGCGCTGGTACTCGGTACGCCCGGCGCGTTTACGGATGATCTGGCGGCTGGCGGCGCGAAAGACCGGCAGAGCCTGCGGCGTTGCGCCCGACATCAGCAGCAGCGCCTCGCGCACGATCTGGTAGAACGTCACCATTACGGCCACGGGATTGCCCGGCAAGCCGAAGAATAGCGCGGGCAGCCCGAGGCCCGGATGATTGCCGGACCAGACGCGCCCAAAAGCGAGCGGCCGCCCTGGGCGCATTGCGAGACTCCAGAAGGCGACATCGCCGAATGTCTGCAGCAATTGCTTGGTGAAATCCGCCTCGCCGACCGAGACCCCGCCGGAGGTCAACACCACGTCGGCGCTGGCTGCGGCGCTGCGCAATGCCGCCTCGAGCGCGGCGGGTTCGTCGCGCACCACACCGAGATCGAGCGTATCCATGTTCAGGCGCCGGAGCATCGCAAACAGCGTGTAGCGATTGCTGTCGTACACCGAACCTGGGTCGAGCGGCTCGCCGAGCGAGCGCAATTCGTCGCCGGTTGAGAAAAACGCGACGCGCAAGCGCCGCCGTACGTTGACTTCGCCAATGCCGAGCGAAGCCAGCAAACCGAGGTCCGACGCGCGCATGATGCGGCCGGCACGGAGCGCGGCATGGCCGCGGGCAAGGTCTTCGCCGGCGAGGCGCCGGTTGGCGCCGCCCCGCAAGGCGTTGGCCGCAAAACGGATCGAGGCGGAATCGGCGCTGCGCTCGACAAGCTCCTGCGGCACGACGGTATCGCAGTCAGCCGGCATGCAGGCGCCCGTCATGACGCGTACACATTGCGTCGTGTTCACGCGGCCCGCGAACGGGTGACCGGCCAGTGCTTTGCCGACGATCGCCAAATCGATCGCAGGCTCATGCGTTGCCAATGCCGCGCCGTTGAACGCGTAGCCGTCCATGGCCGAATTGTCGTGCGACGGGACGTCGATCGGCGAGACGATGTCGGCTGCCAGCACGCGATCGAGCGCGTCGCGCAAGGGCACGCGTTCGACCGCCGTGACGGGCGTTGCCCATTGGCGAACGATCGCCTGGGCAGCCGAAACGGGTAGCGCGTGAGGATCGTACTGCGCGACGCAGCGGGAAAATTCGTTAAGCGTGGTCATGAAGGGCTGGGCGTCGCGACCGGTGGCGGGCGCGGCTGCTGCCGTGCGGCCGGAGCGGGATTTCAACCGGGGCCTCAGTAACGCTCGAGGTCGGCGAGTTCTTGTAACGAATTGATATTGTAAAACGCGCGCTCGTCGGTAAAGGCGACTTCGACCGTCTTGTGGCGCGCGTACCACGCGCGGACCTTGCGCTCGCCGGCTTCCAGAAAGGCCGCCAGGTCGTCCGCGAGACGCGTGCGCAGCAACGCGAAGACGGGGTGGAGCGAAACATGGCCCGCGGCGTCGGTGGTCGTGACGGTGGCGATGTCGGCCTGATTCGAATCGAGTGCCTGCGCGAGCAGGGCGGCGAGTTCGACCGGCAGTCCGGGGGTGTCGCATGGCGCGCTTAGCACGTACGCGGTGCCGGCCGCGCGCAACCCGGTGAGCAGGCCTGCCAGCGGTCCGGGAAAGCCGGGCAGGGTATCGGCAAGCACCTTGGCGCCGAACGGCGCACCCAGTGCCGTGTAGACCTCAGGGTGGCGATTGGCGCTGATCAGCAGAGCGCCGGTTTGCGGTGCGAGCCGCTTCAGCACATGGGCGGCGAGCGGCTCGCCGTGCAGCGTTTGCAGTCCCTTGTCGACACCGCCCATGCGCATGCCGCGTCCGCCCGCGAGGACCAGACCGGTGATGTGTTCGCGTGCGGGGTTCATGGGCTCGCTCGGCCGCCTAGCCGCCGATATACGACATTTCCACGCGGCGGCCATCGTGCTCGCGCGGCGCGGCGGCGCTGCTGCCGCGCAATTGCGAATAGCGGTCGCTGCGGTCTTGCCAGATTTCGGCGACGGCGGTGGCGATATCGGCGTCGCTCGCGCCGTTACGCAGCAAGGCGCGCAGATCATGACCGGACGACGCGAACAGGCACAGGTACAGCTTGCCCTCGGTCGACAGCCGTGCACGCGTGCAACTGCCGCAAAACGCGCGTGTCACGCTCGAAATCACACCGATCTCGCCGCCGCCGTCCACGTAACCCCAGCGCTGGGCGGTTTCGGCTGCGCTGTGCGCTTCGAGCGGCGCGAGCGGGAAATGCTCGGCGATGCGCGTCACGACGTCGGCGGAAGGCAGCACTTCGGTCATGTTCCAGCCGTTCGAGGTGCCCACATCCATGTACTCGATAAAGCGCAGCACCGTGCCGGTGCCTTTGAAATGACGCGCCATCGGCACGATTTCGCTGTCGTTGGTGCCGCGCTTGACGACCATGTTGACCTTCACCGGCGCAAGCCCCACCGCGTGGGCCGCGGCGATTCCGTCCAGCACGTCGGCGACTGCGAAGTCGGCGTCGTTCATGCGACGAAACAGGCTGTCGTCGAGCGCGTCGAGACTGACCGTCACGCGAGTCAGGCCGGCGTCTTTCAGACTGCGCGCTTTGCGCTCCAGCAGCGAGCCGTTGGTGGTCAGCGTCAGATCGAGCGGGCGGCCCTCCGGTGTGCTGAGTTGCGCAAGCCGTTCGATCAGGAATTCCAGATTTTTGCGCAGCAGCGGCTCGCCACCCGTAAGACGGATTTTTTCGACGCCGTGGGCGACGAACAGCCGCGCGAGCCGTTCGATTTCTTCGAAACTGAGCAGTGCGCTATGCGGCAGGAACGCGTAATCCTTGTCGAACACCGCACGCGGCATGCAGTAGACGCAGCGGAAATTGCAGCGATCCGTCACCGAGATGCGCAGGTCGCGTAGCGGACGCGCCAGCGTGTCGTGCAGCGCGCCACTGGGCGCCTGCACGGGGCCGGTAATGACCGGTACCGCGCTGAGATCGGCAACAGGGATGATGCGTCGGGACATGAATTGCTTCGCTTGATGCTTCGTTTCGGGCTGCTTAGGTGCCGCCTGGAGGCTGCTTCAGTGTTGCGATCGCTGCTGCGCCTCGCGCTGCGACTGGAACCTGGATCTTCATTCTAGCGGAAATGCATCCGGCGGCTGACCGCCACCGGACGCCGTCCGGGTATACGGGGAGTGGCATACAGCCCGCGATCGGGCGAGCGCGGTGGCGTCCATAAAACAAAAAGCCCGCCGGTGAGGGCGGGCTTTTTGCGTGGCGGCGGTTTGCTTATTGCGGGTGCTTACCGGTTTCCACCATTTGCATCGGTGCCGTTTCGAGCGGCGGCAACGCCTTCCGCTCGCGACCGACGCGAACCGGCTTGGCCGCTTGCGCAGCAGCTTCCTGCGCGGCTCGCAGCTTGTCGGCGTCGGTGTTCACCCAGACGAGACCGGCTTGTTCCAGCACCGGCTTCAGGGCTTCCGCCGATACACCGGCACTACGCGGCGCTTGCGGCGCAGCAACTGCAACGGGCGCCGACTCGACTGCCGCCGGTTCAACGACCGCTTCAACTGCCGGTGCGACCGATGCAACGACGGGTTGCGCTTCGAAGATATCGGCTTGTCGCGCCGGCTGGGCGGCCGGTGCTTCGACCACTGCTGCCGGGGCCACGGTTTCCACCGGAGCCGGTGCGGCTTGCGCTTCAACCACCGGAGCAACTGCTGGCGTTTCGACCCGTGCTTCCACAGGGGTTTCAACCCGGGCTTCAACCGGGGTTTCAAAGCGAGCGACCGGTTCGACGAGCGAAACCGTCTCGCTGGCGGCCGGCGCAGCTTGCGCGGCTTCGACCGGCGCGGCAGCGGCTTGCGCCACCGGCGCTTCCACTGCCTGTTCGACCGCAACCGGTGCCGCCGGCGCTTCTGCGACCGGCACAACCGTTTCAGTCTTCACAGCCTTCTCGACGGCCAGAGCCGGCGTTTCGGCGACAGCATGCAGTTCGCTGACGACAGCGGTTTGCGTCGCAACAGCAGCGACCACCACTTCCACCGGCTTAACAGCAGGCGCTTCGTTGACTTCAGCCTTGTGCTCGACCGGTTGATGCGCAACGCGCACCGGTGCTTCGTCGGTCACATTGGCGTTGTCGCCTTCAGCTTCCGCGACGTCCGCAGCCAGGTTGCCGTTCACGTCTTCTTCACGCTCACGACGGCCACCACGACGGCCGCGACGGCGACGGCGACGCTCTTCACCATCACGCGCAACTGCTTCCTGATCCACCGGCGCACCGTTTTCGCCCAAGGCGGTCTGGTTTTGCGCCAGTTCTTCCGCGGTTTGTGCGTCGTTCTGCGTCAGTGCCTCTGCTGCTTCGGGCTGCTGCTTGCGGCGTTCGCCGCGTTCAGCACGCTCGCCACGCTCACGGCGTTCGCCACGTTCGCCGCGCGGTGCGCCCTCGACGGTTTCCGCACGGTCGTTGCCACGATTGTCGCGGTCACGGTTTTCGCGACCCTCGCGACCTTCACGCGGCTCACGAGCCTCGCGCGGTTCACGGCCTTCGCGTGCCTCACGCGGTTCACGCTGCTCACGGTTAGCACGCGGCTCGCGCGATTCACGTGCTTCACGCGGCTCACGACCTTCGCGTGCTTCACGGCCCTCACGCGGTTCGCGCTCCTCGCGACGCGACGGTTGCTGACCTTGAGCCTGACGGCCGCCGGTCGTGCCTTCGCCACGGCCCGCTGCATCACGGCCGCCAGCACCGCCACGGCGATTGCGGTTGCGATCGCCGCCGCGTTCGCCGGTGCGCTCACCGCGCTCAGTGCGTTCGCCGCGTTGCGGACGCGTCTGCTTGTCGGTCGCAGCCGGCGCGACAGGCGCCGGTGCGGCCGGCTGCACGCCGAACAGATTCTTCAACCAGCCGATAAAGCCGCCGCCGGCCGGTGTGACCGCTACCGGAGCCGGGGTTGCCGCCGGACGGACCGGCGCGCTCGGGGCCGGCTTCTCAGGCGTGATGCCCTTGACCGCGGCTTCCTGCTTCGGCTTCACTTCTTCAGCGCGCTTGCTGTAACCGGTTTCCGATTCCAGTTCGCGGGCTGCTTCTTCGGCCATCTTCCACGAAGCACGCGGCTCGTCGAGGCGCGCATCGTCGTGACGCAGGCGTTCGAGCTTGTAATGCGGCGTGTCGAGGTGCTTGTTCGGGATCAGAACGACGTTGACCTTGAAGCGCGATTCGATCTTGTTGATTTCGGCTCGCTTTTCGTTCAACAGGAAGGCGGTCACTTCGACCGGCACCTGGCAATGGATCGCCGCGGTGTTTTCCTTCATCGCTTCTTCCTGAATGATCCGCAGCACTTGCAGCGCGGACGATTCGGTATCGCGGATGTGGCCCGTGCCGTTACAGCGCGGGCAGGTCACGTGGCTGCCTTCCGACAAAGCCGGGCGCAGACGTTGACGCGACAGTTCCATCAGGCCGAAGCGCGAGATCTTGCCCATCTGGACGCGCGCACGGTCGTGCTTCAACGCGTCTTTCAGGCGTTGCTCGACTTCACGCTGGCTCTTGGCCGATTCCATGTCGATGAAGTCGATCACGATCAGACCGCCCAGGTCGCGCAGGCGCAACTGGCGGGCTACTTCGTCGGCGGCTTCGAGGTTGGTGCGTGCAGCCGTTTCCTCAATGTCCGCGCCCTTGGTGGCGCGCGCCGAGTTCACGTCGATCGCGACGAGAGCTTCCGTGTGGTCGATCACGATGGCGCCGCCCGAAGGCAACGGTACCGTGCGCGAATACGCGGTTTCGATCTGGTGTTCAATCTGGAAGCGCGAGAAGAGCGGCACGTCGTCGTGATACCGCTTCACCTTGCTGACATTGTCCGGCATCACGATATCCATGAAGGCGCGAGCCTGGTCATGGATTTCTGTGGTGTCGATCAGGATTTCGCCGATATCCGGCTGGAAATAGTCACGAATCGCGCGAATAACGAGGCTCGATTCGAGATAAATCAGCATCGGCTGGCCGCTCGAACCGCTTTGCGACGCGGCTTCGATGGCGCGCCACAGTTGCATCAGGTAGTTCAGGTCCCACTGCAGCTCTTCGGCGCTGCGGCCAATACCGGCTGTGCGCGCGATGATGCTCATGCCTTCCGGCAATTGCAGTTGCGCCATGGTTTCGCGCAGTTCCTGGCGGTCGTCGCCTTCGATCCGGCGCGATACGCCGCCGCCGCGCGGGTTGTTCGGCATCAGAACGAGATACCGGCCGGCGAGCGAAATGAAGGTGGTGAGGGCTGCGCCCTTGTTGCCGCGCTCTTCCTTTTCGACCTGAACGATCAGTTCCTGGCCTTCACGGAGCGCGTCCTGGATGCGCGCGGAGCGCATGTCGACGCCGTCGCGGAAATACTGGCGGGCGACTTCCTTGAACGGCAAAAAGCCGTGGCGGTCTTCGCCGTAGTTGACGAAGCAGGCTTCGAGCGAGGGCTCGATGCGGGTAATGATGCCCTTGTAAATATTGCCTTTGCGCTGTTCGCGCCCGGCGGTTTCGATGTCGATATCGATGAGTTTTTGCCCATCGACGATGGCGACGCGCAGTTCTTCCTGCTGCGTCGCGTTGAACAACATTCGTTTCATTGAACGGCTCCAGGCGGCTTAGCTAACCCTCGGCTGCGCGGTTGTCAGTCGCGAGAGCCAGGAGGGCAGCGGCATGCCGCGCCTTATTGTGTTTTCACAAGCACGCTGGAGCGGGAAAAATGGCGGGAGAATTGCCTGAGAGGGCCCCGTCCCATTGAAAAATGGGCACGGTGCCGCAGGGCACATGCGAACACGGCTTCAAATAACGACCCGACACGCCGCGGGTTCTGCCAGCAGACCTTCATAAGCCATTCGTCCACTCGCGCCGGTGCGCCAACTGGGCGCGTGACCGGAGGGTCGAAGGCTGCGGTCATGCCGCAACGGGAAGTTCGCGCAGTCGGCGCGTCTTTTCTCGCTGGGGGTGTCTCGCCTCATTTTGACGTCGCCATGTCTTGTATTTTCTACAAGACGCCTCGGGCGCACGCCGTATTTTCGCAACTCGCAGCTTCGTATAACAGGGTGTCTGACCGCGCGATACTGAAGCTGAAAGTTAAATTCTTTTTTACCAAAATTCCGTTACCGTCGAAGCTGACCTTGACCGAACGCGCCTGTGGGCGCCGTCCCTGCCGGGCACTGACTTCGTGCGTGCAACATGTTGCATCTCATTTTCAGGGTGAGCAACCAGACCCCGGCGCAAGTAAAATAACGGTTTATCGCTTGCGCCTGTGCAATCCGCCCGAATTCCGGACACTGCGCCGGCCGCCGCAGACTGCTGGGCAAATTATATTCATAATGAAAGAGTTAGGCAAAATATCCCAGAAATCGGTCGCAAGCGACCAGGTCTCGATGATCGAGATCGACGACAGTGCGGCCGGACAGCGCATTGACAACTTCCTCCTGCGCGTCTGCAAGGGCGTCCCAAAAAGCCATATTTACCGCATCCTGCGCAGCGGAGAGGTGCGTGTAAATAAGGGGCGGATAGACGCGCAGTACCGTCTCGAGCTGGGCGACCTGGTGCGTGTGCCGCCCATTCGCGTCGCTCAACCGAACGAGGCGATTGCTCAGGCGCCGGTGCCGGGCGCCGATTTCAAAATTATTTTTGAAGACGAGCACATGCTCGTGATCGACAAACCGGCCGGCGTGGCGGTCCACGGTGGCAGCGGTGTCGCGTTCGGTGTGATCGAGCAGATGCGTGAGGCGCGCCCGCAGGCGAAATTCCTCGAATTGGTGCATCGGCTGGATCGCGAGACCTCCGGTATTCTGATGCTTGCCAAGAAGCGCACCGCGCTGGTCAATCTGCATGAGCAGATTCGCGAGAACAAGATGGATAAGCGCTACTATGCGTGCGTTCATGGCGAATGGGCGAGCGACTGGGGCCGCCGCCGCGCGGTCAAGGAGCCGCTGCACAAGTATTTGACCGCGGACGGCGAACGGCGTGTGCGCGTCCAGGCCGACGGCCTCGCCTCGCACACGGTCTTCAATCTGATCGACCGCTGGCCGGAATATGCGCTGCTCGAGGCGGAACTGAAGACCGGCCGCACGCATCAGATTCGCGTCCATCTGCAGCATCTGGAACTGCCGATTGTCGGCGATGCCAAATATGGCGACTTTGCGCTGAACAAGGCGCTGGCCCGCGCCAACGCCAAGCCTGGCCTGAAGCGCATGTTCCTGCACGCCTACCGTCTCAAGCTGACGCATCCGGCAACCGGCGCGCCCGTGCAGTTCGAGGCACCGCTGCCGGCCGAATGCCGCAGTTTCGTGGCGCAGCTCAATGAATTACGTGAATCACAAAATGGGTCAAACCCGGAGACGACACCGCATGGCTAGAGAGCAATTTGATCTGATCGTCTTCGACTGGGACGGAACGCTGATGGATTCGACCGCGCACATCACGCGCAGCATCCAGTCGGCCTGCCGCGATCTCGGTCTGCCGGTTCCCGCCGACGAGGCCGCCAGTTATGTGATCGGCCTCGGCTTGCGCGACGCGCTGCAAATCGCCGCCCCCACGCTCGATCCGGCCGATTACCCGCGTCTGGCGGAGCGCTACCGCTTCCATTATTTAGTGAAGGACCAGACCACCGAACTGTTCGTCGGCGTGCGCGAGATGTTGCAGGAATTGCGCGATCAGGGGTATTTGCTGGCCGTGGCGACCGGCAAGAGCCGCGTCGGGCTGAACCGCGCGCTCGATCAATCGCGGCTGACGAGCCTGTTCGACGGCACCCGTTGTGCGGACGAAACCTTCTCGAAGCCGCATCCCGCGATGCTGCACGAACTGACGCGTGAACTGGGGCAGGATCCGGCGCGCACAGTGATGGTCGGCGATACGACTCACGATCTGCAGATGGCGATCAATGCGGGTGTTGCCGGCATCGGTGTCACATACGGCGCGCATCCTGCCGGTTCGTTGACGGCGTTGTCGCCGAAATTCGTCGCGTCGAGCATCAGCGATCTGTCCGGCTGGCTGCGAGAGAACGCATGAGTACGGGGACGACCGAAGCGGTGGCGCAGGCCGTCCGCATTTGCGGCTCCGAAGAACTGCTCGACGGCGGTGCGGGTGTGCGGCGCGCGGCCACGCTCGGCGGCGCAGACGTGGTGGTATTTTTTGTTCGCTATGATGGCCATGCATACGGCTATTTGAATCGCTGCGCCCACGTGCCGATGGAGCTCGACTGGGCGGAAGGGCAGTTCTTCGAATCGTCCGGTTTATACTTGATGTGCGCTACACATGGCGCGATTTACGCGCCTGATACGGGTAAATGCGTCGGTGGCCCGTGCCGTGGCGGCCGGTTGCGTCCCGTTCAGGTTGACGAGCGGGATACGCCTGAAGGCCGCGCCGTGTTCTGGCTGCCCGATGGCGAACTGCGCCCGGCCGCGCCCTGATTTTTCTCTTCTGCGACTTTTCCACTGCATGTCCGACAATTTGACTCCCGAACCGAAGGAACCGTCCCTGACAGGCCGCCCCCGCACGCCTGCCGATGAGCCGGGCTGGGAGCGCGCCGCGCTCGAGCGCATTGCGCTTGCGGCAATCACCGAGCAACGCGCGGCACGGCGCTGGAAGATCTTCTTCCGCTTTGTGTTCCTGGTCGTTGTGCTGGTGGCTATCTGGGGCGTCCTCGACTTCTCCGGCGACAAGGTGTCGACCAGCGGCCGGCATACGGCAATGGTGACGCTTGACGGCGAAATCGCTGCCGATACGAATGCGAACGCCGAAGATGTCAACACCGCATTGGAAAGTGCATTCGACGATGCGGGCACCGCCGGTGTGATTCTGCGCTGTAACAGCCCGGGCGGCAGTCCGGTGCAGGCGGGCATCATCTATAGCGAGATTCGCCGGTTGCGCGCCAAGTATCCGTCGATCCCCCTGTATGTCGTGGTCGGCGACATGTGCGCGTCGGGCGGCTATTACGCGGCTGCGGCGGCGGACAAGATTTACGTGGACAAGGCGAGCATCGTCGGTTCGATTGGCGTGCTGATGGACAGCTTCGGCTTTACTGGCTTGATGGATAAGCTGGGAATCCAGCGTCGCTTGCACACTTCGGGTGAGAACAAGGGCTTTTTCGACCCGTTCTCGCCGGAAACGCCGAAGATGGACGAACATGCGCAGGAGATGCTCGACCAGATCCACACCCAGTTCATCGACGCCGTGCGTGAAGGCCGCGGTAAGCGCCTGCACGAAACGCCGGACATGTTCTCGGGCCTCTTCTGGACGGGGCAGAAGAGCGTCGAACTGGGGCTTGCAGACGGTTTCGGCGACGCGGATTACGTCGCGCGCGACCTCTTCAAGGCGCCGGATATCGTCGATTACACGGTCAAGGAAAGCATTACGGACCGCGTGGCGCGTAAGTTCGGTGCGGCCGTCGGCAGTGGCGCGGTTCACGCGATGGCGCTTGGCGGGAAGATGAGTTTGCGGTGATTCAATACGGAAAAAGCCCCGCGCGATCGAATGTTGATCGCGCGGGGCTTTTTTTGCTGTTGGTTCTACCGCGACCGATCCTGCGAGCCGATCGGTTTGAGCCGCACCGCAGCGGCGGTCAGACGGCGAGGATCAGGAAAATTGCCGGCCGCTTGTGGAGATCGATAGCCGGTTTCTTTTTCCAGTCGGCCACGGTGCGGCTGGCGATGGTTTCCGTTTCCAGCGTCAGATCGACGGCGACGCACACTAGCGTGGACGGCGCGCACGTCGCCAGCAAGGTGTCGAGCAGCGGCTTATTCCGATAGGGCGTTTCGATAAAAATCTGGGTTTGTTTGGCTTTGCGCGACTGCTGTTCAAGGTCGCGCAGACGCTTGGCCCGTTCAGTGGCGTCGACCGGCAGGTAGCCGTGGAACGCAAAACTCTGGCCATTCAGGCCGGAAGCCATCAATGCCAGCAGAATCGAGCTCGGTCCGACAAACGGCACGACTTTCACGCCGCGCTCGTGCGCGCGGCGCACCAGCAGGGCGCCCGGATCGGCGACCGCCGGGCAGCCGGCTTCGGACACCAGGCCAGCATCCGTTCCCGCCAACAAAGGCGCGAGCAGCTTGTCGATCTCGCCAGCCGGCGTGTTGACGTTCAGTTCACGAATCTCGATTTCCTGGATCGGTTTTTCAGTGCCGACTTTCTTCAGGAAAGCGCGGGTGGTTTTCGCGTTTTCGCCGATGTAATAGTTGAGCGACGCCGCGCGGGCGCGCACCGGCGCGGGCAGGACGGCGTCGAGGGCGTCGGCATCGCCTTCGCCGAGCGTGTTAGGGATCAGATACAAGGTGCCGCTCATCACGCCCCCAGAAGTGGGTAACCCACTGCGAGCAGCATGCGCGACAGTGCGATTAATGGCAGGCCGACCAGCGCGGTCGGGTCGTCCGAGTGAATGGCATCAAGCAAGGCGATGCCGAGACCTTCGGATTTGGCGCTGCCGGCGACGTCGTAAGGCGTTTCGGCGCGCAGATAGGCGTCCAGTGCGGCGTCCGGCAGGTCGCGGAATTGCACGCGGGTGATCACGTCGGCGGCCTGCACAGTCCCGGAGCGACTGTCGAACAGGCACAGTGCACTATGGAACAGTACTTCGCGGCCGCGCATCGCCTGCAACTGGGCGAGCGCCTTGTCATGCGTGCCGGGCTTGCCGATCTGCAGGCCGTCGTAGGTGGCAACCTGATCCGAGCCGATGACGAGCGTGGCTTCGCCGGTGCCCAGTTTGTCTGCTGCCGCGCGGGCTTTCGCCTCGGCGAGGCGCAGGGCGGTCACTTCGGGCGTTTCGCCGGCGAACGGCGTCTCGTCGATCGCCGGCACGACGACTTCGAACGGGATGCGCAGGCGCTCGAGCAGCTCGCGGCGATACGGCGAACTCGACGCCAGAATCAGGCGTGGCGGGCGATTGAGGGAATCTGGCATGGTCAACCAACAGCTAGGGAGGCGGGGCGTACGGGGTTGCGCGGAATTCGCGCATGTACGGGCTTAAGTGTTTGACTCGAAAAGACAAAACGGATATGATTTCGGGCTTTTCATCGGTATGCTATTGAGCGAGCGGACCTTTTTCTGAAGTTCGCGGACCTGATTTGCAAACCGTGCAAACCGATTTACCCTCGGCGAAATCCTTGCCGACGCAGGAGCGCACATGACTCATCATCCTGGCAACCCTGCTGGTCTGCCCGACCCGCATGATCTCGATCTGTTCGAATTTGCGCGGAGTGGGCGGCAGGCCGCGGGTGTCGTGCGCGTCTCGCAACTGCCGCGCATGTTAAACGAAGTCCCGGCAGAAGCGCCAGACCGCGATACCGCGTTCACCTGGCAAGCCGAAGGGGCGACGCAACCGGAATTGCAGGACGACGGCACCGAGGGTCCGCAGCCTTATTTGAGGCTGGCGATTCACGGCGCCGCATGGCTCGAATGTCAGCGGTGCATGACGCCGTATCTGCAGGCGTTCAATGTCGACGCAACTTACCGGATCGTCAACACTGAGGCGGAAGCCGAAGAGTTTCCGCTCGACGAGGATGAAGTCGAAGTGATCGTGGGCTCGCGCCAGTTCGATCTCATCGACTTGATCGAAGAAGAGTTGCTGCTTTCCTTGCCGCTCGTGCCCAAGCACGAGGTGTGTCCCGAAGTGCACGAGAGCCTCGTCTCTGGTGTGGCCGGTACAGAAGGCGAGGGCGACGAGGCTGCGCCGGACGAAGCTGGTGAGGGCGGTGAGTCCGAGCGGCCCAATCCGTTTGCGGCGCTCGAAAGTCTCAAGCGCGGTGAGCCGGGCGACAAGAAGCACTGAACAGTTGCATGGGAGCGCGAAGCGGGCGCATTGGCCATTCGGTCGATGGCGGACACCGGGTCGGGCTGTGTTAGAATTCGGAAAATTTTTAGGAGTTAGTCATGGCAGTTCAACAAAATAAGAAGTCGCCGTCGAAGCGCGGCATGCACCGTTCGCACGATTTCCTGACGGCAGCGCCGCTGGCCGTGGAACCGAGCACGGGCGAAGTGCATCTGCGTCACCACGTTAGCCCGAACGGCTACTATCGCGGCAAGAAAGTCGTCAAGACGAAGAACGACTAATCGTTCCACTGCGTTGCGCCCCTCGGCGTTTCGCGTGGCGATCAGCTCGCTTGACATTTTCCCGGCTCGGCAAAAAGGCGGCATTCAACTGCCGCTTTTTTGTGTCGATCGCACTTGGCGTTTTAGCGCTTGCTGCGGTTCCATGCAGGGCGCCTGAAATTCGTCGCACTCCATGACAGTAAAGCTCACGATAGATTGCATGGGAGGCGACCACGGCCCGTCCGTGACCGTTCCCGCTGCCGTCAACTTCGTTCGTTCGCATCCTGATGCTGAGCTGCTGCTCGTCGGCATTGAAAGTGCGATTCGTGCGCAGATGAAGAAGTTGAAGGCTCAAGACCTGCCGGCGCTGACCGTCGTACCTGCTTCCGAGATCGTCGCCATGGACGATTCGGTCGAAGTCGCGCTGCGCAAGAAAAAAGACTCATCCATGCGCGTGGCGCTGAATCGCGTCAAGGAAAGCGAGGCGCAAGCCTGCATTTCCGCCGGCAACACCGGTGCGCTGATGGCGGTCTCGCGTTATGTGCTGAAAACGCTGTCGGGTATCGAACGCCCGGCCATTGCGTCCGCACTGCCCAATCCCAATGGCTACACGATGATGCTCGACCTGGGCGCCAACGTCGATTGCGAGCCGCAGCATCTGCTGCAGTTCGCGGAGATGGGGCATGCGCTCGTGTCCGCGCTCGAAGGTCGCGAGCGGCCCACCATCGGCCTGCTCAACATCGGCGAAGAAGTCATCAAGGGCAACGACACCATCAAGCGTGCCGGCGAACTGCTGCGCGCGAGTACACTTAATTTTCATGGCAACGTTGAAGGCAACGACATCTTCAAGGGCACGGTCGACGTAATCGTCTGCGACGGTTTTGTCGGCAATGTCGCGCTGAAAACGTCGGAAGGCCTCGCGCAGATGCTCTCCAACATCATCAAGGAAGAGTTCGGTCGTTCGTGGCTCACCAAGGTGATGGCGGTGCTCGCATTGCCGGTATTGATGCGCTTCAAGAAACGCGTCGATCATCGGCAATACAATGGGGCCGCATTGCTGGGCCTGCGCGGGTTGGTGATCAAAAGCCACGGCTCGGCGGATGCCTATGGGTTTGAGTGGGCTATCAAACGCGGGTATGATGCCGTCAAAAACGGCGTGCTGGAACGCCTTGCGCGAGCAATGGAAGAGAACGCGAGTTCTCTGGAACAGGCGGCGCGCGACGCAAGCGGTGCGGGTCAGGCAAGCCCGATCGCAGGCCAGCCGGCCGAGCCCTACGCTGCGCAATCCTCGAAGGCATAATGGCTCAATCGACAATTTATTCTCGCGTGCTGGGCACCGGCAGCTACCTGCCGCCCGGGCGCGTCACCAATCAGGATCTGGCCGAACGTCTCGCCAGGCAGGGCGTCGAGACGAGCGACGAATGGATCGTTGCCCGCACGGGCATCCATGCGCGCCACTTCGCCGAACCCGATGTCACCACCAGCGATCTGGCGCTGATCGCCTCGCAGCGCGCGATCGAAGCGGCCGATATCGATCCGCAAGCCATCGATCTGATCATCGTTGCAACCTCCACGCCTGACTTTGTGTTCCCGAGTACCGCGTGCCTGTTGCAGAACAAGCTCGGCATCAAGAACCACGGCGCGGCATTCGACGTGCAGGCCGTCTGTTCCGGCTTTGCCTACGCGGTTGCGATGGCGGACAGTCTGATTCGCGGCGGCCAGCATCGTACGGCGCTCGTGATCGGCGCAGAAACCTTCTCGCGCATTCTCGATTTCAAGGACCGCACCACCTGCGTGCTGTTCGGCGACGGTGCGGGTGCGGTGATCCTCCAGGCGTCCGAAGAACCGGGCGTGCTGGCGAGCGCTTTGCACGCCGACGGCAGCCATTCGAACATTCTCTGCACGCCGGGCAACGTGAACGGCGGCGTGATCGAGGGCAGCGCGTTCCTGCATATGGACGGGCAGGCTGTGTTCAAGCTCGCGGTCAACGTGCTCGAAAAGGTCGCGGTCGAGGCGCTTGCAAAAGCGAATCTGTCGGCTGATCAGATCGACTGGCTGATTCCGCATCAAGCCAATATCCGCATCATGCAAAGCACCTGCCGCAAGCTCGGCTTGCCGCAGGAACGCATGGTCGTCACGGTGGGCGAGCACGGCAATACGTCGGCTGCGTCCATTCCGCTCGCATTTGACGTCGCTGTGCGCGACGGCCGCATCAAGCGCGGCCAGAACGTGCTGATCGAAGGCGTCGGCGGCGGCTTCACCTGGGGTGCGTCGGTTATCCGCTACTAATAGCGGCGACGTTATGGCGAGCGCTCTTCGCGGCGCTCGAATACGCTTGAGCGCGCTCGCCATCAACCGGGCGTGCCACCCACATCTGACAACATCGATTTTGGGGACGATATGAAATTTGCATTCGTTTTTCCTGGGCAAGGCTCGCAGTCGGTCGGCATGCTTAACGCATTCGCCGATCACGCGGTCGTGCGTGAAACGGTTCAGGAAGCGTCCGATGCGCTCAATCAGGACCTCGGCAAGCTGATCGCCGAAGGCCCCGTCGAAGATCTGAATCTCACCACCAATACCCAGCCGGTCATGCTGACCGCCGCGTACGCGATTTATCGCGCGTGGCAGCAGGCGGGCGGCCCGAAGCCGGCCATCGTCGCCGGTCATAGCCTCGGCGAATACACCGCGCTGGTCGCGGCGGGCGCGATCGCGTTTCGCGATGCTGTGCCGCTCGTGCGTTTTCGCGCGCAAGCCATGCAAACGGCGGTGCCGGTCGGTGTCGGCGGCATGGCCGCGATTCTCGGCCTCGACGACGATACCGTGCGCGCAGTTTGCGCCGAAGCGTCGATCGCCGGCGTAGTCGAAGCGGTGAATTTCAACGCGCCGGCGCAAGTCGTGATCGCCGGTCACAAGGCCGCCGTCGAAAAGGCCTGCGAAGTTGCGAAGGCGAAGGGTGCAAAGCGGGCGTTGCCGCTGCCGGTATCGGCGCCGTTCCACTCGTCGCTGCTCAAGCCTGCGTCGGATCAGTTGCGCGAGTATCTGGCCAGCATCGACGTGCAGGTGCCGTCGATTCCGGTGATCAACAATGTCGACGTCGAGGTGGTCAACGAGCCGGCAAAGATCAAGGACGCGCTGGTGCGTCAGGCAGCCGGTCCGGTGCGCTGGGTCGAAAGCGTGCAGGCGATGGCGGCGCAAGGCGTCACGCATGTGATCGAATGCGGTCCCGGCAAGGTCCTCGCAGGATTGACGAAGCGTATCGACGGCAATCTGGTTGGCGCTTCGGTGTTCGACCCGGCTTCGCTCGAAGAAACGCTCAAGCTTGTGACGGCGGGCTGAACGCCGCTTCATAAGACACAGGCAGGACGCAAGCGGGACACAAGCAGGCCGCAAGACCGACATCAAGAATCAATCAGCCCTCCGAAAGGGCATCCGGACTGAAGATGGAAAAGACTCTCGACAAGCAAATCGCAATCGTGACGGGCGCGTCGCGCGGCATTGGCCGTGCAATCGCGCTGGAACTGGCGCGCCGGGGCGCGACGGTGATCGGCACGGCGACCAGCGAAAGCGGCGCAGCCGCGATCAGCGAAGCCTTTAACGAGGCAGGTGTGAGCGGCCGCGGCGCGGTGCTCAACGTCAACGACGCTGCAGCAGCCGAAGCGCTGATCGACGGCACGGTGAAGGAATTCGGCGCGCTGCACGTGCTGGTGAACAACGCCGGCATCACGCAGGACCAACTCGCGATGCGCATGAAAGACGACGACTGGGACGCGGTGATCGACACCAATCTCAAGTCGGTCTTCCGTCTGTCGCGCGCGGTGCTGCGTCCGATGATGAAGGCGAAGGGCGGCCGTATCATCAACATCACGTCGGTGGTCGGCTCGGCCGGCAACCCGGGGCAGGTCAACTATGCAGCCGCTAAAGCGGGTGTCGCGGGCATGACCCGGGCGCTCGCGCGCGAGATCGGCAGCCGCGGCATCACCGTCAATTGCGTCGCGCCGGGCTTCATCGATACCGATATGACCAAGACGTTGCCGGAAGAGCAGCAAACCGCGCTGAAGACGCAGATTCCGCTCGGCCGCCTTGGCAGCCCGGACGATATCGCGCACGCCGTGGCGTTCCTCGCGTCGCCGCAAGCGGGGTATATCACCGGCACGACACTGCATGTGAACGGCGGAATGTACATGTCGTAACAAAATTCGGTTACTATCCGCGCCTTGATGCGTTTGCAAAAGCGTAAGGCGCATGCCTTGACAGGAACCCGATGCGCCTCTTTTTTGCCGGGTCAAACCTGATAAAATGCGCGCACCTGTATTTTTGAACTTCTTTTCCCTTGGAGGGGTAATGGACAATATCGAACAGCGCGTCAAGAAGATCGTCGCAGAACAACTGGGCGTTGCAGAAGCTGAAATCAAGAACGAAGCTTCGTTCGTGAACGACCTCGGCGCCGACTCGCTCGACACCGTTGAACTCGTGATGGCCCTCGAAGACGAATTCGGCATGGAAATTCCGGATGAAGAAGCCGAGAAGATCACCACCGTTCAGCAAGCGATCGACTACGCTCGCGCGAACGTCAAGGCCTAAAGTCATTCGCGCCTGCGTTTCTGCGTTGGCGGCGTATGACGCCCTGCCGTGCCGGTTTCCGGCGCCAGCAGGGCTGGCGCTTTTTGCCGTGCAGGAGCCAGCGATGTTGACAGCGCAAGTTTCCGCGCGATTGCCGACTTTCAAGAAAACGCCGGGCCGCCCCGCGTTTTCCTCCCCGCAGGAAGTCCTCGGGGGAGCCTGGTGTGAAGCACCAGGTGTGAGGGCGCCTAACAGCCACAGGGCACACAGGGCAAAATTCCTGTGGCCGCTGTGGCTTTTGCTTTTGTCATCTATGAAAAAGGGGTTACCGTGAGCCGCCGTCGTGTTGTTGTTACAGGCCTGGGGCTGATTTCGCCTGTTGGCAATAATGTTGCCGACGGCTGGGCCAATCTGGTCGCCGGCAAGTCGGGTATTGCCAATATCACGAAGTTCGATGCGTCGAACTTTTCGACTCGTTTCGCCGGCGAGGTGAAGGGCTTCAATATCGAGGACTACATCTCCGGTAAAGATGCTCGCAAGATGGATACGTTCATCCATTACGGCGTTGCGGCCGGTATTCAGGCGATGCAGGACAGCGGTCTCGAAGTGACCGATGAGAACGCCGAGCGCATCGGCGTGGTGGTCGGTTCGGGCATTGGCGGTTTGCCGATGATCGAAGAAACGCAGACCGAATTGCTGAATCGTGGTCCTCGCCGGATTTCGCCGTTCTTTGTGCCGGCGTCGATCATCAACATGATCTCCGGCCATCTGTCGATCAAGTTCGGCCTCAAGGGCCCGAACCTCGCGATCGTTACCGCATGTACCACCGGCTTGCATTGCATCGGCGAGGCTTCGCGCCTGATCGAGTACGGCGACGCGGATGTGATGGTCGCCGGCGGCGCGGAAGCGACGGTGTCGCCGCTCGGGATCGGCGGTTTTGCAGCAGCGAAAGCGCTGTCGCAACGGAATGACGATCCGGCAACGGCGAGCCGTCCGTGGGACAAGGATCGCGACGGTTTTGTGCTGGGCGAGGGCGCCGGCGTGATGGTGCTCGAAGAGTACGAACACGCGAAGGCGCGCGGCGCGAAGATTTACGCCGAAATCAGCGGCTATGGGATGAGCGGCGACGCCTATCACATGACTGCACCGCTGGAAGACGGCGACGGTGCACGCCGCTGCATGCTGGCTGCCTTGAAGAACGCGGGCATCAACGCGGACCAGGTGAATTACCTGAACGCGCATGGCACGTCCACGCCGCTCGGCGATCTGGCGGAAACCACCGGCATCAAGCGCGCGTTCGGCGATCACGCCAAAAACATGGTCGTGAATTCGACCAAGTCGATGACGGGCCATCTGTTGGGCGGCGCCGGCGGTCTGGAGTCGGTGTTCACCGTGCTGGCCGTGCATCATCAGGTGTCGCCGCCCACGATCAACATCTTCAATCAGGATCCGGACTGCGATCTCGATTACTGCGCCAATACCGCGCGGGAGATGAAGATCGACGTCGCGCTGAAGAACTCGTTCGGGTTCGGCGGCACGAACGGCACGCTGGTCTTCAAGCGCGCCTGATCGCCTGATCGTTTGGTGATACGCCAGTCGAAAACGCCGGCTTGTCCGGCGGTTCCCCCTGAATCGGCAATGTCCGGCAGAGCGCCGCAACGGATTACGTTGCGGCGCTCCGTCTCTATGCGCGCCGCTTTAGGGGTGTTCGTCCTGATCGCGACGTTGGCCGTCTATACCTGCTTCGCGTCACATCTGGGCGCCTGGCAGGCAGTTCCGTTAACGCTTTCCGTGTGGGCGCTGCTGATGCTCTGTGCGGTAAAGCATGAGCATGCGCGGCCAGTTGCGCTGAAAATCGGCCCGGACGGATTGTCTGTCTGGAATCGGGCCGGCAGTTTGCTCATGCAGGGCCGTATTGCCGGCTGCTCGCAGTGGAGCGGTCGCCTGCTGGTTCTCGCGCTGGTGCCGGACCATGGGCGCTCCCGCACGCTACTTCTTGCCGCTGACGCGCTGCCGGCGCCCGTCTTCCGGGAGCTGGCCGTGCTGGGCCGGCGTGGCGCGGGTGCGTGACTGTAACGACTGTAACCGCTGTTACCGGAGTAACGTGCCGCGATGATGGGGACGCTACAATGGTCCCCCGCCATGCGCCCTATAGTTAACGGATTTATCAGGTGAGCGAAAAAGAAATTGATCAGTTGCTGGTCGAGCGCGTCCAGAAGGGCGACAAGGCCGCGTTCGAGCTTCTGGTCTCCAAATACCACCGCAAGATTCTCCGGCTGATCTCGCGCCTCGTGCGGGACCCCGCCGAAGTGGAAGACGTCGCCCAGGACGCCTTTATCAAGGCGTACCGGGCGTTGCCGCAGTTTCGCGGCGATTCGGCCTTTTATACGTGGTTGTACCGGATTGCGGTCAATACGGCAAAGAACTACCTTGCGACCCAAGGGCGGCGCGCACCGACTTCGACCGAAGCAGATGCTGAAGAAGCTGAAACTTTCTCGGACGCCGACCAACTAAGGGATATCAACACGCCTGAGTCGATGTTGATGAGCAAGCAGATCGCTGAGACGGTCAATGCTGCGATGGCGGTTTTACCGGAAGAGTTGCGCACCGCCATTACTCTTCGTGAAATTGAAGGTTTGAGCTACGAGGAAATCGCTGAGATGATGGGTTGCCCAATTGGCACAGTCAGATCACGAATTTTCCGCGCTCGCGAAGCCATTGCGGCAAAATTGCGTCCGTTGCTTGACACACCTGAAGGCAAGCGCTGGTAAATACCGGCCCGCCGGACAGGGCGCGGGTGCAATATCTGGATTAGTGGTGTCACTACGGGGTATTTGTAAGATGGGGAGCATCATGGGGTCGGTCTCGATGCAATCGCAAGCCAGCTCGCGCGGCGAGCGTCTGTCCGCTTTTGTCGACGGTGAGCTGTTCGGCGAAGAGCATCTGAACACGTTTGTTTCCGGACTGGACGGCGAAGATCGTGCCGCCTGGTCGTGCTATCACCTGATCGGCGACGCGCTGCGTTCCGACGATCTGGCGGTCAGCCCTGCGGCGAGCAACGCGTTCCTGAGCGGTTTTGCCGCACGTTTCGACAATGAGCCGCACGTGCTCGCGCCTGCCGCAATGCCGGTCGCGCGCCGCTTGCTGGCGTTGCGCCGCCGCGTTGTGCCGGCCTTTGCCGTCGCTGCCGCCGCTGCCACGCTGACGTGGATCGTCGTGCCGCAACTGCAAGGCGTGCCGGGTGGCCCGGGCGTTGCGCAAGTCGCGTCGATCCAGTCGCACGGCGATTCGCTGCAACGTGTGGCCATGGCATCGGTGCCGGCCGCTACGGTCCAGCCGGTCGCGCAAGACGCCAACATCATCCGTGACGCCAGTCTCGATCAGTATCTGGAAGCTCACCAGCAATTCGCGCAGCAACCGGTCATGCCGGGCTCGATGCCGCTGATTCGCGCTGCCGCAGTTTCTACGCAAGGCCAATAGTTTGATGCAGACTCCGCGGTTGAATAAAACGACTATCTGGGGGCGGCTGCCGGCATTTCTGTTCTGCGCAGCCGTGTTGTTGTCCGCTACACCGCGGGTCTTTGCACAAACCGACGATCCACTCGTCGCCCGTCGCACGGCCGCGGAGCTGCTCGATCGAATCCATCAGGCCGCCCAGCAGCAGAACTACGAGGGCGCGTTCGTCTATCAGCGCGGTAATTTCGTTCAGACGTCGCAGATCGCGCATTATGCGACCCGCACGGACGGCGAATTCGAGCGGCTCGAAAGCCTCGACGGCAAGCCGCGCAAAATGCTTCGTCATAACGAAGATCTCTACACGTTCGTGCCTGAGCGGCATCTGTGCGTGGTCGAGAAGCGCCAGAACAAAGATTCGTTTCCTGCCCTGCTGGCCGTAAGCGGCGAGCAGGTGCTGTCCGTGTACGAGCCGAAGCTGCTCGGTGACGACCGCGTCGCGGGTGTCGACAGTCAGGTGATCGAGCTCGACCCGAAAGACGCATACCGTTTTGCTTACAAGCTGTGGGCCGACAAGAAGACCGGTCTGCTGCTGCGCGCGCAGACACTCGACCCGAACGGCCAGGTGCTCGAGCAGTTGTCGTTTTCGCAGATTCGCATCGGCGTGCCGGTCGACAAGACCGCCATCGTCAACGGCATTCGTAATCTGACGGGCTGGACGGTGGTGCGTCCGCCGGTCGAACCGGTCGATATGGCCGCGCAAGGCTGGCAAATCACGCCGACGGTGCCGGGATTCCGCAAAATTCGCGAACTGCGTCGCCCGATGGCGGCGCGTGAGGCGAGCCAGCCGACCATTCCGGTCGATCAGGCTGTATTCTCCGATGGCCTCGCGGCCATTTCGGTGTTCGTCGAGCCGGTCGAGAACAACACGCGCAAGGAAGGCGCGGGCAGTAGCGGCGCCACCCACGTGCTGGTCAAGCGGCGCGGCGACTTCTGGATTACTCTGCTTGGTGAAGTGCCCCAGACCACATTGCAGCAATTTGCGTCTGCCATAGAATATAAAGCTCCGAAGTAATCCTCCGAATCACTCGAATCCCTCGGCTTGCTACGATATGACGACTTTCTCGGTGCGCAAATTCCTCGCGGCCGCGGTGGTAGCGGTGTGTTTGCCGCTCGTACCGCACACGGCGTCGGCGGCTCCCGCAGCCAATCTGCCTGACTTTACCGACCTCGTCGACAAGGTCGGTCCGGCAGTCGTCAACATTCGCACGACTACGCGCGTGTCGAGCAGCAGTGCTCGCGGCGGATTGCCGCCAGGTATGGACGACGGCGACATGTCGGAGTTTTTCCGCCGCTTCTTCGGCATCCCGCTGCCGCAGTCGCCGGGCTCGCCCGGTACGCCGCGCGGCGGCGATAACGGTGGGAGCGGCGGCAGCCAGGACACGCCGGATAACAGCGATCCCGAACAGAACAGCGGCGTCGGCTCAGGCTTCATTCTGTCGGCGGATGGCTACGTGATGACCAACGCGCACGTCGTGGACGATGCGGACACCATTTACGTCACCCTTACCGACAAGCGCGAGTTCAAGGCCAAACTGATCGGCGTGGACGATCGGACCGATGTTGCCGTCGTGAAGATCAGCGCGGCCAATTTGCCGACCATTACGATCGGCGACTCGAACAAGGTGCGCGTGGGCGAGTGGGTGGTCGCGATCGGTTCGCCGTTCGGTCTCGAGAACACGGTAACGGCCGGCATCGTCAGCGCCAAGGGGCGCGACACGGGCGATTATCTGCCGTTTATCCAGACTGACGTGGCCGTCAATCCGGGTAATTCAGGCGGTCCGCTGATCAACATGCAGGGCGAGGTGATCGGCATCAACTCGCAGATCTACAGCCGTACCGGCGGTTTCATGGGCATCTCGTTCGCGATTCCGATCGACGAAGCGATGCGCGTGGCCGATCAGTTGAAAACCTCGGGTAAGGTCGTGCGCGGCCGGATCGCGGTGGCGATCGGCGAAGTGACGAAAGATGTGGCCGATTCGCTCGGTCTGCCGAAGGCGCAGGGCGCGCTGGTCAGCAGCGTCGAACCGGGCGGTCCGGCGGATAAAGCCGGCGTGCAACCGGGCGACATCATCCTGAAGTTCAACGGTCATTCGGTCGACACGGCAACGGATTTGCCGCGCATGGTCGGCGATACGAAGCCGGGCACCAAGTCGACCATTACGATCTGGCGCAAGGGCCAGACGCGCGATCTGCCGGTCACGATTGCCGAGATGCAGCCGGACAAGACCACCAAGGCGGATCAGAAGAAGCCGCCGGTGCCGAAGCAGCGCGCCACGAACGCGCTGGGTCTCGCCGTTAGCGATATTCCTTCTGACCAACTGAAGGCGCTGAAGCTGCAAAACGGTGTGCAGATCGACGCGGTAGATGGCCCGGCAGTGCGCGTCGGGCTGCAAAAAGGCGACATCGTCCTACGTGTGGGCGATACCGATATCACAAGCGCGAAACAGTTCGACGATCTGACCTCGCACCTCGACCCGCAGAAGATGGTTGCGCTGCTGGTTCGTCGCGGCGAGAACACCCAGTTTGTGCCGATTCGTCCGCGCAGCACGCAGAAATGAAGACGGTGGCGCCGCTCACGCTCTACGGGCGCGCGTGGTGCCACTTGTGCGACGACATGCGTGCCGCGCTCGAGCCTTTGCTGGCTGAATTCGGCGCGCAGGTCGTCGTGATCGACATTGATGCCGATCCATTGCTGGAAGCCCGTTATAACGAGCTAGTGCCCGTTCTGCTCTGCGATGGTGTCGAACTGTGTCACTATCATCTCGATGCGGTGCGGGTTCGTGCCGCGCTTGCCGCACGCTTTGCGGCGGCGCATTCGGGATCCACACAACCGGGGTCCAATTAGGGCGCCAAAGCAGGCGCGAACGTGCGCCGTTCACGCCCCGTTTCACGTCTCTCCTGTCGGTCGGAGTTGGCGCTTCGGCGCTTATTCCGGTCCTATGCCCCGTGGTTGCTGAACCGTCTTTTCCGCCCGAGCCTCGCAAGATGCGCCGGGCGATAGCCTTTTCGGCTAAAATAGATAGGTTTTTCACCTACTTACAAGGCGTGCTCCGCTATTGTCCGGGCGCGCCTTTTTCGCTTGATCGGTACTGAATGGATCATATTCGTAACTTCTCGATCATTGCGCACATCGACCATGGCAAGTCGACGCTCGCGGATCGCATCATCCAGATCTGCGGTGGCTTGTCCGACCGCGAGATGGAAGCTCAAGTGCTCGACTCGATGGATCTCGAGCGTGAGCGCGGCATCACCATCAAGGCACAAACCGCCGCATTGACGTACAAGGCCCGTGACGGGCAGATCTACAACCTGAACATGATCGACACGCCGGGCCACGTCGACTTCTCGTACGAAGTCAGCCGCTCGCTGTCCGCATGCGAAGGCGCGTTGCTGGTCGTCGACGCAAGCCAGGGCGTGGAAGCGCAAACCGTCGCCAACTGCTATACGGCGATCGAACTCGGCGTCGACGTGATTCCGGTGCTGAACAAGATCGACCTGCCGGCCGCGAATCCCGAGAACGCAATCGAAGAAATCGAAGACGTGATCGGCATCGACGCAACCGACGCCACGCATTGCAGCGCGAAGACCGGGCTGGGCGTGGAAGACGTGCTCGAGGCGCTGATCGCCAAGGTGCCGCCGCCCAAGGGCGATCCGGAAGCGCCGCTGCAGGCGCTGATCATCGACTCGTGGTTCGACAACTACGTCGGCGTCGTGATGCTGGTGCGTATCGTCAACGGCACGCTGCGTCCGAAAGACAGGATCCGCATGATGGCGACCGGCGCGCAGTATCCGGTCGAGCATATCGGCGTATTCACGCCGAAGTCGAAGAACCTCGAATCGCTGTCCGCCGGGCAGGTGGGCTTCATCATTGCCGGCATCAAGGAACTGGCTGCTGCGAAGGTGGGCGACACCGTCACGCTGGTGAATCGTCCCGCTGCCGAGCCGTTGCCGGGCTTCAAGGAAGTGAAGCCGCAGGTGTTCGCCGGTCTCTATCCGGTCGAAGCGAACCAGTACGACGCGCTGCGCGACTCGCTGGAAAAGCTGAAGCTGAACGACGCCTCGCTGATGTACGAGCCGGAAGTGTCGCAGGCGCTCGGCTTCGGTTTCCGTTGCGGCTTTCTGGGTCTGCTGCACATGGAAATCGTGCAGGAACGTCTTGAGCGCGAGTTCGACATGGACCTGATCACCACGGCGCCGACCGTGGTGTACGAAGTTCTGCAGCGCGACGGCACGATCCTCATGGTCGAAAATCCGGCCAAGATGCCGGAGCCCTCGAAGATCGAAGAAGTGCGCGAGCCGATCGTCACGGTGAATCTGTATATGCCGCAAGACTACGTCGGCTCGGTGATCACGCTCTGTACGCAAAAGCGCGGCACCCAGATCAACATGCAGTACCACGGCCGCCAGGTCCAGTTGACGTACGAAATTCCGATGGGCGAAGTCGTGCTCGATTTCTTCGATCGTCTGAAGTCGATCTCGCGCGGCTACGCGTCGATGGATTACGAGTTCAAGGAATATCGTGCGGCAGACGTCGTGAAGGTCGACATGCTGATTAACGGCGACAAGGTGGATGCGTTGTCGGTGATCGTACACCGTTCGCAGAGCCAGTACCGCGGCCGCGAAGTGGCGTCGAAAATGCGTGAGCTGATTCCGCGCCAGATGTACGACGTCGCGATTCAGGCCACCATCGGTGCGAATATTATTGCGCGCGAGAACATTAAAGCGTTGCGTAAGAACGTGCTGGCAAAATGCTACGGCGGCGATATTAGCCGTAAGAAGAAACTGCTCGAGAAACAAAAGGCAGGCAAGAAGCGAATGAAGCAGGTCGGGTCCGTCGAGATTCCGCAAGAGGCTTTCCTCGCGATCCTGCGTGTCGAAGACAAATAAGACGAACAACGGAACCCTATGAATTTTGCGCTGATTCTTTTTGTGCTCGTCATTTTGACGGGCGTCGCATGGGTCGCAGACAAACTGATTTTCGTGCCGCAACGGCGGCGCGCGGCGGATGCGGTGGTTGCCGAGTTCGACCGCCAGCAGGCACGCGTCGGCGAGCGTTTCGCCGACGAAAACGCGGCGCAAACACGCGCCCGTCTGCGTGACGACAAGCTGCGTCAACCGTGGTGGCTCGAGTATTCGGCGAGCTTTTTCCCGGTGATTCTGGTGGTATTCGTGGTGCGCTCGTTTGTCGTCGAGCCGTTCAAGATTCCTTCGGGCTCGATGGTGCCGACGCTGCTGGTGGGCGACTTCATCCTCGTCAATAAATTCGACTACGGCATCCGTCTGCCGATCACCAACACGAAGATCACCGAAGGCCGTCCGCTCGAACGCGGCGACGTGGTGGTGTTCCGCTACCCGAAAGACGAATCCGTCGACTACATCAAGCGCGTGATCGGCCTGCCGGGCGACACCGTTGCTTATCAGGACAAGCAACTGACAATCAACGGCAAGCCGGTGCCGGAAACGGCGCTGCCTGATTATCTCGACGAAGAGCGCCTCGGCTACGCCAAGCAATTCGAAGAAGATCTCGATGGCCGCAAGAACGCGATTCTGAACAACCCGGCCGTGCCGCCGTTCATCGTCGGCGCGGAAGATTATCCGTATCGCGACAACTGCACGTACAACGCACGCGGCGTGATTTGTAAAGTGCCGCCGGGCAATTACTTCATGATGGGTGACAACCGCGATAACAGCGCGGATAGCCGCTACTGGGGTTTTGCGCCGGACAAGAATATCGTCGGTCGCGCGTTTTTCATCTGGATGAACTTCAGCAATCTGAAACGCATCGGCTCATTCCACTGAGCTCGCATGCATTGATTGCACGGCACGCGGCGGCAGTGGCCTACACCTGGGTCACTTCTGTCGCTGCGTGTTACCACGCTACTTTAAGAATCTGCGGTAACGTCGCTTCACTACGCTTTTTCCGCTGGCCGTCCCGCGTTTTCGCCGGGGCAGGCGCCCGCGTTATACTCTGCCCATGCCCCTATCTCCGTTGGAAAGCCGTTTGCGCTACGAATTTCGCAATGCGGAATTGTTGCGCCAGGCTTTAACGCACCGCAGTCATAGCTCCACGCATAACGAACGGCTCGAGTTCCTCGGCGACTCCGTTCTAAATTGCGCGGTGGCTGCGCTTTTGTTCCAACGTTTCGGCAAACTGGACGAAGGCGACCTGTCGCGCGTCCGCGCCAATCTGGTCAAACAGCAGTCGCTTTACGAAATCGCTCAGGCCCTGAATATTTCCGAAGGGCTGCGTCTCGGTGAGGGCGAACTGCGCAGCGGTGGCTTCCGCCGTCCGTCGATCCTGGCTGACACGCTCGAAGCGGTGCTGGGCGCGGTCTTCCTCGACGGTGGCTTCGATGCCGCCCAAACGGTGATCAAGCGCCTTTACGTGCCGATTCTCGATCACATCGACCCGCGCACGCTCGGCAAAGACGCCAAGACGCTGCTGCAGGAATATCTGCAGGGTCACAAGATCGCATTGCCGACGTACACGGTCGTTGCAACGCATGGTGCGGCGCACAATCAGCAATTTGAAGTCGAATGCACGGTGCCGAAGCTGGACGTCAAAGTGTCCGGTTCCGGCGCGAGCCGTCGTGCGGCCGAGCAGGCCGCGGCCAAGAAGGCGCTGGACGAAGTGATGGCCGCCGCGCCCGCCGTGGTCGCCAAGCCCAAACGTTCGAAAGGCGCCCGCGCGGCGAAAAATGCCGAGCAGGAGATCGTGCCTGGTGTGACCGGTGTACAGGCGGCACTCGATTTGCGCAGCCCGGATCGAAAGAGTGAGCGCGGAGCCGGGCGCGGTGAAGCCCGCACGGCGCCAGTGGCGGAGTCCGCCGCCGAACGGCCGACCCTGACTGCACCGTCCGCGCCGCTGGCCGTGATTCGCGCCGCGCACGTGGAATACAGCGGCCAGGACAAGTCAGAGCGCGCGGAGCGGGCGGAAAGAGCCGATAAGGCCGCTTCCCATACGAGCGACAAGTCTGCCGACAAAGCCGCGACGGACAAGCCAGCCGAAAAGCTGGACACCAGATCAGCCGAAGTCCGATCCGAAGGCGCGAAGCCTGCGGATGCCAAGGCCGCCGAAGCCAAACCGGAAGCCGCCGCCGTCCGCAGCGCCGACAAATTCCGCAGCCGTGAAGCCACACCCGGCGCAGCCGTGCCCACGCCTGGCGTGCCGGCACCTATCGAACACGAACCCGGCGTAGTCGACGCGGTGCAAACCCGCGTCGCCGATGCGGGCCATTGATTGCCACCGGCGCGCCGTTCTTCGCGCGTCGATCTGAACTTGCTGTAGCCCGAATATGAACGCTCCCACTCCCACTGGTTTTCGCTGCGGCATGGTCGCGATCGTCGGCCGCCCGAACGTCGGCAAGTCCACGCTGATGAATGCGCTGGTCGGCCAGAAAGTCAGTATCACGTCGCGCAAGGCGCAGACCACACGCCATCGCATCACCGGCATTCACACGTTTGAAGACGCGCAGTACATTTTCGTCGACACGCCGGGTTTCCAGACCAAACACAGCGGCGCGCTGAACCGTTCGCTCAACCGCGCGGTCACGTCCACGCTGAGTTCGGTCGACGCGATTCTGTTCGTGATCGAAGCCGGCCGCTTCGGCCCGGACGACCAGAAGGTGCTCGACCTGATCCCGCCGTCGGTGCCCACGCTGCTGATCGCGAACAAGCTGGATCGCGTGACGGATAAGGACTCGCTGTATCCGTTCATGCAGCAGGTGAGTGCACTGCGCCAGTTCAACGAGATCGTGCCGCTGTCGGCGAAAAATGAGGACGACATCAAGCGTTTGCTGGCGACCATCAAGCCGTTCCTGCCGGAAGGCGCACCGATCTACGGCGAAGACGACCTGACCGATCGCAGCGAGCGTTTTCTCGCCGCCGAAATCCTGCGCGAAAAAGTGTTCCGCTGGACGGGCGACGAACTGCCGTACACGAGCACCGTTCTGATTGACAAGTTCGAGACAGAAGGGCGTCTGCGCCGCATTTTCGCGACCATCCTGGTGGAGCGCGATACGCAGAAAGCCATGATCATCGGTCAGAAGGGCGCCAAGCTGAAGCAGATCAGCACCGAAGCGCGCCTCGACATGGAAAAGCTGTTCGACGGTCCGGTGTATCTGGAAACCTTCATCAAGGTGAAGAGCGGTTGGGCCGACAACGAAGCCGGACTCCGTGCGTATGGGTACGAATGACGCGTGGATGACGCTGAATTCCGACGCTGACCCGGACAACTCGGAGCCGGCAGCGCCGGCACGCGAGCCATCCAAACCCGCTCGCAGTACCAAAAAATCCTCATCGAGTGCCAAAAGCGCTCAGGCTGCTCAAGGTGGTGCTCAAGGCGCCGAAGGCGAGCCGCGCAAAGCGCCGGCGCGCCGCGCGCCGCGTACCTCCGCGTCCGATTACCGGATCGCGGAGCAGCCCGCTTTTGTCCTGCACAGCTATCCGTATCGTGAGACCAGTCTGATCATCGACGTGCTGTCGCGCGATCACGGCCGTCTCGCGCTCGTCGCGAAGGGCGCGAAACGTCCGCACTCCGCCTTGCGCGGCGTGCTGCAGACCTTCCAGCCGCTCGCGTTGTCGTGGTCCGGCAAATCCGAAGTGCGCACACTGACCGGCGCAGAGTGGGTCGGCGGCATGCTGCCTTTGGCGGGCGACTCGCTGCTCTGCGGTTTCTACGTCAACGAATTGCTGGTCAAATTCTGCGCGCGCGAAGACCCGCATCCGCAACTGTTCCATCACTACGTCGTCACGATGACGCGCCTCGCGCATGACGAGCCGCCGGTGCAGGTGCTGCGTTCGTTCGAACGCGTGCTGCTGCGCGAAACCGGTTATGCGATGGCGCTCGATCGCACCGTCGCGCGCAAAGCGGTGCAGGCCGAAGGCCGCTACGTGTTCGACCCGGAGCGCGGCGTGCGCGAAGCCTCCGACGATCTGCCCGCACAATGGCCGGTGATTGCCGGACAGACCTTGCTCGATATGGAAAAGGACGATTACCATCGAGCGCAGACGGTGGCGCAAAGCAAAACGCTGATGCGCTTTCTGCTCAATACCTACCTTGGCGGCACGCCGCTCGCGACGCGCCAGATACTGATCGACTTGCAGAACTTATGAGCTTCTTTCTTACGTCGCCGAATGTGATTGACCTGGGCGTGAATATCGATCACGTCGCCACGCTGCGCAACGCGCGCGGCACGTCTTACCCCGATCCGATCCGCGCCGCGTTGATGGCCGAAGAGGCCGGCGCCGACGTGATCACGCTGCATCTGCGTGAGGACCGCCGCCATATCGTCGATGCCGACGTGCGCAAGCTGCGGCCGCTGTTGAAAACGCGCATGAATCTGGAATGCGCGGTTACGCAGGAGATGCTCGATATCGCGTGTGAAGTGCAGCCGCACGACGTTTGTCTCGTGCCGGAAAAGCGCCAGGAACTGACGACTGAAGGCGGTCTCGACGTCGCCGGCCAGTTCGAAGCCGTGCGCGCCGCATGCAAGCAACTCGCCGACGCGAACTCGCGTGTGTCGCTCTTCATCGATCCGGACGAAACGCAAATCCGCGCCGCGCACGAAGCGGGCGCACCGGTGATCGAACTGCACACGGGCCGCTATGCCGAAGCGCATGATCCCGCCGAACAACAGCGCGAATATGAGCGCGTGGTGCGTGCCGTCGAATTCGGCACAACGCTCGGCATCAAGGTCAATGCAGGTCACGGCCTGCACTACACCAACGTTCAGCAGATCGCCGCGATCGAAGGCATTGTCGAATTGAATATCGGCCACGCGATCGTCGCGCATGCGATCTTCGCCGGCTGGGACAACGCGGTGCGCGAGATGAAGGCGATCATGGTCGCTGCCCGTCTCGGCGCAAGCGCGTAACGCCGCGGCGCCGAACATGACGATCTACGGCATCGGCACGGACATCGTTCAGGTCAGCCGCGTGGCTGCGGTCATGACGCGCACCAACGGCCGTTTCGCCGAGAAAGTGCTCGGTCCGGACGAACTGCGCATTTATCACGCGCGCCACGCGCGTTCGGCGGTGCGTGGACTCGCATTTCTTGCCACGCGGTTCTCGGCTAAAGAAGCCTTCTCGAAAGCGATCGGCCTCGGCATGCGCTGGCCGATGACCTGGCGCGCGCTGCAAACGCTCAACAAACCGAGCGGCGAGCCGATGGTGGTTGCGTCGGGCGAACTGGCCGAATGGCTCACGGCGCGCGGCATCACGGCGCGCGTGACGATCAGCGACGAACACGATTACGCCGTGTCGTTCGTGATCGCCGAAACAGGGGTGGGGGCGCGAGAACCGGACGTTCCCCACGCGCCTGCCAGCAACGAATAAAAAATATCTTGAACGCGGCGCACGTCGGTCGTGTCTCTCTTTGCCTCAAGCTTTTTTCTAGCGGAATTCGATGAAACTCACTCCCGGACCGGTCATGCTCGACGTCGTCGGCAAAACGCTGAACGACGACGATAAACGCCGCCTTGCCCATCCGATGACTGGCGGCGTGATTCTGTTCACGCGCCATTACGAAAGCCGCGATCAATTGATCGCGCTGACCGATTCGATCCGCGCGATCCGCGACGATCTGCTGATTGCGGTCGACCACGAAGGCGGCCGCGTGCAGCGGTTTCGCACCGACGGCTTCACGGTGCTGCCGGCAATGGGCAAGCTCGGCACGCTGTGGGATAGCGACGTGTTGCACGCCACCAAGGTGACCACTGCGGTCGGCTATATTCTCGCGACCGAATTGCGCGCGTGCGGCATCGATATGAGTTTTACGCCGGTGCTCGATCTGAATTACGGTCAGTCGCAGGTGATCGGCGATCGCTCGTTCCATCGCGATCCGCGCGTCGTGACCTTGCTGGCGAAGAGCCTCAATCACGGCCTCGCGTTGGCCGGCATGAGCAATTGCGGCAAACATTTTCCCGGACACGGCTTCGCGCAAGCAGACTCCCACGTTGCGATGCCGGTGGACGACCGTTCGCTCGACGAGATCCTGCGCGAGGACGCGGCGCCGTATGACTGGCTCGATGTGTCGCTCGGAGCCGTGCTGCCCGCCCATGTGGTTTATCCGCAGGTCGATTCGAAGCCGGCGGGTTTCTCGCGTGTCTGGCTGCAGGACATCCTGCGCAAGAAATTGCGTTTCGAAGGCGCGGTTTTCAGCGACGATCTTTCGATGGAAGCCGCGCGCCAGGGCGGCACGCTGACGGAAGGCGCGACCGCCGCGCTGCAGGCCGGCTGCGACATGGTGCTGATCTGCAATCAGCCGGACGAAGCGGAGAAAGTGCTGGACGCGCTGCGCTTCACGCCGTCGAAAGAATCGCAGCAACGGCTTAAGCGCATGCGGCCGCGCGGCAAGGCGCTCAAATGGAGCAAGCTGGTCGCCGAGCCGCAGTATCTGCAAGCGCAAACTTTGTTGCGCAGTGCGTTTGCGTGAGCTACCGGTAGCAACCGCTTGCGGACGATAGCAACCGGCAGAGAGCGGAGCTAAAACTCAAGCGTTTGCATCGATCAAAGAAAACGGCGCCTTTTTCAGAAGGCGCCGTTTTTCCATTCAAGCCCGGCCAGCCGCGAAGCCGGCCTCGCGCGGTCAGTTCAACCGCATCCGTTGCAGCTTGTTGTACAGCGTCTTCGGACTGATACCCAGCAGCGACGCCGCGCGATGACGCGTGCCGCCGACCGCATCCAGCGTCGCGCGGATCAGCATTTCCTCGACGTCCGCGAGTGGCGTGCCGACGGTGACCTGCACGCGGCTGCCGTTCAGATCGCGCCCGTTCACCGAGCCCGCTTCGTCGGCGCGCAGCGATTCCAGCACGTCGCCCGACGCGTGATATGCCCGGCGCACGCGGTCCTGCAATTCGCGCACATTGCCCGGCCACTCGTACGAAAGACACTCGCGCAGGAAATTCGGCCCGACCTGCTTGGTGACTTCCGCGGTGCCGCGTCCAATCGCTTCGTGATTCAACTCGTCGACAACCGCCTGCGCGATCAGCGCCGGATCCTCGCCGCGCTCGCGCAATGGCGGCAACGTGATGGCGGCCGCTTCGAGACGCAGCGCGAGGTCCTCGTGCAGGCTGCCGTCGGCTACCGCTGCACGGGGGTTTTTGCGTGTCGAGGCAATCAACCGGAAGTCGGTCACCACCTGATTCGTGCCGCCGACCCGCATGAAGGTCTGCGAGTCGAGCGCGCGCAGCAGCGCTTCCTGTTGGGCGCGCGGCAGTTCGGCGATTTCGTCGATGAACAGTGTGCCGCCGCTGACCTGCTCGAACAGGCCCGGCTCGCGTTGCTCGGCACCGCCGAACGCGCCGCGCTCGTGGCCGAACAGCAGGCTGTCGAGCGAGCGATGTGCCGCGGCGCTGCCGGCCATCCGGCAGTCGAATGTAACGAACGGTCCTTTGCGGCGCCGGCTCATGTCGTGCAGCGTGCGCGCGGCGAGCTGCTTGCCGGTGCCGGCTTCGCCGGAAATCAGCACGGCGGCTTCGGTCGGCGCGATATGTTCGATCGTGTCGTACACATGCTGGATCGCACCGCTGCGGCCCAGCAAGGAGCCGAAGCGACCGAGTTGACGCAGCGACGCGCGCAACGTCTGGACTTCTTCGGTCAGCTCGTACGGGCGCGGAATCCGGGCGAGCAGGCTGCGCAAACGCGGGATATTGACCGGTTTGAGCAGGTAGTCCCAGATGCCGTGCCGCAGACCCTCGATCGCGCTCTCCACCGTCGCGTTGCCGGTCATCACGATCACGGGCAAAGCGCCGCCGGGCGGATGCGCAGGCAGGTGCTGCAACACATCGAGCCCGCTGCCGTCCGGCAGATTCAGGTCGACCAGCACGACATCGGGGATGAAGCGCGTCAATGCCGCCCGGGCCTCGGCGATGGTGGTCGCGGTGTCGACGGAGAAGCCGTCGGCAGCAAGGATGGCGGACAGGCCTGACAGGCTATTGGGATCGTCTTCAACAATCAGGGCGTGTGGCATGGCGAGCGCTATTTTTTGGATGGATGGAATGCCTGGTACGCCGCGCCGATACGCTGGCGCGCGACACGGGCGCAATGGCTGGCCGGTACTGCCGGTCGAATGCCATGCCGCGCGGGCTGCGTTTGCCACGGCGGCGGGACAGCCGCGGGCCAATTGGCATGGGCGCGGCGCAGAGGGCGATTCGACTCACGTAGTTCTGGTCCTTTGTTTTCAGTGAATGCCCGCCCTGACGCGATGCGACGTGTGGACGGAACACCTGTATTTCCTTCATTCGACCGGTCAGAAATCCCGGTTGCCGTCGAAGAAATGTCTTACCTCGAGTTCCGCTTGCTCGCGGGTCTTACCGTATCGTTCCTGGATCAGCCCAGTCAGTTTGCTGACGCGGCCTTCTGCTTTAGCCCGCTGGTCGTCCGTCAATCCACCCGGCGCCGTCCTGGCCTTACCGATTATTTGTTTCCACTTGCCTTCAGCGATGTCGTTATTCATGCCGCATCTCCGGAGTTGAGGAAATAAAAGCCTTACCGGCCCTTATCCATGAGAAGCATGGACTGTGCCAAAGTTAATTACTTAAGCTTATCAATGGTTTGTTCGATGCAAGGCGGGGAGAGACGGGTCGCTGACAGGCATTTTTGAGAAAACTACCGGTAAAGTTTTCCTCAACCATACACGGCGTCGCAAAAAAGAAAAAGCGCCCAAAGTGGGCGCTTTTTTTTTGCCATTTTTTTCACTGCGCTGGATTTGCTCCCGCGCAGGCTGCAGGCGCTTAGGCGCGGCTGCGGTACTCGTGGGTACGCGTGTCGATTTCGATCTTGTCGCCGATGTTGCAAAAGAGCGGCACTTGCAGTTCGAAACCGGTGGTCAGCTTGGCGTTCTTCAGCACCTTGCCCGACGACGTATCGCCCTTGACTGCCGGTTCCGTGTAGATGATTTCACGGACCAGCGTGGTCGGCAGTTCGACCGAGATGGCTTTCTCGTTGTAGAACACGACTTCGCAAGCCATGCCGTCTTCGAGGTAATGAAGGGCGTCGCCCATCATTTCGCCTTCGACTTCGAACTGGTTGTAGTCGGCGTCCATGAACACGTACATCGGGTCAGCGAAGTACGAGTACGTGACTTCCTTGCGTTCCAGCACGACGACGTCGAACTTGTCGTCTGCCTTGTACACGCTTTCCATGCCTGCGCCGGTCAGCAGGTTCTTGAACTTCATCTTGACGACGGCGGAGTTGCGGCCCGATTTGTTGTATTCGGCCTTTTGCACGACCATCGCGTCTGCGCCGATCATTACTACGTTGCCGGTGCGGAGTTCCTGTGCGGTCTTCATAAAACTATCCTGTACGAAATAAGTAGCTTCAACTTTTGCTCAACGGCATACGGCGCAAGCGGCTTCGCTACGCCTCGCATTACGTGCGGCACGGCGCGCCTTGGAGGCGGCACCTGTGCCGGGAGCAGTGCGTGGCGCGTGGCCGGCTGGCCGCGGTGATTCGCGGCGAAGTTGCAAACCTGCAACTCCTGCAATCCGTTACCTGCTTTTTACCCGGTGCGGGCGTGTACACGAGTGGCACCGATCGACAAGGTGCGCCCCTTTTTTGACATTTGTCGGATGAACTTCCCAGGGGCAACTCGCTGCGATCGGGCCGCGCTTGCGTCGTCGGCCGTTGGATAACCGCTTATTTTAACTGACTTTTTGCGAACAAGGCCAGATTTCCGGCGAGGTCGCCCACCTTGGCCAGTTCGCCGGCCCATTCGGCCGCGCGTTGCTTCAGCGCTGCGCGGTGGCGCTGGAATTCCGCCCAGTCCGGCCGGCCCGCACCGTTCCATGCGTGCCAGAAGCGCGCGAGGGCGTCTCGCGCGTCGGCGGGCAGGGTGCGGCCGTAGTGAGCGAGCGCGGCGTCGAGCTTGGGCAGATGGGCGTCGTCGGCTTGGGGGTAGATGTGCCAGACGAAGGGTTTGGCGGCCCATTGGGCGCGCACGAACGAATCTTCGCCGCGCACGAAATTGATGTCGCTGGCCCACAGCAGCGCGTCGTAGCCGGGTTGCTCCGTAAAGGCGAGCGCGTGAACGCGGAGGCCGCCGAGCTCGGCGTGCGAACCGGCGGCGAACGAAGGCAGGCCGAAAAAGCGCGCCACCGCGCCCGAAATACGGCCTTCCGGCACCAGCAGAACGACCGGCTCGGCGCTGTCGCGCCATTGTTCGAGCAGGCTTTCGACGGCGGGGTTTTCGTAGGCGAACAGCGAGATGACCGTGGCCGTGGCGGGCGGCGGAGCGTGGCCAGTGGCTTCCTGCCACCACGCTTCACGCGCGGCTTGCGACGCCTCGAAAGCCGCGCGCGCGGCGTCGAGATTCCGTTCCTTCAGCACACCGCCCGTGCCGGGGCCGAGTCCGGGGAAAAAGAAGGTCTTGGTGAGCGGATAGCGGGGATGCGGCGACGGTCGCAGATGGAAATCCGCGACCCAGTCTTCGGCGCTCAGATATTCGAGGTTGAGCCAGACCGGCGTGCGCTCGCGCCGCGCCATCGCCGCGACGTAGACCGGCGGCAACTCGCAGGCGAATGCCTCGATCACGACGTCGGCCACTTCGAGTGTGTCGCCCGCGTGGGCCGGCTCGTGCCAGTGCTCGATGACGATGCCGCCAACCGTCTGACGCGCGCGATCCAGCGCCAGCGACGGGCACAGCTTCTGGAACGCATGCAGATCGTCGACGAACACACGCACCTGCCAGCCGTGCTCGCTCGCCAGTTGCCGCGCGAGACGCCAGCACACGCCGATGTCGCCGAAATTGTCGATTACCGCGCAAAAGATATCGCAGGCGATGGCCGTTGGCGCGGCGGCAGCTTGTTCGGCAGGAGGCGTAGCGGAGGACATGGTGGCGTGAGTCGCAGAGTAGGACGGGTGGCGTGACTGGATTCTGCAGAGCCTTGCCGGCGGGCGAGGCCATCAGGTTCTGCCGCCAGCTTGCATCGATGCATCACGCCATTCGATGCAGCAGGGTTCGAACCCACGCGGAATGCTCTAAACTGGCGATTCTAAAGCACTCATCCGCGGTTTCGCGCTTAAGTGGCCATTCAGCGCGCGGCACGCAGGCAGAGGCTTCGCGACACTGTTCCAGCCAACCGATTCTGCATGACCGAACCCGAAGCAACCGACGTTTTCGAGCCGAAAAAAGTGCTCGCCCAATTGCCGCATCTGCCCGGCGTCTATCGCTATTACGATACGCAGGGCACGGTGCTTTACGTGGGCAAGGCGCGCGATCTCAAGAAGCGTGTCTCGAGCTACTTCACGAAGACGCAACTCTCGCCGCGCATCGCGATGATGGTGACGCGCATTGCGCGCGTCGAGACGACCGTCACGCGTTCCGAGGCTGAAGCGCTGCTGCTCGAAAACAATCTGATCAAGGCACTGGCGCCGCGTTACAACATTCTGTTTCGCGACGACAAGTCGTATCCCTATCTCAAGCTGACCGGCCACAAGTTTCCGCGCATGGCGTATTACCGCGGCTCGGTGGATCGCAAGAATCAGTACTTCGGCCCGTTCCCGAGTGCGTGGGCGGTGCGCGAGAGCATCCAGATCCTGCAGCGCGTGTTCCAGTTGCGCACCTGCGAAGACTCCGTGTTCAACAACCGCACGCGGCCGTGTCTGCTGCATCAGATCGGCCGCTGCACGGCGCCGTGTGTCGCGGCGATTAGCGAGGAGGATTACGCGCGCGATGTCGCGAACGCGTCGCGCTTTCTGCTCGGCCGGCAGGGCGAGGTGATGAAGGAGCTCGAGCAGAAAATGCACGCGTTTGCGAGCGAGTTGAAGTTCGAGCAGGCTGCGGCGGTGCGCAATCAGATGAGTTCGCTGTCGACGGTGCTGCATCAGCAGGCGATCGAAGTCGGCGGCGATAGCGATGTGGATATTCTCGCGGTCGTCGCACTCGGCGGGCGTGTGTGCGTGAATCTCGCGATGGTGCGCGGTGGCCGGCATCTGGGCGACAAGGCTTATTTCCCGACGCATGTGGAAAGCGCGTTGACGGTCGGCGAGGGTGGGCTCGAAGACGGTGGAGACGATGAGCTGCTGGCCGATGCAGCGACAGGTGCGGGCCTGATATCTGACGAGGCTGCAACCAACGCATCGTCCGATGCGGCTGATGCGCTCGCCATCGCTGAGGAGATGCCGTTCGAAGAGGAAGATGACGAGGCAGACGCTGCCGTCGAGGCCGAAGCGGATGATGTTGCCGAGTCCGAGTCCGAGTCCGAGTCCGAGTCCGAGTCCGAGTCCGAGTCCGAGTCCGAGTCCGACGTCGAGCCTTTGGCGCCACGCAAAGGCCGTGCAACCGTCGGCGGCATTGAATCCGAAGTACTGGAAGCGTTTATCGCGCAGCACTACATCGGCAATCGCGTCCCGCCGGTGCTCGTGGTCAGCCACGCGCCGTCCACACGCGAGCTGGTCGATGTGCTGATCGAGCAGGCCGGCCACAAGGTGACCGTGCTGCGCCAGCCGCAAGGTCAACGGCGCGCATGGCTCGCGATGGCCGAGCAGAACGCGCGGCTCGCACTCGCGCGTCTGCTCTCGGAACAGGGCTCGCAGCAGGCCCGCACACGCGCGCTCACCGACACGCTCGGCATGGAGTGCGACGACCTCGCGCATCTGCGTATCGAGTGCTTCGACATCAGTCATACGATGGGCGAGGCGACGCAGGCGTCGTGCGTCGTGTATCACCATCACAAGATGCAGTCGTCCGAATATCGTCGGTACAACATCACCGGCATCACCCCGGGCGACGACTACGCGGCCATGCGCCAGGTGCTCACGCGGCGCTACGAGAAGATGGTCGCGCAAGCGGCTGCGAACGCCGCGGACGAAGCCGCGGAATTGCAAACCGACGCGGTCGCGGACTCCTCGCTCGCGCCGGATTCCGCGGAACCGGCGGCGGCCGGCGGCATTCTGCCGACCATCGTGTTGATCGACGGCGGCAAGGGCCAGGTTGAAATCGCGCGCCAGGTGTTCACCGAACTGGGTCTCGATACCGGCATGCTGGTCGGCGTCGCGAAGGGCGAGGGACGCAAGGTCGGCCTCGAAACCTTGATTTTCGCCGACGGCCGCGCGGCGCTCGAACTCGGCAAGGAAAGCGCGGCGCTGATGCTGGTCGCGCAGATCCGCGATGAGGCGCACCGTTTCGCCATCACCGGCATGCGCGCGAAGCGCGGCAAGACGCGTCAGACCTCGCGGCTCGAAGAACTCGAAGGGGTGGGCGCGAAGCGGCGTCAGCGGTTATTGGCGCGCTTCGGCGGGCTGCGTGGGGTGGTCGCGGCAAGCGTCGAGGATCTGGCAAGTGTCGAAGGGATTTCGCAGGCACTTGCCGAGCAGATCTACCGGCAGTTGCATTGATCGCGGTACCCGTGTCAGACCCCCGCGCGCCGCTTTGCTTGTGGCAGGCCCTGTGACACGGCACAATTGCATCTCCCTTGCCAGACGCTGCGCCTGCCCATGCCGTTTAATTTCCCGATTTTCCTGACCTGGCTGCGGATCGTCCTGATTCCGCTCGTCGTCGGCGTGTTTTATTTGCCCGACATGATGATGAGCCCGGCGCACCGCAATCTGGCGGCCGCGACGATTTTCATTCTGGCCGCGCTCACCGACTGGTTCGACGGCTTTCTGGCCCGAAAATGGGATCAGACCTCGGCGTTCGGCGCGTTTCTCGATCCGGTCGCCGACAAGCTGATGGTGACCGCAGCGTTGCTGGTGCTCGTGCAGCTCGCGCGAATCGATTCGGCGATTGCGCTGGTGATCGTCGGCCGCGAGATTGCAATCTCGGCGCTGCGCGAATGGATGGCGCAGATCGGCGCATCGAAGAGCGTCGCGGTGAATTCGCTCGGCAAGTTCAAGACCGTGTGCCAGATGGTCGCGATTCCGATGCTGCTGTTCTACGGGCCGTTGCCGTTCGGCGGCGGCGTTTATGTCGATACGCGTGTCTGGGGCCTGTGGCTGATCTATCTGGCTGCGTTCCTCACGATCTGGTCGATGCTCTATTACATGAAACTCGCGTGGCCACAGATCCGCGAGCGGGGCGGCGTTGCCTGATTGGAAAACGATTGAAGCGCAACGCCGGGCGATCGAAGCGTGTCTGAACGTCTGCGACGCATGAGTGAAATCTTTTCAGTTAAAGACATTCGCAAAAGGGGTTGACACGTTTCAGTCGTTTCTCCATAATCTCGTTTCTCCGATGCACGCAGTTTGAAGCGCCGGTGGCAGTAAGAGTGTAGTTGCAGTAACAAGGCAGCAGTTAGCAGGGCAAAAGCAGCACAATGCGGGAGTAGCTCAGTTGGTAGAGCGCAACCTTGCCAAGGTTGAGGTCGCGAGTTCGAGCCTCGTCTCCCGCTCCAAATTTTGAAGCAACGCGTTGTTTGGCGAAGTAAAAGTGCAAGGCGTTGTGAAGTAGGGCAATGCGGGAGTAGCTCAGTTGGTAGAGCGCAACCTTGCCAAGGTTGAGGTCGCGAGTTCGAGCCTCGTCTCCCGCTCCATACATAAGGGGAAGCAACGCTTCCCTTTTTGTTTGGTGGGCCGGTCCTTACGGTAGCCCACCAGACAAATCTGAGAATCTGCAGCTAGGTTCCAGTCCGCTTGCGGCGCGATAGCAAAGCGGTTATGCAGCGGCCTGCAAAGCCGTTTAGGCCGGTTCGACTCCGGCTCGCGCCTCCAGTAGTTGATGTAAAGAAAAGCCCCGACTTGTCGGGGCTTTTCTTTTTTCGGCGGCATGATCGCTGATATCGACTGGGCGGGTTTCAGCCCGACGTGACGCATTCCAGCGCGTAGGCCTTCGGAGTCATCCAGGCATCTGACGCGGCGGGCAGACGATCGCGCCTACCCGCTCCCGCTCCCGCCATCGCCACCGCCACCGCCCTCGACTCAAAAAGCAATCGCTGACTTGATCGATTGAAGTGCCGCGCTGTTCAGAAAGTAGTAGTTGTCTTGCGGCGTTCCGCCGCCAAGCGGCGCTAGCTGCAACGTCGTACCGTCCTTGATCACATAGCCTGCGTAGATTCCGCCGTTGTTCTGGTAGTAGACCCGGTAATCGGTCGTCACCCCGCCGAGTGCCGCGTTGGCCACCCATGCACGCATGCCGGCCAACGTTACGATCTGGCCATCGCTGAGCTGATAGGTCTTGCCGTCTGTCGTGCTTGCGTATGGAAAGAAATTTTCAAGCGTCGAAATCGTGGCGGAGCAAGGTGTCGGATTGGTCCCCGTTGTGGCGGGTGCGGCGCAGTCGTATGTGAATGCTTCGTCGCCGACTGTGTGCCGCACGACCTTGACGTAGGCTGCGCCCGTTTGCCAACTGGCCTGCAGGTTGTACAGCGATTGCCCGTTGAGCGTGTTCGTGAGAAGGCCAATGGCATTATTTGCAAAGAGCTCGGCGGGTGAGGCAGAAATCAGACCCGATAACGGCACGACGCTGTAACTGGTGCCAAGTAACGTGCGGACCACTGTTTTACCGTCCGAGGCCAGATAGTCTTCCTGGACATTCGCTCCCGAGTAGCTGATCCGAACTTGCGGCGGAAACGCGGTGCTATAGACCGCGCCATTGACGAGCAAGCGCGATACCGTGAATGCCGGAACCTTCAGCGTGGACGACACAGACGTGTACGTTACAGTCAGCGGCTGTGTCCCGGCCGCGGCGCTTTGCGCGATGCTCGAGTCGTCGGTATAGAAGACGCTGTTCGGGCTGACCGACAGCGCGCCGGTCGACGATGCGTTAATCGACAGGCTGCCGCTCAGATAATGCATGCCGCCGTTTGACGCGAGTGCGAAACTTTCGTAGCTCTTTTGCGCGTCGCTCAGACTCGAACTGTTTGCTGTCGATCCCGAACTACCCGACGAGCCTTCCCCGCATGCGGATAAAAGAAGCGCCGCGCCCGTGGCCAGAATGGTTTGTTTATTTACTAATCGTCTTTTATATACTTTCATTTTTGATTTTTTATCTTTCAATTTTATTCTAATGATTTTTTAAAAGCCCCGAATGAAGCATTGATCGCTGGCAGTTCGATGCCGATCATGTAAAGTATCTCACGTTGCTTCGCATATTCGGAAACATCGTTAGATATACGATACATGGTTTTCGATTTTTCCAGGGTGCGAAAGCACGGGGCAGGGCAAACCCGCTGTTAATACAACATTCGACCAATGAAAAAAATCATAACTGCTGCTGTGCTGTTTACTGTTGGGTTGCCACTGCTGGCGATCGCGCAATCGGCACCGCCGCCCGCTATTAAAGGCGGAGATTCGTGGACCTACGTCAATACCTTTGAGAAAGCGCCTTCAACGTGGCGTCAGTCGCACGACGAAGTGACGGTCTTGCGCGTAACGCCTTCCCACATTTACTACACATCGAAGCAGTCGGGATCGACCCAGGCGCCGAACGAGGTGGTTGTGGGCGCCGACTGGAGCCGCGAACGGAACGTAAATGGCACGGAAGTGGTCGTCAATCGGCCGTTCCTTTTCCCGCTATCGCCGGGGAAAACCTGGAATCTGGACTATACGGAACTGCATCCGAACAAGGCCTTCGCTTCGCAGAAGTGGAGCAGCCAGTATCGGGTGGTGGGCATTGAAGCCGTCGAGGTCCCGGCGGGAAAATTCCAGGCAATTAAAGTCGAGGCGGAAGGCCAATGGGTTGCGCAGATCGAGCCGACCCAGACCGTCACTCAAGCTGTGCAGACGCAGCAGGGCGATACTGCCATGAGCACTCACGTACAGAAAATAGGCCCCGTCCAGTTGACCGGTCGCACTTATAAAGCGTTCTGGTATGTGCCTGAGATTGGCCGCTGGGTGAAGTCAGTGGAGGAATATTACGGCAGTAATGGTGTGCGAAACGAGCGTTATACGGGCGAGCTGGAGTCGTTCAAAAGAAGCACGGAGTAATTGGACTGCGCTCGATTAAACTGTCAGCTTTGCTGCGCGAAAAAAAGCCCCGAACACCGGGGCTTTTTTCTAATCCTTGTTTATTGCGAAACTGATCAGGCATGCGCATCCCGAACCTGGAACGCCGCTCCTTCTACTTGCGCCTGATTTACGCGCTATGCCTTTGTGGCGCCACCTGGACACATCTGCAAGTGGCTCTCGTTCACGGGCTCTCGTGGGACTACGGCGGTGCGGCGCCGCTGACGCGAATCTACTGGACGTCACTGCTCTTCATCGATCCGTTGACCGCGCTGTTGCTGCTCGTTGCGCCCGGCGTAGGACTGATTCTCTGCGTCGCCGTCATCGCGACAGACGTAGGGCACAATTCGTGGTTCGCGCTGCATCATCCGATCCGCCTCGACCTGTATCTTTCGCAGATCGTCTTTCTGCTGTTTGTCGCGTTCACGGTGCGGACCGCCTGGCGTGGCGCCACGAGACGGTCTGCCGCGCTGCGCGCCGTCGATTGAATTTGCCCGATTGCCTCTTTGCGCAATTGCCTGTCCACACGAGGCTGCATGTACCTACAACTCACCGGCACCAACGTTCGTCTGCTTGGCTCGATGCATCTGTTTCCCGCGACGAGCCGTAGAACGCCGCCGTGGATCGCCGACGCGTACGACTGGGCCGAATCGCTGGTCTTCGAATCTGATCCGCCGACAATCCTGCCGTTTCTGAAGACCCACCCGCTGGGCGGCGCCAACCCGTTGCAAACCTTGCTTTCCGCCGATGTCTGGAACCGGCTGCAGGCGGTGTGGCCCGCGGAGGGCCCGTTGGCGCCACTCGTCGATCTGCGTCCGTGGGCCGCGCTGATCGTCGCGCCGACGCTGTTTCAGCAGGTCGTCGAAGGTGTCGAGCCGCGCATGCTGCGTTCGGCGTTGACGCAAGCCAAACCGTACCAGTATCTCGAGACCGCGCAGGACGTGGCGGCGTTGCTCGAATCGATTCCGCTCGACGCGGTTAGCACCGCGCTCGCCATGCTGATGTCCGATCTCGACGAGCCGCAGCGTACGCTGGAGCGGATGCACGCTGCCTGGCTGAATGGCGATCTGCCGGCCGTGCACCAGATCGCCGTCGAGTCGCCGATGTTCAACCTGCCCGGCATCCGCCACGCCGTTCTCGACGCCCGCAATCGTGCGTGGGCAGCGCGCGTGACGGAATTGCTCGGGCGACCGGAACGGACGCTGGTAGTGGTGGGCGCGCTGCATTTGTGCGGGCCCGGCAACCTGATCGAATGTCTCGCACAGCCGGTCGAGCCGGTATTTGGCCCGGCATAGCCTAAGGCCGCCACGCGCGGCATAATTCCGCATTGCCGCCGCCCATTAAGGCGCGCCTCTTGTGAAGACTTTCCATGACTGAATCGCAGCAAACCGCAACCACGCGACTGGCGCAACTCGAATGGCGCTGGAAAGCGTTCGACGACCTCACGACCGCCGAAGTCTATGCGATGCTGGCCGCGCGCAGCGCGGTGTTCGTCGTCGAGCAGAACTGTGTGTATGGCGATATCGACGGACTGGATTCAGATGCCTGGCACCTGTTCGCCTTTGGTTCCGGCGACGTCTCCAGCAACAAGCGTGCGCCGCTCGCAGGTTATCTGCGCGTGCTGCTACCCGACGCTGACGACACCGATATCCGCATCGGCCGCGTACTGACAACGGCGGAATTCCGCGGCATCGGCCTCGGCAACGCGATGCTCGAGCGCTCGCTTACGCATATCCGCACGCAGTGGCCCGGCACGCCGATTCGTTTGCATGCGCAGGCGCATCTGCAAGGCTTCTACGGCGCGTTCGGCTTTACGCCGGTGTCGGAGATTCACGAAGAGGACGGCATCCCGCACGTGTGGATGCGTTCGGCTTAAGCCACGTGGCAACCGGGCTCGGCGCGTGCGCGCCGACCGGCTTCAAACGCCGCAACTTCAATCTTCGATCTTCAATCGATTCGAAATTTTCAGCGGTGGCCGCTCGCAGGCGCTGACGCGGTATGCGCCAAGCCTGGCGTCGTTTTTGCGCGCCGCTCGTTGCGCAGACGTCCGCGTGCCGACAGCCGCATCCAGTGACGCAACGCCACTAGCGCGCCGATCACGCTCATCATCGAGCCCGGAATCCACAGCAGCAAGCCGCCGATCTGCTGATCGCGCATCGGGCTCAGCCATGTGAAGGCGCGGCCACAGATCGAGTAGATCGGATACAGCTCATGCGGCGTAAAGAAGATAAACGCGCCGAGCATGATCTGCGGCGGAATCGCGGCGATCACCACCAGCACGCGCTTGCCGGGCGACAAACGCGCCGGCGGCGCGGGCCGCGGATCGAGCACGAGCCACCAGAAGAGCAGGCCGTCGATCACCATGCTCCAGTTCATCACGCGATAAAGCCGCCAGTCAAGCATCGCCACGAAATGGATCGGCGACATCAACCAGAAGTAGATCAGTCCGACGAACAGCGTGACGGCAACCACCGGATGCATCACCACGTCGAGCAGCTTGCGTATCACCGGGGTTTCCAGCGCAGGCCGCACGAAGCGCTGCCGCCAGCTAAAGGGAATGCCCGCGCGCAACGCGGCACCCGGATAGGAAAGCGCGATAAAGAACGGCCCGAGGTGATGCAGCACCAGATGCTGCAAGCGATGCATGAAAAACTCATGCTCGAAGAAATAATCGAGCCGCGTATGCAGCGCGACATACAACGCGACCAGCCCGAACCAGAAGGAAATGCGCCGGAGAATCGACACCTTCGCCTTGTGCGCGCCGCGCACGAAAAGGATCGCCGGCACGAGCAAGGCGATCACGACGGTCGGCGAAAACTCCCAGGGGTCGAGCCAGTAGAGCAGGTTCATCGCAGGACGTTACTTGGTCTGGGCGGGCGACTTGACGGCGAACGGCGTATCGAGCGTTTCCCCGTCGGAGAACTTCAACGTGAGATGCACGGTATCGCCCGGCGCGATCTTGTGCTTCGCGTCTTCGAGCATCACGTGATAGCCGCCTGGCGCAATCGCCACCTGGCCGTGCGCCGGCACCGTCAGTTTGTCGACCATCACCATCTTTTGCGTGGAGCCGTTCGACACGGTTTGATGCAGCATGGCGTCGCCGTAATCGTTGCTGGAAATATCCACGAGGTCGACCGGTTTGTCGCTCGCGTTCACCAGCGTCACGTAGCCGGCGGCGGGCAGGTTGTTCGGCAACCAGCGTACCCACGCGTCCTTGACGCTAATCGCCTGAGCGCCGGCGGCGTTCGCGGCCGAGGCAAAACCGAGCGAGAGGGCGAGGGTGCAGCTCAGTGCAGCGAGAGTTTTGATCTTGATCGACATGGATGAACTCAGGAAAGGTCAGGAACGGTCGTCAACGATACGGCGCAGGTCTTGTGCGATCGCATCGGGGGTGTCGTGGTCGGTGGCGAGCAGGCGCGCATGGCCTTGCTGGTCGAACACGTAGACGGCCGAGCTATGGGTGACTTCGTAGTTGCCGTTGGGGTCGCGCTTTTCCATCTGATAGGCAACCCGATAACGTTTGGCGAGCGACTCGATCTGCCAGTCGGTGCCGGTCAGGCCTTCGGCGTGTTGCGAGTCGAAGGCGCCGACGTAGTCGTGCAAGGCTTTGGGCGTGTCGCGTGCGGGGTCGACCGTGATGAACAGAATGCGCACTTTTTGCGCATCCGGGCCGAGTTTGCCGATTACCTGCATCAGGCGGCCCATCGTTTCAGGGCAGACGTCCGGACAATGCGTGTAGCCAAAGTAGACGAGCGAGGTGCGGCCTTTAAACGAATCGCCGCTTACGGCGCGGCCGTCGTCGCCGGTCAGTGTGAATTCGAGATCCGGCAAGTGGCCGGTCACGTCGGTCAGTTGAAACGGCTCGGCGCGATGCGTGCAGCCGGTTAGGGCCCCGAGCGCGCCCGCCACGACGGTCAGCGCGAACAGGCGTCCGGGCCACGCGCGGCGTGGCGTTACGAGGTTCGGCGGCGGGTGGCGGGACGAGAGGATGGGGAACAAAGCAGGGTTCAATGACTCGATTGAATAGCGGCGCGTGTGGCTGCGCTGAATGGACGAGGCGTGGTTCGTGCAAAGCGCGCAGCCCGTCATAGTGTTCAAATAGGGACGCCGCTGCAATGGTCTGCGTGGCTGCGACTGTATCGCAAAATGTTCGATGACGTCGTGCAGCGCCCGCGGGCGCACGGTTTGCGAGTCAATTTGACGCAGGCGACTGAAAGCTGGCTGAAGCCGGATTGTTCTCTTTTTGAACGCAATCGCGAGTGGCATCGGCCGGGCCGCCCGGCCAGGCTTGTGTCCTGGCTTACTTTCTCGAAAAATTGACGGATGCGCGGTAAGATGCGCACACTTTTCCGGCCGCAGAAGGCTGAAAGGCGAAATTAACCGATGCAAGCACTTCCGGCTGTTCTGTCTCCAGGTGAGACGGCATTTTTCTTCGACTTCGACGGTACGCTCGTCGAACTCGCGCCCACGCCGGACGGCGTGCTGGTGCATCCGCGCGTGAGCGAGTTGCTGAGCGAGTTGCGCATACTCACGAACGGTGCGGTCGCGATCGTGTCGGGCCGCGGCATCGACAGCATCGACGGTTTTCTCGGCATGCCCGATCTGCCGATCGCCGGTCTGCATGGAGCCGAGCGGCGCGATGCGAATGGCGACACGCAGCGTATCGGTTTTCACGACGAGCGCCTGCTGCGCATGGAGCAGGTGCTCGCGCAGGTTGTCAACGAACATCCCGGCATGCTGCTCGAAATCAAGGGCGCGGCGCTGGCGCTGCATTACCGCAACGCGCCCGACCGCGAGCCGGTGGCGCGCGAAGCGACCGAGCGGCTGGTGGCCGATTATCCCGGCTCGTATGTGTTGCAGCCGGGCAAGATGGTCTACGAAATCAAGCCGAAGGATGTCGACAAGGGCCGCGCGATGCGCGCGTTCCTGGACGAGCCGCCGTTCGTCGGCCGCAAGCCGGTGTTTGCGGGCGACGATCTGACCGACGAGAAAGGCTTTGCCGTCGTCAACGAGCGTGGCGGCCTGTCGATCAAGGTGGGCGCGGGCGATACGATGGCGCATACGCGCGTCGACTCGGTAACGGCGCTGCTCGACTGGCTGGAATCGATTGTCGCGGCGGCGCGCGGAGCGTGATGGCCGAGCCGTATCGTTCAACGTACATGACTTACTGCATCGGGAACCGCGCTTCATGAGCCGACTGATCATCGTATCGAACCGGGTCGCACCTATTTCGGAAGGCGGCCCGGCGGCGGGCGGCCTCGCGGTCGGCGTGTACGACGCGCTGAAGGAAACCGGCGGCATGTGGTTCGGCTGGAGCGGCGACGTGCTCAGCTCGGGCCAACCGCAGATCAAGGTCGAAGAGCGCGGGCCGGTGACCTTCGCGACCATCGCGCTGATGCGCCGCGACTACGACCAGTATTACCGCGGTTTCTCGAACGCCACGCTGTGGCCCGCGTTCCACTATCGCGCCGATCTGCTGCAGTACGACCGGCACGACTTCGAAGGCTATTGCCGCGTCAATGCGTGGCTCGCGCAGCAACTCGTGCCGCTATTGCGCGAAGACGACGTGATCTGGGTCCACGACTATCACCTGATTCCGTTCGCTCAGGCGCTACGGGCGGCCGGCGTGAAAAATCGCATTGGCTTCTTTCTGCATATTCCGTTTCCGGCTTCGCAGGTGTTGCTGGCCGTGCCGCCTCATCGCGAACTGGTTGAGGCACTGTGCTCGTTCGATCTGCTCGGTTTTCAGACCGCGCCGGATTTGCGGGCGTTCTGCGACTACGTCGTCAACGAGGCGAACGGCACGGTCGACGCGTCGGTCAGCGGCCCGTTGACCGTCCATGCTTTCGGCCGCACCTTGCGCGCGGCGGCTTATCCGATCGGCGTCTATCCGGACGAAATCGCCGAGCTGGCGAAAGCGGGCGAGCGCGGCAAGCCGGTGCGCACCATGAAGACGGCGCTGCATTCGCGCAAGCTGATCATGAGCGTGGACCGCCTCGATTATTCGAAGGGGCTGGTCGAGCGTTTTCGTGCGTTCGAGCGCTTGCTGGAACATTTCACCGCGCAACGCAACAAGGTGTCGTTCCTGCAAATCGCGCCGCCGACGCGTGCCGACATGCACGCCTATCAGGACATCCGTTTGCAGCTCGAAGGAGAGTCGGGGCGTATCAACGGCCGCTTCGCCGAGCTGGACTGGACGCCGATTCTCTATATCCACAAGCAGTACGAGCGCTCGGTGCTCGCCGCGCTGTTTCGTACGGCGCATGTCGGCTACGTCACGCCGTTGCGCGACGGCATGAACCTCGTCGCCAAGGAGTATGTGTCGGCGCAGGATCCGGACAACCCCGGCGTGCTCGTGTTGTCACGCTTTGCCGGCGCCGCGCAGGAACTGGACGGCGCGTTGATCGTGAATCCGGTCGACATCGACGGCATGGCCGAGGCGCTGGCCAATGCGCTGGAGATGCCGCTGGCGGAGCGTCAGGCGCGTTATCGCGACATGATGGTGCAGTTGCGCGAGAACAATGTGTCGGTGTGGCGCGATAACTTCATGCGCGATCTGCAGAGCGCCGCTGAGGCCAGGAGCCCCCGAACGGTGAAGGTGCGTGCCGGGTCGAGCAAGAAAGCCGCGCGCGAAACCCTGGCCGGGTAGGCGGTTATTCAGGCTCAGGCCCGGGTTTAGGCCGATTACGACGACACGCGACTGCACAGGAAAAAAGAAAAGCCGCTCAAAAGCGGCTTTTCTTTTTATTACTGAGTGTGTTGCTGAAGTAGCAGAGGGCGGCGCGTTGCCTAGATGACGTGCTGTTCGTCGACTTTCTTACCGCCGACATGCAGCGTGGTGCCCTTGCCGTATTGCTTCGAGAGCAAATCGCGATACAGGCCCGGCCGCTGGCGCAATTCTTCCGGCGTGCCGTCGTCGATGACCTTGCCGGCGCTCATCACGATGATCCGGTCGAAGTTGTTCAGCGTCGACAACCGGTGCGCGATCGCGATCACCGTGCGGCCCACCATCAGCCGGTCGAGCGCCTTCTGGATCGCTTCTTCCGAGGCGCTGTCGAGCGCCGAGGTGGCTTCGTCGAGCAGCAGGATCGGCGCGTCCTTCAGGATCGCGCGCGCAATCGCGATGCGCTGGCGCTGTCCGCCGGAGAGCTTCACCCCGCGATCGCCGACGATGGTGTCGTAGCCTTCCGGCATGGCTTCGATGAAGTCGGCGCAGCGGGCTTCACGCGCGGCGGTGAGCACTTCTTCACGAGTCGCCTCAGGGCGGCCGTAAGCGATGTTCTCGTACACCGTGCGATGGAACAGCGAGATATCCTGGGGCACCAGCGCAATGCTATGGCGCAGGCTGTCCTGGGTGATCGTGGCGATGTCCTGGCCGTCGATCTTGATCGCGCCGCCCTGCGTCTCGTAGAAACGCTGCAGCAGCGCCAGCACTGTGGATTTGCCCGCGCCCGACTTGCCGATCAGGCCGACCCGCTGGCCCGGCTGGATATGCAGGTCGAAGTGGTCGAGAATCGGCCGGCGGCGCGGGTAGGCAAACGTCACCGCTTCAAAATCGACCCGGCCGCCTTGCGGAACAAGCTCGGTGGCGCCGTCGCGGTCCGGCATGCCGTGCGGCTCGAGCAGGGTGCGAACGGCCTCCGCGAGCCGCGCGACGTGCTGCGTGACGTCGACCAGCGCCACGGCCAGATCGCGCGTGCCGTGCAGAATCGTGAAGCCGAGCGAGCTGACCAGCACGATATCGCCGGAGGTCGCCTTGCCTTGATCCCACAGCCACAGCGCCCAGCCCAGCAAGCCCGCCGACAGCAGCGCGGTAATCACCGCGTGCAGCAGGCGCAGCTTTTCCAGATACAGCAGGCTTTGCTGACGCGCTTCCATTTCCGCTTTGACGGTCGCGCCGAAACGCTGCTGCTCGCGAAAAGTCATGCCGAAGGCGCGCACGAGGCCCATGTTGCTGATCACGTCGACCAGCTCGCCGTCCACCGAGGCGGCTTTCGTGGCGAAATGGTGATGCCGCGCCGAGCCACGCCCGGCGAGCTTGTAAAGGACGACCGACAGAATGGCCGAGCACAGCATCAGGCCGCCCGCCATCAGCGGATTCACGGCGATGATCATGACAATGGCGCCGAGCACCGCGATACACGGCGGCAGCACGTTCCAGGCGGTGGTGTTTTCCGCTGTGTAGACCGCGTTCGAGGTTGCCGTGATGCGGCTCGCCAGCATGCCCGGCTGTTTCTCCGAGTAGTAAGTCGGCGAATGGCCGCTCAGATACTGGAACAGGTCGCGCCGCAAGTCGCCGGTGACGGCGACGAACGTATGCGCGGCAACCCAGCCGCCGACCCGCCACAGCAGGTTGTCGGCGGCGATCAGGCCGACCAGGATGGCGAACGCGCCCCACAGCGGACCGGGGTGATGCCGGCCTTCGCCGAGCACGTCGATCAGATGCTTGATCGCGTATTGCGAAGCGAGCGCACAGCCCACGGCCGCGAACACGCTGCACAGGACGATCGCATGCGCGAGCGGATGGCGGCGGATAAAGCGGAAAAGAAACGCAAGCGGCCTGTGCGCATAGCTCGCAAGCTTTGCGTTCTCGGCGTTACGCTGGGCGATGGTTAAGTGTTCCAATTGATCGTGAGGTTGGTGTATTCAGGTTGTGCACGCAAGGCATGGGCCAGAGCAAAAGCGTTCGCCGCGAAGCCGATGCTTCGCATTGTAAACATGCAAAAGCGATTGCGCCCTGTGTATCCGGGCAATGACGCGACTGATTTCGCGATAGACGACCGCGACCTACTGTTGCTCGACCCGCCGATGGCGCGGTGGTTCATGCAGGCTGCGGAATATTTCAGGATATAATTACAAATTGCATTCAAGCGCGGTGCGGCAATTTTTCAACGTCTGCCGGCAAAGTTGACGCAAGAGCTTACAGCCGCCGCCTTCGGGTCAGCGTTGCAAGTCAGTTGCTACTGTAGAACTGTCTTATAAAACAAGGGTTTGTAAAGTGTTTCCCCTTTGTAACAACGTAAAGACTTTGAAATGTTGTGGTGCAGCGAGAGGCCCGGCATCGATAATGCATGCTCTGTTGGCCCACCGAAATTTCTGACAGTTTGTCAACGTAGGTGCCGTGTGTGCGTTTACCGGCACATGCGCAGACAGCGAACAGCTGAACTGGGCTCACTACCCAAGCGATCCATCGCAGGATTTCTCGAAAGAATCAGGCCCGCGCCGGCATATCCGGCCAGACTGCCCTGGCGAGCAAGCGAGTCGCTTTTACCAAACGCAGTTTTTTTGCCTGATTTTTTACGAGGAGTTCTTCATTATGCGAATCGCTCAAATCGCTCCCTTGCACGAGGCGGTTCCTCCCAAGCTTTACGGCGGGACGGAACGCGTGGTGTCCTACCTGACCGAAGCGCTGGTTGAGCAGGGCCATGACGTCACGCTTTTCGCAAGCGGCGATTCGCAAACCTCGGCAAAGCTCGAAGCTTTCTGGCCGCAGGCGCTGCGCCTCGATCCGACCATTCGCGACGTGATGGCGCCGCACATGCTGCTGCTCGAAGAAGTGCGCCGCCGCGCGGACGAATTCGACGTGCTGCATTTCCACATCGATTACTACCCGTTCTCGCTGTTCGCGCGCCAGCCGGTGCCGTTCCTGACCACGTTGCACGGCCGTCTCGATCTGCCGGAACTGCAACCGATCTTCAATACGTTCAGCGACGTGCCGGTGGTGTCGATTTCGGACAACCAGCGCATCCCGCTGCAACAGGCGAACTGGCTGCAAACCGTTTATCACGGTCTGCCGGAAGACGTGCTCACGCCGATCAAGGACGTCGAGCCGGGCTATCTCGCGTTCCTCGGCCGCGTCTCGCCGGAGAAGGGTCTCGACCGCGCGATCCGCATCGCCGGCCAGGCAGGCATGAAGCTCAAGGTCGCCGCCAAGATCGACAAGGCCGACCGTGCCTATTACGAAGAAGTGATCAAGCCGCTGATGGCGCTCCCGCACGTCGAATACATCGGTGAAATCGGCGAAGCCGAAAAGCGTGAGTTTCTCGGCAACGCGCATGCGCTGGTGTTCCCGATCGACTGGCCGGAGCCGTTCGGCCTGGTGATGATCGAAGCCATGGCGTGCGGTACGCCGGTCGTCGCGTTCAATCGCGGTTCGGTGCCGGAAGTGATCGAAAACGGCGTGTCGGGTTTTGTCGTCGAAGACGAAATCAGCGCGGTTGCCGCTGTGAAGCGTCTGCACACGCTGCCGCGCGCCAAGGTGCGTGCGGCGTTCGAAGCGCGCTTCTCGTCGAAGGTGATGGCGAAAAACTACGTCGCCACCTACGAAGAGCTGCTGCGCCAGAAGCATCGCACGGTGCTGCGCGAAGTCAACGCCGGCTAATGTGCGGTAAGTAAACACAGCCAGGCCACCTTGCTGGAGCGTTTTTGACTCCTCCAGCAAGGCGCGGCGCCCCCAGCGCTCAGAGGGTCCGGCTGCGCCCCAGCAACGCCCCGCGTGCATCTTGCCCACGGGGCGTTGTTGCATGAGCGCCGCGTTTTGGTGCGCGAGCGGCAGAAAGTACGGTTTTGGGACCGGCAAGAATGAGCCAGTCTCCGTAATATCCCTATAATGGCCGTGCCGCAAATTTGGCTGCGGCGCCGCCGACGACAGGAGGATGCCTTGGCGAGAACGAAAGAGACGCGTGCGAACGCGGCGCCCGGCGCCGGAACGATTTTCGCGCTGCGGGCCATCGGTCTCGTGCTCCTCGCTCGCTGGCTTTTTTCGATGGCGCAGATGGACCTGGGCGCGTCGCTGTCGGCGATGGTGTCCTCGCCGTGGGCGTGCATCAACCTCGTGTTCCTGTTCCTGCTGATCTTCCTGCCGGGTGCGCGCGCCGTGGCCGAGCGTCCGTTGCATCCGCTGCCGCAATGGCTGCGGCAGGCGCTGCGTCTGTTTGCTTTCCTCGGATTCCTGTTTGCGGTCTGGTCGGTCGGCGCGTTTGCCGCGAGCGCCGGTTGGCGCCGTGCCGCGCAGGCGGTGGCGGCCACCAACGGCTGGCTGCTGGCGGCGCCGGCGTTGTACGCGGCGGTCATGTGGATTTGCCGGCCGCGTGCACTGTGGCGAACCAATATCGCCGCGCGACGCTTTGCGATCGGCCGCTATGCGGTCGCGCTCGATCCGGCCACGCGCACGGTGGTCGTCTGGGCCGAGCGTCGCAAGGTGGGTCAGTACGACGCCCGCGAGTTGTCCGTGCGATGGGCGACGGGTCAAGACGGGAACGCGCGGCCGACGCCTGCCCCCGCGGTGGCCTTCGGTGTTGCCGGCGAAGCGGGCGGATCTGCGCCGCTGGGCTCGGCCAGTGCTCCGGCGTTGGCTCGCAGTGGTTTCGGTCGGCGTCCGAAAATCGAATTGCTGTGGGATTCGCCGGCTGCGGCAGGCCACAATCGGCAAACCGTGTTCCGCACCGCACTGACTACCGAGGGCGATCGGGTTGCCGCACGTGCGCTCGACACATCGTTGCAGCAAGTCTGAATCTGCCGCGTTGCATTCAGCTGGATACCGCCGCGGCTGATGCCGGCGTCGAAGTGAGCAGTAGTCGGTAATAATAAGAACAAGTGCCGCCCCGCGTTTCCAGTGGGCTCGTGGGACATACATCGATCGTATTGCGTCGTTTGCAGGAGTCGCTATGCTGGTTCGCTGGTTGCTTGCCGCCCTTCATCTGCTCGCTTATGGCTTCGCCCTCGCGTCGATTCTCCGGCGTACCTGGTCGCTGCGGCGAGCCAGCGTGCCCGCAGCGTTGCGATCCGTATTCCGAGCCGATACGAGATGGGGTCTTTCCGCGTTGGTGCTGATCGTCACCGGTCTGATGCGCGCCTTCGGCGGTTTCGAAAAGGGCGCCGACTACTATCTGCATGAGCCGCTCTTTCACGTCAAGATGACGCTGCTCATCCTGATACTTATCCTCGAAGTCCCGTCAATGCTCGCGCTGATGCGTTGGCGCGCCTCTATCAGAAAAGGCGCTCCGCCTGATTTGCGAAAAGCGCGTTTATATGCGCATCTCAGCGTGATCCAGACTGTTCTGCTGGTGCTGATGGTGTTCGCGGCTACCGGCATGGCGCGCGGTATCGGGTTGCCTGCGGGCGTGGTGTAGCCACGTGCTGAAGTGCAGGCCGGTTCGTCGTATGGGATCGCGATGCGCCGAACCCATGCAATACCGTCAATTGGGTTACGCGAAGAACGCGTCGCGGGTGAGCGAAAGAGGGCGTGCGTAACGCCCGCAGAAGTTGCCTCTTACCGGTGGCTTCTGCATGACGCTCCGCACGCTTGCAGCAATTTACTGCTCTACTACCAGGCTTGAATCGTCGAGCCGATTCGCCTTCGTGCCGTCGGTCTTGCGCATGACCTCCGAATCGCTCAAACCTTTGATCAACTCCAGCGCCTGACGTTCGAACAGCCGCCTGTACAGGCCGTTCTCGAGTCTGATCAACGACTCGTGACTCCCTTCCTCGATGACCTTGCCCTTGTCCAGCACCAGCAGTCTGTCCAGCGACCGCACGGTGGAAAGACGATGCGCCACCACCAGTGTCGTGCGGCCGACCATCAGCCGCTCCATGGCATGCTGGATCAGCACTTCGCTTTCGCTGTCGAGGCTCGAGGTCGCTTCGTCCAGAATCAGGATCGGTGCGTCCGCGAGAAACGCCCGCGCGATAGCGACCCGCTGACGCTCGCCACCCGAGAGCTTGACGCCGCGTTCGCCCACCAGCGTGTCGTAACCTTGCGGCAACGTCGCGATGAAGTCGTGCGCACTGGCGAGCCGCGCGGCGCGTTCGATCTCGGCGCGGCTCGCGCCGGGCCGTGCATAGGCGATGTTCTCCGCCAGCGAGCGGTGAAACAGCACCGGCTCCTGCTGAACGATCGCGATCTGACTGCGCAACGAAGCCTGCCGAACCCGGGCAATGTCCTGACCGTCGATCGTGATCCGGCCTTCCGAAATGTCGTACAGCCGCTGGATCAGCTTGATGAAGGTCGTCTTCCCGGAACCCGAGTGCCCGACCAGCCCAACGCGTTCTCCCGGCGCGATGCGCACGGAGAAGTTGTCGTAGAGCGGCGTAGCCTTCGTACCGTAGTGGAAGGTCACGTGCTCGAAGCGAATCTCGCCTTTGCCGATCGCGATCGGGCCCGCGCCGGGGCGGTCCTCGATACCTAACGGCTGCTTCTCCAGCGATACCAGTTCCTCCATGTCGTTGACCGAACGCTGCAGATTGCGGATGTGCATGCCCACATCGCGCAGATAGCCTTGCAGCATGAAGAACATCGTCAGCGCGAACGTGATGTCGCCGACGCTCGCTTCGCCGCGCACCCACAACAGCAACGCGACGCTGAGAATGGAGGCCTGGATTGCCACCAGCATGCCGCCCTGCAAGCCGCCGTTGATCGTGCCGCGCGTCCACGTGCGGCGCGTGCGATGGCGCCACTTGCCGATCACGCGCTCGAGCAGGACTTCTTCGCGCTCTTCGGCGCCGAACGCTTTCACCACGCCATTGCAACTGACGGCGTCGGCGAGGGCGCCGCCCATGCGCGTGTCCCATGCGTTAGCGAGGCGTGCGGCGGGCGCCACGACGCCGAGCGACATGGCCACGGTCACCGCGATATACAGCACCGAGCCAATACCGACGACCGCGCCCATCATCGGCCAGTGCCAGCCGAGCAGCACCGTTGCGCCGACCAGCATGGTCAGCGACGGCAACAGCGCGACCAGCAGCGTGTCGTTGAGCAGATCGAGCGCCCACATGCCGCGCGTGATCTTGCGCACCGTGGATCCGGCGAAGCTGTTGGCATGCCAGTCCGTCGAAAAGCGCTGCACGCGATGAAACGCATTCGCCGCGATGTCGCTCATCATCTTGAGCGTCAGTCTGATGAGGTTGAAGAACACGCCCTGGAGAAGCAGCGTCGCGCCGAGTCCAAGCGCGCCCAGCACGCAGAAGGCGCTAAGCGCCGCGTGCCACGCGACAGCGTCGCCGGCCGAGCCGGATGCGATCGCGTCGACGAGCCGTCCTGCGAACATCGGCGTGAAGATGTCTGCCAACGCCGAGAGCAGTGCCAGCGCGGCAATGGCGACGATGCGCCAAGGCTGCTTGGCCCAGTGACGGAAGGTGAACCCGAGGACATCCCTGAAGGCTTGTCCACGAAAGTCGAGTTTTTTTCTAGTCATTTGCCACGACCCGGTGGCGCGCGAACGCACCGAGGTTCCAGTCAGAAAGCGAAAGGAAGAGACAGTCAAGCGAGCCGAAATATATCGACAACGATGCCGGCAACGAAACTACGGACTGTCTGGAATTTGCGCGGACGGCCTGTTCAGGCTGAGCCGCGTGAGCGACGACGCGACGAACTTACAGTCGCGAGAACGGTCGAGAAACCATCCCAGGGACGACGATATGCACTGCGAACATGTGACGCCTCCCTGTAGTCGAATGAGGTGGTGAAAGTGGGCGGGCGAGTGCCCGAGAACTGACTATATCAGCAGTATTTGGCGACTGCAATCGTACGGAAGTTCGGTGTTGACTTCGACTCGGCGCAGGCGCAGGTGCGCATCAATGGGCACGTACGTGATTAATCCGCCGTCGCGCAGCGCGGAACGCGCATGCATGCAAAAACAAAAAAGCCCTCGACTCAAGTTCGAGGGCTTTCTTTTGCGGTTCTTCGGAACCCAGTGAATTCTGGTGGGTGGTACAGGGATTGAACCTGTGACCCCTGCCGTGTGAAGGCAGTGCTCTACCGCTGAGCTAACCACCCGAAGAGAGCCGAATTATGTCAGGGTTTTTTACGCCCGTAAAGTACTTTTTAAGCGGTTTGCTCATCCGCAGCCGGTGCGGGTTCGAGACGCCACACGCTCGTGCCTTTGACCGCTTTGTCTAGACCGTCGAGCACGGCCTGATGTTCTGCGACTTCGTCATCGCTCGCGGCGACCACGACCAGATTCAGCGAATCGATCGCGATGCGCGGCGCGTGCGCATCGCCGCCACCGTGCGAATCGCCGAGCATGTCGATGACGAGGCTTTCCTGGCCGCGCGTCATCGCCAGATAAACCTCGGCGAGCAATTCGGAGTCGAGCAGCGCGCCGTGCAGGGTGCGGTGCGCGTTGCTGATACCGAAACGGTCGCACAACGCATCGAGTGAATTGCGCTTGCCCGGGAACATCTGCTTGGCGCGCGCGAGTGTGTCGATGATCTCGCCGCAGTAGGTTTTCACCGGCGGCAAGCCGAGCAGCGCAAATTCGGCATCGAGAAAGCCGATGTCGAACGGCGCGTTGTGAATGATCAGGTCCGCGTCCTGAATGAAGTCGCGAATCTGATCGGCGATCTCGGCGAACTTCGGCTTGTCGCTCAGGAACTCGGTGGTCAGCCCGTGAACCGCCAGTGCGCCCGGATCGCTCTCGCGTTCCGGGTTGATGTAGAAGTGCAGGTTGTTGCCCGTGAGCCGGCGGTTCACCATTTCGACGCAACCGAGTTCAAGGATCCGGTCGCCGGTTCGTGCATTCAGGCCGGTGGTTTCGGTATCGAGGATGAGTTGACGCATGTCGGATTAGCCTGCTCTAAAAAAATCAGCGAAAAAAGCCGGACGCCTGGACGCCGGCATGGGCAGCGTGCCGCGGGTCACATTTCTGCGAGTGACGCGACGCCGCGATTGGCCAGTTGATCCGCGCGTTCGTTTTCCGGGTGGCCATTGTGACCACGTACCCAGCGCCATTCGATTTCGTGCTGCGCGACGAGCGCATCGAGCCGCTTCCAGAGATCGGCGTTCTTCACCGGTTGCTTCGCGGCGGTGATCCAGCCTTTTTTCTTCCAGCCGTGAATCCACTCGCTGATGCCTTTCTGCACGTACTGCGAGTCGGTGTGCACGACGGCCTTGCAAGGGCGCTTGAGCGCCTCGAGCGCGGCAATCACGCCCATCAGTTCCATGCGGTTGTTGGTGGTGTTGGGCTCGCCGCCGAACAGTTCTTTTTCCTGGTCGCCGAAGCGCAGCAGCGCGCCCCAGCCGCCAGGGCCAGGGTTGCCCTTGCAGGCGCCGTCGGTGTAAATATCGATGATGTCGGAAGTCATTGAGTATGGTTGCGTGTGTTCGGAGTGGCGGCGGGCGCGAGGCCCGCGGCGAGGACAGGTTTCTTCACTTTCAGCGGACCGACGAGGCGCATGCCGCGCACGCGCTTGATCGCCTTGATCATGTAGGTGGCGCCGAAAATCGGCCACCAGCGGTCGCCGGCGGCTTCCATAAAACCATAGCGGGACAGCCATTGTTCGCTGCCGAGCGGCGGACGATAGCAGCCGAAGCGCCCGCGTTCAAGGTCGAAACCCAGCAATTTGATCCAGTCTTTTAAGCGCGTGAAGGCGATCAGGTCGACTGCCGCCGGCACGAACGGCCGGCCGGTCATCTTGCCGACCGATTGGCGCGCGCCCCACAGCGACAGCGAATTGAAGCCGAGAATGATCAGTTGGCCTTCGGGCATCAGCACGCGCTCGGCTTCGCGCAGCAGCCGGTGCGGGTCGCTCGTGAATTCCAGCGTGTGCGGCATGACGATCAGGTCGACGCTCTGTGCTTCGAACGGCAAGTCGAGCAGGTCGCACCAGACCGCGCTGCGTCCGGCCGGCGCCGGCAAACCCGCGGGCCGGCCCTGGGCTGCGCTGTTGCCCATGCCGTTACCCGAGCCATTCCCGGCACGCCCGGGGCCGCGCGGGAAAGTGTAGGGCGCACTCGCACCGCTCGCTGCGTCGAGCACGAGTCCGCGGCACGGCATGCGGTTTTCACGCAAGGCGTCGAGCTGCGGCAGGCCGAGTTGCAGCGCATGGTAACCGAACACGTCCGACACCACGCGGTCGAGCTGGGTCTGTTCCCACTCGAGCACGTAGCGGCCGGGTGGCGAATCGGTCCAGGCAGGCCAGTCTATAATCGCTCGGTCAGTCATATCAGAGAATGCGTCGCCTATGAATGCGCTCGAGTACGTACCGGTCCCGGCGTTTGAAGACAATTACATCTGGGTCGTTTCCGACGGGCATCACGCGGTGGTCGTCGATCCGGGTGAGGCCGCTCCCGTGCGCGCCTATCTGGCGAAGCGGGGTTGGCGGCTGAGCGCTATTTTACTCACGCACCATCATCAAGACCATGTCGGTGGGGTGGCCGATCTGCTGAACGGCCAGGCCGTTCCAGTGTACGGCCCCGCCGGTGAGGCGATCCAGCATCTCACGCACCGTCTCAAAAACGGCGATCACGTGACGATTGCGGCCCCCGCACTCGAATTCAGCGTGCTCGACGTGCCCGGTCACACGAGCGGCCACATTGCCTATTTTCAGGCGGCCGACCCGCGCGGTACGCCGCACGTGTTTTGTGGCGATACGCTGTTCGCGTGTGGCTGCGGCCGCCTGTTCGAAGGCACGCCCACGCAGATGCTGGCGTCGCTGGATTCGCTGGCCGCGCTCCCCGGCGCGACCGAGGTTCACTGCGCCCACGAGTACACCTTGTCGAACATCCGCTTCGCGCTCGCCTGCGAGCCGGGTAACGCCGAACTGCAAGCCTGGCGCGACACGGCGAGCGAATTGCGCGCGCGCCATGTGCCGACGTTGCCCACTACCATCGCCCATGAGCGCGCCGTGAACCCGTTTTTACGCGCGGACAGTCCGGCGATTCGCACCACCCTGCAAGAGCAGTTGCACGAAAAAGTGTCCGATCGCCTGACGGCATTTACGCTGATGCGCGAATGGAAAAACCGCTTCCGTTGACCTGATCGGCATCAGGGTATTCCTCACGCGAAGACTCGCAAAAATTCGCCAAGCCCAAGATTTCCTTGATATTTTTAGTAATTTTCCGATTGACGTAAACGTTGCCGTTTCGTACTATCGGCTGCAAATTCCAGCCCTTATGGAAGCCGAGACGTTCATGCGATTTATCTTTAGTGCGTTGTTGGTCCTGACACTCGCCGCTTGCGCGAGTCAGGGACCGGCGACGAATAGCCCGACCACCGCAACAAACCCCGCCAGCCAGCAAGCCGTAGCCGACGCCCTTCGCAAGACAGCCACCGCCAAAGAGACGATCAACGTCGACCAGGGTTCGGTCAGTCAACTGACGAGCGCAGACGCCGATTTGTGGGGCCGTATTCGCCGTGGTTTTCAAATGCCGGATCTGCAAACCGACCTGGTCGACATGCAGGTCAACTGGTATGCGCAGCGCCCGGACTACGTGCAGCGCATGACCGAGCGCTCGCAGAAATACCTGTACCACATCGTCGAAGAGCTCGAAGCGCGCCATATGCCGACCGAGCTCGCGTTGCTGCCGTTCATCGAATCCGCGTACAGCCCGCAGGCGTTGTCGGTGGCGAAGGCTGCCGGCATGTGGCAGTTCATGCCGGGTACGGGCCGCACCTACAACCTCAAGCAGAACATGTGGCAGGACGAGCGCCGCGACGTGCTGGCCTCGACCAGCGCCGCGCTCGACTACCTGTCGCGTCTGCATGACATGTTCGGCGACTGGCAACTGGCGCTCGCTGCCTACAACTGGGGCGAGGGCAACGTGCAGCGCGCGATCGCGCGCAACGAAGCGGCGGGGCTGCCCACCGACTACCTCAGCCTGCGCATGCCGAACGAGACGCGCAACTACGTGCCCAAGCTGCAGGCGGTGAAGAACATCGTGATGAATCCGCAGATGTACGGGCTCACGCTGCCGTCTATTCCGAATCACCCGTATTTCGTCACGGTTACGACCTCGCACGACATCGATGTGGACATGGCGGCGAAACTTGCCAATCTGTCGCCGGACGAATTCCGCTCGCTGAATCCGTCGTTCAGGAAGCCGGTGATTCTCGGCGCCACGCAGCCGCAAATCCTGCTGCCGTTCGATAACGCCAGCGCCTTCGAACGTAATCTGAAGACCTATTCCGGCTCGCTGTCGTCCTGGACCACGTACACGGTCACGGAGCGTTCGGCGCCGGCGGCGATCGCGCAAAAGATCGGTGTCGACGCCGACACGCTGATGGAAGTGAACAAGATCCCGGCCGGCATGCGTTTGAAACCGGGTTCCACGATCGTGGTGCCGCGTGGTTCGGACGACGACGAAGACATCAGTGCCGACGTCGCGGAAAGCGCCGTGCTCGCCATGGAGCCGGACGTTCCCGACACCCGCAAGATGCTGATCCGCGTGCGTCGCAATCAATCGATGGCCGCCATCGCAGTGCGTTACGGTGTTTCGATCGGTCAATTGAAGGCGTGGAATCGCACGCGTCGCGATCAGGTTTCACGTGGCCAGGTGATCGTGCTGCACGTGCCGGTCGGCAAGGCAATGCCGAGCGAACCCGGACCGGAGCGCATCGCGACCGACGTGCAAGGCGGCGGTGTCGAGAAGATCGGTACCCGCGTCGCAGACACGAGGAGCGATTCGCGCTACGATAAGAAGAAGGGTCGTGGCCGCGCCGCCGTGGTGAAGGTGTCTGAGCCGGTGAGCAAAGCCAGTAAGCCGACAGCGTCCGGCGCCAGCAAGGGCAAAGTGGCGAAAGTGTCGGCTTCCACGTCCAGCAAGGCGTCGAAGGCCGCGGCAGATAGCCGCCAGAAGACCGTGGCCAACGCGAAGAAGGGTAAGTAGACCAAAAGCGGCTTCCACGGTAGTGACCACATGCGTTGCGGGGGCAGCGCGTGGATTGCGCTCCGATCACGCACCGTGTTATTCCGACGCCGTCACCTTAGGGTGACGGCGTTTTTCATTGTGCAGAGCAATTCAGGCGAAGTTCGCGCAATTCATTTATCGTTCGTGCTCAGGCCTTGTTCGCCGCTTATTCCAAAGTTTATGTCGTCGACCCAGCTGCGCGTTTTTCTTCTGTTTTCCGCCGGTTACTTCGTTTCGTACGTGTTTCGCGGCGTCAATCTCGGTTTTGCTCCCTTCATCACGCACGATCTCGGCTTGTCGGCCACGGATCTTGGCTTGCTGACCAGTCTGTATTTCCTCGGTTTCGCGGGTGCGCAGATTCCGGCCGGCGTGCTGCTCGACCACTACGGCGCGCGCCGCGTGACGGCGGTCACCATGCTGTTTGCTGCCCTCGGAATAGGGGTGTTCGGCGAGGCGCACAGCGTCGGCATGATGATGTTTGGACGCCTGCTGATCGGCGTCGGCGTCTCGGTATGTCTTGGCGCGGCCTTCAAGGCGTTGGCGCAGCATTTCGAGCCGGGGCGTCTGCCGTTGATGAACGGGCTGGTGATGGCGATCGGCGGCTTCGGCGGTGTGATGGTCGGCTCGCCGCTCACGTGGGTGCTGGGTGTCGCCAGTTGGCGTACGGTCTGCATCGGTCTTGGCCTGCTGACGGTGGTGGTGGCGCTGGCGCAATGGACGCTTGCACCTGACACGAAGGAAACTCGCCACCAGGCCAGCATCGGCGCTCAGTTCAAAGGCACCCTCCATATCTTGAGAAGCGCGGCGTTCTGGAAGATCGGGTCGTTTTCCATCGTCACGCAAGGCGTGTTCTACGCGATGCAGTCGCTGTGGGTCGGCGCCTGGTTGCGCGACGTGCAGGGTTTCGCGCCGCGTGAGGCCGCGTCGCTGGTATCGATTCTCGGTTTTGCGATGATGGCCGGTTGCGTCGGTTTTGGCGCAGCCGCGCGCGGACTGGAGCGGCGCGGAATTTCGTTATATGCGTTTTGCGGCATTGGCATGGCGCTCTACCTGCTGACCCAACTGCTGATCATGTTCAATGCGCCGCTGCCCGCGAGTCTGCTGTGGGCGGCATACGGGGTTTTCGGCGGGACCGGCATTCTCAGCTACGCGGTCATGGCGCGGCACTTTCCGGCGCAGATGATCGGCCGGGTGAATACCACACTAACGCTGATCATCTTTCTGCTGATTTTCGGCTTCCAGATCGGCGTCGGGGCGGTGCTGTCGCACTGGCCGGCCCATGACGGTCATTATCCGGCGGCCGCGCATCTGACTGCCTGGGGCATTCTGGTGACGCTGCAGGTGTTGAGCGCGATCTGGTACGTATTGCCCGGCCGCGCACGGCTTCAGCCGGCGTACGTGCCAGCGGAACAGCAGGTTTAAGGCTCTTGCGGCTGGTTCGAAGGGTGGTGTCATATTTGCCGGTCTTATCCCGATTCCGACCCATGTAAATTTTGTCTGGCGGCTTCCAGCTCAAGCGCAGCAAGGCTTTAACCCATTTCGGGCCGTACCGGCCTACGCCGGCTCGCCATCTCGGATTTGGAGGGAAGGGTAGTTTCGCGCTATAATTCCAAGGTTTGAGCTTATCAACCCGCACCCTAGCGCCTACCTCTCCCATACCGTTCATCCGCCGCGCGCTTTTGACGCCCCGCACCCAGCCGATCTGTCCACACAATGGACCCATCGCGCCCCTTGCGACGTCACGAGCAGTACGCGAGCGAGTCTGCGCGCGCATCCTGTCGATGCGTTTCGCTGCGGCTCGCAGTCGGATAGACAGGTCGGCAACAGGGTGTTCCCCAAGGAGTCTCCCGTGTTGCCGTCATTTTCTCCCGCTTTGCTCGCACTCGCCGACGGCACGGTCTTTCGTGGTTACTCGATCGGCGCCCCCGGGCATACGATCGGCGAAGTCGTGTTCAACACCGCTATCACCGGCTATCAGGAAATCCTGACTGACCCGAGCTACGCGCGCCAGATCGTGACCCTCACGTATCCGCACATTGGTAACGTCGGCGTGAATGCCGAAGACGTCGAAGCTACGAAAGTCCATGCCGCCGGCCTGATCATCCGTGATCTGCCGGTTCTCGCGTCGAACTTCCGCATGGAGCGCACGCTCCCGCAATACCTCACGGACGAAGGCGTGGTCGCCATCGCCGGTCTCGACACCCGTATGCTGACGCGCGTGCTGCGCGACAAGGGTGCGCAGAACGGCGCGATTCTCGCCGGTTCGGATGACGAAGCGAAGGCAATCGAACTCGCGCGTTCGTTCCCGGGTTTGTCGGGCATGGATCTCGCGAAAGTCGTGTCGACGAAGGAAACCTACGAATGGAGCCAGACCGAATGGCGTCTGGGTTCCGGCTACGGCACGCAGAACGCGCCGAAGTACCGCGTGGTCGCGTTCGATTACGGCGTGAAGTACAACATCCTGCGCATGCTGGCCGAGCGCGGCTGCCACGTCACGGTGCTGCCGGCAGAAGCTTCCGCGGCTGACGCGCTCGCGCTCAACCCGGACGGCATCTTCCTGTCGAACGGCCCGGGCGACCCGGAGCCGTGCGATTACGCGATTCGCGCCACCAAAGAGCTGATCGAGCGCGGCATTCCGACCTTCGGCATCTGCCTCGGCCACCAGATCATGGGCCTCGCCGTCGGCGCGAAAACCATGAAGATGAAGACGGGCCACCACGGCGCGAACCATCCGGTGAAGGATCTTGGCGATGGCCGCGTGGTCATCACGTCGCAGAACCACGGCTTCGCGGTCGACGCCGACACGCTGCCGGCCAATGCCAAGGTCACGCACATCTCGCTGTTCGACGGCACGTTGCAAGGCTTCGCGCTGACCGACAAGCCGGCGTTCTGCTTCCAGGGTCACCCGGAAGCATCGCCCGGTCCGCACGACATCGCCTATCTGTTCGATCGCTTCACGGCGTTGATGGACACGAAGAAGGCGGGCAAGTCTGCAGCGGTCGCAGCGGCATAAGCAGAAGCATGTGAAGCGCCCCGGCGGCGCGCGGCTCGCAACGCGATTGGCGCCCTCGGCGCGAAGCAAGGCGAGCCGCACACAACAGAGCGCGCGCAGCGGTGAAACGACGCGCGCCGACGGAAAGAATTCAGGAATACATTAGCGAGAGCGTTATGCCCAAGCGGACAGACATTAAAAGCATCCTCATCATCGGCGCGGGTCCGATCATCATCGGCCAGGCGTGCGAGTTCGACTACTCGGGCGCGCAGGCATGCAAGGCGCTGCGTGAGGAAGGCTACAAGGTCATTCTCGTCAACAGCAATCCGGCGACGATCATGACCGACCCGAACACGGCCGACGTGACCTACATCGAGCCGATCACGTGGGAAGTGGTAGAGCGCATCATTGCCAAGGAGCGCCCGGACGCGATCCTGCCGACAATGGGCGGCCAGACCGCGCTGAACTGCGCGCTGGATCTGCATGCGCACGGCGTGCTGGACAAGTACAAGGTCGAGCTGATCGGCGCTTCGCCGGAAGCGATCGACAAGGCGGAAGACCGTCAGAAGTTCAAAGACGCGATGACCAAGATCGGCCTCGGTTCGGCCAAGTCGGGCACCGCGCATTCCATGGAAGAAGCGCTGGCAGTGCAAGCGGACATCGCGTCGCAAACCGGCAGCGGCGGCTACCCGGTGGTGATCCGTCCGTCGTTCACGCTGGGCGGTTCGGGCGGCGGCATCGCGTACAACCGCGACGAATTCGAGGAGATCTGCAAGCGCGGTCTCGACCTGTCGCCCACGCGCGAACTGCTGATTGAAGAATCGCTGCTCGGCTGGAAAGAGTACGAGATGGAAGTGGTCCGCGATAAGAAGGACAACTGCATCATCGTTTGCTCGATCGAAAACCTGGACCCGATGGGCATCCACACCGGCGACTCGATCACCGTCGCGCCGGCGCAAACGCTCACGGACAAGGAATACCAGATCCTGCGTAACGCATCGCTCGCCGTGCTCCGCGAGATCGGTGTGGACACGGGCGGTTCGAACGTGCAGTTCTCGATCAATCCGAAAGACGGCCGGATGATCGTGATCGAAATGAATCCGCGCGTGTCGCGTTCGTCGGCACTGGCCTCGAAGGCGACCGGCTTCCCGATCGCGAAGGTCGCGGCGAAGCTGGCCGTCGGCTACACGCTGGACGAGTTGAAGAACGAAATCACCGGCGGCCAGACGCCGGCTTCGTTCGAACCGACGATCGACTACGTCGTCACCAAGATTCCGCGTTTCGCGTTCGAAAAATTCCGCGAGGCCGATTCGCGCCTGACCACGCAGATGAAGTCGGTCGGCGAAGTGATGGCCATCGGCCGCACCTTCCAGGAATCGTTCCAGAAGGCGCTGCGCGGCCTCGAAGTGGGCGTGGACGGTCTGGACGAAAAGACCGACAACCGCGACGAGATCATCCGCGAGATCGGCGAAGCCGGCCCGGATCGCATCTGGTATGTCGGCGACGCGTTCCGCATCGGCATGACGGCCGAAGAGATCTTCGAAGAGACCTCGATCGACCCGTGGTTCCTCGCGCAGATCGAACAGATCATCCTGAAGGAAAAGGCGCTGGCCGGCCGCACGCTGGCAAGCCTGTCGAAGGAGGAACTCAAGTATCTGAAGCAAAGCGGCTTCTCGGACCGTCGCCTTGCCAAACTGCTCGGCGCGAAGCCGGCTGAAGTGCGTCAACGCCGTATCGAGTTGAACGTGCGCCCGGTCTACAAGCGCGTCGATACGTGCGCGGCCGAGTTCGCCACGAAAACCGCCTACATGTACTCGACCTATGAGGAAGAGTGCGAAGCGAACCCCACGAACAACAAGAAGATCATGGTGCTGGGCGGCGGCCCGAACCGGATCGGCCAGGGTATCGAGTTCGACTACTGCTGCGTGCACGCCGCGCTCGCCATGCGCGAAGACGGCTACGAAACGATCATGGTCAACTGCAACCCTGAAACCGTTTCGACCGACTACGACACCTCCGATCGTCTGTACTTCGAATCGCTGACGCTCGAAGACGTGCTCGAAATCGTCGACAAGGAAAAGCCGGTTGGCGTGATCGTTCAGTACGGCGGTCAAACGCCGCTGAAGCTCGCGCTCGATCTCGAGGCGAACGGTGTGCCGATCGTCGGCACGTCGCCGGACATGATCGACGCCGCGGAAGACCGCGAGCGTTTCCAGAAGCTGCTGCAGGATCTCGGCCTGCGTCAGCCGCCGAACCGCACCGCGCGTGCTGAAGACGAAGCGCTCAAGCTCGCCGAAGAAATCGGCTATCCGCTGGTGGTGCGTCCGTCGTACGTGCTGGGTGGCCGCGCGATGGAAATCGTCCACGAGCCGCGTGACCTCGAGCGCTACATGCGCGAGGCCGTGAAGGTGTCGAACGATTCGCCGGTGCTGCTCGACCGCTTCCTGAACGACGCGATCGAATGCGACGTGGATTGCATTTCGGATGGCGAAGCCGTGTTCATCGGCGGCGTGATGGAGCACATCGAACAGGCGGGCGTCCACTCGGGCGACTCGGCTTGCTCGCTGCCGCCGTACTCGCTGTCGAAGGAAACCATTGCTGAGTTGAAGCGCCAGACCGGCGCAATGGCGAAGGCGCTGAACGTGATCGGCCTGATGAACGTGCAGTTCGCGATCCAGCAGGTGCCGCAGGCGGACGGTTCGAAAGAGGACGTGATCTACGTGCTCGAAGTGAATCCGCGTGCATCGCGTACTGTGCCGTACGTCTCGAAGGCGACCAGCCTGCCGCTCGCCAAGATCGCCGCACGCGCGATGGTCGGCCAGAAGCTCGCGCAACAGGGCGTGACGAAGGAAATCGATCCGCCGTATTTCAGCGTGAAGGAAGCCGTGTTCCCGTTCGTCAAGTTCCCGGCAGTCGATCCGGTGCTCGGACCGGAAATGCGTTCGACCGGTGAAGTGATGGGCGTGGGTCAGACGTTCGGCGAAGCGCTGTTCAAGTCGCAGCTCGCGGCAGGTTCGCGTCTGCCGGAGTCGGGTACGGTGCTGCTGACCGTGATGGACGCCGACAAGCCGAAGGCCGTCGAAGTCGCGCGCATGCTGCACGAACTCGGCTATCCGATCGTCGCGACCAAGGGCACGGCGGCCGCGATCGAAGCGGCCGGTGTGCCGGTCAAGGTCGTCAACAAGGTGAAGGACGGCCGTCCGCACATCGTCGACATGATCAAGAACGGTGAAATCGCGCTGGTCTTCACGACCGTCGACGAAACCCGTGCGGCGATCGCCGACTCGCGTTCGATCCGCATGAGCGCGCAGGCGAACAAGGTCACGTACTACACCACAATGTCCGGTGCGCGGGCCGCGGTTGAAGGTTTGCGCTATTTGAAGGACCTGGAAGTCTATGATTTACAAGGTCTTCACGCTCGCCTAAACTAAGGCTTCGAATACCTGTCCAAGATGTAAGTGCCGCGGTTAAGCGGCGTTCCGCAGGTGCTTGGGTCCCGGGCTTTGTCCGGCGCTCTGGCACCCCCGGAATGCACTTAACCGCGGTGATTTTTTTTACGGCTGTTTTTTGCATAGAGTTGTTTATGAGCACTGTTCCATTGACTAAGCGCGGCGCGGAAATGTTGCGCGATGAATTGCAGCGCCTGAAATCGGTTGAGCGTCCCTCGGTGATCAATTCGATCGCGGAAGCGCGTGCCCAGGGCGATCTGTCTGAAAACGCGGAATATGACGCGGCGAAGGAAAAGCAGGGCTTTGTCGAAGGCCGTATTGCCGAAATCGAATCGAAGCTGGCCGGCGCGCAGGTGATCGACCCGTCCAAGGTGGAGGCGGACGGCCGCGTGGTGTTCGGTGCAACGCTGGAACTGGAGGACCTCGATTCGGGTGCGAAGGTCAAATACCAGATCGTCGGCGACGACGAAGCGGACATCGACCACGGTCTGATCTCGATCAGCTCGCCGATCGCGCGCGCATTGATCGGCAAGTCGGAAGGCGACGTTGCATCGGTGCAGGCGCCGGGCGGCGTGCGCGAGTACGAAATCATCGCAGTTAGCTACATTTGAAGGCGGCGCCGGTGTCCTTGATGCCGCATCGACTGTTCCGTCTGCTGACGGTGGCGTGGGTCGGTAGTCTGTTGACTATCGGCTATGCCGTCGCGCCGGTGTTGTTCACGTCGCTCGACCGGATGACGGCGGGCGCGGTGGCGGCGCAGCTGTTTCGTATTGAAGGCGTGCTGGGCGCGGTGTGCGGTATTTTGCTGCTGGGTCTGGCAAACGTACTGGTTCGCCGGGGCAGCGACGCTTATCGTCGTTTGCGCTGGTTGATCGTCGGCATGCTGGTGTGCGTGCTGGTGGGTTACTTTGCGCTGCAGCCGTTCATGAATGCGATGCGCATTGCCGCGCTGGAAGCGGGCAGTGATGTCGGGCATTCGGCTTATGCGACGCGTTTCGGCATTCTGCACGGCGTGTCGAGCCTGTTTTACCTGATCGAAAGCCTGCTGGGCGTGGCGCTGGTGTGGAAGCTGCCGGCGAGCGTCGGCGTGGAGGCAGCGGGGCAGGCCGCTCGCAACGCTGCGGGGAAGGCGGCAGGTTAAGTGGTGCCGCTCCGGCGTGCTTAAAGCGGGTTTGCCTGCAAAGTGGCGCAAGTGGCGTTACCCGAGCGGCGTGACCCAGGCGGCCTGAGCAGTTCACGCCAAGGTGCGGACACCGCCCGCACCCTTCATCATTCGCTTACTTCGACGACTGGTGCGCGCGCTTCGCGCTGGTCTGGCGCTTCTTGGCGCGCTTGATATTGCCGCCTTGCGTGACGCGTTCATTGCCGCGCACCACGACTGCTTTTGCCTTCGGCTTACGCATCGGGATTTCGCTGGGCTTCACCACCGTGACCACGCGCGGGGCGCGGCCTTTACCCGGTTTGGCTTCGACAGCCGCTTCGCGGGCGCTCGGCAGGGCGCCGCGCTTGGCCTTCACGGCCGGTTGCGCTGCTTCCGGCTTCCAGATCACGAGCAGCTTGCCGATATGCTGGATTGGCGCGGCGTTCAGCTTGTCGCAGATCTGTTCGTAAATGGCGATGCGTTCTTCGCGTTCGTCGCCGAATACGCGGATTTTGATCAGTTGATGCGCGCCAAGGTGGACCTTGATTTCCGACAGCACAGCGTCGGTCAAGCCTTCGGCGCCGACGAGCACGACCGGTTTGAGCGCATGTGCCTGGGAGCGCAACTCGGCGCGTTGGTCGGAAGAGACTTTAAGGGCTGGCATGGAAAGTGGGAGACTCGACTAAAATGGCGGCACCTGCAGTCCGGACAGATCCGGGCCATGGCGCAGGGCGGCGCGTCAGAACAACAGAATCGCGGATGACTGCCAGTTTTGGCGGTGGCCGCGCGAATTAACCGCGTATTATCCCCTAAAGCGCGACATCACGCAGCAAGAGTTCTACCTTTAATGGCAAAAAACAAGTTCAATACCGCGTGGCTGCACGATCACATCAACGACCCGTACGTAAAAATGGCGCAGCGGGAGGGTTACCGTGCCCGTGCGGCCTATAAGCTGAAGGAAATCGACGAGCAGGACAAGCTGATCCGGCCGGGCCAGGTGATCGTCGACCTCGGCTCCACGCCGGGCAGCTGGAGCCAGTACGCCCGTAACAAGCTCGCCAGGGGTTCGCAGCGCGACGCCGAGCGCGAGGGCGGGATTGACGGTACGATCATCGCGCTGGACATGCTGCCCATGGAGCCGATCGCCGACGTTCACTTCATCCAGGGCGACTTCCGCGAAGACTCGGTTCTCGAACAACTCGAAGAATTAGTCGGGGAACGCCAGGTGGACCTTGTAATTTCGGATATGGCGCCCAACCTGTCGGGAGTGGCGGTGGCGGATGCCGCGCGAATCGAGCATTTGTGCGATATCGCGATGGAATTTTCGCAAAACCACCTGAAGCCGGATGGCGCCCTTTTAGTCAAATGTTTTCATGGCAGCGGTTATAGCCAGATTGTCGAAAAGTTTAAGCGCCAGTTCAAGGTGGTGGCGGCCCGCAAGCCGAAAGCCTCGCGGGACAAATCGTCAGAAACGTTTATTTTGGGTAAGCATCTCAAGCGGCCCGCGTAGGTTCGCTGCGGGACGGTTCCGCATCTGCCGTTAATGTGCCCAAGGCGCCGGAAATCGGCGCGCTGACGGCCTGCCACGCTATTTATGTGGTAGTGAAACGTTATGGCAGGGGTCTGCGGACTGGATTAGAATGCTTTCGTGGTGCCGCAAGGCAAATGTAGGCGCCCGTCTAAGTGAAGGAGTGGTGCTTTGAACAACAATATGTTTTCGAAGGCAGCAGTGTGGCTGGTTATCGCACTGGTGCTGTTTACGGTGTTCAAGCAGTTCGACAAGCCCCGTGTCCAGGAAGGCGTTTCCTATTCGCAGTTCATGGACGACGCGAAGAACGGCAAAGTCAAGAACGTCATTGTCCAGGGGCGGAACCTCACGGTCACTCCAGCAGACGGCCAGAAGTACCAGATCGTGTCGCCGGGCGACATCTGGATGGTCGGCGATCTGATGAAGTATGGCGTTCAGGTGAGCGGCAAGGCTGATGACGAACCGAATGCGCTGGTGTCCGCGCTGTACTACCTCGGACCGACGATCCTGATCATCGGCTTCTGGTTCTACATGATGCGACAGATGCAGGGAGGCGGGAAAGGCGGTGCGTTCTCGTTCGGTAAATCCCGTGCACGTCTGATCGACGAAAATAACAACGCAATCAATTTCACCGACGTCGCCGGTTGCGACGAAGCCAAGGAAGAAGTCTCCGAACTGGTCGACTTCCTGCGCGATCCGCAGAAATTCCAGAAGCTGGGCGGACGCATTCCGCGCGGCGTGCTGCTGGTCGGCCCGCCGGGAACCGGTAAGACGTTGCTGGCGCGCGCTATCGCCGGTGAGGCGAAGGTGCCGTTCTTCAGCATCTCGGGTTCGGACTTCGTGGAAATGTTTGTGGGTGTCGGCGCGGCGCGTGTGCGCGATATGTTCGAGCAGGCCAAGAAGCATGCACCGTGTATCGTGTTCATCGACGAAATCGACGCGGTCGGCCGTCATCGTGGCGCCGGCATGGGCGGCGGTAACGACGAACGCGAACAGACCTTGAATCAGATGCTGGTCGAGATGGACGGTTTCGAGGCGAACTCGGGCGTGATCGTGATCGCTGCAACGAACCGTTCGGACGTGCTGGACAAGGCGCTGCTGCGTCCGGGCCGTTTCGACCGTCAGGTGTATGTCGGTCTGCCGGACATCCGCGGCCGCGAGCACATCATGAAGGTTCATCTGCGCAAGGTGCCGATTTCGAACGACGTCGACGCAGCGGTGATCGCACGCGGCACGCCGGGCTTCTCGGGCGCCGATCTGGCGAACCTGGTCAACGAGGCAGCCTTGTTCGCGGCTCGCCGCGGCAAGCGCATCGTCGAAATGACGGACTTCGAAGACGCGAAAGACAAGATTTTCATGGGTCCGGAGCGCAAGTCGGCCGTGATTCGCGAAGAATCGAAGCGTGCTACGGCGTATCACGAGTCGGGTCACGCGGTCATCGCCAAGCTGTTGCCGAAGGCCGATCCGGTGCACAAGGTCACGATCATCCCGCGCGGCCGTGCGCTGGGCGTCACGTGGCAGTTGCCGGAGCATGACAACGAAACGTATTCGAAGGACTACCTGCTGGATCGCCTCGCGATCCTGTTCGGTGGCCGTGTCGCGGAAGAGCTGTTCCTGAACCTGATCAGCACGGGCGCATCGGACGACTTCAACAAGGCAACGGCTACGGCCCGCGCCATGGTGGCCCGCTTCGGTATGACGGACGCACTCGGACCGATGGTCTACGTCGACGACGAAAACGACGCAACGCCGTTTGGCCGCGGTTTCACGCGCACCATTTCGGAAGCGACGCAGCAGAAGGTCGACGCGGAAATCCGCCGCGTGCTGGACGAGCAGTACACCCTCGCCAAGCGCCTGCTGGACGAAAACCGCGACAAGGTCGAAGCAATGACCGCCGCACTGATGGAGTGGGAAACGATCGACGCCGATCAGATCAACGACATCATGGCAGGCCGTCCGCCGCGTTCGCCGAAGAGCTCGCCGCCTTCGGCAAGCGACGCCTCCTCGGGCGGCAGCCCGGGCACTGAGGTCAAGCCAGGCAGCGCGACCGCGCCGGCCTGATAGGCGACCAGTAGAAAGTGCGGGCCGGTGTGTTTCACACCGGCCCGTTTTGCATTTATCCGTTTTACGTGATTGACCGCTACGTGTCGAAAGTCGAATTCCCTTTTTTCCCCATCCCCGAACCGCTGCAATGCGGCCGCTTCAAGCTGACCTTTGAACGCCCGTTGATCATGGGCATCCTGAACGTCACGCCCGATTCGTTTTCCGACGGCGGCCAATACGCAATGCGCGGCGATGCGCTGCGCCAGGCCGAGCGCATGCTGCTCGACGGCGCGGATATTATCGACATCGGCGGCGAATCGACCCGCCCGGGTGCGCCGCCCGTGCCGCTCGACGAAGAACTGGAGCGGGTGATCCCGCTGGTCGAGCAACTGCGCGGCGCGAATGTGCCGCTCTCGGTCGATACGTACAAGCCGGAAGTGATGCGTCATGCACTGGCCGCGGGTGCCGACCTGATCAACGATATCTGGGGCTTCCGGATGCCTGGTGCGGTCGAGGCCGTTCGCGACAGCGAGTGCGGTCTGTGCGTGATGCACATGCTCGGCGAGCCGCAGACCATGCAGCTCGGTGAGCCCGCCTATGGCGACGTGGTGAGCGAGATCCGGCAGTTTCTCGAAGAAAGGGTGGCCACCCTGCGGCAGGCGGGCATCGCCCGTGCGCGCATTAGCGTGGATCCGGGCTTTGGCTTTGGCAAGGCAGTGGTCGAACATAATTACGCGTTACTCGCGCATCTGCCGGACACGGCGCCGCAGGCCGATCCGCCGTACCCCATTCTCGCCGGCATGTCGCGCAAGTCGATGGTCGGCGCGGTAGTCGGACGCCCGGCGCCGGAGCGCGTCGCGGGCAGCATCGCCGCAGCGGTGTGCGCCGCCGAACGCGGCGCGGCGATTCTGCGCGTGCACGACGTCGCGCAAACAGTGGATGCATTGAAAGTATGGGCGGCCATGCGCGACGCGGCGAAGCATAGCCGCGCGCGCGGCTGAACCCGCAAGCCAAGGAGGCACATAAAACATGGCACGTCGTTATTTCGGAACGGACGGGATTCGGGGCAAAGTCGGCGAAGGTCCGATTACGCCGGAATTTGTATTGCGGCTCGGCTACGCCGCCGGCAAGGTGCTCGCGGGCGCGGACCGCTGGGCGAGAACGGGCGCACGGCCCACCGTACTGATCGGCAAGGACACACGAGTGTCGGGCTATATGCTCGAAGCCGCGCTCGAAGCGGGTTTTTCGGCGGCAGGTGTCGACGTCATGCTGGCCGGCCCGATGCCGACCCCTGGCATCGCCTATTTGACGCGCGCACTGCGGCTGGCCGCGGGCGTGGTGATCAGCGCGTCCCACAACCCGTACTACGACAACGGCATCAAATTCTTCTCCGCCGACGGCAACAAGCTGCCCGATGAAGTGGAATTGCAGATCGAAGAACAACTCGACTTGCCGCTCGCCTGCGCGGCCTCCGAGCAACTCGGCAAGGCGCGGCGCCTCGATGACGCAGCCGGCCGCTACATCGAGTTTTGCAAGAGCACCTTCCCGGCAGCGTTCGATTTGCGCGGCCTGAAGCTGGTGGTCGACTGTGCACACGGTGCCGCGTACGACGTCGCGCCGCATGTATTCCACGAGCTTGGCGCCGACGTGATCCCTATCGGCGTCGCGCCGAACGGTTTCAACATCAATGACGGTGTGGGCGCGACCGCGCCGGACGCGCTGGTGCGCGCGGTGCGCGCGAACCACGCGGATCTCGGTATCGCGCTCGACGGCGACGCCGACCGGCTGCAGGTCGTGGACGCGGCAGGTCGCCTGTATAACGGCGACGAGCTGCTGTACGTGCTGGTCAAGGACCGGATGGCGACCGACGGCAAAGTGGAAGGCGCGGTCGGCACCCTGATGACCAACATGGCAGTCGAAGTCGCACTGCAGCGAGCCGGCGTGAAGTTTGTCCGCGCGGCGGTGGGCGATCGCTACGTGCTCGAGCAGTTGCGCGAACACGGCTGGCAACTAGGTGCAGAAGGCTCCGGCCATATTCTCTCCCTTGACCGCCATTCGACCGGTGACGGCATCGTGTCGGCCCTGCTGGTGCTGGCCGCGATGAAGCGCAGCGACAAAACGCTTGCCGAGCTGCTCCACGGCGTGACGTTGTTCCCGCAGAAACTGATCAACGTGCGGATGCAGCCCGGCGCCGACTGGAAGGGCAGCGACGCGATCCGCAGCGCCATCAGCAAGGCCGAGGAAGCGCTGAACGGCCGCGGCCGTGTGCTCATTCGCGCGTCGGGCACCGAGCCCGTGCTGCGCGTGATGGTCGAGGCGGAAAATGTCGACGACGCGGTTCGTCATTCCGACGCGATTGCCAACGCGGTGAAGCAAGCTACGGCCTAAACCACGCATCTGGCCGGGAGGGCTGGAAACGACAGTGTCAAAACGCCGTCCCGCCGCTAATACGAACGACAGACAGCGGCGGGCGGCAAGCAACGCGTCTTGCCACAGGCCCGGAGACAACGGCCGGCGGCGGGGATTGTCCCGCCACCGGCCGCAAATGAGGGATCAGTCACCTATTCCCGCTCGGCCACCCCACCAGGCCACCCCACCAGGCCAACCCACCAACCGGCAAAACTCCCAGCCAGCCGTCAAAACATCCCGCCGCCCCCCTCTCCACACACGCAAACGTTCGCGCCCCATCTTTTTCGCCTAATCTGTAGAGCGATGCCCGCAATCTCCGCTAAACCGGCAATTTGAACGTGTAAGCGCCTTTCACCTTAGTAATCATACTGTCACACCCGTTTCACGGTTAGTCACGTTACTGTCACAAAGAGACCCTAAGCTTCGCGGTGTTCGTGTTATTCGCTCACACCGCTCACACCCTTGGAGGTCTCATGAAATTGATGCAAACCGTGTTCGCTGGCGTCGCTGGCGCGCTTTTCGCGATCGCAGCGCAAGCCGCAGACATCACCGGCGCGGGCAGCACCTTCGCAGCACCGATCTACACGAAGTGGGCTGACGCCTACCAGAAGTCGGGCGGCGGCAAGGTTAACTATCAAGGTATCGGTTCGTCGGGCGGTATCAAGCAGATCGAAGCGAAGACTGTCGATTTCGCCGGTTCGGACGCTCCGCTGAAGGACGACGAACTCGCGAAGGCCGGTCTGTTCCAGTTCCCGACGGTTGTCGGCGGCGTGGTTCCGGTTGTCAACGTGCCGGGTGTGAAGGCCGGTGAAGTGACGCTGTCGGGCGAAGTGCTCGGCGACATCTATCTGGGCAAGATCAAGAAGTGGAACGATCCGGCGATCGCTGCACTGAACTCGAAGGTCAAGCTGCCGGACACCGACATCGCCGTGGTTCGCCGCGCTGACGGTTCGGGCACGAGCTTCATCTGGACGAACTATCTGTCGAAGGTCAACGCAGACTGGAAGTCGAAGGTCGGTGAAGGCGCAACGGTCAACTGGCCGACGGGTACGGGCGGCAAGGGTAACGACGGCGTCGCTGCTTTCGTGCAACGTCTGCCGGGCGCGATCGGTTACGTGGAATGGGCGTACGCGAAGCAGAACCACATGACGTACGTCTCCATGAAGAACTCGACGGGCGCTGTGGTCGAGCCGAAGACGGAAACGTTCAAGGCAGCGGCTGCTGGTGCTGACTGGTCGAAGTCGTTCTACCAGATCCTGACGAACGAGCCGGGCAAGGACGCATGGCCGATCGTCGGCGCAACCTTCGTGCTGCTGCACACGGCACAGGACAAGCCGGCGCAAGGCACGGAAACGCTGAAGTTCTTCGACTGGGCGTTCAAGAACGGCACCCAGGCCGCAAACGATCTGGACTACATCTCGTTGCCGGATTCGGTTACGGCTGAAATCCGTACGAAGTGGAAGGCGCAAGTGAAGGACGCTGCAGGCAAGCCGATCGCTGACTAAGCGTTGCAGTAAGGCATCCAGCAATACATTGGCCGTCCTCATTCGAGGACGGCCAATGGCATTACCCCGGCGCTACGCCAGAATTATTCGCTGCATGACAAGTGTCATACGGCAACTGGAAACAGGTCCATCAGGCTCTCATGTCCGATATCCAATTAGCGTCTGGCGCGTCGAGGTCGACACCGCCCGGCAGCGCGTCGCAGCAGAAAGCGCCCAGCCGCGCCGGCGACGTCATTTTCGGCGGCCTCGCCCGCATCGCCGCCATCGTCACGTTGCTGTTGCTCGGCGGCATTATCGTTTCACTGATCGTCGCTTCCTTGCCGTCGATCAAACAGTTCGGTCTCGCGTTTCTGTGGACCGCCGACTGGGATCCACCCAGCAAGCAATTCGGCGCACTGGTGCCCATTTACGGCACGATCGCGACCTCGCTCATTGCACTCATCATCGCGGTGCCCGTCAGTTTCGGCATCGCGCTCTTCCTGACCGAACTCGCGCCCGCATGGCTGCGCCGTCCGCTCGGCATCGCCATCGAACTGCTTGCCGCGATCCCGTCGATCGTCTACGGCATGTGGGGTTTGCTGGTGTTCGCACCGATTTTCGCGACGTGGTTCGAAAAGCCCCTCGGCGCGGTTCTGGGCGGTATTCCGTTCGTCGGCGCGCTGTTCCAGGGGGCGCCGATCGGTATCGGCATCCTGTGCGCAGGCGTCATTCTCGCGATCATGATCATTCCGTACATCGCCTCGGTGATGCGCGACGTGTTCGAAGTCACGCCGGTCCTGCTGAAGGAATCGGCGTATGGCATTGGCTGCACCACGTGGGAAGTGATGTGGAAGATCGTGCTGCCCTTCACCCGGAGCGGCGTGATCGGCGGCGTGATGCTCGGCCTCGGCCGCGCGCTCGGCGAGACGATGGCGGTCACGTTCGTGATCGGCAACACCAATCTGCTCGATAACGTCTCGCTGTTTTCGCCGGGCAACAGTATTACGTCTGCGCTCGCCAACGAATTCGCGGAAGCGGATCCGGGCCTGCATACGTCGGCGCTGATGGAACTCGGCTTGATCCTGTTTGTGATTACTTTCATCGTGCTGGCGATTTCGAAAATCATGCTGCTGCGCCTCGAAAAAGGGGAGGGCGCGAAATGAGCCAGCCCACCTTGAATATGCCGGGTTCGAACGACGCCGATGCGCTCGAAGCCATGCGCGTGCGTCTGCAAGGCCGCCGCCGCGCGAAAAATGCACTTGCGCTGACGTTGTCGCTCGGGGCCATGGCGTTCGGCCTGCTGTGGCTGGTGTGGATTCTTTATACGACGCTGCGCCTCGGTATCGGTGGCTTGTCGGTCGAATTGTTCACGCAATCCACGCCGCCGCCGAACACCGACGGCGGTGGTCTCGCCAACGCGATTGTCGGCAGCTTGATGCTGGTTGCGCTCGCAACGTTCGTCGGCACGCCGATCGGCATTCTGGCGGGTGTCTATCTCGCCGAATACGGTCAGAAGGGCTGGCTTGCCAGCATCACGCGTTTCATCAACGACATCCTGTTGTCGGCGCCGTCGATCGTGGTGGGTCTGTTCGTCTACGCGCTGGTTGTCGCGAAGATGGGGCACTTCAGCGGTTGGGCTGGCGTGTTCGCGCTTGCGCTGCTGCAGATTCCGATCGTGATCCGCACCACTGAGAACATGCTGAAGCTGGTGCCGAATGCGCTGCGTGAAGCCGCGTTCGCGCTCGGTACGCCGAAGTGGAAGATGGTGATCTCGATTACGCTGAAGGCGTCGATCGCGGGCATTATCACCGGCGTCCTGCTCGGCGTCGCGCGGATTGCGGGTGAAACCGCGCCGCTCCTGTTCACGGCGTTGTCGAACCAGTTCTTCTCGCTGAACATGGACCAGCCGGTTGCGAACCTGCCGGTCACGATCTACAAGTTCGCGATGAGCCCGTTTGCGCAGTGGCAATCGCTCGCGTGGGCTGGCGTCTTCCTGATCACGCTCGCGGTTCTGGGATTGAACATCCTCGCGCGCACGATCTTTTCGAATAAGTAAGGGCGGAGTGTAATCCGATGAATATGGCAGAAACTCAACTCAATCCGACCTCGCGTCCGACGGCGCCCGCCGGTTTCGATCCCGCCCAGAGCGGCCAGGCAGCGCAAGCGCCGTCGCGTCCGAAGATCGAGGTCAACGACCTGAACTTCTTCTACGGCAAGTATCACGCGCTGAAGAACATCAATCTGCAGATTCCCGAAGGCAAGGTGACCGCGTTCATCGGCCCGTCGGGCTGCGGCAAGTCCACCTTGTTGCGCACGCTCAACAAGATGTACGCGCTCTATCCGGAGCAACGCGCCGAAGGCGAGATCCTGATGGACGGCGAAAACCTGCTGACCTCCAAGCGCGATATTTCGCTGCTGCGCGCACGGATCGGCATGGTGTTCCAGAAGCCGACGCCGTTTCCGATGTCGATCTACGACAACATCGCGTTCGGCGTGAAGATGTTCGAGACGCTGCAGCGCTCGGAAATGGACGACCGCGTGGAATGGGCGCTGACTAAAGCCGCGCTGTGGAATGAAGTGAAGGACAAATTGGGCCAGAGCGGCTACGGTTTGTCCGGCGGCCAGCAGCAGCGTCTGTGTATCGCACGTGGTATCGCGATCCGTCCCGAAGTGCTGTTGCTCGACGAGCCGTGTTCCGCGCTCGACCCGATTTCCACGGGCCGCATCGAAGAACTGATCGCTGAATTGAAGAGCGATTACACGGTAGTGATCGTCACGCACAACATGCAACAGGCCGCGCGCTGTTCGGACTACACTGCTTATATGTACCTCGGTGAATTGATCGAGTTCGGCGACACCGAAAAGATCTTCATCAAGCCGGTCCGCAAGGAAACCGAGGATTACATCACTGGCCGTTTCGGCTAAGCCGCCGCGCAAAACAACGGAGTACGACATGTCCGATAAACATCTGTCCAGTCAGTTCGACGCCGATCTGAACCTCGTTTCTTCGAAGGTTCTCGAAATGGGCGGTCTGGTCGAGTCGCAGATCGTCAATGCGATGATCGCGCTCAACAACTTCGACCTCGATGTATGCGAACAGGTGATCGCGGCCGAAGAGCGCCTGAACACGATGGAAGTCGAGATCGACGAAGAGTGCAGCAACATCATCGCGCGCCGTCAACCGGCCGCGCGCGACTTGCGTCTCCTGATCGCGATTTCGAAGACCATCACGAATCTCGAGCGCGCCGGCGACGAAGCCGAAAAAATCGCCAAGCGCACCAAGCGTCTGATGGAAGACGGGGCCTCGCGCAGCATCAATATCGCCGAGATCAAGTTGTCGGGCGAAATGGCGGTGTCGATCCTGCGCCGCGCGCTGGACGCCTTTGCACGTCTGGACACGGTCGCCGCCGCGCAGATCATGCGCGACGACAAGGCGATCGACGAGGAATTCCGTGCTTTCGTGCGCAAGCTGATTTCGTACATGACCGAAGATCCGCGTTCGATTTCGGTGGGCCTCGATTTTCTGTTCATCGCCAAGGCGATCGAGCGGATCGGCGACCACGCGAAGAACATCGCTGAATTCATCATCTATATCGTCAAGGGCACCGACGTGCGGCACAAGTCGCGCGACGCGCTCGAACGCGAAGCACTCAGTTAATCCAGATATAAGGACCAGAGGTGCCGATGCCCAGCAGCATTCTCGTCATTGAAGATGAGCCCGCCATTTCCGAACTGATTTCGGTGAATCTTCAACACGCCGGACACTGCCCGATTCGTGCGTACAACGCGGAGCAGGCGCAGAACCTGATCAGCGACGTACTGCCCGACCTCGTGCTGCTCGACTGGATGTTGCCGGGCAAATCAGGCATCGCGTTCGCCCGTGATCTGCGCAACAACGAGCGCACCAAGCACATCCCGATCATCATGCTGACCGCGCGCGGCGACGAACAGGACAAGGTGCTCGGCCTCGAAATCGGTGCCGACGACTACGTCACCAAACCGTTCTCGCCGAAAGAACTGATGGCGCGTATCAAGGCGGTGTTGCGCCGCCGCGCGCCGCAGTTGACGGAAGACCTGGTGGCGATCAACGGTCTGAAACTCGACCCGGCAACGCACCGCGTCGCGGCTCATGCCGAAGGCAGCGAGATCAAGCTCGATCTCGGTCCGACCGAATTCCGTCTGCTGCACTTCTTCATGACGCACCCGGAGCGCGTACACAGCCGCACGCAACTGCTCGATCAGGTGTGGGGCGACCACGTGTTCGTCGAAGAACGCACGGTGGACGTGCACATCAAGCGTCTGCGCGCGGCGCTCAAGCCGGCAGGATGCGATGCTATGATTGAGACGGTACGCGGCAGCGGCTACCGTCTCGCGAAGAGCGCGTGACTTTGCGGTAGCACTTTCCTCTTCGATCGCTAGATTCGCTAGAACATGAACATCATCTGGGCGCGCTCCATCGTGTCGGTCGTGCTGCTGGCTGTTCTGTGCGTGGTGGTCGGCGCACTCCTGAACGTCAAGGCAGGGCTGGCCCTCGCGATCGTCATGCTGCTCGCACAGAGCTTCTTCAGCACCTTTCACAAGCAGCGTTTGTGGCGCCTGCTCGACGCGCCGGTCTACGGCGAAGTGCCGAGCGCCCCCGGCATCTGGGGCGAAATCTACTACCGTCTGCATAAGCTTGCAAAGCGCTGGCATGCGCAGGTGCGCCAGGTCGAGCAGCAGCATTCGCGTTTCATTCAGGCCATTCAGGCCTCGCCGAACGGCGTGGCGATGCTCGACGATCACGATCAGATCGAGTGGTGCAACGCGATCTCCGAACTCCATTTCGGGCTCGATGCGAAACGCGATCTGCGCCAGCACATCACGCATCTGGTGCGTCAGCCGGATTTTGTGCGCTATCTGAATTCGCATCGCTACGAAGAGATGCTGATCATGCGCGGCATGGGCGACAAGCGCCAGAACGTGCTGTCGGTGCAGGTGTTTCCGTACGGCGAAAATCGCAAGCTGGTGCTGTCGCAAGACATCACCGAGCTGGAGCGCACCGACGCGATGCGGCGCGACTTCGTCGCCAACGTGTCGCATGAACTGAAAACGCCGCTCACCGTGCTCTCCGGTTTCCTGGAGACGATGCGGGAACTGCCGCTAGGCGAAGCCGAGCGTGCGCGCTACCTCGAACTGATGGAGCAGCAGGCCTCGCGGATGCGCCATATCGTCAACGACTTGCTGGTGCTCGCAAAGCTCGAGGGCGACAACAAGCCGCCAAGCGATCAGATGATCGACATGCGCGCGGTGCTCCGGCATCTGAGGGACGACGCGCAAAGCCTGTCGAGCGATCATCACAAGATCGTGTTCGACGCTGACGAAGGGCTTACTGTCACCGGCGTGGAAACGGAACTGCTCAGCGCACTCGGCAACCTCGTGACCAATGCGATCCGCTACACGCCGGACGGCGGCACGATCGCGGTGAGCTGGCAGGCCAGCGGCGGCAGTGCGGTTTTCTCGGTCACGGATAGCGGCCTGGGGATTCCGGCGGCGGACATTCCACGCCTGACCGAGCGCTTCTATCGCGTCGACCGCAGCCGTTCGCGCGATACGGGCGGCACGGGCCTCGGTCTCGCCATCGTCAAACATGTGCTGCAACGGCATGATGCACAGCTCGAGGTGAAGAGCGAAGAGGGGCGCGGCAGCACGTTCACCGTGCGCTTCCCGGTGTATCGCACGGCGCGTCGGCAACCGGCGCCGGTCTAGGAATCGTGGTCTGAATAAAAAACCCGCCTGTAAGAAAGGCGGGTTTTTTTATGCGCGGCGCCGCTTGCTTCAGCGGCGCGCAAACACAATCAGGAACTCAGGAACAGAATTTCCCCAGCAGATTCAACTGTGCATTGCGCGAGGATTTTCCGGGCCGCCGGCGCCGATAGTGACCGTCGCTTTGCATCAGCCACGCGGACTGGTTGTCGCCGAGAAACGCCGACAGACCTTCAGCAATCACGCGCCGCTTCAGGCGACGGTTGTTGATCGGAAACGCCACTTCCACACGCCGGAAGAAGTTACGGTCCATCCAGTCGGCGCTCGACAGATAGACCTGTTCCTTGCCGCCGTCGTAGAAGTAGAAGATGCGATGATGCTCGAGGAAGCGCCCAACAATCGAACGTACCGTGATGTTCTCCGACAAACCCGGCACACCGGGCTGCAACGAACATACGCCACGCACGATCAGATCGATCTTCACGCCGGCCTGCGACGCCTCGTACAACTCGGCAATCACGGTCGGTTCGAGCAGTGCGTTCATCTTGGCGACGATACGCGCCTTCTTGCCGGCCCGGGCATGCTCGGCTTCCGCACGAATCGATTCAACCAGTTTCGGATGCAGCGTGAACGGCGACTGCCACAACTCGTGCAGCGACAGTTCACCGCCAATGCCGGTCAGTTGCTGGAACACGTGGTGCACGTCTTCGCAGATCTTCTGATCCGCCGTCATCAGGGCGAAGTCGGTGTAAAGACGCGCGGTGCGCGGGTGATAGTTGCCGGTGCCCAGGTGCACGTAACGCTTGAGCGTGGTCTTGCCGCCCGACGACACGCGCCGCACGATCAACATCATCTTCGCGTGGCACTTGTGGCCCACCACGCCGTACACGACGTGCGCGCCCACCGCTTCAAGCTGCGACGCCCAGTTAATGTTGGTTTCTTCGTCGAAGCGCGCGAGCAGTTCGACCACCACCGTCACTTCCTTGCCGTTGCGCGCCGCCTGCATCAACGCGTCCATCAGCGGGGAGTCGGTGCCGGTGCGATAGATGGTCTGCTTGATGGCCATCACGTTCGGGTCTTTGGCCGCCTGCAGCAGCAGCTCCAGCACGGGTTGAAAGCTCTCATAAGGGTGATGCAGCAACACATCGCCCTGATCGATCACGTCGAACATGCTGGCGCTGTTGGCGATCTGCGGCGGAATCGCCGGAATATGCGGCACGAATTTCAGATCGGGCCGGTCCACCATCTCCGGCAATTGCATCAGGCGCACCAGATTGACCGGGCCGTCGGCGAAATAGCAGTCCTTGGTGGTCAGGCCGCTTTCGTCGAGCAGGCGGCGCACGACATGCGTGGGTGTTTCCGCCGACACTTCGAGCCGCACCGCATTGCCCAGATGCCGTGCCGGCAATTCGCCCTGCAACGCGACACGCAGATTGGTGATTTCGTCTTCGTCGACGAACAGTTCGCTATTGCGCGTGATGCGAAACTGATTGCAGGTGCGCACCACCAGGTTCGGGAACAGCTCGCCGACAAAGCGCTGCAACAACGAGCTCAGCAACACGAAACCATGCGGATAGCCCGACAGCTCCTGCGGCATGCGCACGAGCCGGGGCAAGGCACGGGGCGCCTGCACGATGCCCATCATCGCCTGACGGCCGAACGCATCTTTGCCTTCCAGTTCGACGACGAAGTTCAGGCTCTTGTTGAGCACCCGCGGAAACGGGTGAGCCGGATCGAGACCGATCGGCGTAAGCACGGGCAGCAGCTCGTCGAAGAAGTAGCTGCGCGCCCATTCGGTCTGCGCTTCGTTCCACGCTTCAGTGCCGTGAAAATAGATGCCTTCTGCTTCGAGCGCGGTGAACACCGTATCGTGCAGCATGGTGTACTGGCGATGCACGAGCCTCTGCGCGCGCTCGACCACGAGGTCGTACACGTGCTGCAGCGACATGCCGTCCGGGGACAGCGCGCCCGGGTTGTCGCGCATCTGCTCCTGCAGTCCGGCCATGCGGACTTCGAAGAATTCGTCGAGATTGCTACTGGTAATGCAGATGAAACGCAGGCGTTCGAGCAAAGGGACGGCTGGGTCGGCTGCTTGTGCCAACACACGCTCGTTGAAACCCAGAATGCCCAGCTCGCGATTCAATAAGGGGTAGCGGATGGACATCGGCAGCGAGAATGGAATTTCAGGAAGGGAGACGAAAAGACGCTCGGAAATTCTCACAGTATGATGACGTTGTTATGACAATTGCGATGTTATAAATTCTACGCCCGGAATCGTTGCGTGTCGTAATTATGACGCAGTGCGTATGGGACCATAGGGCAACCCCATCACTGTAAGGCGACATCGTGAGGCCCGGTACGCTTAGAATGGCGTCTTTGAACAGCGCGGCCGGTCATAAGGCAGCCAAGGCATCCGGTGGGCATCCGGCACCTTCCGCATCCAACGCCGCCGCGCACGCGCGCATGGAGTCCGCTTACCCGATGGTCAATACGCCACAACTCCTCGCTGCCGTCGACCTCGGCTCGAACAGCTTCCGGCTGATCGTCGGCCGGGTCGAGGAAACCGACGCGGGCAGCCAGATTTACCAGGTCGACGCATTGCGCGAGTCGGTGCGCCTTGCCGCCGGCCTGTCGCGCGACAAGATGCTGGACCGCGCCTCGCAAGTGCGCGGCTGGGATGCGCTCAAGCGCTTCGGCGAACGGCTGCGCGACTTTCATCCCGACCACGTTCGCGCCGTTGCCACCAATACGCTGCGTATTGCCAAGAACGCGAGCGAGTTCCTTGGGGAGGCGCAAGCCGCGCTTGGCTTCCCGATCGAAGTGATTGCCGGGCGTGAAGAAGCGCGCCTGATTTATGCCGGAGCAGCTCACTCGGTGCCCGCGAGCGCGGGCAAGCGCCTCGTGGTGGATATCGGCGGTGGCTCGACGGAGTTCATCATCGGTTCGCATTACACGCCGATCAAGATGGAGAGTCTGTACATCGGCTGTGTGAGTCATAGCCGTGCCTTCTTCCCCGCGGGCAATGTCGATGAATACACGATGCGGCAGGCTGAACTCGCCGCCGGCCGTGAAATTCAGATCATTTCCGCCGAATACAAGAAGACCGGTTGGGAGCAGGCCATCGGCTCGTCCGGCACGGCGCGGGCACTCGCCGAACTGGTCGAGGCAAACGGCTTCAACGATCCGGGCGTGACGCACGGCATCTCGCGCGGCGGGCTGGAGCGTCTCAAGCGCGCGCTGATCAAGGCGGAGAACGTCAATCGTCTGAAGCTGGTGGCGTTGAAGGCCGATCGCATTCCGGTGCTGGCCGGTGGGCTGTCGATCATGATTGCGGTGTTCGACGAACTCGGTGTCGATTACGTCGATACAACAGACGGCGCGCTGCGCCTCGGCGTGCTGTACGACTTGCTGGGCCGTTCGCAGCACGAGGACATGCGCACGGTGACGGTGGAAGGCTTCATGCGCCGCTATGGCGTGGATCGCGCGCAGGCGGGGCGTATCGGCGAACTCGCGGTGCGTTTTTACGACCAGTTTGACGAGCCGGATGAGGAGCGCCGCGTCGAGAACCGCATGTTCCTCGGCTGGGCTGCGGCCTTGCATGAGATCGGGCTGTCGATTTCGCACAGCGCTTATCACAAGCATTCGGCCTATATCGCCAGCAACGCCGACATGCCGGGTTTTTCGCGCACCGACCAGGCGCGGCTCGCCGCGCTGGTGCTCGGCCACGCGGGGAAGCTCGGCAAGCTGTCGCAAACGCGCGAAGTGGAATGGCCGCTGCTGTTCTGCCTGCGGCTCGCGGCGCTGCTGTGCCGCCGGCGTGCGGATGTCGGCCTGCCGGGTATCGCGGTCGCGCAGGTCAACGGCGGTTATGAAGTGCGTTTGCCGAACGAGTGGGTGACGAACAATCCGTTGACCGATTACAGCTTGATCCAGGAGGCTGCGGAGTGGGAGAAGGTTGGCATCCCTTATCGCGTGGTCTATACCGACGATTGAGCGCCATGCCGGCGTCGTAAATGAAAAAGCCCGGCGCATTGCCGGGCTTTTTTTATGCGCATCAGTTGCCGGTTGAATTGGCCGGCTGATTTGCGCGTCGCGCCGCATCGATCCGCTTAGCGCGGCGACGCGTCGCCGAGGAAGTGCCGTGCGTAACGCGCGTTGATATCCGACAGGCGCAACAGCGTCAGAAAGTCCGCCGTGTTGAAGTCAGGATCCCAAGCCGGTGCGCCGCAAATTTTCGCGCCGAGGCGCAGGTAGCCCTTGACCAGCGGCGGCGGTGCGACGTCGGCGCCGGTCTGCAATTCTTCGACCGGCAGCGGTGTGTGCGGGAACGCGCGATATTCCGGCGTCGTCAGCGCATTGTCGCGCAGCGCGCAGTAAAGATTCGCTGCGTAGTGGCCGCCGTCGACCATCGCGACGCTCGCGCAGCCCAGCATCGTCTCGTAGCCGTTGTGCTTCATGTACGCGGCGAGACCTGCCCACAGCGACATGATCACCGAGCCGCTGCGATAGTCCGGGTGCACGCACGAACGGCCCACTTCGACCATCTTCGCGCGCAGATGCGTGAGACGCGACACGTCGAATTCGCTTTCGGCATACAGGCGTCCGATACGGGCGGCCTGGTGCGGCGGCAGCGCGCGATAGGTACCGACCACCTTCAGCGTGTCGAGATCGCGCACCAGCACGTGATCGCAGTATGAATCGAATGCATCGACGTCGAGGCCGGCCGGCCCCGTCAGACGTGCGCCCATTTCGTCGGCGAATACACGGTAGCGCAGACGCTGGGCCTCGCGCAGTTCCTCGTCGGTACGTGCCCACGTGACTTGCAGGCGATGCTGGGCAGTGACGGTCTCTTCAGCGCGCGGCAGGCGACGCGTTTCGAAGATCGAAGCCAGGGGCAGGGTGGGCGTCGGCAGTTCTCGCATGTGGCGTCCTGGTCGAAAAAAGGGAGATTTCTTTTTTCGCCAATGTAGTAACGCCTGGTGACGCTCGCATGGCAATGCCATGACGATTGGATGACGGCCCGTAAGCTGCGTGCGCGCGGCTTGTAATGTCGTGGGCCGGGCGGCCCATGTGTTGTTTCTGCGCGACCGTTGCGACTTGCGAACCCTGCGGCCGCTTTGTTCGCCAGGCTGCGCAAGCGGTTCAGATCAGATCGGGACTCATTGCCGCGCGCAGCACCGCCTGGTCGTCGCCGTGGCGTTCGCGGCTTTCGATCCACCATAGGCCGGCTTTCTTGAGCGGCCAACTTGCCTCGCTGTTGCCGAGCAGACGCGCCGCAACGTGGCCCAGCGTCGGTTGATGGCCGACGATCACAACGGTCTGTGCGATGCCTGCGGACCAGCCGGCGGCCTTGAGCACGTCGTCCGCGCTGGCGTTGGGCGCGAGTTCGCGCACCACGCGATATTGGTCGCTCAATGTTTCAGCGGTTTGAATGGTGCGCACGGCGGGACTCGCGAGGATCACTGCGTCGTCGGGCAAGCGGATGCGCAGCCACTTGGCGACGGTTTGCGCCTGTTTGCGGCCTCGCGTGGTGAGCGCGCGGGCCAGATCGCTGGCGGCGAAATCTTCGGCTTCGGCGTGACGCCAGAGGATCAGATTCATGCATGTCTCCTTGACTCTGGTTGCGGCGTAGACAGCAGCGCCGGGTTTTCAATCACTGTCGCATGCGGGCTCGTTAGGGCGCAAGACAGTGGCGCGGGCGGCACGTATAAGTTCTGGCGTATGCCGGCGCATGTTGGCATGCAGGCTGATGTATAGGTTGAGGCGAGGCGTATTGCGCTTATTGCGCGTATTGCGTATGGGATGCTCGCGCATTGTCATCGAGCCGGCATGTGATCTGTATGAAATTCATCGGGACATAAGTCCGAGCCTGTGCCAATTCGCACGAGCCCACGAGCGACTGGCCCCAAAAAGCAAAAACCCGCGAAGCCGAGGGCGACGCGGGTTTCGTATTGCTTTTTCGTGGTCGGAGCGAAAGGATTCGAACCTTCGACCCTCTGATCCCAAATCAGATGCGCTACCAGGCTGCGCTACGCTCCGACGAATCCGAGATTCTACGTGGCATTGGGTGCCAGAGTCAATCACGAATTGCGCCGGAATGAAAAAAGGTCTCGGACATCGGCAGCGGGCAAGGTAAAGCGGCGCACCGCGCACCCGTACGCGCTTGCGGCAGGCGCGAGATTCGCACCGTCAATGTTCAGGCGCGCCGCCTTCATGCAGGGTGACGCGCCGGTTTATCTCCTCAATGCCGGCGGCGCATCCAGTGCGGCATGTTCAGGTGCGGCATGTGTTGATGCGTGAACCAGTGATGCAGCATGCCTTCGCCGTCGTGTTCCCGCTTATAGGTTCTCGATTCGAAAATCGACAGGGCGAGCAGCACGAGTAGACCTATGGCAAGTCCGATCAGACCTGCGATCGATTCAGCGTCCATGGCAGTCCTCCTATGACACGCAGCCATGCCTTTATAGTAGGTCACGCGTAACAAAATGGGAGGAGGGGGACTGCCCGGCGTGACGTCGTCGAATACGAATTGCAGGTAGACTCTCGGCGCTTCATTGCCGTTATTGTCATTCTGTCTCGAGAATCTATGAACCGCGTTTTGTTGATTGCGTTGATGCTGTCCGCCGGACTCACCGGCTGTGCCAACGATCCCTCCGGGCATCATGGCGGCCCACCGCCGAAAGATCCCGCCGACTACCACGGCGTACCTACCGACGACCGGCCGCCGGTGATCGCGCCCACGCTTTGAATGCCTGCTGGAAATGAAAGCGAAGCACCGGCGCGGGCACGCAGGTGCTTCTGACCCGCGCAGACTGTTTGCGCGGAAAACGCGGGCTGCAGTCATTCTAGGGCGAGGTGCACGCGTAATATGTGTGCGCTTGTTTCAAGCCGTAACTGTGTGCTGCTTTGCGGAGCTGGGCACATAGCGTGTTGTCCATACGCGGTTCGTGCGCGGTTCGTGTGCGGTCCGGGTCCGGTCCGTGTATGGCGGAGCAACCCGCGCACGTCTATCAGACAAAACACACGGCCCCTGCATACCGCGTGTCGAAACAAAGAAAGGCTAGGCGGCCGCGCCTGCCATGCCGCGCACAATGCCCGGCAAAAAGCGCGCGAGCGTGACACCGCGAGCGGCCATGAAGATCAGCATCGCGGCCCACAAACCGTGATTGCCGTACAGCGCCAGCAAGGCCCACGACGCCGCGACGAATACCGCCAGCGACACCACCATCGACGTCATCAACTCATGTGTGCGAGTGGCGCCGATAAACACGCCGTCGAGCAGAAATCCCCACACGGAAACCACCGGCAGGAGCGCGGCCCACGGCAAGTAGGCCTCGGCCGTGGCGCGCACCGCGGGCTGATTGGTCAGACCTTCGATGATCCATGAGCCCGCACCCCAGTACACCAGCGAGAAGCCCAGCGCGCCGAGCGCGGACCACAGCGACGTCACCTTGATGGCCTGCGCGAAAGCGTGCCGGTCGCGCGCGCCGATCGCCGCGCCTACCAGCGCTTCGGCAGCGTGCGCGAAGCCATCGAGTCCGTAGGCCATGAAGGTCTGAAAATTGAGCAGCAGCGCGTTGGCGGCAAGCGTGGCGTCACCTTGCCTTGCGCCGAGATGCGCGAACCAGCCGAACGACGACAGCAGACAAAGCGTGCGTACGAAGATATCGCGATTCAGTATCACCAGACGTTTGAGCGCGGCTGCGTCGAAGAGGGCGGCACGGTTCAGCGCAGGCAAACCACGCGGCATGCCATGCCACAACAACGCGACGCCGAGCACGAAGCCGAGCGCGTCGGCCGTGGCCGTGGCTGCGCCGATGCCGGCCACGCCCCAATCGAATACATACACATACAGCAGCACCGCCGCGATGTTCACGCTGTTGATGAACACCTGCGAGAGCAGCGCAAGCCGCACCTTCTGCGTACCGAGCAGCCAGCCGAGCACCACGTAGTTGCCGAGCGCGAGCGGCGCGGCCCAGATGCGCGCGTGACAGTAGAGTTGCGCGTTGCGCTGCACCGCGTCGCTGCCGCCGATCACGTGCAACGCGTAGCCGATCAGCGGCACTTGCAGCAGAAGCACGGCTGCGCCGATCGCCGCGGCGAGCAACAGCGCGCGTACCACGTTGTTGCGCAGTTCCGCGTGATCCTCCCCGCCGTGTGCTTGCGCGACGAGGCCCGTGGTGCCCATGCGCAGGAAGCCGAAGCCCCAGAACACGAAACTGAAGAACAGGCCGCCGAGCGCCACGCCGCCGAGATAGGAAGCGCCGTTCAGATGGCCGGCGACGGCGGTGTCGACCGCGCCGAGAATCGGCTGCGTGAGATTGGCGAGGACGATCGGAAACGCCAGCGTGAGCACCCGGCGGTGCCAATGCACAGGAACGGCGGGAGCCGTCGCGGCCGCGCTGTCCTCCAGGCCCTCAAGAGGATTTCCTTCGGGGTGGGGGATTTCCTTTGGCGCGTCCGCGCTGCCGCTCAATTGCGTTCCTGCACGCACACCCATGGCGAGACGACCACCGCCCACAGATCCGGATCGCGCTCGGCGAAATCGGCGGCGGTTTCCGCCTGCACGCGTTCGACGAGGCCCGAAGACAGCCATTGCGTGACCTGCGCGGTGTCGTCATTGGCGATGGCTTCGGCGACGCTCACCAGATCGATGTCGCGCGCGACGCGCAGCAAAATACCGCGGGCGAAAAAGCGTTCGAGTTCGCCCCAGCCGATTTTGGCGGTTTCGGCGAGCAGCTTGGCGTACAGCGGGCTGTGAGTGGCGTTGTTGGAAGTCATCGTAAGCGGGGTCTAACGGGGGCCGTTACTATAAACCATTGGCGCGGACCGCCAGGGCGGGGCGCGTTCCGGTACGCTTAGGGTCTTTCGAAATTCATTCTGAACCTTCATGTCACTGGATTCAACGGCGCCGGCTACGGGCGCGCAAGCTCACGTGGTAACCGAAGCCACGCTCACACGCGCTGATGTGGAGCGCCTCCTCGCGGCGAATGGGGCGGCTGGAGTGGCAAACAAGGCGGGCTATAAAGAGCCGCTCCATTTCACCGACTGCGATTTCGAAGGCGCCGATCTGTCGCGACTCGATCTGCGCGGCGCCGAATTTCATCGTTGCACGATCGTCGAGACGTCGTTTTTCGGCGCAGCGCTGTCGCATACCCGCTGGGTGCGTTGTCGCGGCCGCCAGGCGGATTTTGCGTCGGCTGATCTGGTCGACGCGGCGTTTCAGTCGAGCGATCTGAACAACACCAGCTGGCGGCGCGCCAAGCTTGCCTCGGCGTCGTTTCATAGCTGCAAGCTGACCGGCGCCAATTTTGAAGCATGCACGTCGCTCGGTTTGAGCTTCGTCGAAACCTTGCTGGTGGGCGCGCATTTGCGCGGCCTGTCGTTTCGCAAAGCCACGCTCCAGCAACTCGATTTCTCCGACGCCGATCTGGCCGGGGTCGATTTCCGTGAGGCGATTTTCGATGGCGGCAGCCTGAGGGACGCCAATCTGAAGGGCGCGCGCTTCGACGGCGCAGACTTGCGCGAGGCTGATCTGAGCGGCGTGCGGCTTGTCGACGCGGCGCTTTTCAAAGGCGCGACGATTTCGCATCAGCAGGCGGCGGTGCTCGTGACCGAGCTGGGGTTGCGAGTCATGTGACCGCGGCTTTTAGCTGGCCGATTTTAACTATTCGGCCAGCTTGAACGAATAGATGCACCGGCTTATCATCCGACTTATTGATTAATTAAAAGACAGTCGATTTTATACTTCGCAATTTGTCGGTTGATCTGAAGATTTTTAATATATTCGCTATTCGCGAATTTGTTGTGAAGAAATGCAATTGTCTATTCGCGCCGCGCATTATCCGATAATACCTCGGTATGGTGCGTTGGCGCACCAAAGGTTCGCAATGCGTAAAGCGCCTGCCTTATGCTGGGCGCGGTTGACAGAAATTGGCCACAAAGCTTTCGTCAGTCTTTTTCAGTGGCGGGCGGTAGGCATTTGATTCATAAGGGCTTGTGGGCGACTCACCGGATTCTGGACCTGTCGTTCCCGTGGTGTTGCGTGCGGAGCAGATAAGGGCATTTACTCCATATATTGCTGGTATTTTCCTTCACGTAATGCGGATTCCGTGCGCCGCATCACATTATCTGCGAAATTAATAGATTGCACTTGTAAAAGCGGGTTGTTAGATTCAGTTCTGGCGCATGGTGAACCGGTCCTTTGCCGATATGCGCCGAACCCCCGTTAGCCCGGCCTCGTGCCGGGCTTTTTTTCTGCCCGGTTATTGCCGGTTCAATTCCGAGTCATGGCGGTTTCACACGTGGCGTGGATCATGAAAAGTTACTTTTTCTTACCGCCGGTCATGACCTGGTTGATCATCTTTCTCGGCCTCTGGCCGATTGCGCTCGGCGTGCTGTTCGCCTTCGCCGCGCGTGTCGATCCGCGCTCCGGACGCTGGCGCCGCCGTTAGTTCGAGTGGCGCTGCGCCCTGCGCGGCTGTGTTGCCGGCTGTGTTGCCTTTACTGCTTGCAGCGAATCACCATCGACCGGTTCTTGACATTCGCACCAAAAATTCCACCGACCGAGCCACCCGCGGTGGCGCCGTTGTCGACGTCTTTCGAAACGACGTCGTAGCCATAGTTGCCGCAGACTTCGCCGGCGCGCTTGTAGCACTCGGCCCAACTGGAGCTGGCGTCACTGCCGCTGCAATTGATCGCAAAGCCGGTGTCGCCGCTCGGCAGATAGGTCATCGTGGTGGTGCTCGAACAGCCGCTGAGGCTGCCGAGCGTAAGCAGGCCTAAGCCGATCGCCGCGGCTGTCGCGACGGACGCAATTGCGCTCTTCATTGCAGATTCCTTACAGATAACGGGGGAAGACGTGGCGTGAGGCCACGTCATGCATAAGATTGAGCGTTTTATAGCACGCCCGGTTCCCTCGACTGCGCATGCAGGGCGCGTGCCTGACCGCAGAAAGTGAACGCAGAAGCCGCGCCCTGACTCGCGGTCGACAAGACCGGCTAGCGCGGCGGCAGCGCGCGTGACGGGTCGATTGAGCGGCCCTGATAGCGCAGTTCGAAGTGCAGCATCACGCGATCGGTGTCGGTGTCGCCCATTTCGGCGATTTTTTCGCCGCGGGCGACCGACTGGCCTTCTTTCACGAGCAGCGCGCGGTTGTGCGCGTAGGCAGTCAGGTAATCGGCATTGTGCTTGATGATCAACAGGTTGCCGTAACCGCGCAAGCCGTTGCCCGCGTAGACCACTGTGCCGGGCGCCGCGGCGATCACCGGCGTGCCCGCCGCTGCCGAAATATCGATACCCTTTGAGTTCGAGCCGTCGAAGCGCCGGATCACCGTGCCGTCTGCCGGCCACACCAGCGAGATTGTCGAAGCCGGCGCGGACGCCGGCGCGCTATCGGCCGGAGCCGAACGTGGCGCGGCCGAAGCGCTCGCGCTTCCTGCGCCGCTGCTGCGTATTGCACCACCGGCACCACCGGCACCACCTGAGGCGCCACCCGCCGTGCCATTACCCGGCGGCGTGACGCGCAGTACCTGCCCGACCTCGATGCTGTCAGGGTTGGCCAGATTGTTCCAGCGTACGATGTTTTGCAGCGACGCCCGGTTGCTGCGCGCGATCTTCGACAGCGTATCGCCCCGTTCGACACGGTAAAAGCCAGGCCCCACCGGAGCGGACCCGCAGGCGGCGAGCACCGCCAGTAAAGACGCGCAGGCGAACCGTTTCATCATTCTTGTTGTCAGCATTGGACCTCGCAAAGCGCTGCCGCGCGCCGATCCCGATCACGCGGCAGGTAGATGCAAAGCGTCCGATTCTAACGGTTTTGCGCTGCAGCATCCGAAAAACGGACGCAGAGGGGGACGCGCGCGGCGGGAACGCGGCGAAACGCCGCTTAACCCACCACGCCCACCACGTCGAGATGAGGGGAAAACCTGCAATTAGCGCAGCTTGCTGACACCGATACGCAGTGTCGCCGTCTCGGTTTGTCCCGGTTCGAGCCAGCGCAGTCCCATGCCGTTATGAATCGCGTCCGGCAGACCCAGCCATGGCTCGACGCAGTAGAAGTCCGAGTTCGCGGCCTCGGTCCATGTTGTTACCGCGTACCAGGGTACCGAGTCCGGCCGTTGCAGATCGATCGTGATGAGCCGGTTAAGACCGGGCGCGACGAGGCGCACGGGTTGGTCCGGCGCACCGACGAGACGATGGAAGCGATCGTGAATGCGCGCCTCGTCGAGCGTGTAGCGCGCAGCGCCTGGCTCGGCCGCGCTGATCGAGCCATCGTCCTGCTGATAGCACCGTTCGGTGCGCGGCAGTTCCAGCGAGGTTTCAGCGCGCTGCGTGTGCGGCAGCGTGAAATAGAAGTGATGGCCGGCGTAGTAAGGCAGCCGTGTGTCGCCCGTATTGGCGGTGCGCAGCGTGACTTCCAGCGTATGCGTATCGACGAGGCGATACACCGCTTCGAAACGGAAGCCGAACGGATAGCCGGCGCGCGTTGCGTCGCTGTCCGTGAGGGTCATGCGCAGACCGGCGCCGTCCACGTCGGCGTGAGCATCGAAGGGCAGGTCGCGCGCAAAACCGTGCATCGGCAATTCGCGCACCGTGCCCTGTGCGTCACGCCAGTAGCCGATTTTGCCGTCGACGCGATGCCGGCCGAGAAACGGAAACAGCAGCGGGTTGCCGCCGCGAATCCTGGCGGGCTGGCTCCAGTCGGCGTTTTCGGGCCAATGAATCACCTCTTCGCCGTCGATGATCCACGACAGAAGACGGCCACCGGCTTGCGGCGCGAAACGGAGCACGGAGGCGTCCTGGGCGATTTCGAGAATGTCCTGTTGCGGGGAGAGGGGCATGGTCGATGGGCTGGTTGGTAAAAGTTTGAATGTGAGTTCGAGCGTGAGCGTGTGATCCAGATGCGAGCCACGCGCGAGTCGAACGTAGCTCGCACGCGGGTTGAGAACGCTTGAACGCACCGCACGGCAACTCGCGAGAGAACGATTTTGCGCTGCTTTGTGCTACGGGGAAACCCTTCTGGGGAAATTGCGGGTGTCGGAGAAGGCCGATCCTTAACGATAATCCACGCACTGCCCGGTTACTTCAACGACCGGGCGAGATCGGCTCAGGAGGCTCTATGGATCTCGCAATGGCAATGGGTGTGGCGCTGTTCGGCATGTTCGCGGTCAGCACCGTCTACTTTTTCTACAAGCTCGAGCGTTAATCCCGTCATCTGCTTCATTCTCTGCCGGGCCGTCGACGCGGACCTCGCATGAGCCTCGCGCTTTCAGCGCATCGAATTCCTCGATCAGGATGACAGGGCAGCCTCCGGCGCTCTGTTTCTTTTTCTGCGGCGTAACAACGGTTTCCAGTTGTGACGCAGCGCGTCAATATTTCCCCGAATGCGGTCCAAACGCTTGGCGCTGTCATTGCAGCCAGGCATAATCGGTGCGCTTTTGACGCGTCGTGTGTTTTCTATCGCGGCGCGCTGTTCCCCGACATTTTCCTTACAAGGACCGCCGCGTGAACCTGTCGTTTCTGATTTTCCTGAGCGTGCTGCAAGGCGTCACCGAATTGTTCCCGGTTAGCAGCCTTGGCCATACGCTGCTCGTGCCCGCATTGTTCGGCATGCATATCGACAAACATGCGCCGCAGTTGCTGCCGTTCCTCGTCGCATTGCACCTCGGTACGGCGTTCGCTCTGCTGTGGTACTTCCGTAAGCGCTGGTGTGCGCTGGTGCGCGGCTTCTTCGCTTCGTTCGGCGGCCGCCGCAATGACGATGCGCACATGATGTGGGCGCTCATTATCGGGACGATCCCGGCGGGTCTGGTCGGGCTGATCCTTGAGAAACGGCTCGAGCGAATTTTTCATGATCTGCGCATTGTCGCGATCGCGTTGATCGTGAACGGCGTGCTGCTGTGGTTCGGCGATCGTCTGCAGCGCGCGCGTGCGCATCAGCCGCCGGAGAAGCTGACCTTCCGTCAGGCATTTTTCGTCGGCCTCGCGCAGATCGGCGCATTGATTCCGGGCTTTTCGCGCAGCGGTCTGACGATGATCGCCGGCAATGCGGCCGGCCTCACGACGGAGAAGGCCGCGGAGTTTTCGTTCCTGCTCGGTACGCCGATCATCTTCGCGGCGGGCGTGCTCGAATTGCCGAAGCTGTTCCATGCGCCGGGCCAACTCGCCGACGCATTGCTCGGCGGCGTGCTGACCGCAATCGCCGCCTATCTCAGCGTGCGTTTTCTGATGCGCTATTTCGAAGGCCGCGGACGGCTGGCTTCGTTCGGCGTGTACTGCGTGATCGCGGGCATCGTGTTCCTCGGCTGGTTCATGTTGCATCCGCAGCCGGTCTGATTGCATTCGACAGGCCCGCTACTGCCCGCCAGATGCTGACGGGCGACTGGCGGGCAAGAAGTGATCGGTTATAATCCGGGCCCGACTCAAGCTGTCGGGCCCGTTTTGTTTGTGGCGGGACGGTTTGATGACCGATCGGTTTGTCGCGTGGTGGATCGGCGCGGTAGATCAGCTCAGTGGATCGGATTTCCCAGCTCCGGCCCGGTCAGTTAGAATTTCGGTATCCCACGAACCCTGTGGCCGTGATATTGCACAGGTTCCAATGCCCGATACGGGTTCTCATTGCGGGCGATGCACGTTGTACACGTTCGTGTAGCATCGCCTCACGTCAATACGGCAGTAGCTCAGCTGGATAGAGCATCGGCCTTCTAAGCCGAGGGTGGGGGGTTCGAGTCCCTCCTGCCGTACTTCAAATGCCTGGCGTCGCGCATCGAAGCATCAACGCTGCGATGCGCGTCTCGCGTCTGGCCGCGCGTCTGGCCGTTTATTCCGCTGGTTGTACGTCGATGGAATCGACCCGGTTCGGATAGAAGGCCAGATGCTGCGCGATCTCTTTCACTGCCGCATACGGCGACTCGTAAGTCCAGACCGCATTCACGGTACGCTCGCCGCCGATCGGAATGCTGTAGTACGCGCAATCGCCCTTGTACGGACAGTAGGTCGCATGATCGGTGCGCTCCAGCAGCGTCATCTCGACGTCATTGCGCGGAATGTAATACACCGGCGGATACGATGCCTCGCGCAGCACCAGCGCATTACGTGTATCCGCGATCACGCGGCCGGCTACCGTGACCACCACACGGGCCGTGTCCGGCTCGACCGTGATCGGATGATCGGGGCCGGGAACCTTGATGGTTTTTTCAGTCATGCTGTCGAACTCCTGGATGAGTGGGCAAGCCTGCAACACGTCGCTAAGGGTTTCGAGCCGCCATCGGCGGGAATGATTGCGCCCTGCGTCGAAGCATACGCCGGTCGTGAAAACGACGTGTGTCGCTGCTCGCGTCATTCGCGGGTTCCGTGCGTCGCCGGTGGGCGCATGGAGCGAACACAAAAAAGGGCAGCCGAAGCTGCCCCGTTAAAGTCCGCATCATCCGGCGGACTGTTGCTTACTGATATTCCCGGACCGCAGACCGCAGACCGCAGACCGCAGACCGCAGACCGCAGACCGCAGACCGCAGACCGCAGACCGCAGACCGCAGACCGTGGTCCGGTTAGTCCGCGGTCTGGTTAACCTCGCGCGTCACTTGCTGAGCGTTGGTTAACGTCCGCTCATCGCTGAACGCATTCCCTGCCGCTTACTGCCTGATATTCAACGCGGCCGTCAGGTCGCCCATCGGCTTGCTGCCGTTGCTGACCAGCGCGGCATCACGCGCGGCGATGCCCGGCAGCGTCGGCAGCGAGAAGCGGTGCGTGATGAAACGCAGAATCGACGTCGTGTCGTACTGCGTGTGATCGACGAAACCCTTCTTCGCGTACGGCGAGATGATCAACGCCGGAATCCGCGTGCCCGGACCCCAGCGGTCGGCCTTCGGCGGCGCCACGTGATCCCAGAAGCCGCCGTTTTCGTCGTACGTCACGACCACCAGCATGTTGTTCCACTGCGGGCTTTTTTGCAGATGCGAGATCACGTCGGCAATGTGCTGATCGCCTGAGGCGACGTCGGTGTAACCCGCGTGCTCGTTCAGGTTGCCCTGCGGCTTGTAGAACGATACTTGCGGCAACGTGCCGGCATCGATTGCCTTGATGAACTCGGAGCCTGCCAGACCGCCGTCGAGCAGATGCTGCGACCGGTTCGCGGAGCCCGGTGCGAGATCGGCGAAGTAGTTGAGCGGCTGGTGATGCGGCTGGAAGTTCGGCGCCGTCAGATTCGCGCCGTAGATCACGTTCGACGTGCCATTTTGCGCCGCCGACACCGCCGCGCCCCACGCGCCGCCGTACCACGCCCACGACACCTTCGCGTTGTTCAGCAGATCGCCGATGTGCTGCTGCGTTTGCGCCGGCAGCGTGGTGGCCTGGGTCGGATCGGCGAGATTCGCGTCGCCGCCCGAAGCCGCCTTGTTGCCGCTCGGCTGATACGGCGGCTGCATCGTGTTGATCGCGTAGAAGTCAGGCGTGAGGTTGCCCGAGAGCACGAATTTCGGCGGCCCGCTCAGCGCCGACGCCGGCGAGTTGGTCGCAAGCTTCAGCGTGACGCCGTCGCTTTCAACCGATGAGATCGAGCCCGCTGCCGGGCTCTTGTCCGCGTTCGGATAAGTCGGCGTGCACGCGCAAACCAGCCACTGGTGATTCAGGAACGAGCCGCCGAATGCGCCCATGAAGAAGTTGTCGGCCAGCGTGTATTGCTGGGCGATCTTCCACAAGGGCAGCTTGTCGGCGTCGAGCGTGTAGTGGCCCATGACGAGGCCGCCCGAATCCGCCCATGCGGCGAACTTGTCGTTCTTGCCGCCATTGATCTGCATCTGGTTTTCATAGAAGCGGTGATACAGATCGCGCGTCGTGGCCGTGATCGGCGTGTTGAAACCCTTCGGGTCGTCGATGGCGAACGGGCTGTTCGGCAGGTTCGCCGTCATCGCCTGCGTGACCACCGGCGTCACACCGGTTTGCGTCAGGCCGTTCCACACTTGCGGCAACGTCGCGAGCGCGGTGCCATCGCGGTCGACCTGCGTGGCGCTTGCCGCCGTCACGTTCTGCAGACCGTTAGCGCCCGGGAAATTGCCGTAGAGATTGTCGAAGCTGCGATTCTCCGCATAGATCACCACGACCGTCTTGATTGACGTGATGTCCGGTGGTGCAGTGACATTGTCGCCGCCGCACGCATACAGACTCAACGCTGCTGCGATCGCGATAGGCGTCGCGCAGATCAGTTTTTTGTTCATTTGGTATGTGTTCTCTCTCTCGCGTTGGGGACGGGCCGCGTGCCTTGATTACACGGATGGCCGCAAGCGAAAGTTTGGGGAATGAATTTGACAGAAAGATGTAATTAATTACAAATTGCCTTGGTTTGGATATTTCTGTCGGCTGTATGTCATTTAATCGACATGTCGATGAAATACGCTCGCGGACTTCAATATCGCAAACTCACATCATTCATATGCGGCCTGGTCTCACGGGGATTCTGAAAATGGCGGTTCGGCTGCCGGCGTGGCGGCGCGCGGGGCCGGCAGGTATTAGCGCGGTGCTGGCACTCGCGGCGATGACCATCGGCCTCTCGGCGTGCGATGCAGGCTCGCCGGCAGCGGGCGGCAAGGCAGAGGCAAACGGCCAGGCGCAAGTGAATGCCAGGAAGGATATGAGCGCCAGCGGCAACGCGGGAGCCGAGTCTCAAGCGAATGCGTCGTCTGCGTCAGGACCCATGGCGGAGTCGACCGTTAAAGCGGCCGCCCATGAAGCCGGCCAGACCCGCGCGCAAGTCTACGAATCCGTGCGGCAGATGACGGCGCTGGGCAAGCAGTTGTTTTTCGACGCGTCGCTGTCCGGCTCGGGCAAGCTGGCGTGCGCGTCGTGCCATAGTCCCGATCACGGCTTTGCGCCGGCGAATGCGCTGTCGGTCCAACTGGGCGGCAACGACATGCACCGTACCGGCATGCGCGCCGCGCCGACGCTCAAATATTTGCAATCGGTGCCGGCATTCGCCGAGCACTATCACGAGTCGGACGACGAAGGCGATGAAAGCGTGGATGCCGGGCCGACCGGCGGCTTGACGTGGGACGGCCGCGTCGACCGCGGTTCGGACCAGGCGCGTATTCCGTTGCTGTCGTCGTTCGAAATGGGCAGCTCGCCGGCGAAGGTCACGGCGGCGGTGAAGGCCGCGCCGTATGCCGACGCTTTCCGTGTGGCATTCGGCGAGCATATTTTCGATAACGACGACGCCACCTTCAAAGCCGTGCTGCAAGCGCTGGAAACTTTCGAGCAGACGCCCGAGCTTTTCTACCCGTACACCAGCAAGTACGACGCGTATCTGGCGGGCAAAGCACAACTGACCAAGGCCGAACTCCACGGTCTGCAACTCTTTAACGACGAAAAGAAGGGCAATTGCGCGAGCTGCCACATCAGCCAGCGCACCATGGACGGCGCGCCGCCGCAGTTCAGCGACTTCGGTCTGATTGCGATCGGCGTGCCGCGTAACCGCGCGCTGGCGGTGAATCGCGATCCGCATTTCTACGACCTTGGCGCATGCGGACCGGAGCGTACCGACCTGAAGGGCCGCGCCGAGTTTTGCGGCATCTTCCGCACGCCGACGCTGCGCAATGTCGCGTTGAAGAAAAGTTTTTTCCACAACGGCATTTACCATTCGCTGGATCAGGCGGTGCGTTTTTATGCGCAGCGCGACACGAATCCGGAAAAGTTCTATCCGGTCTCGAAGGGCAAAGTGCAGAAGTTCGACGATCTGCCGCAGCGTTACTGGGTCAATCTGAATACCGAGCCGCCGTTCGATCGCAAACCGGGCGACAAGCCGGCGCTCGACGAGGCCGAAATCAAGGACGTGGTGGCGTTTTTGAATACGCTCACGGATGGGTATAAAGCGGGAGATGAAGCGGGGAAAAGCGCGGCAAAGACCGTGGCCGCGAATTGATCACCGGACCACGGTTGCGACGGTCGGCTTAGGCGGCAGGTGGTGCTACGAACGTAGTCAGATGCCTGCGCCGGCAAGGATGCAATAGCAGCCGGCCAGCAGCAGTGCAAACGACATCAGGAGACACCCAAAGCCGGCGCGTGTCAGCAGATTCGGCCAGCGTGCGCGCGGGAGGCTATCCATTTGCACGATGCGCCGCGCGAAACCGGGATCGCAACTGACGGCGAACGGCACGAGCGCGACGCAAAACAGCGCGAGCGTGACGGCAAAGGTTTCGAGGGCAAACGAGATGTCCATAAGGAGACGTTGAAAACTTGTTCAGCGCCGCAGCGCAATAGACCTATATTAAGAAGACGTTTCATCAGTCGATATGAGACGCGTCTTAAAATGACGCGCAGCCGTCGTGGCAATTCGTTCCCGCGAGGCGAGATGCGAACGCTGCACGATGCTGCGAGCCGCTGCGGGACCGTATCGAGGCGGTCACTTTGGGGGCGACATGCTATGCTTTTGGGGTCCAGATCACGAGCCGCTGCGAGCGCACTCGAGACCGCCGAACTACTCTTCGAGGAGAACCCTTCATGTCGATGCGAACCCGTGCCCTGTTTCATCTGACCGTCAGTGGTCTGCTGCTTGGCGGCGCCGTCGGCGCGCAAGCGGCCAACCTCGGTTTTCTGAGCGACACGCCGATCAGCTACATGAAGCAGCGCGATGTCGATTCGATCAGGAATGCCGTCGTCACCGCCTTGAATGACAAGCAGGACGGCGAAAGCGCGAGCTGGGTCAACGAAGGCACCGGCAACAGCGTCAAGATCGACGCAACGATCACCGTCGCCAGTACCGCGAAGGACGGCGAGCGCACCTGCCGCGACGTCGGTGTCGTGCTGAATGCGAAAGGGCAGTCGATGAACCTGCGTCCGCAGTTCTGCAAACAGGGCAGCGGCAACTGGCAACTGCAGAAAAAGCACTGAGCATGCGGGCCAGTATGACGACGGGCACCGGCTTGCGGTCGGTGCGGCCTGAAGCCGTGCGCCCTTGCGGCGCGATGTGGCGATGAGCGCGCGGGTCGTCTCGTGCGGTGTCGTACTGCTCGACCCGGACGGTCGGGTATTGCTCGCGCACGCCACCGAAACCTCTCACTGGGACGTTCCAAAAGGGCACGGCGAAGAGGGCGAGGCGCCTCACGTCACGGCGTTGCGCGAGATGGTCGAGGAGACCGGCATCGTGATCGAACCCGAGCGTTTGAAGGATCTCGGACTATTCGTCTACCGGCGCGACAAAGATCTGCATCTGTTCGCGGCACGTGCAACGGCCGACGAACTCGACCTGACGGGGTGCACCTGCACGTCGCTCTTTCCGCGCCGCTCCGACGGCACGCTGATTCCCGAAATGGACGCCTACCGCTGGGCCGCGCCGGACGAAGTGGAGCGATACGCGAGCCGCAGTCTCACCCGGCTCTTTCAGACCACGCTTTCGCTCGCGGAACTGCATCGAACGTTATAGTGGCGGACTTGCGGCTTTTTGTTTTTTGCTGTTAAGCGCCCGCGGCAAAAGCATGGGCATCCGCGCGGCGACATCACGCATTCAGTCGAGTGCGTGATCGTTCGGATGCGCGAATAGCGTGCGGTTCTGTTCCGACAGCGGAAAATTCAGATTAATGCCGTGCGGCGGAATCGGCTGCGTGAACCACTGGTTGTACAGACGTTCCGCGTCGCCGGCAGTCTGGCCGCGTGCGATCACGCTGTTCACGAGCATGCGGAACGGCTCGTCGCCCTTGCGAAACATGCAGGCGTAAACCTCGTAGCCGAGCGGCGTGCCGGTCACCACGAAGTCTTCAGGATGCGGGTCGGTCGACCTGAAACCGTACACGATCGGCTCGTCCATCACGAAGGCCACTGCCCGGTCTTCCTTGAGCGCGGCGAATGCTTCCGGATGGTCGCGTGCGCTCGTGATACGCATGTTCAGATGTTTTTCTGTGTTAAGGCGGCGCAGCAGGCGTTCGTCGGAGGTACCCGCGGTTGTCACGACCGTCTTGCCGGCCAGGTCCGGAAAATCCGTGATGCCGCTGTTCTTGCGGGCAAGCATGCGCACTGCGTACTGAAAGAAGCTGTCCGAGAAGGCGGCCACGTTTTCGCGTTCCACCGTATGGGTGGTCGAGCCGCATTCCAGATCGATCTGATTGTTCAGCAGCATGGGCGTGCGATTCGACGAGGTCACGGTGATTTCGTGTATTTTCAGTTGCGGCAGACCGAGCGTTTTCTTGATTTCGTCGACGATCTGCAGCGCGATGGTCTGCGAATAGCCGACCGTGTGTGTGCCGTCGAAGTATGAAAAGGGAATCGACGCTTCACGCACACCAAGTACGACCACGCCGTCGTCGTGGATTTTCTTCAGCGTGCCGGTGAGCTCTTCCGCATGGGCGGGGCAGGCGAACACTGCCGCGCCGAATGCGACCAGCGCCATGAGTGCGTTACGCACGCTTTGTGCGACGCGCAGGGCGTGGGTGATGTACGGAGCACGAACAGTACACGTGTGGCGCGCACCTCGTGCCGAGCCCCATGCACTGGCCCCGCGGCGGGCTGCAACTTTCATCGGGTCTCCTGAACTGGCGCGTGCATGTATGCCGCGCCGTCACTTGTCGATGGAACATGATGCAATAAAAACGGCGTGCATCCCGCTCACGAAATGCACGCCGTATTCAACTTCAGATGCGCTTCGCGCTGTAGTCGCTCCAGTTTACGCCGGCTTGCCCCAACTGTCGCGCAAACTGACGATGCGATTGAACACGGGCTTACCCGGTTTCGAATCGACGCGGTCGGCGACAAAATAGCCATGGCGCTCGAACTGATAGCGCTGTTCCGGCAACGCGTCGCGCGCGCCCGGTTCCAGGTAGGCGTTGACCACGCGCTTCGAATCCGGATTCAGCGCTTCGAGGAAGTCGCGGCCACCGGCGTCCGGTTGCGGTTCCTTGAACAGACGGTCGTAGATGCGCACTTCAGCCGGCACCGCGCCTGCCGCGCTGACCCAGTGAATGTTGCCCTTGACCTTATAGGTGTTCGCGCCTTCCGTGCCCGATTTGCTGTCCGGGAAGTAGTTGCAGTGGACCGCGACGATGTTGCCGTTCTCGTCCTTGTCCGCGCCGGTGCATTCGATCACATAGCCGTAGCGCAGGCGCACCTTGTTGCCCGGGAACAGGCGGAAGTAGCCTTTCGGCGGTGTCTCGGTGAAGTCGTCGCGTTCGATCCACAGTTCGCGCGAGATCGGAAACTCGCGCACGCCCTGTTCCGGATGATGCGGGTGAACCGGCGCGCTGCACGGCTCGGTCACGCCTTCAGGGAAGTTGTCGATGATCAGCTTGACCGGATCGAGCACGGCCGCGGTGCGCGGCGCCTTTTCGTCCAGATCGTCGCGCAGCGCGCCTTCGAACACGCTCATGTCGATCCACGAATCGACCTTGGTGACGCCAATACGCTCGCAGAACAGCTGGATCGATTCCGGCGTGAAGCCGCGGCGGCGCACACCGACAATGGTCGGCATACGCGGATCGTCCCAACCATCGACGTGGCCTTCGGTCACCAGTTGCAGCAGTTTGCGCTTGCTGGTGATCGCATAGGTCAGGTTCAGGCGCGAAAACTCGATTTGTTGCGGCAGCGGGCGCGTGAAGATTCCGGCCTCGGCCAGCTCGTTCAGAATCCAGTCGTACAGCGGACGGTGGTCTTCGAACTCGAGCGTGCACAGCGAATGCGTGATGTTTTCCAACGCGTCCGAGATGCAGTGCGTGTAGTCGTACATCGGGTACACGCACCATGTGTCGCCGGTGCGGTAATGGTGCGCAAAGCGGATGCGGTAAATGACCGGGTCGCGCATGTTGAAGTTCGGCGACGACATGTCGATCTTCGCGCGCAGCACATGCTCGCCTTCCTTGAACTCGCCGGCTTTCATGCGGCGGAACAGGTCGAGGTTCTCCTGCACCGAGCGGTCGCGGAAGCGCGACGGCGTGCCGACCTCGGAGGCCGAGCCGCGGTTCGCGCGCATTTCTTCAGCCGACTGGCTGTCCACATATGCTTTGCCGCGCTCGATCAGCAGTTCGGCGAACTCGTACAGCTTGTCGTAGTAGTCGCTCGCGAAGTAGAGCTGCTCCTTGCCGCCTTTTTCCCATTCGAAACCGAGCCAACGCACGGAGTCGACGATCGAGTCGACGTACTCGACGCTTTCCTTTTCCGGATTCGTATCGTCGAAGCGCAGATGGCACACGCCGCCGTAGCTGCGCGCCACGCCGAAATTCAGACAGATGCTCTTGGCGTGACCAATGTGCAGGTAGCCATTCGGCTCAGGCGGAAAGCGCGTTTCGACGCGCTGGCCCCACTTGCCGGTGCGGTTGTCTTCGTCAATGGTATTGCGGATGAAATTGGATGCCGCTGGCGCGTCGTTGCGTTCGGTATTCATGCGAGAAGGTGAAAGTCGGTCGGGGCGCGCAATGCGCCCACTTATGTGTCAATTCTACCTGACGAGTCCGCTCGCGGCAGGCGAGTGCGGCGCGCAGCCAACGTTTGAGCGGTTTCGGCTGCTTTTTGGGGCCGGGAAGGACTCCTGCAAGCTGCGTTTAAGGTGCTGTAACAGGAGGTAAAACGGTTTGTTGGTGGGTACGCCGGCGACTTAGGATGCGGGCGGCGCACTCTCCACCTTTGCGTACTGGCAGCAATGTGCCCTTTGTTTTCCTGGCGCCGCTTTGCGCCCGTGTGGCGCGGACGAACCGGCCACGCTACCCACCCGTGCCGTGCTCAATCTGCCGGATTGCGCCGCTCGCGCCCGGCCGTGCAACCCGCCTGCAGCGCAACTGGCCCAGTGGGCCCAGCAGGCCGTCTCGCCCATCGCATCGTCTTGCATCGACGCTTTCCGTTCATGCAACATGACGTCCTTAGTTCCCGGAGTTTCTCGGATGTCCATCCCCTCGCATGACGCGCCTCGCGCGTCTTTTGCCTCTTTCGCCTCCTTGTCTCTCACCCGGATCGTGATGGCCGCGGCCATGTTCGGCGCGCTCGCCGGCAGTTTCATCGCGCCGGCCTCCGCGCTCGCGAAAACGCCGCCGCCAAAGGCCGTGCTGGACGCGTCGGCGGTGGCCGTGCCGGATCGCTACAGCGCCGACACCGCACAGCAGATCTTCGCCGCCGGCGGCAACGCGGTGGACGCCGCGGTGGCGATCGCCTTCACGCTGGCCGTGACCTGTCCGGATGCGGGGAACATCGGCGGCGGAGGGTTCATGACGGTGTTCATGGACGGCAAGCCGTATTTTCTCGACTACCGCGAGCGCGCGCCGCAACAGGCGACCCGCGACATGTACCTCGACGATAAAGGCAACCTCGTGCCGGGTATGAGCCTCGTCGGTCATCGCGCGGTGGGTGTGCCGGGCACGGTCGAAGGCATGTGGGAAGCGCAGCAGCGCTTCGGCAAGCTGAAGTGGAAACAGGTGCTGGCGCCCGCCATCCGATATGCCACGGACGGCTTCCAGGTCGAGCCATGGTTGCAGCAGCGCCGCGACGCGGCGGCGAAGAATTTCGCCGGCAAGACCAATTTCAATGCCTACTTCTCGACCTTGAAGGCCGGCGCGATGTACCGTCAGCCTGAACTCGCGCAAACCCTCTCGCGCATTGCCAGCGATGGCGGCCGTGAGTTCTACGAAGGCCGCACCGCGGATCTGATTGCTCAGCAAATGTATGGCCACGGTCTGGTCACGAAGCAGGACCTGATTCAATACAAGGCCGTGTGGCGCCAGCCGCTCACCGCCGATTGGAACGGCTACCAGATCGTGACCGCGCCGCCGCCGAGCTCGGGCGGTATCGGGCTGATCCAGATGCTGAAGATGAAAGCCGATCTGAAGCAGGCGTTCGACGGTATCGAGCTGAATTCCGTGCCGTATATCCATCTGATCGCGCAGATCGAGGACCGCGTGTTCGCCGATCGCCAGCAATATATCGGCGACCCCGATTCGTACAAGGTGCCGGCCGACAAACTGACCGACGACGCCTACCTCGCGCAACGCGCCGACGAAGTGAAACCCGACGAAGTGCCGGGCGCCGTGCCTGTCAAAGGCGGCCTTGGCGACGCGCCGCCGGAAAAAGCGCAGACCACGCATTTTTCGGTGGTCGACAAGTGGGGCAATGCCGTGTCGAATACCTACACGCTGAACGGCTCGTTCGGTTCCGGTGTGGTGGTGGACGGCGGTGGCTTCATGCTCAACGATGCCATGGACGATTTCGTCACCAAGCCGGTAGCCGTTGGCGCGCCGGGTGCAGCGACCGATGACCTGAACACGGTCGCGCCGGGACGCCGGCCGCTTTCGTCGATGACGCCGACCATCCTGTTGAAGGACAACAAGGTGTCGCTCGTGATCGGCACGCCCGGCGGCTCGCGTATCCTGACGTCGATTTTCCAGGTGATGACCGACCTGTACGATTTCAACATGACGCCCACCGACGCGTTGGCCGCGATGCGATTCCACCATCAGTTGCTGCCGCCGAAGACGATTTATTTTGAGCCGTATCATCCGGTCACGGGCGAGCTGGCCGATCAGCTGAAAGCCAGGGGTTACACGCTGGAAGGGCAGTCGTTCAATGGCGACGTGCAGATGATCCGCGTCGAAGGCACGACGCCCGAGCCGGCTGCCGATCCGCGCGGCGTGGGTGTGGGGCGCGTGATGCAGTGAAGCAAGCGCGGCTTCGGCCGGGCGAAGTGAATGATTGCGGAGGCGGGCTGCGGAAGCGGACCGCAGAAGCGCATTGAAGAAGCGCATTGAAGAAGCGCATTGAAGAAGCGCACTGCAGAAGCGCACTGCGGAAGCGAATCGAAGCGACAATTGCGGACGCGAACCGTGGAAACATATCGCGAAAACGTATCTGAAAAACGAACTGCGACGGGGAAGGCAATGAACGAACAAAAACTAAACGTACTCGTGCTGCCGGGATACCAGAATTCCGGCGCGGGGCACTGGCAGACGCGCTGGGAAGCGCTCGATCCCGCCTTCACACGCGTGCAGATGCCGGACTGGGATCATGTGACGCGCGACGCGTGGTGCCGTACGCTCGACGCCGCCGTGGCCGCAGCCGACTCGCCCGTGATATTCGCCGCGCACAGCCTTGGCTGCCTGACGACCGCCTTCTGGGCGTCGCAGTACGCGAGCGCCGGGCAGTTGGCCAAAGTGGCCGGTGCATTACTGGTGGCCGTACCCGATCCCGCCGAGGCGCATTTTCCGCGGGACGCCAGCGGCTTTGCGCCGGTGCCACTGGCACGCCTGCCGTTCGCGAGCATCGTCGTGTCGAGTAGCGACGATCCATACGGCGGCGTGCCGTTTTCGCAGACGTGTGCGGGCGCGTGGGGCAGCCGCTGGATCGATATCGGGCCGCGCGGCCATATCAATGCCGACAGCGGCCTCGGCGATTGGGCGGAGGGACGGCGCTGGCTGGCGTCGTTAGGCGAGCGGCGGTGATGGCTTCATCGGCGCTGATTCGGCCGGTGTTCGGCGCCGACACCGCGCTATGTCTCGTTTTCGATGCAGGGGCCGATTGTAGGGGCCGATTTGCCGGCGGATCCTCGAGGCGAGGGCGGCCGGTTCGCCGGCACAGCCGGGCGGCGAGTGAGCTGGCACCGTCGCCAGCTTCGCTGAAAACCGCCACCACGCCGCCAGCTTAGCCGGCCTCAAATCACCCGGCCGCAATGCAGCCGGCCTCAAATCACCGATTGGTCCCGCAACGCCGCAATCCTGGCCTCGTCATAACCCAGCACATCGCGCAGGATGCTGTCGGTGTGCTCGCCGAGCGTCGGCGGATGGGACAGCGCCTCAGGCGGCGTGCCGGTCATATTGATCGGATTGCGCACCAGTTTGACGATGCCGCCCGACGGATGCGGCAGATCGACCCGCATGCCGCGCGCCACCACCTGCTCGTTCTCGAACACTTCGCCCAGGTCGTTGATCGGCCCGCACGGCACACCGGCCGCTTCCAGGGCGGCAATCCATTGCTGCTTGCCCTGCAGACGCACCATGTCGGCAAGGATCGGCACGAGAATATCGCGATGGCGCACACGCGCCGGATTGGTGGCGAATCGCTCGTCGTTGGCGAGTTCGGAGCGGCCGCCTGCCTCGACGAACTTGCGGAACTGCCCGTCGTTGCCGACGGCGACGATGATCCAGCCGTCGCTGGTCTGGAAGGTCTGATAGGGCACGATGTTCGGATGCGCATTGCCCCAACGCACGGGCGGCTGGCCGCTCGCCAGATAATTCGAATTCATGTTGGCCAGCATGGCCACCTGCACATCGAGCAGCGCCATGTCGATGTATTGACCTTCGCCCGTTCGGTCGCGGTGCGTGAGCGCCGTGAGCACGGCGATGGTCGAATACATGCCGGTCATCAGGTCGGCAATCGCCACGCCGGCCTTTTGCGGACCGCCGCCCGGCTGGCCGTCACGCTCGCCGGTAATGCTCATGAAGCCGCCGATGCCTTGCACGATGAAGTCGTAGCCGGCGCGCTGCGCATACGGCCCGGTTTGCCCGAAGCCGGTCACCGAGCAGTAGATCAGATCGGGCTTCACTTCCTTGAGCGACGCATAGTCGAGGCCGTACTTCTTCAACTGCCCGACCTTGTAGTTCTCCAGCACCACGTCGCTTTGCGCCGCCAGTTCGCGGATGATCCGCTGACCTTCGGGCGAAGCGATATCGACGGTGACCGAGCGCTTGTTCCGATTCGCGGCAAGGTAATAGGCGGCCTCGCGTGTGTCGGCGCCTTCCGGCGTTTTCAGGTACGGCGGCCCCCAGTGGCGCGTGTCGTCGCCCACTTCAGGCCGTTCGATCTTGATGACGTCGGCGCCGAAATCGGCGAGCGTCTGCGCGCACCAGGGTCCAGCGAGCACGCGTGTGAGATCCAGCACGCGGATATGACTGAGAGCGCCCATATTCTTCAATGTCTCCTTTGTCGACCGGAGTTAGCGCTTTAGCGCTTACTCCGGTCCCATGCAAAGCGGTCGGCCCGAGTTAGCGCTTTAGCGCTTACTTGAGCCCCATGCAAAGCGGTCGGCCAGCGTTCGCGCGGCGGCGTGTTACCCCGGTCCCATACAAGATTTGTGGGTGGTGACGCGGCGCGCATGTCGCCGCGAATGTGGGCAATCTTAAGCGATTCCCGCGCGCCCGCGCAGTCAGCCGAACGGCATAGGACGTGTGGCGCGTCTTGCCGTGTCGCGCGCCACCGGGTCAAACGAGGCCAAACCCGGCCAAACCTGGCCGAATGGCTACTGGGACCAGGGCGGGGCAGGGCCGCCACCGCGCAGGGTCGCCGATCCCGTATAATCAGTCGTTTAAGAAACAAACAGTTGGCGCATCTCCATGATGCCGCCGGTAACAGCCAGGGAACTGGCAAACCCGTCCCCCGCACGCTATGAAAGCCGCCGAAATCCGCGAGAAATTCCTCAAGTTCTTCGAATCGAAGGGCCATACGATCGTTCGCTCGTCGAGCCTTGTACCCGGCAACGACCCGACACTGCTCTTTACCAATTCGGGAATGGTGCAGTTCAAAGATGTGTTCCTCGGCGCGGAATCGCGTCCGTATGCGCGCGCCACGACCGCGCAGCGCAGCGTGCGCGCCGGCGGCAAGCACAACGATCTGGAAAACGTCGGCTACACCGCGCGTCACCACACGTTCTTCGAAATGCTGGGCAATTTCTCGTTCGGCGACTACTTCAAGCGCGACGCGATCCACTACGCGTGGGAGTTGCTGACGGGCGTGTACCAGCTGCCTAAAGACAAGCTCTGGGTCACCGTCTATCAGGAAGACGACGAAGCGCACGACATCTGGGCGAAGGAAGTGGGCGTGCCGGTCGAGCGGATTATCCGCATCGGCGACAACAAGGGCGCACGCTACGCGTCGGACAACTTCTGGCAGATGGCCGACGTGGGTCCGTGCGGCCCGTGCTCGGAAATTTTCTACGACCACGGCCCGGAGATCTGGGGCGGCCCGCCGGGGTCCCCTGAGGAAGACGGCGACCGCTACATCGAGATCTGGAATCTCGTGTTCATGCAGTTCAGCCGCGACGCGCAAGGCAACATGACGCCGCTGCCCAAGCAGTGCGTGGACACGGGTATGGGTCTCGAGCGTATCGCCGCGGTTTTGCAGCACGTGCACAGCAACTATGAGATCGACCTGTTCCAGGCGCTCATCAAGGCTGCGGGCCGCGAAACCGGTGTGACCGATCTGACGAACAACTCGCTGAAGGTGATCGCCGATCACATTCGCGCCTGCTCGTTCCTGATCGTCGACGGTGTGATTCCGGGCAATGAAGGTCGCGGCTATGTGCTGCGCCGTATCGTGCGCCGCGCGATCCGCCACGGTTACAAGCTGGGCAAGAAGGGTTCGTTCTTCCACCGCATGGTGCCGGACCTCGTCGCGCAAATGGGCGGCGCCTATCCGGAACTGAAGGACGCGGAACAACGTGTGACCGACGTGCTGCGTCAGGAAGAAGAGCGCTTCTTCGAGACCATCGAGCACGGCATGTCGATTCTCGAAAGCGCGCTGGCCGATCTGGAAGCGAAGGGCGGCAAGACGCTCGACGGCGAACTCGCGTTCAAGCTGCACGATACCTACGGTTTCCCGCTCGATCTGACGGCGGACGTCTGCCGCGAGCGCGAAGTAACGGTAGACGAAGCCGCGTTCGACGAAGCCATGGCGCGTCAGCGCGAACAGGCGCGTGCGGCGGGCAAGTTCAAGATGGCGCAAGGCCTTGAATACTCGGGCGCGAAGACCACGTTCCACGGCTACGAAGAAATCATCTTCGACGACGCGAAAGTGATCGCGCTGTATGTCGACGGCGCGTCGGTGAAGGAAGTGAATCAGGGGCAGCAGGCTGTCGTCGTGCTCGATCACACGCCGTTCTATGCGGAGTCGGGCGGTCAGGTCGGCGACCAGGGCGTGCTGGCGAACGCGAGCGTGCGCTTCGCGGTGACCGACACGCTGAAAGTACAGGCGGACGTGGTCGGCCATCACGGCGCGCTGGAGCAGGGCACGCTGAAGGTCGGCGACGTCGTGAAGGCGGAAATCGACGCGGTGCGCCGTGCCCGCACCGAGCGCAATCACTCGGCCACCCACCTGATGCACAAGGCGTTGCGCGAAGTGCTCGGCTCGCACGTGCAGCAGAAGGGTTCGCTGGTCGATGCGGACAAGACCCGTTTCGATTTCGCGCACAACGCGCCGATGACTGACGAGCAGATCCGTCAGGTCGAAGCGATCGTCAACGCGGAAGTGCTGGCGAACGCGCCGGGCATCGTACGCGTCATGCCGTTCGACGAAGCGGTGAAGGGCGGCGCGATGGCGCTGTTCGGCGAAAAGTACGGCGACGAAGTGCGCGTGCTCGACCTCGGTTTCTCGCGCGAGTTGTGCGGCGGCACGCACGTGCATCGCACGGGCGACATCGGCCTCTTCAAGATCGTGATGGAAGGCGGCGTGGCTGCCGGCATCCGCCGCGTGGAAGCGATCACGGGTGATAACGCCGTGCGCTTCGTGCAGGATCTCGATGCGCGGATCAATGCGGCAGCGGCCGTGTTGAAGGCGCAGCCGTCGGAACTGACGCAGCGGATCGTGCAGGTGCAGGATCAGGTCAAGTCGCTGGAGAAGGAACTGAGCGCACTGAAGTCGAAGATGGCTTCGAGTCAGGGCGACGAGCTTGCCGGTCAGGCAATCGAAGTGGCCGGCGTGCACGTGCTGGCTGCAACGCTCGAGGGCGCTGACGTGAAAACGTTGCGCGAGACGGTCGACAAGCTGAAGGACAAGCTGAAGAGCGCGGCGATCGTGCTGGCCTCGGTCGAGGGTGGCAAGGTGAGCCTGATCGCCGGTGTGACGGCGGACGCCAGCAAGAAGGTCAAGGCCGGTGAACTGGTCAACTTCGTTGCCCAGCAAGTCGGCGGCAAGGGTGGTGGGCGGCCGGACATGGCGCAAGCCGGCGGTACCGAACCGGCGAATCTGCCGGCAGCGTTGGCGGGCGTGAAGGGTTGGGTCGAAGCCCAGCTCTGATTTGGGTTTGATTGGGCCATACGGGGCGCTGGTGGTTTTGGCGCCCCGTATGGCCCAAGTTGTTTTTTGGCCGTCTCGTGCCGGCTGTGCACTAACCTGGCGCCCCAAACCCCAAGCCTCAAGCAGCGCCCACCGCCACAGCGGCAGGTAGTTCCACCGCATCTTCCCTCGACACAAGCGTCTGCCGCAGCGCATTGAGCGCGGAAGAAAAATGCCCGCGTCGCCAGACGAGAAGCGTCTCGATTACGCCAATATCGGGAAGCTCATGAACGGCGATATTGCGCGTATCGGTTTGCAGATCGAGCACGGATCGCGGTGCGACGGCGACCCCCGCGCCGGCGGCGACACAAGCCACGATCGCATGATACGAGCCGAGTTCCAGAACGCGAGCCGGCCTCACGCCATGCTCCAGATACCACTTCTCGATGTACGCCCGGTAGGCACAGCCACGCTCGAACGCGATCAGCGTCGATAAAGCAATATCCCGCACTTCGTGAATCGGCCGATGGCCTCGCGGCGACAACATCACCAGTTCTTCGCGAAAAACCGGCACCGTTTCGAACAATTCGCCGAGCGCGGCAGGATCCTGCGGCGTTGCCACCAGCGCCGCATCCACTTCGAATTCGCGGACCCGCTCGATCAGCTTGCCGGTCGTGCCGGTTTCGAGTTCCAGTGCGACATCCGGCCACCGCTGGTGATAGCTCGCGAGCAATCCTGGCAGACGCGTCGCCGCGACGCTTTCCATCGTGCCTAAACGCAGGCGCCCACTCGGACGATCCTCGCGCACCGCGTGACGCGCCTCGTCGGCGAGTGCGAGCAGACGCTCCGCGTAGGGCAGCAGCGTCTCGCCGGCCGGCGTCAAAACGAGGCGCCGGCCGTCGCGGATGAACAGGTCGGTGCCGAGTTGCTCCTCGAGTTGCTTGATGCGGGTCGTGACGTTCGATTGCACGCGATTAAGCTTGGCGGCGGCACGCGTCACACCGTTTTCCCGCACGACAGCCCGAAAAATGGTCAAGGCGGCCAGATCCATAAATCTCTCCTGGCGATGGTTGGTATTCTAATTATTCATTTTTCGTGATCAAAAGGTCAAGCTAATATGGGTTGAAGAAGCCGGTGACCGCCGGCGCGATTCCATTTCCGGTTTGCTCATGAACGATCTCGCCTCCAGCACGCACGAAACCCCAACCGAACGTCACGCCGCCCGCCAGGCGGCGCTTGCCTGCATGGCCACCCTGGCCGTGGTGCTGGGTATCGGACGTTTTGCATTCACGCCGCTGTTGCCGCTGATGCTTCACGGCAGCACCTTCGGTCAGCCTCAGATCGATATCCAGCACGGCGGCTGGCTTGCGTCGTTCAACTACGCGGGCTATTTCGTCGGTGCGGTCACCTGCGCTGCGCTGCGGGTCGAACCGGCGCGCATGGTGCGCGCGGGGCTGGTTGCAACAGTCCTGCTGACGCTTGCGATGGGTGTAACGAGCCAGTTCTGGGTGTGGGCCGTCGTGCGCTTTGTCGCCGGGGCGGTTAGCGCATGGACCTTCGTGTTCGCCTCGCAGTGGGGCTTGCGGCGGCTTGCCGAACTCGGCGCGCACGGGTGGAGCGGGGTGATCTATACGGGCCCGGGTATGGGCATTGTCGGGACGGGTTTGCTGGTCAGTGCTGCGGGTGGCTATGGCGCGACGGCGGGTTGGATCGGCTTCGGGCTCATTGCGGCGGTACTTTCGATCATGGTTTGGTCTGTATTCGGGACCGTGACCGATCCCGCCTCGGGAGGTGCGGCGCACGCGGCGGGTGGATCAACTACCGCCGCTCACGCGAACCAACGCTCCTCCGCCGGCCATTCCGCCGCAAGTCCAACTCCCGTCGCCAGCCAAACTCCCACCACCAGCCAAACCCGCCCCTCGCACCGGGCCGACGCCTTCTGGCTGATCCTGCTCTACGGCGTGCCCGGCTTCGGCTACATCATCACCGCGACGTTCCTGCCGGTGATCGCGCGTCACGCGCTGCCGGGTTCGTCCTGGCCCGATCTGTTCTGGCCGATGTTCGGCGCGGCCTTGATCGTCGGAGCGTTGCTCGCGGCCCGCCTGCCGGTGCATTGGGACAACCGCACGCTGCTCGCCGGTTGCTACGTGCTGCAAGCTGCCGGTATCGCGCTCGGTATCGTCTGGCCGACGGCGGGCGGCTTTTCGCTCGGCAGCATCCTGATCGGTCTGCCATTTACCGCGATTACCCTGTTCGCGATGCGCGAAGCCCGGCTTCTGCGCGGCGAAAAGGCGGCTGGCTTGATGGGCTATGCGACCGCAGCGTACGGCGTCGGCCAGATCGTCGGCCCGCTGGTGGCGGCGCCGATCGCAGAACACACCGGGTCCTTTTCGCCGGCGTTGTGGCTGGCGGCTGGGGCGCTGCTGCTAGGCGCGGCTGGATTGATCATCGTGGCACACATGCCGCGAGGTCGCGGCCGCATGCCCGATTGCGGCTGCAGTTGACGGCTTTTCATTTGACGCAGACTGAGTCCTATCCGCAGCGCCTCTCCGGCGCTGCATCGGGAAAGCCGCTGGATGGCTTTCCATTCGACCCAGGCTGAGTCCTATCTGGAGCGCCTCTCCGCCAATGCGTCGGGAAAGCCGCAGCCTTGGCGATCTTCGCGCCTAGCCGAACGGCAAGCCTCGTCGGCCCACGCAAACCTCCCATAACGAACCGAAAAACAAATAACTCCCCGGCACACTAAAATGACCGCTTTCCCGTCATCTCAGCGCGCCTGTCGCCGGGCGCGCCGCCATCCATGCAACATTTCGCGTCCGACAACTACGCCGGCATCTGTCCCGAAGCCCTCGAGGCGCTGATTACCGCCAACAGCAGCGGCCACGAACCCGCTTACGGCGACGACTCCTGGACCAATCAGGTCTGCGACCGCCTGCGGGATCTGTTCCAGACCGATTGCGAAGTGTTTTTCGTGTTCAACGGTACAGCCGCCAATTCGCTGGCGCTGGCGTCGCTGTGCCAGTCGTACCACTCGGTGATCTGCCACGAACTCGCGCACATCGAAACGGATGAATGCGGCGGACCTGAATTCTTTTCCGGCGGCTCGAAGCTGCTGACGGCGCCGGGCGTCGGCGGCAAGCTCACGCCGGATGCGATCGAAGCGATTGTCACGCGCCGCGCCGATATTCACTACCCGAAGCCGAAGGTCGTCACGCTGACCCAATCGACAGAAGTCGGCACCGTCTACACGGTCGAGGAAGTGCGCGCGATCGCGGCGATCGCCAAGCGGCGTCATCTGAAAGTGCACATGGACGGGGCGCGCTTTGCAAACGCGGTCGCGGCGCTCGACGTGCATCCGTCCGAGATCACGTGGCGTGCGGGCGTCGACGTGCTGTGCTTTGGCGGCACCAAGAACGGCTTGCCGGTCGGCGAGGCCGTGGTGTTCTTCGATCGCGCGCTTGCCGACGATTTCGCTTACCGTCTGAAGCAGGCCGGCCAGCTCGCCTCGAAAATGCGCTTCATCTCCGCACCGTGGCTAGGCCTGCTGGATAACGACGTCTGGCTGCGCAACGCGTGTCATGCGAACGCGATGGCGGAATTGCTGCAAACGCGGTTGCAGGAAATTCCGGGCGTGAGCATCATGTTTCCGAGAGAATCGAACGCGGTCTTCGCGCAATTGCCCGCGCAGGCCGCCAAGGCCATGCGTGCGCGCGGCTGGAAGTTCTACGAGTTCATCGGCGCGGGCGGTTGCCGGCTGATGTGCGCCTGGGACACGCAACCGGAAACCGTCGAGCGTTTCGCCGCGGAAGTACGCGACTTGTGCATGGCCTGAACCCGCGCCAGCCGCAGCACGACATTCAACGCTGAACAAAGCTGCACACAGAACAGAAGAGACGACCCACTCGCCATGACCGAATACCAATTTTGCCCGCGCTGCGCCACGCCTTTGGTCGAGCGCGCGGATGCCGAACACGAAGGCGGCAGGATCCGCCAGACCTGTCCCGATACGGAATGCGGCTATGTCCATTGGAACAATCCGCTGCCGGTGGTCGCCGCGATCGTCGAGTACGAGGGCAAGATACTGCTCGCGCGCAACGCCGCATGGCCGGAAGGCATGTTCGCGCTGATCACCGGTTTTCTGGAAAACGGTGAGACCCCGGAAGAGGGCATTGCCCGCGAAGTGCTGGAAGAAACCTCGCTGCACACCGAGACGGTCGAGTTGATCGGCGTGTACGAATTCATCCGCAAAAACGAACTGATCATCGCGTATCACGTGAAGGCGTATGGAACGGTCGCGCTGTCGCCGGAGTTGCTCGAATACCGGCTGATCGAACCGGCCAAATTGCGTCCTTGGCGTGCGGGCACCGGCCAGGCGCTTGGCGAATGGATGCGGCGGCGCGGCTTGCCGTTCGAGTTCGTCGAAAAGCCGGGGCAGTAAGCGATGAACAAGCCCGCACCCGTCACGCGCAGCGCCTACCCGCATTTTCTGCCGATCACCACACGCTGGATGGATAACGACGTCTACGGCCACGTCAACAACGTTGTCTATTACAGCTACTTCGACACCGTGGTGAACGAGTACCTGATCCGCGCGGGTGTGCTCGACTTCGAGCACGGCGCGACGATTGGCCTCGTGGTCGAGACGCATTGCAATTACTTCGCACCGCTGGTGTTTCCCGATCGGGTCGATGCGGGCTTGCGGGTGGTGCGGCTCGGGACCTCGAGCGTGCGTTATGAAGTCGGTCTCTTCAGGGAAGGTGAAGATCAACCCGCCGCCCAGGGTCATTTTGTGCACGTGTATGTGGATCGCGTCACGCGTCGTCCGGTGACGCTGCCCGCCGATTTGCGCGCGGCGCTCGAACCGCTCACCGTCGCTGTGCAGGCGGATTAGGCGCGTGCAGTCGTTCGTCATCAATCTGCTTAACGGTGTCAGTTATGGCCTGCTGCTGTTCATGCTGTCGGCAGGTTTGACGCTGATTTTCAGCATGCTCGGCGTGCTGAATTTCGCGCATGCGAGCTTCTACATGCTCGGCGCGTACGTCGGTTTTTCGGTGGCCGCGCATGCGGGTTTCTGGAGTGCGCTGGTGATCGCGCCACTTGCCGTCGGCCTGATTGGCGCAGCGTTGGAGCGCTGGCTGCTGCGCCGTGTGCGTGTGCACGGCCATCTCCCGGAGTTACTGCTGACCTTCGGCGCGGCGTATCTGCTTGGCGAACTGGTCAAGCTCGGCTGGGGCTTGAATCCGCTCAGCGCGACGGTTCCCGCCGTACTCGACGGCCCGCTGTTCACGATCTACGGCGCCGCCTTTGCCCGCTATCGGGCTTTCATGATGGCCGTGTCGTTGGCGATGCTGGCGGTGCTCTACGCCGTGCTGCGCGTGTCGAAGGCGGGCTTGATCGTACGCGCCGCGCTGACGCATGCGAGCGCGGTCGAGGCGCTCGGCCACAACGTGCCGCGCGTATTCACTGGCGTGTTCGCGGCGGGCACGGCGCTCGCCGCGTTGGCCGGCGTGATCGGCGCGCCGCTCTTCGTGATCGAACCGGCAATGGCTGAGTCGCTCGGCTCGATCGTGTTCGTGGTGGTCGTGATCGGCGGCCTGGGTTCGTTGAGCGGGGCGCTGGCGGCGTCGTTGATTGTCGGCTGCGTGCAGACCTTCGCGGTGGCGAGCGACGTGTCCTTGGGCGATATCACATCGGTATTCGGCGGCGCGCTGCCGGCCGAGTGGGACGCGCTGACGCTGGCGCAACTCGCGCCGCTGATTCCCTATCTGCTGCTCGTCGCGATGCTGGCGCTGCGTCCGCGCGGACTGTTCGGCCGGCGTGACGATCATGCGTGAGCTGCCCGAAAAGTTTGCCGTGCCGGCAGTCAAGCCGCGCTCGATGTTGCGCAGATTCGCGCCATGGCTCGCGCTCGTTCTGTTTCTCGCCGTACCGCCCTTTATCTGGCCGCAAAGCTGGCTGCTCGCTTATCTCGCGCAGACCGCGACGATGATTGTGTTCGCGCTCTCGTACAACCTGCTGCTCGGCGAAACAGGCTTGCTGTCCTTCGGTCATGCGGCTTATTCCGGGCTCGGCGCGCTCATCGCGGCGCAAGTGTTCAACCGTATCGGTGTGCCATTGGTGCTGCTGCCGTTGATTGGCGGCATCGGCGGCGCGCTGTGCGGGGCGCTGTTCGGTTTCGTGTCGACGCGGCGCGCGGGGACGGCTTTCGCGATGATCACGCTCGGCATCGGCGAACTTGTCGCGGCGGCCGCGTGGACACTGCCCGACTGGTTCGGCGGTGAGGCCGGCGTGCCGATCGACCGCGCGAGCGGGCCGGTATTCGGAAGCTGGAGCTTCGGTCCGGCGCGCGAAGCCTATGTGCTGATCGCGCTGTGGTGCCTGCTGGCGAGCGTGGCGATGTTCGTGTTGTCGCGCACACCCTTCATGCGGCTCGCCAACGCCGTGCGCGACAACCCGGCGCGCGCCGCGGCGATCGGCTGCTACCCGCGCCGTATCCGCTATGGCGTGGTGGTGATGTCGGCGTTTTTTGCGGGCATTGCCGGCACGCTGGGGCTGATCAATGTCGAACTGGTATCGACGGAAAGCGTCGGCATGATGCGCTCGGGCGCCGTGTTGATTGCGACGGTGATCGGCGGCACGGCGACGTTTTTCGGACCGGTCGCGGGTGCGATTGTCCTGACGTTTTTCAGCGTCGCGGTGGCGAGCGTTACGCGGGCGTGGCTGTTCTATCTCGGGCTGTTCTTCATCGTGGTTGTGGTGGCCTCGCCGGACGGACTGGCGGGTTTCGTGCAGCGGCACACGGCACGCATTGCCGCCTACGGCTGGCGCGTGTGCGGCAAGGCTTATCTGTGGGGCGCGGCCTCGGCGGTGCTGTGGACGCTGGCCGTCGTGCTCGCAGTGCAGTGGGCTTACGCCGTGCAATTCGGCGCGGACGATGGCGCCGCGTTCAACCTTGTCGGCGTACCGTTGGGGGCCACCTCGCCGCATCTTTGGCTTGGCGTTGCAGTGTTTTTGCTGGCGGCGCCTGGGGCACTCGCAGCACACTACGCGGTTCGCGCGCAAGCACGTCTTGCCATGCGGACAAGCGCCATGCAACCGGTCACCGGAGACGCGCGATGATCCCGGCCCTCGCGGTCTACGGTATCGAAAAACGCTTTGGCGCCACGCAGATTCTGCGCGGCGTCGATCTTGCCGTCGAGCCAGGCGAGCGTCATGCATTGATCGGGCCGAACGGCGCCGGCAAGTCGACGCTCTTCAATCTGATCGCCGGCGGCGCGCGGCCGAACGCCGGGCGCATCGACCTGTTCGGCGCGGAGATTACGCGTCTGGCGCCAGCCGCGATTACACGCCGTGGCCTTGCGCGCAGCTTCCAGACCACCAGTGTGTTTGCTCGCCTCAGCGTGTTCGACAACCTGCGCTGTGCGGCCATGCTGGGCGAGCGCGACCGTACGCGTTGGTGGCAGCGTTTCAGCGGTTCACGCACGGTCGATGCGCGCGCCGAGCAGGTGCTCGAAGCGGTCGGGCTGAATGCGCGCCGGCATAGCCAGGCCGGCGCACTGAGCTATGCCGAACAGCGTGCGCTCGATCTCGGCCTCGCGCTCGCGGGCGGCGCGCACACCTTGCTGCTCGATGAGCCCACAGCCGGCATGAACCGCGCCGAAGCCGCGCGCGCTATCGAACTGATTCGCGTGGCCACCGCGGGCCGCACGTTGCTGATGGTCGAGCACGACATGGACGCCGTGTTCGCGATCGCCGACCGTATCTCAGTGCTGGTGCAAGGCCGCATCATCGCGACCGGCACGCCGGCGGCGATTCGTGCGGATGCGGCAGTGCGCGCCGCTTATCTTGGCGACAGCTTCGGCACATGACCATGACGGCCTTGCTCGACATTCGACAACTGAACGCCTGGTACGGCGCAAGCCAGGCGCTGCACGGCGTCACGTTGCAGATCGAAGCAGGTGAAGTTGTCGCGCTGGTCGGACGCAACGGCTCAGGACGCTCGACGCTGGCACGCGCGATCATGGGCCTCGTGCGCCGCGAGGGTGAGTTGCGTTTTGCCGGTCGTGCAATCGACAGCCTTCGCCCGTTCGAGATCGCTCGCCTGGGGCTCGGTTACGTGCCTGAACATCGCGATGTCTTTCCGACCCTGAGCGTCCACGAGAACCTTCAACTCGGTGTGGCGCCGCGCGCTCGCGAGCGCACACCGCGCTTTGCCTTCGACGACGCCTACGAACTGTTCCCCATCCTGCGCGAAAGAAAGCGCACACGCGCCGGCGCGTTATCGGGCGGCGAGCAGCAGATGCTGACGCTTGCCCGTGCGTTGCTCGGCGACCCCGACCTGCTGGTTATCGATGAACCCGGCGAGGGCCTGGCCAGCCAGGTGATGCGGCACGTCACGCAATGTCTGGAGATGCTGCGTGATCGTGGCGTGGCGATGCTGCTGATCGAACAGCGGCTCGTGATTGCGCGAGACATTGCCAGCAGGGTCGCGGTGATGGGCCATGGCGAAATTGTCTTCGACGGCGCGCTGGCGTCGTTTTCGAAGCGCCCGGACGTGGTGCAGGAATGGCTCGGTGTGGGTTAGCCGGGGTGCGGCAGGTACTGCGTGATGTACGCATCCCTCGCTCCGCGTCGAAATCACGTTCAGGATGCTGTTTGAATTCCGTTTGTGCATAGACCGCTTAAGCCCGGTGCGTGGGGCTTTCCCGTAACTTGCAGTAGCGATTCAAACGCTTGATCGTTTGGTGAGCGTCCTCCAGAAATCTTGTCGGCAGCGCGCCGACAAATACAGACAATCAGGTCAAAGGCGCGCAACGGCGGCACGGTGTTTAAAGCCGACGTATGTGCGACAGACCATGCCGTGCCGGACGTACGAAAGATGCGCCGCGGCTTCAGGAGGAGACATCATGAAACAGACAGGCGCATTGCGCGAAAAATCGGCCGATCGCGTGCAGGCGGAACCCACGCAGCGACCGCTTCAAAGGATGTTGTCGCGCCGGACCGTGCGAGCGCAACTCGGCGAAACGTGGCGCACACGCGCCGGCGCCGGTGCCGCTCTGGTGACGGCGGCGCTGCTGATGTCCGCGTGCGCCGACGCAAGTTCCACGACCGCCGATGCCGCATCCTCACCGCCGACGCAAACGAGCGCGGTAGCGAACACGGTGAGCAACAACGACAGCCCGTTGACGGCAAAATCTCAAACGGATGCGGGACTCAACGCCAACGCCAACGCCAACGCCGCGAACAGCGTCGTTACCGCGTCCACCGGCGCTGCCGTTGCGAACGCCGCGCAGCCCGCCTCCGAATCGCGTCCCGCGCTCGAGCTCGCCAAGGCCAAACAGCTTGCTGCCGAGCAGCGCGTCGCCGGACGTGTACCGTCTGCGAGCGGGATGACCGAGAAACGCAGCCGTCCGTTGACGCTGCGCGATTCCGGCATCGACGGGTCGTTGATGTTCGCGCGCGACGTCGACTTTCGTGTGACCGGCGACATCGGCTTCATGATTCACGACATGGCGGCCACGCTGACCCCGGCGCGCGCCGGTCAGCCGATCGTGTTCGACGATCCGACCAGCGTGACGATCAACGTTCACCGCGGCGACGTCACGCTCGACAGCGCCAAACTCACCGCGATTTTCAATCGCTATCTGTTCCAGTACCAGGGCTCGCCGTTGCGCAATATGCGTGTCGTGCCGCAAGACGGCGGCACCTTGCGTATTACGGGCGAGATGCATCGCGACACGTGGGTGCCGATCGTGCTGACCGGTTCGCTGTCGATGCGCAACGCCGACGATCTCGTGTTCCATTCCGATCACGTCGAAGTGGCCGGCGTCGGCGCGGACAAGTTGATGCAGGCCGCGCACGTAAAGATGGCCGACCTGTTGAAGGTGGACACGCCGATTGCGCGTCTCGACGGCGACGACGTCGTGATGCAGGTGGCCAAACTGACGCCGCCGCCCGCGTTGCACATGACCATCACGCAGATCGACACCAGTGCGGCAGGTGTGCGCTTCACGCTCGACGATCACACGGTGCCGAAAATCGACTGGCCCGCGACGATGCCGCCGCGCGGCATGCTGGTGCAGGGCGGCGACGTGAAATTCATGCGTTCGATGCCGATGAACATCGACATGGCGCTAACCCCGCTCGATACGAACGCACCGTTCGTGCTCGATCTTTATCACTACCGCGACCAGATGGCGGCCGGCTATTTCACCTTCGACGAAGCCGGTGCGCTCGACGTGCACTTACCGTCATATCCGACGCTAGCCAGCGCTGCGAAAGACACGCCGATGCAGATGGGCAGCGCGAGCGCACGCTTTAACGACAGCTTCATTCGCGCGCAGCAGGCGTCGCTCGCGCAGGCGCGTCTTGTGTGGCAGCACGTGCCGCCGACTTTGCGGACCGCATCGGTTGCACGCGCGATTCCGGTCGGCACGCGCGCGGCGTTTTCCGCTCGTCGCATGGCGACGCCGGGCTCCGCAATCAGCGACGAGCGGCACTCGTCGGGGCCCGCACCGTTGATTCACGTCGAGAATGTCGACTTCTACGTATCGGGTCGAATTGGTTTTCATGTGCGTTCGCTGGATGCGCAGATGGTGCCGAAGACACCGGGTCAACCTGTCGATCTCGACGATCCGGACCAGTACGACATTCGCATCATCGGCGGCGAGGTGGTGGAGCCGTGGCCTGCGATGGCGGCGTTGTTCAACGATTATCTGCTCGACTACGAGCCGCGTTCATTGAACGATTTGCAGTTGAAGCCGGTGGATGGAAAGTTGGAGGTGACGGGCGGGATCAAGTTATGGAATCACTTTCCTGGCGTATGGTTGCCCACGACGATGAACGGCACGATCGTGGCCCGGGACGAGCGGCACCTTGTGTATGAACCGACTTCGGTGAAGGTGCTGGGCGTGCCGCAGGCGGGGTTGTTGCGGGCGCTGGATGTTCCGTTGGCGTCGTTGACACCTTTTACGCGCAAGGGCGTTGCATTGAAGGGTAACGAGTTGGTGTTCGATCAATACACGGTGTTTCCGCCGCCGGTTTTGCAGGGGCGGCTGGCGAGCGCCACGGTGACTGATGAAGGCTTGGTGTTGAAGTTCAAACGCGATAGTTCTGTTGCTGCTGCGAGGCCGCCTGCCGGCGCTGGGAAGAGTTTTGTCTGGATCGAGTCTGGGGATGTGAAGATGTTTAATTCGTTGGTCACGAATGCCAGGACTTTTATTAAGGATAGTTCTAATCCTGGGGTGATGAGGTTTGACCTTTATGGGTATCGGAGGGATGTTGCGCGAGGGACTGTGAGGATGGGGGAGGATGGGGGATTAGAGGTTGATTTGGCCGCTAGGAAATAGCGGGTGGGTTTTGCCTGTGCGGCGCTTTTTTTTGTATGCCTGTGGCAGTGGTTTTTTCTTTTGTTGTTTGCCTGTTCGGTGTTTGTTGTCTGGTTGCCTGTGGCGGTGGCCTTTCCTTGTCTGGTTGCCTACGGCGTTGGCTTTTCGTTGATCTGGATTCTTTGGGCTTTGGTTTTTGGTTCTTGGCCTTTCCTTGAATTGTTATTGGTTTATTAGCGTCGCCCCTGTGCGGGGCAGGCACCTACTTTTCTTTGCCTGCTGCAAAGAAAAGTAGGCAAAAGAAAGCAGCTTACCCCGCCAGCTTATAAGCGGGTCCCCCGCACAGCCACAGTAGTGGTGCATCTGGAATCCGTGCCCTCGCACATTCGACGTTCGTGACAAGGCCGTCATACTTCCGGCGGCGCTGCGCGCGCCGTGGCGGTCGTTCATCGAACCAGCCAGCGTTTTTACGCCCAGTGGTAATTCACGAAGTGCCCTCTATCCAGAGCTCGCGGCACCTCAAAAGCAGTTTGCCGCGCCCGATGCCTGCGGCGCTTTACAAAACCACCACCGAAGCTCGTTGCCCGTGGTACCTCACCGGGGTACTTCACCGCGGTACTTCAAAATGCAGCCTGCTGTTTTTAGCGTCCAGGCTTTAGCGTCCGGGCGCGCTTCGCATGCTGCTGGCCATGCTCGACGTCGGTGGTCTTCCCAAAGCACCCAGGCGTCCTTGGCGCTAATCGCCTGAGCGCCAGCGACGTTTGCGGCCGAGGCAAAACCGATGGCCCTCACCACGCTCAACCGAAGTCCCGGGTTCCCGATGGACCCTTCCGGCGAGCACGTAGTGCGAGGCGGGAAGCATGACGGCCTTGTCACGAACGTTGAATGTGCGCGGGCACGGATTCCAGATGGACCACTACCGTGACTGTGCGGGGGACCCGCTTAAGAGTTAGCGGGGTGAGCTGCTTTCTTTTGCCTACTTTTCTTTGCAGCAGGCAAAGAAAAGTAGGTGCCTGCCCCGCACAGGGGCGACGCTAATAAACCAATAAGAATGCAAGGAAAGGCCAACGCCGTAGGCAACCAGACAAGGAAAGGCCACCGCCGCAGGCGACCAGACAATAAGCGCCGCACAGGCAAACAACAAAAAGAAAAAGCCACTGCCGCAGGCAACCAACCACCCACCCCCCGCTCCGCAGGAAAAAAAACCTCAACTATCCTTATCAATAATCCACTCATGCGCAGGATCATTGCGAAAATGCCAAAGGCGCTGCCCTCCCGCCATCACATTCAAATAATAAGAATCATACCCATAGGGAACAACAACAGGATGATACCCACGCGGCACCATCACGACGTCGTGATTCTCAACCGCCATCGACTCATCGATATCGCGCATATCGGTATACACGCGCTGAAAAGCAAACCCTTGCGGCGGATCGAGCCGATGATAGTAAGTCTCTTCGAGCGAACTCTCATGTGGCACATTATCGGTATCGTGCTTATGCGGCGGATAGCTCGAAGCATGCCCGCCAGGCGTGCGAACCTCAACCACCAGCAAAGACTCCGCAAGCTCAGTCTGCGGAAGAATATCGCATACGTATCGCGTATTCAGACCTTTGCCACGCGTGGAGCGCTTCATCGTGGAAGGCTCGATCAGCCTCGCCGGATAGGCACCCTTGGCAGGCGCACTCGCCACGCCAATCTCCGCATCGCGGCACGCGCGAACCGTCACGCGAACGCCCGGCGGCAAATACACCGCATAGGGCGCGGAATCCTCGAACACGCTATCGCGCGAACCCAGCGAACTCCATTTTGCATCGGCAGTTTCAATATCCACCGCGCCCGTGAGTACGACGATACACACCTCGCGAGCCGGCTCGAACACATGGACGACTTCGCTCGCGCTTAGCCGGTACGCAGCAAATCCCACATACCGCCAGCACGCCGACTCAGGCGTCACCCGCGCGATTGTCTGGCCCTCGCGCTGCGCCTTCACCAACAGACTCATGCTGCCTCCTGCTCAGTTCCGCCACCGGCGTCGAGTGGCGCATCGACCAGCGCTCGCAACGTCCGGAATCCTTTCTGCGCATACTCATATGATGGCGCCACCACCGGGTCCTGTTCCGCTTCAACCACCAGCCAACCGCGATAGTCATGCCGCTTTAATCGATCGATGATCGCCGGGAAGTTTACCGCGCCATCGCCCGGGACCGTGAAGGCACCGGCGATCACGGCGTCGAGGAAACTCCAGTTGCGATTGCGCGCCAATTTCATGACCGCGGGTCGAACGTCCTTGCAGTGGACGTGACATACGCGATCGATATGTTTGTCCAGCACCGCGAGTGGATCGCCACCGGCAAACGTGATGTGCCCGGCGTCGAATAGCAGGCCGACGGCGTCGCTCGTGCGTGACATGAGTTGATCGACATCAGCCGGCGTTTCGACATACGCGCCCATGTGATGATGGTACGCCAGCCGCACGCCGCGGCTTAGCGTATAGCGCGCGAATTCATCGACACGCGCCGCGTACGCGGCCCACTGCGCCTCGCTGAAAAAACGCGGGCGTTGGTACAGCGGTTGCGGCGCGCCCTGAATCGAATCGGCGACTTCGCCATAGACCATCGCAGTCGCGCCGTTCTGCGCGAGCAGTTCGAGATGCGGGCCGACCGAGGCGATTTCCTCTTCCACGCTGCGCCGCGCGAGTCGGCCGGAGTACCAGCCGGATACCAAGGCCAGGTCGTATTGGGCGAGCAGCGTTTTCAATGCCTGCGGTTCGCGCGGAAATTTGTTGCCGAGCTCGAACCCCTGGTAGCCGATCTGGCGTCCTTCGGTTAGCGCAACTTCAAGCGGCGTTTCGCCGCCCAGCGAAGGCAAGTCGTCGTTCATCCACGATAAGGGGTTGATGCCGATACGTACGTCGAAAGCAGTCATGCGGGCGTCCTCATTCGTTGTCGATGTGGCCGGAGCGATCGCTGGGGTCGGTGGGTGCCGCGCGTGCAGCGAGTTGTGCGTCGTACTGCGCGCGAGCGGCACGCACGGTGTCGCGCGCCGACACTTCGGGCACAGCGACTTCCCACCACCAGCCACCGTCGTCGGTGGTGCGGGCGGGGTCGGTGTCGATACTGATCACGTAAGTGCGATCGGCCGCGCGCGCACGATGCAGCGCGTCCTCGAGTTCAGCGACGTTCGCGACATGCTCGGCCAGCGCGCCAAGCGAGCGTGCATGAGCGGCGAAATCGATTTTGGGTGCGCCGAGCGGACCCTGCACGCAGTCTTCAAGCAGATTGTTGAACGGTGCGCCGCCGCAAGCCTGCTGCAAGCGGTTGATGCAGCCGTAACCGCGATTGTCGAGCACCACCACGATCAGCTTCGCGCCGATCATGACCGATGTCGCGATCTCGCTGTTCATCATCAGATAGCTGCCGTCGCCGAGCATCACGATCACTTCACGCGCGGGCCGCGCGAGCTTGACGCCGAGGCCGCCGGCGATTTCGTAACCCATGCACGAGTAGCCGTATTCGACGTGATACGCGCCGGGTTTTCCCGCGCGCCAGAGCTTGTGCAATTCGGCCGGCAAGGTTCCCGCTGCGCAAACGACGATGTCGTCCGTCGCGGAACGCGCGCTCGAGCGCTGCACGGCGCCGATCACGTCGCCTTCATACGGCAGCACCGTGTCGCGTTGCGGCGCATGGGTGAGCGTGCTCACGCTATCGCGCCAACTCGCCGCAAGCTTGTGCGTGAGCGTGGTCCATGCGCGGTCCGCGTGCCAGCCTTGCAGCGGTTCGGCGAGCGCATCCAGGGCAAGACGCGCGTCGGCTTCGACCACCAGCGCGCGATGCTTGAGACCGTCGAAGGGATTCGCGTTGATGCCGATAACGTCGGCCTGCGTGAACAGCGTGTTCGAGCCGGTGGTGAAGTCCTGCAAGCGTGTGCCGATTGCCAGCACGCAGTCTGCATCGTGTGCGAGCGCATTCGCGGCAGGCGAGCCGGTTACACCCAACGCGCCGGCGTTCAGCGGATCGTTCCATGCGATCGATCCTTTGCCTGCCTGCGTTTCCGCAACCGGAATACCGTGCGTGGTGGCGAAGCGGTGCAACGCATCGGTTGCACGCCCATAGAGCACGCCGCCGCCCGCGACAATCAACGGACGCTTTGCGCGGCGCAGATGGGCAACCGCCGCGGCGATATCCTCGGCGCGCGGCGCCGGAGAATGAATCGTGACGACGCGCGGCGTAAAGAAGTCGACTGGGTAATCCCAGGCTTGCGCTTGCACGTCCTGAGGCAATGCGAGCGTGACGGGGCCGCACAACGCGGCATCGGTGAGCACGCGCAAGGCGCGCGGCAACGCATTGAGCAACTGCGCCGGATGCACGATGCGGTCGAAATAGCGCGACACCGGCTTGAACGCATCGTTGGCGGAGACGCCGCCGTCATGGAAATCTTCAACCTGCTGCAGTACCGGATCGGGTGCGCGCGAGACGAACACGTCGCCGGGTAACAGCAGCACCGGCAAGCGATTCACATGCGCGAGCGCGGCCGCGGTGACCAGGTTGGTCGCACCGGGTCCGATCGACGTCGTGACGGCCATCATGCGGCGGCGGAAATGCGCCTTCGCAAAGGCGATCGCGCTGTGCGCCATGGCCTGTTCGTTATGGGCGCGCAGTGTGGGCAACGTTTCACGATGCTGATACAAGGCTTCGCCCATTCCGGCCACATTGCCGTGCCCGAAGATTGCGAACACGCCGCCAAAAAGCGGCTCGGTGCCGGTGCCGTCTTCGGTCGTCACGCGCTGTGCGGCGAGGTAGCGAACCAGCGCCTGGGCGGTCGTCAGGCGCACGGTGCCACCGGAGGGCGCGTGTGCCTGGGTGGCGTCGTTGGCGGACGCCGCATATTGATGCAGTACGCGCTGGTTCATGCCGCCTGCTCCTGATGTGCATGACGCGCCGTGGCGGACTGCGCGCTCGTTGCGCCGCGTGTGGCACGCCACGACGCGATCAACGTTTCGAACGTACGGCGCACCCGTGCGATCAGTTCGGTGTCGTCGATCTCACCGGCGAGCCATGCATGGCTCGGTTCGTGAAAGATCGTGCGGCCCACGGTAAAGCCACGGCATGTCGCCGATTGCGCCGCCGCGCGAAATCCCTCGTTCAATTGATCGACACCCGCCGACAACCCGAGCAGCACCACACCCCTGCAATACGGATCGCGCTCGGCAATCAGCGCGTCGACGGCTTGCCATTGAGCGGCGTCCATCGGCTCGAGCTTCCACCATTCCGGATAGATGCCGATGTTGTACAGCCGCTTCAACGCGCGATAGACGGTGTCCGGCGCTTGCGGCAGATGCGCGTGCTTCGGCGGAATCACTTCAAGCAGCAACTCGTGGCCGCTCGCTTGCGTCGCATCGTAAAGCGCGCGCAACTGTGCTTCCTGTTCGAGGCGTTGTTCGACCGGTTCGTCGGGATGGAATTGCACCAGGCACTTGGCGATATGTTCCTGTGGCCATGCGATCAGCGTGGTGCCGATCGAGCGGCCGTGGTCGAACACGAGCGGGACGGACCCGGGTAATTCAACCGGCCGGCCGATCCACCAGCCGCGGCCGGTGGCGGCGTTCAAGGCGTCCTGACCGTAGCGGTCGTCGCTCAATATGCCGATGCGGCCTTGCAGCCCCAAGGCGGTTTCCGTCTGCGCGACAGCTTCGACGAACAAACCCTTCAGTTGAGCGATGCGCGCTTCGTCGGCGCCGGTCTGCTGGGCGAGTTCGAAGAACTGGTTGCGATGGTCGAAGGCGAAGCCGAGTACTTCGTCCCATTGTTTGCGGGCAGGGGAGACGCGATGCAGCCGCGCGAGCGTCGCGTCGCGGTCGGGGCGGCGCATACGTTGCGGATCCGCCTTGGCTTCGCGCAGGAAGTAGTCGAGTTCGGTCGGTGTCGGCATCGCGGGCGCACAGCCGTGGCGCGAGACGACCAGCGCGCCGCTGGCATTCGCCGCGCGCGCGCACGCTTCGAGCGGTTGATCGCGCAGCCATCCGGAGAGAAAGCCCGAGGCGAAGGCATCGCCCGCGCCGAGCACGTTGAGCACTTCCACTTCGACTCCGCCGTGAATCGGCACATCGTCGAGCGTTGCGGGCACTTTGCCGTCGATGATCTGACAGCCCATCGGCCCGCGCTTCAGAACCAGCGTGGCCGGCGTCACGGCGCGCACCATCGCGAGTGCATCGACGAGTTCGGTCTTGCCGCCGGCGATACGAAACTCTTCCTCGGTGCCGATCACCAGATCGAACAGAGGCAGAATGCGCTGCAAATGCGCGGTCACGCCTTCGCTCGCAACGAAGCGAGTCTCGCCATCCGCCTTGCCCGTGAGACCCCACAACACCGGGCGATAGTCGATATCGAGCACGGTGCGCACGTTATTGCGACGCGCGTAATCGAGCGCGCGGCGGCTCGTACGGTTCACCTGTTCGGTCGAAAAGTGCGTGCCGGTAATCAGCAGCGCTTTCGACGATGCGATGTACGCCTCGTCGAAATCCGCTTCGTCCACCGCCATATCCGCGCAGTTCTCACGATAGAAGATCAGCGGAAACGTATCGCGGTCTTTCAACCCAAGCAGAACGAGGGCGGTCAGACGTTCCTGATCGATGCGTACGTGACTGACGTCGCAACCTTCCTTCGTCAGGGTCTCGGTGAGAAAGCGGCCCATATGATCGTTGCCGACGCGCGCGAGCATTGCCGATGCAAGCCCAAGCCGGGCGCAACCGAACGCGATATTCGCCGACGAACCGCCGAGATACTTCGCGAAGCTCGACACGTCTTCGAGTCGCGCGCCGACCTGCTGCGCGTACAGATCGACGGCAAGCCGGCCAAGGCAGACGATGTCGCGGCTGCGCTCCGGTGAAAAACGGCTGGCGCTCACCGCTGAAGCGGACGCGGGCCCGTTGCCGTTCGCGACCGCGCTGGATGTGCTGGAATGATTCATGAATATCCCTGAATAACTGAACGCGGCGACCGGCACGGCACGTGCCGGAACCCCGCGCGAATGAATCAGATCGTCGCGCCGTCGAGTTCGCCGATCATCTTCTGCATTTCGGCGCCGCCGGCCATCATGTCGAGTACTTCGTCCTTGCTGATGGTGTCCTTCGTAAACGTGCCGAGCGATTTGCCGCGATTGAGCAGCGTGAACGAATCGCCGATCGGATACGCGTGATGCACGTTGTGCGTGATGAAGATCACCGAGATGCCTTTCGCGCGCGCCGTGTGAATCAGCTTCAGCACGTTGAAGCTTTGCTTGACGCCGAGCGCGGCGGTCGGCTCGTCGAGGATCAGCACGCGCGCGCCGAAATGAATCGCCCGCGCAATCGCGAGGCATTGCTTCTCGCCGCCTGACATCGTGCCGATCGGTTGATGCGGATCGCGCACGTTGATGCCCATTTCCGCGAGTTTGTCGCGTGCGGTGGTGGCGCTGGTTTCGAGGTCCATCACGTTCAGAAAGCCGAACAGTTTCTTTTGCGGCTCGCGGCCCATGAAGAAATTGCGCGCGACCGAGAGCAAGGGCACCAGCGCCAGATCCTGATAAACGGTGGCGATGCCGAGATCGAGCGCGTCTTTCGGCGACTCGAACACCACGGGCTTGCCGTCGACCAGATACTGGCCGGACGAGGGTTGATGCACACCGGCCAACGTCTTGATCAGCGTCGATTTGCCGGCGCCGTTGTCGCCGAGCAGGCAATGCACTTCGCCGCGCTTCAGGCGCAAGGTCACGCCGCTCAGCGCGATGACCTGGCCGAAAAACTTGCTGACGTCTTCGAGCGCGAGGATCACGTCGTCCTGCGGCTCAGCCGGGGTTTTGACGGTATTTGTATCGGACATGGTCGTCTCCTCGTTACGACTGCGCGACGCGGCGGCGCACGTAGTGATTGAACAGCACGGCGATCAGCAGCATCACGCCGAGGAACACGCGGAACCAGTCGGAGTCGACATTGGTGTAGGTGATGCCGATCTGCACGACGCCGAAGATCAGTGCGCCGAAGCAGGCGCCGATCACCGAGCCGTAGCCGCCAGTCAACAGCGTGCCGCCGATCACCGCCGCGATGATGGCTTCGAATTCCGCCTGCAATCCGCGGTCGGCCGCGGCCGAGCCGATGTCGCACACTTGCAGCACGGCGAACAGGCAGGCGCAGAACGCGGTGAGGACGAACAGCGAGATCTTCACGCGCCGCACCGGCACGCCGACGTTCTTCGCCGCGTTGGCGTCGCCGCCGACCGCGAAAATCCAGTTGCCGAAGCGGGTCTTGGCAAGGGTGAACGCGCAGACCGCGGCAAGCGCGAACCACCAGAGCAGGACTTTCGGAATGCCCGGCACGAGCGGGTTGCCGTTATCGAGCATCTTCACGACGCCAATCTGACCGAGCCAGATGAACAGGCCCTTGAACGCGACCCCTTGGAACAAGGTATGGGCGAACCAGTCATGCGCGGCGACGTCGCCCACGCCGGAGATGATCGTGCGGTCGGCGAACATGACCGACAGGGCCAGCGTGAGCCCACGCAGAATGAACAGAAACGCCAGCGTCACGATGAATGACGGCAACCGTGTGCGCATCACCAGATAGCCGTTGAGTGCGCCGAGCAGCATCGATCCGGCGAACGCGAACACGATCGACAACGCAATCGGCCAGTGGAAGTACATGGTGGGCAGCGCGACCATCATGCCCGAGAAGCCGATCATCGAACCGATCGACAGATCGAATTCACCGGCGATCATCAACAGGCACGCACCGACCGCGATCAGGCCGAGATACGCGGCCACTTGCGACCAGTTCATCACGCCGTCGAGGTTGAACATGCCGGAGTTGCCGGCCGCAATCCCAAACACGAGGAACACCATCACGGTGCCGGCGAGGGCGGCGAATTCCGGACGGTTCAGCAGATGCCGGAACCACGATTCCTGGCGCACGCGTTCATCGGCCGCCGCGGGCGCACCACCGGGCGTTGACGTCGTCGCGGTGTTCGAAGGGGGCTGCTTGCGGGGATGAGGGTGGAAGGGGTTGGCTACGCCCATTGAAGCTCTCCTTGATGCGCCCGGCGATCGCAGTCATCAAAGGACTGCCATCGGACCACACGGCGCGTAGTGCACGTAAAACGTGGTGAACGCAGGCGTGGGGCGGCCTGGCCGGTTGCGGCCGGCCGCGTCCACTGACTTCATACCTGCCGGAACGGTTCTCCCGTGTCCGTACTTCCAGCGAAATGCGTTAGCGATACTGCCCGGCGTACTTGACCACCTTGTCGATATTGGCCTTGGTGATGAAGCCCGGACCGGAACCGATATTGCGCGGCCCATAGGCGGGCTGCAGGCCGTAAGCGGTGAGACGTTGCTGGAACTTCGGATTGGCCTGCAGGATCTGGCGGATCTTCGCCGGATCTGTGGTGTGTTCCTTCTTCACGATGGCCAGTACGGCGACCGGGATATAGCCCTGCAGGTAGGGTTGCTGGTCGATCGCGAACTGGATCGTGCCGTCCTGGATGCCCTTCGCAATGTCATTGTCGAAGTCGAACGTCGCGAACCATATCTTGCCGGCGAGGCCCATCTGCTGCAGCGCCTTGATCGTCGGCGCTGCCGACAGCGGACCGAGGGTGAGCACCGCCTGGGTGTTCGGGTGATTGCGCAGATACGCGCTCACTTTCGATTGCACACCGGTCGGGTCCTGGCCGGCGTCGAGCGTGGAGGACTTGAAGTCGACCCCGATTGCCTCGGCAAAGCCGCGGCAGCGTTCGAACGAAGCCGGGTTGGTCGCGTAATGATTGACGCACAGGAACGACTTGACGCCCGCTGCCTTCGCCTTTTGGCCCGCCGCCTTGCCGGCGGCATATTCAGGCTGGCCGACGTGCATGATCGCGCCGAGCTGCGCGCTTTGCTCCTCAGTGCCGGAATTGATCGTGACGAGCGGGATGTGTTTCTCGGTGACCTTGGCGATCGAACTCTTGAGTACGTCGAAGTCGGCGATCGAGACGATCACGCCGTCGTAGTTGCGCGCGGCCGCCTGTTCGACCAGACGTGCCATATCGGCGATGTCGCCGTTCGGCGGGTTACGGTAGTCTGTCTCGACGTTGAAATCTTCGTCGGCCTGTTTGATGGCGTTCTTGATGGTGTTCCACCACGAATCCGAATCCGGCGCGTGGCTGATCAGCACGAAGTGAGCGTCAGCCGCGCGGGCGGCCGACGCCGCACCGAATCCCGTCGCCAACGTCAATGCCGCCACCAGAATTCTGAGCGTAGCCTTGCCCTTGCAAAGTCTCATTGTCTCCACCTTTCTCGGTCTGTCGTTATTGAAGGGAGCGTCTGGCGGGCGGCTTTCCGATTGCGTGCGTTGCGGCAGACGTCAGCCGATGCACCATCGCTCACGACCAAGATTAGGCCATCTTCGGAAGCGTTGCAATGAAAATTTCATGACAAATAAAAATAGAAAATACGTTCCATTTGACGAGGTGCCTGCCTATAATCGGCAGCGTCAGGACGCTGTGCAGCGGGCGTTGGAAGTGCCTTCTGCACTGCAATAAAGCAACGAAGAGAGAGCCATGGCGGAAGAGAGCACAGAAGAATTGCCGAGCGTCGAAGAATTGATGCAGCGCATCGCGGAAAACTACGAGGCGCTGCCGCGGCAATTGAAGAATGTCGCGACGTATATCGAGCAGCATCGCTCGAGCGTGATGGTGGATCGCACCAGCGATATCGCCGCGAGTTGCGGCGTGCATCCGTCCGCCGTGGTGCGCTTTGCGCAGCGTTTCGGTTTTTCCGGCTTTTCCGATCTGCAGGCGGTGTTTCGTCAGGCGTATACGGGGCAGGGCACGTCCTCGCCGAGTTATCAGCAGCGGATTCGCAAGCTGATCGACGAGAAGCCCGGCGCGTTGTCCGGCGGCTCCGTGGCGCGCGAGTTCATCGCGGCCTCGCGCGGCGGTCTCGAAGAACTCGAAGCCGGCCTCGACGACAAGCAGTTCGACGCCGCCGTGAAGATGCTGCAGCAGGCCGACAACATCTACGTGATCGGCGTGCGGCGTTCGTTTCCGGTGGCGAGCTATATCGTCTACGCGTTGCAGCACACGCCGAAGCGTGTGCATCTGGTGTCCGGTTTCGGCGGCATGTACCGCGAACAGATTCGCAGCGTGAAGAAGAGCGACGTGGTGATCGCGATCAGCTTCGCGCCGTATGGCAAGGAAACGCAGTATTGCCTGCGCGTGGCGCATCACCATCAGGCGAAGACGCTGGTTATTACGGATAGCCAACTATCCCCGCTGTCGCGTTACGCCACCACCCAACTGTATGTGAAAGAGGGCAGCGCGTTTGCGTTCCGCTCGCTGACCAGCACGATCTGTTTGTGCCAGGCGTTGTTCATCGCGCTCGCGTACAAGCTCGAATTGAACGTAGAAGAATCCAAAGAGACTGGAGGATACGATGACTGAGGCGGTAAAGACGATCGACGTAGCGGTATTCGGCGCGGGACGCATCGGCAAGATTCACGCGGCGAATCTCGCACGGCAACCGGGCGTGCGGCTCAAGTACGTGGTCGATGTGAATCGCGAGGCGGCTGCGGCGCTCGCGGCAGAACACGGCGCGCAGGTTGCGGATATCGATGGCGCGATGGGTGATGCGTCGATCGGTGCGACGGTGATCTGTTCGAGCACGGACACGCACGCGGATCTGATCATGAAATCGGCCGCGCAGAAGAAGCATGTGTTTTGCGAGAAGCCCGTCGATCTGACGTTGGAACGTGCGCGTGCCTGTGCCGAAGCGGTGGAGCGCGCGGGCGTGGTTTGCATGATCGGCTTTCAGCGCCGCTTCGACCCGACCTTTTCCGCGTTGAAGGCGCGCATCGATGCGGGCGAAATCGGCACGCCGGAAATGCTGGTGGTGACAAGCCGCGATCCGGGCGCGCCGCCGGTCGAGTACATCAAGCACTCGGGCGGTATTTTCAAAGACATGCTGATTCACGACTTCGACATCTTCCGCTGGATTCTCGACGACGAAGCCGACACGCTGCATGCCACCGGCAGCTGCCTGTCCGATCCGGCGATTGCCGAGGCCGGCGATATCGATTCGACTGCGGTGACGATTCGCACGAAACAGGGCCGCCTGTGCCAGATCAATACCGCGCGGCGTGCAGCCTATGGTTACGATCAGCGTTTCGAAGTGCTCGGCAGCACCGGCATGCTGCAGGCGGGCAATGTGCGGCCCACCGAAGTCACTGCGTATTCGAAAACCGAAGTGTCGAGCGACGTGCCCGAGGCGTTTTTCCTCGAACGGTATCGCGCGGCGTACGCATTGGAAATCGCGCATTTCTTCGATGCGGTCACGCACGGCAAACCGGTGCGAACCACTGTCGCAGATGGGTTGAAAGCGCTCGAACTCGCTGACGCCGCGACACGCTCGTGGCGCGAGGGTCGTGCCGTGAAACTCGGGGAGGCATTGTGATGCAGGCGACGACTGGGCGGCTTCGTTTGGGTGTGGTCGGGTTGGGGCGGTTGGGCAAGCGGCACGCGGAAAATCTGGCGTATCGCGTGCCGGGGGCATCGCTCGTGGCCGCTTGCAGTCCGCTGGAAGAGGAGCGGGCGTGGGCGCGCGAGGCGTTGCCCGAACCGCGTCTCTACGCCGATTATGCAGACCTGCTCGCCGATCGCGACGTGGACGCGGTGTGGCTCGTCACGCCGTCGTCGTTGCACGCGCAGCAGATTATCGACGCGTTGCGTGCCGGTAAGCACGTGTTCTGCGAGAAGCCGCTGTCGCTGGATCTGGCAGAGTGTGAGCGCGTATTGGCTGAGGCCGCGCGCTATCCGCATTTGCAGGCGACCATCGGGTTCATGAGGCGTTTCGATCCGAGCTACAAGGATGCGTTTGACAAGATCGAGGCAGGCAAGATCGGCAGGCCTTTCCTTGTGCGCTCGCAAACCACTGACAAGAATGACGTTGATGGTTTCTTCGTGCGTTTCTCTGAAACATCGGGTGGCATTTTTCTGGATTGCACCGTGCACGATATCGACGTCGCGCGGTGGCTGCTCGGTAAGCCGCGCGCTAAACGTGTCTTTGCCGCGGGCGCGGTTGCATTGCATGAGGGTTTGCGGGAGTTCGGCGACGTCGATAACGGTGTGGCGATCTGTGAATTCGAGGACGGCAAGCTCGCGATGTTCTATGCGTCGCGCACGCAGGCGCATGGTAATGACACGCATAGCGAGGTGATTGGCACGGCGGGTGCGCTTGCCATTGGGCACAATCCTCGTGCGAATCGTGTCGAGATTTATGACGCGGATGGCATTCGCAATGAATGTACGCCGACTTTTTTTGATCGGTTTGAGGAGGCGTTTTTGTATGAAGCGCGGGCGTTTGTTGCGGCGGTGCAGGGTGGGGTAGGGGCGGGTGTCGGCTCTGGCTCTGGCGCGCAGGCTGGGGCCACGTTGGCTGATGCGCTTGAAGCCACGCGGATTGGCATGGCGCTGCGGGAGTCGCTTCAGAGCGGGGAGGCTGTTGTTTTGTAGTCAGAGGATGTTAGTTGCCTGCGGCAGTGGCTTTTCTTTTTGTTGTTTGCCTGTGCGGTGGTTTTTTCTTTATGCCTGTGGCGGGGGGCTTTTTTTGTGTTGTTTGTCTGCGCGACGCTTATTGTTGTGCGCCTACGGTGTTGGTCTTTCCTTGTCTGGTTGCCTACGGCGTTGGCCTTTCCTTGATCTGGATTCTTTGGGCTTTGGTTTTTGGTTCTTGGCCTTTCCTTGTTTTCTTATTGGTTTATTAGCGTCGCCCCTGTGCGGGGCAGGCACCTACTTTTCTTTGCCTGCTGCAAAGAAAAGTAGGCAAAAGAAAGCAGCTCACACCGCTAATTCTTAAGCGGGTCCCCCGCACAGTCACGGTAGTGGTCCATCTGGAATCTGTGCCCTCGCACATTCAGCCCTGGTGACAAGGCCATCATGCTTCCCGCCTCGCACTACGTGCTCGCCGGAAGGGTCCATCGGGAACCCGGGACTTCGTTTGAACGTGGTGAGAGCCATTGGTTTTGCCTCGGCCGCAAACGCCGCTGGCGCTCAGGCGATTAGCGCCAAGGACGCCTGGGTGCTTTGGGAAGGCCACCGACGTCGAGCATAGCCAGCAGCGTGCGAAGCGCGCCTGGACGCTAAAAACAGCAAGCTGCATTTTGAAGTACCGCGGTGAAGTACCGCGGTGAGGTACCACGGTGAGGTACCACGGTGAGGTACCACGGGCAACGAGCTCCTGTGGTGGTTTTGTAAAGTGCCGCAGGCATCGGGCGCGGCAAACGGCAATTTGAGGTGCCGCGGGTTCCGGATAGGGGGCACTTCGTGAATTACCACTGGGCGCAAAAACGCTGGCTGGTTCGAGGAACTGCCGCCACGGCGCGCGCAGCGCCGCCGGAAGTATGACGGCCTTGTCACGAACGTCGAATGCGCGAGGGCACGGATTCCAGATGGACCACTACCGTGACTGCGCGGGGGACCCGCTTAAGAATTAGCGGTGTGAGCTGCTTTCTTTTGCCTACTTTTCTTTGCAGCAGGCAAAGAAAAGTAGGTGCCTGCCCCGCACAGGGGCGACGCTAATAAACCAATAAGAATTCAAGGAAAGGCCAAGAACCAAAAAACCAAAGCGTAAAGAATCCAGATCAAGGAAAGGCCAACGCCGTAGGCAACCAGACAAGGAAAGGCCAACGCCGTAGGCAACCAGACAAGGAAAGACCACCGCCACAGGCGACCAGACAATAAGCGTCGCGCAGACAAACAACACAAGAAAAGCCCCCACCCACAGGCATAAAGAAAAAACCGCCGAGAAGGCCAAAACCCAAAACCCAAAGAATCCAGATCAAGAAAAAACCAAAATGAAAAAAACCAAAAACGAAGAAAACCCCAAAACCGCCCCCGGCCCGGCGGCCAACGCCCGCCTGCTGTAGAATTTGACTTCTCCCCGGCGTCGCGTACGACGCCCCATCCCGAAGGTCATCGTCGATGCAAATTCAGGTTCACAAGGAAGTCGATGCGCGCGGCCTGATGTGCCCGCTCCCCATTTTGCGCGCCAAGAAGGCGCTCGCCGACATGGAAAGCGGCCAGATTCTCAAGGTGCTCGCCACCGATCCAGGCTCCCAGCGCGATTTCGCCGCATTCGCCAAGCAAACCGGCAACGAAATCGTCGAAAGCTCGGCGCACGACAAGGTTTTCACGTTTTTGATGAAGCGCCGCTGAAATACGTGCGCTGAAGCTCTCGCACGGAACGAACACCGCGCACTGAGCTTGTACGCCGCCTCGGCGGTCCCCCGAGCTCACTTCGGGCGTTCCAGAACAAAAGGCGCTGTGCCCGCGATTGCGGGGCACAGCGCCTTTTTTACATCTGACTCTGATGCTTATTGCGAGAGGCTAACAGCGCAAATGGTTTCTGCGCGGCTGTCCCGTTGCTCAGCCTTCCAGCACCGGCGAACGGGTACGCAAATATTCTTCGAAATCGGCTGCCACTTCCGGGTGACGCAGCGCGAACTCAACCGTCGCCTTCAGGTAACCGAGCTTGCTGCCGCAGTCGAAACGCGTGCCGTGGTACTTGTACGCCAGCACCTGTTCATCGGCCAGCAACGATTGAATTGCGTCCGTCAGCTGCAACTCACCGCCTGCGCCCGGCTTCAGCGCGCGCAGATGTTCGAAGATCCGCGGCTTCAGCACATAGCGGCCCACCACGCCGAGATTCGACGGCGCCACGCTCGGCTCCGGCTTTTCGACGATGCCCGACATCTTGATGATCGAGTCTTCCCACTCCTTGCCGTCGACAATACCGTACGACTTGGTTTCCTGAGCCGGGATCTCTTCGACGCCGATCACCGAGCTGTGATAGTGGTCGAACACTTCGATCATCTGCGTCATGACGGGCGGCGTGCCGTACAGCAAGTCGTCTGCGAGGATGACGGCGAACGGGTTGTCGCCCACCAGTTTTTCCGCGCACATCACCGCGTGGCCCAAACCGAGCGCTTCCGGTTGACGCACGTAGAAGCAGTCGACATGGCTCGGTTTGATGCTGCGCACCAGTTCCAGCAGCTTGTCCTTGCCGCGCGCCTCGAGTTCCGCCTCGATTTCGTATGACTTATCGAAATGGTCCTCGATCGCGCGCTTGCTGCGGCCCGTGACGAAGATCATTTCGGTGATGCCGGCCGCCATTGCCTCTTCCACCGCGTATTGAATCAACGGCTTGTCGACGATCGGCAACATTTCCTTCGGGCTGGCCTTCGTGGCAGGGAGGAACCGGGTGCCAAGACCTGCTACCGGAAATACCGCTTTTGTAACTTTTAGCATGTGATTACCCTGAATCCTCTGGTTTAGCTTTTGATCCGTGCCCGCCCACGACGGGGTAGGCACGGAACATCGATCAGGCCGGCAAACGAGCCAACTGGGCGTTCAGCTTGCCAATCGTGGTTTCGAATTCTGCCAGCCTTTTCTGCTCCTGCTCAACGACTGCCGGCGGCGCCTTTGCAACAAAGCTTTCATTTTGCAATTTGGCATTGCATTTGATGACTTCATTGGCAAGCCGCGCAATCTCCTTCGACAGACGCTCGCGTTCCACAGCAACGTCGATTTCCACCTTCAGCACGAGCTTGTCATTCCCTACGATAGCAATTGGCGCGCCATCCGCTTGCGCATCCAGGGTTGCCTCGTCGGCAATGATCTGCACTTCCGACAAACGGGCCAATGCCTGAGCGTACGGAGCGAACGTGGCGAGGCGCTCCGCGTTGCCGGTAGCGAGCAACGGCACCTTCACCGCCGGCGACAGATTCATTTCGCCGCGCAGATTCCGGCACGCATCGATCACTGCTTTCAGGTCGGCCGCCCATTGCTCCGCGTCTTCGTCGATCTTCGACGGCTCCGCAAGCGGGTACGGCTGCACCATGATGGACGCTTCGCCCTCGGCTTTGCCTTCGGGGTAACGTCCAGCCAATGGCGCTACTTTTTGCCACAGCGCTTCGGTAATGAACGGAATCACCGGATGCGCGAGGCGCAACACCGTCTCGAGCACGCGCAGCAGCGTGCGGCGCGTTGCGCGCTGCTGGTTCGGCTGACCCGTCTGGATCTGAACCTTGGCGAGTTCGAGATACCAGTCACAGTATTCGTCCCACACGAACTTGTATAGGGCGTTGGCCACATTGTCAAAACGATAGTCGGCGAAACCCTTGGCGACTTCCGCTTCCACGCGCTGCAGGAGCGAGACGATCCAGCGGTCGGCCGCCGAGAAATTCAGGTGGCCGTCCGGGCCGCATTCGCCGCATTGCTCCGGCTTGCCGAACCCGCAATCGTGGCCTTCGCAGTTCATCAGCACGAAACGGGTGGCATTCCACAGCTTGTTGCAGAAGTTGCGATAGCCTTCGCAGCGCGCCAGGTCGAAGTTGACGTTGCGGCCGAGCGTGGCCATCGACGCCATCGTGAAGCGCAGCGCATCCGTGCCGAAGGCCGGAATGCCGTCCGGGAATTCCTTGCGGGTTTTCTTTTCGATCGACGCAGCCTGCTTCGGATTCATCAGGCCGGTGGTGCGCTTGGCCACCAGCGCATCGAGTTCGATGCCGTCGACGATATCGATCGGGTCGAGCGTATTGCCCTTGCTCTTCGACATCTTCTGGCCTTCGGCGTCGCGCACGAGACCGTGCACATAGACGGTGTCGAACGGCACCTTGCCGGTGAAGTGCGTGGTCATCATGACCATGCGCGCAACCCAGAAGAAGATGATGTCGAAACCGGTGACCAGCACCGACGAGGGCATGAAGTGCTTCAGCTCCGGCGTCTCGGCAGGCCAGCCGAGCGACGAGAACGGCACCAGCGCCGACGAGAACCACGTGTCGAGCACGTCTTCATCGCGCTTGAGCGGGCCCGTGTAACCGGCTTCTGCGGCCTTTTCGCGCGCGCCTTCTTCGGTTTTAGCGACGAAGATCTCGCCGTTTTCGCCGTACCACGCCGGGATCTGATGGCCCCACCAGAGTTGGCGCGAGATACACCAGTCCTGGATGTTCTCGAGCCACTGGTAATACGTGGTGGACCAGTTTTCCGGCACGAATTTGATTTCGCCGCTGCGGACCACGTCCAACGCCGTTTCCGCGATCGATTTGCCCGGATTGAAGGTGCCTTCCGGCGCCGGCTTGCTCATGGCGACGAACCATTGGTCCGTCAGCATCGGCTCGATCACGACGCCCGTGCGGTCGCCGCGCGGCACCATCAGCTTGTGCGGCTTGACCGATTCGAGCGCGCCGAGCGCTTCGAGGTCGGCCACGACGTGCTTGCGGGCTTCGAAACGGTCGAGGCCGCGGTATTTTTCCGGCGCGTTGTCGTTGATCTTCGCGTCGAGCGTGAGGATCTCGATCATCGGCAGCTTGTGGCGCAGGCCGACCTGATAGTCGTTGAAATCGTGCGCGGGCGTGACCTTGACCACGCCGGTGCCGAATTCGCGGTCGACGTAATCGTCGGCGATGATCGGCACTTCGCGGCCGGAGAGCGGCAGCGTGACCGTTTTGCCGATCAGGTTTGCATAGCGCTCGTCTTCCGGATGGACCATCACGGCGGTGTCGCCGAGCATGGTTTCCGGGCGCGTGGTGGCGACCGTCAGATGGCCCGAGCCGTCCGTGAGCGGATACTGGATGTGCCAGAGGTGGCCGTTTTCTTCTTCGCTGACCACTTCGAGATCGGAGACGGCGGTGAGCAGCACCGGATCCCAGTTCACGAGGCGTTTGCCGCGGTAGATCAGACCCTGTTCATACAGGCGTACGAACACGTCGCGCACGGCGGTCGACATTTTGTCGTCCATCGTGAAATATTCGCGCGACCAGTCGATCGACGCGCCCAGACGGCGCACCTGATTCGTGATGGTCGAGCCGGATTCCTGCTTCCATTCCCAGACGCGTTTGGTGAATTTTTCGCGACCGAGGTCGTGGCGCGAAACGCCTTGGGCGTCCAGTTGCCGTTCGACGACGATTTGCGTGGCGATGCCCGCGTGGTCCGTGCCCGGCACCCAGAGGGTGTTTTCACCGAGCATACGGTGATAGCGGGCGAGGCCGTCCATGATCGTCTGGTTGAAGGCATGGCCCATGTGCAGGGTGCCCGTGACGTTCGGCGGCGGCAACTGGATCGAGAAGTCTTTCCTGTTCTCGTCGAAGGAGGGCGCCGCGTAGGCGCGCTTTTCCCATTCGGGGCCCCAATGGGCTTCGATGGTATGGGGCTCGAAGCTTTTGGCAAGCGTGGAGGTTGGGTCGCTCGGGGTCTCGCTCATTTCTGTCCGTCTGCTGGTGGATGCAAAGAATGTTCGATTATAAGCGGCGCTGCGCGCGGGGGGCTTTGGGGGTGGGTTTTGCTTGATCTGGTTGTCTGCGTGAGGCTTATTGTTGTTTGCCTGCGGCGGTGGTCTTTCTTTGAATTCTTACTGGTTTGTTAGTGTTCGCCACCTGTGGTGGATCTGGGTTTTTTGGCCTTTCCTTGATCTGGCTTGTTTGGTTTTTGGTCTCTGGTCTCTGGTCTTTGGCCTTTCCTTGTTTTGTTATTGGTTTATTAGCGTCGCCCCTGTGCGGGGCAGGCACCTACTTTTCTTTGCCTGCTGCAAAGAAAAGTAGGCAAAAGAAAGCAGCTCACCCCGCCAGCTTATAAGCGGGTCCCCCGCGCAGCCACGGTAGTGGTCCATCTGGAATCCGTGCCCTCGCGCATTCAACGTTCGTGACAAGGCCGTCATGCTTCCCGCCTCGCACTACGTGCTCGCCGGAAGGGTCCATCGGGAACCCGGGACTTCGGTTGAGCGTGGTGGGGGCCATCGGTTTTGCCTCGGCCGCAACCGCCGCCGGCGCTCAGGCGATTAGCGTCAAGGACGCCTGGGTGCTTTGGGAAGGCCACCGACGCCGGGTATGGCCAGCAGCATGCGAAGCGCGCCTGGACGCTAAAGCCTGGACGCTAAAAACAGCAGGCTGCATGAAGTACCGCGGTGAGGTACCCCGGTGATGTACCACGGGCAACGAGCTTCGGTGGTGGTTTTGTAAAGCGCCGCAGGCATCGGGCGCGGCAAACTGCTTTTGAGGTGCCGCGAGCTCTGGATAGAGGGTACTTCGTGAATTACCACTGGGCGTAAAAACGCTGGCTGGTTCGATGAACGACCGCCACGGCGCGCGCAGCGCCGCCGGAAGCATGACGGCCTTGTCACGAACGCGGAGTGTGCGAGGGCACGGATTCCAGATGCACCACTACCGTGACTGTGCGGGGGACACGCTTAAGAGTTAGCGGTGTGAGCTGCTTTCTTTTGCCTACTTTTCTTTGCAGCAGGCAAAGAAAAGTAGGTGCCTGCCCCGCACAGGGGCGACGCTAATAAACCAATATCAATTCAAGGAAAGGCCAAGAACCAAAAACCAAAGCGCAAAGAATCCAGATCAACGAAAAGCCAACGCCGTAGGCAACCAGACAAGGAAAGACCACCGCCACAGGCGACCAGACAATAAGCGTCGCGCAGACAAACAACACAAGAAAAGCTCCCCGCCACAGGCATAAAGAAAAAACCGCCGAGAAGGCCAAAAACCAAAACCCAAAAAACCCAGATCAAGGAAAAGCCAACACCGCAGGCGACCCGACAATAAACGCCGAGCAGGCAAACAACACAAGAAAAGCCCCCCGCCGCAGGCGTACAGAAAAAAGCGCCGCGCAGGCAAAAAAACAACCCCAAAACCCTAACCCCGGAGGGGCATATAATGTCGAACGCCCTCGCCGTCCTCCCGAAAAATGCCCGATCTGCTAGCCAATCTAAACCCCGAACAACACGCCGCCGTCACGCTCCCCAACGAGCCCGCGCTCATCCTCGCCGGCGCGGGCAGCGGCAAAACCCGCGTCCTCATTACGCGCATCGCGTGGCTCATCCAGCACGGTCTGGCGTCGCCCGCCACCATCCTGGCGGTGACCTTCACCAATAAAGCCGCCCGCGAAATGATGTCGCGTCTTTCGGCTCTCCTGCCGATCGACACGCGTGGCATGTGGATCGGCACCTTCCACGGCCTGTGCAACCGCATGCTCCGCGCGCATCATCGCGACGCCGGTCTGCCCGCCACTTTCCAGATCCTCGATACCGCGGACCAGCTCTCCGCGATCAAGCGTCTGATGAAGGGCCTCAACATCGACGATGAAAAGTACCCGGCGAAAAATCTCCAGTACTTCATCAACAACTCCAAAGAACAAGGCCTGCGCCCGAAAGACGTCGACGCCACGGATAATTTCAACCGCAAATTCGTCGAGCTCTACGAGGCCTACGACCAGCAGTGCCAGCGCGAAGGCGTCGTCGATTTTCCGGAACTGCTGCTGCGCTGCTTCGAACTGCTCGCGCACAATCCGCCGCTGCGCGCCCACTATCAGGCACGCTTCAGGCACATTCTCGTCGACGAGTTTCAGGACACCAACAAGCTGCAATATGCCTGGTTGAAGATGCTGGCCGGGCAGACCAACTCGATCTTCGCGGTCGGCGACGACGATCAGTCGATCTACGCCTTCCGCGGCGCGAACGTCGGCAACATGCGCGACTTCGAACACGAGTTCAACGTCCGGCACATGATCAAGCTGGAGCAGAACTACCGCTCGCACGGCCATATTCTCGACGCGGCCAATCAACTGATCGCCAATAACTCGCGGCGTCTGGGCAAGAATCTGCGGACCGACGCGGGGCACGGCGAACCGGTGCGCGTCTACGAGTCCGCCACCGATACGCAGGAAGCCGGCTGGATCGTCGAGGAAATCAAGGCGCTGATCAGTACCGGCACGTCGCGCAGCGAAGTCGCGATCCTGTATCGCAGCAACGCGCAGTCGCGCACGATCGAACACACGCTGGTCAATGCGGGCATCGCGTATCGGGTGTACGGCGGCCTGCGCTTTTTCGAGCGTCAGGAAGTCAAGCACGCGCTCGCCTATCTGCGCCTGATCGACAATCCGAACGACGACACCGCGTTCGCCCGCGTCGTCAATTTTCCCACGCGCGGCATCGGCGCGCGCTCGATCGAGCAACTTGCCGACGCGGCGCGGCTGTACAACTGTTCGATGGCCGCGGCGATTCCGTATGTCGCGGGTAAGGCGGGGTCGAGCCTCGCGAGTTTTGCGAACCTGATCGGCAAAATGCGCGCGGAAACGCAGCAGATGAGCCTGCCGGAAACGGTCGAATACGTGGTCCGCACGAGCGGTCTCACGGAGTTCTATCAGAACGAACGCGAAGGTCAGGACCGGCTGGAGAACTTGCAGGAACTGGTCAACGCGGCCGCTGCTTTCGTCAGCGAAGAAGGCTACGGCATGGATACGCCGGCACGCTCGATTCCGCTGCGCCCGGGCGCGACCACAGCGCCCGAACTGGCTGTCGCCACGGATGACCCGAATACCGTCGTGCTGGACGCACCCGGCATCGCCGATCCGGCGCAAAACCCGGACACGATGACGCCGCTCGCCGGTTTCCTGTCGCATGCATCGCTGGAAGCGGGCGACAACCAGGCGCAAGCCGGTCAGGAAGCCGTGCAGTTGATGACGGTGCACGCGGCCAAGGGTCTCGAGTTCACGGCGGTGTTCATCACCGGGCTCGAAGAAGGGCTGTTCCCGCATGAAAACAGCGCGATGGAATCGGACGGTCTGGAAGAGGAGCGCCGGCTGATGTACGTGGCGATCACGCGGGCCAAGGAGCGTTTGTATCTGTCGTTTGCGCAGAGCCGGATGCTGCACGGCCAGACACGCTACAACATCCGCTCGCGCTTCTTCGACGAACTGCCGCAGGAAACGCTCAAGTGGCTCACGCCGAAGGTCGAGGCGGGTGCCCGGTGGGGCGGGCGTTCGGATAACGCCGGTTATGGTCGCGACTGGTTCGCGCGGCCGGGTTACACGGGCCCTGCGTCGTCGACGCAGGCGCCGTTGCCGGCCTTTGCGAACGAACAGCGCGCGGCTGAAACGGGTTTTCGCGTCGGCCAGCAGGTGTTCCACACCAAATTCGGGGAAGGCACGATCACGGCGCTGGAAGGCGGCGGCACGGATGCTAAAGCCCAGGTCAAATTCAAGCGGCACGGCGAGAAGTGGTTGGCGCTTGCGGTCGCCAAATTGCAGGCGGTCGAATGAGCACGGGCGGGATGCAAGGAGTAGGAGTAGAGGCAGGGGCGGACGGCGCGGGCGCGACAGCGTCAGGTTCGGCTGCCGTCGGCGCAGCAGGTTCAGGCGCGGTGGCTGCCAGCAGGGCTGGCATGGATCCAGACCGCAGCGGCGCGGCAGTCTCACATCGTCCGCTCGGCATTCTGGCGGCCCTGCCGCAGGAACTCGGCGATCTGATCGCAGCGATGCGTGCCGAATCCGGTGTGCGCACCATCACCCACGGCCAGCGTGACTATCATCTTGGCACCGTGCACGGCGCGCCTTGTGTCGTGACGCTGGCGCGCGTCGGCAAGGTCGCGGCGGCGGCCACCGTCAGCGCGTTGATCCACGCGTTCGATGTCGAAGCGGTCGTGTTTACCGGCGTTGCGGGCGGCGTGGGGACTGAAGTGCGGGTCGGCGATATCGTCGTCGCCAACGCGCTGATGCAGCACGATCTCGATGCGTCGCCGTTGTTTCCGCGCTTCGAGGTGCCGCTGCTCGGCGTGTCGCGTTTCTCGGCCGATGCGGCGCTTGCCGGGCAACTCGCCGCCGCGTGCGAGCGTTTTGTCGCGGAAGAGGGTGTTGCTGCGGCAGCGCGCTTCGGCACGCGCGAGCCGCGCGTGCATCGCGGTTTGATTATCAGCGGCGATCAGTTCGTTGCGAGTGCGACGGGCGTCAAGGCCTTGCGCGATGCACTGCCGGATGCGCTCGCGGTCGAGATGGAAGGCGCTGCGATCGCGCAGGTCTGTTACGAGTATGGCGTGCCGTGCGCGGTGGTGCGTACCATCTCCGACACCGCCGACGATCACGCGCCGCAGTCGTTCGTGTCGTTTCTCACGGAAATTGCCGGAACGTATTCGAACGCGATTCTGAAGCGGTTTTTAGAGGGGCGTAGCGCGGCTTGAATTGCGCTGAACTGTGAATCGGCCGCGCAACTGGGCAGTGGCGGGCAGGGTGGCGGGGAGCTTCGGCGGCACATAATCACCGGCCTGAACAACCGCCTCACGAAGCGCTGATTGCGCGCCTGGTGTCTGCGGTTGACTTGGCGCGGGGGCGGCGCGCCGGCGAAATGTCGCGATCGCAACATCAGGCACGACCCAGCAGTGCGACGATGCGTGCAACACGAGTGCCCTTTGCACGTATATCGCCAGCTAGCCTTTCCCCGAACCGTCCAGCGCCTCGCGCACCTGCTGCAACGCCGCCGGATCTTCGATCGTCGGCAGATCGCCCGGCTCGCGTCCCTCGGCCAGCGCCGCAATCGCGCGGCGCAGCAGCTTGCCCGAGCGCGTCTTCGGCAGCATCGATACGACGATTACTCGTGCCGGCCGCGCAATCGCGCCGAGCTGGCGGTCGACGGTCGCGGCGAGATCGGCTTCCAGCTTGGCTCGCGATTTGTCGTCCGCAAAGGCCTGCGCGTCGCGCAGCACGACGAAGGCCATGGCCGCCTGACCCTTCAGCGCATCCGCCACGCCGACCACCGCGACTTCCGCGACCGCCGTGTGGCTCGACAAGGCTTCCTCTATCTCGCGCGTGCCGAGTCGATGGCCGGCGACGTTAATCACGTCGTCGGTGCGGCCGAGGATCGTCACGTAGCCATCTTCGTCCTGAATACCCCAGTCGAAGGTCGAGTAGGCCTGCTGGTTCGGAATGCTCGACCAGTACGTGCTGACAAAGCGCCTGTCATCGCCCCATACCGTCGACATGCAGCCCGGCGGCAACGGATATCCCAACGTGAGCACGCCTTTTTCACCGGGCGGGCAGGGCTCGCCGGTCAGTTCGTTACGCAAGGTCAGGTTGAAGCCGGCCGACGGCACGCCAGGCGAACCGAGCTTGCTGGGCAGGGCTTCGATGCCGCGCGGAATCGCCAGCATCGGCCAACCGGTTTCGGTCTGCCAGTAGTTGTCGATCACAGGCTTGCCGAGCGCGTCGGTGATCCACGCGGCGGTCGGTTCGTCGAGCGGCTCGCCGGCAAGGAACAGGGTGCGCAGGCTCGACAGATCGGATTTTTTCAACAGGGCCGGGTCCTGTTTTTTCAGCACGCGCAACGCGGTCGGCGCGGTGAACATCAGATTGATCCTGTGCTGTTCGACGAGGCGCCACCAGATGCCGCCGTCCGGACGGATCGGCGTGCCTTCATACATCACGGTAGTGAGCCCCGCGATCAGCGGCGCATAGACGATGTAGCTGTGGCCGACCACCCAGCCCACGTCCGACGCGGTGAACATCGTGTCGCCGGCTTTGCCCTGAAAGATGTGTTCCATCGATGCCGCCAGCGCCACCGCATAGCCGCCGACGTCGCGCTGCACGCCCTTCGGTTTGCCGGTCGTGCCCGACGTGTACAGCACATACGAAGGCTCGTTCGATTCGAGCCATTCGCAGGGCACGTGCGCATCGAAAAACTGTTCGCGCAACGGCTCGTAGGCGACGAGGTAGCTCGCGCTCAGGCGCTCGGGTGCGAGCTGGCGGTCGATCAGCAACACGTGCGGCGTTTTGTGGGTCGCGCGCGCGAGCGCTTCGTCCACCAGCGGCGTGTAGTCGATCACTTTGCCGCCGCGCGCGCCGGCGTCGGCGGTGACAATCAGCACCGGTTTCGCATCGTCGATGCGGGCCGCCAGGTTGAGGGCCGCGAAGCCGCCGAACACCACCGAGTGGATCGCGCCGAGCCGCGCGCACGCGAGCATGGCGAACAGCGCTTCGGGGATCATCGGCATATAGATCAGCACCACGTCGCCGCGCTTGACGCCCAGCGAGCGCATCACCGCGGCCATGCGGTTGATTTCCGCGTAGAGCTCCGCGTACGTGTAGTGTCGCTCGATACCGGTTTCCGTCGACACGTAGACCAGAGCGTTTTGCTGCGGGCGCTCGGCCATATGGCGATCCACCGCGTTATGGCACAGGTTCGTGCGACCGCCGACGAACCAGCGCGCGAAGGGGGGATTCGAGCGGTCGAGCACCGTGTCGAACGGCGTTTGCCAATGAATCCGCTGCGCCTCGTCACGCCAGAATTCCTCGGGTTGCTCGATCGAGCGGCGGTGGAAGTCGCGATAGGTGGTCATCGGCGGCGATCCTTCTGCAGCGTGAGTGAACGGATGGCGAATCGTACGGGCTGTTGGGCGCGGCGCGAGAGCAGGGCGTACGTTCGCACAAGCATAGTGCACGCGTGGCTGTGTGGACAACGCGGGTTCACCATGAGCGCCGCTGTGGCCGCTGTGGCCGCTGCGGTCGCGGTGCCCGCAGTGACCAGCGTGACCAGCGTGACAGCCGCGCCCAACGAGCCCAACGAGCCCAACGAGCCCAACGAGCCCAACGAGCCCAACGAGCCCAACGAGCCCAACGAGCCCAACGAGCCCAACGAGCCCAACGCGCTCAACGTGCCCAACGCACCCAACGTGCCCAACGCACCCAACGCACCCAACGCACCCAACGCACCCAACGCACCCAACGCACCCAACGCACCCAACGTGGCGCGACGCCGAACTGGCTCAGCCGAAGCTGCGGCGATAGCCGCCCTGTGCAACCCACGAAGCCCACCCGGCAGCAAACCCATACGGCCAAAGAAAAAGGCGCCGCAGCGCCTTTTTCTTCATCCACTTCCAGACCAGCCCATCACGCTTTCGCGCGCTTGCTTTCGACATTCGGCAGAAACACCGTGAGCACGCCGATCAGCGGCAGGAACGAACACACCTTATAGACGTACGTGATGCTGGTGGCGTCGGCCAACTGCCCGAGCACGGCCGCGCCGATCCCGCCCATTCCGAACGCGAAGCCGAAGAACAGCCCCGCGACCATCCCCACCTTGCCGGGGATCAACTCCTGCGCATAGACGAGGATCGCCGAGAACGCCGAAGCCAGCACGATACCGATGATCACCGTCAGCACGCCGGTCCAGAACAGGTTGGCATACGGCAGCAGCAACGTGAACGGCGCGACGCCGAGGATCGACACCCAGATCACATACTTGCGGCCGATCCTGTCGCCGATCGGACCACCGATCACCGTACCCGCCGCGACCGCCGCGAGGAACACGAACAGGTGGATCTGCGCGGCCTGCACCGGCAGATGGAACTTGTCGATCAGATAGAACGTGAAATAGCTGTTGATGCTCGCAAGGTAGAAGTATTTCGAGAACACCAGCAGCATCAGGACGCCCATCGCGAACATGACCTGGTTGCGCGACAGCGTCGCGTGACCGGCCTGGGTGCGGGCCTTCTTCACGGCGGGGTGCTGCTTGTACCAACGGCCGATCTGCGTCAGCACGACCATCGCGACCAGCGCCGCCACCGAGAACCACGCGATGCTGCGCTGGCCGTGCGGAATCACGATCAACGCGGCGAGCAACGGTCCGAGCGACGAACCCGCATTGCCGCCCACCTGAAACAGCGACTGCGCGAGCCCATGACGCCCGCCCGAGGCCATGCGCGCGACCCGCGACGATTCCGGATGGAACACCGACGAGCCGCAGCCGACCAGCGCCGCCGCGACCAGCAGTACGCCGAAGTTCGGCGCGACCGACATCAGCAGCAGGCCGGTGAGCGTGAAGCCCATGCCGACGGGCAGCGAATACGGCTTCGGATGCTTGTCGGTATAGCTGCCGACCAGCGGTTGCAGCAGCGACGCGGTGATCTGGTAGGTCAGTGTAATCAGGCCGATCTGCCCGAACGACAATGAAAAGTTGTCTTTCAGCATCGGGTAAATGGCCAGAATCAACGACTGGATCATGTCGTTGAGCAGATGCGAAAAGCTGATCGCGCCGAGCACGGAGTAAACCGTACGCTGGACTTTCGCGGCCGGCTGCGAGGCGGCCGAGGAAGCCGGGGTGGCCGGATTGGCAGAACCCGCGGTTCCGGCTGAGGCGCCGGCGAGGGCGCTTTTATCGAGGCTCGTTTCCATACGCTAGATGAGAGAGAAGAGAGTGAAAGGTAACGATTTCAGGCTGCCGGCGCGGCGTCGTCGTTCTTCGGCTTCGCTTGCCTGTTCGACTGCTGCGGCATTTCGACGCGGCATCCGGCGGTGTCAGCTATTTGTCGCAGTTTAATGTGGCTTCGATGAATTGTAAGGACAAGTTTTGTCGCGAATCGGACACTTATCGGACATTTATGGTTCGGCTGAGCGTCATCGGTGCGTTGAAATGGGGAGTTCGGCGCACCGTTGCGGTGCTTGCAACGGGTGTGCTGCCATTACCACGCGTGGCTGGCAAGTCGTCTGATAAATGCGGTTCGGGGATTTTTGGCCATGTATAAAACGGTCGCGGGCGTGGAGCTTACAAAGCGACGCGTCGAGGACCGGGCGCAGCAGTTGGCATCACGTGAGCGGCGTTAAAGATCGCGGACGTTTATGCCGTAGACCCGGAGAGATAAGCATCAATGCCGGAACCGACCTTTCCGGCAGTTCGATTACGCGGGGACGAGAAATATGAAAGCAGTATCGCTGGGTGGCCAGACGGGCGCGGGGTTCGTACCGGAAGGGGAAGCGGCGGGCAAGCCGTCGCCATCGCGTGGACAGGGCAGCCGCTCGCGTGCCGTGCGGCTCAAGGGCTTGTCGGTGAAGGCGATGCTGCGGCTTGCGTTTGCCGTGCTGCTGATTGGCACGCTCCTGATCGGCGTATTTTCGCTGACCCAGATCAGCCGCCTGAACGCCTCCTCGCAATCGATCTACGACCAGGGCCACGTGGCCAGCCGCGCTGCCGAAGAGGCGCGCGGCCACATGCTGCGCGCGAGCCGCGCGCAAAAAATGCTGCTGACCGCGACCACCGCCAAGGAGCGCGACGATCTCGGCGCCGACATCGACAAGGGTCTGAACGGTCTCGGTACGGAACTCGGCACGCTGCAACAGTACGTCGACACATCCGACGCGAAGGCGGTCGACCAGCAGAAGAAATTTGCCGCAGCCGTCACGGTGTGGAGCGGCCATTTGCGCGACTTCGTGAAGCTGGTGAAAGCGCAGCCGCTCGATCTTTCGCAGATGAACTGGCAGGTCGGCACGCAGGATGTCTCGTTGCTGGTCGAGACCGGCAAGCTCGAAAAACTCGTCGACGAACTCGTTGCGCAGCGCGGCACAGCCGCGAAGGCGACCATCAAGGCATCGGGTTTCATTTTCCATTCGTCGTTCGTGATGATCGCGGTGATGACAGTCGGGCTGATTGCATTGGCGTTCGGCATTGGCGAGTGGGTGGTCCGCCGCCTTGCCGGCCAGCTTGGCGGCGAACCGGCGTACGCGAAGGAAATTGCGAGCCGGATCGCGGCGGGCGACCTGTCGAATCAGATCGCGTTGGGCCGCAAGGACAAGTCGAGCATGCTGTACGCGCTGCACGACATGCAAAGCGGCCTCGCGACGACGGTCTCCGACATTGCATCCAGTGCGGACGCGATTGCGACGGCGTCGGGCGAAATTTCGATGGGCAATCTGGACTTGTCACAGCGCACCGAACAACAGGCGATGGCGCTCGAGCGAACCGCGAGCAGCATGGAGCAACTGACCTCCACGGTTCGTCAGAACGCCGACAACGCCAAGCAGGCGAGCACGCTAGCCAACAACGCCTCGGAGATTGCGGAGAAGGGCGGCGACGTAGTAAGCCGCGTGGTGGCGACGATGAACGAGATCAACGATAGTGCGCGGAGCATTGGCGACATCATCGGCGTGATCGAGGGGATTGCATTCCAGACCAACATTCTGGCCTTGAACGCCGCGGTGGAAGCCGCCCGAGCCGGCGAAGAAGGCCGCGGCTTTTCGGTGGTCGCCGCCGAAGTCCGCAATCTCGCCCAGCGCAGCGCAGCCGCGGCCAAGGAGATCAAGGGCTTGATCAGCACGTCGGTGGAGCGCGTAAGTAACGGATCGACCCTGGCACAAAATGCCGGCCAGACCATGGACGAAGTGGTGAAGGCTGTGAAGCGTGTGACCGACATCATGGGCGAGATATCGGCGGCATCATCCGAGCAAAGCGCGGGGATTGAAGAGATCAACCTTGCGGTGACGCAGATGGATTCCGGCACACAGCAGAACGCCGCACTGGTAGAGCAGGCAACGGCGGCCGCCCGCTCACTAGACGACCAGGCCCGCGGCCTGAAGCAGATGGTCGGAAAATTCAGGCTATAAAAAAGGCAGACCACCGCACCCAAAGCCACGGAAATTAGGTCGGAACGAAGCACCACCTCGGCGCGCCCAGCGTCGCCGGGGCGGAGCGGAAACGGAAACGGAAACAGAAGCCGAAGCCGAAGCCGAAGCCGAAGCCGAACCAGGAGCAGCAGGAGAAGAAGCAGAAGAAGCAGAAGAAGCAGAAGAAGCAGAAGAAGCAGAAGAAGCAGAAGAAGCAGAAGAAGCAGAAGAAGCAGAAGAAGCAGAAACCCCTACTACCCACAACTGAAACCCTTGGTTTCCGTTGCAGTCCCATCCGCGACGCACGCGGTGCGGAGTGGGAGCTGATGACACCTTTGTCACTCACGCGGAATGTGCGAGAGCACGGATTCCAGATGCACCACTACTGCGACTGTGCGGGGGACCCGCTTAAGAGTTAGCGGTGTGAGCCGCTTTCTTTGCTTACTTTCTTTGCGGCGGCAAAGAAAGTAAGTGCCTGCCCCGCACAGGGGCGAACGCTAATAGACCACGAAGAATTCAAGGAAAGGCCAAAGAATCCGGACCAAGAAAACTCCAACGCCCCAGGCAATCAACCAACCAACAAACAAAAAAAACAAACACCGCAAAACCCCCCTCAACCCGGCCTAACAACAACAGTACAAGTAATCCCAGCAGCAAGCACCACCCCATCAGGAACAAAATCAATCCCAACCCTCACAGGCACGCGCTGCGCCAACCTCACCCAGTTAAAAGTCGGATTCACATCAGCAAGCAATTCACGGCTCTCGGGATTATCCCGATCATAGATCCCACGAGAGATACTCTCGACATGCCCCCGCAGGGTACCCCCACTCATCAACCGAACTTCAGCCTTATCCCCGATACGAACACGAGGCAGCTTGGTCTCCTCAAAATACCCATAAACCCAGAAAGAGTGACTATCGACAATCGCCAGCTTGGCAGCCCCAGCAGTCGCATAATCCCCACGAAACACATTCAGATTAGTGACATACCCATCAACCGGCGACACCACGCGAGTGCGTTCAAGATTCAACTTCGCAGCATCAAGCGCGGCCAAAGCCTGTTGATACGAAGCCTCGGCAGCAGACGCAGTGTGAGTCGCATTCTCACGACTCTCTTTAGACACGACTAAAGCATCCATATCCGCCCGCCGCTGCGCATCATCCCGCTTCATCTGCAGTTCAGCCTTACGCGCAGCAACAGCAGCCTGCGCCTGCTCAACAGCAATCTGATAATGCGAAGGATCGATCTGCATCAACAGATCACCCTTCTTCACCAGTTGATTGTCCTTAACAGGCAAATCCACAACCGCGCCGGAAACATCAGGCGCCACATTGACGATCTCAGCGCGCACGCGCCCATCGCGTGTCCAAGGTTCATCCATGTAATGAACCCACAACACGCGCCCAATCAAAATCGCGACGATAAAGATAATGGCTGTCGCGACGAAGCCAACAATATTTCGGATGGTCATGTTTCGACTCTGATCAACGATAAACGGCGAGACCCAGCACGCCGCACACACACACGAGCAAGCTGGCCCGGAACAAGGACGGATGCCACACCACGCGATACAGGCCCGTATAGGCAATCACGCGGTCCAGCACCCAGGTAAGCGCGGCGCCCGCGATAAACAGCAGCACGATGGCCGGCACGTAAGCGTCGAAAACGGCGATATCACGTGGCATGAGGAACTCCTTCTGACGCGTCGGCCCGTCCGCTCATCAACGGTTCAAGCGGCGATTGCGGATCGAGCAGCGCGGTACGAATGAAATGCAGTTGACTCAGAATGCGTTGCAACTGGTGCCGCTCTTCACGCGGTGGCGTGAAAGTGGCCAGTACCTGTTGAACGGCGGCAATGGCATCGGTGGTGGCGGCAAGCGCGCGGTCGAAGCGGTCCGCGCGCGGACGTTCGAATAGCGTGCTCACCGCGTCGCGCATCGCACGCAATGAGACGCGCCACGGCATCGTCTGCGCGTAGCGTGCGTCGCGGGGCAGGGCCGCCACTTCGCGACGCAGGTCGATCATCGCGTTGCCCACTTCGAGCACCGAGAAGAGCCAGCGCAAGGTGTCGCGTTTGAGTTCGGGTTCGTTCTGCGCGAGTGCGTTGATCTGGGACATCAGATCGCGTGCGCCGCTCTCGAAACGCGAACGCACCCGGCGCATGCCCGCGCGGCTCGCCAGCACTACCTGACGGCGCAGGTCCACCAGCAGGCGGTTGCGCAGCCACGGTGTCGAAGGCGGCAGCAGCACGGCAAAGGCAACCGCGCACACCAGCATCGACAGCACCAGCGCGATCGCGTCGTTGATGGTGCCGCTCGGGTCGTAATGAATCAGGTTGTCCGGACCGGCCAGGAAACAGAAGAAGATGCAGTAGCCGACGCCGTAGCCCGCCAGTGCCGGGCGCGTCGTCATGAACACGCCGAGCAGCAGGAACGGCGTGAGCGCGGCGCACAGCAGCGGAAAACCGTCGATGTGCGGATACACGCCGTACACCGCGATCATGCCCATCACCGAGGCGACCAGCGTGCCGCCCGCCATCTGGAAGGCCGTGCGTTTCGGATTCGGCGACGAGGACGCCAGCGCGCAGACCGCCGCTGCGTCCAGCGTCAAGGTCGAGCCGCTCGGCCATGCGGTCGCGATCCAGAAAGCGCCGAGCACGATCATGACAATGGTCGCGCGCAAGCCGGCCACGCTCGCGGCGATGGCGTTCGTCTTCGGTTCGTAGCGCTCGATCCAGCGCTCGCGTTCGTGCGTGTCGACGGCCAGCGACGCATAAGTGGCCGCGTACGCATGCAGATCGTCGATGAAGCGATACAGCAGTTCGGCACCGGTGTCGAAGTCGAGCAGCGGTGCGTCCGGCTGCGTTTCCAGCGAAGCGCGTGTTTCGCGCACCCGCCTGGGCAGCTCCGCTTTGTATTCGTTTAGTTGCGACGCGGCGTGGGCGGCGTCCGTGGCGCTCAATACCGGTTCGCCGGATTTCGCGAGCAACGGGGCGATTTCCTTGAAGTACGGTTCCAGCGCTTCGACAGCGACGGTCGCGCCGTTCGTGTTCGCGTCGCGCAGCCGGTTCATCAACTGATGCAGCGCGTGAAAGCGCGTCGAGGCGGTCATGAATTCGCTGTTCAGACGCGCCAGACGGCCGCCGCGCATCCGCGAATCGGGACCTTCGAACACGGCGACGCTGCGCGCGGCCTCGAAACCGACGATATCGGCAACAAAACCCGCATTGGTCGCTTCGATCTGCGCGCGGTCGTTGCGGCCGGCCAGCGAGGCCGACACATACTCGACGAACGCCGAGAAACGCGCGCGCACGGTGCTGCGCATCTGCAAACCGGCGAACTGCGGAAACACGAGGCCACTGACCGCGCCCGCGCAGACGATCCCGACTACCACTTCAGCCACCCGCGTGAGCGCGCTCAGAAAGGCGCCATCCGGATGCTGCGAAGCGGGGATGCCGATCAGCGCGGCGGTATAGCCGGCCAGCACGAAACCGTACGACCTGAAGTTGCGATTGCGCGCGGCGCCCGCGGTGCAGATGCCGACCCAGATCGCGGTCGTGACGATGAACAGTTCCGGCTGCTGCGCGAACAGGCCGATCAACGCCAGCATCACGACGAGGCCGACCAGCGTGCCGCAGATCCGGTAGAAGCTCTTGGCGAACACCATCCCGCTTTGCGGCTGCATCACGATGAACACGGTGGTCATCGCGGTGCGCGGCTGCGGCAGGTCGAGTTTCATCGCGATGCCGAGCGCCAGAAAGCAGGCGGCGAGCGCTTTGAACAGATAGACCCACGTGAGGCCGTCGGTGCGCGCCCAGTCGGCGGCGGCTGAGTAGAGCGCGGTGAGCGATGACGGGCGCGAGGCGGGGGATGGGGAAGCTGACATGGTTCGCTTCCTCACTCAGCCGTGCTGACGCTGGCGGAAGCGTGGTTCGAGCTTGTCGCGGCGTTCGAACCAGCCGCTGCGGCGTTGCCTTTACCCTTGCCATGCGCCGGCAGCGTCTCGTTCGCCTGCGGTCCGTTGGCCGGTTCGTCGAGTCCACCACCCAAAGCCGTGACCAGCGAGGCATGCGCGCCCAACCGTTCGGCCTGAATCTTCGCGACGCCTTCCTGCGCGCGCAGCAACTGGCTTTGCGCGACCAGCACGTTCAGATAGTCGGTCAAACCGCGCCGATAGCCTTCGCGTGACAATTCATAGTTCTTGCGAGCCGCTGCGACCGAACGATCGGCGTCTGCTGCCTGGGTTGTGAGCGAACGGATGCGGATCACCTGATCGGAGATGTCCTTCAGTGCGCCGACGATCGACTGGTTATAGCGATCGACCGCCTCGTCGTACCCGGCCGACGCCGCGCCGAGTTGCGAGCGCAGACGCCCGCCGTCGAGGATCGGCAGCGACAGCGCCGGACCCGCGCTCCAGCTATGCGACGGGTCCTTCAGGAACTGGAACAGCGGGCCCATTGCCGCATAGCCGCCGATCGACGCCAGCAGGTTGATGTCCGGATAGAAGCTGGCCTTGGCGACGTCGATGCCGCGCGCTTGCGCGGCGACCGTCCAGCGTGCCGCGACCACGTCCGGCCGATGGCCGATCAGATCCGCGGGCAGTGCGCTCGGCAGACCGGTGGGTGCGTTGTCGAGCGACAGTGTCGGACGCTGGATTGCGTCGCCCGCACCCGGACCTTTGCCGGCCAGTGCGGCCAGTTGATTGCGGCCGAGTGCGATCTTTTCCTCGATCTCATCAATCTGGCGCTCGTATTCCGGCATTGGCGTTTCGGCCTGGCTCACTTCGAGCTGGGTGCCGATGCCGCCTTTCAGGCGCCGGTTCGCCAGGTCGACAATCTGCTGCTGTTGCTGCAGCGTGGATTTGGCGATATCGAGCAGCGCGTAGTTCATCGACATCTCGATGTACGTGCGCACCACGTTGCCTTCCAGTTCGAGCTGGGCGGCGCGGAAGTCCGCTGCGCTGGCATGGGCGGCGTCGAGCGCGCGCTCGGCAGCGTTCTTGTCCTTGCCCCAGAGATCGAGGTTGTACGAGAGGCCCAGCGTGCCGGTGTTGTTCCACGACTGCTGGCCCGCGAGCGAGCCGGGGCCGTAATAAAGGTTGTCGGCCCATTTCTGACGCTGGATCGACAGGCTGCCGTTCACTTGCGGCGACAGCGCCGAATGGGCGACGCCCGCCATCGACACGGCTTCGCGCACGCGCGCCTGGGCGACGGCGAGATTCGGATTGCCCGCCTGCGCGGCTTCGATCCACTCATTGAGCTGCGGATCGTTATAGGCGCGCCACCAGTCGGCGGCCGGCCATTGGGCGTCCGCATTGGCGGCCCGGATGGCGTTGCCTGCGTCGAGCGAGGAGGGCTCGATTCCGCGGTCCTGCGGCGCGATGCCTCCGGTACTGGCACAGCCGGCGATTGTTAATAGGATCGTAAGAACCGCTGTTGCGGCGACCCCTTTCTGTACCGGAGACTGCACGATTTCCTCCAAAATTGGCTATAGAAGCATGTGCGCCATTATATTTTTTGATTGATTGGGGAATAACCGGTAAAGATGCAAGGCATTTTTACGGAATATGAGACAATCGCCTTTGCGAATTGTGTAACAATCGCTGCGGATCAACAGGGAAAAGTATGGATACGCTTCAAAACATGCGCGTATTTGTCCGGGTCGTCGAAGCGGGCAGCTTTACGGGTGCCGCGCAGCACCTGAACACGACCACGGCGTACGCGTCGCGCGCGGTTTCCGACCTGGAAGCGCACCTGCGCACGCGTCTGTTGAACCGCACCACGCGCCGGATCGCGCTGACCGAGGCGGGTGAGCGTTATCTGCAACGCTGCGAACAGATCCTCGCGTACGTGGATCAGGCGGAAGCGGAGGCGGGCGACGCCCATGCGCGGCCGTCCGGCAAGCTCAAGGTCCATGCGATGACGAGCTTCGGCCAGCACTATGTTGTGCCGGCGGTGGGGCGCTATCAGGAGCGCTATCCGGACGTGCATATCGAACTGACGCTTGCGCAGCGCATGCCTGACCTGCTCGACGAAGGTTTCGACGTCTCGCTGACACTGGCAACCGGGTTGCCGGATTCGGGGCTGGTGTCGCAGCGGCTGGGCAGTGCGTTCAGCATCGCGTGTGCGTCGCCGGCTTATCTGGAGCGGCACGGCGTGCCTCAAACACCTTCTGACCTCACGCGCCACACATGCCTGCAAATGGTCACGCCGGTGTTTCCAACCGACAAATGGACGTTCGACGGCCCAAACGGCGAGGAAACGATTGCCCTCGGTCCGGCCACCTTCCAGGTGAATGTTGCCGAAGCCATGGCGGTCGCGGCCTGCAAGGGCATGGGCATCGGACTGATTCCGATCTACTCGGCGATCAGCGGTTTGCGTAGCGGCGAACTCGTGTGGTTATTACCAGAATACACGTCGCAGGAAATGAATCTGTATGCGTTGTATCCGTCCCGGCAGTATCTGGACGCGAAAATCCGTACCTGGGTCGAATTCCTGCGTGACGAGTTGCCCGGCACGCTGGCCGCCGATCAGGAAGAGCTGCGCCAGTTCGCGCGCGGCTGAAGCAGCGTCACGTGGGCGGTTGACCATTGTTGACGGTTCCAGGCCGGTGCGGCGTGACAGCCTGTTACATAAGTGCCGCGTCGCAACATTTCCTTACTTCTGCGTCGCGGTCGATTTGCTAACGTGTGGTTCATGCGCTGCCGCATTCTGCCGCAAACGCTCACGTTCAATTAGCCGCCGTTCGGCAAATCGCAATAATCGCAACAACCGAAGGACGAGGAATTCATGGATACGCATCTGATGATCGGCGTGGCCGTCATGTTGGGACTGATCGGAATCGCCGCATCGCGCGATCTGCTGCGCCGTCTGCGCGAGCAGCAGCCGCAACTGGTGCCGGTCAAGGTCGAGCGTCCTGATTTGCAGGAACAACGGCGCGATCGCTGAGCCACGCCGGCGCGCCGGGTTGCCGGGCGCGTGGCAATTGAGCTTGCTGTTGCGTTTTTCGGGGTGCCTTTCGCATTGCCGCGTCTTACCGCGCACGTGTAGTCAGGTTTCCGATCCGTTTCGATCCGCGCTGCTTGGCACTTTCAGCTTCAGTGCAGCGCTTCGATCAGACCCGGCTCGTCGGTGAGCGTGCGGTCTACCTCCGGGCTCACCCGGTGCCAGCGAAACCGCGCGGCGGGCAGGCAGGCGCTACGAGCGAGCTGTTCGAGTTCGTCGGACTGCAGGGCCGGATCCAGCCAGCGGCGCGCCGCCTCCGGCGCGAATACCAGCGGACGCCGGCCATGTACGTCGATCAGGCCCGCGTCGGCGATCGCCGTTACGATCACCAATCCCATTCCTGCCGTTTGCGGTTCCGTGCCGCGTACGCTCGACAGGGCCGCGAGGTACATCGGCACGCCGCTTTTCAGATGCACGAAGTAAGGCTGGCGGACTGTTGTGTCGGTTTCTTCCGCGCTATCCCCGCTTGATGTTCCTGAGGTTCCTGATGTTCCGGGCGCGGCTTCCATGCGCCATTCGAACCAGCCGTCCGCCGGCACCAATACCCGTCCGGTTTTCCATAGGTCTTTGAAGTAGCGTGTATGTGGCGCGGTTTCGGCTCGTGCATTGATCGTCTGCGGCAGATGTTGCTCGCGTGCCCAATCCGGGCAATAACCCCAGTGGATCGCGTGCAGCGTCTGGTCCGGGTAGATCGCGAGCGGATGAGTGCCCGGCGCGAGGTTATAGCCGGGGCGGCGGTCGGCGGCGTCGAATAGCATGAGCGGATCGGCGAGGCCAAGCTGCTGCGCGTACAGATGCGGATCGCGGTACTGGCTGATTCGACCACACATGAGCGACCTCCGGAGATGACCGGGATGGCGGGTTTTATCGATTCGAGTTGTCCGGGGCGATCTGGCGTGATGCTGATGTGCCGAAACGCCGAAACGCCGAAACGCCGAAACGCCGAAACGCCGAAACGCCGAAACGCCGAAACGCCGAAACGCCGAAACGCCGAAACGCCGAAACGCCGAAACGCCGAAACGCCGAAACGCCGAAACGCCGAAACGCCGAAACGCCGAAACGCCGAAACGCCGAAACGCCGAAACGCCGAAACGCCGAAACGCCGAAACGCCGAAACGCCGAAACGCCGAAACGCCGAAACGCCGAAACGCCGAAACGCCGAAACGCCGAAACGCCGAAACGCCGAAACGCCGAAACGCCGAAACGCCGAAACGCCGAAACGCCGAAACGCCGAAACGCCGAAACGCCGAAACGCCGAAACGCCGAAACGCCGAAACGCCGAAACGCCGAAACGCCGAAACGCCGACAAGCCGACAAGCCGACAAGCCGACAAGCCGACAAGCCGACAAGCCGACAAGCCGACAAGCCGACAAGCCGACAAGCCGACAAGCCGACAAGCCGACAAGCCGACAAGCCGACAAGCCGACAAGCCGACAAGCCGACAAGCCGACAAGCCGACAAGCCGACAAGCCGACAAGCCGACAAGCCGACAAGCCGACAAGCCGACAAGCCGACAAGCCGACAAGCCGACAAGCCGACAAGCCGACAAGCCGACAAGCCGACAAGCCGACAAGCCGACAAGCCGACAAGCCGACAAGCCGACAAGCCGACAAGCCGACAAGCCGACAAGCCGACAAGCCGATATGCCGACAAGCCGATATGCCCACACGCCAGTAAGACACCCGAACCCGCCGACAGCAACAGCGTAGTGCGTGGCACCTGGCCGCGCTACCCAGATCGGCCCCAAGCCGCCGCTATATCTCTACGACCTTATCCCACGTGAATTGCGGATTTTCCAGCTGACGGGTGCGCCGGTCGAGATAGCCGCGTGGATTGCAGACCACGCGCGTGCCGTTCACGGTGTAGTCGAACGGCGTATGCGTATGGCCGTGAATCCACAGTGCGACGGGCGAGCGCACCAGTTCCGGCAAATGATTGACGAAACCGGCCGACACGCGGTCTTCCGCGTAGCGCTCAGCCAGACTCAGCCGATGCGGCGCGTGATGCGTGACGACAATCGTCTTGCCGTCGAACGGTTTTGCCAGCTCGCTTTCGAGCCAGGCGCGCGCCCGCCGGTGCAGCGCGAGGGAATCGTCGGGAGTGAAGTCGCGCGGCGAGTCCTGCGTGCCGTGCGGCCAGTTCATCTGGATCAGGCCGCGAAAGTCGAGCATCACCCGGCGCGATGCGTCGATGGACCCGGCGAGCGTGTCTGTATCCGCGCCGTATAACGCGAAGTCGGTCCACAAGGTGGTGCCGAGTACGCGCCAGCGGCCTTGCGGGTCGACCAGCGTGGCATTGTTCAGCACATGTACGTTGTCGACTTGCGCGGCTGCGTCGTAGAGCGCGGTTTCGAGCGCGCCGAATTCACCGTCGTAGTACTCGTGATTGCCGGGCACATAGACCACCGGCACGGCGCCGTCGAAAGTTTGCGCGGCCCAGCGTGGGCCGGCCGCGTGATTGTGGATGTCGCCGGCCAGCACAATCAGATCCGCGTGCGCATGCGGGATCAGCTCGGGCTCGTCGTTCTCCAGATGCAGATCGGACAGCACTCGAATCTTCACGGCAACGACTCCTGCAATGGACCTCGCACCCGATGGCGAAGGCTTTCTATAAACCTTAGCGTAGCACCTTGCCCGGATTCATCAGGTTCAGCGGGTCAAGCGCGCGTTTCACGGCGCGCATCAACTGCACCTCCACGTCCTGCTTGTAATGCATGGCCTCGTCGATCTTCAACTGGCCGAGGCCGTGTTCCGCGCTGATGCTGCCGCGATGCCGGTGCACGCTGTCGTAGACGATCTGGTTGATCGGGCTTTGCCAGCTATCCAGGAATGCTTTCGCGTCGACGCCCTCGGGCGCCTGCACGTTGTAGTGCAGATTGCCGTCGCCGAGATGGCCGAACGTGACCATGCGTACGCCCGGCACGGCTTGCGCGATGGCCGCATCGGTTTCCTCGATGAAATGGCCGATGCGCGAGATCGGCACCGCGATATCGTGTTTGATATTCAGGCCTTCCTCCGCCTGCGCGAGCGGGATGTGTTCGCGCAGATTCCAGAATGCCCGCGACTGTGTCAGGTTCTCCGCGACCACCGCGTCTTCGACCAGACCTTCTTCGAGCGCGGTTTCCATCAGGCGCTCGAACAATTCGCGCGCATGCTGCTCATTCTCGCTGTCCGACAGTTCCAATAGCACGACTTGCGCGTGCGATTCGGCGAACGGATAGCGCATCTGCTCGAAATGCCGCCCCACCAGCCGCAGACAGAAATCCGACATCAATTCGAAGCCGGTCAGAAGCGGCCCGGCGACGCGTTGCGTGAGCGACAGGAAATCGAGCGCCGCATGCGGCGACGCGAGCGCGGCGAGCGCCGTGACGCGGGCGGCCGGTTGCGGATGCAGCTTGAGCACAGCGGCGGTGATGATGCCGAGCGTGCCTTCCGCGCCGATGAACAGATCGCGCAGATCGTAGCCGGTGTTGTCCTTGCGCAGTCCGCGCAGGCCGTCCCACAGTTCGCCTTGCGGGGTGACCACTTCGAGGCCCAGGCACAGCTCGCGCGTGTTGCCGTAGCGCAGTACGCCGGTGCCGCCCGCGTTGGTGGCGAGATTGCCGCCGATCGTGCAACTGCCTTCGGCGGCGAGGCTCAAGGGGAACAGGCGGCCGGCTTCCTCGGCGTGCTTCTGTACTTCGGCGAGAATGACACCGGCTTCGACCGTGATCGTGTTGTTGTGCGGATCGATGTCGCGTACCCGGTTCAGGCGCCGCAGACTGATGACCGCCTGCGCACCGCTGGCGTCCGGCGTGGCGCCGCCGGCCAGACCGGTGTTGCCGCCTTGCGGCACCAGCGCGATGCGATGCTCGACGGCGAGTTTGACGAGCGCGGCGACTTCCTCAGGCGTGGCCGGGCAGAGCACCGCACAGGCCGCGCCGGTGTAGCGCCGGCGCCAGTCGGTGAGGTAGGGGGCGGTGTCGTGCGGGTCGGTCAGTACCTGGGTGGCGCCGATGGCGTCGCGGCAAGCGGAGAGGAAAGCGGCTTGGGTCATGTTGGGTCGGTCAGGATGGTCGGCGGACAGGTTTACGCGGGAAACGACTTGAACAGCGTTGTTCTCATCGTGTGCTTCCTTCGGTCTGCCCGGCGTTCTGCTGGGCGTTCTCTTGTGCTGCCTGGTTCGCTGCCTGCTTGGCTGCTCGTTTTGCGGCGCGCTTGAACGGCGCGACATACGCGAGCGTGCAGACGAAGAAAACCACGGCAAGAGCGGTTTCGAGCCAGCCGAGCCGGGCGCTCAGGCCGTGGTCGCTCCAGCCGCGAACGATGCCCTCGGCAAAATACAGCAGGATCAGCATCGATGCCCATTGCAGCGTGTAAAGCCGGCGGCGCCACACGCCGGGCAGCGCGAGCAGCAGCGGCACGGCTTTGAGCACCAGCGCCGAGCCGCCTGGGCGCAGCGGCGCGAGCCACCATTCCCACGCGACGGACAAGACGATCAACGCGAGCAGGGCGGCCGTGGCGCCGAAAGCGGCGGCGCGTTTTTGCTGCACGGGCACGACGGTTGCACGTATGGGGGCGTTCGTTGCGGAATCCGCCGGGAACGAGCCGGCATGTTGCGCGTTGCGATTGCTCACGGGCAACGGGACATTCGCATCGTTCGCCGTCTGTGGGGCATTCGGCTCGCTCACGGCCGTTCGCTCATGGACGCCGCCGTGCGGGCAACGCGTGCCCCGAGGGCGATCGCCAGCGTCTTTTCGTCGGCGGAGATGCCCTGTTCGGCCGTGCCCGCGCGCGCGAAATGCGATGCACCATAGGGTGTGCCGCCGGTTTGCGTGGTGGAGAGCGCGCTCTCGGTGTACGGAATGCCGACGATCAGCATGCCGTGATGCAGAAGCGGCAGCATCATGGATAGCAGCGTGGACTCCTGGCCGCCGTGCAAACTGCCGGTGGAGGTGAACACACAGGCCGGTTTGCCGGACAGCGCGCCGGAAAGCCACTGCGGCGTGGTGCCGTCGAGAAAATATTTCAACGACGCCGCCATGTTGCCGAAGCGGGTGGGCGAACCGAGCGCGAGACCGGCGCATTCTTCGAGGTCGCGCAGTTCGACGTAGGGCGGCCCTTCAGCGGGAATATCCGGCTGGGTCGCTTCGCAGACGGTGGAAACCGCCGGCACGGTGCGCACACGCGCCTGCATGCCGGGGACGCTGTCGACGCCGTGGGCGATCGCCAGCGCAAGCTCGCGCGTGGCGCCATGACGGCTGTAATAGAGCACGAGAATGTCTTTCATAGGCCTCATCGGTGAACGGGTATTATAGGGGCTGGGTCCGCTGTACAGGCCGTCCCTAGCCATTCGGCCAGGCCTCGCGCACGGTCCTGAAACACTGTTTGATATAGCAGGGGGTAAGAAGGTGGGTTTGTTGTCCAGGGTGCGTTTCGATCTCGACAAGCTCAAACGTCTCGCGCAGTTTGCCGCGAAGCGCAGTAGCGAAGACCGTATTCCGCAGGTGGCCGGCAGCCTCACGTTCACCACCATGCTCGCGCTCGTGCCGCTCGCCACGGTCGCGTTCGCGCTGTTCACGGCGTTCCCGATTTTCAGCTCGTTCCAGATGTCGCTGCAGATTTTCCTTGCCGACCATCTGATGCCCGCGCAGCTCAACAGTCAGATTTTCGATTATCTGAATCAGTTCGCGTCGAAGGCCAAAGGCCTCACGACCATCGGCATGATTTTTCTGTTCGTCACCGCCGTGATGACGATGATGACCGTGGAATCCGCTTTCAACGTGATCTGGCGGGTGCGCAAGGCGCGGCCGATCGCGCAGCGCATTCTGGTCTACTGGGCGATCATCACGCTCGGCCCGATTCTGATCGGCGTGAGCCTGTCGATTTCTTCCTATCTGTTCACGCGCTCCGTGGCGGTCACGGCCGTCCAGCATATTCCTTCGGTAGTCGACTGGGCGCTGACCGGCGCCGCGCTGCCCTTGACGGCACTCGCGTTCACGATGCTTTACGTATTTCTGCCGAACTGCCGGGTGGAGTGGCGCGACGCGGTGATCGGCGGGATTACTGCCGCGATTGCCTTCGAACTCGCCAAGCGCGGCTTTGGCTATTACGTGCGCCGCATTCCCACCTACACCGCCGTGTACGGTGCGTTTGCCGCTGTGCCGCTATTCCTGCTGTGGATGTACCTGTGCTGGTTCATTGCGCTGGCCGGCGCGATGATCGCGTCGGCTTTGCCGGCGATCCGCATTGGCCAGTTTCACCGGCCGACTTTCGAAGGCAGCGATCTGTTCGATTCGCTTGAACTCCTCGCGCGGCTCTCGGAAGCGCGCGATGCCGGCAAGCGCGGCTACACGGTACCGGAGCTTTCGCGAATGCTTCGCCGCGAGATGGACACCACCATCAACCTGCTGCAGAAGCTCGAGGAGATCGAGTGGATCGCGCGCTTGCAGGAGGACGGCACGCGTCCGTATTTCCTGCTGTTGGCGAATCCGGCGCAGATTACGGTCGAGCGCCTGTTCGATCTGTTTGTGATCGATCGCGCGGAGCTCGAATATCAGCTTGAATTGAACTCCACGCGGGTGGATGGCCAGACCCTTCTGGCGGCGCTGGAAAACGACAAGCTGAAGGTGACGCTCGCTGTGCTGCTGGCGGCGCGTGCTGCCGCGCGGGCGGCGCGCGCACAGGAAAGCGAGTTGGGCACTTCTTCCATGCCTCATCAGACTGCATGAGCAGGCTGCCTGAGTAGGCCGCCTGAAGCGGCAGCAAAAGCTACAGCGAAATCTTCCCGACGCAGATGTCCTTGAACATCACCCAGTCGCCCATCAGGCTATAGAGCGGATGCCGGAAGGTAGCCGGCCGGTTCTTCTCGAAGAAGAAATGCCCGACCCAGGCAAAGCCGTATCCGCAGATTACGGCAGCCGGCAGCCATAGCCAGTCACCGGTGGCGAGCGCCATGGCGAGGCAGCCGATTACGCCGAGCGACCCCACGAAATGCAGCCGTCGCGATACCGTGTTGCGATGCTCGCTCAGGTAATACGGGTAGAACTCCGCGAAACTCGCGAAGTGATCGGTGTGCGCGGTTTGAGCCATCATGGCCTCCGAATGTCGACGCTGCTCGACGCTGTGCCCGTCGCTCCCAGGTTGCTTCGCCGCGCGCCGACATGCCCGGAACGCGCTCGAAACAGGACAGGCTTGACCCATTGTGCGGCTATCGGGCCATGCGTGCAACCTGGCCATTCGGACGATGGCGCGCCTGCGTCGGCGCGGTTATCGTGAGGATTCGCAGCGGCTATCGAACGCCTTGTGGAACGGCACTTGCGGCTTTCGAAGCGAAGCTGAACAGCGCGTCGAGCGTGGCGTCTGGCTGCTCGGTCATCAGGGCGTGGCCGGCTTCGAGCGTGTCCGTGTCGACCGGTACGCCGGCTTGGGAGAGCGCGGCGGCGAGCGCTTTGGCTGCGCGTGGCGGCGTCATCGCATCGCGCCGGCCCACGATCAACCGCGTCGGGCAACGCACCTCGGCTGCGCGCGTCAGGCCGTCCGCGTAGCTATTGCAGGCGGTGAAGTCGGTGTGGAACAGGTGCGGCTCGCCGCTCGCCGAGACGCGCTCCATCAGCCGCTGGTTCATGCCGTGCAGCCAGGAGCCAGGGCCGGGGCACGACGGCTTGGCGGCGAGCGTCGAATGCGACCATTGATTGACCATGTCGATTGCATCGGGCTCGCGGTGCAGGGCGGCGTCGAGCAAGGCGTCGGAGACGGCCATCGGCACGGCGGTGGCGAGCAATGCGAGGTGCGTGACGCGCTCCGGATAGCGCCCGGCGAAATCGAGTGCAATCAGCGAGCCCATGCTGTGACCGGCCACGAAGGCGCGCTGTACGCCGGCGGCGTCGAGCAGGGCGGCCAGCCAGTCGGCCATGGCGGCGACGGTCGTGAGCGCGGGGCCGCCGCTGCGGCAGTGTCCGGGCAGATCGACCGCGAGCACGCCGAAGCCGTGATGCGCGAAGTAACGCGTTTGCAATGCCCACACGCTATGGTCATGCTCGGCGCCGTGGATGAACACCGCGGTTGGCAAGCTGGGGTCGAAGGGTTTGCCGCCGGTGTACGCGTAGGCGGGCTTGCCTTGAACGGTGAGAATCATGCGGACTCCGGGCGGGGATTGGCCGCGTCAGCGGATGGGTCGGATGGGTTGCGTTCGGCAGAAGGGGCGGATGCGCTGGAGGAAGTACCTTGCGCCGAAGCTGCGGATGAGCCCGAAGCGCTATTTTTTGAAGTGCCCGAAGTGCCCGAAGTGCCCGAAGTGCCCGAAGTGCCCGGTGACCCACTTCCAGACGCACTTGTCCCGCTCGCTTTCTGCGCGGCTTTCAGCGCGCGTTTGAGGTCGTCGATCAGATCGTCGGGGTCTTCAAGGCCAATAGACAAACGGATCGTGCCCTCCGCGATGCCGGCTGCGGCGAGCGCGGCAGAGTCCATGCGGAAATGCGTCGTCGATGCAGGATGAATGACCAGCGAGCGTGCGTCGCCGACGTTCGCGAGATGTGAGAACAGCGAAAGCGCTTCGATAAAACTGCGCCCGGCGGCGCGGTCGCCGCGCAGATTGAAGCTGAACACCGCGCCCGCGCCGCGCGGCAGCAGACGCTTCGCCAGCGCATGATCTGGATGCGACGGCAGTTCCGGGTAGGCGACGGCTTCGACGGCAGGGTGTGCGCTCAGGAATTCGACCACCTTGCGCGTATTCGCGACGTGCCGTTCCATGCGCAGCGGCAGCGTCTCGATGCCCTGCAGAAGTTGCCACGCGGCTTGCGGATGCAGGCACGCGCCGAAGTCACGCAAGCCCTCGCGGCGCGCGCGCAGGAGGAACGGTGCGACTGTGCTTTCCTCGGCGAACACCATGCCGTGAAAGCCCTCGTACGGTTCGGTAAATTCGGGGAAGCGGCCGGACGCGTTGAAGTCGAACGTGCCGCCGTCCACGAGTACGCCGCCGATCGTGGTGCCGTGGCCGCCGAGGAATTTGGTCGCCGAGTGATAGACGAAGTCGGCGCCGTGCTCGAACGGCTTGAGCAGGTAGGGCGTGGTGAAGGTCGAATCGACCAGCAGCGGCACGCGGTGCTCGTGTGCGAGCTGTGCCACCGCGGCGATATCGAGCACGTCGAGGCCCGGATTGCCGAGCGTCTCGCCGAACAGCAGGCGCGTGTTCGGGCGCAGCGCGGCGCGCCACCCGTCGAGGTCGCCCGGTTTGACGAAGGTCGTCTCGATGCCGAAACGCCGCAACGTGTAGTGCAGCAGGTTATGCGAGCCGCCGTACAGCGCGCTGGAGGCGACGATATGGGAGCCGGCGCCCATCAGCGTGGCAATCGCCAGATGCAGCGCGGCCTGGCCGCTGGCTGTGCCGATCGCGCCCGCGCCGTTTTCCAGCGCGGCCACGCGCTCCTCGAACACGGCTACGGTCGGATTCGAGATGCGCGAATAGACATGGCCGGCGCGTTCCATGTTGAAGAGCGCCGCGGCGTGGTCCGAGTCGCGGAACGAAAAAGAGGTAGTCTGGTAAATAGGCGTGGCGCGCGCGCCGGTGGTCGGGTCGGGGGCTGCGCCGGCGTGCAGCGCAAGCGTGTCGAAACGGTTGGCGGACATCCTGGGCGGCGAAGCCACGGACGGCCTCGCGAAAGGTGAAAGTGGCGGCCATCCTATCACCGGCATGGTTCGCTTCAAGCGCGGTTTTCCCGGTGGAGGCGGTTTGACCGGCGCCGGGCCGATCTTGCAAACACCCGCTGCGCCTTGGTGGGCGGGCCGCTTTCCTTTTACGAACCTTTCCGCTAGGATCGAAAGTCATTCAGGCAATATCAGCTTAGCGGGTATCACGGAGACAGAACATGCGAGTCAGCGACATTCTTAAAGTCAAAGGCAACACCCTTTTTACGGTCACGCCGGATACCACGCTGCACGACGCGGTCAATACCATGGCCGAGCACGATATCGGCTCGTTAGTCGTGATGGAATACGGCGACCTCGTCGGCATGCTGACGTTTCGCGAAATTATTCTGACCTTGAGCAAGCACGGCGGCAGCCTCGGCACCTCCACGATCCGCAAGCTGATGGACGACCATCCGCTCACCTGCACGCCCGAAACGGACGTCAACGAGGTTCGTCGCATGATGCTCGAGCATCATGTGCGCTATTTGCCGGTGCTGGAAAGCCGCACGCTGATGGGCGTGATCTCGTTTTACGACGTCGCAAAGGCGGTGGTCGAGGAGCAGGGCTTCGAAAACCGTATGCTCAAGGCCTACATTCGCGACTGGCCGGAAGAGCAGCAGGAACAGCAACCGGCGCCGCGCTAACTCACCGGCGTAACCCACGCGCGTTGGCTCACCGCGGTGTGAGCGCCGTTGCCGTGAGTATGAAGATGCGGTCAAGGCGCGCGCGAAAGCGTGCGCTTTTTTTGTGCCCGGTCCATTCCCTTTTGTTGCGCGCGTTTGTTGCGCTTTCAGGCCGTCTTCGAACTCCATGAGCGATCGTCCGTTACCTGCCGCCCGCCGTGCCGCCCGTGCTCACGAGGGACACGAGTCCCAGTTCCGCCTGCTAGGGCAGCGCCGCTTTGCGCCGTTTTTCTGGACCCAGTTCCTCGGCGCGATGAACGATAACGTTTTCAAGATTGGCTTCACGTCGCTGGTGACGTATCAGGCGGCGCGTTTTTCCGGCGTCGATCCCAAAACGGCCGCGTTCCTGATTTCGGCGATTTTCATTCTGCCGTTCGTGCTGCTGTCGGCCACCTCGGGCCAGATCGCGGACAAGTACGACAAGGCGATGCTCACGCGTTTCGTCAAGAGCTTCGAAATCGTCGTGATGCTGATCGGCGGCGCGGGTTTCTGGCTGCATAGCGCGCCGTTGCTGTATCTGTGCACGTTTCTGATGGGTGTCCATTCGACCGTGTTCGGACCGGTCAAGTACTCGTACCTGCCGCAGCATCTGTCGAAATCGGAACTCGTCGGCGGTAACGGGATGGTCGAGATGGGCACCTTCGTCGCGATTCTGATCGGCACGATCGTCGGCGGCGTGGGCGCGGGTTTCGTCGAGCATGGCGCCGTGGTGCTGGCGTGCGCCTGTGTCGCGATTGCGCTGGTGGGGCGGCTCGTGTCGAGCTTCGTGCCGGCCACGGCGGCGCCGCAGCCCGATTTGCGCATCAACTGGAATCCGATCAGCGAGACGTGGCGCAACCTGAAGCTCGCGCGCGAAAACCGCACGGTGTTTCTGAGCCTGCTGGGGATTTCCTGGTTGTGGTTTGTCGGTGCGACCTTTCTGTCGTCGTTTTTCAGCTTCGCGAAAAATGTGCTGTCCGCCGATCCGGACGTCGTGACCGTGCTGCTCGGTACGTTCTCGATCGGTATCGGTTTGGGCTCGCTGCTGTGCGAAAAGCTCTCGAAGCGGCGCATCGAAATCGGCCTCGTGCCGCTTGGCTCGATCGGCATGAGCGTGTTCGCGATCGATCTGTTCTTCGCCAGCCATGCGTTGCCGGCAGCGGGGCATCTGCTGAGCGTCGGCGAATTCCTCGTGCGGCCGGCACATTGGCGCGTGCTGGCCGATCTGTTTCTGCTGGCGATGTTCGGCGGCTTTTATAGCGTGCCGCTCTATGCGCTGATCCAGAGCCGCAGCCAGCCGACTCACCGCGCACGCATCATTGCCGCGAACAATATTCTGAATTCGCTGTTCATGATCGTCTCGGCGTTGATGGCGATGGGACTGACCGCGGCGGGTTTCAGCATTCCGGCGATTTTCCTCGTGACCGCGCTGCTGAACATTGTCGTCGCGACGTACATTTACTCGCTCGTGCCTGAGTTTTTGCTGCGTTTTATCGCCTGGGTGCTGGTGCACACGTTCTACCGGATTCGTCTCGTGCATGCCGAACGGATTCCGGAAGAGGGCGCGGCCGTGCTGGTGTGCAACCACGTGAGCTTCGTCGATGCGATTGTCATCATGGCCGAGAGTCCGCGGCCGATCCGTTTCGTGATGGATCATCAGATATTCAAGACGCCGTTCGCCGGCTGGGTGTTCCGGCAGGCGAAGGCGATTCCGATCGCACCCGCGCATCAGGATCCGGAGTTGCTGACGCGTGCCTACGAGCGCTGCGCAGAGGCGCTTGCCGAGGGCGAACTGGTCTGCATCTTCCCGGAAGGCAAGCTGACGAAGACCGGCGAAATGAATCCTTTCCGCCACGGCGTGACCGAGATCGTTCGCCGTATGCCGGCCCCGGTGATACCGATGGCGCTGCGCGGGCTGTGGGGCAGCGTGTTTTCTCGCGCCAGCGACACGCGCTGGCCGCGGCCGATCCAGAAGGGCGTGATGAGCCGGCTGACGCTGGCGGTGGGCGAACCGATCGATCCGGCAGAGGCGACGCCGGAGGTGCTGCAGCAGATCGTCACGGAGTTGCGGGGCGCGCGGAAGTAATGTGGCCGGATAACGGCCTGCGGATCGGATTCGTGGCGCGCGCCGCGGCGTTATGGAGTTCGCGGTGGGGTCCCGCTGCGGAGGGGCTTTCTGCATTCCCACTGGCGCCTACGCCCCTCGGAGACTTGTCCGAAAGGCATAGACCGTTGCGCACCGCGGCCCTGGCGCCTTGAGGGCTGGCATAATAGTGCCTTCCCCGCATTTCTTTGGACGACGCCCATGTCCGGCAACACGCTCGGTACGCTTTTCACTGTCACGACCTTCGGCGAATCGCATGGTCCCGCTATCGGCTGCGTGATCGACGGTTGCCCGCCGGGCATGGCGCTTGGCGAAGCCGATATCCAGCTCGAACTCGACCGCCGCAAGCCAGGCACGTCGCGCCACGTTACGCAGCGTCAGGAAGAAGACAAGGTCGAAATCCTGTCGGGCGTATTCGAAGGCCAGACCACCGGCGCGCCGATTGCGCTCCTGATTCGCAATACGGACCAGCGCAGCAAAGACTACGGCAACATCGCGGACACTTTCCGCCCGGGCCACGCCGACTACACCTACTGGCAGAAATACGGCATTCGCGACTATCGCGGTGGCGGCCGTTCGTCGGCTCGTCTGACTGCACCTACGGTCGCGGCCGGCGCCGTGGCGAAGAAATGGTTGCGCGAAAAGTTCGGTACCGAGATCCGCGGCTATATGGCGGCGCTCGGCGAGATCGACGTGCCGTTCGTCGACTGGGCGCATGTGCGTGAGAACCCGTTCTTTGTGCCCAATGCAGACATCGTGCCGCAGCTCGAAGAGTACATGGACGCACTGCGCAAAGACGGCGACTCGATCGGCGCACGTATCAACGTCGTGGCTTCCGGCGTGCCGGTCGGGCTCGGCGAGCCGCTGTTCGACCGTCTCGATGCGGACATCGCGCATGCCATGATGGGCATCAATGCGGTGAAGGGCGTCGAGATCGGCGCGGGCTTCGCCAGCGTCGCGCAACGCGGTTCGGTGCACGGCGACGAATTGACGCCGGAAGGCTTCGTCGGCAATCACGCTGGCGGCGTGCTCGGCGGCATTTCGACCGGGCAGGACATCACGGTGTCCATCGCGATCAAGCCGACCTCGAGCATCCGCACGCCGCGCCGCTCGATCGACAAGTCGGGGCAACCGGCTATCGTCGAAACGTTCGGGCGGCATGACCCGTGCGTCGGCATTCGTGCCACGCCGATCGCCGAATCCATGCTCGCGCTGGTGCTGGTCGACCACGCGCTGCGCCACCGTGCGCAGTGTGGCGACGTCGCCGTGAACACGCCGAAGATTGCCGCGAGCGCGCCGTAAAAGGTACGCTCTGAGCGTCTTCGCACTGCGCACCGCGTCGTCTCAATGACCGATACGAACACCGAACCGGCAGACAGGCATCTCGCGGACCTGCGTGCACGTGCTGCCGCGCCGCAGGCCGGCGCGGCAGACTGCCTTGCGTTCGGGCAAGCGCTGCTGCAACACGCCGGCCGTGACAAAGCCCGCCGGCGCGAAGCGCTTGCAGCGCTGGTGCGCGCCTGGCAGCTCGATCCCTCTTGCGAACCCACACTGCTTCACACGATTGCGCAGACGGGGTTCATCGTGCGCGACTGGGCGCTGGTCGACTCCGCCACGGCGCTGCTCCTCGAACGAAACAGCGAAGACGCCAATGCGCTGATCTGGCGCGCCGCCGCTGTGCAACAGCGCAACGACTTCGACACGGCCGAGCGGCTACTACGCGAAGCGGTGCGCGTCGTGCCCGGCAATCCGGTAGCGCTTCACAAGCTTGCGTTGTGCGTCAAGGAGCAGGCGCGGTTTGTCGAAGCGGAAGCCTTGCTCAGGCAAGTGCTGGACCTGTCGCCGGATAACATGCATGCATTGTTCGATCTGTCGGAACTCGAAATCCGTACAGGGCGTTTCGCTGACGGCTGGGCGCACTACGAGTCCCGCATCGCGTTCGGCGACGAATTGAATAACGCGCAACATGCACTCGCGGCGATCAGCGCGCATTGGCAGGGTGAATCGCTGCAAGGCAAAACGCTGGTTGTGTACGGCGAGCAAGGCAACGGCGACTGCCTGTGGGCAGTGCGCTTTCTGCCGGTGCTGGCCGAGCGGGCGCGACGCGAGGGCGGCCGTGTGATTTTCGGTCACGACGGGCCGTTGCGGCATCTGTTCGAACGGCTGCTGCCTGCCGACCTGCCGCTCGAAACCAGCCTTGAGACGCGGCCTGATTTTCATTGCGGCTTGATGAGCTTGCCGTTGCGGCTCGGCGTTTTCGACGCAACAGGGTGGGGCGCGCCGTATCTGAGCGCCGAGCCCGCGCTGGCGCAGACATGGCGCGAGCGGGTCGATGCGCACACGGCCGGCCAGCCCGGTAATCGAAAAGTCGGCTTGGTGTGGAACGGCAACCCGGAACATATCCGCGACATGCGGCGCTCGGTACCTGTCGAGCAGTTCGAGACGCTATTGAGCGTGCCGGGCGTGACCTGGTTTGCGTTGTCGCCGGGGCGCGGCGAGACGGTCGCGCAGTGGCGGGCGAGGGGGCTCGACGTTGTCGATCTGACCCACCATTTTCAGTCCGGATTCGACGACGTCGCTGCGTTGCTGGCGAATCTGGATCTGGTCGTCACGATCGATAGCGGGCCGGCGCATCTGGCCGGGGCGCTCGGCGTGCGGACGTGTTTAATGATCGACCATGTGTCGGCGTGGTTTTGGGGCGATGAATCGGGCACCACGGCCTGGTACGATTCTATTGAGCTCTATCGACAGCCTGAGATCGGCACGTGGGCGCCTGTGCTGGCTCAAGTGCGGGAGCGGATTGAAATGATGCGGGGCAGTTGAGGTTTCGCTGTGCGGTGCTGTTGGCAATACGGTTGCACCCGATGCCTTGTTGTCTCTTACACCTGCACGGAACGATTTGATTGCGTGCCGCGCGCGGGCAGACATACAAGCTCCGCGCACGGCAATCAGACACCGAATCACATATTCGGATAGTTAGGCCCGCCACCGCCCTCAGGCGTGACCCACACGATGTTCTGGGTCGGGTCCTTGATATCGCAGGTTTTGCAATGCACGCAGTTCTGCGCATTGATCACCAGACGCTCGCTACCGTCGTCGTTCTTCACGAACTCGTACACCGCTGCCGGGCAATAGCGCGATTCCGGCCCGGCATACGTCTGCCAGTTCACGTTCACCGGCACTGAGGGGTCTTTCAGCGTCAGGTGCGCCGGCTGATTTTCTTCATGGTTGGTGTTCGAGATGAATACCGAAGAGAGGCGGTCGAACGTCAGCTTGCCGTCCGGCTTCGGATACACGATCTGCTTGCATTGCGATGCGGGCTTGAGCATCTCGTGGTCCGAGTGCTGGTGATGCAGCGTCCAGGGCACGTTGCCGCCGAGCACCTTCTGCTCAAGACCCACCATCAAGGTGCCGAGGTACAGGCCCTTGCTCATCCACTGCTTGAAGTTGCGCGCACGATGCAACTCGGTGTGCAGCCACGAGGTCTTGAACGACTCCGGATAGGCCGTCAGTTCGTCGCTGGTGCGGCCGGCCTGTACGGCTTCAAATGCGGCGTCAGCCGCCAGCATGCCGGTCTTGATCGCCGCATGCGAACCCTTGATTCGCGATGCGTTCAGGAAACCGGCATCGTCGCCCACCAGTGCACCGCCCGGGAACACCAGCTTCGGCAGCGACAGCAGACCGCCCGCGGTGATCGCCCGCGCGCCGTACGACACGCGCTTGCCGCCTTCCAGAATCGCGCGGATCGCCGGATGCGTCTTGTAGCGCTGGAATTCCTCGAACGGCGACAGGTACGGGTTGGTGTAGCCGAGGCCGACCACGAAGCCCACCACCACCTGGTTGTTGTCCATGTGATAGAGGAACGAGCCGCCGTACGTGTCGTTCTCCAGCGGCCAGCCGGCCGTATGCATCACCAGCCCCGGCTTGTGCTTCGACGGATCGATTTCCCACAATTCCTTGATGCCGATACCGTAGACCTGCGGATCGACGCCTTCGCGCAGCTTGAATTTGTCGTTCAACTGGCGGCCGAGGTGTCCGCGCGCGCCTTCGCAGAAGAGCGTGTACTTCGCGTGCAATTCCATGCCGAGCTGGAAATTCTCGGTTGGCTCGCCGTCCTTGCCGATGCCCAGGTTGCCGGTGGCCACGCCTTTGACCGACCCGTCGTCGTTATAGAGGATTTCCGCGGCCGGAAAGCCCGGGAAAATCTCGACGCCCAGCGCCTCGGCCTGCTGACCCAGCCAGCGCGTGACGTTCGCGAGGCTGATCACGTAGTTGCCGTGATTCTTGAAGTTGTCCGGCAGCGCCCAGGTCGGCACGCTCCTCGAACCGGTTTCGGTCAGGAACAGGAACTTGTCTTCGGTCACGTCCACCGTCAGCGGCGCGCCTTTTTCTTTCCAGTCCGGGATCAGTTCGGTGATCGCGCGCGGATCCATCACCGCGCCCGACAGGATATGAGCCCCGATCTCCGAGCCTTTTTCGAGTACGCACACGCCAATCTCGACGCCTTTTTCAGCCGCGAGCTGCTTCAGGCGGATCGCTGCGGACAGGCCAGCCGGGCCGCCGCCGACGATCACGACGTCGTATTCCATCGACTCGCGCGGGCCGTACTGCTCAATGAGACTTGCGGGGGTCATTGATGCTCCTCTTACCGTTAGAATGCTTTTTTCGGGATCGTATTGTGGGCGATGGTCTCCGCCACTGCAACCAGATGAGCATAGATTAGCACGATCGTTCTATTTCTATGATACGGTATGACCCGCAGTGGCGGTCCTGCCGCACCTGTCAACCGCGTCTGTAACAACAACCGAACAAGGGAACGACAATGGGCCGTTCGATCAATCTGGAAGGCAAGGTCGCGCTGATCACCGGCGCCTCGAGCGGGTTGGGAAAGCGCTTTGCTCAAGTATTGTCGCAGGCTGGCGCCAAGGTTGTGCTGGCGAGCCGCCGTACCGAGCGGCTGAAGGAATTGCGCGCCGAGATTGAAGCCTCTGGCGGCGCGGCCCATGTCGTTTCGCTCGATGTCACGGATTACCAGAGCATCAAGTCGGCCGTCGCTCACGCGGAAACCGAGGCGGGCACGATCGACATTCTGGTGAACAATTCAGGCGTATCGACCACGCAGAAGCTCTCGGAAGTCACGCCGGCCGACTTCGAATACGTGTTCGACACTAACACGCGTGGCGCTTTCTTCGTTGCCCAGGAAGTCGCCAAGCGCATGATCATGCGTGGCAATAGCGCGCAGAAGCCGTCGTACCGGATCATCAATATCGCGTCGATGGCGGGCTTGCGGGTGCTGCCGCAGATCGGTCTGTACTCGATGAGCAAGGCCGCTGTCGTCCATATGACGAAAGCCATGGCGCTGGAGTGGGGCAAGCACGGCATCAACGTGAATGCCATCTGCCCGGGCTATATCGATACTGAGATCAACCATCATCACTGGTCGACCGAGCAGGGGCAAAAGCTGGTTTCGCTGCTGCCGCGCCATCGGGTTGGCAAGCCGGAGGATCTGGACGGGCTGTTGCTGCTGCTGGCGGCCGACGAGTCGCAGTTCATCAATGGCTCGGTGATCGCCGCCGACGACGGGTTCGGGCTCGCCTGAACGCGGTTTTAGGGCGCCGCGCCTCGTACGTCATGTTTGCGCCGGCCCGCGCGTCGGCTTCACCCTCGTTTCAACCCGTTAAAGAAGTACGATGAGCGATTTTCACGCAGTTTTTGAGATGTCGATGCCGATCCGCTGGGGCGACATGGACGCATTCGGCCATGTGAACAACACGGTTTATTTCCGTTACATGGAGCAGGTGCGGATTTCCTGGTTCGAGCAACTGGGGTTGGCCGGCAGCAACGCCGACGGACAGGGGCCGGTGATCGTCAACGCGTCGATGGAGTTTCTCAAGCAGTTGCACTATCCCGGCGATGTGATCGGCCGGATGTCCGTGGCCACGCCTGGCCGCAGCAGCTTTGACACCGCCTTCGAACTCGTGCGCACCGACGAGCCGGACACCGTCTATGCGCGTGGCGCCGCGCGCTGCGTGTGGATCGACTACGCCGCGGGCAAGTCGGTACCGGTTCCGGATATGTTGCGCGCGACCATCGAGCGTGCGGCGCCGGTCAAGGCGGTGTAGCAGCGGCTTTCGCGCCGAACCGGCGGCGCGAGCTTAACGTGCACTGCCCAAACGCTGCAAAGGGCAAGCGATTGCCGCCCGGTTTTCAACGCTCAGCGCCTCAGTGCTCTCTCAGCGGTCTCTCAGTGCCCGAGCAAACGCTGCAAAAGCTCGGTCGCGTTCCCCGTATCGTATTTGCGCATCAGCCGCGCGCGGTAGACGTCGACCGTGCGTGGGCTGATATCCAGCGCCCGTCCAATCTGCTTGCTGGTTTTGCCCGTCACCAGTTGCGCGGCGATTTCCCGCTCGCGCGGCGTCAATTCGACCGCCACGCGTCGTGTCGCGCTCAAATCCTCGAACGTCCACACACCGGCGGCATGCGGGTCGGCGCGTTGCTGCGCGCGGCCTGTGACGTGGCACCAGAACAATTCTCCGTTGGCCCGCTTCATGATCCGGTCGTCGGCGTAGCTGCCTTGCGCGGTCATGATCGGCGGAATCCGCGCGCCGATCCGCTCGAATTCGTCCGTCGACGGATACAGCACCTGGAACGACTGGCCGAGCAGCGCTTCGCGCGTGCAGCCGAATATCGACGCCAACTCGTCGTTGCAGTCTTCGATGATCCGTTCACGCGACAGTACGAGTCCGATCGGGGCGAGTTGAAACGCGGTTTGGTAATCCAGTGCGGGCATGGGTCGGCGGCAAGTACTTATGTATTTTTGCGTATTGTGCCGCATGGGGCGCCCAGCGTACTCTTTCGGGCACATGACAACGCGGCGAAACGTTCGGGGCAGGCACTGACGCCAGCCAGGGCAAGCTGAGCGCAAAGCCCGCCGCGGATGACTAGAATGACGTGTCGGGCGTTTGCCCGCTAAGCGTCATATCGAAGTCGCACAAAATCCGGCGTACCGGTTTCGGATTTCCATAAAGGAAGGGACATACTGATGAACAAGGTCTATCCAGGCGCCGCCGAGGCGCTGAAAGACATCGTCAAGGACGGGCAGACGTTTGCCGTCGGCGGATTCGGGCTGTGCGGCATTCCCGAGGCGCTGATCGCGGCGCTGCGCGATTCGAAGGTGCAAGGCATCACGTGCATCAGCAACAATGCGGGCGTCGACGGTTTCGGCCTCGGTCTGTTGCTCGAAACGCGCCAGGTCAAGAAGATGATTTCGTCGTACGTGGGCGAAAACAAGGAGTTCGAACGCCAGTATCTGGCCGGCGAACTCGAGCTCGAATTCACGCCGCAAGGCACACTCGCCGAGAAGCTGCGCGCCGGCGGCTCGGGCATTCCGGCCTTCTTCACGAACACTGGCTACGGCACGCTGATTGCCGAGGGCAAGGAAACCCGCCAGTTCGGCGAAAACCACTACGTGCTCGAACATTCGCTGACGGCCGACGTCGCGTTGGTCAAGGCATGGAAAGCCGACAAATCGGGCAACCTGATCTATCGCCGCACCGCGCGCAACTTCAACCCGATGTGCGCGATGGCCGGCAAGATCACGGTCGCGGAAGTCGAGGAAATCGTTGAAGTGGGCGAACTCGATCCGGATGCGATCCACACGCCGGGCATTTTCGTGCAGCGCATTGTGCTCAATGCGAATCCGGAAAAACGCATTGAACAACGCATCGTCCGCGCGAAAGGAGACTGATCATGGCATGGAATCGTGACGAAATGGCCGCACGCGCGGCGAAGGAATTGCAGGACGGTTTCTACGTGAATCTCGGCATCGGCCTGCCGACGCTGGTGGCGAACCACGTGCCGCCGGGCGTCGAGGTCTGGCTGCAGTCGGAAAACGGCCTGCTCGGCATCGGCCCGTCGCCGACCGAAGAAGAAGTGGACGCCGACCTGATCAATGCCGGCAAGCAGACGGTGACCACGCTGCCGGGTTCGTCGATTTTCTCGTCGGCGGATTCGTTCGCGATGATTCGCGGCGGTCACATCAACCTGGCGATTCTCGGCGCGATGCAGATCAGCAAGAAGGGCGATCTGGCCAACTGGATGATTCCGGGCAAGATGATCAAGGGCATGGGCGGCGCGATGGATCTGGTCGCGGGCGTCAAGCGCGTGGTCGTGCTGATGGAACACGTTGCAAAGGGCGACCAGCACAAGATTCTCGAAGAATGCACGCTGCCGCTGACCGGCGTGGGCGTGGTCGATCAGATCATCACCGACCTCGGCGTGATCGAAGTCACGGAAGACGGTCTGAAGGTGACCGAGCTGGCGCCGGGCGTCAGCGTCGAGGAAATCAAGGCGAAGACCGGCGCGCCGCTGGACGTGAGCGCGGTGAGCTGAAGGGTGTTGTGAGCCGTCTGGTGCTCTGGGTCTGTATGACCCGGCACGCGGCGGCGAGGCAAGCTGCCTTGTGGGTCGTGGGTGGCTTAGGAAGCTAATTGACGTGAGGTTGTAAAACGGGCGAGGCGCGAGTCTCGCCCGTTTTGTTTTGGCGCCGTCTTTTCGTGCCGTTTTGCACTGCCCGCATCGGGGCGCCGGCGCTGCGGCTTTTACCCTGGGCATCCAGCTTCGTCAGTCCTAGGCCGTCTGGCCGATCCTTGCCGCGCGGCAAAGCGGTTTACAATCGTTTGAAGATTCGACGTTCATTCCCCGCCGCTTGGTCTGCGCCGAGCCCATGACGCTTTTGCAAGGAACCCAGATGACCGAAACGTCCGCTTCCATCGCCGGGCGGCCCGTGCCGCGCCAACGTTATGTGCAGTGCGCGAGCGCCGGGGGCTTGCATCGGATCGCCTACACCGAGTGGGGCGACCCGGCAAACCCGCGTGTGCTGCTGTGCGTGCACGGCTTGACGCGCTCGGGGCGCGATTTCGACCGCCTCGCGGCGGAATTTGCCGGCACGTATCGCGTGGTGTGTCCGGACGTGGCGGGGCGGGGCTTGTCATCGTGGCTCGCGAACCCCAACTTCTATGCAGTGCCGCAGTACGTCGCGGATATGGTCACGCTGATCGCGCGGCTGAACGTCGAAACGGTCGACTGGTTCGGTACCTCGATGGGCGGTCTGATCGGGCTCGCACTTGCCGGTTTGCCCGACACGCCGATCCGAAAAATGCTGTTGAACGACGTCGGTCCGCATCTGGAGCCGGCGGCCGTGCAGCGCATCGGCGATTATCTCGGTAAGCCTGTGCGCTTCGAAACGCTGCAGCAGGGCATCGATTACGCCGCGTTGCTTGCACAAAGCTTCGGTCCGCTCACGCCAGAGGAGTGGCGCGAGATCAATACGCCGCTTTTGCACGAGCAGGACGGCGCGTGGTTGCTCCGGTACGATCCGCGCATCGCACAGCCGTTTGCCGCCACGACTGAAGAGTCGGTCAAACTCGGCGAGGCCGCGCTGTGGCATTCGCTGGCTGTGTTTCAGGGACCTGTGCTGGTGGTGCGCGGCGAGCAATCGGATCTGCTCTCGCGTGAGACCGTCGCGAAGATGGTCGAGACCGGGCGTGCTGTGTCGAGCGCGGAGATCGCGGGTGTCGGACATGCGCCGGCGTTTCTGTCGGCCGATCAGATCGACCTTGCGCGGCAGTTCTTTATCGGGCAGGTCGCCGAGGCGTCATAATGTGAAGTTCCGCGCGGCGCTCTTAAGCCTTGAGCGAATGGGCGCAATGCGGAACGCATCTTCGATCAACTTTTAACCAACCTCAGGATTCTTCATGGCAGTCATTCGTCATCACGTCGGCAAGCGCCTCTCGGAAATCGCCGTGCACAACGGCACCGTGTACCTCGCGGGTCAGATTGCCGAAGACGACGATCAGGACATTACGGGTCAGACGCGCGAAGTGCTCGGCCATATCGACCGTTTGCTGGGTGAAGTGAATAGTGACAAGTCGCAGTTGCTGTCCGTGCAGATCTACATCTCGGACATGGTGCACTTCGCCGGCATGAACGCGGTGTGGGACGAGTGGGTCGCACAAGGCAATACGCCGCCGCGCGCTACCGTGGAAGCGAAGCTTGCGAACCCGAAGTGCCTCGTCGAAGTCGTCGTGGTCGCCGCGCAGCGCGATTGAGTCAGGCCTCGCAGTTGTTGTTGAAATTCCGTTGATCCGTCTGGCCCGGTGGGCCGCCGCACCATGACTACCGAAATCGTTACGAGCACGCCGACCCCCATCCCTTCCTTCGACGAAGCGATGGTGTTCGTGCGCGAACATGCGGGCGACGTGCGGCTCTCATCGGGTGAGTTGCTGGCGGATCATGCGGCGGGTACGGCGTCGATCATGCGCACGCTGAACGTCGATCCGCCGGCTGTGCTGGCGGCGGCCCTGTTTGCACTGACGCCGCATCTGCAGGACCCGGAGCGCGTGATCGCCGACAACTTCGGTGAAGAAGTCGCGCAACTGGTGGGCGACGTGCGCAAGTTGCTGCGTCTCGGCACAGTGAGCTTGCGCGCTGCGCAGAATGCCATGCCTGAAGCGGGGCGAGATGCACAGGCCGCACGCCGCGCGCAGGTCGAGGCGCTGCGCAAGATGCTGCTCGCGTTCGCGCAAGATATTCGCGTCGTGCTGATACGGCTCGCATCACGCTTGCAATCGCTGCGCTATTACGCGGCGGCGAAGATCACGCCGTCGCCTGATGTCGCGCGCGAGACGCTCGATATTTACGCGCCGCTCGCCAACCGTCTGGGCATCTGGCAACTGAAATGGGAGCTCGAAGATCTCGCGCTCCGCTTCGAAGAGCCGGTCACGTATAAGCGCATCGCCAAGCTGCTCGACGAGAAACGCGTGGAGCGCGAGAGTTATGTTGCGCTGGCCATCGAACGCCTGCAGCGGGAACTGGCTGCGGCGAATGTGCAGGCTGAAGTCAGCGGCCGGCCCAAACATATCTACAGCATCTGGCGCAAGATGCGCGGCAAGGAGCTGGATTTCACCGAACTGTACGATGTGCGCGCGTTTCGCGTGATCGTGCCGGACATCAAGGATTGCTACACCGTGCTCGGTATCGTGCACAACTTGTGGCAGCCGGTGCCGAAAGAGTTCGACGACTACATCTCGCGGCCGAAGCCGAACGGCTATAAATCGTTGCACACGGTCGTGATCGGCGACGACGGCCGCGCGTTCGAAGTGCAGATCCGCACGCAGGAAATGCATCAGTTCGCAGAGTATGGCGTGGCGGCGCACTGGCGTTACAAGGAAGCGGGTACGCGCGGTTACGGCGGCCAGTTCAGCGCCAATGAGAAGTACGACGAGAAGATCGCGTGGTTGCGGCAACTGCTCGCGTGGAAAGATGAAGTCTCGGAAGGCGAGCACGGTGAGAAGCGCGCGGCGCAGCCGTGGGAGCAACTGCGCCAGGCTACGCTCGACGACGACCACATCTACGTGCTCACACCGCAAGCGCGCGTGATTCCGTTGCCGCACGGTGCGACGCCGGTGGACTTCGCGTATCACCTGCATAGCGAGCTGGGGCATCGCTGCCGTGGCGCGCGTGTCGACGGCGCGATGGTGCCGCTCAACACGCAGTTGCAGAACGGTCAGACGGTCGAGATCGTCGCGGTGAAGGAGGGCGGTCCGTCGCGTGACTGGCTCAACCCGCAACTCGGGTATCTGCAGAGCCATCGGGCGCGGCAGAAAGTGCGCGCGTGGTTCAACGCGGTCGAAGTGCAGGAGCACATCGCGAGCGGCCGTGCGATGGTCGAAAAGACGCTGCAGCGCGAGGGCAAGACGTCGGTCAATCTCGATCAGCTCGCCACCAAGCTCGGCTTCAAGGCCACCGACGACCTGTTCTCGGTGGTCGGCAAGGAAGAATTCAGTCTGCGGCTCGTCGAGCAGGCGCTGCACGATGCACCGCCGCCCGAACCCGTAGTCGAAGCGCCGGAACAGTTCGAGAAGCGCAGTAGCGGCGCGAGCGTCGCACGCGGGGCTTCCACGGGTGTGCTGGTGGTTGGCGTCGACGCCTTGCTCACGCAACTCGCGCGCTGCTGCCGGCCCGCGCCGCCCGACGACATCAGCGGATTTGTCACGCGCGGCAAAGGCATGTCGATCCACCGCAGCGATTGCCCAACCTTCCTGCGCATGGCCGATCGTGCGCCGGAGCGTGTATTGCAAACCGCATGGTCGGCTGATGTCATGAGCGGCCGCGGGCAATCGGTCTATCCTGTCGACCTCAGCATTGAGGCAACCGATCGGCAAGGCCTGCTGCGCGATATCTCCGAAGTTTTCGCGCGCGAGAAAATGAATGTGATCGGTGTGAAAACGCAATCGCGTCGTAACGCCGCATTCATGCAATTCACTGTCGAGGTATCGAGCGCCGCGCAAATTCAGCGCGCGTGTACCCTGCTCGGTGAAGTAACGGGCGTGATGCGCGCCTCACGCAAGAATTGAAGCTTGGGCGGAATGGCGGGTGCCCGGGCAGGTGCCGGTTAGATGCGTCCGCGCGTGTGAGTAGAAATTTGAAGTCAGAATTTAAAGTCGGTGCATAAAAGTACTTGCCAAGCGGTGTGGGGCTCCATATAATCTCGTTTCTTCAGGCTCGTAGCTCAGCTGGTTAGAGCACCACCTTGACATGGTGGGGGTCGTTGGTTCGAGTCCAATCGAGCCTACCAACGAAAGAGAAATTCCGGTTTTGCCGGGGTTTCACAAACTGCAGTAAGCGCTTCGGCGCAAAAGGCAAATACGGTTATGGCACCGCGAACGTTGACCGAAACTACTTCGGAGCGACGCTAGTCGAGGACCACTTTCGCCACTGTAGTTAGCAGGAAATGTGAATGCGGCCCCTCGAAAGCGGGGCCGCATTTTTTTTGGTTTTTTGACCAGGTTGTATGTGCCGCCGCCGGTCGGCACCACGGAGAACGCAATGGTTTCGATACGTCTGCCTGACGGTTCTGTTCGACAGTACGAGCATCCGGTGACCGTCGCCGAAGTGGCCGCCTCGATCGGCCCCGGCCTCGCGAAAGCTGCGCTCGGCGGCAAGATCGACGGTGAACTCGTCGATACGTCCACGCTGATCGATCACGACGTGGCGCTTGCCATCGTCACCGAGAAAGACGCCGACGGTCTCGACATCATTCGTCACTCCACGGCGCATTTGCTTGCGTACGCGGTAAAGGATCTGTTCCCGGAAGCGCAGGTCACGATCGGTCCGGTGATCGACAACGGCTTCTACTACGACTTCGCGTACAGCCGTCCTTTCACGCCCGAAGACCTCGAGAAGATCGAAAAGCGCATGCAGGAGCTCGCGAAGAAAGACGAGCCGGTTTCGCGTCGCGTGGTGTCGCGCGACGAGGCCGTGGACTACTTCAAGAGCATCGGTGAAAAGTACAAGGCCGAGATCATTGAATCGATTCCGGCGACCGACGAGATCAAGCTTTACTCGCATGGCAGCTTCACGGATCTGTGCCGCGGCCCGCACGTGCCGTCCACCGGCAAGCTGAAGGTCTTCAAGCTGATGAAGCTTGCAGGCGCTTATTGGCGCGGCGATTCGAAGAACGAGCAGTTGCAGCGCATCTACGGTACGGCCTGGACGAAGAAGGAAGACCAGGAAGCCTATCTGCACATGCTCGAGGAAGCGGAAAAGCGCGACCACCGCAAGCTCGGCAAGCAACTCGACCTGTTCCATATGCAGGACGAGTCGCCGGGCATGGTGTTCTGGCATCCACGTGGCTGGACGTTGTGGCAGCAGGTCGAGCAGTACATGCGCCGCCGCGTGAACGACGCCGGCTACCTCGAGATCAAGACGCCGATGATCATGGACCGCTCGCTCTGGGAAGCGTCGGGCCACTGGCAGAACTATCGTGAAAACATGTTCACGACGGAATCGGAGAAGCGCGACTACGCGATCAAGCCGATGAACTGCCCCGGTCACGTGCAGGTGTTCAACCATGGGCTGCGCTCGTATCGCGATCTGCCGCTGCGTTACGCGGAGTTCGGCTCGTGCCACCGCAACGAATCGTCGGGCGCGCTGCATGGGCTGATGCGCGTGCGCGGCTTCGTGCAGGACGACGCGCACATTTTCTGTACCGAAGACCAGTTCATCAGCGAATCGATCGCGTTCAATACGCTCGCGATGAGCGTCTACAAGGATTTCGGCTTCGATAATGTCGAGATCAAGCTGTCGCTGCGCCCGGATTCACGTGCCGGCACCGACGAGACGTGGGATCGTGCCGAGCAGGGTCTGCGCGACGCGCTGACGGCCTGCGGCGTGACGTGGGAAGAATTACAGGGCGAGGGTGCGTTCTACGGCCCGAAGGTCGAATACCACATCAAGGACGCCCTCGGCCGCTCGTGGCAGTGCGGCACCTTGCAGCTCGATATGGTGCTGCCGGAGCGCCTGGGTGCCGAATACGTCGCCGAAGACAATGGCCGTCGCCGCCCGATCATGCTGCACCGGGCAATCGTCGGATCAATGGAGCGCTTTCTCGGTATTTTGATCGAGCACCATGCTGGTGCAATGCCGTCGTGGCTCGCCCCCATGCAGGTTGTGGTGATGAATATTGCGGAAAATCAGGCCGAATATGCACAGTCGCTAGCCCAATCGTTGCAAAAACAAGGGGTTAGAGTAGAGGCCGATTTGCGCAACGAGAAGATTAGCTATAAAATACGGGAGCACACGCTAGAAAAGGTGCCGTACCTACTCGTGGTCGGCGACAAAGAGCGTGAAGCCCAAACGGTAGCCGTGCGTGCCCGTGGTGGTGTCGATCTGGGCGTGATGCCCCTCGACGCCTTCATTGAGCGTCTGCGCCAGGACGTGCAGTCGTTCAACTGAGCCACTTGGCAGCCCGGCTCGTTTTTTTAATTTTTAGAGGAAACGTAACATCGCTACTGATAAGTCTGCGCACCGCATCAACGGTGAGATTACTGCACCCGAGGTGCGTCTGGTCGGAGTCGAGAACGAACCGCTCGGCATCGTGAAGCTCGCTGATGCGTTCCGGATGTCGGAACAGCAAGATGTGGATCTGGTTGAAATCGCTCCGCAAGCGGTCCCGCCGGTCTGCCGTCTGATGGACTACGGCAAGTTCAAGTACTCGGAAGCGAAGAAGCAGCACGAGGCCAAGCTCAAGCAGAAGGTCGTCCAGGTCAAGGAAGTCAAATTCCGCCCGGGCACTGATGACGGCGATTACAACGTCAAGCTGCGCAACCTCATCCGCTTCCTCGACGACGGCGACAAGACGAAAATCACGTTGCGTTTCCGTGGCCGCGAAATGGCTCACCAGGAAATCGGTATGCGGGTGCTCGAGCGCCTGCGCGCAGACCTTGACGAAGTCGGTCAGGTCGAGCAGATGCCGAAAATGGAAGGTCGCCAGATGATCATGGTGATCGCTCCGAAGAAAAAGAAGTAAGCGGCTGGAGCGACGGCGTACCCCAAGGTGCGCGCTCCGATTGTTGAAGATTCAAAGATTGAAGCGGTGCTGTGCCGGGTGTCCGGCGTGGTATCGGCAGGTTTCGGATCGGTGCCTATGCAAATGGGCGCCGTTTCCTGAAAAGCGGCTGCCGGCAGTAGCGGCGGTCTGCATACCAAGTGGAATGGGTTTCGAAGGGCGGGTAATGGCCATCTGGCCGACCGCACACCCATATCCATCTAATAATGGAGTTGTCATGCCGAAGATGAAGACCAAGAAGAGTGCTGCAAAGCGCTTCGTGGTGCGTCCGGGCGGTACCGTCAAGCGCGGTCAAGCCTTCAAGCGCCACATTCTTACCAAGAAGACCACCAAGAACAAACGCCATCTGCGCGGTTCCACGTCAGTTCATGAGTCAGATATGAACTCCGTGCGCGCAATGCTGCCGTTCGCTTAACCCTTAACCGACACTCATAGGAGCAAGACATGCCTCGAGTAAAACGTGGGGTTACCGCACGGGCCCGTCACAAGAAGATCATCAAGCTGGCCAAGGGTTACCGCGGCCGTCGCAATAACGTCTATCGCATCGCCAAGCAGGCGGTCATGCGCGCAGGCCAATACGCCTACCGCGATCGCCGCAACAAGAAGCGTGTGTTCCGTGCATTGTGGATCACGCGTATCAACGCGGCGGTGCGTCAGCACGACATGACGTACAGCGTGTTCATCAACGGCCTGAAGAAGGCTTCGATCGAACTCGACCGCAAGGTGCTGGCCGACATGGCTGTGTTCGACAAGGCTGCTTTTGCTGCGATCGTTCAGCAGGTGAAAGCCGCCGTTGCAGCCTGATTGCGCTTTGGGCAATTAAACTGCGTGGTTCGTTGCAGCGAACATCCGGTAGTCTCGGTGACGCTGCAGCAAAAACGGGGCTCCTCACCGAGCCCCGTTTTTGTTGGTAGAGCCAGTTTGCTTCGATAGAACACTGACGTTGAAATGATGGGATCAATGGATCTGGACCAGATTGTCGCCGACGCGCAAAAAGCCTTCGCAGAAGCCTCGGATGTCACCACCCTCGAGAACGAGAAAGCACGCTTTCTCGGCAAATCGGGTGCGCTGACCGAGCTATTGAAGGGCCTTGGCAAGCTCGACCCCGAAACGCGCAAGACCGAAGGCGCTCGGATCAACCTCGTCAAGCAACAAGTGGAAGCCGCGTTGACGGCCCGCCGTCAGGCGCTGGCCGACGCGTTGCTGAACCAGCGCCTCGCCGCTGAAGCCATCGACGTCACGCTGCCCGGCCGCGGCACCAGTGCAGGCAGCCTGCACCCGGTGATGCGCACATGGGAGCGCGTCGAACAGATTTTCCGGTCGATCGGATTCGACGTGGCCGACGGCCCCGAAATCGAAACCGACTGGTACAACTTCACCTCGTTGAACAGCCCGGAGAACCATCCGGCGCGTTCAATGCAAGATACCTTCTACGTCGACGGCAAAGACGCCGACGGCCGTCAATTGCTGCTGCGCACGCACACCAGCCCGATGCAGGTGCGCTATGCCCGTACCAACACGCCGCCGATCAAGGTGATCGTGCCGGGCCGCACGTATCGTGTGGACAGCGACGCAACGCATTCGCCGATGTTCAACCAGGTCGAAGGTCTGTGGATCGACGAGAACATCAGCTTCGCGGATCTGAAGGGCGTCTATTCCGACTTCCTCAAGAAATTCTTCGAGCGCGACGATATTCAGGTGCGCTTCCGTCCGTCGTACTTTCCGTTCACCGAACCGTCGGCTGAAATCGACATGCTGTTCGAAACGGGCAAGAACGCCGGCAAGTGGCTCGAAATTTCGGGTTCCGGCCAGGTTCACCCCACGGTGATCCGCAACATGGGCCTCGACCCCGAGCGTTACATCGGCTTTGCTTTCGGCAGCGGCCTCGAGCGGCTCACGATGTTGCGTTACGGCGTGCAAGACCTGCGTCTGTTCTTCGAAAACGACCTGCGTTTCCTGCGTCAATTCGCGTGAACTGGCGCGTACGAACGCGACAAGCATAGAGCGCGGCACTGCACGCAGTGCCGCCAGCAGCGTCCCCGGCAAGTGCCCAGCGAATCAACGGGCCGCCTGCCGGACTTGGACCTAACCTGATCAGAACGTACACAGAACCATGCAATTCCCGGAATCCTGGCTGAGAACCTTTGTCGACCCGCAACTGACGACCGATGAGCTGTCGCACGCGTTGACGATGGCGGGTCTCGAAGTCGAAGACCTGCGGCCGGCTGCGCCGCCGACCTCGAAGATCGTCGTCGGCCAGGTGCTGGAAGTCGTCAAGCACCCGGACGCGGATAAGCTCAACGTGTGTCAGGTCGACGCCGGTACGGGCGCGACGCTGAACATCGTATGCGGTGCGCCGAATGTCGCGCCGGGCATCAAGGTGCCGGTCGCCCTGGTTGGCGCGCAACTGCCGCCGGCCGAAGAGGGCGGCGCACCGTTCGCGATCAAGCTCTCGAAGCTGCGCGGCGTGGAAAGCCAGGGCATGCTGTGCTCGGCACGCGAACTGAAGCTCTCGGAAGACCATAGCGGCCTGATGATCCTGCCGGAAGCTACGCCGATTGGCCAGGACATCCGCGAAACGCTCAATCTCGACGATACCGTTTTCGAAATCAAGCTGACGCCGAACAAGGCGGACTGCCTGTCGGTGTTCGGCGTGGCGCGCGAAACCTCGGCTATCACCGGCGCAGCACTGCGTCCGCTCGAGATCAAGCCGGCCGCAGTGACGCTCAACGAAACCTTGCCCGTCAAAATCTCGGCCCCCGATCTGTGCGGCCGTTTCTCGGGTCGCGTGATTCGCGGCGTGAATGCGCGCGCGAAGTCGCCGCAATGGATGGTGCAGCGTCTCGAGCGTTCGGGTCAGCGCAGCATTTCCGCGCTCGTCGATATTTCGAACTACGTGATGCTCGAACTGGGCCGTCCTTCGCACGTGTTCGATCTGGACAAGATCCACGGCGGCATGGACGTGCGTTGGGGCCGCAAGGGCGAAACGCTCAAGCTGCTGAATGGCAGCACCGTTGAACTCGATGAAACCGTCGGTGTGATTGCCGACGAACAGCATATCGAAAGCCTCGCCGGCATCATGGGCGGTGACAGCACGGCCGTTACGCTGGACACCACCAACATCTATCTCGAAGCCGCCTTCTGGTGGCCCGATAGCATTCGCGGCCGCTCGCGCAAGTACAACTTCTCGACCGATGCGGGCCATCGTTTCGAGCGCGGCGTCGATTACGCGACCACCGTCGAACATATCGAACGCATTACGCAATTGATCCTCGATATCTGCGGCGGCGAAGCCGGCCCGGTTGACGATCAGATCGTCAACGTACCGAAACGTGAGCCGGTGAAGATGCGGGTTTCGCGTGCGAACCGCATCATCGGCATCAAGATCGATGCGGACGAAATCGCGCAGATCTTCACGCGCCTCGGCCTGACGTTCGAACGCGACGACGATACGTTCTCGGTGGTGCCGCCGTCGTACCGCTTCGATATCGAAATCGAAGAAGACCTGATCGAAGAAGTCGCGCGTATCTACGGCTTCGAAAAGATCCCGGCACGTCCGCCGGTCGCGACCAGCGAAATGCTGCCGACCAACGAAACGCAGCGCTCGATCCACGCGATCCGTCACGCGCTCGCCGCACGCGATTACGCGGAAACGGTCAATTTCAGTTTCGTCGATGCCGAGTGGGAGTCGGACTTCGCCGGCAACGACAAGCCGGTTCGTCTGCTGAATCCGATTGCGAGCCAGTTGTCGGTCATGCGCACCACGTTGTTCGGCAGCCTGATCAGCGTGCTGCGCACGAATCTGAACCGCCGCGCGGCCGATCGCGTGCGCGTGTTCGAAGCCGGCCGCGTGTTCCTGCACGATCGGTCGATCAAGGCAGGCGAGCTGACAGTAGAAGGTTTCGCGCAGCCGAAGATGATCGGCGGTCTTGCCTACGGTCCCGCGCTCGAAGAGCAGTGGGGTACGCAAACTCGCGCGGTCGATTATTTCGACGTGAAGGGCGATCTGGAAGCCGTGCTCGCGCCGGCCGTGGCGAGCTTCGTGAAAGCGGAGCATCTGGCATTGCATCCGGGCCGCAGCGCGCGTATTGAACTGAATGGCCGCGCAGTGGGCTGGATTGGCGAATTACATCCGCGCTGGATGCAGAAATATGATTTGCCGCATGCGCCGATTCTGTTTGAAGTCGAAGCAGAAGCATTAATGCAGCGCGTATTGCCGACTCCGTCGGAGGTGTCTAAATTCCCGCCGGTGCGTCGCGATATTGCGGTGGTCGTCGATCAGAAAATCGAGGTGCAGGCGCTGCTGGACGAGCTCCAGAAGGCCCAGTCCGAGGAGGCCTGCAAGACTGTCCAGAGGGTTGCGCTTTTCGATGAATTCCGTCCAAAATCAAACACTTCCGGTGGTCTGGCTGCTCATGAGAAAAGCCTTGCGTTCCGTGTGACCTTGCAAGATACTGGCGGGACCCTTCAGGATGAAACGGTCGATCTGGCTATTCAAACTCTGGTGGAACGTCTGGCTCGAGTATATGGCGCACGGTTGCGTGGATAACCCGCATTTAACATTTGCACGGCATTTTTTCGCAACCTCCGTTTCTGCTTGGCGCGCCATTTGATAGATATGAATGAAATGAACTCGAGTGATTTCGAAGCCCTTCTTACGGCGCAACGCAGCGCCATGATTCGCGATATTCCGACATCACCCGCGGCCGTTTCTCCCGAAACGCCGACGCTTACCAAGGCTGAACTTGCCGAGTTGCTGTTCGACAATGTCGGGCTCAACAAGCGGGAAGCGAAAGACATGGTCGAGGCGTTCTTCGAGGTGATCCGCGATGCGCTGGAGAGTGGCGACAGCGTGAAGCTGTCGGGGTTCGGCAACTTTCAGTTGCGCGACAAACCCCAGCGTCCCGGCAGAAACCCGAAGACCGGCGAGGCGATTCCAATCGCCGCGCGCCGCGTTGTGACGTTCCATGCAAGTCAAAAGCTGAAAGCGCTGGTCGAAAACGGCGCTGAAGCGAGCTTCGCGCGCTGATCGATTGGCGCGTTCCTGCGCAACCCACCACGACGGCTAACTGACGATGACAGCGACGATCGAAAAAGTCGTCTTGCCTCCGATTCCGGCGAAGCGCTACTTCACGATTGGTGAGGTCAGCGAACTATGCGGTGTGAAACCGCATGTGCTGCGCTATTGGGAACAGGAATTCACGCAGTTGAGGCCGGTCAAGCGGCGCGGCAATCGCCGGTACTACCAGCATCACGAGGTGCTGTTGATCCGGCGGATTCGTGAACTGCTGTATGAGCAGGGCTTCACGATCAACGGTGCGCGCAACCGGCTTGATTCACATGGCGGTGGCGCGCACGGCACAGCGGCTGATCTGGTCGAGGAAGGCGAGGGCGCAGCGGCGCCGGCAGCCGCTACGGCTACGGTTGACGTCGAGCAGTTGCGCAAGGAATTGCTGCATGTGATCGACGTGTTGGGTCACTAGTTTGCTTTGTTAGCCCGGGGCGGTTCTAATCGCTTGAAGTGTCTGTTATAATTTTTAGCTGTTCGGGGCGTAGCGCAGCCTGGTAGCGTACCTGCATGGGGTGCAGGTGGTCGGAGGTTCAAATCCTCTCGCCCCGACCAAAGAAATCAAGGCCTTACAAGCAATGCTTGTAAGGCCTTTTTCGTTTGGGCAGATTTTGCCCCCTACACAGCGATCGGCACTTACTCTTACGTGCCCGCACCAACAACCTGATGACGACCCCTCAGGACTTGCACGCCCTACCATTCCTATCGTGACGCAACCGCAACCAGCGCCGCCGGCAAACCACTCAGGTCACTAAGAGGTGCAACCCGGTGTCGGCCGAATAGCGCTTTCGCATCCTCATGCGTCCGCGGGTCAAGCGCCAGACACCCGCATTCGATCCCGCGCCCAGCGAGCTCCTTCAATGCACGCCGCGTGTCTTCACGCAAATAGCGAGGATCGAAGACATCGATATCGAACGGAACGCAATCGGACACAGTCAACAAGCTGGCCCTGGACAAGCCCATACGCGCGGCTTCGTGGCTCACGTGCGTACCGGCGTGCCGAAGCGCCGCACCAAAGCGGGTGGATAGCCCAGGACGAATCCGCGCAATATAGGCCTCCGTCGACGCGCTCCACGCCTCGTCGAAATCCTTGAACACATGGAAGCGCACCCGATGCCGTCCATCGGAATGAAAGCCGTACATCGCATAAGGACGCTCGCCCGTGCGTAGCGCTTGCCCAAGTACGCGCGCTACGTCCAGCACGGTATCGATGCGCCCGTCGAACGCGTTCGATGCCGAGAGGTCGAGCAGTATCGCGAGCGGCACACCGCGCGCCTCGCGGCGGGGCGTCACGAAGCCTTTGAAGCGGTCCCGTCCGCCGCGCAGCGCATCGATGCGTCCGGCGATACATGCATCGAGATCAAGCAGATCGCCTTCGAACTCGCGGGTTCTGCCCGTGACGGCGTGCTGCCGTATCGTATTGAGCACCGCCCGGACGCGCCGAACCGGCACGGCGTGATCGTGAGGGACAGCACAGTCGGGCGAAGCGGCATCAAGACGCAGTGACTCGACGCTGCACCAGTCGCCGCGATAGCGTCGAATCACGTAGTCCCACTCCGGATAGCGATGCAAAGAGACGACGCGCGTGGGCGGCTCGTCGTCGTGCGGGGCAGCGGCTGCGGGCGTGTCGCCGGGTCTATCCGCCATCTGTTTGGGCGGCGTTGCCTGATCCGGTGGAAGCTCGCCGGCTCCCTCGCTTTCCCGTGGCGCGACGGTGCGCTCGGGCGCGGCATCGCCGGATACCGGCGCGACCGCTGTCGGCGGCAAGTCCCACAATCCGCTGTTGTCGTCACGATAGATGGCGGCTGGGGTATAAGTCTTCGCGTTGAACTGGATGCGCATCTGGCCGAGATCGTTGCCCAGCAAGTTACCCAGATGGCGCGAGATACTCGCGTCCGTACCATCTGTTCTGCCGAATGCCGCTTCGAATAGCGCGCGCCCCTTCGTGACCCAACCGTCGCGATCGACATAGCCGGGGTCGAGCAGACCGCGCGCAAGTCTCGCGATCAAAGCGGCCGCGGTGCCGCTGCTTTCTGGCCCCGTTCGATGAAACGGCAGCCACCAGCGCCGCAGCCCCGGATAGCGTGCAATCGCGAGCCGCTCGACCCGTGCGTCCTCGATTACGCCAACCAGCGTCAACTGTAGCGGCCGCAATCTGGCGGGATCGAAACGCACCGTCGAATAAGTCAGATGAGCCGCCGCATGAGCCACGCACGCCAGGTAGAAGCGGCGCGCCTCGTCCGGAGCATCGGCCTCGTACTCACGCGGCAACATCAGCGCGGCGTCCGTCAAAATCGGACAGGGTTGTGCGGCGACGGTCTGTTCGCTGCGCACGAGCGCCTGCACGGGAGCGTTTATTTGCCACGCCGCACGCAGATACAAACCGAGCGTCCGCTCGAAGTGCGTGAGCGGAAAGGCCTCACGCGATGCGATCGCACCGCGTGTCTCGTCGATGCCGAGGCTCGCCGCTACGGCCGTACCGGCGTTCATCCGAACACGCCGCTGGCGATTGCCGTCAGCGCGGCGCACAGATCGGCGTCGTCGCTGAGCGGCTGGATGATGCCGATCCGGCACGCGGCCAGTGCATCCATATCGTGCGCGATCAACGTCGCAGCGTAGATCAGCATGCGTGTCGAAGCCCCTTCCGGCAACGCGGGATCGTCGAGTACGCGGGTACGCGCTGCAATCGTCACGAGTTTTTCGGCCACGTCGCGTGGCACACTGCCTTCATGCGCGACGATTGCGGCTTCCGTCTGTGCATCTGGCCAGCCGAGGTCGAGCGCGACAAAGCGCTGACGTGTCGATGGTTTCAGATTTTTCGACGCATGCTGATAGTGCGGGTTGAACGAAATCACCAGGGTGAAATCCGGGTGTGCGGTAATCAGCTCGCCGTTTTTATCGATCGGCAGAATGCGCCGCGAATCGGTGAGCGGATGGATGACCACGGTCGTATCCTGACGGGCTTCGACCACCTCATCGAGGTAACAGATCGCGCCATGTCTGACGGCGCTCGTGAGCGGCCCGTCCTGCCAGTAGGTACCGTTGCCGTCGAGCAGGTAGCGCCCGACCAGATCGCCTGCGTTCATGTCCTCGTGGCAGGCAATGGTCACGAGCGGGCGTTTCAGCCGCCATGCCATGTGTTCGACCAGCCGCGTCTTGCCGCAGCCGGTCGGCCCTTTGAGCATGATCGGCAGCCGCGCGCGGTAAGCCGCTTCGAACCACGCCAGTTCATGGTCGACGGGTTCATACCAAGGCTCCTGCGCGACGCGCCACGCGTCCAGCGGTGTGCCGGCCGGCGCGAGTTGCGGTCGCGTCATGCTCCCCCCTGCTCGTAGGCGTGCGCAGCCCGCAGTACGGTGGCATCGGCGAAATGCCGTCCTGTGATCATCAGGCCGACGGGCAAGCCATCCACCGCGTTGCATGGCACCGAAATCGAAGGATGACCTGTCAGATCGAACGCGGCTGTATTGGCGCACATGTTGAGCGCTTGCCTCACAAAGGTCTTGCGATCGGTCTCCTGACCGGCAAGCCGCGCATGCGCCGTCTGCGGCGTGGTCGGCATGACGACGAGATCGTACGTACCGAACACGCGCTCGTACGCAGCGTTCAGTTGGCGCGCCAGATTGCGGGCTCGGGCATAAAACACGCCTTCGTAGTAGTCCGTCATATAGGCGGCGACGAGGACACCCATCTTGGCGGTCGGCGAGAAGTCGCCGCCGTGAGTCTTGATGCCGCGTCCCATCGCCGACATCAGGCGCGGATCGTAGAGCCCTTTGTTCTGGTAGGCGTGATGCCCTGCATAGAAACTGGCGACGCCACCCTCGATTGCGACCGCGTTCCACACCGGCACGACCATCCGGTGTTCGGGCACGGAGATCGTGTCGACCGTCGCGCCGAGACGCATCAGCGCCTGCACCGCAACGCGCACGGCTTCGTCGACTTCAGGCAGCGCCTCCTCCGAGCCGAATCCTTCCGACACGACCGCGATCTTCAGACCCTGGATGCTGCCGGTCAGCGCACGCGTGTAGTCGCACTTTTCAACGGGTTTCGTCTGACGCGGGTCGGCCTCGGCATCGTCGAGCCCGGCGATGACCGAGAGCAGCAGGGCGGCATCGCTGACGGTGCGCGTCATGGGACCGATATGGTCGATCGTCAGGTCGAAGCCGACGATGCCCGTATACGGTACGAGACCGTGTGTCGGTTTGTGGCCGACGGTGCCCGACCACGACGACGGAATCCGGATCGAGCCTCCTTGATCGCCGCCGATCGCGAGATCGACCAGACCGTTCGCAACCGCCGCGGCCGAGCCGCATGACGAGCCGCCCGCGAGATGCGCCGGGTTCGCCGCATTGAGGGTAGGGCCGTAAGTGCTCGTGTGGCCGCCGCCCGAAAACGCGAAATCGTCGGTGTTGAGAATCGCGGTGATGTGTGCGCCGTCGGCGAGCAGCCGCTTGACGATGGTTGCGTCGCGCTCGGGCACGTAGTCGTATAGCAGGCGCGACGCGCACGACATCGGAATGCCGGCGACGCTGATCGTATCCTTGAGCCCAACGGTCTTCCCGGAGAGCCGCCCCTGGGCGCCGGGCAGATGCACCGAGCAGCTGCGCACCACTGCATTGAGCGGATCGTCGTGCGGAGCCGGACGCGTGCCCGCGATACGCACCGCCGGCAAGACGTCGAATGGAGGTTCGGGATACTGATCGAGTGTGTCGTAAAGCGACAGGTTTTCGCAGACGAGTTCGTAGTACTCGTCGAGTTCGACTTCGGTCAGAGACAGATGACGGGCTCGGCTGATTTCGATCAGATCGGCTTTGGAAGGACGGCGAAGTGTCACGGGCATACCTCTCGGTTGCGGTTCTGGGACGAATGGGACGCGCGCGGCGTCCCTTCATGGACACCGTCGAGCGTCCGATGGACGGCCTCGACGGCGGTGGAAAAGATGGCGCGCAACGCGACGCTGTCGGCGCCCAGCATCCTGACGAACGTGCCGCACGCGCCCGGTAGCACACCGGCTGCCGCATAGGCCGCCGTGAGAGGCATGTCGAGTGCCTGAAGGGCTGTGTTGATAGCGTGAGCCAGGGCTTCGTTGCCTGCCTCACCGTCGCCGTCGCCGCCGAGCCTGAGCACGAGCAGGCCGCCGTGCGCGCCATACATCTGGCGCACGCCGGAGAGCGAACCGCGTGACGCGCAGGGCGCGAGGCGAAAGCGGTCGCGCGCCAGCAGTTGCGCGTCGGCGTTGCGTATATTGATGGTCGCATCCAGCATGCCGAATGCCGCGGCGCGGCGCGTGGGGTCGTGAGTGAGCCACGTATCGGCGATGAGAACCGTCGCGCCGCTATGCAATACGACGTCGATGGTGCTCACAAGCCGGGCAGCGGGAAACAGGATGGTCGGCTGCGGCAGATAGTCGAATCGCGATTGCGGATGCGCTTCAATGGCGACCCGCGAATGCGCGGCGCCGTGTGTCATCGTATGTACGATGGTTGCTGCCGCCGTGCGAATGGCGGCTTGCGCGCGCGGCATCGCCACGAAGCGCTGGAACACGCGGTCGTCCTCGAACAGGCCGCCCGATGAAGACTGCACGATCACTTCCGCTGTCACATCGGACGACGTCGCACGATCGGCACGCCGTGTTACCGGCAAGATACGGCCGACATGGAACGGATAGCCGCCGCGCTGCCGCGATAGCCACGTCTTGCCGGACGGCGCGCGTTCGAAACACAGATCGAGTTGCGCATTCTCGGCGTGTCCGGAGGCGGCCGGAATGGCGGCAGGCGCGCACGAGTCGGCATTTTCGCCGGACGCCGTGCAAGCGCCCGCGCCGGCGTATCCGGGCAGTGTTTCAGCGCGCATCGAAGAGCACGTTCTCGACAATGGCATCGGCTACCGCGTCGACCCCGTCGCCTGTTGCGCAGTTGGTCAACAGCACGGGCCGCTCGCCGCGCACCTCGCGCGCCTCCTTGACCATCCGTTGCAGATCGACTCCCACGTAAGGCGCGAGGTCGAATTTGTTGATCACGAGCAGATCGCAGGACAGCACGCCGAGCCCGCGTTTGCGTGGGATGTCGTCACCGGCTGCGACGTCGATGACGAATATCCAGTAGTCGACCAGGTCGAGCGAGAACGACGACGCGAGATTGTCGCCGCCCGATTCGATCAATACCAGCCGCAAACCGGGGTAATGTGCGTCCAGTTCGTCGGCGGCCTGCAGGTTGAGGGTCGGGTCTTCGCGGATCGCGGTGTGCGGACACGCGCCCGTTTCGACGGCCAGCACGCGCGCCGGATCGATCAGGCCGCTGCGACGCACGCGTTCGGCGTCTTCGCGTGTGACGAGATCGTTGGTGATCACCGCGAGGTCGATCCCGCGTGCGGCGAAGCGCGGAATCAACTGTTCGAGCAGGCGCGTTTTGCCCGATCCCACTGGACCGCCTATGCCGACGCGGGCTGCACGTGCAGCATGGACAGCAGACTGCGCGGCGTTCTCAAAGGGACTCGCTGCGAGCTCCACGCCGCCGGAGAAATCAGAATCGATGCTCATCGAAAACACTCCTCTATCGCGTCCGATGCCGCTAACGCAACATGTAACGCCGGCTAAGCGGCACTTCGCGCGCGGGATCGCAGCGGATCACCTGGCCGTCCACCGACACTTCGAACGTCTGCGCATTGACGGAGATGGACGGACACGCGTCGTTATGCAGCATGTCGCGCTTGCCAAGGCTTCGTGTGCCATATGCGCCGACCAGCCTGCGCGAGATGCCTAGCCGGCCATGCAGATCGGCATCGAGCGCAAGCGGATTCACGAAGTTGACCGCGAGCGAGGCGGGCGCGCGCCCGAACGCTCCCCACTGCGGACGCATCGCGAGCGGCTCGCAGGTCATGAGCGAAGCGGCCGAATCGCCCATCGCCCCCCAGGCAATAAAACCGCCCTTGATCACGACCTCGGGCTTGATGCCGAAGAACGCGGGCCGCCACAGCACGATGTCGGCGAGCTTGCCGTCTTCGAGCGAGCCGACCGTGTCGGCAATGCCGAAGGTGCGCGCCGCGTTGATCGTGTACTTGGCGATGTAGCGCTTGATCCGCTCGTTGTCGCCGCGCGCCGTGCGCTCGCTCGCAAGACGCCCGCGCTGGTCCTTCATCTTCGAGGCCAACTGCCAGGTCCGGCAGATCACTTCATTGATGCGTCCCATCCCCTGGCTGTCCGAACCGAGCATCGAAATCGCACCGAGATCGTGCAGAACGTCTTCGGCGGAAATCGTTTGTGCGCGGATGCGCGATTCAGCGAACGCGACGTCTTCCGGCACCGCCGGGTTCAGGTGATGGCACACCATGATCATGTCGAGGTGCTCGTCGAAAGTGTTCACGGTGTACGGATTGGTCGGATTGGTCGACGAGGGCAGACAGTTCATGCGTCCCGCCACCGCGATGATGTCGGGCGCATGGCCGCCGCCCGCGCCTTCGGTGTGGTACATGTGGATCGTGCGGTTCTTCATCGCTGCAACGGTGTCTTCGAGAAAGCCGGACTCGTTCAACGTGTCGCTATGCAGTTGCACCTGAAAATCGTATTCATCGGCGACGGTCAGACAGGTGTCGATCACCGCGGGCATGGCGCCCCAGTCTTCGTGAATCTTCAGCCCGAGGCAGCCGCCCCGCAATTGGCCGATGAGCGAGCCCGGCTTGCTCGAATTGCCGCGTCCAAGAAAACCGAAGTTGAGCGGCCACTGCTCGGAGGCCTGCATCATGCGTCCCACGTTCCACTCGCCGCCGCAATCGATGCCGACCGTGATGGGCCCGAGCGAGCCGCCGATCAACGTGGTGAGGCCGGAGGCGAGCGCGTGTTCGCAGAGCTGCGCCGAATCGAAATGCACGTGGACGTCGATGCCGCCCGGGGTTGCGATCAGCCCCTCGGCATCCTTGACGGTCGTCGAGACGCCGCACACGAGGCGCGGATCGACGCCGTCCATCACCTGCGGATTGCCCGCCTTGCCGATCGCCACGATCCGGCCGTCCTTGACGCCGATGTCGCCTTTCACGATGCCGAGTACCGGATCGATGATCGTCGCGTTGCAGATCAGCATGTCGAGTGCGCCGTCCGCGCTATCGTGACCGGCCTTCAGGCCCATGCCGTCGCGCAGCGTCTTGCCGCCGCCGTGCAGGCATTCGTCGCCCGGCACCGCATAGTCGTGCTCGATCTCGGCGAGAAGCGAGGTGTCGCCCAGCCGCACTGCGTCGCCGGTGGTCGGGCCGAACATCTCGGCGTAGGCCTTGCGTGTCATCGTAACCATTCAGGCTCCTTCGAAGCCGCGCTGCGCGGCGCGTGCGATGGCCGCCTCGCGGCGGCCGGGGTCGTCGAGCGCGCCGTCAGTCAAACCATTGAGGCCGAAAATTTCCTGTGTGCCACCGAAGGCGACCAGCGTTACGTCCTTCGCATCGCCGGGCTCGAAGCGCACGGCCGTACCCGCCGGGATATCGAGCCGCATGCCGAACGCGGTCGCACGGTCGAAACGCAGCGCGCGATTGACTTCGAAGAAGTGGAAATGACTGCCCACCTGAATGGGCCTGTCGCCCGTGTTGACGGCGCGCACGGTGGTGCGAACCCGGCCTGCGTTCAGTTCGATCTCGCCGTCCGCAGCGAGGATTTCACCGGGGACCACGGCATCGGCGGCGCTCGCTTGCATGCCGGGCCGGATCGGCTGATGCACGGTGACGAGCTTGGTGCCATCGGGAAACGAGCCTTCTACCTGCAGCATCGGCACCAGATCGGCGACGCCGGGAAGCACGTCGTCCTCGCAAAGCAGCGTCGACCCGTACGCAATCAGATCGGCCACGCTGCGGCCTTCGCGCGCGCCCTCCAGAATCTCATCGGCGATCAGCGCGACGGCTTCCGGATGATTGAGCTTCAGACCTTTGTCGCGATGACGGCGGGCGAGTTGCGCGGCGGTGAAGAGTGTCAGGCGCTCGTATTCGGTCGGGGTCAACAGCATCGCGATCTTCCTTCCTGTCAGTTGGCAAAGAGCCGTGCATCGTGGGTCTGGCTGCGCAGCGCGGCGATGTCGGCCGCGAAGGTGGCGGCATGCAGATCGTCGAGAGGCGCCGCCGGCTGCGCGAGGACTTGTGCGAGCGGCGCGCGCAGGAGCGAAAGCACACGCTGCGCGTCGAGATGCCCGACGATGCCGAGGCGCACGGCTGAACTCACCGCGCCGGTGCAGGTCATGTGCGCGGAGATGGCGCGCGCCTCGTTTTCCGCGATGTGCAGGCTTCGCCATATGGCGCCTTGAACAGCGGCGAGATGGCCCCGCGTGCGGCCATCCACGATGGCCTCGCGTATCCGGCTCGCGGTTTCCGAGCCGAGCCGCGCGTGCACATCGGCAAGCGTGCGCCCGAGCCGGCGTGAGCCATTGCGCAGGGCCGGCGGCAAGGACGTCGCCTCGGCGAGCGCATCGACTTCACGCCATGCGTCGAACGAATCGCCGGCACGCCACGCGGCGCATACGAGCCCTTGATCCAGACTAGCCCAGCGCGACAGTGCCTGCGACTCAACGAATGCAAACAGCGTTGCAGCGTCGGTGACCAGCGCGTCACGCATGAGGCCTTCGAGACCCCACGAGAAAGCCATCGCGCCACCCGGAAAGAAGCTGTCCGACTGTTGCAGGCTGGCAAGCAGCCCGATGGGGCCGGCCGCGATTTCGCTGCTTGCGCCGCTTGCCCGGATAGAGGACATGTCAGGCATGGCGATGCCCTCTGCCATCAGACACCTCGCTCGCGAGGCGAATACGATGATCCGCCAGCATCGGCGCGAGTCTTTGCAGATAGTCGTCGAGCGCGCCCTTCACCGCGATTTCCAGTGTGCCCAGATCGAAGCGCACCTTCCAGTGCATGTTGCCCGCGAAGTAGCCGAGTTCGAGCGCCGCCGCCGCATCGCGCGGCGCGAGCCGCAGCCAGCGCGTGTTCTCGGTGCGGACGACCAGCGCCGCGTCGCGATCGAGCCGCAGCACCGCGCCGTCGAACAGATGCGTATCGCGGTCGAGCGCGATGCCGCATTCGTCACCGTGCTGAGTGCGCACGCGCAGGCGGTGCCGTTTGATATCGTCGGCGGCGAGCGTCACATAATCCACTCGCCCGCGATGTTCGAGCGAGTGCAACAGATCGGCAATGCGCGGTTCGGCCGCGCTGCCTATGATCGACGTGTAGGTCATCATCGCGAATCGCTCCCGCCAGTCGGTTTAGCGGTGTGCCAGATCGGACGGATTGGGAATGCCGGGGATCGGACATTCCTCGGTGCCTGGCGTGCCGCGCGTAAGCGCCTCGACCATCTTGCGGGTGCCTTCCGGATCGGTAATCCACTTCGAGTAGAAGTCGTAGGGACAGTCGGCCACGCCGTCGGCGTCCTCGCGCGAATTGATCTTGCCGGTGTAGCCGCGATGCAGCAGCTTGTACAGATGGTTCTCCGACTGCATGTTCTTGCGTGCATCGCGGATCAGGCTCTTCGACAGCGCGCCGTACTGGATGCCGAATTCTTCTTCACCGCATTCGCCCAGCGTGCGGCCGTCGAAGCCGATGATTGCCGAGTGGCCGAAGTAGGAGTAGACGCCGTCGAAGCCGGCGGCGTTGGCGACCGCCACGTAGACGTTATTTGCCCACGCCATCGATTTCGCCATGAGCACCTGTTGCTCCTTGGCGGGGTACATGTAGCCCTGACAGCGCACGATCAGCTCGGCGCCTTTCATCGCGCAGTCGCGCCAGATCTCCGGGTAGTTGCCGTCGTCGCAGATGATCAGACTGATTTTCAGTCCCTTCGGACCGTCGGAGACATACGTGCAGTTGCCGGGATACCAACCCTCGATCGGCACCCAGGGCATGATCTTGCGGTACTTCTGCACGATCTCGCCCTTGTCGTTCATCAGGATCAGCGTGTTATACGGGGCCTTGTGCGGATGTTCCTCGTGCCGCTCGCCCGTGAGCGAAAACACGCCCCACACGCCGGCGCTGCGGCATGCTTCGGCGAAAATTTCCGTTTCTTCGCCGGGCACGGCCGCCGCGGTGTCATACATTTCCTGCTGGTCGTACATGATGCCGTGCGTACTGTATTCGGGGAAAATCACCAGGTCCATGCCGGGCAGGCCGATCTTCATGCCCTTGACCATCTCGGCGATCTTGCGCGCGTTCGCGAGCACTTCCGCCCTGGTGTGAAGACGGGGCATCTTGTAGTTGACCACTGCTACGCCAACCGTGTCGAGACTGCTTGAAATGTCACCATGTAACATAAGTACTCCTTGGTGGTAAGGATGAACTCCCGTGCGGGAGCGTCACGAATCCAGATGGTCAATTCAGATGGTCAGATAGCGCATGATCCGCTCCGCGTCGACGTTCTCACGCCGGTCGCTGTGCACGAAACGTCCCTTTTCGATGATGAGAAACCGGTCGGCGATTTCGAGCGTGAAGGTCAACACCTGCTCCGAGACGATCAGGGCGAAGTTGCGTTCCTTCTTCAGACGGTTGAGCGCGCGGGCGATGTCCTTGATGATCGACGGCTGGATGCCTTCAGTCGGTTCGTCGAGGATCAGCACCTTGGGTTCGGATACGAGAGCGCGGGCAATCGCAAGCTGCTGTTGCTGGCCGCCGGAGAGATTGCCGCCGCGCCGGTTGCGCATTTCCGCGAGCACCGGAAACGAGTCATAGATGTACTCCGGAATCTTCGGCTTGCGCATCCGGTCCATGCCCGTGAGGATATTTTCTTCCACGCTCAGATAAGGGAAGATCATCCGTCCCTGTGGCACATAGCCGAAGCCCGCGGCGACCCGCTCGTAGCTTCTGGTTCCCGCCAGATCGCGTCCGCCAAGACGTATTTCGCCACTGCGCGACGGAATCATGCCGATCAGCGACTTCAGCAAGGTGGTCTTGCCCATACCGTTGCGGCCCATCACGGCGATCGTTTCGCCCGCCGTCAGCTCGAAACTGAGGTCGTGGAGAATATGGCTTTCGCCGTAGAACACGTTGAGGTTCTGGATCGCGAGCATGTTCAGTGTCCCAGATAGACTTCGATGACACGCGGGTCGTTTTGCACCTGTTCCATCGTGCCTTCGGCGAGTTTTTTGCCCTGGTGCAGAACGGTCACCTTGTGTGCCACGGATTTGACGAATTCCATGTCGTGTTCGATGACCACGACCGAGCGTCCCTTTGCAATCTCGCGCAGCAGCGCGCCGGTCTGCTCGCGCTCTTTTGCGCTCATGCCGGCAACGGGCTCGTCGAGCAGCAGCAGTTCCGGATCCTGCATCAGCAACATGCCGATTTCGAGCCACTGCTTCTGGCCGTGAGATAACTGCGCCGCCTTGCGATCGAGTTGGTCGGCGAGAAAAATCATTTGCGCGACCCGGTCGATTTCGTTGCGCACGGTATCGTCGCGGTGAAAGAACAGGCAGCCGATCACATCGCGCTTCTTCGGGTAGGAAATTTCCAGATTCTCGGCTACGGTCAGATCTTCGTAGACGAGCGGGTTCTGGAATTTCCGGCCTACGCCCGCACGGGTGATCTGATATTCGAGCAGGCGTTCGAGGTTCAGACCTTTAAAGGCGATCGTTCCGTAGGTGGGTTTCGTCTTGCCGCAGATCATGTCGAGCAGCGTGGTCTTGCCGGCGCCGTTCGGGCCGATCACGACGTGCAGCTCGTTTTCTTCGACGTAGAAGTTCAGATCGTCGACCGCCTTGAAGCCGTCGAACGACACGGTCAGGTTCTCGACCGAAAGGATCATCTGACTCATTGGGCCGCTCCCTGGCGCTCGCGCAGCGATTCGATGACACCGGCGAGCCCCTTGGGCAGGAACATCGGTACGAAGATAAAGAGTGCGCCGATCAGGTACAGCCAGAAGCCGACAAAGTTCTCGGACAGGAAGCTCTTGGCGGCACCGACGAGAATCGCGCCATAAACCGCGCCGACCAGCGACAGCCGTCCGCCCACCGCCGCGTAGATCACCATTTCGATCGACGGCACGATGCCGCACACCGAGGGCGATGCGAAGCCGACCTGCAGCGTGAACATCGCGCCGCCGATCGCCGAGAACAACGCCGCCACGGCGAAGATGAAGCCCTTGAAGAGGGCGGGGTCATAGCCCGAGAAACGGATGCGGTCCTCGCGGTCGCGGATCGCGATCAATACCTTGCCGAGGCGGCTTTTCAGAATGAACCGGCCGGCGAGGATCGCGGCCAGCAACAGGCACGCGCTCACGTAGTAGAGCACGTAGACGGCGGTATCGCTTTGCACGCTGTAACCCATGAAGGTGGGCAGATTCGTGATGCCGTTGATGCCGCCTGTGTAGCCTTGTTGCCCGATGATCACGATCGACATGATCGAAGCGAGCGCCAGCGTCACGATCGAGAAATACACTCCGCCCACGCGCTTGCGAAAATTCGCGTACGCGAGGATGAAAGCGAGCAGCGTCGGCAGGATCACGATGGCAGGCAGGGCAAACCACGCGTGTTCGAAGGGGGCCCACCACCACGGCAGTTTGTCGATGCTGTTCCAGGTCATGAAGTCGGGCACAGGCGGCCCGCCATTGCCGAACACGGCCGCCGCAGGGTCGGCCGAGGTCGCCTCGAGCTTCATGTACATCGCCATCATGTAGCTGCCGAGGCCGAAGAAAATGCCTTGTCCGAGACTCAGAATGCCGCCGTAACCCCAGGTGAGCACGAGCCCCGCCGCGCAGAACGCGAAGCTCAGATACTTCGCGAAAAGGCCGAGGCGAAACGAGCCGGACACCGCCGGAATGGCCACCAGCAGAAGCAGTGCGAGGATCACCACGGAATAGCGTTCGAGCAGCAGCGTCGCACGCAGTCCGGTGTTATGTGTCGATGCGGCGGGATTCGAAGAGCGCGGCGATGAAATAGGGAGGTCTTTCATGGTTAGCGGCGAACCTTGAGTGCGAAGAGCCCATTGGGCCGGAAATACAGTGCGACGATCACCAGCAGCAGAATGGCCGCCTTCGCCATCGAGCCGCTCAGGACCAGTTCGAACATCGACTGCAACTGTCCGATCGAGAATGCCGAAAGGAAGGTGCCGACGAGACTCTCGACGCCGCCGAACACGACCACGATGAAGGTGTCGACAATGTATTGCTGCCCGGTTACCGGTCCGGTCGAGGCCAGCATCGTGAGGGCGCTGCCTGCAATGCCGGCGAGGCCGCAGCCCACCGCAAAGGTCACCGCGTCAACGCGCTCGGTATTGATGCCGGCGGCGCCCGCCATCGCGCGGTTCTGCATCACCGAGCGGATGCGCAGTCCCCAGCGGCTGCGAAACAGAAAGAGGTACACCGCGAGCGCCACCGCCAGCGTGAGACCGATGATGAAGATACGGGAGAGCGGGATCGCGATCCCCGGCGTCGGATTCCATGCACCCTGCAGCCATGTCACGGTGGGCACGCTCACATCGATCGGTCCGAACAGTTGGCGGTAGAGTTGCTGCAACACCAGCGACAGCCCCCAGGTTGCCAGCATTGTGTCGAGCGGCCGGTGGTAGAGAAAGCGGATCATCGAGCGTTCCAGTACAAAACCGACCGCCCCCGTCACCACGAACGCCGCCACGATACCGACCAGGAAATACGCACCCATCAGCGAAGGCAGATAGCGGGCGAATACGAGCGAGGTGAGGTAAGTCACATATGCACCGAGCGCCATCAATTCGCCGTGCGCCATGTTGATGACGCCCATCAGGCCGAACACGATCGCAAGGCCGATGGCCATTAACGCCAGCACGGTGAAGAGCGACAAGCCGTTGAAGACCTGGGTCAGAAAAGTATCGAGAGTCATCGCAGTTCTTTTGCCGGAAAGGATGCCTGGAAAACAAGGCGCGATGGGCAGGGGTGGCCCATCGGCGCCGGGTATGGCATGGGAACTCGCTCAGCCGAGTTTCGGGAACGGATTCGGCTCGATGAGCGGCGATTCGTACAGAATGTCGACCTGTCCGTCCGGTTTGAAGGCGCCGATCCGCGCGTGCTTCCACAAGTGATGGTTGCTGACGTGGAAATGGATCTGTCCTTCCGGTGCGTCCCAGGCGAGATTCGACGACGCCGCGACCACTTTCTCCACGGCGAAGCTTTTGGCTTTTTCCGCCGCCAGTTTCCATAGATAGACGGACGTGTAGGCCGCTTCCATCGTGTCGCCGATCACGCGGTCGGCGCCGTACTTTGCCTTGAACGCGGGAACGAACTTCGCGTTCACCGGGTTCTGCACGCTCTGGAAGTAGCCCATGCACGAGAGCACGCCGGTCAGGTTGTCGCGGCCGATGCCGATGGCTTCTTCTTCGGTCACCGCGAGCGCCATGATCGGCTGGTTCTTGCCGGTGATGCCGACCGAGTTCAGTTGCTTGTAGAACGCCACATTCGAGCCGCCCACGATCGTCGAAAGAATCACGTCGGGTTTGGCGGCCTTGATCTTGTTGATGACCGAGGAGAACTCGACGGTGCCGAGCGGGAAGTAGTCTTCGCCGACGACGGTGCCGCCTGCTTTTGCAATGGTCGGATGCGCGATGCGGTTGGTCGTGCGCGGCCAGATGTAATCCGAACCGATCAGGTAGAACTTCTTGCCCTTGTTTTTTGCCAGCCAGTTGACGGCCGGGATCACCGATTGCGTGGCTTCCTGGCCCGTATACATGATGTTCTTCGACATCTCGAGCCCTTCGTAGTACGTCGGATAGTAGAGCAGGCCGTTATAGCGTTCGAATACGGGCAGGACGGCCTTGCGCGACGCCGATGTGTAGCAGCCGAACACAGCGGCGACCTTGTCGCTTTCCATCAATTTTTGCGCCTTCTCCGCGAAGGTCGGCCAATCGCTCGCGCCGTCTTCGACGATGGGCTGGATCGGGCGGCCGAGGACGCCGCCCGCGGCGTTGATTTCGTCGATCGCGAGCTTCTCGGCATCGACGACGTGGGCTTCAGCAATCGCGACCGTCCCCGTCAGCGAGTGCAGGATGCCGACCTTCACCGGGTCCGCTGCCGCAGCAGAACGCGAGGCCAGCATCAGCGACCCGGGAATGGCACCGGCAGCGGCGGTGGCGATCGCGGTCTTCAAAAAGTCACGTCTGTTGTTCTTCATGGCGCCCTTCACAAAAGTTAAAGACAAAAAAAAGCCCGAAACCAGTGCTTAGCTGGTTTTCGGGCTTTTTTGGCCGGTGTCATGCAAGACGCCTTTGTCTCGCACAACGAAACTCGTTAGGATCGAGGGTGCAGGTCTCGGCTTCACACTCGATCACGAGCAGCGATAACGCAAAAGCTGTGCCATCGGCAGCGCGCGTGCGAATTTCAGGCTGCCTCATGCAGGCAATCCGTGCGCAACGCCTTTTGGATCAGTACATTACTGTCAGCTCGCAGGCCGTGATCGTCTTTCCGGTTTTCATGATTCATCGCACGGCGTGTTCCCCAAGCTGGGGTGAATGCGCACAATGCCCGTGCATGGAACCGGAGTCGTGCACAGCGCTGCGCGCTGGTGGGCCGCTCAACCTGCCGTCACTCTCTGGCTGAACTATGACCTCATCACCCAATGAACCGATCAAGGTCGGCGTGCTGTTTTCCTCGTCCGGTGTGACCGCGCCGATCGAGTTGTCACAGCAGCGCGCGACGATCCTGGCGGCCGAAGAAATCAATCACGCCGGCGGCATTAATGGCCGTGAGCTGCAACTGGTGTTTCGCGACCCGGCTTCGACGCCGGCCCGTTACGCCGCACTGATTGAACAGTTGATCGTCGAGGAGCAGATTCGTGTTGTGGTGGGATGCTATATGTCGAGCACGCGCAAGGCGGTGATCCCAATCGTCGAGCGGCATAACGCATTGCTGTTCTATCCGACGCTCTATGAAGGCTTCGAGTACAGCCGTAACGTGATCTACACCGGCGCCGCGCCGAACCAGAACAGCTTGCCGCTCGCGGACTACATGCTGGGCCACTTCGGCTCACGCGTGTTCATGGTCGGTTCAGATTACATTTATCCTTACGAGTCGAACCGTATCATGAGCGATCTCGTGTTCGAGCGGGGTGGCGAGAAACTCGAAGAGATTTATCTGCCGCTCGATGCAGGCTGGTCCAGCTACCTGGGCGTGGCGAGGAAGATTGCGGCGCAGGCGCCGGACTTTGTTTTCTCGACCGTGGTGGGCAGCGGCATCTCCCACATGTACCGCGCGTTTGCGGAAGCTGGGCTCGATCCTTACAAGACGCCGATCGCGAGCCTGACAACCAGCGAAACGGAAGTGGCTGCGATGGGTGTCGCGCTCGGCGAAGGGCACATCACCGCGGCCACTTACTTTCAATCGGTGAGCAACCCCGTCAATCAGCGTTGCCTCGCCAACTATCACCAGCGCTTCGGCAGCGGCGTCGTGACCGATATGTGCTGGGAGGCGGCTTACTTCCAGATGCATGTACTCGCCAACGCGATGCGCATGACCGGCGGGGACGACACCAATGCCTTGCTCAAGGCGCTGCCGGGACTCGAACTGAATGCGCCGCAGGGGCGAATCAGGATTGACGAGCACAATCACCATACCTATCTGCATCCTCGCATCGGGCGCCTGAACCGGCATGGCCAGTTCGATATCCTGAGCGATTCACCCGGGTGGACGCGAGCGGATCCGTTTGTCATTTCGCACTCGCTGGTCGACGAGGCGGCGTCGCACGGTGGACCCGGCGAGGTGAGGTCATGAAGCAGCGCTCGTCTTCCCGCACCCCTCAGGCGCTTCGCGATATCCGGTCGCTGAGCGTGCTGGCCATTCACCCTCAGGATCAGGATGGAGAGGAACTGCTGGGGCAACTGTGCCGTATCGGCTGCAAGGTCCAGATGACCTGGCCCGCGCTCGACACGTTGCCGGATGCTACCGATGTGGTGTTTCTCGCGGTGCGTCCGGAGACACTCTCGGTGAGCCTGCCGTGGATGAATGCGAAGGGCGCTCCCCCGGTGATTCCGGTCGTCAGTTATGAGAATCCGATCATCATCGAAGCGGTCATGCAGCTTGGCGCGTATTGCGTGGTGCCGTCGCCGGTGCGCTCGTTCGGGCTGCTGACGGCGATTGCCGTCACGCTCAATCAGCACCGCAACCGCCTGCAGATGGAGCGCTATGTGCGGCGTGTCGAGGACAAGCTCGCCGAGCAACGGCAGATCCAGCGCGCCAAGACCATCCTTATGGAAACGCGCAATCTTTCCGAGCAGGAGGCCTACGACCTGTTGCGTTCACAAGCCATGGTGAAGCGTGAACACATCGAGGCCGTCGCCGAAGCGATCATCAAGGCGGATGAGGTGTTGCGGTTTTGACGAACGGGCCGACCCGGATGTCCGTCGGCGCGAGCGTATTGGCAAATGCAAGAATCGCCGGGTTGCCGGATGCGCCAGCGACGGTACCTGCCACTTCGTCATACGGCAGCTCTCCCAAGCGCGATATATCGCTCGAGATGATGATCTTCATCCCCGAGTTGATGGTCGATCATCACTAGACGCTTCGCATAGTGCGCCATCGGCAACTCCCATGTCATGCCGATCCCGCCATGTAACTGAATACATTCCTCGGCGACCATCGCGCCAATCCTGTCGATACTGTATTTAGCCGCCGAAACCGCCCGCTCACGCACCGTGCGTTCAGCGCCAAGCGCTGCCGCGGCATTGATCACCGCCGATCGCGCCTGCTCGATCTCGAGCAGGAGATCCGCCATCCGATGCTGCAAGGCCTGGAAACTGCCGATAGGCACGCCGAACTGCTTGCGCGTGCGCAAGTACTCAAGCGTGTGGTCTTTTGCGACATCCATCGCGCCGACCGCTTCGGAACACAAGGCAAGCACGCCGCAGCTGATCGCGTATTCGAGCGTCGCAAAACTTTCGCCTGCTGTGCCGAGCAGCGCGTCGTCGGCGAGCTTGACGTTGTCGAACGTAACTTCGGCCGCGCGGCCGCCGTCGATCTTGCGATAGCCACGCACGCTGACCCCCGCAGCGTCGCGAGGGACGAGAAAGAGCGCGATGCCGGCCTCGGCGTCATCTGCGCCTGCGGTGCGCGCGGAGACCAGGAAGAGGGCGGCGTTCTCTCCGTGCTGAACCACCGCCTTCGCACCATTCAACTGCCACGCATCGCCAACACGCTGAGCACGCGTTGTTACGCGCGAGAGTTCATAGTGACCCTCCGGCTCGCCGTGCGCGAGCGCAACCAGACGTGAGCCGTCGATCAGTTCGGCGAGCATGGCTTTCTGCGCTTCACTGCCATCGCGTGCGATGGCCTGGCCGACGATCAAGGTATCGAGAAACGGCTCGACCACGAGGCCGCGCCCCAGACTTTCGAAGACGACAGCGATATCGAAACCGCCGCCGCCAAAGCCACCATCCGTTTCATTGAACAACGCGCCGATAATGCCGAGCTCTGCGAAGCGACTCCACAGGTCGGCACTGAAACCTTCGGGCGAGCGTGCAATCCGGTCACGCGTCTCAAAGGGATATTGCTCGCTCACGAAACGGTTGAGCGTATCCGCCAGCATGCGGCGGTCTTCGGTGTGCTGGAAATTCATGGCGTCTGCCCCTTACAGTCCCAGGATCATTTTGGAAATGATGTTCTTCTGGATTTCGTTGGAGCCGCCGAAGATCGACAGCTTGCGGTTGTTGAAGTAGAGCGAGGCCGCGCTCGCGGCTTCGTCGGGGCCGACTGGTGGGCCTTCGAAACCGTCGTGCAAGGCTTCTTCCACGAACGGTTGAGCATACGGTCCCATCGCGCGACGCGTGAGCGAGGAGATTTCCTGACGGATCTCGGTGCCGCGAATCTTCAGCATCGAACTTTCCGCGCCTGGTACACCGCCGCCGGCCACCGCGGCGATCACACGCAGGTTGGTGGTCTTCATGTTCTCAAGGTCGATCTCGACGCGCGCCATGCGTGCCGCAAACGACGGATCATCCGCGAGCGGCCGGCCGTTGCGCTGCTGCTTCGCGGCGATCTTGCGCAGCCGGTTGAATGCGGCCACTGAAAAACCGACGCCCGCGATATTGGTGCGCTCATATGTCAGCAGATATTTGGCGTAGGTCCAGCCCTTGTTCTCTTCGCCGACGAGGTTCTCGACGGGCACGCGCACGTCCGTGAAAAACACTTCGTTGACTTCGTGCTCGCCATCGAGCGTGATGATCGGGCGCACTTCGACGCCAGGCGTATTCATGTCGATCAGCAGGAAACTGATGCCTTCCTGCTTGCGCACGTCAGTGGCGCTGCGCACGAGGCAGAAGATCATGTTCGCGTAGTGGCCGAGCGTGGTCCACGTTTTCTGACCGTTGACGATGTAGTGCTCGCCTTGCGCATCGCTGCCGCGTACCGCGGTGGTTTTGACCGAGGCGAGGTCCGAGCCCGCGCCCGGTTCCGAGTAGCCCTGGCACCACCAGTCCGAGCCATCGAGAATGCGCGGCAACCAGTGGCGCTTTTGTACCTCGTTGCCGTATTTGATCAGCACCGGGCCAAGCATGTTGACACCGAACGGCACGACACGCGGTGCGCCCGCCAATGCGCATTCGTTCTCGAAGATGAATTTCTGCACGGCATTCCAGCCTGGGCCGCCGTACTCTTTCGGCCAATGATTGGCGAGCCAGCCTTGCGCGTTGAGAATCGCGTGCCACTCGGCCATGTCGTCGCGCGTGAGACGGCGTCCGCCATGCACCTTGTCGGCGAGACGCTGTGGGAGCTTGTCGCGCAAAAAACGCTGTACGTCAGCGCGAAAAGCTTCTTCTTCAGGTGTGAAATTCAGATCCATAACGGTTTCTTCCCTGGATATTTATTGGAGCGGCGCACCGGCGGAGCGATGGACCGGCGGAGCGATGGACCGGCGGAGCGATCGACCGGTAGCGAGCAGGCGCCCACCGGTCGAGCATGCTCCAGATAATGTGCCGTCTCAAGCCGTCTGGTTGAGGCTCGCGAAATCGGCGCCGCGCTCGACCAGTTCGACCAGCAGCGGCGATGCCTGCCAGAACAGAGGGTCTTCTTTGGCGAACTCGCGAATGTCCGCGAGAACGGTGGCGAGGCCCACCGTATCGGCGTATTTCATCGGACCGCCGCGATAACGCGGAAAACCGTAGCCGTAGAGGAAGGTCACGTCGACGTCGAGCGGCCGCAGGGCGATGCCTTCGTGTACGACATTGGCGCCTTCGTTGATCATGGCGGCCATATAGCGGCGGATGATTTCCTCGTCGGTGAACGTGCGTGGCGTGATGCCGGCGCGTACACGCTCGGCTTCGATGATCGCTTCGACCTCAGCGTCGGGTGCGCCGCTGCGTGAACCTTCAGGGTACAGATAGAAACCACGGCCGGTCTTCTGGCCGAACCAGCCGCGTTCGCAAAGACGATCGGCGATCTGCACGTAGCGAGCTTCGGGATTGCGCGTAGCCGCGCGCCGTTTGCGCGTGGCCCAACCAATATCGCCACCCGCCAGATCGACGACCTGGAACGGGCCCATCGGAAAGCCGAATGCGCGCACCGCCGCATCGATCTGATAGGGCGACGCACCGTCTTCCATCATCGCGTCCGCTGCGCTTCGATACACCGCCAGCACGCGATTGCCGATGAAACCGTCGCACACGCCGGCGCGCACCGGCGTCTTGCGCAGCTTCTTCGCGAGCTCGAATGCAGTGGCGACCACATCGGCGCTGACCTGCTTCGGCACCACCACTTCCAGCAGCTTCATGATGTTGGCAGGGGAGAAGAAGTGCAGGCCGATCACGTCGGCGGGGCGTGAAATACTGGCTGCAATCGCGTCAATGTCGAGATACGACGTGTTGGTGGCGAGCACCGCGCCGGCTTTGCACACACGATCGAGTTCGGCGAACACGGCCTGTTTCACCGACAGGTCTTCGAATACGGCTTCGATCACGAGGTCGGCGTCTGTGAGCGCGTCGTACGACGTGCTGCCGTGCCAGCGAGTCATCACGTCGGCCTTCTTCTGCGCACTCATACGGCCTTTGGCGATCAGACCATCGTAGACTTTTTCGATGTGCGCGCGACCGCGTGCGAGCGCCGCGTCGTCGCGTTCGATCATCGTCACCGGCAAGCCGGCATCGAGCACCGCGACGGCGATGCCCGCGCCCATCGTGCCGCCGCCCACCACGCCGATCTTGTTCAACGCGCGGGGTTTTGCATCGCGTGTCTCCGGTGCTTTGAGCACTTCGCGTTCGGCAAAGAACGCGTGAATCAGCCCTGCACGCTGCGGGCTGTCGATGCATTGCAGGAACAGCTTGCGTTCGAGTTGCAGGCCGTCTTCGAAAGATTGTTCGATGGCGGCTTCAACGGCATCGACGATTTTCAGCGGCGAGAACAGACCGCGCGATTTCTTCGCCGTTTCCGCACGCGCCGTGGCGACGGCCGCGAGGCTCGCGGCGCGATCGTTTAACGCGGCGGCATCGCGCGTGCGCCGCACGGGAGCGTGAGCGGCCAGCAATTCGTGCACGTAGGCGAGTCCTTCAGCCAGGATGTCGTCGCTGCTGCCGAGCCGGTCGACGAGGCCGAGTGCCAGCGCTTCTTTCGCGCCGGCATGGCGGCCGCTCAGGATCAGGTCGAGGGCCGGTTGTGCGCCGATCAAACGCGGCGTGCGCTGCGTGCCGCCTGCGCCCGGCAGCAGGCCGAGCTGCACTTCGGGTAAGCCGAGCTTCGCGCCCTCCACGGCGAGCCGGTAGTGCGCCGCGAGCGCCACTTCCAGGCCGCCGCCGAGCGCGGCGCCGTGAATGGCGGCCACCACCGGCTTCGTGCAGGCTTCGATGCGGTTGCAGACGTCGGGCAGCGAGGGCGGCACCGGCGGCTTGCCGAACTCGCGAATGTCGGCGCCCGCGATGAAGTTGCGTCCGGCGCCGACGATCAGCACGGCCTCGACCACCTTGTCGGCATCCGCCGCTTCGATGGCGGCGAGCAGGCCGCGCCGCACGTCCGCGGAGAGGGCGTTGACCGGTGCATGGTCGATCGTGACCAGCAGGACTTTGCCGCGCAATTCGCGCGTCACAACGTCGGCGGAAGGGTTGAGGGTCATCGTGTCGTCTCCTGATTGATATCGGGGCAAACCGGGGCCGAGCGGGCTCAAGCGGGCTCAAGCGGGCCCAGGCGAGGCGGATCGGGGCGTGCCGGGTCTGGCGAATTCTCCGATTGTCGGTTGGTCAAGGTTTATTGACAATTGCATAGAGGGTTGACAGACTGTCAAAATTATTTTGACAAAGGCTCTGCCATGGACGTCAATTCGCTGACCTTGCTGGTCGATATCCTCGACGCGGGCAACCTGAGCGAAGCCGCGCGCCGGCTGAAAATGAGCCGCGCGAATGTGAGCTATCACCTGAATCAACTGGAGCGCTCGATCGGACTGCAACTGGTCAGGCGCACCACGCGCCGGGTCGAGGCGACCGAGATCGGTCTGCAGTTATACGAGCATGGCCGCACGATCCAGAATGCGCTGCTGGCCGCGCGCGAATCGGTCACCACGCTCGGGCAGAGCTTGCAGGGCCGTGTCAGATTGAGCGTGCCGAGCGGCTATGGCCAACTGGTGATGTCGGATTGGCTGATCGCGTTCAAGCGTCTTTATCCAGGCATCGTGCTGGATGTGATGTTCGAGAATCGCGTCGAGGATCTGATGCGCGACGAAGTCGACATCGCGGTTCGGGTCATGTCCGAGCCGCCGCAAAATCTCGTCGCGCGCGACATGGGGCCGGTGCGATATGTCGCGTGTGCATCGCCGGATTTTGCGGAAAGCCGCGGCATGCCGGTACGTCTCGACGATCTGCGCACCGCGCCGTTGATTACGGCGGCGGTGGTCGGGCGGCAGTTGCGAGTGGCGGCTTATCTGCGCGATGAACGCCACGAAGTACTGCTGGAGCCGACGATTATTTCCGAGAACTTTCTGTTCTTGCGTCAGGCGGTGTTAGCCGGGCTGGGTGTCGGTCTGGTGCCCGACTATGTTGTGCAGGACGACCTGCGTCGTGGCGATGTGGTGACCGCGCTCGATGAATGGCGTTTAAGCATCTTCGGTACGAATATGTACATGCTCTATATGCCGAATCGTCATCACACGCGGGCGGCGGCGAGCTTTATCGAGTTCATTCTGGAGCAGGCGCATGGAAGTGGGAGAGGGGTGCGCGCTTGAGCGGCAGTGAGGCGTTTTTTCTTTGGCACGCCGACGATCTGTGCGTAACCAGCGAACAGATCAGGAAGGGACTCAATGCTTCGCCGCGCAAAAAATAGCGTCAGCACAGGTGGTTCACTCACGGGTATGCTTAACAAAACGGCGGGATAGCCGTGTGTCTGGCATCACATCAAACTTCAGGGGAGACGGAGATGAAATGGACAAGCGCATTTCTAGCTCTGCTTGCAATCGCCATTGTCGTTGTGCTGATCTCGCGTCTCCCAAGTGAGGAGGCGATCCGTTTCGCCGGCTACGCGGCTACAGCGGCTTTCGCGGCGCTAGTCGGATTCCTGATTCGCTGGCGCGCAAATCGGGCCCAACGAAACAAACGCACAGGGTAACTTCGCGCACGGGTATTCGTCCGATCCGTTTGAGGGGCATGCGGCGCCGGACCCGTCGCACGCGCGCTAAACCGGGCGAACGCTCGCTTGTAACCCGTCGCCGAAGTGAGCCGTTTTCTCCTGTTTGCTTCTCTGTGCGGCGGCAAAGCGAAGCAACGTACAGATACAGCAGGCACGCTAAAAGCGCGCGACAAACTTGCAGCAAGTACAAAGCAGGCACGTCTCCACTCGCATGCTACGATACTTTACTCGTTGTGAAGAACGTCGGAGACATAGATGCGTCCGGAGAGTGCCGCCCGTTTCGATGAACAGTTTGCGCCTCGTATCGCCGAGGCGATCGCTGCATGTTTCGCCACCACCGTACATACCGAAGTGCTGCCCTACGGCGGCCACGGGCATCCCACACGCGTTCGGATTCATGCAACGCCGATCGAAGACCTGCGTCACTACCCGCATCCGCTGAATCTGTTTCTCACCTGGGATAGCGATGAGATCGAACGCCTGATGGGTACGGAAGGGCCCGCGCGTTTCGCCGGCTATCTGGCTGCGTTGCCGCGCAAGCTCGAAGCCTGGCGCCATGTGCGCGAACTGGATTTTGTCTCGCACACACAGGCCGAACCGGCGGTATTGCTCGGCGGCCTCGATTTCGAGTCTTAGGGCATCGCCGCGTCGCTCCGGATTCACATCACCGGAGAATGCAAATGATGCGGATGATCGAGCGTCTCGCCCACGATGCGCAGCGCCTCTTCGCATTCGTCGCGCGTTTTTGAGCCGCCGAGGCACACGCGCATCGCGTTCGGCGGATTGCCGTCGGTGGAAAACGCCGCGCCGGCGACGGCGGCGATGCCCTGATTGCGCAATTGCAATGCAAGTTCAGAAGTACTCCAGCCGCTTTCTGCCGGCACGGGCAACCACAAATGAAAACCGTCCGGATTCGCTTCGTAAGGCCACGCTTCGAGCATGCGCGATGCAATCGCCTGACGTGCGCGCGATTCATTGCGGATCGCGTTGAGCATGTCGAACGCGGTACCGTCGGCGATCCATTGCGTCGCGAGCATGACCGTGAATGGACTCGCCATCACCGTGGTTGCGCGCAATGCGCCGGCAAGGCGCTGTGTTTGTCTTGCCGTGGGGGCGTGCAGATGCGCGACCCGCAAACCCGCGCCGAGGCTCTTCGATAAACCTGTCACGTAGTAAGTCAGTTCGGGCGCGAAGCTCGCGAGCGCATCGGGGGCACTCTGCGGCAGCATCGCGTAGGCATCGTCTTCGATGATCGGGACGTTGTAGCGCAACGCGACGTCGGCGAGGGCCTCGCGCCGTTTGTGCGTGAGTGTCAGCGTGCTCGGGTTTTGCAGCGTCGGATTGCAATAGAACGCGCTCGGCCTGTCGGTCTTGCAGAGCGCTTCGAAAGCGTGCGCGAGCGGACCTTCGTCGTCGCGCGGCAGAGCCTGCAGACGCACGCCGAGTTGCGCGGCGATCGCCTTGATGCCGGGATAGGCGAGCGTGTCGAGACAGATCGTGCCGCCCGGCCGCGCCAACTGCGAGACGAGCGCCACCAGCGCGCTATGAATGCCCGGGCACACCAGCACGTTCTGCGCGTCGCAATGCGGCACCCGGCGCTTGAGCCATTCAGCGCCTGCGTCCTTGTCGGCGGCCGAACCGCCGAAATCCTGATAACGCAGTAACTGGTAGGGGTCGCTGCCGCTCATCAGGCGCGCGGCCGAATCGCGCAAACGCGCGGCGTAGTCGGGCGGCTCGGGTGGCGTGTTCATCGACATCTCGATGCTGGTGCCGCCGGCCAGCGGCAAGGTGGCGGTACGGCCGCGCACGAAGGTGCCGCTGCCGGCGCGCGAATCGAGCAAACCGCGCTTGCGTGCTTCCGCATACGCGCGTGCCACGGTTGTGTAATTCAGCGCGAGTTCGCTGGCCAGGTCGCGCAATCCAGGCAGCCGGTCGCGCGGACGCAGACGGCCAGTGGCGAGATCTTCCTCAATCAGATCGGGAATCGCGAGGTAGGCCGGTTTGCGGATGTCGGCGAGACGTTTGATCCAGTGATGTGTCGGGCTGCTCATCGTCTTGGGCTTCGGGTGAAGATCGTTAAAGTTGATCGGATTTTGAGGCGATCAATGATCGGATTGATCGTCTGTGGTGAATGAGTGCACCACGCCGACACGTCTTCGCCGGCAAATCGCACCCGGCTGGTGCGATGTTGAGGCGCCAGGTGCGATTGCGCGTGATGCTGCGGTTGTATGCAACCTTCGCGCCAAAAAAATTTCGAGTTGCATGTCGAATCGAGACGGAATTGATTGCTGATTGATCGCATTTGCCTGGCCAATCAATGGCACGGGCGTTGCATCAGGAGAAGCGCGCACGGATTGAATGCGCGTCATCTTTTACTTAGCAAACCTGATCGGAGAGTGTCATGCCAGCCGTCAACAAACCGCTGCATCAGAAAGGCGATTACCTTGTCGACTACGAAGAGAAAGTCTTCGAAGACGTAAAAGCCGAACCGGGCGAGAAGGCGCTCGTCACATTTCATACGGTTGCGTTCGAAGGCTCGATCGGCTTCGTCAACTTGCTGCAGGCAACGCGTCTGCAGCGTAAGGGTTTCGAGACCTCCGTGCTGTTGTATGGGCCGGGCGTCACGCTCGGTTTGCAACGCGGCTTTCCAACCCTTGGCGACGAAGCGTTTCCTGGCCATCTGAATTTCAACAAGCAACTGATGAAGTTCATGGAAGAGGGCGGCAAGGTATACGCCTGCCGCTTCGCGCTGCAAGCCTTGTATGGACACGGCGAAGCGTCGCTGATCGAGGGCATTCGCCCGATCAGTCCACTCGACGTGCTCGATATCCAGCTGCTTCATCGCAAGGACAACGCGCTGATCATTCACACGTGGACGGTTTGACGAGAGGCGGGTGACCACTATGTCCGACAAACGCATCGTGCGTGCCGCCGCGGTCCAGATCGCCCCCGACTTCGAGCGCAGCGGCGGCACCCTCGAGAAGGTATGCGAGGCCATCGAGAAAGCGGCGCGCGAAGGCGTGCAACTGATCGTGTTCCCCGAAACCTTCGTGCCGTACTACCCGTACTTCTCTTTCGTGCGTCCGCCGGTTGCGTCCGGCGCCGATCACATGAAGCTTTACGAGGAAGCCGTGATCGTGCCGGGCCCGGTGACGCAGGCGGTGGCCGAACGGGCGCGTTTGCATCGGATGGTGGTGGTGCTAGGCGTCAACGAGCGCGATCACGGCAGCCTCTACAACACGCAGCTGATCTTCGACGTGGACGGCCAGTTGCTGCTCAAGCGCCGCAAGATCACGCCGACGTTTCATGAACGGATGATCTGGGGGCAGGGCGACGCGGCCGGCCTGAAAGTCGCGCAAACAGCGGTGGCGCGCGTCGGTGCGCTCGCGTGCTGGGAGCACTACAACCCGCTCGCGCGCTATGCCCTGATGACGCAGCACGAAGAGATTCATTGCAGCCAGTTTCCCGGCTCGCTGGTGGGACCGATCTTCGCCGACCAGATCGAGGTGACGATCCGGCATCACGCATTGGAGTCGGGCTGCTTCGTGGTCAATGCAACGGGCTGGCTGAGCGAAGCGCAGATTGCATCGGTCACATCCGATACGAATCTGCAGAAAGCGCTGCGCGGCGGCTGCAACACCGCGATCGTATCGCCGGAAGGCCAGCATCTGGCGCAGCCGCTGCGCGAAGGCGAAGGCATGGTGATTGCCGATCTCGACATGGCCTTGATCACCAAGCGCAAACGCATGATGGATTCTGTCGGGCACTACGCGCGGCCGGAATTGCTGAGTCTTGCGATCAACCGGCGGCCGGCGGAAACCGTCGCGCCGATGGCGGCGTGGTCCGGTGCGTCGAATACGGGTTTCAATTCAAACGAGGGATGGCGCGATGAACTCCAGCGAGACGTTGTCGGCAGCGAGCCGGCAATTAATGACTGAATTGCAGTCGGCCGGTTTGCGGCTCGTGTCTCCGGATGCGGGCGCCGCGAGCCGGCGTGGCGGTGCGGGGCCATCGGACCACAAGGCGGTGACGGTGGACGGCGTGACGATCATGGTGCCGGTGCATACGAGTACGGCATGGCACTCGCCGTTCGTCGCGGAGACGCCGGACGCGAACGGCTCGAGCGCGTTGCTGCGGGGCACGATTCCGATTGCCAGTATCAGCTTTCCCAAAGCACCGCGTTTTTACAGCATGCAAACGCTCGACGGTGTGCCGTACTCGCACATTGCCGCGCTGCATAGTGCGGACGTTCTGGCCACGACCGTGCTGCAAACGTGCATCCGCTACGAGAGCCGCCGCAAGAGTTGCAAGTTTTGCGCGATTGGGCAATCGCTCGCGGCTGGCCGCACGATTGCGCGCAAGACGCCGGAGCAATTGGCCGAGGTGGCGCGGGCCGCGGTATTGCTCGACGGCGTCAAGCATATGGTGCTGACCACCGGCACGCCGCCCACGTCCGATCGTGGCGCGCAGATCCTGTGCGAAAGCGCGTTCGCCATCAAGGCGGCGGTCGATCTGCCGATCCAGGCGCAATGCGAGCCACCTGACGACGATCGCTGGTTCGCGCGCATGAAAGCAAGCGGCATCGATACGCTCGGCATGCATCTCGAAGTGGTGACGCCCGCCTTGCGCGAACGCATCATGCCGGGCAAGGCGAGCGTGCCGCTGGCGCGTTATATGGAAGCGTTCAAGGCCGCGGTTGCCGTGTTCGGACGCGGTCAGGTGAGCACCTACATACTCGCCGGTCTTGGCGATAGCGCCGAAGCGATTCTGTCCATGTCGCGCGAGTTGATCGAGCTCGGTGTCTATCCGTTCGTTGTGCCCTTCGTGCCGATCAGCGGCACGCCGCTCGAAGATCATCCGGCGCCCACGCCTGAATTCATGAAGTCGGTTCTGCAACCGCTTGGCGCAATGCTGAACGTTGCCGCGATGCGTTCGAGCGATATCAAGGCCGGTTGCGGCAAATGCGGCGCGTGTTCGTCGTTGTCGTCGTACGAGGAGTGATCATGTTCGGTGAAGCGATTGCAGGCGAGGCACTGGATGGCGACGTGGTTTTCTCACCGTATGCGCCGAGTGAATTCCGCATCAAGTGGACGACGCTGGATTGGGAGGCCGACGAAGCGTACAAGCTGAGACGCGCGGTGTTCTGCATCGAGCAGGGTATTTTTGTCGGCGACGATCGGGACGATATCGACACGCACGCCCAGCAACTGGTGGCAGTGAGCTGTGTCGCCGGCATGCCGGAGCAGGTGGTGGGCACGGTGCGCATTCACCGCGATGAGGGCAGCGTGTGGTTCGGCTCGCGTCTTGCCGTACATGCCGCGTTTCGCCGTCACGGAAAAATTGGCGCGACGCTGATTCGTCTCGCCGTGAGCAGTGCGCATGCACTCGGCTGCGAGACTTTTCTCGCCCACGTGCAGAGCCAGAACGTGCCGCTCTTTCGCGCAATGCATTGGGACGTGCTTGCCGAGGAAACGTTGTTGGGCCGGCCGCATCATCTGATGCAGGCGCAACTGGACTGGTATCCGCCATGCGTGACGCCGTATAGCGGCTTCGTGACGCATACGCAAGCGCACAGCGCAGCGTCTGCACGGAGTGCGGCATGAGGAGCGTGGCCGATCTCGTCGCCGGCCTGCGCGAAAGCCGCGGGTTCCGGCACAAGACGGATATCGTCGACGTGGTCGGCTCACTCGCCCGGCGTCTGCCGGGTGGCACGCAGGATCTAGCGCAGGCTGTTGCGCTTGGCGACGATTGCGCGGCCATTGCCGATGGCGATGGCTACCTGCTGTTCGCCATTGAAGGCATGGTCAGCGATTTCGTGAGCGCAATGCCGTGGTTCGCCGGCTACAGCAGCGTGATGGTCAACGTCAGCGATATCTACGCGATGGGCGGACGGCCTCTGGCGGTGGTCGATGCGCTATGGAGCCGAGGCATCGACTCTGCCGAGGAGGTGCTTGCGGGCATGGCTGCGGCTTCCGTCGCTTATGGCGTGCCGATAGTCGGCGGTCACACGAATACGCGCAGCGATGCGGCGCAACTGGCGGTGTCGATTGTGGGGCGCGCGAAAGCGTTGCTGTCGAGTTTCAATGCGCAACCCGGTGACCGCTTGATGATGGCCGTCGATTTGCGTGGGCGCTTCGAGGAACCGTATCCGTTCTGGAATGCGTCGGTGGGTGCGCCGCCTGAACGTTTGAGAGCGGATCTCGAACTGCTTCCGCAGTTGGCGGAAAGTGGCTTATGCGATGTGGCGAAGGACATCAGTATGGCTGGCACACTCGGCACGGCGCTGATGCTGCTCGAATGCTCGCGGGTGGGTGCACGGATCGATCTCGAGCGTATTCCGAAACCAGCGGACGTTCCCTTGGAGCGTTGGGTCACGGCATTTCCGAGCTTCGGCTATCTGCTATCGGTTCGGGAAGAGCAGGTGGACGCAGTGCAGGCGCAGTTCGATTCGCGCTTGCTCGCTTGCGCCGTGATCGGTTCGGTCGATGCGTCGTCTGAAGTGGTCTTGCGTTACCGCGATGAGGCGGCAGTGTTGTGGGATTTCAATCGCGAGCCATTCATGGTCGCGAAGGACGGTCCGCGATGAACGCGTTGCGTATCGCATTGCTGACGCATTCGGTCAATCCGCGTGGCGGGGTCGTGCACACGCTTGAACTGGCAACCGCGTTGACAGCGCTCGGTCATGACGTAACGGTCTTTGCACCGGCTGTCCCGGGCGAGACACTGTTTCGCCTGCCGCCGTGCCGCGTGGTCTATGCGCCGATTACGCGATCTCAGGCCGGCACAGTCGCCATGGTGGAGGCGCGGATTCATGCATTCAAGCAGACCTTGATGGAGCACGACGCGTGGTCGTTTGATGTCTTGCATGCGCAGGACAGTATCAGCGGCAACGCACTCGCGGAACTGAGAGCGCAAGGGTTGATTCGCAGTTTCATCCGTACTGTTCATCACCTGGATCATTTCGACGATCTACGCCTCGCGGCATGGCAACGGCGTGCGTACGAGGATGCGGAGCAAGTGTTGTGTGTCAGCGATACATGGACGCGCGAGATGCGTTCGACTCTCGGCATTGCGGCGCTGACGGTGCCGAACGGCGTCGACATCGCGCGTTTCACCGCTGATGAAGATGCACACGACAAGCAGATCAGGCGGCGCCTGGGTATTGATAGCGGCCCGATTGTACTTTCAGTGGGTGGTATCGAAGCGCGGAAGAACACCCTCGCACTGCTCGAAGCCTTCGCGTTGGTTCTGCGCACGTTGCCGGGCGCGCAACTTGTGATTGCCGGCGGCGCAAGCCTGCTCGACCACGATGCCTACGCCCGCGGCGTGCTTAAGCGGACGGCTGAGTTGGGGCTGTCGATTGGCCCGGACGAAAGCGTGGTTGTGACCGGGCCGCTAGAAGATACCGCAATGCCAGCACTATTTCGCAGCGCGGACGTTTTGTCGATGGTGTCGTTGCGCGAGGGCTTCGGTCTGGTGGTGCTGGAGGCGCTTGCAAGTGGCACGCCGGTGGTTGCCTCGGCACTCGCACCGTTTACCGAGTATCTCGACGACACCACCTGTTACTGGGCCAATCCGGCCGATGTTGAGTCTATAGCAACGGCCTTGTTACGTGCTCTCAGCAGCAGCGGTAGTCGTATTGATTTTGACCGGGCAGTGCCCGCATTACTCGCACGCTTTAGCTGGGCGGCAAGCGCTCGACGTCACGTCGACGTGTACCGCCAATTACTCGTAACGCGCGCGTTAGCTATTCATTGATCGATTGAGGATTTTCCATGCCTGTCATGCACTTCCGGATTCAGTGGCCCGATGGCGATGAAGCGAACTGTTATTCGCCGTCGCTCGTTATCGGTGATTTCTTCAAACCCGGCGAAGCCTATGCGCTTGACGATTTCGTCGAACGTTCGCGGCAAGCGTTAGGGATCGCATCAGAGCGCGTGCGCGAGAAGTACGGCTTTGCCTGCTCGGCGGCGATGGATCAGCTCGCACAGATCGAGCGCGATGCCGAGCGTTTTCGCGATCGTCCCGAGGCGACCGTCAAGGTCATCGAGTTCAGCTAGGCGCTTATTTTTCAGAGGACGCATCATGTCGAATCCAATCCCTCACGGGCGCGCTGACGGGCATTACAGCGTACTTGTCATCGGCGGCGGGCAGGCGGGCCTGTCAGTCAGCTATTACCTCAAGCAGGCCGGCATCGGCCATCTGGTTGTGGAAAAGAACACGGTGACGCATACGTGGCGTCAGCAACGCTGGGACGCGTTTTGTCTCGTGACGCCGAACTGGCAGTGTGCATTGCCGGGCTATCCCTACCCGGGCGACGACCCGCACGGGTTCATGAAGAAGGACGAGATCATCGACTATCTCGACGGCTTCATCGCGCACGTCGATGCGCCGGTGATCGAGCACGCGGAAGTCAAGCGCGTGAAGCAGCGCGACGATGGCGTCTATACGATTGTGACCACGCAGGGCGATTTCACCGCGGATCAGGTCGTGGTGGCCTCGGGCGGCTATCACACGCCGATCGTGCCGCGTCTCGCAGAGCGTTTGCCCGCAAGCGTCGTGCAGTTGCAATCGTCGGCGTATCGGAATCCGCAGGCCTTGCCCGAAGGCGTGGTCATGGTGGTCGGCACGGGGCAATCCGGCGCGCAGATCGCGGAGGACCTGCATCTGGCAGGCCGTAAGGTCGTTCTCGCGGTTGGCGAGGCGCCGCGTTGCGCGCGCTTCTATCGGGGCCGCGATGTGGTCGATTGGCTCGCCGACATGCAGTACTACGACATGCCGGTGGAAAAGCATCCATTACGTGAAGGCGTGCGCGACAACACCAATCACTACGTAACCGGCCGCGACGGCGGCCGCGACATCGATCTGCGCAAGTTCGCCGCCGAAGGCATGGCGCTGTACGGCAAGCTCGACGATCTGCGCGACGGACAATTCCATTTCGCACCGACACTCGCCGCCAATCTCGACGCCGCAGATGATACGTACAACCGGATCAACGCGAGCATCGACGGTTTCATTGAAAAGCATGGTATCGCTGCACCAGCGGGTGAAGTCTACGAACCCGTCTGGCGGCCGGCCGAAGAACGCACGACGCTCGATCTCCACACCAGCGGCATTTCGGCAATCATCTGGTGCATCGGCTTTACACCGGACTTCAGCTGGCTCGACGCGCCGGTGTTCAACGGTCGCGGTTATCCGGCGCATACCCGTGGCATTACACCGATCGACGGTTTGTATTTCGTCGGTCTGCCGTGGCTGCATACATGGGGATCGGGGCGCTTCTCCGGCGTCGCGCGCGATGCGGAGTTCATCGTACAGGCGATTCGCGACAAAACACGCGAGCGTGAGTCGGTGAGGGCGGCTGTGGCGGCTTGAGATTCGGGCTTATGCGCTGCAACGCGAATGCATGAAAAAACGGCCGCTGCTTTTTATCGCAGCGGCCGTTTCTTTTAGCGCGAACTGAACTGAACCGAACTGAACCGAAACCGAACTGAAACTTAGCTTCCCAGTGCCGGATCGCTCATGCTGCTCTTGCCGGTTTCCACGTGTCCGGCGAAGCGTCGCGCGAACGACGGGTCCGTGTCGACGGTAATCGTCAGGTCGTACCAGCCGTAGGCGTTGCGCAGATCGAGGTACAACTGTTCGGTATCGCCGCCGCGCACCGAATGCTTGACCACATTGCTCGCGTCATAAGCATTGACGATGGTGAACTGGCAGCGCGCGCTGCCCACGTTCTCCAGCCGCAATTGCAGATTGCCGTTCGCGATGTCGTAGCCCTCGGCAACATCCGGGCGCGCGATATCCGAGCCGTGCCACCAGCTTCTCGCGACCGGCTTGCCCGCGAAGCGGCGCAGAAAACCGTTCGGGCCGTAGACGGTGTAATCGTATGTACCGTCGAGATTCAACGGCAACTGATCCTGCAGCCGCTTGCCGGCTTCGACCGTATAGGTCAGCGGCGCAGCGAGACCATTGGCTGCATAGACGAGAAACACGGCGCCCGCGCGGCCCGAATTGACGAAACGCATCGTCAGCTTGTTCTCCGCGCCTTCACCGTGCACACGCACGAACAGTTCGTACGGCAGCGCACGAGCGGGGCGCACGCCGGGTTCCTGCTTCGGCACCGCCTGCACGAGCGGCGGCAGCGGCACATAGTCCGGATGGCGATTCTGATCGGGCGGCACGTAGCCGCTCGTGCTCGGCAGCGTCGGGAACGCGTCGTTCGGGGTGCTGAAGTTGAACGCCGACATCAGATCGCCGCACACCGCGCGGCGCCACGGCGTGATGTTCGATTCGCCGAGATTGTGCTGCTGGCCGAAGCGCTTTTCGATAAAGCGGATCACCGACGTATGGTCGAACAGTTCCGAGCACACGTAGCCACCCTTCGACCACGGCGAGACCACCAGCATCGGCACACGCGGTCCGAGTCCGTACGGACCCGCCGGCGTGCTGCCGCTGCCCGCATAGTTTTCATTGCTGGTGTCGACGGTCGACAAACCGTTTGCGCTCGATGCCGGTGCGAACGGCGGCGCCATGTGATCGAAAAAGCCGTCGTTTTCGTCGTAGTTGATCAACAGCACGGTCTTGCTCCACACCTCGGGATTCGACGTGAGAATCTGCAGGACCTGATCGATATACCACGCACCGTAATTGGACGGCCAGTTCGGGTGCTCGGAATACGCTTCCGGCGCAACGATCCACGAGACTTGCGGCAGGGCGTTGTTCTGCACGTCGCGCTTGAGGATGTCGAAGTAACCGTCGCCATTGGCCGCGTTCGTGCCGATGCGCGCATTGTCGTACAGCGGGTTGCCCGGCTGCGCGTTGCGATACTGGTTGAAATAGAGCAGCGAGTTGTCGCCGTAGTTGCCGATGTACGGGTTTTGCGTCCAGCCCCACGAGCCGCTGGCGTTGAGTCCCGTCCCCATGTCCTGATAGATCTTCCACGTGATGCCGGCGTTCTGCAGCACTTCCGGATACGTGGACCAGCCGTAGCCGAGTTCCGAGTTGTCGATCACTGGGCCGCCGCCGTTGCCGTCATTGCCGACCCAGCCGCTCCACATGTAGTAACGGTTCGGGTCGGTCGGGCCCATCAGCGAGCAGTGATACGCGTCGCAGATTGTGAAGGCGTCGGCGAGTTGATAGTGAAACGGAATGTCGTCGCGCGTGAGATAGGCCATCGTCGTGGTGCCCTTGGACGGCACCCATTGATCGTAGCGGCCGCCGTTCCACGCTGCGTGCGTGCTGGTCCAGTCGTGCGCGAGATCCTGCAGGAATTGCAGACCGAGGTTCGGCGCGGTCGGACGGAACGGCAGCACGTAGCCGACATCCGCGGCGAGCGGCTGGTACCACACCGGCTTGCCGTTAGGCAGGTTGATCGCGCGCGTGTCGCCGAAACCGCGTACGCCCTTGAGCGTGCCGAAGTAGTGGTCGAACGAGCGGTTTTCCTGCATCAGCACGACGATATGCTCGACGTCGCGGATCGTGCCAGTCTGGTTGTTGGCAGGAATGGCGAGTGCGTTGCGAATGCCCAGCGGCAACATGCTCAACGCGGTGGCGGAACCGGCTGCATGCGCGGCGGAGCGCAGAAAATCACGGCGATTTTTTGAAGTCATGGTTTGGGCTTTCGATCTTCATAAGAGGAACGAACCATGCGGCGCGAGCATGAGCCACGTGCCGCATGGGGCGCGGAACTCAATCTACGGTGTGGATGACGGGTGTAGCGAGCGGCGTCGACGCGGCAGCGGACAACGCCGCGTCGGCGCTTGATGCGGGCAGTGCTGGGGTTTGAATCGTGACTGCGGGTAAGGCGGATGCGGCGGGTGAAGCGGACCACGGATTCGCTGACAGGACCTGCGAAGCGCCGCCGTTATCGCCGGCGCCATCGGTAGAACTCGTGGTGCTCGGGTCCGGTGTTTTGTCGTCGTCGTTGCCGCAAGCGCCGAGCAGCAAGCAGAGCGACACGGCGGCCAGTGCGCCCGCCAAACGTTTGCGATGAAAGGCAATGGACGGCTTCGACACAATAGACATGACAATGTCTCCGGCACGGGGAAGGTGCGCCAGGGCATCCACGCGCCCAGGTCAGCGATGCGCAAGAATAGTCGCTTACCTGTGTAACTTTTGTGAAGATGTGGAAATTTGGGTATTTGTTGAAAATTGGGCGGCAGTCCATCCTGGACCGCGGTGACGGCCTCGATCTCGACGGTAATATTGCCCGGCAAGGCGCCTACACCGACCGCCGGGCGGAAATGCCGACCGGCATCGCCGAATATATCGACGAATCGATCCGGGCAGCGACGTGACGACTTACTTCTCGATGTTCAGAAACGGCAGCGGCACACCGGCACCCATATAAGTCGGCAACCTTGGCGACGTCGGATCCAATGAATTAAAGAAATCAGCGAAGTCTGCGGGCATATTGAATGCTTACGCACCGGTATCTTTTAGAGTGGGGAATTAAAGCACTTGATCTTGCAAGTCGCTTTGCGAATGGTGCACTACCTTACTTCTGCTGTATAAAAACTGCGCCGGAGGCGGCGCAGTTTTAGGGCGTCTCGGTGGACGTTTCCGGCTAGCGATGTTTTGCAACGAACGCCGCGATTGCCTCATTCAGCGCATCCGGCGCATCGCGATGCGGCGAGTGTCCACAAGCATCGAGTTTGACCAATTGCGCATGCGGCACACGCTCGGCGATTGTGTCGATTTGCGCCATCGTGCCGTAGTTGTCGTCGTGACCTTGGACCGCGAGCAGAGGTTGCCCGATAGTGGCCAGTTTATCGGCGATATTCCATTCTCTGAACACCGGGTTCAGCCAGATATCGTTCCAGCCATAAAACGCGGAATCGACGTCGGCGTGATAGCGGCTTAGCTTGCTGCGCAGATCGGTGGTTTCGTAGAGTTGTTTGGTCTGCGCGATGCTTTCCACCGAGATGTCTTCGACGAATACATGTGGTGCGATTGCCACCGCGCCGGCTAGTGCATCCGGATGCATTGCCGCGTACAGCAGCGTAATCGAGCCGCCGTCGCTATGGCCGATCAGCCACATGCGCCTGCGTTCCTGCATGCCGATATCGAGCGCGTCGAGCAAAGCGGGCAGGATATCGCGCGCCTGCTCAGTCATGAAATCGACCGGCCACTTGACGCTGTGCTCACGCGGCGTGGAGTGTCCATAACCCGGTCGTGAATAAACGAGGCCCCGCATACCGAGCCGCTCGCACAGCGCTTGCGGCCAGTCGCGCCACATCGCAATCGAGCCAAGTCCTTCGTGCAGGAAGATGGCGATAGGCGCATGGGTCGCCGCTTCATTCACCCAGCGATATTCGATGCGCAACGGCCCATGCGATGCCGTGGCGGGCAATTCTGCAAATTCGCTAGCAATGGTTGCGGTTGCGGGGTTCTGCATGGATCACCTTATGACAGTTCGCGCAGTTTGAAGCGTTGAATCTTGCCGGTAGCGGTTTTCGGCAAATCGTCGACGAATAAAATATCGCGCGGATACTTATGCGGCGCGAGCCGTTCCTTGACGAAGGCCTTCAACTCATCCACGAGTATCTCAGACGGCGCGAATTCACGCTTCAGCACCACGAACGCGCGGGTCTTGACGAGGCCGCCGTGATCTACGCCAACCACCGCGGCTTCCAGTACCGCATCGTGTTGCACCAGAACCATTTCCACTTCGACGGGCGATACATACTGGCCGCTTACTTTCAGCATGTCGTCGCTGCGGCCCGCATACACGTAGCAGCCGTTCGCGAGACGGCAGTACTTATCGCCGCTGCGAATCCATTCGCCGAGGAACGTCGCACGCGACTTCTCGCGATTGCTCCAGTACATCAGTGCCGCGCTCGGTCCTTTGATATACAGATCGCCGACTTCGCCGTCAGGCACCGGATGACCCGCTTCGTCGCGCAGTTCGATTTCATAGCCGGGCACCGGACGTCCTGTGGTGCCGTATTCGACCGCGCCCGCGCGATTCGACAGGAAGATATGCAGCATTTCGGTCGAGCCGATACCGTCGAGAATCTCGCAACCGAAGTGTGCAGTAAAGCGCTCGCCAATTTCGCGCGGCAGCGCTTCGCCCGCCGACGTGCACACACGCATCGCGACGTCGGCGCGCGCGGGCAGGTTAGGGCACACGAGCATGCTCGCGTAGAGCGTCGGTACGCCGTAGAAGATGGTTGGGCGATGCTGTACGAGGCGCAAAAAAATGGCCTCGGCAGTGGGACGCTCCGCCATCAATACGGCCGTGGCGCCGACCGAAAGCGGAAACGTCAGACCGTTGCCCAGGCCATACGCAAAGAACAATTTGGCCGCGGAGAAAACCACATCGCTTTCGACAATGCCAAGAATCGGCTTCGCGTACAGTTCGGCAGTCCAGTACAGATTCGCATGCGTATGGACGGTGCCTTTCGGTTTGCCGGTCGAACCCGACGAATACAGCCAGAACGCGATATCGTCGCAACCTGTTGCGGGTGCCTTGATGGCCGGTGTGGCCGCATAGATCAGATCTTTAAGTAACGGCGCGGTCAAAGGCACGCCTTCGGGCGGCTGTGAAACGATCAACTGGCAACCGTCGTGTTCGGCGGTAGCCATCGCCTGCGTGACATTCGGCAGCAAGGCGCCCGATGCGATCACGGCACGCGCGTGGCTGTGCGTCAGCATATACACGTAGTCGGCCGCGGTGAGCAGCGTATTCGCAACGACCGGCACGACGCCCGCATAGAGCGCGCCGAGAAATGCGATCGGCAGCTCGACGGTATCGAGCATCACCAGCAGTACGCGTTCTTCCGGATGGATGCCGAGCGTGCGCAATGCGCTTGCGAAACGCCGGGCCCTTTCTTCGAGTTCGCCGTAAGTGGTGGTGCCGGTGTCGTCGATATAAGCGGTTTTGGCGGCGCGCGATTCATTCAGTCGGAACAGATAGGCCGCGAAGTTAAATACCGCGGGTGGCGGTTCGACCGTCGCGGCGGGCTGATTCGCAGCCGGTTCCAGCAGGGCTTCCATATGTCTCCTCCATCAGGTGGGGGCGGTCCGGCGGTTATGTGCTCGTGAGCCGCTCGATGCTTGCTACCTCATTGCTTGATGCTTGACTTGTGCGGTTACGCCGTGGGCAAATGTGTGGTTTGCGTCAGTGCGTCGATTGCCGCGCTCGATGCCTGGACGGCCGAGCGTCTGTGATAGAAACCCAATGCACGCAGGCCGCCGAGTTCTTCGCCGCCACCCGCGCGGCCCGGTCCGCCATGCAGTGACATCGGCATCACGTTGCCATGGCCGGTTTGACTCTGCTGGACTGAAGGCGAGATCGCATGCACGCGCCCATGCGAATCGGCGAGCGCCAGCGCGAGGCGGCCGAGATGTGCGTCGTCGTTCGAATAGATCGACGCGACGAGCGAGCCCTGGCCGCGTCGCGCGAGTGCGACGGCGTGCGCTTCGGGGAGCGTGCCGTTTGCCGCGGCGGCGACGCGATAAGGCGCCACGGTTGCCACCGGTCCGAACACTTCGACATCGTGCAGCAGCGTTGCGCTATCGGGATCGTTGACGACGAATAGATGCGGCGCGACGCAGGCCGCAATCGTGGCCTCGGCATCGATAAGCGGCGCAGCCGAGCCGTCATACGCGAGCACGGCTTCCTCGCGTAACGCGGCAATACCGGCCAGTACATTCTCGTATTGCTCGCGGCTCACGAGTGAACCCATCCGCACCGCGTCGTTGCGCGGATTGCCGACGCTTATTGTCGCGAGCTTTGCTTTGAGTGCATCCAGTACCGCTTCGAGCGATGCTTCCGGCACGAACGCGCGCCGGATCGCCGTGCATTTCTGACCGGACTTCACGGTCATTTCGCGCACCACTTCCTTGATGAACAGGTCGAAGGCCGGCGTCTCGGGCGTTGCATCGGCACAGAGAATGGCGCTGTTGAGACTGTCGGCTTCGACATTCAGACGCGCTCCGCGCTCGACGAAAGCCGGGTGCGCGCGCAAGGTTGCGGCGGTTTGCGCGGAGCCGGTGAACGACACCACGTCGAATGTCTGAATCTGATCGAGCAGACCCGCTGAACTACCGCAGATGACGGACAACGCGCCAGGCGGCAGAATGCCGGCGTCGACCACGTCGGCAACCATTTTTTGCGTGAGCCATGCCGTTGCCGTAGCGGGCTTGATGATGACGGGCACGCCGGATAGCAACGCGGGCGCCGCTTTCTCCCACAAGCCCCACGACGGAAAATTGAACGCGTTGATGAAGAGCGCGACGCCGCGTGTCGGCGTGAGCACATGCTGCGTGCTGAACGATTGGTCTTTGCTCAACGAGACAGCGTTGCCGTCACGCAGCGCATGTACCTCGCCGAGCGATGCGCCGAGTTTCGCGTAATACGACAGCGTGAAGATTCCACCGTCGATATCGACCGCCGAATCATTACGCGTCGTACCAGAGTTCGCGGTCGCGATTGCATAGTAATCGTCGCGCTTGGCCTGCAGCAGTTTGACGATCTCGGCAAGACGCGCGGCGCGCTGCGCATAGGTCAGCTCACGTAAAGCCGCGCCGCCTTCTTCTCGAGCGAAGCCGAATGCGCGAGCGAGATCCAGGCCCTGGCTCGACACGCGCACAAGCGCCACGCCGGTGACCGGGTCGGTTAGCGTCACACCTTCGCCGCCTCCCGCGATCCACTCGCCGGCAACGTAATTTTTCAATAGTTCGGTCATGACAAGTCTCAGGCGGAGGGGGAGGCGGGAGTGAATTCGATCGCGCCTTGCGGCAGCAGATACAGCACCAGCGCCTGCCCATTCGCGACGGTTGGACGATGCGCGCTGCCGGGGCCGTACACGCACCAGCCGGCCGGATGACCGTCGAAGGTGGCGCCTTCGGTGAGCGGCATGATCAGATCGATTTCGCCGTTCGGGTGAACATGATGCGGGCCGGCAATATCCTTCATATCAACCACGTCGACGGAAAAGCCGTGGGTCTCCGGCAAGGCCTTGAAGATCCGGCCATAGCGAATGCCGCCGCCTTCGCGGTTGCACAGCCAGCCTTCGGCCACGCCGCTGCGGCAGGCATTCGACAGATCGCGGAAAGTCGGACCGTCCGCGGGATAAGTGTCGTTGAGCCACGTGGCCAGCGTGCCGTCGAGCGGCCGGCCGGCGAGTTGCTCTGTCACGCCCGCAATCAGGCGTTGGAAGTCATGTGGGGACATGCGAGCCTCCAGATCGGCGCGCACACGCACCTTAATTCATACGTGTTGTTGCGCTGTTTCCGTGACGCTGCCGAAAAACCTCGACAGCGTTTGTTATTGGATCAATATTTGGCGAAAATTAACCGTTCACCAAGACCCTGTCAAGCACTATAGTACATGTAACGTATTCAAGGGGCAGTTAAACATGAACCAAAATTACTCTTCCGCGCCGCTGGACGATCCGGCTGATGAGGATGCAAGCCGCGCCGCTGGGGCCAACCGCGGGGCCGAGAGCGGGGCGGAGCGTGTCGGCGAGCGCGAGGAACGCGATCCTTTCCTGACGGCGATGGGAGATCGCGTGCGCCTGCTGCGCGCGCGCCGCGGCATGACGCGCAAGACGCTGGCGACTGAAACCGGTTTGTCGGAGCGTCATCTGGCGAATCTGGAATCGGGAGTGGGAAATGCGTCGGTACTGGTGTTGCGGCAGATCGCGGCGACGCTGAACTGCCCGCTGGCCGAAGTGATCGGCGACGAAACCACGGCCTCCGCTGAGTGGCTGCTGATCCGCGAACTGCTGCAGGGGCGCGACCAGGCGGCCTTGCAACGCGCACGGGTGGCGTTGGCCGACATGTTCGCGCAGGCGCCGCGCGACCCGCATCGCAAGGACCGGATTGCGCTGATCGGCCTGCGCGGCGCGGGCAAGTCGACCTTTGGACGGATGCTGGCGCAGGAGCGCAAGGTGCCGTTCGTCGAACTCACGCGCGTGATCGAGCAACTCGCGGGCTGCCCGCCGTCGGAGATTCATTCGCTCTACGGCGCGAGCGCTTACCGGCGCTATGAGCATCGGGCCCTCGAGGCGGTGATTCAGGAGCATGAGCGCGCGGTGATCGCGTCGCCGGGCGGCCTGGTGTCGGAGTCGGGCACCTTCAATGCGCTGCTGTCCCACTGTTTCACCGTATGGCTGCAAGCCACGCCGGAGGAGCATATGCGCCGTGTCGTCGCACAAGGCGACCTGCGGCCGATGTCCGGCAACAAGGAAGCGATGGATGACCTGAAGCGCATCCTGGCCGGGCGTAGCGAGCTGTACGGCCGTGCCGACATGACCTTCGACACCAGCGAGCAAACCTTGGCCGACGCCTATTTGCAGTTGCGAGACCGGCTTGCGGCAAGGCTCGCGGCGGAATCGCCGGACGAAGCACGGCTGAGCTGAAATGCAGTACGACGCCAGGGTTTACTAGCAAACATGCACTAAAGTGCTTTACATGGGTTTGACGATGCACTATTGTTCAAAAAACAAGTTTTGCATCGTCCAGTCAGGAGACGCCCCATGTCCACAGCAGAAACCGCAATCGCGCCGGTCGACTACCGCACCGATCCCTCGCAGTACAAGCATTGGAAGCTGAGTTTCAACGGTCCGGTTGCGACCCTCGGCATCGATATCGCTGAGGACGGCGGTATCCGCGACGGCTACAAGCTGAAGCTGAATTCGTACGACCTCGGCGTCGACATCGAACTGCATGACGCGATACAACGCATCCGTTTCGAGCATCCCGAAGTCAAAACGGTGGTGCTGACGAGCCTGAAGGACCGCGTGTTCTGCTCGGGCGCGAACATCTTCATGCTGGGTCTGTCGACGCATGCGTGGAAGGTCAACTTCTGCAAGTTCACCAACGAAACGCGCAATGGTCTCGAAGACTCGTCGCGTCATTCAGGTCTGAAGTTTCTCGCTGCCGTGAACGGTGCATGCGCCGGCGGCGGTTACGAACTCGCGCTCGCTTGCGACGAAATCTATCTGGTGGATGACCGCTCGTCGTCGGTATCGCTGCCGGAAGTGCCCCTGCTGGGTGTGCTGCCGGGCACGGGCGGCCTGACGCGTGTTACCGACAAACGCAAAGTGCGTCACGATCGCGCGGACATCTTCTGCACGGTGGTCGAAGGCATTCGCGGTGAGCGTGCGAAAGCATGGCGTCTCGTGGATGAAGTCGTGAAGCCGAATCAGTTCGATCAGACGATTCAGGCCCGTGCGCTCGAACTCGCCGAACAAAGCGATCGCCCGTCGGACGCGCAAGGCGTGATGCTCACGCGTATCGAACGCACCGAGCGCGAAGACGGCCTGACTTATAAAACGCTCGACGTGACGATCGATCGTGCGAAACGCATTGCCACCTTCACGGCGAAAGCGCCGCAAGCGGGACAACCCACGGAGATCGACGCGATCGTCGCGGCGGGCACGAGCTGGTGGCCGCTGCAGTTCGCCCGCGAACTCGACGATGCGATCCTGTCGATGCGCACTAACGAGCTCGAGGTCGGCACGTGGGTCTTCAAGACTGAAGGCGACGCCCGCAACCTGCTCGCCGCCGACGCCACGCTGATGCAGCACAAGGACCACTGGTTCGTGCGCGAAACCATCGGCTTGCTGCGCCGCACGCTGGCGCGTATCGACGTATCGTCGCGTTCGCTGTTCGCGCTGATCGAGCCGGGCTCGTGCTTTGCGGGCACCTTCGCGGAGCTCGCCTTCGCCTGCGACCGCAGCTATATGGCGGCACTGCCGAGTAACGAAGACGAAGAACCGGCGATCACGCTGTCGGAAGTCAACTTCGGTCTCTATCCGATGGTCACGCATCAATCACGTCTTGCTCGCCGCTTCTATGAAGAAGCCGAACCGCTCGATGCCGTGCGCTCGAAGATCGGCCAGGCGATCAAGCCCGTTGAAGCCGAGCGCCTGGGTCTCGTGACCGCGTCGCCGGACGATATCGATTGGGCCGACGAAATTCGCATCGCGCTCGAAGAACGTACGGCGATGTCGCCGGATGCATTGACCGGCCTCGAAGCGAATCTGCGCTTCAACGGCCCGGAAACGATGGAGACGCGTATTTTCGGCCGTCTCACCGCCTGGCAGAACTGGATTTTCAACCGGCCGAACGCAGTGGGCGAGAAGGGTGCGCTCAAGGTGTACGGCAAGGGCAGCAAGGCGCAATTCGACGTCTCGCGCGTTTGATCCTTTCGACGCGACGCGACGTAACGCAACGCAACTGAACGCAACGCCGCCTGCCTGATACGCGCCTCTCATACTCAAGCACTGCAGTTTCCGACCAAGGAACCGACCATGTCTACGATCAACTACAGCGAAAAGATTCCGAACAACGTCAATCTCGCCGACGACCGCGCATTGCAACGCGCGCTCGAACAGTGGCAGCCGAATTTTCTGTCGTGGTGGGGCGATATGGGCCCGGAAGGCTCGCATGGCTACGACGTGTATCTGCGCACGGCGGTGAGCGTCGACGCGGGCGGCTGGGCGCATTTCGATCACGTGAAGATGCCGGATTATCGCTGGGGCATTTTCCTCACGCCGGGCGAGCAGGACCGCAAGATTCATTTCGGCGAGCACAAGGGTGAGGCCGCGTGGCAGGACGTGCCCGGCGAGCATCGCGCGAATCTGCGCCGCATCATCGTGACGCAAGGCGATACGGAACCGGCTTCGGTCGAGCAGCAACGGCATCTGGGTCTGACCGCGCCGTCGATGTACGATCTGCGCAACCTGTTTCAGGTGAATGTGGAAGAAGGGCGCCACCTGTGGGCCATGGTGTATCTGTTGCACCGTTACTTCGGCCGCGATGGACGCGAGGAAGCCGAAGCACTGCTCGGCCGCCGTTCGGGCGACGAAGACAATCCGCGCATTCTCGGCGCCTTCAACGAGAAAACGCCGGACTGGCTCGCGTTCTACATGTTCACGTACTTCACCGATCGCGACGGCAAGTTCCAGTTGTCGGCGCTCGCCGAGTCGGGTTTCGATCCGCTGGCGCGTACCACGAAGTTCATGCTGACCGAAGAAGCGCATCACATGTTCGTCGGCGAATCGGGTGTGTCGCGCGTGATTCAGCGCACCGCGCAAGTGATGAACGAACTGGGCACGGACGACGTCGCAAAGATTCGCGCGGCCGGCGTGATCGATCTGCCGACCATTCAGCGTTATCTTAACTTCCACTATTCGGTGACGATCGACCTGTTCGGCGCCGATCATTCCTCGAATGCGGCCACGTTCTATAGCTCGGGTTTGAAGGGCCGCTATGAAGAGAACAAGCGCGACGACGATCATCAATTGAACGGTCAGAGCTATAAGCTGCTCGATGTGCAGGACGGTAAGCTGGTGGAGCGTGAAGTGCCGATGCTCAACGCAATGAACGAAGTACTGCGCGACGACTATATTAAAGATTCGGTGGCGGGTGTCGGCCGCTGGAACAAGGTGCTCGAAAAAGCCGGCATCGATTTCCGTATGACGGTGCCGCACAAAGCGTTCAACCGGCAGATCGGCACATTTGCGGGTACCCGCGTTTCACCGGATGGCCGCGTTGTCAGCGAGACCGAATGGGCTGCGAATGAAGCGAAGTGGCTCGCGACGCCGGAAGACCGTGCATATGTCGCATCGTTGATGGGACCCGTCACTCAGCCAGGCAAGTTCGCGAACTGGATTGCGCCGCCTGCGATGGGCGTGAACCGTCAGCCGGTCGATTTCGAATACGTGCGCTTTAACTGAGTACGGCGATTAAAAACGTGCGGCGCCGTATTCGCACGAATATAGGGTGGAGGAAGTCATGAACGGCCCAGTATCGATCGAAGTTCTCAGGCAGCATCTGATCGATCCGGAAATCTGCATTCGCTGCAATACCTGCGAAGAGACTTGCCCGGTCGATGCGATCACGCACGACGAGAACAATTATGTAGTCAAGGCGGACGTCTGCAACGGTTGCATGGCGTGCGTGCCGCCGTGTCCGACCGGCGCGATCGATAACTGGCGCACGGTACTGAAAGCCGATGCGTATCCCATCGACGAGCAGTTCAAGTGGGACGTGTTGCCCGAGCAGAACACCATGGCCGTACCGGCCGTGGAAGACGCCGCAGCGGGATCGTCGGGCGATACACCGGCAGAAGCGAGCGGTATTGACGTCGATACTGTGCGCGGGTCGGTTGTGCCGCCATGGTCCGCCGCGAAACCGTACGTGAATCTCTATACGCACAAGGAGCCGACTACCGCGACGGTGGTGGGCAACTACCGTCTCACCGACGGCTCGACCGATAGCGATATCCATCATATTGTGCTCGATTTCGGCTCGATGCCTTTTCCTGTGCTGGAGGGCCAGTCGATCGGCATCCTGCCGCCGGGCGCGACAGCGGACGGCCGCACGCATCACGCACGGCAGTATTCAATTGCGAGCCCGCGCGACGGCGAGCGGCCCGGCTATAACAATGTTTCCCTCACCGTGAAGCGCGTGTCCCAGCAGCACGGCGATGCACTCGATGGTGTCTGCTCGAATTATCTGTGCGATCTGAAGAAGGGCGACGTGGTCAGCGTGATAGGCCCGTTCGGTGGTACCTTCCTGATGCCGAATCATCCGAACTCGCATCTGCTGATGATTTGCACGGGCACCGGCTCAGCGCCGATGCGCGCGATGACTGAGTACCGCAGGCGGCGTCGGCTGAAGGGCGCGACGGGCAAGCTGATGCTGTTCTTCGGTGCACGCACGAAAGAAGAGTTGCCGTATTTCGGGCCGCTGACGAATCTGCCCAAGGATTTCATCGACACGAATCTGGCGTTTTCGCGCACACCGGGTCAGCCTAAGCGCTACGTGCAGGATGCGATGCGCGAGCGCGCGGTCGACGTCGCGCACATGCTCAAGGACGACAACACGCATATCTACGTGTGCGGGTTGAAGGGGATGGAAGATGGCGTGTTGCAGGCGCTCAAGGAAATTGGTGAGCAGCACCAGCTCGACTGGGAAGCGCTATGGATGAAGCTGAAGCGGGAAGGGCGGCTGCATCTGGAGACGTATTGAACCGCTAAACCGCGAGAGGTTCAACGCAATCGTACGAAAGCCCGGCTGCCATTAAAAGAGCGCAGCCGGGTTTTTTTCTTTTTATCTCGACGGGTCCACGCCGTCTTCGTGCTGTGCCGGCGAGACGGCTCCACATGCCCGAATGATCAACTGCACGACTTCCTCCGTCGTCGCCTCAAACGCCTTCTGCGTCAATGCGCGTTTGCCTTTAAGCGCGCGAATCTGCGCATCGAAGTCGGCGTAATGCTGGGTGGTCGCCCAGATCATATACATCAGCGTTTGCGCATTCACCGGCGCCAGCAGCCCGCGCGCAATCCAGTTGTCGATCACCTTCACGCGGCTGTCGAGCCACGGCTTGACGCGCCCCGTGAGAATGTCCTCCATATGCTCCGCGCCGTGGATGATCTCACTCGCCCACACCTTCGAACCCAAAGGCCGGCGGCGCGACAACTCCATTTTCGCGCGTACGTATCCGCTGATCGCCTCGACCGGATCGTCGCTGCTTTCGAACGTATCCGCCGCGCGGTGCCAGTCTTCGAACAGGTCTTCCAGTACACGCCGGTACAACGCGAGTTTTGTCGGGAAGTAGTAATGCAGGTTAGCTTTCGGTAAGCCTGCGCGTTCCGCGATCATCGCCGTGCTGGTTCCGTCGAGTCCTCGCTCCGCGAAAACCGCTTCGGCGCAAGCCAATAAATGCGCTTCGTTCGACTCGCGAATGTGCGCCTTGCGCCGCCGCAAAGGTGCGCGAGTTTCGTCCTGTGTTTCGTCGGTTTCCGTGATGTCGGCAGCCACGTTGTCGTCTCTCATGTTGGCCTTCATCGGCATGTGTGCCGCGTCGCGCTTCATTCTAGTCGTTTGAGCGCGGATGGACACGCGCATTCAATGGCATCGAAAAATGCGTGTTGCAATGCAATGGCACGCTTCTCGCTATGTTTTCCACCGTACGAAAGGTGTTGATTTGGCGAGCTTAATCGTCTACAACCTGTCCAACTGGACAGGATTGAGAGAGCGGGAGATGCCCTGGGGTTTGCCCTCTGTACGAGACGCGATCCAGGGTGTCGAGTGTGCACCGCCACCGTGCGGCCACGCCCCAAAACTCGCCGCCAATGCACCAGTTTCATGTCGGTTCACCGAAAGGAGCGAGACGAATGAACGCGGTATCCGAAGCGCTGAAACAAGCGGCGCCAGCTACGTCGATCAAGGTCGACGGCAAGCGGCTGTGGGACAGCCTGATGACCATGGCGAAGATCGGCGCGACGCCCAAAGGCGGCGTGTGCCGGCTGGCGCTGACCGACCTCGATAAACAGGGGCGCGACCTGATCGTCAGTTGGGCGAAGGAGGCGGGTTGCACCGTCACGGTCGATCAGATGGGCAATGTATTCATGCGCCGTGCCGGGCGCAATCCCGATGCGTTGCCGGTCGTGACCGGCTCGCATGCGGACTCGCAGCCGACCGGCGGCCGCTTCGACGGCATCTACGGCGTGCTCGGCGGACTCGAAGTGATCCGCAGTCTGAACGATCACGGTATCGAGACCGAGCATCCTGTCGAAGTGGTGATCTGGACCAATGAGGAAGGCTCGCGCTTCGCGCCCGCAATGGTTGCCTCGGGTGTATTCGCCGGTGTCTTTACGCTGGACTACGGCCTTTCGCGCAAGGACGTTGACGGCAAGACCATCGGCGAGGAACTCAAACGCATCGGCTATGCGGGCGATGCGCCTTGTGGCGGCCGTCCCTTGCATGCCGCGTTCGAATTGCATATCGAACAGGGGCCGATTCTCGAGGCCGAGCAAAAAACCATTGGTGTGGTGACCGATGCGCAAGGTCAGCGCTGGTATGAGATCACGTTGACAGGGCAGGAGGCGCATGCGGGTCCGACGCCGATGCCGCGCCGTCGCGATGCCTTGCTGGGCGCTGCACGCGTGGTCGATCTGGTCAATCGCATCGGGCTGGATAACGCGCCGTTCGGTTGCGCGACGGTCGGCATGATGCAGGTCTATCCGAACTCACGCAATGTGATTCCAGGGCGCGTGTTCTTCACAGTCGATTTTCGTCATCCCGATGACGCGGTGCTCGCGAAGATGGATGCCGCGTTGCGCGAGGGTGTGGAGAAGATCACGAGCACGATCGGTCTGGAAACGGAACTCGAGCAGATCTTTTACTACGCGCCGGTCGCTTTCGACGAGGCCTGCGTGAAATCGGTACGCGCTGCGGCCGAACGCTTTGGCTATCCGCATCGCAACATGGTGTCCGGTGCGGGACACGACGCCTGCTATCTCTCGCAAGTCGCGCCGACTTCGATGGTGTTCGTGCCGTGCGTCGACGGAATCAGTCACAACGAGATCGAGGACGCCACCTTCGAATGGATCGAAGCGGGCGCGAACGTCTTGTTGCACGCGATGCTCGAACGAGCGTGCGAGCCGGTTTCATAACACGTTAGCGGTAGCTGTAGCGGGTTGTGGTTGCGGGGTCGTTGCGAGTTTTAGCGATTCCCCAGCCTCACCGTAGTACCCATAAAACATGCCGCCCCGGCTCCGCTTCGGCGCAGCCGGCGGGACCGGCTACGTCCTCACATCGAAGAAGGATCGTGTATGGCCATCAAGCAAACCGGCGATATTGCGGCTCAACGCCTATCGGCCGATCAACTGTCATGCGAATTCTCCGACATCGCGCCGTTGCTCGACGCGAGTGCCGCGGCCGCGGCGGCGAGCCGGTGTCACTATTGTTACGACGCGCCATGCGTGAACGCGTGTCCGACCCAGATCGACATTCCCAGTTTTATTCGCAAGATCAGCAACGGCAATCTGAAGGGCGCCGCTGTGGACATTCTCTCGGCGAATCCGATGGGCGGCATGTGCGCGCGCGTTTGCCCGACCGAGATTCTTTGCGAGGGCGCTTGCGTGCGTAACCATCAGGATGCGAAGCCGGTGGCGATCGGCGCGCTGCAACGCCACGCGACCGATTGGGCAATGGCGCGCGGTGAAGCGCTGTTCAAGCGTGCGGCCGAAACGGGGCGGCATGTCGCGGTGGTCGGTGCGGGACCGGCTGGACTTGCGTGTGCGCATCGGCTTGCATTGGCCGGCCATAACGTGACCATTTACGACGCTCACGAGAAGGCGGGCGGTCTGAACGAATACGGCATTGCCGCCTATAAAACCGTCGACGATTTTGCGCAGAAGGAAGTGGCGTGGCTATGTTCGATCGGTGGCATTGAGATCAGGCACGGTGTCGCGCTTGGACGTGACGTGGATCTCGATACGCTGCGCAAGCAGCACGATGCGGTTTTCCTCGCGATCGGCCTCACGGGCGTGCGCGCATTGGCGATGGAAGGCGAGGACCTGAGCGGCGTGATGAACGCAGTGGATTTCATCGAACAGGTACGCACCGCGACTGATTTCGGCACGGTGCCGGTGGGCCGCCGGGTCGTCGTGATCGGCGGCGGCAATACGGCAGTGGATGCCGCCGTGCAAAGCCACAAACTCGGCGCGACCTCGGTGACGATGGTGTATCGGCGCGGTGTCGAATCGATGAGCGCGACGTGGGCCGAACGCGATTTCGCGCAAACCAACGGCGTTACGCTCGTCACGCACGCAACGCCTATGCGTTTGATCGGAGAGGGCGGCGTGGTGACGGGTGTCGAATTCGAGCGCACGTTAGGCGATGGCAGTCAGGAGCGCTTTGTAGTGGAGGCCGACATGGTGCTCAAAGCAATCGGGCAAACGCTGGTGCCGGTCGGCATTGAGCGAGAACTGTTGACGCTTGATGGAAGCCGTATCGCGGTCGACGCAAACGGACAAACTTCGTTGTCCGGCGTATGGGCGGGTGGCGATTGCGCGGCGACTGGCGGGATCGATCTGACGGTACAAGCGGTGCAGGACGGCAAGATCGCCGCCGCCGCGATTGACGCTCAGTTTGCCCGCACGGCGGTCAAAGCCGCCTGAGCCTGAGTCGCGTGAGCAACCGAAACCGCTTAAGCCACTTAAGTTACGTATTCACCAGATAAAAAACAGCAGTCCCCAAGGAGCCGAACATGGCCGATCTGCGCTGTACGATTGCCGGCATTACGTCGCCGAATCCTTTCTGGCTTGCCTCCGCGCCACCGACCGACAAAGCCTATAACGTGAACCGCGCGTTCGAAGCGGGCTGGGGCGGCGTGGTGTGGAAAACACTGGGCCTCGACCCGCATGTAGTGAACGTCAGCTCGCGCTACGGTGCAGTGCAATGGAATGGCCAGCGCATCGCGGGCCTGAACAATATCGAACTGATCACTGACCGTCCGCTCGACGTCAACCTCAAGGAAATCACCCAGGTCAAACGTGACTGGCCGGATCGCGCGATGATCGTTTCGCTGATGGTGCCGTGCAACGAACGCGACTGGAAGTGGATTTTGCCGCTCGTCGAAGACACCGGCGCCGATGCGGTCGAACTGAATTTCGGCTGCCCGCATGGGATGAGCGAACGCGGCATGGGCGCGGCCGTGGGCCAGGTGCCCGAATATGTGGAGATGGTCACGCGCTGGGTCAAGGAAGGCACGAAGCTGCCATGCCTCGTCAAGCTCACGCCGAATATCAGCGACATCCGCCTGGGTTCGCGTGCGGCTTATAAAGGCGGGGCGGACGGCGTGTCGCTGATCAACACCATCAACTCTATCGTTGCGGTGGATCTCGATGCCATGTCGCCGTTGCCGATGGTCGACGGCAAAGGCACGCACGGCGGCTACTGCGGTCCGGCAGTGAAGCCGATCGCGTTGAACATGGTGGCTGAAATTGCGCGCGACGTGGAAACCCCCAATCTGCCGATCTCCGGCATCGGCGGCATTTCGACGTGGCGCGATGCGGCCGAGTTCATGGTGCTTGGCGCGGGCAGCGTGCAGGTCTGCACGGCGGCAATGCACTATGGATTCCGTATCGTTTCCGATCTCACGGATGGCCTCTCGAACTGGATGGACGAAAAAGGCTACGCGACACTCGACGACATTCGCGGCCGCGCCGTGCCGAACGTGACCGACTGGAAGTACCTGAACCTCAAATACGATATCAAGGCACGTATCGATCAGGATAAGTGCATCCAGTGCGGCCTTTGCCATATCGCGTGCGAAGACACCGCGCACCAGGCGATCATGAAAGAAAAAGCTGGCGTCCGGCATTTTGAAGTGATGGACTCCGAATGTGTCGGCTGCAATCTGTGCATGCATGTGTGCCCGGTCGAACAGTGCATCACGATGGAGCGCGTGGACAGCGGCGAGTACGCAAATTGGACCACGCATCCGAACAACCCGGCGCGTGTGGCCGCGGGTGAAAGCGACAAGTCGGATGCTGCTGAAACCACTGAGCATGCCCATGCGCAGGCTGATGCAGCGAAAGCAGCCTGAAACACGAACTGCCAGTAGGAAAGAAAACGAAGCAATGCGCTTGTGCTGAACCTGTAACTTACCCTCAAAGCCCGACGCGCCAGCAGAAGCCGCGCGGGCCTCAACGATCAGTGGAGATCTTTCGATGAAGCAGACAGCGCAACCCGTCGATCCGCAGTTTGCGGCCGGCGCGCAGGGCAGCAGTCTTTATAACGATGACCTTGCGCCGACCGGCGTCGCACAGCGCACGTGGAGGTGGTATCACTTCGCCGCGCTCTGGGTGGGGATGGTGATGAACATCGCTTCGTACATGCTCGCGGCCGGGTTGACGGAAGAGGGCATGTCGCCGTGGCAGGCGGTGGCGACCGTGTTGCTCGGCAATCTGATCGTGCTGGTGCCGATGCTGTTGATCGGACACGCGGGCGCGAAGCACGGCATTCCATATGCGGTGCTGGTGCGTTCTTCCTTCGGCACGCAGGGGGCGAAACTGCCGGCGATGCTGCGCGCGATCGTCGCGTGCGGCTGGTACGGCATTCAGACATGGCTTGGCGGCAGCGCGATCTACACGCTGCTGAATATTCTGACCGGCAACGCGCTGCACGGCGCGGCGTTGCCATTTCTCGACATCTCGCTTGCGCAGCTCGCGTGTTTCCTCGTGTTCTGGGCGTTGCAGATCTACTTCATCGTGCATGGCACCGATTCGATCCGCTGGCTCGAAAGCTGGTCCGCGCCGATCAAGATCGTGATGTGTATCGCACTGGTGTGGTGGGCCACCTCGAAGGCGGGCGGCCTCGGCTCGATGCTGTCGGCACCGTCGCAGTTCGTGCCGGGCGGTAAGAAAGAGGGCATGTTCTGGGTGACGTTCTGGCCCGGCCTCACGGCAATGGTGGGTTTCTGGGCGACGCTCGCGCTGAATATCCCCGACTTCACACGCTTTGCGAAAACACAGCGCGATCAGATCATCGGCCAGTCGATTGGTTTGCCGATTCCGATGGCGTTGCTTTCGGTCATCTCCGTGGTGGTGACGTCGGCGACCGTGGTGATCTACGGGAAGGCGATCTGGGACCCGATTGACCTGACGAGCCGTATGACCGGCATCGGCGTCGGTCTCGCGCTGATCATCCTGACGCTGGATACGATGTGCTGCAATCTGGCGGCGAATCTCGTCGGCCCGGCTTATGATTTTTCGAGCCTGTGGCCGAAGGGTATTTCGTATCGCGTGGGCGGCATGATTACCGCGACCATCGCCATTGTGATGATGCCGTGGAAGATTCTCGCCACCACGCAAGGCTACATCTTCACGTGGCTGGTCGGATACTCGGCCTTGCTCGGTCCGGTGGCGGGCATTCTGATGGTCGACTACTTTCTGATTCGCGGCACGCGGCTGGACCCGCGTGAACTGTTCGACGAACATGGCGAGTACAGCTACACCGGCGGCTGGAATATCGGCGCGGTGGTGGCGCTCGTGGTCGGCGTGCTGCCGAACCTGCCGGGCTTTTTGCACACTGCGTTTCCGGCCTCGTTTCCGAATGTGCCGGCGATTTTCAACACGCTCTATACGTATGCATGGTTTGTCGGACTCGCGTTGGCGTCGATTGTATACAGCGCGTGGATGAAGCTGAGCAAAGGACCGAGCGCGCGCGTGGTGGGTGCATAAACCCTGCACCAGGCAGATGAAATACGTAGCACCGAAACCAGCAGTTCATAAGGAGGCGGCAACATGACGACCCTGATTCGCGGCGGCACGATTATCGACGCGGAGAACACGTATCGTGCGGATGTGTTGTGTGCGGACCCGGAGGACGGCGGCACGATCCTGCAGATCGGCGTGGACCTGGAAGCGCCGGCCGGCGCCACGATCGTCGATGCGGGCGGGCAGTATGTGATGCCCGGCGGTATCGATCCGCATACGCATATGGAATTGCCGTTCATGGGCACGACGGCGAGCGACGATTTCTATACCGGTACGGCCGCGGGTTTATCCGGCGGCACGACCAGCATCATCGACTTTGTGATTCCGAGTCCGAAACAACCGTTGATGGAGGCCTTCAAGGAATGGCGCGGTTGGGCAGAAAAGGCTTCGGCGGATTATGGCTTTCACGTGGCGGTGACGTGGTGGGACGATTCGGTCTATCGCGACATGGGCACGCTCGTGCACGAACACGGCGTGTCGAGTTTCAAGCACTTCATGGCCTACAAGAATGCGATCATGGCCGACGACGAAGTGCTCGTGAACAGCTTCTCGCGCTCGCTCGAACTCGGTGCACTGCCCACTGTGCATGCTGAAAACGGTGAACTGGTGTTTCAGTTACAGCGTCAGTTGCTGGCGAAAGGCTTCACAGGTCCGGAGGCGCATCCGCTGTCGCGGCCGCCGGAAGTCGAGGGCGAGGCCGCCAATCGGGCGATTCGCATCGCGCAGGTGCTGGGCGTGCCGGTGTATATCGTCCACGTGTCCTCGAAAGACGCGGTCGATGCGATTGCGCGCGCCCGTAGCGAAGGGCTTCGGGTGTTCGGCGAAGTGCTGCCGGGCCATCTGGTGATCGATGAAGCGGTGTATCGCGATCCCGACTGGACCCGTGCGGCGGCGCACGTGATGAGTCCGCCGTTCCGTTCCGCGGAGCATCGCAAGGCGTTGTGGCATGGTCTGCAAGCGGGCCAGTTGCACACCACCGCGACCGATCACTGCGTGTTCTGCGCGTCGCAGAAGGCGATGGGACGCGAAGACTTCACGAAGATCCCGAATGGCTGCGGCGGCGTTGAAGATCGCATGGCGGTGCTCTGGCATCACGGTGTGAATTCGGGGCGTCTCACGCCGAATGAGTTCGTGCGCATCACGTCGACCAATGCCGCGCAGATTTTCAACCTGTATCCGCGTAAAGGTGCGGTACAGGTGGGCGCGGATGCAGACCTGGTCGTGTGGGACCCGAAGGCAAGCAAAACGATTTCGGTGAAGACGCATCATCAGAAGGTCGACTTCAACGTGTTCGAAGGGATGACGGTACAGGGCGTGGCGATGCATACGCTCACCCGCGGCGCGCTGGCATGGACCGATGGCGAACTGCGGGCCGTGCGTGGCGCGGGGCGCTATCTGAAGCGTCCGCCGAATCCGGCTTACTTCGATGCGATCCGGGTTGCCAATAAACGGAAGGAGCCGCATCCGGTGGAACGGTAAGCGGTTTGCAATCTGCAATCTGCCGGGCGGTCCCGCAGTACCGCCCGTGCCGACTATTTTTACCGCCGCGCATTCGCTGCGGCGACACCCTCCCGCGTTTTCCCCGATGGCGCCCGGTACGCGTTCCGTGGTGCGATGCATGCCGCGTCTGTCATATCTGCTGTAAAGTCGAATTCGCTGTTGTACGAGACGACTTGGCTGTCCGCTTAGCACGCAAGCGCATATTGATCGGAAACCTGATCCTTTGTAAAAACGCAGACCGTTTGCTACAGTCCGCCCACTCTGCCGGGCTTGACTGCTGGCGGAATGCCGCACACAAAACCATGCAACTGACGTAGCAAACATTACGGAGCCCCCTGATGAAGTCGATTCGTTCCATTCTGCTGATCGCGCTGCTGCAAGCGGTGACCCTGAGCCCGGCATTCGCCGCTGACGAGCTCGCGCAGATCAAGTCCGCGGGCGTGTTCAAGATCGGCACTGAAGGCACCTATGCGCCGTTCACGTACCACGATGAATCCGGCAAGCTGACCGGTTTCGACGTGGAGATCGGCACGGAGATCGCGAAACGACTGGGGGTCAAGCCGCAATTCGTCGAAGGTAAATGGGACGGATTGATCGCCGGCCTCGACGTGAACCGTTATGACGCGGTGATCAACGAAGTCGCTGTCACCGACGCGCGCAAGGTGAAATACGATTTCTCGGACCCGTACATCACGTCGCACGCCGCGCTGATCGTGGGTTCGAACAACACGACGATCAAGACCTTTGACGACCTGAAGGGCAAGAAGTCGGCGAACACGCTGACCAGCAACTTCGGCAAGATCGCGGCCGCGCACGGCGCGGAGGTGATTCCCGTGCAGGGCTTCAACGAATCGATCGATCTGTTGACGTCGGGCCGCGTCGACGCCACCGTCAACGATTCGCTGTCGTTCCTCGACTTCAAGAAGCACAAGCCGGATGCGAAGGTGAAGATTGCCGCGCTCGATACGTCGGCTGACAGCAGCGATAAGTCCGCGGTGCTGATCCGCAAGGGCAGCCCGGAATTGCAGGCGGCAATCAATAAGGCGCTCGCCGACATGAGGAAAGACGGCACGTACCTCAAGATTTCGCAGAAGTATTTCGGTAAAGACGTTTCCCAATAAGCGCCACCTGCGAGGCTGAATCATGCCGGCATGGTTGCATCTGATGGCGCAGTCGCTGTGGCCCCTGCTGTATGCGGGGCTCGTCTTCACCGTGCCGCTCACGCTGGCATCGTTCGCGATCGGGATCGTGCTCGCGTTTATCGTCGCGCTGATTCGCCTATTCGGACCGCGCTGGGCGGTAGCGTGCGTGCGTTTTTACGTGTGGCTGTTTCGCGGCTCGCCGTTACTGGTGCAACTGTTCGTGATTTTCTACGGCCTGCCGAACGTGGGCATCGTACTTGATCCGTTGACGGCGGCGATCATCGGTTTTTCGCTGAATGTCGGTGCGTATAACTCGGAAGTGATACGCGGCGTGATCGAGTCGATACCGAAGGGACAGTGGGAAGCGGCGTATTCGATGGGCATGACGCGTGAGCAGGCGTTGCGCCGCGCGATCTTGCCACAAGCGGCACGCGTTGCGTTGCCGCCGCTGTCGAACTCGTTCATCGCGTTGGTGAAGGACACATCGCTCGCTGCGGTACTGACGGTGCCCGAGGTGTTCCAGGCGGCGCAGCGGATTGCGTCGGTGACTTATGAGCCGTTGATTCTCTACACCGAAGCGGCACTCGTTTATCTCGTGTTCAGTTCGGTATTGTCGTCCGCGCAGGTCCGACTCGAGCGCAAGTTCGGCCGTCATGCACTTTTCCAGGCGAGCAACTGATGATTCGACTGGAAAAAATCGACAAGTACTTCGGCGAGAACCGGGTGTTGAATTCGGTAGATCTGCAACTCGCGCCCGGTAACGTTACTGCGCTGATCGGTCCATCCGGCAGCGGCAAGAGTACGCTTTTGCGCTGCGTAAACCTGCTGGAAATTCCCGAGTCCGGCTCACTTGAACTGGGCGACCAGCGCCTCGAATTCAGCCGCGATCACAAACCATCGCGAGAGGCGGTGCTGACCATTCGCCGCCGCACCGGCATGGTGTTCCAGAATTTCCAGTTGTTTCCGCATTTAACGGTGCGCCAGAACGTAATGGAAGGCCTGCTGACCGTCCAGAAGTGGGACAAGGAAAAAGCGCGAGTACGCGCGGACGAATTACTCGAGAAAGTAGGCATCGCCCACAAAGCGGACGCATGGCCCTCGACGCTTTCTGGCGGACAGCAACAACGCGTAGCGATTGCGCGCGCATTGGCGCCGTCGCCGGAAGTATTGTTGTGCGACGAACCCACATCGGCACTCGATCCAGGACTAGCCGCGGAGGTGGTGGAAGTACTCAAGCAGCTCGCCACCGAAGGCATGACGATGTTGATGGCGACCCACGACTTGCGTCTTGCCGCGACAATTGCGCGAGACGTAGTGTTCCTGAGCAACGGCGTCGTGGTAGAGCAGGGCCCATCGCGCGACATTTTCATGAATCCCCGCGAGCCGGAAACAGAGCGTTTCGTATCGACGCTGACGCACAGCTTGCCGGAAGAATGGACAAGGCAGGCCTGACCAGAGAGAGGACAAGACGGGAAGAAGGAAAGATGGAGAGATGGACCGAGGACCTCTCCGTGACCAGGCAGCGCAGCAAAAAAAGAAGGGCGCCGAAGCGCCCCTCAAAAAAATTACGACAAACAAAAAGCAGCCCCTGGCTCACCAGCAGACCCTTCCGACGAGCACATAGTGCGAGCCGGGAAGTATGACGCCCTTGTCACTCGCGCTGGATGTGCGAGAACACAGATTCCAGATGCACCACTACCGCAACTGTGCGGGGGACCCACTTATAAGCTAGCGGTGTGAGCCGCTTTCTTTTGCCTACTTTTCTTTGCGGCATGCAAAGAAAAGTAGGTGCCTGCCCCGCACAGGGGCGAACGCTAATAAACCACAAACAATTCAAGCAAAGGCCAAAAAATCCAGATCAACCAAAAACCAAAAAACCCAGATCAAACAAAAAAAACCCAGATCAAACAAAAAAAACCTCAAACCACCAAACCCTCCACATCATCCCTCAAGGCCACCTCAAAAAACCGCCCTTGAGCCTCAACATGAGCCCGCGCGTAAGCGCGATTAACCCCACTAATCACCGCCCGAATCGAAGCCGTCACCAGATTGGCATCAATCCCAACCCCAAACGCGCTCCCAACCACATCCGCCCCCGCCATCTCCGCGACAGCAACAGCCCTCGCATCCGCCCCCTGCGTCAAAGCCCGCTCCTCATAGTGCTGAATCCGCACCGGCACCCCAATAGCATGCATCAACGCATCAAGCGGCCCATTTCCTTCACCGCTCAGAACGCGCCGCGAGCCATGAACATCGACCGTCAGCTTGATATGTTCACGCCCGTCGCGCTCAGACAGACTATGTCCAACATAGTGAATCGGCGCAGCAGTGTGCACATACTCTTGCTGGAACAATTCCCAGATCTGCGAAGGCGTAACTTCCTGACCGCTAGCGTCGGTAAACCGCTGCACAGCAGAGCTGAAATCGACCTGCAAGCGCCGCGGCAACACCACTCCATAAGTCTGCTCGAGCAAGTAAGCAATCCCGCCCTTACCGGACTGGCTATTCACACGAATGACGGAATCGTAAGTCCGCCCGAGATCGCTCGGATCGATCGGCATATAGGGCACTTCCCAAACCGCATCCGCTTTCTGCACAGCAAGCCCCTTCTTGATCGCATCCTGATGCGAGCCGGAGAACGCCGTGAACACCAGATCGCCGACATACGGATGACGCGGATGCACCGGCAACTGCGTGCATTCCTCGGCGGTCCGCGCGACTTCATTGATATTCGAAAAGTCGAGTTCAGGATCGACACCCTGCGTGTACAGATTCAACGCAAGCGTCACGAGATCGACATTGCCGGTCCGTTCGCCATTGCCGAACAAACATCCTTCGACACGATCCGCTCCCGCCATCACCGCCAGTTCCGCAGCCGCCACGGCCGTGCCGCGATCGTTATGCGGGTGCACGGAAACGATCAACGAATCGCGGCGCGCGAGATTGCGGTGCATCCATTCGATCTGGTCCGCGTAGACATTCGGCGTAGCCATTTCGACGGTAGCGGGCAGGTTGACGATCGCTTTGTGCTCGGGCGTCGGTTGCCAGATGTCGAATACGGTGTCGCATACTTCCTTGGCGAATTCGAGCTCGGTGCCGCTGAACACTTCCGGGCTGTATTGCAACGTGAAGTGCGTTTCCGGCGCGGCGTCGGCAAGACGCTTCATCGTGCGGGCGGCGTTTTGCGCGAGTTCTTTCACGCCGCTCTTTTCGAGGCCGAATACTATGCGGCGGAATTCCGGCGCAGTGGCGTTGTACAGATGGACGATCGCGCGCGGTACGCCACGCAAGGATTCGAAGGTGCGTTCGATCAGGTCGTCTCGAGCTTGCGTCAACACTTCGATGGTGACGTCGTCGGGGATATGCCCGCCTTCGATCAACTCGCGCACGAAATTGAAGTCGGTCTGCGAGGCAGACGGGAATGCGACTTCGATTTCCTTGAAGCCGATCTGCACCAGCGTCTTGAACATGCGCATCTTGCGTTGCGCGTTCATCGGCTCGAACAACGCCTGGTTGCCGTCGCGCAGGTCGGTGCTCATCCAGATCGGTGCACGCGTGATGACGCGCGAAGGCCACTGGCGGTCGGTCAAATTGATGGGCTTGAACGAGTGGTACTTGGTAGCAGGGTTCTTCAACATTTTCATCATCCTTTGGGATCGATCAACCTGGTGTCGACCGGACGACGAAAACGCAAAGCATGGCCGCCGGTCGGAAACCGGGGCTGGGTCAGTTACTGGGGAATTGAGCGGTGCTTCGGGTGTATCAGATGGAAGCGCGCAGCAGCAGACCTAGCCCGGTAGAGCGGGCTAGTAGTAGCGATAGGGTGGTCTGGGCGCGGTACATAGTGCGCAATAGGAACATATTATTAAGACGGCGTCAAGCGCGGGGCGGCGAAGCACGCGCCGGCCGGGGGCCTATCCCGGCGGGGCGCGCCGGGATCCGCGCCGGTCAGGCCTGTCACCTGGGTTTCACGAAACGCAACGTCATGCGATCCGATTCGCCGATCGCCGCGTATTTCGCCCGATCGACGTCGTGGCCTTCATACGTGGGCGGAAGGGACCACACGCCATGCGGATAGTTTTTCGTGTCGCGCGGATTGCTGTTCACTTCGCTTTGGCCGGCCAGTTCGAAACCTGCCGCGCGCGCGTGTTCGATGACATAGGCTTCGGTCACATAGCCGCTGTCGATGGTCTGTTGCAGGGAAGTGCCCGGCGCCGCGCGATGCTCCTCGACACCCAGGACGCCGCCCGGCTTAAGCGCCGCGTAAAAGGCGCGCAGGTTCGCGTCGATCTGGCCATCCTTGATCCAGTTGTGGATATTGCGGAAGGTCAGCACCTCGTCCACGCTGCCGTCGGCCGGAAAGCCGCTGAACTGGCCCGCTCGCAGGGTGCCGACCACCACATTGCCGTAGATCGCCGGCGTGGCCGCCAGCTTGCGCGCGAAAGGCGCCCGGCCAGCCTGCTCCTCTGCCGCCGACGCAGCATCCGGGCTCTCGTATTGCGCTTCGTACAGCTTGCCGTGGTCGTGCAGATAGGGCGCGAGTATTTCCGTGTACCAGCCGCCACCGGGCGCGATTTCCAGCACGGTTTGCGACGGCGCCACGCCGAAGAACTGCAGCGTTTCCTTCGGATGGCGATAGACGTCGCGTGCCCGGTTTCTGTCGCTGCGCTGCGGCCCGGAGAGGGCGGCGTCGAGCGAGGCAGAATCAGCGGCGGTGGGAGGGGGCGATGCCGGCGCGGTGGCGCAGGCGGCCAGCAGCAGCGCGGCGCCCAGCGCTGCAAGCGTGGAGCGCAGCGCGCGGGTCTGGAGAGTGGGGGGCGTGTCCATGGCGCCTATTATCGGCCGCGATCCGCCTGGAAAGAAATCGCCAATCGCCATATTCATATGCGCCTGCGCGGCAAACCGCCCGGTGATCATGCGACGCCGCCGGCCGCCCGCTTCCGCATGAAAGGCGAGCAGCACGAAAAGGTTGTCGATATTGGTGGCGGCGCAGGCCGCGGTGCCGATCCCTCAGCCCGTAAGCTACAATTGCCGACAGCTTGAAAAACGGAACATCAATGAAGATTCGGATTCTCCCTATCGCCTGTATCGCTGCCGCTGCAACGCTGCTGGCGGCTTGCACGGCCGTCTACAAGAACTCGGATGCATGCGAGCAGTTGATGCGAAGCAAGCTGGCCGACACATCGCCGGATAAGCTGAAAGTCACGCATAAGGGTGTCGGTATCGACGGCTCGCGAGTGGTTGTCGAAGGCTCGATCGAGCATGTGGCGACGGCATCGGAGGTTGCGGCTGCCGCGGCGGCATCGGCGGCATCGGCGGCAGCGTCCGCCACGCAACTCGCGAATGCGGCCCGCGCGGCTTCGGGCGTGCGCGCGGCGTCGGCGGTATCGGCGGCTTCCCCGGCTTCCCCGGTTTCGGGCGCTGCGGCAGCGTCCGGCGTGACGGCTGGCGTGGCTTCGGGTGCTACAGCCGCTTCCGGAAGTCTTGCTGCGTCGGAGGTCAAAGCAGCCTCGCTCAAATCGGCCAAGCCGAAGACGACCCGCACGCCTGCCGCCGCCGAGTGCACGTTTCACGGCTCGGTGCTTGATGCATTCAGCTGGCTGGCACCGGCGAAGCTCGCCACGCCGGCCGTTGGCGCTGCCAGCGAAGCCACGGAGTAAAGCCTTGCTTGTAACGAGTGCAGCCGGTTTTCACCGGCGCCTCGCAAACCGCAAACCGCAAACCGCAAACCGCAAACCGCAAACCGCAAACCGCAAACCGCAAACCGCAAACCGCAAATGCGAATTGCGAGCCTCAAGCCTCAAGCCTCAAGCCTCAAGCCTCAAGCCGCCCCGTCCGTCTGGCGGCTTTTGTTTTCGCGCATCAATTCCAGCACGCCTTCACCGAACGCCTGCGGCCGCCCTTCAAAGCAGCGCTGCACCGCCTGTGTATCGATCAGGCGTTGCCGCAGCGCCGTCCGCTCTTCGTGCTGGTCGATCATTCGCACAGCCGCAGCGATATAAGCCTCGACGCTGTCCGCGATGATCCACGACGGCATATCCACACGCTCGAACAGCGCGCCGTCGATCTGTTCGAACACTTCCGGCCCGCGTTTGCATACACCGGGCAAACCGAGCGTCAAGGCGTCGACGATACCGTTGGTATTGCCGAACGGAAACGGGCTGAGGAACAGGTCGGACTGGTTGACGCGCGTCAGATATGCGGCGTAGTCGTGGAAGTCGTGCACGACGGCGCCCGGCACCGCCCGCGCGACGACGTCGCGCAGACGGTAGAACGGCAGACCCAAGGGCACGCCGGTCATGAAGTGAAACTCAACGGGTGTCGCGGCACGCTCGCCGATCGCGCGGCAAGCATCGAGAAAACCGGGGTTGAGCTTCATCGCGCTGGCCGTGACGACGATCTGCAGGGTTTCGCGCGGCGGCGGAATCCGCGCGACGATATTCGGCAGCGCGACGGACGGGCGGTACGGCTGCCCGTCTTTCGGCAGTTTCATCAGGCGTTCGCTGAAGCAGGCCGGGTCGCCGACATAATCTTCCTCGACGCTGATGTAGTCGATCTTGTCCGAGTGCGTGGTGGCCGGGTGGCCGAGCGCGGCGATCTGCAACGGCGCGATGCGTAGATTGGACATGAACACCGTCAGCACGAACATGCCGACGCTCGGCATGTACAACACGTCCGGCTGCTCGGCCTCGGCAAAGTCGCGAATTGTCTTCATGCACTCGCCGATGTAGTCCGGCTGCTCCAGTTCGATGAAACGGTCGAAGATGTTCCGGCCCACGTCGTCGACGGCGTAACCGAAGCCGAAACCCACCACCTCGAAATGTTCGCGCGCGGCTTCGAGCGTGCGCGAATGCGTGCGATAGATCGAATGGGCGCCGCTGAACCACTCGAGCACAACCACCATCAAGGGCTTCTTGCGGCGCGGCGGTTTGCCGCCTGTGGCAGACATGCGCTTTGGCGCGGGCAGGTCGGTCAGGCCGAGTTGTTCGAGCTTACGGCGCACCAGCACGTTGATGTCCTGCTTGATCGCGTGCCGCCGCGGCGAGTCGGCGTAGCTGCAGAACATATAGGCGTTGTGCAGCACGGCCGACGGCAGCGCGTCGAGGTCGTCGATGTGCTGCAGTTTGCCGGGCAGCCATTCCAGCAACGCTTCGCGCTTGCCGTGCGCGTTCGCCGAGCCTTTGAAAACCGGCGCCAGCAGAGTAAGCGCGAGACAGGCGGCGATGACTTTGTCGTACGTCCAGAGCGCGGCAAAGTCCAGTTCCAGTTCGGATTCGGTCGAATAGAGCACGCACAGTTTTTCAATGAACGTGTCGCCTGGCAGAAACTGCATGTCTGCCGGGCCGCGAGGATTCAGGTGAAGCGTGATGTGGTCGGTATTGCCGAATGCCGTGGTCGAGAACAGCATGCCGGTCCATTCATGCAGCGTGAAGAGCAGCCTGAAACACTCGGCCGTGGGCTGAAAATCCGGGTTGGCGAACAAGGTCGACGCCGCGCTGGCGAGGCGCGTGCAGAAACGCTGACGTTGCTCGCGGGGAGACAGATTGACCATGCCCGAGGCTTTGAAACTGCCGTCCAGTTCGCCGCGCTTGTCGTGAAGCAGCGCCAGTGCTGTGACAAGCTGGACCGACGCTTCTGCGTGTTGTCGCGTATAGACGAGTTGCTCGAAATGGTCGAGCGAAAAAGTGACTTCCATCAATTGGCTTTTTTAAGATATGCATGACTAACTATGTTGAGGCGAAGTTAGCCGGGGGCGCCGATTATCGCAGCCGGCACATATCAAATCAGCCCTGGATAGGCATTTGGGAATTTTCCGTGCGGGAAAATGGGATCAGAACGCGTAATACGGACCCGGCCCGGCCGACGTTTCGCGCGACGCGATCGCCGTATAGACCCGCCGTCCGAAAAAGAACGGCAGGCCCCAGCCGAAGCTATTGCTGGCGATGCCGGCCAGGTTGTCGAAGGCATTATTCGACGACGCGAACAGCGTGGCCGAATTGCCGATCTCAAACGATACGGTGGTCGACGCGCCATCGGTACCCACGATCGAGGCGTTCGCTGTCTGCGTCGAACCCGGGCAGTACCAGAAACCGCATTGCGGCAACTGGCTATTGCTGAAGAACAGGCCGTTCGAGCCGCTGTCGACGTAACTCTGCGTGTAAGTCTGGCCGGCGCTGTTCGTGACCACATACCCTGTGACCCGATTCGCCTTGACCACACTGGCGCCGCCGAGTGTGTTGTTCGCCTGGGTGCCGATGCCGAAAATCATCGAACCCGACACGCTGACCGCGCCGGCGTCGGCGATTGCCGGCAGATCGATGACCACACCGTTGTTGTCGAGCGCGAAGTTGCTGACCGGATTGGTCACCTGCTGCGCAAGGGCTTGCGTGCTCGCGAGGCAGGCGCCGCCGGCGTCGCAGCTGTAATACCAGCGTGGCAGCGCGGTGTCGACACAGCCGCCGCCGCAGTCGGCCGTGAATAAACCGACGCCAAGAATGCCGTTGGCGCGCAGGCTCGAGACGGTCTGCATCGCCCTGCCTGAGCCCGCGCAGTCGGCGGGCACGGTGGGCACGGACGGGTCGGCGATCAACTGGATCGGAGTGGCTGCGGCCAACTGACCGGCCATGCGCACATCCGCGCTGCGCACTGCGCCCCACGCATAGCCGCTGCCGAATACCGCGCACTCGCCGGTGACCCCGCTACCCGAACCCACCGCAGCCAGCGTGAGGCTGGCCGGCAGCGCGGACGCGAGAATCCGCAAGCCATGCGAGCCGGTGTCGACCTGAATGTTGTCGATCGTCGCGCAGTTGCTGGTGCCGGGCTGGCAGACGGTGACGCTCGTCGTGAGCATGTTGCGCGTCAGACCGGGCGCGCTGGTGACCACGATCGGCTGAACGTTCGGCGTGTTCGACTGTGGCACGGAGGTGACCGTGTCCGGAACGGTGGCTCCGGACGGGTTTGCCTCGTTCGGGCTGCTGGCCGGGCTGGCTGAGCCTGCCTGGGACGAGTCCGCCGATGTGCCGCCGCCCCCGCCGCCCCCACAACCGGAGAGTGTCGCGCAGACGAGGAGCAGGGCGTGGAGTCGAGAGGAAGGTTTCATGATGTCGAGGGCGGCAATCGCCGCAGTGTTTTTTTGATTTGCGCGCGTCAGTGGAAATCGTCGGCCGTGACGCCGGCCGGTAAGGCCGCGGGCAGCCACGCGCGCCCTGTGTAACCGCGCATCGGGCCGCCGGATTCCACGACGACGTCCGGGCGGACGACCCGCGAGGCGTGCAGATTGCCGTCCGGCACTTCCGCTGCGACCCCCGTTCTGTAGGAGTCGGCGTACTTTCCCAGTAGCGCGGGCAGATCCGGCATGGTTGGACCTTGCCACGCGTAAGCGATGATCTGGCCGGTACTCGTCGCGTACTCGTTGACGGTGGTGTTGCCCGCATCGGTTAGCGTGCGCAGGCGTAAGGCGCCGTTCAGCAAGGTTTGGGGCGCGGCGGCTGGCGGATTCGCCTGGGTGGGCATCGTGCCGCCCAATTCGGCATGCGCGCCGGCGCCGGCAAACAGCAAGGCAAGCGCCATTGCCGGGGCGGTGAGGGCAGGTAAGAAAGAATGATTTGGCATGGCAACCTGTCTCGTAGTTGGAGCGCTCAATCTTTTGTTGAGACGTCCAATTCAAGATAACACCCGGGTTTCCTGATCCTTGTCAGGAGCGTTGCGCGACGCTTGAGGCAATCTTGAAAATAGCATGTGACAAGAGCGGAAAATCTCTTTTAAAACAATAATCTGACAGAAGCCGGGTACATCTCTGACAGACGATTGGGAAGTGTTGTGAACTGTTAAATCTGCTGTCGTGGGAGACGATCGCGGCCGTGAAACAGGGCTCTTTTCTGCAATGGGAGGCCGCGTGCTGCGCAGCGATTTATCGGTGTCCGGACCGCTTGTCGAACCCGCGATTTTGCCGGCTGGGCGCCGCTCAATTCGCGGTCAAACCCGGGTTTTTGCACATGTCCCGCTGGGATCGGTAAAATGTTGGGTTGATCCACGGAAACTTGCCGTGGCGTAGCGGAAGGATTCCCTGAACATGACTGATCTTCGTCTTACCAAGCGGTTTGCAGTAATGCTGATGGCAGGCGGTCTGGTCGCCGGCTGCGGCACTTCGTCGCCGACCAAAATTGACTACAAGAGCGACTCGAAATCGAAGCAGGTGTCGCTTGCCGTACCGCCGAACATGATCGATGAGACGTCCGATCAGCGTTCGTTGCCTCCGCAAGGCGGCGAAACCTCGCTGTCCACGCTCAAGCAGGTCCAGGCGCAAGCACCGGCTACCAGCACGCTGACGGTGGTGCCGCAAGTTACCGGCATGCATATCCAGCGCGACGGTACGGAAAGCTGGCTCGTGATCGACAACAAGGCGCCCGACCAGGCCTGGGCGCAAATCCGCCGTTTCTGGCAGGAACAGGGCTTCCTGCTGGTGGTCGACCAGCGCGACAAGGGCGTGATGGAAACGGACTGGAACGAAACGCATGCGCAGATCAACGACGGCCTGATCCGCGACACGCTGTCCAAGGCAATGGGCAACAGCTACGTGAGTTCCGAGCGCAACAAGTACCGCACGCGTCTCGAAACGGCGCCGAACGGCGGCACTTATGTGTTCATCAGCCAGAAGGGTATGCGTGAGGCGATCACCGGCCCGAACAACGATTCGACCAAGTGGGAAGCCAAGCCGAACGATCCGGGCCTTGAACAGGAATACCTGAAGCGGCTGATGGCAGCGCTGGCGCTGACCGATTCGCGCACGAAGTCGGCGGATACGCAAAGCGCCGAGCTCTCGCCGGCAGGTGCGCAAGTAGCTCCGAACGCGGCTACCGCGGGTGCGAAGTCGGCGGCTGCGGCCACGGCGGCGCAAAACGTGGCGCTGTCGGCGCAACCGCGCATGCCGGATGACGCGGCAAATACCACGGACGCGCAGTTCTCCTCCACCGAACTCACCCTCGGCGAACCGTATGACCGTGCATGGCTACGCGTGGGCCTCGCGCTCGATCGCAGCAACTTCACGGTCGACGATCGCGATGCGAGCCGCGGTTTGTACTTCGTGCGCTACGTCGATCCGAAGGACATGACCTCGGCGGAGCAGGGTTTCTGGAGCCAGGTGTTCCACGGCAAGAAGGAAAAGGTCGCCAAGCAGTATCTCGTGAACGTGCGCGCGGTGACGCCTAACCAGACCCGTGTGGCAGTCGTCGACAGCAACGGCACGATCGATCAGAGCCCGCAGGCCAAGCAGATCATGGGTCTGATGGTCGACCAGCTGCACTGATGCACTGAACGAAGTTGTAGCACGCAGCGAACGCTGTCTGAAACCCGCCCGGGGTGAAGCCCGGGCGGGTTTTTTTATTTCAGGATGACTCCAGCACCGTACTTCGCCGGACTACGACCCAGCCAGCTACAGCAGGTTTATCAATAGCTTAGGTGAGTTCAACCTATGTCGGTGCTTTCCAAAGCTTGACCTGGCTTCCCTGCTCCTGGCCCCTATCAGGCTCCTCGGAATCGGGTCTTTCCGAGGAGTCGTCATGGCTAGGATCGAACTCACCAAGTCCGTTCGTTGCCGATGCGGCACAATCCTAGGCGCAGGCCGTCGAACTCCGGGATGAGCGAGTGAAAAAGCGTGCGCCCTATGCAATTGTCCGAACGACACCGCCGTCGACACGCAAGGAAGTGCCTGTTGTCGCCGACGCCTGCTCCGAGCAGACATAGACAACCAGGTTTGCGACTTCTTCGGTTGTCGCAAAGCGATTGAGGAGCGTGGTCGGGCGATTCGTTTTCAGGAACTGCTGCTCGGCTTCCTCACGCGTAATGCCTTGCGCATCTGCGTTCGCCTGCGCCCAACCACCCATGATCTCCGAATTCGTCGGACCAGGAAGAACCGAATTAACGGTGACGCCCGTTCCGCCTACCACCTCGGCCAAGCCCCTCGCAATGGCGAGTTGAGCGGTCTTGGTCGTGGCGTAGTCGATCATGTCCTTGGGGATGGCAAGCGCGGACTCGCTGCTGATGAAGACGACGCGTCCCCAGCCGCGCTTCGTCATGTTCGGCACATAGTGGCGGGAGGCGCGAATGCCGCTCATGACGTTAAGTTCGAAGAGATCGATCCACTCACGGTCCTCAATTTCGAAGAAGGACTTCCAACGCCCAGTCCCCACATTGTTGACGAGAATGTCCGCATCCGGCGCCTGAGCGAATAACTCCGCCGCGCCTTCCGGGGTCGCAAGATCGGCGATGACGCCAGTAAACTCCGTCTTTGGCAAGAGTTCGCGAAGCTCCCGAAGCGCCGTGGAGACGCGCTTCTCTGAGCGGCCGTTGATCACGACCGCGGCGCCTGCGCGCCCCAGCCCTTCTGCAATGGCTCGGCCGATACCCGCCGTTGACCCGGTAACGACGGCCTTGCGGCCCGTGAGATCGATATTCATGGCACCAGTCCTTCAGCGTGTGGAGAAAGCTGGATTGTGGGTGATGCCTGATCCTATGATAATAGCTTGAATTATAATAATATTAATTCCATGGTGGAATTAATATGGATCGATTTCACGAATTAAACGCCTTCATAGCCGTGGTTGAAGCAGGCGGTTTTACCGCCGCCGCGCGTCGAACCGGCGACTCACAGTCGGTCATCAGCAAGGCTATCGGCGCGCTCGAGAGACGCCTCGGGGTGGTGTTATTTAACCGAAGTACGCGCAGCGTGACCCTGACGGATCAAGGGCAGAGATACTACGACCGGGCAAAATTCGCGTGATGCGCGTGATGCGCGTGATGCGCGTGATGCGCGTGAAAAGCCTGATAGCTGACATTTTTTATGTCCGCTTCAGCCTTCGTCCGCGGGCTGTTGTCAGATCGGCGGCATGGTGCGCACGCGTTTTGCTTCTGTCTGAAACACCGGTATAAACCGGCGCTCAACGGGAGATGGCCATGTTCGACGTGATTCCTTACTGGATGTGGGCGGCGAGCTTGCTCGTCCTGGCACTTGTCTGCGGTGCGGCCTTGTCGCCGCGCGAGACGCGGCGGCCGGCGGCCCTGCGTGTCCGGCATACGGCTGCACAACGCACGAAATGGCCGTTCTCCTGATGTTCAACCTCGCTTTCGGCCTCGCTTCAAAGGCTTGAAGCGAGGCACCGCGGCCGCCGCGTGCGGCCGTATGTTACGTGACGTTACCCCGGTGACGTAACTCGCAGAACCCTTTCAGCCAACCTCCCCAGCCTGTTTTCATCGCAAAACAATCCAATAACAATCAATGGTTTGCGAACAATTTCTTGTGAATTTCCATAACTGGCACGCAAGCTGCTTTTAAAGACTCATGGGGCCGGATTCGTAACATCCGTCATGAGCTTGCGGCGAGTCTCGAAGCGGCGATTCCCAGACCCTTTCAGCACCGGCGAACGAACCGGTGCTTAGCCCGATGACGGCCTGCGCGCGTGGCGCGCGGCCTCGGTGGCCCCGTCGCCTATCCTCGTAGGGCGACGGTTTCGCCCGCACTCCAATGGAGTGCGGGCTATTTTTTTGGGTGTTCGGGATTGCGTCCCAGGCGGGTGCCGATGCGGCGAACGGTATAGGACGGGAAACGGCGACGCTGAAGGAGGGAAGCGTCGCCCGAAGATATATTCCGTGCCGGCGCGATTCTCGTCAGGGCGAGAACCGGGTTGCGCCGAACGTAGTGCGCGCGGCGGTTTTCAGGTGTCGGCGTGGCGCGGGCCGCTCCAGGGCAGGCGTTTAACCACGCCGGTGGCCAGCGCGGTGCCGACGAGAATCACGCCACAGCCTGCCAGCATGCCTGGCGACACGGTTTCGCTGAGAAATAGCGCACCCCACAGAATGCCGAAGATCGGGATCACGAAGGTCACCGTAATCGTACGTGCCGGCCCGATGACTGAGATCAGATGGAAGAACAGCATGTACGCGATGCCGGTACACGCGACGCCCAGGGCGATGACCGCGCCCCAGGCGTGCAGCGAGATCGGCGCAGCCGGCCAGTAGATTACGGCGAGCGGCAGCAGCACGATGGTGGCGCCGGTCATCGTGCCGGTCGCGACGGTCAACGCATCGACGCCGGTCAGGTGGCGCTTCGTGTAATTGGCGGCGATGCCGTACAGCAGCGTGGCGCCGAGCGCGGCAGCGGCCGCGAGCGCGGTGCTCAACGGCGTGGCGGCCGAACCGTCCGGCGCGGCGATCTGATCCCACACCAGCAACAGCACGCCGAGAAAGCCGATCACGAGACCGAGCGTGCGCAGCGCGCTCAGGCGGTCACGCAGCCATAGGAAGCCGACGAGTGCACCCCACAGCGGCGTGCTTGCATTGATGACGGACGTCACGCCCGCCGACAGCGTCAGTTCGGCATACGCGAACAGACAGAACGGCGCCGCCGAATTCAGGATACCGACCACGAGGAGCGGAAAGGCGCGCGTGCGCAGGATCGTCGCGGACTGACGCAACGGGCGCCGCGCGACCAGCACGACGGCGAGGAAAATCGCGCCGATGCCGACCCGCAACGCCATCAGCGGGGCGACGCCGAAGTCGGTCACGCCGACACGTATAAACAGAAACGAGGCGCCCCACAGGGCGGCCAGGATCAGCAATTGCAGCAAACTCTTGGTATTCATTGTCGTGGCGCCGCGCGCGGTTGAGTCGAGACGCCAGTGCATCGTAGCAGCGCGATTGCGCGAAACGTTTCAGGCTGGAGTGAAACGGCAAGATTCGGGAGATGAGCGGCGTCTGATAGCCGTCATCGTAAGTGCGGCTGGGCGGACTGCAAAACGAGCAATTCTCACGCTAATGTGAGAAAAATTACGATGAGATTGGGGTGGTTACTGATCGGGTCCAAGCCCGGTAAGCCAGGACCCTAGTGGAGGTGAATTATATTATGACAACTCAGCGGTGATCCCGGCCCATCGCGCAAGCTGCCGCTTCAAGGAATTAGCAGGTGCGTGCAGTCACGTCGATGGGCCAGGCGCGTCTCAGTGCGGAATCATCCCTTGCAGGACGTTCTGCTGCAGCCACACCAGCACGCCGAGGATCACCGTCAACAGAATCGAATGCTTGAAGGTCCTGGCGAAGACGACGCCTTCCTTGCCTTTGAGCTCGGTGGTCGCCACCCCGGTCGAGATGTTTTGCGGCGAGATCATCTTGCCCATCACGCCGCCCGACGAATTGGTCGCCGCCATCAGGATCGGGTTCAGGTTCAACTGATGAGCCGCCACCACCTGCAGGTTGCCGAACAGCGCGTTACCCGAGGTATCGCTGCCGGACAGGAACACCGCGACCCAGCCGAGGAACGCCGACACCAGCGGAAAGAACGGTCCGACCGACGCAGCACCGAGCCCAAGCGTATAGGTGAGCCCTGAGTAGTTCATCAGATAGGCGAGCGCGACGATGGTCGCCACCGTCAGAATGGCGATGCGCGTCTGGACCCACGTGTCGACAATGGCCTTGCCGAATTCGCTGATCCCCAGACCCGTCGCGAACGACGTGATGATGGCGGCGACCAGAATCGCCGTGCCGGTGGCGAGCGGCTGGAAGTCCCACACCGCACCGTACGGCGTGTTGTACAGGGTGATGTACACGGCCTTGTCGAGGCCCGGCCACGGCAGCTTGACGTCGCCGATCAGGAAGATTTTGGCGATGGTCCAGACGATCACCACCGCCGAGACGATGATCCACGGATACCAGCCCTGGGCGCCGCTGATCTTGCCGCGCACTTCGCCCACGCGGTCGATGTTGATCGCGAACTTTGGATCGACGGCGGGTTTCCAGACGCGCAGGAACGCAATCGTCAGGATCAGCGAGACCAGCGACGACAGCACGTCGGTCAAACTGTAGTTGACGTAATTCGCCGTGACGAACTGGGTCAGCGCGAAGCTCGCGCCGGACACCAGCAGTACCGGCCACACGCGCAGCATGTTGCGAAATCCCGCATACACGCCAATCACGTAGAACGGCAGCAGTAGGGCGAAGAACGGCAACTGCCGTCCGACCATCTTGGCGAGCGTGTCGGCCGGCAGGTGCGTGACCGCGCCGAGCACCGTGATCGGCACGCCCAGCGCGCCGAACGCGACCGGAGCGGTATTGAAGATCAGCGTAAACGTGAGGGCTTCGAGCGTGGGGAAGCCGAGCAGGATCAACAGCGAACTGGTGATCGCGACTGGCGTGCCGAAACCGGAGATCCCTTCGAATAGCGCTCCGAAAGAAAAACCGATCACGACCAGCACGACGCGCCTATCGTTCGGCAGGTTGTCGATCATCCACATCCGGAAGGCCGCGAAGCGGCCCGAGCGTTGCGAGATGTTGTAAAGCAGGATCGCGGCGAACACGATCCACATTACCGGCCAGCAGGCGAAGACCGCACCGTTGGCCACCGAAGCGAACGCGAGTCCGACCGGGAACTGCCAGACGAAAATCGCCACGATCAGGCCGACGATCAGCCCCGCGAGTGAAGCCTGCCAGGCCGGCCGGCGCGCCCAGCCAAGCAGTAACAGGACGACGACGATCGGTAGCGCGGCAACCAGAAACGACGGCAATAGCGCATTGCCGACTGGAGTGAGTAGTTGATGAAACATCACGTCTCCTTCGTTGTTGTTCGAAATCGACGCGGGACTACGCACTACGGGCGCGTCGCTCTGGCAGGACGGATGGGCGTCGGCGGAGCGTGCAGGACGCGCCGGGTCGCTTATTTAAACGAGTACTGCGTGTGGCTTCCCCAAGCATAGAGCCCGGTTGGAGCGCGTCAAGAAGGGAAACTACGGGCGGGGGGAGAAGGGCGCGCCGCGTCTTGCATGCCGGGAGCGTCGCGGGATGATGCGCGTGAGGCCAGTTCCGCGGGGCATGGCGCGTGCTGGCGGACACGCCGGTTTCGGGGAAGGCCGGGGCGCGAATGTTGTGTGGCAGGGGGCCCGTCCCGTGCGCCGATAGCGGCGGGCACGGGGCGGTCAAAGCAGGTCAGCGAGACTCAGTGCCAGTGTCCGTGGCCACCCCATCCGCCGCGGCCGCCCCAATAGCCGCCGAAACCGAAGCCGATGGAGACCGACGGGCCATACCAGCCCGGATAGCCGTAATAAGCCGGATAGACCGGCGGCGGATAGTAGACGGGATAGGCGGGCGCAACGTACACGGGCGGCTGGGCCACCGCGTAGGTGGGCGGTTGGGTTTGCGCATTGGCCCGCGCCTGCTGCGAGGCCTGGGCTTGCTGTTGTTGCGAGGTTGCCGGATCGTCGGCCGTGCCGACAGGGACTTCACGCTGAACGTCGGTGGCCGGGACCGTGCCGTAGGCGTAATACGGGTAGGCGCCCGGATAGTAGCCGTATGGGTAATAGCAGCCGGATAGCGTCAGTACGCAGACCGCGCCGGCAAACGCGATTCCAGTTTGGGAGAAACGGGGCAAGCCGCGCGGCAGCCGCTGGCTGAGTGTGCAAAGAGAATCGATGACGCGGGACTTCATGACGCGCTCCTGTTTACCATCGGACGCCGCCATCGGCGGGCGTAATGGCCTGAGCTTACGCCGCTGTGGCGCCAACAGGATTGCAAAACCGTAACGGCGTATTTCACCCCGTTGCAAAGCATTTTTCGCAGTAATCGGCGGGCATTCAGAGGCGCGGGCGCGACTCCGCAGATGGCCGATTTCGCGATCGCGTGCTTACATTCTGCCGGCATGTGGCATGTGGCATGTGGCATGTGGCATTTGGCATGCCGGTTTGCGCGGAAAGGCAAAAGCCCGCCAGAGGCGGGCTTCGATGCTGCAACGCAGTGAAGCGGAAGGTTCGAATGACGGGCGCGCACGTCTGCGCCCGCGATCCGTACGTTACTGCCGCTGATAAATTTCAGCGCCTTTCTTCATGAACTCGATCGACTTCACTTCCATGCCTTTCTTCAGCGCTTCGTCGTCGGTGACGCCCTGTTGCGCCGCGAATTCGCGCACGTCCTGGGTGATCTTCATCGAGCAGAAGTGCGGACCGCACATCGAACAGAAGTGCGCGACCTTGGCCGAATCCTTCGGCAGCGTTTCGTCGTGGAATTCGCGTGCCTTGTCCGGATCGAGACCGAGATTGAACTGGTCTTCCCAACGGAATTCGAAACGCGCCTTCGACAACGCATTGTCACGCACCTGCGCGCCCGGATGGCCCTTCGCCAGATCGGCGGCGTGCGCGGCGAGCTTGTACGTGATGATGCCGGTCTTGACGTCGTCCTTGTTCGGCAGCCCAAGGTGTTCCTTCGGCGTGACGTAGCAGAGCATTGCCGTGCCGAACCAGCCGATCATTGCCGCGCCGATGCCCGAGGTGATGTGGTCGTAGCCCGGTGCGATGTCGGTCGTCAACGGTCCCAGCGTGTAGAACGGTGCTTCGTCACACCATTCCAGTTGCAGGTCCATGTTTTCCTTGATCAGTTGCATCGGCACGTGGCCTGGGCCTTCGATCATGGTCTGCACGTCGTGCTTCCACGCGATCTGCGTGAGTTCGCCGAGCGTCTTCAACTCGCCGAGTTGCGCTTCGTCGTTGGCATCGTAGATCGAGCCGGGACGCAGACCGTCGCCGAGCGAGAAGGCCACGTCATACGCCTTCATGATTTCGCAGATGTCTTCGAAGTGCTCGTACAGGAAGCTTTCCTTGTGGTGAGCCAGACACCACTTCGCCATGATCGAGCCGCCGCGCGAGACGATACCGGTCATGCGCTTGGCCGTCAGCGGCACGTATTGCAGACGCACGCCCGCGTGAATCGTGAAGTAGTCGACGCCTTGCTCGGCCTGTTCGATCAGCGTGTCGCGGAAGATTTCCCACGTCAGGTCTTCTGCCTTGCCGTTGACCTTTTCCAAAGCCTGATAGATCGGCACCGTGCCGATCGGCACCGGGCTGTTACGGATGATCCACTCGCGCGTTTCGTGAATGTGCTTGCCGGTGGACAGATCCATCACCGTGTCGCCGCCCCAGCGGATCGCCCAGGTCATCTTGTCAACTTCTTCACCGATCGACGAGGTCACGGCCGAGTTGCCGATGTTCGCATTCACCTTCACGAGGAAGTTACGGCCGATGATCATCGGCTCGCTTTCCGGGTGGTTGATGTTGTTCGGGATGATCGCGCGGCCGCGTGCCACTTCTTCGCGCACGAATTCCGCGGTGATTTCCTTCAGGCCGTCGGGACCGAAGGCGCTCGCGCCGAACGCCTGGCCCGGATGCTGACGGCCCATCATTGCGGCGAGCTTTTCGCCGTTCGGACCGCTCGTCTTCAGCGTCTCCAGATACGCGGCGCGCTGCTGGTTCTCGCGAATCGCGATGTATTCCATCTCCGGCGTGATGATGCCTTTGCGCGCGTAGTGCATCTGCGAGACGTTCTTGCCGACGATGGCGCGGCGCGGCGTGCGATGCAGGCCTTTGAAACGCAGATCGGCGGTTGCGGTATCGGCGGCGCGTTCGCGGCTGAAGTCGCTCGAGAGGCCCGTCAGCGCTTCGGTGTCGCCGCGCTCTTCGATCCAGGTTTGACGCAGCGCGGGCAGACCGGCGCGGATGTCGATTTTGGCTTCCGGATCGGAGTAGGGGCCCGACGTATCGTAGACATAGACCGGCGGATTCTTCTCGCCGCCGAAGCTGTCCGGCGTATCCGCCTGGGAAACTTCGCGCATCGGCACGCGGATATCGGGGCGCGAGCCGGTCACGTAGACCTTGCGGGAATTCGGCAGCGGCGCGACAGCGGCGGCATCGACGTGAGCGTCGGCGGAAAGGAACTTCGGATTGGCGTTCATGCGTTATCTCCTGATGTGGGGCCGCTAAGCAGGAGACGAGACGGAAGTTGTCGGAAATCGCGAGAGATGAAACGGTAGACCAGGTGCGAAATCCGTACGCTTCCCTGCGCTGGCATTATCCAGATCAGGTTCAAAGGGTATTTCTCACCCACGCAACACGGACCTCCAACCTCCGCGCTACGCAGGACCCCCGCGTTAGCAGCGCACACGATACACCGCCCGGGCGTTGCTTGGCAACCCGTCTTGAAAAAGTCAGATGTTAGAGATAACGCCGGTCAGCCACGCACTATTCTTGTTGTGATAGGGCTGCCGGGAATGATGCGGCGCAGCAGTACTGCGTCGCGCGCGTGCTTGCGAGTGGGCCTGCGAGTGGGCCTGCGCGTGTGCCTGCGAATGCGCCTGCGCGTATGTCTGCGAGTGTGCCTCGTCTACAGCGTGAAATTGTCGGCGGCTTCGGGCTGGAACAGGATCTTGTCGAGCTTCAGGACTTTCTCCGTGCCGCTCGGCGGTGTGAAGCGGATGCGTTCGCCGCGTTTGGCGCCGAGCAACGCGAGGCCGACCGGCGAGAACACGTTCAGGCGGCCCTGGGCGAAATCCGCATTGGGCGGATAGACGACCGTCCAGGTCATCTGCTCGCCGCTGGTTTCGTCGATCAACGTGGCTTGCGAATTCATCGTGACGACATTCGCGGGAATGTCGCGCGATTCGACAATCACGGCACGCTCGAGCACATCGTCGAGCATGTCCTGCCATCTGGCGTCGGCGCCGGGCGCGGCCGAGTGCTTTTCAAGACGGGCGACGTCGAGTTCGGTGAGGTAACAGGGTTTCGTCTTTTTCATGACGGGTTCTCCAATTGATCTGCATGTCAGGGAATGGCGTACGGATGAGATCAGCCCGGAGCCCGACGACGTGGCTCCGATGATGGAGGAAGCAACGTCAGATCGGGCGCCGGGCGGCGGGAAGCGGGAGCGTTCGGGACGGCTGGCCGGCGTGAGGCGCCGCGACGTCCGCGCGTGCGCAACCGGTTGCGCGGCGGGGGCGCAAGCGGGTGAGGGCACGGGAGAACGGAGGACGCATGAGGGTAGCCGGCAGGAAGCGAAAGGTCTTGGGATAAGCGCCGGAAAGAAAACTGGATCGACGCAATCGAAAGGTGAATGTTAGCACGGGCCCGGCACCCCCGGCGTCTCCTTAGCTGCTGCCGGGCGGTGCCGTGTGCGCAGGCTGTGGCGCGTCTTTTTCGCACCGGGCCGTTCAAGGCCGCCGTGGCGCTGCCGTTAATCCACCTGTAGGGGCGGCCGTTGCCCAGTCGAGCGACTGGCGGTGGGTGGCGCGTCAACGACGTGATGCGGATCGGGACGGCTTAAGGAGAGGTGCCCATGAAAACGGGACGAGTGCGGTTTGGGGCGCTCAGCGCAGGTGTGGCGACGGTGGCGCTGGCTGTATCGCCGATGCCGGCGGTGGCGGCGAGTGGTGGAACGATCAGCTTTTCAGGAGCGATCGTGGCGCCGCAACTGACGATTTCGGCGGCTCCGGCTGGGGTAGTTGCCGACGCTGCCGGCGGACGGCTAGCGCGAACAGGTTCGGCGGTCACGCTAACCTTTAGCGCTTCGCCGGGCGTCGCGACGGGCGCCGATGTCGCCCTTCAGGTGAACGACGGCGCGACGGCGGCGCGTAATGGTAACGCGCTGACTGAGCGTTTTGTCGATAGCGGTGGACGTGTCTTTCGGGCCGCTAGCGATGGACACTACCGGGTCGGCCGCGATGGCGGGGTGTTGTCGCTTGCACCGAAGAATGCGGCGCTGGATACCCGCGTGACGGTTGTCGTTAGTTACGATTGAGGCACCTCTGCGGGCCGGGCCGGGGCGCATGGGGACGCGCCCTGAAGGTGGACAGACGCCCCGCGAGCGCCAACAGCGTGGAACAGGCATGGAACGGTCGCGGCCGTAGCCGGCCGACACAAACCAAAATAAAAATCAGAACTGGCTGTCATAAGCGGGCTCGTGGATCGACAAACGTGCAGATCCTGATGAGAGCACGCCATGCAAACCGCACGAACCCACCGGGCCCACCGGCCTTTCGCCCGCGCAATCGCGTTAGCCGTCGCGCTGACTACCCTGTCAGCCAGCGGCCTCGCCGCCGCTGCCGGCGCCGTATGCGCGTCGCACAGCCCGTCCCACCGCGTAGCGCTGGTGGAGCTCTACAGCAGCGAAGGCTGCAGCAGTTGCCCGCCCGCGGACAACTGGCTGAGCCAGTGGAAAAACAGCGGCGCAACTCAAAGCATCGTGCCGTTGGCCTTGCACGTGGACTACTGGAATAGCCTCGGCTGGACCGACCGCTTTTCGCAGCATCGCTTTACCGAACGTCAGCAAGCCCTCACCGACCTCGCCGGCGGCCACACCATCTACACGCCCGAAATCTTCGTATCCGGCCGCGAGCTGCGTAGCTGGTCGCAGCGCGACAGTTTCCAGAGCCGCATCGGCAAGGTTGTCGCCGAACCGGCGCAGGCAAACGTGGCGCTTGAACTGAAGCCCCACGCGAAGGGCGCCTTCAATGTGGATGCGCAATTCACCAGCAAGGCGAGGGACGCCACAGGTCCGCTGAATGCCTACGTCGCCGTCTATCAGAACGCGTTGAACTCGCAGGTCGGAGCTGGTGAAAACAGCGGCGCAACGCTGCATCACGAACGCGTCGTGCGGCAATGGATCGGCCCCGTGCCGCTGGTTGCCGGTAACGCGCAAATCCGCCGCGATATCCGCATCGACGACGCCGATGCCAACGCCCCGGCTGACAACTTCGGCGTCGTCGCGTTCGTCGAAAACGCCGCGACCGGCGACGTGCTGCAAGTGGGCGAACTCGCCGCCTGCAATTGACCGCGCGACGCAACCCAGCGCCCCATTTCACCGGAGACTCTCATGGCAACGCCTCATGCTCTCAGCAAAACCGCTCCGCCCGTCACGCCGAAGAGCGGCACGATTCATCCGGTGTGGGTGCGCATCACGCATTGGCTCAATGCACTCGCGGCCATCCTGATGATGCTGTCCGGCTGGCGCATCTATGACGCGTCGCCGATCTTCAAAGACTTTACGTTCCCCACCGGGATCACGCTCGGCGGCTGGCTCGGCGGCGCGCTGCAATGGCACTTCGCGGCGATGTGGCTGCTGGTATTCAACGGCCTGCTGTATCTCGCGCTGAACCTGGTGAGCGGGCGTTTCGTGCGCAAGTTTCTGCCGGTTTCGCCGCGCGCCGTGCTGCGCGACTTCATCGCCGCATTGACCGGCAAGCTCTCGCACGCCGATCTGCGCGTCTACAACGCGGTGCAGAAATTCGCTTACCTGTTTGTCGTCTGCGATCTGATCGTGCTGGTGCTCTCGGGTCTCGCGATCTGGAAATCGGTGCAGTTTCCGCTGCTGCGCGAACTGATGGGCGGTTACGACAACGCGCGCATCGTCCACTTCTGCGCCATGTCGCTGATGGCTGCGTTCATCGCCGTGCATCTGGTGATGGTGGCGCTCGTGCCGCGCTCGCTGCTCGCCATGCTGCGTGGACGCTAAATCGTGGACACACCAAGACACGGATACGCAAAGCTTAAGGATATCGAATCATGACCAAGCCCGATTCAAGACCTGATCGAAAGCTCGCTGCTATGTCTGGCAATAAGCTCGACCGCGAGTCGATCCTGATCGACGCACGGCGCGAACTCGCGATGCCGTCGCGGCGCCTGTTCGGCAAGCGGCTTCTGACGCTCGGCGGCCTGTCGATGCTGACAGGCTGCTCGCTCACCGACAACGATTCGGTCAACGCATTCCTGACGGCCGTGTCGCGCCTGAACGACCGCGCGCAAGCCGCCCTGTTCGATCCGAAGCAACTTGCGCCGACCTACACCGAAGCGCAGATCACGCGGCCATTTCCGTTCAACGCGTTCTACGGTATCGACGACGTCCCCGATGTCGACGCCTCCGACTACAAGCTGAAGATCAGCGGCCTCGTCACCGGTCAGCGTGTCTGGACCTTGCCCGAGCTGTACGCGCTGCCGCATGCCGAGCAGATCACGCGCCATATCTGCGTGGAAGGGTGGAGCGCGATCGGCCGCTGGGGCGGTACGCCGTTTGCCGATTTTCTGCGGCGCATCGGTGCGGACACGAGCGCGAAGTACGTCGGTTTCAAATGCGCCGACGACTACTACGAAAGCATCGACATGCCGACCGCGCTGCATCCGCAAACGCTCCTGACCTTCGAATACGACGGCGAGAGATTGCCCGCGAAATACGGCTTCCCAATGAAGCTGCGCATGCCGACCAAGCTCGGCTACAAGAATCCGAAGCACATCGTCGAGATGTTCGTCACCAACACGTATCCCGGCGGCTATTGGGTCGACCAGGGCTACAACTGGTTCGGAGGCTCCTGACGCGCGCGGGTCGGCGCGTGCAAAGACGGACGCGCGACCCCGGGCGGCAGAAGCTTCGGAAGTACCCCGGCGTCAATGAGATGCCGGTTCAGATTGATCCATAACGAAACCGAAACGGAGTTTTCCCATGAAAAAGTTCGCAATCGCAGCAATGGCCGTCGCCCTCCTGACCAGCGGCGGTGCCGCGTTCGCCCAGGCAAGCGGCGCAATGTCCAACGACGCGATGTCCAAGGACACCATGTCGAAGGATTCGATGTCCAAAGACACCATGTCGAAAGACAGCATGAAGAAGGACGCGATGAAGCACGACAAGATGAAAAAGAGCGGCGACGCGATGGGCATGAAGCACGAAGCGTCGGGCGCGATGGCCAACTGAGCGATGCCGGCAATGCCGGTTGCATAGCTTCAACGCCGGCATCACAGGCGGCTCAAAAGCCGGGGAAACGTCCCCGGCTTTTTTGTTGCATGTACGCAAAAAAGTTACGATTCTTTCAGCCGACGCGGTGGGCGCTTACTGCATAATGCGATGCGCGCCAAACTTTGGGCGTGTGTCAGCCGTGGATCGATTTCTATCGACCGCCGCGGCGTTGTGGCCCCATTGGCCATCGATCGTCCTTCTGCTCCACCGACATGTCCGCCAGCCTCGCCCGTCAGACCGCATCGCCGATGCGGTGTCCGCCATCCCGACACCGGGTTTTCAGCGGGGGCGTGGCACCTCGAGCGGCATGGGCGGGGTGAACGCATGGCGCCGCAACTTCCCAGCCGCTTTTCGCGTGGTTCTTCGCGTGGTTTTCCAATCCGTTTGCCGCAGTCCCGCAATGGACAGATCGCGCTCGCGCTAGCCGTCGTCTATCTCGTATGGGGCTCGACCTATCTCGCCGTGCACGTCGCGCTCGGTTCGTTTCCGCCGCTGCTGCTCTCGGGGCTGCGCAATCTGTTTGCCGGCATAGGGCTTTTCATCTTCGCGGTGCGCCGCAATCCGGCTTGGCCGAGCGCGGGTGAAATTCGCAATGCAGGTATTGTCGGCACGATGCTGGTCGGCTTGTCGAGCGGCATGCTGGCTTACGGTATGCGCACGGTCGGCACGGGCACGGCGGCCGTGATGGTGGCGACCGTGCCGCTGTTCGCGACGGTGATCGCGGCGGTGGCGGGGCGCAAGATCGGCCGAGGCGAGTGGTTCGCGGTCGGTCTCGGACTGGTGGGCATCGCGATCCTGAGTCACGGCGATAGCGCGCCGGGATCGGCCGGCGGCAGCCTGGCGATACTGTGCGGTGCGCTTTTCTGGGCGGGTGGCGCGCATCTGGCCAGCCGGTTGAAACTGCCGTCGGACCTGTTTCTATCGACGTCGTTGCAGATCGGCCTCGGCGGCGCGATGTCGACGATGGTCGCCTGGGTATCGGGCGAGCGGATGATGGAGGTGCATTTTCTGCCGGTGCTGGCGTTCGTCTACCTGATGCTGATCGGGACGATGGCCGCCTATGTTGCGTATGGTTTTCTGATCCGGCATACGAGTCCGATCATCGCCAGCAGTTGCATGTACGTGAATCCGGTCGTCGCGGTGGCGCTCGGCGCGTTGTTGCTCGGCGAGCCGGTTACGCATTCGACGGTGATCGCGACGATCGTGATTCTGGCCAGCGTGGGCCTGTCTTTCTGGTTCGATTACCGGAAGAAGGGACTTGCCTGAGGTGGGCGGCGGCTTGCTGGCCGCTGTCCGTCGCACTCCGGTACTTGGTCTGCACGTTCCACCGCTTCCGCGTGCGGCGAGTACCTGCGCTCGCCGTTGCTTCAGAGCGTGGTGACCACCTCTGTACTCCGCCGCTTTAGAGCGCCGCCGCCACCTCAGCACCTTCGCGAATCGCGCGTTTCGCATCCAGTTCGGTCGCGACTTTCGCGCCCCCGATCAGGTGATAGCGCGGACCTTTCGTACCGTTTGCCTTATCCGCAGCCCGCGCTGCCGCCTCCGGGTGCAGATCGCGCAACGATTCCTGCCCCGCGCACACGACGATCGTATCCACCTCGAGCCATTCCTCGACACCTTCACGCGCAATCTTCAAACCGCGCTCGCCAATCTCCAGATACGACACGCCGCCGAGCATCTTCACGCCGTTTCTCGCCAGCGTCGCGCGATGCACCCAGCCCGAGGTTTTGCCGAGCCCCATGCCAAGCTTGCCGGCCTTGCGTTGCAGCAACCAGATCTCGCGGAACGGCTGCGCCGGCGCCGGCGCTTTCAAACCGCCGCGCTCCCGCACGGTGAGATCGACCCCCCATTCGTCGAGCCAGGCATCGCGCGGCATCGGCAGTGGATCGCCGGGACGATGCAGCAAAAACTCGCTGACGTCGAAGCCGATCCCGCCCGCGCCGATCACCGCGACGCGGCGTCCCACCGGCGCGCCGCGCAGCACGTCCACATAAGAGCGCACATTGGCCCCGTCGATGCCCGGGATCGCCGGGCTCCGCGGCACGATGCCCGTGGCGATGATCACATCGTCGTAACGGCCTGCTGCGAGCAGCGCCGGATCGACGCGCGTTTCGAGCCGCACGTCGACGCGATGGCGCTGCAACTGGCTCTGAAAATAGCGGATCGTTTCGCTGAACTCTTCCTTGCCCGGCACGCGCATCGCCAGATTGAACTGGCCGCCGATGGTTGCACCCGCATCGAACAGGGTCACGCGATGTCCGCGCGACGCCGCAACGGTGGCCGCGGAAAGTCCCGCCGGCCCCGCGCCGACCACGGCAACCGAACGCGCCGCCTGCGGGCTTGAAACCGGCTGATAGATCAATTCGGTCTCGCGTCCCGCACGCGGATTCACGAGGCAACTCGCGCGCTGGTTCTTGAACGTGTGATCGAGGCAGGCCTGATTGCAGGCGATGCAGGTGTTGATTTCGTGCGCGCGCCCTTCGGCGGCCTTCAGCACGAACTCGGGGTCGGCTAGCAGCGGTCTCGCCATCGAAACCAGATCGCCCGCTCCCTGGGCGAGCAGTTCCTCTGCGACCTCGGGCGTATTGATGCGGTTCGACACGATCACCGGCACCTTGACCGCGGCCTTCAGCCGCGCGCTCAGCGCCGCGAAGGCCGCCCGCGGCACCGACGTCACGATGGTCGGCACCCGTGCCTCATGCCAGCCGATTCCCGTGTTGAACATCGTGACGCCGGCGGCTTCGAGCGCCTGAGCCACCTGTACGGTTTCCTCCCACGTGTTGCCGCCTTCGACCAGATCGATCAGCGAGAGACGGTACACCACGATAAAGCGTTCGCCGCACACCGCGCGTACCTGCTCGACAATCTCGCGCGCGAGCCGCATGCGGTTCTCGATGCTGCCACCGTAACGGTCGCTGCGACGGTTCGTGCGAGGACACAGGAACTGGTTGAGCAGATAGCCTTCGCTGCCCATGATCTCGATGCCGTCGTACCCGGCGCGCTGGGCGAGGCGTGCACAGCGTGCATAGTCGCGCACGGTCCGCGCAATCCCGGCTTCGGTGAGTGCGCGCGGTTTGAACTTCGAGATCGGCGATCTGAGCGCCGACGCCGACACCACGAACGGCTGGTACCCATAGCGGCCCGCATGCAGGATCTGCAACGCGATCTTGCCGCCTTCGGCATGCACGGCTCCGGTCAGCAGACGGTGATTGCGCAGATCGAACACCGAGTTCAGCGTGCCGCCGAAGGGCAGCAACCAGCCTTGCCGGTTCGGCGAGATGCCGCCCGTGACGATCAGGCCGACGCCGCCTCTCGCGCGCTCGCGGAAATACTCGGCCAGTTTCGGGTAATTCCAGAAACGGTCCTCCATGCCGGTGTGCATCGAACCCATCACCACGCGGTTGCGCAAGCGGGTGAAGCCGAGGTCGAGTTCGGCGAGTAAGTGGTGGTAGGACATGCGGGGGACCGTGTAAGTGTGGGTTGTGCGCGAACGATACACCGCGGAACGCGCCAACCCGCCGAGGAAAAATTCTAATCCGCGCAACCCGCTGGCCCGTCAGACATGTTTCCGGTGTCAGAGGCTGTCTCGAACCTCGCAGCACACGTGTTGCAGAGCCAGATCGCGCCGGGGCAGATCCATCTGCTGATTGCACAGAAAGGCAACGCCCGCACGCCGGGCATCGAGCGGTCGAACACACTGACGGGTCGATCAGCTCGCGAACTCGCAGGCGTGCATAGCATGCGATCGATACGATAAGAAAAGCCCGCCGCGATTTCCCGCGGCGGGCTTGTGGCGAATCCTGCATTGCAAGGCGCCGCGCGGCGCTTTGCAGCCGATTGCTTATTGCTGGCCTACTTGGCTTGATCGGCCGAATTCGTGATGGCGTTGCCACCCTTCGAAATATCCTGCCCGACCCCCGCCATCGTGTTGCAACCCGCGAGCGCGGTCATCCCTGCAATGAGAAGCAAAGCGATTAGTCGATTCATGAGAGTTCTCCTTGTCGATAATGCATTGGTTGACGTGCTCATGTTTTACGGCACGCGCTAGCCCGGCCAGCTTTCGTCTGACCGGGGCTTACGCCAGTCGATCCAGTCTGATTGCCTGTTAAACAGGACGGCGGCAGTGCTATCAATTGCGCTGCGATCCTATTGTAAGCGTGCAGCGGTGTTTGCGTCGTCGGCGTAGACGTGCCGTCCCGCACAGGGGCAACGCTAATAGACAACCAGCCAATCAAGGAAAGGCCAACACCGCAGGCGTATCACCAAAGCGTTGCGCAGGCAAAAACCTATCGCTTAACTGCAGCAGGGAGCCTCAAATGATTCCATGCCGCCAGCCCGGCAAAACCAAACCCGGCAACACTCACGCCCACCCAACCAAACGCCGGCCAAACCGCCGCGCCGACCCCGGACCCGACAGCACCGCCAATAAAATACGCCACCATGTAAACCGTATTCACGCGACTCCGCGCCTCAGGCTTCAACGCATAAATCCGTGACTGATTGGAGATCTGCGCAGCCTGCACACCGATATCGAGGATGATGACGCCGATCACCAATCCGGCGATACTCTTCGCCGACACGGCAAAGACAACAAACGCAATCGCCACCAGCACGATCGACATCGTGATGATCGCCCGTGGCCCGCGCCGGTCGGAAAACTTGCCGGCGAGCGGCGCGGCCATCGCCCCTGCCGCGCCGACGATCCCAAACAGGCCGGCCGCCTGCGGCCCAAGATGAAACGGTGCGCCCGCCAGCAATAACGCCAGCACCGACCAGAAAATGCTGAACGCCGCGAACATTGCCGCGCCGGTCAACGACGCTTCACGCAGTGCGCGATGCTCGACCACCAGGTGCCACATCGAGACCAGCAGCTTGCCGTACGGCAACGTCGACGTCGGCTTGCTCTTCGGCAGACGCATGATGATCACCACCGCCAGCACCAGCAACGCGACGACCGAAGCGCCGAACACCGCGCGCCAGCCGAAATACTCCGCGACAATGCCCGCTGCGGTCCGTGCCAGCAAAATCCCGAGCAACAGTCCGCTCATCACGGTGCCGACGGCATGGCCACGCTCCGTTGGCGGCGCGAGTTCGGCCGCGAACGGCACCGCCTGCTGCGCGATGGTGGCGAGTACGCCGATCGCCAGGCTCGCGACAATCAGCACGGACAGCGTCGGCGCGGCGGACGCGATCACCAGCGCGATACACATGCCGACGATCTGCAACAGGATCAGGCGGCGTCGATCGAAGCGGTCGCCGAGCGGCGCCAGCAACAGCATCCCGGCCGCGTAACCGAGCTGTGTCACGGCCGGCACCGCGCCGACCCACGACGCGCTGTTCGGAAACGACTGCCGGAAATCGTCGAGCAGCGGCTGGTTGTAGTAAATGTTGGCGACTGCCACGCCGGCAATCGTCGCGAGCAGAAGCAGCAAGCCGCGCAACGACCGGTCGGCGGAAGCGGGAGTGGAAGCGTCGGATGTGGACATGAGGGGGGACTGTCGATGGACCGGCCCATGCGCGGTCCTCAAGCGTGCCGATCATACCGGAGCGGGAAGGATCGTGCTGACGGTGAGGCATGCGCTCTGAAGCGCTACATGAGCGTAAAGGCAATGCCGGCGCGAGGCCGGTGCCGCGCAACGGGAAGCGGTAACGCCAGCCGGAGCCTGGCGCTCCCCGGCAGGCCTCGCAGACAAAATGAGATGGTCGTTCGGTTTTCGTTCGTAGAATCGGCGCGCGCAACACGATCCATCACATGACCGATTTCATGAACACATCCTCGACACCCGAACCCCGACGAGTCAGCGGCTGGCTGCTCATCGTCCTGATCTGCTTCGCCGCATGGGCAGTCTCAACCGCAGTCGCATTGCGCGATCCGCTCAAGCTCATGCTCGAATGGGAATTGCTGGCGGTATTCGTGCGTCCTGAAACGCACGGCTGGTATCGCACCGTGATCGCGATGGTCGGATTCGACGTGATCATCGGGTCGTTCATCGTTGCCGGCGCGGGCTGGCTGGCGCTGCTCGCGCGGCGCAAATCGGCGCGCTTCCCGATGCAGGTGCAGACGTGGCTGGTGGCTGTTGTCGTCATGCGTACCGTCGCCTATCTGCTCGGCGACCACATGACCCGCACCATTGGCATCGACATTGCCATCCCGTTCGATGGCTTCGTTCAGGCTGTTATCGCCGCCGCGCTCGGAATACCGTATTTCAGACTGTCCCGGCGCGTAGCGCAAACTTTCGTCGCCCTCTGAACCGGCGAGGCGACACCGTCAATCGATCAAGTCGCCTTCCGGCTCGTAAAACGGATACGGCCCATCGGCCTTATCGACATACGCATGATGCGTGACGATGCCCGTTGCCGGATCGTAGCGATGCAGCGCATACGCAGGCGGCTCCATCACGAACGCGGACGGCGCATCGTCGCGCAAGTCGAGCCCGACCTGATGCGCGGGCGCCGGCACTGCCGACGCGATCGTGCCGCCAAACCGCACGAACATCGGCCGATGCACATGGCCGCAGATCACCCGCTCCACATTCGGATAGCGCGCGATCAACGTGGCGAGCTTGTCGGCGGCCGCGGGATCGAGCCGCAATTCATCCATATGCCCGATTCCGCAGACGAACGGCGGATGATGCAACGCCACCACCGTCGGCTTGCCCTGCGCCGCATCGAGTTGCGTCTCGAGCCAGGCGAGACGCGCATCGCACAGATGGCCGGCGCTTTGTCCCGGCACCATCGAATCGAGCGCGATTATGCGCAGCGGTCCTACATCGACCGCGTATTGAACGAACTCGCCGCCACTGCGCAATTCGTTGCGATCGGGAAACGCCGCGCGCAACGCGGCCCGTTCGTCGTGATTGCCCACCAGCAGGAAGTAGGGGATTTCGAGCCGTGCGAGCAGCGTCTTGAGGTGCTCGTACTGTTCCGGATCGCCTTGATCGACGAGGTCGCCGGTCATGATCACAGCATCGGGACGCGGCTCCAACTCATTGAGCGCGGCGACAGTGCGCGCGAGATAGGCACCGGTGTCGACGCGGCGGTAAGCCAGCGCGCCGGGCCGTTTGATATGCAGGTCGCTAATTTGAGCCAACAGCATGGGGAGATCCTTTTTTATGGCGCGCTAAAAACACAGCGCTGCCTCATTACGATAGCGCAATCAGCGCGTCCTGCGCGATCGAAATCCCGACCGGTGTGCCGCGTGCAAGTTCTACCCGGCCCGCGACGTCGATCAGCAAGGCGTCCGGCGCGGCGCCGCCGATTGTCAGCCGGGTGCGTTCGCCCAGAAATGCCGTGCTTTCGATATTGCCGCGCAATTGGGCGCTGGCCGGGTCGGCCAGATACGCGTCTTCAGGGCGGAAGAAAATTTCGTGTGCCGCGCTGGCGTTTGCGGGACCTGAGGGCAGCGGTACGGCGCCGCCGGTTGTCGTCAGCAGACCATCGCGCCGCTCGCCCGCCAGCCGGTTGATTGTGCCGACGAATTGCGCGACGGTGCGATTCGCCGGGCGGTAGTAAATATCACGTGGAGAGCCGATCTGTTCGATGCGCCCCGCGCTCATCACGACAATGCGGTCGCCCAACTCCATCGCTTCGGCCTGATCGTGCGTCACGTAGACGGTCGTGATGCCCAGTTCGCGCAGCAGCGTATTCATCTCGCTGCGCAAGGTGTCGCGCAAACGCGCATCAAGTGCGGTCAGCGGTTCGTCGAGCAGCAGCACACGAGGTTGCACGGCGAGTGCGCGCGCGAGAGCGACGCGCTGACGCTGGCCGCCCGAAAGCTGATCGATGGGTTTGTCCGCGTGCGCGGTGAGACGCATCATCGCGAGCAATTCGTCGACGCGTTGCCGTGCGGTTTCAGCCGGCACGCGTTTGATCTTCAGTCCGTAGCCGATATTGCCGCGCACGGTCAGGTTCGGAAACAGCGCGTAGCTCTGGAACACCATGCCGACCTGGCGTTTTTCGATCGGCAGCGCGGTGACGTCTTCGTCGCCGAATGCGATGCTGCCACCGGCGTCAGGTGTCTCCAGGCCCGCGATCATGCGTAATGTAGTGGTCTTGCCGCAACCGGACGGGCCGAGCAGCACCAGCGTCTCGCCGGCGCCGATGTGCAGATCGAGCGGTTCGAGCACGCGCGTGCCACGAAACGTTTTTGCGCATTGCGTGAGCGTGATGGGAACGGAGTCGAGTTTCATGGCGTGGACGTCGGTATAGGCTTTGAACGGGCGGCAGCGCTGCGCTTTTTCCCCGCGCTGCGCTGGCCGGTCGCATCGACGCCGAGCCATTGCATCGCGACGAGCAGCGGCATCGTCATGATGAAAAACAGAATCGTGTAGGCGCTGCCGATCTCGATGCGTAACGACGCATAGGTGTCGGCGAGGCCGACCGGCAGCGTCTTGGTGTCGGGCGTGTGCAGCATCCACGTCAGGTTGAATTCGCCGATCGAGAGCGTCAGCACAGCCAGTGCGCCCGCGACGATTCCCGGCCGCGCATTCGGCAGCACGATCGTGATGAAGCGCTGAAAGAAGCTCGCGCCGAGGCTCGCCGCGCCTTCTTCGAGCGTGCGCAGATCGCTGCTCGCGCACACCGCAGCGACCGCGCGAACCATGAACGGCAGCGTGAACACCACATGCCCGACGACGATAAACGCGACGCTCATGCGAAACATCGTGAAGCCGCCGTAGACCACCAGCAGCGCAAGTGCGGAAGCGAGACCGGGCAGGGCGATCGGCAGCACCAGAAATTCTTCGATGATGCGTGAGAGCCGTGTCTTGCTGCGTGCCAGCACGTACCCGGCCGGCACGCCGGTCAGCAGCGTGATCAACAAGGTCGCCGCCGCCACTTCGAGCGAGAGAAATACCGAATCGTGATACTGCGTCCACACTTCGCCGAGCCAGCGCAGCGTGAGTCCGCTCGATACGCCTTTGAAGTAGTTGACCGTGAGCCCGGCCATGATCGACATCACAACCGGCACGATCAGAAAAGCGCATAGCAGCAGCGTAACGAACCACTGTCCGGCTGCGAGCCACGTGCGTGAGGTGGGCAGCCTGAACCGCTGCGCGCGCGGCCTGGCGGCCTGTTTGACTGGAGCAGTGACGGAATTCATCGAAGTCTTGTCATCGGGTTGGGACACACCGCTCATGCGCTTGCCGCCACAGCGGAGCCGCTCACACTGCGAGCCAGCGCCAGCACGGCCCATGTCACGATGCCGAGCACGATCGAGAGACCCGCGGCCGTCACCATGTTCGCGTTGAGCGTGAACTCGGTGTAGATGGTCATCGGCAATACGTCGATGTCGGTGGCCAGCGTGAAGGCGGTGCCGAAGGCGCCCATCGCGGTCGCGAAACATACCGCGCCCGCGGCGATCAAACCTGGCGACAACGCGGGCAACACGATGTCGCGCGTAATGCGCCACGGCGATGCACCGAGCGAACGCGCGGCTTCTTCGAGCGAGGCATCGAGCTTGGTTGCCGAGGCCATCACCGTGACGATCACGCGAGGAATCGAGAAGTACAGATAGCCGAGAAACAGGCCGCTCATCGAGTAGGCGAACACCCAGCGGTCGCCGGTCAGTTTCAGCGACAACGCGCCGATCAAACCCTGGCGTCCGGCCAGCATGATCACCATGAAGCCGACCACGACGCCAGGGAATGCCAACGGAAACGTCAGCAGCGCGAGCAGCGTGCGCTTGAGCGGAAACTCACGGCGCGCCAGCAGCAAACCGGCGATGACCGAGAGTACCAGCGTCGTCGCCGTGACCGCTGCGGACAACACGACGGTCGAGCCGAGGCTCGACATGTAGCGCGGATTCGTCAGCATCGCGCGATAGGTCGCGAACGCGTGGCCGTCGCCGCTGATTTGCGCGAGCGCGCCCATCGGCAACAGCCAGAAGGCGATAAAAACCGCCAGCGCCGGCGCGATCAAGGCGATGCGCCAGCGCAGCGGGAACGTGACGTCGTTCAATGCATCACCTGTAGATAACGCTCGCCGAAGCTCGACTGCTTCTCGGCCATTTTGCCGAAGTCGACCGGTTTGGCGCGGGCATAGTCGCTTGCGGGCAGGAATTTGGCGGCGGTTTCCGGGCTCATCGCGTTGGCGCGTACCGGACGCAGATAGGCGTCGGCCCACAGTTTCTGGCCTTCGTCAGACAGCACGAAATCGAGCACCTTCTTGCCGTTTGCTTCATGCGGCGCGCCCTTCACGAGACTCATCACGTACGGCACCGAGATCGTGCCTTCCTTCGGAATCACAAATTCGACGTTGGCGTGATCCTTGTATTTTGCGCGGTAGGCGTCGAAGTCGTAGTCGAGCAGGATCGGGATTTCACCGGACATCACGCGCGCATAGGCGGTCTGCTTCGGCACGATCGGCGCGTTGGCTTTCAGCTTGCGGAACCAGTCGAGGCCCGGCTCGAAGTTGTCGAGCGTGCCGCCGAGCGCCTGATTCACCGCGACCGCGCCGGCATAGCCGACAAATGCGCTCGACGGATCGAGGTAGCCGATCATGCCTTTGTACTCAGGCTTCAGAAGATCGGCCCACGAGCGCGGCACCGGCTTGCCTTCCAGCGCATCCTTATTGACGAAAAAGCCCAGCGTGCCCGAGTGGATCGTGAACCAGTAGCCTTGCGGGTCCTTCATGTTCGCGGGGATGTCGTCCCAGTGCGCGGGCTTGTATGGCTGAATGACGCCCTTGTCCTTCGCCTGGAACGCCGACGACACACCGAGATACACCACGTCCGCGACGGGGCTCTTCTGCTCGGCCATCAGTTGCGCGATCGACTGGCCGGAGTTCTTGTTGTCGAACGGCACGCGGATGCCGGTCTTTTGCTGGATCGCCTTGATCTGGCTTGCCCAGTCGGCCCATTCGGGCGGGCAGTTGTAGCAGATCGCGGTTTCGTCGGCGTGGGCCGCTTGTGGCGCGAGGGCGGCGAGGGCCGCGGTGACGATCATGCCGGCCGAGAGCGCGGTAGCCGCGGTGCGGGCGACGCGGCGCCAGAGCGGTTTGATCGATGAAGCAAAGCGTGTTGAAGAGCGGATCACTGCGGGTCTCCTGGAGCGGAAGAGAGCGGGTGGTTCGGGGTTCGAATTGAATGCTGATGCAAACGGCCAGACAAGCGGCCAGACAAGCGACTAGGCAAACGGTTTCTCGGTTGCCGCCGACGTTTCCGTGCGGTTCGAAATCGCCGCGATGGTGGCGCCTTCGCGCAGGCTGTGCGGCAACGTCAGCGTGAGCGACGTTTCACCTAATGTTTCGTAGCTACCGGTGACGCGCGCCAGCAAACGCTGCCACGCGGCGCAGCCGATCTCGCGATTCGGCGCACAGATACTTGCCAGCGGCGGCGACAGCAATTCGCCCATGGCGAGTCCGTCGAAGCCGAGAATCGACATGTCGTGCGGAATCTGCATACGCGCACGGCGCAGACCGCGCATCACGACCATGGCGAGCAGATCGTTGCTGCAGAAAAGGGCGGTGGGGCGGTTCGCGCCGCTGGTCAGATGGGCCAGCACGGACGGCGACAGTTCGTCGGCGTTGAAATCCACCTCGAGCGCGGGCGCGGGGGTGAGCCCGGCTTGCTGCATCGCCTGCGCGTAGCCGAGATGCCGCTGACGGGCGCGGTCCGAGGCGGCGAGCGTTCCCGCGAGCATCAGGATGCGGCGATGGCCGTGCGCAATCAGCATGCGTACGCCATCGAACGCGGCGAGACGGTTGTCGACCGAGACCGACGGACGCCGCACCGTGTCGTTATGCATCAGCACATAGAGCAGGCCGGCGCGGTCGAGCTCGTCGAGCAGCGGATGCGTGTCGGCATCGGCGACGGTCAGGATCAGGCCTTCCACGCGATGTTCACGCAGCGTTTCGATGGCGTGGCGTTCGCGGTCGGCATCGTACTGGGTGGTCATCAGCATGAGCCGGTAGCCCTGCGCCGCGGCGAGCTCGTCGATACCTTGCAGGCATTCGGCGAACACGGGGTTGGCGAGCGTCGGCAGGATCACGCCGATGAGGCGCGTGCGCTCGCCGCGCAGTTGCCGGCCTAGCGGACTGGGGCGGAAGTTAAGGGCGTCGATGGACTGACGCACCTTGTCGAGCGTGACTGGGTTCACGGTATGCGGCGCGTTGATGGCGCGCGAGACCGTAGCGATGGAAAAGCCCGCGTGGGCGGCGACATCTTTGATCGTTGGGATCATCGTTTCCGCTCAGGTTGTAAACGTTTTCGTGAGCGGATTATCGGGAAGCTTTGTGACTCCCGGATGACTCCGGGTTGTGCGCCTGCGGAGCGGGCGGCGGGACGGCCTGCGGCTGGATTGCGCCGGTTTGGTGCGCCCGCCCGGCAATGGTAGAATTCGCGTCCACAAGCAGTTCCGACCCTTGCCGGGGTGATGAAATTGGTAAACATAGCGGACTTAAAATCCGCCGCTTAACAGCTTGTCGGTTCGAGTCCGATCCCCGGCACCAAGTCCGACCACTAGCGGACGATCAAAAAAACGCCTGTGCGCCGGGCGCCGCCCACGCGCCCGATCCCCATCCCGCAGACAAACCAGACCGCGTCGCACCGGGTGCGAAGGTTTTCCAGCGCCTCGGCGAGGCACGTTGCAGCACGTTGCCAATGCGTGGCATGTTGGACCGATCGGTCCGGACTCGAGGGACGTTATCCATCAAGCGCTGCCCGCAGCGCGTTAAAGCATCGGGTTTATCACTTCAGCAGATAACCGTATCGGATTTGCTTCGTTGTCGCCGCGCGCGTGCGCCGGTAAATTCGTCTGACTGCGCCCTCGCCGGCGTCTTTCGAACAGAATCGACGAAGAGTTTCCTGTGACGACTGCCTTTGCATCCACCGCCGCCGGCATTGCCGGGCGTGCCAATCAGACCCAGCCCATCGAGATTCGCGCTTTCGACGGCCCCGTCGGCGCGGAAGTTCTGGGTCTCGATCTCAGCAAGCCGCTGGGTCAGGACGATTTCGCCCGCATCCACCGTGCGCATCTGGACCACCACGTGCTGGTGTTTCGCGATCAACGCATCACGCCGGATCAGCAGATTGCCTTTAGCCGCCGCTTCGGCCCGCTGCAGATTCACGTGCTGCATCAATTTCAGTTGCCGGGCTACCCGGAGGTGCTGGTCGTCTCGAACATCGTCGAGAACGGCCAGCCGATCGGTCTTGGCGACGCCGGCCATTACTGGCATTCCGATCTGTCGTACAAGGAGAAGCCGAGCCTCGGTTCGCTGCTGCATGCGCAGGAACTGCCTTCGGAAGGCGGCGACACGCTGTTCGCCAATATGCACCTCGCGTGGGACAGCTTGCCGGCGCACTTGCGCAGCGCAGTGGAAGGGCGTTCGGCGGAGCACACGTATCTCGCGAAATACGCGGAATTGCAGAAGCGCAGCCCGTGGCGGCCGAATCTGTCGGCGGAGCAGATCGCGCAAGTGAAGCCGGTGGTGCAGCCGATCGTACGTACGCATCCTGAGACCGGGCGCCGCGCGCTCTTCGTCAGCGAGCATTTCACGACTCGCGTGATCGGCTTGCCCGAAGACGAGAGCAAGTCATTACTCGAGGAAATTTTCGCGCATAGCGTGCGCCCCGAACATCTGTACCGGCATCAATGGGCCGAACACGACATGGTGTTCTGGGACAACCGCTCATTGATGCATCTGGCGGCCGGCACGCCCGATCATCTGCGCCGCAAACTGTATCGCACGACGATTGAAGGCGACGTGCCGTTCTGACGGCAACGCTGCTCACCTTAACAACAATGATCACCACCCCATGCTGACCGGAGTCCCGATGCTTGCCAGGTTTCGCCCGACCGCTATGCGGTCGTCTTTTGCCCGTCGCTTGACCGCAACGCTGCTGACCTTATCGATGGGTGCGGCCGGCTTCGGCGCAGCCATACCCGCGCATGCCGAAGGGCAGATCCGCATTGCCGAACAGTTTGGGGTTGTCTATTTGCTGCTGAACGTGGCGCGTGACCAGCAGTTCGTCGAGAAGGAAGGGCGCAAGCAGGGGCTCGATATCAAGGTCGACTGGGTGAAGCTCTCGGGCGGCGCCGCCGTCAACGATGCGCTGCTCTCCGGCGCGGTGGATATCGCCGGCGCGGGCGTCGGCCCCTTGCTGACGATCTGGGACCGCACGCACGGCAAGCAGAATGTGAAGGGCGTGGCCTCGCTCGGCAACCTGCCGTACTACCTCGTCAGCAACAATCCCAATGTCAGGACGATCGCCGACTTCACCGAGAAGGACCGCATCGCGTTGCCGGCGGTCAATGTGTCGGTGCAATCGCGCGTGCTGCAATACGCGGCGGCGAAGCGCTGGGGCGACAAGGATTACAACCGTCTCGACAAGTTCACGCAGGCGCTGCCGCATCCCGACGCGGCCGCGGCGATCATCGCGGGCGGCACGGAAATCACCGGACACTTCGGCAATCCGCCGTTTCAGGAGCAGGAGCTGGCCGGCAATCCGAAGGCGCACATCGTGCTGAGCTCATATGACGTGCTGGGCGGCCCGAGTTCGGCAACCGTTCTGTACGCGACGGAAAAATTCCGCGACAACAATCCGAAGACCTACCGTGCATTCGTCGACGCGCTGGCGGACGCCGCACGCTTTATCTCGGCGAATCCCGACGCCGCAGCCGACATCTACATCCGCACGAACCAGTCGAAGATCGACCGTAATCTGCTGCTGAAGATCATCAAGGACCCGCAGGTGCAGTTCAAAGTCGCGCCGCAGAACACGTTCGGACTCGCGCAGTTCATGCATCGCGTCGGCGTCATCAAGAACGAGCCCAAGTCGTGGAAGGACTATTTCTTCGACGACCCGGCAACCGCGGCGGGAAGTTGAACATGAATTTCTTCTCGAGCCTGGCCGGTGATTCATCGGCCCGCACGGCCGGCTTACAGGGAGCGATCTGATGGTGGCCAATCCTACCTTGCTGTTTCCGAACGGTGCTGGGCAGGCTGCGCCCGCGACCAGCGAAAAGCTGCTCGCGGTCGAGAATGTCAACCTCGAATACCGCACGCGCGAGCGGATCGTTCGCGCCACTCATGACGTGAGTTTCGATGTCTACGGCGGCGACCGTTTCGTGCTGCTGGGACCGTCGGGTTGCGGCAAGTCGACCCTGCTCAAAGCCGTGGCCGGCTTTATCGAGCCGACCTCCGGCAGTATCTCGCTCGATGGCCAGATTGTGCGAGGGCCGGGAGCCGATCGTATCGTCGTGTTTCAGGAATTCGATCAGTTGCCGCCGTGGAAGACGGTTCTGCAGAACGTCGCCTTTCCGCTGCGTGTAGCGAAGAAGCTTTCGCGCGCGGAAGCCAACGAGCGCGCGCTGCATTATCTGGAGAAGGTAGGGCTCGCGTCGTTTGCCAAGGCCTATCCGCATACCTTGTCGGGCGGCATGAAGCAGCGCGTCGCGATTGCCCGTGCACTGGCGATGCAGCCGCGCGTGCTGCTGATGGACGAGCCGTTCGCCGCGCTCGATGCGCTCACGCGCCGCAAGATGCAGGAAGAACTGCTGCGGCTGTGGGAGGAAGTCAACTTCACGCTGCTGTTCGTGACGCACTCGATCGAAGAGGCGCTGGTGGTCGGCAACCGTATTCTGTTGCTGTCGCCGCATCCGGGGCGTGTGCGTGCCGAGTTGAACAGTCATCAGTATTCGCAGGATAGTTTCGGACGCAGCGATTTTCAGCGCAGCGTCGCGCGTATTCATCACCTGTTATTCGAGCAGACGGAGGCCGTGCAATGAGTTCTCCCGCCACCTTGTTGCCGCCGGTTCGCGAGGAGTACGAGCGTCCGCTCGAACCGCTCGGCGAACTCGCACTCGAGGCGCCGCTGCCGCTCGGCAAACGCATCTTCGCGCAAGGCTGGTTGCGCAAGACGCTGATCGCGCTGGTGTTGATCGCCATCTGGGAGATCGCCGCACGCGCGATCGACAACGATCTGCTGCTGCCGACCTTCGGCGCGACGTTCAGCGCATTCGTCCAGGGCGTGTGGTCCGGCGAGCTGCTGCAGAAAACGGCTGTGTCGATGTCCGTGCTGTTGCGCGGCTATCTGCTCGGCGCGGCACTCGCGTTCGTGCTGACCTCGCTCGCCGTGTCGACGCGCCTCGGCCGTGATGTTCTGTCGATGCTGACGGCGATGTTCAACCCGTTGCCTTCCATCGCGCTATTGCCGCTCGCGTTGCTCTGGTTCGGTCTCGGCACCGGCAGCCTGTTGTTCGTGCTGGTCCATGCAGTGCTGTGGCCGCTGGCGCTGAACACCTACTCCGGTTTTCAATCGGTGCCGGCGACGTTGCGCATGACGGGGCGCAACTACGGGCTCACGGGCATGCGCCATGTGCTGCTGATTCTGGTGCCGGCGGCGTTGCCCGCGATTCTGGCCGGCTTGCGGGTAGGCTGGGCCTTTGCATGGCGCACGCTGATCGCCGCCGAACTCGTATTCGGTGCGAGTTCCGGCAGTGGTGGGCTTGGCTGGTATATCTTCCAGAATCGCAACGAGTTGTACACGGATCGCGTTTTCGCAGGGTTGGCCGCGGTCATCGTGATCGGTTTGCTGATCGAGCATCTGGTGTTCGATACGCTCGAACGCGTGACCGTTCGGCGCTGGGGCGTGCAGCACTAACAGCCCAACGCCTGCGACGACTATAGTGTAGAAACGCGCTTGAACCTGATTTGAAACTGATGAAATACGAAGGGTGCCAACGTTGGCGAAACGTCCGGTTTCGCCTGTCGCTGCCATGAGCTACAAATCTTAAGCTGCGTCGCGGCCTGCCGCCGGCACGCTGAACATCTCATCGACAAACGACGGTTCGTAACAAGGCGTGCGAGCCGTTGGCGACTGTGAGTAGACGTGCGCCTTGGGTCCTGAACCAGATAGACAAGGAGCGTCCCGTCATGCGTATGCGCCCAGATCCCACTTTCCACGCGTCGCCGAAACTCGCGATGGATGCGCCGGCGGAGGACTTCGCCTACACGTTGTTGCTCAGCCCCGATTTCTCGCAACCGGACGCGCTCGCCGTCATCGACGTGAAGCCCGGCTCACCGACTTACAGCCAGGTGGTTCACACCGTGCCGGTGCCGAACAGGGGGGATGAATTCCACCACTTCGGATGGAATGCCTGTTCATCGTCACTGTCGCCGCTGACCGGTCATGCCTTTCTTGAGCGGCGCTATCTGATCATTCCGGGGATGCGTTCCTCGCGCATCTACATCGTCGACACCCAGCCTCATCCGACTCAGGCGCGCATCCACAAGATCATCGAACCTGAGGAAATTTTCAGCAAGACAGGTTATTCGCGTCCGCACACGGTCCATTGCGGGCCAGAAGGCATCTACGTCAGCACGCTCGGTGGCGGTGGGAAGGATGGCATAGACGGCCCCCCGGGCATTTTCATCATGGACTGCGAGACTTTCGATGTGCTCGGCCGCTGGGAGATCGACCGCGGGCCGCAGGAGAAGCACTACGATTTCTGGTGGAACCTGCCGCGTGACTACATGGTGTCGAGCGAGTGGGCGTTGCCGCCGCAATTCGAGAACGGGATCGTCCCCGAAGACCTTCTGTCGAACAAGTACGGGCACCGCATCCACTTCTGGGATCTGCGGGCGAGGCGCAACGTGCAGACCCTCGATCTCGGCGCGAACCACCAGATGGCGCTCGAAGTGCGGCCTGCGCACGATCCCAGCCGCGAATACGGCTTCATCGGCGTGGTGGTGGATACGACGAACCTTGAAGGATCGATCTGGACCTGGTGGCGCGAGGGGGGCACATTCCACATCGAGAAGACCGCGACCATTCCGCCCGAGCCCGCGGCCACGGAACTGCTGCCACCGTTGCTTCAGGGATTCGGTGCGGTGCCGCCGCTCGTCACCGATATCGATCTCTCCATCGACGACAAATTCCTCTACGTTGCCTGCTGGGGAACCGGCGAGATGCGCCAGTACGACGTGACGGAACCGCGTAAGCCGAAGCTCACGGGTTCGGTCCACATTGGCGGGATCGTACGGCGCACGCCGCATCCGAACGGTAAAACCTTTGCGGGTGGTCCGCAGATGGTCGAGATCAGCCGCGACGGGAAACGGGTCTACTGGACCAACTCGCTCTACTCGACATGGGACAACCAGTTCTACCCGGACGGTGTGCCGGCGGCACAGGTGATGGCCCGGGCTGAGCCTGGCGGCGGCCTCGCACTGGCAGACGATTACTGGGTCGACTTTCCCGACGGATACCGGGCTCACCAGATCCGGCTCGAAGGTGGCGACTGCTCGACCGATTCATTCTGCTACCCGTCGGTGGGGATTTGATCGGGGGCGGCTGGCAGCAGACCGGCCTCTGGTTGGCCGTCGCGGCGAGCGGTCTCTATCACGGGATCAACCCGGCGATGGGGTGGCCGCTTGCCGTGTCGAGCGGGCTGATGGAGAGACGGCCACGGGCGCTGTTCTCCGCGCTCTTATACCTCGCGGCGGGGCACGTACTGGCCATGCTCGCGGTCATGGTGCCCTTCGCCATGCTTGCGATCCTGCTCGCCTGGCGGCGCGAGATCCAGATCGGCGCGAGTGTGCTGGTCATCGGCTTTGGTGTCTGCCTGCTGATCTGGCGGCGTCATCCACGTGTGCTCGCGCGGATTCCACCGTCGCGGCTCGCGCTCTGGTCTTTCGCCGTTGCGATCGCGCACGGCGCGGGACTGATGCTTGTACCGATCTACCTCGGCCTTTGCCGGTCCTACGACATGGATCAAGGGCACCAGGCCGCACGGGCGCTGATCGACGCCAACCTGGGCATGGCGCTGCTTGTTTCCGGCGTCCATGCCACCGCCATGACTGTTGCCGGCGGACTGCTGGCCTGGTGGGTCTACCGCTACGTGGGATTGAAGTTCGTGTCGCGGAGCTGGTTCAATCTGGATGCAGTCTGGGCATCGAGCCTCATTCTGGTGGGCACGCTCTCATTGGTGTTCAATATCGTGGTGCCGGGCGGCGAGGGGTGATCGCAGCGGGTTTGCGTTAACGTGGCGTTGATCGGATCAGGCCGGCCCGAGCAGGTTTCTCCACTCCGGAAGACTTCCCTTCGGATCCAGTGCTTCGACCAATGGCGCGCCTCGTGTCGCCAGGTCCTGTTGAACGTCGGCGACAGCGTTCGCAAGGGCACTCGACATTCCTAAACCTTCCAGCATCAAGGCGGCTTCGCGCATTTCTTCGGAGCGCCGTTGCCCGTGTTCGACCACGCGGCCGATCAGATACGCTTCGTAGCCCTTATCCCAGCCTACGCCCGGAAAGCTCGCGGCGAGCGATGCTAGCACGCGGCCGTCTACGTCGAACTGTTTAGCCGCCAGCATCGACTGAACGCATAGCGCTTCCATGCCTTTGATCATGATGCTGCGGCATAGCTTGATGGCCGACGCGAGGCCGACTTCCTGCGCCACGGCTTCCGTGCGCATCCCTAAACCATTGAGACGGTCTGCCATTTGCGTAGCGAGACGCCCACCCAGCAACATCGGAACTTTGATGCCGTACGGTGGAACCGGCGCCATCACCGCGGCTTCCACATAGTCGGCGCCATTGCGCTCGATCTGCTGGCAGTTGCGTTGTTTGACAGCGGGTGAAACCGAATTGAGATCGACGAAGGTCTGGCCGCGCGTCAGATATTCCGCTGAAGCTGTGGCGACCGCTTCAGCCTGGCTTGCGGTGACCGCGGAGAAAATGAGTTGCGTGTCGCGCAGTGCCGCGGGGAGATCGTCGGCCACGTGAACGTTGCATTCGTGGGCCCGCTGCACGATCGTCGAACGCGTGGCTGCGTCTTGCAACTTGATGTCGAAGATCGACACATCATGGCCGGCCGCTTTCAATGTGCGACCGAAGATCGGCCCCACTTCTCCGAAGCCGATGATTGCGATGCGGCCAGTAGGCTGAGTGAGATTCTGATCCATGCTGATTCTCTGCGAGTAAGGGTGGAAATGACAATTTGATCGGAAGGCGCGCTGTGATTTGCGTCGCGGCTTCAACGCGGATGTTCGCTTGTCCGGACGGTCACCGGCGCAGTTGGCGGCGCGTGACGCCCGCTTACGTAGGCGTCGAATTTTTGCTGATCGAACATGCGCTCCCATTTCGACAGCACGAGTACCGCGACCGAGTTGCCGATCACGTTGGTTGTCGACGTGGCGATCGCGAGCACGCGATCGATGCCGAACAGCAGACCTACGCCCGACAACGGCAGCGCGCGCGAAGACTGCAAGGTGGCCGCCAGTTTGACCAGCGCGCCACCGGCCGCGCCGGCGCCGCCCTTCGACGTCAGCAGCATGACCGCGAGCAGGGCCAGTTGTTGCGAGAGCGAGAGCGGAGTATCGGTCGCCTGCGCAATGAAGCCGACCCCGCACGCCATATACAGGCAGGCGCCGTCGATGTTGAAGCTATATCCTGCCGGCAGCACGAAGCCGACCACGGCTTCGTCGCAGCCGGCCTGTTCGAGCTTGGTGATGAGACGGGGCAGCGCGACTTCGCTGGCGGCCGTGCCCATCGCGAGAATCGCTTCCTCCTTGATCAGGCCAAGAATCTTCAGAATGGAGAAGCCTGCTGTGGCCGCCACAATGCCCAGTACGACGAACACAAAAAATAATGTGCTCGCGTAATAGGTCAGTACGTAGCGCAGCAGATAAAGCAGTGTGACGCCGCCGTAGCTGCCCACCGCGGTTGCCATCGCACCGAATGCGCCGAGCGGCGAGAGGCGCATGATGAAACCGAGAATCTTGAAGACGACCGTTTGCGCCTCTTCGATCAGCCGGAAAATGATCCAGTCAGGCTTCGCGCAACTGCTCAACGCGAAGCCCGTCAAAAGCGAAACGAACAGGACGGGGAGAATGTCGCCGCTGACGAAAGCGGAGAGCAAGGTGTGGGGAATGATGGAAGTCAGGAAGTGGATAAACGAGAAATCGCCGGAACTGCCTGCCTTGATGGCGTCCGCCGCGGCTTGCGCCGGACTCAGGGTCAGGGCGCTTGCATGCAGTCCGTCGCCAGGCCGCACGATATTGACGATCGTGAATCCGACCAGCATGGCGAGCGTGCTGACCACTTCGAAATAGAGCAGGGTTTTGATGCCGAGCCGGCCTAGCCGCCTGAAGTCTTTGACATGCCCGATTCCATGAACGACGGTGCAGAAAATGATGGGTCCGAGCATCATCTTCAGGAGCGCGATGAAGCTGTCGCCGAGCGGTTTCATCATCACGGCCTGATGCGGCGCGAGCAGACCGAATGCGATCGCAAGGGCGATGGCGATCAGCACCTGGACGTACGTCTTCCTCAACAGACTCACTGTCTCCTCCGTTCTGCTTTTTATCGATGTCGAAAGTATGGAGGGGCGCGGACGTTTGCCCGCTGCCAAGTGTTGAATGTGCCGCCTGTTTTGTTTATCGGAGCCGGCGAGGAGGGGGTGATGTCCGCGTTTATACCGATGGAATCGATGAAAATGCGCTGGGTGGCGAGTGGCGAGTGGCGAGTGGCGAGTGGCGAGTGGCGGGTGCTGTGCGCCGGGTGGCCGGCGCGGCGGATCGCGCGGATCGGCTCAGGTCCGTCGGGTAACGTCGCGGATCGCTTCCATCAGCTTGCGGGCGGCCGGCGAGGGTTCGGCTGCCGCGCGCGTCGTGAGACCGATTGCGCGTTCCGTGTTGGGGAGCGCGACGTCCAGAATCACCAGTTGTCCGGTCTCGAGTTCGTAGTGAACCTGTTGCGCAGACAGAACGGCAAGCATGTCCGTACGCAACAGGAGACCGCGAATCATCGCGAGATCCGCGGTTTCGATTGCGGGTACTGGCGCTTTGAGCTTCATGCGCACGAAGAGCGCATCGAGGATCGAACGCGCCGGCGTGTGGTTGCGCGGCAAAAGCCACTCCGCATCGGCCAGTTGTCGTAGCTTGAGTCCCCGCTTGCCGGCGAGCGGATGGTCCGCGCGGGCGAGCACGACCATATCGTCCGACATCAGCGGTTCGCCATGCAGCCCGCTCGCGGCATCGGTGGGACGCAGGGCGCCGAGAATGAAGTCGATGTCGCCGGCACGCAGCTTTGCCACCAGCGTTTCGTAGGCGCTTTCGTCGGTGGTGATGCGCACACCCGGATAGTCGCGCCTGACACGCGCCACCGCTTCCGGAAGGATCAACGTGCGGCTGAGCGGTAACGCGCCGACCGCGGCATGACCACGGATAACGCCGCGCACGGCGGCGATATCGTCCGGGATGTGGCGCAGTTCGTTGAGCGCGCGCCGCACGTGCAGTGCGAAAATTTCACCCTCGCGGGTGAGTTGCACGCCTCGTGCCGTACGGTGAAACAGCGAAATCTCCGCACCGTTCTCAAGAATCCGCACTGCGCTGCTGACGGCCGGCTGGCTGACCCCGAGGGCCTGCGCCGCGCTCGGCATATGCTGATGGCGCACGAGTGCCACGAATAATTGCAGGCGGCGCGTGTTCAGCAAGTAAGAAGGAATCGAGCCGGCAGTGAAGGTTCGTGTGCGCGCCTGGCGCGTCGCGCACCATTGTGCGAGTGCATGCAATTCCGCGAAGATGCGCCGGCTGCGCTCGTCGACGGCACGGCCGACCGAGGTGGGCAGCATGCCCGATGGCCGGCGTTCCAGCAGCCGTTCGCCGAGCGTTTCTTCGAGTTCCCGCACGGCGCGCGTCACGGCCGATTGCGCGCGAAAGAGCAGCGCCGCGGCCCGGCTTGCGCTGCCGTGTTCGACGACGATGGTGAACGCACGCAGTTGGGCGAGATTGAGCAGTTCGGCGGTCGCGGATGTCGGGTTGGTCAAGAGAGCGGACGTGCGGAGTAAACGCTAGGTCAAAGCGCTGGGCCAAAACGCGGAAGCAAAACGCAAAAGAAAAACGCAGAAGCAAAACGCAGAATCACGCCGCGGTGCCATAGAGCGGCAATATTTTCGCTTCAAGCATCGCAATCGCATGGATGGCAAGTTGCGACAGCGTGTGCTTGCTACTGGTTGCAATCGCAAGACGGCTGAAGAGCGTCGGCTCGGTAATGCGGATCATCTGGAAGCGCCGCTTGAGCGCATCGCTCGTCGTCGCGTTGAGCGATAGCACCGCATAGCCGATACCCTCGCTGACCAGATCGAGGATGGAGGTCACGGCATCGACCTCCAGTTCGATCCGCAATCTTACGCCCTGTTCCGCGGCGGCCGCTTCAACCATCCGTCTGATCGCGTGCATGCGGCCAGGGATGATGAGCGGGTAGCGCACGATTTCCCGCAGCGTGATCGTGGTTGTGGGCTCGCGAGTCGACTCTGTGTGCGTATCGCCACTGTCCGGGCCGATCAGAAACAGTTCTTCGGTAAAGATGGTTCGCTTGTCGATCAGCGGCGTATCGAACGTGTCGTACAGTACCGCGACGTCGATGCGGCCCATCATCAGCCATTCGATCAGATAAGTGGACAAGCCTTGCGCCACCGAGATGGTCGCGCCGGGAAACGAGGAACGGAAGCCACGGACCAGCTCATGCGTGGCGACCCGCGCGAAGCTGGGGGTAATGCCGATGCCGAAATGGCCGCCGGGCGCGCCGTGCAACTCGTCCAGATCCTGCGAGGCGCGCTGCACCTGCTGCAGGATACCTTTGGCATGCGCGAGCATCCGCTGGCCCGCCGGCGTCAACGTTACGCCGCGGCCGGTCCGTTCGAGCAGCGTATGCCGCAACTCCACTTCAAGATGCCGCACGAGCCGGCTCAGGGCGGGCTGGTTCGTGTCCAGCGTGATTGCGGCACGGGTAAAGCTGCCGAGTTCGGCGACGTGAACGAATGCCTCGAGCTGCTTCAGGTCCATGATGGGCGAGTTATGTGAAATTCACATATCAGCTAGTTCAATATGGCGATTGTACCGAGCCGCCATCGTCGCCACAATGCATGCAACCCATACCAAGCCGCGCCACGCGGCATGACATCGAGACGACGCTTCATGAAATCCTGCCTGCCTCCCGATCCCCATCCCGTTCGACCCGCCCAGCAACTTCCCGCCGGAGCATGTGACGCGCACTGCCACGTCTTCGGCCCCGCCGATCAGTTTCCTTATGCGCCGGACCGCAGCTACACGCCGCCTGACGCCCCGTTCGAGCGTCTTGTCGCGTTGCACGATTTTCTCGGCGCGAGCCGCGGCGTGATCGTGCAGGCAAGCTGCCATGGCACGGACAACACGGCGATGCTGGATGCGATCGCACGCGGCAAGGGGCGCTATCGCGGCGTCGCGATCGTCGACGGCGACGTGAGCGACGAACAGTTGGCCGACCTCGACGCGCACGGCGTGCGCGGCGTGCGCTTCAATTTCGTCGCGCATCTGGGCGGAGCGCCCGATCTCGACGTATTCGACCGGGTGCTCGAACGGATCGAGGGCCTTGGCTGGCACGTCGTGCTGCATCTCGACGCGCAGGACATCCTGCAATACGCCGGGCGGATCGCGCGGATCAAGGTGCCGTTCGTGATCGACCACATGGGCCGCGTACGCGCCGAAGCCGGCGTCGATCAGCAGCCGTTCCGCCAGCTTCTGGAACTGATGCGCAATCCGCTTGCGTGGGTCAAGGTGTGCGGTGCCGAGCGCGTGTCCGCCGGCCGCCGTCCGTTCGACGATGCGATTCCATTCGCGCGCGCGCTGATCGAAGCGGCCCCCGAGCGCGTGCTGTGGGGTACCGACTGGCCGCATCCGAACATCAGCAAGGACATGCCGAATGACGGCGAGCTGGTCGATCTGCTGTTCCGCTTCTGCCCGGACGCGGCGCTGCGCGAGCAACTGCTCGTCACGAACCCGGCACGGCTTTACGGATTCTGAGCGAACCGTTAGCTTGACCTGCTTCCCGCATTTCGCTTGCTTCACTTTCGTCACTTTTGAACTGCCACACCAAGAATGGCAGCCAGGCGGAAATCCGGAATCGGCCGGCTTTCCGTCCACCATTCGTATCAGGAGACAACAATGACCGGTATGCATTGCCACGGGGCCCGTTCGGCCCGTTCGACTCGTTTGGCCCATTCGCGAGCGGCGCCATGAACGACAGCGCCGTCATGACATCCCCCGCGCGCAGCGCGAAGAAACCCTTCTATCGCGCGCTGTATTTCCACGTGCTGCTCGCGATCCTTCTCGGCGTGCTGCTGGGCCATTTCGCGCCGTCGCTCGCCGTGCAGATGAAGCCGCTCGGCGACGCGTTCATCAAGCTGGTCAAGATGGTGATCGGCCCGATCATCTTCTGCACCGTCGTCACCGGCATTGCCGGCATGGGCGACATCAAGAAGGTCGGGCGTGTAGGCGGCAAGGCGCTGCTGTATTTCGAAGTCGTATCGACATTGTCGCTCGTGATCGGGCTGCTCGCCGGCCATCTGTTTCATCCCGGCACCGGCTTCAATCTGAATCCCGCTTCGATCGACACCAAAGCGCTCGCCGGATTCGCGACGGCCGCGCATGAGCAGAACACGGTCGAGTTTCTGATGCACATCATTCCCGAGACCGTGGTCAGCGCATTCTCGAGTGGCAACGTCCTGCAGATTCTGCTGGTCTCCGTGCTGTTCGGCGCCGCGCTCGCGGCCACGGGAGAATACGGCCGGCCGCTGGTTCGCATGATCGACCGCTTCGCGCAGACGTTCTTCGGCATCGTTCACATCATCATGAAGGTCGCGGCGATCGGGGCATTCGGATCGATCGCGTTCACGATCGGCACCTATGGCATCGGCGCCGTCCTGCCTTTGCTGAAGCTGATCGGCACGTTCTATCTGACGCTCGTCTTTTTCGTGCTGGTGGTGCTCGGCGTGATTTCTCGCCTGCTGGGTTTCAGCATCCTGCGTTTTCTGAGCTATATCCGCGAGGAAATCCTGATCGTGCTCGGCACGAGTTCGTCCGAAGCCGCGCTGCCGCGGATGCTCGAAAAACTCGAACGGCTCGGCTGCTCGAAATCGGTGGTGGGTCTTGTGATTCCGGCCGGCTATTCGTTCAATCTCGACGGCACCAACATTTACCTGACGATGGCCGTGCTGTTCATCGCGCAGGCATTCAACATCGAGCTCAGCCTGACACAGGAGCTCACGCTCGTGGGCGTGGCGATGTTGACGTCGAAGGGCGCGAGCGGCGTGGCGGGTGCCGCCTTCGTGATGCTGACCTCGACGCTGCTGGTGTTCCCGATTATTCCGGTGTCCGGAATGGTGCTGATCCTCGGCATTCACCGCTTCATGGGAACGGGACTCGCAATTGCCAACACCATCGGCAACGGTGTCGCCACATTGGTGGTGTCGGCATGGGAACACGAGCTTGACCGCTCGAAACTGAACGCCGAAATGTCGCGCCGCCACGCCGAATGACGGGCTAGCCGGCGAGAAAAATCCTCGAGTATTTCGCTGTCTGCGTGCACTGTCCGTGCACGCAGCGGGGGAGCGCTCGCGCGCATAAAAACAAACTGGTCTGGAGACAAAAACATGATGTCAGTAAAGAAAAACGGCTTGCCCGGGCGAGCACGTCTCACCGCTGCCTGCGTGGCAACGGCATGGTTGGCGGTCAATGGAATCGGCGTTGCGCACGCGGACGATTCATCGGCGGCAAGCGGCGCGGCGGCGACGCCATCGTCTTTCGTGCAGCTCTATGGACTCATCGGCATGTACATCGACAGTTCGAAACTGAGCACGACGCGTGCGAGCGCGGTGCAGATGGGCGGCGGCGGAATGACAACGTCGTTCTGGGGCATGCGCGGCCGGGAAGACCTTGGTGGCGGCAACGCAGTGATCTTTGCGCTCGAGAGTTTTTTCAGGCCGAACACGGGGCAGATGGGACGCAACACCACGGATGGTCTGTTTTCGCGCAATGCCTATGTCGGCCTGACCGGCGCCTACGGCACGTTCAAAGTGGGGGAGCAGACCAACCCGACTTATTCCAACCAGCAACTCGTCAACCCGTTCGGTTCGTCGGTGGTGTTTTCGCCGTTGATCGTGCAGTCGTATACCGCGAGCTATAGTAATACGCAGATCGGCGACACGGTCTGGCAAAACGCCGTCGAGTACGTTTCGCCAAACTACAACGGCCTCACGGGTACGGTGATTTACGGCGTGAGCAGCACCACGGGTCAACAGGGGAAGGACAACATCGGTTTGCACCTGACCTACGCAAACGGGCCGCTCACGGCGGTGTTCTCGGCGCAGCGCGTACGAACGGCGGCGGTTGCGCCGTCGACCGGTCAATATCTTTATCTCGCAGGCGCTGCGTACGATGCAAAGCTCGTCAAGCTCTATGGGGCTGCGCAGATGACCAGCAACAACAACGTCGAGACCGGCTCGCATACGTATGAGCTAGGGGTTTCCGTACCGTTGTCGCCGTCGAACACGATTCTCGCGGAATGGGCGCGCACGAAGCATAGCGCGCCGTCGAACCAGAGCAATGTGCGCAACACCGGCTCCATTGCCTTTAACCATACGTTGTCGAAGCGCACGTATGTGTACGCGGTCTATTCCTACGACAAGCTGACGGCCAATCCTTCGGGCAGTACCTACGGTGTCGGCATGCAGCATACGTTTTAAGGCGAGGCGACCCGGCAGCCGAAAGAGCGGATTAGCGAAGCCTGTGCGCTGGCATGAGCGGCGCAGTGCTTGTGAAACGTTTGCGGCCGGGGCGTTTGTAAGGCGTGTTCATGCTTCATTCGCGTTGCCGACCGCACACACGTCCGGCTAAATCGTGCAAGCTCCTTGTCGGTCTTTGCAAGCCGGATGTCATCAATATCGGAGCGTGACGCCTCGAGTTCCGAGGCCGCTTTCACGTTCATCGCGACCCATGTGGCGTCGCTGCCAGTTTCCAGTCCACTTTCCGTCGAGACATCAACGCGCTTCCTCGTTCCGATGAACGAGTTTCGTCGCTTGCCCAGCAAGTTGACGATTCCCCACTGTTACGCCACCATGCAGTTCGCTGAACAAAACTCGACAAATCTCTACAGTGCTAGCCAACCCGGCTTGTATGCGTAACGCTAGAATTTCACTGATGCGGCATTGAGAAATCAAAAAGAAATGAAATTTCGAAAACGAAATTGCACCGTCGATGCAATCCAGTGGTTCAAGCCGGGTGACCATGCTGCGGTTGAAATGCACGACGGGCTGTGGGGTGTGTTGACGCTGGAGGGGTGGCGGACAGTTGAGCCGGGTGACTGGATTGTGACAAGCCACGGCGAAAACCCGTTCCCCATGAAAAATCAGCTGTTCGTCAACATCTACGAACCCGTAACCGACGCGGATTGATATCCCGGGACTGACCACCCCTATTGGATTTCTGACGGAGCGGCAGGTCTTTGGCTCTGCCGGTCCGTTTATCTCAGGCTGTCTTGCGAGGGGCAAAGCGGCGCTTTCGAAGGGCTGGCGTGATGCGCCGGAAGCGCTCCTTCTTATGCTCTTCTTCAAAATGGCTGAGCGACGGCTTGATCAGATCGCTGCGCGACACGATCCCAACCAGACGCATCGTCTCCCGGTCGGCGACGACAGGCAAACGTTCCAGACCATGTACGGCGAGCCGCGTCGCAACGAGCCGGCAGGTTTCGTCGGGCAAAGCAAAAGCGGGCGGACGTTGCCGCAGTACGTCGGCCAGACTCAAGCTCGCCTTGAGTCCCGAGTCATCCCGGCACAGCTGCTGAAGCAACATCCGGTCGATCATGCCGAGCACCGTGCCGTCCTGCACTACCGGGTAAGCGCGGCGCGTTTGTGTGCCGCCGAAGTAGGTGGCCAGTGCATCGGCAACCGTCGTGACGGCGTCGATAGATTCGACCGAGGGTGTCATGACCTCGTCGACATAGTGGCGCTCCAGCGGGTCAACGCCATACTCGCGATAGATGTGATAGCCGCGGCGCGCGATTTTTTCCGTCATGATCGAGCGACGCATCACCACCGTCGAGAATCCGTGTGCAACGAGCGTCGCGCTCAGAAGCGGCAGCAGCGCATTGCTGTCGTGCGTGAGACCGAAGGCGAAGACGATCGCTGTCAAAGGCGCACCGAGGGTTGCGCCGAGCGTAGCGGCCATGCAGACGAGCGGCCACAGTGCCGGTTGATTGCCGGGCAGAAAGTGAGCGAGAACGGTTCCGAGTCCGGCACCCAGCATCAGCAACGGGGCGAGCACGCCCCCGGAGGTTCCCGAACCGAGTGCAACGACCCACATCACGGCCTTGACGGCCAGCAACGCGAGCGCGATCTGCAAGGCGATATTCTGGTGAAGCAGATCGCCGATCACGTCGTAGCCGACGCCGAGTGCGCGTGGCTCGATGAATCCGCCAATGCCGACGATGACACCGCCAAGCGCGGGCCACCACATCCAGTGAATCGGCAACTTGCCAAACAGATCTTCTGTCTTGTACAGGGCAGCCGAAAGGCCCGACGCCAGCGCGCCAGACAATAGTCCGGCAATGACACAGGAGACGAGCGACCAGCCGTCAGGCGCGCCTGTCTCCAGCGGGAACAACGGTCCGGTGCCGAAAAACGCGGCGCGGGCGAAGCCGGCGACCGCACAGGCGAGCGCGACAGGCAGGAAGCTGCGCGGCCGCCATTCGAACAGCAGCAGTTCGACGGCGAGCAACACAGCGGCCACCGGTGTGCCGAACACCGCGGTCATACCCGCAGCGGCGCCGGCGACCAGCAGCGTTTTGCGCTCCGCCGAGGTCACTTTCACGCATTGTGCGATCAGTGAGCCGAGTGCGCCGCCCGTCATGATGATCGGTCCCTCGGCGCCGAATGGGCCGCCGCTGCCGATCACGATGCCTGACGACAGCGGTTTGAGTACGGCGATTTTCGGCGACATCTTGCTCTTTCCAAACAGGATCGCTTCAATCGCTTCCGGAATGCCATGGCCGCGGATTTTTTCGGAGCCATACCGCGCCATCAGGCCGACGATCAAACCACCCGCCACCGGCACGAGAATGACCCAGGCGCCGAGTGCGTTGTGGGCGGGCGAGCGATCCTCGAACGAGAGATTCCCGAAGAAAAACAGATTGGTGAAGAGGTGGATCAGATTCAACAATACAAAGGCGGCAAGGGTGCTGATTGCGCCGATGCATGCAGCGAGTACAAAGATGCCGGGCAGGCGCGCATTGGATGAAAAATCGCGCTTGTGAGAACCTGTGCTCATGATTATTCGAAGTCGATCTGTGGAATCTGGAAAGCACCTTCGAGCGATTTCAGCTCGGCACGGTGCAGTTCCGCCAGTTTTGCAAGTACCTTTTCACCCGCTTTTTCCAGGTGAACCTCAACCTGACGGCGGTCGGCTTCACTGACCTGGCGGCGGACCAGACTGAGTGCTTCACAACGCGATACCAGGGCGACGACACCGTGATGCTGGGCCTGAAGCCGCTCCGCCAGTTCGCCGACGGTTGCCCAGTCGCGCTCCGGATATCCCTTGATATGCAGCAGCAGCAAATACTGGAGCGGCGTGATGCCCTCGCTTTGGGCGGCCTGTTCCGAGAACCGTTCAAAGCGCCGCATCTGGTAACGAAACTCTGACAACTGCTCGAAGTCGGCCTTGCGCAGCCCGCGAATCCGTTCTTTCATTGGGAATACCTGCCAACGTAAAAACGGTAATTATATCATATGGTGATATAAATTATCGTGAATTGGCCGTATCTGCTGCGTGTTGCCGGGCGCCGTTTGTTAAGCCACCTGCCTGTTCTTCGTGAAAGTCTGACGATACAGGCCGGAGATCAGATCTACCTGCGTAATCATGCCGACCACCTGGCCGGCAGCATCGAGCACCGGAATATGGTGATGCCCGTAGTTCGCGAACATGGGCACGAGTTCGGTAATCGGCGATGCCGCGCCGACCGTGCAGACTTCGGTGCTCATGACGGAGCCGACAGTTGGCGTGGAGAGCGAATCCCGGCGAAGCCAGCCATCGACGTAACTGGCAACGGTGGAAAGCTTTCCGAACGTTCGCTTATCGATCAGATCCGCGCGGGTCACGATACCCACGAGCTTGTGCGACGGATCGGTGACCGGCAGGGCTTTCACGTGGTTGCTTTTGAGCAGGTCCCACGCGGCCGCGGCTCGGGTGTCTGGTGCCACCGTCACGACGTGACGCGACATGATGTCCGCGCAGATCAGTTCGTTAAAGGTTCGCGAGAAAGCCTGAAGCTGTGTCTCGCGCAGCAGCGATTCGAGGTCGTCCGGATCGATATCCAGCATTTCGCTGCGTCTTTTCAGAACCGCTTCGAGATCTGCCCGGGTGAAGCCCGAGCGCGACGCCTGGTCGGCCGCTGTGCCCGCGTTTCCCTGGTTTTGACGCCCGGCGGCGTGCGGATAGCGGTGGCCGGTGGCGGCGTGATAGACGATCGCGGCAAAGAGCAACGCAACCGATTGCACGGCAATGGGCTCAAGTACGAAAGCGTAGCCCAACGCGTGTACCGCGGGGCCGCCCAGCACGGCTGTCAGCGCGACGGCACCCGAAGGCGGGTGAACGCATCGAAGAGCGAACATGCCGCAGATCGAGAGGGCGACGGCCAGCGCCGCCGCCAGGATCGGGTCTGCAATCAGGCTTGCGCAGGTCACGCCAATCGTTGCAGAAACGAGATTACCGCCGATGATGGACCACGGCTGCGCAAGCGGACTGGCCGGCACGGCAAACAGCAATACCGCGGATGCGCCCATTGGCGCGACGAGAAGCGGAATGTTCGCCGTGGACCCGAGCAGAAGATGCATTGAGCCGCCCGTGAACGCGATGCCGAGCAGTGCACCGAGGCAGGATCGCCAGCGCTCCTGCCATTTAACGGCTATTGGGGCGGGGATAAAGCTGGAAATCCAGTTGAGCGTGTTGGAACGGGACAAGATCTGACCGGGGAAAGGTTGCATGAAGTCAATCGCGAGGCCATGACCTTAAGGGTGAACCCTCGCGCAACGAAATAAACAATCGTCGTGATTATATTGCATTGTGATATAACCTCGCGATTTCGCCGCTTGCTGTCCATGTGAAACCATTGAGTGCACGCCTGTAGCGTGCCCGTACGGTTGGTATGCACCGAGCCTTCAAAAAAGCCGGCAGTTATCAAAATTACTCACGTTGTGATGTAAAATGATTGCACAACCATTGTGTGAGTGGAGCCAGTTCGACTGCGATTCACTCTATAAGGGAGGGGCCATCATGATGATCACTTTTCAATCGACTGCATCGCCGGATGTTTTGATGCTGCGGGATCTTGCGCAATATCTTCTGGGATTGATCGGCAAGCGGCTCGACACCCGCGGGGTGATCATGCACGACGAACTACCCGGCGCAATCAGCCGCCTGGAAGCGGCGATCGCGGACGAAGCGAAGGCTGAAATTGCCCTTGAGACGTTGCAGTGCTCCCCCGGCAACCGGCGCGACACGGGCAACGGACTTTCACAGCGCGCGTGGCCATTTCTGGACATGATGCGAGCGGCGCGCAAAACAGACGCGGACATCATCTGGGGACTGTAGCCGCTACGTGCATGAGTTGAGTGCTCGTAGGGTCGCGCGCCGCTCGTGCCGCCCCTGCGCGTCAACGCGCGACTTCGAACAACACGTCGCACGGCACCCGATCGAGCAGCCGCGCATGCCACCGTGCGAGGTGCAGCGTATCCGGTTGGCTCATCTCCAAGCCATCGCTTCGTTTCGATTATATATCACAACATGATCTATATACGGGATTTTGCACGGATGAGCAAGTGCCGTCGCGAGGTCCTGGCTGGTTCACGCGACAAGAAGACAGTCGCTCGCACATTACATCACAAAATGATGCAATATTAGATCTTCAGGCCGCTGTGCAGCGGGCGGCATTTCTGCTTTTCTCCATTCGACTGTCGGGATCCAACGTGCACGTGAATGCTTCCAAAGGCGATTTCGCCACCGATACCCGGTTATTGCGGATCACCGCCATCGCAGCCGTGGTCGGCATCCTGAGTACGCTGGCGGCAGACTTTCTGCTGCACCTGATCCGTTTTTTCACGAACCTGTTTTTCTTCCAGACGGTCTCGATCGAGAACCACTCGCCGGCGGTCAACACGCTGGGTTTGTGGGTTATCGTCGTGCCGGTGATCGGCGGTCTGATCGTCGGGTTGATCGCGCGCTTCGGTTCGGAGCAGATTCGCGGACACGGTATTCCCGAAGCCATCGAGGCCATCCTGTTTGGCAAGAGCAAGATGTCGCCTACCGTGGCCGTGCTCAAGCCACTGGCTTCCGCTATCGCGATCGGCAGCGGGGGACCGTTCGGCGCCGAGGGGCCGATCATCATGACCGGCGGCGCTATCGGCTCGCTGATTGCACAGTTTTTTCATCTGTCCAGCGGGGAACGTAAGACGCTGCTGGTCGCGGGCGCGGTCGCCGGCATGACCGCAGTGTTCGGCACACCTGTGGCCGCGGTGTTGCTGGCGGTGGAATTGCTGCTGTTCGAACTGCGGCCACGCAGCCTGCTGCCGGTCGCTGTCTCGTGTGCCGTTGCAGGATTCGGTCGCCCGCTGCTGATGGGCAGCGGTCCGTTGTTTCCGCTGCAAACGCTGCCGCTCGGACCGCTTGGACTCGCTTCCTGCGCGATTGCCGGGCTTATTACCGGTGCGCTTTCGTGGGCGCTGTCGAGTTGGCTCTACAAGGTTGAAGACACCTTCGCGCGGTTGCCGTTCCACTGGATGTGGTGGCCGGCGCTCGGCGGCGTGGCGGTCGGCATCGGTGGCTACTTTCAGCCGCGCGCCCTCGGTGTCGGCTATGACGTGATCGGCGATCTGTTGCTGAATCACCTCACGCTTAGCGTCGTACTCGCGATCGTGCTGGTCAAGGCGGTGATCTGGGTGATCGCGCTGGGTTCGGGCACGTCCGGCGGTGTTCTCGCTCCATTGCTGATGATGGGCGCGGGCGTGGGCGCGGTGCTCGGTCCGTTCATGCCAGGTGGCGACCCGGCCGTGTGGCCGCTTGTATTCATGGCGGCGGCACTCGGCGGCATGATGCGCGCGCCGATCATGGCGGTGGTATTCGCGTTCGAACTGACGCACGACGCAAACGCGTTGCTGCCACTTCTGACCTCCGCGGCGGTTTCGTACGGATTTACGGTGCTATTCATGCGCCGTTCGATTTTGACGGAGAAAATCGCGAGGCGCGGTTATCACATCTACCGCGAATACGGCATTGACCCGCTTGAACGGCATCACGTCGACGAAGTAATGACGACGGACGTGAAGACCATCGATGCGGACACAAGCGTCGCCGACGCCCTCGAACAACATTTTGGCCCGCAACAGGTGCATCGCGCCTATCCGGTCGTGCGAGATGGCGCGCTGGTCGGCATGGTTGATCGGCGGATGCTAGGCATCGCGATGGACGGTGAGGGCGGGGCAATGCGCGTTGCCGACCTGTTCGGTGACGAGCGCCCTGAAATCGCACTGCCGGATGAGACATGTCGGCATGTCGCGGCACGTCTCGCGGTCCGTTCGCTCGATCGCGTGCCGGTCGTCGCGGATGAAAAGACGTATCGATTGATCGGCGTTGTGTCTCGACATGATCTGGTCAAACCGTCGCTGTCGATCTTCAACGAGGAACGCGAACGCGAGCAGTTCCGGAGCGTATCGCTGACGCGCGGTAAGCGGGCGGCGCCGGTCGAGGACCGCGCGCCACCACGTTGAACCTCGGCTCCGTTACGGTCCCGGTAGCGCATGCTGCGCCCGAGATTGAGCGCTCCCGCTTTGCTGACGTTGCCGGTGTGACAGACCCTTCGGCAGTCGATCTATTTGTATCATGAGGTGACATATAATGAAGCAATAGGCGAGTCGCCCATGAATGGATGATCGCCAGCCTGGGTGAGACGGAGCGGGCGTAGCCGGATTAGTTCCAGGATCACCACAGCCGGAAGAGGAGGTGATGACATGTCGAGCTTCAGCCGTGTGCTTCTTTGTTATGACGCAACCCGTGAAGGCCAGCGGGCGCTTGGAGAGGCGGCCGCGCTAGTCGAAGTGCTCAGAGCGGAAACCCACGTTCTTTCCATTCTGAACAACGCTTCGTGGATACAGGGTGCGGATATCACATCTGCTGTGCCCTTCGACGTGGTGAGCAACGCAGCCAAAGATCTGCTTCAGGAAGGGTTGAAGAAGCTCGCAGCGCGTGGAATCCAGGCAACCGGACACTTCGTTGTGGGGGAGCCGTTGGATCAGATTCCGCTCTTTGCAAAAGATCTGAACGTTGATCTCATCGTGGTGGGCCATCGCCACGCCAGCCGGTTGGCGCGCTGGTGGGCCGGCAAAAACGACGGGCGGCTGCTGGACAAGGTGAGTTGCAGCGTGCTTGTTGCAATGTGCCCGAAAGACGATGGTATCGGATCGATCGCGTAGACGTTGAGCGTCGGCCGAAAGAACTTCTGCCGGTGAAAGAGCTACCCCAAGCTCACGATTAATGTAAATTGGTCGTTCTTGAGAGTGCCTTTCAGCGGAGAGACCCATGAAAAACGGAAAACCAAAACTGACGCGTCGGGATGCGGACAATCTTTTCCCCGGCCTGCAGCAAAGCGGCGCCCATCTTGCGAGCCGCCCCGATAACCCGTTTGGGGGAGAGGTACCTGAGGCAATCGTTCGGCGCGATCGCGACGAGGCCTCGCTCTGGAAAGACAATCTCGTCACGTTGCCCATCGCAATCGAGTTGCCGCCGGGATATGAGTCGCTGTCACGCTTACGCGAAGCGATGGAGCAGGCCTGGCACGTGAAATGGGTCAGGGAAAGCGGCAGCGAGGTCGTCGCGGAATTTCCCGAAGGCTGGGCGGCCGTTCGGCCGGCAAGCGGGGCCGTCGAGTTGAAGGACGCGAGCGGCGTGGTCCGGGCCGTGTACGGCTGGGCCGGGGATGCCGAAGTGAGACTGTTGCCGCGGTATCGGGTCGAATCGCAGGAGAACAGCTCGAGCGGTCTCGGCAGTCTGGTGGTCCGCGATCGCGAGAACGGGCACATTCTTGAGCGGTCGTCGATCTGGTCTGCTCAGACCGGAACAAACCACCCTGATTGGGCCAGACTGTCGGCGTGGCTCGACAGGCAGTATCCTGGCCACCGTGATCCACTGCGGCTGTGGACGGATTGCGAAGCCAACCTCAGTTGAATCCGGTCCATCGCGCATCTGCTTTTCCGGCCGCGAGGCATGCAAGCCATGCCGTCGCCAATAGCAAAGAACATCACCATGCAACACCTGAAATACCTGACCGGCTATCCTTCGGCGCTACAGGAAAAGGTCAGGAAGCTGATCGTCGACGAGCAATTAGGCCCTTACCTGGCGAAGCGGTACCCTGGTACGCACGCCGTGCAAACGGACCGGGCACTGTATGAGTACTGCGCGGAGTTGAAACGTGAACACCTTCGCACGGGCGCCGCGATCGACAAGGTCACCTACGACAGCAAGCTCGACGTCGTGCGTCATGCACTTGGTCTTCACACGAGCATCTCGCGCGTGCAAGGCGGCAAGCTGAAGGCAAAGAAAGAAATCCGCATCGCCTCGCTATTCAAGGACGCCGCGCCGGAATTTCTGAAAATGATCGTTGTACATGAACTCGCCCATCTGAAAGAAAGCGACCATAACAAGGCGTTCTACCGCCTCTGCGAATTCATGCAACCGGGCTACCATCAGATCGAATTCGATCTGCGTTTGCATCTGACGTACCGCGATCTGAAGAAGAACCAGACCTGAATGCGGGGCGCCGGGATTCAGGTGTGATCCCGAACCCGGCACCTGAGCAAGCAGCCTGCACCTCTCAGGCGGCAACCGCCTCAACCGTCTCCACCGCCGATGCCTTCAACAGCACCGGAATCGATTTCGAAGTCGGCGTCCCCGCGCCATCGGCGACCGAAGAGAGCGGCACCAGCGGATTCGTCTCCGGATAGTACGCGCCGAGGCATCCGCGCGGAATGTCGTACTCCACCAGCAGGAACCCGGCCGCGTGACGCTCGATCCCATCGGCCCACACGCTCGTGATATCCACGCGCTGGCCCGCTGCGAAGCCGAGCATCGCGAGATCGTCCTTGTTGGCGAACAGCACGCGCCGCTGCCCGTACACACCGCGATAGCGGTCGTCGAGGCCGTAGATCGTCGTGTTGTACTGGTCGTGTGAACGCGTCGTCATCAAGGTCATCAGCCGCTCGCCATGCTCCGCGCGTGCCTGATGAATCGGCGTGTCGACGTCGATGGCATGCACCAGGAATTGCGCCTTACCGCTCGGCGTTTTCCAGATCCGCTCGCGCGACGCCACGCCGAGATGAAAACCGCCCGGGTGCTTCAGGCGCTCGTTGTAATCGTGGAAGCCGTCGATCACTTTCGCGATGCCGTCGCGAATCAACGCGTAGTCGGCGGCCTGAGCGAGCCAATCGACCTTGCTGCTGCCGAGCGTGGCGTGCGCCATGCGCGCGACGATCGCAATCTCCGACAGCAGATTCTCCGAGGCCGGCTTGTTCATGCCGTACGAGATGTGCACCATGCTCATCGAATCCTCGACGCTGACGCCTTGCGCCACACCATTCTGCAAATCGATCTCGGTGCGTCCGAGCGTCGGCAGAATCAGCGCGTCGCGTCCGTGTATGAGATGGCTGCGGTTCAGTTTGGTCGTGATGTGTACGGTCAGCTCGCACGAGCGCATCGCTTCCCACGTGCGCGGCGTGTCCGGCGTCGCGATCGAGAAGTTGCCGCCGAGGCCGATGAACACCTTCACCTTGCCGTCGAGCATCGCCTGAATCGTGTTGACGACGTCGAGGCCGTGCTCGCGCGGCGGCTCGAAATCATAGACTTCGCCGAGCCGGTCGAGAAACGCCTGAGTCGGCCTTTCTTCGATACCGACGGTACGGTCGCCCTGCACATTCGAGTGCCCGCGCACCGGGCACAGGCCCGCACCGCGGCGGCCGATATTGCCGCGCATCATCATCAAGTTCGACAGGATCTGTACCGTCGGCACCGAATTCTTGTGCTGCGTGAGGCCCATGCCCCACGTCGAAATCACCGCGCGGCCCTTCACGTAGATGTCGGCGAGCTTCAACACGTCTTCGAACGGCACACCCGATTCGGCGACGATCGTGTCCCAGCTTTCGGCACGCAAATCGTCGGCGAATGCGTCGAAACCGACCGTGTGTCCGGCGATGAACGCGACGTCGAGCACGCGTTCCAGACCGGAGGCCAACGCTTCGTCGTCGAGTTCGATCACGCGTTTGGCGACGCCCTTGATCAGCGCAAAATCGCCGCCGACTTTCGGCCGGATGAACACGGAGCTGATCTTCGTGCTGCCCATCGTGATCATTTCCACCGGATGCTGCGGGCTGGCGAAGCGTTCGAGGCCGCGTTCCTTCAGCGGGTTGATCGACACAATGGTCGCGCCGCGCTTCGCGCATTCACGCAGTTCGCCGAGCATGCGCGGATGGTTGGTCGCCGGATTCTGGCCGAAGATCAGGAGCGTGTCGGCGTGTTCGAAATCGTCGAGCGTGACTGTGCCCTTGCCGATGCCGACCGTATGCGGCAAGCCGCGGCTGGTCGCTTCGTGGCACATGTTCGAGCAATCGGGGAAATTGTTGGTGCCGACCATGCGCACGAACAACTGATACAGGAACGCGGCTTCGTTGCTGGCGCGGCCCGAGGTGTAGAAGGCGGCGCTGTCGGGATTGTCGAGTCGCTTCAGGTGATCGGCGATCAGGTCGAAGGCTTCGTCCCAGCCGATCGGCACGTAGCGGTCGCGCACGGCGTCGTAGACGAGCGGGTCGGTCAGGCGGCCGTGTTGTTCCAGCTCGAAATCCGACTGCGCCATCAGTTCTTCAACCGTGTGTTGCTCGAAGAAGGCCGGCGTGACGCGCTTGCTGGTCGCTTCGGCGGCGACGGCCTTGACGCCGTTTTCGCAGAACTCGAAAGTGGACGCATGCTCGCGATCCGGCCACGCGCAACCCGGGCAGTCGAAGCCGTCCGGCTGGTTCTGTTTGAGCAGCATGCGGTAGTCGCCGCCCGTCACCTTTTCCTTGAGCAGGTTGATGGCGACGTATTTCAGCGCACCCCAGCCGGCGGCGGGGTGCGTATACGGTTCGATGCGAGCGTCGGGTTTCTTCATGATCTTGCTGCTGGGCGTGGCTTGGACGAGGCTTTTAGGCCGATGCATGGAAGCCTACTGTGTTCCAAGTGCAGTGCAGCATACAGAAAATCGGAAAGCGGAGGAGTACAGTTGCGGGATATCTGTCATAGACTGACGGTCCGCCCACGCATTCGTTTGAGCCAGGTCCTTGAAACTGTACGAAAAACTCGCCGATGAAATGACCGAAGCCGTGCGCCGCGGCGTGTTCGCGGCGGGCGAGCGGATTCCGTCGGTGCGGCAGGCAAGCCAGCAGCACGGCGTCAGTATCAAAACCGTGTTGCACGCGTACGCGCTGCTGGAAAGCCGCGGGATCGTCGAGACCCGTCCGCAGTCGGGGTATTTCGTGCGCGACGCGCTGGCGACGGCGGCGGCACTCGAGGAGCCGCGTCTGAGCCGCCAGCCGGCGCCCCAGGTACCGCCGGTGGCCGCCACGGTCGACGTGAGCCGCCTCGTGCTGTCCACCCTGCGAAGCATCCGGGCGCGCGACGCCGTGCCGCTCGGCTCGCCGTATCCCGATCCGTCGCTGTTCCCGTGGCGGCGCATCAACCAGTACGCGAACGCGATTGCCCGGCGCCACGCGAGCTGGAACCTGATCGACGACTTGCCGCCCGGCAATCCCGAGCTGATCCGCCAGATCGCGCGGCGCTATGCCGAGAACGGTGTGCCTGTGGATCCCGAGGAAATCGTCATCACGCTCGGCGCGACCGAGGCGATCAACCTCAGCTTGCAGGCGGTCGCCCGACCGGGCGATACCGTCGCCGTCGAATCGCCGACTTACTACGCGATGCTGCACGCCATCGAGCGTCTCGGCATGCGCGCCATCGAAGTGGCGACGCATCCGGTCCACGGTATCGATATCGAGGCGTTGGCCCAGGTCATCGCAAGGCAGAAGATCGCCGCGTGCATGGTGATGCCGAACTTCCAGAATCCGCTCGGCTTCCAGATGCCGGACGCGCGCAAGCAGCAACTGGTCGCGTTGCTCGCCGCGCACGAGATTCCCGTCATCGAGAACGATGTCTATCAGGAGCTGTACTTCGGCGAGGCGCGGCCGTCGACCTTGAAGAACTTCGACACTAAGGGGCTGGTGCTGCATTGCGCGTCGTTTTCGAAGAGTCTGACCGCGTCGTACCGGATCGGCTGGGCGATGCCGGGACGCTACCGCGCACAGGTCGAGAAGCTGAAGTTTCTCAACACGCTGACCACGCCCTCAGTGCCGCAAGTCGCCGTCGCCGATTACCTGAGGCAGGACGGCTACGACCGGCATCTGCGGCACGTGCGCAAGGTCTACCGGCAGCAGGCGAGCATCATGATGGCGATGGTGCAGCGGTTTTTTCCGGCGGGCACGCGCATGTCGACGCCGCAAGGCGGTTACGTGCTGTGGGTGGAGTTGCCTGAACATGTCGATTCGATGCGGCTCTATGAGGCGGCGCTCGCGCGCAGCATCACGATCGGGCCGGGCATGATGTTTTCGATGCGCGACGACTTTCGCCACTTCATCCGGCTCAATTACAGTTATCCGTGGACCGCGCAGACCGAAGCGGCTTTGAAGACGCTGGGCGAACTGGTGGCGCATATGGCCTGATAGCGCGTGATAGCTTGGCAGCCTGGCAGGGCATAGAAAAAGCAAGGAGACAATCACAATGGAAGACGACGAACTCGATCCGGTACTGGTCGCCATCCTGGCGCAGTTGTGGCGCGCGTATCAGGAAACGCCTGGCGGCGCGTGGTCGCTCGCCAAGCTGTCCAAGCAGGCGGATGTGCCGATGAGCGGCTTGCGGCGACAGTTGACGGCGCTCGTCGACAGCGGTCTGGCGGACACCACGTTCAACGAGGAAGGCACGGGCACAGCGCGCTTGAGCGAGGCCGGCCAGGGCCTGTGCGCGGAATTGTTCGGCGAGGGCGGTGCGCCTGACGATGAGCCGGCGGACCCGCCGCCCCGGATTCATTGAATCGCGACTGAAGCCGGCGTGAGGAGGACGGCTGCGCCCTCGGCGTCCAGCTGTTATGAGCGCTTGTGCGCCTGCTTGATAAGGACATCGCGCCTGTTCTGAACGCTGGCCGTGCCACGTTGCCGATGCACGCGTTCGACGGCTCGAATCTGTTTTTTGTCCACCAAAATACAGATTCCGTTATGGGCGAGATAACGGGAAATAATTTTTCCGCGGAAATTGACCTTCGAATATGGCCCCCTATGCTGGAGCCGTGCCGGGGCGCATCCCGAGCGAGCGCTGTGGCAGGCCACTCACCTGGAAACCATCTTCGGAGAATTCATGAAAACAAAGCTGGCGCGTGCGCTGCATCATTCGTTGCGCATCAAAACCGTCCGAACCGTTCTCGCCGCAGCACTCGGCGTGACCCTCGCGTGCAGCGCCGCGGTTGCAACCGCGGCGACCGCAGAGCCGCTCGGCATTGCCTTCGTCTACCTCGGCAATCCGGGCGATGCCGGCTGGACCTACGCGCACGAACAAGGTGTGAAAGAAGTCGAGGCGAAATTCGGCGACAAGATCAAGGTGACACGCGTCGAGAACGTGCCGGAGTCGGCGGATTCGGAGCGCGTGTTTCGCGACCTGGCGGCGAAGGGCAACAAGATCGTGGTCGGTTCGAGCTTCGGCTTTCAGGATTTCGAGTTGAAGGTTGCCAAGGACTTCCCGGACGCCGTGTTCGAACATGCGACCGGCTACAAGAAGGCCGCCAACTTCGCGACCTATGACGTGCGGACCTACCAGAGCGCCTACCTGGCCGGGCTGGTCGCTGGTTATACGACGAAGTCCAACACGCTCGGCTTTGTCGGTTCGGTGCCGGTGCCGGAGGTGGTGCGCAACATCAACGCGTTCACGATGGGCGCGCGCTCGGTCAATCCGAATGCGCGCGTGAAGGTCGTGTGGATCAATAGCTGGTTCGACCCGGGTCGCGAAAAGCAGGCCGCCGAGACGCTGATTGGCCAGGGCGCTGACGTGCTGATCCAGAACACCGATTCGACCGCGACGATGCAGACAGCCGAACAGAAAAAAGTGCATGCATTCGGCTGGGATTCCGACATGAAGAAGTTCGGGCCGAACGCGCAGTTGGGCGCATGCGTGAGCAACTGGGGCGTGTATTACACGCATCTGGTGCAGCAGGTGATGTCGGGCACCTGGAACAATTCGCCGGTATGGTGGGGGCTGAAAGAGAAGGCGATCGATCTGGCCAGCATCAACACGGACGCGGTGTCGCCGGTGGCGCAAAAGGCGTTGAGCCAGAAGCGCGACGACATCATCTCGGGCAAGTTCAATCCGTTTGCCGGTCCGATCGCGGATCAGTCCGGCGTGGTGAAGGTCGCCGCGGGCAAGTCGTTGAGCGATGCGGAACTGCTGCGTTTGAACTGGTTCGTGCAAGGCGTGGACGGGTCGCTGCCGAAGTAACGAATGGCCTGGTTTGCCTGACTACTATTAAAGCTTAAAGGAGATCGCCCGTGAGTCTGACCGTCCCGACCGAGGCCGGCGCCGCCGGAGTGGCGCCGGCCTATCCGCCGCAGGGTTTGACGCCGACGCACGAGCAGGTCGTGCGGCATCTGCGGCATTCGAGCCGGGTGGCCGAACGGGCGACCTTGCTGGGGCACCACCCGTTCGGCGCGGTGCTGGTCGGTCCGGACCAGGAGACCGTGTTGATGGAGCAGGGCAATGTCGACACGGTGAATCATGCCGAGTCGGTGCTGGCTCGCGTGGCGGCGTTGAATTTCACGCCGGAGTACTTGTGGAGTTGTACCTTGTACACGTCGGTCGAGCCTTGCTGCATGTGTGCCGGCACGATGTATTGGGCGAACATCGGCCGCGTCGTGTTTGGCATGACCGAGAAGCGATTGCTGGAAGCAACCGGCGATCATTCCGAGAATCCGACCATGAGTGTGGATTGCCGTTATGTGTTCGATCATTGCCAGAAACCCGTCGAGGTGATCGGTCCGGTAGCCGACGTGGAGGGTGAGGTGATGGAAGTGCAGCGGAGATTCTGGCGCGGCAGATAGGGCGTTATCTCCGCGTCACAGAAGTCGGTGCGCCTGCGGTGGGCAAAGAATGAAAAATACAGTCCGGCATCGCAGGCAAACACAAAGATGCCTATCTCACCGTGCCGAGACGGCCTCTGCCGGCGCGAGCGTGGCGAGGCCGCAGAACCAGTCGCCGCCGTGCGGCTGATATTTCCATTGGCTGTTGGTCTGCTTGATCACAGTGGAGCACTGGTCGTTTACAACGATCCCGGGATTCGCGGCGGTGCATTGAAGCATCGCGGTTTCGATTTGTTGTAGCGCGGGCATCACGGCTTTACGCGGCGTGTCCGGTGTGGCCGGCGCATCCGGCGTGCCTGTCTGCATGCTTTCGATCAGCCGTTGCAGCTCCTCGATCCGCGTCGTATACCACGTCTCCAGACACGTCTCATCGCGGCAATTCGCTTCCCGCCACGCCCACTTGCTGTCGCTATCGGTAAGGAAGGCACGGCGGTTGATGACTCGCCGCCGTGCTTTCCAGTACAGTTGTCCCAGTGTGTCGTCGAGCTTCGAGAGCGCGGGGTCGTTGCAGATCATCCGTTCGGTGAGTGAGCGCCCCCGGTGGCAGTCGAAGCTGGTGGCGTGGGCGGGCAGGTGCGTGAGCATCAATGCGGCGACAAGGATGGGGCGAAAAATTTTCATGGTGGTCCCGGCAGTGCAAGGGTTTTTCATGCAATGGATGATCGGCCGAGTCGCCGGAACGCAGACGCCCGAAAACAGCGTGAGTTCGGGTGGGTGATTACCAAATCTTGCTTTGCGCGAGGCGCACTGGAACGGGTAGGGCAAGCCCGTCAGCATTTGCCGGGTGATTTCAGGCATGTGCATTGCGGGTGCGGATGAGCAGACCCCGGGCCCCGCGGCCGCCACTTCGCTTGTGGCGACGGCGAGGCCCGACGCATTCACACGTGCATGCAGGCAGGCACATAGGCGGGCCATAGCGGCATGCACGCAAACGCGGGACGTAGAAACAGGAGAAAAAATGAAACGACACGTCGCTCGATGTATTTACGCTGCAGCCGGCTTGCTGGTTTTACCCGCAGTGGCATCCGCGCAATCGCAGGCCTACACGAACGGCACGGCCAACGTGCGCGCCGGGCCCGCTTCGGATTACCCGGTGGTGACGCAGCTGCCTGGCGGCGTCCCGGTTAGCGTGATGGGTTGCATCAGCAATTACCAATGGTGCGACGTCGCGGCTCCGAACCTGCGCGGTTGGGTCTATGCGGGACTGCTCAGCTATCCCTATCAGGGCAGCAATGTGCCGGTGATGAGTTACGGCACGGTGATCGGGTTGCCGATCGTGACGTTCTCGATCGGCACTTACTGGGGCAATTATTATCGGGGCCGGCCGTGGTACGGCCAGCAATCGCGCTGGGCGCGTCATCCGCCCCCTCCACCGCCGAGACCGGGTGCCGGACGGCCGCCAGGAGGGCGTCCTCCCGGCAATGTGGGCGGACGGCCGCCGCCGGGTAACGCGGGTGGCCGACCGCCGGGAGGTCGGCCAGGGGATGCGGGCGGACGACCGCCGGGAGGCAAGCCCGGGAATGCGGGTGGACGGCCACCAGGCGGTCAGCCGCCGGGTAATGCCGGAGGCAGGCCGCCGGGCGGTAATGGCAATGCAGGTGGACGTCCGCCGGGTGGCAATGGCGGTGGCCGTCCGCAAGGTGGCGGCGGCAGACCATCGGGTGGAGGGAAAGACGGCGGGGGCGGAGGTAACCGGCCACCGGATCAGCGCGGCTAGTCGAAGTAACGGCACAGGCGGCCAGGGGCCAGGGGCCAGTGGCCAGGATAAAGCGCCTCGACTCGCCTGAGCCTGATCAGGGGTTCCGCCGCGCCGCGCTGCGCGTGCGGAACCGCCAGACAGCGCTCGCTCCAGCCTCGTTGCCGGCGTCACATTGGCGACACACTCAGCCGCCGCTTCTCTTCACAGTATGCCGCGTTCAGAAACGCCGAACTAACCGCTCGCAAGGTCTCCTGGGAGCGCGGATCGCTAAGCCGCGTATGCAGTACCACTTTCGAGTTCGGCAGCGACGGCAGACCGAGTTGCTCGCCGACCTCCACCGCTCCCGCCGGCGCCACGCGCTGCGCCAGCGCGGCCACGGCGAGCCCGGCGCTCACTGCCGCGCCGACGGCCATCACGCCGCCGCCGACGAATACCTCGGTCCACGCAATCCCGGCTGCATCGAGCGCGTCTGTGGCAATCGCCCGGATCCCGCATGGCGCGGCGAGCGTCGCCAGCTTCAGCGGCTGCCCCTCGCGATGTTGCCAGCCCGGCGCCGCGAACCAGCCGAGCCGCTCCTCCGCCAGCAGTTGCCCATCATGGCGATCGCCTTCGCGACGGCCGATCGCCGCGTCGACTTCTCCCCGCTCGAACCATGCAATGACATCGCGTGATGCGGCAATGCGCACCTCGATGACGAGCAGCGGATCGTAAGCCGCGAGCCGCCCCAGCAACGCCGGCAGATTGGGCCCCGCCACGTGGTCGCTGATGCCCAGCTTGAGCCGGCGTTCCGGCGCGTCGGCACTGCCCGCCAGCGCGCGCTCATGAGCCAGCAGCAATTGCCGGGCGGCGCCGATGAACACATCGCCGCGCGCCGAGAGCCGCACCACCCGCGGCGTGCGCTCCAGCAAGCGGTAGCCCAAACGCTCTTCGAGCCGTTTCAGCTTGAGACTCATCGCGGCTTGCGACGTGTCCATGACTTCGGCGGCACGCGTGAAGCTGCCGAGGTCCGCGACCAGCACGAAGGCCTGGATCGCATCCAGATCGAGAGGGCGGGAGAGGGCGACCATATTGAAACTTTATTGCAAATATAAAGCACCATATCTTGCTGTAATGGTTGCGCCGGCGCAAGCTCATCATCAGTCGAAACCAGGAGGAGTTCGTCATGCTTGCCAAACAGTATTCGCACCGTTTGCCTTCCAGCTACGACATGGGGATCATCCGCGAGCGCGCGACGCGGCGCGGCCCCCTGTGGGACGGGACCGAGGGGCTGGGATTCAAGGCTTTCGTCGTCCGTGAGCGCGGCCGCTATGGCGCCACCGCGAATGTTTACTCGGCGGTGTATCTGTGGCTCGACGCAGAGCAGACCGCCGACTTTTTCATGGGCTCGCGCTTTCAGAATGTGATCGACGACTTTGGCCGTCCGGACGTCGAAACCTGGCTGCCGCTCGATGCCCGCAAGGGGCCGGCGCAACACGCGCTCGCCTTGTATCGCGAGGAGCAGCCGATCGGCGAGCAGGACAACCGCGCCGAGTTGCGCGCCGCGCATACCGGGCAGAACCGTCGCATCGCGGAACAGGACGATACCGTGGCCGTGGTCTCCGCGCTCGACGTCGCCAACTGGAAGCTGGTCCGTCTCACGCTGTCGTCGGCGGCGCCGGTCGCCACGGCGGGCCGCACGGTCTACGAGGTGCTGCATCTCGCGCGGCCGGGTATCGCGAGCCTGAAGTGAGCGAGGGCGGCATGTCAGACAGCAGGGCGGGCGAAGCCGGCTCGACAGCGGCGCTGGAGGGCGCCTGGCAGCCGGCGCCGCTCGATGCCCGTGTGGCGCTGGCCGCCCACCTGGCAGGGCTCGCGTCGACGGCCGGCGTAATCGTTGGATTCACCGTATTAATGGTGCTGTCGCTTCATTGGCTGGCCCGGTAGCGGCCCGGTCGTGCATTTCGCGCTATGCGTCGCGATTAAAGTGCGCCGGTCTCGCGTAAACCCCGGTACGCCGCGTACACTAACTTGCCGATGTGGGGTTAGGGGGCGCACAAATGACACGCGAAGCGACATCCGATACGACGATGGGAGCAACGCCTGAGGGCACCCGCTATAGGCCAAATCTGGCCGAGGGTGTGCTGGCGTCGGAGCGTACGGTGTTGCGGCTGATTACCCGCAACACGCCGCTGCCGGAATTGCTCAATGAAGTATGCCGCCGCGCGGAAGCGCTGCTCGGCGACGGTGCGTCCTGTTCGATCCTGTTACTGGACGCTGACGGCGTGCACGCGAGAGTAGGCGGCGCGCCCTCGCTCCCGCCGCAGTTCAGCGCCGCGATCGACGGCACCGTGATCGGCCCGGGGGTGGGGTCCTGCGGCACCGCGATGTACGAGCGGCGCATGGTCGCCGTCGAAGATATCGAAACCGATCCGCTGTGGGCCAATTTCCGGCACCTTGCGTTGCCGATCGGCTTGCGCGCGTGCTGGTCGGTGCCATTTGAAAACGATGCCGGTACGGTGCTGGGCGCGTTCGCGGTCTATCACCGCACGTCGCGCCGGCCGAGCGCCGAAGAAGCGGCGATGCTCCACGACATTAGCCACAGCGTCGGTCTCGCTGTTCACCAGGATGCTATCGCGCAACGCCTCGCGCGCAGCGAGGAACATCACCGGCTGGTCGTCGACAATCTCAACGAAGGCATTGTCGTGCAGTCGCGCGACGGCGTGGTGCTGGCCTGCAATCCGAGTGCGCAACGCATTCTGCGGGCGAGCGCCGAACTGATCGGCCAGGACATCCTGACGGTCATGGTGCGGGCGTATCACGAAGACGGCTCCATCGTCACCGACGCAAACCGTCCGACCACTCAGGTGCTGGCAACCGGCAAACCCGTGCTTGACGTCACGATCGGTCTGCAACTCACGGACGGCGATATCATCTGGATTACTGAGAATGTCGTGCCGATCATCAAACCGGGCGACAGCGAACCCGGTTCGGTGCTGATTTCGTTTACCGACCTCGGGCCGGTGCGCGAGGCGCAACGGCAGCTCAAGTTTCTGGCCACTCACGATCCGCTCACCGGCCTCTACAACCGCGCCTACCTCGGCGAGCGCATGCGCGATCTGTTCGCGCCGGGTGGGGCGGCCGGAATGGGCGAGCTGGCGCGTGTCGCCGTGCTGTTCGTCGATCTCGACGGTTTCAAGAAGGTCAACGACACCGCCGGTCACGAGGCCGGCGATGCGCTTCTGTGCAGCGTGGCGGAGCGGCTGACCGCGTGTGTCGCGCGAGGCGACACGCTTGCGCGCGTGGGCGGCGACGAGTTCGTGATCGTGGTCAGCGCTTATGAAAATACGGGTCATCTGATCGCGCTCGCCCAGCGCATTCTCGACACGATCGCCGTGCCGTTCGCGGTGGCGGACAACGAGTACTACATGGGGGCGTCGATCGGCATCAGTCTGTTTCCGGAAGACGGCCAGGACGTGCCCACGCTGATGCGTAACGCCGACTCGGCGATGTATCACGCGAAACAATGCGGCCGCAACAATTTTCAGTTCTTCACGGTCGAACTGAATCAGCATCTGCAACGCCGCTTCATGATCGAGCAGGCGCTGCGGCGCGCGCTCGCCACCGACGAACTGAGCCTCGTGTATCAGCCGATCGTCGATAGTCAATGCGGCCGCACCATCGGCGCCGAAGCGCTGCTGCGCTGGTACAACGCCGAGTTGGGCAATGTCTCGCCGGTGGAATTCATCCCCGTGGCCGAAGACGCCGGGCTGATCGTCGAGATCGGTTCCTGGGTGCTGGCGCGCGCCTGCGAGCAGGTCGCGCAATGGCGGCGCACGCTGGCGCCGGAGTTGATCGTCGCGGTGAACCTGTCGCCGCGTCAGTTCAAGAACGGCCTCGTGGAGCGGATCGAGCGTTGTCTGGAGCAATCCGGGCTCGAGCCGGAGGCGCTGGAGCTGGAGATTACCGAGCGGCTGCTGATGAGCGACAGCGACGCCGTATTGCCGATGCTGAGCGCATTGAGTGCAATGGGCGTACGGATTTCCGTCGATGATTTCGGCACCGGCTATTCGTCGCTGTCGTATTTGAAGCGGTTTCCGCTGCATAACCTGAAGATCGATCGTTCCTTCGTCGCGGGCTTGCCGGATCATCGCGACTCGATCGCGATCACCCAGGCGGTGGTGGCGATGGCGCATTCGCTAGGCATGAACGTCACGGCTGAAGGCGTGGAGACCGCCGAGCAGGCGGCGTTTTTGCGCGGAATCGCCTGCGACAAACAGCAGGGGTATTTTTACAGCCGGCCGGTTGGCGCCAGTGCTTATGCGCGTAGTTTGTGTGAAGCTCAGATGGGGCTGGCGGGGGCTTCATAACTGTTCTGATGCCTGGGGCCATGGTTGCGGGTGTTGGCGTTGACGCAGCTAACCCACATCGGCGGGCGGGTTAATCCAGCAAACAGGACGCTCCGCCGCCGGCATCCAGAATCGATTGTTCAGTTTGGCAAACAAGTGCCTTCGCGTTCCCGGTATTTATCCGCACCCCCCGTTTCCCTAAAATTCTCCCATCGAAATGTCAATCCAGCGCCGTGCCGAAGCGGCTCCGCGCGATGGGAGCCGTTATGCCAGCGTTAATCAGGAACCAGCTTTATCGGCCATCGGTGGTCTTGCCGATGGTGGCCCTCATGCAGGTGATGGTGTCGCAGGATTTCAACCTCGGCCAGGTCGGGTGGGTCTTTGCGTCGCGTGGTGCGCAGGCCGCACTGCAACGCTCGCGCGAATTGATCTGCGCCGTACACTGCCACGCCTGAACACAAGCGGGCGCAATTTCCATTCAATCCACTGGCGCCGGCCGCTCTGCGAGACGAAAACCGACCGCAAGCCGGCGCGCAGACTTCGCGGAGCGCGGCAGAATCACGAGAGGAGGGCGATAAAGGCAACACGAGGCGCTGAGGGTAAGATGCTACGACCAGCACCCCAGCCTCGGGAGATCTGCCATGCCACAGCACTTCGACGCCGTCGTGATCGGCACGGGACAAGGCGGTGCACCGCTTGCTGTCCGTCTCGGCGAAAGCGGCCGTAAAACCGCGGTCATCGAACGCGCGGCCTTCGGCGGGACCTGCGTGAATGTGGGCTGCACGCCGACCAAGTCGTATGTGGCCAGTGCCCGCGCAGCCCATGTGGCGCGCCATGCCGCGGAGCTGGGTGTGCAGGTGAGCGGCGCGGTCAGCGTCGATCTGGCAGCGGTCAAGGCGCGCAAGGACAGGATCATCGGTCAATCGCGCGATGGCGTCGAAAAATGGCTGCGCGGTGCGGATAACGTGACTGTCTTCAACGGCCATGCGCGCTTCACCGGCGCTCATACGCTCGCCATCAGCGGCCCGGACGGCACGGTGCTCGACGAACTCAGCGCCGACGAAATCTTCATCAATACCGGCACGCGCGCCATCGTGCCGCCGCTCGCAGGGCTCGAGCGGATTCGCTACTACACCAACTCCAATCTGCTTGAGCTGACGGAATTGCCGGGCCATCTGGCGATTGTCGGCGGCAGCTATATCGCGCTCGAATTCGCACAGATTTTTCGCCGCTTCGGCAGCCGGGTGACCGTGCTGGTGCGCGGCGATCGCGTGCTCACGCGCGAGGATGCAGATTTCGCCGACTCCGTGCAGAAGGTGCTGGCGCGCGAAGGAGTCGAGTTTGTCTTCGGCGTGCAGCCCTCGCGGGTCGAGCCGCATCCGCATCATGAGAACGAGCTGTGTATCGGCTTTGAGCAGAACATTCCCGCGCTCGAAGCATCGCACCTGCTATTCGCCACCGGCCGCGAACCGAATACCGACGACCTCGGCCTCGACGCGGCCGGCATCGTGACGGATAAGCACGGCACGATTCCCGTCGACGGCCAGTTGCGCACCAAGGTGCCGGGCATCTGGGCGATCGGCGACGTCAACGGACGCGGTGCCTTTACCCACACCTCCTACGATGATTTCCACATCGTCGCGGCCAATCTGCTCGACGGCGGCGCGCGCAGTGTCGATACGCGAATCATGGCGTATGCCGTGTTCGTCGACCCGCCGCTCGCGCGCGTCGGGCTCTCGGAGGCTGACGTGCGCAAGGCGGGCCGTGACGCGTTGATCGCCACCATGCCGATGACGCGGGTGGGCCGCGCGCGCGAACGCGGCGAGACCGACGGCTTCATGAAGGTGCTGGTCGACGCTGGGACGAGACAGATTCTTGGCGCGGCGATCCATGGCATCGAAGGCGACGAAGCGCTGCACACGTTCATCGACATCATGACGGCCGGGGCACCCTATCCGACCTTGCAGTACGCCATGCATATTCATCCAACCATCAGCGAACTGGTGCCGACCTTGCTCGATGGACTCAAGCCGATGAAGTAAGCGGTGTACCCGGCGGCAAACCAGGCGGCGTGCCTTGTATGCTGAGATCACGTTGCCGTGACGGGATTGAACTCGGGGATTAAACTCGAACTGGCACGTATCCTGGAGCGAGATCATGAATGATGCTGACCCCAAAAGCACTTTTCGCGGTCTTCCGTTGACCCCGGAACAGGACGCGGAAGTCAGACACTACATAAAAAAGCAGAAGCAGCAGGGCGCGGAGTGGAACACGCCGGAACTGGCGTCCATGCTTCGCGACATGCTGGAACCGCCGGGCGATGACGACGGAGAATTCGATCCCATCTTCGACGAAACGAAAGCCGCCGCGGAACGTGCGGCGGCCTCGATCGACGAGGCGATGGATCCGATCGAGGCGAGCGAAGAGCGGAACGCCGCCATGGAAATCGAAGCCATGAAGGGCTTGAGGCGCTGAGCCTGCATTGCAGAACCACTGACGAGCAGCGTTGATCGACCCGGCGCGAAAAGGTCGCGCTTCCACCACGGATCAGGAAAAAACACATGAGCATCAGCATCGTTCAGCTTGGGTCTCCGAGAGCGGCCGACGAAGGGCTGCGTATCGGTACCGTTCGGCGACCGCCGCGCGGCGTACCCCGGGCCGAATTCGCCACCCGCGACTATTACGACGTGTGGCTGCCCAATCTGTCGCCTGACGCGGAATTGGTCAAGGAAGCCCAGGCGGTGACGAGCGATCGCGATTGGGCCGCGTTTGCAAAGAAATTCCGGACGGAGATGAATGGCGGCGATGCCAGCAAGGTGTTGGACCTGCTTGCCGCCTTATCGAAAACGACCAACTTTTCCGTCGGTTGTTACTGCGAGGACGAAAGCCGGTGCCATCGCAGCATTCTTCGTCAGTTGCTGGACGAGCGGGGTGCGCTGATCAGGTGAGGCGCGCATGCGCCGCCGGCCGGCATTCGACAAGTCCCGTTGTCATCGCCGATAATCGGCAGCGTACAGGGCTGTGTGCAGGGTTGTGCGCGTGCCCGGCCGATGTACGCCGGGTCGGGCTCGGCTCGCAATCGCGGTGCGCCACGCCCGCAAGCGCATGTCTTCACGCATGTCTTCACAATCGCAGTGACACAATCAGGAAACCGACCGATGGGTAAGGGACGCGTCGAAGCCTTCAGCGATGGCGTGATCGCCATCATCATCACGATCATGGTGCTCGAGTTGAAGGTGCCGGACGGTTACGATCTCGCCGCGCTGCGTCCCGTGATCCCCGTGTTCTGCGCCTACGTGCTGAGTTTTATCTACGTCGGCATCTACTGGAACAATCATCACCACCTGTTCCATACCGTGCAGAAGGTCAACGGCGCGGTGCTCTGGGCCAATCTCCATCTGCTGTTCTGGTTGTCGCTGCTGCCGGCCGTCACGCATTGGGTCGGGGAAAATCATCTCGCCGCCTGGCCGACCGCGATGTACGGCGCCGTGCTGTTCATGTCGGCGATTGCGTATTTCATTCTGACCCGCGTGCTGATCCGCGAGCACGGCACAGAGTCGACGATCGCGAAAGCGGTCGGCAACGACTTCAAAGGCAAGGTCTCGGTCGTTATCTATCTGGCAGGCATGGCGCTGGCATTTGTTCAGCCGTGGCTCTCGGCTGCGCTCTACACGCTGGCCGCAGCCTGGTGGCTGGTGCCCGACCGGCGTATCGAACACCTGATGGAAGCGTAAGCATGCTGCTTGCGCTCAAGCTTGCGCTGGTGCCGGCGTTTCTCGCCGCGCTGACCGTAGCCGGGCGTGTGTGGGGGCCGTCGGTGGCGGGATGGCTGGCGGGGCTGCCGGTCGTGGCCGGCCCGATCGTGTTGCTGCTTGCGCTGGAGCGTGGTCCCGCTTTCGCGGCGCAGGCGTCGGCGGCATCGATCGCCGCGATTGCCGCCTCCGAGGCGTTCAATTTCGCGTATGCGTGGACTTGCCGGCGTTCCGCATGGCCGCTTGCGCTCACGGCCGGGATGCTCGGATGGGTTGGCGTGGCGCTGCTGCTCACGCATTTGCCGGGTGGACTGGTGTGGGCGGTGGCCGCGGGTTGTGTCGCTGTCACCATTTCTCAGAACGGTTTGCCGCGCGTCACGGGGCACGTGCTGGCGGTGCGTCTGGGCCTCGGCGATCTTGCGCTGCGCATGCTCGCCGGCGCGCTGCTGACGGTTGCGGTGACCACGCTGTCCGCGTCGATGGGTGCGACGTGGAGCGGACTGTTGTCGGTGTTTCCTTTGCTCGGCATCGTGCTCGCGGTGTCGGCCCAGCGCGTGCATGGCGCGGACTTCGTCGCCTTGTTGATGCGCGGCATGGTGATCGGCCGTGGCTCGTTTGCGGCATTCTTCGCCGTGACCGCGACGATGCTGCCGCATTACGGCGTGTGGCTGAGCTTTGCGTGCGCGGCGGTGGTGTCGATGGTGGTGCAGGGTGCAACCCGGCGGTTGCTTCGTGCGAAGCGGCCGGCGCAGGTTTTGACGCGTGAGCTTGCCGAACGGCAGTCGGCGGATTGAGGCCATTTGACCGATACTGGCATCATGACTTCACGCACCCAAAGCTTCGCAGTCACTCGAATCGGTTTGATCTCCGATACGCACAACCTCGTGCGCCCCGAAGTCCTGCAGTATCTTGCCGGTTGCGATGCGATCATCCACGCGGGCGATATCTGCAATCAGGCGGTGCTCGATGCACTTGCACAGATCGCGCCGGTCACCGCCGTGCGCGGCAATAACGACATTAACGAGCCGGTCGCCTCGCTGCCGACACACGTCAAGCTGACCGTGCAACAGGTGACGATCCTCATCGTGCATGACATCGCCGACGTGGGCGGCGATCCGCGTCGTGAAGGCATCGACGTGGTGGTGACGGGGCACTCGCACAAGCCCGCGATCAGCGAGCGCGACGGCGTGTTGTTCGTCAATCCAGGCAGTGCCGGGCCAAGGCGTTTCAAGTTGCCGATTTCAGCCGGCATGCTGATCATTGAAGGCGCGCGGGCAAACGCGACGTTTGATTCTCTGGTGGCGTAAAAAAACGGGCCGGCAAAAATTTGCCGGCCCGTTTTTGGACACGCTCACGTTTATAGCGGTGGTTGCCTGCCGCCGCCCGTCATAGCGTGTGCGCGCGATACACGTACAACCTCTCAGCGGCTAAAGCTACCGCACAACCCGCATCAGGCACGCGCCGTAGCCGTGGCAGCGTAGCCTTCATCCATCTCCGCGGCCTCGCGCTCACCGCGCAGCACGGCATGCGCTTCAGCACGCGTAGCGACACACGGACCTGAGCCGAGCAACGGTTTGCGGGCCGTTTCACGCAACGCAAGCACTGAGACGATCCCGATCAGCGACGCACCCATCAGGTAATACGCGGGCATCATCAGATTGCCGGTGCTATCGACCAGCCATGCCGTCACGAGCGGCGTCGTCCCGCCGAACAGCGACACCGAAATGTTGAAGCCGATCGCGAGCGCACCGTAGCGGATCTTGGTCGGAAACAGCGCCGGCAGCGCCGACGGCATCACGCCGGTAAAGCACGACAGCAGCACGCCGAGAATCATCAGTCCGCCGAACACCGGCAGCATCGTGCCCATGCGAATCAGCAGCAGCGCGGGGATCGATAGTACGAACAGACCCACGCAACCGAACAGCATCACCGGCTTGCGGCCGATCGTGTCGGACAGACGGCCGGCGGCCAGCGTCATCGGCATCATCAGCACCATCACGAGCAGCACGAGGAACAGACCGTGCGTTTCGTTGAAGTGCAGCGTGGCCGACAGATAGCTCGGCAGATACGAGAGCGCCATGTAATCGGTGACGTTGAAGATCAGCACGAGGCCGACGCACAGCAGAAGCGGCTTCCATTGCTGGATCAGCAATTCGCGGAAAGATTGCTTCGGAATCGCCTTGTCTTCAGCTTCGCGTTGCTCGGCCTGCTTCTTGAACGCGGGCGTTTCTTCGAGCTTCATCCGGATGTACAGGCCGATCAAACCGAGCGGACCCGCGATCAGGAACGGCACACGCCAGCCCCACGAGAGGAGGGCGTCGTTCGACAGCGTCGCCGTCAGGACCGTGACGGTGCCTGCGCCGAGCACATAGCCGATCAGCGTGCCGAACTCGAGGAAGCTGCCCATAAAGCCGCGGCGCTTGTCCGTCGAGAATTCGGCGATGAAGGTCGCGGCGCCGCCGTACTCGCCACCCGTCGAGAAACCTTGCACCAGGCGCGCGACCAGCAGCAACACAGGCGCGAAAATGCCGATTGTCGCGTAGCTCGGAATCAGGCCGATCGCGAGCGTGCCGGCCGCCATCATGATCATGGTCATGGCCAGCACCCGCTGACGGCCGATGCGGTCGCCCAGCGGCCCGAACACCATGCCGCCGATCGGCCGCACCAGGAACGCCGCGGCAAACGTGCCGAAGGTGGCGAGCAACTGGGCGGACGGGTTCGACGACGGGAAGAACACTTTGCCGAGCGTGACAGCGATGTAGCTGTACACGCCGAAATCGAACCATTCCATCGCGTTGCCGAGCGCCATGGCGCCGACGGCCCGCTTGAGGAGAGATTTGTCGACGACGGTGATGTCGTCGAGGGAGAGGCGTTGTTCTTCTTTGTGGTGTCGCCAGAAGCCGTTGCTGGAAGCGGTCAAGGTGAAAACTCCAATGACTGCGACGAAACTCATGAAAACGCGCATGAACGTTCCGCCACGGGTGCTGGGGAAGTGCAGTTTCGCGAGCAGAGCGATGGCGTCTCTTTTGCCCGAAGACAAAAAAGAAGTGGGCGCGAAAAAGAAAATAAAACGCCCGTGCCTCGCGAACGATTCGCGAAAAAACACTTGTCTAGATTGTGCTGACTGTTGCATCTGCGTGGCCGTGGAAGGGGGGCAGATGCATGAGGACGCTGGGGTGGCCGGAAGCTGGCCCAGGCGCCGCTGGAAGGCTTGAAACGAAAAAGGCCGGTGCTTTATTCGCCGCTGATGCTTGACCACCAAACGGGGAAACGACCGACAAGCCTTCTTGTATAAAAACTGTTCAATTCAGCGTGGCAGCGTGCCGGAAAAGGCACGACGGGTCAGCTTGAAGAGAACGCGACGCGGTGTGAAATGCTGGTGAATTACTGTTGGAACGATGCACATGTTAGCACGATGACGGATGATCGTGCAAACCCGAGATCCGGCCGGCAGCCCGGGAAGGGTGCTCAATCCCTTGCGTGGCGGGGGATTCGGCGGATTGCGGCGGTATGGAAAAGAGGCTTAAAAGTGGCCGGAAATGGTCCGGTTAGTGAATTCTGCCGAGGCTCGAAAGCGGCGAAAGGCGCAACTGGAAGCCGGCGATCTGGCGACTCGAAGCTCGGCAAAAATGTGGCGTATCGAGCGGCGAACGGGGCGACGAAAATCTGCTGTATCAGGCGGCGAAAGGCGCGGTCAGACAGGCGAAAAAAATCCGCGCTCGCGGCGCGGATTTTTTGTCAGGCGGGTTGCCAATCCTGGCTTGCAGCGCAAGAAAGCGCTTATTCGGCTGCCGGCGGCACATAGCCCTGCGCCGTATCCGCGCCTTCGCCGAAGAAGAACTTTTCGGTCTGCTTCATCAGATACTGGCGTGCGCGCGGATCGGCCATGTTCAGGCGGTTTTCGTTGATCAGCATGGTCTGCTGCTTCAACCAGGCCTGCCAGGCTTCCTTCGAAATGCCTTCGTAGATCCGCTTGCCGAGTTCGCCCGGCAGCGGCGGGAAATCGAGGCCTTCGGCTTCCTTGCCGAGCTTCGCGCATTGAACCATACGAGTCATGCTGTGCTTCTCCTATATCGGTGTGGGTGCGGGCAGTCGCTTTATATGGGGACGCTCAGAGCTGTTTCATCAGCACGAGCGACTTGCGCTGCCAGTTATAGAGTCGGCGGCGGTCTTCCGGCAGGTCGTCGACCGTGACCTTGACGAAGCCGCGCTTCAGGAACCAGTGTTCGGTGCGTGTGGTGAGCACGAAAATCCGCGTGAGGCCGCGTGCCCGCGCGCGTTGCTCGATGCGTTTGAGCAGGCGCTCGCCGTCGCCGGTGCCTTGCGCTTCGGGCGCGACCGTGAGGCACGCCATTTCGCCGATGCGCTCCTGCGGGTACGGATACAGCGCCGCGCAGCCGAACAGCACGCCATCGTGCTCGATCACCGAGAAATGGTCGATGTCGCGTTCGATCTGGTGGCGGCCGCGCCGCACCAGCGTGCCGTCGGATTCGAGCGGCTCGATCAGCGAGAGAATACCGCCGACGTCGTCCGGCGTGGCTTCGCGCAGGCTTTCGAGGTTCTCGTACGAGATCATCGTGCCCACGCCGTCGTGCAGGAACAGTTCGAGCAGCAGGCTGCCGTCGAGCGCGTAGGGGATGATGTGCGCCCGCGCCACGCCGCCGCGGCAGGCGCGGATCGAATGTTTCAGATAGAAGCCCGCGTCGCCGGTGACTTCGCCGCTTTCATGCAGCTTGTAGGCATCGTCGAGCGACAGTTCGCGGATCAGCTCAGGGCCTTCTTCGCCAGTTTCCATCAGGCCCGGCGTTTCGGTCAGGAACACGATCTTGTCGGCGCGCAGCGCGATGGCCGCCGCCGAGGCGACGTCTTCCATCGACAGATTGAAGGCCTCGCCGGTGGGCGAAAAACCGAGTGGCGAGAGCAGCACGAGCTTGCGGCTCGCGAGCGAATGACGGATCGAATCCGCGTCGATCTTGCGCACCACGCCGGTGTGGGCGAAATCGACGCCGTCGAGAATGCCGACCGGGCGCGCTGTCACGAAGTTGCCCGACACCACGCTGATGTGCGCGTGCGCCATCGGCGTGTTCGGCAAGCCCTGGCTGATCGCCGCCTCGATATCCAGACGCACTTCGCCGGCCGCTTCTTTCGCCGACTCCAACGCGCGTGCGTCTGTAATGCGCATGCCGTGCGAAAACTCGGATTCCACGCCGTGCAGGCTCATCTGCTCTTCGACCTGCGGCCGGGAGCCGTGCACCAGCACGATCTGGATGCCCATGGCCTGCAGCAGCGCGATATCGGACACGAGCGCATTCAGGAGCCCCTGATGCACCACTTCGCCGCCGAAACCGACGACGAACGTCTTGTTACGGAACGCATGGATATAAGGGGCGACTGAGCGCATCCAGTCGACGAATTGCGCGTGCTGGGCGAGGTCTTCCGTTGCTCCGGCGGGGGCCGGAGCGCTCGCGGGCGCGGGGACGAGGTCGGTTTGGGAATTCATGCCGGGGATTATAATGCGCCCCCATGTCGAATGTACCCAGAAATCCCGCTGAGGCGAACGAGAAATCGGCGCCGGACGCCGATCAGGTGAAGCCCGGCGACGCGGAGCGCCGCAAAGCGCCGGACGCCAACCGCAACACGCCGGAAAAGGCGCGCGTGCCGAGGCGCGCCGCGGAAGGCGCGGACCCGTCTGCGCAGAAAAAAAACCAGCCGCACGAGCCGCGCCGCGAACCACGTCCGCCGCGCGTTCAACGCGTCGTCGAGCCGAATCCGATTCCGCCGATCACGTTCCCGGAAGCGTTGCCGGTTTCCGGCCGTCGCGAGGAGATCGCGCGCGCCATTGCGCAGAATCAGGTCGTGATCGTCTGCGGCGAGACCGGCTCCGGCAAGACGACCCAGTTGCCGAAAATCTGTCTCGAACTCGGGCGCGGTCTCGGTGCGGGCGGCTCCGGCCTGATCGGCCATACGCAACCGCGCCGGATCGCCGCGTCGGCGACGGGCCGCCGGATCGCCGAAGAACTCGGCACGCCGTTCGGCGAAGTGGTCGGCTACAAGGTGCGTTTTACCGACAATCTGTCGCCGGGCGCGTCGGTCAAGTTGATGACCGACGGTATCCTGCTCGCCGAAACGCAGACCGATCCGCTGCTGAAAGCCTACGACACGCTGATCATCGACGAAGCGCACGAGCGCAGCCTGAACATCGATTTTCTGCTCGGCTATCTGAAGGAAATTCTCGTCAAGCGGCCCGATCTGAAGCTGATCGTGACCTCGGCGACGATCGACGCGGACCGTTTCGCACGCCATTTCGGCAGTGAAGAAAAGCCCGCGCCGGTGATCGAAGTGAGCGGGCGTCTCTATCCGGTCGAAGTGCGCTATCGGCCGGTTGCGGAAGATAGTCCTGCCGTGAAGGCGGCCGAAGGTTCTTCCGCCTCGTCTTCGCGTGAATCGCGTGACAGGCCGAAGACCCAGCGCGAGACGGATCGCGATCTGATGGAAGCGATCGTCGATGCGGTCGACGAACTGTGCCGCGAAGGCCCCGGCGACGTGCTGGTCTTCCTGCCCGGCGAGCGCGAAATCCGCGATGCCGCCGAGGCGCTGCGCAAGCATCATCCGCCGCACACGGAAATCTTGCCGCTATTCGCGCGCTTGTCCGCAGCCGAACAGGAGCGCGTGTTCCGCACCTCGAACGCGCGCCGCATCGTGTTGGCCACCAACGTCGCCGAAACTTCGCTGACGGTGCCGGGTATTCGCTACGTGGTCGATACGGGACTCGCGCGCGTGAAGCGCTACTCGTATCGCAACAAGGTCGAGCAGTTGCAGGTCGAGTCGATTTCGCAGGCCGCCGCGAATCAGCGGGCAGGGCGTTGCGGGCGGGTCGCGGATGGCATCTGTATTCGTCTGTACGAAGAAAGCGACTATCAGGGCCGCGTGCGCTTCACCGACCCAGAGATTTTGCGTTCGTCGCTGGCGTCGGTGATTTTGCGCATGAAGTCGCTGCATCTGACGGCGATCGAAACCTTCCCGTTCATCGAGCCGCCGCCGGGCCGCGCGATCGCTGACGGTTACCAGCTACTGAACGAACTGGGCGCCGTCGACGACGACAACCAGCTCACGCCGCTTGGCCGCGAACTCGCGCGCTTGCCGCTCGATCCGCGCGTCGGCCGGATGATTCTCGCCGCGCGCGATCAGCAGGCGTTGAAGGAAGTGCTGATCATCGCCAGCGCCTTGTCGGTGCAGGACCCGCGTGACCGGCCGATCGAAGCGCAGGAGCAAGCCGACCAGGCGCATCGCCGGTTCGCCGACGAGCGTTCCGAGTTTCTCCAATGGCTGAAAATCTGGAACTGGTTCGAAGAAGCGATCGCGCACAAGAAGTCGAACCGGCAGTTGCAGGACGAGTGCCGCAAGAACTTCCTGTCGCAACTGCGTCTGCGCGAATGGCGCGACGTGCACTCGCAACTGCTGACCGTGGTGCGCGAGCACGGCTGGCGGCTGAACGAAGCTGAAGCGACTTTCGAGCAGATTCACCTCGCGTTGCTGACTGGCCTGCTCGGTAATATCGGCCTGAAAGCCGATGACGAACCGTATTTCCTCGGCGCGCGCAGCATCAAGTTCTACCTCTGGCCGGGCTCGGCGCTGGTGAAGAAGGCGGGGAAATGGGTGATGGCCGCCGAACTCGTCGAGACGAGCCGGCTGTACGCACGCTGCATCGCGAAGATCGAGCCGGAATGGATCGAGAAGATCGGCGAGCATCTGCTGAAGAAGTCGTTGTCCGAGCCGCATTGGGAAAAGCGCGCGGCGCAGGTGTCGGCGTTCGAGCGCGCGATGCTTTACGGCCTGCCGATCTATCACCGGCGGCGCGTGAGTTTCGGCAAACAGGACCCGGCGCGTGCGCGCGAGCTGTTCATTCGCGGGGCGTTAGTGGAAGGCGAGTTCGATACGAAGCTCGCGTTCTTTGCGCATAACCGCAAGCTGCTTGCCGATATCGAGCAACTGGAACATAAATCGCGCCGTCAGGACGTGCTGGTCGACGACGAGCTGATTTTCGGCTTCTACGATCAGGCGTTGCCGAAGGGCATCTATACGGGTGCGTCGTTCGAGCGCTGGTATCGCGACGAGGTGAAAAAGAGCGGTCAGCCGGAAGACAAGCTGCGTCTGCTGTATCTCTCACGCGACGATCTGATGCGGCACGAAGCCGCCGGTGTCACGACCGATCTGTTCCCGAAACGGATGACAATGGCGGGCGTCGAGATGGCGCTCACGTATCACTTCGAACCCGGTTCGCCGCGCGACGGCGTGACACTCGCGGTGCCGTTGTACGCGCTGAATCAGGTCGATGCGCGGCGTTGCGAATGGCTCGTGCCCGGCATGCTGAAAGAGAAGACGCAACTGTTGCTGAAATCGCTGCCGCAGAAGCTGCGGCGTCATTGCGTGCCGTTGCCTGAATTCGCCGCGGGTTTTGTCGAACGGCATGGTGGCCCGCGTTTCGGCGCGGGCGGTTTGCTCGAGTCGCTGATTGCGGACATTCGTGAACAGACCCAGGTCGCGATGAAGCAATCGGACTTCAAGCTCGAAACGCTGACGCCGCATCTGTTCATGAATTTCAAGGTCATCGACGAGCACGGGCGGCAACTCGCGATGGGCCGGAATATGTCGCAACTGCGTGCTGAACTGGGTGGTCAGGCGCAGCAGCACTTCCAGAAGATTGCGTCGGGTGCTGCTGGGGTGGCGCTGGCGGATGCGGGCGGCGGTGGTAGCGTGCCCGCCGGCGCGCAAGCGAGCGGAGCAGCCGGTGCGGCAAGTGGTGGGGCTTCGCGAGGCAAGGGCACGGCGGCGTCAGGTCCGCAAACTGCGTCGCAAGACGGCGCAGCGGGTACCGCGCTGTACGAAAAGCTGACGACGTGGAATTTCGGCAAGCTCCCCGAGTTGCTTGAAATTCGCCGTGGCGGGCAGACTTTGTTCGGGTATCCGGCGCTGGTGGATCGCGGTACACATTGCGACGTCGAAGTGTTCGATTCCCCGGACGAAGCCGCGCGCATCCATCGCGCAGGGCTGCGGCGCCTGTTCGCGTTGCAATTGAAAGAGCCGATCAAGTATCTGGAGAAGAACCTGCCGGGTCTGCGCGAAATGGCGATGCAGTTCATGCCGCGCGGCACTCAGGAAGAACTACGCGATCAACTGATCGACACTGCGCTCGACCGCGCCTGTCTGCAAGACCCGCTGCCGGCCGATGACGTCAGCTTCCACACGCGCCGCGACGAAGGCCGCAGCCGTCTGACGTTATTGGCCCAGGAAATCGCCCGGTTGGTGGGGCAGATACTGACCGAATACGCGACCGTGACGAAGAAGCTGGTGCAGGCGAAGTCGTTCACCGCGGCGCATGCGGATATGCAGAACCAGCTCGACGGACTGATTGGCAAGCGCTTTGTGGTCGACACACCGTACCCGCAGTTGGCGCACTTTCCGCGCTATCTGAAGGGCATTGCGCTGCGCATCGACAAGCTGAAGGCAGACTCCGCGCGCGACGCACGGCAGTTCGCCGAGTTCCATCCGCTGTTGCAGAACTACCAGCGCGCGCTGGCGCAACGCGGCGGTGTGCTGGATCCGCGCCTGTCGGAATTCCGCTGGCTGCTCGAAGAATTGCGGATTTCGCTGTTCGCGCAGGAGCTGCGTACGCCGATGCCGGTGTCGGTGAAGCGTCTCTACAAAGTGTGGGAATCGATGCAGCGTTGAGTGGTGGATGAGAAGGGGGGGATGCGGCACTGAGCGCGCGCACGGAGTGGGGCGTCGCAAGTGTCCGCTTCGTTCGTCCGGCGTTAGCCGATGCGGTTCTACGCGTGGTGTCGAGCAAAAAAGCGCGCGACGCCACTCCTTTTGAGAATGATGTCGCGCGCAAAGGGCACGGGTTCTTGCGGGCCCGCGCCTGCTCGCCGTTGATACAGCAACACCATCGGCCTCGGCGTGACTGGCCCTGATGGAGCCAGTCACGCTTCCTGCCGAAGCTTTACCAGTGCATACCCGCGCCGACCGACGCGCCGAACTGACCACGCGAGTCGGTTGTCCCCTGCACCTTGTAGACCCACTTGCCCGTTTCCGACAGCTGCGACACGCCGATAGCCATTGCCGACTGGCCGGCATAGGTGCCACCCGCAATCGCCACCATGCCGTGACCCGGCAAGACCGCTTGCGGCAAACCTGCTGCCGCCAGCGCCGATGCCGTGCCGCCGTACGAATCGCGGCGGGCCGAGCGGATCTGGTCGTCGGTGTAGCTGTTAGCCTGGCCGACTGCGCCGCTCATGGATTGCTGCAACTGATTGACGTTGACCGCATCCGTGCCTTGCACGCCGGCAGCGACATTGGTGATCTGACGCTCCTGTCCCGCCGCGCCGACCGACACCGTGTTCGCGCGATCCGCGATCGAGCCTTGACCCAACGCCACCGAGTTGTCGGCGCTGGCGTTTGCTGCGGCACCTAGCGCGGTGGCGTTGTTGCCGCTTGCCACCGCGTTCGCGCCCATGGCGATTGCGTTCGTGCCGGTGGCATTGGCGTTGGCGCCCACGGCGACCGAATGTGTGCCCGAGGCCTGCGCAGCTTCCGTGTTGGTGTCGCCGTCGGCGCTGAAGAACGGTACGTTCGGGTTCACGGTGATGTTCTGCACAGCGCTGCCGATCGCCGCGTTCAGTTGGCCGAAGTTGACGGCATCGGTGGGATCCACGCCGTCGGCGACGTTGTGGATGATCGTGCCGCCGTTCGTTGCATCGCCGAGCGTGACGCTGCTCTTGTTGACGCTGCCGTCGGCGTTTTTGTCGTACATCACGGCGCCGTCTAGCTTGGCGTCGGTCTGCGATGTCACTTCCTTCAACTGGGCAACGTTGACGGCGTCGGTGTCGGCGGTGCCGGCTGCGACATTGGTGATCTGGCGTTCTGCGCCGCTTGCGCCGACAGAGACGGTGTTCGCACGATCGGCAACCGAGCTTTGGCCCAAGGCGACCGAGTTGGCCGCGATGGCATTTGCGTTGTGGCCGAGGGCCGTGGAGCCATCGCCTGCTGCGGTGGCGAGCGTGCCGACGGCTGTGCTGTTGTCGCCCTGCGCCCACGAGGAGGTGCCGGCTGCAAATGACGCGTTACCGGAAGCGTTGGCGTAGGCGCCGATTGCGACCGAGTGGTCGCCGTTTGCAATGGCGTCGTCCGAGCCGTCATTGGCTCCGCCGGCCTTGAAATAGCGCGAGGCGTTGGCGGCCGCCGCGTTCAATTGGCTCAGGTTGACGGCGTCTGTAGCTTCAGTGCCGGCTGCGACATTGGTGATCTGGCGTTCTGCGCCGCTTGCCCCGACAGAGACAGTGTTCGCACGATCGGCAACCGAGCCTTGACCCACGGCGACCGAGTTGGCCGCGATGGCATTTGCGTTATGGCCGAGCGCCGTCGAGCCGTCGCCTGCTGCGGTGGCAAGTGTGCCGATGGCTGTGCTGTTATCGCCCTGTGCCGACGAGGAGGTGCCGGCTGCAAACGAAGTGTTGCCGGAAGCGTTGGCATAAGCGCCGATCGCGACAGCGTGGTCGCCGCTTGCAGTGGCGTCGTCCGAGCCGTCATTGGCGCCACCTGCCTTGAAATAGCGCGAGGCGTTGGCGGCAGCCGCGTTCAATTGACTCAGGTTGACGGCGTCTGTCGCTTCGGTGCCGGCGGCAACGTTGGTGACCTGGCGTTCTGCGCCGCTTGCGCCGACAGAGACGGTGTTCGCACGATCGGCAACGGAGCCCTGGCCTAATGCCACACTGCCGTCGGCGGAGGCGTTAGCGTCGAGACCAATGGCGACCGCGCCGCTCTTATTCGCGAGCGCGTTGGCGCCGAGCGCCGTGCTGCCAACGTCAAGCGCATAGGCGTTGGTGCCGAACGCGTTCGCTTGCGCGCCGTTCGCGCGGGAATAGGAGCCGATGGCGACCGAATCCGCGCTTTGTGCCGCCGAGCTGAAACCGAACGCCACGGAGTTCTGACCATTGGCCTGCGCGAATGCGCCGAGGGCCGTCGCGCCCACGCCCTTCGCGATGGCGAAGTTGCCTATGCCGGTGCTGAAATCAGCCAGGGCCTGAGCCGTCATCCCGGCGGCGAATGAACCTTCACCGATGCTTTCCGCCTTGAACCCGAGCGCGACTGCGGCGGTGTTCGTCGCCGTTGCCCAGTTACCGATCGCGATGGACCCCGAACCCGCTGCGCTCGATCCGACGCCCGCCGCCACTGAGCCCGGCCCCGAGGCTGTCGCATCGGGATCCGCGCCTGGAACGACCGTGCCGGCAGCGAAGTAAACCGTGGCCGCCTGCGCCAGCGGTACACCGGCCAGCAACGTTGCCCCAGCCAGCACAGCCTGCGCCATTACCAGTTTCCGCGATGCCCCGCGTTTCGTTTTCGAGCGAGCCGTCTCCGACGCGGCGACCCATGAGCCCGTCGTCTCACACCAAACTGATTTGTAGATTTTATTCATTTTTAAGAAAACTCCGCCGGAATTACGAGCGTGGACGGCACACGGAAGCAATCTGATTCGGAAAAGGTGTCATCGCCCTTGATGTGTTGCGCATAAACAGAATACGTCGGCCGTGGTTATTTATTTCGTCCGTTTTTTTGTGTTCTGATGAATTTCTTGCGCGTCCGAATCGCCTGCATCGTGCTTTCAAATCCACGGGATTAAGTGCATGGGCGATGAACGGCGAGATTGTCAGTTCTGGCGCGGCGAGGGCGATATAAGCCAATTCTTAAATTGTTGCTGGTAAATGGCTGATTGTGATTCGTTTTGGATAATTTATTATTTTAAATTCTCCAGTAAAGAATAATCTTGTTTTGTCTTATGAGAAGTGGAATTGAATAAGAATTTAATGGGCGGCTATTTTGCGGGTTAAAATGGGTCGATGCGGATCAATGCTGGTTTCCCTACGCAAAATCGGCGTTGGGTTGTCGGTGCCCCGGAATTCACTGACAGATTCGCCTCGGGATGCGCTGCGTCCCCCTGTCTTTTCGCGCACCATACCCGCATCCACGTCAACCGCTGATCACAGCAAACGTTCTACAATGTCAGTTGTTCTCCGAAGTGAGTTTTCATGCGTAAATTTTTTCTTCCCGGCTTGACTGCCACGTTCGCCGCAGGCGCGGCGCTGGTCGCTGCCACAGGCTTTTTTTCTCCGGCGGCCCACGCCAACAACGTGATCGTGCTCAATTCCGGCGAAGCCACGCTGAGCCTGATCGACGAGACCACCCGTCAGGTCGTCGGCACGGTGCCGACAGGCAAGGAACCGCATCACCTGATGGCCACGCCGGACAATTCGTCGCTGATCGTCGCCAATTCAGTATCGAACAACCTGATGTTCGTCGATCCGAAGTCGGGCCAGGTGCAACGCTGGGTCGAGAACATCGAGGACCCGTATCAGATCGGCTTTTCGCCGGATCGTAAGTGGCTCGTCACCACCGGGCTGCGTCTGGACCGTCTCGACATCTATCATTACGACGGCCAGAAGAACCAGATGACGCTGGCCTCGCGTCTGCCGCTCGCGGTGATGCCGAGCCACATGGCGTTCACCAATGACAGCAAGACCGTTTTCGTCACGCTGCAGGTGTCGGGCGAACTGGCCGCTATCGATCTGGCCACGCAAACGGTGAAGTGGAAGATGAAGGTCGGCAAGGTGCCGGCCGGCCTGTGGATGACCCCGGGCGAAAAGTATCTGCTGATCGGCATGACCGGGGCGGATTACGTCGCGGTGGTGGACTGGCGCAACCAGAAAATCGTCAAGACGATCCCGACCGGCAAGGGCGCGCACAACTTCCGTTCGCTGGCTGACGGCAAGCATGTCGCGGTGTCGAACCGCGTCGCGAGCACCATCAGCATCATCGACGAAGACACGCTTACCAACGTCGGCGACATCACCGGTCTGATGCCGGGACCGGACGACATGGAACTTTCCGCCGACAAACGCTATCTGTGGGTGACCTTCCGTTTCGCGAAGCACGTCGGCATCATCGACCTGAACACGCGTAAGCTGATCCAGACGATTGCCGTCGGCCGTTCGCCGCACGGTATCTATTTCTTCAATCGCGCACCGGTTACGGCACCGAACGGCGCATGATGCGTTAATCAGCGAACTCACCGAACCGTCAGGAATGAAGTAACAGGCCAGCACCATGTTCCATCTGATTTTTTCTTCTCTCGACAGCTTCGTCTCAGCCGTGCAGACGCTGCTGTACGTTGACGTGGTGCAGCCGTTGCTGTTCCGCTTCAACCTGATGGACTACGACGAAGACACTTACGACAGCCTGTATTGGGTGATCGTGGGTGTCTTCGAGGTGCTGGCAATGTACGCAGTGCTGCGCCCGCTCGAGATGCTCCGCCCGGTGGAGCGGTGGGAAAACCGCAAGGCCGTGCGGGTCGACGTGATCTACACCTGGATCGCCAAGCTCGGCATTCTCAATCTGTTCTTCTTTTTTGCGCTGCAGCCATTCTTCGACGCCGTTCAGGCCTGGCTGCGTCTGCACAACATCGCGAATATCGAGTTCGACAATCTGTGGCCGGGCGTCACCACGCAGCCGCTCGTCACGTTCGTGATGTATCTGCTGGTGCTCGATTTTGCCGGTTACTGGTACCACCGCTGGGAGCATCGGATCGGCATCTGGTGGGAATTGCACGCGGTGCATCACAGCCAGCAGCAGATGTCGCTGTGGTCCGACGACCGTAACCATCTGCTCGACGATCTGCTGCAAGCGTCGTTCTTCGCGGTGATTGCGCTGGTGATCGGCGTGCCGCCGTCGCAATTCGTCGTGCTGGTGGCAATCACGAACCTGGCGCAGAGCGTGCAGCACGCGAACATTCGCCTGTACTTCGGCTGGCTCGGCGAGCGCCTGCTGGTCAGTCCGACTTTCCATCGCCGTCACCATGCGATCGGCTACGGCCACGAAGGCCTGAAGTACGGCTGCAATTTCGGCGTGCTGTTTCCGTGGTGGGACATGCTGTTTCGCAGCGTGTCCTGGAGCCGGGAGATGGAGCCGACCGGCATCCGCGATCAACTCGAAGGCCGGCGCTACGGCGACGGCATCTGGGCGCAGCACTGGCTTGCCTTCGTACGCATCGCCGGGCGCCTGTCGTCGAAGCGCCGCCGTGCCGAAGGCAGCGACGCCGCGCCAGTTTGAGCATTCTTCCTTCTACGCCGCCGGTTTTCCCGGCGGCGCGTCACGTGGTTTATCCTGTCCACGTTTGCGCGCACGTTCCTGGTTGGTTTTCCGATCCGCATGCCGGTCTGTTTGCCGGATCCTTCGCCTGTTCGTCGCGCTGTTCTCCTTCTTCCATCGTTTCGTTCACCGGCACTGGCTCGCATGAATGATCTGTTGCGCTCGTTCGGACGCGCGCTCGCAAGCGCGCTCCACCCGCGCATGCTCTGGCTGACCTTCCTGCCGTTTCTGGCGGCGACGGTCGGGTGGGGCGTGATCCTGTGGTTTTCCTGGCAGACGCTGATCGGCGCGACCCGCACGTGGCTCGAAAGCTGGTCGTTCACGGTCACGCTTTATCGTCTGTTCGACTGGCTCGGTTTTTCGGCGCTGCACGCGGCGATCGCGCCGTTCATCGTGATTGCGATGGCGATTCCGCTGATCGTCGTCACGGTGTTGCTGCTGATCGCCACGCTGTCGATGCCGGCCGTGATCCGCTTTCTGTCGGCGCGGCAATTTGCGGGGCTCGAAATGCGCCGCGGCGGAACGTGGTACGGTAGCCTCGGTCAGGCGTTGTGGACCACACTGGTCTGTCTCGTGCTGCTGATCGTCACGTTGCCGCTGTGGTTGGTGCCGCCGTTCTTCGCGCTGATTCCGCCGCTCCTGTGGGGCTGGCTGACGTATCGCATAATGAGTTACGACGCGCTCGCACTGCATGCCACGCGTGATGAAAGACGTGCGCTGGTACGGCGCTTCCGGTTGCCGTTGCTGCTGATCGGCATTGCGAGCGGCTTGCTGGGATCGCTGCCTACGCTGTTGTGGGCGTCGTCGGTATGGCTGATCGTGCTGTTCCCGGTGATCACCGCGGTGACGATCTGGATTTACGCATTCATCCTCGTGTTTTCGGCGCTGTGGTTCGGCTACTACTGTTTGCGCGCGCTGCAACGTATGCGCGCGGAAGATCACGGTCCGCGGCACGCGGCGCCGGTTCCTTACTGATGAATTATTGACTAAGCGAAAGAGGCGGCAATGGCATTTGGCGTCATCATCATCGGCGACGAAATCCTGTCGGGCAGACGCGTCGACAAGCATCTGCCGAAGGTCATCGAATTGCTGGGCGCGCGCGGGCTGTCGCTCGGCTGGGCGGAATATATCGGCGACGAGCCGGAACGCATCACGGCAACGCTGCGACGCACGTTCGCATCGGGCGACATCGTGTTTTCCACGGGCGGCATCGGCGCCACGCCGGACGACCACACCCGCCAGTGCGCGGCGGTCGCGCTGGGCGTGCCGCTCGAGTTGCATCCGGAGGCCGGGCAGCTGATTCAGGAGCGTATCCGCGACATGTATCCGGCGAACGCGGCTGCGCCGCTCGATCTGAATTCGCCCGAGAACCGGCATCGCCTGAATATGGGCACGTTTCCGCAGGGCGCGTCGATCATTCCCAACGGCTACAACAAGATTCCGGGTTTCTCGATCAACCAGCACTACTTCGTGCCGGGCTTTCCGGTCATGGCGTGGCCAATGATCGAGTGGGTGCTGGATACGCAATACGCCCATTTGCATCACGCGATGCCGCATGCGGAAAAGTCATTGCTGGTCTTCGAGTTGCCGGAGTCGCGTCTGACGCCGTTGATGGAAAAGATCGAACACGATTTTCCGGGCGTGCGGGTGTTCAGCCTGCCGAGCGTGGGCGATGCGGAGCGCGGCGGTGTATATGCGCGACATCACATCGATCTCGGTGTGAAGGGCGAACCGGAAGCGGTGGCAGCGGCGTTTGTGAAGCTGCGCGAAGGTGTGCATCTGCTGGGCGGCGATATTGTCGAGCCGGAAGCGGCGGCGGCTAAATCGCGCGCTTGAGCCTCGCCTCAGCCACACCTTAGTCGCGCCTGAGTTGCGCCTGAGTCGTGCTTTAGCCGCGGTTGATCTGTCATTGAGCCAGGTGACGCCGCGGTTTAGCCGCCGCGCATGCCATCCTTCTTTCGGACGCGCTTGCGCCAGTGCCTAACTTATTAACAACACTTGACGCATCATCGGCCTGTCACATGCAGCGCCGACGATGCATCTAATCGTCCCGCCTCACCTGCTAAGACACCGTCAAGTGTCGGCACGAGCCGGTGTGTGCGCGGCCGTCGAGCGCCATTCGTTGCACTGTGCCGGCCAGAAGCGCGTCGACGCAGACGCTGCTCACGCGGGCAGCAGCGAACGGGCAGTCGATCAAGGCTGCTATTCGGACAACCCATCAGGCAACCCATCAGGCAACCCGTCGGGCAACCCATCAGGCCGCCGACCAGCAATCACGCGCCAATCCACGGCAATCCGCGAAAGCACCAGCCCGACACTGTCTTCCGATGCCCCTGGCCGTCCTTGTCACCCTCGAAGCCTTCCAGCAGGTCATACGCCTTGGCAAAGCCGGCCTGGGTGGCGGCGATCGCGGCAAGCTTCGAACGCGCGGCGCTGCGGCACAAAAACAGCACGGGAGTATCGGGCGTGGCCACCTGGCTGAGTTGCTGAAGGAATTCCTGGTTCGGCACGGCGCCGGGGTAGCGCGTCCATTCCACATGTGCGTATTGCCCGTCGCCGATAACCGGCCGGCCGACCCAATCGAGTTCGGCGCGGGTGCGCACGTCGACGAGACGCGTGCGCGGATCGAGTTGCAGCAGTTCGAACGCTTCGGCGGGCGATACCGCGCCCGCATAGGGCAACTGGTTCTCGGTGCGGCGCTTGTCCGCCTGGGCGTACAACTGTTCGAGCGTGCTCATGAGCGCAAATCTCCTTCGGACCAAATGATCATTCTAGCGCGCGGCGGACAGGACGCATGCCGTTCAGCAGCGGTGTCTGGTCTGTGCGAAGCGGAGAGTCGATCGCCCAATAATGGTGCGTTTTTCTGTGAATGCACCAAAATAGAGATGCCGGTGGTTGCCGCTCTTATGAATGCACTAATTCGGTGCGGTGCATGGGGTAAAGATTTCGGGGCTGCATGTCCTTCGGTGCGCCCATTCCCCGCAAATGCGCGCGCAGTGAGGTTTTGCGCCGGGTTGGCGCATACATGGCACAGAAGCTGCTTTATTGGTGCCGATCGATTTGCTTCAGCCAATTTTTATGTTCGTCCTCAACGATAGAGGGGTGGACGCGCCGAAGCGGGTCAGCTAGATTGGGCGGCGGCTGAATCCGCCGAATTCGTTAATCAGGAGATAGGTTATGAGTAAATCCGTGGCCGACGTCGTTCAACTCGTCAAAGACGAGGACGTCAAGTTTGTCGACTTCCGTTTCACCGACACGCGCGGCAAAGAGCAACACGTTTCGGTGCCGGTGTCGGCATTCGATGAAGACAAGTTCGAAAGCGGCCATGCGTTTGACGGTTCGTCGATTGCCGGCTGGAAGGGCATCGAAGCATCGGACATGTTGCTGGTCCCGGACGCGAACACCGCCTTCATCGACCCGTTCTATGAAGAATCGACCCTGGTCCTGACTTGCGACGTCGTCGAACCGGCTGACGGCAAGGGCTATGAACGCGACCCGCGTTCGCTCGCCAAGCGCGCTGAAGCGTACCTGAAGAGCACGGGCCTCGGCGACACGGCCTTCTTCGGTCCGGAACCTGAATTCTTTATTTTCGACTCGGTCAAGTGGGGCACGGACCAGTCGGGCACGTTCGTCAAGATCGGTTCGGAAGAAGCACCGTGGTCGTCGGCAATGGACTTCGAAGGCGGCAACACCGGCCACCGTCCGGGCACGAAGGGCGGCTACTTCCCGGTCGCGCCGGTCGACACGTTCCAGGACATCCGTTCGGAAATGTGCCTGTTGCTCGAACAGATCGGCATCCCGGTCGAAGTGCATCACCACGAAGTCGCGGGCCAGGGCCAGAACGAAATCGGCACGAAGTTCTCGACGCTGGTGCAACGCGCCGACTGGCTGCAGCAAATGAAGTACATCATCCAGAACGTCGCGCACACGTACGGCAAGACGGCAACGTTCATGCCGAAGCCGGTGGTCGGCGATAACGGTTCGGGCATGCACGTTCACCAGTCGATCTGGAAAGACGGCACGAACCTGTTCGCAGGCAACGGTTACGCAGGTCTGTCGGAATTCGCGCTGTTCTACATCGGCGGCATCATCAAGCATGCTCGCGCGCTGAACGCGATCACGAACCCGTCGACGAACTCGTACAAGCGCCTCGTGCCGCACTTCGAAGCACCGGTGAAGCTGGCTTACTCGGCTCGCAACCGTTCGGCATCGATCCGCATTCCGCACGTGTCGAACCCGAAGGGCCGCCGTATCGAAACGCGCTTCCCGGATCCGATGGCGAATCCGTACCTGTGCTTCTCCGCGCTGATGATGGCGGGTCTGGACGGCGTGCAGAACAAGATTCACCCGGGCGAAGCGGCCGACAAGAACCTGTACGACCTGCCGCCGGAAGAGGATGCAAAGATCCCGACCGTGTGTGCCGGCCTCGACCAGGCGCTGGACGCACTCGACGCTGACCGCGAATTCCTGACGCGCGGTGGCGTGTTCACGGACTCGATGCTCGACGCGTACATCGAACTGAAGACGGGCGAGCTGCAACGCTATCGTCAGTCGGTGCACCCGATCGAATTCGAAATGTACTACTCGCTGTAAGCGGCAATGGCGCTTCGCCCTTCAAACGGCGAAGCGCTTTGCCCGACGCTCGCGATCGGTCACAAAGGGACGGCGGCGCCGTCCCTTTTTTGTTAGACCCGAATTCGCTTGAAGCGTAGAGGCAATGAAGCAAAGCAGCAGGTAGGACAGTAAGCAGAACACCAGGCAGGACAATAAGCTGTACACCTGATTGATCACCATCTCCTATCGGCCAGACTGCAAGATGGTTCTGAAGAATCTGATGAAGGCAAGAAAAGGGCACGAGCAGACGCTGTCGGACGACGCTCAGCTGGTGGGTTCCGGTTTGCTGCCGGGCTTCGAGGCACTCCCGACGGTCGTGCTGGTGCTTGAAAAGCGCACACTGCGCGTTGTGTTTGCGAACCCGTCGGCGGAGTCGATGCTGGAGCTTTCGCGAAAGCAACTGACGCAGATGGCGTGGCAGGACATCTTCTCGAATGCCGACGAACTGGTCGCCACGATTTCCGCGATCGCCGCTCACCGGTTTCACGCGACGCATCTGGACGCCGTACTCGAACGCCCCGGCCACGAGCCGCTGCATGTGCATGCGATCGTCGGCTTTCTGGAGAGCGCGCAAGACTATGTGCTGCTCGAACTGTTCGAAAACGAGCGGCATTTACGCTCCGACCGCGAGGAACGCATCAATGACCTCACGGCCGTCAACAAACAACTGATCCGCAATCTCGCGCACGAGATCAAGAACCCGCTTGGCGGGATTCGCGGCGCGGCGCAACTGCTCGAGTTCGAACTCGGCGAGCGCGAACGGGACGAGTTGCGCGAGTACACGCAGGTCATCATCAAGGAGTCGGACCGGCTGCAAACGCTGGTCGATCGCTTGCTGGAACCGCACCGTCATCCGCATATCGTCGGCGACGTGAATATTCACGAAGTGTGCGAGCGCGTGCGCCAGGTGATTCTTGCGGAGTTTCCGCGCGGTCTCACGATCGAGCGCGATTACGACGTGAGCGTGCCGGACCTGCGCGGCGACAAGGAGCAACTGATTCAGGCGCTCCTGAATATCGTGCGCAATGCAGCCGAAGCGCTGCGTGAACGCATCTCGCAAGGCGACGCGCGCATCGAGTTGCGCACTCGCATTGCGCGCAAGATCACTGTGTCGAAACGTTTATGTAAGCTGGCACTGGACTTGCATATCATTGACAACGGCCCTGGCATTCCCGAGGAAATCCGCGATCGCATTTTCTATCCGCTCGTATCGGGGCGTGAGGACGGTAGCGGTCTCGGTTTGACGCTCGCGCAGACTTTCGTGCAACAACACGACGGACTGATCGAAGTGGAAAGCCGGCCTGGCCACACCGAGTTTCAGATTCTGCTGCCGCTCGACTGCTAACACACAGGCCCAGTGAAAAAACACGGGGCCGCCCCAAGTTTTCTTACCCCTTCGGGGGCCTGGCGCAAAGCGACAGGTTTGGGGGCTCCTTCAAGACTTCTGACCGACCTATATGAAGCCGATCTGGATAGTAGACGACGATCAATCGATTCGCTGGGTGCTCGAAAAAGCGCTCGCCCGCGAAAACTTCGCGACCCGCAGCTTCGCGAACGTGCGCGAGGCTTCCGCGGCGCTCGATCACGACAGCCCTCAGGTGCTGGTGTCCGACATCAGGATGCCCGGCGGCTCCGGCCTCGAATTGCTGCAAACGGTTCGTGACAAGGTGCCGGGTTTGCCCGTCATCATCATGACGGCGTTCTCGGACCTGGATAGCGCGGTCGCCGCATTTCAGGGTGGTGCGTTCGAATACCTCGCCAAACCGTTCGATGTCGACAAGGCGGTCGAGCTGATCCGTCGCGCGGTCGACGAAAGCATGCGCGGCGAACAGACGTGGGACGACCGTGTCGCCGATGCACCGGAAATGCTCGGCCAGGCGCCGGCGATGCAGGACATGTTTCGCGCGATCGGCCGGCTGTCGCATTCCGCGGCCACCGTGCTCATTACCGGCGAATCAGGCACCGGGAAGGAACTGGTCGCGCGTGCGTTGCACCGACATAGCCCACGCGCGAACGGTCCCTTCATCGCGTTGAATACGGCGGCGATTCCGAAGGATCTGTTGGAATCCGAACTGTTCGGTCACGAGCGCGGCGCGTTCACCGGCGCGCAGGCCATGCGCCAGGGGCGCTTCGAACAGGCGGAAAACGGCACGCTGTTTCTCGACGAAATCGGCGATATGCCGTTCGATTTGCAGACACGTCTGTTGCGTGTGCTGTCGGACGGGCAGTTCTATCGCGTCGGCGGCCACAATCCGTTGCGCGCCAATGTGCGCGTGATCGCGGCGACGCACCAGAATCTCGAATCGCGCGTGCGTCAGGGTCTGTTCCGCGAGGACTTGTATCACCGGCTCAATGTGATCCGCTTGCGCTTGCCGGCCTTGCGCGAGCGCAGCGAAGACATTCCGCTGCTCACGCGCCACTTCCTGCAAAAGAGCGCGCGCGATCTGGGCGTGGAACCGAAACGTGTGTCGGAAGAGGCGCTTGCTTATCTGGCATCGTTGCCGTTTCCGGGCAACGTGCGTCAACTGGAGAATCTCGCCAACTGGCTGACGGTCATGGCGCCGGCGCAGACCATCGAGATCAAGGACTTGCCGCCTGACCTCGGTCCCGCGCAAGCGGGCGTGACGGATCTCTCCGGCGGTATGGGCGGTGCGCTCGGCACGGGTGAAGCCGGCCTCGCTGGCGGCGCGCCGATCAACGGCTCCAGTGCGGCCACGCATCCGGTTGCCACCGCCGGCGTGCCGGTCGCGGCCGCCGTCAGCGCCTGGGAAGGCGGCTTGCGCACCGAAGTCGCGCGGATGTTGCGTGAGAATGCGGCCGATGTCATGGACGAACTCGCACGCCGTTTCGAAGCGGCGGTGATCCGCGAGGCGCTGGATTTCACGCGCGGACGCAAGGTGGAAGCAGCGGAGCGGCTTGGCATCGGTCGTAACACGATTACGCGCAAGATTCAGGAGCTCAATCTCGAGCCCTGATGGATTTGCGCGGTCAGCCGGGGCGGCTTGTCAGCCGCCCCGGCAGTTCTCCAGCAGTTCCCCGGCAGCTCTCTGGCAGTTCTCCAGCAGTTATTACTTAGGCTGTCCCGTTAGGCCGACTCCTGGGTAGTCCCCGCAGGTATCGCCCCACGGGTATCTTCTCCGGCTGTCCCTTCAGCTGTTCCCGCGCGTGGCATCAAAGGCCGCCGGGCTCACGCAAGGCATAATCAACGCTGTTTTCATTCGACAGCTGACGATGCCCGATTCTTCCGCCACTCCCGCTACTTTCTCCTGGCCGCTTTCCCCCGATCCCTTTCTGTCGCTCGAAGCACTCGACGATCCTGACGCGCTCGCGTGGGTCGAAGCGCAGAATGCCCGCACGCGCGCCGCATGGTGCCGTAGCGCGGAATTCGAATCGCTCAAACAGCGGCTTGCCGACGCTTATCTGCCGCGTGAACGTCCGGTTATTCCCGATCGCTGGAAGGACTGGGCCTACGATCTGTGGCAGGACGAACGCAATCCCAAAGGCATCTGGCGGCGTACGACGTGGGCGGCCTGGCGCAGTGGCGCGCCGGTCTGGCAGAACCTGCTCGATTTCGACGCGCTCGGTGCAGCCGAAGGCACGCCATGGGTCTGCGCCGAACTCGACATCCTTTATCCGGACGGCGATCGCGCCTTGATCACGCTGTCGCCGGGCGGCTCGGATGCGCTCGTGGTGCGCGAGTTCGATATCGACGCACAACGGTTTGTCGACGATGGCTTCGTGATTGCGAAGGCCGGCAAGCATACGGCTACGTGGATCGATCGGGATACGCTCTATGTCGGCTGGGACAACGGCCGCAAGACGTTGACGCGCTCCGGCTATCCGCGCGAAGTGCGGCGCTGGACGCGGGGCAGCGCGCTGGCCGACGCGCCGGTGGTTTTCAAAGGGGCATTCGGCGATATCGGCGTGGAGGCACACTACGACCCGATCGAGCAGCGGCACGCCGTGGTGAGCAGTGTCGATTTCTTCGATTCGCAGACGTACTACCTCGATAGCGGCCACGGCGGCATAGACGGTGCCCATGCGGGGGTGACCCATGCGGGCAGTGAGCCCGATCAGGCTGCTGCAGTTAATGCAGGCAGCGTTGCCAGTAGCGCCGGCGTCTGGAAGCAATATGACGTGCCTTCGCACGTCGCAGTGGGCGGCTGGCAGGGTTGGCTTCTGCTAGAACCGCGTCTCGATTGGGACTGCAATGGTGTGTGCTATCCGGGCGGTTCGTTGCTGGCGATTCGTGAAGCTGCATTCTTGCGTGGCGAACGTGACGTGGTGCCGCTTTTCACGCCGACATCGCAAACCTCCGTCTGCGAGTGGACGCATACGCGCAATTACCTGATCGTGTCGTACCTCGAGGACGTGCAGAGCAGGACCGTGCTGTGGATCCCGTCGCAAGCGGCCGATCAAACCTGGCACTGGCATCGGCAGCTCTTTCCGTCGCATGACGGCGTGCAGGCCGACGTCTCACCGGTCGAGCCGACGCTGAACGACGAAGTGTTCGTCGATACCGACGATTATCTGCAACCGCCTGCATACTGGCTCACCGAGCTTGCCCAGGAGGACCTCACCGATTGGGAGTTGCTCGACCGCTGGCCGACCCAGTTCGACGCGACGCCGTTCGCCGTGACACGTGGGCACGCAGTGTCCGCGGATGGCACGCGCGTGCCGTATACCGTGATCGGGCCGCGGGCTGCGCAACACGTCGGCGGGCAAGGGCAGACGGAGCGGTCTGTGCAGGAGGCGCACGCTCTGCCACACGAACAGACGCACGCTCAGCCACGAGAGCAAACACACGAGCAAACACACGAGCAAACACACGAGCAAACACACGAGCAAACACACGAGCAAACGCGCCCATGCCTTCTCAACGGCTACGGCGGTTTCGCGATTCCGTTGCTGCCGGGTTATCTGACCGGGCAGGGCATCGGCTGGCTGGAGCGAGGCGGCGTGTACGTGGTGGCGCATATTCGCGGCGGCGGCGAGTTCGGCACAGAGTGGCATACGGCGGCGCAGGGCGAGCATCGGCAGCGCTCGTTCGACGATTTCATCGCGGTGGCCGAGGCGCTCATCAGCACAGGCGTGACCAGCGCCGCGCAACTCGGCATTCAGGGCGGCAGCAATGGCGGCCTGCTCGTGGCGGCGTGCATGGTGCAGCGGCCCGAGCTGTTCGGCGCCGTGGTGTGCGAGGTGCCGCTGCTCGACATGAGCCGCTATCACCTGCTGCACGCGGGCGCCTCATGGATCGATGAATATGGCGATCCGGACGAGCCCGACGAAGCGCGTGTGCTGGCCGCTTACTCGCCTTATCACCGCGTGAGTGCGGACGTGGCGTATCCTCCCGTGCTGTTCACCACGTCGACTGCCGACGACCGCGTGCATCCCGGACACGCACGCAAGATGGCCGCGCGCATGCAGGCGCTGGGCGCAAAGCGGGTCTGGTATCGCGAGAACACGGAAGGGGGCCACGGCGGCTCCGATGAACTGGAGCAGGCCGAGCATGATGCGATGGTGTTCGAATTCTTGTGGCGCTGCTTGAGCGGGGTGGCTTAGGCCGCAGCGTGCTGCGCGTTCAGCCGATTTGCGCGACCACTGGCGCGTGATCCGACGGTTGCTCCCACTTGCGCGGCACCTTGTCCACGTCGCAGGACGAGCACGCTTCGGCAAGCTCGTTCGACAGCAGAATGTGGTCGATGCGCAGCCCTGCATTGCGGCGGAACGCCATCATCCGGTAGTCCCACCACGAGTAGATCTTCTCCGGCTGTTCAAACTTGCGGAACGCATCGACAAGACCGAGTTCGATCAGCCGCACGAATTCGGCACGCTCTTCGGGCGAGACCAGATTCTGGCCTTCCCATGCTTTCGGGTCGTGCACGTCGCGATCTTCCGGCGCGATGTTGTAGTCGCCGAGCAGTGCGAGCTTGGGATACAGCGCCATTTCGCTCGCGATCCAGTCGTGCAGTGCGGCGAGCCAGCGCAGCTTGTAGGCGAATTTGTCGGTGCCCGGCGCCTGGCCGTTCGGGAAGTACGCGGAGATGATGCGCTCGCCTTCGACAGTTGCGGCAATCACGCGTTGCTGCGGGTCTTCGAAGCCGGGGATATTGCGCACGATAGTGCTTTCGTCGACGTTCAGACCGTCGCGCACCAGGATGCCGACGCCGTTATAGGTCTTCTGGCCTGCGAACCAGCTTCGGTAACCTTTCTCTTCAAGTTCGGTGCGGGGGAATTTGTCATCGGTCAGTTTCAGTTCCTGCAGGCACAGTACATCTGTGCGGCTCGTTTCGAGCCAGTCGATGACGTGCTGCAGACGAACCTTGAGGGAGTTGACGTTCCAGGTGGCGATTTTCATCAGTTGTGCAAGTTGTTGATTTTCAATCAATATTTTACTTCATGTGGTCCGCGATATACGTATCGATATGCGATTCCACGTGTGGTGTTCCGTCACTCGGGATTCGCTCGCCAACCCGTCCCGCTTCGCAGCCTACATGATACGGCCTGTCACGCCAGCGGGCGCGTTTCTCCGGTGAAACCCCGGACGGGTGGGCAAATGGCACCCCGTGAATGATTCAGTAAAGTGGACGCGTGCCGACGCTATACGGTCGCCATGCCTATCAAGAAGCTCCCAATCCTGAAGTCTTTCCCAGTCCAAGGTATACGGACGGCAACCACGGTCAACGCAAAATATGATGACCATAATATTTCGTGTTACCATGGTTTCCATGAAGACGACAGCGACCGGGCGCAAAGCCCTTTCCCATGAGCGTATCGTTCAGGCGGCCGCGCACGCGGTGCGCCGCGACGGCTTCAATGGCGTCGGCGTGGCCGATGTGATGAAAAGCGCCGGGCTCACGCACGGCGGTTTCTACGCGCATTTCGAGTCGCGCGACGAGCTGCTGGCCGCGGCCGTCGAGCAGGCGGCCCGCGAGATCGGTGTACTGATCGACAAGCAGGTCGAGCAATTGCAGGCGCAGGGCATGAGCGCGTTTCGCGCCCATGTCGAGATCTATCTGTCCGAGGGCCATGCGCTCGATTGCGCGAACGGCTGCCCGGCCTCGGCACTGTGCGCCGAGGTGTCACGCCAGGCGCCGCCGGTGGTGGCGGCCTCGCGCGAGATGATCGGCGGGCTGCAGCGCGTGATTGCCGGGCGCTTGCCGCCTGGCTCGCCGGAAACGGCGGCCTGGGCCGTGACCAGCGCGCTGGTCGGCGCGGTGCAGCTCGCCCGCGCGCTCGGCGAGGGCGAGCAGGCGCGCGAAGTGCTGACTCAGACCAGGAACGAACTGCTGGCGCGTTACGACGTGCCGGCATCGTAAGCGCAGAACCGCGGACGGTTGCCTCGCGCGGCGGGGTGGGTCCGCGGTTTTGTTTGATCAAAAATATGATGGTTATCATATTTTCTCGCGCGAAGCGCAAAAGGAATCGACATGAAACTCGAAGGTGCAGTGGTACTGGTGACGGGCGCGAACCGCGGTCTTGGTCTGGAGTTCGCGCGTCAGGCGCTCGCGCGCGGCGCGGCGAAGGTCTATGCGGGCGCACGCGACCCGTCGAAGGTCACGCTGCCGGGCGTGATTCCGGTCAAGCTCGACGTGACCGACGCGGCCAATGTCGCGGCCGTGGCCGAGCAGTGCAAGGACGTCACGCTGGTGGTCAACAATGCGGGTATCGCGCGCCTGGGCGGTGTGGTCGAGGGAGATCCGGCAGCACAACTGCGTGAGCATCTCGAGACCAACGTGTTCGGCATGCTGAACGTGAGCCGCTCGTTTGCGGACACGCTTGGCGCGAACGGTGGCGGCGCGCTGATCAACGTGCTGTCGCTGGTGAGCTGGCTCAATGTGCCGATGCTCGGCACCTACAGCGTGAGCAAGGCCGCGGCCTGGTCGCTGACCAACGGCCTGCGTCACGAGTTGAAGAAGCAGGGCACGCAGGTGGTCGGCCTGCACGTGGGATTTATCGACACCGATCTGACGGCCGGTCTCGATGCGCCGAAGGTCACGACCGGGCAGGTGGTGAACCAGACCTACGCCGGGCTCGAGGCGGGAGCCGAGGAAGTGACCGCCGACGACGCTTCGGTCCACGTCAAGAGTGTGCTGTCGCAGGGCGTCTATCTGGCAGAAGTTGACGCCGCCTGATTCCACATTACACGCACGGTGCTGGAATAAGTCGGCGTGCTCCATCGTTTAGACATCAGGCAACCACGTCCGGAGCGGCAAGCTCCTACCGCCGCCTGGCCCGCGACGTGAATTTGCGCAAGCACACCGATGTGCTGGGTGACGCCGACGACACGACGTCGAAAACGTCGGGGATTAATGTGGCCATCGATCATGAACACACGGCTTCGTTTCGGGACACTGCTCGTGTGTCTCGGCTTCGCTGCGCCCGCGTTCGCGCAAACCTATGACGAGCAACCGGTGCCGGTCGACAGTACGGACAGCACGAATTGCCGCGCAGTTGTGGGGCAGGCGGAAATCGATGGAACGATGCAGCAGGTTGTCGGGCGTGCGTGTCTGCAAAGTGATGGAACCTGGCAGATTGTGCAAAGCCCGGATGGCAGCGTGCTGTGGTACCCCGTTGCGACCTATCCCTATCCCGACCCCTGGTGGTGGGGGCCGCCGATATTCATTGGCGCTGGCGTGAGCTTTATCTTTGTTGACCATTTCCATCGTTTCCATCACTTCGACCGCTTTCATCAGATGGATCACGTTCGCCTCGCACCCATCGGGGCGGGCTTTCATCGCGGCCCTTTCCCCGGCGGTGGTATGCGTAGTTTCGGCGGCGTGCGTAACTTCGGCGGCACGAGGGGTTTCGGTGGTATGCATGGGTTCGGCGGGATGCATCGGCGCTAGTCCAGTCTTGCCTAGGTGCGTCTATCGCAAATCAGCCTCTCGCAAATCGTTAGGCAAGCCGTTCACGGGCAGTAGGGCAGGCGCTCGCCGTCAGCGGGCAAAGACGGCTGCGCAAGCAAACGCGCGCAGGTGCTCTTTGATCCGAAGAAGAGTTCAATCGATGCGTCGAGGAATGCCACGCCCGATGCCGGCTATCCATCCAACGTAAGAGAGGTGTAGTGATGATTTCCGTTGTGCTGGATTCCATCATCACGTGTCCGGTATGCGGGCACAGGAAGGCCGAGACGATGCCTACCAACGCCTGTGTGTGGTTTTATGAATGTGAGGGTTGCAAGGCGGTGTTAAAGCCGAAATCCGGAGATTGTTGCGTGCACTGCTCATATGGCACCAACAGATGCCCGCCGATGCAGCGGTCAGGCTCCTGTTGCGTTGACTGATCCGTGACTGACCCTTGACTGACCCGGATGTGGCCTACGCTGCCGACGCTCAGTCGTGCGTCTCGCTCCCGGCGTATTCGGCATCCGTGTCTGTCCGGCAAAGAAGTGTGGGCGTTCACGCGGAGGACTGTGGCGATACGGTCTGTTGTGTGATCCCGGTTACTTGTGCGGACCACCCCCGTGCGATCCACTAGCTCCCGACGGCTGAAAGTCACTGCCGAAACCACTTGAGTTGTGCCCGCCGCCGTGGCCTTCGGTGCGCGCTTCGCCGTGGCCGCCGCCTGCCATGACACCGCCGTGATGAAAGTCACGATCGTGGTTGTGGCCGCCATGAAAATCGAAGTCACGGTCACGGTCATGGTCATGGTGGTGATGGTGAAAGTGGTCGATATCGACAAAACCGAGAAAACCTCCTTCGTACAGGGGATACCCATAGTCAAGACCGCAATAATATTCGGCGCCCGCAGGATTGGTCATCATGTACTCCTGATCACAGGAATTCATCGATGTGTCGTAAGGCGCCGCGGCACAGCCGCCCAGCACCGCGGCTGCAAACACCCCTGTCAAAGGGGGAAAAATCATGTGCTGCACGGTAAGACCTCATTTAATACGACGGAACGGCTCCGCTAAAGATTTAGACCGTGGCGCGGCATGCATATTCGGAGGGACTGCAGGGGGAATTCGCTACCGCGTGTGACAAGGCGAGATCGCCAAGCCCCTCAAGTCCCGCGCTTTTCCTCAGCCCTCGTGTGCGCAACGGCATATCTTTCGTGCGCTGCGCGCAGCATTCCGCTGGTGGATCGAATGACGTGCGACTGTCGAATGCTCGTCGAAGTCTGCCGCAGGTTCGGATATGTCGTATAAACGGTTTTCCGCCGTGGCATATTCCATTCTTCGTGCAAACATTGAGTTGGATCGTGTTCGCGAGCAGCGTGGTTTTTATCGTCTGCTCTGCGTAACTGGGATTGCAAACGAGGTCGGGTACGGCGAGCCAATTGCCCGTGCTCAAGCTTTAAGAAACCAGCGGCACGCACGGTGACCGCTTCGAAGGTATATGACCCACGACGAAGCCAGTAGTCGGGCAACGCGCCTCTGTCGCGCTGACGGGAGATCGCGGAGAAAGCAGCCAGATTGCTAATAGCACTCCTCATGCTCGCCTCGCTAGCTTTGGCGGGATGCCCGTAATGTCGAACTCGACTTCGGCGTGGCAGTCCGCGGTGTGGTGTGGTGTGGTGTGGTGTGGTGCGATGTCGTTTGCGGACTTTCCTGGCAAGAGCGGATTGAAAAAAGTAAAGTGTTGACATTTTGGATGTGGCAACCTAGACTGCATTTCATGGAATCCGATCACAACCCAACTACCGTTTCTCTTGCCGACTTCCGGGCAAACACGTTGACCGGCGTGGTTCAGCACGAGATTGAACGAATGATCCTGAGCGGTGAGCTCAAGCCGGGACAGCGACTGAACGAGAAGGCTGTCGCGGACAAGCTTGCCGTGAGTCGCGGCCCAGTTCGGGAAGCATGCCGGGCGCTGGCCGAACTCGGGCTCGTCTACCTGATCCCGCAACGTGGCGTATTCATCCAGCGGGTAACGCGCGACGACGCCATTGAAGTTTACGATTTACGTGCGGGGCTTACCGCGTTGGCCGCATCGCTTCTCGCGCCAATCCTGACGAAGGAAATGGCGAATCAACTCGACGCGTATGTCGACGAGATGCAGGAAGCCGCGGAGAAAGGTGACTTCTCGCGTTTCGACCCGCTGAATCTGGAATTCCACGACTACATCGTGCGTTCAACGGGCAATTCGCGGCTGACCAAGCTCTATCGCGGCTTCGTCAAGGAGTTTCATCTGTTCCGCGTGCATGGGCTGGTTCAGCGCGGCGCGTTGCTGCGGTCGAACGAAGAACATCGCGAGATCGTCAATGCCCTGAAGTCGGGAAATACGAGCCTTAGTTACGATACGAGTTTCAGTCACGTGTCGAAGGGCAAGGAGCGCATGCTCACGGCGCTGGACGGGATGGCGAAGGCAGGTGCGGATGATCAGGAAGCCAGCAACAGGATCGCCTGACGACGAAGTGGGGCGGCGCAAAGCGCTGGCGATTCTCTCTATGTAGCCTGCAAATTAACGAGTGCTCAACCAACGGTTGAGCATGGTTTAATTGATTTGCACTACTTATGAATAAGAGATGTGAAGAAAGGTTTTTGTCCGCTGTGCTCAGGTTTTAACGTCAACCTACGGCAATTTTTCCTATGCTTGAATTATCTCTGGCTTGCCAAATTACCGATCGAACCCGCGCTCTACTCGACGGAAGGGTCGTTATCGAAGGTTGCAAGATCAATTTTGTGAGCGGTCCCGCCGAAGAGCTTTTTCAGCGCGCGTTTCGTCACGCCGAATTCGACATCTCGGAGTTGTCGCTCGGCACGCATTTGCTGACCACGGCGCGCGATGAGAGCCGCTATATCGGCGTGCCGGTGTTTCTATCCAGATCGTTCCGTCATTCCGCGATCTACGTGCGCACTGATCGTGGTATCGACTCTCCGCAAGCGCTGAAGGGCTGCCGCATCGGTGTGCCTGATTTCCAGCAGACTGCGGGAATCTGGGTGCGCGGCATGCTTGGCGATGAATACGGTGTCGGTAGTCGCGACGTGCGCTGGGTTGTCGGTGGACTCGAGCAGGTAGGGCGCGAGGCCCGGGTGCCTTACAGCCTGCCGGACGATATTCGCATCGAGCCGATCGGCGCGGACCAGACGCTATCGGGAATGCTGGATGCCGGCGACATTGACGCCGTAATCGCACCGAAGCCGCCTTCCTGCTTCGGTCGCAACGAACACGTACAGCGTCTCTTTCCCGATTTCAGGGAGGACGAGGAAGCATGGTTTAGCAAAACAGGTCTCTTTCCACCCATGCACCTGCTCGGCATCCGCCGTGCGCTTGTTGAGCAGCACCCGTGGCTGCCGGTCAACGTATATGCGGCGTTCAGGAAGTCACGGGACCTGGCGTTGGCTCAACTCGCCGTCACCGACACGTTGCGCGTCATGCATCCGTGGATCACGTCCGAATTCGAGCGCGTGAAATCGGTGATGGGTAACGACTATTGGCGCTACGGCGTGAAGGAGAACCGCCTCGATCTCGACACGTTGCAGCGTTACGCACGAAACGACGGCCTGATTCCGGAGGCGGTGCCGATGGAGCGGCTTTTTGCCATCAGTACGTTCGACGGATTCAATTTCTAGACCACCAAAAAGCACCAAAAAAATACAGGAGACGATGTGATGAGAAGGAGGCTTGGAAAAGTTAGCGTCATGTGGGGAGTCTGCGCCGCGCTGATTTCCACATATGCCGTACACGCCCACGCGGCCGACGCGTGGCAACCGCATAGACCGATTGAGATTGTCGTGCCGAGTGCGCCAGGCGGCGGACTCGATCTCGTGGCCCGCACGCTTCAGAGCGTCATCCAGCAGGAAAAGCTGTCGAGCAAACCGGTCACGGTAATGAACCGGCCGGGTGGCGGCGGCACGGTCAGCATCGCATACATCAATTCACACGAAGGCGACGGCCATTACGTCACCGTCCAGGCGCTGCCTTTGATCACGAACCGCATCACCGGACTCAGCACTGTGGGCATCGACGACGTCACGCCGCTGGCCGTGTTAGTCACGGAGCAGGTAGTGTTCTCCGCGCCCGGCAATTCGCCGATCAGATCGGGCGCCGATCTGATCCAGATGCTAAAGAAAGATCCCTCTTCCGTCACGATGGGTGTGTCGAGTTCGCCGGGCGGTCAGAGCCACGATGCAGCGGCGCTTGTCGTCAAAAGCGTGGGGCAGGATCCGAAGAAGATGAAAGTAGTGTTCTTCGACTCGGGAGGCGAGGCAATGACTGCGCTGATGGGCGGGCACGTCACCATCTCCGCGACACCGGCCGGCGTCGTGCTCGGACCGAGCCAGGCGGGCCGCGTGCGCCTGATCGCGATTTCCGGCGGCAAACGCGAAGAGGGTGAGCTTGCGAATGTGCCGACCTGGAAGGAGCAGGGCGCCAATGTCGACTTCACGACGTGGCGGGTGCTCGTCGGTCCGAAGAACATGTCGCCCGCGGAGATCGCCTGGTGGGACAACGTACTGCAGAAAGCGGCTGCGTCGCCGCTATGGGCGGTAGCCGTCAAGCGCAATCTATGGACTGCAGATTATCAGAACAGCACGCAGACCCGTGCTTTCCTTCAAGGCGAACGCGATCGCCTGAGCCCATTGCTTACCGATCTCGGTCTCGCCAAATAACGCACTTTTCTTTAACCCGTAGCACCTACCGACATGGAGAACCATATGTCACGCATCGTTCACCTCGCAGTCAAAGTCGATGACCTCGAGGCGGCTACTCGTTTCTACACGGAAGTGTTCGGCTTTACAGAAGTGAAGACCGGGCGCAATCGCGAGCACATCTCGCGCCACATGACCGATGGCCACATCGACTTCACATTGATGAAATACGACAGCGAAGATTCACATGAGGCGCAGCTGGCCGGTTCCGGTCCGCGCCTGCATCACTGGGGCGTCACGGTCGACGACCAGGAAGCCGCTGCTGAGCGGATCAAGCAATACGGCGGCGAGATCCTGTCCGTGAAGGGCGAGGGCGCCCTCAAGTTCCGCGCGCCGGACGGCACGATTGCCGAAGTCGTGAAGCCAGGCCGCTACAACGAAAAATGATGCGCCGGATATAAGGCGCGCGTGGTACTGGCGGTACGCAGCAGAGGAAACGTAATTCGCGCCGGTTTCTGCGCGACCTCGCTAGCTATACGACCCGGCCGCGGCCGCCTTTCCGGCGGCCGCCCCGGGATCGAACTGGAGGAGACATGAAAAGCATCAAGGGCGACGTGTGGCTCGCATTCTGCGTGATCGCGCTGGCCACCGTCTATCTATACATGGACATGCGATTACCGGAAGTCAGACTGAGCGACCCGCTCGGCCCGAAAGCGTTTCCGGCGCTCGTCGGCGTGGGGCTGATCGCGTCGGCACTGGTGTTGCTGCTTGAAGGACGTACCAGGAACCGCTTGCAGGCGCCTGTCGATACGCCTGCAAAACCGGCTACAGGACCGGTCGCCGAAGTGCCTCGTGCAGATGGGGTGCACGAATCGAAGAGTCATCCGCTCATCCTGATTGCGATGGTCGCATGGACGGCGCTCTACTACCTGGCTTTTGAGCGAGCGGGATATCTGCTTGCCACTTCGATCTTCCTGTTCGGCCTGCTCATCTATTTCAACCGCAGCCGCCTCAAGACGAATCTCGCGATCGCGCTGGGTGTCACGGTGTTTTTCGATCTGCTGTTCTCCCAGCTTCTCGGTGTTCCGATGCCGACGGGCTTCCTCCCCTTCTGAGGCGCTCGCATCATGGACAGTCTGCACGGCATTCTGCACGGACTCGCGGTCGCCGCGACGCCCATGCATCTTCTCTACACGCTCATCGGCGTGTTCATCGGCACGATGATCAGCCATCTGCCGGGCATCGGCCCCTCGGCCGGCATCGCGCTGCTGATTCCAGTTACCTTCGGCATGGATCCGACCTCCGCGCTGATGATGCTCACAGGCATCTACTACGGTTGCATGTATGGCGGCGCGGTCACGGCCATTCTGTTAAACACGCCCGGCGACGCAGCGGCGGTGATGACCGTGCTCGACGGCTATCCGCTCGCGAGAAAGGGCCGTGCGGCCGCGACGCTGGCGATTGCGGCGGTCAGCTCGTTCATCGCGGGAATGATGGGGGTGACCGCGCTTTCGTTCGTTGCCGCGCCGCTCGCGGCTGTCGCGTTGCATTTCGGCCCTGCAGAATATTTCGCGTTAATCTGTTTTGCACTCTCGACGGTCGGCGCGCTGACCGGCGATTCACTAGCCAAAGGCATGATGGCCGTGTTTATGGGCCTCGGCCTCGCGACGGTCGGCATCGATCTGCAAAGCGGCGTACCGCGCTTTACGCTCGGTTTGACACAGTTGCAGGACCGCGTGAACTTCCTGGTCGTGGTGGTGGGTCTCTTTGCGATCTCGGAGGTAAGCCGCATGGTGGAAGGTACGCTTGGCGGCACGATGCATACCGTGCGGGTAGAGGGCAAACTGTGGTTCACCCGCCATGAGTGGCGCCGCGCTCGTCCGGCGATCTTCCGCGGCTCGATTGTCGGTTTCATCTGCGGTGCGGCGCCCGGCCTCGGGGGCACGCTTGCGGCGATGCTTTCGTACGTGCTGGAGAAGAAAATCTCGAAGCATCCGGAGGAATTCGGTCACGGCGCAATCGAAGGCGTCGCGGCGCCGGAAGCGGCGACCAATGCGGATACGTGCGGGGCGTTCGTGCACTTGCTGGCGCTTGGCGTTCCCGGCTCCGGCGCGACCGCCGTGATCATGGGTGCGTTCATCATGTACGGCATCCAGCCCGGACCGATGCTGTTCCATACACAGCCGGATCTCGTGTGGGGGCTGATCGCGAGCATGTATATCGGCAATATCATGCTGCTGGTGCTCAATCTGCCGCTCGTCGGAATTTTGTCGCGCATTCTGTACGTGCCTCCCGGCGTGCTTCTATGTGTGATTCTCGTGATCGCGTCGGCGGGGGTTTACTCGTTCAATACTGACGTGTTCGATCTGTTCCTCGCGCTCTTTTTCGGCATCGTCGGTTATGCGTTCCGCAAATTCGATATTCCGAAGGCACCGTTGCTGTTCGGCCTGATCCTGGGTCATACGCTCGAACAGTCGTTCCGTCAGGCGCTGACGATTTCGGGGGGCGATCCGAGCACGTTCGTACGCAGCCCCATCGCGGCCGGCCTGCTTGGCTGCGCGGCAATCAGCGTGATCGCATCGATCTGGAGCCGCCGTAAGCGGTCGACAAAGCTGCTGCACGAAGCGGAGGAGCAGATCGCGGAGCATCAACTCGCCAACGAGCGGCATTGAACGGGCAGCCAGGCGCGCTGTGCACCCGGCGAGCGTCCCGATCTCGGACAACAAAGGTAGACCGACATGCAAACGGTGGTGAGGCGTGATATAGCCGATGTCTCGTTGCTGCAGATCCTGCTGCTGTTTGCGCGTGTCGGCCTGACAAGTTTCGGCGGCGGTCTGTCCGCCTGGATCTATCGCGAGGTCGTCACACGGCGCGGCTGGCTGAAAGAGGAAGAGTTTCTCGGCGCGCTCACACTCGGGCAGATCCTGCCCGGTTCCAACGTGGTCAATTTGTCGATCTACGTGGGCTACCGGATGAAAGGCGCAATCGGCAGCGTGGTGGCGGTCACCTCGCTGCTCGTGCCGCCGATGGTTGTAATCGTGCTGCTCGCGACGGTATTCCACGAGTTTGCCCAGCTTGCATGGCTACACCGATTTCTTGAAGGTGTCGCGGCCGCTGCGGTCGGTATGACCGCGTCGGTGGGTTTTCGCACGGCGCGTGTGCTGCTTGCGGACCAGCGCTGGCCGCTGCTGCTGATCCTGGCCGTGTTCCTCGCGGTCGGTATCTTGCGCTGGCCGCTCGTTCCAGTTGCGATAGTCGCTGGCGCAGTCGGTTTGGTCATTGCTTCGAGGGATGGTTAGCATGCGCGACAACCTGTATCTGCAACTGATTGCCGTGTTTGCGCCGCTTTCGCTGCTGTCGCTTGGCGGCGGCCAGAGTATCGTCGCCGACATCAATCAGCAGGCCGTAACGATTCACGGTTGGGTAACGCAGGCCGAGTTCGTCGATCTGTTTGCCATATCGAGGGCCGCGCCCGGGCCTGGCGCGCTGCTGACTACGCTGATCGGCTGGAAGGTATCTGGCTGGCTTGGCGCAGTCGTCGCTTCGCTGGCGCTCTTCGTCCCGTCGTCGGTACTTGCGTATGGCGCGACGCTTGCGTGGACGCGGCACAATCAGCACCCGTGGCACCGGACGGCCGAGCGCGGACTTGCACCTGTCGCAACCGGGCTGATTCTGGCGAGCGCTTTCTCGGTGCTGCGTTCGTCGTCCGCAACGTGGATGGTTTGGGGCCTCGCAGCCATGGCGCTGGTGGTGTTCGTGGCGCGGCCCAGGTTGAATCCGCTCGTCGTGCTCCTTGCGGCTGGGTTCGTGCACGCCGGTTTCGGCGCTATGTTTTGAGCGGGGGATGTCCATGGAACTCTACGGCAGACGTAGTTCGATTAACGTCCAGAAAGTGCTCTGGTGCCTTGCCGAACTCGGTTTGATTGAAGGACACGACTTTCAACGCATTGACGCCGGTCTGCAGTTCGGTGTGGTGAACACGCCCGAGTTCCTTGCGCTGAATCCGAACGGCCTGGTGCCTACGCTCGTTGATGGTGATGTTGTGTTGTGGGAATCGAACACGATCGTGCGCTATCTCGCGTCACTACGAGGGGAGGGTGCATTGTTGCCGGTCAATCCGGCGGCGCGTGCTGAAGTCGAGCGCTGGATGGACTGGCAACTGGGAACGCTGTGGGCGACGTTGCGGGTCGCGTTTCTGGGTCTCACGCGAGTGCCGGAAGCGGAGCGCAATTACGACGCGATCAGGATATCGCATCGGGAAACCGCTCGTTTGCTTCGAATTGCAGATGACGCGCTGTGCAATCGGCAGTTTCTTGCGCAGCGGCGTTTTACGGTCGCGGATATAGGTGTCGCGCTGGCTGCGGTGCGCTGGTTCGATTTGGCGGAGCAGTTTGCCGATGTTTTCGAGGTCTACGCTGAACTGCCGTTCTTGAAGGACTGGCTAGGAAGAGTGACCGATCGTCCAGCATATCGCACAGCCATGGGGCGATGACAATGGACTGACGCGGTTCTGAAGCGGTACGACGTGCAGTTTGGGGTGGCGGGAGAGATGAGCTCGAAACGGCCAAGTTGTAGGAAAGTAAAGTGTTGACATTACGCATTCGACAACCTAGACTGATTTCATGGACCTCGATTAAAAGTCGGTTCACGTTTTCGCCTCTGGACGCCGGGCACCTGTTTTCCTGACGAGCGAAAGGGCCAGCGCCACCTGAGACGTATGTCGACGCAATGCACGAAGACGCAGAAAAAGACAACGCCTCGCACTTCGATCCGTCGAGCCTCGAGGTCTGCGATGGCCTCATGCGTTCGGCAGGTAACTCGCGGTTAAGCAATATGATCAAAGAGTTTTGCCTGCAGGCTCGCGTGCAGAGAGGCGCACGCACAGCCGATAGCTACGCGGGGCACTGACGATAGATCAGCAACGCCGGTTCATCGGGAAAGTAGAAAGGTCTAACCAATAAAAATAGGCATCCTAATCATAAGAGGATTCTGGATTCTAACGATCCGGTGTAGTCGATAACGCTACTTAAGATGGAAAACAATCAGGAGACATCATGCATCGTATTTCGAAGCTTGCGGTTCTTGCAGTCGTGGGAGTGGTTGCGCTGACAAATGTTTCCTGGGCTAACGCCCAATCGCACTACAAGCTCGTCAAGACGATAGATCTGCCAGGAAATGGGGGGCATGGCGATTGGGTGACTTTCGATCCCCAGACCCATACCGCCTGGATTGTGCAGTCGCCCGACCACAACGTCGTGGTCATCGATGCGGACAAGCTTGCCATCAAGGCGGTGATCGGAGGCATCGAGGATGGCAACGGCATCGCCGTCGGCGAAAAGTATGCGTTCGTTGCCGACGCTACCGCCAATAAACTGGTGGTCATCGACAAGAACTCCATGAAGCAGATTGCGAGCGTCGACACCGGAGGGAAAAAATCCGATGGCGTGACGATAGACACGCAAAGTGGCAATGTTTTTGTTGCAAACGACGAGAGCAACACCGAAACGGTATTCGAGGGCGAGGCGCCGTTCAAGCGTATAGGCAACATTGCGTTGCGTCCTCAACCCGCCAAGGATGGTCCGGACGTCAACCTCTACGTACCGGGCTTAGACCGTATCTACCAGCCGGTGGACAATGTTGTTGACGTGATTGATCCTAACTCCAATCAGGTCGTAGCGGTATGGGATTTCAATCTCAAGAAAGCGGCCAAGCCCATGGTATATGACAGCCAGGCTCGACATCTGATTATCGGCAGTCGCGATAAGAAGATACTGATCGTCGACCCTGACGGTACGCTAATCTCCAGCATTCCTTTCGAGGGCGGCGATATCGATGAAATCTCTGTAGACGTGGCGGCCCGCAAGGTCTTCGTTGGCGACAAGGTGGGAAGCGCAGAGGTGGTCGACCTCGACACGAAACAGGTGATCGATCATCTGAAAACCGAAAAGAACTCGCACACATTGTCTGTCGATCCGGCCACTCACCGCATTTTTGTTTACCTCGATACCAGTAACAAGGTTGGCGTGTTCGAACCCGTTTGACTGGAATTATTCGTTGAGCGGCAGTGACCGTTCAATCAGGCAGGGCAACAACGTGGATGTTATGAGTTGATAGCAATGAATCGTTGTTTGGACCTTTCTTTTACGTAATTAGTATAACTATATAATATGGAGATTGTAAATGAAGAAGTCGGTCATTTATGGCGTTGCCGTGGGGACGCTGGTCGTTGCGTCTTCTGCCCGAGCGCAAAGCAGCATCACGCTTTACGGCGAACTCGATAACGCGATTGCTTACTACAACAATACCGGGCATGCCTCTCTCGTCGAGATGCAGGGTGCCGATCTGACGGCGAACCAGTGGGGCTTGAAGGGCACGGAGGATCTGGGCAATCGTTTTCAGGCAATTTTCAACCTCGAAAACGGATTTAACATTAATACGGGTAAGTTAAGTCAGGGCGGCCGCCTGTTCGGGAAAAATGCATGGGTTGGAATCAATAGCGATGTTTTCGGGAAGGTCACGATTGGTCGTCAGTTGGATACCACTGTCGATCTGGTTCAACCGCTGACCGCCGACGGGTACGGACCCGCGTTCACCACGCCAGGCGACGCCGACAACAACGATAATACGTTTCGCCTGCAAAACGCCATCAAGTACACAAGTCCGACTTATGCCGGCCTGCAGTTTGAGTTGATGTACGGCTTGGGCGGCGTAGCCGGGAATGCATCATCACAGGAATCTTCATCAGCTGCGATCGCGTACGCCAACGGTGCTTTCAGCGCGGCGGCAGGATATGTATTTGCGAAGAACGACGGTGCCGGTGGTGTCGGTACGGCGGACCAGACTCAGAACAGTTCGGTTACGCCGTTATATGGCGACGACCCGTTTGTGGGTTCGCGCCTGATAACGCACGTCGCCGTCCAGTATGTCTGGAAGAAACTGACTGCTAACGTGCGCTATAGCAATGCGCAGTGGAAACCCTACGCGAGCTTTGCTGCTTTTAACCAGAAAGAAACCTTCAATACGGGTGCGGTCTCTCTCGATTACCAGATGACGCCTGCAGTTGCGTTAAACATCGGATACACCTACACCAAGTCAAGCGGCGGTTCATCGGCAACCTACAATAACGTGGCCGCGGGAATGGAGTACAGCCTATCAAAGCGCACTACGCTTTACGCAATCGGTGGCTACTCACACGCTCACGGAACCACCTTTAGTGAAGATGGCGATCACATTGTCGCGGCGGGTGGGACGGTGGGAGACCTGGAATCAAGCTCGGGTACACCCAATCAGGTTGCGCTTATATTTGGGTTGACAACCAAGTTCTGAGGATTGTATCGAAGGAAAGCGCACCACCTGTGTGATTAGTATTCCTTGTCATATGATCGCTAATCCAATGGTTTCACTTCCTGCATAAATAACCCGATGATCCGGGAGGCTGGATCGATTTCGTCAATTTCTGCGATGCGCATCGGGATGCGACGGCCGGAGCTAACACGGCGGCGCGGAGTCGGAGAGGCATTGCGCAGTACGACGGGACACTGGACGAACCGGCGCGGCGCCTCGTCGTGCCATGGATCATTAATCGTCAGCGTGACAGCCTCGAACTGTTGATCGAGTTTGGCGAGACGTTCCCGCATGCGCTCACGCATGTCGCGCGCAACGACTATATAACTCCTTTGTAAAAAGACGAGCGCATAAAGCCCGGCCGAGACCGGGCACGTGCGCGAGTGTTGAGTCCATACCTGCCAGGGAAATCCCGCAAAGAAAACCCGTCCCGGTGTAAGCCGAGGGAAGGATTCGCTCTCCTAGAATTGCCCATCGACCCAGACAGGCGGGCATTCCGCCACGCCGGACAATAACGGAGACTATCGATGACCCCTGGCTTTCGCACGCTGCGCCATATTGCCCTTGCTTCCAGCCTGCTGTTCGGTATTGCGTCGCAGCACGCGATAGCTGCCGACAGCGGAAAGATCACGATCATGGTCGGCGGCATTACGAAGCTGATCTATTTGCCGGCGCGTTTGACCGAACAGCTTGGCTATTTCAAGGATGAAGGGCTCGACGTCGAACTTCTGTCGCAACCGGCCGGCGTTGATGCTGAAAACGAGCTGCTGGCGGGTGCCGTTCAGGCTGTCGTCGGTTTCTACGACCATACGATCGATCTGCAAACCAAAGGCAAGGACGTCAAGGCGATCGTCGTGTTCGGGCAAGTGCCGGGCGAGGTCGAAATGGTGTCGACCAAAGCGGCCGAAACGGTCAAATCGATGGCGGACGTGAAGGGCAAAACGCTCGGCGTGACCGGCCTCGGTTCTTCAACCAGCTTCCTCACGCAATACCTCGCTGGACAGCACGGCATCCAGTCGACCGAATACACCATGCTGCCGGTGGGCGCCGACGCCAGCTTCATCGCGGCGATCAAGCAAGGCCGCATCGATGCCGGCATGACGACGGAGCCGACGGCGTCCGCGTTGCAGAAATCCGGCGACGCGAAGGTGCTCGTCGACATGCGTTCAGTCGAAGGCACGAAAGCAGCGCTGGGCGGCACTTACCCCGCATCGAGCCTCTATGTCCAGGCAGCCTGGGCCGATTCTCACAAGGCCGACGCAGCAAAGCTCGCGCATGCGTTCGTTCGCACGATGCAATTCATCCATACGCATAGCGCGGAAGAAATTGCAGCGAAGATGCCCGACGACTACCAGAAGGACAAGGCGCTTTACGTGAGCGCGTTGAAAGCGTCACTGCCGATGTTCACGAAGGACGGCAAGATGCCTGCCGACGGTCCGGAGACGGTACTGAAGGTGCTGTCGGCGTTCAATCCGTCGGTCAAAGGCAAGCACATCGAGCTGGCGAAAACCTACACCAACGAGTTCACTGGTTCGAAATAAGCCGGCGCTTGCCGGTCGCTGCCGTCGGTCTGTTGCAGCGTGATTTCGTTGTGCTGCTGGCGCCGCCTTCGCGGTGCCGGCCATTTCCATGGATGTTCCCGATGAACCAGGCTGTTCTCCAAGACGCCCCGGTGATCGAGTTCTGCTCGGTCTCATGCCGTTTCATTTCTCCGGATGGCAAAGCGACGATCGCGTTGCGCGATTTCAGCATGTCGGTCGCCAAAGGCGAATTCGTCGCGGTGGTCGGCCCGACCGGCTGCGGCAAATCCACGACGCTCAGCATGATCACCGGGCTGCTGAAGCCGACTACCGGCGAAGTGCGCGTGATGGGCGCGCCGGTGAACGGCATCGACCCGCGCATCGGCTTCGTGTTTCAGGCCGACGCAGTGTTTCCGTGGCGTTCGGTGCTCGATAACGTCGCAGCGGGGCCGCTCTATCGCGGCCACGCCAAGTCCGCCGCATACGACGAGGCCAACGAATGGCTGCGCCGCGTGGGCCTCGACAAGTTCGGCAAGCACTACCCGCATCAACTGTCCGGCGGCATGAGAAAGCGCGTGGCGCTTGCACAGACCTTCATCAACAAGCCGGAAATCCTGCTGATGGACGAGCCCTTCTCGGCGCTCGACATGCAGACCCGCACGCTGATGCAGGACGAACTGTTGCAGCTGTGGTCGGCGAATTCGGGGTCGGTGGTGTTCGTTACGCATGACCTGGAAGAAGCGATTGCGCTGGCCGATCGCGTGTTCGTGCTGACCGCGCGCCCCGCGACGCTGAAGAAGGTCTATGAGATCGGGCTGCCGCGGCCGCGTGTCACGTCGGAGATTCGCTACGACCCGCGCTTCATCGAGATTTCGCGCGATATCTGGCATGACCTGCGCGAAGAAGTGCAGATCACCTGACATAACGTGACACTGGAAAAACACTGATGGCAACTTCTGACTACGCATCGCAGGCGGGCTTCGATAGCGCGTCGCTGGCCAATGTTGAAAAGATCGCGCAGCGACGACTGCGCCAGCGGCATGCGCTGATCATCGGCCTGCGGATATTGGTGCTGGTGATCGTGCTCGGCGGATGGGAAATGGGTGGGCGGTTTAAATGGATTGATCCGTTCTTCTTCTCGATGCCATCCGCAATTTTCGCGCAGATCGTCGACTGGTTTATCAACGGCACTTCGCAAGGTCCGCTGCTGCAGCAGGTCTGGGTCACGCTCGAGGAGACCTTCCTTGGCTTCCTGATCGGCTCGGTCGGCGGCATCGTATGCGGCGTGGTGCTCGGCCGCAACAAACTGTTGTCCGACGTGTTCAGCCTCTACATCCAGATCGCGAATTCGATCCCGCGCGTGGTGTTGGGCTCGGTGTTCGTGATCGCGCTTGGTCTCGGCATGGCATCGAAGGTAGCGCTGGCGGTTGTGATGGTGTTCTTCGTGGTATTCGGCAACGCGTTCCAGGGCGTGCGTGAAGCCGACCGCTACATGATTGCGAATGCGCAGATCCTGGGTGCCTCAAAGCGGCAGTTGACTACGTCGGTGGTGATTCCATCGGCACTGTCGTGGATTCTCGCCAGCCTCCACGTGAGCTTCGGCTTCGCACTGGTTGGCGCAGTCGTTGGTGAGTTCCTCGGCTCGAAGCAGGGGATCGGCCTGCTGATCTCGACGGCGCAAGGCGCATTCAACGCGAGCGGCGTGTTCGCGGCGATGATCGTGCTAGCAGTGGTGGCGCTTACGGCGGACTATCTGCTCACCGCACTGGAAAAGCGTCTGCTGAAGTGGAGACCTGCGGCCTTCTGATCTAACGGGCACCTTGCCGGAACGGGTGCTCCGGTATCGAGCGGTGACGTACTGGCCTCGCCATCGCAGTCTGCCTGTGCGCGTTGCACGGCGTCGGCTACATGTTGCGCAGCAACGCTACTGCGTAGCGCTCGCCGATTTCGCGATGTATATCAGTAAATTCACTTAGTTGTGCAGGCGATACGGGAAAGCTGGGTGAAGGATTGAGAAAACTAGGATTGCGCTCATTGGCCGATTGAGGCAGTTGTCCGGATTTTTGGACCGCAGTCACAGCGGACGGCGAGAACGAAAATTTTAACGTAGTAATCTGAGGAGACGATCTTGAAGAAAAAGTATCTGGCTTTGGCCGCTACGGCAGGCGCTTTTGCAGCAACCGGCGCACACGCCCAATCGAGTGTGCAGCTTTATGGCCTGATGGATCTGAGCGTGCCGACCTATCAGTCGCACGCGAATGCGAACGGTGATCATGTGATCGGCATGGGTATCGGCGGCGAACCGTGGTTCAGCGGCAGCCGCTGGGGCCTGAAGGGCGCCGAAGATATCGGTGCTGGTTCGAAGATCATCTTCCGGCTCGAAAGCGAATACCGTGTGAGCGATGGCCAGATGGAAGATCCGGGCCAGATTTTTGACCGTGATGCATGGGTCGGTATCGAAAACGACACGTTCGGCAAGATCACGGCAGGTTTCCAGAACACGATCGCGCGTGACGCATCGGCGATTTACGGCGACCCGTACGGCTCCGCGCGCCTGACGACGGAAGAGGGCGGCTGGACCAATTCGAACAACTTCAAGCAGATGATTTTCTACGCGGCCAGCGCGACCGGCACACGTTATAACAATGGCGTGGCATGGAAAAAACTGTTCAGTAACGGCATTTTCGCTAGCGCGGGCTACGCATTCGGCAACTCGACGAGTTTCGGCTCGAACGCCAACTACCAGGCAGCGCTTGGGTACAACGGCGGTCCGTTCAACGTATCGGCCTTCTATAACCACGCGAATCGCGTTGGCTTTACGAACCAGTCATTCTCAGTGGGTGGCAACTACACGTTCGGTATCTTGCGCGCCAATGCGGGTTACTTCCGTTACCTGGGCGATCAGGGCTCCCTCGGTCAGCGTCAGGACAACGCGTGGACCGTGTCGCTCAAACTGTCGCCGAAGGGTGCGTTCGATTACGAACTCGGTTATCAGCAGATGCGTACGAAGAACGCCGCTTACAACAGTGACGGCGATATTCCGAACGCGAACATCGGTGCTTTCGATCCGACAACAGGTCTCCATAGTGGCTTCAAGGAAACGCTGTACTGGTCGGCGTTCTATCACCTGTCCAAGCGCACCGAAGTGTATCTGGCGGGCGACTACATGAGGCTGCATGGCGGCTACACCGTCGGCACCACGTTTGGTGCGACCAACCAGCTTGAACTGACCACAGGCGTGCGCACTCGCTTCTGATCCGGGGATCGGATTCGCGCTGATCCCGCTGATCCATTCATCGATGTGCTCCTACTGGCGGCGGCGGACTTGTCCGCTCGCCGCTTTTTTTTCTTGCCCAGCAGGTCGAGGAAGACAGCCATGTTCAGAAATATCACTATCCGGACCGCTCTGACTATCACGATCGCCGGCTATACGGCCGCGTTGATGCTTGTGATCGCAACCTCGATTGCGGGTCTGGCAACGACCAACACGGCACTCGACAGGATGTACAGCGACGAGACGGCCGCGCTGCGGCACCTTTCCGCCAGCAGCGAAGCGCTTCTGCAGGTGCGGGTCGATCTCGGTGCGTACGAGACGCTGGTCGCGCAGGGAAAGCCGACCGATGCGGTGCTCGCGCGCGTGCATGCCGAGCAGACGGCCAGCGATCGCGAGCTGGCGGCCTATGCTGCGCAGCTGCCTTCGAGCGAGGTTGAAAGGAAGCTGACCGATACCCTGCGCGTGAAGCGCGAACTATTGATGAAACAGGCGCTTGCCCCGGAAATCGCGGCGCTCGACCAGAACGATTTCATGTCGTTCCGGACCACGCAGCGGCAGGCGCCCGACACACTGTTTAGCGACTACCGACGTGCCGTGCAGGCGCTGGAGGATTTTCAGGCAGAGCAGCAAAGATCGCGTTTCGTGTCGGCGCAACAGCATTTCTACATGCTGCTCTGGCTGTTCGGCGCAATCGGGTCCTCAGCGGTCGTGCTGGGCCTGGTCGCACGCTTCATGCTGACGGCGTCGATCGTGCGGCCCATTAATCAGGCGATTTGTCATTTTGAGCGCATTGCGGCTGGAGATCTGACAAGCACGATCGATACACTGCGCGCCAACGAAATGGGCCGGTTAATGACTGCGCTTGCCAGGATGCAGGCAGCGCTCGCCAGTGCCGTGAACCAGGTGCGGCAGGGAGCGGCGGCGATCACGCACGGCGTGCGCGAGATTGCGAGCGGCAATGCCGACCTGTCGGCCCGCACCGAACAGCAGGCGGCGTCTTTGGAGGAAACGGCATCGAGCATGGAGGAGCTGACGGCAACGGTCCGGCAAAATGCCGATAACGCGCGGCAGGCCAGTGCGCTCGCGCAGAACGCGTCGGCGATCGCAGTACGCGGCGGCGACGTCGTCGGCCAGGTTGTCGACGTGATCGCGGACATGTCATCGAGCTCAAAGAGGATCGTGGATATCATTGGTGCGATCGAGGGCATCGCGTTCCAGACCAACATACTTGCTTTGAATGCAGCCGTCGAAGCCGCACGGGCCGGCGAGGAAGGACGCGGATTCGCAGTGGTCGCGGGCGAGGTCCGTGCACTCGCGCAGCGTTCGGCTGCGGCGGCGAAGGAAATCCGCGAGCTGATCGGCGCTTCCGTTGCGAAGGTGCGGAACGGCACCGAGCTCGCCGCGCGTGCCGGCTCGACGATGGCTGAAATCGTCCACGCCGCGCGCAGTGTCACCGGCGTTGTCAGCGAAATCAGCGAGGCGTCGGAGGAGCAGTCGCGCGGCATCGACCAGATCAACCGCGCGGTCTCGCAGATGGATAACGCGACTCAGCAGAACGCCGCGCTGGTCGAAGAAGCCGCGGCGGCGGCTGCGTCGCTCGACGAGCAGGCGCGTGCGCTCGACGCCGCCGTGGCGGTGTTCCGGCTGCACGGGGCGGCCGCCGGGCACGTGAACGAGCATCTGGATGAGCACCTGAATGAGCACGGCGCGCTCCCCGAGCCATCGGCTGCATACGCCTGACGAAAACGCACGGCAGCGTCGAATCGTTCCTGATCAAGGGGATCACGCATCACGGCCAGACTTTTCGTCCGGGCAACCGGGGCAGGCTCGGCGCACCTGAGGCTGCGCGTCATTCGCGCGCAACCAATGCCTGCTTGCGGCTGTCGAAATCATTAGCCTGGCTTTGCGAAAAGGAGGTGTGCAATGGACAAGCTGGCAATCCTCTGCTGGCTTTGCACGGCGTTGTGCCTCGGCATTCTGACCAGTGTCGCGGGATGCGACGCGCTAAGCGGGCCGCCCGCCCTCGAATGGCCCGGTCCGCACGCGCCGTATCCGTTTCCGGACGATGTCCCGCATCGCACCTCGTAATTGCAGCGAACGCCGGATAGCGCGAAGCGGTCAGCCTCAGCCTGCGCTCGCGCAGGTGACGGTCGGCGCCGTGTAGGGCGACGGATAGTCGGACGCCGGGCCGCTCAGGATGCGCAGGCGCTGAGTCGCGAGGACGTCAGCTTGCGTTTGCTCGCGGCGGGTGAGAGCCGCGGGGGCGTCACCGTTCGGCAGTGGTTCGTTGACGCCGCATTGCAGTGTCCTGCCGCCGGCAAGCTGCACCGTCGTCTGATAGGCGTAATCAGGTTGCGCAGCCATGCTGCCGGTCGCCCAGAAAGCGGCGACGCCAAGCAGCGCACCGGCGACGTGTCGAATCTTCATGATGTACTCCTTAAATCGTGTTCCCTCCATTTGACAGCGGCGGACGCTTTTGAGATATGGCGTATCCTGAAACTCTCTCTTTCTGGAAATGCGCTTTGTCGTGGGGAGCTGGTGATCTACAAGGGGGTAGTCGAAGAGCGCGCCATTCCGGGGGCTGCGCCATCGACCGGTTTTTGGGGAGCCGGCAGGTTTCCGTGCTGCCCCGGTACGACGCGGCTCGATTGAGATGAATCGATGTGGGCCTGAAATGCCGGCACAGTGCCGATATGAAGCCGTAAACGGACAAAGGGTTACAGGCGTATGGCCTGTAACCCTTCGATTTTCCTGGTAGCCGCTGCGGGATTCGAACCTGTGGCCGTTGGATTGGAAGGCCGGCTTTATCTAGCCCGTCTGGCGACCCGAAATCGGATTGTCAGGATCGGGTGAATTCCGATAGTTGCGCATCTTATCGCGCGCGACGGGCGACCGTGAAAATTGCCCCGGCGGCCGTGAAAAAATAAAAGCCCGATCCCATCATGCCGCAGCGTATAGTGGGATCACATTTACGCGCATCGGGGATGCACCATGGCCCAACTTTATCCAGTCCTTTATAAGGACTTCGAAGTGCATCCGCTGGTGTTTTCGCGGGAGTTCGACAAGTTCGACGGTCACAAGCGTCATGCCGAAGGCTACGACGTTGCGGTACGCGTCTGCCGGCCGGGTGCGATCGGCGGCTCGAAGGCAAGCCGGGTGTTTCGTCTCGTGCTGCCGGTCACGTTCTCCGATTTCGGCGTCGCGAAACGCAGCGCGAGTCAGTACGGCGCGGACATTATCGACGGCAAAGTGGAAGGTGCGACTGTCGAAGATCTTTGAGTGACATGTTCACGTGTCGCATGCGCGTGGACACGCGCGGCGTGCCTCGTCTGAAACTATTTCACCCGATTGTTTGACGTCTTGCTGACAGCCCGCTATAATCTTTTTCTCTGACGCGGGGTGGAGCAGTCTGGCAGCTCGTCGGGCTCATAACCCGAAGGTCGTAGGTTCAAATCCTACCCCCGCAACCAAGTATTGTTGAAAGCCCGCTAGCGCAAGCTACGCGGGCTTTTTAACTTCTGACGTCCCTCTGCAGATCTCGTGCGTGCATACCTCATACGTACATGAGGCGCGCTTGCATTCAGTCCGAATCGATCGCCCATTCCACCGCCGCTTGCGCATGCAACGCGGTCGTGTCGAACACGGGTAAGACGGAATCTTCCGGCTTGATCAGCAAGGTGATTTCCGTGCAGCCGAGAATCACCGCCTGCGCACCACGCGCAGCAAGTCCTTCGATCACTCGCTGATACACCGCACGCGAGGCATCGTTCACGTTGCCGTGGCACAGCTCGTCGTAGATGATGCGATGCACATCCGCGCGTTCGGTTTCATCGGGAATCAGTGTCTCGAGGTCGTAGCGCTCGCGTAAGCGTCCCGTGTAGAACGTCTGCTCCATCGTATAGCGTGTGCCCAGCAAGCCCACCCGCTCGATTCCCGCGGCGCGCAGCGCGGCGCCGGTCGGATCGGCGATGTGCAGGAAGGGCACGCCGATCGCCTGTTCGATCGATTCATACACGCGATGCATCGTGTTGGTTGCCAGTATCACCAGGTCGGCGCCCCCTCGTTCGAGTTGGCGGGCGGCATCGGCCAGTTGTTCGCCGAGCGCGGCCCAGTCGCCGGCACGCTGGCTGGCCTCGATCGGCGCGAAGTCGACCGTCAGCATCAGGCTGCGAGCGTTGTGATGGCCGCCGAGGCGCACCTTGGCATGGCGGTTCAGGAGCTTGTAGTACTCGGTGGACGATTCCCAGCTCATGCCGCCGATCACGCCGATGGTTTTCATGGTCTTGCTCCGGTGGTGGGACGATGCAGGCACCGTTGTGCGCCGAAAGAGGATGCTAACGTCAACGCCGGACGCCGGACGCCGGACGCCGGACGCCGGACGCCGGACGCCGAACGCCGAACGTTCGACAAGCCGAGTATAGGCGCGTGTGTTTGTCCGTAGCCGGTACGGATTTCCCTCTGCCAGCCGGTACGGCTTTCTGTTAAAAAACGACACGCGCTTTCTGACGCCGATAGAATCGAATCGCAATCAGTCAAAGAGCGGTCAACAGGAGCGAACCATGGATCTGATCATCCGCCGCGCGATGCTGCCGCCGAGCGCCACATCACAGCACAAGCAGCCCAGGCAGCCGGTCGACATCGGCATTGAGGCGGGCCGCATCGTCGCCGTCGAACCGAATCTGGCCGCGAGCGCGCACGAAGAAATCGACGCTGCCGGTTCGCTCGTCACGCCGCCATTCGTCGATCCGCATTTCCACATGGACGCCACGCTGTCGTACGGTCTGCCGCGCGTGAACGCGTCGGGCACCTTGCTGGAAGGCATCGCGTTGTGGGGCGAACTGAAGCCGGACCTCACCCAGGAGGCGCTGATCGAGCGTGCGCTGCAGTACTGCGACTGGGCTGTCGCGCGCGGCCTGCTGGCGATTCGCAGCCACGTGGATGTCTGTGACCCGCGCTTGCTCGCGGTCGAGGCGCTGCTCGAAGTGAAGCGCCGCGTCGCACCGTATCTGGATCTGCAACTGGTGGCGTTTCCGCAGGACGGCGTCTTGCGCAGCGCCGGCGCATTCGAGAATCTCAAGCGCGCGATTGCGATGGGCGTCGACGTGGTCGGCGGGATTCCGCATTTCGAACGCACGATGGCCGACGGCGCGCTGTCCGTGCGCATGCTGTGCGAGTTCGCGGCGGAGCAGGGTTTGCGCGTCGACATGCATTGCGACGAATCGGACGATCCGATGTCGCGTCATATCGAAACGCTCGCAGCCGAAACGCACCGGCTCGGCTTGCAGGGACGCGTCGCCGGTTCGCATCTGACCTCGATGCATTCGATGGACAACTACTACGTCAGCAAGCTTTTGCCGCTGATGCGCGAGTCGGGCGTCGCGGCGATCGCCAATCCGCTGATCAACATCACGCTGCAAGGCCGCAGCGACACCTATCCGAAACGGCGCGGCATGACGCGCGTGCCGGAGATGATGGCGGCGGGCATCAACGTCGCGTTCGGCCACGATTGCGTGATGGACCCGTGGTACAGCCTCGGCTCGGGCGACATGCTCGAAGTCGCGCACATGGGCCTGCATGTTGCGCAGATGACGGGCGTGGACGGCATGCACGCGTGTTTCGACGCGGTCACGGTGAATGCCGCGCGCATCCTCGGTCTGGAGGGCTATGGCATTGCGCCGGGAAGCGCGGCTAATCTCGTGCTGCTCGACGCACGCGATCCGGTCGAAGCAATTCGCTTGCGCGCCGCACGGCTTGCGGTGGTGAGCCGCGGCAAGGTGGTCAGCCGTGCGCCTGCTGCGCGCGCGGCGTTGTCGCTGGAAGGGCGTCCCGCAGAGGTGGATTTCAAACTGCATCGCGGTTAGCCGCCGCGCATCGCTCGCGGCACACACGTGATTGGAAAATACCAAGTGCTTGCGTATGAAAAAACACCCCGTATCGCTGGACGGATATCCAGCGATACGGGGTGCGGTTCAATCACCGGTTCTTCTTGTCGATGTCGGCGTCTATCTGCAACGTACAGCGCCGACTGACACTTCAACGCAAGATCAATGCGCCGCCGCAGGCGTCATGCCATTGTGGCGCAACAGCGCGTCGATATTCGGCTCGCGGCCGCGGAACGCCTTGAACGATTCCATCGCAGGACGGCTGCCGCCCACTTCCAGAATCTCCTTGCGATAACGCAGACCGGTCGCCTGATCGAGCACGCTGCCGCTCGCGGCTTGTGCGGCTTCTTCGAACGCGGCATACGCGTCGGCGGACAGCACTTCAGCCCACTTGTAGCTGTAGTAGCCCGCCGCATAACCGCCCGCGAAAATATGGCTGAACGTATTCGGCCAACGCGAGAAAGGCGCTTGCGGCACCACATGGAAGCGCTCGTTGATCTCGCTCGCGAGTTCGGTGGCGTTCTTCGTGCCGGACGCATCGAAACCGGTATGCAGTTGCATGTCGAACATCGAGAACACGATCTGACGCAACGTGCCAAGACCGCTCTGGAAATTCTTCGCAGCGAGCATTTTGTCGAACAGATCGCGCGGCAGCGGCTTGGCGGTGTCGACGTGCGAGGTCATGTCGCTCAACACGTCCCACTCCCAGCAGAAGTTCTCCATGAATTGCGACGGCAATTCAACCGCGTCCCACTCGACACCGTTGATGCCCGACACGCCCAGTTCGTCGACACGCGTGAGCATGTGATGCAGGCCGTGGCCGAACTCGTGGAACAGCGTGATCACTTCATCGTGCGTGAAGCAGGCGGGCTTGCCGCCGACCGGCGCCGAGAAGTTGCAGGTCAGATACGCCACCGGCGTTTGCACGCCGCCGTGCGTGTGCTTGTGACGGCCGCGCGCGTCGTCCATCCAGGCGCCGCCGCGTTTGCCTTCGCGTGCATACAGGTCGAGATAGAACTGGGCGACCAGACCGCCGTCCTGATTCTCGACGCGGAAAAAGCGTACGTCCGGATGCCACACGGCCGCTTCGTCGCGACGGATGCGCACGCCGAACAGCGTTTCGGTGACCTTGAAGAGACCCTTGAATACGACGTCTTCCGGGAAGTACTGTTTGACTTCGTTCTCGGAGAACGAATAACGGTTCTGGCGCAAACGTTCGGCGGCAAACGTCATGTCCCACGGCTGCAGGTCGGTCATGCCGAGCTCGTGCGCGGCAAATTCGCGCAACTCCTTCCAGTCCTGTTCGGCGTGCGGACGCGCGCGCGTGGCGAGGTCTTCGAGGAAGCTCATCACTTGTGCCGGCGACTCGGCCATCTTCGGTGCAAGCGACACTTCGGCGAAGTTGTTGTAGCCGAGCATGTGCGCTTCTTCCGCGCGCAGCTTCAACTGATCGGCGAGCACCTGGGTGTTGTCCCATTCGGGCTTGCCGCCGCCGTATTGCGGACCGAGCTCGGAGGCGCGCGTGACGTACGCGCGGTAAATCGTCTCGCGCATCGCGCGATTTTCCGAGTACTGCATCACGGGGAAATACGACGGAAAGTGCAGCGTGAATTTGTAGCCGGTCTTGCCTTCGCGTTCGGCCGCTTCCTTCGCGGCTTCGATCACGTCTTCGGGCAGGCCGGCCAGTTGCGCTTCATCGCCGGCTTCGACGACATAGGCGTACGCGTTCGTCGCATCGAGCACATGGTCCGAAAACGCTTTCGACAACCCTGCCTGCTTTTCCTGCAACTCGGCGAAATGCGGCTTCTGGTCTTCCGGCAATTCCGCGCCCGACAGGCGGAAATCGCGCAGCGCATTGCCGAGAATCTTCTTGCGTTCGCCGGTCAGCGAGGAAAAATCGCTGCTGGCGTGAAGCGCCTTGTATTTCTCGTACAGCGCGAGATTCTGGCCGACGCTCGACCAGAATTCGGTGACGCGCGGCAGATTTTCGCCATAGACGGCGCGCAGTTCCGGCGTATCCGCCACGGCGTTCAGATGGCCCACCACGCTCCAGGCGCGCGACAGCGGTTCGGTGGCGCGCTCCACCGGCTCGACCACGTCGGACCACGAAGCGGGCGTAATGGGTTGAGCGGCGCGCTCGACGGCGGCAGCCGCATCGGCGAGCAGGACATCGAGGGCGGGTGTGACGTGTTCGGGGCGGATCTCGCCAAAGCGCGGCAGGTCGGAGAAATCGAGGAGCGGATTGTCTTGATTCGAGGGGGTAGTGGACATAAGGCTTCCTGTCTGACGCGGGTGAACGGGTAATCGGTGCATCGACGGGCGCGCGCGATGACGCCCCGATAACACTCCATAGAGACATTATTGGGGCAGGGCGCGCCGATTCCAATCCGTCGACAGACAAATTATCAGATGTCGCGCGCCCGTGTGCGGAGAGCGCTGGCCGCCCGCGGTCCGGGCGGCGCGGAACGCGCTGCCGCGGCGCGCCCGTTTGCCGCCGCGCTCTGTGCGAAAACGAACGGTTCGAATTGCTGCCGTGCCGCATTCTGACGTGTCGCCACCCGTTAGCGGCGCTTTCTGTCAGAGGTATCGATGAACCCGCTTTCGCACGCTCTATCGCGCAAGGGCAATAATTTCGACCTCGTGCGGCTCCTTGCCGCCGTTGCCGTGGTGTATGGCCACTCGTATCTGCTGCAAGCCCCCGACGGCGCGACGGATTGGGTCCAGAACGCACTCGGCTTCGACGGTTTCGGTGCGCTTGGCGTCTATGCGTTTTTTCTGCTGAGCGGCATGCTGGTGACCGCCAGTTTCGACAGGCAACGTTCGGTGCCCCGTTTTGCCGCGTTGCGCATCGCGCGCCTGTGGCCGGCAGTGGCGGGGGGCTCGCTGGTGACGGTGTTTATCGTCGGGCCGTTGTTTACGACCCTGCCGCTGCGCGACTATTTTGCGTCCGGCATGACGTGGGCCAACCTCGATAATTTCTCCACCATCGTGCTGAAAACCGGCTGGGCGCTGCCCGGCGTATTCGAGCACAACCGTTTTCCGGTCGACGTCTGCGCGCCGCTGTGGACGCTGCCGCTCGAGGTGCGCTGCTATCTGATCGTGATGGTGACGGGCATGCTGGGGCTATTGTCCAGCCCGCGCGGCGTCTTGCTGGCGGTGGCGCTCGGGGGCGCCGCGTTCGTTCTGCGCGTACATCTGCCGCATCTGCAGATCGGGCTGCGTGACTTCAGCGAAACGCCCGGCGGCTATTCGTTCTGGCCGGAGCCGTTTTTCATGCTGGGGATGCTGTTGTACGGATGGCGCGAACGGATCGACATCAACGGCCTGACGGCCCTCGCGCTGGCGATGGTGTTTCTGGTGTTCCGCGACACGGCCGGCGCTCAACCGCTGTTCTATCTGGCTTTTGTTTACGGCGTGCTGTGGGTCGGCGCGACGCCGCTCTTGCGGCGCTTCGTGCCGCGCCACGATTACTCGTATGGGATTTATCTGTACGGTTTCATGATGCAGCAATGCGTCGCGAATATCGCGCCGCAGTTGAGCCATGTGACAGCGGTGCTGATCGCCGCGCCGTTTATCCTGCTGTGCGCGGCGCTGTCGTGGCACTTCGTGGAGCGGCCGGTGCTGAGGTGGTGCCGCGGGCGCCTTGCGCGCCGCTCAACGACGCTTGGCGCGGGAATAGCGACGCGCTGAGTGTCTGGTTGGGCGCCGATCGCTGCAACCGGCGCTTGCTGCCCTGGTTTGATGCCGGAGTTCGAAGGTTTCTGCGCGCTGCGCAAACCCGCATGCCGGCGAAATCACTTCGCCGGCATGAGCCCTCATGCTTTACGCGTGTGCCGCCGCTTCGCGCTCGGCGGCTTCGATCGTATTGACGAGCAGCATCGTGATGGTCATCGGACCGACACCGCCCGGCACCGGCGTGATGTAGCCCGCCACTTCCTTGACGCCCGCGAAATCGACGTCGCCGCACAGCTTGCCGGCTTCGTCGCGATTCATGCCCACGTCGATCACGGCAGCGCCCGGCTTCACCATGTCCGCAGTGAGAATGTTGCGCAGGCCGGTGGCGGCGACCACCACGTCGGCGTTACGCGTATGGGCGGCCAGATCGCGCGTCTTGCTATGGCAGATGGTGACGGTTGCGCCGGCTTCGAGCAGCAGCAGCGCCATCGGCTTGCCGACGATGTTCGAGCGGCCGATTACCACGGCGTTCGCGCCTTGCAGCGGAATCTCATAGGCCGCCAGCATCTTCATCACGCCGTACGGCGTGCACGGGCGGAACAGCGGCCGGCCGGTCATCAGCGCGCCGGCATTGGCAACGTGAAAACCGTCGACGTCCTTTTCCGGCGCGATCGCCTCGATCACCTTGTGGCTATCGATATGCGGCGGTAGCGGCAACTGCACCAGAATGCCGTGGATGCGCGGATCGCGATTCAGTTCGTCGATGCGAGCCAGCAGTTCGTCTTCCGGCAGATCGGCGGGATAGCGGTCGAACGACGAGCCGAGACCGTTGTCATGGCACGCCTTGACCTTGTTGCGCACATAGACTTCGCTGGCCGGATTGTCGCCGACCAGCACCACGGCGAGGCCCGGCTGATGCCCGCGGGCGGTGAGGGCGGCGGCGCGCGTGGCGACTTCGGCGCGCAGGGTCTTGGAAAGGGCTAGGCCGTCGATCAGTTTGGCAGTCATGGTCGGTCGAGATGGGCAGTTTGGAAAGCGGAGCAGGGCGCAGGCGTGCGCGTGTGGCATAGGCGGCACGTGCGATGGCGCTTTTCGTCGGAAACGGGTCGGCACATGAAAAGCGCGCGAAGCGAATCGGGGATAAGCAGCGCTGCAAAGTCCGACATTATACCGGCCCCGCATGATGCGCCATGCGCGGATTCGAGGCGCGCCGGCGTAGCGCCGGAAACAGATCGGCCGCGGACGGGTTTGCACGCCGCCGCGGCCGTCGAACGACTCCCGCTGCTTTACTGTTGCACAGGCTGCCAGCTATCGTCCGGGTCGAACGACTTAACGGCCGCCGCGGCGCGTGTGCTCTGCGGCCCGAGGTTCTTCTGATAGACCTGACCGTCCTGATTGACGATAAAACTCATCACGCCGGTTTTGCCGTATTCGGCCGGCGAGGCGATCAGACCGAAACCTTTGGTCATCTCGCCGTTCTCGACGTAGTTCTGCGCGCCGCCCTTTGCATGCGGACCTTGCGCCGTCAGGATCCGGTAGTGATAGCCGTGGTAAGCCTCTTTCGGCAGGGTGCCGTTGGGCATGGTGGCGGCGAGCGGTCCAAGCGGGCTTTCCGTTTCGCCGGGCGCCGTCGCCCAATACAGGCCGTCATGCCGGCCCTGCGTGCTGACGAAGCGCTGTGCGTAGTGCTGGGTCAGGTTGTGATAGTCGTTCTGCGCGTCGAGATAGGCGAGCGAGGTCAGGATCGCCGCGTGTTCGTTGCGGCCGATGCGGCGTGTCAGCATCTCGTCCTGTGCGGCCGGCGGATCGAAGCGCCAGCCGTGCGCGGCTTGCACGAGCGGGATCGGCAAAGTCCAGCCGCTGTCGCCGACCGCCAGATGCGCGGTTGCGTGCCCCGCGCTCTTCACGGGGTCCGCGACGATCTGATGCCCTTTCGACCATGCACCGAGGAACTGGTAGATATCGTCCTCGCCGATTCCTTCGGAAGGGATGAAGCGATGAAAATCGTTGCCGAGCACATGCTTGAGCGCGTTTTCGTCGTTGCGGGCCAACGCGTCGACGAACGCACTGGCGGCGTCGTCGGCACTCGGATAGACCGCCTGCGCGTGGGCGGCGGTCGTGCCGATCAGCAGTACCGGCGCCACCAGCAGGGTGCCGGTCGTGCCGAGGGCAACAGCGAAGGTCAGAGCGTGGGCGCGCAAGGTGCCGCGTGGAAATAAGCGAATCATCAGAGACTCCTCTTGATCGATCAACGGTTGCGGCCGAGGTGGCGTTCACCACCGCCGCCACCGCCCAGTCGGCCACCACCACCGCCGCGCTGGACACCGCCGCCATTGGCGCCGAAACCGCCCCCCGTGCGTTGCTGGCCGCCGCCGTTGGCGCCGAGGCCGCCGCTGCCGGAACGGTTCGCGGCCGCGTTGCGGCTCGCCTCGCCACGCTGCGTGTCCTGCCGCGCGCTATTGCCGTCACCGGCGCCGCGTAACGCGTTATCGCGATTGGCGTTCTGTGCGCGGTTCTGCAGGTCGCTGTTCGCGGTGCCGCCCTGATGAATCCCCTGCACGCGCTGGCTCGCGTTGCCGCTCAGGTTCTGGCCGGTACGGTTCTGCAAGGTCTGCTGCGCCTGGGCACGAGCGGCATCGTCGCGGCCGCGATAGGCATCGCGCTGTGCACCGCCGAGGTTGTTGTTGACGTTGCGGTTGAGATTCGCATTGTTGACGTTGCGATTGACGTTGGTGTTGCGATTCCAGTTCGTCGTGCTGCTGTTCACGTTGAGCCGGTTGTTCACATTGATGTTGTTGTACCGGTTCACGTTGATGTTGACGTCATGCGTGTTCCAGTTGAAGCCGCCCCACAACGAATTGGCAACGGCCACGCCGGCGCCGAATGCAAGACCGGTCGCGAAACCGGTTGCGATCGCATAGCCGGGCGGGGGCGGCACGTACACGGGCGGGTAAGCGGGATAGGGCCATGTGCCGTAGACGACAGTCGGGTTATACGTTGGCACATACACGACTTGCGGATTGGCCGGCACGATCTGAATCGTGCTTTGCTCGACCACGACTTTCTGTTGCGAACTCGTCTTCAGATTGCCTGCCGCTTGCGCCTGTTTGCGCAAACGCTGCACGGAGTCCATTACGTCGTTCGGCTGGTCGAGAAAGGCCGTGCCGAGTTGCGAGACCCAGTCGGGTTTCGACGCCATCGTCGCGAGGACCTGCGGGAAGGCGACCAGCGATTGCACGCTCGGATCCCACGGCTGGGAAGCGACTGCCTTTACGGCGTCGTCGCCTTGCAGCTTCGAGTTCGTTTTCGACCAGGCGGCCGCGGCCTGCACATCCTGAGGGAAAGTGGCGGCCATCAGCACCTGCGCGAGCAGGGCGTCGGGATAGAGCGCGATGGGTGCGGTCAGCGAATCGAGTTGCTGGGTCGACATCTTCGCGGCGCTTTGCGCATAGACCGGGCCCGGCATGGTCAGACCGACGAAGAGTGGCGCGCCCGCAAGTGCGGCGCAAACAAGCAACACACGCGAACGGTGTGCTCCGGATCGTTTCACGATGAAATCCTCCCGGCTGCGTTAAACGCGCGAAGTCAATGAGCAGCGCATGCTGCTTTGCTTCAGCGCAAAGGAATGGAGAAGGAAACGAGTAAAGGCCGGCTCAGTTTCGCTTGAGCCATTCGATAGGACAGATCCCTCAGCAACGCGGTTGAACCGCGGTAACTGCTTTGCGTCGCCAGGCGACGCGCACACGACAACGACAGCACAGGTGTTCTGCGTTCATCGGGCATTAACGGATCCTGTTGAGGAGTTCTGTATAAATTAGGGGGCGTAGCGGAGCTTGTCAATCTTGCTGATGGAAAGAAACTATTGCCATGCAGCGTAAGCGGATGCTGAGTAATGCGTAGTGATTAAGCGATGCGAACGTGGATGCGGATGCGGGCGTGTTGAACCATGCCGACCGCCGTCGTTGCGAAGTTGCTGTGGAGTTGTTGTGAAGCGAGGGAAAGGAAGGCGTGGGGGATGAAGCGGACCGGACTGTCCGGCAGTCCGGTCGTTGATGCACAGCCGCGACCCGCGGCGTGTGCCGCGGTCGTTCTGTTGACGGGTTTATTGCGCCGGTTGCGGCTTGTTCGACAACGCGAGGCGCAGCAGATCGGCGACCGTGTTGACGTTGAGCTTTTCCATGATGTTCGCGCGGTGCGCTTCGACCGTCTTGATGCTGATGCCGAGGTCGTCGGCGATCTGCTTGTTCAGGCGGCCGGCGATGATGCGTTCGAGCACCTGATGCTCACGCGCGGTCAGCTTGCCGAGACGTTCTGCCGCAGCACGTTGCTGTTGCACGCTGGTGCTTTCGCTACGTGCCTTGTCGAGCATGCGCTCGACCAGCTTGCGCAGTTCGGCTTCGTCGAACGGTTTTTCGATGAAGTCCATCGCGCCTTTTTTCATCGTCGACACGGCCATCGGCACGTCGCCGTGACCCGTCACGAAGATGATCGGCAGCGATGCGTTGTCGGCGATCAGGCGTTCCTGCAACTCGAGCCCGCTCATGCCGGACATCCGCACATCGAGAATCAGGCAGGCGATCTGGCCCGGATGCGTATGCGGCTGCCATGCGTCGATGAACTGCTCGGCGCTGGAGAAGCATTGCACGCGGTAGCCGTTCGCCTCCAGCAGCCAGCGCAGCGAATCTCGTACGGCCTCATCGTCGTCGACGACAAAGACAGTTTCCTGTGTGGTGACTGGGCTGTTCATAGCTCTCCCGTAACGGTTTGTGGTGTCGGCGCCTCTGACCCGCCGTTGCTCGGGCCGTCAGGCTCTCCAATAGGCAGACTGCAATGGAACGTGGCGCCTGTGATGTGGCCGTCAGATTCGACGTTGTTGACCACCCACAGACGGCCGCGGTGCGATTCGATAATCGAACGGCAAATATTCAGCCCCATGCCCATACCATCGGACTTGGTGCTGTAAAACGGTTCGAACAGCCGCTCGGCTGTTGCTTCGTCGACGCCCGGTCCCTGGTCGACGACACTGATGCAGACAAACCCGCCTTCCAGCCGGACGACCACGCGAATCACGGGGTCGACGGCATTCGGGCGTGCATCGTGCATCGCTTCGGCGCCGTTCTTCAGCAGGTTCACCAGCACCTGCTCGATCAGCACCGGGTCGACGTAGATCACCGGCAGGCGCGAGCGCAGATCGGTCACGATGCGAATCTTGCGCTTGCGCGCTTCGAGTTCGGCGAGGCCCACGGCGTCGGCCACGATATCGGCCACGCGCGTGGCCTGGCGTTTCGGCTCGCTGCGTTTCACGAACTCGCGAATGCGCTTGATGATCATGCCTGCCCGTACGGCCTGCTGGGCGGTTTTCTCGAGCACGGGCAGAAGATTGTCAGGCGTCGTTCGACCGGATTTAACCAGTGCTACGGTTCCTGAGCAATAGTTATTGATGGCGGCGAGCGGCTGATTCAGCTCATGCGCGAGCGACGAGGCCATTTCGCCCATCGTCATCAGGCGGCTGGTGAACTGCAGCTTCTCGTCCTGCTGGCGCGACAGTTCCTGGGCCTGCTTGCGGGTGGTGATGTCGGTCGCGATCTGCATCTGCGCGAGGTGGCCGTCCACCCACTGAATGTACTGGCGGCGCACTTCGAACCATTTCTGGATGCTCTGCACGTAGATTTCCTGCGCGTCGGCCGTGCTTTCGGTCAAGGCGGCGGCGGGCAGGCCCGCGTAGGTATCCACCATGTCGATCGAATCGGACGAGGCCTGCGAGCTGTCGAAGCCGCCGCCCGCCAGCTCCAGATGGCCGTCCGGGCGAATGCCGAAGAGGTGGCGGTAGTAGCGGTTGGCGAACAGCAGTTCGGCTTCGTCGGCGGCCAGCACGGAGACGGCGGCGTCGAGACTTTCGAGCACGGTCGTGAAGCGCTCGTGCGCGGCGGCGAGCTCTTCGCGCGCGCGTTTCGGTTCGGTGATGTCGGTCATCGACGACATCCAGCCGGTCTGGCGCCCCGAGCTGTCGATCAGCGGCGACACGTAGAGACGCGCGTGGAACAGCGAACCGTCTTTGCGGCGCACTCGCAATTCGAAGCCCGACGAGGGCGCCTTGCCGCGCAGCGTCATATCGAGCTGGCGTTGCATCTCCGGGTAAGCGTCGCGCGGCCAGTAGGCGAACGGCGCGTTCTTGCCGACCAGATCGCTTTCGTCCCAGCCGGTCATGCGGCAAAACGCCGGATTGACGTGGGTGATGCGGCCGTGCATGTCGAGCACGCGCATCCCGATCAGCACCGAGTTTTCCATTGCGCGCCGGAAGAACGCTTCGGCGTACAACGCCTGTTGCGCTTCGAAGCGTTGCCGGGTGTGTTTCCACAAGCTCCACAGACTCCACAACACGAAGCACGACAGGCCGGCCACCAGCCAGACCAGCGTGTTGTTGGTGAAGTTGGTCATCTGCGGGAACGCGTAGACGCGTACCGAGACGCCCTGGCCCGGCGGGTCGAGCGGCAGATCGTAGAACATGTCGCGCGGCAGGCGCGGGCGGGTCGACGTGGTGGTCAACTCGCGGTTGTTCACGTCGATGATCGAGATTTTGTATTTGGCCGACAGCTCGGGCGGAATGTCGTGCTTCAGGATGCCTTCCACCGAGAACACGGCGGCAATCGTGCCGAGGAAGTCGCGGTCGCGATACACCGGCGTTTGCAATGTGATGTAGCCGTTGCCGACGTCGTCGTAGATCAGCGGCGAGTACACCTGGCGGCGCGTATTGCGCGCCTCGTTGAAGGCGGCTTTGACGGCGTCGTCCATCTGCGCGTCATTCGGCTTGGCGAGGCGCTGGCCGAACACGGGCAGGGCGGTATTGGGCCAGCGTGGCTGCTGCTGGCTCGTATACCAGTTCATGTAGAGGATTTCGGGATGCCCCTGCATGATGTCCGTGGTGGACACCTGGAATGAATGCGGATCGGCGTGGCCGGCGACGAGATCGCGGGCGAGGGCCTGAATCTGTTCCTGCGCGCCGGTCATGGACAGGCGGATCTGCTGCTGCGCCCACGCGACATTGCGGTAGAGCGTGTCTTCCTGCTGCTGCTGTTCGCGCCGGTTCAGGCTCCACAGAATCAGGCTCATGACGACCAGGAAAACCAGGATCGACAGCAGCGGCGTCAGCAAATAGGAGTTCGACCACCACGGTCCGTGGTGCCAGCGGGAGGACGGCGTCGAATCCGCCGGCGAACCGGCGGTGCGCGCCGAGCGAGCGAAAAGCCGTTCGGTCAACATGCGTGGCATTGTAGCGCAGCGAGTCACTAGCAAATGGCGCAAAAAAGCGCTGAAAGTACCGTTAATCGGCGCAAACTAGCCGACGTATCCGTCGATCGGCAGTCAAATCAGGTTGCGCCGCAGCAATTTTCCGCATTATGAGAACCGATCTCGTAATTCGAAAATTTTGTTGCGCGGACGTCAGGACCCCTTTTACAATCGGCCGAAGCTGCCGCGGCCGTGCTTCGTCCGCGTCGTCTGTTCAAAGAGCGTTCCTCTAAATCCAGGAGACGAGCATGTCCGCTGTACCCGACGAAGTCATGAAATATGTCGCCGCCGAAAAAGACGACGATCCCCAGGAAACCGGCGAATGGCTGGAAGCGCTGGATGGCGTGATTTCTGCAGTGGGTCCCGACCGCGCCCACTATCTGATCGAGAAGCAGATCGAGTTCGCCCGCGTGCATGGCGAGCATCTGCCGTTCTCCGCTAACACCCCGTACATCAATACGATTCCCGTGTCGCGTCAGGCGCCGATTCCCGGCGACCAGGATATCGAACACCGCATCCGTTCGTACACGCGCTGGAACGCCATTGCGATGGTGCTGCGCGCGGGCAAGGACACGAACGTCGGCGGCCACATCGCCTCGTTCGCGTCGGCTGCCACGCTGTACGACGTCGGCTACAACCATTTCTGGCACGCACCGTCGGCTGAGCATGGCGGCGACCTCGTGTTCGTGCAGGGCCATTCGTCTCCGGGTGTGTACTCGCGCGCGTTCCTGCTCGGCCGTCTGACCGAAAACCAGCTCGACAATTTCCGTCAGGAAGTGGGCGGCGAGGGCATCTCGTCGTATCCGCATCCGTGGCTGATGCCGGACTTCTGGCAATTCCCGACCGTCTCGATGGGCCTCGGCCCGATCATGGCGATCTATCAGGCGCGCTTCATGAAGTACCTGCAGGCGCGCGGCATCGCGAAGACGGCCGGCCGCAAGGTCTGGGCCTTCCTCGGCGACGGCGAAACCGATGAACCGGAATCGCTCGGCGCGATCGGCATGGCCGGCCGCGAGCGCCTCGACAACCTGGTGTTCGTGATCAACTGCAATCTGCAGCGTCTCGACGGTCCGGTGCGCGGCAACGGCAAGATCATCCAGGAACTCGAAAGCGAATTCCGCGGCGCCGGCTGGAACGTCATCAAGGTCGTCTGGGGCAGCCGCTGGGATGCGCTGTTCCAACGCGACAAGTCGGGCGCGCTGATGCGCCGGATGATGGAAGTCGTCGACGGCGAATATCAGACGTACAAATCGGAGTCGGGCGCGTATGTTCGCGAACACTTCTTCAATACGCCTGAACTGAAGGCGCTGGTTGCCGAATGGTCCGACGAAGAAATCTGGAACCTGAACCGCGGCGGCCATGATCCGCACAAGATCTACGCAGCGTTCTCGGAAGCCTCGAACTCGCAGGGCCAGCCGACCGTCATCCTCGCGAAGACGATCAAGGGCTACGGCATGGGCGAAGCCGGCCAGGCGATGAACATCACCCATCAGCAGAAGAAGCTGCACGTCGATCAGCTGAAGAAATTCCGCGATCAGTTCCGTCTGCCGATTCCCGACGAAGACCTCGTCAACGTGCCGTACCTCAAGTTCGAAGAAGGTTCGAAGGAACTCGAGTACATGCGCGCTCGCCGTCAGGACCTCGGCGGCTATCTGCCGGCGCGTCGCCAGAAGGCCGAGTCGCTGCCGGTGCCGGCACTCGACGCGTTCGAGCCGCTATTGAAGGGCACGGGCGAAGGCCGCGAGATCTCCACGACGATGGCGTTCGTGCGGATTCTCAACATCCTGCTGAAAGACAAGGCGCTCGGCAAACGCATCGTGCCGATCGTGCCGGACGAATCGCGTACCTTCGGTATGGAAGGCCTGTTCCGCCAGATCGGCATCTGGAATCAGGAAGGCCAGAAGTACATTCCGGAAGATTCCGATCAGTTGATGTTCTACCGCGAATCGGAAACCGGCCAGATCCTGCAGGAAGGGATCAACGAAGCCGGTGGCATGTGTGACTGGATCGCAGCCGCGACGTCGTACTCGACGCACGGCGAGATCATGATCCCGTTCTACATCTTCTACTCGATGTTCGGCTTCCAGCGTATCGGCGACCTGGCATGGGCCGCGGGCGACATGCGTTCGCGCGGCTTCCTGCTGGGCGGCACGGCCGGCCGCACGACGCTGAACGGCGAAGGTCTGCAACACGAAGACGGTCATTCTCTGCTGTGGGCGGCATCGGTGCCGAACTGCATCAGCTACGACCCGACCTTCGGTTACGAACTCGCGGTCATCATGCAGGACGGTCTGCGCCGCATGGTGGCTGACCAGGAAGACGTGTACTACTACATCACGGTGATGAACGAGAACTACGAGCACCCGGCGATTCCGCAGGGCGATGCCGTAGCGGCCGACATCATCAAGGGTATGTATTCCTTCAAGAAGGCCGAAGCCGACGCCAAGGCGCCGCGCGTTCAGCTGATGGGTGCCGGCACGATCTTCAATGAAGTGATCGCCGCCGCCGATCTTCTGAAGAACGACTGGGGCGTCGCTGCCGACCTGTGGAGCGTGCCGAGCTTCACCGAACTGGCTCGCGAAGGTCACGAAGTGCAGCGCTGGAACCTGCTGCACCCGACCGAAGAGAAGAAGGTCTCGCACGTCGAGAAGCTGTTGAAGGACGCACAAGGTCCGGTCATCGCATCGACCGACTACGTGCGCGCGCTGACCGAACAGATCCGCGCGTTCGTGCCGCAGAAATTCGTCGTGCTGGGCACGGACGGCTACGGCCGTTCGGACACGCGCGAAAAGCTGCGTCACTTCTTCGAAGTCGACCGCTACTGGGTCACGGTTGCCGCGTTGAATGCACTGGCAGATGAAGGCACGATCGAACGCAAGGTCGTCGCCGAGGCGCTCAAGAAGTACAACCTTGATCCCGCCAAACCCAACCCGATGACCGTCTAAGGCATCATTCCCCGTGTGCCACGGCGTGCGCGCCTGCTCCTGATCGACAGGAGCGGGTGGCGTGCGCGGCCCAGGAGACACTAACAATGAGTCAAGCGATCGAAGTCAAGGTGCCGGACATCGGCGATTACAAGGACATTCCTGTGATCGAGGTGCTGGTGAAGGCGGGTGATACCGTCGAGAAAGAGCAGTCGCTCGTTACGCTGGAATCCGACAAGGCGACCATGGACGTGCCGAGCTCGGCCGCCGGCGTCGTCAAGGAAGTGAAGGTCAAGGTGGGCGACAACGTGTCGGAAGGCGCGCTGATCGTCGTGCTGGAAGCTGCGGGTGCGGCTGCTGCTGCGCCGGCTCCGGCGCCTGCTGCCGCAGCGGCCCCGGCTGCTGCGCCTGCCCCGGCACCCGCTGCCGCGGGTGGTGGTCTGCAAGAAGTCAAAGTGCCGGATATCGGCGACTACAAAGACATTCCCGTGATCGAAGTCTCGGTGAAGGTCGGCGATCGCGTCGAGAAAGAGCAGTCGCTGGTGACGCTCGAATCCGACAAGGCGACCATGGACGTGCCGAGCTCGGCCGCCGGCGTCGTCAAGGAAGTGAAGGTCAAGGTCGGCGATAACGTGTCGGAAGGCTCGGTCATCGTCGTGCTGGAAGCGGATGGCGCTGCTGCGCCGGCTGCCGCACCTGCGGCGAAGCAGGCCGCGGTCGAAAAGCCGTCGGACGCGCCGGCTGTTCCTTCGCCCGCGCCGGCTTCGCCGTCCGCACTTGCACAAGCGCCGTCGATTCCGGCTGGCGAGGGTGGTGCCCGTCATGCGAGCCACGCGTCGCCGTCCGTGCGCAAGTTTGCGCGCGAACTCGGTGTCGACGTGACGCAAGTGCAGGGTACGGGGCCGAAGGGCCGTATTACGCAAGCGGACGTGACCGGCTTCATCAAGGGTGTGATGACCGGCCAGCGCGCTGCACCGGCAGGCGCTGCCGCACCGGCTGCCGCGGGTGGCGGCGAGTTGAATCTGTTGCCGTGGCCGAAGGTCGACTTCACCAAGTTTGGCCCGGTCGATCCGAAGCCGTTGTCGCGCATCAAGAAAATCTCGGGCGCGAATCTGCATCGCAACTGGGTCATGATTCCGCACGTCACGAACAACGACGAAGCGGACATCACCGATCTCGAAGCGCTGCGCGTGCAGTTGAACAAGGAAAACGAAAAAGCCGGCGTGAAGGTCACGATGCTGGCGTTCGTGATCAAGGCGGTGGTTGCTGCCTTGAAGCAGTTCCCGACGTTCAATGCGAGCCTCGACGGCGACAACCTGGTGTTCAAGCAGTACTTCCATATCGGGTTTGCTGCCGATACGCCGAACGGCCTGGTCGTTCCGGTGATTCGCGATGCGGACAAGAAGGGTTTGATCGATATCGCGAAGGAAATGACCGAGCTTTCGAAGCTCGCGCGTGACGGCAAGCTGAAGCCGGATCAGATGCAAGGTGGTTGCTTCTCGATTTCTTCGCTGGGTGGGATTGGCGGGACTCACTTCACGCCGATTATCAATGCGCCGGAAGTCGCCATTCTCGGGCTGTCGCGTGGTGCGATGAAGCCGGTTTGGGATGGCAAGCAGTTTGTGCCGCGTCTGATTCTGCCGCTGTCGTTGTCGTATGACCATCGCGTGATCGACGGTGCTGCGGCGGCGCGGTTCAATGCGTATCTGGGTGCGATTCTTGCCGATTTTCGGCGTGTGATTCTTTGATCGGATGTTGCGCGGAGCGCTGTGTTTATCAGTTATCCGCGTTTCTCGCTGAACTTGCTTTCTTATCGGTCTATTAGCGTTGCCCCTGTGCGGGGCGGCACCTACTTTTCTTTGTCCCACAGGGACTACCTTCGGGTCGTCTTCCAAAGAAAAGTAGGCAAAAGAAAGGCGCGTCCTTGGGCGGACAGCAAAGGCTGATTCTGTCCAGGGCGTCGCCGGTTTTTAGGCTGTAGTTAAGCGTGTTTGCGCGTGCCTCACAACCGATCAATAAGAGAAGGGGACACTATGAGTCTCGTCGAAGTAAAAGTGCCGGATATCGGTGACTTCAAGGACGTCGATGTCATCGAAGTCAATATCAAACCGGGCGATGTCATCGAGAACGAACAGGCGCTGATGACGCTCGAGTCCGATAAGGCCTCCATCGAAGTGCCGAGCGATGCCGCCGGCACCGTCAAGGAAGTACGCGTGAAGGCCGGCGACAAAGTCTCGCAAGGTACGGTCATCGCGCTAGTCGAAACGTCGGCAGATGCGGCGCCGGCCAAGGCGCCAGAGAAGGCGCCCGCTCCGGCGGCGGCGCCTGCACCGGCGCCTGCGCCTGCGTCCAAAGCGGCAGCGCCCGCGCCGCAAGCCGGCAGCTTCTCCGGCAACGCGGATATCGAGTGCGACATGCTCGTGCTCGGTTCGGGTCCCGGTGGATACTCGGCTGCATTCCGCTCGGCCGATCTCGGCATGAAGACGGTGCTCGTCGAACGCTATGCAACGCTCGGTGGTGTCTGTCTGAACGTCGGTTGTATTCCGTCGAAGGCTTTGTTGCACACGGCTCTCGTCATCGACGAAGCGGAAGCGCTCGGCGCGCATGGCATCACGTTCGGCAAGCCGCAAATCGATCTCGACAAGCTGCGCGACTTCAAGTCGGGCGTCGTCAAGAAGCTCACCGGCGGTCTCGCCGGCATGGCCAAGATGCGCAAGGTCGAAGTCGTGACGGGTAACGGCTCGTTCGTCGATCCGCATCACATGGAAGTGCAGACCGAAAGCGGCAAGAAGGTCGTCAGGTTCAAGCAGGCGATCATCGCCGCAGGCTCGGAAGCGGTGAAGCTGCCGTTCATTCCGGAAGACCCGCGCGTGGTCGATTCGACCGGCGCGCTCGAACTGCGTCAGATTCCGCAGCGCATGCTGGTGATCGGCGGCGGCATCATCGGCCTCGAAATGGCGACGGTCTACGCGACGCTCGGTGCGCAGATCGACGTGGTGGAAATGCTCGACGGTCTGATGGCCGGCGCGGATCGCGATCTGGTCAAGGTCTGGGAGAAGTACAACAGCAAGCGTTTTGCCAACGTCATGCTGAAGACCAAAACCACCGCGGCGGAAGCGAAAGACGACGGCATCTACGTGTCGTTCGAAGGCGAAAAGGCCCCGGCCGAAGCGCAACGCTATGACCTCGTGCTGGTCGCCGTCGGCCGTACGCCGAATGGCAAGAAGATCGGCGCGGATAAGGCCGGCGTGGCCGTAACGGATCGCGGCTTCATCGACGTCGACAAGCAGATGCGTACCAACGTGCCGCACATCTTCGCGATCGGCGATATCGTCGGCCAGCCGATGCTCGCGCACAAAGCCGTGCACGAAGGCCACGTCGCCGCTGAAGTGGCGCATGGCGAGAAGGCGTACTTCGATGCGCTGCAGATTCCGTCGGTGGCCTACACCGATCCGGAAGTGGCGTGGGCCGGCAAGACGGAAGACCAGCTGAAGGCCGCAGGCATCAAGTACGGCAAAGCGGTGTTCCCGTGGGCAGCCTCGGGTCGCGCGATTGCCAACGGTCGTGACGAAGGCTTCACCAAGCTGCTGTTCGACGAAGAAACGCATCGCGTGATCGGCGGCGGGATCGTCGGTCTGAACGCGGGCGATCTGATCAGCGAAGTCTGTCTCGCGGTCGAAATGGGTGCGGATGCAACGGATATCGGTAAGACGATCCACCCGCATCCGACGCTCGGCGAATCGATCGGTATGGCCGCCGAATTGTACGAAGGCGTCTGCACCGACTTGCCGCCGCAGAAAAAGAAGTAATGCTGCTGGGCCCATCTGCATGCAGGTGGGCTCGAAGCAAGCGAGGCAAAAAAAACGGCGCGCCCCGCAAAGGGCGCGCCGTTTTCTATTTGCAGCAAGCAGCGTAGAGCGTTTGTCGTGAAGCACCGCATGAAACATGTGCGGCGCATCTCAGGCGAGGGGAAAAAAATCCCGGCCTTTCGCCGGGCAAACGATACGTCATTCAACGTATCGGAGCGTTCGGCCAGTAAAACCGTGTGAGCGGCACGGCACGACGCTGTTGCTTGCGATAACGCCGGTCCAGCCAATGAGGCGGGGCCGGCGTGCAGATTGAAACTTCGGCGGCTTGAAACTTAGACGGCCTTCTTTGCCGAGCGCGATGCTTGTGCAGCGGCTTGCGATGCTGCCTTCGATGCGGCCGTTGCGGCTGCATTGAAGTTGCTTTCGGCGATTTCGACAGCTTGCTTGGTTGCCTTGTGGACCGTTTCGTACGTGGTGTTGGCGGCGGTGATAGCCGACTTCATCACGGCGACAGCGGTTTCCGAACCGGCCGGCGCATTCTTTGCAACGTTTTCGACGAGCGCCTGGACCTTGCGGTTTTGCTCTTCGAATTGAGCTTCTGCGACGCGAGTGAATTCACCCTGCGTTGCCGAAACGATCTCATACACGTGACGGCCGTACGACAGCGCCTTTTCAGCCACCGGCTGTGCAAGGCTTGCTTGCAGTGCCAGCAGTTCCTGCGCGTCCTTCACCGACAGCGCGCGCTGGGCATTTTCCTGGCTTTCCGCGAGCGTCGACTTAACGACTTGCAGGTTCAGTTCAACCAGCTTTTCGACGCCTTCAAATGCTTTGGTCGTCAGGCCGAACAACGTTTCAAAGTTGGCTTTCTGGGCTGCGGCGAATTGCTCAGGGGTCAGCAGAGTCATGGTTTACGCTCCTGGATCGCGGTCTGTCTGTGCGGACCGCTTTGGGTTGGTGGGGACACGCTCTCAGATCGTTTCCCCGGACTGCGATGTATGGTGCGTCGCAGCAATGGTTCCCATTTTAGGATGGCTGCAACGAATGTCAAGCGTTTTTTGTGCGTCGCACAATGTTAAGAAATTGCTGATAAAACAATGTCTTATGCAGTAGGTATGCCATTCAGATGATGCAGGTTAATTTGTCCGCCGCACTGGACTGGTGCAGGAAAAAACCTGTATTTGTTACCGATTTCAGGAGGGATTTTGACCGCTTGACTGGGAGCGGTGCCAGCGCAAAAGTCGTATCGGCGGTTGACAAAAAAACCATCGATTGGCTATTCCGATGTAAACCAGAAAGTGTCACGGAACGTTAATGTTCTATGCCGGTCGAATGCGCGTTGGCGGTCTCCAGCAGATGTTTAACAGGCTGCAGCGAGATCCCTGCGACGTTTCAGTGCGCTGGCAAGGCTTTAGACGCTTGCGCTCAGACCGTATTTCCCCTGATCAAGATTGTCTCGAAATTGCCGTTATGCTGAAAGAATCGTCTCGATTCCGGCATGGGGTGGCAAAGGCGAGGCGAAACGCGTTGCCGATCGTTTTTTTCGATCGAAAGATGGCACTTATTCGTGTTTTTGCGATCGGAGCTTACAAGCCGGTTTAAGGAGCGCGTATAAGTGCTTCAAATTGCTAATTTTTCATTGTTTTACTACACTTGCGGAAACCTCTAGCCGCTCCCTACCGAACACCCATGAAAACCGACATGTTTTCGTCGCTAAAAGTGATCCACGGCGCGGCCCGCAGCACCGCTCTGTCGGTGGCCGCCTCCATGGTCATCGCAGCGGCGTTCGCCGCGCCTGTCAGCACTTTTGCCGCCACGCCCGCTACAACCGCAAAAACCTCCAAACACGCGAAAGCAGCCAAAAAGCCCGCCGCAGCCACTGCCGACAAAGTGTCGGGCAAGAAGGCCGCCAAAGGCGCCGCTGCGAAGACCGTTGCCGCCGCCGGTGACGACGCGCCGCGCGCGAGTGTCAAGCGCAAGCGCGTAACGTATACGTCGAACGGTCGCCACCACTCCGTGGTGCGTCGCATTGCGTATGAACCGCGTCCGCCTACCGTCGGCCAGGCTTTCGGTCTGCACGAAACGCCGGATGCGCTGATGCTGCGCTCGAGCGTGGCCTACGTGATCGATCAGAACTCCGGCGAATCGCTGTTCGACAAGAATTCGCGCGCCGTGGTGCCGATTGCGTCGATCACCAAGCTGATGACCGCAATGGTCGTGCTCGATTCGAAAGAGCCGATGACCGACCAGATCGAAGTCACCGACGAAGACCGCGATTACGAGAAGAACACGGGCTCGCGTTTGTCGGTGGGCTCGGTGCTTTCGCGTGAAGACATGCTGCACATCGCGCTGATGGCCTCGGAAAACCGTGCGGCCGCAGCGCTGTCGCGTTATTTCCCGGGCGGCCGTCCGGCGTTCCTCGCAGCCATGAACGCAAAGGCCAAGCAACTCGGCATGACCGACACGCACTTTGAAAACCCTACGGGTTTGACGAGCCAGAACGTGTCGAGCGCGCGTGACCTCGTGAAGATGGTCAACGCGGCGTATCAATACCCGGTGATCCGCAAGTTCTCGACCGATCACAGCTACGAGGTGTACACCGGCAAGCGTTCGCTGGCTTACAACAGCACGAATGCCTTGGTGCGTAACCCGACGTGGGACATCGGTCTGCAAAAGACCGGTTTCATCAACGAAGCAGGTGAGTGCCTCGTGATGCAGGCGACCATTCACGGCCGTCCGATGATCATGGTGCTGCTCGATTCGTCGGGTAAGTACTCGCGCTTTGCAGATGCGACGCGTCTGCGCACGTGGCTCGACAACGGCGGCGATCAGCCGCGCATCACCAGCGCGGATGCCGGCGGTGCGGGTACCTGATGTGAGCTGGTGTGCTCTGGTGGTCGGTTTTCGGACCGGCCAGAAAAAAGCCTCGCAGATGCGAGGCTTTTTTTATTGAGCCGAAAGAAGAAGGCCCTGCCAGACTATGCGTGCTGGTGGTGCGTATGGTCCTGCGGTTTCTGCGGGCGATAACCGAGCGACTCGGAAATCAGTAATGCGGTCTGGCTGACCTGTCCCAGCCACGAGTCCTGCAAGCGATCCGCCGGGGCGGACAGCGACAGGCCCGCAACCAGTTTGCCGGTGTCGTCGTAAATCCCGGCTGCGATGCAGCGCACGCCCAGTTCCAGTTCTTCGTTATCGCGTGCGCAAGCCTGCTGACGCACGTGCGACAGCTCGCGTTCGAGCTTGGTCAGGTCGGTGATGCTGTTCTGTGTGTGACCGGAGAGGCCGGTGCGCGTGGCGTAAGCCCGCACGCGGGTCGATTCGTCCGCGGCGAGGAAGAGCTTGCCCACCGAGGTCAGATGCAGCGGCGCGCGCCCGCCAATCGCTCGCACCACCTGCATGCCGGAGCGCTCGGAGTAGGCGCGTTCTATATAGACGATCTCGTCGCCCTGACGCACCGAGAGGTTCACGGTCTGCCCGGTTTGACGGTGCAGTTCGCGCATCGGCGTGAGCGCCGCGTCGCGTACCGACAGCCGCGCCTTCACCAGATTGCCGAGTTCGAGCAGGCGCATACCGAGGCGGTAAGTGCCCGGATCCGACCGGTCGACCAGCCGGCACATCACCATGTCGTTCAGGATGCGGTGCGCGGTGGACGGGTGCAGCTCCGTGCGGATGGCGAGTTCTTTCAGGCTGACCGGGTCGCTATGCGCAGCGAGTGCATCGAGCAGGCGCATCATGCGTTCGATCACCTGGATCGAAGTTTTGGGATCCGGGGTCGTATCGCTCATAGGAGGAATCGGTTGACACGTCAAACAGTGGAAACTGATTGTATCTCGTATCGTGAAAAAAGCGAACGCGGTTGGAAGGGCTATTCCAATTTAACGTGGCATTCGTCCTATGCCTTCCGGCCGTTGGTATTGTGCGGCAAACAGCGGATAATCAGGGACGTTTTCCCGAAGGAGGGCTCATGCGAGTCGGATTGTTCGTCACCTGCCTGATCGACCTGATGCGTCCGGAGATCGGTTTTTCGGTCATCAAGCTGATCGAAGGCGCCGGCTTCGAGGTGATGGTGCCACCCGCGCAAACCTGTTGCGGGCAGCCTGCGTACAACTCGGGCGAGCGGCGCATCGCGCGTGACCTGGCCGAGAAAACCTTGCGCGAGTTCGAGCAGTTCGATTATGTCGTGGTGCCGTCCGGTTCGTGCGGCGGCATGATCCGCGCGCATTATGGCGACCTGTTTGCGGACGATCCGGAGCTGATGAACCGCTTTGGCCGGTTGCGGGCCAAAGTGTTCGAGTTGACCGATTTCCTCGTCAATGTGGCCAAGGTGCAATTGCAGCCGGGCGAGTTCGCGGGTCAGGTGACTTACCACGATTCCTGTTCGGGGCTACGCGAACTCGGCATCAAGGCGCAGCCCCGTGCGCTGCTGACGCAAGTGGGCGTGGCGGTGACCGAAATGAAGGATTGCGAGCACTGCTGCGGCTTTGGGGGCACCTTCGCGGTCAAGTATGGCGATATCTCGACGGCGATCGTCGACGAGAAATGCGCGAATATTGGCGCGAGCGGCGCTGGCACGGTGGTGCTAGGCGACCTCGGCTGCATGCTCAATATCGAAGGCCGCTTGCGGCGCACGGGTGACACCACCACGCGCGTGTTGCACATCGCTCAGGTGCTGGCCGGCGACGCTTAAAAATCGTTGCGGCGCTCAATTCAGCGCACCTGATTCGGTGCATTCCATTCCGTGTGTTTTACTCGTGCATTTCAACTGCGCATTTCACCCGCGCACTTCACCTGAATACGCTCAAGGCCGCCATGCAAGTCCAATCGATGCATTTCAAGGCCCGCGCGGGCCAGAAGCTCGCCGACCAGCGTCTGCAGCAGAACCTCACCAAGCTGTCGACCAAGTTCGTGTCGGCCCGCGCCGAGGCCGTGACCGCGATCGATTTTCCCGCCACCCGCGCCGCGCTGAAGGAGCGCCGCAATCGCGCGCTGGAAAATCTCGATGTCTGGCTCGAGACGTTCGAACGCGAAGCGACCCGGCGCGGCGTGACAGTGCTGTTCGCCGAGACCACGCAGGAGGCCGCGCGCCTCGTCGGCGATATTGCGCGCCGGCATGAGGTGAAGAAGGTGATCAAGACCAAGTCGATGGTCACCGAGGAAATGCGCCTGAACGAAGTACTCGGGCAGATGGGCGTGCAATCGATCGAAACCGATCTGGGCGAATACATTCTGCAGATCAATGGCAACGAACCGCCCAGCCACATCATCGCGCCGGTCGTCCATAAAGATAAGGACGAGATCGCCGACCTTTTCGCGAAAACGCATGACCGGCCGCGTCTGACCGAGATTCCGGACATGACCCGCGAAGCGCGCGAAATGCTACGGCCGCATTTCATGACCGCGGACATGGGTGTGACCGGCGGCAACTTCGTGGTGGCGGAGACGGGTTCGGTTGCATTGATCACGAACGAAGGCAACGAGGGCATGTGCACCGTGATGCCGCGCGTGCACGTGGCGGTGACCGGCATTGAGAAAGTGTTGCCCACGCTGGAAGATCTCGCTACCGCGATGCGTCTTTTGCCGCGCTCGGCAACCGGACAGGCGACGTCGAACTATTTTTCCGTATTGACCGGGCCGCGCGGGGCGGGCGATCAGGACGGTCCCGAGCACATGTATGTGGTGCTGGTCGACGGAGGGCGCACGGGGCTGATCGGCGGCGACTTCCAGGAGATGCTGCGTTGTATCCGTTGCGGCGCCTGCATGAACCACTGCCCGGTGTATCAGAAGGTGGGCGGCCATGCCTACGGCTGGGTTTATCCGGGGCCGATGGGCGCGGTGCTGACGCCGAGCTACGTCGGAATCGACAAAGCGTTGGATCTGCCTCAGGCGGCAACGCTGTGCGGCGAGTGCAACAGCGTGTGTCCGGTGGGGATTCCGTTGTCGGATCTGCTGCGCAAGCTGCGCGAGAAGCAGGTCGAACGGCGCCTGCGGCCGTGGCGTGAGCGGGCAGGGCTCGCGGTGTGGGGATTTCTCACGCTGCACCCGGATGCTTATGCGCTCTTCACCAAGCTTGCGGTGCGCGTGCTGGAACGGATGGGCGGGCGAAATCGCTCGATTGCGAGGTTGCCGTTGGGCGGCGCGGGCTGGACCAACACGCGCGACCTGCCGGCTCCGGTCGGCCGCACGTTCAGGGAGTTGTACGCCGCGCAGCGCAGCCATATTGGCTGAGTGAGCGGTACAGCGGTTGTAGTTTGCAACCCTGACGAGCCGTAAGACGGCGCTTACGTTCTCTATCGGCTCAGTGGTCCGTCATGCCTTCTGAATGACGGCTGTAATTGCCTCTGGCCTGCGCATTCCCACCGTTGCCGCGCCCGCCGTTGTTACCGGCTTGCTGTGGCGGAGGCGGGCTGCCTGCGCCCGGCCGTGGCGCATTGGATCCGCTCGGTCCTCTCGGCCCGCCAACCGCGCCTTGAGGTGGCGGTCCGCTATGCTGGCCGCCGCCGTTCGGCTGACCATGCCAGCCCCCGTTATCTCCGCGGTTACCGTTGTTTCCATCGTTGCCGTTGTTCGACCGTCCCCGATCCGGATAACCCGGGTAGCCCCGATAACCCGGGCCTGGCCCGTAATAGCGGCCGGGGCCGTCGTAGTAACCGGGGCCAGAATAATTGCCGTAACCCATGTACACGCTGGTTTGTGGCACCACCGGCACGCCGGTGGCATAGCCGTCGTAGCCGCTGTAGCCGCCGTCATAGCCGTTGCCGACCATCGGCGTGCCGTCCGGATAAACTGCGCAGCCGCCTAGCAAGGCAGCAGCGACCGTGAGGCTGACAAGTGGAGCAATACGTTTCATTTGGAGGACCAGGGCGAATATTTCATGTCTGTAAGACATCTATTATCGCTAACCGTCGCGCCAGCTTTGTATGACTTTGTAAGGATTTCTCTTTCATGCCAGGCCGCATGTCGACGGCGGGTGCCGCAAGGCAGTCAATGGACTGTTCCATCCAGCGCAACGCTGTATCTCGTATCAGTGGGTTTTTCCCGATTGCAAATTCCTATAGGATTTCGACTGGGCATAGTGAGTCACGAGCTCGCGAGCCCCTAATCGGAAGAAACGACATCATGAAAAAGATAATATCGGTGTACTGGCCCCTTGCCATCGTTCTGCCACTTGCTGTGGCAGGCTACCTGCACATTTGCGGCGGCGCCGCTTCGCGTTCCTCGCAAGCCCCGCTCGCTGCCGATCAACTGACCGCGGAACTGGCGCGCGCCGTCTCGTACGGCATGGTCGACAGCGCGGCGACGTTGCCGGCCAAGCCCATGCGAGCTGTGACGGCGATGCCGCTGGCCGAAGCGTCCTGAACACGGGAGGCCAGATCGTGCGCCGTGATTCCGGCAATTCCATCATTCCGGCGCGGTTTGGCGCTGCGGCAGTGTCCGCGGCCAACGTGCCGCTTGCTGGCGTTGCCGGCGCAGTTTCCGCAGCCGAATCCGGTCGCCGAGCGAGGTGTTCGGCCTCGGGCGAGATTTGGTTCAGCTTTGTATAATCGCGGCAGCTTTTCCTAACTGCCGATCCACGCGCGCTTGACGCCCGAAAGCCTCCGATGAAAACCGTGTCCATCTGCTTTGTCTGTCTGGGGAACATCTGCCGTTCACCGACCGCGGAAGGCGTGATGCGTCATCTGGTTAAGGAGGCGAAGCTCACGGAGCACATTCTGGTCGATTCCGCCGGTACGGGTGACTGGCATATCGGCGAGCCGCCTGACGACCGCGCGCAACATGCGGCCGGCCGGCGGGGTTATGAGCTGGCCGCCTTGCGCGGACGTCAGATCGCATCGGCGGACTTCGAGCGTTTCGATCTGCTGATCGCGATGGACGACAAAAACGTCGCCGCGCTTCGCCAGGTTTGTCCGGCGGAGCAGCGCGACAAAATTCGCCTGCTGATGGAGTTTGTGCCTGAAACGGACGGTCGCTGGGGCGGCGCCCGCGAAGTTGTCGATCCCTATTTCGGCGGTGCCGAAGGTTTCGAGCAGGTGCTGGATCAGTGCGAAGCGGCTTGTCGCGGGCTGATCGCAGCGTTGCGCCCCCAATTGGTTACGTAAGCCCAGTGGATCATTGGCGAACCTCGGCCGCCTTATCTTGCAATTAAGCAAATGACCCAAATTACGGTAGGGATACTTGACTAATTCAGTCATGTATTTATACTTGACCAAACTTGTCGAGAATTACGGTTCCCACACCATATGAGACTCACCACGAAAGGCCGTTTCGCCGTCACGGCGATGATTGACCTGGCACTGCGCCAGGAGCAGGGCCCGGTGACGCTTGCAGGTATCAGCCAGCGCCAGCATATCTCCCTGTCCTATCTCGAGCAGCTGTTTGGCAAGCTGCGCCGTCACGAAATCGTCGAGTCCGTGCGCGGACCGGGCGGCGGCTACAATCTGGCTCGCCGCGCTGAAGACGTGACCGTCGCCGACATCATCATCGCTGTCGACGAGCCGCTCGACGCCACTCAATGCGGCGGCAAGGGCTCGTGCGAAGGCACCAAACAGCACGACGGCCACTGCATGACGCACGAATTGTGGTCCACGCTGAACCAGAAAATGGTCGAGTACCTGGATTCGGTCTCCCTGAAAGACCTGGTCGATCAGCAGCGTTCGCGCGAAGGCGCGCCGGCGGTGTTGCGCGACCGGCGCAATGAAGCGCCGGCGGTCGAACCCGCCCGCGTCGTGCCGAAAGGGCCTAATTCTGTTTTCAACATGGCCGGTTCCTAGGCGCGGCAATCTGAATACACCGCAGCCCGATAAAGAACCCAGAAGCCAGAGCAATGACGTCCCCGGAGCAATTGATGAATAACGACACTCTCCACCTGCCCATTTACATGGACTACAGCGCGACGACGCCGGTCGATCCGCGCGTGGTGGACAAGATGATTCCGTATCTGCGCGAGCAGTTCGGCAACCCCGCATCGCGCAGCCACTCGTATGGCTGGGACGCGGAACGTGCGGTCGAAGAAGCGCGCGAGAACGTCGCCGCGCTGGTGAATGCGGATCCGCGCGAAATCATCTGGACCTCGGGAGCCACGGAGTCGGACAACCTCGCGATCAAGGGTGCCGCGCACTTCTACAAGAGCAAGGGCAAGCACATCATCACGGTGAAGACCGAGCACAAGGCCGTGCTCGACACCTGCCGCGAGCTCGAGCGCGAAGGCTTCGAAGTCACGTATCTGGATGTGAAGGACGACGGTCTGATCGACCTCGAGAAGTTCAAGGCCGCGCTGCGCCCTGATACGATTCTGGTCTCGGTGATGTCGGTGAACAACGAAATCGGCGTGATCCAGGACATCGAGGCGATCGGCGAGATCACCCGTGAAAAGGGCATCATTTTCCACGTCGACGCGGCGCAAGCCACCGGCAAGATCGCGATCGATCTGCAAAAGCTGAAGGTCGACCTGATGTCATTCTCGGCCCACAAGACGTATGGTCCGAAGGGCATCGGCGCGTTGTACGTGCGTCGCAAGCCGCGTATCCGTATCGAAGCGCAGATGCACGGCGGCGGTCACGAGCGCGGCATGCGTTCGGGCACGCTGGCTACGCACCAGATCGTCGGCATGGGCGAAGCGTTCCGTATCGCGCGTGAAGAAATGGCGACGGAAAACGAACGCATCCGCATGCTGCGCGACCGTCTGTTGCGCGGCCTGTCGGAAATGGAAGAAACGTATGTGAACGGCGACATGGAAAAGCGTGTGCCGCACAACCTGAACATCAGCTTTAACTTCGTCGAAGGCGAATCGCTGATCATGGCGGTGAAAGATGTGGCGGTGTCGTCGGGTTCGGCGTGCACGTCGGCCTCGCTGGAACCGTCGTACGTGCTGCGCGCACTGGGTCGTAACGACGAACTGGCGCACAGCTCGATCCGCTTCACGGTGGGCCGCTTCACGACCGAGCAGGATGTCGACTACGTGATCAACCTGCTGAAGACCAAGATTTCGAAGTTGCGCGACTTGTCGCCGCTGTGGGAAATGCACAAGGACGGGATCGATATTTCGACCATCCAGTGGGCAGCGCACTGACGCGCCAGCGCGTTAGTCAGGCAGCGCCGAGTTCATCGAATTGCAGGTTGAAACGAATTAAGGAGTGTCATCATGGCTTATAGCGACAAGGTTCTGGACCACTACGAAAACCCGCGCAACGTCGGTTCCTTCGCGAAGGACGACGATGCGGTCGGCACCGGCATGGTCGGCGCGCCGGCATGCGGCGACGTGATGAAGCTGCAGATCCGCGTGGGCGCGGACGGCATCATCGAAGACGCGAAGTTCAAGACGTATGGCTGCGGTTCGGCGATTGCGTCGAGCTCGCTCGTCACCGAATGGGTGAAGGGCAAGACGCTCGATCAGGCCATGTCGATCAAGAACACGCAGATCGCCGAAGAACTGGCGCTGCCGCCGGTGAAGATCCACTGCTCGATCCTCGCGGAAGACGCGATCAAGGCAGCGGTCGCCGATTACAAGCAGCGTCACGGTGAAGCGGTCGTCGAAGGCGACAAGCAACACGCGTAAGCGTGCGGTCGAGCGCGCGGTTGGGTGCTCGTTTGAGTGCTCATTTGGGTGAGTCGAAGCGGGCGGTGCGAGCAACAAACACCGTCCGGCATGAGCGATATTTGAGGCAGGCAGGGTAGCGGCGTGTCAGTAGGCATACGAATGCCGAACCCGCGCGGCGCAATGAGAAACGCTATGGCAATTACGTTGACCGAAAAGGCAGCACAGCACGTCCAGAAGTATCTGACTCGCCGCGGCAAGGGCGTCGGGCTGCGCGTAGGCGTGCGCACCACGGGTTGCTCGGGTTTGGCTTACAAGCTCGAGTACGTGGACGAACTCGCGCCTGAAGACGAAGTGTTCGACTGCAACGGCGTGAAGATCATTGTCGACCCGAAGAGCCTCGCCTATATCGACGGCACCGAACTCGACTTCGCGCGCGAAGGGTTGAACGAAGGCTTCAAGTTCAACAACCCGAACGTGAAGGACGAGTGTGGTTGCGGCGAATCGTTCCGCGTGTAAATCGGCTCGTTCCGCGTACAGCGGATCAAAGGCGGCGCGGGCCGCCTTTTTAGTTTCATCCGCGCATTCGCCTTGGTGTCTTGCGGCAGACCTTCGCCGCTCAATCCCGGCGGCGCTTTCGATCCGCGTTTTTAGCCTGCACTCCGGTGCGCTTTCCTGAACGGACTCTTTCTATCCGATGGCCTCGCTGAACGACAGCCACTTCGACCTGTTCGATCTACCGGCACAATTCGCGCTCGACGCAGCGACGCTCGATCACGCTTATCGCACGGTGCAGGCGCAAGTGCATCCGGACCGCTTCGCGGCGGCCGGCGACGCGCAAAAGCGTATCGCGATGCAATGGGCGACGCGCACCAACGAGGCGTATCAGACGCTGCGCGATCCGTTGAAGCGCGCGACGTACCTGCTGCATCTGCGCGACATCGACGTCGGCTCGGAGAACAACACGGCGATGGAGCCGGCGTTCCTGATGCAGCAGATGGAGTGGCGCGAAAATATCGAAGATGCGGCCGCGGCGAGAAACGTCGACGCGCTCGACGCCTTGTTGACCGAACTGCGCGACGAAGAGCGCGTGCGTTTCGACAAGCTCGGTGCGCTGCTCGACAGCGGCGCGAATCAGGCGGCGGGCGAGGCGGTGCGGCAGTTGATGTTCATCGAGCGGGTGGCGTCGGAAATCGGCACGCAGATCGAGCGGCTCGAAAACTAGCGGTCCCGGCGTCCAGCGAGCGCTGACGCCGTGTATGAAGAGGCAGCGATAGCAGCCGTAGCGATAGATCCAGCAACGCATCCAGCAACGCGAAAATTCAGGACGGGGCCCAGCGGCTCCGAGAAGATCCAGATGGCCTTACTGCAAATCTCCGAACCCGGCATGGCGCCGGCGCCCCATCAGCGGCGCCTCGCGGTCGGTATCGATCTCGGCACCACCAATTCCCTCGTCGCCGCCGTGCGCAGCGGCGTACCCGACGTGCTGCCCGACGAAGAGGGTCATGCGCTGCTGCCTTCGGTGGTGCGTTACCTGGAAAAGGGCGGCCGCCGGATCGGCCGCACGGCCAAGGCTGAAGCGGCAACCGATCCGCGCAACACGATCGTGTCGGTCAAGCGCTTCATGGGCCGCGGCAAGGCGGAAGTGGAAGGCGCCGAAAACGCACCCTACGATTTCGTCGACGCGCCCGGCATGGTGCAGATCCGTACCGTCGACGGCGTGAAGAGCCCGGTCGAAGTGTCGGCGGAAATTCTCGCGACGCTGCGCCAGCGCGCCGAAGACACGCTCGGCGACGAACTGGTCGGTGCGGTCATTACCGTGCCCGCCTATTTCGACGAAGCGCAGCGCCAGGCGACCAAAGACGCCGCGCGTCTGGCCGGCCTGAACGTGCTGCGTCTGCTGAACGAGCCGACCGCGGCGGCGATCGCCTACGGCCTCGATAACGGTTCCGAAGGCCTCTACGCGGTCTATGACCTCGGCGGCGGCACCTTCGACCTGTCGATCCTGAAGCTCACCAAGGGTGTCTTCGAAGTGCTCGCGGCCGGCGGTGATTCCGCGCTCGGCGGCGACGATTTCGACCATGCCCTGTATCGCCACGTGCTGGAGCAGGCGGGCATCGCGCCGCAAACGCTCGCACCGGAAGACGTTCGCCTGCTGCTCGACAGCGTACGCGCGACCAAGGAGGCTTTGACTGACGCGTCGAATGCAAAGGTACACGCCAAGCTTTCGAACGGCACCCAGATCGATCTGACGGTCGACGAGGCTATTTTCGAGGCCATCACTCAGGCGCTGGTTCAACGCACGCTCGGACCCACGAAGAAAGCGCTGCGCGACGCCAAGGTCGCCACCAAAGACATCAAGGGCGTCGTGCTGGTCGGCGGCGCGACGCGCATGCCGGTGATCCGCCGCGCGGTCGAATCGTTCTTCGGCCAGCCGCCTTTGATCAACCTCGACCCGGATCAGGTCGTCGCGCTCGGCGCGGCGATCCAGGCCGATCTGCTCGCGGGCAATCGCGGCGCCGATGGCGACGACTGGTTGTTGCTCGACGTGATTCCGCTGTCGCTCGGGGTCGAAACCATGGGCGGTTTGACCGAGAAGATCATCCCGCGCAATTCGACGATTCCGGTCGCGCGCGCGCAGGATTTCACGACCTTCAAGGACGGCCAGACGGCCATGGCGATCCACGTCGTGCAAGGCGAGCGCGAGCTCGTCAGCGATTGCCGTTCGCTCGCGCGTTTCGAGCTGCGCGGCATTCCGCCGATGGCCGCCGGTGCGGCGCGGATTCGCGTGACGTATCAGGTCGACGCGGACGGCCTGCTGTCTGTGTTCGCGCGCGAACAGGGCTCGGGCGTGGAAGCGTCGGTGGTGGTGAAGCCGTCCTACGGTCTCGCCGACGACGACATCGCCAGAATGCTCGAAGACAGCTTCTCGACCGCCGAAGTCGACATGCGCGCGCGCGCGCTGCGCGAAGCGCAAGTGGAAGCGCGCCGTCTGGTGGAAGCCACCGACGCCGCGCTCGCCGCCGACGCCGAATTGCTCGACGACAGCGAACGCGCCGAACTCGACACGCTGCTCACGGCATTGCGCAACATTGCCGAAAGCGACGACGCCGACGCGATCGAAGCCGCGACCAAAACGCTCGCCGAAGGCACCGACGAATTCGCCGCCCGCCGCATGAACAAGGGCATTCGCCGCGCGCTGGCCGGCCGCAAGCTCGACGAGATCTGAGCCTTGTGGTGTGGCCGCGCTGTACGCGCGTGCCGGCATTGAATCGCGCCGTGCGGACTTAAAAAGTCCGTGCAGCGCCAGTAAAATGGTACGGAGCCTGTTTGCGGCCGCCGTGCCGCAGACCCAAACGGAAAATGTATGCCTCAAATCGTTGTGCTGCCTCACGTCGAACTGTGCCCGGAAGGCGCGGTGATCGACGCCGTGCCCGGCAAGAGCATTTGCGACAATCTGCTCGAACACGGCATCGAAATCGAGCACGCGTGCGAGAAATCCTGCGCGTGCACGACTTGCCACGTGATCGTGCGTGAGGGTTTCGCCGCCTTGACGCCGTCCGAGGAAGACGAGGACGATCTGCTGGACAAGGCGTGGGGGCTCGAGCCGGCCTCGCGTCTGTCGTGCCAGGCGATGGTGCCGGCCGAGCAGGATCTGGTCGTCGAGATCCCGCGCTACTCGATCAATCACGCGAAGGAAAATCACTAACTGGAGGATGCAGCCATGAAGTGGACCGATACGCAAGACATCGCGATGGCCCTGACTGACAAGCACCAGGACATCGATCCGCAACAGGTGCGCTTCACTGATTTGCACCGCTGGGTCACCGAGCTGGAAGGTTTCGACGACGACCCTAACCGGTCGAATGAAAAGATCCTTGAAGCGATTCAGGCTGCATGGATCGAAGACGCGGATTACTGAGCGCCTTGCCGGTTTTTCCACCGGCGGCGGGGCGCGATTGATGCCGCTCCGGCTGCGGCAAAGAAAAAGGCGATTCCATTGGAATCGCCTTTTTTAACGCCTGGAGAATCTTCAGGCAACCAGCGGTCAGGTTGCTACAAGCGTGCCATTTTCAACCCGCACGCGCTGACCTTGCTGGAACGGCGGCGCATCGTGATAGGTAAAGTAGCGCGTCTTGCCGTTTTCCATCTGCACCCGCACCGAATACGACGTCGTGCTGCGGATGTGCTTTTCAACCGAGTTACCGGCGAAGCCGCCGCCGAGCGCGCCGAGGACGGTCATCGCGGTGCGTCCGCCGCCGGCGCCGAACTGATTACCGACCAGGCCGCCGGCCACTGCGCCGCCGACCGCGCCGATCCCGGTGCCATGGCCTTCCTGGCGTACTGCCGAGATCGCGGCCACCGTGCCGCAGCTCGAGCAGTAGGCCGGTTGCGACGGCTGTTGCTGAGCGTACTGCGGCGCCGGCTGGGCCTGTTGCTGCTGGGCGTACTGTTGCTGCTGCGCCGGCGTCGGGACGCGTTGAGGCGGCTGCTGCTGCGCTGCCTGTTGGGCGGCCTGTTGTGCCGCGGCCTGCTCGGCTGCCTGCTGGGCGGCCGGATTGGCAGGTGCCGCCGAATCGACCACAGCCGGTTGCGTGGTCACTTGCGCGGCCTGGGTCTGATCGGTTTGCGCGCCGCTGCTCGAGGCCTTCGGGAACAGGCCCGTGATGGCCGCCGTTGCGGCCAGGCTGGCGATGATCACTGCGCCCGCCGCGGTAGCGACGAGCGGATGAAGACGACGTTGTTGCGTGGGTTTGGTATCTGGATTGTCCATATTGGCCTCCGTCTGGAGCAGAGTCGACTGTTATTGAGACTGAGTGTCGTGCAATTCGATCCCGGGAGCGTTTCAATTTGTAACCATTCCCGGGCAATCATCGCGACGCTTTCGCGTCAAAGCGCGCGAAGTGCGGCGGGGTGCCTGATTTCTTGCGGCTCCACAGCGGGTTAAGAAAACAGCGGTCCGGCCGGCGACGCGCACCTTTTACCGATAGTTACAAACCGTCAGGTTGCGGCCGGGAGGCGCTTTTCACGCGCCGCAGAAAAAACGCCCGGCATCGAGCCGGGCGTTTTTCTTTTGCAAGCCGCTGACGCGAGCGACGCGGCGATCAGTCTTCGCGACGCAGATGCGGGAACAGAATCACGTCGCGGATGCTCGGGCTGTCGGTCAACATCATCACCAGACGGTCGATGCCGATGCCGCAACCGCCGGCCGGCGGCATGCCGTACTCCAGCGCGCGGATGTAGTCGGCGTCGTAGAACATGGCTTCTTCGTCGCCGGCGTCTTTCTGGTCGACCTGCTTCTTGAAGCGGGCAGCCTGGTCTTCCGGATCGTTCAGCTCCGAGAAACCGTTGGCGATTTCACGGCCCGTGATGAACAGTTCGAAACGCTCGGTGATGCCGTCGAACTTGTCCGACGCGCGCGCCAACGGCGACACTTCGATCGGGTAGTCGATGATGAAAGTCGGCTCCCACAATTGCGATTCGGCGGTCTCTTCGAACAGCGCCAGTTGCAAGGCGCCGACGCCCGCGTTCAGGAACTGCGGCTGCGAGGCGTCCACGCCGAACTTCTTCAGTTCGGTGCGCAGGAAGGCGTCGTCGCCGAGTTGTGCGTCCGTGTATTGGGGCGCGTACTTCTGGATTGCCTGGCTGATCGTCAGACGATGGAACGGCTTGGCCAGGTCCAGTTCACGGCCCTGGTAGCTGATCGTCGCGCTGCCGAGCGCGTCGACCGCCGCCTGGCGGATCAACTGCTCGGTGAAGTCCATGATCCACTTGTAATCGGTGTACGCCGCGTAGAACTCGATCATCGTGAATTCCGGATTGTGGCGCACCGACACGCCCTCATTGCGGAAGTTACGGTTGATCTCGAACACACGCTCGAAGCCGCCGACCACGAGGCGCTTCAGATACAGCTCCGGCGCGATGCGCAGGAACATTTGCATGTCGAGCGCGTTGTGGTGCGTGGTGAACGGCTTGGCCGCCGCGCCGCCCGGAATCGGGTGCAGCATCGGCGTTTCGACTTCCATGAAGTCGGCATCCGCCATGAACTTGCGGATCGACGACATCGCCTTGGTGCGCGCGACGAACGTCTTGCGCGTTTCCGGCGTGACGATCAGGTCGACATAGCGCTGGCGGTACTTCATTTCCTGGTCGGCGAGACCATGGAACTTGTCCGGCAGCGGACGCAGCGACTTCGACAGCAGACGTAGTTCGGTACAACGCACCGAGAGTTCGCCCTTGTTGGTGCGGAACAGCACGCCGCGCGCCGCGACGATATCGCCCATGTCCCACTTCTTGAAGGCGTCGTACGTTTCCTGACCGACGTCGGCGGGCGTGATGAAGAACTGGATCTGACCCGAACCGTCGCGCACGGTCGCAAAGCTCGCCTTGCCCATTACGCGCTTGAGCATCATGCGGCCGGCAATCGCGACTTCGAGCGGCTTGGCTTCGAGCGCTTCCTTGTCGGTTTCGGCGTACTGCGATTGCAGATCTTCGGCGTGATGCGTGGGGCGGAAATCGTTCGGATAGGCGACGCCTTGCTCACGCAGTTCGCGCAGCTTTTCACGGCGTTCGGCCATGATCTTGTTGTCGTCACCCTCGGGCGCGGCATTAGGCTGGGTCGGTTCGGTCATGATGGTTTGGTATTCGGTGGCCCGCATCGGAATGGTCCGCATGCGGGTGGCCAGTCAGTAAAAACCTCAGGCGCTATAACAAAGATGCACAAAGATGCAAAGATACGGCGAGATACGACAGGAGTCGGCGCGGCGAAGTCAGGCATGCCGCGCCGGTTGCGCCTAGACGCCCTGTTTCAGGCTGGCGCTGATGAACGGATCGAGGTCGCCGTCGAGCACGCTCTTCGTATTGCTGATTTCGACGTTGGTGCGCAGATCCTTGATACGGCTGTTGTCCAGCACGTACGAGCGGATCTGATGACCCCAGCCCACATCGGTCTTGCCGGCTTCGAGCTTGTCCTGCTCTTCCTGACGCTTGCGGATTTCCGCTTCGTACAGGCGCGATTTCAGCATGGCCATGGCTTCGGCGCGGTTGCGGTGCTGTGAACGGTCGTTCTGGCACTGCACGACGATGCCCGACGGCATGTGCGTAATCCGCACGGCCGAATCGGTCTTGTTGATGTGCTGACCGCCCGCGCCGGACGCGCGGTACGTGTCGATGCGCAGATCGGCCGGGTTGATGTCGACTTCGATCGAGTCGTCGATTTCCGGATACACGAACACCGACGAGAACGACGTATGGCGGCCGCCCGACGAATCGAACGGCGACTTGCGCACGAGGCGGTGCACGCCGGTTTCGGTGCGCAAAAAGCCGTACGCGTATTCGCCTTCGATCTTGATCGTGGCGTTCTTGATGCCCGCGACGTCGCCGTCGGTCTGTTCCAGCACTTCGGTCTTGAAGCCCTTGCGCTCGCAGTAGCGCAGATACTGGCGCAGCAGCATGGACGCCCAGTCGCACGCTTCGGTGCCGCCGGCGCCGGCTTGAATGTCGAGGAAGGCGTTGTTCGGGTCGGCCGGATTCGCGAACATCCGGCGGAATTCCATGTCGGCGACGCGCTGTTCGATGCCTTGTGCGTCGGATTCGCAGGCGAGGAGGGTTTCCTCGTCGTCTTCTTCGCGGGCCATGTCGAACAGGTCCTGCGCATCGCGCAGGTCGTTATCGAGCGACGTGAGTTTGCCGACGGTATCGTCGAGCAGTTTCTTTTCCCGGCCGAGGGCCTGGGCGTGCTTCGAGTCGTTCCAGACGTCCGGGTCTTCGAGTTCCCGGTTGACTTCGATCAGACGTAATGCCTTGTCGTCGTAGTCAAAGATACCCCCGTAGCGAGTCCGCGCGCGTGCGCAGGTCCGCCAGTGAGGCTTCGATCGCGTTGAGACGTTCCGCTTCCATGTCGATCTTTTATAGCTTCGTAAAAAGGAGAAATTATAGCCGATCGGCGCCCCGCGCCGGAGGCTCTTGAGCGATCCGGCGCGGGTTTGGGGTTGATTTTGCGGTGTTTTTCGACGCTTTCGAGCAATGCCGGGCAAGCTGCGGTACAGGTGACGGCGCGTACGCAAGGCGATGGCCCGGGCGCGCTTCAGCTCGCCGCGTGCTCGACGATCAGTTGCACGCGCGACACGCCATTCCACGTGTCGCTGGCGAGGCGGTAGGCAACGGTGGTGCGCGCGGGCAACGTGTCCGTGTGATTGAACCAGATCGCGTTGAAACGCTGGCGGCCGCGCACCAGCTGCAGTTTCAGATGCTTGTCCTTCACCAGCGCCTGCGACGCAATGTCGAATTCGCCGGAAAACACCGGCGCCGGGAAGCCCTGGCCCCATACGGCGGCGTCGAGCATTTCGACGAATTGCGGCGTGAAGTAGGCGTCTTCGAGTTCGCCGTCGGTTTCGACCGTGCGCGACAGCGCCTCTTCGGAGAGCCATTCGCGGCCCACGGCCTCGAATGCGGCGGTAAAGCGCGGCACGTCGGCTGCAGCCATCGTCAGGCCCGCGGCCATTGCGTGGCCGCCGAATTTGACGATCAGGCCCGGCTCGCGCTTCGAGATCAGATCGAGTGCGTCGCGCAGATGGAAGCCCGAGATCGAGCGGCCCGAGCCTTTGACGAGCTGCCCGCTGTCGTCGGCGAGCGCGAACGTGAACGACGGCCGGTGGAATTTCTCCTTCAACCGTCCGGCGACGATGCCGATCACGCCCTGGTGCCAGCCCGGATTGAACAGCGTGATGGTGGTCGCGCCCTCAGGATCGATCGCCGAGAGGTCTTCGAGCGCCTGCTGCTGCATGCCGGCTTCGATTTCGCGACGCTCGCGATTCATGGTGTCGAGTTGCTGCGCGAGATCCCATGCGCGGCCGATGTCGTCGGTGGTCAGGCATTCGATGCCGAGCGACATGTCCGACAGGCGGCCGGCCGCGTTCAGACGCGGCCCGAGCGCGAAACCGAGGTCGAAGCCCGACGCGCTGCGGGCGTCGCGCGCGGCGGCGCGAAAGAGGGCGGCAATGCCCGGCTGCATCTTGCCTTTGCGGATCCGCTGCAGACCTTGCGCGACCAGCACGCGGTTATTGCCGTCGAGCTTGACCACGTCGGCGACGGTGCCGAGCGCGACCAGATCGAGCAGGCCGTCCAGACGCGGTTCGGGGACATCGTCGTTGAAGGCGCCGCGGCGGCGCAATTCCGCGCGCAACGCCAGCAGCACATAAAACATCACGCCGACACCCGCGATGCACTTGCTCGGGAACGTGCAGCCCGGCTGGTTCGGATTGACGATGGCGCGCGCCGCCGGCAGTTCGTCGCCGGGGAGGTGGTGATCCGTGACCAGCACGTCGATGCCGAGTGCATTGGCTGCTTCCACGCCATCGACGCTGGCGATGCCGTTGTCGACCGTAATCAGCAGTTCCGGCTTGCCCGACGCACTGCGGGCGGCCAGCGCGACGATCTCCGGTGTCAGGCCATAGCCGTACTCGAAGCGGTTCGGCACCAGATACTCGATCTGGCCGCCGAACATGCGCAGGCCGCGCACCGCGACCGCGCAGGCGGTGGCGCCGTCGCAGTCGTAGTCGGCGACCACCAGCATGCGGCGCTTGTTCTGGATCGCATTGGCGAGCAGCACGGCGGCGTCTTCGCAACCCTTGAGCGCGACAGGCGGCACGAGGCGCGCAAGACCGGTTTCGATTTCATCGGGCATGCACACGCCGCGCGCAGCGTACAGGCGCGCGAGCACCGGATGCAGGCCGTGGCGGGTGAGGATTTCGGCGTCGACAGGTGAAGCGGCGCGCGTAACGATTCGAGTCATTCGGAAAGGCCGTGGATCGTTCGATAAATCATTCGATGAAGAGCGAGGCGAGCACGCGCCGCCGCCAGAATTTGCGCAGATCGCCGCGCGTGACCGTGAGCGTCACCGAGCCGGTGTCGCCGCACAGCGTCAGGGCGAGTTCGTTCAACTGGCCGGATTGCAGCGCCTGTAGCGCAGGCTCGAACCAGTCGGTCTGCAATGCGGCGAAGGCGTCGTTCCAGCGCGCCCAGTCCTGCTCGATGTAGGGCGCGGAAAAGGGATCGAGTTCGACCAGTGTCGCGCCGTTGGCGTTGGCATTGGCGCTGACGTTTGCAGATGCGCCGCCAGGCAAGTGACCCGAAGCATTGCCTGAAACACCGCCCGCAGCGCGAGCGGCCGTCAGCGCCGCGAAGGACGCCGGCGGCACGCCTACTTCGACGCCCGCGCTCATGGCGAGGCCGCGCGTCGCCGCTGCGTCGGAGAAGACTCGCGCGAACGGGCTCGTCACCGGCTGCGCTGCGCCCTGTGCGTGAAACCAGATCGAGTTGACGGCGGGCAGGCCGCGCATCTCGCGTGCTTCATTGACCGGATGTTCGAACCAGGCCATCTGCACTTCGTTCTGCAGCTTCATCCAGGCGCGCGAACGGTCGCCGGAATGCGCTTCGTGCGGCAGCCAGATTTCGATGTTGCGGCCACTCGCGCGCAATGGCGACGCGCCTGCCAGCGTGCCGAAGCCGTCGCCCGACAAGTACCAGCGCGTGGGTTTCGGCGCTTCGATACGCACGCCGAGTTCCTCGATCAACGGCCGGGCGACTGCCAGCAGCACGCTGGCTTCGTCGTCGGAGAGATCGAGCGAGGCCGGATCGATCAGCACCAGATGGTCGTGCGCGATGCGCACATGTACCGGTTGCACGCAGGCCCACGTGGCGTTGCCGGGGTCGCCGCCGTCGGCGCGCAGCATGTACGGGGCCAGCGGCGCTTCGTCGGATGCGGCCGCGCCGTTCGGAACATTGGGCAGTGCACCGAACTGGCGCGCCACCCAGCGCTCGTGCGGCAGCGTGCGCTGAAAATCTTCGCCGACCACCCGTTCCACCAGCGTTGCGCGGGCGATCAGCCGGTCCAGGGCCGGACTCCGGATGTCGTGCAGGGCGGTGGAGGCGTCCGCTGCGGCGGGCAGCGCGAAGGGCAGGAGAAGATGAAGGCGGTTGGCGTGCATGATGCTGCGCATTGTATGGCAAAGAGTGCGAGTATTCCGACCATATCGGCGGATTCGGGCGCCCCATCCGAGCCGTACCGATGGCAGCAGCCGCGCGCGGCGGCACCGCGCCCATGACGAGGGAGACCGACATGTCGCGTGAACTGAAAACCGAGCAGGAACTGCTCAGGTTAGTCGTGCAGGCGCTCGACGCCAATCCGGCCACGGCTGGCTGGATTCCGACCGGATTCCACGAGACGGTCGAGGACGAGGACGGCTGTAACTGGGATATCACTCATCTGCATCGCGACCGCAAAGATGCGGAGGTGCGCGACGTTGCGACCAGCCAGGCCGCCGGGATCATCAACGATCTGCGAAGCCGCTACAACCTGAGTTAGGGCGCATCTCTGCGCGAGACGCCGGGCAGGCAGGATTGCGCCGCGAGCTCGCCGCTTCAGGCCGCTTGCCTGTAATCCACCACCCTTGGCGTGCCCGGCGCCCAACGCCGGCGACAGCCGGTTGCGCCCGCCGTGAACCCCGCGTGCAAGGCCTTTGCGCGAAGGCGCGGCATTGTATGGCAAACTTCGCGCTTGATTGACGGCGGCGGCAACAATGGCGGCGGGGTAGCTTCGGTAGCGCGGGGTTTGCCAGGAAGCCGTAAGGCGCCCGAAGGCGCCGGAACGTCGTACCGGAACCATCCGGGTTGCCGCGACACCAATGATCACGACGCTCAGGCCGCATGACAGGTGCAACAGGTTCAGGTTGCCGCCGTCATGCGCGGCAAAAGGTTCATGAGCAGACGAAGAACGCAGAAAAGGATTCGCTTGAAATTTCCCTACGAATGGCAGATTGGCTGGCGCTACACCCGCGCCGGCAAACGCACGACCGGTAACGGCTTCATTTCCTTCATCGCGCTCGTGTCGATGTCGGGCATCGCGCTCGGCGTCGCGGCGCTGATCGTCGTGTTGTCCGTGATGAACGGTTTCCAGAAAGAGGTGCGCGACCGGATGCTGTCGGTGCTGGCGCACGTCGAAATCTTTTCGCCGACCGGGTCGATGCCCAACTGGCAACTGACCGCCCAGGAAGCGCGCCAGAACAAGGAAGTGATCGGCGCGGCGCCGTATGTCGAAGCGCAGGCGTTGCTCACGCGTCAGGACGCCGTGAGCGGCGTAGCGCTGCGCGGCGTCGAACCGTCGCTCGAGCCCGAAGTGTCCGACATCGGCAAGGAGATGAAGGGCGGCAAGCTGACCGACCTCGTACCGGGCGACTTCGGCATCGTGCTGGGCGCGGACCTCGCCACCAATCTCGGCGTGACGGTCAACGACAAGATCACGCTGGTCGCGCCGGAAGGCACGATCACGCCTGCCGGCATGCTGCCACGGCTGAAACAGTTCACGGTGGTGGGTATCTTCGAGTCGGGGCATTACGAGTACGACAGCACGCTCGCGCTGATCAACATCAAGGACGCGCAGGCGCTGTTCCGGCTGCCCGCGCCAACCGGCGTGCGGCTGCGCCTGACCGACATGCAGCGGGCGCCGGAGGTCGCGCATCAACTGGCGCGCAGCCTGTCCGGCGATTTGTATATTCGTGACTGGACCCAGCAGAACAAGACCTGGTTCTCGGCGGTGCAGATCGAAAAACGCATGATGTTCATCATCCTCACGCTGATCATCGCGGTGGCGGCGTTCAATCTGGTGTCGTCGCTGGTGATGACGGTGACCAACAAGCAGGCGGACATCGCGATTCTGCGCACGCTCGGCGCGCAGCCCGGCTCGATCATGAAGATTTTCGTGGTGCAGGGCGTGACCATCGGCTTTATCGGCACGGCGACCGGCGTCGCGCTCGGCTGCCTGATCGCGTGGAGCATTCCGTGGCTCGTGCCGATGATCGAACATCTGCTCGGCGTGCAGTTCCTGCCGCCGTCCGTGTATTTCATCAGCGAATTGCCGTCCGAACTGATTCCCGCCGACGTGGCGCGGATCGGCATCATCGCGTTCCTGATGTCGGCGCTGGCGACCCTTTATCCGAGCTGGCGTGGTGCGAAAGTCCGTCCTGCGGAGGCACTGCGCTATGAATGACCGTTCCGCCAGCGTATCCATGACCACTGAAGACACCGCGCCATATCCCTATGTGCTGGAAGCAACCGGCATTTCGAAGTCGTTCGTGCAGGGCGGCCTCAATGTGCAGGTGCTGAACAACACGCAACTGAACGTGCGGCGCGGCGAAAAGCTGGCGATCGTCGGCGCGTCGGGTTCCGGCAAGAGCACGCTGCTGCATGTGCTCGGCGGCCTCGACGATCCGAGCGCGGGCCATGTCTCGGTGATGGGCAAGCCGTTCACGAAGCTGTCCGAGCGCGAACGCAACGACCTGCGCAATCGCGCCCTCGGTTTCGTGTATCAGTTCCACCATCTGTTGCCGGAATTCACCGCGCTCGACAACGTCGCCATGCCGTTGCGGATTCGCCGCATGACGACCGAAGCCGCGCGGCGCGAAGCGCTCGCGGTGCTGGAGCGCGTCGGCATGGGGCATCGCGCGAAGCATCGTCCGGGCGAACTGTCGGGCGGCGAGCGTCAGCGTGTCGCGATCGCGCGGGCGCTGGTCACGAAGCCCGCCTGCGTTCTCGCCGACGAACCCACCGGCAATCTGGACGGCGGCACGGCAGACACCGTGTTCAACCTGATGCTCGAATTGTCGCAAACGCTCGACACCAGCTTCGTGATCGTCACGCACGATCCGGAACTGGCCGGTCGTTGCGACCGGATCATGCGCTTGCGTGACGGCGTGTTGCACGAAGAGCCGCCGGTGCCGGTTTAAGCCCAGCGCGGAATCTGAGCGATGCTCCGCCACCTCTGTCACTAACGAGGCGTGCCATGTGGATCGATACGCACTGCCATCTCGACGCTTCCGAATTCGACGCCGACCGCGATGAAGTCGCCAATGCGGCGCGTCGGGCAGGCGTGGGGCGTATCGTGATTCCCGCGATCGGTCGCGAGAACTTCGCGACGGTGCGCGAACTCGCGCATCGCATCGACGGCGCGGCGTATGCGCTGGGCATCCATCCGCTCTTCACGCCGGGTGCTGAGGAGCGCGATCTCGACCTGCTGCGTATGGAAATCGAGGCGAGTCTCGACGATCCGTTGTTCATCGGCATCGGCGAGATCGGCCTCGATTATTTCGTCGAAGGTCTCGACGATGCGCGCCAGCAGTTCTTCTACAACGGTCAACTTCAACTGGCGCGCGAATTCGATCTGCCGGTGATTTGCCACGTGCGCAAATCGCAGGACCAGGTGATCAAAGGGCTGCGGCGGCACCAGATCCATCGCGGCATCGCACACGCTTTCAACGGCAGTTTCCAGCAGGCTCAGGCGTATATCGATCAAGGCATGCATCTTGGATTCGGCGGCAATCTGACCTTCGAGCGGGCGCGGCAAATCCGCCGTCTTGCCGAGCAATTGCCGTTCGACGCGCTGGTCGTCGAGACCGATGCGCCGGACATTGCTCCTTCCTGGATGTACAAGCAGCGCAACTCGCCGGATCAGATTCCGGCCATCGGCGCGGGTCTCGCGCAACTGCGCGGCATGAGCGTCGACGAAGCCGCCCTAGGCACAACGGCTAACGCGCTCGCCGCGCTGCCGCGGCTCGCCCTTTCCTCTGCATAATTGAACGCGATGGTTTGAGTGGTTCGCGCCGGGCGGAACACGCGCCCGGCGGGTGTGCTGACGCCTGCTCGCTGCGCGTGCGTTCCCCGGCGCTGGCTGGACGGAGGGCGGATGCGGGCATGGTGGTGCGGGTTTGCGTTGGGTGTGATCGGGTTGCAGCGGCAGGCGGTGTTGCCGGATTGGAGCGGGTGGTGTGCGCTGATGCTGCTGGGGTGCATTGCGATTCTTGTGGCGGCGTGGGGGTTGCGCCGAGGCGCTTCTGGCGATTGTAGGGGCGACTCTGCGGGTGAAGTGTGCAACGGTTTTTCGAGCGAAAGGCGCGGCGGTTCGTTGGGGGAAGCGTGCGGCAACTCGCCGGGCGAGATGTGCTGCGACTCCTCGAGCGAAATGTACGGCGGTTCGTTGGGGGAAGCGTGTGGCAACCTGCCGGGAGAGGTGTGCAGCGACTCCTCGAGCGAAGTGTGCAGCGGTCCTTTAGGCGGATTGCGCTGGAGTGCTTCTGTGGTCGCGGACACGCGTGCCGCGGTTGCAAATTCGCGCTTGGGTCATGTCCTGTTCAGCGCACGCGCGCGTTCATGCGTCGGCTGGGGCGCGTTGTGGATCGCGGCCTTATGTGTGGGCTTCGGCTATGCGGCCTGGCGTGCTGAAACCCGGCTCGCGGTGAGCTTGCCGAGTGCATGGGAAGGGCGCGATATCGACGTCGTCGGCAGCATCAAGGGCTTGCCGTCGCGCGACGATAAGGGCGCGCGCTTTCTCTTCGACGTCGACTCGGCCGACGCGCCGATCGCTGCGTTCCCGCGCGTGATTCAGCTCTCGTGGATTGCCGAAGATGCGCCGCCGCCGTTGCTCGAACCCGGTGCGCGCTGGCATCTGACCGTGCGGCTCAAGCGCCCGCATGGCAACGCGAACTTCGGTGTGCGCGATGCAGATGCGAGCTTGCTGGCGCGCAATGTACGCGCGACCGGCTATGTCAGCGCGCCGGCTCACGCTCTGCGTTTGCCGGGCGACGCGCGTGGCGTCAGCGTCACGGTCGATCGCTGGCGCGCCGCCTTGCGTGCGCGCATCGATACGGTGCTCGCCGACGCACCGCATCGTGGGATCGTGGTGGCGCTCGCCATCGGCGCACAGGACGAAGTCAGCGCGGACGACTGGCTGTTGATGCGAGGCACCGGCACCAGTCATCTGGTGGCGATTTCGGGCTTGCATATTGGCTTTGTCGCGGGCCTGGCGGCGTGGCTCGCCGGCGCAGTGTGGCGGCGCTCGGGGTTCATCGGTCGCAACTGGCCGTTGCTGCTGCCCGCGCAGGTCGTCGCGGTGACGGGCGGTGCGTTGTTTGCGGGACTGCATGCGGCATTGGCCGGTTTCAACGTGCCCGCGCAGCGCGCGCTATGGATGGCGGGCGTGGTGGCGCTCGCGTTTATCAGCGGCCGTAACGTCGCGCGATCGGTAGTGCTGGCGTGGGCGTTGGGATTGGTGCTGCTGATCGATCCGTGGGCGGTCGTGTCGGCGGGCTTCTGGCTGTCGTTCTGCGCGGTGGCGGCGATTCTGTTCGCGATGTCGGGACGGCCCCGCGTGCAGGATCATGAGCAGCGCCGCGACGAAGAGGTGGAGGATGGCGTGACGCCGACGAGGCTTTCGCGCCTGTGGTCCGGCCTGTGCCGCCGCGTGCGCGCTTTCGGCGAACGCCTGCGTAGCGCAGCACATGTGCAGTTCGCGGTGACCGTTGCACTTGCGCCGCTCACCGTTTACTGGTTCGCGCAGATTCCGTTGATCGGCCCGCTCGCGAATGCTTTCGCGATTCCGTGGGTGAGTCTGCTGGTGACGCCGGCGGTATTGGCGGGCGTTGCGTTGCCCGCTCCATTCGATGCCTACGCCTTTCGCGTCGCGCACACCTTGCTCGATCTGCTGTGCGCGGGCTTGCAGATGTTGTCCGGTCCGGCATGGGCGCTCTGGCGGCTGCCGCAGCCGGACGCGTGGGCGCTCGTCGCGGCGGCGGTCGGCGTCCTCTGGTGTCTGGCGCCGCGTGGCTGGCCGTTGCGCTGGGCCGCGCCGCTGACGTGGCTGCCACTTCTGATGCCCGCGTCACCCGGGCCGCCGCATGGCAGCTTCCGCCTGACGGCGTTGGATATCGGGCAAGGCACCTCGGTGCTCGTCGAAACGGCACATCACACACTGTTGTTCGACACCGGGCCAGGGCCTGAATCGACGCATGCAGGAGAACGGGTTGTCGTGCCGTTTTTGCAGGCACATGGTGTCACGGCGCTCGATACGCTGATCATCAGCCACGCCGACTCCGACCATTCGGGCGGCGCGCCGGCTGTACTGGACGCAATCGAGGTGCATCAAATGGTGGCGGCATTGGCGCCGGCCAATCCGCTGTGGTCGAACGCAAGGCAACACGGCGCGGATACGCTGCCGTGTGCGGCGGGGCAGCGCTGGCAATGGGACGGTGTCGAGTTCGCGGTGCTCTGGCCGGATGCCGGGCCGCTGCAAGGCAAACCGAATGCGCATTGCTGCGTGTTGCGGGTGAGTACGTTGCCTGCCGTGGTGAACCCGTCGGCCGCGGTGGGCACGACGAGCGGGGCCACCGCCGGGAGCATGCTCGCCGGAAATGTTAAAACGGTGCCTTTGCGCATGACAGCCTTGCTGACGGCCGACATCGAGGCGCCAGTCGAACGCATTCTGCTCGCGCGCGATCGTGACGCGTTGCGCGCTCAGGTGCTGGTCGTGCCGCATCATGGAAGCAAGACCTCGTCGACCGAGCCGTTCCTCGACTCTATCGACCCGCTCGTCGCGCTATTTCAGGTAGGCTATCGCAACCGGTTTCATCATCCGAACACGGGTGTGTTCGAGCGTTACAAGGCACGGCACATCGAGCTTGCTCGCAGCGATGCGGACGGCGCGGTGCGGATCGACGTGAGCCCGGATTCAGGTCGGACTCCCGGCCTGGTCCGTAACTCCTACAGCGGGCCCGAAGGCAGGCCTGCGATCAGCGCAGGAGTTGACGCCGGAAATAGCGTGGGAAGTCGCACGGAAAGCGGTCCGAGCCAGAACACTGCCGTGCTCACGCTCGAGCGCTATCGCGACACGCAGCGCCGCTACTGGATGGATCGCTGATGGATTGCCGATTGCTGATCGCTGATTGCCGGCCGCACAGATAGAACAAAGGCGCAGCCGGGCCCGGAACCTGCGCGAAAGCCAGGCCCAAAGCCCGCGCGCCAGAACAGAACGGAGATAGCCGCAGTTGAAAAACATCATCCACTTCTCGCACGCGAACGGTTTTCCGGCGTCGACGTACCGGACGATCTTCGCCGAACTCGCCGACGACTACGAACTGCGTTCGATCGAGCGCATCGGCCACGACGCACGCTATCCGGTCACGCAGGACTGGCCGCATCTGGTCGAGCAACTGCTCGACGATATCGGCCGTACCTACGAGCGGCCGGTGTGGCTGGTCGGACATTCGCTGGGCGGTTATCTGTCGCTGATGGCCGCGCTGAAAAAGCCGCAGTGGGTGAAGGGCGTGGTGATGCTCGATTCGCCTGTGATCGCCGGCTGGCGCAGCAGCATGCTGCGGGTGTCGCAATGGACCGGACTCGACGAGCGGCTCTCGCCCGCGGCCGCCACACGCGCGCGGCGCACGCAGTGGGCGAGCCGCGACGAGGCGTGGCGGCACTTTCATTCGAAGCCGGCGTTCGCGCGCTGGGACGAGCGGATGCTGTCCGATTACATCGACTTCGGCATTCCGCAGAGCTCGCCCGACGGCGGCCGGTCGCTCGCTTTCGACCGTCGCACCGAGTATCAGATCTATAAGACCTTGCCGCATACGCTTGGGCCCCGCCTCGCGCGCGGCGCGCCGGTGCCGGTGGGGTTCATCGCCGGCACGCACTCGAAGGAGGTGCGTCAGGCCGGTCTGGACGCGACCCGCCGCGCAACGGGCGGTCATGTGGAATGGATCGAGGGCAGCCATCTGTACCCAATGGAAAAACCGCTCGAGACCGCGCGCGCGGTACAGCGGATGTTGCGTGAACTGGAGCGGGGCGGCTGACTGCACGCCTCGCCGGGGCAAAAAAACGGTGCATGATCGGCGCACGGCGATTGCCGCCGCCGTAGTATCGGCGCGTGCAGATGTCGCTCGGATTTTGCTGGGTTGAGACCCTGCTTTACGGTATAATCCGTTTTTCCCGCGAGCATCCAGCGATGACCAAATATGTTTTCGTCACCGGCGGCGTAGTATCTTCCCTCGGCAAGGGTATTGCCGCCGCTTCCCTCGCCGCGATCCTCGAATCGCGCGGTCTTAGAGTCACCCTCCTCAAGCTCGATCCCTACATCAACGTCGACCCCGGCACGATGAGCCCGTTTCAACACGGCGAAGTGTTCGTAACGGAAGACGGAGCGGAGACTGACCTCGACCTTGGCCACTATGAGCGCTTCATCAGCACGAAGATGCGCAAGGCCAACAACTTCACCACAGGCCAGATTTACGAATCGGTGATCCGCAAGGAACGCCGCGGCGATTATCTCGGCAAGACGGTGCAGGTCATTCCGCACATTACCAACGAAATCCAGGCGTTCATCGAACGCGGCGCTGCTTCTGCCACGTGCGGTGAGCCGGATGTCGCGATCGTCGAAGTGGGCGGCACCGTGGGCGACATCGAATCGCTGCCGTTCCTCGAGGCCGCGCGTCAGATGAGCCTGCGCATGGGCCGCAACAGCGCGTGCTTCGTGCACCTCACGCTGGTGCCCTGGGTCGCCACTGCAGGCGAGCTGAAAACCAAGCCTACGCAACACAGTGTGCAGAAGCTGCGCGAAATCGGTATCTCGCCGCACGTTCTGCTGTGCCGTGCCGACCGCCCGATTCCGGACGACGAGCGCGCGAAGATTTCGATGTTCTCGAACGTGCCCGAAGACGCGGTGATTTCCGTGTGGGACGCTGACAGCATCTACAAGATTCCGCAGATGCTGCATGACCAGGGTCTCGACGCGATCATCTGCGAAGAGCTCAAGCTCACGCCGCAGCCGGCCGATCTGTCGATGTGGTCGAACCTCGTCGAAAAGCTCGAAAATCCGCAGCACGAAGTCACGATCGGCATGGTCGGCAAGTATGTCGATCTGACCGAGTCGTACAAGTCGCTGATCGAAGCGTTGCGCCATGCGTCGATGCATACGTCGACCAAGGTCAACATCGAGTACATCGATTCGGAAGAAGTCGAGACGCAAGGCGTCGAAAGCCTCAAGCATCTCGATGCGGTGCTCGTGCCGGGCGGCTTCGGCCGTCGCGGCACCGAAGGCAAGATTGCCGCGATCCGCTATGCGCGCGAAGCGAAGGTGCCGTATCTGGGCATCTGCCTCGGCATGCAGCTGGCCGTGATCGAATTTGCGCGCGACGTGGTCGGCCTGAAGAACGCGAACAGTACCGAGTTCGATCAGGAAACCGAGAACCGCGTGGTCGCACTGATCACCGAGTGGTACGACCGCGAAGGGAAGGTCGAGAAGCGCACCGAAGAATCGGATCTGGGCGGCACGATGCGCCTCGGTTCGCAGCGTTGCCCGATCAAACCCGGCACGATGGCCGAAGAGATCTATGGCAAGGACGTGAACGAACGTCATCGTCACCGTTATGAAGTCAATAACCGCTTCGTGCCCCAGCTCGAAGCCGGTGGCCTTATCATCAGCGCCCGTACGCCGAGCGAAGATCTGCCGGAAATGATGGAATTGCCGCGCAGCATGCACCCGTGGTTCGTCGGCGTGCAGTTCCACCCGGAATTCACGTCCACGCCGCGCGACGGCCATCCGCTGTTCAAGTCGTTCGTCGAAGCGGCGCTCGCGCATCAGCAGTCGCGCTCGCTGAGCGAAGTTGGGGAGAAAGCATGAAACTGGGCGATTTCGAAATCGGGCTCGACAAGCCGTTTTTCCTGATCGCAGGCACCTGTGTCGTCGAATCGGAACAGATGACGATCGACACGGCAGGCCGGCTGAAGGAAATCTGCGCGAAGCTGAACATTCCGTTCATCTACAAATCGTCGTACGACAAGGCCAACCGCAGCAGCGGCAAGTCGTTCCGCGGTCTGGGCATGGACGAAGGTTTGCGCATCCTGTCGGAAGTGAAGCGTCAGCTCGGTTTGCCGGTGCTGACGGATGTGCATGCCGAGCACGAGATCGAGCAGGTTGCGTCGGTGGTCGACGTCCTGCAAACGCCTGCTTTCCTGTGCCGTCAAACGGACTTCATCCATGCTTGCGCGCGTTCGGGCAAACCGGTCAACATCAAGAAAGGCCAGTTTCTCGCACCGCACGACATGAAGAACGTGATCGACAAGGCGCGCGATGCGGCGCGTGAAGCCGGTCTTTCGGAAGACCGCTTCATGGCATGTGAGCGCGGCGTGTCGTTCGGCTACAACAACCTCGTGTCGGATATGCGATCGCTTGCGATCATGCGCGAAACCAACGCGCCGGTCGTGTTTGACGCCACCCACTCGGTGCAGTTGCCGGGCGGGCAGGGCACGAGCTCGGGCGGCCAGCGCGAATTCGTGCCGGTGCTGGCGCGCGCCGCGGTGGCAACGGGCGTGGCGGGTCTCTTTATGGAAACCCATCCGAAGCCTTCGGAAGCCAAGTCGGACGGCCCGAACGCGGTGCCGCTGCATCGCATGGCCGACCTGCTCGAAACGCTTGTTACGCTCGATCAGGCCGTCAAGCGCGCGCCGTTCCTCGAAAGCGATTTCAACTGATTCAGGCGTTCGCTGCGTGTCATGATCGGGCTGCACAATGGGCTCGGCCGGTATCATCGGCACGCGGCGAATGCACGTAATGGTCGTCGAAAGCATCAGGGTGTTTGTAGTGCGCTGGGGAGACCGGCGCTCTGCATGAGATTGGAGTAAGTGCTTTGCATGGGGCCAGAGTAAGCGCTAAAGCGCCAACTCTGGCCGACAGCTAAAGCACTAACTCAATCGACACCCCCGGTGCAGTTTCACAGTAAAGAATTCAACGTCATTTCTTGAGGAAACCATGAGTGCTATCGTAGATATCATCGGTCGAGAGATTCTCGATTCGCGAGGCAACCCCACCGTCGAATGCGACGTGCTGCTCGAGTCGGGCACGATGGGCCGCGCCGCGGTGCCGTCGGGTGCGTCGACGGGCTCGCGCGAAGCGATCGAACTGCGCGACGGCGAAGCCGGCCGTTACGGCGGCAAGGGCGTGCTGAAGGCCGTCGAGCACATCAACACCGAAATCTCCGAAGCGATCATGGGCCTCGATGCTTCCGAGCAGGCCTTCCTCGACAAGACCCTGCTGGAACTCGACGGCACCGACAACAAGTCGCGCCTCGGCGCCAACGCGATGCTGGCCGTTTCGATGGCCGTCGCCAAGGCTGCCGCTGAAGAAGCCGGCCTGCCGCTGTACCGCTACTTCGGCGGCTCGGGCGCGATGCAACTGCCGGTCCCGATGATGAACATCGTCAACGGCGGCGCGCACGCGAACAACAGCCTGGATATCCAGGAATTCATGATCGTGCCCGTCAGCCAGCCGACCTTCCGCGAAGCACTGCGCTGCGGCGCCGAAGTGTTCCACGCGCTGAAGAAGATCCTGTCGGACCGCGGCATGAGCACGGCAGTGGGCGACGAAGGCGGCTTTGCGCCGAACTTCGGCAGCAACGACGAATGCCTGTCGACCATCCTGCAGGCCATCGAAAAGGCCGGCTACCGTGCCGGTGAAGACGTGCTGCTCGCGCTCGACTGCGCAGCGAGCGAGTTCTACCACGACGGTAAGTACCAGTTGGCTGGCGAAGGTCTGCAACTGTCGTCGACGGAATTCGCGGATTACCTCGCGAACCTGGCCGACAAATTCCCGATCGTCTCGATCGAAGACGGCATGCACGAAAGCGACTGGGCCGGCTGGAAGACGCTGACCGAGAAGCTGGGCAAGAAGGTGCAACTGGTGGGCGACGACCTGTTCGTCACCAACACGCGCATCCTGAAGGAAGGCATCGAGAAGGGTATCGCCAACTCGATCCTGATCAAGATCAACCAGATCGGTACGCTAACGGAAACCTTCGCAGCGATCGAAATGGCGAAGCGTGCCGGCTACACGGCTGTGATCTCGCACCGCTCGGGCGAAACCGAAGATTCGACGATTGCGGATATCGCAGTCGGCCTGAACGCCGGTCAGATCAAGACGGGTTCGCTGTCGCGTTCGGACCGCATCTCGAAGTACAACCAGTTGCTGCGCATCGAAGAAGACCTCGGTGATATCGCCAGCTATCCGGGCAAGTCGGCGTTCTACAATCTGCGCTAATGGCCTGGCTGCTAGCGCCAACCGATGAGCCGGTTATCCTTCGTTTCTGATTGACCCCGCCGCCCTGCGTATAGCGCAGGGCGGCGTGTATTTATTGTGCTTACTTCATGCGGCTTGTCACTGCTGTCCTGATCGTTCTGCTGGCGCTGATCCAGTACCCGCTCTGGTGGGGACACGGAGGTTGGTTGCGCGTGCACGAGTTGCAGCAGCAACTGGCGCAGCAACTGCAGAAGAATACCGATTCGAAACTGCGCAACGAGCGTATCCAGGGCGAAGTTCAGGATTTGCAGAACGGTACGGCCGCGGTGGAAGAGCGGGCGCGTTATGAAATGGGTATGGTGAAGGATAGCGAAGTGTTCGTGCAGTTCGTTGCACCGAATGCGCCGTTGCCGGCTGCGAACACGCCTTCGGTCACCACGTCCACACGCGGTGTGGTGTCGGCGGCGCCATTGCATGTGGTGCCGAATCCGGAGTCGCGCGCGAAGCCGGAACGCAAGCATGGCGGTAAGGTGGCGACGGAGAAGAAGACCACGCACTGAGTTTGTTCAGGCAGCTTGAACTCGCAGACGGACGCGAAACAAAACGCAGGAACGAGCGTAAGCCTGACGCAAAAGCACCGAACGTAAAAGCTGGCCGGAAGATGAAAAAAAGCCGCTGATCCACAAGATCAGCGGCTTTTTATTTGCCTGTAATGCCTGCCTCGCCGTCTGGCCGCCGCATCGACGTACCTACAGTTCGGCAGTGTCAGCTTCGGCTCACCAGCCCCAATACGGTGAATAGCCTACGCCGACACCCGTGCCCCAGCCGCGTCCCCAACCGCCGCCGTAGTAACTGCCATACACGTTGACGGGCGGTGAGTAATAACGTGCATACGCTTGAGCAGCGTTTTCGGCGGCAATCGCCTGATTCTGATCGGACAGCACCTGACGGTCGATCGCATCGTAGCGCGCACGCTCTTCAGGCGTGAGCGGCCGGGCGGTGCTGGCCATGCCCGACTGGTCGGCCGGCAGCCGGCTATAAATCGGCGACGGGCCCGGCGGGTCCATCACGCAACCTGTCAGCGCAGCGCTGCCGCCAATGACCATCAGCACGGTGAACGAGCGCATGCAATGCTTTAGCGAAGTAGGGATGTTCATTCTTATCTCCATCGGTCGGATGCCTAAGCAAAACATGCGCAACGCGCACCGCCCGCGATCCAACTCAACGATCGACGACAACGCGCCGCCCGAGCCTCAAAAAAGCAGCAGGCGACGCGTCATTTTACTGCCGTAACCGCAGGTGCCGCGCGCCGTCGCCCGGCCGCTTCAGTGCCGCTGGCTGGCCGCCGGGGTCACGCCTTGTGAGAGCGCATTGGCGATAAAAAGTTGCGCTATGTCGACCGGATCGAATTCGTACCGTTGATTACAGAATTCGCAATGAATCTCGACGTGGCCGCGCTCTTCGATCACGCCATCTACTTCCTCGCGACCCAGCATTTTCAACATCGCGCCGACTTTTTCGCGCGAACAGCTGCATTCGAAACGCGTCGTGGCCGGCTCGAAATGCTGCACGTTCTCCTGCCAGAAGAGCCGGCGGAAAATCGTTTCCGGTTCTTCCTTCAACAGTTCGTCTTGCGACATCGTGCCGCCGAGCGTGCAGACGCGCTCCCATGTGTCCGCGTCCAGGTCGCCCGGATGCGGGACGATGCCGCCGTCGCCCGGCAGCTTTTGCAGCAGCATGCCGACCGCACGCTCGGTGTTCGCGGCGAGCCACAAACGCGTGTCGAGCTGCTCCGAGTGATGCATGTAGTGCTCGAGTACTTCGGCCATCGACTTGAGCGGACCGTCCACACCCGACAGCGGGACGATACTTTGATACGGCTGCTGGCCGGGCTGCTTGTCGTGCGGGTCGAGCGTGATCACGCAGCGGCCGTGGCCGCTTGCGTTGACCAGTTCGATCATGGAGGTGGCGTCGTCGATGGTATTGGCCGCTTCGCCGGAGAGCTTGGCGGTGGCGCGCATCGACAGGTCGGAGCTGCACTGCACCACCAGCATCTTGGCCGGTCCGTCGCCAAAAATCTGCATGACGAGCGTGCCGTCGAACTTGAGGTTCGCCGAAAGCAGCGCGCACGCGGCCATCATCTCGCCCAGAATCGTCCGTACGGGCGCCGGATAGTCACGGCGCGTCAGCACTTCCTGCCATGTATTGCGCAGCGAAACGATCTCGCCGCGCACCGGCGCCGCGCTGAACATGAATTTTTGCAACTGGTCGCTCACAACTTTTCCTCGGTCGAATGGCGCAGCCTGATGCCGCGCCTTGCGCGCCGCGCGTTCCGGCTGGTTAGCCGATGCGCACGAGCTGCGCCTTGAAATACTCGCGGCGCTCGGCATAACTTGCCGTGCCGCGCTGCATATTGGCGATATCCGTCTCGGTCAGTTCGCGCACCACTTTGGCGGGCGCGCCGAGAATCAGCGAATTGTCGGGAAACACCTTGCCTTCGGTGACGATGGCGCCCGCTCCGACCAGACAGTTGCGGCCGATTACCGCTCCATTCAAGACCACCGCCTGAATTCCGATCAACGAACCTTCCTTGATCGTGCAGCCGTGCAGCATGACCTGGTGGCCGATCGTCACATTCGGCTCGATCTTCAGCGGGAAGCCGGGGTCGGTGTGCAGCACCGCGTTTTCCTGGACGTTGCTGCCGGCGCCGAGGGTGATCGGCTCGTTGTCGCCGCGAAGCGTCGCGCCGAACCAGACGCTCGAATTTTCTTCGAGCGTCACATTGCCGATAATGTTCGCCGAATCCGCGACGAACACGCTTTCATGGATGGTCGGGGCTGCTTCGCCAAGCTTGTAAATTGTCACGGAGTCTCCTCTTGATCGGTCGCTGCACGCTACTGGGGGTGGCGGGGGCTTCGAAACTGGCGTCAAAACGGGCTGCAAGACGGCCTGCAAAACGGGCCTCCGAAACACCGGAAGGCACCGGAAAACGCCTGACATGCCCTGATGAACCGGGTTGTCCCGCCGGCCACGCGCAACAGGCGCGCGAGATGGTCGAATCGAGTATTGTAAACGGTTGTGTGCTTAGGCCGGTTGGCGGCGGTGAGCGCCGTCCGGCGTTGGTCGGCGTTCGTTGACCTTAGCGACCCCCGCGCCTCCCGTCTTGCCTGCCGTCGCCGTGCCCTTTGCCAATCTGGTTGCCATGAATTCCGCTGCTTCGTCCGTTTTTCCCGCTCCGCGCGCTCCGTCGATGTCGAACCTTGAGCATTGCCCGAGTCGCGCGAATTGCGCGCGTACCGCGGCGCTGGCCGCATTACGCGAAATCGACCCGGCAACCAAGGCAACGGCGACCCGCGCGTTATACGCAGCAGTGCTCGACGGCAACCTCGCGTGCTCCACCGACCTCGAACTCGCGGAGCCGGCAAACCTGCCGGGCCGTCCCGCGCGCCCCGAACTGGTCGATCCGCGCCAACTGAAACGACGCAGCATGCAATCGCCCGAGGGGCGGGCGGTCCTGCTGCACGCGCTGGCGCACATCGAATTCAACGCCATCAACCTCGCGCTCGACGCCGTCTGGCGTTTTGCCGGCATGCCCGCGGCGTTCTACACCGATTGGCTTAAAGTCGCCGCCGAAGAGGCGCATCACTTCTCGCTGCTGGTCGCGCGGCTTGCGGAATTCGGCCATGCCTACGGCGACTTCCCCGCACACGACGGTCTCTGGGACATGTGCGAACGCACCCGTGCCGACGTGCTGGCGCGCATGGCGCTGGTGCCGCGCACCCTCGAAGCGCGCGGCCTCGACGCCTCGCCGCCGATCCGGGCACGCTTGCAGCAGGCGGGCGACCATGCCTCCGCCGCGATTCTCGACGTGATCCTGCGCGACGAAATCGGCCACGTGCTGATCGGCAACCGCTGGTTCCGGCATCTCTGCGACGTGGGCGGCCTCGACCCGCACGACACCTACACACGCCTCGCCGACCAGTATCACGCACCGAAATTACGCGGTCCGTTCAATTTCGAGGCACGCCGCGACGCCGGTTTCGACGAAACCGAACTGGCCGCGCTGGCCGGCCTCGATGCCGGGCAGTCGGCCCCTCCGGCCCCTTCAGCTTCTTCAGCCTCTCCGGTCGAGCGCGACTGAAGCCTTCTTCCAGAGCCGGACCCCACGCATCGCCCAGCTATCTCGTTATAATCGAACGACCATTCTTTTTTCGGGCAAGCCGTTCATGAATACCTCCAAGTCTGAATTCGTCGCGGTGCACGGCATCCGTCTGCATGTGCGGCGCTGGGGCAATCCGGATGCACCGATGCTGTTCATGCTGCACGGCTGGATGGACGTGGCGGCGTCGTTCCAGTTTGTCGTCGACGCGTTAGGCGGCGACTGGCAGGTGATTGCGCCCGATATGCGCGGCTTCGGCCTGTCGGACTGGCCGGTTGCCGAACGCGGCGGCGGCAACTACTGGATTCACGACTATCTCGGCGATCTCGACGCGCTGCTCGACCACTATGCGCCCACCGGCGAAGTCAATCTGGTCGGTCACAGCATGGGCGCGAATATCGTCTGCCTGTATGCGGGCGTGCGGCCGGAGCGGGTGCGGCGCGTGGTCGATCTGGAAGGTTTCGGTCTTGCACCGTCGCACTCGGCGCAGGCGCCCAAGCGGCTGCGCAACTGGCTCGACGAGTTGCGCGATCCGCCGCAACTGAAACGCTACGCGTCGCTGGACGAGGTCGCCGGACGCCTCATCAAGACCAATCCGCGGCTCGATCCACAGCGCGCGCAGTTCCTTGCGGCGCATTGGTCGAAGCCGGACGGAGAAGGGCGCTTCATGCTGCTCGCCGATCCGGCGCACAAACTGCGCGGGCCGACGCTGTACCGCCTCGACGAGGTGATGGCCGTGTGGCGCAAGGCTACGGCCAAAGTGCTGCACGTCGAGGCCGCTAACTCGCCCACGCTCGCACAGATCGCCGGCGAGATTCCGCTCGATGAATTCAAGGCGCGTTTCCAGGCTTTTCCGAACTGGCGCGAGAAGATCATCGACGAAGCGGGACACATGGTGCATCACGATCAGCCGGAGCAGGTGGCCGCGTTGATCGAGGGTTTTTGCGCCTGAACCTTGCAAAAAGGTTTCGATGCGAGGTCCGCTACGCGAGATAGCGCTGCGGTCATTTACTGCGTTGCAGTAAAATGAGTGCAGAACTTTCTCAAGACAAAGATGAACGCCGACCTCCACTGCCATTCCACCGTTTCCGACGGCCAGTTCGCGCCGGCCGATGTCGCGCGTCGTGCGCACGCGGGAGGCGTGACGCTGTGGGCGTTGACCGACCACGACGAACTGGGCGGCCAGCACGAGGCGCGCAGCGCCGCTGAGGCGCTCGGCATGGGCTACGTGAGCGGCGTGGAGATTTCGGTGACGTGGGCTGCGCGCACTGTCCACATCGTCGGTCTTGGCGTCGATCCGACAAGCACAACGCTGATCGACGGCCTTGCGCGTACCCGCAACGGCCGCGCGGCGCGCGCCGAAGCCATCGGCGAGCAGCTGGCCACGCTCGGCATCCCCGACGCCTACGAAGGCGCGCTCAAATACGTTTCGAACCCCGACATGATTTCGCGCACGCACTTCGCGCGCTTCATGGTCGAAAGCGGCTACGCCAGTTCGACGCAAGACGTGTTCAACCGCTATCTCGGCGACGGCAAGCCCGGCTACGTGTCGCATCGCTGGTCGAAACTGGCGGACGCCGTTGGCTGGATTCAGGCGGCCGGCGGCGAGGCGATCATTGCGCACCCGGGTCGCTATGCGTACTCGCCGGTTGAGTTCGACGCGTTTTTCGCCGAATTCATCGACCTCGGCGGCAAGGCGATCGAAGTGGTGACGGGTAGTCACACGCCGGATCAGTACCGCGAATATGCGGACGTCGCGCGCCGCTATGGCTTCGAGGCCTCGCGCGGTTCCGACTTCCATGCACCTGGCGAAGGCCGTATCGACCTCGGCACGCTGCCGCCATTGCCTTCCGATCTCAAGCCCGTCTGGGAACGCTGGCTGTGATCGCATGCCGTGCCACGGCGGCACGATATGCGCGAGCGCCCTCGTCCGGGGGCGTGCTTTCGCCCGATTTGCCGTCCGGCTTGCCACTTTTCGTCCGACTTCCATCCGCAGCCACCTGTAGCCACCGTTAGTCAAAATGTCCCAATACTTTCGGCTTCATCCGGATAACCCGCAGCCGCGCCTCGTCAAACAGGCCGTGCAGATCATCAACGACGGCGGCGTCGTCGCGTTGCCGACGGATTCGAGCTATGCGCTTGCCTGCCATCTCGACGACAAGGACGCGGTCGAACGCTTGCGGCGCATTCGCGGGCTCGACGAGAAGGCGCTGCTGTCGCTGCTGGTGCGCGATCTCTCCGAGCTGTCGAACTTCGCGATGGTCGATAACCGGCAGTACCGCCTGATCAAATCGGTCACGCCGGGACCTTATGTTTTCGTGTTGCAGGCCACCAAGGAAGTGCCGCGCCGGCTGTCGCATCCGTCGCGCAAAACCATCGGCCTGCGGGTGCCGGAGCACGCGATCACGCTGGCCATTCTCGAAGAGCTCGGCCAGCCGCTGCTCGGCTCCACGCTGATCATGCCGGGTGAAACGCAGCCGCTGAACGATCCGGAAGAAATCCGCGAGCGGCTCGAGAAGCAGTTGGACCTGGTGATCGACGGCGGCCCCTGCGTATGCGAACCGTCCACGGTGGTCGATCTGACCGGCGCCGAGCCGGTGCTGGTGCGGGCAGGGCGCGGCTCTCTCGCGCCGTTCGGTCTCGAAGAGACGGCATGAGCGAAAGCGGACAGACGCACGCAATCGCGTTGTTACAATAGCGAGTTATGGATTCTTCCCTGATACAAACCGTTGCGGTTTACGCCTTGCCGGTGATTTTCGCGATCACGTTGCATGAAGCCGCGCATGGCTATGTCGCGCGCTGGCTCGGCGACAATACCGCGTACGTACTTGGCCGCGTCTCCGTCAATCCGATGCGGCATATCGATCCGCTCGGCACGATCGCGATTCCCTTGCTGCTGTACTTCGCCACGAGCGGCGCATTCATGTTCGGTTACGCGAAGCCCGTGCCGGTCGCCTTCGGCAATTTGCGCAATCCGCGCTGGGGCAGTCTGTGGGTCGCGGCCGCCGGGCCGGCCTGCAACTTTGTGCAGGCGCTGGTGTGGGGTCTCGTCGGCGTCGCGCTCGCGGTGCTGGGCGTCGAAGAGCCTTTCTTCACGCGCATGGCGGCCGCCGGCGTCGGCGTGAATCTCGTGCTCGGCGTGCTCAACCTGTTTCCGCTGCCCCCGCTCGACGGCGGCCGCGTGCTGATGGCGCTGTTGCCGCCGCGGCAATCGATCGCGCTGTCGCGCCTCGAACCGTATGGCTTTTTCATCGTGATGGCGCTCGTCATGACGGGCACGCTCACGCGCTATTGGCTGAGCCCGCTCGTGACGCTCGGCTACGGTGCGATTACCGCAATCCTGACTCCACTTGTTTCGCTTTTCTAAATAACCATGTTCCCAGACCGTATCTTCTCCGGCATGCGGCCCACCGGGTCGTTGCACCTCGGCCACTATCACGGCGTGCTGAAAAACTGGGTGCGGCTGCAGTCCGAGTACCCGTGTTTCTTTTGCGTAGTCGACTGGCATGCGCTGACGACGCACTACGAAACGCCCGAAGTGATTGAAAAGAACGTGTGGGACGTGCTGGTCGACTGGCTCGCCTCGGGTATCGATCCGGCGCAGGCTACGCTCTTCATCCAGAGCAAGGTGCCCGAACATGCGGAACTGGCGTTGCTGCTCGGCATGAGCACACCGCTTGGCTGGCTGGAACGTGTGCCGACCTACAAGGAGCAGCAGGAGAAGCTGAAGGACAAGGACCTGTCTACTTACGGCTTCCTCGGCTATCCGGTGCTGATGGCGGCGGACATTCTGCTGTATCGCGGCTCGCTCGTGCCGGTCGGCGAAGATCAGGTGCCGCACGTCGAAATGACGCGTGAAATCGCCCGCCGCTTCAACTATCTGTACGGCCGCGAACCGGGCTTCGAAGAGAAGGCGAATGACGCGGCCAAGAAGCTGGGCGGCAAGCGCGCCAAGCTTTATCACGAGCTGCGCAACGCCTACCAGCAGGAAGGCGACGACGAAGCACTCGAGCAGGCGCGCGCGATGTTGCAGGAATCGCAGAGCCTGTCGATGAGCGACCGCGAGCGTCTGTTCGGCTACCTCGAAGGTTCGCGCAAGATCATTCTGGTCGAGCCGCAGGCCATGCTGACCGAAGCGTCGCGTATGCCGGGTCTGGACGGTCAGAAGATGTCGAAGTCGTACGGCAACACGATCGGCCTGCGCGAAGACGCGGAAACGATCACGAAGAAGGTTCGCACCATGCCGACCGATCCGGCCCGTGTGCGCCGCACCGATCCGGGCGATCCGGACAAGTGCCCGGTGTGGCAACTGCACCAGGTCTACACGGACGAAGCCACGCACGAATGGGTGCAAAAGGGCTGCCGCAGTGCGGGAATCGGTTGTCTCGACTGCAAGCAGCCGGTGATCGAAGGCATTTTGCGCGAGCAGCAACCGATGCTCGAGCGCGCGCAGAAATACATGGACGATCCGTCGCTGCTGCGCGCGATCGTCGCCGACGGCTGCGACAAGGCCCGCAGGTTCGCCACGGAAACGATGCGTGACGTGCGCGAGGCGATGGGCCTGTCGTACAACTGATCGCCGCGCAGAAGCGATGAGCACGCCCGTTGCCGCCATGTTGAACGGTTCCTCGCACGGAAACGGCGAACCGTCGCGCTGGGTGCGCCACTGGGCGCATCTGGTCGAGGCGGGCGGCGCGGTGCTCGACGTGGCGTCGGGGGCTGGGCGGCATGCGCGGTTCTTCGCCTCGCTGGGTCATCCGGTGACCGCGCTCGACCGCGATGCGGCGGCGCTGGATGCGATGCGTGACGAGCCGCTCGTCACTACGCTCCAGGCCGATATCGAAGGCGCCGCGTGGCCCTTGCCCGCCGACGCGAAATTCGCCGGGATCGTGGTCACGAACTACCTGCACCGACCGCTGTTTCCGCAGTTGTTACGCTCGCTCGCATCCGGCGGCGTACTGGTTTACGAGACCTTCGCGCAAGGCAACGAAAGAGTCGGCAAACCGTCTAATCCGGCGTTTTTGCTCGCGCCCGGCGAGTTGCTCGAGGTGGTGCGCGGCCACCTCCGGGTGGTCGCGTTTCAAGACGGATTTCTCGCGCAGCCGCGCCCGGCTTACGTCCAGCGGATATGCGCAATTATGGAGGCGGATCGCTCAGCCGAGCGTGCAGAGGCGGCACCCCCGCGTTGTTACGAGCTGGCTGGCTAATCCGCTACAATCGCGGTTTACCTGATCAAATTCATGGCGTTTCATGACTAACGGCAATCAAAGCGGCAATCAAAGCGGCAATCAAAGCACCACTGGCGGCGTTCAGATTCGCGGCAGCATTCCTGCCATCATTACTCCGATGCTCGAAGACGGCGGCCTCGATCTGCCGGCGTTTCGCAAACTGATCGACTGGCACGTCGCAGAGGGCACGAACGCACTGGTCGTGGTCGGCACGAGCGGCGAGTCGGCCACGCTGACGGTCGAAGAACACGTGCTGATGGTCAAAACCGCAGTCGAGCACACGGCGGGCCGGATTCCGGTGATCGCGGGCTCGGGCGGCAACTCTACCGCCGAGGCTATCGAGCTCACGCGGCAGGCCAAAGAGGTCGGCGCGGACGCCACGCTGCAGGTCGTGCCGTACTACAACAAGCCGACCCAGGAAGGCATCTATCGCCACTTCGCGAAGATCGCCGAAACCGTCGATCTGCCGGTGATCCTGTACAACGTGCCGGGCCGTACCGTCGCTGATATGAGCAACGAAACGATTCTGCGTTGCGCGCAGGTGCCGGGCATCATCGGCGTGAAGGAAGCGACCGGCAATATCGATCGCGCCGCGCACCTGATCAAGTCGGCGCCCGCGCATTTCGGCATCTACAGCGGCGACGATCCCACGGCGATCGCGCTGATGCTGCTTGGCGGCCACGGCAATATTTCGGTGACCGCGAACGTCGCGCCGCGCGCAATGAGCGATCTGTGCAAAGCCGCGCTTGCCGCGGACGCGAAGACCGCTCGTGAGATTCATCTGAAACTCCTGTCGCTGCATAAGAACATGTTCGTCGAATCCAATCCGATTCCGGCGAAATGGGCTTTGCAGCAACTGGGTCGTGTGCAGGGCGGAATCCGCCTGCCGCTCACGCCGCTCGACGCGCAATACCACGAAGTGGTGCGCGGCGCGCTGCGCGAAGCGGGCCTGCTGGGTTAAGCGGGCTTGGCCCGCGGCACCCCCAGCGCTAACGAAAGCCTGTTACCGGCACTCCCTTAACCGACGTCGATCCAGCCCACGTTCCCGGCACACAGAACCAGGCACCGCGTTCCAGCATCACGAAGGACCTCATGAAACGTTCCGCACTTTCCCTCCACGCAACCCGCATGGCGGCGCTGGCGCTTGCCCTGGTGACGCTCGCCGGCTGTGACACGCTGAACGACTGGTTTGCCTCCGACCGCGTCAACTACAAGGGCGCGGGCAGCGCACCGCCGCTCGCCGTTCCGGGCGATCTGACCACCACACAGACCGATCAGCGCTACGTGGCGCCGCCGGCCAATCTGGCGCTGGGCGGCTCGCCGCAGCGCGCGGTCACCGCCGCGGGCAATTCCACCGAAGGTCAGCCGAATGCGCAGGACCCGCTGGGCATGCATATCGAGCGTGACGGCGATCGTCGCTGGCTGGTCGTCGACGGCCGCACGCCGGAACAACTGTGGCCGCAGTTGCAGGAGTTCTGGCAGGAAAACGGCTTCGCTCTGAAAACCGATGCGCCGGCCACCGGCATCATGACCACCGACTGGGCTGAAAACCGCGCCAATATTCCGGACGACTGGTTCCGTCGCACGGTCGGCAAGGTGATCGACTTCGCGTATTCGTCGGGCACCCGCGACAGCTTCCGCACGCTCGTGTCGCGCGGGCCGGCTGAGACGACCGACATCTCGATCACGCATAGTGCAATGGAAGAAATGCTGACGGGCCAGGACAAGACGTCGTCGCGGTGGGAAGAGCGTCCGCGCGATCCGGCACTGGAAGCGCTGTTCCTGACCAAGTTGATGCAGAAATTCGGCCTGACCGACGCGCAATCGAAGCAGCTCCTGACCGACGCCCGCCCGGCCACTGCGCCGGCCACGATTGACCAGAGCGCCGGCGCATCGACGCTCGACCTGCAGGAATCGTTCGACCGCGCCTGGCTGCGCGTGGGTCTCGCGCTCGACCGTACCAACTTCACCGTCGACAACCGCGACCGTTCGAAAGGCATCTACTACGTGCGTTACGCGGACTCGATGCAGGAGCTGAAGAAGGAAGGGCTGTTCGGCAAGCTGTTCTACAGCGGCAATTCGTCGAAGAAGCCGGGTCAGGAATTCCTCGTCAATGTGCGCTCGAAGGGCGACACCGTGACGCAGGTGGCGGTGCTGGACGCGAACGGGCAGGTGGATAACTCGTCCGACGCGCAACGCATCGTGACGCTGTTGCACGCACAACTGAACTAAGCGGACTGTGCGCTTCGCCAGTCTCGGCAGCGGCAGTGAAGGCAATGCCATGCTGGTGGAAGCGCACAGCGGCGCGACCACCACGCGCGTTCTGCTTGATTGCGGTTTTTCAGCCAAGGAAGTCGAGCGGCGTTTAACGCGGCTCGGAGCGGGTGTCGAAGGTCTCGACGCTATTCTGATTACGCATGAACACAGCGATCACATTGGCAGCGCGCTGACGCTGGCGCGCAAGTGGTCGATTCCGTTGTACATGAGCTGGGGCACCGCCCGCGCGGTAGGTGCCGACGAGGCCGACGTCGACCTGCAGGTGCTGTGGGGCGACGAAGCGGTAGCGATCGGCGACCTCAGCATCCTCCCTTACACCGTTCCCCACGACGCCCGCGAGCCGTTGCAATACGTGCTCTCCAATGGTGCGAGCCGGCTTGGCGTGCTGACCGATGTCGGCACCTCCACGCCGCACATCAGTGCGGTGCTGAGCGGTTGCGACGCGCTGGTGCTCGAATGCAATCACGACGTGCGGATGCTGGCGGGTAGCCGGTATCCGCAATCGCTGAAGGCACGCATCGGCGGCAATCATGGACATCTGAACAACGAAGCCGCGGCTGAAATTCTGGCCTCGCTCGATCGTTCGCGCTTGCGCCATCTGGTGGCCGCCCATCTGAGCCAGCAGAACAACACGCCGGAGCTGGCGCAGGCTGCCATGGCAGGCGTGCTGGGCGCTGCGCCGACCGAAGTAGTGGTCGCTTCCCAGGATGAAGGGTTTGCGTGGCTGAGCTTGTGATCCAATCCTGATGGTCTCTCATCGCCGTGTGCTGAGATTCGCCGTCGCCGCACAGGCAGTGCAATAAAAAAGCCCATGACGATTGCTCGCCATGGGCTTTTTCTTTAAGGCCGACTTATGGGGCGCCACGAGGGCGCCGTGCCTTTGCGTCAGGTTAGTTGCGGTTGCCGCCGAAAATGCCGAGCAGCGCAAGCAGGTTGACGAACACGTTGTACAGATCCAGATAGATCGCAAGCGTAGCGGTGATGTAGTTCGTCTCGCCGCCGTTCACGACGCGCTGGACGTCGAACAGCATGTAAGCCGAGAAGATCACGATTGCCATCACCGACACCGTCAGCATCAACGCGGGCAGATGCAGGAACACGTTCGCGACCGAAGCCAGCAGCAGCACGATCACGCCCATGAACAGCCACTTGCCGAGACCCGAGAAGTCGCGCTTGCTGACCGTGGCGATCGTTGCCATGGAGGCGAAGATCACACCAGTGCCACCAAAGGCGAGCATGATCAGCGACGGGCCGTTCGAAAAACCGAGCACGAAGCTCAGGATGCGCGACAGCATCAGGCCCATGAAGAACGTGAAGCCGAGCAGCACGAACACGCCGATGGCGCTGTCTTTGGTTTTCTGGATGGCAAACATGAAGCCGAAGGCGATCGCGAAGAACGCCAGCATGCTCATGCCGGGACTGGTAGCGGCGAACAGCGAGAAACCGGTTGCCACGCCCACCCACGCGCCGAGCACCGTCGGGATCATTGACAGTGCCAGCAGCCAATAGGTGTTTCGCAGTACGCGGTTGCGCGTTTCGACCGTGCTGACCGCGCCATTGCGGCCAAAGCTATACGGATGATCGTTCATGGTCTCTCCTTACCTCAGAAGCGTGTTGCGTATGGTTGTGCCGCGGTTGTGTAGCGGGCCGTGCTGCGGGGCCGTACTGCGCCGGACGGGATTTTTACCGCCGCTCGCAGCCTGTCCATCCCTAAGATTGATGCGGTGGCACAGAGTTTCAATGCCCGGAAAATGTCTACACGGCTACGCTACCAGCATTCAGAAACTCCTGCTTGGTTTCTTTCAATGCTGTAAGGGTTCAATCGCAATCATACACGGGAACATGCTACAATAGCGGATTCATTTGAATCTGTAACCTCTTAATTTTTTGGAGTTTTTATGGCGATCGAACGCACCCTGTCGATTATCAAGCCGGACGCAGTGGCCAAGAACGTGATCGGTCAGATCTACAGCCGTTTCGAAAACGCTGGCCTGAAGATCGTGGCTTCGCGCATGGTTCACCTGTCGCGCGCTGACGCAGAGAAATTCTACGCTGTGCACGCTGCACGCCCGTTCTTCAAGGACCTGGTCGATTTCATGATCTCGGGCCCGGTGGTCGTGCAGGCGCTGGAAGGCGAAAATGCGATCCTGAAGCACCGCGAGCTGATGGGCGCGACGGATCCGAAGAAGGCGGAAAAGGGCACGATTCGCGCGGATTTCGCCGACAGCATCGACGCTAACGCGGTGCACGGTTCGGACGCTGCTGAAACGGCTGCGGTTGAAATCGCGTTCTTCTTCCCGCAAGTGAACGTCTACTCGCGTTAAGCGGGTTTGGGCCGGGTTGGGCGCGTCTGATCGCGCCTGATCTGTAAGGGCTATTCGCGCAATTCGAGCGCAGCCGTTGGATTTGTCGCACGAATTCGCACGAACAGCCCGGCAAAGTAGTAAGGTAAAGCAGCAGGAATGGGCGCGAACGGCATTGCGTTCATGCAGCTTGTTGCATGAATGTAGTCTCGCACTGAAATGGCAGGATTCGATATGACGAGCAGTTCCACCGTCAACCTTCTCGACCTCGACGCCCAAGGGCTTGTCGCCTACTGCGACAGCCTGGGCGAGAAGCCGTTTCGCGCCAAGCAATTGCAACGCTGGATCCACCAATACAATGCTGCCGACTTCGACGGCATGACCGATCTGGCGAAGTCCTTGCGCGAAAAGCTCAAAGGGCGCGCAACAATCACGATGCCCGGCATCGTCAGCGACAATATTTCGACCGACGGCACACGCAAGTGGCTGATCGACGTCGGCAACAGCAACGCAGTTGAAACCGTTTACATCCCCGAAGAAACGCGTGGCACGCTGTGCGTGTCGTCGCAGGCCGGGTGCGCGGTCAACTGCCGGTTCTGTTCGACCGGCAAACAGGGTTTCTCCCGCAATCTCACCACCGGCGAAATCATCGGCCAGCTGCGCATGGCCGAGTTCGCGTTGCGCGCAACGCGCGGCACGGACGGCGGGCGCGCCACGGGTGGTGACGGCAAGGGCGAGCGCGTCGTCACGAACGTCGTGATGATGGGCATGGGCGAGCCGCTGCTCAACTACGACGCGGTCGTGCCCGCCATGCGCCTCATGCTGGACGACAACGCATACGGCCTGTCGCGCCGGCGCGTCACGCTCTCCACCTCGGGCGTAGTGCCGATGATGGACCGGCTCGGCGCCGACCTGCCGGTGGCGCTCGCGGTATCGTTGCATGCGCCGAGCGACCCGCTGCGCGACATGCTGGTGCCGCTGAACAAGAAGTATCCGCTGCGCGAATTGATGGCCGCCTGTCAGCGCTATCTGAAAGTTGCGCCGCGCGATTTCATTACATTCGAATATTGCATGCTCGACGGCGTGAACGACAGTGAAGCGCAGGCGCGCGAGTTGCTGGCCGTTACGCGTGACGTACCGTGCAAGTTCAACCTGATTCCGTTTAATCCGTTCCCGGAGTCGGGCCTCATCCGCTCGAAGCCGGAACAGATCAAGCGGTTTGCACAAGTGTTGATGGACGCGGGCGTCGTCACCACGGTGCGTAAAACACGCGGCGATGATATCGACGCTGCCTGCGGTCAGTTGGCTGGTGCGGTGAAAGATCGCACGCGCCTCGCTGAGCGCACCGGGAAGGCGGCGAAAGTTATCGAGGTTCGTGCCGTGTAATCGTGCGAGGCGACAGGGCGCGGGCGTTCGGAGGAAAGACACCCGGGCGCGCCAAAACCCTCCATGCCATCCGCGATTGAAAAGAAAGTTTGCAGAATCGATCGGAAGCGGCACACAAGGCCGCGCATTTTGTTATAAACGGTCTGCGATTCGGGCGTGAGGCTTTGGCCGATCCGGGTTGCACAAGTGAAAAAGAATCGACGCGAAAGGATTTGGGATGAGTGAGCCGCAGCACCCGCAGCCGCATGACACAGACGCAAACGAAGGCCATCCGGCGCCGGTCGCGCGGGCGGTGGTGCAGCCTGTTGCGCAACCGGACCTGACGGGTCTGGATTCGTTGGCAGCGGTTGGCGCGCGCTTGACCCAATTGCGTGAGTCGAAGAGCTGGACGATCGAAGACGTCTCGGCGCGGCTGAAGGTGTCCGTCGCCAAGTTGCGTGCGCTCGAATCGGGCGACATCAGCCATTTGCCGGATACGACCTTTGCGCTTGGCGTGGTGCGCAGCTACGCAAAGATGCTCGGCGCCGATCCCACGCCGTTCACGCAGGCTTTGCGCCGCGAGAAGGGTGTGCCCGCGCCGGATCTGTCGATGCCGGCTTCGTCCGGCAAGGATTTGCCGCGCGGCCGTGTATCGCTGTCGCTGGGCGGCAGCGGGCAAAAGAGCCGCTCATGGCTATGGGGCATTGCGGCGGTGATCGTCGCGGTGATCGCGCTCGGCATGTGGCATACCAATGGCGGCGAGTCGTCGGCATGGCTCGCACGATTGAAGGCGAGCGCTAACGGCGCCGCAGGCGGCGCGACCGGAGCATCGGGCGCGGTGGCGCAAGGTCAGGCGGCAAGTTCCGAGGCAACGGCGGAAGACGCCGCTTCAGCGCCGGAAACGCAGGCCGCGACGGATAACGCAGCGTCAGCTATACCGATGCCTGCACCGCTGGCGACCGGTACGGCGCCGTCTTCCGCGCCGGCTGTCACGGCCGCAGCGGTCGCGCCGAAGGCAGGGCCGCAGGTTCAGGCCCAGCAGACGCAAGCCGCGGCGCAAGGCGCGAGCGCGCCGGTGGTTGCCGCGATAGGCGCGCCGGACACGGCGGCGCCGGCTGCAGGTGAGGCGATTGTCGCGTTGCGCGTGACGCAAGATAGCTGGTTCAGCGTGCGTGGCAAGGACGGCAAGGAGGTATTCTCCGGCCTCGTGCACGCGGGCGACACGAAGGAAGTGACGGGAGCCGCGCCTTTCAAGATTACGGTCGGCAACAAGGCGGGTCTCGAGTCGCTTACCCTCGATGGCCAGCCGGTCGATCCGGCGAAATATTCGGCAGCCAAGGGCAACGTTGCGCGCTTCGCGTTGCCTTGATAGATACGGTATGCGTCGCGGCCAACCGGGTCGCGGCGCTTTTTCAATTCAGGCGCTACATTTTTTGTGTAACGCCTGCGGCGTAAATGGGTTTTTCGATGCAATCCGAAGCTCAATCCCAATCCAGTAGCAAGATCGTTTCAAACGAGCCGGTGTTCGGCGGCCACGCTGCGCGGCGCAAGTCGCACGCGGTCGATGTCCGCTGGGGCGGCCAGCTCGTCACCATCGGCGGCGATGCACCGGTGCGCGTGCAGTCGATGACCAACACCGACACCGCGGACGCGATCGGCACGGCGATCCAGATCAAGGAACTGGCGCAAGCCGGTTCGGAGCTGGTGCGTATCACGGTCAACACGCCGGAAGCGGCGGCGGCCGTGCCGGCTGTTCGCGAGCAGCTCGACCGCATGGGCGTGTCGGTGCCGCTGGTCGGCGATTTTCATTACAACGGCCATTTGCTGCTGCGCGATTACCCCGCGTGCGCGGAGTCGCTGTCGAAGTACCGGATCAACCCGGGCAATGTCGGCCACGGCGCGAAGCGCGACACGCAGTTCGCGCAAATGATCGAAGCGGCGGTGAAGTACGACAAGCCGGTGCGGATCGGCGTCAACTGGGGCAGTCTCGACCAGGATCTGCTCGCGAAGATGATGGACGAAAACGCCGCGCGCGCCACGCCGTGGGAAGCGCAGAGCGTAATGTACGAAGCGCTGATCCAGTCGGCGATTGGTTCGGCGGAGCGCGCGGTCGAAATCGGCCTGCCGCGCAACAAGATCATTTTGTCGTGCAAGGTCAGCGGCGTGCAGGATCTGATCGCGGTGTATCGTGAACTCGCACGCCGTTGCGAATTCGCGCTGCATCTTGGTCTGACCGAAGCGGGTATGGGTTCGAAGGGCATCGTGGCGTCAACGGCTGCGTTGTCGGTGCTGCTGCAGCAAGGCATTGGCGACACGATCCGTATCTCGCTGACGCCTGAACCGGGCGGCCCGCGCACGGGTGAAGTGATCGTCGGTCAGGAGATTCTGCAGACCATGGGCCTGCGTTCGTTCACGCCGATGGTGATCGCGTGCCCGGGTTGTGGCCGTACCACCAGCACGCTGTTCCAGGAACTGGCGTCGCAAATCCAGACCTATCTGCGCACGCAGATGCCGGTATGGCGTGATCAGTATCCTGGCGTCGAGAAGATGCACGTCGCGGTGATGGGCTGCATCGTCAATGGTCCGGGTGAATCGAAGCAGGCGAATATCGGCATCAGCTTGCCGGGTTCGGGCGAAAATCCGGCCGCGCCGGTGTTCATCGACGGCGAGAAGGTCAAGACGCTGCGCGGTGACAACATCGCGCAAGAATTCCAGCAAATCGTGAGTGACTACGTCGAGCGCCGCTATGGCCGCGCCGAAGCACTCAACTAAAAACCGTCAATCGAAGACAGATGACTGAACAGAAGAAAAAGCTTGAAAAGTTGTCCGGCGTGAAGGGCATGAACGACATCCTTCCGCAGGAAGCTGGGCTGTGGGAGTTTTTTGAAGCGACCGTCAAGTCGATGCTGCGTTCGTACGGATACCAGAATATCCGTACGCCGATCATCGAGCATACGCAGTTGTTCAAGCGCGGTATCGGCGAGGTGACCGATATCGTCGAGAAAGAAATGTACAGTTTCACCGACGCGTTGAACGGTGAAAATCTGACAATGCGCCCGGAAAACACGGCTGCAGTGGTGCGCGCGACGATCGAGCACAACATGTTGTACGACGGTCCGAAGCGCCTGTGGTACATCGGCCCGATGTTCCGTCACGAGCGTCCGCAGCGCGGCCGTTACCGGCAGTTCCATCAGGTCGGCGTGGAAGCATTGGGTTTTGCCGGCCCGGACACCGACGCTGAAATCATCATGATGTGCCAGCGTTTGTGGGACGACCTCGGCCTGATCGGTATCAAGCTCGAACTCAATTCGCTGGGTCTCGCGGAAGAGCGCGCGGCGCATCGCGTCGAGTTGATCGCTTACCTCGAAAAGCACATGGACGTGCTCGACGAAGAGGCGAAGCGCCGTCTGTACACGAACCCGCTGCGCGTGCTCGATACGAAGAATCCGGCCATGCAGGAAGTCGCGCAGAACGCACCGAAACTGATCGATTTTCTCGGCGAAGAATCGCGCGCGCATTTCGAAGGCCTGCAGCGCATCCTGAAGGCGAACAACATTCCGTTCACGATCAATCCGCGTCTCGTGCGCGGTCTCGATTATTACAATCTGACCGTGTTCGAATGGGTGACCGACAAGCTCGGCGCGCAAGGCACGGTCGCGGCCGGCGGCCGTTACGATCCGCTGATCGAACAGCTCGGCGGGAAGCCGACGGGCGCTTGTGGCTGGGCAATGGGCGTTGAGCGTATCCTCGAGTTGCTGAAAGAAGAGCAGCTCGTGCCGGAAGATGAAGGTTGCGACGTTTACGTGGTCCATCAGGGCGACGCCGCGCGCGAACAGGCCTTTATCATCGCGGAGCGTTTGCGCGATACGGGGCTCGACGTCATCCTGCATTGCAGCGCGGACGGCCAGACGGCGAGCTTCAAGTCGCAGATGAAGCGTGCCGACGCGAGCGGCGCGGCATTCGCGGTGATTCTCGGCGAAGACGAGATCGCCAACGGCACGGTCGGCGTCAAACCGCTCCGTGATACAAGTTCTAACGGCGGTAAAAACGAGCAACATAATGTGCCCGCCCAAGACTTGACCGAATTTCTAATCAATGCGATGGTTGCAACCGCCGAAGACGGCGACGACTGATCGCGATGTCGTCGAGCCGGTTGGCTGCCAATCAGGCTCGACACGCACACGTATCAAGAAAGAGGAAATCGCCGGGCGATGAGTTACCACGACGAACAAGAATCGATTGAAAGTCTGAAAGCATGGTGGACGCAGTGGGGTAATGCCACCACGTGGATCGTGCTGGTGGCGTTGGTCGCCGCAGCGGGCTGGAACGGCTGGAATTTCTGGCAGCGGCGCCAGGCGGCGGAAGCCGCGGTGCTGTACGACCAGGTGCAGCAAGCGGTGGCATCGGGCGACAAGGCGAAGATCACGCGGGTCGCCGCCGACATGGAAGACAAGTTCAGCCGTACCGCGTATGCGCAGATGACCGCGCTGGGCGCCGCCAAGGCGCTGTACGCAGCAGGCGACGAAGCCGCCGCGAAGGCCCAGTTGCAATGGACCATCGATAACGCGAAAGACGACGAGTTCAAGCAGATCGCCAAGTTGCGTCTGGCTTCGCTGCTGCTCGACGACAAGGCGTACGATCAGGGCCTCGCACTGCTCGCCGAACCGCAGTCCGATGCGTTCAAGGGCATTGTGGCGAACGGCCGCGGTGATCTGCTTGCTGCTCAAGGCAAGCGTGACGATGCGCGCACGGCTTACAAGCTCGCGCTCGACTCGCTGTCGAAAAACGATAGCTCGGCTCGTCAGTTGATACAGTTCAAGCTGGATGCGCTGGGCGGCTGATCGCCGCATGCAGCGCGCCGCATGACACGACCAACCGGTCTCCTTTAATTTATTTCCTGAATGCTTCGTCCACCGATGAATCTGCTGAAACGTTACGCTGTGCCCGTTGCCTGTGCGATGACCGTCCTCACCATGGCGGCTTGCTCATCCACGAAAGACGAGCGCCGCGTGCCGACGCCGCTCACCGAGTTCAAACCCGTGCTCGACGTGCAGCAGGCGTGGAAGACAAGCGTGGGCAAGGCGGGTCGTTACCTGTTCTCGCCGGTCGCCGTCGGCAACGCGGTGTACGCGGCCGGCGCGAACGGCTCGGTTGCGAAGATCGACGCGCAGACCGGCAAGGACATCTGGCGCATCAAGCTGCATGACGATCTGTCGGCGGGTGTCGGCAGCGACGGCACGCTCACGGCGGTCGGCGGCCTGAAGGGCGATGTCTACGTGCTCGGCGCGGACGGCAAGCAGTTGTGGACCGCCAAGGCGCCTGGCGAAATCATCTCGCCGCCGCTGGTCGGCAATGGCCTCGTGGTGGTGCGTACGGTCGACGGTCAGATCGTCGCGTTCAACGCGCAAACCGGCGAGCAGAAGTGGAACTACCGCAACCGCGCGGTGCCGCTCAATCTGCGCGTCTCGTCGGGCATGACGTTCGCGGGCGATGCCGCTGTGCTGGCCGGTTTCCCGGGTGGCGCGTTCGCCGCGATCAATGTGCAGACGGGCGACAACTACTGGCAAACGCCGGTGTCGTATCCGAAGGGCGTGACGGAAGTGGAGCGCATCAATGACGTGACAGGCCCGCCCACGCTGGTCGGTTCGGAAACCTGCGCGGTGACGTTCCAGGGTCAGATTGGCTGCTTCGATGCGAACTCGGGCCGCGCGTTGTGGGAAAAAGCGTTCTCGAGCACGAGCGGCCTGGCGCAGGATGACCGCGCCGTGGTGGCGGCCGACGACTGGTCGGTGGTGTCGGCGTTCGACGTCAGCAGCGGCGCGCCGCTGTGGAAGAACGACAAGCTGAAGAACCGCGAACTCGGCGTCCCGTATATCCTGGGTCACGCCGCCGTGCTGGGCGACTATCAGGGTTACGTGCACTTCCTGTCGCGCGACGACGGCACACTCGTGGCCCGTGTGAAGACCGACGGCACCCCGATTACCGCGGCACCGGTGCTGGCCGGCGAGACGCTGGTTGTGCAGACGCACGACGGCGACCTGTACGGCTATCGCCCGCGCTAATCGCGCAGGCCATAGTAGGTAGTCAAGCGTGCAGGCCGGCTTTGCCGGCCGCGCGCGTTTTTGTAGTGCAGCAGAGTAACCAGAAATATTCCGCCGGACTGGCTGGTCCGGCAAGTCGGATCAGAAACGGCCCAGGTGGCCATCGGTGGCTGCTTGCGGCGCCACCTTCAGCGGCGCCTTCGTAGATTTCGTCGATACGGCGGAGAATCGTATCGAACGGGCGTGCGAGCCGTTGAGCAGGAAAGACTGAGCCTGGCGGCCCATTGGCGCCGCCCCATACAGCCAAACCCCCGTCCGCCCGGGTGCGCATATTGACAGCACATCCGGGGCTGGCCGAATTCGTGATAATTTTCGTCAAACGCTGCCGTGTAGCGGCCGCATGGCGTCGCTACGCGGCCGGTCGATTTCGATCCCGCGTTTCACCGTGAACAACATCTGATGAAACCCGTTATTGCCCTGGTTGGGCGCCCCAATGTGGGGAAATCCACGCTATTCAACCGTCTCACGCGTACGCGTGATGCGCTGGTTGCCGACCTGCCCGGTCTTACCCGCGACCGCCACTACGGCGAAGGTCGCGCCGGTGACCGGCCGTATCTGGTCGTCGATACCGGCGGTTTCGAGCCGGTCGCGAAAGAAGGCATCCTGCACGAGATGGCGCGTCAAACCCGCCAGGCGGTCGAGGAATCGGACGTCGTCGTGTTCATCGTCGACGGTCGCAACGGCCTCGCGCCGCAGGACAAGACGATTGCCGACTATCTGCGCAAGGTCGGCCGGCCGATCTTCCTCGTCGTCAACAAGGCGGAGGGGATGAAGTACAGCATGGTGGCGGCCGACTTCTACGAACTCGGCCTCGGCGATCCGCGCGCGATTTCCGCGGCGCACGGTGACGGCGTCACCGAAATGATCAATGACGCACTTGGCGTCGCGTACGCCGGGCAGCCGGAAGAAAGCGACGAGGAAAAAGAAACGCGCGGCGTGAAGATCGCGATCGTCGGCCGGCCGAACGTCGGCAAGTCGACCTTGATCAATGCGCTGGTGGGCGAGGAGCGCGTGATCGCGTTCGACATGCCCGGCACCACGCGCGATTCGATCTACGTCGACTTTGAACGTCAGGGCAAGCCGTACACGCTGATCGACACGGCCGGTTTGCGCCGCCGCGGCAAGGTGTTCGAAGCGATCGAGAAATTCTCGGTGGTGAAAACGCTGCAATCGATCTCGGACGCGAACGTCGTGATCCTGCTGCTCGACGCGCAGCAGGACATCTCGGAACAGGATGCCCACATCGCCGGTTTCGTGGTGGAGCAGGGCCGCGCGCTGGTGGTGGGGGTGAACAAATGGGACGGCCTCGATCCGCATGTGCGCGAGCGCACCAAGGCGGACCTCGAGCGCAAATTAAAATTTCTCGACTTCGCCAAATTCCACTTCATTTCCGCGGCGGAAAAAACCGGAATCGGCCCGCTGATGCGCTCGGTCGACTCCGCCTACGCCGCCGCCATGGCCAAGCTGCCGACGCCGAAGTTGACGCGCGCGCTGATCGATGCGGTGGAATTCCAGCAGCCGCGCCGACGCGGTCCGGTGCGCCCGAAACTGCGTTACGCGCACCAGGGCGGACAGAATCCGCCGATCATCGTGATTCACGGTAACGCGCTCGACGCGATCACCGAAACGTACAAACGCTACCTCGAAAACCGCTTCCGGGAAACTTTCAAGCTGACTGGGACTCCATTGCGCATAGAGTTCAGATCGTCGACGAACCCTTACGCGGACAAAGGCTGAAATCTAGGCTAACCCCAGGCTGAAACCCGCGTGTGCGTTGGGTTTGGCCGTCAGGCCAGCCCGCTCGCGCAAAAATGAAAATCGGCTATAGTGTAGCGGTTGACGGCGGATCTCTTTTTCTTCGTCGTCAATTTAGTCAACCTGCAAAAAAATACGGAGTTTGCTATGAGCAACAAAGGGCAATTGTTACAAGACCCGTTTTTGAACGCACTGCGTAAAGAGCATGTGCCGGTGTCGATCTACTTGGTCAACGGCATCAAGCTTCAAGGGAACATCGAATCGTTCGACCAGTACGTCGTGTTGCTCAGGAATACGGTCACCCAGATGGTCTACAAGCACGCAATTTCTACGGTCGTGCCGGCCCGTCCGGTGAATTTCCACCCGGATTCCGAACAGTCCTAACCCCCCGTCGCGGCCGGCGTAGCGTCGCCCGTTGGCGATTACTCCCGGCCGCCTCATTTTGATACCCTCCAATTTGATCAATGCAGCGCTTGTCGGCATCGACTTCGGTAAGATCGATTTCGAAGCCAGTCTCGAAGAACTCAGCCTGCTCGCGCAAAGCGCGGGCGCGAATCCCTTAGTCACCCTCACGGGGCGCCGGTCCAGTCCCGATGCCAAGATGTTCGTCGGCAGCGGCAAGGCCGAAGAATTGCGTCTTGCCTGTGAGGCGAACGACATCGAACTCGTCATTTTCAATCACGCTCTGGCACCTGCGCAGCAGCGCAATCTGGAGCAGGCGCTTAATCGCCGGGTGATTGACCGCACCAGCCTCATCCTCGATATTTTTGCGCAACGCGCCCGCAGCCACGAAGGCAAGCTGCAGGTGGAGCTCGCGCAGTTGCAGTACCTGTCGACGCGACTGATCCGCGCATGGACCCACCTTGAACGCCAGAAAGGCGGTATCGGTTTGCGCGGCCCTGGCGAAACACAGCTCGAAACCGACCGCCGTTTGATTGGCGAGCGCATCAAGGCGCTGAAAACCCGGCTCGAAAAACTGCGCCGTCAGCACGGCACGCAGCGCCGCGCGCGCAGCCGTAACCAGACCATGTCCGTGTCGCTCGTCGGCTACACGAACGCGGGCAAATCCACACTTTTCAATGCGCTGACGAAGGCCCAGGCGTACGCCGCCGACCAGCTGTTCGCCACGCTGGATACCACGTCCCGCCGCGTCTATCTCGGCGACGAGGCCGGCCAGGTGGTGGTATCCGACACGGTGGGTTTCATCCGCGAATTGCCTCACCAACTGGTGGCGGCTTTCCGCGCCACGCTCGAGGAAACCATCCACGCCGACCTGCTGCTGCATGTGGTCGACGCGTCGAGCGCCGTGCGTCTCGATCAGATCGATCAGGTGAACGAGGTGCTGCACGCAATCGGTGCGGACACGATCCGTCAGGTGCTGGTGTTCAACAAGATCGACGCCGTGCCTGAGTTGGCGGCCCGTGGCGACGCGGTCGAGCGGGATGAGTATGGTAATATTTCGCGCGTCTTTTTGAGCGCGCGCACGGGGCAAGGGCTGGATACATTGCGCGCTGCCATCGCTGAAATCGCTACTGCCGAACCTCTCTCCGATACGCTGGTCGATCTATCGGAAGAAGACCGGTCGGCAGCACCACGCGAGGACCGTAAGGTCTCAGAACTCGGGCACTGACCCGCTCCAATTGCACTGACCCGCTGTCTACTCTGGTGAACGAACACAGGTGAACGATTACAACGAGCGGAGTATCTGGCTGCGCATGCGCGCCATGCTGTCACTGAACGATCCGCGTTGGGGCCGGGGCGACGGCAATGGCAATGGCGAGCGCCAACGACCCAACGAACCCAAGCGTCCGCCGGCCAAGGACGGTGAAGGGCCGCCCGATCTCGATGAGATGTGGCGCGATTTCAACCGCCGTTTGAGCCGGGTGTTCGGCCGCAAGGGCGGCGGCGCGGGCGGCAGTGGCCGTCCGGACAACGGTCGCGGCGCGCGCATCGGCGTGGGCATTGTGATCGGCGTGTTGATCGCGATCTACCTCGGCAGCGGCGTGTTCGTCGTGCAGGATGGCCAGGCCGGTGTCGTGATGCAGTTCGGCAAGTATCGTTACACCGCGGGGCAGGGTGTGCATTGGCGCCTGCCGTATCCGTTCGAAGCGCATGAGCTCGTCAATATCGGCCAGATCCGCCAGGTGGAGATCGGCCGTAACAACGTGGTGCGTCTTGCCAACGTGAAGGATGCGTCGATGCTCACGCACGACGCCGACATCGTCGACGTGCGCTTTGCCGTGCAGTATCAGGTGAGCAAGCCGACCGACTATCTTTTCCGCAGTGTCGATCCCGAGCAGAGCGTGACGCAGGCCGCGCAGGCGGCGGTGCGCAGCATCGTCGGCGCGCGCAGCACCAACGACATCCTCTATCAGGATCGCGAAACAATTCGCCAGCAGCTGATGACGTCGATTCAGCAATCTCTGGATGAATACCAGTCCGGCCTCGCCGTGACCGGTGTGACGATCCAGGGCGTGCAGGTGCCCGACCAGGTGCAGGCTGCGTTCGACGACGCCGCCAAAGTACGTCAGGACAACGAGCGCGCCAAACGTGAGGCGCAGGCTTATGCCGCCGAGTTGCTGCCGCGCGCACAAGCCGACGTCGCGAACCAGATCGACGCCGCGAAAATGTATAGCGACAAGACCGTGGCCCAGGCGCAAGGCGACGCTGAGCGCTTCAAGCAGGTCTACGCACAGTACTCGAAAGCGCCCGCGGTGATTCGCGAACGCATGTACCTGGAAACCATGCAGCAGATCTATTCGAATACGACCAAGGTGTTTGTGGACAGCAAGAGCGGCAACAACGTGCTGTATCTGCCGCTCGACAAGCTGGTCGAACAGACCCGCCAGCGCGTGGCTGACGCTGCGGCGGCCGCTTCCGGCGCTGCCGTTGCGGCGGGTGCTGCCGTGCCGCAAGCTGCGAGCAGCGTTGCCGCGCCGTCTGCCGCTGCTTCCGCTCCTGCCGCGGTCGCAACGCCTGCCAGCCAGGCCGCGGCCAGCAGCGACGCACTGCGTTCACGCGACTCCTTCCGCAGCCGTATGCGTGAAGACGACGTTCAATAAGGAGCGCACATCATGAACAAGATCATTGCGCTCGTTGTTGCCGTCGTCATCGTGCTGTTCGCCGCATCGTCGATGGTATTCGTGGTCGACCAGCGGCATATGGCTGTGCTGTCCTCACATGGGGACACCGCGCCCGTTTTGCTCGGTCCGGGCCTGCACGTGAAGCTGCCGCCGCCGTTGCAAACGGTCACGCTGGTCGATAACCGCATCCAGTCGCTCGACGCGCCGGATGAGGATCGCTATGTCACGTCGGATAAGACCGATCTGCTGGCCAATCCGGTCATCAAATACCGCGTGACCGATCCGCTGAAGCTGCTCGCCGAAACCCGCGGCGACGTGCAAAGTCTGGCGGACCGCCTCGCGCTGCTGTCGCGCAGCGCGCTCGGCGACGCATTCGGCAAGGTCACGCTGACCGACGCGCTTGCGAAGCAACAAGCCATTGCCGACGAAGCACGCGGCACGATGGATAAAGCCGCGGCGTCGCTGGGCGTTTCGGTGCTCGACGTGCAACTTACGCGTGTCGATTTTCCTGCAGCGATGGCCGACTCGGTCTACAAGCGGATGATCGCCGTACGCGAGCAGGCTGCGGCCGACGAACGTGCGAAGGGCTCGGCCGAAGCCGATCAGATCAAGGCAGACGCCGTCGGCCAGCAACAGGCGATTCTCGCCGACGGCTATCGTCAGGCGCAAACCATCAAGGGCGAAGGCGATGCCAAGGCAGCGGAAATCGCGGCCGAAGCGTACGGCAGCGACCCGCAGTTCTACCAGTTTTATCAAAGCATGCAAGCGTATAAGAACACCTTCAAGCCAGGCGACGTGATCGTGGTCGACCCGAGCAGCGAGTTCTTCCGCTTCATGCGTAGCCCGACCGGTGGCACCGCCCCGGACGCTTCCGCGGTACCGCGCAAACACTGATAACCGGAACGCCGCGGCATCCGCATCGCGGCCCCTTCATTCGCATGGACATAGCCGGCTCGTTACTGCTCGCGATCGCATTGATGCTGATTATCGAAGGGATGTTTCCCTTCGTTTTTCCGAGCGCCTGGCGTGACACGTTCCGTAAAATAGCGGAACGGCCCCCGCATCAGATTCGCGTCGGCGGGCTGGTCGTGATGGTGCTCGGGTTGATCTTGCTGTTTATCGTGACCTGAAGGCGCTGCATCATAAGTGCCACCGCTGCGCGCCGTTGCGTTGGCCCCGTCTCCGTCTGAGTGGCATCAGCGGTGTGGCAACAGCGAGCTTTCAGCGGCGCAGGCCAGGAAGCTGGCTAAAAGAGCTAAACGAGCTAAAAGGGCTAAGGGCGCGAAGGGTTGTTCCGATACCCCCGCAATGCCCATAATGCCCGCGATAGCCGCCAGAATAGAGCCGTCGCCCGCCATTCATATACATTTTCCGGCGCCCTCAGCCGCCGTGTTCCAACGTCGTAGGACTGTATCGATGTCGACCTGGTTACTTCCCGAGAATATCGCCGACGTGCTGCCGTCGGAAGCCCGCAAGATCGAAGAATTGCGGCGCCATTTGCTGGACCGTTTCCGCTCGTACGGCTACGAGATGGTGATGCCGCCGCTGCTCGAATACATCGAGTCGCTGCTCACCGGCGGCGGGCACGATCTGAATTTGCGCACGTTCAAGCTCGTCGATCAGATGTCCGGGCGCACGCTCGGTCTGCGCGCCGACATTACGCCGCAGGTCGCGCGTATCGACGCGCACCTGCTGAACCGCCAGGGCGTGACGCGTCTTTGCTATGCCGGCAATGTGGCGCATACGCGTCCGCGCGGCCTGCACGCCACCCGTGAGCAGATCCAGATCGGCGCGGAAATCTACGGTCACGCCGGTCTCGAAGCGGATCTGGAAATCCAGCAGTTGATGCTCGACGCGCTGCGTCTGGCCGGCCTCGCGAAAGTGCGGCTCGATTTGTGTCACGCAGGCGTGCTCGCCGCGTTGATCGACGCGGAGCCTGCTGCTGCCGAGTTGGGTCAATCGCTCTACGACGCATTGGCCGGCAAGGATGTGCCGCGCCTCGTCGAGTTGACCGCCAATCTCACGCCGGTCACGCGCGACGCGTTGCGCTCGCTGCCCACGCTCTACGGCGACGCGTCGGTGCTCGACGAAGCGCGGGCACGTTTGCCGAACGCACCGGCCATCGCCCGCGCGCTCGACGACCTCGCGTTCCTCGCGAGCCAGGTGGACGGCGCCGAAGTCATGATCGACCTGGCCGATTTGCGTGGCTATGCATACCACAGCGGCGTGATGTTCTCGGCGTACGTGGACGGTGTGCCGAACGCGGTTGCGCGCGGCGGCCGTTACGACCACGTCGGGCAGGCCTACGGCCGCGCGCGCGCGGCCACCGGCTTTTCGCTCGACCTGCGCGAAGTCGCTCGCATTTCGCCCGTCGAAGCCCGCAGCAGCGCGATTCTCGCGCCGTGGCAGCACGACGACGCGCTGCGCGTGAGCGTCGCCGCATTGCGTGATGCCGGAGAAGTCGTGATCCAGGCGCTGCCTGGCCACGAACACGATCTGGACGAGTTCGCCTGCGACCGCGTGTTGGTCGAGCGCAACGGCGCGTGGGTCGTCGAACCCCGTTCCTGAGCGCGAATCGATAGATCGCCTGAGGGGCGTCCCAAGGGCATTTCAGAAGGCGTCCAAAGCGTCGCCTGACCCGGCGCGGCCACTCGCCGCGCTATTTCCCCTATACCCACCATAACGTGCATACCGTTGAGCGGAAACGGAAAAATTCGGAAGGTTCCGCGAACATAGGTAGAATACGTTTTTAACCAGCTTACGAAACAACATGTCTGCCAGCGCAGTGAATGTGAACCCCGGGCGCAACGTCGTCGTCGTGGGAACCCAGTGGGGTGATGAAGGCAAGGGCAAGATCGTCGACTGGCTGACGGACCACGCTCAAGGCGTCGTTCGCTTCCAGGGCGGTCACAATGCCGGTCACACGCTTATCATCGGCGGCAAGAAAACCATCTTGCGTCTGATTCCGTCGGGCATCATGCATCCCGGCGTCGCGTGCTACATCGGCAATGGCGTCGTGTTGTCGCCGGAAGCGCTGTTCAAGGAAATTGGCGAGCTCGAAGCCGCCGGGGTCGACGTTCAGAATCGCCTCTTCATTTCCGAAGCCACCACACTCATTCTGCCGTACCACATTGCTATCGACCAGGGCCGCGAAGCGCGCCGTGGCGCGAGCAAGATCGGCACGACCGGCCGCGGTATCGGCCCGGCCTACGAAGACAAGGTGGCGCGCCGTGGTTTGCGCGTGCAAGACCTGTTCGAGCCGGAGAGTTTCGCCGAACGTCTGCGTGAAAACCTCGACTATCACAACTTCGTGCTGACGCAATACCTGGGCGTCGCCGCGGTCGACTTCCAGCAAACGCTCGACACGATGCTGAGCTATGCCGACCGTCTGAAGCCGATGGTGACCGACGTGTCGCGCCGTCTGTACGACGAAAACGCAGCCGGCAACAATCTGCTGTTCGAAGGCGCGCAAGGCACGCTGCTCGACATCGACCACGGCACCTATCCGTTCGTCACGTCGAGCAACTGCGTGGCCGGTGCGGCTACCGCGGGTGCAGGCGTCGGTCCGCAAAAGCTGAACTACATTCTCGGCATCACCAAGGCGTATTGCACGCGTGTCGGTTCTGGCCCGTTCCCGAGCGAACTGTACGACGCGGACAACGCCGCGCGTCAGGAACCGATCGGCCTGGAACTCGCCAAGGTCGGCAAGGAATTCGGCTCGGTTACCGGCCGTCCGCGCCGCACCGGTTGGCTCGACGCCGCCGCGCTGCGCCGCTCGATCCAGATCAACGGCGTGTCGGGTCTGTGCATGACCAAGCTCGACGTGCTCGACGGTCTCGACGAAGTGAAGCTGTGCGTCGGCTACACGGTCGACGGCAAGAACGTCGACCTGCTGCCGCGTGGCGCATCGGAAGTCGCGCGTTGCGTACCGGTGTACGAAACCTTCGCAGGCTGGAAGGAAAGCACGGTCGGCATCACGGAATGGGACAAGCTGCCGGCCACCGCGCGTGCGTATCTGACGCGTGTGCAGGAAGTCGCGGGCATTCCGATCGACATGGTGTCGACCGGTCCGGATCGCGATGAAACGATTCTGCTTCGTCATCCGTTCAAGGTTTAAGCCATGGTGCAAGGTGTACCCATGATTGCGATGAAAGACCCGCGCAACGACGACAAGAATCTGTGGGTCGGCTGGGACGAGTATCACCGGCTGATCGAACTGCTGGCGTTGCAGGTGCACGAGTCGGGCTGGAAGTTCGACAAGATCCTGTGCCTCGCGCGGGGCGGTTTGCGCGTCGGCGATCAACTCTCGCGTATTTACGATCTGCCGCTGGCGATTCTCGCCACCAGTTCGTACCGCGAAGCGGCCGGCACGGAGCAGGGCGAGCTCGACATCGCGCAATACATCACGATGACGCGCGGCGAGTTGCACGGCAACGTGCTGCTGGTCGACGACCTGGTCGATTCGGGCGTGACGTTGGCGCGCGTACAGCAGCATCTGAAGGAACGCTATCCGGCGATCACCGCGGTGCGCTCGGCGGTGCTCTGGTACAAGGGCTGCTCGAAAGTGAAGCCCGACTACCACGTGCAGTATCTGCCGACCAATCCGTGGATTCATCAGCCGTTCGAGGAGTGGGACACGGTTCGTCCGCACAACCTCGGTGCGTGGATCAAGCGCGGTATGCAGCAGGAGCAGGAATCGTCGGGCACGTGATGCGCGCTACGACGCCGTACTTATTGCGTCGTAGCCCGGTGCAGTGTCTGCGGAACGGAGCCCATTGGGCTCCGTTTTTTTGTGCCTCGAAAGTGTCTTAAATGTGCCTCAAATGCGCGTCGAATAGGCGCCGCTGCGTGTCCTGCGAACGGCACCTCGCAAAACGCGCATGCCTGCATGAATGAAAGGTCCGACGCAGCAGACGCGCCCAAATCGCAGTGCTACACTTCGCGGACCATCCACGTGGTGTATCCACAACAAGCCGGGCGGCGCTAGGCGGGCAGTTTAGAATAGCGGTCGTTTTTTCCGCTCAGGGAACGGATTTCCTCGCGTCTATGACAGATAACAATCACGTGCACAAGCAGCCTCTGCCTTCCCTCGCGATTGCCGCGATCGGAGTGGTGTTCGGCGATATCGGCACGAGCCCGTTGTACTCGCTGAAAGAAGCTTTCAGTCCGTCACATGGCATTCCGCTGACCGATCAATCGATTCTGGGCGTGATCTCGCTGCTGTTCTGGGCGATCGTGATCGTGGTCGGCATCAAGTACGTCTTGTTCGTGATGCGCGCTGACAACAACGGCGAAGGCGGCGTTCTCGCGCTGATGGCGCTGGCGCTGCGCTCTCTCAACGAGAAATCGAAAATGGCCGGCTTGCTGATGATGCTCGGCATCTTCGGCGCCTGCATGTTTTATGGCGACGCGGTGATTACACCGGCCATTTCGGTGATCTCGGCGGTCGAAGGTCTTGAGATCGCCGCGCCCCATCTGTCCCATCTGGTGTTGCCGCTCACCATGGTGATCCTCGTGCTGCTGTTCTGGATTCAGCGGCACGGCACGGCCACCGTCGGCCGCCTGTTCGGTCCGATCATGGTGCTCTGGTTCCTGGTGCTCGCCGCGCTGGGTCTGTGGCACATTCTGCAGTCGCCGAACGTGATCCGCGCACTTAACCCGTATTACGCCTACACCTTTATGGCGGCGCACGTGCTGCAGGCGTACGTGGTGCTCGGCTCGGTCGTGCTGGTGCTGACCGGCGCCGAAGCGCTGTACGCCGACATGGGCCACTTCGGTGCCAAGCCGATCCGCATGGCCTGGTATTTCCTCGTGATGCCTTCGCTGGTGCTGAACTACTTCGGCCAGGGCGCGCTGCTGATGCACGACCCCAAGGCGATCGAAAACCCGTTTTTCCTGCTCGCACCGGACTGGGCATTGCTGCCGCTCGTGGTGCTGTCGACGGTGGCGACCGTGATCGCTTCGCAGGCGGTGATTTCCGGCGCCTATTCGTTGACGAGCCAGGCGATCCAGCTCGGCTACGTGCCGCGCATGAAGATCCTGCACACGTCGGAACTGGCGATCGGCCAGATCTATGTGCCGGTGGTGAACTGGATGCTGCTGTTCATCATTCTGTGCATCGTGATCGCGTTCAAGAGCTCGGATAACCTTGCCGCCGCGTACGGTATCGCGGTGACGGCCACCATGGTGATCACCACGATCCTCGCCTGCGTCGTGATGGTGAAGGTGTGGAACTGGAACAAGCTCCTCGTGGCATTGATCATCGGCGTGTTCATGGCGGTCGACCTGGGATTTTTCGGCGCCAACCTGCTCAAGGTTGCGGAGGGCGGCTGGCTGCCGCTCGGCATCGGCGCGTTGCTGTTCTTCCTGCTGATGACGTGGTTCAAGGGCAGGATGATCGTCAAGGAGCGCACGGCCGCCGACGGTATTCCGCTCATGCCGTTCCTGCAAGGCTTGCTTGCGCACCCGCCGCATCGCGTGTCGGGTACGGCGATCTATCTGACGGGCAGCGATTCGCTCGTACCGGTGAGCTTGCTGCACAACCTGAAGCACAACAAGGTGCTGCACGAACGCACCATTTTCCTGACCTTCATGACGCTCGACATCCCGTATGTGAAGGATGCTGAACGCGTGACGGTAAAGGATCTCGACGGCGGCTTGTACCTCGTCAAGGCGGCGTACGGTTTCAACGAAACGCCTGACGTGAAGGCGGTGCTGCTGGAGGTGGGCCGCACGCACGACATGACCTTCGAGATGATGGACACGTCGTTCTTCCTTGCGCGCGAAACGGTGGTGCCGACGCAGTTGCCGGGCATGTCGGTGTGGCGCGAACGTGTGTTCGCATGGATGCATCAGAACGCCGCGAAACCGACCGATTTCTTCAGCATTCCCGCTAATCGGGTGGTGGAGTTGGGCACGAAAATCGAGATCTGATGAGCGCGACGGATCGAGGTTCGCACGCGCCTTGCATGTGAAGGCGCTGCAAGCGAAAAGATAAAAAAAGCCCACGCAATTGCGTGGGCTTTTTTTTGCCGCTCGATCTAGTGGACGTCAGTGCGTGAGCGCATCACGCACCGACGAACCCGCTTACTTCTGCTTGAGCTTGGCGAAGGCGGCGGCCATTGCGCCGCCTGCTTCCGGCTCGCGCGAACGCTGTTGCTGCGCGCCGCGCCCGCCGCCAGAGGAACGGCCGCGATCCTGCTGGGCGCCGCCGCCGCTGCGTGGCGCCGCTGCCGCGCCGAACTCGTCGTCCAGACGCATGGTCAGCGCGATACGCTGGCGCTTCACGTCGACTTCCAGCACCTTCACCTTGACGATCTGGCCGGCCTTGACGACTTCGTGCGGGTCTTTGATGAACTTCGTCGACATGGCCGACACGTGCACCAGACCGTCCTGATGCACGCCGATGTCGATGAACGCACCGAAGGCCGCCACGTTCGTCACAACGCCTTCCAGCACCATGCCCGGCGTCAGATCGCTGACTTTCTCGACACCTTCACGGAAGGTCGCGGTCTTGAACTCGGGGCGCGGGTCGCGGCCCGGCTTTTCGAGTTCCAGCAGAATGTCGCGCACGGTCGGCAGGCCGAAACGTTCGTCGACGAATTCCGTGGGCGACAGGCCGCGCAGCGCGTCACGATTGCCGAGCACTTCGCCGACATGCTTGCTGATTTTCGCGAGCATGCGTTCCACGACCGGATACGCTTCCGGGTGAACCGACGAGCGGTCGAGCGGGTTCTCGCCATTGTTGATGCGCAGGAAGCCGGCGGCCTGTTCGAAGGTTTTGTCGCCCAGACGCGGCACCTTGCGCAGATGTTCGCGCGACGGGAACGGGCCGTTTGCATCGCGATAATCGACGATGTTGCGAGCGAGCGTGGCGTTCAGACCCGACACGCGCGCGAGCAAGGCGACCGACGCCGTATTGGCATCCACGCCGACCGCGTTCACGCAATCTTCGACCACCGCGTCGAGCGAGCGGGCCAGATCGCGCTGATTCACGTCATGCTGGTATTGGCCGACACCGATTGCCTTCGGTTCGATTTTCACCAGTTCCGCGAGCGGATCCTGCAGACGGCGCGCAATCGACACGGCGCCGCGCAGCGACACGTCCATGTCCGGGAATTCCTTCGCGGCGAGTTCGGAAGCCGAGTACACCGACGCGCCGGCTTCGGAGACGACGATCTTCTGCAGCTTGAACTCCGGATGACGCGCGATCAGTTCGCTCGCCAGCTTGTCCGTTTCGCGCGACGCCGTGCCGTTGCCGATACTGATCAACTCGGCCTGCGTCTGTGCGCAGATGCGCGCCAGTTTCGCAATCGAGCCGTCCCAGTCGCGGCGCGGCTCGTGCGGATAAATCACGTCGGTGGCGAGCACCTTACCGGTCCGATCGACCACCGCGACTTTCACGCCGGTACGCATGCCCGGATCGAGGCCGATCACGGCCTTCGGGCCTGCCGGCGCGGCCAGCAGCAAGTCTTTCAGATTGCGCGCGAACACGCGAATCGCTTCGTGTTCGGCTTCGTCGCGCAGATTGGTGAGCAGTTCGTTTTCGATGTGCGGCTGCACCTTCACGCGCCAGCACCAGCGGCACACATCTGAAAGCCACTTGTCGGCCGGGCGGTTCTGATTGGCAATGCCGAAGTGACGGGCGATCAGCGCTTCGCCCGGATGCGGCACCTGCGCGTCGAGTTCTTCGCCGAGACCCAGCTTGACCATCAGCACGCCCGCATTGCGGCCGCGGAACAGGGCCAGCGCGCGATGCGACGGCACAGTCCTGATGGTCTCCGCATAATCGTAGTAATCGCGGAATTTCTCTTCTTCCGCGGTTTCCTTACCTTCGACCACTTTCGACGACACCACGCCCTGGTTGAACAGGTAATCGCGCAGCTTGCCGAGCAGATCCGCGGTTTCGCCGAACTGTTCGGAGAGGATGTCGCGCGCGCCGTCGAGCGCGGCCTTGATGTCGGCGACGCCTTTCTCGGCGTCCACGTAGGCAGCGGCTTCGATTTGCGGGTCGAGCAGGGGATTGGCCAGCAGTGCGTCGGCGAGCGGCTGCAGGCCGGCTTCGCGGGCGATCTGCGCGCGCGTGCGGCGCTTCGGCTTATACGGCAGATACAGGTCTTCCAGCACCTGCTTGCTGTCGGCGGCTTCGATCGCGGTGCGCAGCTCGTCGGTGAGCTTGCCCTGTTCGTCGATGCTCGCGATGATCGTGGCGCGCCGCTCCTCGAGCTCGCGCAGATACAGCAGGCGTTCCTCGAGGTTACGCAGTTGCGTGTCGTCGAGATTGTCGGTCACTTCCTTCCGGTAGCGGGCGATGAACGGAACAGTCGCTCCTTCGTCGAGAAGTTGCACCGCGGCCGCGACCTGGCGCGGCTGGACGGACAGTTCGGCGGCGATGCGCTGTACGATCTTGAGTGCTACGGTTTCCGTCATAAGGTCTTGGTGTTCCTGCTACTCAATCAAAGGTCGCGCGGGAATGGCACACGCCTGGCACACGTCCGGCACATGCCAGACACATGCCAGACACATGCCAGACACATGCCAGGCGCACACCGGGCAAGCCGGTGCACGCTGGGCGTGCGCGCTGCGACCAGGTTGCTGGAGCGGGGCATTTTGCCATAAATGCCAAAGGGCTCAACCGCGGGGTGATAGAATTTCAGGCATGTTCCGTTGACCATTTACGACGTTGCCAACCTCCTTGTCCCTCAACCGCCTGGGCTCCCGCTTGGTCTCTCGCTTGTCACAATTGCCGTCTTTTCTGTCACTGAATGTGTCGCGATCGCCGCGTATGTCTGCGGGTATGTCTCTGACATCGCGCCTGTCGGCGTCGCGGCCCGTGTTCCAGTCAGCGTTTCCGTCCCGCGGAATGTTTTTCGCTTCGTGCGCCTCATGCGTGATGGCGGTTGCGCTGGCTATGTCCGCGCCGGCCGTGGCGCAATCCGCGGCGCCGCTCGAAGCTGCCAGCAGTCTTGCGCCGGTAGCCGCTTCAGGGGCGGGGGCAACGAGCGGCACGAGTGTCAAGGACGGGGGCAATGGCGGCAACGCGGAGAATGCCGATAGCACGGCATCGCCCGACAGCGCGTTCGACGCGCGGCAGAAGGTCCTGGATCAGCGCACCGAGGAAAACAACTACCGTTACGCGGTCGCCGAGCACGATTGCTACAGTAAGTTTCTCGTCAACCACTGTCTGAACAAGGCGCGCGACAGCATGCGCTCGGTGCAGGCCGATATCCGTAAGGAACAGCTCGCGCTCGACGGCGAGCAGCGTGTCCAGCGCGCGCGTGAGCGTGACGAGCAGACGGCGCTCAAACGCGCGCAAGACGAAGCGAACGCGCCGCAGCGCGCCGCCGACGACGCACGCAACGCCCAGGCCTACGAAGACAAGCAACGCCAGCACCAGCTCGACCAGGCGCAGCGCGCTGCCGAAGCGCCGCAGCGCGACGCCAACGCGCAAGCCTATCAGCAGAAGCTGCAACAACATGCACTGGATCAGGCGCAGCGCGGCGTCAGTCCGTCGCAGGCCGCCGCTAACCAGCAGGCTTACGACCAGAAACAGGGCGACTTCCAGCGCAAGCTCGCCGAGGCGCGTCAGCAGGGTGCGCAGAAGGCTCAGGAGCGGGTCGAGAAGCAGCAGACCTTTGAGAAGAAGCAGGCCGATGCGGCGCAACACAAAGCCGACGTCGAAGCGCGCCAGAAGCAGGCGGCCGAGAAAGCCGAGCAGAAGCGTCAGGATCAGTTGAAGCAGCAGCAGGAACTCGAAGAGCAGCAGAAGCAGCAGCAACAACAGTAATTGCTGCGCTGTGTTTGTCTCTGGTAGGGTTGCAGGAGCGAAGTACCGTAGTCGCCGTAACGCATTTAAAGCCGGACAGCAACCTCCGGCACGGGCTGCACCACGCCGCCCGTGCCGCTTACGAGAGGAGGCGAGCATGCGCGATCAACATCACGTCATCACCGCGGACACACTTCGCGACCGTATTCTGCAACTGGAATCGGAGCATAGTGGGCTCGATCGTTTGATCGACCGAATGTCGGATGAGCCCGGCATCGACGACTTCGAGTTGCAGCGCCTGAAAAAGCGCAAACTCAAAGTCAAGGACACCATCATCTTGCTGCAATTGCAGCTCGAACCGGACGCACGCGCCTGAATTCGCGGCCTGGCAGGTGCCGGGTCGCGCCGCGCGCGCCGGACTTTGCAGGAAACGCTTGCCTTGAATTCACCGCTTGAAACTTCACCCCGCGCCACGGCGGGCGACGACGCTTCGGCGGCCGGCGTACCGGCGGCCGGCGCTCCGGTGGCCGGCACTCCGGCGCCGCGTCCTCCCGCGTCTGCGCTCTCCGCGTCGTTGAACCCACGCCGCGTCACCGAGCTGGACGATATCTTCGCCGAGAACGGCCTGCTCGCGCGTCAGATCGACGGCTATCGCTCGCGCGCGTCGCAGATCGAGATGTCGCGCGCCGTCGCGGCGGCCATGGAAGCATCGGGGCGCGCGATGCCCGAGCCTGCGATGTTCGAAGCGCAAAAGCGTCCGGCGCGACGTCTGCAAGCGTCAGGCGCGGATGCGCCCGCTGACACCGCGGAAAACGACGAAGCGAACGGTCTCGACGGCAGCGAAAACACGCTGATCGTGGAAGCGGGTACCGGCACCGGCAAGACCTACGCGTATCTCGTGCCGGCCATGTTGTGGGGCGGCAAGGTAATCGTCTCCACCGGCACCAAGCATTTGCAGGATCAGCTCTTTCAGCGCGACATTCCGACCGTGCGCGACGCGCTTGCCGTGCCGGTATCGGTGGCCATGCTCAAGGGCCGTGCGAACTACCTGTGCCACTACTATCTGCAGCGCACGGCGGATAACGGCCGTCTGCCGTCGCGCCAGGAAACCTCGTATCTGCAGGACATCATTCGCTTCGCCAAGATCACGCGCACTGGCGACAAGGCCGAACTCGCGAGCGTGCCGGAAACGGCGGCGGTGTGGTCGATGGTCACGTCCACGCGTGAAAACTGTCTTGGCCAGGAGTGCCCGCATTACAAGGAGTGCTTTGTGATGCAGGCGCGTCGCGAGGCGCAACAGGCCGATATCGTCGTGGTCAATCACCATCTGTTTTTCGCCGACATCATGTTGCGCGATACCGGCATGGCCGAGTTGCTGCCAACGGCGAACACCGTCATCTTCGACGAAGCGCATCAACTGCCGGAAACCGCGACGCTGTTTTTCGGCGAGACGCTTTCCACCACACAGTTTCTCGAGCTCGCGCGCGATTCCGTGGCGGAGGGCCTCGGTCACGCGCGTGAATCGGTTGACTGGGTGAAGCTCGGCTCGACGCTCGAACGCGCGGCGCGTGACGTGCGGCTTGCATTCAAGGAAGATTCGGTGCGTTTGTCGATCGGTCAGTTGCCCGACGATCATCCCTTGTTCCCCGCGCTCGAAACGCTTGAAACCGAGCTCGACGCGCTGACCTCGGCGCTGGCCGGTCAGGCCGAGCGAGCCGAATCGATTGGTGCGTGTTTGCGCCGCGCGCGCGAGTTGCAAGGCGTGCTCGCGGGCTGGACGACACCGCCCACGGAGACCGAACGTGCAGCCGCTGATGCGGCCTCGGCGGACGCCCAGGCCGAGCGTGCCGACCCGAATGAAAAGGTGCGCTGGATCGAAGTCTTCGCGCATACGGTGCAGTTGCATGAAACGCCGCTGTCGGTCGCGCCGATCTTCGCGAAGCAGCGCGCCGGCGTGCCGCGCGCGTGGATCTTCACGTCGGCGACCTTGTCGGTGCGGGGCGACTTCACGCACTATGCGGCGCAGATGGGCCTGAACGCAAAACGGTCGATGACGCTGCCGAGTCCCTTCGACTATCCGACGCAAGGGCTTCTGTACGTGCCGCGCAATTTGCCGCAGCCTTCGTCGCCGATGTTCACCGACGCCGTGTTCGACGCTGCATTGCCCGCAATCGAGGCGTCGGGCGGCGGCGTATTCATGTTGTGCACGACGTTGCGCGCGGTGGACCGCATCTCGGCCAAATTGCGCGACACCATCGAGGCACGCGGCTGGGATTATCCGTTGCTCGTGCAGGGTGACGCGAGCCGCACCGAATTGCTCGACCGCTTCCGTACGTACGGCAATGCGATTCTGGTGGGCAGTCAGAGTTTCTGGGAAGGCGTGGACGTGCGTGGCGATGCGCTTTCGCTCGTCGTGATCGACAAGCTGCCGTTTGCGCCGCCCGATGACCCGGTGTTGTCGGCGCGTCTGGATGCGCTGACGAAGAAGGGTTTGAGCCCGTTCGCGGTCCATCAGTTGCCGCAGGCCGTGATTACGCTCAAGCAGGGCGCAGGCCGTCTGATTCGCGCTGAGACCGATCGCGGCGTGCTGATGATCTGCGACACACGTCTCGTCGACAAACCGTATGGGCGCCGTATATGGCAGAGCCTGCCGCCATTTAAACGCACCCGCGAGATCGAAGTCGTACGCGAGTTCTTCGAAGAGCGCGCAACACCGGCAACATCAGCCGAATAAGTTATCCATTACAGGCCGTTGTAAAAAGCGGCGCTTAAATGACAAAACGCCACGGATGTGAATCCGTGGCGTTTTGCTTTACTACGCGGAAAATCAAATCTGATTTTCCGCGTAGTTCTCGCCCAGAGGCGAACCCTATCGAACCCTATGCGACAGCTTACTGGCTTGCGCCCGAAGCCGGAGCAGCGGCAGCAGCGTCGCTTGCAGCAGCAGCCGCACCCGAAGCAGCGTCCGTAGCCGAAGCAGCAGCATCGCTCGCAGCAGCAGCCGCACCCGAAGCAGCAGCCGAAACGTCCGAAGCGGCGGCCGTTGCTGCCGAGGCAGCAGCCGTTGCGTCGCTAGCTGCGGTCGTAGCTGCCTGATCGCTGCTCTTGTTGCATGCAGCCAGTGCCACAACTGCCAACAGGGATGCTACGAGGAGGGATTTCTTCATGATCACGTCCTTTTATGGTTAAAGGTAAGCAACAGCGCAAAATAATACCGGTAATGTGCTCCAACACCGACCTGGGCCGCTGGTGGAGACGCTCTTTTGACGAGCTAGAATCTTCCCTACGGCTTGGGCGGAAATTATATGCACTTTCGTACTGACAATCCATAAATCCGGGGTCAATACGTTGTCTTTCTCATACAAAATTTCACAGTACGGTATAACAGGCGGGCAGAGTTACGCAAGCTCGCCCACTTGTATCCAGCCCGCACAATACCACTCGTGAAGCAGTGCTGTCACCGACGAATCGTGTGAGAGTGTTACAAAGCGTTTCGCACTCATACACCGGTGGTCAGCGAGGTCAAACAACCATTTTTTCGCGCCATCAAACGGCATTTCCTCTCCATTTACGAAGAAAAAACGGCGGTTGTACAACAAATTACTCTTGCGGTCCAGCCGGATGCCGGACTTCGACGCCTGAGTGATGAAACGGGCTTCATTGAGCGGCCGTTGCGGCGGATCAAAGACGACGCTCGGCTTCGGTTCACTGAGGTATGTCCCAAGGAACGTTGCAATGTCCTGCTCACTCCATTTAACCCGAGCAAGGATTGCGCCAACCCGTTCGATCAACGCGGCGGGCAGCTCGGCCGGACGTTCGACGGCGGGTTGCCGGGGGTCGCGATAAAGCGCATCTGGCCGCGCAGCCGACTCGCCGCGCTCGGCCAGATGGTAGAGGAACTGCGCGGTCAACTCGCCTGCGGAGGGCGCGCGAAAACCGATCGAACAGGTCATGCATTCGCCCTCGGCGACGCCGTCATGGGCGATATGCGGCGGCAGGTACAGCATGTCGCCGGGCTCGAGCAGCCATTCCTCTTCAGGTTCGAAATGCTGTAAAACTTTCAAAGGCAAACCCGGTTGGAGCGTCAGGTCTTTCTGCGCGCTGATCCGCCAGCGGCGCTTGCCTTTTACTTGCAAAAGAAACACATCGTAGGAATCGAAATGGGGGCCGACGCCGCCGCCGTCGCTCGCATACGAAATCATCAGGTCGTCCAGACGCGCGTCCGGTACAAAGCGGAAACGGTCGAGCAAGGCCCGTGCGCGATCGTCGTAAAGGTCCACGCCTTGTACGAGCAACGTCCAGGCGCGCTGCTTCACCGACGGCAGTTCGTCAGGCGCGAACGGGCCGTGCTCCAGCTGCCATTTGTTGCGAAAGTGCGTGATCAGACGCGCTTCGACTTCGTCACGGTCGGCCAGTTCGAAAAATTCATCGCGCGACAGCGGCGCCTCCACGTTCGGGATCGCCTGGCGGATCAGCAGCGGTTTTTTTTGCCAGTACCGGCGCATGAATTGCGACGGTGTCAGGTTGCCGAGCAAGGGCGTGGGCGTCTCGGGCGAGGGCGGCAGGCCGGGGAGCGGCGGCTTTGAAGCCGACGAAGATTTCCGTGCCGAAGCTGCGTCGGCCGGGTGGTCAGTGGGCCGCTTGGGCATCGTATAATGTGAGTTGTATTCTGGAGAATCGAATGAAAATCGCAAAGAACACCGTCGTGTCGGTCGCTTACAAGCTGTCGGATGCGCAGGGCAATCTGATTGAAGAAAGCGACGAGCCGATGGTCTATCTGCACGGCGGCTATGATGGCACGTTCCCCAAGATCGAGGAAGAGCTCGACGGCCACGAGGCCGGCTTCGAGACTCAGATTCAGCTTGAACCGCAAGACGCGTTCGGCGAGTACGACCCCGATCTCGTGAAGATCGAGCCGCGCGATCGTTTCCCGGAACCGCTCGAAGTCGGCATGCAATTCGAAGGCACGCCGGAAGAAGGCGACGAGGACCTCGATTCGCTCGTCTACGTGGTGACCGACGTGGCCGAAGACAAAGTCGTGCTCGACGGCAACCATCCGCTCGCCGGCATGGCGCTGCGTTTCGCGCTGACCGTCAAGGACGTGCGTCCGGCGACCGAAGACGAAATCCAGCACGAACACGCGCATGGCGCCGACGGCCTCGAAGTCCTCGACGACGATGACGACGAAGCTGAAGACGACAAGTCAGGGCCCACGCTGCACTGAGCTTGCGGGCGTGCCGGGAGCGTTTGAGGAAGCACCCGGCGCGCGCAGCAAAACAGCCGAGGCGGGCGGGGCGGACATGGCCGGGCCATACTCGCCGTTGCCGTCGTTCGCCGGTCCGTATTGCTGCGGGTCGGATTGCGGCTGACCCGGTTGTGGCTGCCCGGGCGTTTGCAACATTGGCGGTAACTCGGAAGCGGGGCCTAGCGCAGGCACGGCCGGCATCGAAGCCGCAGGCTCATCGCGCGGCTGCAAAGATGGCGCCGCGGGCATGGGCATTTGCTTCGGCACATCGCGCACACTGACGCGGAACGGCGGTTTCCTGCCGAGATCCGCTTCAATCTGAATCCACTGGTTAAGACGATCATGCGGCGCGAGTGCGATACGTGTGAGATTCGTCACCAGCATCCCCTTGTCATTGCGTAATGGCTGATCGATCACGAAGCCGGCGCTTGCACGCTCGTCGTCGCAATGAATCACCAGCACGGGTCCGCGGAAAATCTGCGCGAGTTTGACAAGGCTGCGTTTGAGTTCCAGAAAACCGTCGCGGCGCGTGTTGCGCGTAAAGCGCAGCCATGCGAAACGGTCAGGCCGTTCGTATCGCTCCGGATCGGGGTCCCCCTGAATGAAGACGACAATCGCGCGTGCGTCGCGGCGTTTCGCGTATTCGGCGGCGTGCTCGAGCCAGAATGCATTGGCGATCACGCGATCTTCGAACTCGCCATTGCGGCCGCCCGCCGTCAGGTAGTGATTGTTCGGACCCGGCGCGTTCAGACCGACAAACACGGTGTCGCCGACTTGCCAGCGCACGTTCTCCCGGAACGGACGAAAGCGCGACACCTCGCTCTCGCGCGTCAACGCGATCGGGTTCTGACCCATCGACGTGGAGTCGGTGAAGAGGGTCTGGCGTAGCTGGTCGAGCCGCTCGACCGGGTCGAAGCCGCCGGCCTCGGCTGTGCCGCAGTCGGCCCAGTCATGCTGGCCGGGAATAAAGAAGAGGGCGGGCCGCGACGTTTCGAGCAGCGCGTGGCGCCGGTCGTACAACGCATCCCGGCAGGCTTCTTTCGCGCCCTTCAGATTTCCGTCGTAGACGATGAACGATATTTCACGGTCGCGGCCGATCGCATCGATCAGGCGTTGTGTGGGCGCTTCGTCGGCGGGGTTTTGCATCGTGTTGGCGATAACCGCGAAGGCGTAACGCGGCGTTTCGGCATGCACGAGCGGAGTAAAAACCACAAGCGGCACCAGCGCCACAAGCGCAATCAGCGGCGCGAGGCCGCTCCTGAGCGCGGGGGCGATGGTCAGCGCCGCGCAAAATTTGCGCGGGCGCTGCGAGGGCCTGTGTGCGTCAATGATCTGCATCCGGCGCGGCGGCCAGGTCGTGCAGTTCATACAGCAGATCGAGCGCTTCGCGTGGCCGCAAATCGTTCGGATCGATTGCGCGCAGACGTTCGACGAGTGCCTGCATGGCCGGCGAACCCGCTGCTGATTCTTGCTTGTCGTCGCGTCCGTCGCGTTCATCGTCGGCGTCTTCGAGCAGCATGGGCAACGGGGCTGCGAACAGATCGAGTTGCGGTGCGGGTTGCGCCGCAGATTGCTGTTCGAGATGCGCGAGATGCTTGCGGGCGGCGCGAATTACCGCGTTCGGCACACCGGCCAGTTGCGCGACCTGCAAACCGTAGCTCTGATTCGCCGGACCTTCACTGACCGCGTGCAGGAACACGATGCCGTGCCCATGCTCGACCGCCGAGAGATGCACATTGGCCGCGTGGGGAAACTCGGCGGGCAACTGCGTCAATTCGAAATAGTGGGTGGCGAATAGCGTATGACAGCCGTTGTGCGACAGCAGATGCCGCGCGATGGCCCAAGCCAGTGCGAGGCCGTCGAACGTCGACGTGCCGCGCCCGATTTCGTCCATCAGCACAAGACTTTGCGGTGTGGCGTCGTTCAGGATCGCTGCGGCTTCGGTCATCTCCACCATGAAGGTCGAACGGCCGCCGGCCAGATCGTCGGCTGCGCCGATTCGCGTGAAGATGCGATCGATCGGACCAAATGCCGCGCGACGTGCCGGCACATAGCTGCCGACGTATGCCAGCAACGCGATCAACGCGGTCTGCCGCATGAAGGTCGATTTACCGCCCATGTTCGGGCCGGTGATCAGCAGCAGTTTGCGCTCGGGCGTGAGCGTGCAGTCGTTAGCGATGAACTGCTCGACCTGCGCCTCGACAACCGGATGCCGGCCCTGTTCGATTTCGATGCCGGTATCCGGCGAAAACGTTGGCGCGACCCAATCGAGCGCGCGGGCGCGTTCGGCGAAGGCGGCCAGCAGATCGAGTTCGGCGAGTGCCGCGGCGACCCGCTGGCAGTCCGGGATGAAAGGCAGCAATGCTTGCAGCAACGCGTCGTAAAGCGAGCGTTCGCGGGCCAGTGCGCGTTCCTGTGCGGACAGCGCCTTGTCTTCGAACGTTTTCAGCTCCGGCGTGATGTAGCGCTCGGCATTTTTCAGCGTCTGACGGCGGCGGTAATCGTCCGGCACCTTGTCAGTCTGGCCGCGCGTGACTTCGATGTAGAAGCCGTGCACCTTGTTGTACTCGACGCGCAGATTGCCGATACCGGTGCGCGCCCGTTCGCGTGTTTCGAGGTCGATCAGGAACTGCCCGCAGTTCTCCGAAATATCGCGCAACTCGTCGAGTTCGGCATCGTAGCCGCGTGCGATTACGCCGCCGTCGCGCACCATGGCGGCTGGCTCTTGCGCGACCGCGCGCTTGAGCAATTCGACGCACGCTTGCGGCGGCTCCAACGACGCATCGATACGCGCCAGCGAATCCGCATTGGACGACACGGCCACGAGTTGCGTGCGCAGCTCCGGCAAGGCGATGAACGTATCGCGCAGGCTCGACAGATCGCGGGGTCGCGCCGACAGCAGCGCGAGCCGCCCGGTAATCCGCTCGATGTCGGAGATGTGCCGCAACGCGCCGCGCAGCGTGTCGACGCCTGCGCCCGGCGGCGCGTCGAGCAAAGCGCCGATGGCCTGCTGACGTGCCTGCGCCACAGCGGCTTCGCGCGGCGGATGATGCAGCCAGTGGCGCAGCAGACGACTGCCCATGGTCGTACAGCAGGTGTCGAGCAGCGAACACAGCGTGGGCGATTCGGTGCCGCGCAGCGTTTCGGTGAGTTCGAGATTGCGGCGCGTGGCGGGGTCGAGCCCGATATATTCGGACTCGTATTCGACCTTCAGGCTGCGCACGTGGCGCAATTGCTGGCCTTGTGTGGCCGCCGCATACAGCAGCAGCGCACCGGCCGCGCCGCATGCCGCTGTCAGCGAGTGCGCGCCGAAACCGTCGAGACCGGCCACTTCCAGCTGATCGCACAAACGCTGCGTGCCCGAGGCGATATCGAAGTGCCAGACCGGCACGCGGGTGAGGGCGCCGGCGTTGACGGGGGGCGTCCAGCTCGCGGAGTCGGCGGGCGCATCGGCCACCAGAATTTCCGCGGGACGAATCCGTTCGAGCGCGGCGGCCACCTGGTCGGGCGCGACTTCGGCGAGGCGCAGTGCGCCGCTCGCCAGATTCAGCCACGCGAGCCCGACGCTCGTTGCAACGCCGCGGCGGTTATGCGCGACGCACAGCGCCATCAGATAGACGTCGTTCTTATCGGACAGGAGCGCGGCATCCGTCAGCGTGCCCGGCGTGACTACGCGCATGACTTTGCGCTCGACGGGGCCTTTCGACGTAGCCGGATCGCCGATCTGCTCGCAAATCGCAACGGATTCGCCGAGCTTCACCAGCTTGGCCAGATATTGCTCGACGGCGTGATGCGGCACACCCGCCATCTTGATCGGATTGCCCGCCGACGCGCCACGCTGCGTAAGTGTTAAATCGAGCAGGCGCGCGGCTTTTTCCGCATCTTCGAAGAAGAGCTCGTAGAAATCGCCCATCCGGTAGAACACCAGCGTGCCCGGATGGTCCGCCTTGATGCGGAGATATTGCTGCATCATTGGCGTATGTTGTGCGACGTCATTGGCCGCTGCGGTTTGAATGCCCATCCTCGGTGTCTTCTTGCGTTAGCTGTTCAGGGCGTGAGTTTAACCTGCCGGCGTGGCGAGCGGACCCTGGCCGAACGGCTAATCCGCAAAGCAGTTCGCCTGCCTTGCGGCAAATTTCCGCGCCGGCCGGGCGACGCTCGCCACGCCGTCATTCTTCCACCAGCGCCCGCATATCCACCGTGCGCTCGTTTACGGCACTGCGCCGTTTTGCGAGCCACATCATGAACGTGACGAAACTGCCGAACACGACAATGATCCATTGCGCCGGCATCCTCGCGGTGAGCAGTATCGCGTAGGCGCCGAGCATCAGCAGCACGGCCAGATTCTGGTTGAAATTCTGCACCGCGATCGAATGTCCCGCGGAGAGCAGCGTCGCGCCGCGATGCTGAAGAATCGCGTTCATCGGCACGATAAAAAAGCCGGACAGCGCGCCGAGCAGGATCATCAAAGGATAGGCGAACAGGATATAGAACGGCAGAACATACGAGCCGACGCGAATGCCGGCGCCCGCCGGAAACAGGTCCTTGTTGTAGAACGCTACGGCGATCGCCACCGCGCCGGTGAGAATGCCGATCGGCAGCACGCGCAGCGAACTGCGCAACGGAATCAGCGCGGCCGCGGCCGCCGCGCCGACGGCGATGCCGAGCCCCGTGACGCCTTGCATCACGGCAGCCTTCGAGAGCGACAGGCCGAGGTTCACGTTCGCCCATTTGAGCACCAGCAGTTGCAGCGTGACCGCGCCGCCCCACATCAGCGTCGTGACCCACAGCGCGATCTGCGCGAGCTTGTCGGCCCACAGCACGTTAAAGCAGTGATAGAAATCGCCGACCAGTTTCTTCGGCTCGGTCAAACGGTTCGGATAACGCGCGCCGGTGTCGGGAATGAAAATGTTGATCGCCGCCGCGATGGCATACGTGACCATCACCGCGAACATGGCGAGATCGGCGGACGAGCGGATTAGCGGCAGTTGTGCATGCGCGACGAATTTATCGGCCAGGGTGCTGATCAGCGCACCGCCGACCATCGTGCCGACAATCGTCGACAGGACAGTGGCCGATTCGAGCCACGCGTTCGCCTTGACGAGTTTTTCCGCGGGCAGGAGTTCGGTGAGAATGCCGTATTTGGCCGGCGAATACGCAGCCGCGCCGAAGCCGACCACGCCGTACGCGATCATCGGGTGGACGCCGGCGATCATCATCAGGCAGCCGCTCGCTTTTAGCGCGTTGGAGATGAACATGACGTGCCGCTTTTGCATCGCGTCGGCGAACGCGCCGACGAAGGGGGCGAGCAACACGTAGGAAACGGTGAAGAAAATCTGCAGCAGCGGCGTGACCCACGCGGCCGACCGGATCACCGATAACAGGGCGATGGCGGCGATCAGCAGGGCATTGTCCGCGAGCGACGAAATGAACTGCGCCGCGATAATTGTGTAGAAGCCTTTTTTCATGAAGCGGATCGAAAGCTGCGCGGAAATCTGGTGCGAAGCAGGGCGCTGCAAAAAACGCGCGAAACGCACCCGGCGATCGAGCGTGCCGGCGCGGCTTCCCGCTTTGTAGCACGAACGCCTGCCGGATGCAGGCGCGCCAACGAAAAAGCGGCCGAAGCCGCTTTTTCGTGTTGCCGAAGCTGAAGCCGAAGCTGAAGCCGAAGCCGAAGCCGAAGCCGAAGCCGTAGCCGGCCGGGTGACGGGTTGGGTCCTGAGACCCCGAGCCCTTAAGCCGCTTGCTGACGCGTGCGGCTATAGCGCGAGAGGATCGGGATCATCTGCGCGTAGACCTTCGGATTGCCCGCGACGATTTCGCCGACGTGCAGGAAATCCGAGTCGCCCGTGTAGTTGCCGACCAGACCGCCGGCTTCCGTAATGAGCAGGCTGCCTGCGGCGACGTCCCACGGACTCAGGCCTTGTTCGAAGAAGCCGTCCATGCGGCCCGCAGCGACGTTCGCCAGATCGAGCGCGGCGGCGCCCGGACGGCGCAGGCCGGCGCAGGCTTCGGTCATTTCAGCGAACTGGCGGCCGTACGCTTCGAGGCTGTCCTTTTCACGGAACGGGAAGCCGGTGCCGATCAGGCCGTCAGCCAGGCGGTCGCGCTTGGCGACGCGGATGCGGCGGTCGTTCAGGAACGCGCCGCGGCCGCGCGAGGCGGTGAACAGGTCGTTGCGGGTCGGATCGTAGACCACGGCCTGGGTCACGGTGCCCTTGTGGGCAAGCGCGATCGAGACGCAGTAGTACGGAAAACCGTGGATGAAGTTGGTGGTGCCGTCGAGCGGATCGATGATCCACTGATATTCGGACTCGTTGTCCGACTTGCCGGATTCTTCGGCGAGGACGGCGTGATCGGGGTAGGCTGTCTTGAGCGTGTCGATGATCGCCGCTTCAGACGCTTTGTCGACCTCCGTGACGAAATCGTTGTGCTGTTTCTTGCTGACCTGGAGCAGATCGAGGTCGAGCGACGCGCGGTTGATGATCTGGGCTGCGCGGCGCGCGGCCTTCACAGCGATATTGAGCATGGGATGCATGAGACTGGATCCTTGTGCCGGGGCAGCACGGCTGCTTACCGGTAAATGAGCGCGGAATAAGCGCTAATTGAGCGCCATCAAGGGGCGCGGAAACAGCACGGAACGCACGCCCGATCAAGGACCGGTGCACATTCCGCCGACGGAGACGAATTGAATAAGAACGAGGCGCCGGACTTTTCGTAGGCGATAAGCCGGGCGCGAATAGGGGTATTTTACCTGAGTCCGGGCGCCGCGGCAGCGGTTGCTGTCCGGCACGGCGGTAGATGACGGCCGATTGGCGCGCGTTTTGTGCGGCTGTGACACGCAATTCACGCGCAACTCACCCGTGATTCACACGCAACCCACGCGTAATTCGGAGCCGATGCGGGGTTGGCGCTACCATACGCGTTCTTTAGCTTGCCGAATTCCACCGTGGACCACACCCACCATTCTTCCGATCCCTCCGTGGCCGAGCTGCGTGGCGGTTTTACGTCGACGCGCTTCGTGCTCGTCGAGCCCAGCCATCCCGGTAACGTCGGCGCGGCGGCGCGCGCGTTGAAAACCATGGGTTTCTCGCGTCTCGTGCTGGTGTCGCCACGTGTGCCGCACGTGCAAAGCGATCCGGAAGCCATCGCCATGGCGAGCGGCGCCGACGACGTGCTGGCCTCCGCGCACGTCGTACCGACGCTTGCCGATGCGTTGAGCGGCGTGCATTGGTCGATCGCGTTGACCGCGCGGCTGCGTGAATACGGGCCGCCGCAATGGACGCCGCGCGCTGCGGCCGGCGTCGCGCGTGAGCAGGCGGTGCATGGCGAGATCGCGCTGGTGTTCGGCAACGAGCGCACGGGTTTGTCGAATGAGGACGTCGAACGTTGCAGTGCGCTCGCGCATATTCCGGCCAATCCGGCCTATAGCTCGCTCAATCTGGCCCAGGCCGTGCAGGTGTTGGCGTATGAATTGCGTACGGCGTATCTGTCGGATGGCGATGCGACGGCTGCAGCATCTGCGGTGGCTCAGGCGGCCGCCGGGCAGGGCGAGCCGGTCGGCGCCCGGGCGGCAAGCGACGAGATCGAAAGCATGTACGCGCATCTCGAAAGCGCGTTGGTCGCGCTCGAGTTTCTCGATCCGGCGAATCCAAAGAAGCTGATGTCCCGCTTGCGGCGTCTGTTCGCGCGTTCCGGTCTGGAGCGCGAGGAAGTGAATATCGTACGCGGCATCGCCAAGCATATTTTGCTGAAAACCAAACCGCCGGGCGACGACGCTTCTTAAGGGCAGCGCGACTGAGCCACGGTCGGCGAAACCGCGACGTCGCGGCCAAGCCAAGGCCGGATTGCAACCAGGCCGCAAGGTATCGGCCCGCCAGCCCAACCCCATCCGGCGCAGCACTCGCCCCCAATCGACGACCTTGCCGGCAGCGTGGGCTTCCGGCAGGTTTCGCGCAATCGTCCTACAATCGCTCGAAACGTTCTAAGCAAAGCTGCCGATCTGCTATGCGGCAAGCATCCGTCGTGCGTGGTGTTTCACGCACGCGGTTTTTCCCCCACGACACAGTCCCTGCCATGTTCACGAGACTCCGCGAAGACATCGCCACGATCCGCGAGCGCGATCCCGCCGCCCGCAGCGCCTGGGAAGTCCTCACGTGTTACCCGGGTTTGCACGCGCTCGTGCTGCATCGGCTCGCGCATGCATGCTGGCAGGCTAAACGCCGCTGGCTCGCGCGTTTCGTTTCGCAGATGGCGCGTTTTATGACCGGCATCGAAATCCATCCGGGCGCCACGCTGGGCCGCCGCGTGTTCATCGATCACGGCATGGGCGTCGTGATTGGCGAGACGGCGCAAATCGGGGACGACTGCACGATCTACCAGGGCGTGACGCTCGGCGGCACGTCGCTTGCGCGGGGTGCGAAGCGCCATCCGACGCTCGAGCGCGGCGTGATCGTCGGCGCGGGGGCGAAGGTGCTCGGCGGCTTTACGATCGGTGCGGACGCGAAGATCGGCTCGAATGCGGTGGTCACGAAGCCGGTGCCGGCGCGTGGCACGGCGGTGGGCAATCCGGCGCGGATCATCGTCCCGGCGGCAGCTGCCGTGGTTTCAGCCGCGGCGTCCAATGCAGGATCCGACGGTGCCTCGCGCGATGCAAAACGTACGACCGAAAGCAGCGCATTCTGCGCATACGGCATCACGCCGAATGCGGACGATCCGGTGTCGCTAGCGATTCACGGCCTGATCGATCACGCCGCGACGCAATCGAAGCGCATCGACGAAATCGTCGACGCGCTGGAGCGGCTGGGAACAAGCCTGGAAGGGCTGCAAGGCGCCGATGCGGCGCTGCTCGACTTGCGGCGCCTGTCGGCCGCGATTGCAGGAAAGGTCGAAGGGGCGGCGGAGCACTAATGCTCCGCGCAGGCGATGCAGAAGAGCGTGTCGGGGTATTGATCAACGGTGACGCGCAAGAGGGCGTCGGCTGGCTGATCAAAGGCGATGCGCAAGAGGGTATGGCGCGCTGATCAAAGGTAATGCAGAAGAGGGCGTCGGCGGGCCGATCAAAGATAGCGCGCAAGGCGGCGTCGGCTCACGCTGATCAATCCAGCGGCAACGCCCGAATCCCTTCCGCATCGATCCGCAGATAACCGCCACGGCGCTCGCCATGGTCGAGATCCCAATCAGGCAACACCCATCGCGTGCCGCCCGGCTCGCGATGCCGCGCCGGCCGATGCGTATGCCCATGGATGAGCGTCGTCGTTTTCGACGACTTGAATAACCTCGCGACACCCTTCGCCGTCACGTCATATTTCGGCGAAACCGGGCGCGAGCGGCCTTGCTCACTTTTCGAGCGCATGTTCTCCGCAAGCGCCTGACGCCAGCGAAACGGCCACGCGAGAAACAGCATCTGCGCCAGCCGGTTGCGCGCAAAGTGGCGGAAGCATTGATAGCCGCGATCCGCGGTGCAGAGGCTGTCGCCGTGCGCGAGCACGACACGCGTACCGAATGCGGTGATCACGAACGGATCGGGCAGCCAGATCGCGCCGGCCGCTTTCATGAAGCGCTTGCCGAGCAGAAAATCGCGATTGCCGTGCATGATGTAGAGCGCGATGCCGCGTTCCGACAGCGTATGCAGCAACGCCGCCATTCGCGCGGCGAACGGCTCGACGAGCATGTCGTCGCCGATCCAGTACTCGAACAGATCGCCGAGAATGAAAACCGAATCCGCCTGCTCAGCCGTGACGCGAATGAAGTGCTCGAACGCGGCGACCGTGCGCGGAATCGCCTCGCTCAGATGAATATCGGAGAGGAAAAAAAACGGGCGTGCGGCGTGCGGGCGCTTGCCCTCGCCAGGCACGCCCGCGGCGACGCTTCGCAGCGGCGTTTCTTGCAGCATTGAAGGTGCCTGATTTCAGTTCAAACAGGTTGGCGCTTATTGGACGCTTATCTGACCTTAGTCGACGATCACCGCTTTTTCGATCACGACGTCGTCGGCCGGCACGTCCTGATGGTGGCCCTTCGAACCCGTCTTGACCTTCTTGATCTTCTCGACGACGTCCATGCCTTCGACCACCTTGCCGAACACGGCGTAGCCCCAGCCCTGCGGCGTCGGCGACGAGTGGTTCAGGAAGTCGTTGTCGTTCACGTTGATGAAGAATTGCGCGGTCGCCGAATGCGGGTCGTTCGTGCGAGCCATCGCGATCGAGCCGTTGACGTTCTTCAGGCCGTTGTTCGCTTCGTTAGCGATCGCGTCCGCCGTCGGCTTCTGTTTCATGCCGGGTTCGAAACCGCCGCCCTGGATCATGAAGCCGTCGATCACGCGGTGGAACACCGTGTTGTCGTAGTGACCGGCCTTCACGTAGTTGAGGAAATTCTCAACCGACTTCGGCGCCTTTTCAGCGTTCAGTTCGAGTTTGATGACGCCGTGGTTTGTATGCAGTTCAACCATGATGGAATCCTTTGATGAACGGGGTGGGTAAAAGGCGCGGCCGCTCGTCACGAAGTGAGATGACGACGGGCCGCGCCGGGGGCGTAGATTGGGTTGACTTCCTGTGCAGCGTGCCTGGTGCCGCTTCCTGCTCTATGACGTGCTTACTTGCCGACCACCGTGGCCGATTCGATCACGATCGGTTTTTGCGGCACGTCGCTCATCGGGCCGCGTGTGGTGGTGGCCGTGCCTTCGATCTTCTTCACGACGTCCATGCCGCTCGTGACCTTGCCGAACACCGCGTAGCCGTTGCCGTCCGGATTCGGATAGTCGAGGCCGGCGTTGTCCACCGTGTTGATGAAGAACTGCGCGGTGGCCGAATTCGGATCGCTGGTGCGCGCCATGGCGAGCGTGCCGGCGGCGTTCTTCAGACCGTTACGGCTTTCGAGCGGAATCGGCGCGCGCGTGGGCTTTTCAGCGAAGCTCTGCGTATAACCGCCGCCCTGAATCATGAAGCCGCGAATCACACGATGGAAAATCGTACCGCTGTACTGGCCGGATTTCACGTAGTCGAGGAAGTTGGCGACCGTCTTCGGCGCCTTCTCAGGATACAACTCGACGCGGATGTCGCCTTCCGTGGTCTTGAAGAGGACGGACGGATGCGCGGCCTGCGAACCGGACTGGGCAAAGGCGGGGGCGTTTGCGATCAGGGCGGCGCTGCCGAGCGCCAACATCAACCATTTCATGAAAATCCTCGGGGTTGGAAAAAACGTGTTGCCGGAACCGGTGACCGTGTTAATTCGACGGCGCCATGTAAGGCGGCATGGCGAGCGAGCCATTTGCGCCGCCGAACTGGAAGCTCGGTGTTTGCGTCATGTCTGAGGTGGCGCGCGTGGCGCTGGCCTCGGCGGGCGCGGCGGCTTTTTTCGCCGACGCGGTACTCTTGGGCGGCGAGACGATCTTCTGGATGTCCGCGAGGCGTTGCGTGGTCGTGGCGCTTGCTTTGCCGAGGCTCTGGGCGCGACGGTACGCTTCGTTGGCCATGCGCAGATACAGGTCGCCGAGATTCTCGTACGCGAGACCGTAGCCCGGATTCACCTTGGTTGCCGTTTCGAGCGCGGCGCGTGCTTCGGCATAACGGCCGTGCTTCGCATAAAGCGCAGCCAGATTGTTATACGGCTCGGGCAGTTCCGGATACAGCTGGGTGAGTTCGGTAAAGGCGGTAATTGCCTCGTCGTCCCGATTCAGGTGGGCCAGCACCGTGCCGCGCTTGAACTTTGCTTGCGCGTCGCGCGGATTCGAGGCGATGCGCGCGTCGAGCTGGGTAAGCGAGGCTTGCCAGTTTTTCTGCGCAATCGACGCGTCGATCTCCGGCGTGTTGTCACGCACGGCGGGGCCTTGCGGCATCGTGGCGGCTTTCTGCGCGTAGGCGGCAGTACCCGGCAGGACCGTAAGGGCGACAGCACAGAATGCCGTCGCGGCGAGGGTCGCAGCGCTGCGCGCGCGGCCGCTGGAAGGTTTCATAGGCTCGGGTCTGGATGTTATACTCCGACCCATTCTAACAAAAGGTCTGCGCGTTCCGTCGAACCGCAAACTGTCTTTTCGCCACTCGTGGTCGTCTCCGCCTTGATCGCAGTCTGATCGCCGCACCAGGTGCACCGATTTGCTGCTGTGCATGTTGCAGTTCAGGACGCTTCCGCTGTCTTCCCGCGGGCGCCTCATGCACGAAACATCATGCACGAAACACATTGTGGATTTCCTTCGGCCCACGCACCGTTCTCTATGGAATCACTGCGCATCTACAACACGCTCGCGCGTGACAAGCAAACTTTCGTGCCGCTGCAAGATGGCGTCGTGCGGATGTACGTCTGCGGGATGACCGTGTACGACTATTGTCACGTCGGTCATGCGCGGGTGATGGTTGTGTTCGACATCGTGCAACGCTGGTTGCGCACGCTCGGTTACGACGTGACTTACGTGCGCAACATCACGGATATCGACGACAAGATCATTCGCCGCGCAGTCGAGAACGGCGAAACGATCAAATCGCTGACCGACCGCTTCATCAAGGCGTTGCATGAAGACGCGGACGCGCTCGGCATCGAGCGGCCCGATCTTGAACCGCGCGCCACCGATTTCATCCCGCAGATGCTCGGCATGATCGAGAAGCTCGAGGCGAACGGCTACGCGTATCAGGCGAGCGACGGCGACGTGAACTATGCGGTGCGCAAGTTCGAGGGCTACGGCAAGCTGTCGGGCAAGTCGCTTGAAGATCTGCGCGCCGGCGAACGCGTCGCCGCGAACGACGCGAAGCAGGACCCGCTCGACTTCGTGCTGTGGAAGCAGGCGAAGCCGGACGAACCGGTCGACACTGGCTGGGAGTCGAAGTTCGGGCGCGGCCGTCCCGGCTGGCATATTGAATGCTCGGCGATGGGCTGCACGCTGCTCGGCAATCATTTCGACATTCACGGCGGCGGGCAGGACCTGCAGTTTCCGCACCATGAGAACGAGATTGCGCAGAGCGAAGCTGCGACCGGACAAACCTTCGTCAATTACTGGATGCACAACGGCTACGTGCAGATCGACAATGAGAAGATGTCGAAGTCGTTGAATAACTTCTTTACGATCCGCGAAGTATTGGCGCAGTACGATGCCGAAGTGGTACGGTTTTTTATCGCGCGTGCACATTACCGTTCGCCGTTGAATTACAGCGACGTACATATCGACGACGCTCGCAATGCCCTGACGCGTTTGTACACCGCGCTGAAAGATGTTACGCCGGACGGCGCGGAGCTCGACTGGAACGAAGCGCATGCGCAGCGTTTCCACGCAGCAATGAACGACGACTTCAACACGCCGGTTGCAGTGTCGGTGTTGTTCGAGTTGGCAACTGAAGTGAACCGCACGCGCGACCCCGCGCTGGCCCGTCAATTGCGCTCGCTTGGCGCGCTGATCGGGTTGCTCGGCCGGGAGCCGCGTGCATACCTGCAGCGGGCTGCGGGCGCAGCTGCTGAAGGCGCGCTCGACGCCGCCGCGATCGAAGCAAGGATCGCCGCGCGCGTGGCCGCCAAGCAGGCGAAAGACTATGCGGCAGCAGACCGGATCCGGGCCGAATTGCTCGAGGCCGGCGTTGCACTTGAAGACAAACCCGGCGGGTTGACCGAGTGGCGGCGCGTGTGAGCGCACCTCGACCGTCCCTTTGATCGACTCGCCAGGCAGGAGGCAGGATGGCAACGGCCACGAAGACGGCGGCTAAACGAGCCACGTCTCAAACAAACGCAGCAGCCGCGGCAAAGTCGACACGAACGTCGACTCGTGCGGGCGGCGGCGCGGTGAAGAAAGCATCGTCGAAAGTCGCTGGCGCGGCCGCGAAGACGGGCGCGCGCGCAGCGGCAGGCCCGGCTGCGACGGCAGTGAAGAAGGCCGCGGTCAAACGCGCGCTGAACGGCGCGTCGGCGCACGCGCCTGTTTCGACGCGCGCCAAAGCACCGCGTGCAAAAAGCAATGGTGCATTGCCGGCTGAACTCGCCGGCAACGTGCAGGAACTCACACGCATTACGCACGACGGCCGCGAAGGCGAAGTCGTACGCAAGACGCGTGCGTCATCGAGCGCGGGCGGCGAAGCAGCGGGTGCCGCTGAAATCGCGGTGCCGGTGCAGATCGGCGGCCTCACGCCTGAAGTCACCCGTCCGGCGTATTGGGACAAGGCGTGTGCGGACCTCGTCAAGCGCGACCGCATTCTGAAGAAGCTGATTCCGAAATTCGGCCCGGTGCATCTGTTAAGCCGTGGCGACCCGTTCGTCACGCTCGCGCGTTCGGTGGTCGGGCAGCAGATTTCGGTGGCGTCCGCGCAAGCCGTCTGGGCGAAAGTCGAAGCGGCGTGTCCGAAGCTCGTGCCGCAACAGTTCATCAAGCTCGGTCAGGACAAGCTGACCGCGTGCGGGTTGTCGAAGCGCAAGGCCGAATACGTACTCGATCTCGCGCAGCACTTCGTGTCGGGCGCATTGCACGTCGGCAAGTGGACCTCGATGGACGACGAGGCGGTGATCGCCGAACTGACGCAGATCCGCGGCATTGGCCGCTGGACCGCGGAAATGTTCCTGATCTTCAATCTGTCGCGTCCGGACGTGCTGCCGCTCGACGATCTCGGCCTGATCCGCGCGATCAGCGTCAATTACTTTAGCGGCGAACCGGTTACGCGCAGCGAAGCGCGTGAGGTTGCGGCGAACTGGGAGCCGTGGCGCACCGTCGCCACCTGGTATATGTGGCGGAGTCTCGATCCGCTGCCGGTCGATTACTAAATCTTCCAATCCAGCGTTTCGCATCACGCGTTTGGTGAAACTTCCCGCGGTGCGGAAAGCGTGTGACAGCCCCGGCGGTTTCTTGAGAAGAACGAGAAGTATTGTTTAAAAAGCTATCAATTGTTAAAAATTGATAGTTGCGAGATGGTTTTGACATCGGCGAGCGCGGTTAGAATACGCGCTGCCGGTAAGTCCAAGGATTACAACCAATGAAGACCACCTTTCTGGATTTCGAACAGCCGATCGCTGAACTCGAAGCGAAGATCGAAGAATTGCGCTTCGTGCAGGACGATTCGGCCGTCGATATTTCGGAAGAGATCGAGCGGCTGTCCAAGAAGAGTCAACAGCTCACCAAAGATCTGTACGCGAACCTCACCCCGTGGCAGGTTTCGCAAATCGCCCGACATCCCCAGCGCCCGTACACGTTCGATTACGTGAACGAGCTGTTCACCGATTTCCACGAACTGCACGGCGACCGCAACTATGCGGACGACCTGTCGATCGTCGGCGGCCTCGCGCGTTTCAACGGCCAGGCTTGCATGGTGATCGGCCATCAGAAGGGCCGCGACACGAAGGAGCGCGCGCTGCGCAACTTCGGCATGCCGCGTCCGGAAGGCTATCGCAAGGCTGAACGCCTGATGCGTCTCGCCGAGAAGTTCGGCTTGCCGATCTTCACGTTCATCGATACGCCGGGTGCCTATCCGGGTATCGGCGCGGAAGAGCGCGGCCAGTCGGAAGCGATCGGCCGCAATCTGTACGTCATGGCTGAACTCAAGACGCCGCTGATCGCCACGATCATCGGTGAAGGCGGTTCGGGCGGCGCGCTCGCGATTGCCGTCGGCGACAGCGTGCTGATGCTGCAGTTCTCGACCTATTCGGTGATTTCGCCGGAAGGCTGCGCGTCGATCCTGTGGAAGAGCGCCGCGAAAGCGCCGGAAGCAGCAGAAGCGCTCGGTCTGACCGCGCATCGTCTCAAGGCGCTCGGCCTGATCGACAAGATCGTCAACGAGCCGCTCGGCGGCGCGCATCGCGATCCGAAGGGCATGGCCGCGATGTTGCGCCGTGCGCTCGCCGATTCGCTGCGCCAGTTCCAGGGTATGAGCATCAACGACCTGCGTCAACGCCGTTTCGAACGGTTGATGTCGTACGGCAAGTTCAAGGAAACGACGCCGGGTGCTTAAGCCCGCGCGTTCCCTTTCGTCCTTCAGCGCGTAACGCGCTAGCGACGTGACTCCCACCGCCGATTCGCCCGCCGACCGCCTCGTTCTCGAGGCGGTCGGCATCGCGCTGTCCGCGTTGCCTGCGAACGCGCGCATTGCGATTGCGTTCAGTGGCGGCGTCGATTCGAGCGTATTGCTCGATGCGGCTGTGCGTGCTGCCGGCGCATCGCGTTGCGTTGCGCTGCATGTGCATCATGGCCTCAGCGCTCACGCCGACGAGTGGCTCGCGCACTGCGAAGCGTTTGCGCGGGAACACGGCGTTGAATTCGCGGCGCAGCGCGTGGACGTGGCGCGAGACAGTGGTGTGAGTGTCGAGGCTGCGGCGCGCGATGCGCGTTACCGTGCGCTGGACGTCATGTGCGCAGCACGCGCCGTTCACACGCTATGGCTCGCGCAGCACGCTGACGACCAGGCGGAGACGGTGCTGTTGCAACTGCTGCGCGGCGCGGGCCTGGCGGGTCTTGCCGCGATGGCGCCCGAGTACTTGCCGACGGGTGCCGCTGCGGTGCGCGTGAGGCCTCTGCTGCACCTGCTGCGTACGCAACTCGAGCAGTACGCGAGCGCTCGCAATCTACGCTGGATCGACGACGAATCGAACGCGGACACCCGTTACGCGCGCAACGCATTGCGCCACGAGGTGACGCCGGCGCTGGCCATCCACTTTCCTGGTTTTCGCGACGCGCTCGCGCGCACGGCGGCGCACGCGGCATCGGCGCAACGTCTGCTCGACGATCTCGCGCGCATCGATCTGGACGCAGCAGCACGCGATGAAGGCCGCGCGCTATCGCAGGACGCGCTGCTCGCCCTCGACGACGATCGTGCGCTCAACCTGTTGCGCTACTGGATGCGCACGCTGGGTTTGGTCGCGGCATCGACCGCACGTCTTACCGATGCTTTGCGCCAGTTGCGCGAAGTCAGCGAGGCAGGCGAGGGCCACAGCCTGCGTATCGATCATGCGGGGCAGGCGTTGCGCAGTTATCGTGGCCTCGTCTATTGGGAAGCGGGCGATAGCAGCGAACCTGCCGACGAAACCGCGCTCACCGGGCGCGCCGTCAGCGAGCTTACCTGGCAAGGCGAAACGATCTGGCGCCTGCCGCAATGGCGCGGCACCTTTGTGTTCGTCGCTGTCGATGCGAATCCGGGCGGGGAAGCCGGCGCTGATCCCGATGCCGCCGGCAATGCAGGTGCCATGCCGGCCGATCCCGATACGCTTCCCGTCAGCGTGCTACGCCGGGCGGTGTTGAGCGCGCGATCGCGCAGCGGCGGCGAACGGATGCGCACCGGCGCTGCGCAAAACAGCCCGAGCCGTACGCTGAAAAACCTGTTCCAGGAGCATGGCATTCCTGCATGGAAGCGCGACGTGCCGCTGCTTTACGTGGGCGGCGACCTGCTGTTCGTGCCCCTGCTCGGCGTGAATCGCGCAGCGTTGCCCGGGCAGGTGGATGCGGCTGAACCGCGTGTCAGGATCATCTGGCGCGACGACCTGCTGATCGCCTGACCGGCCGATCGGACGGGCAGGTGATCTGGCCGGCGGAGCCCGGAAATAGGACGCAAAACCATGCCGGATAAGCCTTCGCAGCCCATAATCCGGGCCATTCGACGGGCATTCCGGCTTGTCTTTTTGCGCTCGATCGGGTAATTTAGCTTGTTTGCCCGACCCGATTTCGCCGTCGCTTTTGTCAATTTTGTCGTATTTGCCGGCCTGCGAGCGTGATCCGTCGTTTCCGGTAAGCCACTAGCGATCATTCCCGGGCAAATCCGCGCGTGTTACACGCGCGCTGCATCTACGCCGCCACACACTTTGCCGTCGTTCACAAGACGTTGCGCTCCCTGTGCTTTTGTGCGGTCGTCTCCAGCGCGCCAGCGCGGTTTATCCTCCAGTTCAGAACGACAATGGCACTCATCGTACATAAATACGGCGGCACCTCGATGGGCTCGGTCGAGCGCATCAAGAACGTCGCCAAGCGCGTCGCGAAATGGCATAAGGCCGGCCACAAGATGGTCGTCGTGCCGTCGGCAATGTCCGGCGAAACCAACCGCTTGCTCGGTCTCGCGAAAGAGATCACGAGTCAGCCGAGCCCGCGCGAACTCGACATGATCGCCGCCACGGGCGAGCAGGTCAGCTCGGGTCTGCTGGCGATCGCGCTGCAGGAAGCCGGCGTCGACGCGGTCAGCTACGCCGGCTGGCAAGTGCCGGTCAAAACGGATAGCGCATTCACGAAAGCACGCATCAGCGAAATCGACGGCGAGCGCGTACTGCGCGATCTCGACGCAGGCAAGGTGGTGGTGATTACCGGCTTCCAGGGTATCGACCCTGAAGGCAACATCACTACGTTGGGGCGCGGCGGCTCGGATACGTCCGCTGTCGCAGTCGCTGCCGCATTGAAAGCCGACGAGTGCCTGATTTACACGGACGTCGACGGCGTCTACACGACCGACCCGCGCGTGGTGGAAGAAGCACGCCGCCTCGATCGCGTGACGTTCGAAGAAATGCTGGAAATGGCAAGCCTGGGTTCCAAGGTGCTGCAGATCCGCTCGGTGGAATTCGCCGGCAAATATCAGGTGAAGACGCGCGTGCTGTCGAGCCTGACCGATCCGCTCATCCCGCTCGACGCCGAAATGAAGTCGGGCACCCTGATTACTTTTGAAGAAGACGAGACCATGGAAAAAGCAGTCATCTCGGGCATCGCGTTCCAGCGCGACGAAGCTCGTATCGCCGTGATGGGTGTGCCCGACAAGCCGGGCATCGCTTATCAGATTCTCGGCCCGGTGGCGGACGCGAATATCGACGTCGACATGATCATCCAGAACCAGAGCGTCGAGGGCAAAACGGCGTTCACGTTCACGGTCGGTCGCGGCGACTATCAGCGCGCCATGGACATCCTCACGGGCCAGGTGAAGGGGCACGTGCAGGCTGAACAGGTGCTGGGCGATCCGAAGGTGTCGAAGGTGTCGGTGGTCGGCGTCGGCATGCGTTCGCACGTGGGTATCGCGAGCACGATGTTCCGCACGCTGTCGGAAGAGGGCATCAACATCCAGATGATCTCGACCTCCGAAATCAAGATTTCGGTGCTGATCGACGAGAAGTACATGGAGCTCGCCGTGCGCGCGCTGCATAAGGCGTTCGAACTGGATCAGGCGTAATTTGCCGCACGGGGTGGGGCGTACAGGCGCGCCTCATCTCTGATGCTTTACCGTGCGCGTGGCCGGGGTGAATGTGATGATGTGAATGTGAATAAATTGCGTCAACCACGACAAACCTGGCACAAAAAATGTGCGGTAGACATTGACCTTCGCGGTTCGGCCCGCTATTATCTTGGCTTCGTTGCGCTGACTCCCTGCGCAACCGAAAGTTTGGGAGACGTGGCCGAGAGGTCGAAGGCACTCCCCTGCTAAGGGAGCATCTGGGCCAAAACCTGGATCGAGGGTTCGAATCCCTCCGTCTCCGCCAGAAGTGGTAGAGAGAACCCCGCAGAGTCTAGGCTCTGCGGGGTTTTTGTTTTTTCGGCTCGCAATTTATGCGGCGGCAGGACCTGCTATCGCCATTAAAACGCGTGCCGCAACCCCACCATGCCGACGAATTGCGACGGCCCTGACGAAGGCGTCGTATTCTGCGAGTCGCCAACCACAGCTACCGCGTCAGTAATACTCGTCCCCGTGCTGCCCGCTGCAACCAGCGTCTTGCCGTGCGCATGCTGATACGCCTCCAGTGCGTACAACGTGGTGCGGGTAGAGAGGTTGTAAGTCTGCTCGAGCGAGATCTGGTGATAGCGGGCCGCATCGCTGATGCCATTCGCTTTGCTTGCCTGCGTGTAGCTGTAGCCGGCGCCGACAGTGATGGCCGGCGTGATCCGATACGTGGAAATCAGACCGTACGTATTGAACACGCCTTCGTCGGTGAACAGCGAACCGGAGCCCGGCGCGTACTGCACGTTCGAATAGTTCACGCCGACCATCAGGTCCTGATGAGTGTAGCGAGCCGCCGCGGCGAACAATTGCGCGCTGCGTGCTGTCGCATAGCCGCTGTTCACCGGCGAGTTGACGGCGTAGGTACCCAGCGCCTGGCTCGTCGCGATATCTTTCAGTTTCAGATAGCCCACCGCGATCGCAAACGGTTGATAGTCGTAGCGAAGTGCCGCGCTGAATTGGCTGCCGCTGGCCACGCTGCCCGGCACACCGCCTAGGCCGTACTGCGCACTGAATTGCAAACCGGCGAGGTTCGGCGATAGATAGGTAACCGAATTGTTGAGACGCAGCGTGGTGTCGAGCGCGTCGACGTCGCCTGGATGCGCGCCTGTCGCGCCCGTCAATACGCCCGTTGGCCCGAGTGCGCCGACCATCTGGAAGTAGGGCGTGTATTGACGGCCGAGTGTCACCGTCCCGTATTTGTCATTGGTCAGGCCAACGTACGCTTGCCGATTGAAAATGTAGCCCGAGCTACTTTGCGCGCCAGTGAGCGAGTTAAAACCGCTTTCGAGCCTGAAAATCGCCTTCGTGCCGCCACCGATGTCTTCCGAACCGAGCAGGCCGAACTTGCTTGCCTGCAGGTTGCCCTGGCTCATGTAGAAGTTGGAATGCCCCTTCTGATTGCTGACATACGTGAACGCGTTATCGACCACGCCGTACAGCGTCACGCTGCTTTGCGCCGACGCGCCGGTTGACAGCGCGGCGCCCGCCAACGGCAGGCACGAGAGGACGAATGCGCGTGTACGCGCGCGCTTCAATGAGTTCATGGTTTTGCGGGTCTCCGGATTAGATAGGTGAGCGTTGCGCTTCGGGGTGGTGGTGCATGCTTTGTTAGTGAGCGATGGAAATCGTCAGGCAGCGCCAGCCGTCAACCGTGTGGTCGGCGACCAGCGTGCTGTCGACGCAGACGGCCGTGCGCACTTCGTTTGCCGGCACGAACAGTCGAACTTCCTGTTGTGGCTGCTGGACCCAGCCTTCGCGGACGATTGAAATGCGGAGCGTGCTTGCATCGCCTGTAATCGTGACGTTCCAGCGGCCTTGCGCGCCTGTGCGCCAGGCTTCGCTTTCGCCATCGTCTTCGACACAGCCGCCGCGAGCGATGCCCGCGCCGGCATGCGGCACGGCAATGAACGCGCGTTCGTCGGCAGGACGGCCGAAGTGTTGTTCCGCAATGTTCAACGGAATCACGCTGCCCTCGCGCAGCAAGGTCACCGGCTGTTCGAGCGGGGCCGGCAGGGTCACCGTCCGACCGCCTTCGAACACCTCGCCGCTCCAGTACGACACCCAATGCGTGCCGGCCGGCAGATAAACGTCGCGCGTCGATTGACCTGCTTCGACTACCGGTGCGACCAGCATCGACGAACCGAGCATCATGTCGTCGCCGTCGGCAAGACAGTGCGGATCATGCGGAAACTCGGCGAACATGGGGCGCAGTACCGGCTCGTACGCGCTGTGCGATTGCCATAGCAATTCGTACAGGTAAGGGATCAGCCGGTATCGCAGTTTGATCAGCGACGCCACCTGCGGCGTGACTTCGGGATGCATCCAGGGCTCGTTGACCGTGCCGTCGTCGTTCCATGAATGAATGCTGAAACGCGGCAGGAAGATGCCGAAGGCGACCCAGCGGGCGAACAGTTCCGGACCTGGCGCCGGGCCTGAGAATCCGCCGATATCGTGGCCGCTGTTCGAGACGCCGGACATGGCGAGACCGAGGCCCATCTTCAGATTGAAGCGCAGCGTTTCCCATGAGGTGAAGTTGTCGCCGGACCATGTCTGCACATAGCGTTGCATGCCGACGCCGCCCGAGCGGGACACGAGGAACGGCCGGCGGTCCGGCGCGTATTCGCGCTGCGCGTCGTGCGACGCGCGCATCATCAACTGCGTTTGCAGCACCTTCGCCTCACGCGCCGGATATGGTTGGCCGAAGCCCTGGGCCATCGCGTCGGGCGACCAGATCTCGAACTCATTGTTGTCGTTCCACGTCGCGGCGATACCGTGTTTCAACAGACTGTCTTTCACGCGCGCTTTCCACCAGTCGATGGTGGCGGGATTCGTGAAGTCCAGATACGCGCCTACTTCGTCCCAGAACTGCACCCACGCCGGGTCGCCGTCGCGCGACGCGATCAGCAAGCCGGCGCGTGCCACTTCGTCGAACGCCGGATGGTCCTGCAACAGACATGGCTTGATGTTCGCGCACAGACGCACGCCGTGCTCCAGATAGCTCTGCACGAAGCCGTCGATGTCAGGAAACTTCTCGTGGTTCCAGTTGAACACGTAGCGCTTCGGACCGATCGACGTATAGCCCGAGGACAGATGGAACGAATCGCACAGCACGTCGTGCTCGCTGCATCGTTCGATGAATTCGCCCATGCGTTGCTGCGCGTCGGGCGCGTCGGTGTAGCTCATCGTCGAGCCGGAATAGCCGAGCCCCCATTTCGGCATCCAGGCCGGGCGTCCGGTCAGCCACGTAAAGCGGCGCACCGCATGCAAGGGCGTGGCCGCCGACGCGATGAAGTAATAATCCAGATCACCATGCTCGGCGACAAAGTGCCGGTAGTGGCCGTGGTAGTTATCGAGCTCGCGGCCCATGTCGAAGCGGCAGTCGGCAAGCGTGTCGTAGAACAGGCCGAAGCCTGTCGACGTTTCCGGCTGCCACGTGATGTAGAAGGGGATGTGCTTGTAGAGCGGGTCTGTTGTGCGTGCGCTATAACCCATTGCGTCGATGTTGCGCATTTCGTAGGACTGGTTCGCGCGGTCGAGCGAACCGGCGCGCTCACCGAGACCCACATACATTTCGCCTTTGCGCCGCTCGATGTAGTGGTACACGCGCTCGTCCCACCAGCCGAAGTTGTACGCCTGAGTCTTCCTGTCGTTCATCACGCGATGCCACGTCGCGTCGTGCAGGATGTCCCACGCGCAGAATCCGCCGTCTAGCGTGACCGTCAAACGGATGCGCGACGTTTCGACGACAACGTGCCCTGCCTGGGTCGATACGTCGAAGCTGGGCGGCGTGAAATCGCTCATGTCCCGGCGATCGCGGCCTTCGAGTGGTGCGTCGTCCGCGCCCGGCGCGATAGACCAGGTTCGCGGACCGCGCGTTTCGCCGTCCGGCAGTACGAGTACCCGGATGATGTCGTCGGCGAGAACGAACAGTTCAATCCGGCAGTTCTCCTGCGCGGCGAGCACGATGTGATTGCCGTTCTGGGAGGACAGTGAAAAACGCGGCGGGTGTTTCAGATTCGTCAGGGAACGCATGATGTGTCTTTGGGTGAGGTCACGCAGCCGTGCTGGCGTTGTTGTCGATACGACGCGGACGCGCGTCGCTGGAGACGCCGCGCATCAGAATGATTAGCAAGGTGGCGCCGATGAGGTCAAAAGCACCGAGGGCGCCGAATAGCGGCGTGTAGCCGATCGAATCGGCCAGCGCGCCGACCAGCAGCGAAAAGCCCAGGCCGCCGATCCACGCGGACATCCCGGCGAATCCTGCGACGGTGCCGACTTCACTGGAGTCGAACACGTCCGCTGCCAGGGTGTTGACGAGCGCGGAGATCATCTGATGCGCGAAGCCGCCCACGCAGAAGAGCGCGATTGCCTGATACGGCGAGGCGACGAGGCCGATACATGCCGGTCCGAGCATCATGAACGCGCCGAGCACGACACCCGCGATACGCGACGCGATCAGCGGCATGCGCAAATGCTTCATCAGGAGCGGCGACAGATAGCCGCCGAAGAGGCCGCCAAGGTCGGCGGCAAGAAACGGCAGCCACGCGAACATCGCAATCTGTTTCAGATCCATGTGGCGTTGCGTCGCGAGATAAAGCGGAATCCAGAAGCTGAATGTTTGCCACGCGGGTTCCGCGAAGAAACGGGCCTGGGCGATGGCCCAGAACCGGCGCGTACGGAGCACTTCGCGGATGCTGCGCCGTTGCGGCGTGCCCGGCGTTTGTCCGCTGACGATCGTCTCGCGCTCCGCCGCGCTGATGCGTGCGTGATCGGCCGGCGAGCGGTACAGCACGTACCAGACGGCAGCCCAGACGAAGCCGAGCGCACCCGTCACCGCAAACGCGCTTTGCCAGCCATATCTCAACGACAGGAAGACGACGAGTGGCGGGGCGAGCAGCGAACCGAGCGACGTGCCCGCATTGAAGTAACCCACCGCCACGGATTTCTCGCGGTTCGGAAACCATTCGGCGACCACCTTCATGCCAGCCGGAATGGCGACGGCTTCCGACAATCCCATGAGTCCGCGCAAGGCCGCCAGCGAGAGCCAGCCGCTCGCGAAACCGTGCAACACGCCGGTCAGCGACCAAAGGCAGGCGAACAGTGCAAAACCGAGGCGCAAGCCGATCAGGTCGATGATCAGGCCGCACACCGGTTGCATGATCGTATAGCCGATCTGGAAAGCGCCGACGACGTACGAATACTGCTTGGTGCTCATGTGCAGGAGCTTCGTCAACTCGGGCGCCATCACGCCGAGGGCGTTGCGCGACAGATAGTTGATGATCGTCCCGGCACAGACGAGCGCGATGATCCACCAGCGCAAACCAATGATTGTTTTCAAAATCTGTCTCCGTACCCAATGTATCTACTGACTGGCTGTTGGACGCCAGGAATGCTCGAATTCGAACATTTATCTGCGTTTAGTGTCAGTCATCGTATCACTAGTATGGCGTGGGAGTACTAGGGAAAACCATGGTTTAAGTGGTTGAGTTTCTTGAAATATCTACTGAATAGGGTGTTTTTTGGAGGATTTTTGGATGATGAGGTCGGACGACCGGTGACATGGAAATATTGAGAGAATGTTCTTTCGAACATCGGATGTTCGTTTTTGGCATCTTGCGCGAATGGGTGCAGCCGGGCGTCGTGGTAAGCGCGGCTGCAGCGTGGCGGGGCGGCAGGCGATGCTTTGCAACGCCGCCATGCCGTTTTGCAATCCCATGTCACCGGCCTATGGAGGAGGGTCGCGGACGCGCGACAAGGCGAGGGCGATTGAGGCGGCGGGAAATGGGTGGACCTTGGAGTCCGGCCAGATCCGTTATTCCATTACTTGCCGGATACGTGCCGTGCCGCATGAATACTTCGACATCCTACTGATTTTGATGCGTCGGCAGTATCGCGGTCCCAAGGCTGATCGTGGAGCAAGCGGCCGGATTGCCATGGCGCATCCGGGAGCCACGCCAGAATCGCCCCTGAGGCAGACATGATCAATGACCGATAGGAAAAACCATCGGCAAATGGGTGACTAACGGAGTGGTGGTCCGATTACACCGTCACTACCTTTTCACCGAACTTTGGGTCAATGTAACGAGACGTAACCGGGCGGCCGGCACTGCGATGTTGTGCATCAGTTATTACAAAGTTGAAATACGCGGAGGGCTGCCTTGCGTTATATTTCGGCCAACAACACACATTCTTCAAAAGGGTGATCAATGAAGTCCGCACGTCTTGTTCCACTTCTGATCGGGGTTCTCGGGTTGGCTGCGTCGGGTGCTGCAATGGCCGGTGGGCTCAACATTGGTGTCAACATCGGCATTCCCGCGCCGGTCTACGTGGCCCCCGCGCCGGTCTATGCACCGCCGCCCCCGCCTCCGCCGCCAGTGGTCTATCAACCGGCTCCCGTCTACTACGGCGGTCCGGCGATTGTGATCGGCTGGCACGGCGACCGCTACTGGGATGGCCGTCGCTACTGGGCGCGTGATGACTGGTATCGCCATCATCCCCCGGGCCGTTACGACTACGGCCGTGACCACTACGACAATCGTCGCGGCTGGCATTAAGGCTGGCACTAAGCCAGATCGTCGCGGCTGATCCAGCCGTGAATAAAAAACCGCCCAGGCCAGGGCGGTTTTTTTATTGCGCCGGCTACACACGCTTGCCTCGAGCGAAACCTTGGCGAGGCCCGTGCTGTTGTAGCTTGGAATCGCGCGTTCGGCGTTTTTGCGCCGGCAAGCCTGCGCGACGCCGTGCAGCAATCGAATGGTTCGACAGCAGGCCGGTCAGCAAGGAGGAAGTTTACCGGCGAGGAAGCCCACAGCTCCTCCCGATGGGGTCTGCGACCACGCACGTGAACGTCGCTCAGATGAGATGTGTGGATTGCGCGGGTTATTGGGTAGAATTCTTTCAGATTGCAATTGCCCACTGACCAACAAGGCCCCTATGACAACTGGCTCGCGATGGGCTAAAACGCCTCGTGCACTTCGATGCAGCGTGATTCACGGGCTATCGCGTGTCGGTCTTCCGGTTGTGCGGCGGTTTGTACCTGACTCCTGGCGGTCGGTGTGCGCCGGCGTACTGTGCGGCCTGTGCGTGGTGGCCGGTTTGCTCGCAGCGCCCGAGGCTCACGCGGTCTATGCGATCGCGCAATACGGCGAGCCGAAATATCCGGCCGGTTTCAAGCACTTCGACTACGTCAACCCGGATGCGCCCAAAGGCGGCACGCTGGTGATGGCGAATCCGAGCCGGCTTACCAGCTTCGATAAATTCAATCCGTTCACGCTGCGCGGCAATACCGCGCCGGGCGTGGATCTGATGTTCGAAAGCCTGACCATCGGCAGCAGCGACGAAGTGGCCTCCGCCTACGGCCTGCTCGCCGACGACATCAATATTGCGCCCGACGGTCTGTCGACCACCTTCCACATCAATCCGCGCGCCCGCTTTTCGAACGGCGATCCGGTCACCGCGGACGACGTCAAATTTTCGCTCGACACGTTGAAAAGCCCGCAAGCCGCGCCGCAATTCGCGTCGATCTTTGGCGAGATCACGCGCGCAGTAGTCGTCGACCCGCACACGATCCGTTTCGAGTTTCGCCAGCGCAATCGCGAGTTGCCGCTGCTGGCGGGCAGCATGCCGGTGTTCTCGCACAAATGGGGGATGAAGCCGGACGGCAGCCGGATCGCGTTCGACCAGTTGGCGTTCGAGAAGCCCATTGCCAGCGGACCCTACCTGATCGATCAATACGACAATGGCCGCACGATTACCTTCCGGCGCGATCCGAACTATTGGGGGGCGGCGTTGCCTGTGCGGGTCGGCACGAACAATTTCGACCGGATCGTCTACAAGCTGTATTCGGATAACACGGCGCGGCTCGAGGCCTTCAAGGCGGGCGAGTACGACGTACTGGTCGAATATGTCGCGCGCAATTGGGTGCGGCGCGACGTCGGCAAGAAGTTCGATAGCGGCGAGCTGATCAAACGCGAATTTCCGCAACATAACGGCACCGGCATGCAGGGCTTCGTGCTCAACACGCGGCGGCCGTTGTTCCAGGACGTGCGGGTGCGCAAGGCGCTCGATCTCGCGCTCGACTTTCAGTGGCTGAACCGCCAGTTGTTCTTCAATCAGTACACGCGCATCGACAGCTTCTTCGTCAATACGGACTTGCAGGCGAAGGGGCTGCCAACGCCTGGCGAGTTGGCGCTGCTCGACCCGTGGCGTGCGAAGCTCGATCCAGCCGTGTTCGGTCCGCCGCCGAAGCAGCCGGACACCGATCCGCCGGGCTCGCTGCGCGCCAATCTGCTGCAGGCGCGCGCGTTGTTGCAGCAGGCAGGGTGGACCTATCGCGACGGCGCATTGCGTAACGCCAAAGGCGAGCCGTTCCGGTTCGAGATTCTCGACGATTCCGGCTCGTCCGCGCAGTTCGAGCCGATCGTCGCGACGCTCATCCGCAATCTGCAGAAGCTCGGCATCACCGCGACGTTTCGCGTGTCCGACTTCGCGGTCTATCAGAAGCGACTCGACGCGTTCGATTTCGACACGACCACGATCCGCATGCCGGACGTGCAGGTGCCCGGTTCGGAGCAGATCGACCGGTACGGCAGCAAGGCCGCGGACACGCCAGGCTCGGACAACGTGATCGGGTTGAAGTCGCCGGCTGTCGACGCGATTCTGAATGCGCTCGTGCATGCCCAAACGCGTGAGCAACTGATCGACGCAACGCACGCGCTCGACCGCGTGCTGATGCATGGCTACTATGTGATTCCGCAGTGGTACAGCGCAACGCATCGGGTAGCGTTCAAGCGGGGTCTCGCGTGGCCCAGAACCTTGCCTCTGTACTATGGCGCCGAGGGCTGGATTACGTCGACGTGGTGGTACGCGGAACCTCAACCGCAACAGCCGCAAGCGCAGTCGCACTGAACGCGTCCATTCATTCACCGCCTTCGCACCGGAAACGACGCCATGTGGAGCTACATCCTCAAACGCTTGCTGTTGATGATCCCGACCTTGCTCGGCGTGCTGACGCTGACCTTTGCCGTGATCCAGTTCGTTCCCGGCGGCCCGGTCGAACAGATGCAGCACGAGCTGCGCAAAGGCGCGGAGAACGGTGCGCCGTTCGGTCTGCGCACGCATAGCGGCGTCGACGCGCAGCAGATCGCGCAACTGAAAGTGCTATACGGTTTCGACAAACCACCGCTCGAACGCTACGTGCTGATGCTAAAGCGCTTCGCGACCTTCGACCTGGGTCAGAGCTATTTCCGCCACCAAAGCGTGTGGTCGCTGATCGTTTCGAAGTTGCCGGTATCGATCAGCATCGGCTTATGGACCTTCTTTCTGACCTACCTGATATCGGTGCCCTTGGGCATCGCCAAAGCGGTGCGCAACGGCTCGCGGTTCGATATCGCGACGAGCCTCGTCGTGCTGGTCGGCTATGCCATTCCAGGTTTTGTGCTGGGCGTGCTGTTGCTGGTGCTGTTCGGTGGCGGCAGCTTCCTGCAGCTCTTCCCGCTGCGCAATCTCACGTCGGATAACTGGGCGCAGTTGAGTGTGGGCGGCAAGATCGTCGATTATCTGTGGCATATCGCGTTGCCGATCACGGCCTCGGTGGTCGGCAGTTTCGCCGTCGTCACGATGCTGACGAAAAACGCTTTCCTCGACGAGATCCGCAAGCAATACGTGCTGACCGCGCGCGCCAAAGGGTTGTCGGAAAAGCGCGTGTTGTGGAAGCATGTGTTTCGCAATGCATTGCTGCCGTTGATCGTCGGTTTTCCGGCGGCGTTTATCGGTGCGTTTTTCACCGGCAGCCTGTTGATCGAGACGCTGTTTTCGCTCGACGGACTCGGCTTGCTGTCGTACGAATCGGTGGTGCGGCGCGACTATCCGGTTGTGCTCGGCACCTTGTATCTGTTCACGCTGATCGGTCTTGCGACCAATCTGATTTCCGATCTTTGCTATGTGTGGGTCGATCCCCGCATCCAATTCGAACAACTGGAGCGCTGATGAATCGAGCCCGCCTTTCCGCCGATGCGGCGGCGCGCACCGAACCGGCTCGCGCATTCGTCTCGCCAACGCCGGCGCGTCGTGTCTGGCAGCGTTTTCGCCAGCAGCGCCTTGGCTACTGGAGCCTGGTCATCTTCGTCGTCGCGTTTGCGGCGAGCCTCGCCGGGCCGCTGTGGTCGAACGACAAGCCGCTCGTCGTGCGCTACGAAGGACAGTTGTATTTTCCGATGTTCAAGACCTACGCGGAGACCACCTTCGGCGGCGACTTCCCGACGCCTGCCGATTATCTCGATCCGTATATCAAGCATCGTTTCGATGCGCCGGGCAACTTCGCGGTGTATCCGCCGAACCGGTACTACTACGACACGCTGAATTATTTCTCGAAGGCGCCGAACCCGGCGCCGCCGTCGCGTGACAACTGGCTCGGTACCGACGACCGCGGCCGCGATCTGTTCGCGCGTCTTCTATACGGTTTTCGCGTGTCGGTCGAATTCGGGCTGGTGCTGACCTTGATCGGCACGGTACTCGGGATTGCGGCGGGCGCGGTGCAGGGATATTTCGGAGGACGTATCGACATTGTCGGGCAGCGGCTGATCGAAATCTGGAGCGCCATGCCACAGTTGTACCTTCTGATCATTTTCGCTTCGATCTTCGAGCCGGGCTTCATTCTGTTGATCGTGCTGCTGTCGCTGTTTGGCTGGGTGGGCCTCGCGACCTATGTGCGCGCGGAGTTTCTGCGCAATCGCCAGCAGGACTACGTGCGCGCGGCACGCGCGATCGGTCTGTCGAACTGGCAGATCATGTGGCGGCATATATTGCCGAACAGCCTGACGCCGGTGATCACGTTTCTGCCGTTCACCATGAGCGGCTCGATTCTCGCGCTCACCAGCCTCGACTTTCTCGGCCTCGGCGTACCTTCACCCACGCCGAGCCTGGGCGAACTGCTTGCGCAAGGCAAAGCGAATCTCGACGCATGGTGGATTTCGCTATCCACTTTCGGCGTGCTGGTCACGATGCTGTTGCTGCTGACCTTCATGGGCGACGCCCTGCGCAATGCGCTGGATACCCGTATCGCCGATGCCATGCGCGCGGGAGGCAACCAGTGAGCGCCACGGTGGACAACAACGGACAACACGGCATGACGCCGCCGCTGCTGGAACTCGATCGTCTGCACGTGACCTTCGGCGATACGGTCGCAGTGAACGACGTGACGCTCGCCATCCAGCGCGGCGAGCGGGTCGCGCTGGTCGGCGAATCGGGCTCGGGCAAGAGCGTGACCGCGCTGTCGATCCTGCGTCTGTTGAGCGATGCGCAAGTGAGCGGGTCGATTCGTTTCGACGGCGAAGATCTGCTCGCCAAAAGCGAGCGCGAGATGCGCGGCATGCGCGGCTCGGACATCGCGATGATCTTTCAGGAGCCGATGACAGCGCTCAATCCGCTCTATACGATCGGTGACCAGATTGCGGAGACGATCGTCGTGCACGACGGCGTCATGGCGAACGAGGCGCGTAAGCGTGCGGTGGCGTTGCTGGGGCGCACGGGCATCGCCGAGCCCGGCAAGCGCGTGAATAGCTATCCGCATCAGCTCTCGGGCGGTCAGCGGCAGCGCGCCATGATCGCGATGGCGCTCGCGTGCCGCCCGCGCCTGTTGCTCGCCGACGAGCCGACCACGGCGCTCGACGTGACGATTCGCGCACAGATCGTCGAGCTGCTGCTGGAGTTGCAACGCGACGAAGCCGAGAAACGCGGCATGGCCGTGCTGCTGATCACGCACGACCTGAATCTGGTGCGGCATTTCGCGCAACGCATCGCGGTGATGGAGAAGGGTGTACTCGTGGAAAGCGGAACGGTCGAGCAGGTGTTCGAGTCGCCGCAGCATCCGTACACGCAACGTCTGCTGGCGAGCCGCCCGCAGCGCACGGTGGTCCCCGTGCTGCCGATTTCACCGGTGCTGCTCGAAGCGCGCGATGTTTCAGTCGATTTCAAAACGAAACTGCCGGGCGTGAGCGGCTGGTTCCGCTCCAGACATTTTCGAGCCGTCGCCGATGCGACCGTGTCGGTGCGCCAGGGCGAGACGCTGGGGATTGTCGGCGAATCGGGTTCAGGTAAATCGACGCTCGCGATGGCCTTGCTCGGTCTGCAGCGCACCGCGCACGGCGAGATCGAATTTCAGGGCAGGGCGCTCGGCAGTTATCGCGGCGCTGAACAGACCGCCTTACGCTCGAATATGCAGGTCGTCTTTCAGGACCCGTTCAGTTCGCTGTCGCCGCGCCAGACCATCGAACGGATCGTCGGCGAAGGGCTGGCGCTGCATCGGCCGCAAATGAGCCGGGAGGCGCGGCATGACAAGGTGGTGTCGGTCCTGCGGGAAGTCGGTCTGGACCGTACCGTGCTGTACCGCTATCCGCATGAGTTTTCCGGCGGCCAGCGTCAGCGGATTGCGATTGCGCGCGCGCTGGTGCTGGAGCCGCGCATCCTGATTCTCGACGAACCGACCAGTGCGCTCGACGTGTCGATCCAGCAGCAGGTGTTGAAGCTGCTCGCCGGGTTGCAACAGAAGTACAACCTCGGTTTCGTTTTCATCAGCCACGATCTGGCCGTGATCGGCGCAATGGCGCATCGTGTCGCGGTCATGCAAAACGGTTCGATCGTGGAAAGCGGCGACGTTGAGCAGATTTTTGCGACACCGGCGCACCCTTACACTCGAAAGCTGCTGAAAGCGGCGCTTGACCACTGATTTTGCACTCTTTCACCAATTGGGTGCGTGTCTCGATTGTATTTTTCTATTTGTTTTGACACACGAATACTTACTGGCTAGTATCGACCAAACTTTTTCCGTAGCCCACTGATTTTCAGGCAAAAAATACCGACCAATGCAGCACAGAAACCTAACCCAGGCTTGCACGCGCGTCGTCGCCGGGATGTTCATTGGCGTCTTGATGGCAGCAGCTCCCGGCGCTTTCGCCGACGAAGTAAGCAGTTTTAATCAGAATGCCTCATATTCGACCCCCAGCGGGTCGAATTCTTTGTCTCCCCTCAATTCGCAATCCACCGCCCCTGATAGCGACGGCGGTGCCAAATCGTTCCTGTCCGGCATGGCCGGCAAAGCGGGCGACGTGGTGGTCGGCGCGCTGAACATGATCGGCGTTCGCTACCGTTGGGGTGGTAATACGCCCGATTCGGGGCTCGATTGCAGCGGCTTCGTTCGCTACGTGTTCCAGGACACGCTCGGTATGGCACTGCCGCGCCGCGCCGAGGAAATGAGCCGCGTGGGCGAAAAGGTTCGCGTCAGCGACCTGAAGCCGGGCGATCTGGTGTTCTTCAATACGATGCGCCGTACGTTCTCGCACGTCGGCATCTACATCGGCGACAACAAGTTCGTGCATTCGCCTTCCACGGGCAGCACGATCCGCGTCGACGATCTGGATAGCGGCTACTGGGAAAAGCGTTTTACGGGTGCACGCCGGATCGAGACCTCCTATCAGGAAGGTGAAGATCTGCGCAAGCGCGTGAATGCGTCGATCGGCGGCAATCAGTAACTGATTCGGCTCGCACCGGCTGTTTGGGTGTGAAAAAAAGCCTGCTTCATTCTTCGAAGCAGGCTTTTTGCGTTTGAGCTTGCCGATACGTGTCGGCGAATCATTCGCGCCGCTTTACCCCAGGCCGTAGCCGCGCTGTGTGCGTGAAGACCAGTAGAAGCGCCGGTTGCCATAACCGGCGCGGTCCTGACGGCTTAAGCCGCGACGCGGCTCGCGGCCAGTTTGCGTTGCAACTCGGGCATCATCTTCGCCACCGCTTCCTCTCCGGCCAGGATCGCCGCATTGCGCTGCGAGAAATCGCTGCCGCTCATGGCCGCCAGATTCGGCCGGATCACGATGTCGGCGTACTTGTCGAGTTCATAGGTCTTGATCGTCTGGCCCATGATGGTGAAAGTCTGCATCAGCACGTCGAACGAGCTGACCGTGAGGCCGGTTTCCGGGCGCTGCGAGATGTCCACTGCGATCACGAAATCCGCGCCCATCTTGCGTGCGAACGAGGCGGGCACCGGACTCACCAGGCCGCCGTCCACGTATTCGTGACCGCCGATCTTCACCGGCTCGAAAATCGACGGCACGCTGCATGACGCGCGCACTGCGATGCCGGTGTTGCCGCGCTGGAACAGGATCGGCTGGCCGGTTCGCAGATCGGTGGCGACCACGCCGAGCGGCTTGACCATCTTCTCGATCGGACGATTGTTGAGGGTCGTATTCAGATAGTTCTGCAGCGCGACGCCTTGCAGAAAGCCGCGCGTGCGAAACGGCATGGCCCAGTCGCTGATCGAGGTTTCGTCCATGGTCAGCGCGAGTTTGTTGAGCGCGAAGCCGTTCATTCCCGAGGCGTACAGCGCACCGACTACCGAACCCGCGCTCGTGCCCGCCACCAGATCGACCTGGACATTGCGCGCCTCGAGCGCCTTGATTACGCCGATGTGCGCGAAACCACGCGCGGCGCCGCCGCCCAGGGCGAGCCCGACGCGGATCGTTCGCGGCGGTTTATCGAGCGGTGGTGTGTTGGTGGTGGGCGTGGTAGGCGTGGTAGCAATGGGCGTGCTATCGGTCTTGCTGCCGCCGGTCGTGGTGCAGGCGGCCAGCACCGCGGAGGCTGCCGCCAATGAGAAGTTACGGCGGGCGAGGCTAGGGGATGACGGTTTCAACGGGTTCTCCAGCAACGGCCAGGGGGACGCAATCGGCGCAACCTGTGCCGCGATCAGGCGGATAGTCAAACGGACAGGACCACCGGCGGCGATTCCGTACACTGCGGTTCTATCCCTACCCGTAGCGCGCGCACATCATAAATCAAAGCGCCGGATGCGCGTGGACCCTGTAATGAAACGTTGCAGAGGAAGGCCTCGGGGGTCCTGAAGCTCGCTTTGCGAGCATCTTGCGTGCGGGCATTGGCCATTCGGACGAGGGCAGGCAACGCGGGTTCGGAAGGTATAATTCGGCTCTCGCATTTATTTCCTTCGTGTCCGTGCAAGGCGTTTTTTGCCGCGCGGGCACGGTCCGCTGCCGCGCTTCACTGGCAAGGTTCGCCACGGCGCCGGCGCCTGTCTTCCGAGTAACCGCTAATGACCACCTCCGTCCGTACCCGTTTCGCACCGAGTCCCACCGGCTTCATCCACCTCGGCAACATTCGCTCCGCGCTTTATCCGTGGGCGTTCGCGCGCAAGATGAAAGGGACCTTCGTGCTGCGGATCGAGGACACCGACGTCGAGCGTTCCAGTACTGAAGCGGTCGACGCCATTCTCGAAGGCATGGAATGGCTCGGCCTCGATATCGACGAAGGCCCGTTCTACCAGATGCAGCGCATGGACCGTTACCGCGAAGTGCTCAAGCAGATGCAAGGCGAGGGGCTCGTGTACCCGTGCTACATGTCGACGGAAGAGTTGGACGCATTGCGCGAACGTCAGCGCGAGGCCGGCGAAAAGCCGCGCTATGACGGCACGTGGCGCCCGGAACCCGGCAAGGTCCTGCCGGAGCCGCCGGCGGGCGTGCAGCCCGTGCTGCGCTTCCGCAATCCGCTCACGGGTGTGGTTGCATGGGACGACGCCGTGAAGGGGCGCATCGAAATCTCGAATGAAGAACTCGACGACCTCGTGATCGCGCGTCCGGATGGCACGCCGACCTACAACTTCTGCGTGGTTGTCGACGATCTGGACATGCGCATCACGCACGTTATTCGCGGTGACGATCACGTGAATAACACGCCGCGCCAGATCAACATCCTGCGCGCGCTCGGGGCCGAGCCGCCGGTCTACGCGCACTTGCCGACCGTGTTGAACGAGCAGGGCGAGAAGATGAGCAAGCGTCACGGCGCAATGAGCGTGATGGGTTATCGCGACGCAGGCTTTTTGCCGGAAGCCGTGGTCAACTATCTGGCGCGTCTGGGCTGGTCGCATGGCGATGCGGAAATCTTCACGCGTGAGCAGTTCGTCGAATGGTTCGATCTGGAGCATCTGGGCAAGTCGCCGGCTCAGTACGATCACGACAAGCTGAACTGGCTCAACGCGCACTACATCAAGGAGGCGGACAACGCGCGCCTCGCGGCGCTCGCCAAGCCTTTCTTCGCTGAACTGGGTATCGACGAAGCCGCCATCGCGCAGGGCGCCGATCTGACGTCGGTGGTGGGCTTGCTGAAGGATCGCGCGTCGACGGTGAAGGAAATCGCCGAGAACGCTGCGATGTTCTATCGTGTGCCGGCACCCGAAGCCGATGCACTTGCGCAGCACGTCACGGATGTCGTGCGTCCGGCGCTTGCCGATCTGGCTGCTTCGCTCAAGACGGTCGAGTGGACCAAGGAAGCGATCGCGGCAGCATTGAAGGCAACGCTCGGCGCGCACAAGCTGAAGATGCCGCAACTGGCCATGCCGGTTCGTCTGCTGGTGGCGGGCACTACGCATACTCCGTCGATCGACAGCGTGCTGATGCTGTTTGGTCGCGATGTTGTCGTGAGCCGTATCGAAAAAGCGTTGGCTTAAGCGCGTTCGTGCGTGCCTTGAGATGGTTTGCATGCGACTTGCGAAAAAAGTCGCATGCAATTGCTCAAAGGGTATTTACAAAGCGCAGATTGGCCTCTAAAATCTCGTTTCTGTTCTGCAAGGGGGGTATAGCTCAGCTGGGAGAGCGCTTGCATGGCATGCAAGAGGTCAGCGGTTCGATCCCGCTTACCTCCACCATCAGAGCAGAGTGAAGTGGTTCCGAAGTCTGGAGCTTGTAGCAAAAAAGACTTCACAAACAGCGGTAACGTAGTTAGAATATTGGTCTTTGCTGCTGAGGCAAACAACTTTAACCGAAAGTTAAAGTGAGTTGGCAGCAAGATAAAGACAGATCTGAAAAGATTATGTCCCCTTCGTCTAGAGGCCTAGGACATCACCCTTTCACGGTGAGTACAGGGGTTCGAATCCCCTAGGGGACGCCAAATATCAGCGTCGCTTTAGTATTCGATAAGAAGTAATAAAGCAGCGCAGCTTGCAGAGAAAAAACCAACGCTCGCAAGTCATGATAGGCAAACTGGAGTGGTAGTTCAGTTGGTTAGAATACCGGCCTGTCACGCCGGGGGTCGCGGGTTCGAGTCCCGTCCACTCCGCCAGACAAAGCCCGTTCATACAAACTTGAACGGGCTTTTTCATTAAAGGTGTAAGCAGTACGTTGTCCCCTTCGTCTAGAGGCCTAGGACATCACCCTTTCACGGTGAGTACAGGGGTTCGAATCCCCTAGGGGACGCCAAAACATCGGCGTCGTTCGGTTGGAAGTTTGAACGGTGCGGGTGGCGAATGAGCAAAGCTCACAAGCCACGGTGCAAAAATCTGGAGCGGTAGTTCAGTTGGTTAGAATACCGGCCTGTCACGCCGGGGGTCGCGGGTTCGAGTCCCGTCCGCTCCGCCAGATTTTAGAAAGCCCACTTCGTAAGAAGTGGGCTTTTTTTATTTCCGCAGCCGGGTCCGCCTGGGTATCGTCCGGGTATGCTCGGGACAAACAGCCATTGCCAGCGCGCGCGGCCTGTTTTACCGTTGACCCGACTCATCTTCGCCGTTCCACCATGTTCGATCCAACCGAAGCTCCGTCACCGTTTCATCTGCGCAGCGCCAGCATGGACGATTTCGAGTTCGCTGAAGCGCTGACTCGCAATAACATGGGTGGCTACTATCGCCGGCACCATCTGGTCTGGCGCGGCGATCTGTTTCTCGGTAGCTGGCGCGAGTCGGAGAATTTCATTCTCGAAGTGGACGGCCACCCGATCGGCGTACTGCGCATCACGCAAGAAGGCGATTCCTTGCATATCCGCGACGTACAGATTGCCGAAGGGCATCGGCGGCTCGGCGCCGGCACGTATCTGCTCGATATGTCGCATCAGTGGGCGCGCGAACGCGGGCTGCGCGAGTTGCAGTTGCGCGTGTTCGTCGACAATCCTGCTGCGCGGTTGTATCAACGCAAGGGGTACAAGCTGACCGGACCGCGTCTGGCGCAACTCGGGGCGATCCGTCATCTGGCGCGGCGTGTCTGACGCAGCGCGGTTGACTCAATACGTCTGGTTCACCACGTTTAACTCACTGCGCATCTGACACCGAGCGGCTGGCGATTGCGCGCGACGCCGTCACTTGCGCAGGGTCTCTTCGTCTGCCTCTGCATCACCACGATCTCCGCTTTCCACACGATGCTCCGAGCCACGCTCGATGAACGCACGTGGACTTTCGCCGAACGCTCGCCGGAACATCGCCGAGAACGCACTCTGGCTCTGATAACCCAGCTCCTGCGCGACATGCGAAAGCGGCCGTCCCTGGCTCAACAGCGGGATCGCGCGCGCCAGAACCGCCTGCTGACGCCATTGCGAAAAGCTCACACCCAACTCCTGACGAAACAGCCGCGCAATCGTGCGCGTGCTGGCACCCACGCTCGATGCCCATTGTTCGAGCGAATCGCCGTTCGTCGGGTCTGCGATCACCGCCTCACACAACGCGCGCAAGCGCTTCTCGTTGGGCATCGGCACGGACAGAGGCAGTGGCTCGGAACGTGTCAGTTCGTCGAGCGCGAGCGCGCCCAGCAACTGTTCGCGCGTCGCCGAGATGCCGGGCGTATCGAGCGCGGCGATGACTTCGCGCAGCAGATCCGATACTTCGACCACGCGCGGCGTATCCAGTCCGGCCGGAACGGTGCTTTCGGTAATGTAGAGCGTGCGCAGAAATGCATCTTCGACGGCGACCACTTCATGTGTCACATGTGGCGGCACCCAGATCGCGCGGGACGGCGGCACCATCCACGTCGTGCCGGTTGTTGCGACCCGCAGCACGCCGCGCGACGCATAGGCCACCTGCGCCCACGCGTGCGTGTGCCGTGCGATACGCCAGCCCGAAGGCATCAGCCGCGAGCGCACGCGGATCGGGTGCGTTTGCGTCGGCTGGAACTCGGGCGGGATGTCGGCGAAGCGGATCCGGCTCGACTGGACTGAGTCAGTGGGCGAATTCATGTTGAAGAACGATCCAATGGACGGAACTCAAAAAACGCAGCGCCTGGAAATGCGGAACTCACGAGCACGGAGCGCCTGGGCACCACCGAGTCTTCAAGCGCAGAGCGCCGGGAGCATAGACCCGAAGGCACGGACCCAAAACCACAGCCCCAAAACCACTCCAAGCTTCTCATTGTAGGTGTTACGCCCGTGTCAACGTTGCATAATGTCCCGATTGCACGGATCCCGAGGAGACCCCCATGAGCTTTGCAACCGCTGACTTGTGCGACGCACACGAGGAGCAACTGGCGCTCGGAACGCTGCGCGTCCTCGACCCGGTCTTCCATCTTTTCAGTCGCGCCGAGTGCTTCAGCGGCGCGGCGGTCACGCTCAAGGTGTTCGAAGACAATGCGCTCGTACGCGCCACGCTCGAGGAGAAGGGCGCGGGCCGGGTGCTGGTAGTCGACGCCGGAGGCAGTCTGCGTTGCGCGCTGGTAGGCGGCAACCTCGCGCAAATTGCCGAGCAGAATGGCTGGGCGGGCATCGTGCTGAACGGCTGCGTGCGCGATACGTTGGAGCTCAATGAAGTCAATGTCGGGGTGGCGGCGTTGGCGACCTGCCCACGACGTGGCCAGAAGCTCGGTACGGGCGAGCGCGACGTACCGGTGCAACTGCCGGGCGCGCTGGTCCGTCCAGGCGAATGGATCTATGCGGATATCGACGGCGTGCTGGTAGCGAGCGCGTCGCTGAACTGAAGCCTCGGCAACAGCCAGGGCACAAACTGGTAATCAAGGAGAGCAAACGACGATGCAGACCGTTTTTGTATATGGCACGTTGCGGGCCGGTGAAGTGAACGACCTTAGAGAGGCTGCCGCGCGCAACGACATCGCCGCACCGAGCCTGCTCGGCACGGCCACGGTGCGCGGCCATCTATTCGACTTCGGCTTGTATCCGGGCCTCGTGGTCGACGAAACCGGCGTGGACGTCGTAGGCGACGTCTACGAAATCGACGATGAACTGGTTGCGGTGCTCGATGAGATCGAAGCGGTGTATCCCGGCGTCGAAGATCGTTTCCTCGCACGCGAGGTGATGGTGAAAGTAGACGGTAACGTCGTGAACTGCCGCTTCTATCCGGTCGTGCCCAATGCGGTGAAGGGTCTGCCGGAAATCAGATCGGGCGATTGGGTCGAGTATCGCAGCGCGCGTTGAGGAGACACGCAACTAGCCGGCAGCCAGCTCGCCAGGAGATCGCAACGAACGCATGGCGAGCGCACGGCGGTATGGAGAGCACATAAAAAAACGGCCCGGCAGGCATACGCCTGTCGGGCCGCCGGTCGGTCAGCCTTGCGATCCGGGCCGCTCTTTCATCTTGCGTGGCTGGTGAAAGCGGGCCCGGGACGACGTCGTTATTGCTCGTAAATGAGGCTCGTAAATGAGGCTGGCAAATGAGGCTGATGCATGAAGCCGTTCAGGCGCCTCAGATTTCCTCGTACAGCGGCAGCGTCAGGAAGTCGGTGAACTGTTCCGACGTCGACATTTCTTCGAAGATTTCCGCGGCGCGATCGTACGGCTTCGTATCGCCGCCGACTGCCTGCTTCACCTTGTCGAGTTCTTCCGCCGACAACGCGCGCACCAGTTCGGCCGTCACCTTGCGGCCGTCTTCGAGCTTGCCCTTCGGCGAGCGAATCCATTGCCACACCTGCGAGCGCGAAATTTCCGCGGTGGCGGCGTCTTCCATCAGGTTGTGAATCGGCACGCAGCCATTGCCCGCGAGCCACGAACCCAGGTAGTGAATGCCGACGTTGATGTTGTTGCGCAGACCGGCTTCGGTGATCGGCGTTTCCGGACGGAAGTCCATCAGGTCGGCCGCCGTGACGAGCACGTCGTCGCGTTGCTTGCCGATCTGGTTGGGCTTGTCGCCGAGCACCTTGACGAATTCTTCCATCGCGATCGGCACGAGGCCCGGATGCGCGACCCAGCCGCCGTCGTAACCGTCGCCGGCATCGCGTGCCTTGTCCGAGCGCACACCGCCCATTGCCTTGTCGTTGGCAGCGGGATCGTTCTTGATCGGGATCAGCGCGCTCATGCCGCCGATTGCCGGCGCGTTGCGACGATGGCAAGTCTTCAGCAACAGCAGCGCGTAGGCACGCATGAACGGCGCGGTCATGGTGATCTGCGAGCGGTCGGCGAGACAGAAATCGCGGTCGTTCTTGAACTTCTTGATCGCCGAGAAGATGTAGTCCCAACGGCCGGCATTCAGACCCGAGCTGTGTTCGCGCAACTCATACAGGATCTCGTCCATCTCGAACGCGGCGACGATCGTCTCGATCAGCACGGTCGCGCGAATCGTGCCGCGCGGCACACCGACGGCTTCCTGTGCGGCGAGGAAGATATCGTTCCACAGACGCGCTTCGAGATGGCTTTCCATTTTCGGCAGATAGAAGTAGGGCGCCGTGCCGCGCGCGACCTGTTCCTTCGCGTTGTGAACCATGAACAGCGCGAAATCGAAGATGCCGCCGGAGACGCGCTTGCCGTCCACCGTCACGTGTTTTTCGTCCAGATGCCAGCCGCGCGGACGCACGATCAGCGTGGCGACCTTATCGTTCAGCGTGTACGACTTGCCGTTCTGTTCGAGCGAAATCGTGCGGCGCACTGCATCCTTCAGATTGATGTGGCCGGTGATCTGGTTATCCCAGCTCGGCGCATTCGAATCTTCGAAGTCGGTCATGTACGAATCCGCGCCCGAATTCAGCGCGTTGATGATCATCTTGCGCTCGACCGGTCCGGTAATTTCCACGCGGCGGCATTGCAGATCGTGCGGCAGCGGCGCGATCTTCCAGTCGCCTTCGCGCACGCTTTTCGTTTCGGCGAGAAAGTCGGGACGCTCGCCGGCGTCGAGTCGTTTCGTGCGTTCCACACGCGCCTGCAACAACTGCTGACGGCGCGGTTCGAACGTGCGATGCAGCGCGGCGACGAGTTCGAGCGCGTCGCGGGTGAGAATTGCTTCAAAGCCCGGCTTGATCTCAGCCGTGATTTCCATGCCCTGCGGCAACTGCAGCGATGATTGCGATGACAGCGAATTCGCCATGGTTTCTCCTTGGTCGGTCAGATTGCAAAGATGCAAATGTTGAGATGCGGTTGAATTGCGTCGCGGGGTCCAGGTCGTAGCCGTCATGCGCCAGGGCTGTGGCGCGTGCGGTTGCCACCGGGATTGCCGGTGCCGCTATTGCGGTCGGGCGACGCGAGGGACTTCAGAAAAGCGAGCAGATCGTTCATGCCTCCGCCCGCGCCATGCGGCGTGACGCCCAGTTCTTCGGCGGGTGCGTTTTGCCGGTTAAGCCAGAAAGTCGTGAAGCCGAACCAGCTCGCGCCTGCCACGTCCCAGCCGTTCGACGACACGAAGACGATCTCGCGCGGTTCTGCGTCGAAGGCTTGCGTGCCGAGCGAGTAAGCCGTGGGCGAGGGTTTGTAGGCGCGCACGGTGTCGACGGATAGAACATGGTCGAACAGGCCCGTCATGCCGGCGCTCTTCACGGCGATGTCGAGCATTTGCGGATTGCCGTTCGAGAGGATCGCGAGACCGGGCCTTGACGTTGTCCCTGTTCCGGGTTTGCCGCCCGCAGACGCAGGTGCGGATCCAGAAGACGCCAAAGGCGTGTCGCGCAACTGGCGCAGCGCGGGCACGGCGTCGGGGAAGGCGGACAGGCACGCGTATTCGTCCATCAGACGCTTTTCCGCCGCGCGGCCCAGCGTGAGATGCAGTTTCTTGGCGGCGAAGCGCAAGGCGTCGAGCGTGATGTCCCAGAACGGCCGGTAGTGCGCGCCGGGCGCACTGGCCGGATCGGCGAGCGTGCGCAACTGCGTGTATTCGATCTGTTTCTGGCGCCACAACTGCGAGAGCGCATCGCCGTGGCCAGGAAACATCTGCTCCGCGGCAGCGATCACCGAATGCACGTCGAAAAGCGTGCCGTACGCGTCGAAAATCACTGCTTTAGGGAAAGGTGTCGTTGTGGCCGACATTGCCGTGCACTCCTATCAGAGGTCAGGACGGATTGTATTAGTGATGCTGTGCGCTAAAAAAGAGGCTAAACATCACTTGATCTTTTACTTTCATCCACCTAATCTGACGCGCACCGACCACTTTCCCGCGCAACCTCCGAGGGACTTCCTTCGCGGCGTTGCGATTCAACTGCCCATGGACCGTTTCAAGCAGATCGAGACTTTCGTTACCGTCGCGGCCAAGGGCAGCCTGTCCGCCGCGGCCCTGGCCGAGGGCGTCGCGCCCGCGATCATTGGCCGTCGCATCGATGCGCTCGAAGAGCGCCTTGGCGTCAAATTGCTGGTGCGCACCACGCGCAAGATCACGCTGACCTTCGAAGGCTCGGCGTTTCTCGAAGATTGTCAGCGCGTCATCCACGACATGCAGAACGCCGAGGCCAGCGTGTCGGCGGGCGGCGTGAAGGCGAGCGGCCATTTGCGGCTGTCGGCGCCGGCCGGCTTCGGGCGCCGGCATGTTGCGCCGCTGGTGCCGGCCTTCACCGTCGCGCATCCGGATGTATCGATTACGCTCGACCTGTCCGACCGGCTGGTCGATCTCGTCAACGAAGGGTTTGACTGTGCCGTGCGGCTGGGCGAGTTGCCGGATTCGTCGCTGGTGTCGCTCAAGCTCGGTGAGAACCGCCGTGTGTGCGTGGCTTCGCCCTCGTATCTGAGCCGGCGCGGATCGCCGCACACACTGGCGGATCTCGCGCACCACAATTGCCTCGCGCTCGGCGCGAGCGCCAATCAGCAGCGCGGCTGGATGTTCCAGCAGGGCGACAAGGTGGTGTCGATCAAGGTGTCCGGCACGATGGAATGCTCGGACGGCGCCGTGCTGCACGAGTGGTGTCTCGAAGGCTATGGACTCGCCTGGCGTTCGTGGTGGGAAGTCGGCACGGATATCGCGGCTGGGCGGCTGGTGAGCGTGCTCGACGAGTTTGCCGCGCCGCCGATCGGCATCCATGCGGTTTTTCCGCAGCGCCGGCATTTGCCGCTGCGGGTTCGGCTGTTTCTGGATTTTCTCAAGCATACGTACGGCCATCCTGATTACTGGGGCGAGGGCGGCTGAGTTGCGGCTGCGGCCTGCGATCGGGCGGCCCGGAGACCCGGCAACCCGGCACAACGACCTTTACGCTGTCCGGCCCAACCGCCACACGACTGCCATGCAGGCTCGCGCAACGGGTTTTCGATATGCGGAAAGACCCGCACGACGGCCTTACCCGCATTTCTGCGAACTACAATCGATTGAAGCGGCTTCTACGCCGAGCCTCGTGGGACGCTGACGCCGCGCTGCGCGCAGCCGGCGACGGAGGGCATCATGTTCAGGCACATCCTGGTTCCAACCGATGGGTCAGACCTGTCACGCAAAGCGATAAACGGCGCCATCGATCTCGCGCAGGCCGTCGGCGCTCGCGTCACCGCCTACGCCTGTCTGCCGCAATATCCGTACTCGCCGTTCTCCGACGTTGTGGTCGAACCGCCGGTCGAGTTTCTGCAGCGCAGCGAGCGTGAGGCGCGCGTGCATCTGCGGGAAGTGGAGCTGGCCGCGCACCGTGTCGGCGTCGAGGTCGACAGCCGCACCAGCGTGCATCCGGCGCCCTATCTCGGCATCATCGAAGCGGCCGAGCAGGGTGCCTGCGACGTGATTTTCATGGCTTCGCATGGACGGCGCGGCCTCGGCAGCTTGCTGATCGGCAGCGAGACGCAGCGGGTCCTGACGCATACGAAAATTCCGGTGATCGTGTATCGCTGACGTGCCTGCTCGCGATTGCCGTCGCGGGCAGGTACGACATGGCAAAAAAACGCGCCGGCGATGAGGCCGGCGCGCTCGATGCTCGCCGCACAATGCGTTGTGCTGGCTTTGTCTGCACTGTCGACCAGAGTTCGCGCTTTAACGCGTTACTCTGGTTTCATGCAACGCTGCTGCCTTCTCTCCCAGATTCCAGCCATCAGGGCAGACCGGCGTGCTTCGGCCCTGATGGCTGCTCCTCCCTGACTGCGGCCCTCTAGCGGAGCCGCTTTTGTTTGCCTTGCCGTTCCCGCGATCAGACCGCGAAGTACCTTAAGCGACCTTCTTGTCGAAAAACTGTTCGTCTTCCGTCGAACCGTGCAGCGCGGTCGTCGATGCATCGCGCTCGACCGTTTGCGTCACGGCGTCGAAGTAGCCGGTGCCCACTTCGCGCTGGTGCTTGACCGCGGTGAAGCCCTTTTCGGCGGCGGCGAATTCAGCCTGCTGCATTTCGACGAAGGCGGTCATCTGGTTGCGGGCATAGCCGTGCGCCAGATTGAACATCGAGTAGTTCAGCGCGTGGAAGCCGGCCAGCGTGATGAACTGGAACTTGTAGCCCATCGCGCCGAGTTCGCGCTGGAACTTGGCGATGGTTGCGTCGTCCAGGTTCTTCTTCCAGTTGAACGACGGCGAGCAGTTGTACGACAGCAGCTGGTCCGGGAATTCCTTGTGGATCGCGTCGGCGAATTTCTTCGCGAACTCGAGGTCCGGCTTGCCGGTTTCGCACCAGATCATGTCGGCGTACGGCGCGTAGGCGAGGCCACGCGAGATTGCCTGTTCCAGACCCGGCTTCGTGCGATAGAAACCTTCCACCGTGCGTTCGCCCGTCAGGAACGGCTTGTCGTTGTCATCCACGTCCGACGTGATCAGGTCGGCGGCTTCAGCGTCGGTGCGAGCCAGCAGCACGGTCGGCGTGCCGGAGACGTCGGCGGCCAGACGCGCGGCAGTCAGCTTGGCGATGTTTTCGCGGGTCGGCACGAGCACTTTGCCGCCCATGTGGCCGCATTTCTTCACCGAAGCGAGCTGGTCTTCGAAGTGGACGCCTGCGGCGCCGGCTTCGATCATGGCCTTCATCAGTTCGAACGCGTTCAGCACGCCGCCGAAACCGGCTTCCGCGTCGGCCACGATCGGTGCGAAGTAGTCGATATAGCCTTCGTCGCCCGGGTTCTTGCCTTCCGACCACTGGATCTGGTCGGCGCGCGTCAGCGTATTGTTGATGCGCTTCACGACGAGCGGCACCGAGTTCGCCGGGTACAGCGACTGGTCCGGGTACATTTCACCGGCCACGTTCGCGTCGCCCGCTACTTGCCAGCCGGACAGGTAGATCGCCTTCAGACCGGCCTTCACCTGCTGCATCGCCTGGTTGCCGGTCAGCGCGCCGAGCGAGTTCACGAACGGCTCGTTGTTGACGCTTTCCCACAGCTTTTCCGCGCCGCGCTTGGCAAGCGTGTGCTCCACTTGCAGCGAGCCGCGCAGACGGATCACGTCTTCGGCGGTGTACGTACGCTTCACGCCTTTCCAGCGCGGATCGGTTTCCCATTGCTGTTGGAGTTGCTTGGCTTGTTGTTCGCGCGACATGGTGTGCTCCTTGGTTGCCTGTAATGGATAGGTGACTGTTGTCTTCGTCGAAGCGCTTGGCCCATTGAGGCGTTTCGTTTCGTGAAGTCTTATATAAGAGTCTAGGCAAATCGACCTCCGCGCAATAGCGGCCGAAGAGTGTTTTTCTAATATTTATTTTTGTTAAAAATCAATGATTTGTTTGTGTCGTTCCGCATTAAGAAACGTCTTTTTCCATCTTGCAATAGGGCGTCTTGTGCCTTGCAGCACGATTTTTTACGACGCAAAAAAATTTTCCACATCGTGAAATTTAAGTGCCCGCCAAAACGCGGGCGAAAAAAAACCGGCGCCTGAGCACCGGTTTCTTTCGACTGACAGGCGGCGCGGGGCCGTCCGGGTCTTTTTTCAGGCCGCCTTACGTACTGAACGAGCTACGTAAATGGCGCTTGCCCGATAACTGCTGATTAGCTGCCGCGACGCGCCGTACGCGGACCGTCGCTGCGGCGCGCGCCGTAGCCACCATCGCGCGAACCGCCACCGAAGCCGCCGTCACGCGAACCGCCGCCAGCCGACTTGCCGGCCCAACCGCCGCCATTGCCGCTACCGCTGCGCGAACCGCCGCCGTTACCGGCCGGCTTGCCTGCGCCGCTGCCGCTACCGAAGCGACGGCCACCGCCGTTGCCACCGCCCGGACGGCCACGGCCGCCAAAGCCAGGACGGCCACCGCCCGACGGCGCCGATTTACGCGGCTCGAAGCCTTCGACGACGTTGACCGGCAGCGGGGTGCGCACGAAACGCTCGATGCGCTTCAACGCGCCTTGTTCCGCGTGATGCACGAGGCTCACGGCGATACCCGAGCGGCCAGCACGGCCGGTACGGCCGATACGGTGCACGTAGTCTTCAGCAAACTTCGGCAGGTCGTAGTTGAACACGTGCGTGATGCCCGGGATGTCGATACCGCGAGCGGCGACGTCCGTTGCCACCAGCACGCGCACACGGCGCTCGCGCAGGGCCTTGATCGTGCGGTTACGCGCGCCTTGCGGCAGATCGCCGTGCAGAGCTGCCGATTCGAAACCGGCGTCGGCCAGACGGCCGGCCAGTTGGTCCGCGTCCATCTTGGTTGCCGTGAAGACGATAGCCTGGTCGAGGCCTTCGTCGCGCAGCAGATGGTCGAGCAGACGATCCTTGTGATCGCGGTCGTCGACATAGTGGACGGTTTGCGCGATGTTGGTACGTTGCTCGAGGCGTTGAACGATTTCGATCCGTTCCGGATCCTTCAGCAGACGGCCCGTCAGCGAACCGATCTTGCCGTCGAGCGTAGCCGAGAACAGCATGGTTTGACGCGAAGCCGGCGTAGCGGCAACGATCGTTTCGATGTCTTCGATGAAGCCCATGTCCAGCATGCGGTCGGCTTCGTCGAGCACGAGGATCTGCAGTTGCGACAGATCGATACGGCCGCGTTCCAGGTGGTCGATCAGACGGCCCGGCGTAGCAACCAGGATTTCCGGGTTCTTTGCCAGCAGCATCAATTGTTGACCGTAAGCGACGCCGCCCAGAATGCTGACGGTGCGCAGACGCTTGAGGTGCTTGCCGTACGTGGCAGCGGCGGTGGTGACCTGCATTGCGAGTTCGCGGGTCGGCGTCAGAACCAGCATGGTCGGACGGGCAACCGGTTGCGGACGGCGCGTGCGGGCGCCGTCGGCCGGGCGCGGCTCACGCGGCTGGCTGGCTTGTGCTTTTTGCAGTTGCGAGAAACGTTCGATGGCGGGCAGCATGAACGCGGCGGTCTTGCCCGAACCGGTCGGGCTCGAGACCAGCAGATCGCGGCCGGCGATGCCGGCGGGGATCGCGCGTTGCTGAACCGGAGTCGGGTTTTGATAACCAGCGGCGGTCAGCGCGGAGACGACATCCGCGGAGAGACCGAGCGACGCGAACGACGGGCCGGTCGACACTGCGGTTTCTGCGGCGACGGCTTCCGGAGCGGCAGCAACGGCTGCGGCTTGTGCGGGTGCGTCTGCGAAACCGAGGGCTTGATCGGCGATGGCGTTCAACGGGCTGCTGGGGGTGTTGCTCGAAGTCATGAGAATCCTTGATAAATCCTTGGTACACACGGAATTAAAACGTCGGCGCCAATCGGCATACCCAAGTCGTCGGATTCAGCGAGCAAAGAAGCAGCGAGCAAATCGAAAAACGGGGGCAGCTCGCGGCAATGAAGGCGAGCTTTTCGTTAGAAGCTGTATCGGATGCGACATGCCAACACGGCGTGCCGCCAGCCTGGGACATGATCGCCCGTAGGGGGCTAGGCAGGAGGGGACAGGTTCTAAACTGGATTGGAGCTAAACGCTACGAGGCGCTGCGCCGCAAAGGCCGCTAGAGGAAAGCCGGGCAAAGCAGTGAAGCGCAGGCAGCATTGTATAGGGTTTTGTTGCACTGCGCCACCGTTAAGAAGTTTCCTGGTGGAAAACTTCCGTTTGGCTGCCCGTGAAGGGGCTTAGGGAGGCAGCCCGCCGCCGGGGCCGCCTAAGGACCTGGACCTGCCCGCAGGGCTGCCCGAGCGGGCGTGCCCACGGGGGCCGCCTTAGGGACCACGTTAGGGACCCTCAGGGGGCACTTTAGGGAACACATCCTAGGGATCGCCTAAGCGGTCGCAATTACCGCGGCCATTCCAGGACGACGTCCCAGCCTGCCGTCCAGACGGCGGATTTCGCCGCGAGGTCGGATTCAGGCGGCGGTGCCGCTTTTGAGGGCTTCGATCAATTCGACGTATTGCTGCTTCGCCGCGTCCTGCGCGGTGCCTTTGAGCGCGGCCCACGCATCGTACTTGTATTTGCCGACGATATCGGTGAAGCCGGGTTTGTCGCCGTGGACGTCACCGTCGATGGCCTGCTTGTAGAGGGCGTAAAGGCGCAGAAGGGTAAGGTTGCCCGGACGCTCGGGCAGTTGCTTGGCATCTTCCTGGGCCTGGACGAATTGCGCGTTGATGTCTGTCATGGTGTTTTTTGCCCGGCTGGCGGGGTTAGTTCTGGCTGGGCCGATGATCATAACAACTGCATGCCGCCGCGGGGCCGAGGGCTTATTCCAAACATCCCTCTCCACCGGGAGGGCAAACCCAAAACCGCATCTGCACGCGCCGTGCCGATTACAATACGGTCCATGACTCAAACTGTGCTCCTTGCCCTCGATACTTCGACCGAATTCTGCTCGGTAGCGCTCCTGTCCGCCGCTAGCGGCGCGGCGAGCCAGACAGCGGAACAAGACCGCGCCGAACCCCGGATCTGGGTGCGTCACGAGCAAACCGGCGCAGTCTCCAGCACGCGCCTCTTGCCCGCGATCCGCGAACTTTTCGACGAAGCCGGCCTGAAACTGGCGGACTGCCATGCCATCGCCTTCGGTTCCGGTCCCGGCTCATTCACCGGTCTTCGCACGGCAACCGGCGTCGCTCAGGGCCTCGCATTCGGCCTGAATTTGCCGGTCGTGCCGGTCAGCACGCTGCTGGCATGCGCGGAAAGCGCACGGCTGCGCGATCCGTCGGCGACCCGCGTGCTCGCCGCGCTTGACGCCCGGATGGACGAAATCTATTGGGCCGACTACGCGTGGGACGCAGCCTCTGGCGAATGGCGCACGCTCCAGCCGGCTTCGCTCGACGCGCCGGAACGGCTCGTGTTGCCCGACGTCCCCTTCACGCTGGCAGGTAATGCCGCAGCCGCCTTCGGCGCGCGGCTGCCCGCCGTCGCGGCTGCGCGAATCGTCGACGGTGAAGCGCTGCCGCATGCCGTGCCGCTCGCGCATGCGGCGCTGCGCGCGTTTCGCGCCGACCGCACCGTGCCCGCCGACCAGGCCGCGCCGGAATACATACGCGACAAGGTCGCCCAGACCACGGCGGAGCGCGTCGCAGAAAAAGCCGCCAAGGCGGAGCAAGCTGCCGAGAGGCCCGCGCAAGATGCGCATCAAGGTGAGGGCCGGCAATGAGTGGCGTGTTGCTGGCGGACCGTTACATGTCGCCGATGACCGAAGCCGATCTGGACGAGGTCGCGGCGATCGAAAAGATCGCCTACGAATTCCCCTGGAGCCGCGGCAATTTCGGCGACTCGCTGCGCAACGGTTATTTCGGTATCTGCCTGCGTCACGTAACAGGCACGCTGATCGGCTATTGTGTGCTGATGCCGGTCGTCGACGAAATGCATCTGCTCAATTTGTGTGTGGCGCCTGCCGCGCAAGGCGCCGGTGCCGGGCTCGCGCTGTTGCGTGAAGCGGTGCGAATTACGCGCACCGAAAAGCTCGACGGTTTGCTGCTCGAAGTGCGGCCGTCGAATCATCGGGCTATCCGGCTTTATGAGCGCTTCGGCTTTGCGTCGATTGGCCGGCGCAAAAACTATTATCCGGCGCGGCATCGCAGCCGGGAGGACGCCATCGTGATGCGTTTCTCGTTTGCCACGGAGGGCGCAGATGGCGCTGCATGAATCGGTACTGGAAGAGTTCGGACTTGCGCCGCTGTGGGTGCGTCGCGGGATGTCGGCGGCGCAGGAGCCCGCCGGTGACGCCGGGGTCGAGCAGGGCGCCGGTGCGTTAGCGAATCAGGAGGCGCATCGCGACGATCCGCGTGTGGCGGCGCGTGACGCGTCTTTGGCTGCGTTTGCGCAGGATGGTCGAGACGGTACGCGGCCGGCAATGCAAACCGGCGACGCTCGACAAGCCGATTCCGCACACGTGCAGAGCGAGCGCCGTGCGCCGGTTCGTGCGGATCAAGCGTCACCGCCTGCTGAAATGCGCGATCGATCTGATCGCCAGACTCCGGTTCGTGCAGGCGATTCGTCGCGGGCTATGCCGGAGCGGGATCAAGGCGAGCGCTTTGCGCCGCCGGAGCAGGAACAGCCAGGACGCGTGCAGGCGCCGGCCGAAGCGCGGCAGTCATCGCAGCAGCCTCGTACACCCGAACCGCCGGCGTTCGACGGCCCACCCGACGACGACTTCGCATGGTTCGACGATCAGCCTGCCCACGCACCCGTTGCACCCGCTGAAGCGCGCCGCGAGACACCCGAACCCTTATCGATCCAGACGCTCGACTGGGAACCGCTGAGCGAGCAGGTCGCCGCCTGCCGACGTTGCCGCCTGTGCGAGAAACGCACGAACACGGTATTCGGCGTCGGCGATCGCAACGCCGACTGGATGTTGATCGGCGAAGCGCCGGGCGAGAACGAAGACCGCCTGGGCGAGCCGTTCGTCGGCCAGGCCGGCAAGCTGCTCGACAATATGCTCCGTTCGCTCACGCTCGCACGCGACAGCAACGTTTATATCGCCAACGTAATCAAGTGCCGCCCGCCTGGCAACCGCAACCCCGAGCCGGACGAAGTCGCGCGTTGCGAGCCGTATCTGCAACGGCAGGTCGCGCTGGTCAAGCCGAAGCTGATCGTCGCGCTCGGCCGCTTCGCCGCGCAAAGTCTGCTCCGGACCGAGGCGAGCATTTCCTCGCTGCGCGGCCGCGTGCACGAATACGAGGGGGTGCCGGTCATCGTCACCTATCACCCGGCGTATCTGTTGCGCAGCCTGCCGGATAAAGCGAAGGCCTGGGCGGACCTGTGCCTCGCGCGCGACACGTGGCTTGCGGCGGGCGGCGTGCCGTCCAACGCGGCAAAGTGACCGACGTGACCTGGCCGGCGTCGCGTCGCGCCGCCGCGCCCGGCTCATCGGGCAAATCTGGCGCATCAAGCACATCAAGCACATCTGGCTCATCTGGCTCATCTGGCTCATCTGGCTCATCCGGCTCATCCGGCTCATCCGGCTCATCCGGCTCATCCGGCACATCCGGCACATCCGGCACATCCGGCACATCCGGCACATCCGGCGCATCCGGCACATCCGGCACATCCGGCGCATCCGGCGCATCCGCGGCGGTCCTCGAGAATCTGCTTGGCACCCTTCGCGAACCGGCAGTGCGCGATCTTGCCTGGTTGCTGCTGAGCGCCGATTTGTTGCGAGCGCAACCACCGGTGGGCGCGCTTGCGAACCCTTTCGACACGCAGCAGGAAGCTGATGCAACCGTCGACTGGTTGCGTGCGTTAGATACCGATCCGGCCGAGTTGCAGCGCGATCTTGCCGCGACGCGTATCACGCGTCTTGGCCGCTATGCCGAACGGTTGCTCGGATGGTTCCTGCAACATGGACCTGCAGCGCGGCTGGTCGCGGCCGGGGTGCCGTTGCGGCGCGCGGGCGTTACGCTCGGCGAATGCGATTTTCTCGTGCAGACGCAGCAGGGCGCGCGGTTGCATTGGGAGCTGGCGGTGAAGTGCTATCTGCATGCGGGCGAAAGCCGTGCGCAATCGACCACGCAGTCGACCACGCAGTCGACAGCGCGCTTAGCCGATTACGTCGGGCCGAATCTGAAAGACCGCTTCGATTTGAAGCTCGCGCATGTGCTGAATCATCAACTACCGTTGAGCGCACGCGAAGAGTTCGCCTCGGTCGGTCATCCAGGGCCGTGGACGCCGCAGATGTTCATCAAAGGCTGGTTGTTCTATCGCGCTGGCGAGACGCCGGCCGATCCTGCCGAGCTCGATCCGTCGCATGGACGAGGCTGGTGGGTGACTCGCGGCGAATGGACGGACTTTGCCGCGGCGCATGCGCAAACGTGGCGTGTGCTGCCACGGTTGGAATGGCTTGCGCCACGCTGGCACGAGTCAGGTGTGTCAGGTGAGGCGGAGGGCGTGGGATCCGTTTTTGTCGATGCCGGAACGCTCGCTGCGCAAACGTCACATCAGCACGGACCGACGATGGTGGCGGCGTTCGTTGCCGACAACGCCGGCAACCTGATAGAACGCTCGCGCGGCTTCATCGTGCCCAACGAATGGCCTGAGCTTGCGCAAGCCTACGCGCGACAGTAGCGGGATTTGTGGTTGCCGACATCGGCACGGGGGCTGTTCCAACGCATAGCTGCGTAGCCGCTGACTTCCGACCGGATTCATCGTTGAACCCGGCACCTGAATCGAATGGCCGATGGCATCGCCCGGTGCAGCCATATGCGGCCCCGTTCAGCCCCTCACCACCACCGATAAAAATGATGCACCGGCCCGACGCCGCTGCCGACGTCGAGCCGATCGCTCGCTTGCAACGCACCGGTCAGATACAGCTTGGCGTCGGCGACCGCGCTCGCCAGATCGGCGCGCTGCGGAATCAGAGCCGCAATCGCCGACGACAGTGTGCAACCCGTTCCATGCGTATTCTTTACCGGCACGCGCGGGCCGCCCAGGCGCAGCGTGCCGCTGTCCTGAATGAGCCAGTCGGGACTGTCCGCCGCGCTCAGATGGCCACCCTTCATCAGCACTGCCCGCGCACCGAGCGCACGCAACGCTTCGCCTTGTTCGACCATGCCGGCTTCATCGGTAGCCGCTTCCACGCCTAGCAAGGCCGCGGCTTCCGGCAGATTGGGTGTCAGCAGATCGGCCAGCGGCAACAACTCGTCACGCACGGCAGCAACGGCATCCGGCAGCAGCAGCGCGTGATTGCTCTTCGAAATCATCACCGTGTCGAGCACGATGTGTTTCGGCTTGTGCCGCCGCAGCGCGTCGGCGACCGCACGCGCGATTCCCGCATTCGCCAGCATGCCGATCTTCACGGCATCGATACGGATGTCGTCGAACACCGCATCGAGTTGCGCGGCAATGAAGGCGGGCTCCGGCGCATGAATCGCCGTGACGCCACGCGTGTTCTGCGCGGTGAGCGCGGTGATCACGCTCGCGCCGTAGGCGCCGAGCGCCGAGAAAGCCTTCAGATCGGCCTGAATGCCGGCGCCGCCGCCGGAATCGGAACCGGCGATCGTCAGCACATTGGGAATGGGTTGAGTCATGGCAAAGCGAGGAGAGGGGGAAGGCGCGGGCACCAGGCGCGGTGCCCGCCGCGGGTCAGTGCTTGACTTCGCCGATCAACGCGACCGAGTCGAACGCGCGCTGATTCGCCTGGTGGCGGCGCATGACGAACCACATCATCACGCAGACGAAGGTGCCGAACAGCACGATCACCGCCGTGACCGGCACGTCGAGCCACACCAGCACGGCGTACAGGCACAGCATCACGAGCACCGAGAGATTTTCGTTGAAATTCTGCACGGCGATCGAGTGACCCGCCGACAGCAGCACGTGGCCGCGATGCTGGAGCAGCGCATTCATCGGCACGACGAAAAAGCCCGACAGGCCGCCGACGACCATCAGGAAGATATACGCGACGATCAGATAGCCCGGCACATGCATGCGGCCGAAATACAGACCCCAATGCGTGGGGAACAGATTGCGCGTATAGAAGGCCATCAGCATCACGGCGATACCCATCATGATGCCGACCGGAAGCACGGTGAGCGACTTCTTCAACGGCACGCGCGAGGCTGCGTAAATCGCGCCGACCGCCACGCCGACTGCGACCACCGCTTGCAGAATCGCGGCTTCGGAAAGCGACATGTTCAGCGACACTTCCGCCCACTTCAGCACGATGAATTGCAGCGTCGCGCCGGCGCCCCAGAACAGCGTGGTGACGGCGAGCGAAATCTGGCCGAGCTTGTCGCGCCACAACACGAGAAAGCAGTCGGCGAAATCGGTGACCAGCTTGATCGGGCCGCGTTCCTGTTTCGGATAGCGCGCGCCGGTGTCGGGAATGCGCAGATTGAACAGCGCTGCGATCACGTAGATGGCCATGATCACCAGCATCGCCGCTTCAGCGGGCGTGTTGACGGTAGGGATGTGCTGCCTGAGGATCGGCGCGGCAATGTGCGGGCTGATGAGTGCGCCGCCGAGTACCGTGCCGAGAATGATCGAGCCGACCGTGGTGCCTTCGATCCAGCCGTTCGCCGCGACGAGCCGGTCAGGCGGCAGCAGTTCGGTAAGAATGCCGTATTTGGCGGGCGAGTAAGCGGCCGCGCCGAAACCCACAATGCCATAGGCGATCAACGGGTGCGCGCCGACCAGCATCGTGATGCAACCCACGACCTTGATGGTATTGGTGACGAACATCACGTGCCCCTTCGGCCGGGAATCGGCGAAGGCGCCCACGAAGGCGGCCAGAACGACGTACGACAGCACAAAGAACAACTTGAGCAGCGGCGTCATCCAGTTCGGGGCGTGAAGATCTTTCAGCAGTGCGATAGCAGCGATCAGAAGCGCATTGTCGGCCAGCGACGAAAAAAACTGCGCGGCCATGATGGTGTAAAAACCTTTTTTCATCTGATGCGATGCTGTCCTCGCTGCGGTCTGTCCGCCCCGGCCGTGTGGAAAGCGTCCGGGCTTATGCCGTTCGAAATGGGTTGTGCGCACGGCTTTATATCACGAAAATAGCTGGATTCGGACTAGCAGAATCCTTGATCGCACCGCCCAGCGGGCCGCCGAGCGTTGAAAACGCCCTGTAAGCTCCTGATTCGCAAGCGTCTTTACGAAAATTACCCATGCCGCGCCCCCTCTCAGCCACGATTCATACCGCCGCACTCGCCAATAATCTCGCCGTCGCCCGGCGTTACGCACCGAAGTCGAAAATCTGGGCCGTCGTCAAGGCGAATGCTTACGGGCACGGCCTTGCACGCGCTTTTCCCGGCTTGCGCGCAACCGACGGCTTTGGTTTGCTGGACCTCGAAGAAGCGGTGAAGTTGCGTGAACTGGGCTGGGCCGGCCCGATTCTGTTGCTCGAAGGTTTTTTTCGTCCAACCGATATCGACGTGATCGACCGCTACAGTCTGACCACGGCGCTGCACTCGGACGAACAGTTGCGCATGCTCGAAATGGCGCGCCTGTCCAAGCCGGTCAATATCCAGTTGAAGATGAATACCGGCATGAACCGCCTCGGCTACACGGTGGAAAAATTCCGCTCCGCGTGGGAGCGCGCGCGGGCTTGCCAGGGCGTCGGCCAGATCACGTTGATGACCCATTTCTCGGATGCGGACGGCGAACGCGGCGTCGCGCATCAGATGGAAGCATTCGAGCGCGGCGCGCAGGGCATTGCCGGCGCGCGCAGCCTGTCGAATTCGGCGGCAACGCTATGGCATCCCGAAGCGCATTTCGACTGGGTGCGTCCGGGCATCATCATGTACGGGGCTTCGCCGTCGGGCGTGACGGCCGCGATCGCAGGCACCGGCCTGCAGCCGGCCATGACGCTCGCCTCCGAACTGATCGCGGTGCAGACGCTCGCCGAAGGCAATACGGTCGGCTATGGCTCGGCGTTCAAGGCGCGCGGGGCGATGCGCATCGGCGTGGTGGCCTGCGGTTACGCGGACGGTTATCCGCGGGTCGCGCCGGAAGGCACGCCGGTGATCGTCGACGGCGTGCGTACGCGGATCGTCGGACGGGTGTCGATGGACATGCTGACCGTCGACCTGACGCCGATCCCGACGGCCAACGTGGGCTCGCGCGTCGAGTTGTGGGGGGCCGCGCTGCCGATCGACGACGTCGCGCAGGCGTGCGGCACGATCGGCTACGAGCTGATGTGCGCGGTGGCGCCGCGCGTGCCGGTGCGGGCGGAGTAACGTGCAGCACGGACGTGCGGGCCGCCGTGCCGGCGGTCTCGATGACGGTGCAAAGACAATCCCCAGGACGGTCGCAGTGAGGTTCCCGGTGAGCTGGAGCGGCTCAATGAGGACCGCGGCGAGCGCATCAATCCAAAGAACAGCAACAACGAACAGCAACAAGGCAAGGGCGCGTGGCTAAACAGAAGACGTTGTATATCTGCAGTGAATGCGGCGGCCAGTCGCCGAAGTGGGCCGGGCAGTGCCCGTCATGCAATGCGTGGAACACGCTGGTGGAGTCGGTCGCGGAGGCGCCGTCCACACATCGCTTCCAGTCGCTCGCGAAGAGTGCGCCGGTGCGGCGTCTCGCCGATATCGAAGCGTCCGACGTGCCGCGCTTTTCGACCGGCGTCAGCGAGTTCGACCGTGTGCTGGGCGGCGGTCTCGTGCCGGGCGGCGTGGTGCTGATCGGCGGCGATCCGGGCATCGGCAAATCGACGCTGCTGCTGCAGTCGCTCGCGGAAATCGCCGCGGACAAACGCGCGCTTTATATCAGCGGCGAAGAATCGGCCGCGCAGATTGCGTTGCGTGCGCAACGGCTTTCGTTGCTGGAACCCGGTTCGAAGGCGAGCGAATTGCAACTGCTGGCGGAAATCCAGCTCGAGAAAATTCAGGCGACCATCGCCGAACAGCGGCCGGACGTCGCGGTGATCGACTCGATTCAAACCGTTTATTCCGACGCGCTGACCTCCGCGCCCGGTTCGGTCGCGCAGGTTCGCGAGTGCGCGGCGCAATTGACGCGCATCGCCAAGCAGTCGGGCACCACGATCATCATGGTCGGCCACGTCACCAAGGAAGGTGCGCTCGCCGGGCCGCGCGTACTCGAGCACATCGTCGATACGGTGCTGTACTTCGAGGGCGACACCCATTCGTCGTACCGCCTGGTGCGCGCGATCAAGAACCGCTTCGGCGCGGTCAACGAACTCGGCGTGTTCGCGATGACCGAGCGCGGTTTGCGCGGCGTCGCCAATCCGTCGGCGCTGTTTTTGTCGCAGCACGAGCAATCGGTTCCGGGGTCTTGCGTGCTGGTGACGCAGGAAGGCACGCGGCCGCTGCTGGTCGAAGTGCAGGCGCTGGTGGATTCTGCCAACGCGCCGAATCCGCGGCGCCTTGCAGTCGGGCTGGAACAGAACCGCCTCGCGATGCTGCTGGCGGTGCTGCATCGGCACGCCGGCATTGCCTGTTTCGATCAGGACGTGTTCCTGAACGCGGTGGGCGGCGTGAAGATCACCGAGCCCGCGGCCGACCTGGCCGTGCTGCTCGCCATCCACTCTTCGATGCGCAACAAGCCGCTGCCCAAGGGGCTGGTCGTCTTCGGCGAAGTCGGACTCGCCGGCGAAATCCGGCCGTCGCCGCGCGGTCAGGAGCGTCTTAAGGAAGCCGCCAAACTGGGTTTTTCGATCGCGGTCATTCCGAAGGCCAATGCACCGAAGCAGCCGATTGAAGGCTTACAGGTTGTTGCGGTCGAACGGATCGAACAGGCTATCGACCGGGTGCGCACGCTCGAATAGACGGGGCTTTGGCGCCTGTGGGCGCGCTCGGCCCCGGTAATGCGCGGTAAATATCTCCATATTGGCTGTAACCACGCCGCCATTCCTTTTTCCTAAGCTGCGAGGGTATTGCATCCCTTCTGATGCCCGAAAAAGGATCGCGCCTTGAAACAGTCATATGAAACCGTGGCCGAGCGCCCGATGCAGGTGCGTGGTTGTCGCGTCTCCGAGCCTATTCGCCAGCCCTGGGGCGGCGCTTGCCGGATTGTCGAGTGGATCGATACGACGGGGCAGATTTCGCGCCGGGTGGTGGCCGAAGATGTGACCGCGGCCGAAGTGCGCGCGACAATCAACCGTCATGTCGAAGGCCGCAAACATGTTCTGTACGACGACGAAAAAACGCCGCGCCAGGTTTTGCCGCGGCAAACAGCAGCGCGGCGCTGAGGTTTTGCGCGGCGGGCGTGTGGCCCGGCTGCCTCTGTCTGGATGGCGAGTTAATCGCTGCGGGCCGCAGATCTCACACCCAGACTGTCCGGGCAAGTCTTAGCCTGATCGCCGTTTAATCCTGGTAGCGCTTAACCGTTCTGGCGACCGTCGTTTCCGGCATTGTTTCCGTTCTGGTCCGCGCTCATCGCCGCGTACGCTTCGCGATTGAACAGCGGGTGCTGCGCGGCTTCTGCCGGGGTCAGCACCGGCGAGACACAGCAGTCCAACGATTCCAGCAGCAGGACCCATTCCTCCAGCGGACGCCTGGCGATCAGGTCGGCCAACTCCTGCGTCAGTGCGGCGGCGTCCGGGCCGCCGATCGCCTGGCCGAGACTCCAGTGACGCGTCGCCCATTCGGGCCGGTCCAGCGCCATGCACAGCGTTTCCCAGAACTTGAGTTCGAGCGCGCCGACCGCGAGCCAGCGGTTATCGAGCGTCCGATACAGGTTGTAGCAGGGTACGCCGCCGTTCAGCAGACTCGCGCCCGCGGCCGGCGCGGCGCCCTCGTTGGCGAGCGAAACTTGCGCGACGACGTTGTGCGCATACGTGACATGCGCCATCGATACGTCGACGAAGCGGCCGCCGCCTCCGCGCGACACATGCCATAGCGCAGCGAGAATCTGCGTGACCGCGCTCAACGCGCCGCCGAGCAGGTCGGCGATCTGGAAATTCGGCAGGATCGGCGTGCCGTCGCGGCTCGCCAACTGATCGAGCACGCCCGCGTAGCCAATGTAGTTCAGATCGTGACCGGCATGGTCGACAAACGGACCGCTCGCGCCGTAACCGCTGATCGCGCAGTACACCAGTCTCGGATTGAGCGCGTGCAGGGTTTCGTAGCCGACGCCGAGGCGTTCCATCACGCCGGGCCGGAAACTCTCGATCAGCACGTCCGCTTCGGCTGCGAGCGCGCGCAAGACGTTGCGTCCCGCTTCCGATTTGAGGTCGAGGCGCGTTTCGCGCTTGCCGCGATTCACCAGCCGGTAAAACGCGCCGGGGCGGCCCGCCACGCGGTCGCTCGACGATTGCATCATCGTGCGGGTGGGGTCGCCCGCGCCGGGCGCTTCGATCTTCAGCACGTCGGCGCCGAGTTCGGCAAGCCTCAAGGCGGCCACCGGACCGGGCAGCAGGCGCGTCAGGTCCAGCACGCGCAGGCCTTGCAGCGGAGCAGGCTCGGCTGTGGAAGACGACGCAACCGATGGCGCGGCTGAAGCAGATGGCGACTCAGTTGACGACTCAGTTGACGACTGAGATGAGGACCCAGATGAGGACTCAGATGAGGACGCAGACGGACTCACGGGTGACAAGGGCTACCTCCGATCGATGCCGGCGCGGACCGCGAACAGCCAGCCGCTAGCCGATTTGTTCGAGTTCCTCATGAGTCTCGAGCCATTCGGCTTCGAGCGTTTCGAGGCGCGCGTTCACATCTGCCTGACGGCGGATCGCGTCCGTCAGTTTGCTCTTCTGCTCGGGCTCGTAACTGGCCGGATCGACGACGAACGCGTCGAGCGTCGCCTTTTCCGCGTTGAGCGCGTCCATTTCCTTTTCGATCTTCGTGATACGGCTTTGCAGCGGTTTTTTCAGGTGTGCGAGCTTCTGGCGCGTTTCCGCTTCGAGACGGCGTTGCTCCTTGCGATTGACGCCGCTGTCCGCACCATCCGGACCGTTCGACGCCGTGCCCGCTTTCAGCGCCGCGCGTTGTTCCGCGGCATGTTGCAGCAGCCAGTCGCGATAGTCGTCGAGATCGCCGTCGAATTCCTGCAGACGATGCTTCGCGACCAGCATGAACACGTCGGTCGTGGCGCGCAACAGATGCCGGTCGTGCGACACCAGAATCAGCGTGCCCTCGAATTGCGCGAGCGCCATGGTCAGCGCGTGACGTGTTTCGAGATCCAGGTGGTTGGTCGGCTCGTCGAGCAGCAGCAGATTCGGCTTTTGCCAGATGATCAGCGCGAGCGCCAAACGGGCCTTTTCGCCGCCCGAGAAGGGCGCGATTTTCGCGGTCGCCATCTCGCCGGAAAAATTGAAGCTGCCGAGGAAGTCGCGCAATTCCTGTTCGCGCGTATCCGGTGCAAGACGCGCCAGATGCTGCAGCGGCGTGTCGTCCGGCCGCAATGTTTCGAGCTGGTGCTGGGCGAAGTAGCCGATGCGGAGGCCTTTGCCTTCGCGCACATGGCCGCCGAGCGCTTCAAGCGTGCCGGCAAGCGTTTTGATCAGCGTCGATTTGCCCTGACCGTTCGCGCCGAGCAGGCCGATGCGCTGACCGTTCTGGATCGACAGCATCACATGGTCGACGATTGGAATTTCGCCGTCTTCACCGCGGTAGCCGCAGCGTACGTCTTCCATCACCATCATCGGATTCGGTGCGGAATCGGGCGTGCGGAATTCGAACGTGAACGGCGAGGACGCGTGTGCCGGCGCGATCAATTCCATCTTCTCGAGCGCTTTCACGCGGCTCTGCGCCTGACGCGCCTTGGTGGCCTGCGCCTTGAAACGGTTGATGTAGCTCTGCAGATGCTCGACCGTGCGCTGTTGCTTCTCATACGCGCTTTGCTGCAAAGCGATCTGTTGCGCGCGCAGGATTTCGAACTGCGAATAGTTGCCGCCGTAACGCTTGATCTGCTGATGCTCCAGATGCAACGTGACATTGCAGATCGAATCGAGAAATTCGCGGTCGTGCGAGATCACGATCAGCGTGCCCGGATAACGGTTCAGCCAGTCTTCGAGCCAGACGATCGCGTCGAGATCCAGGTGATTGGTCGGTTCGTCGAGCAGCAGCAGATCGGAGCGGCACATCAGCGCCTGCGCCAGATTCAGCCGCATGCGCCAGCCGCCCGAGAAGCTGCTGACCGGCTCGCGCGTCTGTTCGAGGGTGAAGCCGAGGCCGAGCAGCAAGGCTTCGGCGCGAGCGGGCGCGGTGTAGCCGTCGGCGTCGGCGAAGGCGGCGTGCGCTTCGCCTTCGGCTGCGCCGTCATGCGCGGCGGAGGCTTCGGCGATGCACCTTTCGATTGCGCGCAATGCGGCGTCGCCGTCGAGCGTGTAGGCGAGGGCGGTTTTATCTGCCGCGGGCGTTTCCTGCGCGACGTGGGCGATCTGCCAGTTCGGCGGGATGGAGAAGTCGCCGCCGTCGGCGTGCAGTTCGCCGAGCAGCACGGCAAACAGCGTCGACTTGCCCGCGCCGTTCGCCCCCACCAGGCCGGCCTTCTCGCCGGGGTTGAGGGTGAACGTGGTGTTTTCGAAGAGCGGCTTGGTGCCGCGCGCGAGGCTGAACTGGTTAAAGCGGATCACGAAGAGGCCGGCTGAAGAAAAACGCTATTTTAGACTGCCGGGGCTGACACCGGGCGCTCAACCGGGATCGGCCATTCGGCCGACTGTACCGGCGAAGCTTTTGGCATAGACTGACGGCTTTCAAGGGGGAGAGCACATGACATCGATTTATTCGTTTTCTGCACATACGCTCGGCGGCGAGGAAGTGAGCCTCGAGCGCTATCAAGGCAAGGTCCTGCTGATCGTCAATACGGCGAGCGAATGCGGGTTCACGCCGCAGTACGCGGGTCTGCAGAAGGTTTATGACACTTACGCGGCGCGCGGACTCACAGTGCTGGGTTTTCCGTGCAACCAGTTCGGCAAGCAGGAACCGGGCGACGCCGCGCAGATCGGCAGCTTCTGCGAAAAGAACTATGGCGTGACCTTCCCGATGTTCGACAAGATCGACGTGAACGGCGCCAATGCGCATCCGCTGTTCCGCTATCTGACGGGCGAGGCGCCGGGCTTGCTGGGGCTCGAGGCGATCAAATGGAACTTCACCAAGTTCCTGATCGGCCGCGACGGCAATGTGGTGAAGCGCTATGCGCCGCTGACCAAGCCCGAGGCTATCACTGAAGACATCGAGAAGCTGTTGTAACGCGTGGCGGAGCCGGTGGTGCGGCGCGGGCGGCGGGCCGGAGTTGATGACTGGGCACGAGCCAGCGCTCGAGCACAAGCTGATTGATGCAGATGCAGATGCAGATGCAGATGCAGATGCAGATGCCGGTGTCGGTGTCGGTGTCGGTATCGGTATCGGTGTCGGTGTCGGTCCAGGTCCCGGTCCCGGTCCCGGCGGCGCAACAGCAGGGTGCTACAGAATCGGCGAGAACAACCGCGCCACGTGCATCAGGACGCGTCGCAGCGCGCCCGCCTGGCGATACTCGGTGCGGTCGATTTCGAGCGACTCCGCGAAGTCCTTCAGCAGCATCGTTTCGACTTCTTTGGCGAAGCCGCGGTCCACCGTCAGCACCATGATCTCGAAGTTCAGGCGGAACGAGCGGTTGTCGAGATTGGCGCTGCCGATGGCCGCCGCCACGCTGTCGATCAGCACGACCTTCTGATGCAGGAAGCCCGGCTGGTAGCGGAAGATTCGGATGCCCGCGCGCAGCGAGTCGTACGCATACAGTTTCGAGGCGGCGAACACCACGCGGTGGTCGCGCCGGCACGGAATCAGAATGCGTACATCCACGCCGCGCAGCACCGCCAGCCGCAACGCGGCGAACACGGCTTCGTCGGGTATGAGATATGGCGTGGTGATCCAGATCCGCTCGCGCGCCGCGTTGATCGCTTCGACGAAGAAAAGCGAGCAGGTCTCCTGCTTGTCGGCCGGCCCGCTCGGCACGACGAGACAGTGCATGCCGTCGTCGGCGGCCTGAGGGGGCGGCATGTCGAATTCGGGCAGCTGCTGGGTCGCCCAATGCCAGTCTTCAGTGAACACGAACTGGATGCTGGCGACAGCCGGGCCGCGCACTTCGATATGCGTATCGCGCCACGGCGACAACGGTGGCTTGCTGCCGAGATATTCGACGCCCACATTGTGTCCGCCGACGAACGCGCGTTCTCCGTCCACCGAGACGATCTTGCGGTGATTGCGGAAGTTCAACTGCAAACGGTTGACAAAGCGACGATTGGTGGCGAACGGGTGCGTCTCCACGCCGGCCGCCCGCAGCGCTGCCACGTAGCGGTGGGGCAGGTCGAAACTGCCGATGCTGTCGTACAGGAAGTAGACGCGCACGCCTTGCTGCGCTTTCGCGATCAGGGCATCTTTGAGCATCTCGCCGAGCGCGTCGTCGCGCACGATGAAGAACTGCACGATCACGTAATTGCGTGCGCCTTCGATCGCTTCGAAGATCGCCTCGAAAGTGGCGGCGCCGTTTACCAGCGTGCGTACGGAATTGCCCGGCAGGAACGGCATGCCCCCGAGGCGCGTGAGCGAATGCACGAGTCTCGCGCCAAGTTCCTGGGTAGGCAGTCCTGCCGAGGAGGCCCGCGTGTCCCATTCCTGAGGATGGGCGCGCCTGCGCAGCAATTCGTTTTCGATGCGGCGCGCGTCCGCATAACCCTGGAATTTGCTGCGGCCGAGGAACAGGTACGGCACCAGCGTCAGATACGGCATGGCGACCAGCGACACCGCCCACGCAATCGCGCCTTGCGATGTGCGGGTGTACAGAATCGCGTGGCACGCCGCCACCACGCCGAGAATATGGGCGAGGGCGATCAGCGTGCCGATGTGAAGCAGGTCGAATTGCATAGGCTGACGAAGGGTTGGCAGGGCGCTGCCGCTGCTGCCTGACGGCGCAGCGTGCAGCTGATCGCGCCCATCTTACCGAACGTGCGTGCGTTGGGGTGGCGTGGCGGTCCAGCTTCTTCGGCGATTTCGCGAATGCGGAGTGTGCGGGCGCGGGGAGAGACGGGCGGTGCCGGCGTGTGCGGCTAGGCGCTGCGACACGCGTGGCAGGCAATGAACGTCTGCCGCGCGTGTCGTGCGATAAAGCGGTCCAGTGATCGGGCAACCGGCGATGTGGCAACCGGCGGTCCGGCAATAAAACGTCAGACCGGCAGATCCGCGGCCTGAATCAGGAACACGTTGTCGTCGCCGGCACTCGTCGACAGCCAGACCAGATCGAGGCCGCCGAAGGCCGCTTCGACGTTCGCGCGTTCGTTGCCGATCTCGACCACCAGCACGCCGTCTTCGGTCAGCCAGTTGCGCGCTTCGGCGATGATGCGGCGCACGATATCCATGCCGTCCGTGCCGCCGGCCAAAGCCATGTCCGGCTCGTGCTTGTACTCGGCGGGCAGTTCCTGCATCGAGGCGGCGTTCACATACGGCGGATTGCTGATGATCACGTCGTAGCGGCGTTCGGCGAGCGGCGCATACAGGTCGCCTTCGAAGAGGGCGATACGGTCGTCGAGCCGGTAGTCCGTGACGTTGCGCGTGGCCACTTCCAGCGCGGGCGCGGAAAGATCGACGGCGTCGATATCCGCGTTCGGGAACGCGTGCGCCGCGAGGATCGCGAGGCAGCCGGAGCCGGTGCACAACTCCAGCACGGCGCCCACCTGTTCAGGATCTTCCACGTACGGTTGCAGACCGTCCTGCAGCAACTCGCCGATGAACGAGCGCGGCACGATCACGCGTTCGTCCACGTGGAAGCGGAAGCCGTGCATCCACGCTTCCTGCGTGATGTAGGCCGCCGGCACGCGCTGGCCGGCGCGGCGCTCGATGACGTTCAGCACGGCGTCGATTTCGGACGCGGAGAGACGCGCGTCGAGAAACGGATCCAGCAGATCGAGCGGCAGATGCAGCGTGTGCAGGATCAGATAGGCGGCTTCGTCGTAGGCGTTGGCGGAACCGTGGCCGAACGACAGCCCGGCCTGGTTGAAGCGCGACACCGCGAAACGCAGCAGGTCGCGGACGGTGGAAAACGGGAGCGTCATCGCGGAAATTCCTTGGTCAGGCGATCAGTTGTTCGAGCACGCGGCGATACACGTTCTTCAGCGGCTCGATGTGTGCGACTTCGATATGTTCGTCAATCTTGTGGATGCTGGCGTTCAGCGGGCCGAACTCGATCACCTGCTCGCAAATGCGGGCGATAAAGCGGCCATCCGAGGTGCCGCCGGTGGTCGACAGTTCCGTCGTCACGCCGGTTTCGTCCTTGATGGCTTTAGCCAGCGCGTTCGACAGATCGCCGCGCGGCGTGAGGAAGGGCAGGCCGCTCACGGTCCATTGCAGGTCGTATTCGAGATTGTGTTTGTCGAGGATCGCATGGACGCGAGCCTGCAGGCCTTCCACCGTGCTCGCGGTCGAGAAGCGGAAATTGAACATCACGTCCGCATGGCCGGGGATCACGTTGGTGGCGCCGGTGCCGCTATGGATGTTCGACACCTGCCAGGTGGTGGGCGGGAAGTATTCGTTGCCGTCGTCCCAGCGTTCGGCGACCAGCTCGGCCAGCGCGGGCGCGAGCAGATGCACCGGATTTTTCGCCAGATGCGGATAGGCGATATGGCCTTGCACGCCCTTGACGATCAGGTTGCCCGACATCGACCCGCGCCGGCCATTCTTCACCATGTCGCCGAACTGCACGCTCGACGTCGGTTCGCCGACGATGCAGTAGTCCATGCGCTCGCCGCGTGCCTGCAGCGCTTCGACGACCTTGACGGTGCCGTCGGTGGCGGGGCCTTCTTCGTCGCTCGTAATCAGGAAGGCGATCGAGCCGCGATGCGCCGGGTGCGCCGCGACGAATTCCTCGCTTGCCACCACGAAGCCGGCGATCGACGTCTTCATGTCCGCCGCGCCGCGCCCGTAGAGTTTGCCGTCACGGTGGGTCGGCTCGAACGGCGCCGAGTGCCATTGTTCGAGCGGGCCGGTCGGCACGACGTCCGTGTGGCCGGCGAACGCGAGCAGCTTGCCGCGCGTGCCGTCGACGCCGCGCTTGACGGCCCACAGGTTGGTCACGCCGTGCGATTCGATGGTCTCGTGCTCGAAGCCGAGCGCGGACAGGCGTTCGATCAGCAGGCGCTGGCAGTGCTGGTCGTCGGGCGTCACGGAGGCGCGCGCGATCAGTTGTTCGGTAAGGGCGAGGGTGCCGGACATGGATTCAGTACAAGCCACTGTGAAATGAAAAAATGCCGGCTGGCGGTGGGACACCGCAGCCGGCAACAGCTTTTAAGCAACGCGGCGAGGCCGCGTTTTACTACCCGTTGCGTTCGAGCGTGGCGCTGAGCCTGGCGTTTGGTCCCGTGCGTCGAGTCACGCGAGCAGGACCGCGCGTCAGCAAACAGCGTCCGCCGGGACAAATAGCGTCAGGCAAACAGCTCAGGCAAACAGCGCCGTGTATTCGTCCACGGAAAAACCGAGCGACTTGACCTTCCCGTTGACCACCAGCACCGGCCGCTTGATCACCGACGGCTTGTGGATCATCAACGCGATCGCGCCCGATTGCGTGTCCGCCGCCGCCTTCATGTCGTCGGACAGGCCACGCCAGGTCGTGCCGCGACGGTTCAGCAACGCGTCGAGCTTCACGTCCTTCAGCCAGTCCTGAACCAGCGGCTCGGTCACGCCGTGTTTCTTGAAGTCGTGGAACTCGAACTCGACGCCATGCTCTTCCAGCCACACGCGGGCTTTCTTCACGGTGTCGCAGTTCGGGATGCCGTAGACGACAGTCTTGGTGCCGCGTGCCATCAGTCGCCTCGCAGCAGCTCGTTCAGGCCGACCTTCGCGCGCGTCTTGGCGTCGACCTTCTTGACGATCACGGCGCAGTACAGGCTGTGCGAGCCGTCTTTCGACGGCAGGTTGCCTGCCACCACCACCGAGCCCGCCGGAATGCGGCCGTACGTGACTTCGCCGGTTTCGCGGTCGTAAATCTTGGTGCTTTGACCGAGGTACACGCCCATCGAGATCACCGAGTTTTCTTCGACGATCACGCCTTCCACCACTTCCGAACGCGCGCCGATGAAGCAGTTGTCTTCGATGATGACCGGGTTGGCCTGCAGCGGCTCCAGCACGCCGCCGATGCCCACGCCACCCGACAGGTGAACGTTCTTGCCGATCTGCGCGCACGAGCCGACAGTGGCCCACGTGTCGACCATCGTGCCTTCATCGACATAGGCGCCGATGTTGGTGTACGACGGCATCAGCACGACGTTCTTCGCGATGAACGAGCCGCGGCGCGCGATGGCGGGCGGCACCACGCGGAAGCCGCCGGCGGCGAAGTCTTCAGCGGTGTAGTTGGCGAACTTCGACGGCACCTTGTCGTAGAACTGGGAGTAGCCGCCGGCCGGTTGCACCACGTTGTCTTCCAGGCGGAACGACAGCAGCACGGCTTTCTTCAGCCATTGATTGACGGCCCAGTCGCCGTCTTTCTTCTCGGCGACGCGCAGCGCGCCCTTGTCCAGTTGCTCGATGGCGTGGGCGACGGCTTCGCGCACCTCGGCCGGCGCGGCCTTCGGCGACAGGTCGGCGCGGTTTTCCCAGGCGGTATCAATGATCTGCTGAAGTTGTTGCGACATATGCGTGCTTTTCTGAAGAGTTGAAGTCTGAAGAAGGGAATGCGGTGCGCGGGGTTGCTGGATAACTCACGAAAACTCAGCCCGCGAGCGCGCGGCAAAAATCGACGATCCGTTGCGCGCCCTGCGTGCATTCGTCGACATCGGCGACGAGCGCGAGGCGCACGAAATTGCGGCCGGGGTTCACGCCGTGCGCGGTGCGCGCGAGGAACGAGCCCGGCAGAACCGTCACATTATAGTCGGCGTAGAGGCGCTGGGCGAACTCGGTGTCCGACAGGCCCGTGCGCGAGACGTCTGCCCACAGGTAGAACGCGGCGTCCGGCAGGCGTACGTCGAGCACCCCGGCGAGCATCGGCGTCACGGTGGAAAACTTCTGCACGTACTTCGCGCGGTTCTCGCGCACGTGCGTTTCGTCATTCCAGGCCGCGATGCTGGCACTCTGGAACACCGTCGACAAGGCCGCGCCGTGGTATGTCCGGTATAGCAGGAAGTCTTTCAGGATCGCCGCGTCGCCCGCCACGAAGCCCGAGCGCATGCCAGGCACGTTCGAGCGCTTGGACAGGCTCGACAGCATCACGAGGCGCTCGAAGCCGCGGCCGAGCTGGTGGGCCGCTTCCAGGCCGCCGAGCGGTGGATGGGCTTCGTCGAAGTAGATTTCCGAGTAGCACTCGTCCGAGGCGATCACGAAGCCGTAACGGTCCGACAGCGCGAACAGTTCGCGCCAGTCGTCGAGCGTCAGCACCGCGCCGGTGGGGTTGCCCGGCGAACACACGTACAGCAGTTGCGTGTGCGCCCAGATGTCGTCCGGCACCGCCGAATAGTCGCAGGCGAAGTTGCGCGCCGGATCGCTATTCACGAAGTACGGCTGCGCGCCGGCCAGAATCGCCGCGCCTTCATAGATTTGGTAGAACGGGTTCGGACAGAGTACGATCGCAGGCTCGCCGTCGGCATTACGCTTGGGGTCGATAACCGTTTGTGCGAGCGCAAACAGCGCCTCGCGCGAACCGGACACCGGCAGCACCTGGGTGGCCGGATCGACCGGGGGCAGGTTGTAGCGCTGCGTCGCCCATTTAGCGATCGACTCGCGCAGTGCCGGCGAACCGACGGTAGCCGGATAAGCCGACAAACCGCCGAGCGAGGCAATCACGGCGTCGCGAATCAGCGCGGGCGTGGGATGTTTCGGTTCGCCGATGCCGAAGCTGATGTGCGCGAGGCCGGCCGGCGGCGTGACGTCCTTGAAAAGCGCGCGCAGCTTTTCGAACGGATAGGGCTGAAGGGAGTCGAGTAGCGGGTTCACTGGGCGGATCGAGCCTGATCGAAGAGGGCGCAGACGGATGCTGGGAAATGCCGGGTACACGCGCTGACGGCAAAAACGCCTGAAAGGCGCGAAAGCAGTAGCAGCGCTGGCGAACGGATGATTATAACGTGGCACGCGGCCGTTCGCGGGCTGGCACGGGGCGGCGGCGAGGCAGGACATTGGTGGAGCGCGACCCGATGCCAGCCAAAGTCGGTTGAGCCATCCAGAACGCATGCAACAGAGAGACAACTCACGGTAGGATCGAGGACGACTCAGGGCCGCAATGGCCCGAACGCAGGCAATGTGCCGCCGCACAAAACATCAGGGGCACATTGCAGCGGCGCTAGGCGTATCAGGACGCGGCGCAACCCGCCAGGCAGCGCAGGCAATGCGACGCAGCGGGAACGACGCGAACCGCGGACGGTTCGCGCAAGAAAGAAGCAGGAGCAGCAATGGCCGTAGCAGCAACAGAGACATCAAGACGAAGCTGGCGCAACGACGCCGCCGCCGGCAGGTGCAGCAACACCGGCAACGCGGTCAAAATGGTCCGCAACGCCGTCCGCAACAGCCCCGACAGCCACGACAGCTCCGGTAGCCGCGGGAGTCTCGCATCATGAGCAACTGGCTCCGCAATGGTTGGCCCACCCTCGCGATCATGCTGGGCGCCTCGGTGTGGGGGATGATCTGGTACCCGCTGCGCATGCTGAATGCGCTCGGCGTCACCGGCACTGCGGCAAGCGCGCTGACGAGCGGTGCCGGTTGCCTGTTCGTTCTGCTGGTCCGTTATCGCGCGCTCAAGACGGTGCGCTGGCACTGGCTGCTGCCGGCTCTCGCGCTGGCCGCGGGCGTGACCAATCTCGGCTTCGTCTGGGGCTCGATTCACGGCGAAGTGATGCGCGTCCTGCTGTTGTTCTATCTCACGCCCGCCTGGACGGCGCTCTTTGCCCACTTCATCCTGCACGAACGGCTGACCTGGTCGGGCGCGGGCCTCGCCGCGCTGTCGCTGGCCGGCGCGATGACCATGCTGTGGTCGCCGCAACTGGGCCTGCCGGTGCCCGGCAACCTCGCCGAATGGGCCGGGCTTGCGGGCGGCATGGGCTTCGCGATGAGCAACGTGCTGATCCTCAAGACGAGTCGCGTGCTGCCTGAGATGAAGCCCGAAATGCGCACCGCGACGATCTTCGGCGGCGCCGCGATTTTCAGCGCCTGTGCGTCGCTGTTCGAGGCGATGCCTGCACCGCCCACCGGCGCGCATCTCGGCACGGCCGCGTTACTGGTGCTCGGCCTCGGTTTCCTGCTGGCGTCGAACAATATGCTGGTGCAGTACGGGCTCGCGCGCGTGCCGGCCAATCGGGCCTCGATCATCATGCTGTTCGAGATCGTGGTGACGGCTTTGTCCGCGTGGCTGTTCGCCGGCGAGACGCCGGGTCCGCGCGAATGGGCCGGCGGCGCGTGCATCGTGCTGGCGTCGGCACTGTCCAGTTGGGTGCACCGAACCAGGGCTTTGCCGCCCGATCCGTCCAATCAGGATGCGGGTCTCGACGTCGACCGCGTTGCAGACCCCGGCGCAGACCGTAAGGACGATAAGAACCGCTCACGCGCGATGGTATGATTGCCCCTCATTAGCTGACGCATGCTTCACGGTGTGCGATCGGCGCCCGTATCGCGGGGTTTCGCGGGCCGTTTCGCTGCATCGGCGAACGGCTGGCGCGGCCTTCGCGAGCCACTTTTTATTTTCCCTTTTCAAACAGCGAAATCGCCGTGCGTCTGACCTCGATCAAACTCGCTGGCTTCAAGTCATTCGTCGATCCCACGCATTTCCAGGTCCCGGGCCAGCTCGTCGGCGTGGTCGGACCGAATGGGTGCGGCAAGTCCAACATCATCGACGCCGTGCGCTGGGTGCTCGGCGAATCGCGCGCTTCCGAGCTGCGCGGCGAGTCGATGCAGGACGTGATCTTCAATGGCTCGACCGCGCGCAAGCCGGGTAGCCGCGCCAGCGTCGAACTCGTGTTCGACAACGCCGACGGCCGTGCCGCCGGGCAGTGGGGGCAGTATGCCGAGATCGCCGTCAAGCGCGTGCTCACGCGCGACGGCACCTCGAGCTACTACATCAACAACCTGCCGGCGCGCCGCCGCGACATTCAGGACATCTTCCTCGGCACCGGCCTTGGGCCGCGTGCGTACGCGATCATCGGGCAGGGCATGATCGCGCGCCTGATCGAGGCGAAGCCGGAAGAGCTGCGCGTGTTCCTCGAAGAAGCCGCGGGCGTGTCGAAGTACAAGGAACGCCGCCGCGAGACGGAGAACCGTCTACACGATACGCGCGAGAATCTGGTTCGCGTCGAAGACATCGTCCGCGAACTCAGTGCGAATCTCGAGAAGCTCGAGGCGCAGGCGGTCGTCGCGACCAGATACAAGGATTTGCAGGCCGACGGCGAAGAGAAGCAGCGTCTCCTGTGGCTGTTGCGCAAGAACGAAGCCGGCGGCGAGCAGGAACGCCAGCAACGCGCGATCGAACAGGCGCAGATCGACCTCGAAGCGCAAACCGCCAGGCTGCGCGAAGTCGAAGCGCAGCTCGAAACGCTGCGCGTCGCGCATTATTCCGCCAGCGACGCGATGCAGGGCGCGCAAGGTGCGTTGTACGAGGCGAACGCCGAGGTCAGCCGCCTCGAGGCCGAAATCAAGTTCATCGTCGAGTCGCGCAACCGTGTGCAGGCGCAGATCGCCGCATTGACCGCGCAGCGTGAGCAGTGGCAGTCGCAAGCCCAAAAGGCGCAAGATGATCTCGAAGACGCGGAAGAACAGCTGGCCGTCGCCGAAGAAAAAGCCGCACTGGCTGAAGACGAAGCCGCCGCAAAGCATGACGCGATGCCGGCGCTCGAAGCGCGCTGGCGCGATGCGCAGACCGAACTGAACGCCGAGCGCGGCGGTATCGCGCAGACCGAGCAGGCACTCAAGCTCGAAGCCGCGCATCAGCGCAACGCCGATCAGCAATTGCAGCAGTTGCAGCAGCGTCACGAACGGCTGAAGTCGGAAGCGGGCGGCCTCGATGCGCCCGACGAAGCCCAGCTCGAAGACCTGCGCATGCAGCTCGCCGAGCACGAAGAAATCCTGCATGACGCGCAGGCCCGTCTCGCCGACGCGCAGGAAACGCTGCCGCGTCTCGACGGCGAACGGCGTGCGGCCCAGGAGCGCGTGCAGTCGGAGAATGCGCAGATTCATCAGCTCGACGCACGGCTTGCCGCGCTCAAGCAATTGCAGGAAAACGTCCAGACCGAAGGCAAGATCCAGCCGTGGCTCGAAAAGCATGAACTGAACGGCTTGCCGCGTCTGTGGAAGAAGCTGCATGTCGAAGCCGGCTGGGAAGCCGCGCTGGAATCGGTGCTGCGTGAGCGGCTCGCCGCCCTGGAAGTCTCGAACCTCGATTGGGTCAAGGCGTTCGCCACCGATGCGCCGCCCGCCAAGCTCGCGTTCTACGCACCGCCGGCAGCCGGTCAGACGGTTGCTGCGCCGGCGGGCTTGCGTCCGCTGCTATCGCTGGTTCGTATCGACGACGCGGGTATTCGCGCCGTGCTGAACGACTGGCTCGGCCTTGCTTTCGTCGCTGACGATCTGCAACAGGCGCTGGCCATGCGCTCGCAGTTGCCGGAAGGCGGCTCGTTCGTCGTGAAGGCCGGCCACGTCGTGACGCGTGTCGGCGTTCAGTTGTATGCCGCCGATTCCGAACAGGCCGGCATGCTGGCCCGTCAGCAGGAAATCGAAAATCTGGGCCGTCAGGTGCGTGCGCAGGCCTTGCTCGCCGATGAGGCGAAGGCCGCCGCGATCCGTGCCGAAGCCGCCCACACGCAAGCCGCGCAAGCGTTGACCGACGTGCGTCAACAGTCGGAACGCGCCACGCAACGCGTGCACGCATTGCAGATGGACGTGCTCAAGCTCGCGCAAGCGCAAGAGCGCTACATGCAGCGCAGCACGCAAATCCGCGAAGAGCTCGAAGAAATCACCGCGCAGATCGAAGAGCAGCGCGCATTGCGTGGCGAATCGGAAGCGAATTTCGAGCGTCACGACACCGAACTCGCCGAGTTGCAGGCGCGTTTCGAAGATCACCAGATGGCCTTCGAAGCACTCGACGAACAGCTCACCGCCGCGCGCGCCCAATCGCGCGATCTCGATCGGGCCGCCACCGACGCGCGTTTCGCCGCGCGCAACATGGCGAACCGCATCGATGAATTGAAACGCAGCATCCAGGTGTCGCACGAGCAGAGCGAACGCGTTGCCGCGTCGCTGGAAGATGCGCGCGCCGAACTGGAAACGATCAACGAGCAAACCGCGCACACCGGCTTGCAGGACGCGCTCGATATCCGCGCGGTCAAGGAAGAAGCGCTGCACGCCGCGCGCCTCGAACTGGACGATCTGACCGCCAAGCTGCGTGCCGCCGACGAAACCCGTCTGACCGCCGAGCGTGCGCTGCAGCCGCTGCGCGACCGCATCAACGAATTGCAGCTGAAGGAACAGGCCGCGCGCCTGAGCGGCGAGCAGTTCGTCGAGCAACTGGCGGCAGCCGGCGTCGATGAAGCCGAGTTGCAGGCCAAGCTCACGCCGGACATGAAGCCGTCGTATCTGCAAGGCGAGGTCACGCGGATCAACAACGCGATCACGGCGCTCGGCCCGGTCAACATGGCCGCGCTGGACGAACTGAAGGCCGCGACCGAGCGCAAGACGTTCCTCGACGCGCAATCGGCCGACCTGAACAACGCGATCGAAACGCTCGAAGACGCGATCCGCAAGATCGACGGCGAAACGCGTACGCTGCTGCAAGGCACCTTCGACGAAGTGAACCGTCATTTCGGCGAACTGTTCCCGCGTCTCTTCGGCGGTGGCCAGGCCAAGCTGATCATGACCGGCGACGAGATTCTCGACGCCGGCGTGCAGGTGATGGCGCAGCCGCCGGGCAAGAAGAATTCGACGATTCACCTGCTGTCGGGCGGCGAGAAGGCCCTGACCGCCACCGCGCTGGTGTTCGCGATGTTCCAGCTGAATCCCGCGCCGTTCTGTCTGCTCGACGAAGTGGACGCGCCGCTCGACGACGCCAACACGGAACGCTTTGCGAACCTCGTGCGGGCAATGTCGGACAAGACGCAGTTCCTGTTCATTTCGCACAACAAGATCGCAATGGAAATGGCGCAGCAACTGATCGGCGTGACCATGCAGGAGCAGGGCGTGTCGCGGATCGTTGCTGTCGACATGGAAACGGCTGCCGGTTTCGCCCAGAATATCGTTTGAGTTTTCGTTTAGATTGATCATCGCGGGCTCCCGCGTTCAGCGCAGCGGCCATCGGCCGCGCGACACATGGGGCGGGCGCAAAGCCGCGCAGACAGAAGAATTGCTGATGGAGCATGCATGGACGAGTTGACACTCGGTTTGATCGGCGCGGGTGCCGTGGTGGTCGGGGGCGTGGTCGTGTACAACGCATGGCAAGGCGCGAAGGTGCGCCGCAAGATGCCGCGCCCGATGCCGGCGGATGCCGCCGAAAGCTTCGCGCGGGACGATCAGGAGGAGCAGAGCCCGTTTATCGAGCCGGCTCGGCCGACCACACGGCGCGAGCCGGTCGTGGGTTCGGAGGCGGCGGCGGAAACCGCAACGGCGCGTGTCGAGCCGACTTTCGGCGCAACCGCCGCGCCGCTCGATACGCCGGCCGATATTCAGGCCGAGACGACTACGCCGAATGGCTATCCGGAAGCTGAGGGTGTTGCCGAAGCCGAAGGCGGCGTGGCGGCTGAAACGGGCAAGGCTGCACAAGCCGGCGAACCGGTCGAGCCGATCCTGCCCGCGGCCACGACGATTTCGTCGGCGCCGCCGGCTATCGTCGATCGCCGCATCGACTGCATCGTGCCGATTCGTCTGAACGGCCCGGTGGCCGGCGACAAGGTCATTCCGCTCGCGCAACGTCTGCGTCGCGCCGGCAGCAAGCCGGTGCATATCGAAGGCAAGCTCGAAGGCGGGGCCTGGGAATTGCTGCAGAACGGTGCGCGCTATGAAGAGCTGCGCGCGGCCGCGCAACTGGCCAATCGGAGTGGCGCGCTCAATGAGCTGGAGTTCTCGGAGTTCGTGACCGGCGTGCAGCAGTTTGCCGATGCGCTCGACGCGTCGCCGGAATTCCCCGACATGCTCGAAACGGTGGCGATGGCGCGCGAACTCGACGGCTTCGCTGCGCAGTGCGATGCGCAACTGTCGATCAACGTGCTCTCCGACGGGGCGCCGTGGTCGGCCAACTATGTCCAGGCAATCGCGTCGCAGGACGGCTTGCTGCTCTCGCGCGACGGCACGCGCTTCGTCAAGCTCGACGCGAAGCAGAGCCCGGTGTTCATGCTGCAATTCGGCGACACCAATTTCCTGCGCGACGACCTGACCTACAAGGGCGGCCAGATGATCACCCTGGTGCTCGACGTGCCGGTCGCGGACGAAGACATCCTGCCGTTCCGCCTGATGTGCGACTACGCGAAGTCGTTGGCTGAGCGTATTGGCGGGCGGGTGGTCGACGATGGGCGCCGTCCGTTGCCGGAAACCGCATTGCTGGCGATCGAAAAGCAGTTGATGACGCTCTACGCAAAGCTCGAGCAGGCGGGCATTCCGGCGGGTTCGCCGGCTACCCGGCGTTTGTTCAGCCAGTAACGCTTCTGCTTTTTTGAGCAGTACTCGACGGCCGCACGATGTGCGGCCGTTGGCGTTCTGGGCAGTGTTTCACGGGGCGCCGCAATGGTAGCCTCATGGGGTGTCCGAGGTGATGCTTGACCTGGCATCTCGAGCGGCGCTTCAACTGGCGTATTGCGAGGCGTTTTCAGCGGTCGTTTCACGGCAATGACGAACGCACGAAACTGGCCATTCGGCCGATGTAAAGGGGCACGCTTCCTGCGATAATCCAATGTCTGAATTCCATTGAAGAAGCGTCCGACAGCATGGCCCGAACTCCCGCCTCAAATCCTGCAACCAGCGCTCCCGCAGAGCGGGCCGTGTGGCTGCGCGCGGAACTCGAACGCGCCAATTACGCGTACTACGTGCTCGACCAGCCGGACCTGCCGGACGCGGAATACGACAAGCTCTTCAAGGAGCTGGAGCGAATCGAGACGGAGCATCCGGACCTGGTTGTGCCGGATTCGCCCACCCAGCGCGTGGGTGGCGAGGCGTCAAGCGGGTTCGAGCCGGTGGTGCACGATCAGCCCATGCTTTCGCTGAACAACGGCTTCGAGGACGAAGACATCGTCGCGTTCGACAAACGCGTCGGCGACGCGCTCGGCAAGAACGCGAGCGAGCCGCCTGTGCCGGTCGATTATGCGGCTGAGCTGAAGTTCGACGGCCTTGCGATCTCGCTGCGTTACGTCGACGGCATGTTTGTCCAGGCGTCCACGCGTGGCGATGGTACGACTGGTGAGAACGTCACGGAAAACGTCCGCACGATCCGTTCCATTCCGCTCAGGCTCAAAGGCAAACGCGTGCCGCATGTGCTCGATGTGCGCGGTGAAGTGCTCATGTTCAAGCGCGATTTTGAGCGCCTGAACGAGCGTCAGCGGGCTGCTGAACAGAAGGAGTTCGCCAATCCGCGCAATGCCGCGGCAGGCAGCTTGCGGCAGCTCGATTCGAAGATCACCGCGCAACGGCCGTTGTCGTTCTTCGCTTATGGAATCGGCGTGCTCGAAGGCATCGAGATGCCGGCCACGCATAGCGAATTGCTCGACTGGTACAAGGAACTCGGCTTGCCGGTGAATGGCGAACGCGCGGTGGTGCAGGGCGCCGAAGGCTTGCTGGGGTTCTTCCACGCGGTGGGCGAAAAGCGCGATACGCTGCCTTACGATATCGACGGCGTTGTCTACAAGGTCAACCGGCGCGATGAGCAGGACGCGCTCGGCTTTGTCTCGCGCGCGCCGCGTTTCGCTTTGGCGCACAAGTTTCCCGCGCAGGAAGCGCTGACCAGACTCGTCGCGATCGACGTGCAGGTTGGCCGCACCGGCGCGATCACACCGGTTGCGCGGCTGGAACCGGTGTTCGTCGGCGGCGCGACGGTGACGAACGCGACGCTGCACAATGAAGACGAAGTACGCCGTAAAGATATTCGCATCGGCGACACGGTGATCGTGCGGCGCGCCGGCGACGTGATTCCCGAAGTGGTGAGCGCGCTGCTCGACCGCCGCCCGGACGACGCCCACGAGTTCGTCATGCCTACGCAATGCCCGGTGTGCGGCTCGAGCATCGAACGGCTGCCGGACGAGGCGATTGCGCGCTGCACGGGCGGGCTGTTCTGTCCGGCGCAGCGCAAACAGGCGTTGTGGCATTTTGCGCAGCGGCGGGCGCTGGATATCGACGGGCTAGGCGAAAAGATCATCGATCAACTCGTCGAGCAGAATCTGGTGCGCACGCCGGCCGATCTGTTCAACGTCGGCTTTGCTACGCTGGCCGAACTCGACCGTTTTGCCGAAAAGTCCGCGCAGAATTTGCTCGACTCGCTCGAAAAAGCCAAGAACACTACGCTGGCGCGCTTTATTTACGCGCTCGGCATCCGGCATGTGGGCGAATCGACAGCGAAAGATCTCGCCAAACATTTCGGCTCGTTGAATCCGATCATGGATGCTTCGGTCGAAGAATTGCTGGAGGTGAACGATGTCGGGCCCGTGGTCGCCGAGTCGATTCACCAGTTCTTTGCCGAAGAGCACAACCGCACGGTGATCGAGCAACTGCGCGCGCCGGGCAAGGTTACATGGCCGGAAGGGCCGCCCGCGCCGAAGGCGCCGCAAGGCGTGCTGGCCGGCAAAACGGTCGTATTGACCGGCACCTTGCCGACGCTGGCGCGCGAGGAAGCGAAGGAGATGCTCGAAGCGGCAGGCGCGAAGGTGGCCGGTTCGGTGTCGAAGAAAACAGATTATGTGGTGGCCGGAGCTGAAGCCGGCAGCAAGTTGGCGAAGGCGGAGGAACTCGGTGTCCCCGTACTCGACGAAGATGGGTTGCGTAAGCTCCTGGAGGGGCAGTTATGATCCGCGAAATTCTCAAGATGGGCGATCCGCGCCTTTTGCAAATTGCCGATCCGGTCGACCATTTCGACACCCCCGAGCTGCATGAGCTTGTCAAAGACATGTTCGAGACCATGCACGATGCGAATGGCGCTGGGCTGGCCGCACCGCAGATCGGCGTCAATCTGCAGGTGGTGATCTTCGGCTTCGGGCACAACGAGCGCTATCCGGACGCGCCGCCGGTGCCGGAGACGGTGCTGATCAACCCGACCATCACGCCCGTGTCTCAGGATATGGAAGAGGGCTGGGAAGGGTGTCTGTCGGTGCCGGGTTTGCGAGGCGCGGTGAGCCGGTTCTCGATGATCAGGTATCACGGCTTCGATCAATTCGGCAAGCCGATCGACCGCGTCGCCGAGGGCTTTCACGCGCGTGTCGTGCAGCATGAGTGCGATCACCTGATCGGCAAGCTGTACCCGATGCGGATCAACGATTTCGCGAAGTTTGGCTTCACGGAAGTCCTGTTTCCGGATCTGGATCCGGATAGCGACGACTGACATCGCATCCTGGCTCGCGGCGATCGCAGCGCCGCTGCCGGAAACAAAAAACCCACGCCAATGCGTGGGTTTTTTGTTGGGCGAGATTCACGGTGCGGGCACCATGAATCGTTTTGTCGCTATCTGGGCGTCAAGCTTCTGGCATCAAAACGACTCGTCTGCCGACAGATAACGCCATTGGCCCGGCGGCAGCGCGCCCAGCATCACCTGGCCCATCCGCACGCGCTTCAGACCGATCACTTCGAGGCCGACCAGCTCGCACATCCGGCGGATCTGGCGTTTCTTGCCTTCGCGCAGGACGAAACGCAGTTGCTCGCCGTTTTGCCAGTTGACCTGTGCGGGTTTCAGCGGGACGTCGTCGAGCGAAAGGCCGTGACACAGGAGCGCGAGGCTTTCCGGCGGGAAGTGGCTTTCGACGTCAACGGTGTGCTCGCCGAACGCCACGCGCACCAGGTACTCCTTGTCGATCTCCGAATGGCCGCCGATCAGCTGCTTGGCGATACGGCCGTCTTGCGTAAGCACCAGCAGGCCCGTCGAATCGATGTCGAGGCGCCCGGCCGGCGCGAGCTGGCGCAGATGCGAGACGGAGAAGCGGATGTCCGAATTGTCGCCTTCCCAGCGATTTTCCGGCGTGACCAGCGTGATCGCGGGTTGATAACCGTCTTCCGCCTGGCCCGATACGAGGCCCACGGGCTTGTGGATCAGGACCGTCACCTGGCTAGCTTGCGCGGCTTCGGCGGCGGGGTCGATCTCGATGCGCTGGTCCGGACGAACCTTGGTGCCGAGCGTGTCGATCCGCTCGCCGTCGACCAGCACCCAGCCTTTTTCGATCCACTCGTCGGCTTCGCGGCGTGAACACAGGCCGAGTTCCGACATCAGCTTGGAGAGGCGCAGGGTGCCCGGTGCGTCTTCGTAATCGCGGCGTGGTGTGCGCGGCGCGGCATCGGCGTCATCGTCGCGTTCGGCTCTGGCTGCGGGCGCCGGGCCACGCGGCTTGTCGGCACGGGTGGGGCGGTTGTCGTCGCCAAAGCGGCGGCCGGCAGCCGGCAGTGCCTTGTCGAAGCTGCGAGCAGGGCGGTCGCCCCGCTCGCTACGTTCATTGCGTTCGCCGGCACGCGGCGGACGATCTCCGAATTCACGTTTGGCGGGTGCCCGTTCGGCGCGGTCGTCGCGCGGTGCGCGCGCCGGACGATCCGTGCGATCGCCGTAGCCGCTTTTGACGGGTTTCGCGAAAGTGCGCTCGCCACGCTCGGACGCGCCGCGCTCGCCTTCAAAACGGCGCGGTGCGCTGTCGCTGCGCGGCCCGCGCTCGCCGCTGCGGCGCTCCTGCGGTGCGCCACGGTCGCTGCCGAAGCGGGGGCGATCCGATGCATCCCGCGCCGGACGCTCGCCACGTGGGCCGCCTTCCGACGGACGGCCTGCACCCGGGCGCGGACCGCTGAACGAGCGGCGTTCGCCTTCGTCACGTCGCGGGGCGCGGTTGCCGTCGAAACTGCGGGGTGCGCGTTCGCTGCGGTCCGAGCTTCCTTCGAAGCGGCGGGGCGCGCCCTGGCTACGCTCGCCGCGATCCGCACCGCCTTCAAAACGACGTGGCGCACGCTCGCTGCGGTCGCCACTGCCTTCGAACCGGCGTGGCGCGCCTTGACTGCGTTCGCCGTCAGCGCGACGCGGTGCGCGTTCGCTGCGATCGCCGCCACTTTCAAACCGACGGGGCGCACGCTCACTATCGTCCCGACGTGGACCGCGGTCGTTACCCTCAAACCGGCGCGGCGCGCCTTGAGGGCGTTCGCCGTCAGCGCGACGCGGTGCGCGTTCGCTACGATCAGCGCCACCTTCAAACTTACGGGGCGCACGAGCGCCCTCGTCCCGACGCGGCGCACGATCGCCGCCGCCCTCAAACCGGCGCGGAGCGCCTTGGCTACGTTCATCGTCAGCGCGGCGCGGAGCGCGTTCGCTACGATCAGCGCCACCTTCAAACTTACGGGGCGCGCGCTCGCCATCATCCCGACGCGGGGCGCGATCACCGCCGCCCTCAAATCGTCGCGGTGCACCGCCGGCCCCTTCACGCCGCGGCGGACGATCCGACGGCGCCCGGCGCGCAGCGCCGGCACCACCCGCATCCCGCTCGCGGGAAAACGATCCTTCAGCCCGCGGCGCGCGCGCCCCGGCGCCAGCCGGCTTACCTGCGCCAGCCGGCCGCTTGCCGCCACCCGCTGCGCCTTCACCCCGTACCCCGTTAAACCCGGCCGTCGGCGTAGACGGCCGCGGTCCGACCGGACGCGTCGGCTTACGCGCCGAGGTGCTTCCGGTACGGACAGGGGCGCGTTCGGACGAAGCCGGCCGCGGGTGCTTGGCTGTTAATTTGACTCGCATGAAATCTCACACTGCAATCGCGCGCAGCAGCTCGGTCTCGACCTGAATTTGCAGGCGGTTGTCCGACAGACCGTGTCCGTCCAGCAGGAACACGTCTTCGACGCGTTCGCCGAGCGTATTGATCCGTGCCGACGCGACGCCGACCCGGTGCTCGGCCAGCACGCGCGCGATCGAATAAAGAAGGCCTGGCCGGTCGTTCGCGGACACGGACAGGATGTAATATTGGCCGCGCTCGTCGGCCCGAAGATCGACGCGCGGCGTAACAGGGAAGGTCCGCGACAGCCGTGACAAACGGCCTTTCGACGGTCCCGGAAGCAGGGTGCCGTCACCGGTGAGGCGTGCGGTCAGTTCCTGTTCGACCAGATTGGCAATATCTCGATAATGCACGTCTTCTTCGGTATGCGCGACGAGGAAATTATCGAGCGCGTACCCGTGACGGGTCGTGCTGACCCGCGCATCGAGCACCGACAAGCCATTGCGGTCGAAATACGCACAAATACCGGCGAACAGATCGGGCTGGTCTTTCACGTACACCAGCACCTGAAGGGCTTCGCCGATCGGCGACGGACGCGCCCGCACAATCGGCGTCGTGGTCTCGACGTGCCGGTACAGCACGCGGGTTTGCCACGCGATATCCGCGGCGTCGTGGCGCAGGAAATAGCCGATATCGAGCTTGTCCCACAGCGCCTTTTGCGCGCCTTCCGGCACGGTTTCGAGGCGCAGCAGCGCAAGCGCTTCTTCCTGGCGTGATTTCAGTTCCGAATGCGCGTCAGGCCGGGCACCACCGAGCACCGCTAGGGTGGCGCGGTACAGGTCCTCCAGCAGCTTGCCCTTCCACGTGTTCCAGACTTTCGGGCTGGTGCCGCGAATGTCGGCTACCGTCAGCAGGTAAAGCGCGGTCAGCCAGCGCTCGTTGCCGACCAGTTCGGCAAACCGTTTGATGACTTCCGGGTCGCTCGTATCCTGCTTTTGCGCGACCTGGCTCATGGTCAGATGCTGCTGGACCAGCCACACCACCAGTTCGCCATCTTCGCCCTCGATGCCATGGGTGCGGCAAAAGCGCCGCGCATCGGCCATGCCGAGCGTGGAATGGTCGCCGCCACGGCCCTTGGCGATATCGTGAAAGAGCGCGGCTACGTACAGCACCCACGGCCGGTCGAAGCTCACGATCAACTGGCTGCAGAACGGATATTCGTGCGCATGCTCGGCCACCGCGAAGCGGCGCAGATTGCGCAACACCATGAGGATGTGCTGATCGACCGTGTAGACGTGATACAGGTCGTGCTGCATCTGTCCGACAATGCGCCGGAAGTTCAGCAGATAGCGCCCGAGCACGCTGGTCTGGTTCATCAGACGCAGCGCGTGCGTGATGCCGGCCGGCTGCTTCAGGATGTCCATGAACAGGCGCCGGTTTTCCGGATCGCGCCGCCAGTGCTGGTCCATCACGTCGCGGGCGTTGTAGATGGCGCGCAGCGTGCGCGCCGACAAACCTTTCACGCCTGGCGTCTGTTCGTAGAGCAGGAAAGCTTCCAGGATTGCGTTCGGCTCGCGCTGGAATACGTCGTCGCTGGCGATTTCCAGCATGCCCTGCTTCTCGACGAAACGGTCCGACAGCACGCGCGTGATGCCGCTCGTGTTGGGGAAAAGCTGCGCTTCGATGTTCTGGATCAGGATGGTGGCGAGCTGCGTCACCGCTTTGGCGGACCAGTAATAGCGGCGCATCAGCTGTTCGCTGGCGCGCTTGGTGGCCGTCGGCTTGTAGCCGAAGCTTTCGGCCACGGGCGTTTGCAGGTCGAACACCAGAATGTCCTGGCGGCGGCCGGCGATCACATGCAGCCGGGCCCGCAGCGTTTTCAGGAAGCCTTCATTGCGGCGCAGTTCGCGCGCTTCGCGCTCGGTGATCAGGCCGCGCGCTTCGAGTTCGCGCCAGCTGCTGCCGAAACCCGCCGCCTGGGTAATCCACAGAATCAGTTGCAAATCGCGCAGGCCGCCCGGGCTTTCCTTGACGTTCGGTTCGAGCGAATACGGCGTGTCCTGAAACTTGGCGTGCCGCTGACGCATTTCCAGCACCTTGGCCTGGAAGAACGCGCGCGGGTCGAGCGCTTCGCGATAGCGCTTCGAAAAGTTGTCGAAGAGCGGGGCGCTGCCTGTAATGCGCCGTGCCTCGAGCAGCGAGGTGCGCACGGTGACGTCGTTGGCGGCTTCTTCGAGACATTGCGACACGCTGCGCACGCTGCTGCCCAGTTCGAGTCCCAAATCCCATGCGAGGCTGATAAAGCGTTCGATGCGCGCTTCGAGATGCTCGATGGGCGTGTCGGGCAGCAGAACCAGAATATCGATGTCGGAATGCGGCGCGAGTTCGCCCCGCCCGTAACCGCCGACAGCCAGCAGGGCCAGGTCGGGCGGCAGTTCGCAGGTGTTCCAGGCGGCCCGCAGCGACTCGTCCGTGGCGCGCGCCAGCGCGGCCATCAGCGAGTCGACGTTGGAGGCGGTCTTGAAGCGTTCCAGCAACTGGGCTTTGGCCACTTTATAGTCCGCCTTGAGCGACGTGGCATGGGAATGGGCGATGGCTGGAACACTACTCATTGGCAGGCGGGCGGGCGAGGTCGGAAGTCGGTCAGGCTGAAACTGCGACAACCGGCGGACGCGCGGGCGTGCCGGCTGAGACGGTCAGCACGTCGTAACCGGTTTCGGTGACGAGTATGGTGTGTTCCCACTGCGCCGACAGACTGCGGTCTTTGGTCTTGACGGTCCACTGGTCCGGCATGGTGCGGATGTCGCGCCGGCCGGCGTTGATCATCGGCTCGATCGTGAAGATCATGCCGGCCTGCAATTCGAGCCCGGTGCCGGGACGGCCGTAATGCAGAATCTGCGGGTCTTCGTGGAATACCGTGCCGATGCCGTGGCCGCAATATTCGCGCACCACGCTGTAGCCCTGGCCTTCGGCGTGCTTCTGGATCGCGTAGCCGATGTCGCCGAGATGGGCGCCCGGGCGCACCTGATCGATGCCGAGCCACATGCATTCGAAGGTGGTCTGCACGAGGCGCTTTGCCATGATCGAGCCTTCGCCGACGATGAACATCCGGCTGGTGTCGCCGAAATAGCCTTCCTTGATCACCGTGACGTCGATATTGAGCGCGTCGCCGTTCTTCAGTGTCTTGTCGCCCGGAATGCCGTGACAGATCACGTCGTTCACCGAAATGCAGGTGGCTTTCGGGTAAGGCGGATAGCCGGGCGGCTGATAATTCAGCGGCGCCGGGACCGTGCCTTGTTCCTTGAGCATGTATTCGTGACACAGCCGGTCGAGTTCGCCGGTCGTGATGCCGGCAGCAACGAACGGTGTGATGTAGTCGAGCACTTCGCTGGCGAGCTTGCAAGCGACGCGCATCTGCGCGATATCGTGTTCGTTTTTGAGCGTAATAGCCATGAGTCGGGCCTGAAATGCGATTTATTGCAAGATTATCGCACCATATTCGGGCTGCCGCAGGGTTTTGCCGGTGTTTTGCAATAAGACGGCGAGCGCAGAGGTGCAACCTGGGCGCGGCAAGCGGGCGCTACCGTGCGGGTTGAGTCGACCGATAGTCGCGTGCTATAATCTTTGGCTAAGTCGATCCCTGTCTTATTTTGTTGCTTTATTGCTGTTCTAATGGGCGCAAACTGGCGGGAAAGACCCCTGTGGCGATAGTTGCCTGCGCTACGGGGAAGGCGGTGCCAAAGCAGCGGCACCAAGGCAGCAGACTCGCAAGCCGGCGCACCCAGGGTGTCCGTCGCGTTTCGCCAGAAGCTTAAAGAGCACAACTGGCAGCGCGGCCGATACGGCAGCCGGCTTAAGACCCAACCCTCGCGGAGATTTTCATGGCAGTTACCATGCGTCAAATGCTGGAAGCCGGTGTCCACTTCGGTCACCAAACGCGCTTCTGGAACCCGAAGATGGCCCCCTTCATTTTCGGTCATCGCAACAAGATTCACATCATCAACCTCGAAAAGACGCTGCCGATGTACAACGACGCGCTGAAGTACGCGCGTCAACTGGCAGCCAATCGCGGCACGATCCTGTTCGTCGGCACGAAGCGTCAATCGCGCGACACGATCGCTGAAGAAGCACAACGCGCTGGCATGCCTTACGTCAACGCGCGCTGGCTCGGCGGCATGCTGACCAACTTCAAGACGCTGAAGGTCTCGATCAAGCGCCTGAAGGACATGGAAGCATCGCTGGAAGCCGGCGAAACCGAACGCATGAGCAAGAAAGAAGCGCTCCTGTTCGAACGCGAAATGGCCAAGCTGCAAAAATCGATCGGCGGCGTGAAGGACATGGGCGGTATTCCGGACGCGATTTTCGTGGTCGACGTCGGCTACCACAAGATTGCCGTTACCGAAGCGAACAAGCTCGGCATTCCGGTCATCGCCGTGGTCGACACGAACCACTCGCCGGAAGGCATCGACTACGTGATCCCGGGTAACGACGACGCTTCGAAGGCTGTCGCTCTGTACACGGCTGGCGTGGCTGACGCGATCGTCGAAGGCCGTGCTAATGCGGTCAACGAAGTGGTGCAAGCTGCCCGTGGTGGCGACGGCGACGAGTTCGTCGAGGTCAACTCGGAAGCGTAAAGCTGCCCCGTGTCCGGCAAAAAAGGGGGCTTTCTACAGGCCCCCTTTTTTTAAGCCGCGACAAAATAGTGGTGTGCTGTGAGTAGTGCTGAAACGTAGTCCGTAAAAAATACGTGCGACGTTGAAACGAATTCTTGCCGCCGGTATCGAAGTCCGGGCGGCGTGTGACAGACGGAACTCAAGGAGCAAATGATGGCGGCAATTACCGCAAGCATGGTTGCAGAACTGCGCGCAAAGACCGACGCGCCGATGATGGAATGCAAGAAGGCGCTGACGGAAGCCGACGGCGACATGGCGCGCGCTGAAGAGCTGCTGCGCGTGAAGCTGGGCAACAAGGCCAGCAAGGCAGCGTCGCGCGTGACGGCTGAAGGCGTGGTCGCATCGTTCATCGGCGGCAACGCGGGTTCGCTGGTCGAACTGAACTGCGAAACCGACTTCGTTTCGAAGAACGACGACTTCCTGGCATTCTCGAAGACGATCGCTGAACTGGTCGCTACGCAAAACCCGGCTGACGTCGTTGCCCTGTCGGCGCTGCCGCTGGACGGCTCGACGGTCGACGCAGTGCGCCTCGCGCTGGTCGGCAAGATCGGTGAAAACCTGTCGATCCGCCGTTTCGTGCGTTTCGAAACCTCGAACAAGCTGGCAGCGTACCTGCACGGCACGCGTATCGGCGTGCTGGTCGAGTACACCGGTGCGGACGAGCAGGTCGGCAAGGACGTGGCAATGCACATCGCCGCCATGAAGCCGGTTTCGCTGTCGTCGGACGACGTCCCGGCGGATCTGATCGCCAAGGAACGCAGCATTGCTGAGCAGAAGGCTGCTGAATCGGGCAAGCCGGCTGAAATCGTCGCCAAGATGGTCGACGGCAGCGTGCAGAAGTACCTGAAGGAAGTGTCGCTGCTGAACCAGACGTTCGTTAAGAACGACAAGCAGACAATCGAACAGATGCTGAAGGCCGGCAACGCGAGCGTGCAGAAGTTCGCGCTGTTCGTGGTCGGCGAAGGCATCGAGAAGAAGCAGGACGACTTCGCAGCTGAAGTGGCCGCTCAAGTCGCTGCTGCAAAGCAACAATAAGCATCGCTTAAGCTTCAGTTAGTACCGTTGGACCCGCGGCGGAGCAAGACTCTGCCGCGGTCGGCGGCGCCGCAAGGCTGCGCGCGGGTGACCCTCGTGGCGCACGCCGCTGGCGAACCCCAGGGTTTGTCAATTTGGCGACGCTTGCCCGAATCAGCATTTCACCCCTACATTAGTCCCTTGTTGTTGCCCTGTTCTGCGCGATCTGGATACCCCTATGCCCACTGCCTACAAACGCGTCCTGCTCAAACTCTCCGGTGAAGCTCTGATGGGCGACGATGCCTTCGGCATCAATCGCGCAACCATCGAACGAATGGTAGCGGACGTGGCCGAAGTGGTCCGTCTCGGAACGCAGTTGGCCGTGGTGATCGGCGGCGGCAATATTTTCCGCGGCGTCGCGGGCGGCGCGGCCGGTATGGATCGCGCCACGGCCGACTACATGGGCATGCTGGCCACCATGATGAATGCGCTGGCGCTGCAGGACGCAATGCGCCACGCCGGTATCGAAGCGCGCGTGCAATCCGCGCTGCGTATGGACCAGGTGGTCGAGCCTTACATCCGTCCGCGTGCGATTCGCCAGCTCGAAGAAGGCAAAGTCGTGATTTTCGCGGCCGGTACCGGTAACCCGTTCTTCACGACGGATACGGCCGCCGCGCTGCGCGGCTCGGAAGTCGGCGCGGAAGTCGTGCTGAAAGCCACCAAGGTGGACGGCGTATATTCGGCCGACCCCAAGAAAGACCCGAGTGCGACCCGTTACGCCACGATCAGCTTCGACGAAGCTATCGGCCGCAATCTGCAGGTGATGGACGCCACGGCGTTCGCGCTGTGCCGCGACCAGAAGCTGCCGATCCGGGTGTTTTCGATCGTCAAGCCGGGTGCGCTCAAGCGCATCGTACAAGGCGAGGACGAGGGCACCCTCGTCCACGTGTAAACTCTCGTTCACATAACGTGGGCTTTAACGCGGGCCCAGGCCGCCGCATAGTGCGCGCGCTGGCCGGCTCGCACCGTTTTGAAGGTTCGGAGGTTTAAAAATGTCTGTGGCTGATATCAGGAAGGGCGCTGAACAAAAGATGCAGCGTTCCATCGACGCGTTCAAGAACGATCTGTCGAAGATCCGCACGGGCCGTGCGCATACGGGCCTGCTCGATCACATCCAGTGTGATTACTATGGTTCGCCGGTGCCGATTTCGCAGGTCGCGAACCTGACGCTGATCGACGCCCGCACGATCGGCGTACAGCCGTGGGAAAAGAAGATGGTTCAGGTCGTCGAAAAGGCGATCCGCGAATCGGACCTCGGTCTGAACCCGGCTACGCAAGGCGACGTGATCCGCGTGCCGATGCCCGCGCTGACCGAAGAACGCCGCCGCGAACTGACCAAAGTGGTCAAGAGCGAAGCGGAAACGGCCAAGGTTGCTGTTCGTAACCTGCGCCGTGACGCAAACGAGCAACTGAAGAAGCTCGTGAAAGACAAGGAAATTTCTGAAGACGACGAGCGCCGTGCAGGTGACGACGTTCAGAAACTGACGGACAAGTTCGTCGCGGAAATCGACAAGCTTGTGGTGACCAAAGAAGCCGAGATCATGACGGTCTGAGGCCGCACGGCTTCGTACCTTCAGGATTTCCACTTCTTTTTTGCAGTCACTGTCCCGACGGCCATGACCTATACCAGCTCAACCGTGCGCGTGCCTGATGTCGCCGCGGTGCCGCGACATATCGCGATCATCATGGACGGCAACGGCCGTTGGGCAACCCAACGCCGTCTGCCGCGCGTGGCCGGCCATACGCGCGGCGTCGACGCGGTGCGTGCGGCCGTCGAAGCGTGCGCCCGGCAGGGCGTCGAATATCTGACGCTCTTTGCCTTCAGCTCGGAAAACTGGCGCCGCCCGAACGACGAAGTGTCGTTCCTGATGCGCCTCTTCGTCACCGCGCTGGAGCGCGAGATCGGCAAGCTGCACGCGAACGGCATCCGTTTGCGCGTAGTTGGCGATCTGTCCCGATTCGATACGCGCATCCGCGACCTGATCAAGCGCGCGGAAACCAAAACGGCGCGCAATACGCGTCTCACCCTTACCATCGCCGCCAACTACGGCGGCCGCTGGGACATCATGCAGGCCACCCGCAAGCTTGCCGAGCAATCGGCGCTGGCGGGCAAGGCGGTCGAGGTCAACGAAGACTCGTTCGCCGAACACCTGTCGATGGCCTATGCGCCGGAGCCGGATCTGTTTATCCGCACCGGCGGCGAGCGTCGCGTCAGCAACTTCCTGCTGTGGCAGCTCGCCTACACCGAGTTCTACTTCACCGACACCTTCTGGCCGGATTTCGACGCGGAAGCGCTCGGCCATGCCATCGCTTCCTACGCGGAGCGCGAGCGCCGCTTCGGCCGTACCAGTGCTCAACTCGAGCCGCAGTCGCAAAACGTCGATTCGCTTCCATGCTAAAGACCCGTGTCATCACGGCGATCATCCTGCTGGCGGTGTTCCTGCCGGTCACGTTGTTCGCGCCGGTGGGCGCGTTCGGCGCGCTGATCGCGTTCGTCGTCGTGTTCGCTGCGTGGGAATGGGCGCGCCTGCTGAAGCTGGGCGGCGCGGGCCCGATCGTGTACGCGCTGGTGGCCGCCGTTGCGCTGGTCGCGAGCACGCGTCTCGGTACCGGCGTCGAGGAACCCCGGCCGCTCTTTCAGGCGGCCGCGATTTTCTGGGTGATTGCGGGGCCGTATGTGCTCCTGCGCAAGCCGACCCTCGCGCAAGGCGCCTGGCGTGCGTTTCTATTCCTTGCCGGCATTGTGGTATTTGTCGCGTGCTGGCATGCTCTCGTCGCCGCGCGCATGAAGGGCGTGCCGTTTGTGCTGTCGCTGCTGCTATTGGTATGGCTGGCCGATATCGGCGCATACTTCTCTGGAAAGGCTTTCGGGAAGCACAAGCTGGCGCCTGCCATCAGCCCGGGTAAGACCTGGGAGGGCGCGATCGGCGGCTGGCTGGTGGTGATGATCGTCGCGGCGGCGGCGGTCTTTTTGCACGCGTTCGAGCCGACCCTGTATTCTGCGCTGCTGGCGCAACTGGGCGCCGTGCGTACGCTGCTCGCACTGACCCTGCTGGTGGCATTCAGCGTGGTGGGCGACCTGTTCGAATCAATGATGAAACGCCAGGCCGGAGTGAAAGATTCAAGCGGCCTGTTGCCTGGGCACGGTGGCGTACTCGACCGCATCGACGCCTTGTTGCCGGTGCTGCCGCTTGCCATGCTGCTGCTCGGCTAGAGAAAGAGATATGCAAAAACGTCTGACATTGCTCGGTTCAACGGGCTCGATTGGAGACAGCACGCTCGACGTCGTCGCGCGTCATCCCGAGCGCTTTTCGGTTTACGCGCTCACGGCGCATCGCAACGGCGACAAGCTCGTCGAGCAATGCCTGCGCTTTCAGCCTGAAGTCGCAGTAGTCGGCGATGCCGATACCGCCGCGCGTGTTGCCGCGAAACTGCGCGAAGCGGGCTGCAAGACGGAAGTCACGTATGGACCGCAAGCGCTCGTCGACGTGTCGGAGAGCGCCGGCTGCGATACGGTGGTGGCGGCGATCGTCGGCGCGGCCGGCCTTGCGCCGAGTCTCGCTGCCGCGCGTGCCGGCAAGCGTATTCTGCTTGCCAACAAGGAAGCGCTGGTCATGTCCGGCGCGATCTTCATGGACGCGGTGCGCGACAACGGCGCCGTGCTGCTGCCGGTCGACAGCGAACACAACGCCATTTTCCAATGCCTGCCGCGCGAAGCCGCGCTGCACGGCGGCGTCTCGAAGATCATCCTGACCGCTTCGGGCGGTCCGTTCCGCACGCGCGAACCGGCCACGCTGGTCGACGTCACGCCTGACGAGGCCTGCAAGCATCCGAACTGGGTCATGGGCCGCAAGATTTCGGTCGACTCCGCCACGATGATGAACAAGGGCCTCGAAGTGATCGAGGCGCACTGGCTGTTCAATTTGCCGGGCGAACGTATCGAGGTGCTGATTCATCCGCAGAGCGTGATTCATTCGATGGTGTCGTACGTCGACGGGTCGGTGCTCGCGCAACTGGGCAATCCCGACATGCGCACGCCGATTGCTCACGCGCTGGCATTTCCGGATCGCGTCGATTCGGGGGTGGCGCAACTCGATCTGCTGCAGGTCGCGTCGCTTTCGTTCGAAAAACCGGACTACACACGCTTCCCGTGTCTCGCTCTCGCGGTGAAGGCGTTGGCCGAGGGTGGGTTGGCGAGCGCGGCCCTGAATGCCGCGAACGAAGTCGCGGTTGAAGCGTTTCTGTCGCGTCAGATCGGTTTCATGGCGATCGCTCAGGTCGTCGACGCCGTACTCAACGCGTTGCCGAACTCCAGCGCGCATGCGCTCGAAGACGTGATCGAGGCCGACGCCGCCGCGCGCCGCGCCGCCGCCGACTTCATCGCGCGCCTGCCGGTCAGCGCCCGTCGCACGGAACGCGCCGTCCAGTGAGGCGCCTATGAATCTGCTGATCGAACTGCTTGCCTTCGCGGTCGCGATTGGCGTACTTGTGGTCGTCCACGAGTACGGGCACTACAGTGTGGCGCGCTTGTGCGGTGTCAAGGTGTTGCGCTTTTCGATCGGCTTCGGCAAGCCGCTGTTCCAATGGGTGAGCCCAAAGTCGGGCACCGAATGGACAATTGCAGCGTTGCCGCTTGGCGGCTACGTGAAGATGCTCGACGAGCGCGAAACTGGCGGGGCGCCGATTCCCGCTGAAGCCTTGCCGCATGCGTTCAACCGGCAGTCGGTGTGGCGTCGTTTCGCGATTGTCGCGGCGGGCCCGGTCGCGAATTTCCTGCTTGCCATCGTGCTGTTCGCCCTTGTGTTCGCCACGGGCGTGACGGAGCCTGCGGCTGTGGTGGCCGCGCCCGCGCCGAATACGCCGGCGGCGCTGGCCGGCTTCGACGGTGGCGAAACGATTGTTGCGGTGCGCGCGGAGAACGCCGGCGAATCCGAGCACGTGCGCTCGTGGTCCGATCTGCGCTGGAAATTGCTGGGCGCGGCATTCGATCACAAGCGCGTTGTGCTGAGCGCGAAAGATGCTCACGGCACCTCGGATTTCCAGCTGGATCTGCGCGGTATCACCGAGAAAGACGTCGACGACGACTTTATGTCACATCTCGGTTTCGAGCCGGGTGGTGGCAAGCTTGCGGTCGCGGGCGTGCAGCCGGGTAGCGCGGCGCAAAAGGCCGGCCTTGCGGTGGGCGACCGTCTTCGCGCGGTCGACGGGATTCCTACAGACAATGCCACGGCCTTCATCGCTTATGTAAAATCGCACGCCGGCACGCCCGTGATGCTGCAAGTGGAGCGTGGCGGGGCGGCGGCGGGCAAGCTGGAAGACGTTCGCATCGTCCCGCAGTCGCAGCGTGATGACGCGACGGGGCAGCAAATCGGCCGTATCGGCGCGGAACTCGCCACCCAGGTGCCGTCGATCGACGTGCGTTACGGGCCGCTCGAAAGTCTGCAACTGGGCGCACGCCGTACGTGGGATCTGGCGGTTTATTCGGTGCGGATGTTCGGGCGAATGATTGTCGGCGAGGCATCGCTCAAGAATCTTTCCGGACCTGTCACGATCGCGGATTACGCAGGAAAGAGCGCACGTCTAGGTCCATCTGCATTCCTGTCGTTCCTGGCCCTTGTCAGTATTAGCCTCGGCGTACTGAACCTGTTACCAATTCCGGTATTGGACGGGGGTCATCTGTTATATTATTTGGTTGAAGCTGTAACCGGCAAAGTTGTCTCCGATCGCTGGCAACTCGTTTTTCAGAGGGCGGGTCTCGCCTGCATCGTCGCGTTGTCGGCGATTGCGCTGTTCAACGATCTGGCTCGTTTAATCCATTTTTAAAGTGTCTGGCGGCGTTCACGATGGCGACCGCCCGACCTGATGCAGCTATACACACTGGGGAAGCACGTTGTTTAAACCTCATCGCTTTGTTCCAAAGACGGTTATAGCCGCGGCGTTTGCCGCGCATGGGCTGGTTGCTCACGCAACATCGCCCTTCGTGGTGCAAGACATCCGGATCGAGGGATTGCAACGCGTCGAACCTGGTACCGTGTTCGCCTATCTGCCCATCAAGCAGGGCGACACGTTTAGCGACGACAAGGCTTCTGAAGCCATTCGCGCGCTGTACGCCACGGGCTTCTTCAACGACGTCAAGATCGCGACTGAAGGCAATGTCGTCATCGTGCAGGTGCTGGAACGTCCGGCCATCGGCACGATCGACTTCGCCGGTATTCACGAGTTCGACAAGGACAACCTGACCAAGGCGCTGCGCGCGGTCGGTTTGTCGCAAGGCCGTTACTACGACAAGGCACTCGTCGACAAGGCCGAGCAGGAACTGAAGCGCCAGTACCTGACACGTGGCTACTACGCCGCCGAAGTCACCACCACGATCACGCCGATCGACCGCAACCGCGTGTCGGTACTGTTCTCGGTGGCTGAAGGGCCGAGCGCGAAGATCCGCCAGATCAACTTCATCGGCAACAAGGCGTTCAGCACGGGTACGCTGCGCGACGAAATGCAGCTGTCCACGCCGAACTGGTTCTCGTGGTACACCAAGAACGACCTGTACGCGAAAGACAAGCTCACCGGCGACCTCGAAAACGTCCGCTCGTATTACCTGAATCGCGGCTACCTCGAGTTCAACATCGACTCGACGCAGGTATCGATCTCGCCGGACAAGAAGGACATGTATCTGACGGTCACGCTGCACGAAGGCGAGCCGTACACGATCAACAGCATCAAGCTGGCCGGTAACCTGCTCGACCGCGAGCCGGAGTTGACCAGGCTCATCAAGATCAAAGCGGGTGACCGCTTCTCGGCTGAAAAGCTGCAAGCCACCACCAAGGCGATCGTCGACAAACTCGGCGAATACGGCTATGCGTTCGCCACGGTCAACGCGCAGCCGCAGATCGATCAGGAACACCACAAGGTCGACCTGACGCTGCAAGTGGATCCGAGCCGCCGCGTGTACGTGCGCCGCATCAACGTGGTCGGCAACACACGTACGCGCGACGAAGTGGTGCGCCGCGAAATGCGCCAGCTCGAAAGCTCGTGGTTCGATTCGAACCGCCTCGCGTTGTCGAAAGACCGGATCAACCGCCTCGGCTACTTTACCGATGTCGACGTGACCACGGTGCCGGTGGAAGGCACGCCGGACCAGGTCGATGTGGACGTCAAGGTGGCCGAAAAGCCGACCGGCGCAATCACGCTGGGTGCGGGCTTCTCGTCGACCGACAAGGTGGTGCTCTCCGCAGGCGTATCGCAGGACAACGTGTTCGGTTCGGGTACGAGTCTCGCGGTGAACGTGAATACCGCCAAGACGTACCGTACGTTGACGGTCACGCAGGTCGACCCGTACTTCACGGTCGACGGCATCAAGCGGATCACCGACGTCTACTACCGTACGTATCAGCCGTTGTACTACTCGACGGATTCGAGCTTCAAGATCGTCACGATCGGCGGTGACCTGAAGTTCGGTATTCCGTTCTCCGAAGTCGACACGGTGTACTTCGGTGCCGGTCTCGAGCAGAACCAGCTGGACATCGACGCGAACACGCCGGCGTCCTATAAGCAGTACGTTGCCGATTTTGGACGTGTGTCGAACAACGTACCGATTACGGTAGGCTGGTCGCGCGACGCACGCGACAGCGCACTGGTGCCGAGCCGCGGTTATTTCACGCAGGCCAATGCCGAATACGGCACGCCGATCGGCGGCACGCAGTACTACAAGGCCGACATCAACGCGCAGTACTATTACTCGTTTGCGCGCGGCTTCGTGCTGGGTTTCAACTTCCAGGGCGGCTACGGTAAGGGCATGGGCGGGAAGCCATACCCGATTTTCAAGAACTACTACGCTGGTGGTATCGGCTCGGTGCGAGGCTACGAGCCGAGTTCGCTGGGTCCGCGCGACGCTACGACGAATGACCCGATCGGCGGTTCGAAACTGCTGGTGGGTAACATCGAGTTGACTTTCCCGTTGCCGGGCACGGGGTATGATCGCACGCTGCGTGTGTTTACGTTCCTTGACGCCGGTAACGTTTGGGCAGATGCAAGCAGCGCCGCTACCTCGAATGGCGCGAACGGCCTGCGTTATGGCTATGGTGTCGGTCTTGCCTGGATATCGCCGATCGGCCCGCTCAAGCTCAGCTTGGGCTTCCCGCTCACGAAGCATACCGGCGACCAGTATCAGAAGTTCCAGTTCCAGATCGGGACAGCGTTCTGATCAGGCGGCCGGCGACCCGGCGGCCGGCGGTTGGTGGCCCGATTATGGGCCGCTCCCGGCGGCGGGCCCGGCCAAACTACAGTATCGAGAGGATGACTTTGCTAACCGGTATGTTTTCGAAACGTGTGGCGTGTGCGTTCGCGCTGGCAATGACGCTGGGCGTCGGAGTAGCGGGGGTAGCGCACGCGCAGGAAGCCCGGATCGCCGCGGTGAATTCGGACCGCATCCTGCGTGAATCGGCTGCCGCGAAGGCTGCACAGGTCAAGCTCGAGGCGGAGTTCGCCAAGCGCGACAAGGATCTGGCCGATATGGCGCAGAAGCTGAAGTCGATGTCCGACTCGCTCGACAAGAACGGCGCGTCGATGTCGGCCGCCGATCGCGCGCAGAAGCAACGCGATCTGTCGCAGCTGGATACGGACTTCCAGCGCAAGCAACGCGAGTTTCGCGAGGACCTGAACCAGCGCCGCAACGAGGAGCTGGCGGCGGTGCTCGACCGGGCCAACAAGGTGATCAAGCAGATCGCCGAGCAGCAGCACTACGACCTGATCGTTCAGGAAGCGGTGTACGTGAGCCCGCGCATCGACATCACCGATCAGGTGCTCAAGGCATTGGCGGCGTCGGGCAACTGAACGCGCCGTGGGTTGCCGGCTTGCCGGCATCGTAAGCTGGTTCGCAGCGCGCGGCTGTAGATCTGACAAGTTGAACTGATTGTGCAGCAACCATCTTGCATGGGATAGGAGACAGGATAGGCATGGCATTTACGCTCGAGGACATCGTCCGGCAGTTCGGCGGTGAAGTAGTCGGAGACGGTTCGCAGCGCGTCGGCAGTCTGGCGCCGCTCGACCAGGCAGGTCCGGACCAGCTGGCGTTCCTCGCCAATCCGAAGTATCTATCGCAGGTCGAGACGACCCGTGCAGGCGCAGTGTTGATCAATGCTGACGACCTCGCGAAGCTGGCCTCCCGCGACGCCCGTAACTTCATCGTCACGCCGAATCCGTACGCTTACTTCGCGCGCGTCGCGCAGACTTTCATCGACATGGCAGCGCCCAAGGCTGTGCCTGGCGTGCACGCGAGCGCGACGATCGACCCGTCCGCTCAGATCGCCGCGAGCGCGGTGATCGGTCCGCGTGTCACGGTGGAAGCGGGCGCGGTGATCGGCGAAAACGTGCGTCTGGATGCCAATGTGGTGATCGGCCGCGGCACGCGGATCGGCGCGGGCTCGCATCTGTATCCGAATGTGACCGTGTACCACGGCTGCAAGCTCGGCGAGCGCGTGATCGTGCACGCGGGCGCGGTGATCGGTTCGGACGGTTTCGGCTTCGCTCCGGATTTCGTGGGTGAAGGCGATGCGCGTACCGGCAACTGGGTGAAGATTCCGCAGGTCGGCGGTGTGTCGATCGCGGCAGACGTCGAAATCGGCGCGAACACGACCATTGACCGTGGCGCCATGGCCGACACGATCATCGAAGAGTGCGTGAAGATCGACAACCTCGTGCAGATCGGTCACAACTGCAAGGTCGGTGCTTACACGGTGATCGCCGGTTGCGCGGGCATCGCGGGCAGCACCACGATCGGCCGTCATTGCATGATCGGCGGCGCAGTCGGGATCGCCGGTCACGTCACGCTGGCGGACTATGTGATCGTCACGGCGAAGTCGGGCGTGTCGAAGTCGTTGCTGAAGCCCGGCATGTACACCAGCGCTTTCCCGGCTGTGAACCATGCTGACTGGAACAAAAGCGCCGCTTTGCTGCGCAATATCGACAAACTCCGGGACCGTATCAAGGCGCTCGAAAATGCCGCTTCGGCAAGCAAGCCGGCCCATGCAGCAAGTAATTCCGCAGGCGACAAAGCCTGATATCAGGCCGATTCGCAGAGCAATCGTAGGGCAACCTGCCGGCACCGCGTAAAATAGCGGGCAAGCATCACGAAGCAAAGTCGGTTGCCGTGACCGGGTGGCATGGCCTCCGGGTCGCGGCAAGCGCCGGCAGCACGCGTTACCAACCCACCTGCACCAGCATCCGCAGTCATCACCGCGCAGTCAATGCGTGAGTAGAAACACCATGAGCACCGAAAAAATCAATCTCGACATTCACAAGATTCTCACGCTGCTGCCGCATCGTTACCCAATTCTGCTGGTTGACCGGGTGCTCGAACTTGAGCCGCATAAGAGCATCAAAGCGTTGAAGAACGTGTCGATCAATGAACCGTATTTCCAGGGTCACTTTCCGACCCGTCCGGTGATGCCCGGCGTGCTGATTCTCGAGGCGCTCGCACAAACGGCTGCGCTGCTGACGTTTTCGGAGGAGCCGAGCGATCCGTCGAACACGCTGTACCTGTTCGTGGGCATCGACAATGCGCGCTTCAAGCGCGTGGTGGAACCGGGCGATCAGTTGATCCTGAACTGCACGTTCGAGCGTCATATGCGCGGCATCTGGAAGTTCAAGGCGCGCGCCGAAGTGGATGGTGCCGTGGCGGCGGAAGCCGACCTGATGTGCGCGGTGCGGCACACGGACAAAGACGTTTAAGCCGGTTTCCGGGCAGTCAGCGGCTCACCTGAGCCCTGCAAGCCTCCGGCTACGCCCATCCAGACAACGCAACAGAATCAGAAGCGAGGACGCATGAGCAGGATTCATCCCACTGCGATCGTCGAACCGGGCGCGCAACTCGACGAATCCGTCGAAATCGGACCGTATGCCGTCATCGGCGCGCATGTGACGATCGGCGCACGGACCACGGTCGGGTCACACAGCGTGATCGAAGGTCACACCACGATCGGCGAAGACAACCGGATCGGTCATTACGCATCGGTCGGCGGCCGCCCGCAGGACATGAAGTACAAGGACGAGCCCACCCGGCTCGTGATCGGCAATCGCAACGCGATCCGTGAATTCACCACGATCCACACCGGCACGGTGCAGGATTCGGGCGTCACCACGCTGGGCGACGATAACTGGATCATGGCCTACGTGCACATCGGGCACGACTGCCACGTCGGCAGCAACGTCATTCTGTCGAGCAATGCGCAGATGGCCGGCCATGTGATCGTCGGCGATCACGCGATCATCGGCGGTATGTCGGGCGTGCATCAGTTCGTGCGCATCGGTGCGCACTCGATGCTGGGCGGCGCTTCTGCGCTCGTGCAGGACGTCCCGCCGTACGTGATGGCCGCCGGCAACAAGGCCGAACCGCACGGTATCAATGTCGAAGGTCTGCGCCGCCGTGGTTTCTCCGCGGACGCGATTTCGGCACTGCGCTCGGCGTACCGCCTGTTGTACAAGAACGGCCTGTCGCTGGAAGAAGCGAAGGTGCAGTTGCGCGAACTCGCATCCGCGGGTGGCGATGGCGATGCGCCGGTACAAGCGCTGCTCGCGTTCGTCGAAGCGTCACAACGCGGCATCATCCGCTAAGCGATGGCATTGAACCCGAGTCCGCTGCGTGTCGCGATGGTGACTGGCGAGCCGTCCGGCGACTTGCTGGCGGCGTCGCTGCTCGACGGCCTCGCGAGCCGTCTGCCCGCCGGTACCCAGTATTATGGGATCGGCGGCCCGCGCATGATCGCCACGGGCTTCGACGCCCACTGGCCGATGGAAAAACTGACGGTGCGCGGCTATGTCGAAGCACTGCGGCATATTCCCGAAATCCTCAGCATTCGCAACGAACTGAAGCGCCAACTGCTGGCCGAGCCGCCGTCGGTGTTCGTCGGTGTGGATGCACCCGATTTCAACTTCGGCCTCGAGCATCCGTTGCGCGAAGCGGGCATTCCGACCGTTCACTTCGTTTGTCCGTCCATCTGGGCGTGGCGGGGCGGCCGCATCAAGAAGATCGCCAAGGCGGTCGACCACATGCTGTGCGTGTTCCCGTTCGAAACGGCGCTGCTGGAAAAGGCCGGTGTGCCGGCGTCCTACGTGGGCCATCCTCTTGCCGACGAGATTCCGATCGTGCCCGATACGCTCGGCGCGCGCCGCACGCTCGGCCTCGCGGAAAGCGGTCCGATCATTGCGGTGCTGCCAGGCAGCCGGCGCTCGGAGATCGATCTGATCGGCCCGACGTTCTTTGCCGCGATGGAGATGATGCAGCACCAGGAACCCGGCTTGCGTTTCGTGATGCCGGCGGCTACGCCCGCGCTGCGCGAAATGTTGCGCCCGCTGGTCGATGCGCATCCCGGTCTCGCGCTGACCATCACCGACGGTCAGTCGCAACTCGCGATGACGGCGGCCGATGCGATCCTCGTCAAGAGCGGCACGGTCACGCTGGAAGCCGCGCTGCTTAAAAAGCCGATGGTGATCTCGTACAAGGTGCCCTGGTTGACCGGCCAGATCATGCGCCGCCAGGGCTATCTGCCGTACGTCGGTCTGCCGAACATTCTGGCGGGACGTTTCGTGGTGCCGGAAATTCTGCAGCACTTCGCCACGCCGCAGGCGCTGGCCGAAGCCACGCTGAAACAGTTGCGCGACGAAGCCAACCGGCGCACGCTGACGGAAATCTTCACGGAGATGCATCACGTGCTGAAGCAGAACACTGCCCAGCGTGCGGCGGAAGTCGTGGCGAGCGTCATCGAAAATCGGAAGGCGCGGCCGTGACCACGGCGCGTTCGCCACGCCGCAAGGCTGCGACCGCTGCCGGCGCGGCGGCGCAGCAGGTCGGCATGGACTTCGAGACACCGGATGACATCGTCTGCGGCGTCGACGAAGCCGGGCGTGGACCACTGGCCGGCCCGGTGGTCGCTGCCGCGGTGATTTTCGATCCGTCGAAGCCGATGATTCGCGGTCTCGACGATTCGAAAGTGCTCACCGCCAAAAAGCGCGACGAGCTGTACGACAAGATCGTCGATCGGGCGCTCGCGTACTGCATCGCGTCGGCTTCTGTCGAAGAAATCGACACGCTGAACATCCTGCATGCCACGATGCTGGCGATGAAGCGGGCCGTCGAAGGCCTCCCGGTCGTGCCGACACTCGTCAAAATCGACGGCAATCGCTGCCCGACGCTGAGCATTCGCAGCGAGGCGGTGATTGGCGGCGATGCGCTGGTGAAGAGCATTTCGGCTGCGTCGATTCTCGCCAAGGTTACGCGTGACCGGATGCTGCTCGAATTGCATCAAGCCTATCCGGTCTACGGTTTTAACGCGCATGCCGGCTACGGTACGCCGCAGCATCTCGCGGCGTTGCGCGAACATGGGCCTTGTGAGCATCATCGGCGTTCGTTCGCACCGGTCCGTGAAGCGCATTTGCGCTTCGGCACGGTTTTGAAGCGGCCGGCGGGCGATGTGATTGTCGTGTCCGGCCCCCACACCGGCGCCATGCTCGACGACGACGCCTTCGGCGAACGTAGCGGCGCCTGAGCGCCTTATGTAGTCTGGCGCGTCGCCAACTCTTTCCTCATTCTCACTGTCTTCGCTGCCTGTGAAAGCCATCACCTCGCGGGACAATCCGCTCTACAAACGCCTGAAGGCCTTGGCCGGTTCGACGCATCAGCAGCGTCGCAGCGGCCACGCGCTGCTCGAAGGCTTCCATCTCGCGAGCGCCTATCTCGACGTCGCCGGGCAGCCGGAAATGTGCATCGTCACCGAGGGTGCGTTGCGCCACGACGAAGCGCAGGCCATCGTGTCGCGTATCGACGAGCAGCACATCGTCACGCTGCCTGATGCGTTGTTCGGCCAGTTGTCGAACGTCGTGCACGGTGTCGGGATTCTGCTGCTGGTCGAAAAGCTCGATACGCCGCTGCCGGAGCAGGTCACGCAAACCTGCCTCGTACTCGATGGAGTGCAGGACGCCGGCAACGTCGGTTCGATTCTGCGCAGCGCGGCCGCCGCCGGTATTCAGCAGGTGTTTTGCGCGCCGGGTACGGCATACGCATGGTCGTCGAAGGTATTGCGCTCGGGCATGGGCGCGCACTTTCTGCTGCAGATCCACGAAGATGTCGAGACGCAGGCGCTAATCGAGCGCCTGGCGGTGCCGATTGTCATTACCGATTCGCACGGTGCCGAAGCGATCTACGACTGCGATCTGAGCGGGCCGCTCGCGTGGGTGTTCGGCAACGAAGGGGCGGGCGTGTCGCAGGCCTGGCGCGAGGCGGTGTCGCTGCGGGTGACGATTCCTCAGCCGGGCGGCATGGAATCATTGAACGTGGCGGCTGCGGCGGCTGTCTGTGTGTTCGAACAATGCCGCCAGCAGCGTCGCGCGTGACTTCAACGACGTGACATGAGCGGCGCGGCATCCATCTCCACTCATGTCACGCGTATCTCCAGAAACGTATCTCCAGAACAGGCCGCCGCTCAATAAGCCGGCCGGTCCAGCTTGATCTCCTGCAGGATCGTCGTCGCGATCTCTTCGATCGACTTGTGCGTCGACGACAACCACTTGACCCCTTCACGCCGCATCATCGCTTCGGCCTCATTGATCTCGTAACGGCAGTTTTCCGGCGCGGCGTACTTGCTGCCCGGCCGGCGCTCGTTACGGATTTCCGACAGCCGCTGCGGATCGATCGACAAACCAAACATCTTCTGCCGATGCGCCAATAGCGGCGTGGGCAGCTTGCCGCGTTCGAAGTCTTCCGGAATCAGCGGATAGTTGGCTGCTTTCACACCGTACTGCATGGCCAGATACAGGCTCGTCGGCGTCTTGCCGCTGCGCGATACGCCGACCAGAATCACGTCGGCATCGGCGAGATTCCGGTTTGACTGACCGTCGTCGTGGGCGAGCGAGAAGTTGATCGCCTCGATCCGGTTCTTGTACTCCTCAGTATCCGCATTCTGGTGGCCGCGACCCATTGCGTGGCTCGACTTGAGCTCCAGTTCCTGCTCGAGCGGCTCGACGAAGGTCTGGAACATGTCCAGCACGAGCGCATTCGAACCTTTGACGATCTGATTCGACGCGCTGTCCACCAGCGTCGTGAAGACGATCGGACGGCGGCCGTCCTGCTGGATCGCTTCGTTGATTTTTTCTAGTGTGGCGTAGGCTTTTTCCGTCGAGTCGACGAAGGGCACGCGAACCAGACGGAATTTCTGGTCGAACTGGGAGAGGATCGAATGCGCGAAGGTTTCGGCAGTGATCCCGGTACCGTCGGAGACGATGAATACGGTGGGCGGCATCAGTGGGGCTGGGGAACGTGAGCGGGGAAAAACGCTCGAATGAAACATCGCTGCATTGACGTGGCTGCACGGTGGCTAACCGGGGATTGCAGCAGCGTCATTTCAGCGCGCCGTGGGCACCGCAATTGCGTCCGGATGGCGGCGGGGCCTCGCGAAAGCCTCGCAAGAGCCCGTCAGCCGGTCCGGGGCGCGATTCGAGGCGCAATTCTCGTCCGACTGTCACATTTTGGGAGTCGGCACGGTAGAATAGCGGCAACCTGTTGGATAAGCAATTGCAGGCGATTGGCGTCTAACTTACCCTGAACGGTCGGTCAACATCACGCTTTACGCCGGTAACTTGCAGCAAATAGAGCGAATAGGGTGGATCGATCGGTAATTTCGTCCATCCGCTACCTATGCCGTGGGTCGGGTGCTTTTCAGCCCGCGCGGCCATTTGCAGCGATTGCTTCTCCAACAGGTTGTGCAAGACGCGAGGTCACGCTTCCAATGGGTGTCTCGCGTTCAAGCCCACTTGCACAGCCGTGAATTTCTTTCACACTTAGGGGCTTGTATGACTAACGCAGTTACCGTCGCAAAGGAAGAGGCGTATGTAGTTCCGTTCGAGCAGTTGCGGATGACCGATGTGGAGATTGTCGGCGGCAAGAACGCGTCGCTTGGCGAGATGATCAGTCAGCTCGCCGAAGCAGGCGTGCGCGTGCCGACTGGCTTCGCCACTACGGCGCTGGCTTTCCGTGACTTCCTGCATCACAACAATCTGACCGAACGCATCGCCAAACGCCTCGAAACGCTCGACGTCGACGACGTGAAGGCGCTCGCCGAAGCGGGCAAGGAGATCCGTCAATGGATCGTCGACGCCCCGATGCAGCCGCGCCTCGAAGCGGATATCCGCGCAGGTTTCGACACCCTGCAAAACAGCTCGCCTGAAGAGTTGTCGTTTGCCGTGCGTTCGTCGGCAACGGCAGAAGACTTGCCGGACGCATCGTTCGCGGGTCAGCAGGAAAGCTACCTCAACGTGGTCGGCATCGACGAGGTGCTCGATCGCATGAAGCACGTGTTCGCGTCGCTGTACAACGACCGCGCGATCTCCTATCGCGTCCACAAGGGCTTCACCCACGCTGAAGTCGCGTTGTCGGCGGGTGTGCAGCGCATGGTGCGTTCGGACGTCGGCGCGGCTGGCGTGATGTTCACGCTGGACACGGAATCGGGCTTCAAGGACGCCGTCTTCATCACGTCGAGCTACGGCCTGGGTGAAACGGTCGTGCAGGGCGCCGTGAATCCGGACGAGTTCTACGTCTTCAAGACCACGCTCGCGCAAGGCAAGTACCCGATCATCCGCCGCTCGATCGGCTCGAAGCTGATCAAGATGGAGTTCACCAAGGCCGGCGAAGAGGGCCGCGTGAAGACCGTCGACGTCGCGCACGAACAGCGCAACCGTTTCTCGATCACCGACGAAGACGTGATCGAACTCGCGAAATACGCCGTCATCATTGAAAAGCACTACGAGCGTCCGATGGACATCGAGTGGGGCAAAGATGGCCGCGACGGCAAGATCTTCATCCTGCAGGCGCGCCCGGAAACGGTGAAGAGCCAGGCAGCGGGCAAGGCCGAGCAACGCTTCAAGCTGAAGGGCCAATCGAACGTGCTGACTACCGGCCGCGCGATCGGCCAGAAGATCGGTGCGGGTCCGGTGTGCGTGATTCACGATCCGTCGGAAATGGACCGTGTGCAGCCGGGCGACGTGCTGGTGGCCGACATGACCGACCCGAACTGGGAGCCGGTGATGAAGCGCGCCTCCGCGATCGTCACGAACCGTGGCGGCCGTACCTGCCACGCGGCGATCATCGCGCGTGAGCTGGGCGTACCGGCCGTGGTCGGCTGCGGCGACGCGACCGACGTGCTGAAGGACGGCGCGCTGGTGACCGTGTCGTGCGCGGAAGGCGACGAAGGCAAGATCTACGACGGCCTGCTTGAAACCGAAATCACCGAAGTGCAGCGCGGCGAACTGCCGCCGATTCCGGTGAAGATCATGATGAACGTCGGCAACCCGCAACTGGCCTTCGACTTCTCGCAACTGCCGAATGCAGGCGTGGGTCTGGCGCGGCTCGAGTTCATCATCAACAACAACATCGGCGTTCATCCGAAGGCGATTCTCGAATACCCGAACATCGATCAGGACCTGAAGAAGGCCGTGGAAAGCGTGGCGCGCGGCCATGCATCGCCGCGCGCGTTCTATGTCGACAAGCTGACCGAAGGCATCGCAACGATCGCAGCAGCGTTCTATCCGAAGCCCGTGATCGTGCGTTTGTCGGACTTCAAGTCGAACGAGTACAAGAAGTTGATCGGTGGTTCGCGTTACGAGCCGGACGAAGAAAATCCGATGCTGGGCTTCCGTGGCGCATCGCGTTACATCGCTGACGACTTCGCCGAAGCGTTCCAGATGGAATGTATCGCGCTGAAGAAGGTGCGTGAAGAGATGGGCCTCGACAACGTCGAGATCATGGTGCCGTTCGTGCGTACGCTGAAGCAGGCGGAGCGCGTGGTCGGGCTGCTGGAGAAGTTCGGCCTGAAGCGCGGTGAGAAGAATCTGCGCCTGATCATGATGTGCGAAGTGCCGTCGAACGCGATTCTCGCCGAAGAATTCCTGCAATTCTTCGACGGCTTCTCGATCGGTTCGAACGACTTGACGCAGCTCACGCTCGGCCTCGACCGCGATTCGGGCATGGAACTGCTGGCAGTCGATTTCGACGAACGCGATCCGGCCGTCAAGTTCATGCTCAAGCGTGCGATTGAAACCTGCTTGCGTTTGAACAAGTACGTCGGTATCTGCGGGCAGGGTCCTTCGGATCATCCGGATTTCGCGCAATGGTTGACCGATGAAGGCATCAAGTCGATTTCGCTGAACCCCGACTCGATCGTCGAGACGTGGCAGCAGTTGGCGAAATCGCTAGCGAAGTAAAAACAGGCGCGGGGCAGGTGCCCGATAAGCGGCTTGCATAAAGGGTGGTGCGGTACGTCAAAAGCACGTGAAAGCGTGCTGCACCGCCCAGTAAAATGCACCCGCTTCGTGCTATAAACACCCCGGTAGATCCGGGGTGTTTTGCTTTGTGGAGATCAACATGGCGCCAGGTGGATTGTTCTGGTGGATCGGGGCGGGTGTGCTTGTCGTGCTGGAGTTGATCAGCGGCACCTTCTATTTGCTGATGATCGCGTTGGGCTGCATTGCGGCTGCCATTGCGCAACTGGCGGGCGCCGCCGCCGATCTGCAATTCGCGATTGCCGCGGTCGTGGCGCTGGCGGCCGTTCTGTTGCTCAGACGTTCGCGCTTTGGCCGCAGAACGCGCAAAGAGGCGTCGAAGAACCCGGACGTCAATCTGGACATCGGTCAGACGCTGACCGTGCCGGCGTGGCACGAGCGCCGGGCGCGCGCCAACTATCGCGGTGCTGCGTGGGACGTGGAACTGGCCGCCGGCGAGCCCGAAGACGCGCAGCTCTATGAAATCGCCGAGATGCGCGGCAGTTGCCTCGTTGTCGTGGCCAGTCGGCAGGAGAAAACCAAGGCAACGGTGGCCTGAGCACGCATCCGTGCGGATATGAAATCCTGCACCAACGCGAAATCCTGCACCAACGCGTGCACAGAACCACGCACAATCATTCGAACTACGGACCGGAGGACAGTAATGGATTCAACCATTGTCGGGGCGGTGCTTCTGCTTATCGTGATCGTACTGGCGGCGCAGACGCTCAAGATCGTGCCGCAGCAGCATGCGTGGGTGCTGGAGCGGCTCGGCCGCTATCACCGCACGTTGACGCCGGGTCTGAGCTTTGCGTTTCCGTTTGTCGACCGCATTGCGTACAAGCACATTCTCAAGGAAATTCCGCTCGAAGTGCCGAGCCAGGTGTGTATTACGCGCGACAACACGCAGCTGCAGGTGGACGGCGTGCTGTATTTCCAGGTCACCGATCCCATGAAGGCATCGTACGGCTCGAGCAACTTCGTGTTTGCGATTACGCAGTTGTCGCAGACCACGCTGCGCTCGGTGATCGGCAAACTCGAGCTCGACAAGACGTTCGAGGAGCGCGACTTCATCAACCACAGCATTGTGTCGTCGCTCGATGAAGCGGCGTCGAACTGGGGCGTCAAGGTGCTGCGCTACGAGATCAAGGACCTGACGCCGCCCAAGGAAATTCTTCATGCCATGCAGGCGCAGATCACCGCTGAGCGCGAGAAGCGCGCGCTGATCGCGGCATCCGAAGGGCGTAAGCAGGAGCAGATCAATATCGCCTCGGGCGGGCGCGAAGCGGCGATCCAGAAGTCCGAAGGCGAACGGCAGGCGGCGATCAATCAGGCCCAGGGGCAAGCCGCGGCAATCCTGGCGGTGGCGGAAGCTAACTCCCAGGCGATTCAGAAGATTGCTGCGGCTATCCAGTCGAACGGCGGGATGGAAGCAGTGAACCTGAAGGTGGCCGAGCAGTATGTGAACGCATTCGCTAACCTGGCGAAGCAGGGCACCACGCTGATCGTGCCGGGCAACCTGGCGGATATGAGTTCGATGATTGCGTCGGCGCTGACCATTGTGAACAAGGGGAAGGGCGCGACAGACGTGCGCTGATTGACGTTTTTCCCTGCCGAAAAAAATGGCCCGCAAAATAAGCGGGCCATTTTTTGTTGAATTTTTGTGGAATCGCAGTTTTACGACGGCGAGCGCATCAAACGCGCTTTCTCGCGTTCCCAGTCGCGCTTCTTCTCGGTTTCGCGTTTGTCGTGTTGCTTCTTACCCTTGGCGAGGCCGATCTCGCATTTGACGCGGCCGCCCTTGTAATGAAAGTTCAACGGCACGAGCGTATAACCACGCTGCTCGACCTTGCCGATCAGTTTGCTGATTTCCTCGCTGTGCAGCAGCAGTTTGCGCGTGCGCACCGGGTCCGGATTGATGTGGGTCGAGGCTTCGGGTAGCGGGCTGATGTGCGTGCCGATCAGGAACAGTTCGTTATTCTTGATGACCACGTAGCCTTCCTTGATCTGGCCACGGCCGGCGCGCAAGGCTTTGACCTCCCATCCTTCGAGCACGAGCCCCGCTTCGTAGCGTTCTTCGACCGAGTAGTCGTAGAAGGCTTTTCTGTTGTCAATGATGCTCATGAATGGAAAGTGCCCAACTCGTTTAAAATCACGATTTTAGCAAAGCGGGGCAAGGAAAGCCCGCGGCGCTTGTCCACCCTTGCCACGCGCTGTTCAATTTATGGCAGATGTCCAGAAAACCGTGTTGATCCGCCATTCGGCGGAACAGATGTTCGACCTCGTTACCGACGTCGCCGATTACCCCAACTTCCTGCCTTGGTGCGGGGGAGTCGAAATCCGTCGCCAGGACGAAACCGGCATGGAGGCGAAGATCGATATCAACTTCAAGGGCATCAAGCAGCATTTCGCCACGCATAACAGCATGGAGCGGCCCACGCGCATCGATATGGAGTTCGCGGACGGCCCGTTTCGCAAATTCACCGGTTTCTGGCGCTTCACGCCGCTGCGCGCGGATGCCTGCAAGATCGAATTCGCGCTGCACTACGAATTCACCAACATCCTTCTCGAGAAGATCATTGGGCCGGTGTTCAGCCACATTGCCAACACCTTCGTCGAATCGTTCGTGAAGCGCGCCGATCAGCGCTACGGTAAGGCATGAGCGCGCGCTTGTCGATTGAAGTCTGCTACGCGCTTGCCGATGAGCAGACGCTGATCGCTGTGGACTTGCCGGAAGGCGCCACGCTGCAGCAGGCGATAGACGCGAGCGGCATCTTGCGGCGTTATCCGCAGATCGATCTGGGCGTGCAGAAGGTCGGCGTGTTCGGCAAGCTCAAACCGCTCGATACGGTGCTCGCCGACCATGATCGCGTCGAGATTTACCGGCCCTTGCTGGTGGATCCGAAGCTGTCGCGTCAACGGCGCGTCGAGAAGACCCGCAAGGCGGGCTCGATCGAAGGGCGCCGCTGGCAGAACAAGGATTCGCGCTAGGCTCGTTTTGCTGTCGTTGCAGCCGGCACGCGACGGCTGGCGTGGGCGAACTGATGCCAGCCGCCTCTCCAGTTACCGCACCGCTAAGGGGTGTGAATCCGGCGCGGCGGTGTGTTGATTCCAGCCGCGTCTCCCGCCAAGGCGTCGAAAGTCATGCCGCGTGTCAATGCACCGAAGGCTGCGCCTTTTCCTCGATCGACGCCGCCCCGGATGTGCCGTCGTCCGCATGCTGGCGCACCGACCAGCAGACTCCCGCCACCAGCAGCAGGATCGCCGCCGTTTCCAGCGGGCGCGGCAGGCGCTGGTCGTAGATGAACGCGTAGAGCAGCGCGAATAGCGTTTCGAACACGATCAACTGGCCGGACAGCGTGAGCGGCAGCCGCTTCGACGCGGCATTCCACAGCCCGTTGCCGAGCCACGAGGCGCCCACTGCAAGCGCCAGATTCAGCATCCAGAAGCTGTGCCAGCGCGCGTCGCCGAGCGGCGCCTGCAAGCTGCCGGAGGGCATGACGGCGATTGCCAGCCACAACGCCGCGCCGAGCGCGCCCGTCACCACGCCCCAGAGCACCGACCACTCGTTGCCGCTGAAATGCGTCTGCCGCTGCAGATAACGGGCGTTTTCGACCGCGAACCAGGTCCAGCAGGCGAGCGCGCCGATCGCGCAGGCGAGGCCGAGGAGCTTCGTCGCGATGCTCACGGGCGTGCTGTCCGCCACAGTAAACACGTCGATATTGATGCAGGCGATGCCGGCCACCACCAGGGCGAGCGGCCAGACGAGGCGGGCGAGCGGCACGGCGCCGTGATCGCGCCGGCCGAGCAGCGTCACCGTAACCGGCAGCACACCGACGATCAGCGATGCCGGCGCGATGCCGATCATATGGACGGCCGCGGTCAGCAGCAGGTAGTAGAGCAGGTTGCCGGCCAGCGCCAGTTTGACCAGCGCGCCGAGATCCTCGCGGGTCAGGCGTTTGACGAGCGAACGGGCCATTGGCAGCGCGGCGGCCAGCGAAACGATGCCGTACATCGTGTAGCGGCCGGCGCTTAGCAGCAGCGGCGAGAAATCGGGCAGCACGCGCGGCACCAGAAACACCATGCCCCATAAAGCCCCGGCCATTACTCCATATGCCACACCGCGCTGCATCGACTGCCCCTGCAAGAAAAACTGGAAAGGTCCGCAGAATAGCCGTTCGGCGGGCGGGGTGTCTTGTTTGATTCTGCATTCCAGCGGTTTTATCGGGCGTTTTCTGGCGCCTTTTAACGTCCGCGTGACGGCTGGGCGGTGCGTAAACCGCCCGAATTGCCCGCGTTCGACCCGGGCGGCGCCTCCATGCACCCGAACGCGCAAACGAAACCGGATCGAACCCGAGGCGAACGCGGAAGCGAAATCGAAGGGTGCAAAGTCACGAAAAAAATCCCCTGAAATTCGCTAAGCTGCTGTTAGTGCAGTGAAAACCGGGGAGGTATCGCGTATAATTCGCTTTTGCGCCTATAGGATTTGCCATGCGTCTGATCCAAACAGCACTCACGTTCGATGACGTGCTCCTCGTCCCGGCCTTTTCTGATGTTCTGCCGCGCGACACCAGCCTCAAGACCCGGCTGACCCGCAACATCTCCCTGAATATGCCGCTCGTGTCCGCCGCCATGGACACCGTCACCGAAGCCCGTCTCGCCATCGCGATGGCGCAAATGGGTGGCGTGGGCATCATCCACAAGAATCTCACGCCGGCCGAACAGGCGCGTGAAGTTGCCAAGGTCAAGCGTTTCGAATCGGGCGTCGTGCGCGATCCGATCACGGTGCCGCCGCAAATGAAGGTGCGCGACGTCATCGCGCTGTCGCGCCAGCATGGCATTTCGGGCTTCCCTGTCGTCGAGGGCGCGCAACTGATCGGTATCGTCACGAACCGTGACTTGCGCTTCGAAGAGCGTCTGGACGAGCCGGTGCGCAACATCATGACGCCGCGTGAGCGCCTCGTCACCGTCAAGGAAGGCTCGCCGCTTGCCGAAGCCAAGGCGCTGATGCATAGCCATCGCCTCGAACGCGTGCTGGTCATCAACGACGCATTCGAACTGCGCGGCCTGATGACGGTAAAAGACATCACCAAGCAAACCGAACACCCGGACGCGTGTAAAGACGAACACGGCAAGCTGCGCGCAGGCGCGGCGGTCGGCGTGGGCGAAGACAACGAAGAGCGCGTCGAGCTGCTGGTGCAGGCCGGTGTGGACGTGATCGTCGTCGACACGGCGCACGGCCACAGCAAGGGCGTGCTCGAGCGCGTCAAGTGGGTCAAGCAGAAATTCCCGCATGTGGAAGTGATCGGCGGCAACATCGCTACCGCTGCGGCAGCCAAGGCGCTCGTCGAATACGGCGCGGACGGCGTGAAGGTCGGTATCGGCCCGGGCTCGATCTGCACGACGCGGATCGTCGCCGGCGTGGGCGTGCCGCAGGTCACCGCGATCTCGAACGTCTCCGAAGCGCTGAAGGGCACGGGCGTGCCGGTCATCGCCGACGGTGGCGTGCGTTTCTCGGGCGACGTCAGCAAGGCGCTGGCCGCCGGCGCGAATTCCGTGATGATGGGCAGCATGTTCGCCGGCACTGAAGAAGCGCCGGGCGACGTGTTCCTGTTCCAGGGCCGTCAGTACAAGTCGTACCGTGGCATGGGTTCGGTCGGCGCGATGAAAGACGGCGCGGCAGACCGCTACTTCCAGGACAACTCCGCGAACATCGACAAGCTGGTGCCGGAAGGTATCGAAGGCCGCGTCGCCTACAAGGGCTCGGTCAACGCGATCCTGTTCCAGCTGATCGGCGGCGTGCGCGCCAGCATGGGCTACTGCGGTTGCCGCACGATCGCGGAGATGAACGACAAGGCCGAGTTCGTGCAGATCACGGGTGCGGGCTTGCGCGAGTCGCATGTGCATGACGTGCAGATCACCAAGGAAGCGCCCAACTATCACGTGGACTAAACGCCAATGAAGCCATTGCTGCGCGCTGTACTCATCCTCGATGCATTGTTGCTGCTTGCGTTCGGCCTGCTGTTTCTGCTGACGCCCTGGACTTCGTTGTACAACGCGCTGCTTCTGGTGCAAACCCAGCCGGCTCTGGTCGGCCAGGGGTTTGGCGTGGCGCTGATCGGGCTCGCGTGGCTCGCTTTGCACGCGTCGATCGACGGTTCGCTCACGTCCACGGTTGCCAAGGTCGTCGGCCATGTGAACTGGCTGACCGGCGTGCTGATGCTGGTCTGGCTGCTGGGGCTGCATACGCCGGCGCTGACCGGCTTCGGGCAGATCATCGCGGTGTTGACCGGTGTCGTGCTGCTGGTGGTCGGCCTGGGCGGCGTGCGCCTGTCCGGCGCGGTGCGGCGGCGTGAAAAGGTGCGGCTGGTCGAGGCCGCCGCTGCCGAGCGCGCCGAAAAGCAGGCTGCCAAAGATGCCGCGAAAGATGCGGCCAACCGGCGCGAACCCGCTCCGGTCACGGCGGCCTTTCCGGCCTATCGTGCGGAACCGGTGGTCGAGCCCGTCATGCCGGCCGCACGGCCCGCGAGTCCTGTTTCGGCAGCACCGCTTCATCCCGGAGTTGACGAACCGGGTCTGACGGCGTCTGAACGCGCCGCGCGTGACGAAGCCCGCAACGCCGCTGCCGACGCACCCGGTGCGCCCCGGCCGCCGTTTCATGGCTGACGCGCCGAGCGCCAGAACGCCTGCCGAAGCAACCGGATTCCGTTCGTGCGCGCCGCAGGTGAGTGCCTGCAGCGCCCGCGGGTCCAGCGCGCTTCATCGTTACGCTTCATGTTCGATCGTCCCCATGTGGACCGCTTTGAATTCAACGCCGCGCTTCGTGCGTGGCATCCCGTATCCGTTCACTTTTGACTCCGTCCGCTGCCATGCATGACAAGATCCTGATCCTCGACTTCGGTTCGCAAGTCACCCAACTGATTGCACGTCGCGTTCGCGAAGCCAACGTGTATTCGGAAATTCATCCTCACGACGTCGACGCGTCGTTCATTCGCGATTTCGCGCCGAAGGGCGTGATCCTCTCCGGCGGCCCGAGTTCGGTCACCGAAACGGATGCGCCGCGCGTGCCGCAAGCGGTGTTCGAACTCGGCGTGCCCGTGCTGGGCATCTGCTACGGCATGCAGGCAATGGCCGAGCAGCTCGGCGGCAAGGTCGACATCGGCCACCTGCGTGAGTTCGGCTATGCCGAAGTGCGCGCGCGCAACCATACGAGCCTGCTCGAAGGCATCAGCGACTTCACCACGCCGGAAGGTCACGGCATGCTGAAGGTGTGGATGAGCCACGGCGACAAGGTGCTGGAAATGCCGCAGGGCTTCCAGCTGATGGCTTCGACGGAATCGTGCCCGATCGCGGCCATGGCCGACGAGCAACGCCATTTCTACGGCCTGCAATGGCATCCGGAAGTCACGCACACCGTGCAGGGCCGCGCGATGCTCGAACGCTTCGTGCTGAAGATTTGCGGCGCGAATCCCGACTGGGAAATGGGCCACTACATCGACGAAGCCGTCGCGAAAATTCGCGAGCAGGTTGGCAAGGAGCACGTGATTCTGGGCCTGTCGGGCGGCGTGGATTCGTCGGTGGCGGCGGCGCTGTTGCATCGCGCGATCGGCGACCAGCTGACTTGCGTGTTCGTCGATCACGGCCTGCTGCGTTTGAACGAAGCCGAGCAGGTGATGGCCACCTTCGCTGAGAGCCTCGGCGTCAAGGTGATCCACGTCGACGCGAGCGAAGTGTTCCTGTCGAAGCTGGCCGGCGTGACCGATCCGGAAGTGAAGCGCAAGATCATTGGCGCGGAATTCGTCGAAGTGTTCCAGACCGAAGCCAACAAACTGACGGATGCGAAGTGGCTGGCGCAAGGCACGATCTATCCGGACGTGATCGAATCGGCCGGTAAGGGTAAGAAGGCGACGCAGACCATCAAGAGCCACCACAACGTGGGCGGCCTGCCTGAGACGCTGAATCTGAAGCTGCTCGAACCGCTGCGCGAACTGTTCAAGGACGAAGTGCGCGAACTCGGCGTGAAGCTCGGTTTGCCGCCGGCAATGGTGTATCGCCACCCGTTCCCGGGCCCGGGTCTGGGCGTGCGGATTCTCGGCGAAGTGCGCCGCGATTTCGCCGATCTGCTACGCCGTGCGGACGCGATTTTCATCGAGACGCTGCGCACCTTTATCGACAAGGAAACCGGCAAGTCGTGGTACGACCTGACGAGCCAGGCTTTTGCGGTGTTCCTGCCGGTGAAGAGCGTCGGCGTGATGGGTGACGGCCGGACTTACGAGTATGTCGTTGCGCTGCGTGCCGTGCAGACGCTGGACTTCATGACCGCGCATTGGGCGCATCTGCCGCACGAGTTGCTGGGACATGTGTCGAACCGCATCATCAATGAAGTGCGCGGGATTAACCGGGTGGTTTATGACATCTCGGGGAAGCCGCCGGCGACGATTGAGTGGGAGTAATTTAGACATGCTCCCATGTCGTTCCGGGAGGTCCGGTTTTTCATGTTTTTCCGTTTAAAAACATGAGGGTATTGTCCGGTGTGGTCTGCTGTGATCTGGGCAATACCTGGTGGAAATGTCGGTATCGGTGACGGTATCGACATTTCCACCTCGGACGGCTTTGTCCGATACCGTCAAATCAGTCTGACGGTATCGGCTGAATGGTCGCCCGCCGCGAGACCCGACGGTTCTCCAATCAGTGAGGCGCTTTGCTTAACGCTTTCCAGACCACCTTAGTGGCAGTGCGGAATGCGGCAGGTTCGGGCGCGTTCTGCTTCGCCCTGCGCAAAAACACGATCAGCCCTTGCCAGTGCGAATAGATCAGCGCGCCGCGTAGACGACATTCTTCGCGGGGAAGTTCGGTGTTGATCTGCGCGACCAGTTCGCTAAATATGTCCTGGAATTCCCCACTCACATGCACCATCAGTTCGCTGACTGATTGCATGTGCTCGGCGAGACACCAACATTCGAGTGCAAAAGAGCTGACCACATTGTCTGGGTCAGTGAGCGCGGCGAATGTCTCATCCAGAATTGCCTCCAGGCGGGCTTCGGGCGCCGTGTCTTTATCCGTGGCGAGCGCACGATAGCGCTCCAGGTATCGCTTGGCAAGCTCCTGGATTGTCGAGTGCAACAGAACCTCGCGGCTTCCGAAGTAATGCTGCAGCGTCGCGAGACGAATGCCGGCATCCGCCGCTACGCGCCGCTGGGTAAAGCCGGCGTTGCCCTGAGCGGCGAATACCCGGATGGCGGTCTCCAGTATTTCGGGAATGCGGGTGGCACGATTGCCGCGCCGCTTGGGTGCGGCGTCGGGCTCCTTCGCGCCGAGTTCCTTCGAACTGATCTTCAAGTCTTTCATCCGACGAATTCCATTCAATGACCGATTTGTGCCCGCGCGGTAGGTATCGCCCTACCTGGCGGACCTATTTTATTGGTCTTTGAACCAATTATTCATGCGATTGGCAGGCCAAATGACATGGCGCAATACGAGCATCCTCGTCGTTTATCCGCAATGCAGCAAGTGCATCCGACGTTTTTTTCTATCGTTTACCCCTCCATCGCATGACTTGTTAATTGGTCATTTGACCATTAATATTGGTCAAAAGACCAAATGAATTGACGGTGACGGGCATGGCAGTTTGCCCGTGCGGCTTCGGAGAGTCGAGTCCCGCCATGCTAGGAGCGTTCAAATGGACAGTGGTGAAGGAAGTTTGCGGCGCCTGATCGACAAGTGGGTCGGGCAGGCGCCCTGGACGGACGGCAGAATCTTCCGCATAAGTCACACGGACGCGTGCAAGGCGCGTTGTATATGTGTGGAAATACCGCGCGCATCGGGGCTCCTTTCACTCATGTTCTTCCAGCACGACGACGGGTCGTGGTGGGTGTTCCCACCCGCAGCTCATCGGCCGTCGTTGCGCTCCGGATAATTTGCATCCGGTACCGGTACGAGCGCAAAGCGCGCGCCCGTTTCGAAGCAGAGTCACGGCTCACTCTTTGCTGCACACCGCCAGTCAATCTATTTCGCCATCCTATTTATCTGGAGCGAAACAATGCGCGCTGCAATCTTGATCTTACCGTCCGACACCGCGACCGTTCTTCGGGCAGCTTCCGGATAGCGGTGGTTCACGGTCACGATCGGGTAATGCCAGATAGCGTTGCACGAGGTCCTCGTCGACGACGAATCCTACTGAATTTGCCAGATGGCAGGCCGCCGAAGTCCACGCCAATCCATCGAAAAGCCAGTCGCCAAACGCTCGTGCCGTGCGTGCAAGCTCGAACCGGGTTCTCGGATGCAGCAAGTGATGCCGGTCATCTGTGCTCATGTCTCCTCCATCGAGTAACGGGGTGGTTTCGATGAACTTTGCCTCGAAGCGAAGCGTGCCGCAGCAGGGATTTACCCATCCTTGACAGTCGAATTCAAAGCGAGCAGTATTGTTCAAAGGTTCATCCAATGATAATGTGGATAAACAAATTTCCGAGCTTCCACATTGGGTCGGGATGGCACCCAGGGACACGCTGAAAACCAGGAGGGGAAGATGAGCAGTGCACTTGAGGGCATGAAGGTCCTCGACTTTACGCAGATGATGAACGGTCCATTCGGCACGATGCTGCTCGCGGACTTTGGTGCGGATGTGATCAAGGTCGAGCCGCCGGTGGGCGACACGATGCGCCTGACGGGCGAAACTTTTCTTGGTGACGACGCCGTCTATTTCCTCACGCTGAACCGCAACAAGCGCAGCGTGATCGTCGATCTGGCAACGCCTGAAGGCCAGCGCGTGGCGCAGGAAATGGCGAAGCAGGTAGACATCGTCGTGGAAAACTTCCGGCCAGGCGTGGCCGAAAAACTCGGCATTAGTTACGAGACACTTTCTGCGCTCAATCCGCGTCTTATCTATTGCTCGACCTCGGCATTCGGCCGTTCCGGCGACGACAGCTATCGGCCAGGGATGGATCCGGTCGTCCAGGCCATGTCCGGCATCATGCAACTTACTGGTGACGAAAAGACGGGGCCGCTGAAAACCGGCATGCCGTATGCCGATCTGATCACGCCGTTGCTCTCGACCATCGGCGTGCTTGCCGCCGTTCAATCGCGCAACAAGACCGGGCGAGGCCAGCGCGTCGATCTGTCGATGATCGACGCAACCATTTTCAGTATGATTCCGCGCGACGCCTATTACTTCGCGACCGGCGAAACACCGGGGCGGATTGGGAATGCGCACTGGCAGATCGTGCCGTACAACACCTACCGCACGTCTGACGATCGCCACATCATGGTGATTGCACATACCGACAAATTCTGGCGCGTTCTTGCAGAGGCAGTCGGCGCGACCGAATTGCTTGACGACGAACGTCTGAAAACCAAAGACGGGCGGTTGGCCCACCGCGATATCGTCGATGCCGGACTGGCGCAGGCCTTTGCCAAACAATCGCTTGCCCACTGGGACGACAAGCTGCGTGAAGCGCATGCCATGTTCTCGCCGGTCCTCAATTTCGAGGAGGTCTTTGAAGACCCACGTGTCCAGGCGGATCTGGTGGTCGAACTGGACCACCCGAAGGCGGGCAAATTCAAGGTAGTGACGAACCCGATACGCCTGTCGGAAACACCTCCGTCGATCCGGCGGCCGCCGCCGACCCTGGGCCAGCATACCGACGAGATCCTCCGCGAGTTCGGCATTACGCCGCAGGCGCAACCGGCCACCGCCCCGGCGGTTCTCGGAAGCGAGTGACCGGCTTATGACCGACACAACCAACACAGCCACGGCAGCGGAATTGCCGCCGCTCGGCCAGCATGAGCCGCCGTTGAAAGGCGTGCGCGTGCTCGACCTGTCGCGCGTCCTTGCCGCCCCGTTCTGCGCAATGATGCTGGCCGATCTGGGCGCGGAGGTGATCAAGGTCGAGCATCCGAAGGGTGGCGACCAGACACGCCACTGGGGCACGGCGATCCAGGGGGGCGAGCGCACTTACTACCTGGCGATCAACCGCACCAAACAATCCATCGCAATCGACTTTTCGAAGGCCGAAGGCGCAAAGCTCGTCAAAGCGCTGGCGCGAGAGAGCGACGTGCTGGTAGAGAACTACATGCTGGGCGCGCTCGATCGCTACGGACTCGGCTATGACGACCTGCGTGCGGAAAATCCCGGGCTGATCTATTGCTCGGTGAGCGGTTATGGCCGTACGGGTCCGAGCGCGCATCGGCCCGGCTACGACTCGGTGATCCAGGCTGAAAGCGGTCTCATGTCGATCACGGGGGAGCCGGATGGCGAGCCATCGAAAGCGGGCGTGCCGATCTGCGATATCACGGCCGGCATGTACGCGACGCAGGCAATCCTCGCGGCGATGGTGCGGCGTTTGCGAAATGGTCACGGCGAGGCAATCGACATCGCGCTTCTAGACTGCACGCTCGCGAACCACACCTCGGTCGCTGCTAATGCATTGCTGCTGAACCACGCGCCGGGGCGATTTGGCAACAGCCATGCGGACATCATTCCGCAAGGGCTGTATCACGCGTCTGATGGTCCGCTTATGTTTCACGTCGGCAGCGACGCGCAGTTTGCGCGCTTCTGCGCCGACGTGCTCGACATGCCCTCGCTCGCGGCGGATGCGCGTTTCGTCGACAACGACGGGCGGCGCGCGAATCGGGATGCACTCGATGAGTTGATGTCGAAAAGACTCAAGACCCGTTCGCGCGAGGAATGGATTCCGCTGTTCCGGCGCGCCGGCGTGCCGGCTGGCGTCGTGCAGAACGTGCTTGAAGCGCTCAGATCGGATGAATCGAAAGCGCGCGGCATGTTGTGCGAAATCGATCACCCTACCGCCGGGCGCATCAATCTTGTGAACTCGCCGCTGAAGATGCGCGACAGCACACTCGCGCCGCCGGTGGCGCCCCCTCTGCTCGGCGAGCACACAGATCGCATTCTTAAGGGGCGGCTCAAGCTGGACGCGGTTGAGATCGCGAGTTTGCGCGCAGCAGGCATCGTAAGTTGATATCAGGAGACAGACCATGCACGACCACAATTCATCCGCACCGGCTTTTCCGATGGAACGCTGTCCGTTCGCGCCGCCGCCGGAATATGCGGAGATTCGCAAGAAAGAGGGGCTTTCGAAGGTCACGATGCCCGACGGCTCACTCGCCTGGATCGCTACCCGTTACGACGATGTACGCGCGATTCTCGGCGACAACCGCTTTTCAACGGTCCCGTCCACACCGGGCTATCCGTTCATCGCACCGGCGCGTGCCGCATTGCTGATGAATGAAAATCCGCCCACCATCATCCGCATGGACGCGCCCGAGCACACCAGGTATCGCCGCATGCTGACCAAGGAGTTCATGGTCCATCATATCGAGGCGATGCGGGACGAACTGCAGCAAACGGTCGATGTCCTGCTAGATGAACTCATAAAAAAGGGACCACCCGCCGATCTGTTCGAAGACTTCGCACTGGCCGTGCCGACCACGGTCATTTCGCGGATTCTCGGCGTGCCGTACGAAGACCGCGATTTCTTCCAGGAACGCAGCAAGGCAAAGCTCGACCTGAGCGCCGATCCGGAAGTACCGATCAGGGCGGGTGTCGAGATGCGCGAGTATCTCGACCGTCTGATCACGGAAAAGCTCAAGCGCCCAGGCAATCGCGACGACCTGATCAGCCGCCTCGTGACGAGCCAGGTGGTGCCCGGCCACATGACGCGCGAAGAAGCGCTCGCCACGATCGAGCTGCTATTGATGGGCGGCCATGAAACCACCGCGAACATGATCGCGCTGGGCACGCTGTCGCTGCTCACGCATGCTGAGCAGAAGGACGCGTTGGTCGCCGACCCGTCGCTCGTGGGCAACGCGGTCGAAGAAATGCTGCGCTATCACACGATCGTTCACTACAACGGGCCGCGCGTGGCGCTGGAGGATATCGACGTGAACGGTACGCTGATTCGCAAGGGCGAGGGCGTACTGGCGCTGATCACGGCAGCGAATCGCGACCCGGCCTCCTTTGAAGATCCCGATGCGTTCGACATTCGCCGCGAAGCCCGGCATCACGTGGCATTCAGTTTCGGAGTCCATCAGTGCCTGGGCCAGCCGCTAGCACGCGCCGAACTGCAAATCGTCTTCTCGACGCTGTTCCAACGTTTGCCAAAGCTGCGTTTGACCGTGCCGGTTAGCGAAATCAAGTTCCGTTACGACGCATTCGTCTATGGCGTCGACACCTTGCCGGTGACATGGTGAGCCATAGGCGTGACTGAGCAATGTGACTGAGCAATGCGCTCGCGTACATCGCGCGCGAGCGAAGACAACATCTGGAGACGAGCATGAAAATCAAAGTGGATGCCACGAAGTGTATCGGCGCAGGATTGTGTGTGGTCGCCGCCCCCGAAGTCTTTAGCCAGAATGAAGACGACGGTCTCGTCATCGTGTTGCAGGAAAGTCCGCCGCCGGAACTGCACGCGAAAGTGCGTGAAGCGGCACGCCTGTGCCCGGCGCTCGTCATCACGCTGGACGATTGAACGCCGGCGTCGTGCCGGGATAAGCCGGAACCCGGCGGCCACGGTACGGCTGCCGCGGCGTGCGGCCCGGCTCACGTCGTCATCTGTCTAAAGGTCGAGATAAAGGTCGAGAAATATGGATGCGGGAATCGTGATCGTCGGCGCGGGGCAGGCCGGCTATCAACTGGCGGTGTCGTTGCGCGACGCGGGGTACACGAAACGCGTCGTACTACTGGGCGAGGAGCCTGACCTGCCGTATCAGCGCCCACCGTTGTCGAAAGCATTTCAAAGCGGCACGTGCGATGCCGCGCAAGTAACGTTCCAGTCCGACGCGTTCTATCAGGATCGCAACATCGTACTCATGCTCGGTGTCACCGTGCTGCATATCGACCGTGAACGCCATTGCGTGATGACCGGCGACGGTCGACGTCTTGATTACGAACATCTGGTGCTGGCCACCGGCGCGCGCAACCGGCTCCTGCCGGGATGGAACAGCGCGACCAAAGGACTGATGACGCTGCGCACGCTCGACGATGCGCGCAGGTTGCGCGAGGCGCTTATCGAATCGAAGCGTGTGCTGATCATCGGCGCGGGTTTTCTGGGCCTCGAGTTTGCCGCCGTGGCGGCAGCGCGTGGCCTCGCGGTGCACGTCGTCGAGGCCAGCTCGCATCTGATGAGCCGCGCCGTGAGTACGCCCGTGGCCGATGCGTTTCGCGCGCATCACGAATCGAGCGGCACGACGTTCAGTTTCGACAGCGGCGTGAAAAGCATCAGAACCGAAGCGGGGTGCGTGGTCGGCGCCCAGACCATGGACGGCCGCCTGCACGAAGCCGATCTGGTGGTGCTGAGTATCGGTGTGATTCCGAACGTCGAGCTTGCGAAAGAGGCGCAACTGGAAACCTGCAACGGCATTGTGGTCGACGCGAATCTGGCGACTGCTGACCCATCGATCTCCGCACTCGGCGATTGCGCGTCGTTTCCGTCACGCTTCGCGTTCGGCCAGTGCCGGATCGAATCGGTCCAGAACGCCGTCGACCAGGCGCGCTATCTCGCGCAGCGACTGACTGGACAGAGCCATTCATTCGAAGCAGTACCGTGGTTCTGGAGCGACCAGGGCGGCGTCAAGCTGCAAATTGCAGGAATGGCGATGCATCAGGCCGACGAGGTGATCGTACGGGGCGACCATGCGGGTCTGAAATTCTCCGCTTATGGATTTGTCGGCGGCCGCCTCGCCGCGGTGGAGTCGGTCAACCGTCCCGCCGATCATATCGCCGCCCGCAAGCTGCTCGCCGCCGACGCACCGGTGTTGCCCGCTCACGCAGCCGATGCGCAATTCGATCTGCGCACGCTGCTTTAGCCGCCTACCCGAACATTGAGAGGATCATCCATGTCTACGATTTATGAAACCCTGGGCGCGTCGAGCGCAAGCTTTATTCGCGGCGCGCATCGCCTGCTGATTGGCGGCAGCTGGGTCGATGCGCAGTCGGGCAATACGTTCGACGTGTTCGATCCCGGCACCGGCGAAGTCGTCGCGCGGGTGGCCGAAGGCGATGCCGCAGACATCGATCTGGCCGTACGGGCGGCACGCCGCGCGTTCGAAACCGGCGACTGGGCGAAGATGAAACCCGCGGATCGCACGCGCCTGATGTTCCGTCTCGCGGATCTGCTCGAACATCATGGTGACGAGCTCGCCGAAATCGAGGCGGTGGACAACGGCAAACCGCTCGCGATCGCCAAACGCGGCATTGCCGGCACAGCCGAAATGCTGCGCTATATGGCAGGTTGGGCGACCAAACACAATGGCGAATCCGTCAACGTGTCGGTGCCGGGCGAATGGCATGCGTACACCACGCGTGAACCGGTCGGCGTGGTCGGTCAGATCATTCCGTGGAATTTCCCGCTCTCGATGGCGATCTGGAAAATCGCTCCCGCGCTCGCGACGGGCTGTACCGTCGTGTTAAAGCCAGCGGAACAAACGCCGCTCAATGCCTTGCGCCTCGGTCAGATCATCCAGGAGGCGGGCATTCCCGACGGTGTAGTCAACATCGTCACCGGCTTCGGTGCGACCGCGGGCGCCGCGCTGGCGGCGCATCCCGACGTCGACAAGATTGCCTTCACCGGTTCGACGCAGACCGGCAAGCGCATTGTCCAGGCGGCGCTCGGCAATCTCAAGAAAGTGTCGCTCGAACTTGGCGGCAAATCGCCGGTGTTCGTATTTCCGGATGCGAAGCTCGATCTGGCGACGGCCGGCGCAGCCAATGCGATCTTCTTCAACAGCGGCCAGGTGTGCTCGGCAGGCTCGCGACTGTTCGTCCATAAAAAGGTATTCGATCAGGTGGTGGAGGGTGTGGTGGCTTATGGCGACAAGCTGAAAGTGGGCCACGGCCTCGCGGCGGACAGCCAGATCGGTCCGCTGATTTCGCGCCAGCAGAAGCAGCGCGTCGAGTCGTATATCCGCAACGGCGTGGAAGAGGGGGCCCGGCGCGTTGGGCAGAACGCGCCGCGAGGCATTGAAGGTGGCTACTTCGTGCCGCCTACCGTGTTCGTGGACACGACCTCCGGCATGTCGATCTACCGTGAGGAAATCTTCGGCCCGGTGGTGTGCGCGATGCCGTTCGATGATACCGACATCGAGCGTATCGCCGCCGAAGCGAATGACACCGAACTGGGCCTCTTCGCGGGCATCTGGACGCAGAACCTGAGCCTTGCGCACAAGCTCGCGCGACGTATCAGGGCGGGCTCGGTATCGGTGAATGCACACATGGTCAACGATCCGGCACTACCGTTCGGTGGCTACAAGCAATCCGGCTGGGGGCGTGAGCGCGGCCGCGAGGTGCTCGATCTGTACACGTCGGTCAAGAGCGTGGCGATCAATCTGGACTGAACGACAGGGACTGCACGGCCCGGTTCGGAAGAGGGCCGTTGTGCAGGCGTTCGAGCAACCAACCCGTAGAACTACGATGACATCCTTCGACTACATTATCGTCGGTGGCGGCTCCGCAGGATCGGTGCTGGCCAACCGGCTCTCCGCCGATCCAGGCAAGCGGGTGCTGCTATGCGAGGCGGGCGCCGATTTGCCTAATGAGAATCTACCTGCCTCGATTCTCGACAGCTATCCGGGCACGGCCTACCTGAACCCGAACTACCTGTGGCCAAAATTGCAGGTGCGCACGGTTGCAGCGAAAGACGGAGAGTCCGTGCCGCGCAAGCTTCGCAAATACGAACAGGCGCGCATTCTCGGCGGCGGTTCGTCGATCAACGGTCAATTCTTCAATCGCGGCGCACCGAGCGACTATGACGATTGGGAGGCACGCGGTGTCAAAGGCTGGAGTTGGGAAAGCGTGCTGCCGTATTTCCGTAAGATCGAGCGCGATCTTGATTTCGACGGGCCGTTGCATGGCAAGGAGGGACGCATTCCGGTGCGGCGAATTTTTCCCGAGACCTGGCCGAAGCACGCGACCGCGATTGCCGCCGCGTTAAAGGAATCGGGCTATCAGTATTTGCCGGACCAGAACGGCGAATTTAAGGACGGCTACTTTCCGATCGCCATTTCGAACCAGAATGAACGGCGCGTTTCGGCGTCGATGGCCTATCTGGACACGGCGACGCGGCAGCGTCCCAACCTGACGATCTGGACCGGGACAGAGGTCGCAGGCCTGCTCTTCGACGGCACGCGATGCTGCGGCATTCGGCTCGAGATGCCGGGCAAGCCGGCAGAAGTCCGCGCGGGCGAGGTCATTCTATCGGCGGGCGCCTTGCAGTCGCCGGCTATTTTGCTGCGCTCAGGTATTGGGCCGCTTGCACAACTGCGTGAACACGGTATTCCCGTCATCGCCGAACTGAACGGCGTGGGGCAGCATCTGATGGAGCATCCGTCAGTCGCATTGGCTTCATTCATTCGCAAGGACGCGCGCGTGAACGATACGACGCGACGTCACATCATGCTCGGCTGGCGCTATTCGTCGGGCATTGGCGGCGCACCGAAGGGCGACATGTTCGTTTCCGTGGTCACGAAGACCTCCTGGCATGCGGTGGGCGAGCGCATCGGCACGATGCTGATGTACGTGAACAAACCGTTCTCGAATCTCGGGCAAGTTCGCCTGAATTCGACTGACTGGCGTGAAGCGCCTTCGGTCGATTTCAATTTCCTCTCCGATGAACGAGACCTCGACCGGCTCGTCGACGGGTTCCGCAAGATGGCTGCAGTGCAGGCCCTTGCGACGGTCCAGGCGGTGACGGCCGAGCCGTTCCCCGCAAGCTACAGCGAGAAGGTTCGCCAGGTTGCAATGCTGAGCCGCCGTAACAAGCTGATCACCGATGTGTTGGCGACATTGCTCGATGGTCCGGCGCCGTTGCGCAAGCTGCTGATGACACGAGTGATTGCCGGCGGCGCGACGCTTGCGGAGGTGCTGGCCGACGAGGGGGCGCTCCGTGAATTCGTGCGCGGCGCTTGCGTGGGTGTGTGGCATCCGTCGTGCACCTGCCGCATGGGCGCTGACGACGATCCGCTTGCGGTGACCGACGCGCAGGCACGCGTGCGCGGCGTGCAGGGATTGCGGGTGGTGGATGCGTCGATTTTCCCGCATATACCAAGCGGCAATATCAATTTCCCAACCATGATGGCCGCCGAAAAAATCGCCGACATCATGGTGGGACAACACACGGCCGCAGCGTCGGCGACGGTGTAAGTGGCCCGGCGGGTCCGCACCGGACATGTGTACGGGACGCCGACGCGACACCCGGCGAAAGCGCCGTCAGGGGATCAGCACGGCGCGGCCGCGAATCCTGCCGGCCTGTAGTGCGTCGAATGCATTGAGCGCGTCGTGCAGCGCGAAACGCGTGATCAGCGGTTTGATTGCGCCGCTTTGCGCGAGCGCGATGACCGCTGCAAGATCGCCGTACGTGCCACCGTAAGGGCACATCATCGTTACGCCGCGCGGTAGCGGATTGTTCGACGAACGGGCCACGAACGGATAGGTGCCGCCGGAAAGCCCGACCACGCGAATGGCGCCAGCACGGCAGACAAGCGTCGCATCCAGTTTCAGCGTGGCGTCGTTGCCGACGAAATCGAGCACAACGTCGGCGCCGCATCCCTCGGTGAGGGACATCACGCGGTCGATCAGGTCCGTGTCGCTGGGCTGCATCGCGACGTCGAGCCATGGCCGCGCGGCGTCCAGCGCTTCGCTCGACGTGTCGATCGCGACGATCTTCGTGGCGCTCGTCGCGCGAAGAATCTGGGCGGCAAGATTGCCCAACCCGCCGACACCGATGATGACCGTGGTCGAGCCCGGGTACAACTGCTCGGCGCAGGTGCGGATGGCGTGGTACGGCGTGAGCGCGGCGTCGGTGAGCGTGGCCGCGACTTCCGGATCGAGCTCGCCGATCGACATCAACGCGCTCGCTGGCGCGCAGACGTATTCGGCCATGCCGCCGTTGCGTGTCACGCCCGGCGTCGGTGGTGGAGAAAGGCGGCTGCCGGTGCGACGGCATGCATTCTGGCGGCCCGCGAGGCACGCAGCGCATACGCCGCACGACCAGCAAGGATGGACGACGACCCGATCGCCTCTGCGCCACTGCGTGACGCCTGCGCCGAGTTCAATCACTTCGCCGGCAATCTCGTGTCCGAGCGTCGTGCCGTCGGGTGTGCGCGAGTCGGCGGCAGAACGGATGTGCACGTCGGTCTGGCACAGGCCGGCGGCGAGCACACGAAGCAGTACTTCGCCCGCTTTCACTTCGGGCCTTTGCAGTGTTGCCAGTTGCACATTTCCGGGTCCGAGCAGTTGCACGCCTTGCATCGAATGATTGCAGTGTTGGCCTTCCACAATGTGTCTCCTCATTGGATAGATCGAGTGCGCGCCGTCTTGCGATCAGTGTGCGCGGCGCGTGAGCTTTGATGTAGTCGCGCTTGCCCTGGCTGTGACGCATACGAGGTAAAACCCCGAGCCGAGCGTTCTTGACAGCGCAAATCCCACACGTTTATGATAATTCAAAGGTTCATCCAATGAACAAATAACTAGACACTTACAAATCTGGATCAGGAGACAGGCATGACGCAAGAGCGCAGCGCCACACGCACGAAACGGGCATCAAGCTGGTCGGTCTTCGCCGGGCTGACACTGGCGACGCTGACGGCGATGGTGCAGGCGGTCCCCGCGCGAGCTGCGGCGCCAATCGTGATCTGCTCGGTGGACGACCGCAGCGGTTCAGCTGCTGAGACAGGCATTCAGGGATACCAGGGTTTGCAGATGGCGCTCGACGAGGCGAACGCCGCGGGCGGCATTGGCGGACACAAGCTGCAACTCGTAGCCTACGATGGCAAGACCGACCCGCAACTCACGGCAACATTCGCTTCGCGTTGCGCCGAAGACGACAAGGGACTCGTGATCATTGGTGGTAATCCGTCGGCGCCGGCGGCGGCAATGATTCCAATTGCTACCGACGAAAAGATTCCCTATTACATTCTTTCGGCGGGCACGGATTCGCTGGTCGATCCGTCCGCGCAGTATCACTTCCGTTTCGGACCCGCCAATCGACAGGATGCGGCAGCGATTGCCGACCTGCTCGCACAGCAGGGTTTCAAGCGGCCGGCCATCATCAACAACTCGGTGCCGTTCGGTATCGACGGCGCCCGCGCCACCACGGCGGCGCTCAAGAAAAAGAACATCGCGGTGATCGCCCAGCAAACCTACGACATCAACGCGACGGACCTGTCTCCGCAGGTGACGAACCTGCACGATGCGAAACCGGATGTGGTGATCGTGTTCCCCTACGCTGCCGACGGCGCCCGCGTGCTCCGCACCATGCGCCAACTGAATATCGACGTGCCGATCATCGTGTCGCGCAGCGCGCTACTCGATACGTTGCGCAAGCTTGCCGGTCCCGCCAGCGACGGTGTGCTGATTCCAAACACAGTCGACCCGTCGCGGCCCGACGTGCAGGCGTTCTTCAAAACCTTCGACGCACGCTTCGGGCCGCATCAGCCAACGCTCTATCCGGTGATCGGTTACGACGCCGGCAAGGCCGCGCTGAAAGTCATCGCTACGCCGGCCGTACTGAAGGCGATCGACGCGGACAATCTTGCGCAGGCCCGCACCGCATTTCGCGACGAAACAGAGAAGCTGAACAGTTTCAAAGGGCTGCAGGGTGAACAGAGCGCGTCGTATCGCTTTGCCCCCAAACAGCATCACGGTTCACCCGATGAGCATTGGTACGTGTTTATCCAGGTGGCGGACAACGGCACGCGCCTGGTGAAGCCGGACCTGGGCAAGTTCAAACCTCGTTGACGTCGCACCGCAGCGTTGTCGAAAGAGGCGCGCATTGCAACCCGGCGCTCGCCTCGATGTTTCACACCAGATTCGGGTAGTTCCAACGAGGGTCTTGCTCATGGACAAAATCAGTGTCTTGTTGCTAGCCGGTCTAACCAATGGCAGCGTTTACGGTTTGATCGGTCTTTCGTTATCGCTGATCTACGGCACGAACCGCGTCATCAATTTCGCACAGGGCGATTTCGTGATGATCGGCACGATGTCGGCGATCTTCTTCATGGTGACCTGCAATCTGCCGACACCGGTCGCACTCGTCGCCGTGATCGCCGTCGTGCTGGTGTGTGCGCTGATACTCGAATTCGCCGTGTACCGGCCGCTGGTCAAGCGCGGTGCGCCGCCGCTTACGATCATGATCGGCACACTCGCCGCGGCAATTATTGCAAGCGGCGTTGCGTTGCTGATCTGGGGCGCCGATCAGCTATTCGTACCGAACATTCTGTCCATGAAGCCCATCACGCTCGGGCCGCTCGTCACCAACCAGCAGCAACTGGCGATCGTCATTGCGTTCGTCGTATTCCTGGTGGCAACGTGGTTTCTGCTGTACCGCACGAGTTTCGGCCTGTGCGTGCGGGCGACCGGTGCGCAACCACGTATCGCGCAGTTGATGGGCATCCGTTCGTCGCGAATCGTGCGGTTCGGCTTTCTCTTCAGCGCGCTCGTGAGCGGCATTGCCGGCGTTCTTATCGGGCCGCTGCTGGGCGGCCAGGCGTCCATGGGCGTCGACCTCACCGTCAAAGGATTCATGGCGGCGATTCTCGGCGGTCTGGGCAGTCCGTTCGCTGCGGCGGCGGGTGGCATTGTCATCGGCATTCTGGAGGCATTCGTGGCGGGGTATGGCAGCAGCCTTTATGCGGAGCCGATCATCTTTCTGTTAATCCTGCTCGTCCTGTTGATCCGGCCGTATGGACTCCTGGGCGATTTCGAGGCAGTCCGGCGATGAAAACAGCATCCCTTCAATCCACCTTGTGGTCGGTCAAGGCGCCATTCCTCATCCTCCTCGCCGCTGCGCTGGTGGCGCCGATGTTGCTGAGCACCGGATTCCAGTTGAGGCTGATTTCGCTGATCTGCATCTACGCGATCCTGAGCGTCGGCTTCAATCTGCTCTACGGATACGCCGGGCAGATCGCGATGGGGCATCAAGGGTTCTTCGCAATCGGCGCTTATGGCTACGCGCTGCTGCAACTGAATGCGAAGTTTTCCGCGCTGGGTGCGTTGCCCGCGAGTCTCGTGATCTGCGCGCTCGTTGCGCTGATGATCGGTGTGCCGCTTCTGCGGCTACGCACGCACTATCTGGCAATGGCGACGCTGTGCTTTGGCATTGTGATCGCGGGGGTGGCGAATCGCTGGATCGAGGTGACGGGCGGCACTGCGGGTCTGCTGATTCCCGCGCTGACGATCGGCGACATACCCGTGGACCGCTTGACGTTGTACTACGTGATCGTGGTCGTCACCGCGCTCGTGCTGCTGCTGCAGAATTTCATCGTGTCGAGTCATCTGGGGCGCTCGCTTCAGGCTATCCGTGACGATGAAAAAGCGGCCGCCGCGCTCGGCGTGAACGTCTCCGTCCAGAAGCTGCGTGTATTCGTGCTGAGCGCTGTGCTCGCGGGTCTGGCGGGTATCGGGTTCTCCGTCGTCAGCCAGCAGGTGAGCCCGAGCATGGGCGAATTTCCCGTGCTCGTGTCAATGCTGACGATCGCGGTGGTTGGCGGTCTCGGGACGCGATATGGGCCGGTGCTCGGGTCGATTGTGGTCGTCGCCGCGCCGCAGTTGCTCACGCGTTTCGGTGAATTGCAGACACTCGTGTATGGACTGTGCCTGCTGCTATTCCTGATCTTCCTGCCCAATGGACTGTCCGGCCTGCTGGGTTCGCAAAGCCGTCTGCCGCGTGGCCGTCTGTTTCGGCGGCCCGCGCCGCGCGTGCCGGCTGTCAAGAAAGGAGTTGGACAATGAGAGGACAGTCTTCCGAACAGCGCACGCCCATCGTCGGCACGCCGGAACTCATGGCGATACAGGGTTGCATGAAGCGCTTCGGCGGTTTGCTCGCCGTCGACCAGGTGTCGTTCGAAGTGCGCCAGGGTGAAGCGATTGGTTTGATCGGCCCGAACGGCGCGGGTAAGTCGACCACCTTCAACCTGATCACCGGTGTGGACACGCCCACTTCAGGCGACATCGTCTTCAAACAGCAGAACGTCACCCGTCAGCCTCTGCATAAGCGCAGCGCGATGGGCATGGCGCGCACGTTCCAGATAGTCAGGCTGTTCAGCGGACTGACCGTGCTCGAGAACGTGATGCTCGGCTTTCATCCGCAACTGGTGGATGGTTTCCTGTCTTCGCTGTTGCGCTTCCGGAGGGTGGTGGCTGACGAACGGCGTTGCGCGAAGCGCGCGATGGAACTACTCGAGTTCGTCGGCCTGGCGCAGCGCGCCCACGATCTGATTTCTCACTTGCCGCATGGACAGCAGCGTCTGGTGGAGATCGCGCGGGCGTTGGCGAGCGAGCCGGGCATTCTGCTGCTCGACGAGCCGGCCGCCGGTCTGAACGATCAGGAAACCGCTGGACTCGGCCGCATGTTGCGTCAACTGAACGACGGCGGACTAACGATTCTGATCGTCGAACACGATATCGGTTTCATCATGGGACTGTGCCATCGAATCGTGGTGCTCGATCACGGTGCGAAGATCGCCGAGGGCGACGCCGCCTCCATCCAGAGCAATCCGAAGGTGATCGAGGCGTATCTGGGAACCGGAGGCGCACATGCTAAAAATTGACGGACTGCGGGCGGGGTACAAAGGCACCGAGGCCTTGCATGGCCTCTCGCTGGAGATAAAGCAAGGGTCGATCGTGTCGGCGGTCGGTGCGAATGGCGCGGGTAAATCCACGCTGATCAATGCGATTTCGCGGCTGGTCGATGTGAACGCCGGATCGATTACATTCGACGGCGAGGACATCGTCAAGCTATCGGCGCCCCAGGTGGTCGAACTCGGTATCGTCCAGGTGCCGGAAGGACGACAGCTGTTTACCGCGCTGACGGTGACTGAGAACCTGCGCCTCGGTTTCCATCGGTTGCGGCATCGGCGCGAAGCATCGCTATACCGTGACCGCCTCGAGTATGTATACGACCTGTTTCCGAAGCTGAAAGAGCGGGCCGACCAGCGCACCATCAGCCTGAGCGGCGGCGAGCAGCAGATGGTGGCGATGGGCCGCGCGCTGATGGCGGATCCCAGACTGCTTCTGCTTGACGAGCCGTCTTTGGGCCTGGCGCCGCTGGTGGTCGAACGGCTCTTCGGGGTGTTGCAGGTGCTGCGCAAGACCGGCCTCACGATCCTGCTCGTCGAACAGCATGCGGACGAAGCGCTGGCGCTCTCCGATTACGGCTATGTGCTGTCGGTCGGCCATATCGCGGCGCAGGGCACCGGCGAATCGCTGCGCGGCCACGAAGCCATCCATCAGTCCTATCTCGGCTAGGCCAGAGGGAGTCGAGTTCATGTCGGAGACATCGTTGAGCGCTGATTTCGTTGTCGTAGGCGCAGGGCTTGCCGGACTGGTGGCCGCCAATCGGGCGACCGAATCGGGTCTTTCGGTCGTGTTGCTCGAAGCCGGGCGTGAAGAGCGCTACGCCGCGAATTCACGCTATGCCGGCGGGGTGTTTCACCTCGCGTTTCTGGACGTGTCGGCGGGGACAGAGGCGTTGCGCCGCGCAATCGTCGACGCCAGCGCGGGCCTGCGGGATCAGGCGCTTGCCACCGCACTGGCTGTCGACGGGCCACGCGTCGTCGAATGGCTGAGCCGGCATGGCGCGGAATTCGGCAGCGGTGGGGAATATGCCTTCATGGGGCACATGCTCAAGCCGTTCAGCCTGCGCGAAACCGGCTTCCAGAATCATTGGCGTGGCAAAGGCTGCGATCTGCTGCTGGCCCGGCTCGAGGCTTCGCTGGTGGCGGCGGGCGGGCGCTTCATGCGTGGCGCACGCGCCCAGCAACTGCACATGGTCGGCGATCGCTGCAAGGGAGTGTGGGTGCGCCAGACAGACGGCTCGACCCACCTGATCGAAGCGAGCGCCGTATTGCTTGCCGACGGTGGCTTCTCCGGCAATGCGGAGATGGTCAGGCAGTACATCTCGCCGCGTCCGGACCAGCTTTGCAAGCGCGGTGCGGGCACCGGCATGGGCGACGGTATTCGCATGGCGCAAGCCGCGGGCGCGCTGCTGACGGGCATGGACAAATTCTACGGCCATGTGCAGCACGCGCAGGCGCTCGAGAATGAGTCGCTGTGGCCTTATCCGGTGCTGGATATCGTGGCGTCGTCGGGCATCGTGGTGGATGGCGCAGGTCGCCGTTTCGCCGACGAAGGGCTCGGCGGCGTCGCGGTGGCCAACGCCATTGCAACATTGGACGAACCTTTGTCTTCGTTTGTGATCATCGACGACGCGATCTGGGAGGGCGCGGGCCGCGCGTTCCTGCTACCGCCAAATCCCGCGCTGGAGCGGCTCGGCGCGAGAATTTACCGAGCGCCTGATCTTGGGTATCTGGCTGCTCAACTCGGGATGGACGCGGTGGCGCTGCGCGACACGGTGCACGACTACAACGCCGCGCTCGCCGCCGGCCGCCTCGCCGGCCTGTCGCCGCCACGTACGGTCAAGCCGGCTACGCTGGCAACCGGCGCGGCGCCAATCAACGGTCCCGGTTTTCTGGCAATCCCGCTATGTGCCGGCATCACCTATACGATGGGCGGCATTGCGATCAATGCGGATGGTGCGGTACTCGACAACGAACGTCGCGCAATTACCGGCCTGTACGCGGCCGGAGCGACGACCGGCGGCATCGAAGGTGGCGTCAATTCAGGCTATGTGGGCGGACTGATGAAGGCGGCGGTGTTCGGTCTGCGATCAGCCGAAGCGGCGAAACGTGCGTTGCTGGCGGCAGCCTGAGGTTGCTGACGGACGGTTCCTGAGTATGTCGTGTCAGCTGGCGGCGCTTGCGTGCAGTGCCGCCTCGCCCACTACGCCACTTGTGCCTTCAAGCACAGCGCGCGTGGTCAGCGTTTCAATTCGCCCTGCTGGGCGAGATAGTGCTTTTGCAGCGAGCGCAGGTGCGTTTCCATTTCCGCTGCGGCCTTTTCCTCGTCCCGCGCGGCAAAGTATTTCAGCAGACGGCGGCGCGACGGCATGACCGCGCTATCAGGCGCAGGTGAGACAAGCTCGAGCATTTGCTCGTGAATTTCGATCAGCGCATCCGTAAGAATGACCAGCACCGGGTTGCGTGCGGCGCGCGCCACCAGCCGGTGAAATTCCAGATTGATACGCAGGCGTTGCTGCACATCGCCGTTTGCCACCGCAAGTTCGCTTTCACGAACATTTTCACGCAAGGCCGCGAAGTCTTCTTCCGTACCGCGCTCGCAGGCCAGCCGGGTGGCCGCCACGCCGACGATCAACCGGGCTTCGGTCAGATCCGCCGGCTGGATGGCGCCCAGGCGGAACAGGTCGGCAAAACCGGCGATCACCGCGTCGCCGTGCCCCTCGCGAACAAACGCACCGCCCGTTGCACCTTTGCGGAACTCGAGCACGCCGGCCATTTCCAGCGAGCGCAGCGCTTCGCGCACCGTGTTGCGGCTCAGGCTGAACTGTTCGGCCAGATCGCGCTCCGGCGGCAGGCGGTCGCCCGGTTGCAGCGCGCCGCTTTGCAGCTGCTCGCGAATCTGGTCGGCAACGGCCTCGAACGCGCGCCGGGTCTGCACCGGTGCATAAGCCGGTGCCGGGCGCACTCGGGCGGCGGGAGCGTCAGCCGAGCCGGCGGCGTTTTGCGATTTCGACGTCTGAGCGAGGGTTTTAGCGGTTTTCAATGATTAATCCATTCACGGTTTGCTGAAATCCTAACCTCCGGCGGCCGATTCTTCAAGTGAGCAATACCCGCGCCCAGAACGCGGGAAGCACCTGGCGATTTCCTGACTTGACATCGCCTTCAAGTTGCATGACTATATTTCAAAGGTTCATCCAATGGACCAAATTAAAAGGCGGCAAAAAAGCAATGATCGCCGGGCGTGTTCCGGCGCTTCCGGTATGGACGAGACAACCTAAGGACAGGGACGAGCGATGAGTGATGATCTGAGGGACGCAGTCAGGTACGAGGCAAAGGACGGTCGCGCATATATCACGTTCTGCCGTGACGAAAAGCGCAATGCGCTGACGTACGAGATGTTCGATCGGCTGATGGAGCACATGGAGCGGGCCGAACGCGACGACGACGTACGCGTCATCGTTTTCCGCGGCGAAGGGCGCGATTTTTCCACGGGCCACGATCTGGGCCAGGTCGGCGGCGCGGAGTACGGTTTTTCAAAGGAGCCGGGTGCACGCCGGCCGAGCCAGCGCGCGCGGCTGCACTTCGATAAGCGCCATGTCGAACAGTTCCGTCAGATCCTGTACTGCGTGAAGCCGACGTTGTCGCTCGTACAAGGTTATTGCGTGGGCGCCGGACTGTATATCGTCGAAGCCAGCGATCTGGCGATTGCCGCTGAAGACGCGAAGATCGGCCACCCCGAACAGAAAATGGGGCTGGCGGGCGCGGCCTATCTGACCAGCTGGAACATTCTCGCCATGGGGCCGAAGAAAGCACGCGAGCTCCTGCTGCTCGGCGAAGTGGTGAACGGTATCGAGGCCGAACGCATGGGGCTCGTGAACAAAGCCGTGCCTGCGGCCCAGCTTGTGGAAGCCGGTGAGGAGTGGGCGGAGCGAATCGTGCGCCTGCCGCGCGACGCAATCGCGATCGGCAAAGCCGCCAATCATCTCGCGCTGGATTCGCTGGGCATGACCTCGCAGTTCGTCCACGGCTATGTGATGCACGCGCTCGGTACCAACATCCGCTACGAAAGCGACGAACACAACTTTATGAAAGAGCGTCGCAACAAGGGCGTGACGGGCGCCGCACACGCGCGCGAAACGCGCTATGGCGAAGAAGAATCCAGCAAGTGATCGCCGCTGAAAGCCGCTGAATCGCTCACGCACCGGAATCGCGGCGGTCGTTGCCGGTGCGTCTGAAAACGAATCGTTGGGAGACAGGTACCACCATGCTTACGGATCTGAGTGGGGCGTCCGCCGTCGTGCTAGGCGGAACGAAAGGAATTGGACGCGCCAGCGTTCTGAAACTCGCGCAAAGCGGCGCGAGCGTCGTGATTCAGGGGCGCGACGAAGCGGCGGCGGCATCGCTGATCGACGAGTGCCGAGGGTTCGACGGCGAGCGGGTGTTCGTCAATAGTGACCTGCTGACCTATGAGGGTATCGAGCAGGCCGTCGCGGCGGCTGCAAAGCGCTTCGGCAAGGTCGACATCGTCGTGGCGAGCGGCGGTCCGCGTGAGCCGAAGCCGAAACTCTTTGTCGACATGGCGCCGGATGAAGGGATTGCCTGTCTGACGAGCCGTCTGATGCCACGCCTGAACGCGGTGCATGCAGCGACCAAATTCATGCGCGAGCAGCAATATGGAAAGATCGTTCTGATTACCACAGACGCCGCGCGCATTCCGACGCCGAGCGAATCGATGATCGGCGCGGCCGGCGCTTCGATCATGTTTTTGACTCGCGCACTCGGTGCGGAATTGGCTCACCTGGGTATCCGGATCAATTCGGTGGCGACCACGCTCACTACCGGCACACCGGCACACGATCGCTTTCTCGCCGCGAAAGAAGCAGGCTCGCAGGAGGTGATCGTCAAGGCTTTTACCAAAGCCGAGCAGCGAGTCAAGTTCAAGCTGAATTCGGCGGAGGACCTCGCGGAATACATCCTCTATCTGTCCAGCAAAGAGTCCGATCAGGTGTCGGGTTCCACCTTGAGCATCAACGGCGGCCTGTCGTTCCCAAGCTATTGATAGCGTGATCCAACAGTACCGATAGAGGAATGATGATGCGGCTAAGTGAAGAGTTGGTTTCGATTCAGGATTCAGTCCGCAAGATGGTCCAGAAGCATATCGTGCCGCTGGTGGCGGGTATGGAAGCGGAGGATCGTTTTCCGGCTGAACTGGTGCCGGTGATGGGCGATATGGGGCTGCTGCAATTGTGGTTGCCGGAGGAATACGGCGGCCCGGGCGGGAACCTCAAGACTGTGTGCGTCGTGAAAGAAGAGATCGCCAAGGTCTCGCTCGCGGCAGCCACGCTGTGCGGCAATAACTCGATTTCTTTTGTGCTGCCGCTGCTGCATTTCGGCACGGAAGAGCAGAAGAAGCGCTGGTTGCCACTGGCAGCCGAAGGGCGCCTGGTTTCCGCAATCGCGGTGACCGAACCGCAGGCAGGCTCCGACGTGTCGTCGATTCGCACGCGTGCCCGAAAAGACGGCGACTCCTATGTGATCAACGGTCAGAAGAACTGGATCACGTGGGGCGGTCATGCGCATTACGTGTTGCTGTTCGCGCGTACGTCGGACGCGAGCGGCTCCGACGGCATCAGCGCGTTTCTGGTCGATACGAAGACGGCGGGGTTCCGGCTCGGTCGTAAGGAACACAAGATGGGGCGGCACGGCGCGCCTAATCACGAACTGTTCTTCGACGATATGCGCGTCGGCGCCGATTGCATGATTGGAGCGGAAGGCGAGGGGTTCAAGGCGTGCATGAAAGTGCTGGACCTGAACCGGCCGACGATAGCGGCGACCTCGCTTGGACTGGCGCAGGGTGCGCTCGATGTTTCGGTGGCGTACGCGAAGGAGCGCAAGCAGTTCGGCCGCGCGATCGCCGAATTTCAGGGCATGCAGTTCAAGCTCGCCGATATGGCGATCAAGGTCGAGGCCGCGCGCAATCTGCTCTACAACTGCTGCGATGAGATCGATTCAGGCGACCACTCGCGGCTGAATATGCTCGCGTCGATGACCAAGTGCTTCGTCACCGACATCGCGATGGAAGTAACGACCGAGGCTGTGCAAGTCCTGGGCAGTTACGGTTACTCGAAAGAATTTCCCGTCGAACGGATGATGCGCGACGCGAAACTGAACCAGATTATCGAAGGCACGAATGAGATTCACCGGCTGATCGTTGCGCGCCGTTTGCTCAGTGCATGAGAACGCCGGATGAAATCAGGATCGGGACGGAGAGGGAACACATGAAGGTGATGGTCGCCGTAAAGCGGGTGCTCGACTACAACATCAAGCCGCGTGTCAAAAGTGATGGCAGCGGATTCGATCTGGCCAACGTGAAGATGTCGATGAATCCGTTCGATGAAATCGCGGTGGAGGAAGCCGTGCGTCTGCGCGAAGCGGGCGTGGCGACCGAAGTGATCGCCGTGTCGGCAGGCGTGACGCAGGCGCAGGAAACGCTGCGCACGGCGCTCGCGATCGGTGCGGACCGCGCGATCCTGATCGAGTCGGGCGAAGACCTGCAGCCGCTGGCGGTCGCCAAGCTGCTCAAGGCACTGGTCGACAAGGAACAGCCTTCGCTGATCATTCTCGGCAAACAGGCCATCGACGACGATTCGAATCAGACCGGCCAGATGCTGGCTGCACTGGCGAACCTGTCGCAGGCAACGTTCGCATCGAAGGTTGTCGTGGCGGACGGTAAAGCAACCGTGTCGCGCGAAGTGGACGGCGGCGCCGAAACGCTGTCGCTGAGTCTGCCCGCCGTGATCACGACCGACCTGCGTCTGAACGAGCCGCGCTACGTGACGCTGCCGAACATCATGAAGGCGAAGAAGAAGCCGCTGGAAGTCGTCAAGCCGGAAGACCTCGGTGTCGATGTGACGCCGCGCCTGAAGACGCTGAAAGTCGTCGAGCCGCCGAAGCGCTCCGCCGGTGTGAAGGTGGCGGATGTGAGGACGCTGGTCGAGAAGCTGAAGACCGAAGCCAAGGTGCTGTGAGGAGACGGACGAAATGACGAATCTGGTGAATCTTGTAATAGCAGAACACGACAACGCATCGATCAAGGCCGCGACGCTGAACACGATTGCCGCCGCGCAGAAGATCGGTGGCGATATTCATGTGCTGGTGGCAGGTCACAACGCGCAAGCTGCGGCGGATGCGGCAGCGAAGATTGCAGGTGTTTCGAAGGTCCTGCTCGCCGACGCGCCGCAACTCGAGGCAGGTCTCGCAGAAAACGTCGAAGCAACGGTGCTGAATATCGCGAAGGACTATTCGCACATCCTCACGCCGGCAACCGCCTACGGTAAGAACATCGCGCCGCGTATCGCCGCGAAGCTGGACGTCGCGCAGATCAGCGACATCACCGCAGTGGACAGCGCAGATACGTTCGAGCGTCCGATCTACGCGGGTAACGCAATCGCTACCGTTCAATCTCAAGATCCGATCAAGGTCATCACGGTCCGTACGACCGGTTTCGACGCCGTCGCAGCCGAAGGCGGCGGCGCTTCGGTCGAGAAGATCGAAGCCGCAGCCGACAGCGGCCTGTCGCAGTTCGTGAACCGTGAAGTGACGAAGCTGGACCGTCCGGAACTGACCTCGGCGAAGATCATCGTCTCGGGTGGCCGCGGTCTGGGCAATGGCGAAAACTACACCAAAGTTCTCGAACCGCTGGCCGACAAGCTGAACGCAGCGCTGGGCGCCTCGCGCGCAGCGGTCGATGCGGGCTTCGTGCCGAACGACTATCAGGTCGGCCAGACCGGCAAGATCGTGGCGCCGCAACTGTACGTGGCCGTCGGCATCTCCGGTGCGATCCAGCACTTGGCGGGTATGAAGGACTCGAAGGTGATCGTCGCGATCAACAAGGACGAAGAAGCGCCGATTTTCAGCGTCGCTGACTACGGTCTGATTGGCGATCTGTTCACGGTCGTGCCGGCCCTGGTCAGTACGCTGGAATAGCGATCGTTTCATAACCGCCACGCCCTACTGACACAACTACACCGGAGTTGCCATGAGCGAGACAGTCATGTCGGACACCGCACAACGCCAGGCGCTCGTCGACGAGCTGGATAGCCATAACTGCCGGATTGCCCAGCCTACCGACGGCCCGCTCTTCACGCGCGAGCCGCAATCGACGATGCAGGCAGCCCACTGGAAAGCCACCGACCTCGCGCGCCTGCTCGAAAAGATCGGCGCGAGCATCAAGCTGGAAGCCGGCGGTCAGCGCCGGACCCTGCGCCTCGCCAATCGCGGCTTGCCGTTTGGCACCACGCCGACGATCTGGGCCTCGATCCAGTACATCCTGCCGGGCGAGATCGCCACGGCCCATCGTCATACGGCAAGCGCGCTACGTTTCATCATGCAAGGGCGAGGCGCCGACACGATCGTCGATGGCGAGCGCTACGAGATGAACGAAGGTGATCTGGTGCTCACCCCGGCCTGGGCCTGGCACGATCACGAGCACAAGGGCGACAAGCCGATGATCTGGCTCGATGTGCTCGACATTTCGCTGGTGCGTTCGATGCACGCGACCTTCTTCGAAGGCTCCGCGGCGCCGCGCCAGCCCGTGCTGGAGATTCCCGATCATTCGTATCGCCGCTACGGCAGCGCGATCATGCGCCCGCTCAACGATACGAACGTACCGGCACTCAATCCACTGCTCGTCTATCCGGCCGCACGCGCGCAGGAAGCGCTGCGCCTCGCCGGCGACTTGCCGCCCGACCCGTTCGACGACACGGCACTCGAATACGTCAATCCGCTCACAGGCGGTTCGGCGCTGCCGACCATTGGCACGGTGTTGCAATCGTTGCGACCGGGCATGCATACGAAGGCGCATCGCCATACCGGCAGCGTCGTCTATTACGTCATGCGCGGCAAAGGCGCCACTATCGTGAACGGCACGACGTTCGAGTGGGGCGCGGGAGACTTCATGGCCATTCCGCCGTGGGCGGTGCACGAGCATATTAACCGCTCCGGCGCGACGCCCGCGATGCTGTTTCAGGTCAACGATATTCCGGCGCTGCGCAAGCTCGGCCTATACCGCGAAGAGGCCGTTGATCTGGCGCCGGCATGACGGAACTGGGAAAGTCGATAAACACTGGGAGACTGTAGATGCAAACACCCGTATTGATTGTGGGCGCTGGCCCGATCGGACTGGCACTCGCCGGCGACCTGGGTTTTCGCGGCGTGCCGTGCACGCTGATCGAACGCAGCGATGGTCAGGTGATTCAGCCCAAAATGGACATGGTCGGCGTTCGCACCATGGAATATTGCCGGCGCTGGGGCATCGTGCCGTGGGTGCACGACGCAGGCTATAACCGCGCCTATCCGCAGGATTGCGCATGGGTGACGGGACTGAGCGGCTACGAATTCGGCCGGGAAGTGTTCCCGAGTCCGCAGGACGAAAAGTGCCCGCCGCAGAGTCCGCAGAAGCGTGAACGCTGTCCGCAGAATTTCTTCGACCCGGTCCTGCGCCGCTTCGCGCAACAGCAGAAGGGCGTCGATATTCGTTACAACACGGAACTGCTGGGATTCAGCGAGAACGCGGACGGAGTCGTCGCCAGGGTGCGGGACGTGAATACCGGCGAAGAGTCGGTCATCGAGGCAAGCTACCTGGTCGGCTCGGACGGTGGCGCAAGTGTTGTGCGCCAGGCGCTCGGCATCGGCATGACCGGCGAGCCGACGCTGACGTACACCACCAACGTAGTGTTCCGCAGCGACAACCTCGAAGCGCTGCATGACAAGAAACCCGCATACCGCTACATCTTCATCGGCCCCGAGGGAACATGGGCGACGCTCGTGGCCATTAATGGCCGGGACCAATGGCGTTTCTCGCTGGTCGGCGACGAAACCCGGCTCACGCTGACCGAAGAGCAGATGCGTGCCGCGATCATTCGCGCGGTGGGCCGCGAGTTCGACTTCGAGATTCTGTCGATGCTGCCCTGGGTGCGCCGGCAACTGGTGGCGGACAGCTACGGGACGAAGCGCGTGTTTGTCGCGGGCGATGCAGCGCATCTGACTTCCCCCACCGGTGGGTTCGGCATGAACACGGGCATTCAGGACGCGGTCAATCTGTCGTGGAAGCTCGCCGCGACGTTGCAGGGCTGGGGCGGCGAGCATCTGCTCGCAACCTATGAGACGGAACAGCGACCCGTCGCGATCCGCAACGTTGCCGAGGCTACGGGTAATCTCAAACGGATGCTGTCACCGCGAGTGCTATCGCCTTCGAAGGAAATTTTCGAGGACGGTCCCGGCTCCGAAGCCGCACGCATTGAGTTCGGCAATCAGTACACCGAGTTGATGAAGCGGGAGTGGTTCTCGATCGGCATTCACCTCGGTTACATGTACGAAGGCTCGCCAATCATCGTCCCCGACGGCACGCCACAACCGGCCGACGAAGTCTCGATATACGTGCAGACCGCACGTCCTGGCTCTCGCGCGCCACATATCTGGCTGGCGGAAGGCAAGTCGACGCTCGACTTCTTCGGCAAGGAGTTTGTGCTGTTGTGCTTCTCGCCCGCGGCGACGGAGAGCGAGGTACTGCGCGAGGCCGCGGCCCTGCGTCACGTGCCGTTCAAGTCGCTCGACATCGATAACGAAGAAGCGCGCCGGCTGTACGAACGGCGTCTGGTGCTCGTACGACCGGACGGACAGGTCGCGTGGCGTGGCGACGAATTGCCGGTTGACCCGCTCGCGCTGATCGATACGGTGCGTGGCTCGGTCTGTACGAAGATGGACACGATGCCGTTAGCGCAGCAGAGCGCGGTTTGAACAGAAGGCGTGGGCGGGTTTCCGATCCGCGCACGCCTGATTTTTCGCGCCGATCGTATGCATCGAACCGATGCGGGAGCGCGGTTAGGGACGGCTGGAATGGAGGTAATCGTGAAGATGAACAGCAGGGTCTGGTGGGGCGATTTGCAAAGCCGTGCTGCCATCACGAAGCAACAACTGGTCTGCGCGATGATGTTGTGCGCGCTGGCTTATGTAGGCAGTGTGCCAACAATAGAATGAAAAAAATCGTTCTTCCTGGACTGTGGAAGAACGATATCGAATTCCCTGGAGAGGGCAACCTGTCCGCTTCAATGCACTGCCAGTCGCAGAAGCTAGCCGTGCTGTCCGTTCAACCCGGCCGGCGCTAGGCGCTTCAGAAACGTCATGATGGCCGAGTTGAAAGCGTCGTTGCGATCGCCCGCGATCATATGGCCGGCTCCCGGCATTAACGCTGTTTCGAGCTGCGGCAAGCGTTCGCGCAACTCGTCGATTCCGTTGCTCGACACGACATCGCTTTCGGCGCCATGCACGAGCAGAGTTGGAATCTTGATATTCGGACACAGGTCGAGCAGCCGCCTGGTGCTCTTCTCGCGCTGTTCGTCGTTGCGGCTGGCAAAGAAGCGCGGGTCCCAGTGCCAATAAAGACGTCCGTCGTCGCGCAATCGAAGATTTTTCATCAGGCCACGCGGATCGCGCGGGCGCGGCCGGTGCGGGTTATAGGCGGCGACCGCGTCGGACGCTTCTTCAACATTGGCGAAGCCATCCGGATAACCGTTCAGGAAATCGTGAACGCGCCGTAGACCTTTGGGATCGACACGCGGCGCGATATCCACCAGCACGAGCGCGCGGGCGAGGTTGACGGGGTTTCGGCCAACGGTATGCATGGCGGTGATTCCGCCCATTGATGCGCCGATGACCACCGGTTCGGCGGCCACGGTGCCGATGACGGCCTCGAGGTCGTCGGCAAGGCGGTTATAGGAATAGTTTAGTTCCGCCGACCAGTCGCTCTCTCCGTGACCGCGTGCGTCGAATGCGAGCGCATGGTAGCCGAGCTCGCCCAGCGTTTTGACCGTGCCGCGCCAGGAGTGACGTGTTTGACCGCCGCCGTGCAATAGAATCACGGCGGGCTGTCCACGCTCTCCGCTTTCCGTCGCAATCAGGGTGACGCCGTCTTCCATCTTTATACGGCGGGTGTGCAGACTGTGACGAGCAGGCGAGCGGATATGAGCAGTTTCCATGCGTTCCATTGCATCTCCGTTCAGTTGACCGGCTTGTCCCACACCGGGTGACTGCCCCCTATGCTTTGTACGACGTCGAGTGTCATCGAGCCGACCCCGGCGATTTCGATCGAGACCTTGTCGCCACCCTGGAGCGGACCGACGCCAGCGGGCGTACCCGTGGCGATGATGTCGCCGGGATATAGCGTCATGACCGCCGAAGCCATGCGGATCATTTCCGGAATGTCGACGATCAGGTCCCGCGTGCTGGCTTTTTGCCTGAGGTCGCCGTTGACCGAGAGTTGCAGATCGATCGCGTCGTAGTTCGGTACTTCGTCGGCGGTCACAAGGTAGGGGCCGACTGGACAGAAGGTGTCGTAAGACTTGCGCATTACGCGCTCCTCCTTGCCGCGCACTACCACGTCGATCAGGCAAGCATAGCCGAACACATGGTCGAGCGCGTCGGCACGGTTGATTTCACGCCCGCCCTTGCCGAGAATGATCGCCAGTTCGCATTCGTGGTGAATCTGACGGTTCGCAATCGCGGGCAGCACGATCGGGTCGGAGGGTCCGCTCAAACTGGAATTCGCCTTCAGGAAAAATCCCTGGCCGTCCGCCTTGAACGGTGAAATAAGACCGGTGCCGCGCTTCATCTCTTCCACGTGCGCGTGATAGTTCGCGGGGAACGCGATGACCTTGTTCGGCCATGCGACCGGCGTCTCGAGTTTCACCGCGGAAAGCGGCACACGTTTGCCGCTTTGCGCGCGGTCTTCGAGTTTGCCGCGCAGCGCCGCAAACCGGTCTATCACGTGCAGCATACCGACTGGCGGCCACGTATCGGGTGCGGCGTTTACGAGATCGGATACGTCGACGATATCCTCGCCGACCACGACGCCGATGCGTCCACCGTCGAAACTTGCAAGCTTCATGTCAATTTCCTGGTTGAGTGGTTTTCGATGCCGGGCGACATCTGACTGGCATTGAAGGCGTGGTTCAGTAACCGCCGACCGCTTCGTCGTGTTCGCCGATCGCGGGCGGCCCCGAACGCGCAATCAGCTTGCGGTCGTCGAAACTGGCTGGATAACGTGCTGTGCGAATCGGCCCGACCGGGGAATCCACAAAGCTATACACCTGGTTGTTTTCAACTTGCGGGTCGTGCAGGAATTCGTCGAGCGAGAACACCGGCGCGGCAGGTACGTCCATCTCGCCGAAACGTTGCAGCCAGTAAGCCGTTTTACCTTCCTTGACGACCGCGCCGACGCGGCGGAAAAATTCATCGGCCATCGCAACGGGGTCGCGCATCTGCTTGAACTCTTCCTTCCATTCCGGACGGTCGATCGCGTTTAGCGTTTTCGACATTTGCGCACCGTTGGCCGGTGAGATCACGACAAAGCCGTCGGCGGTTTCCAGTACCTGCGAAGCAGGTGGCTTCCATGCCGATGTGTCTCCCTCGAACGTGCGATGCTGGAACATGTCGGGGAAGTTGAAATAACCCATGACATCGAGCATCGGCAATTGGACATAGCTGCCTCGCCCGGTTTTTTCCCGTTCGTAAAGCGCGGCCAGCACTGCCTGGGCGCCGAAAGCGCCGGTGACCTTGTCGACCATGTTGAACGGCGTCACCGCCGGTTTACCGTTGCGGCCTTCGGACGCCACGATGCCGGTGCGGCCCTGGATCAACGAATCGAAGGCCGGCGCATTGGCGAGTGCGCCGGTGTCGCCGAATCCATTGATCGAAAGACGGATCAGGCGCGGATAGCGCGTCTCCAGTACATCGCGGCCGAGCCCGAGCGACGCGGCCACGCGAGGCCGCCAGTTCTCGATCAGAATGTCCGCGCCTTCCAGCAGGTTTTGCAGGCGACGCGTGCCTTCCGCCGTTTTCAAATCGATGACGACGCTGCGTTTGCCGCGATTCGCATTGGTCCATGACGCGCTGTAGCCCTCGCGGTTGTGGCCGAACTTGCGGAAACCATCGCCACCGGGCGGTTCTACCTTGATGACGTCGGCACCGAGATCGGCGAGCATCATCGAGGCGAAGGGGCCGGTGAGAAAACTCGAGGTTTCCACGACGACGATGCCGTCGAGCGGCCGCTTTGGCGCTGCGCTCCCGTCGGAGGAAGTCGCATGGCTGGGTTGGTCTGAATCGTACATCTGGCGTCTCTCTGGCTGGTTGTGCTCGTGAGCGGATTTCACGCTGTTTTAATTACATAAATTCATTGGATCAACCTTTGAAATTATGATGCAGGATGCGCAGCATGATGTCAAGCGCAACTGACGCGGGAGCGCCTCGCGCGCAGCGCCGCGTCAGTTGCTGTATCGGAAAAGGTAGAAGGGGCTTGAAGCCGCTGATGCAGCGATTCAGCGCGAACGCGCGGGACAGCAGGACGTCGCGCATTGCCCGGACGATGAGGGCAGTGCGCGGCCATTCGGAGAAGCAGAGCAATGCGGCGCCCGGACGATCCGGGCAGAGGATCTCGCTGCCGCGTTGGCGAGGCGAACTAGAACTTATGCCGGATACCGAGTCGCACCACCACCTGGCTCGACGTATTGCTCGGGGTGAGCGTCACCAGATAGGGCACGGCAGCCTGATTGGTCGAATCGACGCCCGACGCCTTCATATACGCGCCAGTCAGATACAGGTCGGTTCGCTTGGACAGGAAGTAGTCGGCAATCGCGTTGACAGTCTGATACTTTGCGGGCTTTTTGCCGTCGATGGCGCCGCCCGTCAGGTAGTTGTACGCCGCGCCGATTTCGAGCGTGGGTGTGACGTAATAGCCCGTAAAGATGGAGTAATTGTTGAACGCCGCATTGCCGGTGTATCCAAACGGATTGGTCAGACTCAGTGTCCCCGAGTTTGGACTGTTCAGGTTCTGGAAGCGGATGTTCGAGTAGCCGCCGCCTATCGTCAAACCACCGGCCGTGTATTGCAATGCCGAGGCGAAAATCTGCAATTTCCCTGCTGAAGCAAATCCGCCATAGATCGGGTTGACCTGAACGCCGGTCACCGAACCAAGATTGTTGGCCGTCGTGGATCCGGTCGAACCGTTGCCGTAGAAAGACTGATTCGGGTTGTCGATATGCAGGTAACCAGCAGCGGCAATGACCGGGCCGATAGCGTAACGCGCGCCGACGGACCAGATGCTGTTTTTGCCGAACTCTCCGGCGGCGCCGCCGAAGCTATACAGACCTGTTACGAGAAACCCATGATAAGTCGGGCTTGTGTATTTGATCGAGTTGTTGATCCGCTGCGAATCAGCCACGTTGTCAATGTCGCCCGGGTGATCGGCGAATGCGCCACCGGCATAAGTTCCGGCTTGCATGACATTGATCACATCGACGATGGAGTCATATTGCCGGCCGGCAGTCAGCGCGCCCCACGGTGCCGAGATTCCAACGAACGCCTGCCGGCCGAAGAAGGTGCCGCCCTGCTGGAATTTACCGGTGCCTACGTCGAAGCCGTCCTCCAGTGTGAAGACTGCCTTGTAGCCGTTGCCGAGGTCTTCGGCGCCTCTCAGGCCCCAGCGCGATGCCTGCACCAGACCCGTGGTCATGGAGATTACGCTTCCGCCAGTACGGCCGTGCGGTGCGCCAGTTTGTGCGGTCTGTGCGTTGTTGACGTAGTTGATGCCTTCGTCCAGCAGACCGTACAGCGTGACTGTGCTCTGTGCGAACGCGGGCGCCCATGCTGCGAGCGTCAGCGCGCCAATCAAGGTTTTTACAAGCTTCAACGTTGTCTCCTAGATCTCGTGCCGCGACGTTCAAGGCCGCGACACACCTGGTTTGTCTGATTTATTGATGGTTCTTTGTTATTGGATGAACCATTGAATTGAAATATAAGGGATACAAATTTGCTGTCAAACAGAGCAAACCCTAATGGGCGGTCAGCCATCGATGAAGGTCGAAGATAAGGTCGCGAAGCGTGTGCGAACCTAGGGACAACCACCTACTAGGCTACCGAGCTTCGATCATTCGTCTTGGGGAAGGGCAGCGGACGCGGCGCTGCCCTGAACGCAAACCACGCAATGACGCTTGAGAGCGACAGCGCGGCGATCATCGATCTGGTCGGATCGTTGGGTGCGACGCCAATGGCGGCGGTGCAAAGCGATCCGTAGGCCATCTGCAGGCAGCCATATAGTCCGGCTGCCGCGCCTACTACGGTGGCGTCGACATCGAGCGCGCTGCTGATTGCATAAGGACTGGATAGTCCGGTGGCAAAGAACATGACGATCATCGGCGCCATGATGGAAAGAAGGGTGATCGAATGTGAGAGATATGAAACAACCAGACTGAGCGACGCGGCACCCATGATCGCGCTGGCGATGAGTAACGCGGAGCGTGCAGGTAGCGTCGCCGCCAGCCGTTTGGCGGCGCTCTGACCGCTGGCGAGTCCGACCACCAGCGAGAAATAGGCGAATCCGAAAGCTTGCGGCGACAAGCCGAGCTCCGATTCCAGAATGAACGGTGAGGCGGACAGAAACGCGTAGATGCCGGTGGTCGCGCTCGCGCCACCAATGCTGTAAGCAAGAAACGACGGCGTTCGGAGCAGGTGAGCGTAACTACTCAGATAGCGGCGAATCTGGAAGTCGTCCGACGGCACGTGCGTCTCGGGCACGAGCAGCCATACCGATATCAGCACCAGTGCATTGGCCGCGCTCATGGTAATGAAGATCCAGCGCCAGCCGAGATGAGCCACGAACTGCGCGCCGATGACCGGAGCGACGGCGGTGGCGATGGCCATCGCAATGCTTAGGGTGGCGAGGCGCCTGATCAGCGTGGTCGACCCGGAACTGTCACGCGCAATCGCGCGGCCGAGCACAAGGCCAGAGCATCCGCCCAGCGCCTGGGCGATGCGAGCCAGCTCCAGCCACGCCAGCGACGGTGCGCATGCAGCGGCCACGCTCGCGATCGCGAACAGTGTCAGCCCGGCAAGAAGCACCGGCCGGCGCCCGTAACGGTCGGAGAGTGGGCCATAAACGAGCTGACCGGCCGACAAACCGATGATGTACAGCGTGATGGTCAGGCCGATTCCGGAAGTAGACGCGTGCAGGTCCCGCGCTGCGGATGGCAAAGCGGGAACGAAGACATGCAGCGGGAAGGTGCCGGACAACGTAATGCAGACAAGAATGAACAACGAGGGCGCACGCACGAGGATATGAGTGGACGCGGATGGAGTGGTCATGGCGGCGCGGCTCGAAAAGTGGCGGAAGCAGTTGTCCGGAGTTCAGCTCGGAGAGAGACGGGCACGGCGCTAGCGAGACGGTTTATGTATCATTGGATGAACCATTAATATATTGCTCGCCCGACATGAATGTCAACGCCGCATGGTTGGAGAAGCCGCGTATCCGGTTCAGCTTTCGGGCGCCAGGGTATACATGAATCGATTTGTTGTGACAATGGATGAACCATTGTTATTTGTCGCGACAGGACACCGCTGTGATGCCGGCGAGAAACAGATCGGAGAGAACGTGATGAAATCGCGCACGCAACTTGCAATGAGCGACGTATCGGTAGCGGTGCTGCCGGACGCGGCGGCTAGTGGCTTTCGGTGGGTGATCCTGCTGGTGATCTGGGCGGCCTTCACGGTGAGTTGTGTCGATCGTTTCGCCTGGGCAAGTATTGCGGCGCCGGTGGGACACGCACTCGGGTTCAGGCTCGCATTGCTCGGCTCATTGACAACCGCATTTTATGTGGGCTACACAGTATCGTGCCCCGTTGGCGGAATCCTTGCGGATAAATTCGGTAGTCGCGCGACGCTCGCCATTTCGATGTTTCCACTGGGCGTGTTGACGTTCTGTTTCGGTTTCGTGCAAACGTTCTGGATGGCGATTGCATTGCACCTGCTGATGGGGTTTGCCGCCGGCGCTGAGTATGGGGCAACGATCAAAATCCTGACCGTTTGGTTCGGTAAAGACAAGGGGCGTGCGTTCGGCATCTGGGCGACCGGCACATCGGTTTCGGTCGTGGTTGCGAATGCAACAGTGCCGCGGATCACGGCAATTTATGGCTGGCAGGCGGCTTATCAGATCCTCGGTATAGCCACTCTGGTTTTCTCGCTGATCTGTCTATTCGTCGTGCGCAATACGCCGGACGGGAAGTCCGTCCCGCGAATCACCTCCAGTCAGATCGTCGCGTTACTGAAAAACCGCAATCTTCTGTTGCTTGCGCTGGGCGGTGCGGGTGCGCTGTACGGCACGCTGGGGTTTGTCGCGTGGGCGAATGCGTTGATGACGGTTGCGCACGGTGTGTCACCCATCGCCGCCGGCTCGGTTCTGGTGTGGTTCGGCGTTGGCGCGTTCGTTTCGAAACCCTTGTTTGGCTGGCTGTACGATAAGCTGATCCGCTACGCCCGATTGGTGACGATAGTCGATCTGCTGTTGTTCATCGCGTTGCTGGTTGCCTTCGGCAATTGCCGCTCGATTTCTGCCTATTACGTGCTCGCGCCATTCCTCGGTGCGGCCGCCTACGGCTATACGCCGCTGTTGATCGGTCTTTATACGCAAGCGTCAGGGCCGCAACTGGCCGGCGCCGCCGCGGGATTCGTCAACACCGTCTGGTCGGTCGGCAGCTTCATCTCGCCCATCGTCGCAGGCTATGTATTCCAGCATGGCCGCTCCCTGAACACCACGCTCGGCGTCATTGCCATTGGTCCCTTGCTAGGCGCCGTTCTGCTGTGCCTGGTGCGTCGGCACGTGGCCGCGGAATCCTGACGCTTACGTTGTTTTCCCTGGTAACGGTCTCCTTGACACTGCGGTGTCGAATGGCATATTTTTGAATGGTTGGTCCATTCAATGATTTTATAAAAAGCCATCATTCAGGAGACATCATGCGGCGACTCTCAGGCTGTGTTCGCGGTTCCCATAACGCTGTATGGCGAGTGCGCCGGCTGCTGCAGGCCGTGATGCTTGCAGTATTGGCGGGCGCGTGGGCACATGCCGCGGTGGCCGCCGCTCCCGTGCTGAAAATCTGTCACATCGACGACCGCAGTGGCGCCGCTGCGGATACCGGGACGCAGGGCTACCAGGCGGTTCGTCTCGCCGTCGATCAGATCAACGCTGCCGGTGGCGTGGCCGGTCACGAGGTGGAGTTGATCGGCTATGACGGCAAGACGGATCCGCAGCTTTCGGCTTCATTTGCCGCACGGTGTGCGGAAGACGATCATGCGCTGCTCATCATCGGCGCAAACCCGGCGGCGGTGGCGACCGGCATTGCAGCCGCTGCGAACGAGGACAAGATTCCCTTCTTTGTGATGGGCGCCACGGTGGACAAGCTCACCGATCCGCCGGCGCCCTATCTGTTTCGCTTCGGCCCGGCGAACCGGCAGGACGCCGGAGCAGTAGCCGATCTGCTAGCCAGGCAGGGCTTCCATCGCATAGCGGTGATTAACTGCTCGGCGCCTTTTGGCATCGACGGTCAGCGCGCGATGCTCGCGGCATTGACGGCTCGCCACATTCCTGTAGTCGTTCAGCAAACCTACGACACCGGCGCGGCCGACCTGACGCCGCAACTGCTCAGCATTCGCGACGCGAAGCCTGACGCGATGGTGATCTTTCCCTATCCGGCAGACGGTGCGCGGGTTTTGCGGACGGCACAACAACTGAATCTGAAGCTGCCGATGATCGTGGTGCGCAGTGCTTTGCAGCCAGCGTTATTGAAGCTGGCCGGCTCCAGTGCCGACGGTGTGCTCGTGCCGAACACGGTCGACCCGAACCGGGCAGACGTGAAGGCGTTCTTTGCTGCATTCAACTCGCGTTTCGGTCCGCATCTGCCGAATCTGTATCCGGCTGTGGCTTACGACGCGGCTCGGGCAGCATTTCGAGCGCTGGCGCAGCCGGACGTCCTGAAAGCGGTCGACAGCGGCAACGTCGAGCAGGCGCGAGCTGCATTGCGTAACGCGGTGGAACAGATCGGCTCGTTCGACGGTATCGAAGGCGCGGCGGGTACGCACTATCTGTTCAGTCCGACACGGCACCAGGGACCGCCCGACGAGCACTGGTTCACGTTTATCGAGGTGGCGGAAAACGGCACGCGCTTCGTCGATGCGGATCTCGCCGCTTTCAGGCCGAAGCCCTGAAAGCCGGCTGCCGGCGGCGCGGGAGGCGTCAGGTCTGGCGCCTGATTCTCTGCCACGCTCCGGACTGTGTCGCGCCTGCCGGCGCATTTCGACGTTGAGACACGTAGTGGTGTTCAAGCGCTTTCAGGTGGACTTCCATTTCGCTGATTGCGCGTTCCGTGTCGCGTGCCAGCAGGTGCTTGAGCAATCTTCGACGGGACGCCATCACCGTGCTGCTCGGGGCGGGGGTCAGCACTTCGAGTAGCAGGACCTGGATCTCGATCATCGCGTCTGTGAGAATGATGAGTAATGGGTTGCGCGACGCGTTTGCGAGAATGCGGAAGAACTCGAGATTGATCGATACGCGCTCGCCAATGTTGCCGGCCTTTACCGCTGTTTCAGCGGCGCGCACGTTATTGACGAGCGCATCCAGATCCATTTGCGATCCGCGTTCGCAGGTAGCGCGCGTAGTTGCCAGCGCCACCACCATGCGCGCTTCGGTCAGATGTTCATGGCCGAGCGTGCCGAGCCGGTACAGATCAGCGATACCGGTTACCACACCGTCACCTTGACCTTCGCGCACGAAGGCGCCGCCCGTGGTTCCTTTGCGAAATTCGAGAACGCCCGAGATTTCAAGCGTTCTCAATGCTTCGCGCACGGTGTTGCGACTCAGACCGAACTGCTCCGCCAGATCGCGCTCTGCCGGAAGCCTGTCGCCCGGACGCAACTTGCCGCTGCTCAGCTGCGAGCGAATCTGCAACGCTACTTCCTCAAACGCGCGACGCGTCTGAACAGGTGTATGCGGCGCAAGGGTGTTTGCCGCCTCAGACTTATCGCGCGAGGCCGTCACCCCTGGTTTTTTCAAGCGTTGTGCAGTGTCCATGAGTCGAGCCCCGATTTGCTTTATGGCCGATGGTACGCCGGCGAGCGATGCATGGGTGTACTGAGCAACAGTTTTTTTCGACGGCGATGCATCACGGAATTTTTGCGTACAAAGCGGTTTACTTAAAAGGTTGAACCATTTAATCTATCAACAAATTGACACCTGATGACCGTCGGCACTTTGCATGTCGGCTTCACATGGAGATGATCGATGCAACGTGGATTAGCCCATCCCTCGCTCAGTCATGCGGTTCTGGAGTTTGTCCGGCGCCGCCACGGTTTTTTGATTGGCGGCAAGTGGAGCGATGCTGAGTCCGGCAGCACGCTCGATGTAGAAGATCCCGGCACGGGCGAGTTGCTGACGCGCGTTGCCGCCGGTGATGCCTTCGATGTGGATCGTGCCGTACGCGCTGCTCGCGCTGCGTTCGACACGGGCCCGTGGCGCCGCATCACGCCTGCCGAACGCGGCAAACTGCTCTGGAAACTCGCCGATCTGGTGAACGACCACGCTGACGAACTGGCGCAACTCGAGTCGCTGGACAACGGCAAACCCGTGGTGTTCGCGCGGGCGGTGGATGTGCTCAGTTCTGTGGAGATGCTGCGCTACTACGCTGGCTGGCCGACCAAGCTCACTGGCGAAACGATAGACGTCTCCGTGCCCGGTGAATGGCATGCCTACTCCACGCGCGAGCCGATCGGCGTGGTGGGACAGATCGTGCCGTGGAACTATCCGCTCGGCATGGCGATCTGGAAGATCGCTCCGGCGCTCGCGGCGGGCTGCACGATCGTCCTCAAGCCGGCAGAGCAAACACCGCTGACGGCATTGCGTCTCGGCGAACTAATCCTGGAAGCGGGCTTCCCGCCAGGTGTGGTCAACATCGTGACGGGCGAAGGCGAGACGGCGGGCGCGGCGTTGGCGGCGCACCCGCACGTCGACAAAGTTGCGTTCACCGGATCAACCGAAGTCGGCAAGCTCGTGGTCAAGGCGGCGCTGGGCAACATGAAGCGCGTGTCGCTCGAACTCGGCGGCAAATCGCCTGTCATCGTTTTTCCCGACGCTGATATTCAGAAGGTCGCGCCGGCGCTGGCGCGCGCGGCTTTCTTCAACACGGGCCAGGTGTGCTCAGCCGGCACGCGGTTCTATGTCCACGAGCATATCTACGACGAACTCGTCGATCACGTGTACGCCGAGGTCCGCGGCTGGAAAATCGGCTACGGCCTCGATGCTGACACGAAGATGGGGCCATTGATCTCGGCCGCCCAGCGCGCCCGTGTCACGTCTTATGTCGAGGCCGCGCGCGATGACGGCGCGACGGTTCTGGGTGGCGCGCCTAGCGAGGCAAAACAGGGCTATTTCGTCACGCCCGCGATATTGAAGAACACCCGGCCGACCATGTCAGTGGTGCGCGAAGAAATCTTCGGGCCGGTGCTTTGTGCAATGAGTTTCCGCGACAACGAAATCGACCGGCTCGCAGCGGTAGCAAACGACACGAGCTACGGTCTCGCAGCCAGCATCTGGACGCGCGACCTCAGCGTCGCGCACAAACTTGCCCGGCGCATCAGGGCCGGTTCGGTCGGCGTGAACGTGCATTCGGTGCCCGACCCGGCGTTGCCGTTCGGAGGCTTCAGGCAATCCGGGTGGGGCCGTGAACGCGGCCGCGAGGCGCTGGAGTTGTACACGGAAGTGAAGAGCGTCGCTGTCAATCTCGATTGAGTCATACGCAAAGCGCAGCCGAAGCGGGCGCGACTGACAGTCGCGCGGCCACTACTTCGGCCTGTCTGGTAGATCAACCAATGAGGTGGATGAAGTGAACGATACCCGCAGGCACCTGGTGACGTATGAAGCGCGTGACGGTCGTGCGTACATCACGTTCAACCGGCCCGAAAAGAAAAACGCGCTAACCGAGGAAATGTTCGGCACATTGATGGATCTCCTCGATCGTGCGGAGGCCGATGACGATGTGCGCGTAATCGTTTTTCGCGGAGCAGGCGGCGATTTCTGCACCGGACACGATCTCGCCGAAGTGGGACACGAATACGGCGAACCGCAGCTCGACGCCGCGGGCAAGCCGCGTCGTCCGAGCCAGCGGGCGCGTCTGCATCACGACCGGCACTACATTGCCCGCTTTCAGCGCATTTTCCTGTCGCCGAAGCCCACGCTAGCGTTGATCAGCGGCTATTGCATTGGAGCGGGCTTGTACATCGCGGAAGGCTGTGACCTGTCGATTGCGTCGGACAACGCCCGGATCGGCCACCCGGAGCAAAAACTCGGCCTGTCCGGCGCGTCATATTTCGGAGCATGGGAAATCATGGCGATGGGCCCGCGCAAGGCGCGCGAGCTGTTGTTGCTCGCCGAGTTGTGGACCGCCGAGGAGGCGCTTGGCGCGGGTCTCGTCAACAAGGTCGTGCCAGAGAAGGAACTTACGGAGGCGGGCGAGGCATGGGCTGAACGCATCGTCCGTTTGCCCCGCGATGGTCTCGCGATCGGCAAGGCAGCCGCCCATCTTGCGTACGACTCGTTGCGGCTCACCAGTCAGTTTTCGTACGGCTACGTGATGCACTCACTAGCCACGAATGTGCGCTACGAAAAAGACGAATTCAATTTCATGAAGGCCAAACGTGAATCTGGCGTGCGTGCCTCCAGTCACGGACGGGAAGCGTTCTACACACCATCAGACGATGCTGACGCGTCGGCGTAAGCGTGCCGGACGCTTCGCCGCGAGTGGAATTCATTGGAGAGGAGACGGCGTTGGGTGCCTTACACAAATTGCGCGTGCTCGATTTTACGCAGATGATGACCGGCCCGATGGCCACGATGATGCTTGGCGACTTCGGCGCCGATGTGATCAAGGTCGAGGCGCCGGAAGGCGATCCATTCCGATCGTCGGGCGAGGTGACGCTCGGCGGCGACGGAGTGTTTTTTCTCAGCATGAACCGCAACAAGCGCGGTGTCGTGCTCGATCTGAAGACGGAGCAGGGACGCGAGATGGTAAAGGCGCTCGCGGCAGAGGCCGACGTACTGGTGGAGAATTTCCGCCCCGGACTTGCCGAGAAGCTCGGTCTCGGTTGTGAGGAACTGCAGGCGCTCAACCCTCGGCTCATTTATTGCTCGATTACCGGCTTCGGCCGGAATGGCGCGGATCGCGACCGCCCGGCGCTCGACCAGGTCGTGCAAGCGGAGTCCGGCCTGATGCAGATCACCGGCACGGCGCAGAGCGGTCCGCTCAAGACCGGCTTTCCATTTTCCGATCTGGTCACAGCGCTGCTTGCCACGGCCGGCATTCTCAACGCGGTGATCGCGCGATACGAAACGGGCGTCGGGCAGCGTGTCGATCTTTCCATGCTCGATGCGTCGATCTTCAGCATTGCGCCGCGTGACGTGTATTTCGCGGCCACCGGCAAGACGCCGCCACGCACAGGCAACGAGCATTGGGACATCGTGCCGAACAACACCTATGCGACCAGCGACGGCCGTGAGGTCATGGTGATCTCGATCAACGACAAATTCTGGGTGATTCTCGCGCGCGCTTTGGGACTGGCGGACATGGCAACGGATCCGCTGTTCGCGACGAAATCGGCCCGCCTGAAGAATCGCCAGTTGCTTGACGAGCGGGTGGCCGCGGCATTTCGCGGACGCACGCTGGCGGAATGGGAAACGGTGTTGCGCGCGGCGGGCGCAATTTATGGCGCGGTGCGCACATGGGACGAAGTGTTCAGCGACCCGCGTGTGATTGGCGATATGGTCCATTCGATCGAGCATGCGGCAGCGGGACAGCTGTCCGTACTCAAAAATCCACTGCGCTTCTCCGCGACGCCGAACGAAATCAGCCTGCCGCCGCCGCGTCTGGGCGAACACACCGATAGCGTGCTCGCCGATCCATCTGCCGCCTGGCGGGTGCGCGGACGCTGAGTCCGCAGCGGCGTGCCGGACGTCGAACACGCTTTTACTGATCAACGAGTTCATATGGAGCTGATGCTATGTCAGAAAAAATTGCCGTCGTGACAGGGGCCAACGGTCTGATCGGACAGGCTATCTGTACCGTGCTCGAGAAGCAGGGGTACACAGCGGTCGGGCTGGACATCGCCGAAGCGGGCGTGCGGGGTGGCGCATATTGCCAGTGTGATCTGACGGACGTCGACGCGATCGGCGCGGCATTCACTGAGATCGATAGTCGGTACGGCACCGTGCGGGCATTGATCAACAATGCGGGAGTCTGGCACGGCAAGAGCTTCTTCGACATCAAGCCGGCCGACTACGCCTTTACGTTCGACGTGAACGTGCGCGGCATGTTCTTCGCTTCGCAAGCTGTGGCGCGGCGTCTCGTCGAAGTGGGCGGCGGCGGTGTGATCGTGAATCTGGCGTCTATCGTAGGGCACACCGGTAGTGCGGTAACGGACTACGGTGCATCGAAGGCCGCCGTCATGGCCATTACGCGCGGTCTTGCCAGGCCGCTGGGCGCTCACGGCATTCGCGTCAACGCGGTCTCGCCGGGCACGGTCAACACCGCGATGGGAGCTGCGGTGCCGCAGGCGGCACGCGAGAAATTCATCGCCGGCACCGCCCCGCAACGTGCAGCGGAGCCCCACGAAATCGCGAATGTGGTGGGTTTTCTGGCAAGCGACGCGGCGAGCTACATGTACGGCGCGATCGTCGACGTCAACGGTGGTCTGTACTAATCGCGGCCATGGCGCAAAAGATCAGGATTGCCGTGGTCGGTGCCGGCGCGATAGGCGGTTTCATCGCGGGGCATCTGGCGAGAGCCGGTCGTGCCGAAGTCAGTATCGTGGCGCGCGGGTCCACCCTTGCCGCATTGCGCGCAAACGGCTTGCGTGTGACTACGCCGCGCGAGACGTTCTCAACGGCGGTCAACGCGGTCGACGACGCGCGTGCGCTGGGCCCGCAAGACTATGTGTTTCTGACATTGAAGGCGCACCAGGTCGACGGCGCGCTCGGCACGATTGCGCCGCTGATCGGCACAGGCACGACTGTGCTGCCACCAACCACCGGCATTCCCTACTACTTTTTCCACGGTCGGAAAGGCGCGTTTGGCGGTAGCCGACTGACATCCATCGACCCGGGCGACCGGCATTGGCAGGCCATGCCGCCGTCGCAGGTACTGGGAATCGCCTACTGGATCGGGGTGCACTCGCCGGTGCCGGGATGCGTGGTACAGGACGGGGAGCGAGCCGCGTGTCTTGTCGGCGAGATCGACGGTTCGCGAAGCCCGCGTGCGGAGCGCCTGAGCGAACTGCTGATCGAAACCGGTATCCACGCTCCGGTGCGTGACAACATTCGCGGTGATATCTGGGTGAAGTTCGTCAACAGCCTGTGCTGGAATCCTGTGGCCGTACTCACGCTCGCGCGTCTTGGCGAAATGGCCGGAGCCGGCGGTGTGATGTCCATCATCCGCGCCATGATGGAAGAGGCCGATGCGATCGGCCGGCAACTCGGCGTTGAAATCCCCCAGGCTCCCGCTAAACGTATTGCCCTGACGCTCAGTGCGGCCACGCACAAGATGTCCATGCTGCAAGATCTCGAACACGGACGTCCGCTCGAACTCGACGTGCTGGCGCGTTCAATCGGCGCGCTGAGCGCTCTTGCCGGCAAGCCCGCGCCGACCATTGACATGATTCTCGCGCTCTCGCAACTTTGCGCCAACAGTGCGAGACCTTCCACGCATTTATCTTGCTGAGGCTTCGAAGCATGTCCACCCACACCACCTCAAGCGCGTCCGGGCGAGCGGGCGATGCCTTTATTCGCCCGCTCGCCGGTATCAGGATCGTCGAGGCCGCCAGTTACCTGGCCGGGCCGTTCGCCGCGCAAATGCTGTCCGATCTGGGTGCCGATGTGATCAAGGTCGAGCCGCCAGGCGGCGACCCTTACCGCAATTTCGGCTTGAGCCGTCATGGCGTCGGTGTGGTATGGGGCAATGCCAACCGCGGCAAGCGAGGCGTGGTGCTCGACCTGAAAGCGTCCGACGGTCTCGATTCATTCAAACAGTTGCTGCGCGGCGCGGATATTTACATCGACAACCTGCGCCCGCATGTGGCCGAAAAGCTCGGCGTCGGCAAGGAAACCGTTGAAGCGCTTAACGCATCGCTGATCCGTCTTTCGATTACGGGCTATGGGCCCGATGGCGACGCCGCGCGAGAGCCGGTCTTCGACGCATTGGTGCAAGGGAGAACAGGGCTGATTGCGTACGAAGCTGCGGGCGGCGTGCCGAAAGCAACCAACAGCTTCATGGTTGACAAGCTCTGCGCGAGCTTCGTGTGCCAGTTGGCGCTGGCGGGGTTGCTCGCGCGTGGTCGTAGCGGTAAGGGCGTGCATATTCAGACTTCGATGCTCGACATGGTCTCGTACTTCAATTTCCCCGACATGTTCCAGCATCGCACCTATCTGGACGACGACTCGTCATGGCGCGCGCCGCCGCAACCTGTGGTCGCGACGCAGGACGGCTACATCGTGCTGTCGCCTGTGTCGGGGAAGCAGTTGGCGAAGACGCTTGAGGCCATCGGCCATCCGGAATGGAAAGAGGAGTTGCGCGCGATCGCCGACAAGGCCGAGATGACGGCTACGTTCTTTCGGCGCATCGCTGCGCCGCTGAAGGCGCGCCCCAGCCGTGAATGGCTCGCGAAGTTCCGGGAGCTCGAGGTGCCTTGCGGGCCGGTCAACGATCCGGACGAGCATCTGAACGATCCGCAGGTATTGCATAACCAGCTTTATTCGACGCTCGATACGCCGTTAGGGGCTGTGCGCTCGGTGCGGTATCCGGGTGTGTTCGACGGTAACCTGCTTACCGCGTGTGCTCCCGCTCCGGCTCTCGGCGAGCATGACGCGCAAACGCCGTGGGGAACAGGGCGATGAGTTCGTTGTCGGGCTGGCGCCGCAAAGCGCGTTCCGCCGATGCGGTGCGTGCAGGCGCGGTGGTCGCGGGTGCCGGCCTCAATATGCTGGTCAATACAGGGCCTGTACTGCTTTTCAGCTTCGGGGTGTTCGTCAAACCGATCGTTGCTGAAACGGGCTGGTCGCGTACGACCGTCAGTTCCGCCGTGCTGTATGGTCAGATACTGCTCGCGCTTTGCGGGCCCTTGACGGGGCTCGCAGTCGACCGCTTCGGCGCGCGCCGCGTCGCGCGCTTCGCAGGGCCGTTGCTGGGGCTCGGTTTGGGCATGGTCGGCCTGTTGTCGAACAGCGCGAACAGTTTTGTCCTGTTCTTCGCGTTGACGTTTCTTCTCGGCGCGGCCCAGGTGCCCGTTACCTATGTGAAAGCAGTCGCCGGCTGGTATGACAAACGTCTGGGACTTGCTTTGGGGCTCGCCTTGATGCTCAGCGGCCTCGGCGTGGCATTGCTGCCGCCTTTGGCGGCGGCGCTGATCGACGCGCTCGGTTGGCGGAACGCTTATCTGTGTCTGGGCGGGCTTGTGTGGCTGATCAGCGTTCCGTCGGTGCATTGGCTGATTCATGAACCGCCGCGAGTCGGCAGCATTCTCCAGCCGGGCACACGCGTCTTTGCTACGGATGAACCGGCCGGTCTCACCCTGAGCGCCGCATTGCGCACTCGCGCGTTCTGGCTTATGGCGCTCGGCTTCTTTCTGATTTCGGTCGTAGTTGGGGCGGGTACGTGGGTGTTGCCCATCGTACTGTCCGACTATGGGGTGACGGCACAGCAGGGCGCATTCGTCATGACGATTGTCGGCGTCGCGATGATGGCTGGGCGTGTCGGCTTTGGCGCGCTACTTGACCGGTTTTTCGCACCCCTGCTTACCTCGATGATGTTTGTGGGCGCTGCGATCGGTCACGTATGCCTGGCTGCCGGGATATTCGCCGTAACGACACCTGTCGCTGCGATTCTGATCGGCTTGACGTTGGGCTCGGAAGTAGACGCGCTCGCGTTCCTGACGTCACGCGTGTTTGGCCGCCGGCATCTGGGTGTGATCTATGGCTCGTTGATGTTCTGCTTTAGCGTTGGCCTTGGGTGTGGGCCCGCGTTGTTTGCGGAGATCTTTTCGCATACCGGAAGCTATCAGGCGGCGTTCTGGACGGCAGCGACAGCGGCCTTGATCGCCGCGGTGCTGGTGGCTGGATTGCGTAAGAGCGAACTACGGTTCGAAGGGTGAGAAGAATCCGGGATCCGTGGTTATTTTCCGCGTATTCACGAATGCAATGTATACGCAAAAATCGTCGATGTCAGTAGAACGCAAGGGACGCTGCGGAAAACAAAAAACCCCGTAAGACTTTGATCTTACGGGGTTTCTCGAACCTCTTCGGCTTACGCCGGAACAACTGTTGGTGCCCAGGAGAGGACTCGAACCTCCACGGTGTTGCCACCGCTAGGACCTGAACCTAGTGCGTCTACCAATTCCGCCACCTGGGCACGTCTTCAAGCTAGACCGCTATTTTAGCGTGATGATGCAGCGTGTCAATCCCTACATGCAAGCAAACCGTCGTTTCATCAACCGCCCGGATGTGCCATGCAGCGAAGCAAACTTCACTGCTTGACGGCGTCGACTCACGCAAAATCACGCCGACACAACCGTCCTGCCAGCCACAGGATCCGATCAAAAAACCAGAATCGGATCACATAGCTTCACACAAAAAGTAAAGCCGCCGACGTGAAACGTCAGGCGGCTTTACTTTTGAATCTGGTGCCCAAGAGAGGACTCGAACCTCCACAGTGTTGCCACCGCTAGGACCTGAACCTAGTGCGTCTACCAATTTCGCCACCTGGGCAGGTGATGAACAGCAAAGAACGCCATTATAGCGACAGATTCAGGGCTGTCAAGCGTTTCTCTAAAGTCGCTTAAACATCGCTGCAGCGAGCCTGCGTGCGGCTCACAGCGATTATTGCCGGGCCGCTTGGCGCACAAGACGGGTGTTAGAATGCCTCGCAGTAGTTCGTTGGCACGGTGCACACGCCCGTCGGACTCAGACTTGAACGAGCCGGACCCGAGCAGTCATTCCAGTGCAATCGCAAGTGCAACTTAAGCGCAAAAACCCAGCGCCTCCAAGCCGAGCGCCTCTTAAGCCGAGCCACATCGCCGACCGACGTCCATGCAACGAGAAAAAATCATCGACAAGCCCTTGAGCAAATTCCCGTATCCGATCCCGAGCCGCGAAGAAATCCTGGGCGTCCTGCGCACGAGTGAAGCGCCGCTTGCCGCGAACGACATCGCCGAAGCCCTGTCGATCAAGCGCCAGGAGCGCGAAGGATTTTTCAAGCGCTTAGGCGCCATGGAGCGCGACGGCCAGATCCGGCTCGATCAGCGCAATCTCTATCAGCTGACCCATCCGTCGAACTTTGTCGCGGGCCGGGTGCAGGGCCATCGCGACGGCTACGGTTTTCTGATTCGCGACGACGGTCAGGACGATCTGTTCCTGCCTACCGGCGAAATGCAGAAGGTCATGCACAACGATCGTGTGCTGGCGCGCATCGTCGGCTATGACCGTCGTGGCAGGCCGGAAGGGCATATCGTCGAAGTGACGGATCGCGCCAACAAGCGCGTGATCGGCCGTCTGCTCAACGAGAACGGCGCGCTGATCGTCGCGCCGGAAGACAAGCGCATCGGTCACGACATTCTGATCGCGCAGAACACCAAGAAGGCCAAGGTTGGCCAGGTGGTGGTGGTCGAGCTGACGGATTTCCCGAGCCGCCATTCGCAGCCGCTCGGCCGCGTGGTGGAAGTGCTGGGCGATATCGACGACCCCGGCATGGAAATCGAAATCGCGGTGCGCAAATACGGTGTGCCGCACGAATTCAGCCAGGCCGCGCTTGACGAAGCCGCCAAGCTGCCCGACGAAGTCCGTCCGGCCGACGCGCGCCATCGCATCGACCTGCGCGACGTGCCGCTCGTCACGATCGACGGTGAAGACGCCCGCGACTTCGACGACGCGGTGTATTGCGAGCCGGTTCAGGTCGGTCGCGGCGAAGGTTTCCGCCTGATCGTCGCGATCGCGGACGTCTCGCACTATGTGCATCCGAAGAGCGGGCTCGACGCGGACGCGCTCGAACGCAGCACCTCGGTGTACTTCCCGCGCCGCGTGATTCCAATGCTGCCGGAGAAGCTGTCGAACGGGCTGTGCTCGCTGAATCCGCATGTCGACCGTTGCGTGCTGGTGTGCGACATGATCGTCACTGCACGCGGCGAAGTGAAGGCGTATCAGTTCTATCCCGGCGTGATCAATTCCGCCGCGCGCCTGACGTACACCGAAGTCGCCGCGGTGCTGAAGAACACCAAGGGGCCGGAAGCGGCACGCCGCGCCGCCTTGCTGCCGCAACTGCAGAATCTTTATGGCGTCTACAAGTCGCTGTTCGCCGCGCGCCAGAAGCGCGGCGCGATCGACTTCGATACGACCGAGACCTATATCGTCTGCAATGCGCAGGGCAAGATCGAGCAGATCGTGCCGCGTACCCGCAACGACGCACACAAGCTGATCGAGGAGTGCATGCTGGCCGCGAACGTCTGCGCGGCCGATTTCCTCAAGCGCAACAAGCATCCGGGCCTGTACCGCGTGCACGCCGGACCGACGGTCGAGAAGCTCGAAAACCTGCGCACGTTCCTGCGCGGCATGGGACTCTCGCTCGGTGGCGGCGACAAGCCCCATGCGAGCGACTACGCGGCGCTGATGGCGCAAATCCGCGAACGGCCCGACGCGCAGATGATGCAAACCATGCTTCTGCGTTCGATGCAGCAGGCCGTCTACAGCCCGGACAACATCGGCCACTTCGGTCTCGCGTACGAAGCCTATGCGCACTTCACGAGCCCGATCCGCCGCTATCCCGATCTGCTCACGCACCGCGCGATCTACGCGATCCTGCAAGGCCGCAAATATCAGCCGGAGCCGCCGCATGGCGTGGAGTTGAACACGGCGCTGTCGCCGCGCGCCCGCGCGATGCAGCAAGCCGACGACGAAAAGCGCGGCCGCCAGCGTTCGAACAACGTGGCGATCTGGGAAGAACTCGGTCTGCATTGCTCGGCGAACGAACGCCGCGCGGACGAAGCATCGCGCGACGTCGAAGCATGGCTCAAGTGCTACTTCATGCGCGACAAGCTTGGTGAAGAGTACGGCGGCATGGTGAGCGGCGTGACGTCGTTCGGCATTTTCGTGCAGCTCGACTCGCTCTTTATCGAAGGTCTCGTGCACGTCACCGAACTGGGCTCGGACTACTTCCAGTACGACGAAATCAAGAACGAGTTGCGCGGTGAGCGTACCGGCATTCGCTACCGGCTGTCGGATCGCGTGCGGGTGCAGGTGAGCCGTGTGGATCTCGATGCGCGCAAGATCGACTTCCGTCTCGTGCGCGACACGCCGATCAAGCCGCCGACGAATCGGGCGGCGCTCGCCGATAAGGCATCGGCCGAAAGCGGTGGCGCGCGCGTGCGTTCGTTGCCGCCGGTGGAGGGCGCAGCAGGCGGCGCGGCGGCAGGTGCGGGTGGACGGCGCAAGAAGGCAGCGCCGGCGCAAACCGCGGCCGTCAAGGAGGCGCGCGCGGCACGCGGCGCGGCGAAGAAGCATGGCGGGGCAGCGGCCAAGCCGGCATCGAAACCGCAGGCCCGCAAGAAGCGCTGAAGTCGCAAGACGGCTTGAACCGCGCGCATCGGGTACGTCGATACGTACCGGTTGCGCGCGGTCTTCGTTTCATCGTGATCAAGTCAGGTACCGAAGCGGACGCTCAAGCAACACGGCAAGCAACAAAATAAGCAAGCTCGTATTCATCACAGCAGCGCGCGTTTCAAGGCGCGCTCAATCAAAGGTTTTTCAGTCATGTCACGTCTCAAGGTTCTATACGGTTTCCACGCAGTGACCGCACGCATGCGGCACGACGCGTCGACAGTGGAAGAGGTTTACTACGACGCCACGCGCAAAGACCGTCGCATGACCGAGTTCCTGCACGCGGCGAAAGAAGCCGGCGTGCGTCTGATCGCCGCCGACGAAACGCGTCTGTGGGGGCTCGCGCATACGGAGCGTCATCAGGGCGTGGTCGCGCGTGCGACCGACATGCCGCTCGCGCAGAATCTGGCCGAGCTGCTGGACGGCATCAACGGTTCGCCGTTGATTCTGGTGCTGGACGGCGTGACCGATCCGCACAATCTCGGCGCCTGCCTGCGCGTGGCCGATGCGGCCGGCGCGCACGCGGTGATCGTGCCGCGTGACCGTGCGGTGGGTTTGAACGCAACGGCCGCGAAGGTGGCGAGTGGCGCGGCCGACACCGTGCCGTACATCACCGTCACGAATCTGGCGCGCGCGCTGCGCGAATTGAAGGACGCGGGGGTGTGGGTTGTCGGTACCGCCGGCGAGGCCACCAAGAGCCTCTACGAGACCGAGCTCGACGGCCCCGTCGCACTGGTGATGGGTGCAGAGGGCGAAGGCATGCGGCGCCTCACGCGCGATACCTGCGACGTGGTCATGCAGATTCCAATGGCGGGCACGGTCGAAAGCCTGAACGTGTCCGTGGCGAGTGGCGTGTGCCTGTTCGAAGCCGTGCGTCAGCGCTCGGTAAAGAAGTGAGGCGGAAGTGAAGCGGAAGTAAGTCGGAAGTAAGTCGGAAGCAGGGCGCCGAATCCCGTGACCCGTCAGCGCGCCGTGTGGGCGATGGCAAGCGTCATCTGTTTCAGATAGCCGTCGAGCGAGAAGTCGCGCTGCGCATCGGCGAACGCCTGGTCGGCGAGGCGCTGGGCAAACTCCGGCGCGGCGCGCAGCGTTTCGACCGCATCGACGAAGCCCGTCACGTCGCCGGGTTTCACGAGCCAGCCATTCTTGCGATGCCGCAGGATTTCGGTGACGCCGCCCGCCGCCGCCGCGACGACCGGCCTCGCGGCCGCCATGCCTTCGATGATCACGCGCCCGAACGGTTCGGGTTCTGTCGACGTATGCAGGATCACATCCATCGCTTTCATCCACGTCGGCATATCGTCGCGAAAGCCGGCGAAATGGACGCGGTCCTTGATGCCGAGCTGCTCGGCCTGGCGATGCAGACTCTGCGCATAGGCGTCTTCGCCGAACAGCGCCGCGCCGACGAGCACAAGGTGTACATCCGGCATGCGCGCCAGCGCGGCGAGCGCAATATGCTGTCCTTTCCACGGCGCGAGACGCCCGAACAAACCGGCGAGCCACGCCTTCTCCGGGAGACCGAGACGACGGCGCAGCGTGATCATGTCGCTGGCGTCGATTCGACTGAATTCACTGGCATCGATGCCGTTGTGGACGACCGGCACCGCGTCGGCGGAGAGACCGGTGAGTGCGATCAGCGAATTCGCCGACGCCCGTGAATTGGCGACCACGTGATCGACGGCATGCCGCACGAGCCACTTCACAATAAACAGCTGCACGTACCCGAAGTGTTCGCGCGACATGATGTCGTGCAAATGCCAGATCACGCGTTTGCGATGCAGCGGTTTGCCGAGCGCGCCGAGCACGAGTGCCTTCTGCGTGTTGAGAAACAGCACGTCGAATTGCGCGGCCTGCTCGGCGATCGCGCGCACCTGCCGCCAGATTCCGGGCAGTGCGCTCAGCCAGTTGAGCTGCATCGCGTCGCGGTTGATATCCGAGACGCGCGCCTCGTTGATCACCTGCACACATACGCCCAACGCTTCGAGCCGTCCGCGAAACGGGCCTTCGGACAGCAGCACGACCTTGCCGCGCGCGGTACATGCGGACGCGAGCGGCAGCAACGAAAATTCGGCGCCGCCGAGCTGACCGCTCTGATCGACGAACAGCACCGTGGGCGCTTCCGGGATATCCTGCGTGGCTGTCTCCGTTTGCACCGGTTGGGCGAGCGGAAAGTGGCTGGTGAGTTCGGGTACGTTCATCGTCAGGCGCGTAGGATAGCGAAATGAGTTTTATGGTGCGGTCAACAAGGTGCGACCGGTGTGGCCTCATTATTCGTGGACTGTCACGTGTTCAGTGTGGGCGTGCGTACGCACGGTGACTGACATGACCCTTACACTGGCTTGCTGGCTGTGGGCCGTTTGATAGGTTCCGAGGTCATGAACGTGAACCGTTCAACAGGAACGCGGCGATTTTTTCGGCGAATCCGCCCGATAAATCCGGCCTGGCGACGCCACTCCGGTAAACTTGCGGTTTTTACTGCTCGCCTGCATTCCCCATGACCCAAGACGAACTCAAGCAACTGGTCGGCCAGGCCGCCGCCGACTATGTGAACGCCAACGTGCCGGAAGGCTCCGTGATCGGCGTCGGCACCGGCTCCACCGCGAACTGTTTCATTGACGCGCTGGCCGCCAGCAAGGCCCGCTACCGCGGCGCGGTGTCGAGTTCGCTCGCCACCACCGCGCGCCTGCAATCACACGGTTTCAAGGTGCTCGACCTGAACGAAATCGATTCGCTGCCGGTGTATGTGGACGGCGCCGACGAAATCGACCACAGCGGCGCGATGATCAAGGGCGGCGGCGGCGCACTGACGCGCGAGAAAATCGTCGCGTCGGTGTCGGACGTATTCGTCTGCATCGCCGATGCGAGCAAGCTGGTCGACACGCTCGGCAACTTCCCGCTGCCGATCGAAGTCGTGCCGATGGCGCGTACCGCGATCGGCCGCCGCGTGACGGCGCTCGGCGGCGTGCCGGTGGTGCGCGTGACCAAAGAAGGTGTGCCGTTCATTACCGACAACGGCAACGAGATTATCGACGTCAAGGGTCTGCGCATCAGCGATCCGCGCACGCTGGAAATGCATATCAATGCATGGCCGGGTGTGGTGACGGCGGGCCTCTTCGCAGGCCGTGGCGCGAATCTGTGCATGCTTGGCACGGATACGGGCGTCGAGACGATCGAATACAGCAAGAGCTGATTACGGCGTTTTTGCAATGACGCGCGAGCCTGCTTTAGCGGGCTCGCGCGTTTGCGTTGAACCTGTGCTTGCGTTGAACCTGTATTAGCGAGCTTCGACCTTCACGTAGCTCACCTAGCTCACACCGTCACGCTCGCACATCAGCGAAAACAACGCCGCCCAGCACGGACCAACATCAACCCGCCTTAGCGCACAGCTTGCCCGATCGCCTGCGTCATCCGCTGCAAATACTGATCCACTGAAAACCTGCTTTGCGCATCGGCAAGCGCCTGATTCGCGAGACGCTGCGCCATTGCCGGATCGGCCCGCAACGAACCGATCGCCTCAGCCAGCGCGGCCACGTCCCCCGGTTTTACCAGCCAGCCATTGCGCCGATGCCGCACGATCTCGGTCACGCCGCCCGCAGCGGCTGCGATAACTGGGCGCGCCGCCGCCATGCCTTCGACGATCACCCGCCCGAATGGCTCTGGTTCGGTCGACGTGTGCAAGATCACATCCATCGCTTTCATCCATGCGGGCACGTCGTCCTGAAAGCCCGCGAAATGCACGCGATCCGCTACGCCCAGTGCCTCGGCCTGTTCATGCAGACGTTGCGCGTACGCGTCTTCGCCGAATAGCGGCGCGCCGACCAGCACCAGGTGCACGTCGGGCAGCCGCGCCATTGCCTCGAGTGCAATGTGCTGACCTTTCCATGGCGCGAGGCGGCCGAACAAACCCGCGAGCCACGCATGTTCGGGCAGGCCCAGTCGCCGGCGCAACGCGGCCATATCGCTGCTGTCGATGCGCTTGAACGCGCCCGCGTCGATACCGTTGTAGACGACCGGCACGGAGTCGGCCGCGATACCTGTCAACGCCATCAGCGACCGCTTCGAAGCCTGCGAATTCGCGATCACCTGATCGACGGCGAAGCGCACCAGCCACTTGATGACGCTCAGCTGCACGCGCCCGAAATGTTCACGCGTAAGAATGTCGTGTTGATACCAGACTACCGGTTTGCGATGCAGCGGTTTGCCGAGCGCACCCAGCACGAGGGCCTTTTGTGTGTTGAGAAACAGCACGTCGAATGGACGGGCGCGCGCCGCGATCGCGCGGACCTGGCGCACGATGCCCGGCACGACGCGCAGACAGTTCAAGCCTGAAGATTGCCGCACGATACCCGACACGCGCGCGTCGTTCAGCACCTGCACGCGGACGCCGAGCGCTTCGAGACGTCTGCGGAATGGACCATCGGAAAGCAGCACGACTTCGCTGCGCGCGATGCAGCTTCCGGCCAGTTGCAGGAGTGCGAATTCAGCGCCGCCGAGCTGGCCGCTCTGGTCGACGAATAGCACACCCGGCATCGCCGGCGAGAGCATTGTCGATGTCGCCGTCGGTACCGATGATGCCGGCGCGGCAGATGGATCGATCAGAGCGGGCTGAGCCAGTGGCAAAGAATGGGCGAGTGATGAAACGTCGATCGTCGGGCGCATAAGGTGCGAAGTGATTTAACACACCATTCGCAAGAGGCGAATGGCGAGTCCTCATTATTCGCGGACTGTCGCGCGTCGAATGTGGGCATACGCACGCAACATAAATGATGCGGCACATACACTCGTTGCTATGGCCATGGGTCGTTTATTAATAGGTGGGAGATCATGAAAGTGGCGATCGTGCACGACTGGCTCGTCGCACCCGGCGGCGCCGAGAAAGTGCTCGAACAGATCATCGAGTGCTTTCCCGATGCCGATCTCTTCAGCCTCGTCGATTTTCTCGAAGATCGCAGACCCGTAGGCGGGAAACCTGTCACGACGTCGTTCATCCAGCACTTGCCGTTTGCGCGGCGTCGCTATCGCGCGTATCTGCCGTTGATGCCGCTGGCGATCGAGCAGTTCGATCTCTCGGGCTACGACCTCGTCATCACAAGTTCCTATGCGGTCGCCAAAGGTGTGCTGGTCGGCCCCGATCAGACGCACGTGAGCTACGTGCATTCGCCGATGCGCTACGCGTGGGATCTGCAACACCAGTATTTACGCGAAGCGAAGCTGACGCGCGGGCCGAAGTCATGGGCCGTGCGTGCATTGCTTCACTATTTGCGCGGCTGGGATTCGCACTCGGCGAACGGTGTCGACCGGCTGATCGCGAATTCGCAATTCGTTGCGCGACGTGTGATGAAAACTTACCGGCGCGATGCCGCGGTCATTCCGCCTCCCGTCGACGTGCACAAATTCGAACTCTGCACGCACAAGGAAGACTTCTATCTGACCGCCTCGCGCATGGTGCCGTACAAGCGCATCGAGCTGATCGTCGAAACCTTCAACGCAACGCCGCACCGCAAGCTGATCGTGATCGGCGATGGACCGGAGATGGCGGCGATTCGCGCCAAGGCCGGTCCGAATGTGACGATCCTCGGCTATCAGCCGTTCAAGGTTCTCAAGGATCATCTGCAACGCGCGCGCGCCTTCGTGTTCGCTGCCGAAGAGGATTTCGGCATCGTCGCGCTCGAAGCGCAGGCATGCGGTACGCCGGTCATTGCGTTCGGCAAGGGTGGGGCGCTCGAAACGGTGATACCGATCGGCGAGGCGCATCCTACCGGCGTGTATTTCGCACGCCAAACAGTCGTGTCGATGCTCGACGCGATCGACCGCTTCGAACGGCAGCGTGACCAGATCACCCCCGCGGCATGCCGCGCGAATGCCGAACGTTTTTCCGCGGCGATTTTCCGGCGCGCCTTCATGGCCGAGGTGACACGCACGATCGCGGCGTCGGGTTGGCGTCTGCGGGTGGCCGCGGTCGAGCGGGTCGAACACGATCTGGTCGCTGAAGACCTCGCATGGCCAGCGGAACGCGTGCCGGGCGGCAGTTGGGGACGCTGACGCGGGCGGGTTCGCGTGCATCCGTGACACGATGGCGTGAGCTCACGAAAGGAGTGCAAAGTACGATCGAATATCTCTTTATTCGCATCTCGCGAACTTCTCAAGATGCGAATAAAATGAATTTGTCTCACCGCAGCAAGATGCCGTTAGCGGTTCGGACTATGCCGTCCGGCTGACTACCGGTGTCGATCCCATCCCTTTAGCCTTGCAGGTAGAGCGTGCATGTTCAGTGCGCGTGTACGTGTGAGGAAATACGATGCGGGTCATTTCGAAGAAAGCATTACTGGACTTTATAAAGCGACATCCGGAGGCGCGCAGTGCGCTGTTGACGTGGTACTCACTGGCGCAGGCTTGCCTCGCGTATGGCTATAACGACCTGAAGCAGACGTTCGCGGGCGCGGACTACGTGCCGCCGCAATACACCGTTTTCGATGTAGGCGGCAACCGGTTCCGGATCATCGCGGCGATTCACTACAACAGGCAGTCGTTATTCGTTCGTCATGTATTGACGCATGCGGAATACGACCTTTGGACGAGGAAGAATTTAAACTCATGAATGCCGATCGCCTTCCGGGAGCCTTTCCCGACATCGCTCAAACCTGGGCTGCACTGCAAACCCAATTGCCGATCACGCCCATTCGCAACGAGCAGGACTATCAGAAAATGGTGCGGCTCGCCAACGCGCTTGCCGATCACCTGAACGGCAACGAGGAGGACCCGCTGGCCGATCTGTTCGCGATCGTCACGGACCTGATCGAAAGCTGGGAAGCGCACAACGTGACGATCCCGAAAGCGGAGCCGCGCGAGGTGCTGCGGCATCTGCTGGAGACACACGGGCTCAAGCAGAAGGATCTGATCGGTATCGCATCGCCCACCGTGGTGAGCGATATTCTCGCGGGCCGGCGCGCCATCAGCAAAAAGGTGGCGAAGGCGCTGGCCGTGCGTTTTCATACCGACGTCAGCGCGTTTCTGTAACGGTGGCGCAGCCGCGCTGCCGTTCCACCTACCTGAACCTCACACCAAAGCAAAAGGGCTGTGCCTCGATCCGGCACAGCCCTTTTTGCTTTGTACAACCTCTTTGTACAACCTCTTTGTATAGCCTCGTCGTACGGCCGCGTTGTACGGCCGTTTTTCCTACCCTTAACCCGGTCTACCGCGGTCCGTGAGTATCGAGCGGATCGCTGGCGGAATAGGTGTACGCGTACGCGTAGTCATACGTGCCATTCTTGTTGTGGCTCTTGAGCGGCACCGCGTTCATCACACCGCCCACCACCCGAGCCCGGGCGCGCCGCAACTTCTTCAGCGCCTCCGCCACCTGGCCTTCCGTATGCGCGCCGGCCCGCATCACCAGCACCGTCGACCCGGCAATATGGGCAATCACCGCCGCGTCGGCCACCGCCAGCAGCGGCGGCGTATCGACGATCACCAGATCGAATTCCTGCTCGAAGCGCGCAAGGATTTCACCGAAGCGCGACGACGTCAGAATCTCGGACGGATTCGGCGGATAAGCGCCCGTCGCGATGAAGTGCAAACCATCCACGCCCGTGGCGCGAGCCGCAACCTCCAGATCGACCTGACCCGTCAGCAGCTCGGTCAAGCCACCGCTGGGCGAGCGGCCGAGATACTGCGCGAGGCGGCCGCGCCGCAGATCGGCGTCGATCAGCAGCACGCGTTTGCCCGATTCCGCAATCAGTGCAGCCAGGTTCGCGCACAGAAAGCTTTTGCCGTCGGAGGGCGCCGGGCTGGTGATCGCCACGATGCGGTTGGGTGCGTCGATCAAGCCGAATTGCAGGGTGGCGCGCAATCCGCGCAGGCTCTCCACCGTCGAGTCGTACGGATGGGTCTTCACCAGCAGCGGCCGCATGGGAATCTTGCCCGACGCAACGACGGTTTGCGTACCGACCTGCACCTTGTCCTGGCGACCTGCCGCTGAACCAGGTCGAAGCATTCGCGTCATGCCCGACGACTGCGCCGACACCTCGGTCGGCGTCGACCGTGGACTGGGCAGCGCCGCGGCGCGCGCGGCGCTCAACTGCCGGTCGCTGCGCGCCTGTTCCGGGCTGAAGGCGATCGAGCCGAAGATCGGCAACTGGAACCGCCGCTCGACGAACTCTGGGTCGGCCACGCCGGTAAAGAACGTGCGGCGGCAGAACGCGAACAGGATGCCCGCGATGATGCCGAGCAGCGTGCCCGCCGAAATGATCAGCACCGACTTGGGCCGCACCGGCTGGGACGGCAGCAGCGCTTCGTCGATGATATGCACGTTGCCGATCGTGCCGGCACGCGAAATCGACAGCTCCTGGGTTTTGTTCAGCAATGCCACATAGATTTCCTCGGCAACCTTCGCGTCGCGCTGCAAGGAGAGGGCGTTGCGTTCGGAGCTCGGCAGCGTGCTGAAGTGGTCCTCGAAGCGGGCCTTTTCGCGCGACATCGCCGCCAGTTGCGCGTCCACCTGCTGCACTTCCGGGCTTTCCTCAGTGAAGCGCTGCAGCAGTTGCGCGCGCTGGATGCGTAGCGTCGCGATCTGCTTCTCGTAGTCGAGACCACCGGCGAGATAGACCCCGGCTTCCTGAGTCGGTTGGAACGAGCCGGCTTTCGATTGATACTCCGACAACGCGGTCTCGGTCTTTTTCACTTCGGCGCGCAGGCGCGGCAACTCGCTGTTCAGGAAGCTCAGCATATGGCTCGCTTCTTCCTGCGCGCGTTCGGTGCGTTGCGCCAGATACGACGCCGCCACCGCATTGGTGATCGCGGTGATCGCGTGCGGATCGGCGCCCATGTACGACAGTTGTACGACGCCGGTGTCGCGTCCTTTTTCGCCGACCTGCAAACTGGAAGAGAGTCCGGCGACGGCGTCGAGCTGGTTGAAGCGCGTCACGTAGAACTCGGTGCCGGGACGGGCCACCAGCGTTTTGACGAACAGCGTGACGCCGTTGCCGCTTGCCTGCTGACCCGCCACGCCGGTGAGGATCTGCTTGCCGAGCGAGTCGGTTACTTCAAAACGGCCGTAATCGAGCACGCGCAGTGTCAGACGCGCGCCTTCCAGCGATTTCGGCACCGTGATCGACTCGACCTCGAACTGCTCACCGCCCCAGGCATACGAGTTCATACCGAACGCGGCGCCGAGCGGATGGCCAGGATGTGCGAACCACGACGAAATCTTGCCGAGCACCGGCATGGTCTTCGCAGACGTGCTGAAGTTCAGCTTGAATTGCTCGACCACCGGCTCGACCACCGCGCGGCTCTTGATGATTTCGATTTCCGCGTCGGTGCGCATCGGGCCGATCGACGGCATCAGCGACAGCGCGGTCTGCGCTTGCGAGCCGATGTTGTTGCTCTGGGCGTCGACCTGAAGCAGCGCGTCGGCGGAATAGATCGGCGTGGCAATCTTCGTATAGATCACCGCAGCGAGAATCACGCAACCGGCAATGCCGATCACCCACCAGATCTGGTCCATGATCATGCGCAGCAAGTCGCGCATCACGGCATCCTCGTCGCTGCTGGGCGCGGGTCCGTGATCCAGCATATCGTACGTACTCATAGGGATACTCCGTCGCGAGCGTTTTTTTAACGGCCCAACTGGACCGTGTAGAAGATGGATTGCAGAGTCGGCGTGATCTGTTCGAGTGCGCGGTTAAAGCGTGCCGCGCTCGAGACCTGCACGTACACCACATCCTTAGGTTGTAGTTCGAACTTGGTCATCAGCATCAACGCGTCGACCTGGGTCATGTCGAGCTGATAGACGTCGGGCGTGAGCGTCTTGTCGGCGCCGCGCACCACGTATACGAAGCGCGGATCGCCGGTTTTGACGTCGAGGCTGCCGGCGCCGGTCAGTGCATCGGCGAGCGTCAGGCGGCCGCGGTTCATCGGCAGCGAGGTCGGTTTGTTCACTTCGCCGAGCACGAAAACGCGGCTGTTCGAGCGGTCCGGCACGTCGATGATGTCGCCGTCTTTCAGCAGTACGTTCTGTTGCGGATCGCCGGTTTCGAGCAGCGCGGCGACATCGACCGTGTAGCGTTTGCCGTCGCGGGTCACGCCGACGTTCTGCAGATCCGCGTCGGGCAGCGCGCCGCCCGCGCGATTGATCGCGTCGAGCACGGTCAGCGGCGTATCGGTAATCGCTTCGGAGGCGGGCGTGCGCAGATTGCCGGTCACCTGCACCGACTGGCTGTTGAAGCCCGATACGCGCACATCGAGCTGAGGATTGCGAATGGTCCGCGAAAGGCCCCTCGTCAGCGACTCCTGCACTTGCTGCGCGGTCATGCCGAGCACTTTGATTCGGCCTACGCGCGGGAAGAAGATCGTGCCGTTATTGGCGACCCGCACGGTCAGCCCGCCTTCGCCGCCGCCCGTCAGCGTCGGTGCGATCGGTGTCGCGCCTTGCGTCTGCGTGGGTCCGGGCGAGGGCGTTGTGCCGCTGCTGGCGGAGGGAAGCGGGGGCACATTCACGCCCGCGCCGCCGCCGGTCAGTTCCGGGTGATCCCAGACGATGATGCTCAACTGGTCGCCGACGCCGAGCCGGTAGTCGTAAGCGCCACGCGTCTTCGCAGTCAGGCACGACAGCGGGCAGACGGCCGGGACGGCGGCCGCGCGTTGCTGGCGAAAATAGCCGACGTCGATCGTATGCACGGGAAACTTCTCCGCGGTCTGCTCCGGCGGAGCAGGCGGCTCCAGCCGCTTGGTGTCCAGATAGGGCCCTGGCGCCAGCGTACAGGCGCACAGAGATGCGGCCGCGAGCCCTGCGGCAATTGTTTTGATAGTCATTTTGGTGGTCCCTCGCGTGAAGCGGCGCGCTGATCTGATCGGTCAGCGCACCGCCTCCTGCCATGCCCCGCGCATTGCGCGTAAACCGACTCTCCATTTGCGAAGCGCGAGTGCCACGCCGCCGCGCTCGAATGCCAACGACAATGCGCGCAGGAACCCCGGGTCCGCACGATCGCCGATCAGCGTCGAGTAAACGACGAACGCCCATCGGCCGGGTGGCGTCAGGTATTCGCACATGATGAGTCGGAGATTAAATGACGCGTTATAGAAAGCTGCGTCGTTAAATGTGAAGCGCTGGTCTTCGTCGCTGCGCTGGGCCGGGAAGTGCTCCACCAGCAGCGACGGGTCGTAAATCAGGGTCCAGCCGCGCCGCTGCACGTCCAGACTGAAGGCCATCTCGCAGTGGACCTGCGCGCCGGTGCCGCGCAAACGCGGGTCGAAGCGCAGCGTGCCGATCGCTTCGCGGCGAAACGCCATGTTGACGCCTTTGAGCACCTGAACTTCGCGTGCCGCGCCGTGGCCGATATGATGATTGCCGATAGTCCGGCCGTACCAGCGTACGAGGCCCACGCGCGGCTTCTGCCCCTGCAGGATGCCATTGCGTTCATGCACGATGTCGCGTCCGCCCAGGCCGCCGAGTGCGGGATCGCTCTCGAACGCGCGGGCAATCCGCGCGATCCAGTCGGAATGCGGCGCGGCGTCGTCGTCGGTAAAGCAGAGCACGTCGCCGCTGGCGCTGTCGATGCCGAGGTTGTAGGCCGCGACCACGCCCGGCTTGTGCACCAGTACGATCCAGCGGCGCGAGTCGGGCCGGTTCGTCTCGCGCGTGCGCAGCCAGTCGAGTGTCGCGTAATCGTCGTGGCGAGCGATCACGATCACTTCGTCGGCGCGCCGCTCCTGCGCATCGAGTGCCGCGAGGCAGCGTGCGAGATCGGCGGTGCGCCGGTACGTCGGCACGATCACGGAGACTTTCACGAACGGTTCCCGGAGTGGCATGGTCAGAATGCGTTGCGGCCGACGAAGCCCTTGAAAATCGTCGCGAACACGATTTTCATGTCGAACCAGAACGACCAGTTATGGATGTAGAAGAGATCGAACTTCACGCGCGCCTCCATCTTTTCGACCTTGGTGGTGGCGCCGCGATAGCCGTTCACCTGCGCCCAGCCGGTGATGCCCGGCTTGATCCGGTAGCGGTTCATATAGCCGTACACCTGGTCCTTGTAGAGATCGTCGTGTTCGACCGCGTGGGGACGCGGGCCGACCACCGACATCTGGCCGAGCAGCACGTTCAGGAATTGCGGCAGTTCGTCGAGACTGGTGCGGCGCATGAAGCCGCCGAGTTTCGTGACGCGCGCGTCGTTGCGCGAGGCCTGCGTGACCTGGCCGTGCGCTTCGTGGTGCACGGTCATCGAACGGAACTTGTAGATCGCGAACGGCTGGCCGTCCACGCCTTTGCGGGTCTGGCGGAAGAACACGGGGCCTGGCGAGCTCAGCTTGATGGCGATCGCGAGCACGATGAACACGGGCGCGAGCGCCAGCAGCGCGGCCGCCGCGAACAGGCGGTCGAAGATCAGCTTGGGCCACATCTGCGGCGGCGAGACGGGCGTGGCGTTCAGATTGAGCGTCGGTAAACCGACGACATCGACCAGCGCGTGGTTGAACAGCGAGAGGCTGCGCACATCGGGGATGAAGCGCAAATTCACGAAGTCATGTCTGAACATACGCGTGAAGCGATAAATCATATGTTCTTCAGAAAGCGGCAACGCGAGCCACACTTCGTTCACGTGTTCTTCGCGCACTCTGGCGGCGAACGCATTCAGATCGGTCAGCACCGGCAGGCGATTGAGACGCGCGCCGTACGTGCCGGCCGCTTCGATACTGGTGTCGAAGACGCAGACCGGTTTGAAGCCGGCTTGCGGCGCACGGTCCAGATGTGCGAGCAGCGTGCGCGAAAAACCGGGTGCGCCGACGATCGCGACCGTGCGGAAGTTCATGCCGCGCCGGCGCACGCTGCGCAAGGCCACGTGCACGAGGCACTTGGTGAGAATGATCAGGGCGCCGGAGATCAGCGTCGAGTAACCGAACCACAGCCGCGAAACGGCATCCATGCGGTGCAAGGTGAACGCCAGCACGAGGGCGGCGGCCACCACCACCAGCCAGGCGGCGGCAACTCTCAGCAGCATGGAAGGCAGCGCCTTGCCGCGCCACGTTTCATAGACGCCGAAGCCGGGAAACATCAGCAGCACGAGCACGCAATTGAAGGCGATCAGAAGGCGCTCGGTATCCGACAACGCGATCGGCGTCGAAAAACGCATGCCGTGAGCGAGCAGCCCGCCCGCAATCACAAAGAGTGCGTCGAGACATCGCGCAGTATTCCTGAACATGATGATCTTTCCTCTAATCGAACGATGCAGCCTCTGGTTGACTGCTTACTCGACGGTTTCGGCCTGACGCAGACGCGGCAGCAGGCGGTCGAATTCGCGCTTGACGAGGCCGTAGCATTCGCAGGCGCGGGCTTCGAGACCTTTGCGATCGAGGATCCTGATGTGGCCGCGGCTGTGATGGATAAGGCCTTCGTCGTGCAACTTTCCGGCCGCTTCGGTGATGCCCTCGCGGCGTACGCCGAGCATGTCGGCGATCAGTTGCTGGGTAACCGTCAGCTCGTTCGAGGCCACGCGGTCCACTTCGATCAGGAGCCACCGGCACAACTGCTTGTTCAACGCGTGGTGGCGATTGCAGGCCGCGGTTTGCGCGACTTGCGTGAGCAGGGCGTGCATATACAGCAGCATCAGGCGGCGCAGGAAGTCGGAGCGCGCGAATTGCTGCTTGAGCGCCTGTGCGCTCATCCGGTAGGCGAAGCCGGCGCATTGCACCTGCACGCGGTTCGGCATGGTTTCGCCGCCGGTAAGCACGGGCACGCCGGTCATGCCTTCGCGGCCGACCGCGGCGATTTCGACCGAGCTGCCGTCTTCCATCGTCGAGAGCATCGAGATGATTGCGGTGGTCGGGAAGTAGACGTGATGGATGCGTTGACCGGAATCGCACAGCAACTGCTCAGTGCGCAGATGAACCAGTTCGAGATGAGGGGCAAGTGCTTGCCATTCGTGTGACGGTAGTGCGCCGAGCAAATGGTTGCCGTGCAGATCTGATTGAAGTGTCAACATGATCGGTCCTCGCTGAAGCCGCGCGCTGCGTGACTTCGTGTTTTTGATCCGATGCCTGCATCCCTGAATAGACGACCTGCCGCCTGGCGAGCAGCAAAGGATGAACAGGAACGGCCCCGTATTGGCCTGATGCGTCGCTACTGTCTTTGTAGATCTCGTTGCGGCGACGCGATGTTGCGCTTTCTCTTTAGCGAGGAGCGTGCCAGCCATAGGGAAAACGAGTGCTGGTGCGGCGCAGCGAATAATGCTTGGGCGATGCAGGAAATCAAATGTGGCTTTTTGTTTCAATTCTGTACAACGCCTGCTTAACCCACACCTTCTTCGGAGGGTATTTTTATTCGAGCCAAGTCCTTGATCGGATTGGGTTAGTAGCTGATCCGCATAGCTTTGCAGCGGGTGTCTCAGAGATGAAATAGCCCCGCTGTGCGCGTTATCGGGGGCCGTCCGAGTTGTGTCGGATTTGATTCAGATGTGTTCCATACGCTGCGTACGCTGCCGTACGAAGCGTCTATTTTTGACGATGGGTGAGTCGGAAAAGAACCAACAGTGGTTCCGCGGACCAGACAGGTGGCTTCGCGCGGAGCGAGGTTTTATGCGGCTTGCCGGAGAGAGGCTAGTTCAGGCGCGACAATCAGCCGTAGAAGGTGGCGGATATCGCATTGATCGCGCGTACTTCGCCGGCGGGTGCCGTGCATGTTGCGTCAGCTTTAAACGCCGCGTTGGATGCGTGCGCAACGAGTTTCTCAATGGCGACGAGCGGCACGATACAGGGCCGGTCCGGCGGCAGATGAAACCAGTCGTGTGCGGCACGATAATGCGTGTCAATGATATGAACGAAGCGGGCAAAGCGCTTCGTTTCGATGATCAGTTGCCAGCCGTCGGCGGTGCGCTCGGTGCGGACTGCCAGGCCGAGGTCGTGACGTTCGCCGGCCTGCCGCTCCGGCAGATGAATCGCTTCTGAAACGATCCGGCCGCTTGCCGGGTCGCGCAGTGTCGCAATCGTGACGTCGTGAGCACGCGGGCCGAAACGGTAGGCGTGCGTGAAGTCGAAAAACTGGCCGAGGCACGCGGCCGCGCCGATCCGCTGCGTACTGCGCGGCGCCAGTTCGACCGCGCGGCTGGCCGACGCGACCTTGACGCTGCCGTCGCGCAGGCAGACCAGATCCAGTTGCGCATGCAACGGTTCCGCACGTTCGTTCAGCAGATGAATATCGAGGCCGTTGAGGCCTTCGTCGGTGATGACCATCTGGATGGGTTGCAGCGTGCGCGCGAGCCCGTGCAGGGCGCTTTTAGGCCGTCCTGTGGCGTCGATCAAGCCCCAGCCTGCGCCGGGGCGCAAATCCTGGAGTTGCCAGACCAGCGCGCCGCCGCACGTCGAACCGGTGCGCCGCCATTCGGCGAACACGTCCGCCATCAGGTCGGCGACCACCGCGCGTGACAGATCCAGATAGCGCTCAGGGTCTTCGTAACGCAGCCGTGCCGGCTCGATACCGTAGAGCGTCTGAAGATAGTGGTCGCGCACGTCGTCGAAATCCCAGCCGGCTCCGGGGTCGCGCGGCACGGCCGCTTTCCAGCGCGGGTCGTGCAGGTGGATCGTGCCGAGCGCGTCGTGCAAGGTGGCGGCGTCGGGCACGTTGGCGAAGGCCAGGCATTCGGCGGCGAAACGTACCTGCGAGCGGCGCACGTCGTCGAGCGGGCGTTGATAGGCACCCACGCCGTAGTAATGCGTCACGCCCTCGTTAGTTGAAAACGGCCACGCGCCGCCCGAGGGCGAATTGCTCACATACGGTACGTCTGACCGTTCTCGCGTGACGATGGCAGGCAGTTGTCCGGTAAATACTGGTTGCGCGCGCATCGAAGCGGGCAGGCCGAACATGGCGGCCTGCTGGTCGACTTCGCTGCCGCCGCATAGCACCGCGAGCGAGGCAAAGCGCCGCGTGCGGGTCAGAAACTGTGTCGCTTCGCGCTCGATGGAAGCGCTGAAGGCGGCATCGTTCGGGTAGTCGAAATTCGCCAGCGCGAAGTCTTGCCAGATGAGCAGACCGTACTCGTCGGCGAGTGCGTAGAAGGTGTCGGACTCGTACACCATCGTGCCGCCTACCCGCAGCATGTTCATTCCCGCATCGCGGGCGAGCGCGAAAGTGTGGCGCAGTTGCGCCTCGGTGCCGGTCAGCGTGACGAGATCCGCGCTGGTCCAGCAGGCGCCGCGGCAGAACACTGGCGTGCCATTGACGCGCAATGCGAAGCCTGCGCCGTCCGCACCGCGATCCACTTCGACGCTGCGAAAACCGATCGATCCCAAAGCATGGGAACTCGCGCGTCCGTCATCAAGCTGCAACGTCAGAGGATATAAAGTGGGATTGCCGTGCGTGTGCGGCCACCAGCGTTCTGCATGCGGGACACGTACACTGCCGGTCAGTGTATATGCATCACGCCATTGCAAAGACGAAACAAAGCCACCGCAATTCAACGAGGCCGCACACGCGTCGACGTCATGCGGACGAACGAAATGTAGCGTGAGCGAAACAATGCCGTCGTCGTCTTCGAGGCGGCTTGTCAGATCAATCGTGTCGAATGCGTGCGGCGCGTCGCTCAACAGTTCAATCGGCCGCCATGGTCCGACTGCCTGCACCGATGGACACCATCCGGGCATATGGCCGAGCAGCGTGGTGCGCACGTTGCGCAAGGTGGATGGCGTGACGAGCCGCGGCCGCCAGCGGGCGCGCGAACGCTTTGCCGCCAGCGCCGGAGTCAGCGAGCGAAAGCACAGCGCGAGCGTTGCGCTGCCGTGCAGTTCGACGTCGAGATCGTGCGCGACGAACATCGAATCGGAGTCGAGTCGCTTCACACCGTCGAGCCAGACTTCGGCGAGCGTGGCGAGGCCGTGCAGGCGCAAACGGCGTTGGCCCGTGCCTGTCAATGTGAGCCGGTACCAGTGATCGTCGAAGGCGAGGGGTGGCGGATTGGCCATGTCCAGCAGGCTGGCGGCACGGCGCGCGCCGGCCACCGTACCGGGCACCGGCGCGGCGAGCCAGCCTTGCGCGGGTAGATCGGCGGGTGACGCGCATGCACCGGCCGGCGTGCTGACGCACTGCCAGCCTGTATCGAGTTGCTGCGGCCAGAGGTCTTGAGGGATCTCCGCGGAAGCCGCCGCAAGCGCGTCACCTTCATCCGGTATCCGGTCAGTCGTCAGCGCGTCCACGGCGATTTCCTGAAGCTCGAAACGAGCTCGTCACAGCACGAGGGCGGCGAGTGGCGGCAGCGTCTTTTCATAGGCGCTTTCGAGCACGTCGAAGCAGTCTTCACACGAATCGCGACGCCCGCGCGCGATGGCCCGCACGAGCCTGAACTGCATCACCATCGACTCCGACGCGATACGCTGCGCCGCCGCCGGGATCGGCGCCGGTATCTCGAAGCCTTGTGCCGAGAGCCACAACAGATACTTCGAGAGAAATTCGAAGTTGGCGCCGAGTTGCCGCATCAGGTTGAACGAGTACGGATGGAAGAACGCCTCACCGCGTTCGAGCAGCGTATCGAGATGCGCGGGAAACGCCGCGCGCCACTGCGAAATCGGATTGGTCAGCGGCCGCCGGCCCAGATGCGCGCACAACAATTCCGCCGATGCTTCGGCGAGCGCGGTGCCCTCCAGCGCAGGCCGCGTCTGCTTGGCGAATTCAACATACGGAAACAGCAGATCCGGTTGCTGCGCGAATTGCGGCAGTTTGCGAAACACGCCGTCGTAGTCAACGCCGTCGAGCAGGTGATAGCCGGTGTTGTGAAAATAACCGAGGCGGCGTGCCGGCGGATCGATGAAGTCGATTCCCACCGTGGTTTTCGGATGCTCGCGCCGATACGACGTGGCGCGCGTATTCGGCAGGTAATAGCCGTCCACTTCCACCAGCACGGTATGGCCGCGCAGGGTCTGTGCGAGCACGCGGGCTTCGAGCGAGTCGTAGATCGCCAGTTCCTGCACCTGGGTGCCGTACAGCCGCTCGAGGTCTTCGAGCGGAAATTTGAAGAACGTGAACTGATCGCCTTCGAAGTCCTGCGTGACGGTAAAACCGAACGCCGCGCGCGGATCGAGCCCGAAGCCGTGCAGCAGTTCGATCCACAGATCGACGTAGCAATTGGTTTCCTGCCAGACGCGCTCACCTTGATGCAGGGCGTGCGGTGCATGCTGACGCAGCGGCATTGCGGGCGTGTCCGTGCCGCTCTGAGCCGGCAGATCGAGCCGGCTGGGCATCGGGAAAGCGGACTGCGCGCCCTTCGGCAAGGGGATCATGGATGGATTCATGCGCTGTCTCCGGCGCCTTCTGCCGCCACCGTGGAAGCCGCTTGCATGGACGCCATGCCTTGCGTTACGCGTGCTTCGGTGTCGCCCCACAGCAGCGCGCGCACGTCGTCCGGCCATGCATTGACGTCGAGCCCGTGATGACGGAATAGCGCGAGCGTAATGCGCTCCATGCCGAAGCCCACGCAACCCGTATGCGCCACCGCGCCGTCTTCGCAGGCGATCTTCCAGATCGCGCCGAAGTGGTCCATGTGATAGTTGAACGAGAGGCACGCCGTCTTGCCGCGCGGATCGGCCACCGGAATCAGCAATTCGAACTTGAGCGCCTGGGCACGCTGGCTATCGGCGACGATCTTGCCGCCGCGGCCGAAAAACGGATCGTTGGCGAGGTCCACTTCCACCGGCAGTTGCAGCAGGGTAATCAGCAGCGAGCCGCGTTCGACCCACATCTGACGAAACGCCATCACCTGTTCGGCGCTGCCGAGGCGCACGTATTCGCGCTGCCGGAACATCTGCATGCGGCCGGGATCGAGCGACGGCTCGTGACGGAAGCAATACGACAGCACGTCGATAGTGCGGCCGTTCGCGGGCAGCGGACCGCGCCGCGCCATCACCGGATAGATCGGATAGCAGGCGGCCGGCGTGAGCACCACGCGGGTCGGTTTCTGCTGCGCCATCCATTCTTCGCTGCGATCGTCGTCGCTTTCGGTCATCGCGTCGTCGAGTGCGCGCAACAGGCGCTGATGGCCCATGTCGTTGCCGCAGAACGAGTGGATCGTGCCGGCGAGATTCGGAAAGCTCTTCAGATATTCGCTGTCTTCGAAGTCGGTGCGGCGCATGGCGGGCGGAAAGCGCAGCACTTCCGGCTGCTGGTCGGCGCCGAGATGCGTGATCGCCACGTTAAGACGCTCCACCACGTCTTCGAAAACCTGGCTGCGGCCATACAGGCCGTTTTCGCCGGTGTCGATCAGCAGGCCGGCGGCCAGCAGTTCGTCGCGGAAAGCCGGCGCCGTGGATTCCTGAGCGGCAGCGGCCAGCGCGGCGGTATCGGTCATCGTGTTCATGTCAGGCTCTCCCCGGGGCGGCAGGACGCTGCGCGAGCAACAGGCTCGCCGTGTTCTGCGCGATACGGTCGTTGTTGATCATCAGCGGTGCGGAGTAGAGGTCGCGCAGATGCCGTCCCACGCTGTATTCCGTACCGTTCTTGTAGCCCGCCATGCCGCAGATCATCAGCACTTCCTGCACGACTTGCAGTGCGGTGGTCGAGATGCTGGTTTTCAGCGTATTCATGTCGGAGGCGAAGCCGAGCATGGCCGAGAGCGGCGCATCGGCCTGGCAGCCGCCGTGTTTCGCGTGGTGCGCGGTGCGCGCCGCGTCGAGCGCGACGGAGAGGCGCGCCTGCATCATCTGCAGCAGGCCGACCGCTTCGGCGAGACGCAGGCCGGCCGGCGGAATCGAGCCGGGTTTCGAGCGGGCCTGCGCGCGGAAGAAGGCTTTCGCGCGATTGACCGCGTCGCTGGCGACACCGGTCCATACCGAGGCCCACAGCGTGTGCGAGACCGGCAGCATGGTCTGATCGGCGATATCGGCGAAGGGTGTCGGCAGGATCTGTTCGGCGAGACCCGTGGCGACGAGCCTGAAGCCCTCGCTGCAGGTGCCGCGCATACCCATCGAATCCCAGCCGCCGCGTTTTTCCAGTTGTGTTTCTTCGCGTAACGCGACGATCAGCACCTGATCGGCGGCAGCCGATTCGGCGGTGCGGCGCGCGGTGACCAGAATCCCGTCGGCGTGTGCGCCGTACGAGATCGTCGGCGCGAGCTTTTCGATGCGAAAGCGCTGCGTGTCCGGCTCGCCTTCGAGTTCGACCGAGCAGGCGCTGGTGCGCATATTGCCGCCAATCGTCTCTTCAGAAGTCGCCGAAGCCAGCAGCCATTGACGCTCGACCAGTTGCACGAGCAACTGTCGATGCCACGTTGACTCGCTGCCGTGCGCTTCGATACAGGCCACCTGGATCTGATGCATCGCATACACCATCGCGGTGGAGGCGCAGCCCTGTGCGAGCGTTTCGCAAATCGCGGCGACATCCGCGAGCGAGAGCCCCGCACCGCCGAACTCGGCCGGCACCATCGCCGACAGCAAATTTTCGTGCTTGAGCGCGTCGAAAGCCTCGCTGGGAAAGCGTGCTTCGCGGTCCACCGCATCGGCGAATTGCGCGGCCACGGCGGCGCAGCGCTGCGCCGCGGCGCGCCAGCCCGGTTCGTTCTCCACCGCGCTCAGCAGGACCGCCGCGCCGTCGGCTTGAACCGCATCGGTGGCGGCGAGCGGAGCCGCCACGGCGGCCGTGTCCAGCAACGGGGCGTTCATGCTGCCGCCTTCGCCTGTTGCAGTTCGACGACCGCTGCGGCCATCGAATCGATGCTGGAGAACAGGCGGCGCGTCAGCATGCGGTCCGGAATTTCAATGTCGAATTCATCTTCGATCGCCAGCATCAGATGCACGGTGGCGAGCGAGGACAGGCCCGCGGCGTACAGATCGGCGTCGTCAGCCAGGGTGTCCGGCGGGACGTCGAGGCGGGCCGATTCGGAAAGGATGCGTCGCAGTGCGGTTTTCATGTTGAGGTGCCCCCTTGTTGGTCAACGGTCTCTCGGATGTTGCTGTCGTAAAACGAACGGACGTCGTCGTTTTTGGCGTTTATCGCGGTGCGCGGCGTTATCGCGGCACGTCTGATGGCGGAACGGCGCGCCTCTTTGCCGTGTTTGCACGGTGCCCTGAGACCGTTTTCTGCGGTTTCCTGCTGCGCTGTGTTCCGACGTCTCGTATTTAAGATTCGTCAAAGCCCAGCGTCAGTGCGATGGCGCACGGAAACGCGTGTTTCGCGGACGTACCGTGTAGCCATGACAAGAGGCCGGCATGTTGAACCAGGCCGTCGAGGGCGGCCTGCGATGCCGTGCCCGCTGAACTTATTTACCGCTGGGGAACGTGATGAACTGGAAAACGCTGGAATTCGAACAACTTTCGGCACGCGAGTTGTATCTGATCTTGCGGGCGCGCAGTGCGGTCTTTGTGGTCGAACAATCGCATGTCTGTCTTGACGCCGACGGTCACGACGAAAACGCGCTGCACGTCTTCGCCGTCGAGGATATGGCGCGGCCCATGCCGGTTCTGGCCTATGCACGCCTGCAACCCGGCGATGCCGAAGACCCGGAAATCACTATCGACAAGGTGCTGACGAGCCCGCTGCGGCGCGGCGACGGTACCGCCGAACTTCTGCTCGAACGCGTGCTGCAGGCGATCGCCGAGCATTGGCCGGGACACGCCGCGCGTGTAAGCGCACCGCTCGGTTTGCGCGACTTCTACGAGCAATTCGGGTTTCGTAAGACGGAAGGGCCGTACCTCGAACATGGCGTGCCGTTCATCGGCCTGACGCGCCAGGTGCGCGGCAGCCAGCCGCTCTTCGGTACGCGGCGCCGCGAGCGCGATGGTGTGGCGCTCGTCAACACGTTCGAGCTCCTGTAATGGCGCGAATGCTGATTACGCCGTCCACGCAGGTTGGACTGCCGGCACCTTCACGCCCGCCGCGCGTTTTGTCCGGCGAAGCGTTTGCACCGGCGGCGCCCGGCCCGGCCCAGACCCGTTCCACGCCGGCCGCGCGCACGCAGGGCAAAGGCTTGCGCCATCCGCTGAGCTTGCCGTTGCTCCTGTTTGCCGTGACCTTGGGCTTGATCGTTCTGCATCAAGGCAGGCTGGTCGAATATTTCTTTCCGCTCGGTGCGTTCGGCGTGGCGGTGATGTTGTATTGGCGCTCGCCCGCGCATTACATCGGTTTTGTCTGCTGGCTGTTTTTTCTGACACCGGAGGTGCGGCGTCTCGCGGACTTCGTCAACGGCTCGTTCAATCAGCAGAGTCCCATCATGGTGGCGACCTTGCTTGCCGTCGCGCTGACCGGCCTGACCTTGCTCAAGCATGTGTCGTTGCTGGGGCAGCGCCGCGCGGCGCCGCTGGTACTGATCGTGATCGCGCTTCTCTATGCCTTTGTGGTCGGCATGGTGCAGGTCGGTCCGGCGGCGGCGACGTTTACGCTCATCAACTGGTTGTATCCCGTGATGGTGGCGTTCTATCTCACCGTGACGTGGCGCCACTATCCGGACTACCACCGGGTTCTGCTGAAGACCTTCGTTTATGGCGGACTCCTGATGAGCGTGTACGGTCTGCTCGAGTTTGTTTCGCCCATGCCGTGGGACGCGTTCTGGCTGATCGCGTCGAAAATGCTGTCCGAGGGGCAGCCGGTGCCGTTCGGCATGCGGGTGAGCAGCACGATGAATTCGTGCGGCCCGTTCGCGGTCACGCTCATGACGATCCTGCTGATGTCGCTGGCGGCGCGCGGTAAAGCGCGCATCGTGCTCGGATGCGTGGGGATTCCCGTGCTGTTGCTCACCAGCGCGCGCAGCACGTGGGGCGGCTTTGCGATTGCGCTGGCGTATTCGTTCGTCATGCTCGACGGTAAAAGCCGTAGGCGGCTGATGGCCGGCGTGCTGGGGTTGGCCGTGGTGGCCGCGCCGCTGATGATGATCGATCAGGTCGCGGAGCCGGTGATGCAGCGGTTGAGCTCGATTCAGGATCTCTCCCAGGACAACAGCTACCAGGCGCGCGCGGAGTTCTACAAGTCGTTCATGTCGTCGGCGCTCACCGATATTGCCGGCCAGGGGCTCGGCACGACCGGCCTCGGCAGCAAGCTGTCCGACGATACGGCGGCGCAGGCGAACCTTAATTTCGACAGCGGCCTGATGGAGGTGCCCTACGTGATGGGGTGGCCCGGCACGCTGCTCTACGTCACGGGCATCGTCATGCTGCTGTGGCGCGCCTATCGGGCGAGCCGCCAGCATCCGACCGACCTGCTGGCGATCTCCGGCGTCGGCGTGGCCGTGGCGATTTTTTCGATGATGGTGTTCATCAACACGCTGACCGCGGTGTCGGGGATGTTTTTCTTTATCGGCGTGACCTTGCCGGTGATTTCGCTGCGCTATGCGCGTGAACGCCACAGCGTGGTCACCGCGGCCCCCGCACGACCCTGAAAAATATCTATATGAAGGACATCCGGATGCGGATTTTGATCGTCACTCATGTCGTGCGCAAAAACGATGGGCAAGGGCGCGTCAACTACGAGATCGTACTGGCGGCGCTCGCCGCCGGTCATTCGGTGACACTGCTTGCCGCGGGTGCTGCGCCCGAACTGGTGCAGCACCCGCGTGTGCATTTCGTGCAGATTAGCGAAAGCAGGCTGCCGACCCGGCTCGCCCAGTATCAGATGTTCGCGTGGCGTTGCGGCGCGTGGATCCGTGCACATCGTCAGGAGTTCGATGTGATTCACGTGAACGGATTCATTGCATGGACGCGCGCCGATATTAACGCGGCGCATTTCGTTCATGGCGGCTGGTATCGCTGCGGGTTCTATCCGTTTCGCCTGTTGCGCAGCTTCTACGACACTTATCAGGTTATCTACACGCTGCTGAATATCGGCTGCGAAAAATGGGCGTTCCGGCATGCGGAAGTTGTCGTGCCGGTGTCGCATACGGTGGCCGCTGAAGTGCGAGCGCTCGGCATCGCGCCGGCACGGCTGCAGGTGATCCATAACGGCGTCGACGTCGATGAATTCACGCCCGGTACGCCTGAGCGGGCACGTTTCAATCTGCCGTCGGCGCCGTTCATGCTGCTGTTCGCCGGCGATTTGCGCATGTCGCGTAAAAATCTCGACACGGTATTGCACGCGCTCGTGCATACCCCGGCCAACGTGCATCTCGCAGTGGCCGGGATTCTGCACAACAGTCCGTATCCGGCGCTGGCGGCTTCGCTCGGGCTGACGGAACGGGTCCACTTTACAGACATGGTGATGGACATGCCCGCGTTGATGCGTTCGGTCGACGCGTTCGTGTTTCCCTCGCGTTACGAGCCGATGGGACTGGTGCTGCTCGAAGCACTGGCCGCGGGATTGCCGGTCATTACCGTACGGACTGCGGGCGGCGCCGAAGTGATTTCACCGAGAAGCGGCATCGTGCTCGACGATCCCAACGATGCGGTTGCGCTGGCCGCGGCGATCGAACGCCTCGCGGGCGACCCCGGCTACGCCCACCGCCTGGGGCAGGCGGCGCGCGAAGTCGCACGAACCTTGAGCTGGCAGGCCATGGCCGAGCGCTATCTGTCGCTCTACGAACAGGTGCATGCGCGGCGCACGGCGCGACCGTTGCCGGCCGGTTGTGCCACCGCGTCGGTGGAACTATGAGCGCGCCGATCGATTCGCTGCAGATCGGCATGCACTGGTTCACCGAACGGCCAGGCGGCCTCGATCGCATGTTCAAGGCATTGATCGATACGCTGCCGGCACAGGGCGTCAATGTTCGCGGGATGGTGGCGGGCACGCCCGCCGTGTTCGACGCCTCGGGCGGCAGCGTGCTTGCCTTCGCCGGCGCGCAGGCGCCGCTCGGCACGCGCCTGTGGGGTTCGCGCAGGCAGTCGCGCGCGCTGCGGGCGGCGAAGATGCCCGACGTCGTCGCCACGCATTTCGCGCTCTATGCCGCGCCGACCGCGGGCGTCTTCAGAAGCGTGCCGAAGGTTGTGCATTTTCACGGACCGTGGGCCGCCGAGTCGTACCCGGGTGGTGGCGGTGGCTGGTCGCGCGCGATGCGTGTCGCACTCGAGCGCTTCGTGTACCGGGGCGGCACGCGTCACATCGTACTGTCGCAGGCGTTCGGGAAGATCCTGCGCGAGACCTATGGCGTGCGTGACGAGCGCATCCGGATCGTGCCCGGCTGCGTCGACGTCGCGCAATTCGACACGCGTGTGACGCAGCGGCAGGCACGCGAGCGCCTCGGTCTGCCGCTGGACCGGCCGTTGCTGTTCTGCATGCGGCGCCTGGTATCGCGCATGGGACTCGAGGACCTGATCGATGCGATCGCCATCGTCAAGCCCGTGCTGCCCGACGTACTCCTGACGATCGCCGGCAAAGGGCCGCTGGAGGCGCAATTGCAGGCGCGCATCGTGGCGCGCGGGCTCGAGCGCCACGTGCGGCTCGCGGGCTACGTGCCCGACGACACGGTGCCGCTCTGGTATCGCGCCGCCGATCTGACGGTGGTGCCGACGGTGTCGCTCGAAGGCTTCGGGCTCACGACGATCGAATCGCTCGCGGCCGGCACGCCGGTGCTGGTGACGCCGGTAGGTGGTCTGCCGGAAGCGGTCGCGCCGTTATCGGCCGAACTGGTGTTGTCCTCGGGCGGCTTCAAGGCGATCGGCGAAGGGATTGCCGATGTCCTGCTCGGCCGCCGCATGGTGCCGGATTCGCCGGCGTGCCGCGCGTATGCCCGCCGGTATTTCGACCGGCCGGTGGTCGCCGCGCAGGTCGCGCAGATCTATCGCGAAGCGATCGACGCGTTCTGACGCGCTAGAGATCATGCGACGCCCTGCACGCAAAACCTTCGAACGCCTCGCATGCGCCGCCGCTCTGGCGTTGCCGGTGCTCGTGCTGATCGCGGCGAGCGACCCGGGCGGCGGCACGACGCTCGGGCCGGCGCAGACGGCCCGGGTCGCGCCGGGCGCGAACTTCGTGGCTTCCGCAGGCAAGCCCGCAGCCGAAGCGCTTGCCGTCGCCGCGCATCCGTCGCTGTCGTATCGCACGTCGTGGATCGGCAATACCTGGGGCTACGCAGATCATCGCTGGATGCAGATCGACGTGCAGGCGCTGGCGGTTACGCCTGAGGGCGATGTCTTCACGAACGCGCCCTGGGACGAAGGCGGCGGCGAAATCGGTCAGTACCGTAACGGGCAACTGGTTCGCCACGGTGGCGAGTCGCACGGCTGGGGCATGATGGGCGGCGACGCAATCGCCGTGAACGACGAGTACGTGTTCGTCGCGCAAACCGTCGTCAGTCTCGGCAACGAGATGGCCCAACACCGGCGTATGCCGCGCGAGGGCGAGCAGTGGACCGGCGTTTCACGCCGCAGCCGCGCCGATATCCGCGACGGCGTACCGTTCGCCGGTCAGGTGAACTGGCCGGGCGGCAGCCGGCTGGCGTTTCTGCTGGTCTCGACTTTTTCGAGCAAGGAAGACTACGCGATCCGCGGGCTCGCCGCGGACGAGACACGGCTCTTCGTGTCGAATCAGCGCGATAACCGCGTTCAGATCTTCGACGCTCAAACGATGCAGCCGGTCGGCGGCTTTCCGGTCCACGAACCGGGGCGCCTCGCGCTCGCGCCCGACGGTTCGCTGTGGATCGTCGAGAACAGCCGCACCGATGGTGCGCAGCGCGTGGTCCATCGGGTGCGCGATGGTGCACGTCTTGGCGAGCTGGTATTGCCGCGAGGCGTGGTGCCCGCGGATCTGACGGTCGATACGCGCGGACGGTTGCTGATCGCCGACAACGGCGCGCGTCAGCAGATCCTGATTTTTACGGTGGCTTCAGCGAATCAGGCGAATCCGGCAACTCAAGCGATTCCAGCGACTTCAGCGAACTCAGCGAACTCAGCAAACTCAGCAAACTCAGCAAACTCAGCAAACTCAGCGAACTCAGCGAATTCCGGCGCAACCGCATCCAGTACAACCGCATCCAGTACAACCGCATCCAGTACAACCGCATCCAGTACGACCGCATCCAGTACGACCGCATCCAGTACGACCGCATCCAGTACGACCGCATCCAATACGAGGGCATCCAGTACAACGGCATCCACCCCCGCGCAGCCAGGAGCCGGCATGCAACTGTCAGCAAGCTTCGGAGAAGCGGGCGGTATATACGCGGGCCGCGCCGGCGCGCCGGGGCCGCGGCGCTTCAATGGATTGACCGGCGTAGGCGTGGACCGGGCCGGCAACATCTATGTGTCGATGAACGGCGCGGGACCGCGTCCCATCGGCACAGGTCCGAGCACCTACGACGGTGCGCTGATCGAGAGTTATGCGCCCGACGGCACGCAGCGCTTCAGTCTGCAAGGGCTGTTGTTCGTCGACGGGGCGCAATTCGTCGATGGCGAGCCGCCTTCGGTCTATAGCGGCAGCAAGCGCTTCACGCTCGACCTCGCACGTCCGGTCGGCGAGGAGTGGTCTTACGCCGGCTACACCGCCGACCGTTTCCGCTATCCCTACGATCCGTATTTTCATCTGTACCTCGGCGGCCAGCGCGGCATGCCGCTCGTGCGCGATGTTCGCGGGCACCGGCTGCTCTATACGACGGACATGTACTCGTCGTTTCTGCGCATCTACCGCTTCGCCGCCGATCGCGAGACGGCGATTCCTTCGGGTCTCTTTGCGCAGTCGCACATCGACGGCGCGTGGCCGCCGAACCAGCCGGCGCAAGGCGAATGGATCTGGCGCGACGCAACCGGCAAGGGCGACTTTTCCGCCGGCGCGTTCGACCAGAACACCGGCAGCACCGACGCGCCGCCGATGCGCGCATGGTGGGTCGATAGCCTCGGCGATATCTGGCAGGGCACCGAGTCGCAGGGAATCCGCTCGTTTCCGCTGCAGGGTTTCGACCAGGCCGGCAATCCGGTCTACCGCTACGCCGCGATGCGGCAGTATCCGCCACCCGCACCGTTCTATCGGATCGCGCGCCTGAACTACTTCCCCGCCGACGACACGATGTTCGTCTCCGGGTCGACACCGGCGCATCCATTCGTTCAGGACAACTGGAATGGCGCGGGTTCGCAACTGGCGCGTTACGACCACTGGAAGGGCGGTAAGCCCGTGCTGCGCTATGTCATCGGCTTGCCCGACCGCGGCGCGCCCGACTGGTCGTCGATCAGCGGATTCGCCGTGGCGGGCGACTACCTCTTCGCCGTCGAAACCCGGAGCGCGATCGTGCGCGTCTACGACCGGGCCACCGGCCGCGATGTGGGCCGGCTCGAACCGGGCAAGGAAGTCGGTTCGGCGAGCGGCTGGGTCGATGTCCCGATGCCGCTGACCGCCCATCGCCTCGCGTCAGGCGAATACCTCGTGCTGGTCGAGGAAGACGCACACGGCAAAGCGCTGATGTATCGCTTCATGCCACAAACGGCGCCGCTGGCGGCTGCCGCTTCTCACTCAACAGATACGGCACAGACCCCATGAAGATCATTCATCTAGCCAACCATGCGCAGAACGTCGGCAACGGCATCGTCAACATGATGGTCGACCTCGCCTGCATGCAGGCACGTGCCGGCCACGACGTGACGGTGGCGTCGGCGGGTGGCGGCCACGAGAGTTTGCTCGCGCAGCAGGGCGTTCGTCACGTGCTGCTCGCGCAATCGCCGCGGCCGTCGCGCGTCCCCGCGATGGTGGCCGGTTTTAACCGGCTGATCGCGAAGTACGATCCCGACGTCGTGCACGCGCACATGATCACCGGTGCGCTGATCGCACGCTGCAGTGTCCTGCAACGGCGTTTCGTGCTGGTCACGACGGTGCATAACGAGTTCCAGAAAAGCGCGACGCTGATGCGCGTGGGCGACCGCGTGGTGGCGGTCAGCAACGCCGTGGCGGTGGCGATGGCGCGACGCGGCATACCACAGGCACGTCTCGCCGTCGTCGGCAACGGCACGATCGGTACGCCGCGCCTCGCCAGCACACCGGTGCCCGATGAACCGCGGTTGGCTCATCCGTGCATCGTCACGGTGGCGGGCATGTACGAACGCAAGGGCATCCGCGATCTGCTGCACGCTTTTGCGCTGCTGCGCAAGCGTGTGCCGGACGCGCTGCTGTATCTGGTCGGCGATGGACCTGATCGCGCCGTGATGGAAACGCTGGCCCGGCAACTCGGGGTGGCGGAGCATGCGCACTTTACGGGTTTCGTGGCCGATCCGCGTGGCTATCTTGCTCAAGCCGACGTTTTCACACTGGCCTCGCACGCAGAGCCGGGTGCTCTGGTGTTGTGCGAAGCCCGCGAGGCGGGGCGCGCGATCGTCGGAACTCGGGTGGGCGGCATTCCAGAGATGCTCGATGACGGCGAAGCCGGTCTGCTGGTGCCGCCCGCGAATCCGGTAGAGCTTGCGCAGGCGCTCGGCCTGCTCCTGACCGATCGTGTTGCTCATGCCGCGCTGATCGCGCGTTCGCGACAAAACTGCGAGCGATTCAGCGTGCAACGGGTGAGCGACGATTACCAACTGGTTTATGAGCGTGCGCTCGCCAGCCGCCAGCCGCGCCGCTTTGCCACGATCGCCACGACGGCCAACCTGGCCGCGCCTGAAATCGCAGTGGGGGACGCTGTCGCACGGAAGACGACGTTGTGATCTGCTAAGAGACACGGAGACACGGAGACACGGAGACACGAAGGCACGAAGGCACGAAGGCACGGAGATGCCGGGAAACTCCGGCGAACCGGCGTTGGAGGGGTCGTGTGTGGGTGTCTAAGGAAGTGGCGTAAAGAGGCGGTGAAACGAAGCGGTAAAACAGGACCGCAGTAAAACGACACTGCGAAACCAGGTAGCGACGCGGACCCGAATCCCGGCCCGCATCAGCCGCCCGCCTAACTCGCCGACAGCGTGACGCGCGTCCAGAGTTTGTAGACGACGCCCCTGAGTTCGCTCGACCCGTGCAGCGATAACCCCAGATTCGCCGCCGCCATGACAAGCGCCGCGGCGATCAAGGTTGGCAACGCGGTGATCTCTTCGGAGAGCACCAGTGCGACGATCAGGAACGCGAGATGGACCAGCATATTGCGCACGATGGACCAGGCATGCAGTCGCGCGAACACCAGCAGCACGGCGTAGTCGAACAGCGACTTCATGACGACGACGACCCCCGCGCCCATGATCCCGTACCAGTGAATCCCGCACCATAGCGCGCCGGCAAACAAGGGCAGTTCGAGCCAGCTCACGCCGGCCACGTAGGCGGGGCTTGTCTGCGCCTGAATCAGAATGCCCAGAATGCCGCACTGGCCGCTCAGCCACACGCCCAGCACCAGCACGCCGGCGACCGGCGCCGCGGCCGCGAACGTCGGCCCCAGCCATAGCGTCAGAAATGGCTTGAGCGCGAACAGCGCGACGATCACGCAAGGCGTGAAAGCGCCGTTCAGAAAAGCGAGGGCGCTATGCGCCAGTGCGTCCGCATCGGCGCGCGAGACGGCGGACAGGCGCGGGAAGAGTGTGCGCACCATGGCGATCGGCAGCAGGTTCAGACGCGTGATGAGATTCTGCGGGGTCGCATAGTAAGTGACGAAACGCGCGCCCATCAGTGCGCCGACGAGCACCCGATCGAGTGTCGTCGCAATCATGTTGGCGCCGGAAAACATCAGCATCCAGCGGCCATAGCGAAAGAGTTCGGCCATCACGCGCCATTGCGGCATCCGTACACGGCGAATTCCGATTGCGCGGAACGCTGCCGCGCCGAGTAGCACGCCCGCTATGAGACGGGCCACGACCGCAGCCGGAATCACTACCGCGAGCGAAGGCGAGAAACAGAAGATCGCCGCCAGCGGCAGCAACTGGAACAGCGCCGTGCCCAGGGTCTGGTTGATATTGAAACTGGTGAAGCGTTCCACGCCGTTGATGGCGCCGGCGAAGACCCACGAGACGTTCGCGATCGGCACGGCCACCGCGATCCACGGCAGGCTCGCCATCACTTCGCGCTGAAAGGCGGGTTCGATCTTCACGCCGTGCGTGATGTAGATAAATGTGCCGAGGTACACCAGCAGGCCACCCACGATGCCGGTCCCGAGATTCATGAACCAGGCGCTCCAGAAAATGCATTCGATGGAGTCGTCTTTGGCGGCGCGCGCTTTCGAAATCTGATTTTCGGTGGCAAGACTCGTGCCGAGATCGAGCACGCTGAAGTAGCCGATGAGCGTCCACACCAGATTGATAACCCCATATCGCTCGGCGCCCATCAGGTGGATATAGGCGGGCACGGTGACGAGCGAGATGAAGGTCGGAGCGATCGCTCCTGCAAAATTGATGAAGATGTTCTTGACGATACTTCTTTCCATGGTGCGCTATCCGGCGGGTGGAGTCATTGAATGGTGTGATCGATCGTGGACGCTGTCGGTGTGCAGCCGCACCCAGCGGCGCGTTTGAAACGATGACGCCGGTCTGTCGCAGGTGTCGATATTGCACCTTCGCCCTTGACCGATGTGTGTGTGGCCGTACAGATAGCCGTGATCCGGCGGGGTTAAATGAAATCCGTTACGGTTTTCGGAGCACCCATGATTGAGATCGCGAACGAGGCCGGCCGGAGCCGTGACGGTGCGTTATCCGCGCGTCTGATTTCCATCTGCATTCCGACCTGCAATCGGCCCGCCTTGCTCGAACAGGCCCTCGACAGTTGCCTTGCGCAGACGTATGACGAGTTTGAAATCGTGATCGGCGACGACTCGAACGACGACAGCGCGCGGCATGTGGCGGAGCGTTGCCGTTTGCGCAGTTTGCGGCCGATCCCGATCCGCTATGAACGCAATCTGCCCCGGCTGGGACAGGCGGCCAACGTGAACCGGCTGTTTGCGCGCGCCCAGGGCGCGCGGCTCGTCCTGCTGCACGACGACGATCTGCTCGAGCCGAGCGCGCTGAGTTGTCTCGACGAATGCTGGCGCAAGCATCCCGAGTTGACCGCGGCGTTTGGCAAACAGCGTGTGATCGCCGATGACGGCACGCCGCGTCCGCAAGCCACCGAACGTCTGAATCGCGATTATCTGCGTGTGCCGGAACGCGCCGGCCGTCTGCCGGTGCCGGCGCTGGCGGGCATCGACCAGATGTTCCCGAACAACGGCTATCTGGTGGATACCCTGGCCGCGCGCCGGATCGCCTATCGCGCGGCGGCCGAGGTCGGTGAAGCGTGCGACTTCGATTTTGGCTTGCGGCTCAGTGTCGACGCTATCGCGATCTGTTTCGTGGATGCGTTCGTGTCGGTGTCGCGCGAAACGGCGCTGTCGATATCGACCCATGCGCTGCCGGCCATGCATGCGTTTGCGCAACTGCGCGCGAGCAGCGTGCCCGCGGCCGCGCAGGCCGCGCGCGAGGATGCGTTGCGGCGCGTCGCGCCACGCGCGGCATCCGCCTACGCGCGCGCCGGTGAGCCGGCGGCCGCATGGCGTGTGCTGCTGTCGCGGCACTACCCGATGCGCGACCGGCTGCGGGCGCGGTTTTTCTATCACGTGCTGCTCGCCACCCGGTCGGCCTTCGCTTCGCGCGCGGCGAATGGAAACTGACCAGCAACCGAACGGCAACCGAACGGCACGTCGACGCGGGTCGAATCGGCCGTCACGGCGCACAACGCGTCAAGCCGCATAAGCATCGTAGTCCGACCTAGTGTGGGTGGGCGTACAGATGAATCAGACGGTGTTTGTTGTAGTGATCAAAAGCGGAGTTGAACCGTTGAGGAGACTAGCGTGAGGCCAGTAGTGTTCGATGGCCGGTTCGGATGGCTGCATCCGGCAGAGGGGCGAAGCGGCGTGGTGCTGTGTTACCCGTTCGGGTACGACGCAGTGTGCACCTATCGCGGCATGCGCAGGCTGGCCGAGCGGCTTGCCGGGCGCGGTATGCCGGTGCTGCGGTTCGATTACTCGGGCACCGGCGATGCAGCGGGCGAGGCGAGCGAGCCTGGCCGTTGGCGCGCGTGGATCGACAGTATCAAGCAGGCCGTGGCGCTGCTGCGCGAAACCACCGGTGTCGAACGCGTGACGCTGTGCGGGCTGCGTCTTGGCGGCACGCTTGCGGCGCTGGCCGCTCAGGAACTCGGCGGCGTGGATGGTCTGGTGCTGCTGGCGCCGGTTTTGTCCGGCAAGAATTATCAACGCGAATTGCGTGCGCATTACCGCAAGTGGCTGCTGATGCCGGCCGCGATGGATTGCGAAGCCGAACCCGATACCGATGCATTCGTCGAAGCCTACGGTTTTCGTCTCTATGGCGACACGCTGGAGAGTTTGCGCGCGGTCGATCTGCAGCGCGACGCCATGCGCCCGGCCGGGCGCGTGCTGGTGCTCGATTCGTTGGACCCGGCGCGGGTCGACGCGCTGGTTGAGCATTATCGTGAGCAAGGCGTACAGGTGGAGCGGCAGTCGTTCGACGAATACGGCAAGTTCATGATGGAGGCGCTCGATAGCGAGATTCCGCAGGCGGCGTTTCAGTCGATTGAAAACTGGCTGGCAGGCGCCGCTGATAATTCTCCTACACTCGAACTTGAGCGCATGGCGTTGGCTGGCGACGCAGGGTCTCACGCCGATCAAATGACTGAGCGCAGGGCGGATCGCGTGTGCGACCCCAATTCGGGCCACCTTGTCGAGCCGGGCGTGATCGAAACGCCGGTGTGGATCGATGGCGGCAGGATGTTCGGCATCTACTGCACGCCCCAATCGCGCTCCGCCACCGCGCCCGCGGTGCTGATGCTGAATACCGGTGCCGTCTCGCGGATCGGCAATGCGCGACTTGGCGTGCGCTTTGCGCGACGTCTCGCGCGACAGGGGATCACGTCGCTGCGTGTCGACCTCGGTGGTTTGGGCGACAGCGAGCCGTCGCTGGATGCGGTGAGTCTCGATGCCCTGTATGCCCAGGCCGGCGCCGACGATGCCGCCTGTGCGGCGCGTTGGCTGACAGCGCAAGGACATCGCGGCGCGGTGCTGCTCGGCATCTGCGCGGGCGCTTTTGTCGGCTTGCATGCCGCGTCGCGTGAACCGGCGGTGATCGGCGCCGTGCTGGTCAATTTGCAGAAATTCACGTGGCAGAACATCTGCGATGAACACGGCAAACCGACTGTCCCCGTCGCGGTCTTCGGTTCGACGCGCAGTTATCTGCGTTCGATGTGCCAGCCACGCAAATGGCTTCGCGTAGTGCGAGGGCAGACCGGCGGCATGCCGGTCGCTCGCGAGCTTGCAGCGCGCTTCGCCGCCAGGTTGGGCACGGCGCTCGCCGACCGTGTCGAACGTATCAGCGGGGTCCAACTGGGATCGAGGGACGAGCAATGCCTCTTCACCGCGCTGCATGCGCGAGGCGTCGATACGCGTCTTCTATACGGTGTGCTGGACGAAGGTGTCGAAGAACTCGAACGCTACTTCGGTGTGCGTGGCCGACGGCTTCGGCGTTTCGGTCGGATTGGCGTGGCCTTTTGCGAGCGCACCGATCACGCAATTCTGTCGGCCCGTGCACAAGAAAACGTGATGTCGTACTTCGAGGACTTTTTCCGCAGCACCTTCGACGAAACCCGTCAGCCCGAGTCATCCGTTGGCGGCGAATTGCGCCGCGCAAGGCTCGACTGGCGCCATGCGCGCACCACGCAGTGGCTTCTAAAACGTGCGCGGGCACTTCGTCTATCAGGCGAAGCGTAACGAACGCATCGGGTTGCCGATCCAGTGCGCTTCCACTTTGATGGAGCAATGCAATGAACAGTCAATCCGAGTTGGACCGCATCAACCGTATCGCATGGAATTCGTCGGATGCGACCCGCGTATTCACGATCGAGAAAACATTTTCGGACCTTGGCGAACAGGCTGCGTTCGAGTGGCTCGCGCCGCGTTGTGCCGGTGAGCCGGTGCTGGATATCGGTGTCGGCACGGGCCGCACGATTCCGCTGATGACCGCGATCTCGAACGACTACACAGGCGTCGACTACACGCCGAAGCTGCTGGAGATCGCGAAATCGAGCTACCCCGAACGCGACTTGCGGCATATGGATGCGCGCGATATGTCAACGCTGCCGTCCGGGCATTACGGGCTGGTGGAGTTCAGCTGGAACGGCATCGACTGCGTCGACTATGGCGATCGCGTGAAGATTCTCAACGAGATGTATCGCGTGGTGCGGCCCGGCGGTTATGTCCTGTTTTCATCGCACAACCGCGGCGGCCCGGGCTACCGCGAGAACATCTGGCAATTGCTGCCGAAATTCACTTTCAATCCGCTCAAGCTCGGCTGGCGCACGCTGCGTTCGCTGCGGCGTTTTCAACTCGGCACGTTGAACTATGTGCGCCACGTGAAGCTGAATCACGACTACGGCGGCTACTCGGTGAAAACCGCGGCGGCGCACAACTTCGGCATTGTGATCGTTTATACGACGCTGGGTGAGCAGCGCCGGCAACTCGCGCAGGTCGGTTTTCTGAGCGAAGCGGTGTTCGGTAGTTGCGAAGGCAACCGCATTGCCGACGACGTGGAAGTCAGCGACACGTGGTGGTTTCACTTCATCGCGCGCAAACCGGTTGCCGCGGGCCCATTCGACTGACCGCCGCTGTTTGGGCGAAGACGGCGCAGCACGTACGCCGCATACAAAAAATATCAACAGACCAGATTGAACACTCACGGGAAGCGGACATGAATCGCATCGTTGAACCAGGCAATCCGCTCGCGTCGACTGCGGGTGTTACCGGAAAGACCGCGTGTTTGCCGGTCCAGCCGGTGATTCTCGCCGGCGGTTCCGGCACACGGCTATGGCCGTTGTCACGCGAGCGCAATCCGAAACAACTGATCGGACTGATGGGTGACGAATCGCTGCTCGAAGCGACGCTGCGCCGGCTCGACCTTGCGTTCGCCAGGACGGCGGATAGCGCGACGGCGGCCGGGATGCCGGCAGACACGCCGGTGAGCATGGCCGCGCCACTTGTGGTCTGTTGCGAGGACCTGCGCCTGCAAACGCTCGAATGTCTCGAACGGTGCGGCCGGCCGGTGCGGATGGTGCTCGAACCGGTGCCGTGCAACACCGCGCCGGCGCTGACCGTGGCCGCGTTGACCGCGCGCGCAGGCGCCGCGGCCGGGGACGATCCGATTATCGTCGCGTTGCCGGCGGATCATCTGATTGCCGATCATGCAGCTTTTGGCGCGGCGCTCACGCAGGCGATTTCTCACGCCGCGCGCGGTGCGATCGTGACACTCGGCGTGCCGCCGCAACGCGCGGAAACCGGCTATGGCTATATCCGCACGGGTAGGGCGCTCGGCGTGCACGGGGCGCGTGCAATCGAACGCTTCGTCGAAAAGCCCGATGCGGAACTCGCCGAGCGCTATGTGGCTTCCGGCGAGTACTGGTGGAACAGCGGCATGTTCGTGGTGCGCGCCTCGGTGTGGCTTGCGGCGATCGAGCTTTGCCGGCCCGCGATCGCGGCGGCTTGCGCGGAAGCTTTCGAGCATGCCGCCGTGGATGGCGACGGCGCGCTGCATCTTGCACGTGAGGCGTTCGCCGCGTGTCCTTCCGATTCGATCGACTATGCAGTGATGGAGCGCGTCGCCACCGACGCACGCCTCGTCGGCGTCGCCGTACCGCTGGTCGCGGGCTGGTCGGATGTGGGCGCGTGGGATTCGGTATGGGAGGCGTCCGGCAAAGATACCCGCGGCAACGTCGCGCGTGGCCGGGTGATGTTCGAAGATTCGGCCGATAGCTTCGCGCATTCGGAGGGGCGCCTCGTCGCCTGTGTCGGCGTGAGCGGCGTGGTGGTGGTCGAGACCGCCGACGCGGTGCTGGTCGCCTCGAAAGATCGCGTGCAGGACGTCAAGGCGATCGTGAACCGGCTGAAGGCGGAGCAGGGCACGGAGGCGCAGGAGCATCGCAAGGTCGGCCGGCCGTGGGGGTTTTACGACTCGCTCGAGCGCGGCGAGCGCTTCCAGGTGAAGCGCATTGTTGTCAAACCGGGCGGGCGCCTGTCGTTGCAGATGCATCACCATCGCGCGGAGCATTGGATCGTGGTGCGCGGTACGGCACGTGTCACGCGCGGCGCGGAGTGCTTCCTCCTTTCGGAGAACCAGTCGACGTATATTCCGCTCGGCGTCACGCACCGGCTCGAAAATCCGGGCAAGACGCCGCTTGAAGTGATCGAGGTGCAATCAGGCGGCTATCTCGGCGAAGACGACATTGTGCGCTTCGACGATCAATACGGCCGCGACCAGGAGAGCGGCCATGCAGGCGCGGGTACGTCACATTGACGAGCGGCAGGAGGCTGAGGCCGCGGCATGGCAAGCGCCGGTGGCTTGCGCGGCCGGCGGCCGCAGCGATGCCGGAGCCGGCGCGGCCGGGCTCGACGCGCGAGGCGCGGGCGCTTTCGACGAGCGCCGCTTCCGCCATGCGCTGGGGCGTTTCGCTACCGGCGTCGTGGTGATTTCGACCGGCAGTGGCGACGGCATGCACGCCATGACCGCCAACGCCTTCATGTCCGGCTCGCTCAAGCCGCCGCTGATCGTCGTGTCGGTCGGACACCGCGCGCGCATGCACGAGCGTCTGATGACCAGCGCGAGGTTCGGCGTGAGCGTGTTGTCCGATGCCCAGGAATCCCATAGCCGCCACTTCGCCGGCGAGCCGCAGAGCCGGCTTGCGCCGCGCTTCGCGCCGGTGGACGGTTTGCCGGACGTGGTGCTGCTCGAACACGCTGCGGCCCGTTTCGCGGCGCGCATGGTGGACCGGCATCCGTGCGGCGACCACACGCTCTTTGTCGGCGAAGTGCTGGTGTTTTCGCTCGACGAACACGCGCCGCTGATCTTTTTTGGCGGGCGCTATGCGTCGGTGGCCGAACCGCTTTGAGACGCCGTTTGCAATCCAGCTCGGAACGCCGCCCCCAAACGCCGCTCGTGCCTGGCGCCTGCGACAGCGGTGAGCGCATCGAGTTTTCTTTCAATTCGCCCGCGTTCTTTACATTTGAAGGCTAACGATGCCCGACGCCGGCAGCGCCGTATCGTCTCGCCGGTCTTTTCTGCGCCCGCTCCGCGCTGCTTCAGCGGGTCAAACAGCGGAAGAAACAGCGGGTGAAAATCAGACAATTCGATTCGCTACGTGCGTCTTCGCACGATGCAAATCTGGCTGGACAGGCACGCTTGAGACGCAAGCTTATGGCCCGTCAAAACATGCGGCGTTACACGGACGAAACAATTCTTCAGAGGGATAACCCTCTCAGGACGTTTCCCAACTGGCGCAACCGTTTCGAAGCTAGCAACGTATCGTAAAAGAACCAATACGCATCGATAAAACGACACACCAGGGCTGCTTGATCAACAGGCTACGCGGGGAAACACCGCTTCGGGGAGAGTGTCATGGAACAGGCAAACAAGGATCGATCGCTGGTCAGCAAGGTCATGGACGGACTTGTGACCGGCATCGTCGAAGAGAAGTACGGCGCCATCCTGCCGCCGCAGGATGTGCTGTCGAAGGAGTTCGACGTCAGCCGCACCGTCATGCGCGAGGCGCTGTCGATGTTGCTCGCGCGCGACATGCTGGACGTGCGGCCCAAGATCGGCACGCGCATCCGGCCGATGAGCGATTGGCGCATGATCGACGAGGACGTCGTGAACTGGCGTTTTCGCGCGAAGCCCGATCCGCTGTTTCTGCGCGACGTGATCGAGTTTCGCCTCCTGATCGAACCGCGTGCCTCGGCGCAGGCGGCGGCGCGGGGCAGTGCGGCCGACATCGCGGCGATTCGCGAGGCGTTCGAGGCGTTCCGCGTGATCCAGCCCGGCGAGCCCGGCTATCAGGCGGCCGACGAGCTGTTCCACGCGCGCATCGTGGTGGCGAGCGGCAATCAGTTCTTCAAGCAGATGGCGGCGATCATTCGCGGCGCGCTGTCGACCGTCAACCCGATCGTCAACCGGAACGACGGGGCGTGGGACAAGGCGGTGAGCACGCATCAGCGGGTGGTCGAGGCGATCGAACGGCACGATCCGAAGGAAGCGGAAATCGCCTCGCTGGCGATGATCGACTACACGACGGAAGAGATCAGCGGCAGCTTTACGTCGGAGCCGCCGGTGCGCGGTTGAGCGCGGCCGCTATGGCGGCAACCGGGGGCCTTCCTGCGAGGACCTTGCATAACGAACGGCGCGACAGCATGCCTGCGCATGCGCGCGCGGCTTGCGTCACAATAGCGCCTGTTCTGAACTGCACGGACTCGAAGGAACGATGACAATCGCAATGCAAGGAGCCCCCGCGGACGGCATGATCCGCTGGGGGATCGTCGGGACGGGCCGTATTGCCCGTCGCTTTGCTCAGGGACTCGCCCATGTGCCGAAGGCGCAACTGACCGCGCTGTGGTCTCGCCGCGCCGAACCGGCCATGGCGTTCGCCGAAGAATTCGGCGGCGAGGTGTGCGCGAGTTTCGACGCGCTGCTCGCGAGCGGTATCGACGCGCTTTATATCGCCACCGTCCAGGACAGTCACGCCGATTACGCGATCGCCGCGCTCAACGCCGGTCTGCATGTGCTGTGCGAAAAACCCGCCACCATCAACAAGCCGCAACTCGAGCGTGTGCTCGAGGCCGCGCTCGCCAGGCAACGGCTTTTCATGGAAGCCATGAAGCCGCCGTTCTATCCGCTCTACAGAAAGTTGCGCGCCCATCTGGAGGCCGAGCCGATCGGCGCGGTGGGTCTCGTGCGCGCCGGCTGTTCGGTGCCGGGTGTGCCGGACGATCATCCGTCGCTGTCGTTCGAACACGCGGGCGGCGCGCTGCTCGATATCGGCGTCTACGAGATGTTTCTCGCGGTCGACTGGCTCGGTGCGCCGCGTGAAGTGCAGACGCTCGGGCGGCTCGGCGCAACCGGCGTCGATACGTTCGCGAGCCTGAACAGCCGGCATGAGCGTGGCATCGCCCAGCTGTTTTGCGGACTCGATCTGCACGGCAAGGGCGACGCATTGCTGATGGCTACGCATGGCCATGTCACGATTCATGAACCCTGGTGGAATCCGGCGCGCGCGACGATCCGGTACACCGACGGTCGCGTGGTCGAGCTCGACGAGCCGTTCGAAGGCGGCGGCCTGAACTACGAGACCGCGCATTTCTGCGAGCTGATTCGAGCGGGGCAGATCGAGAGCCCGCTGATGCCGCACAGTAAATCGCTGCAGATGATCGAAATGGCCGATGCCGCGCGCGCCGCGTTGGGGCTTAAGTTCGCGGGAGAGTGAAGGCCGTTGCCGCGGTACTTCGAGCGGCGATGGTACGATTTGCGCGGGCGTGCGGACTCGAATAAAAAGGGCCCGCACACTCGGAATTCTCGATCACCTTCCACTGGAGCCGCCTGCGATGCGCATGCTTGGAAAACTGTGGCGCGACAACAAGAGCCTCGTCGCCTTTCTGTTCCTGATGGTGCTGTTCCGCAGCGCCGTGGCCGACTGGAACGTCGTGCCGAGCGGTTCGATGTTGCCGACAATCCGTGAAGGCGACCGGATTTTCGTCGACAAGATGGCCTACGATCTGCGCGTGCCACTCACCCATATCACGATCGCGCACCTGCACGATCCGCAGCGCGGCGATATCGTCACGATCGATTCCTCGGCGGCGCATGAGCTGATCGTCAAGCGTCTGATCGGCCTGCCCGGCGACAGCGTCGCCATGCGCGACAATGTGCTGTACGTGAACGGCGTGCGCGCGGATTACCGGCCGCTGCACCTGAAGCCGCTGCCGGGCGATGCCGCGTCTCCTGGCGACTATCTGACCGAGCGCTTCGACGGCGTGACGCATTCGGTGCGGCTGGCGCCCGATGCGCCGAGTCCGCGCAATTCGTTCGGGCCGGTGATCGTGCCGCCAGGCGAGTATCTGATGCTTGGCGACAATCGCGACAACAGTGCCGACTCACGTTATTTCGGCTTCTTTCCGCGCAAGGAACTGATGGGCCGCACGCGTCACGTCGCGTATTCGCTCGACCCGGATCACTACTACAAACCGCGTTTCGATCGCTTCGGCGCGCCGCTGGATAAGGCTCCTTTGACCGCCAGCCGGTAGGCGGCCGACGGGTGAATCAGCGGAGTAGAGTGAAGAGGGGTGTTAAACGAGAGGCCGGGCGGCCCGCTCAGTGGTGTGCTCAGTGGTGTGCTCAGTGGCGCGCCGGCAGCGCGAGGCGTTTTTCATACCAGTGCTGCACCCACTCGAGCACCTGACACAGCACCCAGTAGACTGCGGCTGCCGCGAGGTACAGCGGCAGCGGCTGATAGGTCGACGCGATGATCTCCTGCGCGCTGCGCAGCAATTCGGTCACGGTAATCACCGACACCAGCGACGTGTCCTTGATCAGACTGATCAGGCTGTTCGACAGACTCGGCACGGCAATGCGCAAGGCTTGCGGCGCGATCACATAGCGCAGCGTCTGACGCCGCGAGAGTCCCAGGCTATAGGCGGCCAGCCACTGGCCGCTGGGAATGCCGAGAATCGCGCCGCGCATGCTCTCCGACAGATACGCCGCCACGTTGGCCGACAACGCGATCACGCCAGCGGGCGTGGGGTCGAGCGAAATGCCGAGACTCGGCAGGCCGTAATAGATCACGAAGATCTGCACCAGCAGCGGCGTGCCGCGGAACAGGCTGACATACACGCGTGCGATCCAGTTCAGCACGCGGTTGTGGCTGATGCCCATCACCGCGAGCACGGCGCCGGCCAGGAGGCCGAAGATCATCGACAGGACCGCGAACTTGACCGTCAGGACGGCGCCCTGTGCGAGCACAGGAAGCGATTGGACGAGCAGGGAAGTGGTGGACATGAGCGGGGGCTGGTTAGCGCGGCAAAGCGCACATCATAAACTTTGGCGGGCGTTGAGGCAGAGGCCGCCGCGAGACTTCGCCCGCGGCTGAAACCGCACCTCGACACATAAGCTGGGCAAAACCGGACGCAGCGGAAAGCTCCGCTGCAAAGACGAAGGGCGGCATCGCCGACGATGCCGCCCTTCGTTTTATCTGAGGCGCGTTACTTGATCGGCTTGCTGACGTCGATACCGAACCATTTGTCCGAGATCTTCGAGAACGTGCCGTCCGCTTCGAGTTGGGTCATCGCGTCGTCGATCGCCTTGGCGAACTTCGGATTGCCCTTCCTGAACGGAATGCCCGACGGATTGCCCGTACCGACCGTCGCGCCGGTGCGCAGCGGCAGTTGCGAGTTCTTCATCAGATACGCGAGCATCAGACGGTCGTTCAGCGCCGCGTCCAGACGGCCGGCGGCCAGATCGCGCAGGTATTCAGGCGCGCCCGGATACGTCTTCACGTCGATGCCCGGCACCGACTTCGCCATGTCCATGTAGTTCGTGCCCAGACCGACGCCGAGCTTCTTGCCCTTCAGATCGTCGAGCGATTTGAACTGGCGCGTGTCGTCCTTACGCTGGATCAGTTGCGCGGCCGAGTACGTGTAGGCCGGCGAGAAGTCGAGTGCCTGCTTGCGCGCGTCCGTAATGCCGACCTGGTTCACGATCACGTCGAACTTGTTTGCCTGCAGACCGGCGATGATGCCGCTCCACTCGGTCGTGACGAATTCCGGCTTCACGCCGAGCTTGGCCGCAACCGCCTTGGCGATGTCGACGTCGTAGCCGACCAACTCGCCCGAGGGCGCTTTCGAATTGAACGGCGGGAAGGTGCCTTCCAGACCGATGCGCAGCGTGCCGCGTTGCTTGACCTGGTCGAGCAGGTCGTCCGCGTGGGCGGCGACAGCGGTGAACGACGCGCCGATCAGGCCGGCGACGAGCATCTTTTTCAGCAAGCCAAATTTCATCGTGTTCCTTTTTTTGTTCGTCTGGCGTTTTAACAGACGAAAGCATAACAAAACAGACTATCGAAACCTAAATACCGTTTGTTTATGTCTATATTACTGATGCGGATTGGGTGAGGCTTAGCCTCGACGCAGCGCCTGCGCGCATTCGGCCACCAGCGCCGGTCCGCGATAGATGAAGCCGGTATAGAGCTGCACCAGCGAAGCGCCCGCCGCGAGCTTGGCGCGCGCATCTTCGCCCGAAAAAATCCCGCCCACGCCGATGATCGGCACCGTTTCGCCGACTTCGGCGCGCAGCTTGCGGATTACTTCGTTCGAGGCGTCGAACACCGGCTTGCCCGACAGGCCACCGGCCTCGTCGCCGTATTGCATGCCGGCGACGGCGGTGCGCGAGAGCGTGGTGTTGGTGGCGATCACGCCTTCGAACCGGTGGCGCAATAGCGTATCGGCGATCGATTTGATCTGTTCGTCGTCGAGGTCCGGCGCGATCTTCAGCGCGAGCGGCACCAGCTTGCCGTGCAGGTCGGCGAGACGCTGCTGCTTGTCCTTGAGCGCGGCGAGCAGCGCGTCGAGTTCGCCCGCGCCTTGCAACTGGCGCAGATTCTTCGTATTCGGCGACGAGATGTTGACCGTCACGTAGCTCGCGAACGGATACACGCGTTCGAGGCAGTAGAGATAGTCTTCGGCGGCGCGCTCGATCGGCGTGTCGGCATTCTTGCCGATGTTCAGCCCAAGAATGCCGCGATAGCGCGCGGCCTGCACGTTCTTGACGAACTGGTCGACGCCCGCGTTGTTGAAGCCCATCCGGTTGATCACGGCGTTCGCCTGCGGCAGGCGGAACATGCGCGGGCGCGGATTGCCCGGCTGCGCCCGCGGCGTGACCGTGCCCACTTCGATGAAACCGAAGCCGAGCGCCGCCAGACCGTCGATGCACGCGCCGTCCTTGTCGAGCCCCGCGGCAAGCCCGACCGGGTTCCTGAACGTCAGCCCCATCACGGTGCGTGGCGAATCCGGCACGCGTGGCGCGAGCGCGCTCGCAAGGCCGGTGCGGCCCGCGGCGCCGAGCATGCGCAAAGTCAGGTGGTGAGCGTCTTCCGCGTCCATGCGAAAGAGTTGGGCGCGTACGAGCGGGTAGAGGGAACTGAACACGGGACGAAGCCGGGCGGCCGGAAAATGGGAACCCGCTATTTTACCGGCTTTAGGACATTAATGAGACTAACGGGTAGAGACGTGAAAGCGCGGGCCGTGTGGGTCTGCAAGATCGGACATGGCGCGTGCGCCGTAGACGTGTGCCGAGGCGGGCAGCGCTTGTTGGGTGCGGCCTCGCGTGCCGGTATGGCGGAACTGGCGCCGGCCTCGAATCGTCACGGCCGCAGCGGCCCGCGCCTGCCCTGAATCGCCTGATCGAACGGTGGCAGATCGATGCTGGCGGGATCGAGCACCTTCCATGCGCCGTCGATCAAGCCTTCGAGCGGCCGGAAATTCGCCTTGTACGCCATCTTCGGACTCTCGCGAATCCAGTAACCGAGGTACACGTAGGGCAGCTTGAGGCTCTTCGCCTGCTCGATCTGCCAGTAGATGTTGTAGGTGCCGAAGCTGGCGTGCTTCACACCCGGCTCGAAGAACGTATAGACCGACGAGAGCCCGTCACCGAGGATGTCGATCATGCTGATCATGCGCAGAATGCCGGGTGCGTCCGGATGATCCGGCTGCGGCTCGCGGAATTCGACCAGTCGCGAATTGATCCGGCTTTGCAGCAGAAACTGTTCGTACTGGTCGCGGCTGTCGCGGTCCATGCCGCCGCCGGCATGCCGTGCCGATTGATAGCGCATATAGAGCGCGTAGTGCTCTTCGTCGTAGTGCAGTGGGGCGACCGTGGCGATCAGTTCGCCGTGCTTTTTCCAGACCCGGCGCTGCGTGCGGTTCGCTTCGAAATGATCGACCGGTACGCGCACCGGCACGCAGGCGCGGCAGCCATCGCAATACGGGCGGTAGGTGAACACGCCCGAACGGCGGAAGCCGGCTTTGACGAGGTCGGTATAGACGTCGGAGTTGATCAGATGGCTGGGTGTGGCGACTTGCGAACGCGCGATGCGTCCATCCAGATAACTGCAGGGATAGGGCGCCGTTGCATAAAATTGCAGCGCGGAAAGCGGAGAAAGAGGCAGCTCGTTGGGATGAGTCACGTTGGCAGCTCTCGAAGCGTCTCTGGTATTGCAGTCTCTGGTATTGCAAACCCGGCGCCTTGCGGTTTGAAACCCGCGGCTCGTGATCCGCGGCTCGGTAGGCGACGGATCCGGATTCGGCCTGATTCTTCCTACGCCGCCGGCGCGACGACATCGCGCAGGACGGTTTTGTCGAAGCGCCAGGGAATCGGCGGCGCGTCGACCGACGTGCGAACATGCGCGATGAACGCTTTGCGTGCGATCTCGCGGCCGCCCAGCGACGCCAGATGCGACGTGTTCTGCTGGCAGTCTATCATTTCTATTTCATGACGGCGCAAGTGTCCGACAAGCGCGGCCAGCGCCATTTTCGACGCGTCGGTGACCTCCGCGAACATCGATTCGCCGAAGAACATCCGGCCGAAAGACACCCCGTACAAACCGCCTACGCGCTTGCCTTCGAACCAGGTTTCGATGCTGTGCGCATCGCCCACCCGATGCAGCGACGAATATGCTTCGACCACGTCGGCGGTGATCCACGTGCCGCGCTGGCCGCGCCGCGGCGCCTGCGCACAGGCGCGCATCACGGCGGCGAAATCATGGTCGACGCGGATTTCCCACGCGTCCTCGCGCAGCACGCGCTTGAGCGTTTTGCGCAGCGACGGCGACAGTTTGAATTCGGCGGGGCGCAGGATCATGCGCGGATCGGGGCTCCACCACAGTACCGGCTGGCCGTCCGAGTACCACGGGAAGATGCCGCGCCGGTAGGCGTCGATCAGTCGCGACGGCAGCAGGTCGCCGCTGGCGGCGAGCAGGCCGGGTGCGCCGCTGGCCGCGCCGAGCGCGCGCTCGACGGAGGGAAACGGATCGTCAGGTCCGAGCCAGGGCACCATGCGCGCTGCTCAACCTTCGCGCAGTGAACGGAAGATGTCGCCCGTATGCAGCCCGAAGCTGCCGGCGGCACGGTCGGCGAAAAAGAAACGCAAGGTCTGGCCGACGGTTGGGAAGGCGATCTCGTCCCACGGAATCTCGTGTTCCTCGAAGAGTTTCACTTCGAGGCTTTCCTCGCCGGCTTCGATGTCGAGATCGAGCAGACGCGCCATGTAGAACAGGTGCACCTGATGCACGTGCGGCACATTCAGCAGCGAGAACAGGCTTTGCACCTCGACGCGCGCGCCGGCTTCCTCCAGCGTTTCGCGCGAAGCCGCTTCGGCGGTGGTTTCACCCATTTCCATGAAACCTGCCGGCAGCGTCCAGTAGCCGTAGCGCGGTTCGATCGCGCGACGGCACAGCAGCACCTTGTCGTCCCAGACCGGGACGGTGCCGACCACGTTGCGCGGATTCTGATAATGCACCGTGCCGCAACTTCCGCATACGAAGCGCTCGCGGTTGTCACCCGGCGGAATGCTCAGGCTGACGCCGTGGCCGCAGACAGAACAGAATTTCATAGGAAGGGGACGAGAAAGGGTGATGGGAGTTTATCACTGGGCCGGGGTTTTCTGAGGTCCGGTAAAGGCGGCACGCCGGTGTTGGTGTGAAGGCAGTGGCGCGTGTCGCGCGCCGGGCCCGGCGCGGACGATTGTGACTTAGGCCGATTGGCTAACGCTGGCGCTTCGGCAGCCGATTCGACACTACGTGAGTTAGGATTGCTACCAGATTGATGCGTGGGAATGGGTGCGTGTGCGTTTGCGTATGTGTTTGGTGTGTAGCTGACCGCGGGGAAAGAGCAGAGCGCAGAACACGCACTACAACGGAAAAAGAGAGCGAGGCAGAAAACAAAAAAGGCCTGCCGGTTGGGCAAGCCTTGATGTTGTATCGACGTTTCGAACCGAATGAATTACTTGGTTGCGGGGGTAGGATTTGAACCTACGACCTTCGGGTTATGAGCCCGACGAGCTGCCAGACTGCTCCACCCCGCGTCCGTCGAAGAAAAGATTATAGAACAAAGCGGCAGGCAACGCAATAGCCGTTTAAGAAACTGCTTCAATGCGTGCCAATGCGGAGTGATCTTGCAACGGAATCACAACGCGTGGCGGCCTCCAAAGTCGCGGCACGCATCGCCGGCGTCGCATACCGGCAGGCCCTCGTAAAACGCTACGCTAGAATTCAGGTTCTCTTTGTCTCTTCGCAGCGCCGGGATGCATGTGCAACGGCCTGCGCTTCACTTCTCACCTTGCTCTGAACTCCATGGATATCGCTCACGACCTACAGGTAATTGCCGCTCAGGAACAGGCGCTGGTGTTCCCGCAATTCGACGCCGACCGCGCATGGCAGGTCGGTGCCTATCTGCACGAAGTCGCCAAAGCGCGCGGCATCGCCGCCGCCATCGACGTGCGCACGTTCGGTCAACCGCTGTTCTTCAGCTTGCTCGGCGGAGCGACACCGGACAACGTCGACTGGGCGCGTCGCAAGGGCAACACGGTCGCGCATTTTCGGCGCAGCTCGTACGCGATCGGTTTGAAGATGCAGCAGGCGGGCAGCACGCTCGCCGACAAGCACGGCTTGCCGGTCACGGAATATGCGTCGCATGGCGGCGCTTTTCCGTTGACGGTAGCGGGCGCAGGCGTGATCGGCTCGATCACGGTATCCGGTTTGCCGCAGCGTGCGGATCACGAGATGGTGGTGGAAGCGCTGTGCGCGCACCTGGGTCACGACTACAGCAAGCTCGCGCTTGCAAAGGCCTGAGGCGATGCGGGTGCCTCCCTATGCACTGCTCGCCATTGCGATCGTCGCGGAAGTCATTGCGACTTCCGCCATGCGGGCCTCGGAAGGTTTTTCGCGGCTGGTGCCCGCAGCCGTTGTGGTGATCGGCTACGGCATCGCGTTCTATTGCCTGTCGCTCACGCTGAAAACCATTCCGGTGGGCATCGTCTACGCGGTCTGGTCCGGCGCCGGCATCGTGCTGATTACGCTGGTCGCGGTGGTGATGTACCGGCAAGTGCCTGATGTGCCGGCCATTATCGGGCTCGGGCTGATCATTGCCGGTGTTGCCGTATTGAACGTTTTCTCGAAGATGCAGGCGCACTGAACGTTCACTGAGTGTTCACCGGGCGTTACTTGCAGCGCACGATCATCGAACGGTTTTTCACGTTGGCCGAAACCACGTTCGTGACGCTGCCGCCCGCCGCACCGCCTTCGTCATTGTCTTTCGACACGATGTCGTAGCCGGTCGCGCCGCATGCCTTGCCGGCCTGCACGTAGCAGGAGGCCCAACTGGACGCGGCGTCGGCGCCGCTGCAGTTCACTGCAAAACCCGTTTGTCCGTTCGGCAGATTGATCAGCGAGGTAGTGTTCGACGATGCGCAACCGGCGAGGCCTGCGCCCAGCAGCACCGCGACGGGCAGGGCGGCAGACAGGGACGCCCTGCGGACTAGCGCAAGCGCGGCGCTGCTGGGTCGAAAGCGGCTGGAGCGGCGCAGTTGCGTCATGAAATGCATCGTGATGTTTCCTTTCAAATAGGGTTCGAGACTCGCCACGCAAACCGGCAATGTGCCCGCAGGACTAAGGCGTTTCGATTGTGATGCCCGCCGCGCTCACCAGCCGGCGGCTTTCTGCGCCGTTTTCGGTAGCCGCGTCTTCCCAGATGCTGATGGCTTTCGGAATGTCGATGCCGTGGCTTTCGGCGTAAGCAAACCATTTGGTTGCCGCATCGGGCTCAGCCAGTTCGTGGTTCTGCAGAAAATATTTTCCCATATTGTGCTCGCTGGACTTGAAACGGCGTCATTGCTTCAGCACAGATCGTGCCGGTGAACGGGTTCGACCGAAGCACATGGCACAAGTGCCATTGGGCTTGCAGAACTTATCGGCTCGAAGCGCGCCTTACTGACTTGTCTGCCGCGAACGCATGCGTGTGAACCCTCCACGTGGTGGCGCCGATAAATTGCAAACGAGGAGAAAGAACATGGCTGAGCGAGTCAGCGACCCTTATCGCGGCTATTACATCAGCGCTGCCGCGCGCCTTGTACCGGCAGTGGGTGCATCGGCGCCGGCCGTCAGCGCTGCAAGCGGTACGTATGTCGGTTCGGTGAGTCTCGCCGAACGGGGTCCTGACGATCCGCACCGGATGGAAACCTTGCTCGAACTCGGCGACGAGCAGCGCTTCGGCAGCGAAGAGCAAGCGCTGGCCTTCGTCGAACAGGCCGCGCGCGACTATATCGACCGCCTGCTCGGAGGCGCCTGATGGCGTCGCGCGACATCGGGCAGGAGAGCGAAGGAGGCTGGACCGCGGTCCAGGTGCGCGAGTACCATATCGGGCATGTCCGGGGGCGGCCGGTTCTCGCCGGTGTCCCTGTCCTGCCGGATCCTTCTGATGAGGCGGCCATCATGGAAATTCGGTTTCCCGCGGATGCGCCTGCTTACCGCGACTCCAATCTGACGGTTGTGTTTCCCGCGCTCGTGGACGGCGAACCGGTGCCATGCGCGATCTCGGTCGAGGCGCTCGAGGATCACTTCGGTGCGTACTCCGAGAATCTCGAAGGCTGGATGCGCGCGTTCGACGCGGGGCGTCCGCGCATCGAGGCGGTGGCGCGCGAACATTTGCAGATCAGTAATGGCACGCCCGTGCTGCTCAAGAGCGGCCATTTTCCGCCAGGCAACATCGCGGCCTGATCCGGTCCATTTGCCGATACGCCGATACGCCGATTCGCCGATTCGCCGATTCGCCGATTCGCGGACACGTGGTTCACCCATCCCCACTTGCGAAAGCAACCCGCAGTCAGGTTGTTTTCGCTGCGTCCCGATGCGTGTCCGCACTCGCCGATGCCGCTGCGCGCGCGGATTCGAATGCATGCCGGATGCCGTTTTCGTACGACGTTTTGCTGATCGGTCCGATCAGCTTCGTCAATGCGGAGTCGTCGAGTACAACCGGCTCCGTTATCAGGTAATTCATCTCCACCAGTTCCCGCATCAACGGATTGAAAAGACCGAGCATGCGCAGCATGGTCTTACCAGCCACCATCAGCTTCGGCTCGCGGCCCGCCAGCGCGTAGGCCTGCCTGACCACTTCACGCTGTGTGATCGTGCCCGTGCCGGCGAGGTGCCACCAGCGGCCGTAAGCTTCAGGTGTACGCGTGAGTTTCTCGACCACCGGTCCGATATCCGGCAGATAAATGAACTCGTGCGGCACGTCCACCGGCCCGAGTACCTGCGCGCGCTTGCCGTGCGCCGCGCCCTCGAAGACACCGTTCAGCAGACTGCGTTCGATGCCGGGCCCGTAGAAATCCGGCAGGCGCAGCACCAGCGTCGACAAGCGGGCTGACCCGCTTGCGCGCCCGTGTGCTGCCAGCACCAGGTTTTCCTGCGCGAGACGCATCTTGCCTTTGAACGTATGGGGTTCACGCGGATGATCTTCGCTAATCGGATTGCCGCGCGCGCGGCCGTACGGATACACGGTACCGATCAGAATGAAGCGTTCGACGCCCGCTGCCGTTACACCGGCGAGGGTTTTTTCCATGAGCGGTGGATGGGCGGCGAACTGATCGTAAGGCACGCCCACCAGATAGATCACGGTCTGCAAATCCGCTGCCGCCGCGCTGATCGAAGCCGGGTCGTCAGGATTCCAGGTGACGATTTCCGCATGCGGGTCGTGACCGAAGGCCGCCTCGAGCGGCGCGCGCGAGCGGCCGACCACCCGGTAATCCCGGCCCGCCGCGCTCAGCGCAGCCGCGATGACTTGACCTGCCGCGCCCGCGGCACCGAATAAACCCACTTTCCCGGTGGCTTCCATGACGACTCCTGAAGGCGCGCAATATCGCGCCTGATGATGATTGTGTGATCGGTGAGAATTTAATGAACGATGTTCAGTAAACGGTGTTCAGTTTAATTTGACTTTTCAGTTTGTCAACCCGAAAATGTGGCTCATGGGAATCGTCGAACGAAAAAACCGTCAGAAACAGGCGCTGCGCGAGCGCATCCTCGATGCAGCGCGGCGTATCGTGATACGCGAAGGCTTTGCCGCGCTGTCAATGCGCAAGATTGCCGACGCCATCGAGTATTCGCCCGCCACGCTGTACCTTCATTTCGCGAGCCGCGATGAGATCGTGCAAGCCTTATGCGCCGAAGGGTATGCGCAATTGCTGGCGACGTTCGTGCCGCTGGCGCAGATCGCCGATCCGGCTGAGCGCCTGAAGGCCCTTGGGCGTGCTTATGTGGCATTCGGTGTCGCGCATCCGGAAACCTACCGGCTGATCTTCATGGAAGACCCGAGCTACACGGGCGCGGCGCTGGGCGGCGTGGCTGCTGCGTCGGTGGCTGCGGTCGCGGAAGTGGATACGGATACGGGGGCGATCGCGGCGGCGGTTGCGGCCGGCGAAGCGGAGGCGGTCGCGGCGGCTGAGACAGCGGTTGCGGGATCCGCCGCGTCCGCCAAAGCGGGCCTCGCCCCGCCGAAATCGGACGACGATCCCGACGCCGCCGCATTGCACATCATGATTTCCGCGCTCGAAGAATTGAAAGCCACGGGGCGTCTTGCCGCATCGACGGACTTGACCGTGTGGGCGGAGGCGTTCTGGGCGAACCTGCACGGCATTGTCGCGCTTAACCTTACATGCCCCGTGTTTCCGACCGCGCCGCTGGATACGGTGCTGGGTGTCGCACTGGATGCCTGGCTGGGTACGCAAGACGCCGGCCAACCGGCGGGTGTCGCGAATACGTCCGCCGCGCGCAAAAAAAAGTCCGCGAAAGCACAGGTTGAAGCGCACGTCGAGCCGGGCGAATCGCCGGCGGTGGCTGGCGGTAAGCCGGCTGCCCAGGCGTCCCAGCCATCCGCCTCGTCAGGCAAAAAGTCCACGAAGCGATCGGGATCATCGGCCATTCAACCCGCTGACGCGGACACTCAACCTGTCGTCAAACTCGCCACCAGGCCCAAAGCCACGAGTGCGTGATAACGTTCAGTTCCGATTCTTTTCGCGCCATCGCGCTTAGCTCTCCATGTCCATTTCCGCCTCGCCCGCCGTCAGCGACGAAGTCGCGACCTACGTAGCCAATCGCATCGGTTTCATTGAACTGGAAAGGCCGAAGGCGCTCAACGCGCTGTCGACCGGTATGATCCGCGCGATGCACGCGGCGCTCGATCAGTGGCGCGAAGATCCCGACGTACTCGCCGTGGTGGTGCGCAGCCAGCATCCGCGCGCATTCTGCGCGGGGGGCGATATCCGGTTTCTGTACGAGTCGGCGCAGCGTGGCGAGCACGCCGCGCGCGATACGTTTTTCACTGAGGAATACCGGCTCAATCACGCGATCTTCACCTACCCGAAGCCGTATATCGCCCTGATGAACGGCGTCGTGATGGGCGGCGGGATGGGGATTTCGCAGGGCGCGCATCGTACCGGCGGCCTGCGGGTGGTGACGAACTCGACGAAAATGGCGATGCCCGAGACCCGCATCGGGCTCTTTCCCGACGTCGGCGCGAGCTGGTTTCTGGCGCGCACGCCGGGCGCGCTCGGCCGCTATCTGGCGGTCACCGGCGAGACGATCGGCGCTGCCGATGCACTCTATGCAGGTCTCGCCGATGCCTATATCGACGACGCGGCATTGCCCGCGCTAGTCGATACGTTGCGCACCGAATTGTTCGAACGCGGGGCAGACGTCGTGGCGTGCATCGAGCGCGAGGCCGCCGCCCATCAGGTCGTGCCGCAAGCCGATGCTTCGCCGCTCGCGAGCATACGTGCGTTGATCGACCGGCATTTCGCGCTGCCCGACGTGGCGCGGATTCTCGCTTCGCTGGAGCAGGAGCATGATGGCGAGGCTGCCGATTGGGCCGAGCAGACGATTGCCGTGTTGCGCGAACGTTCGCCGTTGTCGATGGCCGTGTCGCTGGAAGTGGTGACGCGCGCGGAGGGTTCGATGGAGGATGTGCTGCGCGGCGATCTCGATCTGACGCGCACGTGCTTCGCGCAGGGCGATACGATCGAAGGGATTCGCGCGCGCATTATCGACAAGGACAACGCGCCGCGCTGGCGTTTTGCGCGCATCGAAGACGTGAGCGCCGGCGATGTGGCGAAGATGTTCGAAAGCCCGTGGCCGGCAAACGAACACCCGTTGCGCGATCTGCGCGGTTAAGCGAGCCTGGGCAACGGCGATAACAGCAGCAGAAGCGATGCCGATCCGGCGGACCGCCGGATCACCGGCTTACCAGACCGCCGGATCGCCGGATCGTCCGATCGGCATTGCCTCGCGAGCAGGCGTAAAGACGCTCAGTCCTCGTCCTCGCTCGCCATGAAGGCGCGCATGAACACCAGCGCGCCCCAGCCCCACATCGCGTTCGCCGCGAAGCCCACCGCGAGGCGCGGCAGCATGTTGCCGCTCGGCCAGATGCCGCGCAGCGGATCGACCACGAACACGCTCGCCGCCGTCAACGCAATGCCGCCGAACACGAAGGCCGGCACCCACGGTGCGCGCCGCTCCGGCGCAACGCGCAGCAGCCACGCCATCAGCACCGCCCAGAATGCGCTCCAGATTGCGTTTGCAATGAACTCCGGCAGGCCGAGCGGCAAGAATGGCGCGGTCGAAAAACCGGTTGGGTCGATCAGGCCGGCTGCGTGCAGCAGCGCCAGCGTCGATTCATGAAAGAACAGGGAAGCCAGAAAGCCGGCGACGAACGGCAGGATGAGTTTTTGCATGCATTGCACCGCGAGAGCTCAGGCGGCGTGGTTCACGCGGCCTGCATCGGATTATTGGAAACGTGGCGCCATTATATAGAGGGGCATCCGGCTTCCAGCGTCGATAAGGCGCAACACCCGTGCAACATCCGTATGCTTTAGCGTCGGGCTAATCACGAAAGTGGAAAACCTAAGCTAAAAAAAATCGTTCAAAAGCCGGGCCCCGATCCATAGACTGTTTCTCCATGCAGACGGCGTTTGCCGCCGTCGCCCATTTAATCGAGCGCGTCACGCGCACGTCTGGTCGAGGGAAGCTGTCGCGATGTCCTGCCTGATGCCGATCTTCAACCGCTTCATGGCGCATGCGCGTTTGCGGACGCGCTGTCGGAATTAGTCCGCGCCTCATCGCAGTATTTCCGTCCTTTTTTGCGCTTGCATCTTCGGCCCTCGTGCCGGATGGATGCGCGCGGCTAGCGGCGCGCGGCCAGCGGTGTGTGACTAGCGGCGTGCGGCCAGCGGTGTACGGCCGGCAGTGCGCGGCCAGTGGTGTGCGGCCGGCGTGTATGTGTTCACCCGGCGCATCGTCGTTACATACGTCTTCATTCAATCCAGTTTCGAACAAGCAGGAGCAGCAAATGAATGTGTTCTGGTTCATTCCGACTCACGGCGACAGCCGCTATCTCGGTACGTCCCAAGGCGCACGCGCAGCCGATTACGACTACTTCCAGCAGATCGCCGTCGCCGCCGATACGCTCGGCTACGAGGGCGTGCTGCTGCCGACCGGCCGTTCGTGCGAAGACGCATGGGTCGTCGCGTCGAGCCTGATTGCCGCGACCAAACGCCTGAAGTTTCTGGTGGCGATCCGTCCGGGCATTTCGTCACCGGGTCTGGCGGCGCGCATGGCGGCGACCTTCGACCGGCTGTCGAACGGGCGTCTCCTGATCAACGTCGTGACCGGCGGCGATTCGGCTGAACTGGAAGGCGACGGCGTGTTCGTCGATCACGACACGCGCTACGAAATCACCGACGAATTCCTGCATATCTGGCGCAAGCTGCTGACCGCCGCGCATACCAACGACGCGATCGATTTCGAGGGCAAGCATCTGACTTCGAAGGGCGGCAAGGCGCTGTATCCGCCGGTGCAGAACCCGCATCCGCCGCTGTGGTTCGGCGGGTCGTCGGCGGCTGCGCACGACATCGCGGGCGATCACATCGACACGTATCTGACGTGGGGCGAGCCGCCCGCGGCCGTGGCGAAGAAGATCGCCGACATTCGCGCCCGCGCCGAAGCGCGGGGCCGCAAGATCAAGTTCGGCATCCGCCTGCACGTCATCGTGCGCGAGACCGAAGAAGAAGCATGGGCCGCCGCCGACAAGCTGATCAGCAAACTCGACGACGACACCATTTCCCGTGCCCAGGCTTCGTTCTCGAAGATGGATTCCGAAGGACAGCGCCGGATGGCCGCGTTGCACGGCGGCAAGCGCGGCGGACGCGCGGAACTCGAGGTGTATCCGCATTTGTGGGCGGGCGTGGGTCTCGTGCGCGGCGGCGCGGGGACGGCGCTGGTCGGCAATCCCGAGCAGGTCGCGGCGCTGATGAACGAGTACGCGGCGCTCGGCATCGACACGTTCATTCTGTCCGGTTATCCGCATCTCGAAGAGTCGTATCGCTTCGCCGAATTGGTGTTCCCGCTGCTGCCGGGGCATCGAAGCAAGGTTGCGGGCGGTCCGCTGTCGGGGCCGTTCGGCGAGATCGTCGGCAACAACTATCTGCCGAAGTCGGCGAGTTCGAGCTGAGCGCTTTCGCTCGGTTTGGCGAGAACGCCTAACGGTTAAGCAATGAGGACATCATCATGGCTCGATCTACTGTGAGCGCGGAACGAGATACTCACGCCGGCACTCACGCCGACGCGCGCGTCGAGGTGGATGCAGGTGCGAATGCGGACGTCAAGGCCGATGCGCGTTCAGGCGCGAGTCTCGCCGTGTTGCGCCGCATCGGTGGACATCTTGCGCCGTGGCTCGCGCCGCTGGCGATTCTGCTGGCGTGGGAATTCGCCGCGCGCAGCGGCATTCTCTCGACGCGCGTGCTGCCCGAACCGCTCGCGGTCGTGAAGGCCGCGTGGTCGCTGATCCAGTCCGGCGAAATGTGGGCGGACGTGAAGGTCAGCACGTGGCGCGCGGTGTCGGGCTTTGCGATCGGCGGCGGCATCGGACTCGTGCTCGGCCTCGCGACAGGGCTCTTCAAACCGGCTGAAATCGCACTCGATTCGACCGTGCAGATGGTCCGCAACATTCCCGCGCTGGCGATGATCCCACTCGTGATCCTGTGGTTCGGTATCGAGGAAGAAGCGAAGGTGTTTCTCGTCGCGCTGGGCGTGTTTTTCCCGATCTACGTGAACACGTTCCACGGCATCCGTTCGGTGGACGCCAATCTCATCGAGATGGCGCGCAGTTACGGCGTGAAGGGTTTCGCGCTCTACCGGCATGTGGTCCTGCCTGGCGCGTTGCCGTCGATTCTGGTCGGCGTGCGTTTCGCGTTCGGGCTGATGTGGGTCACGCTGATCGTCGCCGAAACCATTTCCGCGCAATCGGGCATCGGCTACATGACGATGAACGCACGCGAATTCCTGCAAACCGATGTGGTGGTGGTGGGCATCCTGCTGTACGCGGCGCTCGGCAAGCTTGCCGACGTGCTGGCGAAGAGTCTCGAGCGTGTATCGCTGCGTTGGCATCCTGCCTATCAACGAGGAGCGAAAGCATGAGCGCAACGACATTGTCGGCGTCGTTCGGCGGCATCGCGGGCAGCGATCTCGAAGCCGAGCTGGCGCAACCGCGCACGGTCGATCACGACGCGGAGGAGGCCGCTGGTTTCGACCGTGCGGATCCGGTACATCCAGTACACGAGCGCCGTCAGGCGGATGTGGTGCCGTCGGCAACGGGTGCATCGGCGCGCAACGACGCCCGCCGCTCCGCCGATTATTCGGTCGAATTGCGTGGCGTCGGCAAGCAGTACGGCGAACGCAGGGTGTTGTCCGATTTCGATCTGTCGATCGAGCGTGGCAGTTTCGTCGCGATCGTCGGCCGCAGCGGCTGCGGGAAATCGACTTTGCTGCGCCTCGTCGCGGGTCTGGAAAAGGCCACGTCGGGCGTGCTCGAAAAGCGTACCGAAGACGGCCGGCCGCTCGACACGCGGATCATGTTCCAGGACGCACGGCTCCTCCCCTGGAAGAGCGTGCTGCAAAACGTGATGCTCGGCCTCGGCCGCAGCGCCCGCGAAGATGCGCGCGCCGTGCTCGCCGAAGTCGGTTTGCTGGAGCGCGCCAACGACTGGCCCGCGCAGCTTTCCGGTGGTCAGCGGCAGCGTGTGGCGCTGGCGCGGGCATTGGTGCACCGGCCGCAATTGCTGCTGCTGGACGAACCGCTCGGCGCGCTCGACGCGTTGACCCGCATCGAAATGCACGCGCTGATCGAGCGCTTGTGGCGCGAGCATCAATTTACCGCGCTGCTGGTGACGCACGACGTGCACGAAGCCGTCGCGCTGGGCGACCGGATTCTGCTGATCGAAGAAGGGCGCATCGCGCTCGATCAGCCGGTGCCGCTGACGCGCCCGCGCGCGCGTGCATCGGCCGGTTTTGCCGCGCTGGAAGAACATGTGTTGCAACGCGTACTGAAGACGGCGCCGAACGACGACGCGCTCTCCAGCCGCGCTTACGACGCACGTGACGAGGGCCGCCTCAGGCGGCCGACAGACGTCCGCTGGGCCGTCTGACAATCCCTTGGCTGACTGTTTTCAACCGCTTTTCTGGAGTCACTCGACATGAGCATTTCCGCAATCAACGTACGCAATCAGTTCAAAGGCAAGGTCAAGGAAATCATCCGCGGCTCCGTGGTATCCGAAGTCGATGTGGAGACGCCGTTCGGCATCGTCACCTCGGTGATCACCACGCGCTCGGTCGACGAACTCGACCTGAAGGTCGGCTCGGAAGTGGTCGCGCTGGTGAAGTCGACGGAGGTGTCGATCGCGCGGTTGTAAGTCCGCATAAGCTCGAATACGCCTGATACAGGCCCGATTGGGCCCCGGCCAGGCGCGTTCTCATCGTTCGCGCTGTCATGCGCGCGCCGACGCTATTTCGCGTTGGCGGCGCTGCCATTCTGCTTCGCTCCATCTTGCCCTCTCTGGCGATGCCGCTCGCCGGCTGCCGCCGGTATGCATCCGTACGGTACGCAACGCGTATGCCTCGACGCGCCTCTGCGTGCGCTCGCGAAACTTGCTACGATAAATTGAGCATCACGACGGAGACGGCCATGTCGAAGTCATTAAGTCCCGAAGCGGTTGAAGCCTTGCGGCGCCTGAACGATGTCGGCATCGGACAGCCCGTGCCGAAGTTTGAGCAATCCGTCGCGGCGGAATTGCTGTCGAGCGGGCTTGCCGCCGAAGCGGGCAGCGGCGAAGTCGAGATCACCGTTAGCGGCCGGCAGTACTTGTCTGGCGATTGCGACTAATCGTCAGGTGAGAGGGCCGGCCGGTGCATTCTCCGAGCCGCTGGGGCGGCCCGGTGGAGGGGCGTGGCCGCGCTCTCTTCGCGATCATTCAGACGGGCACACCAGGGAGGCGATCATGGAGCCGAAGGGTCTCGACATGGGCGACTATCAGGAGCGCTATCAGGACTACGACGTCGAAGTCGCGGTCGAGCAGGTGCTCACCGGCGTCAAAGCGCACTTTCGGGTGTTGCGCAACGACGGGGTGGTGGTCGACTGGCGGCTCGTGCCTATCGACAGTCTATGGTCCACCGAGCATGCGGCGGCCGAGGCGGGCTTCCGGGCGGCGCGCGACATGATCGACGCCGGCCTCGCCACGTAGCCATGGGCATGTGAGTTGGCAAGCGCGTTCGCAAACGCATTCACAAGCGCATTCAATTAAGCTGGCGGAATCCTTCGACTGGCTGGAGACCGCCATGCATCTGGCACGAGCCATTCCGATCATCCGTATCTTCTCTGAAGAGAAAGCCAGAGAGTTTTACGTGGACTTTCTCGGCTTCACGGTCGACTGGGAACACCGTTTCGAGGCCAATTTCCCGCTCTATGCGCAGGTGCGCCGATCCGACCTGATCTTGCACTTGAGCGAGCATCACGGCGATGCGACGCCAGGCTCGACGATTTTCGTGCCGATGCAGGGCATCGACGCGTTGCATGCCGAGCTTCAGCGTAAAGACTACAAGTATGGGAAACCGGGCGTTGAGGCGGTGCCGTGGGGCAAAGTGCTGGAGACGATCGATCCATTCGGCAACCGGATTCGTTTTTGTGAACCGCCGAAAGAAGAGGCGAGTGGGGCGTGAAGAAGGCGGGGATCCGGCTTGATGCGCTGGGCGCAGCAGCCGTCATGTAAACGGAACTGGGCGCCGGCATGCATGGCTGCATGCGCGGCGCCCAGTTCGGCTGCCGTCTTGTGGACGGCAACCTTCAACAGCGACTGATTAGTGGCCGAAGAAAACCGATTGCGGGCCCGACGAAGCCGGTGCACGCGTACCCGATTGCGACGACACGTTTTGCACGCCACCGTATGCATTGGTTTCGGCGTTGGCACGTTCAGCCGCGACGGTTTGCGAGTTCTGGCCTTGTTGCGAAGCCGGTGCGCCAACCGACGGACGGTAGAACGGTGCCGGGCCGTAGCCGCTAGCGAATGCGGGAGCAGCGATCGAGGCAGAAACAGCAACCAGCAGGGCGGCGATAAGCTTGGTCTTCATGGTGTGACTCCGATAACGTTTCGATTTCATTTCAGGAAGGCGTCGCAGGAGCCGGTGAGGTGTGTCTGCAACGTCGATGGAAGGCAGTGTATACCCCTACTATCGAAAATTTGTGCCGATAATCTGAAATTACTATTCTCACCATTGAAATAATCGACCAGACGTAGATGCGACGGGCGTGAGCGGTGGTCCGACCCCGTCGGCCAAGCGGTTTTGGCGTTTAAAGACCCATTTGTTGGGGCGGGTATCGGGGGTGTTTTCGAGAACTCATGGCCTGTCTTGAGCGTTTCCGGGGCGTTTGGCCACTTGCGGTAAAATTGTGGTTTGATTCAAGCCGTCTGGCCGCCCCATGTCTTCAGCTCAAACTTCCAGTCCGCGCCGCGTTTCCGTCGCGCCCATGATGGACTGGACCGATCGCCACTGCCGCTCACTGCATCGCGTGATATCGCGTCATACGTGGCTTTACACCGAAATGGTCACCACCGGCGCGTTGCTGCACGGCGACGTGCCGCGCCATCTGGCGTTTACGCCTGAGGAAGCACCGGTCGCTTTGCAACTCGGCGGCAGTGAGCCGGACGATCTCGCGCGTTCAGCGAAGCTCGGTGAGCAATGGGGCTATGACGAGATCAATCTGAACTGCGGCTGTCCGTCCGAGCGCGTGCAGCGTGGTGCGTTCGGCGCCTGCCTGATGAACGAACCGCAACTCGTCGCGGACTGCGTGAAGGCGATGCGCGACGCCGTGTCAGTACCTGTGACGGTCAAGCACCGGATCGGCGTCGACGCGGTCGAGGAATATGGCTTTGTGCGCGACTTCGTCGGCACGGTCGCGGACGCCGGCTGCAACGTGTTCGTCGTGCATGCGCGCAACGCGATTCTCAAGGGTTTGAGCCCGAAAGAGAACCGCGAGATTCCGCCGCTCAAATACGACTTTGCGTATCAGTTGAAGCGTGATTTTCCGCATCTGGAGATCATCATCAACGGCGGCATCAAGACGCTTGACGAGGTGGAGATGCATCTTCAGCACATCGATGGCGTGATGCTTGGGCGCGAGGCTTATCACAACCCTTATGTGCTGGCCGATGTCGATGCACGCTTCTATGGCTCGACGGATACGCCGCTCACGCGCGAGCAGGTCGAATCGAAGCTGATCGACTATTGTGCGGCTGAAATGGCGCGCGGCACGTACCTTGGTTCGATCACGCGGCATGCGCTCGGTCTGTACCGCGGCGAGGCAGGCGCGCGTGGATGGCGTCGCGTGTTGTCCGATAGCAAACGTCTGGCGGCGCGCGATCTGACCATCTTCGACGAGGCAAGACAGCATCTGCGTGTGCCTGTCGGAATTTTTGAATAAAGGACTAGGCAAACGGGATTCTTGTTCGTATAATCTCGTTTCTTCATCGACGAGCCAAGTTTCTCAGCAACGAGTTGCTTAGCAAGTCAAGCAGATGTCAGTGGTGGCTGTAGCTCAGTTGGTAGAGTCCAGGATTGTGATTCCTGTTGTCGTGGGTTCGAGCCCCATCAGCCACCCCAAAGAATTCGAGCAGTAAAAAATTGCGAAACGGCGTTGTGAGAAATCACAACGCCGTTTTTGTTTTGGCTTTTGCAAAAGTTTCGGCATTGTGCAAAAAGTCGCTCGATACGGAGTCGTCTCGTCATTCGATGCGGGTTCGATTGACGTCAACGCCCATGTCCCCCATGACCGCCGCCACTGCTCCACGAATCGCCGCCGTGGCCGCCGCCATGTCCACCACCATGCCAGCCGCCTCCGTGCCATCCTCCGCCGTGCCAGCGTCCGCCGCCTCCGTGGTAGTAACAGCAACCGCCCCAGCCGCCCCAGATATCGACTGTCCCGTAAGCCGGCCCATAGGGACCATAAGGCCCATAGGCATAACCGTAGCCAGGGTAATAGAGTTGCGCGTAGGCATAGTCGTATCCCGGCGCGACCACGCACCCGGTGAGACTTACCGCCGCCGCCAACATCGCGACTGATGCAATGAGCCTGCTCACGATTTTCTCCTTCGTACAAGAATGAGAAAAACGGCGTGCTCAGGAGTTCAGACGCATTTGTGTCCGCAAATTACGGCTCGGGTACGCCTCCATGCTTTCCTCGCGCCCGCTCAGCGACCCAATGCCATAGCGGTCGCGCGTTACGGCAGCCTTCCGAACCATGACGGATTCAGCATGCTGTAATAGTTCGTTAAATTTTTGAAATGCAACTGTAGGGCGTGCCTGATATTTTCCCTTCAGACAATTTCCCTTTGAATCCAGACTTAAGTTTGCCGACGCTGGACGAAGAAGAACGCACTCCACATTGCCCGGGCCGCTCGATGCGAAGCCTGCAAAAAACTGGCCGTCAATGAAGCACGATCCACAGCCGGCAACCGCATCAGAATGGTGCGCCGAAGGCGACGCCTGTGCCGCCCGCGGCGAACTCCAGGCCGCACTCCAATGTTTCGAAGCAGCCCGCTCGCTCGATCCCGCCGACGCCATCCTTCATGAACGCCTCGCCGCGACGCTCGCCGCGCTGAACCGCTTCCCCGAAGCCGTTGTCCGTTATCACGAAGCAATCACGGTCGATCCGCGCAATTCCGATTTTCATCATGGTCTCGGCTGGTCGCTCGAACAGATGCATCGGCTCGAGCCGGCGGTAGACGCCTATCGCGAAGCAGTGCGGTTGAATCCGAAAGCCGACGGTTCGTACAACAACATGGGTAACTGCCTGCAGTCACTCGGCCGTTTCGACGAGTCGCACGAAGCCTATCGCCGGGCAATCGAGGCCGCTCCGCAGGTGCCGCTGTACTACCGTAACTTCGTGCAGTCCAAGCGCCTTGCCGTTGACGATCCGGTATTCGTCGCGCTCGAGCACTTCGCCGGCGATATCGCTTCGCTCACGCCCGCGAATCAGGCGGAAATTCACTTCGCGTATGGCCAGGCGCTGTCCGATGTGGGCCGCAACGAAGCCTCGTTCGATCACTTCCTGAAGGGCAACGCACTGCACCGCGCCGGAGTGCGCTATGACGAAGCCGCGTCGCTCGGCCTGTTCGCGCATTTGCCGGAGCTGCTGACTTCCGAGGTGCTGGCGGCCAAACGCGGTCTGGGCGCATCGTCGGCCGCACCGATTTTTATCGTCGGCATGCCGCGCTCCGGTTCGACGCTGATCGAGCAGATTCTCGCGAGTCATCCGCAGGTTTTCGGCGCCGGTGAGCGCACGGAGTTCGGCGAGGCGCTGGTGAATTGCATCGGCCGCGAATCAGACGATCCGTTACGCATCGATATCGAAGCATTGCAGGGCGTTGGTGCGGCGCAATTGCGCACGCTCGGCGCCGACTATTTGCGCCGCATGTACACAGCGCTGCCGGAACTGCAAACCGAGGCGACGGGTTACACGCATTTCACCGACAAATATCCATTCAATTTCATCAACGTCGGGCTGATTCATCTGGCGTTGCCGAATGCGCGCTTCGTTCATAGCAGCCGCTCGCCGTTGCAAAGCTGCCTGTCGATTTTTTCGCGAATTTTTCACGATGTCCCGTTCAGCTACGATCTCGGTGAACTGGGCCGCTACTATCGCGCGTACGACGCGTTGATGGCGCATTGGCAACGCGTATTGCCCGAGGGCACGATGATCGAAATCAAATACGAAGAACTGGTTGAAGATTTCGAAGCCAATGTCCAGCGCCTGCTCACGCATTGCGGACTCGACTGGGACGAGCGCTGTCTGGCGTTTCACCAGACCACGCGGCAGGTGAACACGGCAAGCGCGGCGCAGGTGCGCCGTCCGCTCTACAGGACTTCACTGCGGCGCTGGCAGCCGCAGCAGGCATTGCTGCAACCCTTGTTCGACGGTCTGGGACCGGAATTGACGTCCGCTGACCGCCTCAGCGCGCACGAGTGTGTGTCTCTGCAAGATGCCGAAGCGGCGGCTAATGGAACGGAGTGGAAGTCATGAGCGCAACCCGTGGGGCTGTGATATGGATGACGGGTTTGTCCGGCGCCGGCAAATCGACCGTGGCCGACGCGTTGCACCTGCATCTGAAAGAAGCCGGGCATGCCTCGGTCGTGCTCGACGGCGACGTGCTGCGGCGTGGCCTGACCGCCAACCTCGGTTTCACGCCCGAAGACCGCACCGAAAATCTGCGGCGCGTCGCGCACGTCGCGACGCTGTTCATGGAGCAGGGTTTCATCGCGATTGCCGCGGTGATCTCGCCTGAGCATCGGCATCGGCGCATGGCGCGCGAGATCGTCGGCGAGGGTTTCATCGAGGTGTTCGTGAACGCGCCGCTGAAGGTGTGCGAAGCGCGTGATGTCAAAGGTCTCTACGCGCGTGCGCGGCGCGGTGAGATTCCCAATTTCACCGGTATTTCCGGATCGTTCGACGTACCGATCGGGCCCGATGTCATGATCGAAACCGATCGGGTGTCGCTCGAGGAGGCGGTAGGCCAGCTGCTCGCCCATCTGACCGCTTTGGGCTACCTGCCGAGGGAACGCGTGCACGCCAGGCCCCGTCTCGCGAAATAGCCGGCACGAGGCCGTTGCCGCTTTTCGTCCGCGTAAAGTCCGCGAAAATTTTCCACCCGGCGCGGCGCGTTTCGCTATACCTTTTCGCCTACTCGTAGATAGAAAGGGTGATGCGTCGATGCCGACATTGTCGATACGAAAAATCAGGCCGAACGTCGAAACGCTTGTTCTGGCGGCCGATCTGACCGGCACGGTTGTGTTCGCGATCGAGGGTGCGCTCAGCGCGATGCGCGGCGGCCTCGATCTGCTGGGTGTGATGGTGATCTCGTTTGTCGCGGCGCTCGGCGGCGGGGTGATTCGCGATCTCCTGATCGGCGATTCACCGCCGAACGCGATACGCGATTGGCGTTATCCTGCCTTGACGTTCGTCACCGGGCTGCTCACGTTCATTTTCCATTCGACGGTACAGCAGTTTCCTGTTGCGCTGATTACCGTACTCGACGCCGCCGGTCTCGCCCTGTTTGCCGTTGCCGGCGTAGAGAAAGCGCTGCTGTTCCGGATTCGTCCGTTTATCGCGATGCTGATGGGCACGATCACCGGCGTAGGCGGCGGCGCGATCCGCGATGTGTTGATGGCGCGTGTGCCGCTGGTGCTGCATGCCGACATCTATGCGACCGCGGCGTTCGCGGGTGCATTCGTGGTGGTGGTCGCGCGGCGCGCCCGTTTGCCGCCGGGCGTTGCGGCACTGCTGGGCGGCGCGGTGTGCTTCGTCTTGCGCGTGCTCGCCGTTACCTATGGCTGGCATCTGCCGAAGGCGTCGCTCTCAGCGCTTGCGTAACGGCTCGATCAGCGACGACAAACCGTTGTGATCGATTTCGTGCATCAAGGCCAGCAGACGGCCGATTTCGCCCGGCGGAAAGCCCTGGCTCGCAAACCAGTTCAGATAGTGGCCGGGCAGGTCCGCGATCAGCCGGCCTTTGTATTTTCCGTAGGGCATCACGCGCGTGACCAGCAGTTCGAGGTGTTCGGGATTCATCGCGGGTGGGTTAGCGGAAATTTGATCGGGCGTGGCGGTGTGAGCGACTGCTGAAGCAGCATTTTAGCCGCGCTGCAGGCATTGCGCCGACATGGTAACGTCAGCGCTTTCCCTTTACACACAACAGGACAGGTTCGATGGAATACCGCAGACTCGGCGACTCGGATGTGAAGGTTAGCCTGATCGGTCTCGGCACCATGACGTGGGGCGAGCAGAACACCGAGCAGGAAGCGCACGCACAGATCGATTACGCGCTCGATCACGGCGTCAATCTGATCGATGCCGCGGAAATGTACCCGGTGCCGCCGCGTCCCGAGACGCAAGGCTCGACCGAGCGCTATATCGGCACATGGATCGCGCAGCACCGCAGCGCACGCGAGAAGATCGTGCTGGCCACCAAGATCGCCGGCCCGGCGCGTCAACCGCACAATCCGCGTCATATTCGCGGCGAGGGCAATCAGTTCGACCGCAAGAATCTGACCGAGGCGCTGAACGACAGCCTGAAGCGCCTGCAAACGGATTACGTGGATCTGTATCAGTTGCACTGGCCGGATCGCAGCACGATGACGTTCGGCCGCCCGGCGTATCCGTGGGTCGACGACGCGTACACGGTGCCGATCGAAGAAACGCTCTCGGTGCTCGCTGAGTTCGTCAAGGCAGGCAAGATTCGCCATATCGGCGTGTCGAACGAAACGCCGTGGGGCGTTGCGCAATTTCTGCGGGCGGCGGAAAAGCTCGGCTTGCCGCGCATCGTCAGTATTCAGAATCCGTACAGCCTGTTGAACCGCACGTACGAAGTGGGGCTGTCCGAGTACGCGCATCGCGACAACGTCGGCTTGCTGGCGTATTCGCCGCTGGCCTTCGGCTGGCTGTCGGGTAAGTATGAAGGCGGCGCGCGTCCGGATGGCGCCCGGATCACGCTGTTCGAGCGTTTTCAACGCTACAGCAAGCCGCAAGCGATTCAGGCCACCACGCGCTATGTGGAACTGGCGAAGCGTCACGGTTTGTCGCCCGCGCAATTCGCGCTGGCCTTCGTCAACAGCCGGCCGTTTTTGACGAGCAATCTGATCGGCGCGACGTCGCTCGATCAGTTGAAGGAAAACATCGCCAGCGCCGAGGTGAAACTCTCGCCGGAAGTGCTCGCGGAGATCGACAAGCTGCATGAACTGCAGCCGAATCCGGCGCCTTGATGGGGTTGTTCGGGCGGCAAGGCGGGTTGATCCGCCTTGCCCACCTCAACTTCGTTCAATCTTGCTCAGCGAATCTTCAGCTTCGAGCGCACCGCATAGAGCGCGAGTAAACTCGCCACCGCGCAGAACATCAGATAAAAGCCGGGCGCGAGCTTATTGCCGCTCGCGTCGATCAGCCAGGTGATCACGAAGGGCGCAAAGCCGCCGAACACCGTCACGCCGATGTTGTAGCTGACCGCGAGACCGGTCGCGCGTGTCTGGGTCGGGAAAATCTCCGACATCAGCGCGGGCAGCGCGCCGAAGTACGTCGCTTTCAATACGCCGATCCAGATCAGCGCCAGCAGCATCGTGGCGAACGACGGATGCGCATTCATATATACGAAGGTCGGATAGACCGTCAGCAGCATTAACATCGCGGCGACGGCCATGATGCGGATGCGTCCCAGGCTATCGGACAGATGACCCGCGAAGGGCGTCAGCACCGTCAGCACGATTCCCGTGGCGAGCGTGGCCGCGAAGCCGGTCGACGCGGGCAGGTGCAGTTGTTTGATCGCGTAGGTCGGCATGTACAGAATCATGTAGTTGGCCGCGGTCGAAATGACCAGCGAACCCACCGCGAGCAGCATGCGGACCTTCTGCGTGCCGAACAGATCGCGCAGCGGCGTGCGGGTTTTCGGCTCCGTGTTGAACTCGGCGCCTTCGTCCACGAAGCGGCGAATATAGAAACCGACCGGGCCGATCGCGAGCCCGAACAGAAACGGAATACGCCAACCCCAGGATTCGAGTTGCGCCGTCGTGAGCTGGCTTGTCAGCAGCGCGCCGAAACCGGAGGCGAGCAGCGTCGCGAGGCCCTGGCTGGCGAATTGCCAACTGCCCATGAAACCGCGCCGCTCGGGTGCATGCTCGACCAGAAACGCGGTGGAGGCGCCGAACTCGCCGCCCGCCGAGAAGCCCTGAATGAGCCGCGACAGCATGATGCCGGCCGGCGCCCACAAACCGATCGCCGCGTAAGGCGGCATCACCGCGATGGCCAGGGTGCCGATCATCATCATACCGATCGACAGCAGCAGCGACACCTTGCGCCCCGCACGATCGGCGAGCGAACCGAGTACGAGTCCGCCGAGCGGCCGGATCAGGTACGAGATGCCGAAGGTGCCCAGCGTGAGCATCAGCGAAATCGCTTCGGTACGCGCCGGGAAGAACAGCTTCGCGATCGTGACCGCGAAAAATCCGTAGACGACGAGGTCGAACCATTCAAGCGCATTGCCGATCGACGCCGCGAGAATGATGCGATGGACCTTCGCGGCGGACGGCCGCGCGGCGCTGGCTTGCAAGGTTGACGTGCTCATCGTGGGCGTGTCTCGTGACGGATACGGATAGTGGTGAACCGTGGGCGTGATGCAGGCGTGCGGCGCCGGTTGCTCAGGCCGCGGCTTCTGTCGTGGTTGCGTTTGCGTGCGGAGAATTTTCGCCAAGATCCCAGAAGAGCCCCGCCATGATCTGCAGCCCTTCGCGCACTACCGGTCCGAGCAGATGCTCGTTCGGCGCGTGCTGCGAGCAGGCCGGGTACGAATGCGGCACCCAGATGGTCGGCAGGCCGAGGGTATCGGCGAATACTTCGTTGGGCAGCGTGCCGCCGAGATTCGGCAGTACCGCCGTCTTCTTGCCGGTGGTCTGTTCGAGCGAGGCAATGGCCCACGTGACCCACGGATCGTCGGGATTCAGACGGGTAGCCGGCGCGCCACGCTCGACGCCGATCTCGATCAGCGAAAAGCCATGCGCGTCCAGATGCGTACGCAGATGCTGCTCGAGGTTTTCCCAGTCGGTGCCGACCACGAAGCGCAACTGGCAATGCGCGAATGCCGACGACGGAATGGCATTGACCGGGTTCTCGGGATTGCCTGCCTTGAAGGCCAGCACTTCGAAGCTGTTCCAGCCGAACACACGTTCTGGCGGCGTGAGGCCGGGCTCGCCCCAGTTATCGTCGACGGCCGGGTCGCCCGGACCGCCGCCTACCGTGATATCGGCAAGAGCACGACGCACCGCCTCGGGAATCGGCGGCGGACGCAAGCCGTCGACAGCGATCACGCCGCGCGCATCGACCAGGCTTGCGAGCGCATTCGCCAGCACGGTGGCCGGGTTGCGCAGCAGACCACCCCAATTGCCCGAGTGGTGCGCACCATCGCGCAGGTTCAGCGAGAGCTTGAAGTTCACCGAGCCGCGCGAGCCGAGAAACACCGTAGGGCGGCGCGCGGCGAGGCGCGGACCATCGGAGGCGATCAGCACGTCCGCGGCCAGTTCCTGTTTGTACTCTTGGCAGATTGCGTCGAGCCCCGGCGAGCCGGTTTCCTCGCCCATCTCGATCAGCAGTTTTGCATTGAAGCCGAGCTTGCCGCCGCGCGTGGCCAGCACGCTCGCGAGCGCGGCGAGATTGATGGTGTGCTGGCCTTTGTTGTCGGCGGTGCCGCGGCCATACCAGCGTTCGCCTTCGATCGTCACGGCCCACGGCGTCAGCGGCGCGCGCCACTGGCTGTCGTAGCCGCGTACGACGTCGCCATGGCCGTAAATCAGGACGGTGGGCAGACGATCGTCTTCATGCCGATGAGCGATCAGGAACGGCCCGAACCCTTGCGCCGGGTTATCGACGATACGCGTGCCGAAGCCGAGTCCCTCGACTTCGGGCGCGATTTCGTCGGTCAGATACGACAGCAACGTGGCGGCGCGGTTGCTTTCCTGGCTTTCGGTGCGAAATCCGACGCGGCGGTTGAGGTTCTCAAGAAAGGCGCCTGATTCGAAATGATGTGTGGCGTGTTCGATGGCCTCGTTGCGGCTCATGTGATTGTCTCCAATGCGGAATGCGGGGGATGGCGGCGATGCTGCGCCCCAAGTGGCACGTCTGATTCGCGGCCATCAGCGTCGAAACGATTCTAGGAGGCCGTTATTTTTGTCACAATGATCATCTTTCGAAGCTTGCCTTGCCAAAAAGGCAAAGCTCGATACCCCTGCACGCGGTGGCATCCGCTCGTATAAGGCATGGCTCATGGCAGTTTCACTACACGGCATTGCATTGCGCTATTTCGTCGAAGTGGCGCGCACCGGCTCGATCAGCGACGCGTCCGCGCGGCTGCACGTGGCCGTTTCGGCGATCAGCCGGCAGATCGCACGGCTCGAAAGCGATCTCGGCGTTGCGCTGTTCGAGCGGCGTCCGCGCGGCATGTCGCTTTCCGAAGCGGGTGAACGTCTGCTCGCTTACGCGCAGCGCAGCCTGCTCGAGGCGGAGCACGTGATGAAGGAGATCGGCGGCCTCGAAGCGCTGCACGGCAGCATGATCAAGGTCGCCAGTTCGGAGGGGTTCGCCGCCGACTTCCTGCCCAGCGCGATGGCGGCGTTCCGCAGCCACTATCCGGGGATCGATTTCACGCTGCATGTCATGTCGCCGGGCGAGGCGACTCGCCAGGTGCGCGATGGCGATGCCGATCTCGCGCTGACGTTCAGTCTCGCGCCGGAAAAGGGCGTTAAGGTCGAGCATACCGAGCGCGCGCCGATACTCGCGCTGCTGCGCGTCGATCATCCGTTGGCGGCGCGCGCGAAAGTGTCGCTCGCCGACTTGCAGCGCTATCCGCTGGTGCTGCCGGAGCCGGGCACGACGATTCGCCAGTTGATCGACATTACCTGCGCGCTCGAAGGCGTGCTGCTCGAGCCGGATCTCACCTGCAACAATAGTGGCGCGATGTATCGCTACGCACAGAAGTCCGGCGCGATCATGTTCACGGGGCTGCTGTCGGTGCGGGACCGTTACGCCGGCGATGGCTTCGTCGCGATACCGCTGACGCATCCGCAAATGCGCCAGCGCAGCATTCAGGTACAGACGATGGCCGGACGGGAGTTGCCGCCGTCCGTGAAGGCGTTCCGCGATCATCTGATCGTGGAGATCGGCGGCGCGAAGCCCGCGAATGCTGCAGCGCCGAAGCGAGCCCGAAAACGCGGCGGGACACATTGAAAGGCAAATCTTGCTGCCGGACGGCGAATCGCGACCTAAACTGTGGGAGCAGGGCTGGCTGTACGGTCTCTACTGTGCGGCTCGCGGTGCCGCGGTCCGCACCAGTGGTAGGATTCAGCCCGAAAAAAGGAAGGCGGCGCGCGCTGAATGGGCGTGCCGTTCACAACAGAGCGATAGGACTCAGGACATCGAATGGCGCAACAAAAAACAAACCCAAAACTTGAACAGGCGCTGACGCGTGGGGATCTTGCAATTCGCCAGGCCAATTCGGCACGGGCGACTGCATTGCTGCGGGCGTTGGGCAAGATGATCGTCGAGGCGTCGGCGACGATCGGTGTGGAGGCTTTCACGCTGATTGCGGACGGCGACAAGATTTACGATCCTGCCGATGGGCTGTGGCCGCAGGAATTGCAGGTTTCGCTCGACGGTCCTGTCGAGGAAGCGGATCCGGACGAGGTTCGAACTGTCCGGTTGATTGCCGATGATCCGGGCACGGTGTTCAGGGTTGAATGGCAGCGGGCCGACGGGAAGATCGGGCGTCAGGATGGGGGGCCGTTTGCAACGGTGGCTTTTATTTCTGATGTGGATATTCCGTGGACGGATGATGAGGATTAAGTAGAAGGGCTTCGCCGCGGTTTTGTTTGTCTGTTTGCCTGCGGCGTTGGGGGGTTCTTGATTTTGGTTGCCCGTGCGGCGCTTGTTCGTCTGGTTGCCTGCGGTGTTGGCCCTTTTCTGGTTTTATGGTCTGCGCGGCGCTTGTCTGGGTGCCTACGGTGTTGGCCTTTCCTTGTTTTCTTATCGGTTTATTAGTGTCGCCCCTGTGCGGGGCAGGCACCTACTTTTCTTTGCCTGCTGCAAAGAAAAGTAGGCAAAAGAAAGCAGCTCACACCGCCAGCTTATAAGCGGGTCCCCTGGCTTGGAGGGGGTAGTGGTGCATCTGGAATCTGTGCTCCCGCGCATTCAGCCCTGGTGACAAGGCAGTCATACCTCCGGCGGCGCTGCGCGCGCCGAAGTGTTCCTCTTAGAACCATCTGTTCGTTTTTGCGTGTGCGCTTTACTTGGCGCCTGGTTTACCGCTGTATCCTCAACGTTCCTCTAATGCGTCCGCGCTTCATTCGAAGTGAGAGTTTACGACTGCGTGCGCTCTCGCGAGTTGTCGGTCGTTCGAAGCGGCAAGTGGCAGTTCTCGAAACAGATATATTTCTCCGCACCTTGCCGAGGCGAAGCAGGCGACCGCCACGGACTTCAACCGAAGCCCCAATCCCGTACGAACCTGTCCGCGCCAGGACGAAGCCAATGGCCCCACCGCCCTAAACGAAGCTTGGGGTTTTCGTTCAACTCCGTCATCGCCGAGGCGAAGCCGATGGTTCCCACTGCGTCTCAACGAAGCCTAGGTTTCCCTGGCAGACCCGTCCGCGACGCACGCAGTGCGGAGTGGGAGCGGATGAGCCCCTTGTCACTCACGCTGAATGTGCGAGGGCACAGATTCCAGATGCACCACTACCGTAACTGTGCGGGGGACCCGCTTAAGAATTAGCGGTGTGAGCTGCTTTCTTTTGCCTACTTTTCTTTGCAGCAGGCAAAGAAAAGTAGGTGCCTGCCCCGCACAGGGGCGACGCTAATAAACCAATAACAAAACAAGGAAAGGCCAAAAACCAAAAACCAAAAACCAAAAACCAAAAACCAAAAACCAAAAACCAAAAACCAAAAACCAAAGCCCAACACCGTAGGCAACCAGACAAGAAAGCGTCGCGCAGACCATAAAACCAGAGAAAGACCAACACCGCAGGCACCCAAACAATCACGGCGAAGCAAAAAAAAACCATCCCCCACCAAGCAAAAAAAGCCGGCCGCAGGCCAACTCAAAACCTTTATTTCATCATCCTGCGCCGAAACAAAACAGCCGAAACAACAAACCCACCCACAGCATAAGCCACCAGCACGGCAACGTGCAAAACCACCCCATCGACAGGCCGCCCAAGCATAGCCGGCCGAATCAGATCGACAGCATGCGCCAAAGGCAAAAATTCAGTCACAACCCGCGCCGCAGCGGGCAACTGTGAAACAGGAAAAAACACACCAGACAACAGCAACATCGGCGTCAACACCAACGTCTGGTAAAACATAAAGAAGTCATACGACGGAGCAAGCGCCGTCACCACCATCGCGACACTTGCGAATGCGAGCCCCGTCAGCACGATCACCGGCAACGCCAGCAGCATCGACGGAAAACTCGCGTAACCGAGGCTACCCGCCACCAGCATGATCGCCGCGCCCGATAACATCGACTTGCTGCCCGCCCAGATCACCTCGCCGAGTACGATGTCGCCGAGCGTCAGCGGCGTATGCATGATCGCCTCCCACGTGCGCTGTACATGCATGCGCGAAAAACCCGAATACATCGACTCGAAACTGGCCGACATCATCACGCTCGATGCCACCGTGCCCGCGGCGAGAAACGCGATATACGACACGCCGTCGACGTGCCCAACCATCAGCCCAAGCCCGAAGCCCAGGCCGAACAGATAGATCATCGGATCGGCAAGATTGCCGAACATTGAAGCGATCGCGAGTTTCTTCCAGACCAGATAGTTGCGGCGCCACACCGCGATCCAGTTCACGGCGTTGGCGGGGAAAGCGGCGAACGTTTCCTGTTTCGACGGTGCATCGCCGTGGGTTTCGTAAGTGCGTGCGTCCATTGCGTGTCTCTTGCCGTGTCGTTATAGCTGTATAAAGTTGCGAGCCGGGCCGGGGTCGATTCGTGTCAGTCCTGCATCTCACGGCCGGTCAGGCGCAGGAACACATCTTCCAGATTCGCCGGGCGATGCAGATAGCGCAGATCGGCGCGTTGTTTGAGTCGCGCATGCACAGGCTGGGCGTCGTTCACATAGCAGAAGAGCGTTTCGCCGCTGATCTCGGTACGCTCGACAAGCGGCGCCAATTCATCGCGCAAGGCAACGGGATCGGGTCCGAAGATTTCGATCACATCGCAGCCGATCTCGGATGCGATCAATGCGCTCGGCGCGCCTTCGGCAATCTTGCGTCCTTCCTCGATCACGCAGAGGCGATGGCACAGCCGTTCGGCTTCTTCCATGAAGTGCGTGGTCAGCAGAATGGTCTTGCCGCGTGCGAGCAGCGAGCGCAGACGCTCCCAGATCAGATGACGCGCTTGCGGATCGAGGCCGGTAGTCGGCTCGTCCATGATCAGCACGTCAGGATCGTTGACGAGCGCGCGAGCCAGCGTGAGGCGCCGCTTCATGCCGCCTGACAGTTCGCTCACACGCGCATCGGCCTTGCTCTCGAGACGAGCGAATTCGAGCAGCGACGGCACCATCGCGCGGCATTGCGCGGCGCTCAGACCGAAGTAGCGGCCGAACACCAGCAGGTTTTCGCGGACCGTGAAATCGGGATCGAGATTGTCGAACTGCGGCACGACGCCGACCCGCGCTCGCGCCACGCGTGCGCGATTCGGAATCGGCTCGCCGCACAGGCGGATCGTGCCGGCGTCCGGTGCGGCGATGCCGAGCAGCATGCGCAACGTGGTGGTTTTGCCCGCGCCATTCGGACCGAGCAGGCCGAAACATTCCCCGGCGTTGACATGAAACGACAGTCCGTCGACAACCGTCTTTTCGCCGTAGCTTTTTTTAACCTGCTGGAATTCAATGGCGCGTTCAGACATGGATCGATTGAGGCTCCGCTAGAAGACGCAATAAGGACGCAATAAGGACGCAACTAAGGACGCAAATGGCCGGTAAGGTCGCTCATTCTATGGCATCGGCAGAGAGGTGTTGATCGCCGCCGGATGCGTCGGACGGCGTTTCTTGCGCTGCGGCATGGATTCCCATGCGACCCAGACTCGACCAGATCCGGCCCAAACCCGCCTCGAATCCATTACGCACCTATTTAGGGCGCACTTAGCGTTTTCCATCCCTTGCAACCTGAATTGCGGCGCACCATGATTCATTTAGACCGCGTTCCTCGCGGGATGGGAGAAAAATCATGGCGAGCTACCAAAAAATTCTGCTGTGCTACGACGGCTCGCGCGAAGGCCGCAAAGCATTACGTTGCGGCGCCGACCTGGCCTTGGATCTGAAGGCGGAAACGCACTTATTGTCAGTAGTCGACATGCGTTCGAGCATTGCACAAAGCGCCGGCCTGCTGACCGATGTGGCGTGTGGCAGTTTCGAAAAAACAGCCCGCGACATCCTGCAGGAAGGGGTGGACTGGCTCACCGAACGCGGTGTGACCGCGCAAGGGCATTTTGCGTTTGGCCATCCCGTCGACGAGATCGCGAACCTTGCCAACGAATTGCATGTCGATCTTGTCGTGGTCGGCCACCGTTGCCGCACCGGCCTGTCACGATGGTGGATGGGCGCCGGGAATACACCGCTGCTCGACCGGATCTCGTGCAGCATTCTGGTGGCGTGCTCTTCCGCGCAGGAACAGCAGCAGGAGCCGCAACAAGCGGCGGTGGCTTGACGCACCGCGGCGTGGATGACGTGGACTGGGTCACGCGGGCCAAACGGTCGCCCATTCAGGGCGACCGTTCAGTCAAACTGTGATTATTCGCTCAAGCCGACCGCGCGTGCCAGCCGATCACTGGTTCAAGTCGACAGCGGCCAGCTTCCATGTAAACAGACCTTCGCGCCGCAAGATCGCTGAGTAACGCGCATCACCAGCACCATGCTGATAGGTGACGACGAACTCGTTAAGGCCGCGATAGCCCGCCGTGGTTTGTGGCGGTTGTGGCGGCGTGGCATCGTTGCCGTTGTTCGCTGCGCCGTTATTCGTATTGCCGGCAACCGGGGGCGCTGATGCAGGTGCGGTGGCTTCCGGCGGATTTTCCGCGGCGCGCGGCACTGGCGGCCTTTCGCCCGGGTTGCCGCGCGGCGGCATGCCGTTCAGCAAGGCCGCGACGCCGTCGGGCGTTGCATAGGCATCGACTAGCGGACCGATCAAGGCCACGCCGATCATGGCGCCAATGGCCGCGAACGGATTGCCGTTGGCATGCGCGTCGAGCCGGCGTGTGAGCAAGCCGGTGACCTGTTGTTTCAGGCTCTCGCGCAATGCGGGAAAGTCGACGTATTCATTGACGGTTTGCGCATCACGCGCATCCGCCGCGCGTTTGAGGTTGTTCAGCGCCATGTAGGGCGACGCGTAACCGAACCCCAACGCGGCAATCACCACAATCACAATCAGCGTGACGATCAGCGGCCGGGTGACGTTGCGTTTCGTGCGTATCGAATCTGCCATCGAGTGGGACTCTCCATCAGGTGTGATCTAACGTGGACCGTGGCCACGCGAAAACGATCCCAGGCGATGCTGTATCAGGAAAAGGCGCAGGAAAAGGCGCAGGAAAGGTGCCGGGCAGGCAAAAGCCTTTGCGCGTGCGCCGCACTGCTGCTGCGGATTGTCCGTGCAATCCCGCTCAAGACTCGAACACCGCGCCGTGCACGTTGGCTTCGTCGGCGATGCAGCGATCGATCATGCGGCACACCGCGTCTACCGTGCCGACCATGATCAGCCGCGACGGCCCATGATAGACGCGCACCGGCGCACGACGTGCCGGTTCAGCCGTATTCAGCCCCGAATTCAGCGACACGCGAGCAAACGCCGGTAGTGAGGACGGCAAGCTCGACGCGTTGTCGGGCTCGTCGAACAGCGATGGAGCGCTGGCCGTGGATGCCGCGATCAGTGAGCAGGGCACCAGCTTGCGCAGGTGGCGCAAACGACCGAACTGGCGAAAAGGCAGCAGGCGGGCAAGGCGTTCCATGAGTCTCTCCAGGCGATTCAACGTTGGGGCAGCTTCGGTTTGGCGGGCGAGCGGGGTGGTCAGAACTCGCCGGGGCGGATCAGCCCAACGGCGATACCCTCGAGCGCGAATTCCGCACTGCCGGTTTCAACGAAGATGTTTTCGTAATCGGGGTTCTCGGCGATCAGCTCGAGACCGTTCGGCCGACGCTTCAAGCGCTTGACCGTCACGTCGTCGCCAAGGCGCGCGATGATGATCTGGCCGTCTTTGGCTTCGCTTCTTTTCTGCACCGCGAGCAGGTCGCCGTCGAAAATGCCCGCGTCGCGCATGGACAGCCCGCGCACCTTCAGCAGGTAGTCCGGCTTGCTCGAGAACAGCGCCGGGTCGCACGCGTAATGCTGCGAGATATGTTCCTGCGCGAGGATCGGGCTACCCGCGGCAACCCGGCCGATCAGCGGCAACGACAGTTGCATGATGCTGGCGTGCGGCAGCGTGAACTGGTACGGCGAATCTTCTGCGCCGCCCAGCAGGCGAATGCCGCGCGAGGCGCCCGCCGCGAGTTCGATCACGCCCTTGCGGGCCAGCGCCCGCAAATGTTCTTCTGCCGAATTGGCCGAGCTGAAACCCAGTTCGGCGGCGATCTCCGCACGGGTGGGCGGAAAGCCGGTGCGTTCGATGGCCCGGCGGATCAGATCGAAAACCTGCTGCTGTCGTGCGGTGAGTTTGGTCATAGGGCCACTGTATGTATGAACAGGTGCCTGTATTTTTATACAGTATTCCGCGCAATTCAAGCTTTACTTTAAGTTCGTGGTCCGCGGTGGCGTTCCTGCGCCGCAAACGGACGCTATAACACCCGTTTTCGTGCCTCAACGCCTTATCCAGCCGTCATTACCACTTTTGCGTATTAAAGAATGAAGAAACATTATTTTTAATGATGAAAGCTCTTCGATAGACTGCCCTTCGAGTTGGCGCTCATGTGCACGTGACCGCGACGTAAAAGAACACCACACGCTGTTTTAGCGGACCACCACGCGGAGAAAGTTGACATGAACCATCAAGGTACGGGGCTGGCAGGCAGGACCAGGAAATTCATCGCGGCGCTCGCATTCGGCGCAGCCGGCACGCTTGCCGCGGTCGGCGCCATGACGCCGGCGCATGCGGCCGACGCAACGCTACTGAACGTGTCGTATGACCCGACACGCGAGCTGTACCAGGACGTCAACCAGGCATTCGGCAAGGAATGGAAGGCCAAAACGGGTGAGACGATCACCTTCAAGCAATCGCACGGCGGCTCGGGTGCGCAAGCGCGCTCGGTGCTGGACGGTTTGCAGGCGGACGTGGTGACGCTGGCTCTCGCCTACGACATCGACGCGCTGGCTAACAAGGGCTTGCTCGACAAGGGCTGGCAGAAGCGTTTGCCGGACAACGCGTCGCCGTACACGTCGACCATTGTGTTTCTGGTGCGCAAGGGCAACCCGAAGCACATCAAGGATTGGGACGATCTGATCAAGCCGGGTGTGTCGATCGTCACGCCGAATCCGAAGACCTCGGGCGGCGCGCGCTGGAACTACCTGGCTGCATGGGCCTATGCCGAACATCTGCCGGGCGGCAACGACCAGAAGGCCAGGGAATTCGTCGGCAAGCTCTACAAGAATGCCGGCGTGCTGGATTCGGGCGCGCGTGGCGCGACCACCAGCTTCGTGCAACGTGGGATCGGCGACGTGCTGATTGCGTGGGAAAACGAAGCGTTCCTTTCGCTGAAGGAGTTCGGGCCGGAGAAGTTTGAAATTGTTGTGCCGTCGGTGAGTATTCTGGCCGAGCCGCCGGTTGCCGTGGTGGACAAGGTGGTCGACAAGCACGGCACGCGCAAGCTGGCCGAAGCGTATCTGAACTTCCTGTATAGCGAGGAAGGTCAGGAAATCGCCGCGAAGAATTTCTACCGTCCGCGTTCGAACAAGGTGCCGGCTGAGCTGACCGCGAAGTTTCCCAAGCTGAAGCTGTACACGATCGACGATTCGTTTGGCGGTTGGGCGAACGCGCAGAAGACACACTTTGCCGACGGTGGCGTGTTCGATTCGATCTACTCGCCGCAGTAAAGCCGTACACAGTTGGAGCCGCGTCGTTAAACGCGCATGCGTCATCCGCCAAAAAGCGCGCCCACCGGGCGCGCTTTTTGGCCAGCCAGGCGGCCGGAAAAAGAGCCGCCGGCCTCAACCCTGAAGAGTACTCAGCATGACGACGTTGACCTTCCGAAAACCGAGCGCATTGCCTGGTTTTGGCCTCACACTCGGCATCACGGTGGCTTATCTGAGCCTCGTGGTGCTGATTCCGCTGGCGGCGACCTTTCTCAAAACCGCGACGCTCGACTGGGCCCAGTTCGTGCGCGCGGTGAGCTCGCCACGCGTGCTCGCGTCGTATCGCCTGACGTTTTTCTCGGCCCTCGGCGGCGCGCTGATCAACGCGGTGTTCGGCTTCCTGGTCGCGTGGGTGCTGGTGCGCTATACGTTCCCGTTCAAGCGCATTGTCGACGCGGTGGTCGATCTGCCGTTCGCGCTGCCTACGTCGGTGGCCGGCATTTCGCTCGCGGCCGTGTATGCGGGCAATGGCTGGATCGGGCAGTTTCTCGAACCGCTCGGCATCAAGATCGCCTTTACGCCGGCCGGTGTGCTGATCGCGCTGACTTTTATCGGTTTGCCGTTCGTCGTGCGGACCGTGCAGCCGGTGCTCGAAGAGTTCGAACGCGAACAGGAAGAGGCCGCCGCGTGCCTCGGCGCTTCGCGCTGGCTGACGTTTCGCCGCGTGGTGCTGCCGGCGGTGTTCCCGGCTTTGTTGACCGGTTTCGCGCTGGCGTTCGCGCGGGCGCTCGGCGAGTACGGCTCGGTGATTTTCATCGCCGGTAACGTGCCGATGAAATCGGAAATCACGTCGCTGCTGATCATCACCAAACTCGAACAATACGATTACGCCGGCGCCACGGCGCTTGCGGTCGTGATGCTGGTGGTGTCGTTTCTGATGCTGTTGTTCATCAATACGCTGCAGTGGTATCTGCAGCGCCGGACGAGCCGCGGCGGCGCGGGTCCTGCGCCTGCGGTTGCGAGTGTGGCGGCGATCGGTGTCGGCGGAGATGCGCAATGAGCCGCGATTCCGTGAACTCCGTGAAGGGCGCCGGTCCGTCCGCCATCGCCGTGGCGCCGCGCGCGCCGCTCAATGTCGCGCGCCGGCCCGATCCGGTCACCGAGCCGCCCGTCGTGCGCTGGATTCTGACCGGCATCGCGTTGCTGTTTCTCGCGCTGTTCCTGGTCGTGCCGCTCGTCGCCGTGTTCTATCAGGCCTTGAGCAAGGGCGTTGGCTTCTATCTGGAATCGCTGGCCGATCCGGATGCGTTGTCGGCCATCAAGCTCACCGTGATCACGGCCGCGATTGCGGTGCCGCTGAATCTCGTGTTCGGTCTCGCGGCGTCATGGTGTATTGCCAAGTTCGAGTTCCGCGGCAAGGCGTTGCTGACCACGTTGATCGATCTGCCGTTTTCGGTGTCGCCGGTGATCTCCGGTTTGATCTACGTGCTGATGTTCGGCGCGCAGGGTTGGTTCGGCCCGTGGCTGCAGGATCACAACGTGCAGATCATCTTCGCCGTGCCGGGCATCGTGCTGGCGACGATCTTCGTCACGTTCCCGTTTGTCGCGCGTGAACTGATCCCGTTGATGCAGGCGCAAGGCAACGATGAAGAAGAAGCCGCCCACGTGCTCGGCGCATCGGGCTGGCAGATCTTTCGCCGCGTTACGCTGCCGAACGTCAAATGGGGCCTGCTGTACGGCGTGATTCTGTGTAACGCGCGGGCGATGGGCGAGTTCGGCGCGGTGTCGGTAGTGTCCGGCCACATTCGCGGCCAGACCGACACGATGCCGCTGCACGTCGAAATTCTCTATAACGAATACAACTTCTCGGCGGCGTTCGCCGTGGCGTCGGTGCTGGCCTTGCTCGCACTCGTGACGCTCGGTCTGAAGCTGCTCGCCGAGCGTCATATGTCGGCGGAACTGTCGGCCGCGCGCGATGTGCCGGCGTATGCAGGGCCGCTCACGCCGCCGTCCGCTTCACCGTCCGTCAATGCAACGCATGGTCTGCAGCAACAATCGCATCAACACGCGCTCAAGCAAGGAGAGCTGTAATGGGTATCACCGTTCGTAACCTGCAAAAGCGCTTCGGCGATTTCGTCGCGCTCGATAACGTTTCGCTCGACTTTCCGCCGGGCGAACTGGTTGCGCTGCTCGGGCCGTCGGGTTGTGGCAAGACCACCTTGCTGCGTGTGATTGCCGGCCTCGAATACGCGGACGGCGGCCAGGTCGTGCTGCAAGGCCAGGACGTTGCAACGGTCGGCGCGCGCGAGCGTGAAGTCGGCTTCGTGTTCCAGCATTACGCACTGTTCCGTCATATGACGGTGTTCGAGAACGTCGCCTTCGGCTTGCGTGTGAAGCCGCGTAAGGAGCGGCCTTCGGAAGCGGTGATTCGCGAGAAGGTGCATGAACTGCTGAAGCTCGTGCAACTTGACTGGCTCGCGCAGCGTTATCCGTCGGAACTGTCGGGCGGTCAACGGCAACGGATTGCGCTGGCGCGCGCCTTGGCTGTCGAACCCAAGGTGCTGTTGCTCGACGAGCCGTTCGGCGCGCTGGATGCGAAAGTGCGCAAGGAGTTGCGCAGCTGGCTGCGTCGCTTGCATGACGATCTGCATATCTCGACGATTTTCGTCACGCACGATCAGGAAGAAGCGCTCGAAGTGGCCGACCGTATCGTCGTGTTGAATCGCGGCCATGTGGAGCAGGTGGGCAGTCCGCAGGACGTGTACGACCATCCGCAAACCTCGTTCGTCTACGAGTTTCTCGGTGCGGCGAACCGTCTGCATGGCAACGTGGATGCAAGCGGCTTCGTGGTCGACGGCGCGGCGTTGCCGGTTGCGATCAAGGCTGACTTCAAGGGGCCGGCGTTCGCCTATGTGCGTCCGCACGATCTGCAGTTGTACAGCCAGGCGTCCGGCCACCGCGAAGGCATTGTGGTCGATGTGCGTCGCGTGGTGACGCTTGGCGGCTCGGTGCGTGTGGAACTGGCGGGCCGCGAGGGCAATGTGCTCGAAGCGGAACTCGACCGCGAATCGTGGCGCGATCTGCAACTGGCGATCGGCGACGGCGTGACGGCCGTGCCGCGCGCGTTGCGTGTATTTCCCGCGCAATAAACGATGCGGCGGACAGTGCCATAAGCAGCACAACAATACTCGGTGTTTCGATCAAACTCTAATAACTCAACTCTGGCTTAACCGGAGACATACAGATGAACTTTCAGCAATTGCGCTTCGTGCGCGAGGCCGTGCGTCAGAACATGAATCTGACTGAGGTGGCGAACGTGTTGTACACGTCGCAGTCGGGCGTGTCGAAACAGATCAAGGATCTGGAAGACGAGCTTGGCGTCGATATTTTCATCCGGCGCGGCAAGCGTCTGACGGGCCTCACCGAGCCGGGCAAGGCCGTGCATCAGCTGATCGAGCGGATGTTGCTCGATGCGGAGAATCTGCGCCGCGTCGCGCGTCAATACGCCGATCAGGACAGCGGCCACCTCGTCGTGGCGACGACTCACACGCAGGCGCGTTACGCGCTGCCGAAGGTGATCCGTCAATTCACCGAGGTATTCCCGAAGGTGCATCTGGCGCTGCGCCAGGGCAGCCCGCAACAGATTGCGCAGATGATCATCAACGGCGAAGCGGATATCGGTATTTCAACCGAAGCGCTCGATCGTTTTCCCGATATCGTCACGTTCCCGTGCTATTCGTGGCATCACGTCGTGGTGGTGCCGAAGGACCATCCGCTGGTGGGCCGCGAGAATCTGACGCTCGACGAGATCGCCGAATTCCCGATCGTTACGTACGACCAGGATTTCACGGGCCGCTCGCACATCGACCAGGCGTTCGCCAAAGCGGGCGCGTTGCCTGACGTCGTGCTGACCGCCATCGATGCCGACGTGATCAAGACGTACGTCGAACTCGGCATGGGTATCGGCGTGGTCGCGGCCATGGCCTACGATCCGAAGCGCGACACGGAACTGGTCGCGCTGGATACGCAGCATCTGTTCGAAGCGAGCACGACGCGGGTCGGATTGCGCAAGGGCGCGTTCCTGCGTGCGTACGCGTACCGGTTGCTCGAAATGTTCGCGCCGCAGTTGAACGAAGCGGAAATCGCGGCACAGTTGCGCGAAGCGGTTTGAAGAGGGACGCCGGATCGGCGCGGTTCGGCGCAGGGCACGAACGGCGCCGGATGAATTTATGGCGGCGCGAGTGCGAGCTTCATGCGGGCGGTGGCTGACCCTGATACAAACGCCACGTCAACGCGTGGCATATAGAGCGCCGGCCTCATCCAGTTCCAAAACGAACGAACATCCGTTTTTTCACGCATGGCGGCGCGCGGCGCATCGCTTACAATCGCCGCCATGAATACTTTGACCTCTTCTTCCGCCACGCCTTCCGACGAAGGCGCCACGCCGCCGCTGCCACGCATCGCCGTGCTGGCAACCGGCGGCACGATCGCCGGCGCAGCCGCGGACGCCACCAACACATCGGGCTACCAGGCGGGTGTGGTCGGCGTCGATCAATTGCTGGCCGTGGTGCCGGCTTTATCCACGGTCGCGCGGATCGCGCCTGAGCAGATTGCCAGCGTCGACAGTAAAGACATGGAAATGTCGCTGTGGACTACGCTCGCGCAGCGCATTAACACGCTGCTCGTCGACGATGATGTCGACGGCGTGGTGGTCACGCATGGCACCGACACGCTCGAAGAAACCGCCTATCTGCTGCATCTGACGATCAAGTCGGACAAGCCGGTCGTGCTGACTGCGGCAATGCGCCCGGCCTCGGCGCTGTCTGCCGATGGTCCGTTGAATCTGCTGAATGCCGTGACGGTTGCGGCACACGCGGGTTCGCGCGGGCAGGGCGTGCTGGTGGCTTTTAACAACAGGATTCACAGCGCGCGCGACGTGGTCAAGACGAGCACGTACGCCGTGGATGCGTTCCAATCACCGGAAATCGGTGCACTCGGTTGGGTGCAGGACGGCCGCGTCGAATTCCAGCGCGGCGTGGTGCGTCCGCATACGCTTGCAACCGAGTTCGTGATCGGCGCGAAGTGGCCGCATGTGGAGGTTGTCGCGAGCTACGCGGGCGTTTCGCGGATCGCGGTGGATGCGCTGGTGGCAGCCGGCGTGCGCGGCATCGTGGTGGCGGGCACGGGCAACGGCTCGATTCACGCTACCATGCAACAGGCATTGGCCGACGCGGCCTCGCAAGGCGTGGCGGTGGTGCGTTCGTCGCGCGTGGGCTCAGGCCATGTGATGCGCAATGGCGCTGCGGCGGACGATGCGCTCGGTTTCATCAGCGCGGGTTCGCTGAATCCGTACAAGGCGCGCGTTCTGCTGATGCTCGCATTGGCCGCGGGCGGCACGGGGCCGGTTGCATTGCAGAAGACGTTCGATACGTACTGATTGATTTGACGCGGGTAGCCCGGTTCAAAGTCAGAACCGTGTCCCGCAGATGAAGCTTGAATGACAGCGTTGAATGACAGAGTTGAATGACAACGCGGCGCCAGGTCATTGACCGAGGCGCCGCGTTGTCGTTTCAGCTTGAGGTTTATCGCTATCGCCGGAAGCCGGCGATGCCGGCTGGCCGTTAGGACGCCAGATCCGGAGGCAGCTTCCCGCCGTTCGCCGCCAGCGCTTGCATCACCTGTTTGTGCAGCCAGATGTTCATGCTCGCCGAATCGTTCGTGTCGCCGCTGTACTTCAGTTCCTGTGCGAGTTGCTTGCGATGCTCGAGGCTGCTGTCGACGCCGAGCGCTTTCAGCGTGTCGACGATCGACGTGCGCCAGTTCAACGTTTGCCCGCTCTCACTCACGAACTGATCCATGACGGCAGCGACGTCGACGTCGGCCAGCGGCGCGGGCGCCGGTGCAGCGTCCGGTGCGGCAGCTTGCGCCGCTGCCGGATCCGGTGTCGGCTCAACCGCAGGCGCAGGCTGGTCGGGCTTCGCTTTGCCGAAGAGCTTGTTTACGATGTCACCAAAGATACTCATTCTGAATCCTCTGCAGATGGGTTACCGGCGCAAGCACATTCCGCTCACGGGTTGAACTCTGGTTGCAAATCGGGCGAACCAAACGGAGCACATGCGCTGCGATGATCGGCAAGCCGCGCGTGAACGCTGAAACGCGAGCAACCAGACTCATCGAGTGTAGGAGAAAAGTGCAGGGAGATGTGTCAAAAAAGGTCGTGCTGCGGGCGCGGAGTTGCAAGCAAATGCAAGCGGACTTGCGAGCACACCCGCAAAGAGACTTGCAGGGAGAGGCGTTGGCAGGCGGCGTGCATGATGCAGCCGCCGCGAGAGATTGGCGGAAAACGCATAAATTTGAAATCCGACAGCCGGACACCCGACGACGACGTCTGACCGACCAAGGCTTCCCCGGCGCCGCCGGGTGCCGCTGCGGACCCCACTTGCCGCTCTCAGCCCAGAGCGGCACGATTTGCTCTTTGCACCGTGCATGCTGCACGACGCAAAGAGCGCCCCACCTTCGATTGCCATGACGATAATGTTGCAACGATCATGACAATCTGCATTGCGGTTCGACGTATCAAGCCGCCTTGGCTTCGCTACCCGGCGCTTGCGCGACTTCGTAGTTCGCCATGATTTCCAGCGCGCGCACCATGGCCGAGTGATCCCAGGCCTTGCCGCCGTTAGCCGCGCACACGCTGAACAGTTGCTGCGCGCTCGCCGTATGCGGCAGGGCGATGCCGAGCTTGCGTGCGCCGTCGAGTGCGAGGTTCAGATCCTTCTGATGCAGTTCGATGCGGAAACCCGGATCGAACTTACGCTTGGTCATACGCTCGCCATGTACTTCGAGAATGCGCGAGGATGCGAAGCCGCCCATCAAGGCCTTGCGCACACGTTCCGGATCGGCGCCCGAGCGCGACGCGAACAGCAGGGCTTCTGCTACCGCTTCGATGTTCAGCGCGACGATGATCTGGTTCGCGACCTTGCAGGTTTGACCCGCGCCGTTGTCGCCGATCAGCGAGATGTTCTTGCCCATCAGTTCGAACAGCGGCTTGGCGAGTGCGAACGCTTTTTCCGGACCGCCGACCATGATCGTCAGCGACGCTTCGCGCGCGCCGACTTCGCCGCCCGACACCGGCGCATCCAGGTAGTCGACGCCGAGCGCGTTGATCTTCTTTGCGAAGGCTTGCGTGTCGAGCGGCGAGATCGAGCTCATGTCGATCACCAGCTTGCCCTGCGTGAGGCCGGCGGCGACGCCGTCGTCGGCGAACAGCACGTTGGCGACGTCAGGCGTGTCCGGCACCATGATGATGACGACGTCGGCGGCTTGGGCGACAGCGGTCGAATTGGCGACCACGGTGGTCGTCTTGCCCAGATCTTCCGGCACCGGATAAGCGCCATTCACGAACAGCGAATGACCGCCCTTGATGAGGTTACGCGCCATGTGCGCGCCCATGATGCCGAGGCCGATGAAACCGATCTTTGCCATGTGTCTAAATCTCCAGTGTTGTTTCGGGGCGCCCTGAGGGACTTCCTTCGGGGCGTGGTCTGTCTGATGTGATCGATGCGGTGATCGATGCGGTGATCGACGAGTCGCGCAGTGCATCGCGTGATGTTTCGCGCAGTGTTTCGCGCAGTGTTTCGATCACGCAGCGGCGTGGGCTGCGCCGCGGGTTTGCCCGGCCACGCTCTGCACCCAGCCGAGGCCGGCGGCAGTGGTTGTGCGCGGCTTGTATTCGCAGCCGACATAACCGTCGTAGCCGAGCGAGTCGAGCAGGTCGAACAGGAACGGATAGTTGATTTCGCCGGTGCCCGGTTCGTTGCGGCCCGGGTTGTCGGCGAGCTGGATGTGTGCGATCTGCGGCAGATTCTTCTTGATCGTGGCCGCGAGTTCGCCTTCCATCCGCTGCATGTGATAGATGTCGTATTGCAGGAACAGATTGTCCGAATCCACGGCGCGAATCACGTCGAGGCCTTCGCCCGAACGGTTCAGCGCGAAGCCGGGGATGTCGTACGAATTGCACGGCTCGACTAGCAGCTTGATGCCCGCTTTCTTCAGTTCGCCCGCGGCGAAGCGCAGGTTGTCGACGATCGTCGAACGCGCCTTGTCCGCATCGATGCCCGCCGTCGGAATACCGACGAGGCAGTTCAGTTGCGGCACCTTCAGCGCCTTCGCGTATTCGATCGCGCGGCCGACGCCTTCCTGAAACTCGCTCACGCGATCCGGCAGGCACGCGATGCCGCGTTCACCCGCTTCCCAGTTGCCTGCGGGCAGGTTGTGCAACACGAGTTTCAAACGGTTCTGCTGCAGACGTTCGCTCAATTCAGCGATCTGATACGGATACGGAAACAGGAATTCGACGGCGTTGAAGCCCGCGTCCGCTGCTGCCGAAAAACGGTCGAGGAACGGGACTTCGTTGAACAGCATGGTGAGATTCGCTGCAAATTTCGGCATGGTGCTTGTGTCTCGCTGGTCGGTCAGTGGAATAACTTCATGAGGCGATCCAGTTGCGTTGAATGACTACGTCTACGCCGCTGAATCGCGCTCATCTGCTGCAAAGTCGGAAAGCTCAGTCGAGCATGCTGATTGCCGTCGGCGCGTCTTCGCGCTTCTCGGCCAGTTCTTCGAACTCGTTGATCGCGTCGATTTCGGTGCCCATCGAAATGTTGGTCACCCGTTCGAGGATCACTTCGACGATCACCGGCACGTTGAACTCGGAGAGCATCGATTGCGCTTTCAGCAGGGCCGGCTTGAGTTCTTCCGGCTTGAACACGCGGATCGCCTTGCAACCCAGGCCTTCCGCAACCGCGACGTGGTCCACGCCGTAGCCGTTCGTTTCCGGCGAGTTGATGTTCTCGAAGCCGAGCTGCACGCAGAAGTCCATATCGAACGCGCGCTGTGCCTGGCGGATCAAACCGAGGTACGAGTTGTTCACCACCACGTGTACATACGGCAGTTTGAATTGCGCGCCGGCTGCCAGTTCTTCGATCATGAACTGGAAGTCGTAGTCGCCCGAGAGTGCGACGATCGGACGTTGCGGGTCGGCTGCACGCACACCGAGCGCTGCCGGAATCGTCCAGCCGAGCGGGCCTGCCTGGCCGCAGTTGATCCAGTTGCGCGCCTTGTAGACGTGCAGGAACTGCGCGCCGGCGATCTGCGACAAACCGATCGTGCTCACGTAGCAGGTATCGCGGCCGAACACCTGGTTCATCTCTTCGTACACGCGCTGCGGCTTCATCGGCACGTTGTCGAAGTGCGTCTTGCGATGCATCGTCTGCTTGCGTTGCTGGCAATCGGCGACCCATGCGCTGCGGTCTTTCAACTTGCCGGCGGCCTTCCATTCTTTAGCCACTTCAACGAACAGTTCGAGCGCGGCTTTCGCGTCCGACACGATGCCGAGGTCCGGTCCGAACACGCGGCCGATCTGCGTCGGCTCGATGTCCACATGCACGAACTTACGGCCCTTGGTATAAACCTCGACGCTGCCCGTGTGACGGTTCGCCCAACGGTTGCCGATACCGAGCACGAAGTCGGAGGCGAGCATCGTCGCGTTGCCGTAACGGTGCGACGTTTGCAAGCCGACCATGCCGGCCATCAGCGGATGGTCGTCAGGAATCGCACCCCACGACATCAGCGTCGGGATCACCGGCACGCCCACGGTTTCGGCGAATTCGACCAGCAGGTCTTCAGCGGCGGCATTCAGCACGCCGCCACCCGAGACGATCAACGGCTTGTCAGCGTCGTTCAAAAGCGTCAACGCGGCTTCGATCTGTTTGCGGGTCGCTTTCGGCTTGTAGACCGGCAGCGGCTCGTACGTGTCGATGTCGAATTCGATTTCGGCGAGTTGCACGTCGATCGGCAGGTCGACCAGCACCGGACCCGGACGGCCCGAGCGCATCAGATGGAAGGCCTGCTGGAACACGCGCGGCACGAGAGCCGGCTCACGCACGGTGACGGCCCACTTGGTGACCGGCTTGGCGATCGATTCGATATCGACGGCCTGGAAGTCTTCCTTGTACAGACGCGCGCGCGGTGCCTGGCCCGTGATAGCCAGAATAGGAATCGAGTCGGCCTGAGCGGAGTACAAACCGGTGATCATGTCGGTGCCGGCGGGGCCCGACGTGCCGATACACACGCCGATGTTGCCCGGCTGGGCGCGCGTATAGCCTTCGGCCATGTGCGACGCACCTTCGACGTGACGCGCCAGTACGTGGCTGATGCTGCCTGCCTTGCGCATGGCCGAGTAGAACGGGTTGATTGCTGCGCCCGGAACGCCGAATGCGGTGTTGATGCCTTCTTTTTCGAGCACCAGCACGGCTGCGTCGACGGCTCTCATCTTGGCCATGAATGTCTCCTGAATGTCTTGGGTGGGCGAATAGGTTGGCTGACGAATTCGCTGACGGATATGCAAACCAAAGGTGTTGATCGAACTGTAGGCCTCACCTAAAGGTTTGATAAGATCAGTCCAGGTCGCTTATTTCGAAACAAAAAGTATGGAATGGCCTTGGTGGTAGGGGACGGGAGAGACAAAAATGGACCGCTTCAAACAGATCGAAACGTTCGTGCGCGTCGCCGATGCGGGCAGTCTCGCGGCGGCCGCGCTGGAGGAGGGCGTGTCGCCGGTGATTCTCGGACGCCGCATCGACGCGCTGGAAAAGCGCCTCGGCGTGAAGCTGATGTACCGCTCGACCCGGCGCCTCGTGGTCAGCGAAGACGGCGCGGCGTTTCTCGAGCGCTGCCGTGGCCTGCTGACCGAATGGGACCAGGCGGAGAACGAACTGAGCGCCGGACGGCGCGCGGTGAACGGCCATCTGATCGTGTCGGCGCCGGCCGCATTCGGGCGCAAGCACGTTGCGCCGCTTGCGCCGGCCTTTCTCGCCGACAAGCCCGAATTGCAGGTGTCGTTCAACCTGACCGACCGGGTCGTGGATCTGGTGCGCGAGGGGTACGACCTGTCGATCCGGATCGGCGGCGCGGTCGATCCGAATTTCGTCGCGGTGAAGCTGGCGTCGAACCGGCGCGTGGTGTGCGGCACGCCGGAATACTTTCGCCAATACGGCAAGCCGAAAACGCTCGAAGATCTGCCGCAGCACAATTGCCTCGCGTTCAACCTGCAAGGCGGGCAGAACCGCGGCTGGTACTTCCGCCGTAACGGCAAACTGGCGACGGTGCGCGTGGGCGGCACGCTCGACTGCAACGACGGCGAGCTGCTGCATCGCTGGGTATCCGAAGGACTCGGCCTCGGCTGGCGCTCCACTTGGGAAATCCAGCAGCAACTGGCGCGCGGCGAACTGGAAACCGTGCTGGATGAATTCGCGCTGCCCGACTACGACATTCTGGCGGTCTATCCGCAGCAGCGTTATGTGCCGGCCAAGGTGCGCTACTTCATCGATTATCTGAAAGAGGTGTATGCCAGCGAGGATTACTGGAATCGCCCGACTTACTAATGCGTGGGCGGGGCTGCTTTTTTGCTTGGGCCGCCGCGATCGCGCTGTTCAGCGTTTTGTGCCCGTTTTGTGCCGTGATCCACGGTGCAGGGTCTTTTCCGCCTTTTTTGCAGATTCCATACGGGGGCGGGAATAAACTCGGCCTGTGACCGGTCATGCTGGATGACGAGTCAACCGCTTAGCCGCAATGCCCCGGAGGGCCGAGGTGGGTCAACCCGATTCAAATGCCGCCCGCGCGCACCACGACGCCGATGCTGCGAGGAACCGCCGTTTTCAGGAACTGGCGCTCCCGCATCTCGACGCCGCGTACAACCTTGCGCGCTGGCTGTGCGGCAACGCCAACGATGCCGACGACGTCGTGCAGGAAGCGTTCATGCGCGCGTTCCGCTTCTTCGACACCTTCCGTGGCGACTCCGCGCGGCCGTGGCTGCTGGCGATCGTGCGCCGTACCTGGTACACGGAATGGCGGCGGCGCGCGTCGTCGCACGAGGTGGTCGAGTTCGACGACACCATGGACGACGCGACCTTCGAGGGCTGGAGCGTGGGCGGCGCCGATCCGCAGACGCTCCTGATCCGCGATGAAGACACGAAGCTCGTGCACGAGGCGCTGGCGCAGTTGCCGGTCGAGTACCGCGAGGTGCTGATCCTGCGAGAGCTTGAGGAAATGGGTTATCGGGAGATCGCGATGGTGGCCGATGTGCCGATCGGCACGGTGATGTCGCGGCTCGCGCGGGGCAGGCGCAAGCTGGCCGCATTGCTGATGGCGAAGCAGGCATCCGGGCATCCGGCATCCGGGCTTCCGGCGTCCGGGCATCCGGGCGGTGGCAGTCCGCCGCGAGCCACGGCGCCGGGTGCCTGCGCGACACCCACGGCTTCGGTCACACCACTGCGGGCGGCCTCCAACGGCCGTCCGTCCAGCAACCCCGGTGCAAGTGCTGCCGGCTTAACTCAGGAGACGCCAGATGGACTGTAACGAAGCGCGGCCGCTCCTCGATGCGAACGCCGACCACGAATTGCCCGCGCCGGACGCTCAGCGCGTCCAGCAGCATATCGAGAGCTGCGACGCCTGCCGGCGCGAAAGCGAAAACCTGCATGCGTTGAGCAAGTCGCTGCGCGCACAGCCTTATCACCGAGCGCCGGATGCCTTGCGGGCGCGGATTCTTGCGGCACTCCCGCAGGGCGATGGCGCTGTCCGTGAGCCGACGGCCGAAACCCCACGGGCGACCGCACAACCGAGGCCGAAGTGGAGTTGGCTGGGTAACTGGCTGAATGGCTGGCTGCGTCCGCAAGGCGCGATGGGGCGGCCGGGCGGGGGCGTAGTAGGCTCGGGCTCGGGCTCGGCGATCGGGCAGGGCTGGCTCGTTGCGCTCGTGGTCGCGCTCGGTGCGGTGGCGGTAGGCGTGACAATGAACCTGCATCGTCCGGCACCAGGCGGCGCGTTCTCCGATGAGCTGGTCGAAAGCCATGTGCGGGCGCAAATGTCCGGCCACGACATTGATGTCATTTCGACTGACCGGCACACGGTCAAGCCGTGGTTCAACGGCCGGATCGACTACTCGCCGCCGGTCGAGGACCTTGCGGCGAACGGTTTTCCGCTTGAAGGCGGCCGGCTGGACTACATCGGGCATCAGCGGGTGGCGGTGCTGGTGTACCGCTATCAGAAGCACGTCATCGACGTCTACGTGTTTCCGGAAGCGCGTTCCGGCGATGCCGGGCGGGAAGCGGCCGCCGGGCCGTCGGTAGCGCAGACCCGCGAGGGTTACTCGCTCGCGCACTGGAGCGCGCAGGGGATGACCTGGTGGGCCGTCACCGATGCCGCGCCGGACGCGCTCAGCGGGCTTGAAAAGGCGCTGAAAGCCCGTCTGGCGGGCGGCAGCGAGCAGACCGAAGGGGGCTGAACGAGCGTCCCGTGTGCGATCCGGCGGTGATGTTGCCGGGCGGGCGTGCGGGGCGGCCGTTCGTCCGTTTCGCTTACTTCGTCCTAAACCCTTGAAAACACACCCGATTCGCGTGCCGGATTAACGGGATATCTTGCAACCCGGCCCTAATCGGGTTACACTCTTTGGCTTCTCACTTGCCACACCGGTTCCGACGCCCGGGTGGCTTTAATCCACAAGGAGTGAATATGCGTCATTATGAAATCGTATTTATCGTGCATCCGGATCAAAGCGAGCAAGTGCCCGCAATGATCGAGCGTTACAAGAGCACGATCACCTCGCACGGTGGCCAGATCCACCGTATCGAAGACTGGGGCCGTCGCCAACTGGCCTACATGATCGAGAAACTCGCGAAGGCTCACTACGTCTGCATGAACATCGAATGCGACCAAACCACGCTCGACGAGCTGGAACACGCATTCAAGTTCAATGACGCGGTTCTGCGTCACCTGATCGTCAAGATGAAGAAGGCCGAAACGGGCCCGTCGCCGATGATGAAGGAAGTGCAGCGCGAAGAAGCCAAGAAGTCGGCTGCTACGCAACCGTCCGAAGCGCAGGCTTAAGACACATTATTTAAGCTACCAGAAGAAAGCGTCGCTCTCGCCAAAGGCTACATGAATCGGCTGCAACTTACGGCCAGCGTCGTCGAACGCGAACCGGTGCGGTATACCCCCGCCGGCGTTCCGATTGCAGGTTGCACGTTGCACCACCGCACGGAAGTCGTCGAAGCCGGTATTGCCCGGCAAGTCGAACTGACCATGCAGGCAGTAGCCGCAGGTGAGGCGAGCGGTAAGCTGGAAGGCTGTCAGATGGGCGTAGAAACGCTCTTCACAGGCTTTCTGGCGAAAAAGCACCGCAACGCAAGAACGCTGGTATTTCACATCACAGAATTGCAGGACATTGGAAAGGACTGAACATGCCCCGCCCGACTGGTAAGAAATTCGACAAACGTCGTCAGCAACAAAATCCGCTCTTCAAGCGCAAGAAGTTCTGCCGTTTCACGGCCGCTAACGTCGATCACATCGACTACAAGGACCTCGAAACGCTGAAGGACTTCATCGGCGAAAACGGCAAGATCACGCCGGCGCGTCTTACGGGTACGAAGTCGCACTATCAACGCCAGCTGGATACGGCAATCAAGCGCGCACGTTTCCTCGCGCTGGTGCCGTACACCGACCAGCACAAGGCCTAACCCGACGACGCGATAAGGAGTATCCGAATGCAAATTATTCTTCTTGAAAAAGTCGTCAATCTGGGCAACCTGGGCGATATCGTGAAGGTCAAGGACGGTTACGCACGTAACTTCCTGATCCCGAACAAGCAAGCTCGCCGTGCAACGAAGGAAGCCTTGGCTGAATTCGAAGTTCGCCGTGCAGAACTGGAAAAGATCGCCGCTGAAAAGCTGGCTATCGCTCAAGCTCAAGGCGAAAAGCTGGCAGGCTCGACGGTTCAGATCAATCAGAAGGCTGGCGTCGACGGCCGTCTGTTTGGCTCGGTGACGAACGCGGACATCGCTGACGCACTGGTTAAGCAAGGCTTCGCAGTGGAAAAGGCGCAAGTGCGCCTGCCGGAAGGCCCGCTGAAGCTGGTTGGCGACCACGCTGTTCAGATCTCGCTGCACACCGACGTTCTCGTCGATGTCAACGTGGCTGTGATCGGCGAACACGTCTAAGCATCAGTTAGCATCTGCCAGGTTGTTGCTGGCAAAAGGCAGGGGCCGGGTGACCGGCCCCTGCCTTTTTTATTGCCCGTTCTCGATGCATCGAAGTATCGGTTTTTGATTTCCCTCCGCGCGCATTTACCCGATAATTCCTCTCCATGAACGCACCGTCCAAAGATCCCCAAATCGAGTCGCTGAAAGTCCCGCCGCATTCGATCGAAGCCGAGCAGTCGGTGCTGGGCGGCCTGCTGCTCGACAACGCGGCATGGGACCGCATCGCCGACTTCCTGTCGCAGAGCGATTTTTACCGATACGACCACCGCATCATCTTCGAGCACATCGGCAAGCTGATCGCGGCGACGCGTCCAGCCGACGTGATTACCGTCTATGAGGCGCTGGGCACCTCGGGCAAGGCGGAAGAAGTCGGCGGCCTCGCTTACCTGAATGCGCTGGCGCAGAACACGCCGAGCGCGGCCAATATTCGCCGTTACGCGGAAATCGTGCGCGATCGCGCGGTGTTGCGCCGTCTCGTCTCGGTGGCTGACGAAATCTCGGCGGACGCATTCAATCCGCAGGGCAAGGAAGTTCGCCAATTGCTGGACGAGGCGGAATCGAAGGTGTTTTCGATCGCGGAAGACGGCGCGCGTGGCACACAGGGCTTCCTGGAAATCGGGCCTCTCCTGACCGAGGTGGTCGAGCGGATCGATACGCTCTATCACACAGCCAATCCGAGCGACGTGACGGGCACACCGACTGGCTTCGTCGATCTGGATCGCATGACTTCGGGCATGCACGGCGGCGAGCTGATCATCGTGGCGGGACGCCCGTCGATGGGTAAGACGGCGTTTTCGATGAACGTCGGCGAATACGTGGCGGTGGAGTACGGCCTGCCGGTGGCGGTGTTCTCCATGGAAATGCCGGGCTCGCAGCTCACCATGCGTATGCTGGGTTCGGTCGGCCGGCTCGACCAGCATCGTATGCGGACCGGGCGCCTGACCGATGAGGATTGGCCGAAGCTCACGCACGCGGTGCAGAAAATGAGCGAGGCGCAGATTTTCATCGACGAAACCGGCGGTTTGAACCCGATGGAATTGCGCTCGCGCGCGCGCCGGCTGTCGCGCCAGTGCGGCAAGCTCGGGCTGATCATCATCGACTATTTGCAACTGATGAGCGGTTCGTCGTCGGGTGAAAACCGTGCGACTGAAATCTCGGAAATCTCGCGTTCGCTGAAGAGTCTCGCCAAGGAACTCGACGTACCCGTGATCGCGTTGTCCCAGCTCAACCGGGGGCTGGAACAGCGCCCGAACAAACGGCCGATCATGTCCGACTTGCGCGAATCCGGCGCTATCGAGCAGGACGCGGACGTCATTCTGTTCATTTATCGCGATGAGGTGTACAACCCGGACAGCCCGGACAAGGGCACGGCGGAGATTATCATCGGTAAACAGCGGAATGGTCCGATCGGTCCTGTTCGGCTCACGTTCCATGGTCAATTCACGAAATTCGATAATTTTGCCGGCGCGCAGAATTTCTACAGCGAGTAAAGAGGTAAGTGAAGCGCCTGTTGTAACGGTGCTTTCAAAAGTGCGGCATCGATCCCGGAACGGTACAATGTGGCGGTTTTATGTCAGCCATTATGTGACCAATTTTCGGGATCCCAATGTTCGGTCGTTTCATGCCCACCGAGGGCAAGTTCTTTGAAATTTTCAATGCGCACGCAACGTGCATCGTCTCGGCAAGCCGTGAACTCGAGCTGCTGATCGACAATCTTCAGGACGCCGAGACCCACAAACAAAACGTGCAGAAGGCCGAAAAGGCCGCTGACAAGCTCACGCACGAAGCCATCGACCTGCTGCACAAGACCTTCATCACGCCGCTCGACCGCGACGAGATCCACAAGCTGATCACCACGATGGACGACATCCTCGATCTGATGGAGGACGTTGCCACCGCTATCTCGCTGTACGACGTGCAGGCGGTGACCTCCGAAGCGAGCCAGTTGGCGCATATCTGCACGGCCACGTCAGAGCGCGTGCAGTTCGCCGTCAGCCTGCTGTCGGACATGAAGCAGGCGAGCCAGATCCTGAAGGCGTGCGAGGACATCGACCGTCTGGAGTCCGAAGCCGACCGCGTGCTGCGCTCGGCCATGTCGAAGCTTTTCCGCGAAGAAGACAACGTCAAGACGCTGATCAAGCTGAAGGCCATTTACGAACTGCTCGAAACGATCACCGACAAGTGTGAGGATGTGGCGAACATCATCGAAGGCATCGTGCTGGAAAACGCATAATGCAATCGATACAACTCGCTATCTGGGTCGTCGCCGGCCTGGTTGCCGTCGCGCTGATTTTCGACTTCATGAACGGCTTTCACGACGCGGCGAATTCGATCGCCACGGTCGTGTCGACCGGCGTGCTGAAGCCGCAGCAGGCCGTGGCCTTCGCGGCGGCGTTCAACGTTATCGCGTATTTCATTTTCCACCTGAAAGTGGCGCAGACGGTCGGCAAGGGCACGATCGATCCGAATATCGTCGACCACTACGTCATTTTCGGCGCGTTGGTCGGGGCGATCGGCTGGAACATCATCACGTGGCATTACGGTATTCCGTCGAGCTCGTCGCATGCGCTGATCGGCGGACTGGTGGGCGCGGCGCTCGCCAAGTCGGGCTGGGGGGCGCTCAATTTCGACGGTCTGATGAAGACAGTGGCGTTCATTTTCATCTCGCCGCTGCTCGGTTTCGTACTCGGCTCGTTCTTCATGCTGGCGGTGTCGTGGATCTATTTCCGCACGCCCCCGAGCAAGGTGGACCGGCGGTTCCGGCGTCTGCAGCTAATCTCGGCAGGCTTGTATAGTCTCGGCCACGGCGGCAACGACGCGCAGAAAACCATCGGCATTATCTGGATGCTGCTGATCGCGACAGGCTACGCTTCGTCGATCGCGGATGCGCCGCCGTTGTGGGTGATCGGTGGCTGCTATCTGTCGATGGGTATCGGCACGTTGTTCGGCGGCTGGCGGATTGTTCGCACGATGGGCCAGAAGATCACCAAACTGAAGCCGGTGGGTGGTTTTTGCGCTGAGGCAGGCGGGGCGATCACGTTGTTTACAGCGTCGTGGCTCGGTATTCCGGTGTCCACCACGCATACGATTACCGGCGCGATCGTCGGTGTCGGCGCGACGCAGAAATTGAGCGCGGTGCGTTGGGGGGTGGCCGGCAACATCGTCTGGGCGTGGATTCTGACGATCCCGGCTTCCGCGGCGCTTTCCGCGGCTGCCTGGTGGCTCGGCCACCGCTTCCTGTAAATGTTGCGCGGACGGCTTTTGCCGTCCGCGTGTTTTCAGGGTTCAATGTTCTGCTTCGGAGCCCGGAGCCCGGAGCCCGGAGCCCGCCCCCCGCCTCACAGCCCTAACGCAGTAAATAAAGCGCGTCGCTCAGATCAGCGGCGTGCTGCCTCCATCCATCGGGACGATTGCGCCCGTCACATAGCTCGCGCGGCGGCTCGCCAGAAACAGCGCGACATCAGCGATTTCCTCCGGTTTTGCATAGCGTCCGAGCGGCACTTTAGCCTGCCCGCGCGCCAACGCGTCCGCGCTTTCGATGCCTTGCTGCGATGCTTCCAGCTTGACCGCTTCCTCGATGCGTTCCGTCAGCGTCGAACCCGGATTGATCGCGTTGATGCGGATGCCGTAGCGCGCGTAGTAGTGAGCGAGGCCGACGGTGGCCAGCATTAGCGCAGCATTTGCGGCGCCCCCCGCGATATGGATATCGCTAGCGATCTTGCCACCCATGCCGATGATGTTGACGATTGTGCCGGGTGCGGCGCCGTCGCCGGTTTTCACGCGCTCGGCCATGCGCCGCAGTACTTCCTGCTGCGGGTAGATGTAGGGGAAATATTTGGCTTCCATGGTCGCGCGGAACGCGTCGGCGTCCAGCGTTTCCGGGTCATAGCGACGGGCTGCGCCGGCGCTGTTGATCAGCACATCGATGGGGCCGACGGCGGTGGTGACTTCCTCGACGATGTCCGCTGCGCTGTGCGGTTCATGCAGGTCGGCGCGAGTCCGATGCACGTGCAGACCCTCCTGCTTCAACTGTTCGTAAGCGCGCGCGAGATTGGCGGGGTCGCGTGAAACGATCGCCACTTTCGCTCCCTCCAGGGCAAACGCCCGGGCGCAGGCAAGCCCGATCCCTTTGCTGCCGCCCGTGATCAACACAATCTTGTCTTTCAGCCCGAGATCCATCGTCACCACCCGCTGTCAGAAGAATATCGATGACGATAGCAGATCGGCAGCACAGCGGGGATGGAGCGGGGCGGGGAGGCGGCCTTGTGACTAACCAGGATGGCGCGGGCCGAAGGTAACGAATCACGAGGGCCGAGGGTGACGAATCACGAGCCGCCAGCAACCGTCCACGACGGCAGCCATGATGGGCCACCGGCTCCCGCTGCAGTCCACGCCACGCCGTTAAAAGTTGCCGTTGGCGAAGCGTGCGATTGGATCGTCAGTGGTTTGCGTGGGGGCAGGGATGCCACGCGACGCCGTCGAGGCACGCATGATCTGCACGCCTCCATTCCCGTCGGTTTGGCGAGCTTGTTGAGCCTGGCGCGCGGCGACTGAAGCGGGTGGAGGCGGCTCGAACGCATCGGCAGCGGCATCGATCGGATCAGGGGCGCGAGCCGTAACCGTTGGCGGTTCAGTCCGCGCAGCCGCCGCCGGCTGATTGGCTGAGCCGGCAACAGCGTCATACGTGTTCGTCTGAGTGGCCGGCACGGACCCCGGAGACACCGCGCCTGCCGCGCGCGCTTGCATCTGCGCGGCGTTCATGCCGGGCGGCGGCGGTTCGAACGGATCAGCTTGCGGCGCTGCAGCCGCGGCTACCGTAGGTTGGCCGGTTGCGGTCAGAGGTGGACGAGTGGTTGCCGCAAGACGCGCCGTTTGCTGTGGCGCCACAGGGTTCGCGGTATAGCCTGACGCTTCTGCCGCAACAGGGACTCCCGTATAGCCTGACGCCTGCGGCGCAACAGAGGCGGCCGCATAGCCCGACGGCCGCGTCGCGGCAGAGTTCGCCGCGTAGCTCGAAGATTGCGCTGCCACTGCGGCGCCACCGTAGTTCGCCGCTGTCTGCGCTGTCTGCGCCGCCGGCGTGACGCGCTCGGACTGAGGCGCCGCAGCCTGATAGCTCGGTGTATCGAACGGTGCCGGTGTCGCGGCGGGCGCTGCCACCCGGCGAATACCGTCGAAGCGCTTGGCCCAATAGGGATTGGTCAGATAATCGAGCCGCACGGTGCCGCCCGTCGACGGTGCGTTGACGAAGCGCAGCTTGCCCACATAAATGCCGACGTGCGAATGCGCTCGTCCGGTGGTGTTGAAGAAAATCAGATCGCCCGGCGCGATCTCATCCGGTTCGATGGATTCGCCACGGCCGCTCATATCCGCGGTCGTCCGTGGCAGATTCACGGAAGCGGCGCGCGACACGACATAGCGAACCAATCCGCTGCAATCGAAGCCACTATCGGGCGTATTACCACCCCAACGGTATGGAATGCCGACCAAGCTCATCGCCTGGATTGAGATTTCCTCGCGGCCGATGCTGTGATCCACGAAGTTTGGAAAGCCCGGCGGCGGCGCATGATAAGCGCCGTTCGTGACCACGACCGATGAACCCGGCCCGCGCGACGTCTTTTGCGGCGCGCCGGCGCAAGCGGCGAGCAGCACAACGGTCAGCAGCGAAAGGGCCAGTCGGCGCATGAAGGCGAAGGGAGCGGGTAAACGCTCGTTTAATGGCGGACGATGTCCGGATGGTAGCCCGCCGAACCTGGCTCAAGCAAGAATTCTTGATAAATTACTTGAAGTTCGTGCGCTAAGTGTTGTCCACCGGAAACGCGTGTCCAATAAAAAAGCCGCGTCCGGAGTGACCCGGACGCGGCTTCTAGCCGAAGCTAAAGCATTGAAACTTAAAGGATCTCCGACGCGTAATCGGCAAGGCGCGAACGCTCGCCGCGCGCCAGCGTCACATGCCCGCTGTGCGCCCAGCCCTTGAAGCGATCCACCACGTACGTCAGACCCGAACTGCCTTCGGTCAGGTAAGGCGTATCGATCTGCGCGATATTGCCCAGACAGATGATCTTCGTGCCGGGACCCGCGCGCGTGACCAGCGTCTTCATCTGCTTCGGCGTCAGGTTTTGCGCCTCGTCGATGATCAGATACTTGTCCACGAACGTACGGCCGCGCATGAAGTTCATGCTCTTGACCTTCAGGCGCGAGCGGATCAGTTCCTGAGTCGCGGCGCGGCCCCATTCACCGGCTGCGTCGTCGGTTTTCTGCAGGACTTCGAGGTTGTCGTCGAATGCACCCATCCACGGCTGCATTTTTTCCTCTTCCGTACCCGGCAGAAAGCCGATGTCTTCACCGACCGGCACCGTGGCGCGCGTCACGATGATCTCGTTGTAGCGCTTGTCGTCGAGCACCTGCGCCAAGCCGGCCGCGAGCGCGACCAGTGTCTTGCCGGTACCGGCCTGACCCAGCAGCGTGACGAAGTCGATCTCCGGATTCATCAGCAGGTTCAGCGCGAAGTTCTGCTCGCGATTGCGCGCCGTGATGCCCCACACGTTGTTCTTGTGGTGGCCGTAGTCGCGCAAGGTTTGCAGCAGCGCCGTCTTGCCGTTCAACTCGCGCACCAGCGCATGAAACGTCGGCTCGCCGTTTTGCGGCTCCAGATAAACGAACTCGTTGACCAGCATCGAGGCGCACAGCGGTCCCGTCACGCGGTAATACGTGGTGCCGGTTTTGGTGTCCTGCCAGCTCTCCATGCCCTTCGCGTGCTTGGTCCAGAAATCCTGGGGCAGCGCGCGGATGCCGGAATACAGCAGATCGCTGTCTTCGAGCACCTGATCGTTGAAGTAATCCTCAGCGGGCAGGCCGAGCGCATGCGCCTTGATGCGCATGTTGATGTCTTTCGACACCAGCACGACCTGGCGATCCATCCGGTCGCGCTGCAGCGCCCGCACCACGCCGAGAATCTGGTTGTCGGCCTTGCCTTCCGGCAGACCTTCGACCGGCTCGATGGCGTTGAGCCTGGTCTGGAAGTACAGGCGCCCGGACGCCTCACGGCTGCCGAGGCGCGCCAGCGAAATGCCGTCCGAGATGTTACCGGCGTTCGCCACCAACGCGTCCAGCGTGCGGCTCACCTGCCGCGCGTTGCGCGCGACTTCGGACATGCCCTTCTTGTGGTTGTCGAGTTCTTCCAACGTCATCATGGGCAGATAGACGTCGTGTTCCTCGAAACGGAACAGGCAGCTTGGATCGTGCATCAGCACGTTCGTGTCGAGCACGAAAAGCTTCTGCATTTCGAGCGGATCGGTGGCCGCGCCGCGCTTCTTGCCGGTGCCGCGTGTGCTGGGTGCTGCGGCTGCGGGCGTGATGGCGGCCGGGTCTTTCGCGCTTGGCGCGCGCGCGACGACCGGCTGCGATTTGGCGGCGGGCGTAGAAACAACCGCGGGTTCGGCCTGAGGACGGGCAGCGGGAACCGGTTGCAGCAACGCGGCGGTTTGCTTCGATTTGCGACTGCGCGCTCCTGCGTCGCGCGCCGGTGCAGTTTGCTCGGCGGATGCAGACGCAACAGCGGAAGCCGACGAAGCCGGCACGGGCCGCAACGTGGTCGCGGCGTTGGCGGCGTGCGCCATCGGCGTGGCGACGTTCGCGCGACCGTAATCGGTCGACTCCGCGGAGTCCCCAACGACCGCCTGTTTCTTCGCGGCGGAGCGCGCCGGCGTGGCGGCTTTGGCCTTGTATTCGTCAGGAGGCAGGAGATTGCCGAGCTTGCTGGGGGGGGTAGGCAAAGGCATGGTTTCCCTCGAATTAATCGGGTCACATTTCGTGCGCCGCCTGTCGCATTCTGCCGGTGCCAATGAGTGCGCACGCAGTTTGCGCCCGGAGGCGCGCATTCGGTCTAGAGATGCCGGTTCGCCTGGTCTTCGATCGGCTCCTTAACGGAAGCGCGTAGCCGAGTGAACGAACGGCTGCGCGCAATTAAAAAAGCCGCCGCCCCGGCGTACGGGACAAGCGGCTCGCCTTCGGTTATCGCGTTGCGCCTCATGACTTCGACGGAACCGGGAAAACGGCCGTCAAGTCCGGCGCAGCGACGAAAAGTGTGGGGTGGACAGGCACTCATTGGAACCCAATATAACGCGCCTCACAGCGCTTGTACAGCCTCCAGAATGTCATCGACATGCCCTGGCACTTTCACGCCGCGCCACTCCTGGCGCAACACGCCTTCTGCGTCGATCAGGAACGTGGAGCGTTCGATCCCACGCACTTCTTTGCCATACATTTTCTTCAATTTCATGACGCCGAAGAGCGTGCACAAAGTTTCTTCCGGATCCGAGATCAGCGGAAACGGCAGTTCGAGCTTTGCCTTGAAGTTGTCATGAGAGCGCAGGCTGTCGCGCGACACGCCGAGAATTTCCGCGCCGGCTTTCCTGAACTTCGGATACAGATCGCGGAATTGCAGACCTTCGGTCGTGCATCCCGGCGTGTTGTCCTTCGGATAGAAATACAGCACCACCTTCTTGCCCCGCAGCTTGGACAGCGTGATCTCGCCGCCGGTAGCGGGGGCGGTAAAGTCGGGGATGGGTTGGTCGACTGCGATGGGCACGTGGTTCTCCGGTTGTTATGGCCGACGCCGCAGTACTTGCACGTGCAACTGCTGCGGCGTTGGCCTGGCATCGAGACTTTGGGGGAGATTGCCCGGCCGCGCGGTGTACGTTCTCGCGATGACCGGGTCGTCAGGACCGGCTGGAGTTTGGCCAGTCAGGGCTGGACAATCAACTCGCCGGAGCGGCCTGGAATTTCGCCCCACGTAACAGGGTACGATGGCAGCGTGCTGCGGTCCAGCGTGGCGTAGTAATCGCCCATGGTCGCGAAGGTATGACCTTGCGCGCGCCAGCCTTCCAGCAGCTGTTCGAAAATCGGCGCGAGCTTTTGTCCTTCGAGTTCCGCGTGCAGCGTGAACACCTGATCGTGCGGATTGTTCTCGGTGTGCTTCAACATCCATGCGGCGACGTTGTGCTCGTCGACCCCATCTACACCCAGCACTTCGTCGAGCGTGGGCAGCGTGGTGGGCATCTGCACGTGCGACAGTTGCCGGCCGTCGACCACCGGCAGATACGGCGAGTGGCCGCGCCCGTCGGACGCGTAGTGCATGCCCCATGCGTCGATCTGCTCGAACGCATGCCCGTTCATCTGCCAGCCTGCCGCGCCGTGCGTAACGGGCGGCGCGCCGAAGATCGCGACGAAGCGGTTGAAGCTCTTCTGCATCTGCTTTTCGGTCCACTCGCGGTCTTGCGAGCGCACGTTGTCCTGCCAGTACACGTGGTCCCACGTGTGGATGCCGCATTCGAAACCGGCTTCGTGAATCGCGCGCATTTCCGCGGCCGTCTTCACGCCGATATCCGGTCCCGGCAGCAGCACGCCGTACATCAATTGCCTGATGCCGTAATGCTCGACCACCGAGGTGCGCGACACCTTCTTCAGAAAGCCCGGCCGCAACACGCGGCGCATCGCCCAACCGGTGTGGTCGGGCCCGAGGCTGAAGAGGAAAGTGGCGCGCGCCTTGAAGCGGTCGAAGATGCGTGCGAGATTCGGCACGCCTTCGCGGGTGCCGCGCAGCGTGTCGACGTCGATCTTCAGAACGATACGAGCCAAGGATCAGGCCTTATTGTTGTTCGACGAGCGCGCGGGCTTCGGCGACGTGGCCACGATACGCTTCGAAAATCTTGCGCAGCGCTTCGTCGAAGGTCGACTTCGGCGCCCAGCCGAGATCCTGCATCGTGTTGTCGATCTTCGGCACGCGGTTCTGCACGTCCTGGTAGCCCGCACCGTAGTACGCGCCCGACGACGTTTCGACCAGTTGCACCTTCTTGGCGAGCTCGGCGTATTCCGGGAATTCGGCGGCCAGCGTCAGCATCTTGTGCGCGAGCTCGCGCACCGAGAAGTTGTTGGTCGGGTTGCCGATGTTGTAGATCTTGCCCGTGGCGACACCGTTCTTGTTCTCGATGATCTTCATCAGCGCGCCGATGCCGTCGTCGATATCCGTGAACGCGCGCTTTTGCGCGCCGCCGTCCACGAGGCTGATGTTCTCGCCGCGCACGATATGGCCAAGGAACTGCGTGACCACGCGCGAGCTGCCTTCCTTCGGCGTGTAGATCGAATCGAGGCCCGGGCCGATCCAGTTGAACGGACGGAACAGCGTGAAGTTCAGGCCTTCCATGCCGTAACCCCAGATCACGCGGTCCATCAACTGCTTGGAGCACGCGTAGATCCAGCGCGGCTTGTTGATCGGGCCGTACGACAGTTGCGATTCTTCAGGGTCGAACTGTTCGTCAGTGCACATGCCGTAGACCTCGGAGGTCGACGGGAACACGAGGTGCTTGCCGTACTTGACGGCCGAACGCACGATCGGCAGGTTCGCCTCGAAATCCAGCTCGAACACGCGCAGCGGCTGCTTCACATACGTGGCGGGCGTGGCGATCGCAACCAGCGGCAGGATCACATCGCACTTCTTGATGTGATACTCGACCCACTCCTTGTTGATCGTGATGTCGCCTTCAAAGAAGTGCATCCGCTCATGATTGACGAGGTCACCGAGACGTTCGGTCTGCATGTCCATCCCGAAGACTTCCCAATCGGTCGTTTCGAGAATGCGTTTGGACAGGTGATGGCCGATGAAGCCGTTCACACCCAGAATCAGGACTTTTTTCATGAGTAACGGGGAGTTTGGAGGGGAGTTTGGATGAGCTGGGCGAATTCGTCAGCGGTGACAACGGTTTCGTTGCCATCATGCTGATGCCGCAATTCGTGAATGGCGATCGCGCGACCGTCGCCGCATATCGCAAAAACGGCATTATCGCCTACGTGCAGGCCCGTCGGCAAATCCGAGCGAAGCGCGCCGGGCGCGGCCAGACGCGCACGGGCGACGATAAACCGCCGATCGCCGATATCGGTAAAAGCGCCGGGATAGGGCGGCGCGACCGCGCGGATCAGGTTGTAGACCTGCTGCGCGGGTTGCGTCCAGTCGATCCGGCCGTCTTCCGGCTTGCGCCCGCCGTAGTAGCTGCCGTGCGACAGGTCGTTCGGCAGATGCGGCGCTTCGCCCGCCAGCAAAGCCGGGAGCACGCGCCACAGGGTTTGCTCGGCGGCCACCGTGACCTTGTCGAACACTTGCGCGGCGGTGTCGTCGGGCAGGATCGGCACCGGCGTTTGCGCGATGATCGCGCCCGCATCGGGCTTCGCCGCCATTTCGTGCAGCGTGGCGCCGGTTTCGGTTTCGCCGTGGATCACCGCCCAGTTGGTCGGCACGCGGCCACGGTACTTCGGCAGGAGCGAGCCATGCATGTTGTAAGCGCCCCGTGCGGCGAGCGCCAGCAGGTCGACCGGCAACATATGGCGGTAGTAGAACGAGAAGATGAAGTCCGGCCGGGCGGCGCTGACCGCGGCGCGCAGTTCCGGGCTTTTCGGATCGGCCGGCGTGACGACAGGAATGCCGTGCTCGGCCGCAACCGAGGCGACGCTGCCGAACCAGATGTTTTCGCTCGGGTTGTCCTCGTGCGTGACGACTAGCGCCACGTCCACGCCGCGCGCGAGCAGCACCTGCAGGCAGCGCACGCCGACGTTGTGGTACGCGAATACGACGGCGCGCGGCTTCATGGATTCGGGCCCTGATCGGTCAGCGGCGCGGCTTGCACGGCCTGCACGACAGCCTGACGCGGCGCTTCGGTCACGGTCGTGCCGTCGCGCTGCTCGAGAATCGTCTGCACCAGATAACGCGGCCGCGCGCGCACCTGTTGATAGATCCGGCCGATGTATTCACCCAGCAGGCCCAACGCGAAAATGATCACGCCGAGCAGGAAGAAGGTGATAGCGAACAGCGTGAACACACCTTGCACTTCCGCGCCGATGATGAAGCGGCGAATCAGCAGCAGCACGAATAGCGCCGCGGAACCGAGCGACAGGATCACGCCGATGAACGACAGCCATTGCAGCGGCACGACGGAGAAGCCGGTGACCAGATCGAAATTCAGGCGGATCAGGCTGTAAAGCGAGTACTTCGATTCGCCGGCAAAACGCTCTTCGTGCGCGACTTCGATCTCGACCGGATTCTGCGCGAAGGTGTACGCCAGCGCCGGAATGAAGGTGTTGATCTCGCCGCAGCGGTTGATCGTGTCGATGATGTGCCGGCTGTACGCGCGCAGCATGCAGCCCTGGTCGGTCATCTTGATGCGGGTAATGCGCTCGCGCAGGCGGTTCATCGCGCGCGAGGCCTTGCGGCGCCACAGGCTGTCCTGGCGTTGCAGACGGATCGTGCCGACGTAGTCGTAGCCTTCACGCATCTTGTTGACCAGCTTGCCGATTTCTTCCGGCGGATTCTGCAGGTCGGCGTCGAGCGTGATGACGATTTCGCCGCGCGATTGCTCGAAGCCCGCCAGAATCGCCATGTGCTGGCCGTAGTTGCCGTTCAGCAGGATCACTCGGGTCGTGTCGGGCCGCGCGCGGAACTGGTCGGCAAGCAAGGCGGGGGATTTGTCGCGGCTGCCGTCGTTGATGAAGATCACTTCATAGCCGGTGCCGAGCGCGTCGAGCGCCGGGTAGAGGCGCGCGAACAGCGCGGCCAGCCCGGCTTCCTCGTTGTACACCGGGATGATGATCGACACTTCCGGTGCGACAGCGCGATGTTCCGAATAACTCATTTCCGCTTATTTTCCGTATTGTTCGCAAATTTCATTGACCGCGCGGCAGACCCGCTCCACGTCGCCTTCGTTCATCAGCGTGAACAGCGGCAGCGTGACGGTGGTGGCGCCGAAGCGCTCCGCGTGCGGAAACATCCCTTCCTTGAAGCCCTTCGCACGGTACAGCGAGAACAGGTGAATTGCAGGGTAGTGCACGCCTGAACCGATGCCGCGCTCTTTCAGTTCACCCATAAAGCCGGCGCGGTCGATCGACAGCTTTTCGAGCGGCAGCGTGATCTGGAACATGTGCCAGTTGCTGTTTTCGAAGTCGGCAAACGGCAGGCCGATGCCCAGTTTCACCGCCGCACCGCCTTCGAGACCTGCGAAATAGGCACGCACGAGCTTCTTGCGCTGCGCGAGGAAACGCTCCAGATGCGGCAACTGACCGAGGCCGACACGCGCGGCGACGTCCGTCAGATTGTATTTGCCGCCCAGCACGTCGCAGTCCATGCCGTCGAAGCCGGTGCGGGTAATGCCTTGCAGGCGATACTTTTGCGCGAGGATCGCTTCTTCCTCGTTGTTCAGCACCAGTGCGCCGCCTTCGATCGAGGTCAGATTCTTGTTCGCGTGGAAGCTGAACGAGACGATGTCGCCGAGCCTGCCGATCCGCTCGCCTTTCCATGTCGAACCGAACGCCTGCGCGGCGTCTTCGATCACACGCAGTTTGTGGGCGCGGGCGATTTCATACAACCGGTCCATGTTCACCGGCAGGCCCGACAGGTACACCGGAATAATCGCCTTGGTGCGCGGCGTGATGGCCTTTTCCAGCAGATCCAGGTCGATGTTGCGGGTCACCGGATCGATGTCGACGAACACCGGCGTCGCGCCGGTTTCATAGATCACGTTACTGGTCGACACCCACGAGGCGGGGGTGGTGATGACTTCGTCGCCTTCGCCCACGCCGGCGATGCGCAGGCCGATTTCGAGCGTCGCGGTGCCGGAATTGAACGTGCGCACGGGGCGGCCGCCGCAGAATTCGGACAGTGCAGCCTCGAACTTCTGGTTCTGCGGGCCGGTGGTGATCCAGCCGGAGCGCAGCACGTCGACGACGCCCTGAATCGTTTCTTCATCGATCTCAGGTTTGACAAACGGCAAAAACGGGACTGTTGACTGGCTCATGAATGCTTCGCTCGATTGAAAAGGGCGCAACCCGAAGGGCGCGAAGTAAAGCACAAATTACGCGCAAACCCAAGGCCACGACTAAAAAGGGCGGAACCGCCAAGCTTACCGCGGTCAACCTTACGTTTTACTTAGCCGGCAACAGCATCCGGCTTACTGAATCTTTTGCGGCCGGAATTTTCGTAGCGTTTGCACCCGCGCCGGCAATAAACGGTAATAAATCGTGCCCGGCACAGCGTGGCCGGGGGCATGGCAGCCTAGCTGCGCGCCAGGACGACGACGCCGATCAGGATGACGCCGATTCCAACCAGTTTCTGTACCGACATCACTTCGCCGAATAGATACCACGCCGCGAACGCGTTGACGACGTATCCGAGCGACAGCATCGGATAGGCGATCGATACGTCCACTCGCGAGAGTCCGATCACCCAGACGCCCACGCTGATCACATAGCAGGCCAGCCCGCCGATGATCGGCGGCTGGGTTGCAAGACGAAAGGCGATGGGCAGGATGTTCGCACGGGTGAATTCGAAGTGTCCAACGGCATTCGTTCCGGCTTTGAGCAGCAACTGCGCGCCGGCGTTCAACGTGACGCCCGCGAGGATACAAAAGAGGGAAATCGGATTCATCGAACGGTCAGTTCCTGAGATGGGGTCATTGTTGTGGTTTTTCTACTGGCGCGGGTGCACTTTGCGCCGCGGCGCCGGATGCGGATGCGGGCGCCGCCACGGGCTTCATCACGACGACCCGGCGTGGGTCGCGTGCGACCACCTGCATCGGCAGTCCTTCTTTGAGCAGTCTGTCGTACGTTGCCGGCGGGATCAACGCGAGCGCATAGCGGTCGGCCTTCCAGCGCTCGATCCACGCATCGACCGACGGCACCCATTTCTGCGGTTCGACGGAAACGCCGAACGCCAGTTCGTCGGGATGTTCGACCATGATCATCGTATGGTCGACGTAGAACGGCAATGTGTGGTCGAGCACGCCGACCGAGTAGAACGGCGTATCGGCCGGCAACTTTGCGATCTCGGCCTTGATGGCGGGCGCGAGCGGCGCACCGGAGCTCAGGCGGCCGAACACGTCGTGCCCCGTGCCGGCAATCGTGCCGAGCAGCAGCCACGCCGCGCCAAAGCTCGCGACGGCGCCAAGGGTGCCGGCGCGGCTGCGGCGGTTCAGCCACAGCGCGGCCAGCGTCAGCGCGAAAGCGACGCCGAGTGCCGCCAGTACCCAAGTGCGGTATTCGACGTACAGCTCGGTGGGATTGCGTGCGTTGCCGAAACGCGACATGAACAGCGCGGCAAACGCGGCCACGACGAGAAACAGCGCGTAGCCGGCCAGATGGCGGCGCAGTTGATCACGCGTGAGGAGCGGCAGGTACATGCCGATCAGGAGCGCGATAGGCGGCGCGATCGGCAGCGTGTAGGAGAGCAGCTTCGAGTGCGATGCGCTGAAGAACAGGAAGATGAACGCGGTCCACACCAGCATCAGCGTGACCGGCGCGAAGCCGTTCGGCTGGCGCGGCAGGCGCCACGCGTGACGCACGCTCTGGAAGGTCACCGACAACCACGGCAGGAAGCCGACCAGCAGCACCGGCACGAAGTAGTAGAACGGCCCCGGGCGGTTCTGTTCAGGTGTCAGGTAGCGCTTGAACTGTTGAACGATGAAGAAGAAGTTCAGGAATTCCGGGTTGCGCTGCTGGACCAGCACGAACCATGGCGTCACGATCACGAAGAACACGACCAGGCCGCCGATCAGGTGCAGACGCTTCCATACGGCCCAGTCGCGTGCGGCCAGGGTGTACAGCACCAGCACCGCACCCGGCAGGATCAGGCCGACGAGGCCCTTGGAGAGCACCGCGAGCGCCATCGCGCCCCAGCATATCCACATCCATGCCCGCACGTTGGCGGTCGGCAGGTTGGGGCGCTGCGCCAGCAGCAGCGCGCAGAGCGTCAGCTCCATCCAGAACGACAGGCCCATGTCGAGCGTGTTGAAGTGGCCCATCAGGTTCCAGTAGGGCGACGTGGCCAGCACGATCGCGGCGAATACGCCGGTCGCCGCATTGAACACGCGCGCGCCGGTGAAGCCGATCAGCAGCACGCCGGCAAAGCCCGTCAGCGCGGTGTAGAGCCGCGCCTGCCATTCGCCGATACCGAACCATGCGAACGTGAGTGCGTTCGCCCAGGTTTGCAGCGGCGGCTTCTCGAAGTACTTGTAGCCGTTGTAGCGCGGCGTGATCCAGTCGCCGGTGACGAACATCTCGCGCGCCATTTCGGCGTAGCGGCCTTCGTCGCTCGGCAGCAGGTGGCGCCAGCCGAGCGGCACGAACCAGATCAGGGCAAGGGCCAGCACCAGCAGCAGGATCGTGGTGCGATTGAGCGGTAGCCTGGTCGGCGTATCGTTCATGGATTTCAACCTTGTTGGCGACGCCGCGGAGGCGGCGAGGCGGTGTTATTTGAAAATGGCGATCGCCAGCATGGCGCCAATGGCGCGCAGTGTACGTGATCGGCCGCGACGCGGCCATGGGTGGGGCCGCTCCGGCGGCCACGCATTCCATGGCTGCCGTGCGTGGCGGCCTGCGCCAGCACGCCAGGCAAACGCCGGCCTGGCGGCGCTCGCCCGGCGCCTTTACGCTTCGATCAGCAACGCGGCCGCGACCTTGCGGCCCTCGGCCATCAGAATGTTGTAGGTGCGGCAGGCGGCCTTGAAGTCCATCGTTTCGACGCCGATGCGTTTGGCGGTGAGCGCGGCGGTCAGGCGCGGATGCGGAAAGCGCAACCGTTCGCCGCTGCCGAACACGACGACTTCGGGCTCGGCGTCCACCAGCATGGCGAAGTGCTCGGCGCTCAGGTCGTCGAAAGAGGAGACGGGCCAAGGGATGACGGGCGCTTCCGGCAGCACGAGAATGCTGCCCGAATGGCGCACCAGATTGATTTCGACGTAGTCGGCGCCGTAGCCGGTGACGGTGTTGAGGGCGCCGCTGGAATCCTGATGTAATTTCAAATTCGTTTTCCGAAGTCGTCGTGAGACATCATGCGTGTTGGCGGCCTGACCGGGCAGAACGGGAGCAGGGCGATTTGACGCGAGTGGAACACGCGAGTGGCACAGCGAGTGACACAGAAGCGGCCGAAAAGGCTTGCCGTTGCGGTTGGTGCATTGCGGAAGTCGGCCAAAATCCGCTAAATTATAACTTTTTAGCCGCCTTGCGGCGCCCCTCGCTCAAGTGCCGCCTCATGTGCTGTCATAAGCCGCCCTGAGGGCACGGGCGCGGCCCACCGGCTACCTGCCTTGGTTTTGCCCGCATTTCGTCTGCTTTTGATCTGATTTTCGACGGTTTTTTGCCCGCTTTTGGCCTGCTTTGTCTGTTTCTGCCCGTTTGGCTGCTGCACCGGCGCAATCCGCCGGACGCGCGCCTGACCGGCCAGGAAAGTCGGCCCAACCCGTGTCTGGCGGCCCGATCTGTGTCTGGCGACCGTGCCGCGTCATAATTCCCCGTATCGGCGGACGTATCCGGGCCGGCGTTTTTTCGCCCCCGCTTGTTCGCCCAAGCCCAACAACAGGATGAAGTGCCCGCCGTGAAACCGATTCTCAAATCCAACAAGTTGTTGAATGTCTGCTACGACATTCGCGGGCCCGTCCTCGAACATGCCAAGCGGCTCGAAGAAGAGGGCCACCGCATCATCAAGCTGAACATCGGCAATCTCGCGCCGTTCGGCTTCGACGCGCCGGATGAAATCATCCAGGACATGATCCTGAATCTGCCGGGCTCGTCGGGCTACTCGGATTCCAAGGGCGTGTTCGCCGCGCGCAAGGCGATCATGCATTACACGCAGCAAAAGGGCGTGCACGGCGTCGAACTGGACGACATCTACATCGGCAACGGCGCCTCCGAGCTGATCGTGATGGCGCTGCAAGGCCTGCTGAACGACGGCGACGAAGTGCTGCTGCCCGCGCCGGACTACCCGCTGTGGACCGCCGGCGTGAGCCTGTCGGGCGGCACGCCGGTGCACTACATCTGCGACGAGTCGAACAGCTGGATGCCGGATCTCGACGACATCCGCGCGAAAATCACGCCGAATACGCGTGCGCTCGTTGTCATCAATCCGAACAACCCCACCGGCGCGCTGTACTCGGACGAACTGCTGCTCGGCCTGATCGAGATCGCCCGCCAGCACGGCCTCGTGATCTTCGCCGACGAGGTCTACGACAAGATCGTCTATGACGGCAAGAAGCACACGTCGATGGCCGCGCTCTCGGAAGACGTGCTCACCGTCACGTTCAACAGTCTCTCGAAGAGCTACCGCTCGTGCGGCTACCGCGCCGGCTGGATGTTCATTTCGGGCCTGACCGGCGAGAACCGCCGCAATGGCAAAGACTACTTCGAAGGGCTCGGCATTCTGGCCTCGATGCGCCTGTGCCCGAACGTGCCCGGCCAGTACGCGATCCAGACCGCGCTCGGCGGCTACCAGAGCATCAACGATCTGATCGTGCCGAGCGGGCGCCTGTACAAACAGCGCGAACTCGCGTATGACATGCTGACGGCCATCCCCGGCGTGAGTTGCGTGAAGCCCGAGGCGGCGCTGTATATGTTCCCGCGCCTCGATCCGAAGATTTATCCGATCCAGGACGACCAGCAGTTCATCCTCGACCTCCTGCTGGAAGAGCGCGTGCTGCTGGTTCAAGGCACCGGTTTCAACTGGAAGACGCCGGATCACTTCCGCGTCGTGTTCCTGCCGAACGTGGACGACCTCGCGGATTCGATCAACCGGATCGCGCGTTTCCTCGACGGTTACCGCAAACGCCACACGGCTTGAGATGGACGGCGCGCCCGGCGCGCGCAGCTGCCAGCCCCAGTTTCCTCAGTTTCCTTTTAATCCCTTACTCGAAAACACACGCTGCATGGAACCGATCAAAGTTGGACTGCTGGGCTTCGGCACGGTAGGCAGCGGCACCTTCACGGTACTGCGCCGCAATCAGGAAGAAATCAAACGCCGCGCGGGCCGCGGCATCGAGATTGCGCGCATTGCCGTGCGCAATCCCGCCAAGGCGACCGCGGCGCTCGGCAGTGAAGCCGGCACCGTGGCGCTGACCGATGACTTCAATGCGGTGGTCGACGATCCGTCGATCGATATCGTGGCGGAAATGATCGGCGGCACGGGCGTGGCGCGCGACCTCGTGCTGCGCGCGATCAAGAATCGCAAGCATGTGGTCACCGCCAACAAGGCGCTGCTCGCCGTGCACGGCACGGAGATTTTCGAAGCGGCGCGCGCCAACGGCGTGATGGTGTCGTTCGAAGCGGCCGTGGCCGGCGGCATTCCGATCATCAAGGCATTGCGCGAAGGGCTCACGGCCAATCGCATCCAGTACATCGCCGGCATTATCAACGGCACGACGAATTACATCCTCTCGGAGATGCGCGACCGCGGGCTCGATTTCGCGACCGCGTTGAAGGCCGCGCAGGAACTGGGTTACGCCGAAGCCGATCCGACCTTCGACATCGAAGGCGTCGACGCTGCCCACAAGGCGACGATCATGAGCGCGATCGCGTTTGGCGTGCCGGTGCAATTCGACAAGGCGTACGTCGAAGGCATCAGCAAGCTGGCGGCAATCGACATCAAATATGCTGAAGAACTCGGCTACCGCATCAAGCTGCTCGGCATCTCGCGCCGTACGGACAAGGGCATCGAATTGCGCGTGCATCCCACACTGATTCCGGAAAAACGCCTGCTGGCGAACGTGGAAGGCGCGATGAACGCGGTCGTCGTGCACGGCGACGCGGTGGGCTCCACGCTGTACTACGGCAAGGGCGCGGGCGCGGAGCCGACGGCATCCGCCGTGGTGGCCGATCTGGTCGACGTGACGCGTCTGCATACGGCGGACCCGGAGCATCGCGTGCCGCATCTGGCGTTCCAGCCGGACCGCCTGTCGAGCACGCCGATCCTGCCGATCGACGAAGTGACGAGCGGCTACTACCTGCGCCTGCGCGTGGCTGACGTGACGGGCGTACTGGCCGACATCACGCGCATTCTGGCGGATACGGGTATCTCGATCGACGCGCTGCTGCAGAAGGAATCGGAGCAGGTCGACGCGAACGGCAAGGGCGAAACCGACATCATCCTGATTACGCACGAAACGGTTGAAAAGCACGTCAACGCCGCGATCAAAACGATCGAAGCGCTGAAGACCGTTGTCTCGCAAGTCACGAAGCTGCGCATGGAAGCGCTGAACTAGGCCGAACTATGAACTACCTCTCTACGCGCGGCGCCGGAGCCGGCGAGCGCCATACGTTTTCCGACATTCTGCTGGGCGGTCTCGCGAAAGATGGCGGCCTGTACCTGCCAGCCGAATATCCACGCGTCACGGCTGACGAACTGACGCGCTGGCGCACGCTGCCGTACGCGGACCTCGCGTTCGAAATCCTGTCGAAATTCAGCGACGACATCCCCGCCGAAGACCTGCGCGCACTGACACGCAAGACCTACACGGCCGAGACTTACTGCCACGTGCGCGACGACGAAAGCGCCGCGCAGATCACGCCGTTGAAGACGCTGGGTATCGAGAACGGTGCACCGCTGTCGCTGCTGGAACTGTCGAACGGTCCGACGCTCGCGTTCAAGGACATGGCGATGCAGCTGATCGGCAACCTGTTCGAGTACGCGCTGGCCAGACACGGCGAGACGCTGAACATCCTGGGCGCAACGTCCGGCGACACCGGCAGCGCAGCGGAATACGCGATGCGCGGCAAGAAGGGCATCAGCGTGTTCATGCTCTCGCCACACAAGAAGATGAGCGCGTTCCAGACTGCGCAGATGTACAGCCTGCAGGACCCGAATATTTTCAACATCGCGGTCGAGGGTGTATTCGACGACGCCCAGGACATCGTGAAGGCGGTCTCGAACGACCACGCGTTCAAGGCGAAGTACAAGATCGGCACGGTCAACTCGATCAACTGGGCGCGGGTCGTCGCGCAGGTCGTGTACTACTTCAAGGGCTACTTTGCCGCGACGAAGTCGAACGACGAGCGCGTGTCGTTCACGGTACCGTCGGGCAATTTCGGCAATGTATGCGCGGGCCACATCGCGCGCATGATGGGTTTGCCGATCGAGAAGCTGGTGGTCGCCACGAACGAAAACGACGTGCTGGACGAGTTTTTCCGCACCGGTATTTACCGTGTGCGCAAGGCCGCCGAGACGTACCACACGAGCAGCCCGAGCATGGACATTTCGAAGGCATCGAACTTCGAGCGTTTCGTGTTCGACCTGCTGGGCCGCGACCCTGCGCGCGTGCTGCAACTATTCCGCGACGTCGAGGAGAAGGGCGGTTTCGACCTCGCCGCGAGCGGCGATTTTGCGCGCGTACAGGAATTCGGTTTCGTGTCTGGCCGCAGCAGCCACGAGGACCGCGTGGAAGCGATCCGTGATGTGTTCGAGCGTTACGACACGATGATCGACACGCACACCGCGGACGGCCTGAAGGTGGCACGTGAGCATTTGCAGCCGGGCATCCCGATGATCGTGCTGGAGACGGCGCAGCCGATCAAGTTCGGCGAGACGATCCGCGAAGCGCTGCAGCGCGAACCGGAGCGCCCCGCCGCGTTCTCGGGCCTGGAGTCGCTACCGCAGCGCTTCGAGGTATTGCCAGCAGACGTCCAGCGTGTAAAGGATTTCATCGTCACAAACACGGGCGAGTAACACCGCCGTACGAGCGCGACGATGTCGCGCTCGTACGACAGACAAAGTCACAACGAAGCCCGATTTCAAGAAGCACGCTACGGCGCGCGCAGCGCCGCCGGAAGAATGACAGCCTTGTCACCAGGGCTGAATGTGCGAGAACACAGATTCCAGATGCACCACTACCGCGACTGTGCGGGGGACCCGCTTATAAGCTGGCGGTGTGAGCCGCTTTCTTTGCTTATCTTTCTTTGCGGCGGCAAAGAAAGTAAGTGCCGCCCCGCACAGGGGCGAACGCTAATAGACCAATAACAAAACAAGAAAAGGCCAACCAACCCCCAAAAAATCCAGATCAAAAAAAGGCCACCACCACAAAGCCAACAGACAAAAAACCGCCAAACAGGCAAACACCCCAAAATCCCCACCCCCGCAGGCGCGCAAAAAACCACCCCCCGCCAAAGGCAAAAAAATCCACACCATAACCCATCACCACAACCACCCCTCACAATCGACCGCTACAATATTCCTTTAACCCCGCGGCTTCGAGACCAAAAGATGTCCACCCCAACGCCCCGCGCTCCCATGCTCTCCACTGCCGAAGCGTTGGCAACCCTGCTCAGCGCAGCGAGCCCAATCACTGGTACAGAATCGATCCCCACGCTAGACGCGCTCAACCGCGTACTATCGGCAGACGTCATATCGCCGCTCGACGTCCCCCCAATGAACACCAGTGCAATGGACGGCTACGCGATCCGCACCGCGGACCTGGCAGCGAACGGCAACCGCCGCTTGCCGGTCTCCCAGCGCATTCCAGCCGGCCACGCACCCGAGCCGTTAAAGCCGGGCACGGCTGCCCGCATCTTCACGGGCGCTACCGTGCCGCCAGGCGCGAACGCAATCGTCATGCAGGAGCAAACCGAGGCCGCCGGCAACGAAGTCACGATTCTCCACAGCCCGGCACCCGGCGAATGGATCACGGCCCAGGGCGCGGACATCCGCAGCGGCTCGATCATTCTCCCGGCGGGCACGCGCCTGACGCCACAGGCATTGGGGCTCGCCGCTTCGGTCGGCTGCGCTGAACTCGAGGTGTATCGTCGCGTAAAAGTCGCCGTGTTCTTCACGGGCGATGAACTGACCATGCCCGGCGAGCCATTGAAACCCGGCGCGATCTACAACTCCAATCGTTTCACGCTGCGTGGGCTACTGGAAAAGCTAGGCTGTGAGGTCACCGACTACGGCATCGTCCCCGATAAACTCGACGCTACCCGCGCCACGCTGCGCGAAGCCGCGCAGGCGCACGATCTGATTCTCACCTGCGGTGGCGTCTCGGTAGGCGAGGAAGATCACGTCAAGCCGGCAGTCGAGGCCGAAGGGCGCCTGTCGATGTGGCAGATCGCGATGAAACCCGGCAAGCCGCTCGCGTTCGGTGCGGTCCGCCGTGCCGCGCAGCAGGCCGGTGTGGCGACGTCGGCCGAAACTTTCTTCATCGGCTTGCCGGGCAATCCGGTTTCCAGCTTCGCCACCTTTTTGTTGTTCGTTCGCCCGTTCGTCCTGCTTCTGGCCGGCATGCGGACGGTGGCGCCGCGCGCGCTGTCGCTGCGTGCCGATTTCACGCAGAACAAGGCCGACCGCCGCAACGAATTTCTGCGTGCGCGCATCAATCCTGCCGGCGGCCTCGATCTGTTTCCGAATCAGAGTTCGGCCGTGCTGACGTCGACCGTGTGGGGCGATGGCCTGATCGACAATCCGCCGAACCATGCGATCAGCGTCGGCGAAACCGTGCGTTTCATTCCCTTTTCCGAATTGCTGAACTGAGGCCGGCAACAGCCGGCGGTTTTCCGATGAAGATTCAACTCCGATATTTTGCAAGCGTGCGCGAAGCGCTCGAAACCGCCGACGAATCGGTCGATTTGCCCGACAGCATCGCGACCGTCGGCGACGTGCGCGCCTGGCTGCGCGTGCGCGGCGGCATCTGGGCCGACACCCTCGCCGAAGGCCGCGCGCTGCGCATGGCCTGCAATCACGTGATGACCGATGCCGGTACGCGCATCACCGAAGGTTGCGAAGTCGCGTTCTTTCCGCCCGTCACCGGCGGTTGAGCCGCGCTGGATCGCCGCCAACCACACGACCCGCCAAGCCTCGCCAAGCCGCACAGGAGCCAGAGATGCCCGTTCGCGTCCAGACGGAAGATTTCGACCTCACCGCCGAGGTCGCCGCGTTGCGCGCGCGCAATCCGAAGATCGGCGCGGTGGCCTGTTTTGTCGGCACCGTACGCGATCTGAACGACGGCAGCGCAGTCGAAACGATGGAACTCGAACACTATCCGGGCATGACGGAGAAGTCGCTGGAAGCGATCGTCGTGAGCGCGCGTGAGCATTGGCCGGGGATCGAGGTGCTGATCGTGCATCGGGTCGGCAAGCTTTATCCGCTCGACCAGATCGTGCTGGTGGCAACCACCGCCGCCCATCGGGGCGACGCCTTCGCATCGTGTGAGTTCGTGATGGACTATCTGAAAACCCAGGCGCCGTTCTGGAAGAAAGAGAAGACCGACGAAGGCGAGCGCTGGGTCGATGCCCGTGTCGCCGACGACGCGGCGCTGGCCCGTTGGGGTGTCGAACCGGGCAACCAGGCCGAGGATTAGCGCGCGAGTTCGCGCCAGACACGCTGGAGCAGGCGTGTCATTCGTCCCGCGCTTTACCGATGATCCGTGCCGGAAACGGCTCGCCGCGCGGGCGCGGGGCGTCGTGTGATTCGTCGTCGTCACGCGGACGCTTCGGCGCGACGCGCCCCAGCAACGCCTGCTGCTCCGCCGGAATCTTGTAGTCCCAGCCGAAGCGGCTCAACTGCAAACTCTGCGCGATCCGCAGCGCCGGTTCCATGAAGCGGACTGCCGCAGCCGGCTCATAGCGCGACTCCACCGTATCCAGAAACAGGTACAGCCAGCGGCTGAAATGCTGAGGCTCGATGCCCTCGAGCGGCTGATGCGCCTGCTGCACATTGCCGCGGTATTGCTTTGCGCCCAGCACAAGACTGCCCCAGAACGTGCACATCTTGGGCAGGTGGTCGTCCCAACGGCCCGCCAGCGTCGCGTCGAACACGGGGCCGAGCAACGGGTCGGCCCTCACACGGTCGTAAAAGCCGTAGACGAGCTCGCGAATATTCGCCTCCGTAGGCTCGGCGGCGCGCTCAACAGACGGTGCGGCAGGGAAAGACGGATTCATGCAAATTCCAGATAAGGCGGTTATTCATTGTGAATCGCCACACAGCGCCACAGACCGTCAGGAATGACCTCGAACGGTGCCCAAACGAAAGGAAGTAGGCTGCAAACACCCCGCTTTTCGCATAAATGGCCTATGCGGGAAACGTTACCATTACTGCCGAAAGACAAACACCGACTGTCAGTGCAGAATTATAAAATATGCATAACGCCGGCATCTTAAGGCGAGGCGACGGCCCCAGGCAACCTTTGCGTCAACGCGGTTATTCCCCGGATCGCGGCTTGCGCTCATCGTGACACCCGCACTTATGAGACTGACCGACTATACGGATTACTCAATACGCGTCCTGCTGTACCTCGCCGTCCGTGGCGAAGGCTTGTCGACCATCCAGGACATCTCGGACGCGTACGGAATTTCCAAGAACCATCTGATGAAAGTAGTGCAGCAACTCGGCGAACTCGGCTGGGTGGAGACCGTGCGCGGGCGTAATGGCGGCCTGCGGCTTGCCGAACAAACCAGTTCGTTGACCGTGGGCGAGATCGTGCGGGCCACGGAAAGCGACTTCGCGCTCGTCAGCTGCTTCCCCGACCAGCAAGGTGAGCGCCGGGCCTGTGTCATTACCGCGCACTGCCGTCTGCGCGGCGCGCTCGAGGCGGCACGCAACGCGTTCCTCGCCGAACTCGACCGGTATACGATCAGCGAGGTTGCAGAGCCGCACGGTCCACTGGCCGCGCTGCTTGGCTTAAGCGCGGTCATTCCGATCGTGCCGGTTGCAGCTGCCGGCGGCGCCGTGCCGCTTTCCTGAACCGGGCAGCAAGCTTTCGCGCGTCAAATGTTAAATAGTTGTTGCTGATTGCAAAAAAGCGCTTGAAACCTGCGTAAAACGCCTCAATTTGGTGGTAATTGAAATTGGAGGTCTCTTGATGAGAATCGACAAACTTACCACTAAATTCCAGGAAGCACTGGCCGACGCGCAGAGTCTGGCCGTCGGTCACGACAATCAATATATTGAACCGGTTCATGTCCTGTCGGCGCTCGTCGCCCAGCAGGATGGGTCGGCGCGTTCGCTGCTCTCGCGTGCCGGCGTGCATGTCCAGGCGCTGCAAACCGCGCTGAACGATGCCATCACGCGCCTGCCGCAGGTGCAGGGCACCGACGGCAACGTGCAGATCGGCCGCGAACTGACCGGCTTGCTGAACCAGGCGGACAAGGAAGCACAAAAACTCAACGACACGTTCATCGCGAGCGAGATGTTCCTGCTCGCGGTCGCCGACGATAAAGGCGAGGCCGGCCGTCTCGCGCGCCAGCACGGTCTGTCGCGCAAGTCGCTGGAAAGCGCGATTGCGGCGGTCCGTGGCGGTTCGCAGGTGCATAGCCAGGACGCCGAAAGCCAGCGCGAAGCGCTGAAGAAATACACCGTCGATCTGACCGAGCGCGCGCGGGCGGGCAAGCTCGACCCCGTGATCGGCCGCGACGACGAAATCCGCCGTTCGATCCAGATTCTGCAACGCCGCACCAAGAACAATCCGGTGCTGATCGGCGAGCCGGGTGTGGGTAAGACGGCGATTGTCGAAGGTCTCGCGCAGCGTATCGTCAACGGCGAAGTGCCGGAAACGCTCAAGGGCAAGCGCGTGCTGTCGTTGGACATGGCGGCGTTGCTGGCCGGTGCGAAATATCGCGGTGAGTTCGAAGAACGCCTGAAGGCCGTACTGAGCGACATCGCGAAAGACGAAGGCCAGACCATCGTTTTCATCGACGAAATTCATACGATGGTCGGCGCGGGCAAGGCCGAAGGTGCGATGGACGCGGGCAATATGCTCAAGCCGGCGCTCTCGCGCGGCGAACTGCACTGCGTCGGCGCCACCACGCTCGACGAGTATCGCAAGTACATCGAAAAAGATGCCGCGCTCGAGCGCCGTTTCCAGAAGGTGCTGGTCGATGAACCGTCGGTGGAAGCCACCATCGCGATCCTGCGCGGTTTGCAGGAGAAGTACGAACTGCATCACGGCGTCGATATCACCGACCCGGCGATCGTTGCGGCGGCCGAACTGTCGCATCGCTACATCACGGATCGTTTCCTGCCGGACAAGGCCATCGATCTGATCGACGAAGCCGCGTCGAAGATCAAGATGGAAATCGATTCGAAGCCGGAAGAAATGGATCGGCTCGACCGCCGGTTGATCCAGTTGAAGATCGAGCGCGAAGCCGTCAAGAAGGAAAAGGACGAAGCGTCGCAAAAGCGTCTGCAACTGATCGAAGAAGAAATCGAGCGGCTGGATCGCGAATATTCGGACCTCGAAGAAATCTGGACCGCGGAAAAAGCGGCGGTGCAGGGCAGCGCGCAACTGAAGGAAGACATCGAAAAAACGCGTGCGGAAATCACGCGCTTGCAGCGTGAAGGCAAGCTCGAGAAGGTCGCCGAGTTGCAGTACGGCAAGCTGCCGGGTCTCGAAGCGCAGTTGAAGGAAGTGACCAAGGCCGAAGCCAATGAGCAGAACAACCCGACCCGGCCGCGTCTGCTGCGCACTCAGGTCGGCGCGGAAGAAATCGCCGAAGTCGTGTCGCGTTCCACCGGCATTCCGGTGTCGCGCATGATGCAGGGCGAGCGCGAAAAGCTGCTGCAGATCGAAGAGAAACTGCACGACCGCGTGGTCGGTCAGGACGAAGCGATCAGCGCGGTGGCCGATGCGATCCGCCGTTCGCGTGCGGGTCTGGCGGATCCGAACCGGCCGTATGGCTCGTTCCTGTTCCTCGGGCCGACTGGCGTGGGTAAGACCGAGTTGTGCAAGGCGCTGGCGTCGTTCCTGTTCGATTCGGAAGATCATCTGATCCGTATCGACATGAGCGAATTCATGGAGAAGCATAGCGTCGCGCGTTTGATCGGCGCGCCGCCGGGCTACGTCGGCTACGAAGAAGGCGGTTACCTGACTGAAGCCGTGCGTCGCAAGCCGTACAGCGTGATCCTGCTCGACGAAATCGAGAAGGCGCATCCGGACGTGTTCAACGTGCTGCTGCAAGTGCTCGACGACGGCCGCATGACCGACGGCCAGGGCCGTACCGTGGACTTCAAGAACACGGTGATCGTGATGACCTCGAACCTCGGTTCGCAGGTGATTCAGGCGATGGTCGGCGAGCCGCAGGAAGCGGTGAAGGACGCGGTCTGGGAAGAAGTGAAGCTGCACTTCCGGCCCGAGTTCCTGAACCGGATCGACGACGTGGTGGTGTTCCATGCGCTCGACCGTTCGAACATCCAGTCGATCGCGCGGATTCAACTGCAACGTCTGCATGAACGGCTTGCCAAGCTCGACATGCAACTGCTGGTGTCGGACGCGGCGTTGGAGCATGTCGGCCAGGTTGGCTACGATCCGCTGTTCGGGGCGCGGCCGCTGAAGCGCGCCATCCAGCAGGAAATCGAGAACCCGGTCGCCAAGCTGATCCTCGCCGGCAAGTTTGGTCCGAAGGATGTGATTCCGGTCGAAGTGGAAGACGGCAAGCTGGTGTTCGACCGCGTCGTGCATTAAGCGCGGTTCCAGTCACGCCTGCTGCGCGTAGGGCAGCGCCGACAGGGCGGCGGCGGTTGAGCCGCTCCTGACGGACGAATGAAAAAAGGGCAACGAATCATGATTCGTTGCCCTTTTTATTTGCCGTTGTGCGGCTGAATCAGCGCAGCGGCCGATGCGTTCGGCGTTATGCGGTGCCTTTGCCGAACAGCGACGACAGGCTGCCGAGCGCGCCAAGCACGCTGCTTGCGTTCACCTGGCCTTCGGCGGGCACTTCGCCATTAGGCGTGGCCGCATTGACGACGTGCGGCAGAATCTGCGACAGCAGACCGGTGACCTGATCCGGTTGCACGCCGGCCTTCGCCGCGAGGTTGGTGACGACGTCCGATCCAAGCACGCTGTGCAGGGCGTCGGGCGAGATCGCCTGGTTTTCGCCGTTGCTGACCCACGACGAAACGACGTCGCCGAGACCCTTTTCCTTGAAGCTGCTGATCAGGCCGTTCAGGCCGCCCGGCTGGTTATTGACGAATTCCAGTGCGGCTGAAACGAGGGCTTGCTGGCCACCACCGCCTTCAGGCGATTTGCCAACCAGGGAACCGAGTGTATCGAGTAGGCTCATGACGGTCTCTCTTGAATGCCGACCCGTGTTTGACGAGTCAGCGGGTGAAAACGCCGCGCGGTCGCACGGCGCCGGTGGAAGGAAGGCAACGGGAGCGGGGCGGCGCTTATGTGGCTATCACGCGTACGTTACACGTGACCAGCGCCGCCGTCGGCTGCCGGTGCTCTACCCAGTTTACGCGCCGCCAGAGGCTGCCGCAGCCGATGCAGCCTTGCTTTTCTTCGCCTTTTTCTTCGAAGCCTTGGTGCCGGATGCATCGGCGGGCGCGCTGGCAGCGGCCGCTGTGGCCGGCGCGGACGCTGCCGCATCAGCCGCCTTGCTCTTTTTCTTCGACTTCGAAGCCTTGGTGCCGGATGCCTCAGCTGGCGCAGCCGGTGTTGTCGTCGCGGCCGCGGTAGTCGCAGCAGGAGCCGCTGCCGGCGCCGCCTTGGCGCTCGCGGTGCTACTGGACTTCGCGGCAGCCTTGGCGCCGGTAGGCGGTGTGGACGCGCCGTTGATGGTCAAGCCTGCCGCTTCGAGATTGCTCACCGATTTGGTGCCGAGGCCCTTGACGCGGGTGGCGAGATCATCGGCATCCTTGAACGGGCCGTTCTTGGTGCGTTCGTCGATGATCGCTTTCGCATGCACCGGACCGATTCCCTTCACCGATTCGAGCGCTGTCTGATCGGCGGAATTCACTTCGACGGCCGCTGCAAATCCGGCCGACAGCGACAAAGCCAACGCAACGCAAAGCATCAAAAGCTTCTTCAGCATGGCAAGCACTCCATTGTGGGCAAAAAAAGTTAGCCGCTAAGTGACGACTCTGGACGATTCTGGACGACGCATTCTGTAAGCATTCGCTGCGCTTAAGCATAGGACAAATTGCGCGCCCTTATTTGCAAACGCCGACGATTTATACCGATCGAATCATGACAAGTAAATCAGGGCGGACAATATTTGAAGATTTTGCCTGGCGATTAAGCCGTTCTGAGTTTATCGATTGACGCGGATCACTGTAAATAACGACCACGCGGACAAATGACAGCGCGGCCCACTTGACTTAGAGTGCACTCGAAGTCCTAACCTGAGTTCCGTCATGTCGAAAATGTCAAAAGCGCTCACCATCGGCGAGGTCGCCGAAACGATCGGCGTCTCCACGCATACGCTGCGCTACTACGAACAGGCCGGTCTGATTCGGGCGGTGGGGCGTACGCAGGCGGGGCATCGCCTGTATTCGCCGGCCGATCTCGACTGGCTGCAGTTCCTGATGCGTCTGAAGGCGACCGGGATGCCGATCGCCGGGATGCAGGCGTTCGCAGTGCTGCGGGCAGAAGGTCAGCCGACGGTGGGCGAGCGTCGCGACATGCTGGTGGCGCATCGGGATGCGGTTTTGGCGCGGATCGCCGAGTTGCAGAGCAACCTCGGCGCGATCATCGACAAAATCGCTTACTACGAAGAAGCCGCGGGGCTGCAACCCGCTGCGAGCGCTCCGACACGACAGATCGACGAAACCCAATCGCTTTCGCATTCGGAAAAGGACTCACCATGGAACACGCACAAAACGATCGCTACACCCGGGGCTGGAACAAACTGAAGGAGATCGACGGCTCGACCGGCGAGCAGGTGATTGCCGCGCTTGCCCCGATCGCGCCGGACTTCGGACGCCTGCTGATCGAATTCGGCTTCGGCGATATTTACAGCCGGCCGCAGCTCGATCTGCGCGCGCGGGAGATCGCGACGATTGCATCGCTGGCGACGCTCGGCTGCGCGCAACCGCAGTTGAAGGTGCATATCGAGGCGGCGTTGAACGTCGGCTGCACGCGTGAGGAGATCGTCGAAGTGTTCATGCAGATGGCTCTCTATGCCGGTTTCCCGGCGGCGCTGAACGCGCTGTTCGCGGCACGGGAGATTTTCGAGCGGCATGATCAAGCGTTGGCGGAGCAGGCGTCGGACGTGGCGCAACCGGCCTGAGACAGGAGAGAAGGGCGGCTGCCGGATGCAGCCGCTTTTTATGGGGATCAAGATGCAACTAACGGTCAAGTTTTGCGTGTCGCTTCGGCAATGTGTCGCGGGTGTGGCCTGGAAGCCTGGCTTGCATAAGCGGACCGTGCGGCGATAGTTTTGCACGCTGGCTTCTGCGCTTCGCTCGGACAAGCCAACAAGCCAACAAGCCAACAAGCCAATCGAACCGAACGGCCCATCAAACAGCCGCGTTAAGCAGCCCGATCAAACAACCCCATCAAACAGCCGAATCCACCCCAACCACCGCTCCGGCACGCAAATGCCGCTTGCTCACGCCGCGCCAGTACAACAGCAGGCCGATGCCGGCAATCGCCAGACTCGCCGTATTCGCGACCCAGAACCCGCGCGCGCCGGTGAGCCATTCTGGCGTGGTACCGAAGACGTTGAAACCGAGCACATAGCCGCCGCCCAGCCCCACACCCCACAGCGCGACCGCATAGATAACGGTCGGTACGACCGCCACCTTGTACGCGCGCAGCACGAACGCGGTGGTGATCTGCAACGCATCGAACAGGTGATAGCACACGACGATCAGCACCAGTGGCATCGCCGCCTCGACGACCTGCGCATTCGGCGTATAGCCTTCGATCACATAAGGCCGCAGCACGAGCACGATCACGCCATAACAACAGGCGATCGCCATCGCCATCATGATGCCGTGACGCGACAGCGTGCGCGCCGCTTCCGGACGATGCGCGCCGAGCGCCTGAGCGACCAGCGTCGACGAAGCGATCCCGATCGACAGCGGTGTCATATAGAGCACCGCGCCGATGTTGCCGGCGATCTGGTGGCCAGCTAGTGTTGTTGTGCCGAAGCGCGCAATGAAGAGCGCCATGAACGTGTACGAGGTGACTTCGATCAGGTACGACAGACCCATTGGAATGCCCAGGCGCAGCTGCGCCGCCTGCCGGCGCCAGACCGGCCAGCAGAAGCGCGCAAAGATCGCGAACGGTTTGAACACGTAGACGCGCGTCAGCAGCAGCATCCCAACTAAGGCCAGTCCCCAGTTGATCGCGGTGCTGGCCAGTGCACAGCCCGGCCCGCCGAGTGCCGGCACACCCAGGCCGCCAAAGATGAACCACGTATTGAGCGGAAACTTGAGCAGCAGCGCGCCGATCTGCAGAATCATCACGAGCCGCGGTTTGCCGACCGCATTGGTGATCGAGCTATAGACGCGAAAGGCGAGGCCGGCCGGCAAGCCGAACGCCAGAATCTGCAGGTAGGCGACCGTGCGCTCGTGCAATGCGTCGGGCACGCGCGCCAATTGCAGCACGGGCCCCGGAAAATAGAGAATCAGGAAGCCGATCACGGTCAGCGCGAGCGCGAGCCACAAGGCCTGGCGCACTTCTTCGCCGATCTCGATATAGCGGCGCGCGCCGTAGAGTTGCGCGGTGATGGGTTGCAGCGCGGTCAGGATGCCGGTCAGACCGATGTAGACGGAAATATAGATCGACGAGCCGAGGCCGAGTGCGGCGAGATCGACCGCCGAATAGCGGCCGACCATCGCCGTGTCGATCACGCCGAACGCGATGATCGCCAATTGACCGATCAGCACGGGCCATGCAAGCCCGGCGATTTTCCGTACGTCGGCGAACATGGTCAATCCGGCTTCTTGTGCCAGCTGCGGCGTTTCACGACCGGCGGCTTCGGACGATCGATCCGCACATACAAGCGGAAGCGTTCGTCGCGGTCAGCCACGCGACGGCCTTCCCACACCAGCTTCCACACGAAGTCCGACATCGCGCTCGGGTCGCCGAAGTCCTGGGTGTCCTGCCGCAGGATCACATCGCAATCCTGGTCGAATGAGAAATGCATATCGCCGAAATAGGCGAACGTCGCGATCTGCGCGTTACCGAGCCGCACCGGAGAGATGCAGGTGTAGTCCTCCGGCAGATGGCTGGCGATCTGCTCGGCGACGTCCTTATAGGTCCGGCTGTAGTTGACGACCGGCAGCCACAGCGTCATCAGCAGCACCCACATCAGCGTCGTACCGGCGCTCGAGAGCACCACGCTGCGCCACAGGACTTTCGGATGGCGGGCCAGACGCCATTGCACCAGGACGAACCAGCAGATCGTCACGGCGACCGCGCACACGAACGACAGGATCTTGAACTGCGGTGCAAAACCCGGAGCAAGACGCGCGAGGTTGCGCGCGAGCGGATGCGGAAAACCGGTGAGCCCGGCGATGTACACCAGCCAGACGAAGCTGCCGAGGATCGTGAAGCTCAGCAGCGCGAACCAGTCGATTGCGTTGATCGCGCCGCGTTTGAGCGTTGGCAGCGCGAAGGCGGCCAGCACCGCGAGCGGTGGCAGCAGCAGCATGTAAAGCCGGTTCGACTGATGGCTCTGCAACACGACCAGCACGAGCAGCGGTCCGATCACCGACAGCGGAATCGCCACATGCGGCGCACGCCGCAGGCCCGACCAGCTGAACCATGCCCAGAGCGCCAACGGCCAGGCCGGCCATGTGAAGAGCGGCAGGTTCTTGAGTGCGTAGGCGGCCACCGAGCCGGGCGGCCCGGCGAATGAAGACAGGCTGACGTGCACCCACTGGTTCAGATACCAGACGGCGTCGACGGGAAAGGCGGCGAGCGCGGCGATCGGCCACGCGACCGACAGCGCGAGCGCCACCGGTAGACCGGCCAGCAGCAGCCAGCGCGAACGCGCTTCGCGCACGATCAGCGCCATCGCCAGGGTGCCGAGCAACAGCGCGCCGACCAGCACCGGGCTGCTGGCCAGGGCGACGAGGCCGAGCGCGAAGCCCCAGATCAGCGCGCCCTGGATCGGCTTGTCGATCATCCGCACGAGCCCATAGACGAGCATGGCGATGCCGAAGAACTGCGCCAATTGAGGCGTGGTTTCGTGGCCGCGTTCGGCGAGACCGAAGCAGGCGAGCAGGATCAGCAGCGCGCCGTCGGCGAGGGTGCGGCCGTAGTCGCGCGGCTCCGGCTCGCCGCCGAATGCGTATTTGAACGGCTGGACCTCGGCGCGCCGGCCGAGCAGATAAGCCGCATACCAGACGAACGCACAGGCCGCGCAAAACAGCAGACCCGTAAACACGCGTGACGCGTTGCTCGCGTCGACCCACGGCGCGAGCGCGCGAATCGCCCCGGCACCGAGCCAGTAGCCGAGCGGGCCGTCTTCCGTCATGTACTTGCCGACCAGATTCGGCAGCAGCCAGTCGTGCGCGCTGCCGTTGGCCATGGTCCACATGACGCCGAAGCCGGCTGCGTCCTCGTTCTTCCACGGATCCCGGCCGAACAGGCCGAAGAAGGCGTAGACGATACAGATGGTCAGCAGTAGCCAGCGCGGCAACGCACTGGTCGCGGAGGCAGTGAGGCGAACGACAGGTCTCATGCGGTGTGTGGATATTGGATAAGCGGTGCAGCCTGGACCGGACGGGCTGTCCGGCCGAAATGGCCAATCTGGAGCATCCGGCATTGTAGTCGTGCCGTGCGATGCGCGTCACGGGCGGTAATGGCTCGCAACGTCATGAGGGTTTTTGCAACACGGTGCCGCAACGGTGCGGCCTGGTGCTTACAGGTGTCCGGGATAAGAAGGCAAGGAGGCAGAGACAAAAAAGGGCAGCTCGCGCTGCCCTTTTTTGCTGCTGCTTCGTTGCGGGCCAAAGCCTGCGACGAGGCGGGTATTACTTCGCAGCTGCCTTGCCGGTAGCGCGCGTGCCGAACTTCTTGTTGAACTTCTCGACGCGGCCTGCCGTGTCCATGATCTTTTGTTGGCCGGTGTAGAACGGATGCGATTCCGACGACACTTCGATCTTGGCGAGCGGGTAGGTCTTGCCGTTGAATTCGGCGGTTTCACGCGTCTGGATGGTCGAGCGCGTGACAAACTTGAAGTCGATCGACATGTCGACGAACAGGACTTCGCGGTAATCCGGGTGAATGCCTTCTTTCATGGTCTTTCCTTTAATCTGGCGGTAGCCAACCCGCGAGCAGCCGCTACGAATGCGGACTGCATCTAGGCGCGAGCCACTTGCCTATGGTCGAAAAACGGCGATTATGCCAGAAAATCAGTCGCTTGACGACCTTTCTACCACCTTTTTGGTAGCCGTTCGCCTTGTTTTGGTAGCGTTTTTGTCGCTGCCGCGCCGGTTCGTACCGGCTGGGTAGGCGGGGCGGCAGCCCTTATCCGACGGGCGTTTGCGCGGCGGGCGTCAGATCGGGGCGAATTCCAGTCCGATCCGCGCCGGATCCTGACGGTAATACCGCGCCAGCAACCGGTAGAGCTCGGGATATTCCGCCTCGAACGCCTGCGGCTGGACGAACAGCGCCTCGCTGCACACGGCAAAAAATTCCGATGGATGGTCCGCAGCGTATGGATCGATGAGCGAATCGCGTTCGAAATGCGCCCAGCGCCTGTCCGGCACCGCATCCACTTTGGCGCAGAAATGGTCGTAAGCATGGTCGAAGACGTCGGCCCATGCCTGTGAATCGAGCGGTGCATGCCAGCGGCGGGTGAGCGGCGGATGGCCGTCCGCTTCGCCGGTCAGCATGTCGATCTTGTGCGCGAATTCGTGAATCACGACGTTATAGGCGTCCGGGCCGTCCGTCATCTGCGCGTCTTCCCACGAGAGAATGACGGGTCCGCCTTCCCACGCTTCGCCGCTTGCGTCCTGCTCGACTTCGTGCACCACGCCGTCTTCGTCTTCCACCGTTTTGCGGATCACGAACTCACCCGGATAGACGATCACGCCGACCCAGCCGCGGTACAGATCGAGGCTCAGGTTCAGCACCGGCAGACAGGCCTGCGCGGCGATCGCCACGGTCATGGCGTCGGTTAATTCGAGTTCGTGCGCAGTCGAAAATTCTTTTTGCGCGATGAACAGGCTCGTCAGTTCGCGCAGACGCGCGCGATCCGGCGCATCGAGGTGGGCGAGGAACGGCAGGCCGTCGAGCGTGGTTTGCCAAAGCGCGTCGTCGATCGCGTAGTCGCGCAGCGCGCGGTCGCGGCGGCGCGTGCCGATCCATTGAGTGAGTTTCGAAAGCATGGCCTGATGAAACCCTTAGTCGATCTGTTTTTGCCACGCGGCGAAAAGGCCGCCGCATATCGCGATGCCGATCAGGAAGTAGAAGCCGTCCAGCGAGGTCAGGAAGCTTGCCTGCTGCGCGACCGTCCGGCTGATTTCCACTATCGCAAGCGAATGCGCCTCGGACGGCGAGCGGCCGGCGGCGCTAAAGCCGCTGGTCAGCGCCGCGAGCGAATTCTGGAACAACGGATTGTACGGATTCACGAATTCCGCGAGGCGGGCTTGATGCAGCGCCTGCCGATGCTGTTCGACGATGATCACCGAGGCCGTCGCGAACGAGATCGTCAGTTGCCGCACGATGTTTTTTAGCCGGTAGCCATGCGTGAATTCTTCAATGGCGAAGATTCTAAACGTTAGATTGGCGACCGGCAGCACGATGAACAGTAACAGCAGCCCGCGCAGCAGCATCGGCACGATCAGCGCGGCTTCGCCCACGTCCGGCGACATGCGCGTCATCCACGCCGCGGCGAACGCGGCCACCGCGAAGCCCGGTACGATGATCCACTTTTTGCGCGGCAGGAGCTTCGCGTAACGCAGGTAGACGAACAGCGCGCTCGCCGAAAACAACGACGTCACGCCGACCAGCCGCCCGGCATTCTCGACCGGATAGCCGAGGCCGCTCTCGAGAAAACGCGACGTCAGATAGCTGAACACCGTCGAGATGTAGTAATAGAACATGTACAGCACGAGCCCGACCTGAAACACCTTTTCGCGCAACGCGTGCAGGCGCACCAGCGGCGCGGGATGATGCCATTGCTGGTACGCGAACCAGCCGAGCGCGACGATGCCCGCGACCGTCAGCAGAATCAGTCCTGGCGACGCGCTGAACAGCTGGAACCGCACTTGCTGCATCACGATTTGCAGCGCGCCCTGCGCGAACGCGAAGATCAGGTAAGGCCAGAAGTGTGCTGTGCCGCGCTCCTCCGGCAGGCGGTTGCCGGTGTCGGGCAGGGCGAGCAGGGCAAGGATGGCAAACAGCACGCCGACCGGCGCGGTACAGGCGAACAGCGCGCGCCAGTCGAAATGCGCGACCAATTGGCCGCCGATCAACGGCGCAAGCGCACTGCTCAACACGATCAGCACCAGAAAAGCGCGGGTTGCCGCCGGCCGCTGCTGCGGCGTGAAGCTCATCTGGATCAGGATGCGGCAGGTGCCCATCATCGGGCCGATGAAGTAGCCCTGAAAGCCGCGCGCGAACGCGAGTTCGATCGATGATTCGCACAATGCGGCGGCGACCGCGCCAACTGAATAAAGCAGCATGCAGCCGGCCACGTAGCGCCGGTAACCGAAGCGTTCTACCCACCATTGCTGTTGCAGGATGCCGAGCACGGCCGCCACTGCATAGGCGCTCGACGCCCACACCAGTTCATCCGGCGACGCATTGATGCCGCCTGCAATGTAGCTGGTGAAGAACGAAAAGATCGCGTTGTCGAAATAGTCGAGGCCGGTGACGACGGCCAGCACCCACGGGAAAAAATCGCCACGCAGTTTTTCGACGCTGAACAGCGGCGTGCGGGAAGACGCGGCATTCATGCGGACGGATCCGGGTCGGAGTCGGGCGCAGTGTCGGGCGCGACTTCATCTCGCGTTTTTTTACGTGTTCCCTGCGCGGTGGCGGTCGCCTTGGCGCGTGCGTTGCGGCGCTGCTCGAGTAGCGCGTCCGCGTTTTCTCCAGCGAGGCGCCGTTCGAGATAGTCGAGGTCGGGGCTCAGTTCGGCTCGCAGCTTCTGCGCTTCCTTGAGTTCGCGGCGCATCGTTTCGATGCGGGCATCGAGCGCGTCGACCTGTTCAGAGATGGCGTCGCGAATCTGCTGCAGCGATTCCGTGGAATAGCGATGTCCGCCTTCGACGGGTTCCAGCGGGCGCTTGAGCATTTCGGTGATGCCGTGCAGCGAAAAACCGAGCGAACGCAAGCGCAGAATGCGGCCGAAACGCTTCAGGTCTTCCTCGTCGTACAGCCGGTAGCGGCCTTCGCTGCGGGTAGGCGAGACGAGGCCGCGTTCCTCGTAATACTTCAGCGTGCGCGGCGTGACGCCGAGGCGTTCGGCGGCATCGCGTACGGTAAGCGGAGTGGGTGAGTCCTTCGGCATAAGGTGGCGCAGACATGACGGAGTGATGGCATTGTACTGCAACGTGTACGTTCACGTATAGGTTGCAGTACTAGCACCCATTCTTTCGGGCGAAATCCTGCGGACGAAAAAAAGCCGCTCGTTTTTGCGAGCGGCTTTCTTATGCGGTGCGGCTGTTTCGGCGTGAGGCCTTAGCTGCCGCCGCCACGACGCATCATGTCGAAGAACTCGGAGTTGCTCTTCGTCTGGCGAATCTTGTCGAGCAGGAATTCCATCGACTCGACTTCGTCCATGTCGTGAATGAACTTGCGCAGCACCCAGATCTTTTGCAGGACTTCTGGCTTGATCAGCAGTTCTTCACGGCGCGTGCCGGACTTGTTCAGGTTGATCGACGGATAGACGCGCTTTTCAGCAAGGCGACGCTCCAGGTGCACTTCCATGTTGCCGGTGCCCTTGAACTCTTCGTAGATCACGTCGTCCATGCGGCTGCCGGTTTCGATCAGCGCCGTGCCGATGATGGTCAGCGAGCCGCCTTCTTCGATATTGCGCGCAGCACCGAAGAAGCGCTTCGGACGTTGCAGCGCGTTCGCGTCGACACCGCCCGTCAGCACCTTGCCCGAGGCCGGCACCACGGTGTTGTAGGCGCGCGCGAGACGCGTGATCGAGTCGAGCAGAATCACCACGTCGTTCTTCATTTCGACGAGGCGCTTGGCTTTTTCGATCACCATTTCGGCGACTTGCACGTGACGCGCAGCCGGTTCGTCGAACGTGGAGGCGATCACTTCGCCCGCCACCGAGCGCTGCATTTCAGTCACTTCTTCCGGGCGTTCGTCGATCAGCAACACGAACAGCACGACATCCGGATGGTTCTGTTTGATCGCGTGCGCGATGTGCTGCAGCATCACGGTCTTGCCGGACTTCGGCGAAGCGACCAGCAAGCCGCGTTGGCCCTTACCGATCGGCGCGATCATGTCGATGATGCGGCCCGTGACGTTTTCTTCGCCGCGCATTTCACGTTCGAGCAGCAGCACCTTGTTCGGGTGCAGCGGCGTCAGGTTTTCGAACATGATCTTGTGCTTCGAGGCTTCCGGCGGCTGGCCGTTGACCTTGTCCACCTTGACCAGCGCGAAATAACGCTCACCGTCTTTCGGCGTACGCACTTCGCCTTCGATCGTGTCGCCCGTGTGCAGGTTGAAGCGACGAATTTGCGACGGGCTGATGTAAATATCGTCCGTGCTGGCGAGATACGAGGTTTCCGGCGAACGCAGGAAGCCGAAACCGTCCGGCAGCACTTCGAGCGTACCGTCGCCGAAGATCGTGTCGCCCGCTTTGGCTCGTTTTTTTAGAATGGCAAACATCAATTCCTGCTTGCGCAGGCGGTTTGCACTTTCGATCTCGAGGCCATTGGCCATCTCGATCAATTCGGACACGTGCTGAGTCTTAAGCTCGGATAAATGCATACGGAGAACCCGCAGGAGAAGGTGCGACGAAATGAAATCTGGGAGGAGAGTGAGCGGAACCGCTCAAGGACTTACACGTCTTTTCGACGTTTTGCGGATTCTAGCATAGCACACGCCAATTTCCGCCAGTGCGACGGTATGGCATCTTTCTTATTGAGCGTGTTGCCTGCTGACAACACGCCTAAGACAGCGCGCCTGCCAGTCTCAAAGGACCTTGGGCGCGCCGATGCGACCGCTTTACAGATTGCCGTCGAGGAACGCGGTGAGCTGCGACTTCGACAATGCGCCGACTTTTTGCGCGGCGACAGCGCCGTTCTTGAAGAGGATCAGCGTGGGGATGCCGCGCACGCCGAACTTGACCGGCGTCGATTGATGTTCGTCGACGTTGATCTTGGCGATTTGCAGGCGATCGGCGTAATCCTTCGCGACTTCGTCGAGGATCGGCGCGATCATCTTGCACGGACCGCACCATTCAGCCCAGAAATCGAGCAGCACGGGTTTATCGGATTTCACGACGTCCTGTTCGAACGATGCGTCGCTAATATGCTTGATTGATTCGCTCATTGTATGAATACCTCTATCGGTTCGAGGCCCGCCTGAATTGCTCGCCACGATACGTCAAAATCTAGGGAAACTTCCGTTCGCTTTGCCGCAATCGGAGCCTTGCCTGCGAATGCCTGAAAAAGTCGAAAGACTGTTTCCGGAATGCGCGGAAAGCTCGCGGTTGCGGGTCATCCGTATGGCAGTTTAGCTTAATTCGCTATGCGTTGCCGGTGGTGATAGTACTCATCGAGGGCAGTGGGGCCAAAGGCTGCCGGTGAAGTGCCATTACGTTTTGACAACCGCGACGTAACCTATCTGGTGGCTGGCAGTGCAAACTCAAGTGCCTCGCCCGCGTACTTCCGGGGTGCTGCACTATATGACGCAGAGCGCCTGATTCGGCGCGTCGATGTCGGTTTGCTCGTATTAACAGTCGCACGACAGGCCAAGCGATGATAGAATGTTTCGTGACGGGCCTCCTCGCATGGAGGGATGGTCAACCTGGTCAGGTCGGGAACGAAGCAGCCACAGCCGTTTTCCACCAGTGCCGAGGGTCAGGCTCGTCACCTTTCCTTTTCTTGTTTTTCCTCTGCTGCACCTTCCATCTCCTGTTTTGCTCAGGCGCTGCCGCGCAGACACTGCATTGGCGTTTCGCGCGCACTTCATCTATTTTTTTCTATCGGTCCGTTAGCCTGTTTCAATGAAGCGGCAACACGTGTTCGCGCGTCGTTTCGATTCGGTTTTGAGCGCCATCGTTACTGATACAATTTCCGGATGACCTATCAAGTTCTCGCACGCAAATGGCGGCCGAAGGATTTCGCTTCGCTCGTCGGACAGGAGCACGTGGTGCGCGCGCTCACGCACGCGCTCGACGGTGGCCGTCTGCATCACGCCTATTTGTTTACCGGCACCCGCGGCGTCGGTAAAACCACGCTGTCGCGCATCTTTGCCAAGGCGCTGAATTGCGAAACCGGCGTGACCTCCACGCCGTGTGGCGTGTGCCGCGCGTGCCGCGAGATCGATGAAGGCCGCTTTGTCGATTATGTCGAGATGGACGCGGCGAGTAACCGCGGCGTCGACGAAATGGCGGCGCTACTGGAGCGCGCGGTCTACGCCCCGGTCGACGCGCGCTTCAAGGTCTACATGATCGACGAAGTGCACATGCTCACCAACCACGCCTTCAATGCGATGTTGAAGACGCTGGAAGAGCCGCCTTCGCACGTCAAATTCATTCTTGCCACCACCGATCCGCAGAAGATACCGGTCACGGTGCTGTCACGCTGTCTGCAGTTCAATCTGAAGCAGATGCCGGCCGGGCACATCGTGTCGCATCTCGAGCACATTCTCGGCGAAGAGAAGGTGCCGTACGACGCCCAGGCTTTGCGCCTGCTGGCGCGCGCGGCCGACGGTTCGATGCGCGACGCGCTCTCGCTGACCGATCAGGCGATCGCCTATTCGGCCAATCAGGTGAATGAAGACGCGGTGCGCGGCATGCTTGGCGCGCTCGATCAAAGCTATCTGATCCGCCTGCTCGACGCGCTGGCCGACGGTGACGGCGCCGCGGTGCTGGCGGTTGCGGACGAGATGGCGTTGCGCAGCCTGTCGTTTTCGACGGCGTTGCAGGATCTGGCGAGCTTGTTGCATCGAATCGCGTGGGCGCAGTTCGCACCGTCGTCGGTGTTGGACGAGTGGCCGGAAGCGGCTGATCTGCGTCGCTTTGCCGAGGCGTTGAGCGCCGAGCAGGTGCAATTGTTCTATCAGATCGCGACCATCGGCCGAAGCGAACTGGGTCTCGCGCCCGACGAATATGCCGGTTTCACGATGACGTTGTTGCGCATGCTGGCGTTTGAGCCCGCGCCCACCGGCGGTGGCGGTGCGACTGCGGCGCGAACGGCAGGGCCGGCGGGCGCGGGTGGTGCGAAGCGCGCTGGCTCGCCGGCGGTGGCGGCACAACAGGCAGTTGCGCCGCTGCGTGCTGTTGAAGCAGCCGCTGCCGCGCCGTCGCGCTCCGGGAATCCGGTTGCAGAAACGAAGCCTGCGATGTCGGATACGCAGCGCGTGGTGTCGGCGGAGCCTGCTGAAAATGCCGGCGCGTCGAAACCGGTTATGGATGATGCGCCGATTGTGTCCAGGTCCGCATCTGCATCCTCGCCCGCTTCGGGTGAAGCGAGCGCGGCGTCTGTGCCAAAGGCAGCTGACGTTATTGCCGCACCGGCTTTAGCGCCGTGGCAGGAAGAAGCGACCGCTGAACCGATCTCGAGCGATCCGGCTATCCCTACGGATACGAGTGCGCCCCAAGCGGCCCCGATGTCCGAAGCGATGTCACCGGTGTCGAACGAAGGGACCGAGGTATCAAAAGTAACAGCCGTGCCGGCCTCGGCACCGGCGGCCGAATCGACAGATGCGATCGCCGCAGGAAAAGTAACGGCTGTGCCGGCCCCGGCGCCCGCGATCGACGCGGCCGAATCGATCGAGGCGACAAAAATAGCGGTTGCGCCTACCTCGGCACCGACCGCCGAAGCGGCCGAATCGACCGCAGCAACGAAAGTATCCGCTGCACCGCCCTTGGCACCGTGGGACGACGCACCCACCGAGCCGGCCTTGAACGACGCGCCCACCGAGCCCGCCTCGAACGAAGCGTCCGCTGCGCCCACGCCTCAGGAATCGGCGCCCGCGTCTTCGCTCGCTGCGCCAGCCGCTGCCGCATTCGCACGGGCAGAAGAGGCCGCGCCCGCGAAAACATCGCAAGAATCGACGCCCGCAGCCGACATCCCGCCGCGCCGCGCAGGCGGTGCGAGCGACGCGCTCAACGTATTGCGCAGCGCCGGGCTGAAAGTGTCGTCGGATCGTGGCCGCGCTACGGCCGCAGCTTCCGCTGCCAGGCCCGCTGCAACTCCGGCCACGCCGAAGACCGCCACACCTCGCGTTGTCGTCAATGTGCCGACGCCGGGTGCTCCGCGCCCCGCGCCGCAACAGGATGCGGCACCGGCGGCGCGCGCGTCGTCGCAGCAGCCCCAGCCGCGCAACGGTTCGGAGCAGAACGGCTTCCCGAGCGCACCGTGGGACGACATGCCGCCTGATGAATACATGCCGCTTACGGCCGCGGACGAAGGCTATTACGGTCTGCCGGACGACAACTACATGCCGGTGTTCGACAGCGGACCCGACGATGTCCGCGTGAACGCCGCGCCCGCACCGGCCCCCGCGCCCGTGATCGACAAGCGGCCGTTGCCGCCCGCCGTGCCGCTCGACCCGCTGGGTTTCCAGGGCGACTGGCCCGCGCTTGCCGTCGATCTGCCGCTCAAGGGCATTTCGTATCAGCTCGCGTTCAACAGCGAACTGATGGCGCTCGACGGCAGCACGCTCAAGCTGAACGTGCCGGTGCCGCAGTACGCGGAGGCCTCGCAGGTCGCCAAACTGAAAACCGCGCTCGCTGAAAAGCTCGGCCGGAGCGTCGACGTGCTGGTCGAAGTCGGCCCCGCGCGCCGCACGGCAGCCGCGCACGACGCCGCCATGCGCGCCCGGCGCCAGCAGGAAGCGGAGCGCGAGATTGGCGCCGATCCGTTCGTGCAGTCGCTGATTCGCGAGTTCGGCGCGAGCATCGTGCCGGGTTCGATCCGCCCGATTACGCAGGACGCCGGCCCGAACGGCGCGCCGTCCGTCAACTGATTCGCCGCGCTTTGGCGCACCCGATTTCCGGATTTCACGCTATCAAGAAGGAGCATGTCCATGATGAAAGGTCAACTCGCCGGGCTGATGAAGCAGGCCCAGCAGATGCAGGAAAACATGAAGAAGATGCAGGAGCAGCTTGCATTGATCGAAGTCGAAGGACAGTCGGGCGCCGGTCTCGTCAAGGTGACGATGACCTGCAAGAACGACGTGCGTCGCGTGTCGATCGATCCGAGCCTGCTTGCCGACGACAAGGACATGCTGGAAGACCTGGTTGCCGCTGCATTCAACGACGCCGTGCGCAAGGCCGAAGCCACCGCTCAGGAAAAGATGGGCGGCATGACCTCGGGCCTGCCGCTGCCGCCGGGCTTCAAGCTGCCGTTCTGAGCGACGTCGCTGCAAGCAGGGACTCACGCCGCTGCTTTGGCGTGAGCTGAATACGCGAGCCGGGCTCGTTCCAACGCCCGCTCGGTTCGCAGTTTGCCGTTCCCATTTCCCGAGGCGTGCAAGTTTGCATCGGTGCAGTCCGGTTCGTTCGCCGAGCGTGCCTGCCTGATTCGTCGCTGAACTGACTGATAGAAGCAACCTGAAGCAACCTGAAGCAACCGCATCGCGCCACCCGCATACCGGACCATACCGGGCAACACTCACTTCGACGCCGCCGATCCGCATGAAACAACCTTCCGCCTTGTCGGCGCTCGTCGAAGCGCTGCGCGTGCTGCCCGGTGTCGGGCCCAAGTCCGCGCAACGCATGGCGTACCACCTGATGCAGCACGATCGCGACGGCGCCGAAAAACTCGGCCGCTCGTTGCTGTTCGCGACTGAGCATCTGCAGCACTGCGAGAAGTGCAACACCTTTACCGAAGCACAGATCTGCGAGGTTTGCCTCGATGAGGAGCGCGATCCCGCGTTGTTGTGCGTTGTCGAGACGCCCGCCGACCAGATCATGCTCGAACAGACGATGACCTATCGCGGCCTCTATTTCGTGCTGATGGGGCGGCTCAGTCCGCTCGACGGCATCGGCCCGAAGGAGATCCATTTCGACCGCCTGGTCAAGCGCGCGTCGGATGGCATCGTCAAGGAAGTCGTGCTCGCAACCAATTTCACGAACGAAGGCGAGGCCACCGCGCATTACCTCGGGCAGACGCTCAAGGCGCGCGGTCTGACCGTAACGCGCCTCGCGCGTGGCGTGCCGGTGGGCGGTGAACTCGAGTACGTCGACGCCGGCACGATCGCCCGTGCGATGCTCGACCGGCGCTCGATGTAGCGCGACGTAACCGGCGACGCCACGTCGCCGCGCCTGCCGGGCCAGGGCACGCCGGGCGAAACCGTTCCGCAACGCTTCCAACTGCGCCGCTTCCAGGCAGGCACAGAACACAGAGGAGACACATGAGCGTCAATCCCGATCCCAGCGCCACCCCTAAAGGTCCGCTTGCCGGCGTCAAGGTGCTCGAACTCGGCACGCTGATCGCCGGCCCATTCGCTGCGCGTTTTCTCGGCGAATTCGGCGCCGACGTCATCAAGATCGAAGATCCCAAAGGCGGCGATCCGTTGCGTAAATGGCGCAAGCTTTATCCGGAAGTCGGCGGCACGTCGCTCTGGTGGGCCGTTCAGGCGCGCAACAAGAAATCCGTCACGATCAATCTGAAAGCTGAAGAGGGCAAGGAGATCGTGCGGCGTCTGGCGAAAGAGGCCGATATCGTCGTCGAGAATTTTCGGCCGGGGTTATTGGAGAAGCTCGGGCTCGGTTATGACGTTTTATCGGCGGAGAACCCCGGGCTCGTGATGGTGCGTCTGTCCGGCTACGGCCAGACCGGGCCGTATCGCGACCGGCCGGGATTCGGCGCGATCGCCGAATCGATGGGCGGCTTGCGCCACATCACCGGCTATCCGGATTTGCCGCCGCCGCGCATCGGCATTTCGATCGGCGATTCGATTGCCGCGCTGCACGGCGTGATCGGCGCGTTGATGGCGCTACATCACAAGCAGGTGAACGGCGGCAAAGGGCAGGTCGTCGACGTCGCGCTGTACGAAGCGGTCTTCAACATGATGGAGAGCGTGGTGCCCGAATACGGCGTGTACGGCATGGTGCGCGAGCGCACCGGCGCGTCGCTGCCGGGCATCGTGCCGTCGAACACGTATCCTTGCCGCGATGGCAGCATTGTCATTGGCGGCAATAGCGATCCGATCTTCAAGCGCCTGATGATCGCCATCGAACGCGAAGACCTGGCGAACGATCCGGCCTTGACGCACAACGACGGCCGTGTGCCGCGCACCCAGGAAATCGACAGCGCGATCGCCGCATGGCTCGCCACGCGCACCATCGACGAAGCGCTCGCCGTGCTGAACGCCGCCGACGTGCCGGTCGGCCGGATTTACAGCGTCGCGGACATGTTTACCGATCCGCAATACATGGCGCGTCAGATGATCCAGCGCTTCAAATGGCAGGACGGTCAGGAAATCACGCTGCCGTCGGTGACGCCGAAACTCTCGGAAACGCCCGGCGAAACGCGCTGGTTAGGCCCGGAACTGGGTGAACATACCGATGAAGTCCTTCAATCACTGGGTTATGATTCTGACCACATTGCAAGGTTGCATGCGCAACAGATTGTGTGAGTGACCGCGCGGCAAAAAGACAACAAAAGTTCGGAGACTAGAAACCATGCAACGCAGAACCTTCCTCGCCGGTAGCGCCGCGCTCGCGGGCGCCACGTTCGCCGCTACGCCGTTCGCTTTCGCACAGGGCAAGCCTGAAACCACCAAGGTGGCGATCGCCGTCGGCGGCAAGAACCTGTTCTATTACTTGCCGCTCACGATCGCCGAGCGCCGCAATTACTTCAAGGACGAAGGACTCGACGTCGAAATCTCGGATTTCGCCGGCGGCTCGCAAGCGTTGAAGGCGGCAGTGGGCGGCAGCGCGGACGTCGTCTCCGGCGCGTTCGAGCACACCTTGCTGTTGCAGGCGCAAAAGCAGATGTTCCGCGAATTCGTGTTGCAAGGGCGCGCGCCGCAGATCGTGCTGGCGGTGTCGAAGAAAGCAATGCCGAACTACAAGTCCATCGCCGATCTGAAGGGCAAGAAAATCGGCGTGACCGCACCGGGTTCGTCGACCTCGATCATGGCGAGTTTCGTGTTGGCGAAAGCCGGGTTGACCGCGAAAGACGTTGCGTTCATCGGGGTGGGCGCCGGAGCGGGCGCGATCGCGGCGCTGCAGTCCGGCCAGATCGATGCCATTGCCAATCTCGACCCGGTGATGACCAAGCTCGAGCGCACCGGCGAGATTCGCGTCGTGTCGGACACGCGCACGCTCGCGGATACCCGCAGCGTGTTCGGCGGCGACATGCCGGCGGGGTGCCTGTACGCATCGCAGAGCTTCATCACGAAAAATCCGAACACTACCCAGGCGCTGACCAACGCAATGGTGCGCGCGCTCAAATGGTTGCAAACGGCGACCGGCAGCGAGCTGATCAATACCGTGCCGGAAGGCTATCTGCTCGGCGACCGCGCTGTGTATCTGGATGCATGGCAGCACGTGAAGGAGGCGATGTCGCCGGACGGTCTGATGCCCGCCGACGGCCCGGCCACGTCGCTGAAGACGCTGCAGGCGTTCGATGCGAACGTGCAGGGCAAGCCGATCGATCTGTCGAAGGCGTGGACCAACGACTTCGTCAAGAAGGCGCTGGCGACGGTCAAGGTCTGAGTACCGTCAGCGTGGGGCAGGTGCCGCGTTCGCCTCGGCCACTGCCCATTGCCGTCATGACAAACCGAAACCGATTTTGGAAGCGAGCCGAACGATGACCGTTGCCGCTCTGGCGCTCGACAACATCACCTGCACGTTCGCTGCGCGGGATAACCGCGCGCAGCGGTACACGGCGATCAAGGACACGACCTTGCACATCGCGCCGGGCGAATTCGTCTCGGTGGTCGGCCCGACCGGTTGCGGCAAATCCACCTTGCTGAACGTCGGCGCGGGTTTGCTGGCGCCGTCGTCGGGAACGGTCAGTGTGTTCGGCGAACCGCTCAAGGGGATCAACCGGCGCGCCGGCTACATGTTCCAGGCCGACGCGCTGATGCCGTGGCGCTCGGCGATCGACAACGTGATGGCCGGCCTCGCATTTCATGGCGTGCCGCCGGCCGAAGCGCGCAGCAAAGCCGACGAGTGGTTGAAACGCGTCGGCCTCGGCGGTTTTGGCGACCGCTATCCACATCAACTGTCGGGCGGTATGCGCAAGCGCGTGGCGATGGCGCAGACGTTGATCCTCGACCCCGACATCATCCTGATGGACGAACCGTTTTCCGCGCTCGATATTCAGACGCGTCAACTGATGGAAAACGAACTGCTGGACCTGTGGGCGGCGAAACGCAAGGCAGTGCTCTTTATCACGCACGATCTCGACGAAGCGATTTCGATGTCCGACCGCGTGGTGGTGCTGTCGGCGGGGCCGGGCACGCATCCGATCGGCGAATTCACAATCGATCTGCCGCGTCCGCGCGACGTCGCGGAGATTCGCGCGCATCCGCGTTTCGTCGAATTGCATGCACAGATCTGGAGCGTGTTGCGCGATGAGGTGCTCAAAGGTTATCAGCAGCAACTCACGGCTGTTTGAGCGGATCGCGGCGTTGCGTTGCGTCGCGTCGCGTCGCGGAGTGGCGTGGGTGACTGCCCGTACTGAAATCCGTAGTTGAATCCTGTGATGCGCCCCGTAATGAAGTCCTGTTTGTTGTGTCTTGTATTGGCGTCGATCAATCGTCTAAGGCAAACCGAGTCATGTGGAAGACGTTGCGCCCGAACCGGGCGAACCTGGTGATCTGGCAGTGGCTGCTGCTCGTGCTGTGCTTCGTGCTCTGGTACGTGCTGACCAGTCCGACACTGCTACCGCCGTTCTATTTCGACGACCCGAACAAGGCCGCGTTCTTCTTCGGCGAGCCGCAGAAGGTGCTGCAGCGTATCTGGGAGTGGTTCACGGGTGGCGAAATCTATCTGCACCTGTGGATCACCCTGGTCGAAACGGTGCTCGCGTTCGCGCTCGGCACCGCGTTCGGACTCGGCGTCGGTTTGTGGCTTGCGCTGTCGCCGCTCGCAAGCGCGCTGTTCGATCCGTACATCAAGGCCGCCAACTCGATGCCGCGCGTGATTCTGGCGCCGATCTTCGGGGTATGGTTCGGCCTCGGCATCTGGTCGAAGGTGGCGCTAGGCGTCACGCTGGTGTTCTTTATCGTGTTCTTCAACGTTTACCAGGGCGTCAAGGAAGTGAGTCCGGTCGTGCTGGCCAACGCGCGCATGCTCGGTGCGAACCGCAAGCAGTTGCTGCGTTTCGTGTATCTGCCGAGCGCGATGAGCTGGGTATTTTCGAGCCTGCATACTTCGGTGGGTCTCGCGTTCGTCGGCTCGGTGGTGGGGGAGTATCTCGGCTCGGCGCGCGGCGTCGGCTATCTGATCCTGCAGGCCGAAGGCACCTTCGATATCAATACTGTGTTCGCCGGGATTCTGGTGTTGACGGCGTTCGCGCTGATTCTCGATGCGATTGTCGGGCTTGGCGAGCGGCGGCTGATGAAGTGGCAGCCAAAGTCGGGCGATACGGAAAAGCTGTAGCCGTACCTTTCCAAAGGCTCAACAAAAACGGCGTGCGGTTTTTAAACCGCACGCCGTTTTCTTTCCAGCCTTTCCCGCTCAAAGGAGCGGTTGCGTCAGCGCACTGCGCTTAGGGCGTAATCACCACTTTCCCGATCACCCGCCGCTCCGCCATATCGCGCAACGCGCGGCCCGTATTGTCGAGCGAATAGCGTTCCGACACATACGGCTTAAGCTTGCCCTCGCCGATCCAGCCGGTCATCTGCTGGAACGCGGCGTGATTGTGCTGCGGCTCGCGTTTCGCAAAGTCGCCCCAGAACACGCCCACCAGGCTGGCGCCTTTGAGCAGCGTCAGGTTGAGCGGTAACTTCGGGATTTCGCCGTTCGCAAAGCCGACCACCAGATAACGCCCGCGCCAGCCGATACTGCGAAACGCCGGTTCCGCATACACACCGCCAACCGGATCGTAGATCACGTCCGGACCCTTGCCGTCGGTCAGCGCCTTGATGCGTTCGCGCAGGTCTTCGGTGCTGTAGTTGATGGTGGCGTCCGCGCCGTGCTTCACGCAGGTGGCGAGTTTTTCGTCGCTCGACGCCGCCGCGATCACGCGCGCACCGAGCGCTTTGCCGATCTCGACCGCCGCAAGCCCGACGCCGCCTGCCGCGCCCAGCACCAGCATCGTTTCACCGGCCTTCAACTGACCGCGATCGACTACCGCGTGATGCGACGTGCCATAGGCAAGCGTGAACGCGGCGGCCAGTTCGAACTCGACGCCGTTCGCCAGCGGCACACACGCCGCTTCCGGCGCGAGCACCTGTTCGGCAAAGCCGCCCGAGCCGGTGAACGCGACGACCCGCGAGCCCGGTTTGAATTGCGTTACCCCGGCGCCGACCGCGCGCACGACGCCCGCGACTTCCGAACCAGGCGTAAAGGGCAGGGGTGGTTTGAACTGGTATTTGTTCTCGATGATCAGCACATCGGGAAAATTGACGGCGGCGGCTTTGACGTCGATCACGACGTGGCCGGGCGGCGGCTCGAGATCCGGCAGATTTTCGACGACCAGGCTCTCCGGCGGCCCATATTGATTACAGCGAATCGCGCGCATCGTGTCTCCGTATCGATCAAGGTTCCCGAGCGGACTTCCTTCGGGGCGTCGCAACCATTCTGAGCGTAAAACCTGAGTGTAAAACAATTCGCACGATCGTGCGTTTTTGTTGTTCGAAGCCGGGTGTTCAACCGGCCGGCACCCGTCGGCGCGGGGCCCGGCGCGTGCGCTTTGCATGGGATGTGCGCACCGCCTGCCGTGTCGTTCGCGTGCCTTCTTTCCTCGGTTACAATCGCCGCATGCGAATCCTACTCAGCAATGACGACGGTTATCTGGCGCCCGGCCTTGCCGCGCTTTACGAAGCGCTCAAGCCGATCGCGGACGTCACCGTGATGGCCCCCGAGCAGAACTGCAGCGGCGCGTCCAATTCCTTGACGCTGTCGCGTCCGCTTTCGGTGCTGCGCTCGGCGAACGGTTTCTATTACGTCAACGGCACGCCGACCGACTCGGTGCACATTGCGCTGACCGGTATGCTGGACCACACGCCGGACCTCGTCGTCTCGGGCATCAACAACGGCCAGAACATGGGCGAGGACACGCTCTATTCGGGCACCGTCGCCGCCGCTACCGAAGGCATCATGTTCGGCGTGCCGGCCATTGCCTTCTCGCTGGTCGACAAAGACTGGGTGCATCTCGAAGACGCTGCGCGTGTGGCCGCCGAGATCGTCGCGCATTACCTCGAGCAACCGCTGCCGGGGCATCCGCTCCTGAACGTCAATATTCCGAACCTGCCGTACGAGCAACTTAACGGTTGGCATATCACGCGTCTCGGCAAGCGGCATCCGTCGCAGCCGGTGATCCGCCAGACCAATCCGCGCGGCGAGCCGATCTACTGGATCGGCCCGTCCGGCAGCGCGCGCGATGCGAGCGAAGGCACCGATTTCCACGCCGTTGCCAACGGCCAGGTGTCGATCACGCCGTTGCAGCTCGACCTGACCCACACGCAAATGCTGCCCGCAGCGCGCGACTGGGCGCGTGCCGGCAGCGGCACTTCATGACCAGCGAGCGCGCAAAGCGCTTTCCGCTCGGCCTCGAAGATCTGGTGCGTGAGCCGCGCCGGCCTGAAGGGCGTCCGGGCGACGTGCGCGCCGCGGTACTCGCCGCGAGCGCGGCGCTGAACGCACGCCAGCAACCCGCGAAGAATTCGCCGTCCGGCTCCGCGGGGAAGACGCAGGCGAAGCCTCCGGCGCGGGCTCAGACCCAACCGCACGCGGCGTCGCAAGCAAAACCGCAGGCCAAGGTGCAGGCGAAGGGGTCAACGCAGGGGCCAGCGCAGGTGCCAATGAAAGCGCCGGTGAACTCGCCGGCCAACGCCCAGGTCAAGTCGCAAGCCAAACCACGCGCAACAGCCGTCGCGCCGGCAACGGCCGTGCGCGCCGCGCCAAAACCGGCGCCGGTGAGCCAACCCGCCGCCAAACTCAACGAGCGCAGCGCCGTGCCGAACGTCGCGTTGAACGGCGCTTTGGCGCTGACTTCGGAACGCGTTCGCGAACGGATGGTCGAACGCCTGCGTGCGAACGGCGTGACCGATCAGCGCGTGTTGAACGCGATGTCGGTCGTGCCGCGCCACATGTTCGTCGACCCGGGCCTCGCGGCCCAGGCCTATGAAGACGCCGCGCTGCCTATCGGCCATCACCAGACGATCTCCAAGCCCTCCGTGGTCGCGCGGATGATCGAACTGGCGGCCGCCGGCCGCGCGTTGAACAACGTGCTCGAAATCGGCACCGGTTGCGGCTATCAGGCGGCGGTGCTGAGCCAGGTTGCGCGAGATGTCTATTCGATCGAACGCATCAAGCCGCTGTCCGAACGCGCGAAGACCAATTTGCGTCCGCTGCGCATTCCGAACATCCGGCTGCACTACGGCGACGGCCGCCTGGGATTGCCGTCGGCGGCGCCGTTCGATGCGATCGTGATCGCCGCGGCCGGACTCGACGTGCCGCAGGCATTGCTTGAACAACTCGCGATCGGCGGCCGTCTGGTCGCGCCGGTCGGCTCGCAGGAAGGCCAGAGCCAGGTGCTGACCCTGGTCGAACGTCTCGGACCCGCGCAGTGGCGCGAGTCGCGGCTTGATCGCGTTTTCTTTGTACCCTTAAAATCCGGAGTGATTTGACACCGATGAGTATGTTGCGCGCGATGCAAAGAACCAGACTGACTATCCCCATGACCGTAACCCAGCGTAGCGTGTGCGTGCTCGCCTTGTCCCTGTTGATGTCGGCTTGTGCGACCCGCCTCGATCAGGCGCCGGTCGTCGACCGTTCGGGCAGCAGTGCGCTCGGCACGCAAGCCGCGCAGCAGCCGGCCGTGCCGCTCGGACCGCCGCCGCCGGGCTACTACCGCGTGAAGCCGGGCGACACGCTGTACCGGATCGCGTTGGAGAACGGCCAGAACTACCGCGATATTTCGACGTGGAACAATCTCACTAACCCGAATCAGATTGAAGTCGATCAGTTGCTGCGCGTCGTGCCGCCGGGTGCGAACACGGCCGCATTGACGCCGGGTGTGTCGACGGCGCCGATCGGCAGCGGTGGCGCGGTGCAGAGCGCGCCGCTTGGCAGCACGCCGTCGTCGGCAGGCGCTGCAGCGGGTGTCGCGGCGCCGCCTATCTATGGTTCGGGCGCGAACAACGCTTCGCTGACGCCGCCGGCCAACGCGGGTGCGGCGAGCGATTCGAACGCCGGCGCATCGGGCAACGTCGTGTTCGCATGGCCGGTGCGGGGGCCGATGCTCGGCACGTTCAACGATTCGACCAACAAGGGTATTAATATCGGCGGCGCGGCTGGCGATCCGGTCAAGGCTTCTGCGGATGGGCGCGTGGTTTATGCCGGAAATGGGCTGCGTGGTTACGGCAATCTCATTATCATCAAACATGACGCAACTTATCTCACCGCGTATGCACACAACCGTGCTTTGATGGTAAAAGAGGGGGACGCGGTGACGAAAGGGCAGAAGATTGCTGAGATGGGCAATAGCGATTCCGACCGTGTGATGTTGCATTTCGAAGTTCGCCGGCAGGGTAAACCTGTCGACCCACTGAAGTATTTGCCGCCGCAATAAGCGATACGACCATGCCGAAATCGAAGCGCCGCTTACCGCAAGCCGAGTCTGAGACGATCAGCCGCGTCACGCCCGCTTCGGTGGAAGAAGGCGGTGCTTCGGAAGTGGAAGAAGAGATTGCAGAGGAACGCGATCTCGACGAACGCCAGGCCGGTGCTGAAGAAGCCGGTGAGGCCCGCGAAGGCGCGAGCGAAGCGCCGCCCGACGCGGACGATTTCCGCGCGCTGCTGCAGGCCGAGCTGACGGCTGACACGATTCAGCATTACCTGAACCGCATCAGTGTCAAACCGCTTCTGACCGTCGAAGAAGAGCAGAAGTATTCGCGTCTTGCCAAGGCAGGCGAATTCGAAGCGCGGCAGGTGATGATCGAGCGCAATTTGCGGCTCGTCGTCAGCATCGCGAAGGGTTATCTGAACCGCGGCGTGCCGCTGCTCGATCTGATCGAAGAGGGCAACCTCGGCTTGATGCACGCCATCGAGAAATTCGATCCCACGCGGGGTTTCCGTTTTTCGACGTACGCCACGTGGTGGATTCGCCAGAGCATCGAGCGCGCAATCATGAATCAGGCGCGCACGGTGCGTTTGCCTGTGCACGTGATCCGTGAGCTCAACCAGGTGCTGCGCGCGAAGCGTCATCTGGAAAAGAATTCGATGAATTCCGGCGAAGCTGCCGAGCGGCGCGACGCCAGCATCGACGACATTGCCTATCTGACCGGCAAGACCACCGACGAAGTCACCGACATTCTCGCGCTGAACGAACACACTGCGTCGCTCGACGCGCCGCTCGATCTCGATCCGGCGAGCAGCCTGCTCGATCTGCTGTCCGACGACCAAAGCCAGTCGCCGGATGCCGAAGTGCAGCATCGCGAACTGGAAACGCTTACACGGGCATGGCTTGCGCGTTTGTCGGACAAGCACCGTCATGTGATCGAGCGCCGCTTCGGGTTGAACCACATCGAGCCCGCCACGCTCGAAGAGCTGGCCGACGAAATGGGCCTCACGCGCGAGCGTGTCCGCCAGATCCAACAGGAAGCGCTGGTGCGGTTAAAGCGCTTCTTTGCCTCCAACGGTGTTCGGAAAGACGCCGTTCTCTAAGCTGATGACACCGATTCTTGTATTCGACATCGAGACGATTCCCGATGTCGCCGGCATTCGCCGCCTCGAAAATTTGCCCGACACGCTGAGCGACGCCGAAGTCGCCGAGCACGCCTTTGCGGCGCGCCGCGAAAAGACCGGCAGCGATTTTCTGCCGCACCATCTGCAACGGATCGCCGCGATTTCCTGTGTGTTCCGCGACAACAACGGTTTCCGTGTGCGCTCGCTCGGCACGCTGGAAGATGGCGAGGCCGCGCTCGTGCAGTCGTTTTATCGCGTGATCGAGAAATACACGCCACAGCTCGTGTCGTGGAACGGCGGCGGGTTTGACCTGCCGGTGCTGAACTACCGGGCGCTGGTCAACGGCATCCCCGCTTCCCGTTTCTGGGACTTGGGCGAGGACGATCGCGAGTTCAAATGGAACAACTACATTAGCCGCTATCACGCGCGTCACACCGATCTGATGGACGTGCTGGCGATGTATCAGGCGCGCGCCAACGCGCCGCTCGACGCGCTCGCGAAGATGTGCGGCTTCCCCGGCAAGATGGGGATGGACGGCAGCCAGGTGTGGCAGGCTTACCAGGAAGGCCGCATCGAGGAAATCCGTAATTATTGCGAGACCGATGTCGTCAATACATACTTGCTGTATTGCCGGTTCCAGTTGATCCGCGGCGCGTTTTCGGCCGAAGAGTATGCGGACGAGATCAATCTGGTTAAGAATGCGCTGGCGCTGGAAATAGCGCCGCAATGGGCCGAGTATCTGGCCGCATTCGATCAGTAAACGGCTTGCTTATCAGTCTTGTTGTAGCGAAACCGTTCGCCGCACGCTAACGCGGTTGATCGCCGTACGGTAGCCGCCGCGGTGCGAAGTCGGGGGCAGGTGCCAGGCTTCGCCGTATGCTGATCGTGATCGAAGCGATCGGTGTGTGCGGCGCTTCGTCTACAATCTCGCCTTTCCCCCAAAGTTTGTCAGGAAGTCGCAGGTGTCCCGAACTGCCCCTCAACGTCGCTCGCCGAAGCGCCAGAAGGCGCCCGCCCCGGCGAAAGCGCACGTCATTACCGGCACTGAGCCGATCATCGAAATCGTGTCGCTCGACATGGAAGCGCGCGGCGTGGGCCGCATCGAGAGCGAAGACGGCACGCCCGGCAAGGTGATTTTTGTCGAAGGCGCGTTGCCCGGCGAGCGTGTCAGCTACTCGACGCATCGCAGCAAGCCGAAATTCGAGCAGGCTGAGGTCGTCCAGGTGTTCCGCGAAAGCGTGCTTCGCACCAAGCCGAAGTGCATCTACTTCGATATCTGCGGCGGGTGTTCGATGCAGCATCTCGATATCCGCGCCCAGATTGCCGTCAAGCAGCGCGTGCTCGAAGACAATTTCCAGCATCTGGCGAAGCTGCGCCCGGAGACCGTGTTCCGGCCGATTCATGGGCCGGCGTGGGGATACCGCTACCGCGCGCGTCTGGCTGTGCGCTATCTGCCGGAAAAGGGCGGCATGCGCATCGGGTTCTACGAGAAGAACAGCAGCTACATCTCGGACATGAAGACCTGCGAGGTGCTGCCGCCTCACATTTCGGCGATGCTGATGCCGCTGCGTTTCATGGTGCGCAAGCTGTCGATTTACGACCGTATGCCGCAGATCGAGCTCGCGGTCGGCTCGTCGGTCACGGCGCTGGTGTTACGCAATCTCGCACCGATTACCGCCGCCGACGAACAGGTGCTGCGCGATTTCGCCGACGAGCATAAGGTGCAGTGGTGGCTGCAGCCGGGCGGTCCCGATACCGTCACGCCGTTCTATCCGCTCGATGTGGAGCTCGACTACACGCTGCCGGAATACAACATCCGGATGCCGTTCAAGCCCACCGATTTCACCCAGGTGAATCACGCGGTCAATCGCGTGCTGGTGAGCCGTGCGCTGCGCCTGCTGGCCCCGGCCAGCACGGATCGCGTGCTCGACCTGTTCTGCGGAATCGGCAACTTCACACTGCCGCTTGCGCGGATTTCGAGGGAGGTGGTGGGCATCGAAGGCAGTGACGTGCTGACCTCGCGCGCGCTCGCTAATGCCGAGCTGAACGGCGTAGCGGGCCATACGTCGTTTGCTTGCCGCAACCTGTTCGAAGTCACCGCCGACGACATGCGCGCGCTCGGCCATTTCGACAAATTCCTCATCGACCCACCGCGCGAAGGTGCGCTGGCAGTGGCGAAGGCGCTGGCCGAGATCGCGCTAAGCGGCAATGGGCCGCTGCCCAAGCGTATCGTCTACGTGTCGTGCAACCCGGCAACACTCGCACGCGATTCGGAACTGCTGGTGCATCGAGCCGGCTATCGGCTGGTGGGCGCGGGTGTAGTGAACATGTTCCCGCACACCTCGCACGTGGAATCGATTGCGTTGTTCGAGCGGGACTGAGGGCGGCTGTTGCCGCCTCATGGTGTAGACGCAGGCGGGACGGCGCTCCACAAACAGAAACGCCACGACCGAGGTCGTGGCGTTTCTGTTTAAAGCAGCGGATCTAAAGCAGCAAATCGAGGCTTAGAACTGCCACCACGATTTTTCCTTACCCGGCCTTGCATGGCCCGTGATATACGGGCTGTCGGGGAAGGTGCCGGCCAGAATGCGCTTCGTGTCGTCAGCCAGTTGCGGCTGATTCAGCTTCTCGTACGACAGCATCATGATGTGCAGTGCGTCTTCGATAGCGGGCGCGTTCTTGTATTGCGTGAGCGCCAGTTGCGCGCGGTTGATCGCGGCGACATACGCGCCACGGCGGTAGTAATAATCCGCCGCGTGGACTTCGTGCGACGCCAGTGCGTTCACGATATAGCGCATGCGTTGCGCGGCGTCCGGCGCATACTTGCTGTTCGGGTATTTGTCGACCACGACCTTGAACGCGTCATACGACTCGCGCAGCGACTTCGGATCGCGTTCGCTCATGTCCTGGCCGGAGAAACGGCCGAACAGACCGAGGTCGTCGTTGAAGTGGATCATGCCCTTCAGGTAGTACGCGTAGGCGATGTCCGGGTGATCCGGGTGCAGCTGGATGAAGCGGTCGATCGCCTGGTCGGCGGCGGCGTTTTCGTTATCTTTCCAGTTGCAATACGCGACGTTGATCTGCGCTTGCTGCGCAAAGTGGCCAAACGGATCGCGGCCTTCGAGCATCTCGAAATACTTGGCGCACTTGCCGAAATCACCACCGGTCAGAGCGTCGTTCGCCTCCGTATATAATTTGTTGTTGTTCCACGTAGCCGTCTCGTCGGTCTTTTCCGGCAGGCCGTGACAGGCCGCAACAACGGCGACGGCTGCGGCGCACGCAATGTATCCGGCCACTTTCCGGGCCATCTTCTTGATGGCCGCCAAATTGATCGCCGCTTTAGTGATGGTGTTCAAGGCTCGCATTTTCCAGTCTAGCTTTACGTCCAGGTGACCCAGACTCAATGACCCGCTCAAATACTCCAGGCGCCGCAACCGGTGCCGGGAATAGCAACAAAGATTATAGCGTAAGCGCTGACCCCTCCGACGCATTGGGCGTGGACTCGCTCGACGACGATCTCGGCAGCGACGCGCTTACCGCCGCCGGCCCGCTCAGCATGGTGCAGACGGTGGCAAGCCCCGTGGCGGACGAGTCGCCGCGCAGCGTCGTCGTGCCCGACGAACTGGCCGGCGAACGCCTCGACAAGGTGCTGGCCCGAATCTTTCCGGAGTTTTCACGTAACCGGCTGCAAAGCTGGATCGAGTCGGAGCGGGTGCGTATCGACGGCAAGCCGGCGAAGATTCGTCAGCCGGTGCCGCTTGGCGCGACCATCGAGCTCGTACCCGATCTGCTGCCGGAGCAACTCGCCTTTACACCCGAACCCGTGCCGCTCGAGATCGTCTACGAGGACGACACACTGGTGGTCATCAACAAACCGGCCGGCATGGTCGTGCATCCGGCGGCCGGCAACTGGAGCGGCACCGTTCTGAACGGTCTGCTGTACCGCTATGGCGACGCCGCGGCGGGATTGCCGCGCGCCGGTATCGTCCATCGGCTCGACAAGGAAACGTCCGGCCTGATGGTGGTGGCGCGCACGCTCGAGGCGCAGACCGACCTGGTGCGCCAGCTTCAGGCGCGCACGGTGAAACGCCGCTATCTCGCGCTGGTATGGGGCAACATGCCCGAAGAAGGCACGATCGACGCGCCAATCGGCCGCGACCCGCGCGAACGCACCCGCATGGCGGTGGTGACGAGCGCATCGGGCAAGGCCGCGCGCACGCATTTCCGGCGCGTGGATACGGCGATCTGGCAGCGTCAGCCGGTTACCGCGATTCATTGCGACCTGGAAACCGGCCGGACCCATCAGATTCGCGTGCATTGCGCGCATATCGGCCATCCGCTGCTCGGCGATCCGGTTTACGGGCGCGCACGCGGCAAGCGCTCGGTGACGCCGCTGCCGGACGGTTTCGCGCGCCAGGCGCTGCATGCATGGCGTCTCGGCCTGATTCACCCGCGAACCGGCCGGACCATGCAATGGCGCGCCGATGCGCCGGAAGACATGCAGGTGTTGTCGGCGGCGCTTGGCCTCGGGCGTGACGATGCGGGCGAGTTCGACGAGACGTACTACGAGGAAGACGACTACGACGCCTCGCTGGACGACGATATGGACGAAGACGACGCCCACGGCGACGGCGATTACGACGAAGACCAGGATCGAGGCGACGAACACGACGAACACGACGAGGACGGTCACGCATGAGCTTGCCCGAGCTGAGCTTTGCCGATGTTGTGCAACCCGCGTGGAACGTGTCGCCGCGCGTGCGCGCGCTCGTCACCACGCGCAACGGCGGTGTGAGCGAACCGCCGTTCGGCCGCTGGCAGGATGGCGCGGATCAGCCCGGCGGCCTGAATCTGGGGATGAAAGCCGGTGACGATCCCGCCGCGGTCGCAACCAATCGCGCACGGCTGCTGAGTCTGGCAGGCGTAGGCGAGGCCGCGTGGCTCGAACAGATTCACGGCGCCGGCATCGTGCGTGCTGAAGATGCGCTCGCGCAGACACGCGCAAGCGGCGCGCCGACACGAGCCGATGCCAGCGTTACCGATCGGCCCGGCACGGTGTGTGTCGTGATGGTGGCCGATTGCATGCCGGTGCTGTTGTGCGACGAGGCGGGCCGCGCGGTCGGTGCGGCGCATGCCGGCTGGCGTGGCCTGGCGGCCGGCATCGTCGAACAGACCGCGCAGCGTGTGGCCGATCTGGCCGGTGTGGGGGCGCAGTCGCTGCATGCCTATCTCGGCCCGGCGATCGGGCCGGACGCGTTCGAGGTGGGTGCGGATGTGCGTGACGCCTTCATGAATGGCGTGGATGGTGCACAACGCGAGGCCACCGCGAATGCATTCATTGCGCATCCGCAAAACCCCGGCAAATATCTCGCCGACCTTGCTGCGCTTGCTCGCTTGCGCTTGCAGCGGCTCGGCGTGACACGCATTACCGGCGGCGATCTGTGTACGGTCACGCAACGTGAGCGTTTCTATTCCTATCGCCGCGATCGCGAGACAGGCCGCATGGCTGCCTTGATCTGGCTGGATGATCAGGCGCAGACGATCGCGCAATAAATTGCCCGCGTCGCGCTCACCGTGGTGAGCGCGACGCCGTCCTGCGAGCACGCGTATGAGGGTTTGTTCGGAGGCGCGGCACGCTTTTTTGCTGCGCTGCCGGAATTTGCCGCGCACGCGTAAATCTGCCGCCAAAAGTGTTCGCGAGCGAACGGATAAATGCACTTGAGCCCATGCCATATGGGAGCTTTTTTCGCCTGCCTCAGCGCTTATCAACGTATGTTCCAAAAGCGCGATCTGCTACACAGGGAAAACGATAATTAAAAAACTATCGCACTGCGGCAAAATCGGGAACAAGCATTGACATGCCTTGCGGTGGGGAGCAAGAATGTTCCTCACAGTTCCTCGTACATGGGACAGGGCGTGACGAGGTCGCGAGCAATCGCCCACGTGCGCATGAACCTGCCTCTCAACCCGTCCGCAAGGACTCACCGGTCAAAAGCAGGTATGGCAGCATCACATTCCTCAGCTTCCCCCAGCACGGGCTCCTCGACGGAGCATACGCAGCAGGCCGGTACGAGCGGTGCGACTTCGGCCGCAGGCATGCAGCAGTTATTCGATGCCTGGATGAACGCATGGCGTTCGCTCGGCACGCCGCCCGGCGGCAATGGCATGTCTTTCCCGATGCCGCAGATGCCGCAAGTGGGTATCCCGGGTATCCCCTCAATGCCGCAAATGGGCTTGCCGCCAGTGCCGTCGTTTCCCGGCATGCCCGACTTCAGCAAACTGACTGCGGGATCCCTGCCGTCAATACCGTCATTTACCGGACTCAACGTTCCGGGCGCCGCGATTCCCTCGGAGCGTCTGCAAAAGCTGCAAGCCGACTATTCGCGCGAGGCGATGGAGTTGATCCAGCAGGCCACCGGCGCCACGACGAAAGCCCCCGAACTCAAAGACCGCCGTTTCAGTTCCGATGCGTGGAGCGCGACACCGGCCTATGCGTTTACCGCTGCGTGGTATCTGTTGAATGCGCGCTATCTGCAGGAAATGGTCGACGCGCTCGAAACAGAACCGAAGGTGCGCGAGCGCATCCGTTTTGCCGTTCAGCAATGGACCGCGGCGGCATCGCCCAGCAACTTCTTCGCGTTGAATCCCGAAGCGCAGAAGACCTTGCTGGATAGCCAGGGTGAGAGCTTGCGGCAGGGCGTGATGAATCTGCTGGCTGACTTGCAGCGCGGCAAGATTTCGCAGACCGACGAATCGCGTTTCGTGGTCGGCGAGAATCTTGCGAACACCGAAGGCTCGGTGGTGTTCGAGAACGATCTGATGCAGTTGATCCAGTACAAGCCGCGCACGGCCACCGTGCGCGAGCGGCCGCTGCTGATCGTGCCGCCTTGCATCAACAAGTTCTACATTCTCGATCTGCAACCGGAGAACTCGCTGGTCGCGCACGGACTCGATTCGGGTCATCAGGTGTTCCTGATTTCGTGGCGCAATGCGGACGCGTCGATCGCCGGCAAGACGTGGGACGATTACGTCGGCGAGGGCGTGCTCAAGGCGATCGACACGGTCAGCAAGATCAGCGGCCGCGAGCAGATCAACACGCTCGGCTTCTGCGTGGGCGGCACCATGCTCGCCACGGCGCTGGCGGTGGCGGCAGCGCGCGGCGAACATCCCGCTGCGTCGATGACCCTGCTCACCGCCATGCTCGATTTCTCGGACACGGGCGTGCTCGATGTTTTCGTCGACGAGGCGCACGTGCAGATGCGCGAGCAGACCATCGGCGGCAAGAATGGCAGCAAGCCCGGCTTGATGCGCGGCATCGAATTCGCCAACACTTTCTCGTTCCTGCGGCCGAACGATCTGGTGTGGAACTACGTCGTCGACAATTACCTCAAGGGGCGCACGCCGGTGCCGTTCGACCTGCTGTACTGGAACAGCGATTCGACCAGTCTGCCGGGCCCGATGTATGTCTGGTATCTGCGCAACACGTACCTTGAGAATCGTCTGCGCGAACCGGGTGCGCTGACGACCTGCGGCGAGCCGGTCGATCTCTCGAAAATCGATGTGCCTACCTTCATTTACGGTTCACGCGAAGACCATATCGTGCCGTGGCAAACCGCCTATGCGTCGGTGCCGTTGCTCACCGGGCCGCTGAAGTTCGTGCTTGGCGCGTCGGGGCACATCGCGGGCGTGATCAATCCGCCGGCGAAGAAAAAGCGCAACTACTGGGTGCTGGAAGGCGACGTCAAGACGTTGCCGGAAAGCCCGGACGAATGGTTCGACCAGGCGGCCGAAGTGCCTGGCAGCTGGTGGCCCGAATGGACCACGTGGCTCGACCAGTATGGCGGCAGGAAAGTGAAGCCGCGCGCCGCAGCCGGTTCCGCCGAATTTCCGGTGATCGAGGCGGCGCCGGGACGTTATGTGCGGCAACGGGAGTAGGCTTGAACGCGTCTGACGGCGAGGTTGATTTTGGCGGTATGAATGCGCGTCTGTTTGAGCAAGGGCGCAGGAACAACGATATTTTTAACTTGACGGGCTGCGGCGCATTTTGCCGATATGCCCGGAGGATATGGAAATGACTGATGTTGTGATCGTATCGGCCGCCCGTACGGCAGTTGGCAAATTCGGTGGGTCGCTGGCGAAGATCGCTGCGCCCGAACTCGGCGCTACCGTGATTCGTGCCGTGCTCGAACGGTCCGGTCTGAAGCCTGAGCAGGTCAGCGAAGTCATTCTGGGGCAAGTGCTGACGGCGGGCTCGGGTCAGAACCCGGCGCGTCAGGCGGTGATCAAGGCCGGGCTGCCCACGGCGGTGCCAGGCATGACGATCAACGTGGTGTGCGGCTCGGGCCTGAAGGCCGTGATGCTGGCGGCCAACGCGATCGTCGCGGGCGATGCCGACATCGTGATCGCCGGCGGTCAGGAAAACATGAGCGCCGCGCCGCACGTGCTGCCGGGATCGCGTGACGGTTTTCGCATGGGCGACGCGAAGCTGATCGACTCGATGATCGTCGACGGCCTGTGGGACGTCTATAACCAGTACCACATGGGCGTGACGGCGGAAAACGTCGCCAGGGAATACGGCATTACGCGCGAGCAGCAGGACGCGTTCGCGGCGCTGTCGCAGAACAAGGCGGAAGCCGCGCAGAAATCGGGCCGTTTCAACGACGAAATCGTGCCGGTCGAGATTCCGCAACGCAAGGGCGAGCCGCTGCGTTTTGCGACGGACGAGTTCGTGCGTCACGGCGTGACGGCTGAATCGCTGGCGGGTCTGAAGCCCGCTTTCTCGAAAGAAGGCACGGTCACGGCGGCCAACGCGTCGGGCCTGAACGACGGCGCGGCGGCTGTGCTGGTGATGTCGGCGAAGAAGGCCGAAGCGCTTGGCCTCAAGCCGCTCGCGCGCATCAAGGCTTACGCCACCTCGGGTCTGGATCCGAAGGTGATGGGCATGGGCCCGGTGCCCGCATCGCGCCGCTGTCTCGAACGCGCGGGCTGGACGCCGGCCGATCTCGACCTGATGGAAATCAACGAAGCGTTTGCCGCGCAGGCGCTGGCCGTGAATCAGCAGATGGGCTGGGATACGTCGAAGATCAACGTGAACGGCGGCGCGATCGCAATCGGTCATCCGATTGGCGCGTCCGGCTGCCGGGTTCTCGTCACGCTGCTGCACGAAATGCAGAAGCGCGATGCGAAGAAGGGGCTGGCGTCGCTGTGTATCGGCGGCGGCATGGGCGTCGCGCTGGCGCTCGAACGCGCTTGACGGACCACACGCCAGACTCGGTTGAGCTCAGTTGAGTTTTGGCAAGTGGTAAGCAGTAGGCAATAAGCAGGGTTGCCGCGCGTCACAGTCACATGGCAGCAGGTGGCGCGCGGTGAGTAGTGGCCTCGTCGGCCGGTCGCCCGGCGGCAGTGGAGATGAAGCACAGGCGAGGGAAGAGGCCGCCGGTCGGCGCCTCGAAAACGATAACGGAGTGTAGTTTATGACACAGCGAATTGCGTACGTAACGGGCGGGATGGGCGGCATCGGCACGAGCATTTGCCAACGGCTGCACAAGGAAGGCTTCAAGGTGGTCGCCGGCTGCGGCCCGAACTCGCCGCGCCGCGTGAAGTGGCTCGAAGAGCAGAAAGCGCTAGGCTACGATTTCATCGCGTCCGAAGGTAACGTCGGCGATTGGGAGTCGACCAAGGCTGCATTCGACAAGGTCAAGGCAGAAATCGGTGAGATCGACGTGCTGGTGAACAACGCCGGCATTACGCGCGACGTCGTGTTCCGCAAGATGACGCACGAAGACTGGACGGCGGTGATCGACACCAACCTGACCAGCCTCTTCAACGTCACCAAGCAGGTGATCGACGGCATGGTCGAGCGTGGCTTTGGCCGGATCATCAACATTTCGTCGGTGAACGGACAGAAGGGCCAGTTCGGTCAGACCAACTACTCGACCGCGAAGGCCGGCATTCACGGCTTCACGATGTCGCTGGCGCAGGAAGTCGCCACCAAGGGCGTGACGGTTAACACCGTGTCGCCTGGCTACATCGGCACCGATATGGTCAAGTCGATCCGTCCGGACGTGCTGGAAAAGATCGTCGCGACGATTCCGGTGCGCCGTCTCGGTCAACCGCAGGAAATCGGCTCGATCGTGGCATGGCTTGCCTCGGACGAATCGGGTTTCTCGACGGGCGCTGATTTTTCGCTGAACGGCGGTTTGCATATGGGCTGAGTCATTGGCGCGCCGCTCACAAGGCGGTGTGTTTCTGCTCAGATGGTTCCGGCGGCGTCTCGACTGTGCGATTCACGATGGCTCAGTCGGCATGACGCCGTTTCCGCGCTCAACTCGCGCTCAAAGGCGTTACATGACCACTACTACAAAGAAAACAGTCGAACGATTGATCAAGAAGTATCCGAATCGTCGGCTCTACGATACCGAGACAAGCACCTACATCACGCTGACTGACGTCAAGCAGCTCGTGCTGGATCAAGAGGATTTCAAGGTCATCGATGCGAAGAGCAATGAGGACCTGACGCGCGCCATCCTGCTGCAAATCATTCTCGACGAGGAGAGCGGCGGCTTGCCGATGTTCTCGTCGTCGATGCTCTCGCAGATCATCCGTTTCTACGGTCATGCGATGCAAGGCATGATGGGCACGTATCTGGAAAAGAACATCCAGGCCTTCATCGACATTCAGGCGAAACTCGCCGACCAGTCGAAGAATCTGTACGAAGGCAAGGCGATGAACCCCGAAGTCTGGTCGCAATTCATGAACATGCAGGCGCCGATGATGCAGGGCATGATGACCAGCTATATCGAGCAGTCGAAGAACATGTTCGTGCAGATGCAGGAACAGATGCAGACCCAGGCGAAATCGATGTTCGCCACCTTCCCGTTCACGCCCGGTGGCGCGGCGAATGCGGCTGGCGGTCCAGCCACGCCGGCTAATCCGCAAAGCAATCCGGAGCCGGAGAAGAAGTAACGGCGCAGAGCGCCGCCAACGCGGCGGGCACATCTGCACGTGTCCATCACACGTGCCGTCGTGGAGCGGTGTGCGCGGCGCGCCAGGGAGCGCTGAGCGCTGAGCGCTGCCGCTGTGGTTCCGCGTGCCGGGCCCAGGCGAATGGCCGTGGGCGCGGTACAATCGCGGGTTGCGTGCGTTGCCGCGTGGTTTCGTGGTGTGGTTCTCATGATCCTTCTGATCGAGCCAACCCCTTGACCCTGGACGCACGGTCCCCCTTTGTCGCCGTCGCCACCGCTGCATGCCAGCCTCGCCTATGTCGCAGATCCGTTTTCCCACCACGCCCGCGCCTTTGCTTCCGAGGGCCGGAGTTGTCAGCCTTGACTGACCCCAGGATTCGCAAAAGCAGCTTAGGCGCCGTTCTCGCATGAGCCAGCTGTTTCTTGCGCCTATGGAAGGGCTGGCGGACTACGTGTTGCGTGACGTGCTGACCAGCACGGGTGGATTCGACGGCTGCGTGTCCGAGTTCGTCAGGGTGACGGGTTCGGTGCTGCCCGAGCGTGTCTACGCGCGCGATACACCCGAAGTCCTGCACGGTGGCCGTACGCCTTGCGGCACGCCGATGGTGATTCAACTGCTCGGCAGCGATCCTGAATGGATGGCGCTGAATGCGGCCCAGGCCGCCAGTCTGTCGCCGCATGGACTCGATCTGAACTTCGGCTGTCCCGCTAAAGTCGTCAACCGGCATGGCGGCGGTGCGATGCTGCTGGCGCACCCCGAAGAGCTCAACCGGATCGTTTCGTCCGTGCGTGCCGCCGTGCCTGCCGGCATCCCCGTGACAGCAAAAATGCGGCTCGGCGTGTCCGATACGTCGCTCGCAATCGACTGCGCCACGGCGCTGGCGGAAGGTGGCGCGGCCTCCCTCGTCGTGCATGCCAGAACGCGTGACCACGGCTACCGGCCGCCGGCTCACTGGGAATGGATCGCACGTATCGACGGCGCCGTGAACGTGCCCGTCATCGCCAACGGAGAAGTCTGGACGGTGGACGACTGGGACCGGTGCCGGGCGGTCAGTGGCTGCGCCGACGTGATGATCGGGCGGGGTGCCGTGTCGGATCCTTTCCTGGCGCTGCGCATACGTGGACTGATGGACCGGTCGCCGTCCGGCGAGGAATGGCCGGCCGTGCTGACTTATCTCGCCGGTTACCTGAAAAAATTGCAAGCCCGTGTCGCCGCTCGCCATGAGCACGGACGCGTCAAAATGTGGCTTAGCTATCTGAAGCGGACCTGGCCGCAGGCCGCCGAATTGCATGCGGCCATCCGGCGCCTGCATGACTCGCGCGAAATTCTCGCGGTGATCGAGCAGGCCCTTGCGTTCAACGGCTTGAAACCGGCGCATCAAAGCGCGGCCCGCGGTCTGCTCGACCCGGCCATGCCCCGTCACCTGGCCGACTGCATGGCGGCCGGCGCGGTACAATAAAGGGTTGCGTGCGCGGGACGTTGTCCGGACTATGGTCTTTGTTGCCATCAGACCCCTTGGCCTTGCCGCACCGTCCCCATTTGTCGCCATCGTCACCGCTATACGCCGGACTCATCTATGTCGCAGACCATTTCCCCCATCGTGCCTACTCCTTCGACTCCGAAGGTCGGCTTCGTCAGCCTCGGCTGTCCTAAAGCCCTCGTCGACTCCGAACAGATCATCACGCAGTTGCGCGCCGAGGGCTACGAGATTTCCGGCACGTACGACGGCGCGGACCTCGTGGTCGTCAACACCTGTGGCTTCATCGACGAAGCGGTGCAGGAAAGCCTCGACGCGATTGGCGAAGCGCTCAACGAAAACGGCAAGGTGATCGTCACGGGCTGCCTCGGTGCCAAGCAGAGCGCGAGTGGCTCGAACCTGATCGAAGAAGTGCATCCGAAGGTGCTGGCCGTGACCGGCCCGCATGCGCTCGGCGAAGTGATGCAGGCCGTGCACAATCATCTGCCGAAGCCGCACGATCCGTTCATCGATCTGGTGCCGGCCGCCGGCGTGAAGCTCACGCCGCGTCATTACGCGTACCTGAAAATTTCCGAAGGCTGTAACCATCGCTGCACGTTCTGCATCATCCCGTCGATGCGCGGCGACCTCGTGTCGCGCCCGGTCGCCGACGTGATGCTCGAAGCGGAGAACCTGTTCAAGTCCGGCGTGAAGGAACTGCTGGTGATTTCGCAGGACACGAGCGCGTATGGCGTCGACGTCAAATATCGCACCGGTTTCTGGAACGGCAAGCCGATCAAGACGCGCATGACCGATCTGGTCGGCGCGCTCGGCGAACTCGCGGCGCAATACGGCGCATGGGTGCGTTTGCATTACGTGTATCCGTATCCGAGCGTCGACGAAGTCATTCCGATGATGGCCGAAGGTCCGTTCAAGGGCCACGTGCTGCCGTATCTGGACGTGCCGTTCCAGCACGCCCATCCGGAAGTGTTGAAGCGCATGAAGCGCCCGGCCAACGCCGAGAAAGTGATGGAGCGTGTGAAGGCGTGGCGCGAAATGTGCCCCGATCTGACGATCCGCAGCACGTTCATCGCCGGCTTCCCAGGCGAGACCGAAGAGCAGTTCCAGACGCTGCTCGATTTCATTCGCGAGGCGGAACTGGATCGGGTCGGCTGCTTTGCTTACTCGCCGGTCGAAGGCGCGAGCGCCAACGAACTCGACGGCGCGTTGCCCGACGAAGTGCGTGAAGAACGCCGCGCGCGTTTCATGGAAGTGGCGGAAGAAGTGTCGGCCAAACGGATCGCGAAGAAGGTTGGCAAGACGCTGAAGGTGCTGGTCGACGAGATCAATGCTGATGGCGGCATCGGCCGCACGGCGGCGGACGCGCCCGAGATCGACGGTGTCGTGTATATCGCGCCGGCCACCAAGGCGTCGAAGCGTTACAAGGTCGGCGATTTCGTGTCGGTGAAGATCACCGGTGCCGACGGCCACGACCTGTGGGGCGAGGTTTAAGCGATGACGGTGAGCATGACCGACACGCCGGACGGCGGGACCCCGGAAGGCCGGACCCCGGCAGCCCAAACAGCAGCGACCCGGCATCCGGAAATCCTCGCGCTCGGCGAGGCGATGATCGAATTCAACCAGTCGGCTAAAGATCAGCCGAACTATCTGCAAGGTTTCGGCGGCGACACGTCGAACTTCTGCATCGCAGCAGCACGGCAAGGTGCGAAGACAGGGTTCGTGTCGGCCGTCGGCAGCGACCATTTCGGGCGTCTGTTGATCGATTTGTGGGAGCGCGAGCAGGTCGATACGTCGCTCGTGCGCGTCGATCCGCACGCGTCTACCGGGGTTTATTTCGTTTCGCACGGTCCCGAAGGTCACGCGTTCGACTATTTGCGCGCGGGGTCGGCCGCGAGTCGCTACGCGCCGCACGATTTGCCGCTCGATGCGATCGCCGCGGCCAAAGTCATTCATCTGTCCGGTATCAGTCTCGCGATCAGCCTGAGCGCCTGCGACGCGGCGCTGGCGGCGATCGGGCATGCGCGGGCGAACGGCGTGCGCGTGAGCTTCGACACCAATCTGCGCCTGAAGCTGTGGCCGCTCGCAAGAGCACGTGCCGTGATGCTCGAGGCCATTCGTCAAACCGACATTTGTCTGCCAAGCTGGGACGACGTTACCGAACTCACCGGCTTGACCGGCCGCGACGAGATCGTCGATTTTCTGCTGTCGCACGGTCCGCGCGTCGTGGCGCTCAAGCTCGGTAAAGAAGGCTCGTATATCGCCACGCCCGACGAACGGCGCGTCGTGCCGGGCCACATCGTCAACGCCGTCGATGCAACCGGCGCGGGCGACTGCTTCGGCGGCGCGTTTATCGCGCGCATTGTTGCGGGTGACGATCCTTTTCAGGCGGCGCGTTACGCGAACGTCGCCGCAGCACTGTCCACGCAAGGTTACGGCGCGGTTGCGCCAATCCCCTTGCGCGCGACGGTCGAACACATCCTGGGCGGCTGATCACAACGCGCTGCGAGGCGCGCCCCGCAGCCCGCCAAGGCAAATCATCCTGAGAGACTAAAGAGAGGAGCGAGCGATGCAACGGGACGTAGTGGTGGTAAGCGGTGTGCGTACGGCAATCGGCGGTTTTGGCGGCAGTCTGAAGGATTTTCCGCCGACCGATCTGGGCGCACGCGTCGTGCGTGAAGCGCTGGCGCGCGCGAACGTATCGGGCGACGAAGTCGGCCATGTGGTGTTCGGCAACGTCGTGCATACCGAACCGAAAGACATGTACCTGGCGCGGGTGGCCGCGATCAACGGCGGCGTCGCGCAACATGCGCCCGCGTTGACCGTCAACCGCCTGTGCGGCTCGGGCCTGCAGGCCATCGTCTCGGCCGCGCAAAGCGTGCTGCTAGGCGACGCCGACATCGCCATCGGCGGCGGTGCGGAAAACATGAGCCGTGCGCCGTATTCCATGCCGGCTGCGCGCTTCGGTCAGCGCATGGGCGACGCGCGCCTCGTCGACATGATGGTCGGCGCGCTGAACGACCCGTTCCAGTCGATCCATATGGGCGTGACCGCCGAGAATGTCGCGCGCAAATACGATATCTCGCGCGAAACGCAGGATGCGCTCGCGCTCGAATCGCATCGCCGCGCGGCTAACGCGATTACGAGCGGCTACTTCAAGGACCAGATTCTGCCGATCACGATTCCTTCGAAGAAGGGCGACGTCGTGTTCGATACGGATGAGCACGCGCGTCTGAATGCAACGGCAGAAGACTTCTCCAAGCTGAAGCCGGTGTTCGCGAAGGAAAACGGCACGGTGACGGCCGGCAACGCATCGGGCATCAACGACGCGGCCGCGGCGGTCGTGCTGATGGAACGCAGCGTCGCTGAAAAGCGCGGTATCAAGCCGCTGGCGCGGCTGGTTTCGTACGCGCATGCCGGTGTCGATCCGGCCTACATGGGCATCGGCCCGGTGCCCGCCACGCGCAAGGCGCTCGAGCGCGCCGGCCTGACGGTCGCCGATCTCGATGTGATCGAAGCAAACGAAGCGTTTGCTGCTCAGGCGTGCGCGGTCAGCAAGGAACTCGGTTTCGATCCGGCCAAGGTCAATCCGAACGGCTCGGGCATTTCGCTCGGCCACCCGATCGGTGCGACGGGTGCATTGATCACCGTCAAGGCGCTGTATGAATTGCAGCGGATCGGCGGCCGCTATGCGCTGGTGACGATGTGTATCGGCGGCGGGCAAGGCATCGCGGCGATCTTCGAACGGATCTGAGGTCGGGGCGGGGGCAACGCGACGTGGCATGACACGTCGCGCTGCCCGTGTCGAACGAAGCCCGGCAGCAGGCAGGTAGCACGTAAGTATTGAGCGGTACCAGGCAACAAGGAAAGAACGGATGCGGGAATCGAAAGCGATGAAGGGTGCAATGCGTCAGCGCGGTTGGGCTGTTGATTGGGCTGTGGCTCAGAGGGGTTTCCTCCGGGGCGCAGTGATGACCGCATTGCTGTGTGCCGGCGCAGGGGCCGCGCTGCCCGTGCCGGCATGGGCGGAAAGCGACGCGGTGAAGGAGTTGGCGGCACCCCCGCCGATCCAGTTGCCGCTCAAGCCGAGCCCCGAATTCGCGAAGTTTCCGCGCTACGCCGGCATGCTGGGCTCACGTCAGATCGTCCTGCGTCTGGGCGCGAAAACCGACGACCCCGCCGGCGTGCACGGCGAGTATCAGTACACCGATACCGGCGAGGTGATCCTGATCGCGGGCGACCGCGACGGCGATACGCTCGAAGTCGAGGAATCGAACGACGGCACGCATATCACCGGCAACTGGGTGGGCAAGTTTGCCGCCGACGGTTCGGTGGCGGGCGACCGGATGAACGTCGACGATTCCGACCCGCAGCCGTTCGATCTGAAACCGCTGGCGGCGGGGCAGGCCGTGCCGGCTGCTTCTGTTGCTACGGGTGCCGGTGCGGCGGCCAGCAAGGCTGCGGTCACGCCGCAGTCTTCGGGTGGCGCAGCCGCAGCACCCGCCTCGGCGACGACGAGCGGCGGTCACGCGGTTGGCGGCGTTAGCAACCTGCAAATCGGCGAATAAGGCTAAATACACCATGCCCCAGTCCAAACTCAAACGCAGCCTGCAAACCCGCGTCGTGCGTCACGAAGACCAGCTCACACCGGGCTTCGAATCTTTCTCGATGCCGGTGACGCGCGCGTCGACGGTCGTGTTCCCCGATCTCGCGACCATGCGCGCGCTCGACTGGAAAAACGACGCGCAATGGCGCTATGGCCTGCACGCCACGCCGACTTCGCTTGCACTGGCGCAGCGGCTTGCCACCATCGAAGGCGGCAATCACGCGTTGCTGCAGCCTTCGGGGTTATCGTCGATTTCGAACGTGTACTTCGGCCTCGTGAAGGCCGGCGACGACGTGCTGATTCCCGACAATGTCTACTCGCCGAACCGCGATCATGGCGACTGGCTCGCGCGCGATTTCGGCATCACCGTGCGTTACTACGATCCGATGATCGGCGCGGGCATTGCCGATCTGATCCAGCCGAATACGCGTTTGATATGGCTTGAAGCGCCCGGTTCGGTCACGATGGAAGTGGCCGATGTGCCTGCCATTACCGCGGTGGCGCGTGCGCGCAATGTCGTCACGGCGATCGACAATACCTGGTCGGCAGGGCTCGGTTTCCGGCCGTTCGACCATGGTGTCGATATCTCGGTGCAGGCATTGACCAAGTACCAGTCGGGCGGCGGCGACGTCTTGATGGGCGCGACGATCACCGTCGATCGCGAGTTGCATCTGAAGCTGAAGTTAGCGCGCATGCGCATGGGTATCGGTGTGTCGTCGGATGACTGTTCGTTGATTTTGCGCAGCCTGCCGAGCATGCAGTTGCGATTCGAACAGCATGACCGCGCGGCGCTTGGCCTCGCCAGATGGCTGAAGACGCGGCCGGAAATTGCCGCGGTCTTGCACCCGGCGCTGTCCGACTGCCCGGGGCATGAGTTTTTCAAGCGCGACTTTACGGGCGCGGGCGGCCTGTTCTCAGTCGTGTTCGACGCACGTTATAGCGCGGCGCAAATCGACACGTTCTGCGAGTCGCTCGAACTGTTTTCGCTCGGCTGGAGCTGGGGCGGCGCGCACAGTCTCGCGATGCCGTACGACGTCGCCTCGATGCGCACGGCAGGCGAGTGGCCGTATCGCGGTACGTTGGTGCGGTTCTACATCGGCCTGGAAGAAGAAGCCGACTTGCGCGCGGATATCGAACAGTGTCTGGCGGCGCTGGGTTAAACGCCTGCACGCAGCTTGTTGACGGTTGAAAAAAAGCCCATCGGGATCTCGTCCTGATGGGCTTTTTGTTTGTCAAGATAGCCAGTAAGCCTAACCATTCGGCTGAATAGCCGGCACGGAATCTCGACGCTACGATGGTGCGTACCATAACTAACAACTACTGCACAATGGTGAGCTTCGATGAATCTATTTTTCTGGCTGTTGCTGAATCTTGGCGTGCCGATTGTCGGCCCGATCTTTACGCTGGCGCTCGTCGCCCCCACGCACGGCTGGCGCGTCGCGAGGGTATTGATCGCCGCATCGGTGAAAGGCGGCCAACTGTTCTGGTGTGCGATCGGACTGTGTGCGGCCGCGGTTTATGAGGCGGTGACAGCACTGGAGCGGGGACGTGGCGGGGTGCCTGCGCTGGAGGGCGCCATTGCTGGCTTCTGTATCCTGGCATTCGTCTGTTCGAATATCGTGATGTCGTCTTTGGTCAATACACGCCATGATCAAACGGCCACGTGTATTCGTGAGAGACGGAAACGGTTTGCGGCGGGGGCGTTGTCGCGCGTGGCAATCGCGACTTCGGTTCTTGCAACCTCTCTTGCGGCCACTCTGTTTGCAATCCTACATGTGCACCTGATTTAGATTTTTTAGATAACGCAGCTCTTATACTGATCTACTTTTAGGAGGCACTCATGCATAAACTATTCACGTTTCTGGAATCCGACGAAAACTACGCCCGTGTCCTGAAGTGGTCCAATGTTGTGATCTGCGCCACTGGGATCTACATGTTGGGCATCTTCGCGATTGCCCATTTCAGCAAATAATTCTCGTACCGGCGCTGGCCGCCATTGCCCGGCGCTGGCCGCCTTTGCGTCGGCCAGCGCACTCAAGCCTCAGAACAATCGCAGCAACCCATCCAGCCCAACGTGGTTGAACGCCACGCTGGCTGCTTCGCGTACCACCGGCTTCGCGCGGAACGCTACGGAAAGTCCCGCAGCAGCCATCATTTTCAGATCGTTCGAACCGTCGCCCATTGCAATCGCGCGGGTCGGCTCGATGCCCAGTTGGGCGCATGTCTCGCGTAGTGTGCGTGCCTTCACGTCGGCGTTGACGATCTCGCCGACTACGTTGCCGGTCAATTTTCCATCAACGATTTCGAGCGTGTTCGCGCGCGTGAAATCGAGGCCGAGCCGCGCTTTCAGCTTCTCGGTGAAAAACGTGAATCCGCCTGACACCAGCAGCGTTTTCAATCCCGCCGCTTTCGCGCCGGCCAGCATCCGTTCGGCACCTGGCGAGAGTTGCAGCCGTTCTTCATAAACACGTTCGAGCGCGCCGGCATCGAGTCCTTTGAGCAGCGCCACACGGCGCGTCAGGCTCTCGTTGAAGTCCTTGATTTCGCCGCGCATCGAGGCTTCTGTAATTGCGGCGACCTCTGCTTTCAGTCCGCAGAAGTCGGCGATTTCGTCGATGCATTCGATCGTGATCAACGTCGAGTCCATGTCCATCGCGACGAGGCCGAAGTCACGCAGCTGGCGGCCGGTTTCGACAAACGCATAGTCCAGTTGATGCGTGCCGCAATAGACCTCGAGGTCGGGGCGTTGCGCAATGTTCGCATCGGCAATGCGAATCGCGTTCGCGTCGATGACGGCGGCGTGCGAGCCGCGCGCGAGCGCGACGAGCGTTTTGTGGTGGTCGGCGGAAAGGGGCGCGGTGCTTTGGATAACGAGGTTCATGGACGACCCATTGACGCAGAAAAGGACGGGCGCGCGACGCGCGCGGGAAATCCCGCCATTGTAACGGTTCGGTAGCATGCGCCCGCCAAGGAAACCTGCAACCAGGCAGAAGCCCACCGGCCCGACACGAGACAATAACCACCTCGCCAGGAAACTTGCCACGCAGCCAGTCGCGCACCACCGCCAGGCAATCCGCCGTGCAATCATCAGAGGCCCGCGTCATACTGACGCTTCGAACGACGCCTCGCATCCATCGACGTAACCATCGAGCCTATCGTACCTATCGAGCCCGCAGCGCCCATGAGGCGCGCAGCACACCGCGCACGATAAGCATCGGCACCCGCGACGAGGCGCACCACCACGGAGACAAGCCATGCCCCCCGCGACCGCCAGCGACGCGTCCATCCTTGCGCGCGACTTCGATCTGCGCCACCTGAGCCCCGCGTTCTATGCCGACCCGTACCCGGTCTACCATGCGCTACGCGCCCATGACCCGGTCAAACGCATGCCGGACGGCTCGCTCTTTCTGACGCGCTTTCGCGACGTGCAGGCCGTCTACCGCGATCCGAAAACCTTCAGTTCCGACAAGACCGTCGAATTCAAGCCGAAGTACGGTGACTCGCCGCTCTACACCCACCACACCACCAGTCTCGTCTTCAACGATCCGCCGCGGCATACGCGGGTCCGCAAACTGATTGCCGGCGCACTGACGGCTCGTGCCATCGCGGCGATGGAGCCGGGCCTGATCCGCCTCGTCGATGGCTTGCTCGATGCGGCCGCGGTGCGTGGCCGCATCGATCTGATCGGCGAGTTCGCGTCGGCGATTCCGGTCGAGATCATCGGCAATCTGCTGGATGTGCCGCACGCCGAGCGCGAGCCGTTGCGCGACTGGTCGCTGGCGATACTTGGCGCGCTCGAGCCGTCGCTGAGCGAGGCACAACTTGAGCGGGGAAACCGCGCGGTCAGCGAATTCGTCGACTATTTGCGCGATCTGGTGGCGCGGCGCCGGCGCGAACCGGGCGATCCGCAGCATGACGTGCTGACGCGCCTGATCCAGGGCGAGGAGGGCGGCGAGCAATTGTCGGAAGCGGAATTGCTGCAAAACTGCATCTTCATCCTGAATGCCGGTCATGAGACCACTACGAATCTGATCGGCAATGGTCTCGTCACGCTTACCGATTGGCCCGAACAGCGCGCCGCGCTACGGAGCGAACCAGCACTTATCGAGTCGGCGATCGAAGAGTGTTTGCGCTTCGAGAGCTCGAATCAGTTGGGCAACCGGATGGCCACTGTGGATACGGAGATTGGCGGCGTCGCGGTTGCACGCGGTACGCCTGTCACGTTGTGCATCGGCGCGGCCAATCGCGATCCCGAGCAGTTCGCGGACCCGGACCGCTTCGACATCCGTCGCGATCCGAACCGGCATCTGGCGTTCGGCTTCGGCATTCATCAGTGCGCGGGGTTATCGCTCGCGCGACTCGAGGCGCGCATCGCCATTGGGCGCTTCGTGCAGCGCTTTCCGGCGTACCGGCTCGACGGCGAACCGACACGCGGGGGACGGGTGCGGTTTCGCGGCTTCGCCGCGGTGCCGGTCGAGCTCGAGCCGGCGAGCACCGCCGGCCTCATTCCGGCCTGACGTCCCAATAAGGCGGATCGCCGAAATGTGCAGCGAGGAACTCAATGAACGCGAGCGTCCTGGGCGGCACGAAGGCGCGGCTCGGATAGACCGCCCAGATGGCCACATTTTCCGCCAGCGGATAGGTATCGAGCACGCTCACGAGTTCGCCGCTGCGCAGATACTGCGCCACATCCCAGGTCGATTTGAGCGCGATGCCGAAACCGGCCAGCAAGGCGTCGCGGATCACTTCGCCATTGTCGGTGACGAGGCGTCCATTCACGCGCACCGCGAGCGGGCCGGCGGGTGTGACGAAGGCCCAGTCGCGCTGATCGGACAGGATCATGCATTCGTGCTGGGCGAGGTCCGAAGGATGATGCGGCGTGCCATACGCGGCGAGGTAAGCGGGGGCGGCACACAACACGCGATGATTCACGGCCAGGCGCCGCGCTACCAGCGACGAATCCTTGAGCACGCCGATGCGGATCGCCACGTCGATCCCCGCATCGACCAGATCGACCAGATGATCCGTCAGCCGCAGATCCACGCTGACGCCGGGATAGCGGCGCAGAAATTCGCTGATCACCGGCGATACGTGCTGGCGCCCGAACGACGAGGGCATCGACACCCGCAAGCGCCCCTGCGGCTCGGCCTGCGCGCGGCCCACTGAGGCGCGTGCGGCATCGGCCGCGTCGAGCAGCGCCTCGGCGCGTGTCATGAACACTTCGCCGTCCTGCGTGAGACTGATGCGGCGGGTGGTCCGATGCAGCAGGCGCGCGCCGAGGCGCTTTTCCAGCTGCGCGATGCGCGAACTCGCCACCGCCGCCGACAGGCCGAACTCGCGACCGGCCGCCGACACATTGGCGAGCAGCGCGGCGCGTACGAACAGGGCGACGTCGAGCAGATCCAGTCGTTCCCGCTCAACGGAGGAGGGTTTGACGGCGGTTTTTGCAGGATGCTCAGGAAAGTCCATTCTTCTGAAATTCAAAAAGATGTTTTAGTCATTATGACGGTTTTATGAGAATAAGGATCGCCGTAGGATGACGTCAATGCGATCGATTGCCCGCACTGCGCGAGGCGCCGGCGGCAAAGATCGCGGGTCTCTCAACCTCATCTGAAAGAACAGGAGCTGTGATGAAAGCCGTAGGCCTCTATCGTTATTTGCCAATCGATCAAGCCGAATCTTTGGTCGACGTCGACATTCCCAAACCCGAAGCCGCCGGTCGCGATCTGCTGGTGAAGGTCGAAGCCATTTCCGTCAATCCGGTCGACACCAAGGTGCGCGCCCCGAAAGACACCGTCGAGAAAGCGCCGCGTGTGCTCGGCTGGGACGCCGCCGGCACGGTGGTGGCGGTTGGGCCGGACGTCACGCTGTTCAAGGTCGGCGATCCGGTTTTCTATGCCGGCAGCATCACGCGGCCGGGGGCGAATAGCGAATTCCATCTGGTCGACGAACGCATTGCCGGGCGCAAGCCGGCGTCGCTCGATTTCACCCACGCGGCTGCTTTGCCGTTGACCGCGATCACGGCCTGGGAGGCGCTGTTCGACCGCCTCGGCGTGTCGCCGCAAGGCGCGGACGAAGGCCGCACGGTGCTGATTATCGGCGGGGCGGGCGGGGTCGGTTCGATCGGCATCCAGCTGGCCAAACAACTCGCGAAGCTGAAGGTGATCGCGACCGCCTCACGCCCTGAATCGGCCAAATGGGCGACGGAATTGGGCGCGGATCACATCGTCAATCACTTCGGCGATATGCCCGCACAATTGAAAGAGCTGGACATCGACCAGGTCGATTACGTGCTGATCTTCAACGATACCGACAAGAATTTCCCCGCGGCTGCCGAAGTGCTCAAGCCGCAGGGCGGCATCTGCACGATCGTCGAAAACAGCCAGCCGCTGCCGGTCGAACTGTTGAAGGCGAAAAGCGGAGCATTCCACTGGGAGTTCATGTTCACGCGTTCGATGTTCAGCACGCCGGACATGATCGAGCAGCATAAGCTGCTGACCGAGGTGGCGCGTCTGGTCGACGCGGGCACATTGCGTACGACGGTTGGACAGGATCTGGGCAAGATCAACGCCGCGAATCTGCGCCGTGCGCATCAACTGCTCGAAGAGGGGCGCGCGATCGGCAAGCTGGTGTTGACGGGCTTCTGAGCAGCGCAAAAAGCGCTTCACCGCAAGCGGGGTAACACCCGACTCGTATGAAGCGCGCGCCGCGCCGCTTGGCGGTAGACTGGTGGGGCATCATGCTAAAACAGTTGCGTGTCTCGCGGCCCGTCCGGCCGGGCCTGAAGCAGGAATCTTCAGGCTTTATCGGGCTCTATCAGGCCTCATCGGGCTCTGGTCAGGCGGTGCATCGGCAATAGCGCTTAGGCGAGCGCGCAGCGGCACAACAACGAGGTGACAGTATGAGCTCCAGCTTCAAACTCTCCGCCGTTTCAGTTGTTGCTTCTCTCGCATGCGCTCTCGCGCCCGGCATGCTTGTGCCGGCAGCCTACGCGGCCACGCCGATCACGGTGACGTCGCAGGCGGCCCTCGACGGGCCGATCCGCTACACGGTCCGCGTCACGTCGAAACAGTTCGGCAACTCACAGGAAACGCGCACGATTCGCTCCGGCGAATCGGACGATTTCACGTGGAAAACCGTGCCGCCAGGCGGCCCGGTGCCCGCGACGGATGCGTGCCCGAATTATTCGTCGCTTCCGACGGATACCAACGGCGCGATGATTCGTCAGACGCAGATCCGCTTTGCACCGGTCGTCGCCGGTGATGGTACGGCGTCCGTGCAACTGAGCTTCCAGGCGCAGACGCCGCACGGCGTGAAGACGGTGACGAGCGGCGGCAAAACGCTCAAGTGTCCGAACGACGTGAGCGTCAGTCAGATTCTGCGTTTTACGATGCCGGTCAACGGCAGCACGAAAACGCTGACGTTGAATGACGGTACCGAAGTGGCGGTCACGGCGAAACGTTAAGAGGTGCGCGGCGCGGCTTCGCTCAACGCCGCGCCGCAGCCCGCTCCACCAGCCGCGCGGACAGAAACCGGTGTTCCGCCGAGAAGAGCCGCCGATATGTGAGCAGCACCGCGCCCACTGTCCCCAAGGCTGACGACGCCGCGATCAGGAACATGATCACGATCTGATAGCGCACTGCCTGCAACGGCGACTGACCGGCGAGCACCTGCCCGGTCATCATGCCGGGCAAGCTCACCACGCCGACCACGGCCATCTGATTCAGCGTGGGCATCATGCCCGCGCGCACCGCCTGGCGCGCCGGCGCCTGCGCCGCTTCCCAACGGGTCGCGCCGAGCGCGAGCGCCATGTCCACGCGGTCACGCCGCGCGGTGAGTTCCTCGGTCATCCGTTCGATGCCGAGCGACACGCCGGTCAGCGTATTGCCGAGGATCATGCCGAGAATCGGAATCGCGTATTGCGGCTCGTACCACGGGTGAATGCGGATCACGACGAAGAGTCCGACCGCGGCCACCAGCCATGAGCTGACCCAGATCGACAGCACGCTGTCCACCCGCTGGCCCGCATACGTGCGATTGCCGCGCTGCGCGCCCGCGAAGCCGGCGATCAGCGTCATCACGACCATCAGGGGCAGCACCACGAACCAGTGGTCGTAACGGAACACCCAGCCGAGCACATAGCCGATCGCCAGCAACTGCACGACGGTGCGGACCGCCGCCCAGGCGAGCTTGCGTTCGAGATCGAGCTTGAGCGCCACCGACACCACGCCGTTCACCACGATCAGCAGCGCGGCGATTGCAACGTCCCACAGACTCAGATTTTGCAATGTCATTGACCGAGCTCCTGGTGCGCAGGCGTGACCGCGGATTCGTCGAGCACGCCGGCACGCATCGTGAGGTGCCGCTCGCTCATGCGCGCGGCCTGGGCCGGATCGTGCGACACCCACATCGAGGCATGCCGCCCGGGTTCGGCCGCGAACCACGCGTGCACCAGCGCCTCGATCGCGTGCGACGATTCCGGATCGAGCGACGCGGTGGGTTCGTCCAGCAGCAGCACTTCGGGCGCGAGTTGCAGGACGCGAATCAGCGCGGTGATCTGCGCTTCTCCGCCGGACAATTCGCTCGCGCGTTTGTCGAGAAAATCGTCGCCGCGGCCGGCCTGGGCGGCGAGGCTCGCCGCGTGCGCGCGATCGAAGCGCACGTCGCGATAGGTACGTAATTCGAACGGGTAACGTAGATTGTCTTCGACGCTGCCGTCGAGCAGCGCGGGCCGCTGCCGGATATACGCGACGTTGCGCCGGTAACGCGGAATGGCCGCGCGCTCGACCGGTGCGCCGTGCCACATGATGCGTCCCGCATCGAGTGGATCGAGCAGGGCGAGGGCGCGCAGAAACACGCTTTTGCCCGAGCCCGACGGGCCGGTGACCGCGACACGGTCGCCTGCGCAGAGGGCGAAGGTCGTCGGTTGCAGCAGCGTTTGTCCGCGCAAGGCATCGCGCCGGGCAATACCCTCGGCGAAGACGAAGGGAACATCGGTCATGAGTGGGATCGAGGTGGATTTTTGTGTGGATTCGGCGGCCGCCATGACATTCCCTTACGTTTCCATGGACGGGAAACCTGTGCCCGAACTGTGCGGCATGATAAAACGGCATCTATCAGACAATATTACCAGGCACGATACGTGCTGTCCCGATGTACAACGAAGAACAACGACGGAGCTTCTCAATGGCGGTGCCGAGCACAATTGGACGGCGGATAGGAAAAATCATCGCATGGTTACTGGCGATCATCGTCATTCTGATTGTCGCGCTGACAATTTTCATCCTGACCTTCGACTGGAACCGGGCCCGGCCTTACATCAACGACAAGGTCACGCAGGCAATCGGCCGACCGTTCGCGATCAATGGCGATCTGAAAGTAGGCTGGCAGCATCCGGTCGGCGAGACCGGCTGGCGTGGCTGGGTGCCCTGGCCGCGTTTTTCGGCGGCCAACATTGCGGTAGGCAATCCTGACTGGACCAAACAGCCGCACTTCGCGACGCTCGACGAAATCGACTTTCAGATCAAGGTGCTGCCGCTGCTCGCGCACGATATCGTGATTCCCGCGATCAATCTCGTGAATCCGTCGGTCGACCTCGAACGCCTGCTCGATGGGCGCAACAACTGGACTTTCAAACTGGCGTCGTCCAGCGGGCCTTCCGAGTGGACGCTCGATCTGCACGACATCGCGTTTGCCAAGGGCAATATCGCGCTGTCCGATCAGCAGCAGAAGGTCGAGATGGCGATGGCCATCGATACGCTCGGCCAGCCGATTCCGATCGGCGAGGCCATGAAACAGCAGGAAGCGGCGTCACGCAATGCCTCGGCGGAAGCGGTGGGTAAAGCGGGCGCGCGCAAGCTCACCGCGCAGGCTAATGCGCAGGCGGCATCGGAAGCCGCGGCGGCTTCTGCGGCGGCGGCTTCCGGTGCTTCGTCGACGGAGATCGGCGCTTCGGGCGCGACCGCGGCGAATGGCGCGTCTGGCGCGCCGGTTGCCGGTGGAACGATCGGGGCAAGTGCGGGTGCAAGCGAGGGTGCAAATAAGAGCGCAAGCGAGGGTGCGAGCGGTGCGGCGGTAGCCTCGGCGTCGAACGCCGGCGAGGCGGGTACGGCGACCGGCGCGAAGCCGGTGATCCCACCGTACGCGATTGGCTGGACCGTCAAGGGCACCTACAACAAGACGCCGGTGTCCGGCAGCGGCAAGGTGGGCGGCGTGCTGGCGTTGCAGGACGCGAACCGGCCGTTCCCGGTTCAGGCCGACGTGAAGGCCGGCGATCTGCGCGTCGGTCTGGTCGGCACGATCACCGATCCGGCGCATCTTGCCGCGGTCGATTTACGTCTCTGGCTGCAAGGCAACAGCCTGGCACGGCTGTATACGCTAACAGGCGTGACCTTGCCCGACACCCCGCCCTATGCGACTGATGGGCGCCTCGTCGGCCAGTTCAAGTCCGGCGGCAACGTCTTCAGGTATGAAAATTTTACGGGCCGGGTGGGCGGCAGCGATCTGAACGGCTCGCTGACCTACACGGCGCGTGAGCCGCGTCCGCTGCTACAGGGCGAGCTGGTATCGCATCTGCTGCAATTCGCCGATCTGGCGCCGATCATCGGTGCGGACTCTAAAGCCAGCAAGGCCAAGCGCGGCGATACGACGGTGCAGCCGGGCAACAAGGTCTTGCCGGTCGAAGAGTTCCGCACCGACCGTTGGAAGTCGATCGATGCCGACGTGAAGTTCACGGGCCGCCGCATCGTCAAGGACTCCAGCCTGCCGATCACGGACTTGTACACGCACGTCGTGATGACCGACGGCGTGCTGTCGCTCGAACCGCTGAAGTTCGGCGTGGCGGGCGGTTCGTTGTCGTCGAATATTCATCTGGACGGCAGCGCCACGCCGTTGAAGGGCCGCTTCGCGACTTCGGCGCGGCATCTGAAGCTCAAGCAGTTGTTCCCGAACGTCAAGACGATGCAGAACGCACTTGGCGAAATCAACGGCGACGCCGCGTTGAGCGCGACCGGCAATTCGCCGGCGGCGTTGGCGGCGACGTCGAACGGCGAGGTGAAGGCGTTGATCACCGACGGCACGGTGAGCCGCCTGCTGATGGAAGCCGCGGGGCTGAACGTGGCCAACGTGGTCTATGAAAAGCTGTTCGGCAATCGCGACGTGAAGATCAATTGCGCAGCGGCCGACTTTGTCGCGACGAACGGCGTGCTGGATTCGCGTGTTTTCGCGCTCGACACGGACGACGCGGTGATCAACATCGACGGCAATGTGAATCTGCGCGACGAATCGATGAATCTTGGCGTGCATCCGCATACCAAGGGCTTCCGGGTGTTTTCGCTGCGCTCGCCGCTGTATGTGAAGGGGACGTTCAAGGACCCGCACGTGGGCGTGGATGCCGCCGCGCTGGCGCTTCGAGGCGGCGCCGTTATCGGGCTCGGGCTGATCAATCCGTTTGCGGCGCTGATTCCGCTGCTCGCGCCCAGCAATAACAAACCGCTGCCGTGCGGGCAGTTGCTGTCGCAGGTTCGTCAGGCGCCGACCGCACCGCCGCCGGGCGTCAGGCAGCAGCCTAAAGCGGCCATTTCCCTCGACGGTGCGCCGGTCAACAAGTCTGCCGGCGGCGCATCCTCGCCGGCTGCCGCCGGAAAGAAGCCCGCGCTCACGTTACCGGCCAATGCGGCCGAATATAAGGGGAGCTGACGTTTTCTCTATGCCCGCGGACTGGTTGAATCGATCCTTCGGCGCTGCCATGGAGAAGAAAGAGATAATCGATTACCTTGATTACCTTAGCGAGCGCGGCGCGGCATCTCCCGCCGCATCCTGTCTGCGAACCCCGCGCCGGGCGCCGCCGACACGCGTGGCGCCGAACTCCGTCAGGATCTTGCCCCTGGCGCGGCTGGCAAACACCAGGAACCCGAAGCCATCGGCTTCATACCAGTACCCGCCGTTCTCGAGCCCGTCGAGCGGCTGTTCCAATGCATTGGTGATGGATTCGATACAGCGGCGCCGCAATTCGGCGGGTGCCGGATAGGGCGGCTGGGCGCCCCGTACGCTGCACAGGAGAACGTCGAGCCCGGGCAGCACATGCGCATAGAGCACCGGTTCGTCCTGCGCGCGAGCGCGCGCAATTTTGGTGTCGAGCTGACCGAACGGCTTGAAATGCCGTAGTACCGCGAGGAACGACTCATCGCCGTCCACCTTCGCGCGCCTACGCTTTTTCGGGAAGGACATAAAAATTCGCCTGAAAAAGAATTGCAAGAAACGCAGCGTCCTCATGCGACAACTCCCGGCTTCGCGCGCCGCACGTCGATCTTTTATAGCATACGACAAGGCCGGATTCACGATGATTCGGCGTCTACGCCGTCCCACCGCCTCCCGCACGAATCATGCCGAACCGCCTCGCCGCGCGCTTTCGCTTCCCAGCACATCTGTCTCCATCATAGACGCACGCGCCGCCGAAAAAACATCTCGTACCAATAAAAAAGTCATTTTTGTGTGGGCGGGCGCATCTTGTCGCTACATTGAAATATCTCACATTCACGTCGATAATGGCCCGTCCGGCTGCACCGTGGCGTGCTCGCCAGTCACGCACCGCAATGGCCGCCCAGGCGGGGTGGCAATGCGAGGCGCGTGGTCCGTGCAGGACTGGCAAGCGGGCCGCGGCTTGAACGACCCTTCGGGCGAACATGAAACTATTCACCAAGGGTTTGCTGCTGATTGCGGTGCCGAGCGTGGTCGAGCTGGCGCTTCTGGGCGTCGTCTTCGATACCCAGGAGCAAACGGCGCAGGCCGCGCAGTGGGTCAGCAACAGCAAGCAGATCCTTTATCAGTCGTCGGCCATTGTCGATCCGCTGCTGCGCCAGGCCGCGCGGGTTCGCACGGGCATGGTGGTCGGCGATCCGCTGTTTATCGACCGCCGTACAGTCTGGGTGGATATCGGCGACCGGCTTTCGAATCTCGAAACGCTGGTGGCCGATACGCCGCAACAGGTCGAGCGCGTGCGCAAGATGCAGCAGGCGATCGACACGTATCGGACGCAGGCCGCCACGATCTCGCAGGCTCTGCACGCAGGACACAACCTGAGCTCGTTTGCCGAACAGGACACGGGCGCGCTTCCCCAGCAGATCGCGCTGTTTCGCGATCAGTTGACCGAGTTCAGTAACGAGGCTTCGCGGCTCGACGCCGAGCGCGGCGCGGCTCTCGCCAGGCGGCGTGAACGCCAGCAATATGCGCTGATTGCCGCGGTGTTGGGCTCGATGCTGATCTGGGCGGCCACCGCCATGGTGTTTGCGCGCAGCATCGGCCGGCGGCTGGAGGTATTGACGGGCAATGCCGAGCGTCTGGGCCGCGGGCGGCAGCTCGCCGCGCCGCTGTCCGGCAACGACGAGATTGCCGCGCTCGACGCGGTGCTGCATCAGACGGGCGCGCGCCTGCGCGAGGCCGATGGCGAGCAGGCCAGGCTGAAAGCGCGGCTCGAGGCACGTGCGCGGGAACTGGCGGGCGTCAACGAGGAGCTGCGCCAGGAGACGCAAGACAATGAAATGTTCATCTACAGCGTGTCGCACGATCTGCGCTCGCCGCTGGTGAATCTGCAAGGATTTTCGAAAGAATTACAGGTGTCGTGCGACGAGCTGGACAGCATCGTCGAGGCGGCGAAACTGCCGGAAGACGAGCATCGGCGGATGGTGCATATTCTCGACGGCGACGTGCGCGAATCGCTGCAATATCTCCGCACCGCGGTAACGCGGGCGGCGGCGATCATCGACGCGCTGTTGCGGATTTCGCGTGCCGGCCGGCTCGAATACCAGTGGCAGCGGGTCAGTGTCGGACGGGTGGTAGGCCGCGTGGTCGACGCGCTGCAGAGCGTGATCAACCAGCGCGCGGTGGTGGTCACCGTGCGCGAGTTACCGCCCGCATGGGGCGACCCGGGCGCGATCGAGCAGATTTTCAGCAACCTGATCGGCAACGCGCTCAATTATCTCGACCCGGCGCGCAATGGGCGCATCGAGGTCGGCGCGCTGGAGCCGGAACCGGTCGACGAGACGGAACCGCGCGCATTGCGCACGCGCACTTATTATGTGCGCGACAATGGCCTTGGCATTCCGGCGGCGTATATGTCGAAGGTGTTCCGGGCGTTTCAGCGTCTGCACGGCGACGTCGCGAACGGCGACGGCATCGGCCTCGCGGTGGTGCGGCGTGCGGTGGAACGGCATGGCGGCCGCGTGTGGGTCGAGTCGGCGGAAGGCGCGGGGTCGACCTTTTTCGTCGTCTTGCCGGAACAGCCTGCGCGCAATTGAGCCGGGCCGGACCCTTGGGAAAATGGTGGGAACAATTAAGAGCATGATGCGAAAACAGATTGTCAGCACGGAGGGCATATGAGTCACGGGGAAACGGTCAGTATTGTGCTGATCGAAGATGATGACGGCCATGCCACGCTGGTCGAGCGCAATCTGCGCCGTGCCGGTGTTTCAAACGGTTTCGTGCGCTTTCGCGACGGCCAGCAGGCACTCGACTATTTCTTCGGCCCGGCGCCGGAGGACGCCGCCGCGAGTCCTTACCCGCCTCGCGAAGATCTGACGAATTTTGTCGTGCTGCTCGATCTGAAAATGCCGCGCGTGGATGGCTTCGAGGTGTTGCGGCGCCTGAAGGATTCGCCGCAGACAGCCGCGGTGCCCGTGATCGTGCTGACCACGACCGACGATCCGCGTGAGATCGCGCGCTGCTACGAACTGGGCTGCAACGTCTATATCACCAAACCGGTCGAATACGACGCGTTCATCGAAGCGGTGCGCCGTCTTGGCTTCTTCCTGCAGGTGGTCAAGCTGCCGCCAGGCCATCGCCTGGCCGCGCCGTGACGTACGGTTCCTGTGAAGGCGCTCCGAAAGCGGCCCATGACAAGATAGCTATACCAGACCTAGCCTGAGAAGACTCCGCATGACCGAAGAAGTGTCCACGCAGCCCGCCGCGTATGTGCTGGTCGTCGATGACGACGAGGGCATCCTGCGGCTTGCGCGCAAGTCGCTTGAACGCGCCGGCTGCCGGGTCGCCATCTGCGCGGGCGTCGAAGCGGCCCGCGAGCGGCTCACCGCGGGCACGCCTGACCTGCTGGTGCTCGACTACCAGCTCAGCGGGCCGGAAACCGGCCTCGACTTCTTTCGCCGTTTGCGCGCGGAAGGCGTGAGGATTCCCGCCATCCTGGTGACCGGTTTCACCGACGAATCCCGGGTGATCGAAGCGTTGCGCGCGGGTGTGTCCGACGTGGTGCCGAAATCCGGCGATTACCTCGATTATCTGCCCGAGGCTGTCGAACGGGTGCTCTCGCAAGTGCGCTTGCAGAAGGCCTCGGACGATGCCTTGCTGTTGCGCGACCGGGAACAGCATTACCGGACGCTCTCGGAGGCGTTGCCGCACCTCGTGCTCACCTGCAATGCCGCCGGCGATTGCGATTTCCTCTCGAAGCAGTGGTTCGACTACACAGGGTTGGGGGAAAGCAGTTCGTACGGCCTCGCGTGGCTCGATGCGGTGCATCCCGACGATCGCGAAGAGATTCGCCGTACCTGGCTCAAGGCGGTGACGAGCGGCGCCAGCGATTATCGGCACGAACTCCGGATTCGCCGCCACGACGGCGAATATCGCTGGTTCGACGTCCGGGCGGTCGCTATGCGCGACGCGGAAGGCAACGTCAGCAAATGGTTCGGCAGTTGCACGGATATTCATCCGCAGCGCGAGGCGATCGAGGAGCGCGAGCGCCTGCTTGCCTCGGAACAGGCGGCCCGCCAGATCGCCGAAGAAGCCAATCGGGCGAAAGACCGTTTCCTCGCCATGCTGTCGCACGAATTGCGCACGCCGCTCACGCCGGTACTGGCGGGCGCCAGCGTGCTGGAGATGATCCCGGATTTGCCCGATCAGGCGCGCTCGAGCGTGCGTATGATCCGCCGCAACGTCGAACTCGAAGCGCGCCTGATCGACGACCTGCTCGATCTCACGCGCGTGGCGAACGGCAAGCTGCGTCTGTCGCTCGAAACGGTCGACGTGCATGAGGTGATGGACAGTGTGCTCGAACTCTTCCACAGCGAGATTCAGGTCAAGCAGCAGGACGTGCACGTCGGCAAGAATGCGCAGCACCATTACGTGCTCGCCGACCGCGCACGCTTGCAGCAGATGCTGTGGAACCTGATCCGCAATGCCGCCAAGTTCACGCCGGATGGCGGCCATATCTACGTGCGCACGCAAGACGAACGCATGCACGTGCAAATCTCGGTCGAGGATACGGGCATCGGCATCGAACCCGAGCAGATCGGCAAACTGTTCAACGCGTTCGAGCAAGGCAACCAGAACATGACGCGGCAATTCGGCGGCCTGGGCCTCGGTCTCGCGATCACCAAAGCGCTGACGGATGTGCACGGCGGCACGGTGGTCGCACAGAGTCCCGGCGCGCACTGCGGGGCGACTTTCACGATCACGTTGCCGACTGCTGCCGCGCCTGCCCAATTAACGCCCGTTGCCGCGCCGGATGAGGTGCCTTCTTCCGGTCCGCTGACTATTTTGCTGATCGAAGACCACGTGGATACCGCCGAGGTGATGGGGCAGCTGATTCGCAGCCTGGGTCACGACGTGACCACGGTGGGCCGGGTGGACGATGCACTGGCCGCTACGCAGACTCAGACGTTCGATCTGGTGATCAGCGATGTGGGCTTGCCCGACGGCACCGGTCTCGATTTCGTCAAAGCGTTCCGCGAGCATTCGGATGTGCCGGCGGTCGCGTTGACCGGCTTCGGTACTGACGAAGATGTGCGCCGTTGTCTGAGCGCCGGCTTTACTTCGCATCTGACAAAGCCTGTCAATTTCGGACAGCTCGAGACGATGATTGAAAGCGCGGTGAATCAGAAGGCGGAAAAGGACGTTTAGTGTATTCGCCGGGTCGACAGGGTCGACCTGGGTGGCGTACTTTGCACGCGGCATGAAAAAGGCCTGTGGCGATTTCTTCGCAACAGGCCTTTTTTATTTGCGCCGGCTAAGGAGCCGGCGCGGCTGCCTAAGTTGGCTGAATTTGACTTAAGCCAGCTTAACGCGGCGGCGCGTTTTTCAGCGAGTCGCGGATTTCACGCAGCAGCACGACGTCTTCCGGTGTCGGCGGCGGCTCTGCCGGTGCGGCTTCAGCCGGCTTGCGCAGATTGTTGATGAACTTGACCATCAGGAAAATGATGAACGCGAGGATCACGAAGTTGATGGCCACGGTGATGAACGAGCCATAACCGAACACCGCCACGCCTGCCGTTTGCAAGTCTTTATACGACTCGGGACTGCCTTTGAAGCTGGCGGGAATATCGCCGAGGCGAATGAACTTGTTGGAGAAATCGAGGCCGCCGGTGGCAACACCGACAACCGGCATGATCAGGTCTTTAACAATTGAATTGACGATGGTGGAAAATGCACCGCCGATAATCACCCCGACGGCGAGATCCATTACGTTGCCTTTCAGGGCAAATTCTTTAAATTCCTTAACCATGCTCATATGCGTTCCTCCCAGAAGTCGATATGCGAATCATACCAATCTGAGAAGGATAGGCTAGTCTTTTAGCAAGGAAATAGCGGAACGACTTTACTCTGGACGCTGTGACTGACTATGGCGCGCCCGCTCGATATGCGCGGCAAAACTGACAGGGTCGGTGTTGGTGCCGCATAGCAGCACGCCTACGCGTTTGCCTTGCACCTTTTCGCGCAGCGGCCCTAGCAGCGCTGCCGTGGCCGCGGCGCAGGCCGGTTCGACCGCTAGTTTCAGTTGTCCGAACAAGGTCAGCATGGCCGCGCGCAACTGGTCGTCGGATACGGTGACGAGCTGGTCGATATGACGGCGGCACAATTCGTAGCTGTATTCCTCGGTATGAGGTGACGCCAATGAATCGGCAATGGTGTGCATGTGGCCCAGCTTGACCGTGTGATTGGCCGCGAAGCTTTTGCCCATTGCATCCGATCCTTCCGGTTCGACGCCGTACACGTGCACGCGCGGATTCGCGAGCCGCATGGCGGTGGCGACCCCGGCAGCGAGACCGCCGCCGCCGATCGGCACGATCACCGCTTCGAGGTCGGGCGTTTGCGTGGCCCATTCGTAGCCGAGCGTGGCCGAGCCCAGCACGGTGCGATATCCGTTGAACGGGTGCACAAAATAACGGCCTTCCTCCGCCTCGATACGGCGCACCAGCTCGAACGCCTCGGCAATGTTTTCCGCGAACACGATCTCGGCGTGATACTGCCGGCACAAGGCAACGCGTGCAGGGTTGGCCGCACGAAACAGCACGACCTTCGCGCTGATGCCAAGACGCATTGCCGCGTACGCGACCGCCACCGCATGATTGCCGCCCGATACACAGGTGACGCCCGCACTGCGTTGTGCTTCGTCGAGTGCGAGCAGATTGGTGAACGCGCCACGCGCCTTGAAGCTGCCGCCTGCCTGCAGCAATTCGAACTTGAAATTCACCACCGTGCCTTCCAGCGACGGGAAGTCGAGCCGGTCGAACACCGGCGTTCGCGTTACCCACGGGGTCAACGCAAAGTGCTGCGTGGCGATGTCGTCGAGTGTGGGGATCGGCTCACCGTCGATCGTATGGTCGGTGTGCTGCGGCGTGGCGGTTGACATGGTGTGGGCGTGTTTTTCCTCGATATGGTTCAGACCGTTTTCGCAGCGATCAGTTTCAGTGCGCGTGCGCGTCGACCGACATGCTGTGAATGAATTTTTGCAGAAAACGTTCGCATGCCACGAGCTGATCCAGCGCCACGAATTCGTTGGCTTTGTGCGCCTGCTGGATGTCGCCGGGACCGCACACAATGCTTGGAATGCCCGCCAGCGAGAACAGCCCGGCTTCGGTGCCGTATGCGACCTTGCGCTTGTCCTGGTCCGCGGTCAGCGCGCGCACGAGTTGCGTGATCGCGGCTTGCTCAGACGAATCGAGACCTGGAGCCGCGGCGATTTTGGATATCTCGATGGCCGCGGATGGATGCTCGCGCAACATTTTCGGCAACAGCGTTTCGCGCGCATATTGATCGATGCGCGCGAAGATCGGTTCGGGATCGAGCGTGGGCAGATTGCGGAATTCGAACTGGAATTTGCATTCGGCGGGCACGGTATTGATCGCGTTGCCGCCTACGATCGTGCTGGTTTGCGCGGTGGTGAAGGGCACGTCGTACAGTTCGTCGAACGGGCCTTGCTCGCGGAATTGATCGGCCATATCGCGGATGTAGCAGATCAGACGCGCGGCGTATTCGATGGCGTTCAAGCCCTTCGGCGTAAGCGACGAATGCGCGGCCTGGCCGCGCACGCAGCATTGATACGCGTTGATGCCTTTGTGCGCCACGATCGGGCGCATGCTGGTCGGCTCGCCGACGATGCAGCCCTCCGGCTTCACGCCGCGCTTCATCAGATCGGCAATCAGGAGCGGCGCGCCGACACACCCCACTTCCTCGTCGAACGACAGCGCGAGGTGAATCGGCTTGGCGAGCTTCGTGCGCTGCATCTCGGGCACGAGCGAAAGTGCCGCGCCGATAAAGCCTTTCATGTCGCAAGTACCGCGGCCGTATAGCTTATCGCCGCGAATTTCCGGCTTGAACGGATCGCTGTCCCATTGCTGGCCGTCAACAGGCACCACGTCTGTGTGGCCCGACAGCACCACGCCGCCGTTAGTCTCGCCGTCGTGCGCGGGAATCGTTGCGAACAGATTGGCCCATTTGCCGCTTTCGTCGTGGGTGAGCGTGGCTTCGATGCCGAGCGCGCGCAGTTCATCGCGCACGGTCTCGATCAGGCCGAGATTCGGATTACGGCTCACCGTGTCTATCGACACGAGACGGGTTACCCAGGGGAGCGAGGCAGGCAGAGAAGCTGACAGCGAAGCAGGCGAGGCAGAATTCGATGCAGAGGAGGGCGTTTGCGAGGACTGCGCTGATTCAGCGACGTGAGACATGACAAGACTCCAGCATTTGAGTCTTTCGATCATACCCAAAAAAAACGCACCCGTATGCTGCGGCGCGCGTTTGCGCACCGCAGCATGAACGAAAAACGGCTAGACGTACCCCGTTTTTCTCATGATGCCGGCATGGGTGCCGGTATCCGCGCCGGTGTTGGAGCCGGTGTTGGCGCGATACCGGTGCATCGGCACATAACGGCGCGATCCGTTAGCGCGCAATAGCCGCGGCCGCCGTGCCGCGGCTGGGTGTTCCGAGTGCCCGCAAGGTTTCTTTCACCGTCGCCACACGCACGGCCAGATCCGGGCTGCGCGTTTCGATACGCAGCTTGTCCTGGCCCGCGAGCTTGATGTGCTTGTGCTTCTGCACCATTTCGATGATCCGCATCGCGTCGATCGGCGGATTGGGGATGAACTGCAGGCCGATCACGGTTTCGCCCGCGTCGATCTTCGAAATGCCCAAAGGCTTGGCCGCCAATCGCAGACGATGCGTCTCGACGAGCGCATGCGCTTGCGGCGGCAACTTGCCGAAGCGATCGATCAATTCCTCCTGGATGCCGTCGATCGAATCGTTGTGTTCGCAATTGGCGAGGCGCTTGTAAAGCGACAGACGCTCCTGCACGTCGCCGCAATAATCCGCCGGCAGAATCGCGGGCGCGTGCAGATTGATCTCGGTGGTCGCGGCGAGCGGCGCGGTGAGGTCCGGCTCCTTGCCTTCCTTGAGCGCCTTCACAGCGTCGTTCAGCATGTCGGTATAGAGCTGGAAACCGATCTCCTGAATCTCGCCCGATTGCTTGTCGCCGAGCACTTCACCCGTACCGCGAATCTCGAGGTCGTGCATCGCGAGGTAGAAGCCCGAACCGAGTTCCTCCATCTGCTGGATCGCTTCGAGACGGCGCTGCGCCTGCTTGGTCAGTCCTTGCGGGTCATGCACCAGCAGATACGAGTACGCCTGGTGATGCGAGCGGCCCACGCGGCCACGCAACTGATGCAATTGCGCGAGACCGAATTTGTCGGCGCGGTGAATCAGGATCGTGTTGGCGCTCGGCACGTCGATACCGGTTTCGATAATCGTCGTGCACAGCAGAACGTTCGCGCGTTGCGCAACGAAATCACGCATCACGCGTTCGAGTTCGCGCTCATGCATCTGTCCATGCGCGACCGCGATACGTGCTTCGGGCACGAGTGCTTCGAGCATCTGCCGGCGATTCTCGATCGTCTCGACTTCGTTGTGCAGGAAGTAGACCTGGCCGCCGCGTTTCAACTCGCGCAACATCGCTTCGCGAATCACGCTGTCTTCTTCGCGACGCACGAAGGTTTTGATCGCGAGGCGCTTTTGCGGCGCCGTGGCGATCACAGAGAAATCGCGCAGACCTTCAAGCGCCATGCCGAGCGTACGCGGGATCGGCGTGGCGGTGAGCGTGAGCACGTCGACTTCGGCTCGGAGGGCTTTCAGCGCTTCTTTCTGACGCACGCCGAAACGGTGTTCCTCGTCGATGATCACGAGCCCCAGCCGCTTGAACTGCACATCCGACGACAGCAGCTTGTGCGTGCCGATCACGATATCGACCGTGCCTTCGTTGATCTGCTGGATCGCCGCGTTGACTTCCTTGGCCGACTTGAAGCGCGACAATTCGGCAATGCGTACCGGCCAATCCGAAAAACGGTCCGTGAACGTTTGCGTGTGCTGTTCGGCGAGCAGCGTGGTGGGCGAAAGCAGCGCAACCTGTTTGCCGCCCATCACCGCGATGAACGCCGCGCGCAATGCCACTTCGGTCTTGCCGAAACCGACGTCGCCGCACACGAGGCGGTCCATCGGCTTGCCGCTTGTCATGTCGCCGATCACGGCGGCAATGGCGGCGGCCTGGTCCGGTGTCTCCTCGAAACCGAAGGTGTCGGCGAACTTCACATAGTCTTTCGGTTCGAGCGCGAATGCATGGCCCTCGCGCAGCGCGCGGCGGGCGTACAGGTTCAGCAGTTCCGCTGCGGTGTCGCGGATCTGCTGCGCGGCTTTGCGTTTGGCCTTTTCCCACTGGCCGGAGCCGAGCGAATGCAGCGGCGCGCTTTCCGGATCGGCGCCGCTGTAGCGCGAAATCACATGCAGTTGCGCGACCGGCACGTAGAGCTTGCTGTCGCTCGCGTATTCGAGGTGCAGGAACTCGGTTTCGCCTTCGCCGAGGTCCATTGTCACGAGACCCATATAGCGGCCGATGCCATGCTGCGAATGCACGACCGGATCGCCAATCTTCAGCTCGGACAGGTCCCGCACCATCGAATCGACGTTGCTGGCCTGTTCCTGGCGGCGCCGTCCCGCGCGACGTGCGAGCGGGCCGTAAAGCTCGGTTTCGGTGATGATCGCGATGCCGTCGACGGGCACCGCAAAACCGTTCGCCAAAGGCGCGACGCCCAGCGAAAAACGTTCGTTGCCCGTCAGCCAGTCCTGGAAGCTGTCGCTCGAGACGGGCCTCAGATGATTGTCGGCCAGCAGTTGCAACAGCGTTTCGCGACGGCCGGCCGATTCGGCGGCAAACAGCACGCGGTTCGGCGTGGTGTCGAGATAGGCGCGCAGGGCGGCGGCCGGATCGTCTGCGTGGCGGTCGAGTGCGAGATCCGGCAGCGGCACAGACCAGCCGCCGCCCGCGTTGGCGGGTAAGGCGAGCCGCGCAAACGGCTTGGCGAACGCAAAGAAGTCCTCGTCCGAGAGGAACAGACGCTGCGGCTCCAGAATCGGCCGGTCGCGATCGTGCGAGAGGAAGTTGTAGCGCTGTCTGGTGTCGTTGGTGAAGCGCCGGATCGCCGCGTCCAGATCGCCGACGAACGCCAGTTGTGCGTCTTCGGGCAGGTAGTGGAACAGCGTCGCCGTTTCTTCAAAGAAAAGCGGCAAATAGTATTCGATGCCCGCCGACGGCACGCCGTTGCCGATATCCTTGTAAATCGACGCGCGGCTCGGATCGCCCTCGAAGGTCTCGCGCCAGCGGCTGCGGAAGGCCGTGCGCGCGGCTTCGTCGAAGGGGAATTCGCGGCCGGGCAAGAGACGTACGTCCTTCACCGGATAGAGGCTGCGCTGGGTGTCCGGATCGAACGCACGGATCGAGTCGACCTGGTCGTCGAACAGGTCGATCCGGTACGGCAGGGGCGAGCCCATCGGGTAGAGATCGAGCAGCGAACCGCGCACGCAGTATTCGCCGGGACGCACCACCTGGCTCACGTGCTCGTAGCCGGCAAGCGTTAACTGCGCTTTAAGCTTGGCTTCGTCGAGGCGCTCGCCTTGCGAGAAGGAGAACGTGTAGCCCGCCATGAACGAGGCAGGCGGCATCCGGTACAAAGCGGTGGTGGCGGGCACCAGCAGGATGTCGCAGCGGCCTTCGCCGAGATCGTGCAGCGTGGCGAGGCGCTCGGAGACCAGATCCTGGTGCGGCGAAAAGGTGTCGTAAGGCAGCGTTTCCCAGTCCGGCAGCAGGCGCACGCGTGCTTCGGGCGCGAAAAAGCCGATTTCCTGCGCGAGGCGCTGCGCGTCGACAGCGCTTTCGCAGACGACCGCCAGCAGCGGCACTTTCTCGCGATAGGCGAGATGGTAGCGGGCGATCAGCAGCGCATCGGACGAGCCGTGCGTGCCGTCGAAGGTAAAACGCTGGCCGGCCTTGACGAGCGCGACGGGCGGGGAGTACTGCGATGATGCGGCGATGTCTGGCATAGAAGAGAAAAGGCGGCCTCAGGCTCACACGTGATCGGCAAGTTTACGCGTGTCGGGGCGTAGATGCGAAGGACCTATTATAAAATCCGTCCTTTACTTTTACTTCGCGGCGTCCGCACTCGTGACTTCCCGTCTATTTGCCCTGATTCCGTGCGCAGGCACCGGCAGCCGTTCCGGCGCCGCGATGCCCAAACAATATCGCACTGTCGCCGGCCGCGACATGTTGCATTACTCGCTGGCGGCTTTCGACGCCTGCAGCGAGTTTGCGCAAACCCTCGTCGTGATTGCCCCCGACGACCAGCACTTCGACGCCCGGCGCTTTGGCGGCTTGCGTTTCGCCGTGCGCCGCGCCGGCGGGGCGTCGCGCCAGGCGTCGGTGCTGAACGGACTGCACGCGCTGGCCGAGTTCGGCGCGCGCGACGATGACTGGGTGTTGGTGCACGACGCCGCGCGGCCGGGCATTACGCCGGGCTTGATCCGCACGCTGATCGGCTCGCTGAAGGACGACGCGGTGGGCGGCATCATGGCCTTGCCGGTGGCGGATACCTTGAAGCGGATCGACCCGGCTTCGTCCGACGGGCGGATTGCCCGTACCGAAGCGCGCGATGGTCTGTGGCAGGCGCAGACGCCGCAGATGTTCCGCATCGGCATGCTGCGCGAGGCGATTCTGCGCGCGCAGGCGGACGGCCATGACCTGACTGACGAAGCGAGTGCGATCGAGTGGCTGGGACACGCGCCCAAACTGGTTCAGGGCAGCTTGCGTAACTTCAAGGTCACTTATCCGGAAGACTTCGATCTGGCCGAGGCGATTCTGTGCCGGCCCGCTTCCGCTTCCTGATTCGACGATTTCAATTTTAATTAACGGGCTTGACGCATATGGATTTCAGAATTGGGCAGGGGTATGACGTGCATGCGCTGGTGCCGGGGCGTCCGTTGATAATCGGCGGCGTGACGATTCCCTATGAGCGCGGGTTGCTCGGGCATTCGGATGCGGATGTGCTGCTGCATGCCATTACCGATGCTATTTTTGGCGCTGCCGCGATGGGGGATATTGGGCGGCATTTCTCCGATACGGATGCGAAGTTCGCTGGCGCGGATAGCCGGGTTTTATTGCGGGAGTGTTTTGCTCGCGTGAAGGCTGCCGGGTTTTCTATTGCTAATGTGGATAGTAGTGTGGTTGCACAGGCTCCTAAGTTGGCGCCGCATATTGACGGGATGCGGGCGAATATTGCTGCGGATCTGGACCTGCCGGTTGAGCGGGTTAATGTTAAGGCTAAGACTAATGAGAAGTTGGGGTATCTCGGGCGCGGGGAAGGGATTGAGGCGCAGGCTGTGGTTTTGTTGATCAAGGAGTAAGGTGGTTTTTTTGCCTGCGGCGGGGGCTTTGCTTGATCTGGGGTTTTTTGCGGTTCCTTGATCTGGATTCTTTGGGTGTTGCTCTTTGGTCTTTGGCCTTTCCTTGAATTCTTATTGGTTTATTAGCGTTTGCCCCTGTGCGGGGCGGCACTTACTTTCTTTGCCGCCGCAAAGAAAGATAAGCAAAGAAAGCGGCTCACACCGCTAATTCTTAAGCGGGTCCCCCGCACAGTCACGGTAGTGGTGCATCTGGAATCTGTGTTCTCGCACATTCGGCCCTGGTGACAAGGCCGTCATTCTTCCGGCGGCGCTGCGCGCGCCGATGCGGTACTTCAGTAAATCCCCGCCCGCCGTTTCATGCTTAGCTGCACCTCACCAGCAGCTTACCGTACTCGATGCCAGCAGCACTCCATCAGGCCGTTTGCCGTACTTGATGCCAGTGGCACCCCGTCAGGCCACTTGCCGTAGTTGATGCCAGCGGCACCCCGTCAGGCCACCTGCCGTAGTTGATGCCAGAGGCACTCCATAAGGCCACTTGCCGTAGTTGATGCCAGCGGCACTCCATAAGGCCACTTGCCGTAGTTGATGCCAGCGGCACTCCATAAGGCCGCTTGCCGTAGTTGATGCCCGTGGCACTCCATCAGGTCGCTTGCCGTACTTGATGCCAGTGGCGCTCCATCAGGCCACCTGCCGTAGTTGATGCCAGCGGCACTCCATAAGGCCACTTGCCGTAGTTGATGCCAGCAGCACTCCATCAGGTCGTTTGTCGTGCTTGATGCCTGCGGCACTTTGCCGAGCCACTGGTCATGCTTGATGTCCGTGACATTTCGAAGGGTGGCCTGCTGTTATGAGTGCCTTGGTGCACTTCGTATGCCGTTGGTCCTCGACCCGGATTCATTGGCATTTCGCCGAGGCGAAGCCGATGGCGCCCACCGTGCTCAAAGAGGCCGTGGGTTTGCCCGATGGACCCTTCCGGCGAGCACGTAGTGCGAGGCGGGAAGCATGACTGCTGTGTCACGAACGCGGAGTGTGCGGGAACACAGATTCCAGATGCACCACTACCGTAACAGCGCGGGGGACCCGCTTAAGAATTAGCGGTGTGAGCCGCTTTCTTTGCTTACTTTCTTTGCGGCGGCAAAGAAAGTAAGTGCCTGCCCCGCACAGGGGCGAACGCTAATAAACCACGAAGAAAACAAGGAAAGGCCAACGCCACAGGCACACAAAAAATAAGCGTCGCGCAGACAACAAAACCAGACCAAACCAAACAAAGCAAATCCCAACGCCGTAGGCAAACAACAATAACCACCGAGCAGGCAACCAGATCAAGAAAAAACCAAATAAACAAAAACAGAAAAAACAGAAAAACCACAACCGCGCAGCGAAAAAAAACCTCAAATCCGCTGCGCACAAAAAACTCTTATTTACCCTCAGCAGCAATACACTGCGCAGCAGCATTAATCACAGCCGCGATGCGGCCCACATCCCGTAATTGAACGGAACTCATCCCCTCCGTGACCAGCGTATCAAAATGCGATTTCACGCAAAAATGACATTTGCCAATAATCGAAGCCGCCAACGCATACATCTCGAATCGTCGCTTATCCACACCGCCATGCGACGCATAAGCATTCATCCGTAACTGCGCCGGCTGCGATTTCAGATCCGCGTTATCCGTCATCTCGACATACGGATACCACACGTTATTCATCCCCATTAGCGCGGCTGCAGTGAGCGCGCCATTCGTCTCTTCCGGCGACAAAACCCCGGCATTGCGAATCGCTTCGATAATCACCGTACTCTTCGCCGCAAACGCCGCGGCCAACGCCACGCCGACCGCGTCATTCCCTTCCAGCGACGAGCGTGCAATCGTCCCGTCCAGATTCAGCCGAATGTCCTTGGCATAGTCAGGCACGCATGCCTTAATCGAAGACAAGAATTCCATTGACATCTCCTATCAGGTTGTCGATAAAAAAGCCCGCTGGCTTTCAAGCTTAGCGGGCTTCTGACAGCACTGCTTACAGCGTTGCGCCGCCGACTGCGCGGTTGCAAGGACACAGTTCGTCCGTTTGCAGGCCGTCGAGAATACGCAGCACTTCTTCAGGATTACGGCCGACGTTCAGGTTGTTCACCGAAACGTGTTGAATCGTATTGTCCGGATCGACGATGAACGTTGCGCGCAACGCCACGCCGGCTTCCTTGTCGCGTACGCCGAGCTGGTCGATCAACTCGCCCTTCACATCGCCGAACGCATAGTGGTTCAGCTTGCTCAGGTCCTTGTGCTCACGGCGCCAGGCCAGCTTGACGAATTCGTTGTCGACGCTGCCGCCGAGCAGCACGGCGTCGCGCTCTTCGAAATCCTTGGCCAGCTTGGCGAACTCGACGATTTCCGTCGGACACACGAACGTGAAATCCTTCGGGTAGAAATAGATGATCTTCCACTTGCCCGGGAACGACTGTTCCGTGATCTCTTCGAAAGCCGACACGCCGTTTTCTTCGTGATTGTTGAAGCCCGGCTTGGCAGCTGTAACGGTAAACGCTTCGACTTTATCGCCAACGGTTTTCATGCGAGTGCTCCTTCATGTGATGGAAAAACAGCATGTTGAGGCTATCTGCTCGTCGTAACGAGCACGTTACACGTTCTTGAATATAGCTCTATTGAACTATCCATCCAATAGTTTTTGACTAACACCCTGGATAGTTATTATTCAACGAGATCGACGGTCAACCCGGCTGGAGGATGTCCTTTCCGGTCAGGCACCTTTTGCCAGCGGGAACTCGATCGTGACTTCGAGACCCGGGCCTGGCGTGCGATTGCGCAGGCGTAGCGCGCCGCGGTAACGGCCTACCAGCCGCTGCACAATTGCCATGCCAAGGCCCGTGCCGTTCGCCTGGGTGCGCGCCGAATTCACACGATAGAACGGTCGTGTGACAAGTGCCAGTTGGTCTTCAGGAATGCCGGGCCCTTCGTCGACCACGGACAACTCGACCCGCGAGTGCGACACCCGCGTTTCCAGAATCACGTGCGGTATGCCGTCGCCGTCGCTCAAACCGTACTTGCGCGCGTTCTCCAGCAGATTGCCGACCACACGCCGCATGTCGGTCTCATCCGCCTCGATCACCGCCGAGGGCGCGAGGCGCGTAATCAGCCGCATGCTGTCCTCGCTTTGCATCCGCGCGGCAAGCTCACCTGCGATTACCGACAGGTCGACGGGCTCCGGCACCCGCTGCACCGGACGCGCGTAATCGAGGAACCGCCCGATGATCATGTCCATCTGCTCGATGTCGTCGACCATCGCGTCTTTCGTGGCCTGGTCTGAGGGGCTCATTTCGGTTTCGAGCCGCAGCCGCGCGAGCGGGGTGCGCAGATCGTGCGAAATCCCCGCGAGCATCAGCGCGCGGTCGGCCTCGAGTTGTTCGAGGTCCTGCACCATCTGGTTGAAACTGCGATTGGTCTCGGCGGCGACACCCATGCCGCGCTCGGGCAACGGTTCCGGCGACTGACCGGAGCCGACCTTGCGCGCGGCCATGGCGAGCCGGGCGAACGGACGGTTCACGAGACTGGTGATGAACGCCGCGCCGAACAGCGACAAGGCCAGCGCGAACACGCCCCAGCCGGCCCATTGCAAGCCGGTCGCGTTGTCCAGTTGATCGCGGTCGAGCGCGACCCAGTAATCGTCGTCGTCGATCTTGAAGCTGATCCAGACGCCGGGGATGTCGTTGACGCTTTGCGCGATGACGGTGTCGTCGCCAAGGCGGCCGCGAATGTCGTGTTCGATCAACCGGTTCAGCGACTCGTCGGGCTGGAGCTTGTACTTGTCGGTGGTTTCGCGCGGGTACACGCGCACCCCTTCATTGCTCTCCAGATCCTGCAGCAAGGCGCGCCGCAGGTCGGGATCGGAATAGAGGAGTGCGGTGCGCGTGAGCTTGACGATAGCGACCAGTTGCAATGCCACGCGCTGTGCGCGCGGCTCGCGTTCGATCACCCGAAAGCTCTGGAACCACGCGGCGAGACTGACTGCGATCAATAGAGCGATCAACAGAAAGGTCCGCCAGAAAAGGCCGCCGAACGCGAGCGTCAGGAGGCGCCGGTCGATCCGCATGGGCCCTTCTTATTTGGAACTAACTTACACGGGACCAGAGTAATCGCGCTCAAGCGCGAACTCTGGTCGACACGGGAGGTGAGAACAAACTCAGGCTGCACCGTCAGGAATGAACACGTAGCCTAGACCCCAAACGGTCTGAATGAAACGTGGGCTGCCCGGATCAGGTTCGATCAGCTTGCGCAGACGCGAAATCTGCACGTCGAGGCTGCGGTCGAACACTTCGTATTCACGGCCGCGCGCCAGTTCCATCAGCTTTTCACGCGACAGCGGTTGACGCGGGTGACGCGCAAACACCTTCAGTACCGAAAACTCACCCGTGGTCAGCGGAATTTCCTGGCCGGCCTTGGTGAGCGTGCGGGTGGCAAGATTCAGCGCGAACTCGCCGAACTCGAACACTTCGGTGGTTTCGGACGGCGCGCCCGGCAACTCGGACGGCGACTGGCGGCGCAGCACCGCATGAATCCGCGCAACCAGTTCGCGCGGATTGAACGGCTTGGGCAGATAGTCGTCGGCGCCCATTTCGAGCCCGACAATGCGATCGACGTCTTCACCCTTGGCCGTCAGCATGATGATCGGCGTGCGGTCGTTGCTGCCGCGCAAACGGCGGCAGATCGACAGGCCGTCCTCGCCGGGCAGCATCAGATCGAGCACCAGCAAGTCGAAGCGCTCACGCACCCAGAGCTTGTTCATGGACGGCGCGTTCTCGGCAACGTAGACATTGAAGCCCTGTTCACCGAGGTAGCGGCGCAGCAGATCGCGCAAGCGCGGATCGTCGTCGACGACGAGGATTTTCGAAGGGTTTTTGGTTTCCATGGTCGGCATCTTAGCGCGATTAGAAAGGGGTGCGCGGTTGCATCATTTATCGGGTTACAGTCAGTTACAAAATTTACCCGCACTGTGGCACGACGTAAAGCATGGGCAGGTAGACTCCTTTACTGAATGCGGCTGTTCGGTGGATACTTCACTCGACTAAAACTCTCGCACCCGGCTCGCTACCGGGGTCTGTATACGCATTTGAGGTAGCCGGTTGCCGCGCCACGAAGGGAACAACATGAAGGGAGGGGTTTGGCCGAATGTGCGCCTGAGCGTAATTGCACTGGCGGTAGCCGGTACGCTTGCAGGCACACTAGGACCAACGCTCGCCCACGCCCAGCCTTCGGCCGACAGAGCGGTGAGCGAACGCGCGCCAAGGTCGGCTAATTCCAGGGTGAACCGTCGGAACCCCAACACCGACCGCCCTGCGTCAGACGCAATGTTGCGCACTGCAGTTCCCCCCGATCTCGATCAACGCCGTCGTGATGGCCATATGACGCCCGACGAACGGCGTCTGTTACGGCAGCATATCGAAGACGCCGTCCGCGAGCTCTATAAACGTTAGCTATTTCCGTGCCCGCTCTGGGCGCGCCGCTCGCGCGAAGGTCGCGTTTTCCCCGCGCCTGAAAAATTTCGTTGCACTTCCCCCGTCAACTTTCCCGTTCCATCTGCCGTTGAGTCACCAGAACACAGCGCATTCACAGTGTATTTTGCGTGCGTGAACGTCTTTTCGTGATGTCCCGCAACCGGATGATCGATGATGAACTTGCTGACAGGCGGTCAGGGTGGCCGGTGGCTTGCAGTCGCTGTCACTGCGCTCGCGGCGGTGACATGGTGCGCGTCGGCATCGGCATTGGCTGAGCAACAGGACACGCCGCCGGCGCCACACCTGCACAACAGGCATCGCGCACCATCTGCAGCGTCCGCTGCTTCTCCTGCCGACCAGGACATCCTCGACGCCGACGACGCGCGCTTCTTCCTGACGCGCGTCGGCTTTGCGCCGGATAGCAACGAGGTCGCGCAATACGTCGGACTCACGCGCGAGCAGGCCGTCGACAAGGTGCTGGCGACAGCCCGAACCGAAGCCGTCACACCGCTGCCGGACTGGGTGCTCGAACCGATCCCGACACGCGAAGCACGCAAGACGTGGACAGACGAGCAACGCCGCGACGAGCAGCGATTGCGCGGTCAGCGTTACGAATTATTACGCGCATGGTGGGTGCGCGAGATGCTGAGCACGCCGTCGCCGCTGACCGAGCGGATGACGCTCTTCTGGCACAACCACTTCACGTCGGGTCAGGACAAGGTCCAATATCCGCAGCAGATGGCGCAGCAGAACATGCTGTTGCGCCGCGACGCGTTCGGCAATTTCGGCGAGCTGTTGCACGACGTCGCGAAAGATCCGGCGATGCTGCAATACCTGGATGGCGCGAGCAATCGCAAGGGCAAGCCTAATGAGAACTTCGCGCGGGAAGTGATGGAGCTGTTCACGCTCGGAGAAGGGCACTACACGCAGCGCGACGTATCGGAAGCCGCGCGTGCCTATACGGGCTGGAGCCTCGATCCCGACACGCAGGCATACGTGTGGCGCGCCAATCTGCACGACGACGGCGACAAGACCGTGCTGGGTCAAACCGGTCCGTTCGACGGCGATCAGGTGCTCGACGTCCTGCTTGCACGACCGGAAACCGCGACCTTCGTCACGACCAAGCTGTGGCGCGAGTTTGTCTCCGATACGCCGGACCCCGCTCGCATCGCGCCCATCGCCGCGCAGTTCCGCGCGAGTCACTACGATATCAAGGTCGCGCTGCACGGCCTCTTCATGAGCGACGCCTTCTGGAACGACGACGATCGCGGCGTCCTCGTGAAATCGCCGGCTGAGTTCGTCGTCGGGACACTGCGCGCGTTCGACATCGGCTATGACAACACCGCACCGTTCGCGGCGCAAATCCGCACGCTCGGCGAGAACCTGTTCTACCCGCCGAACGTCAAAGGGTGGCCGGGCGGCACGATATGGATCAATAGTTCGACATTGCTCGCGCGCAAGCAATTCGTCGAGCAACTGTTTCGGGCGACGGAAACCGCCGGTCCGCGACGCATGAACACGCCGGCGAGTGCAAAGATCGCGGCGAGCGGCGCGGGAGGCAATATGCAGGCGAATCCGCCGATGCAGCGCGCGGTGGCACGGGTCGGGCAGGCTGGCCAGGGCGGCGTACGCTTTGACATCGACACCTGGCTTGCGCATTACAACACCGCACCGACGGCGAAGCCGGGATTGTCGGCCGAGCTTCAGTTGCAGCACGCGGTCCTGCCGCTCACGCCGGTCGACGCGATCGCAACCGATTCGACCGCCAGCGCTTATCTGGAAGCATTGCTGATGGACCCGGCTTATCAATTGAAGTGAGCGACTGACGGTGAGCGACTGCGACAGCCGACGGAATCGGGCAACTTGAGCCGTTTAACGCAGATCGGCAGCGCAAATAGACGGTCCGTCAAAGGCGGCAGGACACGCGCCATGACAATCGAACGAGGTGCAGGATGAAACGACGCAGCTTTCTCTCGATGGGCACAGCCGCCGGCGCGGCGCTCTGGCTGCCGCGCGCGTTCGGTGCGCAAGCGGCGGCCCTCGGCGCTCCAATGAATCGTGGCTACGGCAATCTGCTGATCCTCGTCGAACTGAAGGGCGGTAACGATGGTTTGAATACCGTGATTCCGTTTGCCGATCCCACTTACTATCAGCTGCGCAAAAGCATCGGCATCAAACGCGAGCAGACGATCCAGCTCGACGAGCGCACCGGGCTGCATCCGTCGTTACAGGCGCTCATGCCGCTTTGGCAAAGCCAGCAACTGGCGATCGTGCAGGGTGTCAGCTACGCGCAACCGAACCTGTCGCATTTCCGCTCGATCGAGATCTGGGACACCGCGTCGCGTTCGGATCAGTATCTGCGCGAGGGCTGGCTCACACGGGCATTCGCGCAGACGCCGGTGCCTCCCGGCTTTGCTGCGGACGGCGTGGTGATCGGCAGCGCCGAAATGGGACCGCTTGCCAACGGCGCACGCGCGATCGCATTGGTCAATCCGGCGCAGTTCGTCAAGGCTTCGCGCCTCGCCACGCCGGTGTCGCTGCACGAGCGTAATCCGGAACTGGCGCACATTCTCGACGTCGAGAACGACATCGTGAAAGCGGCAGACCGTTTGCGTCCCACACAGAGTCAGATGCAATTGAAGACGGTGTTTCCTGGCGGTGCATTTGGCAGTTCGATCGGGACGGCCATGCAAGTGCTCGCCGCCGGCGACGCTCCGAGGGCGGTTCCCGGTGGGGGCATGCCGAAAGAACAGCCGCGCAGCGGGCAGGGTGTCGCGGTGATCCGCTTGACGCTGAACGGTTTCGATACGCACCAGAACCAGCCCGGTCAGCAGGCGGCGCTGCTCAAGCAACTGGCCGAAGGGTTCGCGGCGATGAAGTCGGCGCTGGTGGAACTCGGCCGCTGGGACCAGACACTGGTGATGACCTATGCGGAGTTCGGCCGGCGGCCACGTGAGAATCAGAGCAACGGCACGGACCACGGCACCGTGGCGCCGCATTTCGTGATGGGCGGGCGAGTGCGCGGCGGGTTGTACGGCGTGCCGCCGGTGCTCGCGCGGCTGGATGGCAACGGCAACTTGCCGGTCGGCGTCGATTTTCAGCAGCTCTACGCGACCGTGCTCGGGCCCTGGTGGGGACTCGATGCGTCCGCCATCCTGCAGCAGCGATTCGAGCCGTTGCCGTTGCTACGTGTCTGATAATGCACGGAGCTTTGCCTTATCGGCATGAGGCGGCAGCCGCTGTGTTGCCCGCTTAATTGCCCGCTTGGTTGCCCACTCAATCAGCTTAGCCCGCTTATCTCGCGCGCCACGCGATCCAGAGTTTGCGGATCGGCGTCAATGCGATGCGCTGATGCAGCACGTGATAGCCGTCCCGTTCGATTTCATCCAGCAGCGCCAAGGCGAGTGCCGCCTGTGCCACTAGCGTTCGCTGCGAGCGCCGCTCATTGGCGGGCATGGCGGCGAGCGCCGCATGCAAGGCATCGCGGGCCCGTCTGGTTTCGAAGCGCATCAACTCGGTAAACGCGTCGGAGTATTTCCGGTTGATCAGATCCGCGGCGGTGACGTTAAAGCGCTGCATTTCGTCGATCGGAATATAGATGCGGCCGTGGCGCGCGTCATTGCCGGTTTCGACAACTAACTGCGCAAGCAGCAGCGCCTCACCGAGCGCGCCCGACCAGTTCGACGTCTGCGCTGGGTTTTTCGCCGCAGCACGCGCGATCAGCGACGCGAAGGTGCCGCCGACGCCTTGCACATAGCGCCGCAGATTCGGATAGTCGAGGTAGCGCGCCTGGTCGAGGTCCATCTCGAAGCCGGCGAGCAGCGCTTGCAACGCCGGATATTCGGCCTCTACGTCGGGCAAATAAGCCGCCAGCGCTTTCGAAACCGGATGCGACGGCGAGCCTGAAGCCAGTGCGGCGAGCTCGTTTTGCCACCATGCGAGTTTGGTGCGGCCGATGGCCGGATCGCTGGTTTCCTTAACGGTTTCCTCGAACTCGCGGCGCAGTGCGAACAGCGCGGTCAGGAGCGGTTGGCTTGCCGCGGACGCCTGGCGAAGCGCATAGTAGGTGCTCGATCCGGGCGGCACCGCTTTCTGCTGGCAGTATTCGTCGAAATTCACGGGATTGGAATGTGGGGAAGGCGGGCGAAGAGGGGCACGGTGGGCGTGCGTTTAACCAAAAATTGTAGCATCGACGCCCCCTCAAGCAGATGCATGCCAAATGCAGACAAGCGCGAATCAATCGGTTAGAATCTCGCGCTTACGCTTTTGGACGCAGGTTTTTTACGCGGCCGCGAGCATGCAGGACATCGGGCAGGGCGCACAGCGTTTTGCCCGGCTGCGAGGGTGGCGAAATTGGTAGACGCACCAGGTTTAGGTCCTGACGCCCGCAAGGGTGTAGGGGTTCGAGTCCCCTCCCTCGCACCATCCATATGTAGCAGAGAACCCCGTTAAGTCTTCCGGCTGACGGGGTTTTTTGTTGTCCGCTTGTTCTGCGTTTGTTGTCCGCTTATCGCTCGTTTATCGCCCGCTTGTCGCCCGTTTATTGTCTGTTCATTGTCCTTGCGCGGCCCTTCGTTGGCCCGTGTGATTGGTGCCGGGCCGTGCGGCCCGGCAACGCTCAGGCGTCCGGCGACGACGCTTGCTGGCCTGCTTGCGTGCCCGGCAGTTCGGCTTGCGTGGCGCCTTCGAGAAAGCGGCGAGTCGATTCGAACGCCTGCAGCATTTGATCGGGCCAAGGCGTTTGCAGCATGACTGCCTGGTGGTTTTCAAACGCCGACGACAACAGTTTTGCCAGCTCAGGCGAGCGCAGATGGCGCAGCAGCACGCTGACGGCGATCGCCGTCGCCTGGCTCGCGCCGGCGGTTTGAAGTTCTGAGGCGGTGAGGGCCGCTACCTGTTTGTTGATGTCCACGGAAACTTCCCTGAATGAAATGTGGGTGATCGAAGGCCTGCTGGCCGATGCCGAATTTTGACATGGTTGGCAGGTTGCGGCGAACGCGGCTGCGCGGCCGGGTCGACCGTACTCGAAAAGTGGCGATGATTTTCAGCGTAGTTAATTCGATTAAGCGATAGGCGGTTGGATGTGCCGCTTTCCGGCTTGTCCCGGACAATCGGCTACCGGTCGAGCCGCGCGCGGGATCGGCCGGTAGCCGCTGTCAATACATATTGTGCAGTTAGTTAATCTGCATTCGACGTGCATTGGGCGAATGGCGTTAGCGATGACCGCTTCGGTCCGCTTCAGCTGATGTGCGACGTGCCCGTGTCCGGATCACGGCCGCCGGCATGTTCACATGCGCGCGCTTGCGTTCGTTTGCGCCCACCCACGGATTAATCCTGCAGAAATAAATAGCGTAAATTCTGTAAAAAGAATCGCGATGCATCGACGTATAAGTGTCGGCATTCGACCTGATCGGCTCGATGCTTGAAAAGCGCGATTTACGTGGTATTCTGCGCGCCGATTTTCGCTGTATTGCTAACGCAATACGCGTGGATTAATCCGGGCGACAAACGGATCTCGCTGCAGAAGACAATAAAAGAGGGATGCGATGAGCGTGATATTTGCCGTGATCGGGGCGGTGGTCGGGATGCTGGCCGCGTTGTCGAACGACTTTCCAGTCGGCTACGGTGGACTGATGGGTGGAGTGGCCGGCTTTGCCCTCGCACGGCTGTTGCAAAAGAAGTCGCCGGGCGCAGCGAACCAATCCGCGCCAAAACCGGCGGCAACCGATAACTGGAGCATACCTGGCAGCTCAGCCGACGAACTGGCCGCGCGCGTCGAACGGCTCGAGCGCGAAATCGCCGGTCTACGCGATGAGGTCCGCGCGTTGCGAGCCGGCGTTGCCGGTGCATCGGCGACCGGTACGGCGGATGGCGAGCCAGAAGCGTTCAGGCTCCAGCCGGGCGATGTCGTGCAGAGTTCGTACGCGATGCCGCCTGTGACGGAGCAGACGCCGCGCAACGAGCCGGAGGCAGCGCCGGCGCAACCGGCCGCCGTACGCTCGACGGTGAGCGCCAGTGCGGTTACGCCGGTCGCCTCGGCCGGCGCGCCTGTGTCGAGCGATACGACCGCATCGGACATGCTGAAGGCTGAGTCACGCAGCCCGATGGCGTTGGAGCCGTCAGGCGGCCCGTCGTCGCTTGCCAATGAGCTTCTCGCAACGCAAACGCCATCCGCTCCGCCTGCGCCATCCGCGCCACCTGCGCCACCGCGCGGTCCCGGTCTCGCGGAGCGCCTCTTCAAAAGCGGCCGCGACTGGCTATTCGGCGGCAACACCGTCGTGCGGGTCGGCATCATCGTGCTGTTCTTCGGCATTGCGTTCCTGCTCAAATACGCGGCCGACAACAGCTTGTTGCCGATCGAATTCCGCCTCGCCGGCGTCGCGCTTGCCGCAACCGTGCTGATCGGACTCGGCTGGCGCATCGGCGAGCGCCGCGGCGCGTACGGGCTGATCCTGCAGGGCGGCGGCGTCGGCGCGCTCTATCTGACGGTGTTCGCCGCCACGAAGCTCTACCATCTGCTGCCGGCGGGCGCGGCTTTGCCGTTGATGATCGCGATCTGCGGCCTGAGCGCGTTTCTGGCGGTGCGGCAGAACGCGTCGTCGCTGGCCTTCATGGGCAGTGCGGGCGGCTTTCTCGCGCCGGTGCTTCTGTCGACAGGCGGCGGCAGTCACGTGATGCTGTTCAGCTACTACGCGTTGCTCAACGCGGGCATCTTCGCGATCGCGTGGTTCAAGGCGTGGCGGCCTCTGAATCTGCTCGGCTTCGTGTTCACGTTTTCGATCGGCGCCGTGTGGGGTGTGACGGCGTACCGGCCCGAACTGCTTGCCAGCACCGAGCCGTTCCTGATCCTGTTCTTCCTGATGTATGTCGGCATCGCCTTGCTCTACGCCGTGCGCCGCGAGGTCGCGCTCAAGCATTACGTCGACGGCACGCTGGTGTTCGGCACGCCGCTCGTCGCGATCGGTTTGCAAGCGGCACTGATGAAGGGCACCGAATTCGGTCTGGCGTGGAGCGCGGTGGCGCTGGCCGCGTTCTATCTGGCGATTGCGGGCTGGCTGGCGCGACGCCGCGAGCGCCTCGGCATGATGTTCGAAGCCATGCTCGCGCTGGCCGTGATCTTCGCCACGCTCGCGGTGCCGCTCGCTTTCACCGGACCGACCACGAGCGCGACCTGGGCAATCGAAGGCGCCGCGATCACCTGGCTCGCTGTCCGTCAGCGACGCTTAACCGCATTTGGCTTCGGCCTGCTGATGCAACTGGCCGCCGCGGGCGCGTACGGTGTCGGCACATTCGCGATCGGCGGCGTGCATGCGTGGCCGATCCTGAACGGCGCGTACATCGCGACCGTGCTGATCGCGGTCGCGGGCATCTTCACGGGATGGCGGTTGCATGGGCGCAGCGAAGCGGCTGCGTGGCACGGATGGATGCCGCAGATCGGCCTCGTCGCCAGTGTTTGGGGACTGTTGTGGTGGATAGTTGGGGGGCTCAACGAAATCCATACGTACGCACCGGTCCATTTTGCCTCCGATGTCGATCGTTTCGAGACTGCCGCCATCGCACTGTTCGCCGTGCTGACTACGTGGCTCGCGCACGGCGCGCGGCGCAAGCTGCGTTGGCCGCTCGCGGAATTGCCGGCGCTGGCGCTCGTGCCGGTCCTCGCGCTGCTGACATTGAGCCTGTTCATGTTGAGCGGCGCGCCGGTGAGCGGCTACGGTTGGCTGGTTTGCGCGGTGACCGCGGCGTCTGCCTACTTGCTGCTGTGGCGTCAGGAGCGTGACGTCGGCGATCGCGTGCTCGCCACGCTGCATACGCTGATGTTCTGGACGGCCGGTGCGCTCGTCGCGCTCGAAGGTTATTGGGGCTTGCGCGCCTACGTGCCGGAAGGCGCATGGAGCTGGAGCGCGTGGGCTTATGGCTTCGGCATTCTGCTGCTATTGGTGGCCGGTGCCGGGCACCGTTTGCGCTGGCCGGTCGCGCGGTTCGTGCAGGCTTATCAGGTCTGGGCCGCGGCGCCGCTCGCCGCCTTGCTGTGGCTGTGGAGTATCGCAAGCGTGACGAGCGACGGCAGCGCCGCGCCGCTCTTCTGGCTGCCGATCCTCAATCCGCTGGATGTGGCCCAGATCCTCGCGTTCCTCGCCTGCGCCGTGTGGCTGCGACGCCTGCGCGCATTGGGCGTGCACTGGCATCCGCGGGCGTTCGATTACGCGGTGCTGGCGACGCTCTTCCTCTGGTTCAATGCGTCGCTGCTGCGCACGCTGCATCATCATTTCCATGCCGCGTACGATGTCGACGCGGTGTTGGCGTCGTTCAATTTCCAGCAGGTGTTCCTGGTCGGCTGGAGCGCGTTTGCATTTGCCGGGCTGTGGATCGCGCGGCGCGACAGCATCGTACGCGTGTGCGCGATCGCGTCGACGCCGCTCGTGCTGGTGATGTGGGTATGGACGTTCTATGCGAACCTGACGCAGGACGGCGGCGCGTGGGCGCGTCTGCCGTTGCTCAATCCGCTCGACCTGGTGCAGGCGGTGATTTTTGCGCTGGCGGCGTTGTGGCTCGTGCGTATCAGCCGCCTGGGCGTGCCGGTTGGCGAATATCGTGTGCCGTTGCAGGTGGCCGTCGGCGTAACCGGATTCATCTGGCTCAACGCGATGCTGCTGCGTACGCTGCATCATTGGATCGGCGTGCCGTATCAGCTCGACGAGATGTCGCACTCCATGCTCGTCCAGGCTTCGGTATCGGTATTCTGGACGGTGTGCGCGCTGGCGATCATGATCTGGGCGACCCGCCGGGCCAACCGGCTATTCTGGTTCATCGGCGGTGGTCTGCTGGCGGCGACCGTCGTCAAGCTCTTCCTGTTCGATCTGTCGCATGTGACCGGTATCGAGCGGATCGTGTCGTTTATCGGTATTGGTCTGATGTTGCTGCTGATCGGTTATTTTTCGCCGTTGCCGCCCAAGGCGGCAGTTCTGGAAACCAGGCAATGAAGCGTGTCTTGATGGTGACGGGGTGGTGTCTTGCGATCTCGTCCGTGTGGGTGTCGACGACGGCCGTCGCGGCCGATCGGTTTACGCAGCGCTTTGCGCTTGAACTCGAGAGCGGCGCCGCCTATTACAGCGTGACGCTTCCGGCTGCCGTCTATGCCGCCAGCCAGCGCAGCGATCTCGGCGACGTGCGCGTGTTCAATGGCGCCGGCGAACCGGTGCCGTATTCGCTGGAGGCGCCGCACGAGCCTGCCCGCGCACCGGCCACGCTGCATTCGGTGCCCTGGTTCCCCCTGCCGCCCGCGGCCGCCGGCCGCACCGGTGCACCGCTCGGCGTAACGATTGCCGCCGACGGCTCGCTGCGTGCCACGGCAGCGCCGCCGGCCCGCGAGCAACATGACACCGATCTGATCGATATCGGGCGCGAGACGCGCAGGGGCGCCCGAGTGGATGCATTGGTCGTGCATGTGCGCGACGACAATTACCAGGGACGTGTCAGCGTCGAATCGAGCGACGATCTGCGCAATTGGCAACCCGCCGGCGAGGCGCAATTGCTCAAGGTCAGCTACAACGGCAGCACGCTGAGCCAGGACCGCATCGAGTTCAACGACATGCGCGCGCGTTACCTGCGATTGCGCTGGCTTGATGGCTCGCCCTACATCGACACGATCGACGCTCAGGTGCAGGCGGCCGGCGCTGGCTCTGTGCAACGCGCGGATAGCCAGCGGGAATGGCGCGAAGGCATCGTCGCCCACGCGGGACCGAAAACCGGCGAGTATTTCTTCGAAACCGGCGGTCCTTATCCCGTCGATCGTTTGCGCCTGAACCTGCCGCAGCCGAATACCGTGGCGCCTGCTGTCGTCTACTCGCGTGCAGGGCTGGAGGCGGCGTGGAGAGAAGTCTCGAGCGCGACGCTGTTCCGGTTGCACAACGGCACGGTGGAGCAAAGCAACCCCTCGCTTGAACTGGCGGCCGACACGGATCGTCAGTGGCGCGTGGTGGTCGACACGCGTAACGGCGGCTTGGGAAGCGGCGCATTGACTGTCGCTGCGGGCTGGCGTCCGGCGACACTCACGTTTGTCGCGCGCGGAGACGGGCCTTTCACGCTCGGGGTGGGGAGTGCCGGCGCGGTGTCGTCGGCGGTGAGCCGGGCGGATCTGCTGATGGGGGCGTCGTCGGTTGTCGTGGCGGCGCGGCTGGGCGAAGCGCTGCCCGTTGGGAGCGATGCCGATTCGCAGTCGGCGGATAAGGACTCCGATGCGAGGCGGCGCTATATGTTGTGGGCGGCTTTGTTGCTCGCAGTTGGTTCGCTCGGTGCGATCGCATGGCGGCTTGCGCGTGGGACTCAGGGTGCGGCAGGGGCTCAGGCCGGCGGTGGGGCTGACGCAGCAGGTGGCGCTAGCGGGTTGGCCGGTAGTGTGCCTGGCGAATCGGGCGCACCGAACGCCGCCGTGAAAGATGCCGGCACTGCTGGCGCTGACGGTCAAAGCGCAGAAAAGAATTGACTTCGGGACGGGAGTACTTCGGCGCGAAGGTCGAACAGAATCGAGAGATTGGCGCGCCGAGGGATTGTGCAGCCCTGAGGGGATTGCCATGCTGAAGACGTGCGTGGCACTGAGGAGATTGTGTTGCGCGGGAGAAATGCCCGCGCCGGCACGTCCTTGCCGCGCCAGCACGTCCTTGTTTACCCCTCTCGTTCCGTCATCGTTTCGATGATCTTGTCGAGCGCGTGGCTGAACGCGCGCTTTTCATCTTCGTCGAGGCAGTCGAACATATCGCCGTTCCACTTGCGCGCGATCGGCATCACCTTGCGATAAAGCGCGCGCCCCTCCGGCGTCAGCGACACCAGCACGACGCGGCCGTCTTCAGTGCTCGTCTCGCGCTTCACGAGCCCTTGCTTGATCAACGCCTCGGCCGCGCGGCTAGCCTGACTCTTGTCGAGGTTGGCGTGCCGCGCCAGTTCCATGATCGAAAACGGTCCGAACGAGCCCACCGACGCAATCACCCGCGCTTCAGGCAATGTCACGCCCAATTTGTCCTGATAGCGCACGCCGATGCCACGCTCGGCGAGTTTGTTCAGGACATGCAGACGATACGTCAGGAACTGCTCGAGTCCGGTTTTGGCGGAGGCCTTCATGGTCTTCCCGTGATGAGTGGCGCGATCGTGGCGCTGTGATTGTTGCCGCAACCGTCCTGCCGGTCAACGCGCGCCGTATTTCAGGCGCGTCAGCTGTTCGGCCTCGTTGGCAAGCAGGCGCGCTGCCTCGCGAATGGCAACCTCGAGCGTGATCGGTCCAGGGGCCGGCGAGAAGCAGCCACTGAAGTGTTCGGCGAGACGCGGCAGCGCCGCGGAGTCGACCGCGCCGGAGAGCAGCGTGGCCGGCACGCCCGCGGCCTGCGCATGACGGCAAGCGATGAACGGCGCCTTGCCGTGCAGCGTTTGCACGTCGGAACGGCCTTCGCCAGTGATCAGCCAGTTCGCGCCTTCAAGCGCTGCGTCCAGACCGATTTGCCGCGCGACGGTTTCCGCACCCGGCTCGAACTGCGCGCCCAGCATATGCAGCGCGAAGCCGAGACCGCCGGCCGCTCCCGCGCCGGGTTGGTCGCGTGCCGTGCGCCCCAGCGCCGTTTCGAGCAGATCGGCGAAATGGGCGAGGGCAGCGTCGATCGGGGCGATCTGTTCGGGCTTCACGCCCTTTTGCGGACCGAACACGGCAGTCGCGCCATGATCGCCGGTCAGCGGGTTGTCCACATCCGACATGCCGACGAACTGCGTGTCCGCGAGGCGGGCGTCCAGTTGCGACACGTCGAGGCGCGCCACGCGAGCGAGTTGTTCGGGCGTGGCGTCGAGCTCATTGTCCTGCGCGTCGAAAAGTTTCAGGCCGAGGCCGGCCAGCAAGCCAGCGCCGCCGTCGTTCGTGCTGCTACCGCCGAGCGCGACGAAAAAGCGCCGTACGCCGGCGTCGAGCAGTGCGCGAATCGCTTCGCCCATGCCGCGCGTGCTGCGCGCCTCGACCGGCACGCCCATGCCGACCGGATCGGTAATGCCGACGATTTCCGCTGTTTCGATGATCGCGCTGCCATTCGCAAGCAGGCCGGTGAGTGCTTCGCGCACCGGACCGGCCGCCCCGCGCACGCTCAGCTTGCGGCGTTCGCCGCCGCTCGTGAGCATGGCGTCGAGCGTGCCTTCGCCGCCGTCGGCCATCGGGCAGATGCGCACATCGGCGTCCGGCCGGGCGCGCTGGATGCCGGACGCGATCGCTTGCGCGACCTGTTCCGCGCTAAGCGAACCTTTAAAGGAATCGGGGGCAATCACGACGACAGGCGAGGACGGCAAATTCGGCATGGTGTCTCTGAATGGTTGGAATCGTTGCGAGGGCGAATGGTATGAACAGATGAAGGCGCAGCCCCGAGCGCGTCCATTAGCTTATCAGCATGGGCGCGCCGACTGAATATGTCGAACGGCATAGCCGGGATTGTCTGGAGGCGCGCGTGTGGGGGCATAGGTGGGATCGCTTGCGGCAAACGCGGTGCTGCCGGGCATACGGTGTTTTCCGGCGGTGGCGCCGGTAAAGGGGCCGTTGGGACCGTTAAACCGTAAGCAGGCCGGAAACTGACGGGAAGCCGCGGCAAGGAAAGCAGTAAACGGCCACCGGGAAGGCTGCAAACAGGTGAAAAACCGCCCGGAAAGTGGCCCGAACACCGATAAAAACGCGTGCAATCATCGAAACCCCGGCTAGGCGCGCAAATAGTTTGCTAAAATATTCGGCTCTTTGGACCCAACCGTGCTGCCGGCGGCCTGCAAGCCCGCGGCGCAGGCGCGCAATCGATGCCAGACGACGCAAATGCGATATCGGTGGCATCGAAACGCGGCACGGAGAAGATAACTGATTCGCTCGAATAATTTTAGGACGATTGAAGCCATGGCTAACGTTGTTGAAAACCTCGGCAAGCTCGAACGCCGCGTAACGATTTCCCTGCCGAAGGATGCCGTGCAGAAGGAAGTGGACTCGCGTATCCGCCAACTGGCAAAGAACGTGCGCATGCCGGGTTTCCGCCCGGGCAAGGTGCCGCTCAAGATGGTGACGCAACAGTATTCGGGCCAGGTTGAAGCTGAAGTGCTGAGCGACAAGGTCGGCAAGGAATTTTTCGACATCAGCCGTGCCGAAAACCTGCGCGTTGCCGGTCAGCCGAGCTTCGCGCCGAAGGCCGACGCTGCTGAAGGCGATTACGCGTTCGACGCGACGTTCGAGGTGTATCCGGAAGTGAAGCTGGGTGATGTCGCCACGGCTGAAATCGAACGCACCACGACCACCATCAGCGAAGCGGAAATCGACCGCACGCTGGACATCCTGCGCAAGCAGCGCGTGCACTTCCACGCTCGCGGCGAAGCCGGCGAGCACGGCGACGGCGGCGCGGACACCGCGGCTAAAGACGGCGATCGCGTGACGGTCGACTTCGTCGGCAAGATCGACGGTGAAGTGTTCCAGGGCGGCAGCGCCGAAGACTTCGCATTCGTGCTGGGCGAAGGCCGCATGCTGCCGGAATTCGAAAAGGCAGCGCTGGGCCTCGCGGTCGGCGCATCGAAGGAATTCGACCTGGCTTTCCCGGCTGACTATCACGGCAAGGACGTCGCAGGCAAGACCGCGCAATTCACGATCACGATGAAGAAGATCGAGTGGCCGCATCTGCCGGAAATCGACGCTGAATTCGCGAAGTCGCTCGGTATCGAAGACGGCGATCTGGTCAAAATGCGCGCTGAGATCAAAGACAATCTGGAACGCGAAGCGAAGCGTCGCACGCAAGCTATCGTCAAGAACCAGGTCATGGACGCGCTCCTGAAGATTTCGGAGCTCGACGTGCCGGGCGCGCTGATCGCGCAAGATCAGGAACGCCTGGTTGGCATGGCCCGTCAGGACCTCGAGCAGCGCGGCGTGCCGAATGCCGCTGACGCACCGATCCCGGCTGAAATGTTCAAGGAACAGGCTGAGCGTCGCGTGAAGCTGGGCCTCGTGCTGGCCGAGCTGGTCAAGGCGAATGAGCTGCAAGCCAAGCCGGAGCAGATTCGTGCCGAAGTCGACGAATTCGCGAAAAGCTACGAGGACCCGAAGGAAGTCGTCCGCTGGTATTATTCCAACCAGCAACGTCTTGCCGAAATGGAAGCGTACGTCGTTGAAGCCAACGTCGTCGATTTCGTGCTCAGCAAGGCCAAGGTGACGGACAAGGAAGTAAGCTTCGAAGAACTGGCAAGCGCAACGGCGCAAGCGTAAGCGTCGCTGCAACGGCGTGCCGGCTGTCGGAGCGACGGCCCGCACGCCGTTTTTTTGTGCTGTGAAAGTGCGTTGCGTTTTGCATGGCGTGTTGACACTGCGTCGCGCACCGCGGCCGCACTGATCGCGCACTTGAATACGGGCTCGTCGACCACACCTGTCTAGCATCTAATATTTAGAATATTTCCAGACAAGGATCCATTGCATGACCTTTCGCGCCCAAATGCTGGACACGTTGACCTCCCAGTCGTCCCGGGATCTCGAAGCGCAGGCGCTCGGACTGGTGCCGATCGTCGTGGAAACGAGCGGCCGGGGCGAGCGCTCGTATGACATCTATTCGCGTCTGCTGAAGGAACGCATCGTGTTCCTGGTCGGCGAAGTGAACGACCAGACGGCTAACCTCGTCGTCGCGCAGATGTTGTTCCTTGAAAGTGAAAACCCGGACAAGGACATCAGTTTCTATATCAACAGCCCGGGCGGCTCGGTTTCGGCCGGGATGGCGATCTACGATACGATGCAGTTCATCAAGCCTGACGTGTCGACGCTGTGCATGGGCCTCGCAGCCAGCATGGGCGCGTTCCTGCTGGCGGCCGGCGCGAAGGGTAAACGCTTTGCGCTGCCGAATTCGCGCGTGATGATTCACCAGCCGCTGGGCGGCGCGCGCGGCCAGGCATCGGACATCGAAATCCAGGCGCGCGAAATCCTGTACCTGAAGGAACGGCTGAATCACCTGCTCGCGCACCACACCGGCCAGCCGGTCGAGCGTATCGCACGCGACACCGACCGCGACAATTTCATGTCCGGCGATGACGCGCAAGCGTACGGCCTGGTTGACCAGGTGGCGCATAAGCGTCCTTGATGTGGTCCATGAAGTGATCCATGAAGTGGTCAATAAAGTGTCCATGAATCGCCGGTGAAGCCACGCCCCAGAATGGGGCGCGGCCTCACCGATCGGTTGTGAAATAATCAAGACTCGTCCGAGTGCCTGCGGCAAACGCCGTCACCTTGGCTCAAACCCGGCCGCGCCCAAACTGCGGGGCTGGGGCAAACGGCGTATCATGTAATTGAGTGTCCGGAGGCTCACACATCTATGGCGGACAAGAAAAGTTCTAACAGCGAAAAGCTGTTGTATTGCTCGTTCTGCGGCAAGAGCCAGCATGAAGTCAAAAAACTGATTGCCGGCCCGTCGGTGTTCATCTGTGATGAATGTATCGACCTATGCAACGAAATCATCCGTGATGAGGCTGCAGGCGCGGGCATCGAGGCGGGCTTGTCCAAGTCCGATCTGCCGAGTCCGCAGGAAATCCGTGAAATTCTCGACCAGTACGTGATCGGTCAGGAACGCGCGAAGAAGATTCTCGCGGTCGCGGTATACAACCACTACAAGCGCCTCAAGCACCTCGACAAGAAAGACGAAATCGAGCTGTCCAAGAGCAATATCCTGCTGATCGGCCCGACCGGTTCCGGCAAGACCTTGCTCGCGCAGACGCTTGCGCGCCTTCTGAATGTTCCGTTCGTCATTGCCGACGCAACAACGCTGACGGAAGCCGGCTACGTTGGCGAAGACGTCGAGAACATCATTCAGAAGCTGCTGCAAAACTGCAACTACGAAGTCGACAAGGCCCAGCGCGGCATTGTCTACATCGACGAAATCGACAAGATCAGCCGCAAGTCCGACAACCCGTCGATCACCCGCGATGTGTCGGGCGAGGGCGTGCAGCAGGCTTTGCTGAAGCTGGTTGAGGGCACGATGGCGTCGGTGCCGCCGCAGGGTGGCCGTAAGCATCCGAATCAGGACTTCATCCAGGTCGACACCACCAACATCCTGTTCATTTGCGGTGGCGCGTTCGACGGCCTCGAGAAGGTTATCGTCGACCGTACCGAGAAGACCGGCATTGGCTTCGGCGCAAGCGTGAAGAGCAAGCAGGACCGCGACGCCGGCGAAGTGCTGCGCGAAGTGGAACCGGAAGACCTGATCAAGTTCGGTCTGATTCCCGAATTGATCGGCCGTCTGCCGGTGGTGGCTACGCTCGGCAAGCTCGACGAAGCGGCGTTGATGAAGATCCTCGTCGAACCGAAGAACGCCTTGGTGAAGCAATACCACAAGCTGTTCAATATGGAACGCGTCGAGCTCGAAATTCGCCCGGCTGCGTTGCAGGCCGTTGCACGTAAGGCGATTCGTCGCAAGACGGGCGCTCGCGGTCTGCGTTCCATCCTGGAACAGGCGTTGCTTGACGTGATGTACGACTTGCCGCAAATGAAAGGCGTTAGCAAGGTCATCATCGACGACAATGTGATTGACGGTGACGGCAAGCCGCTGCTGATCTACGAAGACGCGCCAAAAGTGGCGGGTTCGAACTGATCGGCTTTCGGGTTACGCAAAAAAAGCCGTTCATGGCAACGTGAACGGCTTTTTTCGTTTATCGTGTGGTCAGAACCGTTGTTTTCACTATGGAGTCACTGAACCTTCGGAGTCACTGAACTTTTCCCACACGCGGAGGCTTGCAATCTTTTCTGCTGGCCTCACCTATCGAACGAACTGATTCCACTCATGGGGAAATGAAATGTCAGGAACCCAACTCCTTCCGCCGGAACGCATTACGCTCCCGCTGCTCCCGCTGCGTGACGTAGTCGTCTTCCCGCACATGGTGATTCCGCTCTTCGTAGGCCGCCCGAAGTCGATCAAGGCTCTCGAAGCAGCGATGGAAGGCGGCAAGCACATCATGCTCGTCGCCCAGAAAACGGCTGCGAAAGATGAGCCGACCGAAAAGGACATGTACGAAGTAGGGTGTATCGCCAACATCCTGCAAATGCTGAAGCTGCCCGACGGCACCGTTAAGGTGCTCGTCGAAGGCTTGCAGCGCGCCAAAACGCTTTCCATCGAAGAACAGGAAACGCAGTTTTCGTGCGAAGTCATGCCGCTCGAACCCGACCACGCCGACAGCGCAGAAACTGAAGCGCTGCGCCGCGCGATCGTGTCGCAGTTCGACCAGTATGTGAAGCTGAACAAGAAGATCCCGCCGGAGATCCTGACGTCGCTGTCGGGTATCGACGAGGCTGGCCGTCTGGCCGATACGATCGCGGCACACCTGCCGCTCAAGCTCGACCAGAAGCAGCACATCCTCGAAATGTTCCCGGTCATCGAGCGTCTCGAGCATCTGCTCGCGCAGCTCGAAGCCGAGATCGACATCCTGCAGGTCGAAAAGCGCATCCGTGGGCGTGTGAAGCGCCAGATGGAGAAGAGCCAGCGCGAGTACTACCTGAACGAGCAGGTCAAGGCGATCCAGAAGGAACTGGGCGAAGGCGAAGAAGGTGCGGATCTCGAAGAACTCGAGAAGCGCATCACGGCTGCCCGTATGCCGAAGGAAGCGAAGAAGAAGGCCGACAGCGAGCTGAAGAAGCTCAAGCTGATGTCGCCGATGTCGGCTGAAGCGACGGTCGTGCGCAACTACATCGATACGCTGATCGGCTTGCCGTGGCGCAAGAAGAGCAAGGTCAACAACGACCTCTCGAATGCGGAACGCGTGCTCGACGAAGACCACTTCGGTCTCGAGAAAGTGAAGGAACGCATTCTCGAGTATCTTGCGGTCCAGCAACGTGTTGACAAGGTCAAAGCGCCGATCCTGTGCCTCGTTGGGCCTCCGGGTGTCGGTAAGACGTCGCTGGGCCAGTCGATCGCACGCGCTACGAACCGCAAGTTCGTGCGTATGGCGCTCGGTGGCGTGCGCGACGAAGCCGAGATTCGCGGTCACCGCCGTACGTATATCGGTTCGATGCCCGGCAAGATTCTGCAAAGCCTGACCAAGGTCGGCGTGCGCAATCCGCTCTTCCTGCTCGACGAGGTCGACAAGATGGGTCAGGATTTCCGCGGCGATCCGTCGTCGGCTCTGCTGGAAGTGCTCGATCCGGAACAGAACCATACGTTCGCCGATCACTACGTGGAAGTCGACTTCGATCTATCGGACGTGATGTTCGTGGCAACGTCGAACTCGCTGAACATTCCGCCGCCGTTGCTCGACCGGATGGAAGTGATCCGTCTGTCGGGTTACACGGAAGACGAGAAGGTCAGCATCGCGCAACGTTATCTTTTGCCCAAGCAAAAGAAGAACAACGGCCTCAAGGAAGGCGAGGTCGATGTAACGGAATCCGCGATCCGCGACATCATTCGTTATTACTCGCGTGAATCGGGCGTGCGTTCGCTCGAACGTGAGATTTCGAAGATCTGCCGCAAGGTCGTGAAGATGCTTCTGCTGAAAAAGGCGGAAGGCGCGGTGAAGGTCGACGCGAGCAATATCGACACGTTCCTTGGCGTGCGCAAGTACGACTTCGGTCTGGCTGCGAAGGAAAATCAGGTTGGCCAGGTCACGGGTCTTGCGTGGACGGAAGTTGGCGGTGATCTGCTGACGATCGAAGCCGCAGTGATGCCGGGTAAGGGCAATGTGATCCGTACGGGTTCGCTCGGCGACGTGATGAAGGAATCCGTCGAAGCCGCGCGCTCGGTGGTCCGTTCGCGTTCGCGCCGTCTGGGTATCAAGGACGAAGCGTTCGAGAAGCAGGACATTCACATCCACGTGCCGGAAGGCGCGACGCCGAAAGACGGTCCTTCGGCCGGTATTGCGATGACGACCGCGCTGGTGTCGGTGTTGACCGGTATTCCGGTGCGCGCCAATGTCGCGATGACGGGTGAAATCACCTTGCGTGGCGAAGTCCTGCCGATCGGCGGCCTGAAGGAAAAACTGCTGGCGGCGCATCGCGGCGGTATCAAGCTGGTGCTGATCCCGGAAGAAAACGTCAAGGACTTGACGGAGATTCCGGACAACGTGAAGAACGCGATCGAAATCGTGCCGGTCCGCTGGATCGACAAGGTGCTCGAGTTGGCGCTCGAACGTGTGCCGCAGGCATTGCCGGACGAAGAGCCGAAGCCGGCTGCGCCTGTCGCAGCCTCTGAACCCGGTAAAGACGCCGGTGCAACGGATGTCGTGAAGCACTAAGTCATCAACGGCGAAAGCTGTTGGCTGGTTAAAAACCCGCGGCCCTGGTCGCGGGTTTTTTATTGCCGGTGAAATGCCGAAAGGCACATCTGTGGCGCATGCAATCCCACTTTCTGAGCAAAGGGTGTTTTCTGTTGTCGATTGGTTGTGCGTGCATTCATCTACGGCAACATTTGGTGATATGTCGCGTCCCGAGGAATCGCTCGCATAGGCTCAACCCCGCTTGACACAAGGGTTTCGGCCAATTCTAATGAGTCGGCTCGGCGTTGCCCGCCAGCCGCGTGATGCCAGATGCTATGGCGCGCCGTTACGATTGCCATGAACATTCTCGGGGGTTGGAATGAATAAAACGGAATTGATCGATCATATTGCGCAGCAAGCCGATATTTCGAAGGCCGCGGCAGGCCGTGCACTGGAAGCCGTGATCGGTGGGGTCAAAGGGACGTTGAAGAAGGGTGGTTCGGTGACATTGGTGGGTTTCGGCACGTTTGCGGTCGGCAAGCGTACGGCACGCACGGGCCGCAATCCGCGCACCGGCGCCGCCATCAAAATCAAGGCTGCCAAGGTCCCTAAATTTAGGCCTGGCAAAGCTCTGAAGGATGCGCTAAACTAATGGGCTTGCTGCTTGAGGAACTGCGGATTCGCTAGAAAGAAGTGCGGCGAATTTTGCGTGGGTTGATAAATCAGGCAGCAAAAGCGGAAGCACACTGAATCGTGAAACGGGTGCTTAGCTCAGTTGGTAGAGCGGCGCCCTTACAAGGCGTAGGTCGGGAGTTCGAGCCTCTCAGCACCCACCATTTCCGTTTCACGAGGATGTCCAGAAGCGTCCATAGATGTCCGGAGCAATCCGCTGAAACCCGCATGGCTAATGGCTCTGCGGGTTTTTTATTGCTTGTCGCCAATCAAAAGACGTCCGACGAAGGCCAGCGAAAGCTGGCCTTTTATCGTTGTATTTTTCGTTGTATTTTGACTCCTGTGTCCGCGACTGCTCAGGTATACAACGATGGCTCGCTCCCCGCTCCACCAACTTACACGGCTCGAGATCACCAACGCAAAGGCAGCTGCCAGGCCTTACACGTTGTCGGATGGCGGGCGCCTCTACATTCTGATCAAACCGGACGGGGCGAAGCTTTGGCGATGGAATTACGATTTCGCCGGCAAGACCAAAACGATGGCGCTGGGCGGGTGGCCAGAGGTGTCGGAAAAAGAGGCCCGCGCTGCTCATGCTGCGGGCCGCGAACTGCTGCGGCAGGGCATTGATCCGATGCAACGCAGGCGCGAGGCGAAGGCTCAAGCCAGGTTTAACGCCGACGCGACTTTTGAAGCAGTGGCAAAAGTCTGGATCGGGGAGCAGAAAGCGCACTGGTCTGCAGACTATCTGGACAAGATCCAGCGGCGGCTTGCTAAGAACGTCTATCCGTGGCTCGGCAATCGCCCGATAGCCCAGATCGCTACGCCAGAGTATGTCGAAATAATCCATCGGGCTCGCGATCGTGGCGTGGTCGACACGGCGAGGCGAGTGCGCGAAACCTGCAATTGCGTATTTCGGCATGCAGTTGAGAATGGGCTGATCAAGTCATCGGAGAATCCGGCAATCGATCCTAAGGTGGGAGGCGTCAGAACGCCGCCCGTGCAGCACTATGCGGCAATTATCGACCCTGACTCGCTGGGTCAGCTGGTGCGTGCGATACGATCCTACAAGGGCACATCTATCGTTCGCGCTGCCTTGCAATTCACCCCGTTGGTATTTCAGAGGCCTGGCCAGGTGAGAGCCGCTCGATGGGAGCAGTTCGATCTGGACAAGGCGCTCTGGACATGTCCGGCAATGATGATGAAGGGAAAGCTGGAGCGTAAGAGAAGCGGGCCGCCGCATCTTGTACCGTTGTCGCGCCAGGCGGTTGAAATACTCCGGGAGTTGTATCCACTGACCGGACCGGAGGGCTACGTCTTCCCGAGCCGCAAGGCTGGCCTGCCGATGTCGGACGGCACTGTCAATGCTGCCTTGCGAACCTTGGGTTATTCGGGGCAGGAAATGACTGGTCACGGCTTTCGTGCAACTGGTCGTACCCTTATTCGAGAGCGCCTCGGGTATGCCAAAGAAATCGTCGAGCGCCATCTTGCGCACGGCAGTGACGAGGAGCTGGGGGATGCGTATGATCGAACCCAGTTCTTCGAGCAGCGGCAACGGATGAGCCAGGACTGGGCTGACTATCTTGATCGTCTTGCTGTCGACAAGGCCATCAAAAACGATAGCTCGCCATCGGCCACGCCGGCGAGGAAAAGGGTATTGTCGGCGGACGGCGTCATGACTAGCGGCGAATTGCAACCCGCAGCTGCAAGTCTCGAGTCGACTGTTGATACTCCGAGTGCTGGAGCAAGCGTGTAATCGCACCCGGGCATCGAGCGATCATTTCCAGTTCGACTGCACCAACATAGACACACAAAGGCTGCTTCGCCTCGTCGTCATATTTCGCGCAGAGGGGGCTCGTCTGGACTGTAGCAGTGCCGCCGCGGCGATCGCCACCCAGCCGCCGACATATCGCAGCCATGATTTGGCCACGGCCAGATGTGGGTCCCCGGTTATTCGACTACCCAAGTGCACTGCGAGTGATTGCTTGTTCATGCGCAAGGCAGGCGGACACGGGCCTATCCTATGCAGTTTTTGCCATTCATCTGCGCTAGCTAATATCCTTTCCTATCGGGAGTTTTAAACGCACTGCGTACCTAGTCTACCGATTTGCCCCTGCAGGCCGTACGGGCGGAGCTCTGCGCAGTGGACGCTCGATTCGACGCGGCCCGCGTTATTTGCGCAGACGAAATAGGACAGTGCTAAGCTAAATCGTGGCTTGTCGTAAAGGGCTTTCCCTTCGGAAAGCTTTCGAACATGACAAACGTAATATCTGAGCTGGGGTTTCTTTGCCCCAAGTGTGGCGTCCCAATGGAGGATGGTTGGGAGGTCCTCGCTGCGGGAGAGGTTCACCGCCTCACTTGCCAGTGCTGCAGCACCGAGTTCGACGGTTTGCTTGTCGAATGTCTCGCTTGTGGATCCGAAGACTTTGTTACGAGCGTCTCGGCAATCGATCCCGAGGAAATCGTCTGCTCTTCATGCGGTCATCGCAATCGTCCTAGCAGAGCTGACGATGAAGAGTCTTGTTTATGAGCGCGGGCTCAATATCGGCGGGGAACGCATCGTGCTCAGTTTATTCAAGACAGCGCGCGGTTTTTCTCTCGAGCGACGGGTTATTGAAAGGGATCAAACGGCGTCCGTTCAGGTCCTTCCGATTACTGCCTTGCGGGACTTACATCGATTCGCAAGTGCGGATCCTTATTCGGCAGAACTGGCTCCGTTGTATTACGAAGTTCGGCGTCACCTTGTAGAAAATCGCGTGGTCGAATAGCTAGGCGAGCGCGTGAAGGGGTTGAGGAGGGTGAAGAAATGACTACCCAGCAGACGTCCCCTGAAGTAAGCAGGCTTTTCGAAAAAATCATGGTCGCCAAGGACGAATCTGAATTAGCAGATTACGTAAGATCGCTCGTCATTGCGCTTGGCGGGGAGTCGTATGTGTTCGTTTCACTCCATCCCGGTGTTACAACGGCTAGCCGTGCCACGCATCGTTTTCTCATTGGTTGCCGCCCCGAATGGTGCCAGATGTATAACGCCAATAAATGGTATATGACCGATCCATTTTTGGAGTATGCGCGAAGCAACACCGCACCGATCACTGGATCGGAGATTGTCGTTGAAACGCAAGGCCAGCGCGAAATGCTCGCGGCAGCAAGCGAAAACGGGTTCAGAAGCGGTATCGTTGTGCCTGTTCATGCCAGCACTACAGAGCGTATGGGCGTTCTGTACATCGGATCCGACGATAGTCAGGTAGTAGGGGAAAAGAGGCTCACCGCGCAGCGATTGTATTTCAGGGCGCTTGCCATGGAATTGCTCGACTGGTCCATCCGAACGGCGAAAGGCGAGGTCCTTGAGGCGCATGGTATTACTGAGATGGATCTTCGCGTAGTGGGTTACCTTAAAAGTGGATTTACCGCAGAGGACATTGCTCGTGAGCTTGATGTCTCGGTCCAGACTGTCTACGGAAACTATAAAAAAATAAAGGATAAGTTTGGGGTTTCGCACATCTCAGAAGCGGTTAAGTTCGCAGAAGTGAATGACCTTCTGGCGTAATTCGGGCAGAGCGTTTTGGCTCTCACTCACTTTACCGACGATCGCAGGCGTCTCATTCTCTACCGGATACCCTTGGGCGTTTGTGGTTGTAATCCTGTGCATTCTTCCTGCACTGGACGCGGCGATAGGGCGAGGTACCCCGCGATTGGGGCAAGCCACCGAGAAGACACACGAAGATCAGGTGCCTTGTTGGTTCGCTCTCATTTGGGCCTTTGCAGTCGCGATCGGTGCGTACCGTGCATCAAACGCGTCTCGGATGAATCTGATCGGATTTGCCGTCGCGTGCGGAATGTTAAGCGCGACCGCGATGGCACACCTGCATGAGCTAACGCACCGACAAGCTAGAATATGGCAACAGGTTAGCGACCTGGCATTCGTCATCGCCGGCTATCCGCATTACCGGGTTGCGCACCGATTGCACCATCAACACGTTGGAAATCCGCAGTTCGGCTCGACGGCGGCATTGGGTACGTCCGTCTGGCGCCATGTTGGACGCTCCTACGCATCAGCTTTGATAGCGTCGTTTTCGCGGCATTCCTATCCGTGCGGCAGGGTACCGCATAGTGTCTTTCGAAATGCGCTCTTCTCAATACTGTTGCTGGGACTGGCAGCGTTTCTGCAATGGAGGATCGCTTTTTTCTACATCGGATACGCCATCGTCAGCGTGTTTGTCGTTGAGGCCGTCGGGTACATGCAGCACTACGGATTCGCACCGGACTTATCACGTACTGCGATCACCTCGTGGGACGTTGACTTCTGGTTGTCGAACTGCCTCTTGGTGAACAACGGATTCCATAACGCTCATCATCGGGACGGTGAAGTACCCTATCCGGGTCTTGCTGCGCAACGAGTCACGCTACCCGGAGGCTACTTTCAGATGCTTTGGTTGACGCTTCTCCCACCGTTTTGGTTTTCGATAATGGACCGGCGAGTAAAAGTCTTACTCAGGCGGGTTCGACGTCAGAACTTCGGTCTCTGCAATCAGGTGTCTCGCGACGTCTGCGAGGTACGTTGAGTCAAGCGTTTCGAGTTGGATTTTGATGGAATACTCGGTATGCACATAATTTTTCTTTGTCGAACGAAGGTACGCGGGGTCATAGTAGTCCCGCATGATGCTCTCAAAAAGAGCGTCGATGTCCCGGCGTTCAGCCATTGATACCCATTTCTCCAGTGTCATACTGCTTAGGAGTGCTTTCAGATAACTGAGTTGGGCGACCAAAGCCACGGGGTCTCTCTCGAAGTGGGGATACTCGTGGCGCCACATGGCGATTCTTTCAGGCATTGGGGTCTCGACGGCGAACAGACGTCCACCATGCATTCTGTGAAACAACGTCGCCGGTAGTTGAACGCGCCCAATTCTCTTGCTTTCATTTTCAATCCATACCGGCTTTGCCAGGTCTAGACGACCTATCTCTGCAAGCAGGAGGCTGTCGAACAATTTTTGACTTGGCTGCGCCCGGCCCGGAATCGCCCCGATGATTGACCCTCGGTGTGAGGCAAGAGCCTCCAGATCGATGACCTGCGCACCAGCTTCCCTTAACGCGAGTAGCAAGCGAGTTTTTCCACAACCGGTGGGACCAGAGAGCACATTGAATTGCAAGTGCTTAGGGACTTCGTCAAGGGTTTGACGCACCCAGTTTCGATATCCTTTCCAGCCCGCCGGAAGCCGCTCGACCTTGTAGCCGATTGTTTCGAGCGTGTCTGTCCAAAGCTTGCTTCGCTTTCCGCCACGAAAACAATAAACGAGAATTGACATCCGCCGACTGGTTCGAAAAAACGGGAGATCGAGGTGCCGAGCGATGTTTTTCAGGGAGTAAGCAACACCGATCTGATACGCACGCATAGGGTCGGTGCGGTGCATAGTACCGACTTCCGCATACTCATCGTCGAAGACGACCGGAAGGTTTATGGCTCCTGGCAAATGATCTTCGGCGAATTCGCGCGGGCTTCGAGCGTCGATAACCAGGTCAAATTTTCCCAGAGTATTCAAATCGTACATATCGATCTCCGACTATCACGGCATGATCGAAAAGTCAATGCCAAATGGCGTTACCCCGATCCTAGGAATGCCGGACTAAACTTTCGCTTACTGGGCAGCCAACAGCCGCAACTCTCGCTTCGAGTTGGCAATACTTTCTGCACCGACGGAATGACCGTTGCGGCTTCGCTCACCTATGTCCAGCGTACGGCGTTGGAAGTCGGAGCAATGGATATTCTGTTTGGAATATAGGCCGGTTTTATGCCGACGGGATCGAAGCATTAGAAAGAAGTTAGGCATTGGATGCGTTGTCGCACGATGCGATAGGCCGGTGACCCGTCAACGAAGGCGGCAGCCGACGCGATCATTCCGTAATGGTACAGAGTGCAGCCGGGGGCAAAGTTTGATGCGGCGTAACGCTGCAGGCAATGAGGACGTGTCATGGACCACGCACATAATGCATGCCAACCACCTGTCGCTCGCGACGGAGCTGTCTCAGCGTCTGACACCAACGCGTTGCAGCGACGCTTTGATCAGGCCGAAGCGGATGTTCGTCGGCTAAAAGAGCGGTTAAGAGACAAGGACCGACAGTTGGCCGAAATGGGGAAGGCGCTCCTGCGCACGGTGGCTTTGCATCATGCAATCGAGGAACGGCAGGAGGACGAACTTGAGTCTTTGCGTGCGATGGTTCCGGCGTGGAAAACCTGCCAGTGCGTATGCGACGGGCCGTCGGAGTATTCCGACGGGATTACGGTTCATCTGCCCTTTATTACCGAAATTCTTTCGGGGATGTTCGATGTGATGCACACTTTCTGGTCTGGTTATGACGAGAACAATCCGCCGAAATCGTCTGTGGTCGCACATGCGATTGACGAACGGTTAAACCTCAGAGCTCAACCCGATGGCGAAGCGTCGCGCAGCGGACAAACGTATGCGTCGGCGATTCGGCCAGACTGGCTCAAGGAAGCCGACAGTCGGCATCACGTGCGGCCGCGAACCTGACGGGGCACCTTGACGGTAAGACGGGTTTGCCCGTCGCTTGATCCCATTACTTGAATGAACCTTGTAGCCCGGTACCTTGCCGGCGACGACAACAGGGTTTGTCATGAGCGAAACAACACGCCATTCGCTTGCGATTCTTCGGCGCAAGCAGGTCGAACGTGAAGTGGGGCTATCGCGATCGACGATCTATCAACGCATCAAAGACGGAACATTTCCGCGACCTGTCCGGCTGGGTATGCGCGCCGTGGGGTGGCGTGCAGGGGACATCGATGACTTTTTGCGTGATCCTGCTGGCTACCGCTCGCCACTGGCATCTGACAGCGGCGGAGGGGAGATGGCCCATGAGCAACACTGACGGTGCAATCCGGCTCGACGAGCGTCTGAGCAACTGGGCCAATGCGGACAAGGCCTGGAGTGACGCCGCGGACGCTGCGTGTGTGGACGCTGCGTGGCGTCGGCTTTCATCGCACCACCAGGAATTGTTACGTATGGCGTACGTGTGGCGCGCTGATCGTGGTGTCATTTGCAGACGCCTGAAAATCCCTCAACGGCCGTGGTGTCGATACGAACTCGAGGTCACGCAAGCGAAGGCCGAGCTCGCGCGATTGCTAAATGATGAGTGAGCATAAAAATATTTTGGAATGCTTCGGAATGGTACAGAACAAATTGGAATTCAGAGAGAAATTAGTCGGGCGAGAAGGCCTTGAAGCACGGATAATTTCCTCCTAAAGTTGATCTCAACAATCTGTCCCGGTCAACGTGCATAGCACGACCGAGTACGCGTTAGCGGCCCCGAAGTACTGACCTATCTGCCAATGGCGTGACTGTCGGAATATGAAGAAAGCCTGCATTCGCAGGCTTTTTTGCGTTCTACCGCAGCGGAGATCGAGGTTTCCCTTTGATCCGCGGTTTATCTCCCGGCGCCACGGGCTTCTTGTCCGTCGTCTGAGATACAGGTTGGTGGTTCGGTGCATCACCTGAGGCGAGTGACTGACCATGAAAACGCTTCTGATCGCCACCGAACAGGGTGGCGCCGGCAAGACGGCGATGCTGTGCCAGTTCGCCCATTACCTGCATTGGGTGCGGCACCTACGGGTGCTCGTTATCGACGCGGCCGAGCCGCCATGCAGCACCGCCTCGCTGGTGCGGGCGTGTAAGGCCGTCGTGCTGCGTGGAGAAAAGTCGATCACACAATCCGAGCGGAGGGATATAGAGGCGTCGCGATTCTGGGTGTTGCCGACGAGTACCGTACCGTCGTTGACGCTAGGGCCTGGCGATGACGGGGCGCGCTACTACGCAAATGTCCGGCATCTGCTCTTCGTTTTGGCGACGTTGGCGGATGTCTGCCTGATCGACAGTCCACCACTCCCGGATCTGCGCGCCATTTGCATCGAATCGACGGTCGACGCAATGTTGAGTCCGATCCAACTCAATCGGGAATCGCTTGACAGCGTCGCTGACCTGATCAATGGCCCGCACGGTATGCGGCAGATACGTGCAAAGCTGAACCCTGCACTGCAGTTCGTCGGCCTTCTACCGAACATGGTGGAAGCAACATCGCTGGGACGCGAGAACGCCCGTGCCATCGAGACCCGGTTCGGACCCTGGCTAATTGCTGACCCGGGGAGACCGGGCAGATATCTGCACATCCCACGTTTCGTCGCAATCCAGAGGGCACAGGCGGAGGGTGTGCCAGTTGGAGAGCTTGTCGGAAGGGAACCTACTGCGCGTAGGGCATGGCAGACCATGCTGGTTTGTTTCGAGGCGCTGACTGGGTACTTGCATCTCGATGAAGTCACCTACGATGTGGAGGCCTGACATGCGTGATGCTTTGACACGATATGCTGCAGGTCACTGGTCGTTCGTTGCGCTCGTGCTGGCTGCCGCTTGCGCGTTTGTGCCGGGGATTGCTCATGCCAGCGACTGGGGTTGCCAGGTGATTCTGTGCCTGTCGAACCCTGGTGGCCCGGAGCAGTACAGCGAATGCGTGCCACCGATCGAAAAACTATGGAGGGCGTTGCGCCACGGCGATCCATTTCCGACCTGCGATTTCGGTGCTGGTAGTTCGCAAGGAACGTTTGCGGCCAACACCTTCGCGAGCAGCGGCTATTGCCGTGAGGACCTGCTTTACTGGGGTGGGGTTGAGCAGAGTGAACTGCTGTGCGGTGCTTCTGGCGCGATCAATGTCGACATCGACAACCAACTCTATACCCGTGTCTGGTGGGGCGTAAGAGGTCAGATGCCGACAATCACCGAATTCTATGGTACTGGGAGTGCGCAGGTGCCTTACGACCCGACACAGTCCGCAACGCTTTTCCTGCAGCAGATGGAGCAGCAGGAGAACGGCTTCGGCGGAGGGCACTGAAAATGCCGTTCGACTTCATGGCGCTCGCGCAGCAGTGCGCGCCGCAAATCGCCCCGGTCACAATGGCGGCGCTTGTACGCACTGAGTCTGGATTCAACCCCTACGCGATTGGCATCGTGCACGGCCGACTGCTGCGGCAGCCATCGAATGTGGTCGAAGCAATCGCCACAGCGCACGCACTCGAGGCTGCTGGTTGGAATTTCAGCACAGGGCTCGCGCAGTTGAACCGCGCTAATTGGCACGCGTACGGGTTGACGGAGCAAAATGCATTCGAGCCCTGCCGCAACCTGACCATCGGCGCGACCATTCTCCAACGTTGCTTCATGTCCGCACATCGTGCACAAGCCGATACCCAAGCGGCGCTTCGGGCAAGTTTGTCCTGCTATGCGAGCGGCGATTTTTCGACGGGCTATCGCACGGGTTACGTACAACGCGTGGTGAAGAACGCACAGCAGCCAGTTCCGACGTTTCCGATCACCGTTCCTTCTATCGCGCCGATCCCGGTGTTGCCCGCCGAGTCTGGAATGTCTGCTAACCCCGGCCGGTCGCATCCGGTGGCTCGCCGGCCGCTGCTCGATCGAGACGATGCATCGTCGGATGGACAGGAAGGTGAACCGGACAGTAGCGCAGTAGTGTTCTAACCGGCGATTCAGGTGGTGGCACGCAGACAGCAGACGCAAAGGAGTCAGTCATGTGTTTAGGATTGCGTATAAAAGTATCTGATCAATGTTCATGGTTGCGTCGTATCGTCTTGGACTGTCAGTTGGCGAAGAAGCTTGCCGTATCGACCTCGACGCTACTGCTCTCGACGTCGGCTTGGGCACAACTCTCGCAAGTTAACACGCTACTAAACACTATCCAGACGACACTGCTCGGTGTTGGGGGAGTGATCTGTTCGATTTCCATTATCTGGGCGGGTTTTCGGATGATGTTCCAGCACGCCCGGTTCGGCGACATCGCGAACGTCTTCATCGGCGGACTCTTCGTCGGCTGTGCGACGGTGATCGCCGGCATGCTGATCCCGACAAGCTGATTCCTGAGAGTCGGATCATGAATCCTTTCAAGGATCCCGTTTTTAAGGGCTGCACCCGTCCTGCGATGCTGTGGGGCGTGCCACTCGCGCCATTCCTGATGGGCGGCGGCGGCATGCTGATTCCGGCCATCTGGGCGTTGTTGGCGAGTCCCCCGTTGGGTGCCACCATCCTCTTTCTGATGATTCCGGTGTTCGTCGCGATGCGTGTGATCACGCGCCATGACGACCAGCGCTTCGCTCAGTACGTGCTGCGCCTTCGAATGATGTTCCGTCAGGGCAACCGCCGGTTCTGGGGGGCGCACGCCTACGTGCCCATCCGCCTGAAAAGGAGGGCGTGACATGCCTGCCGAGCCCCAACTCGTCGCCGTGGCGAACAGGGAAGTCCCGCTTGCCGACTACATCCCATACTCGACGCATGTGACGGATCACGTCATCAAGACGCGCGAAGGCGACTACCTCCAGATCTGGAGGGTTGCGGGCATCGCGTTCGAAGCAGCGGATCCGGCCAACATCTTAACGCGTCACGACGGATTCAACCAGCTCGTGCGCGGGCTCGCCGGTGGCCATGTGGCGCTGTGGTCGCACCGCATCCGTCGGCGTGTGTCGGATCACTTCGCAACGCCCTACGGCAACCGCTTTTGCCAGGAACTGGCCACGCGCTATTACGCGAGCTTCGCCGGCTATCGCATGATGGCGAATGAGCTGTACTTGACGCTCGTATACCGCCCCAACCGGACGAAGCTCGGCCGCGTCTTCAGCCATGCTGCCCGCCGCACGCGCGACGATATCCGGCGTGGCCAGCACGACGCGCTGAAGGTCATGGTCGAGCTGGCTGCCCAGGTCGAATCGAGTCTCAAATCTTACGATCCGGTCGCGCTGTGCGTTTATACCAGGCAGAGCCACCATGACAGACGTCCGCGCCGATATTCGTCAGCGCTGGAATTGCTTGGTTATCTGGTGAACGCCGCATGGGAGCGCGAGCCAGTTCCGGCTGGCCCGATCCGTGATGCGCTGCCAACGTCGCGCTTGTTCGTCAGCGCCGAGAAGATCGAGATCCGCATGCCGGCCGCGACCCGCTTTGCTGCGATGCTCGACCTGAAAGACTACCCGGAAGACACAGAGCCCGGAATGATCAACGGCTTGCTGTACGGAGATTTTGAGTACATCGAGACGCAGAGTTTCACCATCCTCGACAAGCCGAGCGCGAAAGATGCATTGGAGCGGCAGCGTAACCAGTTGATTGCCGGCGAGGATGTTGCAGTGTCCCAGGTGGAGGCGATGGAGCAGGCGCTCAACGACCTGGTCAACGGAGATTTCGTCCTGGGCGAATACCACTATTCGCTCGCTGTGCTCGGCGACACGTCGGATGAAGTTTCCAAAAGCGTGGCGAAGGCGCGTACGCAACTGGCCGACGCGGGTTTCCAGACGGCACTCATCGATCTCGTTGCGGATGCGGCTTGGTTCGCGCAACTGCCGGGCAATTGGCGTTACAGGCCGCGTGAGGCCAAGCTCACGTCGCGGAACTTCTGCGGACTGGCATGCCTGCATAACTTCGCGACCGGCAAGCGTGACGGTAATCCGTGGGGCGAGGCGATCACGATCGTCAAGACGCCTAGCGGCCAGCCGCTTTATCTGAACTTCCACGTCACGCCCGACAAGAAGGACTCTCTCGACGAGAAGGCGCTCGCCAACACCCAGATTATCGGTCAGGCCGGCGCTGGCAAGACGGTGCTTGAGCTGTTCCTACTCGCGATGGCGATGAAGTACGGCATCACTGCCGTGTTGTATGACAAGGATCGCGGTACCGAGATTGCGATCCGCGCGATGGGCGGCATGTACACCGTGTTCCGCCGCGGGGAGCCGACCGGTTTGAATCCGTTCCAGATGGAACCAAACGAGGCTGTGCTCGACTTCTGGGAAAGGCTCGTGCGCAAGCTCGTCGATGTCGGCGTGCCGCTGCCCGCTAGGGATGAACTAGATATCGCGCGCGCCGTACGAGAAGTTGCCCGTATGGACAAGCCGCTGCGACGGCTTTCCATGGTGCGGCAACTCCTGCCGAACGTGGGCGAGAACAGCCTGCATGCTCGCCTCGCCAAATGGTGCGCGGGCGGGCGACTCGGCTGGGTATTCGATAACCCGACCGACCGTATTGATCTCGCGTGCTCGGGACTGTTCGGATTCGACGATACCGAGTTGCTTGACGATGCGGAAGTCTCGACACCGGTCACGATGTACCTGCTGCACCTGACCGAAAATCTGATCGACGGCCGGCGCTTCATCTACGTGATGACCGAATTCTGGAAGCGTCTCTCCGATCCCGTCTTCACCGATTTCGCGAAGAACAAGCAGAAGACGATCCGCAAGCAGAACGGCCTCGGGATTTTCGATACGCAATCGCCTGCGGATGTGCTGCACAGCGAGATTGCCAGTGCGCTGATCGAGCAGAGCGCAACGTTCTTCTTCCTGCCGAACCCACGGGCCGATTACGACGATTACGTTTGTGGATTCAAGCTGACCGAATCTGAATTCAACATCGTCCGCAATCTCGGCGAGAACAGTCGGCTGTTCCTGGTCAAGCAGGGCCATCGCTCGGCCATTGGACGGCTTGACCTAGCCGGCCTCGGAGACGTACTCGACGTGCTGTCAGGTACGACCGACAACGTGGAGCTTCTCGACACGATCCGCGCGCAGGTGGGCGATGCACCGGAAGACTGGTTGCCGGTTTTCCACGAGCAGCTTGCCCGGCGACGCGCGGCGAATGGCGGCCTGCGTTTGCCGTTTCCCCAAGGGGCTGGAGGTGTGCGATGAGCGGCCTCTTTACCGCCGTCGGTGGCACTCTCGAAAACGGTATGTCCACCTACATCACGAACGTGTCATCGGCTTTGTCCAGCGCGCTCGTGCCCGTCGTGACCACGGCCGTTACGATCTGGGTCGTTGCCTACGGTCTGGCAGTGGTGCGGGGCGAGGCCCACGAAGCTGTCCCGGCGTTTGCCTGGCGGGGGCTAAAGGTCGCCATCACGCTCGCGTTCGCGTTGAGCGCCGGCATCTACCAGCAGCGGGTCGTAACGGCGATCAACGGTGCGACGGCCGGGCTCGCCCAGACGATCCAAAACGCAGCTAATACGTCGGGCGGTGGCAATTCAGGATGCGGGTCGGTCAATGGCGGCAGCGTGACAGGGCAGAGCGCGACGAGTATCTACCAGACGCTCGACTGCTACGACCAGCAGATCGACCTCGTGATGGACGCCTACTTCGACAAGGCGACACACGAGGGGATCAGTGTCAGCGGACTTGCCGCCGCCATCGGTGATTTCCTATGCGGGATCATCGCCGCACTCGGCGGTTCGATCTTCCTCATCGTCCTCGCCTTCGAAGTGGCGATGGCGAGGATGCTGCTCGACCTCGTGCTCGGGCTTGGTCCTATCTTCATTGCCTGCGCGGCGTTTGCACCAACCGCGCGCTTCTTCGAAGCCTGGACCGCGAAGGTCGCCAATTACGCCTTGTTGCAGGTGCTCGTCGCGGCCTTTCTCGGCATGGCGCTCACGGCATTTTCTGCCGATCTAACTCCCCTCAACGCCACTAGTGTGCCTCCCGGCGCAGACCCATCGGCTGTGATGCAGGGCATTACCGCTGCTCTCAACGATGCCGCGGCGGGCGCTGCAGCGATCGGCCTGTTCGCAACCGGGGTCTTCCTCGCGATGGTCGGCTGGCAGTTGCCATCGGTTGCATCGGGACTTTCCGGTGGTGCCACGTTGTCCGGGTTTGGCGCGTTCGTGGCGGGTTTTGCCGCACGACGTGTGGCCAGCGCACTCGCGCAGGCATTTTCTCGCAGCAGTGGCGGCTCATCGCCTGGCGGAAAGATTCGCAACCGTACCGGCTCAGGTGGTGGTGGCAGCAGCGGATCAGACGGAGGGGTTTCGGCGAACGGCTCCATGCCCGCTTACCAGCGCACAGCGCGCGCAAACCTGGGTAGGCAGGGCGAATGAATGTGAGGTGATGACCATGGCAGGACAAACCAGATTGACGGGGGCCGCGATCGCGTGGGTGGCGCTCTGTTCCGGCGCTTATGCACAGGGCATCCCGGTGTTCGACGCACAGAACGTGGTGCAGGCTATCGCGACGGTTGCCCGGCTTGAGCAGGAGGTACAGCAGGAAATCCAGATCTATCAGTCGACGGTCGGCACGCGTGGCTTCGGTGCGCTGCTGGGCAATCCGGTCGTCGCCAGCTCCCTGCCTTCGAACTGGCAGAGCGTCTATACGGCGATCCAGAACGGTGGCTACGCGGGCTTGACGGGCAGCGCCCGGGCGTTGCGCTCGGCGAGCCAGCTCTACAACTGCCAAGACCAGACCGGCATTGACCAGCAGGTGTGCCAGCGCACGCTGAACAAGCCGTTTCAGGACAAGGCGTTCGGCATTCAGGCGTACCAGACTGAACTGCATGAGCTGAACCAGATCCAGAGCCTGATGGAGCAGATCGACGTGACGCAGGATCCCAAGGGGGTGGCCGAGTTGCAGGCGCGCATCCAGGCCGAGTCTACGACGGTCGACAACGAGATGACGAAGCTGCAGCTCTTCCGGATGCTGGCCGATTCCGAGGACAAGCTTGTGGTCGAGCAACAGAGTGAACTGGCGCTGAGCCGGGCTGGCAACACGGCCCGATTGCAGGACCAAATGGTGCCGGCTTCGTTCGGGAACTGAGGAGGATGCCATGTTTGCGCTTGCCTCCATCGTCCTCGCGGGGTGCCTGGTCTGGAGTCTGGCCGCCTGCAGCAGCGGGCCGCCGAAACCCGTGTTGCCGGACGGTCTGCACCGCGTACCCGTCAACCGCATTCCGCCGGTGCCCGAAATGCCAACTTCGGCGCTCCCGGCACCTGCAGCGCCGGCTTCCCGGGATCTGCCCGCGTCGTCGGGCGCAGGAATCCGATCATGAGCGCGCCGCACGACTATGGGCGCGTGCTCGATATCGAGGCATCGCTGACCCACCTGCAGGAGCGATCCGAGCGGCGCGCGTGGCATGTCGCCTATGCGGCGCTTGGCGTTGCCGTACTGAGTGCCACGGCGCTTACGCTGATGATGCCGTTCTATCGCGTCGTGCCGCTACCGATCGAGGTCGATCGCCTGAGCGGCGAATCTCAGGTGATTGACGTCCTCGATGCCCGCCACGTACACACGAAGGATATCCAGGATAAGCACTGGGTCGAGGCATATGTGCGTTCGCGCGAGCGGTACGACTGGGGGTTACTGCAGATGGATTACGACGGCGTGCTCGTCATGAGCGATGACGTGGTTGCGCGCGATTATCGCAGCATCTATGGCGGTCCGGATGCACTGGACCGGCAACTGGGGCCGGGCACCGAGCGGCGCATCCGCATTCTCTCGACCACGCTGCCGCCCGACGAACCTGGACACGCCGTCGTGCATATCGAGCGCACGTCCTTCAGGAACGGAGTGGCGAACGCGGAACCGACGCAACGCTTCGTGATCACGCTCGCCTACACTTACCGGCCACCGGTTTTCACGCGCGACAGTGTCGCGATTGCCAATCCGTTCGGTTTCAAGGTGACAGCCTACAGCCGTGATCCCGAATATACGCCGCCGGCTGCCCCTCTGGCTCCGGCCTCGACGGCGGGAGTCACCCCATGAAAACGCTCGCTCCTGGTGTCGTGCTCGTGGGCCTGCTGCTCACCTACACCGCGAGCGCTACCGATTTGCCGGGTTGGTTCGGCGACTCGCGCGTGCGGCAGGTAGCGTACCAGCCGGACGATGTCGTGCGTATTCAGGCGCAGCGAGGTTTTGCCACGCATATCGCGCTCGACCCTCGCGAACGGATCGAGGTGGTCGCACCTGGTGATCGAGATGGCTGGCAGGTTGTGGCGAACAAAGGCGATCACGACGTGTACCTGAAACCGCAACTCGCTGCGCACGATTCGAATCTGGAGATCCGTACCGACCGTCGCAGCTACAGCTTCGATCTGGTGGTATTGCCGCTCAAGGCGAAGTTCGGCAACCACGACGTGATGTACCGGGTGACCTTCACCTATCCGGATGAGGTGATGGCGCTGGCACGCGCGAATACGAATGCTGCGCTGATTGAGCAACGTCTCGCGCAGCCGCCCCTGGTGCGCAACGCCCACTACTCGATGGAGGTGATGTCGCACTCCGACGACATTGCGCCGACGGCGGCGTGGGATGACGGACGGTTCACCTACCTCCGTATCCCGAACAACCGGCGGATGCCGGCGGTTTTCCGAGTGGCCGATGATGACACGGAGAGCGTTGTGGACAAACACGTGCAGGGCGACACGATCGTCGTGCACGAGGTTGCGAAGCGCTTCGTGCTGCGGCTCGCGGACGAAGTCGTCGGAATCTGGAACGACGCTTTCGACATGGATGGCATCCCGCCCCAAGGCGGGACGACCGCCAGCGGCGTGAAGCGTGTCTTGCGGAGTCACGGTGATGAATGACGATGCGCCTCGCAATACGATTGAGCCGGATGGTCCGTCAGATCGTGCGCAGTCCGGGCGGGAAAGGGGCGATGCCGATTCGCCAGGGATGTTCGTGGATCGTGGCATGCCGGCACTGGGCCAATACCGTAGCGCTCGCCCGCGTGCCTGGTGGCTGACGCCGATTGTGTTCGTTCTCATTGTCGGGGCCGGTGCGGTGTGGACCGTTCATGGCTTCCTTGCACGTCATGACGCAGATGCGAAGGCGCACCGTGATGCCGTGGCCGATACATCGACCCAGGGGCGTGTGTTCAAGGATGGTCCCGCCTCAGCCGTGGGTGTCGTCGCCTCCGCCCCACTTGCCGCAAGCGCCATAGCCGTGCATCCCTTAAAGGTTCCGGGTCCGGGCACAGCACCGGAGCCGGCTGGCGGCATGCACATTGAGGCACGCCGCAGCTATTACGATGCGCGGTTGCTCGCAGCGGGTGGCGCGGGCAGTCAGGATGCGGCAGCGGCCGAGGTATCGGGTGTTGCGTCGTCGGTCATGGCCACTGTGTCCGGTGGAATCGGGCTGTCTGGACAGAGACTGGCTCAGGCGGGCGGCGCATTGGCGCAGGCGCTGTCGCCGACCGCCACACCACGCGTGCGCGCTGGGACGTTGGGGAATCGCAGTCTCATGCTCGCGCAGGGCGCCAAGATCAATTGTGTGGGCGATACGGCGTTCGATTCCACCGAGGCTGGTATGTCAACCTGCACGGTGACGAAGAGCGTGTATTCCGACGATGGCCGGGTCGTGCTGATCGAACGAGGCTCGCAGATCAACAGCGAGTACCGCTCGAACCTTTCGCCAGGCCAGAAGCGTGTCTTCGTATTGTCTGCACGGATCAAGACGCCGAATGGCGTGACGGTCGAGATAGATTCGCCGGCTGCCGATGCTTTGGGGCGCATGGGTATCGATGGCTATATCAATAATCACTGGGGGCAACGCTTCGGTGCGGCGCTGATGCTTGGCATCACCCAGGATGCGATCGGCTATCTAGCCACGCGCGGCGGGAACAGCAACGGGTCGGTCGTCTACGGGAACACGCAGCAGCAGAGCAATGACATGGCCACGCGGGTGCTCGACAGCACGATCAACATCCCGCCGACGCTGACGCAGAACCAGGGCGCAGAGTTCACGATCGTGATCGCGCGTGATCTGGATTTCGGCTCGGTTTATGCGTTGCAGCCGGAGTACGCACCATGACTGCCCGCATGAACAGACTGGATCAGGGAGATGACACCGTGCTGGCGCGCTTGCCCGACGATGCGTCCGTGCGCGAGCTGATGCGGCCATTCGCGCCGCTGCTCGACGACGCGGATGTGACCGAACTCGTCATCAACCGGCCGCAGCGCGTGCTGATCGAGACACATCGCGGCTGGCATGGACACGATTACCGCGAGCTCGATTTCGAGCGCCTGATGTCGTTTGCGGTGGCGGTGGCCACGCTCACGAACCAGGAGGTTTCGGCCCTGCATCCCGTGCTCTCGGCGCTGCTGCCGGGCGACGCACGGATCCAGATCGTAGTGCCGCCGGTTGTGCCACCGCGCACGGTCTCGATCACAATCCGTCGTCCGTCTGCGGACGAAAAAACCCTCGACACGTACCGTGACGAGGGACTGTTCGACGAGACGGTATGGCATCGCCCGAATGGGCTCGACGCAGCGTTGCCCGTTCTACGGCCCAAGGATAGCAGGCTCGTGCAGTGCCTGGAGGCACGGGATTGGGGAGCATTCTTTGAACTGGCCGTCACCGGGCGGCTGAATATAGCGATCGTCGGTAACACCGGTTCTGGCAAGACCAGTTTCATAAAGAGCCTTACCCGGTTTATCCCGCGGACCGAACGGATCGTGACGATCGAGGATGTCCGCGAGCTTTTTATCCGGCACATCGAAAACTGCGTGCACCTGCTGTACAGCAAGGGCGGTCAAGGTCAGGCGCGCGTCACGCCGGCCGATCTGATCGCGAGCACGATGCGCATGCGCCCGGATCGCGTGCTGCTGGCCGAGCTGCGCGGCGCTGAAGCCTACGACTTCCTCAAGCTTCTGACGACAGGGCACGCCGGTTCGATTACGAGCTATCACGCCTCGAATGCGACGGTCGCGATTGAGCGCTTTGCACTGATGGCGAAGGAACACCCCGAGGCTGCGGCCTATGACGATGCCGCGCTGAAGCGTTTGCTTTTTCTCACCGTCGATATTGTCGCGCACATGGAAGCGCAGCCGATTTTCAGCGGGGCAGGTGAGCAGACTGGCAAGCGTTGGGGCATGACCGAAATCTGGTTCGATCCGGTTCGTAGAGTCCGCACGGCGTTTGCGTAGGAGAGAACGGTCATGGTGAAGCTATCTCCTTTCATCTCCCATCAAGTGCGAACAGCCGTCGTCACGGTGACCGTACTGGCAATCCTACTCGGAGGTTCGGCCGCCGCTCTTTGGCTGGCGTCGTTCTTCCTGTACGCGAGCCTGCGGATCAATCCCTTGCATGCCGGTCTGTGGGGGTGGCTCGACGCGGCACTCGCGAGGCACGACGGTTTGATACCGAATGACGGGCGGCGATTGGCCGGTGCGGCGCTCTTCGGCGTTCTGCTGGCGTTCGGTGGGCCGGCCTTTGGCCTGTATGCCCTGTGGGAGCGGTCCGGCCAGCGACGCCTCTATGGCAGTGCGAGGTTTGCCAGCGACGCGGAAATCCGCGATGCGGGGCTGCTATGAGCATACTCGTAAGCATGGATTCGACGCCGGCCATTGTCGTCGGTGTTTGGCGCGGGCGTTATCTGCGATTTACCGGTCAGCAGTTCGTCTTGCTGGCGGCGCCTGCGCGTTCGGGCAAGGGCGTTGGCATTGTGATCCCGAATCTGCTCAGTTTCCCCGATTCGGTGGTGGTGCTCGACGTCAAGCAGGAGAACTACGCCATTACCGCAGGTTTCAGACATGCATACGGGCAGGACGTGTATCTGTTCAACCCGTTCGCGGAAGATGGTCGCACGCATCGGTACAACCCTCTTTCGGCGATCTCGAATGGATTGTTCCGCGTTGGTGAAATTCTCGCGATTGGTTACGCCCTCTATCCGCCGGGTGGACACGACGATTTCTGGAAGGATCAGGCGAGGAACCTCTTCCTTGGCATCGTGCTGCTGCTGTGCGAGTGGCGCGATGCGCGCCGCGCTGGCAAGGGAGCGTCGACTCCGGACTATCCGGTCACGATGGGGGAGGTGTTGCGGCAGTCTTCGGGCAATGGCATGCCGGTGAAAGCTTACCTTCAGCGGGCACTCGTTCAACATCGTAGTCTGCTGACGGGATCGTGTGTCGATGCGCTGAACCGTTTCCTGTCGAACGACGAAAAGGTGCTGGCCAGCATTCTCGCGACCTTCAATGCGCCGCTGACGATCTGGGCCAATCCTATCGTCGACGCTGCGACGAGCGCCAACGACTTCGATCTGCGTGATGTGCGCAAACGCCGCATGTCGGTCTATATCGGCATCACGCCCGACCATCTGTCGGAGGCCGCGCTGCTCGTAAATCTCGTGTTCTCGCAACTCGTCAATCTCAATACGAAACAATTGCCCGAGTCTGATCCAACGCTGAAATTCCAGTGCTTGGTCCTGCTCGACGAAATGACGGCGATCGGGAAAATCCACATCATCGCGCGGGCGGTTGCCTACATGTCGGGCTATAACCTGCGCTTGCTGTCTATCGTCCAGTCGATCGCGCAACTCGAATCTGTCTACGGCCGGGCAGATGCACGCACCTTCGTCACCAATCACGCGATGCAGATTCTCTACGCGCCGCGTGAGCAGAAGGATGCGAGCGACTATTCCGAGATGCTCGGCACGTTTACCGACCAGTCACGCAGCGTCAGCCGCTCGAACGCGATCTTCGGTGGTCGCGGTGGATCGAGCGAAAGCGTGTCCGAGCAGCGCCGGCCACTCTTGCTGCCGCAGGAACTAAAGGAACTGGGGCGCGAAAAGGAAATCATCGTGCTCGAAAACACCAAGCCGATCCTGGCCGACAAGATCTGCTACTGGCGCGATCCCGAGTTCGTCTCGCGCGTGATGGCGGCACCCTCGGTGCCAGCCATGAATCTGGCGCGCTTCAGCGTCGTGGTCGAACGACGGCTGCGCGAGCTGCGGACAGACGAGATCGATCCGGAAGGCACCGGGCTCATCAATCCAGCGGCCGAGTATCTGGAAGTGTTGCAGGCATGGGATCCTCGCGATCTCCCGACGAGCCTCGGTGACATCAGTGAAGACGATGCCGTGGCGTATGTGGAGCGGCATTTCATGCTGCTTGGGGTGCCTGCCGAAAGGGTCCGGAAGGCGACCCGCCGCCTGTCGGTTGCCGATCTCGATGCGGCGGAGCTTTCCCCAGTTGAACCATCGCGACCCCGCCGGACGTCTGAGCGGGGTGTGCCCTCGCACGTTGCGCCGATCCAGGGAGGCGGTCGATGAATACACCACATGTAGATGAGGCTGCGCGTGCACGCGCAGCGCTGGCGTTGATTCCTGCGGACGATTACGGGACGTGGGTGGACATGGCGTTCGCGCTCAAGCAGGGATTCGGCGATGAGGGCTTCGAGATCTGGGATGAGTGGAGCCGCACTGCGGGTAACTATAACGAACGCGCGGCCCACACCACGTGGCGCTCAGCCGATGCCTCGGGCGGCAAGACCATTGCTTCGTTGTTCTGGCTCGCGCGCCAGTACGGTTTCGATCTGAAGCGCTCGCACTACCCGGACCGGATGGCAACTGCGCCTGTGCCTTCCACTGAAGTGCTCGAGCGCCGCACGCGCGAGGAAGAACGCAGGCGCGCCCGTCATGTCGCGGTGGCCCGCGAGGCGGACGCACTCTGGCAGTGGTCGCGCCCGGTGGGGCCGCAACATCCTTACCTGACGCGCAAGCGCCTCGATCCGGTCGAGACCTTACGTGAACTAGATGCGCAGGAGCTACGCTCGCTTCTTGGGTACGCGCCGATGAGCGAGGAAGAGCCGCTGGTGGGGCGCGTGCTGATTGTGCCGGTCTGGATCAATGCGATCTCCACGCTGGAGCTGATCGACGAGGACGGCCGGAAATCGTCGTTGGCGGGCGGCATGAAGAAGGGTGGGTATTGGACGACTGGATCGGTGCCGACACCGGACGAGGCATCCGCGCCGATCCTGATCGGTGAGGGTATGGCGACGGCTCTGTCCACATACCGTGCGACGGGCTGGTTTGCAGCAGCGGCACTTTCGAGTGGGAACCTGGGCCAGGTGGCCGCCTGCTTGCGCGAGCGGTTTCCCGATAGCGATCTGATAGTGCTTGGCGAACTGGGGCGGGGTGACGCGGATGCGCGGCGGGCGGCAGAAGGCTCAATGGCGCATCTGGCCTGGCCGGTATTTGCCAAAGACACGCGTATCAACGGGAAGCTGCCGAACGATTTCAGCGACATGGCGATACTGTCGGGCTTCGATGCCGTGAGCAACCATCTGCGTGAAGTGGCCTTACAGTCCCTTTGGAGAGCGAACAGATTGCGGGATACGGGTGTCGTGTCCGACGTGCAGGTGAGTGAGATGGATGAACGGATTGAGGAGGGAGAAATGGGTCGCTCTAAAGAGAACACGGTGGACGACACCGAAGGCAGTCATCGTCATCAGTCATCGGAGCACAGCGTGCCGAAACAGGCGGTGCCCGAATCTACTGAGCCGTCTGCGTCCGATGGGCCGACTGTGCCGGTCGTCCCCACGGCCGCGGAATCTCTGGGCACCGACTCTTCTGCGAAGACTCCATCCCCTGCCGCCCCGCCACGGTTTGCGCCGACGCGTGCGCCGGTCGGCGAGCCATTGTTTGGATTGGCTGACGTTCCCAATGAGATGAAGGCACTGGCTGCGCAACGGTTCGGCATACCGCTCAGGATGGGAACGCCGCGCGAGAACGGCGGGCCGTACCGTGGTGAAGTGTTCAACACCGAGCACTACCTGATCCAGGAGGTCGCGACGCGCAGCGTCGTGTTCCACCGGAAGGACCAGATGGCGTTCATCTCCGAGCGTCTGAAATGGATGGACGGGAACGCACGGTTGAACGGCTCCGAGGTGCAGGTCGGGTATGACGGCGATCGACCGAAGGTCTATCCGTGGGATCGTGCGCGCGATCTGCTGGAACGGACGGTCGGTTCGCTGAAGAAGTCTGCACGTGAACTGAATTTCAGTCCGAATCTCGAGACGATGCTCGATCAGATGCAGGCGAGATCGTGGGCACGGATTAGAGAGGCACGCGCCGCTGCACTGGAGAAGTCGAAGGAACACACATCGTCGCTTGAACCGGCTGCAGACCCTGATCGGTAGCCTATCGCGGTCGCGGTGTTCATTTGCAAAACCTGCCCTGAACAGTATGAGGTTGCATCATGTCACAGACATCTTCGGCGCAGTATTCTGATCCGGTTATCAATGTGATCGAGGAGGATGCGCCGGGCGTGAGTAACGCCGCAGCTCCGTCGAGCGGTAATGGCCGTGATGAGGCATTGAATTCGGCCGCAATGGAAGCGTTGTCGGCACGGCGTCGACGAGAGTTCGATGCGGCGCGGACGAGGCTGCGTGATCAGGCGATTCGCGTCGACGCCGGGGCATTGCGGCAACCCGGAGTAAGAGCGGTCGCTGATGTGCCGCTGCGGCATACCGGTACGGGCCGGGTGCCGATCGAACACCCACCGGAGCGTGTCCGCAAACGGTATCTGCGCGCGGGCAACCAGTACTTCCTGAAGGAGGCACCGTATCAGCTCGCTTTCGAGGATCTGGGGCCATACCTTGTTACCGAGCACAACCGGCCGGACGTGGTGGAGTCGATGGTCGATATGGCGCATGCCAAATCGTGGCAACGCATCCGCGTTTCAGGACACGAGGTGTTCCGTAGCGAGGTGTGGCTGCAGGCCACACTGCTCGGGATCGAGGTGAGCGGCTACGAGCCAAAGGCGGCGGATCTGGCTCGCCTCGCCGACGCCCGGCAGGCGCGGCTGAACAATCGCATTGAAGCTGGTCTGAAGGTAGAGCCAACAGCTGTCGCTGGCTCCAGAGGGAGCGCAGATGAACGTTATGCAGAGTCGCCATCGTCGCAGGCGCGTGCGCGCGCCGCTTCGGATGACGCTCCTGCTGGGCCTGCGCGTAAGGAGAGCCCAGCTCTGCCGCCTGTTTCGGTAAGCCGGAATACTACGAATGACGAGCCGGACGCGCCACGGCGGTACATCGGGGAACTGCGCGAACATGGAGGCGCGCCGTATCAGCACAACCCCGCGCGCAGCGACTCTTACTACGTGGTGTTCCGCGACGAGGCGGGCGCCGATCATGTGGTGTGGGGCGTGGATCTCGAGCGCGCTGTTCTTGAATCGCAGGCCGCGATCGGACAGCAGGTGACGCTAGAAAACCTCGGCAAGCGCCTCGTGACGGTCAAGGTGCCGATTCTGGACGGTGACGGTCTCGTGGTGGGCGAGGAAGAGAAAGACGTGCACCGGAACACGTGGCAGGTGGATGTCGTGCAGCGTGGACGAGTGGCTTCTCAGGCTACGTCGCGATCCGAAACGCCATCAGGTGATGCGGCTCAACCTTATGCCGACCAGCGTCTACAGCCCGCCTCAGGGCCTGTGCCGCAGCGTAGTCGTGGCGCGCAGCGGGGGGATGACGAGCGCGTGCTGCACCTGGCTGTCCTGACAGCTGCGATGCGGGAACAGGGTTTTAGCGAACGTTCCATTTCCCGTGTGCAGCGGCACGCCGCACGCATGCTGGACGCTTTCGGGAAGGAGGATGTCCCAGTGCCGCCACCGAAGGTCTTCGATGCAAAGGCGCCTTCGGGCCGCGATCGTCGGATGCGCGCGGCGGCTGAGCGTGCGCCCGCTCGCGAAGTCGAACGGGCGCCGGCTGACCCTGCGATGCCAGCACGTTAGGGTGTGGCGTGAGAGCCCGTGAGCGGTTATGTGTCGAGCTGGGTGCAGTGAGACCACGCTGGGATGCCTGGTGTGCGCGCCGTGGTGTGACGGCTGGCGAGGGCGTGCGGCAGTTGATTGCTGCCGCAGTCAACGCAGAGCCCCGCGATCGACCTGTTGGGATCGAATCTGCACTCACCAAATCGATAGTCGGAGAGTCGCGTAGTCGGATCGAAATTCGGTTGACCGTCGCAGAGCGGAACGCCGTGGCGTTGCGCGCGGCAGCGTGGGGCCTGAACAGCAATCGGTGGATCGTGGCGCTGGTCCGCACGCAGCTGACGCGGGAGCCGCAGTTGGGAGGGCGGGAACTGCTTTTGCTGTCGGTGTCGAACCAGCAACTCGCTGTCATCGGCCGGTTGTTGGGGCAGCTTGCGCGCGGTGGTGGAGCGGCGCTCACCTGCCAAAAGTTGGCTGATTTTGGGGGCATCCGGGAACAAATTGACACGCATTTGCGAGCTGTCACGGGTGTGATTCGCGCGAATCTCGACCGATGGGGCCCGTAGCATGCCGTATCCAAAAATTTACGTCGAGGCGATGCTCCTGAACTGGGGTGATCGTTTATTTCACGAGCCGTTCAGGCATGCGAGGTCATCTCGGCTTTCACGAGTGGGCATTCGGGACGAGGCAGCGCGCATGCGCGGCCAACTGGCCCGAACGCTGAAGCGTACCCCGGAGGTGATGGTCAAGATCACCAACAAGGCGTCTAGTGCGCAGGGAATCGGCGCTGTGCGTCGGCATCTTCGTTACATCTCGCGTAACGGCCAGGTCGATCTGGAAGATCAAAACGGCGACAAAATCTCCGGCGTTGATGCGCTGCGCGACCTCACGAAAACTTGGCAGCTCGGCGGATGGGGGATACCGGACACCAGCACTCGCCGCGAAGTATTCAATATCCTTCTATCGATGCCGCCAGGAACGAACCGGCAGGCCGTACGCGATGCGGCGCGTGATTTTGCGGCGCTAGAGTTTGGCGATGGACGCGCGTATGTCTTTGCTGCGCACGATGATGAGGCCCATCCGCATGTGCATTTGAGTGTGCAGGTGCGGGGACCGGACGGGCGTCGGTTGAATCCACGTCACAAGGATCTTCAGCGGTGGCGTGAGTACTTCGCCGAGCAACTTCGGGCGCATGGTGTTGACGCGAACGCCACCTCTCGGCGAACCCGCGGCGCCACACAAAGGTATCCCAAACCTGCGGTCGTGCACATGATGGAGCGCGGCGAGACGCCGAGTTTCTGGCGGGCCGTCCCGATCGACGCGCAGCGCGAGGTGGGTTGGGTTGCACACCGCGGGGTGTTTGCCGCATGGCGTGAGATGGCCTTTGTGATGGCGGGATCCAGTGCGCGTGAGGATCGTGAGCTGGCGGTTGATATGGCTGATTTCGTTGGTGCCATGCCGGTACAGCGGGACAGGCCTGCAGCGGAACGAGAGCGAATTACCGGACCGGTTCGACCGGATTGCACGGTACGGGGAAGCGATGGTCGCTCGAAGGATGTCGGGCCGGATGCGGAACGCTGATCGGCTGAGACGATGAAGGACATCCGGCGTACGGTCAGAGGCGCAGACAGCACCGCTTCGCATAGGGAACTCATCCTCTTCGGCTGGAACGGGGCAGATGACCCGTGGGTATTGTTCCAATGCGTGGTGCGTGGTGCGTGGTGCGTGGAGAGCGGGACGGCGCGATAAAGCGCGCTGGTGCGGAAGGCTAACCGCCGCTTAGCGATCGACGAGCCACGCCGGCCCAGCTTTGAAGGATGCGAAAAGCACAATTGCCATAGCAATCAGGAGGAGCGGGAGGCTATAGAGTGCCACGGGAAAGAACAACGCCAGCTGCAATACCGAACCACCTAGTCCGTGGACAAGGTCCGTTTCACGGATGTTTTCATAGACCATCCAGACAATGGGGGCGACGCTTAAAACGACGAGAACGAGTCCATCAATAATGGAAGCATGATCGCGTACGCCGCTTGCATAGAAATAGAATCCCAGCCACATGAGGTTGATCGCGAGTGCCGCCAGCCAGAATGCGCGAAGCGTGAAAAAGCGATGTCCAAAACGGCGACGGCAGTGGCGGCTGAATAGCTGGATACATTTCATAAGGCCAATCAAGGTGCCTACGGTAACGGCACATTTCAGGATTTCCACTATCTCACTCCTCGATCGTTGGACTGTGGAGATATGCGGACGACTGCCGATGAAGGGCGTGATTCGGTGCACGCTGTCCTTGCGTTGCTTTTTATCCAATATAGACGGTCGGGTTGGCTCGGACAAAGGCAGTTTGTATCAGTCGCGAAGACGATGGGCATTGCGAAAACGCTGCTGGGGGCTGCCTGAGTGTCGTTATCGACGCACAACAAAGTCTCTACCAATCGGTGACGGTTCGCTCGGTCATGAGCGCACCGGGAAAACCGTGACGCTGAAACAATTGTGCGGATGTGACATTGGCTTTTCGGCTTCGCGCTGATCCAGACGATTAAGAGCCTTGAGAGGCTACGGGCGCCAGCCGTAAGATCCCCGCGGGACTCGCGCGGGCCACATGGGTTGCGGTGACATGCGGGTTATCACCGTTCAGATACGCCATTAAACGCAACTCTGATACGTCGAGTTATCAGGGTTATAAGCGTGCAAAAAAATGGCCCGCATCTTCGCGGACCCGGTTCTGGCGGAGCAAGGACGGGCGGCCAGTCTCCCGCCAGCCCCGCCTTGCCCCGTTTTGCGGTCGCATGTCGTTAGCACGGACCACATATACATCATAGTCACTGCACCGACACGTGTCGGGGTTTTGCAGCAGCGCCGCGGGCAGGCGCCGACTCCACGCATTCCTTAGGGCGAGGCCTTGCGAAGTATTAGAAATTGAGAAAAACGCAAAAAATGGTGTAAATGAAGGCTCGGAAAGTTGCAGCTATCCGACCCTTCGTTTCTGGGCACTGGCCCCAATTCGACCTTTTTCGTTCGGGTATAGCTTACGTCTTTGCGATGGGCGTATCTCACCTGATGACTCACAGGCAATGGCGCGCAACCGGACCCGGTTGTAGGCGGAGAAGTCTGTGGGCGCGTGACCGGACTGGCGCGATGTGACCAAAAGGTCACGCGACACGCGAGGTCCAGGCAGCAGAAGACGCGGTAGGCCCACCAAGGCGTGTCGGAATGTCGACGGCCTGCGCCGGTCGGAGACTTTGGCGGATCGCTGAGGCTTCGGCACAGAACCATGGACACTGACCTCTTTCGGCAAGCGGTTCAGTCTTTGCACGTGCAAAGTCTCCCAACATGTATCAGCGGCCGGGCATTGGACACGACATCAATTCTGGGCCGGCATCGGTTGGGCGATCTGGCGTGGGTGAACCGGTGCGACGGAGGGCCGATTGCGCAAAGCGGCACGGATCGGGTAGGGTGGCGACATCTTCACAACCTCAACAGGGAAAACGGAATGAACAAGCAGGAACTGGTGGATGCTGTCGCCGCGAAGACTGGCGACAGCAAGGTCGCCACGGGCGAGATGATCGACGCGGTGATCGAGGCCATCACGGGCGAACTGACGAAGGGCAAAACGGTACAGCTGATTGGATTCGGCTCGTTCTCGACGGGGGCGCGCGCCGCACGGGTCGGCCGGAATCCAGCAACCGGCGCCGAGATCCAGATTCCGGCCGCGAAGACGGTGAAGTTCACGGCAGGCAAGGCGTTCAAGGATGCGGTGCAAGGCGCCTGAAACCGAGGCAGGCGGTCGGTCAGATTGCTGCTGACGGCATCCCGGTCGAATCGCCGCGACCGGTGCGCGGCGGTGGCAGTGGAACGTAGTGATCAGGCAGGGGGCCTGGACCGAGGTCGGCTGGCCTGGTAGCATGGGTTGCGAGATGTCGCGGTGCGTTGCGGCCTCTGCGTTTCACTGCCTGTCTATTTAGATAACCGTATGGAAATGAATCGAGCACGGCGGCGGCAAAACACGTGCCCCACCACCGGCGCGTTGTTGCGTTACCGGACGCGCATCGTGCGTGTCATCGGGGAAGTCCGTGGGCAGCGCGCAACGAACGAATCGCTCGACACCACAGGCAGGACCTTCGTGAGCACAGTGAAGTGGGCCAGCCTGCGGGAGTTGGGTAATCAGCCTTTCTGGATCGGGCCTGCGTCGCAGGGGCGACCGGCGCGCATCCCTGACTGTCGCGGATTAGAGCTTCCTGACGCCCCGGATACAAATGCGGCCGCCAGGCCGCGGAACGTGGTGGTAACCGTAGGTTCCTTCCATCAATCGCGATTGAAATTAGCCGCTTTATACTTCCACATCTACCATACTCAGGGCAACAGAATGCGTCGCGTGATCGTCCGGAGATCGCCAGTGCACGGCAACGGTGTATTTGCGATGCGCCCGCTTGCAGCGGGCGAGCGCGTGCTGGAGTACAAAGGTGAAATCACGACCTGGCGGGACGCGTTGCGCCGGCACCGGCGTGAAGGCGTCGCGGGACACACCTTTCTGTTCGGCCTGTCGGACGGACGCGTCATTGATGGCAGCCGGGACGGCAACAGTGCCCGCTGGCTGAACCACGCCTGTGCGCCGAACTGTGAAACCATTGAGGATGATGGTCGGATTTTCATTCACACGCTCCGACCGATCCACGTGGGCGAAGAACTGTTCATTGATTATCTGCTGGCTACCGACGATCCTTCAGATCAAGAGGTTCGGGCCCAATACGCGTGTGCCTGCTCGGCTGCGGATTGTCGTCGGTCGATGCTGGCCGACGCGACCTGAAGAGGGGGCGGAGGAGCTAGTGGGCAGCATCACTATCCCGAAAATCGCCGAGAGCCCGAAGCGGGAGAATGATGGATTTGTCCGGCTCGGCGTGGATTTGGTTTTCCATCTCGATGTGCTGAAGCTATGGATGCCAAAGGCAGCAGTATCCGACGGTGCTTCTGGCGCAAACACGAAGAAACAGATGTCGCTGGAGCTTGACGATTGGTGGTGACCTCGACGCCGGGGCGTATCTCTACAGATGCAGGGGAGCAGCTTTATGCAGAAACGGAAGTTCGCATGAAAGCGAGCAGGGGGAGCGAGTCTACCGGAACTGCTGGACTGGCCTGAACTGGCACTGACGAGGGCGCCCGCTAGCATGTCCGTCTTTCGGGCGCTGTCGGATCTGAATCGGCGGCTCGGCTCGACCGGCGAGAAAACTGCTGCACGGACCAGTCGGTCCACGTCCCCGCAACGTCGGCGCTAAACCGCCGTCGAATCTTTGCCACTGTTTTCGTGAGCATTGCCCGGGCGCGCAATTGGCACGTCCAACTGAATCGGCTAGGAACATCGAGCGGTTTTCGAAAATTTCTGGTTTGTCGACGTCGTGCGGAGTTCGGCCCAATGATCGCCCCGACGTCGGTCTCGATGTCGCCGAGACAGGCACGGACCAGTTCGCTCACGCGCAGGGCGGCCGCATACGGGATGTCCACGAAACTCCGGCGTTGCGCCGCCGGCGACTCCTGGCCATAAGACAATTCAAGTCTGCGGCAATGGCGTGGACGGGCGTCCACTCGCCCTCTGCAAAAGTGTGGGATGTGTCGAGCACGGTTGCGAGACGGGTTCCGCGCACCTTGACGCCAGCGAATGGATTGGCCAGCAGAAAACGCTGCTTCATCAGCCAGCGGAGCATCTGGCCACGTACCGACACCGTGTAGGCGGCTGTGCGCGCAGCACATTCTCTGCCATCAGGCTGGGCGGGGGGGCTTGTATCCCCGAACTGTTGCGTATGGTCCATGCACGCAAAAAAACGCCTGGCATTGCCGGGCAAAAGGCTCGCGAATTCGAAGCAACTGTTGATGTTCGTTAATTCTGCTAGCCATGTTCACGGCTTTCGCTAGCGAAAGAAGGGCAGCAGCCCGCTCCCGATAAGCCTAGAAGGCCAGATTGCCGGTTTTGCCACCCGTTGCGTTTCAGCAACGGGCGAACGGCTGTGTGTCCGCCAATTTTTCTAGCGCGTTCAACGTGTCCTTTAATTCCGCTAATGCGGCTGCTGAGCGACGCAACAGGGTAAACCGGGTAAGGGCAGCGGCGGACGGAAATATCGACACTTGTTCCTGCGATCATACGGTGCCGCTGGCATCCGGGCGCAGACGAAAAGCAGCGTACTGCAGGGCACTATAGGAGTTACCCGGCGGTCTTCTTGGGGTCGTCTCAGAATTCGGAAAAAATCGCGTGCTAAGCTACTTGCGCGTGGGCGTAGCTGTGATCTTCCGCGATAAATGCTGGGAAATCTCCAGCGCTATTTGACTCATAACGTCAGATCGGCTCTGCCTTTTGCCTTACTCGCATGATGGATTACCGCGTTGTGCCGTAATTGCGCGCGAACTGAGAGATGGATTCGCCCGCTGCCAACCGCTGTATGACTTCGGCCTGCTGCATAGCCGTCAACGCCGGAGGGCGTCCCATCACCGTTCCTTCTGCACGGGCGCGCACGATCCCGGCGTGAGTGCGTTCGATCAGCAAGTCACGCTTGAACTCTGCAACCGCGATGAGAACGCCCATCGTCATCTTCCCGGCGGTACTTGTTAGATCCACGCCTCCAAGCGCGAGGCAATGGACGCGAACGTCATCAATCGCGAGGCGCTCTACCGGCGAGCGTACGTCCATCGCGTTGCGGCCGAGGCGATCAAGCTTTGTGACAATGAGCACATCGCCGGGTTCAAGTCGGTTCAGCAGGCGAGCGAATTGTGGACGCTCGCTGGCCGTGACGCTGCCGCTAATGTTTTCGGTGACGATGCGTCGCGTTATCTAACGCAAAGCCTGCGGCCGCTATTTCGCGTACCTGGTTTTCGGTGTTTTGATCTGCGGTGCTGACGCGGGCATAAATGAAATTTCGCGACATCCGGCTCTCCAATGTGTACGAAACCAACGTACGACTATTGAATACCGTTCGATACTGCGAAACACTTACTTTCGTACATACGTGGCGGGGGCTGTACCGAACCTATCGGTTTCGTACATGTGTGTGAGGCCCAGTTCGGCCGAGACGGAATGTACGAATGCTTTGAGCAATGCTCTACCAACCGATGCGTTGCATCGGAAACACCGATGCAACGATCAAAAATTCCTGCTGGTGCGCGAAAGTGTGTCGCGCCAACATAGCTCACTTTAAGTATGGGTTTGAAGGAAGGTGAGCATGGGTAACAGTCTCGAAGGACAACAGATCGTGGTCGTTGGCAGCAACTCGGGCATGGGGTTAGCACTCTGCGCGCAGCTGATGAAAATGCGCTGTGAGGTTCTGATCGTCGGCCGATCAAAAGACAAGCTCGAAGCGGCACGCGAGCAGCTGTGCGAATTCGGCAAGCCACGTCTGCACCAGGCCGATGTGACGCGCGAAGAGGAGGTGCGGCGTCTTTTCGAGGAGGCGGGGACGGTGGACCACTTGGTTTGCACTGCCGCCGACGTCCGCGGCGCATACGAGTTGCTACCGCTACTCGAGTTGGATGCGCTGGATCGCGCAATCCGCTCGAAGGTCGTCGCGCCGATCCTGCTGGCCAAGCACGGCGCGCAGCGAATGCCGGCTCACGGCTCGATCACGCTGACTTCCGGCATCGCGGCCTACCGACCGAGACCGAAGGGTATCGCTGTGGCGGCAATCAATGCTGCACTAGAAGGCGCCGTGCGCGCGATGGCCGTCGAGCTCGCGCCGTTGCGGATCAACGCAGTATCGCCGGGCTGGGTACACACACCGATCTGGAACAACGTCGCCGGCGCAGACAGTGAAAGGCTATTGGCCTCGATGGCGGAGCGACTGCCGGTGGGCAGGATTGGAACTGGCGACGACATTGCCGATGCCATTGTCTTCCTACTTGGTAACGGCTACACGACCGGCACGGTTCTTCACGTCGACGGTGAACATCGGCTCGTCTGATCTTGCTACGGCGAGACGAATCATCTCGATAAATGCTGCCATGTGGCGCGTTGGCTCTCGACCGACGGTGAGAAGACAGATGGGTAGACCATCGCCAATCGTTGACAGCGCGCGCAACTCGACACGCAGCGCCGTTTCAGCGGTGTCCACGGCCATCCTCGGCAGGATCTATACACCGAGGCCCGCGGACACCATCTGTACCAAGGCTTGCACGCTGTCGGCCACGCCGCGGATACAAGGGCGCACGGGGGCTTCCTGCAACAGGGCATCTAGGTATTCGCGATACCGGCAGCCCTCCATGGTGACGATTAACGGGAATGCCGCCAGCGCATCGGGCTTTACGTCAGCGGCCCTACTGAGTGGATGGCCTGGGGGCATCACGACAACTGGCATGTCCCGTGCGACGAGGTCGGCCTGAAGGTTGGCGTCGTTCGCCGGCCATCCGTGCACCAGATCGAGGGCGGCTGTCCCGCCGAGCACCGCCTGAGCGGTCGCTGAGGAGTTTCTTTCCCGAATCTCGACCCGGGTTCTTGGATGCAGCTCGACAAAGCGGTTGAGCACCGGAATAAGCAAGCAGGTGCGCAAGGTTTGCGGTGCTGCGACGCGGATCGTGCCCCCTTTCTCGTCGAGATTGTCTCAAACCACCCGGAAGGTATTGTCGGCCATTGCGAGCAACTCGCGTGCACGACCTGCCAGCCTTTCGCCGGCCGCAGTGAGCATCAGGCGGTTGTTTTTGCGAATGAACAGCGGCTGCCCGACACTCTGCTTGAGTGCCCGTACCTGTTCCGTAACGCTTGGTTGCGACAGGTGTACCTGTTTGGCAGCTCTCGTAAAGCTCAAGGTCTCGGCTGCCGCGAGGAAGATTTTCAGTTGCCGTAGCTGGAACATGTAGGTCGGGAAGGCGGTTCGCTGACTCAGCTAGCCAGAGGCCAAGGCCGAAGCAGTGAATTCTTCGCCCCATGCAAGACCACAGCGTCAAACAGATGGCCGCCAAAAAGTTTATCAAATTTAACGTCAACGGGCCATTCGATGACCGCTTTCCGCAGTCAAGCAGAAATCACCGAAGTCACCCGAAATCCGTTCTAGGCTTTCTGACGGATGCTCTTTGCTGCCGTCCTTCCGCCTCAACCTCGACAAGTTGACAAAGCCATGTTCACTGATGCGAGTTCGCACCACGGCCGGTCACGTTTCCATGCATTCCGGATGGCAACGCGCCCAGCCTTGCGGCATCGACTCCTTGCTGTAGGAAAATGCCCCGGAATCTGCATCATTAATCTCACCGGGTCAACGCTCGCATCACCCTCACGCACTCATCCACTCAGCTTCATCATCGTCCGGTGCCCGGCCAACGCGGGTGGCGCGCGCTGGATGACCTCGGTGGCCATTCAATGCCCATACAGGCGACCGCCTGCGGAGCGGTTCAGCACAAACGATTTTTTGTTTATCGGTCGAGGGATGACTTCGCCGGTTCGACTCATGCATCCGAAGCCGCGACCGATAAACAAAAAATCCTCTGCAAAATGTGATCGACCACATTTGTTGCGGGAAATCGGCAAGCTGCGTTCGATGTGGCGGGAGCCGGAAACGTGATTATGGTTGCCGGATTGCGGGCAATCGCGAAAGCGATGGAATCACCGCCGGCGCCTACCGGTGCGCGCGCCAGTTCTCGACCCAACCGGGGAGGAGGGGTAGGGAAATAGCTCGATTACGCCCTGTCTCTTACTCCACTATCGACGTGGCAGCGCTGGCTCTACGTGGCGTTCGTGATTGACGTGTTCGCCCGACGCATCGTCGGCTGGTGCGTCAACTCGTCGATGACCACGGACTTCGTTCTGGATACACTTGAACAGGTGCTGTACGCTCGCCGGCCGCGCTCTCGTTCTCGTAGTCACTCATCTGCCGATCCGGTTATTTTACGAAATTCGACTGTATGAAATGCGCAGTCAGTGATCAATCATAGAGCGTCACACCGTTGATTGAGTGCCGTGTCGGTTTTCGCCGCGCGACCGTTGACTAATGCGGGCTTTGAAGCGAAGTCCGTCAGTCGGCTCCGCAATGAAAGGAGGGCTTCCACCTCGAAAACAATGGCAGACAATGAGAGATGGAATGGACTAATCCCATCGAATGCGACTACTGCGATGCTTCGCGTGTCCATCTTGACTGTCCAAAACAATTCGGCAAGACTCTAACGAACATTGGCAAGCTGGTCACTATGTCCCAAACATGCAGAGGCCGAGAATTGCATCATGGTGAATGCCTGAGTGCATTCCATGAGCGCCAGGAATGGGATAAACCGACGCACGCTGCGTTGACCGTTTAATCTCGCTACACCATCTGTGATGGCATCGGGTTAACTGGAGTAAATCGGAATGCAAAGAATTCAAAGCGGTCCATCCGTCTCAACAGCTGACCTGGCGACCGTTCGGTACAAGACCGTCGATGTGGGTGGAATCAACATCTTTTACCGGGAAGCGGGTTCCCAGGATGCGCCAGTATTGTTGCTTCTGCACGGCTATCCGTCGTCTTCGCGCATGTTCGAGCCGTTGCTGCCGCTACTGGCGAAGGACTATCGGCTCATTGCCCCTGATTACCCGGGCTTCGGGCTCTCCGAGGCTCCTGACCGTTCGGTCTGGCCATACACGTTCGACCACCTCGCACAAACGGTATTGGATTTTTCGGATGCGCTGGGCCTGGAGCGGTACAGCATGTACCTGCAGGACTACGGCGGCCCGATCGGCTTCCGGGTGGCGCTTGCCAGGCCCGGGCGCGTGCAGGCGCTGATCGTCCAAAACGCCGTCCTCCACGAAGAAGGCCTTACTCCAGTGTGGAATCTGCGTCGCGCGTATTGGGCCGATCGTACTCAATACGAGCGTGAGGTCCGCGAAAGCATGTACTCGGTACAGTCGGGCGTGGGGCGGCACGTGGGAGGTCGTCCGGACCCTGAGCGCTTCAATCCCGACCTCTGGATGGACGAGCTTGCCTTCCTAAGGCGCCCCGGCATGGATGCCATTCAACTCGACCTCGTCTACGACTACCAGACGAACGTTACGGCATACCCCAGGTGGCAGGCGTACCTGCGCGACCACCGCCCGCCGGCCTTGGTGGTGTGGGGTATCCACGACCCGATCTTCTCGATCGAAGGCGCGAAAGCTGTCCTGCAAGAGCAACCGGATGCGGAGATCCGGTTGCTGGAGGCCGGACATTTCGCGATTAACGACCGGCCGTTAGAGATCGCACATTATATTTCCACGTTTTTGATGCGTGCTGTCCAGTGACTGCTATACCACGCACACGGTTGACCGGTAGTTGGCAGGGCTGCGTACGCACTTCACAGCGACTGCAACCTATCGCTTGATCTGGCGTGTCAAAGCCAGCTTCAGATGCCGTCCCGTGGGTAAAGTCGAAATCCTTGGGGCGGGCCCATGTGTTTCGCCAAGCATTTTGGGGTGACCATCACAATATGGACTTTCGTACGATAGCGGCATCGCACCGTCAATGAAATGAAAGACGTATCGTTCGCTCATGACGGAAATCGGATGCCATTTCACGGACTAGACCGCATCCTTGTCCGGTGAGGCTTAGTGGGTAACTGGCGTGCGTTTTAGTCCGAATCATTAAGGCGCCCCATTAAAGGGCGAAATCTTGCGGAGTAGAGAGGGGAGGGTGGATTGAAGCGCGAAATTCGTGTGGACTGCGTAGTGATGAAAATAGCGTTTCGTGGCAGACTCCCCGTGTCACGTCGCTATGCCGCCCCCGCGGCAGGCCCAAGCCGACAGCCCGCTTTGGCCGCGACGGCTGTTAGCGCGTCCCGCAACCAGACGATAGTCGGGGCAGCCCAATTACGTGGATGCCACGCGGCGAACAGCGTGAAACTGCGCGCATCGAACGGCAGTTCGAATATGTCGAGTCGGTCGCTGTAGCGCTGGGCTAGCCGGGCAATCTGCGTCGGCTGCAGGCGTTCCGCAGCGCGTGTGACATTGGATTCGGTGAGCAACGCGTCGAGCGACACGAGTAGATGCAGGTCGATGCCACGAAGATCAATCATGGTGATAGGTCGCATATCAGTATTTGGTCAGTAATTGATTTCCAGAATACGTAGCCCGCGGCTAGAGTTCAACCCACTCCAACTCAACCTGAGGGACGAAAGATGAAAGCCTGGATACTCTATGAGCCCGGCAAGCCGCTTGCGCTGCGCGACGTCGCCGAACCCGCGCCGCGGCGCAGTGGTGGTCCGAATGGAAGCGGTGCCGCTGCTCAGCTACATGCGCACGTATATCGAAGGCAAGCTGCCATATTCGTATCCTCCGGGGCCGTTCACGCCAGGGACGAACGGCATCGGCCGCGTTGCGGCGATCGGCGAGGGCGTAGTGGCGTTTCGCGTGGGCCAGCGCGTTGCGGTGAATCCGTACTGGCTCGCGAACGAAGCGGTGCGCGAGCCCGCTCAGGTGCTGATAGGCCTGACCGGCGTCAGTGCCGACAGCGCGCCGATGCTCGCCGAATTCCCGCACGGCACGCTGCGCGAACTGGCCGAATTTCCGGCGTCGACGCTGATTGCACTCGACGGGCTCGACAGCTTGACGTCCGAACGTCTCGCGGTGCTCGGCAAGTTCGCGGTGCCGTTCGGCGGCCTGCGGCGCGGGCGGCTGGCGGCGGGGGAGACGGTCGTCGTGAACGGCGCTACTGGCTATTTCGGTTCGGCCGCGATGCTCGCCGCGCTGGCGATGGGCGCGAGCCGGGTGGTCGCGCTCGGCCGGCATTTCGAACCGTTGCAGGCGCTCGTCGAACTGGGGCGAGGCCGGGTCGTGCCGGTCGTGTTGTCGGGCGACGCCGGGCAGGATGTGGAGGCGATCCGGACAGCCGCCGGCGGCGGCGCGGATCTCGCGTTCGACATGGTCGGCAACGCGGAGGATGCGAATGCCACGCTTGCGACGCTCAGAAGTCTGCGCCGCGCGGGCCGACTGGTGCTGATGGGCAGCATGCTGGTGGATCTGCCGATTCCCTATCGCCAGATGCTGCAGAACAATTGGGAGTTGATCGGCCACTTCATGTACACGCCGGCCGACTATCTGGCGCTCGTTGCGCTGGTGGCCTCGCGTCAGTTGCCACTGGAGGCGGTCGAGCTGAAGCCATATCCGTTTGCCGCGCTCGAAGCAGCCATCGACGAAGCCGGCCGCATGCAAGGGCTGCAATGCACGGTAGCCTGCACGGAGTCGGCGGAGGCATGGGATTGAGATCCGCCCGGGAGCTCGGTGAAAGCGTGCTCTACGGTTTCGTCGGTTCTGGTGCAAACAGCTGCTGAAGCTGAGACATCCTCAATACATAAGGATGCGCTATTTATTGAACAGGACAGCATTCCAGACCGCGGGTGCAGCAATATCCTTGAGTCCGAGAGTGCGGAGATTGAACTGACCCTTGCGGATGTGGTGCATCAACTCGATGCCTGAAATCGTGATCCGGGCACACCGGAATCGTTTGAATCCACGCATCACGTTCGTTCTGGACTTGATGTTTCGATGATCCTGTTCGATCACGTTATTCAGATACTTCGAGGAGCGCACTTCCATTCCCTCAGGCAGCAGAGCGTCAGCGATCACCTCCCGAACGGCCCGGTGCGAGGCGGCATACCCATCGAGCGTGATCGTCTCCGGTGGCTGGCCCGGATGTTTGATGGCCTTGCTGAAAAAGGCTTTGGCCGCGCTCACATCGCGCTTCGCCCTGAGCATGAAGTCCACTGTCTGGCCGGCCCGATCTACCGCCCGGTAGAGATAGACCCACTTGCCGCGAATCTTCAGATAGGTCTCGTCAACACGCCATGACCGGCCTGTGGGTATGCCAAACCGGTTTCAGCGCTTGGCGAACTCCGGCGTAAAGCGCTTTACCCAACGCATGATCGTGGTGTGTGCCAGCGACAATCCCCACTCGGCCATCATCTCGACCAGATCGCGCAGACTGAGCTTGTAGCGAAGGTACCAGCGCACACACAGAACAATGATCTCCCGATCAAAGAGGCCGACCTTCGAACAACCCCTCCAGACCCTTCCCCTTGTTCATCACCGCCCACCAGATTGATTGGATCGCTACTCTAACCGGTCCAATGAGCCTATTTGCACCAGAACCGTATGTGGGAGGGGGTAGCCTAAGGGCTACCCCCCTGTCCCGGTTAGCAGGGCGTCAACGAAGTCACGCGAGCCGCGGAATGTCCGACACGTCGCGCAGTCCGTTCGGGATGGCGTCGTGATACGGACAACGTGCCACCGTGACGCGGATTTCCTTCTGCGGCTTGTCCGGTGTGCCCCACAGTAGCGTCAGTTCGCGGCTTTCGACGGCGTGCGCCGAATCGATGAAGGCCAGAGAGAGCATGCGCCGCGAATGATAGTCGACGGTGCGCCCAGTGCTAATGCCAATCGCGCGGCCGTCGGCCGCCATCACCCGGTCGGCGCGGTAGATCAAACCCCTGCCGGGCTGGCCCATGCTGAGCGCGAAGTCCTGATAGTACAGGTCGATCGGTCGGTCGATTTCCTCGCAGGGTTCGATGTCGCGGCCCATCAGCTGGGTGGCGTAGACGGCGGCCACGTCCTCGGCGTTCCATTCGAGTGTCACGACGGTGCGAGGCGGCTGCTCGGCCTGCGCTGCGAGGGCCTCGCGGCCGATGAAGGCTTCGGGCTTCTTGAGGTTGACGAGGTTGCCCCAGCCCACGTCGTAGGGCGTCACGAAACGCACGTCGAGCTCGGCCCCGACACTGCCTCGCAGCTGGCGGTGCACGCTGAAGCTGGCCTGCGCCGGGCGCTGCATCAGGAAGTCGGTCAAGCCAGCGAAGCGTCCCTGTTCGGATTCGAACCAAGGCAGCGGGTAGTGGATGAAGATGTTGGGAAATCCGCCCGGCGTGTGGTTCGGCCCGGCGTAGGCATGCATGCCCAGCTTCTTCGCGCCGAGCGCCTTGCCGGCCTCCCAGATCTTGCTGTAGACCTCGTCGAAATCGGCGATCGGGCCGTGCACCTCGTAGCCGAGGCCACCCGACATGCCTAGACGGAGCACCCGCATATCCTTGTCGCCGATCTTTGTCATGCGATGGCGCGCAAAGTCGATGTCGTGCAGGTCGTGGCCGCAGGCGCGTTCGAGGATTTCCAGCGAACGTTCGCCGTCAACCTGGATGAAATATTCGGTGAAGCTGACGTCCTCGCCGTGCACGTCCAGGCCGCTGGTCTCGACCAGGAACTCGATCGGCGGGTTCAGCCAGTAGGTACGGTAGTGCTGCTCGCCCAGCTTCATCACTACGCCATCGGTCATGATCTGGCCGCGCTCGTTGCAGATCACCGCATGGCGCACGCCGTTTTCGCCGAGCTTGGTGAAGTCGTTGATACACACCGAGTTAAGAAACTTGATCGCGTCGGGGCCCTTGATGTCGTAGATCGGCGAGATCATCAGCTGTGTGCCGATCCAGGCGGCATCCCGGCAGGCGGCCGCCTCGACACGCACGCCGTCAAACTCGTAGGGCAGTACCAGTCCCGGCCCCATCGGGAACAGGAGGGTGGCGCCTTCGAACAGGGGGCTGTTCAGTTGGGGAAACATGAGGGTGATCCTTTTCTTGTGGCCAGGTCAGGCCAGGTTCGGAAGGGGCAGGTTGGCGCGCTGGTGCGCGGCCTGCAGCGTGTTGCACAACAGCACGGCGATCGTCATCGGCCCGACGCCGCCGGGCACGGGTGTGATCGCACCGGCGACCGCTACTGCCGACGCGAAGTCGACATCGCCGACGAGCCGGTTGCGGCCTTCCGCGTCCGGCTGCAGGCGGTTGATGCCTACATCGATCACGGTGGCGCCCGGCTTGAGCCAGTCGCCCGGAATCGCCTGCGGCCGGCCGATCGCCACGACCACGATGTCGGCCCGCCGTAGCACGGCGGCGAGGTCGCCGGTGCGCGAGTGCGCCACCGTCACGGTGCAGTGTTCGGCAAGGAGCAGTTGCGCCATCGGCTTACCGACGATGTTCGAGCGGCCCACGACCACCGCGTCTAGCCCGGCCAACGGACCGAGCCGGTCCTTCAGTAGCATTAGGCAGCCCAGCGGCGTGCAGGGCACGAAGCCGCTAGCGCCGGTGGCCAGCCGGCCGGCGTTGACGACGTGAAAGCCGTCGACGTCCTTCTCAGGCGAGACCACGGCGAGCACTGCCGCTTCGTCGATGTGGGGGGGCAGTGGCAGTTGCACCAGGATACCGTCCACTGCGGGGTCGGTGTTGAGGTGCTCGACGAGGGCGCACAGGTCGGCCTGCGATGTTTGTACCGGCAGCCGGTGTTCGACGCCGTGCAGGCCGGCCTCTTTGCAGGCGCGGGCCTTACTGCGCACGTAGAGGTCGCTGGCCGGGTCGTCGCCGACCAACACCACCGCGAGGCCGACCGGGCGCCCCGTCTGCACCGTGAAGCGCGCAGCCGCGTCGGATGCCCGTTGGCGCAGCCCGGCCGCGAAGGCCTTGCCGTCAATCAGAGAGGCGCTCATTCCGGGAACACCACCGTCTTGCTGCCGTTCAGGATCACCCGGTCTTCCAGGTGGTAACGCACGGCGCGGGCCAGCACGCGGCGCTCAATGTCGCGGCCCTTGCGCACCAGCACGTCGGGCTGGTCGCGGTGGCTGATGCGCTCGACGTCCTGCTCGATGATCTGGCCTTCGTCAAGGTCGGCGGTGACGTAGTGGGCGGTCGCGCCGATCAACTTGACGCCGCGTTCGTGCGCCTGGTGGTAAGGTTTGGCGCCCTTGAAGCCAGGCAGGAAGCTGTGATGGATGTTGATGCAACGACCAGCCAGCTGGCGCGATAGATCGTCGGAGAGGATCTGCATGTAGCGCGCCAACACCACCAGCTCCGTGCCGGTTTCGCGTATCACGTTCATCACCCGGGCCTCCTGCTCGGGTTTGCGGTCCTTCTCCACCGGGAGGTGGTGGAAAGGGATGGCGTCAAGCTCGAGGTGGGCGTAGGTGTCCCTCGGATGGTTGGACACCAGTCCCACGATCTCCATCGGCAGCTCGCCGGTGCGCCAGCGGTACAGCAGGTCGGCAAGGCAGTGGTCCTGCTTCGAGGCCAGCAGCAGCACGCGGCGGCGCCGACGCAGGTCGTGCACTGAGATGTCCATGCCGAACTCGGCCACCACCGGCGCCATCAGCTGGCGCACTCCGTCCTCGTCGCAGGCCGCGTCCCGGCTGAAGACCACGCGGACGAAGAAGCGGTCGGTGCCCTGGTCGTCGAACTGCTGCGAGTCCTCGATATTAAAGCCGGCCTGGAACAGCGCGCCGGTCATCGCGGCTACGATGCCGGGCCGGTTATCGCAGGCTAGGCGCATCACGAAATTGGGAGGAGTGTTCATCTGGGGATATCTTGCGGTTCAGAGGGATTTAGGTGATTGTCCTGCTTGTAGGGGCCCCGGGCACCTGTGGCGCGGATCGTGGTCTGCGGCGTGCCGGGACTGCCCCAGACGATCTCGACCTGGCTGCCCGGCGTCGCCTCGGTGTGGTCGATGAAGGCCAGCGCGAGCACCTCGCGGAAGTACAGGCTGATTGGCATTCCTACTCCGACTGATGTCCAGCCTGTATGGTGCGCCGAGGCGGGGGGCGAATCACCTGCCAAAGGATAGGAGTCCGATCGTCCTCCTAGCCCCACCCGGGCTTTCGCGACGAACGGCTGCGGCACGCGTTGGGCCGTGCCGTAGTCGACCATCCAGCCCGGGCACTGCGGCGCCGGGCGACCGGCCGCGTCAAGCCGGCCCAGCTCGGCCGCGTCGAGAGAGAGCTGCGCGGCGTACAGGTTGTCGCGCAGTTGTTCGGGAGTGCGGGCGCCGACGATCACGCTGGTGACATTGCCCAGAGGTATGCAAAATCTCATATAACCGTTAGCCTAGAAGACTCGCGAGAGTTACCCCGGCTCTACGGGCCGCAGCTTCAAATACCTTGTTGTAAAGGTCGCCCTCTGGATCAGTGGATTTCCCCTCGTTAATGGATACCTCGCAAGCCTCTTTCGTCAACGGAATGTTGAACCCCGGTATGCTGGCGGCAGCGACCTGAACGTCGCATGCTCGTTGCAGCACGTACATCATGTAATACGCGTTAGCAATATCAGTTTGGGCGACGAGCAACCCGTGATTGCGCAAGATCAGGCAGGACCTGTCGCCGAGATTCTCGACCAGTCTCTTCTGCTCATCGTCACGTACCGTTACCCCCTCAAAGTCATGGTACGCGACGCGACCGTACAGGAAGGAAGCGTAGAAGTTGTCAAAAGCGAGACCATTTTCCTTGCATGCAACGGCAATACCGCTTGTCGTATGGGTATGAACGACGCAGTGCGCATCAGGGCGTGCGCGATGTATAGCACTGTGAATCACGAATCCAGCGCGGTTCACTGGCCAGTTGCTTCCGTCGAGCACATTGCCGTCTGCGTCGATCTTCACGAGGTTCCGCGCCGTGACTTCATTGTAATTAAGCCCGAACGGATTGATCAGGAATTGGCCGTCAGAGACGCGCACAGTGATATGGTTGAAAATCTCGTCGGTCCACCCGTTGAAGTGATAGACACGATAAAAGGCCGCCAGTTGCAGCCGAAGGGACCATTCGTGGAGCTCCACGGTTGCAGGGCAAGTCTTGAGAAGGTCTTCACTGTCAAACATGAAATTCTCCGGTAGGGGTAAGCAATTAATGACGGCGGGACGGAAGGCCTTTTAGCAGGCTTCATCAATTCGAATGACCAGGATCGCGGCCCGCCGTCGATGTTAAAGGTCTGCTTCCTGACGGCTGACGTGTCTCGATGACGCGGATGTTTTCATGTTCGTCAGGAAGAAGAGCGCCAGGCTTCCGGCTATTAACATGAGCGCCGAGGCGTGAATGGGAAATCTTCCAGTACTTTCACCGAACAATGACCCCACCCATCTCCAGTAACCTGGAGCGAAGAATTGAGCGATGCCCATAAGCGTGTACGCAATGCCAAAAGCAAGGCCGGACGCTGACTGATCTATGCCATCTGATATCAATGTAAACGTGACTGGAATAACACACGAAAAACCGATGCCGGTAACGAAGCACCCGAGCAAAATCAGGCTAACGTTGTGAGCCTGGCTTAAGATAAGCAACCCGATTCCGACGAGGGCCCATCCAAAGGAAAGAGTATTTGCCTTCATGCGCGACATGATCTTGCCGAAGAAAACCCCTGTAATCATCGCGCCGAGGGTGAACGAAGACAGTGCAATCCCGGCCGTCGCTGGCGTTCCTAATTTTTCTCCAACGACCAGCATAGCAATATTGATGAAAAAGGCCGTCAGGAAGATCAGAAATACGAAGAGAGACAGCTCCAGAAGAATAACCTTAAAGGGCAACCTCGCCGGATAGGTGGTGGAACTAACTTCGGGTTTCGCGCTGCTCTGCTCCGGGAGGCCAAACCGCACAAACGCGTATATCGGAACCATAATCAGGTAGGTCAGAAACGTGTAGCGCCAGCTGATAACACAAAGCAGACCGCCCAAGGTCTGGAGAATCATTGCGCCGAGGTTATTAGACGTGCCTTGTAGTCCGAGCATCGACGCTCGCTCGTTGTCCTTGAAGAAATCAAAAATCAGGAGATTGCCCAATGGGTTAATGATGCCGAGACCCACGCCGAAAACCAACCTGCTGGCAAGAATGAGATTGAGATCGTTCATGAATGTTGGCGCAACACCTCCAATCACAAAAAATATCGATCCAGCGAGAAACAACGTCTTGCGTTTAGCGAGACGCGATAACTTTCCGAAAAAAATCGATGTCAGGAGCATCGTTAACGACGGCAAGGTCACCAGCGACTGAATCAGGCTCGGATCTCGCCCAGGGAACTGCTGGCTGATCGTTTCGATAGCCGGTGCTATCACCGTTGCGTCTGCTCCCAAGAATGCAATAGAAAGTACTGCAAATTTCAATAATGTTCGATTCATTTCTCCTCCTATTTTTTGTACTCGCAAATCTATCGCCCTGTCGCAATGCGTGTTGCAAATACGAGGACGGTCTCTTGATGGTTTTTTCCGGTCGGGTGCGGCTACCTGTTTGGCGACATTGCGCGGTAGTGGCGCGATGGTTCGGCACTCAGCAGTCGATGCCCTGAACGCTGGTCGAATCAGGATGCGAATAGACACCTGGCATACGTGGCCGTTGACCCAGTCCTGCACCTGACAGGAACGGGAGCCAGACGGGCGGGCGCCCGATCGAGTCAGATTGCAGCGTAGACACACGAACGGGCTTCTAACAGACGATCAAATCTGCCGGTGCTGGGCGGAACCCCCGACGATTATCTTCGGAACCGGTTTGCCTTCCTCCGAAAGTGCTTTTGCCCAATCCTTGATATGGCTGGCTGCGTCCAGGACGGAAGCGACTTTGCCGCTCGCATCAAGAATGAGCATCGCGCCATGAATCACAAAGAATACCGATGTCTCTTCAGTGTTATGGTCCGCTACCTTCAGCGTATGAGCCGATCCGGGCGGTTCATAGAGATAGGAGCCTGCTTTGCTCCAGGACTCGGGATACTCCAGATAACCCCATTCACCCGAGAGGGTGTAGGCATGGACAGCCCCGGTGTGATGGTGAGGTGGTAACTGGATGCCCGGCGGGAACTTGATGTGAACAGCGAACACGGCGTTCTCCACATCGGCCATTAGCAACTGGAATTTCAGCCCGGGGGCTCCCCAGTTGTCGACGTATGGAAGTTGTTCCGTATTGATTTGAAGCGCTTCAGGTATCGCGACGATGCTCATGGCGACGGTCTCCGGGGATAATATAGTGCACGCGTAGTGCGTGCCGGTCTCGAACAGGGAAGGTTTTGTTGCCCGCTGGTGCCAACTTGGTTTGACGTCGTGGGCCTGGTAGTATGATAAGCATGCTGACCGTCGGCGTCTGTCCTGATTGATGACGACAGCAGAAGGCCGCGGCGCGGAAAAGACATCAAACCTTCCGGTGCGCGACGTCGGGGAAAAGGGACTGGCAGACGTTGCGTAAATCGCTTGCGTATATTTCGCCCGGGCAGGATGGCGGCCCGGGCGTATCGTCACGCCGTGTCAAAAGCACAGTACAGTGTCTGCGGCGCAGCTGTCATCCGTGCAGAGTCGCCCACAACTCCGCATCCCGATCGGCAGTCCAAACCGTAGGGTGTTCGGTGCCGGTCAACTCTTCGTAGGCGCGTGTAACGTCGAACGGCAACACATGTTGAAACACCGGCCAATGACCAAACTCGGGCTGCATCGTGGCGAGCGTTAAGGCATAACACTCTTTCAAAGACAGCTTGTCATCAATACCTCGGCCGACCGTATCGATAATCGTCTGGACGAACCGTCGCGTGCCCTCGATAGCAGCTTCGACATCTTCAGCGCCGCGCAGTGGCGCGCCCCTTCCCGGCACGAGGACTTCGGCCTCGAGGGCAAGCAGGCGCTCGAGCGTCCTGCCCCACGCGCGCAGATAGCCGTCGCCAGCGTACACACCGCACTGGTTCTCTACTAGATCGCCAGAAAAAAGAATTTTTTCTTCTGGCAACCAGCATACAGAGTCACCGAATGAATGCCCAGCACCGAAATGCCGGAATTCAATTTTGCGTCCACTAATCAAAAGATCCAGCGAACCTGAGAAAGTTAGATGGGGTCTGGTCAGACCGGGGATTTCATCGATCCCGCCGAAAAGGCGCGGGAAGCGGCCCGCTTCAGATGCGAAGTCCTGTTCGCCGCGTTCGCAGATCCATTGATACGTTTCCGCGCTGCTGATAATCGTGGCGCCTTCAAATGCACTGGCGCCGAGCACCCGAACCGCATGATAGTGAGTTAGGAAAATCCATTTGATGGGCTTATCGGTTACGCTCTCCACCGCCGCGCGCAACTCCCGCGCGAGTGTCGGCGTGGCGCGGGTGTCGATCAGTAGTACGCCGTCCTCGCCCACGATAAAGCCGCAATTTGGATCGAAGTCGCTGACGAAACCGTATACATCCTTCGCCAGTTCAACGAGGCGTGCTTTCTGCTCCCGGGTGTCCGACGCGGAAGCGAATGAAACGTGCTTGAGTGCGGAGTTGTTTTGTCCAGGTGTTGCGTTTGTCATGTCAGTCCTGTTCGGTAAATTGAAGGGCGTCCGCTTTAACGTGCTCGCGTGCCAACGCGACAGCCTGACGCAGTGTTGCGATGTCCGAGACTTGGTTCGCGAGCAGCAGCACGAGTTTTGCGTTCAACAGCGCGCTCTCGCGGTCGGACAAACCGCCATGGGCGTCGAGCATGGCTTCGTAAAAGTCGTCGGGCTGGGCGATATTTGGTTCGAGGGTCATGGATGTGTTCATTCCGAGAAGGATGGCACGGCAACAGGCAGCCCGAGAGCGCGCAGGACAGCGTCGCGTATCGTCGGAAGCGTCGGGCGTTCGAGCACAGCAGCCAGGTGAGAATCGGGGCGCAAAACCGCCGCGCCACCCTTCGCCAGTCCGAACAAGCCCGATAGGTCCGCGGTGTCGAAAGTCAACTCGCCTAACCTTTTGCCGATTCGATAGAACAACACTGGCAACTCCGCCTCCAGTGCCTGACATTGCTGTGCACTGAGATCCGGAGAAGGCGATACATTGTATAGGATGACTAAAAGCCGATCGCCGGCCTCTGAGCACAGGTTCATGAGCGTGGTCCGGCGTCCGTCAATCGAAAGAGACACGCTCGGCACACTACGTCCGTCATGTGGGGAATTGCCGATGAGTGACATTCCGGAGTAGTTGTGAGCGGTGCAAAGTCTCCCGGTGTTTAGCAGTGGGCGCGCGAAGGCATGACATTTCGCCAGAGAGATCGCTGCTCGCCGCATCAGGTTTTCGGCCCGCGTCGGTGGCCGTACGAAACGGCCAGAGCGTTGCGTAATTCGAATATTGGTAACTGCCGCGGCACGACGTTCCTCGTCGTAGCTTTCTAGCAGCGCTTCACCCGCGACACCGCGTAGTACAAGCGAGAGCTTCCAGCCAAGATTGTCAGCATCCTGGATGCCGCTGTTGCCTCCGCGAGCGCCAAACGGGCTCTTCACGTGTGCTGCATCCCCTAAGAAGATCAGATGCTTATAGCGGAAAGAGTCCATCAACTGTGTGCGGTAAAAGTAGGGGCCGACCCATACCAGTTCGAATTCCGTGTCGGACCCAAGCATTTGCCGCACGCGGTCCTGCGCGACTTCCTCGCGACTCACTTCCGCGGGATCGCAATCGGGGTCCATCTGAAAGTCGAGCCGCCATACGTCGTCGGCCATCTTATGTTGCCAGACTGCGCGGCCTTCATTGAACGGCGCGTCAATCCAGGTCAGACGCTCATGTGGCACGTCGCGCTTGAAACGCACATCTGTGATGCACCAGCGATCAGATCCGCGTTCCCCCTGAACTGGAAGGCCAAGGCGCTCCCGCACAAAACTGTTCGCGCCTTCGGCATCAAGTACCCAGGTGGCTTCGAGTTCGTAGTCGCCATCTGGGGTGTTGACGGACAGTCGGGTGAACTGGTCGAATGCCGTGACGTCTACAACCTTGTTGCGCCAGCGAATTTCTCCAACGCCAAGTTCATCGAAACGGTCCACGAGAAACCATTCGACATAAAATTGCTGAATGTTGATGAACGGAGGTTGGGAGGAAACATGGTCAGTCGAGAGATCAGTGACGCAAACGACGTCGCTGCCCGAAAGCGTTTTGCTAACTGACCAGCTGACCCCTTTTTCATGGATCCGTTCAGCGATGCCGAAGCGCTCAAATATTTCGAGTGTTCGCTGTGCATAGCAGATACCGCGGCTCGATGCGCCGCGCACACCGACCGTATCGTCTTCGTCGAGAACGACGACGTGGACGCCTTTCAACGAGAGGTCTACCGCTGCGGTGAGCCCCGCCAGTCCGGCGCCGATGATGACGACATCATAGCGGCGCGTACCTGTATCAAGTTCCGGCGCACGCCGGTACGGAAAGACGGGGAGACTGTAGCCCCCCGTCTTGTCGGTATCGAAACTGCCCATCTTGTCTCCTTGGTGCATTAGATCGAGATGCACCAAGGATAGGTGAGTAGTACGTCAACGTCTGTCCCTAACTGTAATGACGCGTACCGGAGAGCAGCGCGATGAGCTCGGACTGACGGCGTACGCCGAGTCTCTGATATGCGCGCTGTTTGAGGGTGTTGACAGTCGTAACGGCGATACCCAGGTGGCGAGCAATCTCTTTTGCAGAACTGCCGCGTGCACACCGCTCCACTACTTCCCGCTCCCGGCTTGTGAGCAGGGAGACTGGCTCAGCGACGGGAGCCGGTCGCTGAGAGTTCGCGGTGACGAATTGGTGATGCTTCGCCAGCGCTGCTAGCAACAACGGCGACTGGGCATTGGCGGAATTAAAATCCCTGTCGGAGAATCGTCCGCGCGAAGAGCAACGATAGAAGTTTGCGGAAACCGTCGCGCCGTCCGGAAGGCGCGCCACGATCGAGCAACGTTCGCGAATGTCCAGTTCGTCATAGCAGAGCCTGCGATGTTCGGCCGACAATACGTCGTCTCGGGTCAGCACGTACAGCAATCCCAACACGTTCGGCAGTCGCGGATCTGCCAACGCTTTATCATGAGTGAAAAATCCCTGTCCCACATAGGCTGCACCTGCTCTGCGCGCACCTTCGCCTTCGAAGCTCGCCGCCTCGATCCGGCACGTTTGGCTGTCGGCATCAAGAGTAAGTATCGAGCAATGGCTCGCCTCCAGGGTTGCACCAAATTGGTGTAGAACGGCACCCGCAAACGCGGGGTCTCCAATGAGTTGTATCAGCCGCGCCGGGTCAACTACCTCGGGCCTGACTTCTCTCACTGACGGATCGAGCGCAAACGTCAGCATGTTATCCCCATCGCATATTCCTTCCTCATGAACCTCTTATGCGTCAGGAGCTGAGCCAAGTAAATAGGGTGATTCCCGACGAAACGGCCTGCTCGCAAAAGCCACCGGGTTTCCCGGCTGTCGTTATCAATCAGGACAGACGCCCTAGGCGCGGCGCGCGACCATTCGCTTAATCCCACGGATGCAATAAGTGGCGACGCCCGGTTCATTAACAGACTATTAGAGTTTCGGCACCGCTACGCGCCGCTAAAACATCGACCTTGCCATCAGGAGCGCTTATGTCGACCCACGATTCCGGTACGCTGCCGGACCCAAGCCCGATTCGCGGGCTTCACCATTTTGCATGGCGTTGCAAGGATGCGGAAGAGACCCGCCATTTCTACGAGGACATCCTCGGCTTGCCGCTCGCTCATCTGATCAAGCTCGACCACGTGCCTTCGACTGGTGAGTTCTGTCCTTATGTTCACATTTTTTTCCAGATGACAGACGGTTCGTATCTGGCTTTTTTTGATCTGGACGATGGGGCCGCGGCTGAACCATCTCCAAACACGCCCGCCTGGGTGAACCACATTGCGCTAAGGGTCGATTCGCAGTCAGCATTGTTTGCCGCAAAAGCCAGGCTTGAGGCGCTCGGAGTCGCTGTCCTGGGGGTGACTGATCACCACATAATCAATTCGATCTATTTCTTCGACCCGAACGGCTTGCGCGTTGAACTCACGACGCCGACGGTCGGTGAGGACGTGATGGAGGCGCACGCAACTGAAGCGCATTCCCTACTGCGTGAGTGGAACGCAGAAAAGTATGTCCGGCGGGCTGGAGCAGCTAACGAGGCTGCCGTATGAGCGCCGTCGATTTACCGGAACAGTTGGTCGTCGTTGACGTTCGGCCCGGCGTATCGATGGAAAGCCAGTCCGGTTTGCAGAATCTGCGGCCCCGTATTTTCGGCGCCCTGGTCGAGCCACCAAAGACCGGAAACAGATATGTTGCGGCGATCCTGATGCACCCAACGTCTAACTTCATGGGGCACTATCTGCTGCAGCCGCTCGCAAAGCGCGGAATCGCGTGTATGGGATTGAATTCGCGATACGCCGGCAACGACACGATGCTATTGATGGAGCAGGTGCTTCAGGACTTGGGTGCGGGCGTGAAGCATTTGAGAGGACTTGGCTATCAGAAGATTGTGTTGATCGGCAACTCCGGGGGGGCAGCGCTTGCGAGTTTTTATCAGGCCCAGGCGGAGTCCCTCACCGCGACGCATTTTGCCGATGGGCTTGCAACTCATTTGAGCGCAGCGGATCTTCCTCCGGCGGACGGTATCATTCTCTCGGCCGCGCACCTTGGACGCTCAAGGCTGATTGCTGAGTGGCTCGACCCGTCAATAATCGATGAGGGAGATCCGCTTTCGACCGATCCGCGATGGGATTTATATGGCGACGGCCTGACTGCGCCCTTCAGCGCCGGATTCGTGAGCGCGTTTCGCGCCGCGCAAGTCGCGCGGCGGGAGCGCATCGAACAATGGGTCGAGGCGCGGTTAAGGATGCTGCGTTCCAACCCGAGCGGTCCCCAGGATCAGACCTTTCTCGTTTATCGGACGCACAGCGACCCGCGTTTCCTTGACCTGTCGCTCGACGCGAACGACAGGTCGCCGGGGTCGATTTGGGGTGACCCGCGTCAGGTCAACTATGGCGCGAACGCAATGGGACGATCTAACACGTTGCGATCATGGCTGTCCCAGTGGTCGTCAAAATCGCAGGCTGATGGCCCCGCCAATCTTGCGAAGACCTCTGTCCCAATACTACTGATGACGCACACCGCGGATGGCTCGACGTTTCCCAGCACCGCGCGGACGTGGAAGGATGCCGGTGGTACACGGCTTGAGGAAAGATTGGTAGGCGGTGGCAACCATTACCTCGCTGGGCAGCCAGACCTTGTCACCCTGTCTGCGGATGCCATGCAAATGTGGATCAGCTCACAACTGCTACATTAAGCACCGGACTCCCGAACGACTCTAGAAGTTACAGTGGAAGCCTGCCGACCGGTGCCATGACGTGAATCGCCTCTGTAGATAGCTTGAGGCACGCCAGTTTTCCGGCATAAGCGGTGGGCTTTCCAGCATTTGACGGACTAGTCAATACCAGAAGAGGCGGAAACGTTCCGCCAAACTAAACAGGAGATTGTATGGAAGCCCAAAAGATCGGTTACGAGACCGTTGTCAAATACGTCCCGGAAACTATCATCAAACAAAGCGACTTCGCTTATCTGGATGACCTGGTCGCCGAATTGCCAGACCATGCGCGGAAACTATTCGCGCCGGAAGTACTGCCGGATGAAGTCAGAGCGCTCAAGGACAAAGACGCCACAGAAATCATGGCTGTCGGAGCCGCCAGAAAAGCACTTGAAGCGAGTGGACTTCAACCGTCGGACATTGACTTCATCATCGCCTCGAACTGTGGAGGCAAGCAGTTGATGCCGATGGTGGGAACCCATATTCACCATGCCTTGGGATTTAATGTCGACACGCCCGTGCTGAATGTCATGGACGCGTGCGCAGGCTTTCTCGACGCATCGAATGTTGCCTGGAGCCTAGTAAAGAGCGGGGCGTACAAACGGGTTCTTATCGTCGTCGCCACGTCACAGTTTGCGGACGAGGGGCAACGTGTGGACCGCACGACACCGCTCGCCAAGGTGTTCGGGGACGGCGCTGGGGCTGCAATCGTCTCCGGGGAAAATCTGAAATGCGAGTTTCTTGCATACCACCACGAAACTTATGGGAACGCCTACCAGTCTGGATTTCAGACCATCAAGGAGCTTGAGAATCCCCACCTGGCGGAGAAGGCTGGGGTAGAGGTCAAGGCAGGAGCGTATTTCAGTCTCGGCGACTTTTCGATGGTCGAGAAGCTTGACACAGAAGAGCTGCTGGTGGACTCATTGCGTAAAACCCTGCCCAAGGCGGGGCTCGAGTTGTCGGATGTCGATATGGTAATTGCTCACCATATCGGAGCGGAATCCAGCAAATGGATAAAAGGGCTCGTCGACGCTGGAGTAAATGACCATGTTTACCAGAATCTATTGAAGAAATACGGGAACATGGCCGTCGCCGACCTGGCTGTCGATCTGGCAGAATTTTGGGAAGAGGGGCGGCTTTCCAATGGGTCAATTGTTGCTCTTTGGGTGCCAGCGTCTGGAATCCAGATGCCCACATTAATTTTGCGCTGGCTCGTCTAGTTGCTTTGACATGCAGCATTTTCGTCATACAGATGTGATCAAAAAGACCCACAAAAACGAGCGCCGGACCGGGTTATTGGTAGGGTTTAATCCGTGTGGTTCCGGCTTCACGCCCCGGAATCTGCGGTAGTTCAAGCGTCGATCCAGTTCAAGCTTACGAGGGCTGGTAGCTTCTAGAGAGTTGCTACCAAGACTTACGAACTGAAATGTCGAGGTTCGAAAAACTAATGTGTAAAGACGCACGGCGCCGACGCAACATCGGCGTCGACGGAAAAATTAAAATGAACTAATCACATTAATAAGTTTTACTAATTAAAAGAAAGGCGGGCGAATCGTTAAAAAGAATCGCCTCAGCAATGCTATAAACAGGAGGAGATATATGAAACTTACCAAGCACTGGTTCTGGCCAGCAACATTTTTCCTCGCTACGAGCGCGATGGCACAGAGCAGCATCACTCTTTATGGAAACGTTGATGCGAGCGTCTATTACCAGAGCAGATCTCCTGGGAACACCGGATCGGCATACGAGTTTTTGGATGGGGGACTCTACCCTTCCTTCTGGGGATTGACAGGTAAGGAGGATCTCGGCAACGGCGTGAAGATCGGCTTCAAACTAGAAAGCGGTTTTTCCAGCGGGAACGGCACACTGTCCAACGGCAACGATAACTTTTTCGGGCGATTCGCCTATGTCGAAGCTGAAACACCGGTGGGAACCGTTAGGGCCGGCACGCAGTTCTCGCCTTTCTTTTTCGCTGTCATAGACACGGATCCTCAGAATTTTCCAAACCACGCGAGTGGAATTGTTCCGTACCTCGCTACCATCGGCGGCGCTGGCGTCGTAAATAGCAACACGGTCAGCTATTCCAGTCCGGACGTGGCTGGTTTTAGCGGCGCCGCGATGTATGGGTTTGGCGGTATGGCCGGAAACTTCAAGGCATCGGCTGCCATGGCGTTTTCGGGGAAATACTCTCGCCATGGATTGCTTGCTGAGGTCGCTTACTATCATGAAAACGACAGCCTGGGTCAACCTTCGGCAATCGCGCGTCTTGCTGGGGTGTCATACCAGTTTGGGCCGGTTCGGGTCAGCACGGTCGTAACGAACTTTAAGGCGCCAGCGAATGCAATCGGAAACGTGAATGTCTATGCTGCCGGCGCAGCATATGGGATTTCTCCGGACATTCAGATAGGCCTCGGAATCTATGCTTCCCGCGACCAGGATCATAGCGAGAACCGGTCAATGCTTTACGGTTTAAATGGGGAATACCTATTGTCTAAGAGAACCATGCTGTATGCGCAGGTCGGTGTGGTCAACAATAAGGGGAACATGGGAACCGGTCTTAACTCGCAAGGCGGCCCTCAAACCTTCACAGGTTTTCCTCCCGGAACGACCGTTGCCGCGAATCTCGGTATAAATCACAGTTTCTGAAATGTGAGTCGGAGGTGCCGCCGTCTCCTGGAGGTGAAGGATCGGCCGGAACGGGGTCGGCATTGGCGGGGCTGGCTACCTCTGCAGTCCTGATATGTCAATCCCCAACGTTGCGAGCGAGCCGCAGCAAAAGAGGGCCATCGCAATCTCGGGTCAGTGACGCCGCCGACCGTTTATCCACAGGTCGCCATAGACTCGCGCTGCGGGCGGAATCCGCTAAACCGCACGCCTTATCATGCGCTAACAACGCAGCGAGGGCGTCATACGTAGTTGAGGAGCTGAATGCGCCCACAGACTCTCTTTGAAAAGCTCTGGGACCGTAACGTCGTGGCTGACGTCGATGCAGATGCGGCATTGTTGTACATTGATCGTCATTTCGTTTATGAGGTCACCAGTCCTCATGCCTTCGAATCACTGCGTAGTTCGCGACGGCGTTGTCAAGTTGCGGGATCGGTCGCGTAAGATGGCGCAATGAAGAAATCGAAATCGCTCTATCACGGTCATCGTTTTCCAGCAGTGTCGGTCAGTTGCACCGTGCGCTGGTATTCCGTTTTCAGTTGAGCTTTCGCGACGTCGAGGAACTGCTCTTCGAGCGCGGGGTAATCGTGACATATGGGACGATCCGGTGCTGGTGCGACAAGTTCGGCAAGGGCTTTTCTCATCGGGTGAAAGCCGCGCGGCGCAAGCCCGGTAGCACATGGCAGCTCGACGAGATGTTCGTCACGCTGCGTGGCGAGCCGTACTTGCTGTGGCGTGCAGTCGACGAGCACGGCGCCGAACTCGACATCTTGTTACAAAAGCGGCGCGATAAAGCCGCGGCCAAACGTCTCTTCAAGCATGTGCTGCGCTCGAACCCCGTGCCGCGCGAGATTGTCACCGATTAACTGCGCAGCTATCCAGCCGCAAAGGCCGAAATCCTGGAGTTGGTGAGCGTAAAGCACGTGTTCGTCAAAACGGCAACGCGACTGAACAACCGGGCAGAGAATAACCACCAAACGACGCACGAACGGGAGCGTCGTATGCACGGTTTTCGCGACCCGAAACGCACACAAAAATTCCTCTCGTGCTTCGGGCCGATCCGGCAACATTTCGCGCTCAAGCGGCATCTACTGCGCCGTTCACTCTATCGCAAGCAACTCGCAAAGCGATTCGTTTCGTGGTGCGAAATCACAGAAGTCACCCCAAATCCGTCCTACGCTTTCTGAGGGATGGTCTTTCCCGCCGTCTCTCCGCCTCAGCCTCGACAAGTTGACAAAGCCCGATGAACAAGCCGAGCGAGTAGAAACCCGCTGCGCGTCCCGTTTTCGACTTGGGGAAAAGTTCCGTGAGCATCGAGTAGGTTCCAGGCGACAATGCCGCTTCGCCGACACCCACGCTCATGCGAGCGACGAACATTTGCGTGAAGTTTTGGCCGACTCCGCAAGCCGTGGTGGCGAGACTCCATAGCGCTATGCCGCAAGCAATGATGCGCGGCCGCGCGAAGCGGTCCGTGAGATGCGCGATCGGCATGCCCATCACCGCATAGAGGAGTGAGAAAGCGAACCGGTGCAGAAGGCTGAATTACGCGTCGGTAAGATGGAGGTCGTGCTTGATCGGCTCGATCATAGGCGCAAGCACCTGACGATCGATGAAGGAAAAGACGTAAGCCAGCATGCAGATGGCGACGACGTACCATTCGTACGTATAGCGTTTGCCCGCACGCGTATTTGTGATCGACGGGTTCATCCTGTATCTCCGGTATGTGTGTGCATAAGCATTCGCGCCGGCACGCGCGGCGCGCGGATTCAGAGTAAGGAGTCTACAGACAGGTTATTAAAAGACATGTTCGATGCCCACATAGGCACCCGACTGTGTATGTCCAGGTAGCGGGTTATCGGAGCTTGTCGTCGAGTTCGCTTCGAGGCTGAATTTTGCATTCGCACTGTTTCGTACACTTGCCAACTGGGCGTGCAGTTGCGTCCGTTTCGAGAGGTAGTACACGGTGCCCACGGTGTACATCGTCGCGTTCCCGCCGCCCCCATTGGCATTCACATGGAACACGGCGGCCTTCAGGTCAATGTCGGGCTGTGCCCTCCAGTTGATCGCCGCCCATTCCTGCTGAAGGGTTGTCGTGCTGCCCGAGTCGGCGTGCAGCGTCTGGAAAACGCCCTGCACCTTGAGCTGGCCGAGGTACAGATTGGCGCCGACGAAATATTCCCGCGAGTATGAGTAGATATTGTCGAACTTGCCATTCGCCGGGTCCCGGATTTCGTCATAAATGCCCCGCACCAGCATCCACGCCGACGCATATGAAATCTGCAGACCCGCCATGCGGCCTTGGGACGTGGTGCCGTTGCCGTTCCAGTTGGTGGCGTTCGACAACGCATATTGTCCGTATACGTCGATGCCATCTATCTTCGGCGACTGGTACGACACGGCGTTGCTCGCCTTGATCCAGCTTCTGCCACGTGTCAGGGACGTCGATGCCCATGACCCGAGCAGGAACGGATCGAAGCTGACGATGTTGTTGGCGATGAAGAGTTGGCGCCCGATCTGGAACGCTCCGTAGTGGTCGTTCTTCAGTCCGACGCTTGCCCATCGGTTGAACAGCCCGTCAGGCGAACCCTGTCCGGTGGTAGCGAGAAACGCACTTTCCAGATGGAAGGTAGCCTTTGTTCCACCGCCAATGTCTTCTGAGCCCTCCATGGCGAAATAGCTTCCGCCCCAGTTGCCGCTCTCGGCGCGCACGCGTGATGTCGTGCCGCCGCTCGCAGTCGGGATGCCCGACATATATTCGATGCCGTTATCGATCCGGCCATAGAGCGTGACGCTGCTTTGCGCATGGGCGGTGGTTCCGGCGATTGTGCCGGCCGCGGCAGCGATGCACTGTACCGCGAGGAATTTTGCTTTATGCATGGTCTTTTCGTTGAATAACTATCGTCCGAATCAGCCACGCGGTAGCGGGGCGTTCAATCGCAGATCGCGGGAGGAAGTCCCAACAAACACCTGACGTCCATCACGCATGGTCACCCAGCCATCCTGCTTGGTGGACCAGTACTGCAGGCGTCGCGGAGCAACGTGCATCACAACCCGCCTTTGTTCGCCAGGCTTCAGGGCGATGCGGTCGAAAGCCACCAGCGCACGGACCGGGAACTGGGCGTCCTCAGATGTCTCTTGCGGCGCGCCGAGATAGACCTGCGGTACTTCATCGCCCGCCACCAGACCGGTATTGCGGATGTCGACGCCGACATCGATCCCACCGTCCTTCGAATTGCGGACGGTGAGCGACGAGTATTTGAAGCTGGTGTAGGAAAGCCCGTAGCCGAATGCATAGAGGGGCTCGATCTTTTGCCTGTCGAACCACCGATAGCCCACATCGACGCCCTCGGAGAACACGGTCTTGCCGTTTACGCCCTGTCCGGAGCGTTCGGGATGGGCCGGGTCCGTGGCGGCATAGTCCTCCAGGCGACTGGCCCAGGTGAATGGCAGACGGCCCGCAGGGTTACGCTTGCCGAGCAGCACGTTCGCCGTCGCCACGCCACCGAGGTCGCCCGACCACCACATCTCGACCACGGCGCGCGTCTTGTCCAGCCACGGCATTGCGATCGGCTGGCTGGTGTTGAGCACGACGATCGTGTTCGGGTTCGCCGCCGCCACTTCCTCGACGAGCGTGTCCTGGTCGGCCGGCAGTCCGAATGCGGGAGCGCCACGGCTCCACAAGAACACCACGGCAGTCTTCGCCTGTTTCGCCGCCGCGATCGCCGCTGCGCGATTGGCCTCGCGTACCTCCGGTGTCACCCAGTTCAGCCGGACCTGTTGAGGCTGGTTGGACGTATCCCCGGAGATCGACACAGCGATTTCATGTGCGCCGGCGGTGAGGTCGACCGCTGCACGTACGTTGTCCAGACCATCGGTAGTCGGCAGAATGCTATCGAGGTTGGCATGCACGGTGTCGCCATGAAGCGCGCCTGTCATTGAGCCGGTGCCGGAGACGCGCTTGCCGTCGATGAACAGGGTGCCCCGTGCGCCGAGAATCTGCAGATAGAGCCAGTACGGACCCGCCGAAGGCACCGTGAGCGTACCCTTCCAGGTGACATTGCCGTTTGCAGGCAACGCATTTCCGCCCCGGGTGGTGAAATCGATGGACGGGTCGAGCGTTGTGCCCGCGTTGTCGGTGGCTGTGCGAACAAGGCCCGGCTGACCGTCGTGAGACAGCAGCGAGGCGGGCACTGGCGAACCCGTCATGTCGTTGTCGACGGCATATGCGATGTTTGCGCCGCGCACATTCGCCGCCAGTTTTCTGATCGCGTCGAGTGGCCCGACCTGATCCGCCGAAATGCCAACCGAACGCTCGCCCGCCTTGCCGATCGCAACAACCTGTCCCGCGCCCGGGCCGATCAACGCCAGCGATTGCAGGTCGCTTGCCTTCAGCGGCAATGCGCCGTTCTCGTTGCGCAGCAGTACCGCAGAATCCTCGCTGGTCTTCTGAATGACTGCGTTGATGGGCAGATCCGAGGCTTTCTGCGCGTTGTCGCGGGCTCTGGCGCGCGCGCCGCCGAGGTAGCCGAACCGATCCATCTGGTTCAACACGCGCCCCGCCGCCCGAGTTACCATCGCTTCGTCGGCCGTACCGTCTTTCATTGCGTTCCAGAGGTTCTGCGGATTTTGATCAGCCGGGAACTCGGCCGCCCAGTTGACGGGAGGGCGCTTCGGTTCTTCAGGGATGCTTCCTTCGAACAGCGCTGCCAGCACACCGAACTTCGGGTCCATTGCGGCCTGTTTCCCGCTGGCAATGTCGAAGTAAGAGTTCATCATGCCGGCGAACGGGCTCGACGCGGGCACGATGCCGGGCATCTCCATGTCCAGGCCGTTTTTCAGGTAGTCGTTGCCGTGCACGGCGCCCCAGTCGGAAGTGACGAAGCCCTTGAAACCCATTTCCTGCTTCAGTACCTTGTTAAGCACCGCGTCGTTGCCGCATGCGAACGCACCATTGATCCTGTTGTAGGAGCACATGATCGACGAGACGCGAACCTTGATGGCGTCGGCAAACGGGGCGAGATAGATCTCGTGCAGCGCTTGTGCGCCGATGGTTACGTCGTGCGCGTTAGTATCGAAGCCGACGAAGTGCTTCGCCTGAGCCATCACGCCCCGGTCCTGGGTCCCGCTGATTTGTGCGGCGCCGATCTCTCCGGTGAGAACGGGATCCTCGCCGAACGTGTTGTAGCCGCGCCGGAACGTTATGTCGCGGTCGATATTGATGAACGGTTCGAGTACCACGTCGATGCCGAGGCGCCTCGCTTCCTGCGCAATGACTTCGCCGTTTTTGCGAGCGTCGTTTTTGCTGAAGGTGGCCGCCAGGCCCATGGTCGCGGTCAGCGCGGGCGAGGGAGTGCGGGTCAGGATGCCCGGAGGACCATCAGCGAGACGCAGCGGTGGAATGCCGAGGCGCGGGATGCCCGGCAGATAACCCGCCTGTCCTTGGTTCGTTGCCGCCGGCTCCGCGATACCACGAATCATGGCTATCTTCTCGCCCAGCGTCATCTGCCCGAGCAAAGCATCGACCTTCGGATTACCCGTGCCGGAAAACGATGTTGCGTCGGTGGCTGCGGCGCAATAGGAGGAAGTCAGCAACATACCTATTACGACCAAGGAAGTCTTGAGTCTAGTGATTTTCCTTGCCGGAGATTCATGAATATTTTTAGGTATGCGAAATACTATGTCCTGTGCATCGATTTTCGGGTGGGTCATTGCGGCGTCCTGTGAATTAGGAGGGTTCGGGGCTGCTAAGTGCGAAGGTAACGGTCGGCCTTGGATCCTCAATGCAGAGGCGGCTTGAATTCGGAAGCGAATTCTGGTGGGATGGCACTCGTGATGGTGAACACCGGGGCGTCTCCTTGAAAAGTACTCATGCCGAGCAGTCTAGAAACGCCAAAATTCGTGAACAATTAGGGGATGGCTATGTCGTCTAGGTAGCGCGCAGGGGAAGAGTAAAGAATTCTTTATGGGGGCCGGGTTCATGCATGCGGTCAACTCGTCGACGTCTCGCCAAGCGCACCTTTTGGCATGATACGGTCCAAGTACTCGGGCGCGTCTGGTTGCGCGTGTTCAGGAAACCACCGAGTACTCCGCCAGGGAGTCGATGTGAGGTATAAGTTTCCCTCGATTTTTCACCTGCAAGTGGTTTCGAACTATGCGGCCGCATCCTTGGTCTGCTGAGTTTTGATCCAGTCTTGCAGGAACTGATTCCGGCGAGCGCTGGTTGGCGAGCGGATCCCGCTGGAAGTGGACGCTTGCGTTATTCGCTTCCGCGAGTGAACCGGCTGATTTCAATTGGATGGACGGCGGTCTCCCGCCGAATTTTGGGTCGAGTCTGCTGGTCACCAGGAATTAGTTATATTTAGTGATAGTCCCGACTATAAAGAGAGCAGAAGGTCGGGTCGCAGGGTTGAGGAAGTAGGGTTTTCGATCCGGTGGGTCCCCCCGCTGACCTTGGCGTCGTGCGAATCTGGATCAATAACTGGCAGCGGACGCTGCCGTACCTCGTGGCCAACCGAAGGATCGTCCCGGCCCTCTCGTTATCGTTGACGATTCGGTATCCTTAATAATAAAAAGTGAGCGAACCGAATAACCCTGTCTCTTCAACGACGCAATCGCGTTAGTCTTTGCCCCCGGTGTTTTCCAGATGACCCCCGTCGACACGGGGGTGTTCTTGTCTTTACTTTCAGTCACCCGCTTGACGGCTAATGTACGGCCGCTGAACGAGCGGGCGATGTCTGGCACCTCAACAGCTTGCAATCAAGCCACCGTCCACACGGAACGTCGAGCCAGTCATATAGCTGGCCCGATCGCTCGCAAGGAATGTCACAACATCCGCATATTCCTGAGGCTCGCCGTAACGTCCCAGTGGAATGGAGGACGTGCTTTCCTCCGACACTGACTCGACGCTCCGCTGTTCGCGTTGAGCCTTCGCGTTGTCGAGGAACCGGATGCGGTCCGTGGCAATACGCCCCGGAACGATGATATTGGCGGTGATCCCATCGCGCGCAACTTCGCGCGATAGCGTCTTGGACCAACCAACGAGCGACATTCTTAACGCGTTCGAAATCCCGAGGTTGGGGATAGGCGCGAGCACGCCCGACGATGCACTCGTAATCACTCGTCCCCATCCTTTCGAGCGCATTCCTGGCAACACCCTGTCTGTAATCGAGATCACCGACAGGACCATGGACTGGAATGCCTTCTGCCACGTCTCGGGGGACTGTCCCGACGCGGGCGTGGGTGGGGGGCCGCCCGTATTGTTCACAAGTATGTCCACTGAGCCGAAGTGTTCTTCGATCGCGGCAAGTCGCGGCTCGACCAACGTCAGATCGGCGAGGTCCCATATCAACGAAAACGCTCGCCCACCGGTTTCCTTTACTGCTTCAGCAGATTTTTGCAGCGCCACTGCGTCAATGTCTGCAAGCGCAACATTGACGCCTTCACGTGCAAGTGAGACTGCAATCGCACGTCCGAGTCCACCGCCGCCGCCGAGAACAAGTGCTGTCTTGCCTTCTATGCCTAGCTTCATTGCATGTCCATGTTGGTTTGTATGATGAAAGTTATCCGCGTGCGTCCTCACGGTCACGCTGCTCTGCCTCAGCGTTCAGGGTGCCGTCTTGCTGACAACGCGTCAGATGTACGCGAAAGTGCCCGACGACCCCCTCCGTCACATTACACCGTTTTGATTCGAATAATCGATAGCATAGTGTTGACAAATGCATTTTGCAAATTTACCTTTGTTGGTAACGGCACGCACACTTGGAGTGGAAACAATGTCGCTGAACGCATCAGTCGCAAGGCAAACCCTTTTGGCACAAGCCTTGGGTTGGGTTGATAAACAATCTGATAGCCTCGGGCCGTCCATCCACCCCGCGACTTCATTCCTGCGCGATCCAGCCGATCTTCACCGTGCCAGCCGCACCTACAGGCGGGACGACAATCCCACCTTTCTGCAGGCTGAAGTGCTGTTGGCAACGCTGGAAGGCGGGGAGGGGTGTCTTCTGTTTTCATCGGGCATGGCAGCGGCAACGGCAGTAATGTCGACGCTTTCGCCAGGTGCGCATGTGGTGGTGTCGACGCGGCTTTACTCGGGTCTGCGGAATTGGCTTTTCTCTCACGGGCGCCGCTGGGGCATCGACATATCCGAGGCTGACTATGAAGACGTCCATGGGTTGAGGGCGATTCTTGAGGCGCGTCCTGCACAGATTGTCTGGATAGAGACCCCGGCCAATCCGCTTTGGCATGTCTCCGATATCCGCGCCATCACTGAACTGGCTCACGAGTGCGGCGCGTTGGTGGTCGCCGACAACACCGTCTCAACGCCGATTCTGACGAGGCCACTCGAACACGGGGTTGATGTCGTGCTTCATTCAGGCAGCAAGTACTTAAATGGCCACGCCGATGTGGTGGCGGGAGCGCTGATCGTTGGACCACGAAGAACCGAGCTTCTGCAGCGACTCGCCGACATCCGCAATGACTACGGCGCTGTTCTGGGGCCATTCGAAGCGTGGCTTCTGCTGCGTGGCATGCGCACACTCGAACTGCGAATGAACGCCATTTGCCGGAATGCATTGGAGATTGCGTGTTTTCTGCAGGAACACGAAAGGGTCGTCGAAGTTGTCTATCCCGGGCTCGCTTCGCATCCTGGCCACGTGCTGTCCCGCAAACAGATGCAGGGCGGGTTTGGAGGAATGTTGTCCTTCCGTGTCAAAGGCGGAGAAGAGGTCTCGCGTCGACTGGCAGCATCAACAAAAGTTATTCGTCAGGCTATTTCCTTCGGAGGACTTGAGACAGTCATAGAGATTCGCCGGGGAATGGAGGGGCCTGAAAGCCGAACGCCACCCGATCTTCTTCGTTTATCGGTCGGTACCGAGGCTGTAAAGGATCTCATCGCCGATCTTTCCCAGGCGCTTTCAGCATGAACCAGTCAAAGTCTACTCATGTCGACGTACTCATCATCGGCGGTGGAATTGCCGGTGCAGGCGCCGCCTATGAAATCGCGGCCTTTGCGTCGGTGATCGTCCTGGAGGGCGAGAGCCAGTGTGGATATCATTCGACCGGGCGCTCGGCTGCCAGTTTTACCGAGAACTATGGGAATGCGATCGTTCGGCGACTCGCCATCGGCAGCCGTTCGTTCCTGTCCGATCCGCCCGCCAGGTTTTGCGATCATCCGATCCTCATGCCGCGCGGCATGATCACGGTTGCACGCGGTGACCAGTTGGGCATGCTCGAAAGAGAACTTGAGCGGGCGCGTGCGCTGGTCCCGGCGATCAGGGCGATGACGCCGTCTGAAGCCATTACGCGCGTGCCAATTTTGCGCGCCGATTACGTTGCAGGCGCTTTTTTTGAACCCGACTCCATGGAAGTCGACGTGCACGGCCTTCATCATGGTTTCCTGAAGGCTGCGCGCCAACGTGGCGCTCAAGTGGTCACCGATGCCCGTGTGAGTTCTATTGAGCGCATGAATGGCCAGTGGTCGGTCAAAACTGGAGCGGGCGATTTCTGCGCGCCGGTCATCGTCAACGCGGCGGGCGCATGGGGTGACGAGATAGCGGCGATGGCGGGTGTCGCTCCCCTTGGTCTGATGCCGAAACGCCGCACCGCGTTCAACATCCCGGTTCCCAAAGACATCGACATGTCCGGCTGGCCGTTGATCAACGATGCCGGAGATGAATTTTATTTCAAACCCGACGCCGGTCAGCTTTTTGTCTCTCCTTCGGATGCAACCCCTTCCGTACCAATGGATGCTTACCCGGACGATATGGATGTCGCCGTAGGAGTCGAGCGCCTCGAGCAGGCGACCACGCTGACGGTGCACCGGGTTTCGCATTCGTGGGCGGGCCTCAGGACCTTCGCGCCAGACTCGTCGCCCGTTGTCGGACCCGATGCTACGGCTGAAGGCTTCTTCTGGCTGGTCGGGCAAGGCGGCTACGGTATCAAGACATCACCTGCGTTATCTCGTATCTGTGCTGCGCTCGTGAGGCAGGAAGGTCTTCCCGAGGACCTGTTGCAGCTTGGAATCACCGAGGCTGATCTTCTGCCGGCGCGCCTGCGTTAGCCCCTCTCGTTATTTTTGGCATCAACAAACAGGACGAAACACCATGACTATTCAACGCTTCGAAAATGGCCAACGCTATTGCCGTGCCCTCAGCCACAACGGAACCGTCTATTTGTCCGGCATGACGGCGGGCGATACGTCCGGGGATGTCGTGGAGCAGACGCGACTCACCTTGGCAAAGATCGACCACTACCTGGAAATGGCAGGATCGGACAAGTCCAAACTGCTCAGCGCCGTGATCTGGCTGCGAGATATCGCCGACTTCGAACTTATGAACAGCGTGTGGGACAACTGGATCGATCTGTCGGCCATGCCTGTGCGCGCCACGGTCGAGGGCCGCCTGGCTGGTGACAGCTATCGGGTGGAGATTATGGTGACCGCGGCGGTCTGAGTCTGACGCTTCAGACGCACGGCGGGCGTCCCGAACGGCACGTCAACCGTGTTGGCCGTGAGAACGAAATCGCATTTGCCTGGGCTGCCCACAGTTCGTTACCAGCACCATGCAGGCAACAACACAAACAGAGGTTCCAGATGACTGAGCGTAAAGACCATCCGTTGTTATCGAATTTACTGGAGCAACGGAAAAACGGGAAGACGGACCGCAGAGAGTTCATCCGGCTCGCGGCCCTGCTGGGTGTCACTGCCGGCCTCGCCTGCAAGATGGCGGGGCTGCCGGCATTTGCCGTGGGGAAGGACACCACGCCGTTTCCCTCGGACGATCCGCAGGCCAGGACGGGCGGCAAGCTTCGCATTGCGCAGTCCGTTGCGAGCATGACGGATCCCGCGACCTATAGCTGGAACGAAATGTCCAACCAGTCGCGTCCGATCATCGAGCACATGATGCTTGTCGGCCCAGACAACATTGTGCGGCCCATGCTGATCGAATCCTGGGAGCCGTCGGTCGATCTCAAGACGTGGACACTGCATGTGCGAAAGGGTGTGATGTGGCACAACGGCGAAGAGTTGACCGCCGACCATATCGCCTGGAATATCCGGCGCTGGACCAACTCGTCGTTAGGCTCGTCCAATCTCGGACTGTCCACCTTTGCCGCACTGGCGCAAGATACCGGGGAGAAGGACGTCAAGGGAAAGCCAGTTCGTGTTCCTGCACAAAATGGCGTCCAGATCATCGATTCGCATACTTTGCGGCTTAACCTGTCGAGGCCGGTGCTGTCGGTTGCGGAGGATTGCGCCGAATATCCGACTCTAATCGTGCACCCGTCGTTCAAGCCGCCATTCTCCGCCGCACCGATTGGTACGGGACCCTATACCCTGGTCGAGTTGAAGGTGGGCGAACGGTGCATTCTCAAGCGCGTCACGAAAATGAGCAATGGCAAGGATTTCCAATATTGGGGCGGAAAGGTTTATCTTGACGAGATTCACTTCTACAACTTTGACCAGGAGAACCAGACGGCAGCTCTCGCATCGGGAACGGTGGACGCCACTTATGAGCTAACCGCAGATCAGCTCGACCTGGCTCATTCGATCGACGGTGCGCAGATCAATTCAGTAGTGTCAGCACAGACCCTGTGCTGCCGGATGCAGGTCGACGTCAAACCTTTCAATGATATCCGCGTGCGCAAGGCAATCGTGATGGCAGCTGACAATGCGGCCACCCAGGCTTTGGTGTTTCCCGCGGGCGGGCGCGTCGCCGAGAACTATCACGTCGCACCCGTGCACCCGGATTACTTCCCGCTGGCTGGCGCGCCGAGAGACGTCAAAGGCGCGAGGCAGCTTCTGAAAGAAGCCGGCTATCCAAACGGTCTGTCTCTCACGATCGACGTAGGCAACACCGATGGGTCATGGGAGCAGGCGGTCTGCGAAGCGTTACGCGACCAGTTGAGCGAGGCTGGCATCAAGCTCTCGGTCAATGTGATGCCTAAGACGAAATACTGGGACGTCTGGAACAAGACGCCCTTCGGCGCTACGTCCTGGGCCCACCGACCACTTGGCACCATGGCATTGACGCAGGCGTACCGCACAGGCGTGCCGTGGAATGAAACCCATTTCTCCGATCCGCACTTTGATGAAGCGCTTTCGGATGCCGAAGCAACGCTCGATGTGCGGCAACGCAAGGCGAAGATGGAAAAGGTCGAACGCATATTGCGGGACGCAGCTGTCATGGTTCAGCCAGTATGGCGGCCCGTCTATAACCTGGCGTCCTCCAAAGTGCGCGGCTATAAACCTCATCCGTCGCGCCAGTTACAGCTGACGAAAGTATGGATTGGCTAACGGCAGCGTAGTGCAAGACGCAGCTCCTCGGAAGAACGAGCTGCCCGGTTGCCGTGACTTCTATTGTTGCGTCGGTCCTTTGTGAGCACAGGGTGGTGTTACATGCAAAAACTCATTTTTCGCCGGCTGATGCAGATGCTTCTAATCATGGCAACCGTGTCCTTACTGCTGTTTGCCATCTTCAGCACGGATCAGTTCAGGAAGAGGGTGGCTGTGTCAGAGCTCGGTGGATTCGGGGTGGCCACGCTTTCCGACGGCGACTATAAAGCCTGGCTGGAAAAGAAAGGTCTGAACGAGCCGTTCCCCAAGCTGTACGCGCAGTGGGTCGGTAACGTCTTCGAAGGAAACCTTGGGCACTCGATTGAAAAAAACGAAGACGTCTCGGTCCTGCTTGGCAGCCGGTTGTCACATACGGCTGCACTTGCTTTCTTCGTGTTTCTTTTCATGGTGCCGATTTCTCTCACGTTTGGCGTGCTTGCCGGGATGAACGAGGGGGGAATGCTTGACCGCATCGTTTCTACGCTGGCGGTCTTCACCACGTCGATTCCGCAGATCGCCACGGCCGTGCTGCTGACCGTGGTGCTCAGTCTCGGACTCAAATGGGTTCCAACAAAGTCCGCCATGGTTGACGGTTGGTCATTTCGTGAATTGCTGCTGCCGCTGCTCACGCTGCTGCTTTACGACATCGGTTACGTGGTCCGCATGACACGGGCTTCCATGGCGGACGTCATGGGTTCTCACTATATCCGGACCGCCACACTCAAAGGTATGCCTTATCGGCGCGTCATTTTCAAGCACGCACTGCGCAACGCACTGATTGTTCCCTTCACCCTCATTTTTCTCCAGTTGAACTGGCTTCTGTCGCAAGTCGTCGTCGTGGAGGTCTTCTTTCAGTATGACGGCTTCGGACGGATGCTTTATGACGCATCGGTGTTCGGTGATATCGCCGTGCTGCAGGCCGCAACCCTGGTCGCCGTGGCGGTTGCAGTTACGTCGCAACTGCTTTCCGACGTCGCCTACGTCCTTCTCAATCCGCGCGTACGGTTCCAATAGGAGACTCGCCGTGACTCAACTTGCGGTATTTCGCACCGTGCGCCGCTCTCTACGGATTTCGAGCGTCTGGACCGTTGCGCTGCTGGTCGTCCTGATCTGGGTGGCGCTATGCGCTTACGTGATGTTCCCAAGACAGCTCGGCACCCTCGAAAACTATGTCCTGCTGCCCGCGATCCCGGCCGTTTTGCTGCTTTATTTCATGGCCGTGCGGGCGTGGCGGCAATCCACTATTGCCATCATAGGCGTCACTCTCGTTCTGTTCTGGATACTGATCGCAGTAGCAGTCCCCTATCTGCCACTCCTCGATCCTAACAAACCTGTTGCGCCTTATGCCCCACCGGGAGCGATGAGGCACGGCGTCACCTTCCTGCTTGGTGCCGACATGCGCGGCCGCGATGTTCTCTCGAGGACGTTGTGGGGGTGTCAGCGCGTCATCGTCTGGGGCATCACAGCTACTTCGGTCGCTTACGTCGTCGGTGCTGCGTTTGGCCTGGTTGCAGGTTACGTCGGCGGCTGGTGGGATGAAATTGTTTCATTCATCGGAAACGTGTTGCTATCTTTTCCGGTCATCGTACTTTTCATTCTGGTATTGAACTACCTCGGCCAAAGCGGCTTTAACATCATCATCGCGGTCACCTGTTCCTCCGCGCCGGCGATCATGCGCATTGTTAGAGGTCTCGCGCTCGATGCGAGGACACGTGACTACATCCAGGCCGCGCAAACGCGTGGCGAACACGCGGTATGGATCATGATTATTGAACTGCTTCCCAATGTACGGGGGCCAGTCATTGTCGACGCGTGTCTGCGGCTTGGCTACACCACCGTCGCGATCACCACGCTTACCTTCCTTGGCCTTGGCCTCCAGCCACCGGACCCTGACTGGGGACTGATGATCAAGGAAGCCTCGACCGCAGCACTTCTGTGGAAATACTCCTACATGCTGGTTGTTCCGGCACTTTCCGTCAGCAGTCTGATACTGGGTTTCAACCTGATGGCCGACGGCCTGCGCGAAATGAGTTTGCGCGACTGACAGGAGACTTCGATGGACACGACATATGCCTCAGGCGCCGTACCCGTTCTCGAATGCAGGAACGTATCAATCTCCTACATGACCAGGGCGGGCGAAGTTCCCGCGGTGATTGATTTCAACCTTCGCTTGATGCCAGGCGAGGCGCATGGGCTCGTGGGCGAATCCGGTTGCGGCAAGTCGACCATAGCGCTTGCCATCATGCGCTATCTCGGCAAGAACGGGCGTGTGGTCGGAGGTCAGATCCTGTTCAACGGGCGCGACCTGCTGACCATGAGTGCGGCTGAATTGCGACGGATTCGCGGCGCCCAGATCGCTATGATCTATCAGGAGCCGATGGCCTCTCTCAATCCTTCGATGGTAGTGGGGGAGCAGCTTGCAGAAGTCCCCGTATTTCACGACGGTGTCGGACGTGCCGAAGCGTGGTCAAGGGCGCATGCGATGCTCGAGCGGGTGCGTCTTGCGGACTGCTCGCGCATCATGAGCTCGTACCCGCATCAGCTTTCAGGAGGCCAGCAGCAACGTATTGTCATTGCGATGGCATTGCTTTCCAGTCCAAAGCTGCTGCTGCTCGACGAACCCACGACGGCGCTGGATGTGACCGTGGAAGCCGGTATCGTCGACCTGATCCGGGATCTTTCGGCCCAGTTCGGCATGTCAATGCTGTATATCTCGCACAATCTGGGACTGGTACTGGATACCTGCGAACGTATGACAGTGATGTATTCGGGTGAGGCTGTGGAGGTCGGTCCGGTTCAAACTGTGTTCGACGGCATGCGGCATCCTTATACAAAGGGCCTGTTTTCCTCCATCCCGGTTCCCGGTGCGGACAAGAACAGCCGGCCGCTTGTCCCGATACGCGGGCAATTACCCGCGCCTCATGACCGGCCGCCCGGCTGCAATTTTGGACCGCGCTGCGATTTCTTCGTCTCCGGACAGTGCGATGCGGCGCCTGTTCCCATGGTTCCCATCGCCAATCATCATGCCTCCCGGTGTATCAGGGTGAACGAAATCGGCTGGAACGATACGGCGAAGACGAATGCTGAGGGAAACCGGGCGCCGCTCGGCGAGGTTGTCCTGCAGGTCAATGATCTGAACAAACGATATGGAAATATTCGCGCAAACCAGGGCCTGAGCTTCGATGCCCGCCATGGGGAGACGGTTGCCATAGTCGGCGAGTCGGGCTGCGGAAAATCAACCTTTGCCCGCATCGCAATGGGACTTGAACGCGCAACGTCAGGCTCCGTCAAGCTGGGGGAGATGGAACTCGGCAACCTGCCTGTCACTCGCCGCAAGAGCGATACGGTCAGAAAGCTGCAGATGATCTTCCAGAATCCGTTTGACACTCTCAACCCAAGTCACACCGTGGGATTTCAGATCGCCCGCGTGATCCGGAAATTTGGCGTCGAGAAGGACGAAGCGAGGATTCGGCAACGGGTTCTCGAACTGTTGGATATCGTCAAACTGCCTCGGGAATTCGCCGAACGGCTGCCACGTCAGCTTTCGGGCGGGCAGAAGCAGCGTATCGGCATTGCCCGTGCGTTTGCGGGAAATCCATCCGTGGTCGTCGCAGACGAACCAGTCTCGGCCCTCGATGTATCGGTGCAGGCAGCGGTGACCGAACTTCTAATGGATATCCAGCGGCAACAGGGCACCACGATTCTCTTCATCAGTCACGATCTTTCCGTGGTGCGATATCTGGCTGATCGGGTCGTGGTGATGTATCTCGGGAAGGTGATGGAACAGGGGCGCACCAATGACGTATTTTCGCCGCCCTATCACCCGTACACCGAAGCGCTTCTCGCCTCGGTGCCGATCGCCGACCTTCGCGCAAAAAAACGCAAGGTGTCGCTAAACGGCGAGATGCCGTCGCCCAGCGAGCCGCCTCAGGGGTGTCCGTTTTCGACGCGCTGTTCGCACATGATTGCCGGGACCTGTGATCGGATCGAGCCGCCCATTCAGGTTTTTGAATCCGGCCATCAGATTGCCTGTCATCTGCCACGCGAACAGTTGCTCGCGATGGAGCCCGTCATCACCTTCGACGAGGCGCTCGCACCCGATCGCGCCTTGTTGAACATGCCTGAACACGCTGCCGATCCACAACCGAGTCACTAAGCGCGCCTGTAGCCGCGGAGTTTACCTGCCATGCCAACATGCATTACTGCGCCGTACCGGCGCCAAACGGAACACCTGATGGAGACGATCGCATCGTGGCTCGATATCTGACGCTGGCGGCCTGCCAGACCGGCCCCGTTCAACGGAGTACATCCCGGGTGGAAGCCGTTGATCGACTTATCCACCTCCTGGAGCAGGCGGCGGCGCGCGGCGCCGAACTGGCTGTCTTTCCGGAGATGGCGCTGACGACGTTCTTTCCGCGCTGGAATCTGAACGATGACGCGGAAATCGCGGGCTACTATGAATCGCAATTTCCGGGGCCGCAGACTCAATTGCTATGCGATGCCGCACGCAAGCTGAAAACTGGTTTCGCGCTTGGTTACTCGGAGAGCGTGGAGGAGGGCGGCCGTGTGCGGCGCTTCAACACGATGGCGTTGGTCGGCGAGGATGGCGAGTTGATTGGCCGTTATCGGAAGATGCACATTCCCGGCTCTGAGTCTCCGGAGGAAGGCACAACGGTTCATCTGGAGAGGCGCTATTTCGAACCGGGCAACCTGGGTTTTCCGGTTTTTGCGTATCGCGGGGTTCGGGTTGGACTCGCACTTTGCAACGACCGAAGGTGGCCGGAAACCTGGCGAATGCTCTGCCTTAACGGGGCGCAGGTGGTCCTTGTTGGTTACAACACACCTGTGCTGCTTGACGAAGCGCCGGCGCTCGCTCATCTGCGTATGTTCCATAATCATTTGCCGATGCAGGCGGGGGCTTACCAGAATACCGTGTGGATTGCAGCCTCTGCCAAAGCGGGCCTCGAGGAAGGGCAGGCATTGCTTGGCGGCTCGTGCATCATCGCGCCGAGCGGCGAGATTGCGTCACTGGCGAGCTCAGTAGGTGATGAGGTAATCACCCATCGTGCTGACCTGGACCTGATCGCCACCTGTCAGCGCGTTAACTTCGACTTCGCTCGCTATAGACGCCCTGGCGAATATGCGCTGATATCCGAACGTGCCGGCCCCCTGGAGTGACCTTATGACGGCATCAGGTAGTGACCCAACGCGGCCAACCAGCGGAGGAGTCCTCGCACGGCGGGTTTTGTCGCAACTCAGGCAGGGAACCTTGACACCGCCTGGCGTGACGCGTGCTTCATATGGCACCGGCGAACATTACGCGCACGATCTGGTGCGCCAGGAAGCTGAGGCGCTGGGCGCGATTGCACAGGTCGATGCCGCGGGCAATCTCTATCTCACGTTGCCTGGCCGCAATCGGTCCCTGCCACGGATCGTCATGGGCTCCCATCTGGATACTGTGCCGCACGGTGGAAACTACGACGGTGCCGCCGGCGTTGTCGCGGGCATCGCGGTCATAGCCGATCTCGTTGAGCAGGGGATAGTGCCTTCGCGGGACGTTGTCGTCATGGCAATCAGAGCCGAGGAAGCCGCATGGTTTCCGCTGTCCTATCCGGGCAGTCAGGCCGCACTTGGTTTGCTGCATCCGACTGCGCTGCAAGCGCGAAGATCGGACACGGGGAAAACGTTGGCTGAACACATGGAGCTAGCGGGGTTCGATCCTGAAGCGGTGCGTCGAGGCACTACCCTGATCAATGCCAGAGATATCGCCGCTTTCGTCGAAGTACATATCGAACAAGGGCCGCGTTTGCTGGCCCTTGACGCGCCAATCGCTATCGTATCGGCGATTGCAGGCGGGTTTCGTTACGTCGATGCGCGTTGTTTTGGCGCCTACGCGCATTCCGGTGCCGAACCCCGATTTTCGCGGCGCGATAGCGTGCTGGGCTTCACTGATCTGGTTCAGGGCCTCGAGACGGAGTGGGACTTGCTTGAGCGGGACGGCCTGGAGGCGACCATCACTTTCGGACGGGTCGAATCGGATCGGACCCAGCATGGGGGCAGCCGGGTCTTGGGGGAGTTGGGCTTTACGCTCGACGTCCGTAGTGAAGAGCAGGCGGTGCTTGATCATCTCCATCAGCGAATACATACGCTTCAAGCGGACATTGCTGCAAAGCGTAACGTTCGGTTCGAGATGGGGCAGAAGTCCATATGGTCGCCTGCGCGCATGGATGCCGGACTGATCCAGCGACTCGAAGCCTCGGCTGCCCAGCTTCAGATGCAACTCCATCGCATGCCAAGTGGTGCAGGCCACGACGCCGCCGCTTTTGCGGCTGCGGGTGTTCCGGGCGCGATGGTTTTCGTTCGTAACGAGCATGGCAGTCACAACCCTCACGAAAGCATGCGACCCGAGGATCTGGATCAGGCCATCCACCTGCTCGTGAATTTTGTCACGTCCTTTGACGAACGTTGAGAACACCACAATGGATATAAAAACATCAGCAATTCTCGTCATCGATCTTCAGAACGAATATCGCAGCGAGGGTGCTTATCCTGTTTCGGGCTACGAAGATATTCTTGCTCATGCTGCTGCGATCATCGCTGCTGCACGCCATGGCACCGTACCGATCATTTATGTTCAGGCTTGGGTCGAGGAAAGCGAGCGCAGTCACTATTCGCTTCTCAATGAGGCACTGACAGACGACTTGAGGTCTGCGGTGGCGGGTAGTTCCGGTGCCGATATCTGCTCCGAGGTTAGTCCAGAAAGAGATGAGACTGTGGTCCGCAAGCGCTGGCCGAGCGCGTTTCAGGACACTGACTTGCATGCTCATTTGAACGCGCTTGGCATTAAGGAAATCGTCGCGCTGGGCGTCTGGACAGACAGTTGCGTGAGAGCAACCGTTTTCGATGCCATCTACAAGGGGTACCGCGTCTGGTTGGTAAAAGATGCATGCGGTAGCGCCACGGAGACCATGCACCGTGCTGGCATTCTGGATATGGCCAACCGGCTTTATGGGGGGGGCGTGCTACGAAGTGAAGAGGCCGTCAAAGCCTTACGAGGCGAGCCTCATCGCTCCTGGCACTGTTCAAGGCCTATAGAGTTTCCCTATACGCTCTCCTCATTGAACCGGTTTTACTGCGACTTGTGAGATCTGTTTGAGGTGTCTTCAGGATTCGGGGTTGTTTCAGAATGGTAGTTGCAAGTTTCAATCGACAGAATCAAAAGTCTGTCGTTTCAGCAGGAGAGTAGATGGTATTTCCGGCAGCCAGTGTAGTTCCCTGCCGAGTCCTGGGTGTACCTCCAGGTTTGACGGATTGAATGGATTTTGCCGCGATCCGGCAACTGCGCATAACCGAGGTTTCAGCCGAGCCTCACGAGGGATCTGACTCGATAAGCTTTTTGGTTCGGTGTTCGATGGTAGTAAATATCAGTAAACTTTTTTAAAAAACACACCTCAATTAATTTGGATAACTAAATGAAAAAGTATATCCCAAAAACTGTCTCACTTTTCGCAATAATCTCGGGTCCCGTGTTTGCGCAGAATAGTGTCACGCTGTATGGCCTGATTGACGAGGGGTTCAACTACACAAGAAATGTAGGTGGCCACAATGTATACGAGTTGAAGAGTGGCTACGCTCAAGGTAGCCGATGGGGTTTGAGAGGTTCGGAAGATCTTGGCGGCGACCTGAAGGCAGTCTTCCGGCTCGAAAATGGCTTTAACGCCAGCAACGGCAAGCTTGGGCAGGGCGGTCTCGAATTCGGTCGGCAAGCGTATGTTGGCTTTTCAGACAGCAGATTCGGTACTGTTACTCTAGGCCGTCAATATGATTCCCTTGTCGACTATCTCGCGCAGACAACGGCCAACGGAAACTGGGCAGGATACCTGTTTTCGCATCCTTACGACAACGACAATACGGACAACACGTTCCGGGTGAACAACACGATCAAGTACGCGAGTCCAGATTATTCCGGGTTGCAGTTCGGCGGCACATACAGCTTCAGTAACGACACCAACTTCGCGAACAATCGTCAATACAGCTTTGGTGCCCAGTATACGAATGGCGGCCTGCTACTGGCCGCAGCTTATCTGCAGGCGAACAATCCGTCGTCGAATGCTGGCGGTGCCATCAATAACGGTGGGGATGAGAATTTCCTGTCGACCCGGCTGCGGGTATTCGGGGCGGGTATCAACTATACGTTCGGTAGCGCAGTACTCGGCTTCGCATACACGAACACGAACGTCTCGCAGCCGCTTAGCTCGGGCTATGTTGGTGCGATCACTCCACTCGCAGGCACGACCCTCTCGGCGCTCAAGTTTGATAACTTCGAAGTCAACGCAAAGTACCAGTTCACGCCCGCATTCTTTGTTGGTGGGCAGTATGTCTATACGCGTACCAGCTTTAATGCCTCAAGCGGAAAGCTTCGTCCAAACTACCAGTCCGTCGGATTGATGGCGGACTATAACCTGTCCAAGCGTACCGACGTCTACCTGCAAGGCGCATATCAGCACGCGGGCGGAGACCGGACAGGAGCTGTGCTCGATTACGCCTACGTGCCTGGCGCGGACGGCGTGTCGTCCACTGGAAACCAACTCGTCGTGCGCGCAGCAATTCGCCACAAATTCTAAGTTTCTAGGGGCGAGGGGCAAAGTTGCTGTATTCGGCCGGCGCGTCGTGACAGGTTTTGGGACGTTGCTTGCCGAGCAGGGGTGTTTCTTGTTCTCGGAGGTGGGACGTAGTCTTCGGCCGGATCGTGCGTGTACGCTGTGACGCTCAGTGAAGTGAAGGTACAGCAGCGTCCGTGATTCGCGCCATCGCTCCATTTGACATTCCGATTTAAACGAGTTTTAATATGCAAAAAGGCGATTTATTGATATGAACCTCGATGCTGTTCGCAGTTTTCTCGACGTAGCCGAAACCGGCAGTTTCAGCTTGGCGGCGGCGCGCGTAAGCGTCATGCAGTCCACTGTCTCGGGCCGTATCCAATCCCTCGAGGATGAACTTGGCTGTCTCCTGTTTAATCGCGGCAGAAGTGGTGCCGAACTCACCCCGGCCGGTCAGGAATTTCGCGCCTACGCTGAAAAAATTGTGCAGACGTGGGATCAGGCTCGTCAGCAGGTAGCACTTCCGCCCGGGTATTCGGGCATCTTCCGTTTCGGGGGGCCCGTTGCACTCCAGGATCGGCTCAGTGTTGCCTGGGTGTTGTGGATGAAAGAACATGCCCCAGGAATCGCGCTTCAGCTAGAGGGGGGCTACTCGGACGTTCTGACCGAAAATCTTTCTTCGGGGATTCTAGATGCGGCGATCATGTATTTGCCGCGGCGCCGGTCGGGGTTGGTGATAGAAGAACTGCTGCAAGAAAATCTGGTGCCGGTACAGCACCCGGAGCTTTCGGGGTCATGGCATGAACAGTTTGTTTCGGTAGATTGGGGACACGATTTTCGGGCCAGCTACAGTCAGGCATTTCCGGGTGCTCCTGCGCCAGCGCTTTCGGTGGGACTGGGTGCACTTGGCCTGCAGTACGTGCTTGCTTTAAAGGGAGCCGCCTATCTTCCTTTGGGTTTGGTTGCGCCGCTTCTTGCCGACGGACGGCTGAGCGAAGTCCCCGAGGCCCCTGTATTCCGCCGCCCCATCTACCTGGTCTATCCCTCGCGGAGCCGCAGTCCGGAACTCCTGGAAGTCGCTCTTTCAGGGCTTCGTCATCTGGCGACAATAGTAGAGCTGCCAAAGCTTGCTTCGATATACTAACCGATGAATCGATTATGAAATACGATTTCCTGCTTCGCAACGCGACCCTTATGCGTGGCGACGGCTCGCCGCGCTTTTCCGGTGACCTTGCGATCGACGGAAACAGGATTGCCGCAATCGGTGATCTGTCGCTGGCCACGGCAAGTCACGAAATCGACATTCAAGGCAAAGTTGTGGCGCCTGGATTTATCGATGTCCATACTCATGATGACGCGGCGCTTCTTGCTGAAGACGGCATGGTCCCCAAGATCAGCCAGGGAGTCACCACGGTCATCACTGGCAATTGCGGCATAAGCCTCGCGCCGGTCACATTCCGGGCATCCCCGCCGCCTCCGTTCACCCTGCTGGGGGGAAATGAAAATTTCCGCTTTGGACGATTCGGTGATTATGTTGCCGAGTTGCGTCGAATAGGTACCGTTACCAATGCCGCGCTGCTGGTCGGCCATACGACGTTGCGGCAGCGAACGATGCCTGTGACCAACCGGGCCGCCAGTGATGAAGAAGTGCAGCAGATGCAGGCCGAGTTGGAGCGCGCTATGACCGAGGGCGCGTTTGGCATGAGCACCGGGCTCGACTACCCGCCTGCAATCGCTTCGTCGACAGAAGAGGTCAAAGCGCTCGCAAATACGGCGGCACGGTTGGGTGGCCCTTATGTCACGCACACGCGGAATTATTTCGAGAAGCTGGAAGAGGCCATTGAAGAGGCCATTGATATTGCCGGGCATGCCGGTGGGAAGCTCGTCATTTCTCATCACCAGGTCACCGGCCGCGCCAATTTCGGCAAGAGCAAACCGACGCTTGAGCGTATTGACGAGGCGCGGGAAAGTCTTGATATTGGTGTCGATGTTTATCCCTACTCTGCCAGTTCAACCGTTCTACGACTGGAGCGCTGCGACACGGGATTACGCATTTTGATCACATGGTCGGAGCCTCATCCGGAAATGGCCAACCGGGAATTGAGCGACATCGCTCGCGAGTGGGCGTGCACGGAACGGGCCGCGGCCGAACGTCTCCTGCCTGCTGGCGCGGTCTATTTTCAGCTGGACGAGGCTGATGTCCGTCATATTCTTTCTCATCCAAGGACCATGGTCGGCTCTGATGGGTTGCCGCACGACAAGCATCCACATCCTCGTTTGTGGGGAACTTTCCCTCGTGTGCTTGGCCACTACGCGCGCGATGAGAATCTGTTCAGCCTTGAGGAAGCCGTGTTTCGTATGACTGGTCTTCCAGCACAGGAGTTCGGGTTCCTCGATCGCGGGCTCCTGATGCCCGGAAATTTTGCGGATATCGTCGTGTTCGATCCGGAAACGGTACTCGACCGCGCAACATTCGAGCACCCACAGCGACCGGCGGCCGGCATCGACCAGGTGTTCGTCAATGGCGTTGTTGTGTGGCAGGACGGGGCCTCAACGGGAGCGCGCCCCGGGTCTGTATTGCGGCCAAATCCGATTGTCCAGAATCAACGCCCGATCGTTTCCGGGCACGGCGTAAATTGTCCGGGGTGCAATCGGGACGCACTTGGGTATTCAGATGAAAAATACGCCACCTGACTGCAAGGCTGATCGTGAAGGGATTCGCTCGCGCGCGGAGCTGCGTCGACAGCCTGGTACGCGGCCCGACGAGAGGTTAGTGGCCGGATAGTGCGTCCCGATGTCGATGCGAAGAAGGCCGGAGCGGTCAATACCCGACCCGGCACCTCATTTCGTGAGACTGACGCCGGCATGAATCGCCCGCGCGCGCACTTGGTTCGGTGTAGGGCAGTTGCAAATAGGAGCTTGAATTGAAAATCCTGGTGCCAGTCAAGAGAGTGGTCGATTACAACGTGAAGGTCCGGGTGAAGTCGGACGGCACAGGCGTCGACATCGCGAACGTGAAGATGTCGATGAATCCGTTCGACGAAATCGCGGTTGAAGAAGCTGTTCGTCTGCGTGAAGCGGGCGTGGCGACCGAAGTGATCGCTGTGTCGGCCGGTGTGACGCAGGCGCAGGAGACGCTGCGCACGGCGCTGGCGATTGGCGCGGACCGCGCGATCCTGATCGAGTCGGGTGAAGACCTGCAGCCGCTGGCGGTCGCCAAGCTGCTCAAGGCGCTGGTCGACAAGGAACAGCCGCAACTGGTGATCCTCGGCAAGCAGGCGATCGACGACGATTCAAACCAGACCGGCCAGATGCTGGCTGCGCTGGCTAACCTGCCGCAAGCCACGTTCGCCTCGAAGGTTGTCGTCGCTGACGGCAAGGCGACGGTGTCGCGTGAAGTGGATGGCGGCGCGGAAACGCTGTCGCTGACGCTGCCCGCCGTGGTCACCACCGACCTGCGCCTGAACGAGCCGCGCTACGTCACTTTGCCGAACATCATGAAGGCGAAGAAGAAGCCGCTGGAAGTCGTCAAGCCGGAAGACCTGGGTGTCGATGTGACGCCGCGCCTGAAGACGCTGAAGGTTGTCGAGCCGCCGAAGCGCTCCGCCGGTGTGAAGGTGCCGGATGTGAAGACGCTGGTCGAGAAGCTGAAGACCGAAGCCAAGGTGCTGTAAGGAGACGGACGAAATGACGAATCTGGTAATTGCAGAACACGACAACGCGTCGATCAAGGCCGCGACGCTGAACACGATTGCAGCCGCGCAGAAGATTGGTGGTGATATTCACGTGCTGGTGGCGGGCCACAACGCGCAGGCCGCAGCGGATGCCGCAGCGAAGATTGCAGGTGTTTCGAAGGTGCTGCTGGCCGACGCGCCGCAACTCGCAGCGGGTCTGGCAGAAAACGTCGAAGCGACGGTGCTGAATTTCGCGAAAGACTATTCGCACATCCTCGCTCCCGCGACCGCTTACGGCAAGAACATCGCGCCGCGTATCGCCGCGAAGCTCGACGTCGCGCAGATCAGCGACATCACCGCAGTGGACAGCGCCGATACGTTCGAGCGTCCGATCTACGCCGGTAACGCGATCGCAACGGTTCAATCCCAAGACCCGATCAAGGTCATCACGGTCCGTACGACCGGCTTCGACCCGGTTGCGGCCGAAGGCGGCAGCGCAACGGTCGAGAAGATCGAAGCCGCAGCTGACAGCGGCCTGTCGCAGTTCGTGAGCCGTGAAGTGACGAAGCTGGACCGTCCGGAACTGACCTCGGCAAAGATCATCGTCTCGGGTGGCCGCGGTCTGGGCAACGGCGAGAACTACACCAAGGTTCTCGAACCGCTGGCGGACAAGCTGAACGCAGCGCTGGGCGCGTCGCGCGCAGCAGTCGATGCCGGCTTCGTGCCGAACGACTACCAGGTGGGCCAGACCGGCAAAATCGTCGCGCCGCAATTGTACGTGGCGGTCGGTATCTCGGGTGCGATCCAGCATCTTGCCGGCATGAAAGACTCGAAGGTGATCGTCGCGATCAATAAAGACGAAGAAGCGCCGATCTTCAGCGTCGCCGATTACGGTCTGGTGGGCGATCTGTTCACAGTCGTGCCGGACCTCGGGGCGACGCTGACTTAAGAAGCAGTCGCGGCGGGAGGCCTAGATTTCGCACTTAGGGAGTGCTGGAACAAAACATCATTGAAATTCGACCTCCAATGCAGGGACAAACAGTGCCATTCCAACGGTAACACGCCGAAAATCTCCCGCTCGAACAGATCGAAGGCGCTGGCAGCATTGACTACTGTCGATGTTCGACTCCTGGCAGTACAAAAGGCTCACGTGCTGACTGTGCGTGAGCCTTTTTTCATATTTTGCCTCATACATTGGATCAATTTAACTACGACGTCACTATTGGCGGCGAAAGCCCGATCATTGGTCGATGGCTGACTCCTTGGGGCGACGCTTCTCCTTGTCAATTGGAGATAGTCTCCTGACTCTCGAGAGGCAGGAAAGGCGATCCGCTACCCTGATTTGTCGCGACCTGTGCCGATCCAGAGAGGCTACCGATTTCGAGGGCCGATACTCACCGGCTAGCCATGTTGTTCGAGTGACTGCTCTCCAGCCTATCTTCGGATAGTTTTCTCGTCGCCGGAATCCATGGAAAGTGGAACCGCTCAATTGGACGAGGAGACGGTGTGGAACTTGGCATAGCCGGAAAAATAGCGCTGGTCACAGGTGGCAGTAAAGGGATAGGCCGCGAAACCAGTCTGGAGTTGGCACGCGCTGGTTGCCAGGTGCTGGTCGCGGCGCGCGGCAAGGAAGCCATCGACGAAACGGTTGCGGTTATTCGGGGAGTGGGCGGTGTCGCGGCAGGCTTCTCCGGTGACTTCACGGACGTGGAGAACTATCGCCTCGCCGTCGCAGCGGCTAAAGCGGCTTTTGGCTCAGATCCAGACATTGCAGTGTTCAATCTGCAGGCGCCGAAGCCAGGCAGCTTCGAAGAACTCAACGATGACGATTTCCGCTGGGCTTACCACCTCGTGGTTACGTGCTACATGAACCTGGTCCGTGCCGTCGTGCCGTCTATGAAGGAAAGGCGCTGGGGCCGGATCGTCACCATAGGTTCCGGCACGGCCAGAATGGCACTGCGTAGCACGCCGTATTTTTCGTACGTTCTTGCCAATACACATCGCGTGTCGGCCGTGGGTCTGATCAAAACGCTGATGGGTGACTACGGCCCTTTCGGCATCACTTTCAACACCATCGGCGTCGGTTCGATAGAGACTGAGCAGTTCAAAGCCTGGATGCAGAAACGCGCCGACGAAAGCGGAGTTCCGTACGACGACGTTATTCGCGGCTTCGCCGCGGACAATCCTCTGCGCCGGGTGGGCAGGCCGGTTGAGGTCGCGAAGCTGTGTACGTTTCTCTGTTCCGAATACGCCGGCTTCACTACGGGCGAAACCGTGCTGTGCGACGGCGGACAGGTGATCTGCCTGCCCTGAAACGTCGCCTGAATCGACGTAAACCCTGGCTAGGGTAGGCGAGAATATGGCGCATATTGAACAAAATATGACTATATTGTACTTTATGTACTAATGTCATGGCGACCCATGCTGCGTAATAACAAGGAGACAGACTGTGTTGACTAAAGCCAAAGATGTCCTGGCAGACGGCGTTCGCATCGAAGATCTCATTGACGTGGAGCGCAGGGAAGTTGCGCTGCGCGTGATGTCGGATCGCGAGGTCTACGACGTCGAGATGGAGCGAGTGTTCGCCAGAACTTGGGTGCTGCTAGGGCACGAGAGCGAGATTCCCAGCGTCGGCGACTACATGGTCCGATGGATCGGGGAAGACGCGGTCATCGTCGCGCGTGACCGGGAAAACGCGATCCATGTGTCGCTGAATGTCTGCCCGCACCGTGGCATGCGAATCGCGCTCGGCGAGTACGGCAACACGCAGACGCACCGCTGTATCTACCACGGCTGGGCATTCAAGCCGAACGGCGATTTCATCGGCGCACCGGTCGAGCGTGAGCAAATGCACGGCGACGTATGCAGTAAGGCGGAGCTTGGCCTCAAGCAGGCGCGCGTCACCGTGTACGGCGGCCTGGTGTTCGCCACTTGGAATATCGACGGCCCCTCGCTGGAAGAGCACCTCGGCGACATCAAGTGGTACCTCGACATGCTGTTCTGCCGGACCGACGCGGGGCTCGAAGTTCTCGGTCCGCCGCAGCGGATGCTAATGCGGGCCAACTGGAAAACCGCCGGTGAACAATCCGCATGTGACGGCTTCCATACGCTGACGCTGCATCGCTCGCTGCTCGAGATGGGGCAGATCGGCGGCGACAGCGACACGATATACGACAAGGCACCCGCGATGTATGGCATCAATGTGAGCGCCAATGGCCATTCGCTTCGTTGTATTCCGGCGGAAGTGACGTTCTCGATGGTGATGGGCATGTCCGTCGAAGGACTGGGCGTCGAAGAACGGCTGAAGATTCTGCCACCGCCAGGTATCACCCAGGAACTTCTCCCGCAGGTGAAGGCGCATCTCAGCGTAAGTCAGGTCGAGTTGCTCGCGAAAGCGCCGCCGCAAGTCGGTGGCCTGTTCCCAAACGTGACAATCGCCTTTCTGTACATGCCGCTCGACGACGGCACGATGGGGAGCGCACTGGTGCTTCACACGTTCGTACCGAAGGGACCGGACAGTTTCGAGAACTACAACTGGATCTTCGCCGAGAAGGATGTATCGCCCGAAATCAAGCGCAAGATGCTGGCCACATCGATTCGCGCGACCGGTACCTCCGGCACCATCGAACAGGACGACGCCGATACCTGGCCGCAGATTTCGCTCAACGCGCGTGGCGCGATGGGACGGCACAACACGCTGAAGTATCAGGCGTTGCTTGGCGAGAAAAAACCGGAAAACTGGCCGGGCGGGGGTAAGGTCTATGACGGGTTTTCGAAAGACGATGCGCAATGGGAGTGGTGGCTTGCATATCGCCGTCTGATGAACGCTGGCGCTTGACTGTCCAGCTAATCGTCCCACTAACTGTGCATGCTCTAACGGAGACCGATTGTGAACGACCTGACCCAGCCTGTTGAAACGCGCCGCGTGCCGCATGGTTCGCCGATCCATAACGAAGCAGCCGGTTTCCTGATAGACGAAGCTGCGCTACTCGACCACTTCCGTCTCGCCGAGTGGCTCGAATGCCTGACCGAAGATATCAGTTACAGCGCACCGTTGCGCGTGACGCGGATGAGGGGGGACCCGGGCGAGACTACTGTGCGCTCGGTCCAGCATTTCGACGATAGTTATCGATCGTTGCAAGGACGCGTGTACCGCCTGCTGAACACGAAGAGTGCGTGGGCCGAGGATCCGGTTTCGCGAACGCGCCGCTTCGTCACTAATGTCGCTGTCAGTGAAACTGACCAGCCCGACGAGTACGACGTTGTCAGCTATTTCCTGCTGCTGCGTAACCGTTTCGAGGAAACGTCGATGGGGCAGCTCAGCGGCGAGCGTCATGATCGACTGCGCCGGGTCGATGGCCGTTTCAAACTCGCCCGGCGCGAAATCATTGTCGATATGTCGGTATTGGGGATGTCCAACCTGGCTGTGTTTCTCTGACGGTTATGGTGCAGGGGGTGACCGGGCAGGTCGGAGCAACGCGGCGCTGCCGCCACCGCGTTGCCTCAGGCGGTACAATGCGTGGTGATTGTCGGACCCGGGCTGCAGGACGTGGGGGGTCCGTCGCTGCCAACCCATTGCTGTCTTAACCCTATGCTGGGCATCACTGAATGAGCCTCGACACGACGAAGACCCCGAGAAGGCGGCCGCCCGCTGCGAAGACGTCTACGACCACAAAGAAGACTTCGCCAGCAAAGAAGGCCGTCCCGGCAAAGAAGGTGGCGCCGGCCAGAAAAGGAGCAGCTGCAACGCCACCTGTCGCGCAAAAACGCCCGGTCGCCGCACGCGAGAAAGTCCTTCCCGTCGAAAACAGCGAGGCCGTCGTCGCCGGAAGCTCCGGCCGGTTGCGCCGCAATGGTCCGCGCATGCGTTCCTCGGGACCCGAGCAGAGCGTCGAGCGCATTCTGGCTGCGACGTTCGATGCAATTTCGCGGCACGGCCTGCTGCGTCTGTCGCTAAGCGATGTGTGCCGCGCCGCGGGCGTCGCACGTGGCACGCTGTACCGGTACTTTCCGACTAAAGAGGATTTGCTCGACGGTCTCGGCGCTCGCACGCGAGAGCGTTTCGAGAGCGCTTTGCGTGATCTGAGGGCGAGCACCGACACGCCCGACGAGCGTCTCGAAGGGGTGCTCCGTATTTTGATCGAGCAGGAGGAAGAGGCGGCGGGCGACCGCATGCTGCAGATTGAACCGCTCTTTGTGCTGGATTTTTTCGGGCGCCTGTTGCCGTACTATTCGGAACTCGTGGCGGCGACGCTGGAACCTTTTTTCGATCAGGTCGAGCGCCAGTTCGACATGAAGATCGACAGGCTTCTGATGTCGGAAGTCCTGCTGCGTGTCCGCCTTTCGCTAATCCTGATGCCACCGCAGGATAATCTCTTCGGCACCCGTTTGCGGGCCGCTTGGAACGCGACGGTCGAACGCCAGATAAAGCGTTCGTCCGGCCGCTGACGCCGCCACATTCCTGTCAATGAACCCCGCTGCGTAGCGGGGTTTTTTCTATTTCCAGCGGCTCTCCCATCACCCTGAAGTCGAGCGATCGCTCATCCGTGCTTCTACGCCGTCTGATCCACGAACTGCTCACTGGCCTCAGCGGCACTCGTTCGCACGCGGTTGTCTGAACGCTTCGAACGTGGTCCGTCGGTAGTTAACCCGTTCGGGAAAATCCTGGTCTTTTTTTCTCCAACGCATTCGATCGCCCAGGACTAAACTGCACACATTGAACAAATTAACCGCTATTTGACTAATGTGTGCTTTTCGAGGCAAGGCTTAGTCAGCCGCGTGGATTCCTCCACTGCCTGCGAAGACGCTCGAAACCGATTCTTCCCGAACGAGGTAGCCAATGTTGACGAAAGTAAATCCCGACGCGGGATATAACGACGCCGTTGAGGGCGAACTGCTCGAGCGCGCCCGCGAGATGCGTCCGTTGCTGCTGCGCAATGCGCCGTTGCACGAACGTGAGCGACGTCTGTCGGCGGAAGTGATCGAAGCGATGAGCGCGGCGGGCTTCTGGGCGATGGCCGCGCCGCGTCGCTGGGGCGGCACCGGCACTTCGGCGACCACGATGGCGCGTGTCGGCAAGGAACTCGCGAAGGGCTGCTCGTCGACTGCATGGGTCTACAACATCCTTCACGGCACAACGTGGGTGGCGAGCCTTGGTCCGGATGCGTTGCAGGAAGCGATCTTCGGCGCTAACGCGGACACGCCGCGCATTTGCGGCGCGGTCAATCCGCCGGGAACCGCTATCGCAACGGACGGTGGTTACATTGTCAACGGGCGGTGGCCGTACTCATCCGGTTCACGGCACGCCAACTGGGGGCAATTCGGCTGCAACCTGCACAAGCCGGATGGTACGGTCGAGCCGGGCGGTTTCATGTATTTGCGCATGAGCGAGCTCACGATCGAAGACACGTGGTTCGTTGCCGGCATGAAGGGAACCGGCTCCGAGACCTGTGTGGCGCAAGATGTGTTTGTGCCGACCGAGCGCTTTTTCCATGTCGCAAAGCTGGGTGTCGGCAAGCACGGCGCGGACAAGAAGCATGTCGGCGAACCGTCCGACTTCTGGCCGTTCATGCCTTTTCTGCGTGCAACGGGTCACGGCATTCTGCTCGGCATTGCCGACGCGGTTCTTGAACGCGTCAAGACGGCCACAGGTAAGCCGATTATCTATACGTCATACACGCATCAACGGGATTCGTCAGTGGCACAGCGCGAGATCGGCGAGGCCGCTGCGAAAATTCGCGCCGCCGAACTGCTGATCGAAAGCAACACGCAACTCGTCGACCGGGCGGGTCTGTCGAGAATCCCACTGACAGCCGAAGAGCGGGCTCGCAGCAAAGGCGAAGGCGCGCTGACGGTCGATCTGCTCACCAGCGCGGTCGACAAACTGATGTTCATCGCGGGGGCTGGAGCATTTGCTGAATCGAACGACCTGCAGCGCATGTGGCGCGACCTGAATGTCGGCGCGCGCCACACGGCTAATCTGCCTTATGTCGGATACGAGATATTTGGCCGCTCACAACTCGGCTTCGAGACGAATATCTCGCCGCCGGACTTTATCTGATTGAACGTGCAGCAGCGTGCGGCATGCACGCCTTCGAATAGAACCCCATTCAGCTCCAAGGTATCGAGGACCCGTCATGCGTTTTTTCGAATTCATTCGCGATGGCAAGTTAGGTTTGGCAATTGGACAGGCCGACAGCGAACTTATCGGTTTGTGTGTCGGCGATGCTGGCTACCCAGGCTCGCTTGCAAGTCTCATCGAGGCGGGACCCGAGGCGCTCGCCGCGGCCGCGAGGACTTTGCGCAACGGCGTGCCGGTTGCGCTCGACAAGGTTCTGCTACTGCCGCCGGTGCGCGAGCCGGGCAAGATCATCTGCCTCGGCCTGAACTATGCCGACCACGCGAAGGAGGGCGGCTTCGACATTCCCGCGTATCCGACGATCTTCGCGCGCTTCGCATCAAGCTTGATCGGGCATGGCGCGCCGATCGTCCGACCCAAGGTATCCACGCTGCTCGACTACGAAGCCGAACTGGTGGCGATCGTCGGTAAGGGAGGCCGAAATATCCCGAAAGAGCGTGCACTTGAGCACGTGGCGGGCTATTCGATCTTCAACGATGCGTCGATTCGCGACTATCAGTTGCGGACGCCTCAGTGGACCGTCGGGAAGAATTTTGATGGTACAGGCGCGTTCGGCCCGTGTTTCGTAACCGCAGATGAATTGCCGCCTGGCGCGAGCGGTCTGAAGATCACGGCCCGGCTCAATGGAGAAGTAGTGCAGCGTTCGTCGACGGACCAGTTGATTTTCGACGTTGCGTCGATCGTCGCGCTGCTCAGCGAAGCGATGACGCTTGAAAGCGGCGATGTGATCGTCACTGGCACGCCTTCCGGCGTCGGTCACGCGCGCTCGCCTGCGCTTTACATGAAAGCGGGCGACGTGTGCGAGGTGGAGATCGAACAGATCGGCGTGTTGCGAAATCCTGTCGTAGACGCTTAAACGAATCCCATATCGCCCTCAGGGACCGACTGGCCAGGATCAGGCCAGCGGTTTCGCAACATGGTGGAGACGGCCGTGACAACTGCCTTGCACGAAGAATGCCCGCTGCGACGCGAAGGCGCGCTTGGGGTTCATTCGCTCGATCATTTTAGACTTGCCGTGCCGGATCTCGGCGAAGCACGAGATTTTTTTTCGGCGTTCGGTCTCGACGTGCGCGCTACCGGAGGCGGCCTCGATCTGCATGCGGAAGGTGAGCCACACAGGTGGGCGACGCTTGTCGAAGGATCGCACAAACGCCTGCATTCGGTTTGTTTCGGTGCCTTCGCAGAGGACCTTCACGCGTTGCGCGCGCGGCTCGTGTCGCTCGATATCGAATGGCAGGGCGCATCATCGGAAGATAGCATCTGGCTGCGCGACCCTGCGGGCAACCTGATCGAAATCCGGGCTGCCGGGCGCGCCGCGCCGCGTGAAAAATCATTGTATTCCGAATGGCCAGCAGCATCCGCATTGCGCGGCGCGACGAGCCGCAGTCTCGCGCCGAAAGTCCGGCCGCGACGCCTCGCCCACCTCGCGTTGTTCACGCCGGACGTGAGCCGCACGATCGCTTTCTACGAAGCCGCACTCGGCCTGCGTCTGTCCGACCGCTCGGCGGACGCTGTTGCGTTCATGCATGCACCGCATGGTAGCGAACATCACCTGATCGCACTCGTGCGTTCCGACGGCCCGGGCCTGCATCACTCGAGTTGGGATACCGGTTCGGTTCAGGAGATAGGCCTTGGGGCGATGCAGATGGCCGACGCGGGTTACCGGCTGGGCTGGGGGCTTGGGCGTCACGTGCTCGGCTCGAACTATTTCCACTACGTGCGTGATCCGTGGGGAAGCTACGCCGAGTATTCCGCGGGCATGGACTACATCCCCGCGGACGTCGAATGGGTTGGCACCGATCAGCCAGTGCACGACTCGATGTATCTGTGGGGACCTTCCGTACCCGAAGACTTTGTCACGAACTACGAAACGGCACGCTGAGACGCCCGCCATCGACGATCTATTCCAACAGGAGTCAGCATGACGCAGCAAGAAAAGAATATGCAGACGTGGCGCGACATTCAGGCGTGCTGCAACCGTGGCGATTGGGAGGCGCTGGCGACGTATTTCGATCCGGACTTCCGCTATATCAACGCGTCGCGCCCGGATCTCGGCACTTACGATGAATGGATCAAGTCGCCGATGGCAAACTTCACAACGTTTCCGCCGTGCCGCTACACGATCAAGGAAATGACCGCGACTGATGACAAGGTGTGGGCGTATTGCCACCACTACGGCGTTCACAGCGGCGGCCCGTACATGGGCATCCAACCGACCGGCAACGAGGTCAACGTCGAGTGGATCTCGATCGTGACCTTCAACGGCGACAAGGTCATCCGCATTTTCAGCATTGCCGACGTGCTCGGCATGTTCATCCAGCTCGGTGTGATCGACAGGTCACAGCTTCCCGTCAATCCGAACCGCTGAGCGGTGACACGCAGCCTCTTTGATACTGATTCATCCAATAAGGAGCGTTTGATGTCGACATTCGTTTTATTGCACGGCGGCGCGGCTGGGTCATGGATCTGGAAGCCGGTTCGCAAACTGCTTGAGCAACGCGGGCACGATGTGTACGCGCTGACATTTACGGGCTTTGGCGACAGGCGCCATCTGGTTGCGCACGGCATCACGCCCGAAACGCACGTGGCGGACGTGGTTAATGCGCTGCACTTCGAGGATATCGAGGATTGCATTCTGGTGGCGCATAGTTACTCAGGCGCTGTGGTGCCCGGCGTGCTGGCTGCGGCCGGTGCGCGGGTGCGCCGGACGGTGTACCTCGACGCGCTGGTGTTGAAGCAGGGCGAATCGGTTGCGCAGGCAATGGGATACATGACGTACGAACAGGCATGCGGGATTGCGGCAGCTGTGCGTCGTGGCGACGTGCCGCTTTACTCCGATGTCGCCGGTCAGCAGCGCGCGATGGCGAAAGATGCGCCGTTCCGGATGAGCGCCGAGCGTCAGGCGTGGATGCTCGAGCATTTGTCTGACATGCCGATGATGTGCGTGGTCGGCGGCGTCCAGATAGGTGCGGAATCGGTGTCGAAACCGGTGGATTACATCGCCTGCACCGATACGAACATGACCCAGCAGCACGCGCGCGCAGCCGAACTCGGCTGGCAGGTCCACTCACTCGAAGGCGACCATGCAGTGTTGGTCGGCGACCCGGAGAGCACGGCGCGTTTGCTTGAGACCTTTGCATAAAAGGCCCGTATTCTTACCAGACAATAAGCCTCGTCTATGACGCGAGGCATGGAGACACGACAATGCGAAGAGTTTGCGGGTCGGCAGTACCGCGCATGAAATCGGTAGCAGCAGCCATAGTGGCGCTCGCATCGGCGGGAAGCGCGTCGGCGTTCCAGTTTTCGACTGGATCGGACTGGAATGTGCATTGGGACAACACGGTGCAGGCCAATTTGGGTATGCGCGCGCAGAGTCTCGATCCCGATATCGCTAACAATCCGGCGAATCAGGCGTCGGATGGCAAATTTTCCAAGGCGGGGGATCTTGTCACTGAGCGTTTCTCACTGCTTTCGGAATTTGACGCGGTCTACCAGAACACCGTCGGCGTGCGCGTGAGCGCCTCAGGCTGGAAAGATTTTGCGTACAACAGCAATGCGCTGACCGGCCCGGGATATGCTGGCCAGAGCAACTACTACAACAGCACATACTCACCCTATACGAAGCGATTCTACGAACAGGGCGCGCAGCTGCTCGACGCGTTTGTCTTCTCGAACTTCGATCTCGCTGGTCATCAGACATCGTTGAAGGTTGGGCGGCTCAACCAGTATTGGGGCAATTCGCTGTTTCTTTCCGGCATGGGTATCGCCTATTCGCAGAGTGCACTCGACCTGATCAAGGCCGCGAACTCGCCAGGCACCACCGCAAAGGAACTGGCGATTCCGCGTGCGCAAATCAATTTCAGCACGCAGATCACGCCGACATGGCAACTCGGCGGTCAGTACTTTCTCGAGTTTCAGGGCAACCGTCTGCCCGAAGGCGGCACCTTCACCGGGCCGGCGGATCTTGGCTTCGATGGTCCGCAGCAGTGGTTTCCGATCGGCGGCGTGCCGTACAGCCTGCAACGTCTGGATACGAATAAGCCTTCTAACGTGAGCAACAACTTCGGCGTGACGACACACTGGTCGCCGGCGTGGCTCGACGGCACGGCGGGCCTCTACTATCGCCGCTTCGATGAAACGCAGACGGCCGGCCCGGTACTCGGAGGTTACGGTGCCAACGGCCCGCTGAGTAACGTGATTGGCTCGTTCTATCGCTTTGTCTATCCGACAGACACCCAGTTGATCGGCTTCAGCCTGGACAAGGAAATCGGCGGCATCAGTACCGGGCTGGAGGTGTCGTATCGCAAGAACACGGGACTGAAGACCAATGGTGGTGTGCCGGTTGCAAGCGACAACTCCAACGCGTCGCTGATTGCGCGCGGCAACACGCTGAACGTGCTGGCCAATGCGGTGGTTGGCTTGACGCCCACGCCGTTTTATCAGGCCGGCACGGCGCTCTTCGAAGTCGGATACACGCACTTGCTGTCGGTTACCAATAACGCTGGCGGACGCTTTCAGAGTGTGAACAATTCGCAGGCGTGCACGGTGGCACTCGCGAACGGTTCGGTCGTGCCGGGCGACGAGAACAACGGTTGCGTTACGCGCAACTCGGTGGTGGTGGCGTTCCTGTTCTCGCCGCAATGGTTGCAGGTGTTCCCGGGTGTCGATCTGTCGATGCCAATCTTCGCGGAATACGGTCTCATCGGCAGTACGGCCAGCCTTGGCGTGCCGGTCGCGCATCGCGACCTCACGTACAGCATCGGCGTATCGGCGACCATTCAGCAGCGTTACTTCGTGACCCTTGCCTACAACGGCAATCACGGGAACCTCGGCACGCTGAGCACCAATCCCGCAAACGGGCTTTCTTACTATTCCGGCGGCAATAACGTGGGGATGTTCAATGACCGCAACTGGGTGTCGCTGACGTTCTCCACAACATTCTAGGCATACAGGCAGGAGACGAAAATGAATTGTCTGAGAACGCTGACAGCAGTCTTGTTGATGTCGATTTTCGCGACGCAGGCGCAGGCGGCCGTGTCGCAGGAACAGGCTAAAGAACTCGGGGGCAAGCTCACGGAGTTCGGTGCGGAGCAGGCCGGCAATGCCGACGGCTCCATCCCCGCGTATGACGGCGGCGTCACAAAGCTGGCGATGCCGGCGGATTTCAAGCCGGGCAGTGGCCGCTATCCGGATCCGTTCAAGGAGGACAAGCCGCTCTATACGATCACCGCACAGAATCTGGCGCAATACGCGGATCAGTTGACGCCGGGCACAAAGGCACTCTTCCAGCGCTTTCCCGACTATCGCGTCGAGGTGTACAAAACTCGCCGAACCATGGCGTATCCGGACTGGGTTCTCAAGAATACAGTGCGCAATGCGACCGCAGCGAAACTGAGTGGGCAGACCAGAGGCGATGCGGTGGCCGGTGCATACGGCGGCCTGCCGTTTCCGATTCCCCAGGACGGCTACGAGGTGATGTGGAATCAGTTGCTGCGTTATCAGGGGCCACGCACGGACTTCCGGTTCTCGACGATCTTCGTCGACCGGTCGGGGCATCAGACGCTGGTCGGGGATCAGGAATGCAAGTTCATGTACCCATACTACGACGAGAAGCAGAGCAAGCTGAACGACGACTTCTATTTCGCCGGTTATACCAGCTACTTCGGGCCGCCGTCACAGGTTGGACAACTGTTTCTGCAACGCTTTTCGATCAACCATGGCGACAAGGACGACACGACCTGGGTGTACACGCCGGGCCAGCGCAGGGTGCGCGTTGCACCGGAGTTGAAGTATGACACGCCGGCAGCGTCGATCGGCGGGACGCTGCTGTTCGACGAACTGGGCGGCTTCACCGGCCGGATGGACCGCTTCGACTTCAAGCTGGTCGGCAAGAAGGAGATGATCGTTCCATACAACAATTACCGCGCGTACGAAGCGACCGATCTGGTCGGCGATAAACACGAAAACACGAGCGCTGTCCGGTGGGAGAAGCATCGCGTGTGGGTGGTCGACGCGACGTTACTGCCAGGCAAGCGTCACGCATACAGCCGCCGCACGTACTATATCGATGAAGACACGTGGCTCATCGTCGCGTACGAAGCCTACGACGAAGGCGGTGCGCTGTATCGCGTGGCTCACACGATCAACATCGTGCCTTACGACAAGCCGCGCGTCGGGCAGCCGAGCCAGATCTCCTATGACTTGACGAAGGGAAATTATGTGATCACCGCTGTCCAGGGCGGACCGTCGATGTACATGAAGACTTTCGATGCGCTGCCGAACCAGTCGGCGTACACGCCACAAGCGATGGAAGGCAATGGCGTGCGTTAGGTTGCGCCATGGCCGGCACGTAGTGAGGTCGCTGTCGAGCGGACCCGGAAGGGCCGCTCCCTGTCTCGTGGCACACGGGTGACATATGAATGATCCGAAGGAATTGCGCAATATTGCAATGCGCCTGGGCCTCACCGCAGCCCTGGTGTTGTGTGTGAGCACGGCGACGCTGGTGCTTGCCGCAAGGGAAACCGCAGTGGGTTTCGTCGATCCACTCGACTCGCCGGCGACGCACGTATCCTCGCCGGCGACACAGCCGGTCACGGCAGTCGCGGCGGTTCAGCAACGGCTGATCGGGGTCGGCATGCGTGGCGTGATCGTCGTGTCCGATGATCACGGCGTATCGTGGCGTCAGGTGGCGAGCCCGGTGCAAAGCGATCTGACCGCGGTGATGTTCGCGACCGCACGCGACGGCTGGGCGGTTGGCCACGACGGCGTGATCCTGCACAGTGCGGATGGCGGCAACAGTTGGGTCAAGCAGTTCGACGGGCGGATGGCCGCGCAGCAGTTCGCGCGGCGGTACCGCGCAGCGATTGCGGCCGGCGACATGTCGGTTCAGCCCGCGCTCCAGGAAGTTGAGCGCAACAGTAAGGCGGGCCCGGCGCTGCCGTGGCTCGACGTCTGGTTCGAGGACGCGACGCACGGCTACGCCGTGGGCTCGTTCGGTACGTTTGCGATGACCTCGGATGGCGGCAAGACCTGGCTGCCGGCGCTTGAGCACATCGACAATCCGTCGTTCCTTAATCTGAACGCGATTCGTGCGATTGCCGGGCAGCTCTACATCGCCGGCGAGCGTGGCATGGTCTATCGACTCGACCGGGTCAGCGGACGTTTCGAGCAGATAGCCACCGGTTATGGCGGCAGCTACTTCGGCATCGCGGGCACGGCGGGACGCGTCTTTGCGTTTGGGCTGCGCGGCAACGTCTATCGCAGCAGCGATGGCGGCACCTCATGGACGCGGGTCGAAACCGGTACCGACGCGACACTGAACGCCGCGAGCGTCCTCGCGGATGGCTCGGTCGTGCTAGCGGGCACGGGTACGGTTCTGATCAACCGACCGGGCGAGGCAGGTTTCAGTCGCGTACCCGTTGGTTCGCCGATGCTCTTCGCGGGTATCGCACCGGATGGCGATGACGCGATCGCGCTGTGTGGACCGTTCGGCATCTGGGCGCAGGCGCTACCAGGTCGTGCTACGGCGCAACCAGTCGTACCGAAAAAAAGCTGAGTCTTTTGTCCTGAACGAAACCGGAAATCCACCATGTTGAACAGCAATAAGGGCGAAGGCGTACCCATCGATGCGGGTTCCCCGGCGCGTTTCGATCGACGTTCCGGCAGCTGGCTCGAACGGCTGATCTTCAATCATCGCGCGACGATTGTTACGATCTGTGCCTTGCTCACTGCGTTGCTCGGCTGGCGCGCGACGCAATTGCAGGTAAATGCGAACTTCCAGAACATGATGCCGCAGTCGCATCCGTACATTCAGAACTACCTGAACAATGCGGATTCGCTGAGGGCGCTTGGCAACTCGCTGCGTGTCGTGGTTGAAAACACCAGCGGCGATATTTACGATCCGCAGTATTTGCGCACGCTGCAGCAGGCGAACGACCGGATCTTCCTGATGCCCGGCGTCGACCGCAGTTTTGTCAAGTCGCTCTGGACGCCGACCGTTCGCTGGACTGAAATCACCGAAGACGGTTTTCGTGGCGGCCCGGTGATGCCGGACGACTACGACGGCTCGCCGAAGGCCGTCGGTAAACTGCGGCGCAATATCGATCGCGCCGGAATCGTCGGTTCGGTGGTTGCGAATGACCAAAGGTCGTCGATGATCTTTGTACCACTACTCGATGCCGACGCCGCCACCGGCAAGAAAATCGACTACCGGGAGCTGTCTCATCGGCTCGAAAAGCAGGTGCGTTCGTTACAGTCAAAGTCGGTCAAGGTGCATATCGTCGGCTTTGCCAAGCTGGCGGGAGATCTCATCGATGGCCTGACTCAGGTCATTACTTATTTTGGTGTCGCGGCGGCGATTGCCGCGCTGGCGCTGTTCGCGTATACGCGCTGCGTGCGCAGCACGGTGCTGGTGCTTGTCTGTTCCGTCGCCGCGGTCATCTGGCAATTAGGCGTAGTCCAGTGGCTCGGCTTCGTGCTCGATCCGTATTCGATGCTGGTGCCGTTCCTGGTGTTTGCGATTGGTGTCTCGCACGGTGCGCAAAAGATGAACGGCATCACCCAGGACGTCGCGCGCGGCGCGCACCGTTATGTTGCCGCCCGTTACACATTTCGCCGCCTGTTTATAGCGGGACTGACGGCACTGCTAGCCGACGCTGTCGGGTTCGCCGTGTTGATGCTGATCGACGTGCCGGTGATTCGCGACCTGGCATTGACCGCGAGCATTGGCGTCGCGGTGTTGATCTTTACCAATCTCGTGCTGCTTCCGGTCCTGTTGTCGTTTATCGGCGTCAGTTCGACGGCGGCGCGCCGCAGCCTGAACAGTCAGAAGGCATCGGCGCAAATGGCAGGGTCCGGGGCGAAGATGTTCGCTGCGCTCGAAATCTTTGCGACGCGTCGCTGGGCTATCGGTGCGATTGCGGCTTCCGTCGTATTGTTCGCTGCTGGTCTGTCGGTCAGCGCCCATTTACAGGTGGGTGACCTGAATGCGGGTGCGCCCGAATTGCGCCCGCACTCGACCTACAACCGGGACAACGCATTCATCAATGCCCACTACGGGTTGTCGAGCGACGTGTTCGCCGTCATCGTCAAGACACCGTCGGGTGGCGTCGCGCAATTCCCGACGCTGGTCGAAATGGATCGTCTCGAAGCTCAGTTGCGCGAGGTCGAAGGCGTCCGTGGCACATCGTCTGCAGCCGGCGTGATGCGCATGTACACCGCAGGAAATTTCGAAGGTTCGCCAAAGTGGATGACGATCAATCGCGACCCCTTCGTTTCGCAGGATGCGTTCTCCAACGTAGTGGTGGCGATGCCCGAGCTGACCAATCAGGATAGGTCGGTTGCGCCAGTGCAGGCCTTCCTCGCCGATCACAAGGCAGCGACCTTGACGCGAGTCGCGTCGGCCGTCGAGCGTTTTGCCGCCGCTCACGATACGCCGGAGCGACACTTTCTGCTGGCCGCCGGTTCGGCGGGTATTGATGCTGCGACGAACATCGTTGTTGAAAAGGCGAACCGGCAAATGCTTATGCTGGTCTACGCGGCGGTCGCGGTCCTGAGCTTTATCACGTTTCGCAGTTGGCAGGCCGTGATTGTCGCGTTGCTGCCGCTGATGTTGACATCGGTGCTGTGCGAAGCGCTGATGGTAATGCTTGGTATCGGCGTCAAGGTGTCGACCTTGCCGGTCATCGCACTCGGCGTGGGCATCGGCGTCGACTATGCGCTGTACCTGCTGTCAGTGTTGCTTGCGCGGCTGCGCGCAGGGGCCACGCTGGTCGAAGCGTATCGTGAAGCGCTCCAGTTCACCGGCAAGGTGGTTGCGCTGGTCGGCTTCACTCTGGCGGGTGGCGTCGTCTCCTGGGCGTGGTCGCCAATCCGGTTTCAGGCGGACATGGGTATCCTGCTGACGTTCATGTTCCTCTGGAACATGGTTGGAGCGCTGGTGCTGATCCCCGCGCTGTCGTACTTTTTGCTGCGACCGCGAACCGCCGCCATGTCTGCTGAGCCAACGCAGCCTGCCGGTTCGCAGACGCCAGCGCGGCGCAAGTCGTCGTGGGTCGGCATGACAGCAATCGACGACGGCAAGGGAGGAATCGCACATGAGTAAGCATCCGGTTGTGATCGTCGGTACCGGGCTCGCCGGTTTCCAGGCGGCTTCTGCTTTACGCGACGAAGGCTATGCTGGGCGGATCGTGTTGATCGGCGACGAGGTTCATCTACCGTATCACCGACCACCACTCTCGAAGGGGTATTTGCTCGACGGCGTGGACGAGGTTAGATTGCGGATGCGTCCGGAAACGTTCTATGCGGACAAACAGATCCATCTGCTGGGCGGCCGCCGCGCGGTCGCTATCGATCGCGCGAACCGGAGCCTGAGGCTCGACGACGGTGCGGTCCTCGATTACGCACATCTGGTGCTTGCAGTGGGCGCCAGCAACCGGCGGCTGACAGTGCCCGGTTCGACGTTGGGCAACGTGCTATCGCTGCGCACGCTAGGCGATGCGCATGCGATTCGCGAACGTTTGCGCGATGTCAGGCGTCTCGTCGTGATCGGTGCGGGCTTCATCGGGCTCGAAATTGCGGCGGCGGCCCTCAAGTCGAAGGTAGAGGTCACCGTGATCGACGTCGCGGATCGTCCAATGGCGCGGGCGGTATCGCCCGCGACGTCTGCGGTTTTTGCGCTCGAACACAGCCGCAACGGCGTGCGCTTCATGTTCAATGCTCAGGTGCAACAGATCGCCGGTGAACAGGATCGAGCAACCGGCGTGGATCTGGCAGACGGAACGCATGTGGCCGGCGATCTGATCGTGGTCGGGATCGGCGTGCAGCCGAACATTGAGCTGGCCATGACAGCGGATCTTGCCGTGCGCAACGGTATTGTCGTCGATTGCTTCATGCGCACCGCCGACCCGCACATCAGTGCGATCGGTGATTGCGCCGCGCATCCAAACAGCTTCGCGCAGGATCAGGAAGTCCGTCTGGAATCGGTGCAGAACGCGACGGATCAGGCGCGCTGTGTCGCCGCCGGCATCGTCGGCCGGGCGATTCCCTATCGCACCGTGCCGTGGTTCTGGAGCGATCAGGGGGGACTCAAGCTGCAGATCGCCGGACTGATACACGGTTACGACCAGACAGTCGTGCGTAACGATCCGCAAGGGATCGGATGCACCGTCTTTTGCTTTCGCCAAGGTAGGCTCGTGGGCGTCGAGACGGTCAACCAGCCAGCTAATCACATGGCGGCCAGACGCGTCATGGCAAGCGTGCTGGCGGGCGGTCAGGGCATCACGCCGCAACAGGCCGCGGATTCGCAGTTCGATCTCAGGGAGGCGGCGGCGCCTGTCCATCCTGCATGACCTGCCGGTCGCCGGCGATGTGCGCAGCGACCGGTTATCCCAATTCTTCGAAACGCTGCCCACGCCGCACCCCTTAGGCGCGCGGATGGCGTCACCCAGGAGCAAACCATGCAACTGACAGGCAAGACAATCGCAGTGACGGGGGCCGCACAGGGCATCGGTCGCGCGATTGCGCTCGCGCTCGCGTCCGAAGGCGTGAGCGTGGCGCTGATCGATGTGAATCGCGATGAGCTGGAGCAGACGGCGGCGCAGTGTGAAGCGGAGGGCGGCAAGGTGCGTACGTACCTTGCAAACGTCGCCGACGAATCCGATGTGGACCGTGTGATGCAACAGGTCGGCGTCGATTACGCGCGCTTCGACGGTTTGGTGAACAACGCCGGTATCGTGCGCGATTCGATGCTGGTGCGCGTGAAGGATGGCGAAGTCGTCGCACGGATGAGCATGCAGCAATGGCAGGCGGTGCTCGACGTCAACCTGACGGGCACGTTTCTTTGCGCGCGTGCAGCGGCAGAACAGATGGTGCGCTTCGGTAATGGAGGTGTGATCGTCAACATGTCAAGTCTTGCGCGCGATGGCAATGTCGGTCAAAGCAATTACAGTGCGGCGAAGGCGGGCGTGGTGGCGCTGACGACGGTCTGGGCGCGCGAACTCGCGCGTTATCGCATTCGAGTAGGCGCGATTGCGCCGGGTTTTACCGCAACGGACATCCTGTCACAAATGAGACGCGAGATGCTCGACAAGCTGCTTGCGCCAGTGCCGCTCAAGAGGCTGGGCGCTGTGCATGAAATCGCGGCGGCCGCGCGCTTCATCTTCGAGAATGATTTCTTTACGGGCCGCTGCATTGATGTGGATGGTGGCATGCGCTTCTGATGCACGCGCCGCGCCTGTTCTGCTCCCGCGCCTTTCCGCTTCGACCGCTATCTTTCGATAGTTGAGCGCCTGTCCCTGTCAGTTCACAGTGACTGCCATGCTGACGAGATCGGCTGGGTGAATAATTACCGGAGACACGGAATGGATTTTGAGTTGTCGGAAGATCAGCGCGCGTTTCAGGATTCGGTGCGTAAGTGGGTCGACAAGGAAACGCCCAAGTCGTGGGCGCGCGAACTCGAACGCAACGAGCACGACTATCCGTTTGCACTGTGGGACAAATTCACTGCCGCCGGTTTTCATGGCATCGGCATCGACGAGGAATATGGCGGGCAGGGCGGCGACGTTGTGACACAGATGATTCTCGGCCGTGAGCTGGCGCGCACACTCGGTGGCCTCGCGTGGATCTGGGGCATTACGTCGTTCGCCGGCGGGAAGTCGATTGGCGTTTACGGCTCTGAAGAGCAGAAGCAGCGTTTTCTGCCGCAGATTGCTGAAGGCAAGCTCCGTGCGGCGATCGGCTTCACGGAACCAGGCGGCGGCACTGATGTGCTCGGCGCATTGCGTACAGAGGCGGTGAGAGGCGACAACGGCTGGATTCTTAGTGGCGAAAAGATATGGAGTTCGTCCGCACATGTCGCCGACTATATTCTGGTCCTTGCGCGGACGGACAAGAACGTCGAAAAGCGCCACCAGGGCGTGACCCTGTTCTTCGTTCCGGCAAAGTCGCCAGGCATCAGCATTACGCCGTTGCCCAAGCTCGGCATGCGATCGATGGGATCGTGCACGGTTCACTTCGATAACGTGTTCGTGCCGGATGATCTGGTGTTGGGCGAGCCTGGCAAGGCTTGGTACATGCTGCTACCGACTCTGAACAACGAACGGATCATGGTGGCCGCATTCTGTACTGGCGTGCTGGACGGCGTGCTCGAAGACGCACTCGATTACATGAAGCAACGCCGCGCGTTCGGCAAGCTGATCGGTGAGTTCCAGGCGCTGCAGCACTACGTTGCCGATATCGCGACGTGGCGACACTCAGTCGAGCTGATGCTCTACCATACCGCCTGGCTGCAATCCAGCGGTCGTCCCTGTCACATCGAATCGAGCATGCTGAAAGTAACCGCCTCGGAATATGCGGTGCGCGCAGCCGATCTCGGTATTCAGATTCTCGGCGGCATGGGTTATTCCGCCGAAACTGACATGCAGCGTTATTGGCGCGACGCGCGCTTGTGGCGTATCGGGCCGATCACGAACGAAATGGCGCGCAACGGTATCGCCGAGGCGCTTGGTTTGCCGCGCTCGTTCTGAGCGTCGCGATGCGCGAGCGGATCGTGCGACAAGGAGAAATTCATGGTGACCAACGTTCAGACATCTGAGGGCGTCCCCGATGTTGCCGGGTACAGCCTGCCAGGCGGTACCTATCGGATCGCAGCAGAAGAGAATCGCCGCCTGTGCAATGCCGTCGCGGCGCAAGTGGCCGGCGACGGTACTGCGCATCCCATCTATTGCTATATCGCGACCCAGGCTGGCATGGGACTGAGCGTCGACGGGCTGCTCGAGAAGTGCCAATTCGACGCGGCGGACGGCCCGTTGCTGGGCTCGACCGAAGTTACGTTCAGCGGCGTGCTAATGACCGACGTGACCTACGGAGTCGGCGGCGAAATCGTCGATCTGACACGCAAGACGAGCAAGAAAATTGGTGTGGTCGATATGCTGCGCTACCGTCTCAGGATGACCACGCCAGGCGGCGAGTCCGTGCTCGAATGTGTGAATACCTGGATACTGCCGAGGAGAAATCTTCATGTCGATTAAGCACGGCGACGAGCTGCAGCCCTGGAGGCTAATCCACGTCAGCGCGGATCATATGAAAGCGCTCGCACAGGTGCTTGGCGACCCGAATCCAATCCACCTCGACCCGGCAGCGGTCGCGCGTATGGGTCTCGGCGACCGAGTGATCAATCAGGGGCCAGCGAATCTTGCCTACGTGATGAACATGCTTGCCGAAGCGTTGCCGCAGGCGCGACTTGTCAAGCTGGATTGTCGGTTCGTGGCTAACGTCTTCGCGGAGGATAGTGTCGAAGCGGGCGGTAAGGTCACCGCAATCGAAGCGTCGCCTGCCGGCGAAACGGTCGACTGCGACGTCTGGCTCAAAGTCAATCAGCAAAGCGTTGCCATATCCGGCACAGCGCGCCTCTATATCGCTGCCTCGAGCGACGCGCCCTGACCGTGTCGCGGTAATTGGAGAACATCATGCCAAGCGGACCGCTTGCTCATATCTGTCTACTCGTCAAAAACCTGGATCAGGCAATCGACGACTGGACAAAGATCCTCGGTGTGCTGGACCCGGCGCAACTTGCCGAATCGGTTGTGCAATACGAGGAATTCGTTGGCGGCGCGGATCGCATGCGATGGGCGACGTTCGTCTCGAATCACGGTGCGGAGGTCCAGTTGATCGAACCCGCGCCGAACACGCCGCTGGGTCGACGACTGGAAAAGCGCGGCGAGCATGTTCATCACCTTTGCTTTACGTCGCACGATCTCGAGGGATCGGTGCGGGCGCTGCGGGAGCGGGGCGTCAAGATGGCATCGGAGCACCTGAATACCGATCCGTCAATGCCGTGGCAGAAATGGACGTGGGTGTCAGCGGAGAGCGCACACGGCGTATTGCTTGAACTGGCCGCGCCGTATGAAAGCCACGGCGACGGCAAATGGCATCCGGCAGCGGTGAGCGCATCGCAGGTCAGCGGAGACCCGGTATGACGCGAACGATGAAGGCACTCGTGCTGACAGTTGCCGACGGCCCGACCAGCGCGCGAGTCGAGCAGGTTGCCGTGCCGGAGCCGGGTGCTGGCGAGGTGCGGATTGCGCTCAGAGCGGCTTCGCTGAATCACCGCGAACTCTGGATCAGTCGTGGCCAGTATCCGGGGATGCGGCTGCCCTGCATACTCGGCGCGGATGGCGCAGGCATCATCGATGCGGTCGGTCAGGGCATCGATCGGAACCAGGTGGGGCGCGAAGTCGTGCTCTATCCGGGCCGCGACTGGGGTGACAACAAGGCCTATCCATCGAAGCAGTTCAGCGTGCTCGGTATGCCGACGGCAGGCACTATCGCCGAATACGTTTGCGTTCCCGCTGCGCATGCATTTGCGAAACCCGCGTCGTTGAGCTTCGAGGAAGCGGCTTGCCTGCCGACGGGCGGCGTGACCGCATGGCGTGCGCTGGTGACCAAGGCTCAAATCCGGCGGGGTGAAAAGGTGCTGGTGACAGGCATCGGCGGCGGCGTGGCGACGCTCGCCTTGCGGCTCGCGGCAGCAATGGGCGCAATTGTGTACGTGACGAGCGGCTCGACCGAAAAGCTGACGATTGGCGAAAGTCTGGGTGCCGCGGGTGGCGTTTGCTATCGACAGGACAAATGGGGCAAGGCGCTGCAGGCGTTATCGGGCGGCATCGACGTTGTTATCGACGGCGCGCCGGGAAGTTCGTTCGGTCAATACGTGCGCGCGTTGAATTTCGGCGCACGCGTGCTGATCTATGGCTCGACCGGCGGCACGGCCGTCGAGTTTTCCGCACCGGATCTCTTTCTCCGCCACGCGAGCGTGATCGGCACAGCAATGGGAACCACCGACGACTTCCGGAATATGCTTGCGTTCGTCGACGCGCAGGAAGTGAAACCGGTGATTGACCGAGCGTTCCCGCTCGAGCAGGCAGGCGAAGCGCTGCACTACCTGGAGGCCGGTCATCAGATAGGCAAGGTCACGATCAGGATTTGAGCCACGCGAATGAAGAATGAACCATGAACGATGAAAAGGGACTACCGGTGACCGACCTGTTCGATATCCGTGGAAAGGTCGCGCTGGTGACGGGTGGCGCGAACGGCATGGGGCGCATGATTGCGGAAGGCTTCGTGCGTGCCGGCGCAAAGGTCTACATCACGTCGCGCAAGCCTGAAGACGCCGAACGGACGGCGCATGAGTTCGGTGCGCTCGGCGAGTGTCACGGCATCGTGGCCGATCTTTCGACGCCCGCCGCTGCTGTAGAGCTGGCGCAGACGATGGCGGTGCGCGAGAGCGGCCTGCATATTCTCGTCAATAACGCTGGCAAGACTTGGGGCGCGCCGCTCGAACAGTTTCCGGACAAGGCATGGCCCTCGGTGTTCGCGGTTAACGTACAGGGACCATTTACGCTCGTACGCGAGTTATTGCCGTTGTTGAGGTGCGCGGCGATGCCCGACGATCCCGCCCGGGTGATCAACATCGGCTCGCTTGCTGGCGCGGTCGTCGAGCCGATCGACGCGTATTCCTATGCTGCCAGCAAGGCCGCGATTCACCATCTTTCACGGGTGCTCGCAAAGGATCTCGCAGGGGCATCCATCACCGTCAACACGGTGATGCCCGGCTATTTCCCGACGCCAATGACCGCGCATATTCGCGCGGACGAGCAGCGTACCAACGGACTACAACAAAGAATTCCGCTGCGCCGGCTCGGTTCGCCGCAGGACATCGCCGGTATGTGCATCTTCCTGGCCTCGCGAGCCGGCGCGTATGTCACGGGCGCTGAGTTGCCTGTCGATGGCGGGCTATCCGGCTGCCGCTAGTGAATGAGGCCAAGCGCGCGCGCCCGCTCGATTGCCTGCAGGCGCCGTCGGGTGCCGATCTTGTCATACACCTGCTGCATATGCCACTTGATCGAGCCTTCGGTCGTCCCGAGTTTCAGTGCGACTTCCCGGTTGCGTAACCCGGATGCGACCAGGGTCAGCACTTCGAGTTCCGTTGAACTCAGCGCGCCGTACAGACCTTCGAGCGGTTCGGCAGGCGAAATGGATGGCAGGCGTTGGGCGCCGGATTCATCGAATGCGGTGAGCACGTGTGCGGCAAAGACGTCGGTGGGATGAGCGGACTGTGGCGTGACGGCGTCGCCGTCACTGAGCAACGTACGAAGCCATGGGCCTTCGTCGATGAAGCTGCGGATCAGCCCTTGTGGGGCGGCCAACGCAAGCGCTTCGCGCAACGCACGGCGGGCAGCGCGAGGGTCGCCTTCGCGCAGCAGAATCTTTGCGAGAAGGATCGTCCAGCGCAGCAGCGAGCGTACCGCGCCGGCGGCGTGGCAAAAGCTGCGCCATTGTTTGACGAGCGCGAACGCATCGGACAAGTGATCCTGCACGATAGCCGTTTGCGCCCACGCAAAGGCGCGGGATTCGTCGACCGAAGTCACATTGGCCAGCGGCCGCAGCCCTTCTGCGCTAGACGGAACCTCGCAACTGCGAGCGTATTCCGCCAACTGCCGGGGTTCTGTTCCGGCGAGCACAAGGAGACGGATCTTCTCGGCGACCAGCCCGAGGCGCAGTCGCGGCAGGTTCCGATCGAGCGCAATGCAAATACCCTGATCGAGTGCACGCATCGCTCCATCATGATCGCCCTGGGAGGCCCGAATGCGTGCGAGCGTCGAGTAGCCTGGCATCAACTGGTCGACAAAACCGAACTCGGTGACGAGCGGCAGACCGCTTGCGAGCAGCTGTGACGCTCGCTCGATTTCATTGCGGTCGTACAGGATCTCGGCGAGCGGCATGGCCGGTAGCGCGACCAGTGCCGAATCTATACCGCCATAGGCTGTGGCCTGTTCGAGCCCTTCCTCGAGTGCACGCAAGGCCGCATCGGTCTTACCGGCGAAAAATAGCGATGGTCCGATACTGGCCTGTGCGGAAATCAGCGCGAAATCGAAGCCCGAGCGCGCCAGCACGCCATGAGCGAGCGCCGCGTAGCGCTCAACGTCTGTCAGTTTGTAGCGCTCGCGTTGCGAATAGGCCAGTTGGGCATAGATCGTACCGGTGAGATATGGATGAGTTTCTTCACGGTACTCGGCCAGCAACACCGTACATTTTTCCTCGACGAGCATCGCATCATCCTGGGCGGCGGCGAGCGTCATCTCGCGATGTTGCAACAGGTACATCACCGGACGCGCTTCGGTTGCGCTCAGCGTTCCGTTGCCAAGCTGTTGTTCGAGATGAGCTCGGACCGTGTCGAGCATCTGCTGCGCTTCGTCGAATGACAGATGACGCGTCAGCAGCCATGCCCACGTCAACAGGATCGTGGGATAGCGAGTCAGGATATCGCGCGGTATCTGAGTGGCAAACTTTGCTACCAACCGGATGCGTCCGGAGTACGCCCAGTCCTGGCAGCACGCTTCGAGGATCGCCGCGGCGCGCGTCGGTTCGCCAGCCTGCAATGCATGTTCGACGGCATCAGTGTATTGAGCATGCTGGAAAAACCAGTCGCTGGCGCGCAGCAGCAGCTCGCGGCTGAGTTGGGGGTCCCGACTGGTCAGGTGGCGGCGCAGGAATTCGGCGAACAATAGGTGATAGCGATACCACTCGCGTTCCTCGTCGAGCGCCGCGAGAAACAGGCCGGCCGCTTCGACCCGGTCGAGCATGTCGCGGGCATTGGCCGTGCCGGTGAGCGCATCGCAGAGCGCGGGTGACATCCGCTCGAGCACGGACGTTTTCAGCAGGAAGTCACGGACTGGCGCATCGAGCGACGCCAGAACTTCCTCCGCGAAGAAGTCGGAAATTGCGCGGCGCGTACCGGTGAACGATGATGCGAAGGCAATTGGTGCAGCGTCGCGCTGCAATGCGAGTGCAGCGAGCTTGAGTGCGGTGATCCAGCCTTCGGCGCGCTCGGTCAATGCTCTCAGCAATTCTTCGCCTCGTCTTTGATGGCCCACGCTGGCGAGGTATTGCAGCGCTTCCTTATCGCGAAAGCGCAGGTCATCGACGCCAATCTCGATTAGTTGACCTTGCGCGCGCAACCGGCTGAGCGGCACCGCCGGTACCGTGCGTGAGGCCACGATGAAATGGGTATTGGCCGGTAACTGGTCGAGCAACCGGCGCAGCGCGTCAAGCGCGCCTGGATCGAGCAGATGAGTGTCGTCGATAAACAGGAATACCGCGCTGTCCACATCGCACAAAAGGTTCGATATCGACGTCGCGAGCAGTGAAGGGGGCAGATAGCGTTCTGTGTCGATGAGGCGGAGGAACTCCCCTTCGCGCGACGGAGCGGCTTTCGCAAGCGCCGCGGCGACATAGCTGAGAAAGCCCGACGCGTCGCAGCCGGAGCCGTCGACCGTAATCCATCCAGCGGCCTTGCCCATCATCGTGATGGCTTTGAGCCACTGCGTGAGGAGGCTGGTCTTGCCGTATCCGGCGGGGGCTTGCACGACCGTCAGGCGGGCGTGTTCGATATGGTTGAGCCGTGCAATCAGGCGTGGCCGTGCGATCGGCTCGACCGCCTCGACTGGCGAAGCCAGACGGGTTCGCGTCACTTCCATGCCGTGTCTCCTGATTTTGTCGTCCCACACAATCGCCGTGGTGTCGTTTATCGAGACCCGCCATGCGAAGCTGTCGAACGTGGCGTCTTGTGACGCTATTTGCAAAAATTATAAGTCAGGATGGTGAACAAAATATACGTTTATTGGGCATATTGTATAAATCTTGTGCGGCTATCTTCCGATAGTTGAAGCAGGTGGCTCACGAGTCCAGAGTCCAGGTTGAAGTACGCCCAAGTCGCGACGCAGTCGCGTGGCAGCCACAAGAAAACGGAGATTCGATGAGAGCCATCATTACAGGCGCAGCGAGCGGCATTGGCCGCGCGGTGGCCGAACGCTTCACCGCGGATGCGAAGGGGCGCGGAGGGCGCGCTGCGCAATTGCTGCTGGTTGATCTGAACGAGGCCGCGCTCGAAGATGCCGCCGGTCGTTTGCAGGAAGATGGGGCACAGGTGCTCACGTTCGTCGGCGATCTGTCCGACGCGGGCGTGCCCACGCGGATCGTCGAGACCGCCGCCCGCGCATGGGACGGCCTTGACGCGCTGATCAGCAACGCGGGCATCATCCAGCGCGCGAGCCTGCTTGAATTGTCGGTCGATGACTTCGACAGGTCATTTGCGATCAATACGCGTGCGACCTGGCTGCTGGCGAAAACCGCGCATCCGATGCTCGCCGCGTCGAAAGGCTGCGTGGTCGCCACCGCGTCCGTTTCCGCGCAACAGCCGACGCCGCCTCTGGGTGCTTACAGCGCCAGCAAGGCCGCGCTAGTGATGCTGATCCGACAGATGTCGTGCGAGTGGGGGCCGGACGGGATTCGCTGCAACAGCGTATCTCCCGGTTCGACGCACACTGCCATGACCGACGCGCGTTATTCGGACCCGCAGCAGCGTGCGGCCGCGGCAAAACGCAACCCATTGCAGATGGTCGGCTCGCCCGCGCAGCAGGCCGCCGTCGTCGCCTTTCTAGCAGGGCCGGATGCGAGCTATATCACCGGTGAAAACGTAATCGTCGACGGCGGTCTGCAGAACATGCTGATGCTCGCGTCTGCAATGGGCGACCCGTGGACGCGGTGATCTTGCCCGCGGGCGCTGTCATAGCCACCGGTTCGTGGCGTCAATTTTGCAACTGGCGTTCGATGAAGGCGAGCAATGCGGCGCTGAACGCGTCGTTTCGGTCGCCAGCCACCATGTGTCCTGCGCTTGCCACGTCGACCGATTCCGCGTGCGGTATCACAGTCTTCAGATGGCTAACGCTTTCATGGGTCACGAGTTCGCTGCGTGCGCCGCGTACCAGCAAGGTCGGCACCCGTACGTTGCGCGCAGCGGCGTCGTAGCGTGCGGCGAGTCGGTTCGGACTGGCGTCGAGCGAATTGATGAGCGCCGGGTCCCAATGCCAGTAGTAACGGCCATGCTGGAGCCGCAGGCTGTGTTTCAGGCCCGATGTGTTCGCAGGACGCGGCCGGTGCGGAAGATAGGCTGCCACTGCCTCAGCTGCTTCGTCGATACTCGCAAATCCGTCGCCATGCTGTCGCATGAAGTGTTGGATTCGCGCTTCGCCGACCGCATCGACGCGCGGTGCGACATCCACCAGAACCAGGCTTCGCGCGATTACGGCCGCTTCGCCGACCGCGGCGAGCGCAATCAAACCACCGAGTGATGCGCCAACGAGCATCGGCGATTCGGGCAGCGCATTCGCTAGCGCGCGTAGATCCTGGATCTGCGCGTCGAGACTGTAGTCGCCGTCGGGGGCCCAGTCGCTTTCGCCATGTCCGCGCAGGTCGACCGAGACGACGCGCAGTCCGCGCAGGCTCAGCGCATTGGCGGTGTGGCGCCACGCGCGGCGCGTCTGTCCGCCTCCATGCAGCAGGATCACCAGTGGCGCCGCCGCGTCGCCGGCGAGATCGGATGCGAGCGTGACGCCGCCATGTGCCGGAAATCGTCGTGTCACGCGCGTCATTGAAGGCCCAGTTCGCTTAGAAGCGCGTCGCGCAACTGGAATTTCTGGATCTTCGACGTCGACATCGGCCATTCTGTGACGAAGCGCACGACTCGCGGCACCTTGAACGACGATATTTCGCTACGGCAGAACTCGATGAGATCATCAGCCGATGCGTTGGCGCCCGGTTTCAGTTCGACGAACGCGGCGGGAACTTCGCTGTATTTTTCGTCCGGTATACCCACCACCTGTGCGAGCTTGACGCCCGGATGGCGACCGAGCAGAGTCTCGATCTCTGCGGCTGCCACGTTTTCGCCGCCAACCTTGAGCATTTCCTTCAACCGCCCGTAAAACATCACGTGCTGCCGCGCGTCGATCGAGCCGATGTCTCCGGTATGGAACCAGCCTTCGTCATCCAACGCCTGCGAGGTTTTCTCGGCGTCGCGGTAGTAGCCGTCGAACATGCTGTAGCCGCGCAGCCAGACTTCGCCGCGTTCGCCGGCCGGGACATCGGCGCCGCTCACCATGTCGGCGATTCGGACTTCGAGCCCGACAAGCGGAATGCCGAGCTTCGTGAAGCCGTCTTCTGGATCCATCGTCCAGGTGCCGGTCGAGACGATTCCCGATGCCTCGGTCATTCCGTACGTGCCGACCTGCAGCGTATCCGGCATGCCCTCCCGGAACGCGTCTCCCACACTCTTCGGCTGCACGGCGAAACAGCTGTTCATCAACTTGACCCGGGATAGGTCTGTCCGTGCGAAGTCCGGATGGTAAGCGAGCGCTTGCAGGAATGTGACAAACGGTACGAACGCCATCGTTGCGCGGTGCGCTTCGATCATTTTTAATGCCAGCCCGGCGTCGAAATATTCCATGCCGATGTAGGCGCCACCGACTTCGAAGATCGACAGCATCGGCAGCACCGCGGCGATGTGGAAGAGTGGCAGAGGCGACCAGATGCGGTCGTCAGCGGTGAGCTGGAAGCGATGGCGACCCAGCACGCTGCTGTTGCGCGCCATGGCCTCATGCGTGATCAGGCAGCCTTTCGGATTCGAGGTCGTGCCCGACGTGTACAGGATCATCCCAGTGTCGCGCACACGCGTCCTCACGCGGCTGCGATGCACGTCGATTTCATCGATGCGTTCGGCGGCCTCCTCGAAGCTCTGTTGCGAAACGAAGCCTCGCGCGGACGTGTCGCCGAGCAACACGATATTGCGCAGGCGGGGCGTGCCCGGCAACGTCAGTGCGTGAGAGTCGGCCGCGTCGGACAGGCCGGGCAATGCAGTGTTAAGCCGGTCCACGTAGTTGACGTGATCCGCGATCGCATCGGTCGTCACCAGCGTGACGAGGTCTGCGTTCTCGATCACGTACGCCAGTTCGCTAGAACGGTATCGGCCGTTGATCAGCACGGATACGGCCCCGCAGAACGCCACTGCGAAGAATACTTCGACTAGTTCCGGCGAGGTCGACATCAGGATGCCCACGTGTTGCTTTGGCTTGACGCCCATCGCCTGGAGACCGCGCGCTGTGCGCAACGCCCGTGTGACGAGTTCCGCGTAGGACCAGGTCTTGTCCGGAAAGATGAGCGCCGCGGCGTTGGGATATCGATCGTATGCCTTGAGAAGCAGATCGCCGATCGTGGTGACGTCGATACGGCTGCGCACGAGGTCTTCGCCGATATACGGTTCGAATGCACTGATCAGTTCGGATTCGTCTTGCGTGTTTGAGTAAATCACTGCGCTCATTGCCAGTCTCCTGAATGGACGACGCCACTATCGCAAATGCTTGACCTGGGTTCTTCTATCTTTGGATAGTTGCCGGCGCAGCGGCGCGCTGCGACGCTGCATGTCATGAACCCGCAGACCCGCGGCCCTGAACACTCTCCGATCTGTTCAACATGACTCAAGCATTCATCTATGATCACGTGCGCACGCCGCGCGGGCGTGGGCGGCCTGACGGCGCGCTACACGAAGTGTCGGCGGCGAAACTGGCGGCCACCGCATTGCGCGCTCTAGCTGAGCGCAATGCGCTCGACACCTCTTTGGTAGACGACGTCATTCTCGGCTGTGCGCAGCCGGTCGGCGAGCAGGGCGGTAATATCGCCCGCGCCGCGCTGCTGGCCGCCGGCTACGCACAGAGCGTCGCGGGCCAGCAGGTACACCGCTTTTGCGCGTCGGCGCTCGAAGCGGTCAACAATGCCGCGGCGCAGATTATGTCGGGACAATCGGAGGCTGCCATTGGCGGTGGCGTCGAGTCGATGTCGCGAACGGTCATTGGCGCGGACTCAGGCGCATGGAGCGCTGACCCATGGGTCGCCTACCACAACTATTTCGCGCCGCAGGGAATCGGTGCGGATCTGATTGCGTCGATTGACGGATACACGCGTGCCGATGTCGACACGTTCGCGCTCGAAAGTCAGCGCCGGGCGGCACACGCGTGGAAGAACGGTTACTTCACGAATTCGATCGTGCCGGTACGCGACCTGCTCGACGAAGTGATCCTCGATCGCGACGAGTACATTCGCCCTGATACGACGCTCGAAGGGTTGGCCAACCTGAAACCGGCGTTTACGGCGCTCGGGATCACGGCGGGTTTCGACACAGTCGCGTTGCAACGCTATCCACAGGTTGAAGCGATTGAGCACGTGCATACCGGCGGTAACTCGAGCGGCATCGTGGACGGTGCGGCTGCTGTACTACTTGGGAGCGAAACATTTGGTACTGCGACTGGCCTGAGCGCGAGGGCGCGAATCAAAGGTTTCGCATCGATGGGCAGCGAGCCGACGATTATGCTGACCGGCCCTGCGCCGGTCACGCAGAAGCTGCTGAAGCGCCTCGGCATGACGGTTGCCGATATCGACCTGTTCGAAATCAACGAAGCGTTCGCGTCGGTCGTGCTTCGCTTTATTCGCGCGATGCAACTTGATCCTGAACGGGTCAATGTCAATGGCGGCGCGATTGCGATGGGCCACCCACTCGGCGCCACGGGCGCGATGATTCTTGGCACTGTGCTTGACGAACTCGAACGCCGCGATCTGAACACCGCGCTCATTACGCTTTGCGCGGGCAACGGTCTTGCCACCGCGACCGTTATTGAGCGTGTCTGAGCCGCCTGACTATCGAATACATGGAATTTCGAGCATGCAAACACTGACTATGCATGTCGATGCGCAAGGCATCGCACTGATTACGCTGAACGATCCGGCACGACCGATGAACGTCGTCGGTCCAGCGTTTATTGACGATTTCATCGAGGCAATCGAACGAGTGGCGACCGATCCGTCGATCGTTGGCGCGATCGTCACATCCGCGAAGCCGGCTTTCATGGCTGGCGCCGACCTCAAGCATCTGATGAGCCTTTTTGATGCCGGCGTGTCGCGGCAGCAGGCATTTGCGCTGAGCCGGCGCGCTTCCGTTGAGATGCATCGGCGGCTCGAGACATGCGGCAAGCCGTTCGTGTCGGCGATCAATGGACTGGCGCTCGGTGGTGGGTTCGAGCTCTGCCTCGCCTGTCACTGGCGTGTGATTGTCGACGATCCGAAAGCCGTAGTCGGTTTGCCGGAGGTCAACGTTGGCCTGCTGGCCGGCTCGGGCGGAACACAGCGACTGCTGCGCATGATCGGGGTCGACAAGGCGCTGCCTTTGCTGTTAGACGGCAAGTCCGTGACGCCGCAGGAAGCACTCGCGCTAGGCATGGTCGACGCAGTGGTTCCCGCAACCGAGTTACTCCCAACCGCGCGCAGATGGTTGATCGAGACGCCCAACCCGGTGCGCAAGTGGGACACGAAGAACTATCGGCTGCCTGAAGGGGCGGGGCTGCTCAGTTCGTCGCTGGCGACAACGTACTCGATGAACGTTGCGAAAGTCGGCGCGAAAACCTTTCACAACTATCCTGCACCCATTGCGATTCTCGATTGCGTGTTCGAAGGTGCGTTGATGCCGTTCGACAAGGCGCTGACTGTGGAATCGAAGCACTTCGCGCGGCTGATGTCGGGTCCTGTCGCGCGCAATATCGTCCGGACCAACTTCGTGAACAAGGGGTTGGCCGATCGACTGGCACGCCGTCCGGAAGGGGTGCCAAAGTTCGATGCCCGCAAGATCGGCGTACTGGGCGCGGGAATGATGGGCTCAGGCATTGCGTACGTCGCGGCACTGGCGGCCATTGACGTGGTGCTGCTGGATGCGACGCAGGAACAGGCGGAACGCGGCCGCGACTACTCGCGCAAGCTGCTGGCCGGCGCGGTCGAGCGCGGACGGCGCGACCAGGCCAGCGCCGACGCGATCCTCGCGCGCATCACTGCGACGTCCAGTTATAGCGCGCTCGCCGATTGCGATCTCGTCATCGAAGCGGTGTTCGAAGACAAGTCGGTAAAAGCAGATGTAACGCGCCAGGCGGAGGCAGTGTTGCAGAAGTCGGCATTCTTTGCCAGCAACACGTCAACGCTCCCGATCTCCGAGCTTGCCCGGCAGTCGGACCGGCCTGAGCGCTATATCGGTCTACATTTCTTTTCGCCGGTCGACAGGATGCCGCTGGTCGAAATCATAGTCGGCAAGCAGACCAGCGAGACGACTGTCGCACAGGCGCTCGATCTGGTCGCTCAACTGCGGATGACACCCATCGTTGTCAACGACAGCCGCGGCTTCTACACGAGCCGGGTGTTCCAGACGTTCATTCACGAAGGCATGCGCATGCTTGAAGAGGGCGTTGAGCCGGCCTTGATCGAGAACGCCGCGCGCTTCGCCGGGATGCCTGTAGGCCCGCTTGCGGTGCTTGACGAAGTCTCGATTGAACTGCCGTGGAAGATCGTGATGCAGTCACGCGAGGCACTCGGCGACGCATATGACCTACCCTGTTCGTATGACGTCATGCGGCGGATGCTCGACGAATTCAAACGACCGGGTCGGCGCGGCGGTGGTGGTTTTTACGACTATCCGGAAGGAAGTAAAAAGCGCCTTTGGAGCGAGCTAAAGTCGGCGTTTCCGCCGGTCGCGCCGCAACCTTCCGTCGATGAAGCCGGTAAGCGGATTCTCTATATCCAGGCGCTAGAAACGGCGCGCTGTCTGGAAGAGGGCGTGCTCACGCATGCCGCCGACGCTGATATCGGCTCGGTGCTCGCCTGGGGTTTCCCGTCGTACACAGGCGGCACACTGTCATTGATCGACGCCGTTGGGCTAAGCACGTTTATTGAAGAGTGTGAACGCATGGCAGCTGCTTACGGCCCGCGCTTCAAACCCTCGGCATGGCTGCGCGAGCGGGCGATTCGAGGCCACCTCTTTCACGCGGTGGCCGGGCATGCGTCCGAAGCCGTCGCGTAACTGCATAGCGTCGAGGGATACCCCATGCGGCGACTGATTTTCGAGGCAGAACACGAGCAGTTTCGCGATTCGGTGCGGCGTTTTTTTCAGCGCGAGATCGAACCCCATGCCGCGCGCTGGCGCGAGCAGGGCATCGTCGACCGTTGGGCCTATGAGAAGGCTGGGCAGCAGGGCTATTTGCTGATGTGGGCCGACGAGCAATACGGCGGCGCTGGCGTGTGCGATTTCCGCTACGAACAGATCGTCTATGAGGAGAACATCCGTCATGGCGAGCCCGGCTTCTACATCAATCTGCACTCCGGTCTCGTCGCGCCATACATCGGCAAACTCGGCAATGACGAGCAGAAGCAACGGATACTGCCTGGCTGCATCGACGGCACGACGATTCTCGGCATTGCGATGACTGAGCCCGGCTCGGGCAGCGATCTGGCCGGGATGAAGGCGCACGCGAAAGACTGCGGTGATCACTGGCTGCTGAACGGATCCAAGACCTACATCTCGAACGGTCAACTCGGTGATCTGTTCATCGTGGCGGCGCGTACGGTGCCGGAACAGCGTTACGGTATCGGGCTTTTTCTTGTCGAAGCGGACCGGCCCGGCTTTCGGCGCGGCAACCGGCTGCACAAGATGGGGCTGGCTGCTCAGGATACGTCGGAACTGTTCTTCGACGACGTCAAGGTGCCGAAGTCGAACGTGCTCGGCGATCCGACGAAGGGCTTCGGCTATCTTGCGCGGTTTTTGAGCGGTGAACGGCTGATCGCGGCGGTCGGCTCGATGGCGGCGGCGCAGACTGCATTTGACCTCACGCTTGACTTCATCAAGGACCGCCATGCCTTCGGCCGCGCGATCGGTACGTTTCAGAACAGCCGGTTCACGATGGCGTCGCTGCGCGCACAACTCGATGCGATCCAGACTTTCGTCGACCAGTGTGTGATCGCGTACAACGCCGACGAACTGACTGCGGAGATCGCCGCCGAGGCCAAGCTGCTGTCGAGCGAACTGGAGAATCGCGTGATCGACGACTGTGTGCAGCTGCACGGCGGCGCGGGCTATATGGAGGAATACCGCATCTGCCGGATGTATACCGACGCGCGCGTGACGCGCATTTTCGCGGGCTCGTCCGAGATCATGAAGGAGATCATCGGGCGCGGTCTGGGACTCGACGAACGCAGGGGGAGCTGATCATGGGTCCGTTGCACGGAGTTCGTGTCGTCGAGATTGCGGGGTTGGGCGCGGCACCTTATGGCGCGATGATGCTGGCTGATATGGGCGCTGACGTGGTGCGCATCGACCGCCCAGACGGTGACCAACACACGCCGGACACTTCGCCGCTGTTGCGCAACCGGCGCTCGATTGCGCTCGACCTGAAGCAGCCGGAGGGCGTTGCGAGCGCGCTCGCGCTGATCGACAAGGCCGAAGTGCTGATCGAAGCGTTTCGCCCGGGTGTTGCCGAGCGGCTTGGCATCGGTCCGGAGATCTGTCTGGAGCGTAACGCGAGGCTCGTCTATGCGCGCATGACCGGATGGGGACAGCAAGGGCCGCTCTCGCAGCGTGCGGGGCATGACCTGAATTACATCGGCATCAGCGGGTTGCTCAATCAGATCGGACCGACGGGCGGCAAGCCGGCGGTGCCGCTCAATGTGATCGGTGACTTCGGCGGCGGCGGTCTGCTGCTAGCCTACGGCGTAACGTGCGCGTTGCTGGAGGCTCGTGTTTCGGGACTTGGGCAGGTGGTCGACGCGGCGATGCTCGATGGGGCGGCTTCGTTTCTCGGCATGTTTTTTGGCTATCGCGCGGACGGAAAATTCATTGATGGCGTGGGCCGCAATTTCCTTGGCGGAGGCGCTCACTACTACGACACCTATCAAACCCAGGACGGCAAGTTTCTGTCTGTCGCGCCAATCGAGCCGCAGTTCTATGCGGCGTTTCTCGAGCGGCTCGGGGTGGACACCGAGCGCTTCATGTCAGCGGGTTATCCGTCGCATACTGCGCGCAACATCGAACACGACTGGCCCGAGCTGAAAGCCGAACTCGCGGCGATCTTCGTTACCCGGCCACGCGACGAATGGTGTCGCGTGTTCGAAGGTGCAGATGTTTGTGTCACGCCGGTGTTGAGTCTGCAGGAGGCGCTTCAGCATCCTCACAACGTGGCCCGCGAAACCTTCGTCGAGGTCGATGGAGTTGCCCAAAATGCGCCGGCGCCGCGCTTCAGCCGTACGCCGGCCGGCCTGCCGCGTGGACCTCGCCCGGCAGGTGCCGACGTCGATGCGATTGTGACCGACTGGGACCTTGATCGCACCCTGTTTGAACGAGCCAGTCGAGCTAACCATCAAGGAACTCAATGATGAACGCGAATGACTTACCGTCGCTGCTCTCGACGAGCGATACCGATCCCCATACGTTCTATGACGCGATGCGCGAACGCACTCCAGTGCTGTGGGACGAGCGGATGAAAGGCTGGCTCGTACTGTCGTACGATCTGTGCAAACAGGTCCTTTCCGATGAAGGGCACTTCCGCCATCCATATGCTGACGCGGACGCCACAATGATCGAAGTGAAGGGCGGCCGGCGCAACGTCACGGTCTTGCAAGGTGCGGAGCATGACCGGATGCATCGCTATGTGGTGCAATTGTTCAAGCCGGCGAATATTGCTGTCTACACTGAGCATCACATTCGCCCCGTCACAAAGTTTCTGATCGATCGCTTTGTGCAGCGGGGCAGCGCAGAACTGTTCAGCGAGCTCGCGTTGCAACTGCCTTGCAGGGCGTTCATGTCGCTGTTCGGGATGGATGCACTCGACGACGCGTTCTTGCACCGGGTCATGCGGCTTCACGACGACATCATGGTCTGGGCAGGTGGCCGGCACTTTCTCGGCGAGGACGCGACCCAGCGCGCGCTCGATGCGTCGCACCAACTCAATGCGATCTTGCTGCCGTATGTGCGTAGTCGGCGTGACAATCCGACCAACGATCTGATCAGCCGGCTCTGGGCGGAAGCCCCCGAAGTGTTGGCAGATGCAACCGAGGAGGACGTGCTGGCCACCTGCCGCGAACTGTATTTGGCCGGCAGCGACACGACGGTTCATGCGTTGTCGAACGCAATCTATGTGTTGCTCACGGAGCGTGCGGTATTCGAACGGGTTAGCGGAGACCGTGGCGAGGCGCTGACGAGCTTTATTGAGGAAGTGATGCGGGTCTGGGGTTCTGTCCAGTACCGCTATCGTGTCGCAAACGAGGACATCGAACTGGGCGGCATGCCGGTCCGCAAGGATCAGGTTATCTTTACGATCAACGCGGCGGCTAACCGCGACCCGGCGCATTATTCTGCGTGTCCGGCTCATGTCGATCTCGATCGACCGGCGGTGCGCGACCACCTCGCGTTCAATGTCGGACCGCGCAGTTGCGCGGGCGCGCAACTCGCGCGCGCGGAAATGCGGTTGGCGCTGAATGCTCTGCTGGACCGACTACCGGATCTGCGGCTCGATCCCGCTGCGGAACCGCCTCGTTTCCAGGGAATGTTCACGCGCTCGTTCAGGCCATTGAACGTCGTGTTCGCTCCGCAACGATGAGTTGCGGAGCGGCTCCCTTCATTACGGATGCGTGAGGGGAGCAGACGGTGTACGCCTCGCGTTTCAGAACTCGACGTTAGCCGCACCCTTCAGGCACAAGATCTCGCGTGCTTCCTCCGGTGTAGCGGGTTCGAGTCCCAGACCACGCAATAACTCCTTTGCCTTTTCGACCTGCTCGGCATTCGAACTTGCCAGCTTGCCCTTGCCGATCCACAGACTGTCCTCGAGACCGACGCGCAGATTGCCCCCCATCGAGGCGGCCATCGCGGCGATCGGCATCTGGTTGCGTCCGGCACCCAGCACCGACCACCGATAGTCGGTGCCGAACAGTCTGTCGGCGGTGCGCTTCATATGCATCACGTCGTCGGGATGCGCACCGATGCCGCCGAGTATGCCGAAGACGGTCTGCACGAAGAAGGGCGGCTTGACGAGGCCGAGATCGACGAAGTGTGCAAGGTTGTACAGATGCGCAGTGTCATAACATTCGAACTCGTAGCGCGTGCCGCTCGCCGACAGTTCGCGCAACGCGTATTCGATGTCGCGATAAGTGTTGCGGAAGATCAGGTCCTTACTGTTCTCCAGATAGGGTCGTTCCCAGTCGTGTTTGAACTCGGTGAAACGTTGCAGCATCGGAAAGAGGCCGAAGTTCATCGAGCCCATGTTCATCGAGGCGACTTCGGGCTTGAATACAATGGCAGGCTTGATACGCTCGTGGACGGGCATGTACGGCGAACCACCGGTCGTCAGGTTGACGATCGCGTCGCAGCCCGCCTTGATCGTCGACAGGAACGGTGCGAAGGCTTCTGGCCGCTGATCCGGCCGGCCATCTTTCGGATCGCGCGCATGTAGATGCACGATCGCCGCGCCGGCTTGCGCCGCTGCGATCGCCGCAGTGGCAATCTCAGCCGGTGTGACGGGCAGATGCGGTGACATCGACGGCGTATGGATCGCGCCGGTGATGGCGCACGTGATGATGACTTTTTTCGATTCGGCCATGGCTACTCCTGTTCTGTTGCAGCTTGAGTCCTGGCAAGCCGTGCCTCTGGGAAAGAGCGTATCAGGCACATCAGGTGTTCTAGGTCGCACCGACACTGCCGCCGTCAAGCGGCAGCACGGCGCCGGTTACGTAGGCGGATGCGCGGGATGCGAGGTAGATGGCCGTGCCGGCGACGTCGTCGGGTTCCCCGAAGCGCCCGCACGGAATGCGTTCGCACACGGCCTGCTTGACCGAGTCCGGCACGCCTTCGGTGAGCTTCGATGGAAACGGGCCGGGCGCGATCGCATTGACGTTGACGTGCTCAGCGCCGAGACGGCGCGCGAGTGCTCGCGTCAGGTGATGCAGACCGGCCTTGGACGCCACGTAAGAATAGTTTTCGCGTCCGGAAATCCGCAGTCCGCCGATCGAGCCCACGTTAATTATCCGCGCGGGCGCGTCGGCGCTTGCTCCGTTGCGTAGTGCCGGCAGCAGCTTTTGCGTCAGAAAGAAGACCGCCTTCAGGTTCAGCCCCATTACGGCGTCCCAGCTTTCTTCCGAAAACGTGTCGATGGATTCGTCGGCGAGCGCACCAGCATTGTTGACGAGGATGTCGAGCCGCGAATGGCGGCTCATCACGGTGTCGGCAATCCGCGAACGGTCGGCGGCGGATGACAGATCGGCCGGCAACGCGATACAGCGGCCTGTGCCGCCCAGGTCGGCTGCGACCTGCGCACAGGCCGTCTGGTTGCGCGCGACCACGTACACGTGCGCGCCGTGCTCGACAAAACCGCGCGCGATCATCAGGCCGATGCCGCTCGTCGCGCCGGTCACGAGCGCTATCTTGCCGTGGATGGAGAAGAGATTGTCTTTCATCGTTCGTCGATGGGTCGATGGATCGTCGATAGGTAGTCGAGTAGTGCTTACGCAGCAGAGGACTGGGCGATCATGCGTGCAACGTCCGCGTATTGAGGGACGTGCGCCGAAAAGCCGCCGTCGACGGGAATGGTCTGGCCAGTGATAAAGCGTCCCGCGTCGGACGCGAGAAACACGACCGTCGCGGCGATATCGCTGGGTTCGCCGAGCGACGGGCTCAGTTGATGCTCGAGTAGAAAATCGAGTTCCTGCCGGCTGAGATTTGTCTTGACCGCGTCGGTGCCGATCAGTCCGGCAGCGATCGTATTGGCGCGCACGCCCTGCTTGCCGTACTGCGTCGCAATGAAACGTGTCAGGCCGATCAGCGCCGCTTTCGAAGTTCCGTATGCCGTGCGCGTGAGATCCCCGAACAGGCCGAGACCCGAGGCCATGTTGATGACAGCACCACCGCCGCGCTCCAGCATCTGCGGGATCGCATACTTGCAGCACAGCATTGCGCCACGCACGTTGATGTTCATTGTCCGGTCCCAGGTTTCGACATCCATCTGGATCACGTCGAGGTCGCGCGCGAAGTGCGCCGCCGATGTCACCGCGGCATTGTTGAACAGCAGATCGATGCCGCCGAACCTTTGACGTGCTGCCTCGGTCATGGCGCGAATTTGCGCCTCATCGGCGATGTCGGTGCGTATGGCGATGGCCTGTCCGTCACGCGCGGCAATCGCAACGGCAACCCGGTGTGCGGCTTCGCCGTCGAGATCGGCGATGACCACCGCCGCACCTTCTTCGGCTAACCGGTGCGCAGTGGCTTCCCCAATGCCGGAGCCTGCTCCGGTGATGACCGCAATCTTTTTCTCGAGTACTTTCATGACGTCGTGGACTCCAGTGTATGAATGTTTGCCGGCTTGCTTTGATAGCGTGTCAGGTGCTGACAGTCGTCTACATGGTTCGTCTCGCTTCGGTGATTTCGACGGTGCCTGCGGTCGCGCCCGATGCATCCGCCCGAACCGGTAACGATCCCGACTATTCCGTCTAGTGCGCCCTTCCGGTTTCCATCGGTTGTCGGTCTGAAGCAGAGTGCTGGTTTACCATCTGGCGGTCCGGATATCAGGCTGGCGCGGCCCACATCGCAGGCAGCCCGATATCGGTCATAGCGACTACCTGCCTGAGTAACAGCTTCAGGCAAACCGATTCCCAGTAGCCGAGCTGTGCAAAGATTTCCGCCTCGATTGCCTTCGCGGCGGCCATGACCCGCAGCGTCGTTTCGCGCCCTTCAGGCGTCAGCGTGAGGCGGGCTGCCATCGCGTCGGTGGCCGGTGTCGTGTAATGGACCAGGTGTCGCCCGGCTAGTGACTGGACGGTGTCGGACGTGACGCAATGCCCGGTGACTGAAAACATCGCGTCGATCTCGCTGAGCGTTCGTCCGTCCTGCGCGACGAGACTGCTGAGCACGAAGAACTCCGAATCCGACAGTCCATGAGACGCATGAGCGGCCCGAATGCGTGAATAGATCTGATAGTGGGCACGCGGTAGCAGATAGTCGAGGAAGTCTTCCTTGAAGCTCGCCGGTCCTTCTGCCGACGTTTCGTCCGTGTCGCGTGGCGGCAACTTCAGGTTTTTCAACGCCAGACCGTAGCTGCCGCCATGGAAGACGAGCGGCGGATGCTCGCTGCGGTCGAAGTCGAGCACCTCGCCGACAAGGATCAGATGGTCGCCGCCGTCGTAGCGAAACGATGTCCTGCATTGCAGACGCGACGCACAGCCACGCAACAGCGGCACACCGCCTGTGCCCGCATCAGTTTCCACGCCGGCGAATTTGTCGTGGCCGCTCTTTGCGAAGCGATTGGACAGGTCCTGCTGGTCGGCAGCGAGAATGTGGACGGCCCAGTGTCCGGCCCGACTGAAAGCGTCGATATTGCGTGACGTTTTCGCCAGACTCCATAGCACCAGCGGGGGCGACAGCGAAACCGTATTGAAGCTATTGGCCGTCAGTCCGACGCGTTCGCCGCTTTCGGTGCAGGTCGTGATGATCGTCACGCCTGTCACGAAAGTGGCGAGCGTTTTGCGGAATTCGGTTGTGTCGAAAGAAGAGAGTTCAGCCATCGTCCATTCCATTTGCTATCGCCGCTGCGAGATTCAGCGTTGTGCGCCGGTCTTTTCTTCCGTCGCGATCGCACCCTGCGGACATGCGGCTGCAGCTTCCTTTGCGGCTTTCTCCAGACCCGCCGGCACAAGATCGCTCTCGACATAGACGATACCGTTGTCATCGAGCTTGTAAACGCTGGGGCAAATTTCGGCGCATACGCCGTAGCCGCAGCACGCGGCGCGGTCGACGATCACCGTGAGCTGCAACGGCACGGGCGAGGATGGCGAAGGTCGCATACGGTGTCTCCTGTTTTTGTGCTTGTCGCTACATTGGCGTGTATGCACATATTGAACAGAATAGTGTTTATATGTTCATTTTGACAAGTGCAAGTAAACCCTGCTCTATACCTTGTGAATTCATGGCGACTTACCGGTGCTTTCCAGTTAATAGACAAAAAGTATTATTATTGTATTATTTGTTCAAGAATTGGACGGGACCCCGACGACTGTCGAGAAGGCGCTATGGGTGGTTGCCTGTAGCTTGGGACTGGTGTCGGTGGAGATCAACGGTTCTGGAAAGACAAGGCATTCAATGGCGCGGGCGTCGGGTGTGAAGAGAACGGATGGGCGCGTCGCAACGCCGCCCAAGCGGAACACAAGGGCGAGTGAGCGGCGCCTGCGTTCATTCGGGCGTGAGGAAAGTGTCGACAGGATTCTCGATGCGACCGTCGAGGCGATCGGCCGGCGCGGATTGCTGCGTTTGTCGCTGAGTGACGTCTGCCGTGTCGCTGGGGTGGCGCGCGGCACGCTCTATCGATACTTCTCGACCAAAGAAGCGTTGCTCGAAGGACTCGGCGCGCGTGAACGCCATCGCCTGGGGGCGTCCGTCAGCGCTTTGATGGAACGAAGTGACGATCCCGAAGAGCGTAAGAATGGTGTCCTCGCGATCCTGGTCGAGCAGGAAGCGCACACTGAACTCGCGCGACTGCTCGAGATGGAGCCGACGTTCGTGTTCGATTTCTTCGCACGGTCACTTCCGCTCTATGCGGAGCAGATCGGCGAAGCGCTCGGACCTTATCTGCGCGACGTCGATGCGTTGTTGGGAATTACGGGCGACCCGGCAATACTCGCCGAACTGGTCCTGCGCGTGCGGCTTTCGCTGCTGGTCATGCCGCCATCGGGACGATCGCCGGATTTGCCGGCGCGCCTGAAAAAAATGTGGGACGGAATGATCGACCAGGCAGCGTCGCCAGTCTGAATCTCGCTTGCCTGTCACTGGCAGGACGGTACGAATAGCTTGGGAAGCTAACCCTCTGGAGCAATTGTCGAGCATGCCAAAAATCACCTTCGTCGGGGCCGACGGCACCTGTACGAGTATCGAGGAGTCTGTGGGCGTAAGCCTGATGCAGGCCGCTATCAATCACGGTGTGCCGGGGATCGCAGGAGAATGCGGCGGAGCATGTTCATGTGCGACCTGCCATATCTTCGTCGATGAGCCGTGGGCGAGCCGGCTTGCTCCACTCGGTGATATGGAGGACGCGATGCTGGAGGCGACGGTCGAGCCGCGCTCGCCTGCTAGCCGCCTGGGCTGTCAGATCGAGATTGCCAACGAGATCGACGGACTGAAGGTGCGCCTGCCAAACCGGCAGACCTGAACGGGCCGCGGCCGGATTCGCGGCGCGCGCGTCACGGCATGGCTCAGGCGGGTCACGTTGACCTACGCTGCTCGCGCCTGTGTGCGCGGACTTCACGGACCGGCATGTTCTCCTCGCCGAGCACGGTGCTGAGCAGCACGTTTGCAATCGTGGCCGCGTCGCGTTTTGCATCCGCGGGCGTGCGCCGACCTTCGGGCGCGAGCCGTCGCATCAGTGGACCCAACGCAAGGAAGTTGCCGACGCCCTGGACCAGCAGCACCATGAAAGTAGCGCTGGAGATCGGGCGCACGTGCCGTTTTCGTGCGATGCGCGCCAGCAGACGATCCAGTTGCAGGTGAAACGGACTTACGTATGCGTTGTACAGGTAGTCGAGCCGCCAGGACTCGCAGCGCGCTTCGGTATTGACCAGGCTGATCGAATCGGGATTGGCCGCCGCCCAGTCGATGAAACGCAACACCAGGTCGCGTAGACGATCCGCGTCGGTTTCGTATTGCGCGTCGAAAATCTCATTCATCGCCGACATCGATTCGGCGATGCCGAAATCAACGGCGCGGCGCCACAGGTTTTCTTTTGAGCCGAACCGCGACGGAATCAGGTTGTGACTCACCTTCAGGCGCCGGCTCAGATCCCGGATCGACGCGCCTTCGTAGCCGATCTCCGCGAACGCCTTAATGGCCAGCGCGAGCAGATGCTCGTCGGGCGCGACCGGATCGGCGCTGGCGGCTGGGCGACCGCGCTTGCGGCGCGCAGGTGCGATGGTTTCGGGATGAGCGGCTTGGGTGTCTTTCATGAACGCAAGAAACAAGGGCGCGGGTAAGCAGTATCTCATGGCAAACACCTACGGACGTTTATTTGACGGCTGACAAAATATGGCCGCAGAATGAAGTCCTCGTTGTGTCGCATCATCTGGGACCACCCAACGAATCCATCGCATCGTGCGTGATCGGGAAGAGAGGTCCTTCGCCAGGAAGAACCGTATGAATACGTCGAACGAAGCAGTCGTGTTGCCGATGCGCTTTTGGGACCACAGTGCTCGCGGGCGCTGGTGGCCGCTGGCGCTATCGGAGCAGGTGTCCGGCGAGAAGCCGATCGGTCGGATGTGCGTGGGAGAGCCAGTCGTGCTGTTCCGCGACAGGACCGGAACGGCCCGCGCGCTGGAGGACCGTTGCCCGCATCGCCGCGCGCCGCTGTCGCTGGGCCGCATGACGCCGGAAGGCCGCTTGCAGTGCGGCTATCATGGTTGGACATACGAAGGAGAGACGGGTGCGTGTACGGCGATTCCGAATCTGTCGGATACCGAACGGGTGCCGGCACGCTATGGCGCGCGGACGTGGCAGGTCATCGAACGCGATGGTTTCGTATTCGTGCGAGCTGGCGATGCTGCCGGGTTCGAGGCTTCGACCGTCGTCGAGCGCGCGCCGGAACATTGCGCACATCCGTTCTTCGGCTCGGCAATCGTTAGCCTGCACCATGAAGATTACGTCGCTGCGCTCGCCGATGCGCCGCATCTGCTGATGAGTATCGCCGGCCTGCGCGTCACGAACTACGTGACGCGCGACCCAAGGTTGCGCAGCGGCCGCGTCACGATGGAGCGCGGCGTCGTACCGTCGCGCCGCAGGGTGAACCATCGCTTCGTGACCGACTATCCGTTCTCGCTGCAACTGGCGACAACGCCGGGCGGCACGACAACGACAGTCGAGCTTCGTTCGAACACGGAGCAACTTGTGCTGTGGGCGACGCTTGCAACCGCTCCAGCGGCTCGCGGGACAACGGCGGTTCACTGGCGTGGTGGCATTGCCGTCAAGGCACGCGGTGCCCGCACGACACTGTTGCGGCTCCGATCCCGCCTCGGCCGGTCGCCTCTGACGTTGCTAAACAACATCGACGGCACCGCGCTGTCGACACTTGCAATCGGCTGTTCCCGCGATTGGGCCCCCCTGGCTGCTGCGCTCCCGTCGTCGGGTGCCGCGGGCGCTGCGTGAAATAATATAGGTGCTGCGCATGACTACCACCACGCTATCCGAGGAGCTTTCCCTAACCAGTCGTGCGGTGGAACGTCCCGCCGTGCAAGACTGGGTCCCCGGTGTTCTGCAGTTGCGCGATGCATGGTTTCCGGTGGCGCATGTGACCGACGTTCATGAGTCCGTTTCCAGACGTCAGGTTCACTCCCAGCCGTACTACCTGTGGCGCGCCAAAGGCGATCTGCATGCATCTGAACACCGGCCCGACATTGCGGCGGCGAAGCGGCTTCCTTCGACCGCGTTCACGATGGGGACAGGCGATTACCCGGTCATGGAGCGCTATGGCTATGTCTGGGTGTGGTACGGAAACCCCGAGAAGGCCGACGAATCGCTCGTGCCAGACGTTCCGTTTCTGCCGCGTGAGGGTGGCCTGCCCTGGTACACCCGTGGCACGCTGCGCTTTGACTGCTGCTCTGCGTTATCGCTCGAGAACCTGCTCGACCTCACACACGCCGACTTTCTGCACGCGAACGTGGTCGGCGACGAATACTCCGAGGACGACCGGATCGAAGTGCAGTCTACTTCCGAGACGGTGACGATGATTCGCCACTGCAAGAGCAAATCCGTTGCGCCCATCATGCGTTGGGTCGGCGGTGTGAGGGCGAAGTACCAGGACGTTCGGGCGGTCATTCACGTCCATGTGCGCAATTCCGTGGCACTTGCATACGGTCGCTATACACCGGGCTTCCATGTGCCGCTGTTTCATCCGTGCGTACCGGAATCGCAGGACCGCTGCCGGCTCAACTTTGCTATGAATACTACTGCCGCACCGGGACCGTTTCGAATCCTGATGCCGCGTGCTGCTTATATCGTCGGCCCGCAGGACAACATCATGGTAGGGCCGCAAAGCGCCCGTTACGCCGAACCGGCGGACCGGCGCGATCTGCACTCGCGTTTCGACGGCGCTGGAACGCGCTATCGCTTCCTGATGCAGCAGATCGCGAGACGCCAACAGCAGGGTGACTTTTCGTTCGGGGCGGACGCGGACCCGGGACGAGATGTGCGTGAACTTCTCGGCATGCCGGTCCTGTAGCCTGTACGGTGAGCCTGCCCGCTTTTCCCTGCAGCGGTCAAATCGGGCGGTGTCGCTTGCCATATTCGCCATAGCACGCTGTTGAAGTACTCAGGCTGGAGAGCTTCGTTCCAGTGGATCACCAATGGCGCTCGGTCCCGGCCGCTGCCGCATGAAGCGTTAAAGCGGTTCAATAACATCCACGCGGATAGCAGCCGCGTCTCGATTGCGCCCGAGAAACTGTGACAGGGTTTTACTCGGTGTGCAGCGAACGAGTGGTAGGAGGATAGGTGGCCATCCTGATCGGATCGCGTCGCATTGGACAGCGACGCTGCGTTGTTTGAAGCTGCGTGTATCCGTGGCTGGCCCGGCGAGCGAACACGGCCTCCCGGAAATACCGTAGCCCCTTTGTCGACTGTCGCCATACGCTCACGCTGGCAAATCGTTATTTGGATGTGCTGATGCTTGCGGGGCGCGACGCGGCCTGCAATTCCCTCTCCGCGAATTTTTCCCGTGCGGCCAACATGGCCGGCCGATGCTCGAGCGCCCAGTCGTACAGCGCCTGCAGCGGCACGATCAACATCCGTCCAAGTTCCGTTAGCTCGTAGTCCACACGCGGCGGAATGGTCGGATACATCGTCCGTTCGACAAGCCCGTCCTGTTCCAGGCCTTTAAGGGTCAGCGTGAGCATGCGTTGCGAGATTCCCTCAACTACTCGACCGATTTGGTTATAACGCATCGGCCCCTGTGACAGGGCGCCGACCACCATCACCGTCCATTTGTCGCCGATGCGGGCGAGGGTGTCGGCGACCGCCCGGCATTCATCGTGGGACGCATCGATTGTGCGAACAAAAGTGTGCGTATCGCTCAAAAAAGTGCCTCCTTGTGCGAACTTTTGCGAACTGTACCATGGCGTAACGAACAAATTGTTCCTGCGAACAGAAAGTTCCTGTTGACCGCGACAGCGGTCACCTTTGTCCACACAGTTTCGGGGAAGTAAGCATGCAACTCCTGCACATCGATTCCAGCATCTCGGGCACTCAGTCCATCAGCCGGCAGATTTCGGCCCATATTGTTAGCCAGCTGAAGCAGGCTAACCCGCTGGTTGAAGTCAACTATCGGGATCTTGCCGCGGTTCCGGTGCCGCAGCATTCGACGGCACTCCAGAATCTCAAGCTGGAAGCGCTATCCCAAAGCGGAGCCCTTAACGCCGGTTCGGTGCAGCTCGACGTAACCGACGCGCGAGGCGATCACGCTGCCAGGCTGACACTTCAGCACGACTTCGCTGCAATCCAGTCGGTACTCGACGAATTCCTTGCGGCCGAGATCGTTGTGATCGGCGCGCCGATGTACAACTTCGGCATCCCGAGCCAGCTGAAATCCTGGATTGACTGCCTCGCTGTGCCCGGAAAGACTTTCCGCTACACGGAAACCGCCGTGGAGGGTCTCTGTGGTGGCAAGCGGATCATAGTTGCTTCGTCGCGCGGTGGCTTTTACAGCGGACAGTCACCGATGGCGGTACTCGATCATCAGGAAAGCTACCTGACTGGTTTCTTCAGGTTTATCGGCGTGGCGGACATCGAGTTCATTCGTGCGGAAGGCGTCAATTATGGTGCCGAGTCCCGGCAGCGCGCTATCGAGGCCGCGCTGGCCGAGGCCGCCGCGGTGAAAGCTGGGTGAGATGCCATGTCACAATCGTTAATACAGAGGCGTCCATGAAAAGAATTCAGTATCACCGCTACGGTGGCCCCGAAGAGATGCAGTTGGAAACTTATGAGCTACCGGCTCCAGCCAGCGACGAGATCGTAGTGCGGGTCAAAGCCAGTTCCGTTAATCCAGCCGACTGGAAAATCCGGCAAGGCGCCATGAAATTCATGACCGGGCGGCGGCTCCCGCGCGCGATGGGCACTGACTTTTCGGGCGTCGTGGAAAGCGTCGGCGCTGGGGTGAAGCGCTTTTGCGCAGGCGACGAAGTATGCGGCACGGTTCCGGTGAAGCCGTCCGGAGCTTTTGCAGAAAAGCTCATTACGAAAGAAAAACTGGCCGTCAAAAAACCGACGTCTCTCACTCATGAGGAAGCGGCAACGTTGCCCGCGGTCGGCGTAACCGCATGGCGAGCGCTTGTCAAAAAGGGGCGCCTGAAGGCTGGACAGACCGTGTTTGTCAACGGGGCGTATGGTGGAGTCGGACAGGCTGCGGTGTGCATCGCCAAAGCGTTCGGTGCATCAGTAACCGGACGCGTCGGACCGGGCGCGCTCGCCGATGCGAAAACACTCGGGATCGATTCGGTTCTGGACTACACCTTGGAAATCCCGGCTGACCTGACTCGGAAATTCGACATTGTGTTCGATTGCAACGGCAGTCTTTCTCCCGGCGAGGGGGATGCGCTGATCAAACGCCGCGGCGTCGTGGTCGATACCAACCCCTCGTTCTATAAGTTGATGCGCACTCTGTTTTCGTTGCGACACAAGTTTGTCTTCGGCAGTCCGGACACGGAAATCCTGCAGAAGATCGCGGACCTCGCGGATGGCGGAAAGCTAAAAATTTCGATCGGTCGCACCGAGAAGCTAGACGACGCCATCGCGCTCATTAGCGATCTGGAATCTGGTCGGCGCACAAAAGGCAAGGCCATCATCGTCATGACCTAACGGCGCTGAACCTCAGCGTATTCGTGCACTGAAGACTCAGGCCGCCATCGAATGAAATTCGGCGGGTGTGGGAAAGGGTTGTGCTTTCAGCTACCTGGCTCATCACTGTGCTTCGTAGCTGAGCAGCTAATTTGCACATAAGCTGGTTCGAGCAAATCGTTACGTCATCTTGCCAGATGGATGGTACTTGCACTAACCATCCAAATTGACCGCCCGGCGAGCCCGAAGTCGTAACAGTCGACGGCGAGTCTGTGTCCTCACGCCTTTTCCATTAATTATTAGAGAAGTTGGAGTGGATCACCGAACTATCCAGGGACAGGTCACGGGCGCGCCGCGGCGGAGTTCCGTTCGCGACGAGCTCGTGCACAAGTTTGAATGCCGCTTCCCTAAGCCCGTTTTCAACGACGACGTCGACAATCCCCAACTCCTGGGCCTTGCGTGCGGATATAGGCGTGCCACCCGTCGTCCTATCCAGCGCATCGCGCATCCCCGCAATCCGCGGAAGATGTTGCGTACCGCCGGTTCCTTGCGATATCTCCAGCTTCACCTCCGGCAACCTGAAGGTAGTTGACGCAACGGCGATCCGATAGTGAGCTAAAAGCGCGAGTTCCAACCTGCCACTGAGCACGGTTCCGTGCAGTACTGCAACGACCGGACGGGCGAGATCTTCGATGGCGTTGAAGATGTCGTTCGAATCCGGGTGAGACATTCCCCCCAGGTCTAACCCGGTGATCTCCGCGTCAGCCTCGCAAGGGTGATTCGTTGCGCACAGGATTATCGCGTCAATAGTCGCGTCCGCTCGGGCGGCAAGGAGTCCTCCTATCAACTCCTGCCGTGCCGTTTGTGCGAAGGTGGCACCGGGGGGCGGGTTGTCTATTTCAATCACGAGGACGGCGCCGTCCCTGGAGAGATGTACGAAAGGTGTCATCGTTTGCTCTATGTAGGCGAGAAATATCGGACGCAGCGTTCATGCATTGCGACAGGGTTGCGCGTTGTAGAGCGGGTGCGGCCCGCGCCTCGATGCGGGATCTTCTCGCTCGCTCTGGTCGGTGGATCACGTTGAGGCTCGCCTGTAATCAGACGGCTGGAGCCGGCACCGGCTGCGTTCTGCGCAGCATGAATAACACCAGCACGGCTGCTGCGGCGACAAATTCGGGTACAGCAGCGATCAGAAGTATTGGCGTGAGATCCCATTGCGCGGCGATCAGTACACCACCGATGACCGGGCCGATCATCCCGCCGACCTTGCCGGCTCCGATTGACCAGGCGACGCCGGTCGCCCGCATCTCCGGGGGGTACATGATCGAACACAGCGCGTTCAGTGCGCCCCACCCGCTGTTGTAGAGAAATCCGAGCGCCGCAAAGGCCAGCGGCGTCCAGACGGAATCCAGATCCATGGTTGCAATCACCGCGATCGCGGCAGCAGCTCCCGCCATATAGGCCGGCAGAACCCGGGCAGCGCCGAAGCGGTCCATGACGAAACCGCTGCTCGCCGTGCCGACTATGCCGGCGACCGCGCTCATAGCCATCAGGCCGGCGATCTGCGACATCGGCATCTGCCGCGCGACATGCAGCAGTGTCGTTGTCCAGGAGTTGTTGATGTAGGTGAAGATGCCCGTGGCGAGGTACGCCAGCCACAGCAGCAAGGTAGTGGCCGCGCGGCCGTCACGGAACAGCGCGCCGAGTGAGAGCCGGGCCTGCCGCTCGCGCTGCCGCACGATATAACGCTGGCCGGCAGCGAAAGCCTGCGACGGGTCGAGCCGACACAGCGTCTCCCCGATCGACGGGTCCGCCGGATTACGCAGCGCGCGATACTGCACCGACTCCGGCAGCCACCGCCACAGGCCGACCAGCAGCACCAGCGGCAACAGCCCGCCAACCCAGAACGCCGCCTGCCAGCCCAGCGGCAGGATCCAGGCCTGCACGCTCGCGCCGATCAGGTTGCCGCCCGTGTAGCCGCAAAACACCACCGAGACCGCAGCGGCGCGATACCGGCGCGGTGCAAACTCGGCCGCCAGCGTGAGGGTCGCGGGAATCACCGCGCTGAAGAAGAACGCGGCGGCAAAGCGCATCGCATCGAGTTGCACCAGCGTACGGATCTGCGAGGTGGCGATCGTCAGCACCGCGAACACGGACATCGCGATCAGCAGCACACGACGGCGTCCGAAGCGGTCGATCACCGGCCCCACCACCATCGTTCCGATCAGCAATGCCAATTGCTGGATGACGAGTACCTGGGTCAATGCGGCAGGATGGACCTTGAGTCCGTGCGCGAGCGCGGGGAGGATAAAGCCGACCATGAAGATGTCGTAGCCGTCGATCACCATCGTCGCGATCAGCAGGGCCACGATCAGTACGTGCAGCCAGCGCAGCGGCTGGCTGCCGATAAATTCGTCGACGTTCAGGTCCGTCGCTCCACTCATGTCATCCTCCATCATTTTTTTTGTGCTTCAGACGCCGGACTCAATCGGTCATCACTTTCGTCTCGTACATGTACGTATTCGAACGGCTCGGGAAGCCACCGCGTACCACGCCGGGCGTAAGATCCCGATAAATGGTTCCCATCAGCGGACTGAGGGCGCGACTGTCGGGAACCGAGAGCCACATCCTCAGCAGATGGCGTGTGGTTTCTTCCGTCGTCCCATCCTCGAAGCGGGTTCGTCCATGCAGGACGACGTGGTTATTGAGTATCTCCAGATCGCCCGGGCACATCCTGAACGTCATCTGGAATTCTGGACTGGCGGAAAGCGCCTGGATCATGTCGAGTGCTTCGACCTGAGCCGGCGTAAGGCGCGGAACTTCGGGGAAAGCCTGAGCAGAGTGGATGTGCGCGCCGATAACCCGGCACGCGAAGATGCCATCGTGCACGCAGAAGACCGGTTGCTGATAATAGGGCAACTCGCCCGGCGCTTCCTGGTCCTGCCAGCTCCAGTAGAAGGGCTGATAGAGGGTTTCAACCAGGTCGGGGCGCACCCGTAGCATCTCATTGTGAATCGCTACGGCGCTCACCACATGACTGTCGCCGCCGCTGATCCCCTGGCGCAATACGAACAGGGCCGCCACATCGCAAGAATCGGTGTGGAAGCTCTGGCTCAGGTTGGACGTGTAGGCTCGCATTTTGCCCGACGCCGCATTCAGATGAAGGTCACGTACGTCGCCGATCAGATCGCCGCGCGCGCTCTGCGTGACCGCCGTGCCGAGATGCTTGCCCAATCCCCAGAAAATCATGCGAAGGTCTTCCTTGCCTAACCCGTCAGTCGGGAAATTGCGCACGAGCCGGAAGCCGATACCGTTTTCCAACTGCTCGCGAAGTCCTGCGAGTATTGATGCGAGCGTCGGCAGCGGAAAATCGGCCGATGTCAGGTCGTCGAAACTCTTGCCCGTCTGCCGCACGTGAGCGAGCGCCTGTCTTACCTCCGCAGCCTGCAGGGCAGTCAGATCGATACACCAGTCATCCGTCTGCAGGGTCTTCGGACGCCAATCGGCCCTGCAGACGACGGGGCGGATCGTCGGGTTCTGTCCCGCCCGATTCGGGCGCCCACCTGCCGCCGTTGCCTGTGTTGATTCGATGCTCATCAAACGAGTCTCCTCTCTTGTATGAACACGTTAACGGGCGACGAAACGTTGTGGCAATCGACCAATAGGCTATGGGTTCATAGGCAGTTAGCTATGGGCGTCCGGATTGCTGTCGAATGAGTTGCCGGCCATGCCGGGCGTCTTTGGGAGGGTTTCCCCTTTCCCACACCACTCGTCGATCCGTCAGCCGCCGCCCTCGGCGCGCCGGACCATCTCGATCAGGCGGTCGATCTCCGGCATGTGGATCTTCGAATTGCGCACATGACTGAGTACCAGGTAGCGGGGCTCGACATCCACGTCCAATTCGACAATCGTGCCGGCAGTGATGTCCTTCTGAACGGCGCGCCGGGGCGTGCATGCAATCCCCATGCCGGCAATCACCAGATCGCGGATCAAGCTGAATTCCTGCGCTTGTGACGCAACGATCGGCTCGGCCACACCGAACGCCTTCAGCATGTGCATGATCGTGCGCCCGAAGTAGGACTTGTCATAAGGCACGACGAATGGATAGCCAGCCAAAGTCTGGATCGGAATATCTGCGGATTTAGCGAGCGGATGGTGGGGTGCCGCGATGAACGCGAGCCGGTAGCGTCTCATCGGTTCGCTGTGCAGGCCCGGGATTTCACCATTGCTAAGCATGAATCCCAAGTCTACGTGTCCTCGCAAACAGAGCGAATGCACTTCTTCGAATGTCCCGGTACGAACGACCAGTTCGATTTGAGGAAACGCTGCGGAAAATTCTCGCAGGGGTTCTGACAGCAGGGAGTTGGCGACAAAGCGTTGAGCAGCGAATCGCAGCTTTCGTTTTGCTTGTCCGAAATCTTCGGTGATCGCGATAGTGCGTTCGAGTGTTTCCAGCGCGTAAGCATAGAAAGCGCGGCCCGCGGAAGTCAGTTGCGGAGATACGCCCGGTTGACGTTCGAACAGCGGTTCCCCGATCTTCGCTTCAAGTTCGCGTATATGGACGCTGACTGACGGTTGTGTGATATCGAGTGCCGTCGCCGCCGCTCCGAAACCGCCTGAATCCACAACTGCCACGAATACCTGTAGCCCGCGCAATGTCATCGGCGGCATGGTTCCAGCCTCGTTCATGGATGACCCATAGCGATCTTACTATGAACCCATAGTTCGATGGCGGATTGCCTTGATGCTGTGCGGTTTATTAAATTTGAGCACATAGAACAAGGCAGGGGACGAACCGAATGCGCACCGAACCGGCGGGCGGCGACGACAGGTCGCTGATTATTGTCCATCGCAGCCCTTTCTTGCCAGCATTGCGAGCCGTATCGGCAAAAAGCGCGGCATTGCCCAATGCCATTGCAATGTTATGCATCCCCCTCAGGTCAACAGGATGAGGGGATGCCGGCTCGGCGCGTCTTCACCTGGCACGCGTCGATCGACCTGTTTACATTGTTTCCGGATTGCTGTCGCCGTGAATGCGTGCCACAGCAGTGAATTGAACAATTCAGAACCCGGGGGCAGAACCGGTAGAGATACTAACGATATAGGACATAAGATGAATCAAGTAGGTGTGGACATAGGCGGAACATTCACAGATCTGGTTGGCTATCGGGCTGGTGAACTGCTTCTTGCGAAGACCCTGACTACGCCAGCCAATCCCACGCGCGGTGTGGCGACGGCGCTTGAACTGACCGGTATCAAGCTTTCCGAGCTGGACGAGTTTCTGCATGGCTCGACCATTGCGATCAACACCGTGCTGGAACGTAAAGGTGTGGCGACGGCCTTGCTGACCACCGAAGGCTTTCGTGATGTCTACGAGATTGGGCGCGGCAACCGGCCGGATGCATTCGATATCCACTTCCAGCGACCGCAACCGCTCATTCCGCGCCACTTGCGCTATGAGGTCCACGAACGGCTGAATGCGCGCGGCGAGGTGTTGACTGAACTCGATAGGCGGGCCGTGCGGGAACTCGGTGCGCGGCTTGTCGCGCAAGGCGTTGAGTCGGTTGCCGTATGCTTTCTGCACGCCTATGCGAATCCTGCGCACGAGCTTGCTGCGGGACGTATTCTGCGCGAAGCCTATCCGGATCTGTTCGTCACGTTGTCACACGAGATCCTGCGCGAATTCCGGGAATATGAACGGACCTCGACGACCGCGCTCAATGCCTATGTAGGGCCTCGAGTGCGACGCTATCTTCATACGCTCAACTCCCACCTTGACGAACGCGGCTTTCGCGGTGCGATCCACATCATGCGCTCGAATGGCGGCAGCATGTCGCTCGCGCATGCGGCAGTCGAGCCGGTGTCGATGATGGAATCGGGACCCGTTGCGGGAATGATTGGTGCGGGACACGTCGCTAAGCTCTTGGATATCCGCCAGGCTATTGGTTTCGATATGGGCGGCACGACAGCCAAGGCCACTTTGATCACCGATGGTGTCCCGGCAATCGAGGATGGCTACTACATCGGCGGTTACGCGACGGGGCAGCCGATGCAATTGCCGGTCGTGTCTATCGTCGAGGTGGGGGCCGGGGGCGGCAGCGTCGCCTGGCGCGACAAAGTGGGCGGGCTGCACGTGGGGCCGCATAGCGCAGGTGCGGCGCCGGGACCGGTGTGCTACGGCCAGGGCGGTGTTGAACCGACCGTCACCGACGCCAATCTGGTGCTGGGCCGGCTCAACGCGGGGCGTTTTTTGGGTGGCGGCATGGCGCTGGATCTCGACGGGGCGAAGCAAGCGCTCAGCGCGCAGATTGGCGACTCTATCGGCTTGTCGGCACAGGAAGCTGCGATGGGCGTGATACGCATTGCCGATTCGGCGATGGCGCTCGCAGTGCGTGCGGTCTCCGTGCGCAAAGGCGTCGATCCGCGCGACACGGCGATGATTGCCTTTGGCGGCGCCGGCCCTGTTCACGCCGCTGCATTGTGTAAAGAAATTTACATCCCGACCTTGGTAATCCCCAAACTGCCTGGAAATTTCTCCGCGCTCGGGATGCTACTGGCGCCGTGGCGCCACGACCTGGTTCGCACGCTGGTGGGTGTGCTCGGCGGCCTGGAGCAGGAGGTTGTCATCGCGGCTTTCGACGATCTCACGACCGCGGCCAAACGCCAACTCGCTGAAGACGAACTCGACGAGAGGCGCGCACAGTTCGATTTCGCCGTCGACCTGCGCTACCGCGGCCAGGAGCACAGCATTACGGTTCCGTTGCTGGGACCAGCGGCCCTCTCGCATACCAATACCGCGATGCGCAGCAAGTTCGATGAACTGCATGATCAGCGCTACGGGCATTCCGCTGCGGGAGAAATCATCGAGGTGGTCAATTTGCGGCTCACCGCCACGGTCGCACGCGGCGACGCGACAGTCGACAACTTTCTGACGGCGCCCTTCGAAGCGGGCGAGGGTCAGCCCGAGCAGGTGCGCGATGTGACCTTCGACGATCCGGAGCACCCCCTTGCGGCGCGCATTCTCTGGCGCCCCAGCCTCGCTCCGGGCTTCGTTGTAGAAGGCCCGGCAGTCATCGAAGAGCCTCATTCGACCACCGTTCTGTTCCCTGGCGATGTCGCTCGCATTACTGAGCACGGACACATCGTGATTTCAATCAAACTGTCCGAAGGAAATCGGCAATGAAGACCACGCACAACTCGACAGCGGCGCTCCTCGACGCGCAACAGCCACGACCCGCGGCGAGGTCCACCGTGAATCCCATCACACTCGAAGTGGTCAGCAACTCGCTGATTGCCTACGCCGAAGAGATGGCTCTCGCGCTTTGCAAATCGGCCTACAACATGATGATTTACGAGGTGCGCGATTTCTGCTGTGGCCTCATCGATACCGAAGGACGGATGATCTGCCAGAACGAGGGCGGTTTGCCGATCTTTCTGGCCGACCTCGGCATCGCGGTAAAGGACGGCATCGAACGTTTCGGGCTGGACGGTTTCGCACCGGGCGATGTGGTGATCATGAACCATGCCGGGGTGTGCGGGCAGCATCTGAACAACGTGGTGGTCTACACGCCTTGCTTCTTCGGCGACAAAGTAGTGGCCTTCGCGGCTAACCGCGCGCATTGGGCTGATGTCGGGGGCCTGCGCACGGGCTTCGGTAACGTGCAGACCTACGAGATCTTCCACGAGGGCATTCAGATGCGCTCGATCAAGCTCTACGATGCTGGACACCGTAACGAAGGGGTCTGGCAGATGATCTCGGACAATATCCGCTTTCCGGATGCATCGCTTGGCGATTTGCGCGCACAGATCGCAGCATGCCAGCTTGGCGGCCGGCGCCTCGCCGAACTGTACGGGCGCTATTCGGTGCAGACCGTCAGCGACTGTATCGCTGCGTCATGGGATCAGGCCGAGGCTGAAGCTCGCGCCATCGTCGCCTGCATTCCCGATGGGACCTATACCGCGGAATCGCACATGGACAGCGATGGCCGCCGCCTGGACGTCCCGTTGCGCATCAAGGTCTCGGTTGTGGTAAGCGGCTCTGATTTGACGATCGACTACTCGGAGATGAACGAGCAGGTTCCAGGCCCACTCAATTCGGGGTACTCAGGCGGACTGTCCGCTGCGCGAGTCGCCTTCAAATGCATCACGATGCCTCATGCTCCGGTTAACGAAGGCTGCTTCCGGCCGCTCACCCTGATCTCGCCGGAAGGCACCATGCTCAACGCTCGGCCGCCTGCAGCATTGGGTCTGTGGAGTATTGCGCTGCCGACCGTGATCGACACGCTGCTGCGAGCGCTTGCGCCAGCGTTGCCGTCGTTCATTCCTGCTGCGCACAAGGGCGATATGGGGGGCTGTTCCTTCTACGGGCAGCGCGAGGAGACCGGCGAGCGTTATGTGCTGATGAATATCTTCGGTGGAGGCTGGGGGGGGCGGTCCAAAGAGGACGGCGCGTCGGCCTCGGTTTCGATTTGCCAGGGGGATGTGCGCAACACACCGGTGGAACTGCAGGAAATCCACTATCCGTTCCTGGTGGAGTGTCACAAGTTGCGTGAGGACAGTGGCGGCCCGGGGCGGCAGCGAGGTGGTCTCGGGGTGGAATTGCGCTATCGCTCTTTGCAAAAGTCTACGGTCAACATCAACCTGGAACGCACGATCGAACCACCGTGGGGCGTCGAAGGCGGGCAGCCGGGGCGCAGCAACGCAGCGTCGATACGGCGCAGCGACGGCACGGAACGTTCGGTGACGAAGGAAAGCAACATCGTACTCGCGGCCGGCGATACGGTCTCCTTCTGGACCGCGGGCGGCGGCGGCTACGGCGATCCGCGCGAGCGGTCGCGCGAACTTGTCGAAGAGGATCTGCACCAGGGCTATGTCAGCGCCGAGGGTGCGCAGCGCGACTATGGGACGAAACCCAGCAATCAGGAGTTCGCAAAGTGAGCGCTCTTCTGCGTGACGAGCGATCTGCTCGTCTGCGCCATGCGATGGAAGATGCCGGGCTTGATCTGCTGGTGATTGCAGGCAATGCATGGCGCAGCGACTATCTGCGTTATGCACTGGATGTCACTCCAATGGAAGGGCAGGCGGTAGCCTGCATCGCCCGGCAGGGCGCGAGTCGCCTGATCGTCGACAACCCGGTCGAAGCCGCCCGCATCGCGGCCGAGCAAACCACGTTGCAGGTGTCGTGGTCCAGTGCACCGCTCGCGGATGTTGAAGAATGGCTGGCATCGAGCGGGACGCGCCGGGTCGGGTTGGCGTCGGCGCACGCGAGCCCGCAGCGGCTGGCGCGCGGCCCGCTGGGTGCAACCGTGGCCGCGACTACCGCATGGTTCGACCGCCTGATGGTCAACAAAAGCCCGGCTGAGGCTGAGGCTGTCGGCAGGGCGGTAGTGTTGGCCGATGCCGGCTACCAGGTGTTTTGCGCGGCATCGCGGGTCGGCAGGACGGAATACGAACTCATTGCAGATATCGAATCATGGTTTCGTGCGCAGGGCTGTCCGGAGAACTTCGTCATCCTCGGTTCCGGTGGCCAGGAGGTGCGTGGCATGCATCCGCCTGGTGAGCGGCGTCTCGCCGTGGGCGATCTGGTGACGACAGAGTTGACGCCCTGCGTCGACGGCTATTACGCACAGCTTTGCCGGACCCTCGTGATCGGGCCGCCGAGCGGCGCGCAACTGCGAGCCTTCGCGGTGTATCTCGAAGCGCTCGAGGCGGGGATTGCTGCGGTACGCCCGGGCGCAACCCACGGCGAGATTGCCTATGCTCAGAACGAAGTGTTTCGCCGGCACGGCCTTGGCGACTATGTTACTTCGGCCTATACCCGGGTCCGCGGGCACGGTCTGGGGCTGTTCGTGGATGGCCCTCATGTGCTCGAAAACGTCAACCTCGTACTTGAACCCGATATGACGCTCATCGTCCATCCCAATACCTATCACCCGGAAGTCGGATACATGGTGCTCGGCGATACGGTGCGGGTGACGCCCCAAGGGTGCGAGGTCCTGACGGCGACACCGCGCGAGCTCATCTCGGTGCCGGCCTAAGAGCCGCCCTCTATTCAAGGAGCAAGCAACATGCGTCGAGGACTCATCAGCTGGTCGCGGGAAGAGGTTCCAGCCGCGGTGCTGGACGCACGAGTGGGGCAGTTGCAAAAGGCGATGCTCGCTTCGCAACTGGATGCGGTATTGGCGTATACGTCGTTCGCCCAACCAGCACCGGTGCAGTGGTTGACACACTTTGTGCCGTATTGGAGCGAGGCGCTTCTGATGGTGTTGCCGAAGAGCTCGCCAGCGTTGCTCGCGTCGCTCACCGAGCGGGTGCATCCGTGGATTCGTGAGGTTTCGCACATTGGAGAAATTATCTCTGCGCCTCGACTCGGCGAAAAGGCCGCGATGTTGCTCAATGAGAGAACGGCCGCCCCGAGAAAAATCGGCGTGATCGGATTCGATGCGTTGCCGTGGTCGGTCGCGGAACCTTTGATCCAGGGCGTTGGTGGCGACGCGCTAGTCGATGCGAGCAGCCTCTACGCGACTTTGCGCCAGCCGGCGGATTGGGAAGAGGCTAAGCTTGCTCAGCACGCCACGTCGATTGGCGAGGCTGCGTTGGAGGCTATCCCGCGCGATGCGAAGCGCGCTTCAGAGATTCTCGCAGCGGTTGAATCGGTGGCACGTCTCGCGGGCGCCGAAGAGGTGTTGCAACGGATCGCCCCCGACCTTGGGCAGAGCGCGACGTTGTTGCGCATCGAGGGCGACGCGATGTTAGGCGAGCGCTTCAGCATCGAACTGTCAATCGCTTACAAGGGGGCCTGGGTTCGCCTGACACGCTGTGTCGCAGCCGCCGCTCAACCTCGTTCATGGGGGGGCGCCGCAAACTGGGTGTTTGCCGTTGCAGCCGAGGTCGACGCGGTCAATGGCGCTCCAGAATTGAAGGCAACTGCGGTGGACATGCCCGGCAAACTGGTCGGATGGACACTCGAGGCAAGCATCGACGTCTATCCGTTGTCCGTCATCGCCACACATGATCGACCGTCATCACATTCGTTGCCGCCAGGCAGCCTGGTTGTCCTGTCAGTGCACCTGGCACTAGACGACGGCCCGTGGCGCGCGAGCGTGCCGCTGATCCTTGGCGCTTCAGGGGACCGCAATACGCTGCTGATTGAATGACATCCACGAACACGTCCGCGCCGCGTTGTCGGCGTGGCCGGGGAGATCACGAAAATGGGAAGAGGCGGCGATCGCCACGATTCCAGCGCGATGATGAGCCTGCTCGCGTGGGCTGAGCGGTTGGCGAGCAGCACTGCATCACCTGGGGTCGATCTTGTCGTGGCCGACACGGCCGCTGCGTTTTGGGCCGGTCTCGACACACCCGAGGGTCGCGCGCTCGCTGCCCTAAATGGAGATTGCCGGGATACGGTTAGCTGCGCTTCGACGATAGCGGCCATTGCGCGTCTTAGTGAGTGCGACGACATCCATCTGGCCGGCGGCCTGACACCGGGTGCGATCGTCGTCCCTTGCGCGCTGGCCGTGGCGGCCGACGAAGGGGGGGCGGATGATTCAGGCGATGCCATTACAGCAGGGTATGTCGCAGGAATCGAGCTTGGTCAGGCAATCGGCGGTTTCGAGGCGCTGGCGCGCGGTGTGTGGCCAACTCTTTTCTGTGCACCGCTGATCGCGGCGGTGACGGTTGGGGTAGCGCGTCGCTACGCACCGCTGATGCTGGCGCATGCGATGGCGCTAGCGCTGGCAGGCGCCAGCGGGCGCATTGGTCGACCGCACGGCATGCCCTCAGGACGCTGGCTGCTCTTCGGTGAAGCGGTGGCGCGAGGCGTGCGCGCCGCGGATGCAGCAGGGCATGGTTTCCGCGGCGATCTCTCGCTGGTCACCGAGGAATGGTTGCACGCCGCAGCGGGTGGCGGCAAGCCTGCTTTCCCAACCTGCGAAGCATTGTCCCCGGGCCTTGAGACGGTCGGTTTTAAACCCTTCGTGACGGCTCGACAAGGCGCGAACGCGATCGTGGCTTTTCAGCATCTGCTTTCCCTGGGAATGACGCCGGAGAAAATAACGCACATCACGGCCTTCGTTCCGCATGCCAACGTAGCGCTCCTGATACGGCCGCTCGAAGCGGCAGATCGTCTCAGCACGATCTGCAACCTGGGTTTTCAACTTGCCTGCGCCGCTTTTGCGCCCGATCTGCTGTACAAGGCGAATCGCGATGAGCGCCAGGTCCGCGCGCTTGCTGGGTTTGCGGCGCGGGTTGATGTCAGGCATGCGCAGGACCTCGACGCGTACTTTCCTAACGTCTTTCCGGCCTCGCTTGAGGTCGAGTACAACGGCCGGCGTCATAGGGAGGTGCAGGTTCACCTGCCTCTCGACGCGGGCCAGCCGGATCGTGCACACAGCCTGTTCGTTAAATGGGACCGTCTGCTGACACCGGAGCGATCCGTGCTGTGTCGACGGACCACGGATGCAGACTCCGGTGACCGGCACGGGCGTCTTTGGGATGCGATCGTTCAGTCCTTGCAGGATGCCTTACCCATAGCGGCCACGCTATGAACCCATAGTCCAATGGTCGATTGCTATGACATCGCGCGCTCCGCTAACGTGTCCATTCAGAAAAGAAGACGGGTAGGCGTTGGTGTCGAATTGATCGGATTCGCCACTACTCAGATACGTACATCTAAATAGAGAGGCGAGATCGCCTTGTGGAGACGAGACATGAGCTTTGATGTGATACGGCGAGGGATGAAGACTCATCCTGACGATATGACCGTAGGCGACCAGTCGCGCGATGCCATGTACGGTGTGATCGACTGATGGTGCAGAACCAGGCTAATGGGCGGCGCATCGCTCTCGTTCTCGGTGCCAGTGGAGATATCGGTGCGGCCACAGCGCTGGAACTGGGCGACGCAGGGCTAGACCTCGTGCTTTCGGGGCGTCGGCGCGAGCGATTGATGGAGGTGGCGGAGCGAGTCGCAATCCGGACGGGCGCGGTCGTTCACGTCGTGGCCGCAGATCTCACGAACGAGCAGGCAGCGCCGGAGATTGTCGCGGAAGCCGTCGGCAGGTTTGGGCGGCTGGACGTGCTGGTGTCGACGGCAGGGGAATTCCGTCAGGGCACGCTGCTTGATTTGACGTCCGCTGATTGGACCGATGGATTCGCGGCGATGTTCTTTGGTGCGGTGCGTATGGTCAAGACGGCATGGCCCTATCTGGTGGAAAGCCACGGCCATGTCGTTCTGGTCTCCGGAGTATTCGCGATCCGGCCGCGCACCGGTTCCACATTGGCAAGCGCTATCGCCGCAGCCTTGCTCAACTTCAGCAAGTCGGCCGCAGAGCTAGGCCTTCGCGATGGCGTTTCGGTTAACGCAGTGCTGCCCGGGCGGGTGTCTGGTCGGCGGCTGGATGAAGTGCTCGTGCGTTTTTCCCAATCGGAAGGTATCAACCTCGCGGACGCGCCGGAGGCCTATGCGCGATATCTCGGGGTTGAACGGGTCGCTCGTCCGGAGGAAATTGGCAAGCTGATCGCTTTCCTCGCATCTGACGCGGGCAGTTACATCCGCGGTGCTTCTGTCGTGATTGACGGAGGGGCCACACGTGCACTTTGAGCAACAACGGCATCGACATCACAAACCCATGCGGATTCAGCGTTGAGGACGGACGACATGGAATTCAACTGCAATTTCGTTATGACCATCGGCGGCTCGCCGGTGACGACCGACGGCCATGTGGCCGTCATCAATCCCGCCACGGAAGAGGTATTCGCCGACGCGCCGGACTGCTCGCTAGCTCAACTGGACGCGGCGGTTGGCGCAGCAGCGGATGCATTTCCCGGCTGGCGCGCGACTTCTGTCGAGCGTCGGCGCGAGATGCTTCTGGCAATGTCGCAGCAGATAGTGCAACACATCGACCCACTGACGCGTCTGCTGACCCGTGAGCAAGGGAAGACTCATTCGGATGCGGAGAGAGAGTTGCGTCGTTCGGCCTTCTGGCTCGCCGAAACTGCCAGGCTCGATTTCCCCACAACGATCGTGGAAGACACGCCCGAGCGCCGCATGGAGACTTATCGCGTTCCTATTGGAGTCGTCGGCGCTATCTTGCCGTGGAACGTGCCGATTCTGCTCGCGATGCTTAAAGTGGCGCCGGCGCTGCTTGCCGGCAACACGCTCATTGTGAAGCCGGCACCTACCACGCCCCTTACTACCTTGAAGCTCGGTGAAATGTTCAACGAGCTTCTTCCGCCGGGGGTGCTCAACGTCATTTCCGGCGCCAACGCGTTGGGTGGCTGGATGACGGAGCATCCGGGCATCGGCAAAATCAGCTTCACTGGCTCAACCCAGGTCGGCAAGCTTGTCATGCGGGGTGCGTCGTACCGGCTCAAACGTATCACGCTGGAACTGGGTGGAAACGATGCGGCCATCGTACTGCCCGACGTAGATGTAACCGCGATAGCCGAGAGCCTCTTCTGGGCTGCCTTCCGTAATTCCGGACAGGTCTGTATTGCGGCGAAGCGGATGTACGTGCATGCGGACATTTACGAACCATTCAAGGCTGCGTTGGTTGCCTACGCGAAAACGATAAGAATGGGCGATGGGGCCGAGCGAGGGGTGCAATTGGGACCGGTGCAAAATGCAGCCCAATATGGGCGGCTGCGCGTCCTGATCGCCGATGCCAGGAATAACGGTTATCGGTTCCTCACCGGAGGCGAACTGCCGGACCGGCCAGGTTATTTCGTGCCACTGACGATTCTGGATAATCCGCCCGAGGAAAGCCGGATCGTTCAGGAGGAACAGTTCGGGCCGATTCTTCCGCTTCTCAAATACGACGACATCGACGACGTGGTGGCTCGGACTAATGCGAGCGAGTTCGGATTGGCCGCGTCGATCTGGACTAGCGATCCAGAGTACGGCGCCGAGATTGCACGTCGGCTCGATACGGGAACCGTCTGGATCAATGAGTTTGCCTACCTGTCGCCGCATGCCGCCTTCGGCGGACATAAACAGTCTGGCTTCGGAACGGAAGGTGGCCTCGAAGGGCTGCGCGAGTTTACGTATCCGCAGACGATTTCCGTACGTCATACCGGCATGTAACCCGCAAACTTCTGACGATACAAGGTGTGAGCAATGACCGAAACAATGATGACTGACGCAACAATAAGCGCGGCGACGACGACCGAAGTCGTGCCCGCAATGGGCGGTGACGTGCTGCTGCGCCTGCTTGGCGAGCAGCACGTCGAATATCTGTTCGCAAATGCGGGAACGGACTTCCCGTCATTGATCGAGGCGCTCGCAACGCTTGAGCCCGCACGCCGGCTGCCGCGCGTCCTGACGATTCCCCATGAAAATCTGGCCGTGTCGATGGCGCATGGTCACACGATGGTATCGGGGCGGCCGCAGGCGGTCATGTTGCATGTGAACGTCGGTCTCGCAAACGGACTTAACGGCCTGTTCAACGCAGGGCGAGCCAATATTCCCATGCTGCTGATGTCGGGACGTACTCCGTTGACTGAGGGGGGCATGGCAGGCAGTCGTTCGCGTCACATCCATTGGGCCCAGGAAATGTTCGATCAGACTGGTCTCGCGCGCGAAGGTACCAAATGGTCCTTCGAGGTGACCTCGGCGCTGCAACTGGAGACGGCGGTGATGCGGGGTCTGGCCATTGCCGCTAGCGAGCCGGCCGGACCGGTTTACCTGTCACTGCCGCGTGAGCCGCTGGCGGCTCCGGCGCCGACCACGCCGGGTGGTCGGCGTTTGCCGCCAACGGCGCCACCGTCCTGTAATGCGCACGCTTTGAAGCAGGTTGCTCAGTGGCTGGCGGCGGCCGAGCGTCCATTGATCATTGCTTCCGGCATCGGCCGTACGCTCGCCGAGGTGGAGGCACTTGCCCTGCTGGCGGAGCAGGCTGCGATTCCTGTCGTCACGCCCCAGCCGCGTTATGTCTGTTTGCCGTATGACCACCCCATGCATTTAGGGTACGAAGCACGCAGCGCTCTCGCCGACGCCGATCTGGTACTGGTGGTCGAATGCGATGTACCGTGGATTCTCGAGCTGGAGGGACCGCCGGCTACGGCACGGGTGGTCCAGCTCGGCTTCGACCCGCTCTTTGTCAACTATCCGTTGCGCGGTTTTCCGATTGACCTTGCTCTCTCCGGAGATCCGGCGGCCGCGCTTCGCCAACTCGCGGAGCTGTTGGACGGCGGCGAAGGTTGCGCTCCAATCTCCGCCGAGCGCCTGGCTCGGCGGCGCAGCGAGACAGCGGCAGTGCGCTCGAAGATGCTGACGGCGGGGAAAGCCAGAGCGCTGGTGCGAGGCGAGCCGGGCGGCTTGTCGCCGGCGTGGGTCGGCCAGCGTATCGATGCGTTGCGGCCGATCGATTCCATCATTGTCAACGAGATGGGCGGGTCGCCCGCCGACCTGACTCTCGATCGTCCAGGTTCCTACTTTGGCGGCAGTCCGGCCGGAGGACTTGGTTGGGGATTGGGAGCGGCCTTGGGGGCCAAATTGGCGTGCCCCGAGAGGATGGTTATCTGTCTCGTCGGCGACGGCTCCTATATGTTCGGCAATCCTACGCCTGCTCATTGGGCTTCGCGGGCTCACAATGTGCCAGTTCTATTCGTGATCCTTAACAATAGTGGGTGGTCTGCGGTTCGCCGGGCTACCGTTGCCATGTATCCGAAAGGGGCTGCGGCAGCGGTGGAACGGCCGCCGTTGACTGACCTTAGTCCCTCCCCGGCATTCGAACAGGTGGTCGAAGCTTGTGGCGGTCACGGCGAACGAGTCGACCATCCGGACGAGTTGGAACCGGCCCTGAGGCGCTGCATGCAAATAGTCGCAGGGGGGCGGCAGGCGCTGATCAACGTGACATGTCGCATGGAGTGAACATCTGGCAGAACGCGGCATTCCTGTTGATGATTGAAACGGCTGCAAAGTAGCTGCGCCTGGTGGCGCGTTGCGTGCGCACATATCTGATTGCGTTAACCACGAAACGATTTGAAGCGAAGGCATGAGGACATGACTACATTGGGACAAAAAAGAATGCTAATCGGCGGTGAACTGGTCGAGAGCGAAAGTGGCCGATGGGATGACAGCATTAACCCCGCGAGCGAAATTGTCATCGGCCAGTCTCCGGCGGGAACGGCTGGCGATGTGGAGCGAGCTGTAGCTGCGGCGCAGGTGGCGTGGCCGGTCTGGGCGGCGGCGGGGCCGGGTGCACGCGCCGGGGTGCTTCGTGCGCTTGCCGCAAAACTGGCTGAAAGGGCTGACGATCTGATCAAGGCCGAGGTGATGGACAGCGGCAATACCGTCACGTCGACGCGAGGCGATATCAGGCTGTCGATTGATGCGCTTCACTATTTTGCCGGTGCGGCGTTCGAACTCAAGGGCCAGACGCTTCCGGATGCAGCTGGGATGCTTCACTACACGCTGCGCGAACCGTACGGGATCGTAGCCCGGATCGTGGCGTTCAACCACCCGTTGATGTTTTCCATTGCCCGCACTGCCGGTGCGCTTGCTGCGGGGAATGCAGTGATCGTTAAGCCGCCGGAGACCTGCCCCCTTTCGGTCCTGCTGCTCGGTGAAATCATCCGCGAGGTGGTGCCTGCCGGCGTCTTCAACATCGTGACCGGTACGGGTGCGGAGGTGGGCGACGCGCTAGTTCGGCATCCGTCGATCAAGCGTATTGCTTTCATCGGTTCCGTTGCCACAGGCCGCAGGATTCAGATGTCTGCCGCGCAGTCGGGTGTTAAGCACGTTACACTGGAACTCGGGGGGAAAAACCCCATGATCGTGTTTCCCGATTGCGATGTGGCCAAGGCCGCGGTTGCCGCGGTTCGCGGCGCGAGTTTTCACTGGCAGGGGCAATCTTGCGGCTCGACCAGCCGGGTGATGGTCCACGATTCGATCTACGACGAGATGGTGGAGCGCATGCTCGAAGATGTGTCTCGAATTCGTCTGGGCGATCCACTCGACCCGAAGACTGTGATGGGACCTATCAATTCGTTGAGCCATCTTGCAAAGCTTAACGACTACGTCGAGGCGGCACAACGCGAGGGAGCCGAACTGCTCGCCGGCGGATATCGGCCGCGGGGCGCCGCATTCGAACGCGGGTTCTGGCTGGAACCAACCGTTTTTGGAGGGGTGACCCAGGACATGCGGCTGGCCAGGGAAGAAACTTTTGGTCCGATCGTGTCGCTGATGCGCTGGCGCGATGCCGAAGAAGCAGTAAGAATCGCCAATGATTCGCAGTACGGCCTTGCCGCTTCGATATGGACCAGCGATCTCAATGCTGCCTTGCGTATGAGCCAACGCGTGGAGGCCGGATATGTCTGGGTCAATACGGTGAGTGGACATTATCAAGGCGTTCCGTTCGGGGGACAGAAAGCCAGCGGCGTTGGCAGGGAAGAGGGCCTTGAAGAGGTCTTCAGCTACACAGAGGAAAAGAGTATCAATATCGCGCTGGGATGAGGAGTCCCGTAGGGAGGCTATAAGCCTCAGCATTGTGAGCGCCGGGTCGGGGCCGCTGCGTGCGTGCGCCGGCTCTGCGTCGCAAAGCGGTGGTGCGAATGCAGATCACGCAGCGCATTACTTGCGATCTTAGGTCACGCTGCCAGCCACATGACAGCGCCCCTTTCCATTTTTGCCGAGATCAACTGTTCCAGCCTTCGGAGCGTCGCACCATTTCGATGAGGCGGTCAACTTCCAGTATGTCGGTCTTCGGATTGCGCACATAGCTGAGTACCAGATGCATGGGCGGCGCGTTCACGTCGAGTTCGACGACGGTACCGGCGGCGATGTCTTTCTGGACGCTGCGGCGAAACGAACAGGCGATGCCCATTCCGGCGATGACCATATCGCGGATCAGGCTCATTTCCTGCGCCTGGGAGGCCACGATCGGCTCCGTCAGACCAATTGCGCGCAGCATATTAGCGATGGTGCGGCCGAAATAGGAACCTTCGTAGGCGACGATGAAGGGATGGCGCGACAGTGTCTCGATAGAAATATCCGTCTTGTTGGCCAAGGGGTGACCGGGCGCGACGATGAACGCGAGCCGGTAGCTTCCAATGGGCTCGCTGTGCAGACTTGGGATGTCGCCGTCGCTAAGCATGAACCCAAGATCCACCCGTCCGTGCGAAATCAGCGAATGCACCTCTTCGAACGTACCGGTACGCGCGACCAGTTCAATCTGCGGAAAGGCAGCGGAGAATGATTCGAGCGGCTTGGAGAGCAGAAAACTGGCGACAAAGCGTTGCGCGGCAAAACGGAACTTGCGTCTGTTTTGCCCGAGATTCGCGGAAATCGCGTTGGTGCGTTCCAGTGTATCCAACGCATAGCTATAAAATGCTCGTCCTGCCGGAGTCAGTTGTGCAGACATGCCGGGCTGACGTTCAAAGAGGGGGCCACCCACCTTGGCTTCCAGTTCGCGCATATGAACGCTTACCGAGGGCTGCGTGATATCGAGCGTAGCTGCCGCTGCACCGAACCCACCCGAATCTACTACCGCCACGAATACCTGTAGCCCGCGCAATGTCACCGGTAGCATTGTTTTTGCCTCACTTCATGTCTCTGACAGCATTATCCTCGCGTCACTTCGGAAGTACCCATAGTGATCAGGTTATGAACCCATAGGTCAATGGTCGATTGCTACAACGTCGCGCGCTCCGCTAACTTGTCCATATAGAAGAGGAGCGGATTTGATTACGATTGAACTGGCACAGCGGCTTTTCGCGCGAGCCGCCAGTCTGAGTTCATGGTCGGTGAGCGACGGTGGTTTTTCGGTTTGATCAGGTACGCATCTTCGTGAGACGAAAGTGATGACCGATTGAGTCCGGCGTCTGAAGCACAAAAAAAATGATGGAGGATGACATGAGTGGAGCGACGGACCTGAACGTCGACGAATTTATCGGCAGCCAGCCGCTGCGCTGGCTGCACGTACTGATCGTGGCCCTGCTGATCGCGACGATGGTGATCGACGGCTACGACATCTTCATGGTCGGCTTTATCCTCCCCGCGCTCGCGCACGGACTCAAGGTCCATCCTGCCGCATTGACCCAGGTACTCGTCATCCAGCAATTGGCATTGCTGATCGGAACGATGGTGGTGGGGCCGGTGATCGACCGCTTCGGACGCCGTCGTGTGCTGCTGATCGCGATGTCCGTGTTCGCGGTGCTGACGATCGCCACCTCGCAGATCCGTACGCTGGTGCAACTCGATGCGATGCGCTTTGCCGCCGCGTTCTTCTTCAGCGCGGTGATTCCCGCGACCCTCACGCTGGCGGCCGAGTTTGCACCGCGCCGGTATCGCGCCGCTGCGGTCTCGGTGGTGTTTTGCGGCTACACGGGCGGCAACCTGATCGGCGCGAGCGTGCAGGCCTGGATCCTGCCGCTGGGCTGGCAGGCGGCGTTCTGGGTTGGCGGGCTGTTGCCGCTGGTGCTGCTGGTCGGCCTGTGGCGGTGGCTGCCGGAGTCGGTGCAGTATCGCGCGCTGCGTAATCCGGCGGACCCGTCGATCGGGGAGACGCTGTGTCGGCTCGACCCGTCGCAGGCTTTCGCTGCCGGCCAGCGTTATATCGTGCGGCAGCGCGAGCGGCAGGCCCGGCTCTCACTCGGCGCGCTGTTCCGTGACGGCCGCGCGGCCACTACCTTGCTGCTGTGGCTGGCGTACCTCGCCACGGGCATCTTCACCTACATCAACAACTCCTGGACAACGACACTGCTGCATGTCGCGCGGCAGATGCCGATGTCGCAGATCGCCGGCCTGATGGCTATGAGCGCGGTCGCCGGCATAGTCGGCACGGCGAGCAGCGGTTTCGTCATGGACCGCTTCGGCGCTGCCCGGGTTCTGCCGGCCTATATGGCGGGAGCTGCTGCCGCGATCGCGGTGATTGCAACCATGGATCTGGATTCTGTCTGGACGCCGCTGGCCTTTGCGGCGCTCGGATTTCTCTACAACAGCGGGTGGGGCGCACTGAACGCGCTGTGCTCGGTCATTTCGCCGCCAGAGATGCGGGCCACCGGCGTCGCCTGGTCACATGGCGCGGCCAAGGTCGGCGGAATGATTGGCCCAGCTATCGGCGGCGGCTTGATCGCCGCGCAATGGGATCTCACGCCGATACTTCTGATCGCCGGGGGGTTCGAATTTGTCGCCGCAGCAGCGGTGTTGGGGCTCCTCATGCTGCGCAGGGCGCATCCCGTACCCGCGACAATCTGAGCGTCAGTGAACGCAACCCGAGCCACCGAGGAGACATACCGATGAAGCCGTTCAGCAGAGAGGTGTCGCACGATGGCCGGATCTATCCGATCACGGGCTTCGTCGATCCACACTTCGCAGCGGTGGCGGAAGCCTTTGCGGCCAACTTTGCTGCTGGTGAAGAAGTGGGTGCCGCGGTGGCTGTCACCGTCGAAGGACGCCCGGTCGTCGATTTGTGGGGAGGCTACACAAACGCGACATTCGACCATCCGTGGCAGGAAGACACCATCGTCAATATGATGTCGGTCGCCAAGGGCGTGGCGGCACTATGCATTCACATGCTTGCTGACCGCCATCTGCTGGACGTTGCTGCGCCAGTCGCAACGTACTGGCCAGAGTTCGCTGCAGCCGGCAAAGAGGCATTGCCGTTGCGCTTCGTACTGGATCATCGCGCAGGCCTGCCATATCTGACCGGGAAGCTGCCGCGCGGCTCCGCCTATGAGGCTCATGCCATCGCCGATGCGCTGGCACGTCAGGCGCCTGTGGCGCCGCCGGGAACCGATCCGCAATACCACGTAATGACGCAAGGATACATTCTGGGCGAGATCGTTCGCCGGGTCTCCGGCAAGACACTAGGAAGCTTTCTGCGTGAGGAGATCGCGGTGCCGCTCGGCCTCGACTACGCTATCGGTCTGTCTGAGACCGATCAGCTGCGCTGCGCGAATTTCCTGCTGGCTTCGGACAATCGGTTGCTTGCCGCAATCCGCGCGCCTGACACACCGGAGAGCATTTTCTGGGCCCAATTGTCCGCCACTGAAGACTTCAATTCGCATGCATGGCGTAGCGCTGAAATACCCTCGGCCAACGGCCACGGGAATCCCCGTGCGATTGCACGGCTTTATGGGGCGCTCGCCTGCGGGGGCGAGGTGGACGGCGTACGGTTGATCGGTGACGATGCGCTGGCGCGTATGACCGCGGAACAGCACCATTTGCCCGAGCGCCTGGTTGGCCGCCACTATCATCAGGCACTTGGCGTGGTGCTGAATTCGCCGCCGGTGTCCTACATGGGACCCAATCCACTTTCGTTTGGCCATCAAGGCGCGGGCGGTGCACATGGCTTCGCCGATCCTGGCGTGAAGCTCGGCTTCTCGTATGCGCCTAACCAGTTCAAAAGCAATCCTGCGATTCCTACGCGTCACCGGCTGATCGACGCGACCTTCGCTGCGCTCGGCTGATCGTATGTTACCCGAGCAAAGAGTCAGACCAGCAAGGACATCCGCAAACTGTTTTCCCGAACATGCGTTCGGACGGAATTCGGTTCGACTGCTGCAAGGCGTGCCATGGCGACCGGCTGCATTAGTGGGGACGTTGTGGGGTTCAGGTGGAATTCGTCATGTGACTAGCTGCGGCTCAGGAGTGGCCGACGGCTGGAAATCAAAAATCGATTCCGCTTCAAAGGAGGTGTAGGAAGCCGTTCGCTGGTTAGATTGGTACCTTAAAATTAAATGAAGTCATTGGTTAGGAGACCGTTATATGAAAAAGTCGATTTTCGCTCTTGCAGTCATGAGTGCGTTTTCAGGCGCTGTCCACGCGCAAAGCAGCGTCACGCTGTACGGCGTAATTGACGAGGGGTTGGTGTACCAGTCCAATGCCAAGACCGGGGGGGCCAACACCGCCGCCAACCCGAATACTGGTGGAAAGCGGTTCTATCTGGATTCGATCGCCGGCCTCTATGGCAGCCGTTGGGGCCTGAAAGGCTCGGAAGACCTCGGCGGCGGTCTGGCAGCGGTGTTCCTGCTGGAAAACGGGTTCAACGTCAACAATGGCGCTTTGGGGCAAAACGGTCTCGAGTTCGGCCGACAGGCCTATGTCGGTGTGAGCAGCGACTACGGTACGGTTACCTTGGGCCGTCAGTACGACACCTTGTTTGATTTTATCGGACCGTTGATTTTCGCTGATCAGATCGGTACGGGTGCTTCGACCTTGCCGGGCGACGTCGACAATACCCAAAACGCTCAACGCATCAACAATTCGATCAAGTATAAAAGCCCGAACTTTAAAGGCCTGACCGCTAACGCCATGTACAGTTTTGGTGGCGTACCGGGTTCGTTTGCCCGCAACCAGGTCTATTCGTTGGGCGTCAGCTACGCAAACGGTCCGGTCAGACTGGCCGCTGCACTCGATCATGCCAATCAGCCGAACACCTCGTTCTTCAGCAATAGCGCGCTCAGCTCGGGCGCGCTCGCCGCAGGCGGGCAAAGCATCAGCGCCAGCAACAACCCGGTGTATGGCGGCTACATCAATGCAAACTCGTATCAATCTCTTGCAGCCGGCGGTTCGTACGCAATCGGTCCAGTGAAAATCGGTGTCGTCTATTCGAACGTGAAGTTCCAGAACCTGCAAAGCGGCTTGTCGGGACTGCCGACTTCGACGACCGGTCCGCAAGGAACAGCGGTGTTCAATTCGGTTGAATTGAACCTCATATGGCGGCTTACGCCAGCCTTGCAAGTGGGCGGCGCGTACTCGTATATGCATGGGAGCAACGTCAGGTTCGGCAGCGTTCTTGCGCCCACCAGAACTCACGATACGGGCGGCGCGAACTATAACGAGGTCTCGCTGGCAGCCGACTACTTCTTGTCTGTGCGAACCGATGTCTATATTGCGGCCGTCTACCAGACCGCTAGCGGCGTCGATTCAACCGGCACCAGGGCAACCGCGCTGATCTATGCGGCGACGGCATCGCCGAACAATCACGATGCCTTGGTTCGTCTCGGCTTGCGTCACAGGTTCTAGGCAATATCAACAGCGTTCTTGAGAAGGGCATTCGAGTCTGGCAGTCGATTGCCGCGGCGTTATGCCCATCGCCAACATCTGTATGAAAGACGTGGCGCGTTTGATGAACGTCGAATCGCAGTAGCCAATAGCTGCACGAGCGAAAAGTTTCGGTCGCGCTTTCTGTGTAACGCTTTACTCGGTGCGGAGAGCGCCAACCGGATCAAGGCATATTTGAGATTTCAGGAGAAACACTATGAAAAGAATTCACCATTTCGGAGTTGCAATTTTCATGACAATCGTAATGGGGCCTTGCGCAGTCTTTGCACAGGGCAGCGCGGGCATGGTGGCGCAAGCGTCACCTTCGCTGGGTCTCGCTCCGACTGCAAAGGAAATAAGAAAGGCGAACCATCAATTGGAGAACAAGATTCGTTCTGCACTTGATAAGGCAAAGATTAGTCCTGTCAACCTGGCTGTTATAGCGAAGAGCGGGGCAGTGACCTTGCTGGGCGAGGTGGCGTCGGCTACAGAAGTGACTCGCGCCGGTGACGTGGCAAGGAGCGTTGCGGGCGTCTCGTCAGTCAACAACAAGCTCAGCGTGTCGAATGAATACAGGTAGAAGACCGGCGCGGAAGCTGCGGTTTCCCGCCACTCGTATGCTTGACCACGTGCAGACATGAGGGGCGGAGGAGGTCATGTTTAAACGGGTTCTCGCGGCTGCACTGATGGCCGTTCTGTGGGGCACTGTCGGCGTGGATTTCGTCACCGCGACAGATCAACTGGTTTCGCGGATTCCGCTCGTCAGCGACGACACTAGCGACCTCATGGTGCAGAAGTCCTTTTCTGATGTGAGGGCGAAGGGGAGTCAACCACTCAATCTTCACCGGACCATGGCCAATGCACCGAAAATGATGCTGGCTGCCGGCGTGATGGCACACGCAATTCGCTTCGATGTGACCGTGCCGCGGGTCTATAGCGAGCTGGCGATCATTCGCAGTGCCCAGCTGAATGGCGGGCACTACGAAGAGATGCAGCACCGGCCAATGGCGATGAGTTGTGGGCTGCGCCGTGATCAGGTCGACGCGATCGCTGACTGGCGCAAGAGCAACTTGTTCAACGCCCGGCAGCGTGCCGTCCTTGATTGGTCGGAGGGCTTGTTCCGCCAGAATGGCCCATCCGACACGCAGTTTGCCGCACTGAAGAAGCAGTTTTCCGATCAGGAAATCGTCGAATTGACGATGACGGCGACCACATACGCTGGGACCGCGATGTTTACGCGGGCGATGCACACGCCGCTCGAGCCGAATGCAGGCAACCCGAACGATGCCTACGGTAACTGCTGAGTATTCATCCTGCTCTGGTGGAGGAAGCTACGGCCGGATCACCTGCTCAATCAATCCAGGCTAAGCGTGCCTGCGGCGCCGGAACTCAATCAGTGAGAAACACTTGACGCGAGCCCACCTTCGCGCGGTTGCCAGCCCTCCTGTGTCGGTTGGGGGATTCTTGCTGTGCGTCTCTGCGTGGCTATGTTCTTTGCAACGCGGAAGCATTCTGTGGCGGGGTTGGTGGTCGGTGCGATAAAAGACTGAGCTCACCTCGATTCTGTTCGCCGCGGACCCGTCGAAGCGCGCACGATAAGCTCAGGCGGCGGAGCAATCACCATCGAGGGCTGTTGCGCAGGCGCTCGGATGAGGCGGATGAGTCTGTCGACAGACAATTCGGCAACGGCTGCCGTCTGGATCGCAACCGTCGTCAGCGCCGGGTGCACCTGGTGCGCCAGTTGAATGTCCGTAATGCCGATGACCGACACATCGTTCGGCACGGCGCGGCCAAGCGTGATCAACGCCTGTGCCGCACCGATCGCGAGCAGGTCGTTGGTCGCGAAAATCGCCGTGAGGTGAGGGCGGCTCGCCATCAACTGCATGCAGGCGGCGTAGCCGGCGTCGATCGAGTCGCGGATCTGCAGCACCGCGGCAGCGTCTGTTTCGATTCCGGCCTCGTGCACCACCGCGCGAAATCCATTGGAGCGCGCATCCTGCAAGCCGCCGCACCCGTCGCCGATCAGAAGACCGATCTCGCGGTGACCCAGTTCGAGCAGATGCTGTGCGGCAAGCGCGCCCGCATGCGCAAAATCCACGGCGATGCAGGGCAGCGCGGGCGGCGCCTCAGGGTGTTCCCACATCGCCAGCAAGATCGGCGCGCTGTGCGTAGCCGACGCGCACAATTCGTTGAACTTGGTGTCCGTGTTCATCACGAGGACACCGTCCGCGAGTGTGCCGGCGATCTGGTTCAGATACGCACGGCCGACCTCCGCATCGTCGTCAGTATTGCAAACCATCAGGAAGTATCCCGCTTTGCGTGCCGCCCGCTCGGCGGCCAGCACGAACTCGGGGTAGAACGGGTTCGAGATGTTCGACAACATCAGGGCCAAGGTCGACGAGCGGCCCTCCGCCAACGCGCGGGCGTTCAGATTGGGGCGGTAGCCGAGATCGGCGATCGCCTTGAGCACGCGTTCGGCCGTTTCCGGGCGGACCTTCTCGCGGTTGCGCAGGACGTTGGAAACGGTGGCGGCAGTGACGTGCGCGCGCTTTGCTACTTCGGACAGGGTGACCATTTTGTGTTTATCCCATATTCAGGGAGTGCAATTCAAATGTTGCAAGCAACCGGCGACGTTGATAAGTTTCTGGAAAACACACAGGAGACACCCACCATGACTTTTTCCTTCGAGTTCGAATTTAAGCGATTAAATGCCTGCTGCACAAGAGCTGGCCGTTTATTTTTCATAGAAATTTAAGCGGTTAAATCCAGGAGGCGGCAGCATGGCAACGATTCGTCTTACGGATGTACAGAAGTCGTACGGTGATCATCCGCCGGTGATCCGGCGTGTGAATCTCGAGATTGCGCAGCACGAGTTCTGCGTTTTTCTGGGGCCTTCGGGTTGTGGCAAGTCGACCCTGCTGAGAATGATCGCCGGTCTCGAGGACCTGAGTGAGGGCGAACTGCATATCGGCGGCCGTCTCGTGAACGATGTGCCCGCCGCCGGGCGCGGCGTGGCGATGGTGTTCCAGAGCTACGCGCTATTCCCGCACATGACCGTGTTCGACAACATGGCGTTCGGCCTGAAACTCGCGAAGCAACCTAGGGACGTCATCGAGCGGAAGGTGCGCGAAGCCGCGCGCATTCTGCAACTGGACGCCTTCCTCGATCGTTATCCGAAAGCGCTCTCGGGCGGGCAGCGGCAGCGCGTGGCGATCGGCCGTGCGATCGTGCGCGAACCCGGTGTGTTCCTGTTCGATGAACCGCTGTCGAATCTCGACGCCGCGCTGCGCGGCCAGACGCGCGTCGAAATCGCCCGCCTGCATCAACGCTTCGCGAACGCTAGCGTGGTCTATGTGACCCACGATCAGGTCGAAGCGATGACGCTTGCCGACAGAATCGTGCTGCTGCACGCAGGCGCCGACGCGGAGCGCTTCGGCAGCATCGCGCAGACCGGTGCGCCGCTGGAGTTGTATCACCATCCGAAGTCGCGCTTCGTGGCGGGTTTCATCGGTTCGCCGCGCATGAATTTCATCGACGCGGTGGTCGATTCGATTGAGGTGGGCAAGGTGGTCGTCACGCTGACCAGGAGCGGCGAGCGGTTGACGGCGAATGTCGACGGCCAGCGTCTTCAACGCGGTCAGCCTGTGACGCTCGGCGTGCGCCCGGAACATCTGCGGCTCACGGGAGACGACCAGTTCATTCAGTGCGTCACGGTGCTATCGGAACGGCTCGGCGAGCACAGCTACATCCACGCGGATCACGAGGCCGGCACGTTGATCGCCAAGGCCGCGGGCGATACGCCGATCGGGTCGGGCGAGCGCATCTGCATTCACGTTCCGCCCTCGGCGTGTCATCTGTTCGATGCCGACGGTATCGCGCTGCGGCGCAACATGTCCGAGCCTGAGCGAATCGCCGCTTGAGAAAATTCAAACTCCGCCATAGAGCGGTTTTCATCGCCTGACAGCAACCCGCTGTCAGCCAACAAGGTAGTCAAGGAGACAAAAGATGATTGCTTATCGCCTTCGCCGTCTGACCCACATGTCAACCGTCGCTGTTTTGGTTGCCGCCGCACTTTCATGCGCTGCGGCCGATGCCGCCACGCTCACGGTCAATGTATCGTCACGCGGAAATCAGCGTGCGACCTGGCAGGACGCTTTCGACAAGTTCAAGAAAGCCAACCCTGACGTTGACCTCAAGGTGACCTACATCGCCGATGATGCTTATAAGGTGCAGATCGGCGGTTGGCTTGCCACCGATCCGCCCGATGTCGTTTCCTGGAACGCCGGCGAGCGCATGGCGTATTACGCGCAACGCGGACTGCTCGAAGACCTGTCGTCCGACTGGAGCAAGAACGGCTGGTCGCAGCAGTATGCGTCGGTGAAAGAAGCCTCGACGTATAAGGGTAAGCAGTACGCCGCGCCGCTCGGTTACGACGCGTACGGCTTCTTCTATCGCAAGGACCTGTTCGAGAAGGCCGGCATCAAGGGCGAACCGAAAACGTGGGATGAATTCCTCGACGCCTGCAAGAAGCTGAAGGCAAGTGGGGTCGCGCCGATCGCCGTCGGCGCACGCGATAGCTGGACGCTTGCCGCGTGGTTCGACTATCTCGACCTGCGTATCAACGGCTACGCGTTCCACCAGCAGTTGATGTCTGGCGAAGTTCCCTACACCGATGCACGCGTTAAAAAAGTCTACACCGCGTGGAAAACGCTGATTGACAATCATTATTTCATCGATAACGCGCTGTCCTACGATCTTGATGCGATCACACCGATTCTTGTGAATGGCAAGGCGTCGATGATGCTGATGGGCACATTCTTTTCGGCGATCATTCCGGCCTCCATCAGGCCTGAAACTGGCTACTTCCGTTTCCCGGTGATCGATGCCAACGTGCCGATGGCGGAAGACGGTCCGGTGAATGTGCTGTTGATTCCGGCGAAAGCGAAGAACAAAGGCGACGCGCACAGGCTGCTGGCGTTTATGGAGCAGCCGCAGATCAACGCGGATCTTGCGAAGGGCTGGGGCCAGTTGTCCTCCAACAGCCAGTCGGCCGAACCTGATGATTCGATTGCGAAGATCGGATTCCAGACGCTTGCGAACACCAAAGGCGGTATCGCGCAGTTCTACGATCGCGACATGACGAAGGAAATGGCCGACGAAGGGATGAAGGCGATGCAGCAATTTTATAACGATCCATCGCAGGTCGATGCGGTGCTCGCGCGCCTCGAAGCGACACGCCAACGCATCTATAAGAAGTAAGCCGCGAGCGTCGGCGATGTTTATTTCGACGACCGACGCTTGCCTTCGATCCCTGAAGAGGCCCACCATGTCTTATTCCGCAGCGCGCCGCCTCCCGGCGGCCAAGTCCCGGCACGTCTCTACGACGCGCCGCCATCAGCATCGCGCGGCGCTTTTCTTCCTGTTGCCGGGTTGTGCGTTGTTTTGCCTGTGCGTGATCTATCCGATCATCAGCAGCATTTCGCTCAGCTTTTACAACTGGGACGGCATGACACCGAAGACGTTCGCGGGCTTCGATAACTACATCGAACTGTTTCATGCGGACACCTTCTATACGGCGCTCAAGAACAACCTGATCTGGCTCGCGCTGTTCCTGCTGGCGCCGCCGCTCGGGCTGCTGTTCGCGTTGTATCTGAACCAGCATATCCGTGGCATGCGGGTCGTGAAGTCGCTGTTTTTCGCGCCGTTCGTGCTGTCGGGCGTGGTGGTCGGCCTCGTGTTCAGCTGGTTTTACGATCCTGGCTTCGGCTTGTTGCGGCTGATAGTCGGCCACGGCATTCCCGTGCTCGGCGATCCGCAGACCGCCACCTTCGGCATTATTTTCGCCGCGCTGTGGCCACAGACACCGTTCTGCATGGTGCTGTATCTCACCGGCCTGACGGGCATCAATCCGGAAGTAGTCGAGGCGGCGCGCATGGAAGGCGCAAAGGGCGTGCGTCTGCTCTGGCACGTGATTCTTCCGCAACTGCGGCCCGCCACGTTCATGGCCGTGGTGCTCACCGTGATCGGCGCGTTGCGCAGCTTCGACCTGATCGCGGTGATGAGCGGCGGCGGTCCCTTCGATAGTTCCACCGTGCTGGCCTATTACATGTACGACCAGGCGATCAAGTATTACCGCGAAGGCTATTCCGCGGCGATCGCCGTCGTGCTGTTTGCCATCATGCTCGTCTACATCGTGTTCCATCTGCGCCGCATGCTGCGCGAAGAACGCTGATTTCCAGGAGTCACGCTCATGTATCCGCTTCCCGTCGAACGCTGGAAACCGTTCAATCGTGCGCTGTACAAGGCGTCTTTGCCGCTCGCGCTGCTGATCTGGCTGCTGCCGATGCTGGCCGTGCTCGTCACGTCGATCCGCTCGTCGGATGAATTGTCGCGAGGCGATTACTGGGGCTGGCCCAGGCATTTCGCGTTAATCGAAAACTATGGCACGGCGCTCACGCAAACGCCGATGCTTCATTACTTCGCCAATAGCGTGCTGATTACGGTGCCATCCGTGATCGGCGCGATCGTGCTCGCGTCGATGGCGGGCTTTGCGTTGGCAACCTACCGGTTCCCGGGCAATACCGCTGTGCTGTTTGCGTTTGTAGCCGGCAACTTCGTACCGATCCAGATTCTGATGATCCCGGTGCGCGACATGGCGCTGAAAGTGGGTCTCTTCAATAGCGTATGGGCGCTGGTGATTTTTCATGTGTCGTTTCAGACCGGCTTTTGCACGCTGTTTCTGCGCAATTTCATCAAGCAGTTGCCGTTCGAGATGATCGAGGCGGCACGCGTGGAAGGCGCGAGCGAATGGACGATCTACTTACGCATCGTGCTGCCGCTGATCCGGCCCGCGCTCGCCGCGCTCGGCATTCTCGTATTCACGTTTGTCTGGAACGACTACTTCTGGGCGCTGTGTCTTACGCAAGGCGATGATGCCGCGCCGATCACCGTGGGCGTCGCCGCGCTTAAAGGCCAATGGACGACAGCGTGGAATCTCGTCGCCGCCGGTTCGGTGCTTGCCGCCTTGCCCTCCGTGCTGATGTTCTTCCTGATGCAGAAGCATTTCGTCGCCGGCCTGACTTTCGGTGCAAGCAAGGGTTGATCGCCTGCTTGCCGCCATTTACTAAAGAGAACTTCTCATGCAACTTGGTGTTTGCTACTACCCCGAACAATGGCCGCGTGCAATGTGGGCCGACGATGCAAAGCGTATGGCCGAGCTCGGCATTACGCATGTGCGGATCGCGGAATTTGCGTGGAGCCGGATGGAGCCGCGCGCCGGTGAATTCGAGTGGGGCTGGCTCGACGAAGCCGTCGAGACGCTAGCCGCTGCGGGACTGAAACTCGTGCTGGGCACACCGACCGCGTCGCCGCCGAAATGGCTGATCGATGCGTATCCAGATGTGTTGCCGGTGCGTGCAGATGGCACGCGCTGGAATTTCGGCTCGCGTCGCCACTACGATATTTCCAGCGAGATATATCGACGTGAGTGCGTGCGTATCGTCACCGCAATGGCCGAGCGCTATGGGCCGCATCCGTCTATCGTCGCGTGGCAGACCGATAACGAACTCGGTTGTCACGATACCGTGCCCAGCTATTCGAGCGCCGCGCTGACGCGTTTTCAGGCGTGGTTGCAGTATCGCTACGAGAGCGTCGATGCGTTGAACGAGGCGTGGGGCAACGTGTTCTGGAGCATGGAGTATCCCGCGTTCGAGGCGATCGGCCTGCCGAACCTGACGCCCACGGACGCCAATCCGATCCATCTGCTCGACTTCCGCCGCTTCATGTCGGACGAGGTGGCGAGCTTCCATCGTGAGCAGATCGACGTGCTGCGTGAGCATGCGCCCAAGGCGGATTTGCTGCATAACTTCATGGGCTTTTTCACGACCTTCGATCACTACCGCTTTGCCGAAGACAATGCGCTCGACGTGGCGGCGTGGGACAGCTACCCGATCGCGCGCACTGAATCGATCGCGCTGCCGGAAGAGCAGAAGGCGCGTTACGCACGCACCGCGCATCCCGACGTCTCCGCGTTCGATCACGACCGCTATCGCGCGATCGGCGGCGGACGTTTCTGGGTGATGGAGCAACAGGCGGGACCGGTGAACTGGGCGTCGTGGAATCCGGTGCCGGCGAAAGGCATGGTGAGGCTGTGGGCTTATGAGGCATTCGCGCATGGCGCGGAACTGGTGTCGTACTTCCGCTGGCGTCAATGTCCGTATGCGCAGGAGCAGATGCATTCCGGCCTGAATCTGCCGAACAACGAGTTGTCGCCAGGCGGCCTCGAAGTGCAGCAGGCGGCGCGCGAGATTGCTTCGTCGAGAGCGTTGTCAGGACTTGGTGCGCCGTCGCGCGCGGCCGTAGCGATCGTATTCGACTACGAGACGCAATGGATGTTCGAGATTCAGCGCCATGGCAAGACCTTCGATTATCAGACGCTGGTGTTCGACTACTACGAGGCGTTGCGCGAACTCGGTCTTGACGTCGACATCGTGTCGAGTAAGGCGGATTTGTCGGCTTATAGGCTGGTTGTGGTGCCGAGCATTGCGGTGATCGATGACGCATTGGTCGATCAGATCGAAAGGAGTTCGGCGCAATGGGTCTTCGGTCCGCGGAGCGGTTCGAAGACCACGACCTTTGCCATTCCTTCGAGCCTGCCACCCGGCGCATTGCAACGCGTTCTGCCGATGCAGGTGCTCGAAGTCGAAACGCTGCGTCCGACGCTCGCACCCGCCGTTTCTGTCAATGACACGCAAGGTATTGCGATGCATTGGCGCGAGCACGTCCGTGCGAATGGCGAGACGAAAGTCGATGCGCAATTCGACGATTCATGGCCGGCGGTTCTCACTCACGGAAGCGTTCGTTATGTGGCGGCCTGGTTGTCGCACGGATTGCATCGCGAGGTTTTGCTGCAGGCGGCGAAGGATGCGGGCATCGAGACGCAACGGCTCGCTGACGGTTTGCGCATTCGTCGGCGCGGCGATCTGACCTTCGCATTCAACTTCGGTCCGGAGCAGGTGCAGGCGCCTGCGCCGGCCAATGCGACTTTCGTGCTCGGACAACTGAAGCTTGAAACCGGCGATGTCTGCGCGTGGAAGACGGTAGAAACCAGCACATTGAAATCGCTTTCGTTATGACCCCCTTCGATCAAACATAGAATCTAACGCCGCCTCGCGGCACGCGATACAAGGAAACTAGCAATGACTTACGAAGCAGCTTCAGAACGCTATTCGGACATGCAATACCGCGTCTGCGGCAAGTCGGGTCTCAAACTGCCGGCGCTGTCGCTAGGCTTGTGGCACAACTTCGGCGATACCACGCCGATTTCCACGCAGCGCGATATCCTGCGCACGGCCTTCGACCTGGGCATCACGCACTTCGACCTTGCCAACAACTACGGCCCCCCGTACGGCAGCGCTGAAACCAATTTCGGCCGGCTCTTCAAAGACGATTTCAAGCCGTATCGCGACGAGCTGCTGATCTCGTCGAAAGCGGGTTGGGACATGTGGCCGGGTCCGTACGGGCAGGGCGGCGGTTCGCGTAAGTACGTGCTGGCGAGTCTCGATCAGAGCCTGCAGCGTATGGGTCTCGACTACGTCGACATTTTCTATTCGCATCGCTTCGATGCCGATACGCCGCTTGAGGAAACCGCCGGTGCATTGGCAACCGCCGTGCAGCAGGGCAAGGCGCTGTACATTGGTATTTCGTCATACTCGCCAACCAAGACGCTCGAAATGGCCGGGCTGCTTGCCGAGTACAAGGTGCCGCTGCTGATTCATCAGCCGGCGTACAACATGCTCGACCGCTGGATCGAACACGAACTGCTGGACACGCTCGAGAAAGTCGGCGCGGGCACCATTGCGTTCACGCCGCTCGCGCAGGGCCTGCTCACCGGCAAGTATCTGAACGGCGTGCCGGAAGACGCGCGCGTCAACAAGCCGGGTGGCGGTTCGTTGAAGCAGGAGCATCTGAGCCCGCAAAACATCGAGCACGTGCGCAAGCTCAGCGAAATCGCGCAACGCCGCGGACAAAGCCTCGCGCAGATGGCGCTCGCCTGGGCGCTGCGCGATCCGCGCGTCACGTCGGTGCTGATCGGCGCAAGCCGCGCGGAACAGGTGCGTGAGAACGTCGGTGCATTGAAGAATCTCGCGTTCTCGAAGGAAGAGCTGGCGGAGATCGATCGCTACGCAACCGAAGGCGGCATCATACTGCCGGAAAAGCCGTCGACCGATCGGGTAGTCTGAATACGGGGTGAGCGTCGCTGAATCACCGCCTGCCGACTCTCACAAGCTGTACGCGAGGGGGTGTCGCAATCGATCTCGCCAGCTTAAACGATGCCGCGCTCGTGAAACCGGCGAACGCTTTCGGCGTCGTACCCGAGTTCGGCGAGAATGGTATCCGTGTGTTCGCCGAGCACGGGAGGCGCGATGACCTGAGGTGACGGCGTGTCGCTCAAGGTCACGGGATAGCCGACCATGTCGATGCGCCCATGTTTGGGGTGGTCCGCAAAGATCTGCATGCCGGCTTCCCGTACCTGAGGGTCGTCAAGCGCTTCGTTAACCTGATGGATCGGCGCAGCCGGCACATCCGCGGCGGCGAATCGTTCCAGCCAGTAGGCACGGTCCTGCGCGGCGAGCAACGGCTTGAGCTCAGCGTGGATTGTCTTCCAGTGCTGACGCCGCGCGCCATGCGTCTTGTAGCGCGCGTCTGCGGCGAGATCGGTCCGATCGAGTGCCGTCACGAAACCTTGCCAGAACTTATCGGGGGAGGACAGATGAACCACGAGCGGTAACCCGTCGCGGCAAACAAAGGCATAGACCTGCGACGCCTGCGGTCGTGAATAGGCATTGGGGACGTGCCCCGTTTTGAAGAACACCGCATAAGCTTCGTGCATGAACCCCATCGTCGCCTGCAGTAAACTGGTATCGATGCGTTGGCCGAGATGCGTGGTAGCGCGTGCGTTGAGTGCCGCGAGAACCCCATAGGCGGCGAACAGGCCAGTCAGCGTATCGGAGAACGTGGGGCCGACGGGTTGCGGATCCTCGCGATCGACGAGCAGGCTTAGAAGTCCGCTTAATCCCTGGCCAACGGCGTCATAGCATGCTCGCCCCGCGTAGCGTCCTGTGGTGCCGACGCCGGTGATGGCACAGTAGACCAGTTTTGGATTGCGGGACTTGAGCATGTCGTAGTCGATGCCGAGTTTGGCGGCGCCGCCAGGGCGGAAATTCTCTATCAGCACGTCCGCGCCGTCGATGAGACTGAACAGGATGTCCCGGCTTTCTGGCGCACGCAGATCGAGCGTCAGGCTGCGTTTATTGCGGTTGAACGCAACGAACGGGGCACCGTAGCCATCCGATTCGACGCTCCAGCCCCGAAACGGATCGCCTCCGTTGGTATCCTCGATCTTGATAACGTCAGCCCCGAGATCGCCAAGCAATTGTCCACAAAATGGTCCGGTAACGAAGCGGGCGATTTCGATGACTTTGATCCCTTTGAGAGGACCTGCGGAATTAGTCATGCCAATTGCTCTTCAATGTGTTGGGTGTGTCACAAGGGGATTCGAGACGCGGCCGCCTCAGGCGGCCGGTCTGGCGAAAATCATCGATCGGATGTCTCGACGTGTCGTGCAAGGGGACGTTTCGACCTGCACAGGATGCGACCCCTTCTTGAACTAGGCGTCCTGGATGACGTCTGGTCTTTGGTAATTCGTGTTTGTACCTCCTTTCTGAGAGCTTAGATACTCCTCCAGATTGGCGGTCGGATCAACGGACAGACGCTGACGCCAGCCGATGAGGCGGTCGACATCGAGCGCCTGGGAGAGCGGCAACTCGCGGCCCAATTGGACGGCAAGTTTCGCGTTCTCCAGCGGGGCTGAGTGTCGCGATGAGAGTTCGGCGGCAATGTCGTTGGTCGTTGTTTCCAATGAAGACTCAGCGACCGACAACGAGACGAGACCCAACGTATCGGCTTCCGTTCCTGAGAGGTTGCGCCCCAGCAACTGGATGAACACGGCTTTCTTGACCGGGATCTGGGCGTGCAACAACGTGCTGGTGGCGATCTGGCCGAAGCTGCCGCGAACCAGTTCGGGCATGCCGATTTGTGCGGTATCGGCAGCAATCACGAGGTCGTGCACGTTCATGAGCGCGAATGCCCCGCCCAGACAGTAGCCGTGCACCTGCGCAATCATGATGCGAGGAAAGTCGCGCAGTGCCTTGGTGAGTGCGATCGTGGGTCCCGGGCGATCCCAGTCGGCAACCCGGCCATTCGCCACACCGCGGAGGTAGTGCAGGTCCAGCCCCGAACTGAAGGAAGAGCCGGCGCCTTTGGTAATGACAATCTTGAGATCGCGATCCGCCCTGATAATTTCGAGCGATTCAAAAAATGCATCAACAAGAGTGGGGTTCAGGCAATTTCGCTTTTCCGGCCGATTCAGCACAATTCGGGCTACCCCGGCATCGTGCATCCGTTCAAGCTTAAGCTCCGGCCATTCTTTGAGTGTCGTCCACGTGGTTGTCATTGTCATCTCCATGAGTTGTCGTTTCGATTGATCGGACTTTGTCGACGTCGATCGTATTCTGGGCGGAGCACTGTAGCCATGGGCGCAGAACCTATGGGGTAATAGGCACGACGCTATGACCAACACATCGACCGTCGGAATACGAACACCACACATAGCGCAACAGCTATGAACCCATAGCGCCTTGGCCAATTGTCGGGGCGCGAAAGGACACGCTACATTGCGCTGACCCGCGTTGTTCCAGACCGTTTCGTTGCCACCACCAGCAGTGCAATTGCGCACGCCGGGCTGGATACAGGAAATTTCAAATGGTCGACTTGAACGCCAATCCTCGCGCCCTCACACATCCTGATCATGGCGACATACACGAAGCGTAGCCACGGGGCGAGGGCAAACAGACGCGCTGTGTTTAGTGGCAAATTCATCCGCTCTGAAGCAGCCCGCGACACGAACAAACATAAAGGAGACTGATCATGCGCATTCTCGATTCCCATTTTCACTGGTGGCCGCGGTCGACCTTCGATGAGCTCTGCAAGCGGAAAGGCTATCCGAGAGCCGAAAGTAACGGCAAAGGCGGCTATACCTACTGGCGCCAGGAGGGAGGCGCGGCCCGCTTCAATCTCGGCGCCGAGTGGTTCGATCTGGACAAGCAGTTGGCGTACATGGACACCCTGGAACACGACGTCGACGTGATCTGCTCCATTGGACCATTCTCGCTGCATTTTTCGGATCTGCCCGTCGACGAGGGGCGTGCTGCAGCAATGTCGTGGAACGAGGAAATGGCGGCCGCCCAGCGCCGCTATCCCGGACGGCTTTGGGCCAGTGCGGCAGTACCCTTGCGCGATACCGATGTTGCCATCGAAGTGGTCGATCATGCGATCGGCACGCTTGGTCTGATTGGCGTTAATCTGCCGGGCACTGTCGGCTCGCTCGACCGGATCGACGCCGAGCGGCTCGAACCGTTCTATGCCCATGTCGAAAAGCTTGGCGTCCCGATTTTCCTGCATCCGACCGACTCGATCTTTCCTGACATTCTCGACGGATACAACGGAGCGCTGTATCTGAGTCTGGGGCGTGTAGTTGATATCTCCGTGTCGGCTTGCAGACTCGTGCTCTCCGGGATCATGGAACGTCATCCCGGTCTGAAGATCATCATGTCGCATACGGGAGGCGCATTGCCTTATCAGGCCGGTCGCATGGATAAAAATGCCAAGGCTGCCGGCTTGCCGCTGCCGCCAAGTACCTACATCAAGCGCATGTACACCGATACAGTCTCGCCGCACGAATTGGGCATGCGTTTTGCGGTTGAATTTTATGGCGCCGACCATGTGATGTATGGCAGCGACTACCCGTGTTGGAGTCCGGCGACGGCTTTGGAGTTATTCGAGCAAGTGGGGCTGTCCAGCGAAGACCAGCAGAAGATCTTCTACGGAAACGCGCGGCACCTCTTCGGCTTGCCCGACACCGACTAGGGGGACGTCTGTGCGACCTGCGTGGACGAGACGGCGGCGCCATGCAGGTTGGCCGGGTGTGAAAAGCCCGGTGACCGTCCCCGGCAATGCGCCATTCGTAATTGCAAAAAACAGACAGGAGACAATTCAAATGCCCGGAGAGTATTCGGTCGATGTCGAACAGTTGATCGACCAGCACAAGCTCAGTCCGTTCCAGATTTTTGTGGCTGTCTTGTGTGCGTGTGCGCTCCTGGTGGACGGCTTCGATACGATGGCGATCGGTTATGTCGCGCCGGCACTCATCAAGGCATGGGGCATCAACCGCGCGGCCATGACGCCCGCTTTCGCAGCTGGCCAGATTGGCCTGATGATTGGCTCGCTGGTCGTCGGCCCGCTGGCGGACCGGATTGGACGTCGTCCAGTCATGATTCTCTGCAGCGTTACGTTCGGTGTGCTCTCGTTACTGACAATGTCTGTATCGTCCGTCCCGGAACTGGTCGCTGTCCGGTTTCTGACCGGTCTAGGGTTGGGAGGTGCGATGCCAAACGCGTTGGCGCTCACGAGCGAATATGTGCCGTCGCGGATCCGTATCACGGCGACGATGGTCATGTTTTGCGGTTTCTCGATAGGAGCCGCGCTGGGTGGACTAGTCGTGGCCAAGTTGATAGCGGTGCATGGTTGGCAAGTGGTTTTCCTGATTGGCGGCATCCTTCCACTGGCGTTCGCAGTCGTGCTGACATTTTTTCTGCCCGAATCACTGCGCTACCTGGCGGTGACCGGCAAGCATCCGAAACGCCTCGCGAAGCACGTGAACCGTATTGCCCCGGATGCCGATTCGACACGCGGCGATGCTATCTACGTTGTGGCCGAGAAAATCGTGAAGGGATCGGTTGTACGCGAGTTATTCGCTGGCGGCCGGAAGAGGATTACATTGCTGTTGTGGGCCATCACGTTCATGAATCTGCTCGATCTGAATTTGCTGTCGAGCTGGTTGCCGACGATGTTGCGGGATGGCGGGCTGCATATCGAGATGGCCGCGTTGATCACAATCGGATACCAGGTGGGAGGAACCGTCGGGACGCTGACGCTGGGCCGCTTTGTCGATCGCTTTCCGCCGTTTCTGGTACTGATCATGACGTATGTGATCGCATTCCTGAGCATTTTTTTCGTCGGACTTGTTAGCGGAAATAGTTTGCTGCTCGGTGTACTCGTTTTCGCCGCCGGCTTTTGCGTGATCGGCGGTACGGGGGCATGCGATGCGCTGGTGGCGACCTGCTATCCGACGGGGATTCGGGTGACGGGACTCGGCTGGGCGATTGGGGTTGGGAGAATCGGCGCCATTCTGGGACCCACCATCGGTGGCATCGCGCTTGGCATGGATTGGTCTACTGCAAGTTTTTTCGCAATGGGCGCGCTGCCGATGCTCGGGGCCGCAGCGGCCGCTGGTACGATTCACATGACGCGGCGCAAGGCCGCTGTCAGGGAAGCCACTGTGCTGGGTTCGTGAGCGTCATGCCGCGGTCTAATACGGATTGTGTCAATACAACGCGCTGAATTGTTGTTCGATGTTTGACGGACGGCCCGCTCATAGCGTCAAAAACAGCATGACGCTATTCAGAATCTCTTGACGTCCCTCAGTCACCCTATCGAGTACAACAATACGCTCAGCCGGAAATGCCAATGTCAGCCCGTCGGGTGACTAACGACGGCTGTCGGAGCCCGACAGGTGCAATGGAGCAATCTCGATCTCTTCAACAGGCGCCTTACGCTGCTGACAAGCCGACCTGACAACAGCCCTGGCACGCGTCGCCGCGCATAACGATGCCCACACTATGAGATTTTCAGTTTTACTATAATTAAATCCTTATTTTCATATAGGGATTTCCTTATTTTTATTGAAGAATAATTTTGAATGTTAATCTCTTTTAATAAATTATCTTCATCTAATAAAATAACTACTTTTTGCCCTTCAGCCTGCCCGAAAGTGGCCGTATACCTTGAGGAAGCAGGGACCATCAGCATGTTTCACGATCGCGGCTGAACCAAACGCGTGGCACAGGCGCACCGTGATCCCCACGGCATCTGGGTTGTCATGCAGCGTAATTGGTGACATAGGAATGTGTGGTATCGCCGATACAAATTTCGTTCCGCATTTTTAGTCATCGTTGGTCGAAATTAATCAGGCTGCCACGACGCGCGTTAAGTCTTCAATTGCATCCATTGAGGTGCAGCGGGGAAAGAGGCCGCGATGATGTTGTTTGCCGGTGGGTATCGATGGCGTACATCGCGCCCGCGAAGGCAAACGTTTGCCAACTATCGACGGCACCCGGAATGGTTTCATGAATCAACTGCCGGGACCGTCTCATCAGGAGTGAAGAAGCGCATGACGGGATCGAAATCAGACAAGATCGATGCACGACGAGAACACGTGAATTCGGGCGCTCCTGAAATACAGTCTGGACAATCCGACGCGTTTGCGATGCAGGCGCAAATTGCTGAAGGCATTTCGCGTCGCACATTTCTATACAGCCTCGGCGCATTGGCCCTATCCGCCTGCGGCGGCGGAGGAGGAGGAACATCGTCGGCTCAGGCGTCCCAGTCATCGCAATCGGTGGCCACATCGCGCGCTGCGGTGCAGAGCAGTTCGTCGTCAAGCGCGTTTGTGCATCCAGGTTTGCTGCATACCCAGGCCGACTTCGATCGGATGAGCCAGAAGGTTGCGGCGCAGGCGTCTCCCTGGATCGATAGCTGGAACATCCTGATCTTGAACAGTCACGCAAGCCTGTCGTGGACACCTAACCCGCAGGCGGTTGTCTATCGGGGTGATGACGGGGTTCATACGCAGAACTACGGCTCGCTGTTCAATGACATCGCTGCGGCTTACGCGTGCGCATTGCGCTGGAAAGTCACGGGCAACACAGCTTATGCCGACAAAGCGGTGCAGATCATGAACGCCTGGTCGTCCAGGTTGACCGGGTTGGGCGGCGATTCGAACGTCGATCTCGCGGCAGGCATCTACGGCTATGAATTCGCTAATGCCGGTGAAATCATGCGCACCTATTCAGGTTGGGCAGCCGCCGACTTCGCCAGCTTCCAGAACATGATGCTTAGCTACTTCTATCCGATCAACCACGATTTCATCAATCGGCACAACAACACCGAAGTGACTCACTATTGGGCCAACTGGGATCTGTGCAACGTGGCATCGATCATGGCTATCGGTGTGTTGTGCGACGACCAGTCGCTGTTCGACGAGGCTGTCACATACTTCAGGAGCGGCGCGGGCAACGGCGCGATCCTGCAGGCCGTCTACTATGTCCATCCGGGCTATCTGGGTCAATGGCAGGAGTCGGGACGTGACCAGGGACATGCCACACTCGGCATTGCACTGGGGGGAGCGATCTGCGAAATGGCCTGGAATCAGGGTGTCGATCTGTACGGTTACGATAACAACCGGTTCCTCATGGGGGCGGAATACGTTGCGAAAAGCAACCTGATCGAGTCGGGTACGACCTTTTACACCGTGCCCTACATTCGCTACAACAATGTAGACAACGTGAACCAGACCGTGTTTTCGACTTCGGCTCAAGGTACGGCGCGCCCTTGCTGGGCGCTGGTTTACAACCACTACGTCAACCGTAAGGGATTGGCCGCACCTTATACGCAGAAGTTCGCGACACTGGTTCAGCCCGAAGGTGGTGGAGGCAACTATGGACCGAACAGCGGCGGCTACGACCAACTGGGCTACGGGACGTTGACCTGCACGCTGGACGCGATCGGAAGCGGTGTGGCGCCGAGCGCGCTCGGCGCGATTGCGAGCGCGGGGCAGGTCATCCTGTCGTGGTGGGGCACGGCGTACGCGACGAGCTATAACGTCAAGCGCGGCGCGGCGTCTGGCGGACCCTACACGGTCATCGCGAATGGTGTTACCGATCTGCTCAGCTATACGGACAGCGGTCTTGCGGCCGGGACCTATTACTACGTCGTGACCGCGGTGACACCGTCCGGTGAAACGGCTGCGTCAAACGAGGCCGTTGTGACCACTACGGTGCAACTGCAGACTTACCTGACATTCGACGAAAGCAGTGGCACCAGTGCGGCGGATTCGAGCGGAAACGGACATTCCGGCACGCTGGTTGGCGGTGCGAGCAGGGCGGTTGGCAAGAAGGGCAATGCCGTGTCGCTCGACGGCAGCACGGGTTATGTCAGCCTGCCGGACAACATCGTGGCCGACGTGTCGGACTTTACGATCGCGGTGTGGGTGTATTGGAACGCGGCGAAGACCTGGGAGCGTGTATTTGACTTCGGTTCCGGCACCGGTCGCTACATGATGCTGACCCCGCGCGCCAATAGCGGGGTCGCACGCTTTGCCATCACGCTCAACGGTGGCGCGGGCGAGCAGGACATCAACGGCACTGTCGCCCTGCCGACCGGGCAGTGGGTGCACTTCGCGGTGACGTTGTCGGGCAGCGTCGGTACGCTGTACCTGAATGGCGGGGAGATCGGCTCGAACACGGCGATGTCGTTTGCGCCGTTCCGTCTGGAAAGCACGAGTCAGAACTGGATTGGCCGATCGCAGTTCTCAGGCGATCCGCACTTCAACGGATTGATCGACGAGTTCCGCATCTACCGTAACGCGCTCAGTGCGGAACAGATTGCGGCATTGATTTCAGCATAGCTACAGACCGGCCGGATGTCGACGCCCTCTGAACGTGTCGGCATCCGCGCACCATTCCCGAACACATACAGAATTGATTTTCATATTGCGATTGCGGGTCCACGCATAACGCGAGGCCGCGGAAGCTGGTAACAATTTGGGCATCGTTCCTGACAATCAAGGATTTTTCGTAATGGGACATTCCCAGGACTTCCTGCAGCGATTCAGCGGGACAATCACGAGTCGTGACAGGGCGATAATGTTTCGTCAAAAACCAGTCACAATCTGGTTGACAGGTTTATCCGGGGCGGGAAAATCGACCATCGCTTTCGAACTCGAACGGCAACTGGTGTCGTCAGGCCACGCGTGCTATGTCCTCGACGGTGACAACATCCGCCATGGATTGACATGTGATCTCGGCTTCGGCCACGTTGACCGGCGCGAGAATATCCGCAGGGTCGCACACGTAGCCCAATTGATGAACGACGCCGGCCTGATCGTCATTGCGGCGTTGATTTCGCCCTTGCGCGAAGATCGAGAAGCGGCGCGCAAGATCATTGAGCAGGACAAATTTGTCGAGACCTATGTTTGTGCATCCGTCGACACGTGCGAGCGTCGCGATCCAAAAGGTCTGTATGCCAAGGCGCGTTCCGGGGAAATTGCTTCGTTTACGGGCGTGTCGGCACCCTATGAATCGCCGCGAAATCCCGATCTGCGAGTGGACACTGGGACATCGACCGTGGACGAATGCGTATCGGGCATTCTCGATTACTTGCGCAATACGAGTCTTGTGGATTCCCGATGGCCTGATGGTGTTCGGTCGAGAAAGTAAGATCGCGTGACGACGAATGCAAATTAACGGCGGCACAAACCGATAACGTCATGATGTCTCCGCCATGCGCGGTTGCCGGGGAACCAGTGCGAATCTGGCGGACGCGCGCCAAACGGAACGGCGCCCACCGGACCAGCTCATGCCGTCAGATGTGGCCCAAGCAGCGACAGGTCGGCACCGCCGAGGCGGTCGCTCGCGGTCTGCAACTGATGCCAGTATGGGTAAAGCAGAGGAGGTGCGCTGACCGTGTCCAGCCTTGCGCGCTGATCTGCGCTCAGGGTGAGGTTCGCCGCGCCGAGGTTGTCCTGCAACTGCGCCTCGTTGCGTCCGCCGATGATGATCGAGGTGACGGCGGGTCGCGCCAGTGTCCACGCCAGCGTGACCTGTGCAGCGGACACCTTGTGCTCCTCGGCAATCTCAACAAGCGTGTCGACGATCGACCACAGACGTCCTTCGTCGCGAATCGGCGGCTCAGTCCAGCCGGCTAACTGGCGCGTGCCTTCCGGTGAGGCATTGCGGCGATGCTTGCCGGACAGCAGGCCGCCTGCAAGCGGACTCCAGACCAGAATGCCGAGCCCCTGGTCGAGCGCGATTGGCGCGAGTTCGTATTCGGCTTCGCGCGCTTCGAGCGTGTAGTGGATCTGCTGGCTGATGAAACGCGGCAGACGGTCACGTTCGCTTACATGCAGCGCCTTCATCAAGTGCCAGCCCGAGTAGTTCGAACAGCCGACATACCGGATTTTTCCGTGCCGCACGAGCAGGTCGAGTGCTTCGAGCGTTTCCTCGAGCGGCGTCAGCCCGTCCCACTGATGGACCTGATATAGATCAATTACGTCGGTTTTGAGCCGCCGCAGGCTCGCCTCGCAGGCCTGGATCAAATGGTGCCGCGACAGGCCGCGATCGTTCGGACCGTTGCCCATAGGGAAGCGGGCCTTCGTTGCGATCAGCACACCGCCCTTGCGTTTGCCGCCAAGTGCCTCGCCGACGATTTCTTCGGACGCGCCGTCCGAATAGACGTCCGCTGTATCGATCAGATTGACGCCCGCGTCGATGCACATGTCGATCTGCCGACGTGCCTCGTCAAGGCCGACCTCGCCGACCTTCGCGAATTTCCCCTTACCGCCCATTGTCATGGTGCCCAGCGTGATGGTCGATACTTTGAGGCCGGAGCGGCCGAGTTGACGATATTCCAAGGTGAAACCCTCCAGTTATGGGGACAGTATCTTGAGCGTTTGGACGGCACCAGGCCGGATCCACCGGGGTGGGTCGTGCCATGTGGGTTTTTGCAACAAATGCATCAATGCCCTCGACAATAAAGTAGTTTCACTTATCGTTCCAACAGAAATATGTGATTAAATTATGCGTAACTAGTGATGAATATAATGGTGTCTTTAACGAGGGACAAGTGGACCTGAAACAACTTGAGCATTTCGTGGCGGTCGCCGAAGAACGGCATTTCACGCGCGCGTCGCGACGCCTCAATCTCGTTCAGTCGGGGCTGTCGGCGTCGATTCGTTCGCTGGAGGAGGACCTTGGCGGGCCGTTGTTCATTCGCAGCACGCGGCGTGTCGACCTGACTCCGGCCGGCGAAGTGCTGTTCGGCGAAGCGCGACGTGTGCTCGCAGCCGCGCGCGACGCGCGCCATGCCGTGACGCAGGTTCATGGGCTTGCGCGGGGCCGGCTCAGCATCGGTGCGATCCACAGTCTCGCGCCGTTCGTCGATCTGCCGGCTTCATTGGCGCTATTCCGGGCCGCATTCAGCGGGATCGATATCCAACTGACGCTCGACGGCTCGCGCGCGCTGCTTGATCAGGTACGCGAAGGGCGCCTCGATCTCGCGTTCACGCAGCCGCCAGATGCGCTGTCCGACGATCTCGCCTTGCGGATGTTCGCGTGCGAAGGGATGGTCGTCGCTTGCGCGACGCGTCATCGACTTGCAGGCGCGAGTGAACTCACGCTGTCTGATCTCGGCGAAGAAACGTTCGCCGATCTGCGTCCGGACTGGAGCGTGCGGCGGCTTGTCGATCGCAGTTTTGCGGCGGCGGGGCTGCAGCGCTCAATCGCCTTCGAGGTCAACGATATACCGATGTTGCTCGAACTGGTAGCGGAGGGCCTGGCGATCGCGATGGTGCCAGAATCTGTCGCCGCAGAACGCGTTCGCGACACGCGGGGCACGCCGATCGCGACGGCAACATTTCGCGAAACGGAGGAACCTTGCTGGGAGCTTGCGGCAGTCTTCAAAGGCAGCGCCAGCGAACCGGTCGCACCGATCGCGCGAGCCTTCCTTGATCTGCTCGGGTTGCCGGACGCGGCGGTCTGATGGAGCCGCCGTTGCTGCACCGGCTGCGGCAGAAGTTGGTTAAGTTCCGCACGACGCAGTATGCTCACAGACTTGCAGCCGACCACCGGTTATCGAACAACCCTCAACGACTACGGAAGGGCGCTAGGGGACTGGGTTCACCCAGAGAGCTGGTTGGTCATCTCATCTGCTGATGAACGGACAAGAGGTCATTGCCAACACCCGTCACGCGATGGACCGCGATGCGGATGCGATGGTATCCCGCGCAGTGATCCGGAGATCAAGCGTTAGAAACCGAACCCGCCGCCGTCGATGTTCAGCACTTGCCCGGTGACAAACCGTGCATCGTCCGATGCGAGGAACGCCAGCGCGCCGGTCAGGTCGTCAGGCAGCTCGGTGCGTGGAATAAACTGCCGTGCGCGCACGGTATCGAAGGCCTCAGCCGGTAGATTCGTCGCGCTGCCCGCGTGGCGTGTCAGCCCAGGGGAGATCGCATTGACTGTGATGCCATGCGCACCGAGTTCGGCCGCAAGCGCACGCGTCAGTCCAATCACCGCCATCTTGCTGCTGACATAGGCAGACATCCCGGGCGGCGGCCCCCAGACGGTGCTGGACGCCAGATTGACAATGCGCCCCCAGCGCCGCTCAGCCATGCCGATGGAGAACGCCTGTGCGAGCAGGAACGGTGCGTCGACGTTGACGGTCATGATCTGTCGCCACAGGGCGGCGGTGATCGACGCCAGTTGTGCCATCGGCATGAAGGCAGCGTTATTGACGAGCACATCGACCTTGCCGACCTTTTCGAGCACCTGCGCCGCGAAGCGCTCGACGCGGGCTGGATCGGCGAGATCGCAGGCGAGCGTCGTAGCGCGCCCTCCGACGGCGCTGATCTGCGCGGCCAGCGCGTCGCACGGTTCACGGTCGGTCAGAACCAGTTCGTGGCCGCTTGCCGCGAGGCGCAGCGCGAACCTCTCGCCCAGTCCACCGGCGGCGCCAGTGACAATGGCCACGCGGCCGTTGGAGTTGATGGGAGTAGTCATGTCAGTGTGTCTCTTGTCATATCTGAAAGTGTTGCTTGTCAAAGCGGTGCACGTAAAGCCTGCTGAGCCTCGACCATCACACGCGTGTGTTCTTCACGCGAGCCACCTTCCTGCTCGATCTGGCCCATACGGCCCGAAGCGGTAACCACTAGCCGCGCGCGGTCGTAGTGGCGGCCAGCGTAGGCGATCAACGCTCCTTCCAGTGAATGGCGGCGCTGGAGTTCTTCGGCCAGTACGATCGCACCTTCGACGGCGATGCCCGCGCCCGACGCCAGATGTGGCGTGGTCGCGTGCACCGCGTCGCCCAGCAACACGATACGGCCTTTATGCCACGGGGCTGTGATCATGTGACCGGCGAGCGGCCGGTACAGCAGCCCGTGATTTCTCAGCGAACCGTCGAGTAAGCCCGCGCGGAATTCGCCGATCGGTCCACCGAATTCCTCAAGCAACTCGGCGAGCATGCGCGGCCATTGTTCCGGTGCGACGAAGTCAATTCCCTCGCGCTTGTCGAGTACGAATAGATAACACTCCGTCGCGCTGATGGGGTTCATTCCCGCCTTGGTGGTCTTGCCCATGTAAATGGTCGAGTTCTCCCGCAGGCGCGGCACCACCGCGCGCCACGATCCCTGTCCAGTGAACTTCGGGCCCGGGAAGTCCGGGACCACGAGCTTGCGCACGGTCGAGTTGACGCCGTCGGCGCCGATCACCAGATCGTAGCGGCCGTAGTTGCCGTCAGTGAAGAGGACATCGACGCCGTCTTCATCCTGTGTGATGGTTTCGAAGCTCTGGCCGAGGCGAACGTTCGCACCGGCATCGCGGGTGGCGTTGCCGAGGATGTCGGCGAGCACCGTGCGCATGATGCCTGCGGCGCCCGGCAGGTCTTCCGCGCCGACCGCTGGCGCGATGGGTACGGTGACGTTCAGCTGACCGCGCGCGTCGCAGATATCGACGGCTTTCCAGGAGCCACCCCGGCGCAGCACCTCATCGACCACGCCGACCTCGCGCAGGCTACGCAGGGAGGGGCCGCTGATCGTGATACCGGCACCGTCTGGCGCCCATTGCGGATTGACTTCGACGAAATCGACGGTGATGCCTTGCCTGCGCAGCATGATCGCGGCACACATGCCGCCGATGCCGCCGCCGACGATCAGGACTTTCTTGACCAATGCCATAGTATTTCTCTGTATGCGAAGTGGAATCGTCCGGTCAGGCGAGCGAACCGCCGAGCTGCTCGGCAAGCCAGTCGGCAATCTGGTTGCCTGCGTTCAATGGGTTGTCGAGTGAACTGTGTTCGACGCCGCCTTCGCGGGCCGTGAAAATGAACAGATCCCTGTTCGGACAGTTGATGAGCTGTTCATAGGTCTGATGGGCGTACTTCAACGGAATCTGACGGTCGTTCTCGCCGTGGGTGACGAGAAACGGCACGCGAATGCGGTCAAGCACGCCGTTCAGGTGCATGTGCGCCGCCTTCTCGAAGAAGTCGTCCATGTCCCTGGCGCCGAATACCCACTGCACATGTTTCCAGTAGTGCGGTACCGGGTTTTCGCCTTCACGCTTCAGGCGCGCCTGCTGCACTTCGCGCCAGTCGTGGTTCGCGCCCCAGACGGCACCGCACGCGAAGCGCGGCTCGAACGCCACCGCGCGCGGGCAGTAGTAGCCACCCAGCGACACGCCCAGCGCGCCGATACGCGTCGGGTCGACTTCGGCGTGCCGTTCCAGCCAGTCGACGATTGGGCCAGCCCAGACTTCGGTGTTGTGCACAGCGGGCAGGTTGGCAAGGCGCAGTGCCTCGCCGGTGCCGGGCTGGTCGACGAAGAGCGCCGACAGCCCGCGGCGCGCGAACATCGTGCCCATCACGCTCTTCTGCAGCATCTCCTTGGTCGAATCCAGCCCGTTCATCACGACGACGATCGGCGCGCGTTGTCCAGGCTGGAGACCTTCGGCGCGTACGTATAGCGCAGACAGGTGCGTGTCCCGATAAGGAACTTCCACGCGCACGCAGTTTTCGCGACCCAGTTTGCGGCCCTGCTCGAAAAGCGCCAGCGAGCGTTTGTAGATCGCGAGGCGGGCTTCGAAACCATGTGCCTGCATGCGCTCGGCAATGCCGTAATACAAGCCGGCGCGCCCAAGCTTTTCGCCAGCAGACAGGGTGCGGCCGCGGGCCAGATCATCGTCTGCCAGCGCGACCAGTTTCTCCGCGCCACCTTTCCATGCTTCGTAGAAGGCCAGTGTGCCGGGGTCGTCGCCGGCGCGGGCTGTCTCGAGTATCGGCGCGCACATTGCATCCACCTCTCCGATGTTGCCGCCGTGTGTGAGGGCGATCATCGTCGAGAGGCTCCAGACGTAGTTGGTAGGGAAGTACTGGAACATGGTGTAGTCGTGTCAGGTATCAGTCGAAGATCGAAGGCAGCTCGGTGGGAATCCAGACCTTGCCGTTCTCAATGCGTGCCGGCACCTTCGTCAGATGCCGGCCGGCGCACGGACCGGTGAAGCAGTGGCCCGTACGGATGTCGAAATGCGCCGAATGCGCGTAGCAGACGATGTGGTCGCCGTCGCAGGAGAGGAACCGGTCCTGCCGGTACTCCATTGGCCGGTGCTCGTGCGGACAGTCGTTGAGCCAGACGAAGACTTCGTCGCCTTGCCGCACGACGCACAACTGGTCGTCGAGCCCGCGCCGCAGCAAGCCGCGTGAGCCGCCGTCCGGCAGGTCTGAGAGTTCGCACAGCATGCGTTCAGCGGGCATCGTCATCTCGCGTCACTCGCCCGGCGCCCATTTGCCGCGGGCGTCGAACAGGAAGATTTGCGAGTTGTCGGAGCCAGGGTCGCAGGCACGCGGGGTCCAGCTGTCGTCGTGCAGGTCCATGTCGGCATCGAACTCGATCGTCGCGCCGAACGGGCTGTTGAAGTACCAGAAGTAGTTGCTGCCGAGAATGTGACGGCCAGGTCCCCAGAAGCTCTTGTAACCCTTTCTCACGAAGTTCCAGCCGTGTTGCAGCACTTCGCTTGCCGAGCCGAGGTGAAAAGTGAAGTGGTTGCAGCCGATCATGTGATCGTTCTGGCTCTCGATCATGAAGAGCGTATGGTGGTCCTGCGTGCCGGCCGGACGCATGAACGGGCCCAGACGATTGAAGCGGTCGGTGACGACGAAGCCGAGGCGGCGGTAGAACGCTTCGGCCTTCTGCGCGTCTTCGACGAAATAGACCACGTGCGACAGCGTGCGCGGCCTGATCACGGCGCCGGGATCGACAGCGCAGTCATTGGGCGCGCGGCCCGGCGGCTGGCCCGGAACGTTGAAGCCGAGATAGCGCGCCTCGTACTGCCGGCGGCGCGTGACCATGAAGGCGATGCCGAAGCCTGCGTCGTCGATGCAGTGCAGTGTGCCGTCGGTGTCGACGCTGACTTCGCGGTCGCGTTCGAGATTCGCCTTGATCGATGCGAGTGTGGCGGTGTTGTCCACGCCGTACACGGTCTCGCGCAGGCTGGGCGTGGCGGCTCCCGGCGGCAGTGGCGGCAGGCTCGGGTCGCAGGCTGGGCGCATGATGAGACCGGTGCCGTCGAGCGCGGTGAAAATGCCACCCCGTACCGGATCGTAGTCGACTTCGTCGAGGCCGTAGTCGAGCAGATACTGGCGCGCGCCGACCATGTCGTCGATGCCGAAGACGAGAAATTCGAGTCCTACGATGTTCATGAGTGGGTTCCTTGTGATTCCTTGCGATATGTCAGCGTCAGGCAGACAAGTCAGTCGGCCATCGCTCGCGTGATGAGTTGGTCGACGCTGCCGTCGTGGCGCAATCCGAAGCGTTCCGCTTCGGGTGTCAGCAGGGGCGGATAGGTCGCGAAGAGCCGCTCGATGAATGGGTCGGGCACATAGGTCACGAGTGCCTTGCGATCGGTGCCGAAGCGCACGGCGAGTGCATCGACGACTTCGCCGACCGTCAGGCGCAGCACCGGCATCTGGTAACTGCGGCGCGCGTTGAACCGATCGGCATCGACGGTGGCGGCGTGCAGCAGGTTGTCGACGCAGGTAGCCACCGAAATCCACCACGCGACGCCTTCAGGCGAAACCGGCACGGTGAGCGGAACACCCGTGGCCAGTCTCCAGAACAGCAGGCTCATGAACGCGGACATCATGCCGGCGCCGTCGCCCGGCCGCGCGACGACTCCTGGCAGCCGCAGCGAACAGCCCTGCACCCAGCCAAGGCGCGACGCATCCGTGACGAGCGCCTCGCCCATCAGCTTGTGCGCGCCGTAGCTCAACGCGGGCGCGGGCAAGGTCCGTTCGTCGATCGTCGCGGGTAGCTGTTCGCCATACACGGCGACCGTGCTGGCGAAAACAAAACGGGGCGCTCGCGGTTGGCCGCGTAGATCTTCCAGCAAGCCGAGCGTCGCATTGAGGTTGATTGAGCGACCAAGTGCATAGTTCTTCTCCGCGGCACCACCGGGAATGCTCGCAAGGTGGAACACGGCATCGACAGGGGATGCGTAGGCACACGCGCGAACGGCGTCGTCGGCGATGCTGCCCGCCAGCTGTATGACGCGTGAATCGGCGGGCGGGGCGTCGAAGGCGACGTCCATCAGCGTCAGCTTCGAGACACGCTGGCCGCCGAGGCCGCCGGCCAGCAGGCGCTTGACGAGCGCCCGGCCGACGAAGCCCTCTGCCCCGGTCACGACGACATGTATCATCGCGCACCTCCTTTGCGGAACGGCAGCGTGGCGAGGAACGCGAGCCGCGAAGCGCCGAGCATCTTCAGTCCCGCGCGCGCCGAAGAGGCATCGAGGCGTGCTTCCATCGGCATCGTGCCGAAGCTCTTGCCCTTGATCACGAGTTCGTCGCCGACCCGTTCAAGCGATTCCACGTGCATCAGCTCTTCATCGGCGGGGCCGCGCAGTACCATGCCGGTCTTCTTCGCGGCCGCTGCCGTAGCGGGCACGCCCGTGTCTTGCCGTGCGCCTGCCGCAACGCTGCTGAAGTCCATGCCGAGCTGTTCGAACATTCGGATCGCCGTTGCACGGCCCGCGCCGTAGACCCCGCCGCCCGGATGCTGGAACGGGCCGGCGAGGTACAGCCGTTCGACGCTGGGCACGGTGAACTGGCCTAGATCGGGCGTCGGACGGTGTCCCGCGCTCTGATAAAAATACGGTGCTACGCCATGCAGATCGCCGCGCATCATGCTGTTCGGGCTTGAACGTTCGAGATCCACCGGACTGACGATGCTGCGGGCGACGATGTTCTCGCTCGTCAGGTTCGACACGAACTTGCGATAGTGCGCGAGCGACAGATCGCCGATTTCTTCCTTGAATTCGTCCCAGTGCTGACCTGTCCAGCGTTTGTCTTTGACGTGGTACGGCGCGAAAGTGATGCCATGAAACATCCCGGCACCCGTCGGCACGCGGGTCTTGTCACCAATGCTTTCGTCGCCGCCGGCGCACAGGCGCCGTTCGGTGATCAGGCCGCGTTTCAGATCGTCGAAGTCGGCGAGCATTTCGTCGAGGCTGTCGGTAGCCATGAATTCGAGCATCGTCGCGTAACCTACTTCGTCGCCCGCGTAGTAGCGCGCGTTTTCCTTGAGGTCGTAGTGGCTGACCATGATCGAGAAGGGCGCCAGCGTCGCGCGTTCGGCCCGCTGCAAAACAGGTTCGGGCACACCTTCTACGAACTTGCGGATCACGTGCGGGTGGATCGCGCCGATCACCGCGTCTTTTGCGATGATCTGCTCGCCGCTTGCCAATTGCACACCTGTGGCGCGGCCCGCACTGGTCAGGATCTTCGCGACTTCGGCATTGCAGCGCACTTCGCCACCATACGATTCGATGCAGCGCACGAGCGACTCGGTCAGCTTGCCGCTGCCCCCGACAGGCTGCGACACTCCATAGGTGTGGATGATGCCTGGCATTAGCAGCACGCCCATGCCGGTGCCGAGCTCATTGGGTGCCTGCAGGTTCTCGCTCACGAGCCGTAGCAGGTGGATCTTGATCTTGTCGTTCTCATACAGCTGGTTGACGAGGTCCAGGCAGTCCCGGTTCATGTAGTCCAGCATCAGCCGCCCTTCGTCGCTGCGGTCGAGCATTGCGACAAGTTCGCCAAGCGGCGGCGGGGGCGCGTACAGCCCCGGCATGAAGACCTGCAGGATCTGCTGGCTCATCTTCACAAAGTTGCGGTAGGTCTGCGCATCCTTGGGCGAGACCGTTGCGAAGGATTCGCAGGTCTTGTCGATGTCCTTGTATGTGAACAGCACCGACTGGTCGGGGAAGATCGTCGCGTGCGGCACGGGCGAGTAGTGGTAGTTCAGGCCGTGCTTCGAGAGCAGTCCCAGCTCGTCCTGACGCAACATCGGATTGCCCTGAATCATGATGTGTACGCTTGAGTGCTCGTCATGCCAGTAGCCCGGCGTGTTCAGTTCACGCGTGCTGACGCCTCCGCCGGCCCAGGGCTTACGTTCGAGCACTAGCACTTTCTTACCCGCCTTCGCGAGATAGGCTGCGGCGACGAGACCGTTGTGGCCCGCGCCCATCGCCACGATGTCATAGGTCTGGCTCATGCGAGTGCTCCTGCCTGGACGAAACGATGATCGACCGCGCCGAACACGGACCGTCCGTCACGGTCTAGCATCTCGAAACGCAGACGCTCGCCGAAGCGCAGCCACGGGGTGGAAGACGAACCTGTTTCGATCGCTTCGATCGCGCGCTGTTCGGCAAGGCACGCGGATCCAGTGTTCCGGTAGTCGACATTCGAAAAGGTCCCCGAGCCAAGGATCGTGCCCGCGCGCAGGTTACGGTTGTAAGTCATGTATTCGATCAGTTCGTGAAAGCCAAAACTCATTTCGCGGCCATTCGGATGACCGAAGGGTTCGCCGTTGCGATGGACGTTCATGTCGAGATGCACGCGGCCGTCCTGCCACGCATCCCCGAGTTCGTCCGGGGTGACTGCAACGGGCGCGAAGGCGGTGGCCGGTTTCGCGAGAATGAAACCGAAACCCATCCCGAGTTCGCGGAACAGGTGCTTGCGCATGCTGACGTCGTTGAAGAGCACGAGCAGCCGCACGTGCGCGAGAGCCTCTTCGGAGCGAGTGCCGATCGGCGTGTCGCCTAGCACGACACCGACTTCGCCTTCGAAGTCGCAGTTGTCGGCTTCGTCAGGGAACGGGTAATCGTCGTGCGGCCCGGTGAAGTCGTCGCCCTGGCGCTGGATCAGGATCGGTATCGATGCGTCGGACTTTTTCTCGGGGTGGTAGGCCTGGGTCATGATCCGGCCGTGGTTCAGGAACGCTGAAGCATCGACGAACTGATGGGTGCGGGGCAGCGGGGCCGTACATGCGTGAGGATCGAAGCTGAATGTTTCACGCGCGTGTCCGGCGTTCAGCGCGTCATACAGCGCTTGCAACGCAGGCTGGGCGTGCGGCCAGTCGTCCAGAGCGACACGCAGAGTCGGCGCGATGCCGCTCGCGCTGACCGCGTGGTGAAGGTCGCGTGACACGACGATCAGCGTTCCGTCAGGATGTCTGCTTCTGAGCGACGCGAGTTTCATTGTGCCTGTCTCCTTTGTCGACTGGAGTTAGCGCTTTAGCGCTTACTACGGTCTCGTGTGTTATCTGAGTGGGCGGCCGCCGTCGACGGGCAGCACGCATCCGGTGGTAAAGCGCAGGTCACGCACGGCGGTGAGCACTGCGAGCGCGATTTCTTCGGGTTGCGCGAGCCGGCCGAGTGGTGTGCGGCTCGCCTGTTCGTCGCGCCAGGCGACATCCATCGACTTGACGAATTCGGTATCGACGAGACCCGGCGAGACCGACAATACGCGTATCGCAGGCGAGAGCGCACGTGCTAGCGACTTCGTCAGATTGTCGAGCGCGGCTTTCGAGGCGCAATACATCACATTGCTGCCCATCGCGGTTTGCGCGGCGATCGACGAGATGTTGACCACCACGCCGCCGCCAGGCAGGTCGCTGCGTTTGAGCAGACGCGCCAACGCGCGCACCATTGCGAACGGGCCGCGCACGTTGGTGGTGAGCACGTCATCGATCAGCGCGTCGTCGAGACCGTCGAGGTCGTCGTGCGCGACGAAGCGGGTGGTGCCGGCGCAGTTGACCAGCACGTCGCAGCGTCCGTAGCGCGATTCGATGTCGTCGGCGAGCCGGGCGAGCGCCGCGCTGTCGGTGACGGACGCGGCCAGCGCGCAGTGCCCGGTTCCGACCAGTTGTCCGGCGAGCGCGTGGGCCGCGCCGGCCGAGCCGCGATAACCGGCGGCGACGAGAAAGCCCGCCTGTGCAAGCGTGTGGCAGATCTGCGCGCCGAGGCCGCCAGTCGCGCCGGTGACGACGGCGACCGGGCGACTCTCCTGGCTCGTGGCCGTTGAGATCATGTCAGGCCTCTTTGCCGAGACGTCGTACGCGGATGTCGGCCTGCTCCTTGTGGCCGGAGAAGTGCTCGAGCGCGCAGAGCCGCGAGCAGACTTCGCCGATCTTCACCGAGGCTGCATCGGTCAGGATGCGCTGGTAGCTGTGCGTCTTGATGAACTTGCCGACCCACAGGCCGCCCGTGTAGCGGCCCGCGCCCATCGTCGGCAACGTATGGTTCGTGCCGATCACCTTGTCGCCGTACGAGACGTTCGTGCGGTGGCCGAGGAACAGGGCGCCGTAGTTGGTCATGCGGTGCAGGAACCAGTCGGGGTCGCGTGTCATCACCTGCACGTGCTCGGAGCACAGGCGTTCGGCTTCCTGCAGCATTTCTTCGTCCGTCTCGCACAGGATGATTTCGCCATAGTCGCGCCATGCGACGCTGGCAACCGGCGCCGTGTCGAGGCGGGCGAGCACGGTTTCGATCGCAGCGGGCAGTTCCGCGGCGATCTTCCCGCTGGTGGTGATGCAGTAGGCCGGGGAGGTCGGACCGTGTTCGGCCTGCCCGAGCAGATCGACGGCGACCAGTTCCGCGTCGACCGAATCGTCGCAGATCACGAGTGTTTCCGTCGGGCCGGCGAACAGATCGATGCCGACGCGGCCGTACAACTGGCGCTTGGCCTCCGCGACAAACGCGTTGCCCGGGCCGACGATCATGTCGACCGGTGCGATGTTTTCCGTGCCGATGGCCATCGCCGCGACGCCCTGAACACCGCCCATCACATAGATTTCATCGGCGCCCGCGAGCGCCATCGCGGCGATGATTTCCGGCGAAGGCTTGCCGTCGAACGGCGGCGCGCAGGCGATCACGCGCTTCACGCCCGCGACCTTCGCGGTCAGCACGCTCATGTGCGCCGATGCGAGCAGTGGATACTTGCCGCCGGGAATGTAGCAACCGACCGAATTGACCGGAATGTTCTTGTGACCCAGCACGACGCCTGGCAGCGTTTCCACTTCGACGTCGCGCAACGACAGCAGCTGGATCTGCGCGAAGCGGCGGATCTGCGCCTGCGCAAACTTGATGTCTTCGATCGCCTGCGGGCTGAGCGAATCGATGCAGGCCCGGATTTCCGCGTCGGTCAGGCGCAGCGACGGCGGATTCCATTTGTCGAAGCGTTCCGAGTATTCGCGCACGGCGGCTTCGCCGCGCTGTTCGATGTCAGCGATGATCTTTTCGACGGTTGCGCGTACTTGCGCCTGATTGTCTGCTTTCACCTGGGCGCTCTGGCCGGCCTTGATGTACTCGATCATGTCGATTTACCGATTGGTTAGGAGGTAGAAGGGGCAGCGGTGTTTGCCGCGAGATTTAGCGTGACGTGCCGTTCGCGAGCACGAGCCGGCAGTGCTCGGCGCTGGGCGGTACGGCAAAAAACGGTTGTAGCAGCGCGCGCCATTCACCGAAGCGCGGCGATTCGCGAAAGCCCCGCATGTGATCTTCAACGGTGTTCCAGTGGACCAGCAGACGGTACTCGTAGCCGTCCTCGATGCAACGATACAACTGATGGTAGATGTAGCCGGGCATGCTGGAGAGAATGGATTGCGCAGTCGCGAACGCGGCTTCGAATCCGGCGTTGCCTCCGGGCGCGATGCGGAAATGGGCGAGTTCGAGAATCATGCGGTCTTCCAGTGCGAAAGCGGCAGACCGGCCACCGGCGAGCGGAAGCTGGCGAGCGTCGTGCCGGCGAGGCTGCCGAGATAGACGGTGCTCAGATCGGGGCCGCCGAACGTGATGCTCGCCATCATCGGCGCGAGCGTGCCGCGGCATGCGCCCATCAGTTCGGGCGTCGTCGTGCCTTGTGAGTAGTGCATTTCGTAATGGGCGAACGCTTCCGGATTGCCGTCGTCGAGCAGAGTCAGCACTTCACCTTCAGGTGTGAGCGCGATCAGCTTTTCGTTGAGGATCAGCGTGATCCAGAGATTGCCGTGCGCATCGAAAGCGAAACCGTCGGGAAAGCCGCCGAGATCGCGCGGGCCGTAGATTTCGCGCGCAGTGAGCGAGCCATTCTCGCAGACGCGCAGCCGCGAGATGCGGCGTGCGTTCGTCTCCACCACATAGAGCCATTCCTCGTTCGCGTCGAGCCGGATTTCGTTGGTGCCGACAAAGCCATCCGCGACGATGCGAATGCCGTTTGCGTCGATCAAGCCGACGTAGCCGTCAGCGGTTTTTTCGTTAATAGAGCGGGTCCATGGCACCTGGCGGGTGGTGACCGTGAACCAGATGCGTCCCCTGGAGTCGGTCAGAACGAAGTTGGTCTTGCCGAGCGGCACGCCGTCGATGCTGTCATACAGCGTGCGCGATGCGCCGTCGCGCGTCATCAGTTCGATCGCGTTGGTGCCGAAGTTGGCGATCACGATGTTGCCTTCGCGGTCTAATGCGAGTCCGTTGGGCAAAGTCTTGCCATTCACGAGTTGTTCGGCGTTGTTCGCTGCAGGTGCGCCAGCGGAATCGCTCTGCTGGGCGATCAGTGTCTGCGTACCGTCGGCATCGATACGCATGACGCCGCCGCGTGCATCCGCGGTCCACAGCGTACCGTCGGGTTCGGCGAGAATGCATTCGGGGCGCAACAGATCGTGGCCGACCATGCGGATCGAGTCGCGGTTCACCTGCCAGCCGCTCAAGGGATTGGATGATGAAGTCATTGAAGAATGGCGCGTGATGAGTGGGTCCGGTTGCGGCGCAGCGCGATACGTTGGGTGCGCTGCGGCATGCTGTGTGATCGGGGCCAGGCCCACTATGAAACGCCGCAGTCAGCGGCAAAGGGTTCGAGCAGTTCGATCAGGTTGCCGCATACGTCGCGAATGAACGCGGTCGGATTGCCGTCGACCACCAGCTCGAACGCGATATCTGCACCCTGTGCGCGCAACGCGGCGACCGCTTGCGGCACATCCGGCACTTCGAAGCACATGTGCTTGTTGCCGTGCGTGCGCAGATCCAGATTCGGCACCCGGCGCGTTTCTGGCAACGGGGCCGCGCCCGGCACCTCGAAGATCTCGATCCGATAGCTGTCCCGGCGCACAAAAGCGATCCGCGCGGGAATCTTGTCGATCGTCATCCGCGATTCGAGTGCGAAGCCGAGCATGCGCCCGTACCAGTCGATCGCGGCGTCAAGGTCGGGCACGCTGATGCCGAAATGGTGGGGGCGCAGAACGGGCAACAGCGGCGCGTCGGCCTGCGTTTGATCCGGTGCGGGGGTGTATCCACTGTCGTGGGTTGGCGCTCTCTCAGGCAGCGTCATGGGCGCTGTTGTCATGGTTCGTGTCTCCATATTGCTCGCGTCCGGCGCGATGCCAGGCGGACTCTCGTTTGCATGGCCGTACTGTAATGCGGTTTATTTGTCGAGAACATCAATTCCTAGTGGAAACACGCATTGATCGCATCGGATGATTGCGAGATAGTCGCGGCCATGAGACTGGGTCACTTCGACATGAATCTGCTCGTCGCTCTCGACGCGCTGCTCGACACGCGCAGCGTCACGCGTGCGAGCGAACGCCTGCATATCGGCGCGTCGGCAACGAGCAGCGCGCTCGGACGCTTGCGCGAATACTTTGGCGACGAGTTGCTGATGCAGGTCGGCCGGAGGATGGAGCTGACGCCGCTTGGCCGCAGCCTCGCGCAACCGGTGCGCGAGATTCTGTTGAACGTGCAGTCGACGGTGGTGTCGCGTCCGCAGTTCGACCCCGCCCAGGCTAAGCGCAACTTTGTCATCCGCGCATCCGACTATCTGACAACGGTATTGCTGATCGACGTGGTCCAGCGCCTGCAGCGGGAAGCGCCACGCATCACGCTCCACATCGCCAACATGACAGACGACGTCCCGGAGCAACTGGACCGCGGCGAAGTGGACTTCGTCATCTATCCCAGCGCATCGGTCAACCCTGCGCATCCGTCGCAGGCGTTATTCGAAGACAGTTTCAGCTGCGTGGTATGGGCCGGAAACGGTCTTGTCGGCGACACGCTCAGTTTTGACCAATATCTGGCACTTGGCCACGTGGCGGCCACTTTCGGCGACAGCCGCAGCGTGAGCTTTGAAAGCCTGATGATGAGCAATCTGGGTCTGTCGCGTTCAATCGAGGTCACCACGACGAATTTCAATACCTTGCCGCAACTTGTCATCGGTACGACGCGGATCGCGACGGTGCACACGCGCCTTGCGCGCATCTATGCGCATTACCTTCCGTTACGGCTGTTGCCGCTACCGATGGATCTTCCGCCGCTCATCGAGGTGATGCAGTGGCATGCGATCAACAACGGCGATCCGGCGCATGCGTGGTTGCGCCAGGTACTACAGGAGCAGGCGCAGGCATACACCGTCGCCGAGGCGACGCGAGGCCAGTTCTAACTTCTCCATGCCGATTCGGTCGGGTCGGCATGCGATCCCAGTCTTCTGCCAGGGCGGCTTCGCAATGGTCAGGGCATTCGTGCGGAGCACGAGCCGGGCCGTGCTCCGATCGTGCGGGGGCGCGGCGCACCCATTCTCCGCTTCCGCTCAAGCAGCATCCGAACTCCAGGGAATAGTCTCCACTTTGCCTGCCATCTCGTCAGGTCGGTCACTGATAGGGCTAACGGTAACGAAAGCGAGCCCAGCTGATTCGCTAATGTCCAGGTTGCAGACCAGTTGGTCCGGTGTGCCTTTGCAGGAGCGGGTTCAAAACCTGATTCCGTAATCTACCGGCGCGGGTTCACGATCCTTCAGCTCGAACAGACCAACGTGATTGAGATGGTGACTCCGGCATGGACTGAATGCCACCAGAACTTCTGGCTTTAACTGCATCTCCTCGCTTTCCAGTGCCTTCAATGCAAGCGTGATCGTATGGCAATTGTGGCAGATCACGAGATTGGCGATCAGATGGTAGTACTTGATGATCTTCAGTTGATCGTCGCGCACGTTTATCCGCGATGATGTCGGAGCCGAAATACGCCCACTGCGCAAACTTATTGAAGCGTTCGCATTTGTACTGGGCCGCCAGAGTGACATGACACAGATCTTCGTCGCTGATGTATTCGAGCAGAAATATCGTCCGCACCACCCGACCCGGTTCCCGGAATGCAAAGTCAGATCCCAGTTAACTGCCTCTCTCGTGAACAGGCCGTCGATGTGCTGATACGCTCCACCGGGCATGGGGCGAAACCACTTCAGATCTTTCCACTTGCGGATGCATGGCGTCAGTTTGGTGCCATGCAGAAAGGCCAGCCCATAAACCGGAGCGTTCTGCGCCTGCGTGTCTTCATGCAGGATATCAGGTCGAATGTCGGAGTTGTTTGTTGTCAGGCCGTCGAGAATATGGATTGCGTCCCATACCCCGCATGAAATGAAATGCGAAAACAACGCAATGTAGACATCGCTCACGTGGTAATAGGCGATGCCACTGTAACCGCCGTAGCGGATGTGCCGTTCTCTGACAGCAGGTTATTTTCGTAGAGATTCCATTGTGTGCTGTCGGCTGCCGGGTGCATCGGATCGCCCCGGTATCGTGGTAACTGGAACCGGTTGTAGGCGTTGATGATGTCGCAGAGCGACGGCTCGAGTTTCTCCGTACTGACCTCGCGTTGGTCAACGAACGGAAATCCGGCGCGCGCTGATGTCCGCGATGTTGCGCGCTGTCTGGGTCGACCCGAGGCCTGTGCCGTACGCGAACATCTTCAGAATCTTGCGTCGTGCCTGCTCACGGATTTTGCTGTCGTGTCCGCTAAGCGGACTGAAATGCCGGTCCCAGTTACGGTCCAGTGCGACGTGCCCGGTGGCTTTTGCCGCTGATCAGCTTCCACGATTTCTCCGGCACCCACTCGAGGTCCTGCAGACTTAGGTCGATGTCTGTGCCTGCTTTGACCGCGATCCACTCGCCGCGTCGTTCGCGCCGGGAGGGCATAAGTGCAAGAGGCAGCGGCTGACAAGTGATGGAACGGCCGTCGAGGTCGAAATCTACGACGATGGAGAAGGCGGCTGGCTGCTCGAAATTGTCGACGAGCTCGGCAAGTCAACCGTATGGGACGATGCGTTTCCTACCGACAGTGCTGCTCTCGCAGAGGCATTGAACATGACCGACAATGAAGGCATTGCATCCGTGATCGGCGACGCGCCAGCCGGCGTCATCCGCCATTGAGCGTCGAGCGGAGCGTGCCGTCGGTTCCAAGTCTGGCAAGGATCGGCAGGCGATGATACGCATTTTCGCACGTGTCCTTACGCCTACCCAACTACGCTTTCGGGAGTCGATTTGGCAATAACCTTTGCGACTTCAGACGTTAAAAGTGTTGTGTTTTCGTTGGGGTTTTTGCCGATGAGCCGGGCGCGACAATCGTTCTATGCTTGTTGATTTCATGACATCGAAGCTATTACGTGGGTTGAAACCGTTGACGCTGCATGACCGAGGAAATATGGTGCCTGATCGAGATTTGGCCGCGGTTCTATCGGCAATTGCTGCGGTGCTCGGGTTCACCCCGGAAGAGATCGAATCTCATCCGCGTGCGCGTGCTGCCGAGCGTGTCGTGCGCGAAATGCACGAAGACGGGGCAGATAGGGCTGACCCAGTGCGAACGATCCTGATCCGGCTCGGCGATCGTTGGTCACCACTGCTCGTGCAGCTTCTGGAGCCTGCACCGATTCGCTTTACCGTACTGCGCAGGCTCGTGATTAGCATCCTAAACGAAGACATTTCAAAACAGGTCCTGTCTGCGAAGCTCCATTGTCTTGAGCGAGATGGTTTCGTCAATCGCACCGACCTCGGTGGTGCACGGCCAGCGGTGGAGTATTCGTTGACTCCGATGGGCATGGAATTCGCCGCTCGGATCAAGGAGTTGATTGCGTGGTCTCGCTTGCAGATTCCGGCAATGCGGGCTGCCCGCGCCCACTATGATTGCACTTCTGAAAGCCGGCAACACTTTATCTGAACTTTCAATCCGCGTCGCATTGAGATGGATCTGAACTTCGCTCCTCTCATCTCTTAGGTATCTCACCTCCGGTAAGTCCGCGCCTCTATCGGAGGCGATTCGCCTGCGCTCAGGCTGACCGCATCAGTACTTTCCCTGCAATGCCCCTCAAACGCACGGTCACAAATTTGTGACTTATTGCGCTTTCGGAAGCGCTCGTCATACTTCTCTCACCAAGACGCAGCGCGCGATTCGGATATTACACGGGGCGCTGCGAACGAGCGTCTGAACGATATTTGAAACGTTGATAAAGGAGACGAAGGTGAAGCGACAAGACGTTGCCGGAGACTGGTCAGAATTGGGTCGCCTCGCGGCCATGGCGCAAGAGCGCGTGGACCATCTGGACCGACTGGGAGAGCATACCCATGCAGCGATCGCAGGATACTGGGGCAATACGATGGTTCACCGTGGTGCGGATGGCGGCATCCTAAAGCTCATCTGTTACCGGGCCGATCATAGCCTTAGCGTCTGGGAGGACGGCGAATGGGTGAATGGTCGTTGGCTGTTGAACGCGGGCCAGGACAATTCGACCATTTGCCACACTCTGGAGATCGATGGCCGGCTGGCAAGCTGGTGCCATTCATTTGCGCCCTATAAGACTGTGGGAGATCGTTGGATTTCTCCGGAAACTGCTGGTGGACATCCGACCTACCCCCTGAGTATAGGCGGGGTTCCGGTGGTGGACGCGGAGGGAAAAACGGTCGTCGAGGGTGTGGGTTTCGGGCCGGGGCAGGTAATGTCACTCGAAGACGGGGTGGTACAAGCGCTGGACGTTCCGCCATCCGGACAAACTCGCGTTAGATCGAGACTAGCCGCGCTTGGTGACAAAACTGACGAGGGAATGGAGGGGTATTTCGGTAACACGATGATGTTCAAGGATGACGCCGGCAAGGTCATCGAGGTGATCTATTACCGCCCGGATCACACCATGCGCTCCTGGCGCGACGGCATGTGGGTCGAAGGTCAATGGTTGATCAATGATGCGCAGGACAATTCCACGATCTTCCAGACCCGAGAGATATTCGGGACATTCACCAGCTGGTGCCATTCTTTTTCCCCGTATAAGAAGATCGGCGACCGGTGGATTGCCCCTGAAACGCGCGGAGGTCATCCAACCTATCCACTGACGGTGGGTGGCGTTCCGGTCATAGAGGAAGACGGCGTTTTGCTTGTCATGGGCACGCGATTCGGCCCGAGCCTTGTGATGTCGATGGAGGAGGGTCTCGTGCCGCCAGAACAGTCGGCAAGCGATGGTGTTCACGCACCGGAACAGGGAGGCAAAGATGTCGAATCCTGATCTGGAACAGCGAATCTCAATGCTCGAGGAAAGCAATCGACGCCTGCAGATCGACGTTTCTCGGGCGAAAGACTACATAGCGATTCAGAATCTCGCGAGCCGCTATCAATATTTCCACCAACCGAAAACGATGGCGAGGAGTTTCGATCTATTCGCCCAGAAGACGCCGGGTGTGTCGGTGGCCATTTCTGGAGGCGTCGAGGAAGGGCTCGATCGGATCAAGGCGTTTTGGACCAAGTCCTCCTCGATTCCGATCGAAGGGGTGATGCTCGAACATCAGTTGACTACCCCCTTGATCGAAGTTGCCGAGGATGGTCAAACGGCGAAGGCCGTCTGGATGTCTCCGGGACACGAAACGGTACCCGGCCTTTTGCCAGGCGGTCACTGGGTATGGGGCCGTTATGCGGTCGACTTCGTCAAGGAAGATGGCGAGTGGAAAATCTGGCACCTGTGGTATTACCCGACCTTCCGCACCCGCTATGGCCGCGACTGGACCGAGGGGCCGGAAGATCCGTCGCCGGAATTGGCAAAGCATCGTGCCAAATATCCACCGTCCCGGCCGATGCCATACGTGAACCTTTACAGGAGCGACGGCGTGCGTGACATGGTGCCGGCACCACCCGAGCCCTACGACAGCTTTGAAGACTATGATCCGGCGGGGTGTCCCAATGGCTAATAAACCAACCAGTGGACTTAAGGACTTGACACAAGAACGGCGTGAATACGCAGCACGTTGTTTGATCCTGCTAATGGCCGCCGCGTCGGCGGTATGCGCCGTGATGAGTACCGTCTCGTTTTCTCCCATCATTGGCGTCGTTGCCCAGGAGCAGAGAGTCGATCTTGGCAGTGCTTCGTTCGCGTTCATCGGCGCTCCGACGTTCGCCATGGCGTTGGGCATGGCTATTTTCGGCTTCGTTATTGATCGGCTTGGAGTGATCTGTATCGTCGTCGGTAGTCTCGTGGCGCTCATCGTCTCGAACGCCGTTGTCCCGGTTTTCGGCCACGATTACGTGGCGATGTTGATTATCCGTTTGGTGCAAGGTCTTTGCAGCGCAGGCCTGATGGTTTCAATCACGCCAGCGATTGCCCGTTGGTTTCCACAGGACAAGATCGGTCGTGCCATGGCGCTCCCTTCGATTGGCGCGGGAATCGGCATGATCGTCGGACTCAATGCCGCACCGCTGTTTATCCAGAACTTCGGGAGTTGGCAACTCGGATCGGTAATGCTCGCCGCTGTCGCTGCAGTGGCACTGACGATCGCTGCGTTTGCTGCCAGATTGACGGGAAGGCTCGATTCTTCAGTCCTTGTGCGTCCCGGTGAGAAACCGACGCGGGCAGTGAATTTTGCACGCTTCCCGATCTTCTGGTCCGGCCTCGCGGTGGCGGCACTGGCATGTTGGGCCAACATGTCCTTCTCCGATCTGACGCCGGGTTTTCTGTCGGTCAAGCCACCGGTCGGAGTGGGCTACGGGCCCCAGCAAGCGGGAGGGCTGATGTCCCTTGTCGCGCTTAGCAGCGTCGCTGGCGCCCCGCTCGCGGGGTTCCTCATGGACAAGGTCTTCCGGCGCCAGAATCGGGTGGTCATTCTTCTTGGCTTCCTACTCAGCGCAGCAGCCTACACGGCGATTCTCTCCCCTGCAATCCACAACCAAAAAGGCGTGTTGGCAGCAACGCTCCTGCTTGGAGGTCTGGCAATTCCATTCGTCAACGTGACGCTAATGAGCATTGCTGCAAAAACGCTCGCCGTCGATCTGGTCGGTCGGGTTTGTGGCCTGTGGATGTCCATTTCATTCTTTGCGGGTGCGTTTGGCGTGGTGGTCGGCTCTTTCGCGCTGAAAACATCCGGTAATTACTGGTTATCGCTGGCGATCGTCGGTACGGCTTCTGTCATGGGTTTCTTCGTCGCGATGCTGCTGCCCAGAAACGGCGCGGACCGCGACGGTCCTATCGCGTCGACTACAGCTGGCGCACAAGAGATTCACGGTCGTTCTCTGTCAAGTGGCGCAAATTTCAAGGAGATGTTGTGATGTCGAACAAGTTGGAAGGAAGGGTAGCGCTGGTGACCGGGGGCACGAAGGGAATCGGGCTTTCCATCGCAAAACTGTTTGCGATGGAAGGCGCACATGTATTCGTTATGGGAAGAAATCCCGGTGCGCTTGCTTCCGCGGTAGCCGAATGTGGTGATAGGGTAACTGGCATCGAAGGTAATGCGGCGGACCCCGAAGATCTCGATCGTGTTTATGCGCGCATTGGCGCAGAAGCCGGGTGTTTGGACATCGTGGTCGCAAACGCCGGTAGCGGGCGGTTCGTGCCTCTGGGCCGGATTACCGAGGAACACGTCGATACTACCTTCGACCTGAACGTGAAGGGCGTCCTGTTCACGATCCAGAAGGCTCTACCCTTGCTACGGGACGGCGGTTCGATAGTGCTCATTTCGTCAATCACCGGATCGAAGGGCACACCGGCCTTTAGCGTTTACGGTGCAAGCAAAGCAGCGGTGCGGGCTTTCGCACGCAGCTGGATGCTCGACCTGAAGACCCGGGGTATTCGCGTAAACGTTGTGAGTCCGGGGCCAACCGATACTCCAGGTCTTACCGCGTTGGCGATGGACGAAGATCATGCTCGCGAGATCAAGGTGCGTCTCGCGAACACCATTCCGCTCGGACGACTTGGTCGCGCCGACGAAATCGCCAAGGCTACACTTTTTCTCGCCTCTGATGACTCGAGTTTTATCAACGGTGTGGAATTGGCCGTCGACGGAGGCGCGTCCGAGATCTGATAAAAGATTTTCATGCGAATAAAATGCATAACAAACGACACTAAGAAAACGTAACCGTAAATTTAGATGCAGAGAATAGAACGATAGCCATCAAAATATTCTGATTACTAAGTAGTGCTATTTTATATCGGAAAGGGTATTTGATACGAAATTCGGCTAAATATTCCAGCTGATTTCGCGACTTTCGAACCCTTGTGAGCGTGCAGAGGGTGACAGGTACGCGATTGAGTAGGGTTCGTCGCCGCTCGAAAGCAAGGTCTTATGTAAGGAGGTTTTATGAGTTCAGTAGATTTCTATTATGCGCCGGGTGCCTGTTCGTTGGTGTCACATATCGCGCTGGAAGAGACAGGCGTGGAATTCGTCCCTCACGCACTTGCCTTAGTGGTCGGTGAGCATAGGACTCTGGAATATGTTGCCCTCAATCCATCAGGCAAGGTGCCGACCCTGGTCGTTGATGGCTATCCACTTACAGAAACGCTTGCGATCGTACACTGGCTCGATGATATCTGCCCCCCGGCCGGTCTCCTTCCGAAGAGCCGCGAGCCAATGAAGAGAGCGCATGATCTTTCAATGATTTATTGGTTTGCATCAACCGTACATCCTGTCTTTACGCGCTTCCGAGCAGCGCCGGCGATCATTGACGACCCGGCTGCCTATGGGAAAATCGCCGCGCACGCGGCACCTGTGCTTGCCGGCTATTTTCAGATAGCCGCGACCCGGCTCGGCCGGCAGGAGTGGGTTCTAGGTGACCGATCTGTAGCCGATGCATATCTCTTCTGGCTATGGACGGAAGCCGTGGCTGGAGGATTTGACGGTGCGTCCTTTCCTGCGCTAGCCGCGCACACTGAACGTTTTGCCGAACGTTCGACGACGCGGGCCGCACTTGCGCGCGAAGCGACTGCGGTCGCAGCATTTGTGCGGCGTGGAGTATCGATGAAGTTTCCAGAAGTGAGGTGAGCGGCTACTTTCTACAACGTTGCTAGGGTCTTCTCGTGTAGGTTTGCGCTCTCAATCCCTCAAGGCATATGTCGAAGGGGAAATGTTGATTACGGTTTTGGAGTGGGCAGAATGAAAGTAGCATTGATCGGGGCAGGCGGCACCGCAGGATCGCGCATATTAAAGGAGTTAATCCGACGTGAGCATTGCGTGCTGGCGCTCGCACGAACTCCGTCAAAGGTTGACGCATGTTACGGGGCGTTGGTGCGCCAACTAAACGCAAACGACGTGTTGGCCGTCAGTGAGGCAGTGCGTGGCCAGGATGCGGTGATAAGCGCGACAACCTTCACACAGACCAATCCGCGCAACCTCATTGACGGGATCACGGCAGCCGACGTGATGCGTTATATCGTCGTCGGGGGTGCGGGCTCACTTGAAACGTCCCCAGGTCTACGAGAGATGGACGACCCGCGCTTTCCGACGTCCGTGACGCCAGAAGCGGAGGCTGGCTGCCGTTTCCTCGAGCAACTTCGCCGAAGCGAGCTTGACTGGAGTTTCCTATGTCCATCCCGGTTCTTCGAGCCAGGAGAAAGAACCGGGAAGTTCCGCCTAGGTAAGGACAATCTGTTGATCAGCGAGACAGGTCGAAGCGCTATCTCGATGGAAGACTACGCGATCGCGTTAATTGACGAACTCGAAAGACCGAAGCACGTACGACAACGGTTTACGGTTGGCTACTGACCGCCGTGTCAGCACTCTCTGCTTTATGCGCATTAAATCGATATACGGTTAATAGGGCAATAGACCGGCGCTTGACAACTTTCTCAGTGATATTTTTATCCCTTGTCGCTAACGAATCAACGGTAGCAGGATCATCGTTGACGCATCGCATTCGATACCTGCCGCTTAGCGACGTTCAGGATGGAGCCTATCGAACTATGAGGCATTGAGTGATTCGTCACTGAAATCAAAATAATAATTCGTACAACGAATATATATAAAAGTGAAGGTTAAAGGAGGAGACGTATGAAAAACGCTATATCAACCTTGGTTTTGTTATGGTCGCTGGCGCTCACGTCATCGCTTGCTCACGCTCAGCAGGCCACCGTGGCAGATACTACATCCTCGCGACTGGCCAAGGGCGCAACGGGAGTGCAAGGGTTTGGCCAGCAAAGCGGGGAACCGTCAGCTCCGGAGATCGCCGCCCGACCTACGGACCGTGATCTTTTACCATTTGCCGCATCCTTGCATGGATTAGGCATCGACACGCATGCTCTGTTTCTCGACTTTTTTATGGCAAATCCGACAACCGGGGTGAACACGGGGCGATCTGGCAATAGCGGTATGCTGATACTGGGCGCCGACTTTGATCTGGGCAAGCTCGCCGGATTGCATGGTGGGCTATTACACGTCGAGGAGTCGTTCTTTATATTCAAGCACAACGTGGGTACTACGAGCTCTTTCAATGGCGACGTCGGCAGCTATATGGGTGCGCAGTTGCCGAACAATCTTCCGTCAAACTACCTATCATTGTTGAGCTACGAGCAACGGTTCATTGACGGGCGCCTTCAGATCGAGGGCGGACGCATGAATCCATCTAGATATTTTGCGTTGCAAAACTGTGAGAATGCTGCGACATGTATGGATCCGATCGCACAGTTCACCGCTCACATCAACCCCCCGGCGTTCGCGACCTGGGGGGGGCGCGTACGTTACGCAGTTACCGATACACAGTTCGCGCAGTTAGGCGTGTTTGAAAATAACTTTAGCGCGACAACGACGAACGGCTTTGACTGGAAGCTGAACAATGCGACCGGCACATTGCTCATGGGCGAATATGGAAGTAAGAGCAGCTTCGCGCAGCAGCGGCTTCCCCTGACTTACGAATTCATTGGTTTTTACAACACGGCGGTGCAATCAAAGCCGGCACTTGTAACGACGTCTACTCGCCGCGGTACCGGCGGAGCTATGCTGCGGTGGCAGAAATTTGTCTGGCGTGCGGACGGCGAGGCGAGCCCCGACCCGGCGCCGCGAAGCATCGCATTATTTGGTACATTGTCTGGCACACCAGATCCGATGCAACCCTATCGCGCATACGCTGAATTGGGGACGACTCTATTTTCCCCGTTCAAAAATCGTCCGTATGACCGCATCAGTGCCAAGGTAAGCTATGTCCGCGTCGGCCGCGATGAGCTCGATTTTCAGCACGAGGGGAGGCTATTGGCTGGGGGGCCGGACGCCTACACATCGCCGAACCAGTTTCGGCTTGAAATCGACGGCCATTTCGCGGTGGCGAAGGGCACTGCGGTAGAGCCATTCGTACAATACGTCATCCATCCTGATACCTTTAATAATCCTGTTTCGGCAAGCGTGCCTCATCGCGGGGTCGTCGTAGGTTTGACGTTGATCGTCTCCCTAGGCGACCTGTTGGGAATCTCGGCGCCACCAGGACGTTGATTCTTTTTCGCGCAACCAAGTGCAATGGGGAAGGATGACGCACAGACTGCCAGCCGTCGTGGCTATGGCGGACTACGAGGCTCGGCACGACTGCCCACAATGCAGCAGTCGGCTCCTGAGTAGAGGTTCGAAGCCGCGGAATCGAGGGCACAGCACGGGTCGGCACCCCATTATTCTGCAAGCCTTTGATAAAATGAAATTTCGCGAAGCAACCGCCAGAAATTGCGCGAGAAGTGCGAATACCCCGCCCTCGGGAAACCGAATTTGCGCAATACCGCCCGTCGCATACGGTACTGATCGTCGGATAGGCGTAACCGATGTTACGCACAGGTCGATCCGATCGCATCAAACGGTGTTGTCAACACAATCTGATTGTGTCGTACGCTGTCTGACGGAATGATTCGTCTCACACAAAGCGGAGAGCCTTGTCGTCTGAACGGTGTCGAAGTCCTATAGGGCTTCCCCGTACAAGGAAACCCCACCAATGGAGACAGTCATGCATGTTCATATCGATCGGCGCGGCGCGGCGCCGGTGGCGCGCGAAGCAAGCTTCTTTCATGCATTCATTCTGCTGAGCACCGTCATCTGCGGAACACTCGCGCCGACTGTGATCGGGCCCGTCCTTCCCGCGATGCAGCGGCATTTCGCGAGCGTACCGGGAATCGAAACGCTGGTGCCAGTAGTCGTCACGATGCCAATGCTCATACTCGGCGCGCTGGCGATGGCGATCGGCGCGGTCAGCGACCGGGTGGGCCGTAAGCGGGTCCTGGTCAGCGCGCTCGTTCTGTACGCAGCAGCAGGCACCGCGCCGCTTTACCTCGATTCGATCTATACGATTCTCGTGAGCCGCGCACTCGTCGGACTCGCCGAGGCGGCGGTGATGACCATCAGCACCTCATTCATCGGCGACTATTTCAGCGGGACGCAGCGCGATCGCTACGCGTCGCTGCAGATTACGGTCGCTTCGACATCGGCGTTCATCTTCAACCTGATGGGCGGCGCACTCGGCGCATATGGCTGGCGCGTGCCGTTCGCGGCATATGCGTTGCCGCTGCTGCTCGCGCCTCTAGTACAGGTCTTCATCTGGGATACACGCAGCACGGCAGGCACGCTGACAGCGGGCGGTCACGTTACTTCCGGCGAACCGATATTCAATCCGTGGCTGCTTGCGCTGATCTGCGCGATCGCGTTTGCAGTCGGCCTTGTCTTCATGGTGGTGCCGGTGCACCTGTCGTTCATGCTGGTCGACCTCGGGATTCGTTCGACCGGTGAGATCGGTTTCGCCTACGCACTGAACAGCGTGGGCATCATCGCCGGCACGCTGGCGTTCGGATGGTTCCTCGCGAGCCGGTTCGCGGTACCGCAACAGTTCGCGATTGGCACGCTAGTCTGTGGTCTTGGCTTCCTGATCCTGGGCGTGGCGCACGACTTTACATTGCTGACGCTTGGCGGCGCGATCAACGGCATTGGCTGCGGTGTGGTCCTCCCCGCACTGGTCAGTTGGGGGCTGCGTTCGCTGCCCTTTGAGCGCCGCGGATTTGGCACGGGTGCGTTCACCGCGGGCCAGTTCATTGGCTACTTCTGCAGTCCACTGATCGTGATGCCGCTGGTTGGGCACTGGGGCTCGCGCTTCGAGGTCGTCGAAGGCGGCGGCATCGGGCTCCTTCTCATCGCTGCCCTCGCATTCGCCGGGGCGCTCAGCACACACCGGTTGAAGCTCAACTGATCCGTCTCGAGGCTCCGCATGAAATCTGTTTTCAAACATGCACGCCCTGTGCAGGACGGCGAGCGCCTGCTCGGCAAGGTAGCACTCGTCACCGGTATCGGCAGCGGCATCGGCAAAACGTGCGCGTTGCTGTTCGCTGCACAGGGCGCACACGTCGTCGGCTGCGATATCGATGTATCTGCGGCAGAACAAACGGTCAAGGAAGCCGCTGCGCGTGGCCTTTCGCTCGACAGCCTGCATCCCTGCGATCTGACCGATCCGATCGGGGCAGCGCACCTGGTCGAGTTTGCGCTGGCGCGGCACGATGGTTTCGACGTGGTCGTCAACGCGGCAGCGTTTGGCGCGTTCGCGTGGCTGCAGGACATGGACTACGAGACGCAATGGCGCAGAACGCTCACCGGCGAACTCGACATCGTATTCCTGCTGTGCAAGGCGGCATGGCCAGCGCTGATTGCGCGCGGCGGCGGGGCGGTCATTAACTTCGCTTCGGCCAACGCGACTGTCGCTCTTGCGGGATCGCCTGCGCTTGCGCATTGCGCGGGTAAAGGCGGCGTGCTCGCAATGACCCGCCAGCTCGCGATGGAGGGCGGTCCACACGGTATTCGTGTCAACAGCATCTCGCCCGGGCTGGTAGAGACCGCCGCAACTCGCGCGCACATGCTGCGTCAGCCGGAATTTCTTGAGCGTGCACTTGCCAAGTCGATGACCGGGCGGATTGGTCAACCGGAAGACATCGCATGGTGCGCGGTGTTCCTCGCATCGGACGAAGCGAGCTGGATAACAGCCGCTGACTTTTCTGTCGACGGTGGCGCTACGGCCTGGTAGCGCTCCCCCGCAAAGCTTTCCATTTTAAGAGCCAGACCGCGCCTTCAACGGCGTGGGTGGCCGCGTGCTGCCATAAAAAAATCAAGGAGATGAAAATGAGATCGAACAGGTTTGGAATTTGGCCCAGCGGGACACCGGTTTCGTGGCACATTTCGGCCATCGCATTGGTGACCATGCTGGCGAGCAGCGCAGCCGTCGCGCAGACCGCTACGGATTCGGCGAGCACGGTCGAGGTCGCTGGGCCTAAAGACGGGGCCGAGAAAGGCGTGCCTGACAATGGCGTGCGCAAGTCAGGCCGGGTCGCCCGGGATTCAACGAAAGAGAAGCTGGCACGCAACAGGACCGGTACATCGGTATCTGGAACGCACGGTCGAGATACGGACGCCAACAGAGAGGCCACTACTGCCCGTCTGGTGGTTGCATCCTCAACAGCCGGAAGCCGTGAAACACCCTTGGTTCTGTCCGAAGATGGCGGCGTCAACAACCCGGCGCCATACAACAGTGAGGGTGTCCCGACCGTAAAGGGACCGAGGCCGGCGTCTGCCCCGAGCGGTCCCTTTGCAACCCTTGGAGACTCCCTGGCTGAGCATGGAATCAATTACCAGGGGATTTTCCTGGCTGCTACATTTAATAACCTGAGTACTGGCGTGGCGCCTGGCCACTTCGGCGCCCAAGGGATCTTCATCAATGGAGTGGATCTGGATCTCGACAAGATTGCAAGCGTGAAGGAGGCGAAAATCCACATCGAGGGTGTGATTTTCCCCTTCACGTACCCAACGAAGAACATGGTCAACTTTGGTACGTTTTCCAGCAGCTATTTGGGATCGGATCAATTTCCGTCGCATTCGACCGGAGCACCCTGGCTCTCATTGCTTACCTACGAACAGACGGTTTTCAACGATCGCCTTAATTTCGAATTCGGGAAAACCAATCTGCTGCGGTACTTTTTCGCTCCAAATTGCGGGCTGGATTTCGAGTGCACCGATTCGCTGGTCAAATGGGATAGCGGCGTTCCGGACGCGAGCCTTGGGACGTTGGGGGGGCGAGTTAAATATAACGTAACGCCACAAATCTGGTTCGAGGGCGGGGTTCAACAGCTTCGCAACTATACCGATCAGATAAAGGCAAATGGCTGGGATATCTTTTCGACTGATGGTGGTCAGGGCGCGTTCATGGTTGGCGGGGCCGGTTACCACACCGACTTCACGACGTCTGCCCATCCGTCGGACTATCACATCGATTATTACTATGCGAACACGAAGGTGACCGATCCTTATTACCTTACGTCTCATCAGGGTAGTTCAGGTGTCATCTTCAAGATGCAGCAAACGATTTGGTCGGAAATCGGCACAACGGTCTCCTCACCGGCTGATATCCCTCGCAGTCTTGCGTTCTTTTCTTCGATTGAGCGATCGTTCGACGCTGCCCGTCCAATCGGCTGGGGTCTCATCGCTGGCTTGACCTTGACAAAACCGTTCAATTACAGGTCGAGCTGGTTCGGCGTCGACCAGATAAATGTCAAAGCGATGTATGACCGAATCAACAAGTCGACTTTGCTGGCTCAGCGGGATGCACGAATGCTGGCGGGTGGCAGTGCTGAAATGACGTCGCCCAATGAATATCGTTTTGAGTTGAGCAGCACGTTCAGCTTGACCCGGTATGCAAAGCTGGAGCCAGTGGTCGAATACATCCTTAATCCAGATAGCGCATTTGCGTTTGGCTATCCAAATGTGCCAAGAAGTGGTTGGCTTGCGGGAGTGACCCTGGCGATCACAATCGGCAACACTCATCTGTAATCAATCGTTTTTCATGAGCGGAAAATGCAGTTGTTAATGTAGCCGCTTTGCGACGAATTGAACGCAAAAAATTTCTGTCCCTTTGGCGGACCAATGTATGGAGACTTTGCTGTGAAAAGAAAAACCCGATTCATTGCATCACTCGCCAGCACGCTGGCTGCCGCTCTTTTTTCGCAGTACGCGGCGGCAACCACCACATGTGACAGAGCCTGTCTTACCCATGTCGCAGACGGACTGCTCGGGTCGATGGTCGCACATGATCCATCGGCGCTTCCCCTGTCCACCGGATACAAAGCGACTGAAAATGCCGTGCCGGCTGCCCTGAGTATGATGACCATCTGGCGTACGGCGACTGGCATCAAGCACAAATACTATGTAATCGACCCAAAGTCGGAGCAGCTATTTCTGGTTGTCACCATTAGCGAAGGAGCGGGTAACGCTCTACTATTCGGACGACTCAAGGTTCGCGATCAGAGCATATCGGAAATTGAACTTTACACCGATCGATCGCGTAGCGATGGTGGTTTCCAGTTCGACGCGGATGGTCCTGGCAAGCTCCCTGACGCGTGGACGATCGACCTCGTGCCGCAGCGACGGGCATCCCGGGCCCAACTCATTTCGGCGGGACGCAGTATCTTCGACACCGACCCTGCGCTTACGAGTCCACCATTCGCGGCGAGTTGCGTCATGATGGAAAACGGAAAGGTAGTCGCAGAAAATCCCGACGTTCTGAAGGAGGTCATGCCGCCACCCGATAAGTCACAACCGTCGCTCCCACCGCTGCATCAGAATGCGGACGGAACCGTCTCGATTCCTTGCGGATCGCCGCCTTTTCGTCCCACCGACAGACACGCACGCACAGATATCGTTGACGAGGAACAAAGCGTCGTGGTCAGCCTCGCAACTATCCCCGGGGTTGTCGAACCCTATGTGATCACGAAACCAACCGAATCGGCCTTCGTGCCGGATGCAATGCTGAAGCCTTATGTCGATATGCTGACAAAACAGCAAGCATCTGGGCGATTCGTCCTGGCGGCGCTGAAACCGACGCGTGCGTCCGTGACGGTTGCACAGATGCACAGGATCTATGACGGCAAAGTACAGGGCATGCATCTGCTTGAAAAACTGGGGCCGCCGGAAGCCATGTCGCCGTGGGTCGAAAAATAAATAGATGTCGTCGTGCCACATTGCTACGAGCTTCGTGGGCATGTGGCACGGACCCGAGGAGCACTGGCGAAGTGCATCCGGTCGCGCGAACGGCTCAAAGTGTGTTGGGAGGTTGGTGGATGTCAAGGGTTGTGCGGGCAGTCGAGCCGCGGATGATTGCCGCAAGGGGCAAATACAGGTCTCGAAACGCGGGCTGACTGACGCTAACTGCACGACGTCGCGCAGGTTTCCCACGAGGCGGCATTCTCTCAGACGTTGACTCGGTGGAGCACTGCAATCTGGTGAGACATGGTGGTGTACGTGCTGTCGCTCTTGAAGGGCTGTGTGTTCTGAATCGAAGGTGGCTCACACGGTATTCGCATGAACAGCACTTCGCCTGCGCTCTTTGAAACAGCAGCCACGCACGCGCGTACAGGCACGGCCAGAATTTCTGAAGCGGGCACTCGGCAAGATGATGATCAGGCGCATCGGCCAGTCCGAAGACGTTGCTTGGTGCGCGCTTTTTTTGCCTCCGATGAGGCGATCTGGATTCAACCTTGCACGTAATCGTCGTCGAGGTAGCGCGCAAGGCAACGGCGTACATAAGCGTGTGCTTCATCACGATCGGAACGACGATGCCAGACTATGTACACGCGCAAACTCAGACTGTCATCGCCGAACGGCTCGACGGCGAGTTGCACGCCCTGCGGAAATGAACGGGCGACAAGCGCCGGCAGGATCGCGACCAACGGACGTGCCGCCACCATGCGCGCCACCGACGCGGCCCCTGCGCACCCGGCGGCGATCCGACGCGCGAGGCCATGACGCTCAAAATAGCCGTCTACGACAATATTCCGCGCCGGTTCATAGCTAACCTTAAGATGCGGCAGCAAAGCAATGCACTCAAGCTTCAACGGCCGTTCCCCCATAATTAACCGTGGATCGTATACCTGTACAAATGATGTCTCGCACGCGAGCACCGCTACATGCCACGGCTTGAAGTCGACATCGCCAATCGCTATGGCGAGATCGATCTGCCCAGCATCCAGTGCGTCAAGCGTCTCACCAAGCGGCAACGGCGTGACGAAGATTTCAATGTCTGGCGCCACGTCGAAGAGATGTTCCATCAGAGGCGGCATCACCATCCTCTCGATCTGTTCGGGCACGGAAACCACTAGCCGGGCATGCGCATGTCGCAGGTCGAACGGCTGCGCGGTAATGAGCACCCGCTCCGCACCTTCGATCCATTCATAGATCATTGGCTTGAGTTGCATCGCGAAAGCCGTAGGCACCATCCGTGGTCCCGCCCTGACGAAGAGTTCGTCGCGAAAGACTTCTCGCAAACGACTGAGCGCATGGCTCGTCGCGGATTGACTGATGGCGAGCCGGTCCGCCGTGCGCGTTACGTTACCGTCTTCCGCAAAAAGTGCGTCGAGCGTGACCAGCAGGTTCAGATCGCAGCGCCTGAAGCGGCGGTGAAATGCCGCTGGACGCGGTGTATCGATATGGCTCATGGCGGTTATTCGGGGTATTCATTTGTCTTGCGGGCGTACTGCTCGCACACTGCATACATGCGGGCGACGGAAAATCGGAGATCGCCCATCCACTCGAACCGATACTGGAGCATGCACAGTGAACAAGATCTTGACTGTCACGTTAACGGTTGCCCTTATTACCACGACCGGTTCCTTAATGGCGCAGGTCGACACTCAGGTACCTAGCCGTCAGCAAGTCCGCGACGAATTGGTCGATCTTGAGAGGCATGGTTACAGCCCACAGTCCTATTACTGGCGCGAAAGCCTCGCCGCAGCGGAGCGCCGGATCGAAGAGGGGAACCGCCAAAGAGAGAAAGATCTCGCGATGACCAGCGTGAGAAAATGATTGAACAATGAAAGTGGGCGCGTCCCGCGGCGTGCCGGGTTCGTTATTGCTTGATATCCTCGACCTGAATTTGAAGCTTCGCCACCGTACTACAGCCATACTTCTTGCCCCAGTCCATGCCGAAGTTGCCAGGTTTCGGCGTTATTGGCTGGTAGATGTGTGTGTATCTGAGTAACGGGCGCAGTACCGGGTCTGGTCCGATGATGCGCGGCAGCGGAATCAAGCCGAGATAGACCACCTGTATGTTCGCCACGGAGCTATATAGATAGCCCGACACCCCTACTGCGAACATCAGCGCGTATAGCATCCAATGGGTTGCCTCCGCGGCGACGCGTTGCCAATGCGTGGTGGATTGCGGTAATGGTGGCGCGGTATGCAGCGTTCGCCAAACCAGTCGGACGACAGCGAGAACGAGCACGGTACAGCCAATCCATTTGTGCCATGAAAAGTAGCGCAGCTTGGTTGGCGTGAAACCTGGAATGTCGGTCATAAACCAGCCAATTACAAAGCCACCGATCATCATAGTCGCGACAACCCAGTGGAGCGTCATCGCAGTTCGGGTGTATTTCCAGGCGGGTAGAGACGGGAAAGCGTGCTGCATGGGGTCCTCGGCGTAAGCGCATGGCGCGAATTAGGTAGGGATCGTCTGACGCGTCGTGATCGGGAGGCCGCGGGCTGTCAGTGGCGAGAGGCCACCGCCAAAGCACCAGTCATTGACCATCGTAATGGCCGGCTTCGCGTACATGCGCAAAAGCTGCCACTGCCGACGGCATGCGTTACGCCGAATCTTTTCCTGCAGCACCTCTGGACTGGCGTCGACCTCGCGAAAATAATCCTTCAAGCCCATACCGCCGGTCCGTGCGTCGCCTTCGTCGGCCAAGGCCAGCACGGCCGCTTCGCGATCGAGTTCGATCGCATCCAGCACTTCGATCGTTTCCGCGTTGAGCGTCGGACTCATAGCGTTGCGTTTTTCCGGACGATTGAGCGTGACGCACGCAATGCTGTCCTCGACCTCGACACTCAAGGTTTCCGGCATCCTTCGTATGCCATTCATTCTCTCCAGAAAAATCGCCCTAGGGTAGGGCGCGTGTTATCGATCTAGTGTCAAGTAACTCGACACTTCAGATCGGCATCCGCAACCTCTGCTAGGCCTGGCACGCATCAGAACTTCATCCGTATGCCAACGCCCAGCGTATCGCCGGTCGACTTCCCGGTCAGGTGATCGGACAGATAGGCGGCGTACGCGTCGGTACGCTTTGAAAGCGGATAGTCATAGCCGACCGCCCACGTCTTGCGCACCATGCCGTCGACCGGGCCGTTGCTCTTCGAGTAGGCATACGAACCGAGAATCGAGCCGACACCAAGCGGAATCGAAAAACCGGCCTGTCCTCTATTGACGATGACTGTGCCGTTGTTCGTCCTGTCATTGGTGCGCAGATATTGCGCGTATAGCTTGACCAGCCTGAAGTCATAAGTTGCGGCGAGCTCGCTTGTACTCTGGCTGCTCAGGCCGGGCACGCCAGCAAGCGCGGTGCCGATGTCGCCGGCGGCGAAGCTGTAGTTTTCGTACTGGTAGACGCCCGTTGCTGCGAACGGCCCATGAAAGTAGAGGAATTGGGCACTCCATTTACGTTGCCCTGCAGTTCCAGCCGAATTGCCAAACGAATACATTGCCGCGCCGGAGAGCCCGCCAAACCGCGGGGTGCTGTACTGGACCGCATTGTTCCAGCCTGTATCGCCGATTACGCCCTGGCCGCCGAGACCCAGATAGGTTTGCAGCACCACAGGCGAAAACGTAAATGAATCGACAAAGGGATTGAACAGGATCGTCGAGATGAAGAGGTTAGTACTTTGGCGCCCTGCGGTGAATGTGCCATATGGCGATTCAATGCCGACATACGCGTTTCGTGAGAAGAAGACATCATTCGGAAAGCGGCCGATCTGCCCGTTTTGCGGCTGAAAGAAGCCTTCCAGCGCGAAAATGGCCTTCGTGTCCGCACCGAGATCCTCCGCGCCTTTCATGCCGAAATAGGACGTGGATAAGCCGCCGCTTGATTCCTGCCACGCCGTTCGACCGCCAATGGACTTTGTCGCTCCGGCAAAAACGTCGATTTGCCCGTACAGGCTGACACTGGTTTGTGCAAGGCACGGACTGCCGAGCATGGCGCAGGCAATCCACAGTGGGTAAGCATTTTTTCCTCCTGGAATATGCATGTTCTCCTCCATTTATATAATTAGAGATCCGAAATAATAAATATCAACGAAACAGGATGACGAAAGACCGCTCCACCAGTCGCCAGGTTGGGTTTCGTTGCGCCGGATTCGCTTCTGTCAGGCAGCGTCCGTCTGTATATGACCCACGATACCGCGTCGCCGTGACGGTGTCGGCGCAATCAGTCCGAAAGCGGTAAAGGCAATCGATACGATGCCGAGGTAAGGCAGCCCCGCGTCAAACCCGTAGCTGGCAACAATTCGGCCGAATCCAAGCGGCACCGCAAAGCCTCCAACCGCCGCAAGCGAGAGCATCAGACCGGAGGCCGCGGGCACGTCATGCAGCGGGATACGGTCGGGATACATCGCAGGCACGCTGAACCACGGTGTGAGTCCTATCATTGTGATCAACCCGATCGCTGCGGCAGCAAGATGCAACGATCCCCCGTCGAAACGAGGCAGCATCACGGTCACGATTCCACTCACGACGAACGAGCCGCAGATAAGCAGCTTGATCCGGCCGAAGCGGTCCGACAACCAGCCGCCCAGCATCGCAGCGGGAATACCGCTCAGCAACAGCAATGCACTAAGGCGTCCGCCTTCGGTCGGCGAGAAGTGCAGGACACGCTCCGCGTAGATCGGCAGGAACTGCGCAAGGGTAAAGAACGCGCCGTACGAGCCGACGATACTCAGCCCCCACCACCAGAGCGTCCCATTGCACAGCACGCGGCGCACGGCGCGCATATCGAGGTGACCACCGTCGAGTGTCGCCGCAGCCGCACTGGGGACAATTGGTGCAAACCAGAGGAGTAGTAGTACCCCCAACCCGATGAGCCCGGCGATGACGATGGCGGTATGCCAGCCAGCGGCTGCCACCACCATTGACCACAGGAACAGTCCAGTCGCCGCACCGAGCGCGAAGGCTACGCCGGTTGTCAGTCCGATCGCGAACGACAATTCGCGGTCGCGGAACCAGGCGCTGACGAGTCCCACCACCGCACCAAGGCAGCAGGCCCCACCTGCACCGGCAATCACCCGGGTGGCCAGCATCGCCGGATACGACGACACCAGCGCGCCACTGAGCGATGCGCAAGCTTCGAGCGCAATGCCGATGAGCAGCGCGTAGCGCATGCCGAATCGGGCGGACAGCCAACCCGCCGGCAGATGGCAAATGCCGTACCCCCCGACAAACGCGGCAACGAGCGCTGCGACCTGCGGAATCGATAGTCCGTATTCGTGCGCGATCGCCGGAAAAGCCGGAACGACGCAGAACCAGTTGAGTGTGAACTGAAAGACGCCAAGGCAAAGCACAGCAAGTGCAATCCAACGATTGTTCATGATCCGCTTCCTTTATGTTCGCCCGCATGCGCAACGACCCGGTTGCGTAACACGCCGATTTTTTCGACTTCGATTTCGATCACGTCGCCATTCTTGATCCACCGGTTCAGCTCGAGACCACTGCCGCTGCCGACCGTACCCGATCCGAGGAATTCTCCGACATGCAAGGTTTCGTCCGCGGACACGTGTTCGATCATTCGTTCGAAGCTATGACGCATGTCTTTTGTCGATCCACGCGACCACTGCTCGCCATTCACACGCACTGTGACGGCCAGATCATAGGGGTCCTCAATTTCATCGGCGGTCACGATCCATGGGCCCATCGCATTGCCGGTATCGAAGTCCTTACCTTTTGCCGGGCCGAACGGTCCTTCCATCTCGTGTTCCTGAAGATCTCGCGCCGAGAAGTCATTGAAGATCGTGAAGCCGAAGATGTGCAGGCTGGCGCTCCGGCTATCGATATCCCGCCCGGGGTGCCCGATATACACACCCAGTTCTGCTTCATAGTCCAGCAGTTTTGCTCGCCGCGGCCAGCGCACGTCGTGTTCATGACCGACCACGTTGAGACGGTTTGCCTTGTAGTAGATCGGCTGTTCGTAGTACACCGGCGGCAAAGCGATGGCTTCTGGTTCCGGCAGGGCAAGCAGGTCGCCACCCCGGCGCTGCGCGCGCAGACGGGCCATAGCTGCCCCGGCCTGTTGCATGTGCAGATCAAAGGTCGAGAAATCCCGAATCTGTTCTGGTATCGGGAGGGGCGCGAGAAACCGCACCGAATCGAGCGCGTGCACGAACGGCTCATCACCGTGTGTGCGCGCTATTAGTTCGAAGGCGGTGTCGAGCGCGCGCGGGCCGCCCCGCATCAGCGCCAGCATGTCGGTGAAGGCCGGTTGAACTGTGCCGTGATGCGCGAGAAACGCATCGGACAGCCCGACCACACGCTGTTGGGCGGGCAACACGACGCCGATACGCGCAACATGATCACGGGTCTCGAAGGTGGCGAGTTTCACGAGCAGGACTCCGGGTCGATGATGGCGACTGCACGCGTGAAGCCGGCGGACGCGCCCTTGATCTTGTAGGGGAAACAGCAGACGGTGAAGCCGAACGGCGGCAGCAGGTCCAGGTTGGTCAGTTTCTCGAGTTGGCCGTAGCCGATCTCTCTGCCTGCCTTGTGGCCCTCCCAGATAATCGACGGATCGCCGCTCCGGAGGTATTCCTCGCGCGTGTAACGGAACGGTGCATCCCAGCTCCACGCGTCCGTGCCGACCACACGCACGCCGCGCTCAAGCAGGTAAAGGGTCGCGGCACGTCCCATTCCGCAGCCGCTGTCCACATAGGCGGGCGTGCCGTACGCGCGGGCCGCGGCGGTGTTGACCAGCACGATGTCACGCGGCTTGAGGACGTGTCCGATTCGGGTCAATTCCGCCTCGACTTCATCTGCGCGCACAACATGTCCATCCGGCAACGCCCGAAAATCCAGCTTCACGCCGGGTGCCATGCACCATTCAAGCGGCAGTTCGTCGATGCCGATCGCGCGTTCGCCACGGTTCATGGTCGACGCATAGTGCAGCGGCGCATCCATGTGGGTGCCACTATGCGTGTGCAGGATCAGGTCTTCGACCGCCCATCCCTCGCCATCGGGCAGTTCGTTCGGTGAAAGGCCGGGGAACATCGCGGCGATCTGCTCAGCGCCGCGGTGGTGATCGGTGTAGTGGATTCGTGGACGCAGGCCTGGCGGATCGGCCGGCACGTCGTTCTCCAGCGCGACCGACAGGTCGATAAAGCGTAAATGCTCGGTGTTCATGGAACTCCTCCTATGGTCCGCATAGTGGATGACGTGTGCCGGCCTTTCCATCGGTAAATACCATTATTATCGATAAAATAGACTTTATTGACAAAAAGAAGGTCGTAGCGCAGGATCACGCTATCCATCTCAAGCATGTCCCACCCATGGAAATACTCGTCAAGGAAACGCTGACCGAGGCAATTCTCGAGCGTCTCGTCGAAGACATCGTGTCCGGCGTGCTGCCGCCTGAGCACAACCTGCGCATCGAGCAATTGAAGGAGCAGTACGGCATCGGTGCTTCGCCATTGCGCGAGGCACTGGCGCGGCTGACCTCGCTGGGTTTCGTGACCAATGAGACGCGGCGCGGCTTCCGTGTCGCGCCCCTGTCGCAAGCCGACCTTTCAGACCTGACTCGCATGCGTCAGTTGGTCGAGACGGAGGCGCTGCGTGAAGCGATCGCGGCAGGCAATGCCAACTGGGAGATGGAGATCGCCGGCAGCTTCGCGAAGCTGTCACTCGCCGTGACGCGCCATTACGATGCGCCGGCGGAGGCGCGGCGCACGATCGAAATCGCTCACAAGAGCTTCCACACCGCTTTGCTCGGGGCTTGCCGCTCGCAGCGGCTGATGGAACTGCAGTCCACCTTCTACGATCAGGCGAGTCGCTACCGTCATGTGATCCTCGCCGACGCACAGGAACTTGACGGTTTCGTCGAGCGACATGAGGCGCTCATGCGCACCGTGCTTGGCAGGGACGCGGAGGCGGCAGCAGCAGCGCTGTCAGAACATCTGGCGATTACGCCTCAGGACGTTTATGGGCTTGATTCGCGGATGACGGAAAGATAACCGGCGTCTGGCTCCGCGAATGGACGAAGTCGGAGAGTTGGGCTATGCACAATCGCTCGGAAGGCCAGTTCACAACGCCCTCGACAATTTCGCCCTTAGCTAGGGCGACGCGTCAGGCATTGTCACTGCGCGACTTTCGGGCAGGGAACGAGTCCCTGGGGACAGCCGTTATTGGTCGAACTGCCACCGGGAGGCGCCGGCGCAGTAATGAGCCGCTGCTGCCCGACCGCTACCACCGCCCCCTTATCCAGAGGAATCTTGGCGCGAATTTTCCATCGGCACCTTCGCCTCGCGCGCGTCCGTTAATGGACGGCGGTGGGCGGTAGGCGGCTTCGGCTGTGATCCGGTCGATTCGCCGTCGAGGGTGCCATTAGGATGGCGACCCGTCGATGCCGGTAAGTGCTGGCGTTGCGGTCTGCCGGCTGGCAAGCATCGGTCACCTGCGACAGGCCGAAGAGTTTGGCCTACGAGACTCGAGAAAGACGCCTTCCAAAAGTCTCCGTAGGATGGATCATGTATCGCCGATGCATCGCCGGGTGCACTTTAGCCGCTATATCTTTGGCTAGCTTACCCAAGCCATCGGCTCGGCGACGGTAAGAAATTTCGCCTTGAACAACGTCTCTGCGCATTCGTCGTTGGCATGACTGTCGAGTACGACTCCGCCGCCGACGCCCAAGCGGCCTCTGCGCGTGTTCGATGGACTAGGGGCAGAGACCGTGAGCGTGCGAATCGCTTCCGAAAGACAGAAATCCCCACACTCACACGACACTTTTTCTTTCCTATTTGGAAAGAAAAGGTCGTCTTTTTTTATTATTTTTGGGTACCTACAGTTTTCCTGCACCCAGTCGTTCAGTGCGCATAAATCCACCTACGAATGCCAGCGCCGGGAGACCTCGCTGCGTCAGTGAATAAGCGACAACACAGGAGTTCGGAATGCTGTTCAGACTTTTCGTTCCAGCGGTTCTTCTCGTTGCGGGCAGTACGATGTTTTCGGTGCATGCCAACGCCGCAGACACGCTCGCCAAAATCAAAAGCACTGGCGAAATACGGCTGGGAGTGCGGGATGCTTCCGTGCCGTTTTCGTACCTCGACCAGAACCAGAACTACGTCGGGTTCTCGGTCGACCTGTGCCACGCAGTGGTCGACAAACTGAAGCAGACCATGCCGACGTTGAAGGTGACGAATGTTCCGGTCACTTCGGCCAATCGCATCGCGCTCGTGAACAACGGAAACGTCGACATTGAATGCGCGAGTACGGCGAACAGCCTCGACCGCCAAAAGCAGGTTGGTTTCTCGGTTGGTACGTTTGTCAGCCATACCCGCTGGCTGGTGAAAGCAGACTCGGGCATCAAGTCTGCGGCTGACCTCAAGGGGAAGACCGTGGTCTACACCCAAGGCTCAAATGCTTTGGGTTTCGCGAAGGAAATCAGTGAGAAGAACAACCTCGACCTGAAGTTCATCCCGGCACATGACCATGGCGAGTCAATGCTCGTTCTGGAAAGCGGCCGCGCGGCTGCCTTCATCGAAGACGACATTCTCCTGGCCGCAAAGAAAGCGGACTCCAAGGACCCGGCTACCTTCACGTTCCTGCCGGAATCCTATAACTCGCTCGTCTACGGTTTGATGTTCGCGAAGGACGACCCCGGCTTCAAGAAGACGGTCGACGATACATTGAAGTCGCTGATGGCATCAGGTGAATTCAACAAAATCTACGCGAAATGGTTCGAAGGTCAGATTCCGCCCCGCGGCATCAAACTGAACTTTCCGATGAGCGATGACCTGAAGGAGCGCGTCAAGGCTCCGAGCGACAAGTTGCCTTCGTAAATCTGTCCGGGGCAACGGCACTGTTCATTAACTGGGGGCAACCATGCAACTCCTGTTCGAAACAACAGTCGACGGAAATCACTACATCAACTGGTTGCTCTCAGGCCTTTATTGGACTGTGCTGCTGTGGCTTGGCGCCGCCGTCATCTCGGCGGTGCTCGGGGTGGTGGTTGGTTCGGGTCGGACGTCGCGCAGCAAGGTGCTCCGCACGTTAAGTCGCGCGTACGTTCAAGTATTTAGGAATATCCCTCTGCTGCTTCAGGCGTTTCTCTGGTACTTCGTCTTCCCGGAGATTCTGCCTGCCGCATTGGGAAGTGCAATCAAGCAAATACCTCCACCGTGGGCCAGTTTCGTACCTGCATTGATTGCGGTCGGCCTGTACACGGGAGCGCGCGTCGCCGAGCAGATTCGTGCAGGCATTCAGTCATTGCCGAAAGGACAGCGTGAGGCAGCACACGCGCTGGGGCTGTCTAGCTTTACCACGTACGCATGCATCCTGGTACCCCAGTCGCTGCGAACAATGGCGCCCTCGCTTACAAGTGAAGCATTGGCATTGCTCAAAAACACATCGGTCGCAATGACAATTGGCCTGCTCGACCTGACGGCGCAGGCACAGCAGATGAATGAGTTTACGTTCAGAACATTCGAATCATTCAGCGTCGTTACAGTGACGTACTTCGCCCTCTCCATAGTCATTTATGGCGCGGCCGAGATTGTCATGCGGCGGTTTTCCGTGAAATCGAATGTCGCAACGGTCAGCAAGGCATAGAGGCAAGCATGACTACGTATAACTTTGGAGCCATCCAGCGCGCGCTCCCGTATCTCGGCGAGGGCATGGTGTTCACCCTCAAGCTCACTGTCTTCGCGTTTCTCGGCGGCCTGGCAATCGGGATAGTCCTGGCCGTGATTCGTCACATCCGGGTTCCGGTGCTCGACCGTATCGTCTGGGCTTACGTGACGGTCATGCGGTCAATTCCGCTCATCATGGTGCTGTTCTGGTTTTTCTTTCTTGTGCCACTAGCGCTTCGCCATTTCTCTCCGGCGGGAATCTCGGTCTCGGTAAGTCCGCAACTGACGGCCTTCGTTACGTACACGCTTTTTGAGGCAGCCTACTTCTGCGAAATCATCCGCTCGGGCCTGCTGTCCGTGCCTAGAGGTCAATATGAGGGAGCGAAAGCTTTGGGCCTTTCGACCTGGCACGCGTATTCACTCGTCATCGTTCCACAGGCGCTTAAGGCAGTATTTCCAATCATGGTGACCCAGGCAATTATTCTGTTCCAGGACACGTCTCTCGTGTACGTCCTGTCGCTGACTGATTTTGTCGGGGCCGCCTCGAAGATTGCCCAGCGTGACGGCAAGCTTGTGGAGTTTTATACATTCGCAGCGGTCGTTTACTTCGTAATCTGCTCTGGCGTGGCGGAGCTTGCTGACTACCTTCGGGCGCGTCGCCAGGCAAAGAGCGAAACACGTACTCCGGCTCCGGTCGTTGTCACCGCAGTCAACTGACTCCACCCAATCACCCGTTACAGGGAGCAGAAATGAATGCAACCGATACCCCGGTCGTCGAACTCGTATCGCTAACCAAGCGCTTCGGGGCGCACACTGTTCTCAATAGCGTCAACCTGAAGATTGGCGTGGGACAGAAAGTGGTGATTTGCGGACCGTCGGGGTCCGGGAAGTCGACCCTTATCCGTTGTATCAACGGGTTGGAGGACATTGATGGCGGAGAGGTCATCGTCCGAAACCCACAAACCGGCGAGCGATACCAGAAGCCAGCAGATGTACGTCGCCATGTGGGCATGGTGTTCCAGAGTTTTAATCTGTTTCCGCACTACACGGTGCTCAAAAATTGCATGCTCGCCCCCGTAAAGGTGAACGGCGTAAGCAAGGATGAGGCAAGAGAAATAGCGACGCGGTTGCTCACCAAGGTCCGCGTAGCAAATCAGGCGGAAAAATATCCTCCCCAACTCTCGGGAGGCCAGCAACAGCGAGTGGCCATCGCACGGGCTTTATGCATGAGTCCGAGCATTATGCTCTTTGATGAACCGACATCGGCGTTGGACCCAGAGATGGTCAAGGAGGTCCTCGACACGATGGTTGCTTTGGCGACGGAGGGTATGACCATGCTTTGTGTCACCCACGAAATGTCGTTTGCACGGAGAGTTGCCGACCGAATCATCTTCGTGGACGGCGGCCGCATCCTGGTCGACTTACCACCGGATGAGTTCTTCGGCGACGCAGCTCATCCGCGTGTACGCGAATTCCTCGGGCAGGTATTAGCGCACGCCTGAATGAACGCCCGGCCGCCGGCGAGCGCGCTCGCGGTGCAGACTTTCCTGTAACCATCTTCCGTTTGCAGCGCCGGTTCAGGCGCGCAGCAATGAATGCTCATGACACTCCTCGATAACGCAGCAATCAGGGCAGATTTTCCTGCGGCAAGCAAAATGCTCTATCTGGACTCGGCACATCAGACGCCACTTGGCGTGACAGCAAAGGTGGCAGTCGAAGACTTTCTCGCAGAAAGCTTTGAGATGGCAGGCCCAAAGCCGAAATGGCTGGCCCGGGTTGAACAGGTGCGGGGGGCCCTGGCGTCATTCATTGGAGCATCTCCTGACGAAATCGCATACACGAAGAACACGTCGGAAGGCCTCAACATCGCAGCCAATGCGATTGATTTCAACGCTGGCGACAACGTCTTGCTGATTGAAGGTGACCATCCCAACAACGCCTATACGTGGCTGAATTTGCGTCGTAAAGGTGTCGAGGTGCGGTTCGTCAAATTATCTGGAGAGGTTGCGAATGCCCAGACTTTCGTTCCCTACGTCGACTGCAAAACGCGAGCGATATCGCTTTCGCACGTGACCTTTCACGCCGGGCAGCGACATGACATCCGGTCTATCGGACAGCTTTGCAAAGAGAATGCTCTTTATCTCGTTGTCGATGCAATGCAGTCGGTCGGAGTCTTGCCGCTTGACGTCAAAGACCTTGGGGTTTCGATTCTGGCGGCCGGATGCCACAAAGGACTGCTGGTGCCCCAAGGGCTTGGGTTCCTTTACGTCGATTCAAGCCTCGAAAGCCTTGAGCCCGTGTATCTCGCTACGGCTGGGCTCGCGAATCCGCCAGCCGATTTCATAGCACGTCCCGATGATGTCGCTCTGCGAGCAGGGGCTGGTCGATTCGAGCTCGGCAACTTCAACCTGCCAGGGATTCATGCGCTGGGCGCTACGTTGAGTTTGCTCGATAGCATTGGCGTCGACAACATTGAGGCGCACGTCCTCAGACTCGGGGACAGACTTATCGAGCATCTCGATGACCTTAGCATCCGACTTGTCGGGCCACGGAATGCGACGGAGCGTGCGCACATTTACACGATTGCGCTCTCGCTTGACTGGTTGGCGTATCTCTCAGAGAACAATGTCCGCGTATCGCCAGAGCGAGATGGCATCAGAATTTCGTTCGGCATTTTCAACGACGAAACAGACGTTGACGCTGTCGCAGAAATCATCCGAAAACGCCTCTAGGCGTCGGAAATGCCCCGCTCGTATTGAGCGCAAAAGCACTCAACTGGCTGCCCCGGGCTCGTGATGGGACCAGCACTGGTTTGGACTTCACTCGGGTGGTTCGGCGGCCAACGTTAGAGCATCGAGAACTGCCGCGATAGCGGGCCGTTTTGCAGTTCCGCGTGGCAAAGCAATGAATACGCGCCGGTTCAACACGGGGTCAATTGGAATGACGGAGAAGTGGGGGTCTTTCTCTGCCTGCCGCAGCGCGAGCCGTGGCAACACAGCGACGGTACAGCCGGTCCGGACCATTTCCAGTGTGACTGCCGTGTTGCGGCTGCTTGTCGTCACTTTCGGGGTGAACCCGCCTGCATAGCAGGCGTTCAGAAGGAACGTGTGGTACGTCGCCGCCGACTGATTCAACGCCCAGCGTTCGTGCGCGAGGTCCGATAACGCAATGGATTTTCGTCCAGCAAGTTTGTGCTTCGACGATACAACTGCATCGAAGTGGTCAACACATAGAGGATGAAACTCAAGTGCGCTTGCGAGTGCTTCGGCACTCACGAGGTCGTCCACGATGGCGAGGTCAGTTTGCTTGGCCGCAGCCGCTCGCAGACCTTCGGATGGCTCCAGTTCAGTAAAGATGACGTTCAACTGAGGGTGCTGCTCAAGCAGCTGGCTGATGGCGACCGGGACGACACTGCTCGCCAGCGACCCGAATGCCGACATTCGAACCTCGCCGCTAACTTCCACATTCGCTGCGGCGACCTCGGATTCAATATCCGCAACCATTTCGAACAAGCCGGTCGCCCTTGCCACCAGGCGCCGCCCGGCGGGCGTCAGTTGAACGCCGCGACCTGACCGCTCGATTAGAACCGTCTCGAGTTCCTCTTCCAGCTGGGCGAGCTGTTGAGAAACGGCTGGCCGCGTGAGATGGACCGCTTCCGCGACCGCCGAAATCGTTCCAAGGACCGACAACTCGTGCAACAGATGAAGACGGCTGAGGTTGAGCATCCCGCACTCCTACAAGGATATGGAGCGAATGGTAAGCGAAACTTACTCATAGGGTTAAAAAGTGTCGTCTTTTTTTTCTAAATTTGTCTTCCTATAGTCACATCACCGGCACGCAATTCCTGGTCGAAACGAGGGAAAACCCTTGGCTGACAATGACTTAGGTGTTGCGCGTTTTGCCCGGCTTAACCAATCAGATTCCAGTTGGAGGAAGCTCAAATGAAGGTTGCATTTATCGGAGTGGGACGCATGGGTGGCCGTATGGCAGCCCGTCTGGTCGCAGCGGGTCATCAGGTGCGCGTGTTCGACCCTAGCCAGGCAGCCGTTGACGCTCTCGCATCGAAGGGTGCAATCGCCGCAAAGAGCCCTGCCGACGCAGCGCAGGATGCAGAACGCATTCTCCTCAGCCTGCCGAGCCCGAAGACGCTGCGCGATGCGGTGACTGGCGAAGGCGGTGTTCTGCAGACGGCAGCAGAAGGCGCAATCATTGTCGACTTCAGCACCGTCGACCCGGCGACGACCAAAGAGGTTGCTGCTGCAGCCGCAGCAAAGAAAGTTAGCTTCGTCGATTCGCCCGTGAGCGGCGGCGTTGCAGGCGCCGAGAACGGCAAGCTCGTTCTGATGGTCGGTGGCTCGCTCGAAGTAATCGAAAAACTGAACTCGATTTTTGAAGTTCTGGCCGGCCGCGTCGTGCATTGCGGAGATACGGGCGCGGGTCAGCTCACGAAACTGAGCCACAACCTGCTCACGGCAATCAACACCGTCGCGCTCGGCGAAGTCCTGACAGCAAGCGTCAAGGCAGGCGCGAAGCTCGACGTGCTGTGCGACGTCCTGACCGCTGGCCTCGCTGGCAGCAAGATGCTCGACTACCTGCCGAAGACCCTGTTCACCGAGCAACGCCCGGCCAACTTCGCCATTGACCTGATGCACAAAGACATCAAGTTGTGCCTCGACGAATTCTCGAACCTTCCGATGCCGCTCGGCCAACTCGTGCTGCAAACCTACAACGCAGCTCGTGCAAAGGGCCTCGGCGGCAAGGACTCGACCAGCGTAAATGAAATCTACGAAGAGCTGCTCGGCGTGCGCCTCAGCCTGCCGGCTGCCTAATAAGTCAACTGAACATCGAAGGACATACCGTGAACTCCATGACTGACAACGTTTCCGCCGAAATCGTCGTCCCGAAGGCCGGCATTACCGGCCTGCTGATTAACAACGAGTGGCGCACCCCCGCGAAGGGCAAGACTTTCGACGTGGAAAATCCGTCGCGCCGCACGAAGATTGTCTCCATCGGTGCGAGCGACGAAGAAGACGTCAAGGCGGCCGTTGCCGCAGCTAGTGCTGCTTTCCTGGCATGGCGTCGCATGGCATCGCGTGCACGCGGCGCCCTCCTGATTGAACTGGGCAATCGCGTTACCGCCAACGCTGAAGAAATCGCTCGAGTTCTCGCTGCGGAAAGCGGCAATGCGCTGCGCACCCAAAGCCGCCCGGAAGTTCTGGGCGCCGCTGAAGTGTTGCGTTACTACGGCGGTGTCATCGCTGAACAAAAGGGTGAAACGCTCCCGCTCGGTCCGGGTCTCTTCAGCTACACCACGCGTGAGCCGCTCGGCGTCGTCGGCGCCATCATCCCGTGGAACTCCCCGGTTGTCCTGGCGGCCGTGAAAATCGGCATGGCGCTTGGCACTGGCAACACGCTGGTTCTGAAGCCGGCAGAAGACGCGCCCCTCGCTGTTATCAAAATCGCAGAACTCGCGACTGGCCTGTTCCCGGCGGGTGTGTTCAACGTGGTGACGGGTACGGGTATCGATGCCGGCGCACCGCTCGCGGCGCATCCGAATGTCGCGAAGGTTTCGTTTACCGGTTCACTGGAAGTCGGAAAGCTGGTTGGTCACGCGGTTGCTGACCGCATCGGTCACGCAACGCTGGAGCTCGGCGGTAAGAGCCCGTGCATCGTCTACCCGGATGCAGCAACGCCGGAACATATCGACTCGACGGTCACCGGCATCATCAACGCCATGCGCTTCGCGCGCCAAGGTCAGTCCTGTACGGCGGGCTCGCGTCTCTACGTCCATGAAAGCGTCTGGGACGCGGTGATGACCAAGGTCGTCGCGAAGGTGAAGGAACTGAAAATCGGCGACTCGCTGGACGAATCGAGCGATATAGGCGCAATTATCAGCGCAGAACGCTACTCGGAAGTCCGCGCGTTCATCGAAGAAGCTATCAACAGCGGCGCGAAGGTTTTGACGGGCGCGCTGCCGCCGACGGTCGATGAAGCAAAGGGCTTCTTCCCTGAACCAGTGATTTTCACCGGTGTCGACAACAGCTGGCGCGTGTGCCGTGAAGAAGTCTTCGGCCCAGTTCTGGTGGCGTTGCCCTGGAAGAACGAGGATGAAGTGTTGCAATGGGCGAACGACTCCGTCTACGGCCTTGCTGCATATGTCTTCACGAATGACCTGACCACGGCGCTCCGTGTCACGGAAAAAATTGACGCGGGCTGGTTGCAGGTCAATCGCGCTGGCGGCCAGATTCCGGGCATGTCGTACGGTGGCGCGAAGCAAAGCGGCATCGGTGCCGAGTATTCCATTGAAGGCGCACTGGAAGCGTACACGTCGCGAAAGAGCGTAACCATCAACGTGTAACCGCTGCAGATAAGGTAGCCCGGCGACCGACCGGGTTACCACCACACCTCTACTGGGCAACAGGTTGGGAGTTAATCATGAGCGCAAATCTGGCAGCAACGGCTTCGGACGAAGCTAAGGAGGCTCGAAGCGTTTCGACGCGAGCAGCATTCAGTTCATTCATCGGCACGACGGTCGAATGGTACGACTATTTTCTGTATGGTACAGCCGCAGCACTGGTATTTCCGAAAGTCTTCTTTAATGACCTAACCCCGGAGCTGGCAACGCTCGCTTCGATGGCTTCCTTCGCTGTCGCATTTGTGCTGCGCCCGCTTGGAGGTATGGTCATCGGTCACTTCGGCGACCAGATGGGCCGCAAGAAGATGCTGGTGTTCACCCTGCTTGTCATGGGGCTCTGCACAGCCGGCATCGGCTTTTTGCCCTCGTATAACTCGGCGGGTCACTGGAGCCCAGCGCTTCTGATTCTCCTGCGCGTCATCCAGGGTTTCGCTTTGGGTGGCGAATGGGGTGGTGCAGCACTGATGTCAGTCGAGCACGCACCAGAGGGGCGCAGAGGGCTTTTCGGAAGCACTATGCAAATGGGTGTACCGGCCGGCTTGCTGGTGTCTACCGGAGCATTCGCTCTCGTTTCTGCGTTGCCGGACCAGCAGTTCTTCGCATGGGGATGGCGATTGCCGTTCATCTTCAGCCTCGCCCTGCTGGCAGTCGGGATGTACATCCGCCTGCAGGTGTCGGAGCCGCCAGCATTCGAGAAGGTCAAAGAGTCGGGCAACGTCTCGCGCGCCCCGCTGCTTGAAGTGTGGAAAAACGAAAAGAAGAAGACCGTCATCATGGTGTTCTTCCAGACCGTGGCGAATGTCGGCTACTTCCTCATCACCGTTTATGCGTTGACGTACATCACAGGAACATTGCATCTGCCGCGAAGCGTCGCATCGACGGGCCTACTCATTGCAGCCGCAGTTGACCTCTTCATGCAACCCTTCTTCGGATGGCTTTCGGACAAGGTTGGCCGGCGAGTCGTCTACGGGTTTGGTGCCATCTTCTTCGCGCTCTACGCATTTCCGCTGTTCTGGTTGCTCGACACGGCGAACCCCGTACTCATCACGGTCGCGTTGGCTCTCGGCCTCGGCATCGGTCACGCATCTACTGGGTCGCTGCATGGCGTTATTTACGCTGAGCAGTACCCGACCCGGTACCGATTTAGCGGCTCGTCGACTGCGTATCAGCTCTCCGGAATTATCTCCAGTGCGCCGACGCCGTTGATTGCCGCGTGGCTCGTGGCGCGAAGTGGCAACTCCATGTCGGTCTCCTGGTACGTGGTGTTGGCGGCAATCATCTCACTGGTCTGCGTCCTTCTGGTGAAGGAGACATATCGTGAGCCTATCGACCGTTAAAACGAGCGTAACAATGACTCCGACGAACGACCAGATTACAGGGGAGCGGATTGACCGTCTTATGACGGTTGAAATCCGCCCGCTAAACGGCGGTCTTCCAGCAGGCTACGTGGTGCCGATGTACAACGTGTGCCGCGCCCACCATGGAGAGCCGCTCAGTTCACTCGCTGCGCGAAAACTCGCCGATACGTTGTCCCGCGGCGACATCGTCTTCATTGCCACGGGAGCTGGTACACCACCCAGGCTGCCGCAAGGTGAAACAGATGGCCCGGTCGGCGCCGCGGTCCTGGCCCGTGCGCTGGTAGTCGCCTTCGGTGTGCGCGTGGTCCTTGTCACCGAAGATGCACATGTAGCCCCCGTGATGGCGGTTGCTGCAACCATCAATGCCGAATTGGGCGGCCCCGCCGCAATTTCGACAGTGTGCTTCCCGCTGGGTCTTGAGCCTGGCCGCAGTATCGCGCAAACATTGATGGAAGAGTACCGACCGAGCGCGGTCGTCTTCGTTGAACGCGATGGCCCGAACAAGGAAGGCTACTTCCACGGGGTACGAGGTGATTGTCGCAACCCTGAAGACGTTGGTCACGTTTACCTGCTCGCCGATTTTGCGCGCAAGCGCGGGGTGCTGACGATTGGCATTGGCGACGGTGGCAATGAAGTTGGCTTTGGCGCGGTACGCGACGCCATAACCGCCGTTCATCCGTTGGGCGGGAAATCTTTGGCGGGGCATGAGTCAGGCGTTGTCACGGTCACGGCAACCGACGTCGTTGTGAGCGCGTCGGTTTCCAACTGGGGTGCGTACGCAATCGCCGCTGCGCTTGCAGCACAGACGGGAAACATTGACGTGCTTCATACGCAAGCGCTGGAGCACGAGCTGATTGAAGCAACGGTGAAAGCTGGCGCGCGGGATGGGGCCACGTCTAAAGCAGAGGTCGCAGTGGATGGCATCAACTGGCAGGGCCACACCTCGTTTGTCGAACTATTACGAAGCATTGTCACTGTGTCGCTATGAACGACAGGCACCGGCAAGTCTCTCGCAGCAGTACCCAACTGAATTAACAGGTGTAAGTCATGAATGACGTGAAGGACGTTAGCAATGCAGCAAAAGCTGCAAGTGTTAGTCCCGTAAAAACGGACAGTTTCGGAAACCCCATCGACCCAACCGTCGGCTTTGCAAGAGGCTCCATCATTCGCTCCAGCATCGACGAGGCACTCCGGCTTCGCCATGGACAGGCTGTCGCGGCGAAACGGGTGAAAACACTTGGCGCAGAGTCGATAGGCGTATTCACTGGCAATCAGCGCGATTTCCCGATTAAGGCTGATGACATCGCCACGCTTTGCGAGGAGTGGGTCGGCCCGGGACTCGAAGCGGAGTCGCTGCGCCAGGTCGCAATCGGTCATATGGGTGGGAAAACTGACGATGCTGTTGCTACGTTCAATCGAACCAGCGCTGGCATCATCGCCACAATCGCAGCGCTCGCCGGCGGCAAGCCGGTCGTGTCCGTGGTCCCGCCTGGCGGACGCTCGCACGCCTCCGTGGTCCGCGGTTCGAAAATCGCGGGCGTCGTTGTGGTCGAGGTGCTGGGCGACAAGGAGTGGCTGACGGTAATTCAGAAAAACGCGCCCGCTCTGGTGGTCATTACCACGGTCACGAGCAGTCTCGAGCGTCTGGACGACCACATCACGACCCAAGTCACGGAATACGCTCACGCACTCGGCGCGACTGTATTTCTGGACGAAGCTTATGGCGCACGTCTTCGCACCGTGTTGCACGGCGGTCAACTGAGTCTTCAGATGGGTGCGGATATCTCCATCACGAACTGCGATAAGGCGGGGTTGTCGGGCCCGCGTGCAGGCGTCCTTGTGGGGCGCCCGGAGCTGGTTACAGCAGCAGCTGCAAAGGGCGCTGAGTTTGGTATGGAGGCGCGGGCTCCGATAGCAGCCGCTGTATTCCGGTCGCTTCAGAAATATGAGCCCGAAGACCTGCGCAAGGAGTCTGCCGCGGGTCAACAGCTTGCCGCCGTACTCGAAGCGAAGTTGGGCAAGGAGCTCGTCCAACGCAGCGACCTCGGACCGATGGTCGACGAAGACGCGGTACTCCGTGTGCTTCTGAAGCTCGCGGGCAAGGCGGGTTCGAAGCCGGTCGTCGTCCCATGTGAGGCCACATCGGCACTTGGCATGGTACTGCTTCAGGACTACGGCGTATTGACCGTGAACACCCACGGGCAGCCGGGCGCACGCGTGTCACTACGCCTTAAGCCGACGCTCGACGCACTGGGCCGAGTCGGAGGTTTCGATGCTGTTGTGACGGCGGTTATGGAGTCTCTCGATAAGGTCGCGAAGATTATCGATAACCCCGACGCAATCAAGCACCTTATCGTAGGGAGTTAAATATGACTTCAAGTAATTTCAGCGCCGTCGATGATAGGCTGGATGCCCTTATCTCGTTGGACCTGGGCGGACGCGGCGTCGAGCATCTCTATCTGGCTGCCCGGGAGCGACAAGGCGGCTCCCTCGTGGGTGCCGCGGCCGATGCGCTCGCAGCCATCCCTGAAAAAGCGAACGTCTTTGTGACCACAGGTTCGGTGTCACGCGCGTGGATTTCGCCATCCATCGGCGAGAACGATGGTCCAGCGGGACTTGCGGCAGTCGTGCGCGCTCTCTCACTGGCGAAGAAGGCGCTTTGCATCACTTTCGTCGAAGAGACGCTTGTCGAGACTACTTCGGCGATTCTGACGACGGCGGGTCTGACTGTTCTTCCCTATGAGCAGGCCGTAATCGCGCGCGACGATGGCAGCCTGGCCGTTGTGTGTGTCGAGCCTTTCCCTGTCGAGGACTCGGCGGCAAGAGACGCTTCGAAATCGCTTCTCGACAAATACGACCCGGCACTGTTCTTCTCTACGGAGCGCGTCGGTCGCAACGTCGACGGCATTTACTGCAGCATGCGTGGTATCGACTACGGAATGGGACGGGCTCGCATCGATTTCCTCTTCGATGAGGCTATCGTGCGGAAAATCCCGACGGTGGCTGTCGGCGATGGTGGTAACGAGATTGGTATGGGCGTCGTCATGGACGCCGTTCAGAAGCACGTCAAATTTGGCGACAAGCGACCTGATGGCAGCAAGGGTATCGGCGCGGTGACCGGAACCGACGTGCTCGTGACAGCAGCATGTTCCAACTGGGGCTGCTATGCCATCGCGGGCGCCTTCGCGGCTCGCCAGGGCAAGGCATCGCTGGCACACACGCCGGCGTTAGAGGCTTCTCTCCTCAGGCGCGGCGTGGATGTCGGTCTAATCAACTCGGTAGCAAATATCGTCGACCCTAACGTCGACGGGATTCCCGAGGCGACGCATCTGGCCGTTGTGCAACTCATCTCGACGATTATCAGTCCAGCGTTCAAGTAGTATTTGTTGAACGGTATCGAGCACCGTGTCTCAGACAGAGCGCACAAAGCTAGGCCAAACCCCCGTTCTTCGGAGCGTGGAGTATTTGTTTTTTTGGGCGAAGCAACTCCGGGCAGCGCCATATTACGGACATGGCGCTGTTCTTTCGAGACAGCTCGAGTTGCGCCCACATTCAGACTCACCTCATCGCCGTCCTCGTCGCATTCGCGGGCTCAAGCGGCACTCCGGGCGTGCCGCGCTCCAGTTGAAAACCTGCACAGGAACAAACCGCCATTCAAAGTCGTGAGGGTTCTTGTGCGAGCCGCCGATGATGCCGCACCTACGCACGGGTTGTTCAAGCGCCCCGGTCGCCTTAAACCTCTCCTGACGCGGCAGGTCGCCGTTTCCTGGGCCGCACTCAAGAAGACGATAACTAGAAAGAAAAATCTTCCTATAGGGTCAAAAAGTGTCGTCTTTTTTTTCTTAATTTGACTTCCTATAGTTGCGACATGGGCTTGCAACTGACTGTGATTTTCGGGAAAAACCTGCCGATAAATCAGGTGGTTGTGGTGGCTCTGAAAACGTTGGCTCATCGCGTGTTGTCGTTCGGTCAAATTTCCCGGGTGGGCCGGTAGCCACGCAAATCGTCCTAACCATCAAGCTACTGGTGCGCAAATGAACTCGTTCGAAACCCCTGTAATCGCCTTATCCCCGTATCTCGTAACTCGCAGCACCGAGGCTGCCGTGCGCGTTAGCGCAGGTAAGAAGGCTTCGCTTTACGTAGTCATGCTGCAGGCTCCAATGAATGCACTTGCCAGCAATGTTTCCGACCGCGCTGACGTTTCGTCTGTCGCAATTCTCGGCTACAACTAAGTACAGGAGCTTGTGATGCATCGCATCGTAATCGTGGGCGGTGGCGCCGGCAGCCTTGAATTAGCTACGCGTCTTGGCAACAAGCTCGGGAAATCGAAGCGAACTCACATTACGCTGGTTGACCGCTGCCCGACTCATGTCTGGAAGCCGCTGTTGGATGAAGTGGCAGCAGGAAGTCTCGATGCGCATGCACATCAGATTGATGTATGCACCACAAGCTGATTGGCATCACTTCGAATTTGTCCGCGGCGAAATGGTCGGACTGGAGCGCGCGTCGCAGTTTCTACGTCTTGCCCCCATATTCGACACGGAATACGATAACGAGGAAATCTTGCCTGCTCGAAGCATCGGGTACGACGCGCTCGTTCTTGCCTTGGGCAGTCAAACACACTTTTTCGGGGTACCGGGCGCGGTCGAATGCGATACCTCTTGATACCTTGCCGTAGGCCGAACGATTGAGGTGTAGTCTTCTCCAGACTTGAGTCAAGAAGGCCGCCCTCAATGCCTCAGGTACCGAGGCGGCAGTGAACGCGGCAATCATTGGTGGCGGCTACGGGCGTCGATCTGGCCACCGAAGGCGGGCGCTTCCAGGCGCGTCATGCGATTGCGGCGGTGCTGGAGCCGTGGTTTGCTGGACGCACCGTGGCAGAGATCGGTGAACGCTTCGATGGCAGCGGTGTGCTATGGGGCGTATATCGCGATTTTCAGCAACTGATCGAAGAGGACTGGCGCTGCTCCAACGATAACCCCATGTTTGCGCCAGTCGACCAGCCAGGCGTCGGACGGGTGCTGACGCCGCGTGTGTCCTTGTCGTTCGCCGAAACACCGGCGCCTGCGCCATCTGTTGCGCCGATGCTGGGAGAAAATACGGGCGATGTGCTTGGGCGTTTGCTCGGGCTTACACCCGAACGAGTCAATGACCTGACTGCGCGTGGAATTGTTGAAAGGATGATTTGACTGGCGGGTTCGCGCTCGATCGCGATTGCTTCGGGCGAAATTGCGCAAGTGGTCGTTCAGCGCAATATCTGGCGTGACGCCGGCTGCTGAACCGGTAGGAGCCAGCGGCGCTGCAGTCGTATGGCCGGTTGTCGGTCTCATGCCGGGCTTTTCGTATGGCCGAAAACTGGACGTCCGTGGCACGTAAGCGCTATCCACGAGCAGCCGTCAAAAGCCGTGCGGCAGACTGGTCGCTTGCCTGGTGTATTTTTCCCTATCCCGTCTCCGGTTGACATGTATTCCGGGTGTGATCAGACATCTCGAACGACATTGCTTGTTTATGGAGCGTCCCCGAACAGCGCCTGTACTGGAGTGATGTTCGGCGGCCCTAAGCTCACTGAGCTGTACGTCACGTACGATGGGATGGGGCGTCCGATATGAGGTATTTGGCAGAAGGAGGATAAGGGCGGGCTTTTTGCTGTCGTCGGACTTGGTTTGCGTGGTTTGTGGGAGCCGCGATACACCGGCGATTCCGTGCCGATCCAACGGGCGCACGCGGCCTTGCAATGCTCGCAGGGGCGAGTCTGGATGAACGAATCACGCCTGGACCCTTGCCGGCGCTGCGCCGGGGCGCACTTTCAGCAGTCGCCCTGACCATGGGGCACTCGTCAGCGATTCGAGCGACTGCAGATGCCGGTCGCTCGTCACGTACAACGCTGGACCGTCCGCATCAGGCACAAAGGCGAGGCCAGTCGGCGCCGCCACCGGCAGACTGACAAGCCGGTCCACGCTGCCATCGGCCGCGAACCGCACGAGGGTCCAGCCATCTTTTAGCGCGGTCCAGAGGCCGCCGTCTTCGTCAAGGGCAATCCCAGACAGACGCCCTGAACCCTTTGGCATCGAAGCCAGCCGACGCACGGTCGGCGATCCTTTGCGCAGCATGAACAGGGTCCCGGAATCAGGGGCGACGGCGTAGGCCGTGACGCCGTCGTGAGCCCAGGTCATTGCTTCGATCCGCTCGCTAAAGCGCCAATGCGGTCTGACGCGGCCCTCGTCATCCACGACGCCGAGGCTGCACTCCGTATCGCCTTCGGCGCACAAGGCGACCCAACAGCCACCCTGAGGATCGACACAAAGCGCGTTTATCGTAGGGTCGGTCCACACCGAGGCGTCGCTTATCCGCGTGACGTGGCCGTCTGCTTCGAGTCGCACGTAATGTCCGTCATGAACGACGATCAGCGTGTCGCCGCGTAACAGCATGGCTGTGATCGGCGCGTCGAGACGCGCGATGATGCGATCCTGTTTGCCATCGAAGCAATGCACGGCCGGCGCGAGCGCGTCGGCCCAGTAGAGGCAACGGCTCATGCTAGACCACACGGGAAACGCACCGTGAAACGCCCAACCGTCGCTGACCGGTTCGACTTCTTCCACGCCGGACTGATACCTGCTCACGGTCAATTGCGAACCGACGCGCCGTGCGGCGTCGGCGAGTTCCGGACCGAGCAGTTCGAGCCTTGTGAGGCTTAGCCTGTAGGCAGGACCTGCGACACTCAATGCACCGCGCACCTCGCCCGCGGTATCGACAATTGGCGCGGCTACGCAGCGCACGCCGAGCACGATTTCCTCGTCGTCGATCGCGTAGCCGCGTGAGCGCGTAATGCCGAGTTCTATCTGCAAGCGCCGGCGATCCGTGATCGTGTGCGGCGTCAGCGCGTCCAGCGTGATGCTTTTGACGAGCGCCTCGCACTGGTCTTTCGGCAGCCGCGACAGGATTGCCTTGCCCTGACCCGTGCAATGCAGCGGCTTGCTTTGTCCGAGCGTGGCGGCCGAGCGTTGCGAATGCGCGCCGTCGCATCGTTCGAGCGACAGCACCGTACCGCCGTCCAGCACCGCGAGGTAGGACGTTTCTCCAGTCAGATCGCGCAGCGTGCGCAATTCCACGCTGGCTGCGGCGACCAGATCCGGCATCAGGTACGCGTTGCGCACAAGTTCGAGGTAGCGAAAACCGAGCCGGTAAACCCGCCGCACCTGATCGCGCCGGACCAGCCCGCGTTCGACGAGGGTCGCGAGGATGCGATACAGCGTGGTCTTTGGCAAGCCGGCCTGGTCGAGTAATTCGGCGTTGCTCATGCCATTGGGCGCCGCGCCGATCAGATCGAGCACGCCCAGCGCCTTATCCAGTGATGCAGTTCCTTCTCCTACGCTCATATTCCCATCCTCTGGAACTCACGAATGAAAACGAGGATAGCACCCGGTTTCATCTGAAGGAGTCGCGAGCTAGCATTCTCCTCACGATGACGCACCAAACAGCAGATTCAGTTCCAGAGTGTGGAACTGAAGATTCGCGAATTCCCACTGAACAGGAAACGCCAGTGAAGATCCACCACTATTCAGATTCCCTCGAAACCGACGTCGCGCGCGATGTGGAGGTGAGTGACGAAGTACTTGCGAAACTCGCCCGGGTGAGCAGCGGTTCGCTAACGACGCAACTCTTCAAGCACGGCTACAAGCAGCCGTCGCTGGTCGGCTTGCGGCCGCTCAACCAGGACGTCGAGCCATTTGCGGGCCGCGCGTTCACGATGCGCTTCATTCCGGCGCGCGAAGGTATCGACACCTACGGCACGATGACCACCAAGCCGAACATGGACAACCTGCAATGGCAGGGCGTTGAACAGGTGAAGCCGGGCGACGTGCTGGTGATCGATAGCCAGAACGATCCGCGTGCGGCGTCGGCGGGCAACATCCTGGTCACGCGCCTGCTCGCGCGTGGTGCGAAGGCGATCATCACCGACGGCGCGCTGCGCGATGGCACCGAGATCGCGAGGCTGCCACTGCCGGCCTACGCCCGTGAAGTCACGGCGACGACGCGCATCGCCTATCACCACGTGGCGGATCTGCAGGTGCCGATCGGTTGTGCGGGTGTCGCGATCTATCCGGGCGACATCATCGTCGGCGATTCGGATGGGATCACGGTCGTGCCGCCGCATCTGGCCGCCGAGCTGGCTGATTTCTGCACGCAACAGGACGATCTCGAGGGTTACCTGGCGATGCGTATCGCCGCGGGCGAAGCGCTGTGGGGTGTGTACCCGCCAAGTGCGCAAGCCTACGAGGACTACGACAGGTGGGTCGCGGCCGGGCGTCCGCAGATTCCCGCGGTGTTCGACAAGAAGGGGGCCTGAAACGATGGCCGCTATCGACCACGCAAAGTACGCCGCACTGATTCGCCGCTATTTCGACGCCTGCAACGAAGCCGACTACGACAAGCTCGTCTCGTGCTTCACGCCCGATGCCGTGCATTACTTTCCGGCTGGCTTGCCGGACATTCCGTGGCGCACGGCGGACACGATCGCGCGTAATTGGCAATGGTGCGTGGAGAATCTCGGCTCGCAATGGACCATCGAGAAAATTCTGGTGAGCTATGACAGCCATGAAGCGGTGATCGAGTGGACTCACTGGAAGGGCAAGCTCGGCACCGCGCTGCGCGGCGACGAATGGTACGTCTTTGACGAAGCCACGGGCCTGATTCGCGAAATCCGCGCGTACTACGCGGCGCCAGCGGACAAGGAAGTGAAAATCAACGAACTGGTTGCGTTCGATTACGAAGCGCGCGGCTATCACTTGAGGGCTGGGTCATGAGCGAAGCGAATCCCGCGTTTGCCGCCATCGACCACGCCGTCACACAAGCGCACGAGGCGGCGCCGCGCTGGGCCGCGTCGACCGCAATCGAACGCGCCCGCTTGCTGCGCGGTCTCGCCGATGTGCTCGAACAGAACGCCACTGCACTAATCGCGCTGGCTAACGACGAGAGCGGTCTCGGCGAAATTCGTCTTACCGGCGAACTGGCTCGCACTGCGTTTCAATTGCGCGGTTTCGCGTCCGCAGTGGAAGCGGGCGCCCCGTACTTGCAGATCGACGATGCCGCGGCGCCTGGTGCGCCACCCGCAGGCCGGCCACGCCTGACGCTGGTTCAGGTGCCACTTGGCCCGGTCGCGATGTTCTCGGCGGGCAATTTCCCGTTCGCGTTCTCGGTGCTCGGCGGCGATACGGCATCGGCGCTCGCTGCCGGTTGTCCGGTGATCGTCAAGGCGCACAGCGGGCATCCAGTGTTGTCGCGCAAGGTGTTCGATCTGGCTGCGGCTGTCGTGGCGCAGCAGGGCCTGTCGGCGGGTGTGCTGCCGCTCGTGGAAGGCGCGTCTCGCGAAGCGGGCGCGTACCTGGTGCGTCATCCGAACATTGCTGCAGTTGCGTTTACCGGTTCGTATCAGGGCGGCGTCGCATTGTGGCGTGTCGCGAATGAGCGTCCGCGGCCAATTCCATTTTTCGGTGAACTTGGTTCGATCAATCCGCTTGTTGTGCTGCCGGGCGCGCTGGCGAATGGCGTGGCCGAAGTGGCGAAATCTCTTGCAGGTTCGATCGCGCTGGGTTGCGGGCAATTCTGCACGAGCCCCGGCTTGATCCTTGTCTTCGACGATGCCGATGGCAGGAGTTTTACGGCTGCGTTGGCCGATGCGCTGAGCACGCAGTCGCCGCATCGAATGTTGACGGACAGTATCCGGTACGGCTTTGACCATGCAGTCGGGAAGATGGCGAGTCACGCCGCGGTGCGCTCACTAATCGAGCCGCGCGAAGCGGGCGATGGCGGCGGTGCCGGTCCGTCACCGCGTCTGTTCGAAGTCGAGGCCGCGGCGTTTATCGCCAATTCGGACCTGCATGAGGAAATGTTCGGACCCGCCGCGCTGGTCGTGAAGGTTCGCTCGGTTGCCGAGGTGCTCCAGGTGCTGCAGGCCGTGGAAGGGTCGCTTACCGTCACGTTGTGGGGTGTTCAACAGAATACCGCCGACAACCTCGCACTCATTCGCGCCGCGGAGCAGATCGCGGGTCGCGTGCTGTTTGGCGGTGTGCCAACCGGCGTGGCAGTTACGCGTGCTCAGCAGCACGGCGGTCCGTGGCCCGCCTCGACGCAACCGCAAACCACATCGGTCGGCTATGGAGCGCTTGCACGCTTTCTACGGCCGGTCGCGCTGCAGGATGCACCGGATTGGCTCATCGCGGCAAAGCGCGGAGGGACGCTGTCATGATGAAGCACATTGTGATGTTCCGCCGCCTGGCGACGGTCGATCGTCAACCTGAATTCGAAGCGCAACTGGTGGAGCGCATGCGTGGTCTGGACAGGGAGATTCCATTCGTACGCGCATGGAAAGTGTCGGCCAACGAACTCGAGCGCGCGATCTGCTGGGACTATCTGCTCGAATCGGCATTCGACGATCGCGATGCGCTCGACCGGTATCTGCCGCATCCAGCGCATGTCGCGTTGATTACTGACCTCAAGCGCTATTTCGAATGGGCTGCGTGTGACTACAGCGAGACCTGAGGTGTCACTATCCGGTCACGCATCGTTGTTACGAAGCGCTGCGCGATCCATTGTCTGAAGGGAGTTTTCATATGCATACCGCGAGGGTGGCGCTCGTGACGGGCGCGGGCAATCTCAAGGGAATCGGGCGTGGCGTGGTTCAGCGTTTGAGCGAAGCGGGAATCGACGTGGTCGTCAATTACCTGAGTGAGGATGATGACCATGTGCAAGTTGTAGAGGACGCGCGAGCCTTGGGCCGGCGCGCGTTTGCGGTGCGCGCGGACCTGACGTCGAAAGAGCAGATCAGGTCGATGTTCCGCGAAATACAGAGCACGTTCGGCCGTCTCGACATTCTCGTGAACAACGCGGGACGGTGTGTGTGGGAGAAGGCGGTCGACATCACACCGGCGGGCATGAGCCAGATCATCGACGTCAATGTGCGTGGGACCATGGAGTGCTCGCGTGAGGCGGCACGCCTGATGATTGCGAACGGACGTGGCGGGCGCATCGTCAATATCTGCTCGCTTCAGTCGAAGCGGCCGACGCCGTCGATGTCGGTGTATTCGGCCAGCAAGGCGGGTATCGACCATCTGACACAATGTCTCGCGCTGGCGCTTGCCCATCACCGGATCACGGTCAATCAGGTATGGCCTGGTTTCGTGGACACCGACATCAACGGTTCCAAGCCTGAACTAAACACCAGCGATGCACGGGAAAAATTTCTCCAGACCATTCCCGCTGGACGATGCGCGACACCGAAAGATATCGGCGAGGCGGTGGCTTACTTCTGCCGTGAAGAGGCGGATGTCGTCACAGGCGCGACGTTGAAGGTCGACGGCGGAGCCTTTATCCGCTGTCTGCAATGAGGTCCGGCAAATGAAACAAAACGTTCTGATCGCCTGCGGTGATCGCAATCCCTCGCTCGACGAGGCCCTCGAAGCAAACTTCGCGCGCGAGGCAGCAGTAGTTCTGCGCAGTCAGGCGACCACGCGCAACGAGATCTTCACCGAACTGGCCGCGCTCGAACAGCGCCACGGTGGCATCGACGCGTTGGTGTATGTGTCGCCCGATCCGGTGGAGATTGATTTTCTCGACGACGCCGATGCACATCTGCTGGACGGCCGCCTGGAGAGCGACTTTGCTGCGGGCGCATGGTGGTTGCAGGCGGTGGCGCGTTCGATGGTCGAGCGAAGGGGGCCAGGCAGTTTGGCCTTCGTCTCGCATGTCAGCGCAATCGTGCCGACACAGCGCTTTTCGTTCAGCGCGATGAGTCAGGCGATGTTGATGAACCTCGCCCGTACGGCGTTGCTCGAGTTGGATCACGTGGGAATTCGATTTAATTTCATCGTGCGCGGCTGGGCTGAGCGCGGCGCTGAGAAAGCGTTTTTCGAAGCGTTGCAGAAGGTCCATGACGAAGACCATTATCCGCCGCTGCATTACGCAAGCGACGCAGACGTTGCGAGCGCCTGCACGCTGGTGAGCGGTGCGAACGCGCGCGCCATCAACGGCGCAACCGTGACTATCGATGGCGGTTTTTCCGTCAGTCGTCTGATCCGGCGGATTCCAGCCGACTGATGCATGCGCCGCCCGATGACGGTGGGCGACATATAAAAAAGACGAAGGAGACACGATGTTTTTAGCCAACCGCTACCGTGGCACGATACTGACCATGCTGTTTCTCGCGATGGTCATTAACTACATCGACCGGGCCGCGCTCGCTATCGCGATGCCATTCATCACAAAAGATTTTCATTTGAGCGTAGCCGAAAAGGGTTTGATCTTCAGCAGTTTCTCGATCGGCTACGCGATCTTTAATTTTGTCGGCGGATATCTCGCCGACCGGTTCGGTGGCAAGCGTGTATTCACCTGGGCCATGACGGTCTGGTCTGTGTTGTGCGGACTGACGGCGGGCGTATTCAGCTTCAGCACGTTGCTAGTGGTGCGCGTGCTGTTCGGGGCGGGCGAGGGGCCGATTTCCACCACGGCGAACAAGGTCGTCAACAACTGGTTTCCGGTCAAGGAGCGGGCGCGCGCGATCGGTATCAATCAGGCGGGCGGTCCGCTCGGCGGCGCGCTTGCCGGACCGGTGGTGGGCTTGCTGGCGCTGTGGCTCGGCTGGCGCGTGGCGTTTGTCGTGATCGCCGCGCTTGGACTGACATGGGCGTTCTGCTGGCGCAAGCTGGCAACGGAATATCCTGCCCAGCATCCGAGGGTCACGCCGGCCGAACTCGAACTGATCGGCCGGCACGATGATGAAGATGTCGTCGAAGCATCGTCCGCACGGCCGATGCTCACGCATGTCATCTTCCAGCGCGCGGTGCTGGTGACCGGCATCTCGCTCTTTTGCTACAACTACATCCTGTTTTTCTTTATGAGCTGGTTTCCGAGCTACCTGATCGACGCCAAGGGAATCAGCCTGAAGAACATGAGCTTCGTTTCGGCACTGCCGTGGCTGATCGGCGCGCTGGGCTATATGAGCGGCGGCGCGTTGATTGATGCGATCTACAAGCGAACCGGCAAGCTGTTGCTCTCGCGCAAATGCGTGCTGGTGACGTGTCTGCTGGTCGCCTCGTTGTGTATCGGGCTGACGGGACTCGTCGACGACGTGAGAGTTGCCGTCGGCGTGATGACCGTGGCCATCGGCTTTCTGATGCTGACGGCGCCGGCCTACTGGTCGATCATTCAGGACAGCGTGCCGCGCAATCAGGTTGGCACTGCGGGCGGCTTCATGCACGGTCTCGCGAACGTGTCCGGCATCGTCGGTCCCGCGCTGACCGGTTTGCTGATCCAGCGCTCGGGCAGCTATGCGACAGGCTTCGTGCTGGCCGGCACGCTCGGTATCGCCGGTGCGCTGATCGTTGCGTTGTTCCTCAAGAAACCCCGCCCGTCGCTGGTTACGGAATACCCGGCGACGGTCTGAACTCCAGGTTGACTCACCATGAAAATCGCCTCTTTCGAATCGGAAATTTATCGTGTCCCGCTGACCGAAGCATGGGGTTCGTCGAATTACTCGTTCACGTCGCTCGAATTCGTGATCGTTTCGCTGAAGAGCGACAACGGTCTGATCGGCACCGGCTGGACTTTCAGTGTCGGCAACGGTGCGGCAGCGTTCAAGAGCATGATCGACTATTACCTCGCGCCGAAGGTGCTGGGTCAGGATGTATTTCAGGTCGAGCGGCTGTGGAGCAGGATGTGGCTCGAAACGCACGATGTCGGTTCCGGTGGCGTCACCACGCACGCGATCGCCGCCATCGACATTGCCATCTGGGACCTGCTTGGCCAGGCATTGCGGCAGCCGCTGCACCGTCTGCTCGGCGGGTATCGCGACAGTCTGCCGGGCTATGGCAGCGGCGTGAACCTGCATCTCGATCAGGACGCATTGCTCGCACAGATGGAATCGTTCCAGTCGCAAGGCTACCGTGCGTTCAAGATGAAGATCGGTAAGGACGACCCCCACGAAGATCTCGAACGTGTCATGGCGGTGCGTGCGCTGGTCGGCAATGCCGCGCGCCTGATGGTGGACGCGAATCAGAAGTGGCATCCATCGGAGGTGATCCGCCGCGTGGATATGCTCAAACCGGCGAATCTGTTCTGGCTCGAGGAGCCGACGTTGAGCGACGACGTGGACGGTCACGCTTTGATTCGGAGCAAACTCGTGACGCCGGTGGCCGTCGGCGAAAGCCTCTATACGAAACACCAGTTTGCGCATCAGATTACTCGCGGCGCATGTGACATCGTGCAGCCGGATGTTTATCGCGTAGGCGGTATTACCGAGTTCATGAAGATCGTCAAAATGGCGGAGAGCCACAACATTCCGGTGGCGCCGCACTTCGGCATGGAACTGGTCGCGCACCTCGGCTGCGCGGTGCCAAACGTCCTGTGCTTTGAGGGGTTGCGCGGAGCGGGTTTGTCGGAGATGGGCATTATCGAGCGTCCGCTGAAGGTGACCGACGGCACGATCCAGCCCGACAATACGCCGGGGCACGGCGTCAGGTTCGACATGGGCGTGCTGGCGCAATACCGGCAGACGCCCGAACGTCTCGCCCGTGAGCAGGTCACGACGCGTACTGACGTGTGATGCACGAAACGACCGATGAATCGCCTCGACACCCTGCGCGCTCCGTCGCATTGCCGATGGCGCATTCGAACGCCTTGAGCGAATCGCGTGTGCGTCTTGCGAGCGCAACGCTCGAAGCGGAACTGGTTCCGGCCCGCGGTGGCCGGCTCGCGCGGCTTCGCTCCATCGTAGACGGTTACGACCTGGTCGCACCGCTCGAGCAATGGACTGCGGCGCCGTTCGGCTGGCCCAGGCGCGGCGCGTATCCGTTGATTCCGTATTCGAACCGTATTGCCCACGCAAGGCTTGCCGTTCTGGATCAGGTGTATGGATTACCGCCGCACCCGCCGAGCGCGCCGCATACATTGCACGGTGTTTGTCAGACCTTGCCGTGGCAATGCGTGGCGCAGACGCAGCGTCGTGCAACGCTCTGCGTCGACTATGTGGGCGCGGAGTGGCCGTGGCCGATTCACGCAGAACAGACGTTCGAACTGGAGGGTTCTGAGTTGACACTGCGGCTTGCGGTGGAAAACCGCGCGGATACGCCGATGCCGGCGGGGCTCGGCTGGCATCCGTACTTCTGTGTGAAGGGTGACTGTGTGGTGAGCTTCGAAGCCGGACAGAGGTGGACCATCGGAGTGGACTACCTTCCTGATGGCGCGCGGACCCGGTCGGATCGCCCGGTGGTCGTGAGAAGCGACGACTGGAGCACGAGTGAATATGCAGGTTATTTCTCCGACTGGTCAGGACAGGCTGTGCTGTCGGTTGCAGGCGGTTCACTCGACATGCAGGTGTCGGAGCCGTTGAGTCATCTCGTCGTGTTCGCGCCGGCCGGAGCGGATTTCGTGTGCGTCGAACCCGTCAGTCATGTCGCGAACGCATTCAATCTCGCGCATGGTGGCGTGCAGGGAACAGGCCACCGGATGCTTGAGCCGGGTGAGTCGATGCAAGCGATGATCCGTCTGAACTGGACACCAACGGACCGCGTGAGCAGATAAGCATTAGCTGTAGAGGGGCCATGTAGATACGCATCCGAATATTTTGAGTGAATGTCGATTCACAATATTTTGGATAGCGAAATAAAAAAGAAAACAAAAAACTGAATAATTCCGAATGGAGATGATGATGAAAAAGTCCTGGCTTGCGGCCGCCTGCGTGATCCCGTTGGCGAGCGCGGCTCACGCGCAGAGCAGCGTCACGTTGTACGGGCTCATTGATGTGGGTCTTGTCTATGCGAATAATGCCGGAGGTGCGAAGCAATATGCGATGGCCGTAGGCGCGTTGAACGGAAACCGCTGGGGATTGACGGGCGCGGAGGATCTTGGCGGCGGTTATAAGGCAATTTTCAAGCTGGAGAATGGCTTTTCCGCTGCCACCGGCGCACTGGGGCAGGGCGGTGCGGAATTCGGCCGTCAGGCTTTTGTGGGGCTCTCGGGACCGTTCGGAACGATGACGCTTGGGCGTCAATACGATTCGGTGGTCGACTACGTGGGCGTTCTGAAAGCCGGCGGCGATACCGCCGGCGGCTACGCGAATCACCCGGCCGACCTCGATAACACGGGCAACAACTATCGCGTCAATAACGCGCTCAAGTACGCGAGCCCCGACTACAAGGGTTTCAGATTCGGTGGTGTTTTCAGTCTCGGTGGCGTAGCGGGAAATTTCCAGCAGAACCGCGTGTATTCGCTCGGAGCCGGTTACAAACAGGGACCGTTGGCGCTAGGCGTGGCCTACCTCAACGCCCGCAACCCCAATTTCTCCTATTACGGCAACAACCCCGCATCGAGCACGACCGCGTCGAACATGTCGTCGATTCCGGTGTACTCGGGTTACGCGTCTGCGCAAACGCTGCAAACCATCGCCACCGCGGCCGCCTATACGATCGGGACGGCAACAGCGGGCGTGGTCTATTCCAACGTTCAGTTCCGCAACCTTGGGGCGACAGTGAGCCTCAATCGCGGCGGATACAGCGGTAACGCCGTGTTCAATACCGTCGAACTGAATTTTCGCATCTGGGTGGCACCCGATTTTCTGATCGGAACGTCTTATGCGTACACGCGTGGCGCGCAGGTCAGCGGCGGCGCAGCGGGTGGTGTGACATACAACCAGGTGAACCTCGGGGCGGACTACTACCTGTCCAAGCGTACCGATATCTATGTCGTCGTGTTCGGCCAGCACGCGTCCGGAAAGGATTCGACTGGTAAGGACGCACGAGCAGCGATTTACGGGTTGACGGCCTCGTCGACCGGCACGCAGATCGCTGCAACCGTCGGCTTGCGGCACAAATTCTGACGACCAGGGGCCGCGCGGTCTCAGTGATTCAAAACGATACGGAGGATCCAATGTCCACGCGTTTCCGCGGGGTTGTCCTTACCCTGCTGTTTCTGGCAATGCTGATCAACTATATGGATCGTGCGGCACTTTCCATCGCGATGCCGTTCATTTCGAAAACGTTCAGCCTTTCGCCGTCGGAGAAGGGCATCGTTTTCAGCAGCTTCTTTGTGGGCTATGCGCTGTTCAACGTGATTGGAGGCTACCTGTCCGATCGTATCGGCCCGAACCGCGTTTTCACGTGGGCGATGCTCTGCTGGTCTGGATGTTGCGCGCTGACGGCGGCGGCATCGGGCTTTGTCTCGTTGCTGATGTTCCGCACGGCATTTGGGATGGGTGAGGGCCCCATCTCGGCGACCGCAAATCGCACGGTGGCAAACTGGTTCCCAACCGGGGAGCGGGCTCGCGCAGTGGGACTGAATCAGGCGGGTGGCCCGCTGGGTGGCGCGCTCGCCGGCCCTGTGGTGGGCTTCATGGCGATCCAGTTTGGATGGCGGCTGGCGTTTGTCGTGGTCGGATGCTTAGGTGTGCTGTGGGTGGTGGCGTGGGTGCGTCTGGCGACCGACCATCCCCTGCAGAACGCGCGCGTATCGAGCGAAGAAGCGGCGCTCATTGGCCCGGAAACAGCGACGGGCGTAGCCGGCCGCGCGCAGGCAGCCATTGTAGCGTCATCCGGCACCGCGCACACCGTCTTTCGCAATCCGGCTGTGTACGTGATGGCGTTCTCGCTATTTTGTTGCAGCTACAACCAGTTTTTCTTCCTGACCTGGTTTCCGACGTATCTCGTCGAACAGAAGCATCTGTCGCTGGCCGAGATGAGCGTGGTGTCGTCGTTTCCGTGGCTGGCCGGTGCGCTTGGCTACGTGCTGGGCGGGCTTGCGATCGACGCTCTATATCGTTTGACTGGAAAATTCCTGCTGTCACGCAAGGTTGTACTGGTTGTGTGTCTAGCATTGGGGGGCGCTTGCGTTGCCCTGACCGGACAAATCGAGTCGGCGCGGGGGGCCGTGTCGGTCATGTCGATCGGTGTCGGTTTTGTCATGCTGACGTCGACAGCGTATTGGGCGCTGATTCAGACCATCGCGCCGCGAGACGCGGTGGGTGGCGCAAGCGGGCTGATGCATGGACTCGGCAATATATCGGGGATCGTGGCGCCGACATTGACCGGCTTCGTGATACAGAGTACGCGAAGCTATTCGATGGCGTTTACGATCGCTGGCGCGTTGGCGTTGCTTGGGGCTGTGGCGGTCGCGTTTTTGATCCGGGAACCGGCCCCGCGCTGGCGAAGCGGTGAGAGAGCCGGGTGGGCGCTTGCCTCTAAACGAAGGCCGTAGCGTCACGAGCGGCAACCAGGGCACCTGCTAAATTTGTCATAGCAAATCCCGACGACTTTCGAACCCCTGCAGCCATATTCCCATGGATTGGAACTCGCGAGCGGAACACGAGGACAGCCTAGTTTCATCATCTGCAGCGTCGGACTAGCATTTGACTCACGATGATGTGCCGAATAACGGATTCAGTTCCAGTTTATGGAACCTCACGGCTGCGAACGCCTACTGAACAGGAAACGCCCGTCACGCGAGCCAGCGTCGCGCTGCGCCCCAGTCGACTACAGGCTGACAGACTGACGAACGGCTTGAAAATTCGCGAACGCGGTATCACGAGAAGCGGGACAGCTTCATCGCATTCGCTCAATGGCATAACGGTGCGCCGGTTTGTCGGCCCGCGCATCAGACAGGAGACAGACAATGAACGACCACCCGTCATCCGCTAACGCGGAACTGGCGATGCCATCCGTCACCAACGCGCGGAGCGCCGCTGCCGCTACAACCCGCACACGTTACCGGTTCGTGACACTGGCGCTCATCACCATCGTCCTTGCGCTCAGTTCGGGCGATCGGGCGGCGATGTCCGTCGCGGGCTCCGCGATGGCGAAAGAGCTTCACATCACATCGGTCGAGCTCGGCTATATCTTCTCCGCTTTTAGCTGGGCCTATGTGATCTTCCTGATTCCGGCGGGCTGGCTGACGGATCGCATCGGCTCGAAGAAAGCGATGTTCAGCGCGATCGTGGTGTGGTCCGCGTTCACCGTTTGCATGGGTCTCGTGCATTTTATCGGCCTCGTCGTGCCGCTGTTGCTCGCCTTGCGGTTTCTGCTTGGCGTCGCCGAGTCGCCGGTCGGTCCTGCGTCCGGCCGGATCATTGCGGCCTGGTTCCCCGCTTCTGAGCGCGGTGTGGCCGGCGCAATCTTCAACAGCGCCCAGTATGTCTCTCTCGCACTCTTCACGCCGTTCATGGGCTGGCTGTGCCATGCGTTCGGTTGGGAATACGTATTCATCGCGATGGGCGGCGTGGGGCTGGTGATTGCGACGATCTGGTGGAAGAACTACTACCTGCCGGTCAGGCACCCGTCGATGAGCGCAAGCGAACTCGAACACATTCGTGCGGGTGAGGGCCTGGTTGATCTCGAAGCGTCACAGAGGCAGGATAAAACCGGACCGGAGCGCTCCCAGTTGCGCGATATCGGTTCGTTGTTCAAAAGCAGGATGCTGGTCGGCATCTTTATCGGCCAGTACTGTATCAGCGCCATTACGTGGTTCTTCGTGACGTGGTTTCCGATCTACCTTGTGAAGGATCGTGGCTTCGACATTCTTCAGGCCGGTTTCGTGGCATCGATTCCCGCGCTCGCCGGATTGATCGGCGGTGTCGCGAGCGGTTTCGTATCCGACGGCCTGCTGAAGAAAACCGGCTCGCTCAGCATTGCCCGCAAAGGGCCGGTGATCGTCGGCTTCCTGTTGAGCGCGAGCATGATCCTGTGTAACTACGTGAATTCCCAATGGCTGGTGGTCGGCCTGATGAGCCTGGCATTTTTCGGCAAGGGATTTGGTGCGCTGAGCTGGACGATTCTCGCCGATACGGCGCCGCGCGAAATCATCGGTACGACCGGCGGTGTGTTCAACGCGCTCGGCAACAGCGCGGGCATCGTCACGCCGGTGGTCATCGGCTACCTGCTGCAAAGCACGGGATCCTTTAGCGCGGCGCTGGTTTATGTCGGCGCGCACGGTCTGGTCGCCGTATTGAGCTATGGGCTGATTGTCGGAAAGATCCAGCGCTATCAGCTGAAAGCGTGATCCTGCGACCTGCATGGACATCGACACCATTCATTTTTTGAACGGAGAAGTTGTGAACACATCGTCTACCCAAACACTCGCGCATCTGTCACGCGGCGCGGCAAGTACGGATCGCATCACGGGCGTGAAGGTTTCGCTGACTTATCTGCCGCTCGCGGCGCCCATCAGCGATGCGAAGGTGCTGACTGGCCGTCAGAAGCCGCTTACGGAAATCGCCTTTATCTTCGCCGAGATCAGCACTGAAAGCGGCCACCGGGGCATCGGCTTCGGCTACTCGAAGCGCGCAGGCGGTCCAGGTATGTTCGCGCATGCGAACGAAATCGCGCCTGAACTGATCGGCGAAGATCCGAACGACATCGCGCGCATCTGGAACAAGTTGTGTTGGGCGGGTGCCTCGATGGGCCGCAGCGGCTTGACCACCCAGGCCATCGCACCTTTCGACATCGCGCTATGGGACCTCAAGGCAAAGCGTGCCGGCTTACCGCTGGCGAAGCTGCTCGGCGCACATCGTGACTCGGTGCGCTGCTACAACACGTCGGGCGGCTATCTATCGATGCCACTCGATCGCGTGCTCGAGAACATCGACGCTTCTCGTGAGCGGGGGATTGGCGGCATCAAGATCAAGGTCGGCCAGCCGGACACGGCAGTCGATCTGCAGCGCGTCACAGCGGTACGCAAACATCTCGGCGACAGTTTCCCTTTTATGGTCGACGCGAATCAGCAATGGGACCGCGCGACCGCTCAACGTTTCGGTCGTGTGCTCGAACAGTTCGATCTGACATGGATCGAAGAGCCGCTCGACGCGTACGATGTCGAAGGCCATGCGGCGCTGACGGCGTCGCTCGATACGCCGATCGCCACCGGCGAAATGCTGACGAGCTTCGGTGAACACGCGCAACTGATTACGGCGCACGCGTCTGACTTCATTCAGCCGGATGCGCCGCGCGTCGGCGGAATTACACCTTTTCTGCAGATCATGAGTCTGGCGGATTTCAAGGGGTTCAGCCTCGCGCCGCACTTCGCGATGGAAATTCACCTGCATCTCGCTGCGGCTTATCCGCGCGAACCGTGGCTTGAACATTTCGAGTGGCTGGAGCCGATGTTCAACGAGCGGCTCGAACTTCGTGACGGCCGGATGCATGTGCCGAATCGTCCGGGCCTGGGTTTCAGCCTCAGCGATCAGGCACGTGCGTGGACTACCGAGTCTGCTTCGTTTGGCACGGGGGCCTAAGTAGCAGATGTAGCCAGCGCTCGTAGCACGAGCGCAGGGAGCTTTTTTTACCATTCAGACAGAGTGTTGACATCATGAAGATGATCTTTCGCTGGCACGGTCCGAAGGACCCGATCAGCCTGCAGTACATCCGCCAGATTCCGGGCCTCTACGGCATTGTGTCGTCGCTTTACGACCTGCCGCTCGGCGAAGTGTGGCCGGGCGAGCGGATTCAGGTGCTGACCGGCGCTGCGGCGGCGCACGGCCTCAGGATGGAGGTCGTCGACAGCTTCCGCGTGCATGAGGAGATCAAGCTCGGCCGGCAGGGCCGCGAAAAACTGATGCCGCAGTACATCTCCACCCTGAAGAATCTTGCGGCGAGCGGCATAAAAGTGGTTTGCTACAACTTCATGCCGGTGTTCGACTGGACGCGCACGCAGATGGAATTTCCGCTGCCGGACGGTTCGAACACGCTTTCGTTCGAAGCAGAGCGGGTGGAGCAGCTGGATGTATCGAAGGGCATTCCACTGCCCGGCTGGGGCACACGCTATACGCAGGAAAAGCTGCAGGCACTGCTGGACGAATACGCCTCGGTGACCACCGAGCAGATGTGGAGCAACCTCGAATATTTCCTGTCGCAACTTGTTCCGGTCGCCGAAGAACTCGGTCTCAAGCTCGCGCTGCATGCAGACGATCCTCCGCGTCCGGTGTTCGGCCTGCCACGCATCATCAAGAACATCGACGATCACCGGCGCGTGCTCGATATCGTCGATTCGACAGCGAACGGCCTGACGCTGTGCAGCGGCACGCTCGGTTCCGATCTGCGCAACGACGTGCCGTCGTTCATCAACGAATTCGCGGCGCGTAAACGCGTGCACTTCGTGCATCTGCGCAACGTCAAGGTTGGCGAAAACGGAGATTTCTACGAATCGGCGCATCTGACCCAATGCGGTTCCCTCGACATGGCCGAGATTGTCAAGGCGCTGCACGACGCCGATTTCCAGGGCTACGCGCGGCCCGACCACGGCCGCATGATCTGGGGCGAAACCGGCGTGCCGGGCTACGGCCTGTACGATCGCGCGCTCGGCATCATGTATCTGCAGGGTTTGTGGGAAGGTATCGGTAAGGAAAAAACTCGCGCACTCGCACAGCGCCCGCGTGTGGCGGCTTGAGCATGCCGGCAACGCTCGGGCAGAATAAAATCGGAGACGATGGATGAAGAGAAACGGCAACGGTAAACTTACGGTGTCCGGCCGCCGCCGCTTTTGCAAGTTGGCAGCGGGCGTGGCGTTGACACCGTCGGTGAGCTGGGCGGCGAGCGACGCGATGCAAGCGCATGGAAAGGGCGCCGCGCACGCGGCGTTTCATGTCGCGGTGGGTGCGACGCTCACGGTTTATCGGCCTTTATCTGCTCGTCGCATACAACGCGCCTAGCGGTCTGACCGCGCATCCGCTCGCGGAAGACGGATCGATTGGCGACGCCGTATCACAGCGTGAGCATGTCGATGCAGGTGTCTACGCGCATCAGGTGCGTGTCGCGCCGGACAACCGCACGGTCGTATTGCCGACTCGCGGCAATGACGCTACCGCGACCAGGCCCGAAGATCCGGGTGCGTTGAAGGTGCCAGTTGCAGGACGGATAAGGGCAATTGACGGACGAGCAATCGGTAGCGCCGCACGACGGCTATGGTTTCGGTCCACGCCACGTCGATTTTCATCCGTCGAAACCGTGGATGTATGTGTCGATGGAGCGCGAGAACCAGTTGCAGATGTTCGACATGAAAGCGGGGCGGCTGGCCCCGCAGCCCAGCTTCGTGAAGACGACGCTTTCGAAACCCGCGGAGGTGCATCCGCAACAGATTGTCGGACCCATTTATATCGCGTGATGGCCGATTCATCTATCTTGCGAACCGTGCGAACGGGACAACCGGGGTCGACGGGTAGAAAGTTTTCTCCGGCGGCGAGAATAGCATTGCGGTATTTCGCGTCGATTCTTCTACCGGTGAGCCTGTCCTGATCCAGACCGTGGCGACGGAGAGTTTCCATCCGCGCACCTTCTCGATTCATTCGGATGGGCGCATGCTGGTGTCGGCGGCGGTCGAGCCGCTGCGAGTGCGCGAGGGCGACACGGTCCGCGATGTTCCCGCTGCGCTGACGGTGTTTCGCATCGCTGCTGACGGCCGCCTCACGCGCATCCGCAAATACCATGTCGAGACGGGCAACGACTGGATGTTCTGGTGCGGCATGGTGCCATTGGAAGTGTGATGACGACGATCGTACAAATCGAGGTCATGCGCGTAGCGATCGGTTTCGACGCCGGCCGACGCTTAACCGAAGACTCAGGGGCACGAGCAGGCGACGCATTCGACGCCGCGTCCAAGCAACTCGCGCGGATGGAATCCCTGCTCGTTAAGGTGGCACTTTCCGATGGACACATCGGCTGGGGTGAAGGATTCGGTCATGCCTGCAATCCCGCGACGTTCGCGATGCTCGCGGGCGCGGCCGGACGTTTTTTATCGGCATGTCGTTCGATGCGGCGGCGCAACCTGAAGTGTTGAACGTGGCAGCGCAGCGCGCCTTTCATTCGTACGGCAGCACGGGGCCGACGATGTACGCGCTGTCCGCCGTCGATATCGCGCTGTGGAATCTCGCCGGCCAGGCAGCAGGCGTTCCACTATGCCGGATGCTGGGCGCGAGCCGCGCATGCGTGGACGGCTATGCGAGCCTCGTCAGCTACGACAATGATCCCGCAGAAGTGGCGCGACAGGTGCATCGCGTGCACGCCGAGGGATTCACGCGAATCAAGCTGCACGAAACATCGGCCGACGCAATTCGGGCGGCGCGCGAAGCGCTACCTGCCGAGGTTGAATTGATGGTGGACGTGAATTGTCCCTGGTCGGTTGAGGAAGCCGCGCCGCAAGCTGCTCGCCTGCATTCGCAGGGACTCGCCTGGCTCGAGGAACCGGTCTGGCCGCCGGATGACTACGCCAGACTGACGCGGGTGCGCCGCAGCGGCGTGCCAATAGCGGCTGGCGAGAACGCCGCGGGCATCGCGGGCATCCGGCAATATCTGGAAAGCGGCGCAGTGGACGTGCTGCAACCGAGCGTCACGAAGCTTGGCGGCGTCACCGCCGTCCGGGAGGTGATGACGCTGGCGAACCGGCACGGTGTGCGCGTCGTGCCTCACTGCTTCTTCTACGGCCCCGGACTGCTCGCGACTGCGCACATTGTCGCGAGCTTACCGGATACGGTCGCGCTGGAGATGCCGGGTGTGCATTTCGAAGCGGCTACCTATGAAGGCCATGAGCTGGAAAACCGTGGATAAGTCACTCTGGTTTTCTTTCGCGTCGGCCAGAGCGCGACATCATCACGTTGGACGATTATCCCGCACCAAGGGTCCCGCTATGGCAGGAGTGAAGCGTGTGCATTCAGGTAACGGTTGACCTCGCTCAGGAGAGCCGAGTGATAACTTTCCGGTAGGCTCCAGTCGTCACTTAGGGACATCAGCTCTTCAATCCTGTCACGGAACGATTTGACAATATCTGCCCGCATCGAGACTGGAAGGTGCGCCAACACGGAAACCAGCAATTCGCCAACGACTGCAAGACGCGCACCGAGTTGAACAACGTTGATACCGTTTGCCTTGGATAGGATCACGACCGCATCGAGCAACAATACGTTGCTAGTCTTTTCAGATTCGTTGGCTGGTACTGCCGACGAATCAGGTAGGGTCTCAATGTCTGAGTCGGGTATCTGCATTTTGGAGATTCTGGACATGATGGATTTCGCGATCAGAAAGTTTTCCAGTCCACTTTCCCTGCATCGGCTGCGATGGCGGGCTTGTCTGCGATAGCGGCCGGAACGATCCCCGGCTGTGCGGACTCCGTGCGGCGTGTGGTGGAAATCCTGGAGACAGGCAAGCGGCGTTTGCTTTGCGGGATCGCCATGCGTGACGTAGATTGCCCCGTGTCGGCGACCTTGAACACTGCAACGGCATTCTTAAGATGTGTGGCCTGTTCTTCAAGTGACTGCGCGGCAGCTGCCGCCTGTTCAACGAGCGCCGCATTCTGTTGCGTCACTTCGTCCATCTGGCCGACTGCCAGATTCACCTGCTCAATGCCACGGCTCTGCTCTTCAGACGCAGCAGCAATTTCACCGACGATATCGGAGACCTGTTTGATTGACTGCTTGACCTGCCCCATGGTGGCGCTGACTTCTGCCGCCTGCTTCACGCCGTCCTGAATCGTTGTCACGGACGAACTGATCAGTTCCTTTATTTCCTTGGCTGCCGCGGCGGAACGCTGGGCCAGACTGCGGACCTCGCTGGCAACCACAGCAAAGCCTCGCCCCTGTTCGCCGGCACGCGCGGCTTCGACGGCTGCGTTCAACGCGAGAATGTTCGTCTGGAAAGCAATGCCTTCGATTACGCCGGTGATATCGGAAATCTTGCTTGAGCTGCCGCTGATCTTCTCAATCGTGCCTACCATGGATTGAACAGCATCGTTGCCTGTATCGGCCATCTCTGTCGCGCTTGTTGCCAGTGCGCTTGCCTGGCGGGCATTGTCGGCGTTCTGCTTTACCGTTTCCGTCAACTGCGTCATGCTGGCTGCGGTTTCCTCAAGGGACGCCGCCTGTTCCCCGGTGCGCGCCGAGAGGTCCTGATTTCCCGCTGCGATCTGGGTTGAAGCTCCTGCGATAGCGTCTGTACCCGTGCGCACGCCACGGATTATATTGACCAGGCTACCATTCATCCTTCCAAGCGCTGCCATCAACTGACCGGTTTCGTCGTGAGTCGTCGCTTCAATGAGCGTTGTCAGGTCACCCTCGGCTACGGTGTTTGCTGTCTGGATGGCCTTGTTCAAAGGGCGCGAGATGGCTTTTGCAAGAAGTAGCGCAATGCCAAGGTTCAGTGCGACAACAGCCGCAAGCAGTGCGATAACCTTGTATCGTCCGCTCTCGTAGATGGCATTACCACGCTGACTCGCGTCCTTGCCGCCCTGCACATTCATATCTACGATCTTCTGGAGGTCGTCGCCGGCCTCGTCGTATCGTTGCTGCGATATTCCACGTATCAGATCTCTCGCTTCGTTGTTCTTGTTCGATCGGGATAGATCGAGCACCTTCTGGTGTTGAATCAGGTATTCATTCCACTCGGCCTTGAATTTTTCATAGAGCTTCCGTTCTTCTGGTGAAGAGGTCAGATTTTCATACCCGGTGCGATTTTTCTCAAAATCCGACACCACTTCCTGCATATCCTTTTCGTATTTCTTCATATCGTTGTCGTCGGTGGACAGGATATGCTGCAACTCAGCGATGCGGAAATCTGAGGCGTTGGTATTCATCGCGGAAGAAAAGCGAGCGCCAGGCAACCAGTTGACTGCCATATCGGTAGAGAGCTGGTTGACGGTCTCTAGCTCGACGATAGAAATTCCACCCAATACGATCGTGAGAAATATGCCAATAAAAAAAGAAACGATGAGTTTTGCTGAAATACTCAGATTTAGAAAGCGTTGAATCACTGGAAATCCTCGGAAGACGTGAGCGGGCAAGCTTGTAAGTGCGGTGAACATCGTTGCAAGGATTGCCTGACAACCAATTGCGGATAGGCTTACCTTAACTATTCGATTCGCTTGTAGCGGAATGGCACGGGCGTATGTCCGGTCATGCCATCGGATTTAGACGCATATCAATCGCTGTGCGTGCGAGTTGTCTGCAAACCGTGAGTCTTTGGCTCGATGCAGCGGGGAGAGTGTTGGTCTGTTCGAGCAGCATCGAGTGAAATGCGGGTGGAAGAGAAACGTCGCCCATCAGCGACTTCGCATCACCAACCCTGCATCGAAACAATTTCGTCACGGCCGCGCACGGTGCCGCCGTGAGGTGCCACAGCACCGGACCGATAAACTCGCTCACAACCACGAGCCGTGCGCCGGGATGAGAAACTGCTGCGCCGTTTGTCCTCTCGAGCGTGGTCAGCGAATTCAGTAACGCTTCAGGGGTGTCCGACTTCCCACCCTGTTCAGAACTTCTGCCAGTCAGCATCGGCAGCCTCCATTGTGGTGATGGCGTTTCCTTTGGCGCCCCTGGCCGGCGTCGCTCGGCTCTACCCGTGCAACGAAAACGGCGACCCAATCCAGATAATGCATATTAGAACGGTCTGAGCGTGCAGTTCTTCCCCCGGATGCAGTGGGAATGTTCGGGATGAAGCGTGCAACCATGTCCTGAACCCGAGATCGAGTGGGGAGGACGGGGCACTTTTGCGCGCTGCTGGCCGTAGACCAGACGTCGCATGACTCCGGCTCCAGCCGTTCCCACGACAACGAAGACTAATATGCGATATGGACATGAACCGGATTGGCGCAGGCGCGGCTCGGCAAAGCGAAGCGGTGGAGCTCCCCTATGACGGGCTTCACGCAAAGCGATTTGGTCAGCTTGATGACGAGCATTGGAGCCACCCTTGAAACGCACGCCGACGGCATTGTGCAGCAAAGCGCCCGGATCTCCGCGATCGACCTGATTCTGCGTGTGCTGATGTCCAATATGGTTGCACCGACGAAAGCGGAGATCAGGCGAGCATCTTTTGAAAGAATCGTAGAAGCCATGCGCGCTATGGACAGTGCAGCGCTTCCCGCCGGTTACGCCACGGCCTGGCTGAGTGAGGTCGATGCCCTTTTGGCGGCATTGGCGTGATGAGAACATGGGGCGATTCATGAACGACACCGGGCGCCGCATCGGGTATATGGGGATGCTTGACGGCCTGACCGGATTACACGCGCTGCAAGTCCTTTTCCTGCCAGCTTTGCGAGGCCGTGCAGTCGGCGCAGCATAGGGTGCGCAAGGTCGCGGTGCTGCTTGTCGATCTGGACCGGTTCGGGCGGGTAAACACGATGCTCGGCCCCGTTGTCGGCGACCAGATGCTCAAGACGCTGTCCCGGCGGCTGGTGGAATGCGTAACAGACGACAAGCTGGTTGCCCGCCTGGGGGACGACGAATTTGCAATTATTCTGCGGGAACCCGATGGAATTGACGGCGCCTGCGCAACCGCGGGTCGAATACTGACGGCCCTCGGCCAGTCTATCGTCGTCAGTGGGCACGAATGCCGCGCCACGCGAGCATGGGCATATCGATTTGCCCGTCCGATGCGGATAGCTGGCAATCGCTGATCAAGCATGCCGATGTCGCGATGCGCGTGGCGAAGCAGGAAGAGGGCAACGCGTTCAGGTCCCAATGCGACCGCATGCCCCCGGCTGGCGCACGCGTTTGAACTGGACGCTCATCTGCGAAGCGCGCTGGAGCGCTGCGAATTCCGTTCGCAATACCAACTCAAGCTGGACCTGCGAAATCGCGCCATCTGCGGCCCCCATATCGGATCTGCTCAATGAGACGGAAATGAGAGCCGATCTGCTGGGATCTGAAATCATGGAAAGCGCGGTGATGTCCGGCCCAGCAAGGGCCATCGACATACTTCGTGCGATCAGGAGCATGGGCGTGCATGGTTGCGGCCAGATCCAGAGGAGCCACGTCAGCCGGCCATTGAGCGCGGACCGCTTCGCGACGCTGTTGCGGCAATGCACGCACACGCGGAGCGACGTCAAAGCCGCAACGTGAATCCTGTGCCCCCCTCAAGATATCGACACTCAGAGCCGTATACAAGAGAAAGACAATGTACGCACCGTCCTCGCAACTCCAAATACGAAAGTGGCCGCCGTTAGATGCATCAAAAAAATGCAAGAGCCAGGGCAAACCTTCGGCAGATCTGTTTGCTGAACCTCGGTTGGGAGATGTTGCTTCCTGACTTTACACACGCGCTTCGGCATACCGTTGGTTTCAACGTCTGCGTCTTTCTCTGGTTGTCGCCCACCGAGCCAAGAATCCAGCACGTCTGGTCGAATACCATCGTGCCGGACCGTATCGCGAACGATTTCCTCGTTCACTTCGCTCACCTCGAGGCCGAATCGCCGCACGCTGGCGGCTTAGCGTCGTTTTACGAGCGTGGGCCGAGCGTGCGGCTTACGCCGGAATGGGCCGGCTTCTCTCGGACGGAGATGTGCAACTACATCTGGAAGGAGACCGGGATACATTACGGGCTCTCGACTGTGATCCCGGCCGCCGACGGCCGCTGTCTCGGGCACCTGATGCTGCATCGCGAGCGCACGGCACGTAACTTTTCCAAGGCCGATATCGGGTTCATGGAAGGCTTGATACCCTACATTTCTCATGCGCTCTCGGTCGACCCGTCGTCCGAGATCGAATTTGCCGATAGCATCGACAGCGGCATGCTTCTGATGGATCGGGAAGGAAGGATTCAATACAGAAGCGCATCGGCTTTAACGCTTGCATCGATGATCGAGAACACCGGGTACGTCGATTTGATTGGGAGGTTTGGCGTACCGGGATTCATTGAACTCGTGTTCAGACGCCTGATAGACGTCGGACGGCCAGCGACCACGCTTCCCCCTCGGCTCCAGTTGACCAATCGCTGGGGTCAATTTGACATCCACGCTTATTGGCTGGATTCGATGAACCCAGGCGACGGCTTGATCGCAATCCGGCTGGATCGTAAGGAGCCAAAAGTTTTGCGTCTTGCATCCGCGATGCAAGACGCGCAGTTTTCCGCGGCGCAGCAGCGCGCTAGTCTGCTACTGTTGCAAGGCAAGACGAATCGGGAAATTGCCGATGCGCTGCAGATCACAATCAACTCGGCACGTGATCACGTGAAAGCCGTACTCGAAAAGGCAAACTGCGACACGCGACACGATCTGTCGTCCTTTCTTCTTTCCTTGCCGCGGCGGAACACGCCGTCGACGAGATCGCATGGGTGATTCCACAAAGCAAGCCTCGCCTGCCTGCCCCCAAGCCCCCCCCGACGCGTCATGTAGACGCTATCGTTGACAAGCCAACCGGGGCCGCAGCCGATACGACTAGCCTGAACTAGCAAACATTCCGACCTTGGCCCAACACATGCACAATTCCTTCAACATGTAGGGTAATGCGCCGGCATTACAAGCCCAACCGACTTCGCCCGAGAAATCGGTGCTCGCCGCCCTTGCTCAAGTTCAGAAGATCAGCACCGATACGTTGATTGATTCGCTCGCGACCCTATCCACAATAAACGGCACTGCTGTTGTTCAGCATGGCGCTCGCCTCGCGGTTATTGGCGAACTGTTGACTTACATGCTGACGCACCTGCCTTATTCGATGCGGGTGGCCTGGAGAGCAACAGAGTCGGTGGCGCACCCAGTAGAGCGTGTTAGGAACGTTGAAGGACTGGCACCGCGTGCGAGCATAAGCATCGCAAAGACCACGAAATGAAGCCCGGCGAGGATTACGGGTGGCCGTTCATAAAATGATGGGCGTGGATACGGCGCCGCTGGCGAGTTGGGGCAGGTTGTTCACCGACGTCACTTAGCGAAACCCCTGCCATCGTGTATCCATCACAGATGCTGACGCAGCCAACGCATCTTCGCTAAACTTCGATCCACTATCCAACCCGCCGAGCACATCATCTTGACCATCCACATCCGCCCCGCCCACGCGCCCGACGCAGCCTTGATTCTCCGCTTCATCAGCGAACTCGCCGCAAAAAAAGGCGGAGCGTGAAGTTGTCGCGACCGTTAGCGATATCGAAGCGAGCCTGTTCTCCACTGCGTCCACCGCGAAGGCTTTGATCTGCGAAATGAACGGCGAGCCGATTGGCTTCTGCGTTTATTTCTTTTCTTATTCGACGTGGCTCGGCAAACAAAGGCTTTATCTGGAAGACCTGTACATATCGCCGACTTCGCACGGCAGTGGCGCGGGCAAACAGATGCTTCGCCACCTCGCACAAATCGCATGCGAAACAGACTGTGGGCGCTTCGAATGGTGGGTGCTCGACTGGAACGAGCCAGCAATCGGTTTCTATGAATCGATCGGTGCGAGCGCGCAAAGCGAATGGGTTCGCTACCGTCTGGCGGGCGATGCACTCACGGCGTTTGCCGATGGCAATGTGTGAGGCACGCTTGCCCCCGAACAGAAACGTAGCCGGCTAATCTGTGATACGCGCCTTGTTTGTCTGCAGCAAGAACCGCCTGCGTAGCCCAACGGCCGAACAGGTATTCGCCGCGTGGCCTAACGTCGAAACCGATTCGGCCGGGCTGGGTGCGGATGCCGAAGTGCCGCTTTCGCCCGAGCAGCTTCGCTGGGCCGACATCGTCTTCGTCATGGAGAAAACGTATCGAGCGAGGCTGTTGGAAAAATTCCACGCGTATCTGAATGGCAAAAAAATGATTTGCCTCGACATCCCCGACGATTATGCGGTCATGCAACCCGAACTCGTCGCGCTGCTGGAACAGAAGGCCGACAAGTTTCTGCGGCAGAAATAGCGGGAACCGCGAGTAAGAAGCTGTTGCGAAATTAAGTTTTCGGGTCTGTTAACTTTTCCGACTTGGCGTTAACTTCCTGTCTTGTTTTGCCCGACAGGAAGCGATGCCTAAAGAACTCATCGACGACGAATTGTGGTTACTCATCGAACCGCTTTTACCTGCGCGAGCCCCCCGCAATCGACAGTATGCGGGCCGCAAGCCGGCACCCGACCGCGCCGTACTGACGGGCATCGTGTTCGTGCTGCGCTCGGGCATCGTGTGGAATCTGCTGCCGCAAGAGATGGGTTGCGGTTCAGGAACTGCCTGTTGGCGACGGCTAGTGGCATGGCAGCAAGCAGGCGTCTGGCAACGTATCCACGAAACGCTGCTGGCCGAATTGCGTCGCCGCGGCGGAATCGATTTGTCGCGAGCGCTCGTCGACAGTTGGTCGAGGCTATTCCGCACATTCGTGGCAAGCGGGGACGCCCCCTGCATCGACCGCAGATCGTTCAGGGCGACCGGGGCTACAGCTCTGAACTCCATCGACAACGTTTGAAAGACCGCAGCATCACGCCGATGCTCGCAAAAATCGGTTCGCCCCACGGAAGTGACCTCAGCAAAACGCGTTGGCCAGTCGAGCGCTCGATTGCTTGGCTTCACTCGCTTCGACGCCTGAAGATTCGCTACGAACGCTACGCTCATGTTCACGAGGCCTTCCTGTCTCTGGCATGCGCCTTGATTTGCTGGACGTGTCTCAAGTCACGGTTTAACTAATTTCGCAACAGCTTCTTATAGTGAAGAAGACTGTCCTTGTAGCCGCAGCGGTATGCGGCACGATTGGAGGCGCTGCGCACGCGCAAAGTAGCGTCACCCTCTACGGCATTGTCGATCAGGGCATCAACTACAACAGCAACAGCAACATGACCGGCAAGCGATCATACGCGCTGCAAAGCGGTGTTCTGCAGGGTAACCGCAGGGGTTTGCGCGGCGCGTTTCGCGCGCTGGCCGCGCGCCGCTACTTCGAGAAAGCCATCGCAAGATAGCCTTGCTTCGCCACCCCTTCTTATTGCCGCACAACCCGAACAGATCCTCCATACACTTGAGCTTGCTCACCGTTGACTCTCAAATTGGTCTGCCTGACGCGTTAGTCGAGTCACTTTCGCTATTTGCACGACAGCCAGTGTGCGGCCTTTACCTGGCGATCTACATGCCAAACTGATTCCAATCCGGGATGCGTCCACATAGGCGCCTCTTATCATGCGTAGTCGGTATGTGGTATGTTTTTCATACTATGGGAATAAAAGGATTGCTTATAATATAAAACTGAAAAACATCTCCTGTAAACACAACACCAAAGGTTCTAGCTGACATGGCTAGAACCGTGCACAAAAGGATCCTGTCACAGATTACCGAAGTACGTTCAGGTAACGGTTGACCTCTGTTAGCAGCGCCGAGTGATACTTTTCATGTAAACACCTGTCGTCGCCCAGTGACATCACACTCTCAATCCTGTCGCGGAACGATTTCGCAATATCTGCCCTCATTGAAAGAGGCAGGTGCGTCAGTATGGAAGCCAGCAGTTCACCTATAACCGCGAGACGTGCGCCTTGCTGAACAACGGCAATGCCGTTTATTTTAGATAGGGTCGTGATCGAATCGATCAACGTGTCGTCGCTCAATTCTTCAGATTGTGTGGGCGAGACGAGAGTCGTTGGGACTGACGAAGCCGTTTGGGTCTCAGGGTGTGTGTCGTCGCTCTGCATGTTGAAGACTCTATGCATGATTCAGGTCACTATTAGAATGTTTGCCAATCCCTTCCAGCGGTGTCGACGATGGTGGCAGGCTTGTCAGCCATGGTGGCCGAGGCAACCCGCGACTTTGCCGGCTCTGCGCGACGCGTCGTGGGCAACGTCGACGCAGCCGGCCAGGGCTTGCTTTGCGGAATGGTTGCCTGGTACGGGGACGAACGCGCATCAGCGAGCTTGAATACCGAAACAGCGTCTTTCAGTCTGGTCGCCTGCTCTTCGAGAGACTGAGCTGCCGCCGCCGCTTGCTCGACCAGCGCCGCGTTCTGTTGCGTTACTTCGTCCATTTGACCGACGGCCTGATTCACCTGCTCAATGCCACGGCTCTGTTCTTCCGCCGCAGCAGCGATCTCGCTGACGATATCGGACACCTGCTTGATAGCCTGCTTGACCTGCCCCATGGTTGAACCGACCTCTGCCGCCTGCGTCGAGCCGTCCTGAATCGTTGCAACGGATGAGCTGATCAGCTCCTTGATCTCCTTGGCGGCAGCGGCCGAACGCTGCGCCAGGCTACGAACCTCGCTGGCAACTACGGCGAAGCCTCGCCCCTGTTCACCCGCGCGGGCCGCTTCCACGGCAGCGTTCAGCGCGAGAATGTTGGTCTGGAAGGCAATGGCTTCGATCACGCCGGTGATTTCTGAAATCTTGCTTGAACTGCTGCTGATCTGGCCGATTGTTCCCACCATAGCCTGAACCGAGTCATTGCCCGTGTCAGCCATGTCCGTGGCGCTCGTGGCCAGTACGTTCGCCTGCCGGGCATTGTCAGCGTTCTGCTTTACCGTTTCGGTCAACTGCGTCATGCTCGCCGCAGTTTCTTCGAGCGACGCGGCCTGTTCCTCGGTGCGAGCAGAGAGGTCGGTATTGCCGCTTGCAATTTCGCGCGATGCCACGGTAACTGACTCGGTGGACGCCTTGATCCCGCGAACTGTATCGCTGAGTTGCTGATCCATTGTCTTCAGTGCTTCGAGAAGCTGACCGAACTCCCCTCCTGAGTCAACTACGATCTGATTCTCCAGCTTGCCTCCTGCAATATGGTTCGCTATATCAACCGCCTTGTTGAGCGGTTTCGAGATCACACGCAGCAGGTAGGCCGATGCACCAAGGGCAACCACAACACCCATGCCGAGAAGAACAATGGCAACCCAGAGGATAGTTTTGAACGTCGACGCGCTGTCGTCGGTGAATTGCTTGGCTTGAGCCAGATTGAGGGTGGAGTTTTCATTAAGTGCGTCCCTCAAGGCAAGGCCGGGCACCGATACTTTCTCAACCAGCGGTGCAGCCGCACCGTAGTCGCCAGCGCGCAACGCGGCGAGAGCTTCGTCAGTTGTCGCCTTGAGCTGAGTCAAAGCGGTTTTTATCTTCTCTGCGACCTCACGTTCCTTGTCACTGGATATGCCATCCCGATAGTAGTGATTCCACGCTTTATCAACACGCTCCAGATCGCTGCGGATTGTCTCAATTTCGGTGGTCGTTTCTTTTTGATCGTGAAGCACCTGAATTCGCCTCAACTGAAGACGAATATCCAGGCTTGCCTCCCGCAGGTCCGATAGATCGGCAATCGGAACGGTATTGCCAGAGTACCCATCGGCTATGTTCGAATTGAGTCTGGAGAGACCGAATGCTCCAAACAATCCGATTGCAGTCATGAGTATCACGCAGGCGCCAAACGCAAGAATGATTTTGAATTTGATCGTTTGTACAAAATTGCCCATGTAACGTCCGTCCAAGAGGTGGTGTTCGGAATTTGTAGACTCCACGAAGCAAAAAATCGCAGATGCTCACATAGTATTTACGGCAATACGCCTAAAAAGCAACAGTGAGACTTTGGTAGGGAAACCCTGAAACTTTCGTAGGAATGTGCTTTTGCGCAAGTGTCAGCAGATCTGATCCCGGGTGGCAAATGCCGCTGCTCAGGGACATCTGGGCGTATCTGGAGTCCCGTGCGCAAACCTGAAACAGCGCTGACGTGCTATGCCTCTCGTGGAGTTATGCGGATGCCGCATAACCTCATGTCAAGCCCGCATCACCGTTATTTTTTTCGGCCTCTAGTATTCGTTCATGTCTTCTGCGTGCCGTTGTCCGGCTGCGTGGACAAGTGACGCGTACACACGTCCACACGCCTCGAATACGCGTCGGAAGAACGCCCGTACTAGTCGACGAACAAAAGGATCAACATGAAAAACCGCCTCACGTTTTATATCGCCGCCGGCATGGTGCTCGGCGTCGCAGTGGGATACGCATGCCACACCGGTGCAGCGGATGTCGCTGCGGCGAAAGTTATCGCAGGGTATTTCTCGATCATCACCGATATTTTTCTGCGGCTCATCAAGATGATCATTGCGCCGCTGGTGTTCGCGACGCTGGTTGCCGGACTTGCTGGCATGGACAGCGGTCGTGACGTCGGCCGCATCGGCCTGCGCACCATGGGTTGGTTCGTCTGCGCCTCGCTGGTTTCTCTCGCGCTCGGCCTCCTGCTGGCCAACGTCACACAGCCAGGTGCCGGTCTGCACATGGTTGCGGGTGCCGGCGACGTGAACACCGGCCTCAACACTGCCGGTCTGAACTTCAAGGACATCGTCACACATGCAATTCCTGTCAGCCTGCTTGATGCGATGGCACGCAACGACATCCTGCAGATATTGGTGTTTTCGATATTCTTCGGCCTGGGGCTGGGCGCGCTCAAACACGATCCGCGCGTCAACGCATTGATTCAGGCGATCGACGGGCTGGTCCCGGTCATGCTCCGGTTGACCACCTACGTTATGCGCGCCGCACCGTTGGGTGTCTTTGGTGCGATCGCGTCGGCCGTGACGCTGCGCGGCCTGGACGTGTTGTTCACATATGGCAAGCTGATCGGCTCGTTCTACCTCGGGCTGGCGCTACTATGGGCGCTCCTGATTGGCGTCGGTTATCTTTTCCTCGGCCGGGAGATCGGTCCGCTGCTCAAGGCGGTCCGCGAGCCGGCCATGCTTGCGTTTTCGACCGCCAGCAGCGAAGCCGCCTATCCACGACTGACTGAACAACTGGAGAAATTCGGCGTTGACAAGAAAGTGGTGGGTTTCACATTACCGCTTGGCTATGCGTTCAATCTGGACGGCTCCATGATGTATCAGTCGTTCGCGGCGATTTTCATCGCGCAGGCTTTTGGTGTGGATATGCCGTTGTCGCAACAAATCCTCATGCTGCTGGTGCTGATGCTCAGTAGCAAAGGTATGGCCAGTGTGCCGCGCGGCTCGGTCGTGGTGGTGGCGGCAGTGGCGCCGCTTTTCCACTTGCCCGCCGAGGGAGTAGTCCTGGTGCTCGCTATTGACCAGATTCTCGACATGGGCCGTACGATGACGAATGTGATCGGCAACAGCGTGGCGACCGCAGTTATCGCGAAATGGGAGGCGCGACGCAGCGGCGCACGTGTCGGCATGCATTTCGAGGGACTTAGGGGCGAAGTGCAATGACGGCGCCGATGGTGCAGACCCGGAGATCATTCGGCATCCTAATCGCTGACTATATTCACAGTGAGAAACTTTTCGAACGTTATTTCGCCGCGCCGGAATTCCAGGTTCTTCATTCGCGTCTGTGCGCGCCAGGCGAAGTCGATCCGGTCGTCTGTGCCGTCTACGGCGAAGACGGTATCAGGTGCGGCAACCTCGGGGGAACACCGGTCGAACTACTGCCCAAAACCCGTGCCGATCCGATCGTGCAGGGCGCCGATGTGATCTTGTCACGCCTGACGGAAATCAGTCTCGTGATGGACCGGATCGGGCCGCTGGAAGTGCCCTTGGTTGACTCAAACCTGGTGTACGCGCATTACGTGGTGGCGGTTGGCTACGCTTGTCGCGGTCGCGTCTTCAAGGTCGGCGTGGTGGGTGGCGTTGGGCTGGCAGCAACCGTGGACTCTCGCAAAGCGCTGCATCGAGTAAGCGCGTGGAGACGCGGTTCCCGAAGCCACAGTTGCACAATGATGACGTGAGACCAACCGACCTCGCTGCAGTCTGGACGGGGGATGGTGCGCGCGACCAACCGCCTGTCCTCCAGCGAAGCGACAAACAAATACGAATGAACGTGCAGATCATAATCGTGAGCGCGTTGAAGGAGTTCGGGATTATGTTTTCAAGTATCAAACTGTCTTCCTTTATGCTGGCACTGCTAGCCACGTTTGTTCTTTTTCAGATCATCGTGCAGGGGCTCGGTTTCTCGTCGATGGGGGGAACCCGGGACGACATTGCGCGCCTGACAAACCTATCGATCAGGCAGGGCGGGGCGCTCAACGCGACTACACGCGACCTGATGGACGCTCGCATCAATCTGGCCCGTGCTGCCACGCGCGTGGCACATGGCAGCGCGGAGCCGGTCGAGATCGTGAAACATGCAAAAGAGCAACTCACCCAGGCCGACGGCGATTTTGCGAGCTTCGTATCCGAAGCCTCGGGTGATGGAGAAAGCCAGTCCAGATCGGTAGCGTTGCAACAACAGTTTCGAACGCTGCGCCAGGCCCTTGGAGAACTCGTGGGGTTTCTGGATGCCAACAACCTTCAGGCCTATCTCGATCAGCCGACGCAAAAATATCAGGATGCGTTCATAACGGAGCAGCACCGATATGCAGATTTTGTTGCGCACGAGGCCGACGCATCCCTGAAGTCGCTCGATTTGCGGTATGGCAGGTTCAGAGTCACCGGTTTTTTGATGCTGGCGATCATGCTTCTGCTTTCGGTTCTAGTGAGTGTCGTGCTTGGACGCGCCATATCGAAACCGCTTCGCGAGACGGCGAGACTGTTTCAGGCGATTTCGAATGGTCGCTTGAACAATCAGGTCACTACGTCCGGATTCAAGGAAATCAGTCGTCTCCAGGTCGATCTTGGCGTCATGCAATCCAGTGTAGCGAGGATGGTCACTTCTGTTCGTGAAGCCTCGGATTCGATTCATGTGGGTACCAATGAAATCGCGACCGGAAACACGGAGCTGTCAACACGAACGGAGGAACAGGCTGCGTCACTGCAGCAAACCGCAGCAAGTATGGACGAGCTGACATCGACAGTGCAGCAAACGGCTGAACACGCAGCCGAGGTAAGCCGGCTCGCTGCTGTCGCGTTGCAGGAGGCAGAAGCGGGAAACGATGTGGTCGGCGCAGTGGTAGAGCGAATGAACGGAATCGCGGGTAGCTCCCATCGGATTGTCGAGATCATCACGGTCATCGACGGCATTGCGTTTCAGACGAATATCCTCGCCTTGAATGCGGCTGTGGAGGCGGCTCGCGCGGGCGACCAAGGTCGGGGGTTTGCTGTGGTCGCCAGTGAGGTTCGCGGGCTTGCCCAGCGTACGGCTGTTGCGGCCAGGGAGATCAAACAATTGATTGAAGGTTCGGTGGAACAGGCTCGAGGAGGTGTAGATCTCGTAGAACGCGCTGGAGTGGCGATAGGGGCAGTTTCGAAATCGATTTCCCGTGTCACAACGATGATTGGCGAGATCAGCGGGGCAACGGGCGAGCAGAGTGCGGGAATCGCGCAGATCAATCGTGCGGTGACGGAGATGGATCGCATGACCCAGAAAAACGCTGCCCTCGTCGAGCAGGCGGCAGCTGCAGCACAGGAATTGCACGAACAGACGCGTCATCTGGCGTCCGCCGTCGCTACGTTCGAATTGCTTTGAATCAGGTGTGACAACCTGAACGGGACCCGGCGGTCATTCGGGATGAGAAGTCAGGCTATCTCAAGCGTTCGGCCCGTAGGGCAGCTTCCGTGCTGATACCGGGCTGTGGATGCCGGGCATCTACCTCTTGAAGTTCTTGAAGCGCCGACCGCACGCGACCTGACGAAAGTCGGTGATCGGCCATCGAAATCCGCGCGAGTGACAGAGCCACGAAGACCAGAGTGAAGGATGGGACGCCGCAGACTCCCTGAGCGAGTCAATATGCCTTCAATCCAGCTGCGAAGGCAGATAGGCCGTGCGCCTCACGTTGGCCGGACAGAATATGCGGAATTCTACTGGCCCAGGCGGGGGCGCATCCTCGACCACTCCGCAGGCATGCAACATGTGCTGCAGCGCGGATATTACCTGTCCATCCGGGTCCTGGTCGATGGCGATATCCATCGTATGTTCCTCGATGTACCTGCGATGCAAGTCGAGCATTTCATGGCTCACCCATACGACCTGCCCGGCGGCGTCGAACTTGCGCAACGCGGCTTCGATGCCGGGTGAGCCGTACCCACTGTTGTAGATGGCGACGAGATCGCCTCGCTTCTGTGCGCCAACGACGGCGCGATAACACCTGTCCGGGTCATCCTCGGTCTCCACTTCGGAGCTATCGCAATCGAGCGTAGGAAACGACGTCGCGAGTTGTGCCCGGCAACCGCCAATCCGGTCGATATGGGCGCGGTAGTCCTTACGACTGCACAGCAGCAGCACCCGCCCAGACCGTCTTGCAAGCCGGCCGACGAAGTAGCCGGCAGTGTGCCCGGCAGACAGGTTGTTGATGCCCGCGTAGTGTAAGCGTGCCACGTCGCGGACGTCGGTGACCATCGTCACGACCGGTTCGCCGCGTTCAATCACAGCGCGCAAGGCATCGCGCACGCGCGGTGTGTCGTGAGTTGTCACGATCAAGCCCGATCGCTTGTAGCGCGGATGGAGGATCGCGTTGGTGATCACATCGTCATCGGCTTCCGGAAGGATCGATCGGTGTAAGACGACCCGCTTGTCCAGCATCTGCATCGACCGTTGCAGGGCGAGATTCAGACGGCCAAAGAAAGGCGTGCTGTTTTGCGGCAGGAGCACGTCCACATGCATCAACCCGTGCCGCGTATCGGGCAGCACGCGCGGTACGGCCAGCTGCCGCGCGGCTGCCACCACGCGTGCGCGCGTCGCAGCCGACACGCTGCCGCGTTCGTTGAGTACCCGGTCGACAGTTGCCGGGCTCACGTCCGCCGCCTCCGCGATTTCGATAAAGCGTGCCGTGCGCTTGCGCCGTGGTGGCTTGGCGGTGTCGGTCATATCGTTATCTCCGTTTTCATCTGTCGGCTTTGTTTTGAGCGGCGCTCACGTGAATGGCGCAGCGCAGCATTATTTCGTGCTTTTTTAAAGCTAGGGGATTGACGAAAAAACGTCAATCTTTTCGTTGAGAGGAGCGCGGAGGTCTCTTATCGTGCAGACATCGCCTCCCCGTGATCCTGTCCTTCGCGGCAGCCGGGAGAAGCCGCTCGAAAAAGTAAAGGAGACACAGGTGCTCAAATCACCTCTGAACATGCCATGCACGGGCAGCCTTGCAAACGCCGGCGTTGTCGGCCGTGATGCATCGGCCGCACATCCGGAAGAGAACTGGTATCGCCCCGACATCCCACGCCACACGCTCAAGCAACTGATGAAGCGCAGCGATGCTGAAGGCCTGAAGAATTTCGGCCTGTGGATCGCGTTGCTGCTCGTATCGGGCGTGGCGGCCTTCTATGCGTGGGGTACGTGGTGGGCGATTCCGGCGTTTTTCGTCTACGGCACGATCTACTGTTCGAGCGACGCGCGCTGGCATGAACTCGCACACGGCACGCCGTTCAGGACGCCATGGCTGAATCAGGCGTTCTATCAGCTTTGCTCGTTCATGACGATCCGCGAGGCGACGCTCTGGCGCTGGAGCCACGCGCGGCATCACACGCACACGATCATGGTCGGCCGGGACCCCGAGGTTCAGGTATGCCGCCCGCCGCAACTCGTCACCATCATGCTGGATTTCTTCTATCTGATTGGCGGGACAAGCGAGATCGTCAAGACCGTGCGCCATGCATGCGGGTCGATCAGCCCGGAAGTGGCCGACTTTGTGCCGGCGATGGAACGCCGCAAGATGGTCTGGATCAGCCGTCTCTATGTCGTCGTCATGGCAGCTGTGATCGGCTGGTGCTTTGCCATCCAGAGCGTTCTACCGCTGATGTTCGTCTGGACGCCGCGCTTTTACTGTGGCTGGTTCCACCAGACGCTGGGCCTCACGCAACACGCCGGAATGGCCATGAACGTTGCCGACCATCGGCTCAACACGCGCACGGTCTACATCAATCCGGTGTTCGCGTTTTTTTACATGAACATGCAGTACCACATTGAACATCACCTGCTGCCGATGGTGCCATACCACGCGCTGCCGAAGCTGCACGAGGCGATCAGGGCAGAAACGCCGCCCGCGTATCCGAGTCTCTGGTCGGTTTACAGGGAGATGGTGCCGACCCTGATCCGCCAGACACGGGATCGCTCTCACTTTATCCATCGCCACGTCCCGCGTCGGGAGTCGATGCGCTCGGCAACCTGAAACGTCCAGACTAGGGAGTATCTGAAATGGTGGATCAACGTGAATGGGTCGTCGCCTGCCAGACCGGCGACATCGATGAAGAAGACGTCGTGCGTTTCGATCATGGCTCTGCAACCTTCGCCGTCTATCGCGTCGACGGGAGATTTTATGCGTCGGACGGCTGGTGTACGCACGAGAAAGCCCATCTTGCCGATGGCTTCGTGTTGGGCAACGCGATCGAATGTCCGCGGCATCAAGGGCGCTTCGATATTGCAACGGGCAAGCCGCTTTGTGCGCCGGTCTGTCAACAACTTAAAACGCATCCGGTACGCATTGAAGGCGATGCGGTGCTGATTGGTGTGCCGGCGGCGGAGTGATCATGGCAAACAACGGACATATGGTCATCGTCGGTGCCGGACTGGCGGGTGCCCGAGCCAGCGCTGAATTGCGCGAGGCGGGATTCGATGGGCCGATCACGCTCATCGCCAATGAGCCGCACGCGCCGTACGACCGGCCGCCACTCTCGAAGGCGGTCCTGCTCAAGGAAAAGTCACTGGGCGACTGCGCTCTCTTCACTGACTCGTTCTTCGGCGATCACGCGATCGATCTGAAGCTTGGCACCGATGTGGTCAAGATCGATCGCGAAGGCCGGGCGGTTCAGCTCTCCAATGGCGAAAGGATTGACTACAACTGCCTTTTGCTGGCAACCGGCGCGTCGCCCAAAACGTTGAATCTGCACGGTTCGAGACTGCCAGGAGTCGTAACGTTGCGTACCATAGACGATGCTCGCTACCTCGCGGCACGTCTTCGTGACGGGCAACGCATTGCGATTATCGGTGGTGGTTTTATCGGACTCGAAGTGGCGGCAAGTGCCGTCGCGGCGGGGTGCTGTGTCACGATCATCGAAGCTGGCGAGCGTCTGCTGATGCGCGCTGTACCGCAGGAAATCGCCGCGCGTATCGAGGCACGCCATCGCGACGCCGGTGTGCAATTTCGTTTCTCTGCGCAGTTGACCGCCATCGTGGGTGCTGGTGCAGCCGAAAAGATCCAGCTCGCGGACGGCGAAGCCATCCGCTGCGACACCGTTGTCGTGGGCATTGGCGCAGCGCCCCGTACCGCGCTTGCACAGGCCGTAGGACTCGAAGTTGCGGACGGCATCGTCGTTGACGACCGTCTGTGCACGAGCGATCCCGCCATCTTTGCCGCGGGCGATGTCTGCTCGTTCCCTCATGCGCTTTACGGCCGTCGTGTTCGACTGGAATGCTGGAAGAACGCGGACGATCAAGGCCGCATCGTCGCACGCAACATGCTTGGCGAAGACCTTCGCTATCGTGAGGTGCCGTGGTTCTGGTCCGATCAATATGAACTGTCGATCCAGATCACAGGGCTTCCTGCCTTCGGTTGTGGGACCGTCGTACGCGAAACGGCCGATGCGCTGTTGCTGTTTCATCTGTCGGCGAAAGGCGCGCTGATCGCGGCGAGCGGCGTCGGCCGGGCAGTCGGCCGCGACATCCGGATTGCGCAGATGCTGATCAGCCGCAACGCTCGTGTCGATGCCGAAGAGCTCGCAGATTCGTCAGTGAAGCTCAAGTCGCTGCTTGTCGCCGAAGCGGCTTGAGTAGTGTCTATCGGTCCATCGCAAACCAACCATGAACCCCACTCTTCACATCGGCGTCAATATCGACGGCGTGCTGCATCGCGACGATATGCCACCTGTCGGCGCTGAAACTCAATTCCAGATGATCGCCGACGCGGGCATGTTCGACTATGTCGAGATGAACCCACCCGAGGGCGTTGCACTCGCGCGCTACGTGGAACTGAGCGAGCGCCATGCGTTACCGGTTCGCGTGATCGGCGGCATCTTTTGTGCGGGCCGTGACGAAGCGCATTTGCGGCGTGTGATCGAGTGGACGCCGCGCTTCGGCTCGAGGGTGCTGAATTGCCAGCTCTACGCGAACCATGCGGACGGACATCGTCTTACCGATGCCGAGGTCGTGCAGTTCTATGCACAGGCTTGCGAATGGGCCGCCCCGACCGGCTGTGTCCCGAGTTTCGAAGTGCACGTCGATATGTGGAGCGAAGATTTCAGCCGCGTTGCCGTGGTGGGAGAACTGCTGGCGCGCGAGGGCATCCGTTTGTGTCTCACACTCGATCATTCGCATCTGATCTTCAAGATCGGCAACGCGGAAGAACTCGATGCGTCGCGGATCCGTCAGCTGGTCGAAGCGGGCGAGATTGTGCTCGATCCTGCGTCGCCCGACGCGATCTTCAAACAGTGGATCGCGCGCGGCTGGGTTCATCACGCCCACGCACGGAGCGTCATACCGAACAATCCACACAATGCCCGTATGCGTCGAGTCGGCGGCCGACCTGGCCGCGGCATTCAATACCCGTTCGTGCGTCCCACTGCGGACCAATGGGACGGTAACTGGGATGAGGCAGCACTTCTTCCCTGGAAGGACGCTGTGCGGCACCTGCTCAACGCGTGCGCAGAGAGCAGCATTTCTAAACCACGGCACATCAGCTGTGAGTTCATCCCGTTTGCCGACTATGGCGGTGGGGCGGGATATTCGATCTTCGAGAACAACGTGGCCTGCGCGGCATGGTTGCGCAACACCTGGCTGGAGGAAACCGCCGGACACAGGAATGCCATCGCCGTATGAACCTGAGAGATGAAGACATTCGTTCATTACAACCGGAGACGTCAATGACACTGACGAGTGCAGCCGCATTGCAATTTTCCCTGAATCGCATGAGCGCACCACGCCTGGCGTTTGCCGACTATGCCACGCTTTGCCAGCGCCTCGCCGTCGATGCGATCGAAATCCGCAATGACCTCCACGGCGTCGAGATCAACGACGGTACGGCTGCGGCAGATATCAAGGTCGCCGCCGCAACGGCCGGTCTGACAATCCTGTCGATCAATGCACTGCAGCGCTTCGAACGCTTCGATACTACCCGCGCGAAGGAAGCGCTGGCACTTTCACGCTATGCCGTCGACTGCGGCGCACGTGCGATTGTCCTGTGCCCGACTAACAGCCGACAGGATCAGCGCAGCGCAAGCGAGCGTCACGCCGATCTGGTCGATGCGCTCAGGCAACTCAAACCGATCCTCGACGATTACGGGCTTCATGGGTTGATCGAACCGCTCGGTTTCGAGGAATGTGCGCTGCGCCGCAAATCGGATGCAGTTAAGGGGATCTACGACGCGGTAGGTGAATGCCATTTCCGGCTCGTGCACGACACGTTTCATCACTATCTGTCTGGCGAAGACATTTTCTTTCCTGACCTGACGGGCCTGATCCATGTTTCGGGCGTCGAGGACAGCAGCCTGCCGGTTGGCCAGATGCGCGACGGGCATCGTGTGCTGGTCGGCGCGGCCGATCAGCTCGGCAACATCTGTCAACTGACCACGCTGCTTACACGCGGCTATCGCGGCCACGTGTCGTTCGAGCCGTTTGCTGAGGAAATTGCCTGCGCTGACGATATCGAAAGCCGCCTGCGTGACAGTATCGCTTTTATCCGCGCGAGCGTTGGATCGGAACCGGTGCGCAAGGCCGCCGCGTAGCAGGACTTCTCAGGAAACGCTTGGAAAGAGGTAGAGAACGTGAATAACGCATGACCGTTTGCCGAGCGGACCTTGGCATCAGACCGACAGGCCGCGCCGGTTCAATCAACTGATAGGAGACATGTCAATGAAATTATTTATCCGATCCCTGTTCGCCTTGTCGTTCGCGGCGATGCAGCCAGTTTTCGCTATCGCCAGCACGACAATTGGCGTCTCGATGGCGCACTTCGATGACAATTTTCTGACGACGGTACGCGACGCCATGGTGACTGAAGGCAAAACCCACAAAGACGTCAATCTCGACTTCGAGGATGCGCAAGGCGATGTGGGGCGACAGGTCAGCCAGGTCGAAAGCTTCGTGTCGCAGCATGTGGCGGCGATCATCGTCAATCCTGCCGACGCCTCTGCAACAAAACGGATGACCGACGCCGCGCGCAAGGCCGGCATCCCGATCGTCTACGTCAATCGCAAACCGGATGAGCCGATGGGCAACGGCGCCTATTTCGTCGGCTCGGACAGTCTCGTGGCCGGGCACCTGCAGATGGATTACCTCGCGAAGCAGCTCAAAGGCAAAGGCAATGTCGCCATCATGCTCGGCGAGCTGTCGACCGATGCGACTCGTGACCGCACGCGCGGTGTGAAGGATATCGTCGCGAAGAACCCAGGTATCAAGATCGTCGACGAGCAGACGGCAAACTTCGACCGCAGTCAGGGCATCAACCTGATGAGCCAGTGGCTGAGCTCCGGTAAGAAATTCGATGCGATTGCCGCGAACAACGACGAGATGGCGCTCGGCGCACTGATTGCGATGAAACAGGCGGGCGTCTCGTCGAAGAGCGTGCTGGTCGGAGGCGTCGATGCTACGAAGGACGCCTTGAACGCGATGGCCAGGGGTGACCTCGCCGTCACGGTTTTCCAGGATGGACGAGGGCAGGGCAAAGACGCAGTCGATACCGCCATCAAGCTGGCCGGCGGCGACAAGAGCGTGCCCAAAGAGGACTGGATCCCTTACCAGCTCGTCACGCCGGATAACTACAAGAGCTTTCTGGGCAGATAGTCTGCATGGCCTCGGGGCGGCGCCACGCTCGTCCCGCTTCACCCACAGAGGGAGTGCCACTATGTCAGATATCTTCATGAGAGCGGGAACAGCCCGGGCGCGACACGTCGACGCCTGGGAGGCGCACGAGCCGGTCTTTGCAGCTCGCCGGATTCGCAAGGCCTTTCCCGGCGTGATTGCGCTCGACGACGTGTCGATCGACATCCACGCCGGCCGGGTGCACGCGTTGATGGGCGAAAACGGCGCGGGCAAGTCGACGATGATGAAAATCATCGCGGGCATCTATTGTCCCGACCACGGTTCGCTGCATTTCAAAGGCGAAGCGATCGCGCTGAAGTCGCCGCGTGACGCGCTTGACCGAGGTATCGCGATGATTCACCAGGAGCTGAATCTGCTGCCCTATATGACGGTGGCGGAGAACATCTGGATTGGCCGTGAACCGCGCAATCTGTTGGGCCTCATCGACCATCGCGCGCTGAACCGGCAAACTAGGGAACTGTTCGCGCAACTCGGTATTGAAATCGATTCGCAGGTGCTGTTGGGCAGCCTGAGTATTGCGAACCGGCAGATGGTGGAAATCGCCAAGGCGGTGTCCTTCGAATCCGATCTGCTGATCATGGACGAACCGACCTCGGCGATCAACGACAAGGAAGTCGAGCATCTGTTCCGGATCATCGGCGAGCTGAAGACGCAAGGCAAGGCGATTATCTACATCACACACAAGATGGATGAGGTGTTTCAGATCGCGGACGATATCTCGATCTTCCGGGACGGTCACCATATCGCGACGCGCAAGGCGAACGAGTTCGACAAGCAATCGCTGATTGCCGCGATGGTCGGCCGCGAACTCACGCAGGTATTTCCGAAGATGGAGGTCGAGATCGGCGAAGTGGCGCTCGCCGTGCGCAACCTTGGTCGCCGCAGCGTGTTTTCGAACGTCAGCTTTGACCTGCAGTATGGTGAGGTTCTCGGTGTGGCCGGCCTGATGGGTTCCGGGCGCACCGAGGTGATGGAATCGATCTTCGGCATCTATCCGGCAGACGAGGGCGAATTGCTGTTCGACGGGAAGCGCCAGGCGATTCACTCCCCGCAACAGGCGATTGCTGCAGGCGTCGCGTTTCTCACCGAAGACCGCAAGAGCACCGGTCTGTTCCTTCAGCTCTCGGTCGGCGAGAACATGGAGATCTCGGCGTTGCGCCACAATTGTGTGCTGGGCTTCGTCCGGCAAAAACGGGTGAACGTCTCATGCACCGATATGTGCCGCCAACTGAAGGTCAAGACGCCTGGGCTGCACGAAATCATCGAGAACCTGAGCGGCGGCAACCAGCAGAAGGTGTTGCTCGCACGTTGGCTCCTGAACAAACCCAGGATTCTGATCCTCGATGAACCTACGCGCGGCGTCGACGTCGGCGCGAAGGCAGAGATCCATACGCTGATCACCCAACTTGCGAGAGAGGGTGTGGCGATCATCATGATCTCGTCCGAACTGCCTGAATTGATGGGCATGAGCGACCGGATCGTGGTGATGCACGAGCACACCATCAGCGGCATTCTGCCTCGCGCAACGGCTACGCAGGAAACCATCATGATGCTGGCGTCCGGCGAGCGACTGTGATTCAGCGGTAAATACAGGAGACAAACATGCGTAACTCAGCGGTCCTCATTCCAGATATGCCCCGTCCCGCAGCGCGCACCTGGCGCGTGCCGCAGGAGACCAGCATTCTGCTCGTGCTGATCGGTATCGCGCTGGTTTTCGAAGCGCTCGGCTGGATCGAACGCGGCCAGTCATTTCTTTACAACCCACAAGGTCTCCTGATCATGGTGCTGCGCGTGTCCGAAATCGGACTGATCGCGGTGGGCGTCACGATGATCATCATCGCTGGCGGCATCGATCTGTCTTCCGGATCGGTGGTCGCACTATCGGCGATGATTGCGGGTAGCCTCGCGCAGACATCGGGTTACGGGCGCGCGATGTTTCCAGGCCTTCTCGATCTGCCGGTGCTCATGCCGGTCATGGCAGGTGTGCTGACGGGCGGCATTTGCGGCCTGATCAACGGCTCGTTGATCGTGCGCACCGGTGTGCCGCCTTTCATCGTCACGCTCGGCATGATGGTGTCGGCGCGTGGACTCGCGCGCTACTACACGCACGGCCAACCCATCAGCATGTTCACCGACGCGTACTCGGCGATCGGCAGTGGCGCGAAGCCGGTAGCGATCTTTCTGTTGGCCGCGCTCGTCTTCCATATCGTGCTGCGCTACACGCGTTTCGGCAAATGCCTGTATGCGATCGGCGGCAATGCGCAGGCGGCGCGCGTATCGGGCATTGGTGTCGGGCGCAGTCTGGTGGCCGTCTACACCATCGCCGGGCTGCTGACAGGGCTTGCCGGTGTGGTTGTCTCGGCGCGCGCGCAGACGAGCCAGTCCGGCATGGGCATGTCATATGAGCTCGACGCGATTGCGGCAGCCGTGATCGGCGGCACGAGCCTTGCCGGTGGGGTGGGCCGGATCACCGGTGCGGTGATCGGTGCATTGATCCTTGGCGTGATTTCGAGCGGTTTCACCTTTTTGGGCATCGATTCGTACATCCAGGAAATCGTCAAGGGATTGATCATTGTTGCCGCCGTGGTCGCTGATCAATACCGCAAGCGGCGCGCCCGCTAAGTTTCCATCATCGAATTTTTATTACCCGCCTTAAGGATACCCGGGATGATCGACATTGCTTCGTGTGGAGCCGGCCGCATCGGCAAGATCCATGCAGCAAACCTCGTACGCCAGCTGGGCGTGCGCCTGAAGTATGTGGTCGATATGCATACGCCTTCGGTTGAGTCGGTGGCAAAGATGCACGGCGCGAAAGTGGCGGATGCCGACGGGGTGCTGGGTGACCTTTCGATCTCGAGGTTTCCGTCCACGTGGAAGCGCACGGGGCTCCAGCCATCCTTGAGCGCAGTCCAGCGGCCGTCCATCGATTGCCACGCCGGAAAGGCGCCCCGAACCTTGAGGCATCAATGCAAGCCCGCGCACCGTCGTCGAGCCCTTCCGCAACACGACCAGAGGCCCCAAATCAGGTGCGACTGCGTAGCCCGTGATGCCGTCTGTAGCCCAGATCGATGTCTCGACCCTCTCGCCAAAGCGCCAGTGCGGTTTGAAGCGTCCTTCCATGCCGATGACGCTGAGCTTGTCACGCGGTTGGCTGACAAACATCCGTGTCATGCACGCGCTTTCCGTGCACCCGCCTTGATCGCGCTTTTTCTCGCGGAAACTGGTGGCGGCGCAACTGATTCTCGCTCGACCAGAAGTGTGTGAGTGAAAAACCGTTCACCTGCAAGTGCCTCGTCTTCCACCCTTTGAGCTATTGCACATTCGACCATCGCATGTGCCATGTCCGCGACCGGAAGTTGCACAGTGGTCAGCCCAGGATTAGACAGTGCTGCCAGGAACAACCCGTCAATGCCTACGATGGATACATCCTGAGGCACCCGCATGCCGGCTTCGCGCAGGCCGGCCATCAAGCCGAGCGCCATCAGGTCGTTCACCGCGACTATGCCGGTGGGTCGCGCAGGGTCAGCGGCGAGGCGCAGTGCCAGTGCACGGCCGACCTCGCTCATGACTGAGTCCCCGTATTCGTCCAACAGACCGCCGTTCAGGACGACTGCAGTTTTCTGCAGACCGCGGCGGCCGGCCGCCGCCTGGAACCCCTGAATCTTTGCGCTGCGGCTCATGGTCATCCCGGCCACGGTGGCAAAAGCCAGCCGTCTATGGCCGTGCTCAATCAGGTGCTCGGTGGCGAGGCGCGCAGCCTCAAAGTTGTCCGGCGTAACGTGTACGACTTTGGACGGACGCCCCTTTGCCGCGGGCCGGTCGTAGCTGACTACTGTCATTCCGCGCTCGACCACGGTCTCGAAATGGCGCTCGTCAGCGAGAGACGAAATGACGATCACATGGCGCACGCCGTGCGCAAGCAAATCCTCGAAGAAAGTTGCTTCTTTCTCCTTGTCCCGGTAGGTGCTGCCAATGAGCACGCGGTGCCCGTACTGCTCCTGCGCGAAAGTTTCTATCTCTCGGGCGATGACACCATACATTGGGTTAGCCAACGAAGGGACCAATAGTCCGAGAAGAGGCGTCTGCCCGGTTTTAAGCCGCAGAGCAACGGGGTTGGGTCGGAATTTGAGCTGGTCTATTGCATTCTCGACGCGGGCCAGCGTTTCCTTGCGCATGCGGTCGGTGCGTCCATTGAGTACGTTGGAAACGGTACTCACTGACACCCCGGCATGTTGGGCTACGTCCTTGATTGTATTCACGAAAATATTTCTGAGGCCGCTTGCAGGCCGAGTCGGTAGGAAGCCAGAGGCTGTATGAAGGCAAGACTACCAGCAACATAAGCGTCGCGACAAGTACCACCATTTACTTCGCCATGGGCCACGCGGTTGTGTCGCGGTAAGCATTGACGACGATCTGTGCCGTGCTCGATGTCCACACGCACGCGCCACGTTGAGGAAGTAATGCAAGAGGGCGGTGTTCCTGTTGGCCGCTCAACCGAGCATGGCTGGGGAATCACGATGTTGTCGGTGTAGGCGGCTGTTTTCCGGCGGCGCCAACGACCCGTGGGCTTCAGCTGGCGAATGGACGAGACCTATATCTAAGTGGCAGGTCGGTGGATGTAGCTTTACCGTGCCGTTGTCCTCAGGGGATCAACCCTGTGTCCGTAGCACAGCAATTCTAGAGCTTCGCGGTTTGGTCATTGGGAGGCAATGCGACTTCCTTAGGTCAGGCTTCACGGATGCGACATAACCTTATCGGTAGGGTTGTTGCTAATCGACCCGTCTCGTTTCATAACGTAGATTCCGCTTTGTGTATCGTTACACTACGTTCTTAAACGCTCTGTTCAATGTCAGGGAGCTATATGAAAAAAAAGTCCGGCATGTTACTGGTTGCTCTTGCGGTCGCCGTTACGGGTGCATTTGCCCAGACAAAACCCAAGATTGGTGTCACGATCTACAAGTTCGACGATACATTCATGTCCTATGTTCGCGGCAAGATCGAAGCAGAAGGCAAAGCCGCTGGTACGACCATCTCTGTCCAGGACGGCCAGGGTGATCAGTCCAAGGTGAACGACATCCAGGATCTGTTCCTGACGCAAGGCTATAACAGCCTCGCCATCAACATGGTCGAGCCTACCGCTGCGAACGTCGTCATCCAGAAGGTTTCGGCCAGGAAAGTTCCGGTCGTGTTCTTCAACCGGGAGCCGGATGTGGCTGACATGGTCAAGTATCCGCTGGCCTACTACGTCGGCGCCAAGGCACAAGCTTCCGGCACCCTACAAGGCGAAATCGTTGCTGCATACTGGAAGTCCCATCCCGAAGCTGATAAAAACAAAGACGGCAAGCTCCGATATGTGATGCTGATGGGTGATCCAGCCAACACCGACGCCAAGTACCGCACCGAGTATTCGATCAAAGCCCTCAGCGCAGCTGGCATCAAGGTCGAAGCCCTGGCCGAAGACACGGCTATGTGGAACCGAGGCGATGCGCAGAACAAGATGCAGGCCTGGCTCGCCAAGTTTGGCGACAAGATCGAGGTCGTATTCGCCAACAATGATGATATGGCCCTCGGTGCCATCGAAGCGCTGAAGGCGGCCGGGTACTTTGCTGGCGGCAAGAAGTACATACCCGTCGTCGGCGTCGATGCGACACCCGCAGGTCTCGATGCGCTCAAGCAAGGCACTCTCCTCGGGACCGTCTTGAATGACGCCGACAAGCAAGGTAAAGCCGTTTTTGATCTGGCTGATCAGCTCGGCTCAGGGGCCAAAACCCTCAAGACAGTCGCTCCGCTGGCCAACGCTGATGGAACACCTAATCCCGCAGGGCACTACGTGTGGATTCCCTATACCAAGGTAACTAAGGATAACTACGCGAAATTTGTGAAATAGACTCCTATTTGGATCGCAGGTTGCGGGACACCCGAAGCATGGGTGTCCCGTCATTTTGAAAAATGGGAGTCTTGCCTTATGTCCGAAACACCCAACCTTCTGGAGTTGCGAGGTATCTTCAAAGGTTTTCCCGGCGTCCAGGCCTTGGACAATGTCACCCTGAAAGTTAGCTCTGGGACCGTCCATGCGCTGATGGGTGAAAATGGAGCCGGAAAATCGACTTTGATGAAATGCCTTTTCGGCATGTATCAACCTGACTCGGGGAGCATCGTCCTCGACGGCAGCGTCAGGGCGTTTTCTAATTCCAGGCAAGCCCTCGATGCCGGCATTTCGATGATCCATCAGGAACTGCATCCCATTCCCTACCGCAGCGTGATGGAGAATCTCTGGCTGGGACGCTATCCCACTCGAAGAGTTGGTCCATTCCAACTGGTTGATCATCGCAAGATGCTAGCCGAGACGGTGAAGCTATTCACCGAACTCGAGATGGACCTCGATCCGAATATCTGGGTAACTTATCTTTCAGTTTCCAAGATTCAGTCCCTCGAGATCGCCAAGGCGGTTTCTTATAAGTCGCGAATCATCATCATGGACGAACCGACTTCCAGCCTGTCGGAGACTGAGGTCGGGCACTTGTTTCGGATCATCCGGAAGCTGAAGGCCGACGGCGTGGCGATCATTTACATTTCCCACAAGATGGAAGAGATCCTTCAGATCGCCGATGACGTCACGATCATGCGCGACGGACGACAAGTGGGCACCTATCCGGCGAACGAGTTGACGACCGACCTGATCATTAATCGCATGGTTGGACGCGATTTGACCCATCGGTTTCCGCCGCGGAGCAATGTTCCCGGCGAGGTCATCATGCGGGTCGAGAACTACACCTCGCCAAATCCGAAGTCCTTCAAGGACGTGTCCTTCGAATTGAGACGAGGCGAAATCCTTGGGGTCAGCGGCCTGGTCGGTGCCCAGAGAACCGAAGTGATGGAAGCGATCTTCGGCATGCGCCCCATCCAGGCCGGGAAGATTTTCCTGCACGGCAAGCCGAAATCAATCAAACACCCCGTCGATGCCCAAAAGAACCGCATGGCGCTCTTGACAGAGGAACGTCGAACTACCGGCATATTCCCCATCCTTCCTGTCTTCGAAAACACCTTGATGGCTCATTGGGGGCATTACGCCAAAGCGTGGGGGCTCCTCGATCTCAAGAAAGGCGAAGAGGATGTGCAAAAAAGCATTCGGACGCTGAGAGTGAAGACGCCGTCCAGTAAAGCCCTCATTCAGAATCTCTCGGGAGGTAATCAGCAGAAGATCGTCTTCTCCCGTTGGCTCCTTACCGAGCCAGACATTTTTATCCTGGACGAACCGACCCGGGGCATCGATGTCGGCGCCAAATTTGAAATTTACACGCTGATCGCAGAACTGGCCCAGCGGGGTAAGGGAATCATCATGATCTCGTCCGAATTGCCCGAGATATTGGGAATGTCCGACAGAATCATGGTCATGTGCGAAGGGCGCATGACCGGCATCGTATCGGGAGCTGAAGCAACGCAGGAAACCATCATGCATCTCTCGACCCAATTTATGACACAAGGACTACCGAATGGCAGCCATTGACACCACTTCAAGAAGACCTTTGGGTGCTCGGCTCAAGGAGATAGCCGGAAAGCGGGCGATGCTCTTCGTCCTCGTGGCCCTGATCGCAATTACGGGTATGGTTCAACCGTCGTTCCTCGATGTCTCCAACGTAATCAACGTGCTGATGATCTCGTCGGTGTACGTGATCCTGGCACTCGGCGAAGGCCCTATCCTTTTGACCAAGGGCGTTGATCTGTCTGCTGGTCGGGTCGTGGGGCTGACCGCCTGCATCGCGGCGTCCATGCTGCAACGGGTCGATTACGCCAGCAAGGTCTTTCCTGACCTGCCCGCTATTCCCCTGTGGGCACCGATCCTTCTGGCGATTGTCGCAGGGATTCTGGTCGGCATCCTGAACGGTTCGATCGTGGCTTTCCTGAAGGTGCCCCCGTTCATCACCACTTTGGGAACCATGGTCGTTGTGTACGGCGCCACCTCGCTGTATGTGGACCGCCCTCCGCACGGTGCAACGCCCATCGGTGGACTTCGCGATGACTTTACGAGGATTGCTAACGGTGCTTTCGACATCTGGGGGGACTTCCGATTACCGTATATCGTCATCATCGCCGCGCTCGTGGTCTTTTCGATGTGGGTACTGTTGAACCACACCAGAATGGGCAAGAACGTCTATGCCATCGGGGCGAATCCGGAAGCCGCGACAGTATCGGGTGTCAACGTCAACAAGACCCTTATCCTGGTTTATGTAATCGCGGGTGCCCTCTATGGCTTGGCGGGCTCCCTTCAGGCGGCCAGGCAGGGGAGCGCAACGAACAACCTGGGATTCACCTGGGAGCTGGACGGGATCGCGGCTTGTGTCATCGGCGGTGTATCGACCTCTGGCGGGATAGGAACGGTGGGAGGAATCGTGACCGGCGTCCTGATTCTGACCTTCTTGAACAACGCTCTGGTCATCCTCGGCGTGTCGGTCTACTGGCAGCAGATTTTCAAAGGGCTCATTATCGTCACCGCCGTCGGCATCGATATCAGGAAATACCTGAAAAAACGTTGATAAAACTCCGTGGAATTCTGCGTCATGTCTCATTAAGCATTGGCCGTGATCTGCGCCATATTGAGGAAGCGATGCAAGAGGCGTTGTTTTTGTTGGCCACTCAGCCGCACATGGCTGGGGATCGGGATGTTGTCGGTGTGGGTCGCTGTTTTCCGGCGGCGCAAACGACCCGTGAGCTCTAGCTGACGAATGGACGAGACCTGCATCAAAGTGGCAGGTCGATGGAAGTATCTTTACCGTGCGGTCGGCTTGTTACTAACGTCATGGCCATGACCGTACCTGTATTTCAACTATCAGAATGGAGCGTTAGTTACGCATGACCTATTTACCTTTGACCAATCGCTACGAAACCATGCCATACGCTCGCGTTGGTAAAAGCGGCCTGAAGTTACCGAGAATTTCTTTGGGACTCTGGAACAACTTCGGTGGCATCGATACGCACGAAAACAGCCGTGCCATGGTGTTGGGCGCCTTCGATCTGGGCATAACCCACATGGATTTGGCTAACAACTACGGGCCGCCTCCCGGTTCTGCGGAGGAGACGTTTGGGCGCATCATGCACACCGACCTCAAACCATTCCGCGATGAGCTGGTAGTTTCAACTAAAGCGGGTTACAACATGTGGTCAGGCCCCTACGGTGAATGGGGAAGCAGGAAATCCCTGATCGCCAGTCTCGACCAAAGCTTAAAGCGTATGGGATTGGAATACGTAGATATTTTTTACTCACACCGCTTTGATCCGGATACCCCTTTGGAAGAAACTATGGGCGCGCTAGACCAGGTGGTGCGCCAAGGCAAGGCGCTTTACGTGGGCATTTCAAACTACAACGGTGAGCAAACGAGACAGGCGGCCGTCATTCTCAAAAAATTGGGTACACCGTGTTTAATCCACCAACCTTACTACCATATGTTTAGTCGCGCTATTGAAAGCGATCTCCAGGATGTTTTGGATGAGGAGGGTATTGGCAGCATTGCGTTTTGTCCATTGGCACAAGGCTTGTTGACTGATAAATACCTGATGGGCATTCCCGACAATTCGCGCCTCGCCAAAAAAGCAGGCTTCATCAATGAAACAGAAGTTAGTCCCGGGAACATTGCGGCCTTACAACAACTCAACCGTATCGCCAAAGAGCGCGAACAGACTTTGGCGCAAATGGCCTTGGCGTGGGTGTTGCGTGGGGGTAGGGTGACATCTGCCCTAATCGGTGCCAGCCGTGTCACACAGATCGAAGAAAACGTGAAGGCGCTAAATAACCTGGACTTCACCGCGGACGAGTTAGCCCGTATTGAAGCAATCATCACTACGGTGAAATGGGCATAGGCGCGTCAAGGAAAATCGAACTATGAAACTCAAAGGTATCGATATCGGTGCGCCCGAGATTATAGGTTCAAGCACCGAAACAAGTACAGGATTTGATGTGGTTGCGGGAGGAGCAGACATCTGGGGAAGCAACGACCAGTTCCATTTTGTTTGCACCTCGTTTACAGGTGATTTTGACCTGCGGGTTCGGGTTCAATCCGCCGAACTTACGCATCCATACACCAAGATCGGTGTGATGGTGCGTGCGGATTTGCAAGCAGATGCTGTCCACTTTATGCAATGGGTATTTCCCGACAACCGGGCGCGCAACAACAATAGTGGAGGTTATGAGGCACAGTACCGCCAAACCAAAGGCGGTGTCTGCGTGGCTTTATACCCGCCGAAAAAGGGAGCCCTTCCGCCCGAATTTCCTGTTGATTTTCCTCACGTATGGTTACGCGTCGTGCGCAAAGCCAATGTTTTCACCGGCTGGGCAAGCATGGAAGGGGAGCATTGGACGGTTTACACCCAGACTGAGCTACCGCTGCCGCAGTCTGCGTTCGTCGGCCTTGCAGTGACTTCACACGACGCGCACACGCCAACACACGTTCAATTTCGAGATTTTCAGATTATGGAACTGGACTAAATATTCATATAGTTAGCATGTCAAATGGCTTTCTACCACGTCAAAATTTTCAAAAACAGATCGTGGCAATTCGTACGCGTTGCGGCGCCTGGCACTATATCGGTCACTTTATCCGCGTCCCACGCAGCGTGCGTTAATCTGCTTTAGAATTCGCCTATGAGTACCTTACGCTGTGCAGACCTTTACTACCTGCGGATTCGGCGGCTATGCTGCATAGGATTTCATCAAGCATTGAATTCACATTCTCAGGCCAGCGTTCAACGGTTGAGCACTGATGTCCGCAAGCAGTTGGCATTCGTTGTGCGGGCGGCAAGGCGGTGCGCCAGGGCGAGAAGATTGCCGTCTTTCTCAACCGCATCTCGCACAATGGCGCCCGCTGCACCGACCGCGTGATCAAAGGACAGGTATCCGAAGCATTTGGTGACTCCGGACCTGCCGACCTGAGCTGCACGATGGCGAGCAAGGTTGCGTCGATGCGCCTCACTACGACGGGCATGTCGCGATCAGCGACATGCTGGCGATCGGACTGATGTCGCGGCTCGACGCGCTCGGATTTGCGTGCCGGAAGACGTGTCCGTGGTCGGCATGGACGGGTTGCCGGTCTCGGGCGTTCGTCAAGCCCGGGTTGACATCGGTTTCCTTGCGGCTGGGCGAGATGGCCAGCGCCATTGCCGAACGCTCTGCCCAGCCTGATCGGCCCGTTTTCGATTTCCTGTTTAAACTCACTCCAATCACGCGTCAGTCGGTTGCCGCGCCGGCCCGCGCCAAGAAGGCAAGACCATCGATATGACCAAGATCTACCTCACGCATACGCCTGAGGCGCGAAAGAACTATTACGGCGAGCGGGCGCTCGCCGAACTCCGGACGCTCGGCGACGTGACCTTCAACGGGCTCGACCGGTCGCTGACGCTTGATGAATTCGCGTCGGCGGCAGCCGGCCATGACATCGTGGTAGCGAGCCGCGAAGCCGCCGCGCCCGCGGCCCTATTTGAGCGCCTACCGGATCTCATCGCGTTTTGCCGGGTCGCGGTGGACATTCGCAATATCGACGTGGACGCAGCCAGCCACCATGGCGTGCTCGTGACGCGCGCGACGCCGGGCTTCGATACTTCCGTCGCCGAATGGGTGATCGGCATGATGATCGACCTGAGCCGTGGCATCAGTGCTGCTGCGGCCGCTTACTGGCAGCATCGCGCGCCCGCGATCGCGATCGGCCGCGAACTGCGCGCGTCGACGCTGGGTGTGATCGGTTATGGCTTCATTGGACGACGCGTGGTGGCGCTCGCGCGCGCCCTGGGGATGTCGGTCGTGGTGTGCGATCCGCACGCGACGACCGTGGAAGCGGGTGTGGAACAGATGGAGTTTTCGGGAGTCCTTGCTCGTGCCGACTACGTTGTCTGCCTTGCAGCGGCCACACCTGAGACCGCCGATCTATTCGATGCCGACGCGTTCGCAAAAATGTCTCCGCATGCGTATTTCATCAACGCTTCGCGTGGTGAACTTGTCGATGAAGACGCGTTGCTCGACGCGCTCGACCGTGGCGTGATCGCGGGGGCTGCGGTCGATGTCGGGCGTGCCGCTGACCAGATGCCGAGCGCTGCGCTCGCCGCATACCCAAAGGTGATAGCGAGCCCACATGCGGGTGGACTGACGCCGCAGGCCATCGAGCATCAGGCGATGGATACCGTGCGTCAGATACGGGCGCTCATCGAGGGCGCGCTACCCGAGCACGCAGTAAATTTCGACCATGCGACGCGACTCGCGCGGCTGCCGGGATTTTCCGGCACCTATGATGGAGCACGGAATTGACCGACCCATTGCTTGATGCCTCCCAGGATGGATGCGATTGTCACGTCCATATCTACGAACTCCAACGCTATCCGCTTGCCGGCACGTCCACGTCTGGACCACCGAAAGCGACGTGGAACGATTACGTTGCCGTGCAGCACAAACTGGGTTTATCGCGTGTGGTGCTGGTACAGCCGACGGCCTACGGCTACGACAATCGATGCCTTCTCGATACCTTACATCTGGCTGGCGGCGCGGCGCGGGGTATCGTGGTGATCCGTCCGGACACGTCCCGGCAGACGCTTCAGGACATGCACGATGCCGGCGTGCGCGGCGTCCGTTTCATGATGATTCCAGGCAGCGGCGGACTGCTTGCGTGGGACGATCTGGAAACCGTGGCACAGCGGATTGCCGAATTTGGCTGGGTAATCAACCTGCAACTCGACGGCTGTGAATTGGCGGCTTACGAAGCGCGCTTGCGGGCGTTACCGTGTTTTCTAACCATCGATCACATTGGCAAGTTTCTGGAACCTGTGGGAATCGATCACCCGGGCTTCCGCAGCTTGCTAAATCTGCTCGATGCCGGGCGGACCTGGATCAAGGTGTCGGCGCCTTACGAGACGTCGAAGGTTGGGCCGCCCACGTACGACGATGTCGGGATCCTGGCACGCACGCTGGTCGAGGTGAATCCTGATCGGTGCATGTGGGCCAGCAATTGGCCGCATCCGAACCGGACCCCGCGGCCTGACGATGCGGCCATGCTGGCATTGCTGGATGAGTGGGCGCCCAGGGCGGGCGTGCGCGAGAAGGTGTTGAGCCGGACCGCGGCGGCGCTATATGGCTTCGATGCTTCCTCGTGATACGCGGAAGGTGGCACGGTCGTGCGTGTCGAGGCTAACCGTCGTTCAGCCGATGCAGTGCAGATAGATAAGGACAGACAGGTCGCCGCCGAGAGCTGGGCGCAACACACGCATGCGTACGTTTGTGCCGGCAGGTGGCGTAGGCACGTCGATATCGTCGATGTGCGTCACGGCTGGGCGGGCAGCAGGAATTCCTCGCGCACAAGACGAGCTTCTGTCATGTGACCACCCTGAGATGACTTGCAACGATTCAGCGGCACGATGACATGTCGCAAGCGAAGGATGTTCTGAGCGGCTGCCGGACGACGGGTCTGTGGGATGAGCATCTCGATTTCGGGCCGGGCAAGCGTGACATGCGGGTGTTCGATACGTCGTTCAGTCGTGTCGCTTGCGCGATCTGCTACGACATGTGATTTCCCGAAGTCTTCCGGATGGCCGCGACCGGCGGCACCGACATCCTGTGCCTGCCGATCAACGGGGTGTCGATGTGCGGGCTCAACCCGCGCGGTTGCCGGGGATTGCACAGCTGCTTGCAATGACCAGTGCGAATCTGGCGGACGCGCGCCAAACGGAACGGCGCCCACCGGACCAGCTCATGCCGTCAGATGTGGCCCGAGCAGCGACAGGTCGGCACCGCCGAGGCGGTCGCTCGCGGTCTGCAACTGATGCCAGTATGGGTAAAGCAGAGGAGGTGCGCTGACCGTGTCCAGCCTTGCGCGCTGATCTGCGCTCAGGGTGAGGTTCGCCGCGCCGAGGTTGTCCTGCAACTGCGCCTCGTTGCGTCCGCCGATGATGATCGAGGTGACGGCGGGTCGCGCCAGTGTCCACGCCAGCGTGACCTGTGCAGCGGACACCTTGTGCTCCTCGGCAATCTCAACAAGCGTGTCGACGATCGACCACAGACGTCCTTCGTCGCGAATCGGCGGCTCAGTCCAGCCGGCTAACTGGCGCGTGCCTTCCGGTGAGGCATTGCGGCGATGCTTGCCGGACAGCAGGCCGCCTGCAAGCGGACTCCAGACCAGAATGCCGAGCCCCTGGTCGAGCGCGATTGGCGCGAGTTCGTATTCGGCTTCGCGCGCTTCGAGCGTGTAGTGGATCTGCTGGCTGATGAAACGCGGCAGACGGTCACGTTCGCTTACATGCAGCGCCTTCATCAAGTGCCAGCCCGAGTAGTTCGAACAGCCGACATACCGGATTTTTCCGTGCCGCACGAGCAGGTCGAGTGCTTCGAGCGTTTCCTCGAGCGGCGTCAGCCCGTCCCAGTGATGGACCTGGTATAGATCAATTACGTCGGTTTTGAGCCGGCGCAGGCTCGCCTCGCAGGCCTGGATCAAATGGTGCCGCGACAGGCCGCGATCGTTCGGACCGTTGCCCATAGGCGAGCGGGCCTTCGTTGCAATCAGCACACCACCCTTGCGCTTGCCGCCAAGTGCCTCGCCGACGACTTCTTCGGACGCGCCGTTCGAATAGACGTCCGCTGTATCGATCAGGTTGACGCCCGCGTCGATGCACATGTCGATCTGCCGGCGTGCTCCGTCAAGGCCGACCTCGCCGACCTTCGCGAATTTCCCCTTACCGCCCATAGTCATGGTGCCCAGCGTGATGGTCGATACTTTGAGGCCTGAGCGGCCGAGTTGACGATATTCCAAGGTGAAACCCTCCTGTTATGTGGACAGTATCTTGAGCGTCTGGATGGCCCCAGGCCGGACGCACCGGGGTGGGTCGTGCCACGCAGTTTTTTGCAGCAAATGCGTCAATGCCCTCGACAATAAAGTAGTTTGACTTATCGTTCCAACGGAAATATGTGATTAAATTGTGCGTTATTGGTGATGAATCTGATGGTGTCTTTAGCGAGGCGGCAAGTAGACCTGAAACAACTTGAGCATTTCGTGGCGGTCGCCGAAGAACGGCATTTCACGCGCGCGTCGCGGCGCCTCAATCTCGTTCAGTCGGGGCTGTTGGCGTTGATTCGTTCGCTGGAGGAAGACCTTGGCGGGCCGCTGTTCATTCGTTGCAACGCGGGGCAGAGCTGTCCGTAGTAGTGCTGAACCAATGTAATGAGGGTGGACCGAAGGGGCGGCGTTATCCTGTTGACGAAGGTCGCTAACCTGCATGGTGGGGATGAGTGACACGACCTCAACGAAACGGTATTGCATTGCGAAGCACTCGGTATGGGAAGCGTATCAGCTGGTGGGAGCCAACCGGGGTTCTGCAGGCGTGGACGATGAAACGATCGCCATGTTCGAGCAGAACCTGTCGGGCAATCTGTACAAGTTGTGGAACCGGATGTCGTAGGGCTCGTGTTTCCCGCCACTGGTGAAGCAGGTTGAAATACCGAAGGCCAAGGGTGGTGCCAGAAAGCTCTGCGTCCCCACCGTGTCAGATCAAGTTTCCCAGACGGTTCGTCAAGGCGGGCTGGATCCTACTGTATATCGAGCGGTGGCTGACTGCGCCGTTTGAGACTGCGGACGGAGCGAGATAGCCGCGGGTGCGCGGTACACCATAGGGCGAAGTAGTCAGCCCGATGCTGATGAATCTGTTCATGCACTATGCGCTTGACGCATGGACGCAGCGACACTTCCCGCAATGTCCCTTTGCGCGTTATGCCGATGATGCGGTGGTTCACTGCCGCAGTCAGGCGCAGGAGGTCATGCACGCCATTGCCACGCGGCTGGCGGATAGCGAATGAATCTGACGACCACTGCGCCGCAATGAGTCGTGATATCAAGTCATCGTCCCACACAAAGCATTCGGCTCGCCAGCGCATTCTCAAATTTTTGTATATGAGCCGATTGTTGAATGAAGAGTCGTAGACCAAAAAACAAAAACGTTTGCGGACTGGATGCCTACGACAAAATCAGGAAATCCTTATCATTATCCAATCGAGAAAGTGAATGTCATCGCAGGACGTGGCTAACTGCGTGGCTTGTGGTCGTTGACCATTTGGCTTCCTGACGCGACGCTCGGAGCCAGACCTCGCTCTGGCAGGCACACAACCCGGGAAGTGCCCCGAACAGTAATAGCAGAATATTTTGTACTGCGCGTTAGACCATCCACACGGCAAACGGGTGACTTCATTTGCGTCGGTGCTACATTGGCATGCGTGTCCAAAGATTTCGTTACCTACTAAAGTATCGGCCAAGCAAGCCGTTTACCTTGATATGCTTGGTTCTGTTGATTACTTCTTCTGTTTTCCTCGATACGAGCACATTGCCAGGCAGCGCAGTGTTCTTCGGGCAGGTGCGTCAGCTAGGCAGCCGTATCGGCGTCTGATCAAAAGGATATATGAAAAGGGATGACGTACTTGAGATTGCGAACCGTCTAAAGAGTGAAGGTCGTGCAATCTCTCCTGTAACTGTTTGTCTGGAAGCATATGGCCAGTCACTGCCGGAAATTGCGGCAACGCTTCAGCAATGGCGCGAAGAAAGGATCGCGCCCGTGGATTCGGCGCTCGCGGCCTTGCCAACACCAGAAGATTTTGGCGATGTGATACGCGACGCCATCGAGCGTTGCTGGGCGGTGGCGCAAAAAAATGTGCGTGGACAGGTCGATGCGGAAATACGCGCGTTGAAGGAGCGAACCGAACAGGCCGAGCGGGAAACCGGTGTGTTGTACATCGACCTGACGCGTACGCTAAATGAATTGGAGAGCTGCAAGCTTAAGGTGGCCGAGCTTCAGCATTCCGCTACGGGAGCGACTCGCATGATCGCTGCGCGCGACGCTGACACAGTTCTCCCGATTGTCGACCGTTCGACAGCCACATCGAATGAAGCGCCAACAGAATCAGAAATCAATCCGGCAGCATTCGACGAACATGCGCCGGTCGTCGAGGAGCGTGCATACCAACCCCACATTGACAGTGCCGCCATCGACAAGCATCCGATGACAGATTCGCCTCTTGGCGCTCCCCGACCCTTCGACGAGACGGGCGCCGTGCCTGTAGAGGCAGCGCTCGAGGAAACCGCACAAACGCCTGCACCTGAGCCGGATCTTACCGTCGAGCCGGCCGAACGATTTAATGAGTTCGCGCCACAAGTTTTGCTCCCCGAGCTGGACAGCGTCGAAGGACTTGCCGAAGAGCTTGCTCTAGCGGAAACGCGTGCTTTGGCCGCCGAGGCTCGAGTGCAGGATCTCGAAGCGCAATTGGCAAATGCCGCTCAATCCGCCAATCCACCGGCCAATGACTCCACCGGTGTGCAGGCGGCGCAAGAAGCGGCGCAGCGTATCGCCGAGATGGAGGCCACGTTCGCCCAGGAGCGACAAACGCTTCAGACGAGGCTCGACGAAGCCAATCTTGAGAGCACGCAATGGAAGCAGCGTGCCGGGCAACTGCGCATTGAGTTCGCGCCGCTCAAGGAGCATGCCGCCTGGTTGAGCGCTCAGTCGGTTGGTCGCAGTGCCCTGTGCAGCAGACTGATTGTCGAGTTGGCCCGGGTGAGTCCCGGCAACCTGTTACTGCGGAAAGAAGTCCAGCAACAAATCGTCGACCAGGCAGCCCAAAACCATACTGGTTAGTTCTGCGGTCGCGAACGAGTTCGCCAGGATGGATGCTCAGGTGGGCGTCCATTTTTATTTGACGCCCACCCGCTGGCGCAAATATGGATAGAGTGACCAAAGTCAGCGACGCAAACGGCGACCGTAAGCACAGGCGATGTATGTTGGACGGGATGCGCCAAAGCGTGGAAGCAATGCTATCCGACATACCGATTGCCCACAATCCTCGCGGCGATGTCGAACGGCGGAATTGGCCGCTCTAAACCGGATGACGATCGCCTCAGGTCGAACTCATCAGTCATTCGAGGCGCTGACAGCGCACACCTGCACGCCCGCAACTATCAACGATCGAGTTGCTGTAGAGCCTACGGTGAGCCACTCACTTGCGCGCGCGCAGCAGCCAACTATTCGTCTAAAAACCTAAACTCGATAGCAGGTCGTCCACTGCCTCCTGGTCCGGCATCGCAATCGAGTCCGGGACAGGGGGGCTCTCGGACTGTTGCGCTCGGGAGCTCTCCGAAAATTCTCTCATCACCCGTTCAGCAAACATCGTGCGTCGCTCAGGAGAGATACGCTCCATTAGCAAGTCCGCCAGTTGCCGTTCCAGCGACAGAACGATTTCCGTCACCTTGCGCAGCACCTGACCGGTTAGATCCTGAAAGCTCTGCGCGACCAGCACTTCGCTCAATTGAGTATTTACCGTTGCCGTTGATTGGTGGAGTGATCTAAAGAAGCTACGCGTATCGGCAAACAACTGCGCGATGGTTTCACGGTTTGCGCCTTGCACCGCAATGGAGTTCCATCTCTGTGAAAGAGTGCTGGCAGAAGACCCAAGTCTTTCCAGGATCGGGCGCATGTCGTCGATTGCGTTGAGCGTACGGGTCGCCGCATCTTCGGTCAGTTTCTCGATATATTTGAGGCGATTGACAGCATCGGGAACCAGGGACAATGATGTGCGGATATCCGCATCTATTCCAAGTGTCTGCAATGCCTCGTAGAGGCTCCGGGTGATGCCTGCCACTCGCGCCAGTATCTCGTCCTCGCGCCCCGAAAGCGGCGTCGAAGTCAGTTCATCCGGATGCGTGACCGCATTTCGCACTACGGTTAGATCGCTGACACTATTCATGATGTCGCTCCGGGCTGTGCTATTTTCTCAACAATACGGGTGATCTTCTCGCCCAGTATCTCTGCGGTGAAAGGCTTCACGATGTATCCATTTGCCCCGGCCTGGGCCGCCGCCACGATATTTTCTTTCTTGGCCTCGGCTGTCACCATCAAGACGGGTAGCGTCTTAAGCTGGATGTCGGCACGAATCGCTTTAAGCAGAGTAAGCCCATCCATATTGGGCATGTTCCAGTCACTCAGGACAAAACCAAACTGCGCGCTTTTGAGATGTTGCAATGCCTCCACACCATCAGCTGCCTGAGCGATGTTCACGAACCCCAGTTCTCGCAAGAGGCTGGTAATTATCTGCCGCATGATTGGGAAGTCGTCCACCACGAGAATTTTGATTTTTGTGTTCATGTGTTGATCACCCTGGATCTCCAGATTTTACATGGGAAAATAATTGCCTTATCTCCCAGAGCGTGAATCGCTTGTCCCCACTTCAGCAACGCGCGTAGGGAAAAAACTATGATGAACCGGTGACGGTACGGCGTGCGGTATCCCTCTGTCAATCTCCGAGCTCATGTACAACACAAGATATTTCTCGACGCGTTTGCGCGCTCCTGATTCTGCGTTAGGGATGTTCTGATTTTATTGTCGGCAAGACTCCGAATTTATTATCCATACCCCTCTCTTCCAAAACGGTGTCGCCCCGCACAAGGCAGAGCCAAGTTGCAGCACCGGTTGCCGGATCCCATTCACCACATCAACTCGAGCCTATCCGGTGTCATGCTGCGCTTGCTGGGCATTCTCGTGGATCGGTGGCTGGAACTGGACGACACGATCAGCAAGCTTATCCATGAGATCGTGCCTGGAGGAGAAGAAAGGTTGTTACCTGTGAACTTTCCCACTTCTTGAGCTGTCACCTGATTCTGAAATGGTGCGGGGGAACGGTGTTTGACCCAACAGACTCTGCTATAGAGTTGATAGGTTCGCACCAAAAGTCGCTATGGAAGGGCGGCGTTCGTTCACGTAAGTTGCGACGTTCGATGGCTACCCGCGACATTTCGCCGGAAAGGTTGGGTGCGGGATCGATCGCTAATGCGGTCGTGAACCGCAAGCACTCAGAAGTGAGTAATCCTTGACGTCATGCGGGATGCGCCGGGAGCGGAAGTGCCGGTTCATCGTGCAACCGACGACGCTGACTGGGAAACGAAGGTCTTCAAGGAGTGATTCGCTGGTCTCACTATCTGGGCGGCCGATCCTCAGCGTGACAGGGCTCGGCAGCACGATTCTCAATTGACTTCGCGAATTGATCGATTCCGTCGTGCGTCATGCGTCGTGCCACTAAGGAGTTCCTTACAATTAATTCGGCATGCCCCTAATGAATTTTCTACGCGTCCTGATTGCTCGACTCGCATCGCGTGACTACGATTTGACAATCGTAGCGTGGGTCGTCTCGGAGTATCTATCGGACTTGCTGCTGTCCCGCAGGTGCTGCGCTCGTAGCGCTTTCGGGGCCACGCAGTGCAAGTGGTGCTTACGGACAGTCAGGCGCCGCCGCTGCGAGGTGACTACCGTTAGCGCGTAAGTCCGTCGGAAAATGTGCACATGAGTAGTAGCGAAGTAGGAGGCGGCCCGCAGAGGTTTGGTGATGGAAAATCTCTACCAAGAGAATCGGTGAACGCGCTGAACGCGGCATTGGCCAATGTACCGCAATACTCGCGCTGTCTATCGTCGACGATTCCGATCCATCTGCGCTGGTACGTCTCAAATCTGCTCACTTGGCGTGCGCTTAAAGAAATGCTTTCCGAGGACGGTATTTCCATCGATCATTCGACCAGCCGCTGCAGGACCTGCGAGCTTCTGTCCCTGTTGGGAATGGGGTCGTGCTACCGCACGCGTGCAGTTGGCGGAGGGCTAGGAAGCCGCCGGATACTTCCGCGTACTGACGCCGACTGAAGGCACGATTCGGTGCTATTCAGCGGTGTATCCCAACAAGCGTCTGAATGAGTTCGCAAGTGAAATCATGGTAGGTATGATTCAAGACGAAGTGGAACGGCAATATACGAATCTTCAAGGGGATCGCGAAAATCTGGAGCGACCGGTGGCCGATCGTAACGAACTGCTGGAACTGACGAACTTTGCCCTTAATCGGGTGCATGAGGCAGCTTATCTGATCGATGAGGGCGGTCGTTTCGTCTATGTCAACGAGGAGTCCTGCCGATCGCTTGGATACAGTTTCGCCGAACTGCTGCAGATGACCGTGATGGATATCGATCCGGGATGGACGATCGAGCGATTGACTCAGGCCTGGAGGGAGCTTCGCGAAGAGGGGGCGGCCTCTATGGAAACTACGCACCGTCGGAAGGATGGCAGCATATTGCCTGTCGAAGTGAGCGCGAGTTATTTCGAGTACGGCGGTAAAGAGTACAACCTGTCACTGGTACGGGACGTCACGGAGCGGGAGCGAACCAAGCTCGCGTTACGGGAGAGCGAGCACCGTTACAGGCAAATCTTCGACAATGTCTCGGATGTACTCTCTTTGCTCGAAGTGACCCCGGAAGGGCGTTTTCGTATTCTCGAGATCAACCCGGCCGGCGAACAATCGCTCGGTATCCCGAGGGCGGGTTTGATCGGAAAATGCGTGGACGAGGTGGTGTCGAAGGAAATGTCGGAAGGTCTGTGCGACAGATACCGACAATGTGTTCAGTCCGGTGTGGCTTTCTACGATGAGCGGACGCACGAATTCCCCAGCGGCCGCCGCCATTACCACTCGACACTTATCCCCTTGCGCGACGAGTCGGGCCGCATTCACCGGATCGTCGGTATCGGGCGCGACATTACGGTGCAGAAACAGGCAGAATCGCTACTGATTACGCAGTTGGAACTCGAAACGCAGTTGCACAGATTGGCGGAAAACACGCCGGGCTTTATGTGCCGCTATGACCGGCAATGCCGCTTGGTCTACGCGAATTCGGGGCTTGCTTTGATGGTGGGTAGACCGTTGATTGACCTGTTGGGCAAGACACCTACGGAACATAGCCCTAGCCGCCGGTACGCGCAGTATCAGACGTTGATTGAAACGGTCATCAATACCGGGATAGAGCATAATTTTGAAATCATGGTGCCCGATGGCGGCAGCCGCGAGCGTTACCATTATATTCGCATCATTCCGGAGCGGGGAATACGGGACGAGATCGTAGGTGTGCTTACTCTTGGGTTCGACATTACCGAGCGCAAGGAGACGGCGGAGCGGCTATATGCGAGCGAACAGGCTTTCCGCGCCGTTGTAGAGCATTCACCTGACTACATCGCTCGTTACGATCTGGGGTATCGCCGCGTATACGCAAACCCGGCGCTATTGAAACTCATGGGGCCCCGTGCTGGCGAAGTGCTCGGCACGACGCCGGCAGAGCTGTCAAAGTTCGTCGATGCTTCCCGGTATATGGACCAGCTGCAACGCGTGGCCGAGACAGGCAACGAGGTGGCAGATGAGGTGCGGCTGCTTGATGCCACAGGCCGGATTCGCTGGGGACATACGCGTATCGTTCCCGAGTTTGCACCCGACGGTAAGGTTGTCAGCCTGCTGGCCATCAGCCGCGACATTGACGAACTGAAAAAAAGCGAACATCTCTTTCGCACATTGACCGAGAATTTTCCGGATTTCATTGCCCGGTTCGACAGGGATGGACGTCACATCTATGTCAATCCGGTCATAGCGGGGGCCTTCGGCGTTTCCCAGAAGGCCTTTGTCGGCAAGCCGCCACTCGATATGGCTCCTACCAGTGAAGTGGGTCAGAACGAGCGTCTTAGGCTGGGAATCCAGCGGGCCTTCAATGAAGGGCAACCGAACGAGGATGAGGCACATTGGCGCACAGCACAGGGCGTACGCATATTCGAGGTGCGGCACATCCCGGAAAGGGATGCCGAGGGCAAGGTTGTCAGCGTGCTGGGTATTGCGCGCGATATCACAAAACTAAGAAACATCGAACTGGCATTGCGGGACAGCGAGAGGGCTTTTCGCACGTTGGCGGAAAACGCGCCAGATCCCATCATCCGTTATGATCGGAACTGCCGACGTACGTATGTGAATCCGGAGTTCGAGCGGGTAAGTGGGATCGAGGCAGCGAAATTGCTCGGCGAGACCGCGGGCCGGATGTCGGGCGTACCGGCCGTGGTGGCACGGCGGTTTCGGGCGCAATTGAGAAAGATCCTGAAGGGTGGAGTGGCGGCTAAATTCGAGCTCGCTTGGAGTGACCGTGGCAGGCCACAATGCTGGTACGTCCATGCAGTCCCTGAGTGCAATTCAGACGGTGTAGTTCACAGCGTCCTGACTGTCTGGCGAGACATTACCGAGCGCAAGCAAGCCGAGCGCCGTCTGCGCGAGTCTTACGAACTGCTCCAGGAACTCACCTCGCGACGTGAAACGGCACGTGAGGAGGAACGTAAGCGCATCGCTCGTGAGATGCACGACGAACTGGGCCAGCACCTGACGGCGCTTCGCATGGGGGCGTCGACGCTGCGCATCCGGTTCGGTCATGACAATCCAGCCCTCGGCGAGCACGTCCAAAAAATACTTGAACTCGCTGACAAAACGATGCAAGTGGTACGCGACGTCGTCGCTTCGCTGCGTCCTGCCGTCCTCGACGCGGGCATCGCTGCAGCGCTTGAATGGCTGGCCGCCGAATTTTCGAACAATGGGGAGACCGCTTGTCGCCTGTTCGTGCGGGAAGAAAATATGACACTTGCGGAGGATCAGGCCGTAGCGCTGTTCCGAATCGTCCAGGAGGCACTGACCAATGTCAGGCGACATGCCGTGGCGCGACACGTATTCATTGCGTTGGAGCAACGGGGTTGCGATTGCCTGCTGGAAGTGCGCGATGATGGCAGGGGATTCGATCCAGTGACAGTCCATAAAAAGTCCTTCGGACTAATGGGAATGAAAGAGCGCGCGCTCATGCTCGGTGGCGAGATCGGCATTGCTAGTTCGCCGGGCAAAGGCACCGCTATCAAGGTACGCGTTCCCACTAGTCCGGCTGCTGAGAAGTCGTGATCCGGCTTGTAGCCGTACCCATCCACTGCTGTGGCCCAAGCCGGTCGGGGCCGAAAGTTCGGATGGGTTCTGCAGGTATCGGGCCACCCGCCAGGGCAGCAATTCGTCGACGCGGTTGATCGGTTGATTAGCGATGCATGTCAGCACGTGGCACTTCAAGTAGTGGCAACTTGAACAAGCTGACCACCTGCGCGAGCCGTGTTGCCTGATCGCGCAGTTCAGCCGCGATGTGTTCCGCGTCGCCGACAATCATTGCATTCTGCTGGGTCGCCTCACCGATCTGAGTGGCTCGCATTAGATCAAAGTTTGGGACTAGTTTGTCAACTGAAGATCGAGCGCGTAGCACCTGTGGAGGTAAGCTCATTCACCCATTGGAGGCTCGCTTGCCGCTTGCAAAGGCGGCGCGAGTCGGTGTCTCGGGCGGGCGCCAGCCAGAGATCACCATCCGCCCGCTCGGCCCGATGACAACACCCCGCGAAACATGGGGGGCAGGGATTGAAATCGTGCCACGTTTGGCTGAGAAAATCTCCGGGTCCCTTGGAGTCGAGACAGTAATGGGGCAGTATTTCCTGACAAAGAAATCAGCGAGGCTCCCAGGAAATATCCGCATTCCCTGACTGCGTCGAAATTGGACGCTCGAATACGATCGAGCATCTGAGGTGTAGTGTACCGGCGACGATGTTGATGCGTTGCATGTACGAGGTCGCACCACCAGATTCGGGAAAGCGGGGGACCGCTGCGCATCGCTGCCTTTACGCCTGTGATGAGGCGTTTCGATTCACCAGAAACTTGCTTTCGTAGCATAAGTCCAGGTGCGTGTAAAACGCGAACAGAATGCAACCAGATGCCACTATCAGGCCCGACACAAGGGTCAAAGGAATCTGAAGTATGAAACGCCTGGTTGCGCCTTTGTTTGTAGGCGTTATCACGCTCCACACGACACTCGCACAGGCGAATGAAGTTTATGGTCAGGTAGGCACAGAGGGTATCGGCATCGGTTATAGCTATGTGCTGGGTGCGCTGGACAATGTTCGTGCCGAGTTAAACGGTTGCAGTATTTCGCACGACTTCAATTCGGGAGGCTTGCACTACGATGGCAAGGTTAACCTCGCACACGGGGGTATCTATGGGGACTTTTTCCTCGCGTCGAACCCGGTGTCCTTCCGGTTGACCGCCGGCGTACTGATCGGCACCGATAACATCGACGCGACCGCCAACAGCTCGTCGGGAACATACACGATCAATGGCATCGCGTATCCGACGTTGGGTCAGAGTATCCACGCGAAGGCGATCTTCCCCGTCTTGCGCCCGTACCTCGGCATTGGTCTTGGCCACACGCCGACTGCACAAAAGGGTTTCTCGATGTTCTTCGACGCTGGTGTAGCGTACGGCAAGCCTCACGTTGATCTCGAGGTGCCGGCCGACATCCTTGCCGAGGCGGGGCAGGCTAGCGTCGACGCAGAGAAGCGATCGCTGCAGAACACGGCGGATAGGTTGCGCTTCTATCCAGTGTTGAAGATCGGCTGGACGTATCGGTTCTGATGGGTTTCTTCGCAGCGAAGTTCAGCCGTATGTCACGAGCGCCCGGAACAGGGATCGTCTGGTTAAGAGCAGGCATTGAGCAGCTCATCACACGATCCGTCCCGGCAAAAAGTAGATGCGACGTCGGCTCTGGTGTGCTGGTCCGGTTACGGATCGCTACTTCGATGACAAGTAGAAAATGCGTGGAATCTTACCTTTACAAAATGTAGCCGAGGCTCGGGACGGCGCATGAATTGCTTGATGTCCCGTCTAATACCGCAGCGGTTTCGATGCTCGGCGAGATGCCTTGAGCCACCGCAGCGCAGAGCACAACCATAACTACGCAATTGCAGCGTACGCGCATGAGAATGGCGGCAATGGTAAGGGTACGGTTGAGGTGGCCATTGAATCTGCGAATGTGAACTCGGGTGCGAATTCATAGGCTTTATTCGCGATGGGCTTGCGACACGAGTTTTGACCGTGACTCATTGAAAGGCCGAGACGAGACTGTCCCGGCATCTTGTTGCAAACCCAAGGTGATCTGTTCGCACGACCGCGCCAGCAAGCGAACGACAGAGGGCCTCCAATTATAGTAGATCGCGCTGTAACAAGCGGACCATCCATGACTTTGTTTTCGCAATTCCGGGGACTTCTCCAAACTGATATCGCTCTCGACGTCGGTACGGCCAACACACGCATCTATAGCCGCGACAAAGGAATGGTGCTCGATGAGGCATCGGTGATCTGCGTGAGTTCAGGTGGGCAAACCGACGCGAGCGTGCGGCCGACGCAAGTGGTCGGCGGGGAGGCCAAGCGTATGCTCGGCCGCTTGCCCAGAAACATTGAAGCGATTCGGCCGATCCACGGTGGAGTGATCGCGCATTTTTCCGAAACTCAACGGATGATCGGCGAGTTTATCAAGATGGGGCGTGCGAGGCGCATGCTATCGGCGTCGCTCCATGCCACCGTCGGTGTGCCGAGCGGGGCGACGCAAGTCGAACGTCGAGCGATCAAGGAGGCCATTCAGGGCGCAGGCGTGACTCACGTCATGTTGCTTGAGAAACCCATTGCTGCAGCGCTTGGGGCGGGCGTTGCCGTGTTCGACGCGATTGGCTCGCTGGTCGTGGATATCGGCGCGGGATCGACCGAGATCGGAGTCGTGGCGCTCGGTAGCGTTGCCCATAAGGCGTCGGCGCGCGTGGGGGGAGATACCTTCGATCGAGCTATTATCAACCACCTTCGCCGTGCGCGTGGACTGGTAATCGGTGAGCAGACGGCAGAACGTATCAAGCACGAAATCGGGTGCGCAATCGCTGGTGACGATGAAACCTGCGTGGAGGTGACTGGGCACAACTTGTCCGAGGGCATCCCGCGCACACTGCAGGTCTCAAGTAGCGAGGTTTTTGAGGCCCTCTGCGATCCGTTGAATCAGATTGTCTCTCTGCTCAAAAGCGCGCTTGAGCGCACACCGCCGGAATTGGCGACGGACATCGCAGACCGCGGGATCGTTCTCAGTGGCGGAAGCGCGCGTTTGCATTCGATGGACCGCCGTCTTGCGCAGGAAACAGGGTTGCGAGTGCTGGTCGCGACGGATCCAATGACATGCGTCGTACGCGGTATGGGCATGGCAATCGACAGCCTGCAATCCTATTGCTTTGAATGATCCCACGACAAATCCAGTATGAAAATGAAACACACTTTGGCGCGATCTACACTCCGCTGCGCAATCCTTCTCGCGACGTTAGGCGTTGCCGGATTGGCCTTTTCTCAAACGGACCAACCCGCGCCAACAGGCGTCGCAATACCAGATGAACTGAAGCCGATCAGCGCAAGCTCGACAGTTGCCGCTTCGCAGTCGGCCGTGAGGTCTCCGGTGGGTGGCAATGTTGCGGCACTGACGAAGTTAGTGGCGGCTGGGAAGGTTGCGGAGATAGAATCGTCGTCAGCCGCTGAATATCGTGTGCAACTGTTTTTGCAAGGCGATGGAGCGACTTACTACGTCGCACTAAGCCAACAGAACGAATATTGGCTTGTCATGACGACGCCCAACTATGCGCGTGCTCAATCCCAATACCATGCATTTGTTCGGCGTATGGTCCAGTTGGCTGCGGCGCATCTGTTGCGTGTGAATCTGGAAATGCAGAATGCGGCGGCGCGGCGAAGGCTCGCAGAGACTCAAGCCCTAGTCGAACGACTGCAGGCGGACCTGGAGGTTGCGCAGACTCAGCGCGATGAGTCCGACGCATTACAGGACATCACGGCACAGCGGATCATGATGTTACGAAAGGATGAAGAGTCCGAGCATGCAATGCTGGCGGATTCGGCGCGAAAGATACGCGTATTGCAGCGACAACTCAATGCTGGCCTGTCGCCAGTGACGGCGAAAGTAACGCTAAAGAGAAAATCGCATGTTCGCCATCCATCGGCTACCACTCGGACGGCGACTAAGGCGAGTGCATCGCTCTCTTGGGAAAGGCTGGCAAAATGAGCCGATAAAGTGATTGGGGATCGGCTGAGTCGCCACCGCTTGTCCACACCCTCTGCAACACAGTACGGAATATCCACCGGTTGCCCGGTGCGAATAGCGTCGTGATCCAGCAGGTGTTCTCCCCCCAGTATCGCGTCTTCGCACAGTCGAAGCGGTAATCGCATCAAGAACTGCGCTATCCAGACCTTTCCTAACGGCGCTCACTTGCTGTGCAAGGATGGCCGAACGCCGAGTCAGATATCTTGCGTTCTAGTGCGCATTCAATTGATTTTACGGAAGCAAACCCGTCAATTTGAGCATGTGTCGCAGTTTGCCGAGGCTTGCAGCACCTTTGTTTGCGAGTCGGCAGGAAATGCCAGTCGCAATCGTTGTTTTTGTCACACGCGAAACAAAGGAAGATAAATGAAAGAACCATATAGCACGTGGGTCATCGGGTTTGCGGTGGCTACCACATTGCTCGTCGGCTGTGTGACGCAACAGCAAAGCCATACGGCGACTGGCGCGAGAGTTGGATTTGTCACAGAAGCACCAGCGAAGGATGATCAAGTCTTTGTACACCCTGGCTTGCTGCACACGCAGCACGACTTTGATCGAATGCGCATCAAGGTCGCCCATGGAGATCAGCCCTGGACTGCAGGTTGGCAGAGACTCGTTGCCAATCGACATTCTTCGCTCGACTGGAGGCCCAATCCCCGAGGGGTCGTATATCGGGGCGCCGACGGGCATCATGCAGAGAACTATCCAGACCTCTTCAATGATGCCGCTGCCGCTTACGCCCTGGCTTTACGTTGGAAGATCTCAGGTAACGACGCGTATGCCGCAAAAGCGGTCGAGATTCTGGACGCCTGGTCATCAACCCTGAGGGAGATTGACGGCACGTCGGACAAATTCCTCGCCTCGGGAATCTACGGCTACCAGTTTGCGAACGCCGCTGAAATCCTACGCAGCTATCCCAAGTGGCGTGCGGCCGATTTCCGTCGGTTCCGGACCATGATGCTGAAGGTCTTCTATCCGATGAATCACGACTTCCTGGTCCGCCACAACGGTGCGAAGATCGACCACTATTGGGCGAACTGGGATCTCGCGAACATGGACTCCATGCTTGCCATCGGGGTGCTCACGGATCGTCGCGACATCTACGACGAAGCCACAGAATATTTCAGGCACGGCGCCGGGAACGGCTCTATTGCGCATGTCGTGTGGAAAATCTACAGTGGCGGAATCGGGCAGGTTCAGGAGAGCGGACGTGATCAGGGGCATACCATGCTCGACGTATCGCTGCTCGGAACGTTCTGCCAGATGGCGTGGAATCAGGGCGACGATCTGTTCGGCTACGATCATAATAGAGTTCTGCTCGGTGCAGAGTATGCAGCCAGATACAACCTGGGTTATGACGTACCCTACGCTCCCTACGCCAACAGCGACGTCACGCAGGCCGTGATCTCCAGTAATTCTCGTGGCGACATGCGGCCTATCTGGGAAATGCTGTATAACCACTACGTTGTGCTCAAAGGGTTAAGTGCGCCGGATGTGAAAGCCTTCGCGCAGAAGGCGCGTGTGGAAGGTGGCGGTGGCGACTACGGCCCCAACAGCGGTGGATTCGACCAACTCGGCTACGGGACGTTGACTTTCACGCTGAAGTAGCCAAATTCGGGGAGCGTTGAAGGGGCACCGGCGGAGGGTATCTGAAGTCAGTGCAATGGAGTGCGAAGCAAAATGGCGCGGGATGTGAATCTCTTCAGCCTTGAAGAGGCTGTGTTTCGAATGACCGACCTTCCTGGCGGATTCGCCGACCGTGGACGTCTGATGCCTCGGCCATTTCGCGGACATTGTCGCTTTCGATCGGGAAACGCTGTTTGACCGAGCGACCTTTGAGTATCCACCGCGACCGGCATCGATCAGGTGTTCGTCAATGGTGTTGCTGTGTGGCAGGACGGGGCCTCAACGGCGGCTTGTCCCGGGTCTGCGCTGTGGCCGAAGCTGATTGACCAGAATCACCGTTCGATCGTTTGCGATCATAGGGAAATTGTCCGGGATGCAATCGTGGTGCACAGGGGTATTCAGACGGAAATACCCGCTGACTGCAGCGCGGTCATGAATGGATTCGTTCGTGCAGGAAATTGTGCCGGCAATGTGGCAGCACAACGACACGGGATATGTTGGTGTTGCGTTGTCGCGGTCGCACCGGTCGCACGACGCCAGGATGTACCTTAGCCCGGCTTCGGCGCGTTGTCGCGACCGCCAGAGTGCACAATCACGCTAGCGTCGGGCATGGCCATCAACGCCTTTCCTGCGTCGAAGAACGAAGCGTCCGAAAGCCGACACGGATTCTCGCTCTGTCGGCGACCAGACTATGGAAAGGCGCAATCGCGCCGCCTAATGAGCTGTTCATCGAGGGGGCGTTTTTAGATCATCAATTACGGTTCTATTCTTTATCGAAATGTAGGGATTTCCTTATTGCCCTATAGGTGAATTTCCCAAAGTATCGTACCAGGCCAGAATTGATTGAAATTCAATTAAAAAATTAGAGATTTGCCCTCAAGAACGAAGAGACGGGGCCGTTTACCCTTGAAAATGCAGGATCATTCGCACTTATGCCGTCGAGCGGATGGGTGCACTTGTGGGCATAAGTGCAAATGAGTTCCTGCTGTCCCGTGATAACGCGAAGTATTCGAACCCAAAAAAAAGCCACGGAATAGAATACGGCGCTATCTGGAATGGTTCTAATGCTGCAGCGCTTAGCACGGGTCATCGAAGAATAGATCGAAATCATGTCCCCTGGCGGATATCCGGGGAGGCGAAGTTGCGGGTCTGCGAGCAAACGTTTGGCAGTCGACGATGGCGCCCGGAGCGGACTGCGTGAGTGAAACACCGGGTGCGTTCCACACACGACGAGAGGACAAATATGACGAAGTCGAAATCAGGCCACGCCGATACGCCGTACCAAGACGTGAGTTGTGACGCGTCTGACACATTGTCAGGACCCTTGGGCGCCTTACCGATGCCAACGCGAATTGCGGACGGCGTATCGCGCCGGACTTTCCTCTACAGCCTGGGCGCATTGGCCCTTTCGGCTTGCGGCGGCGGAGAGGGTTCGTCGTCATCTCAGTCGACCCAGTCGTCCACGTCGCAGGCGGCAGCAACAAGCAGTTCGTCGTCCAGCGCGTTCGTACATCCCGGTCTGTTGCATACTCAGGCTGATTTTGACCGGATGAGCCAGAAGGTTGCGGCGCAAGCGTCGCCGTGGATCGACAGCTGGAATATCCTGATTGCCAACAGCCACGCGAGTCTGTCGTGGACGCCAAATCCGCAGGCGGTCGTCTCACGCGGCGACGACGGTACGGACTCCAACAATGCCGGCACTCTTTATAACGACATCGCAGCCGCGTACGCATGCGCACTGCGCTGGAAGATAACGGGTACCACCGCGTATGCCGACAAGGCGGTCCAGATCATGAATGCGTGGTCGTCGACGCTGACAAAAATTGGCGGTACGACAGGCGCAAACAGCGACTACGACGGAATCCTGCTCGCCGGCATCCAGGGTTATCAGTTCGCCAACGCTGGCGAGATCATGCGCACGTATTCGGGCTGGACGGCAGCTGACTTTGCCAGCTTCCAGTCGATGATGCTCAACATCTTCTACCCGGTGAACCATGGGGCGCTTCCAGGTGCGCTCGTGGTGTACTCGAACTGGGACCTCTGCTGCGTGGCGTCGATCATGGCAATCGGGGTGCTTTGCGATAATCAGAGTGTGTTCGACGAGGCCGTCACGTACTTCAAGACGGGACTCGGCAATGGCGCAATCGCGCAGACGCTTTATTACCTCCATCCGGGCTATCTTGGGCAGACGCAGGAGTCCGGCCGCGACCAGGGGCACGACACGCTCAGCATCGCGCACCTGGGTGCGATCTGCCAGATGGCGTGGAATCAGAGCGTCGATCTGTTCAGTTACAACAACAACAGCTTGCTCGCTGCCGCCGAATATGTCGCCAAGGGCAACCTGATCCAGTCCGGCACGACGTATTACACGATTCCGTTTGCGACATACACGAACGCGAGCGTTACGGACACTGCATTTTCGACGTCCGCGCAGGGTACGATACGGCCTTGCTGGACTTTGATCTATCACCACTACGTTAACCTTCAAGGCATTGCTGCGCCCTATACGGGAAAGATGATGACGTTTGTGGGCACCGAAGGAGGCGGCGGCAACTATGGTCCGAATACTGGCGGCTACGACCAGCTCGGCTACGGGACGCTGACCTGCACGCGTGACCCGATTGGAAGCGGGGTCGCGCCGAGCGGGCTCACTGCGTTCGTGAGCGAGGGGAGCGTCACCCTGTCGTGGTGGGGTACCGCGTATGCGACCAGTTATAACGTCCAGCGCAGCACAACCTCGGGTGGTTCCTATACGACGATCGCAACGGGCATAACCGATCTGTTGACCTATACGGACAGTGGTCTCGCGGCCGGCACTTACTACTACGTCGTGTCGGCGGAGACGCCGACTGGCGAGACTGCGGTGTCGAACGAAGCGGCAGCGGTCACGGCCGTGCAACTGCAAACGTACCTCACGTTCAACGCGAGCAGCGGTACCACCGCAGCGGATTCGAGCGGCAACGGCCATACCGGCACGCTGGTCGGAGGGGCGAGCTGGGTGGCCGGCAAGACAGGTAACGCGGTCTCCCTTGACGGCAGCACGGGCTACGTCAGTCTGCCAAGCGACATCGTGCTCGGTCTTGCTGACTTCACGATCGCAGCATGGGTTAACTGCAGCACATCGCGCAACTGGATGCGCGTGTTCGACTTCGGTTCAAATGTCGACCACTACATGATGTTGACGACGCACTCAAGTAGCGGGGTACCTCGCTTTGCGATGACGGTCAATGGCAGCGCGGGCGAGAAGGGGATCAACGGCACGACGGCACTACCCACCGGAGAATGGACCCACATCGCGGTGACACTGTCAGGCAGTGTCGGGACGTTGTATGTGAACGGCAGCGCGGTCGGCACGAATACGGCAATGTTGCTTGCGCCGTTCCGCCTTGGCAGTACCAGCCAGAACTGGATTGGCCACTCGCAGTACTCCACGGATCCATATTTCCACGGTTTGATCGACGAGTTCCGTATCTATTACAACGCGCTCACGGCCGACCAGATTGCGACATTGGCTGCGGCCTAAAGGTGGGAGTGCCGGATGCCGGCGGACCCGAGGCTCGTCGGCATCCGTAGCTTGATCCGTCGTGTAGGTGAAAACGCTTGCAGGCCTCGGCGAAGCCATGCCGCCCGCTGATCTGCTGAGCGTGTATTGGCATCGCGCTGGAGCGCCGAAACGAATCATTTGACCCACCCCGAGACAGCGTAGTACATCTATTCCGATGTAGATAATCGAAAATATCTTAAGCTTTGGATCTTAATGAATCCCGGCCGGACCTGTTCTCTGTGAAAAGAACAGGGCTGTCATCCGTGAGTGAACAGCGGGCTGCCCCGGGGCTACCGGTTGGCCCGACTTGAAAGTGCTGATGTACTCGAAGTGCAGGGTGTCAGACGCTCTACCTTGCGCTGTCGATGCAAACGTGCCCTCGGATGTGTCATCTTGCTACTTCATGCACGCGTCCGAAGCATGCTACCGGGCGTTCACATTTTTACAATGTCGAGCAACCTCTGTTTCCCGTCAACGTACTGATAGAGTGATATCGCGCTTTGTTTGAGGTCGCCCTGGGCATCAAACCGAGTCGTGCCAATAACCCCTGTGTATGAAGTAGATGCCACCGCCTCGAGAATATCTTTGGCCTGAATCGACCCCGATCGTTTCATCGCGTCCACGATGATGTACACCGCGTCATAGGTGAATGGCGCATAGACTTCAATGGGTTTGTTGAAACGTGCAACGTATCGCTTCTCAAAATCCTTGCCTCGCTCCATCCTTTCGAGCGGAAGACCGGCGATAGAGCAGATGATGTTTTTGCTTGCGGCGCCGGCGAGTTCCGCTACTTTAGGCGTGCAAACTCCGTCGCCCGCGAGTAACTTTGCAGGTATTGCCAACTGCGTGGCCTGTTTGGCAAGTGGACCGCCCGTCGAGTCCATGCCTCCGTACATGATGACGTCCGGGCGCTCACCCTTGATTTTTGTCAGGATGCCCCGGAAGTCGATCGACTTGTCCGTTGCGGCATCGTGCGAGACAACGGTGAGACCAGCCGCTTTCGCCCGCTTTTCGAACTCGTTTGCAAGTCCTTGACCATACGCAGTGGAATCGTCGATGATCGCGACGGTCCTTGCTTTCAGCACCTTCGACGCATAATCGGCAAGCGCCGGACCTTGCTGCGCATCGGTTGCTACCAACCGGTAGGTGGTTTTGAAGCCTTGCTTTGTGTAAGTTGGATTCGTTGCCGACGGTGATATCTCAACAATGCCCGCGTCGTTGTAGATTCGCGAGGCGGGAATCGACGTACCGGAGTTCAAATGACCGATGACAGCAACGGCCTTGTCGTCGACCAGCTTCTGCGCGACTTGAGTCGCTTGACGCGGGTCGCCTGCATCGTCCTCCGACTCGAGTTGAAGTGTGACGTTCTTGCCGCCGATTGTTAGCCCGGCGGCATTGATCTCTTCAATTGCCAGGCGAGCACCGTTTTCATCGTCCTTTCCCAGGTGTGCGCTGCCGCCGGTTAGCGGCGCGGCATGCCCGATCTTCACGACGATGTTGTCTGGGGCCGCCAGTGCAACGCATGGTGACGTGACGCAAAGCACGGCGGCGACCGTGAATTGGGCACGTTTGTTGAATGAATGTCGCATTTGTCTCTCTCCGGTCATCGGATGTTGTAGGTGAAATGCTGTAGTTAAGGAGGGTCGATTACACGCGTTAGCGTCGCGCGAGATGGATGCCAGCAAGCATGCAGCGCACGGAGCCGCCCGCCATTTCAACGGTGGGAACCCGAAGTGGCAGGAGGCGCGCGGATTGCTCAATCTGTGTGCGTTGTTGCGGTCTCAGACTTTCAGCTGCGCGTTCGGACAACGCGAGCACACGACCGTTGCTTCCCGTGAGTTCGATTGCGTTGCCGGCAAAGCTGTCGATCTGTTCGTGATCGAGCGCAATCACGGTCCGTCCACTCTCGAGCAGTCGCCGCTGAACTTCCGCGCGGCGGGACGAATCAGAAATCAAGTCGAGCCCCACCAGCGAAAATTCGGTAGCGATGCTCATCATGACGTTGGTGTGGTAGACGGCACGGCCTGAACGATCAGTCGTGTCGAAACACATGGGCTCGAAATTGAAATGCGTACAGAAGCGCTCCAGGGCAACAGGGTCGGCGCGACGCGAACGCGCAGTGTAGGCAACGCGTGCGACGTGGTCGAGCACCATGGCGCCAGTGCCCTCGAGGAAAACACCGTCGTATTCAAGACCTGAATAATCAATCACGTCCTGGACACGATATTCTGCTTTGAGCATCTCGACGACATCTGCACGTCGCTCGCGCCGGCGGTTCGCGCAATGCATTGGATAGAGCGCGATATGACCGCCAGCATGAGTTGAGAGCCAGTTGTTCGGAAACACGGAGTCGGGCGTCTGGTGTTCCCCGTGATCGTCAAAAACGTGGGTGCGGATTCCGGCTCGCTCCAACGCTGCCGCCGCTGCCGTGACCTCGTTTCGCGCAGCAGCGGCAAGTGCCGCATGGTCCTGCTCGCGCCCGGCCCGCTGAAAGGTGTTGTCATCCGCCGTTTCGGGATTGGGGTGAAAACAGTGCGGCCGGATCATGACGACAGCGCTGGGCGCCTGAATCGAAATAGTGCTCATGTCAGTGAGGGGAGAACGAGTACGTTGTATATGTCGTTTCGAGTTTCGACGACGCTTCTTATTGACTCAGTGCCATAGCCTCGTTATTGAGCGCCATCAAGTCGTCCGCAGGCGCGCTCGGCGTGGCCAGCGTATCGAACAGGTTCTTGGGGTCGACAGAAGGCGGGATCAATGCGACCTGTGTGCCGACTTTCCGGCTCTGTGCGAGACTATGCAGATAGCGGAGCGCGGAATAATCTTCGAGCGCGAAGCCCACCGAGTCGAATACCGTGACTTGCTCGGGGCGTTCCCGGCCAGCCACTTCGCCCCGAAGCACACGCCAGAATTCGATGACCGGGAAGTCGCCCGGCAGTTGTTGGATGTCCCCTTCGATGCGGGTCTGCGGCTCAAACTCAACAAATACGGTCGCCGTGCGCAGCACGTCTGCGTGCAGTTCTGTTTTTCCAGGGCAGTCGCCTCCGACTGCGTTGAGGTGTATGCCCGGCTCAATCATCTCGGGCGTGATGATCGTCGCGTACGCCTTGTCCGCAGTGACGGTGGTGACGATGTCGGCCCCGCGCACGGCGTCAGCCGTCGAGCTTGCGCGTACGACTCGCAATTGCGGATACCCCGCGAGATTGGCAATCAGCTTGTCGGTTGCGCGAGGATCGACGTCAAACACGCGGATCTCTTCGATGCCGAGGATGGTGTGAAAGGCGATCGCCTGGAATTCGCTCTGCGCCCCGTTGCCGATCAATGCCATGGTGCGAGAGTCGGGCCGTGCGAGCACCTTCGCAACCATCGCCGACGTTGCGGCGGTGCGCAATGCGGTCGTCAAGGTCAGCTCGGACAAAAAAATCGGGTAGCCCGTGTCGACGTCTGCCAACGCACCGAATGCCATCACGGTGTGGATGCCGCGCTCGGCATTGATGGGATGGCCGTTCACGTATTTGAAGGCGAACAGGCTTGAATCCGCGACGGGCATCAACTCAATGACGCCCACGTTCGAATGACAGGCAACGCGTGGCGATTTATCGAATTCCTGCCATCGAAGGTAATCGGCGCGAATCGTGTCGGCGAGTTCACTCAGGAAGAGCGGGACGCCGATGTCCGCGACGAGGCGATAGGTTGCGGGTACGTCTAGAAAGCAGGTCATTGCCGAATCTCCCATGTTATTGGTGGCCGCTATTGCGAGAACGCTGGTGAAATTATTCACCGGCCTCCAGCCAACAAAAAGATGGCAAAGGTTGCAGTTTTTTTGACTTGTGTAGCAAAATGCTAGTCATTCGTGACAATTTGCTAAATTTGGCGGCGACCTGTCTGTGCCGGCGCATTCAGATCGGTGGGGAAAGTGGTCAATCTCGATGATGTCGACAAGCAGTTGCTTGCGCTGTTGCGGCAGGACGCTCGCATGTCTGTGGTGACGCTTGCAAAGCACTTGCGCGTCGCACGCGCAACGGTGCAGAACCGTATAACCCGGCTCGAGAAAAGCGGGGTAATCGTCGGCTATACCGTGCGCCTGAAACCGGCGGCGGAGCCGCATCAAATTCGCGCGTTGATGACGATCGCCGTTGAAGGTAATCGAGCGAAAGACGTAATGACGGTGCTGCGCGGACACCCTAACGTGGCGACCATCCATAGCACCAATGGACGTTGGGACATGATTGCGGAGCTGCGAGCCGACACGCTGGAGAACTTCGATCGCGTGCTCGGTGCGATACGGTTGATCGACGGAATCGCCAATACGGAGACAAGCATTTTGCTTTCCACCCACAAGCTCTAAGCAGGCAGTGCGTGATTGCCAGACCAGCGGCAAGGAGATAGCTTCCGAAGCTCCCCGTCGCACCTCGACTAACCGGTTGGCAGACCGGCTGCCGGCGTAACTAGCGAAACGTCACCTACTGGAAGCACTCTGCGCAAACTGGCCGCGACTTTGGACAATCTGTGATCTTTCTGTTGGCTCGAGGGGACGCGACAATAGGTTCCTTGCTAAACCGCGGAAATCTCAATAGAGCAAGTTCACGATGTTTGCTGACGACTGATTCTCGACGCACAAGAGCTGCCGCATCGTCCTGGGCCCGATGAAGTCAATCAACCGCCGACGTGAGCAACGCCCGGATGTCGTTGAGAGATGGCGGGCGGACCGGTGAGCTATGCTCGGGGATATTCGTCTCACGCAGCGATATGGATGTCGATGCCGAGTTCGGTCAGGCGATCGCTCCCGCTCGGGAGCGGTCACGATATTATTTCCACGTGTTCGGCCAATACAAAGAGGACGTACCTCGCAAGCACGCAGGCAAGAGTTACTACACGGGAAATGAACAGACAATGACCGGTAAGCGATCTCGATGGCATCGACGGGTATCTCATCGGTCTGCCGCTCGGAAGAGGCCCCGAAGTCGGTGATGTACATCCCGCACGCGTTGGCCCAGATACCAAAACTTACCGGTCAAATTCATAAACTCTGTGTCAGGCACCAGCAAAGCCGATATCCTTGATTCTGGTTCTGTCCGACTGAGATCGGCATCAATCGAAGTGGGCGCGATTGCGCCTCCTGCACGCACTAATTCATGAGCATCGCCGCAGGTCCCTCTGCCCGGATCTCCTTGCGATATCGCCCGAGTCCCACGATCCCAAGCAGCGACACAGCGGAAAGTGCGCTGAAGAACACCGCCAATGGCAACCATTCACCCTTGTAGTTCTGCGCGAGCATCGTACCGATCAGAGGCGTCGTCCCACCGGCGATCGTCGCGCACAACTGATAGGCAATCGAAATGCCGGAGTACCGGATCTGGGTCGGAAAGGCCGGTGTCATGAAACCGGCGATGACTGCGTAGATAGCGGACAGCACCACCACTGCGAGCGAGATGCCCACTACGATCGCGACCGGATTTTGTGTCGTGACGAGCAGGAACATCGGGTAGGGCGTAAGCATCGAGAGCAGGGCGGCGCAGGTCAGAAAGCGGGTCTCCCCAACACGCTGTGCCATCAGCGCCGAAACCGGCTGGGACGCCAACTGGATGAGGGTGACGACAAACAGGCAATCAAGAATGAACGATTTCGACATGCCGAGATACGCTGTGACATACGAAATCATGAACGTGTTCGTGAAGAAGAACCCGGCGGAGCCAATCGTCGTGGCCATCGCTGCCACGACGATTGGATACCACGCGGTGCGCAGCACTTCCCTGACCGGCGACTTCAGCACCTCGCGATTCTTGCGAAGCTGCTCGAACTCGGGCGACTCTTTCACGCCGAGACGGATCGCCATGCCGATCAGGAGCAGCACGAAGCTGGCGAGAAACGGCAGGCGCCAGCCCCAGGCAACGAAGCTTGCGTGATCGAGCGAGGTCACGAGCCTGAACGACACGAGCGAAAGAATCAACCCAGCCGGGCTGCCCATCTGTGGAAAGGACGCGAAGAACGTTTTGCGGCCGGTTGGCGCGTGCTCGCTTGCCATCAGTACCGCGCCGCCCCATTCGCCGCCCACGGCAATGCCTTGGAGAATCCGCAACAGCACGAGCGAGATCGGCGCCCAGATGCCGATGCTGGCGTAGCCGGGCAGCAGGCCGATGCCGGTGGTGGCGATCCCCATCAGGAACATGGTCAGCAGCAGCATCCTCTTGCGGCCGAGCTTGTCGCCTAGATGCCCGAACACTGCACCGCTCAATGGACGCGCAATGAAGCCGACAAAGAACGTGCCGAACGAAGCCATCGTACTCGGAAAGTGATTGCTGCTCGGGAAGAACAGCTCGCCGAGCACGAGCGCGGCGGCCGTGGCATAGGTGTAGTAGTCGTAAAACTCGACAGCCGTGCCGATAAAAGCCGCGGTGGCGGCGCGCACCGGCTGATGAGTCTGGTCAGAATGGGACATGGGGAATCCTGTTGATGGGCGAACAGCGTTGGCTTGACTGCCGACTTTATCGGTCGCCGAAATACGCCCGCAAAATTCAGATTTTTAATCTTCAGTATCAAGGCAGCTAATGCTCGCCCTACTTATGCGTTGCCGCTGTCGTCAAAGGCGCGGAGGAGTGCGGCACGCGCGATCAGCCGTTGCGCGTTATTGCGCTCCGGGTAGTCGATCCATGTCGAACCGGCAGGGGACGGATGCGCCTGCTGCGCCGCGTGTGTATCGACGAGCGCACGCGCCGCCTTCACGTCTTCCACGGATGGCGTTAGCGCGCGGTGAATCGCCGGCACGTGTTCCGGAAACACGACGCTTTTTGATACGAATCCGAGTTGTGTGGAGATGTCCAGGTCCTGCCCAAGCACCTGCGCCGACCGATATGTACAAGGAAGATCAATCGGCACGCGGCCGGCGGCGACGCACTCAATCAGAAAGCGGCTTCGTGCGTAAAGCAGTTCGTTACCGCCCGGCGTGCGGCGTGCGCCGAGGTTCGCCGCCAGGTCCTCGACCGCCAGCATGCAGCACTTTATCCGCGCACCCACATGAAGTAGCGCTCCCAGATTGACCAGACCCTTTGCGGATTCGACAACTGGAACCACCTCCGTCGAACCCTCCGGAATGCCCAGCTTGCGCTCGATGACGGCCAGCGCATCGTCGAGTGAAGCCAGCTGAGCCGCGCTCTCCGCGTGCGGCAGAAAAATCGCCCGTGGGGTGCCGGGCATGATGCCTTCGAGATCGGCATGGCCGTCGTGCTCCAGTTTGTTGATCCGTACCGAACCGAACGTGCCGGCCCGAGCCGCCTCGCGCAATAGCGTGACAATGCGTTCGCGTGCCTGCGGCCGGTCTTGCGGCGAAGTCATCTCTTCGAGGTCAGCGACGATTGCATCTGCACCGCTTTGCAGCGCGACTGCGTGGGTCCCGGAATGGTTGCCGGGTACGAAGAGCCATGTGCGTCGGATACTTGGCGGGCGCGGCGTTTGATCAACGTTCATACGGCCTGCCCGGCGCGTGCAAGCATCGCGTGAAGCAGCACGTCCGTACCACGCGTGACGTCTTCCGGCAAAGCGTCTTCGGCTTCGTTATGACTCAGACCGTCGACACAGGGGATAAAAATCATCGCGGTCGGGCAGTGCTTCGCGAGATGGATCGCGTCATGACCGGCTCCGCTGACGATGCGTTGATGCGGATAGTCCAGCGCCCCCACCGCGTTGCTGACAGCGGCAATGCAGTGCGGGTCGAACGGCGTAGCCGGACTGACCCAATGCTGCCCCACCTCGACGGTGAGGCGGCGGCGCCGCGCGATGGCCTCGAAGCGCTCGCGCAGCGCGGCTTCCATCTTTTCGATCATCGCGTCGTCGGGGTGGCGCAGATCAACCGTGAACGACAGGTCCGCCGCGATCGTATTGCGCGATGCATTGCGTATGTGCAGCTCGCCGATGGTGGCGAGGCCCTGCGGGAAGAAATCCGCCGCGATGCTTTCCAGTTCCGCGGCCATTTCCGCGCTTGCGAATAGCGCATCGCGGCGGTACTGCATCGGCGTCGTGCCCGCGTGCGCGGCCTGCCCGCGGACGCGCACATCGAGCCAGCGAATCGCCTGGCCGCCCGTGACGACGCCAATCGGCACGCCACTTTCCTCGAGCACCGGCCCCTGTTCTATATGCGCCTCGAAATAGGCGTCGAAGACGATGCCGGGCACAGAGCGTGTGCCGGCATAGCCTGTTGCCTGCAATGCCTGCTCGACCGAGGTTCCTGCTGCGTCGCGCGTGTTCAATGCCTGGGCGAGCGGCATGACGCCCGTGAAGGCCGCTGAACCGAGCATCGCCGGCGTGAAGCGGGCGCCTTCCTCGTTGGTCCACACGACGATTTCGATAGGCTTGTCGGTTTGAATGTTCGCATCGTTGAGCGTGCGGACAACTTCGAGCGCGGCCAGCACGCCATAGACTCCGTCGAAGCGGCCGCCTTCGGGCTGGGTGTCGAGGTGGCTGCCGCTCGCGACGGGCGCGGCGTCGTTCCGCTTGCCTGCGCGCCGGGCGAAGAGATTGCCGACCTGGTCGACGGATAACGTGAGCCCCGCGTCGACACACCATTGCGAGAAAAGCGCCCGGCCTGCCGCGTCCTGCTCGGTCAGTGCGAGGCGCCGCACACCACCGCCGGCCGTGGTGCCGACGGCGGCCATGTTCATCAGGCTCGTCCAGAGCCGCTCACCATTGATCTTTAGCATCACACACTCCTGAAGCCGCGGCGTACTGTCCGCGTCGGGTTCGTCGTGATGCCTTTATCCGCAATCAAAAATGATAAGTCTAATTTCTAATTCTAATCCTAAGTATAATTTTGGCGGATGATGAAAACAGTGAGCCTCATCGTGAGCAAAGACCGCCCGGACACCTATCTGAACGACCGCCTCGACTGGAACCTGCTGCGGACTTTTCTCGCCATTGCGAAAGAGGGCAGCGTGAGTCGCGCGGCGACGAAGCTGCATCTGACGCAGCCGGCCGTGAGCCAGGCGTTGCGCCGGCTGGAGGAACAGTTGGGACTGCGCCTCGTGGATCGCCACGGTCCGCGCATCGAGGTCACGCAGGCCGGCATCGAAGTGAAGCAGATTGCTGAAGACGTCTATGGCACGATTTCGCGACTCTCGCTTGCCGAGGTGGATCGCGATCACGATATCTCCGGCATGGTGCGCGTGAGTACCGTCAGCGGCATCGATTTTCCGGCCTACGACACGTTTCTCGCGGAGTTCCATCGCACGTATCCGCGCATTGAACTCGAAAGCCAGGAAATGCGCAGCGCCGATGTGGTGAACAGTCTCCAGCAAAAATCCGCCACGCTCGGACTGACGCCGCGGCGAGCGTTGCCTAAACGGGTTGATAGCCGCGTGTTTCTGCGGCAACGGTATGCGCTTTTCTGCGGACGTCATCATCCGCTCTTTGGGCGCGAGGATCTTCGGGTCGCCGATCTTGCCGGCGAGAAGTTCGTCTCCTTCACCGGCGACAAAGTGGGCGACCACCTGTCGCCGCTCACATTCTTTCGTGACGAGATGGGCTTCACCGGGCGCGTGGTCGGTTCATCGTCGAGCATGACCGAGGTGAGGCGTTTTATCTTCGCGGGCTTCGGCATTGGCTGCCTGCCGGAACACGTCGTACGCGACGACATCGCTCAAGGCCGCCTTCAGCGGCTGCCGCCGGATGAAGGCGTGGCTGACCTCGATATCTACATGCTGTGGTCACAGGACCGTAAGTTGAGCGCCGCTGAAGCCGCGTTTATCGATGCTTTGAATGTGTTTATCGACGGTCAGGCGGAAGGTGCTGGCGGCTAACGCAACGCTCTACAGCCGCGCGTCATGTCGGCCACGTTCTGCAGCGGTTCACCGCGGATCGGCCTGCGCGCGTTCTGCGCCACTTCTCTCACGCTGCGCTCCACAACCTCGCTCAATAGCCGCGCGTAACGTCGACCACGTTCTGCAGCGGTTCGCCGCGGATCAGCCTGCGCGCGTTGTGCGCCACTTGTGTGCCGATCGTCTCCGAGCTGGCCACCGACGCCATATGCGGCGTCACGATCAGATTGGGCGCGCGCCATAAATGATCTTCGGGTGGTAGCGGTTCGGTCGGAAACACGTCGACGATCGCGCCGCCGATGTGCCCGTTCGTCAGCGCCGCGATCAGATCCGCGGGCACCAGATGTTCGCCTCGGCCGACGTGGATCAGTTTCGCGCCTGGCCGTAAGTGTTCGAACGTGTTCGCGTTGAGAATCCAGCGGGTTTCGTGCGTGAGCGGCAGGAGACACACGAGGATGTCCGTCCCCCGAAGGAATGACTTGAATTCCTGCGGACCGGCGAAGGTCGTCACGCCCGGCAGTTCACGGGGCTTGCGCGCCCAGCCGCGCACCGCGAAGCCGAAGCGCTGCAGGTCCGTCGCGACACGGCTGCCGATTTCTCCCAGTCCCATAATGCCGACGGCGCATTCGGACGCATCACGCTGATCGTGGCGAAACCAGCGATCAAGACGCTGATTGGCGAGCACGCGGTCGAGTTGACGATGAAAGTGCAGCACCCCCCATGTGACGAATTCGCTCATTCCGCGCGCGTGCTGAGGATCGACTACCCGGCACAGCGGCACGGCGGGCAGGGCGGGGTCGGACAGGATGTTGTCGACGCCCGCTGCGATGCTATGCACGAGCCGCAGTTTCGGCAGTTCGGCCAACGCGCCGGCCGGCGGATTCCAGCACACGGCGATGTCAGCATCGGCGGCCGACCGCTCGCCGTGCATCACGACATCGAATTCAGGGGCGGCGTGCAGAATCGGCTGCACCAGATGTGACATGTCGTAGTCACGGCTCATCAGAACTAGTTTGGTCATTGCATCGAATCAGAAAGCGGGTCTAGCTGCGGTAGTCGGATTGCGGGTCGTCGATCAACCGTAACGCCGCGCGCCACGCCAACTCCGAAATTCCCGCGGAATCGTCGCGAGCGAACTGGCTCGCGGTCAACTCGCACACTTCTCGCGGCGGGATGCGCAGTGCGCTGCCGCCCGCCAGCGCCTGGATTTGCGCCTGACAGGCCCGCTCGAGGAAATAGATCTCGTGGAACGCTTCGGCTGCCGTGGTGCCTGCCGCAAGCAGCCCGTGATTGCGCAGGATCATCGCCTTGCAGGAACCGAGATCGCGCACCAGGCGCTCGCGCTCGCCCAGTTCGAGCGCGATGCCCTCGTAATCGTGATAGGCGAGCTTGCCGTAGAACTTCAACGCATGCTGACTGATCGGCAGCAGCCCCTGCTCCTGCGCCGATACCGCTGTTCCTGCGGCAGTGTGCGTATGGATCACGAAGTGCAGGTCGTCGCGCGCCGCGTGGATGGCCGAATGAATCGTGAACCCGGCGGCGTTCACACGAAACAACGCCGGATCGGTGCGCGCCCGCTCGTCGATGACGTTGCCGAGATGATCGATCTTCACGAGGTCCGACGCGCGCATCTCGTGAAACAGCACGCCATAGCGGTTGATGAGAAATGCCGGCGGCTCGCCCGGCGAGCCGGGCAGGCGCGCCGTGATGTGCGTGTCGATCATGTCGGTCATGCGGAAGTGTGCGGCCAGCCGGTAGAGTGCCGCCAGTTCCTCTCGTACCTGCTGTTCGGCAGCCGGCGGCGCCGGTTTGTCGCTCATGCGATCGGGTGTGGGCGTGGATTGCATTTCAGAAGACTCCCAGGTTCTCACGTGCTGTAGTGCGCGTAGTGTTCGTTAGCGCGTCAGTGTCCGTCAACTTGATTGTTCTAATGCTGATCATTAGCCGCGTGAATACTTTACGACGTGAAGCATTGCAGGACTTCGTGAAGCGGCGCTTTGGCGTTAAGCCGAGCCAGTAAGGCGGGCTCCGCGTGGTCCGAGGCCAGTGCCTGATCGATCACGGCGGCGAGGGCTGACGCTTCGGCGAACAGCACGCCGTTGTCGTCGGCCAGCACGATGTCGCCCGGGCGCACCACGACGCCGCCGCACACCACGGGCTCGTTGAACAGGCTCGACATCGTGTCGCGCTTTTTGGTCGTCAGCAATGACGTTCCGCGTGCGAATACCGGCAGTCCCGTGCTGCGTAGTTCGAGGAGATCGGTTACCACGCCGTCCACGATGACGCCTCTTGCGCCGGCGTTGAGCGCGGCGCATGCCGTGACCGCACCGACCGGCGCATGCGTATGGTTACCGCTCATGTCGATCACCAGCACGTCGCCGGGTTTAAGCTGCGACAGGGCGCGGTTCACGGGAATGGCGTCGGGCGACAGCAGCTTGAGCGTCACCGCGCGTCCGATCACCTTCACATTGGGGACCATCGCGCGAAGACGGTGGTCCGCGAAGCCGTTTTCCATGAAGTGCCCGAGTGTCGGGAAGCTGACGGATTCGAGGCTGCGCAGTAAGGATGAGTCTGGCGTGGCTTGCATCAGAGCGGCATTTTCCGTTTTCATATCAGGTCTTCACGAAAGGCTCGCGGTGGCGGCATTGGCGCGCGCCGTGGATGAGATGTCGCGGCGCAGTGTCTCCGCGAGCAGCACGAGCGCGAGTACCGAAACAGCCGCCGAGCCCATCATGTACCACGCCACCGACGAACCGCGGCCGGTAGCCGACAACAGCGCGGTGGTGACAATCGGCGTGGCCGCACTGCCGAGCAGCCCGGACAGCATATAGCTTACCGACAGGCCGGAGTAGCGAACCTCGGTGCCGAACAGCTCCGCGAGGAAGGTGGCGATGGGGCCATAGTTCGCTGCGAAGGCGGTCATCATCAGTAGATAGCCGAGCAGCGCAAACGGAAACTCGCGCGTATCCAGCAGCCAGAAAAGCGGAAAAGCGAGCAGGGCCTCGGCAACAATGCCGCCGATGATCACCGGTTTGCGGCCCACGATGTCGGATAGCCTGCCGAAGGCCGGCAACAACACGATGCAGAGCGCGCAGGCAATCAGTGCAATGGAAAGCATTGCGTTACGTGAGAAGCCCAGCGTCTGCGTCCCATAGGTTAGCCCGAAAGCGACGATCAGGTTGAACGAGGTGCCCGTCGACATCGTTGCGATGCCGCCGAGCAGCACCTGCTTCCAGTATCGGGTGAGGACCTCGGCGATCGGCAGTTTGACCTGCGCGTCGGCTTCCTTGATCTTGCGGAACGACGGCGTTTCCGATGTGTTCAGACGGATATAAAGCCCGACCCCCACGAGTAACGCGCTCGCAAGGAACGGAATGCGCCAGCCCCAGGAGAGCAGGGCGTCGTTTGACAGCGTGGCATTGCAGACCAGAAACGCCAGATTGGCGATCAAGGTACCGGCAGGCACGCCGATCTGCACCCACGAGCCATACAGTCCGCGCTTGCCGGCAGGGGCGTGTTCCACCGCCATCAGTACGGCGCCGCCCCATTCGCCGCCGAGCGCGAGTCCCTGAATGACGCGCAAGGTGAGCAGCAGAATGGGCGCCCAGATGCCTATGGATGCGTAGTTCGGCAGCAGCCCGATCGAAAACGTCGCGATGCCCATAATGATGAGCGAGACCAGCAGCATCGCCTTGCGTCCGAGGCGGTCGCCGAAATGGCCGAACAGGGCGGCTCCGACAATGCGTGCGAGATAGGCGGAGGCGAACGTGCCGAACGCCAGCAAGGTGCCGACCAACGGGACGAAGCCGGGAAAGAACACCTTGTTGAAGACGAGTGCTGAGGCGGTGGCGAAAACGAACAGGTCATACCATTCGACGGTCGTGCCGATCACACTCGCCACCGCGATCTTTTTCATGTTGGCCGGGGTGCCATCTCCTGGCAGTGGCGGTGGCGTGTCCGCGAGGCGAGAGGACGTCATGAGTTTCTCCTTGAGGCATGGCGGTTTCAGTGGATGAACGCAGCCATTGCGCGCATGGCCTGGTGCCTTTATCGGAAGCCAAAAACAATAAGTAAAAGTCTGATTTCTAATTCTTAGTATTAGCAGCGTGAATAGTTGGCCGCTGTTCCTCGTCGAAAGCTTTCGTGCACACAACTGATTCCGTTTTTTAGCAATCTGAAGGCGGCTACCGTGGTCATGGAGGCGTGTCCCGGCGCGCACTGGCTCGCACGCAAGCTCGATGCAATGGGTCACCAGGTAAAGCTGATTTCGGCCCAATATGTGCGACCTTTTGTGAAGAGCAACATGAACGACTACATCGACGCCGAAGCGATCTGCGAAGCTGCATCCCGGTCCGCTATGCGCTTCGTCGAGCCGCGAAGGGAAGCGCAGCAGCTACTGGCAGCCTTGCATCGGGCGCGTGAAGGTCTGGTGACCGAACGTACGACCACCATCAACCGGATTCGTGGCGTACTGCTTGAGTTCGGCATCGTCGTTCCTTTATCGAGAGCCACGCTACGTCGGTTGCCTGATGTGCTTGCGGTTCAGGAGCTGCCACTGCGGTTGATCGAGCTCATCCACCGCCTCCATGCTCATTATCTTCACCTCGACCAGCAGATTAACGATGTCGAGCGGGATCTGACTTCACAACTAACGAAGACGAGAGCGCTGCCCGGTTACTGTCGATTCCCGGTATCAGAACCGTTACGGCAAGCCTTTTCGCACCGGAAGTCGGCAACGTTGCCCAGTTTGCTAGCGGCCGGAACTTCGCGGCCTCGATCGAACTGGTACCACGACAGCACAGCACGGGCGAGCGAAGTGTCCTGTGTGGAATCAGCAAGCACGGCGACAAGCACCTGCGCCGGTTCCTAGTGCAAGGCGCACGAGGAACCGGCAAGAATACCGAGGCCCAAACCCGACATTTCCATAAAGCTACTACAACCAAAAGGTTGATAGTTTCTTTATGCAAAATCCGCGAACGGCAGGATAGTGACCAGTTCTTAGCACCGTCGCGGTGAACGTGGCAAGTGGATCTGCCGGCCGAGGCGGCGATAGCACACGTTATTGCGTCAACCCGGTGTCGCAAGGGCGAGGGCAGGCAGGACGGATCGACTGGTGGTTGCCCGACTCCATGTAGCATCGTTCTTTGCATTTCTTTGAGGCCACCGGCCGACGCAGCAACAGGGCCGCTTTGGGCAAAGCAGCCACTTCCTGAGAAGCTAACAATGATCGCAATGTCCGACACTCGCCGGCCGCGACGACGCCTCTAACGCGAGCTGTTCCTTATAAGGAGTTCTTGGCGCGACACCGCCGCCGACCTGTTGAGTACGGCGCATTCAGTCTGTCAACGCCACTGCAGACGGCGAGCAATTTCGGTGGCCACGAATTCAGTTCTGGATGTTCGCGTTAATCTGATCGATCACGTTACCGGAATACGTAACAGGATGCCGGTCGACGCGAGAGTGCGTGTTGACAAGCGCAGGGTTACGGAGGCCGCTGTCATATTTATCCAGTAGAAGTGTGTCGCACATGGCGCCTAAAACCGGCGGTAGCCTATCCTGCCGTCACTTTTGCAGCAGCGTTTTTCCGTTATGTAGCCCGGTGTTTTCCGCGAGGCCTTCTGCCTGAGTCTGCTGGGTCATTCATCTGATTCCGTTCGCTTGTTGACGGTAGTCAGCAAGCCTCTCCGCTCGATGCAGACAGTTGCGCTAGGCAAGACGGCGAAATCAGCACTGAGAGTTTGCTCGCTCCAGGCCCACAGTTTGCGGGCTGCGTGCGACGAGTTTGCGCAGTGAGCGCTGCGTGTCACACGGATCTGATCTTCAAATCTGACGAGTTGCTACCTCTTGTCGGTTAATGCAGCTGCGCCAGTCTGCCACGTGTACATAAGCGGCTCGTCGCAGTACCCGATGAAGGCCTGTTGGTAGGGCCGTTCTAGTCTGCAGGGTTCCTCGTTGGCGGTTGTCCATTAGGTGACTGTCGTTCCGGAGTCTGAGGCACGTGTGGTCGCGCGTCACCGTACGGTAGTTTGTTGAGTCACTCGTCCGATTCTGTGATTTGCGTTCTTTGAATCTGTTTGCTCGGGCGGAGCGTCAAAAATATTTTTCTGTTCCGTCGATGTCCAGCATCTTCCGAATAAATCCGATCGTACGGATTCACTCTTTGAAGGGGTATTGACGCCCGGTTTGACGATTTGCATGATGGTCTCGAAAACGTTGTATGGGAGCGAATCGTGCCGGGTGCAAAGAGCTATACACGGGCGCAGTGGGCCGAGTTTGTCCACGCACTTGAAGCATTACCGGAAAAGCCACGGGACGAGCAGCGTGTCAGTGTGAGTGATGCGATGAAGGAGATTCGCGCCCAGATCGCAGCAACCCAAGTGAAGGGGTACACGCTCGAAGAGATCGTCCAGGAGGCTGGACGTAAAGGACTCGACGTCAGCATTGGTGCAGTCAAATATGCGCTGTATCGTCCGGCGCCTTCCGATATCCCCTCCGAACTAGGTGGCCCGCGGGACAGGCATGGAGGGAAATCTTCGTCGGGTCGAAAGAAAGCCACAAAGCGGGCGGATAGCCCGCACGACAATGCGCGACTACAAAGGGGACGTGACGTAAATCAGTCGGGGTCGATGGAGGGTCAGGACACGTTCTCGTTTGAGATCCGGCCTGATATCGAAAATCTCTAGGAGATCGAGCATGGACGTTAGCGAACCCATTTACCTGGTCGGCGGTAGCAAGGGTGGAGTCGGGAAAAGCATGGTGACCCTCGCGCTGGCTGATTACCTTCAGCGGCACAATTCCCACGCCGTGCTGCTCGAAACGGACACGTCAAATCCGGATGTCATGAAAGCGCTTCGGGATGAAATGAAGTGCGTCGCGTATGACCTCGACGACGCAGACGGCTGGATCGGGTTTGTCAACTTCTGCGATATGCACCGGGGCGCAGCCGTGATCGTCAATACCGCGGCGCGAAATCAGACGGGAGTGAGGCGATATGGCGGGACGCTGGCGCGAACGCTTGATGAACTCGGGCGGCAGCTTGTCGTGTTCTGGGTGATCAACCGGCAGCGCGACAGTCTGGAGTTGTTGCACATCTTCGGGCAGACGTTCCCGGATACGATGACGCATGTGGTTCGTAACGGATACTTCGGTACGCACGACAAATTCACGCTGTACCAGGAATCGCAGCTCCGCAAGTCGATCGAGACGAAGGGCCGCTCACTGGATTTCCCCGACCTTGCGGATCGCGTCGCCGACGAGCTACGTAGTCAACATGTCTCGATCCGCAAGGCGGCGGAGACCATGCACATCGGGCAGCGTGCGGAACTCTTTCGCTGGCGGGAGCTTTGCGACATGATGTTCGCGAACGTAATCGGCGTCGACCGAACCGCCCATGAGCAATAGGCAGTCGACGGCGGTCGATCCGCTTGTCCGTCTGTTTCATGAAATCTCTGGCGATGTTCCGGACGAGGCCAGTCTCTCACGCATGCGCCGGGTATCTGGCGCACTGAATCTGCATGACAACGATGCGTTATGGTCGATGATTGCGGTGCTCGAATACTACGCCCGTCTGTATGAATCCATGCCAGAACGTATCCGGTGGGCGGGTGAGGGTAGTCTCGAAGCCGCGCGGCGGGAGGTCGGCGGCGCGACCGATACGCTAATGCAGCAGCATCGCGAAGCGCTTGAGCGTTGCAAGGCGACAATCCAGCTGGCGGAAAACCTGATACAGGAACATGAGGGCCGCTATCGGGCAGCGCTGGCAAGCCTGAATGAGGATGCGGTAATAGGTCTGATCGAGCGCATGTCGAATCAGGTCGCGCGCGCGGCAGGTAACCGGCTGATAGGCGCGGCGGCGGTTTCGGCGCGCGAGCAACGCGAACGGCTAGGTGATACGCTTAAAGCATTCGAGCAGGCGGTTGATGCATCGGCGGCGCGAGTGGAGAAGATGACGGTGCGAATGGAGAAGGGTTTCGCACGCTCGATGTGTCGCTTGTTGGTGGTGGGCCTTGCTGTTCTCTGTCTACTCCTGATTGCCGGTAGCCTCGTGGATTGGCGGATTGGGCGTCCTGTGGCGGGTTCAGACCGTCCGGCGGTGCAGTTGCCGCATGCAGACGGCAGGCCCTGACGGGCGCTGTCGTCTGCCGATCGCGGCCCCAGTTCAGGAGCAGACGTTAGGCGGCGCCTGGGCCAGCCTTCGCCGTGTTCATCGTAGCGGCGGTCGGGAAGGGCCACGGCGACTGTGCCGTGGGGGTATCCGCAGGCGCTTCCGAATCGTATGGTGCGTTGCTAACGTGCCCCTTACCGTTGTCCCGATTCGATTCGGTGTGAGCATCCCCGTCATCCTCGTCCTCGTCCTCTTCGCTAGCCCACGACGGCGTAGCCGGTGTCTCGCGGTCGGTGAGAATTTCGGGAACCCATGCGATTTTGGCGAGGCGTAGTTCGGCGGCGGCAGCAGCGTCGGCTTTTGTCATCTTTGACAGATCAGGGGTTACTTTCGGAGACACGGCAGCGGACACGACTTCCGCGATGCGTGCCTTGCTGACATGATCGAAATACGCGGCGCGCGTTGGTGTCCAGTACCGGGTCATGTCGAGGTCCAGTGCGCCCGCGAGCGCGTTAATCGCAGTGGGTTTTTCCTCGCCTTCGATGCCGTCGAGGAGAGTGCCGGTGCAAAATGCGAGCAGATTGAGCAAGGTAGTGCCAGGGTCCTGGCGGAGCAGCCACGGGAGCAGGTCGGGCCGTTTCGCCGGCAGTGCTGCCATCCATCGCGCGCGTTGTGCTTCCACGGCGTTCCACGCGGGGCTGGTGGGCAGGTCGTCGGCTACGCTCAGCAGAGCGTCATGATTGTTCTTGCCGGACAGCGTCAGATAGTCGCGCGCGGCCGAAAAACCAAAGCGACCGGGCAGTGCTTGCGGGATCAGGTGTCGCAACAAAGCCGCGAGCGCGACGGCGGGCTGCGCGACCAGTTCCGCATGGATGGCGGCGGTGCGGTGTGCGGTAAGCCGCTGGCAGAGTTTCGCGCTGTGGACGGGCTTCAATTTCGGAGCCAGTGAGCCCGGCGCGTCAGGGGCTTCCGCGTCCGGCGTACCGGAAACGGTCGCGCCTGCCGCGTCGAGTGCCGCAGTGTTGTCCCTTCGCACGAGGCCTCGCTCAATGTTCAGTTCGCCCTGCGGGCCAACGATCACAAACGCGCCAGCTTCAGCCATCTGTGATGCTTCCCAGACCATGGCGCGGCTTTCGACCGCCATGATCTCGGTTTTGATGCGCCCGATTTCGGCGTCGAGGCGTTCGGCTTCTTCGTAGGCGTTTTCGTCGTCCTCCGTGAGTGCTTCGAGGCTCTCAGCCAGTTCGTCGTGCTGTGCCGTGAGTGCGTCGATTTCGTGCTGCTCGTCTTCAGTGTACGGGCGCTGGACCGGATGCAATTTGCCGTAGCGGTTGAGTTCCAGCACGTCACGTTCGACGCGCGTTTCGATCCAGCCCCAGCCTTCTGCGCGGACTTCCTCAGCGGCGGCGTCGAGTTTTTGCGTGACGAGGTGCTGCAGCAGTTCGGCGTCGGCGATGTAGCCCGCGTTTTCGTCGTCACTGAACAGGTCTCGACGGACATATCCGCCTGCTGCCTCGTAGGCGGCGAGACCGACGAAGCGCACGAGGCGGCTGCGGCTCGCGTCGATTTCTGCGCGCGTGATCGCCTGCCGCAAATAGTGCGGCTGACGCTGCCACTCGTTCGCCTCAAACCAGAGGTGCTCCTGGGTTTCACGGCTGTCGACCAGGGCGAGCGCAGCCAGCTGGTCGAGCGTGATCGCGTCCTCGCGCAGCAGCGCGAGCAGATTGGGCGACACATTGGCGAGCTTCATGCGCCGTTTGACCGTGATGGGAGAGGCAGAAAACAGCGAGGCGATGTAATCGACGCTGCGGCCTTCATCAGCCAGCATGCGGTATGCGCGCAGCACGTCGAACGGGTCGAGTCCTTCACGTTCGCTATTCTCGATAAGTGAAATGGCGAGCGCTTCGCCCTCGCTAACGACCCGCACGGGCACCGGATAGTCGGCGCCGATGTGCTTCTGCTCGAATAGCAGGTCGAGCGCAGCCTCCCGGCGCTGGCCCACGCACACACCATACTGGTGCTTTTTGCCCCGTGAGCCTTTGATCTGGTGGACGACGAGGTTTTGCAGCAACCCTTTCGCGCGGATGTTTGCGGCAAGTCCTGGGATACCTGCCAGGGGTTTCGTGCGGACGTTCAGGGGGGAGCGCCGTAGGCTGGAATACGGCACGGTCATGACTGGCTGCTCGTTGCCGAAATTGGTTTCGAGTGCAGTTGAGCATTCGACGGCGTCAGTGGAGACGGTGAGTGTTTCGGTACTTTGGGCTTGCATGATGAACTCCAGAAGGATGGAACGAAGGTGCCGGGCCAGTGCTGTGTGAATGCGCCGGAACGTGACCCGGAGGGCGTCGTGGCGCTAAAGCCGGAAACGAGGCGGCGTGTGTGCACCGCCCCCGAGTCGTTAAGCCTTCAGTTGGCGCATGGCATCCGCGAGCATCCAGAGGGCGCGGTTGAGTTTCACGTTCTGGTCGATGCCCGTGATGGGGCGCGTGGACATCGTCCGGCCCGAACGCGAGCGTCCGTGCAGTCCGCCCTTCGTGAGGTTTTCCTGCACCCGGTTAAAGACGGTCCAGAGGTCATCGCGGCGATCCTCGAAGCGACGCGCGGAAAGCAGCTGGCTCTCAGTAACGGGCGCGGGCGCTTCGGCGTCGGTCGGGTCGTAACGCAATGCAAGGGCGGAACGGGCGAACGCCTGTTGTTCGTCGCGGTCGAGTGTCACGGCACGCATGCCTTCCTTCTGCTCGCGGATCAGATCGAAACCGTCGAGCACATCAAACGCACCGTTGATCACGTTCTGGATCACATTGCCTTTATGTGGCACGCGGATATCGGCGACGTTGTCGCCCGCGACCATGCCGTTCTGGCAGACAAACCGGAATGTGCCTGCCAGCATCTGGTAACTGCTCGTGCCGTCGTGCGAGTTCAGCAGCACGATTTCGTCGGCTTCTTCGCCCGTGATCTGGTCGGCGTGCCGAAGCCGGAGCATATGCTTGGTGAATTCACGTTTGCCTTCGTCGCGTACGCGGGTCTGGCAGATCATGAACGGCTGGAAACCCTCGTTGCGCAGGCCGCGAAGGACGTCGATGGTTGGAATGTAGGTGTAGCGCTCGGAGCGGCTTTCGTGCTTGCCGTCCGCGAAAATGGACGGGGCGACTCGGAGGATCTGGTCGTCGGAGAGGGGCGAGTCAGCGCGCAGCATCGGGGAGCCGTAACGGAAAGAGGAAGCGAGTTGCATGGCAATCTCCACAGTCAAGGTTGAGGACCTGAGCCGGGCGATGGGATGTGACTTGCAGGTGTGACTGAACACGTCCCGGTGGAACTCGGGGTTGGCTGTGCTGCCACCTTGCTCCCGGGTTCCCGCCCGTGCGACTTGAGGAGCCGATAGCGGACAGGCGTCAAGGAAAGAGGCGAGGGAGGGGTGCGGGCAACACGGTCCCTCGCCCCTTGATGCCTGTCCGCTATTGGCTACGGTCGCGGGTCGAGGGCGGGAACCTGGGAGTCGGGTGCATGCCATGCCTCGGGTGACCGGGCATGAGGCGCCGCGTAGAATCCAACGAGGTTGACGGCTGCGATAGGCGGCGATGCCCGACAGGGGCGAAACGCGGTACGCGGCTCGGCGCGCAGCGCGAAAGCCCGGTCCCGACGCGTAAGCGTCTGGAGGATTCGCGTTGATATGGGAATGTTGCGCTCCGGATGAAACAGCGCAACCGGATGGTGGGGAAAGCGCACGTGATCGACGAAAAGGTGCCGCGGTCTGGTCTACTAATGTCCGGATGCGCATTAAGCACCGCGTCAGCGGATCCGTCGATAAAACGCTCGGGCCGCCGAATCTGGATCGACTCCGATGGGCAAGGATCTAGTAAGCCTCTTGGTCACCAATAACGATCACTTGCGCATAATTACTTGCTGTACACATAGATGAAGATGACGGCGTTACCCTCGCCGCGAAAACTCGTAGTACGCTTACGCCTTTAGAGCGCATAACGCCCGAGCCATGCCTGCGCATGATCTCGAGTAGTATCGGTCCGCTGAGCAGGGCGACCGATTTGTCTTCGGGGGCGTTACAAGAGCGCTGATGCCATCGGGGAGGCACTTGAACAATATGGCAGAGGAAACACTAGGACGCGAAAATGCTGTGCACAGTGAACGTGGCTCTGAGTGGCACCGCTGGGATCCTCACATTCACACGCCAGGTACCGTCCTGAATGACCAGTACAGGGGGAATGATCCTTGGGGGGCATTTCTTTCCCAAGTGGAGACGTGCGACCCCGCGATCCGGGCGCTGGGAATCACCGATTACTTTGGCATCGATCCCTATGAAAAGGTGCTCGAGTTCAAACGCCAAGGGCGCCTGCCAAACGTCGGTCTACTCTTTCCGAACGTCGAACTTCGCCTCAACATTGAGACGAACCGTGGGGCGGCGCTCAACCTGCATCTCCTCTTCCCATCGGACGAGCCGGATCACTGTGATCGAATCAAGCGTTTCTTGCTCGAATTCGAGTTTCAGTATCAAGGGGAGAACTTCCGCTGTCATCGGGAAGACCTGATCCGCCTTGGGAGGAAGCACAAGCCGGAGCAAACGGACTCAGAGGCTGCCCGCTCCGTCGGCGCGAACCAGTTCAAAGTCAGTCTGGAGCAGTTAAAGGCTGCCTTGGGTAAGCACGAATGGGTCAAGCGCAATGCGTTGATCGCCGTCGCAGGTGGCCAGAAGGACGGTACCTCCGGCCTGCGAGATTCGACCGATTCGTGGGCCGCGCAGCGCAAAAACATCGAGCAACTGGCCCATATCATCTTTGACTCCAATCCCAGGCAGATCAGCTTCTGGCTAGGCCAGGGTGCGCTTTCCGTGCAGGAACTGGACGAGCAGTACAACGGCCGGAAACCATGCTTGCATGGGTCCGACGCGCATACAACTGACACGGTGGGAGCGCCGGACCAGCAGCGCCGCTGCTGGATCAAGGGCGATCTCTCGTTTGAATCCTTGCGCCAGACCTGTCTGGAGCCAGAGGAGCGGGTATTTATTGGACCGGAGCCGCGCCGCGGGTCTTTGCAGAGCCATACTATCGGGTCTTTAACGGTGGTCGGTGCGCCTTGGCTCAAGAAGGCAGTAATCCCGCTCAACGCAGGGCTGGTAGCCGTAGTCGGCGCTCGGGGCTCTGGAAAGACAGCACTGGCCGACTTGGTTGCCGCGGGGGGCTACGGCCTTTCGCCGCACCTCAACAAAGAGTCGTTTGTCTTCCGAGCCAAACAGCATCTGGATAACTGTAGGGCGGAGCTAATTTGGGAGAATGGTGAGACGACTGACAACGAAGTGTCGCACGCAGATGTCGACGATCTCCTGTACAGCTCCCATGTGCAATACCTCTCGCAGCAGTTTGTGAACAAGCTGTGCTCGGCAGAGGACGAGAGCAACCCTTTGAATGCGGAGATCGAGCGCGTCATCTTCAACGCCCACCCGAGGGACGAGCGTATGAGCGCGTCCACGTTTCAGGAACTGCTCGAGCTGAGGCTCGAGAATACGCGTCAGAAGCGCCGGCGCCACCAGGAGACGTTACGCAAGGCTTCCAGTGACCTGACGGAGGAACGCACCCGAAAAGCGAGCTTGGCGGGGCTGGGCAAAGATCGCGCGGAGAAGGCCAAGGCGATTGAGCAGGACAAGCGCGATCGCAAGTCTTTAATTCCTAAAGGTAACGAGGAGAGAGCTAAGCGACTGGAAGATGTTTCCCAAGCCGCCGAGGATAAGCGGTTGCAGGTCGAGAGGGCGAAGCGGCGCCATCAGACGCTGATGAGTCTGAAAGGGGATGTCGAAGACTTCCGCACTCGTCGCGCGCCGGAGTTCTTGGGCGAAATGCAGCAAGAGCGCGCCGACACTGGCCTGTCCGAGGTGGAGTGGGGTGCGTTTAAAGTGGACTTCGTGGGAGACGTTGACACGCTGTTGGCAGAGCGGGTGCGCCAGGTGAAGGCGCTGGTGGTCAAGATGCAAGGTCCGTCCGATCTCGATCCCGTGTTTGTGGAAGGCGCGGACCCCAATGTACCTCTCATCCCTGAGGGGGCAGAGCTCCAATTGCAGACCCTCTCATTGCTCGATTGCGAAGTTGCCCGCCTGAACCTGCTCGTCGGCGCCGACAAGACGAAGGTTAAGCGCTACTCTGCTCTCACCGACAAGATTACCAAGGCGGAAAGCGCTTTGGTCAAGCTCGACGAGCAAATCAAACGTGCCCAAGAGGCGGATTCCAAGATTCGCGACCTGGTTCAACTGCGCCGGACCGCGTACGCGGGGGTGTTCGAGGCAATCGTCGAGGAAGAGCAAGAGCTCAAGCAGCTCTACGCTCCGATTCAACAGAGAATCGCGGCCGACACTGGCTCAATGGGACGACTGGCCTTCACGGTCAAGCGCAATGTCAACATCGAAGGCTGGTGCGAGGTCGGCGAAGACTTGCTCGATCTGCGTACCGGCCCGTTCCGTGGGCGTGGCCAAGTCCTGCAAGCCGCGAAGGGGGTGTTGATGTCTGCCTGGCAGACCGGGTCATCAGACGAAGCGGCTACCGCGCTGCTCGAATTCGTGAAGGCGAACGAAGAAAACCTGCGGGCGCATCAGCCGGATAACGTCGAGTTCCGCGAATGGGCTCGCCGCATCTCCGACTGGCTTTACAGCACTGAACACATCACCGTTGGCTACAGTCTTCAGTACGACGAGGTCGAGATCGAGCAACTCTCACCAGGAACGCGCGGGATCGTGCTACTGCTGTTGTACCTGTCGATCGATGCGGAAGACGACCGGCCGCTCATCATCGACCAACCCGAGGAGAACCTGGACCCTCAGTCGGTATTTGAGGAACTCGTGACCAGATTTCGCGAGGCTAGGAAGCGGCGGCAGATCATCATTGTGACGCACAATGCAAACCTCGTCGTGAACACCGACGCTGATCAGGTCATTGTTGCCTCCTGCGGCCGTCATAGACTGGGGCAATTGCCTGAGATCAACTACGAGTGCGGCGGTCTGGAGAACCCGCGTATCCGTCGCCGGGTCTGCGAGATTTTGGAGGGGGGAGAACGGGCGTTCAAGGAGCGGGCTCGGCGTTTGCGCGTCGCGCTCTAGTCAGTGAGCCGCGCCTACGCTCAATGACTACGCAGAGTTCGTTGCGCTTGCGGAAGAGTTGCCGCCTGAACTTCTGTGGGAATTGCTTGTTCGCGCTTCCGATATGCATTGGCTGCTGAAGGGAGTGGTGAATAAGCAGCTCCAGGAAAAGCCTCCTAAGGCCAACGTCGCGCAGGCGCTCCACCCGATTGCTACTGATCTCTTGGTTCGCAAATCGGACGTGGCCTGAACAGGGAAAGGGAAGTGTTGCGAGCGTGGCGCGCATATCGGCTGGCGGCCAGTTGAAAATGCTACACGATGACTTTTTGTGCTGAAGCAACGGTTTCAATGGTGTTGGACAAAAAAAGATTTGCTTTGCAATGGCCGCTCTTTCGGCTGCTTTCGCCGCCGCCAAGTTCGGTCGTTGGATCTAAATTGGAAAAGGGAGTGGCATGACCGGAAACCCAAGGCTCACCGCTTTGCGCGACGCGCTCTTTGAGCACGAGATTTTCACGGCAGGCGCACTTCAATGTCCGCATGTGACCGTGCAGGCGATTGGCCTGCATGAAGCCACGTGGAATTTCACTCCGACCGAGCTCGAAGATGAACTCGCTCGTATGCAGACGCTGGGTTGGGTCTCCGGCAACCCTATTGGTTATTGGTATGCGACTGAAATCGGCCAGATTGCACGCGAGCAGCGTTGGCAGGAGCTTGAGCGCAGGCATCCAGCCCTGAGCGATCCGCGGTCGGCCGTCGAAGACCTCATTCTTGGGCTCGCGCACAGCGAAGCAGCCGAATTTCCGGAGTTTTTACCTGGTGCGCAGCGACTGCCGGAGCGCGTGCTATCGGTTTATCTAGCGCACATTGACCCTCCCCGGCGCGAGCATGCTATCGACTCGCTCCTCTCTGCAGGGCTGGCTGTGCGGGGTCCCGATTATGACAATCCGGGAGAAACGGCGCTCTTCACCACTCGAGAAGGGGCTATCGCATATGCGCGAGCCGTCGTGCCACGCCTCGGACTCTGTCCGCCAGCGACTCTGCTCTCGCGCAGCGAAGAACGGGGCCTACCGTTTGGCGGACTCGGATTCGAGCCACTTGTTGCCGAAAATTTGGCATTTCGTTGGGCGGAAGCGCAGCGCTGCATGCGTGCGTGTGCATGGTTGGCCTCGGCTGTGCTCTATGGCTCTATGCTCGAGCTAGTTCTCGTCGACTGGTTGTCGCGCGACGAACAGAGGGCGAGAGCGGCAAGCCGGGCGCCCAAGAATCCGAAGACAGGTGTCGTTTTTCCGCTTGAGAAATGGTCGGCGGAGAAATTGATTGACGTCGCGGCGGAACTCAATCTGCTCGGCAACGGTATCGAAAAATACGCTCAGGGACTGCGCGGCACGCGCAATCTAATCCATCCCGCCAAACACATCCACGAGCGTAGCGAACTCGATACGCACGCGGCGCAAATCGCTCAACTCACGGTGCGAGCGGTGATCGAAGCGCTTGCAAGCGCAACTCGGGACAGCGTGACTACGTCCGCGCCCACAACGGCAAGCCTGCAACATTGACCTCGATCGGCTATTTGTGCCGCGAAAATCGATCCGGCATCAAAACGATACGAGATGACACGACTAATTGGACCGCGTGAATCAAGCCGAGCATGAGTGATGACAATACTGGCGCCGCGCCGATAGAAATCGACAAAGTCCGAGCCTCAAAGGCGGGTCATGCCTTTCATGAAGCTTGGGCTGCGCGCACAGCCCTTGAACTCTTGCCGCCGTCGACCGATCTTATCGCTATCACGCTTGAGGGTTTCGATGAACAAGACGAGCAGAGCTTGGGAGCCAGCGCGGTTGAAATTGCCGATCTTGTCCGGTACCACGGTGCCAAGGATGTTGCCCGGGCGCATCGAGTCGCAGTGGTTCAGTTCAAGTACTCGATCGCAAGCGCCGAAACGCCAGTTCGAGCTGCTGACTTAGCATCAACTCTTGCCAAGTTCGCCTCGACCGATGCCGAACTTAGGGCGACGCATGGCGATGACCATATTGTCGCCGTGGTGCGGTATGAGTTCGCCACGAACAGGCCCATCCACGAGAACTTGGGAAAGGCGATCGCAGCAGTTGTCTCGGGAATTCAAGAAACGGGTGATGTAGCACGCCAAGCAGGCCAGATCGTACAGGCCCTGAAAGAATATCCCCATCCCTGTGCTGACCTGCTGCGGCGATTGGAATTGGTCGGCAGCAAGGGAAGCTTGGCCGAATCGGAGCGTGCGGTTTCAACGACGCTCGCCGCATGGAGCGAACCTGGCGATCCGGACGCGGAGAAACGCCTGCTCAAGTTGCGGAATCTCATTAGGATCAAGGCTGGTCCGGGTAGCGAGAGGGACAAACGAATTGATCGGGTAGCGGTCTTGGCAGAGCTGGAGGTGGAGCACGAGGATCGTTTGTATCCCACGCCCGCCGCATTCCCCGCAGTTGAGGTGATCATTCAGCGCGAAGTTCTTGACGATATTGCAGTCCTCGCCCGCGAATGTGGACTTCCTCTCGTCGTCCATGCGGCAGGCGGGATGGGCAAGACTGTCCTGATGCAAGGACTCGCCGATCAATTGCGAGCCGATGGCCCCGTAGTGCTCTTCGATGGGTTCGGCGCTGGTCGCTGGCGAGATCCTGCCGATGGTCGGCACCTTCCGGAAAGGACGCTCGTCCACCTCGCCAATCTCATGGCCGGGCAAGGTCTGTGCGACATTCTGTTGCCAGTGGCGGACGTTACGGGCTTGCTGAGGGCATTTCGCCGACGGCTGGCCCAATCGGTGGAGGCGGCGCGGCGAACTCGCAGCGATGCCTGTGTTTCACTGGTGCTCGACGCGATCGACCATGCCGGGCTTGCGGCGCAGGAAACCGCGACATCGTCGTTCGCACACCTTCTCATGCGCAGCATCAGCGTCGATCCGATCGACGGTGTCCGCATCATCGCGTCGTGCCGGACTGAACGGCTCACGCTGGCAACCGGCGATACATCGCATCGTCTTTTCTCAGTTCCATTGTTCACCGACGCGGAAGTACGTGCCCTCGTCGGACGGCGCATACCGGATGCCTCGGCCGAGGAGATCGCCGCTCTGTTGACTCGATCGGGTCGCAACCCACGCTGTCTCGACAACCTGATCACGACCGGGCGGCCATTTGATCCCGTGGCTTTTCCTGACGCCCCGGAAGAGCCCCAAGATCTGCTCGATGTGCTGCTTCGTAAGCGTCTCAATGAAGCACGAGAAACTGCACGTGCTCGCGGCGCAAGCGATGCGGACATCGATCTCCTACTCACAGGCATCGCCTTGCTGGTGCCCCCAGTTCCCATTGAAGAGCTTGCTGCGGCACACGGCCTGATCGCGGAACAGGTTGAAAGCTTTGCGGCTGATCTTGCTCCCTTACTGGAGCGAACGCCGCACGGCCTGATGTTCCGCGATGAACCGACTGAGACCTTGATCCGATCGAACCATGGCGTGAGCCAGGCAGGTCGAGATCGCGTTATTGTCGTTCTCCAGGAACGCCAACTCACCTCGAACTATGCAGCCCGAGCCTTGCCAGCTTTACTCACCTCGCTACGCGATGCTGACCAACTCATTCAACTGGCCTATGATCTGCGTGTTCCACGGGGTGCTTCACAAGTAAGCGCGCGCGACATCCGCTTATCGCGGATCACTGCGGCAATAGCGCTGGCGGGAGAGCTGAACCGGCGCGACGATCTTTTGCGCCTGTTACTGGAAGCGTCGCTCGTTGCTGCAGGACATGAGCGATCCGACCGCTTCCTATATGAGCATCCAGATCTCGCCGCCATAGCGCGTGACCCGGAAGCCCTACGACGGCTTTCCGCAACCAATGTTGGCTGGCCTGGGGGGAAACACGCCGCTCTTGCGCTTGCGAACGACTTCGCAGGCGACCGAGACGAGGCCCGTCGGCACGCTCGGCGATCGATCGATTGGCACAATTGGGCAGCACAGACCAAACGCAGTGCGCGTTTCAACGATTCGATCACTTCAGGGCAATGGGACGATATTGGCTTTGCCTATATCGAGATGCTGGCGGGCAACGACGTGCGCGTTGCAGAGTTCTTCGCCCGTCGCGCCGATGGTGCGGCCTTCGTCAAGTTTCAGGACTTGTTCGATCTTCTGGATCGACACCAACATTCGCCGCATCCGCCCAAAACGCGCGTTGCAACTCGACTGTTGCGTTGCCGACTGCAATCGCGAGCACTTTACGCTGCCGCGCTCCCATTCGTCGGTCGCGACCGATCCCATGCCAGGAGGCTTGTCCAGGCGCTTGCGGCAGTACCTTCTGAGAATGGAAAAAACGAAGGCTTGGCGACGGCCAGCGTGCTGGCGTCGGCGGTGGCGATGGGGCTTGGCTTGGAGAAAGAGGCAGCGGCCATCCTTGCCGGAGCTGCACTTAAATCTCCGACCATCTATGACTATTCAAGTCACTATCCGATCAACCCCACGATTCATGTAACCGTGCTGGTCGCCGGTGTTCGAGCTGCTTTGAGCCGGAAGCATGCCGCCTTGATCGACATGGCGCCGACTGAATTTATCGGGTTGGTGCCCGCAGGTGCACGGTCGCGGGGTGGTGCCACCTTTGTCCGGGTACTTAATCAGAAGCTGGCGGCTCCGAAGTTCGATGGAACTCCGCATCGCCGAAAGCGGCGCAATGGCCTCGATGAGGAAAAGCGGTCGGACTATTCGCGTACGCTTGGCGGTCGGATCTTACCGCTGCTGAACTACGCGCAGGATGTCGCCGACATCATTCGCCCGCCGCGTGGAAAGACGCGAAGCGAGATGGTGGCTATGGCCTTTGATCGACTTGTTCGCGATGTCGAGCAGTCGTCCAACTATCCGTATCGCGACGGAAAGGCGTATCTCGCCCGAACTTGTTTCCGAGTGATCTTCGATCTCGCCGACGCGTTAGGTGCGCTCAATGCGGTGCTTGCGAAGCGCATGGTCGAGTGGGCGGCGAACGCTCCGGGCCTGTTCACGCCAGAACTTACCCATACGGTCGCTCGACTGTCACACATCCTCGAATGTCACGATGCTGCGCTTCTTCTTGCTGGCCATGTCGAGCGCAAGATCCTGCTCGATACCAATGTCGGGATCAGGGTCTCGTCCTATGGTGAACTCGCTCGCGCGGTCTGGCGAGTCAGCACTGAAGAGGCGGCGGCCTATTTCCGCCGTGCGCTTGACTTGACGGAGGCAATTGGATCGGATGATTTCGATCGTACCAACCACTTGCTCGAACTGACGGGCCACTATTCGGGCCCCGAACTTTCGCCAGCAGCGGCGCACACCCTGGCGCGCATCCTCGAATTGAATCAGAACGAGGACGGCAAATTCCCTTGGACCGAATACGCCCAAACGATGGTGCCGGCTGCTGGTCGGGCGACGTTGGCAGTACTGGCGCGGCTAGACGATCGTGACACGGCCCGGCTCGGACTGTCACTCGGCCCAGCGTTAACTGTCCTCGTTCGTGATTCGAAGCTTTCAGTTGAAGTCGCCGTCGCTTTGTTTGGCTTGGCTGCTCCGATCGAAACTTGGACGTGGCATATCTCGGGCTTCGCGTCAGAGATCATTGGCCGCCTGCCTCATGAGCAACGGGAATGGTTCTTCGATCTGCTTCTGGTCGAAATTGATCGCGACGATCAACTATCTCCCACGAGGGAGACGATCGAAGGGCTACATGACCTCGCTGAGCGGACTCTCCCTGCCGTTTCCCGAGCTCGAACACGAATCGAGGGCCTGCTCGCTCGCCTTGGGCCCAAATCCGAATCGCAATCGCTCATCCCCCCGTCGATCGCGACAGAGCCGCCGGCTTTCTTCCCGGTGGACCTCACGGACTCAGGCGACATCGACCGTCAGATACTCGACGAGGAGATTGACCAGTCGGGACGACGCTGGCCAGTTCGGACACTGATCGATTTGGCCAAGCAAGCCAACTCTCCCGCCGACCGTCTCGGGTTCGTCCGCGCGGTCGTTGAAGCAACGGCAGCCACGCTTGCCGACAAAATCCGCGCACTGGACGATTACCTGGAGGCGTGGGGTAAGTCGTCGGCGGCTATGCGCGATGCTCTGCCTGACTTGGGGCTACGCTTGGCGACCAAGCACGCTGCCGAGCTCGCCAGTTCATGCACCGATGCATGGGGCGGCTGGCGGGGGTTGGAGCAATATTTTCATGCCGATCGCGCATCCCTTGTCGAGCACGTAGTTGCCGCGCTCCGGAGCACGGCGGATAGCCTTGGCGGTAATGCCTACCTTGCCCTCGCCGCGAAGCTGGCGTCGGACGTCAGCGCCGGTGCAATGGCCGAGGGCCTCGAACGGTTTCTGGCGAACACAGGCGAAAAGCTGCCGTCCGAAGTTGGAGACGGGCCGTGGAACGCTCGATTTGCGGTTCCGCCCGACGAGGCGGCATTCGTAGCGGGACTCCTGTGGGCTCGGCTTGGCCATCCCGTTGCAGAGATGCGCTGGCGCGCTGCCCATGCGGTAAGGCGTTTGGTGGTGGTCGGACGCTTCGATGTGGTCGAAAAACTGATCGAGCGCTTTGAGCCTGCCCAGAACTCGCCTTTCGGCGATGCAAAACTGCCTTTCTACGTCATGCACGCGCAGCTCTGGCTGTTGATAGCCCTTGCTCGCGTAGTGAAAGACGCCGCTCCCGTGTTCACTCACCATTGCGCGTTCTTCGAGCGAATCGCATTTTCCGCTGAGTTTCCGCACGTTGTCATGCGTGCGTTCGCGATTGACATACTTCGCGAGCTTGCGCAGTCTCTGGCAATCAATGAGCGCGAAGCTGTCATCGCCAAGCTTGCCTCGGCAAACCAGTCACCTTATCCATATGCACCTCGAAGCGACTATCGCGAGCTCCGCTACGCCCCCAGGCCCGACGCCTCGCCACGAGCAGAGGATGGCTTCCATCTCGACTATGACTTCAACAAATATCAGGTCGAGCGCTTGTGCCATGTCTTCGGCTGTCCAGGCTGGGAGGTGGAAGATCGCGTTTGTGCATGGGTGCGGCGGTGGGACGCAAAAGTTCGAGCGATGCACGATTGTCCGCGCAGCAACAGCCATGACGAATCTTGGTCGTCGGGATACGTCCCCGACCGCGATCGCTACGGGGGATATCTCGCCTGGCATGCACTCATGCTTGTTGCCGGTGAACTGCTGGCCAGACGGGCGGTTGTTGGCGAGGACTGGGACGGCGACGCTTGGGGCGCATTCCTCAGGGAATACACGCTCTCACGAGAGGACGGCCTCTGGCTTGCGGATCTTACCGATCCGTTTCCGCTCGACCTTACCAAGGCAGCGGACATGCCTATGCCGGAGAGCGGTGAGAGCGGTACCGTCCGCGAAGATAGCAATCTGCTGGCACCGTTACTCGGTCTGGCGGACGGCAAGGTAGTGACGGATTGGCTTCCCATTGCGGGCCGTTGGTCGATCGGGCGCGATACAACTGTCATGCTTCAAAGTGTACTGGCGAATGTCAGTGATGCGCGAGCGGTGGTCATGACATTGCTCTCAGACAAAACATTTTTTAGATGGTTGCCCGACGATGAAGATGAAATTTCCCGTCATTTCGGCAGCGACGGTCATACGGTTCAGCCATGGGTTGCAAAGACACCGAGCACTGAGCGTCAGCTCGATCGGCACGATCCCTATGGTGCCGCCACCGCACTCGACAGGCCGTTCCCATCGGACTGGACGCGAGGCCTGCTGGGGACAATCGCGGATGACAAGGCGATACGTCACTGGTCTATTGACGGGGCATCAGCATATCGTGCCGAGGCCTGGGGGGCTGAAGGTGGCCGCGGTGAGTACGCCTGGAGTGAAACCGGATACCGATTGTTCATCACTCGCGGCGCATTGTGTTCATTGCTCAAGCTGTCCGAGCGTAGTCTTGTCATCTCGCTCAAGCTCCAAAAATATCATCGCGGGAAGTCGACCGGACGCAGCGGGGACACCAGCGCCTTTACGCATCGGTCGCTGGTGGTTGTCATAAACGAACCCGGCCAGATTTGGTCACCGCGGCATCTCTCTCGACAAGCCAAAGAAGCGCTCTCGACGCTCGATCCCGATCGACGGCGAGATATCTATCCGCGGTTCCGGGCGATCGCTGGTCTGCCAGACGAGTGGTTATCTCGGCGAAGCGAGTCGCCTGATCTCGAGGAGCTATACCGCAAACTCATTGAGGGGCAGGCGCCCGACTAGGGCAATGCCCGGCCTCACTCTCCACATGATCCCGTCCGAACAGGGCGGGATCTTCGTAGGTGGACATCGGGCTTTGAGAATCCGCTCCGCGCTCCTGCTTGCGCTGGTCAATCCACGCTTCCACTTCGGCCAAGTCCCACACGACGCAGCGCGGCGTCAGGTTGAAGCGACGCGGGAGTTCGCCGCGGCGCTCCATTTCGTAGATTGTCGTGTCGGCCAAAAGAACAATCTGCCGCAGTTCATAACGGCGGATGGTGCGCCGGAATGGAAGGGGGCTAAGCTTCGGAAACTGCGGGAGTTCGTCATCGGAGTTCGTCGTAGGCGTTCCCAGGTGGCCTCAAATACTTCGGGAGGCGATGCGACTTTCTGCGCTGGAAGGGCCATGGCTGGACGGGCTTTCCCTTTGGCCGGCGGGCGGACCTGGGCCGCGTTTAGTTCACTGTGTTCTGCGCTCGCGCGAAGGAAAAGAAGCGTTCCAGTGCATCCGGAGGTGCTTCCTTCAGATGCCAGAGCGATGACTGGGTGACGAGGTTGAACGCCGTTTCTTCGTTGGACAGGACAGCCGCGGCGGTGGTAGAAATTATGAAGCCATCGCACTTGCCATCCGTGATGGCTCGCTGAAGGATATTGCGGTGGCGGTTGATGAAATCCATGTTGAAATCATCGAGAAATTTTTTCGCGGTCATTCTTTCCGGCTGCGCGATCACGTGCCCTGCAGGCGTAAGGTCATCCAGATTCAATGCAATGATCCCGCCGTTTGCGAACGGCTCCAGTTGTTTTGCTCCCTTTCTGACGTGCTTCTCCACCCCGTTCTCCGACCATATTTTTTTGCAGGCGATGGGGTAGTCACCATTGCCGAAGTTGACCACGATGTCCGGCTCCGCGGCTTTGCCGGCCAATCCGTTCTTCCTGATGTCGGCAAGGAGCACCACCTCCCAGAGGGCGTCCTTTCCCTGTGAATTGCTCCTGTCATCGGGTTGCATGACGCTACCTGCCATCCGTCTTAGCGCCTCCCGAATTCCAGGTTCTTCGGGCAAGTAGGTGATGGCGTCCGCCAGGCGATTCACATAGGCAGCCTCGGATAGAACTCGAATGGTTGGAACGCGCTGCGCCACCCATTCACGGCTCAGGATATCCGCCTGGTTGAGTAGCTGCGAAAGTGCGCTGCCGTTCCCGAGTTTTACATTGCGCTTCTGCAGGACTTCTCGCACAAGCTGGGCTTTGGCTGCTATCTCTTCATAGGTGTCAATCAAGGCGCGGTCTACGACGGTAGCTTGATTGGATTCAGGTTTCAGGTTCATCTTCAGTCTTGCCTCACTCCGGTCAGCCCTGAATGTGTGCTACCACCCGATCGCAGATCAGTGCGAATGCGACGGCGTAGCTGTGCAACGCGATGGGCAATACTACCCCGTCCGTGCGAATGCGTGCCCGTGAAAATACAACGCCGAGGGTGAACAAAAGCAGGTAGGTCGTCAGGTAGTCGTAGTGCCGGTGCTGCACTGAAAAGAGAAACGCTGTTGCAACCACCGCGGCTATAGCAATCTTGCGGCTTGCCTTGAACGGTAGCGTCGACAGAAGGAAGTGCCTAAACGTGAGTTCTTCCACAATCGGGGGGAGTGCGAGCAGACTGATGACCATCACAACATTCTGTGTCGGTGTCTTCAGACTGTAGAGCGATGCCATGGCTGCCTCTCGCGGTTGCCCGAGGCAATACGCTGTGCTGTATGCGGCGATGTAGAGCACTGAGACCGCCAGCATGCCGCGGATCACATCCTTTCGCCGGATGTTGCCGACGAAGTGGATATCCGGAAAGCAGAATCGCTTGTGGAGCGCGAACAGGGCCAGCATCAGCAATGCTGCAGGCCCATAGTAGACAGGGATGCTGTAATGGATCTGTGTTGAAAAGTCGAACTGGCGGGCGATCGCCGGATTGACCAGCCTATATCCAGCATAGGCGAGCAATCCAAAGACGAGCGACAGGCGCCAGCGAGTCGCAAAGGGTTCTCCGATACCGAGAATGTCCACGTGTCGTGGTGCATCCATGCGCGCGTCCATTTTCTCCCTTGTTGGCATTCGAACACATCGGGCCGTAACGATAACCGATTTCATCCACTTCCCCGATAGGCGTGCAGCATTGCCCTGCTACGAATCGAGCTGCCACACCCTTCTTTCGTAGAGACAGTCGCGGCCTGAGACAAGGACGGATCCGAGAATAGCTACGCTTGTTTGGCTGAGTAGAATAGCCGGACAACGCGGCGCGCCTAGGGTTCAGTGTCCCGCCTAGGGTTAAATTAAACCTTAACTTGAACGGCGGGCTGGGGCAGGCGCGGCACGCGCGAGAATGTACATGGACGACAGAATCAAGGCGCTGGCTGCCCAAAAGCGGCTCATCGACACGAAACAGGTGCAGCTGGCCGAGAAAGCCGTCGCACTCGAAGCGAAATTGGCTGGCGCGTTCGGCGAGGCTGGTGTTTATGCATCCAGTGCCAGCGTGACACTGGAAGAGTGGCCAGACGGGCACACCTATGGATGGCTGTCTTACGCGTTTGGGCGGCTGAGCGTTGGCCACCGCACGTCCGATGACGATATGGCCGACGCGTACGCTGGTATTCCGGAGGATGAAAGAACGAACGCTTACCAGCCGCTGGCGAGCTGTTCGTCGAATTGGCTGGTACGCCTGCTGGATGAAACGATGATCGGGTCGTTGCTGGATGACATCGCGGCAAGACTTGACCAACAGGAGTTCCAGCTCGATGGCTCGCTGTTGGCCCTGCGAACCGTCCTTTCGGCGGAGTCCGCGAAGCTCGACGGGCAACTGGCCGAAAATCTGGAGAGGATGAACAGCGATGCGTTAAAAATGCGCTCGGACGAACTGCTGGATGCGATTCATCTTCACACGGGGGATGGTCTGACCCGCAGCAGCAGTTTCCTGGAGTCGGTCTGCGCAGAAATCCTGCGGGAGCGTGGTGTCGCACTGCCCAAGGACAAGTCAATTTCGCCCCTCGTTGACGCGTGTATCGACCGCCTGGAATGGCCGGACAGGGATGTACTGGAAGACGCGAAACGATTTTTCGCTGGCGTGAAATCGATCTGTGGGGGAATCGGTGCCTTACGTACTCACTTCGGGACGGCGCACGGGGCGTCAGGCCATCGGCCACCGCTCGATGCCTCATACGCGAGGTTCGCAAAAAATGCGAGCGTTGCGGTCGCTATCTTCCTGATCAACTGCCACGCCGGACGTTCCGAAGCGCCCCTCGATGGTGGGACGAAAGAATCGTTGTCGTCCGTGAAGCGACAACTCATCTCGCCACCAGAAAAAGCATGACCTAGAATCGTTCACCATCGCTCAAACGCCACGCGGAGTGCACATGGAGAAGCAGGCCGAAACTTTGAAGGAGCTGCGGACGGTTATTGCGGCGCAACAGGAGCTCTTGCGAATCGCGTTGTACATGATGACGCAAGGACCGATTACTTTCAGCGATCAAGAGTTGACGTGCATCCTGGCGCAAGACCAGGCGCGCGCAACGTGTGCGGTTGCCATGGGTGCCGGTCAGTCGCTTAACACCATCCTGAAGCTGTCGGACGATCAGGGCATTGGCATCCGCGACCTGTACCCGATTGCTCGCTCGGTTGTGGAAGGCTTTATCAATGCAGCCTTCTTCGTAACGCAGTCCGTTGAAATCTCGCGCCGGGCACTGGTGCACCGGCACTTTGCAGCGTGGAAGCACCACAACCGCATCATTGGCAATGGCGACATCATGATTGCGATTGGCGCAGCCGATCCCAAGCTGGAAGCAGCAAGGCTGTTCCCGGACTTCGCGGGGAAGGGGAAGGAATCGTGGACTGCGCTAAACGCTGTGGATCGTATTGGCAGAATAGGCAAGGTGGTCAAGGCGTCTGCTGGTGCGTTGATCGGTGCATACGGTGGCATCTACGCCGTGTCCTCCGAAGTCATCCACGGCTCTGTGTACGGAATGAGCTACTTTTACAGCGCCCATGTCCGGGAGCAAACCGTTGAGGGTTTCAAGTCGGGAACCATCGAGCAGGTCATCGACATACTGATAGCGGTCTCGCACGCATCCAGTGGCTTCCTGTCCGCATTCTCAAACGTACAGAGGCTCGGTCCTCTCGTCCTCGCCGAACACGACGTCTTTAAACGCTTGTTCAAAGTGACGACGGGCGACGAATGGGGAGGGCAGGACGAATGATTGCCGTAAGTGTGTCACGCAGCATCGTGGCGAACATCGCTAGTGCGTGTGCTTGGGAATTCCAGCCCAGATTCCCCGGGCTGTCGGCCTGACCAAGTGTGAGTTAACGCCCGTTGAACCTAACAATAGACGCGAAATTCAGTGATCTCTTCCCACATTGCCGACCGACTTGTGTTCCATCGTTCTACACCGCAGATCACGATCGGCGAGTACGAGCGACGCCGCGTGATCGAACTCGGCGAGTGGGTGGCAGGGCGGGACCGGATCTATCTGGATAAGTGCTTCTGGATTCACCTGCGCTCCGCGCGCACGCGCGCGCCAAGCCCGCCGGGCGCGTCGGATCTGCTGGATTCACTCATGACTGGTGTCTCCGCTGGACGGTTGGTGTGTCCCATCAGCGATGCCCTGTTTCTTGAGCTAATGAAGCAGTCGGACCCGGTAACCAGGGGTGCAACGGCCGAGCTGATTGACGAGCTGAGCTGCGGCATCACGCTTAGCCCAGAGCCGGCACGTGTGGCGACGGAAGTGGCGCACTTCCTCCACGCAAACGCTGGGTACAGCGTTCATCCGCTGGAGCACCTGGTCTGGACGAAGGTCCCGTACATTATGGGGAGCCAGCATCCGGTCGCCTCAGCCTTCCCAGAGGATAAGCGACTCGTCATTCAGAAGGCGTTTTTCGACCATCTATGGGAGATCTCTCCGTCGACGATAGTTGCGACCATCGGGGACGCTCGGCCGTTCGCTTCGACATTCGTCGACATTGCCGATCGGCTGAACCGTGACAACGCGGCGCATTCCCTATCGATGAAGAACTTCGCGCAGGTTTATCGTGACGAGATCAATGGCGTTCTGGAACTCGCAGCTCCGATCGCCGCTGACGTGCTGCACCACATAACCGTGAAGTCCCTGGGCCCGGACATCCAACCGTCGCCGGATGAGCGGGAAGGAATTACGAGACAGTGCCTCGGTTTGCTACGGGCAGCAGTTCGGAAACCCGCCGGTCGGCGGGCTCTGCGCACGCTGCAAGTCGGGGCACTGTTGCATGCAGCGCTACGTTGGAATCGCACGCAAAAACTGGATGCTAACGATCTGTTCGACTTCCATCATGCTGGCGCGGCGTTAGGCTACTGCGACGCCCTCATGACTGACGGGCCGATGCACACGCTTCTGAAGCAGCGACACTTGGCTATCGAGCGCGATTTTCCATGCCGAGTTATGTCTTCCGTTGAAGAAGCTGCCATCTGGGTCCGACATCGAGTCACGTGATCTGCCGAAGCAGCTCTCGTAGCTGGTGAAGTTTACTCGGAGGTCTACCAGAGCTGTAAAGTCCCAGTGATCGCCATGTTGGCCCGACGTTCAGCAGTATCTATCACAAAACATATCTATGCTCGATTTGACCAAAGTTCGAATGGCGAAGGGGAGCCAGGCTGCTGGCTTTGAAGAATTGTGTGTACATCTGGCCGACGCCATATGCCAAGAGCCGGTACGTGATCGGCAACGCGTCCATGGCGCAGGCGGGGATGGTGGTGTGGAGGCGATTGTGATCACCGAGAGTGGTCGCCGCATCGGGATTCAGAGCAAGTATTTCCGCGACAACCTTGCGTCGACCCAGTGGACCCAGATCAAGGAGTCGGTGCGTCAGGCGATGCTGAAGCATCCTGACCTCTCAGAATACGTTGTCTGTGTGCCGCGGGACCGGACGCCTGGGCAGATTGCTACTTGGAACACATTGGTTACTGGCTGGAGGTTCACGTATCCGGGGCTTGTGGTGACTTGGATGGGGCAATCCGAAATCACCGGATTCCTTATTCAGCCGCAATGGTGTTACCTAGCCACCTACTGGATTGGAGTTCCCGAGTATTCACCGACTTGGTTGAGCCAGAAAATAGATCAGGCGATATCTCAATTGCACCGAAGGTTCACGCCGGATCTCCACAATAAGACGCAAGCCGAAAAGGATCTCGCTGTATTGCTTGCTCTGCCGGATGCTCTCAGCGAGTATCAGGACCTATGCCGAGATCTGGCCGTTAGGACACGAGATCTGACTGGAACGCTGTCGGGCCCAATTGAGAACGCGCCGTGCGCATTGACGGTAGCAAGTGACAACGTGCGGGTAGCGCTGCGCGATGTGTTTGACGGCATGGCGGATGGGAAACTTCTGGCTCAAGATTTTCGGTTTGCATCGGCCCTGAACTCGCTGGTCCAGTCGGCGAGGGAACTTGCGCAGACAACACGCGAGCAGGAACGATTATCGCGCGAGCTTGATCCGGACACAGAGCGGTGCCCTATTGAACAATTGGTCAGCATCGGCAGTATGGCGCGAGGCATCTTGTCATCGGCTATGAGCGTTCACCGGACGTTTGTGACCCGGCAGGATGCACTGCGTCGCCCACTATGGTTGCTGACCGGAGACGCAGGCATTGGGAAGAGCCATTTAATGGCGACAGCAGCGCAGCAGTTGCTCGAACAAGAGGCGGGCGCGGTGCTGTTGCTGGGAGAGCAGTTCCTCGAAGGCCGGCCGCTTACGCAACAGATTACCGATTTGTTGGGTTGGGAGCATCGCTTCGCTGACCTGCTGGCCTGCCTTAGGGCACAGTCGGAAGCCTCCGGTCGGCCGAGTCTTATCCTGATCGATGCCATCAATGAGTCTCCCACACGAGGCTTGTGGTTCTCGCATCTTCATCAACTGATTCAGGCAATCGAGGCGTCTCCTGGCGTGCATCTCGTCCTGTCCTGCCGAGAAGACTGGTTGCCAAAATGCGTATCGCAGCAATTGATAGATTCCGCCTTTAGGGTGGTGCACGCCGGCTACGACCTGGATTTTGAAACGGTGGTCAACGCATACTTCCGCGGATATAACGTGTCTGCCGACGTCTTTCCTTCGTTTGCGCCAGAATTTCGCAATCCATTGTTTCTGAAGACGGTTTGTGAAACCTACGCGGATCGGAAACTTCCTGATGAGCCGCTGTCTTTTGTGGCCGTTCTGGATGCATGGGAAAACCGTATCTGCGAAGACATTGAGCGAGCGATCGATTGTCGCAAGTCGATCGCGACGAAGGCAGTTGAGCGAATCGTCGAGCGGATGGCCGCGCAGCACGCTGCACATATCCCGGTTGAGGACGCAGAAAGCATCTGCATTGAGCTCTTTCCTGACCGAACCGCAACCGGCTCGTTGTACAGCAGGCTGCGGTCATTTGGTGTCATCGAAGAGGTAGTGCGTGATGATGGTACCTACGTCCGATTGCAGTACGAACGCTTCTACGACGTCAAGGTGGCGAGGGCCGAACTGCAGCAGTTTGAAAACGTCGCCGCATGGTCGCGGTTTTGGTGTGAACAGGTTTTGCCGCATTTGGACTGGTGGGATGTCACGTCCCATGCGCGTCTCTTTGCATACGCATTGCTGCTGCCCGAAATTTTCAATCTCGAGCTTGTAGAATGCACATTCCCCGAACCGGACGAGACCGGATATTCGCCAAGGGATATAGTGTGGGACACTTGGTTGGAAGCGCTAGCGTGGCGACAAATTCCGTCAACGCATGCTCGTATTAGACATTTGTTCGCCGAGTGGGAGCAGACGGGTGAGCCGCCCGTCGAAGTGTTCAACCGTCTGATGAACTTTGCCGCGATTGAAGGTCACCCTCTCAATGCAGACTTTCTGCATTACATGCTGTCGTCAAAAGCGCTTGTCGAACGTGAGGTCTTTTGGACCATCCAACTCGGATATGAGGACTTATCTGAGGGAAAGGGTGAATTGCAGCGCTTCGTTCGTTGGTGTGACGCGGCCGGCCCTCGCTGCTCGGATGAACAAGCTAGGCTGGCCGCCAATGTGCTGCTATGGCTTACGTCGACAACTAACCAGAAGAATCGCGATCGCGCGACGGACAGCGCGATTCGTTTGCTTCGGGGGCGGTCGGGCCCAATATCTCGGCTCGTTCAACGCTTTTGGGAGGTCGATGATCCCTACGTGAAAGAGCGTCTACTTGCCGTAGTCGCGGCGCTAGTACCAACCCTGACCGGTAAAGACCTGCAAACGCTAGGCAGTATAGTTTGCGAGCAATTTTTTGGAGGCAACCAAGTTCCGCCCAACCTCCTGCAACGCGAGTATGCTCGCTTTATCGCCGAATACTGTATTCACCAAGGCGTCCTGTTCGGGGAGCTTCAGGCGCGGGTGCGGCCGCCCTATCACACGGTGATACCAACCATCTGGTCAGATGCTCAGGTAAAGACGCTGGAGGATGATCCCATCTTCGCAACAATCAGGCGTTCGGTGCAGCCCGAGGACAGGGGGCACACGTATGGCGATTTCGGGCGCTATGTCATGCAAAGTGCGGTGCGGAATTTTACTGACCCGGCAGCGGTAAATCCGGATGCCGAGAGTTTGTTCGAGCGCTATCCTCGGGAGGACGCAGGCGTCGCGAAGCGGTTTATCCTCCAGAGGGTAGTGGAGCTAGGATGGCCGGATGAGAAGGGGGAACTCGACAGATTCGAGCGATCCATCGAATCGAATGGGCGCCAACGTCCACCGATGGAGCGTGTTAGTAAGAAGTTCCAATGGATCGGTCTTTACGAATATCTTGGATACCTATCGGACCATCGAAAGCTCAGACGGTCGTCGGACGAGCTCGTTGACTTTTCCAGCGCGTCAGAACTCTTTCTGCGCGATTACGACCCTGCGCTTCCGTTTTTCCCCAAGATGGCTGGCAAGGGTGTGCTTTCAGCTCAGATGGAAACAGCCGCATACAATCCCATTCCATCAATGGATGGAGAGGCCTCCCGCGCGGCTTGGATCGCATCGGACTTCGAGGACTTCAGTCGGTACCTGCATGTAAACATCGACGATGAGCATAGGCTCGTATTGTCAGCCCATCTGAGCTTTGATGAACCATTGCCTTTCGGCATCGGCAAAAAAAGCGTGCAGCACGCAACCCAGTGGGTGAATCTCTATAGTTTCATAGTGCCTGCGGAAAATGCCATGGAACTAGGTGCGCGGCTTCGCGAGCGCACGTTCTGGGGGCGCGGCGTCGAGTTACCCAAGGCTTATGGGGGATGGGTGACCGAGTATCCGTGGCACCCGATGCTGGACGAGGTAGAGCGAGAATGTTCGTCAGGGGATAGGTTCCTGACTGAAGCGGACGGTTTATTCCATGGCACTGTCTGCTCCGTCGGCGGCGAGGCAACTCCTTTTGCGCTACCGTCGCCTGGTGTCTGTCGCGAGATGAGCGAATCTCCGTTAGGACCGTTGTCGGCACCGGAACAGACTGAGACGGGCGACTTCGTGATCAGAGCACGAAACGGGCGGGAAGTATTCTTCGGTAGTGTTGGCAGCAGCGCGGTGGTCGCGGCTTCGTACCAGGAATTTATGGGTTGGCTGGGCGACAGAAACTGGTGCCTTGTATGGTGCGTTCTAAGCGAACGAAGCATCCAGCAAGATACGGAACTACTGGCTGAGTCGCATCAAAGCGCAGTCGTTGTATTGCGTCCATTCGAAAAACCGGTGCGCATCCTCGCGAAGCGGAATGACTGGAGAAAAGACGAGAATGTAGACTTTCAGCTGTAGCATGCTGACGGTATCTGCGACGGTACCGCGTTCCACAAATCGTCGTGAGACGGTCCGTGTTCGCGATTTTTTGCTGCCGGGAGCGTGGCTTTTCCGCTGCGGGCCGGCGAGAGCCGCTAAGTGCCAGACGGAATTTTCGGTACGGCTGACGGTATCGACGACGCGTGACCAAGCAGATACGCCGCCCTCACAAGGCTCCAGCCCGTAGGTTGACAATCGAGTGGGTATCGTTGGTCAGGATATCTCCAAACTCAATAGTCGCGGCGCATGGAGGCCAACGCGCGGTATTGGCTCATCAGAACCAACATCTTGCAGCCATCGGGCTACCGGGTGCCAAGCTGACGGATTGTCTCAGGAGACCCTTTGGAAGCAAGTCACGTGGCACGATCTCAAAAAACCACTTCCCAAGGACTGGCAGGCGGACGTCGGCGAAAGCCGGCACTCTATATAAATAGTGTCCAGGGTATGTCCGTTGCCGGGGGGGGCGGGAATCCGGACCTAACACTTCGATGGGTTGCGGGTAACATAAGAGGCGCGATGCCTTCGGGTTAGCTGGCGCGACCATATTTCCGTTGCCAAGCCGCGACATTTGCGGCAGAATTCTGGATCGTTGTATTTTTCGTTGTATCCGCTGGATCGAATTGTGTGGGCGCCTTACCCCATAAGGCTTCGCTGGGTGTTTTCGAACCCCTCAGCACCACCAGTTTCAGATTCGGTTAAGTGTTTCAGCGCAGTTGAAGCGCAGTTGAAGTATAAGGAGTGGTAGTTCAGTCGGTTAGAATACCGGCCTGTCACGCCGGGGGTCGCGGGTTCGAGTCCCGTCCACTCCGCCAGTATCCTCGAAAGGCGAACTCCGGTTCGCCTTTTTTATTGCCCGCTGTTGTAAGATCGGGCGTTCTGTTTTTGGCACTCGTTCACGCATGCTCGATTTTTTCCGCAATCACAAACGCCTGATGATGTTCATGCTCATCCTCGTCATTGTGCCGGGGTTGGGTTTTGTGGGTATTCAAGGCTTCCGCGGCTTCTTTGACGAAAGTGCAAACGTCGCCAGCGTCAACGGTCACAAGATTACACGCGCGGAGTATGACGACGCGATGCGTCAACAGCTCGACCGCGCCCGTCAAATGCTCGGCGCGCAGTTCGACATGAAGTCGTTCGATACGCCGGCGCGTCGCAGCGAAATGCTCGACGGCCTGATCGAGCAGCGTGTGCTGGCCGACGAAACGCAGCGCCTGCATCTGACCGCATCTGACGACGCCGTGCGTCGCGTGCTGTTGAACGATCCGGTGATTTCCTCGCTGAAGAATCCTGACGGCTCGATCGACGTCGACCGTTACAAGCAGTTGCTTGCAATGCAGGGCATGACGCCTGATCAATACGACGAACGCGTGCGTTACAGCCTCGCCATGCAGCAGTTGCCTGGCAGCATTCAAGGCAGCGCCTTCACGTCGAAAACCCTCGCACAGCATCTCACCGAGCTCGCCGAACAGCAGCGCGAAGTGCAGGGTATCGCATTCCATCCGCGTGACTATGCAGCGAAGGTGCAGCCGACTGACGCGCAACTGCAGGCGTATTACGACGCGCATCGCAACGATTTCGCCACGCCGGCCACGGCAACGATCCAGTACCTGGTGATGTCGCCGGCAACCTTGTCTGCCTCCGTGCAGCCGGGCGACGCCGACCTGAAAAAGTACTACGACGACAACATCGCGCATTACCGCACGGACGGTCAGGTGCGCGCGAGTCACATCCTGATCGCCGCGCCGAAAGATGCCAGCGCGGCTGACAAGGCCAAGGCAAAGCAGAAGGCCGAAGAGGTGCTCGCGCAGGTCAAGGCCCATCCGGATCAGTTCGCCCAGATCGCACAGCAGGACTCGCAGGATCCGGGCTCGGCGTCGAAGGGCGGTGACCTGGGTTACTTTGGTCGCGGCATGATCGCCGGTGGTCAGGCGTTCGACGACGCGGTGTTCGCGCTCAAGAAAGACGAAGTCAGCGGTATCGTGCAGACCGACTTCGGATATCACATCGTCAAGGTCACGGACGTGAAACCGGCCGTCACCAGGCCGTTCGACGAAGTGAAAGATCAGATCGCAAAAGACCTGAAAACGCAGTTGGCGAGCAAGGCATTCAGCGACGACTCGGAAGGCTTCACGTCGATCGTCTATGAGAAGGCGAAGAGCCTGCAGCCTGCTGCCGACAAGTACAAGCTGCAACTGCAAACGGCCGCGATAACGCCGCAACCGGATCCGAAGCTGCCGCCTGACAGCCCGCTGAACAACGCGAAGTTCCTGGCAGCCGTGTTCGCGAACGATGCGGTCACCGCGCGCAACAACACGCAAGCGATCGACGCCGGCAGCAACACGCTGATTGCAGCGCGCGTGACCGATTACAAGGCTGCGGCCGTGCCGGCGCTCGACGCCATCAAGGATGCAGTGCGTCAGAAAGTGATCGCGGTTCAGTCGAACGAGGCCGCTCACAAAGACGGCATCGCCAAGCTGGCTGAGTTTGACAAGTCGAAGACCACGGCAGGCTTCTCGTCGTCGCTGAAGGTTTCTCGCAATGACGCACAAGGCGTGCCGCCGGCTGCATTGAGTGCAATCTACAAAGCGGACGCGCAAAAATTACCCGCCTACGTCGGTGTGGATCTTGGCGACGACGGCTATGCGATCTATCGCGTGAACTCGGTCGTTGCCAGTGCCCCGATCGATCCGCAGCGTTTGGCGGCGGCGCAGCAGCAGATTGCACAAGTCAATGCCCAGTCCGAAGCAGAGGCTTACGTCGAGGCACTGCGTGCTCGCTCGAAGGTGAAGTTCTACGGTTCGCTCGACAGCAGCAATGCCCAGGGAAGCAGCGAATAAGCGCCGGCTCCAGCGCGCAAGCAGGTCAAGCGCGCAGACGCAAAAAAGCCCCGCAAATTGCGGGGCTTTTTCATTTGACGAGTGCAAGCTCGTCAAACGGTTTGCCTGGGAGTGCGGCTTGTCATGCCGCCGGCTCCGGCTCTAGAGGCAAGCGCTAATCGAACTGGTGGCATCGCTGCCTGCAGCGCCATTGGCGCGGAAGCCGACCCACGAACCCGGGCCGCTGTAGGACGGCCGTACAACGGCGGCTGCGCCGTTAGGCGGCTGTTGACCCGGCACATAGACATCCACGGCCTGATCGTTGGCCAGGGTGTCTTGCGACACGACTTGCTGCTGCGAGCCATCGGCCCACTTTTGCGCGATGCACGTAGCGACGGCCTTCGGTGGCTGCTGGCTTTGGCCTACCGATTGGACGCCAGCAGGCGGTTGAGCGGCGCATGCAGAAATTGCCACGGTCAAAGCGATTAACGGTAAATATTTCACGTTATCTCCTCAGAAGTCACTCAGAATCGAGCTGGGTGATGCGGGATTACGAAAGAGTCGGATAGACCTTACCGATCCGCGTTCCCCAATTAGCGGAGACAAGTTGTTCGCGAGCTTTTCAGTGCGGCGAACTTGTCCGAAGGAGTGGCTTGACAGCCGGCCACACGTTGTTGAGTAGCACTGGCTGTGCCTGCTGTGTGGGATGGATCTGATCGGCCTGAAACATGTCCGGTTTGTCGGCGATGCCGGCCAGCAGGAAAGGCACTAGCGGCACGCGCAGTTGCTTCGACAGTTCGCCGTAGAGGCCGTGGAACTTTTGCGTGTAGTCGGGGCCGTAATTGGGCGGCACATACATGCCGATCAGCACGACCTTCGCGTGACTTTGTTGAGCCTGCTCAATGATCGTGCGCAGATTGTCTTCAGTCGTGGAAAGCGGCACGCCGCGCAACGCGTCGTTGGCGCCGAGCTCGACGATCACGATACTCGGCTTGAGCCGTTGCAGGAGTGCCGGCAAGCGAGCCCGGCCGCCGCTCGTGGTGTCGCCGCTGATACTTGCATTGGCGACGCTATAATCGATTCGCTCATCGGTGAGGCGTTGGCGCATCAAGGCAACCCAGCCAGTGTCACGGGGCAAGCCGTACTCGGCCGAGATGCTGTCGCCGAGCACGACGATCACCGGCTTGGCCTGTTCGGGCGTATTGGCCGCATGGGCTGGGAAGGGCAGCGAAAACAGGGTGACGGCCAGCACGGCGGAGCCGAATGCCGTAGTCAGCGCCGGCGCGCGAGGCGCTACGGCGCGCACTTTCAACCTACGCTTCACCATGCTAAACAAAACTGATCCAGTCATTGAAGTGCGGGGTTTGTGCAAGAAGGTTAAGGATGCAACGGGCGAACTGACGATTCTCGAGGACATCGATCTTGCTATCGATGCCGGCAGCAGTGTGGCGATCGTCGGTGCATCCGGGTCGGGCAAGTCTACGCTGCTCGGCTTGCTCGCAGGATTGGACAGCGCGAGCTCGGGGTCGGTTCGGCTGCTCGGCCGCGAACTCACCGAACTGAACGAAGACGAGCGTGCCGCGCTGCGCAGCGGCTCGGTCGGTTTCGTGTTTCAGTCGTTTCAACTCATGCCGCATTTGACCGCGCTTGAAAACGTTACTTTGCCACTTGAGCTGCAAGGTGGCATCGGAACGCGTGACGCCGCGGCGCGCGCGCGCGGATTGCTGGAGCAGGTGGGACTCGGCCAGCGCGTGAGGCACTATCCGAAGCTGCTGTCGGGCGGCGAGCAGCAGCGGGTTGCGCTCGCGCGTGCGTTTGTCACGCATCCGGCGATCCTGTTCGCCGACGAGCCTACCGGCAGTCTCGATGCGGCAACCGGCCACGCGGTGATCGATCTGATGTTCGAGATGAACCGCGCGAACGGTGCCACTTTGATTCTCGTTACGCATGACGTCGAGTTGGCACGACGCTGCGATACGACAGTGACGATCGAAGCGGGGCGGTTGGCCTAAGCGAGCCGCTCGCACGCAATCATTCGTGCAGAAGCACAAAAACACAAAAGCAAAGCGGGCCGCAGTGATGAACTGGGGCCCGCTTTTCATTTCATCTAACGCGCTTCAACGCAGCCAACCTGACGCGGTGAAGCGAACAATTGAACGATCAGATCAGCCAATGCGGCGCGAGGAGCAAAGCGCGCCGCTCACGCTTCCTTATCGCTTCAACGCGGCCCGCGCCCGCGCGATCAACGCCGAGGTCGACGAGTCGTGCTTCTTCTCATCGACGCTTTCCGACGTCAGATCCGCCTCGACCACCTTGCCGAGAATCTTGCCCAACTCGACGCCCCATTGATCGAACGGATTGATGTTCCATACCGACGCCTGCACCAGCACCTTGTGTTCGTACAGTGCGATCAATGCGCCGAGCGAGCGTGCGGTGAGCGCATCCACAAGTAGCGTACTGGTAGGACGGTTGCCCGGAAACACCAGATGCGGCGCCAGCTCCGGCTTGTCCGCGCCGGCGACCTTCTTCGCTTCTTCGAGCGTGCGGCCCAGCATCAGCGCTTCGCTTTGCGCGAAGCAGTTCGCCAGCAGTTTCGGATGATGACTGACGAGCGGATGCTCCGGCGTCAGCACGGCGATGAAGTCGATCGGCACGATGGTCGGCCCCTGGTGCAGCATCTGGAAGAAGGCATGCTGACCATTCGTGCCCGGTTCACCCCAGGTCACGGCGGAGGTCGGGTAGTCGACCATCGCGCCATCCAGACGCGCCGACTTGCCGTTGCTCTCCATCTCGAGTTGCTGCAGGTACGACGGCAGGAAATGCAGCGCTTCCGAATACGGCGCGACCAGATAGCTTTGCGAGCCGAAAAAATTGCGATACCAGATGCCGATCATGCCGAGCAGCACCGGCAGATTTTTTTCGAGCGGTGCGTCACGGAAATGCTGGTCCATTTCGTTGGCGCCGGCCAGCAGTTCGTCGAACTGCTTCGGCCCGATCGCAATCATGATCGACAAACCGACCGCCGACCACAGCGAATAACGCCCGCCGACCCAGTCCCACATCTCAAACACATTCTCTTTCGCGATACCGAACCTGACCACTTCGGCCGGGTTCGCCGACACGCCGACGAAATGCTTCGCCAGCGCGCTTTCCGGGCACCCTTTTTCGACGAACCAGTCGCGCAGCGAGCGCGCGTTGGTCATGGTTTCGAGCGTGGTGAAAGTCTTGGAGACGATGATCGCGAGCGTCTCTTCGGGATCGATCTGCTGCATCACGTTGTACAGATCCGCACCGTCCACGTTCGACACGAAGTGTGTGGTGATCTCCGGCGTGGCGAGATGATGCAGCGCGTGTACGACCATCTTCGGCCCGAGATCCGAGCCGCCGATGCCGATGTTCACGACGTAGCGAATCCGCTTACCGGTGTAGCCGGTCCATGCGCCGCTGCGCACCTGATCGGCGAATGCGGCCATCTTCGCGCGTTCGGCCTGGATTTCGGCATGGAACGGCGCTTTGGGATCGGTGGCGCGCAACGCCGTGTGCAACGCGGCGCGGCCTTCGGTCGGGTTGACGACTTCGCCCGCGAACATCGCGTCACGGCGTTTCTCGACGCCGGCTTCGCGCGCGAGTTGCACCAGCAGTTTCAGGGTTTCGTCGGTGATGCGGTTCTTCGAAAAATCGGCCGCGAGACCGCCGCCCGCGAACGCAAAGCGCTCGGCACGGGTAGGGGCGGGATCGTTCTCGGGGGCGAACCAGTCGCGCATGTGCGCATCGCGAATCTTTTCGTAATGCGTTTGCAGCGAGGACCAGGAGGGGAGCGAGTTCTGCGTCATAGCGTCCGTCTAACGAAGGGGCACGAAGAAAGGCGCGCGCGTGAAGCGCTGCCGAGGATGATGCGACGATGCTGTTAGAGCGATGCCGCGCGACCGGGTTCGCGGTGGATTGCGGTGAAGCTTCACGAGCCTGGCAGGGGATCGAACCGGCTCGCTGAAGCTTCGCTGCAACTCGCGATGATCTGACGCGCGGCGCAGTCACTCAGTATAGCGGCGTTGCGTGACGGGTGGCAGCGGTTTGGGCGTCGCATGCAAATTGTGGGATGAGTTGGCTCGTTTGGATTGGCCCATTGGGGCTGATCCATTCTGGTTGGCTCAGTGGGGCCGACCTATTCGGGTTGGTCAATTCGGCTTGGTCGATTCGGAGCGCTCGGTTTGAAAGGTCCCAGAGGTTGCTTTACTCAGCCGCGGCGGGATAGAACATACGATTGAGCAAGGTCCGCACCATCGGCGCGAGTTCGCCCGCCGTCAGGCCGGCCGGGCCGCAACCTTGCGCGCTCAGCCGGTCGGCGGCGAGGCCGTGCAGGTAGACGCCCGCCAGCGCCGCTTCGTAACGCGGCAGGTGCTGGGCAAGAAACGCGCCGATGATGCCCCCCAGCACGTCGCCCGTGCCGCCTGTCGCGAGCGCGGCGTTGCCGGTCGGATTGATCGCGACGCGGCCGTCCGGCGCCGCGATGACGGTGCCCGTGCCCTTCAGCACGATCACGCTGGCAAAGCGCGCGGCCAGCGCCCGCGCGGCGGCGAGGCGGTCGCGTTGCACGCCGGGCGCGTCGGTGCCGAGCAGGCGCGCGGCTTCCAGCGGATGCGGCGTCAGCACGCACGGATCGCCCTGTACGCCACGCGCGGTGACTTCGGCCGCGAGCGACGGGTCGTTCGACATCAGATTGAGCGCGTCGGCGTCGAGCAGTTTGGGCACGTCGAGCGGCAGCACGTCGTGCATGACACGCGTGGCGCGGTCGCGATGACCCATGCCGCAGCCGACGGCGAGCGCGTCCATCTTGTCGAGCGGCAGATCGTCGATGGCGTGCAGCATCAGTTCGGGATGCGGCGGATCGTAGGGCGGGGCGCCCTCGCCGAGCAGGGCGACGTGCACTTTACCCGCACCGGTGTAGAGCGCCGCGCGCGCGGCGAGGATCGCTGCGCCGCACATGCCGGTGTCGCCGCCGACCACGGCGAGGCTGCCGAAGGTGCCCTTGTTGGTGGCGAAGTCGCGCGGCGGCAGGAAGGCGGCGAAAAGCTCGGGCGCGTTGAGTTGCACGGCCGAACGGGTCGAGCTGTCCACGCCGATCGGCGCCACGATCACGGTGCCGGCGAGGTCGCGGCCCTGCGCCGTGAAGAGGCCGGGTTTCGCGCCGATGAAGGTGATCGTGTGCGTGGCATGGACCACGGCGCCATCGCGCTGGCTTTCGCTTTGCCCTTCGCCTTGTCCACGCTTTTCGCCGACTGCCGTGCCGGTGTCGCTGTCGAGACCGCTCGGCGTGTCGAGCGCCAGAACACCGCCTTTTCTGGACTTGGCTTTCGTGCGCTGCGAGAGTTGGCGGGCGATGGTGGCAAAGACGCCTTCCAGGGGGCGCGTCAGGCCGATGCCGAACATACCGTCCACCAGCCATGTGTAGCTTTCTAGCGAGGCCGGCGGCGTCGTGGTGATGGTTACACCTGCTGCCCGGGCCGTGTCGAGCGCCCAGCGGGCGTCGTCCGGTTTGACTTCTAGCGGCATGCAAAGGTCGACGGCGATACCCGCCCGGTGCAACTCCGCGGCCATGATCAAGGCGTCGCCGCCATTGTTGCCCGGGCCTGCCGCGACCCATACCTTGTGCTTCGATTTCTCGATCGATGTGTCGCGCGTGATCCGTTCTTGCAGGTAGCTCGCGGCTGCCTTGCCGGCGCGGGACATCAGGGTGTGCTCAGGTAGCGCCGCTGCGGCCTGGGCCTCCAGGATTCGCAGGTCGGTTAGCGTGAGTAGCGGCAGCGCCCGGTTGTGCGGGCTGATCAAGGTCGGGAGCGTGGATTCGGACTCTGTCATGGCGAGGCTTGGCGTTCACCTTTGGCAAGGTGAGATAGCTTGGGGAGCCACTATGGTAGTGCCGATATGCGCCGGGCGCGCGTCGTGTTGGCCTGGGGCGCCTCCGGCCCGCTCCAGCGCGGGCTCGCTCCTTACTGGAACCGGTCCGCGCGCAGTGCCGCCAGCGTGTCCGCGGGGACGTCGGGAGTCTGCTCCGAGATCAGGTCGGCGATCAGTTTGCCCGCCCCGCACGCGAGGCCCCAACCGGCAGGCCCGTGACCGGCGTTCACGAACAGCCGCGGGTGAAGCGCATTGCCGACCACCGGCAAACCGTCCGGCGACAGCAGTTTCACGCCTTCCCACGGCAAGGCCGCGGAAATCCGGGCCGCGCCTGGGATCCAGTCATGAGTCGCCTGGCCCAGCAGCGCCAGCGCTTCCTTGGTCAACGCCTCGCCCAGCGGCTTGTCGATCTGTCCGGCGCTCTGCAGGACCGCTCCGCCCGCAATCCGCAGGCGATGATTCATGCGGCTGATCGTAATCCGCTTGACCGCGTCCACGATCGCGACGTGCGGTGCGCATTCCTCATGCGCAATCGGCGCCACCAGGTTATGCAGGCGCAGCGGATGCAACGGCAGGCGCAGCCCCAGGCGTTCGAGCAGCGGCAGGCTGCCGTAACCCGCGGCGACGACGATCGCATCGGCGTTGATCACGTCGACTTCGCGTGAACGCGATGCCGCGCCCGGCCGCGGCGCCAGTTCCACCGCCGCACGCTGACCTTCGAGACGGATCGCCGCGACTTCGCAGCCCAGCATGAATTGCACGCCGCCCTGCGTATCGAGGGTTTGCTTGATCAGTTTGGCGAAAAGCGGGCAGTTGGCGGTGCGCTCGTGGTCGAACAGCACGCCGCCGGCGAATTCCGGCTCGGTCCGCACCGAATGCTCGTACGCGGCGCATTCGGCCGGCGTCAGCACGTGGTGCGGGACTTCGTATTGGCGCAGCAGATCGAGCGCAGCTTGTGTCTGCTGCCATTCCTGCTCGGCACGCACCAGATAGAGCAGGCCGCTGGCCTGTTCGAATTCCAGTCCGAAGCGCGCTTCGATATCGGCCATTGCGTCACGCGATGTTTCGATCAGCGGACGCAGTCGCGCGTACTGGCGGCTGAAAGCCTCCGGCTCCTGCAAAGCGCCGAGCTGCTTGACGAACTGGCGGGCCGGCCCGTTAAAGCCGGCCTTGCTGATCACGCCGTTTCTCGCGCCCTGGCGGCTTGCCATGAAGGTCGGACCGAACCAGACGTCGAGCGGCGTTGGCAGCACGGTGCCGCCGTGCCCATAGGTCGCGCCTTGCGCGACCGTTGCGTGGCGCTCGACGACGCATACCCGGTGGCCGGCCGCGCGCAGTTGATAAGCGGTGGCGACGCCCGCAATCCCGCCGCCAATGACGATGACATCCATGATCTGATTCGATTTGCCGGCGGGCCGCCGAAATGCCGCGTTCCCGTTAAGCGTGGCATGCGGCGCGCTGCCCGGCTTGGCTCGGGCCGCTCGCGCCGATCTGATGAAAGGGCGAATGATAGCAGTCAAACCGATGGCTCTGCCACGCGGGCGCGCGGCCGGAGCGCCGCGACGGCGCAGCCGGGCCGCCCCGCGGACCCCACCAAAACCCTGGCGAGAAGCCCGTTGGAAGCCCGTTCCCGGGGTATAATCCCGGACTTCCTTTCCGCCTCACGTCGCCTTCACGCGCGACTCATCGGCATCACTCATCGGCATCATTAGCGACGCAACGTCAAGTCCATGGCCCACTTCTCGTGTTTCCCCGGCGCTTCGGCCCTTTCCGATTTCCGTCAAACCCGCCTGCTCGACACGCTAACGCGCATCGACGCCAATATCACCGGCGTGCGCGGGCAATATCTGCACTTCGTCAACGCGCAAACCCCGCTTTCCGCGGAAGACAACGCGAAGATCGAAGCGCTGATGCACTACGGCGATCCGCTCGAAGCAACCCAGGAACGCGGCACGGCCGAAACTTTCCTCGTGGTGCCGCGCTTCGGCACGGTGTCGCCGTGGGCCAGCAAGGCAACCGATATCGCGCATCTCTGCGGCCTGACGCAGGTGCGTCGCATCGAGCGTGGTGTCGAATACACGGTCACGCTGAAAAGCGGTCTGCTGGGCGGCAAGAAAGCGCTTTCTGACGAAGCCCGCGCGGCCGTCGCCGCGGCGCTGCACGACCGCATGACCGAAAGCGTGTCGCCCTCGCGCGACCACGCGCTTCACCTGTTCGACGAACTGCCGGCCAAGCCGCTGCAAACCGTCGACGTGTTGAGCCATGGCCGTGGCGCGCTGGAAGCGGCGAACACGGAACTGGGCCTCGCGCTTGCCGACGACGAAATCGACTACCTCGTCGACGCCTTCACGAAACTCGGCCGCAACCCGACCGACGTCGAGCTGATGATGTTCGCGCAGGCCAACAGCGAACACTGCCGCCACAAGATTTTCAACGCCGAGTGGACGATCGACGGTGAGAAGCAGGACATCTCGCTGTTCAACATGATCCGCAACACGGAGAAGCTGAATCCGCAGGGCACGATCGTCGCGTATTCGGACAACTCGGCGATCATGGCGGGCGGCGTGGCCGAGCGCTGGTTCCCGCGCACGTCGGCCGAAGCCGGCGACCACGCGTTGCCTGAGCACTACCGCCGCAATGTCGAACTGACGCACACCTTGATGAAGGTGGAGACGCACAACCACCCCACCGCGATCTCGCCATTTCCGGGCGCCTCGACCGGCGCGGGCGGCGAAATCCGCGACGAAGGCGCAACGGGCCGCGGCGCGCGTCCGAAGGCAGGGTTGGCGGGCTTCACGGTGTCGAACCTGGAGTTGCCGGGCGGCGTCGAAGCATGGGAAAACGCGCGCGACACCGCGCAGCCGCTCGCGCATCGCAATCCGGACGACAAACACGAAGCCTACGGCCGTCCCGACCGCATCGCTTCGCCGCTGCAAATCATGATCGACGGCCCGCTTGGCGGCGCCGCGTTCAACAACGAATTCGGCCGGCCGAATCTGGGCGGCTATTTCCGTGCTTACGAGCAGAATGTCGCGGGTCTGGTGCGCGGTTATCACAAGCCGATCATGATCGCGGGCGGCATCGGCAATATTTCGGATCAACACACGCACAAGCACGATCTGCCGGAAGGCTCGCTCCTGATCCAGATCGGCGGCCCGGGGATGCGCATCGGCATGGGCGGCGGCGCCGCCAGCTCGATGGCGACCGGCACCAACACGGCCGAACTCGATTTCGACTCGGTCCAGCGTGGCAATCCGGAGATCGAGCGCCGTGCGCAGGAAGTGATTAACGCGTGCTGGCAGCTCGGCGAGAAGAACCCGATTCTGAGCATTCACGACGTGGGTGCGGGCGGTTTGTCAAACGCGTTCCCGGAAGTCGTGGACGGTGCGAGCAAGGGCGCGATCTTCGATCTGCGCAAGATCCAGCTGGAAGAGAGCGGTTTGTCGCCGCGCGAAATCTGGTCGAACGAGGCGCAGGAGCGTTACGTTCTGGCGATTGCGCCGGCCGATCTGCCGGCGTTTCAGGCTATGTGTGAGCGCGAGCGCTGCCCGTTCGCGGTGGTCGGCACGGCTACGGCGGAGCGTCAGCTGAAAGTGATCGATTCGGAAGCGAACGGCGACGCCGCGCACGAACCGGTCGACATGCCGATGGAAGTGCTGCTCGGCAAGGCGCCGCGCATGCATCGCGACGTGAAGCGCGTCGAGCAGAAACTCGAGCCGGTGGATGTCACCGGTATCGCATTGTCGGACGTGGCGGTCAGCGTGCTGCGTCACCCGACGGTGGCCAGCAAGTCGTTCCTGATCACGATCGGCGACCGCTCGGTGGGCGGCACGACCGCGCGCGATCAGATGGTCGGCCCGTGGCAAGTGCCGGTGGCCGACGTCGCGATTACGACGATGGACTACGCGGGCTTCCGCGGCGAAGCGATGACCATGGCCGAGCGCACACCGCTCGCCGTGATCAACGCGCCGGCGTCGGGCCGCATGGCGGTCGGCGAGGCGGTCACCAACATCGCGGCTGCGCCGATTGCGTCGCTCGATAAGCTCAAGCTGTCGGCAAACTGGATGGCTGCGTGCGGCGCAGCAGGCGAAGACGCCGCGCTGTACGACACGGTCAAGGCCATCGGCATGGAGTTGTGCCCGGCGCTCGGCATCAGCATTCCGGTCGGCAAGGATTCGCTGTCCATGCGCACCAAGTGGGAAGACCGCGGCGTCGCGAAGGAAGTGGTCGCGCCGGTCTCGCTGATCATCTCGGCATTCGCGCCGGTCGAAGACGTGCGTCAGCACCTCACGCCGCAACTGCGCCGCGCAAGCGAGGTGGGCGATTCGGTACTGATCGCGATCGACCTCGGCCGAGCCAAGCATCGTCTGGGCGGCAGTATTCTCGCGCAAGTCACGCAGCAGGTTGGCGATACGGTGCCGGACGTCGACGATCCGGAAGATCTGAAGCGCTTTTTCACGGCGATCCAGTCGCTCAATAGCGACGGCAAGCTGCTCGCGTACCACGACCGTTCAGACGGCGGCTTGTGGGCAACGGTTTGCGAAATGGCGTTTGCGGGCCACGTCGGCGTGTCGCTGAATGTCGACATGCTGGTGCTCGATCCGAACCACGAATCCGATTTCGGCGACGCGAAAGACTGGGCCAAGCAGACGAGCGGCCGTCGTGAAGACCGCACGATCCGCGCGCTCTTCACCGAGGAACTCGGCGCCGTGATTCAGGTGCGCGCGGCGGACCGCGACGCAGTGCTGGTCGCATTGCGTGAACACGGTCTGTCGGCATGCTCGCACGTGATCGGCAAGATCAATGATCGCGACACGATCGAAATCTATCGCGACGCGAAGAAGATCTACGAAGCACCGCGCACCGAATTGCATCGCGCGTGGAGCGAAGTGAGCTGGCGTATTTCGCGTTTGCGCGACAACCCGGCTTGTGCCGACGCCGAATACGACGCGCTCTCCGACGCGGCCGATCCGGGCATCTCGCCGATCCTCACGTTCGATCCTTCGGAAGATGTGGCCGCGCCGTTCATCGGCAAGGGCGTCCGTCCGCGCGTGGCGATCCTGCGTGAGCAGGGCGTGAACTCGCACCTCGAAACGGCCTATGCATTCGACCGCGCCGGCTTCGACGCGCACGACGTGCACATGAGCGACCTGCTGGCCGGCCGCGCCAACCTGGCGGATTTCGCCGGTGCGGTGGCGTGCGGCGGTTTCTCGTACGGCGATACGCTGGGCGCCGGCGAAGGCTGGGCCAAGGCGATCCGCTTCAACTCGCAACTCGCCGACATGTTCGCCGCGTTCTTCGGCCGTGAAGACACGTTTGCGCTGGGTATCTGCAACGGCTGCCAGATGATGAGCAGCCTTGCATCGATGATCCCGGGCGCGGAAGCCTGGCCGAAGTTCACGCGCAACAAGTCGGAGAAATTCGAAGCGCGCTTCTCGCTGGTGGAAGTGCAGGCTTCACCGTCGATCTTCTTTGCCGGCATGGAAGGTTCGCGGATTCCGGTCGCAATTGCGCACGGCGAAGGTTACGCGGACTTCTCGCAGCAGGGCGATGCGTCGAAAGTGGCGGTGGCGATGCGTTTCGTCGATCACCGTGGTCAGGCAACGGAGCAGTATCCGTTCAACCCGAACGGTTCGCCGAATGGCATTACGTCGGTCACGACGCCTGATGGCCGCTTCAGCGTGCTGATGCCGCACACCGAGCGCGTGCATCGCGCAGTGCAGATGAGCTGGCATCCGGAAGGCTGGGGTGAGGGCAGCACGGACGCGAGCCCGTGGCTGCGCGTGTTCCAGAACGCACGCCGCTGGTTGGGTTGATGATGCGATGAGGGCCGCCGCTCGTCGCGGCGGCTTCATTGCATTAGCGGAAGCAAAGCAGAACCCGCAGCAATAAAAAAACCGCCCGAGGGCGGTTTTTTTATTCCAAAGCAGCAGCAAAAACCGCTTACTGGATCTTCGCGTTCTTACGCAGACCTTCTTCGAACGCCTGCAGCTTTTCCTGCTGGATCTGCTGCACGATCTGCGGACGCACCTGTTCCAACGGCGGCGGCGTGATGTTGCGCACGTCGTCGACGCGGATGATGTGCCAGCCGAATTGCGTATGCACCGGCGTGTCGGTCATCTGGCCTTTCTGCAGATGCGTGGCCGCGTCCGCGAATTCAGGCACATAGGCCTTCGGGTCCGACCAGTCCAGGTCGCCGCCGTTCTTACCCGATCCCGGGTCCTTCGAGTATTGCTTGGCGAGGTCTTCGAAGCTCGCGCCGGCCTTGATCTTGGCGATCAGGTCTTTCGCTTGCTGTTCGTTGTCGACCAGGATGTGGTGCAGGTGATATTCCTTGCCGCCTGCGTCCTTGATCAGTGCGTTGTAGCGCGCGGTGACTTCGGCGTCGGTCGGCGTGTTGTTCTTCACGAAGTCTTCGATCAGCGCGCGCAGCACGACGGTTTGCTGTGCCACGGCGATTTGCGCCTTGATGTCCGGACGATTCGGCAGGCCGCGGCGCAGCGCTTCCTGCATCAGGATTTCGCGGTTCACCAGCTCTTCACGCACGGCCATTTGCAATTGCGGCGTGTCTTGCTGGCCTTGATGAACCAGTTGATCGACCAGTGCGTCGGCGCGTGCTTTCGGAATCGGCGTGCCGTTCACGACAGCGATGTTCTGTGCAAATGCAGGTGCGGCCGCACATGCAGCCAGCAATACCCAAAGGCGGGTTTTCTTCAAGGTCATCAGAAATTTTCCTAGCGGGGCAACAAAGCGAATTCTTCGGGCGTATACGCCGTGATTGCAAGGGCGTGAATGCCGCGCTGCATGGCATCGGCCAGCGCATCATACACCATGCGATGCCGCGCCACGCGGGCTTTCCCGGCGAATGCGGCGGCCACGATCGTGACAGAGAAATGACCGCCGGCGGAGGCGCCCGCGTGGCCTGCGTGCTGCGCGCTGTCATCCGTGATCCGGATCGAGGCGACCGGCGCGAGCGCCGCGGTAAGACGCGCCTCGATCAGCGCGGCGCGCTCGGCGGTGGTGGCGTGCATGAAAGCATCGCTCGTCATGTCATTCTTCCTTCATGTACTTCGACAGCCACAAACTCTGTCCGACGATGAACACCACGAGGCACCCGGTCGCGCCGAACAGCTTGAAATTGACCCACTGGTCGGTCGTGTAGTGATACGCGACGAACAGGTTCACCAGCCCGAGCAGGACGAAGAAAATCGCCCAGACGATGTTCAGCTTGCCCCAGATCGCGTGCGGCAGCGTGATCTGCTTGCCCATCATCGCTTCGATCAGGTTCTTGTTGAAGGCCAGTTGCGAGACGATCAGCGCGACCGAAAACGCCCAGTACAGCACGGTCGGCTTCCATTTGATAAAGGTGTCGTTGTGCAGCACGAGCGTTGCGCCGCCGAATACGGTGACGACGCCGAGGCTCACCCACAGCATCGGATCGACCTTGCGGTGGCGGAAGGCCACCCACGCGATCTGAACCAGTGTGGCAACGATCGCTACTGCCGTCGCCGTGAAAATGCCCCATATCTTGAAGGCGACGAAGAACAGGATGATCGGGAACAGATCGAACAGGAATTTCATTATCTGGTCGGGATTTCGGAGAGTGGGTCGGGGAAAGAGGGGCGCGCCGGGTTGACTACCGCATTGGCCAGTTCGCAAGCCGGATGAAGGGTGTCGCGGCCGGCGGGCGTGTCAGGAAGGACGCCTGCCGGCAACGCGCCGGACTCCGCGCCGCGTTACTTGGGCTCGAATTGTAACGCAGCCGAATTGATGCAGTAACGCAGACCGGTCGGCGCCGGTCCGTCTTCGAACACGTGGCCCAGATGCGCGCCGCAGTTCTTGCACTGCACTTCGATGCGCAGCATGCCGTGCGAACGGTCGGTTTTCTCGGCAATCACTTCGCCGTTGATCGGCTTGAAGTAGCTCGGCCAGCCGCAACCGGCGTCGAATTTGGTGTCCGATTCGAACAGCGGCGTGCCGCAGCAGACGCAGTCATAGATGCCGCGGTCCCAGTGGTCGTGATAGCGGCCGGTGAAGGGGCGCTCGGTGGCCGCATGACGCGTTACCTGGTATTCGATGTCGGAGAGCTGGCTGCGCCATTCGGCGTCGTCTTTCTGCACGGCGGGGGCGCCGGTGTTGAGGTCGTCGGGCTTGTTCATGGTCGGGGTTCCTGTCTCGGGCTTGTTTTAGGGGACGGCTAAAGACATCAGCGATGCCGGCAGTTCAAGAGGTTCAAGAGCTTCAAGCGGCTTTCAGCAGAATCAAAGGCTTCGGCTCGTCACGAAGAGCAGCTCACTTCCAGCGAGCTGGCCCAATCCGGCGGTAGTCCTGCATACGCTTCGTTTTCCGGCTGCTCGTCGAACGGACGGCGCAGCACGGCGGCCAAACGGTCGACTTCGGAGAAATCTTTCTCTTTCGCCCGGCGGATCGCCGTTTCCGCCAGATGATTGCGAAGTACGAATTTGGGGTTCACACGGTTCATTGCAATGGCGCGCGCGGCGTCGTCGCGTGTTTCTTCGGACAGGCGCGCCCGATAGTCGTTCACCCACGCGTCGAACGCGGCGCGGTCGAGGAACAGGTCGCGCACCGGTGCATCGCCGCTCGCGTCGTGCTTCGAAATGCGCGCCAGATTGCGGAACGTAAGCGTGAAATCCGCGCGGTTGGCGTGCATTACTTCGAACAGGCGATTGACCAGCGTGTCGTCGCCTTCGCGCTCGCTTTCCAGACCGAGCTTCGCGCGCATGCGCCGCTCCAGCGCCGGCGCGAAACGGTCCTTGAAGCCGCCGAGCACCCGCTGCGCGTCTTCGATCGCCTTGTCGCCGCGCACGCTTTCCTCGTGCTGTTCGCCCAGCAGCGGCAGCAGCCCCTGCGCGAGGCAAAAGAGGTTCCAGTACGCGATCTGCGGCTGCATCTTGTAGGCGTAACGGCCTTGCGAGTCAGAGTGATTGCAGATGTAGCCGGCGTCGAAGCCGTCCATGAAACCGAACGGGCCGTAGTCGATCGTGAGACCGAGGATCGACATGTTGTCGGTATTCATTACGCCGTGGCAGAAGCCGACAGCTTGCCACTCGACCATCAGATCGGCGCTCGACATCACCGCCTCGTTCAGCAGCGCGAGATACGGATCGTCGGCCTCGCGGCAATGCGGATAGAAACGTTCGATCACGTGATCCGCGAGCGCGCGCAGTGCATCGACGCGATCGTTCGAGTAGAAATGCTCGAAGTGCCCGAAGCGCACGAAACTCGGCGCCACGCGCGTGACGACGGCGGCGGTTTCGACTTCCTCGCGGCGCACCGGCTGGTCGGAGCCGATCACGCACAATGCGCGCGTCGTCGGAATACCGAGGTGATGCATTGCTTCCGAACACAGATATTCGCGGATCGACGAGCGCAGCACGGCGCGGCCGTCGCCCATGCGGGAATAGGGCGTGCGGCCCGCGCCTTTGAGTTGCAGCTCGAAACGTTGTCCGTCATGTTCGACTTCGCCGAGACCGAGCGCGCGGCCGTCGCCGAGCTGGCCGGCCCAGACGCCGAACTGATGCCCCGAATACACCGACGCGTAGGGCAGCGCGTCGGCAGGCCATTCGCGGGTGGCGTTGCCGGAGAACAGTTCGGCAAAGCCCGGATCGTTCTGGAGCCCCGGCTCTAAACCGAGCAGCGCGGCGGTTTCCTCGGAGAACCCGACCACGTACGGTGCGCTAAGCGGCGCCGCGGGCAGGCGCGTCAGAAACGCGCTGCCGAGCCGCGCAAAGGCGCTTTCGGACGAGGTGGTAAGTGCGTCGGAGAGAGCCGATAACGGCCCGGATAACCCTGCAATGCTTGGGGAAAACGACATGTTGAGCGCCTCTGGATTAACCGATATTGTAAGTCGGCGCCCGCGGCGCTGCTGGCCGGTCCTTAGCCCGGTGCCGCCCGTGTGCCGGGCGCATCCTGCCGAAGCGATCCCGCGCCGTTTCAGGGCACGCCACGCGATCCCCCGGAGCGCGCCGCGCAGCCCCCGATCCGTAACCCCAATGACACAAAGAAGGCGAGGAGATCTCTCTTTATGACGACGCCGCTGCTTGGCCAGATGATGGACGTGCCGCTTACCGTGTCCTCCTTGCTCGCGCATGCCGCGCGGCATTTCGGCGACACCGAGATCGTGTCCCGGCGCATCGAAGGCGACGTGCATCGCTACACTTACCGCGATTGCGAAAAGCGCGCGAAGCAGCTGGCACAGGCGCTGATCGCGCTCGGCGTCGAACCCGGCGAGCGGGTGGCGACGCTGGCGTGGAACGGCTACCGGCATCTGGAAGCGTATTACGGCGTCGTGGGCTTCGGCGCCGTGTGCCATACGATCAATCCGCGCCTTTTTCCCGATCAGATCGCTTACATCGTCAACCACGCCGATGACGCCTACGTGCTCTTCGACATCACGTTCGCACCGCTCGTCGATGCGCTCGCGCCGCAGTGCCCCAAGGTGCGCGGCTGGATCGCATTGACCGACGAAGCGCATCTGCCGACGATGCAAACGCCGGTACTCAGCTACGAAACGCTGCTCAATGCGCAGGACGGCAACTACGAATGGCCGCAACTCGACGAACGTCAGGCGTCGTACCTTTGCTATACGTCGGGCACCACCGGCAACCCGAAAGGCGCGTTGTATTCGCATCGCTCGACGGTGCTGCACGCGTTCGGTGCATCGTTGCCCGATGCAATGAGCCTGTCCGCGCGCGACGCCGTGCTGCCGGTCGTGCCGATGTTCCATGTGAACGCCTGGGGCATTCCGCACGCCGCGCCGCTGACCGGCGCGAAGCTGGTCTTTCCCGGCAAGGATCTCGACGGCAAATCGCTTTATGAATTGATGGAAAGCGAACGCGTCACGTATTCGGCCGGTGTGCCGACCGTGTGGCTTAGCCTGCTCAACTACCTGCGCGAGGCCAAGGTGCGTTTCTCGTCATTGAATCGCACGGTGATCGGCGGTTCGGCGTGCCCGCCCGCGATGCTGCGCGCCTTCGAGGACGAGTACGGCGTGCAGGTGATCCATGCATGGGGCATGACGGAAATGTCGCCGCTGGGCACCTTGTCGAAATTGACGTGGGAGCAGAGTCAGCGTCCGTTGGCGGAGCAGCGCAAACTGCTCGAAAAGCAGGGGCACGTGCTGTATGGCGTCGATATGAAGATCGTCGGCGAAGATGGGCGCGATCTGCCGTGGGACGGCGTGGCGTTCGGCGATCTGCACGTGCGCGGGCCCTGGGTGATCGACCGGTATTTCCGCAAGGACGATTCGCCGCTGGTGGACGGCTGGTTCCCAACCGGCGACGTCGCCACCATCGACCGCGACAGTTTCCTGCACATCACGGATCGTTCGAAAGACGTGATCAAGTCGGGCGGCGAGTGGATCAGTTCGATCGACATCGAGAACGTCGCGATCGCGCATCCGGCGGTGGCCGAAGCGGCGTGCATCGCCTGCGCGCATCCGAAATGGACCGAGCGGCCGCTGCTGGTGATCGTCAAGCGGGCGGGTTTCGACGTGACGCGCGAAGAACTGCTCGCGTTCTACGACGGCAAGGTCGCCAAATGGTGGATTCCCGACGACGTCGTTTTCGTCGACGAGTTGCCGCACACGGCCACCGGCAAACTGCAAAAACTCAAGCTGCGCGACATTTTCCGCGGCCACGTTCTGCCGTCCGCGCTCGAAGACGAAAAGGACTGCCCGCTGACTCCGCTTGCCAGGGGAAACCCCGCCTAGAAATAAAACAAACGAGAATTGAACGAGCGTGCTTTTTTGTGTATCCTGCCTGCTGACCCCGGGAAATCGGAGCTAAAGTCGGACATCGCGTCGGGCTATGAGCCGACTCGAAAAACCGGACGGGCGGCGCGTCATGCGCCGTCTCATCGCATGGAGGCAGGCAGATGGCAGTGGACTACACAACTCATGACGGCGTGGCCGTCATCACGCTGAACAATCCCCCCGTAAACGGTCTCGGCCTCTCGACGCGCGCCGGCATTGTCGAAGGGATCGAGCGCGCGCAGAACGATCCGGCCATCAAGGCGATCGTGCTGACGGGCGCAGGCAAAGCCTTCTCGGGCGGCGCCGACATCACCGAATTCAACACGCCGAAGGCGACCCAGGAGCCGACGCTCCATACGGTTATCAAGGCCGTCGAGGGCAGCGCCAAGCCGGTTATCGCCGCGATTCATAGCGTCGCCATGGGCGGCGGCCTTGAACTGGCGCTCGGCGCGCACTATCGCATCGCCGCACCCGGCGCGCAGATCGCGCTGCCGGAAGTGAAGCTCGGCATCCTGCCGGGCGCGGGCGGCACGCAGCGTCTGCCGCGCGCAATCGGCCTCGAAGCCGCGCTCAACATGATCGTCTCCGGCGCGCCGGTGCCGTCGGAAAAGCTGGCGGATTCGGGTTTGTTCGACCAGGTCGTGGAAGGCGATCTGGCCGAAGCGGCGCTCGCGTTTGCCCGCAAGGTCGGTGCGCAAGCCGGCCCGCATCCCAAGGTGCGCGACCGCAAGATCGAGCATCCGAATGTCGCGGGTTTCATCCAGTTCGCGCGCAATACGGTTGCGGCGATGGCGAAGAATTTCCCGGCGCCGCTGAAATGCATCGATGCGGTGGAAGCGGGCGTGCAGAACGGCTTCGACAAGGGTCTTGCATTCGAGCGCGAATGTTTCATCGCGCTCGTGCAGACGCCGGAAAGCCACGCGCTGCGTCATGCGTTCTTTGGTGAACGTGCGGCGAGCAAGATTCCCGACGTGCCGTCGGACACGCCTGTCCGCGCCATCAAACAGGTGGCCGTGATCGGCGCCGGCACGATGGGCGGCGGCATCGCGATGAACTTCATCAACGCGGGCATTCCGGTCACGCTGCTGGAAACGAAGCAGGAAGCGCTGGATCGCGGCCTCGCCACGATCCGCAAAAACTACGAAGCCACCGTCAAGAAGGGCAAGCTCAAGCCCGAAGTGCTGGAACAGCGCATGGCGCTGATCACGCCGACGCTCTCCTATGACGACCTGAAAAACGCTGACCTGATCGTCGAAGCGGTGTTCGAGGAACTCGGCGTCAAGGAGCAGGTGTTCAAGCGTCTCGACGAAGTGGCGAAGTCTGGCGCGATCCTCGCGTCGAACACGTCCACACTGGACGTCGACAAGATCGCCGCATTCACGAAGCGTCCGCAAGACGTGGTCGGCATGCACTTCTTCAGCCCGGCCAACGTGATGAAGCTGCTCGAAGTGGTGCGCGGCAAGGAGACGGCGAAAGACGTGCTTGCTACCGTCATGGCGCTGGCGAAGAAGATCAAAAAGACAGCGGTGGTTTCGGGCGTGTGCGACGGTTTTATCGGCAACCGGATGATCGAGCAGTACGTCCGTCAGGCGCTCTTTATGCTCGAAGAGGGCGCGTTACCCGCGCAAGTGGACAAGGCCATCGAGAAATTCGGCTTCGCGATGGGCCCGTTCCGCATGAGCGACCTGGCGGGTAACGACATCGGCTGGGCGATCCGCAAACGCCGCTATCAGGAACATCCTGATATGCACTACTCGAAGATCGCCGATCGTCTGTGCGAGACGGGGCGCTTCGGCCAGAAGACCGGTGGCGGCTGGTACGACTACAAGGCGGGTGACCGCACGGCGTATCCGTCGAAAGTGGTCGACGAGATGATCACGGCGTTCTCGAAGGAAACCAACGCCGAGCGGCGCAAGATCAGCGACGAGGAAATCGTCGAGCGACTCGTGTTCGCGCTCGTCAACGAAGGCGCGAAGATTCTCGAGGAAGGGATTGCGTCGAAGGCGTCGGATATCGACATGGTCTATCTGACCGGTTACGGCTTCCCGCTTTATCGCGGCGGCCCGATGCTGTACGCGGATACGGTCGGCCTCTACAACGTCGAGCGCGCGATTCGCCGCTATGCGTCGCGGCCGAATGGCGATGCGTGGCAATTGGCGCCGAGTATCGCGGAACTTGCGGCGAAGGGGCGTGGGTTTAATGGTTGAGGGTTTGCTTGTTCACTGTGTGAATGGAATGAGCGGCGTGGTGAAGGCTGGAATGCGGGGCGTATGAGCACCGACGCTTCAACTCCATCACGTCGATGGGGCTTGCGAATGCAGTAGTGTGCAGCACGACGCGCCACCGGCGCCGCACCGAAGTGCAGGCTGCCGTGGGCCTAAGGTGATCCGCAAGCGCCCGCCATCAACATCTGGAAGGCAATAAATCGCATGGGATCGGAGTAATGCTTTGCGTGGGACTAAAGTAAGCGCTAAAGCGCCAACTCTAGTCGACAGCTAAAGCGCCAACTCTGGTCGACATAGGAGAGACATATGACTGATGCCGTAATCGTATCCACCGCTCGCACGGGCCTCGCCAAATCATGGCGCGGCGGTTTCAACATGACGCACGGCGCAACGCTCGGCGGGCATGTGACGCAGGCCGCCGTCGAGCGCGCGAAGCTGGACCCGGCGCGCGTTGAAGACGTGATCATGGGCTGCGCGAATCCGGAAGGCGCGACGGGCGCCAACATCGCGCGCCAGATCGCCCTGCGTGCCGGTTTGCCGGTCAGTGTGCCGGGCATGACGGTGAACCGGTTCTGCTCGTCCGGTTTGCAGACCATCGCACTGGCCGCGCAACGCGTGATCGCCGGTGAGGGCGACGTGTTTGTGGCGGGTGGCGTGGAGTCGATCTCGTGCGTGCAGAACGAGATGAACCGCCACATGATGGCCGAAGGCTGGCTCAGCAAGAACAAGCCGGAAATCTACTGGTCGATGCTGCAGACCGCCGAGAACGTCGCCAAGCGCTACTCGATCTCGAAGGAACGTCAGGACGAATACGGCGTGCGCTCGCAACAACGCGCCGCGGCCGCGCTCGAAGCCGGCAAGTTCAAGGACGAGATCGTGCCGCTGACGGTGCTGGCCGGTGTCGCCGACAAAGCGAGCGGGCGTCTTTTCACGAAGGAAGTCACGGTCAGCGCCGACGAGGGCATTCGTGCCGACACGACGCTCGAAGGCGTGTCGAAGATTCGTACCGCGATGCCCGGCGGCGTGATCACCGCGGGCAATGCGAGCCAGTTCTCGGACGGCGCGTCGGCTTGCGTGGTGATGAACGCGAAAGTCGCTGAGCGCGAAGGTCTGCAACCGCTCGGCATCTTCCGCGGCTTTGCGGTGGCCGGTTGCGAACCGGACGAGATGGGCATCGGCCCGGTGTTCGCGGTGCCGAAGCTGCTGAAGCAGGCAGGCCTGAAGGTCGAGGACATCGACCTGTGGGAACTGAACGAAGCGTTCGCGGTGCAGGTGCTGTATTGCGCCGACAAGCTCGGCATTCCGCACGACCGTCTGAATGTGAACGGCGGTGCGATTGCGGTGGGCCATCCGTATGGCGTGTCGGGCGCGCGCTTGACCGGTCATGCGCTGATCGAAGGCAAGCGGCGCGGTGCGAAGCTGGTTGTCGTGACGATGTGTATCGGCGGCGGGCAGGGTGCAGCGGGGTTGTTCGAAGTGGTTTGATGCGTGCGTGAACGTGGTTGGGCGGTTCAATGCCAACCACGTTCGCGCACCGGTGCACTGCCGAACAGCTTCGCGCGACCCTTGAGAGCAAGTAAGTTCGTAGCGGTAGAAACGGTTCAGGCGGCACGCTGAAGGCGTGTTTTGACGAGACTGGCCAGATACCGCGCGGCCTGACGAATGACGCTGGGCCGCTCGTTTTCAGTACGCCATGACTGCACGACGAACACTGCGGAATTCGCGCGCACTGCGCTGATCGAGACGACGCCGCGCTGCGGTGTCACATAGCGCTCGCCTTCGTGCAGCCTGATCGACGTGACCGGAACCGCGTCTTCCAGCCATGCCAGAGAGTGATCGCGGAAGTCGAGTTGCAGATCGCCTTCGACGGCCACGATCGAGGTTCGCGCGCGAAGGTCCTGTATCGCCACCTGGCCGGTGGCAAGGCGAGTGGCGGCATCGCCAGGTTGGCAGCGATGTTGATCGATAGCTGGCATGACCGATTCCCTTAGACCGTTTCCATGCCACACAGCTTATTGAGTTCGTCCACGTGAAAACAGGCGCAGCAATGGACAATCTGAACCGATACAAAGTGGAGTTTGCGCATGCTGTATCGGTCGGAATTGGGCCGATGTGTATCTGTTGCGGCGCGCAAACTGTCCGCACCATCGGCTCATGAACGCATCTACCTTTACGCCAGACGTACCAGCCGTGGATTGTGCAGAGGCATCGCCCGTGGCCCAAGCCGTGGATGGCCGCCTTTCGGATGGCTCGCTCGCGGATGGCTACGCCCCGAATGACCGGCCTGCGGATGACCTCCTCACGGAGGATCGCCCCACAGACGGCCGCCCCACGGATGGCCGCCCCCTCTACCGCCAACTGGCCGACCAATACCGAAGCGCGATCGACAACGGCGTGCTGCGCCCCGGCGACCGCATGCCGTCGATGCGCGCATTCATGCAGCGGCACGGCGTCAGTCTCGCGACGGCGACCGAGAGCTATCGCACGCTGGAACGCGATGCGCTCATCGAGGCCCGGCCACGCGCCGGCTATTTCGTGCGCGCGCGGCAAACCGCTGCCTTGCCGGCCGCCACCGAACCCGACCTCGCGGCAGCGCCCGGCGCCGCGCAGTTCGTCGGCATTCATTCCGTGATTTCGGCGATCGTGTCGAAATTCCAGCGCTATCCCGACGCGCTGAATCTCGGCGGCGCGACCGCATCGCCCGATCTTTTCCCTACCGACGCGTTGCAGAAGGCAGCACTGCGCGCATTGCGCCGGCGTCCGACCTTGCTGACCGCAGCCGGGCCCGATCAGGGCGATCCTGAGTTGCGCGCAGTCATTGCACGCCGCGCATTCGACGTCGGCATCCGGATCGGCGCGGACGATGTGATCATGACCCACGGCGGCATCGAGGCCGTGAATCTGGCCTTGCGCGCGGTCACGCAGCCGGGCGACACGGTCGCGGTGGAGTCGCCATGTTTTTTCGGCTTGCTGCAGGCGCTCGAAAGCCTCGGCCTGCGCGCGCTCGAAATTCCGGCGAGTCCGAGCACCGGGCTCGCCATCGAGGCGCTGGCGTTCGCGTTGCAAACGCACCCCGACATAAAGGCGGTGGTGGTCGTGCCGAATCTGCAGAATCCGCTCGGCAGCGTGATGCCCGACGCGCACAAGGCGCGGCTCGTCGAACTGTGTGCACGAAAGGGTATTCCGCTGATCGAAGACGATCCCTACCGCGAACTCGCCGACACGGCGCAACCGCCCAAATCGTTGAAGGCCTGGGACACCGACGGTACGGTGATCCATTGCACGTCGTTCAACAAGGCGCTCGCACCTGGCATGCGGGTCGGCTGGATCAATGGCGGACGCTGGCATCCGCGCATCGCCATGCTGAAGTTCGCGCAGTCGCGGCATAACGAGCAGTTGTCGCAAGTCGTGTTGGCCGAATTTCTGGAAACGAATGCGTATGAGCGCCATCTGCGGCGCTTGCGCGACCGTCTGCGAATTCAGCGCGAACGGATGAGCGCATCGATCGCGGCATCGTTTCCCGACGGCACGCGTTTCACGCCACCGGGCGGCGGCATGTTTATCTGGATCGAGTTGCCGCGCGAGGTGTCGTCGTCGGCTTTCTTCGATGCGGCGCTGAACGAAGGTATCCGCGTCATGCCGGGCACGGTGTTTTCGAACGCTGGGCGCTTCGATCATTTCATTCGTCTGAGTTGTCCGAGCACCGATCTCGATCAAACCGACGAAGCCGTGCGCAGGTTAGGGCGTCTCGCGGCACGGATGGCGACGCATGCGCAAACGCCATAGCGGTTATCATTTCCTGCTGCGCGCGTGCGCCGTCGAGCGCACGTCCGGGCAGCCCGAAGCCAGGGGATTCTCGCGCCCGGCACGGTGCGCGAATTGCGCGAATCGCGTGAATGTGTCGACTACGAAATCTGAAACCAGCAATGACCGATTCATCCTCATCTAAAACGGGCAGCGCGTCGTTGCCCGAAAGCCCCTTCGTCGACCGGCTCGGGGCGCAACTCGTGTCGGCGGCAGACGGCGCCAGCGAAGTCATCCTGCCGCTGCAGCACGATCACATGAACACGTGGAATGTCGCGCATGGCGGCGTGACCATGACGCTCGCCGACGTCGCGCTCGCGATGGCTGCGCGCAGCCTGGCCGGCGACGGCATCGGCGTGGTCACCGTCGAGATGAAAGTCAACTTCATGCAGCCGGGGCGCGGCGAATTGCGCGCTACCGGCCGCGTGCTGCACCGCTCGACCACCATGGCCTATTGCGAAGGCGAGATCCGCGACAGCGAGGGGCACTTCGTCGCCAAAGCGCTCGGCACCTTCAAATATATGCGGCGTCTCGCCGTGGGCCGCGACGTGACGCAGCAGCGTCTGCGTAGCGATCCTTCGGCGAAACCCGGTCCAAGCGACGGCTAAGCGCCGCGTGGACTGCGCGCGTGTCGGGAGCCGCACGCGCCGCGCTCGTGTTTTTGCAGACGCCGTTTGTTGGCGCCGTTCGTTCGAATTATTCGCCGATCACATCGGTAACCCATGGAGACGATCGTCATGCCTCAGATCAACCGTCAATTCGTGCTGGCTTCGCGTCCGCAAGGCCCTGTTACGCCCGATAACTTCAGGCTTGTCGAAACCCCGCTCGCGCCGCTCGCCGACGGCGAATTCCGCGTGCGCAATCACTTCCTCTCGCTCGATCCGTACATGCGCGGCCGGATGAACGACAGCAAGTCGTACGCAGCGCCGCAACCGCTGAACGAAGTGATGATCGGCGGCACGGTGGGTGAAGTGGTGGAGTCGAAGAATCCGAAGTTCACGCCCGGCGACAAGGTCGTCGCGATGTTCGGCTGGCAGGAGTACGGCACCTCGAACGGGGCGGGCGTGCAGAAAGTCGACGATACGCACGTGCCGCTGTCGGCGTATCTCGGCCCGGTCGGCATGCCGGGTGTGACGGCCTGGTATGGCCTGAACCGGATCATCGTGCCGAAAGCCGGCGACACCGTGGTGGTCAGCGCGGCAAGCGGCGCGGTGGGCAGCGTGGTCGGGCAACTGGCGAAGCTGGCCGGCGCGCGGGCGGTCGGCATTGCGGGCGGCGCGGACAAGTGCCGCTATGTGGTCGAGACGCTCGGCTTCGATGCCTGCGTCGACTATAAGGCCGGCAATCTGTATCAGGACCTCAAAGCCGTGACGCCGGACGGTGTGGACGGCTACTTCGAGAACGTCGGCGGCGAAGTACTCGACGTGACGCTGGCGCGCATGAACGCGTTCGGCCGCATTGCGCTGTGCGGGTTTATCGCGGGCTACGACGGCCAGCCGCTGCCGCTCAAGCATCCGTCGTTGATGCTTACGCAGCGGTTGCTGGTGCAGGGCTTCATCGTCAGTGAACATATGGACGTGTGGCCCGAAGCGCTCAGGCAACTCGGCACGCTGGTCGCGCAGAAGAAGCTGCAATATCGCGAGACCATCGCGCAGGGGCTCGATGCGGCGCCTGAGGCGTTCATCGGACTGCTGAAGGGAAAAAACTTCGGCAAACAACTCGTCAAGCTGATTTGATGGCTGTGGCTGTGGCTGTGGCTGTGGCTGTGGCTGTGGCTGTGGCTGTGGCTGTGGCTGTGGCCGTTGCCGTTGGACGGCCCACGCGAGCCAAGTTGCTAAACTCCGGACGCTAAACCCTAGCCGCTAAACCCAGGAGAGAAACGATGTTTGAATTCGAAGGCAAGGTGGCGGTGATCACCGGTGCGGCAAGCGGCTTCGGCCGGGCGTTCGCGGAGAAGGGCGCGTCGCTCGGCATGAAACTCGTGCTCGCCGACGTGAACCCCGCGGCGCTTCTTCAAACCGTCGAAACATTGCGCGCCGACGGCGTCGAGGCGATCGGCGTGCCGACCGACGTGTCCGACGCCGCCCAGGTCGAAGCGCTCGCGCAAGCGGCGCTCGACGCCTTCGGCAAGGTGCACCTGCTGTTCAACAACGCGGGCGTGGGCTCGGGCGGCTTCCTCTGGGAAAGCTCGGTGAACGACTGGGCGTGGGTGTTCAACGTCAACGTGATGGGCGTCGCGCACGGCGTGCGTACCTTCACGCCGATCATGCTGCGGCAGAACGAACCCGCGCATATCGTCAACACGGCGTCAGTGGCGGGCTTGCTGTCGCCGCCCGCGATGGGCATCTACAACGCCTCGAAGCATGCTGTGGTGTCGCTCACGGAAACGCTCTATCACGACCTGCAACTCGCCCAGGCGGCAAAACCGGCGGACGGCGGGGAGGTAGGCTGCTCACTGCTGTGTCCGGCCTTCGTGCCGACCGGCATCGCCGACGCGGAACGCGCGCGGCCCGCGGAACTGCGCAACGACAGCGGACCGACCCGCTCGCAGATCGCCGCCGGCAAGCAACTGCAACGCGCGGTGCAAGCGGGCAAGCTGAGCGCCACCGATGTCGCCGAAATCACGTTCGAAGCGATCGCCGCGCGGCGGTTTTACATCGTCACGCATCCGGGCATCATGGCGACGGTGAAGCTGCGTCATGAGGATATCGAGCAGTTGCGCAACCCGACTGATCCGATGTCGCTGAAACCCGAAGTGAAGAACGCGAGCTAGAGACACGCGGCATCATCATGCGGTGGATTTTCCACTGGTCCTCCGCTGGTTTCTGCACGGTAGTTGTATTGAGTATTTGAAACAGGCCGCTGGTTTTGCCGCTTTTCTTGCAGTTCGCACCATGGCCTGTTGTCCCGCTGCTTATCCATTTTTAGCCACTAACGTTCGGCGCCCACGCGCCACCAGACGCCTAACCTGATGCCGCTGAATCCGAAGATCGAGCTGGTGCTCGACATGATCGCGCGCGCGAAACGCCCGCAACTTCACGAGTTGACGCCACAACAGGCGCGCGCGTCGTATGAAAAAAGCGCGCCGATTCTGGAGATCGCGAGCGCGCCCATGTTCGCGGTTGAAGACCTGCACGTGCCGACGCGCGACGGCGCGACGATTCGCGCGCGTCTTTATCAACCTGTCGAGCCGAGTTGGGCCGAGCCTGCGCCGGCGCTGGTGTACTACCACGGCGGCGGCTTTACGGTCGGCAGCGTCGATACGCACGATGCGTTGTGCCGGATGTTCGCGCGCGACGGCAAGTGCACGGTGCTGTCGGTCGATTACCGGCTCGCGCCCGAGTACAAATTTCCCACCGCGGTTGAAGACGCGTTCGATGCATTGACCTGGCTGCACACGCACGCCGCCGAATACGGCATCGATGCCGCGCGGCTGGCCGTGGGCGGCGATAGCGCGGGCGGCACGCTGGCAACGGTATGTGCGGTGCTGGCACGCGACGCGGACATCGAGCTCGTGCTGCAATTGTTGATCTATCCGGGCGCCACGGGTTATCAGCAAACCGATTCGCACTCGCGCCTCGCGTCCGGTTTCCTGCTGTCGGGCGACACGATTCAATGGTTCTTCGATCAATACGTGCGCGACAAGAGCGATCGCGACGACTGGCGTTTCGCGCCGCTCGACGGCACGCGCGGCGCCCCCGATTTCAGCGGCCTTGCGCCGGCATGGATCGCGACCGCCGAATACGATCCTTTAAGCGACGAAGGCGATGCGTATGCGGAGAAGTTGCGCGCGGCGGGCAATCAGGTCGCGCTGCAACGCTACCCGGGCATGATTCACGAATTCTTCAAGATGGGCGGCTTCGTGGCCGATGTCGCCGAGGCGCATGCGGATGCCGCCGCGGCACTACGCGCGGCGTTTGGCGTTGAGTAGTCAGCGAACGGCAAGCTAGCCGCCGGACACGCCTCAGGCGATCTCGCGTTCCACGTTGAACGCGAAGCTTCGCTCGAAGTCACCGGGTCGCACGATCCGATGCGAGCCGTTGTCGTCGCTGCGTTCGGCGGCCGCTACGCTGATCACTTCGCCATGCGCGACCACGCGCACCGCGGTCGTGCCCCGCGTGCCATATTCCGGCGTTTCGATAAACGCCGCCGACAACGCCCGCTCCCGTTCCAGCGGAATGCCGGTGGACGGCAATTCGTCGTCGCGTGCGAGGCGCGGATCGCGCATCAGATCGATCAACCGTTCGAGCGGCGGCATCGCATCACGCGCGAGCATGGCGCCCAGTTCCGCGCGCTTCGTGACCAGCTTCGGCCAGGCAGTATCGAGCACCGCGTTCGAAATGCCGTGTGTGCCGGGTGCGAGCAGCGTGGGCCCAACCTCCGACCGGTTGCAGTACCAGCCGAGCTCACGGCGTGTCCAGTCGCCGACGAGCAGGTTGAAACCGTTATAGATGTCGCCGGTTTGCGCGACGTGGCGCAGATAGTCGAGTGGTGTTTCGTGCGTCTCGTTGTCTGAGCCTTTTGCGGAGCCGCTGAGCCAGTCGCTCACAAGCGTGCCGCGAGTCGGCGCGTCGGCACGCATTTCATGCGGCGCGCGGTAATTGGTCAGCGCGGCGAAGCGGCCGTCGCGCGACATGCCGAGCCACGTGCCACCGCCCACGAGATCGCGGCCGGCCAGCACGGTCGGTGCGTCATGCCACCAGCTGATCGGCTCGGCAGTGCGGCGAAAAAATTCGTCGCGATTCGCGGCGAGCGTGAAGAGCGGTCCATCGACCGCGTCGGGCCGCCAGTCGAAAACGATCAGACACATCCGGTGAAGTCTCCCGGTGGAGGCGTGACGTAATAGATGCAGAAGACAAGCGGCGCCGGAATGCGCCGCTCGGGTTCGGGCTAGGGCGCTTAAACCTCGGTCGGCAACCCGTACGGCAACGGCAGGAACGTCAGCGTCTGACCATCCGCTGCGCCCAGATGCACCGAACCGCCTTCGAGCGCCGCCAGCTTGATCTCCACCAGCACATCGACGCCACCCTCCGGCGCCGACGCCGCATTCACCACCATCCCGCACGGTTGGCCCGGATCGTCCGAGTGGAACAGTTCCGCGCCGGCCCTGACCGTCTCCAGTTCGCCCGCCACGTTCGCGAGCGAGGTGCGCCGCTTGATCGTGCCGCGATACTGGCTGCGCGCCACCACTTCCTGACCGGGATAGCAGCCCTTGCGGAAATTGACTGCGCCGAGTACGTCGAAATTGACCATTTGCGGCACGAATTGCTCGACCACCGGCTGGGTGATGCGCGGTTCGCCCGCGCGAATGTCGAGCCAGTCCCACACCGCCGGCGATACGCGCTTGAGTTTTTCGTCGAGCAAGGGCAGGTGCGTTTCGATCGCCGCTTTGGGGCCGACCCACAGATAACGCAGCCGGCCGAGCGCGTCCGGAACACGGATCAGGGAACCCGCCGTGCCGTCCACCTGCACGTGCACGCCGTCGGGCAGCGCGTCGAACACGCCGGACAGCGCTTTACGCACGTCGCCCGCGAGGCCTACTACGGCCAGTTCGCCGCTCGCATCCGCGAGTTTGGCCTTGGCGCGCAGAACGAACATGGACAGCCGTTTCTGCACGGCGGCCTGTACGTCTTTCGACACCAGAAGGCGAATCGTCTCGCCGGTACGCCACGTCAGGAAGGACGCCAGCAGGCGGCCCTTGGCCGAGCAGTAGCCGGACAGACGCGCATTGGCGGCGTCGAGATGCTGGGTGTCGTTGGTCAACTGGCCGTGCAGGAAGCTCGCCGCGTCGTCGCCGGTTGCGTCGATCACGCCGAACTGCGTCAGCGGCATGTAGGCGCCTTGGTGGATGACAGCGTCGAATTCGTCAGCGGCGGGGCGCGGCAAAGCCGGAAGTCCGACAGGCGCGGAGGCCTGTGCCGGGGCAGCGGTGCCGGGTTGAGCACCAGCGGAAGCAACTGAAGGCGTGCCTGAAGCGGTAGCGAGCGGTGTGTTCATGGATTCCGAGAACAGTCAATTCTGACTTTAGCTAAGGCAAACAAGTATTATATGAGGTCCAACCTAGCCATGTTCCGCATGTCCCTTTTGAAGAAATGTTTAGCCGCCGGCGCAGTTGTCGTTGTGCTGGCCGCAGCCGCAATCGCAGGCGGATATCACTGGGCCAACAGCCCACTCGATTTGACCCCCGCGCAACTCGATGTCACCGTCAAGCCGCACAGCAGCTTGCGCAGTGTTACGCTGCAGCTCAATCGCGGCGGTGTGCCGGTCGAGCCTGAACTGTTCGTCGTCATGACGCGGCTGCTCGGGCTGCAAAGCGATCTGAAATCCGGCAACTACGAGTTCAAAACGGGCATCACGCCGTACGAAGTGCTGCAAAAAATCGCGCGCGGCGACGTCAACGAATACGTGGCGACCATCATCGAAGGGTGGACCTTCAAGCGCATGCGCGCCGAACTGGACGCCAATCCGGCGCTCAAGCACGACACGGCGGGCATGAGCGACGCCGATCTGATGAATGCGATCAACGCGCCGGAAGCGTCGATCGGCAACGGCGAGGGGCTCTTTTTCCCGGACACCTATCTGTTCGACAAGGACACCAGCGATCTGGACATCTATCGCCGCGCGTACCGGCTGATGCGGCTGCGTCTGGACGAAGCCTGGACCGCCCGCGCGCCGAACCTGCCGTACAAGACCCCGTATGATGCGTTGACGATGGCGTCGATCATCGAAAAGGAAACCGGCAAGAAATCGGACCGGCCGATGGTGGCGGCCGTGTTCGCGAACCGGCTGCGGGTGGGCATGCCGCTGCAAACCGACCCGACCGTGATTTACGGCATGGGCGAGAGCTACACCGGCCGCATCAGGAAGAAAGACCTGCAGACCGACACTCCCTACAATACCTATACCCGGATGGGGCTTCCGCCAACCCCCATCTCGCTGCCCGGTGTCGCATCGCTGCAAGCGGCGATGAACCCGGCGCAATCCACCGCGCTGTATTTCGTTTCTCGCGGCGACGGCAGCAGTATCTTTTCTGACACCCTCGGCGATCACAACAAGGCCGTGGACAAATACATTCGAGGGCAATGATGGCGCGGGGCAAATTCATAACGTTTGAGGGCATCGACGGTGCCGGCAAAACTACCCATCTGGGCTGGTTTCGCGAACGCCTCGAAGAGAAAGTCGCGAGCACCGGCCGCTCGGTCGTGATGACGCGCGAGCCGGGCGGCACGCCGCTCGGCGAGCAGATCCGCGAAATCGTGCTGCATCAGAAAATGGACCTCGAAACCGAGGCCTTGCTGATGTTCGCGCTGCGCCGCCAGCATCTGGCCGAAGTGATCGAGCCGGCGCTGGCGCGCGGCGACTGGGTGCTGTCCGACCGTTTCTCCGACGCGACCTTCGCGTACCAGGGCGGCGGCCGCGGTCTGCCGCGCGACAAGCTGGAAACGCTGGAGCGCTGGGTGCAGGGCGGTTTTCAGCCGGACCTGACCGTACTGTTCGACCTGGCGCCGGAAATCGCCAACGAACGGCGCCGCGCCGCGCGCGATCCGGATCGCTTCGAAAGCGAATCGGAGGCGTTTTTCAACCGCACCCGTACTGAATATCTGCGTCGCGCGGAAGAAGCGCCGTACCGGTTCGCTATCATCGACTCTTCGGAGAGCATCGCGCGAATCCAGAAAAAACTTGAAGAATTGATCTCAGTTCTTTGATTTTAAAAGAATATAATTCTGAATTATAAAGCTCGGCAAAGTTCGTTCGATACATCAATAAACGACATCAACCGATTGATTTAAAAGAGAAACAATGATTTATCCGTGGCAAGCCGATGACTGGAATCGCCTGCAGCAGTTACGTGGGCATTGGCCGCACGCCTTGCTGCTGCACGGGCAGGCTGGAATCGGCAAGTTGCGCTTCGCGCAGCATCTGGCCCAGGGGTTCCTGTGCGAGGCCCCGCAGGCCAACGGCGAACCCTGCGGTGCATGCGTGGCGTGCAACTGGTTCACGCAGGGCAATCATCCTGACTATCGGATCGTCGTGCCTGAAGCGCTGGCTGCCGAAGCCGGTCTCAACAACGCCGCGGACGAAAAAGCCGAGAAGGCCGACAGCGACGAAGGCAAGAAGACGCGCGCGCCCAGCAAGGAGATCAAGATCGAGCAGATTCGCGGCTTGCTCGATTTCGTCGGCGTCGGCTCGCACCGCGGCGGTGCGCGCGTGGTCGTGCTGTATCCCGCCGAGGGGCTGAACATCGCCGCGGCCAATGCGCTGCTGAAAACGCTCGAAGAACCGCCGGCGGGCGTGATTTTCCTGATGGTCTCGGCGCGCATCGACCGCCTGTTGCCCACCATCATCAGCCGCTGCCGCCAGTGGCCGATGACGATCCCCGCGCCGGAGGTCGCCACGAAATGGCTCGCCGCGCAAGGCGTCGCCGAAGCCCCCGCGTTGCTCGCCGAGGCCGGCGGAGCGCCGCTCACGGCGCTTGCGCTGGCCAGCGACGAGAACCGTACGCTGCGTGACTGGACGCTTAAGCAACTGGCCGCCGGTGCCGATTGCGACGCCTTTGCCTGCGGCGAGGCGTTGCAGAAGCTGCCGGTGCCGCTCGTGCTCGGCTGGCTGCAACGCTGGATGTACGATTTGCTGGCGCAGCGCACAGCTGGCGCGCCGCGCTATTTTCCGCAGGCGTCGACGGCCTTGACGCGCTGTGCATCGCAGGCCGACGCCAGCGCGTTCGCGCGCTTCATGCGTACCGTGACGCGCCAGCGCGCCGTCGAGAACCATCCGCTGAACGCGCGGCTGGTGTTTGAAGAGCTGTTTATCGGCTATCGCGAGTTGTTCGCGTAAATATTTTGATGCCGGACGGTTTGTCCAAGGCGGGCGCGCCTTACTGTACCTACAGTGACACGCCCGCTCACGCGTCCGTCCGCTTCGTCCACTGATGCGTCCTCCATCTCACGTTCACAGCACCATGAATCTTCCTTACCGCGATGCCACGCTCGACGATCTGTCCGCGATTGTCGCCATCTACAACTCGACCGTGCCGTCGCGGCAGGTCACCGCCGATCTCGAACCGGTGAGCGTGGAAAGCCGTCTGGCGTGGTTTCACGCGCATGGTCCGCAAAAGCGCCCCCTGTGGGTGGTGGAAGATCCGCAACAGTCCGGCCGCGTGATCGCATGGCTCAGTTTCTCCGACTTTTACGGCCGCCCGGCCTATCAGCGCACCGCCGAAGTCAGCATCTATCTGGACGAAAGCGCGCGTGGCAAGGGCCTCGGCAAGCAACTGCTGGCGGCTTCGCTCTCGGCTGCGCCGGCGCTCGGCATCGATACTGTGCTGGGTTTCATCTTCGGCCACAATGAAGCGAGCTTGCGGCTGTTCCGCGGCTTCGGTTTCGACACGTGGGGCTCGCTCCCGCGCGTCGCGGTGCTCGATGGCGTGGAGCGCGATCTGGTGATTCTCGGCAAGCGGCTCGATCCGGCCGCTGCCTGATTGGCGGTTGGGTTTTCACGGCTAGGGTTGCAGCCGGGTTTACACCACGCCCGAACGAAGGCCGGACCAGGGCCGGGTCAAGGTCAAGTCAAGGTCGAGTTAAGGTCAGTTAAGGCCTGGTTAAAACCGAGTGAAAGCCGGATCAACGCCGGGTTAGAGCCGGGTTAAAGCTATCTTTTCAGCAGGACCACACCATGTTTGTCGATTCGCACTGCCATATCAACTTCGAAGGACTCGCCGACCGCCTGCCGCAGGTGCTCGAGAACATGCGCAGCCATTCGGTCACGCATGCGCTGTGCGTCTCGGTCGATCTCGAAACGCTGCCGTCCGTGCTGGAGATCGCCAGCCGGCACGACAACGTCTACGCGTCGGTCGGCGTGCATCCGGATCACGAAGACATGCGCGAGCCCAGCCTTGCCGAACTCGTCGAGCTCGCCGGGCATCCGAAGGTGGTCGCGATCGGCGAGACCGGCCTCGACTACTACCGTCTGGAAGGCCGCACGATCGCCGATATGGAGTGGCAGCGCGAGCGCTTTCGCACCCATATCCGCGCGGCGCACGCCACGAAAAAACCGCTGATCATTCACACGCGTTCGTCGGCGGAAGACACGCTGCGCATCATGGCCGAGGAGCGCGCGAGCGAGCCGGGCGGCGTGATGCATTGCTTCACCGAACCGTGGGCAATTGCCGAGCAAGCGCTGGCGCAGAATTTTTACATTTCGCTGTCGGGCATCGTCACGTTCAAGAGCGCGACCGAGGTACAGGACGTCGCGCGCCGCGTGCCGCTCGACCGTCTGCTGATCGAAACCGATTCGCCGTACCTCGCGCCCGTGCCGTATCGCGGCAAGCCTAATGAACCTGCGTACGTAAGTTATGTCGGACGCTTCATCGCACAACAACGCGAGATGCCGGACACGGCGCTTGCCGCCGCGACGACACATAACTTCTTCCGGCTCTTCAAGATTCCCGTGCCGGCTGGTGAGTGATCGGTAAAGCTAATAAATATCAAAAGGATAGGGAAATTTCCTAAAGTAAAACATGATAAATTATTCGACTTCGACTGCAGCGTTTCAGGAGGTTTCAGCCATGCAATCCGCTTTCGGTTCGGCGCGCCGCGGCGCGTCGCGCGTTGCGCTGGCCGCCACGTTTGTCTGCGTCGCACTGAGTTCGCTGGTTGCCGCGCCGGTTCAGGCCGCGCCGATCGACTCACTGATCAAGTCGGTTAAATTCGACGACGTCGACGGCGTCAACAAACTGCTCGCCAAGGGTATGGACCCGAACAGCGTGGACAACCAGGGCATCCCGCTGCTGGTGATCGCCGCGCGTGAGAAGTCGGACAAGGTGGGCGCCGCGCTGGTCGCCAATCCGAAGACCAACATCGAGATCCAGGACAAGGCCGGCGAGAACGCGATGATGATGGCCGCGCTGAACGGTGACCTCGATTTCGTCAATCTGCTGATCGCGAAAGACGCCGAGGTCAACAAGAAGGGCTGGGCGCCGTTGCATTACGCGGCTGCGAACGGCCACGACGATATCGTCAAAGTGCTGCTCGACCATTCGGCCTACGTCGACGCCGGTTCGCCGAACGGCACCACGCCGCTGATGATGGCCGCGCGTGGCGGTCATGTATCCACGGTGAAGCTCCTGCTCGACAACGGCGCGGACCTCACGGTGAAGAACCAGATTGGCATGACAGCGCTCGATTTCGCGAAGACTTACAAGGAGCCGGACGTGGTCGAAGGACTCACCGCGCGCCTGCAGCAGATGCAGCAGAAGTGAACGGCTGGAGAAATCGAAGCGCCGGCGGCCAGGATGCCAGCCACCGGCGCACAGGATTGCCGGAACACCGAACGCGCGATACCGGAGCGCCGGAACACAGGAACACAGGAACACACAAATTTGCCTGAAGATAGCGGCTGTTGGCATGCCTGCCACTCCACAAAACAGTGCAGAATGACGACTTGGCGTGCTACGAGGCGCGCCGGTTCTATGCGGCGCAAGACCGCCTGATAAACCACCCTGGAAAGGAACACCATGCTGCGGGCCTTGATTTTCGCCAGCGCGCTTGCCGTACCGCTATCGGCAGCTGCGTTTACGGGAGGCGACCTCAACAAGCTGTGCACGAAGACCGATGTGGCATCGCGTAGTGCGTGTGCTGCGTACATTGAGGGCGCTGCAGACGGCATCTTCAACACGATCGACGCGATTGGCGGTACTACCGGGCCGCGCGTTGGCCAGTACTTCTGCCTGCCGCCGGACGCGCGCTCGGCGCAACTGACCGACGCGGTACGCAAATACATTGCGGATAACCCGATCGTCGCGGGCTATAACGCCAGCACGGCGATCTCACTGGGGCTCGGCAAGGCATTTCCTTGCAAGAGCGGCAGTTGATCTCGTAGCTGAACTGAATTTGATGTGAATCGCGGCTGACGCCTGCGCCGGGCACCATAGTCAGGCGCGTTAGGCGTTTCAGTTCGCTTAAGTCCTGGGCGAGTTTCAGGCTGAACCGGTGACGTATTTGAAACTCGTTTGTGGCCTGTTCGAAGCCGCTTAAAGCCGTCTTCAGCCGCTTAAAGCCGCTTGAAATTGCCTCAAACCGCGCTTGAACTGTGGGACCAGCAGCGCTTGATCGCACCATAGCAATGGTCCATCGAGCATCCATTCTCCAACTGGATGCGCCGCGGGTCCGAACGGGGACCTGCGCTGCCGGGTCGGCAAGGGCCTGCTCGATTTCATCCGGCAACACTATCCGCAAGATGTGCCACGGGCGCGCGCCTGGCAGGGGAATACCACCCACCGGCCGAAGATGAGTGCAACTGACCGTGCACCGGCGTGGTCGAACCGTCCATCTCACTCACGAATCTGGCGCGGCATCGCGTGTTTCGACCGCTTGACGTCATCGGCATGCCGCAGCGCTCGCGGCATCGCAAGCGCCTGAAGCGCAAGCGCCGCGCTGTGCGAACCAAGGAGGGCTACCAGCATGGGCCGACTGATCGTCGTGTCGAATCGTGTCGCAACGCCGACGGAAACCAAAGGATCGGCGGGCGGCCTCGCGGTCGGCGTGTTCGGCGCGCTGAAGGACGCAGGGGGCGTGTGGTTCGGCTGGAGCGGCGACGTAGTGAGCGAAACCGTCGCCAATGCCGGACCGACGCTGGAACAGGACGGCGCGGTGACCTTCGCAACCGTCGGCCTCACGCGCAAGGATTACGACCAGTACTACCGCGGCTTTTCGAACGCGACACTGTGGCCGGTATTCCACTACCGCAACGACCTGGCGCGCTACGAGCGCGACGAGTATGCCGGCTACCGGCGCGTCAACGCATGGTTGGCGCACAAGCTGATCAAGCTGCTCGAACCCGACGACGTGATCTGGATTCACGACTACCATCTGATCCCGTTCGCCGAAGCGCTGCGCTCCGAAGGCATCACCAACCGCATCGGTTTCTTCCTGCACATTCCGTTTCCGGCGCCGCAGATCCTGCTCAACATTCCACCGCACGAAGAGTTGGTGAAATCGCTGTCGTGCTATGACCTGCTAGGCTTTCAGACCGCAACCGATGAGCTCGCTTTCCACGACTACGTGACACGCCGCGCGCGTGGCACCGTCAGCGAGGGCAATCATGTCGAAGCGTTCGGCCGCAAGCTGCGCACGGGTGTCTACCGGATCGGCGTCTTCCCCGACGAAATTGCCGAACAGGCCAAGCGCTACGAAAGCCGCCAGCACGTGCTCGACCTGAAGCAGAGCCTGGAAGGCCGCAAGCTGATCATGAGCGTCGACCGGCTCGATTATTCGAAAGGCCTCATCGAACGTTTTCGCGCTTTCGAGCAGTTGCTGGAACGCTCGCCCGAATGGCGCGGCAACGTCACGCTGGTGCAGATCGCCCCGCCGACCCGCTCGGACGTCGCCACCTATCAGAAGATCCGCCAGGATCTCGAGTACGAAGCGGGGCGCATCAACGGCCGTTATTCGGGCCTCGATTACACGCCGATCCGCTATCTGAATCAGCAGTACGACCGCTGGAAGCTGATGTCGCTGTTTCGCGAGTCGCAGATCGGCTTCGTCACGCCCTTGCATGACGGTATGAATCTCGTCGCGAAGGAGTACGTCGCCGCGCAAAATCCCGACGATCCGGGCGTGCTGGTGTTGTCGATTTTCGCGGGCGCGGCGGCGGAGTTGAGCGGTGCGCTGCTGGTCAACCCGCACGATGCGATTGGCATGTGCGAAGCCCTGCAGCGCGCGCTGCAAATGCCGCTCGATGCACGCCAGCGGCGTCACGAGATCAACATGGCGGCGCTGCGCAAAAACGATCTCGGCGTGTGGCGCGATACCTTTCTGGATGATTTGCGCAGCGTGCCGGTGCAGAAGCCGGGCAAGGGCGGCGGCCATAAGTGACGACGCGTTTGCAGAACGGCGTTTGTTTTACCGAGCGCCCGGCAGCGCACGTTTGATCGGCTGGCGGATAGGGCGCGTCGCCGGATGTAATCTGAATGTAACAACGCGTAGGATTTGCAAGGCCAAGGGCTTTTTGTTGCAACCTGATGAATAATGCTTTGATGCGGTTGGTGCAGGCGGACGCCCGGCGTTGTCTGCATCGTTAGAGAAGGCCCGCGCTGTCGTGCTCAGCGCCCCTGACGTGCACCGCCATTGGCGCAAGCCGTCAGCTCACGGAGACAAAAATATGAAGATTGCCCAGATCGCCCCTTTGACCGAATCGGTGCCACCGAAGCTTTACGGTGGAACGGAGCGCGTCGTGTCCTACATCACCGAGGCGCTGGTCGATCTCGGCCATGACGTGACGCTATTCGCGAGCGGCGACTCCGTCACGAGCGCAAAGCTTGAAGCGGTATGGCCGCGCGCGCTGCGTCTGGACCCGGGCATTCGCGACCGCATCGCGCCTCATATGCTGCTGATGGAACTGGTGCGCCGCCAGGCCGAAAATTTCGACGTGCTGCATTTTCACCTCGACTATTACTCGTTTTCGGTCTTCAAGCGCCAGGAGACGCCCTTCGTCACGACGATGCATGGCCGCCTCGACTTGCCCGAGCAACAACCGGTGTTCGACACCTTCAACACCGCGCCGGTGATCTCGATTTCGAATTCGCAGCGTCATCCGTTGCCGCAGGCCAAATGGCTTGCCACCGTCTACCACGGTCTGCCGGAACAGCTCTACACGCCGCAGCCGGTCGAGCAGAAGTACCTCGCGTTTCTCGGCCGTATCTCGCCGGAAAAGCGTGTCGACACGGCGATCCGCATTGCCGGGCGCTGCGGCATGCCGATTCGCATTGCCGCGAAAGTGGATGCCGCCGACCGCGAATACTTCGAGCGTGAGATCCGGCCGTTGCTGGATTTGCCGCATGTCGAGTTCATCGGCGAGATCGCCGATAACCAGAAGGCCGAGTTCCTGTCGGGCGCACACGCGTTGCTGTTCCCGATCGACTGGCCGGAGCCGTTCGGCCTCGTGATGATCGAAGCGATGGCATGCGGCACGCCGGTGATCGCGTTCAACCGCGGCTCGGTGCCGGAAGTGCTGGAAGACGGCGTGACGGGCTATATCGTCGAAGATGAGATCGGCGCGGTGGCGGCGGTCAACCGCCTGCATAAGGTGCCGCGGGCGGGCGTTCGGCAGCGCTTCGAGGAGCGCTTCACGTCGCACCGGATGGCGCAGCAGTATGTGGATGCGTATCAGTCGGTGATTCGCGCGCAGAAGCGTTCGCGCTTCAAGGTGATCGATACGTCGGGAAGCTGAGCGGAGCAGCGGCTTCAGGCAGCATTCACGCAGCATTCAGGCAGCAGTCTGAAAAAAAGAACGGCGATGTGTGCTGCGCATCGCCGTTTTTTGTTGCCGTTGTGTTCGGGTCCGGCAAATGGACCGCGCGCCTAGATCTTCAGGCGCGATACCTTGGTGCCCTGTAGCGAGATATCGGCCATCAGGCCGGCATTGGTCAAAATGAATACTTCGACCGGGGCCGTTGCCGTGGTCGTGTCGATCGCGCCGTTGGCGCCCATCTTCACCAGCGCGACGGAGGCATCGCCGCCCGCCGACCAGCCGTCGGCGTTGCGGAATGTGTCGAGCGAGTCCTGTGTCATGAACAGGAAAATGATGGCCTTCGACTGCGCGCCTGCCTGCAGGCCGAACGAGCCGGAAATCGTGCTGTAGTAGCCCACCGTGCCGCCGCCTACGCGCAGCGAGCCCTCGCCATACTGTCCGCCGACGATGAAGCCCGCCTGCAATACCGACGGGAACACCAGCACGCCGCGCGCCTTGGAGACGAGTTCGCGCGAGCCTTTCACGGTGGTGAACAGCCGCGACATGGTGCCGTCGACGCTGGCATCGATCGACTGGCGTTTGGATGCATCAGTGGAGGGGGTATCGTGGCCGCTGCCGTTGGTTGTACAACCGGCGAGCGTAAGGCCTCCGAAAGCGAGCGCAGCGGTAGTCTTCAGCATGAAGTTTCGTCTTTGCATCGTTTTTCTCCATCGTGGTTCCTGGGCACAACCTCATTTGGTGTTGCCGGGTTGTCTTTGAGTTATATCACACGCAAGCGTAAAAGGCGTGCTGTGTTGCCGGGTGAAAAGCCTTGTGTGGCGGGGCTTTGCGACCGATTATAAGAAGCGGTCATGTAATTTTGACCGGCATGCGGCATGCGTTAGAAGCCCTGCGGACAACGCGAGCGAACGGGCTCCGGAGAAACCGTGCCTGGCCTGAACCTGCCCGGCGGCAGTGAGGCTGGAACCCTATCAAGTATCCGTTTTTACCGATTTCTGCGCGTTCACGAATTGCGCTGAAATTGAATTGAAAGTGTTGCCTCGGCACCGCACCGCATCCTCAGCCATGGTTTGCCGGACTTTTGACCGGCGGGCGCCGGAGTGCGCGGCGAATCATGCCGATCAACACGCCGATCAGGAACAGCGTGACAGCCGGCACGATCCAGTAGCCGACGAATGCATGCCAGAGGTAAGCCATGAGGGTGGAGCGGCGCACGCTGTATTCATTGCGGGCGTCCTGCTGGCGCGGCAGATTGGCGGCCAGCACATCGGCCGGGCAGCCGGCGGCTTGCGCCTCGTCGGGCTTGCCATGGCAGCGCGCGGCGGCGCCGGCGGCGCGTTGTGCGTCGGTGAGATTCCAGGTGGTCAGCGCGCGGTCGAGGTCGACGGCGTTGTACGCCATTTCCTCCCGGATCTCGCTGACTGCAACGATCGCCACGGGCACGGCCCAGAATACGATGACGACCAGCCACCGCCTTAACCAGCGGTTTTTATGTTTCGAAACCATCCTTGCCTCCGATCGATGCTCTTGCAGCACCAACGACAAGATGGCGGCCCGTCTAATGTTGTGTATGGGGGTGTGGGCCGTCTCCGCAGCCATCATAGAAGAAAATCGGTGCGTTGGCGTGGACGGACTGCGAAGGGGTGGGTAACGCGCGGACGGCTGCCGGGGAGATGAACTGCGAGGGGGAATTACGAGGAAAGCGGAAGGAAGGACAGAAAAAGACAGCAACCGCGCCGGACAATGGCGCGGCCCTGTTCGAGCAATACGCGGTTAGACGCGCGGCGTGTGGGCCGCGCCGATTGCCTCGTGTTTAGTTAGCCGGCGCGGACGACAGGCAGGTCTTCATGAAAGCCTTGCGGTCGTCGCCTTTCTTGCCGGTGGCTTGCGTGTTGCACGCCTTCATCTTGTCCTGCTGGCTCATCGGTGCGGCGGCGGCCGGCTTGGCGGACAGGCAGGTCTTCATGAAGGCCTTGCGGTCATCGCCTTTCTTGTCGGCGGCCTGCTTGTTGCAGTCGGCCATTTTCGTTTGCTGGCTGTTCTGCGCGAACACCGGCGAAACGAGGACGGCACCCAGCACCAGCGTAGCGATAGCGGATTGGATTTTCATGTGACACTCCATCGGTGGTGAAAACGTTTTTGGTCGTTCATGCACGGGGGCGTCAATGGCGTCCAGGACCCCTCGGCATGTCCATTATGGCAAATGCTGTCTGCCAGAACGGATAAAAGAGCAATCCGGTTGACAGGCGCTCACGCTGGTTTTCCCCTACACACGGGGGCTAGCGGGCGCTCCGGCGGATGAAACGGCTGAATCGTAGCAGTGCCAAAATATGTTATGCAATCCGGATTAATTGGTAAGGCATATGCAAATAATTCAGTTCATCGCCATTCGACAATGCGGATCAAATATTAAAAATCCGATCTGCATTGCTGCAGATGCAAATGAATAGGAAATCGGCAGAAAATCCCGTTGTCCAGCATATGGGTAATCCTGACTCGATTCCCTGTGCCGATGTGCCGACCGTCGTCCCTGTCACGCAAGCCAAAGGAGGCTCGCCATGCACTACCTGCTCATGTATGACCTCGTACCGGACTACCTCGAACGGCGTGCCGCGTATCGCGACGCGCATCTGAAACTCGCCTGGGCGGCTGCGGAGCGCGGTGAATTGCAACTGGGCGGGGCGTTAACCGAGCCCGTGGATACCGCCGTGCTGCTCTTCGAAGGCGACTCTCCCGCAGCCGCCGAAGCCTTTGCCAGAGCCGATCCATATGTACTCGCCGGGCTCGTGGCGCGCTGGCGCGTACGTCAGTGGATGACTGTGGCGGGTGAGGGCGCGGCGAACCCTATACGCTGAAGCACGCTGCTCAGCCATGCTCGCGCGGCGTCGAGAGGAATGCCAATGGCATATCCAGGGGCTGCGTTTACGTCCGCGGCCGTCGCGCCTCGAAGCGCCCAGGACGTTGTTCACGCGCTACGCCCAGGTACGCGGCGGTCACCTGAAAAAACCGTTCGAAACGCCTCGAAATGCATGGTGAATCAAACGCCAATTTCATAAATGCCATTCACCGCCGATGCGATGCCATTGTGCTATGCAATAGGAGCTTTCTCCGCAAGAACCGCCTATAGTTGTGTTACGGCAATGTGCGAAACGACGCAGCAAAAAGGACAAGTTTGTTTCCATCCGTAACACTTGTCTCAACGATATTCACGCAAACCCTGGTGGTGGTATGCTTCGTGCACAAATTCTCCCATGCACGAGTGAGACCACGTTTTGTGCTTCGCAATAGGGACAAACCGCACTAACCCAGTGCGACATTGACCCACCAACAGAACGTACAAAACATATTTGTGCAACCGCGGGCTGCACACGGATCGTGAAAGTTGAATCCGTGGCTGTCCAAAGCCGCGGCCCGGCCAGGCTGCGTGGAGAAAACCCAATGTTTTTCGATGAGCTAAGCAATGACGAATGGGCGCTGCTGGCAGCGCTTGTCTCTGATGAGCCGGCCGTCCGTCTGAACCGACGCGGACGGCCGCGCGCCGAACCGCGTATCGTGGCGAATGCCGTCCTGTGGATTCTGACAACCGGTGAACCCTGGTCGAAGCTGCCAGGCCGCTATCCGTCAGGTCCTACATGCCGGCGCCGTTTTGAAGAATGGCAGTTGAACGGCACCCTCCTCGAGATGGTTCGGCTGTTGTCTCAAACCGGGCGCACCTTCGCGTACGTCCCGCAACCGGCACCGCCTGTCGCGGCCAAACCTGCGGCACCGGTAGCAGAACCTCCCAGCGTGCGTGACGAAAATCCGCGCGGCGTGTCCTGGAAGAGCCCCGAGTCGTGGCAGGCGCCCGGCGTTTCGAGCAGCCTGAGCAACTGGCGTTCGGCGGATCCGATCGCCGATATCACGCGCCAGTTGTCCGGGCTGACGAATGTGCCGCCGGCGTCGCGCTCGTCGTCGGCATCCTCGTCGTTTGCGGCACGGCCTGTTACGCGCGCCGATCTGCAAAGCATGGAGGAAGCGCGGGCGGTGGGCGCGGCAATGCACAGCCTGGATTCGGCCATTACGTCGGCACGCCGTGCGCAACAGCTTGACGATCAGCGCAGCCCGCTGTCGATGAGCCTCGCGCCACGCGGCACGCAGATCGCCGACCAGCACGGCTATGTGATCTACGTCGTGGCGGAGCAGGTGCCCAACGCCATGTATCGCGCATGGGCGGAGATCATGAAGGACGGCAAGCGCGTCGAGCGCTCCGGCCTCGTGGGTCCTCGCTTTGCGCAAGCCGACGCGGCGGAGCAATACGCGCTCGACTGGGCGCGGCAGTGGATCGATCGTGAATGCCGCACACAGGCGGCTGCCGAGGCTGCACCGGCAGTCAACGCAGCAGCGGCGGCGGTGGCGCGTCCGTTGCCGGCCATGCGCCATGTCCCCGAGCCGGTCACGGCGAATCACGGTGGTCCTTTGCACGGTCCGCTCAATGCGTTTCGTGGACCGCTGCGCCGTTACCCGAGTGAACCGGCGGCGCCCGCGAGCACAGCCGAAAGCAGTGCATCAGATCGTTTTCCGTCGTACCCGGAACTCATTTCCCATGCGGGATGAGTGCGGCGGCTAGTGCGGCGGCGTGCGGCAATCAGCACGGCGGCTAGCAAGGCAGCAAGTGTGATCAGGTAAGCGTGACCAGTAAGCATGACCAGTAAGCGCAACAGCTAAAAACAGCAGCACCCCGCGGCCGGTAGGAGCAACCGCCGCAGGTTCCCACTTCATCCGTTGTGAATCATTGGTGTTACCTGACTGGCGTTGAACGTCGATTGACGTTGCCAGAGCGTTGCATTGGCGCGAATTCAAGGTTGTGCGCCGGCATCGTTCACCGGCGTTCCTCATTGGCGCGCGTTTATCGGTGCGCGTCAGTCGCGTGCTTCATTTGCGCCCATACGTGTCGTCGAAGCGCACGATATCGTCTTCGCCGAGATACGAGCCGGACTGCACCTCGATCATTTCGAGCGGCATCTTGCCCGGGTTCTCGAGGCGGTGGGTGACGCCGAGCGGAATATAAGCCGATTCGTTTTCGGAGACGATGAAGCGCTCTTCACCGCGCGTGACGAGCGCGGTGCCGCGCACGACGATCCAATGTTCCGCGCGGTGATGATGCATTTGCAACGAAAGCCGTGCACCCGGTTTCACGACAATGCGTTTCACCTGGAAGCGCTCGCCGGTGTCGACGGAATCGTAGTTGCCCCACGGGCGATGCACCTTGCGATGGTTGGCCGCTTCCAGCCCGCCGTCGCTTCGAATCCGTCCAACGATCTTCTTGACGTCCTGCACGCGCGATTTATCCGCGACCAGAATCGCATCGGCCGTTTCGACCACCACGAGATCCTGCGTGCCGACGCAGGCGATCAGGCGTCCTTCCGAATGCGCGAAGGTCGAGCTCGCGCCTTCGAACATCACGCGCCCGCGCCCCACGTTCTGATCGGCGTCCTTCGCCGAGATATCCCAGATCGCGTCCCACGAACCCACGTCCGACCAGCCCGCTTGCAGCGGCACGACCACGCCGGATGCGGCGGCCTGGTCGTTGCCGAGTTGCTCCATCACCGCGTAGTCGATCGAATTCGACGGCGAGGCGCTGAACGCATCGCGTTGCAGACGGAAGAAGTCGCCGTCCGCTTTGCCGCCTGCGAAGGCCGCGTCGCAGGCTTCGTAAATCGCCGGCTGGAAGTGGCGGATCGCCTTCAGCCAGGTCGACGCGCGCATGATAAAAATGCCGCTGTTCCACCAGTATTCCTGCGATTCGATATAGCGTTGCGCCAGTTCCAGATGCGGTTTTTCGACGAACCGATCGAGTTTGTGCGCGCCAATCTTGCTGGCGGCTTCACTACCTGCATCACTGTCTGCGTCGTGCGTGTCATTAGGGCTACCAAGCGGGCTACCAAGCGCTGCGCCGATACGGATATAACCGTAGCCCGTTTCCGCACGCGTCGGCACGATACCCATCGTCACGATATGGCCGGCCGCCGCATGCTGCACGCCGGCGGCCACCGCCGCATGAAAACCGTCGATATCGGTCACCGCGTGATCGGCCGGCATCACGACCATGATGCCGTCTTCGTCCTGCGCCGCGATCGAAAGAGCGGCCACGGTCAGTGCCGGCGCCGTGTCGCGTCCGGCAGGCTCGAGAATCAGCCGGGTCGGCTTACCGCTCGTGCGCAATTGTTCGGCGGTCGTGAAGCGCTGCTCTTCGTTGGCCACCACGATGAGTTGCTCGGCGAGCGGATGGTCGGCTTCCAGTCCGTCGAGCCGGCGAGTGGTCGACTGCAACAGCGAGTCGTCGCCGAGCAGACCAATCAGTTGCTTCGGATGCTGCTCGCGCGACATCGGCCACAACCGTGTACCGGAACCGCCCGCCAGAATCACGGGATGAACTTTGAGTTTGACGTTGAGCGGCATAGCTTGCGTGGACCGGGTGTCGGCGGGCGTGGCCGTAACCGGAGCTGTCATGATGAACTCCTCGAGGCTGGGTGAATGCGTCGAGTTTTATCACGAAGCAAGGAGTCAATAAAAGCGCGTTAAATAGAAACTATATAAAACGCTTAATAAAATTAAGCCGTTCCGTGAAGGAAAAATGTCCGATTAATTTTTAAAAAATAAAAATTACACGAAAAAAATCGCGGGTAATTTTTTTATCCGGCGAATTGACGCAGAATAGGGACGAAACGCGAAACGTAAGCTTCGCAGGAAAACGGACAGGTCGGCTCGCCTTGGCCTCTATAAAGGCCGAAAAAAGCCTTTGAAACGCCAGATTCGGTAACAATTGCCGAACGAAATTCAGAAAAAATGCTGGAACTTTGACCGATACAATTTGAGATATTTTGCGGTCTTGCAGCGCGAATTTTAATATAGCTTTATCTATACCTGTACAAGGGTATTCACTCATTCAGACACGCATTTTCCGGGTTGGCCGATTGGGCAATTTTTAGTTCGGAAAGCGGCAGGGCAATTAGCACCGGTTGAATCGGATTCGTGTCGCGCATTTATCTGGCAGGCGCGCAGACCGGCATTGTGTGTCCTGCGGTTTGACGGGTGTGACGGGAATTCAACCAACCAATGGATGGCACTTGACTGACGAACTGAGGGGCAGCGCATGTTGAGCGTTCTATCGAGAATCATCGACATCGCCATGGTCGCGCTCGGCGCCGCCATCGCGACGGCCGTGCACAGCGGGAAATTGGTGTGGCTGGACGACGTCCAAAGCGTATCGCTCGCGTTCGACTGCCTGTTGGTGGTGGTGTTCTTTCCGGCGCTGGGTATCTATCAGTCGTGGCGCGGCAAGCCGCTCTACGACCTGCTGTGCCGCGTCGCGGGCGGCTGGGTGATGGTGGAGGTCACCGGCATCCTGATCAGCTTCAGCCTGCACCGTTCGGACAGCCTGTCGCGTCTGTGGCTCGTCTACTGGGCGGTTGCCACGATCGTGCTGCTGATCGTCACCAAGGTGATCGTTTATTCGATCCTGCGTGGGCTGCGTCGCGAAGGCTTCAATCAGCGCGCGGTGGCGATCGTCGGTGGCGCGCCGTATGGGCGCTTCCTGATCGAACAGATGCGTACCCGCCCGGAAGCGGGCTTTAGCCCCGTCGTGGTGTTCGACGAGGACGGCACGATCAATCCTTATGAGGACCCGGATGCGAGCGATCTGATCGAAGGCGTGCCGGTCGAGCGTGACTACGGACGGATGCTTCAGCTGGTGCGCCAGCGCGCGATTCGCGAGTTGTGGCTCGCGCTGCCGATTTCGAAGGAGAAGGCGATTCACCGTTTCGTGACGGACCTGAAGAACGACTTCGTGAACATCCGCTTCATCCCGGACGTGCGCAGCCTCACGCTCTTCAATCAACCGATGGTGGATCTGCTCGGCGTGCCGGCGATCAACCTGGCCGCCTCGCCGATCACCGATCTGCGCGTGCTGCCCAAGCGCATTTTCGACCGTCTGTTCGCGCTGGCGGCATTGACCGCGCTGTCGCCGGTGATGCTGGTGATCGCGGTGATGGTGAAGGCGAGCTCGCCGGGCCCGGTGTTCTTTCGCCAGAAGAGAAAGGGCATCGACGGCAACCAGTTCGAGATCTACAAGTTCCGCTCGATGAAGATGCACAAGGAAGAGGCCGGCAAGATCACCCAGGCCACGCGGCGCGATCCGCGCATCACCGCGGTCGGCGCATTCCTGCGGCGCACCAGCCTCGATGAATTGCCGCAATTCATCAACGTGCTGCGCGGCGAGATGTCGGTGGTCGGCCCGCGTCCGCATGCGCTCGAACACGACGACATCTACAAGGATCTGGTGAAGGGCTACATGCACCGCTACCGGATCAAGCCGGGCATCACCGGGTGGGCGCAGATCAACGGCTATCGCGGTGAGACCGATCGCATCGAAAAGATGATGGGCCGCGTCAAGCTCGATCTGTACTACATGCAGCACTGGACCTTCTGGCTCGACATCAAGATCGTCGTGCTCACGCTGTGGAAGGGCTTTGTGGGCAACAACGCTTATTGAATATGCAGCCGCGCAACGCGTGACCGCATTTAATGAATCAACTCCATTTTCCGAGGTGTAATACATGAACCTGACGATCATCGGTAGTGGCTACGTAGGCCTCGTGACGGGCGCTTGTCTGGCTGACATCGGCCACGACGTGTTCTGTCTCGACGTCGATCAGCGCAAGATCGACGTGCTCAACAACGGCGGCGTGCCGATCCATGAACCGGGTCTGCAGGAAATCATTGCGCGCAATCGCAAAGCCGGCCGCCTGAAGTTCTCGACCGACATCCCGGCCGCGGTCGCGCACGGCGACATCCAGTTCATCGCCGTGGGTACGCCGTCCGACGAAGACGGTTCCGCCGACCTGCAATACGTGCTCGCCGCCGCGCGCAACATCGGCCGCCATATGACGGGCTTCAAGGTGATCGTCGACAAATCGACGGTGCCGGTCGGCACGGCATCGCGCGTGCGCGACGTGATCGCCGAGGAACTGGCCGCACGCAACCTCAATCACATGTTCTCGGTCGTGTCGAATCCCGAGTTCCTGAAAGAAGGCGCGGCCGTGGAAGACTTCACGCGGCCGGATCGCATCGTGCTCGGTTGCGATGAAGACGTGCCGGGCGAAAAAGCCCGCGAGTTGATGAAGCGCCTCTATGCGCCGTTCAACCGCAATCGCGAACGCACGCTGTACATGGACGTGCGGTCGGCCGAGTTCACCAAGTACGCGGCCAACGCCATGCTCGCCACGCGGATCTCGTACATGAACGAGCTCGCGAATCTGGCCGACCGCGTCGGCGCGGATATCGAAGCGGTACGCCGCGGCATCGGTTCCGATCCGCGTATCGGCTACGACTTCCTGTATGCCGGTTGCGGCTACGGCGGCTCGTGCTTCCCGAAAGACGTGCAGGCGCTGATCCGTACGGCCGCCGACCACAAGGCCAATCTGCGCATTCTCGAAGCGGTGGAAGCCGTCAACGACACGCAGAAAAAGATCCTCGCGCACAAGATCGTCGATCGTCTGGGCGAGGATCTGTCGGATCGCACCTTCGGCGTGTGGGGCCTCGCCTTCAAGCCGAACACGGACGACATGCGCGAAGCGCCGAGCCGCCCGCTGATCGCCGAGCTGCTGCGCCGTGGCGCACACGTGAAGGCCTACGATCCGGTCGCAATCGACGAATCGAAGCGCGTCTTCGCGCTCGATCTGAAGGACGTGCCGCAACAGCACGCGCGCCTGTCCTTCGTGAACGAGGAGATGGACGCCGCCATTGGCGCCGATGCGCTCGTGATCCTGACCGAATGGAAGGTCTTCAAGAGTCCGGATTTCGGTTCGCTCAAGGAAATCCTCACCACGCCGCTGATTTTCGACGGCCGCAATCTGTACGAACCGGACGCACTGCTCGAACTCGGTATCGAGTATCACGCGATCGGCCGTCAGGCGGCGTTGCGCAATGCGCCGGCGAAGGTCGGCGCGAACGGCCTGCCGGTCACGACCGGGGCGGTTCGCCCGGCCGACGCGGTCGGGGCCGGCCAGTAAGCCGCCGCGCCGCCACGTTTCATTAAGGAGCCCGCTATGTTCGCCAACGTTCTGATCGTCTGCCACGCCAACGTGTGCCGTTCGCCCGCAGCCGAGATGCTGTTCAAGGCCCGGCAACGCGTACCGTCGCGGTCGTCCTCAGCGCCGATCGCGTTTCATTCGGCGGGTATCCGTGCCGCGAACGGCCACGGCATGGACCCGGTGATGCGGCGCCTGCTCGACGAGCAGGGCGTCGCTTCCGGTATCCACTATTCACGGCGCCTCGACCGCCAGCTCGTGCGTTCCGCCGACCTGGTGCTCGTCACCGAGCGCGCGCAGGTCAGCGCGGTGGAAGCACTCGATCCTGCCTCGCGCGGCAAGGTCTATCCGCTCGGCAAGTGGGAAGACGATTCCGACGTCGCCGATCCGCACGGCGGCATGGAAGCCGACTATAGGAAGAGTCTCGTGCTCATCGAACACCTGGTCATGGGATGGCTGAAGAAAATATGCTGATGAAACAACGCACTGAACACACATTCGCGAACGTCCGCCCGACGGATTCCAAATCGACGGGTCTTAAATCGACGGGTCTTAAATCGAAATTCGCCGCTACGCTTTTGCTGACGTCCTTTCTGTCGGCTTGCGCTACCGCACCTGGTAATTACCTCGACACATCCCGTCTGAAAGACGACGGCCAGCATCAGGGTCAACAAGCGAACGAAACCTACCCGGTCCATATCATCGACGGTCCGCTGGTCGCGGCGCAAGCACAGGCGCAAGCCGCCGCCGCCGCGCAGCAGGTGCTGCCGACCTCGCATATCAGCGATCCGTCGCAGTACGTGTACCGGCTTTCGCCGCAGGACATTCTCGGCATCACCGTGTGGGATCACCCGGAATTGACCACCCCGCAGGGCAGCACGCTGTCCGCGGGCGGCAACACCACGCAGTCGATCGGCGGCGCCTTGCAGCAGCCGTATACCGCGGCATTGCCGGGGCAGGCCGATCCTTACGGCCAGACCATTGCTCCAGACGGCACGATCTTTTTCCCGTTCGTCGGCCGGATCAGGGCCGCGGGCAAGACGGTGGCCGAGGTGCGCGATCAGTTGAGCGCCGGCCTCGTGCGCTACATCCGCAATCCGCAGGTCGACGTGCGCGTGCTGTCCTATCGCGGCCAGAAGGTGCAGGTGACCGGCGACGTGAAGACGCCGGGCCCGCTCGCCATCAGCGACGTGCCGCTCACGCTGGTCGACGCGATCACGCGCTCGGGCGGCACGAACAGCGACGCCGACATCCAGCGCGTGCGCCTCACGCGCAACAACAAGCTGTACGTGCTCGACGCGGACCGCATGCTCGACCAGGGCGACACCACGCAGAACGTCATGCTGCAAAACGGTGACGTGATCAACGTTCCGGATCACACCGACAGCCGCATCTTCGTGATGGGCGAAGTGAAGACGCCGATCCAGGTGCCGATGCTGAAGGGCCGCCTGACGATCGCCGACGCGCTCACCCAGGCAGGCGGCATTCTCGACACGGACGCCAATCCGCGCCAGATCTTCGTGATGCGCGGCATGCGCGAACATCCGACCACGCCGGACGTGTACCGCCTCAACATGACGCAGCCCGACGCGATCATGCTGTCGTCGCAGTTCCAGTTGCAACCGATGGATGTCGTGTATGTGGGCACCGCCGCTTCGACCACGTTCAACCGTGTGTTGCAGCAAGTCCTGCCGACCGTGCAGACGCTGTTCTACCTGAAGCAGTTGACGAAATAACCGTCTGAGCCGTCGACAGGCCCGCGCCGCTCTCACAGGGCGCGGGACCGAAGCAAACGCCGAAGCAAAAGCAGCAGTCGATGCTGACGCAACCGATACGGGAAGCGAATTGTGAGCAATCAAATCACTCCACACATGGCCGGTCCGATCAAGACCGAAGAAGAGGACGTCGTCCTCGGGCAACTGGTCCAGGTGATCCTCGACGACATCTGGTGGCTGATTACGATCGCCGGCGTGATCGTCGCGCTGGCCGCCGCGTACTGTTTTCTCGCCAAACCGATCTATTCGGCCGACGCCCACGTGCGCGTCGAGCAGTCCGACAACACCTCGCAGGCGCTCACGCAGACGCAGACCGGCGCGGCCATCACGTCCGGCTCGACTTCGCTGCCGACCGACGCCGAAATCGAAATCATCAAGAGCCGTGGTGTAGTCGGCCCGGTGGTCCAGCAACTGAAGCTGAATTTCAGTGTCGCGCCGAAGACGATTCCGCTGCTCGGCAGCATCGCCGCGCGTATGGCGACGCCGGGCCAGCCGGCCAGGCCGTGGCTGGGTCTGACTTCGTACGCATGGGGCGGTGAAGACGCCGAGGTCGATTCGCTCGACGTGGTGCCCGCGCTGGAAGGCCAGAAGATGACGATGAAGGTGTTCGACGGCCAGCACTACGAACTGTACGCGGAGAACGGCTCGCTGCTGTTGCGCGGCCAGGTCGGCCAGCAGGAGCAGGGCGGCGGCGTGACGATTCTCGTCAGCAAGCTGGTGGCCCGTCCGGGTGAAGAGTTCACCGTGACGCGTTTTAACGACCTCGACGCGATCACCGCGTTCCAGTCGGCGATCACCGTGCAGGAGCAGGGCAAGCAGACCGGCGTGATCCAGATTTCGCTGGAGGACAAGAGTCCTGAGCACGCCGCGCTGGTGGCCAATGCGCTCGCGCAGTCGTATGTACGTCAGCACATTTCGAACAAGCAGGTCGACGCGAGCAAGATGCTCGACTTCCTGAAGAGCGAAGAGCCGCGCCTGAAGTCCGATCTCGAACGCGCCGAAGCCGCGTTGACCGCGTATCAGCGCCAGTCCGGCTCGATCAATGCGAGCGACGAAGCCAAGGTCTACCTCGAAGGCAGCGTGCAATACGAGCAGCAGATCGCCGGTTTGCGTCTGCAGATGGCGCAGTTGACCGAACGCTATGGCGACGACCACCCGATGCTCGTGGCCGCCCGTCAGCAGATGGCCGAACTGGAAGCGCAACGCGCCAAATACGCCGACCGTTTCCGCGATCTGCCGGCAACCGAAGTGAAGGCCGTGCAGTTGCAACGCGATGCGAAGGTGGCGGAAGACATTTACGTGCTGCTGCTCAACCGTGTGCAGGAGTTGTCGGTACAGAAGGCCGGCACCGGCGGCAACGTGCATATCGTCGACGAAGCGATGCGCCCGGGCGCGCCGGTCAAGCCGAAGAAAGTGCTGATCCTGTCGGCGGCAGTCATTCTGGGCCTGATTTGCGGCACCGGTTTCGTGTTCCTGCGCCGCAATATGTTCAAGGGTATCGACGATCCCGAGCATATCGAGCGCACGTTCCATCTGCCGGTGTACGGTCTCGTGCCGTTGAGCGCCGAACAGGCCCTGCTCGAAAGCGGCTTCGAACGCGGCGGCGAACGCCTGCGCTCGGTGCTGGCGAACGCGAGGCCGAAGGACGTCACGATCGAAAGTCTGCGCAGCCTGCGCACCTCGATGCAGTTCACGATGATGGACGCGAAGAACCGCATCGTCATGCTGACAGGGCCCATGGCCGGCGTCGGCAAGAGCTTCCTGACGGTCAATCTGGCGGTGCTGCTCGCGCACTCGGGCAAACGCGTGCTGATGATCGACGGCGATATGCGCCGCGGCGCGCTTGAACGTTATCTGGGCGGGGCGCAGGAGAACGGCCTGTCGGAATTGCTGAGCGGGCAGATCTCGCTTGAAGAAGCGATCCGTGCCTCGAACGTCGAGAACCTGAGCTTCATCTCGTGCGGCCGCCGTCCGCCGAATCCGTCGGAACTGCTGATGTCGCCGCGTCTGCCGCAATACCTGGACGGCCTCGCCAAACGCTACGACGTGATCCTGATCGACACGCCGCCGGTGCTGGCCGTGACCGATGCGTCGATTATCGGTGCGTATGCCGGTGCGACCTTCTTCGTGATGCGCTCCGGCGTGCACAGCGAAGGCGAGATCGCCGACGCATTGAAGCGCCTGCGCGCGGCCGGCGTGCACGTGCAGGGCGGCATCTTCAACGGGATGCCGGCGCGCTCGCGCGGCGGCTACGACCGCAGCTATGCAGCGGTCCAGGAATATCTGAGCACCTGAGTTCGAGCACCGGGGTCCCGGGCAGCGGTCTGCAAGACCGGGCCCAGTGTGCCGATCCCGGCGCAAACACGCTAAACAAGGACATCACGATGAAAGTGACGGTACTGGTTCCGACTTACCGCCGCCCGGCCGACCTGGCGCGCTGCCTCGCGGCGCTGCAACGGCAGTCGCGCACGCCGGACGAAGTGGTGGTGGTCGCGCGCGCCGACGACGAAGCGACCCACGTCTGCCTGCGCGATCCCGCCGTGCCGGGCGCGTTGCCGCTGTCCGTCGCGCTGGTGGACGTGCCAGGCCAGGTCGCTGCCCTGAATCGCGGACTGGATGCGGCCACGGGCGACGTCATCGCGATCACCGACGACGACGCCGCGCCGCACGTCGACTGGGTGGAACGTATTGCCGCCGCGTTCGAAAGCGACGCGCGCCTGGGTGCGCTGGGCGGCCGCGACTGGGTGCACGAAAAAGGCCGCGTGCTGGATGGCGAGCGGCCGCTGGTCGGCAAGGTCACGGCGCACGGCAAGATCATCGGCAATCATCACCTTGGCGTGGGCGGCGCACGCGAAGTCGACATCCTGAAGGGCGCCAACATGAGTTACCGGCGCGAGGCGGTCCGCACGATCCGCTTCGATCAGCGCCTGCGCGGCGCGGGTGCCCAGGTTCACAACGACATGGCCTTCAGCCTGAGCGTGAAGAACGCCGGCTGGAAGCTGATGTACGACCCACGCGTCGCCGTCGACCATTTTCCGGCCGAGCGTTTCGACGACGACCGGCGCGATGCGCAAACCATGACGGCGTTGCGCAATGCCGCCTTCAATTTTCATCTGATCCTGCGCGACCAGTTGCCGCCGTTGCGCCGCGAAACCGCGTGGTGGTGGTGGACGCTGGTCGGCACGCGCGTCTATCCGGGTCTCACGCATGCGGCGCTCGGGCTGATTTCGAAACAGGCGAGTCTGCGGCTGTCGCGCTGGCGCGCGGTGCGCACCGGCGCGCACGAAGCGCGCCGCGCGCTGTCGCGGACCGCATGAGTCACCCGAGGCACCCGAGGCACCCGAGTCGCATGACTCGCGTGATCCACGCGTGACCCGATCGTCCTGCACGTTCGTGCATCGGCACTTGCGCCCACGGGCGCCCGCCGATGCTCCTTTCCACCGGCAGAGCGGAGTGTCTGCATGAGTACGAAAGTTCACGTTCATCTGTTTTACGGCGCGGATCCGCGTTTTTACCGGCCGGGCGACAACATCGGTTGTCTGTACGGCTATCACCATGCCGAATCCGACGCGTTCAAGCTGACCTATTCGCAGGACGCACGCGAAAGCAAGCCGGTGCGTTTGTTGCGCCGCGCGCTGAAGGCGGCGCTCGGATTCGACTTCATCCATACGTGGCGCAACCGCGCCGAGATGCTGCGCTCGGACGTGATCTGGACGCATACCGAGCAGGAATGGCTCTCCGCCGCGCTCATGCTGCTGCTGAGCGGCCGCAAGGCCGGCGTGGACGCCGAACCCTTGCTGCTCGCACAAAGCGTGTGGCTGCTCGATAAATGGCCTTCCTACGGCATGTTGCGCAGCTGGCTGTATCGCAAGCTGATGAAGCGCGCCGATCAGCTGACCACGCTCGCCAGCGAAAACGCCGAGCTGTGCCAACGTTATTTCAACCGCGACGCGAAGCATCTCTACTACGGCCTGAACACACAGGACTTTCCCGTGAAGACGCCGGCCGGGTGGACGCCGCACACGCCGATTCGCATCGCCGCGATCGGCAACGATCGCGACCGCGACTGGGAGACCCTGATCAAAGCCTTCGGCAACGACGCGCGCTACACGGTCAAGCTCGCGACCCGCCGGCGCATTCCCGCTTCGCTGCGCGCGCCGAACGTCGAGATCGCATTGTTCTCGGGCATCAAAAAGCAGCACGAACTCTACGACTGGGCCGACGTGATCGTCGTGCCGTTGCGGCCGAATTCGCACGCCTCGGGCATCACCGTGATGCTGGAAGCGGCGGCGGTCGGCAAGCCGATGGTGGTCACCAACGTCGGCGCGTTGCAGGATTATTTCCCGGCGGGCGAGGCGGCTTATATCCCGCCGTTCAACCCGCAGGCATTGCGCGAGGCGGTGGACCAGCTCGCGGCCTCGCCCGCGGACGCGTTGCGCCAGGCGCAGGCGGCGGCCGCCGGCTTGCTGTCACGCGAACTGACCACGCAGAGCTATGCGATGCAGCACGTGAGGATCACGCAGGAGATGCTGCGCGTCCGCGCGGCGGCGCGTGGCCGCGTGAGCGCAGGCGCCGCCGACGCCGAGGCAACCACGCCGCGCGCCGCGCCGGCCCCGGCTCCGGTTGCAGCTACGGCTACGGCCCCGTCGAATCAGCCGGTGCGGGTCCGCGCGGGCAGCCAGGGGCCGGCTCAACGTCCTGCGCGCGAATCACGCGGGGGCCTTTAAACGATGTCGACAATCACGCGAGCTGACGGCGACAGCGCGAGCCGGATCCTCTCCGGCACGCGCAAGGAGTGGCTGCCCGAGGCCTTGCTGTGGCTGATCACCGTGATGCTGATCGGCGCGCATCAGGGCACGGTGCTCACGCTCGGATTCCCGGTACTCGCGATCCTGACGGGTCTCTGGCTCTACTTCAGAAGCCCGGCGCGCTACATCGGTTTCATGTGGTGGCTGTGGTTTCTGAGCCCGGAAGTGCGGCGTCTCGCCGACTGGTCCAAAGGTTCGTTCACGCCGACCAGCCTGATCCAGATTGCGCCGCTTGCGGTGACGATGATCAGCGGGTTTTCCCTGCTCCGTTACTACAAGATACTTTCGCAGCGGCGCGGCCTGCCGGTGCTGCTGATTCTGATGGGGCTCGCCTACGCGTTCATGATCGGCGTGATGTCGAGCGGGCCGCTCGCCGCGACCTATGACCTCGCGAACTGGCTCTATCCGATCCTGATCGGCTTTCACATCATGGCGCACACGCGCCAGTACCCGAAGTACCGCGACACCATCGTCAATACCTTCATCTGGGGCATGCTGGTGATGGGCGGCTATGGTCTGATCCAGTTCTTCATCATGCCGCAGTGGGACGCACTGTGGATGCTCGGCTCGCAGATGAATTCGCAGGGCGATCCTGTGCCGATGGGCGTGCGCGTGTTCAGCACGATGAACTCGTCGGGACCGTTCGCGTTCGCGATGATGGGTGCGATGGTCTACGTGATGGCGGCGAAGCATCGCGTGCGCTGGGTCGCGGCGGCGCTGGGCTTCTTTTCGTTCGCGCTGAGCCTCGTGCGTTCGACGTGGGGTGGCTGGGTGATCGCGCTGTTCATCCAGTTGGTCAAATCGAACAACAAGGTGCGTGTGCGGATCGTCGCGAGCGCGGTGCTGCTTGCCGGTCTGTGCGTGCCGCTGCTCACGGTCGGCCCGGTCGCCGAGCGGATGCAGGCGCGCCTGAACACGCTCGTCAACCTGAGCGACGACCAGAGCTATGCCGCGCGTAACGAGTTCTACGCGACGTTCGCGAAGACCGCCTTCACCGACGTCTCCGGCGAAGGCATGGGCGCGACCGGCACGTCGACCAAGCTTTCGAACGACGGCGGCCAGCTCGGCCAGTACGGCAACTTCGACAGCGGCGTGATGAACATCCCGTTCGTGCTCGGCTGGCCCGGCACCTTGCTCTACATGTCCGGCATCGTGTGGCTGGTGGTGCGCGCGGCGCTCGCGTCGTTCAAGCTGCGCAACGACAAATTCGTTTCGGCCTGCCTGAGCCTCAGTCTCGCGACTTTCGCGATGCTGGTGTTCACCAATTCGCTGGTCGGCACCGGCGGCCTGCTGCTTTTCATGAGTGTTTTTTCGATCCTATCCGCGGTGCACTACGAAAAGATGAACCGCAGACGCACGCTATTTCTCCACGGAGGCACTGATTGAGAGTCGCCATTGTCACGCACGTCGTGCGCCATAACGACGGCCAGGGACGCGTCAACCACGAGATCGCGCGCGCCGCTCTCGACGAGAACATCGGCGTGACGCTGGTCGCGTCGCATGTCGCGCCCGATCTTCTGGCCCATCCGAACGTTCGCTGGACGCCCATCAAGATCGGCAAATGGTGGCCCACCAATCTGCTGCGCCAGCAGGTGTTCGCGTTCAAGAGCGCGATGTGGCTGCGCGCGCATCGCCGCGAATACGACGTGCTGCACGTGAACGGCTTCATCACGTGGATGCCCGCCGACGTCAATACGTCGCACTTCGTGCATAGCGGCTGGTTCGGCAGCAAGTACTACCCGTTTGGCCTCACGAAGGGCGTGTGGTCCGCGTATCAGTCGGTTTATACGCGTTGCAATGCGCTGCTCGAACGCTGGGCTTACCGGCGCTCGAAGGTGATCACGGCGGTGTCGCAAAAGGTCGCCGACGAAATTCGCGCGATCGGCTTGACGCCGGATAACCGGGTCGACGTGATTTACAACGGCGTCGATACGCAAGGCTTCGCGGCCGCAACCGGCGATCGGGCGAAATTCGGCTTGCCCGCGGACGCATTCCTGCTGCTGTTCGTGGGCGACCTGCGCACGCCGCGCAAGAACCTCGGCACGGTGTTGAAGGCGCTCAAGCATCTGCCCGAACACGTGCAGATCGCGGTGGCCGGGTTTCTGCCGGGCAGTCCGTATCCGGAAGAAGCGAAGGCGCTCGGCATTGCGCATCGCGTGCATTTTCTTGGGCTGGTCAAGGAGATGCCGGTGCTGATGCATTCGGTCGACGCGTTCGTGTTTCCGTCGCGCTACGAGGCGATGAGCCTGTCGCTGCTCGAAGCGATGGCCGCGGGCCTGCCGGTGGTCACGGCGCGCACGGCGGGCGGTGCGGAAATCATCACGCCGGAATGCGGCATCGTGCTGGACGACCCGGACGATCCCAAGGCATTGGCCGGCGCCGTCGCGCGTCTGGCCGACAACGACGACGCTCGCCGCGCGATGGGCATAGCCGCCAACGAACTTGCGACCGGCTTCGGCTGGGCGCGCATGGCGGCGCAATACATCGCGCTTTATCGGCAACTGGCGGGGCAGCAGAAAGACCGCCGGCGCAGCGAAGCGGAAGCGTCGGCGGTCGCCAAGACCGACGCGTTGACGCTGAACACGCTGGCCGGGCAGAAGGGCGCGGAATGAAGGCGCGCCCTGACAGGGAATGGCGGCGGGACCGGAACGAGGACCCGCAGTCGGGCCAACACACGGACCAATACGTCGCTCGGGTGAATCCGTCGGCGAACCGGCTGGCCGAGCCATCCCGCAATCCACTACAACTCTCAGACGCACAGGGGCAACAATCATGACGACGAGTTCAATCAAATCGCTGCAGATCGGGATGCACTGGTTTCCCGAGCGCGCGGGCGGCCTCGACCGCATGTACTACTCGCTGGTCGGCGCATTGCCGGGCGCGGGCGTCGCGGTGCGCGGCGTGGTGGCCGGCTCGCCGAAAGTTGCGGCGGATACCGGTGGCGCGATCAACGGTTTCGGCTCCGCGGCGCAATCGCTGCCGCTGCGGTTGATGGCGGCACGCCGCGCATTGCGCCAGGAGATCAGCACCTCGCGTCCCGATGTGATTTCGTCGCACTTCGCGCTGTACACGTTTCCGGGTCTCGATGTGACGCGCGGCATTCCGCAGGTTTCGCATTTTCAGGGACCGTGGGCCGACGAGAGCCACGTGGAAGGCGCCGATTCGCTCGGCCAGCGCGCCAAGCGCTATCTGGAGCAATCGGTGTATGCACGTTCGTCGCGGTTGATCGTGTTGTCCGAGGCCTTCGGCAAGATCCTGACGTCGCGCTATCGCATTTCACCGGACCGCGTGCGCGTAGTGCCGGGCTGCGTGGATGTCGAGCAATTCAATCTGCCGATCACGCCGGCTGAAGCGCGCCTGAAGCTGCAATTGCCGCAAGACCGGCCGATCGTGCTGGCGGTGCGGCGTCTGGTGCGCCGCATGGGCCTCGAAGATCTGATCGATGCGGTGAAGCTGCTCAAACGCACGGAGCCCGACGTGCTGCTGCTGATCGCGGGCAAGGGGCGGCTCGAGGGCGAGTTGCAGGCGCGGATCACCGAGGCGGGTCTCGAGAACAACGTGAAGCTGCTGGGCTTCGTGCCCGATCAGCATCTGGCTGCGTTGTACCGTGCGGCGAATATCAGCGTGGTGCCGACCGTGGCGCTTGAAGGCTTCGGTTTGATTACCGTTGAATCGCTGGCGTCGGGCACGCCGGTGCTGGTGACGCCGGTGGGTGGTTTGCCGGAAGCGGTGGCGGGTCTGTCGCCGAATCTGGTGTTGCGGGAGACGGGTGCGAAGGCGATCGCGGAAGGGCTGGCCGGTGCGTTGAACGGCTCGCTGAAGCTTCCGGATGCCGATGCCTGCCGCCGCTATGCACGCGAGAACTTCGACAACTCGGTGATCGCGAAGCGCGTGGCGTCGGTGTATAGCGAGGCGATTGCGGCGGGTGGCGTGCACTGACGGATGACAGGGCGCGGTTGCGGCGTGTGAAACGGTCTGCTGTAAACGCAGCAGCCGCAACCGCGCCCGTAACCACAGTTGCAATCGAGCCCGTAGGCACAATCGCAGCCGTAACCGCAATTGCAACCGAGCCTGCAGCCGCAATCGCATCCGTAACCGCAATTACAACCGAGACCGCAATCGCAATCGCGCCCGCGTTACATCGCCCGCCCGACGATCAACGGGTCCACCACGCCGACCGCCTCGGCGTCGCGATTTGCGTACGGCAGCTTGTGCAGCACGTAGCGCATCGCATTGAGGCGCGCGCGTTTCTTGCAATCGGAGCGGACCACGGCCCACGGCGCGTCAGCCGTATCGGTTTGCGCGAACATCGCCTCCTTGGCCTGGGTGTATTCGTCCCATTTGTCGAGCGAGGCGAGGTCGACCGGGCTCAGCTTCCATTGCTTGAGCGGATGAACCTCCCGCTCCTTGAAGCGGCGGCGCTGTTCTTCGCGGCTGACCGAGAACCAGAACTTGACGATATGCGTGCCGCTGCGCGCAAGGTGCCGTTCGAATTCGGGCACCTGCTGCATGAATTCGCCGTACTCCTGCGGTGAACAGAATCCCATGACCCGTTCGACGCCCGCGCGGTTGTACCACGAGCGGTCGAACAGCACGATTTCGCCGGCGGTGGGCAGATGCTGGACGTAGCGCTGGAAGTACCATTGGCCGCGTTCCGACTCGCTCGGCTTTTCCAGCGCGACGACCCGCGCGCCGCGTGGATTCAGATGTTCCATGAAGCGTTTGATCGTGCCGCCTTTGCCGGCCGCGTCGCGCCCTTCGAACAGGATCACGACGCGCTGGCCCGTTTCCCGCACCCATGCCTGTAACTTCAGCAGTTCGACCTGCAAACGATATTTCTGCTTTTCGTACGCGCGGCGGGACATCAGATTGCGGTAGGGATAGCCGCCTTCACGCAGTGCCGGCGACAGTTCGTCGTCTGGATGGCGGACGGCGCCCGCATGCCAGGTGGCGGGATTGCCTTCGAGCAATTGCATGCGCAGCGCCCGGGCTTCGTCGGGCGAGAGGCCGTCGAGCAGCGTCTTGATGGTGTTCATTGCACCGCCAGGTTCGCGTTCGGCTTGAGTTTGCCCCGCAAGAACGCTTTCCATGCCGTTCACGATAAAGGCGTTGGCGGCTTCGACCGAACGGCTGGTTTCGCTGCGTTCGGCGGCACGCGCCGCGTGATTGGCGTGGGGCGTTGCGACAGCGGCGAGGTCGCTATGCGAGTTGCTTTGCGTGCCGCCGCGAGCCGCATCGCGAATGTCGACGGCGACGTCGCCGTGGCTGACGAGCCGGGGCGCGGGCGCGCGTTGGCTGGTTTTGTCCTGACGGGATGCCAAGATAGGGGATTCCTCATGGAAGATTGATGTCGGCGCGTTGGCGCGAACGAACGCAGACGCGCTGAAGGATGCGCCGAAAGACGTGCTCAAAAACGCGCCCAAAAAAAGCGCCCAAAAATGCGCCGACAGATGTACAGACAAACGCACTGACAAACGCGACCACGAACGCTAAAGCAAGCGCACGGGTTCATACGCGGCGCGGCCGTTTGGTGGTGAAGGTGACGGGCTTCCGGAAAAGACGCGTCACCTTCTCAAGCGGCTATTTTTGCACTACCGGGTATTGGTAGCTTTGACCTGAATCATTGCGATCAGGCTTACCGATTTTCGGCTCGCCTCGGGGAAGGCGAGCACACTGGCACAGGCAGGGCCGCGACTGCTCTCACGGCCGTTCGCTGCGTCACCGAATCAGAACGTCTCGTGATGCTCGTTACGCCCAAGGTCCGCATGAACCATCATGTGGCACAGCTGTTCGAGCGTGGTTTCCGGTTTCCAGCCGAGCTTCTCGTGCGCCTTGTCCGCGCAACCGATCAGCAGGTCCACTTCCGCGGGACGGTAGAACTTCGGATTCACGCGCACCAGCGTCTTGCCGGTGGCGACGTCGATACCGGTCTCGCGCTCGTCCTTGCCCGACCATTCGATCTGGTAGCCCGCGGCGGCGAACGCCATGCGCACGAAGTCGCGTACCGTTTCGGTGCGGCCGGTGGCGAGCACGAAGGTGTCGGGCTCATCGGCTTGCAGCATGCGCCACATGCCTTCCACGTATTCCAGCGCGAAGCCCCAGTCGCGCTTGGCGCTCAGGTTGCCGAGTTCCAGCGCGTCCTGTTTGCCGAGCTTGATCTTCGCGACCGTGTCCGTGATCTTGCGGGTGACGAATTCGCGGCCACGCAGCGGCGACTCGTGATTGAACAGAATGCCGCTGCTGGCGAACAGGTTGTACGACTCGCGGTAATTGATGGTCGACCAGTGCGCGAACAGCTTGGCGACACCGTACGGGCTGCGCGGATAGAAAGGCGTGTCCTCGCGTTGCGGCACCGCCTGCACGAGACCGAACATTTCCGAGGTCGACGCCTGATAAAAACGGGTCTTCGGATTCAGAATGCGGATGCCTTCGAGCAGATTCAGCGCGCCGATGCCGGTCACTTCGGCGGTCGTCACGGGCTGGTCGAACGAAACGCCCACGAAGCTCTGCGCGGCCAGGTTGTACAGCTCGTCGGCCTGCGCGCCTTCGAGCAGGCGCAGCGTGGAGCCGAGATCGGTCAGATCGTGTTCGACCAGACGCAGATTCGGATGATCGAGCACGCCGAGCTCACGAATGCGCCAGAAATTGACCGAACTCGTGCGCCGGTAGGTGCCGGTCACGTGGTAGCCCTTGTCGAGCAACAGTTTGGTCAGATAGGCGCCGTCCTGTCCGGATACGCCGGTGATGATCGCTTTGCGTGGTTGGCTCATAGCTTGCCTTCAATATTGGTAAAAGAAAAAAGAACTTCAGAGCGTGCCGTCCAGCAGTCGCCGCACCAGCGGGTCGACGACCTGAAAATCCTGTTCAGCCTTGAGCCGGTACAAGCCCGGCTTCGGATGCGCGCCGTCGGACATCAGCATCTTCCAGTCCGGCAGATTGCTGACGTACGCGAACTGATCGACCAGCGGCACCTGCTGTTCGGCGGCCACGCGGCGCGTCATCGCCACCATCGCGGCGAGCCGCGCGTTGAGGTGGTTGTCGGGCATCGGGTTCGAGGTCTGCAGAACCGGCTGTTTGCCGAGCGCGCGGGCGGTTTTCACGAGCGTTGTTTCGGCCGCGTAAAACTGCTCGGGCGTCTGGTTCTGCATCACTTCGTTAATGCCGTAGTTGATCAGCACGATCTGCGCCGACGAAGCGGCGAGCCGCTCCTGCCACGGCAGGCCGGCCGTCGGGCCGGCGCGGCGGTTGCCGGAGCCGTCGCGCAACTGGGTGGCCATCGTGCCGCCCACGCCGTAGTTCGTCACGTGCACGCGTTCGCCATACTTCGCTTGCAATTCGCTCTGCAGATACGCCACGGCGTTTTGCGCCTGCGGGCCGCAGTGGCCGTCGCTGCACGTAATGCCGAGCGTGGTCGAATCGCCATAGGCGTCGACCAGTACCTGCGTGGCGGCACGATTGCCGGCATAAGCATCGAATGCCGGTGAAATCAGTATCGACGCCGCGACCGACATGCTCGCGGCGAGCCATACGCGGCGCCTCATGCGCGGCTTTGCGGCGCTTGCGACGCGCCTTGCGACACGCTGCCGGCGGCCGCCGGGTTTTTGCTCGCGGAGCCGAAGATCAACCGTTTTTCGAACGCGAACCACGTGATGCTGGCATAGGCGAGGGTGATCGCGAGCGCCAGCGCCGCCGTCAGATAGCGGTTCAGATGCAATGGCCACAGCGTGTACAGCACGCTCAGGTGAATCAGATAGATCGTGTAGCTGATCGTGCCGATATAGACCAGCACGGGATTGCACAGCAGCCGTTTGACGATGCCCTTGCTTTGCAAGGCGATGACCACGACGGAAGTACAAAGCACCAACGAAATGCTGTAAAGCCCGGCATTCGACAGAGGCGTATTCGCCGCCCGGAACCGCGGGTAATGCAGATGCAGCCACGCAAGCACGGCCAGCGCGGCAAAGAAGCCGAGCACGGCGAGACCCTTGAACGGTTCGAGCGCGTTGCGATCGCGCCGCACGGCGACCGCGAGCAGCGCGCCGGCCGCGAGCAGATCCATGCGGAACGGCGTCAGGTAATAGATCGGCCAGAACGAATCGAACCAGGGTGTGGCGACCGCGCGCAACACCGGCACCAGAACGATCAACGCGGCCGCCACGTAACCGAGCACGCGCTCGGGCAGCAACAGAATCACGAACGGCCAGAAAATATAGAACTGCTCTTCAACGGCCAGCGACCACAGCACGTTCAGGCTGTCGTGACCGCTTTGATTGAGCGCGTCGCCGATATTGGTCGCGAAAAACGCATACCACTGCCAGTGCTGTGCCCAGCCGAAGCCGAACAGAATCGAAGACACCACCATCAGCAGCAGATAAGGCGGCAGGATGCGCCGCGCCCGGCGTGCATAGAAATAGCCGAAATACGACTGCCCGCGCGCTTTACGTTCGAGCAGGATGCCGGTGATCAAAAAACCGCTCAAGACAAAAAACAGATCGACGCCCATCCATAGCGGCGCTTTCAACGCGTGCTGGGCGAACACCGCGAGCACGGCGATGGCGCGCAAGCCGTCGAGCTGCACGATGCGGCGGGAGTGAGAAGGCGCTGAGGGCAGTGCGCTAGCAGTCATGAACCGTCCATGGTGTGAAGCGGATGGGCCTGGCGAAGGATCGTGCGCGCCGTTTCAAGTCAGGAACAGGGCTTGAGAAAACAGGGGGCGCGCCCGCTTCGCGTCGCAACGGAAGTGCATTCGATTCTAGGGAAAATAAATTGATGAAAAAACGGGAATGAAATGGATAAGTGAATCAGATTGCAACAGGGTGTTTCGTTACCCATTCGAAATTGATTTTTATGCTTGTGTCTTGACGCTGTCTTAATGCGTAAGAAGTGCAGCCGGCACCAGGCCGGGTCGGTAAAGATGATGGGTCGAGGCTCCGCTGGACGCAAGAAACCACGTCTATTTTCATTTAATCTATTTTTAAATCACTTTCTTTCACGACGCTTAAAGCATCGAATATTTTTGAATTATTTTCGATTTTCGTTGCGGCGTTTTTTCCGCGTAATGTGACCGGTGCGGGAATCAGTCTCGTGTTCTTACGTCGCATCCGCTTCTCGCGGCCTCTGCCGTCACTTCATTGGATTTTGCACCCGCGCGGGCCAGTTGCCCGATCGCGGCACGGCCCTGACTGGAGGAATAACTTTGGCCCGTTTCACGTTCAAAACCTGGATTGCCGTACTCGCCTATGCGGCCGGAATGACGGCTGCATCGGTCAGCTTCACGGCATCCGCGGAAACCGTGTTGAACGCGAAAACTTCCTGGATCGGCAATACCTTTGGTTTTGGCGACGGCACGTGGACGCAGATCAACATCACCGCGATTGCGGTCGCGCCGGACGGCAAGGTTTATACGAACGCGCCGTGGGACGAAAGCGGCGCCGAAGCGAGCGTCTACCAGAACGGCAAGATGCTCGGCTTCGCGGGCGGCACGCACGGCTGGGGCAATGGCGGCGGCAATGCGATTGCGGTGAATCGCAAGTACGCGTTCGTCGCGATCTCGGTCGGCAACGAGAAGGGGCATCTGGTCGAGCAGGGCGTGTGGCCGGAAAAGGGCAAGCAATGGTTCGGCATTTCGCGCCGGCAGATCGCCGATCCGAAGCGCGCCGCGCCGTTCCAGCCGGCCGCAAAAAGCGCCGACCCGCATGCGCAACTGGCCGCCGGCTTTCTGATGATGAACGAAGTGCCGACCGGCACGAGCGCCGAAATCGGCGGCCTGGCGGCGAACGACACCACGCTGTACGCGGCGAACACCGCACGCGATCGCATCGAGGTCTATGACGCGGAATCGATGCAGCAGAAAACCACGTGGACGGTGCACGAGCCTGGCCGTATCGCGCTTGCTCCCGACGGCACGCTTTGGGTGTTGAGCGGCACCCGCAACGACAAGGCGCCGCAGGTGGAGCACTACACCACGACGGGCAAGCGCATCGACGAAACGTTCACGTTGCCGGCCGATACGGTCGCGGTCGATATCGCCATCGACGCACAAGGCCGCGTGCTGATCGCCGACAACGGCCCGCGTCAGCAGGTGCTGTTTTTCAGCAAGAGCAATGGCCGGTACGCGGAGTCGGGCTCGCTCGGCGAACGCGGCGGGATTTTTAGCGGGGTTCCCGGCAAACCGGGCCCGCAGCGCTTTAACGGTCTGACCGGCGTGGGTGTGGATGCGCGCGGCAACGTGTACGTATCGACCAACGGTATCGGTCCGCGCTACGAACCGATCGGCGCGGGCCTCGGCGCCACGCTCGAAAGCTATGCGCCCGATGGCAAACAGAACTGGCAGGTGCAAGGTTTGTTGTTCGTCGACGGTGCATGGATCGATCCGTCGCGTCCGGATAGCGTCTACACCGGCAACAAGCGCTTCGAACTCGATCTGTCGAAGCCGGCGGGTCAGGACTGGAAATACGTGGGCTTTCTGTCGAACCGCTTCAAGTACCCCGACGACCCCGTCTTTCACGTGGATCAATATCCCGGCTTGCCGATCGCTCGCAAGCTCAAGGGCCACACGTTCCTGTACCTGACCGACATGTACGCGGACCACCTGAAGATCTATCGCTTCGACCCGCAGCGCGACGGCGAAACAGCGATTCCTTCGGGCTTTATCGCCGGGCGTGATCGTGCGGTCGCGAGAGTGCCGAATGCGCCGCCGGGCGGCGACTGGATCTGGCGCGATGTGAACGGCGACGGCAAGTTCAATACCGACGAATTCACACTCAACACGACCGGCACGAAGCTCGCGGGCGGCTGGGGCTGGTGGGTCGATACCGCCGGCGACATCTGGCGCACACGGGATAACAAAGGCATCTATCGCTTCCGTTTCGGCGGTCTGGATGCGAAGGGCAATCCCATCTACTCGTATTCGGACATGACGCAGTACCCGGTGCCGCAACCGTTCACCGAGCTGCATCGCGCGATCTACGACCCCGCCACCGACACGATGTACGTGACCGGCTATACGCCCGACACGCCGGCGGATCGCGGCTTCTGGAAAGAAGTGGGCCGCGTGCTGGTGCGCTACGACAAATGGTCGAGTGGCACCCCGGTGCAGCGCTATTCGATCACGCTGCCGTGGACGACGCAGACCAAGCCTATCGCCACGATCATCGGCCTCACGGTCGAAGGGCAATACCTCTTCGGCGTGGAGCCGGTGGGCGCCGTGCACGTGTGGGACAAGGACACCGGCAAGGAGGTCGGCGTGATTCGTCCGGGCCCGGAAGTGGGCCGCGCGTCGGGCTGGGTCGACGTGCCCAACGGCATCAGCGCCGCGAAGCGCAGCAATGGCGAGTACCTCGTGTTCGTCGAAGAAGACGCGCGCGGGAAAGTGATGATGTATCGCTGGAAGCCTTGATGACGTACGCGCATATGTACGAATACGCGTCGTGAAGGCTTCATTCGCAATACCTGGCAACTGCACCTGGAAAATGCACCAGGCAACAGAGCCAGGCAACTGATTTAACCCAAGGCATCCGATGGACAAAGGCATTCTCAAGAACGTAGCGATCAACTTTTTCGGGCTGGTGCTGCCGACGTTCGTCTCGCTCGTGACCGTGCCGTCGTATATCAAGCTGCTCGGCGTCGAGCGCTACGGCGTGATCAGTCTCGTGTGGACCTTGATCGGCTACTTCGGGATTCTCGATCTCGGCATGAGCATGGCCGCGCAGAATCATATTTCGAAGGCGCGTGCCTCAGGCGACAAGAATGAGAGCGCACGGGTTTTCTGGAGCGCGACGTGGCTCAATCTCGCGACCGGTGTGATCGGCGGCCTGATCATCTATTTCGGGGCGTTTCTGTACACCGCGTATTTCACCAAGGTGTCGCCGGAACTGCAGCACGAGGTCTATATGGCGCTGCCGTGGCTCGCGGTGGCGATTCCGATTGCCAATGTGTCGTGGGTGTTCGCCGGGGCCATTAACGGCGCGGAACGCTTTGGTGTCTACAACACCAATCAGACCATCGGCACCTTCCTGTTCCAGTTGCTGCCGCTCGGCGCCGCGCTCTGGCTGGGGGCGACCTTGCAGAACGTGCTCGCCGCCGCGGTGTTCGCGCGGATTCTCGCCGCGCTTCTGCTGGGCCGTTCCGCGCTGAAGGTGCTGGACATCCGCAGCATTCTGCCGCCGCAACTCGGCGTGGCCAAGGGGCTCTTCAACTTCGGCGGCTGGATGCTGATTGCGAGCGTCACCAACATGATCGCCGAATCGCTCGACCGCGTGATGCTCGGCACCAGTCTCGGCGCGCGTTTCGTGACCTACTACACGGTGCCGCAGAACCTCGTGACGCGTTTGAATATCGTGCCGACCGCACTGGTGCGCACGCTGTTTCCGCGCCTGTCTGCCGTGGGCCGCGCGGACGCCGACACCATCACGCAGCAATCGCTCGAATTTCTCAATGGCGTGTTCACGCCGGTCGCGCTGATTGCAATGCTGGTGCTCGAGCCGTTTCTGCATCTGTGGGTCGGCAATGAAATTGCCACTGTGGCCGCTCCGGTGGGCCGGATCATGATCGTTGCCGTGTGGCTCGTCGGCCAGGCAAACGTCACACGGATTCTGATCCAGTCGCAAGTTAACCCGGCTACCGCAGCGCGCGTCGGTTTGTTCGAATTGCCCTTGTTTGCCGGGGCATTGTGGCTCGGCATTACCCACTTCGGTTTGACCGGCGCGGCGGTGGCCGTGGCCGGCCGTGCACTGTTCGATTACGCCGTGCTGCTGCGCCTGTCAGCGATTCGCGCGCGCCAGATCGCGCTCGACATGCTCGCCCACCTCGCTTTTCTGCTGGCCAGCCTGTGGCTTGCCAGCTTCCTGCCAAGTCTCGCTTTGGCGATCGTGGCCGGTCTGTTGATGGTAGGCGCGAACGTCGCCTGGTCGATCACGATGACGCCCGCCTTGCGCGATCTTGCGCGTTCACTGCTGTTGCGACTGAATCCGAGGAAAAGCGCATGAACCACGAAGTCCTTGAAGAAGCCGTGCTGCAATCCTCAACGCGCAGTGCACTGGCAGAACTCACCACCGTTCCCGGCGTTCAGACGCCGTCGCGCCGCACGGCGCTGCGTAGCGACAAGACGGTGCGTGTGGCGATCGTGCACGACTGGCTCGTCACCTATGCGGGCGCCGAGAAAGTGCTCGAGCAGATCGTTGCGTGCTTTCCGGACGCGGACCTGTTCAGCCTCGTCGATTTTCTCGACGACCGCAGCTTTCTGCGCGGTAAACCGGTTACGACCTCGTTCATCCAGAAACTGCCGCTCGCACGCGCGAAATACCGCACGTATCTGCCCTTGATGCCGCTCGCGATCGAGCAACTCGACGTATCGGCCTACGACGTGGTGATCTCAAGCAGCCACGCCGTGGCAAAAGGGATTCTCACCGGCCCCGACCAGGTGCACATCAGCTACGTGCATTCGCCGATCCGCTATGCGTGGGATCTGCAGCACCAGTATCTGCAGCAGTCGAAGCTGACCAACGGTCCGAAGTCGGCAATGGCCCGGCTGATTCTTCACTACATTCGCAACTGGGATATCCGTACGTCGAATTCGGTGGACGGCTTTGTGGCGAACTCCGACTTCATCGCGCGGCGCATCAAAAAGGTCTATCAGCGCGAAGCGCAGGTGATCTTTCCGCCGGTCGACGTCGAAGCGTTTTCGCTGTGCACCGACAAGGACGATTTCTATCTCACCGCCTCGCGAATGGTGCCGTACAAGAAGATCGACCTGATCGTCGAGGCGTTCGCGCGGATGCCGGAGCGCAAGCTGGTGGTGATCGGCGACGGCCCCGACATGCAGAAGATCCGCGCGAAGGCGGGGCCCAATGTCGAGATCATGGGCTACCAGCCGTTCAAGGTGCTCAAGGAAAAGATGAGCCGCGCGAAAGCTTTCGTGTTCGCCGCGGAAGAAGACTTCGGCATTTCCGTGGTCGAAGCGCAGGCGTGCGGCACGCCGGTGATCGCCTACGGCAAGGGCGGGGCGCTCGAAACCGTGCGCGATCTGTCGGAGACGCGGCCCACGGGCATGTTCTTCGACGATCAGAACGCCGAGTCGATCATTGCGGCGGTCGAGCGTTTCGACGACCACGTGAAGCGTTTTTCGCCGGAGGACTGCCGCGCGAATGCCGAGCAGTTCTCCGCCGCCAATTTCCGCGAACGTTTCTTCGCTCACGTGCGGGCTTCAGTGCCGGCACTGCGCTCGGCAACGCTGCCGCCATACGTTCCCTACAAAGCAGCCGCGGGCGCCAACGCGCCGCGCATTCTCGCCGTCGATCAGAGCGGTGTGCTCGGCGGCGCCGAGTTATCGCTGCTGGAGATCGTCAAGGCGTTGCGCTCGCGCATTGAAGTCGTGCTATTCGACGACGGTCCGTTCCGCACGGCTTTGGCCAAGACCGGCGTGACCGTCAACGTGCTGGACGCCGGCGCATTGCGCAACGTGCGCAAACAGGGCGGGTCCCTGCCGAAGGGGCAAGCGCTCAAGGGTCTGATGTCGCTCGTGCGCGCCACTGCGAAACGCGCGCGCGATGCCGAAGTGATCTACGCCAACACGCAGCGCGCGATGGTGATCGGCGCGATTGCCGGCAAGCTCGCGAGGCGGCCGGTGGTGTGGCATCTGCGCGATATCGTGAGTCCCGAGCATTTCGGCGGTAAGCAACTGGCGATCATCAAGTGGTGCGCGCGCCTTGGCCTTACGCACGTGATCGCCAATTCGGCGGCTTCCGCCCGGGCCTTCGCGGAGCTGACGCGCTTCGACGAGAAGCGCATCGACGTGGTGTTCAACGGCATTTCCGCAGCGCCGTTCGACGCATTGCGCAGCGTCCCGCAAGCGACCCTGCGCCAGCGTCTGAACTTGCCGCAGGACGCGTTTCTGGTCGGTTCGTTCAGCCGCCTCGCACGCTGGAAAGGCCAGCACGTGCTGCTCGAAGCGATGGTCCTCAATCCCCACATGCATGCGGTGCTGGTGGGCGCGCCGCTGTTCGGCGAAGACGCGTACGAGATCGAACTGCACGCCTTCGTCGCTGCGCACAATCTGGGTGACAGGGTGCACTTTCTCGGCTTCCAGCACGACATTGCGGCTTGCATGTGCGCGGTCGATGCAGTCGTCCACACCTCGATCACGCCGGAGCCGTTCGGCCGCGTGATCGTCGAAGGGATGCTGGCGCAGCGGCCGGTGGTGGCGGCACGCGCGGGCGGCGTGCTGGAGATCATCGACGACGGCGAGAACGGCGTGTTGTGCACGCCGGGCGACGCGCACGGTCTAGCCGACTCGCTCGCCGAATTGCGTTCGAACGACGACCTGCGCAACCGGCTGGTCAGGAACGGCTATCAGACGGCGTTGAGCCGGTTCGGTACGGCGACGTATGTCGAGGGTGTCGAGCGGATTCTGAAGCGCGTGGCGGGACGTTAAGGTGCTTGCGCAGGCGTTTATGCGGGCGTGGTTGGGCGGTTGAATTAACGCGGGGTAGACAGGGACTCGGCCAGTTTCTGTCATTGGCGCAGCGGAGCGAAAGTCCCAGGGACTCTCGCTCCGTTTTTTTTCGCGCCGTGCGCCGCCTATGCAACCGGGTCGTACAGCGGGGTCCCGGCGGCACGTGGCGGCGCGCTTACCTTGTTGAACTTCTTGAAGGAGAAACCTGTTTCTGAACTGAACATTGGGTTTCTCCGATCCTTCTACTGCTCTCAGGCTGGCTTCACACCATTCTTCGGTTTGAAACTCGCGGACCACTTCATCGCCGGCAGTTCGACCAGCCGGTAGAACACATACGCCACCGGCACGGCCACCAGCATGTAGCCGAACGACGGCCAGATCGACATTTGCAGCGACGAACGGAACAGGATCGACGACAGCAGCACGAAGATCGGCAGATGGATCAGGTAGAGCGAGAAACTGAAATCGCCGAACCGTGACAGGAGGCGCACGCCCGGCGTGTCGGCATTGCGGCGCTCCAGCGCCTTGTACAGGTAAAACGCGAAGCCGATCGCCCAGAACTGGAATGCACCGTATTGCCCGAAATGGAAGGCGGCGCAACCGAGCGCGATGAACGCAGCGGCGAGCGCGTAGAGCCAGACCGGCGAGCGCGCATTCGGCGCGGCATGGGCCTTGGCATCGGCGATCCACGCGCCGAGCATCCACGAAAACCAGTAGGACGTGAAGAACTGGATATCGTGGCGCTCGAGCACATAGGCCGACACCACGTTGATCACCGCGACGATCGCCAGCACAGAGCTCATGCCCAGACGCCGGCGCAATGCAAACAGCAGCGGGTAAATCGCGTAGAACTGCACTTCGAGCGAAAGCGTCCAAAGCGCGCCGTTCGACCCATACGTCTTGCCGGCGACCCCTTGCAACGAAAACAGGTTGACGAGGAACGCCTGCAGGCCGATCTCGCGGATCTTGTGATTGACCGGCGGCATCTGCAGGCTGACCCAGTCGAGCGCCAGCGTCAGCACGAGCGCCGCCAGCAACACCGGATAAATCCGCGCGAAACGGCGCACCCAGAAATTGCCGGCGTCGAGCCGGTAGTCGGGATTTTTTGCCAGTCGCAATGCGCCGCCGCGATGAATGCAGTAGCCGCTGATCACGAAGAAAATCGGCACGCCGGCCGAACCCCATGCAATCGGGAACGTCAGATAAGCGGCAATCGTACTCAGACTGAATGAATGGCCGACAGCCTGGTGAAAGGTTTGCATGCCGACCCATTCGACCTGGCGGCAATGAAAATACGCGACCAGAAGCGCGGCGAAGCCCCGCATTGCGTCGATGACATGTTCCTTGCCGGCGCTGTCGGCACGCGCTTCGCTCTGCGCGCGCGGCGCGGCGGCCGGTCGTGACGGGGAGAGGGGCAGGGATGAGCCGGCGGCATCCAGTGCTGAGTCGCTCATGCGCGGTCCTTATTCTGACGGAGGAAAAAGCTTATTCCCGGGCGCCATGCGCGCCCGCGGTGCCTCCCATGCTAGTGCACCACGGCGGCAAAAAATCGATAAAAAATTGTCTGCCAATTTGAATTAAATGGCGATTTTGTGACGAATTGTAATTACGCATAAGTACTTGCTACATCGAATTATTTGCTGGTTTTGTCGTGCTAATTTAAGACACGGATTCTCTTGACCTGAGGTGAAGTCATGAACCTGCATTTACTCGCCGGCATTGCCGTGCTACTGATCCTTGTCGCCGCCTCCGCCTACCGGGAGGCGCTGCGCAACGAGCCGATCCGCCGTTTCCGCATCAACCCGGCCAAGCTGCCCCAGCTGGACGAGAACGAATGAGCGATGCGGGGGAGCGCCCGGGCGCGTCGGCGCTGCGCGTCCGGACGTGTTTGGGCCACCCGCTATCCGCTTTGCCGGATGCGTAAAATTTTCGGAATTTCCGAAAATAATTCAATTTAGATGCGTAATTGTTTCCTGGTGCATGTCACGATCCGGAATATTGAAATGGAATCGATTTATTTATTCGAATCGAGAAAATTTCACGCGTGAAACGGATTAATTTTTTGTTAGCCTTTCTGGCGACATCGAGTGGCCGCCAGGCCCGCGAACACACCAATTTCTAACCGATGTGGGAATGCCTACCATGCTGAAAGTCACCAAAGCCGTGTTTCCCGTAGCGGGCCTCGGGACACGATTTCTGCCGGCTACCAAAGCAAGCCCTAAGGAAATGCTGCCTATCGTCGACAAGCCGCTGATCCAGTACGCGGTTGAAGAGGCCATTGCCGCCGGCATTACCGAGATGATTTTCGTCACGGGCCGCAGCAAGCGCGCCATCGAAGATCATTTCGACAAATCCTACGAGATCGAAGCGGAACTCGAAGCGCGCAACAAGCAGAAGCTGCTCGACCTCGTGCGCAGCATCAAGCCGGCCAACGTCGATTGCTTCTATGTCCGTCAGGCCGAAGCACTCGGTCTCGGCCATGCAGTGCTGTGCGCCGAGAAACTGGTGGGCGACAGCCCGTTTGCCGTGATTCTGGCCGACGACTTGCTGCACAGCTCGAAGCCGGTCATGAGCCAGCTCGTCGACACGTTCAACCACTATCACAGCTCGGTGATCGGCGTCGAAACCATCGCACGCGAAGACAGCCGCTCGTACGGCGTGGTGGATGGCAAGGAGTGGGAAGACAACGTGATCAAGCTGTCGGGTATCGTCGAAAAGCCGGCACCGGACAAGGCGCCGTCGAATCTCGGCGTGGTGGGCCGCTATGTGCTGATGCCGACCATCTTCAAGCATATCCGCTCGATCAAGCCGGGCGCCGGCGGTGAGCTGCAATTGACCGACGCGGTGCAATCGCTGCTGACTGAAGAGCAGGTGCTTGCCTATCGCTACTTCGGCACACGCTTCGATTGCGGCAGCAAGCTCGGTTATCTGAAGGCGACCGTGGAATTCGCGCTGCGCCATCCGGAAGTGAAGGCGGAATTCGAAGCGTATTTGCAAACGTATATGCAGGCGAATATGCAGGCCACCGTGCCGGCGCAGTACACGGCTGAAGCGGCATAACAGGAAGAAAGGAAGAGGCCGCGGCAAAGGACTTCACGCAGAAGTAACGCGCAGCACGACAGCGCAAATTAAAACGGGCGCCGCATGATGCGGTGCCCGTCTTTCTTTCCGGCGCGGTTCGCGGCTGTGGTCCGGGCCAAAAAATCGAGCCCTGGACCCAGGCCGCGGCCTGAACAGTTTTTACTGCGCCTTCTTCACTTCCAGCCGGAACTTGTGCAGCAACGGTTCCGTATAGCCGCTCGGCTGCTGGCGTCCTTCGAATACCAGTGCCTGTGCGGCCTTGAATGCCAGCGTGTCGAAACCCGGCGCCATCGGCTGATAGTGCGGATCGCCCGCGTTCTGCCCGTCGACCACCTTCGCCATGCGTTTGAAGGTCTCCTCGACCAGCTCGCGCGTCACCACGCCGTGATGCAGCCAGTTGGCGATGTGCTGGCTGGAAATACGCAGCGTTGCACGGTCTTCCATCAGGCCGACGTTGTGAATGTCCGGCACCTTCGAGCAGCCCACACCCTGATCGATCCAGCGCACCACGTAGCCGAGAATGCCTTGCGCGTTGTTCTCGACTTCGCTGCGGATCTCGTCCGCGCTCCACTTCGCCTCGGCGACGACCGGAATCGTCAGCAGGCCGTCGAGCAGTTCGTCGCGCACCTTCGCGTAGTCCGTGCGTTCGAGTTCCTGCTGAACCGCTTGCACGTCGACCTGGTGGTAGTGCAACGCGTGCAGCGTCGCGGCGGTCGGCGAGGGCACCCATGCGGTGTTCGCGCCGGCCTTCGGATGCGCGATCTTCTGTTCGAGCATGGCGTGCATCAGGTCCGGCATCGCCCACATGCCCTTGCCGATCTGCGAGCGGCCGCGCAGGCCCGCGCTCAAACCGGCCAGCACGTTGCTGCGCTCGTATGCGGTAATCCATGCGCTCGACTTCATGTCGCCCTTGCGCATCATCGGACCGGCTTCCATCGCCGTATGCATTTCGTCGCCGGTGCGGTCGAGGAAACCCGTGTTGATGAACGCGACACGCTCGGACGCTTCGCCGATGCAGGCGAGCAGATTGACGGAGGTGCGGCGCTCCTCGTCCATGATGCCCATCTTGATCGTGTTGCGCGGCAGCTTCAGCAGGTCTTCGATGCGTGCGAACAGTTCGCTCGCGAACGCGACTTCGGCCGGGCCGTGCATTTTCGGCTTCACGATATAGATCGAGCCGGTGCGCGAATTCAGCTTGTGCTTGCGGTCGTGCAGCGCGCACAGCGTGGTGATGACGCCGTCGAGAATGCCTTCCGGAATCTCGTGGCCGTCCTGGGTCAGCACGGCCGGATTCGTCATCAAATGACCGACGTTGCGAATGAACAGCAGCGAGCGGCCATGCAGTTTGACCTGCGACTTGCCATCCGCGCCGGTGTACTCGCGATCGGCGTTCAGACGGCGCGTGAAGGTCTTGCCGCCCTTCGTGACTTCTTCCGCGAGGTCGCCGTTCATCAGGCCGAGCCAGTTGCGATAGAGCTGCACCTTGTCGTCCGCATCTACTGCCGCAACCGAGTCTTCGCAGTCGATGATCGTGCTCACCGCGGCTTCGACCAGCACGTCCTTCACGTGCGCCGAATCGGTCTTGCCGATCGAATCGTTCGCATCGATCTGGATTTCGAAATGCAGGCCGTTGTGTTTCAACAGCACGGCCGACGGTGCGCTCGCCTCGCCCTGATAGCCGATGAATTGCGCCGGCGTTGTCAGTTCGGTCTTGCCGCTCTTCAGCGTGACGACGAGCTTGCCGCCTTCGACGCTATACAGCGTGGCGTCGGCGTGCGAGCCGTTCGCGAGCGGAGCGGCCTGATCGAGAAACGTGCGGGCATAAGCGATCACCGCGGCGCCGCGCACCGGGTTGAAGGCCTTCTGCTTTTCGGCGCCGTTGGTCTCGGGAATCGCATCGGTGCCGTACAACGCGTCGTACAGGCTGCCCCAGCGCGCGTTGGCGGCGTTGAGCGCATAGCGTTGATTCGACAGCGGCACCACGAGTTGCGGGCCGGCCTGTTCGGCGATTTCGGTGTCCACGTGGTCGGTCGTGGCTTTGACGCTGGCCGGCGGCGGCACGATATAGCCGATGCCTTCGAGGAAAGCGCGGTACGCCTGCAGATCGCGCACCGGACCCGGATTGGCGCGATGCCAGGTGTCGAGTTCGGTTTGCAGGCGGTCGCGCTCGGCCAGCAGCGCACGGTTTTTGGGCGCCAGCTCGTGCACGAGGGCGTCGAAACCCGACCAGAATGCGGCGCTGTCGAGTCCGGTGCCGGGCAGGGCTTCCGTTTCGACGAACTGGTCGAGGTTGGCGGCGACTTGCAGTCCACCGCGCGGGTTCATCTGAGTCATCGACTGCTCCATCCTTGAATGGGACCGATGAGGGGGCATCGGTCCCGGTTGTGCTTGTTGCTTTTATTGATGGCCGCTTTGAACGAATCCGGACGGATGTCGAACTTAAGCGGCGATCGCGTGAATACCCGCCTTGGCGATTTGCGCGTCCTGATCCGACTTGACGCCCGACACGCCGACCGCACCGACCACCTGGCCGTCGACGATCACCGGCACGCCGCCTTCCAGCGTGCCTTGCAACGGCGCGCTCAGGAATGCCGTGCGGCCGTTGTTGATCATGTCTTCGTACACCTTGGTTTCGCGGCGGCCGATCGCCGACGTGCGGGCCTTTTCGGTCGCGATATACGAGCTGGCCGGCGCGCTGCCGTCCAGACGCAGCATGCCGAGTGGGTGGCCACCGTCGTCGACCACCACGATAGCGACGGCCCACTGGTTCTTCTCGGCTTCCGCGCGGGCGGCTTCGAGGATCCGGGTCGTTTCGGCAACGGTCAAAACGGGTTTGCTCAGCATAATGAATTTCCTGTTTCGTTTATGGTAGGGATGCTTCTACAAGTTCTATCCAGTGGCGCACCGGCGTGCGCCCGGCGCCGTCCAGATGCATCTGGCAACCGATGTTGGCCGTGACGATCATCTCCGGTTTGCCGCTTTCCAGTGCATCGAGCCGGTTGCTGCGTAATTGCTCCGCCAGCTCCGGCTGGGTGATCGAATACGTGCCCGCCGATCCGCAGCACAGATGGGCGTCGGGCACGGCGGTGAGATCGAAGCCGAGCCGTTGCAGGACCGACTCGACCGCGCCGCCCAGCTTCTGCGCATGCTGCAACGTGCAGGGGCAGTGAAACGCGATTTTCCGCGGGGCCTCGCTTGGCAACTTCGCTGGCAACTTCGCTGGAAACTCCGCTGACAACTGCGTTGACTCTTGCACCGACCCCCGCGTAGACAATTCCGCCGGCGATTGACTCGCCTGCAACTGATCGAGCGGCTCGTTAGCCAATACCTCCACGAGGTCTCGCGTCAGTTCGCTGACCCGCTGCGCTTTTGACGCATAGCCGGGGTCGTCGCGCAACAGATGCCCGTATTCCTTGACGAACGCGCCGCAGCCACTCGCGGTTTGCACGATCGCCTCGACGCCGGCCTCGATGGCGGGCCACCACGCGTCGATATTGCGCCGTGCCCGCGCAAGGCCTGCCTCTTGCGCATTCAGATGATAATCGGTCGCTCCACAGCAGCCGGCCCGCCTGGCATTCACGATGCTGATGCCCAGCCGGTCCAGCACACGCGCGGCGGCCGCGTTGGTGTTCGGCGACAGCGCGGGTTGCACGCAGCCTTCCAGCATCAGCATTTTGCGCGGATGCCGCGACGCCGGCCTCAGTTTTGTCCCTGCGTTTGCCTGAGCACCTTGCTTGGGGATTTTACGTCCAAGCGCGGCCGGAAGAAACGGCCGTATGGCCCGGCCGGTTTTTAGCAACGCATCGAACACCGCCGGATTCGGGATCGCACGGCGCAAACCCTCGCGCAGCAGGCGTTCCGACGCAGGGCGAACAATCCGCCGCTCCAGCTCGGCGCGGCCGATATCGAGCAGCGCGTGATAGGTCACGCCCGACGGGCAAGTGGTTTCACAATTGCGGCAACTCAGGCAACGGTCGAGGTGCAACTGGGTTTTCTGCGTGACCGGCTCGCCTTCCAGCATCTGTTTGATCAGATAAATGCGGCCGCGCGGCCCGTCGAGTTCGTTGCCGAGCAACTGATAGGTCGGACAGGTCGCGTTGCAGAAGCCGCAATGTACGCACGAGCGCAGGATCTGTTCGGCTTCGTCGGCACGTGACAGGGTTTTGGCGGCGTCGCTTAGATTGGTTTGCATGGTGTCGTTTGCTTTCAGGGCTTCACAGGTCGATGCGCGGAGGACAAGGCCCGCAGGCCAGGCGCAGGCCAGGACTCACAGGCCGGTGTTCACCGGCTGGCATTCACAGACCGGCATAAAGGCGGCCGGGGTTGAAGAGGCCGCGTGGGTCGAGTTGCTGCTTCAACTGCTGATGAAAGCGCAACAGCGCTTCCGGCAGCGGTGTGAACGGCTCGGCGTCCGCATGCGGCGTGAAGCAGGTCGCGTGGCCACCCGCGGCATGCGCGATCTGCCGGATCGTCGCGGCCGGCGCGTCGCTTTTCAGCCAGCGCTGCGCGCCGGCCCAGTCGAGCAGCGCGTCGCCGGGCAAACGCGTCAGCGGCGCAGCGTTCGGCAGCGAGAGGCGCCACAACGGGCGCGGGTCGTCGAAAAATGCCAGACGGTGCTCACGCAGCGCGTCCCAGAACCGCACGTCGAGTTCGGCGCCGCCGATGCGGTCCACGGCCGAGGCCACCGACCCGGTGCCGCCTTCGAGCCTCACGTGCAATCGTCCGTCGGCATGACAGGCGCCGCTGATCGGCAACGCTGCCTTGCGCCACGCGGACAATTCGCGCAGCGCTTCGCCTGCGTCGAGATCGAGCGTGAGACTGCCGATCGCGCGCGGCTTCGGCAACACCTTGAGCGACACTTCGGCGATCAGGCCGAGGCAGCCGAAGCTGCCGGCCATCAGGCGCGAGACGTCGTAGCCCGCGACGTTCTTCATCACTTCGCCGCCAAAGCGCAGCTGTTTGGCGCGACCCGTAATGACGCGGCAACCCAGCACGAAATCGCGCACCGAACCGGACCATGGCCGGCGCGGACCGGCGAGACCGGCGGCAACCGTTCCGCCGACGGTGGCCGCGCCGTCGAAAGCCGGTGGCTCGCAAGGCAGCATCTGACCGGCGGCGTCGAGCGCGGCGTTCAATTCAGCGAGTGGCGTCCCGGCACGCGCGGTGATCACGAGTTCGGTCGGGTCGTAGCTGACGATGCCGCGATGCGAGCGCGTGTCGATTGGCACACCGTGCACCGGGCGCCCGAGAAACGCCTTGCTGTTGCCGCCGCGGATTTTCAGCGGCGTGCCGTTTGCCCATGCCTGGGAGACTTCGGCGACGAGCCGTTCGCTGTCGTCCATCGATACCGGTTCGATCCGCATCAGAAACGCTCCAGTTCAGGAAAGGGCAGTGCGCCGTGGTGGACATGCATCGAGCCGAATTCGGCGCAGCGGTGCAGGGTCGGCACGTTCTTGCCGGGGTTCAGGAGGCTGCTCGGGTCGAAGGCGGCTTTCAGCGCGTGGAAGAAACTCAGTTCGTCGTTATTGAACTGCGCGCACATCTGGTTGATCTTTTCGCGGCCCACGCCGTGTTCGCCGGTGATGCTGCCGCCCACCGCCACGCAGAGTTCGAGGATCTTCGCGCCGAGGGTTTCGGCGCGTTCGGTTTCGCCGGGTGCGTTGGCATCGAACAGGATCAGCGGATGCATGTTGCCGTCGCCTGCGTGAAACACGTTGGCTACGCGCAGGCCGTATTCGGTCGAGAGGTCTTCGATGCCTTTGAGCACACGCGGCAATTCGCGGCGCGGGATCGTGCCGTCCATGCAGTAGTAATCCGGCGAGATGCGGCCCACGGCAGGGAACGCGTTCTTACGGCCGGCCCAGAAACGCTGGCGTTCGGCCTCGTCTTTCGCGAGCCGGATGTCGGTTGCGCCCGCCGCGCGCAGCAGCGCGTCGACCCGCTCCACGTCTTCCTGCACGTCGCTTTCCGCACCGTCGACTTCGCACAGCAGGATCGCTTCGGCATCGACCGGATAGCCTGCGTGGATGAAGTCTTCCGCGGCGCGGATCGCGAGGTTGTCCATCATTTCGAGGCCGCCCGGGATCACGCCCGCGCCGATGATCTGCGCGACCGCCGCGCCGGCTTTCTCGACGTCGTCGAAACTGGCGAGCAGTACCCTGGCGCTTTGCGGCCGGGTAAGCAGTTTCACGGTGACTTCGGTGACGATGCCGAGCATGCCTTCCGAGCCGGTGAAAAGCGCGAGGAAATCGAAGCCGGGTGCGTCCAGTGCATCCGAGCCGAGTGTGATGCGCTCGCCGTCGATCGTGAGAATCTCGAGCTTCAGGATGTTGTTGACGGTCAGCCCGTACTTCAGACAGTGCACGCCGCCCGCGTTTTCCGCGACATTGCCGCCGATCGAGCAGGCAATCTGCGACGAGGGGTCCGGCGCGTAGTACATGCCATGGGGCGCGGCAGCTTGCGAGATCGCGAGATTGCGCACGCCGGGCTGCACGCGGGCGATGCCGGCTTCGGGATCGACGTCGAGAATCCGGTTGAAACGCGCCATCACCAGCAGAATGCCTTTGTCCAACGGCAGTGCGCCGCCCGACAAACCGGTGCCGGCGCCGCGCGCGACCACTGGAATCTTCTGGGCATGGGCGAATTTCAGCAGCGCCTCGACCTGTTCGACCTTGTCGGGCAGCGCGACCAGCATCGGCGTCGCGCGATAGGCGGCGAGGCCGTCGCATTCGAACGGACGCAGATCCTCCTGCTCATGGAGGAGTTGCAGATCGGGGATCAGCGCTTGCAGTTGCGCGACGACCGCGGATTTGTCGTGCGTTGCGAGCGCGCCGTCGATGCGCTCGTCGTAGTGATAGCTCATGGGGAGTCTCCTGGTGCCGCGCGAACCTGGCGGTCATACCCGTCCGTGGGCACGGGCGCGCGAGCGTGTCTCAGGCGGGATTGTTGCGGCGATGGGCGTTGATGTCGACAGGTGAAGCAAGTGGTCGTACCAGTTTTTGATTGGGTATTTTCTGGGTTTTCATCAGAAAATAGCTTATTCGTGTGGGTTACAGCGGATACCCATAGAGCTTGCGTGTTAGCATTTAAAAGTGGTCATACCAGTGGAATTGCAATGCGGACAGCGGATCAGGAAAGCGCACGGCAGGTGGCGGATGTCGTTGCCGAGCGTATCGAACGATTGATTGTCGACGGCGTGCTGAAAACGGGGCAGGCGCTGCCGTCGGAGCGGCGCCTCACCGACAAGCTCGGCGTATCGCGCACGGCGCTGCGCGAAGGGCTCAAGCTCCTGCGGGCGCGCGGCATCATCGAGACTTCGCACGGCAAGGGCTCGTTCGTCGCGAGCCTCACCGCGCAACCCACGCTCACGCCGATGATGCATCTGCTCGGTTCGCAGCCGCGCACGCTCTACGATCTGTTCGAAGTGCGCGCCTTGCTCGAAGCGGAATCCGCACGGCTTGCGGCGCTGCGCGGCACGCCCGCCGACTTCGTGCTGATCACGCGACGCTACGAGGAAATGCTAGCGGCGCACGGCAAGGAGACGAGTGCGTCCACCCATGCGCGGCTCGATCACGCGTTTCATCTGGCGATTTGCGAGGCCTCGCATAACCCGGTGCTGGTGCATACCTTGAGCACGCTGACCGATCTGCTGCTGAGTTCGGTGTTCGCGTCGGTGAACAATCTTTATCACCGCGAGCCGCAAAAGAAGGTCATCGATCGTCAGCATGCACGGCTCTATAACGCCGTCACCGGCAAGCTGCCCGAACAGGCGCGTAAGGCGGCGGCCGATCACATCCATAGCGTATGTGCGAACCTGCGGGAAATCGAACAGGAAGAGCAGCGGCTCGTGCGCGCAACGCTTCGGCTGGAAGGCTGGGAATAGCGGCACGGCGGTTTTCGCTCGAAGGCGCGGCATCACGTGCGCAACGTTTTCAACGCGGGCGGTGCAGGCGGGATGCAGATGGGCGCCACAACGCTGCCAATATGCGCTTTACAATCAGGCATTAACACAAGAAATCGCGTGTTCCCCACGCTCCATATCATGCCTACGATCAGCGAGCTGTTTGTCTATCCGATCAAATCCTGCGCCGGCATTGCGCTCAATGAAGCGCGCCTGCTCGCCACCGGCCTCGAATACGATCGATGCTGGATGGTCACCGACCCGGGCGGCGCGATGCTCACGCAGCGCGCGTATCCACGCATGGCGCTGATCAAAGTCGAGTTAGGCGAACGTGAGCTCGTGATCCGTGCGCCGGGCATGAGCGAATTGCGCACGCCGTTCGACGCCGCCGCACTCGGCGCACCGCCCAAAGTCCAAACCGAGGTATGGCACGACGCGGCCTACGGGCTCGACACCGGTGAAGAAAGCGCGGCATGGTTTTCCGCGTTTCTCGGCGTGCCGGCGCGCCTGCTGCGCTTCGATCCCGAGCGCGCACGGATAGTCGATCCCGACTATACCGGCAGCGTCGGCCGCGCCACCACGCATTTCGCCGATGGTTTTCCGCTACTGGTGATCGGCCAGGCCTCGCTCGACGACCTGAACGTGCGCCTGAACAGGAAGGGCGCGCCGTCGATTCCGATCAACCGGTTTCGCCCCAACGTCGTGCTGGCGGGACTCGATGCCTACGAGGAGGATTATGTCGAGAGCCTGAGCGTCGAAGGCGCAGAGGATGAGGCCGTGCAACTGCAACTGGTCAAGCCGTGCTCGCGCTGTCCGATGCCGACCATCGATCAGACGAAGGGCGCGCCCGATCCCGACTGGCCGAACGAACCCACCGACACGATGAGCGTTTACCGGGCGAATCCGCAGCGCGGAGGCGCGTTGACGTTCGGCAACAATGCAATCGTCGTGCGAGGAGCGGGGGCGTGGCTGAGGGTCGGGCAAGCGGTCGAGGCCGAATTGGGTTTTGGCGATTAGAGCGCGGTTCGGTTTCCATATCTGCAAGCGGGTCATCTGCACGCACGGCGGCACGCTCGATATCAGATCGTCCGCCGGGGACGGCACCGCATTCGTTGCTAGCTTGCCGATCGGCGAGTGAGTTCAAGCGGCTCGCACGATTGCCTCGTCTGCCACGAACGCCTCAACCCGCATGGCCGCCCGGTCTTCGCACGATTCCTTGCTGCCCTCACTCCCGCGCTCGACGCTCTCGCCGATCGCACTTCCCACCAGAATCACCGCCGGGCTGCCGAAGCCCGCACTCGTGGCGTCGGCGGCCAGTCGATCGAGACGCGTCAGCAAGCGCCGCTCATTGGCGCCGCCTGCCCATTGCACGACGGCGGCCGGGGTGTCGGCAGGCAGGCTCGCCAGCAACGCCGTGGCAAGGCTCTCGATGCGCCGCATCCCCATATAGATGGCCAGTGTGGTGCGAGTCGCGGCAAGAGCGGCCCAATCCGGCTCGCCGTGATCTTCCGTGTGCGCCGTGATGAAGCTCACGCCATGGCAGTGGCGGCGATGCGTCAGCGAAATGCCGAGGCCCGCGGCCGCTGCAAAGCCAGACGAGATGCCATTGACGATTTCCACCTGAATGCCCGCGCCGCGCAATGCGGCGAGTTCTTCACCGGCGCGTCCGAACAGCAGCGCCTCGCCGCCTTTTACGCGGACCACATGCAAACCCTTGAGCGCGTAGCGCTGCATCAGGCGTTCGATGAACGCCTGCGGCGTCGAGCGGCAGCCGCCGCGTTTGCCGACGCGAATCACACGCGCCTGCGGCGCCAGCGTGACGATCTCGGGATTGGCGAGGTCGTCGAGCAGCACGACATCCGCGGCCGCCAGTGCTTTGGCCGCCCTGAGCGTAAGCAAGTCGAGGTCGCCCGGGCCGGCGCTCAATAATGTGACCTTGCCTGCGCGCGCGCCGATCGTTGTATTCATCGCGATGTCCCTGGTTTTCCTGAAGGCTGACGGCCGCGGGACCGTCAGCGCCAAATAAAAACGGCGTCCGCCCGTGAAGATCACGAGGGGACGCCGTTGTCCGTTTACTGCTCATTATCGTTAATCGAAGCGATGCACTGCCGTGTGCTTCGCCTGAGGTTCGGTTCGGGGTTTGCTTGAGTTTTGCCCTGAATTTCACCCGTCCCCGGCTGCGTTGCCGGGAGACTCTCACCGCTCAATCACGCAAATACCGGGCCATCGCGCGAAAACATTCACGCAAGGCTTGCCATGTTGCGCCGTCAGGCCGACCAAAAGGCACCCGCAAGGCACCGGCAAGTCATCGGCAAGGCAGCGGCAACGTACCGGCAATGCACGCACCGGGTGCTCGCTGCTCGCACGCGTACAGTGCTGCGTCGCACCATCCATGTGCTTCGCTGCATCAAAACGTGCCGCGCATCATGCCGGCAGAACGCGCGTGCCATTCGCCGCCAGGCCACGCGCCACGGCGCTTCAGCGGGAATTTCGTGCAATTGGCACAGCCTTTGCATTATGGCTTGCCAGCGGATCAACGTAGATCCGTCGTGAGTGCAACAACAAAGTACTCGCTGCAACACAGGTCAGGACAACGGCGTCCCCCGAATTCAGTCATCGACTGGGTTCGCGGGACGCCGTTTTTATTTCCGGAATCGCTTTCGTCCAGATGCCCCACGTCAGCGATCGAAGCCCAGCACATTGAGGAAGCCGCGGTCATGAAAATCATCGTTATCGGTCACGGGATGGTCGGCCACAAACTGGTCGAGTGCCTGGCACAGGACGCGGCCCATGGCCTCGACATCACTGTGCTGTGCGAGGAATCCCGGCCGGCATACGACCGCGTGCACCTGTCCGAATTCTTCTCGGGCAAGACGGCGGACGATCTGTCGCTCGTCGAGCCGGGCTTCTTCGAACGCCAGAACGTCCTGCTCAAACTGAATGCGAAAGCCGTGGCGATCGATCGCGACGCGCGCACGGTGACGGTATCGACCGGTGAAACGTTGCCCTACGACAAGCTGGTGTTCGCCACCGGCTCCTATCCGTTCGTGCCGCCCGTGCCGGGCCGCGAGCGGGCCGACTGCTTCGTCTACCGCACCATCGACGACCTCGAAGCCATGCAGGAATGCGGCGCGCGTTCGAAGACCGGCACGGTGGTCGGCGGCGGTCTGCTGGGTCTCGAATGCGCGAAGGCATTGCGCGACATGGGTCTGGAAACGCATGTGGTCGAATTCGCGCCGCGCCTGATGGCGGTGCAGGTGGACGATGGCGGCGGCCGCGTGCTGCGCACCAGGATCGAAGAACTCGGCCTGACGGTCCATACGCAGAAGAACACTTCGGCGATTGTGGACGGCGAGAACGGCACGCACCGCATGCAATTCGCCGACGGCAGTTTCCTCGATACCGACATGATCGTGTTCTCAGCGGGCATTCGGCCGCGTGACGACCTCGCACGCGAAAGCGGCCTCGTGCTCGGCGAACGCGGTGGCATCGTGATCGACAACGCGTGCCGCACCAGCGACCCGCACATCTATGCGATCGGCGAGTGTGCGCTGTGGAACGGTCAGCTGTTCGGCCTCGTTGCGCCCGGTTACGACATGGCGCGCACGGTGGCGAAGCAACTGCTCGGCGATTCGGCAGAATTCGCCGGCGCCGATATGAGCACCAAACTGAAGCTGATGGGCGTGGACGTTGCCAGCATCGGCGATGCGCACGGCAAGACGCCGGGCAGCCGCACCTATCAGTTCAGCGACGAACGTAAGCAGATCTACAAGAAGCTGGTGGTGTCCGAGTGCGGCAAGTATCTGCTCGGCAGCGTGATGGTCGGCGACGCAAGCGAGTACGGCACGCTGCTGCAGATGATGCTGAACCGGATCGAATTGCCGGAGTCGCCTGAATTCCTGATTCTGCCTTCGTCCGACGGTCAGGCGAAACCGGCGCTCGGCGTCGAGGCCTTGCCCGCCGCCGCGCAGATCTGCTCGTGCAACAACGTCTCGAAGGGCGACCTGTGCGCCGCCGTTTGCGCGGGCGCGACCGACATCGGCGCATTGAAATGCGCGACCCAGGCCGGCACTTCGTGCGGCGGCTGCGTGCCGCTCGTCACCCAGGTGATGAAGGCCGAGATGAAGAAGCAGGGCCTCGCGGTCAACAACCACTTGTGCGAACACTTCCCGTATTCACGTCAGGAGCTGTATCACATCGTGCGCGTGGAAGGCATGCGCAACTTCGGCGAATTGCTGGCGAAGCACGGACACGGCCTGGGCTGCGATATCTGCAAGCCGGCCGTGGCGAGCATTCTCGCGTCGTGCTGGAACGAATTCGTGCTGAAGAAGGAGCACGCCTCGCTGCAGGACACCAACGACTACTACCTCGCGAATATTCAGCGCGACGGTACCTATTCGGTGGTGCCGCGCATGGCAGGCGGTGAAGTGACGCCTGACGGCTTGATCGCGGTGGGCCAGGTGGCGAAGAAATACGGTCTCTACACGAAGATCACCGGCGGCCAGCGCGTCGACCTGTTCGGTGCGCGGGTCGAGCAACTGCCGTTCATCTGGGAAGAACTGATCGCGGCCGGTTTCGAGTCGGGCCATGCATACGGAAAATCGCTGCGCACGGTGAAGTCGTGCGTCGGTTCGACGTGGTGCCGCTACGGTGTCGGCGATTCGGTGGGCCTCGCGGTCGAACTCGAGAACCGCTACAAGGGCCTGCGCACGCCGCACAAGATCAAGTTCGGCGTATCCGGCTGCACGCGCGAATGCGCGGAAGCACAAGGCAAGGACGTCGGCATCATCGCCACCGAGAAGGGCTGGAATCTCTACGTTTGCGGCAACGGCGGCATGAAACCGCGTCACGCAGAGTTGCTCGCCTCGGACCTCGATCAGGAAACGCTGGTGCGGTACATCGACCGCTTCCTGATGTTCTACGTGCGCACGGCAGACCGTTTGCAACGCACCAGCGTGTGGCGCGACAACCTCGAGGGCGGCCTCGAGTATCTGGTCGACGTGGTCGTCAACGATCGCCTGGGTGTGGCCGCGGAACTCGAAATGGACATGCAGCACATTGTCGACACCTACGAATGCGAATGGAAGAAGGCCGTCACCGATCCCGAGACGCGCAAGCGCTTCCGTCACTTCGTCAATAGCAACGAGCCGGACAGCAATGTCGCGTTCGTCGAGGAGCGCGGCCAGATCCGGCCCGCAACCACGGCCGAGCGGCGCTCGAAGCTCGCTTCGATTCCCGTGGTTGTCGAAACCGTCTGATTCTCTTTTTTGCGTCGTTCACCGAGGACTTCCGCCATGAACCTTGACCGCCTTCCGCTTGCCTGGACACCGGTTTGCCCGCTCGACGAGATCGTTCCCAACACGGGTGTGTGCGCGCTCGTCAACGGTGAGCAGGTCGCCGTATTTCACGTGGATAACGGCGACGCGGACAGCATCGTGTATGCGATCGAAAACTACGATCCGGGCTCGCAAGCGGCGGTGCTCTCACGTGGCCTGATCGGCAATCTCGGCGAGCGTCTCGTGGTTGCTTCGCCGATCTACAAGCATCACTTCGATCTGCGCACCGGCGAGTGCCTTGAAACACCGGCGTATTCCGTCAGCGCGTTCACCGCGCGGGTGGAAGACGGGCAGGTGTGGGTCGCGATGTGAGTCATTGATTGTTTATTAACCTTGCCGAGCGATACCGACTGCCATGTCCTCCAGTAGCGTAAAAACGGTGTGCCCCTACTGCGGCGTCGGCTGCGGAATGGTGCTGCACGTCGAGGACGGGCAGGTCGTGAAAATATCCGGCGACAAGGAACATCCGGCTAACTTCGGACGGCTGTGCACGAAGGGGCAGTCGGCGCACGTCGCGCTGCGCAAGTCGGGGCGTCTGGAAGGCGCGTTCGTGCGTCATGCACGCGACCAGGACCCGGTGCCGTTGCCGATGGCGCAGGCAATCAGCGACACGGCGGCGCGTTTGCGCGGCCTGCTCGATGCACATGGACCGGACGCGCTCTCGTTTTATGTGTCCGGGCAGATGTCGATCGAGGCGCAGTATCTCGTCAACAAGCTCGCGAAGGGCTTTGTAGGCACCAACAACATCGAATCGAATTCGCGTCTGTGCATGGCAAGCGCGGGCAGCGGCTATAAGCTTTCGCTCGGCGCGGACGGCCCGCCAGGGTCGTATGAAGATATCGATCACGCCGACCTGTTCTTCGTGATCGGCGCGAATATGGCCGACTGTCACCCGATTCTGTTCCTTCGCATGATGGATCGCGTGAAGGCCGGCGCCAAACTGATCGTGGTCGATCCGCGCCGTAATACGACGGCTGACAAGGCCGATCTCTTTCTGCAGATCAAACCGGGCACCGATCTGGCTCTGCTCAATGGCCTGCTGCATCTTTTGCACGAAAACGGCCATACGGATGCGTCGTTTATCGCTGACGCTACCCAAGGCTGGGACGCGATGCCCGCTTTTCTCGCGGACTACACGCCGGAGAAAGTCGCGAAAATTACGGGGCTCACCGCCGGGGATATCCGCCGGGCCGCCCAGATGATCGGCGCCGCGCCGGAGTGGATGAGCTGCTGGACCATGGGTCTGAATCAGAGCACGCACGGCACGTGGCACACCAACGCGATCTGCAATCTGCATCTCGCTACCGGCAAGATCTGCCGCCGCGGCAGCGGTCCGTTCTCATTGACGGGTCAGCCCAACGCGATGGGCGGACGTGAAATGGGCTACATGGGCCCGGGTTTGCCGGGACAGCGTTCGGTCCTGGTCGAAGAAGACCGCGCATTTATCGAAGATCTGTGGAGCCTTCCGAAGGGCACGCTGAGGACCGAAGTCGGCAACGGAACGATCGATATGTTCACCCGCATGGCCGCGGGCGAGATCAAGGCGTGCTGGGTCATCTGCACCAATCCGGTGGCGAGTGTCGCGAATCGTCAGAACGCTATCGCTGGATTGCGCGCGGCGGAGCTTGTGATTTCGCAGGACGCCTTCCTCGATACCGAGACCAACCGTTACGCCGACGTGTTGTTGCCCGGCGCGCTATGGGCCGAGGCCGAAGGCGTGATGATCAACTCGGAGCGCAACCTGACGCTGATGCAGAAGGGCATCGAGCCGCCGGGCGCCGCGTTGCCGGATTGGCAGATCATCGCGCGTGTTGCCTGCGAAATGGGTTTCGTCGATGCGTTCACCTATGCGAGCGTCGAAGAAGTTTTCGCGGAAATTACCCGCGTGTCGAATCCGAAAACGGGATACGACTTGCGCGGCGCGAGCCATCGCCGTTTGAAGGATTCGCCGTTGCAATGGCCGCTTGCCGCCGATGACACGGCTGACCGCAATCCGATTCGCTATCTCAACGACGGTGTCAGCCAGACGCTGAAGGAACTGCCCGACGGTAGCCGCCCGCGGTTGGTGTTTCCGACCGCAAGCGGCAAAGCGGTGTTCTTTGCCCGTGCCTTTGCGGCCCCGGCCGAATTGCCGGATCGGGAGTTTCCCATCGTGTTGAACACGGGTCGCTTGCAGCATCAATGGCACACCATGACCAAGACCGGCAAGGTCGCGATGCTCAACAAGCTGAACCCGGGTCCGTTCGTCGAGATTCATCCCGAAGATGCGGCCACGCTCGGCATCAAGGCCAAAGATCCGGTCGAAATCCGCTCGCGCCGCGGACGCGCCGTGTTGCCCGCCGTCGTCACGGAGCGCGTGCAGGCAGGCAACTGCTTTGCGCCAATGCACTGGAACGATGTGTTCGGCGACGACCTGTGCATCAACGCAGTCACCAGCGACGCAATCGATCCGATCTCGCAGCAACCCGAACTCAAGTTTTGCGCGGTTGCGCTGAGCCGGGTTGCGGTTGAAGCCATCGAGCCGATTTCGATTACCGATGACGAGACGCTTACCGACGAGCCTGCCGTTGCAGCCGGCGCCATGCCGGCGAGCGCTATATCGGCAAACGCCGAGGAACAGGACATGCCCCGTATCGAAGCACTTTCCCGTTTGTTGCAACTTCCGCAGACACCCGCACCATCGTTCACGGAGACCGAGCGGGTGTATCTGAGCGGTTTCGTCAGCGGCCTGCGTTCGGCTGAAGTACAGGGCATCGTCAGCGTGCCGGTCTTGCCGGGCAGCGCACCGTTTGAGCAGAGCAAGCGTCTGTATGTGGACGGTTTGCTGGCCGGACTTTATAGCCACGGCGGAATGAATATGGCCGCCCCTGTGGGTGCGTTTGCCGCGCCGCAGTCCGACACGCACGCTTCCGGCGTACGCATTGTGCGCGTACGGCCTAAAGTCACGCTGCTGTGGGCCTCGCAAACCGGCAACACCGAATCGCTTACCGAGCGCTATGCCACGCGTCTGATGGAGTCGCGGTTCGAAATTCGCACGTCATGCATGGCGGACTATCAGGTCTCGGCCCTCGCGAAATCGCAATACGTCCTGCTCATGACGAGCACGTTCGGCGACGGCGATCCGCCTGATAACGCACAAAGTTTCTGGTCTCAACTGAACAGCGATTCAGCGCCGCGTCTCGAAGGCGTGCGCTATGCAGTGCTCGCGCTGGGCGATCGCAACTACGATCAGTTCTGCGGCCACGGCCGCCGGCTCGACGAGCGTTTTGCCGAGCAGGGCGCGCTGCGTCTGATGGATCGCGTCGACTGCGACAGCGAGTATCAGGAGAGCGCCGACGCGTGGCTTGAACGCATCATCGTGCGCATCAACGAAGAAGATGCGGCGCTGCATGCCGTGCCGCCGGGCGGCATGATCAACGCCGTGGTGCCTGGCGCCGTGCCGACCAAAACGCGGCCGGCCGCATCGCGGCTCGTCAGGAACCTGCAACTGAACAAGCAGGGCGCGGCGAAGGATACGCGCTACTTCTCGTTGAGCGCGGGCGACTCGGGTATCGAATATGAAGCGGGCGATGCGCTGGGCGTATGGCCGAGCAATTGCCCCGAACTGGTCGACGAATTGATCAGCTTGAGCGGCGTGAGCGCCGAGGCCGCGGTCAATGTGTCAGGCGTCGGCGAAATGCGTCTCGCCGATGCGCTCGGCAAGCACTACGAAATCGCGCGTCCCAGCCCGGATGCGCTCGCGTTTATCGCCGCGCGCAGTACCAACAGTTCACTGCGCGATCTGTTGATGCCGGAGCGCAAGTCCGATCTCAAACAATGGCTTTGGGGTCAACAACTCGCCGACGTGCTCCACGAATTTCCAGTGACGCTGACGGCCACCGAACTGACCGGCATGCTCAAGCGTCTGCAGCCGCGTTTGTACTCGATCGCATCGAGTCCGAAGGCGCATCCCGGCGAAGTTCATCTGACGGTTTCCGCGGTTCGCTACAGCAACGGCCGCCGCCAGCGCAAGGGCGTTTCGTCGACGTTTCTCGCCGATCGGGCAGGCGATGTCAGCGTGCCGGTATTCGTGCAGAAATCTGCGCATTTTCGTCCTCCTCATGTTTCGGATACGCCGATCATCATGGTTGGTCCCGGCACCGGCGTTGCACCGTTTCGTGGCTTTCTGCACGAGCGGTGTGCACGCGGCGACAAGGGGCGTAACTGGCTGTTCTTCGGCGAGCAACATGCGGCCACGGATTTCTACTATCGCGACGAACTTGAAGCGATGCGCGACAGCGGTGTACTGACCCGGCTCGACGTGGCGTTCTCACGCGATCAAACGGAAAAGATCTATGTACAGGACCGCATGCGCGAGCAGGGTGCGCAATTGTGGGCATGGCTCGAAGAAGGTGCGCATTTCTACGTCTGTGGCGACGCAAGCCGGATGGCGAGAGACGTCGACGCGACGCTCAAGCATGTGGTCGCGCAGCACGGTGGCATGAGCGAAGAAAAGGCTAACGATTATGTGACCCGTTTGGCGCAAGAAAAGCGCTACGTACGCGACGTTTATTGATTTTTTAAGCAGATCCGATTCGTGCGATATCCATGTTTTAAGTAATCCGTAGTAATGCATCAGCAGATTAACCCGGATGGCATGGAGATTGCATGTGAAAGCCGGTATTCAACATCGTGACCGTTTCGGTGCGCCGTGCCAGGCGCAGTGAATCTGGTGATCGAACAATCAGCATATGTGAGGATGTCTAATGAAAAACGTGATGAGCTCCCTGAAGAGCGGGGATTGGCGAGCGCTAGTGGCGTGTTTTCTCTATTTCGACACGGGCTTCACCGTTTGGGTGCTATACGGGCCGCTCGCGCCGTTCATCAGCAAGAGCATTGCGATGACACCCGCACAACAAGGTTTGCTGGTGGCCGTGCCGGTGCTGTCGGCGGCAATTCTGCGCGTGACGCTCGGTAACCTGTATCAATCGGCACACGGCAAGCGCATCGCGTTGATGGGCGTATTGCTCTCGGCCGTGCCGACCATCGTGCTGCCGCTGCTGCCATCCGTGCCGTCGTACACTGTGCTGCTGGTACTCGGTGTCTTCCTCGGCGTGGGCGGTGCGAGCTTCGCCGTGGCGCTGCCGATGGCGGGGAGCAACTATCCGCCGAAGGTGCAGGGCCTGGTGCTCGGTCTTGCCGCAGCCGGCAACATCGGCGCGGTGCTCGACGGCTTCATGTTCCCGCAACTCGCTACCCACTACGGCTGGCAAATGGCGACCGCCGGCGCATTGCCGTTGCTCGCGATTGCCGCGATCACGCTGTACTTCTGGGCCAACGATTCCGGTATCAAATCGGGCAGCGTGCTGCGCGCGTTCGGCAGCTTTGCGGTCACGCTCGTGGGTTTGATCGTGCTCGTGCTGCTGGTCGAAGCGGGCCTGTTCGGCTCGGGAAAAACCGGTGTGCTGCTGTTGCCGGTGATCGGCGCATTGCTTGCGATTGCGGTGCTGCCCAAGCGCTATCGCACCGTGCTGGGCGAGCGCGACACGTGGGTGATCATGCTGGTGTACAGCATCACCTTCGGCGGTTTTGTCGGCATGTCCTCGTATGTTTCGCTGCTGTTGACCAACCTGTATCAACTCTCGAAGATCGACGCGGGTCTGTTCATGGCGCTGCTTGCCGCAACCGGCGCGATCGTGCGGCCGTTGGGTGGCCTGATCGCCGACAAGGTGTCAGGCGTGCGCGCATTGACCATCCTGCTGGCCATCATTTCGCTGTGTGACTTCGTGTTCGCCGCCGCCATGCCTTCGATGGTGGGCGGGATCGCACTGCTGGTGTGTCTGTACGTGGCCTTCGGTCTCGGCAACGGCGCGACCTTCCAACTGGTGCCGCATCGTTGGGCAGGCCGCACTGGTTTGATGTCGGGCATTGTCGGTGCCGCTGGCGGCATCGGCGGATTCTATCTGCCGGTCGTGATGGGCATCGCGAAGGAAAGCACGGGCAGCTATCAGATGGGCTTTGCGACCTTCGGTGCGCTGGCGGCTTGCGCGTTCCTCGCGATCGTCGCGCTGCGCCGTCCGTGGATGGCGTGGTCCATGCACGCCAACGTGATGCATGCTCACGCAACGGAGTAATGCAATCCGGCATCCGCGCCGCAGTGTAACTGTCGATGGTGGTTTCGCGGCGCGGGTGCCGGTCGGCACGAAGGGGTCAATCGAATCATAAGAAGATGACATGAGCATCACGAAAGAACGGGTTCAGGCACCGCTGTCCGAAGCGGATGTCTCAAGTGAAGTATTGAGCTCGTTGATCAACACGGCAGGTCGCCAGCGGATGCTGTCGCAACGCATTGTGTTGCAATCGATGTTGGCGTTTCAACAGTTCGACGGTGCAATCGCAATCGCGCGCGAAACCTTGCGCACGTTTTCGGACAGCCACACGGCGTTGATGCAGGGCCGCGACGGTTTGCCCGGACTATTCTCGCCGGCGTTGCGCGAAGCTTTTCACGGCAGCGGGAACGTCGCGCAGAAAATCACGGACTTTATCGCGCTGGCTACGGTGGCGTTGGATGCGATCGAAAGCGCTTCGCCGCGCGCCAAAGAAGCACTGAACACGTTGATCGGTTGCGTCGATCCGTTGTTGACGCATCTGCATGCCGTGACCGCCGTCTACGAGCAGGAAAGCCGGCGCATTGCGCGGGCGCAGAAGAAAGGTCAACAGGATCTCGTCGAGCGGATCAAGGCGATCGCAAAGGAAGCGCATATCGTCTCGTTCAACGGTCAGATCGTGGCAAGCCGCTCTAATGTGACCGGCCGGGAGTTCGCCGTCATAGCGGGGGTGATGACTTCCATCACCAAAGAACTGGAGTCTGTGGTGAGCGCGTTTGTGCAAAAGACTTCGGCGGGATAAGCAAGCGCCTGTTGCGATCCGTTTCGCCGTCCCTCGGCGGAAAGACTGGGGGGCTGAAAATATGCAGGCAAATACTTGCATGTTGCCAATTGCGAGCCTAATATGCAGTCAGGAGGCTGCATATGAACTCATCGTCTGACTCATCCACCGATCGCATCGAAAAACAGATTCTGCTGAAGGCGCCGCGCTCGCGTGTGTGGCGCGCGGTGTCCAACGCCGAGGAATTCGGCAAATGGTTTTGCGTGGATTTCAGCGGCAAACAGTTTGTTGCCGGGCAGTCCGTGCAAGGCAACATCACGTATCCCGGCTACGAACATCTCGTTATGGACGTGCTGGTCGAGCGGGTAGAGCCGGAGCATCATCTGTCGTTTCGCTGGCATCCGGCCGCGGTGGATATCTCGGTCGACTATTCGCCGGAGCCCACCACGCTGGTCGTATTCGAGCTGAGCGAGGTCGACTCGGGCACCTTGCTGCGCGTGATCGAATCGGGCTTCGACCGGATTCCGGCCGCACGGCGTGAAGAGGCGTTCCGTATGAATAGCGGCGGCTGGGAACAGCAGTTGGTCAACATCGAAAAGCATGTCGCCAAAGGGTAAGCCCGCGGCTGCCGTCAATGCACGTACGAAGGCAGCCATACTGCGAAGCTCCGCGCAGATCTTTGCGGCGCTCGGCGATGAAACGCGCCTGCGTCTGATCGCCCTGTTGTGCGCGGGCAGTGCGATGTCGATCGCGCAGTTGACCGCCGGCACGGAGATCACGCGGCAGTCGGTCACGCAGCATTTGCAGGTGCTGGCTAATGCGGGCCTCGTGCGCGACGTCAAGGTGGGCCGTGAACGCTTATGGGCGTTCGAACCGGCACACCTCGACGAAGCGCGGCGCGCGCTCGAATCGATTTCGCGGCAGTGGGATCACGCGCTGCTGCGATTGAAGGCGGCGGTGGAAGAGTGAGATTTCCTAGAACTTGTGCCGCAGCGCAACCCGCACAGCCACCTGATTCCCCGTCGACGACGGCGCCTGCACACCCGGAATGAACGCGTCGTCGAGAATCGAGTGGGTCGAATCGCCCGCAACCTTCTGATATTCGCCCTGCACGTACACATCCGTGCGTTTGGACAGGTTGTAATCCGCCATCAAGCCGACCGAGTGAATCTTCGGCTTTACGCTACCCGTCGACGCATCGTAGTTTTCCATCGTGTACACATACTGCGCGCCGATAAAGAAGGCCGGCGTGAACTGGTATTTGCCGTTCACTTCGAAATTCTGGTACTTCAGCGTATTCAACCTGACACCGGACGCCGCCAGCGGAATGCCGATATAGCCGTTGCCGGTCGGGTCTTTATAGTTTGAGTTGGTGTAAGCAAAACCGGCGGTCGCCGCACCGAACGTGTAGTTGATGCCACCGCCGAACACCCGCATGCGTCCCGCGATGAAGCTCGCGTCGTTCGCGGTGATCGCGCCGGTCGAGCCCGCGCCCGGATTGTTCGCCTGCAGGTACGCGGCCGCGATCAGCAGCCCGCCGTTCGCGTACTGACCGCCAAAGCTATAGGCGCGGTTATTCGCGAAGTTGGTGTCGTTACTGAAACTGTACACACCCCCGAACTGGAAGCCCGCGATCTCCGGGCTCGCGTACTTCACGCTGTTGCCGAGGCGGAACGAGTTGTCCGTGTTGTCGTTGTCGTACGGGTGTGCGAACAGGTAGCCGGCCCAGTTGCCGTTGGCGGTGGTCTGCGCGAGATAGTCGACCACCGAATCGTACTGGCGTCCGAGCGTGACCGTGCCGAACCGGTCGTCGCTCAGGCCTACGTAGGCCTGACGGCCGAACATGCGGCCGCCCTGGCCAAGCCGCCCCGAGCTCACGTCGAAGCCGTTTTCCAGCTGGAACACGGCCTTCATGCCGCCGCCCAGATCTTCCGAACCCTTCATGCCCCAGCGGCTGCCTTGGGCATAGCCGCTCGCCATTTCCCAGACCGCGCCGCGCCCGGCGTTGTTGGTGTAGTCGATGCCTTCATCCAGCACGCCGTACAGGGTCACGCTGCTTTGCGCGAAGGCGGACGGGGCCGTCAGCGAGGCGAGTGCGGCGATTACCGCGGTGGCGATGACATTCTTTTTCATTGTGAGCTCCAGACATTGGTAATGAGCGGCCCCAACGGTTCGAAACGGGGTTCGACCGCTTGCAAAGGCCGCTGCTTATTGGCAAAGCCCGGATTCTGCTATTCGGAATGAGATTCGCGTATGAGGCACATCCCTGGATAAACGTGATTTTTTCGAATGTTTGTCCCGCGAATTATTCGCTTGTGGCACGCCGTGCCGGAGAGAAAAATTCCGGTCATGCACCTTTGGCATGAAGGCGATAGCCGAAGGCAATGCGCCACCGCACCAGGTTTTCAGGAGACGACATGCGACTCGATCGTAATTTTGCTAACGGCCGCTTTATCGACGCGGCAAGCGACGAGCTCATTGCCGTCACCAACCCTGCCACCGAAGCCGTGATTGCCCATGTCACGGGCGCGACCCAGGCCGAGGCTATCGCCGCGGTCGACGCCGCCGCGGCCGCCCAGAAGGGCTGGCGCAAGCTGCCATCGGCCGAGCGCGCGGTCTATCTGCACAAACTCGCCGACGCGCTCACCGAATGCGCGCCCGCCATTGGCGCGGCGCTTGCGCTGGAGTCGGGCAAGAGTGTTGCCGACGCCACCAACGAAGCGATCTACGCCGGCCAGATCACCCGCTACCACGCCGAATGGGCGCGCCGCATCGAAGGCGAAGTGATTCCGAGCGACACGCCCGACGAAAACCTCGTGTTGCATCGCGAACCGATCGGCGTGGTCGCGTGCCTGATCCCGTTCAATTACCCGGTCTATACGTTCATGCGCAAGGTGGCGCCCGCGCTGATCGCCGGTAACACCGTGGTGGTGCGCCCGAGCAACAACACGCCGACCTCCGCGTTCGAGATCGCGAAGGCCGTTGAGAAGGCCGGGCTTCCGGCCGGCGTCGTGAACATTCTCGCGATGAACCATGCGACCGCCGAGGCGCTTTGCACGCATCCGAAGGTCGGCATGATCACGCTGACCGGCAGCGTCGGCGCAGGCCGCAAGGTCCTCGAATACTGCAAGGCGAACATCGCCAAACCGTCGCTCGAACTGGGCGGCAAGACGCCCGCGATTATCGAGGCCGATGCCGATCTGGAGAAAGCCGCGCGCGATCTGGTCGCCTCCAAAACCACCCACTGTGGGCAGCTTTGCACGGCGATCGAACGCGTCTATGTGCAGGAAAGCGTGCATGACCGTTTCGTCGCGCTGCTGAAGAAGCACATGAGCGCGGTGGAAAGCGGCGATCGCAGCGAACAGCCGTCGCTGATGGGGCCGCTCGTCAACGAGGCATCGCGCCAGTCGATTCACGGCATGGTCGAACGCGCGATTGCGGCGGGCGCCACGCTCGAAACCGGCGGCAGGCTGCCGCAAGGCAAGGGCTTTTTCTATCCGGCCACGTTGTTGTCGAACTGCCGTCAGGACATGGAAATCATCCAGGAAGAGACCTTCGGTCCGATCATGCCGGTCGTCAAATACCGCACGCTCGACGAAGCGCTGGAGATGGCCAATGACCATCAGTTCGGTTTGTCGTCGGTGCTTTATACCGAGAACTACCGCAGCGCGATGAAGATCGCCAACGGCATCGAGGCAGGTGAGTTGTATGTGAACCGTACACCGGCCGATCCCTATCAAGGTTTTCACGCGGGCTGGAAACGCTCGGGTCTCGGTGGTGACGATGGCAAGCACGGCATGCTCGAATTCACGCAAACCCGTCTTGTGGTCATGAAGTACTGAAGCTGGAACAGGCGCGTGCCGCGCGATTCGGAGTAGGCGGCACGCGTTGCATTGAAATCCGCAGAAACGCAGCAAATCCGCTGCACTTATAAAAATATTTGAAGAACCGGCGACCCGAAGAATCGACGCCGTGTCTTCCAGGAGCGCTCACGTGTCATCTCAACCTGTTCAAACCGCCGCCTCGCTTGCCTCAAGCGCCGCGGAAAACGCATTGCAAGCCAACAAGGCGCAACGCTACATTCAGCTCATGTTGCTGGTCGTGGCGGCCGGCGCGATTTACCCGATTCTGTATCTGCGGCAGGTCTATCAGCCGACGATGCTCGAAGTGTTTCACATCACCGACAGTCAGCTCGGTTATCTGTATTCGTCGCTAGGTACGATCTTTCTGCTGAGCTACCTGCCGAGCGGGTGGCTCGCCGACCGGATTGCGCCGCGTCTGCTGATCTGCTTTTCGCTGATCGCAACCGGCGTGCTCGGCTTGTGGTATTCCACCGCACCGTCGTTCCAGATGTTGATGCTGATTTTCGGCGGCTGGGGACTGTCCACCGGGTTGACCTTCTGGGCCGCCGTTATCAAGCGCGTGACGATGATCGCAGGCACGCATGAGCAGGGGCGTTTCTTCGGTTTGCTCGATGGTGGACGCGGGTTGATCGAAGCCATGCTCGCGACCATCGCAATCACGCTGTTCGCCTGGTTCACTCAGACCAAGGGTGAACCCGTCACGGCTGGTTTCAAGCTGGTCGTCTACATGTACGCGTTTCTGTGCATCGCACTCGGCGTGGTGCTTGCGCTCGTCAAAGATCCTCAAGGCGCTAGAGACGCGGCCGCCAACCGTGCCACGAAGAAACGCAGCAACGTGCTGATCGATCTGAAAACGCTCGCATCGATTCCCGAGTTGTGGCTGGTCGCGGCGATCGTATTCTGCGGTTATCAGGTGTTCTGGGCGACTTACAGCTTCTCCGCCTATCTGCACGAAGGCGAGATCGGGTTGACGGTGGTGATGGCCGGCACGATCACGACGCTCAAGCTGTGGATGCGGCCGATCGGCGGCATCGGCGGGGGCTTTCTCGGCGACCGCTATTCAAAGGTTTCGGTGCTGGTGATCGCGCTCTTCCTCGCCGCATTGTCGCTGCTGGGTCTGATGGCGGCGCCGCGTATTTCGAGTCACGTGCTGCTGGTGTTCCTCGTGCTGTTCATCGGCATTCTGACTTACGCGATTCGCGGTCTGTACTGGTCGCTGCTGGATCGCTGCAATATCCCGGTCGAAACGATGGGTCTCGCCATCGGCCTGATCTCCGTACTCGGCTATTCGCCCGACGTGTTCCTGCCGTTGATCAACGGCTATCTGACACAGAACTTCCCGGGCGTATTCGGTTACCAGCTTTACTTCGGCTATGTGGCCGGAATGGCGGCGCTCGGCGGTGTTGCCGGTCTTGCGCTGAGAAACATGCTCAATAGAAAAGAGGTTGCGTAAATGAAAGTCGTCTCGCTCGAAACGCATATCGTCGCCGTACCGCCGCCGCATGTGGGCGGCATGTACTGGATTTTCGTCAAACTGAAGACCGATTGCGGTATTGAAGGCGTCGGCGAAATCTATTCGGCGACGTTCCATCCGAAAGCGATGACGCACGTCATCGACGATGTATTCGGCCGCTATCTGCTCGATAAGGATCCGCATCATGTCGAGCGGCTCTGGCGCGAAGCGTATTCGAGCGGTTTCACGCAACGTCCCGATCTGACGATGATGGGCGTGGTCAGCGGGCTGGAGATGGCGTGCTGGGACATCATCGGCAAGGCGGCGAACAAGCCGGTGTATGAGCTGCTCGGCGGCATGGTGAACCAGCGCCTGCGTTCGTACACGTACCTGTATCCGAAGAACAGCAAAGGCGAATACGACTACGACGATCCCGATCTCGCCGCCGAATGCGCCGTTGAAAACGTGAAGCGCGGTTTCACTGCGGTGAAGTTCGATCCGGCCGGTCCGTATACGGCTTACTCGGGTCATCAACTGTCGATGGAAGTGCTTGATCGTTGCGAAACGTTCTGCAAGCGCGTGCGTGAGGCAGTGGGCAGCAAGGCCGATCTGCTGTTCGGCACGCATGGGCAGATGGTGCCGTCGTCGGCAATCAGGCTTGCCAAACGCCTCGAGAAATACGATCCGCTGTGGTTCGAAGAACCGGTGCCGCCGGGGCAGGAAGGCGCGATGGCACAAGTCGCGCAGCACACGAGCATTCCGATTGCCGCAGGCGAGCGCCTGACCACCAAGTACGAGTTCTTCAAGCTGCTCGAAGCGGGCGCGGCGTCGATCCTGCAACTGAACGTGGCGCGCGTGGGTGGTCTGCTCGAAGCGAAGAAAGTCGCGGCAATCGCCGAGGTGTACTACGCGCAGATCGCGCCGCATCTGTACAACGGTCCGATTGGCGCGGCCGCCAGCATTCAGCTCGCAGCCTGCACGCCGAACTTCCTGATTCAGGAAAGCATCGGCACGTGGGACGGTTTCCACGCCGAAGTGTTGAAGAAGCCGATTCAATGGGAAGACGGCTACATCATTCCTTCGCAGGAGCCGGGCCTGGGCGTGGAGTTGAACATGGACGTCGTCAGGCAGCACACGCCGTACACCGGCGAACGTCTGCATCTGCAAATGGCCACACAACCTGCTGACGTGAAAGATCTCGCGCCTGCCAAGGGTTGAACCAGGATTGAAACCTGCTGGATTCGACCCATGGATTTCAATCCGTGGACTGAAATCCGCGGGTTGAAACCTGCGAGCTGAAACCTGTTTTTACGCATTCAATGGATTGGGCGCCGTCTGGCGACATAGAGCATGAACTACGATTACATCATCGTCGGCGCGGGTTCGGCGGGCTGCATTCTCGCCAATCGCCTTTCGGCGTCGGGCCAGTATTCGGTGCTGCTACTCGAAGCAGGCGGCAAGGATAGCTCGTTCTGGTTCAAGATCCCGGTGGGTTTCACCAAGACGTATTACAACGAAACCTACAACTGGATGTACTACAGCGAGCCCGAAAAGGAACTCGACAACCGGCCGATCTATTGCCCGCGCGGCAAAGTGCAGGGCGGCTCCGGCTCGATCAACGCGATGATCTACGTACGCGGCCAGCCGCACGATTTCGACGATTGGGCCGCGGCGGGCAACCAGGGCTGGGCGTTTCGCGACGTGCTGCCGTATTTCCGCAAGCTCGAATCGCATCCGCTCGGCAACACCGACTATCACGGCGCGGATGGCCCGATCCGTATCTCGCCGATGAAAGACGCAGTGCATCCGATTTGCCGCGTGTTCCTGAAAGGCTGCGACCAGGCCGGCTACAAACGTAGCGACGACTTCAACGGCGCGCAATTCGAAGGCGCCGGCATCTACGACGTGAATACGCGCAATGGTCAGCGTTCGTCGAGCAGCTTCGAATACCTGCATCCGGTATTGACGCGTAAGAACCTGACGGTCGAGCGAGACGTGCTGGCAAGCCGCGTTCTATTCGACGGCAACCAACGGGCAATCGGCGTGAGCGTGACGCAGAACGGCGCGACGCGGCAGTTTATGGCGAACCGTGAGGTGATCCTGTCGGCGGGCGCGGTCGATTCGCCCAAGCTGCTGCAACTCTCGGGCGTAGGCGATAGCTCATTGCTGGCGAAGCATCGCATCGCGATGGTCAAGGAACTGCCCGCAGTGGGACAGAATCTGCAGGACCATCTGTGCGTGAGTTTTTACTATCGTGCGAACGTGAGGACGCTGAACGACGAAATGCGTCCGTTGCTTGGCAAGCTCAAACTCGGTCTGCAGTATCTGCTGACGCGCAAGGGGCCGCTCGCGATGAGCGTGAACCAGTCGGGCGGGTTCTTCAAGGGCACCGATCAGGAAGCGCAGCCGAATCTGCAGTTGTACTTCAATCCGCTGTCGTACCGGATTCCGAAGAGCAGCAAGGCGAATCTCGAGCCCGAGCCGTATTCGGGCTTCCTGCTGGCATTCAACCCGTGCCGGCCGACGAGCCGCGGATCGATCGAGATCGCGTCGAATCGCGCGGAAGACGCCGCGAAAATCCGCATCAATGCGCTGACGACGGAGAAGGATATCGACGAGGTGATTCAGGGCTGCGAACTGGTGCGCAAGGTGATGGCATCGCCGGCGTTGAAAGAGATCACCGTCGAGGAAATCTCGCCGGGGCCGCAGGTGAACACGCGCGAAGGCTTCCTGCAGTATTTCCGCGAGCAGTCGGGTTCGATCTATCACCTGTGCGGTTCGTGCGCGATGGGCGACGACCCACGCACCTCGGTGGTCGATGCGCGCTTGCGGGTGCACGGCATTACCGGTTTGCGCGTGGTCGACGCGTCGATTTTCCCGAACATCACGTCGGGCAACATCAACGCACCGACGATGATGGTGGCGGAGAAGGGCGCCGAGATGATTCTGATGGACGCCGCGGTCGATGCCGCCTTTAAACCCGAGGCGGCGGAGCTGGCTGCCGCGGCCTGAGTTCAACCGGCCTCGCCCAACTGCGCCGACTCCGACGAATCGAGCGCACGTTCGGTCAACCAGATCTCCTGTTGCAACCAGTCGCGGAACAGCGCGACGTGCGGCAGCTCGTCCTGTTCCGCGCGCGTGACGAGCCAGTACGACTGATGCCCGTCGACGTGCACGTTCAGCACCTGCACGAGCTGCCCCTCCGCAAGTTCACGCCCAATCATGTGACGATCGGCAATCGTCACGCCAAGGCCGTCGATAGCCGCGCGGATCGCGTGATCGAGCAGATCGAATTCGTACCCGCCGCGCGTGTCGACGTTCTCGATGCCGGCGGCTTTCAACCAATGCTGCCACGTCAGATAGCGCTGATCGGCGCTCGCAAGCACGTGCAGCAGCGTGAACTGGTTCAGATCGATCGCCGCGCGGCCGGCCTGGCGCGCGAGCAACGCGGGCGCGCAGACGGCAATGTGCCGCTCGTTCATCAGCAGACGATTATCGAAGCCTTCCCACTCGCCGTTGCCAAAGCGGATCGCGCAGTCGAGCACGCCCGATTCGGCGAGGTTGTCGTCGACGCGGGTCGACAGGCTGAGTTCGAGATGCGGATGCGCGTCGCGCAGACGTCCGAGACGCGGCATCAGCCAGCGGCTCGTAAACGTGGGGGGTGCGTTGATACGCAGACGGTTGCGGTGGGTTTTCTCCTGCAGGCTGCGGACCGTGAGCTCGATCCGGTCGAATGATTGCTGCAGGGCTTGCAGGAGGATGCGGCCGGCGGCCGAGAGTTCGAGGTGGTGATGATGACGCTGGAGCAACGTCTCGCCGAGTTGGGCCTCGAGTTGGCGGACTTGCCGGCTGACCGCGCTTTGCGTCACGTTGAGCAGTTCCGCAGCGCGCGTGAAGCTGCCCGTGCGACCGGCGACTTCGAAGGCTTTCAGCGCGTTCAGCGCGGGCATTTTGCGTTTCAAGATTGGGCACCCAAGGGTAGGCTGACGCGCGGTAGCGCGGGTGCCCGCTATTTTACTGTGTTGCCCTTGAGGCGCTACAGGTGTGCACGTCTTGCGGCGCCGATGCGTTCGCGCCGCAAGACGTGCCGCGACCGGTCAATACGCGATGCAGACCGATTTGCTTTCCGTGTAGGCATCCACAATGGCCTTGCCGTGCTCGCGTCCGATCCCCGAGGCCTTGAACCCGCCGAACGGCATGGCGGGATCCACCATGTTGTGCGTGTTGACCCAGACGGTTCCCGCTTCGATGCCGTCAACCAGCCTCAACGCCTTGTCGAGCTGATTTGTCCACACACTCGCGCCGAGACCATATTCCGATGCGTTGGCCTGAGTCAGGACCTCATCGATATCGTCATAAGGCATGGCCACCAGCACCGGCCCGAATACTTCCTCCCTGACCACGGAAAGCGGCTTGCACGCACGATTGGCAATGACCGTCGGGCGGACAAAGAAGCCGTCCGCATCAACGGCCGCGTCACGCGATAGAATTTCGCCGCCTTCCTGCCGGCCTTGCGCAATCATTCCCATGACCTTGTCGCGGTGCCGCGCGGAAACCATGGGCCCCATCTGCGTCGCGGCATCGAAACCGGAACCCAATGCGATTCCATCGGCCACGGCGGCGATACCTTGCACCACTTCGTCGTAAATCGAGCGCGCAACGTACAGGCGGGAACCCGCGGTACAGACCTGCCCGTGGTTGAAGAAAATCGCGCCGGCTGCGCCTTCGATTGCTTTCTTCGGGTCGCAATCGTCCAGCACGATTACAGGGCTCTTGCCGCCCAGTTCCAGCGACGCGCGCTTCAGATCGCTAGCGCATTGGCGGCCGATGATGCGGCCCACTTCGGTCGATCCCGTGAAGGTGACCTTGTTCACCAGGGGATGCCTGACCAGCGCTGCGCCGGCGGTCTCGCCACGGCCTGTGACGACGTTGAATACGCCTGAGGGGAAGCCGGCTTCATGGGCCAGTTCGGCGAGGCGGATCGCCGTCAATGGCGTTTCTTCCGCTGGTTTCAGCACGACGGTGCAGCCGCATGCGAGGGCGGGGGCGATCTTCCAGACTGCCATCAGGAGCGGGAAATTCCACGGGACGATTGCGGCGACTACTCCCGCTGGGACGCGTTTTGTTGAGGCGTTGTAGCGGGTGCCCGGTGGGAAGGGGATCGACAGGTCGAAGGTGGTGCCCTCGATTTTGGTGGCCCAGCCGGCCATGTAGCGCAGCCATTGGACGCTGCCTGAGACTTCCAGCATCTTTGAGAAGGCTATTAGTTTTCCCTGGTTCAGGGTTTCTAGTGTGGCTAGTTCGTCGGTGTGTTGCTCTACCAGGTCGGCTAGTTTTAGTAGCAGGCGTTCACGGGCGGCAGGCGGCATTCTGCGCCAGGTGTCTGACTCGAAGGCTGCTTTGGAGGTTTTTACTGCGTGGTCGATGTCTGATTCCGATGCGTCTGGGAGGTGGGCTAGTTCTTCGCCTGTTGCGGGGTTGTAGATGGGGAAGGTTTTGCCTGCGGCGCTTGGGGTTTTTTCGCCGTTGATGAACATGGTGGTTGGTAGTTGCGCTGGTTGGTTTTTTTGTTCGGGCATGGGTTGTCTCCGACGGGGTGATGTTGGTGGTGGTATTTGGTTGTAGCTTTGTTTCTTTGTTGCTTTGCTGCTTTGTTCCTTTGCTGCTTGCCTGGGGCTTTGGCCTTGCCTTGTTTTGTTTTGTTTGTGGTTTATTAGCGTTCCCCCTGTGCGGGGGAGCACCTACTTTTCTTTGCCGCCGCAAAGAAAAGTAGGCAAAAGAAAGCGGCTCAAACCATTCCTGCTAAGCGGGTCCCGTAGCTCACAGAAGGTAGTGGCGCATCTGGAATCTGTGTTCTCGTATATTCGGCGCCAGTGACAAAGGCGTCATACTTCCCGTCTCGCACTTTGTGCTCGTCGGAAGGGGCCGCCTGACGGGTAGGTGCTCGCGGAGCGGCTTTTTTTCGAACCAATTGGGTTGCCAATGTGCCTGCGCATATCAGGTTCGTCATTGCGCTTAGCGCGGACAGAACCATGAATCCGTCGCCGAAAAAGTACGGCGTCGTCGATAACGTTGCGCCCAACACCATTCCGATGTGGTGTGCCGCGCCAGCACAACTCGCGCTTAATGCGCTGCGCGATTTACCCGGCTGTTTCATCAGTGCCGGAATCGTCAGGCAGTCGAGAATCAGAAATATCCTTGCTGCGAGTAGTGCCAGTGTTGGACTGTCCACGGATGCGAGGGTCCCAATTAGCGTTGCTCGTAGCACGTACAGCACAATCAACATCCGGTTGTTGTCGCGGGATCGGTCGGCGATAAACGCCAGCGTGCAAACCGCACCCAGCGAAAGTGCGATCTCCCACATCGATTGCGCACCACTCATGCCGCAAATCGCAAACAACTGGAAACGCGCGAGACTGCCGCTCGATAAGCCCGCAAACAATGCGAGTAGTGCCGTTGTGCCAGTCATGTGGATGGCTCTAGCCGACTGAACCGTACTTCGATTCGCGTACTGATTCGGATCGAAATCCTCATGACGCAAGACTGACGCGCCAACAAGATGCTGCCCATACAACAGCAACACGCCACCCACCACCACAAACAACCCTGCTATCGTGGTGGAATGATTCAATCCACTCATATACGTTGGCATCACGCTCATTGCACTCATCGCGGCAATCAGCGTCGTAGCCGTCGCAAGCGTGGTGTGCGCCCTTGATACGCGTGACATCAACAACGGCACGATCGTCATCGTTGCCAACGTCAACGCGCTCATCCACAGCACGTTGACTCGTTGGCCAAGGCCAGCATGAGTCACCAGCGTCGCGGCGCCGCTCACGAGCAACACACATGCCGTGCCGCTTACGCTCGTAATTAACCCGCGCGTCGTGCCACCCATGTTCACAATTAGCCGGTGTGCTGCGCCACCCACGCTCGCCATCAGCACACGTGCTGCCCAACCCACGCTAGCAATTAATCCGCGTACCGTGCCTCGCGCGCGCGCAATCAGCCCGTGTACCGTGCCCCTCGCACACGCAATCCACCCGTGTGCCTCACTGCTTGCGCCCGCAATCAGCTTGCGTGCCACGGCGTATTCACTTGAGGTCAGCCGGCGTACCGCGCTGCATACAACCGCGGGATGCACGTTTGCCGTGTCAGGCATGTGTGCCGTAGCGGGCTGCGCGTCGCGTGTCATCGAATCAGTGCTTGCAGCAGCCATGATCCGTGGACTTGCCGTCTTCGACGCTGTTTTTGTCACGCTCGGACGGTAGATCCATCGTCGGGTTGGCGGAGAAGAAGTTGTTCGGCTTGAGCATGAAGCCGGCGTACTCCACGGGCATCACGGGGAAGTCCTCGGGTTTGCACACGTGCGTGTGGCCGAAGCTGTGCCACAAGACAATGTCCTCGTTCTCAATGTTGCGGTTTGCCTCGATGTAGCGCGGCAAGCCGTCACCACCGGCGTGCTGGTTCGGATAGTCGCCGCTCGCGTAGCGCTCGGCCGGGTCGAACGGGGTGACCCACACGTGGCGTGTCGCAAAGCCGCCGCGCTGGCGGACTTTTGAGCGCTCGTCGGCCAGCATGAGCGGAGAATCGTTCACGATCAGCTTGTAGCCAGGATTCGCGCCGACAGCGTTTTTTACGTTCGGGTTGGTCACCTTCCAGTAACGTCCGGTACGGCCGTTCGCGAGACGTGCGGCTTCGCTCTCGGTCTTGAAGACGTGTTTGGTGGTGTCGAAAACGTTGCCGTACGGATTCGATTCGCCCATCGGACGCGGCACGAATTCGTGTTCGGTCACCGTGTTGCGTTCGCCGTCCACCATCATGTGCATCCGTGCATTGAAGAAGTGCTGATGGGTCGGGCCGCCCAGGTTTTCGGTGATCATGCCGCCCCACGGATACGTGTCGCCGTCGGCCACTGCCGAGGTTTGTACGATGCCGGTCAGCTTGCATTCGAGTTGTATCGTGCCGTCCTGGTACAGGTACCAGTAGAAGCCGTAGTCGTAGTTGCCGACCGTCGCGAAGAACGAGATTACGAGGCGTCGCGAACGGCGCATTTCGAAGACGCCGGTGCGAAACTCGTAGTGCTTCCACAGGGTGCCGTAGTCCTCTTCGTGCATGCACACGGCGTTCTTCATGACGAACGCATTGCCGAAATCGTCGGCGGAAGGAATGTCGAAATAGCGGATCGTGCCGAGGCAATCGCAACCGAGTTCGAGTTGATTCGCCAGTTTGCCGAGGCCGTATTCGCCGGCATCGAACGCGCTCTTCCAGTAGTGATTCGTGCTCGGGTCGGAGTAGGGCACGCACATCTCCGTCACGCTCGCACGGTAGATGATCGGCCGCGTGTTCTTGCCGTCGTCCCATGACAGTTGATGCAGCACCAGTCCCTCGCGCGGCGTAAAGCCGACGCGGAAGTTCCAGTTCTGCCAGCTCACGTGCCAGCCGTCGATCTTGAAGCTCGGGCCCTCGGGCTGGCTGATCGACAGCGGTTTGAGCGTGCTGCGCGGCTCGCCGAGGCTCGGCGTGTCGTAGTTGTGCTTCGCGCGCGGAATCGGAATGATGCGGCCGTCGTCCACCAGTTCGATCACTTTCTTCTCGAGCAGATCGACCACCGCCACCACGCCCTCGATTGGATGCGCGTAGCCGTTATCGGTCACGGTCTCGCGGTAGTAGCTCACGCATCGCACGAGGCGGCGGCCGTTCTCGTTTTCGCGGTCGAAGCAGCCGGCGGAAAACGGATCCACCTGGACGCGCTCCAGATCCTTCTCGGTGAGGCCGCGCTTCATCACCGCAACGCGCCATGCGTCGTCGCTCTTGACGATCTGCTCGGCGTTCATGAAGTCTTCGATCATGATCGGCGGCTGACCATAGGGCGCCTGATCGAATGGCAGCACGTTGCGCGAGGCAATTTTTTTCTCTCTCAGGTCCACTTGGAATTCGGTGGTCGTGCCATTCGTGCGATCGATTGCCAGGACGAATGCCGTGCGCGAAAAATATTCACCGGTTTTGAATGCGATCACTTCGGCCTTCGGCGGCTCGCGCAATTCGACCATCGGAAAGCGAACGTGCCCGTCGAGGTTTTCGGCGGCCTTCACGAGATCGCAGGCAAGCTGCATTTCGTCCGGACTCAGCGGATCGAGCGGATGAACGGGGGCGTGTGCGATTTTCGTGGCATTCGTGTTCATAAGATTCCCGTAAGGAGTGTGCTGGACCGGACTGCGTGCGAGGCTGCGTGAAGCGCGTCGAACGCTGAGTCGATGGCAAATCGTAGGAACCCAATAATATTTTCGCGCTTGCTTATCGCGCCAAATGAACGATAAAGTGCGCCAGGTGCAATCGCACAGCAGCACATCAGCGAAGACTTGAGAGGAGACGCTCAGCATGAAAAAAGTCACGCTCAACGGCAGTTTTCCGATGATCCGCGCCGCGGTCATGGGACCGGTTGTGCGCGCACTCGATGCGTCAGGCGCCAATTGCGACGCGCTGCTCGAAGCGTTCGGCATGAACCGCAAGCTCCTGTCGAATCCCTATGAAATCCTGCCGCTTACGCGTTACGTGGCGGCCTTCGAGCGCGCCGCCGAAGTACTTGACGAACCCTTGCTCGGCTTGCGTCTCGGCAGCGAATTGCAGGTGACGGAGCTCGGGCCGGCAGGTCTCGTGTTTCTATCGTCGCCGACCTTGAACGCGGCAGTGCGCAAGTTCTCGCTCGCGCTCGCGTCATGGCAGAACACCACGACCTGCGAGTTGTTGCGCGACGGCGAATGGCCGGTATGGACCTATCAGATCGCCAATCCGCAGATCTGGCCGCGCCGCCAGGACGCGGAATACAGCCTCTCGACGATGTGCCATATGATCCGCGCCGTGCGTGGCGCGGCGTGGAATCCGGTCGAAGTGCATTTCGAACATGCCGCACCCGCCGACCTCAAACCGTATGCACGCATTTTCCGCGTACCGGTGCGCTTTCAGCAGCCTTTCAATGGTGTGATCCTGCGTCCGTCGGATCTCGATGCGCCGCTCAAAAGCGCCGACACGCAAATGGCGCGCATGATGGAGCGCCATGCCACCGATCTGATTGCGCGCGATGCGGTGCCCCACAGCATTGCCGACCAGGTACGCGATCTGGTGACGCGGCGGCTCGCGCACGAAAAGCTGATCGTTGCCGACATCGCGAAAGATCTCGGGCTTTCACATCGCTCGTTGCAGCGGCATCTGGCCGAAGCGGGGACTTCCGTGCGGCAGATCGTGCGCGAAGAACGGCAGCGCAGTGTGGAAGGACTGCTGGAACGTGACGGACTCACCAATGCGGCGATCGCTCGCGCCGTGGGTTATGCCGACGCAACCGTGCTGTGGCGCGCCACGCGCAACTGGAAAAAACAATAAAAGGTGGGGGCGCTTTCACGCGCTTTCATTCTGAAAGCACGTGAAAGCGAAATCGTCACACGAAAATAAAAACTTTCGTTTCCTAACTATTCACCGCGAACCGCAGTGTTGAGACGCTCACGCGCATTGGCGCAATTTATCGAAAATTTGGCGCAGTTCGCGAAGTCGCTTTATTTTTTAGCTACCTACCATGCGCTCACACCGAAACTTGAAACGTCGGTCAAGCGAGCGTCTGGACCAGTATTTCCAGGGTTTAGGCGAGTTCCAGACTAGCCAACAAAATAGAGGCAGCGATGAATGAACCCTACTCTCCGACCCGTCTGGTCGACGCGGAGAATCCCGTGGAACTGAAGGGCAATACGCTGGGCTTGTGGCAGATCGTGTTCCTTGTGATTTCCGCAGCGGCACCCCTGACCGGCATGCTCGGCGCGGTGCCGCCCGCGATCAGCCTGGGCAATGGCGCCGGCATTCCTGGCGCGTTCGTGATTGCCGGCGTCGTGCTGCTGATCTTTAGCGTGGGCTTCGCGTCGATGAGCCGGCATGTGGTGCGCGCCGGTGCGTTTTATGCGTACATCACCGCCGGACTTGGACGGCCGTTGGGCATGGCCGGCGCACTCGTCGCACTGATGTCGTACACCTTCATCCAGATCGCGCTATACGGGCTGTTTGGATTTTTCTGCACGGTGATTCTTTCTCCACTGCTGCACACGGCGATGCCCTGGTACGGCTATTCGCTGATCTGCGTGGCGGTGGTGCAATTCACCGGCATCCGCGGGATCGATCTGAATAGCCGGCTGCTCGGCGTGCTGATGTGTCTCGAACTGGGCATCCTGCTGCTGCTTGCGATTGCGATCGTCGTGCATGGTGGTGGCCCGAACGGCCTCACGCTCGCGCCGTTCACGCCGGAGCATGTGTTCAGCGGCCACCTGGGGATTGCGGTGATGTTCGCCTTCGCGTCGTTTATCGGTTTCGAAGCGACGGCGATTTACGGCAAGGAATGCCGCGATCCGAAGGTGACCGTGCCACGCGCGACGTATGTGTCGGTGATGCTGATTCTCGTGTTCTTCGCATTCGTTACGTGGACGATTGTTTGCGCGTACGGACTGAACGACGTGGTCACGGTCGCGACGAAGCAGCCGGGCGACTTCTGGTTCATTCAATCGGGCAAATATCTGGGCGGTGCGGTCACGACGGTGATGAGCTTCCTGTTGCTCAGCAGTATCTTCGCGAGCCTGTTGTCGTTTCATAACACACTGGTGCGCTATATCCACGCGCTGAGCCTGGAGGGCATCCTGCCGCAAGCGCTCAATCGGGTGCACGAAAAATATCGTTCACCGTATGTGGCGAGCTATCTGCAAACGCTCTCCGTGTGCGTTCTGCTAGGGCTTTTCATCGCGGCAGGCAGCGATGCGTTCAACATTGTGTTCAGCTGGAGTTCGGCGCTCGGCACGATCGGCGTTGTGATGTTGCAAGCGGTGACGAGTTTTTCCGTCATCGCATTCTTCCGCAAGACGCGCAAGGACACGCGCGTATGGCACTCGTTTGTCGCGCCTCTCGTCGGTGGCATCGGCCTGCTGTATATCGGCGTGATTCTGGTGCGCAATCTCGATGCGCTCAGCGGCTCCGATAGCCCGGTCGTCAAGTCTTTCCCCTGGATCGTATTCGCGGTGGCGCTCGTCGGCGTCGTGATCGGTCTCATCTTGCGCAAGAAGCGACCTGATATCTACGCGCGCTTCGGACAGTAATCGAACAGCGCGCAAGGCACTCATCAGCGCGCGCTAGCTCGCCACGTTCTAACGATCGACTGTTGCCGTTCAATCCTGAGCGGCGGCGGAATGGTGTCGCTCGTGCGAGGCGTCCTTGGGGTGTGCTCGGGGTGTGCTTGGGGCGTCCTCGGGGCGTGTTGTTTGTTCTTGCTGATTTCATCACTCAACTTCCGGCTAAAAATATGGCAGACACATTCGTCAAGCGCTCAGCGCTTGCGCTGGCCGCGTGCGGCCTCGCGATGGGCGCACATGCGCAATCTTCGGTAACGCTCTATGGCACGGTCGACGCCGGCGTCGTCTACACGACCAACCAGCAGACAACGCTCGCCGATGGCAGCACCAACGGTCACGCGAATTATCAGTTGGCGGGCGGCAATCTGGTGCCTTCGCGTTGGGGCTTGATGGGCACGGAGGATATCGGTGGCGGCACCACGGTCAACTTCACGTTGGAGAACAGCTTTCTGATCGGCAACGGTGCGATGTTGCAATCGAATACGCTGTTCAATCGCAACGCATGGGTCGGGTTGAACAACGGCACATACGGCGCGCTGACGTTCGGTCGTCAATACGATCCGTTCTCCGACTACATGGGTGCGTATGCCTCGAGCAATAACTGGGCGACGCTGTACGGCTCGCATTTCGGCGACGTCGACAACCTCAACGAAGCGTTCAACTTCAACAACTCGATCAAATACATCAGCCCGAGCTTCGGCGGGTTGACCGTTGGCGGGTTGTTCAGCCTGGGTGGCGTGGCGGGGAATTTTTCGCAGAACAAGGGTTGGGCATTGGCGGCGAATTACGCACAGGGCCCGTTGTCGTTGAGCGCGGGGTATCTCGAGTTGAACCAGCCGTTGCAGGCGGCCTTAGGCGGCACTACCGGGTATATCGGCGATTTCAGTTGCGCGAATGCCGACGCGTCGTATTGTCTGCTGCAGCAGGCGAGCAAGGTGAGGATTTTCGGAGCAGGGGGCTCGTATGCGTTCGGCAAGGCGAGCGTGGCGCTCACCTATACGCATACGCGTCTGTCGCAGAGCCAATATTTCGCAAGTGCGGCGAACCCTGCCGGGGCCGATATTTCATTCGATATTGCCGAGTTGAACACGACCTATATGCTCGCGCCGGATTTGCAACTCGGTCTGGCGTATATCTTCAACGACGCCAAACCGAGCAGCGGCGCCTCGACACGCGTGCACCAGATCAACCTCGGCGCGGTGTATAGCCTGTCGAAGCGGACGGCGGTCTATGCGGTGGCGATTGGACAGAAATCTTCGGGTGCGGGACTGGGGATCAATCCGTCGACGGGGCAGACGGAGAATCTGGCGCAGATTCCGAATATCGTTAACTCGGATACGGATAAACAACTCTCCGTGATCGTCGGCGTGCGGCACAATTTTTAATCCGCCTGCGCGGCGCTGGCAAACGGTAAGCAGATCAACGCAGCCGACGCCGCATGGCGGATCGCTCAACGTGCCGCGCGGGACAAACTAATCCGCCAAGCGCTTGTCCGCCAGCGCGCTCTGGCAATCCGCCAGCACCTGTTTTACCAGCCGCGCCTGAGGGTCGAGTTCGTCGGTATCGAGAATCTCCTCGACGGCGTCCCGCGCCCAGTCGGCCTCGACAAAACTCGCATGCCGACGCGCGATCTCCAGTGCGGTTGCCGACAACCTGGCGATACTCAACCAGTCTGCTTCGCGCGAGCGCAGGTCGAGCCACTTATGGGCGGCCTGCACCTGAAACGCCGCGTCGGGCCAGTCCTCATTGAGGTAAAAAGCGCCAAGCGACCCGCAGGTGAGCCAGCACAACAGCTCCAAACGGTCACGTGGACTCAGATGATGGCGTACATCACTCATGGCGACGCTCGCTGCTGTAATTTGCGTTCCGGTGGGGGCGGCTTGCCGTCCCCGCTTACGTTACACAATATCACGCAGAATTCACGAGCGGCAATGCCTGACTGACCCTGGCGACTCCGGCACCACAAACGCCGCGCGTCAGCCCGCAGGCGGGCTGACGCCGCTAGCGCGTAGCGACGATAAACAGTCGCGGAAACGGCAGTAGCACGGTGCCGTCGGCCAGCGCCGGATAAGCTCGCGCGATCGCTTCCCGGTAGCGCGCGAGGAAAACGCCTTCCTCGCTGTCGTCGAGCTCGGCCAGAAACGGTCTGAGCGCGCTGCCCTTGAACCATTCGACCACCGCGTCCGCGCCGCCGGCCAGCGGGTGATGGTAGACGGTGCGCCACACGTCGACCCGCGCGCACAGCGGTTTGAGCAATGCGTAGTACCAGTCGGCGCCGTAGCGCATGGTGCGTTCGACGCCCCGCAGCTTGTTCGCCCAGGGGCCGTCCGCCGCGATTTCGCGCAGCAGACGGTGCGCCGGTTCGTCGAGGTTGTCCGGCATTTGCACGGCCAGGCTGCCGCCCGGCGCAAGTTTTTTCACCAGCGACGGAAACAGCTGTTCGTGATTCGGTACCCACTGCAGCACGGCATTGGCGAGAATCAGGTCGTAGGGGCCGGGAGCCTCCCACGTTTCGATGTCGCTCACCTCGAACTGGAATTGCGGCAGGCGCTTCCTGGCCGCCGCGATCATGTCGGCGGAGCTGTCCATACCGCTGACCGCCGCGCCGGGCAGGCGGGCCGCCAGTGCTTCGGTGGAATTACCGGGGCCGCAGCCGATGTCCACCGCCACGCGCACGTCCGTTTCCGGGACCGCCGCCAGCAGATCCCGGACCGGACGCGTGCGCTCGTTTTCGAACAACACGTACTGTTTTGCCTGCCAATTCGTCGATGAAGTCATCTCGCGCTCCTTTGTCCTGTTTTGTTCCGATTTGTCCCGACTGCCGGACCGTTTTTGCCGACATCCGCGCCCAGTGTGTGGCGTCGAATCGATCCAATCCGCTTATTCTGTGCGGCGCCGAAGGTGGAGTAAAATGAATTTATCATTCCGATTCCTTCATTTTTCTAATGAAAATCGACACGCTCGGCGTACAGGCGTTTGTTGCGATTGCAGACCGGGGCAGCTTTCAGGGCGCGGCGGATTCTCTGCACGTCACGCAAACGGCCATTACGCAGCGTCTGCGCAAGCTCGAAGCGTATCTCGGCGTTACGCTGATCGAGCGGACTACCCGTTCCATGGCGCTGACGGAAATCGGGCGCAGTTTTCTGCCGCAGGCGCGCCGTTTGTTGGGCGAGCTTGCCGACGCGCTGGTGGAGATTCGCGAGACGGGTGTGGCTCGTCGCGGCGATGTGTCGATCGCCTGCGTGCCGACGGTGGGCGTGCAGTATCTGCCGCGCATTCTGCAGGCGTATGCCGCGCGTTATCCGCATAACCGCATCAAGATTCTCGATCACGCGTCGTCCGCGGTGGAGGAGGCCGTGTTGCGCCGGGAGGTGGAGTTCGGCATCAATATCGCCGGCGAACATCATCCGGATCTTGCCAGCGTGCCGTTGACGAAAGACCGCTACGTGCTGATTTGCCATGAAGATCATCCGCTGGCGAAACGGCGGCGCATCGCCTGGCAGCAGTTGCAATCGTATCCGCTGATTTTTGCCGGCGAGGTCAGCGGCAATCGCGCGTTGCTCGATGTCGCATTGGCAAAGAACGAACTGGCGCTGCGCTCGTTCTATGAAGTGCAGCGCAGTTCGACTGCTGTGGGGCTGGTCGCTCAGGGTGTGGGCGCGGCCGTCGTGCCGGCACTCGCGGTTCAGAAGGGCGCGTATCCGGCGGTGCGCATGGTCGAGCTTACGCATCCGGTGGTTTCGCGCACGCTCGTGCTCGTGGCGCGTAAGACCGCCCAGTTGTCGCCGGCGGCGCAGGCGCTCTACGACATGATTCTTGAGCAGGCGACGTTGAAAGCGTGATGTTGGCGCCAAAGCGCGGGATCTGAATTTCAGCGCCTGAAAACCCGAAGCCCGAAGCCAAAACCAAAACCCTAAGTCTGAAATCCTAAGCCTGAATCTCCAGGCGCAAAACCCGCAGCCTGAGTCCCACCTCAACGCCTATAGACACTGCGCGCGCAAACAGCTCGCCGCATGACTCAGATCCTGTTCGATCGCGCGCCGCACCCCAGCCGCGTCACGCGCCTTCGCGGCGTTCAGCAAGTCATCGTGGGCGTCGTTGAGCGTAGCGGCGAACTGCGCGTCGCCAAACAACAGATTCGAAATTGGCCCGACCTGCAGCCAGACCGTTTCGATCAATTCGAGCAGAAGCGGCGAGCCGGCCGCGCGATACAGAATCAGATGGAACGCCTCGTTGGCATCGAGATAGCCCTTGGCGTCGGCGGTTCGCAAAGCCTGCACCATCTGTGCATTCAGTTTTTCCAGCATATCCAGATCGTGCGTGCCCAGATGCGGCACGCCCAATTCGGCAGCCTGGCCTTCGAGAATCAGGCGCACGCGCAGCACATCGTCGAATTGTTCTTTCGACAGACGTGGCACCGTCACGCCGCAATTGGGCACGTTCACCAGCGCCGATTCGGCCGCAAGGCGCTGCAAGGCGGAGCGCACCGGCATTTCGCCCACGCCGAGCTCGGCGGCGACGTGACGGATCTTGATGCGCTCGCCCGGCACGAAGCGTCCGATCGTCAGCCATTGCCGCAGCGTTTCGTAAGTCTGGTCCTGCAGCGTGTGATGGCGCGAAGTTTTCATAGAGCCCGGTACGAGAGCCGAAAAAAGACCGCAAAAAGGCCGGAAAAAAGGCCGACAGTTTAGCGCTAGCCTCACTCGATCAACCTCGATCTGAAAACGCTCAGATCAGGTCAGTTCGGCAAGACAGGCGTCGAACGTAGAAACCAGTCTGTCGACGTCGGCCGCCGACGTGTCGGGGCACACCAGGATCATGTTGTGAAACGGCGTGATCAGCACGCCGCGATTGAGCAGATACAGGTGCACGATATGTTCCAGTTCCGGGTCGAGCTGGCGGCCCGCTTCGTCACCGTTGCGCGGCGGCGTCGGCGCGAACTGGAATTCGGTGCGGGCGCCGATGCGCGTCACGCACCACGCGAGACCATGACGCGCAATCGCACTTTTCAGGCCGGTTTCGATCCGCTCGGCGAGCGCGAACATATGATCGTAGGCGGCATCGGTCATGACCTCGGCGAGGGTCGCGCGAATCGCGCTCATCGCCAGCATGTTCGCCGTGAGGGTGGTGCCGATGCCGGAATGGCCGGGCGGTGCGCTGCGCTTGGCGTGCTGCGCGCGGGCCGCCAGCTCGGTGCTGAAACCATACACCGCGCACGGAAAGCCGCCGCCCACCGGTTTGCCGAGGATGAACAGGTCGGGTTCGAGGCCGTACGCTTTCGTGTAACCGCCCGGCCCGCAACTGATGGTGTGGGTTTCGTCGATCGCGAGCAGCGTGCCGTAGCGGCGCATGAGCGCTTGCGCTTGCCGCCAGTAGTCCGCCTCGGGCAGCACCATGCCGATGTTGGTCATCGCGGGTTCGGCCAGCACGCAGGCCACGTCGCCGTCTTTCAGCGCGTTTTCCAGCGCGGCCAGGTCGTTGAATTCGATCACGCGCGTGGTATCGAGCAGGTCGTGCACTTGGCCGATCAGGCTGTCGCGTTGTTGCGGCTTGCCGTCGACGAGATCGACGAACACGTCGTCCACGGTACCGTGATAGCAGCCGTTGAAGATCACAATCTGTTTGCGTCCGGTCGCTGCGCGCGCCCAGCGCAACGCAAAACGGTTGGCATCGCTCGCCGTCATCGCGAACTGCCAGTAGGGCAGCCCGAAACGGCGCGCGAGTTCTTCGCCGACCCATGCGGCGTCCTCGCCCGGCAGCATGGTCGTCAAGCCGCGCTCAGCCTGGGCAGCCAACGCGCGGGCCACGGGGGCAGGCGAGTGGCCGAACATCGCACCCGTGTCGCCGAGGCAGAAGTCCGCGTAGCGATGACCGTCCACGTCGGTAAACGAAGCGCCGCGTGCCTCTTCAACATAGAGCGAGAAGGGCGTCGACCAGTCGTTCATCCAGTGCAGCGGCACGCCGAACAGCAGGTGGCGCGCGGCGCGTTCGGACAGCGCGCGCGATGCCGGCATGGCTTCCGCAAACGCGCGCCGTTCTCGTTCGACGAGCGCTTGCGCGCGCGCCCAGTTGATGCCGTGGCGGGTATTCAAATCCTGCTTCTCCAATGACGTTTCCAGAATGTTTCCAGCGGCCGCCAGCGCTCAGACGAGCAGTTGTAGATGCTCCCGCTCCCACGCGGTAATGCCTTGCGAGAAGGTCTCGAACTCCGTTTCCTTGACCGCGCAATAGGCCTGCACGAACTTGTCGCCGAGCACGTCTGCGAGTTCGGTGCACTTCAGGAGCGCCTTGAGCGCATCTTCGAGACCGCGCGGCAATTCGTATTCGAGGTCGTAGGCGCTTTCGATCATCGGCGCCGACGCCTCCTGCTGCTCCACCATGCCGAGATAGCCACAGGCGAGGGTAGCCGCCATCGCCAGATACGGATTGACATCGACGCCCGGCACGCGGTTTTCGAGCCGCCGTCCGTCGGGCCCGGAATTCGGCACGCGGATGCCGCAGGTGCGGTTGTCGTAACCCCAGCGCACGTTGATCGGCGCGGCGGTGAAGCGCGACAGACGCCGGTAGGAATTCACGTAGGGCGCGAACATGGGCATGGCTTGCGGCATGTACTTCTGCAAACCGCCGATATAGTTGAAAAACAGCGGGCTCGCCGTTCCGTCGGGCAGTGAAAAGATGTTCGCGCCGGTTTTGCTGTCGACGATGCTCTGGTGAATATGCATCGCGCTGCCGGGCTCGTGCTCCATCGGCTTCGCCATGAAAGTCGCGAAAATGCCATGACGGAAGGCGGTTTCGCGCACCGCGCGTTTGAACAGGAACACGCGGTCGGCGAGATCGAGCGCATCGCCGTGCGAAAAATTGATCTCCATTTGCCCCGCGCCGACTTCATGCACGAGCGTTTCGACGCCGAGATGCGTGGTCTCGCAGAAGCGCGACAGATCCTGGAAGAACGGATCGAATTCGTTGACGGCGTCGATCGAAAACGACTGGCGGCCGGCTTCGCTGCGCCCCGCGCGGCCTTGCGGCGGACGCAGCGGTTCGTGCGGATTCTGGTTCTGCGCGATCAGGTAAAACTCCATCTCCGGCGCGACCACAGGGCGCCAGCCTTTGTCCTCATAGAGCTTCAGCACACGCCGCAACACCGCGCGTGGCGAAATGCCGATCGGCTTGCCGTCCAGTCCGACACAATCGTGAATCACCACCGCGACCTGTTCGATCGCCCACGGTACGAGCCGTATCGTATCCGGATCGGGGATGCAGACCATGTCGGGATCGCTCGGCCCGACAAAGCGCTCGAAATTCGCGAACTCGCCGTTGACGGTAATCATCAGCAGCGCGTTCGACATGTGCATCTTGCCTTCCGAGAGAAACAGGTTCTTCGGCACGATCTTGCCGCGCGCCACGCCCGTCATGTCCGGTATCACGCATTCCACCTCATGAATACGGTGATGTTCCAGGAATTCGCGGAGGTCGGCGCGTAGGTCGCTTTGCAAGGTTGACTCCAGTCGGTTGATGAAGACGGCGCGAAGCGCGGCTGCAAACCTGGCGCGACGAACCATCTGTTCGGGAAAGCTGGACGTTTTGCATCATGAGATTTGATCAAATCATCGCATGGATTTTTCTTTTTGGGAAATTTGATCAAATATCGCCGGATGATCGGAGGAACCCGAGAATCGGCCACGACCGACCCTCGGCCGTGACGCCGGCTGGCCCCGTGCGCGACCTGCAAAGTGTCTATGTCCGTTTTATCGCGCTATCGATACGCTACGATTCGAGCCGGATTCCCGGCGTTTATCCATAGCGACCGAACGGACGGACACGATTCCATGCTGCAAATACTAGGCAAAGCTTCATCCATCAACGTGCGCAAAGTACTGTGGGCATGCGCCGAACTCGGCCTGCCGTTCGAGCGGGAGGATTGGGGTTCCGGATTCAGGGCGACCGACGTGCCCGAATTCGTCGCGTTGAATCCTAACGCGATGGTCCCCGTCATCCGGGACGGCGAGTTCGTGCTGTGGGAATCGAACTCGATCATCCGTTACCTGGCCGGCCGCTATGCCGGTGAGTGGCTCTACCCGGGCGATCCTTGCGAACGCGCCAGGTGCGATCAATGGATCGACTGGCAGGCAAGCGAGCTGAACCGGGCGTGGAGCTACGCGTTTCTTGCGCTGGTCCGGCGCTCGCCGGCTCATCAGGATCGTCAGCAGATCGACCTGTCGTGCGCGAACTGGGCGAGGCATATTGCAATCGTCGACAGGCAACTGGAGACGACCGGCGCCTTCATCGCCGGCGCATCGTTCTCGCTTGCGGACATTCCGATTGCGCTTTCGATCAACCGCTGGCTTGAGACGCCGTTGCAGCACGCCGATTTTCCGGCGCTGACGGCTTACATGGCGCGCCTTGCCTTGCGTCCCGCGTATCTGGAGTACTGCCGCAACGGTACGCCGTGAGCAGATCATTCGTGCGGCATCTGTCGTCACGCTATCAGGTCATGGCGGCGGCTCCGGCATCACGGGGCCGATCCGCACCCGACGCTTACAAAAAAGCCTGCGCAGTACTTACAAAAAACCAGCTATCGAGTGCTTCTGCGCACCGCGATCCGACTCGCCTACAATGGCCGCTTTTGCGACACGGATTGAAGGTTCGAAGATGCGGGTATCGAAATTTGCACTGGCTTTACTGACGGCCTGTTTTACGCTCAACGCAAGCGCCGAAATGACGGCCTCGCAATACAAACTCTGGGCCCATACCGACAATAACTCGGTCTACGCGGCTTACATCACCGGTACGATCAACGCGCTGGGGTGGGCGAACGGGGATCTGGTATCGAAGAAGCGTCCGCCGTTGTTCTGCCCGCCGCAGAACCTGGCTATCGGCAATCAGAATGTCTATCCGCTGCTGGATCAGTTTTTCACCAACCATCCGGGACTTTCAGACGACTTTCCGATCGGGCTCGCCATTCTGCGCTCGCTTCAGGCGGCGTTTCCCTGCTGATACGCAGGATGAGTCCGGCTACGACGCCATCCGGAACGCGTCCACTGCCCACACTTCGTTCGCGAGAATATGCGGCTGCGAGCGGGCAAGCCACTCCGCCAGCGGTGTAAGACTGATTCCCGGCGCGACCGAACCGCCGAACGCTTCGGAAACGAACGGCGCATCATCCTCCGGGCGGCGGACGATCTGAACGATATGAGTGATGCCGCGTGGCCGGGGATGGTTGATGGCCCATGCGGGATCGCCCATTTTCAAGCCGATGGTTGCGCAGCGCGGCAGGGTGTGGGCCGTGACCTCGGCCCCCTGGAGAAGGAATCCTGTGCGGTGCTCGATCTCGTGAACGATCCGATCGGACCACACGTGCAACGCGTCCATGTCGCGAGCGGCAAACACCATGCGGGAGGCTCCCCCGCGGGAAGCCGCCTCGTTTTCCGCATGCATTGCCTGCGTGAGAAGCAGGGCAGTCCATCCCGAGCAATCGATGACCGGCGGGTTCGCGGACAGCCCCTCGGATTTGACGCCGCGCTGGTATCCCACGCGACCTGTGTAGCGCTGCGCGAGCCGCCACATCGCTGCTTCGCCCGCCTCGAACGTCATCGCGTGGAAGCCCTCGTGTTGTTCGCTCAGGACGAGCTGCCAATCACACTGAAAACACAGGCTTTGCGGGGCCGTCGGAACCCCGCAAGCAAACATCACATCTGCACGAGCCCGGGAATCTGCACGTCCGGATTGACGTCGGCGTCATAGTCCACGCCGGCGATCTCGAATCCGAACAGACGCAGGAAGTCGGTCTTGTAGCCGCTGAAATCGGTGAGCTCGTAAATATTGTCGTTGGTCACCTGAGTCCAGAGTTCCTGAACGCGGGCTTGCACTTCGGGATCGAGTTCCTTGTAGTCCGCGCGCAGACGGCCTTCTTCATCGATGTGCGGCGTCGTGCCGTACATGCTGTCCTTGTAGAGCCCGTAGACCTGCTCGATACAGCCTTCGTGCGTGCCTTTCGCCTTCATCACCTTGAAGAGCAGCGACAGGTACAGCGGCATCATCGGAATCGCGGAGCTCGCCTGCGTGACGACCGCCTTGAGCACCGAGACGCGTGCATCGCCGCCTTTGGCCGCGAGTTTTTCGCGGATCCCGAGCACCTTCTCGTCGAGATCTTTCTTGGCCGCGCCGATCGAGCCGTTCCAGTAGATGTCGTGCGTGATCTTTTCGCCGAGATAGGTGAACGCGGTGGTCTTCGCGCCATCCGCGAGCACGTTGGCTTCGAGGAGGGCGTCGATCCACATCTGCCAGTCTTCGCCGCCCATCACCGCGACGGTGCTGTCGATTTCGGCTTGCGTGGCGGGTTCGAGGACGGTTTCCTTGATGACTTCCTTGTCGGTGTCGATGCCGCGCAGGTTGACGGCCTTGCCGACCGGCTTCAGGGTCGAGGTGAACACTTCGCCGGTTTTCGGATGCGTGCGCTTGGGCGCGGCGAGACTGTAGACGACCAGGTCGACCTGACCGAGATCGCGCTTGATGACTTCGATGGTGCGTTGCTTGACTTCATCGGAGAAGGCATCGCCGTTGATGCTGGTTGCGTACAGGCCTTGTTCCGTGGCGAATTTCTCGAAGGCGGCGGTGTTGTACCAGCCTGCGGTGCCGGCCTTGGTTTCGCTGCCGGCGCGCTCGAAGAATACGCCGAGCGTGGCGGCGTCCGAGCCGAACGCGGCGCTGATGCGGGCGGCGAGGCCGTAGCCCGTGGAGGCGCCGATCACGAGCACTTTTTTCGGGCCATTGGCGATGGGACCGCGTGCCTTGACGTATTCGATCTGTTCTTTGACGTTGGCTTCGCAGCCAACCGGATGGGTCGATACACAGATGAAGCCACGCACGCGCGGTTTGATGATCATGAAGCACCTCTTGTCAGAATTGCCGACATTATAGTGGGGGTTTGGGTTTGGGTTTTTTGTGCGCCTGCGGGGGTGGGCTTTCCTGTTTGCCTGCACGGCGTTTCTTGTTGGTTGTCTGTGGTGGTGGACTTTTTTTGATCTTTTGCCTGCGCGGCGCTTGTTTGTCTGTTCGCCTGCGGCGTTGGGCTTTCCTTGATCTGGATTCTTTGGGCTTTCCTTGAATTCTTATTGGTTTATTAGCGTCGCCCCTGTGCGGGGCAGGCACCTACTTTTCTTTGCCTGCTGCAAAGAAAAGTAGGCAAAAGAAAGCAGCTCACCCCGCTAACTCTTAAGCGGGTCCCCCGCGCAGCCACGGTAGTGGTGCATCTGGAATCCGTGTTCCCGCACATTCGGCGTGAGTGACAAAGGGCTCATCCGCTCCCACTTCGCACTGCGTGCGTCGCGGATGGGTCCGCATGGGAAACCGGAGGCTTCGTTCGTGCGCGGAGGCCGTTGGCTTTGCCTCGGCGCGGACGAGTCTGCCCAGGAAGCCAATGGTTTCGTTTGAGGTCCGTGGGGGCCGTCGGCTTTGCCTCGGCGAAGTGCTGAAAACTATGTCTGTTTCGGGAGGTGCTACCTAGCGCCTCCAGCGACCGACAAGTCGCGACAGCCCATGCAGATGTGAGTTCGCACGTCGAATGAAGCGCCGGCACATGGCGGCAACGCTGGAGATGCAACGGCGAGCCACGGCGTCGAGTGAAGCACGCGCACAAACCGCGCAGATGGTTCTCTGAAATACGCGTCGGCGCGCACAGCGCCGCCGGAAGAATGACGGCCTTGTCACCTGGGCGGAGTGTGCGAAAACACGGATTCCAGATGCACCACTACCGTGGCTGTGCGGGGGACCCGCTTATAAGCTGGCGGTTTGAGCTGCTTTCTTTTGCCTACTTTTCTTTGCAGCAGGCAAAGAAAAGTAGGTGCCTGCCCCGCACAGGGGCGACGCTAATAAACCAATAAGAAAACAAGGAAAGGCCAAAGACCAAAGACCAAAGAATCCAGATCAACGAAAGCCCAACGCCTCAGGCGAACAGACAAACAAGCGCCGCGCAGGCAACCCAATCAAACAAATCCCAATGCCATAGGCAACCAACAACAAACGCCACGCAGGCACCCCAAACCAAAACCAGCTGCCCAAGCGCCCCATCTTGATACGATGCTGCCTTCGTCAAGCAGAACGGTAACCCGAGTGAAGCGCCTGATCCCCCAATTCCTACAGACCCTTGAAAAAGGGCTAACCCTGGCAAACCAGCCCATCGCCCGGGCCTTCTGGCACCTCCGCCATCCCACGCCGCGCGGCGTGGCAAAGGCCTGTGCGGCGATCCCGGTGCTGCTGGTCCTGTATGTGCTGGTCCTGATTCCGTTCACACCCAGCATCGGCGACATCCGCAAGGCGAAAATCGAGCAGCCGGCGCAGATTCTCTCGGCGGACGGCAAACTGCTGGCCGAATTCAAACCCTCGAACCGCGAGTGGGTGAAACTCCAGGATATCTCGCCAAACGTGGTGAACGCGCTGATCGCCACGGAAGATCACCGCTTCTATCAGCATTTCGGGCTCGACTGGCGCCGTACGGCATCGGCCGCGCTGCACACGTTTTCCGGCGACCGGCAGGGTGGTTCGACCATCACCCAGCAACTCGCCCGCAATCTCTATCCGGACGAGATCGGCCGCGCCCCCACGCTGACCCGCAAGATCAAGGAGGCGATCACCGCCTTCAAGATCGAGGCGCTCTACACCAAGGACGAGATCCTCGAGACCTACCTCAACACGGTGCCGTTCCTCTACAACGCCTATGGCATCGAGATGGCGGCGCGCACTTATTTCGACAAATCGGCCGGCGACCTGAACGTGCTGGAAAGCGCGACGCTCACCGGCATGCTCAAAGGCAATAGCTACTACAACCCGGTGCTCAACCCGGAACGCGCGCTGCAGCGGCGCAACACGGTACTGGCGCAAATGGTCAAGTACGGCAAGCTCACGCCCGCGGCCTACGCGACGCTCGCGCGCCGTCCCCTGCGCATCGATTTCGAGCGGCAGACCGAGCCGCCCGGACCCGCGCCGCACTTCGCGCAGCAACTGCGCAAGTGGCTCGCGGCATGGGCCGATCGCAACGACTACAACATCTATTCCGACGGACTGGTGGTGCGCACCACGATCGATTCGCGCCTGCAGACCATGGCCACCCAGGCCGTGACCTTGCAGGGCAACCAGTTGCAGGGCATCGCCAATTCGGCGTGGGGCACGCGTGCGGGCTGTGCGAGCGGCCGGGACCTGTTGCAGACTTTCCTGCGCGAAACGCCCGACTATCGCGCCGCGAAAGACGCCGGCCTGACGGACGACGACGCGATGAAGCGCGTCTCGTCCGACCGCGATCTGGTGAAGACCGTGTGCGAGTCCAAAACCCGGGTGCAGGCGGACTTCCTCGCGATGGATCCACGCAACGGCCAGATCAAGGCCTGGGTCGGCAGCCGCGACTTCAGCCAGGATCCGTTCGACCACGTTCAGCAGGCACGCCGCCAGCCGGGGTCGACCTTCAAGCCGTTCGTCTATGCCGCGGCCTTCGAAAATGGCGCCAAACCCAGCGACACGTTTATCGACAAACCCGTCGAAATTCCGCTGGCCGGCGGAGAAATCTGGCGTCCGGGCGACGAGGACGAACCGAGCGAGCGCGCCATCAGCCTGCGCGACGGCCTCGCCTATTCCCGCAACCGGATCACCGCCCAGTTGATGGAACAGGTCGGTCCGAACAAGGTCGCGCGGCTGGCGCGCGCCATGGGCGTGCGCGACAGCGAACTCGATCCGGTGCCGTCGCTCGCGCTCGGCACGAGCCCGGTGACACTGAAGGAAATGGTCTCGGCCTACGGCACGATCGCGAACCTTGGCGGCTACGTGGAACCGGTGATGGTCACGCGTATCGAAGACCGCAACGGCGAGGTGCTGGCCGACTTCGCGCCAGTGTCACCCAAGCAGGAATTGCCGGCCGACGCCGCTCGCACGCTCGTCGATGTGATGCGCGACGTGGTGAGCCGGGGCACCGGTTCGAGCATTCGCAGCCGCTTCGGCGTGCGTGGCGACGTCGCGGGCAAGACGGGCACGACGCAGGGCAACGCCGACGGCTGGTTCATCCTGATCTCGCCGCAGCTAGTCGCCGGGGCGTGGGTCGGTTTCAACGACAGCCGCGTGACCTTGCGCAGCGACTATTGGGGGCAGGGGGCGCACAGTGCGTTGCCGATCGTCGGCGACTTTTTCCAGCGCGCGCAAAGGTCGAAACTGGTCGACAGCCGAGTCAGGTTCGCGACCGAGCAGGAGCCGGGATGGTTTGCCGAACGCTCGGACAGATTGCGCCAGTGGTTCCAGCATCTGTTCGCAACGCCGCCCGCGAAAACCTCGGCGCCGGTTGTGTCGCGCAATACGCCGCGTCATGCGCCTGCTGTTGCCGCTGCACCGGCGTCCACTGCATCGGTAGCCGCGGCGTCCACCGCCGCCGCCGATGTCGAACCGCGTGCGCTGCCGCCGCTTCTTCAGGCGCCGGCATCCGCGCCCGCGCCTGCAAACAGGGCCGTCGACGGTGAAGTGCACGGCAGCGGCGAGCCGGCCCTGGCGCCTACGCCCACACCAGACGATGTGTTACCGCCGGACGCGGGCGGCGGCGCGGCGAACCCATTCTCGACTACGCCGGCCAGCGCGAGCGCATCGCCCTGAGGGGCAAACGTGCTGCGCCGCGTGGTTCGGTCCGCGCGGCGTTGTCATTTCGCTAGGACCTCGCCACCTCCGTGTTGCCCGTCGCGCCCGGGTCCGGCGGAAGACTGCACGACGCCTCGAGCGCCGTGTCGTGACGCAGCAGAAGCACGGCCGCCACGCCGATCAATCCCGCACCCGACAGACACAGCAGGCCAGCGCCGAAGCCGCCGGTGCTGTCCTTGATCCAGCCCATCGCGTAAGGCCCGAAGAATCCCGCGAGGTTGCCGAGGGAATTGACGGCCGCGATGCCGCCCGCCGCCGCCGCGCCCGACAGGAACGCGGCCGGCAAGGTCCAGATCACCGGCAGGCAGCCGAAGATGCCAAACCCGGCAATCGACAGCGCGATCATCTTCTGCACCGGATCGTCGAGCCCGGCCGCTGCCGCGATGCCGCCGGCCGCGACCAGCAACGCGATCGCCACGTGCCATTTGCGTTCGAGCTTGCGGTCCGAATGGCGCCCCCAGTAAATCATGCTGATCACGCCGACGATGTAAGGCAGCGACGTCACGAAACCGGTTTGCAGATTGGTGAGACCGAAGGACTTGACGATCTGCGGCAGGAAGAAACTCAGGCCATAGTTGGTTGCGTTCGCACCGAAGTAGATGAGCGCAACGGCCAGGACTCGCGGATTGAACAGCGCTTCCTTCACGCTGAAAGTGCGCACGGCCTCGCGATGCTCACGTTCCTGAGCCTGGCGGGCGACCAGCCAGGCGCGTTCGTCATTGGCAAGCCAGGTGGCGTCCGCCGGCTTGTCGGTCAGATAGAACAGCACGCAGAACGAGAGCACCAGCGCGGGCAGCGCCTCGATCAGATAGACCCACTGCCAGCCGGCCAGTCCGCCATGGCCGTCCAGCGAGAGGAGGGCGCCGGAAATCGGGCCGCCGATCACCGTCGACAGCGGAATGGCCGCCATGAAATAGCCGACCACGCGGGCGCGATAGGCGGCGGGAAACCACAATGTGAGCAGAAAGATGATGCCGGGGAAAAATCCTGCTTCGGCCACGCCCAACAGAATCCGCAAGCCGTAAAACACGTGCGCGGGCGAGAGGCCGGTGAAGCGGGCAATGTCCGGGATATACGCCATCGCGCCGGCGAGAATCCCCCATGTGAACATGATCCGGGCGATCCAGCGCCGCGCGCCGAATTTCTCGAGCAGAAGATTGGACGGGACTTCGAAGAAAAAATACGCGATGAAGAAGATGCCCGCGCCGAAGCCGAATGCGCTCGCGGACAGCCCGAGCGCCTTGTTCATTTGCAGTGCAGCAAAGCCGACGTTGACCCGGTCGAGATAAGCTATGAAATAGCAGACGATCAGGAACGGCACGAGCCGAACCGTCACGCGCGTTATGGTGCGTGCTTCAATATCCATCGACGTCTCCTCCGGTTCAGCGTCCGGTCCGTTTGCTTGGTGTGCATACAGACTAGTCGGTGGAGCGCGATTCCGAAAGTGTTTTGCTTTCGGGAACGCTTGCCGCGAGGCGACGCCTCCGCGTCACCCAGCGGCCGCGATTCGTCCTAGAACCGATGCGTCATACCCACGGTCGCGAGAATCTGCTTGGTTCCGGGGGCGGTCACGGTTACGCCCGGCCAGCTCACCGTGGCGGAGCCGTTGTTCTTCATATAGCCCGCCCGCATGTACAGACTCGTACGCTTCGATATCGAATGGTCGGCGCCCACTTCGATGCTCGGCGTATTGTCATGCGCGCCACGCACGCTGCGCTGAACGCCGGCAATCGTGATCGTATCGGCAGGGGTTGCCTGAATCGTCGCGCCCAACTCCGCAATGCTCAGTGAATGGGCGGTGCCCAGGTGCGCGGCCAGCGAGCCAGGCGCGGCATCCTGCGCGCGGTTGTACGAATAGTTGAACTGGAAATTCACGATGCCGATCCGGTAAGCGAGCGCACCGATGAAATGCTCGGTGCCCAGCAGGCTCAGCGACGTGGGCAGGCCGGCGATGGTTTCCTGTCCCGGATGCTGGTTCACGTAAGCAAGACCCGCGTAGAAACCGTAGCCCGTGTAAGTGGCCGCGACGTTCAGCATGTTGCCGCTCGTGGCCGGCACAGGCTGGCTCACCGTGGCGGCGAACGCATACATGCCGTAGAACTTCAGGCCTTTCATATCCGGCGATTGATACATGATCGAATTGCTGGCGCGGCCGGAATCGTATTGTGTCGACAGCGTGTTCCGGTCGACTGCGAGGACGTTGGCCGAAAACGGCGACAACACTTCGTTCGCGCGAAACGGATCGGACGGATAGATGACCCGGAAACTCGGCTCGTACTGGCGTCCCATGGTCACCGAACCGTATTGGTCGTGGCTCAGACCGACCCATGCCTGACGATAGAAGAGCGCCGAGGTATCGGCGAACAAGCCGCCGTTGTTCACGTTAAAGCCCGTCTCGACGTTGAACTGTGCCTTCAGGCCGCCACCCAGGTCTTCGTTGCCTTTCAGGCCGAACAGGGAACCCGTCGAGCCGCCGCTCTTTTCCGCGTACGAGTGGACGCCGCCGTTGTCCAGATACTGGATGTTCGCATCGACGACGCCGTACAAGGTCACGCTCGACTCGGCAGCCGCGGCGGCGCCGGTGGCAAGAATCAGCGTGGCTCCGCAAACGCCATGATTGATAAAACGCATGCATGTCTCCTCTTTTTATATCCGCCTGTAGCGGACCTGATTGCACAGCCCTGTTGCGGAGCGAGTGCGGTCCGGGTTCATCGACCCCGGACCGTCGCCGCAAAATGGAATGACCGTGCTAATTTCAAGCGAACTGGCGGGATAAAGCCAGTGCATTGTTTTTATGAGGAGAGTGCGGAAATTGCATGACGGAAAACCGCGATGAAAACCCGGCTCAGGTCGACAGGATCACGCTGTGCGCCCGTCATGCCGAGGACTGACGAAGCTCCGCTTGTGTAAGGGCGGCCGGCGATTGTTCAGTCGTATGCAACAGTGTTTTCGGGTGACGAGGCTGATCTTGCGCGTCTGATTACGCATAATTTCGAGATTGGTAAAACGGTTAAGAAATGTAGGCGAATCATGTTCAACACGGTTTCAGATCACAGGCTCGATCGGGAGCGGGCATCCGTAGCACAGCAGCGTCGACGCCCGTTGTTCAGCCGCGGGCGCTCGCTCATCGCGGCGGTGAGCGCGTGCGCCAGCCTGGTGGGATGCATATCGACGACCGACGTTGCCGCCACGGACAAACCCGGTATTTACACTGTGGCGGCGAGCGCAACTGGCGGGCGGATGGCCTGGGCCCGCGCGCACGAACACGCTGTCAACGAGGCGCGCGACTATTGCGAGCGGCGCGGCATGCAGAGCAGCGTCACAACGGAAACGGTGAGCGGCGTGCAGATGATGAGCGAGCATGCATCGTCAGTGAATTTCGAATGTCATCCGAAATTCTAGGGGGACGGGGACACTGACGAAGCCGTGTCGTCGATCAGGGTGAATCCATGTTCGGGACTCCATTGACGACGACGCATCGCGTAATCGCCGGCCGCCATCGCGGTGCAGATGAAGGTGCGGCCGCCACCGCACCAGTCGATGGTCAGCGTTCGAGAAAACACCTTCAACCCGGTGGCCACACCACCGACAAATACATCGCCTTGCGGCCGCCGCAGCAAAGCAAGTGGGTCATCGAGCGCACGCAATGATTCCGGCAGCCAATGACGGCATTCGACAACCGGCGATTCAGCCGGTCCTGGCGGCAACGCCTCGTGGGCATGCCACTTTGCGATCTCTTCGATGAACGACTCCGGCAGCCAGAGGTCGCGCACGGCCGCGAAGCGCTCGGGTTTTCCATTGCCGATCAATTCGGCCAGCGGCACTACGGAGGTCTGGTCGTGCGTAAGCGGACTGACGCGCCCCTTGACGTCCGTTTCGCTGACTTCGTCAAGCTCCCAGAAACGCGACTCGCGGCAGTGATACAGCACGCGCTCCCGACGGTCGAAGACATACAGCTCCCACGCGCCCCGACTTGGCTTGGGCGACACGAAGTAGCGTCCATCGCGGGAAAAGCGTGCCGATGCGCCGCCGTGCAGCAGCACGGTGCCGTCGGGGAGCAGAAAGTCGCAGATGACCGGCCCACCCATGGCAATCTCTTCCGCACCGATCACGCGAACCGGTTCGCCTTCGGGCGTCTGGGCAGGCGTGTCACCACCCCAGGCGCTCCCGCCACGCGGGCCGTCCTGAACGGCGTGCGATGGAGGATCAGGCCGATGCCTGAGGGGCTCTGATTCGACCGTGCGCGGGCGCAGTCCGATGCGCCGCTCAAATGCCTCCAGCGCAAGCACGGAAAGCGCCCACACGCCGATGCCTGCCGGCACGCCGAGCACGAGATGGGGCACGTCGAGAGCCGTTCGGATGCCGAGTCCGAACGGCCAGCACAACCGGATGAGCGAGAACCAACCGGTTCGAAGAACGGTAAATCGACTTTGCAGCCATTCGAACAGCGCAATGGAGAGCCAGCCAACGAGGCCCCATTGCAGCGGTAACTTCGCGCACGTCCATGTCGCCAGAACGATGATGATGAGTTCGACGAGCATGTGCCATTTACTCGCGCGCGGCTGCTCAATTGAATCGTTGGTATTTTCGGCCATCGCCAGATTAATGAAAAACCGTAGCGCGACATCTTAACGTGCATGGTGGCAATGGCATGCATGCGGTCCACGCGGGGAGCGCATGGACCGCATGGACCGCATGCGTCTCACGCTACGCGTTCACTGTTTGTCGAACGTGACCAGGTTTTTATCATTTGTGTCCGCAACAAAAATAGCCAGCAGCTTCGCGGGTTCGGTATTGCTCGCGTTTTCGCTGACCATATGATGCGCGCCGGGCTTCTCGGTCCAGTATTCGCCCGCATGAAAGACGCGTTCTTCGCCACTGTCGACACGGCTGCGGATCGCACCCGACAGCACATAGCCCACCACGAAAGCCTGCCCATGACGATGCGACGGTGATTTGCCGCCAGGCGCATAGTCGACGACCAGCGCCGTCATCGTTTTGCCCGGAACGTTGGCGATTGCCTCAGTGAACGCGGGCGTAATCGTCTCGTGAGCAGCGGCTGTATCGGCGGCGAATACAGGTTGGGAAATTCCAGCGATGGAAAAACCGGCTAGCGCCACCATCGCGATAAGCTTGCGCATTTTCGTGCGCTTACGCGCCTCATTGAATCGCTCGCGGTTGGGATTCGCGTCGACGTGCATGATTTTCACGACTTCTGTCCTTCAGGTTTAATGCAGAAATGATTCTGCGGGCGGCATAGCGGCGGCGAGCTCAAACCGGCATCTTGCGAAACCCGATTGCGAAGCGGTTCCACGCGTTGATGGCGGACACCAGCAGCGTCAGGTCGACCAGTTCCTCGTCGCTGAAATGCGGGCGGACGGCTTGCCACACGGCATCGGGTACGTGGTCCCGCGACACCAGCGTGAGCGCTTCGGTCCATTCGAGCGCGGCGCGTTCACGGTCGGTGAAGAAGGGCGTTTCACGCCACGCTACGACGGTGGCCAGACGGCGCTCTGATTCGCCGCCTTTGCGGGCATCGGTGGTGTGCATGTCGACACAGAAAGCGCAGCCGTTGATCTGGGAAGCGCGCAAACGGACCAGTTCAGTCAGCGATTTTTCGAGGGCCGATTTGCCGATGCGCTCTTCAACGCCCAGCATCGCCTTGATGGCGGCAGGATTGGCTTTGTAGAAGTCGAGACGTTGTTCCATGATTCACTCCTTGATGGTTTGGACCCACTCAGTGGTTCGGTGAGTACAGATTAGGCGCTCAAGTGGCCTTATTAAATAACCAGTTTTATTTAATTTCAGGTAACCACTTTCAAGTGGCCACTTTGGGGCGATATGGCTCTACCGGTTGCAGCACGCGCCGTGTCGAATCGCGACGGTTTCATCGTCGTCTCCGGTTCAAACGCATGTTTGCCGACGAACCCGAGGACGTCGCCGATCCGTCGGGTGTGAAGGGAGTAGGGGATACCAGGGTGGTCGGCGTTGCGGCGGCAATTGCGAATGCTATGGTGTGCTTCGCGTCGGGACGGCAGTCACCGAGCCGGCCGTTCAGCGATCCCAGCAGGCACGGATTCGAGTTAACCCACGGACCTCAGGTTAAAAGCCGTGCCGGACAGAAAGCGTCGCACCCGTATCGTGTGAATGGAAAACCGCGACGCGCGCTGTGCCGGAAAAGACCCAATCGTTGACGGTCAACGACAGTCTTCGCTGCGGTTGCGCACCGAGCGTTAAAGTCGTGTTCGATAACTGGACGATCGAGATCTGCGGTACCGTCGACGGACCCAGATGAAGATAACTCGACGTTTGCTGTTGCGCCGCCTCGGGCGTTGCGGTGGTCTTCGCGGCGCCGAGATGGAAGTCGTGAGTCACCGGTGAGCTATAGAAGTTCTCGACTTGAGCGTAAAACGGCTGCCCCTGATCCACCTGATATTCCATTTCATAGCGCTGCAGATAGCGCTGCGGTTCCGGAATGGATGGAACAATCTTCTCGGGCGGAGGCGCGATATTCGCAACGGTCATCTCTTCGTGCGAGTCCATGGCAAGACCGTCCGCGAACGCATATCCGCTTACGCCCAGCAAACAGAATATTGCGCCGACAATCCTTTCGCTCAGGCAGGTCATGGCCGTGCCTCCAATGAAGGAATTGGAACGTCACCGTACTGACTGCTGTGTCTGTACCGACCGCCGTTGCAGTTTCGTTTGCTTCAATACATTGTAGTCAAGCTATTGCCGGATTTTGGGAGGGAAAGTACGGAGCGGCTGTTTGCGCAGCAGGCGCATCAGTCGTTTCTCGATGACCGCCTAGATAACTTCAGCCGGTGTTCGACGATCGCCTCAATGATCTTGAGCCGATCAAGCGCACGCGTGCTGATCGTGATAAATCCACATGCGTTCATGGTCTGGCTCGCTGTGCGCTGTGCTCATGGTGATCGTGATGAATCCATGTCCGTCCGTGGTCTGGCTCCAGGCATCGCTGGGATGCCGCAGCATGCGCAACAGCCGCCGGTCCGGAGTCGGGAACCGGACATTTGAACTTGGCTAGAAGCGGACATTACAACTTAGCCTCTACATCCAGTATGTTGATAATTTATATTATGTAAAATTAATAGCGCGACTAGGCGACCGCATTGCGCCAGGCCGTTCCCTCCGGGCGCCGCACTTGCACCGCGACGCATAGTTCGTTCTCCAAACCGTTGTTCACGCCCCTCAGGAAATGATCGAAGAAGCGCGTCTGCAGCGCGAGCGCCTCGTCCGAGTAGAACGGCGTCAGATAATCGCCTGTCTGGATGCGCAATCACGCGTTGGCGCCTCGGTGCTGCGTCCGGAACATGAGAGGCGTTAACGACGTACGTCGCGCAAGGAAGCCATAAGGTCGGTCATCAACTGCGGATGCCGCGGCTCCCAGCCCAATCGTTCCCGTGTGGCTTGACTGGAAACCGGGTTATCTGCGCTGACAAAGGGTGCCAGCCAGCCAAAATGCCTCGCAGCGTCTTCAACTGACAAAGGCACAACCCGGACGTCGAGATGGCGTCCAATCGCCTCGGCGATGCCACGGAACCGGATGCCCTCCTCCGCCACAGCGTGATAGCGGGCACCCGCCTCGTCACTTTCGAGCGCGAGCCGGAACAGCTGCGATGCGTCGAGCCGGTGCACGGCAGCCCATCTGTTGTTCCCATCCCCCGGATAGGCGGAAATCCGCTTCTTCCGTGCGATCTCGATCAACCGCGTGACGAGCCCGAGCCTGGTCTCGTCATGGACCGACGGCGGCAACCGAACGACCGTGGCGCTCACACCGGTCCGGACGAGATCCAATGCCGTCTTTTCGGATTGCGCCCTGAGCCCGCCCACCGCACCGGGATCGGCGACGTCAGTTTCAAGTGCCAAACGCCCCTGTGCCATTGCCATCGTCGGAAACGCGATGATCAGCGAGCCTTTCCTTGCTTCGAGTGCGCCACCGAATGTCTCGATGGCGTGCCGCTCTGCTCCGACGGCCGCAGTCGTGAACCGCTCGACAATATTCGTCGGGCGACCGCCGAACATGATTCGTACACGGATACCGAGGCTGGCTTGCGAGAGCGCATGAAAGAAGGCAGTGTGAATGACGCCCTCCGCAGCAGCCGCAGCCCGCCGAAGGACGTGGAGATCCTCGATCGTCCCGTGGCAAGCCTGAGCCCCCAAGGCTTCAAGCGAAGCGGCGGCATTCGCCGAGCGTACAAGGCCGGTAACCTCGTGGCCGGCGGTGATAAGACTGCGAACGATAGCGGAGCCTATGAAGCCTGTGGCGCCCGTGATGAAAACCCGCATTCCGCGCTCCTTCGATGAAAATTCAGTGAGAGGATGCAGTCGATCCGATGCTGAAATAACCGGATTGCGCAAGGTCGGCAAGGAGGCCGCACTGCTCAGGCGCCCAGCCCAACAGCGCACGCGTGCGATCACTCGTAGCAGGAGCGTCAATTGCCACGAACGGTGCAAACCTCGGCAAAGCGCGACCAGTGATGCCCCGTTTCAATCAGTTCCCGTACCACGGCCGAGCCAACCCAGCCGGTCGCTCCCGTCACGAATACACGCATCACAAACCTCCTGTTCTGTTTCCAGCACAGGCTACGGCATTGAAGCGGGACGATCTATGCCTTATCGTTCGTATTTAGTATCCATTCGTTCGGAACTTGCTATATGGACCCCCTATCAGATGTCTTGTCGTTGCTGGAACTGCGCAGTTACGTGTCCGGCGGCTTCGATGCGGGCGGAGACTGGGCAGTGCAATTTGGTCCTCACGACGGGATCAAATTCCATGCTGTTCTTCGCGGGCAATGCTGGGTCTCGGTGGAAGGCGAACCTGAGCCCGTGAAGGTCACGGAAGGTGAGTGTTTTCTGCTCGCGAGTGGAAGGCCGTTTCGCATCGCGAGCGATATGGCAGCCAAGCCGGTCGATGTCCGCACGCTGCTGCCGCAAGTCCAGGACGGCCGCATCGTGACGTACAACGGCGGCGGCGGATTCCTGAGCATCGGCGGTTTTTTCACCCTCGCCGATGCTCAGGCCGATCTGCTGTTGAATATGCTGCCCACCATCGTTCACGTCCGTGACGAGCCTGGCCTGTCGACGTTGCGATGGTGCATCGAACGCATGAGACAGGAATTGCGCGAGCCGCAACCCGGCGGCGACATCGTCGCCCAGCAATTGGCCACGATGGTTCTGGTGCAGGCGTTGCGGATGCGGCTTTCCGCGAAGAGCGGCGATGGTGTCGGCTGGCTGTTCGCCCTGGCGGACAAACGCATGCGCGCGGTGATCAATGCTATGCACGAGGCGCCCGGCACGAAATGGACCCTGCAGACGCTCGCCGGGCAAGCCGCCATGTCGCGCACGACCTTCGCGCTTCGGTTCAGGGAACTCGTCGGCCTCTCGCCGATGGACTATCTGACGCGCTGGCGAATGATGCTTGCCGCAGACAGGCTGACGCATTCCCGCGACTCAGTTGCCGGGATCGGCCGCGCGCTTGGGTATGAGTCCGAGAAATCCTTCAGCACGGCATTCAAACGGGTCATGAATTGTTCGCCGCGCCAGTATGGTCGCGGACAACGCGCAGTAACGATATGAAGACGCAAATCAGACCTCAGGCGCGTTGCGCATGCGGGAAGGCGGTTCGATTCAAGAGCAACGACAGGCATTCCCCGATCTAACCGCTGGTGTGATCCGCCCCGCCCACCTCCTTGATGAAGGCGAGCAGGAGCTCGCTGAGCCGAGCCGGCTGCTCCTGTTGGATCCAGTGACCGGCGCCGTCGATCAGCTCGATGCCGCCCATTCTCGTCACCGCCTTCGTCCTCATAAGATCGAGCGCGCCCGGCGCCGAATAGGTGCCCCAATCGCTCTTCCCGCCAATGAAGAGCGACGGGACATCGATCGTCTTACCCGAAAACAGCCGCAACTCAGCGTTCAGGTCAGGGTCGGAAAAGACGCGATAAGCCTGCAGGGCGCCTTGAAACCCCGTGCGGCCATACTCCTCCGTGTACACCCCAAGTTCAGGCTCGGTGAGCCATGTGCTGGCCAGGACCTCGGCGGAGGAAGGTTGGAATGGAGCGACGGTCTCGGGCATCGTCTTGCCGAGATCCATGACGTAATAGGTGGGCATTCGTGCAAGTTCTGCGGCGGTTAGCGCCTTCAACGGATGCGGCTTATTTCCCGGCCAGTCGGCGCTCTTGACGTAGAAAAATGCGCGAAGAAACGCGTGTAAGCCTTGAGGGGGGTGCCACATGTCATGGTTCGCCTCCCGTGTGCTCAGGTATTGCTGGTAATACTCTCTCGGCGGGTCGAGCGCCGCCAGCGCGGCCGCTAACTTTTGATTGCCGGTGTTCGGTTGAACTGACGATACCTCGCTTTCCGCAATGTTGAACGGAAGCGTCGGCGGACCGGGGAACGGTGCGCTCATCAGCACCACCGAGGGAAAGACGTCAGGTCGGGCTAGCGCACAATAGGCCGCTACGGGCGAGCCGAGGTCGTGCCCGACGAGCATTGCCGTACGCCGATACCCCAACGCCAAAACCAATCCGAGGGCGTCACGCGTCATATTCAAAAGGCTGAAGGGCGCTAGCTGGGCGTCATAGTCGTTCACCCAACCGGTGGTGCGGCCAAAACCTCGCTGGTCGGGCGCCACGACATGGTAGCCGGCGTCCGCCAGAATTGGGATGAGGTGTCGCCAGCCGTAAGCCAGATCGGGAAACCCGTGCAGAAGCAGCGCGAGTGGCCGGCCGGGACTTTCGTAACCGGCCTCGAGAATATGGACATCGAGGCCGTTGACCCCACGAATCATGCGCGAGCGGACCCTATTCGGAAGCGTTCCATCGCCATACGTTGCTGTGGACAAGTCAATTCCTCCTATGAGGTTTGCGCGGGCGGGTCGAATAAAAGCGGCGATCAGGCTGACCGCACCCATCGCCAAGACGGCTCGTCGGGACGTCGATGGCGTGATTGGGTCGAGGGGCATCGCTGGAATCAGAATATGGTGATCGCCATAGTAGGTCGATCGCCATAGCGACGTCAAGCGAAACGTGGTACGTTTCCGGCATGACACGTAAGACTGACGCCCGCGCTAGCGCGATTGCCACGGCCGAACGGCTGTTTCGCATCCAGGGCTACACTGCGACGGGATTGATCCAGATCCTTAAAGAAAGCGGTGCGCCTAAGGGATCGTTCTACTTTCACTTTCCACGCGGCAAGGCACAACTCGCAGAAGAAGCAATCGATAACTACATTGCGAATCGAATTGCTGTACTACGGGGCATCTCGGCGAATACGACGGGTGATGCGCTGAATTTTGTTCATCAGATTTTCAGCACATTTGCGGCTGAGATGGTCGCCTCTGATTTCCAGTATGGATGTCTAATGCAAAATCTGGCGAATGAGCTGCCCGCGCTCGACGCTGAGCTGACCCAACGGGTAGCGCGCGGTTTTATTGAGTCGACCGAGATTATTGCGGAGCATTTTAGGGGGTGCGGTTTCGCTCCCGCGCGCGCGTCCTCTACCGCAGCCGGATTGGTAGCCGCCCTCGAAGGCGCCCGAACGATCGCCCGCCTGGAACGCACGCCGGCGGTATTCGAGGCGCTGGCAGAGGTTAGTGTCCGCGGGTGGGCTGCCCCCGAGGAGTGATCCGGTCCAATGTTCCCGGTCGGGCGAGAAGGCGTTGTCAACTTGCCGTGCGCGAGACAAAAATCACGCCATACCCTCACCCATCGGCGTCAACAGCATGAACGTCTTTCGACCGCAGAGTCCGATCGCAAACCCATGCCATCACGTTGCGGCATCCGCAGATAAAGCGCATGGTGCGAACACCGCTTCGATCGCGCGTTTCATCCGCATGGCAAGTTCGGGTTCGGTTGCCAGATGTCCCGCATGCGCCCACTCGACGTGCACAGCCGGCACCACGCGTGCAAGACGCCGCAGATTGTCCGGCGGGCAAACCGGATCGCGCATCCCATGCACGGCAAAGAGCGGTACGCCTGCCGCTTGCGCATCTCGCGCACGCGACAGCAAGCGGCGCTCGCCGAGCCAGCAATCGTGCGTCAGGTAGTGCGCCTGAATCCGGTACTTGGAAATCAGCTTGCGCACTACCGCATACGAACGAACGGGCCGCACGTGCACGCGGCGTGAATGCGACGACGCGAGCACTGCCGCTTCATAGTCGCGCCACGCAAGCGCGACGGCGCGTTGGCGTGCGGCCAAACCGCCGGCTTGCAGCGCCGTCGCGCAGCGACCCAGCAAGGCAGACGGACGATGGCACTGCGCCGCGGCGCACAATCGCTTCCATTCATGCGGCGCATGCACCCTGCTCGCACCGAACAGACGACGCACCTCACGGGCCGAAGTTAGAAACAGTCCGCGCATCACAACGCCTGTTACCGCGCGAGGATACAACCCGGCATAGGCAAGCGCGAGCGACGCACCCCACGAACCGCCCATGACGCCCCATCGCTCGATACCGAGCCGCATGCGAATAGCTTCGAGGTCGCCGGTCAGTTGCGCCGTGCGGTTATGGCGCAGGCTCCCGCGTGGAGTCGACGCGCCGGCGCCGCGCTGATCCACCAGCACAACGCGAAAGCGCGCGAGATCGAACAGTTGCAATACCGATTGCTGGCTTCCGCTACCCGGACCGCCATGCAGCACAACCACGGGAATACCGGTGGCCGTGCCCGCTACCGTGAAAGCCACGTGATGACCGTCGCGGAAGACTCGATGCATTACATGTTGCCGTTGCTCGTTTCGCGACCGTGATCCTGGCATGCTTTGGCTCCGCAATTTGTCGGATAGGAGGCAAATCGCCGAGTGTAACGCTACGCGGTAGACGCAAGCATTCGCGAATGCGATTGCAAGCGTATACCCGCGAAACGGAATGGCGGCAAAAAACTGGCTCGAGACTTGCTAATCAAGTGGGCCAATGCACCCAAGATGTTCCGGCTACATGACCGGCGCTCAAACAGGAGGAGACAATGCAGGATGACACGTCTCATACAATCAGCCCACTGGCGACTCGCGAAAGTGGATGGCTTACACCTTCCATTCAGAAGGCTCACGAACGCTCGGAAACCTTCGGTCTGATTGCGTCGACACGTCCCGATTACGACGTGCTGCCCAGGGCGGAACTCCTGTTGAAGATGGAGCAGAGCCGGGTTCTATGCGCACACGCGACGCCGGTGATGGAGACCCTCCATGAACAGATCGTCAACACCCAAAGCATGATCGTGCTGACCGACGCCGAAGGCCTGATTCTTCATTCGATCGGCGACGACGACTTCCTGCAGCGGGCTGAAAAGGTAGCGCTGCGGCCCGGCGCGAACTGGGCCGAAGACCGCCAGGGGACCAACGCGATCGGCACGGCAATCATCGAGCGATCCGCGACGGTCGTCCACGGCGAGCAACACTATCTCGCCGCCAATCGCTTTCTGACCTGCTCAAGCGTACCGATCCTCGACCCCTATGGCGACCTGATCGGCGTGCTGGACGTGACAGGCGACCATCGCAGCTATCATCAGCATACGATGGCGCTTGCCAGGATGTCCGTGCAGATGATCGAGAATCATCTGTTCACCAGCACCTTTCGCGAAACCTTGCAAATCGCCTTCCATGGACGCCCCGAATTCCTCGGCACGCTCATGGAGGGAATCGTTGCGTTTACCTGCGATGGCCGTTTTCTATCGGCGAACCGCAGTGCGCAATTTCAGTTGGGCATGCCGCTCGCAGCGCTACGCGCACACACGTTGTCGTCGCTGTTCGGGCTCACCAGCCCGCAACTGATCGACCGTCTGCGCATGAGTCTTGGACGGCATATGTCGCTCGATCTGCACAACGGCACGGTGGTGTGCGCGAACGTCGAGTTCAGACGCGCCACGCTCGCCAATAGCGGCTGGCCGCTCGATCCGCAGGACGGTGCGAGGCCGGCGCGCGCCTTGGCGCCGCAGCCCGCAGCGGCGTCCAGCGCGCTGTCGCGACTTACGTACCTCGATACGGGCGACCCGCAGGTATCCGCGGTGATCGGCAAGGTCCGCAAGGTGATCGGCAAAAACATCCCGATCCTGATCACGGGTGAAACGGGCACCGGCAAAGAACTTCTCGCCCAGGCAATTCACAACGATTCGCCGCGGCGGGGCAACGCGTTTGTCGCGGTCAATTGCGCGTCGATTCCGGAGACCCTGATCGAATCCGAACTGTTCGGCTACGAGGAAGGCGCGTTCACCGGCGCGCGGCGTAAAGGTGCGCTCGGCAAATTACTGCAGGCTAACGGCGGTACGCTGTTTCTCGACGAAATCGGCGACATGCCGTATCCGCTGCAAGTGCGCCTCCTGCGCGTGCTGCAGGAAAGGCTGGTGAACCCGCTCGGCTCGAGCAAGTCGATTCCGGTCGACATTGCCATTATCTGTGCGACCCACCGGGACCTACGCGAGATGATCGCGCAGAACCGCTTTCGCGAGGATCTGTATTACCGTCTGAACGGCCTCGTCGTGAAGTTGCCTCCCCTGCGCGAGCGCACCGACCTGGCAACGGTCATCCAGAAGATGCTGCAGAGCGAACCGCCCGATTGCGCGAGCGGCAATCGTCTGAGTGTCGCCGGCGACGTGATGGCGCTATTTGAGCGATGCACGTGGCCAGGCAATTTCCGGCAACTGGGCAATCTGCTGCGCACGGCCGCTGCGATGGTCGACGATGACGGCGAAATCCGCGTTGAGCATCTGCCCGATGATTTCTTCGAAGATTTGCGGAGCACCGCCAACGCTCCGGGCACCGTCGTTTCAGCAACTGACTCGCAGACCGCCTGGGCGGCGCAGGCAGTACGCCTGCAGGATGTCGCGACATCGACCATTGCGGCCGCAGTCGCGCGGCACGGGGGCAATGTGTCCGCGGCGGCGCGGGACCTGGGGATTTCCCGCAATACGATCTACCGGAAACTGCCTGCGTTATCCGGTGCGGACGGTGTGCCGGAAGATCTCTGAACGGTCCGCGAGGGACTCGCTCGTCGCCGGTCTGCGCCATCGAATCCGTCCGACTGTTCAGCCGGTGTTGCGTTCTGCAACACTGGTGTCCCTTAAATGAGCAGTGGCACATGGGTTGATCCATCGTGACGCGCGGTGTCGCTGCGCGAGACGGCCTGTTCATCCATGCCGAAGCTTCGTTTCCGAATGTCATGTGTCTTCATGTCCGCTATGCGTCCGTCGAAGCGGTCTGCGGCACCCCGGCATGGACTTTGCGTTGGCTATTCGACCGCGTGTTCTGCGCGGCTGACTCACCGACCTATCACATCCAAGGAGACATTCATGCAGTGGACCACCCCCGCTTACACCGATCTGCGTTTCGGCTTTGAAATCACGATGTATATCGCCACCCGCTAACGACACGCTCAAAGCGCCGCTCGCCGCTACCGCCGCAGGTGGCGACGAGCGGTGCCATGACCTCGACGTCACACCGCACTATTTCCGCACGCCAGAAGCGCAGCGACGCGCGCTCGACATTCTGCAATTCAAGCTCGACATCCTGTGGTCGATGCTCGACGCAATTGAAAAGGCTTATCCAGAATGAGTTCATCGAATCCCACCGATGCGACCCGCCTGCGCCCCCATCTGAAGTCGATGTTCCGGCTGCAATGGGAGACCGCGCAAGACGCCTACGTATTGCTCTATCCCGAAGGGATGGTCAAGCTCAATCCGAGCGCCGGCGAGATCCTGTCGCGCTGCGACGGCACCCGTGAACTCGACGACATCATTGGAGAACTCGAACACCTGTTCAGCACCTCTGCCCTTGCCGCCGACGTATACCGCTTTATCGAGCATGCGCGGCAGCGAGGCTGGGTGGACTGATATGAACCACGACATCATTCATCCAGCGCCGCCGCTATGGCTTCTGGCAGAACTTACGTATCGTTGTACGGTGACGACGCGCTCCTGATTGCATCCTTTGTTCGGTTGCGCCGCCCGCCCCCACCCTCCGGGTGGCGGGATTTGCGACCGGGGCGGATCGGGGCGGCCGGGCGCCGGCTATTTAGAAAAAGCCCAGCGGTTGCTCGCTGTAGCTGACGAGCAGGTTCTTGGTCTGTTGATAGTGGTCGAGCATCATCTTGTGCGTTTCACGGCCGATACCCGACTGCTTATAGCCGCCGAACGCCGCATGCGCCGGATAGGCGTGATAGCAATTGGTCCACACGCGGCCCGCCTGAATCTGCCGGCCGAAGCGATAGGCGCGCGTACCGTCGCGTGTCCACACGCCGGCGCCCAGACCGTAAAGCGTATCGTTGGCGATTTCCAGCGCTTCGTCCTCGGTCCTGAAGGTCGTGACAGACACGACCGGGCCGAAAATCTCTTCCTGAAAAATGCGCATTTTATTGTGCCCGCGAAATACGGTCGGCTTCACGTAATAGCCTTTGCTCAGCTCACCGCCCAGCGCGCCGCGCTCCCCGCCGATCAGGCATTGCGCGCCCTCCTGCTTGCCCAGATCGATATACGAAAGAATTTTCTCAAGCTGTTCCTGCGAGGCCTGCGCACCGATCATCGTCCTCGTGTCGAGCGGATGTCCCTGCCGGATTGCAGCAACGCGCTTGATCGCCCGTTCCATGAAGCGGTCGTAGATCTTTTCGTCAATCAGCACGCGCGACGGACAGGTGCAGACCTCGCCCTGATTCAGCGCGAACATCGCGAAGCCTTCGAGCGCCTTATCGAAGAAGCTATCGTCCTGATCCATTACGTCGGCAAAGAAAATATTCGGGCTCTTGCCGCCGAGCTCGAGCGTCACGGGGATGATGTTCTGGCTCGCGTACTGCATGATCAGGCGGCCCGTCGACGTCTCTCCGGTAAACGCGATCTTCGCGATACGCTTGCTGGTTGCAAGCGGCTTGCCCGCTTCGACGCCGAAGCCATTGACCACATTCAGCACGCCCGGCGGCAACAAATCCTGAATCAGTTCGAGCAATACGAGAATCGACGCGGGCGTCTGCTCCGCCGGTTTCAATACCACGCAATTGCCGGCGGCAAGCGCCGGCGCGACTTTCCACGTCGCCATCAGAATCGGGAAATTCCACGGGATGATCTGACCGACCACGCCCAGCGGCTCATGGAAGTGATACGCCACCGTATCGCCGTCGATCTCGCCAATCGATCCTTCCTGTGCCCGGATACAGCCAGCGAAATAGCGGAAGTGGTCGATCGCGAGCGGAATGTCCGCGGCCATCGTTTCGCGGATCGGCTTGCCGTTGTCGATCGATTCCGCAAATGCAAGGCGCGACAGATTCTTCTCCATGCGATCCGCGATCCGATTCAGGATCGTGGCGCGCGCGGCGGGTGACGTATCGGCCCAGGCTTTGCTGGCGCGATGCGCCGCATCGAGTGCGAGCTCGATGTCTTCTTCAGTGGAACGCGGAATCGACGTGAAGGGCTCACCCGTAATCGGCGAATGGTTCTCGAAGTATTCGCCGCGTACAGGCTCGATCCATTGACCGCCAATGAAATTGCCGTATTGGCGTGCGAAGGGAAATTCAACGTCGAGAAATTGCATGTCTGCGTGGTTCATTCGTGGCGCCTCCTGATTGGTAATGGAATCGACTTGACACGTTGGCCCGTTCAACTGTCGTCGGGCTCGCACGCCGTCATCGCCGGAGCCAAACAGCGAGAACCGTGCCATCGATTGCATCCATCGACTACGAGGCGGCTGATTCCAGATACGCGCACGTCATCCGCTCGCGCGCGCGTCAAGACAGTATCCTGGCGACGTCGGACCTGTCACGTTTGGCAACACACGCGGCACGCGCTGTTCCGCCATGCAACACCCCTGCGGCACGGGATCGATTCGCCGCGAGGCCGTCGTCTCGCGCGAACCCGCTCGCGCCAGGGAACCTCGCCGATCAACCCAAAGTGGCATGCGATTTGCCTTAACGATTGCGCAGTCATTCTGCAACCTTCAGGCGACGGTCCGCCGGGAGGCACCGCATCGACAAATCAACAGGAGACAACAATGAAGACACCTTCGGCTTCGACTATGCGGCTCGCAACGCTAGTCATGGGCGCCGTTGCCGTCGCCACCATCAGTCTGAAGCCTGGGCCCGTTGCGGCAGCCGACGACTACCCGGCGGTCACGTACGAGCGCCTGACCTCTGCCCAAAGCGACCCCGGCTGGCTTACCTACTACCGCACGTATAACGGCCAGGCCCACTCGCCGCTCAAGCAGATCGACACATCGAATGTGAAAAAACTGAAGCAGGCATGGAGCTACAAGTTTCCGGCCGATCTTCAGCAGGGCTTTGAAGCAACGCCAATCATCAACGGCCGCTTCATGTTCGTGACCACGCCGAAGGACAACGTCTACGCGTTCGATGCGGCATCGGGAAAACAGCTCTGGAAATATGAGCCGAAGCTCGGCGACGAATCGTTCAAGACCGCTTGCTGCGACGTGGTCAACCGCGGTGTTGCGCTGTACGGAAAGAACGTCTATGTCGCGATGCTGAGCGGCGAAGTCGCGGCACTCGATGCGCAAACCGGCGCGCTCGTCTGGAAAAAGCAGATGTTCGAACCCGGTATCGGCTACGCATTTTCATTGGCGCCGCTCGCGCTCGACGGTGCGATCGTGGTGGGCAGTTCCGGCGGCGAATACGGCGCGCGCGGCTTCATCGCGGCGCTCGACCCGAAGGACGGCAACGTGCTCTGGAAGCGCTATACCGTCCCGGGCGCGAAAGAGAAGGACGGCAACACGTGGCCGGATGGCATGCAGGAACATGGCGGAGCACCCGCATGGCTGACAGGCACCTATGACGCGGCATCGAAAACACTGTACTGGGGTGTCGGCAACCCCGGACCGTGGCTCGCGGATTTGCGTCCGGGCGACAATTTATATTCCGACTCGCTGCTCGCACTCGACCCGAAGACGGGCGACCTCAAATGGCATTATCAGTACACGCGTCATGACACCTGGGACTATGACGGCGTCAATACACCGGTTCTCGCCAATATTAAATATGAAGGCAAGGACTACGATGCAATTGTGCATGCCGATCGCAACGGCTACTTCCATGCGATCGACCGGGCCACGGGCAAGCTGATCTACGCGCGGCCGTTCGTCAAGGCAACTTCAGTCACAGGCTATTCGGCAGATGGCGCGCCGCAGCAGGATGCAAGCAAGTATCCGAAGGCCGGCACGACCATCGAAACCTGTCCGAGCTTCCTCGGCGGCAAGAACTGGTGGTCGGTTTCCTATGACCCCGACAAGCATCTCGCCTTCATTCCGGCCTTGCATGCCTGCATGTCGCTGTCCGGCAAATCGGTCAATTACATGGAGGGGTTGCCTTATCTCGGCGAAGGCTTCGAAATCAAACCCGAACCGGGTAGCCAAGGTTACGGCGAGCTGCAAGCGGTCGACGTCAACACCGGCAAGAAGGTCTGGAGTCACTGGACGAAATTGCCCTGGAATGGCGGCGTCGCCACCACCGCCGGCGGTCTCGCCTTCAGCGGCTCGCTCGACGGCCACCTGTATGCGTTCGACGAAACGAGCGGCAAGGTGTTATGGCAAAGCCCGAAACTGGCGAGCGGCATCATTGCGCAGCCGTCAGTGTTCGAGATCGACGGCAAGGAATATGTCGCGGTGCTGGCCGGCTACGGTGGTGCGAATCCGATCTGGGGTGGTCCGATGGCCAAGGCTGCAGAGAAAGTTCCACGTGGCGGCACCCTGTATGTGTTCGCGCTGAACCAGAGCTGATCGCCCCACGCATTGCAGTATCGCAGCCGCGTCGCGCGGCTGCGGCCTGCTCCTGTCTTTACGGATTCCATCATGACCACCCTGCACATCAAACATCTGTCGGCCGCCGCTCTGCTCGCGGCCAGCGTCACGCTCACGCCGGTTCAGGCCATGGCGGGCGTGCGCGTCTGCACCTTTCCCGGCAGTCCATCGACCGCGCTCGATCAGGCCGTGGCACGAGAAGTCTTCAGGACCGCCGACGTCGCAGCGTCGCTCGTCGCGCATGGAATCAACGACGGCGATGACGACGGCGTATCGCTGAGGGAACTCGACCGGACCCTCGGTCATGACTGCGACGTGATCGCCGGCTTTCCGCGCTCGACCGTGGCAGACGCCTCCCGAAGCAAGATGCTGTTTTCCCGCGGCTATCTGCGCTCAGGCTACGTCAGCGTTCAGGTCCCCGGCGCGACGCCGGACGACACCGCCAAAAATACCGTCGCGGCGATGTACGCAAGTCCCGCACAACTGATCGCACTCCAGCAGAAGGATGTCAGGCTGGATCTGGAAAACACCGCGGAGCTGAGCGTGAGCGCGGTGGCCAATGGCCGCGCGCAACGCGCGATTGTCTGGTATCCCGCGGTCGTCGCCTACGGTCTCGCGCATCCGCAACAGCACTTCACCGTTACGCCAACCACCTCGCCCTACGCGGACTGGCACCTCGTGTTCGCGTTCGGCGCCAACAGCGGGGCACTGCAGAAACGCGTCGACACCGCGCTCGCCCGGATGAGCACCAACGGCAAACTGGCTGCATTGACACGCGCATGGACGATGCCCGATACAGAAGCCGCCGCATCGCGAGGGGCTGCAGGCGCATCGCACTATGCCTATCTCGACGGCTCGGTCCAGACGTCACGCCTGCCCGCCGCCATCGGGCGAGCCGCGGCGGCCGGGACGGCGCAGGGACGCTTCATCAAGGTGTCTGCCGGCGACTCCACCGACGCGCCATCGTTCGACCGCTTGCAGGCCAATCACGGCAAGACGCTCTATGCGAGTTCGTGCGCGAAATGTCACGGCGGTGCGTTGCAAGGCGTGACCGCTCCGGCGCTGCGTGGGCCCGCGTTCGCGCCGGCGGCAAATGCACATCTGACGATCGGCGGCGTGTTTGGCTACATGGCGACCAATATGCCGGCCGACCGTCCCGGCAAGCTGAAAGACCAGGACTATGCCGACATCATGGCCTTCCTGCTGTATTCGAACGGCTATGAACCAGGCGCCGCAAAGCTGACCGCCGATAGTGCCCGGGCTTCGGCGACCAAACTGAATGCCGGACCCGCGCATTGAGTTCGCGGTGCCACCGGACCGGCGCCACCTTTCACCAGCAACCTGATGCCGCGCGACCACGATCGATCGCAACGACGGTTCGACGACCGTGCGCGCGCATCCGCAATTCCAGCACTCCGTTCATCGGCCTTTGCCAGCCGACGCCGACGCCCACCCTCTCTGCATCGCCTCCACCAACTGCTTCCACAGGAACTCCGCCGCCGGCGACAGGCGCCGGCCAACCCGCCGTATCACCTGACTGCTGAAGTCGCGTGCAATCGGATGATCGATTTCAAGCGCGACGAGTTTGCCCGCGTCGAGATATTGCCGCGCGGCGTCGGTCGACATGAACGCGACGCCAAGACCCGCCGCCGCGATCGCCTGCGCCGCGGCGAACATATCGCACCGGTAAGCCGGCGACAGGCTGAGCCGCTCCGCGCGAATGATCGAGTCGACGTACTGTTGCACGCCGAAACGCGGCGGCATGAAAATCAGGCGGGCATCGGCAAGCTGCTCGAAGCGGATGCGTTGCAGTCCCGCCAACGGATGACGCGGGCTCACGAACGCGCAGAACGGCGCGGCGCGAAACGTGCGCGAGCGTATCGACGGGTCCTTCGCACCGCCCGCGCATAAGCCGAGATCGACCTCGTCGTTACGAACCATCGCGATGATTTCGGACGTTGCGCCGGTATGCAGATCGACGACGATATCCGGAAACTGCGCGCTAAAACGCTCGAGCACGATCGCCATCAGATTGCCGACGAACCCCTCGCCACACCCGATACCGAGCCGTCCTCGCCGCAGTCCCCGATAGTCCTCCAGTTGCGCCAGCATTTCAGTATCGCGGCGCCGGCCTTCACGAAAGTGATCGACGAGACTCAGGCCGATTTCCGTGAGCGCCACGCGCCGGCCCTGCCGCTCGAGCAGCGCCACACCATGTGCGTGCTCCAGCTGCTTCACCTGCCGGCTGATCACCGACGCATTGATGCCGAGCGCATCCGCCGCCGCCCGCACCCCACCCTGCACGGCGATTTCATGCAGATAACGGAGGCTGCGCAGGCTCAGGGCGCCTTGCTGAGGGATATCGGCGTCGTTTGACATGTTTTCCGGACTGTTGACATTCAGGTCAACATTATCGACCTTAAGACGTCATTGATCGCACGTTTTTGCAGCGAAATACTGACGTTTCGCTTTCCCTATGCCCGTCAATCCCATGTCCGATACCCATACGCAACACTTTTGTACGCTCGACGAAACCAGCGACCTGAACGACGAACTGCGCGGCATTCGCCACCGCTTGCACCAGCACCCTGAGCTCGCTTATCAGGAGTTCCAGACAGCGGATCTGGTCGCCGAAGCGCTCGAAAGCTGGGGCTACGAAGTGACACGTGGCCTGGGCGGAACGGGCATGGTCGCCTCGCTGAAGTCGGGAACGGGATCGCGGGCCGTTGCCGTGCGCGCCGATATGGACGCCCTGCCGATCACCGAGGCCACCGGCCTGCCCTATTCCAGCGTTCACCCGGGCAAGATGCACGCATGCGGTCACGACGGCCACACGGCGATGGTGCTTGGCGCAGCGCGGCATCTGGCGCGCACGCGCCGCTTTGACGGAACGGTCCATCTGGTCTTTCAGCCCGCCGAGGAAATCGGCACGGATAGCGGCGCGGAACGCATGATTGCCGACGGTCTGTTCGAGCGTTTCCCTTGCGAAGCCATCTTCGGCCTGCACAATCATCCCGGCGCACCGGCGGGTACCTTCATGTTCCGCAGCGGTCCGTTCATGGCCGCATGCGATACCGTCGACATCACGATCCACGGCCGCGGCGGTCACGCCGCGCGCCCCCACCTCACCACCGATCCGCTCGTGATCGGCGCAGGGCTCGTGACGGCGCTGCAGACCGTCGTGTCGCGCAATATCGATCCGATGCAGCCCGCCGTAGTCACGGTCGGCGCGTTCAATGCCGGACACGCGCCCAACGTGATCCCCGAAACGGCGCGCCTTCAACTGAGCGTGCGCTCGTTCGATCCCGCCGTGCGCGCGCTACTCGAAACACGCATCCGCGCGCTCGCCAACGCGCATGCAGAAGCACACGGCGCCAGCGTCGAGATCGACTATGTGCCGGGCTATCCGGTGCTCGTCAACAGCGCGCCGGAGACGGAATTCGCCTTGCAGGTCGCACGCGAACTGGTGGGCGACGAACGCGTGGTGGATGGCTTTGGTCCGATCGCCGGCAGCGAAGACTTCGCCTTCTACCTGCTGAAAAAGCCAGGCTGCTTCCTGCGCGTGGGCAATGGCATGAACACGCCCATGCTGCACAACGCGAAATACGATTTCAACGACGACAATCTGACCGTCGGCGCCGCATTCTGGACGCGGCTGGTCGAGCGGTTTCTTGCGTCGAAAGTCTAAGCGCAGCTCAGAACGCGCAGACATAACAATCATAAAACCACCTACGGTGAGGACCTGAACCATGTCAACCCAGCCTCTCACGTCGTCCGGCACGACTGCGGTTTCGCAGACCCGCATTGTCGTGGCGGCCGTTATCGGCAATCTGCTTGAATTCTTCGATTTCACGGTCTACAGCTTTTTCGCGCTGACCATCGCCAAGCTGTTCTTTCCGTCGCACGATCCCATTGTGTCGACCCTGCTGGCGTTGTCGGCGTTCGCGATCGGCTTCGTGGCGAGACCCGTCGGCGGCTTCGTGCTCGGCCATTACGCGGACAAGCACGGGCGCCGCGCTGCGCTCACACTGACGATCTTCCTGATGGCCGTCGGCTCCGCAGCGATCGGTCTCGCGCCGACCTATGAAACGATCGGCATCGCCGCGCCCACGTTGATCGTGATAGCGCGCCTCGTGCAGGGTTTTGCGCAAGGCGGCGAGTTTGGCGCGGCCACCGCGACGCTGCTGGAAACCGGCTCCGCAAAAGGGCGTGGCTTTCGCGCAAGCTGGCAACTGGCAAGCCAGGGTGCGGCCGCCCTGCTTGGCTCGGGCATGGCCGCACTGCTCACCTATCAATTGAGCGCAGCGGATCTGCTCGATTGGGGATGGCGCGTTCCGTTTCTGGCCGGCACGCTGATCATGCCGGTAGGCGTGTATCTGCGCCGGCATATCGTGGACGACGAACCCGTCAAAACGGAGCGCTCGCGCTTCGAACCGGCTCTCGTGCGTAAATGGTTTTTGACCGTCTTCGCGATCATGGGCATGACGGTCGCGACTTACGTGCTGATGTACTACATCCCGACCTACTCGATTCAGTATCTGAAGATGCCGCCCAAGCTGTCGATGCTGGTCTCGATCGGCGCCGCCTGTGTCTCGCTGGTGATGTGCCCGATCTGGGGCGCGCTGTCGGACCGCATGGGCCGTAGAAAGCCGCTGACCGTGTTCGGACGCGTGGTGCTGATCGCGCTGCTCTACCCCGCGTTCTGGCTGATGAACCAGTTTCCGACGCTGCCGGTCGTCATCGGCCTGATCGTCCTTTTGATGTTCTTCTACACGATGGGTTCGGCGCCGGCCTATGCGCTGATGCCGGAGAACTTTCCGAAGCATGTGCGCGCGGGCTACCTGGCAAGCGCGTATGCCGTGGCGGTGTCGGTGTTCGGCGGCACGGCGCAACTCGTCGTCGCGTGGCTCATCAAGGTGACGGGCAATACGATGGCGCCGGCGTGGTACATGATCGCGTGCGTGATCATTTCGCTCTGTGCCGTGACGATGCTCGAAGAAACCGGCGGACGCGATCTGGTGTGATTGCGGCGTGATTATGTTGGGGAGGCCGGCTGGAGTCTGAACCCTCGCGCGTCATCCTGCGCCGTTCAGATCACCAGACCCGCCTCCGCCAGCGAGCGCCGCAACCCCAGCTTCGGATAATTTCGATCGACCGCGGACACATCGGCGCGGGTCTCCTCGATGATCCAGTCGCGCACGTCCGCGGCAACCGGCCGCAACGGCCGATTCTCCGGCCACACCAGACAGCAGCGCCGGTTCGTTACGATCAGTTCCTCTTCGGCCGGCAGCAGCGCGCCCTCGAGCAGCCAATGCGACACCACATTGAGCCAGCCGAGCGCGACGCCCTGCCCAAGCAGCGCCGCCTGCACGACGATGGCGTAGTCGTTGAAACTCAGCATGCTCGCGGCGTGCCGCCCATGCGCCGCAAACGCGGCGAAGCGCTCATGCCAGCCCCGCTCGCCGTCGTCCATCACGATCACCGTATCGCCGTGCTCGCGGCCCGTTCCGGTCGAAACCGTCTCGTGATAGCGCCGGTTGCACACCGGCAGCAACGTCTCCGGCATCACGAGCACGCTGTTCTCACCAATCTCGTCTTCGCGCATGAAGCGCATGCCGAGATCGACATCGACGAGCGGCCCGCCAATGCGCCCTGAGATCAGTTGAAACCTCAAATCGACATTCGGAAACGCCTGGTTCAGCCGGCTCATGCGCGGCATCAGCCAGTGCGTGGTGAACGCGGTGGACACCGATAGCGACACCGACTCGACACCCGTCGCACGCGCCTCGATCTCGCGTATTGCGCTTTCTATGCCGTTGAAGCCTTCGGATATTTTCCGGTAAAGGATCCGGCCGTTCTCGGTCAGTTCGATCCCACCGCGCACGCGCTCAAAAAGACGCACGCCGAGATGATCCTCCATGCGCGAGAGCATGCGGCTCACCGCCGGCTGGCTGACATACAGCTCCTGCGCCGCACGCGTGAAGTTGCCACAGCGGGCCGCAGCTTCGAACACGAACAGCGCGTTCGCACTCGGCAGTTTTTTGCGAAGGTTAGGCATGACTTGATGTTATGCCTTATCCAACAATTTGGGAATTGCCGTCAATAATGACGCGGCCTATATTTTCCCTAACGCGGGCTTCTACAGCGAGACAGAACGTCATGGACGCACGAGCGAAAACAGGTGTTTCGATCCGATCGGCAGTGAAACGTTATGGTCCGGTCATGGCCCTCGACAACGTGTCGCTCGATATCGCCCCAGGCGAATTCGTGTCGCTGCTCGGCCCGTCCGGGTCGGGCAAGACCACCCTGCTCGGCATCCTCGGCGGCTTCGTGCAGCCCAGTTCAGGCGCGGTGTGGGTCGGCGAGCGCGACATTACATTTGCGCCGCCGCACAAACGGGACATCGGCATCGTCTTTCAGAACTACGCGCTCTTTCCGCACATGAACGTTGGCGAGAACGTGGCGTTTCCGTTGCGCGCGCGCCGTCAGCCGAAAGCGACGTGGGCGAAAAAGGTCGCCGACGCGCTCGCCATGGTCGAACTCTCCGGCTACGAGAGCCGCGGCATCGGCCAATTGTCCGGCGGCCAGCGCCAGCGCGTGGCGCTCGCCCGCGCCATGGTCTTCGAGCCGCAACTGATCCTGATGGACGAACCGCTCTCCGCGCTCGACAAGCAGTTGCGCGAAACCATGCAGATCGAACTGCGGCGGCTGCATCGCAAGCTCGGCGCGACGATCGTCTATGTGACGCACGACCAGCGTGAGGCGCTCACCATGAGCGATCGCGTCGCCGTGCTGAAGAACGGCCGGCTCGTGCAGATCGACACACCCGAACGGCTCTACGACCGCCCGTGCGACGCGTTCGTGGCGAGCTTCATCGGCGAAGCGACGCTGCTCGACGTGACGCGTGCCGGCGACGACGCCGTCCGTCTCGGCGAGACGGTTCTGCGCACCGCCCACCCGCTGCCGCGCGGCGACAAACTGCTGCTCGCGGTGCAGACCGAGAAGCTGGTAATCGACGGCGGCGATCGGCACGACGGCGTGAACCGCCTGTCGTGCCGGGTCACCGAGGTGCTGTATCAAGGCGAAAGCCTGCGCGTGTTCGCCACGCTCGCCGACGGCACCGCCATCAGCCTCAGGCAGCCCGGCGGCCACGACGCGCGCCGGCGCATTCCGGAGCCGGGCGCGCCGATGAGCGTCGTGCTCGATCCGCAGGACACGATCGTCGTGCCCGCCTGACCTCACTCTTTTTTAACCGCCCCCGCCCGGACACGGGCACTCCCTGTTCCGATTCACAGCACATTGCAAAAGGATGATTTCATGAAGCTCACCGATTTCAAGGTCCTGACGTTCGACGTCGTCGGCACACTCATCGACTTCGAGCGCGGCGTGCTCGCCTCCGTGCGGCGCATTGGCGGCCCGGCAGCGAAGGACCTGACCGACGACCAGATTTTCGAGCCGTACATGCGTGGCCGTGCGACCTACCCGGGCCGCTCGAGCCATGAAATGGCCAACGTCTACCTGTCGCTGGCGAAGGAACTCGGTCTGCCCGACGACCCGCAATCGGCCGCCGCCTTCCAGCGCGACGTGCTCGAATGGCCCGCGTTCGCGGACTCGGTCGCCGCGCTCAAGCGTCTGCGCAAGCACTTCCGTCTGGTCGCGATGACGAATGCGGACCGCGTCGCGCTGTCGGCTTATGCGCACACGCTCGGCGATCCATTCGACGACACGGTCTGCTGCGACGAAACCGGCGTCGCCAAGCCCGATCCGCAATTCTTCGCCTACAACCGTGGCCGCCAGGCGGCATTCGGCTACAAGTTCGGCGAGATCCTGCACACCGCGCAGAGCCAGTACCACGACATCGGCGTCGCCACGAAACTGGGCTATGCGACCTGCTGGATCGAGCGCCGTCAGGGCAAGAAGGGCTTCGGCGCCACGCCGGTGCCCGAGGCCGTCACAACGCCGACGTTCACGTTCCCGACGCTCGCCGAGCTCGCGGACGCCGTCGAAGCCGAAGCACGCCTCGCCGCCTGATCCGATGCTCGCGCCGACGGCACACCCCCGCCCCCAGCCCGACTCGCTCTGGCGAGCGCTCCTTGCCGCCTCGCCGGATGCGGACGCGGCGGTCAGCACCGGTGCGCCGCTCGCACGCGATCTCGCCGTCGAAGTCGCGGTGATCGGCGCGGGCTATTCGGGCCTTACGGCCGCCTATGCGCTGCAAAAGCGCGGCGTCGATTGCGTCGTGCTCGACGCGAACCCGGTCGGCTGGGGTGCGAGCGGGCGCAATGGCGGGGTGGTGTCGTCGAAATTCAGACTGTCGTTTCCTACCATCGACAAGCTGCATGGCCTCGATACCGCGAAGCGCATGCACCGGCTCGCGCATGAGGGTGTGCGGGTCGTCGAATCGCTGGTCGACGAGTTCGGGCTCACACGGGCCCGCTTCGAACATACCGGCAGCCTGCGCTGCGCGCACACCGAGCGTGCGCTGGCCGCGATCTGCGCCGAAGCGGACTGGGTGCGCGCGACGCTCGGCGATACCTCGATGAGCGTGCAATCGCGCGTGGAAGTCGAGCACGAAACGGGTTCGAAGGGCTTTGTCGGCGGCGTGCTGAGCGCGGACGCCGGCACGATCCTGCCGCTCGAATACCTGCGTGGACTCGCCCACGGCATGACGCTGCGCGGCGTGCCGATTTACGAGTCGACGCCGGTCCTGCAGATGCACCGCGCGCCCGGCGACACCCACGTGACGTTGTGCACGCCCGGCGGTACGGTGCGTGCGAAGCAGGTGATCGTCGCGACCAATGCCTACTCGGATCTCACGCCGGCCACCTCTCCGTATCAGCGCGAGCTCGTGCCGTTCCGCAGCGCGATGATCGCCACCGAACGCCTGCCCGCCGACCTCGACGCGCGTCTGATGGTCGAGCGCCGCAGCTACACCGAAACGCGGCGCATGATGAAGTGGTTCCGCAAAGTAGACGGCCGCATGCTGTTCGGCGGACGCGACGCGTTCGGCAAGGAAAGCCAGACGACCGGCTTCGATGCACTGCAACGCGCGATGGTCGCGCTCTTTCCCGACCTCGCCGGCGTGCCCGTAGCGTATGGCTGGTCGGGCTACGTGGGCATGACGTTCAATTCCCTGCCGCATGTGGGGCGCAGCGACGACGCCACGAGCTTCTGTCTGGGGTATAACGGAGCAGGTGTCGCGATGGCGAGCCTGCTCGGCCAGCATGCCGCCGCGCTCGCCCTCGGCGAGACGCCCGAGCTTTCGCTGCTCGGCGCGCCTGGCCTGCGACCTGTGCCGTTTCATTCGCTGCGTGCGCCGGGTGTGAGGCTCGTCGCCGCGTGGTATCAGTTTCTCGACGCCGTAGGTGCATGATGACGACCGCCAAACGGATGCTTGAAGGATCTCCATTGATGCAGGCCACCGAGTCCGATCCCGCCACACGTTACCAGCGCCGCGAAGATCGCACGATGCTTCTCCTGATGGCGCCAGCGCTCCTCGTGATCGTCGTGCTGCTCGTCGTGCCGCTCGCGTGGCTGTCGTGGCAGTCGATCTGGCACGACGGCTTCACGTTCGAAAACTATCGGCGGATGTTCACGGGCGCTTACCTCGACACCTTCCTGCTGACGTTCAAGCTGAGCATTGTCGTGACCGTCATCACGCTGGTGCTCGGCTATCCGGTGGCCTATTTCGCGGCCTCGCTGCCGCCCAGGCTGAGCGCGCTTGTTCTCGGCATGGTGATCCTGCCGTTCTGGACCAGCGTACTGGTGCGCACTTACGCGTGGCTCGTGCTGCTGCAGCGTACGGGCCTCGTCAACAAGGCCCTGATCGCCTCGGGCCTGATCGACCGGCCGGTGCAGCTCGCCTATAACCAGTTCGGCACGATAGTCGCCATGGTTCATATCCTGCTGCCGTTCATGGTGCTGCCGCTTTACTCGGCCATGCAGAAGATTCCGGCGAATCTCTCGCAGGCGGGTGCAAGCCTGGGCGGCTCGCCGCTGCATGTGTTCATGCGCGTGTTCCTGCCGCTTTCAATGAGCGGCGTGTTCGCCGGTGTCACGCTCGTGTTCGTGCTGTGCCTCGGCTTTTACATCACGCCCGAGTTGATGGGCGGCGGCAAGTCGATCATGGTGTCGATGGTGGTGAGCCGCAACGTCGAGATCTATAACAGTTGGGGCGCGGCGAGCGCGGTGAGCGTCGTGCTGCTGATCTGCGTGTTCGCGATCTTCTACGCCGCGAGCCGCGTGGTGCCACTTGAGAAGACCCTAGGCGCGAAATGACCAAGCTCTCATTCGGAAGGATCGTCCTCGGCGCGACGGTCGTGCTGATTCTCCTGTTCCTGATGGTGCCGGTGCTGATCGTCGTGCCGCTGTCGTTCTCGGACACGCGCTTCATGACCTTCCCGCCGCCTGCCTATTCGCTGCGCTGGTACCACTCGTTCTTCGATAACCCCGCGTGGATCGACGCCGCGCGCACCACGCTGATCGCCTCGACCTGTGCCGCGCTGCTCGCCACGCCGCTCGGCGTATGCGCCGCCTATGCGATCCAGAACGGCACGCACTGGATCATGCGTTATCTGCGCACGCTGCTGATGTTGCCGTTGATGGTGCCGATCATCATCGTCGCGGTGGGTGTGTTCTTCGTCTACTCGCAGGCGGGCTATGTGAATACGCTCGGCGGGCTGATTCTCGCGGATACGATGCTCGGGCTGCCGTACGTGCTGATCTCGGTCGGCGCCGATCTGCGCACCTTCGACCGCACTCAGGAGATGGTCGCCCGCAGCCTCGGCATGAATCGCTTTCGCAGCTTCATGGCGGTGACGCTGCCGCAAATCAAGGCGAGTGTGATCTCCGGCGCGGTATTCGTGTTCATTCAGGCGCTCGACGAAACGGTGGTCGCGCTCTTCGTGTCAGGCGGCTCGAACCAGACGCTGACGCGCCGCATGTTCGTCACGCTGCGTGACGAGATCGATCCGACCATCGCCGCGATCAGCACGATGCTTACCGCGCTGACGCTATGCCTCGTGATGATCGTCGTGGTGAGCCGCCGCTCCGGCGCGGCGCGCGCCTGAACGTCTCCTAACCATCTATCCCATGACCAATGCACTGAAGTTCTATATCGACGGCGCCTGGGTCGAGCCGTCGGGCACGGCACGCCTGCCCGTGATCGATCCCTGCACCGAAGAAGCGTTCGCCGAAGTCGCGATGGGCACACCTGCCGATATCGATCGCGCGGTCGCCGCGGCGAAACACGCGTTCACGTCGTTCTCGCAGACCTCGCCCGCCGACCGCCTCGCGCTGATCCGCCGCATTCTTGAAGTCTTTCTCGAACGGCACGATGAGATGGGCGATACGATCTCGCGTGAGCTGGGCGCCCCGCTCGCCATGGCGCGTGCGTGGCAGGCGGGAATCGGGCGGCGGCATCTCGACGAGCTGATCCTTACCTGCGAAACCTTCGAATGGCAGCGCAAAAAAGGCACTACGCTCGTCAATCACGAGCCGGTGGGCGTCGTCGCGCTCATCACGCCGTGGAACTGGCCGGTCAATCAGATCGTCTGCAAGGCCGCGCCCGCCATCATGGCCGGTTGCACGATGGTGCTCAAGCCCAGCGAAGTCACCCCGCTCAACGCGCTGCTGTTCGCCGAGATTCTGGACGCCGCCGGCGTGCCGCCCGGCGTATTCAATCTCGTGAACGGCGATGGGCCGACGGTCGGCGCGGCGCTCGCGGCGCATCCCGATGTCGACATGGTGTCGTTCACCGGTTCGACGCGCGCCGGCATCGAGATCGCGAAGCTCGCGGCGCCGACCGTCAAGCGCGTGCATCAGGAACTGGGCGGCAAGTCGGCCAACATCCTGCTGGACGACGTCGATTTTGAAGCGGCCGTGACGGCGGGTGTCAACTCGTGCTTCAACAACAGCGGCCAGTCGTGCAATGCACCGACGCGCATGCTGGTGCCCGAGGCACGCCATGACGAGGCGGTGGCGATCGCCCGGCGCGCGGCAGAAGCACATCGCGTCGGCCCCGCCAGCCACGAACGCACGACCATGGGACCGGTTGTCAGCAGCGTGCAGTTCGAGCGCGTGGAGCGGCTGATCGCGATCGGTATCGACGAGGGCGCACAGGTGGTGACAGGTGGCCTCGGTCGTCCGCAAGGTCTCGAACGCGGCTATTACGTGCAACCCACTGTGTTCGCAAACGTGCGTCCATCGATGACGATTGCGCGCGAGGAAATTTTCGGACCCGTGCTCGCGATCATGCCGTATCGCGACGAAGAAGACGCAATCGCGATCGCGAACGACAGCCCCTTCGGTCTCGCGGCCTATGTGCAATCCGCCGATCTCGACCGTGCACGACGTGTGGCGTTCAGGTTGCGTGCGGGCAGCGTGTACCTCAACTATCCCTCATGGGACGCGGGCTCGCCTTTCGGCGGCTACAAGCAGTCGGGCAACGGACGCGAATACGCCGAGTGGGGACTGGAGGCGTTTCTCGAAGTGAAAGGCATCGTGGGGTATGGAGACTGAGGCGACTCAGGGCAACTGCATTCAGCGTGACTGGGGCGCTCTGCCGCTTGCCGGACCGGCGTGAGACTACAGCGTGACTATTCCGGCACGACACAGTACAGCACGACACAGCATTCAAACACGGCCACGCAGCATATCCGCGATGCGCTCCGCAATCATGATGGTAGGCACATTCGTGTTCGCGCACGGTATCGACGGCATCAGCGACGCATCGCATACATAGAGTCCGCTGACACCGTACACGGCGCCGCGCGCATCGCAGACGGCGAGCGGATCGTCCGCGGCGCCCATCCGGCAGGTTCCCGACGGATGCCAGGTGCCGCCCACCGAACGCGTGACGAATTGCGTCAGTGCACGATCGTCGGCGAGCAAGTCGGTCAGCGTCACGCCTTGAGTGACCACGCGCCGCACGAGCCACGCGCGAAACGATCCCGCGATGTCGAGCAGCGCGCTCAGCACGCCGCGTTGCAACGCATTCCACACACCCGGCACGGCCACACTTGCGACACGCGGCGAATAACTCGAAGGCAGGCGTGTCGCGCAATGCTTCGCCATCATCGGATCGGCCAGCGTTTCAGCGCCGAAGCGTAGCGCCTGCTTCAGGCGTTCGAGATCGCGAGCATCGGACAGCATGTTGAAATCGACAGCAGGCTCGCTATGCGGACTCGCCGACTTAAGCGTCACCCGGCCGCGCGAGTACGACTTGTTCACCCAGAAGAAGATCGTGCCGAGCCGGTAGCCGACCGAATGCCAGCCCGAGCGCGACAGGATCGCGCCGTGCATGTCGCCGGGTACGGTGCCGGGCACACCTGACGAAAAGCGCACGATGGCCTGCTCGTGATGCTCGTCTGGAAACGGCGTGCGGGCAGCTCGCGGCAAAACCGCGGAGACGGCAATCGACGGATGCTCCATCAGATTGCCGCCGACGCCGGCACGATCCGCGCGCACGTCGATACCGAGCGCGGCGAGCTCCGCGGCCGGTCCGATGCCGCTTCTCATCAGCAGCGCGGGACTGTGAATCGCGCCGGCACAGGTGATTACATGCGCGGCGCGCAATTCTTCGCCGACGCCATCCATGCCATCCCTGCCCTCACTGCCGACGATGCGCGCACCGACCGCGCGCGTGCCGTCGAACAGCACGCGCTCGACCAGCATACCGGTGCGGATCTGGAGGTTCGGACGGGCGCGCACGGTGTCGTCGAGATAACACACCGATGTCGGGATACGCTCCCCCGCCTCGCTCACGGCGATCGATCCGATGAACGTGCCATCCTCCCACACGCCGTTCTGATCCTCGCGCCGCACGTGGCCACGCGCGGCGAGCGTGCCGAGCACCGCGCGCACAAAGGGCGAGATGCGCGCCCACTTCGCGCGCTGGATGCGGACTGGACCGCTCTTGCCATGCAGGTCGCCGTCGAAGTCGCAATCGGATTCGAGTTTGCGGAAATACGGCAGGCAGGCGTTCCAGTCCCAGCCATGCGCGCCGAGCGCATGCCATTCGTCGTAATCGGCGGGTGCGCCGCGATTCGCCATGAGCGCATTGATCGCCGAACCGCCGCCGAGCAGACGCGCCTGTTCATAGCGGCGTGTCGTCGCCGATGCATTCATGCGCGCCTGCAGGCGCTGCCAGATGTTCGCCGTGTCGAGATAGGCGCGGCCGGGATACCGGCTGCGTACCGCAGGCGGCATGTCGGTCTGCGAGATATTGCGTCCGGCCTCGACGAGGCAGACGGTCTTGCAGGCGTCTTCGGATAGACGCGCGGCGAGCACGCAGCCGGCCGACCCGCCGCCGAGAATCAGATAGTCGATCACATTCGATGATGATGCGGGCGTTGAAACGTGCGGGCCGGGCGAAACAAGGCAAGGCGCGTGTGCGCGGGCCTATAGACCCGCGCGTAAAAAACGACCTGCAGCTTTACTGCATGAACTTAAGCCAGCGCGCCTTCGCCTGAATGCCGGCGTCCGAGGCCCACCACTCCTCCGACATGAGCGCCTGCTTCGCCGCGTTGTCCGGCGAACTTGGCAGCTCGCTCGCGCGTTTCGCGTCGATCTTGCCGGTCTTGAAGGCCGCCGGATTGCCCGGGCCATAGTCGATGTACAACGGCAGGTTCGCCTGCAATTCGGGCGAGACAGCGGCGTTGACGAACTTGATCGCGTCGGCCAGGTTCGGCGCGTTCTTCAATATGCACAACTGGGTATTCTGGAGAATGCCGTCGTTGAACGTGAAGTCGATATCGGGGTTGTCTTTACGCACGGCGCTCGCGCGGCCGTTCCAGATCATCGTCATGTCGACTTCGCCGTCGTGCAGCAATTGTGCCGACTGCCCGCCCGACGTCCACCAGACGCTCACGTCCGGCTTGATCTGTTGAAGCTTCTTGAACGCACGATCGACATCGAGCGGATAAAGCTTGTCGCGCGGCACGCCGTCTGCCAGAAGCGCGGCTTCGAGCACCGTCTGCGGATCGTTGCGCAACGCGCGGGTGCCGGGGAAGCCCTTTACGTTCCAGAAATCGGCCCAGCTCTGCGGCACTTTCTTCAACGTCTTCTTGTTGTAGCCGATCACCGTCGAATAGAACTCATAGGCGACTGAGTACGGCGTGCGGTATTTCTCGGGCATCGCCGCCCCATTCGGGATCTTCGAGAAATCCAGCTTCTCCAGCAGGCCTTCGTGGCCGCCGCGCAGACAGTTGGACGTCGGCGTATCCACCACGTCCCAGATCGGCTTGCCGGTTGCGGCCTGGGCCTTGATCTGCGGCCACGCGTCCGGGATGCTGTCCTGGTTCACAGTGATGTTCAGCAGTTTCGCCGCCGGGTCGAGAATCGCCTTGGTCTGCGCTTCCTGATACGTGCCGCCTTGAGAAACAAAGGTAATCTTGCCCGCAGCAAAAGCAGGCGTGAAACACGCAGGCACCAGACCCACGACACCGAGAATCAGAACAGCGGCAAGCGGACGCAACGTTGGCTTCTTGATCACGACTTTGTCCTCGAAACGGTTAAGCGAAAGAGATCGTGGATGTAATGCGTGTTGAGCCAAATATAGTGAGTCTATTTAATGACGACAACGCCGCAATTGTTGTGGTGCCCATGACATCAAGTTATGGCAACCGCATCACATCGGCTTCATGATGACCGGATATTCCTTCTGATGAAAGATCACCCTAGAAGCCCGCGTCGATCACGATCTTCGTCCCGTCGCTGAACCGGTTGAGGCGGAACGCATGCGGGTCGACAAGCGGCGTGTCGTTCGCCACCAGATCCGCCATCAGCTTTCCAGCCGCCGGGCCGATGCCGAATCCATGCCCCGAAAAGCCGGTGCCGATAAAAAGACCCGGCACCGTATCGACCCCGGAGATCACGGGAATCGCGTCCGGCGTCACGTCCATGTAGCCCGCCCAGCGCTGTGCGATTCGCGCGTGCGCCAGATGCGGGAAGACCCTGGTGAACTCGCGCAAGCCGGCGTCGGTGTACTTGACGATCGGTTCGGGATCGAGCGTGCGGACCGCTTCGAACGCAGTGGGACGGTCGAGCGCCCAATGACGGGGACGGCGCAATTCATCGAAGAAACGGGCGCCGATGCCGATGCGCAACGAGCCCAACTGGCTCTTCAACGCTTCGACATATTTGAAGAACAGGCGAAATGAATCGGGCGTGAGATCGCTATAGGTGCGAAAGCCAAAGGCGATCGTATAGCCGCCGTCGGCGCGCTTGCGAAACGCGAATTTCTTGTTGCTCGCGCTACAGGTGGGGCCGCCGTCGAGCGGCTCGGTACGAAGCACCGAGGCTTTTACCAGCAGTTGCGGTACATCGACATCCAGGTTGCCGCAGAACAACCGCGACCACGCGCCACCCGCGACGACGACACTGTTGCAGCGAATCGTGCCGTGCTCGGTGACGACGGCACTGACGCGCCCTGCACTCGTTTCGATGCCACGGGCGGCACATGGCGTCAGAATTTTGACGCCGCGTTTGCGCAACGCATTCGCGATTGCAGGTGCGGCTTTTTGCGGTTCGGCGCGGCCGTCGCCGGGTGTGTAAAGCCCGCCCTTGAACGCTTTCGTCGCGCCGGGCAGCAGTCCGGCAACGGCACTCCCGTCGACCACGCGCGTGTCGAACGTGTCGCCCCCTACGTGGCGCGCCTTGTCGAGCCATACGTGATGACTGTCCATCACGCTGTCTTCGTCGGTCATGTAGAGGATGCCGCATTGATTGAAGCCCGTGTCGATGCCGAGCGCCGCATCCATTTTCCGCCACAGCTTCAGGCTTTCTATGCTCAAGGCGAACTCGCGCATGTCGCGATGCGTGACGCGCACCCAGCCCCAATTGCGACTCGATTGTTCGCCCGCAATATGGCCTTTCTCACATAGCGCGACCTGCAATCCTTTCTCGCTCAGATAAAGGGCCGTGCTCACGCCGATAATGCCGCCGCCGATGACGACGACATCGACTTGCGCAGGCAAGGTGGTGTCGTCAGCGACCGTTTCTACTTGGGGTCTCATTGTGGCTGGTGTCCTGCCTGTAAAGACTAGTTATGTTGATCGGCGATGCCGGCCCTGACGGAGACGGTCGAACTGGCCGAAGCCTGCGCCTTGCGCTGCCGGCGTGACAATCCCGTGCTGGAATTGCCGCGCGCCGGATTCGAATGACGGTTGGTCCAGCGGTCGATGTGATTGATCGCGTGCGTGAGCGGCACGGTCACGAGCAGATACACCGCACCCGCGGCCACCAGCGGCGACAGGTTCGCGGTATTTACCGACGTGTTCTGGCCGATCGTAAACAGATCGCGTTGCGAAGTCAGCAGGCCGAGAAAATAGACCAGACTCGAATCCTTGACGATCGAAATGAACTGGTTCGCCAGCGCCGGCAAGATGCGCCGCACGCCTTGCGGCACGATCACGTGGCGCATGCTGCTCCAGTACGTCATGCCGAGCGCCTGACACGCAGAAAGTTGTCCGCGCCCCACGCTTTGAATGCCGGAGCGGAAAATCTCCGCGATATACGCGGACGAAATCAACCCCAGTGCGACGATCGCAAGCGGATACGGGTTGGGCCCGAAGATCGCGAGCCCTATTGGCGCGAGTCCCTGGCCGACCAGCAGGATCACGAGCGCGGCCGGCAGGCCGCGAAACACGTCGATGAACACCTGTGCGGGCAGCATCAACCAGCGCATGTGCGACACCGTCATCAACGCGAGCATCATGCCCGCGACGATCCCCAGCACGGTCGAAAACACCGATAGCACCAGCGTGTTGACGAGGCCCGTGCACAGCAACGACGGTATCGACGAGATCAGCAACGGCCAGTCGAGAAAGTTCTGCAAGAAAGCATTCATGGTGCGCTCCCTGTTGAGCCTCGGCGGTGAATTCAGCCGCCGGTCCGCAACCGGCCGGACTGGATCAGTTACCGGTCTTCATCGCGTACGGCGGCAAGCTCGCGGGCTTCGAATAACCCGGGTGGAACTGCAGGTACAGCTTCAGCCAGGTTCCGTCCGCGACCAGTTCGCCAATAGTCTTGTTCAGCGCTGCCTCAAGCTTGGCGTTGCCCTTATGCACTGGAAAACCGGCGGGCAGATTGACGGCGGAAATGTCGAGCTTGTCCGCGATATTCATCTGTGGATACTTTCCTTGCAAGCCCTCTACGAGCGTTTTATCCACGAAATAGCCGTCGATATATTTCGAGCGCATCGCAAGGAATCCCGCGTTCAGGTTCGGAAAGCGCACGATCTGCGCGCCCGGCAGGTAGCTGTCCGAATACGTGTCCTCGATGGTGCCCTGCACGACGCCGATCCGTTTGCCCTTCACCGATGAGGGATCGCTCGTGATCGTGCTGTCGGGCAAGGTTGCTACGCTCAGCAGGCCCGTCAGATAGCCCTCCGAGAAATCGACCATCTTCAGACGTTCCTTCGTGATCGAAATCGATCCGGCGGCCAGATCGATCTGCTGGTTCGCGACGCTCGGCAGCAGCCCGCTGAAATCCTGCGCGCGGAACTCGGCGCTCAGACCGAGCTTCGCCGCTATGGCGCGCAGCAATTCGACGTCGAAGCCCGTCATCTTGCCGTTGTCGATATACGAATACGGCTTGTTGTTCGCATCCACGCCGGCGACCAGCTTGCCGGGCGTCAGCGTGCCGATGTCGTCGGCACGGGCGTTGCCTTGCAACGCGAACGATAAAGGCACGACAACCGCAATGAGGCTGAGAAGATGGCGAAAACGCATGATGTTTGCTCCGTCGAAAGAACCTGCGATGGGAAGTCAGTCACGAAAGCGCGGCGCGCGCGCGGCCGCTCCAGAAATCGTCGAACGCATAGAGCGCCGTGCCGACCGGCACGCTCAGGCGGCTCGCCATGCCGGCCGGGCTGACCGGAAAGGCGCCCTCGCCGAATGCGCCCGCCTGCGCGTCGAGCCCGAGCATGGACCTCGCGACGCGCGCGCCCAGATAGCTCATCAGCGCGACACCGTTGCCGTTGCAGCCGAGCGCGTAGTGAATGCCGTCCTGCTCGCCGATATGCGCGAGCTTGTCGCCCGTCATCGCGACGTAGCCCTTCCACGCGTGCGTAATGCGCACGTCGCGCAGTGCGGGCCACAACTCGATCATCTTCGCGTGCAGCATCCCCGCGGCTTCACGTTCGCTCACCTCGCGAATGGCGGGGCGCGAGCCGAACAGCATGCGCGTGCCGTCGGGCGACGGTCTCGTGTAGAACAGATTGCGCTTCGAATCGCTGATCATGCGCCGCCCCGGATTCAGCACGGCCATCAGTCCGGGCGGCAGCGGCTCTGTCGCGATCTGGTAACTCGCAACCGGCAGCACGCGCCGCGCGAAGAACGGCAGCAGCCGTCCGGTGTAGCCGTTGGTCGCGACCAGCACATGCTTCGTGTCGATTTTGCCTCGCGTGGCATGAACCCGAAAACCCGCGCCATGGCGTTCGATTCGCTCCACGCCCGCATGCGAATGTAACGTCGCGCCGCAACGCCGCGCGAGATCGCGCAGCGCGCGATGATATTTGGCCGTATGCAGACCGCCGTATTCGTCGACGAGAATCCCGCCGTAGTAGTAGTCGGAGCCGATCACCGTATGCTGCTCCGCGCGCGGCACGACGTGCACCGTCACGCCGGTCTTCTCGCGCAGGAGGTCGCCCTGGCGCCGCAAACGATCGAAGTGGCGCGGCGTGAAGGCGCCGAAGAAACGGCCCGTGATCTGCAGATCGGCGTCGAGCGACTCCTCAGCGACCAGGCGCTTCAGGTAATCGAAGCTCGCCATCGACTCGCGCATCAGCCGTCCCAGCCGCTCTGCCGATACGCCACGAATCGCGTTGGTCAGCGCGAGCTTCTGTCCGCTCGACACCATGCCGCCGCTGCGCGTGCTGCCGCCCGCTCCGATCTCCGCCGCGTCGAGCACGGCGACGCTCGCGCCGTGGCGCGCCGCAACCGCTGCCGCCGACAAGCCGCAATAGCCGCTGCCGACAATCACCAGATCCACGCTCGAGGGCAACGCGTCACGGGCCGTCTCGGGCGGCGCGGTGTCCCACCAGTACGGGGTCACGCGGAAATCGTCGTGAAACAGCAGGGCATCGGAGCGCATCGTCTATGGCCGGTGGGAAGATGCAAACCAGTCTAGGTTTTCGTCGACCATCCGGTCAAATACGACCAAAAACGTCTGCCATTCAAATTTGATATGGCAAGCTGCGAGCTGGATTAACGAAGGCAAACGAGGCAGAAGAATGAATCAACGGCAAATCGATGCATTCAGGCTGGTCATGTTGCGCGGTTCGATGACCGCCGCGGCCGAGGAGCTTGGCACGTCGCAGCCGAGCATCAGCCGGTTGATTGCGGAACTGGAGGCATCGACGGGATTGGCGCTGTTCACGCGCAACGGCGGAAGGATTCAGGCCACGGATGCCGGAAGCGCGTTTTACCGCGAAGTGGACCGGAGTTTTGTGGGCATCGAGAAACTGGCGCATTCCGCGCGCGAAATCCGTCAGTTCGGCAGTGGCCGCCTGCGGCTCGTCGCGGCGCCGGTGCTGGCGTTGTCGTTCATCCCGATGGTGATCGAGCGTTTTCTCGCCGTCTATCCTCGCATCGCGATATCGCTGGAAATGCGCAGCGAAGGCACGATCCAGCGTTGGGCCTCGTCGGCCTATTGCGATATCGGCTTTGCTACGACTACGCCCGAAGCGTTCGGCGTGACGAGCGCCGAGTTATACCGGCTGCCCGGCGTATGCGCGCTGCCGGCCGGACATCCGCTGACGGCGCGCAAACGTATCCACGCACGCGATCTGCGTAACGAAAGGTTGATTCTGGCTTCGTATGCGGACGACACGCGTTCGTCGCTGGATCGCGTGTTGCGTCAGGCGGACGTCAATCAGGTGCCGACTATCGAAACGCCATACGGTGCAACGATTTGCGCGATGGTGTCGCGCGGGTTGGGCATCGGCATCGTGAATCCGCTGGCGACTTTCGATGCCAATCCCACGAAGATCCAGTTCCGGCCGTTTGCACCGGACGTCATGTTTCGGGGATTCACGGTATGTCCGCAGCTTCAATCCACCAATCCGATCGTCGACAGCTTTCTCAAGATGGCCGGCGACACCATGGCGCTTGAAGCCAGGCACGCCTTCAAACCCGCGCGACGTTAGCTCATCCAGTACTTGTTCGGGATCAGGCGATCCTCTTCGGAAAGATACGGATTGTCGAGAACGAAGATCTTGCGGCTCGCGAGGTCGGCACGGACCAGCCCGTCCTGAATGTAGGGATGGGAGTTGAACAGCCTCATATACGATCCGTCGAGATACGCCTTCACCAGCCCTCTGCGAATAGTCTGGGCGAGGCTCGCGTTCTTCGTGGAGACATAGAAAATAAAGTCCGACCGGTATTTCAGAAGCAGCCGCCTCTCGACGACCAGATTCCGCTCCCTGTGCCGCGGCTCGTCCAGTTCCGCGAAAGCTTCGACGACACCGCGCGGAAAATAGTCGAGCCGGCCGCCCTGAATCATATCGAACACGGTCTCATAGGGAACCGTTTCTATTTTCAGACCGGCCGCTCTCATGATTTTTGTGTCGATCCAGTCAAGCCCCTGGCCGCCCGTCAATGCCTTCAGATCGGACAGGCTCCCCACCCTGTCGAAATCAGCCTGACGATCTTTTCGTATGACAAAGATCCGGTAGCCGATCAGCCCGCGGTTGATAGGAATCCGTACCACGTTCAACCCGCGTTCCGCCTCGGCGTCCATGCTCGTCCAGAGCAGATTGATGGCATTGCTCCCGCCGGCCAGTTCTGTCAGCGCACGCCCCCGTTCCATCAGGACCTCAGCCTGCCGCGCCACGTACTCGGCGCCAGCCGCTTTCATTGCGAGGTCGAGCACCGCCAGGGGGAAGACCGCACGTGCCCGGTCTTCGAGGCTGTAGTGCGGGTAAACGATAGAGAATGGGGCCGCGGAAGCGGCACGCGCGCGGAGCGTCACGCCTGCCGCGCCCAGTGCAGCCAATACAAAACGCCTGCGATGCATGGATAGGTTCGACACATGAGCGATTCGTCAGTACTGGCCCGGATCGCCCTGAATCATGCACGGTCAAAAAATCATCGTGCCACGATTCGTGCAGGCATACAAACTCATTTCACTCAGCGAGTTGCGGCGCAGGCCGAGGCGAGGCCCGCGCCGGCCCGTGTCACGTCCCGGCGTTAACCAGCGCCTTCGGCACAGCGTGTTGCTGCAAACCCCATTTCGTCAGGATCTTCTGGTAGGTGCCGTCGGCGACCAGCTGGTTGAACGCATTGGTCAGCGCCGTGTTGAGCGCCGCGTTGTCCTTCGACATGCCGAGCGCGGTGTACTGCGACAGGAACGGCTGGCCGATCGGCGCGTACGCGTTCTGCTCAATCGAGTTCTGGTACGGCAAGGTTTCGCCGCCCTGCACCGCCGCATCGATCCGGTTCTGGCGCAACTGCATGCGCGCGTCCGACGAGCCATCCGTACCGACTACCTTGACGGGCGGCTTGCCTGCCTTCACGCAATGCTCATTGCTCCACTTGGCGATGTCGTTCGGAAACGATGTGCGGCGGCTCGTTCCGACGGTCTTGCCACACAGCGCATCCATCGTCGCGAACTCGCCCGCGCGCGCCTTCACCGTGTAGAACTGCGGGCCGGTCGTGATGTAGTCGAGGAAGTTCACTGCCCCGCGGCGTTCGGGCAGATCGGTCATGCCCGACAGGATCACGTCGACGCGCTTCGTGGTCAGTGCGCTCATCATCTGGTCGAAGCTGGTTTCCTGCCATTCGAGCTTGACGCCGAGTTTCGCGGCGAGCGCTTCGCCGAGATCGACGTCGAAGCCCATCAGCTTGTCGGTGGCCGGGTCCTTGTATTCGAACGGCGGATAGTTCGGCACGATCGCCGCGACGAGCGTGCTCTTGCCAATGCTGGGGATGGACGGCGCGGCAGTTTGCGCGTGAGAAAGCGGCGCATGCAGCGCTACGACGCCAACTGCCAGGGTGAACCATTCACGCAAACGAAAGGACGCGTTCATAGAAACTCGCTTGTTAGAAGAATCTGGAAAGCGGGTCCCAGCCGGAACCCGCGGTTGTGCGCGGTCGTGATCAGGACAGCACGGCCGAGATGAAATCCTGCGTACGTTTATGTTTTGGCTGCCCGAGCACCTGATCGGGCGTGCCGGTTTCCACCACCTGCCCCTGATCCATGAAGACCACCCGGTTGGCCACCTCGCGGGCAAAGCCCAGTTCATGCGTCACCACGATCATCGTCATGCCGCTTTGCGCCAGATCCCGCATCACCGCCAGCACCTCGCCCACGAGTTCGGGATCCAGCGCCGAGGTCGGCTCGTCGAACAGCATCAGTTGCGGACGCATGGCCAGTGCCCGTGCGATCGCCACCCGTTGCTGCTGTCCACCGGACAGTTCCACCGGGAACGCGTCGCACTTATGAGCGAGCCCGACCCGCTTGAGCAGCGAACGCGCCTCTTCTTCCGCTTCCGCGCGCCGCCGCTTGAGAACCTGCACCGGACCTTCGATCACGTTCTCCAGCACCGTCTTGTGCGGGAACAGATTGAATTTCTGGAACACCATGCTGGTCGCCAGACGCTGGCGCGCCACCTGCCGTTCCGACAGTTCGTGCAGCCGGTTGCCCACCCGCCGGTAGCCCGCCAGTTCGCCGTTCACCCACAGCGCCCCGTCGTTGATTTTCTCCAGCTGATTGATACACCGCAGGAACGTGCTCTTGCCCGAGCCCGACGGCCCGATTACGCACAGCACCTCGCCTTTGGCGACATCCAGCGTGATGCCCTGCAGGGCCTTGAACTCGCCGTATGACTTGCGCACGTCGACCGCGCGAACGATTGAATTCATTTTGGCTCCTTGTCCTGTCGTCACCGGCGCTTTCATTGCCGGCCCGATGCACGTCCCGCGCCGCGGGCGTAATGCCGCTCCACCCGCGACTGCACGAACGAGAGCACCGTCACCACCACCAGATACCAGACAGCGGCCACCATCAGCAGCTCGATCACCCGTGAGTTCGCGTAGTAGATGTTCTCGGCGTTGTGCAACATCTCCGCATACTGGATCACGCTCGCAAGCGAGGTCAGCTTCACCATCCCCACCAGCTCGTTGCCGATCGGCGGCACGATCACCCGCATCGCCTGCGGCAGAATCACCCGGCGCAGCGCCTGCAATCGCGGCATACCGATCGACTTGGCCGCTTCATACTGGCCCGTGTCCACGGAGAGCAGCCCCGCGCGCACCACTTCCGACGTGTACGCCCCCTGGTTGATCCCCAGACCCAGCAGCGCCGCAAGGAACGGCGTCATGACGTCCACCGTGCGGAATTCGAACAGCCCCGGGATCCCCATCGACGGAAACACCAGTGCGAGGTTGAACCACAGCAGCAGTTGCAGGATCACCGGCGTGCCGCGAAACAGCCACACATAGCTTTGCGCGACCGCCTGCAATACCGGGTTCGGCGACAGCCGCATGATCGCGGTGATCACGCCGAGCACCACGCCCAGCACCATCGCCAGCACCGTCATCACGATCGTGTTGACGAGGCCGGTCAGGATCGAACGCGCCGTCAGAAACCGCGCGACATAACGCCATTCGATCTGACCATGCGCGAACGCCAGCACTACGTACCCAATCACCGCGATGATCGCCGCCGAGGCCACATAACGGCCCCAGTAGCGCCGCCGCACATGCTCCAGATGCGAAATGTCGGTGACGTCCTCATTCGTCTCTGTCATCTGCTTCTGAGCCTCCGCGGGCAGTGCCGCCCGATCGTTAGATACGCTTACCATGATGGGCCTCGATAGTCGGCCGCCCACGCGGTCTGCCGGTCGATCGCCGCACGCAGCCGGGCGATCTGCTCTTCCACGCGCGCCGGCGCCGTGCCGCCGTAGCCGCTGCGCGCGGCCACCGCCGCTTCGAGCGTCACGTGTTCCAGCACCGAGGCCTCCAGCCGCGCATCCACCTGCGCCAACGTCGCCACCGATACCTCGTCCAGCTCGATGCCCTGCTCTTCACACGCCCTCACCAGCGCGCCCGTGATCTCGTGCGCTTCGCTGAACGGAATGCCGCGCAGCGCGAGCCAGTCGGCCACCTCCGTGGCGAGCGTGAAACCCAGCGGCGCCTGGCGGCGCATCTCGTCCACGTTCACCTGCATCGTGCGGATCATGCCAGCCATTGCGGGCAATACCAACTCCAGTGTGTCGATGCTGTCGAACGCGGCGATCTTGTCTTCCGCCAGATCGCGGTTATACGCGAGCGGCAGCGACTTCAGCGTCGCCAGCAAGCCGCCAAGATTGCCGATCAGCCGCCCTGCCTTGCCGCGCGTGAGCTCCGCGATATCCGAGTTCTTTTTCTGCGGCATGATCGAGCTGCCCGTCGCGTAGCCGTCGTCCAGCACGACCCAGCCGAACTGGCGCGTCGTCCACAGAATCACTTCTTCCGACAGCCGCGACAGATTCACCGACAGCATGCTCGCAATGAACACGAACTCCGCCACGTGATCGCGCGAGGCGACCGCGTCGATCGAGTTCTCGCACGGCGCGTCATAGCCCAACTCTACCGCAGACAGTTCCGGGCGCACACAGATCGCCGAGCCTGCCAGCGCTGCCGCGCCGAGCGGCGAGCGCGCACTGCGCCGGTCCCAGTCCACCAGACGATCGACGTCGCGGTAAATCGACTGCGCATGCGCCAGCAAGTGATGCGCGAACACGACCGGCTGCGCCGGTTGCAGATGAGTAAAGCCCGCCGTCACGCTGCGCGTGTGCGCACTTGCCTGTTCGATCAGTGCGTTCTGCAGATCGATCACCGCGTGCGCCAGCGTGCGTGCCTTGTCGCGCAGGAACAGGCGCAAGTCGTTGGCGGCCTGGTCGTTGCGCGAGCGGCCGGCGCGCAGCTTGCCGCCCGTGGCGCCCAAACGTTGCGTCAATTCGCGTTCGAGGAACGTGTGCACGTCTTCGTCGTCCTGCGACGGTCCGATCTCGCCCGCAAGGAACTGCGCTTGCAGCGTATCCATTTCGCCCAGCAGTTGCTGCAGTTCTTCTTCGGTCAGGATCTGCGCGCGGCGCAGTTCCTGCGCATGCGCGCGGGAACCGGCCAGATCGTAAGGCGCGAGCCGGAAGAAGCTCGGGTCCGAACGCGACAGCGCCTTGAGCGCCGCCGACGGCCCCGACTTGAAACGCCCGCCCCACAAACGCTCGATCGGTTCAGAAATGTTCATCGCTGCCAGCCCTCAGTTAAGTTGACCCTACTGTACGTATCCAGTTTTTCTTCTTGTAGCGAGAATTAAATTCCGTTCAAATGAAATTTTTCTCAGCATCTCTTCCCGCCTCATGCGAAACCGTTTGCCACCGCTCAATCCGCTCCGTGCGTTCGAGGCCGCCGCGCGGCGCTCGAGCGTGGCCGGCGCCGCGCAGGAGCTGCACGTGACCGCCAGCGCGGTCAGCCATCAGATCCGCATTCTCGAAGAGTCGCTCGGCGTCACGCTGTTCGTCAGATCAAAGGCACGCGTGAAACTGACGCGCGAAGGCGAGGCCTTGCTGCAGCCCGTCAAAAACGCCTTCGACATGATCGCCAACGCCGTGGTCAAACTGGACTCACCGGAGATGGCCGGCGATCTCGTCGTGTCCACGCCGCTGCTGTTCACGTCGCGCTGGATGGCCCGGCACATCGGCGAATTTCTCGACCGGTACCCGGCGATCAATCTGAAAGTGATTCCCTCCAACGACGACCGCGAGGTGTATTCGCCCGACGTCGACGTATGCGTGCGCTATGGAGAAGGCCGCTGGCGCGATCGTCACGTCTCGCTGATTACGCATCCCGCGCTGTTTCCGGTGGTCAGCCCCGCCTTGATGAACAGTCCCAACGCGATCCGCAAGATCGGGGATCTCGCGGGCAAGGCGCTGTTTTGCGAGCACTCGGGATCGTGGATGCGATGGCTCGCGCATGCGTCGGCCGACAAACTCGAGGGCATCAGGATTCTGGAAATCGGCAATGCGCATATCGGTATCGAAGCGGCGATTCACGGTCAGGGTGTGGCGCTCGGCGACAGTTTCTCGGTGCGTGACGACTTGATGGACGGCACGCTGATCCGGCCGTTCAACATCACCGTGCCGTCGCGACACGCGTATTACCTGGTGTCCCGCCAGGAGTTGTCCGATACGCCGCTCGTCTCGGCATTCGCCATGTGGCTGAGCGAAAACATGGAGTGACCCAGGTGCTTCAATGGTCCTTCGCGCCGTTCATCGTCACCTGCTGAACCGCACTCGATTGCAGCCCCCACTTCGCGACGATCGCACGGTATGTGCCGTTGGCGACCAGCTTGTCGAGCGCGGCCCGCACGGCATCGCGCAGCTTCGGGTTGGATTTCGCAAAGGCGATACCTTCAGGCGAAGCTGCGAACGGTTCGCCAATCGGTTTGTAGGTGTTCGGCTCGAGCTTCATTGCGTACGGCAGGGTTTCGCTGCCCTGCACGCCCGCCACGATTCGCCCCTGCTTCAACTCCATGCGTGCGGACGACGTGTCTTCCGTACCCACCACCGTGATCGGCGTCTTGCCGACGCAGTTCTTCGCACTCCATGCCGCGGTGTCCGCGGGGAATGACGTGCTGCGGCTCGTACCGACCGCCTTGCCGCACAGATCCGCCGACTGCCGGATCTCGCCGCCATGCGCGCCCGTCAGGATGTAGAACTGCGCGCCCGAATTCAGGTAATCGAGAAAGTCCGCTGTATCGCGGCGCCCCGGTACGTCGCTCAATCCGCTCAGCACCATGTCCACACGTCCGGTCGCGAGCGAGGGCAGCAATTGTTCAAACGCCGACTCCTGCCAGTCCAGCTTGACGCCGAGTTGCTTCGCGATCGCATTGCCGAGGTCGATATCGAAGCCGGTCAGTTCGCCGCTCTCCGGGTCTTTGTATTCCATCGGCGGGTAGATCGAGTTGACCGCGACCTTGATGACCCTGGTTTTGGCAATCGAATCGGGCAACGCTTGTGCATGGGCGGCGGCGCCGAAGAACAACGTCGACAGGCAGACTGCCATCAAACGGGACGCGGCGTGCAGCGGGTTCAGCTTGGACATGGAGGACATACCTTTAAAGAATTGAACGCTTGTCATCAAAACCATTGAGTTTCCGTTGTGACCTACCGCGCTAGCGCAGCACGGGTTTGGCATCGGCATCGCCGCCGAGCCACGGCAGAAGCGTGCGCGCGTCGGCGAGATTGTCCAGATCGAGTACGGCATCGGCAAGCGCGTTCGCCGACGTGTCGTCGAGCGCCATCGCGGCCAGCGCGTGATACTTCGACAGCAGGTCCGCATCCGACAACGGATTGCGCGGATCGCCGAGCGGCGTGAGCACCTGCCGCGAGCGCGGCATCTCATCGGCGATCGTGAGCGTGACGAGGGGCTCGTCGAGATCGGACATCGCCGGATCGACTTCGAGCGTGATGCGCTCCATCATCGCGGCCATGCGCGGATCGGTTCGCGCCGCCTCGAGATAAGCGGCAATTCCCGCATGACCATGAACCAGCGCCGAAGCGACCGCATACGGCAGACTCATCTGCGATGAGGCCAGATTGCGCAAGTCGCGGCCACCGCACATGCCTTCGACGAATGCGCTCAATTTGACGTGGACACTGGACAGTCTGTCCGGGTCACACTTCACGTCACGCAACAGATCGAGCGTGGCATCGACTGCTGCATGCGTGCTGCGGCACGACGCGTGCGGCTTGATCGAGCAACGCATGATCTTCCACGTGTTGCCCAGTTCGTGCAGCAAGGCTTCGGGCTTCTGCGTGTCGGGAGCGAACGCATTGAAGAAGCCGCCCCATACGTCCGCGAACACCTGCGTCGGGCCACTGACGTTTTCCCGCGCCAGCAATGCCGCCAGTAATCCACCTTCCGCCGCGCGGCCGGTGTGCATGCGTTTCGTTTGCGACGCGTCGTGAATGAAACCCCACAGGCCGCCGCTGAAGCTGCCCGCATGGCCGAGCGCCGCGCCGGTTTGCACCGCATCGAGTCCGAGCAGGCGCGCGCTTGCCGCCGCCGCGCCGAACACGCCGCAGGTCATGGTCGAATGCCAGCCGCGTGCGTTGTGCGGCGAATATCCGCCGCACGCTTCGAGCACGCGCCGGCCGACGTCGTAGCCGAGCACCACGGCCGCAAGAAACTCACGCCCCGACACCGGGCGCGATGAACAGGCAAGCGCCGCGAATGCCGCGGGCAGCACGACGGCGCCGGAATGATCGCAGCCGCCGGAGTCGTCGAGTTCCAATGCATGCGCGGCGACACCGTTGACGAAGGCCGCGTTGCGCGGGCCGAGCGACTGCCGCGTGCCCCACACCTGCGCCACACCTGGTCCGTCGCCGGCCATAACCGCCCGCGCGCTGCGTGACTCGATAGCCGCGGCACCAGCCAGCGACGCGCCGAGCGTATCGAGAATATGTCGCTTGGCCTTATGGACGACGGCAGCAGGCAGCGCGTCGTTAGGTACGCCGGCGACGAATGCCGCCAGTTGCTCCGACAGCGATAGATCTCGCGCGCTCATCGTGCAGCCTCCCGATGCCGGGCAAACACGTCGACCGGATGACCGGGCTCGTTACCGTCGACGTTCTGGCGCCACCAGGCCGCTACTTCCGCGCCCGTCGCGAACCACACGTCGTCATGCGAACGCATCTCCGCCAGCAACTCGCGCAACACGTCGATCCGTCCCGCCGTTCCGATAAGCTCCGGATGCAGCCTCAGCACAAAGCACAAACCGAAGCGATGGAACGCCGCGAAATCCTGCTTCCAGTTCGCCAGCACCTCTCGATACGAGGGAATCCGTGGCTGTCCGACCGGTACTGCAGGCGACAGGTTGTAGACGAAGTACGGTTCGTCTTCGAGTTCATAGTGAAGCGGCAGTTCGACCAGCGGCGGCGTGTCGCCAGCCACCACCTTCCCTGTATTCGCATTCGCGTCCGGCAGATGAAAATACGGCAGATCGTCACCACGCCATGAAGACGACCACGTCACCCCTTCGCTGCGAAGAAAGTCCGCGAAACCCGGCGCCCAATTGCCGGTGAAGGAACGAAAACCCTGCACGCGCCGACCGAGCGCGTCGGCAAGCGCTTGCTGGCCCGCAAGAAACGCGTGTCGTTGCTGATCGAACGTGAGGGTGTCGAAGTTCTCGCAGCGAAATCCGCTCGTGCCGATTTCGTGTTGCTGCGCGTCGATACGATGCAGCAAATCCGTGTGGGTTTGGGCAACGCGTCCGGGCAGGAACCAGCTCGAGCGGACATCGAATTCATCGACCGCGTCGAGCACACGATCCACGCCTCGCTTCGCCCCGTAGCGCCAGACCGAAAGCGATTTCTCGCGACCTGCAATGCGCGGCTCCTGAGTCAGGATGCCGTGTTCGTCGTTGAAGTCGACCGTGACGACCACCGCGCAGCGCGCGTTGTGCGGCCAGTGAAGTGCATTCATGCGCTGACCTCCTGCGCGTGTCCCGACGTATTGTTGTCGAGCCACCATTGCGCGACGTCGCGGCACGTGGCGAACCATACGCCGCCTTGTGCGCGCATGTGATCGATCAGTCTTTCCAGCAGCGCAATCCGGCCGGGTTTGCCGGACACCTTCGGATGAAACAGCGTGGTCAGGCAAAGTCCGTCGCGATGCGAGCCGTCGAATTCACGACGCCAGTTGTCGAGCGTCGTGTCATAGCTGGCAATGCGATCGAGACTCGCCGGGAAATCCGGGTTGCGGTGATAGGCCAGCGACGCATAATCGTCGAGCTCCCAGCGGCCTGGAATTTCGACCATGGGTTCGGCGATACCCTCGGCGTGCAGCAGATAAGGGCGATCGTCGCCACGCATCGAACTCGAATAGCGCACGCCGGCTTCCATCAATACGCGAATCGTGTCCGGCCCCCAGTCGCCCGACGGCGTGCGAAAACCAACCGGTCGAATGCCGAGGTACTTGGCGAAGACTTCCGCGGAGCGTTCCATCACAGCGCGTTGAGCGTCGCGGTCCAAGGTCCAGAAGGCCTCGTGCCGGTAGCCGTGGTAAGCGATCTCGTGGCCGCCCGCGACGATCGCCGCACATTGGTCCGGCCAGTTTTCGACCACCCAGGCCGGCACGAAGAAGGTGGCCGGCACGCCCCGCTCGTTGAGCATATCGAGCAGACGGCCAAGTGCACGCCACGGGCCGTAACTGCCCAGCGTGAAGTACGAAGGGTTGGTCCAGATCGAACCGTTGAGCATCGCATCGCCGGTCGGGCCGTCGAGATCGAACGCGAGCGCGACGCAAGAGCGATGTCCTTCCGGCCAGCGCGGCGCGGTCCGAGTCGACTGGCGCTCGACAGATTCCATTTGAGAAACGCTGCCCAACGCCTCAGACAAGCTTGCATTGTGTGCATGGCTTGGCGGCGCAGGCATGCCCTCCGGCAAGGTCAACGTAACGGTAGATCGGGTCAAACTAAAACTCCCTTGAACGCATTGTTCGATACGGTGCCGAGCCGGTGCATCTGTCCGCCAGGCAAGGCAAACCCGCTGATCAGCGGGGGCGCCGCGGTGCTCCCGGCAAGACGGCTTCGAGCATTGAAATCCGGACTCGTCGAAGGGATTTAAGAACGCCAATTTTCTGCCCACAAACGGTAAAATCTCATGGTTACCATGCGAGTTGTGCATAAATGAAGATCGAACGCTATCCTCCCTTCAACGTGCTGCAAACCCTGCTGGTGGTCGCCCGTTGCGGCAACTTCACGGCGGCATCGCAGCAGCTCTTTCTCAGCCAAAGCGCGGTGAGCCGGCATATTCAACAGATCGAGGAGTATTTCGGTTGCGCGCTGTTCGTCAGGCACACCCGGGCGGTCGTGCAGACTGCGGAGTGTCAGCGGTTGGTGCCGATCGTCGAGGAATTGCTGGCCACCGCGCGCCGCTCGATGCACATCACCAATGCCGGCGGCCAGACCATTACCCTGCGGGTCACGCCCACGCTGGCGGCGCGCTGGCTGCTGCCGCGCCTGACCGACTTCTATGCGGAAGTCCCGGGTACGCAGTTGAATATCGACACCGCATGGTTCCTGCCGACCAATTTCGGCGAAGGCACGCTCGACGCGGCGATCCTGTTCGGAACCGGCAATTGGGAAGGATTGGAAGCCACCTGCCTGATGCGGGAAAGATTGACGCCGGTCTGCTCGCCGCAGATCGCCAACGGCACGCCCCCGCTCGTGGAACCCGAAGATCTGAAACACCACACGTTGCTGCATTCCAGCTTCGGCCGGCGCGGCTGGATCCTGTGGCTGCAGCAGGAAGGCAACCTTGCCGCGCATACGTACCGGGAGCAGGTGTTCGATACGCTGGACCTCGCATTCAGCGCCGCGGTACGAGGGTTGGGTGTGGCGCTGGGCGATCTGAACCTGGTCGGAGAGAATCTCGCCAGCGGCTCACTGGTGACGCCGTTCAGGCGCGTGGTGGAGACCGGGGCGGGATATTATCTGGTGCATCCGCCGCGCAATGAATATCGCGAGAAATTGAAGCCGCTTCTTCAGTGGTTGCAAACGAGCGTCGCGGCGTAATCCGCGGAGGTCTTCGTTGCCGGAGCGGCGCAGGCGCCATCAACTGCGCTCAATGCCGTTCAATGCCGCCGCTTAATGCCGCATCAGGGACCACAACAGCAGCGCCAGCAACAGCACCGCGACGCCCTGCCAGAACAGCACCGGATCGCTCTCGAGCAGGGGCTTGCGCCGAACCGGCGCCATCGCGTCCCGACCGCTCGAAAAGCGTTCGAGATCGGCGCAGACTTCGAGCACGTCCTGATACCTGCGCGCCGGATCGGGCTGCAGTGCTTTCTCCAGCACCAGGTCGAGCCATTGCGGCGCGTCCGGCCGGTACTGATAGAGCGGCACGCGGCCATTGAAGCCGTAGGGCAGCTTGCCGCCGCTGAACAGCCGGTACAGGGTCACACCATACGCGAACACTTCGGAACGCGCATCGCCCTGTGCGCCCCTCATCAACTCGGGCGCCATGTAAGCGGGCGAGCCCGGTGCGGCGTCGGGGCCCGGCAATTGCATGCCCGGCATATAACCGAAACCGAGATCGAGCAGACGCGTGCTATCGCCCCGCATCACCAGCACGTTCTCGGGTTTGATATCGCGATGGAAGATATTGCGGCGATTCAGCACGTCGATCGAATGGCCTAGCTGTTGCGCGATCTTGAGCGCACGCGGCAGCGCCATGGGTTGCGGCGCCGCCAGCAGTTTTTCGAGCGTGACGCCTGCGCCGAGCGGCATCACCACATAGAGCCGGGTCTGCCGGTCGGCATCGACCGGCATCGGCGCAAGCACGCCATCGTCGCCGATCTTGCCGGCCAGCCAGCGCTCGCGCACGATCGACTGCCGCACGTTCTCGTCCTGCTCGACACGCGGCTTGGGAAACTTGAGCGCCAATGGCGTGTTCGGATCGGCCAGATCGTAGCCCGCGAAAATCCGCGAATAGAAGCCGTCGCTCAACACGCTCTTGAGCAGATAGCCGTCGATCACTTCGCCGGCGTCGGGCACCGCCGGAATCGGCAAGGTGCCGACCACCCGCTCAAGGTAACCGATATCGAGCAAAGGCAGGCCGCCGACGTCGAGCACCGCGCTCGTCACGTCGTCTTGTGAGCCACGCGCCACGGCCAGCGCGCCGAGCCGGCGCGCCGTGTCGAGCGCACCGCCGCGCGCCGCCAGCACCGTCTGCAGTTCGCGCATCGGCACGCGGCGATAGAGTCCGTCGGAGCACATCAGCAGGCGATCGCCCTCGTGCAGTTCGAGCGTTTCGATGCGCGTCACCAGCGTGGGAAGCATGCCGACCGCGTGCGCCACATACGAGCCGAAAGCGACCGGCACCACGTCGTCGTCACCGAGCTGGGTGAGTTGACCATCGCGCAGCAGATAGAGCCGCACATCGCCGGCCGCTACCAGGTACGCGGTAGCTCGCCGCACGATCAGCGCCGCAAAAGACGCGGCCATCTGCTTCAGCGCAGGGTCGACGCGGCCGATCTGATGCAGCCAGCCATGGATTGCTTCGAGCGCGCGCGCCGCGGCCACGCCGGGCTGCAAGGTGTCGGCGAGCCCGTAATAGGCATCGATAAAAGTCCGCACCGAGAGTTCGGCCGCGACCCGGCCGCCCTTGCTGCCGCTCACGCCATCGGCAAGCGCGATCACGCTGCCACGCGCGGCGCGCTCCACCAGATCGCCGGGCATCACGCCGACGTAGTCTTCGTTGATGTGATCCTGCCCGCGGGTGCGGGCAGGAAAAGAAACACAACCGATCTCGAGCGCGGCGCACTCGCCGCGCTCCGGCCTCAACTGCAGATCGATTTCCTGGCCGCTCATGCCGCGACCGCTAGCGGGCCTTCCCTCCGGATCGTCTGGCATTCGCCCCGTGCTGGGTGCGGGCAAGCTATCCTGGGAGAAGGGTTCACTCATTTACTTTTTGCCGTGGGTCATCACGTCGCTGGTTTCCAGATCGTGCTCGATCTTCTCGAGCACCTGCGGCGAGCGCTTCTTGAGCATCAGCAACCAGGCCGCGCCAACCAGCATATACGCAACGAACAGATACGGCAGGATGTTGTACGGATAGTCGGGAACCGGATACACGCTGCCGATCACCGCGCCGACCATCGCCAGGGCGCCGAGCACGCCCCACACGACGGTACTCGTCTTGAGCTCGCCCTGCTTCTTCAGATAAACCGGCGCCGCGATGGCGACCAGGAAATACACGACCAGGAAGCCAAAGGTCGCAAACGTACTGGTATAGCCGAAGGTGTTGAGCGGCCCCGTGCCGAGCATGGCGATACACACCACGAAGGTCACGATGGAGGAAAACGCAACGGCCAGGTACGGCGTCTGGTGCGTGCGATGCACCATGCCCATCGAGCGGTGCACGAACTGATAGCGGCCCATCGAATACAGCAGGCGGCTGGACGAGTTGATGCACGCAAGCACGCACGAGAACGCGCTGACCGAGGCAATCAGATAGAACACCGGGCCGAGCGGCGACGCGCCGACGCTCGTGAGCAAGGTGCTGAGCACGGCCGAATCGCCGCCGAGCTTGGCTGCGTCGTCGTGGTAGGCGATCGTCATCGAATAGGCCACAAACATGAAGAACAGGCCCGACAGGATCACGCACCAGACCACCGCCCGCGGAATGACACGCAGCGGGTTCCTGGTTTCCTGGCCGAGCGAGGCCGCGCTCTCGAAACCCACGTACGAGAAGATGCCGAGCACCATGCCCTGTGCCATGCCTTTACCGCTCACGCCCTGCAGGCCCAGTTGCGTATGGTCGATGATATGGTCCGGATGCAGTGCGAGCACATAGATCAGCACACCGCCCACGATCACCACCGAAGCAGCTTCGATTGCCAGCGACAGACGCGAGGAGAGCTTCACGTCACGTGCCGAGAAGAACCAGGCGAGGCCGACAAAGACCGTGTAGACCGCCCACGAGGGGACATTGAACCCCCAGGCCGTAAAAGCGTTCTGCACGAATACGACGCCTGCGGCGCCCACCCCCATTGCCGTGCCCACGTAGGCCGCGATCAACCCCCAACCGGCAATGCCACCCGCCATCGGCCCAAGCGCGCGCGAGATATAGATAAAGAACGAACCCGCCGAGGCGATCCGGCTCGAGAGCGCGATGATGCTCATGCTCACCAGCAACAGCCCGAGCGTCGAAAGACCATAAATCAACCAGGTCCCCGCGCCGGCCAGCGCCGCGATCGCGGTCACGTTGATCGACGGCGTGAAAGTTGGCGAAAGGTTCGCGATGGATTGGCCGATGACCTCGGGAAAACCTAACGTGCCGGCACGTAGACCACCGGATGGTGCCGGTACTGCTTGCGTGGTGCTTTGCGGAGTGCTCATGTCGGGCTCCTGATAGAGGGGTGAATCAAGGTTGAATGCACTCAACTTTTCCACAGTCAAAAAACTCAAAACAACTCAATTCATTTAGTCCATCCGGGAATCCACGAGGTACCCGCGAGCGGAATGCGCGCCATCGCCGCTGCTTCCACCGTCAGGGCGACGAGGTCCTCGGGCTCCAGGTGATGCACGTTCTGCTTGCCGCACGCACGCGCAATCGTCGTCAGCTCCATGTTCAGTGTCTTCAGGTAGTTGCGTACGCGGCGCGAGCCTTCGTCCGGCTGAACGCGTTGTTCGAGCACAGCGTCCTGTGTCGTTACGCCGACGGGGCACTTGCCCGTGTGGCAGTGATGGCAGAAACCCGGTGACGTGTTCAGCGCCGCGTAGTCCGCTGCAGCCGAATGCAAGGCGCCGTTCTGGAAGTACGTATCGCTGTTGCAGCCGAGCGCCATCAGCATGCCCTGCCCGATCGCCACGGCGTCCGCGCCGAGCGCCAATGCCTTCGCCACGTCGGCGCCGGTGCGGATGCCGCCCGAGACGATCAGTTGTACCTGGCCTTTCATATTCAGATCTTCGAGCGCGTCCACTGCCTGACGAACCGCCGCCAACGTGGGAATACCGACGTTCTCGATGAAACAGGTTTGCGTCGCCGCCGTGCCACCCTGCATGCCGTCGATCACCACCACGTCCGCGCCCGCATGCACCGCGAGCTTGACGTCGTTGAACGTGCGGGTTGCACCAACCTTCACGTAGATCGGCTTTTCCCAATCGGTGATTTCGCGCAGCTCCTGAATCTTGATCGCCAGATCGTCCGGACCGGTCCAGTCCGGATGACGGCTCGCCGAACGCTGATCGACGCCGGCCGGCAAGGTGCGCATCGAGGCGACGCGCGGATTGACCTTTTGCCCGAGCAACATGCCTCCGCCGCCCGGCTTCGCGCCCTGGCCGATCACGATTTCGATCGCATCGGCGCGGCGCACGTCGTCCGGGTTGAAGCCGTAGCGCGACGGCAGGCACTGATAGACCAGCGTCTTCGACGAACGGCGTTCTTCCTGCGTCATGCCGCCGTCGCCGGTGGTGGTCGAGGTGCCCATCGCGGTCGCGGCCTGGCCGAGCGCTTCTTTCACGTTTGCGGACAGCGCGCCGAAGCTCATGCCGGCAATCGTGATCGGAATATCGAGCACCACCGGCTTCGTGGCAAAGCGTGTGCCGAGCACGGTCCGCGTCGCGCATTTCTCGCGATACCCTTCAAGCGGATAGCGCGACAGCGAGGCGCCGAGAAACAGCAGATCGTCGAAATGCGGCACATGGCGTTTCGCGCCCAGACCGCGAATTTCGTAGAGGCCGCGCTGCGCGGCGGCGTGAATATAGTCGATCGTCTTGCGGTCGTAACCTTGCGACTCTTCCTGCTGCAAGCGGACGAATTGAACGGGTTTGGCTTCCATGGGGGCCTTCTTCGAGAGCGTGTGTTCAATATTCCTGGTTCGCGTCCGCGTTCCAGTGATAGAGCGTGCGAGCAGAGGCGATCCGTTTGAACGACGCCGGGTCGTGATCCATGCCGGCGGCGGTGAGCAGCGCACGCACCGCGTCGATATCCGCTTGCGTCATCGGCTCGTATCGCGCGTCCGCGCCGAGCGATTTCACTTCGCCGCGCACGTACAGCACCGCTTCGTAGAGCGAGTCGCCGAGCGCGTCGCCCGCATCGCCGCAGATCACCATGCGGCCCGCCTGCGCCATGAACGCCGAGAAGCTGCCCACCGAGCCGCCCACCACGATGTCGCCACCCTTCAGCGAAATACCGCAGCGCAGACCCGCATCGCCGTCGATCACCAGCAGGCCGCCGTGCGCGGAAGCGCCCGCGCCGTTCGACGCGAAACCCTTCACATGCACCTTGCCGCTCATCATGTTTTCCGCGACGCCGGTGCCCGCGCTGCCTTCGATCTCGATGGTGGCGTGCTTGTTCATGCCGCCCGCGTAGTAGCCGGCGTGACCGGCAATCGTCACGCGCACCGGCGCATCCACACCGACTGCGAGGTTATGCGCGCCGTTCGGCGCGACGACCGCTACCGCCTGGCCCGCCAGTTCGCCCGCCGGTTTGTGCAGGAACTGGTTCAGCTCACGGACCGTCGTGCGCTCCAGATCGAAAGTCAGGCTTTCCATACATACATCTCCTCAGGTGCCGGTTCGAAGACCCGGGCGTTCTTGATATCGGGCAGATGCGCAAGCGAACGGAACTCGGAAGCGATCGCGACGTAGTCGTCGTTTTCCGCGACCACCGCCGGCTTGCACGCGAACGGATCGCGAATCAGCGCGAGTTCGGTCGAGGTGCCCATCAGGAATGTGTAGAAGCCGTCGAGTTCTTCGAAACCCTTCTGCAAGGCGACCGGCAACGTATCGCCTTCGCGCAGCCGCCATTCGAGAAAGCGGCAGGCGGCTTCGGTGTCGTTGTCGGTATCGAAGTGAATGCCTTGCGGTTCGAGCTTGCGGCGCACGCCATGCGCGTTCGAGAGCGAGCCGTTGTGGACGAGGCAGAAATCGTCGCCGGCCGTGAACGGATGCGCGCGATCCGGCGTCACCGCCGATTCGGTCGCCATGCGTGTGTGACCGACCAGGTGCGAGCCCTTCAGGTTGGCAAAGTCATAACGCTCGGCGACTTGCGACGGCGAGCCGATGTCTTTGTACAGATCGATCGAGCGGCCGCTCGACAGCAGATACAGCTTCGGATAGCGCTCGCGCAGCCACGTCTTCACGCGCTCGACATTGCCCTGCACCGTCAGCACGCCATGATTGCCTTTCGAGTCGATCCGCGCGGTGACGTCCATCGCCGCGTTCAGCGCTTCCACCAGCGGCTGCCATGCGAAATCCGCGCCTTCGTCGGTGAAGCCCGCGTAGATACTCAGCTTGCGCTGGCTCGCATCGACCTGTTTGCCGAACACCGCGAGGCCCGCCGAATCCGGTCCACGCTCGGTCATGCCGATCAGCATCGGCACCATCAGTTCGCCGAGCCGTTCGCGCAATGCCGGCGTCTTGACCAGCAAGCCCACAATTCCGCACATGGTGCTTCTCCTTAGAAGAATTCGAGGTAAGTCTTCAGTTCCCAGTCCGACACGTGACGCATGTATTCGAGCCACTCCATCCGTTTGAGCTTGAGGAATTCATCGGCAACCGGGCCGAGCGCGTCGCGGATCACGTGGTCGCTTTCCAGCGCATCGAGCGCCTGCTCAAGGTTTTGCGGCAGCACGCCAATGCCGTGTTCGGAGAGTTTCGCGGGCGACCACTCGTAGAGATTCTCGTTAGCCGGTTCGCCCGGCGACAGACCACGGTCGATGCCGTCGAGTCCTGCCGCGATCACCGCCGCGGTCGCGAGATAGGGATTGCATGAGCCATCGGGCAGCCGCAGTTCAATACGCTCGCCGGGCATGCGCACCATCGTCGAACGGTTGTTGTCGCCATAGCTGATGTAGGCCGGCGCCCACGTTGCGCCCGTCAGCGAGCGGCCGACCACGAGGCGCTTGTACGAATTCACGGTCGGATTGCACAGCGCGGACAGCGCCGGCGCGTGCGCGAGCAGTCCCGCCGTGAACTGGTAGCCGAGCCTGGAGAGGCCCATGCCGAGCCAGTCCGATGAATCAGCGAACAGGTTGCGTTCACCGTCGCCGATCGACATATGCATGTGCATGCCGTTGCCGGGACGGTTCGCGAACGGCTTCGGCATGAACGAGCAGATCATGCCGAGTTCATTGGCGATCTCGGAGGCCGCCATCTTGAAGAACACATAGTGATCGCACGACGTCAGGCAATCGGTGTACGTGTAGTTGATTTCGAACTGCCCGTTCGCATCTTCGTGGTCGATCTGATAGACGTCGATGCCGACCGCGCGCATCGATTCGGTGAGTTTTTCCAGGAATACGCGTGTACGCGAGAGTCCCTTGTAGTCGTAGCACGGCTTGGCGAGCGTATCGCTCGGATCGCATGGCTCCAGCGTGCCGGACGCCGACCGGCGCAGCAGCGAGAATTCCGGCTCCAGACCGGTGAAGAGCGTCCAGTTGCGTGCGGTCATCCGTGCGACCTGTTTCTTCAAGGTCACGCGCGAATCGTATTGCCACGCTTCGCCGTTCACGTGACCGTCGCAGACGATCCGTGCCAGGCCCGGCTGCCACGGCACCGGCGTGAGCGTCGCCAGATCGCCGACGGCCATATAGTCGGGACCGTTCGGCTCGATACCGACGCCCCAGATCGCAAACCCCGCGAAACCCGCACCCGCCGTCAGCACGCTCTTCAGATGACTGACCGGCACCGACTTCGCCTTGGCCACGCCGTGAATGTCGACAAACTGCGCCAGCACGTACTTCACGCCCTGTTGCGTCAGATACGCTTGCGCCTCTTCCGCCGAGCCGAAGCGGGGCACGCATCCGAGCGCGTCGACCGGCGGCTTGCTCGCATCGTTCAGGTTCATCGCCACTCCTTGCAACTGCATCTTTCGTGGTTTGGAAAATCCACACACAACGCGTGTGGGCGGGTTTCGCAACGCGCTCCCGAACGCCGGTCGCGGCGTGCTTCGAGCGTGTTTTCAATTGGCCGGGTACTTTATTGGCGAGAAACAAAGATTCTCTTAGTGAAACTCTTTGCGCGTGACCTGGCGCTGCAATCTGCTACGCTTTCCTTTTACGTGAGGCTTACATGCAAATCGGTGAAGACAATAAAACGCCGCTTGAACGCTACCTCGGCAACACCATTCGCGAATTACGCCAACGCCACGGTCTGACCATCGCTCAGGTTTCCGCTCAGGCCGGCATCAGCCGCGGCATGCTCTCGAAGATCGAAAACGCGCAGACTTCCGCCGGCCTCGAAGTCCTCAACCGCATCGCCCAGGCGCTCGGCGTTTCGCTCTCCATGCTGTTTCGCAATTTCGACGTGCCGCAAGGCGGTGCACAACTCGTCAAAAAAGGCGGCGGCATGGAAGTGGTTCGCAAGGGCACCAAAAGCGGCCACACCTATCACCTGCTTGCCTATGACCAGGGTCCGCGTAAGCTTTTCGAACCCTTCCTGATCACAATGGAAGACGAAGCCGAACGCTTTCCCGTGTTTCAGCATCCGGGCACCGAGTTCATTCACATGCTCAAGGGCGTGATCGAATACCGCCACGGTCAGCAAACCTACATTCTTCATCCCGGCGACACGCTCACCTTTCAGGGCGAGATACCGCACGGTCCGGAACGCCTGATCAAGACGCCCATTCAATTCCTGTCGATCTTTGTGTATCCGCAATCGAGCGCGGCTGACTGATCGCTCGCTGCCGTCGTCCCAGTCGACGCATTTATCAATGCAACGTTTGTGCCATGTTTATCCGAGTGAATCAAAGATTCCCAGCAATAAACGCTTTGGGCGCCATACGCCGTTCCTGATTTCGACGCTGAAAGGTTCATCGTCCTGACTGCGGTGCACATCGGCGCTACGACTGGTGCGACTTTGCACAAAAACGAGGTGTGCGGTTAAGCAGCGTTAAAAGCAACGCTTATACAAACGCGCGCTATCGCGCCTGAGTCAGCGCAAGGCATCGTCCGGCAGATCGGGCAGCGCCCGTGCGAGCGAGGGTTGAATCGCGTTGTCCAGCACGCCGCGTGTCAGCATGACGATGTCGCCGGCGAACTGGTCCCATTCGCCCTGGCGATGCAGCAGGAAAAAGTCGCGCCTCCCGAGCCGGCTCGGCGGCAACGGCATCACCGCGAGATCGTCCAGATAGTGCCGCGCCTGCCACAGACACAAGGGCGTCGAAATCGCGAATCCCACGCGCGCGGCCACCAGACTCAGCAGCGGATCGGTCGCGTCGAACTCGTAACGCCGCGGACTGTCGATGCCCAGATGGCGTGCGAAACGCTCGATCTGCTGGCCGATCACCGAGCGCGCCGTATAACGGATCAGCGGCAGTTCGAGCGCGAGCGTGCGCCAGTCGATCGTGCGGCGTCCGTTCAATTGGCTGCGTGCAACCACCACCACGAACGCCTCGGAAAACAACGGCACTTCGACGATCCGTGCGTCGCTCAGCGTGGTCTGCGTGCAGATCGCGATATCCAGTTCGCGGTCGTGCAACTGCTTGCTCAGGCCCGGCGTGAGACCGGACCACATCGAAATCTGCCGCTCTGAATTCGACACTGCGCGAATCAATTCAGGTCCAACGGTAGCCGCGAACGAATCGACACAACCCAGGCGCACCGGCATCTTGCCGGTATGCGACGCATCGCCGATACGGGCGCTCACCATCTGCGCGTGTTCGATCAACGGCCCCGCCAACTCCAGCAACGCACGCCCCGCTACATTCGGGCGCGGCGGACGGCTCTCGCGATCGAACAGCGTCAGGCCCTGATCGCGCTCCAGCGCGGCGATCGACTGGCTGATGGCGCTCTGGCTCACGCCGAGCTGCTTCGCCGCGCCCGTCATCGAGCCGCTCTCGCAGACAGCGACAAAAGCCTGCAACGCGCGTAGATCGATTGGAGCCGGGGTTCGTCTCATGAAATGCTCCGCTCTCGTGGGTGGCATGCCGGTCATCCTGTGTAGTACGACCGCAGCGTGCCGAGGTTCGCAGGGTTGATGCGCAGGATGAGAAATTGCATTGGCTCGCCATAAGTTTGCCTAATACAAAATTAGTGCAGCCAACGTTTTTCTAGAATTCGCCTCATTGCCCATCCAGAGGTCCACATGAGCCACTACGATTTCATCGTGATCGGCGCGGGTGTCATTGGCACGTCGGTCGCCCATCATCTCGCCGCACTGGGCGCGCACAGCGTGCTGGTCATCGAACAGGGCACGATCGGCGCGGGCACCACGTCACAGTCGTCCGGTCTGTTGCGCACGCACTATTCGGTGCGCCAGAATGTGGAACTCGCACGCGCTTCGTGGTGGGCATTCAATAATTTCGCCGACTATCTCGGCGACGACGAAGCGTCCTGCGGTCTCGTCAAATGCGGCTATCTGATCTGCGCGCCCGACAGCGACAAGCTGGAACCGCTGCGCGCTTCGCTCGCCGCGCAGCAGGATATGGGCATCGAAGTGCAACTGCTCGACACGGCACAGGCGCACGAGCACTTGCCGATCGCGAACTTCGACGATGCCGCGTTGATCGGCTACGAACCGGAGGCGGGTTTTGCGGATGCCTATCTGGTGGCGACCGGCTTCGCACGTTCGGCGCGCCGGCGCGGTGTCAAGATCATGGAAGGCGTGACGGTCACGAGCCTCGTCCGCGAAGGACGCCGGATCACCGGCGTCGCAACCAGCGCCGGCAACTTCAGTTGTGGCACCCTCATCAGCACGCAGAACATCTGGACGCCGGAACTGGCCGGCTGGATCGGTGTGCCGCTGCCGGTCAAACCGGAGCGTCACACCGTGCTCGCACTCGAATGCGACGGCGCTGCGTACTCGTTCAGAATGCCCGCGTTCAAGGACCTCGGCTCGGCCGGCATGCTCTATTACCGCAGTTACGGCGGCAGCCAGATGCTGGTGTCGGAAGGCGTAGTGGGCGAAACGTTGAACGCTCCGGAAACCGAACAGGGCGACATCTCACTCGACTATGTCGCCGAAGTCGGCGCCCAGGTGGCCGAACGCTTCCCACAGTATGAAGCCGCGGGTCTCGCTTCGTCATGGACCGGCGTCTACGACGTGACGCCCGACTGGAACCCGGTATTGGGCAAGGTCGCCGATATCGAAGGCCTCGTGGTCGGTTTCGGTTTTTCGGGGCACGGCTTCAAGCTCTCGCCCGGCATCGGCAAGATTCTCGCCCAGCATGCACTCGATCTGCCCACCGAGGTTTCCCTCGCGCCCTACGCCCTCGACCGCTTCGCCAGCGGCGCATTGCTGGTGGGCAAATACGGCTCTGGCGCGGTCTCCTGATATCGCAACCTGCTCGGGCTACGTACCCTGCACAAGCGCCGTAATCTGATCGGCTGACATTGCGCCGCGATAAATACGGAACTCGTCGATCGATCCGCTGAAGAACGGGTCGCCGGCATACTGCGAGCGTCCAAGCCAGTTCTGTGCAGTGGGACCGACACGCCACGGCGCGAAGACAACATCGGTCGCGCTGCCGATCACAGTGCCGTTCAGATACAGCGTCGCGGTTGTGCCCGATAGGGTGACGGCCACGTGCGCCCATTGTCCTGTCGGCAGTGCGGCATTGCCGTTAATGCCGCGCTCACCGTGCCCGCCGTTGGTCGTAATCGCGAAACGCATGACGCCGCTGGAGTTCTTCGGCGTGAGGAACAGATAGCGTCCCGTGCCCGCACCGAAATCGAAAATGCGGGTCCATGCATTGCCGCCGTTCCAGAAAACCCAGGCGGCGATAGTGAAGTCCGACACATCGGCGACAACGTTGTTGGGAAGGCTGACGTAGCCGCTTGAGCCATCGAGCGACACTGCGTTGCCGGCTCTGCCCACCACATGCGTCACGCCGCCGACGAGCGAGCCCGTGTGGCCGTTGCCCGTCGAATCGGCGGCGCTCGTGCCGGTTGTTTCGTTGAACGTCAGATACGTATGCAGTTGCACCGCAGTCACCGCGACGGCCTCTGACGAATTCGCGCTTTCGCCCGACGTTGTCTGCGCGCTCACAACGTAATACCACGTACCCGCTGCCGGATTGTCCGTGTACGTCGACGGATCGACAATGCCGCTCGCAATAGTCGTGTACGCTCCGCCCGAACTGGACGCGCGCTTCACGTTGTAGCTCGTGCCATTGGCAACGCCCCACCATGACAGTACAACCTGCCCCGCACTCGGGAACGCCGTGAGACCGCTCGGCGCAGTGAGGGGCGCGACTGCCTCGCGCGTGCACGTCAGCGTGCCATAGCCAAGTTGATCGAAACCGCCGCTGGCTGTGCCGTAGTTGCCGCCGCCCCCTTCCGGCTGGATTGCCAGCGCGAACTTCGTCGACCACGGCGCAGCCAGCCCTTTGCGATTCACGTAATGGTTGTAGACAAGTGCCCAACACGGCCGGATCGTGCCTTGCGCGGAGGTTGAAAAACCCGGTTGCGTGACGTCGACATTCGAATAGCTCACGTAGGGCACCGTGAGATAGGTGCCGTCCGCCTGCAGAAGATTCGCCTTCGCCACGTATTCCGCACCGGCGAGAAAGCGATTGTTGTCATACCCGTACAGATCGATGCCCTGATTCCACGCCATCTCGCAGATGGCCCCGCCCAGCGCGATGCCCAGCGTGTTATGCCCCTGATCGCGGCCCGTCTCCTGCCATTGTCCGAGATAGCCGGGGTGCACGTAATAGACCGCTTGCGCGATCGCACCGTTACCGGCCCCGTCGATAAAGTAGTTGGCTGCCTGATCGAACAGGGTGTGGTCGTCGCACAGCACGCCGATGGCCATGATCGACGCCATGTTGCACAGGTCCCAGTTGGCCCAGTAATGCGTGATGTCGGTGTTGTTGTGGCGGTTGAGAAAGTCGACGTTGATCGGATAGAAGATGTTGAGCATCATCGACTGGAACGCGGCAAAATCGGCCGCTGCCCAGCCCGAATAGCCGCGCATGATTTCGCCGGCATTCGCGAACTCGTAGCCGTAAATACCGGCTGCGAGATCGACGTTGCTATCGCCGCCGAGTCGCTGCAAGGTCGAAGACCAGGCATTCATGATCTGCACGGACTTGTCGGCATAGGCCGTGTCGCCGGTTATTTTCCAGTAGAGCGCGCATGCATAGGCCGCGGCGATATCGTTGTACAGCACGGGATAATTTTGCGCACCGCTCCCCCCGCGATCGACTTCGACCTGAGGGCGCGGCGACCACGACAGTCTTGTACGGCCGTTGGCGATCAGCACCTTCCAGCCGTCGTACCAGGGGGACGCCTGCGCGGCGACTTTCTGCGCCATGCGGTCGAAGTCGGCTTGCGTATGCAGCAGCCCAGGGTGAACGAATGCGCCGCTCGTGGCGATGTCTGTTGCGCCATTCGCGACATGCGCAAGGGTCACGCCCGATGTCGCGGCCCGGCTCGTCGCGCGGCTCACGGCCGTGGCCGCGGAACTGGCACTGCCGTCACAACCCGACAGCGCGAGCGCGCCGAGACTATATAAAAAGGTTCGCCGCGACATCCCTGAGTTGTGTTCGTTGCTGCTCTTCATACGGCTCCTACGCGTTGTATGGTGAATGAGTTGCGAACGGAAAGAGAAATGCCAGGCGGCAAGCGCATGCTGTTGACCGCATGACGTCGACGCCAGATATGGCCTGGCGGGCACTTTCTCGCAAACGTTTGCCTTCGGCGCCGGCATAGCTGCAGAGCGCGATGCGCGCCTCCCCTATTAACGGATGGAGAGGCCTTTTTGTGTAGCGCGAATGGGGTACGGGAATGCTGAATATTTCGTAAGGATTGGCTGATTCTGGTTGCGCGTTCGGTCATGGGACGCAAACGAACCAGCCGCTGTTCAAGCCGCGCATTCCGCGTAGTACCGATTCGGTGCCGGAAAGACGCCGGTCATCACTTCGATCAGGAATGGACCGTTAAACCGGGACGCCTCGCTCAGCGCATCGGCGAGGTCATCGAGGCGCTCGACCCTGCGCGCCGCGACCCCGAGCGAAGCGGCAAAAGCGGCCCAATCATGACTCGGGAGCTTGCTGAACTGCTCCGGAATGGAGCCATTGCTGATTGCGTCGATATGGACCGCGCCATGCGCAGCATTGTTCAGCACGACATAAAGCATCTTTACGCCGTATCGGGCTGCGGTCTGGATCTCCATGCCGTGCATCAGCATGCATCCGTCTCCGGTCACGACGACACACGGACGCTCTGGAGCCGCAAGCTTGACGCCGATCCCGGCGGCGACTGCCCAACCCATCGGCGCGAGCGAGCTGGATGAGAAATAGTTGCCGATGCCCGACGAGAGCCAGTAGTGAGCCATGAATATCCGGTGAGCGCCCGAATCGACGACAACGTTTGCATCCTTCGGCAGAAGTTGACACAGTTGCTTGACGACGTCGCCTGTATAGAGCGATTGATCGCCGTCTGAACCCTGCACGCCGGGTTGCTCGAACTTATAGTCGTACAGGGGAGTTTCGTTAACCTCGGCGACCCATGCTTTTCTTTTTTCCAGCACCGTGTGAAAGTCGGCGCTCCGGTTCGTGTCCATCTGCGACAGCGCGCGGAATGTGGCGCCAATCCCGGAGAAAACCCTGCCGCGCGCGACATGCCCCGTCGCGGGTGCGTCGAAGCTGTCGTCGAAGATGATCAGCTCTTTCCAGGCCGCCAGCTTTTCTGTCCAGTTCATGCTGTCGCGCTGATTCAGGTCGCTGCCGAACACGACGAGCACGTCGAGCTCGTCCGAGTTGATGACGCGAACGGCCCGCGAGTGGCCCGAGAATCCGTACACGCCGAGCGAAAGGACATGGTCCTCAGGAAACGCGCCCTTTCCCGATAGCGTGGTCGCAACCGGAATGCAGAATTTTTCGGCCACGTCGAGCAGGACCTTCGCGGTTTCCGGGTCGTTGCCGCGGCTGCCGATCAGGAAAGCGACCCGCTTCGATTTCAGCAGATACCGGTTGCACAAGGCGTCCAGCGCGGCGCGGTTCGCGGGGACCTCGCAGGCGTTGAACTCGTCATGATCGTACGGTTGCCGCGATGCGTCGTGGCCGGGTAGCACTTCCTGACGTTGAACGTCGACAGGGATGCTCACGAAAGACTGCGCCCGGCGCATCCAGTTCAACCCGTCTGTCGCGCGGCGCATTTCGGCCTGAAGATTGTCTTTGTTCTTCAGTTCAACGACATTTTCGACAAGGCTCCTCACCACGCCGCTTTCGAAAATACCGCTCTGCGTCGCGTCCTGGAACGCGCCTTTGCCTTCCGCACGCGACGAAACCCCTCCGGCGATATAGAGCATGGGAATCCGGTCCGCGTGAGCGGCCGCCATGCCGGGCACGAAATTCATGGTGCCCGGTCCGGAAATCCCCACGCACACGCCAAATTTCCGGCTGGCCCGCGCATAACCATCGGCCATGAAAGCACTGCTGGTCTCATGCGCGCAAACAATTCCGCGAATCGACGGCGACTTGTCGATTGCATCCAGCAGCGGGTAGATCATCTTCCCCGGCACGAGGAAGACGTGGTCGATTTTCGCGACTTCCAGCGACTTCACGACCGTTGTCGATACATTGAGAGGAGCGTGTGATTCCATATTTTTTGAGTACGATCCGAGTAGAAACCAATAATCGGATCTCGCTACCCCTCATCCGGACGTCGCGCGTGGCCCCCGAAAGAGCAACGTGACGAAGCCGGCGGCACAACGCCGGTATGCGGAGACAGCGAGACGGCCCTGAGCGCGTTGCACACCGGCTGCAATCGCGTCCCGTGCTGCTTCATCGAGCCCGCCTGAAACGGGCCCGTGTCTCCATCCGTGAGTACTCTTTTCCGGCTACGACGTCGCTCGCATGCACGGCCTCAATGGCTGAGGCGAGCGCTGCGAGGTGTTATCGACCATGCGGCGCGCGTGAACCGCGAACCTCGGTCCGTTCGACTACGGGTTGTCGTCCAGCCTGAACGCGTTGCTCCGTTCAGAATGTCTGCCAGTCGGCAGTCTCACTGGCGCTGGTCGCGACCGCGGTGCTTGCGCCACTTGTTAAACGTGGTGTCGTCGCGGGTTGTGCCAACCTTGCAGGGGAAGACGTGTGAATTTTCGGCTGCGTCCGACGTGGTTCCATCCGAGCGGTGTTCGCAGGCGACATGGATGCGCGCCTGACGTCGATCTTGAAGAAGGCTACCGCCGCGCGCAGGCCCTGGGCCTGCTGCGCCATCGACTGAGCCGCCGCCGAAGCTTCTTCCACCAGCGCGGCGTTCTGCTGGGTGACCTGGTCCATCTGGTTGACGGCCTGGTTGACCTGCTCGATGCCGGTGCTCTGTTCTTGCGACGCCGATGAGATTTCGCCCACGATATCGGTGACACGCTTCACCGACGCGACGATCTCATTGATCGTGCCGCCCGCCTGCTCGACAAGGTTCGAGCCCACCTCCACCCGGTTGACCGAATCAGCGATCAGGTCCTTGATTTCCTTTGCGGCGCTGGCACTGCGCTGGGCAAGCGCGCGGACTTCACCGGCCACGACAGCGAAGCCGCGGCCCTGTTCGCCGGCACGAGCCGCTTCGACCGCCGCGTTGAGCGCGAGGATGTTGGTCTGGAAGGCAATACCCTCGATCACACTGATGATCTCGGACATTTTGGTCGAGCTGGCGGAGATATCGCGCATCGTTTCGACCACCTGCCCGACCACCTCGCCGCCTTGCTGGGCGATGCCGGAGGCCGTACCGGCGAGCGTTGCTGCCTGCCTCGCGTTGTCCGTGTTGTGACGGACCGCGGCGGTCAGTTCTTCGATGCTCGAGGCGGTTTCTTCGAGCGATGCTGCCTGTTCCTCTGTACGGCTCGACAGATCCAGATTCCCTTGTGCGATCTGCGAGCTCGCCGTCGCCACGCCTTCGGCGTTCTCGCGGACTTCGGCCACGACCTGCGCCAGCGCATCACGCATTGCCTTCAGCGATGCCATGAGGCTGGTCGTGTCGCCGGCCCGGAGGTCGATGCTTACGCTGAGATCGCCGGCTGCCACGCTTCTGGCGAGGCTGGCGGCGGTCGCCGGTTCAGTGCCCAGTTGCCGCGTCAGACTGCGCGCCATCCAGACGCCGATTCCCCAACCGATCAACACGGACAAGATCACCAGAACAAGCATCAGATTGCGGCCGTCCTCGTACACCTTGTCGTTGGATCCGGCCGTCGCCTGGGCGTCGCTCTGTTTCACATTGACCAGCGTGCCCATCAGGACCAGGGTCTTGAAACCCTTCTCATGGTATTCGCCCAACAGATAGGCAGTCAGGGCGGCTTGATCCTGCAGCCCGGCGGCGTTAATCCGCCCTTTCATTTCATCGAAGGCCTGGATGTAGTCATGCCAGCCTCGATCGAGATCGGCGAAGGTCGCCTTCCCTTTATCGGTGTAGACAAGAGGTTCGGCCTGATTGAGGTGCTCGCGCGCCGAAGCCAGGGCTTTTTCGGCCTGGGCTAACGAGGCGGTCCGCTGCTCGGCCGTGGAAGCCAGAATGGCGTTGCGCAGATAGGTACCGACTCTCAGTACATCGGCGTTCGCTTGCTGGATCTGGTTGAGCCCCACGAGATCCATTCGATAGGTCGTGTCCGCGTTGTCGCTGATCTGGCCCATGCTGCGGACACCGATCACACTGACGATGGCACTGATGACCGATACGAGGATAAAGGCGCAGATTAGTTTGGCGCCGAGCTTCATATTGCCGATATTCATAGCTTGCTTCGTCAACGTGAAAAAATTGGAACAAGGAAATAGATCCAACGGCGCTCGCGCGTCGCCGGATAGTCGGCAATGCCGTCCGGGGATGCGGCAAGTGCTCCATGTATTCAGTTAACGGCAGCCACAATCTATTCTTCATACCAATTATCGTTTACGCGCAAATTTTCCATACTTTTAGACTTTCGCGTTATTACTTTGTAAGGTTTGGGCGAGGACGAAGGCCGACGATCCAGCGACTGAGCGCAGCAGATGAGGTGACGTTTCGGTTTGCGCATTGCATGAGAATGCGGAGCAGGGGCAGGCAGCAGTAACGGCAGTGTTAATGCGGGACGCGTGGGAAGGAAGATGGATTGCCGGAACACGGGTGGTGTTCCGGCCAACACTAAACAGGCTTGCGACTGGCGTCTTCTTTGATCTGAATATGAGCACTGTCCCGCTCGACCGCGGTGCACATCACGGCCACATTCGGCTTACGCGTGCCTCAATTCTCAATTGCCGCCTGTTCCCTCGAACTCGACTATCTCGATCCAGTTCGCGCCCTTACCCACAGGGTATTGTCCAATCGCAGCCAGCGCGCCGGACTTGCTGTCGATGCGATAAGCACTCAGGTTCGAAGACAACTGGCCGACCGCCAGCAGATACTTGCCCGACGGATCGATACTGAATCCGCGCGGCTGCTTTTCCGTCTGATACGTGCCAATGCGCGTCAACTCACCCGACTTCGCGTTCACCCGATAGGCAGCCAGCGTACTGGACGTGCGTTCGGTGGCGTACAGGAAACGTCCATCCGGTGTGACGTGCAAATCCGCACCCCACGGCTTGTCGCCGGAGAAATCGGGCGGCAGGATGGAAACGGTCTGGATGGACTTGACCGTGTCACGCGCGCTATTGAAGGCGAGCACATGCAGCTTGCCGTCGAGCTCATCGATCAGATAGACAAAGCGATGATCCGGCGAGAAGACAAAGTGGCGCGGCCCCGACTTCTCCGGCAACGAATAGGCGGGCGCGGCGTCTTCGGTCAACTGACCGTTCGATGCATCGAATTTCAGACGCAGCCACGCATCCGAGCCGAGCACCGACGCGAAAACATAACGGTTGTCCGGCGCGTTGCGTATGGCGTGAGCCATCGGGCCGGTTTTGACGGTTTGCTGGACTTCGCCGGCCACGCCGTCTGCGGCGATCTTGTTCACTGCCAGAAGATTGCCGCCATACGATGCGGAAAAGAGGTATCGGCCGGTCGCATCCGTCGAGACATAGGCCATGCTATCCGCCAGCGGCGCCCGGCCAAGTTCGATCAGGCGGCCGTCGAGCGGATTGACCGCGAAGCTCACCACGGCATATGGCTTGGAACGCAACGCGGCATAGAGCCGGAGATGGTCGGGCGAAAGCGCCATCGGCATGATCGTGCCGCCAACCGGCACGGTCTCGACCGCGGTGAGCGAGCCACTCGATTTGTCGAGACTGAAGACAGAGATGTCCTGGCTGTCGGCATTCGATACGTAGGCATACGTAGCAGCCTGAGATGCCCCCGATCCCAACGCACCCGCAAACAGGATTGCTGCCGCTACCATGGTGGCCCTAACGCTCATCGTGACACTCCGTTGAAATGGTTGAATGGATCGAATATGAATAGCCGGCATCGGCCGTCCCAGTCTTTCGAAAGAAAGCCGGCCGATGGCAGCACATTGCCGCGCCGGCATAGGCGCGATGGATGTGTTTGCTAGATACGGGTGATGGTCAAACCCGATTGAGGCGGAATGCCGAAACAGCATCCGTCATCGATTGCGCCTGCTGCTCGAGTGCATTCGCGGCAGCCGCGGCCTGCTCGACTAGCGCGGCGTTCTGCTGCGTCACCCGGTCCATCTGGCTGACGGCCTGCCCCACCTGTTCGATGCCGGTGCTCTGCTCAACCGTCGCCGAGGTAATCTCAGCCATGATGGTCGCGACGCCCTGCACCGCCCCCACAATTTCGCTCATGGTCTGGCCGGCCTGGACAACGAGTTCATTTCCTTCACGGATATCGCCGACGGAGGCGGCAATGAGCGTTTTGATCTCTTGCGCCGCGACCGCGCTGCGCTGCGCGAGCGTGCGCACCTCGCCCGCGACAACGGCAAAGCCACGGCCCTGCTCGCCGGCACGCGCGGATTCGACCGCTGCATTCAGAGCCAGAATGTTGGTCTGAAATGCGATGCTGTTGATCATGCCGGTGATCTCCGCGATCTTGTTCGAACTGGCGGTGATCGCAGTCATGGTTTGCACGGCCCGCTGCACGACGCTGCCGCCTCGCTGCGCAACATCCGCCGCACTGGCGGCGAGCTTGCTGGCCTGGCGGGCATGGTCGGCGTTCTGCTTGACGGTCGAAGTCAGTTCTTCCATGCTTGCCGCCGTTTCTTCGAGCGATGCAGATTGCTGCTCAGTTCTACTCGACAAATCGAGGTTGCCTGCAGCGATCTCACGCGCACCGCCATGGATGGCTTCACAGTTCACACGCACATTCGACACAGTTGTCGCCAGTCCTGTCTGCATCCGGGACATCGATGTAAACAGCTGTCCCAACTCGCTTCTGCCGCCTTCCGGAATCGATACCGTCAGATCGCTTCCCGCGATGCGGTTGAGCATATCCGACGCGAGTTGCAGCGGGCGGACCACAATCTCCCGCAAAGCGAAATGCACGGCCACCACCAATGCGAGGGCCAAGGCCACCCCCACCACGACCATTGTGACGACCCATGTGTATTCACGGTCACCTTGCGCGGCGGAATCCTGGGCAAGTGCCTCGGCGAGGTTCTGGAACTTCTCGACATTGGCCGAATAGGCGACGCCGGCCGCAGTGATATCTTTATCGTTGATCGATACGTAAGCATTCGTATCGCCCCGCTGCAAGGCGGCGAACGCTGTCTGCAGAATCGCGGCTAACGCATTGGAGGAATCGATGAGCTTCTGTTTCAGCGCGTCGTCCTGACCTGCAAATTTCGTAGCATCACGAAACATCTGGGTTTCATGGTCCGCGCGCGCCAATGTCGAGGCAGCGCTCTTGAGCGCCGAATCGCGGGTCGCTTCGTCATTGCGCTCTTTCAATGCCGAATACGCACGCGTCATAGCCGCGCGGGTGCGTGTGGAGTCTTTGTAGGCGTTGTTGACCAGCACTTCCTGGCTGGCAATTTCGTGTAAGCGCCGAGCGTTGTCATTAGAACGGCCCAGTGCCAGCACCCCCACTACGCCGCCGATCAGAATCATGCTCGCGAAAAGCACGAGGACGGCAAGGAGACTGTTTCTTATTGTCAGATTACGCATACTTACCGATCCAGTTAACCGTTGTCGATTTGTTTACGACATAAACAACACAAAACCTGAGTCTTCGATTTCGCAAATACGGCACACACTGCAGTACTGCGCTTGCGCTTAGCTCGCCCGTCTAATCGCGACGCGATCGGTCATCGCTCCGATCTTCGTCAGCCGGCAGTGGCGATCAATATTTGGGACTCCACCCCACGCGACACCATCGTCACGTTGCCGGCTATCGGCAATTCCGTTGAGGAGCAAGCCGCTCGACCCGCGCGAATGCGACGTCGCTCCATGTGGAGCAATTTGATATACGTCATCATACAAGATGAATCTGACCCTGTCGAAATACTTGGATTCGTATTTACCCGAATTGGCCGTCGGATCGCTAATTTTGTGTAATTTGTTCGTAGCTTGGCTGGCGCCCTTAGTTGTCTGACGTCTCATTACCGAGAAATCGGCCGCCAGCTCCGGATGGCCAAAAACACCCGCTCTGGCTCGCTTCGGATCGATCAGCCAGGTATTCGGCTCGTCGGCCTTAAAGGTGTTTCGAGCAGCAGAGGAATCGCATTAACGATCGGCTCCCCAGCCTCGCGCCGTTATATCCGCGCGCAGACCGCTCCGTAAGCGAAGTGCAGCGCGATTTCACATTTGATTTCTCTTGCGCGCACAAGCCTGTTAATCATTTTAATAGGATGATCTCACTACTTTTAACGAGTAAAGAATGGCCGGATAGTACGCCCCTGACTACCAAGGAGGCTTTGTCATGCGTATCTTTCTCACGGGTGCAACCGGATTCATCGGTTCGGCCCTCGTCCCCGAACTCATCAACGCTGGCCATCAGGTGATCGGTATGACCCGTTCGGAAACGGGTGCTCAGGCGCTCGTCGCTGCGGGAGCCGAGGTGCATCGGGGAAGCCTGGAAGATCCCGAGAGCTTGCGCAGTGGCGCCGCGAAAGCGGAAGGCGTGATCCACACGGCCTTCGATCACGACTTTACAAGGTTTGTCGAGAATTGCGAAAAGGACAAACGTGCCATCGCCGCGCTCGGCTCCGCCCTCGCAGGCTCCGATCGTCCTCTCGTCATCACCTCCGGGACCGGAATTGGCAACCCTGGGCTCGGCCAGTTGGCAACCGAAGACGTCTTCAACATCGACCATCCCAATCCGCGTATCGCGTCCGAACTCATGGGAAATGAGTTATTGGAGAAAGGGATCAACGTGTCGGTCGTGCGGCTTCCGCAGGTTCACAACACGGTCAAGCAGGGGCTCATCACGCCACTCGTCACGATCGCCCGTGAAAAAGGCGTCTCGGCCTATGTGGGCGAAGGCCATAACCGCTGGCCGGCGGGCCATTTGCTCGATGTGGTGCGTCTTTACCGTCTCGCTGTGGAAGCGCATGAACCGGGCGCGCGTTATCACGCGGTTGGCGAGGAAGCAGTCAGCAGCCGCGAGATCGCCGAGGCCCTTGGCCGAGGTTTGAACCTGCCGGTTGTTTCCATCGCGCCGGAAAAAGCGGCCGAGCATTTCGGATGGATGGGGATGTTTGTCGGCATGGATTTTCCGGCTTCCAGCGCCCGAACCCAGGCGCGGCTGGGTTGGCATCCGAGTGGCCCGACACTCATCGCCGACCTCAACGAGATGCGCTACGTTTGATTTGCTTCGCGACGGTAAGGCAAGGTTGTAGAACCTTGCCTGCACCAGTCTGACTGTTGCGACGAAATAGCAGCCTGGATTGGCCGGACAACTGCCGTAATGTGACGGACTTCATCCATGCTCGATGCCAACCAGCCGCGCATCCAGCCGTCGCGCGAGCGCGGCGCCGCCTTCGCGCATTACGGCATCGTGGTTCCATTGGAAAACCGGCCGCAACAACGGCGCCAATGCGTTCATCCATGCGCGGTTCGTATGCACGCACCAGTCGTAGCGGACTACGGTAAGGTTGCGTCCGTCGGTCGAAAAACTCCACCGGCCGACACCTTCTACGTCGCCGCTGGCCTGTCCCTCCAGCGCGACCAGCGGATCGACGCGCGTCACCCGCATATCGAACACGAGGCGATAGGGCAACCAGCCTTTCCACGTATAGCGCTGTACGGCACCCACGCCCTGCTCGGAGCCCGCCTCCAGCTGGTCCACGCGCTCGACGTTATTCCACCACTCGGGCCAGCGCGCCGAATCCTGGATCGCCACCCAAACTTCCTGCACGGGTGCATCGATGCGCCAAATGGTGAAAAAGCGGTATTCGACCGTGTGCAAGCTGCCTCCATTTCTGGCGTCCTTCTGGAGATTTTGCCAGATGCTCGCCTGAGGCATTCCGCGCCCTGAGGCGCGGTCTTGCAAATTCTGTCACTGAGATCGCGGCGACTCCGCGACGATGCCGCGGCGACTCATCAAGGGCTCGGCCGACTCCCTTCCCAGGCACGCTGGATCAATGCTCTGAGCGCCGCCGCCTCCACCGGGCGCGGATTCCAGTACGGATTCGACATCGCGACCTCGCACGCACGGTCGAGGTCGCTTTCAAGCAGTCCGATCTCACGCAGCCCACGAGGCACACCCAACTCTTCGCTCAGGTCGTATAAACCATCCGCGGCAGACTTCGCATCGAGCGCACGTGCAATTCGTGTCATCGCGTCCGCAGCGACGATGCTGTTGTAGGCGAGCGCGTGTGGAAGAACAATCGCATGCGTCTCCGCGTGCGGAAGATTGAACGTCCCACCAAGCGTGTGGCAGAGCTTATGATGGAGTGCCATACCCACGTTGCCGAGAACCATTCCGCACAGCCACGCACCGTAGAGGCAATCGCTGCGCGCCGTCCTGTCCTTGCTGCTCTTCTTCACGCCACGCAGACCATTGGCGAGTGCACGGATTCCCTCTTCCGCCATAAGCGACATGACCGGGTTTCCATCTTTCGCGTACAAACCTTCGGCAGCATGTGCGATTGCATTCAGTCCACTCACGAACGAGAGATGCGCTGGCAAACCGATCGACAGTTCCGGGTCGTAAAGAACCGTTTTCGGCAGAACTTTTGGGTCGCGGCCTGTCTGCTTGAGCCCGTTATCCGTAATGCCGTAGATCGGGGTCATTTCGGAACCGGCGTAGGTCGTTGGAATCGCGATAATCGGCAAAGACGATTCGAGAGCAATGGCCTTGCCAAGACCAATCGTCGAGCCTCCGCCAATGGCCACCGCGCAATCCGCGTCAACCGCCCTCGCGTACTCGCGCGCACGGCGGGCGTTTTCAATGGGAACATGCATCTGAGCTCCATCAAAGACGCCGGCACTCGACGGACCGAGAAGAGACGAAACGATCTCCGCCTGCGTTCGCTGCTCCGGCGTGCATAAAACCAGCGCCCTGCGCGCTCCCAGCGTTTCGACTTCCTGCTGGATGAGTTTCATGCTCCCTGCGCCGAACACCACCCGCGAGGCGGACGTCGTATAGGTAAATTCGTACATAGGATTCCCTATCGTTCAACGACTCAGATGTAATCGACCTGGTGCCGGGCGATGCGGCTGTCCCCAATGACCTGCTTGACGCGCAGATGTTCGGGATGGGACGCATACGCCTCCAGCGACTGAGTATCCTCAAACTCCGTATAGAGCACGACGTCACAGGCGTAGTCGACCCCACTCACGTCCATACCGACCTCGAGCTTCGTTAGTCCCGGAATCTTTCCGGCCAGACTTTCAAAAGCGCTCTTTACCAGTTGAGCCGTTTTCCTCTTTTGCTCCGGCGTCTCACCGCGAACATCCCACATAACGATGTGTTTAATCATTTCGATTCCGTGTTTGCTACCGATGCCCGAGCGAAATTCTTCAGGCATCCCTATCTATAGATGCGTGATCTGAATCCGCCGGGTACTCTGCCGTTGAAATTGGCTACTTCTCGTCCGCACCATCTAGCTGCACGTCCGGAATCCGAAGCTCAGGCCTTGTTCTTGTTGTAGACATCGACAAAGACGGCCGCGAGCAACACCACGCCTTTGATCACCTGCTGGTAGTCGACGCCGATGCCCATAATCGACATCCCGTTGTTCATGACACCCATAATGAAGGCCCCCACTACCGCGCCGACCACCTTCCCGACTCCGCCGGAAGCAGACGCACCGCCGATAAAGCATGCAGCGATCACGTCGAGTTCGAACCCCGTTCCGGCTTTCGGCGTGCCGCTGTTCAGGCGGGCGGCGAAAATGAGGCCGGCCAGGGCTGCCAGAACACCCATATTCACGAAGGTAAAAAAGCTGACGGCCGGAACACTGACCCCGGACAACCTGGCCGCCTTGGCATTGCCACCCACTGCATAGATCCGACGGCCAATGGTGGTGCGATTCATGACGAAGGTGTAAACACCAATCAGCACGCCCATGATGACGAGAACCGTCGGCAGGCCTCGATACGAAGCAAGGATGCTGCAGAGGAAAACAATCAGGCCGGTCAGAATGACGTTCTTCGCGACGAACATCGAGAACGATCCGTTACCCATCCCGTATTTGGTTGCGCTCGTGCGGTGCCGAAGTTCAATCGCGAAAAAGAGCACGCCCACCAGAATTCCAAGCAGGATGGAGGTGATGTGCAGACTCTGCCCGTGAAAGACGTCAGGAATAAAGCCTGAACTGAACGCAGCGAAAGTGTCGGGGAAGGGTCCAATGGATTGACCCTGCAACACGAGGTTTGTCAGCCCGCGAAACACCAGCATGCCGGCCAGCGTGACGATGAACGACGGCATCCGCCAGAACGCAATCCAGTAACCCTGAACGGCTCCGATCAGCGCGCCGGTGACTAAACAGATGATGGTGGCCAGCACGTAGCTGACATTGAACTGCACCATCAGTACCGCTGCGAGCGCGCCCACCAACCCTGCGGTCGAACCAACCGAGAGATCGATATGGCCCGCAACAATCACCATCAGCATGCCGAGCGCCATGATGACGATATAACTGTTCTGAAGTACCAGATTCGTCAGATTGAGCGGTTGCATCAATACGCCGCTCGTCGACACCTGGAAGAATGCCATGATGACGACGAGCGAAATCAGCAGCCCATATTCACTGGCGCCGCGCTTGAGCGCCCGAACGATTTCGCTACTATTTTTAACGCCGGTGTCCTGTGGTGCTGCCGGCGAAAGTGCCTTACGCATTTCAAATGCCTCCGTTTCGCATAATTGCCCGCATGATCTTCTCCTGCGAGACTTCTTCCGCGGTGAACTCGCCGACAAAGCGGCCTTCGTTCATGACGTAAACGCGGTCGCACATGCCAAGAAGCTCCGGCATTTCCGAGGAAATCATGACAACGCATTTACCCGCTTCAACTGCCTGATTGATGATGCTGTAGATCTCGTATTTCGCTCCCACGTCAATGCCGCGCGTGGGCTCATCCAGAATGAGTACTTCGGGTCCCGAAAACAGCCACTTGCTCAGCACCACCTTTTGCTGATTGCCGCCAGACAGATTGGCGACGACGTGGGTTACGCCCTGGGCGCGGATGCGGAGCTTCTTCAGGAAATCGGCCGCGACGGTTATTTCCGCGTGTTCGTTGATCACCCCGAGTTTCGACACGCCTGCGAGGTTCGCCAGGCTGATGTTTCGCTGGATGGTGTCGTCAAGGACCAGGCCGTTTCCTTTACGGTCTTCTGTCACGTAGGCGAGACCCGCTTTGATGGCCTTCTGTACCGACGAAACGTCTACCGGTTTTCCATGCATGAGCACGGTGCCGGAAATGTCCTGGCCGTACGTTCCACCAAAGACACTCATCGCGAATTCGGTCCGGCCAGAACCCATCAGTCCGGCAATACCGACGATCTCGCCCTTTCGCGCCTTGAGATTGATGCCCTTGATGACAGCGCGCTCCCGCTGGGTCGGATGCTGTGCGCGCCAGTCCCTGACTTCGAAAATCACCTCGCCGATATTCGGCACACGTTTCGGATAACGGTCGGACATCTCCCGGCCGACCATCGCCTTGATGATGCGATCTTCGCTCACGCCCCCGGCCTTGCAGTCGAGTGCGTCGACAGTCGAACCATCCCGGATCACCGTAATGCCGTCGGCGACGCGTGAAATCTCGTTGAGCTTGTGCGAGATGATGATGGACGTCACGCCGCGCGCCTTCAGTTCCAGCAAAAGATCGAGCAGCGTGTCACTGTCTTTTTCGTTAAGGCTTGCCGTAGGTTCGTCCAGGATCAGCAGGCGGACCTCTTTCGATAATGCCTTGGCGATTTCGACAAGCTGCTGTTTGCCGATACCAAGTGTGCCTACAAGCGTATCGGGGGAGTCAGTCAGGCCGACCTTCGCCAACAGGTCCTTCGCCTTTGAGCGGGAGCCCTGCCAGTCGATCACGCCCCGCTTCGATTGTTCGTTACCCAGGAAAATGTTCTCGGTAATCGAGAGCATGGGCACGAGTGCGAGTTCCTGGTGAATGATGATGATCCCCACCTGCTCGCTGTCGGAGATATCCGAAAACGCGCGATCTTCACCCTCGTAGACCACGTTGCCTGCGTAGGAGCCGTGCGGATAGACGCCACTCAGGATCTTCATCAGTGTCGATTTGCCGGCGCCGTTTTCGCCGCATATGGCGTGAATCTCACCTTTGCGGACTTTAAGATTGACGTTATTCAGGGCTTTGACCGCGCCAAAGCTCTTCTGAATTTCGTTCATCTCCAGGATCGCGTCCATCGTCGTATTCCTCGGGTTGGTCACGTACAACACGTGTCTGCGCAGTGGAGCCCGGGCGGCCACAAGACTTCCGGACTCCACCAGGATCAGGACACTGTTACTTCAACTGCGCCTGCGTGTAATACCCGCTCGTAACGAGCTCCGGTTGCCAGTTGTCCTTGTCGACGAGAATGGGCTTCACGAGATAGGTCGGAACGATCTTGGCGCCGTTGTTGTAGCTCTTCGTGTCGTTCACCGGCACGGTCTTTCCAGTCAGCGCGTCGTCCACGATATCGGCCGTGATGCTGGCCAGCTTGCGCGTATCCTTGAACACGGTCGTGGTCTGATCGCCGCGTATGATTCCCTTGACGTTCTGCAGGTCCGCGTCCTGTCCGGTGACGATCGGCATCGGCTGCTGCGCCGAACCGTAGCCGACACCCTTGAGCGACGAAATCACACCGATTGCGATAGCGTCGTTCGGCGTCCATACGGCATCGAGCCGGTTGTTGCCATAGAAAGCGCTCAGCAGGTTATCCATGCGGGACTGGGCCGTGGCGCCATCCCAGTTGCGGGTGGCGACTTTTTCGAATGCCACCTGCTTGCTGCGAACCACGAACTTCCCGCTGTCGATGTACGGCTTGAGTACGGACATCCCGCCGGCGTAGACCATATGCGCGTTGTTATCGTCCGACGAGCCGCCAAAGACCTCAATGTTGAAAGGAGTCTTACTGCCCTTCTTCTGCCAGGTGGCAACGATGCTCTGGCCTTGCAGAACACCCACGCCGTAGTTGTCGAACGTCGCGTAGTAGTCGACGTCCTTCGTCTGGCTGATCAGACGGTCGTACGAGATGACCTTGATGTGATTCTTTTGCGCCAGCGCCAGGGCGTCGGAAAAGGTCTTCCCGTCGATCGGCGCAATCACGAGTGCCTTGACGCCTTTCGCCAGCATGTTCTCGACCTGGTTGACCTGAGTCGGCACGTCATAGTTGGCGTACTGGAGATCGGCGGAATAGCCCTTCGCTTTCAGCGCGTCGACCATGCTTTTGCCATCGGTGATCCAGCGCGATTCCGTCTTGTCCGGCAGCGAAATGCCAATGACACCCTTGTCCTGTGCGTAAGCGGATAGCGACACCGCAGACAATGCAAATGAGGCGACTGCGGCCATCACGATGTTCTTAATAATGTTCATTCTTTGTCTCCTGATTAGGATTACATAATTCAATTCTGACTTTCTCCAGTCAGTTTCTGGTAGCCGGCCCTACAGGGGGACCAGCCGTTCGCCTTCCTACTCGATAAAAATCTCTGCGCCGGCCTGCTTCGACGAGGCGAACATCGCCTCAATGACGCGGCTGATGTTGTACGCTTGCGTAGCGGGGACAACCGACGGCGTACCGTTACGAAGCGCGTCGAAAAATGCATTCGACTCGCGGTCGAAGTAGACCGGGTTCCCGATTTCAGCAATATCGGGCGAATACTCGGTCTTCTTTGTCGCCCAGATCTCGGGGAAACTCGTTTCCTGCCATTCGGTCCATCCTTCCGGATAGGCGCCCTTGCCCGCGTCGTAGATCTTGTAGCTCGACGGCAGCGAGCGGGAAGACATAATGCCTTCGGTGCCATACGCCGTGATGTCCCAGCTTTCCGTCCAGGGCAGCACGTCCCACGACATGAAGTCGATGACCACGATCTTGTCTTCGTAGTTCAGCACCGCGCCCGCTGCATCCTCGCGCGACTCATCGCCATGGAAGTTCGGGAATTTGGTGATGCGCGCGTTGACGGACCGTGGCATGCCGAAATGCAGGAGGATGCGGTCCACGAGGTGGCAGCCGATAACAAAGACAGCGCCGCCGATATCGCCCGGCTGGGTCATGTGAGCCGTTCCCGCCTCATCATGCGAGCAACCGCCGTGCGCGCGCACCTGGACCACCTTGCCAAGGCGGCCGCTCTTCAACGCCGCCTGCATCGCGTCGACCGATGGTGCAAAGCGCCAGCAGTAGCCGACCTGGACGAGACCGCCGGTACGTTCAACCGCAGCGACGATCCGTTTGGCATCCGCGGAACTGCGGCCCGCGGGCTTTTCGCACAGCACCGACTTGCCGGCTTCGAGTGCTTCAATGGTCAGGTCGGCCATCTTCTCGCTCTTCGAGTGCACGAGCACGACGTGTACGTTGTCGTCGGCGAGAATGTCCTCTTTCGTGCGTGCTTCGAGGCCTAGCGCGTCCACGAACGGTTCAAGCAGCGGACTGGTGTCCCACGCACCGAGCATCTTTGCGTCGGATCGACGCTGGATTGCCTTGACCCGGCCGGACGTGTGCGGATGGGTAATGCCGAGGCACACCACGCCCACCGTTTCGTTTGCACCGATCTTTCGCGTCATGTCTTGTCCCCTCCTGGTTATCCGTTACACCTTGACCGATTTTCCCGACACCGCGGACTCGAGTGCGCAATCAGCCAGGCGCAATGCCTTGAGGCCGTCCTGCACCGAGGTCGGCAGGGGTGAGTTCGTATTGAGCGCCTCGACGAACGCTTCGAGTTCAGCCTTGTAGGCCGCTTCGTACCGCTCGAGGAAGAAGTTGAGGAGAGGTTCGCGGACATCGGTCGCCTCCTTCGTCCAGCGGCGGATCGTCGAAGGCCGAAGGTTCTCCTGCAGGAGCATGCCCTTGGAACCCGAGACTTCCATGCGCTGGTCGTAGCCGTACACCGCCTCGCGACAGCAATTGATGTGGCATTGCTTGCCCGAAGCCGTGCGAAGCTGCACCATGACCGTGTCGAAATCGGTGAGTTCTGCCAGCGACGGGTCGATGAGCCGGCTTGCCATTGCCATCACCTCGACCGGCTCCTCGCCGAGCAGCCAGCGGGCCATATCGAGGTCATGGATCACCATGTCGCGGAAAATGCCGCCTGAGTGCTCGACGTAATCGCGAGGCGGCATGCCCGGATCGCGGCTCGAAATGACAACCTGACGCACCTCGCCCACGTCGCCGGCGTCGATCGCCTTACGAAATGCCTGGGAGGTCGGGTCGAAGCGGCGGTTGAACGCAAGCATCACCCGGCCGTTGAGGCGCTCAACTTCCCTGGCTGCCGCGATCGATTTTTCCATATCCAGATCGATGGGCTTTTCGCACAACACCGCCTTGCCTCGCGCCACGGCTTGCAACATGAATGTGATGTGCGTATCCGTCGGCGTGCCGATCACCACGGCATCGATGTCGTTGCGCTCGAGGACAGCCGAGCAATCCGTCGACGCTTCGCAGCCGAGTTTTTCGGCGAGCGAGGTGGCGGCCTTCTCAACCGGATCGGCGACGACAACGAGCTTCGCGTTCGGGCTCGCGGCAACGTTGCCAGCGTGAATGCGACCAATCCGGCCAGCGCCGAGTACAGCGATACGAATCATGTGAATCTCCAGAAGTACTTTTTGATTTAAGGCCAATAGCGTCAGACGGAAGTCGCGCTTTTTTCCAGGAACTGCGCGCGCGTGGTGTCGTAGGCGCGCTTTGCCATTTCGTCGAGGGGCAACTTCCGGTGGGACTCGGAGATGAGCTCCACGCCGTAGTAAGGAAGCGTGCAGCCCGCTTGTTGCAGAGCATCGATAAAGGCGGGACAGTCGCCTGCACCTTCGCCACAAAGCTGCCGGTTAAAGCTCGAGTCCTCGAACAGCGTTCCTCTGACTTGCGTGCCTACGTCGTCCAGTTCTACGCCCTTGATGAAGCGCGCGGGAATTCGGGCGACCTCGCTATAGGGGCTGCCACCGCGTGCTACGTGCCAATGGTCGACCATCAAGCCACCGTTGGGTTGGCCGGCGCCTTCAGCAATCTTCAGCGCTTCGCCGATGTTCCGGATGGGAGAAAAAGGCATAAATTCGATTGCGACCGTCGCATTAACCGTCGCCACGTCTTCGCAAAGTTTCGCGAATTCGTCGGTCATGCGCGGAAAGTCGGCCGGATTTTCGTCGAAGGGGTTCGCGCCGATTTTCAGATTGCGCATGCCCAGTTCGCCCCCCAGCTCGATGACACGGCGGCGGAAGCTGTCCGATTTCGCACGCGCCTCGCCGTCGAGGTACCAGTCCATGAGAATCTCGAGTTCGAAGTACTTCATGCCCGTGTCGTCCAGAATATTCCTGACGCCGGAGAGCCCGTATTTCCCGATGCTGTACTCGAGGTCATCGAGGATGAGGCCGATGCCGCTCCAGCCGGCACGCGATGCCGCTACGCAACGGTCCCGCAGCGGAAACGGACTGATTTCGACCGGTCCACACGGATAGACGTCGCCCGCAATAGTCCAGTACGCAGCCAGCAGTTCGATCTCTTTGGCGCTCATTTCAGTGTGTTCCTGTAGTTCAGGTTGATTCAAAACGTTCGACAAACGTTTGACGCTATGCATTCCTGCACGATGCACGATCAGGCGATTGCCGGCGTCGGATTCGCGGAGCTTGCGAGGGTAAAATCCCAGTTCACCGACCAGAAAGGAGCCGCAAACCCAAGCTCTCGCGCTGCGTCGGAGTCGTCAATCTGGTTGAATTCGGCAATCAGTTCACGCTTGACGCCGAACACCGCATCCTCGGGGAGATAGGGGCAATCAGGCGTAAAGATGTGGGTAATGACAGGGTCGTAGCCCGGCGCAGTCACAATGAAATGAAGATGCGCGGCACGATTCGGGTGGCGGCCTATTGCACCGAGAAGTTTTCCGACCGGCCCGTCTGATGGAATCGGATAGTGGCGCGGCTTGACGGACTTGAACCAGTAGCGGCCCTCAGCGTCCGAGTTAAATACGCCGCGCAAATTTGAGTCCGGCTGGATCCCCTTTTGCTGGACGTCGTAAAAACCATCGTTGTTGGTCTGCCAGACCTCGAGCTTCGCATTCGGAATAGGTGTGCCTTCAATGTTCGTCACACGTCCCGCGACAACCAGCGATTCGCCCTTTCCGTCCAGGCAGATGTTCGCGCCATTCTCGTATTCGGGTGCATTCGCAACATAAAACGGGCCGAGAATTGTGTTGGGAGTCGCCCCGCTCGGCCGACGATGATTGATGGAGTCAACGAGCATCGAAACACCAAGAATGTCCGACAGCAGGATGTATTCCTGGCGCCAGTCGGTGCACATCTGGCCGGTTTCGGTCAGGAATCGGATGGCGGCGAACCACTCTTCGTGCGTCGGCTCGATTTCCTTCACCGCCGCATGCAGATGCCTGACCAGAATCTCCATCACCTGCCGCAGTCGCGCATCGGCATTCTGACCCATGCGGGCGTTGACGACGTCCGCTGAGTGAGCTTCATCAAAATACGGTGAGGAGGATTGGGAAACAGAAGATGCTGCTTGCTGCATGATGCGTCTCCTTCGATATTTTCGTTCAGCTTTGAAGCGAGTCTATATTCGTCAAACTCGGCAAAACAGAGCTAAAAAGGGAATCTCTTTCGCGCAGACTGGGAAAATAGAAGAAAGCATATGCATGATTGCCCCTTCCGCGTGACCGTCACGCGGTCCAGTGCCGCTCGTACTCGTTCTGCTGAAACCGCTCGACGAGTGCATCGATAAACAGGCGAACCTTTACCGGCATATGAGTTCGGGTCTGGAATGCAATGTTCATCGTGAGCCGTGGCAGATCCCAGTCATCCAGCACCGGAACGAGGCGGCCGGCCTTGAGGTCGTCGTACACGATGTACTTGGGCTGCACGAGAATACCCATGCCGTCGAGTGCGGCAACCCTGAGTATCTGGCCGTCGTTGGATTCAAGAAGCGGTCTGACCTTGACGAGAACCGACTCACCGGTTCGGCAGAATACGAGCTCGCGCGGATTGTCGGCGAGTCCGTAGTTCAATACCTTGTGCTTGACCAGTTCCGCCGGGAAGCGCGGCGAACCATTTGCTTCGATATACGAAGGAGCCGCGGCCAGTATTCGCCGGGTTGCGGCGAGCCGCCTTACCGTAATGTTGCTGTCTGCCTCGAGCACCTTGGTACGGATTGCAACGTCGATGCCATTTTCGATGATGTCGTGGTAACGATTGGCCGCTACCACGTCCACCGTGATGTCCGGATAACGCGCCGCAAACTCCGGAAGCATGGGTGCAATGTGCAGCATGCAGAACGAGAGCGATGCAGTGACGCGAAGTACGCCACTCGGTCGTACCGTTGCATCCTTGATGACCGACTCAGCTTCGCCAAGGTCGGCCAGGATGGACTTGCATCGCCGGTGGAACTCCGCCCCTGCCTGCGTGAGATAGAGATTGCGTGTCGTCCTGCGCACGAGCTGGACAGCAAGCCGGGTCTCCAGCGAAATCAGGTAGCGGCTTGCCGCGGATATGGAAAGGTCTACCGCTTCCGCGGCCCGGCTGATACTGCCCGTTTCGGCAACCTCAACGAACAGTTGTAGCTCCTTGAACTGGTCCATCTTGTACCACCTACTTTTTCGCAAGTTCCGTCGTGCGAGAGACCGCACAGGCGCGCGATTCGGGAGAACTTCGCCCGGCCGCCTGTTTGTCGTGGGCTGGAAATAATACGGTACTCTTTCTATCGGCGAAGAATGAAAACACATCAAAAACACATCAAACTTAGCGTTTACCCAGGCTCGTCTGGAATGCCCGTCCTATAATTTAACGAGGCAAACTTGCTCAATGCGCGTGTGAATCTTGCAGTCACAGCATAGTCCGCCGAACCAATATGCGGTTATCATAAAAACATCAAAAACACATCACAAATGGAAGCGCAGGCATGGCACACCGCTTTCTTATCAAGGAGATAGCTCTCCAGGCCGGGCTAGGCGTGGCAACAGTCGACCGCGTGCTCAACGGGCGTGCCCACGTTCGCGAACACACGCGCAAGCGCGTCGAACAAGCCATCAAGGAACTCGAAAAACAGGAACTGCAGTTGGCGACCGTCGGGCGAAAACTCATGGTTGACGTGGTCGTAGAAGCGCCTGCACGCTTTGCTGACGAGATCAAGGATGCGCTTGAAACAGAATTGCCCGTGATGCACCCGGTAGTCGTTCGTCCGCGTTTCCTGATGCGGGAAACAATGACGACCGCCGAGGTCGTCGAGACTCTTCAGTCGATTGGACGCCGCGGAAGCCACGGGGTTTTCCTGAAGGCCCGCGATGTTCCCGAGATTGCCGAAGCGATCGGCGACCTGCAGCGCCGCGGCATTCCAGTCGTCACGATCTTCACCGATATCCCGTTGTCCGGCCGCGTTGCATACGCGGGGCTGGACAATCGGGTCGCCGGCGCCACCGCCGCATATCTCGTTGCGCAGTGGCTCGGTCCGCGGTCCGGCAACATCCTGATCACCATGAGCGATGAACGGTTCAGGGGCGAGGAGGAACGCGAAATAAGTTTTCGGCGCGCGTTGAGAACCCGCTATCCACAGCTTACGTTGATCGATGCCAGTGGCGGCCACGGCCTCGACACGCCCACCGAGAAACGAGTCCTCAATGTCCTCGGCGCAGCAACCCGCATCGCCGCGGTCTACTCCATGGGAGGAGGAAATGTCGCCATTCTTCGAGCACTCGAAGCACAGCAGCAAGCTCCGATTTGCTTTATCGGACACGACCTCGATCGAGACAACGTGCAATTGCTGCGCGAGGGTAAGGTACAGGCGATTCTCCATCACGATCTACGCCAGGACATGCGCTCGGCGTGCCAACACATCATCCATTTCCACAAACTCCTGCCGGCCTCAGCCGTATCGCCATCTTCATCGGTCGTTGTCGTGACGCCGGAGAATATTCCCGAGCATATAGCGAGCCGGGTTCGGGATAGAACCTCTCCCAAACCCGTCCGCTCCTCCTAGAACTGGTGGGCGATGCCCGCGATTACGCCGAACTGGCTCTTGCCATAGTTCGGATTCGTGCTGGACGTGCTGCCGTTCACCGGGTCGTTGTTACTGTTCGCGCCATACAGCCCACTGTCGAGTCCAAGGTTGGACGTCGCACTATTCCGAACGTAACCGAGCTCGGTATACAGGAGCGTTCGCTTCGACAGCGAGTAGTTCGTGCCCAGTGTGTACAGCGTCGCGTTACCGTTACCATGATTGGCGTTTGCGTGATACACCGCACCGGTGATCGAAAGCGCCGGCGTGGTCTGCCAGATTGCCCCGATCCATTCGTGATTGACCGCTGTTGGCAGCGACGTGCCTGAGGGCAGCGTTGTTGGCGTGGCCGTACCGAAGTATCCGGTATTGGACGCATTGGGCGCGCTGAGGTGCTGATAGCCGATATACGCAATCACGGGGCCGAACGCATAGGTCGCGCCCGTGAGGATGGAACGCGAGGCCAGATACACGTTGCTGAACTGGCCGTTGGGATCGCGAACCTCGTCATAGGTTGCCTGCCAGAAAAGACCGCCAGTCTGGTACGACAGCTTGATACCGTCCGTTCGCCCCTGAGCGCTACCCAGACCGCTCGACGTGCCCAACTGGCCCGGCGCGCTTCCCGGATTTCCGGCGTTCCATTTCGTCGAGTTCGTCAGGTCGTATTGCCCCTGCAGCGTAAATCCCCCGAGCGTCGGCGACAGATACTCGACACCATTACCCGCCTGCGAAAAAATCCGGCCTCGCACCAGCGTACCGATCGCATACTTTTTCGTCTGTTGCGGATCGACATCGCCCGAATACTGGCTTATTTCGGCCGAGCCCATGTTGCCGAACTTCAATTGGCCCCATGTGTCATTGTGCAAGCCGACAGTCGCCTGCCCCTCGAAGAAGCTGCCGTTGGCCAGGCTGCCGTTCTGTGTGTTGAGACGGGACTCAAGGTGGAAAATGGCCTGTGTTCCGCCTCCAATATCTTCTGTGCCTTTAAGGCCGAATCGCGACTGGGCCCATCCTCCACTTTGCGCACCGAACACGTGCCCTTTCGGCAAGCCAGACTCGTACTGGAGCCCGTTGTCTACTATGCCATACAACGTGACACTGCTTTGCGCACTTGCCGACGCCGTGGCCGTCATAGCGAGCAGCCCAAACAGAACCTTTCTCATCGCATCTCCTATATATAGTACTACTACTATTTTAATAACCTACCTTCTGATAATCAGATCGTTTTGATTTGATATTCCGCGCAGCGTTTTACTATTCTGGAATGCTTAAAACGTAACCCGATCAGTTGCTGATCGCGTTCGCTGAATGCGCATCGACGTATGAGGGATTTCGAAGCAGAGGTCTGCTTGCGGCATGGCGCGTCTCCGTCGTTGTTTTAGTGCAACTTTGACCGGAGTGTATATTCGTCAACGATGGAGACACAGAGCCGAAAGGGGAATCTCTTTCGCGGAAATCGGGAAAATCGAAGCGATCAGGCGCTATGGGTCAAGGCCAAAGACGTGTTTGTGCGACATGCCGCGATCCCGCGCAGATGCGAACATGAGCGCGGAAAGCTGCGGCGATGGGCTATGACGGCAAACAGGTCGATTTCGCAAACGCGCGGACGGCGCAACGCGTCCCGGCGATGGCGGAACGGCGATAAGCAAGCCCCCGCGTCGTTCAATTCACCGGAGGAACCTTCGCGCTCTCAGCGCGGCATGCGCCCTTCATGCTCGAATAGAGCTGCTGCTGCGTGACATGGCTTTGATAGGTGGTGTCGATGCCTTCATGCACCCGCTGCTTGTAATCGTCGGGCGCACGCATCGGCATGATGACGGCGTCGAGGCGCGCATGCGCTTCGCTGACGGGAACGCCGTCATCGCGCCACTTCGCCGCGGCCGAGGCGGTCTGAGCCACGAGATAGCATTTCTGCTGTTGCGACATCAGCGACAGCGCGGGTCCCATGCTGTCGTATTTTGCGGTCGCGCAGCCCGTTAGAAACGTTGCGCCGACAAGTACCACCTGAAATCTTCTTTTCATTACACCCCCGAAATTCAGACGAACATTTCGACTATTTCCGCTGAATCGATCCCTTGCGCTCCACGCCAGGCTTCCGATTCGCCGATGATTCAGTTCCCGTTCGTATCTGGGTAAAGCGTAGCACACGGCAGGTTCATCACTGTCCTTTTGTCACGCGGATGACTTGCAGGCCGCTTACATTCGTGGCTCAAATTAATCCCAAAGAGGACACAATCTGTGAATCACTCCTACCGCACCACGGCGGTAGGCTGCTGTCTGGCCGTCTGCGCCAGCCTGTCTGCCTACGCACATGCCGACGAAGCATCCGCCATCTCCGGCTCGTCTGTCACGCTCTACGGTATCGTCGATACCGGACTCGAATATCTCACCAGTGCATCGTCGTCGAAAGGCGAAACGCATAGCGTCACGCGCCTGACTTCCGGCGACATGTCCGGCTCGCGCTGGGGCATTACCGGCACCGAAGACCTCGGCGGCGGCTCGCGCACCTTCTTCCTGCTCGAAAGCGGCATCAACGTCGATAGCGGCGCCCTGCTGCAAGGCGGCCGCGAGTTCGGCCGGCTCGCCTACGTCGGTATCGCAAACGACACCCTGGGTTCGTTCTCGCTGGGCCGCCAGGGCGGTCTGTTCCTCGACTGGGTCAGCGAATACAACCCGCTGAAGAACGCGGTCTACGCGATCAAGATGCAGGACCCGGCATTTTCGGACCGGCTCGACAACACCGCCCGCTATGAAAAACGCTTCGGCGAACTGACGGCGATCGCGCAATACAGCTTCGGCTACGACACGGTCACGTACGGCGCGCAGCCGGCCGGCGACACCCGCTTCGCCCGTGTTATCGAAGGTGGCCTGCGTTATAAGCACGGCCCGTTCAGCGCGACACTCGTCTACGACCAGAAGAACGGCGGCAGCACGAGCCCGACGGCCGCGCACACGACGAAGGTCGGCGGCTACGAAGGCAACACGGACCGCCGCGTGTCCTTTGCCGCGAGCTACAGGATTTCGACGGTGACGACTTATGCCGGTTATCGCTACCTCGATTCGAAAGCGGTGCATCTGAGCACGTTGAGCACGTCGCCCGTCGAAGCGACCAGCCTCTACTGGCTCGGCGCAACGTGGCTCGCGCAGCCCAACCTCGCGCTCTCCAGCACGGCGATGTACCAGAACTTCTACGGCACCTCGCGTGACCCGTGGTCGTTCCAGGCCGATGCGGATTACTTCCTGTCCAAGCGCACCGACCTGTATCTGAACCTTGCGTATGTGCTGAACCGCAACGGCTCGAACCTGGGTCTCAATGGCTTCGGCACCGACGTCGTGGCCGGCAAGAACCAGTTCGGCCTGATGGCCGGCATCCGCCACAAGTTCTAGGCATGCCGATGAACGACGCGAGCGTATCGATCCACTTGCGCGGGCTTCGTCAGCGGTTCGGTGAACAAACCGTGCTCGACGGTATCGATCTCGACGTGCCGGCCGGCACGACGCTCGCGCTGCTCGGGCCGTCCGGCTGCGGTAAGAGCACGCTACTCAAACTGCTCGCCGGACTGCTGCGCCCCGACGAAGGCCGCGTGATGTTCGGCGACGAAACCGTCGCCGATCCGGCGCATTGCGTGCCGCCGGAAGCGCGCGACCTCGGCATGGTGTTCCAGGACTACGCGCTCTGGCCGCATATGACGGTGGCGGGCAACGTATCGTTTCCGCTGGAGATGCGCGGCGTGCCGCGCGCCGCGCGTGTCGCGGCGGTCGCGCAGGCGCTGGCGCGCGTCGGTCTCGAACACCTGGCCGCGCGGCGGCCGTCGGCGCTCTCCGGCGGCCAGCAGCAGCGCGTCGCGCTGGCACGCGCGATCGTCGCGCGTCCACGCGTGTTGCTGTTCGACGAACCGCTTTCGAATCTCGACGCGCAGTTGCGCGCCACCCTCTGCGACGACATTCGCACCCTCCTCGCGCAACTCGGCACGACCGCCGTGTATGTGACGCACGATCGCAGCGAAGCCGATGCGCTGGCGCACACGATCGTCACGCTGGCGCACGGACGTGTGGCGCGAACTGTCTATCGATAAAGGAGTCGCTACAATGGTCAAATCACTGTCTTCCCTCGTTTGTTTCATTTTCCTTGCCTTCGGGCTGACTACTTCCGTGCACGCGCTTACTGTCTATACTGCCGGTCCTGGCAATCTCAGCAAAAAACTCGCTCAAGGTTTCGAGCGTAAAACGGGTGTCAAAATCGATCTGTTTCAGGCCACGACCGGCAAGGTGATGGCGCGGATCGAGGCGGAATCGAGCAATCCTCACGCGGACGTCCTGATTTCCGCGTCATGGGATACGGCTCAGGATCTCGACCGGCGCGGCTGGCTCGCCCCTTACACGAGCCCGAATGCCGCGCACGTGCCGCCTATGTTCAAGTCGCCCTCTTACGTCGCGCAAGGTATTTCGGCGCTGGGCATTGTCTGGAATACGCGTGCCGGCAAACCCGAGCCGCACGACTGGCGCGATCTCGCCGCGCCCGCCTATCGCGACCAGGTGACCACGCCGAATCCCGCTCTGTCGGGTGCATCGCTCGATCTTTTGTTGGGCCTGCAGGACCGGCTCGGCGAATCCGCCTGGACGCTGTTCGACAGCCTGCACAAGAACGGCATGGTCGTGCTCGGGCCGAATGCGCAGGCGATCAACCCGGTGTTGCAGGGAGCGAAATCGGCGGTGTTCGGTGCGGTCGATTACGTCGCATACGGCGCGGCGGCCAGCGGCGAATCGGTCAAGGTGATCTTCCCGAGCAGCGGCACGGTGATCGCGCCGCGTCCGATGATGATCCTCAAATCGTCGCCGCACCAGGCGGACGCCCGGGCATTCATCGACTACGTGCTCTCCGACGAAGGCCAGCAACTCGTAGCGGCCGCCTACCTGATGCCCGCGCGCGACGATATCGACACGCCGCGCCCGCGTCTGAAAGACCTGAAGCTTCTTCCGCAGGACGACGGCAGCAACACGAAATCGCGAGCCGAGGTGTTGTCGCGCTTTAACGCCCTGTTCGGCGAACACTGATGGCAAGCGTGATCGCGCAGCGCCCCGCCACGCGACGCGCGTGGCAACTGAGCCGCGCCGGACGCACCGTTGCGCTCGGTGCGCTGTTCGTGGCATTGGGGCTGCTGGTCGCGCTGCCCACTGCCTTCGTCGCGTTGCAGGCGATCTTTCCGGCGCTGAACCACGGTTCCCTTTCCCATCCCTTTGCCGCGATCCGCGCGACACTCACGCAATCCGACACGTGGCCGTTGCTCGGCAATACGCTGCGCTTCGGCATCACGGTTGCGCTTGCGAGCATCGCGTTCGGTGTGCCGCTCGGCGCACTGCGTGGCCTGACGCGATTGCCGGCCGCGCGCCTATGGGATTTGCTGTTTCTCGCACCGTTTCTGATTCCACCGTATCTCGCGGCGCTCGGCTGGATGCTGCTGTTGCAGCCGCATGGCTATCTTCAGCAACTGGCCGGCTTCGATCTCGGCGCGTATCTGTTTTCGTTCACCGGCATCGCGCTTACGATGACGCTGAGCGTGTTTCCTGTTGTGTATTTCGCGGTTTCACGCGCGTTGATGTCGACGGGCGGCCGGCTCGCGCAAGTGGCGCGCGTATGCGGTGCAACGCCATGGCGCGCGTTCGTGCGCATCACGCTGCCGCTCGCTGCGCCGGCGATCGCCGCGAGCGCGCTGCTTGCTTTCACCATGTCGATCGAGGAGTTCGGCATTCCGTCCGCACTCGGCGCGCGTGCCGGCTTCAGTCTGCTGGTCACGTCGATCGAAGCGCGCTTCTCCGATTGGCCGATCGATCTGGCCGGCGCAGCCGTGCTTTCGACACTGCTCGCGCTCACCGCGCTCGCTGCCTTCATCGCGCAGCGGCGTCTGCTTGCCGGCCGCGACTTCGATACGCAAACGGGCAAACCGGTTGCCAACGATCCACTCGAACTGGGCCGCTGGCGTGCGCCGGTCCTGTTGCTATTCAGCGCGGCGGCATTCTGCACGACACTTGCGCCGCTTGGTGCGATCGTGGCGACGTCGTTCGTGCGTACGTTGTCGGGCGGTTTGAGCGTGTCCAATCTGACGCTCGCGCATTTCGCGGCGATTGCCTCGGCCGGCGAAGGCGCAGGCGCCCTGCTCACCAGTCTCGGGCTGGCCGCGGCGACGGCTGTCGTCACCGGGACATTGGGTTTTCTCGCCGCATGGATCATCATCAAAACGCGTACACCAGGCCGCGCGGCGCTCGACGGCCTCACGCTGTTGCCGCATGCAATGCCCGGCATCGTGATCGGCGTCGGTTTGATCCTCGCGTGGAACCTGCCGCTCTGGCCCGTCACGCCGTACAACACGTGGGGCATTCTGCTGCTGTCGTATAGCTGTCTGCTGTTGCCGTATCCGGTGCGTTACGCAAGCGCGGCGCTGCGGCAGATCGGCGGCAGTCTCGAAGCCGCGGCGCGCGTACACGGCGCGAGCGGTGCGCGCGTGCTGTGGCGTATCGTGTTGCCGCTGGTCGCGCCACCGCTCGCCGCATCGATGATGATCGTGTTCGCGGTGGCGTCGCGCGAGTTGGTGACTTCGCTGCTGCTTTCGCCAAGCGGCGTGCAAACCGCTTCGGTGTTCATCTGGCAACAGTTCGAGCAAGGCTCGATTGGCGACGGGATGGCGATGGGCACGCTGATGCTGGTGATCAGCGGTATTGTGCTCGCCGTGGCATCGCTCTGGACACGGCGTCTCGACACGCTACCCTGAGTCTGTCCTGTATCGGGCCGTATTGCGGTGCGCCGCGCCGGCGGCAAAAGCAGGACCGGCGCGGCAGTCGTACGAACTTACTGGCTACAGAATGACGGTTGATACTTGTAAACCCAGGCGGTCTTCGTCGAGCTCGGAGATTGCACCCAGTTCGTCATGCCCTGAATCGTATTGAAGATCAGTTGCGACCGCGCGGTGACCTTGTCGGTGAATACGCCGTCGTCGTTCACGTCGACTTCGAACGAGATTTCCGCGAGCGCCGGCGTGCTGGAACCGTTGGCATACCAGACGGTCATGGTGAAGTCAGCATCTTCCTGACCGAGATCGCTGGTCGGGCCGTCGAAGGTCAGTTCATGGATCGACAGACCGCTCACCGGCACGAGCGACTGCGTGCTGATGCTGTCGAACACGTGCGTGGTAGGGAACAGATCGTTGATGTCGCTCAGGTGGTTGATGTTCTTGGAGTTGGAGAGCGGCTCGCTTGTCGAATGCGAGTATGTCTGATTCGACGGCGGCGTGATGTCGTCTTCGAGTTTGCTGCTTGCCTTCGACGAGCTGCCGCTGACGTCCGTATTCGCCGAGGTGGCTTCATTCGCCGAGCCGAACTTCAACTCGATCTTGCGACCGCTGCTGTCATCGCGCTCGCGCATCGAGTAGCCGGCCTGCTTGACGGCACAGGTACCCGGTGAATCGTAGTAGAGCACGGTGCGGTCGTTGTCGGCCCCGAACGTCTTCTTGACGGTGCTATCGAAGCCGTTTGCCGCAAGGCTCGCCTGCAGATCGGTCAGAAAGCGATTCGCCGTATCGACCGGTGAACTGTCGAATGCAACGGGATTGAGCAACACTTTGTACTCACGGCTGCCAACGCTTGGCGTGCCGGCGTGAGCCACCTGGGACGCCGCGAAAAGCGCGAGCGCTGCTGCATGATTCCATTTGATCTTTGTCATTTCGGTTCTCATGGTTGAAGGGGTACTGCAATTCATGAGATTAGTCATCCGAAGTGACGATGATGTGAAGTTTCCCCGCTTCGTTTCACCGCTGCATGGCTGAACGCGTCGCTACGGCGATATCGCCGGCCACGGACGCAAGCGCTCGACTGTGCGCCGCCACCATTGCATCGTAGCCGGGTCCGCTCACGGGCTCATACACAACCGTCCGTCCGCTGAGCGCTTCCCCTCGCTTCGGCGGGCGCACCGACCAGATAACGGCCAGCATGGTGATGCCCCCCACTGACGAATCGAAGCTCTGCACATCAACCGATACGCGATAGGCGTTATCGTCCACACGTTGCGGATAACTGGATACGATCGCACCCGGAATACGTTGCGCGAGGTCCGCGGCCAGCACACGTGAAATCTGACTCTTCAACGGCTCCGCCCAACGCGCGAACTCATCGATCGACACACGGTTCGCGTCCAGCCGGGAAACGATTTGCGGTCGATCGACCAGTTCGGGAACCGTCACCGGATCGATCGCGATTGAGATTGAAACCGGATTGGCGGGCGCCGCCTGTCCGGCAACCTCAACCGGGCTCAACGTATAGAACTTCGATTCCGGCGATGTTGCGCACCCCGCGAAAAACGTCAGCGCAAGCAGTGCCGAAGGTAACGTCAAATGTCGGTTCATTAGTCGGCTCATTATTCGGCTCATTACTTGTCCTCGGTCTTGCCACGAAGCAGCGCCTCGGGATGGCGCTGGAGATACTCCGCCAGCGCGCGGAACGAAGCCGCGGTCCGTGACACTTCGCGCATGGTTTCCGCCGTGCTTTGCTGCAATGGCGAGTCGCTTTGCAACGTGCGATTCACCGACGTGATGGCTTCACGTGCTGTGGCCAGCGTCGCTTTTGCCTCCGGCGCCACATCGGTATTGATCGTATTCATCAGCGTATCCGCATCATTGAGCGTTTTGCGCAAGTCGTTGCCAATGCCTTCAAATGGAATCTTGTTCAACTTGGCGACGAGCGTTGTAATGGAGTCCTGCAAACCCTGCAGGTTGCCCGGTATGGTCGGCAACTGAGGCGTCGTTTTACTCCAGTCGATGGCCGCCTTCGGCGCCGAAGGAAAGAAATCGATCGCGATATAGAGTTGACCGGTCAGCAGGCTCGCTGTTCTGAGTTGCGCTCGCAGACCCTTCTTCACCAGATAGTCCGCAAACTCTTGCCGCTCTGCCGGTGTTGCCGCAATGGCGCCGCCGACTTCGTCGCGTGAAATCAGGCGCTCCGGGAAGAAGCTGACCTCGACGGGGATACTGAATTCCTTCGTCGCCGGATCAAAGTGCGTATTGATCGCCGATACCTCGCCGATGACGATCCCGCGGAAGTCGATCGGCGCCCCAACAGTCAATCCGCGGACAGACTCCTTGAAGTTCAGCACGTATTTGTCGACGATCGTTTCATGCTGCTTCATCGCATCCGCCCGGCCGCCGAAAAGTTGGAACTCACGCTTCGGGTCCGCTTCGATCTTGCTGGTTGTGTCAGGCGGATTCTCGAACGCCAGGCCACCGATCAGGATGGATACCAGCGACTCGGTGTTGACCTTCACGCCGGTCGTGTCCAACGTCACGTCAACGCCGCTCGCTTGCCAGAAACGAGTGTCGTTCGTGACGTACTTGTCGTATGGCGCGTTGACAAAAACGTGCACGGTCATTCCCGCGCCGTCGGGGTCGAGCGCGTAAGAAACGATCTGGCCAACCTGAAGCTTGCGGAAAAATACGGGCGAACCTATATCGAGCGAGCCAATGCTGCCGCTCTTAAGGACGAACTCCCGCCCCGGCGCCCCTGAAGCGAGAACGGGCGGAGACTCGAGACCGGTGAAATCACGCCGCGCTTTTTGCGACGTTCCAATGTCCATGCCGATGTGAGAACCGGATATCAATGTACTGATGCCCGATACGGTGCCGCCCGCAATGCGCGGCCGAACCACCCAGAAGCGGGTATCGTCGACCAGCATGCTGGAAGCGTTGCGAGACATTTCAGCGCTGGCAAGCACGGTCTTGTGATCGTCAGAAAGTGTGAGACTTTTGATCACGCCAATATCGACATTCTTGAACTTGATCTTCGTCTTGCCGGCCTCGATGCCCTCGCCTGTCGTGAAGCTGATGGTGATGGTTGGGCCTTTTTGCATGATCGACTGCACCGCGAGGCCGCCCGCTATCAGGACGGCAACAAGCGGCACGAGCCACACGAGCGGCATACGCCACCTCGACCGCCCGGCGGTCACTGCTGTTGGAAAGTCGGTCGCATCTTCACCATCGTTCTGTGCTGGCAACTTATTCACCGTCCAACTCCACTGCATCCCATATGAGCCGTGGATCGAACGACAGTGCGGCGAACATGGTCAGCACAACTACCGCGCCGAACGCTATCGCCCCGGGACCCGCATCGATCGTTGCAACCGAACCAAATTGCACGAGCGCTACCAGGATAGTGATGACGTAGATATCGAGCATCGACCACCGGCCGACCAGCTCCACGCACCGGTAGATGCGCGTGCGCTTGCGCGGCATGTGGGACGAGCGCAACTGGGTACTCCAGGCGAGGTAGGCTAACGACAGGATTTTGAGCATGGGCACCACGATGCTTGCAATGAAAACGATCGTGGCAAGCACCCACGATCCGGAGGTCCAGAGAAACACGACACCGCTTAAAATCGTGTCGGATTGCGCGCTGAATAAAGTACTGGTGACCATGACCGGCAGGAGAATGGCTGGGATATAGAGAACCATCGCGGCCAGCAGGAATGCCCAGGTGCGTGCGAGGCTATTGGGCTTGCGCAGATGCAACACGGCGCTGCAACGCGGACAAATCCCGCCACCAGCATGGCCGAGCGGTTTTGACAGCAGGCCGCAGTCGTGACAAGCGAATAGACCGGCACGTGCTGCAGTAGCCGCACTGGCGCCTGCCTGTAGCGCATGCGACACGACAACGACGCCTGGCATGCTTTCGATACGCGCCCAGATATCGCGTGGATTGAACGAAACAGCGGCTGCCGCGAGCAGCACCATCACCGCACCGAATGCCCAGATCGCGATGCCGGGAACCACCGTCGCGAAGTGCTGGAGTTTGACGAGCGCAACCAGCATCGCAAGCATGAGCACCTCGATCATCCCCCAAGGCGCGACATGCCTGAGCACACGCAGAACAATCTCGGGACGTTGAGGCAATCCGCCGATATGCAGCGGCAGAAGCAGATAGATCACCGCCGCTATGTTCAATGCCGGCATCAGGATCGTCGTCACCAGAACGAGACCCGCTACCGGCCACATACCGTCGGCGTACAGCGAAGAAACGGCTTCAAATAGCGTGGTTTCAACGAGCGCGCCATTGACCCGCAGTCCGATGATCGGAAAACAGTTGGCAATCGCAAACAGAACCGCAGCCGCGAGCGTGAACGCGAGCGCGCGATCGTACGTGGCCGGCAAGCTTCGGTAGAGCGCTGCATCGCATCGTTGACAACGCGCAGTACCGCGTTCGAATAGTGGTGCCCTCCACTGCAGCAAATCACATTCGTGACACGCAATTAATCTGGCTTCATTCATTTTCGGTATCCGCTTGAGGGCGCATAACCCGGAAGCGCGCGGCCCTTATTCGATCGACGCCGTTGGGTTCGTACCTGGGCCGCAGAGAGACAACTCATGTGAGGCGCCACAGTAACACCGCAATTTCAACTTGTAAACCGCCTAGACGGTTTGTTTGTAGGTCGAACCATTGAGTCGAAAGGGACGCTCAGACGCAGATTCGCCCGGTCGCCCCTCTATTCGCACCACCCGCGCAGGTCAGCCCGCGGACCGTTTCCGGCGTTTTGGCGGCGACACCTGGCCTTGCCAGCTCTCTTCGTCGAGGAGACGATCGAACAGCCGGTTACGAGTCGAATCGGCCAGTGGCGACAATCCCAACAGGGAATGAAATGCGAGACCGCTGGCAGCGAAATATCGCAGCAACGACAAGTCGAGGTCGGCCGCTTCATCTTGCAACGCCTGCATTTTCCCGGCGTCCGCGACCTTCATGTCGTCAAGCAAGGTCGGGCTTTCGATAATCGCCGCGAGAATGGCGCGTGCGACGGAATGCGGCTGATTGACCGATTCCCGATAAATTGCAATCTGGGCGGCCAGGTTCGGTTCGGCCTTCGACGCCCCCTCTTTCGCAATATAGCTGCGCGCAATCTGCTCGAACTGCTGCCGCTGATGTTCCAGCAGCGCGTAAAGCACGCCTTGTTTGGTACGGAACTGATGCAGCAGTCCGCCCTTGCTGATGCCGCTTTCGCGCGCTAACGAATCGAACGTCAGTCCGCCGACACCGTCCCGGGTGAGGATGGAAAAAGCGGCTTCAATTGCCCTTCTGCGGGAAATCTCCGAACGGGTCTGGTTATCCATTGTCGATATTGATGAGATCGCGATGATTGCGCCGCCGGCTCGATAACGGCCGCGTAGTTATGGTGTCCGGCACGCCATTCGAAGCGGTGAATCGGGGTCTGCGAGCCGTGCCGCAGACCCTCGCCGCAAGAGAATTCGTGCTGAGGAATGGAATTGTACCGCGCCGGGCACCCCAAAAACAACCCGGATAGACGGTTTACAAATCATAACGGTGATGCTACTGTTCGGCCTCATCGGCTCCGGCCTGACCCAGGACGCTTTTCTCCACCCGATCTACCCTCCCAGGAACACCCAATGTTTAAGAAAAACGTCGTCCCGCTTCTTTTCACCGCTGCAGCGGTACTGACCTTAACCGCGTGCGCGGGCGTGCAGCCGGTCGCCTATACGGGCATCTCCTCTGCGTCGCAGTTGACGCAGAACCGCGGTGACGATTCCCGCAAGGTGCCCTACAAATACACGGCCCCGGTGGTCTGGTCGCGATACACGCAGGTCGTGCTGGACCCGGTCGTCGTCTATCAGGGCAGCGATAACCAGTTCGGCGATATGAAGCCCGCCGACCGCGCCGCGCTCGCCGATTACATGAACAAGACGTTTTCGGAAAAACTGGCGGCACGGTTCACTGTTGCGAAGCAGCCCGGCCCCAACACCCTGCGCATCAAGCTGACACTGACGGGCGCTGAAAAGACGACGATGCTGGTTGGACAGGTCATGCACTTCGACCTTGCGGGCAATCTTTATAACGGCGTGCAGTCGATCCGTGGCGGCCAGGGCGCGTTCAGCGGCTCGGTTTCCTACGCCGTGGAAGTCTATGACGGCGCCAATGGCCAACTGCTGAAGGCCTACGTTTCGAAGCAGTATCCGAACGCGATGAACCTTCCGGCAGCCTTCGGCTCGTTGAGCGCAGCGGAGACCGGCCTCGACAAAGGCGCGGATGCGCTGGTCGCCCAGCTTCGTTAACAGGTTCTTACCAGCGGGTTCTTACTCGCAGAATCGCGCAGAGTCGCGCCGACTGGTGTTTTTCCCGGCGCGCGGCGCCACTGAAGTATGAATCGCCGGAACTTGCCGTGAAGGAAAAGCGGCCGTTCCGGATTGAGTGGAGGTTTTCCCATGCACGCATTGCCCGACATCGCTGCTTCACTTGCGCCCCCGCCTTTGATGGCCGCCATCGTGTTCTCGGTCGCGTACCTGCTGGTGGGAATTCCGGTCCAGTTCCGGCGCGGCGCCAGCGCGCGAGATGTAGCCGGTACGCTGGCCGGCGTCTGCGCGGCCCTCGTCTACATCACGCTCGTCGTGTGTCTCCATTCGGCCGCTCACATGGCCCCGCGATAACGCGCATGCTGCGCTATGCGGGTGCGGCCTGCCGGTATGTTTGCCGGATTGCGAAGAACGTATACGCCGTGATCTGCGGAAGACTGTAAATGCGACTTAGCCCTCTGCCAGCAGCCCTATGGCTTGTTCCTCTTGCCGTCGCTTCGATCGGCCTTGCGTTCCACGCTCCCCAGTTTGTACAGCCGGGGCCTGAAGTCAGCATTGGCAACGCACGGTGGCAGGCAGTGATGGCCGCGATGGCACAACGCCACGATAAGCGGATCAGGGTCGCCTTGCTCGCAAACCATCGGCGCATCCCGTCGCCATAGACACATAGACTCGTCAGGAAAGACGACGCGCTCAATCCATCAAGCGCGCCGCGATCCGTCACGTCGTCAGACAGTCTCGCCCTGCAGCCGGAACACGTTGACGACGTCGCGCAACATCTGCGCCTGTTCCTGCATCGATTGCGCGGCGGCGGCGGCTTCTTCGACCATCGCCGCGTTCTGCTGCGTGGTCTCGTCCATCTGCGCAATGGCGACGTTGACCTGCTCGATGCCGCGGCTTTGTTCTTCCGAAGCCGCCGAGATTTCGCTGATGATGTCGGTGACGCGCTTCACTGCGTCAACAAGCGAATACATCGTGCCGCCTGCTTTTTCGACGAGCGCCTTGCCGTCGTCGACACGTTCCACCGAGTCCTCGATCAGGCTCTTGATCTCCTTCGCCGCATCCGAGCTGCGACGCGCGAGATTGCGCACTTCGCCCGCCACCACGGCAAATCCGCGCCCTTCTTCACCGGCACGCGCCGCTTCGACCGCCGCGTTCAACGCGAGAATATTGGTCTGAAACGCAATGCTTTCGATCACGGCAATGATGTCGACGACGCGCGCCGAACTCGCCGCGATATTCTGCATGTTCGCAACCACCTGCTGGACGACCTCGCCGCCTTCGCCCGCGAGCTTCGAAGCGCTGAGCGCCATCTGGTTCGCCTGCAATGCGTTGTCGGCGTTCTGCTTCACGGTCGCGGTGAGTTGCTCCATGCTCGCCGCGGTTTCGCCGAGCGACGAGGCCTGCTCTTCGGTACGCGCCGACAGATCGAGATTGCCCGCAGCGATCTGCTCGGCCGCGACGGTGATCGTTTCGGTGCCGCCGCGAATGCGCCGCATCGCCTCGGCCAACCGGCTCTGCATGCGCTGCATCGCGAACAGCATGCTTTGCCGATCGTCGCCGCCTAGTGCAACGGGATGCGACAGGTCGCCATCCGCGATGGTCTCCGCCACGCGCGCCGCATAGGCCGGCTCGCCGCCGAGACTGCGTTTCACGTTGCGGATGATGAGCACCAGCGCGATCGTGCTGAAGCTCCCTATCACGAGAATGATGATGAAATAGCGCAGCAGACCGGCGCGGAATGCTTCGTCGATGTCGTTCACGTAGACGCCTGAAATCAGATACCAGTCCCACGCGTCGACGCGCTTGACGAAGCTGATTTTCGGCACGTGGTCGGTTCTGCCGGGCAATCTCGCCATATAGTCGACGAAGCCCTGTCCTTGCGCCTGCGCGAGCTTGACCATCTCGACGAACAGGAGCTTGCCGTCGCTATCCGCGTAGTGCGTGACGTCCTTGTTGCGCAGATCCGCGAGCGTCGGATGCATGATGACGACCGGTGTCGCCGTCGTGATAATCATGTAGCCGTTGCCGGGATAGCGCATCACCGAGAGTCGCGCCATTGCCTGCTGCTTCGCCTGCTCGAGCGTCAGTTCATGCCGGTCGGCGAGCTTCGCGTAGTCGGCCACGATGCCGTACGCGCTTTCGACAACGTTTTGCACCGCCGCTTTGCGCTCAGACAGCATCGTCGTGCGCGACTGCCACGCGGCCCAGCCGCCGAGACCCAGCAGGCCCAGCCACGTAATCAATAATGCAAGCCACAGTTTGGTATTCAAGCTGAGTCGGTTCACGCCGTTTTCTCCATAGCCATCCATCGCCGGCTCAACCGCCAGGCTCAGTGTTCAACCACTCTGGAGGCTCGACGAATGGACGAGCCGTTAGAGGGTTATCACTGGTTAACGGCGCAGCGGCGCATTTCCTGAGTCGGGAAACACCCGAACTGGACGATGCGCCGCCGTGCCAGGCTATCAATGAGAACGGGGCGTAAAACCTGCGATGGTCAAAACCGGCAAACGAGAGCCCGGCGAGGCGGAGATTCTGCGAACTAGCGCCGCTCAGTAACAGAAAGAAAGGGACTACGCCGCCCTGAATCGCAGCAGCACTTTGCAACCGGGCTGGTTATCGCCGATTGTGATCTCCGCGTCGTGAACCCGCGCGATTGCCGCGACGAGGCTCAAACCGAGACCGTGCCCCGCCGTTGCCTGGGCAGCCGCGCCGCCGCTGCGATAGAACGGCCGCAATACCGCTTCGCGCTCACCGGGTTCGATACCGGGTCCCGTGTCGGCCACCCGCAGCATGACGAGCCCGCCTTCCTGGTTCACCTCGAGCGTGATCGCGCCGTCTCTCGGCGTGAACTTCAGCGCATTGTCGAGAAGATTTTCGACCACGCCGAACAGCAGATCGACGTCGCCCGTCACCTCCACCGGCGCCGATGCCTGCACCTTCATCGTCAAGCCCCGCTCATGGGCAAGCGGTTCATAGAGTTCGACGACATCGCGCAGCACCGTATCGAGCGAAACCGGACCGAAGCTCGCCTGCCGTCCCCCGGCTTCGATTTCCGCGATCCTGAGCAGCGCCGTAAAGCGATTCAGCACCACGTCCGAATTCACAATCGCGCTGTTGATCGCCGCTGCGTAGTCCTCCGGCGTGCGCGAGCGCCGGGCAGCGCGTTCAAGTCCCGCGCGCAAATGCGTCATTGGCGTGCGCAGATCGTGTGCGATGCCGGCGCACACCCAGCGCACTTCTTCAACAAGACGTTCGATCTCGTCGAGCATCGTATTGACGATCGACGCCAGCCGGTCGAGATCGTGGCTCGTGCCCCGCGTCGGCAGACGGCGATTCAGCTTGCCCGTCATGATTTCACGGCTGGCCTCGCTGATCGCGCGAATGCGCTGGTTCGACATCCAGTTGAGCGCGGCGCCGCAGACGATCGCCAGCAAGATCGTCAGCGTCACGCCCGCGCATAGCGTCTTCACCAACGTGCGGTCGAAAACAATGATCTCGTCGATCGAATGTCCAACCACGATCCGTACGCCGCTGGTGGTCGGCACAATGATGCCGCGATAATGGCCTTCCACCTCCGCACTGCCGTCCTTATAGCGCTGCGTGTAGTTGAAAGGCGTGCGGTCCGGCTCCGCCGGCAAGTTCGCGACATTGCCCGCGAGCCACTTGCGGTTCGCATCGAACACGCCGTACGGCCTGCTATTGGCGATGTCGCGCCGGCTCAACGCCGCGATGCTGGCGATCGCCTCGGCGCGGCCGACGGTGTGGAATTCGGCCACCTCGCCCAGCAAACGCTCATCGACCTCATGCAGCAGATAGCTGCTCGTCAGCCAGTACAGCAGCGTGAAAAGCGCGATCGCGGAGCTGACGAACACGATCATCAGCCAGCCGACGCTGCCCGCGCTGACCCGTGCCGTTCGTTCAGCTTTCCGCATGAATGATATAGCCGGCATTGCGCACCGTCACGATCATGGCCGGCAGGCGTCCATTGCAACTGACCTTGCGGCGCAGATTGGAAATATGCATGTCGACGACGTTCGTCTGCGTATTGAAGTGGTAATTCCAGACCGACTCGAACAGCATCGCGCGCGTCACGACCTGGCCGGCGTGCCGCATCAGGAACTCGAGCAGCGCCAGTTCGCGCGGTTGCAGTTCGAGCGTCTGTCCGGCGCGCTGAACGACGCGTGTCTCGGGGTCGAGCGTCAGATCGCCGACGCACAACAGGGACGGCTCCCCGGCCGACGAATGGCGGCGCAGCAGCGCATTCAGCCGCGCGGTCAGTTCGAGCCCGTCGAATGGCTTGGTCACATAATCGTCGCCGCCGGCCCGCAGTCCGCGCACGCGTTCATCGACCGCGCCCAACGCGCTGAGGATGAGCACCGGCGTGCGCTTACCGACGTTGCGCAAGGTGGACAGGATCGACAGGCCGTCGAGGTCCGGCAGCATGCGGTCGAGCACCACGACGTCGAAGTCGCCGTTCAGGGCGCGTAGCAAACCATGATGACCGGTCGACACGCACTCCACGTCGAAACCGTAGTCTTCGAGCGCGGCATGTATTTCAAGCGCGACGTTCTGATCGTCCTCGACGACCAGAACGCGCGCCGTGCTCCCGCCTGGTAGGGCAATCGGCAGTTCACTTGCCAAGTGGATGAGTTCCTCGTTGATCCTGAGCCAGTTGCCGCGGCTGCCCCCACGTCGCGGCCGGCAGCACGGCCGTGCCTTCCTGCGCGACCGCCTGCAACGCGGTGGGCGGCAGGCCGAGCGCGGCCAGAATGGTGGGCGCGACCTGAGTCGTCGAAACGGGGTAAGTCACGCGACGGCCCGCGTCGGCAAGATGCGGACTCGCGAGCAGCAGCGCCACCGCTGTATCGTCGTTATGAAAACCGCCGTGCTCGGCGAGTTTGCCATCTTTCGGTGGCGTAAATATGACACCGTCGCGCGATACCACGACGATGTCCGGCGTACGGCTGTCTTGCGACGGCGCCGGAAAGCGCAATGCCAGCCGGTCGCCGCTCAGCACGTCGGCGATCCCCAGCGCTTTGGCCTGGCTGCGAAGCGCGGCGCTGATCCGTTGCGTGGCGGATGCGTCGTGCAACCAGATCAGCGCACCGTGATCGGTGGTCAGTTGCGCGAGCGCGCCGGGCGCGGCGTCGTCGATCACCTTCTGCAGACGGCGCTCGTCGATCTTGTTGAGGCGGCTCGGATCGATCGGACCGTTGCCGTGCTTGGCCGTCACGATCACCAGCGTGTCGTCGAGCAGATGTTGTTTCTCCAGTTCAGTCACGAACTGGCCGATCAGCCGGTCCGCATGACCGATCGCGCGATCGACGCCCGGCGTCAGACCGCCGTCGGCATCGCGATAACCATACAGTTTCTGCGCCACATTCACGGCCTGCAGATTCAGCCCGAACACGTTCGGCACGGCTGCGTGCCGGCTGGCGTCGTGGGTCAAACCGTCGATCTCATTGATGATCGCGTGTGCCTTGAGATCGTCGTAGTTCTCGGTCTTGCCGAGCGAACCGGTGATCTCACGGGTCGACACGTTGCTCAGGCCTTCATAGTTCGCACCGATCTCCGGCAGGAACAGATCGTCGACGCCATGACCGGACGGTCCCTCGACCAGTTCGTAAGTCGGGTGCTTGTCGGTCCAGGCGGTGTAGCCGCCGGCTTCGCGTACGGCTTCGAAGATCGTATTCACGCGCAGGAACGCGTGCGGATAGACCGGCGCGCAAGCATGCAGCGGGTCGCGGGGCAGCTTGACCGGATCGATTGCATCGCGGCCGTCGGCGCCGGTCGTGTCGAGCGATTCGTCATAGCGAACCCGTGTGCCCGTCCGGCTGCAATCGCTGCCGGGTGCCGCAAGCCGGCGGTCGTAGGAGTCGTCGTAGTACACGCCGGTCACGGCGGGTGTGCCGCCGGTTACGAGCGCCAGCAGGCCGGGAAACGAATCGGCCGGCTCGACCGTATGGGCGTTGGTGTAGTCGACGCCCTGCTTCGACAGAGTCGCCAGCGTGCTATCGGGATGCGCCTGAATGAAGTTGGCGAGGTCGCCGGTATGCAGACCGTCGACGCTGATCAGCAGCACGTGCTGCACCGGCGCCCCGGGCGGCAGTACGCCCGCGCAGGCAGTGCCTGCGACGGCAAGAGCGGAAAGCGAGAGCGCGGCTGTTATGGCGGAAAGAATCGGTTTCATTCGGTTTCGTTTAGATTGAAAGTGACCCACAGTTGTTCGGAGAGCGTCTTTCCCGCGAAGGCGGGTTCCGGCTTCGGACACGCCGCGTCGCGCACCGCCGCCAGCGCGGCGCGATCGAGCAGGCCCACGCCGCTGGAAACGACGACCCGCGCGCCGGAGATCACGCCGTCGCGGTAATCGAACGCCACCCGCGTACGGCCTGCGATACCGCCCATGCGCGCCGACTCCGGGTAATGCAGGGCGGACTGGATCGCGGCACGTAATGCGGCCTCGAAACTCGCGCCCGGCGCCGCGGGCGCCGCAACCGGCGGCGGCGCGGGATGAGAGACAGCCGGTGGTTCTGTAGGCGTAGCCGACGGCGCCGCGGGCGCCGGCTCGGGTTTGGGCGGCACCACCGGAGCGGGTGGATGAATAGCCGGACGCTGCGTTACCACATGCTCAGCGCGATGCACGGGCTGAGGCGGATGCACCACAGGCCGCGGCGCAGCTTGCGGCACGGGCGGCGCCGCTGGTGCAGGCGTGGGCGTGGGCACAACCGCCGGTGCCAGCGTCAACACCGTCGCCGGCGGCTCGGCCTGCCGATGCGTCAACAGCAGATACGCACCGGCCAGCACACCGGTCTCCACGACGAGCGCAAGCGCCGCCGCCAGATAGATGCGCCGCCGCTCCGGCGCGCTGACATGCGCAGAGATCGTCGCCATCTCACTTCGCCACGGGTTGTGCGGCCAGCGCGATTTGCGACACGCCCGCCGCGCGGCACGCGTCCATTACGGCAACGAGTTTCTGGATCTGCGCCACCTTCGAGCCGGCGATCGTCACCGCCGTATGCGCCGGATCGGGCCGCGCCGACAGCATCGCCGTGAGTTCCGCGGCCGATACCGTCTTGCCCTCGACCGACATCGCGCCGTCGTCGGACAGCGTGACCATCACCTTCGCCGGCGGCAACGTTTGCGTGCTCGCGCTCGACGGCAACTGCGTTTTCAGACCCGCATTCGGAATCATGTGCAGCGTGATCATGATGAAGAACACCAGCAGAAAGAACATGATGTCGATCATCGGGATGATCTCGATGCGGGCCTTGCGCGCTTCGAAATACTTCATCGTCACGCCCCTTGCGACATCAGCTTTCCGGCCACTGCGCGCGGCGCTTCGCGCTCGCCTCGCGCCACCTGCTCATGCGCGGCGCCGGCCATCCGGTTCACGAGCGCCGCCTTCAACGTTTCCAGTTGATGCACGACGGAGCGAACCCGGTTGTGCAACCCGTTGAAAAACACCAGACCCAGCATCGCGACGAACAGGCCCGACGCGGTGGCGACCAGTGCTTCGGCGACGCCGCCGGTCACCTGAGTCGGTGCATTGCCCGGGTTCGACAACACCTGGAACGCGTTGAACATGCCGATGATCGTGCCGAACAGGCCGAGCAACGGCGCGAGCGTGACGATCGTATCGAGCACCCACAGCAGCCGGTCGATGCGCGGCGCCTCGCGCATGATGACCTCGTTGAAGCGCGCGTCGAGCTCCTCGCGGTTGTGCGTGGTTTGCAGGCGCGTGGCTGTCGCGAAGAGCCGGGCGACCGGCAAATCGCGATATTGCTGCGTAAGCGAGGCAAGCGTCGCCGCGTCGAGATGATCGAGCCCGTCGATCTGGTCGAGCGCGGCATGACCGCATGCCGCGAGGCGATGCAGGAACCAGAAGCGCTCGACAATCACCGTCAACGCGACGAACAGCATCGCGGCGATCACGTACAGCACGCCTCCGGAATCGTTCGCGAGGTGCACCAGGGTGTCGACATTCATTGAATCAATCTCCAGTTAGAAGTCGGTGGACAGCGAGGCGACAACCGCGCGGCCGGGAATCGTCCAGTACAGCGGCGTGCTGGCGGCGGCGGTATAGCCGGCGAGCGCGTCGATGCTGGTGCGGTTAAAGAGGTTGTCGAGTTCGAGGCCGATACGCGTGTTGTGCATCCACGCGGCCGGGCTCTTGATCGTGTAGACGGCGGAGAGGTTGGTCACCATAAAGCCGCCGATCGGCTGCGTATCGCCGGTATCGCCGAACTGATGGCCGACGAACTTGGTGATCAGCGAGCCGTAGAGCGGCCCGCGCTCATAGATCACACCCAGTGCCGCCGTCGATTGCGGTGCGTTCGGCATCCACGTGTCGGTGCTCTTCTGTTTGGCCGAATTGAAGGTCAGGTTGCCGTACAGGCTGAATCCGAGTCCGGCATAGAACGTCGCTTCCGATTCGAAACCCTTGTAGACCGCGCCACCCGCATTCGAGAACGTCGCATTGCCGCCCACCACGCGGCTCGTCACCGCATTGCGGAAGTTGATGTAGTACAGGTCGGCCGACAGCGTCAGGCGATCCGTCTTATACGTGGTGCCGATCTGGTAGTTGTCGGTCTGCTCGGGATCGGGCTGGCCGGAAACGGACGGATTCTGCACGTAGAACACGTTAAGGTTCGGCGCGAGGAAGCCTTGTGCATACTGGATGTACGCGCTCCAGTTCGGGTTGATCTGCTCATGGAGCGTCAGCGACGGCAACACCTTCGTCCACGTATGGCTGAAGTCCACCGCCGCGCCGGAGCCCTGATCGAGCGGCGTGTCGATATTGCGGTTGAACGACACGTACTTGACGCCCGGCGTCACGGTCAGCCCGTGCGGCAATTGCCACTCGTACTGAATGAACGGCTCGAACGTGAGGAACGTGTCGTGCATCGTGAAGTTCAGTTGCTCGAGCGCGAAATTCAGCGAGTCGTCCACGTTCATGTTGTCGCGGAAATTCGACTGATGCGTGAGCCACGCGCCAAGCTCCAGCTTGCCCGGACCGATCTGCCGTTCGGCATTCACGATATCGCCGAACGCGCGATAGTTGTTGGCCATCTGCTGGCCGGGCACGTTGTTCTGACCGAAGCTGGTGCCGTTCGGCGTTTCACCGTTCGGGTCCAGTCCGTTGAAGCCGTCGTGATAGTAAGCGTAGGTGTACAGCTTGTTTTCGATCTTCCAGTCCGCGAGTTTCGTCTTGATGCCGATGTACTCGAAGTCCGTGTTGATGCGGTCGTAGTTGTAGCCGTAGTACGACTGGCTCGACGGGTCGCCGCTCAGGCCGAAGTTCGGACCGAACTCGCGGATCTGCGCCGCCGTCGCGCCGAGCGACACGTTCTGATGGATGCGGCTGTAGTCCGCATACAGCGTGAGCAGCGTGTCGTCGCCGAGCGGCTTGTCGAGCTTGAAGAAAAAGTTGTCGCGGCGCTGCGCCGCGTTGGTCAGATAGCCGTCGCTGCCGATGTGGTTGTAGCCGACCACCGCGCGCGCGTCGCCCCACTGCTGCATGTCGCCTGTATTGAGCTCGGCGCCGCTCATCCAGGTATTGAAACTGCCGTACGAACCGAGCACCGTGAATTTCGGCGTCAAGGACGGTTCCACCGACTGCACGGCGATCGTGCCGCCGAACGTCGCAAAGCCGATCTGCGAGGCGTCGCCAGGACCGCGGTCCACGGCAATCGAACCGATATTGCGCGACGAGAAGAACGACGTCGAATGGTGCGTGAAATCGTTGGAGTCGCCAAACGGAATACCGTCGAAGGTCACGTTGTACTGACCGTCCTGAAAGCCGCGAATCGACAGGCTTTGCGACTCCATCAGGCCTGCGCCGTTCGGATCGATATTGGACACGCTCGGCGATATCTGAATGATGTCGCTATAGTTCGCGCTCGGCGCCGTGCTGTTCTCGATGTAATGGCGGCTGATAATCGACTTCGGCTCGCTAGCGCTCAAGGATCCCTGCGACGGCGCCTGAGCCGGCGCGGATTGCGATTTGCCGTCCGGCGCAGCGGCGGCAGCGGACGAAGCCGTCGCCGTGCTTTGCACCGAGCCGAGATCCCCGGTGGTCTGGGCGAAGGAAAACTGCGTGCCGGCTGCGCAGAACGAAGCCAGAACGAACTGCGTAAGCGGCTTCTTGCGGAGCCTTGAACGTACCCGTTGCATGTTTCAGCATCCTTTGTTTTGAATGACCGTAGAGTGATCAGCGAATAAGGACATGCTAAACACCGGGCGTTAATCGACCGTGATGGATACCTTACGAACCTAATCTGGTTGCATGCGCAACAGAAAACAGAACGGCCGCCGCGGTTTGCCAACCGGGGCGGCCTCTTCTGCTCTCCATTCGGGCGTGGCGCTGCCGCGCCGCGCCCGAAGCGAACCTGCTCGTTACTGGTTGTTGATGTTGTTCGGCGCTTTCGGCAGCGACTTGCTGGCCGTCAGCACCACATTGCCGATCTGGCGGTAGTTCAGCAGATTGGTGTTCGGCGACTGCACGCCATAACCGGCAAACGTCACGCTCATGTGAGTCGCGTCGATCTGGATGGCGGTCGGCGCATAAAGACGCTGAGCGAACCATGTTTGCGTCGGGATGATCGGCGCCTTCGCAGGAATCGTCACCGAGGTCTTCGTGCCACCCTGGTTGGTCGTCGTGATCGAGTTGATCGACGCGATCGGGCTGTTGATGTCGTTATAGACCGTCCACGTCTTCAGGTCGTTCGACTCCGCATAGCCGATGTAGTGGAACGCGTCCGAATCGCCGTCCAGACAGTTGCCGCCCGAGAAGTACAGACCCCAGCGGCTGCCGTCGCCATTGATATCGATCAGCGTGCCACGCGGGCTGATCCAGCGGGTGCCGTTGTAGTCCACGGTGGTCGGATCGTTCAGGCCGCTCACCACGCCCAGATCGGTGAAGTTCACGCCGTCTTTCGTCGTGGCCAGACGCACGTTCGAGATATCGTGGTTGGTCTTGCCGCTAAACGGCGCCTTCGTACACTGGTTGGCGCCCGGCATGGCCGTACTGCCGGTGTTGTCGCCGTTCAGGATTTTCTGCACGTACAGCACCGTGGTCGGCTTGGTCGGGTCGGTGTTCGGCACGACGGCCATGATCCCGTCCGGATTCAGCAAACCGGTGGTCTGCTGCACCACGACCGGGTTCACCGAGCCCGCCGTGTTGGTCGTCGCCGTCGCCACTGCGGCGATGTCCTGACCGCCCACGTTCGTGGTGTTGGTGTTCCAGATCGGGAACTTGGCGCTGGCAAGCGGCAGCGAGATCACGTTCAGCGGCGCCACGTCGACCTTGGCCGGATCGCGGTTCAGCGTGTAGAGCATCTGGCCGGTCGCGGCCTGCGTGCCCGGCAGTTGCAGGAGCGATGCGTGGCCCCAGCCGTTGTCGGCGGTGGTCGCTGCATTGGTGCTCGTGATCGTTGCGGGACACTCGCCAGGATTGAGTTCCAGCACGTTCTGCATGAAGTACCAGGTCTTGCCGTTGTCGTCCGACTCGGCCGCGACGACCGACTCGTTGATGTCCTTCGGACGCCAGTCGAACAGCCCGATGATCGGCGTGGTCGTGCCATTCACGTTACCCGTCGTCGTCAGGTTGCTGGTATAGACCAACGGGAAATAGAACGGCGCCATGTTGACGAGCGGGTCGGTCGGCGGGATCACGAACTTCGAGCCGGTGGCGTAGGTCTTCCGAACCGGCGGCGTGACGGTGTAGTCGCAATAGCCGGCGGCCGTGTCGGGAACGTTGCCTGTCGTCAGGAACGGGTTGGTCGTGTTCTGCGTGTTTTTCGGATCGAGCGCCAGCTTGTCGAGCGTGAACGGCGTCGCGCCGGCGCCCTTGCCGATCGACGTGCCCACGTTGATTTGTGCGGCAACCGGCTGCACGCCGCTATCCAGCGACCACTTGACGCTTGCGGCCACCACCGCCGGGCTCGAGGCGGAAACCGGCGCCGACGCGCCGGCCGGTGCGGACGCCGAGCCCGGCGACGACGCAACCGTGGATGCCGGATCGCTGTGGAGACTGCCGCCGCAAGCGGCTAATACCGCGCCTGCCAGCGTTATCGCCGACAGCGTCATGAACGAAGCCTTCCTCATACTACCCCTCTGCATGTTTTGATTAATGGAATCGACAAGCCAAACACAAGCCCGCGGTGCACGCCTGAAGTGCGCACTGCGGGGTACTGAAAAAACCGTGGATTGGTTGCGGCTGCAGAGGTGAGATACAGGTGCGATACGCCGGTTAGCGCACTGCACAGCATGGAATGATTCTGCAGACCCGACCTTGAACGTGACCGCATCATGCGAAAACGCCATGTCGGGGCCGGGTCAGCGAACTTACGTTTCTAAATTCGGATTTCCGCGAAGAGGGATGACTTCCCTACTCTTGCGTCACGCAATATGTAACGTGACGCCGTCTGCCGTCAGTCCGAAAAGAACTATAGTAGAAAGGTTTTTCAGCCAGAAAAGGAGTTCGAGTATGAAAGCACGTACGTATCGCACCGCAGCGCTAGGCATCCTGTTCGCCGCATTGCTACCTGTCTCGGGCGCCCAGGCGCAGCTCGGAAACCTGCTTAACCAGGCCGGAGGCAGCGGAAGCGGATCGTCCGGCGGCCTTGGAAGCCTCGGTAGCATGGGCAGTGCCTTGTCGGGTCAGTCATTGACTTCTGGCAGCACCGGCAACGTCGCGGGCGTGCTGGAGTTTTGCATCAAGAACAACTATGTGAGCGGCAGCGGCGCATCCTCGGTCAAGGACTCGCTAATGAGCAAGCTGCCTGGCGGTTCCAGTGCCGCCTCGTCCGACAGCGGCTATAGCGATGGCGCCAAGGGTATCCTGAGCAGCAGCAGCGGCCAGCAGTTGGACCTGAGCGGCGGCGGCCTGAAGCAGCAGGCCACGAAGCAGATCTGCGACAAGATTCTTGCCCAGGGCAAATCCATGCTGTGAGCATGGCATAGAGAAATGCCTAATGGGTAGAAGCAGGTAGAAGCGGGTAGAAGCAGGCAGAGGCGCCGGGGCGAACGCGTTATGTACCGGCCCCTCTCCCCCGTTCTCCGCCGGCCTGTCACCGGCATCTTCCATGCGATTTTTTCAGGTACGGCGGGTTTCAACCTGCGCGGCAATCGCGCGCGCAACCTGCCCGATCCACGAGAAGTTCAGGATTTCTGCGCCGCATGTTTGTCAGCCAATAGCCATACGGCCCACATCCCCAACAGAATGGGATGTGCCTGCCGTACAGGGAGGCATGCGTGGTTGCCGCAAGCAGCCGTTCCTGCAAAAGGAAAATCGTATGTTGATGCGTGATGTAATCCCTACCGCCCTGAACCGAGGCTCCGCCCTTCTTTCCGAAGACCCGATGGCAACGACCTCGCTCAAGACCTTCCACCATACGTTCGATATCTATCTGAAGGACTCGAACGCGTTCATGAATACGTATTTCTCGCGTTACTTCGAGTGGCAAGGTGTGTGCCGCGAGCGCTGGTTTCATGAATGCATACACAACGACCTGCTGGGATCGGACGGCATGTTCGTGACTAAACGCGCACACCAGGAATATGTCCACGAAACGTTCCCTTTCCAGCACGTGGATTGCTACCTGAACACGGTACAGGTCAAGCAGTGCTCGGCCTACCTGCTGTTTCGCTTCTGCGTGGATGGTCGGCAGGTTTCGCAGGGTTACCAGCAGATCCTGTATGCCGGGCGTGACCGGAAGATCAGGCGGTTCCCGGAAGGGATCGTCGAGCGGGTCAAGGAGTACGAACTGCCGACGACTGCATTAGCCGCCTGATCATAACGATTGACCTTCGCCGTTCAGTTTTTTCCGCTGGGTTTTATGGCTGGGTTTTATCGCAGGGTTTTACGTTAAGTTTCACCGCCAGGTTTCAACTTTAACTTTCACTCCTGACGCCGGCGCAAAGGACGCGCCGGCGCCTTGCTCAGTGCGCGATCCGCCGGCGAGCCCGGTACCGGCAAGCGCACGGTGAATGTGGTGTGCGCACCGCGCATCGAACTGCATTCGATACTTCCACCCAGAAGCTCCGCCGCGCGGCGGCAGAATGCGAGCCCCATGCCCGCGCCGCTTCCGTGCCGCTTGGTCGAGAAGAAGGCGTCGAAGATATGCGGCAGCACGTCGGGCGCGATGCCGGGCCCCGTGTCGCGGAATCGCAAGACGCAAAAGCCCTGCTCCTGAACCGCACTGATGGCGATCTCGCCCTCGCCGCTCACGTGGATAGCGTGCAACGCGTTTTTCAACAGATTGAACAGGACAAAAACCGCCAGCGTGTCCGAGCCTGAAAAGCATAAGGCTGCGTCGATCGGCTCCACGGTGACGCATGCACGTTCGCCGCCGCGGAACGGATAACGTTCCAGCGCCGACGCCACACATTGCTGCATGGAATGAGGACTGAAGCGGGTGCGGTCCAGACGATCCAGCGTGAACGAAGCGAGCGCCATTTCGACCATTGCGCTGGTGCCCGATACCTCCCGCCTGATTGCCGTGGCAAGCTGGCTGACGCGTTCGGGCTGTCCGGAATGCACCTCCTCGTCGTCGTAAAGCCCGTGCGTAACGGCCAGCCGGTAACCTTTGAACACATGGGACCAGACACTGGCGATTTCGTCGGCGTGCATGGCGATCGTCGCGAGCGGCGTCGCGATTTCATGCGCGATGGTCGCCGCGAGCGCATAAGGGTGGATCAGGTGATAGCGGACAATCGTGATCGCGAGCAGTCCAAGGCTGAGGGCGATGAACAGCACCCCCGGCGGATAGAACGCGTAGCCATAGTTGACCGCGTAGTCGACCGCCGCGAACGAATAGAGGCAAAGGCTCGCAAAGCAGAGATCGAGACGCCGGCGCGCTTCGCCACCGGCTTGCTTGCGGGCGGCGAGCAGAAGCTGTCCGCTGCGGCCGGCGAGCAGCACGGTCTGCAACACATGCAAGGGATGCAGCGGCCCGGCGCTTGGATAGTAGCCAAAGAAGTAATGCCGGTAGCCCGCGACCACTTCGTCGCCGGGCAGCAGCACGGCCAGAACAAGACACATGCCGTAAGACGCGAGCAATACCGGCTGCTCACGGCGCCTCGCCGCCACCTCCGTGACGAAGTGATAGAACGTGGTGGGCAGGAAAAGAATGAAGAGATAACCGACCCTGACCAGCACGCTCGCAATGTGGGGATTTTCCGTCTGGAATAGCAAGGTCCATGTGCCCTGCCATGCAAACGTCGTCGCGCACATCAAAAGAAACGGCGCGGACAGACGCGTCACCCCTTGCGTGATGAGTACGTAAAGGCCGAACACCACGAACAGCGCGGACACAAAGGCAGTCGGAATGGCGTACATGTGGCTCAATGTGTCTGGAAGCATTGGGCTATTCCGGCATTTTCATCGCAGAGTAAGCGAAGGGATAGCCCATCATCCGTGGGTTTGCGGATTCCGGTCACGCCGCCATTGCGAAAACGTCAGTGTGTTCACCCCCACATCGGCCGAATCTATCCGGCTCCAGCCATAGAAAGCGTCGTCCCAGCCCGGGATGGTTTGCGGCGTTACCGTCTTGAAGTCCGTACCGGGACGAAAGGCCAGATGCGGCCAGAAAACCGGCATCGATTCGCGTACCGCCATTTGCCTCAACAGTTCGACCGGCCCGCTCTCATCCGCCACGATCTCCGCCTGGGAGATCCAGTCATTCTCCGCCCACGCAAGGAAAACACTCGGCTGGCCCGCACGGTCGAACATCAGGATGGCATTCTGCTCCGGACGCCAGTAGTACTCGACGATGCCTTCAGCGGCAACTATTTCGTCGATCACCCTTTTCGTTCTCGGATCGCAATATGTCGTGCCGTTTTCACCTAAGCCGAGCCAGCCTGACTCTGAACAATGCCTGTTTCTGGCATCTTTTAAAAAATGCACCAGCCGATTGGCTGAATCCGCATCTGTTTTCCGCAGATACAGATCGACAATGCCGGCATTAAAGGCCTTTACCGCGACAGTCTCATCCGCGACGCCGGTCAGGAGTACCTTCGCGCAACGCAGATTGGATATGGACGAAAGAAATTCGACGCCGCTCAGTCCCGGCATGTCGTAATCGACGACAACCGCGGCCACCTCGGTAAATCGGGAATCCCGGATCAGGATGTCCCGCTCCGCCGAGCTTTCGACATACCGCTCCAGCCCCGTCTCGCTCAGACTGGCCGAGGCCGGCGCAAACTCCAGCGAATTCTCGCGGGCATGCTTGCGAATGAAAGCGAGCGCGGTTTGAGGCCGCGTGAAAAACAGATTGGTGGAAATATCCGGAAAGAATCGGCGCAACGCATCAAGGTAGCTATCGCTGTCGTCCACGAAAACGACAGATGACGGATAGAAAACTGGGGGTCGAATAAAATTGTTCATGTTTTTACGTGGAATATGCGGCGTGCCTCGCATCGGCTTACATGCCGGCTTCTCTCACGCTGGCTCCCGGGCCGATTCTCGCTGAACTATATAGTACCGGGGTCTTTGAATGAACAGTGCAAACTTGCGTGCCCTTTCCGCCATAGTATGCAAAGAGAATAATTTAATTTAATCGATTCGAATCCATGGGCGTCGGCCGGCCCGCACTGTGTAACCCCGATTATGCGGTTCGATTCCAGATTACGTGCCGCGCTTCGCAGCGGCATTAATTGCACGCGGTGGTCCCTCTCACCGTCGTGCAATGACGTATCGTCCAATGGCTCTCGCCGGCAATTCCTGTGCTGCCCCCGATGTAATTCCCGGCGATCACGACCGCGCCAGCCTAGCCGATTTCCTGCTCCTTGAGCCGCTTGCGGTGAGCGGCGACCTTCGCGCGATTGCCGCAGATCGCCATGCTGCACCACCGGCGGGCGTGACCCCGCGTGTGATCCGCAAACATCAAGGTGCACCTCGGCCCCTCGCACGCTTTCACGTAGGTGAAATCCTCTTCGCATACCAGCTTCGCCAGCGCCTCGGCTATGGGCATCAGCAGCGACTCCGCTGACGGCCAGCGCCGATTCGCGCGAAGCTCAAAGCGTGTCGCATCGCCCGATCCATGCGTGACGATTTCACCATGTTGCTGGTCCCGCTCGAGTAGCTGATTCAACGGTTCCAGTTCGCGCAAATCCTTGGCGACCAGCGGCCGCCCCTTCCTCTTCCGGACAAATCCCCTGAACCATTCCCGCAACCCACGCGCGTGTGCGGCCACGTCGTCGAGTTCGGCCGCCGTCGACTGGGTTCGTATTGCTTCGAGGGCCGCGCGGGGCACGAACCCTGTCTGGTCCAGCCAGGCAAGCAGGCCTTCTCCGTCGCTGATCCAGTCGACTTCTTCATCGAACGGCGTCGCGACCGAGTTCAGGAAATCGAGGCCCGGCGCATCGGCCACCAGGATTGCGGGGATCTGACGGTAGTCCATCTCTCATGGCGAGCGTGAAGTGACGATGGATACATCGTAACCACTAAAAATGCCCTTGACAAGTTACGACTCCCGTTTGTAACCTGTAAATACAGTTTAATAAGGTTACACAATTCGGCACGCGGCACGCGGCACGACGCGATGGATGTGCCTCACAAACCGCATTCAATTCTTTCAAAGGAGCGAGAAATGTCGATTGGCAATGTGAGCGCGGTGCTGGTGCACGGCGCATGGGCGGATGGTTCAAGCTGGAGCAAGGTCGTCGAACGCCTGGCGGCGCGCGGCATCAGATCGGTTGCGGCGCCGTTGCCGCTCAGTTCCTTGCAGGACGACGTGGCCGCCCTCGATAGAACGCTGGAACGCATCGAAGGTCCGGTTGTACTGGTGGGGCATGCCTACGCCGGCGCCGTGATCGGATCGACACGCGCCGACAACGTGAAGGCTCTCGTCTACGTCGCCGCGCTTGCACCCGACGAAGGCGAAACGGTGGGCGATGTGTTCTACCGCGGTGAAGCGCACCCGCAGGCGCCCGCGTTGTCGCCGGATCGGCATGGCCTGATCTGGCTGCCCGAAACAGCGTTCGCGGCGGCATTCGCACAGAACGCGAGCGCGCGGGAGCTCACGGTGCTCGGTGCAATTCAACGTCCCATTTCTGTTTCATGCATTGGCGAGGCGGTCGGGCGCCCGCTCTGGAAAGATCGGCCGAGCTGGTTCCTGAGCGCCGAACAGGACCGGATGATCAATCCCGACACCCAACATTTCATGGCACAGCGCATGAGCGCGCGCGTGCATTCACACGCGGTCGATCACACGCCGATGGTCACAGCCCCTGACGTCGTCACCGACGTGATTGTCGAAGCGATCCGGACCGTCCCGGCCCGCTAGCAATACCTGCAAACCGTCATGCCGACACACGTTCGCAACATGACATTTCCAACACACCGCTTACCCAACCGGGAGTCAACCCATGTCCTCCATTGCCTATCGTTATGCTGACGTCGACCACGTCAAGGTGTTCTACCGCGAAGCGGGTCGTCCGAACGCGCCGAAGCTGCTGCTCCTGCACGGTTTTCCGAGTTCGAGCCACATGTTTCGCGACCTGATCCCCCTGCTTGCCGGGCATTTCCATATCGTCGCGCCCGATCTGCCAGGTTTTGGCCAGTCGGACATGCCGAGCCGCGATGCTTTCGCGTACACGTTCGACAACATCGCCAACGTGATCGAGCGTTTCACCGAGCAGATCGGTTTCGACCGTTTTGCCCTGTACGTATTCGACTACGGTGCGCCAACCGGCTTCCGGCTTGCGCTCAATCACCCCGAGCGGATCGCCGCGATCATCTCGCAGAACGGTAACGCGTACGAAGAGGGTTTGAGCGAGGGCTGGAATCCGATCCGTGCTTACTGGAAGGATCCTTCGCAGGCCAATCGCGAGGCGCTTCGCGCGATGCTGACGCACGAAACGACCGTCTGGCAGTACACCCATGGCGTACAGGACGCCACCGCCGTGTCGCCCGACGGCTACTCGCTTGACGACTTCTATCTGAGCCGGCCGGGTGCCCACGAGATCCAGCTCGATCTGTTCCAGGATTACCGGAACAACGTCGCGTTGTATCCCGCGTTCCAGCACTATTTCCGTACCCATCAGCCGCCTTTGCTTGCTGTGTGGGGGAAGAACGATCCGTTTTTCCTGCCACCCGGCGCCGAAGCATTCAAGCGCGACATACCGAACGCCGAGGTGCGTTTTCTCGACACCGGCCACTTCGCGCTTGAAACGCATGCAGCAGAAATCGCCGCGGCTATTTCGGGGTTTCTTATTCGCTGACAGGTAAACCACGAGCGGCGATTGTCGGTTGAATCACCGCTCATGCAGCTCATTCAAGCGGCTCATTCACGCATGAAGGAGAAAGGAAATGTCCACGAGAGTAGCAATCGTTACAGGGGCGAGCCAGGGGATCGGCCGCTCAACCGCGATCCGGTTGGCGCGCGACTTTACGTCGATCGTGCTGGTTGCGCGCAATCGCGAGAACCTCGCCCAGACCGCCGACGACGTCAAAAAAGCCGGCGCCGAACCGCTTGCACTCGATCTCGATCTGTCTCACCCCGAGGCCGCACAGAAAGTCGTCGACCAGACGGTGTCGGCGTTCGGGCAGATCGACGCGTTACTCAACATCGCGGGCGCGGTGCCGCAGATCGATGTCTTCGAGATGAGCGACGATCAATGGGATCGCGGCTTCGCGCTGAAGCTGCACGGTGCGCGGCGATTGACGATCGCGGCATGGCCGTCGTTGAAGCAGACGTCTGGATCAGTGGTGCTGATGTCGGGCAACTCCGCGCTGTTTCCCAAAGCACCGTATGCGGCCGTGGGCACGATCAACGCGGCGATTGTGGCGCTGGCAAAGGCCTTCTCGGACCGCGGGATTGCAGACGGTGTCCAGGTCAACAGCGTGCTGCCCGGGCCGGTGATGACCGGCCGGCGGCAATCCTATCTGGAACACTGGGCGCCGCTGCACAACATGACCGTTGAAGAAGCCACGGCGCGCTTTCCTGCCGAAGCGGGCATCGCGCGATACGGCACGCCCGAGGAGATTGCCGAGTTGATGGCGTTCATCGTGTCGCCCGCGGCTCACTGGATGACGGGTTCGACGTTGAGGATGGATGGCGGCGAGGTCAAGTCGATCTGACCCGGTCAATCGAGTCTCCCCACACCGCTACGGGGAATAACGATGTGAGAATAAATCGGTTCATTCACGCTGTTCGGGCAAATAAAGTGATTCGGCATCGCCAGAGGGTTTTGCAGCCCTCAAGTTTGAGCGCCGAATTCTTTCTTTTCAGGAGCAGAGTCAATGACAACATCGAACGCACGTACCGCCGACCATCCGATCGACCGGCAATTCCTCAACCGTTGGTCGCCCCGCGCGTTCACCTCCGACCCGATTCCGGAAGCCAGCCTGTTGACGCTTTTCGAAGCAGCCCGCTGGGCGCCGTCTTCTTACAACTCCCAGCCCTGGCGGTTCGTCTATGCAAGACGCGATACGCCTCACTGGGAACAATTCGTCGGCTTCCTCAACGAATTCAATCAAAGCTGGGCTCGCCATGCAGCGGCCATTGTCGTCGTGCTGTCAAAGAGCACCTTCACGCCGCCCGGCGGCGCGGCTGAAGTTCCGGCTCCCACCCATTCGTTCGATACCGGCGCCGCGTGGGGCTACCTGGCGTTGCAGGCCAGCCTCTCCGGATGGAACGCGCACGGCCTTGCCGGCATCGAGCGCGAGAAGATCCGCCAGGCGCTCGCCGTTCCGGACACGTACTCCATAGAAGCCGCTATCGCCATCGGCCGCGCGGGGGACAAGGCATCGCTGCCGGAAGCGCTGCAGGCGCGCGAGGTACAGAGCCAACGCAATGCGCTGACCGCCATCGCATCGGAAGGACGTCTCGTTCTCTAACGTTCACCCGCAATACCTCACGCATACGACTTGCAAGGGCGCAATTTCCATTCAGCAATAAGCACTGCAGCGCGCCCGTTCTAACCATAGCGGCAATCGATGGTTTCACGCACGGCAGGTTGTTCATTAAAGTCGTTGCGATTGCCCTTTTGGCCCCTTCACCTTCTTTCGATGACATGACACGTCTTAATCAAACCCTCAGATTGCTGACAGCCGCAGTATTGACGATTGTTGCCACCGGCCTTCTCTCCCCGGCTCATGCACAGGGTGAAACAACAACGGGCGACACCGCCGTCCCGTCATTGAAAGGCAAGCGCATCGGCATCACCGCGATCGGTACCGATCACTATTGGGACCTGAAAGCGTACCAGGGCGCCATCGACGAAGTGAAACGCCTGGGCGGCACGCCCATCGCGCTCGACGCCGGACGCAATGACAACCGGCAAATTGCGCAGATCCAGACGCTGATCGCGCAGAAGCCGGACGCCATCATCGAACAGTTGGGCACAATCACGGTGCTGGAGCCGTGGTTGCAGAAAATCCGCCAGGCCGGCATCCCTCTCTTCTCGATCGACACCGCCTCGCCATCGAGCCTGAACGACACGACCTCGGATAATTTCTTTATTGGCGAGCAACTCGCGCTCAAGCTCGTCAACGACATTCACGGCGAAGGCAATATTCTCGTTTTCAACGGCTTTTATGGTGTGCCGGTCTGCGCAATACGCTACGACCAGTTGAAGGCCGTGCTGAAGTACTACCCGAAGGTGCACATCATCCAGCCGGAACTGCGCGATGTGTCTTCAAACACGGTACAAAGTGCGTACGCGCAGATCAGCCAGCTGCTTTCCAAATATCCGAAGGGGCAGATTGCCGCGATCTGGTCGGCGTGGGACGTCCCGCAAGTCGGCGCGACGCAGGCAGTCGATGCCGCCCATCGCACCGAAATCGGCACCTACGCGGTGGACGGCAGTCCGGATATCGTCAACCTCATCAAGGATCCCAAATCGAGCGCGGCGGCAGTGGTCGCGCAGCAGCCCGCGCTGATCGGCAAGACCGCCGTCGACAATGCCGCGCGTTATCTGGCGGGAGACCGCACCTTGCCGCCGTACACCTACGTACCGTCGATCCTCGTCACCAAGAACAACGCCGGCGCGATCCAGCAGACGCTCGGCCAGGTCAGCGCAAAATGAGTGCGGCCGCTTATCCGGCCATGCATTCGGCCACTCATCCGGCCGCACTCGAACTGTGCGACATCGTCAAACAGTTCGACGGCGTGCCGGCATTGCGAGGCGCGTCGCTCGAAGTCGCGCGCGGCACCGTGCACGGCCTGATCGGACAGAACGGCGCCGGCAAGTCGACGCTGATCAAGATTCTCGCCGGCATCTACGCCGCCGACAGCGGCACGATCGCCATCGACGGAGTCACGCGGCCGCTGGCTGCCGCATCATCGAGCCGCGCGCCCCTCGCCGGTATCGAGTTCATCCATCAGGAGCGCCTGCTGCCGGCTACGTTCACGGTCGCCGAAGCGCTGCTGCTCGGCAACGAACCCGCGATCGGCGCGCGCGCTGCCGGTCCGTTGCGGCTGCTGGATGCGCGTCGCATGCAACGGGAAGCGCGCGACGCGCTGCAGACCCACTTCGACATCGAGTTGCCCCCTAACCGGTTGATCGCCGAACTCAGCGTCGCGGAGCAGCAGATCGTGCAGATCACGCGCGCGCTGATCCGCGAACCCGCCATTCTCGTTTTCGACGAACCCACCGCCGCACTCGTGAGCCGCGAAGTCGAGCGCCTGCTGCAGACCATCGACCGCCTTCGGCAACGCGGGCTGACGGTCCTCTACGTGTCTCACTACCTGAACGAGATCAGCACCATCTGCGATCGCGTGACCGTATTGCGCGACGGTGCGGACGTCGCGCATGTCGATGCGCGCAGCACGCCGACGGAGACGCTCGTCGCCGCGATGATCGGCACGGAAGCGGCGTCGCGAACACCCGCGCCGGCGCGCGCACCGGGCGAGACGATTCTGAAGGTCCGCAACCTGAGCGCGCGCGGTCGCTTCGACGACGTCTCGTTCGACTTGCGGCGCGGCGAGATCGTCGGCGTAACAGGCTTGCTGGGCTCGGGGGGCAAACAGGTCGTGCGCAGTCTGTTCGGTCTCGAACGCGGTGTGCAGGGCGACATCGAAATCGGTGGCCACGCAGTACGCCTGCGCCGCCCGCTCGATGCGGCGCGGCGTGGCATCGCCTTCGTGCCGGAAGATCGTCGCGCGCACGGCGTCGCGCCTGCGTTGTCCGTGCGCGAGAACATGACGCTCGCCAGTCTGACGCGTTTCAGCCGTTTCGGTCTGCTCGCGCGCCACCGCGAACGCGATGCCGTGCAGAGGCTGATCGACACCCTCGGCATCCGCACGCCGGGAGCGGAGGCGCCGGTGCGCCATCTGTCCGGCGGCAATCAGCAGAAGGTGGTGCTGGCGAAATGGTTGAGCCGCGGACCGGCGCTCGCTGCGCCGGTTTATCTGCTCGATGAACCGACCGTCGGCGTGGATATCGGTGCGAAGACGGAGATCTATCGGCTGCTGGAGCAACTCGCGCACGACGGCGCCGCCATTCTGCTGTTTTCCAGCGATCTGATCGAACTGCTGGACGTCACGAACCGCGTCCTGGTGATGACACGGGGCCGGATTGTTAGGGAACTCGTGTCGCATGAAACCGATCGCCAGGACGTGCTCGCGTGGGCGACCGGCGCACGCGGACCGGCCCAGCAACAGGAGTTCGCCGTATGAGCAAAGTCATTCATGACAGCACGCGGCGCCCGGCGAAAGTCGAACTGCCCGCAGGCTGGTTCGGTGCACAGTACGGCTTGCGTTACGGTGCGGCGCTCGCCTTCGCCGTTGTGTTTGCAGTGTTTGCCGTCAGTTCGCCCCTGTTCGTCAGCGTCGCGAATCTCGCGAACGTCCTGCAGCAATCCGTCGTGGTCGGGATTCTCGGTTTTGGCTTGACGATCGTGCTGATCGGCGGCGGGTCGGATCCGATCAAAGGCGGTCTCGATCTGTCGATCGCCGCCAACATGGGGCTCTGCGCAGCCGTCTACGCCGTCGTACTCGGCCAGGGCGCGCCGCAAAGCGTAGCGCTCGTGTTGACGCTCGCCACGGGGGCCGCTGTCGGCGCACTCAATGCGTTTGCCGTGATTGGCTTGCGCATTTTTCCGCTGCTCGCCACGCTGACGACGATGAACATCTGCGGCGGGTTCGAACTGGTCCTCACGCAGAATACGTCGGTCCCCGCAGCAGCCCCGGCACTCACCTTCCTGCTGGATAGCGGGCCGTTCGGCGTGCCCCACCTCGCCTATGCACTGCTGATCGTCGCGGCCTTCTTCACCGTGCTGATTCACGGCACGCCGTTCGGTCTGCGGCTGCGCGCGGCCGGCGCGCACCGCGACGCGGCGCGGGCCGCCGGGCTACGCGTCAATGCCTATGTGGCGGCCAGCTATGTCCTGAGTGGCATCACAGCGGCCCTCGCCGCCTTCACGTCCGCCGCGCTACTGAGCGGAAGCTCGCCCGGCGCCGGAGACAATCTGCTTGCGGTGGTCGCCACCGCGTTGCTGGGTGTCGTGTTTTCGCGGCGCCTGGTGCCGACCATTCCGGGCACCCTGCTCGCGGTGCTCTTCATCGGCATCGTCACCAACGGCTTTCAGCTCGACAACGTGTCGAGCTATTGGGTCAATGGCGTCGAAGGCGCGTTGATCCTGTTCGTCGTCGCAACAACAGCCGTCATTCGTCGCCGGTATTCAGGAAATCATGCTCATGATTGAACGCCTTGCAGGCCTGCAGCGTTTTGCGCTGGTGGGCGCCTTGCTTGCCGTCATCGCGTTCTTCGCGGTGTTCGCCCCCGGCTTCGCCCGTCCCGCCAATCTTGCCGATGTCTTGCTGAACAACTTCGCCTTGCTCGCCATCGCGGCGCTCGGCATGACGCTCGCGTTATCGATTGGGGCCATCGACTTGTCGCTCGCCACTGCGGTCGATCTGGCAAGCCTCGTATTCGTGCTGCTGAGCGCACATCACGTCGGAGTGCTGCCGGCGCTGCTCGGCGGTCTTGGTGCGGCGTTGCTGGTCGGCGCGTTCAACAGCGTGCTGATCGCGGGGCTCGGCATCGCGCCGTTTCTTGCGACGCTCGGCACGCTGTTCATCGGTCAGACCATCCAGCAACTCGCCACGGATGGCGGTCAGCCGGTTTATCTGCTCAATATCGCCTTGCCGCCGCTATTCAGCCAGTTGGCGCACGGCACGTTGGCAGGCTTACCCGTGCCGCTGTGGATCGTTGCCGTGCTGGCCATTGCCGTGCACGTGGCGCTCGCGCGCTCGGTATTCGGACGCTACAGTGTCGCGCTCGGCGCACAACCTGGCGTAGCACGCTACTCGGGCTTGCCCGTCGCCGCGATCACGACCGTCACGTTCATCGCCAGTGCGCTCATTTACGGCGTGGTGGGTCTATTGCTGTCGTCGACCGTCAAAGCCTTTGTGCCTCAGGCAGGCAACGGCTATTTGCTGAATGCGATCGGCGCGACCTTCATTGGCACGACGCTGTCGCCCACGCGCCGGCCAGGCGTGACCGGTACGCTGCTCGGCGTGTTGCTGATGAGTCTGGTGGCAAACGGATTGCTGTTGATCGGCTGGAATTTCTACTGGCAGCAGGTCGCAACCGGCGTGCTGATTTTTGCCGTGCTCGCCCTCAGCTTCGCACAGCGGCGGGGCCGCTATCGGCTCACGGCGCACTCTGCCTCGCCAGCCCCTCACCCTGCTGCTGTTCGTACCGGCAGTCATTGACTTTCGGCGCCCATTTCCGCTGCAGGAGCACCACCGTACTGGTCGCACCCAGCACCAGGAACACGAAAATCGCCAGCATGGGCAGTGTGTAGCTGTGTCCCAGATGGAGCAGCCAGCCCGACAGGCTGGCCGACACTCCGCCCGCCAGACTGGTCGCCACCTGCTGCAAGCCCGTGTTCAACCCCACGGCCTGTTTGGGGATCAATGTCAGTTTGACCAGCGCGAGGTTATTCGCGGTGGCGAGGCCCAGCAGCGAGAGTGAAACCACATTCCAGAACAAGGCCATTTGCGGCGAGCGAGTATAGGCACCCAGCAGAACGGTTGTGCCGCCGATAAACCCGGCCACGATAAACGATTTGCGCACCACCACCGCATCGTGCCCGCGCGCAATCAGACGGTCGGCCGCCCATCCGGCAAGCGCCGCCACGATCGCAATGCCGGCGAAGCTGACGAAGGTATAAAGCCCCGACTGCTTCAGCGAGAGACCACGCTGTTCGACCAGATAAGCCGGCATCCAGGTCATACAGTAGAACGCAAAATAGCTGTAGCAGAAGTTGGTAATCAACCCGCCCCATACCACCGGACTCGATAACAGGTTGCCGATCGGCACCGACGCCGCCCGTTGCTTCGCCGCCGCCAGCCCGGCTTTGGACGGGAAATCATTCTTGAGCATCAGCAGCCACGGCATCAGCCAGATCAGCCCCACGAGCCCGGTGACAACAAACATCGCCTTCCAGGAACTCGCGACGATCAACCACGCCGCAATCGGCGCGCCGAGCGCCGGACCCATCTTGCCGCCGATTGAAAAAATGCCGAGCGCCGTACCTTTCTGGGTTTCTTCAAAGTTGTTGGCGAGGTAACGATAGGTGGCGGGAACCACCACGGCTTCGGCGGCGCCGATCATGAGGCGCACGAGGATCAGGGCAAACAGCGTGCTGACCATGCCGGTTGCCGCCGCGGCCAGGCACCACAGCACAAAGCAGATCGCGTAAGGCCATTTCACGCCGTACCGATCGACGAGCCAGCCCATGGGAATCTGCAGGATACCGTAGGACCAGAACACGGCCGAACCGAGCCAGCCGCGCTCGACGTGAGTCAGCAGGAATTCCCGCACGAAACGATGGTCCGCAAGCGCGGCGGACATGCTCGTGCGATCCACAAAAGAGATCATCAACCCGAGCGCAAGCAGCACGAGAATGCCCCAGCGGTTGTCCGGCCGCGACCCTTTCACTCGGGTTGTCTCCATCGATTCATCTCCGGTAATTTTTTTATTCGGCGCAAACTTTTCTGCCTGGCGACGCGCCTGCCGGGATCGCTACGGGACCTCGCCAGGATGAGCATCCGATTCGACCCAGATGCCCGTTGTATCACTTATCCAAGACTGCCGGTTACATCGTCGAACAGTTCGTCGACGGACAGGCGATGCGGAATGATCTTCTGATCGAGCGCCCAGTCGATTGCCAGTTGCAGGCCCTTGCGATTTGCTTCCAGTCCGATCGGCGGGAACGCAGCCGGGACTCCTTCGGCAAGCGAGCGGCTTTCCACAATCATCCGATAAAGCTCACGCACAATGTCAGGACGTTGCTTCGACACATTCTCGTGTACCACGAACATATGGTTAATCGGGACTACCCCGGTGCGCGCAAACCAGTCTTTGGCCGCCGCCTGCGCATCGGGCACCAGCGTGCGCACGCGGGGGTCCTTCGGCATATCTTCACCGAGCAACGCGGCGCTCAGCTCACCGTCGAGCATCATCTGCGGAATCGACGATCCTGCGGGCAGGCGCACGCAGTTATCCGGATCGCGATACTCGGCGAGGTGTCCTTCGCCGAGCGTCATCCATGTCACCCGGTCGAGATCGACACCGTATTCGTGGCGCAGGATGCCGCGGATCCAGAGCGCCGTTGTCTGGGTATAGGTGCGAACGCCGACCTGCTTGCCCTCGATATCCTTCGGATCGAGGTGGCCGAAGTCGATGTTGAAGCCCGCGCAATGATGCTGGAAACGCCCCGATATCGGCGTCGGCAACAGCACATAGGGCTTGCCGTAAGCCTTCGCCTGCAGGAAGGTGACGATCGCCAGCTCGCCCGCGTCGAACGCGTTTTCCCGCACCATCGCCTTGAACCCGTTATGCGCCGGCGTCGGTCCGCAATAGTTGAGCCTGACCAGGTCCGAACTCACCCGCCCGTCCTTCATCGCCTTCGTGACCGGGTAGTCGGCCAGATTGGTGCGTAATGTCGGCACGCCGGTGAGTGCCCTGGTTGCCGCTGTTGTCATTGTTGTCCCTCTTTACGTCTGAATGGATTCACAGCCTGACCTCGATCAGGCAGGGTCCCGCCTCGTTCACCGAGCCGGCCATGGCCATGTGGAACGCCTCGGCCGTGTCGACGGCGACAGCGGGTACGCCCATGCTTTTCGCCATCGCCTGCCAGTCGATCCTCGGGCGGTCGATATCGATCATCGCCAGCGCGCGCGCCCCGGGCGCGCCGGCGCCCATGTTCGCGTACTCGGCCTTCAGGATCGCGTAGCTGTTGTTGGCAAAGATGATCGTCGTGATGTTCAGGCCCTCGCGTGCCTGCGTCCACAGCGACTGGATCGTGTACATCGCGCTGCCGTCACCGACCATGCAGAACACGCGCCGCCCAGGACAGGCCAGCGCGGCCCCAGTCGCCACCGGCGTTCCGTAGCCGATCGAGCCGCCCATGTTGTTGATCAGATCGTGCGGCGCGGCCCCCACGGTCAGCCCCATCGTCTCGCGGCCCGTGGTCAGCGATTCGTCGACGAGGATGCAGTTTTCGGGGAGTGCAGCGGCCAATGCCTGGGCAATCGTGGCAGGCGTGAGCGCGCCAGTCGGCGGCGGGGCATCCGAGCGCGGCTGAAGCACCGCCGCCGTATGCGTCGCGCCGAGCGCATCAAGCAGCATGTCGAGGCCGGTTTCACTGTCCTCGCCGGTTTCGACCAGCGCATGAACTCGCGTGCCGGGTGCCTTGAGCAGGCTCGGTTTGCCCGGATAGCTGAAGAAGGCGATCGGCTCGGTGGTCTCCACCGTGACGATGTGCCTGAAATCTTTCAGATACTCGACGGCCAGTCCCACGGCATACGGAATGCGTTCTAGCGTGACCCGCCCTGCCCCGCGTTCGATCCGGGAACTGAAGAACTGCGTCGCGATGCGGCACCCGGTTGCCGCCTTGAGCCTGCCCGCCAGTTCGAGCGCGCGGCCACGCGTCGCGCGGCCGGCAAGTACGATGAGCGTCGGTTCGCCCGAGCGCAGCACCTTTGCGATGTGCTCGATGCGCGTGGCATCCGGTGTTTTCACGCTGGCGATCACGCGTGGCACCGCGACCTGCTCGCCCGCATCCTGCCAGGAGGTGTCCCCGGGCAGAATGAGTGTCGCGATCTGTCCCGGATGTTCGCTCGCCTTGCCCACCGCCGTTGCGACGTCCCAGGCCACCGCGCCCGGCGACTCGACGCGGCGCACCCAGTGACTCAGCGGCCGCGCGAGGCCCTCGATATCGGACGTCAGCGGCGGATCGTATTTCAGGTGTGCGGCCGAATGCTCGCCCACGATATTGACCATCCCCGACGATGCCCGTCGGGCATTGTGGATATTGGCCAGCCCGTTCGCGAGTCCCGGCCCGAGGTGCAGCAGCGTGGAGGCCGGTGTGTCTTTCATCCGGTAATAACCATCGGCCGCACCTGTGCACACGCCCTCAAAAAGACACAGGACGCTCTTCATGCGCGGGTTTTCGAGCGCCTTCAGGAAGTGCATCTCCGAGGTGCCGGGGTTCGCGAAACAGATGTCGACGCCCTGCTCGGTGAGCGTCTGGACCAGGCTTTCGGCGCCGTTCATTGCGGTCGTTGCGGTCGTTCCGCTCATTGCGCTCATTCAGTACCCCGCCATCTCGCGCGCGAGGCCGACCACGCCGTAGCTCCTGAGCGGTGCGGAGATCAGGAAACGGTAGCCCTCCTCGATGAGCCGCTTGTGATTCTTCGCGTTCACATGCGGATTGCCGACCACCACGTTGTGTTTGTGGCAGGTCTCGACAATCTGGCGCATCGCATCGACCACCACCGGGTGCTCGTAATCGCGCGGATGGCCCAGCTGCTGGCTGAGATCGCCCTCGCCAATCAGGATGAAGCCGATGCCGGGCACCTCCGCCAGGATGTCATCGAGGTTTTCGATCGCCTCGGTGCTCTCGCACATCAGCCCGACCAGAATTTCGCCTTCGGGGGCGAGCGGCCAGACGTCCGCCTTTTTATAGTAATCGGCCATGCTCAGGCCCCAGTAGCGCGCCGCGTTGGCGGGGCCGTCACCACGGATGCCCTTCGGCTCATAGAGCGGTGCACCTTTGGGCCGCGCGTAACGGCAGGACGCCACCGCGTTATAGGCCTGCTCCACCGTCGACACATGCGGCCACACCACGCCATAGGCGCCACGGTCGAGGACCTGCTTGGCGAAGGACTGGTTCATCTCCGCGCCATTGGCCGGAATGCGGGCGATCGGCGTGACGCGCGGTGCGACCGAGCCGGACTCGGCGATCTGTTTGCGGCTGAGCATGTACTGCAATGCGTCGCCGAGTGCCGATACGTCGTACGGGTTATGCTCCATCTCGAAGACGATGCCGTCGTACGGGGCATCGCTCATTTCGATGGCGCTCTGTTTATCCAGTTTGGAGAAGGCGGCGAAGGCGGGCTTGCCGGATTCGAATGCGCGGATGATGCTGTTGAGGCGGGTATCGCTCATGCTGGTTCTCTCTTGTCGTGGGTCGGCGCCGAATCTCGTCCTGAAGTCAGAGCCGGATACAGGTGCTGCGCTGTCCTGCCAAAAATCCAATCGCGATCTTCCGCGCTCAGGCATGCCAGACCTGCCTGGGCCGTGGCAAGAATTTCGCTGAGCGTGCCAGGCGAGGTCGGGTAATTCGAGCCCCAGGCCATGCGCTTTGCGCCGAAGGCCTCGACTACGCGCGGGAAGAATGTTTCAGCGCTCGCCTTTTCCTTCTTCACATCGCCGAAAATGCGCGGCGAGAGCTTCAGGTAGATGTTCTCGAACGGCGCCAGATCGAACAGACTCCGCGCGTTGACGTACGGTGCGCCGTCAGTCACGTCGGGGCGTCCGAGGTGATCGAGGATGATTGCAACCTTCGGGAAACGCCGCGCGAGCGCCGTTACCTGAGGTAAGCCGATCGGGCCGGTCTGGATGCACATTGGCAGACCGAGCTTCCCGCACAGTTCCCACGCCGGGAACGAGCGCGGATCGTCGAGCTCGCTCGGATCGAACTCCTTGGTGCTGCCGCCGGTAAAGAGACGCAGACCGGCGAGGCCGCACTCGACCGCCTCATGAATGCGTTGCGTCGCGTCCGGTTGCAGTACGTCAATGGAGCCGACCGCCACGAGGCGGTCCGCATATTTCGCGCAACCGTCCATAACGTAGCTATTGTCGAAACCGTAGGTGGTCGAAGAATGCACCACGGCAGCCCTGGCGACGCCGGCTGCGTCCATCGCCGCGATCAGGGTTTCGACCGTGCTCGGACGTTCCTTCGACCAGTCGGAGCGTCTGCCGAACAGCGGTGCCGGTGGATAGCGGCTCTCGTCATCGGAAATGATGTGGGGGTGGATATCAACGATTGCGGAATTCATGAGTATCTCTATGCGTTTCTATGTGCGTTTCTATGTGCGTGTCTCTGCGCCTGTTTCATTGAATATGGTTCGCACCAATGTCAGTGACCGCGTGCTTTCAGGCGCTTATCGAGGCGCGGATAGACACGCCGCGCATTGCCCTCGAAGATCTTGTAGCGATCCTCATCCGACAGCGCCGTACACGCATCGATATAGCGCTTCGTATCGTCGAAGTACTGGCCCGTTGCCGGATCCTTGCCCCGCACCGCGCCGATCATTTCCGATCCGAACAGCACGTTATCGGTAGGGATAACCTTGGTCAGCAACTCGATACCCGGTTTGTGATAAACACACGAGTCGAAGAAAATGTTGTTCAGCAGCCCTTCGAGCGGCCGATCGCACATTTCGAGCGACATGCCGCGATAGCGTCCCCAGTGATACGGAACCGCGCCGCCGCCGTGGGGAATCACGAGACGCAGCGTCGGGAAATCCCTGAACACGTTCGACTGCAGCAACTGCATGAACACCGACGTATCCGCGTTCAGATAATGTGCGCCTGTGCCGTGAAAACACGGATTGCACGACGCGGCCACGTGGATCATCGCGGGCACATCCAGATCGACGAGCGCTTCGTAGACCGGATACCACTCGCGATCCGTCATCGGTTTGCCGGTCCAGTAGCCACCGGTCGGATCGGGGTTCAGGTTGCAGCCGACAAAACCCATTTCTTCCACGCAGCGTCGCAACTCCGGAATGGAGTTCGCGGGCGCCGCGCCCGGCGATTGCGGCAACTGGCACACCGGCGCGAAGTTGTCCGGATAGAGTTCGGTTACGCGGTACACGAGGTCGTTCGATAATTCGGCCCACTCGAGGCTGGTGCGCTCGTTGCCCAGATGGTGGCTCATCAGGCCGGCGATCGGCGAGAACAGCGTCAGGTCGCTGCCGCGTTCGCGTTGCAGTTTGAGTTGTCCGTTGCCGATCGCTTCACGGATCTCGTCGTCGGTGACATGGGCTTCGGCACGCGAGGGCGCGTTGGCCGGATCGTTCGCGAACTCAACCTGTTTCGCGCGCCAGTTACGGAATGAAGCGGGTACGGTCGTGAAATGACCGTGGCAATCAATAATCATGTGTTCTCCTGTCGGCCGGAGTTAGCGCTTCAGCGCTTACTCCGGCCCCATGCATCGCGGTCGACCCGAGTTGGCGCTTTAGCGCTTACTTCAGCCCCATGCATCAGCGGTCAAATCAGCGAGCCAACGGGTCCACAAACAGCTCGCCAATAGACATACGCCGCGGCGTAAGCTCCTGCCTGAACGCCGTCGCTTCCAGTGTTTCGATCGTCCTGAGGTTTTCCTGCAGACCATACGGCAGCGGATCGTGTCCGACGATCCTGCGCAGTTCGAGATACTTCTTATCGCTGGCGCTCGTCGCCTCGCCGGCATCGAGCCGCACCAGCCATTCCTTTTTCGCCTGTGCGAAGGCGTCATAAATCGATTTTGCGATCCACGGGTGCTCCGCAAGCACCGAGTCCTTGACGACAATCGTGCCGTGCATCGGATACACCCCTGTGCGGGCAAAGTACTCGGCCTCCAGCTCGGTCGCATTGGGCAGCAGATCGGGATAGTCGGCCTCGACCTCCTTCCATCCCCCCGTGGGCGCGCCTGTGCGGCCAATACCCGCGGCAGCCGCAAAGCCCGCCGACAGTTCACCTGTGTCCATCATTTCCGCCAGCGAACTCCCAGCCGGTGCATGAATGACATTCGACGGCAGCTTGAGCTGCGTAACATGTTCTTCGTCGTCGACAACCCAGGTCACCTTCGACGAATCGAGACCGAACTCGTCGATCAGGACCTGACGCGTCCACACACCCGTTGTCACCGAGTAGGCACGCACACCTACTTTCCTGCCTTCCAGGTCCTTCGGCGTTTTGATCCCTGCGTCCGGGCGCACGAGCAGACCGCCATGATGAAAGCGCCGCGTCACAAAGATCGGCAGTCCGACAAACGGCGCACCATAGGCACGGGCGATGATGTAAGTCGTCGGCGCCAGCTCGCAGACGTCGAATTCGACATCGCGCACCATCCGGCGAAACGCACCGATTTGCGGCTGAACTGTGATGAATTCGGCATCCACACCCTCGATGGGAATGGATCCATTGCGGATAGCCGACGTGTGGGGGTGCTCAGCGATTGCAATCTTGAGCGGGACGTTTCTAGTCAACGGTGTCTCCTTTTTCGACAGATACGCTCGATCGCCCTGCCAACCCTCGCAGCTTCGTGCCCTGTAAGGGCTGCAAGTTGCATGGCCGTTCAGGCGATCTCGTTGACTACATGATCTTGTGGCACACACTTTCCGTCTATTGAAAAAAAGCACGTCTCCGTTAACCAAATGGAAAACCCCCTGACGTGCCCAGGCATCAAGCTCGGTACTGCAAGCGTTAAGCAAAGCCTTGGTGGAAGGCATGCCATGACAAGTGCGGATGCGCTTCAGCAAAGCGCCGCACCTGCAGGGCGAATACAAGGGATCGTCAATACGTCAGTCAGCCGTTTCAGCGGCCCGCGTCAATACGCGTTATACGTGGCAACGTCGGTGGAGCATGCCTGCTCCAGGCAGCGCAGCAACAACATCGCATTCGGTGCGAGGGGTTTGTCACCTCGCCAGAGCGCACCGAGCGGGCGCGTAACGAGACTCAGATTGATCGGCAGGACATGAATCGGACCGACATCCGCGTAGGGATACAACACGTCGCCCGTATGCAGCGCAATCGCATCGTTGAACTGGATGTAGGCGCGAACCAGATGGCTCGACAACGTTTCGATGTAATTGGATGGCATGGGCAGACCATGGCGAGCGAAAGTGTTTTCGATCGGCTCACGCAGTAACGACCCCAGTGGCGGAAGTACCCACGGAAAATCCTTGAGATCCGACCATCCCACCTTCGTTCTGCCTGCGAGCGGATGGTGAGGGCCGGTCACGAGCCTGGTCAAAGGCGCGACCAATATCTGCTCCTGCAGACCGACCGTATCCGACTTGCTCGGCAGGCGACCGACGATCATGTCGAGCTCGGCGCGCTGCAACTCCTGCAGCAGCGAGCGCATCCGGTTTTCCCGAATCTCTACGTTAGTGTGAGGCGCGTCCTGCTTGAGCAGGATCAGCGCTTTCGGCAGGATCGTAGAAACCATGATCGGCGACGTGCCGACATACACCTTGCCCGTACTGCCCGTCTGCAATGCCTTGATCTCTTCGGCAGTCTGATTGAGCGTACTCAGTACTATTCGCGCATGTCGAACCACGCTTTCGCCGTACGCAGTGGGCCGCAACCCGCTGGCAGTGCGCTCGAACAGTTGGACCCCTAGCGCCCGTTCGATTTCTCCCAGCGCCTTCGACACCGCAGGCACGGTGACATACGAGTTCGATGCGACCTGTCGTAGATTGCGAAAATCGTAAACGGCAACCAGCAGGCGCAAGTGGCGCACCTTCAGGTTGACGTTCAGATACCAGTCCAGTTGCCCCATGCCGGTGGAACGCTCTCAATGAGAAAACTCTACGTCGGATCCCGCCGGGTCCTCAGTTGGATTATCGGCATCCAGATCCGCACCGGAGCGCTCCGGCAGAAGCAGCGCCGCGACAATTGCAGCGGCGAACGCTGAAAGCGCTGCCATGCCCATAGCACGACCGAGCGGCATCGCAACGGAAAACATCCCGACCGCTGCCGGCACGATGGAGCCAAAACCGCGTCCGCCCGTAATGCAAAAACCTGATCCATTGGCTCGGACATGAGTTGGAAACAATTCGGCAAAGGTAGGCGCAAGACCCGCGGCAAAGCCGCTTTGGAGCGCACCGTGGATGAAAATAAGAACGACGGTTGCTTTAGCGCCAACCGGTACAAGCAACAGGACGCCGACCACCACCGCCTCGCACACCGCAAACAGGATGAAATTGGCGCGGCGCCCGATTTTGTCGCTGATGAATCCGCCAACGAACGGGCCGATCAACGAGCCGGCGATGCCCATTGCAAGATATCCGGCCATCGACGCGGCCGCCAGATGAAGCTCCATCCGCAGGTAGGTGGGCAGCCACGCGCTCATGCCGAATCCGGCGCCGAAAACACCGCTTGCGAGCAGCAGGCCGGCCAGCGTGGCGCGCAGTTGAGCAGGACGAAATATCACCCAGAACGGCTCGCCTTTCTTGCCGATGCGTCGAGCGTTTGCTGCAACTTCGAAGATCCTGCTTTCAGGAACACTTTGGCGAATCATCAGCACCAGGAAAGCCGGAACGACGCCGATCACAAACATGACTCGCCAGCCAATCGTCTCCGGGAAAAAGATAAAAACGATCGGCATCAATGCGGTGGATAGCGCGTAACCGACCGCGAACCCGGATTGCACGGAAGCCGCGACCCGTCCGCGAAGATACGGACGGACCGCCTCGCTGATCAGAACTCCGCCCACTGCCGCCTCGCCGCCATATCCCAGTCCCTGCAAGGCCCGCACGGCAATGAGCTCATGAAAGCCGGAGGTCGCGGCGGCCAGCAGGCTGAAGGCCACCACCCACAAAATGGTCACCTTGAGCACGGCGACACGGCCGAACCGGTCGGCGACAATGCCGGCAATCCAGCCACCCACTGCATTGCCGACCAGACCTGCCGTGGCCAGCATGCCGACTTCCGTTTTGCTAATGCCGAGAAAGACAATCAACACCGGCGCAAGCAACGCGTACATCGTCGAATCCAGGGAGTCCAACGTATAGCCGCCGAAGCACGCCCAATACGTTCGTCGTTCGACTGGAGTCAGTTCCGAATACCAACCTAGCTTCATTCAGGTTCCCGGTTCGTATCAGAAGTTATGGTCGATGCCGACCGTCGCGCCGACTTGACGTTGCGCCTTCTGCGGATTGAGCGTCGTATTGGTCACATACGAGCCGCGATACCGGGTGAAATCAGTTTCCGCATAGAGCTGCGTGCTTTTCGACAGCGAGTAAGTCACGCTGACGATGCCGAGATCACGCTTGCCATCCGAATTCGGCAAACTGGTTTCGTACCCGCCCACGGCAATACGAGTAGAAGGGCTGACCGCGTAGGTCACGCCCGCCCAATAGTTTTCTGTGCGCACCGCGGGCGAACCCGCAAGGCCGTCCTGGTTCTCGTTCATGAAGCCGCCCGCGAGTCTTAGCGGGCCGAACACCATCTGCGTGCCGAGCGCGTAATAGTCGTCCGGGAGATAGTTCGCACCGACCAGGGTGCGCTTGTGGACATACACGCCGCCGACCTCGATGAACCCGCTCTTATAGAGCACACCCGCGCTTCGAGCGGTGCCGTCGTTGATATTCCCCGCCACGCCGCCGAACGAATTTTCGAAGCTGACCTTGAATGGTCCAAACTCGCCTTTGTACTTCGCGTCATTGCTGAAGTGAATGCCGTCGAGAGCCGGCGTTAGCGGAATAATCGACGGATACTGGAGATAGAAAGGGTCGAGATCGTAGACGATATCGTGAGCCAGATTCCATTGGCGCCCAAGGGTCAGCGCGCCATACGGCCCGCTGACGCCGACATATGCCATGCGATTGAACAGGACGCCTGAGGTATTGTCCAACGCGCCGGTCGCCTCATTGAAGCCCTCCTCCAACTGGAAATTGGCTTGCCATCCTGCGCCCAGATCCTCGTGGCCAATCACGCCAACACGGTTCGACGAAAGCCAGCCATTCGTATTCATCGTCGTGACGGCACCGTGACCATTATTTGTGTAGCGGACGCCGCCATCGACAATCCCATACAGCGTCACGGAAGATTGAGCGTGCGCGGCGCACGTGACGAATCCCAGAGCCGCGGCTCCAACAATTTTCGTTGACATATCTCTGTGTTCTATTTTGGTTTTATCAGCTCGCCGATGTCGTGACCGGCGAACGCGTCTCCTTCACATGTAGAGGCCTGCGTATTCCCCCTTGTCGAATAACCGTTCGCACGCTTTAGCCGGTGCAATCGTCTCATCGCTATTCGTCAACGTCTATTGAATAAAAGCTGTGATGTGTTAACCGTTCGGTAAAGTCATAGATTGAGCCGGCCCGGTTAATCGTGTAATCTGATGTAGCCGGTGGCGACCGGATAAAAGTCGCCACGGTCGCTCACGCGCTCCGGGAACCGGAGCCGACGTCGACACCCTGAGCCGTTATCGCAAGCAGCAAGCGTTCCGCGCCGATGCCGAAACCCGCGCCTTCCCGATAGGCGCCGCCGCCGACGATCTGCTGTTGCGCCCCGAGTTCGCTACAGCGCATCTCGAAGCCCATGCCGTTCAGGTAATAGCTCAGACCGCGCCGCGCCGTGCTATCGACTTCGTAACGTAGTCCGAATGAATCCAGAAAACCCGCCACAATCTCCTGACTGCGCGCATTCGCCCGCTGAGGATCCGCGCAGAGATATTCGAATCCCAGTTGCGAGAATTCGCGATATCGCCCCGCCTGCGGCCGCTCGTATCGATAGCAGCGCGCTACATAAAACACCATGCGCTCCGTCTTCCCTGCCAGCAATTCCTTGCAGCGTTCCTGAAAGAGCGCCGTCGCTTCCGGAATCAGGCAACAGGGTCTGCCTTTCTTGTCCGGGAAAGCCCACATCTGTCCGATGACTTCGCTGCCACCGGTTTTCTCGATGAAGGTGTCTTGTCCCCACAGCGCAGGAACGATCGCCTCCTCGGCTCCGGCTTCAATGAAGGTAGCTCCGGAAACGGTTTTCGAGCGCACGAATCTGTGCGGCTTCATTTCCGACGATAAAACGGGTTCCACGAATCATGGTCATGTCTGGTCTCTTGAGCGTAAAAATAAAAAAAGGCGCCCTGGGCGCCTTGGTCGTTTATGCAGCAAACGGAATCAGTAAAGTTCCGTTTCCCTGCTATGGACGTAACGAACCACGGCGCAACAGCATGCGGCCGTGATGGTGGAGAGCGTTAAGCAGTACGTTACGGAGGTCCATGAAGCACATAGTCGCATATCGAAATGAATCTGGGAACACGTCGGTACAAGTCTCTTTGCACCGACGCACCCGGGGTGTCAGTTTCGTCGTCGCAAGCTGGCGGCGATTGCATCCTCGAACAATCGCCGCGACACGCCGGTCAATGCCGCCATGACCCATGCGGCAACTCGACGTCCCGCTTCGCCGCGGCCAATCCTTCCACGATGCCCGCGCGATCCAGCGCGATGCAGTAGACCGGTTTCGCACGCTCGAAGCGCCAACTGTCGGCGAGCCCGCCGGCATCGACAAGATCGAAGCCGAATTGATCGAGCAGTCCGCTCACCACGTGTTTAGCCTGCGCGTCGTCGCCGGCAACCGGCAGTGCCCGGCGGTTCGGCGCACCGGCAGGCTTGCCGTCCGTTTCGAGGTCTTTCGCCAGAATCGCGTTGAAGGCCTTCACCACCTTCGCGCCCGGCAACGCGGCGGCCAGCATCTGACTGGTCGTGGTCGAGCGATTGTCGAGTGCTTCGATGTGGCCGTCGCGGTCGGGATAGTAGTTGCACGTGTCGATCACGATCTTGCCGTCGAGCGCCGCGACCGGCAGCGCGCCAATGCTGCTGAACGGCACGGTCACCACCACCACGTCGCCGAACTTCGCCGCCTCTTCAGCCGTGCCGAGCGCACAGCCCAGCACGGCGCCCGTGCTGACCAAGGTCCGCGGATCGCGGGAATTACTGATCATCACATCGTGACCATGGTGCTTCGCGACAGTCGCCATCGCGCGGCCGAGAAAACCGGCGCCAAGAATACCTATCTTCATGTTTCACCCTCCCTGTCTGTCTGCGGATCGCTCCGTTGAGCGCACGCCCATCGGTGAGAAGCACTATGATTCAAAACCTCAACGGGATAAATATGCGATATTTGATGAGTGTCGAAAGCAGGAGTGGGGAATCATGGACCGTTTGACCAGCATGGCCGTGTTCGTGAAAACAGCCGACAGCGGCTCGTTCGCGGCGGCCGCGCTCGCCTTCGGCATCTCCGCGCAGATGGCCGGCAAGCATGTCGGCACGCTGGAGGAGCGCGTCGGCGCGCGCTTGCTCAACCGGACCACGCGGCGCCAGAGCCTCACGGAGATCGGTCAGATTTTCTACGAGCGCTGCAAGGCGCTGCTGGCGGATGCCGACGCGGCCGAATCGGTCGCGCAGGAGCTGTCGGCCTCGCCGCGCGGGCGTTTGCGCATCACCGCGCCGGTGACCTTCGGCACCTGCTGTCTCGCGCCGATGATCACGCGCTACCTGAAGGCTCATCCCGAGGTGCGGGTCGAGCTGGCGCTGACCGACCGCTTCGTCGATCTGATCGACGAAGGGTATGAAGCTGCGATCCGTCTCGGCTCGCTGCCGGATTCGTCGCTGATCGCGCGGCCCCTGATGCCCTACCGGCTGGCCGCCTGCGCCTCGCCCGGCTACCTGGCCGAGCGCGGCGAGCCGCAGACCCCGCAAGCGCTGGCGGCGCACGAGTGTCTGAGCTTCGTCTATACGAGCCAGCCGGTCGATACCGAATGGCGCTTTGCCGACCCGCGCGGCGAACACTTGGTGCCGATCTCCGGCCGCTTCCAGACCAACGACGTGAAGGCGCTGCTGGCCGCGGCCCTCAATGGCGGCGGCGTGATACTCGCGCCCGAAGTGGCGGTGAAAGACGAACTCGCCGCGGGCCGGCTGGTGCGGCTGCTCAAGGACTATGAAGCGCCCGCGCGCCCCATGCATCTGGTGTTTCCGGCAAGCCGCGCCACCCCGAAATTGCGCGCATTTATCGACCAGGTAGTCGCCGAGTTCGGGCCGCACGCCGCGTGAAATAAGCGGCCTGGCATTGCCGAAAGGCACCCTTCGCCGTCCGCCAATCTCCACCCATTGACCGCTAGAATGGCCGGCTTTGCCCGCTTCGGGCGCGCGACAAGGCAAAATACGGGTTTGCGCGCGCACAACGCGCCGCAAAACCGGATGAATCAGACCTCGGTGGCAGGCTGGCCTTGCCGCCGACCCTCGCAAAGACGCATGGCGGCGGTCCATCGAGCCTATCAGGCCGGTCGGGCCCGTCGCGTGCGGCGCAGCCAGGACAGCTCGTCCTTTAACAGAGCCCCTCAGGAGCATTCATGATCGATTCGAACCCGTCTTTCCTCGGCAGGATTTCACTTGCCGTCAGTACGTTTTTCAGCATCCTCGGCGATGGCGAATTTGCCGGTGGCGTGCTGCGCCTGCGCAAAGGTGGCGCGGATAGCGCCGCTGCCGCGAGCGTGACACCTGCCGCCGCACCCACGCCCGCGCCTGTCGCAGCCCCGGCCCCCGCCCCGCAACCACCCGCGCTCAAGGAAGCGAGCCCGGACGCCGCGCTCCAGTTGCTTGGGCTGCTGCAACGCGACGCGCGCTTCATCGATTTCGTCGAAGAAGACATCAAGGCCTATAGCGACGCCGACATCGGCGCCGCCGCCCGCCTCGTGCACGACGGCTGCCGCGCGACGCTGCGCGAGCATTTCACGATCCGTCCGGTGCGCGACGAAGCCGAAGGCAGCCGCGTGACGCTGGCCGAAGGCTTCGACGCGAGCTCGATTCGCCTGACCGGCAATGTGGTCGGCAAGGCGCCGTTTAACGGCAGCATCAGCCACCGCGGCTGGCGTGTCGACGAAGTGCGTCTGCCGAAGCTGACCGACAGCCACAACGCCAAGGTGATCGCACCGGCCGAGGTGGAGCTATGAGCGACGCGCGCTTCTCGATCGGTATCGACCTGGGCACCACGCACTGCGCGCTGTCCTACGTGGACACCACCGCCAGCGACGGCGAAAAGACCACGCAAGGCGTGCTGCCGGTCGCACAACTCACAGGCCCCGGAGCGATCGACAACCTCGATCTGCTGCCCTCGTTCCTCTACCTGCCGCATCCGGACGAACTCGCCTCGGGCGACCTGTATCTGCCGTGGACCGGCCAGCGCGAATTCGCGGTCGGCGAGTTCGCCCGCAGCCGCGGCGCGGCCACGCCGATCCGGCTCGTGTCGAGCGCCAAGAGCTGGCTGTGTCATCCGGGCGTCGACCGTCGCGCGGCGATTCTGCCGAACGACGCGCCGCCCGAAGTCGCGCGCGTGTCGCCGCTCGAAAGCTCGGTGCGCTATCTGACGCACCTGCGCGAAGCATGGGACCACGCGCATCCGGACGCGCCGTTCAGCCAGCAGGACATTACGGTGACGATTCCCGCGTCGTTCGATCCGGCCGCGCGTGAATTGACCGCCGAAGCCGCCGAGGCAGCCGGTTACGGCCGCATGACGCTGCTCGAAGAACCGCAAGCCGCGCTGTATAGCTGGATCCAGAAGAGCGGCGGCCAGTGGCGCAAGCAGGTCAAGGTCGGCGACATCATTCTCGTGGTCGACGTGGGCGGCGGGACGACCGACCTCTCGCTGATCGCCGTGATCGAGCGCGAAGGCAATCTGGAACTGCATCGCGTCGCGGTCGGCGAACACATTCTGCTGGGCGGCGACAACATGGACCTCGCGCTGGCCCACGTGATCGCACGCAAACTTGCGGCGCAAGGGACCCAGGCCGACGCGTGGCAACTGCGCGCCCTCACCTATGCCTGCCGCTCGGCGAAGGAAACGCTGCTCAGCGATCCGTCGACGGATACCGTGCCGCTCGTCGTGCCGAGCCGCGGTTCGAAGCTGATCGGCGGTTCGATCCGCACCGAACTGACGCGGGCGGAGCTGACCCAGACGATCCTCGAAGGCTTCTTCCCGCAGGTGGAGAGCGCGGCGCGTCCGGTGAGCCGCGCGCGGGCCGGTCTGACGCAACTCGGCCTGCCGTATGCGCAGGACGCGGGTATCACGCGGCATCTCGCGGCCTTCCTGGGACGTCAGGTGGGCGCGCTCGCCGAACTCGAAGGCTTGCGCGATATCGCCACAGCGGAAGGCGCCACCTTCCTGCACCCCACCGCCGTGCTCTTCAACGGCGGCGTGTTCAAGTCGCCGTTGCTGGTCGAGCGGATCATGAGCACGCTTAATGGCTGGCTCAGTGCCGAAGGTGCGCCGCAAGCACGCCTGCTCGAAGGGGCGGATCTCGATCTCGCTGTGGCACGTGGCGCGGCTTATTACGGCTACGTGAGGCGCGGTCAAGGCGTGCGCATTCGTGGCGGCACGGCACGCGCGTATTACATCGCGATCGAATCGGCGATGCCCGCCGTCCCCGGTCTCGAACCGCCGGTGCAGGCGCTATGCGTCGCCCCGTTCGGCATGGAAGAAGGCACGGACGCCCAGTTGCCGGCGCAGGAGTTCGGGCTGGTCGTCGGCGAACCGGTGCACTTCCGCTTCTTCGGCTCGTCGGTGCGCCGTCAGGATCAGGTCGGCACGCTGCTCGACTTCTGGGGGCCTGAGGAATTGCAGGAGCTGGAGGAAATCCAGGCAACGCTGCCCGCCGCCGGCCGCACCGCCGGCGAGATCGTACCGGTGAAACTGCATGCGCGCGTGACGGAAGCCGGCACGCTCGAACTCGAAGCCATGCCGCGCGGCACGGACGAACGCTGGAAGGTCGAGTTCGACGTGCGCGGCGGTGTCAATGCATGACTGAGTTGAAGCGCTACAGCGTCGGCATCGATCTCGGCACCAGTAACACGGTGCTGGCTTATGCTGCGGCGAGCGATCCTGCGGCGGGTTCTCCTGCGACAGGTGATTCCGGAGCGGGCGCCCCCGCGGCGGAGTCGCAGGAGATTCGCGTCTTCGAGATCGATCAGTTGGTGAGTCTCGGCGAAGTCGCCACGCGGCCGCTGTTGCCTTCGGTGCGATATCACCCGGCACCAGGCGAGCTGAGTGCGGGCGATCTGCAGTTGCCCTGGCGCGTAGCGGACAACGCGGTCGATGGCGCTAACGGAAGTCAGCAGAATCCGCCGGTAGTGACAGGCAGGCTCGCGCGGACGCTCGGCGGCCAAGTGCCGGGACGGCTGGTGGCCAGTGCGAAGAGCTGGCTGTCGCATGCGTCGGTGGACCGCACCGCGCCGATCCTGCCATGGGGCGCCGCCGACGACGTCCGCAAAGTCTCCCCGGTCGAAGCCAGCGCGAGCTATCTGGCGCACGTGCGGGCCGCCTGGAATCAACGCTTTCCTGACGCGCCGCTCGAAGCGCAAGACATCGTGCTAACGGTGCCCGCTTCTTTCGACGAAGGCGCGCGAGCGCTGACGGTGGAAGCCGCGCGGATGGCGGGCCTGCCCACGTTAAGGCTGCTCGAAGAGCCGCAGGCCGCGTTCTACGACTGGCTGTTTCATCATCGCAAGCAGCTTGCGACCGAACTGTCGGACACGCGGCTCGTGCTGATCTGCGACGTAGGCGGCGGCACCACCGACCTCACGCTGATCGAAGTCCATATGCGCGATGGCGAGCCGGAACTCACGCGCATCGGCGTGGGCAATCATCTGATGCTCGGCGGCGACAACATGGATCTCGCGCTCGCGCATCGGGTCGAGGCCCGTTTGCCGCAAGCGGGCAACGAGCGCACGCGTCTGTCGGCGGCGAGCTTGTCGCAACTGGTCGAGCGTTGCCGCGGCGCGAAGGAACAACTGCTCGGTCCAGACGCACCGGAGTCGGCGTCGATCACGCTGCTCGGCGGGGGCTCGAAGCTGCTCGGCGGCGCGCGCACGGTGCAGGTCACGCGCGAGGAAGTCGAGCAGATTATCGTCGACGGATTCTTTCCGGCCGTGGCGTCGAACGAACGGCCCAGAAGGCCGCGCGGCGCGATCGTCGAGTTCGGCCTGCCCTATGCCACCGATGCGGCGGTCACGCGTCATATCGCGGCGTTTCTGAGCCGCTTCGCGGCACAGTCGCGCAAGGCGCTGGGTTCGTCTTCCGGCGCTTCCGCGCAGCCCTCCGATACTGACGACGGTCAGGACGAACCGTTGCCGGTGCCCGACACGCTACTGCTGAACGGCGGCGTGTTTCGCGCCGAAGCGCTGACGCAGCGTCTGTCCAGCACGTTGGGCACATGGCGCGGCGAACCGCTCAACGTGCTGCACAACGACAATCCCGATGTCGCCGTAGCGCGCGGCGCGGTCGCTTATGCGCTCGCCCGCGCGGGCCAGGCGCCGAAAATCGGTGGCGGCTCGGCACGCAGCTACTTCCTCGTGCTGGACGAAGCCGGCCATGGCGAACGCGACGCCGAGCCGGCGCAACGCGGCATCTGCCTGCTGCCGCGCGGCACCGAAGAAGGCCACGAGATTCGTATCGAAGATCGTACGTTCGCGCTGCGCCTCGGGCATCCGGTGCGCTTTCACCTCGCCTCTTCAAGCGCGGATACGGTCTACCAGCCAGGCGAGATGGCCGATCTCACGCAAGGCGATTTCGTTCGGCTGCCACCTATCGCGACGATCGTGCAACCGCGCGGCGCGAGCACGGCGCGCGGCGAAACCGCGGTGCAAATCGCTACGTCCCTGACCGAAGTGGGCACGCTCGAAGTTCACTGCATCGAACTCGACAATCCCGCGCAGCGCTGGCTGCTCGAATTCCAGTTGCGTCGTGAGGATGCCCAGGTGAATTTACCGGCGGATCCGGCGCAAGCCCGGCACCCCAGGCTCGACGAAGCGATCGACCATATCGACCGATGCTTCGGCTCACGCACGCAAAAAGTCGACCCGAAGGAAGTCAAACGCCTGCGCTCGCAACTCGAACAACTGCTCGGGCCGCGCGAGAGTTGGAACAGCGCGCTGCTGCGTGGACTGTTCGGCGCACTGTGGGAACGCGCGCGCCGTCGCCGGCGCTCGGCGGATCACGAGCGCTTGTGGCTGAATCTCGCCGGCTATTGCGTCCGGCCGGGCTTCGGCTATCCACTCGACGAATGGCGCGTCGAGCAGCTCTGGTCGCTCTTCGACGACGGTATTCAGTACGTCAACGAAAGCCAGGTCTGGTCGGAATGGTGGACGCTCTGGCGCCGCGCCGCGGGCGGCCTCGACGAAAGCGCGCAACTGCGTGTGCTCGACGCAATGGCCTATCTGCAAACCGCCGCGCAATCGCGCCACAAGCTGCCATTCGACGTGTCGAAAACCGGCCTCACCGACATGGTCCGGTTGAGCGCATCGCTCGAACGCATTCCGGTCGAACGCAAAATCGAGCTCGGCGAATCGGTACTCGCGCGCTTGAAGAAGCCTGCGGAAAACCATCAGAGCTGGTGGGCAGTGGGCCGCATCGGTGCACGGCGGCCGTTCTATGGCAGCGCGCATAGCATCGTGCCGCCGGACATCGCGGCGCACTGGCTGAACACGATCCTCGCGCTCGACTGGAAGAAGGTCGACCCCGCGGCATTCGCCGCCGTGCAGATCGCCCGTATGACCGGCGACCGTTCACGCGACCTGCCCGACGACTTACGCCATACCGTAGTGCGCCGGCTCGAAGCAGCTAACGCACCGCGTGCGTGGATCGCAATGGTCAGCGAGACCGTGGAGCTCGATGACGCCGACGAAGGCCGGGTATTCGGCGAATCGCTGCCCGCGGGGCTGAAGCTGATAACGGCAACGCAATGACGCACTGAAGATCGGGTCGGCCTGTCAAGCCACGCGCTTCTCGCCACTCGCCTCAACGAACACGTATTTCGCACTACCATGATCAATCTTTTTCAGGCCATGCAGGCTTTCGTCAAGGTCGCCGATGCGGGCAGCTTCGCGCAAGCCGCGGAGCAACTCAATGTTTCGACCTCCGTCGTAACGCGCCATGTATCGAGCCTCGAGAAACACCTCGGCATCCGGCTGTTCCAGCGTACTACGCGCAAGGTCGTGCTGACTGAAGCGGGCGCGGATTATGCCGATGGCTGCCGCGTTCTGCTGGCGGAACTCGAAGAGGTCGAATCACGGGCGACCACCACCTCGAAGGAAGTCGCGGGCGATCTGCGGATCGTGGCATTGGGCAGCTTCTCGCTGTTCCGGCTCACACCGCTTTTTGCGGAGTACCAGTCAAAATTTCCGCACGTGAATCTGCGCGTCACACTCACCGAAAAACGCGTCGATCTGCTCGAGGGCGGTTTCGACGTGGGTATCGTGACCGAACACATGATCCGCTCGGAATCGCTAGTGGCGCGCCGCCTCATCAACTCCCATGCGGTGCCGGTGGCGGCCGCCGCGTATCTGGCCGAAACGGGCTATCCGGTGACCCCGGGCGATCTCGCGCAACATCGGGTGATCGCCGCACCGCTCGACACCAGCCCGCCGACCTGGGTGTTCAGCAAGGGCAACGGTGGCGAAGAAAGCATCACGCTCGATCCGTCGTTCACGGTCAATAGCATGATCATGCAGAAACAGGCGGCGCTCGGTGCTATGGGCATCGCGCTGCTGCCGCTCGAAATGGTCAGCGATGAATTGCGCGCCGGTTCATTGGTGCGGATTCTTAACGAATACACCGTGCTCAGTGGCGACGTCGCGGTCTCGCTCGTTTATCCAAGCCGTGAGTTCGTGCCACGCAAGATACGTGAATTCATCGATCTCGCAGTTGGCTATTTCACCTGACCTCGCAAAAGCAAAAGTCCGGCCAGCTGAATTGAAAGCCCAGGCACGGCGGTGCCCCTCGGTAAAATATTCACAATGCCATTGCACCCGGTCGATACTTTGACTAGGATTAATCGCGCGAACAGAACACTCGTAGAAAAAACCCCAAGGCAAAACCCCAGGGGGAATACCTAAAACATGGAGGTGGTTCTATGTCCGACGAGAATAATCTGGATTCCGCATTAAAACGTAGAGGTTTTCTCAAGGGTGTCGTTTCAGTCGGCATCGCAAGCGGGCTCGGCACCGTCGCCGGAGATGTCCTGGCACAAACCGCAGCCGGCCCAATGGCTACCGGCATTGGTTCCAAGCCGCCCACCAAGGCCACGAAAGAGGCCAACGCAATATATGCAAATCAGCTAGCTTTCAACGACACGCAAGATTTTCAGGACGCCAGCCGCGGGCTGATCGCGACCTTGCCGGATCCCGGCGTGATTCCCAGTTCAAAAGGCGGCGCAGCCTGGGATCTTGGGCAGTTCGCCTTTATCAAGGGCGGCCCGGAAAACAATGCGCCCGATTCCGTGAACCCCAGCTTGTGGCGCAATGCCAAGCTGAACATGAATCACGGCTTATTCGAAGTAGTGGACGGCATCTGGCAGGTGCGCGGCTACGATCTTTCGGTCATGAGCATTATTCGCGGCGACACCGGCTGGATCGTCATCGACCCGCTGATGACCGCCGACGTATCGAGCGTGGTGTGGAAACAGCTGGTCGTTCCACACCTCGGCGACAAGCCCATCACTCACGTCATCTACACTCACAGTCACGCGGACCACTACGGCGGCATTCGCGGCATTGTCGACGAAGCCGATCTGAAGTCCGGCAAGGTCAAGATCTACGCGCCGGCCGGCTTTACCGAAGCCGCGGTGGGCGAAAACGTGATCGCCGGCAATGCGATGAGCCGCCGCGCAGCTTACATGTACGGCAATCTGCTGCCGCGCGGACCTGTCGGCGTGGTGGATGGCGGCCTCGGCAAGACCACGTCGATCGGCGCGATTACGCTGCTTGTGCCGACAGATTTCGCGACCGCGACCGGACAGAAGCTGATGCTCGACGGCGTCGAAATGACGATCATCATGGCGCCGGAGTCCGAAGCGCCGTCCGAGTTCATGTTCTACATCCCGAAGTACAAGGCGTTCTGCGCCGCCGAAGACGCAACCCATACGCTGCACAATCTCTACACGCTGCGCGGCGCGAAAGTGCGCGATGCCCTGTTGTGGTCGAAGTATCTGCAGGCTGCGATCGACATGTTCGGCAGCGATATGCAGGTACTGTTCGCCTCTCACTACTGGCCGACGTGGGGCAATGAACGCATTGTCGCCTTCCTGAAAGCACAGCGCGACATGTACCGGTATCTGCATGATCAGACCATGCGACTTGCGAACACCGGCTATACGCCGCTGGAAATCGCCGAGTCCGTGCGCCTGCCCGATTCGCTCGCCAAACAATGGTATTGCCGCAGTTACTACGGCACCGTGTTCCATGATCTCGTCGCGCAATATAACTTGCGCCTCGGTTTCTTCGACGGCGTGCCGGCCAATCTGCATCGCTTGCCGCCGGTCGAGAACGGCAAGCATTACGTCGAGTTCATGGGCGGCGCCGCCGCGGTTCTGCACAAGGCGCAGCAGTACTACGACAAGGGCGAATACCGCTGGGTCGCCGAAGTCGTCAACCACGTCGTGTTCGCGGATCCGCAGAATGTGGCGGCGAAGCATATGCTGGCGGACGCCTACGAGCAGTTGGGCTACCAGGCCGAAGCGGCGAGCTGGCGCAACTTCTATCTGACCGGTGCGATGGAATTGCGCAACGGCGTGCACAAGGTGCCGTTCGGCAGTTCGCAGAGCCCCGACACGATCAAGGCGATGCCGCTCGAGATGTTCCTCGATTATCAGGGTGTCCGCCTGAACGCGGAGCGCGCTGCCGGCAAGACTATTTCGTTTAACTTCGCGATGACCGATACGAAGGAAAACTACGTGGTCGGCGTCGAAAATTCCGCGCTTCACTATTCGAAAGGCATGACGTCGAATACCGCGGACGCCACCGTCACGATGACACGCTCGGATCTGAACGACGTCATGATGGGCAACACGTCGATGGAAAAACTCGTGATGGGCGGCAAGGCAAAACTCACCGGCGACACGAAAAAACTCGGAGAGTTTGTGTCGTGGCTCGACAACTTCGACTTCTGGTTCAACATCGTTACACCCTGAACCTCACGCAACATCCGACCAAGGACGGAAGAGACGATGTGCGCTATCTGCGAGTTGAAAATCGAGTTCAACATCAGCCATCCATTGGCGCTCTCGGTCGCGGTTGCAACGCGAACGGCAATCGATGCGGGAACGTTGCCCGAGAGCCTGATGGATGGTGCGTTGAGCAATGTGAAGATGCGTATGGCCGCGATCGACGCATTGAAGGGCCTGACGGCCCGGCTCGAAGCATCGAAGTCCGCCAGCGAGCTGCAGGCGCTGCCGGACTTTTATGTGCTGCTGATCGAAATCGGTACGTGGGGATTTTTTCACGCGACCGAAACCGGCTTCGATCCGGACGTGACGCCGCAACCGCCCAACGTCACGTCGGACGATCAGGCGGAGCGGGATGTGGTGTTCGTGACGTCGGAAACGGCGTTGCGCGCCGTGCTCGAAGGCCGGATGTCTATCGATGCGGCATTTGCCGGCGACCTGATGATGCTGGATGCGAATGCGGACCACACGGCGCAGCTTCGCGCCGTGTTGAACGATGCGCTCCCGGATTGGCTACCGGGTTCGCTGCCGGGTTCGCTCCCATCACCGAGCTACGCATCATCCTGTTAGCGCGCACCGCCGCTGGCGATCAGGCTTTCACCGGTCATCCAGCGCGAGTCGTCGGAGGCGAGGAACACGGTGACGTCGGCGATATCGTCAGGCTGACCGATGCGGCCGAGCGGTGTCGTGCTGACTGCCCACGCCTCGAAGTCCGAGCCGATGAAGCCGGCGCTATGCGTGCCTTCCGTTTCCACCATGCCGGGATTCACGGAGTTGACGCGAATCTTGCGCGGGCCGAGTTCACGTGCGAGCACGCCGGTGATGGCGTCCACGGCGCCCTTGGTGCCGGTATAGACCGCGCTGCCCGGCGGCGTGATGCGGCTGACAACCGAACTCACGTTCACGACGCTGCCGCCTTCGCCCAGATGCTTCACCGCCGCCTGCGTAACCAGCAGCAGGCCCAGCACGTTCACATTGAATTGCTTATGGAAGTGCGCTTCGGTGATCTCTTCGATCGGCGCCATCTCGTACACGCCGGAGTTATTGACGAGGATGTCGAGACGGCCATAGGTTTCGACTGCCGCATCGATAATGCCTTTCGCGTCGGCTGCCTTGGACACGTCGCCTGCAACGGCCACGGCCTTGCCGCCCGCCGCCGTGATCGCGGCGACGACGTCGTCCGCGCCCGTCTTGCTGGACGCATAGTTCACCACCACCGAAGCACCCTGCGCCGCCAGTGCCTTCGCAATCGCGGCGCCGATACCTTTCGATGCGCCCGTTACAACCGCAACCTTACCTGTGAGCTTGCTCATGATCGTGTCCTTTTAGATGGAGTTCGCGCCGGCGTCGCTGCCCCGAGATTTCGCGGGGCTGACGTCGATGAAGCCGGAAATGCATTGGCGCTGTCACAGGACACAATGTAGGCACACAAGCCGCATGGATAAAGCGGCTCAAAACGAATAGATACGTCGGATGAGCCGAACAATCGGGAACAACCGGAAAGGCACGGCTCACGGGACGCATAGAAAACGCGTCAGACCATATCGCGTGGCGTCGCGATAGGGTCTGATGCTTACAGTATCCTTCTGGTCCCACCTGTCAATTCGGCGGGGCACGCACCCGCCCGGTTTATCGCTTCGATACAAACCCGCCGAAGAACGAATGCGCGTTCGCCTCGAGCGATTCGATGTGATAGCCGCCCTCCTGCACGATCAGCGTCGGCAGTTTCAGCGCGCCGAGTTGGCTGCCGAGTTGGCCGAAGCCTTCGGTCGTCACGGCCACCAGCGATTGCGGGTCGTCCTTGTAAATGTCGAAGCCCAGTGCAACGACCAACGCGTCGGGCTGGAAACGCGCGACTACGCGCAACGCCGCATCCAGTTGCTCGAAGAACACCGCTTCCGACGAACCGTGCGGCATCGGCAGATTGACGTTATAGCCCTCGCCTTGCTGCGCGCCACGCTCATCTTCGAAGCCGGCCACCACAGGATAGAAATTCGTGGGATCGCCATGGATCGACACGTACAGCACGTCGTCACGGCCGTAGAAAATCTCCTGAATGCCCTGGCCATGATGCATGTCGGTATCGAGAATCGCGACGCGCCGGTACTTCTGCCGCAGCGCCTGTGCCGCGACCGCCGCGTTGTTCAGATAGCAGAAGCCACCCGCCGCTTCGGCGCGCGCGTGATGGCCCGGCGGGCGGCATAGCGCGTACGCTTCACCCGCGCCGTCGAGAATCGCGTGCGCACCGGCCAACGCGCTTTGCGCGGACCAGTAAGCGGATTCGTAGGTATCCGCGCCGACCGGGCAACTGCCATCGGCGAGATAGCGTGCCGCTTGCGCAAGCACGCCGCGCAAAGGATTATTCTCGCGGATATAGATGTTCGACATCACCTCGTCGCCCCAATCCGCGGGAATCTTCCTCCACTCGCGGTGCGCTTCTTCGAGGAAGCGCAGATAGTTCATCCCGTGCACGTCGGCGAGCGGCGCAGCGCCGAAATCCGCCGGTTCACGCACGTCGAAACCAAGCTTCTTCGCGGCTTCGACGAGTCTCAACGCACGCTCGGGCACTTCTTGCGGCGAGCGCATCTGGCCACGCGACAGATAGCTGCGCGGATGATGCTTCAACTGGGCCGGATGAAAAAACGTCTGCATGTTCCAGTTCCTTGGCTTCAGGCGGAGGCCGGTGCGGCCATCATCGCACGCGCCGGCAACATCCTTTATTTCATTTGGTTCAGCGTGCCGGCAGCGCTTCGGGCGCATCGGCACGACGGTGTTTCAGCGCATCCAGTGCGACGATGCATGACAACGAGATGCCCGCGAGGCACGTGTAAAACACCGCAAGCGGCCACCATTGCCCGGTAAATTTGTGCGCAAGCCATGTCCCAGCCAGCGGCGTCAAACCACCCGCTATCGCGCCACACACCTGGTACGACAGCGAGATCGCCGAATAACGCACCCGCACCGGAAATACGCCGCTCACAAAGCCCGCGATCACCGAATAAAAACTTGCCATGCAAACCACCGCAAGCGCGATGCCGACAATCATCGACAACCGGCTGCCGCTTTGCACGAGCGTGAACATCGGATACGGCGAGAGCATCGCGGCGAACGCGGCGAGCTTCAGGAAACGCGCACCGCCTATCTTTTCAGCAAGCCACGCGGCCAGCGGCTGCGCCAGAAACTGGATGATCGCGACCGCGAACAGGCAATCGAGAATCAGCGATTTCGACACGCCGATGTTTTGCGTGGTGTACGAAATCATGAAGGTGTTGGTGAAATACACCCCCGCGATACCGATCGTGTTCGCGCCGATGCACAGCGCAACGAGCGCGCCGGAGGAGCGGAACACTTCGGCGATCGGCAACTCGACCGTACGCTTCGCGTCTTTCTCACGCTGGAATTCCGGCGACTCGTTCACGCCCATGCGGATAAAGATGCCGACCGCGAGCAGCACCGCGCTCGCCAGAAACGGCAGGCGCCAGCCATAGGCAATGAAATCGTCGTGCGACATCGAGGTAACCGCGCGAAATGCGATCAGCGAGAGAATCAGTCCGGCCGGACTGCCCAGTTGCGCGAACGAAGCGAAGAAAGTGCGCCGCCCTTTCGGCGCATGTTCGCCGGCCATCAGCACGGCGCCGCCCCACTCGCCGCCCACGGCCACGCCTTGCACCACCCGCAGCAACACCAGCAGCACGGGCGCGAGTACGCCGACCTTCGTATAAGCCGGCAGCAAGCCGACGCACACGGTCGCGACACCCATCATCATCAGCGTGGTCATCAGCGCCTTCTTGCGGCCGATGCGGTCGCCCAGGTGGCCGAAGATCACGCCGCCGAGCGGCCGCGCAAAGAAGCCGACCGCGAAGGTCGCGAACGACGCCATCGTGCTGACAAACGGGTCGTGCGACGGAAAGTACAGCTCGCCGAACACCAGCGCGGCGGCGGTGGCATAGATGTAAAAGTCATACCACTCGATCATCGTGCCGATGAAAGCGGCGCTTGCCGCTCGCACAGGCTGACGGGTGGCGTGGGTTGAAGCGTTCATGGCGGCTCCTCAGTCGCGATTCCTGAGATCAGGGCATCTTGTGGGATGTTTTATCGCCAACCATAAAATATTAGTCAAATTTCGGTTTATTATCCCCGCTATAAATCTGGCTAATGTCGAAGGGGACTCCATGACTCAGTTGCGCGCGGACGTCACGCGTTTTTTGAATGACCGGCTCGACTGGAATCTGCTGCGCACCTTCCTCGTGATCATGCAGGAGCGCAGCGTGAGCCGTGCCGCCGCCCGTTTGCACCTGACACAACCCGCGGTCAGCCAGGCGCTCAAACGGCTCGAAGACACGCTCGGGCGCAATCTGATCCAGCGGCGCGGCCCGCACTTCGAACCGACCCGCGCCGGCGAGGAGGTGTACCGGATCGCCAGCGATATTTACGGCCACATGTCGCGGCTGGAAACCGAGCTCGACGACCGCAGCGACGATATCACCGGGTCGATCCGGCTGCTCACCGTGAGCCGGATCGACTCCGGCGTCTACGACGAATTCCTCGCGGAATTCCACAAGACCTATCCGCGCGTGGACCTGCATATCGAAGTGATGCGCTCGTCGGACATCATTTCGTCGTTGCTGCAAAAGACGGCCACGGCCGGTCTCGGTCTATGCCGAACGCCTGTCGACAAACTCGAGCAACGCTGTTTTCTGCGGCAACGGTATGCGCTTTTTTGCGGGCGGCATCATCGGCTGTTCGGGCGGCATGCTTTGTCGATCGATCAGTTGCTGGCGGAAAACTTCGTATCGTTCACCAGCGACCAGATCGGCGACAGCCTCTCGCCGCTCACGGTGTTTCGCGATCAACGCGGCTTCACCGGACGCATCGTGGCGGCCTCGCCGAGCCTCGACGAAGTGCGCAGATTGATCTTCGCCGGATATGGCATCGGTTGCCTGCCCGAGCATATTGTGCGCGACGATCTCGCGCAGCAACGCCTATGGCGCCTGCCGCCCGAAGAGGGTTTAGTGGACGTCGACATCGATCTGCTGTGGCTGCGCGCCCGCAAGATGAACGCCGCCGAGCAGGCGTTTCTCGACGGCATGGAGCGCACGATGCAACGCTACGCGCTACCCGAGCGGCTTGCGCCGCGTTGATTGTGGGTGAGCCTGAAGCGCAACTGATTTCAGCGCTTACGTATGAGCGCGATCTGCACCGCCACGCTTGCCAGCACCACTAACGCCCCGAGCGTATCCAGAATAGTCGGCAACACGATCCAGCCCTCCTTCATACACAGCCCAACTCTCTATCAAACGAACGCACGCGCCAGCAACTGAATGCCGAGGCCGAGCAAACAAATAAAGAACCAGCGGCGGAACGTCTGCGGACTGATACGCCCGCGCACCCGCTGCCCGATCCCCATGCCGATCAGCGCGGGCACCACGGCGAACAGGGATTCGCCCAGATCGCCGACGGCAAATGCGTGCTCGCGCGCCAGCCCGATCGCGAGCGCAATGGTGGAAACGGTGAACGAGAGACCGAGCGCCTGAACCAGATCCTCTTTCTTTAACGAAAGTCCTTGCAGATAAGGCACCGCCGGCACGACGAACACGCCGGTGCCGCCGGTGATCAGGCCGGTGAGTCCGCCTATCGCCGGCGACAGCCAGGGTTCGTGCCGTGCCGGAACCGAGAAGCGCCACGCCATCAACCCGGCCACGGCATAGAGCGTCAGCGCAGCCCCCAAACCCACGACCGCCCAATCCCCGCCCCCACCGGCAATGAAGGACGCCGCCGCGATTGTTCCGGCGACAATGCCGGCCATCATCAGCCACAACCGCTTGAATAGCACTCGCACGCTGGGGCCCGCGAACAGTTGCCAGACGTTCGTGACGAACGACGGCAACAGCAGCATCGCCGCGGCCTGCGCCGGCAGCATCAGCGTGCCGAGCACGCCCATGGCGACGGTCGGCAAGCCCATGCCGGTCACCCCCTTGACGAAGCCGGCTACGACGAACGTCGCGGCCACCACGCTCACACGCATAGCAAAAGAAGAGATCATCGGGATGTTGTTCTGGATGTCATGTCCGCGATTTTCAATTGCCGCAGCGCCGCCCACAATGCGTAAGATACGTACTGTGCCTTAGGCTATGACTAAGGCTCAAAACGCGACCGCAGCTATGGTTACAACCGCGGTCACAACACCCACTCCAATCCGATTCCATGCGCTTCGACCTGATCGATCTCCGCCTTTTTCTGCACATCGTCGAAACCGGCAGCATCACGCAAGGGGCGGCATGCGCGAACATGTCGCTGCCGTCGGCCAGCGCACGTTTGCGCGGCATGGAAGAGGCGTTGGGCGTGCCGCTGCTGGAGCGCGGTCGGCGCGGCGTGGAGTCCACGGCGACCGGCGATACGCTTGCGCATCATGCGCGACTCGTGCTCGGCCAGATCGACCGGATGCAAGGCGAGCTCGGCGAACATCAGGCGGGGCGCAAGGCGTGCATCCGTCTGTGGACCAATACCGCCGCGATCACCGAATTTTTGCCGTCCACGATCGGCGTATTTTTGCGCGATCACCCGAACGTGCAGATCGATCTGAAGGAACGGCAAAGTACCGAAACGGTGAAAGCGGTGCTGGCCGGCGCGGCGGAGATCGGCATCATTTCGGATGCCGTCGAGCACGGCACGTTGCAGACGCTGCCCTTCGCCGTCGACAAACTCGTGCTGGTCACAAGCCGCGACGACCCGTTGGGCGGGCGCCGTCGCATTACGCTTGCTGAAGTGGCCGACCGTGAGTTCATCGGCTTGAGTACGGGCAGCGCGTTGCACGCGTACCTTGGCGAACGTGCACTGCTATCCGGGCAACCGCTTAGCGTCCGGGCGCATATGCGAACCTTCGACAGCGTCTGCTGCATGGTCGAACAGGGCGCGGGCATCGCCATCGTGCCGGCCACCGCCGCGAAACGCTATCGCGGCACGCCGGGCATTCGCACCATCGAACTGACGGACAGTTGGGCCACGCGTCAGTTGCTGATCTGCATGCGCGACCTGAACGCGCTGAAGCGGCCGGAAAAAGCGCTGGTCCGGCATCTGGCGGGTGTAGAAGGATAACGAGGGCGCACGGCTGAACACCTTATTATCAATTCGACTTATTTCATAACCGATTTTTAATCGATTTGCCTGATTGTCGGCGGTTTCTTATCCTTGACGCACAACCGGCCGCCGCGCATTGCATGCGGCGTCCGCTCTGCCCCTCCCTGTCCTTTGGCCGGCAAGATCATGGAAAGAACCACCTTCAGCGTACGCGTCGACAGCGTGCGTGACGAAGCGCACGGCGTGCGCTCGTTCAGCATCTCGCGTCTGGACGGACAACTGTTCGACCGCTACGAGCCCGGCGCGCATATCGACGTCACCGTGCCCTCGGGCATCACGCGACAGTATTCCCTGTGCGGCGACCCCGATCATCGTGAGGCGCACCTCTTTGCCGTCAAACGTGAAGACGCGTCGCGCGGCGGCTCACGCTCGCTGCATGATGACGTGACCGTCGGCAGCGAATTGACGATCGGCGCGCCGCGCAATCTGTTCCAACTCGCGTCCGGCGCGAGCGAACACATTCTGATTGCGGCAGGCATCGGCGTTACGCCGCTATTGAGCATGGCATACCGGTTGCTCAAGCAGAACCAGCGCTTCGTGTTGCACTATTTCGCGCGCAGCAAGGAGCACGCAGCGTTCTTGCCGTTGCTGTCGCGCGCACCCTTCAGCGATTTCGTGCGGCTTCATTTCGGCATCGGGAAAGAACAACTCGATGCAGTACTGGCCGACTGCGTGGCCCACGCGCGCGAAGGCTCGCACATTTATACCTGTGGCCCGGCGCCTTTCATGGAGCGCGTGGTGGCGATCGGCGAACAGCGCGTGGCTGCCGAAGCGATTCACCTTGAACGCTTCGCCGCCGAGCCTGCTACGGCGGCTGCCGGCGAGTCGAACACGCTCGATGCATTCGACGTGCAGATCGCCAGCAGCGGCGCTACGGTCCATGTCGATAAAAATACGACCATCGTCGCGGCGCTGGCGTCGATCGGCATCGAAGTCGATACGTCTTGTGGCGAAGGCGTATGCGGGACCTGTATGGTCGACGTAGTGAGCGGCACGCCCGAGCATCGCGATCATTGCCTGAGTAAAGCGGAACGCGCGAGCGGCAAGGTGATCTGCTGCTGCGTCTCACGCGCTGCTTCGCCGCTGCTGGTACTCGATCTTTAAGAATCTTTGGTGCGAGTCCGGTGCTGCATTCGCAGCACCTTCATTCCAGCGCCCTTACCGGTCGTCGTCGCGAATCGACGATGCATGCCGGCACAGCGCGCGCACTTCGACATCCATATACGGGAACAGCGGCAACTGGCTCAGCACGTCGTGCAGATGCGCAGGGCTTTCCACGTCGAACACACTGATATTCGCGTAGCGCCCGGCGATGCGCCACAAGTGACGCCATACGCCCTCCTGCTGCAACTTCTGCGACATGGCTTTCTCGTCGGACTTAAGACGCGCGGCGCGTTCCGCGTCCATGTCGGGCGGCAGGTTGACGGTCATCTCAACGTGAAACAACATGTTTGCTCTCCTTTTCTGATCGGTAACGAAAAACCCCGACTACGCGGTAAACAAAGCCGCACAGCCAGGGTCGAAAGATTCATGGGGTACGTCTATGCGTTTTCAGGCGGGCACGTCACGGCGCCGCTGCCTTAGGCTTCGGCGCGCAGCCGCTCCACTTCAGCGTCCGGCAGATTGTCGCGCTCGTTGAACAGCGTGAAGTCGAAATCGATCAGCGCGAACTGGCCTTCCACGCCATAAGGTTTGCCTTCCGCGCCCTCGGCCTGCTTGACCGCCGGCACAAGGCCGTCGCGCGTGGCGAACGCGAAGTCGTCCCACAGATACGGATCGCCGTCGATGTTGATCTGGGTGGTCAGCTTGCGATAGCCCGGCGCCGAAACAAAGAAGTGGATATGCGCCGGACGGTGCCCATGACGGCCCAACTGATCGAGCAGCAACTGCGTCTGCCCTTGCGGCGGCACCGAGTAACCCACCGGCACCACGCTGCGGAAGCTGTACCTGCCTTCGGCATCCGTGCGAATCGAGCGGCGCAGATTGAAGGCCGGCTGCGACTTGTCGAAGTACGAGTAATTGCCGAGGTGATTCGCGTGCCACACTTCAACCAGCGAATTCGCCAGCGGCTTGCCGTCTTCGCCGAACACGCGTCCGCGCATCACCAGCGTCTGACCGGGATCCGTGCCGTCATCGAGCCGCGCATGGCCGTCGGACACCGGCGCGCCCGCCACATACAACGGTCCTTCGATGGTGCGCGGCGTGCCGCCTTCGATCCCGGCCTTCGCTTCGGCTTCATCCATGCGCAGATCGAGAAAATGCTCGAAGCCGAGGCCCGCGGCCAGCAGGCCCAGCTCGCCGCTCTTGCCCGCATCGCCGAGATAATTCAGCGCGGTCCAGAATTCGGCCGGTTGCACGTCGAGGTCCTCAATCGTGTAGAACAGATCGCGAACGATGCGGTTGACGATCTGCTTCGTACGCGGATTGCCTTCACGGGTGGCGCTGTCGTTGATCTTTTGCAGCAGCGCGTCGATGGCTTGCTTGTTCATGGGGTATCTCCTTCGTTTAATGTTCTTGGCGGCCGGCGAATGAACCGTCAGTTCGTGGTGATGCCTGCGCCCTTGCGCGTATCGCGCCGCAGGCGGTCGATCTTGTCCCAGTCGAGCGTGATCCCGAGCCCTGGCCCTTGTGGAAGATGCAAAGCAAAATTTTCGTAGCGCAGCGGCTCGGTGAGAATCTCTTCGGTCAGCAGCAACGGCCCGAACAGTTCAGTGCCCCATTTCAGTTCACTGAAGGTACTGAAGAGTTGCGCCGAGGCGATCGTGCCCACCGCGCCTTCAAGCATCGTGCCGCCGTACAGGTCGAGGTTCGCGGCCAGCGCAATCGCCGCCACCTGCGCCGCGCCGGTCAGGCCGCCCGATTGCGCGATCTTGACGGCGAAGACATCGGCCGCACGCGCACTGGCGATGGCGAATGCATCAGCCGGGCCGTGCAAGGCTTCGTCCGCCATGATCGGCACCTGGGCGAGATCGGTCAGACGTTTGAGGCCCGCGCGATTCTCCGCGGCGATTGGCTGCTCGATCAGTGTGACGCCGGCATCGGCGAAACGCTTGCCGGCCCAGATCGCTTCGGATTCGGTCCACGCCTGATTCACGTCGACCCGTACCTCGCCGCGTCCTTCCAGCGCTTTCTGAATCGCTACGACGTGCGCGACGTCGTCGGCAAGCGCGCTCGAACCGATCTTCAGCTTGAACACGCGATGCCGCTTCGCTTCGAATACGCGTTCGGCTTCGTCGATATCGCGGGTCGTGTCGCCACTTGCCAGGGTCCAGGCCACCTCCACCGAATCGCGCACGCGGCCGCCGAACAACTCCGACAAAGGCACGCCGAGACGCTGCGCCTGGGCGTCGAACAAAGCGGTTTCAAGCGCGGATTTCGCAAAACGGTTGCCCTGAAACAACCCGCGCAGCGTCGCCATTGCCGCGCCCGGACGGGTTGCGTCCAGCCCTTTGAGCAGCGGCGCGAAATACGTATCGATGTTGACCTTGATACTTTCCGGGCTTTCCTCGCCGTACGCGAGACCGCCGATGGTCGTGCCCTCGCCCACGCCGACCACGCCGTCGGCGCAGCGAACGCGCACCAGCACGAGCGTCTGGCAATTCATCGTTGCAACCGAGAGGCGGTGCGGACGAATCGTCGGTACGTCGACGAGAATCGTCTCCACGCTCTCGATCTTCACGGGTGTTGCTATCATTCGTTGCCCTCCTGAACTGCTTTCCTGAGAGCACCATAGTAGAAACAACCCGAGAAGCAGTCCAACACCGATTCCGACTACTTCCATACCTTAGAGGTATGCATGGAACTTCGCCAACTCCGCTATTTCATCGCGGTCGCCGAAGAAATGAACATCACGCGGGCCGCCAACCGTCTGCATATGACGCAGCCGCCGCTCAGCCGCCAGATCCAGCAGATCGAGGAAAGCGTTGGCCTGCCGTTGTTCGAACGCGGCTCGCGACCGCTGCGCCTCACTGAAGCCGGCCGGATTTTCTATGCGCAGGCCAGGCGTCTGATCGACGAAGCCGACGAACTCGCCCCACTCACGCGACGCCTCGCGCAACTGGCCGAACGCATCGTGATCGGCTTCGTGCCGTCCACGCTGTATGGCGCGCTGCCCGCGGTGATCCGCGCGTTTCGCGAGGCTGCGCCGCATATCGAGTTGTCGTTGATCGAAATGTTCACCATCGAACAGCTCGGCGCGCTCAAAGGCGGCCGTATCGATGTCGGCTTCGGCCGTTTGCGTTTCGACGATGCACAACTGGCGCGCGAAGTGCTCGTCGAAGAAAGGATGATTGCCGCACTGCCGCAAGACCATCCGCTCGCCCGCCAGAAGAAACCGCTGACGCTCGCCGCACTCGCGCAGGAAACGTTGATCGTCTATCCGAGCACGCCGCGGCCGAGCTACGCGGACCAGCAGCTATCGGCCATGCACGACCATGCGCTGGAGCCGAAAGCGATTCATGAAGTGAGGGAATTGCAAACCGCGCTGGGGCTGGTCGCGGCGCAAGTTGGCGTGTGTCTCGTGCCGGAAAGCGTGGAGGGTTTGCGCGCGCATGGCGTGGTGTACCGGCCGGTTCCGGCCGCCAATATCGCGTCGCCGATCATTATGAGCCGACGGTTGCAGGATGAGTCGCCGACTACGACGCTGCTGTGTTCGCTGGCGCGAGAGTTGTTCAAACGGGGTTGAAAACGGGCGTGACGTCGCACGCTAGTGGACACGTTTGGCGGCGTTTTGCGCGGCGCTTCCAAGCGCCTCGCCTATCAGGCCCCCACGCAGCAAACGGCGCAGCAGCCCGCCTCAACGCTCATCAAACCGCCGCACGATATCGCCCATCAGATTGCGCAGCCACACGTTGCCTTCGTCCTGATCGAAATGCTCGTGCCAGTGCATGGTGACGGCCGCCATCGGCAACGTAACGGGCAATTCGTAGAGCTGAAACCCGCCATCACGATTGAAAATCTGCGCGAGGCGCCGCGGCAGCGTCGCGAACAGATCGGTCACGGCCAGCACGCTCGGCAACGCCACGAAATGCGGCAACTCCAACGCAATATGGCGGCCCACACCTTGCGCGCGAAACGCGTCGTCGAGCGCGTAGTGGCTGTGCTCGACCGACGTGATCTGCACGTGCGACGCGTCCAGAAACGCCTTCATGCTCAGCTCTTTCGTGCGCGGCAAACCGCGCCGCTTGCGCGTCATGCAAACGTAAGTCTCTTCGAACAAGGGTTGATGAAGCGTGTGCGCAGTCAACGTGGGCAGATTGCCGATTGCAAAATCGAGCCGGCTGCCACGCAGCGCATCTTCAATTTCTTCTACCGGCAGCGGCTCGATGCGCAGCTTCACGCGCGGCGCCTGCTGGTGCAAGGCCTCGCAAATCGGCGGTAAATACGCCAGCTCCCCCGCATCGGACAGCGACAAGCGGAACGTGCGCGTGCTCACCGCCGGATCGAAGTGCTCCGCGTAACGCAGCGCTTCACGCACCGTATCCAGCGCCCGCGCGACGATGCCCGACAGTTCGAGCGCAATCGGCGTGGGCTGCATGCCGGCGCGCGTGCGAATGAACAGCGGATCGTCGAATAGCGTCCGCAAACGTCCCAGCGAATAACTGATCGCGGGCTGTGACAGCGCAAGCCGCTGGCCGGCCCGCGTGAGGCTGCGCTCCTCGACGATCGCCTGGAAAACGCGCAGCAGATTGAGGTCGACGTGGTCCAGCGAATTCATCGAGATATCCATGGGATTGATCTTATATTTTATTTTAGATCAATTTGACGCATATCAGTGGGTCAGCGAGACTTTGCTCCATCGACCACCCACATACGACTCTAATGAGCGATTCCTCATATCAGACCGTCGACACGAGCGCCTTGTACCAGCGCGCGCAGTCCGACCGCGTCGCCCCGTCGCTGTATTACGACCCGGCGGTTTTCGAAACCGAACTCGAGCGCATTTTCTACAAGACGTGGATCTGGGTCGCGCACGAAAGCGAACTGCCGAACCCGGGCGACTTCCGCACCACCACGATCGGCCGCCAGCCGGTGATCGTGGTGCGCGACAAGAGCGGCGCCGTCAACGTGCTGCAAAATCGCTGCCGCCATCGCGGTGCAACCGTGTGCGAGCAGCACAAGGGCAACGCGAAGGGCTTCACGTGCCCGTATCACAGCTGGACCTATGGCCTCGACGGCGCATTGCGCGCGCTGCCCTACGGCGACGGTTATGAAGGCGTGATCGACAAGACCGAGTTGCCGCTCGCCAGTTTGCGCGTGGGCATCTATCAAGGCCTGATCTTCGCAAGCTTCAATCAGGAGATCGAGCCGCTCGAAGATTTCCTCGGCGGCGCCAAGCCGTGGATCGACCTGTTCATGAAGCAAGGCGCGGGCTATCCGATCAAAGCCAACGGCGAACACCGTTTCCGCTTTAACGGCAACTGGAAGATCCAGCTCGAAAACACCACCGACCTGTATCACTTCCCCGTCGTCCACAAGTCGTGGATGAAATCGATCGACGACGAAACCGCCGCGGCGATCACAAGCTTCATGACGAGCGACGACGCCTTCTGCCGCTCGCTCGGCAACGGCCATAGCCTCGCCGTGCTGGTACCGGAACTCGTCGATCTCGACAAGGACGACGGCGCGCCCATTCCCGAGCGCTTTCAGGAACTCGCCGCCACGCTTGGCGAAAAGCATACGCCCGACGAAGTGCGCCGCATCGTGCGTTCGCTGATGGGTGTCGGCTTCAACCTGAATCTGTTTCCGAACCTCGCACTCTCGATGGCGTTTTTCCGCGTGTTGCGGCCCATCTCGGCGAACGAAACGGAAATCCGCCACGTCGCCCTTGCCATGGACGGCGGTCCCGACGAAGCGAACCGCGTGCGTCTGCGCATTCACGAACACTTCCAAGGCCCGTTCGGTTTCGGCAGCCCGGACGATGCCGAGGCATGGGAACGTGTGCAACGCGGCTCGCACGCCGGTCCCGATCTGCCGATCCTCGTGAACCGCGGCCTGAATCGCGAGAGCACCGCGCCAAACGGCGAAAAGACCGCACACGCCACCGACGAAACGGGGATGCGCGAAGCGTACGCGCAATGGCGCACGATGATGGAGCAAGCATGATGGACAACAGGAACACGCTGTTCTCGCAGCAGACCTTTGCCGGCGCGATCGAATTGATCTGGCGCGAAGCCGAGTTGCTGGACCGCAAGGATTATCGCGAGTGGCTTTCGCTATGGGACCCGGCAGGCTTCTACGTGGTGCCGATCGAGCACGACACCACCGACTTCGCCGCCACATTGAACTACGCGTACGACGATCAGGACATGCGCGAAAAACGCGTGCAACGCATGACGTCCGGCTATTCGGCCTCGGCGAGCGACGCCGCCCGCACGGTACGCACGGTCTCGCGCTTCACGCTGACGAGCGATACGAGCGACGAAGTCGAGGTGAATTCCGCGCAGATCATCGTCGCGTACAAGCGCGGCAAGTCGACCCTGTTCGCGGCGGATCTCTCGCATCGCATCAGTTTCGCGAGCGGCGAGCCGCGTATCGTACAGAAGGTGATCCGCCTGATCGATTCGACCGAGGCACTCAGCGCCATCGGCTTCCTGTTGTAATAGACGACGCTACCCGCGAGCACGACGATGCCCAACGACACGCTTTCCCCCACGGCCGTATCAGCCGCCACGCCAGCGGCGCCTGCGACCTCGCGGACATTGCGGCGGATCATCGTCGCCTCCGTGCTCGGCAACGCGCTCGAATGGTACGACTTCTTTCTGTACGGCACGGCGGCGGCCCTGATCTTCGGGCCGCTGTTCTTCCCGCTGCACGGCGATCCGTTATTGGGCACCCTCGCCGCCTTCGCGGGCTTTGCGATCGGTTTCCTGGCGCGGCCGCTGGGCGGCATCGTGTTCGGCCACATTGGCGACCGGCACGGCCGCAAACGCGCGCTCGTCGTGACGCTGATGATGATGGGCGTGGCGACCTTCGGCATCGGTCTGTTGCCGACATTCTCGCAAATCGGCTTCCTCGCGCCGATCGCGCTCATCTGTTTGCGGGTCGTGCAAGGCATCGCGTCCGGCGGCGAATGGGGCGGCGGCGTGCTGCTCATCAGCGAGAGCGCGCCTGCGAATCGTCGCGGCTACTACGCATCGTTCAGTCAGTTGGGCGTGGCGGGCGGCTTCGTGCTGTCGGCGGCCGCGTTCTATCTGGTGCAGCGGTTGCCGGTGGAAAGCTTCATGTCATGGGGGTGGCGCCTGCCGTTTCTGGCGAGCGTGCTGATCTTCGGCGTCGGTGTGTATATTCGCCGGAGGCTGCCTGAGAGCCGCGATTTCACCGCCGCAAAACCGAAGCACATGCCGGTGCTGACCGTGCTGCGCAATCACCCGAAACAGGTATTGCAGGCGATGGGGCTGCGTATCGCCGAAAACGGCGGCACGTATATCTTCCTCTCGTTCGTGCTGGTGTACGGCAAGACGATCGGCGTGCCGGTCGCGGTGATGCTCGGCGGCGTGATGCTCGCCATGACGCTCGAACTCCTTACTATCGTGCTGTGGGGCCGGCTATCGGACGTGATCGGGCGCAGGCCGGTGTATATGATCGGCGCGCTCGGTCTCGTTGTGATCGCGTTTCCCGCATTCTGGCTGATCGATACGCATGAGCCGCTGCTGGTGTTTCTGTCGCTCGCCTTGGGCTTGCCCTTCTGCCATGCCGCGATGATCGGCACGCAGCCCGCGCTGATGGGCGAACTCTTCCCCACCGAGGTCCGCTATTCGGGCATGGCGCTCGGCCACGAAATCGCTTCGGTGTTTTCCGGCGGACTCGCGCCTCTGGTCGCTATCGCGTTGTATTCGAAGTTCCATGCGCCGTGGCCGGTCGCCTTGATGCTGATCGGTTTCGGTCTCATCACCGCGATCACGCTTGTGACCATTCCGAAGAACATCAACACGACGCATGATTAAGAATGCGCCCGGCACGGCTCATGGGGCGGGTGCTTGCGGTGCGCCGCCCATTGCTGCGCACCTGGCACGATCAGCTGGTGGCAACGGCCACGAGCGGCAGCGTAAAGCAGCATTGGAGTCCGCCCTGCTGCGCCGGTTTGGCCCAGATTTCGCCACCATGCCGCGTGACGATGTTTTTGCACAGCGACAAGCCGATGCCGTTACCGCCCGCCTTCGACGAAGAAAATCCATCGAAGAGGCGGCCATGCGCTTCGGCAGGTACGCCCGGGCCGTTGTCGATGACCTGCACGAGCGCATGTTTTCCGCGCAGGCTGGTGACGAGGCGCAATTCACCACGTCGTGCTGCGGTATTGGTGTACCCCGTCGTGCATTCCGTCAGCGCCTCGATTGCATTGAACGCCAGATTCAGCACCACCTGACCGATCAGCACGCGCTCGCAAAACACGGGCAAAGCTTCAGGTGCGCGCTCGATCGTGACCGCCACCCCCGCCTCTTTGGCGCGCAATTCGATAAAGTACGCGACGTCCGCGATGATGTCGCGCAGATCCGCATGCGTCTCGCTCGGTTCCCGTTTGACGATGTAATCGCGCACGCTCTTGATGATCACGGCCGCGTGCTCGGCCTGACGATCGGCGCTGCGCAAGCCCCACAGCGCGTCGTCGATGGGACCGGGTTGGGCGAGCCGCAAAATCGCGCCTTCAATGAAATTGCGTACCGCGGCGAGCGGTTGGCTCAACTCGTGCGCGATGGCGGTCGCCATTTCGCCCATTGCGTTGTAGCGGCCCGCGTATTCCAGCAGCCGCGCCTCGTGACGGCGCGCTTCTTCAACGGCGACCTCTTCGGTGATGTCGCGAAAGTGCAGCAGACGGCCGTTGAGGTCGTCTTCGATCTCGATCCGTCTGCACGTGATGCGCAACCAGCCCGGCGTGCCATCGCGGCGCGTGATGCGATAACGCTGCGGCGCCGAAGGCTGGATGCGCGGTGCGCTGGCGATCTGTTCGAGCAGACGGTCGCGATCCGATTCGCTGCAATAGTCGAGTACGTCGCCCATCGGCGCGCCCTCTTCCAGACCCAGCACGCGCCGTCCGGATTCGCTGACGAATTCCACTTCGCCCGCGGGTGTCAGTACGGCCACGCCTTCGCCGAGATCCTGCATGAACTCGCGCAGCCTCGACTCGTAGCGCCGCAGCGTCTGCTTGAGCGAATCTTCAACGCTGATGTCGCGGAACTGCACCATCACCACCGCGCGCTCGCGCAAGGGCACGTACGTAGCGATCGCCTCGGACAGCATATCGACCCCGTTACGCGAGCGGTAACACCACTCGTAGACCTGCGGGCCCTTGGTGATCGCACGGTCCATCGCCCCGACGCCGATCTCGCGCCGGTACTTCGGCACCGGGCGGGTCATATCCTTTGCCTTGAGCGGCAGCAGTTCGTCGAGCGTAAAGCCGAGCGCCTCGCAGGCCGCGCGATTGGCCCACACGATCGCCTTCGTCCTAGCGTCGTGCAGCAGCACGCACAGCGTCAGCGCGTCGAGCAGGCGGTGGAAATCTTCTTCGGCGGGGAAATTCATCGGGCGAGACGCTGGAAAAATTCGATCACGTATGGGAAGGAACATAACACCAGTCGGCACGATTCGCGTCTGAAGATTTCTTTAGAGACCCCCGGCGTGATACCTAAAAACGCATCACGTGTCCCAATTGAAGCGTTCTTTTTGCATTTCTAGACTGGCTTCACCCCGCACGTACCGTCACCGGCTTCTTTGCCCGCGACCCAGGCGTGCCTCGTGTTCCAGCCGATAACGAATCAAGGAGATGCCCCGCTATGTCAGACACCGCCATCGACAATGTTGCCGCGACCACCGACGCTGACGCCGGCCTGGACGCAATGCGTTTGCCGCTCGCCGACGTCATCGTCGAAATCGCCGCGCGGCGCGAGGAATTCGAGCGCCTGTCACACGTACCGCGCGACGTGATCGCGAAGCTCAAGCGCGCGGGCGTGTATCGCGCGGCCACGCCGAAGCGGTTTGGCGGCGATGCGCTCGCGCCCAGCGCATTCCTCGACATGATCGAGCGCATCGCGGTGGCGGACGGTTCGGCGGCATGGGTTGCGAGTTTCGGCTCGGCGAATGTGTATCTCGCGGCCTTGCCGCTGGCCACTCAGGCACACATCTACGCCGACGGTCCCGATCAGGTGTTCGCGGGCGGCCTCTTTCCCGTGCAACCCGCACAGTCCGCCGACGGCGGCTGGCGTGTGAACGGCACGTGGAAATTCGCGAGCGGCTGCAAGGGTGCGGATTGGCTCGGCGTGGGAATCGGCGTGACAGGCTCAGGCACGGGTGGTGCTGCGGCCGTGCCCGGCAAGCCACGCACGGCCGTGTTCCGCCCGCATCAGGTCGAGATCGTCGAAAACTGGGACGTGGTCGGCATGCAAGGCACCGGCAGTCACGATCTGCGCGTCACCGATCAATTCGTCGCCGACGACTGGACCTTCGTGCGCGGTGGCAAACCGTGCGTGGACGAACCGCTGTATCGCTACCCGACGATCGCTTACGCCGCGCAAGTGCTGGCCGTGGTCAACCTTGGGCTGGCGCGTGCGGCGCTCGATGTCGCCAACCAGATGGCCGGCGGCCGCAAGACCACGACCGGCGCGCCGCAACTCGCCGACCGTGCGTACTACCGGATCGAACTGGCGAAAGCCGAAGCGCAACTGCGTTCGGCTCGCGCGTTCTTCTACGACACCTCCGATGACGTCTGGCAATCGATTCTCGCCGGCAATCCCGTGACGCCGGAGCAGACCAGCCTGCTGCGTCTGGCCGCGACGCAGATTGCCCGAGAAGGCGCCGAGGTGGTGCAGCGCGCCTATCGGCTCGGCGGCACGATGGCGATCTACCGCACGCATCCATTGCAGCGCCTGCTGCGCGACGCGATGGTGGTCACCCAGCACGCGTTTCTCGGTGAAGGCAATTTCGACGGCGCCGGTGCGGTGTTCGTCGGCGTACCGCCGATTCCGGGCTACCTGTAAGCCATTTTCTGCATTTTCCCTTCAAACGATTTCATGGAGAACCCAACAATGACCGATAACCCGAAGCTGCCCTTGCGCGTTCTGTTCTGCTGCGGCGTGACGCAAAATTTCTTCGACTTGCCGCGCGAGAAGATCGGCGAAGTCTGGCAGGCCTACGGCAAGATGCTGGCTGCGGTCGAATCGATGGAAGGCGTCAGCGTGCTCGGCATCATGGACGACGACCGCCTCACGGTCGGCAATGCCGACAACTCGCCATGGACCTTCTACATCATGGCCGACGTGCGCGACTTCGATACGGCCGTGGCGGTGTGCAATCTGTATCGCACCACGCCGGTCGGCGAATATAACCTGTGGCGCTACGGCAAGATCGAAGCACGCGTCGGCCGAGCGCTGGAAGTGCCGCCGCAACATGCCAACGCGGCCTGAGCATCCCGGGACATGACACGATGAACGATACCCCGGATACGCTTGTCAGGTTGACCGAACGGCTCGCCGCGCTCGAAGCCGAATCCGCGGTGCGCCGCACGATGGCGCGCTATATGGCGCTCTGCGATGTGCCCTCGGGTGCGCTCGATAGCGAGACGCTCGCGGCGCTCTTTGCTGCCGACGCGATCTGGGAAGGCATCGGCCCGCAGTACGCGAGCAAGTTCGGCCGCCTCGCCGGCCATGCGGAGATTCTCGCAATGCTCACGCGCTACCTGCCGCCGTCGCCGCATTTCTCGGTGAACGTGCACTTCCTCACGTCGGAAACCATCGAGGTACAGGGCGCAACCGCTAAAGGCCGCTGGATCATGTTGCAAGCGTCCGGCTATGTCGACACACCGGCAGAGTTGATCTCGGCGCGCCTCGAAGTGGATTTCGCGCCCGCCGGCAATGGCCGCGACTGGCTCATCACGCACTTTCGCACCGAGCGTCTTTTCGATGCGCCCTGGCAAGTCAATGCAAGGAAACCGAACCCATGAACGAGTTTATTCAGACCTTGTCGCTAGGCGGCACCGGCCCCAGCATCGCGATCAAGGACACGATCGATATCGCCGGCTACGCGACCACGGCCGCAAGCCGCTCGTTGGCTGACGCGCCCCCTGCCCAGCAGCATGCGGAAGTCGTGGAGCGATTGCTCGATGCCGGCTGGCACATTGTCGGCAAGGCGAACATGCATGAACTGGCGTTCGGCATGACCGGTATCAACGACTACACTGGCACGCCACGCAATCCCCAGGACGCTTCGCGTATTCCTGGCGGCTCGTCGAGCGGTTCGGCGGCGGCCGTCGGTTTGAAGCTTGCCGATGCCGCGCTGGGTACAGACACCGGCGGTTCGATTCGCGGCCCCGCTGCGTGTTGCGGCGTGATCGGTTTGAAGCCGACTTACGGACGCGTCTCCCGGCGCGGCGTCGCACCGCAGAAATCGACGCTCGATTGCGTCGGGCCGTTCGCACGCGAGATGCAGACGATCATTGCCGCGATGCAAGCGATCACCGCCGACTTCGACGCGCATGCCGCTCACGCAGTACCCGCAGGCACGTGGAATGTCGGCATCGTGCAGGTCGACGCAACGCCTGAAATCCTCAAAGCGGTTGCACGTGCAGCAGGCCAGACCGGTTGCAGCGCGCGCACCGTGGAACTCGCAGACTTTGCTGCCGCTTTCGAAGCGGGCCTCTCGATCATCAACGCCGAAACCTCGCATGCGTTCGGGCACCTCGTGGCAACCAGCAAGCTCGGCGCCGACCTCGACGCGCGACTACGCACCGCTGCAAAAACAACCGCCGCGCAACTCGACGCGGCGGAATCGGTACGCCGGCAATTCACTGCGGCTGTCGATCACGCGCTCGAAAGCGTGGACGTACTGATTCTCCCCACACTGCCCGCGCTGCCGATCACGCTCGACGAAGCACGCGGAGGCACCTCGGTCATCGCCATGTCGTCATTGATCCGGCCGTTCAATGTGAGCGGCCATCCGGCGCTGAGCTTGCCTTTGCCTATCGACGGCTCGCCGCTCAAGGCGGGCTTGCAGATCGTTGGACGCAAAGGTGCGGATGAACAGGTCTGCGCGATTGCGGCACGCTTCGAAGCGGCCCTCGCCGCTTAAGGCGGAAAAAAGAGTTGGGTAAATGTGCTTGCCACATGATGTTGGCAAGTGAAATTGCCATTTTGAACTGCCGTTTGCGCCTGCAAAACAAGCCTGACAAATGGACTCAACCAATGAGCCAAACAAACAGGCGACGCACAAAGCCGCTGCAAAAAGCGGCCGTTCTCTCAAGGAGTAGAAGCAATGCAGAACAGAGTCGTACTCGTCACCGGCGCCGCGCGTGGTCTCGGCGCCGCGATTGCCACGCGCTTTCATGCGGCGGGTTACGCGGTTGCCATTGGCGACATTGCGCTAGATGCCGCGCAAGCTCTTGCCCGCGAACTGAGCGCCGACGGCTCAAGCGCCTTTGCACTCAATCTCGACGTCACCTCGAAGGCCTCGTTCGAATCCGCACGCGATGCCATCCTGCAGCGCTGGGGCCGTATCGATGCGTTGATCAACAATGCGGGCGCATCCAAAGTCGTCCCCGTGATGGAGATCACCGCCGAGCAGTTCGATCAGGTGATCAACGTGAATCTGCGCAGCGTGCTGTTCGGCTGCCAGGTGTTCGGCCGGCATTTCGCCGATGCCGGCGCAGGCCGCATCGTCAACATCGCCTCGCTGGCCGGACAGAACGGTGGATCGGCCACCGGCGCGCACTATGCCGCGGCCAAAGGCGGCGTCATCACGTTGACCAAAGTGTTCGCGCGTGACCTCGGCGCGGCGGGCGTAACCGTCAATGCTATTTCTCCCGGACCGATGGATCTGCCGATCGTGCACGAGAGCGTCGCACCCGACAAGCTGAAGGCGGTAATCGCCAACATTCCCGCGGGACGTCTGGGCTCAGCGGACTATGTCGCCGATGTCGCGGTCATGCTGGCCGCGGAGAACGCTTACTTCGCGAACGGCGCGTGCTGGGATGTGAACGGCGGGTTGTTCATGCGGTAAATGCACGATGCGTTCGTGGTGCGTTCGCGGTGCGTTTGCGGTGCGGTGCGGTGCGTTTGCGATGCGACGCGTTTGCGATGCGACGCGTTTGCGGTGCGACGCGTTTGCGGTGCGACGCGTTTGCGGTGCGACGCGTTTGCGGTGCGACGCGTTTGCGGTGCGACGCGTTTGCGGTGCGACGCGTTTGCGGTGCGACGCGTTTGCGGTGCGACGCGTTTGCGGTGCGACGCGTTTGCGGTGCGGTGCATTTGCGGTGCAGTGCGTTTGCGGTGCGGTGCGGTGCGGCGCAGTGCGGTGCGGTGCGGTGCGGTGCGGTGCATTCGTGGCCTACACCAATGCTTACGTTCACGCATTGGTGTGTTTCAACGCAGTGTACCGCCCGTGGCCGCCTCCTGATCCCACACCGCCATCACGTCGCGCACCAGCATCGCGATCGACGCCGCGCCGAGCTTGTCTTTAATGCTCGCACGATGCACGTCGACGGTCTTGACGCTGATCGACAGATCGGAGGCGATACGCTTGCTGCCCTTGCCGTCGATCACGCCGCGCAGCACCTCTTTCTCGCGTGCTGTTAGCGATTCCAGGCGCTTGCGCAACTCGCGCTGCTTCTGGTTGGCCACGTGACGAAGCGCAGCCAGTTTCAACGCGCGTTGCACGCGGTCGAGCATCTGCTGCGAGTTATACGGTTTCTCGACAAAATCGATCGCGCCGTTCTGCAGAGCACGCACTGACATGGGAATGTCGCCGTGACCGCTGACGAAGATAATCGGCAACGTCGCGCCTTGACGATTCAGTTCCGCTTGCACGTCGAAGCCGCTTTGCTCCGGCATGCGCACATCGAGCACGAGACACGCCGGCACGCCCGGATCAAACGCGCTCAGAAAATCATTTGCGTTGGCAAAGCCCGCCGACTTCACGCCGACCGATTCGAGCAGCCACGCAAGCGACGTACGCATGCCGTTGTCGTCGTCGACGATATAGACGATCGGTGCAAGAGACGGTGTGGACTGAGACGCGTGGGACATGGAGTAAACACGGAGTAAGTCGGAACGGTTCGGGGAATGTGCGACTTGAAGCTGTGATTCGGGGCTGCAACTTAAGGCTGCGATGCGAAACTGCAACTCGAGGCTGCAAATCGAGGCTGCAAATCGAGGCTGCAATTCGAAGCCGCGATTCGAGGCCGCGATTCGAAGCCGCGATTCGAAGCGTCTTGCCGACTCATGATAATCAGTAGAAAAAGCGCTGCAAAGCGATAGTTACCCTGTAGGGCGGATTAATGTCCCTCATGCGCGTGCCGTTCAGACACGTATTGGGGAAAGCTTTAGATGGATTGGGAAAGATGCTCCCTTACGCGCCGTTCGCGCGGATTTTTTTCCGTACGTGGATTGATTACGCTTGAATCCAGATCCATTCCGCGCCTATCGAGGAGCCCAGAACATGAATCCGCATCCGCAATTGACTCCCTCCGTTGACGCCGAGCTGGTTGCAAAACAGCAATTCCGTCAGGCCATGGCGCATCTATCCGCGGCCGTGAACGTCATTACGACGGCCGGCCCGCATGGACGTTGCGGCGTGACCGCGAGCGCCGTGTGCTCCGTCACCGATACGCCGCCCACGCTGCTCGTCTGTCTGAACCGTTCGAGCGCGATGCACGCCACCTTTGAACGCAACCGGCATGTTTGCATCAACGTGTTGCCTGGGGAGCACGAATTGCTTGCGCGCCACTTCGCTGGCATGACGCAGGTGCCGATGGATGAACGCTTCGGCTGGCCGATCTGGGACGAAGGCACGCATGGGGTGCCGGTATTGCGCGATGCGCTCGCGAGTCTGCAGGGCGAGATTGTCGATCTGAAGGAGGTGGGCTCGCACTCGGTGATGTTCGTCAAAACTACATGTGTGAGTGTGCGCGCGGACGGCGATGGGTTGATTTATTTTGATCGCAATTTTCATCGGATCAAGAGGTTGGCGTCGGTTTGATTTTTTTGCCTGCTCGGCGCGTTGTTGTTGTGTGCCTGCGCGGCGCTTTCTTGTATGCCTATGGCGTTGGGTTTTCCTTGATTTGTTTGCCTGCGTAGCGCTTGTTGTCTGTGTTTTTATGGTGTTGGCCTTTCCTTGAATTGATATTGGTCTATTAGCGTTCGCCCCTGTGCGGGGCAGGCACTTACTTTCTTTGCCGCCGCAAAGAAAGATAAGCAAAGAAAGCGGCTCACACCGCTAATTCTGAAGCGGGCCCCCCGCGCAGTTACGGTAGTGGCGCATCTGGAATCTGTGCTCCCGCACATTCGATGCTCGTGACAAGGCCGTCATACTTCCGGCGGCGCTACGCGCGCCGAAGCTGCACCCATAAAACCATCCGCTGGGTTTTTCGCCCTCGTATTTTGCTCTGCACCGTCGCTCGTCATCGCACCGCAACTGTGGCTGGTGCTGGTGCTGCAACTGCGGCGGTGGTAATGACTGCGACTGCAACCGGATCTGCGGCGACTACAACAGCCGCATGCCGACATTTCATTCGAAGCGGGGCGCGCGCATGGACGCAGAGGCACCTCGCCGAGGCGAAGCCGAGGGCCCCCACCATACCCAAACGAAACCCCTGGTTTCCCATGCAGACCCATCCGCGACGCACGCAGTGCGAAGTGGGAGCGGATGAGCCCTTTGTCACTAGCGCTGAATGTGCGAGGGCACGGATTCCAGATGCACCACTATCGTGGCTGTGCGGGGGACCCGCTTAAGAGTTAGCGGTGTGAGCCGCTTTCTTTTGCCTACTTTTCTTTGCGGCAGGCAAAGAAAAGTAGGTGCCTGCCCCGCACAGGGGCGAACGCTAATAAACCACGAAGAAAGCAAGGAAAGGCCAACGCCGCAGGCAGACAACAACAAGCGCCGAGCAGGCAAAAAAACCACCCCTACTTCACATCAAACCCATAATCCCCATGCGTACGATGCCCATCAGAAGCCACCGCCACCCAATGCACGGTGTAGTGCCCAGCCCCAAGCAACGGCAACGGCACACTCATCTGCGCCGTCTGACGCGCATCCACCACAGATTTCTCCGTATTCACCTGCTTGCCGCTCGCATCGGTAACCGTCAGCGAACTGAATGACGGCTCGAGCGGCCCGTCGAAAATCACGCGCACCTGTGCGGGCGATGCCACCGTCGCGCCCGCGCCCGGCTCCTGTTTCTGCGGAAATACATGAGCGAAAGCGGCGCTCGCAAACACGAGCCCTGCAATCAGCATGGGCACCTTCGCCGCGGCGCGCAGCCAGCACAACCAGTCATGTCGATCGTTTTTCATCGTTTGCTCCTGCATCAGGGTACTACTACGTTACTGGAAGAGAGGTTTGCCGATCGTGGTCGGCGCGACGTCATCGAAAAAGATGTGGGCCTGGACCAGAATGCCCACGTGCGAGCCGCTTGCATGGTTAATCGGGATTTGCGCTTCAACGCCGAACTGGCCATAGCGGTTGATCCAGATGAAGCCCGGATTGACCGTGCCTGTCGTCTGCCCCTGGCTTCTCGAGAGCGGAACTTCCACCAGCGGAATAACGTTCGCCAAGGGCTGCGGCAAACCGATGTCGTGCACGTGCTGCTGCAGATACGGCAAGCTGTATTGCACCGTGAAGCCATAGTTGAACGCGTTCGGCTGCCCCGCTCCAGTCGTCAGCGCCGGGCCCGCTTCAGCCGTGATCGCGATCGGCCGCAGATAAGCCAGCGATGCCGGAAGGTCGCCCATACCCTTGCCGGCGTAAATCGTCGGCGAGATGGTCGAGAAGTTGTCCGCGATCGCTCGGCTTCCCGTGCCGCCGAGTTCGGCGTTCACACCCACGGAGGTCATGAACTCGTGTTCGTCGTTGACGTACAGCAGGTACTTCAAACCGACGCCGAAATTGTCGAAGCCGTGCGCCTTCGGGTTGTTCTGCATCGCGTAGGTGCCGTCCACCGACACCGCCAGGCGCGGCGTGATCAGTTTGTCGTACTCGAAGTCGAAAGTATTGATGCTTTGATCGCCGGTATCGCCCGGCACACGCTGGTGGCCGTATTCGAAATTGGCTTCGTCGCCGACACCGGGATCGTCGACTGCCATCGTCGACGGAAAGACGCGATTACCCGCAATCGCGTGGGCGCTGGCGAGTGAAGGAGCAAAGAGAAATGCGCTGGTGGCGGCCGCGATGAGCGACGCCACGCGCAGCGGCATCGCGCTGCGCGTGAGTTGGGTTTGCATGGTTCATCCTGTTCATGGGTCGTGACAATGTCGGCGCGCGCGTCGATAGACGCACGTGCAGCGGCATCGCGATGCGGTCATGGCATCGCGCCGGTGTGACTCGAATCAGGAAACGAACGGCGGCGCGCGAGGCTGCGCGAATGTGAGCGGTTCGACGCGGCGAACGCTCTCGAAGCGGGTGGCGACGGTGTGCTGAAGCGCGCGGACGGTGACGGAGAACAGCGCCTCGACGCTCGGCACCACGGGCATGTGGGCGAGCAGACTGCAATAGCCGCAGGCGTCGCCGCCGGACGTGGCAGCGTGCGTGTGTTTGCCGCTGGTATCGCCCGAGGCCTGATCCTGCATCGAGGGCATGAAGGACATGGAAAGCATCGAGGACATGGCGTCCACTTCCAGCCCGGACGCCTTCGACGATGTCGAGCAGAGCCCGGCTTCCCTTCGGATTTCATCGCCGCTGCGTGCAGCGAGCGAATGCGAGATCGTCGGCGCGAGCGTGGCCATCAGGATCGCAAACAATCCCAGCCAACTGCCAATCTTCCGATGGAAACGACTCAAGATGCGCCCGGCGACACGTTTAGAAGCTGTGGTGGATTATGCCACGGCCTATCGCGTGTCCTGATCGGCAAAGCGCTGCTTATGCCGGACATTTCACCTGCGTGCAGCACGCGCATCCGCTGCAGCGCCACGGCACCGCAATGGCGGGACTTCACTCGCCGCCCGATGGTCCGGCGGCCAGCCGCGGTCAATAGAGCAAACTGCCAACGGCAAACCCGCTACGGACAGTAGACAATGCGTTATCCCGGCCATCTGCACGGAGTGTCCATGAAAGCGCATCGTCCGCGTCCTCCGCACTTTCCCGGCGACGATTCGCATGCGGAGTGGCGCGATCACACCTTGCCTTACGTCATCGTGGCCGCGCTGTTCGTGCTGATGATCACGCTGATCGTCTGGCTGGTCGATCCGGCGCCGCCGAAAACCATCACGATCAGCGCGGGCCCCCACGACAGTTCGTTCCTGGTCGCCGCAAATCGGTACAAGACGATTCTCGCCCGCAACGGCATCACGCTGAAGGTGCTGGAATCCGACGGCTCGGTGCAGAATCTGCATCGTCTGCTGGACCCGAAGCAGCATGTCGATCTCGCGCTCGTGCAAGGCGGCGTGGCCGACGGTCTCGATACCTCGTCCCTGATGTCGCTCGGCAGCGTTTTCTATATTCCGGTGGTGGTGTTCTATCGCGGCACGGGCGTGAGCGAGCTTTCAGAACTGGAAGGCAAACGGATTGCCATCGGCCGCGAAGGTAGCGGCACGCGCCTGCTGGCGCTCAAACTGCTGGAGGCGAACGGCATTGAACCGGGCGGCAACACGGTGCTGGTTCCGAGCGATGGTATGCAGGCCGCCACGCAGCTCGTGGCCGGCGACGTCGACGCGGCGATCCTGAACGGCGACTCCGCCACACGCGGCTTGATGCTGCGGCTTCTGAAAGTGCCCGGCATCTCCGTGATGAATTTCGACGAAGCCAGCGCCTATACGCGCCTTTTTCCCTATCTCAACGAGATCGATCTGCCGCCCGGCGTACTGGATCTCAGGCACAGAGTCCCGCCCGACACCATCCATCTGATCAGTCCGACGGTCGAGCTCGTGGCCCGGACCAATCTGCATCCGGCCATTTCCGACTTATTGATCGAGGCCGCGCAGGAGGTGCACGGCACGGCTGGGCTGTTGCAGCACGCGGGGGAATTCCCGACTCCGGTCGCCCATGAATATCAGATCAGCGAAGACGCACAGCGCTACTACAAGACCGGCAAGAGTTTTCTCTACCGCGCGCTGCCGTTCTGGCTCGCGAGCATCGGCGATCGCACACTCGTTCTGTTGCTGCCGATGGCGGTGCTGCTGTTTCCGGCGATGCGGCTGATCCCGGCGCTGTACCGGTGGCGCGTGCGCTCGCGCATTTATCGCTATTACGGCGCGCTGATTGCGATCGAACGTGGCGCATTCGGCGACTCGACCGACGAGGAGCGCAAGCAGCTGTTCGCAAAACTCGATCAGATCGAAGCGTCGCTTAACCGCTTACGTATGCCGCTCGCATACGCCGACGCGTTCTATGTGCTGCGCGAGCACGTCGGCTTCGTACGCGGCCGGCTGACCGCGGCGGCGCAAGGCGGCCACCCCTAGGCGGGGTGGCGGGACTCTTTATGCTTCGGCGGTGGCCGACGGTGCGGCCGGCGGCGTGGCCGATTCGGCGGCCGGGGTTTCCGTCGACGTGGCTTGCGGCTGGCTGAGCGCGTCAGCTTGCGGGCTGACCGCTGCTTGTGCCGCTGCATCGCCTGAAGCAGGTGTAGTGCCCACAGCATCGTCTGAAGCAGGCGTAGTGTCCGCAGCATTGTCTGAAGCAGGCGTAGCGCCAGTTGCATCGCCTGAAGCAGGCGTAGTGCCCACAGCATTGTCTGAAGCAGGCGTAGCGCCAGTTGCATCGCCTGAAGCAGGCGTAGTGCCCACAGCATTGTCTGAAGCAGGCGTAGCGCCAGTTGCATCGCCTGAAGCAGGTGTAGCGCCAGCAGCATTGGCCGATGCATCAGCCGACGCTGCGGCTGCTTTCGCTGCGCCTCTGCCTGCGCGATGCGCCTGCAGACGCTGCGCGCCGGCTGCTTCCTGCGCGGTGACCTTGCCTGCTTCGCCGCCCGTGACATCCACGCGCGCGGCGCCTTCGACCAGGCACTTCCAGTAGCGGCTGCCGCGGCACCACGTCTTGATCGCGTCGCGCAACTCGGCTTCGCTCAGCGACAGCTCCTTCGCGTGAACCACGAGGTCCTCGAAGATGCCGACCTTGAGCGGCAGCTTGGGCGCCGGGTTCTTCGGAAACGCGTTCGGGAAGCGTTTTTGCAGCTTACCGATCGATTTCACCACCGGGTCCACGGGCCGTGCGTCGGCGGCGGGCTTCGCGTCCGCCTTGGGAGCGGGCGCGGCGCGGCGCGGCGGCGACGGCTTGCGGGCAGGCTTCGCGCCGGGCTTGGCGACCGGCTTAGCCGCGGGTGCAGCTTCGGCGCGTGCCGCCGCCAGTTGCTTCTTCAGTTCAGCGAGTTGTTCGAAACCCATAGCGCACAATCAATCGAGAAAGACAAGATTGTAGCAGCGTGTTGGAACGCACTCGTGACAGGGGGTAATGGGGTGGGGGTCGCGTTCCGCTGTGGTGTGATTATGAGGGGGGGGTTTTGCGGTTCCTTGATCTGGATTCTTTGGGTGTTGGGCTTTGCTTGTCTGGTTGCCTGCGGCGTTGGGCCTTCCTTGGTCTGTTTGCCCGCGCGGCGCTTGTTGTCTGTGTTCTTATGGCGTTGGCCTTTCCTTGTTTTCTTCGTGGTCTATTAGCGTTCGCCCCTGTGCGGGGCAGGCACTTACTTTCTTTGCCGCCGCAAAGAAAGATAAGCAAAGAAAGCGACTCAAACCGCCAGCTTATAAGCGGGTCCCCCGCACAGCCACGGTAGTGGTGCATCTGGAATCCGTGTTCTTGCACATTCAGCGCTAGTGACAAGGGGCTCATCCGCTCCCACTCCGCACTACGTGCGTCGCGGATGGGTCTGCCAGAGAAACCTGAGGCTTCGTTTGGACGTGGTGCGGCCATCGGCTTTGCCTCGGCAAGGCGCCTCCACATCCATGTCCGCACCTCCGCTTCGGATGGAATGTCGGTGGCTGTGGCTGTTGCAGCCACCGACACCGCCATAGGCATAGGCATAGGCATAGGCATAGGCATAGGCATAGGCATAGGCATAGGCATAGGCATAGGCATAGGCATAGGCATAGCGAGAGCCACAGTTCCAGTTCCAGTTCCAGTTCCAGTTCCAGTTCCAGTTGTAGCAGAAACAGAAGCTGTAGCTGTAGCCGGCGTCGGAGCCACTGCCACTGCCGCAGTGGCAGCGCAACGACGAGCAATGGTGTGGAGCAAGATGTGGGGACGCAAAGCGCAGCGGGTGGGTTTATGAATTACGCGTCGGCGCGCGAAGCGTCGCCGGAAGTATGACTGCCTTGTCACGAACGCGAAGTGTGCGAGAACACAGATTCCAGATGCACCACTACCGTGGCTGTGCGGGGGACCCGCTTCAGAATTAGCGGTGTGAGCCGCTTTCTTTGCTTATCTTTCTTTGCGGCGGCAAAGAAAGTAAGTGCCTGCCCCGCACAGGGGCGAACGCTAATAGACCACGAAGAAAACAAGGAAAGGCCAACACCCTAAAAACACAGACAACAAGCGCTACGCAGGCAAACAAATCAAGAAAAACCCAACGCCATAGGCATACAACAAAGCGCCGCGCAGGCAAACAACCCCAATCGCCGAACAGGCAAAAAAATCACCTCTTATCATCAACCGCCGCAAGACCCCAAACCGAAACACAAACCCCACTCCGCCCATCATTATTCCGCAAGGAAAGCCCCACCTGATGCCGCGCGGCGATCCGCGCCACAATCGCCAACCCTAGCCCGCTGCCGTCGCCCTGTGCCTCTTCCCCTCGATAGAACCGATCGAAAACCCGCTCGATTTCAGCCTCCGGTATCCCGGACCCACTATCCACGACATCAAACCCCACCCGCTCGCCAGACCGCTTCAGAATCACATCCACGCGTCCACCCGGCGGCGTATGCCGGATCGCGTTGTTAAGCAGATTCCCGAGCAACACACTCATCCCATGCGGCTCGGCCAGCACCGTATAAGCGTCGTAGCCCGCGCGCGCGTCTTCGCACACGAGCCCGAGATCGATCTCCTTCGTCTCCGCGAGCAGCGAAAGATCCCCCACCGCCTGTTCGCCGATCCGGCGCAAACTCACCGACACCATGGACGTCACCGGATGCGCATCTTCACGCGCCAGCGTCAACAACTGCTGCACCAGGTGAATGATCCGGTTGACCCGCCCCTCGACGCGCTCCAGCGCATCTCCCTCGCCCTTTAACGACCCATCGCGCGAAGCCGCCTGCAATTGCAGCTTCAGCGCGGCAAGCGGCGAGCGCAACTCATGCGCGGCATCGGCGATAAACGTGCGCTGCGCCTGCGAAGCAACGTTCAATCGCTGCAACAGATCGTTGAGTGCTTCCACCAGCGGCTTGATTTCGACCGGCACGCTGCCGTCCAGACGCAATGGCTCCAGCGAATCGATCGAACGGGTGGTCAGCGCGCGCGTCAGGCCGCCGATCGGCGCCAGTCCCCGTGCCACCACCAGCAGCACCAGCACGATCGTCACCGGCACCAGCACGCCGAGCGGCCACAACGTATGCAGCGCCAGTTGCAGCGCGAGGTCTTCGCGCACGGAGATCGGTTGCGCAACCTGGATATACCGGTCCGACTGTTCCAGCCCGAACGCGCGCCAGTGATTCTCACCGCGCTCGACCGTGCTGAAACCCGCAGGCAAACGCGCGAATGCCGGCTCCTGCATCGAGTGATAAATGAGCTTTCCGGAGCGGTCCCAGATTTCGATCAGCACCCGGTCGTCGGCCAGATCGCCGAGGTCGGGGTTGCGATGCTCGCCGTTGCCCGCACCGGCCAGATTCGACGGCAACGACAGCGCCACCGTGCGCAGCTCGTAGTCGAACAGTTCGCCCGCTTCTTCGCGCGCGGTGTGAAAGATGCCGAAGCCGGCCACAGCCGAGGCCGCGGCCAGCCCGAAAATCAACCAGCCCAGCAGCCAGCGGCGAATCGACGTCATCAGCACCTCTTCAGACGATAGCCCACGCCGCGCACGGTCACCACCTGGTCAGCGCCGATCTTGCGCCGCAAGCTGTGCACGTGCACTTCGATGGTGTTGCTGCCCACCTCCTCGCCCCAGCCGTATAGCTTCTCTTCCAGCTCCGGCTTGGTGAACACGCGCGTGGGCTCTTCGATCAACGCCTGCAGCAAGGCGAACTCGCGCGGCACGAGCGGTAGCAGCTCGCCGCCTTTGGTGACTTCGTGCGCCGCGGGATCGAGTGTGAGCTCGCCGTGCGCATAGACGGGCTGTTTCTGGCCGGTGCGCCGCCGCAACAGCGCGCGCACCCGCGCGGCCAGCTCGTCGAGGTCGAATGGTTTGATCAGGTAATCGTCGGCGCCCGCATCGAGGCCGCGAATCCGCTCGTCGACCGCGTCGCGCGCGGTCAGGATGATCACGGGCGCGGCGCCGCCGCTCTTGCGATAAGCATTGAGCACGTCGATGCCGTCCTTCTTCGGCAAGCCGAGATCGAGCAGCACGAGGTCGTACACGCCGTTACCCAGCGACAGTTCCGCCGCGCGGCCGTCTTCGGCCCAGTCGATCGCGTAGCCCGAGCGGCGCATCGCGCCCAACACCGTCTCCGCAATCATGTCGTCGTCTTCGACCAGTAGCAGACGCATGGCCTCTCCTCTCTCCAGTTTGCCCGCATTGTCCGGCCCGCTAGCTTAAGGCTCCCTTATGAGCCCCTTATGGGAAGCTTAGGCGACGCTGAAGGGAGGATTATGGGACGCTTAAATTTCGGCTAAGCGTTTCTTAAGCTCCCCATCAGCAGAATCGGCACCTGTTCTGCGACATCCGCTCGCGGCTGTCCCACTTTTGCTCAGGAGCCGGATTTTGCCTGTTTTCAACGCCGCCGCAGCGGCTATTTCAGCGGCTGCCTCAGCAACGAGGCCGCCCACCGGACCGGCCGCCCCGCTCGCGGCTGAATCACCCGCCACGTCAGAAGCCAGGCGACCGACCGGACTCACCGCCGCGTCCACCGCTAAATCGGCGGCCGCCTCCGCGGCACGGTGGCGCGCGCTCGTGCCCGTCTGCGCAATGCTGCTAGGCGGGTGCACGTGGTATCACCGCGCGCCGCTCGCGCCGCAGGATACCTCCACCTCCACCCGCTCGCTCGAACGCATCCAGATCGATCCGTCGACCATGCCGCTGCCGGAACTGGCCGCACATCGCTTCGATCCGGCCGACGGCCTCGACATGGACGAAGTCGCGATGCTGGCGGTGGCGAACAATCCCGATCTGAAACTGGCCCGCGACGATCTCGGCATCGCCCGTGCGCAAGCATATTCCGCGGGACTGCTGCCCGACCCGCAACTGAGCGTGTCCAGCGACTACCCGGGCGCGGCCGGCACCACGCGCGCGTTCAATTATGGCCTGAGCATCGACGTGATGGCGATCGTGCTGCGCAGCGCGAACAGGCAATCCGCCGACGCGACCGTGGCCAAAACCGATCTCGGCCTGCTGTGGCAGGAATGGCAGATCGTCGCCCAGGCGCGGCAGTTGTTCATCAAGACGCGCTTTCAGCAGGACACGCTGCCGCTATTGCAACAGCAACGCGACCTCGCGCGCACGCGCTACGAACGCATGGCCGAAGCACATGGCGACGGCAATCTCACCGACGACACGCTGACAGCCGCGCTGACCGCGTACAGCGACGCACGCAAGCAATATACCGACGCCGAACGGGCAGCGGAGCAGACCCATCACGATCTGAACACCCTGCTCGGCCTCTCGCCGGAGGTGCAACTGCAACTCACAGGCAGCGAAGACACGACCGAACTGCCCGACGCGACACTCGATGCCGCGCTCGCCAAACTCGCGCAACGCCGTCCGGATCTGATCGCGCTGCAAGCGGGTTATGAAGCGCAGGAACAGAAATACCGCGCGGCGATTCTTAGCCAGTTTCCGAGCCTGTCGGTGGGTTTCGTGCGTGCGCGGGACACCTCGAACATCTACACCAGCGGCTTCCAGATCAACCTGAGCCTGCCGATCTTCAACCGCAATCAGGGCAACGTCGCGATCGAAAAAGCGACACGTCAGCGTCTGCGCGACGAATATCAGTCGCGCCTGAATCAGGCTTATGCCGATGTCGACCATATGCGTGCGGACAGTGCGATTCTCACGCGGCAATTGCAGCAGACCGAAGCCGCGCTACCCGATGTCGACCTCGCCGCGCAACACGCGGCCGCGGCCTACGCGCAACACAATCTCGTCCTCGGCGCGTACACCGATGCGCAAAGCGCGGCGCTCACCAAACGTGTCGACGTCGCCACGCTGCGCGAATCGCTCGCCGAACAACGCGTCGGCTTGCAGGCGCTGCTGGGCAGCGCGATCCCCGACGCCTTCTCTTCCGCTCAGACATTCACCGAATCACATGCGAAATAGCCCACTTCCGGCGCGTTGGCCGCGCATCGCTTCTTATGCGACTACTCTTGCTTGCGTCGCGCTAATAAGCGCCGGCGCCCATGCAGCCGATGCGGCCAGCGCAACCGACACCTCCGCCGGCGCCGATGCCGCCGACTCATCCGTCGTATCCGTGCAGACCGTACGGGTGCAGCGCGCCGTCATCGCGCAACCGGTACGTGCATATGGCATCGTCGCGGCATCCGCATCGAACCTGACCACGGTCAATCTGCCCTATGTCGCGCGTATCGTGCAGATGCGCGTACAGGCCGGCCAGAGCGTGACGCGCGGCACGCCGCTCTTCGTCGTGCAAGCCGACCCTGCTGCCGTGCTCGCCGCCACTCAGGCAAAAAGCGCGGTGACGCTGGCGCAAGGCGAGCTCGCGCGCACACAATCGCTCTACGACAAAGGGCTCGCCACGCAATCGCAGCTCGCCACCGCGCGCAAGGCCGCCGAGGACGCGCAGCAGGCGCTCGCCGCGCAGAATCAGACGGGCGTCGCGAGCGGCAACAAGATCATCGCGGCGCCGCTCGACGGCGTGGTGTTGCAGGTATCGGCGGCACAGGGCGACCAGGTGCAGCCGGGCGCCGCGATCCTGCAACTGGCCGGCGGTAACGGTAAGGACGCGCGCGCGAACGTCATGCTTGGCGTCGAGCCGTCGGACGCCCCTGCTATCCATGCCGGCGACACGGTCACCCTGCACGGCCTGTCCACCTCGCTCGTGAAGGCCGCAGCGGACGGCCATGTCGTGCTGGTCGGCGCATCGGTCGATCAGCAAAGCCAGCTTGTCAATGTCGGCGCGAACGTCCCGCTCGGACAGAGCGCGTTCATTCCGGGCACGCGCGTCAGCGCCGATATCGCCACGCGCAGCGGCACGCATTGGGTCGTGCCGCGTGCCGCCGTGCTGAAGGACGACAAAGGCGCCTACGTATTCCAGATTACGCCGCAAAACAAGGCACGCCGAGTGGCCGTGGTCATGCAGGTCGAGAACGGCGAGCGCTACGGTGTGGATGGCCCGATCGACGGCGCGCAGGGCCTCGTCGTCAGCGGCAACTATGAGTTGAAGGACGGCATGGCGGTGCGGGCCGGCGGAGGCGCGCCGCGATGAATTTCGGTCAATGGATGCAGAAGCACCGGCGCTCGTTGCTGTTCGTGATCGCGTTGCTGGCGATCGCGGGCGCACTGACCGCGTTTCGCCTGCCGATCTCGCTGTTCCCGAACGTCGCGTTTCCGCGCGCCGTCGTCTCGCTCGACGCGGGCGACCGCCCCGCCGAACAGATGGCGACGCTCGTTACGATGCCGGTCGAAGAAGCGCTGCGGCGCGTGCCGAATGTACGCGACGTCGAATCGACCACAAGCCGCGGTTCGGCGGAAATCTCGATCAATTTCGACTGGGGCACCGACATGGCGCAAGCCACGTTGCAGGCGCAGTCGGCCATCAGCGAAATCCTCGCGACGCTTCCGCAAGGCACCTCGATGCAGGTGCGGCGCATGGACCCGACCGTGTTCCCGGTGCTCGCGTATAGCCTGACGTCGAAACAGCAGTCGCTGTCGGCGCTGCGCGATCTTGCGCAGTTCCAGATGCGCCCGTTGCTGTCGTCGGTGGAAGGCGTGGCGCGTGTCGAAGTGACGGGCGGCGCGCAGGACGAATTCGAAGTCGCGATCGATCCGGCACGCCTCGCCGCTTACAAGCTCTCGCTCTCCGATGTGTCGAAAGCGATCGGCGCGAGCAACGTGCTGATGGCTACCGGCCGCATCGAGGATCACTACAAGTTGTATCTCGTGATCGCCAACAGCACGATCACGCAACTCGACGAACTGCGCAACGTGGTGGTGTCGGCCAACGGCGCGACGCAAATCCGCCTCGGCGACATCGCGACAGTCCGCCAGGGCGTCGTGCCGCAATGGATGCGCGTCACCGCCGACGGCCAGGACGCCGTGCTGCTCAACGTCTATCAGCAACCGGGCGCGAACAGCGTGGCGATGGCCAAGGCGATCCGTGCGAAGCTCGCCGACTTCCAGCATCAGATGCCGGCGGGCGTGCATCTCTCGAACTGGTACGACCAGAGCGAACTGGTGATCGCCTCGGCGACCAGCGTGCGCGACGCGATCATGATCGGTGTGGTGCTCGCGGCATTCACGCTGTTTGCCTTCCTGCGCAACTGGAAAATCACCGCGATCGCGGTCGCGCTGGTGCCGGTCGTGATGGCCGCGACGATCCTGCTGCTCGACGTGTTCGGCATGGGCTTCAACATCATGACGCTCGGCGGGATGGCGGCCGCGGTCGGCCTCGTGATCGACGACGCCATCGTGATGATCGAACACATCGTGCGACGCATGCGCGAAGGCGGCGCGCACAAATTCCACGGCCGCGTGATGACGGCGGCACTCGAATTCACGCGGCCGCTTGCCGGTTCGTCGGCCGCGACGCTGATCATTTTCGTGCCGCTCGCGTTTCTGTCCGGCGTGACGGGTGCATTCTTCAAGGCGCTCTCGGTGACGATGGCAAGCGCCCTGTTCATTTCGTTTCTTGTCACCTGGCTCGCGGTGCCGATTCTGTGCGACCGCTGGCTAAAGCCGAAGGACGCCGAGGAACACAAGGAAACCCGCTTTGCTGCATGGATGAACCGGCGCTACGGCTTTCTGATCGAGCGTGTGACAGCACGGCCGATTCTCGTGCTGCTCGGCCTGCTGCCGCTGATCGTCGTGGCCGCGTTCGCCTTCACGCGTGTGGGCAGCGGCTTCATGCCAAGCATGGACGAAGGCGGTTTCGTGCTCGACTATCACACCGACCCGGGCACGTCCGTAACCGAAACCGACCGGTTGATGAAGCAGATCGAAGGCATCATTCGCGCGAATCCGAATGTCGCGACCTATTCGCGCCGCACCGGCGCCGGCCTCGGCGGCGATCTGAACGAGCCGAACAAGGGCGATTTCTTCGTGCGGCTGAAATCGACTGGGCGTGAGCCGATCGAAACCGTGATGGAAGAGATCCGCTCGAAGATCGAGACGCAGGTGCCGGGCGTGAGCATCGAACTCGCGCAATTGATGGAGGACCTGATCGGCGATCTGACCGCAGTGCCACAACCGGTCCAGATCAAGATCTACTCCGACGACCAGAACACGCTCGACACCACTGCCCGCAAGGTAGCCGCGCAAATCGGCAAAATCCAGGGCGTGGTGGATGTGAACGACGGCATCAACCCGGCCGGCGACGCGCTCGAACTGCACATCCGTCCCGAGGCCGCGGCGGCCGAGGGGATGGACCCGCAGTCGATTGCCCAGGCGGTTTCCGACATGGTGGAAGGCAACGTTGCAACGCAATTCCAGACCGGGCCGAAGACGGTGGGCGTACGGGTGCGCGTGGCGGGTGCGCTGAAGCTGACCGATACGCAACTGGGGCAATTGCAGATTCGCGCACCGGACGGCCATCTGTTCGCGCTGAACCGTGTCGCCGATCAGGTGACGGTGACCGGCCAGCCGGAAATCAGCCGCGACAACCTCAAACGGATGGTGGCCGTGACGGCGCGAATCGACGGCCGCGATCTCGGCTCGACCATCGCGGATGTACAGAAGGCGCTCGGCGACAAGAGTCTGTTGCCGAGTGGCGTGTATTACGAGTTGGGTGGTTTGTACCAGCAACAGCAGATTGCCTTCAAGGGTTTGTTGAGCGTGTTCGGCGCCGCGATTGCGTTGGTGTTTGGGTTGCTGCTGTTTCTGTACGAACGCTTTCGCGTTGCGCTGGCGGTGATGGCGATGCCGTTGCTGGCGGCGGGCGCGGTGTTTATTGGCTTGTGGATTACCGGCATCGAGTTGAACATCTCCGCGATGATGGGGATGACGATGATTATCGGTATCGTGACCGAGGTGGCGATTTTTTATGTATCGGAGTTGCAGGGGCTGATTCGGGACGAAGGCGTGGGGTTTGAGGAGGCGCTGATCGCGGCGGGGCGGAATCGGTTGCGGCCGATTGCCATGACCACGATTGCGGCTATTCTGGCGCTTCTGCCGCTTGCTTTTGCCCTCGGGCAAGGGTCGGCTATGCAGCAGCCTTTGGCGGTTGCCATTATTTCCGGATTGATTGTGCAGTTGCCGTTGGTGTTGTTGTTGTTGCCGGTGGTTTTGAAGTTATTGATGAGGGAGGTTATTTAAAAGGGGGTTTTTTGCCTGCGCGGCGCTTGTCTGGTTGTATGCGGTGATGGGATTTTTTTGTTTGATTGCCTACGGCGTTGGGTTTTGCTTGTCTGGTTGCCTACGGCGTTGGGCTTTCCTTGTCTGGTTGCCTATGGCGTTGGCCTTTCCTTGAATTGATATTGGTTTATTAGCGTCGCCCCTGTGCAGGGCAGGCACCTACTTTTCTTTGCCTGCCGCAAAGAAAAGTAGGCAAAAGAAAGCGGCTCACACCGCTAACTCTTAAGCGGGTCCCCCGCACAGTCACGGTAGTGGTACATCTGGAATCCGTGTTCCCGCACATTCGGCCTTCGTGACAAGGCCGTCATACTTCCGGCGACGCTACGCGCGCCGACGCGCGCTTCATAAAACCGACCTCCGCGTTTCGCATTCGCACTTCATTCGGCATTCCGCCGAGGCGAAGCCGATGCCCCCACCATACTCAAACGAAGCCTCTGGTTCTCGATGGACCCTTCCGGCGAGCACGTAGTGCGAGGCGGGAAGCATGAGTGCTTTGTCACGAACGCGGAGTGTGTGAGGGCACAGATTCCAGATGTGCCACTACCGTGGCTGTGCGGGGGACCCGCTTAAGAATTAGCGGTTTGAGCTGCTTTCTTTTGCCTACTTTTCTTTGCAGCAGGCAAAGAAAAGTAGGTGCCTGCCCCGCACAGGGGCGACGCTAATAAACCAATAAGAATTCAAGGAAAGGCCAAAGACCAAAGACCAAAAAATCCAGATCAAGGAAAGCCCAACGCCGTAGGCAACCAGATAAGGAGAGACCAGCGTCGCAGACAATCAGACAGGAAAAACCCCAAAAAACCAGACCAAGGAAGAAACGCCACAGGCATAAAAACAAAACCGCGCCGACCAGACAAACACCCAACCGCCGAACAGGCAAAAAAGCAATCACACTTTCAACACATCCCCAAACCCCCCAACCTGAACCCCCAACCCCCGAATCGCGTCAGCGACCCTCTCCGACAGGAGCGCCTCCAACTCCTCAGCATGCCGATAATCCCGCATCCCATGACTCAAAACCCGATCGCCGGCAAAGGCAGGATGGCAATAAATCTCCCCCACCCCGCCAGGTAAATCGGCAAGCGCGGCAAGCCATGCCGCCTCATCCATCCGCCCACTATTGGCAATCCCGACAACATAATCGTTGTGTACGATCCCGGCCCTATCCAGCCTCGCCCGCACCCGTGAAATCCACGGCCGCAACCACAGCGGCGCGCTAGCCTCGAACGGCAATCGCATCGCCCGCATCCCATACTCGCGGCCAATCTCCAGAATCAACCCCAGCACCGTCGGATGCAAATGAAAATGCTTGTGCGTGTTGACGTGATCGAGCGCCAACCCCGTCCTCGCAAAAGCATCGAACTGCGCGCGAATCTCGCGCGCCAACTGTTTGCGAACATGAGGCAGAAAGAAAAACCGTACCCCGTCCCGCACCATGTTGTCGCCAAAGCGGCCGTGCTCGTCAAGCAAGGCGGCAATCCCCGCGCGCGGCGTAACCGCGTCGCCGTCGGCCAGCACGAGATGCAGGCCGACCCGCAACGCCGGCAGCGCGCGGGCACGCGCCACCGCATCGTCCGCGGCAGGCGCGCCGATCATCAGGCTCGCAGCCGTCAGCACGCCATGCCGGTGCGCCTGCTCGACCGCCAGATTCACCCGTGGATGCAGGCCGAAATCGTCAGCGGTGACGATCAGGCCGCATGGCTTAGCCGCCATCCGAAGTCTCCATGACATCCATCACACTCAATGTCGAAGCCTTAGTAGTCGACGCGGAGGCTTCGACCGGCACGCGCGCGCCCCGCCACACCACGTGCGAACCGAACGCGCCCGCAAGCCATTGGCAGGCCAGCAAGGTATCGCGCAACGGCACGAGCGGCAAGTCGCGCCAGAAAGTACGTTCGTGACGCGCGGAACGCAGATGCAGCAGCATGCGCGCGGCAAAACCGGCCGCCGTGCTGGCGCCGCTCGCCAGCACGGCCCATAGGTGCACGCCGTCGAACGGACCATGTGCGAAATGCACGGTGAGCCATGCGCCGACAAGGAGCCACGGCGTCGGGAACGTGATGAACAAAAATGCAAAGCCAAGCGGGTTCACCGAGCGGATGGTCCGCAGCCAGCGCGTCTCACGCTGCCACAGGGCGGAGAAAGTCGGCTCGATGACATCGGTGGCCACCATCACGCGCGACAGCACCGTGCTAAGTCCGAGCGCGCGCACGTGTTCGGCGAGCCAGTAATCGTCCGCGAGACAGTTTTTCAGCGCGTCGAAACCGCCGATCCGCTCGAGCGTCGCGCGACGCAAAGCAAGGGTTGCACCGAAACCGAAGCGGCGCGACCCCGCCGCATGCGCGACGCGTACAGACGGTGCGAACCACTCGTTGATAAATAGCGCACCGACCCGCGGCCAGAAGCCGCCGACGCCTTGCGCCACATAGAGACAGGTCACCACCCCCACGTGCGGATCGGCGAGCGGCGCCGCCACGGTGTCGAGATAATCGGGTTCGACTGCGATATCGCTATCCGCAATCACGATCACGTCATAACACGCCCGCTCCGCCATGTTGATCAGATTGCTGACCTTGAGATTGCTGCCGTGCACGCGCGTATCGATCGCGAGCTCGATGTCGCGCGTCGGATAGGCGGCCTGCAAACGGCGCACCACGGCAATCGCGGGATCGTCCGGCGACGACACGCCGAGCACGAGCTGGAAACGCGCGTGGCGCTGATCGCAGAAAGTTCGGAGATTCTCGTAGAGACGCGGCTCGGCGCCGCACAGCGGCTTGAGCACGCTGACACCGACATTCGCAAAAGGAGGCAAAGGAAGGGAAGCCCCGCCGGCACCACCCGGGGTCCGCACGCGGCGTGCCGCGAAGAACGGCATGGCTACCGCGGCCAGCATCGCATAGAGCGAAGCCGAGACGCAGCCGGACAACAGGAGCCATTGGCATGCAGTCAATGCGTGCGCCGCCATCGTCTGCGCCCGTCAGTGTCCAGCCAGCACGAACGGTCTGCCCGTGCAGCGCAGATGAAGAATGACGAACCAGCGCCGCGGACAATCCGCTTCAATCAGAATCGGCCGGCCGGCGGGTGTTGCGTGACGGCCCTGAAAGGCGAGGTCGAACGCGGCATGCGCGAACTGACGCATCGCAATCACACCGCTCACGATCAGCGCGAGAGCAAGGAACTGAAATCTTGTGGAACTGAAAACCTGCGGAGAAACCGGCAGGACCAGCAGTGCCAGCAATACGAGCACTTCAGCACCCATGGCCGTGAGCGTGGCCGCCATTAGATGGGCTCGCAGCATGTCGAAGGTGACTGGCTTCATGGCGTGGTCTCGTGACCTGAAGGAACGCACAGTGACGTGCCGCCGCGCGATTCGCCGGCAGAACGCGCCGGCAAAAGCGCCGGCCGTACATTCCATCGATGTGCTTACGATTAAATTTCGACGATCTGACAACACGACGTAGTTTCGCGTGCTCATGTCGGCCGCGCGACAGTGACCTGTTGACGGTCGATACTAGCGATTCAAGCTGAAGGAAACCTTAAGGAAGAAAGAGGTATAAAGCGTGTCAGGAACATGACCGTTACACTTCGGGCGTGCGGTCCGGTGTTTGCTTAAAAAACTGCCGCCGCTATGCAATAGACATCGAACGGAATCTCTCCCCTATGCGCGTACTCCTCGTAGAAGACGACGACCTGATCGGCTACGGCATCGAAGCTGGACTGCGTCAAGCCGGTTTCACAGTCGATTGGGCACGTGACGGCCACAAGGCCGGTCTCGCCCTCGACACCACCGGCTATGCGCTGGTACTGCTCGATCTCGGCCTGCCCAGGGTATCGGGTATGGAACTGCTGAAACGGCTCCGTGATGCCGGCAAGGACGTGCCGGTGCTGGTGCTGACCGCCAAGGGCACGGTGGTGGACCGCGTGGACGGCCTGGAAGCCGGCGCCGACGACTACCTCGGCAAGCCCTTCGACCTGACTGAGCTGATTGCCCGTTGCCGCGCCTTGCTGCGTCGCGCGCAAGGGCGCAGCGTCGAAGTGATCCGCTACCAGGATCTGACGGTCAATCCCGCCGCGCAAACCGTCGAAATCGGCAATACGCGCGTGTCCCTCACTTCGCGTGAATGGGCGATCCTGATGCAACTTCTGACCAATCAGGGCATTCCCCAGTCGCGCTCGCAACTCGAAGAGAGTTTGTATGGATGGCAGGAGGAAATCGAAAGCAATGCGATCGAAGTGCACGTGTCCAATCTGCGCAAAAAGCTCGGCGCCAAGCTGATCCGAACGGTGCGCAATATCGGCTATGTGATGGAGAAAACCTGATGTCGGCATCGATACGCCACCGTCTGATGCTGCTGGTTCTGACCAGCATCGCGCTGATCTGGGGCATCGCGCTGATCTCGAGTTACAGTCAGGCCAAGCGCGAAGTCGGCGAATGGGAAGCGGCGCGCCTCGCGGAGATCGCGCAAATTCTCGCGCTGCTCGACGAGCATAATCTGACCGTACTGGCCAATGCGCGCATCGATTTGCGCGAAGAAGAACAAGGCGGCGAAGCCGGCGCGAACGACAGCGACGACGACGATTCCTTGCCACGCGACGCGCTGTTCCAGGTGCGCAGCGCGAGCGGCGACGTGCTGGCGGGCAGCCCGCAATTGCGCGCGCTGCAGGCGTGGGATCTGCCCGTGCCGCCCGCCAGCGGTGCGCAAAACATGACGCTGGGCGGTCAGGCATGGCACACGTTCACCTTGCGCGGCACCGCGCTCGGCCACACGGTGCGCGTGTTCGAACCGGCCAACACACGCAGCGACCTGGTGAGCGGTGTCGCGAGCCGGATCGCCCGCCCCACGCTCATTGCGCTGCCGGTGCTGGCGTTGCTCGTGTGGTTCAGCGTCGGCTGGAGTCTGGCGCCGCTCAAGGTTCTCTCGGGCGCTATTCGCGCGCGCGATATCAACCGGCTGGAACCGGTCGACATCGGCCGGGCGCCGACCGAGGTGCGGCCGCTCGTCGACGCGATCAATCTGGTGCTGTCGCGCTTGCGGCATTCCATCGAGCGCGAACGCGCGTTTACTGCCGACGCCGCCCATGAACTGAAGACGCCGCTTGCCGCCATCAAGGTGCAGGCGCAGGTCGCGCTGGCCGAACCGGATACGGCATTACAGCGGCTGGCGATGGAGCGCGTGGTGCAAGGCGTCGATCGCAGCGCCCGGCTCGCGGAGCAGTTGCTGCTGCTCGCGCGTCTGGACGTGCATGAGAAAATCTCCACTGCGCCACTCAGGCCGGCGGCCGTGGCGAAAGATGCACTGCTTGCCAACGAACGCAGTGCGCAGCAGAAGCACATTAGCGTGACGCTCACCGGCGACATGCGTGCCGAGATCAATGCGGAGCCTGTACTAATCGGCATCCTGCTCGACAATCTGCTCGACAACGCAGTCAAGTACGGACGCGACGGCGGCAACATCGAAGTGGCTGTGAAATACGGGGCCGGCCGGGTGCGGCTCACCGTGCGCGACGATGGCCCCGGCGTCGCGCCCAGCGATCTTGCGCGCCTCACGAACCGGTTTTTCCGTGCGACCGGCAATCACGCGACCGGCAGCGGGCTGGGCCTCTCGATCGTCGCGCGAATCGCCGAACATTTCGGTGCGGACCTGCATCTCGAAACGGGTATCGGCGAGCACGGCCTCGCAGTGGAAGTGTCGTTTCCTGCTTATGCGGGAGAGGACTGAGATCGCGCTAGCGCCTAGCGCTGGCCCGCTTCGCTCACACCGGTCCGCCCTACCCGTTCCACGCGTTCCATGCGTTTGGGCTCGCGGTTCGACGACTCGGCAAACTGCCACGCAATGAGCCCGGGCACGAAGATCAGCAGATCGCGAATGCGCCGGGCGCCGGCGAGCGCAAGGCAGATGGAAGGATCGAGACCGAACGCGCCGCCGATCAGAATAAAACCGCCCTCCTGCACACCCAGGCCGCCCGGCACGAAAAACGCCGCGCTGCTGATCGCCTGGATCAGCGATTCGATCACGACCGCTTCGACCAGCGTGACATGAACGCCGAGAAAGTACAGCGCGAGCCAGATTTCGAGCGATGTCAGAAAGCACTGCAGCGGTTGCCAGAAGAACAGATAGCGCAGCACCACGCCGCGCCGGCGCCAGATCAGCTTGATGGCCTGATCGATCTGGGCCGATTGTCCGACGAGCGCCGCGAGCTTGCCGCTCGTCATACGATTCAGCACCCGCGTGATGCGCTCGAACGGACTGGCATGCTGGACGAGTGCGAACAGCACCAGCAGCGGCGTCAGCACCACCACGCCCCACGCCAGTTGCCCGGCGAGCCGCAGCGTGTCGGACTGCGCATGCGCAAACAGAAAACCGATGCCGACCATGGTGAACAGCAACTGGCTGATCACCGTGAGCTGCATATCGACGATGATGCTGCCGACCGCCGTAGACGGCCGCACGCCCCAGCGCTTGAGCATCCGGAACGACACCACCTCGCCGCCGATACGCGCCACCGGCAACATGCTATTGACGGATTCGCGCACCCAGACCAGATGCAGCATATTGGCGACACTCGGCCGGTTCGCGCCGCGAATCAGCGAGCGCCAATCGCAGGCATTGGCGATCATCGGCAACACGTGCGCGATCGCCGCCAGCAAAAGGCCGGCACCCGCGGCGCGCAGTGCGCCCAGCACGGCGCCAGGATTGTCCTGCCAGACCAGCCACAGCGACACGAGCAGGCCGGCAAGCGCGGCGACGCGGCCGAGGTGCTTCATCACGCGGCCACCCTTCGCCCGTGCTTCAGGTTCGCTGCCTTGCCCTCGCTATGCTCCTGCAGGTACTCACGCATCATTGCTTACCCAACTTGCTGTTCATCCGCCATTCCGTCCTGCACGGCCGACAACAGACCGTCGCCATCCACCTTGAAACTGAAACCGCGCCAGATCACGCGCGAGGACCAGAAGCTCGCCACAAAAATCGAAAACGACACAATATCCCATAACGGCAGCAGCCACAGGTCACGATGCGCCTGCTGCAACACGCGATCGGACTGCAGTTTCAGCACGAGCCGCACGCAGACAGCAATCAGCGCGAGCGGCCACGACCACAGCGCGCCGCCCGAGAAAGCGATGGCGAGCAGCGCGAAAGCAAGCGGATGAACCAGCGCCGAGCCGAGATGGCCGAGCGGATCGATGCTGCGAATCGTGCGGCTCCAGCGCAGTTCGTGCGCGATCAGCTGCGTCGCGCTCGATTCCACGCAGGCATGCGAGATCGTGAACGGCGGAATCACCACCTTCTCGCCGATCGTGCGCACGGCCTCGCCGATTGCATGGTCCTCGGCCAGATGTTTCACGAACGGTGTGAAGCCGCCGATTTTCTCGAGGGTATCGCGCCGCATCGCGATGGACTGCCCAAAGCAGGGACGCGCGAGACCGAGCGCAAGCCCCGTCACCACGCCAGGCAGGAATTGGTAGTTGGTGGCCTTGGCCGACATGCGCGGCCAGAAACCGGGGTCCGGCGCACCGCGATACGCGCAGGTGACGAGACCGACGCCTGGCTTCTGCAATTCGCCGACCACGTTGCGCAGATAATCCGGCCCGACGCTCACGTCGCTGTCGGCAAACACCAGAACGTCGTGCCGGGCCTGCGGCAGCATATTGAGGATGTTGCTGATCTTGCGGTTCGGACCGTACAGGCGCGCATCGGCAACCACGGTGATGTCCGCTTCCGGATGCAGCCGCCGCAGCTCGTCGACGGTTTGCAAGGCGGGATCGGCCGAATCGTGCACGCCGAACAGGAATTGCACCGGGCCCGAATAGTCCTGCTGGCAGAAGCTCGACAGATTGGCGAGCAGCGCCCACTCGTTGCCGTGCAATGGCTTGACGATCGTGACCGGCGGAAAACTGCTCGGCTGGGACACCGCTCGCGCGAAGAACCGGCCGATCAGGACACCCGCCAGCACCGTGTAGGCGATGCCGAAAACCGCACCCGCCGCACACGCATAGGCCAGCGTGACGGCGAGCAGATGCACGGCGCTCACGCTTCGTGAGCGCGCAGGAAGCGGAAGAATTCGACGCCTTCGCGCAGACGTCGTTTCATCATGTCCCAGCTCGTCAGCATCTCGCGCAGAATTTCCCAGATCTTCGACGGCCGGAAATAGAAGCGCTTATAGAAGTTTTCGAGCTGGTGATAAATCTCGTCGCGCGACAGATGCGGATAGCCGATCGCCGCGAGCTGCACCCCTGACTTGCTGACGAGGTTGATGACCTTGTTCTCTTCCAGCCAGCCGTTCTCGACCGCCTGGTTGTAGAGCGTCGTGCCAGGATAGGGCGCGGCGAGCGACACCTGGATCGTATGCGGATTGATTTCCTTCGCATACTTGATGGTCTTCTGGATCGTGTCCTGCGTTTCGCCGGGCAGGCCGAGAATGAAGGTGCCGTGAATCTTGATGCCGAGCTTGCGGCAATCTTCGCTGAAACGGCGCGCGATGTCGGTGCGCAGACCCTTCTTGATGTTCAGCAGGATCTGGTCGTCGCCGGACTCGTAGCCGACCAGCAGCAGGCGCAGGCCATTTTCCTTCATGATCTTCAGCGTGGCATACGGCACGTTCGCCTTCGCGTTGCAGGACCACGTCACACCCAGTTTGCCGAGACCGCGGGCGATTTCCTCGACGCGCGGCTTGAAGTCGGTGAAGGTGTCGTCGTCGAACATGATCTCCTTGACTTCAGGCATGTTGTCGCGAATCCACTTCACTTCTTCGAGCACGTTCTCGACCGAGCGCGTGCGGTAGCGATGCCCGCCCACCGTCTGCGGCCACAGGCAGAACGTGCATTTCGAGCGGCAGCCGCGGCCCGTGTAGATCGACACGTACGGGTGCTTCAGATAGCCGATGAAATAGTTGTCGACCCTCAGATCGCGCTTGTAAACCGGCGCGACGAACGGCAGCTCGTCCATGTTCTCGAGGATCGGGCGCGCTTCGTTGTGCTCGATCGAGCCGTCGCTCGCGCGATAGCTGAGACCCTTGATCCCGGCGAACGGCTTACCCTCGGCAACTTCCTGGCAGGTGAAGTCGAACTCCTCACGGCAGACGAAATCGATCGCTTCGCTCGCGGTCAGCGAGTTATGCGGATCGACCGCGACTTTGGCGCCGACCATGCCGATCAGCACCGAAGGCTTGCGCTTCTTCAGGTCTTCGGCAAACAGGGCGTCGGTGGGAAAGGACGGTGTGCTGGTGTGGATAATCACCAGGTCGTATTGCTGCGCTATATCGAGCGATGCTTCAACGGACAGGCCGTCGGCGGGGGCGTCGAGTACACGGCTATCGGGAACGAGTGCCGCAGGTTGTGCGAGCCACGTCGGATACCAGAATGAGCGCACTTCACGCTTGGCCTGATAGCGCGAACCCGCGCCACCATCGAAGCCGTCGTACGACGGCGCCTGTAAGAACAGGGTTTTCATGAATGCTCCAGCAAGCCTTTGATCGGCGCTTTCAGTTTTCTGTCGGAAAACTATCGGAACTATTGCCCATGGGGATATGGGCGTTCGCGCAAATACTACGGAGCAAAGCTGAAGGAAACCTTAAGGAAAAATACACCCGGTCCGGATTGTTCTACATGCTTAATGCCGGGCTCCGGTCCGCACGCCCTGCATGTGCGGACCGGCTACCGGCTACTGCAGTTACACCGGTTTGATATCCGCCGCCTGCTTGCCCTTCGGTCCCTGCTTGATTTCGAAGCTGACCTTCTGGTTTTCCTGCAGCGATTTGAAACCTTCGCTGCGAATTTCCGAGAAATGGGCAAACAGATCTTCGCCACCGTCGTCCGGTGTAATAAAGCCAAAGCCCTTTGCATCATTGAACCACTTCACTGTACCGGTTGGCATGTCGATTCCTCGTTTGCACCTTGGTTGATTGGGTTGCGTTCGCCGTCATTCGCCGGCTGCTTTCGACCATTATCGCGAGTGCCGTTTCTACCCACTCCACTCTCTACCCGCTCGCGACACGATCCATGGCGGCCTGCTCATAACAGTTCCTGCTACTGCTGCTTGACTTTACGCCAGTTTGCGCGGCGCCGCTCAGGTAGGTGTTTCTCCGCCGCGGCAACCGACGTAGCAAAACCCATGCCGCACAGCCTCCACGGGCGCACCGGCCGATGCGATTGCGCGCAATCAGATAAGATAATCGTATCGGCAGTCCATTCCTCTGGCCGCGCGGTTCAGCCCAACGCCTCACAGGCGCGCGACCTATCGTTTTCCCCACTTACAGGAACCCAGCATGGCTACCTCGAGCTATACCGATACGCGACTTCTGATTAACGGCGAGTGGTGCGACGCCGCCAGCGGCAAAACCCTCGACGTCATCAATCCCGCCACTGGCAAAGCCATCGGCAAGGTAGCTCATGCCGGCATTGCCGATCTGGACCGCGCGCTGGCCGCCGCGCAGCGCGGCTTCGAAGCCTGGCGCAAGATTCCGGCCAACGAACGCGCCACGACCATGCGCAAGGCCGCCGCGCTGGTGCGCGAACGGGCGTCCGACATCGCCCGCCTGATGACGCAGGAACAGGGCAAGCCATTCGCCGAGGCTCGCATCGAAATGCTGTCCGCGGCGGACATCATCGAATGGTTCGCTGACGAAGGCCGCCGCGTCTACGGCCGGGTCGTGCCGCCGCGCAATCTGGCAGCGCAGCAAACCGTGCTCAAGGAACCGATCGGCCCGGTGGCAGCCTTCACGCCGTGGAATTTCCCGGTCAATCAGGTGGTGCGCAAGCTGAGCGCGGCGCTCGCGTGCGGCTGCTCGTTCCTCGTCAAGGCCCCGGAGGAAACCCCGGCATCGCCGGCGGCGCTGCTGCAGGCGTTCGTCGAAGCCGGCGTGCCGGCCGGTACGGTCGGCCTCGTGTTCGGCGATCCGGCGGAGATCTCCAGCTACCTGATTCCGCATCCGGTGATCCGCAAAGTCACGTTCACCGGCTCGACGCCGGTCGGCAAACAGCTGGCCGCGCTGGCCGGCGCGCACATGAAGCGCGCCACGATGGAACTGGGCGGTCACGCGCCCGTCATCGTGGCCGAAGATGCCGACGTGGCGCTGGCCATCAAGGCCGCGGGCGCCGCGAAGTTCCGCAATGCGGGCCAGGTCTGCATCTCGCCGACGCGCTTTCTGGTGCACAACAGCATCCGCGAAGAATTCGCCGCGGCGCTCGTCAAGCATGCTGAAGGCCTCAAGCTCGGCGACGGCCTGGCGGAAGGCACGACCATCGGACCGCTCGCCAATGCGCGCCGTCTCACCGCGATGAGCAAGGTGCTCGACGACGCGCGCAAGACCGGCGCCAAGGTCGAGACGGGTGGCGAACGCGTGGGCTCGGAGGGTAACTTCTTCGCGCCGACCGTGCTGACCAACGTGTCGCTCGAATCGGACGTGTTCAACAACGAGCCGTTCGGCCCGATCGCCGCGATCCGCGGTTTCGACACGCTCGAAGAAGCGATCGTCGAGGCGAACCGTCTGCCGTTTGGTCTCGCCGGTTATGCGTTCACGAAGTCGTTCCGCAACGTACATCTGCTGTCGCAACAACTGGAAGTCGGCATGCTGTGGATCAACCAGCCTGCCGCGCCCTGGCCGGAAATGCCGTTCGGCGGCGTGAAGGATTCGGGCTACGGTTCGGAAGGCGGTCCGGAAGCCATGGAAGGCTATCTGGTCACCAAGGCTGTTTCGGTGATGGCGGTTTAAGACACCGAAGGATGTAACGCTTGAAGGGCGAGGTCTCCGGCTTCGTCCGCGTGTCTGATTGCTGTGCCGGGTCCGCGAATGCTCGTTCGCGGACTTTTTTATTGGAATTCGCCTGTCGGGGCGCGCGTTGATTCACGGCTCATTCGCTTTAACCTCCGCCCACTCTTCGTCGATGAGGTTAAAGCGATGCTGGAGAAGAAGCTAGGGCAGTAAGACCCGGCCTCACGCGACTCGCCGCACGTCGTCACGTTCAGGCGCAAACCAAGCCGCCCCGCCCCCTCAAACGTGCACGTCCCGCTCGCTTAGCGGCGGCTGCGTCACGCCCGCGAGTTCCTCGCGCAACGCGTCGCGTGCATGATGCCGGCGTACCCAAAGCGCGGTCAGAATCGGCACGAGAATCGCCGTCACGAGACACGCCGTCGCCACCATCGCCGTCGCGGCCGGCACTAGCGGCTTGAAGCGCGGAATCATCTCGCCGATGATCGCCGGGTTCGCCACCGCGGCCCCGGCCGTCGATGAAGCCGCCAGCCCCGCCGCCCCATTGCCGCCCGCGATCCAGCGGTCGGCGAAAATCAGCGGAATGCCCGTCACGATAATCACCCCGAGGCCCAGCACGATGCCCGGCAAGCCGCTCGTGACGATCACGTTCAGGTCGATCCCGTTGCCGAGCGCAAAGCCGAAAAACGGAATCAGCGGATGCACGCAGCGGCCGAAGAATTCGCGCAGCTCGCTGTCCAGATTACCCAGCGCGAAGCCGATCAGGAACGGCAACACCGCGCCGACGAAAAGCCGCGGCTCGAAGAAGGCGACGCCGGTCGCACCGAGAATGATCATGCTGACGAGCGGCCCCGATTCGATCGACATCAGGACGAACGCGCCCGCCTCTTCCTTGGTGCCGTATTGCTGCATGACGGCGGCATAGAGACCGCCGTTGGTCATGTCCATCGAGGTCGTGATCGCGAGCACCGAAAGCCCGGCGAACAGGCCCGCCTTGACGCCGTCGATCGGAATGAAGTGCGACGCGACGATTGTCGCGATCCACGCCACCACCATTTTGGTCACGAGCAGCGTGCCTGATTTGCGCAGCACCACGCCAGTCGCCCGCAGATCGATCGTCGCGCCCATGCAGAAAAACCACACCGCCAGAATCGGCACGGTGCCGGTGATCAACCCATTCGTGAACGACCCGAGATATTTCCCCCCGCCCGGCGCAAACGTGTGAACACAGGCGCCGAGCAGCAACGGCACCAGCATCAGGCCGCCAGGAATGCGGTCGATGGCCTTCTTGAGCTTCATGCCTCCTCCATGGACTTTGCGTCCAGTTATCGGGTGGATCACCCGGGGTGATGTCCCGTTCTTACGCCGGGCGACTCCCTTTCGGCGCAATATAGCATCGCGTCAGGAACAACGTTCCGTTTTTGATAGATCACTTGCTCATCGTTTACCCGCGTTCCGTATAGAAGCCTTGCCACGTTTGATGTGGCACTGCAATATTTTCGGACCGACGTTCCAGCTTTGAGATTCTGAGCTAAAGTCGAGAGCAAACCGCCACCGCGATACGGCATGGCGCGGCGCCCAATCTGACCGGAGAAAAGAACGATGGAAGTGAGACAAAGCATCAATAGCGAGTACGCAAAGACGCTGGATACCGCGGAGCTGCGCAAGCAGTTTCTCGTCGAGCAGGTGTTCGAACGCGACGCGCTGCAACTCACTTACAGTCACATCGACCGCATCATCGTGGGCGGCGTGTGGCCGGCCACGCGCGCGGTCGAGGTGCCCTCCTCGCTCGGCAAGGCGATCGGCGTCGGCTATCTGCTCGAGCGCCGTGAACTCGGCGCGATCAACATCGGCGGCGATGGCTGGGTCGACGTGGACGGCACGCGCTATGCGGTTCGCAACGAAGAGGCGATCTACATCGGCCAGGGCAAGCAGGCCATCGCGTTCGGCAGCGACGACGCGGCGCGCCCCGCAAAGTTCTACCTGAACTGCGCGCCCGCGCACACGTCGTATCCCACCCGCACGATCTCGCTTGCGCAAGCGTCACCCGAAACGCTCGGCGATCCCGCTACGAGCAACCGCCGCACCATCTACAAGTTCATCGTCCCCGAGGTGCTGCCTACCTGTCAGCTCTCCATGGGCATGACGAAGCTCGAACCGGGCAACCTCTGGAACACGATGCCGTGCCACACGCACGAACGCCGCATGGAGGTGTATTTCTATTTCAACGTCGCCGACGACGCAGCCGTCTTTCACATGATGGGTGAGCCGAACGAAACGCGGCACATCCTCGTGCATAACGAGCAAGCCGTGATTTCGCCAAGCTGGTCGATTCACTCGGGTGTCGGCACGCGTGCGTACACGTTCATCTGGGGCATGGTCGGCGAGAACCAGGTGTTCGGCGATATGGATCACATCGCGGTGCGCGACTTGCGTTGATACGCGCCGGCGCGCGTTGACAAACGTTGAAGTGCAGCATGCTGACCACTCCGGGCACCTTCGGCATTCAAGGAATCTACTCACCGTGAACACCTTCGATCTGGGCGGCAAGGTCGCCATCGTCACCGGCAGCAATACGGGCCTCGGCGCCGGCATGGCGATCGCGCTCGCAACGGCGGGCTGCGACATCGTCGGCGTGAGCCGCACCGATGCCGGCGACACGCCCGCGCATGTCAAGGCGACTGGCCGGCGCTTCGCGGATGTGCGCGCGGACCTCGCATCGACTGCGCCTGTCGACGATATTGTGCGCGCCGCTGTCGAAGCATTCGGCCGCGTCGACGTGCTGGTGAACAACGCGGGCATCATCCGCCGCGAGAACGCGCTCGACTTCAGCGAAGACGACTGGGACGCCGTCATGGACGTCAACCTGAAGAGCAGCTTCTTTCTTTCGCAGGCTGTGGCGCGGCAGTTCGTGAAGCAGCAAAGTAAGCAGCACAGCGGCGGCAAGATCATCAACGTCGCGTCGATGCTGTCGTTTCAGGGCGGCATACGCGTGGCGTCGTATACGGCGTCGAAAAGCGGCGTGCTCGGTCTCACGCGGCTTCTCGCGAACGAATGGGCCGAGCATGGCATCAACGTGAACGCGATCGCGCCGGGCTACATGGCGACTGCGAACACGGCGGCGCTGCGCGGCGACGCACAGCGTAACGAAGAAATCGTCGGACGCATTCCGGCGGGCCGCTGGGGCACGCCGGAAGACCTCGCGGGACCGGTCGTGTTCCTGGCCTCATCCGCGTCTGACTACGTGCACGGCCATACGCTCGCGGTGGACGGCGGGTGGCTTGCGCGTTAGCGTGGAAGCCGCGGAGGTCATGCGGGCCGCGGCGGTCGCGGGACGCGGTATGCTTTCGGCGCCGGGGCTCAGCCGGCATCGGGCTTTGGTCGGGCTTTGGTCGGGCTTTGGTCGGGCTTTGGTCGGGCTTTGGTCGGGCGGTGGTCGAATTGTGATCGGGTTGGCATCAACAGGGAATGACGGAAATGGCAACAATGGACAAGCAACGCAGGGACGACGACCTCGCACGCGGACAGGAAGCGGACAGCCCATGCGGCACAGCCAATGACCGAGGCGAGTCGGCTTCGTCGATCGGCAGGGTCTTCGCGATTCTCGGCGCGATCGGCGACAGCGGACAGATCGGCATCAGCGAGTTGTCGCAGCGGCTCGGCATGTCGAAGACCACCGTGCACCGCGTGATCCAGACGCTGAAAGCGCTCGGCTATGTGACGCAGGAAATCGAAACCGAGCGCTACCGGTTGACGATCCGCCTGTTCGAACTCGGCGCGAAAGCGCTGGAGAGCGTCGATCTGGTGCGCGAGGCCGACATCGAAATGCGCCGCATCGGCCAGGTCACGCGCGAGGCGGTCCACCTCGGCGCGTTCGACGAAGACGCCATCATCTACATCCACAAGATCGACGCCGATTACGGGCTGCGCATGCAGTCGCGGATCGGCCGCCGCAATCCATTGCATAGCACGGCGATCGGCAAGGTACTGCTCGCGTGGATGGACCCGGCCGAAGCGCGCGACGTACTCTCGCATGTGGAATTTCGCAAGTCGACGCAAAAGACGCTCGCCTCTGCCGAAGCCGTCCTGAGCATCCTGCCGCGCGTGCGCGAGCAGGGTTACGGCGAAGACAACGAGGAACAGGAGGAAGGCTTGCAGTGTCTCGCGGTACCGGTGTTCGACCGCTTCGGCCGCGTAATTGCCGGCCTGTCGATTTCGTTTCCGACAATGCGTTGTGGCGCGGACACGAAATCGCACTACGTCGCGCTACTCAAGCAAGCGGGACTCGCAATCTCGACGCGGCTCGGCTACCGCGAAGCGGCAGCACCGGAGCATGTGGCCGTTGAGGGACTGGGCTGAAAACGCAAGCGCCCCGCGAAATTTCGACGCAATTCGTCAGGGCGCATTCATCACGTACACAAGCGGTGTGAGCGACACGCGCCGTGTGCGCATGCCTAACATGCCTAACACGCCTAAGCGGCCCGCATGGTTCACGCGGCCTTCACAGCCGGATTCGGTTCAACGCTGCGTGTAAAACTGCGGCGGCCGTCGACGCTGACTGGCACGTCGCCCTTCAGCGTCACACGACGCACCACGCGGTGAGCGTCGCCGTAATCGTTGACGGCGTAGTGCTGGGTCGCGCGGTTGTCCCAGATCGCCACGTCGCCCGTCTGCCAGCGCCAGCGCACGATGTTCTCGAGGCGCGTCACGTAGCCTTGCAGCAATTCCAGCACATGCGCCGACGCACCCGGTGTAAGGCCGACGAAGCTCTTCACGAAATGCCCGAGAATCAGCGTCTTTTCGCCGGATTCCGGATGGATGCGCACCACCGGATGTTCGGTCTCGTAGCGTGTCGACACGAACACTTCGCGGTAGCGTTTGATCGCTTCGGCGTCACGTCCGCGCTCGCCGACGTTGGCGTAGTTCGCGTAGTCGTATTCATTGCTGTGCACGGCCCACAGTTGCTCGGCGAGCGCTTTGAGCGGCGGCGGCAGATCGTCGTAAGCGGTAGCGGTGTTGGCCCATACCGTATCGCCGCCCACGTCCGGAATCGTCACGCCGCGCAGGATCGACGCCTGCGGATACGCGTCGACGAACGTCACGTCCGTGTGCCACGAATTTGCTCGCCCGCCGCGATGCGAATCGAGTTCGAGCAGATAGTCGGTACCGTCGACCACCGGCACCGTCGGATGCGAGACCGGTTCACCAAGCAGTCTCGCGAAGGCTTCCTGATCGGCGTCCTGCAAGTGTGTCTGGCCGCGGAAAAAGATCACCTTGTGGCGCACAAGCGCGGCGCGAATCGCTTCGACGGTTGCGGATTCGAGCTGACCCGACAGGCGTACGCCGCGAATTTCCGCGCCGATGCGGCCGGTGACAGGATGAATGTCCAGTGCGTTGGACGTCGCGAGACTGAGATTCGACATGCGATGCAACTCCTAGGTCTGAGGACGGGACTGGTCAGCGCGGCACGCGGGGCGAAAATCTTTATCTGAAGGTAGCGACGGCGCGAACCGGCTGAGCGCGGATCAGATCTTTGATCTAACCAGCGTTAGCGGCGCGCGTAAAAGAATTGTTTTTTATGTGCTTATCAAGCACGCGGGCATAACAATCGCACGCCGATGCAATGACGTCGAAATTGCCATGATCCCGGCATCAGGGAATGATATCGATGGACTCGCTGCCGCCACACGAATGCGGGCGGCAGGCGGATAGCAGACAGGCAGTAACGAGCGGCTAACGCACGCTAACGGATCACGGCAGCATGCGCTGCAATGTCTGATCCTTGAGCACGAAACGATGAAACAACGCAGCCGCGATATGCAGCGCGATCAGCGCGAACAACACCCAGGCCAGATAGCCATGGATGTCGCCCATTTCATGCCCCACTGACGAGCCGACCGCTGAGATGCTGGGGTATGGCAGTACGCCGAGCAGCTTGACGGACCATCCGCGCGAAGACGCATTGGCCCATCCCAGCAAGGGCACTGCCACCAGTGCGACATAAAGAAGACCGTGCGTGATGTGCGAAACGATACGGAAAAAAGGCGAAAGCGATGCAGGTGCAGGAGCGTGCGTAAGACGCCAGACGATTCTCACCAGCACCACAGCAATCAGTGCTGCTCCTACGCCGAGATGCCACGCGATCAAACCGTCAGGCCGGGTGCCCTTATGAATGTCAGGCATGGTCCAACCGATCACGAACTGCGCAGCGATCAATAAGACCACCAGCCAGTGGAGAAACTTGGCCACACCGTCATAGCCGGATGCGTAGTGTGAGAAACTGGTCTGGTCGGATCGCATGATCATGAGAATGTTAGCCGCAGTTAACCATTGGAAGAAGAGAGCCTGTTTGCACCGAAAGTACGCACACTCCGAGCGCACTGACGCAGCATGCTACGGACCAATTCTTAAGAAAAGCTGATGCCGCGTTTGACTATCTCTGTCTGGCACGTAAGGCGGAAATGCATCCGCAGCGTACCCGTGGCCACATATTAAAGTACGAGCGGCGACTCATGATCGCCGGCTCTCATCCTAAGTCTGCAACTGAATGTATCCGCGTGGCATACACACAGAGATATGTCACGCCGTGCCTATTCGCGTTGTTCATACGCGCGCGTATCGACCTGTCCGAACACGCCGGATGCATGAAGGCCCAACATTTTTCATAGCGCGCTCAACGGGTTGCCCTCCGGCCACTTGCCAGGAGAAGCACTGATCGCAGCGCTGCAACGTGCCTCCACACCGTGTCATGCATCCCGCCGACAGGCAAAGGAATCGACACGTCCTGTTACACACGAACACACCGGTAATCCCGCTGCTCAGTAGAGTTCAGTCACACATAAGAAGGGGCAACGTCATGAAACGAATTCTCGCGCTGGTTCTGTTGGCTATCACCCTCGGCAGTGCATTGGGCGGCTGCATCGTCGTACCCGAGGGTGGTTACCACGATCATGACCACTATCACGATCACGACCATTATTAAGCGTTGCACGAGCAACGCTCTCCACTCTCAATCATAAATTCCGAGAATATAAACATGAGCAATTCACGAAACCGCTGGCTGTCCATGGCAATCGTTGCGGGCTTGGGGATCGGCGCATCTTCGGTTGCGCTGGCGCACGTCGATGTGGGCGTGAACATCGGCATTCCGGGCGTAGCCTACGCACCGGAGCCGGTCTATGCTCCGCCTCCGCCTGTCTACGCTCCGCCCCCGCCGGTGGTCGTAGTGAGTCCGGGCTGGTATGGCGACCGCTATTACGACGGCCACCGCTACTGGGAACGGCGCGAGTGGGAAGAACGTCATCACGACCGCGAATGGCATGACGCGCGCGACTATCGCGGCGGCCCGCACGGTGACTGGCATGACCACGGTGGCGATCACGGCGATTGGCACGGCCACGGCGATGATCACGGCCGGGGCGATCATTAATGCATGGGCCGTTGCGGCGTCACTGACGCGGCCGGCCCGCGTGGGTATTCGCCCCACGCCATTTGCAGGAGCGACGATTTGGTACGCAACGATCCACGGCGTGTAACGACGCAAATCGACGGCGCGGTCATTTCCGCCGAATACAGCGAACAGACCGGCCAGTTGTGTTTGCGGCAGGACGGCGCCGTGCTTCGCGAATGGTTTCCACCTCACTCGTGGATCGCGATTGCGTCAGTTGCCGGCGCGCGGCATTGGGGCACGCGGCCGACTGATGAGGACCTTCGGGCCTTACTGCGCAACGAGATGACATTGTTGCGCACCTAGCAGCATGGCAAATGTGAAACGGGCGAGATAAAACTCGCCCGTTTCACGATGATCCGCGCACTCCGTCCTGCTCTTAACGCGCGTTGTAGATCGGCGGCGAATAGGAGCTTACCGTCGTGTCGTTGCCGCGACCTGCTTGCCACGTGCCACGGCTGCCCGAACCATAACCGCTGGTATCGGCCTGGGCAGCACCCTGTTGTCCGGAAACTTGCGCTTGCGCGCCCTGCGCGTTTTGCTGAACCGGCTGATTCGATTGCGCAAACGAAGCGATCGGGGCGCCAAGAACAACGGCAATCGCAACGGTTTTAATGAGCGATTTCATGAAACCACCTCCAGAGATTGTCTTACACGTGCTGCCGATACGACGTGTCGTGCAGCCGATAAAGCCAGTCTAGGTGCGGATCAGACGCGGATAAATCCTCTATTCCCGAATTCACTGTTGCTTTTGGAACGACAATGGCGAATGGCCGCCCATCAAGGGTTTGCCGACGCGAACGGGGCGCCGCGCCAGGATTGACCGCTTAACCCGGCATCTCCCGTTTCACACGCTGCGCCCTGCCCGCTCGTTCTATACCGCGGCGACGCCCACATAGTTCTCCGCCATCGCGGTGGCCGCCGCACGCGACGTAGTCACGTATTCAAGCTCGGCTACCTGCAATTGCTGTTCGAACGGCGACGCACCTTCGATGCGGTGCATCATGCTCGTCATCCAGTACGAGAAATGCTCCGCGCGCCAGACGCGTTTGAGCGCGGTCTCGCTGTAGCTGTCGAGCAGATCGGTACGATTTTCGACGTAGAACGCATTCAGCGCTTTCGTCAGCACACGCACGTCGGCAACAGCGAGGTTCATACCCTTGGCGCCGGTAGGCGGCACGATATGCGCGGCGTCGCCGGCGAGAAAAAGACGGCCATGCTGCATGGTGGCGGATACGAAACTGCGCATGCCGACAATGTTCTTCTGGAATATCTTGCCGTCCACGATTTTCTGGCCATCGTGCGAATCGACACGTGCGTGCAGTTCGGCCCAGATCCGGTCGTCGGACCAATCGTCGACAGACTCCTTAGGATTGCATTGGAAATACATGCGCTGCACGTTCGACGAGCGCGTGCTGATCAGCGCGAAACCACGATCGTGCCGCGCGTAGATCAATTCATCCGACGAGGGCGGTCCTTCGCACAAAATGCCGAACCAGCCAAACGGATAGACGCGTTCGAAATCCTTGCGCAGTGCGTGAGGAATCGAGGCGCGCGAGACGCCTTGCGATCCATCGCAGCCGATCACAAAGTCGCATTGCAGTTCGCAGGCTTCGCCTTCGTGACGATAGCGAATCGACGGCTTATCGGTGTCGATGCCGTGCAGCGATGTGTCCGTCACGCCGAAACGCAAGGCGCCGCCGGCGGCTATACGCGCGGCGACCAGGTCTTTGATGACTTCGTGCTGCGCGTAGACCGTGATCGAATGGCCGGTGAGTCCGGTCAGATCGATACGGCGCCGCTTGCCTTCAAAAGCCAGTTCGAAGCCGTGATGCAAAGCCCCTTCGGCCTTCATGCGCGCGCCGACACCGGCCTCGGTGAGCAGGTCCATCGTGCCCTGTTCGAGCACGCCGGCGCGGATGGTGGATTCGATCTGTTCACGCGTGCGCGATTCGAGCACGACGGAATCGATACCACGCAGATGAAGAAGGTGGGAAAGAAGCAGGCCCGCAGGCCCGGCACCGATGATGCCAACTTGGGTGCGCATGAGTTGTCTCCTGAATGCGTTTGATTTGCACGCAGTTTGACAATCACGCCCTGTATCGCGCAACGCGATATCGTGGATATGGGTTATCTAGTTTTGAGATAACTGGCGCGCCGGCTTGAACGGTTTGAATGCGCGCAAATGCGCCATACCGTTGCCCAGTCGGCACTTACGCTCGTCCGACTGATAACCGAGCGGTCGCATCGTTTTGCGTGGTACCGAGGTAAACCCTGGGCTATTTGCGGATCTCAGCCAGCAATTTCCGGCGCGCGGCGGGCTCTTCGTCGCCCGCCCCGGCAACTGCTTTGAGTCCATGCAGACGCACTCGCGTCGACACAGCCGCTGCGCTTATTTTCAAGCGCAGCCTCGTACACCCACCCCGTTACCCGAGAAACAGGCGATAAACAGGGTTCTGCGTCTCTTCCCAGTACGGATAACCCAGCGTCGTGAGAAAGCGTTCGAACTCGCTGTTCTCGCTCTCCGGCACCTGGATGCCGACCAGAATCGAGCTGTAGTCCGCGCCCTGGTTGCGGTAGTGGAACAGGCTGATATTCCAGTTCGGCGCCATCGACGACAAAAACTTCATCAGCGCGCCCGGCCGCTCCGGAAACTCGAAACGGAACAGGCGTTCGTCATGGGCCAAAGGCGAGCGGCCGCCAACCATGTAGCGGATGTGTTGCTTCGAGAGTTCATCGAACGTGAGATCGACGGTGGCGAAACCATGCGCTTCGAATGCGCCCGCGATCTGTGCCGATTCGCTGCGATTCCTGATCTGCACGCCGACAAAGATATGCGCTGAATTCGCGTCCGCAATCCGGTAATTGAATTCGGTGACGCTGCGTGTGCCCACCAGTTCGCAGAAGCGGCGGAAGCTGCCACGTTCTTCAGGGATCGTGACGGCGAACACCGCTTCACGTGCCTCACCGACTTCGGCGCGCTCGGCCACGAAACGCATGCGGTCGAAGTTCATGTTCGCACCGGATGTGATCGCGATCAGCGTCTGGTCCTCGATGCCTTCGCGCTCGGCATACTGCTTGGCGCCTGCGACGGACAGCGCGCCAGCCGGTTCCAGCACGCTGCGGGTGTCCTGGAACACGTCCTTGATCGCGGCGCATAGCGCGTCGGTGTTCACGAGCAGCACGTCGTCGAGATATTCGCGGCACAGGCGGAAGGTTTCCTCGCCGACCAGCTTGACTGCCGTGCCGTCCGAGAACAGGCCCACTTCGTTCAGCGTCACCCGTTCGCCGGCCTGTAAAGAAGCCGCCATCGCGCACGAGTCGTCAGTCTGCACGCCGATTACCCTGATCTCCGGGCGCACCGATTTCACATACGCGGCCACACCTGCCGCGAGCCCGCCGCCACCGATCGGCACGAAGATCGCGTGAATCGGCCCCTGGTGCTGGCTGAGAATCTCCATTGCGACGGTGCCCTGGCCGGCGATCACGTACGGATCGTCGAACGGGTGAACAAACGTCAGGCCGCGCTCTTCCTGCAGCTTCACCGCATGTCCGTACGCATCGCTATAGGACTCGCCAAACTGCACGACTTCGACCGTTGCGCCGCCATGCGCGCGCACGGCATCGACCTTCACCTGCGGGGTCGTGACCGGCACCACGATGATCGCTTTCACGCCCATGCGGGCCGCCGACAGCGCTACGCCCTGCGCATGATTCCCCGCCGATGCGGTAATCACCCCACGCTCCAGCGCATCCGCCGGAATATGCGCCATCTTGTTGTACGCGCCGCGCACCTTGAACGAGAACACCGGCTGGTTGTCCTCGCGCTTCAGATAAACCGGATTGCGCAACCGTGCCGACAGGTTCGGCGCACGTTCGAGTTCGGTCTCGCGGGCCACGTCGTAGACGCGCGCGGTCAGGATTTTCTTCAGGTAGTCGTGGCGCAACGCCACGCTGTCTGCGGGTTCCGCGACCTGATTGGGTTCATATAACGACACGGCAAACTCCTGTGCGGCAAGGGCAAATCAACAGAGAGATCACCAGGAGGCGGGCAGAAAAGCGGACATAAAAAAACCCGCCTCGTGGGGCGGGTTGATGTCGCTGCTCTCAGACGCGCGCTAACCCACCATTCGATGAATGGTGCTAATAATCAGCGCAATACGGATGTCGAGGCAGCTCATGCGGTTGATAATCGTTGACTTGACGGCCTTTGTCAATCCCTGTTCGTCATATCAGGCAACGTCGGCGGTGAGCCGCATGATGGCGACGACGTCTCGCAGTATTGCGAATCGCCGCGGCGAACTATCAGCGACCCGCGCGGTAAGGGGCACCGTAAAGGAAGCCGAAAATTCAAGGTTGCGGCACTTCCACGACCCGCAAGCCGGGATTCGGCGCGACGGTTTCACGCCGTGTACCCAGCACTCTTTCGCGCAGAAACACGTCGAACTGCATCATCACCGCATCACGGGCCGCGCGGGAAAAGAGCGCGTGATCCACCTTGCCAACCACCTTCGTGGTGATGTTCCTCAGCTTGCCGAGCTGACTGCCGCCCGGTCCGAAATGAATCGCCAGTTCGTCCAGCCCCTCGTCGAGCGGACCGTACATCAGCGCGGTTTGCACACCCTTGCGCTCCAGTTCCAGCGCGATTCTGCGGGCGGCTCCTCCTGCCGTCGACAACCCGAAGAGCCGTTCGAGCGCCGTGCTGGCGCGTGCAACGATGCGCGCGCATAGACGGCGCGCGAGTTCGGCGGTGATCGCGCGGCCGTTCGCTCGCCCGGTCAGTAGCCGCAGCCATTTGCGTGGATTACGCATGGCGCGCCGGTAGACGACACTCGACGCCACGTGCTGCGCACCGGGCCGTGCTTGCGCACCGCTCCACACGAACAGCGGCAGATTGACGGCGGCGCACCCCACCACCCGATGATGCGCGAGCGCCGTATGAATGCTCACATAGGCACCCGTGCAAACGCCGAACATGACGGTCTTCGGATAGCCGGCCGACGCCAGCCAGTCGACGCCCGCGCACGCGTCCGGGACTGCATACCGGGCATACACCGTATCGAGCGTCAGCGCTTCGTCGCGACGCAGACTATCGCCGAGACCGCGAAGGTCCATGCGCAACGACGCGATACCCTGAGCCGCGAGATGCCGCGCCATCAGCACCGTGAAGCGGCCGTCGCCGATCCGGTGCACGCCGCCCGTGTTGACGAACAGTACCGCCGGCGCTCCTTCAAGCACGCGCAATGGCTGACAGAACACCCCCGCGTAGCGCCCGCCGTCGAACAGAACGGGCGACTCGTGACCGTGCGCGAACTCGATCCGCGCCGTCGCTGCGCAGTCCAGCAGTTCTACCGCCGTTCCGGTCGCCACGGTCGCCATGGTCGCCCTTGCGCCTAGCCATTCGAGCACGCTGCCGAATGCCTGCGCCGGCGGCTCGCTATAGCTGGGATCGAGCAGGAACCTGCTGTACTCGCCGAAAATCTGCAGGTCGGCCTGGGCACCCTGAGCCTGATAATGCGTGGCCAACCGCTTCAGACGCGCACTCTCGCCCAGATCCTGCAGCAGCACACGCCGCGCCGGACATCGCGCCCCCTGCTCGAGGTCGACCTTCGCGAGCATCTCGAGCGAGTCCGGATAGAGACGGAAGCCATGCGCGCCGATCGTTTCCGCAGGCTCGGCATCGAGGCTGAGTCCGAGTGCTTGTTGTGCGCTGAGCCAGCTTTGATGCTGGATCTCCAACTCGCGGATGTAGCTCTTGCCCAAACTCAGCGGCATGAGCAGCACGAGGTTCTCGACATTGCCCAACTCTTCGGCGGCCAAGGCCGCGAGCGTGGCGCCCAGACGCAGCCCGCATAAGCTCAGGCGGGTCACGCCGGTTTCCGCGCGCAACCACGTTGCGGCCGCCTTGATGCTGTCGAGCCACGCGCGCAAGCGCTGCGGGTCTTCCTCGTTACCGCTCGAATCGCCGGTGCCCGGGTAGTCGAAGCGCAGCGTGGGCACGCCGCGCGCAGCAAGCGCCTCGGCCAATTCGCGCCAGCCGCGATACGTGCAGAGCGCTTCGTAGCCGAACGGATTGCATAGCACGACACCCAGCTCTGCCTGAGCACCAGCCGGCCGGTGCAGCCATCCGAAACAGCCGCCGAACGTTACCGGCGTCATGGTGGACGAATTCGTCATGATCGGTCGCTGTAACGCCACTTCAGGTTCGTGGCGCAAGCGATTCCTCCGGCACGAGGTGCGCAATCGTGCGCGCGAGAGAGTCGATGCTCTGGAACAGATCGTGGGTAATCAGCGCAGCGGGAATTTCGATGGCGAATGTTTCTTCGATAGCCATCATGACGCGAACCGAGCCGAGTGACGACAAACCTGCCGCGTAGAGATCGTCGCGATCGCCCAGCGAGTCGACGGGTACATCGAGACAGGCAGCCTCATGAAGAATGCCGCGCACGTATGTTTTCATTTTGCACCCCGAAAATCTGATTTTTTTGCTACAGCCTCGATGCATCGATTTATCAAGCGCGCACACGGACGCACTGTTATCAACAACCTGGTCCCAAACAAACGCTAACGCGAGAAAGTTGCCAGCAATTCAGAAAATATTTCGTTATACAGATCACACTCGTCCGCGAAAATCAGGCGATCGCATTGATGCTTCCGCAGCATTCGGCAAGCGCTTTTCTGTCGATTTTTCCGTTAACATTGAACGGCAACGCGTCGAGCATCACGATTCGCTGTGGGACGGCATACACTGGCAGGCGTCGACGGCACGCCTGCAAAATCTGCTGCACGGTGCCTTGCGCGCCGGTCACGAAGGCAATCAATCCACCGGCGCGGCCCATATCGTCGACGGGCCAGGCGATCACCGCGCAGAGCGCCGCGTGGCTGCATGCCTGCATAACGTGCTCGACTTCTTCGAGCTCGATCCGGTTGCCGCGAATCTTGATCTGCGTGTCCAGCCGCCCTTGGAACACGATGCCCTGCCCGGCTACTTCGCGCGCGGCGTCCGAGCTTCGATACCAGCGCTGCGAGGTGTAGCCCGGATAAGTCATCGAAACGAAGCGGCGGTTGCCAGGCTCGTCCGGCGACAGGTAGCCCGCGGCCAACTGAGGGCCGCCGATCAACAGTTCACCGCTTGCGCCGGGCGCGACCGGCACAAGTGCGGCGTCGACGATCAATAGCTCCATCCCCGGCAATGCGCTACCGAGTGGCATGACCGCATGCAGTGGATCGTCGGCAAATTCCGGCGTGACTTCAAAAGCAGCGCAGGCCACCGTGGTTTCGGTCGGCCCGTACATATTCAGCACCCGGCTGTTCGGCGCGGCGCGCAACCACGCCTGCACCAGCGAACGCGGCAACGGCTCGCCGCCGAACTGGGTGACGCGCACGCTCGGAAATTCGTTCGGCCCCAGTTTGCGAAACTGCTGCATGAAGCCGGCTACCGAAGGCACGCTGCTCCAATGCGTGATCGCGTGTTCCTTGATGAACGCTGCGTTGTAGATCGGCTCGACGGTCTTCGGCACGTACAGACAGCCGCCGCTTGCCCAACACACGAACATATCGTGTATCGACGGATCGAAGGTGAGCTCGCACAATTGCGCATAGCGCGCGTGAGGCATGCCGCCCAGCAATTGCAATTGCCCTGTCACGTAGGCGTCAGCGTTGGCGTGCGAGATCGGTACGCCTTTGGGTGTGCCGGTCGAACCGGACGTGAAAAGAATGTAGGCCAGGTCGTGCGGTGCGCGTAACGCAGGGGTTTTTACAACGGACGATTCCGGATGGCCCTTGCTCTGGCCACCGGCGGCAGCGACCGAAACAGTGAGCGTCGCGCTCGTGTCCTGAGCATCTTCAGCGTCGTGCTTGCCGCCATCGCCTGTCTCATCGAGCAGCAAAGTCCGAGGACACTCGTCGAGCAGCGACAACGCTTCGTCGAGTAACGCCGCGCAACGCCGGTCGACTAGCAGCAGCGGCGCGCCCGACTGTTCGATCACCGCTGCAATGCGCGCGGCGGGCACATGGGGATTGAGCGGCACATAAGCGAAACCAGCCTTGAGTATCCCCAACAAACCGGTGTAAGCGGCCACGCTGCGATGCGCGAACAGCAGGCAGCGCCCGGGTCGGCCGGCCGGCATCGCGCCGGCCAATCCCGCCGCAATCCGGCGCGCCCGCGAGGCAATCTCATCATAGCTGTAGAGGCATTCATCGACCCATAGCGCGGGGCTATCCGGCTCGCTCGCGGCAGTGTCGAAGAAGAAGGAGTCCAGCATTGACAGCCTCGGTCCATTGGGCACTCAACCGGCGTGCGCATCGGTTGGCCCGAACGGGCGCGCGAGCAGTTGCCGGTCATGCCGAAAGCACGCCGCGGGGCGACAGAGCTGCCCGGTGGCGCGCTGCGTTGTAGCAGGAGAGTTTCAAGAAAGATTCGCGGACGACACCGAGAACTCGCAGCATCCTCACGCAATATCGCTTGAGAATGCTGTCGTCCAAGGCTTCGTAAGAATCATAGAATCCGGCAGAGCCGGTATATGTGCGATACCACTCTCAACAGACAAATGAGGGTATGCCAGGCAGGCGCGCCGCTGCTTGGGCGACGCGCTTCAAACAGATGATCTAATCGCGCACGCCGCTTTGCTTTTTGAAGGCGTCCAGGATGCGCCGCTCCAGCGCGTTGTAATCGCGGCCGAAGTGATGATCGCCCGACGTGCGAATCACCATGACACCGGTGCCGGCGAGCGCCGGACACAAGGTATCTTTCTCGTCCTCACCGTAGAAGCACTGCACGATCGCAGGCGGTACGTGCGTCAATTCCGGCTGCACCTTCAAGGCCTTATCACTTGCCGGCATACCGAGCCAGCCCCCCACGCGGATCTGGAAATCGGCATCCGGTGCGAAGCCGAGTAGCGCAATCAGCGACACTTTCGCGCGCAACGCTTCCGGCAGGCGGTTATACGCGAACGGCATCACGTCCGCGCCAAACGAATAGCCGACCAGCGCAACGTGTTGCGCATGCCAGCGCGCGCCGTAGGTTTGCATGATGCGCGCCAGATCGTGGCTCGTCTGCGCCGGCGTTTTTTCGCTCCAGAAATAGCGCAGGCTGTCCACGCCGACCACCGAGACACCGTCTTTCTGCAAGGCGAGCGAGATGGTCTTGTCGAGATCGCGCCAGCCGCCGTCGCCGGAAATCACGATCGCCATGAGGCCGTTCGGATGCGCCGCCGGCAATTCGATCAGCGGCAGATCGGAGACATCGTCATCGTTTGTCGACGCCGTTTGCAAATGCGGCGTGACCATCGCAACGAGCCGCGTGCGATCGCCGTTGCCGGGCGTCGCCTTTTCGACGAACCCCGGCACCTTGTCGCGGATGATCGTCGGATCGGGCGGGCACGGTTGAAAACGCGGATCCAGATTACGCTCTGCATCCAGCGAGACCGCGCCGGCCACCGTATTCGACGGTGCCTGTTCGAGCACATGCATGGCGAGCGTCGCGCCCTGCCCCGTACCCGCGACGATCGGCGCGAAATAGCGGCTCGATTGCGATTGCCGTTCGAGTTGATGGCTCAAGGCCTCGGCATCGCCCACCAGTTGATGGCAGGTTTCCTTTTTCTCGCTCAGGTTGGCCGCATAGCGCGCCGTATCCACACCGACGGTCAACGCGCCGGCCTTGGCGAGCGCATCGGCGGTTTGCTGGTCGGCCGCACTCCAGCCGGTCGCTGCCGAGTAAAGCACCACGAAGCCGCGCAAGGGGCCGGCCGGTTGCGTCACCGTCACGTCGCCATAACGGCCGCCGGACACGGTGGTGGTTGCGGCAAAGGCAGCCGTGCTGCAAACAACGAAGCTCGCCGCTGCGGCGAGCCTGAAAAACGGATGCAATGTCATGAACGCCGGCCTCCTGCCAGCAATGACAGGTCCGCGAGCGTGAAGAACACGCCCACCGAACCCGACGCCGCGAGATAGCGCGGCTCCCAATGCGGCTGGAACTTGCTCTTGAAAGCGCGCAGTCCGCGGAAGTTATAGAAGCGGCCGCCGAAGCGCCACACGATCCCCGCCAACCGGTGCCAGCGCGACGCGAGCGGCGTCGGCTGCATGCCGGAGAGCGGTGCGATGCCGAGACTGAGCGAGCGGAAACCCGCCTGCTTCAGATGCAGCGCCAGTTGAGTGAACAGATATTCCATCGCATACGGCGACGCGCTTTCCACATGCCGCATCACGCCGACCGTCGCTTCGGTATTCATATCGGTCGTCATGAAGGTCACAAAAGCGGCCGGCTCGCCGTTCTGGCGCACCAGCATCACGGATTGCGCGGCAAGGTACTCGTCGGTAAACGCGGCCACCGAGAAGCTCTTCTCACGCGCGTCGCGGCTATCGAGCCAGCCGTCGGAAATCTCGCGCAGCGTCTCGAGCGACGCCGGCACATCGGCCTGATCGATCACTTCGACGGTAAAGCCGTCACGTTCGCCACGCTTCAACGCATAGCGAAGATGCGCGCGATGCGAGCCCTTCAGGTCGAAATCGTCGAGCACCACGTGGGCTTCTTCGCCGAGCTTCATCAACGTGAGGCCGGCATCGAGATAAAGCGGCAAGGCGTTGGCGCGCACCTGGTAGAACGCCGCACGGCCGCCGTGCGCATGCGCGAGCGCGACAAACTTGCTGATCAAACCGGCCCACTCCTCGCGCGGTCCGACCGGATCGTGAAGCGCGGCCCACGTGCGGCCATTTTTCGCGTACATCAGGAAGGCCTGACGCGACTCGGAAAAGAGAAAGCTCTTGTCGCCCATCAGCGCGAGACCGGCGTCGCTACGCTCCTGCGAGCGCACAATGCGCGCGGCGTCCTGCAGATCCTGCGGAGCGGGCATGACGAAGCGGCCCGCCGCCGGACGCAACAACTGCCAGAAAGAGAACGTGGCGGCGAACAGGCTGGCGGCCAGCGTTGCGCGCAGCGCACGCGGCGCGCGTTCGTCGAAAGCGAATTGCCACCACAGGTCTTGCGTATACGGCACGTCGCGGAACGCAAACAGCATGACCCACACGGCGAGCATCAGCACCATCGCCACCGACACCAGCCAGCCCGCCGTAAAGCGTTCGGCAAACAGCGACGAATGACGGTTGAAACGGCGACGCGTGGACAGCAGCAGCACGATCAGCATGCCGAGCACGCTCGCCTCCACGAATGCAAGACCCTTGGTCAGCGACAGCGCGAGGCTCAACACCGCCAGCAGCAAGGTTACCCACCACGCGGCATCCAGACGCCGCAGCAAACCGCGCGCGACGAACAACAGCAGCACGCCGAGCACGCTGCACAGCATCTGCGAGCTTTCGAGCACCCACAGCGGCAGCACGTCGCGCAGAATCAGAATGCGTTGCCAGAACGCGGGCGTCGCGCTGGAAATCACCAGCATGCCGCCGACCACGAACGTGACGAGGCTCAGAAACAGCGGCGCGAGTTTATACGCGCCCGCCGCATGACGCAGCGGCAAACGGCTTTTCAGCGCGCGGCCTTCGAAACCGGCGAGCAGCGCCGCTGAAACGATCAGCGGAACGCCGAAGTAAATCGCGCGATAGGCGAGCAGCGCCGCGACCATCTGATGCGTTTGCACGCTGCCGTTCAGCGTGAACACCATCGCGGCTTCGAACACGCCGACGCCGCCGGGCGTGTGGCCGATCATGCCGAGCAGCATCGCGGCGGCATATACGGTGATGAAGGTCACGAAGCCGACGTCCGCATGCGGCAGCAGCGCCCACAACGCGAGGCCCGCGGCCACCACGTCGAGTACGGCGAGCGCCACTTGCGCGACCAGGTCGCGACGCGCCGGAATATCGAACGACAGCCACTGCCAGCGCGTGCGGATCGGGCGCGTCTCGCGACGGCAGGCGGCCGCCGCGAGTCCCAATGCGACGAGCAGCGCGGCGCCGCTCCAACGCAGCACCGGCGGCGCGAGGTGCAGCATCGTCGCGAGACGCTCGGCGAGGCACACCATGCCGAGCGCCGTCATCAGCACCAGCGCGAGCGCCAGCGACACGCTCGTGAACACGGTCATGCGGCCGATCTGGGCGGGCGTGACGTTCGACACCCCGTACACGCGCGCGCGCACGGCGCCGCCCGTCAACGCGCCGAAGCCGGTCGCATTGCCGAGCGCCGAGCCCGCGGTCGCACCGATCCACAGGGCCGCGCGCGGCACTACCGCGCCCAGATAGCGCAAACCGACCGCGTCGCGGCCGACCAGCGCGATATAGCTGAGCGCGGTCGCGCCGAGCGCAGCGGCCCATTCGCCCGCCGTCAGGTGACGCAACTGGCGCATGACCGAACGGTAATCGACGGCTTGCGAGAGATGTTGCAAGACGACCAGCAGCAACCCGCAAATGACGAGCGCGAGGACGGGCGAGAGGACGCTTCGCTTGCCAAGTGCCTTCGATGCACGGTCGAACATCGCGCCTGGCAGGCCGAATTTGTAGTTATAGCGGTGAAACATGGTCAATGCGGGCCTTGCGTAGAGCTGTCGCGGCGACGGGTCGTCTGCCACGGCGTCGCCTTACTTTGGCGATTACAAATGGATAACGGCAAAGCGTTGAAAAGGTTGACAGTGTTAGCCAAGGTCAGCCAGTTTGTCGGGTTTTAACCTGGGCCTGGAAAAGTGAAACGCGCTTCTGCGGCGTGACAAAGCAATATGCGTCGATAAAACGGTCGATATTGCCGATTGACTTGCCGTGCTGATGAGGACCGCCGCGCGACAAGGGGTCGAATTTTAAACGCTTATTGAAGATCGCGAGATAAAGATTCGGCATCGCGCGAGTCGTGCCCGATCGCGCACCGTTTTAAAGGACGACTGGCTCCATCAAGGTTTCTGCGCCATGTGCCGTAATCGAGAGCAATGGCACGGCGAAATGCTGCATTCCCGCCGCGCGAGGACCAGTACTTGAAGGGGAACGATGATGGCAGATCAGGATTGGGTGATGGCCGGTATTTATCTGGTGGGGTTGGTGTCGATAGCGCTTCTGATGAGCGCGCTATCCGCGCGAGCGGCCAAAGTACAGCGCGCAGTGGCGTCGCGTATCCGCGAATAACGCACGGCAGGCGCGGGCAGTGAGCGGCACGGGCGCTGCGCGCGCCGCGATCCAGAGGTGGCCCTCCAGCGCCCTGAGGCGGTTTGATGCTCTAATCGATGACGATGCATCGATTCCGAAGCATGCTTCCCTCAGGACAGGAGACACGGATTGACGAACGAACAACAGCTCGAACGCTGGCTCGCACGCGAGCAGGAAGTATTGGCGACACTGAACGCCGGCCCGGGCCCCGGCGTCGCGCGCCCCGACCAGGTGGCGGGCAAGACCGGCCTGGAAGTCATGCAGGCGATGATGAACGCGGAACTGCCCTACGCCGCAATCGCGCGCACACTCGACTTTACGATCGTCGAAGTCAGCGCGGGGCAGACGGTGTTTCAAGGCACCCCACTCGCGCAGCATCTGAACCCGCTGGGCACGGTGCACGGCGGCTGGATCGCCACCTTGCTCGATTCCGCGCTAGGTTGCTCGGTGCATACGATGATGCCGCCGGGCCGTGGCTACACCACCGCCGAACTCAGTGTGAATTACGTAAAAGCGGTGACACCGCGCGTGCAACGCGTGCGTGCCGAAGGCAAGGTGATTCATTGCGGACGGCAACTGGCGACAGCAGAAGCTCGCCTGGTCGGCCCCGACGGCACGCTCTACGCGCATGCCACGACGACCTGTCTGGTGTTCGAGATTCCCAGCCGGTGACAAACCAGCTATCGACTTGCGCGCTTACTGCGGGCGGCGATGCGCTTCAGCGATCACAGCGCAGTTTTGCAGATGCAGGTTGAGCGCATGCAGAGCCAGTGCGCGGATCTTGCCGAGCCACGTGGTGTTAGCAGCGTTAGCAGTGCGGGCGGTAGCGACGTTGGAAGCGGTGTTCATGGCGGATTCCTGTATAGGGTTTATACCTAGGTAACAACCCGATTATAGCCCTCTCGTGCCGCACCGCAACAAATATCAATAATCCCGTCGGGGTGTTGTGCGACGGTCACATCCGGAACACGAGCAATCTCGAAAAAGGGAAGCATCGGATGCTGCGCTATTAACCATCCGCACCGTACAGGTGCAATAATGCCCCCTTTGTCTGCGGCCATCCGCCGCAGACCGATCGCCTCGTCCGCCCCCATGACCGTCGTCCAGAAAGCCCTGATTGCGCCCCTAATCGTCGCCTGCGCGATGTTCATGGAAAGCGTCGATGCGAATGTGATCGTCACGGCGCTGCCCGCCATGGCGCGCGACTTCGGGCGCGATCCGGTCACGCTGAAAATCGCGGTCACGAGCTACGTACTGGGTCTCGGCGTGTTCATCCCGGTATGCGGCTGGCTCGCGGACCGCTTCGGCGCGCGCACGATTTTCCGCACCGCGATCGGCATCTTCGTGACCGGCTCACTTTTGTGCGCCGCGTCGAACTCGCTGGCTACGTTCACCCTCGCCCGCTTCGTGCAAGGCGTCGGCGGTGCGATGATGGTCCCGGTTGGACGGATCATCATTTTTCGCGTGGTCCACAAATCCGATTTCATTCGCGCGATGAACTATCTGAGCGTCCCCGCGATGCTCGGACCGGCTGCCGGACCGCTGCTCGGCGGTTTCATCACCACCTATCTGCACTGGCGCCTGATCTTCTTCATCAACGTGCCGATCGGCATTCTCGGCATCTATCTGACCAACCGGCACATTGCCAATACGCGCGAACCGGACCCGGGGCCGCTCGACTGGATCGGTTTTTTTCTGTCGGCGGCGGGCGCAGTGCTGCTTCTGCTCGGACTGTCGCTAGTCGGCGGCGAACTCATTTCGAATCGGGACGCGTTCGGCATGTGCGCGAGCGGCGCCGTTCTGCTTGCCGGCTACGTCCTGTATGCCCAGCGCGTCAAACTCCCGTTGCTCGATCTGCGCTTTTTCAAGGTACCGACATTTCAGGCCAGCGTGCTCGGCGGGTCACTGTTTCGCATCGGCCTCGGTGCGTTGCCGTTTCTGCTGCCGCTGATGCTGCAGGAAGGACACGGCATGAGCGCGTTCGAGTCGGGCCTGATCACCTGCGCGTCCGCGTTCGGCGGCATGTTCATGCGCGCGGTGGCCTCGCGCGTGCTGCATCGCTTCGGTTTCCGTTCGGTGCTGGTGGTGAACGCGGCGCTGTCAGGGATTTCAATTGCGGCGTGCGGACTGTTTTTCCCTGGCACGCCGATCTGGATCATCTGGTTCGTCGTGTTGCTCGGCGGCTTCTTCCCCGCGTTGCAATTTACGAGCCTCAACTCGCTGACTTACGCGGAGATAGCCAGCCGCGATGTGGGGCGCGCCACGAGTCTCGGCAGCGTCGTGCAGCAGATGTCGCTCGGTCTGGGCGTGACCATAGGCGGTATCGTGCTGCAGATTTCGCGTGTGCTGCACGGACATCCGAGCATCACGTGGTCGGATTTCTGGCCCGCATTTCTGGTGGTGGGCTTGTGCTCGTTCGCGTCGATCCCCGTGACGCTGCGCATGCCGCATCGCGCCGGCGAAGAGATCGCACGCGGCGGTCGCGGGTAAAGACTGGCGAGCGCGTCGCCGGAGCCGCCGCATTGACTCGCTGCATTGACCTGCTGCATTGACCTGCTACATTGACCGTTAGCCGGCGCGGCATGTCGTGCAACGCAGCCGGCATTGCATAACCGGCCATTTTTGGCAGCCTGTACCGGCTCACTTTCGTGTTTCGTTCATTGATGCCACACGCTCAATGCCCCCCGGCGCCAGCCGCCGCGGCCGCACTCGCCTTGTCCGGCTTCGTCACCCAGATCAACGGAATGATCGCCACGAAAATCACGGCGGAAAGCCAGAAAATATCGTTCAGGCCGAGCATCGCTGCCTGCGCGTTCATCGACTGTTCGAAGAACGCCATCGCCTGAGAAGCACTTCCTCCCAGCGACGCTTGCACGGCGTCCAGAGCAGAAGTGAACGTCGGATTATTCACACTCGTTTGCTCGGCCAGCCTCGCATGATGCAGGATCGTGCGGTCATTCCAGCCCGTAGTAGCAAGCGATGTTCCCACCGCTCCCGCAAACACTCGCGCAAAGTTCGACAATCCCGCAGCGGCCGGAATCTTGTCGGGCGTGAGGCCGGAAAGAATGATCGCCGTCAGCGGCACAAAGAACAGCGCAGTCGGAATTCCTTGCAGCAGAGTCGGTAAAACCAGGGTCCACGTATCCACGCCAGTCGTGTAATGCGAGCGCATGAAAAACACGCAGGCAAAGCCGAGAAACGCCAGCGTCGCCAGCACTCGCGCATCCGACTTCGGCATGATCTTCGCCATCACCGGCGCCAGAATCACGGCAAAGATGCCAAGCGGCGCGGTAGCCAGACCGGCGTCCACCGACCGGTAGCTCAAGTACTCCTGCATCCACTGCGGCAACAGGACGAGGTTGGAGAAGAACACTGCGTACGCCACCGAAATGGCAATCGTGCCGCCCAGAAAATTACGTCCTCCGAACAATCGCAGGTCGACGATCGGATTCTTCTCGGTCAACTCCCAGATCAGGAAAAACGCAAAGCTGATCGCCGCGAATACGGTCAGCGCGACAATCACCGGCGAGTTGAACCAGTCGAGGTCCTTGCCCTTGTCGAGCATGATCTGCAGCGAACCCACCCACGCGATCAGCGAGAGCAGCCCTACCTTGTCGATCGGCAAGCGTTTGGTTGGAGTTTCGCGGGTGCGGTAGATCGCCCACGTCACGCCTGCCGCAAAGATGCCGACTGGAATATTGATGTAGAAGATCCATGACCACGAGTAGCTATCGGTAATCCAGCCGCCGAGCGCCGGGCCCGCGATAGGGCCGACCGTCGCCGTCATGGCCCACAACGCCAAAGCGTGCGAGCTCTTTTCCCGCGGATACGAGCCGAGCAGAATCGCCTGCGACAGTGGAATCAGCGGACCCGCCACCGCGCCCTGCACGATCCGCGCCGCGAGCAGTACCGGCAGCGTCGGCGCAATGCCGCATGCCCATGACGAGAGTACGAACAACAGAATGGCCCACACGAACAGTTTGATTTGCCCGACGCGCTGCGTGAGCCAGCCCGTCAGCGGAATCGCAATCGCGTTGGCCGCGGCGAACAGCGTAATCACCCACGTCCCCTCATCCACCGACACACCAAGATTGCCCGCAATGGTCGGAATCGCGACGTTCGCGATCGACGAATCAAGTACGTTCATAAACGTGGCCAATGCCACGGCAAGCGTCGCCAGCACGAGCTTGCCGCCGGTCAGAGGCGGGAGCGCTGCGGCGTTGGGCGATCCATTCATTTCGTCACCTATCGAAGAAGGCTAATTTCTGACTTGTCAGCTAATTGGTTAAAAAAACGGGCGTCGGAAAATCGCCCGTTCAACCTGCTATCCGTGCGGCGTTCTTTGGCGTCGCGCTTGCCGCTACCGCACGCGTCAACGGCATGTTCTGCGCGATGATCCTGGCGATTTCGGCATCGGCGTCGGCGCCGTACTCGGCGAACACGTCCGTGCGATACGTCGTGTTGATTGCCGCGCCCAGTTGAGTGCCCGACTCGTCGCGCGTTTCGACATCGACTTGCATTGACAGGCCGATTAGCAGCGGATGCGCGTTCAGTTCGTTCTGGTCGAGCTGGATTCGCGCAGGGAGACGCTGCACGACCTTGATCCAGTTGCCGGTTGCGTTCTGCGCGGGCAACACGGCGAATGCGGCCCCCGTACCTGCGGAGAAACCCACCACGTGGCCGTGATACTTGACGCTCGAGCCATACACATCAGCCGTCAACGTGACCGGTTGGCCGATGCGCATGTGCCTCAACTGGCCTTCCTTGAAGTTCGCATCGACCCACACGCCGTCGAGCGGCACGATCGCCATCAGCGGCGTGCCCGGCGCCACGCGTTGACCGACCTGCACCGAGCGGCGCGCCACATAGCCCGTCACCGGTGCGGGCAACGTGTTGCGCGCGTAATTCAGGTATGCGTCGCGCACTTTCGAGGCGGTGGCCTGCACGTTCGGATGCTGTTCGACCGACGTGCGGTCGGTCAGCGCGTGGTTGGCTGCGGCCTGCTGGCGAGCGGCGTCGAGCGCGGCCTGTGCGGCGCTGACGGCGTCGCGCGCATGGGCGATGTCCTCGCCGGATACCGCGCCCGTTTCGGCCACGGCCAGGCGGCGCTTGAGGTCGTCTTCGGCACGCGCGAGATCGGACTGACGTTGCGCGACGGTCGCGGCGTAGAAATCGTTGTTCACGTACAGGCCGCTGACCTGTCTCACGGTCTGGCCGAGCGTCGCTTCGGCGTTCGACAGCGCGACTTTCGCGTCGGCGTTGTCGAGCGTCACGACCGGTGCGCCCTGCTTGACGATCTGCGTGTCGTCAGCGTTCACCGCGACCACGGTGCCGCTTACTTGCGGCGTCAATTGGACAAGATTGCCGTTGACATAGGCATCGTCGGTCGACTGGTGATATTGACCGTTCGTGATGTAGTAGGCGCCGTAGCCCGCGCCGGCCAACACGACGGTGGCGGCCAGCAAGCTGAGCAGCAGCTTGCGCTTCGCGGGCGTGCGCACCTGCTGGGGTTGGTCCGCGTCCGCCGTCTCGCGGTTGGTGGTGATCGTATCGCTCATTTTGTGGGTCCTGGACAGAAAGTGAAAGCGTCGCGATGGCGTCTTAGCGAGTGGCGACGACGGGGTTGGTTTGTACTGCTGCGGTGGCCGAAGTGGTCGAAGAAGTGACCGACGCGGCCACGCTGCCCTTCGCACTCGAATCGGCGCTGTCGGTATAGCCACCGCCCAGTGCGGCAGCCAGCGCAATCTGCTGATCGCGGCGGTTCATCTTCAGATTCGCGACCTGCTGGTCGGCGGCAAGCGCCGTGGTGTCGGCATTCAGTACCGTCAGTTGATTCGCAAGACCGGCCTTGTACTGCGTGAGCGCCAACTGATCGGCACCGCGGGCGGCTTCCTGGGCGGCTTGCGCGTCGCCGAGTTGCTCGTCGGTCGAACGGATTTGCGCGAGTTGCGTCGCGACTTCGGAGAGCGCGGTGACGAGCGTCTGGTTATACGTCGCGACGGCGTAGTCGAAGTCGGCATACCGCCCCTTCAGTTGCGCACGCAACTGACCGCCGTCGAAGATCGGCAGATGGATCGCCGGACCGACCGATGTCGTGCGGCTCGCAGCAGTCAGAAAGCGGCCGAAGCCGAATGCGTCGAGACCGATGGCGGCGCTCAGGTTGATGTCGGGATAGAACTCGGCCTTGGCTTCCTTCACGTCATGCGTGAGCGCGTCGACGCGCCATCTGGCGGCGGCCAGGTCCGGGCGGCGGCTCACCAGGTCGGCGGGCAGGTTGTCCGGCAGACGTACCTCGTCGCCGATTCCAAGCGATGGGCGCGCAATCGTGAGGCCTCGGTCCGGGCCCGCGCCAAGCAAGGCGGCCAGTTGATAGCGGGTGGTGAGGATGCTGCCGTCGAGCGACGCCAACGTCGCGCGACTCGTGGCGAGGTTCGCTTGCGCCGTCTTGCGCTCGACCTGGGTATCGAGGCCCGTTGCGATGCGCCCGGCGGTAATGCGGTCGATCTGCTCGCGTTGCGTGATCTCCTGCTGCGCGATGTCGCGCAACGCGTACAGACGAGCCAACTGGTTATAAGCCCGTGCCGTTGCGGACGTCAGCGACAGCCTGACGACTTCGGCATCCGCCTCGCTCGCCTGCAGTTGAGACAGTGAGGCTTTGAGCGCTTCGCGATTCTTGCCCCACAAGTCCAGATCGTAGGAAGCGGATAGCAGGCCTTCGTTCTCCGATTGCCATGAACCGCCATACGGCGGCGGCACCAGCGCCGTGCCCGAATACTGCTGGCGCGTGAACGAATACGTGGCGCCGACTTGCGGCATCGTGCCGGCCTTCGCGGTGTCGCTATACGCAGCGGCCGCGGCAACCCGTGCCCGCGCCTGTTCGATCGACGGATTGCCCTTCAGCGCTTCCACAAGCAAGGCCTTCAGTTGCGCGTCGCCGAACTGATCCGCCCAATCGGCGGCGGGCCAATGACCGTGATCCGCGGGGAGGCTTTGTTGAGTCACGTAAGTCTGCGGCTGTGCCATCTGCTTGTCGCTCGAGATGCCAGCGTAGTTCGCGCAAGCCGACAGCACGGCCGCGAAGATTGCCGTCACGCCCGCCTTCGCGATACGTGACCTGGCTGCCTGTCTTTTTAGCTGCAATATCATTTGCTGACCTGTCAGATATTAAGGTAAAAAAATGGCTGCGATCGTTCGCAGCGATGTTTGCCTCGTCGCTTGCTAGTCTTCGAGAAACTTGTTCAGCAGGCGGCGCAATTCCTCGAATTCGGCTTTGGTGAACTTCCTCAAACGCCCGTTCAGCACCACCGGAACAATCTGCGGAAGATGCTCGGCGACTTCCTTGCCCGCCTTCGTCAACTTCAGATTGACGACGCGCCGGTCCTCGATACTGCGCGAGCGTTCCAGCAAGCCTTTGGTTTCAAGCTTGTCGAGCATGCGCGTCATCAAACCCGTGTCGATACCCAGATGTTTGGACAACTCGAACGGCGTGGCCGCAATGTCCTGATGCAACGACAACAGGATGCCCATTTGCTGGCTGGTGATATCCAGATCTTTCAGCGCGGCGTCCATTTCAGTGATCAACAGATTGCGCGCCTTGTTGATGTAGAACCCTACGCTGTTTGTCAGACCAAAACTCTCCGGCGTGTAGTGATCCATGCGCAACTCCTGATTGGTTAAAACCAATATATCTGCACAGTCAGATACTGTCAAGATGAAATTTGCGCGGGTCAGATTTTTGATTGCAAGACGGGATGGCAAGCACGGGCAGACAAATTCGCCGTGCGTGGCCGATGTTCGCGGGGCGGACCGCGGAACACGGCCTCCCGCGCCAGCTGGACGGTATTGCCCGCGCTCAGGCGGCTGCCCCGACCTTTTCCGCCAGCTTCGCGTCGTAGCTGGAATGGACGTGCACCCGCTTCTTCTCCGGATAGGCGTACGTGTACGCCTTGCGCAGCGCGAGCGACGCCTCATGAAAGCCGGACAGAATGAGTTTCTGCTTGTTCGGATAGTTGGCGATGTCGCCGACCGCGAAGATGCCGGGCCGCGAGCTTTCGTAGTTCGACGTATCCACATCGACGCGACCGCCGTGGGTCGACAGATTCCATTGCGCGATCGGCCCGAGATCGGCAACCAGGCCGTACAGCACGACGAGTTGCTCCGTTTCGAGCTGCGTTTCGCCTTCGATATGCCGCAACCCAATCGACTTGAGCGTATCGCCTTCGACGTTGAGCCCCGAAATCGCGCCGACGACGAAGTCCATCTCCCCAGCCTCGACTGCGCGCCGCATTGACGCCACGCTCGAATCCGCCGCGCTGAAACCGTTGCGACGATGCACCAGCGTCACGCGCCGCGCGACCTTGCGCAATGCCAGCGCCCAGTCGAGCGCGGAATCGCCGCCGCCGGCCACCACCACGGTCTTGCCGGCGAAATCGGCGAGACGTGGCACGCTGTAGTGCACGTGGCGCGACTCCAGCGGCACGGCTTCGGCCAGCGGCAGTTTTTGCGGGACGAACGCACCATTGCCGGCGGCGAGCAGAATCGCTGCCACGTCGAAGACGAGACCGCGATCGGTACGCACCGTCCAGCGTCCATCGTCGCGCTGCTCGACCGACTCGACTCTCTGTTCGAGATGGATCGGCACATCGAACGGCTTGCATTGCGCCATCAAACGCTCGACCAGTTCGCGCGCGGTACATGAGGGAATCGCGGGAATGTCGTAGATCGGTTTGTCTGGATAGAGCTCCGTGCACTGGCCGCCGACCTTGCCGAGCGCATCGACAATCTGGCACGACAGGCCGATCACGCCCGCTTCGAAAGCGGCGAAAAGACCCACGGGGCCCGCGCCGATGATCAGGACATCGGAGCGAACGGGTTGCGGAAGTTGGTCTGCGGGGAGCGTCATTCGGAATCTCATCGGCCGGGTCAATGACCCACCATACAGAATCGACCGAAGCCCGGCAACGATGCCATTACAGGCGGTAAGGACGCTTGAGTTGCAGCCGTCTTCATGCTTCGCCGGTGGTTGCCCACGTTCTCTTTAATCCGGTATGCCACAGCAAATTCTTCTGGAATCCTATCGGCACCGTGCGCGCCTCGAAAATTCCCTATGCGGACACGCAAGCGGGCATCGTCACCGCGATTCGCGACGCGGCGCGCGACTTTGGGATCGGCGTACGGCCGATCCCGGCGAAGCAGGCATTACTCACCAATCCACGACCCGCGCAAATCGCTGTCGTGCAGCAGTTGCAGCAACGTGCCCGCCGGACGGCTCAGCCGTTTGGCGGCCAGCGCGATGAATTCCACCGAGGGCAGCGTCGGCAGACTGGCCGCGTTGAGCGGAGGCGTCAGGCCTCGCGCGGCCAGATACTGCGGACGAACCGTGATACCGAGCCCGCCACGCGCAGCAGCAATGCAGCCCGAGTGACTGCTGCTCGTACACACCACCTGCCAGCTGAAACCGGCTTCGGCGAGCGCGTCGAGCACCACCGCCCGGGTCACGCTCGGCTCGGCGACCAGAATCAGCGGCAACGGCTGACTGAGATCGACCAGCGTGCCGGCGCGCGCCAGCCACTCCAGCCGCCCCGTGAACAGCGGCACGCCGCGGCGGTCGCCCAAACGCCGCTTGCCGACCAGCAAATCGATCGAACCGGCGTCGAGCAATTCATACAGCTTCCCGGTCATACCAATGGTGATTTCCAGTTCGACATCGGGATGCGCGTCGCGAAACGCCGCCAGCACCGTAGGCAACGGCCCGAGCGCGACATCGTCCGATGAGCCGAGCCGCACGCGCCCTTTCAGACGCGGCGCACGAAACTGCGACTCGGCCCGCGCGAGCGCCTGCAGGATCACGCTGGCGTGCGCGAGCATGGCCTCGCCGTCCGGCGTCATCGCGAGCGAATGGGTGTCGCGCACGAACAGGCGCCGCCCGACGCTCTGTTCGAGCCGGCGGATATGTTCGCTGACGCTCGACTGCGTGAGATCGAGCCGCCGCCCCGCCTCGGTAAAGCTATGGCAGGCCGCGACGGTTGCGAAGGTCTTGAGCCAGATGGGATTGAGCATGCGTTATTGTCGCCCTGGTTATCGGCAAAGTCGATAACAGTCAATGCTCCTAGTGGGGTTCCCGATTGACGGTAATGTCAATATCATGACGCAATCCCCAACGACTGCTTCGAGCACGGCCCGCCGGACTGTCCGCCCCCACCGCCCCGTCGCTCTATTGAACAATGAACAAGGATTCCGCCCAAACCGCGCTGCTCTGGATCGTCGCCGCCGGTTTTTTCATGCAGTCGCTCGATACGACGATCGTCAACACCGCGTTGCCATCGATTGCGAACAGCCTGCACGTCGCGCCTCTCGCCATGCAGCCGATCGTGGTCGCCTACACGCTGACCATGGCGATGCTCACGCCCGCCTCGGGCTGGCTCGCGGATCGCTTCGGCACGCGGCGCGTCTATTTCGTGGCAATCCTCGTCTTCGTGCTCGGGTCGATCTGCTGCGCGAGCGCGCATACGCTCGGCCAACTGGTGATGGCGCGGGTTCTGCAAGGGCTAGGCGGTTCGATGTTGTTGCCGATCGGACGGCTTGCCGTTCTGCGCAGCGTCTCCAGCGAGCAATACGTGTCGGCGCTTGCGTTCATTTCGATTGCCGGCCAATTGGGGCCCATCGCGGGGCCGACGCTCGGCGGCTGGTTCGTCGAGGCCATTACGTGGCACTGGATCTTTCTGATCAACGTGCCGATCGGTGCATTGGGTCTCTACGCGGTACAGCGGTATTTGCCTGCCCATGGCGAAGCCAAGGCGCCGCCGTTCGACTTCGTCGGCTGTGGGCTGTTGTCGCTGTGCATGATCGCGTTTTCGCTAGCCGTCGACGCGCCGGTGCCGTCGCACCGCGCGGCATGGTCGGCGGGTCTGTTCGCGCTCGCCGTGGTCAGCGCGCTCGCCTATATTCCGCACGCAAAGCGCCGCGACAATCCGCTCTTCAAACTCTCGCTCTTTAGCGAACCGAATTTCAGCGTCGGTCTGATCGGCAACCTGGTGTGCCGCATCGGCTCGAGCGCCGTACCGTTTCTCGTGCCGTTGCTGTTGCAATTGCAACTCGGCTACACACCGCTGCATTCCGGCCTGATGATGCTGCCTGCCGCACTTGCCGGCACGCTCACCAAACGCTGGATTGCGCCGCTCGTGCGCCGCTACGGCTATGACACGTTCCTGCTCGTCAACACGATAATCGTGGGGTCGGCGATCGTTGCGTTCGCATTGATTACGCGCAGTACGCCGCTCATCGTCGAGATCGTGATTCTGGCGGTGTTCGGCGGCGCCAACTCCATGCAGTTCGCGGCGATGAACAGCGTCACGCTCAAAGGCCTCTCGCATGAAGACGCCGGCAGCGGTAACAGCCTCTTTTCGATGGTGCAGATGCTCGCAATCGGGCTGGGTGTTTCCATTGGCGGCGGGCTGGTGAATCTGTTCACGGCGCAATGGGGATCGGCGGCGCTCGGATTCCGCCTGAGCTTCGTATGCGTGGGCGTCATCACGCTGGTGTCCGCCTGGGTGTTCCGTCATCTCGACGAAGCGCCTGTTACGCGCGCTGTATCTGGCCAGGCGACCCAAGGCGCCGGGCGCTGATATGCCTCTTGCATAACACGCATCGCATGCAACGTTTCGCGTTAGCATGTCACGCATTAATGCGTAACAAGGGACTATCACATGCCATTTGACGAGCGCATGCTGAACGGCATGGGCGTGCTGACGGCGATCGTCGATTGCGGCAGTTTTGCGGCAGCCGGCGAAGCGCTCGACATGTCCCAATCCGGGGTCAGCCGTTCTGTTGCCCGGCTCGAAACACGTCTCGGCATCCGGCTATTCGATCGCACGACCCGGTCCGTCACGCTAACTGACGAAGGCCGGCGCTTTTACGAACAGATCGTGCCGCTGCTCGGTGGACTCGAAGAAGCGGCGGCTTCGGCGGCGCTGGGTGCCACGGCGGTTCGCGGACGGTTACGCGTGAACATGGATCCGTTCTTTTCGCGTCTCGTGCTGGGGCCGAGACTGGGCGGCTTCATAGATAAGCATGCCGATCTGCAACTCGAACTGGTCACGCGCGACCAGTTAGGCGATATGGTCGCCGACGGTTTCGATCTGGCAATCCGTTTCGGTGATCCGCCCGTTTCGACGCTGATTGCACGCAAGCTGCTCGACACACGGATTCTGACCGTGGCTGCGCCGTCGTATCTGAAGAAACACGGACATCCGGCGAGCCCGTCCGAACTCGAAGGCGGCAAGCACGTATGCATCAAGTTCCGTGATCCGCTAACGGGTTACCCGTTCAACTGGGAGTTTCACCACGGACGCAAGAAGACCGTGATTACGCCGCAAGGCCGCTTGACCGTGAACGACGTCGGCACCTTGCATAGCGTGTGTGCCGCGGGCCAGGGCGTCGCACAGATTCTCGCGCTCGGCGCCGAATCCCTGCTCGCCAATGGCAAACTGGTCGAACTGTTTCCTGACTGGAGCGATGAAGTTTATCCGCTGTATGCGCTCTATCCGTCGCGGCATCATCCGCCGGCGAAAGTGCGGGCGTTCTTCGATTTCATCGTTTCGTTGACTGGCGGTTCGATGCGCGAAACGGTTGCTTGAGCCACGCGGGAGACACGGGTTCGGGTAAAGCGGTCGCCGCGCTGCGTCAGGAAATCGTATAGCGGTTTTGCGGACCGCCGGCATACAGACCGCGAGCGAGCGTGAGAATTTGCTCGCGATGAAGATCGAAAGCCGCCAGCACGGCCGGTTCGTCGGAGCCTGCGTTCGGACTTAGATTCGAAATGACCGAATCGTTGACCGTGAAAGCGATTTCACGCGCGTTGTCATAGCCCCAGAAATTGACGCAGTGGTGGAAGGCGTCGTAACTGCGGCTTGGGTTCGGGAAGTTGAGCGACATGTCAGGCTCCCGTGGTTTTTCCTTCTTTACGGTGCGCCGAATGTAGGGCGCGGTCAAGGTGTTGTTTGTAAGTGCGCGAAGCGTCAGGCCTGTGCGTTGCTGCTCACACGATGTCCTCAACCCGGGAGCATGCAAATGAGCGCAACCAAGGAAAACCCCTCGGCCAGGCCGGCCGATATCGAACATCCGCAGCCGGTCGTCCACAGCGACAATGAGAAAAGCAAGCTGCCCGAGCGCCGCGATGAAGGGCGCAAACAGTCGCCGGCCGACCGTTCCGGCAAAAAACCCGGAGAGGGCGAACCGTCAGTCAGTTGAAACATATTGAGCGTCAACCCACAGGCGGCTTTGCTGCGTTTTTGCACCAAAGTCGCACAATTTTTCCCCTTCGGAGCCCTTTCAGAAAAAAGACATTTTTTCCGACTTATTACCAATTATTTTTTTCGTGTAATGGACTATTTTCCTGCTTGCAGCGACGTGTGCGCCAAGCGAACCGGCTGCCGCCCCTCAACAGATAAGAAAGGCGAAGCCCATGTCCATCACCTCTACCGCCCCGATTTCCCCCACCCCGCGGGTCTCCATTTGCCTGCCCACGTGCAATCGCCCTGATCTCCTCGTCGCGTGTATCGACTCCTGCCTGGCGCAAAGCTACGGCAATCTGGAAATCGTGATCGGCGACGATTCGAAGGACGCACGCACGCAGGAGTTGATGGCAACGCGCTATGCGAACGAGCCGCGCATCCGCTATGAGAAAAACCAGCCGCCGCTCGGGCAGGCGCGCAATGTTGCGAGCCTGTTCGAGCGCGCGCGTGGCGACAAGATCCTGCTGATTCACGACGACGACCTGCTCACCACCGACGGCGTCGAAAAGCTCGTGTCGCTATGGGCGCTTCATCCGCAGCTGGAGGTGGCCTTCGCCGATCAGTACGAGGCCGATCACAGCGGCGCAATCGACTTCGACGCGAGCACGCGTTTGAACACCGCGTTTCGCCGCACGAAGGACGTCGAAGGTTTGCAGCCTTTGCCAGGCAGAACCGGGCTGATCCAGATGTTCCCGAACAACGGCTGGATGGCCAACGCGGATCTCGTCAAGCGGATCGGCTACAAGGATCAGTACGGCATGTGCTGCGATTTCGTGTTCGGCACCGAACTCTGTCTTGCGGCGCGCAAGGTGTTCTATCTGCACGAATACGTCTCGGTGTACCGGAAGACAGCGACCTCGATCTCGCATAGCACGCGCGGCACGGCGGTTGCCGCGACCGTCAGTGCGTATGCGTTCGTCAAGGCGCTGAGCCTGCCGCCGCAACTTGAACCGTCACGCAAGCTCGCATTGCGCCGGCTCGCGCCGATCGTCGTGTCGGTTCATGCGAAGAATCACCAGGCGATGCCTGGGTTGAAGATCGCGCTCACGCATCTCTTCGCCTACAACTATGGCTTCAGCATGCGGCTCTATTACCACCTGCTCATGCTCTCGCGTGCGGCTGTGGGCGTGCGGCAGCATGCGGCGGTGGCCGCCGTGGTCGCAGCAGCGCCCGCTGTCGTCTCTGAGCCGGTCGCCGCTGTGTCGGAACTCGTCACGGACCTCGTGAGCGATCGGTCTGAACTGATCTGAACTGGCGGCGGCGTAGCTGGACGCGACCGCCGATTCCTGCGCCACTTGCTTCATCGCGAGCCCGATCGGCGGACAAACATCGCTGCGGCTTCGGGTTAGCCGGTTAGTCGGTTAGTCACCAGACAGTGCCTGGGTCGCGGCCTGTGCAAGGGGCGGTACGATGCGCTTGCGCCGCGTCAACGCATAAGTGGCGACGCGGTCGAGCGCCGTGCACAACACGAGATAGATAAAACCGACGAACAAAAAGATCTGCGCGGGATACACCATCAGCCGATTGCTGACCTGTGTCGCGACAAACGACAACTCGCCGACACCGACGATATACGCGAGCGAGGTATCCTTCACGAGCGACACCCACTGATTCACAAACGAAGGCGCCATGATGCGCATCGCTTGAGGCAGCAACACATAGCGCAGTGCTTGCATCCGCGTGAGGCCGAGCGACAGCCCGGCTTGCCACTGACCGTCGCCGACTGCGCGAATGCCCGCATGAACCGAATGCGCGAGGTACGCACCGCCGATCAGCGAGAGCGCGCAGACGACCGTCGCGAGTCCGGGCACATCGATCTGGAACACCACCGGCAGCAGGAAATACGTCCAGAAAATCAGCATCAGCACAGGAATCGCGCGGAAGAAGCCGATTACGAGCAGCAAGGGTACACGGGTGATGCGCCCCGCCATCGTCAACGCAATGCCGCCCGCGACACCGAGCACCGCCGATGCGAACGCGGAACACACTGCAAGCACCAGCGTGAGCGCCGCGCCGCCGAGTGGTCCCTGCGGAAATGCGCCGACCAGCAGATACGGCAGGTTATGAGCGAACAGCGTCCATGTCATGTTCAGCGCCTCACGAATGCGCGGTCGCGCGCATGGGCCACCGCATGCGCAACGGCTTCGATCAACGCCACAGCGGCGATATACAACACGGTTGCCACACCGAACGCCTCGAAGGTCTTAAAGGTTTCAGTCTCGACCTGACGCGATGCATACGACAGTTCGGCCAGACCGATCGCCATCGTCAGCGATGAATTTTTCACGAGATTCATGTATTGGCCGAAGAGCGGCGGCAGCGAAATACGCACCGCTTGCGGCAAAACGACATGAAGGAAGGCCTGCAATGGCGTGAGACCAAGCGCCGCGGCCGCAGCATGCTGACCGACCGGCACGCCGCGCAAACCCGCCTGAAACTCCTCGGCGATGAAAGCTGCCGTATAACATGTGAGCCCCACCCACCCCGCGACAAATTCGAACGACGGCCAGCGCAGCGCGTACGTACCGATGTGCACGCCATGCGGCGTGTTCAGCCATTGCATCCACGCGTCAGGCATCAGCGTGGCCGCGCCGAAATACCAGAAGAACAGTTGCACCAGCAACGGCGTGTTGCGAAACACGAGCACATACGTGGCCGTTGCGCGTCGCAACCAGCCATATCGGGCATGACGCGCGATCGCCAGCACGAAGCCGGACAAGGTGGCGGCGAGCGCTACCGTCACCGTGAGTCCGACGGTTACGCCGAAGCCTTGCCACAACCACATCAGATACTTCGGAGCGAGCCATGCTTGCATCGTTAAACCTGCTTCCTTAAACCTGCTTCTTCAAAGCGCTTCTTTCGAAAACGCCGACGGGCACGTTGTCGACGTGCCCGTTCATTCCAGCGCGCTACCGCGACAGGGAAACAGATCAGGTCTTGTCGCCGATCCTGAAGATGCGCGCGAGCGGCGTCTTCGTTTGCGGACCGAACCAGCGGTTGTAGATCTTCGCGGCCGAGCCGTCGGCTTCCAGCCCCTTCAGCGTGTCGTTCACAAAGCCGACAAGACGCGTCTCGCCCTTCGGGATGCCGACGCCCATATAGTCGTTCGAAATCGTGAACGCCGGAATCTCGTAGTTCTGCTTGTCCGGCACGTTGGCAAGCAGACCGACCAGCTTCGGACCGTCCTGCGTAATCGCCTGCACGTTGCCCGCGCGCAAAGCAGCGAACGCGAACGGCGTGTCGTCGTAGGCAACGATCGTGGCTTGCGGGAATTTCTCGCGCAGCGTGATCTCGTTGGTGGTGCCCTTGTCCGCGCCTACCCGCAAACTGTTGATCTGATCCGCCGACTTCAGCACGCCCTTCTTCGCCAGAAACTGCTGGCCCGACGAGAAATACGGAATGCTGAAATCGACCTGTTTGGCGCGCTCGTCGGTGATCGTGAAGTTGGCGAGCACCAGGTCCACTTTCTTCGACGTGAGGAACGGAATGCGGTTGGCCGGGTTGGTCGGCTGCAGTTCGAGTTTCACGCCGAGCTTGTCGGCGAGCGCCTGCGCGTAGTCGACGTCGAGGCCGACGATGTGGTTGCTGGTTGCGTCGACATAACCGAACGGCGGATTGCTGTCGAAGGTCGCGACGCGCAGTACGCCGGCCTTTTTGATGTCGTCGAGACGGTCGGCATAAGCGAGCCCCGGCACCGTCAGCGAGAGTCCCGTCAGTGTCATTAACCAGGCAGCGAGTATTTTCGATTTCATTTTTGTGGATCTCTTTGTGTGTGCGCGATGCTTGTTCAATATGCGTGCGATGTTTCGGAAACGGATGCGTGTCGGCGGCATCCGTCGTCAATCTGTCGCAAGCGCGAGGTGCAGCCGATGCACGCATGGGCGTCACATTAGCAGCGACGCTGCGCGGTCAGAACCAAGAAATGCTCCTGTAATAAGCGCGTTTTCTGCTAAGCATCCACTCATTAGCAAACGCGTATTTGTCGCTTGGTCCCGAGCCTGCGGCTGATTACGATGAATCTCGTACCGTCATCATCCGAGGTGATTCGCCATGTCCGACAGTGCCTGTTTCAAGCCGCGTGTGATCGAACCGGTCGCCGTCAATCAACCGGAAGGATTGGGGCTCGCCGTGGAGTTGTGGCTCGCGCATCCCGTCGATGGGATCGCGGGGCGCGCGCTGCAGATTCATCTGCGCAGCGGCGCGAAGATGGCGCAAGCCGAGACGCTGCGCGATCTACTGCATGCGTTAGGGACGGAGATTGTGGTGGCTTGAGCATGCGCCCTGCACCTGGCTTGCCGTGCTTGCCGTGCTTGCCGTGCTTGCCGTGCTTGCCGTGCTTGCCGTGCTTGCCGTGCTTGCCGTGCTTGCCGTGCTTGCCGTGCTTGCCGTGCTTGCCAATGCGATAAAAAAACGGCGGCCGGGTTGCCCCTGGCCGCCGTTCTCAAGCAACGTGCTGCTTATGCACGCTGTTCGAGCGCGTTATTCACGCTCAAGGCTCGTGGCGCAGATACCCTTCTTTCGAAGGATCGCGCATGCGCAGCGACACGAGACCTGCGATCGCGCACAGCACGGTCACATACCAGTAGAACATCGACTCGTTACCTACCGACTTCAGCCACAGCGCAACGTATTCCGCCGAGCCGCCGAAGATCGCATTGGCCACGGCATACGACAAACCCACGCCGAGCGCGCGCACTTCCGGCGGGAACATTTCGGCCTTGATCAGGCCGCTGATCGACGTATAGAAGCTGACGATCGCCAGCGCCACGACGACAAGGCCAAAGGCCGCATACGGACTCGTCACGTCTTTCAACGCGTGCAGCAGCGGCACGGTGCCGATGGTCGCGAAGAAGCCGAAGAACAGCATCGAACGACGCCGGCCGATGCGATCCGACAACGCGCCGAACGCCGGCTGCATCACCATGTAGACGAACAGCGCCGCGGTCATCACGTTGCTGGCTGTCTTGGCGTGCATACCGGCTGTGTTGACCAGGTACTTCTGCATGTACGTGGTGAACGTATAGAAAATCAGCGAGCCGCCGGCCGTGAAGCCCAGCACCGTCACAAATGCACCCTTGTGCAACCACAAGCCGCGTAGCGTGCCGGCTTCCTTGCGTTGGCGTGTTTCAGCCGTGGTGGTTTCTTCGAGCGATTTACGCAGATACAGCGCAACCAGCGCCGCCAGCGCACCGATCACGAACGGCACGCGCCAGCCCCATGCTTTCAGTTCTTCGGTGGAGAGCGTTTGTTGCAGGATCACCAGCACGAGCAGCGCGCACAACTGGCCGCCGATCAGCGTGACGTACTGGAACGAGGCAAAGAACCCGCGACGGCCCTTGAGCGCGACTTCACTCATATAGGTTGCGCTGGTGCCGTATTCGCCACCCACCGACAAGCCCTGGAACAGACGCGCGACCAGCAGCAGCGCCGGCGCCAATGCGCCGATCTGCGCATACGTGGGCAACACGGCGATCACAAGCGAGCCGCCGCACATCATGAACACCGACACCATCATCGCGGTCTTGCGGCCGTGCTTGTCGGCGAGCCGGCCGAAGAACCAGCCGCCGATCGGACGCATCAGGAAGCCCGCAGCAAAGACGCCGGCGGTATTGAGCAACTGCGTGGTGGTGTTGCCGCTCGGGAAGAAGGCCGGCGCGAAGTACAGCGCGCAGAACGAGTACACGTAGAAGTCGAACCACTCGACTAGATTGCCCGATGAAGCGCCAACGATCGCGAAGATGCGGCGCCGGGTGTCGTGGGCGTCATGAGCCGTGGCCACGGTTTGATCGGATAGGTCGGTCATGCTGTTGTCTTTCCTTGTCTTTAAACGGAGGTAGCGGTCGTGGCGCCGCCTTCACAACACGCGCATCGAGGTACCGCAGTGGCACCTATAGCGCGCGTGCGCGAATTTTACAGAATTGCAAGGGAAAGATGGGAGTTTGTTAGGGACTATCCCGAGAGGCTCGTTGCAAGCTCTTCGAGTGCTGCCTCGTGAGCGTCACGCATTAGCGATTCGACTTCAGGCAAGGTGCGGCGCACAAGTGCGCGCGCCGATCGCGGAAGTTCGGCGCAGGCGTCTTCGATGTCGCCGGTGCGATGTTCGCCGAGCATGGCCAGCAATACCGACGCCTGGCGCACGTCCTTTTGCGATTTGACGAGCGTGTTCGTTCGCAGGCGCGACACGAGTAGTTTATGGATGGCAAAGCGGGCCGCGTCAGGCACGCGTACGGGCACGGCGCCATGCCGTGACACGAGCGTTCCGGCATGGGACCGGCCTAGCAGGTAGGCCAGATACGGCAAGCCCGTGGCATGCGCATTGAGCTCGGCCACAGGCACCGTAGGAAAAGAGTCGTCATGCGAGGGGACCAGCAAGTCGACATGGAAGCGCGACTTCCCTGCTTCTGTAAACGAGGTGGACGCCTCGCCGCGTTTCATGGCGGGGACCGGCACGAAGTTAATGCCGGTCTCCTTGAGCATGGCGAGCAGTCCGCCTTCGGGAAGGTTGACGAGCGCGAGCTGATGCCGGCGCGCGATATCGATATCCTCGGTCTCGTATGAGATAGCCTTGATACCGAGCGAGTTGAGAATCACGGCATAAGCGTGCGAGCCGATCAGCACAGCCCCTGCCTCGAAAAGGCCGTAATTGTAAAGAACGCCGACGGTAGCATAGGTTTTGTTGTCCGCCAGTTGAAAACCCAGCTTGCCGAGGTCGCGGATTCGCGAGATGAGATCCTTGCTCAGATCGATGCGCCGGCGCACCTCCTCTACCCGGCTATCCACCTCTGGATCGCCCTTTGGACCGCCGAGGCTCTCCTCCTGCTTCTTGCCTTCCGGACCCATGTACTGACGGGCGTAGTAGACAGCCTCGCCCCGTTTATGTTCGATAACCGTTCCGGGCGCGCCCATCAGAACCTTGTCCTGAGTGGCGGCGGCCTGTTCGATGTTGGCGAACTGGGAGCAGTAGGCTTGTTCTTGCTGCTCGTAGAGAGGAAAAGGCGACATAGGGTCTTTCAGTAATTTTTTATATTTTACTGAAAAATCTAGGTTTGCGGTTTTTTCAGTACTTATTCATAAATTACTGAAAAATGGAGGCCAGTCGACCCGTCAGACTCCGAATGACAAAAACCCCTGTTCGTAACAGACAAACAGGGGCTTCGGACAGATCAAAAAACCCGCCTCCATGCGACAGAGCCGAGCGAACTCAAACTCTTACTCAAACCCTTATCGCCGGCGGCACATACTTACACTCATACCGCTTCCTCACCGTGCCATTCTCATCGACGCTTTCGAGGTAGACGTCGAATTGCCACAAGCGCGCCATGTGCTTGAGCACCTCATCGCTATCGCCGGACAGATGCCGGTTGTCGCTCATGAAATGCCGCAGCGTCAGACTCCGGTCGCCGCGAGTGTTGACCGCCCACACCTGAATATTCGGCTCCCGATGATGCATGTCGTACTGCCGCGACAACGCCTGACGCACGTACTGATACCCGCTGTCGTCGTGAATTGCCGAGACTTCGAGCGCGTCGCGCATGTCGTCGTCGAGCACCGAGAACAGACGCATCTCGCGGATCAGATGCGGCGACAGATACTGCGCGACGAAACTCTCGTCCTTGAAGTTGCGCATGGCGTAGTGCATAGCGGGTAACCATGGGCTGCCGGCCAGTTCCGGGAACCACTTGCGGTCCTCCTCCGTCGGCGCTTCGCAGATCCGGCGGATATCGCTCATCATCGAAAACCCGAGCGCATAGGGATTGATCCCGCTGTAGTACGGTTTCGTAACCGGCGGCTGGTAGACCACATTGCTGTGCGAATGGAGAAACTCCATCATGAAGCCGTCTTCCAGCTTGCCCTGCGCATACATCGTGTTGAGCAAGGTGTAGTGCCAGAACGTGGCCCAGCCTTCGTTCATGACCTGGGTTTGCCGTTGCGGATAGAAATACTGCCCGACCTTGCGCACGATGCGGATCACTTCCCGCTCCCACGGCTCGAGTAACGGTGCGTTTTTCTCCGCGAAATACAGCAGGTTTTCCTGCGGCTCCGGTGGATAACGCTCCTCGGTTTCCTCCGGCAACGGCGTGTGCCGGGTCGGCAAGGTGCGCCACAGTTCATTGACCTGCGATTGCAGATAAGCCTCACGTTCGCGGCGCGCCGCGAACTCCTTTTCCAGCGAAAGTTTCTGCGGACGCTTGTAACGGTCCACACCGTAGTTCATCAACGCGTGGCACGAATCGAGCAGTTCCTCCACCCGGTCGAGCCCGAAGCGCTCTTCGCACTCCGCGATGTAATTCTTCGCGTAGACGAGGTAGTCGATGATCGCGTGCGCATCCGTCCACAACTTGAACAGATAGTTGCCCTTGAAGAACGAGTTGTGGCCATAGGCCGCATGCGCGATGACGAGTGCCTGCATCGTCATCGTGTTCTCTTCCATCAGGTAAGCGATGCAAGGGTTCGAATTGATGACGATTTCGTACGCCAGCCCCATCTGCCCACGACGGTAGCTTTTTTCGGTAGAGAGAAAGTGTTTGCCGAACGACCAGTGACGGTAGTTCACCGGCATGCCGACGGACGCGTAAGCGTCCATCATCTGTTCGGCGCTGATGAGTTCGAGCTGGATCGGATACACGTCGAGTTCATATTGCTCTGCAACACGGGCAATATGCGAGTCGTACTCTTCGATCAATTCGAAGGTCCAGTCGGACGGGCACGGCAGAGGCCGTCTATCGGCTACGTTCATACGGACTTCCCTTTGCCCCTCGGTGGGCGTTCCGGTGTGTCCCCGTGCTGCAGCGGCGTCGACTGCTCCGGCTGCGGCGGCTCCCGTATCGTCCGCCTTCGCCTCGGCATGCCCCGACTGACTCTGCGGCACGCCTTTCCCGCGCTCCGGCTGATAGCCGCGCGCTTCGTTGTGCAGGTGTTTTGTCATGAAGACGCCACCTGCTTTTCAAACAACTCACGAAACACCGGATAAATGTCTGCCGCGGTTTCGACCTTCTTCATCGCCATGTGCGGCTGGCTCAGCGCCAACTGCGCATATTCGAGCCACAGGTTCTGCTCTTCCGGCGTGACCTGGATATATGCAAAATAGCGCACCTTCTCCAGGATGTCATCCGAAAGTATCTTGCGGCACTTGGGCGAATCGTCGGTCCAATTGTCGCCGTCCGAAGCCTGAGCGCCGTAAATATTCCATTCAGTCGGCGAATAGCGCTCGTCCATCACCTTCTGCATCAGTTCCAGCGCGCTCGACACCACCGTGCCGCCGCTTTCCGTCGAATGAAAGAAGGTGTCTTCGTCGACCTCCTCGGCGCGGGTGTGGTGACGAATGAAGACCACTTCGATCTTTTCGTAGTTACGCTTGAGGAACAGATACAGCAGGATGAAAAAGCGCTTGGCGAGATCCTTGCGCTGTTCGTCCATGGAACCGGACACATCCATCAGACAGAACATCACCGCCTGGCTGGACGGTGTGGGTTGCTTCACGCGGTTCACGTAGCGCAGATCGAACGGATCGATAAACGGAATACGCCAGATGCGCCCGCGCAAATGGTGGATTTCCTCTTCGAGCAGTTTGATCTCGTCGCGACGATCGTCCGGATCGGCTTTCATTGCTTCGAGCTGCCGTTCCATCTCGTGCAACTGATTGACGAGCGGCGCACCGAGCGCAATACGGCGGCCGAGCGCGCTCCTCAGCGAACGGACCACGTCGATATTGTTCGGCGTGCCCTCGGCCGCCCAGCCGGCGCGGATGCTTTTCCACGTAGGCACGGCCATCAGATGGGTTTTGACGAGACGTGGGAGTTCGAGGTCGTCGAAGAAATACTGCATGAACTCTTCGCGGCTCAGCTCGAACACGAAGTCGTCCTGACCCTCGCCCTCATTGCTGGCCTGATTGCCTCCGCCTCCACCGCCGCCCCCTTGCGGGCGCGGGATCTTGTCGCCGCGGATGTAGTCCGAGTTGCCCGGATGCACCATTTCCCGCTTGCCGCCGGGACCATGCCGGAACGACGGTTCCGCGATGTCCTTGCGCGGGATGGTGATGCTCTGGGTATTCTGAATATCCTTGATGCTGCGATCGCGAACCGCCTCCGAAACGGCCCGCCGGATATAGTTCTTAACGCGGCGCAAAAAGCGCTCACGGTTTGCAATGCTCTTGTTCTTGCCTGCTAACCTGCGGTCGATGATTTGATGAAGCACGCCCGGTCTCCCGTGTCGACCAGAGTTAGCGCTTTAGCTGTCGATCGGAGTTGGCGCTTTAGCGCTTACTCCGATCCCATGCAAAGCTCTTACTCTGGTCCCATGCACTAGCACGCTAATTTCGGGTGCGCGAGACGCAACGCTATGTCCATGCAGCTCGCGCCTCGCAAGGTGCCCGCGCGGTCGGACCGCGCGGGCGGCACGCAGTGCGTATCATGACGACTTGCGCACGCGCAGATACCAGTCACACAGCAAGCGCACCTGCTTCGGCGTATAGCCCTTCGTCACCATACGATTGACGAAGTCTTCGTGCTTGCGTTGCTCTTCCGCCGAGCCCTTGGCGTTGAACGAGATCACCGGCAACAGTTCTTCCGTGTTCGAGAACATCTTCTTTTCGATCACGACGCGCAGCTTCTCGTAGCTGATCCAGGCAGGATTTTTCCCTGCATTGGCAGCACGCGCACGCAGCACGAAGTTCACGATTTCGTTGCGGAAGTCCTTCGGGTTGCTGATACCCGCCGGTTTCTCGATCTTCTCCAGTTCGGCGTTCAGCGCCGCGCGGTCGAAACTCTCGCCGGTGTCGTGGTCGCGGAACTCCTGGTCCTGAATCCAGAAGTCCGCATACGTCACGTAGCGATCGAAAATATTCTGACCATACTCGGAATACGACTCCAGGTACGCGGTCTGAATCTCCTTGCCGATGAACTCGGCATAGCGCGACGCCAGCACGTCCTTGATGAACGACAGATACTTCTGCTCGGTTTCCGGTGGGAACTGCTCGCGCTCGATCTGCTGTTCGAGCACGTACATCAGGTGCACCGGATTCGCCGCGACTTCGGTCGAGTCGAAGTTGAATACGCGCGACAGTATCTTGAACGCGAAGCGGGTCGACACGCCGGTCATCCCTTCATCCACGCCCGCGAAATCGCGGTACTCCTGATACGACTTGGCCTTCGGATCGGTATCCTTGAGATTCTCGCCGTCGTACACCTGCATCTTCGAAAAGAGGCTGGAGTTTTCCGGCTCCTGCAAGCGCGTGAGCACGGACATCTGCGCCATCATCTTCAACGTACCCGGCGCGCATATCGCATTGGCCAGCGACGAATTGCGCAGCAGCTTCTCGTAGATCTTGACCTCTTCGCCATAGCGCAGGCAATACGGCACCTTCACGACGAAGATCCGGTCGAGCAGTGCTTCGTTGTTGCGGTTGTTGCGGAACGCCTTCCACTCCGACTCGTTCGAGTGAGCGAGGATCACGCCGTCGAACGGGATCGCGCCGAAGCCTTCCGTGCCCTTGAAGTTGCCTTCCTGAGTGGCGGTCAGCAGCGGGTGCAGGACCTTGATCGGCGCCTTGAACATTTCGACGAACTCGAGCAGGCCCTGGTTCGCCAGGCACAGGCCACCGGAGTAGCTATATGCATCTGCGTCGTCTTGTGCGTACTGTTCGAGCTTGCGGATGTCGACCTTGCCGACCAGCGACGAAATGTCCTGATTGTTTTCGTCACCCGGCTCGGTCTTGGCGATACCGATCTGACGAAGGATCGACGGATAGCGGCGCACCACGCGGAATTTGCGAATGTCGCCGTTGTATTCGTGCAGGCGCTTCACCGCCCACGGGCTCAGAATGTTTTTCAGGTAGCGGCGTGGAATACCGTATTGCTCTTCGAGGATCGGACCGTCCTCGTCGTAATCGAACAGACCGAGAGGCGACTCGTTCACGGGCGAGCCCTTGATCGAGTAGAACGGCACGCGTTCCATGAGTTGCTTCAGACGTTCCGCGATCGACGATTTACCGCCGCCGACCGGTCCCAGCAGATACAGAATCTGTTTCTTTTCTTCGAGCCCCTGGGCCGAGTGCCGGAAGTAGGCGACCACCTGCTCGATCACCTCTTCCATTCCGTAGAACTCACGGAATGCGGGGTATACCTTGATGACCTTGTTCGCGAAGATACGCGACAGGCGCGGATCGTTACGAGTGTCGATCTGTTCTGGTTCACCGATTGCCGTCAACATGCGTTCGCCGGCTGTGGCGTACGCGGCGGGATTGTCTTTGCAGAGCGCGAGATACTCCTCGAGCGAGAGTTCATCTTCTCGCGTTTTCTCGAAGCGGGTCGCGAAACTGCTGTAGATATCCATGCTACCTCCTCGCCGAAGTCTAGACCGATGTCGTGCGCGGCGCGCTATTCGGAAACGACATCGCTCGAATTCATCCTAAACCCTTTTAAATTTTTTTTCACGAACTACGTTGCGAAAATCGCGCCGTACCCGCCTCCCAACATTCCTCACTTGGAAACGCAGATTCGCTCACCTACAATTTTGCGCTCGCATCACCGCTATCGCGCAACGATTGCAGACCCACGTTGCAGCCTTTCCCCTGCCATTCCATTTCGACAGCGCCCTCTGCCTGCTGTGCTGTTCAGCACAGTTCATCATGCACCGTTACACGAATCGTCTCGTTCATCGAACAATCTCACTGTTACACCGGACAGCCCGTCTGCGCGCGCACGTTTTGTCGCATCGGGCGCGGACGTCATGCGTTTCTGTGCCCGGGTCATTTTTCATCAACGCGCGGCGTTGCCATTCGGTCTACAGCGACAGGCACTGTGTTACATGTTCGTTCACCAAGCTGACCTGGAGGCGCTGCACACCGGCACGTCATCAAGCGGTTCGTCAACGCGCGAGCGGTTTTGTTCCATACCGCTTAACGTTTAACATCACGTTTAACATCGGGCGTGACAGGCCACTGAGGCCGCTGAGGCCACTGCGCGTTGCCGCGCCCGCCCGCCCCTCGGATTAACCGCGTCAGCGGCATGGTTAGTCGCGTGTATAACTGGATCACGGCGGCGCAACGGGCCGCTTGATAGGTGTATACGGCAAAGCACCCAACGCAGATGCGGCAAATGTAAAACGGCTGCCCGCGGGCAGCCGTTTGCTTGATGCGTCTTGATGCGTCTTGATGCTTCCTGATGCGTTCTGACGTTTCGTAATCGACGATTGCCGTCGAACCGTTACAAGTGCGCATGTGACATGCTCAGGTCAGCTCGACCTCCACTTCCCCGAGACCGTCGATGTGGCCGCGCACAACCCCCGGTTTGCCCACATTGTGCGCACCGACGTACGAACCGGTGGTAAGGGTCCATTCCGGTTCGATGGTGATGCCCATGGCGGCGCAATGGTTGACGAACCAGACCAGCAGTTCGCGCGGATCGCCCGCCGGATTACCGGTGGCTTCCGGCACCAGCGAGTTGCCGTCGAAACTCAGCTCCAGTTCGGGCGATACGAAATCGAAGCCGCGTGCGAGGCCCGCATAGGCAACCGGATGGCCGGTGATCAACGCGCCGTTGTTCTGCGCGTCGGCCAGTTGCGCGAGCGGCGCGACATTGGGCCATTCGGCAAAACGGCTATCGACGATCTCGATGGTCGGCAGCACGACGCCGACCTTCGACAGCACCTCGTCGCGCGCATAAGCCCGGCCGCGCGGTTCGATCGCCTCGGCGAAACGAAAGGCGATCTCCAGCTCGACCAGCACCCGGAAGAAGCCGGTATGGGCTACCCGCGCCGGCGACGGCAGCACCAGCGAGGCCGGAATGGGCGCGCCGCCTGCGGCTCCGCCGGGCGCTCTGGCGCCGATCTTCCACGCGCCCGTCGAGTCGCCGAGGCCCGCGATGACAGCCTGCTGGATCGCATAGGCGGTTGCCGCGTCAGGCGGCAGGCTGTCGAGCGGAGGCGCATCGATCGGGCGATGCTGCCGGCGGGCTTCGACGAGGCGGTGCGCGAGGTCGTATTGCGTCATGTCGGTCCTTTATGGCTGGCGCGTTGAGCGTTGGGTTGCCGCGCAGAGTTGCGGCAGTTGAAAACAGCGGGCTGACGGTCCGCGCGCTGACTGCCTGAAGCCGCGACCTTGCCGAAGCAGGCCATAGTCGCGTCCGTCAATGTACCGGATCACGACGCTCGCCAGGGCGTGGACAACACATGGAAACGTTACTTAGTGAGCAGACTGCAAAAAAAAGACCGCGGTTGCATGCGCAATCGCGGTCTTTGTCGTCATGCGGTCAATCCGCATAAGCACGCTTTCCGTCCAATGCTCCAGCGGGAACGAATGTTGCAACGTCGTGGCCGTTGCATCACCGTCCGTATGCCCTGGCGTCGCGTTCAAAACGCGGCGCGGGCGTCGTACGTCCCTACACGTTGCGGGCGTTCCCGCCCGTTACCATGGTTACCAGGTAGCGTTGGCTGTATGTATCCGATCAGAAGGTTTCCCAATCCTGATCGCTGCCCGCACTTGCCACGGCCTTCACCGGTGTCCTCGGTGCGGCCGCAACCGGCGCCGCCGTAGGAGCCGCTGATGCCCGGGCTGCCGTGACAGCCTGCGCACCGGATTGTGACAGGCGTGACACCTTAGGTGCCGCCGCCGTGCGCACCGGCGCGGCCGCGCGCTTCGGCGCCGCACTGACCGGCGCCTTGACGCCACTTTCGTCGAGGTGGAACACCGCGACCGCGGTGCGCAGCTTGCCGGCCTGATCTTCGAGCGAAGACGCCGCCGCGGCCGCTTCTTCGACCAGTGCGGCATTCTGCTGCGTCACCTCGTCCATCTGCGTGACCGCGCGCGCCACCTGGTCGATGCCGCTGCTTTGCTCTTCCGAGGCCGCCGCGATCTCACCCATGATGTCCGTCACACGCTGCACCGCACCGATGATCTCGGTCATGGTGCGGCCGGCTTCGTCGACCAGCGCCGAGCCGGACTGCACGCGCTCCACCGAGGTGTCGATCAGTTCCTTGATTTCCTTGGCCGCCGCCGACGAACGCTGCGCGAGGCTGCGCACTTCGCCTGCCACCACCGCGAACCCGCGCCCTTCTTCGCCGGCCCGCGCCGCTTCCACGGCCGCATTCAGGGCCAGGATGTTGGTCTGGAACGCAATCCCTTCAATGATCGAAATGATGTCGGCAATCTTCGCCGAACTCTGGTTGATGTCGCCCATCGTGCCGACCACCTGGCTGACCACCGAGCTACCCTTATTGGCGATTTCCGATGCGTTGGCGGCCAGCGCGCTCGCCTGACGGGCGTTGTCGGCATTCTGCTTAACGGTGCCGGTCAGCTCTTCCATGCTCGATGCGGTTTCCTGCAGCGCCGACGCCTGCTCTTCCGTTCGCGACGACAGGTCGATATTGCCGGCTGCGATCTGGCGCGTGGCCGTCGCGATGGATTCACTGCCGCTGCGCACGGCGCGCACCGTTTCGGTGAGGCTGCGCTGCATCCTCGCAATGCCGTCGAGCAACTGCCCCATTTCGTTACGCGAGGTGACCACGACCGGGCGGCGCAGGTCGCCTGCGGCGATTGCGTCGAAATGGCCGAGCGCCTGATCGAGCGGACGGCCAATCGCGCGGCTCAGCGTCAGATAGGACAGTACGGCGGCCAGCACACCGGCCAGCAGAGCAACGCCGCTCACAATGCGGAACACTTCGAAGTTGTTCTGCGCGGAGTCGTAACCTTGCCTGGCCGATACGAACTGGTACTTGCGCAACGCGTCGTCCGCGTTGCCGAGATCGTTGTACGCCACCTGCATCTGCTTGGCGCCGTCGACGACCTTGCTCGGGTTGTTCTGCGCGACGATCGCCGCAAACGCGTCCATTTGCTGATGCAGCGCGTCGCGTTTGACGATGACGATCTGTGCAAGACGCTCTTCCTCGGCGTCGCGCGGCAGATCCATATACTTTTTCCACCACGTGTCGGACGTGACGCGCATCAGATGCGCACGCTCGAGCGTGGGCGCCGCCTCGGGCGTGCCCATCATGAACGCCGCCCGGTCGAGCGCCAGCCGCTCGCGCGCCGAATAGATCTCGGCGTTGCCGATCGCGACCGCGCTCGGCATGGCGTTAGTGAACGTGTCCTGGTAAGCATCGTTCGAACGGCTCATGCCGAATAGACCGAAAACGCCAATGGCGACCAGCAGTGCGGCGAGAAAAGCCGTCGTGAGGCCAATCCGTGCCTTGATCGTGATGCCTTTGTTCAACATGCTTGTTCCTGTACCTGGCAAATGAGAGGCTGTGTTCGCAGCGCGGGGTAACGTGTGACGTCTGCGTGCATGGCGCCTGTTTGAGAGGGCGCTCTAATACTCCCGTTTACGGCACTCGTCTTGCATACTTGAAGTATTTATATGGTATGAAGAAAGACGTTGTAAGAAATTAGACGAAATTACAAACAACTAACGAGCGGCGCCAGCGCGAAAATCGCGCAGCATTCTGGGAGTTCAGGGGTATTGAGGGAATTGATTTCAGGCCGAAGCGGGTCGCAGGACCGGACGCGAAGTCTTGCGGTTCGCATCCGGTCCTGCAGTACTCGATGTCCGCTAACGCGGTACGGCTGGATCAGGCAGCCAGGTCGCGCCTCGCCGAGCCGGCCCAGGTCGCGGTGGATTCGCGCACGATCAGCCGCGGCGACACGACGCGCCGGCGCGCCGGTGCACGCACAGTGCCGGCCGACGTCCCGGCGATCCGTTCGATCAACGTCTGCGCGGCCATATCGCCGAGCGCGCGAACTGATTGCCCGACGGTCGAGAGCGCGGGATAGGTGAAGCGTCCCAGTTCGATATCGTCGAAACCGATGATCGAGCAATCGCGCGGCACGCTGATATTGCGCTCCGCCGCGGCGCGCAGCGCGCCGATGCCCATCATGTCGTTGCCGGCAAAAATCGCCGACGGCTTCACGGTATCGAACAGTTGTCCGGCCGCGCGATGGCCGCCCGTCCCCGAAAAATCGCTTTCGACAATCGCCCCGGCCGGAATCTCGATGCCGCGCTCCGCCATGGCGCGAATGAAGCCGTGCACCCGCATGGCGCTCACCGCCGTTTTCACCGGCCCGGTGATGCAGCCGATCCGCACATGCCCCAGTTCGAGCAGATGACGCGTGGCGAGGTAACCGCCCTTCTCGTGGTCGATCTGCACCAGATCCGCGTTCACGCCTTCAATATTGCGGTCCACGACGACCAGCGGCTCACGGGCGTCGGCGAGCGTCTGCGCCAGCACCGCGTCGTCGCCCGCGGAGGCGACAATCAGCCCGTCGATACGTTTTTCCTGCAGCACGCGCAGATAGTTACGCTGCTTGGCCGGATCGTCGTCCGAATTGCAGAAGAACAGGCAGTAGCCGTTGCGCGAGCAACCATCCTCGATACCGCGCGCCATCTCCGCGAAATACGGGTTCGTACTGTTCGGCACCACCAGACCGATCGTCGCCGTCGCCCGCGCCTTGAGCGAGCGGGCCACCGCTGACGGTACATAGTGAAGCTGACGGATCGCGTGTTCGACCTTCTCGCGCACGTTGGCCGACACCGGTCGTGAATTGTTCACAACGTGCGATACCGTCGTGAACGACACGCCCGCCACGGCCGCTACATCCTTGATCGTCGCCATAACCTGTTGCTCTCCTGCCTGTTGTTCCCGCCGGCCACGCCACCTGGCGACCCACCGGACGTCTTCATCGAAGACAGACCACACCCATGAATACTTACGCTTTACCGCGCTTCCTGCTTCGACTGCTTTCGATACGCTACGCTGTTCACAACCGTCCCGGCTTCATGCGCGCTTACGGCGGCGATAAGTATCCGGCACCACCGCCAGCAACGCACCCGCGAGACCCAATTGGTTCGAAAAAGCCGAGCCGCGTGCCGGCCGGCTTGCCGCGTGCCAGCGGCGCGGACGAACCCGGAGGCGGCATCATGTTCGCCGCACTGGCCACATTGGCCGCACCCGATTGCCCACTCGATCCTTCACGCACCGGTTGATCGGTCATGACAGGCTCCCTGCTTCATGGGTGGCGGGAGGCGTGCAGCAACGCTTCGCGGCTGCGATAGCCGGCGCGAAGAGCGCCTCGCCGAGACACATCGTGCCGGCGGTCGGCTCGACCAGGCCACCGATAATTTTGGACAGGGTACGCTTGCCAGCACCGTTCTCGCCGGTGAACGCCAGTACCTCACCGGCACGCAGCGACAGCGAAACGTCAGCGAGCACCGGCTCGGCATAAGTCTTACCGATACCACTGACAGACAGTACGGCAGGCAAGGCGTCGTGATCAGTTGAATCCATTGCAATCCCGGTTCCATGGTTCCCGGCGCGGCTTCATGCGATTCGCTCGAATGAAGCCGCCAACGGCAGCCACGTGTCATGCCGGCCCAATGCGCGGAATGCGCAGGTGCGGTCGGCCGCGCACCCTCCCGCCGCGCAACCACCGTCATGACGCTTACCTCTGGAATTAACGGCGGCGCAGCGGGTTTCTTGAGCGTTTATTGAATTGGTGCGGATTCGCGTATTTTTGCCGTGCATCCAAGCTGCAGCGGCGTCAGCGCGAACCCGCGTGCTCCAACGTGTTGCGGTGCGTTCCGTGATGCTTCTTCCGGTACTTTTCCGTACTTTCCGGCACTGACTACCCGGCGCTTACCTGGTCACCAGATCGCACGGCGTTTCCACCACGCCGGACAACTGCGACTGCTTCTTGTGCTCGCCGATCGCCTTCAACGCGGTGTCGATGCCGAACACGGCCTGCTTGGCGGCATACTGATCGGCGGTGGCGAGCACACGGCCGTCCTTGAGCATCGGCTTGATCGCGCCGATGTTGTCGTAGCCGACCACCATCACCTTGCCTTGTTTGCCCGCCGCACGCACGGCCGAGACCGCGCCGATCGCCATGTTGTCGTTGCCGGCCAGTAGCGCTTTCAGGTTCGGATACTCATTGAGCATGGCCGACGCCACCGCGTTGCCCTTGTCGATTTCCCATTCGCCCGATTGCACCGACACGACCTTGGCGCCGACGGTCTGCATGGCGTCCTTGAAGCCCGCGGTGCGCTGCTGCGCGTTGGTGGTGGTCGACACGCCTTCGATAATGCCGACTTCGTCGCCCGCCTTGAGCTTTTTGGCCAGGTAATCGCCGACCTTCTGCGCGCCCTTGCGGTTATCCGGGCCGACGAACGGCACGTTCAGGTCTTTCGACTTGAGCACGTCCGGGTCGAGCCGGTTGTCGATGTTCACGACGATGATGCCTGCATCAATGGCCTTCTTGACGACCGGCACCAGCGCCTTCGAATCAGCCGGGGCCAGCACGATCGCATCGACCTTCGACACGATCATCTGCTCGACGATCCGGATCTGGTTCGCGGTATCGGTTTCGTCCTTGATGCCGTTGGTGATCAGATCGAACTGGGAGGCATTGTGTTTCTGGTAATCCTTGGCGCCGTTTTCCATGGTCAGGAAGAACTCGTTCGCGAGCGACTTCATCACCAGTGCGACCCTCGGCTTATGGGCGGACGAGGTTTGCGCGTAAGCGGAGGAAAATGGCAAAGCGGCGGTAGCGGTGACGAGAACTGCGGCCGCCAGCATGCGGCGGCGAATGCGATGGCTCATGCCTATCTCCAGGGTTTGTCGGGCTCGCGGCCGAGCCGTATTTTTAGTTGCGCGCAAACGTTTGCGATGAGCTATTCTCAGCGCGTCCTGCCCAAATTGTCAACGAATCGCAACGTTGTGGCGTGCCGGTACGCAAAAAGTGCGTCGATGCGGCACGCTCGGTGGATTCGATCCGGCGCAGCGGATAAGCGCGCCGTCAGGCTGCAGGTTGGCAAAGGTTCCTCGTTTGGTCCGTGCGTGGCAATTTTGCCACCGGCTGCAAACTCGGCGGCCGGCGGGCCGTTTATGCTGGACTTTTATTGCGCACGGTGCAAGCAGGAACAGCGCAGCGATGGGCGAGGAGGCTCGTCAGAGCCAGCCCGCCCTGCGGAAGCGCCAGTACAGGACCAGGTCCACGGTGAACATCACGGCAATACAGACTGGATAGCCGAACTTGTAGTGCAGCTCGGGAATACTCTGGAAGTTCATCCCGTAGATACCGGCGATCATGGTCGGCACCGCGAACAAGGCGGCAAACGAGCCAAGGCGCTTGGTCACCTCGTTTTCGGCAAGCGAGATCATCCCCAGATTCACCTGCACCGCGGTGACGACCATTTCGCGCCGGCCGTCGATGATTCTGACGATCCGGTCCAGATGATCGTAGACGTCGCGAAAATAGGCTTGCATGCCTTCGCAAACGCTCGGAATGCGCCCGCCCGTCAATTTGCTGATCGCTTCCTGCAGGGGAGCGATATGGTGCTGCAAGATCACGAGGCGGCGTTTCAACGAGTACAGATCCTCGATGATCGCGCGCGACGCCGCCGAATTGTTGCGCTCGAAGATACGGTCTTCGAGTGCTTCGATCTCGGTGTTCATCGCCTCGACGATCGGAAAATAACGATCGACGATGTCGTCCGCCAGCGCGTACAGCACGAACGCCGCGCCCTCCTTGAGCAGTTGCGGCTCGCGTTCGCAGCGGCTGCGGACGTTCTGGAACCCGGTGCGCGTGCCGCGGCGCACCGACAACACATAGTTGTGCCCCACGAACACGTCAACCTCGCCGATCAGCAATTCGCCTTCTTCGTCCATTTCCACGGTATGCATGACCGCGAATAGCGACTCGCCGTATTCCTCGATTTTCGGGCGCTGATGGCCGTTTTGCACATCCTCGATCGCGAGTTCGTGCAGGCCGAACTCGTGTTTCATCACGGCCAGTTCATCCGGTCCCGGGTCTTTCAGCGCGACCCAGACGAAGCACTCGGGCCGCGCCACGTAGTCGCTGATGCTCTCGATCTCGATGTCGCCCAGCTTCCGGCCGTCCTGATAAGCGGCGCAATTGATCAGCATGTTGAATTACCTTGAAAACGGAATAACCCGGCCGGCTTCGCACCACGCGTAAGCCTGGCGGCGGATCAGTATGAACGAATACACGACAGCCGCCATGTTAAGGGCTGTGCGTGACCGTCATGTATCCAATTGTTAAAGCTTGCGGGCGGTGGCCGCGAACTCAGTTCGGCGCAGTTCAACGCTGTCCGCCGCAATCCGGTGTTATCAGTCCCTGCCCTGCGCTATCGGGCGACCCTGCGCAAAGCGATGTTGCGATCTTCACCGAAGGTGACCGACGCGCGGTTCGTATAGCGCGTATCGGCCGTGACCATAAAGCGCATCTCCACGACCGGGTCGAATTGTGTGGACACGCCGATGCGGTGCACGCCCGGGCTCAGGTAGAAGACCACATGTTCGCCGTTCATCAGATCGGTGACCTGCTCGCCGTCGATATAGACCAGGGCATCGCGTAACCGGACGATCACGTCGCGGGAACGTTCACGCCGCACGTCCACGGCAACCAGTCCGGTGCCGGGCTCGGTGTAACCGGGCTGAACGATGCGCGCCTGCGGCACCGGCTTGAACGGGACGGGTTCGGCCGGCGTGGAGGCGCAACCGGCGAGCGACGCGATGGCAAGCGCAAGCAACGCGGCTTTGTAATAGAAGATCGGGCGCATCGGCATGCTGGGTCTCCCGTGTTGCGGGTTGTGTTTCTGGTGATGTTGCTCTTGTTATAGGCGCATCGCGCGATCCTGTGCGCCCGTTGGCTCTTGCCCGCCCGTTGAACGGTCAGTCGAACGGGTTGACTACACGAATGCCGGGCGCCGCAAAATCGGCGACATTGCGTGTCACCACTACGAGGTCGCACGTCAGCGCGGTGGCGGCGATCAGTTTGTCGACGGCAGGCTCCGATTGCGGCACGCGCAGCCTGCCCCATGCATGGGCAGCGGCCTCGTCGATGGCCAAAATGCTCCTGGCAAACCTCGTCAGCACGGCATTCACCATCGTTCAAGTACGATTGCCTGTGGCAGATCCCCACGTTGCCGTACCTGCTCAACGCCGCGTCGCAATTCTCCTACAGTGATGACAGAAAGATAGAGTTCGCGCTCCTCCTTCTCTGCTTGCCTGAAAAATCGCTGTACACCCGGATTAGCACGCTCCCAACGTCTGATTTCGCTAATGACATTGGTATCAATCAAATACAACGGGAGCCTCGCGCCTGTCGTTCACCCGCTCAAAATCCGAGTCCTCCCCAACATCGGGGATGCTCATCAGTGCCCTGACGAACTGCCGGTTGTACACCTTCTGCAACGCCCCCTCCAGGATCGCCCGCTGCTCTTCCTCCACCGAGCGGCCATTCGCTTCAGCTTCCCGAATGAGTGCGTCATACAACGTTTGATCAATGTCACGAATCCATAGATTTGCCATCCTGATTTCTCCTGCTCACACACTGCCACGCATCATAGCAACGCGCGGCTGTTCTGCCATCCTGGCCGAACAGCCAACGGTCTACACGTCCTCTTGCGCGTTGCCGCGTTCTTCTTCATGATCGCTGCAAAGGGCTGCGCTATGAGCTCCGTGTTGGGTATTTACCCTCACGCCGCCTCCGCTGCGCACTATCTTTGTCCCCCCGCATGTTCGCTTTCCTGTACCGGCTATGCGTAATGCCCCACCGCCTGCCTCGCCGGACATACGATCAAGGAGACTGCAATGTGGTATTTCACCTGGATTCTCGGCATCGGCGTGGCACTGGGCTTTGGCATCATCAATGTGATGTGGCTGGAAGCGAGCGGCAAATTCGTGCGTGACCCGCAGCATGCCGGCACTTCGCCCGCTACGCCCAAGGACACGTCTTCGTGACTCATCTGGTTTTCTTCTGCGGCCACGCAGGCACCGGCAAAACCACCCTGGCGAAGAAGCTGATCGGCCCGCTCATGCAGGCGAGTGCGTCGCCCTTCTGCCTGCTCGACAAAGATACGCTGTTCGGCGGCTACAGCGCGGCCGCCATGGCCATGCTGACCGGCGATCCGAACGACCGCGACAGCCCGCTTTTCCTCCAGCACCTGCGCGATCCCGAATATCGCGGTCTGCTCGATACGGCCCGCGACAATCTCGAACTCGGCATCAGCGCGCTGGTGGTCGGGCCGCTGTCGCGCGAAGTGCGCGAGCGGCGCCTGTTCGATCGCACCTGGCTGGGTATCGGCGCGGACGTGGTGCTGCGGGTGGTGTGGGTCCACCTATCGGAGGAGATGGCGCATCAACGTATCGTCGATCGCGGCAATCCGAACGATGCCTACAAACTCGCGCATTGGGACGAGTACCGGCAGCGCCGCTTCCAGCCGAGCGGCGATATTTGCGAAGACCTGTTGATGTTCGACAACACCGCGCCAACTCACGCGGACCACGAAGCGTTGCTCACGCGCATCGTTGGCGATCCGTATGCGTCGTCTGCGATGCTGCCGCCGTTGCCTGCGCAGCTTGCGCCGGTTGTGCAGCTTGCCTGTGCAGCGGTCGGCGTCGCAGCCCATGTCACAGCCAGTGCAGTTGCCTGCATAGCATCGGCGTCTCAAACGGAAAACGCCCCGCAAAGCGGGGCGTTCTTCATGCGGCCTTCTGCGAGGCCTGCTTCGTTACTCGCGGCAGTCACTGCCGCGTCATCGCACGGCCCCCGGTTTTGAGCCTCAACGCGACAGGCGCGGCTTACACCGTCGCCATCGCATCCAGCGACTGCCCTTCGTACAACTGGCCGAAGCGGTTTGCGAGGAAGTCGCGCAGCGACACCTGCTCCTGACGCACGAAACCGCTTTGCGGCAGCTTCTGCTCGCGGAACAGATCGAGCACCGCGCACATCGCGCCGGCCGTGGTGATCTGGATCGCACTCATCGCCACACCGCATACCGTCTTCGCGAAAATCTTGCGGGTGAATACTTCCTGCACCAGTTGACCGTCGCGCATGCCGCTCACGGTGATGAACACCAGCACGACGTCTTGCGCCGTCGCGGGCACCGAGCGGCGCATGATGGTCTTGAGCGTGTCCCGGTCGCTCGAAAGACGCAGGTCTTCCAGCAGGAACTGCATCAGGTTACGGTGACCCGGATAGCGCACCGACTTGTAGTCGAGCGATTCGACACGGCCCGACAACGTTTCGCATAGCGTGCCCAGGCCGCCGGACGTATTGAAGGCTTCGTATTCGGTACCGTCGAGCGAGAAGTGTTCGAGGCCTTCGAGCGGCTGCACCCACTGCGTGCGGCTGTCGCGGATCGCTTCGCACGGCTGACAGTACTCGTTGATCAGACCGTCGACACTCCACGTCAGGTTGTACTTCAGCGCATTGGTCGGAAACTCCGGCAGTGCGCCGACGCGCATCTTTACGTCGCGGATTTCCGTGAAACGGTTCGCCAGTTCATGCGCGGCGATGCCGATGAAGCCCGGCGCGAGACCGCACTGCGGCATGAAGGCATGATCGGCGTCGTCGGCGATTGCACGGATCGCGCTGGTGGCGCGCACGTCTTCGGTCAGGTCGAAGTAATGGACGCCCGCGCCCTTGGCAGCCGAGGCCACGTTCACCGCCAGGTAATACGGCAGCGCGTTGATGAGCGCGTCGAAGCCTTGAATGGCGGCGCGCAGTGCGGCGGCATCGGCGGAGTCGACACGGCGGGTCGGAATGCCCTGGGCGGCGAGCTTATCGAGCGCATGCTGATCGCGGTCGAATGCGACGACGTCATAGTCGCCCGTTTCGCGCAACATATGCGCGATGGTGTGACCGATCAAACCTGCGCCAACGATGGCAACTTTCATGTCGCTTCTCCTCTGTCGTCCGGAGCCGGCGCTTTAGCTGCCGACCAGAGTTCGCGCTTTAGCGCGTTACGCTGGTCTCATGCAAAGCACTTACTCCGGTCCCATTCAAGATGGTTTTGTGTCTGCTGTCTCCAGCATGGGAAGTGCGCTGCGCTTAGGCGCGGCGCCCGGCGGGCTGAACCCTTGAGACACAGTTTAGGGAGAAGCAAAAACAGTTCATACACGCAAAATGCTGCGCTATGACCATGAACTTCGACGTTATGACGATTCAATCAGTTGATATGTCGAAAACATGTTAAAACCGCGTAAAAATTGGGCAGCGAGATCACACCATGCCACGGTCGATCTTGCGTGCAAGAATGATCGACGTCGTGGTTCGCTCCACGCCTTCCAGCCCGCCGATCTCGTCGAGCAGATCGTTGAGGCGGTCGGGCGAATCGGCACGCAGCCACGCGACATAGTCGAAATCACCACTCACCGCGCATAGCAGTTGCACCTCGGGCATCTTGCCGAGGCGCTTCTGCACGGCCGGCCCGTACTTCGGCGCGATGATGATGCCGACGTACGCCTGGATGCTCGAGTCGAGCACGTCCTGGCCGAGCCGCACGCTATAGCCGCCGATCACGTTGCTGCGTTCGAGCCGTGCAATCCGCGCGATCACGGTGGTGCGCGCCACGCCCAGTTGACGCGCGAGATTGGCGACGCTCTCACGGGCGTTGGCTTGCAGCAGCGCAACGAGGTTGCGGTCGAGGTCGTCGAGTTGGTCGAGGCGCGGAGGTCTCATCGGGGCGAAAGAAATTGGTCAACGGTGGGCGGATTATCGCGCGTCCTGGGTATGAGGCGGCAAGCAGAGGCCACCCCGACCATGGGCAACGCAACGATGAACGGCTAACAACAAGCGTGAAGCGGCAGACGGAGCGTGGCAAGCGGTGCGATCACGCTCCGAACCGCTCGATCACGAAATCGATGAAGCTGGTCAGCTTGGGCGTGGCGCGACGATCGCGCGGATAGATCAGATGGACGGGCGCGCCCTCGGGCAGATAGTCCTCCAGCACGGATATCAGTTCGCCACTGGCGATCTCTCTCGCCAGCAGCGCCTCCGGCTGCAACACCAGCCCGAAGCCGCGCAATGCGGCAACCTTGAGCGCCTGGCCGTTGTTCGCCCGAAACCGCCCGGCGCGCAGCTGGTTTTCGTTCGCGTTCTCGCCGCCTAACCGCCACAGGCCCTCGCGGCCCCAATGCAGAAAGCCCAGGCATTCGTGCTGCATGAGATCGGCCGGCGTGCGTGGTGTGCCGGCCCGCTCCAGATAGGCCGGCGACGCGCACGCGCGCATCCGGTAAGGCTTCAACGGCCGCGCGACGAAACTGGAATCCGGCAAATGGCCGATTCGCACCGATGCATCGAAGCCCTCTTCCACGAGGTCGATCACACGATTCGACAGATCCAGTTCGAGACTCACGTCCGGCCACGCGCTCAGGTAGTCGGTCATCGCCGGAGCGAAGACTTCGACGCCGTAGGTCAGCGGCACCGTCACCTTCAGCACGCCGCGCGGCGCCGCGGCCATTGCTTCGGCGAGCGACTCCGCCTCCTTGACGTCCGTCAGAATGCGCCGGCACTGCTCGTAGTATTGCCGGCCGATTTCAGTCAGGCTTTGACGACGCGTGGTCCGCGTCAGAAGCCGCGTCGCGAGCCGTGTTTCGAGCGAGCGGATATGCTTGCCCACCATCGCCGACGAAATGTCAAAGCGCTCGGCGGCCGCCGTGAGACTGCCCGCCTCGACCACGGCGACAAAGATTTCCATGCTGACGAATTTGTCCACCCGCTATTTCCTGTTCGTTTCGGTTGTAAGCGTTTGTCGCACAAGAGCCGCATTGTAGGGATATCGTGATACAAATAGCGGCGACGGTGAAGTGGGCAGCCGGCCGCCGTGCGTCGCCATGGCGTCGCGCATTGGGCCGCTCGCCATGCTCGCCTTGTCATAATTCGAACAGACATCAGGAGTTTCGATGAAAAAAGCACTCGTAATGCTGGCCACCGCAGTCGCCATGAGCGGCGCGTTCGCACAAACTTCCGCACCGGCTTCGGCACCGGTCGCCGCCGCAGCTTCGGCGCCTGCCGCCAAAGCGGGTCACGAGCGCAACGTCGAAGACCGCATCGCTTACCTGCACAAACAGTTGAAGATCACTTCGGCGCAGGAAACGCAATGGAACGCTTTTGCCGACGTCATGCGCAACAATGGCCAGACGATGGGACAGTTGTTCCAGCAGCGCAAGGCTGACACGGGCCTGTCGGCAGTCGACGACATGAAGCAATATGCAGAGATCGCCCAGGCGCATGCGGACGGCATGAAGAAACTGGTCGATGCATTCGATCCGCTGTATAGCAGCTTCTCGCCGGAGCAGAAGAAGCTGGCCGACACGACGTTCCATCAGGGCGGCCCTGAAGGTGGCCATCGCCACCATGGCAAGGGCGGCAGCAAGAAGGCGCCGGCCGCCGCCGAGTGATATTGCTGTGAAGTTCGACGGTGAAGCCTGGCTGTAAGGCGTGGCTGTGAAGCCGTAAAAGGTTAATTGCGCGGTTGGTTGCGTAGTTGATTGCGCGCGGCGTGGATTTCCACGCCGCGCGCCTGGTTCTTTTGCCTCTGGTGGTGCGATGTGTAGGCCAAAAGAATCCGATCCTCACATGCATCTGGCATGATGCGAGTATGCCGCGCCTGGACGTACGCTTGGACGTAACCTCCAACGCAACCTCCAGGCGCGGCTGTCAATATTTCCACACCCACTCGCTTCATGACCGAACTCAAAAATCTCGATCTGAGTAAAGATGCAAACGCCCGGCGCGTCGTCAAAAACGAAACCGTGAGCGTTGAATTTGCCGCCGTCGAAGGCGAATTGATGAGCCTGGAAGGCCCGAACCGCTATGCTCGTGGCGATGCGCTGATCACCGGATCGACCGGCGACCGCTGGGTCGTTTCACGCGAACGCTTCGATGCCAAATACCTGCCGGAAGACGCTGCCCTCGCTCACGGCGAACCCGGTGCATACCGCAATCGTCCGGCCGTCGTGCTGGCCAAACAGATGAATGAGGCGTTTTCACTGGCCCGCTCAGCGAGTGGTGGCGACGTGCTGCACGGCGCTGCCGGCGACTGGATCATGCAGTACGCCCCCGGCGACTATGGCGTGGTGCAGGCCGCACGCTTTGCGAAGGTCTATCGGCTCGCGGACTGAGTCACCCCTCTCACGCAAACTCGTCGCCGAGATCCACCGTCACATCGCGCGGCACCGCTTCGCCGTTCGCATACTGTTCTTCGAGCGAGCCGATGCTCGCTTCGACATACGCCCGCAGCACCGCGAAACTCCGGCCGCGCAGCCGCGCCGGCAACGAGCGATAACGCGCCAACGCCGTCGGCGCGATCACCACGGTCATCACGATGCGGCGCGCAGCCGCACCGAAACGCATGGCGACCCAGTGAATCGCCAGCGTCGGTGTGCCGTCTTCGCCCGCATGTTGAATGAACTGCGTCTGCTCGGGAAACAGATCGCTGATGACGCGCGCCAACTCCTCGAACTCGGGATTCGCGCAGTCGTATTGGTAAGCTTCTTCCATGAGGTGTGCCGAAAGGATAGGCCTGAACGGCGTACCGGAAGGGTACGCCGAAAATTAGTGAATCACGAAGGGTCTGCGTAACAGGCGCGTCACGACAGGCTCACGCGGCAACCGCCGGGCGGCGGAACACCCTGAACAACAAACCCGCCACAATCACCGCTCCCACCGCATACATACCGTCCACGGCGGCGAGCGGCATGAGCTGTGCCTGGAACAACGCGGCCGGCACGTCGACCAGCGCGTGCAGCGCAATCGCGAGCGGCAGGATGCCACGCCAGCCCGCCCGCAGGCCGCGCCACATCAGTACCGACAAACCGATCTGGAACACCAGCGCGGCCACCCGTTCGAGCGCGAAAATGCCGGCCGTCTGCGGCGTCAGGCTGGCGAGGATCAGGTGGATGCGCATCACCGAGTCGGTCGGCAGATTGCTCAGGTAACCGTCCAGCTCGCCGCGATTTTCAAAGATGGCGAACAGGATCCATTGAATCTGCACCAGCACGCCGACGAGCCACGCTTCAGCGCCGCCATGGCCGAGGCCATACGTCAGTGCCGTGCCGTCGCCCGTGCCTGCCACGGCGGACGCGGACTTCGCCGTCGCGCGCTTGAGCAGCAGGCGCATCCCGATGAAACGTCCCACCTCCTCGCAGATACCCGCGGCCAGCGCGCCGTACACCACGAAGGCCAGCGGATTGGACAGGAAGGTGGCGGTCGCTTCGTTCCGATGCAGCACGTAGTCATTCAGCGCGCGCTCGATCACCATGGCGAACAGCGCGAATATGGCGACACCGGTGATCGCATCGCGAGGATTCAGCGCGAGCGGCCGGCGCAAACGACGGTAGATCAGGAACGGTAAAGCAGCGACGAACAGGGTCGCGACGGCGAGACTCGAGAGGGTAATCGGTGCAACAACCATGAGTTTCCTTGCGATGACCGGCGCGCACCCGCTGCACGCCGCAGCCCGAATGATCGCAGATCAGCGCGAAGTCAGCGCAAAGTCGAAGCGCGGACGATCAATTCGCCAGGCAAGAGGCAGTCGCGCGCCGTGGTTTGAATCCCTTCGATGCGCTCATGGAGAAACTCGACCGCACGGTAGCCGATCTCGTAGGTCGGCTGGCGGATCGTGGTGACGCCGGTCAATTCGGCCCACTCGGGATCGTCGATCGAGAGCAGCGCGACACGCGCCTGCCAATCCGCGCCGTAGCGCGCTTTCAGATGCAGGGCGAGGCACAACGCGACCGGCGCGTTGGCTGCGAACAAGGCGATGCGCCTGGCTTTGCCGAGGGTGCTATTTGTGGCGCTGCTTGCCGCGCTATCTGTCACGCTGGCCGCGGCGCCGCCAAGGCCGCCACTCGCATCGATTGCACGGTCCAGTTCGGCGAGTGCACGCTCCACGGCTGCAGGCTCTCCAAGGTTCAGCACCAGCGTATGTCCACGCGCGCCGCTGTTGCTGCCACTTGTACCTTTTGTACCCTTTGTCCCTTCTACGCCTTTTACACCTGTTGTACCGCTTGTACCGCCTTCACCTTTCCCGCTAATCCCACTCTCGCCGCCCACGCCGCTCATCACCTCGCGAAACGCCGCCTCGCGCAGTTGCCGCGAACTGATCTGCTCGAAGGGCTGCACGACAAACCAGATATCGTCGAAGCCGTTTTCGAGCAGATGTCGCGTGCCGAGTTCAGCGGCCGCCCGATTGTCCAGTCCGACCATATCGGCAACAAGCCCGTCCACCGAACGGTCGACCAGCACCGCCGGAATCCCCCCGCCGCCCACCGGCCGCAGGGTTTCCTCGCGTACGCCGAGCGCGTTCACGATCACGCCTTCCACACGATACGTGGTCAGCAGTTGCAGATAGCGCCGCTCCATTTCGACTTCGTTGGCCGCGTGACAGATCAGCGGCATCAGTCCGAGCGCGTGGCAGGCGGCTTCCACGCCTTGCAGCACTTCGACGGAATACGGGTTCGTCAAATCGGCGAGCAGCATACCGATCAGGCGGTTGCGGCCACGTTTGAGACCGCGCGCCATCTGGTTCGGCTGATAGTCGAGACGCTCGATCGCCGCCTCGATGCGCGCGCGCAACTCCGGCGACAGCACGCTCATCTCGCCATTCAGGTAGCGCGAGATGCTGGTCTTGCCGGTACCGGCTTCGCGCGCGACGTCGGTGATCGTCGCGCGTCGGGTGGCGGCCTGCGGCGTCGTGCTCATTTCTTCAGCACTTCCCGGTTGACGATGTTCGCCGCGAGCTTGCCGTCGAGCGCGGCGACGAGATTTTCCGCCGCGTTAAGCGCCATCGCGTGACGCGTCTCACGCGTTGCCGAGCCGATATGCGGCAACGCGACCACGTTCGCCATTTTCAGCAAGGGCGAATCGGCCGGCAGCGGTTCGGTCTCGAACACGTCCAGACCCGCGCCGTGAATCGTGCCGTTTTGCAGGGCTTCGATCAGCGCCTGTTCATCGACCGTGGCGCCGCGCGATGCGTTAATCAGGATCGCGCTTTTCTTCATCGAGCCAAGCTCTGCCGCGCCGATCATGTGCTTCGTCTCGGGCGTAAGCGGCACTTGCAGACAGACGAAGTCAGCCGTGGCAAGCAGCTCCGCCAACTCGACACGGCGCGCGCCGTAAGCCTGTTCCGCCTGCGCGTTCGCACTGCGATTCGTGTACAGCACTTTCATGTTGAAGCCGAGCGCCGCGCGCCGCGCGACCGCACCGCCGATCCGTCCCAACCCGACGATGCCGAGCGTCTTGCCCTGCACGTCGACGCCGAAATGCGCCGGTCCGATGCTGTGCGTCCACTGCCCGGCCTTCACCCAGTCCGCCAGCTCGACCACCCGCCGCGCCGACGCCAGAATCAGCGAAAACACTGTATCCGCCGTGGACTCGGTCAACACGTCCGGCGTGTGCGCGAGCACGATGCCGCGGCGCGTGAGATCGTCGACATCGAACTGGTCGAAGCCCACCGAGATGGTCGACAAGGCCTTCAGCCGGCTCGCACCTTCGAGCATCGACGGGGTGATTTTCACGCTCGAACCGATGCCGCCGTCCGCGTCCTTCAATGCCGCGACGAACGTGTCGTGCTGCGCGGCGTCGACCTGCACGACTTCCGCATGCTGTTGCAGATACGCGAGCACATCCTCAGGCAGCGACTTCCAGGCAACGATCTTCTTCATCAGCTTATTTTCCTTGCAATGGTGTAGCGAGCGCGGCGGCCTGGGTCTGCGCCTGCTGCTGCGGTTTGACGATCAACGTCAGAATCACCGCGGCGACCAGCGCCACGCTCATGAAAGCATACGATGCCGCCGGCGAGCCGGTCGCGCCGTTCAGATAGCCGACCACGTACGAGCCGACGAACGAACCGAGCGCGCCCATGCTGTTGATCAGCGCCATGGCGCCGCCCGCGACGTTCTTCGGCAGCAGTTCCGGCACGATCGCGAAGAACGGCCCATACGGCGCGTACATCGCGCCGCCGGCAATCACCAGCAACGCGTACGACAACCAGAAGTGCGTGGAGCCGAGCGCGTACGACGCGGCGAACGCCACCGCGCCGACCAGCAGGAACGGCCACACGAACACTTTGCGGCGGTTGAGTTTATCCGATGCCCACGAAGCCGCAAGCATCGCGATCGTGGCAGCCAGATAGGGCAACGCCGAGAGCCAGCCGGTTTCGACCATGCCGAGCGTCGAACCGTTCTTCAGGATCGAGGGCAGCCACAGCACGAAACCGTACACGCCGATGCTCCAGCAGAAATACTGCGCGCACAGTTTGATCACAGCGGGCGTGCGAAACGCTTCGCTGTAGTTACGCATCGGTTTGATGGCGGCCTGTTCGGCGCGCAAGGTTTCGGCGAGATCGTCCTTTTGCTGCTGCGTGAGCCACGACACCTGCTGCGGTTTGTCCTGCACGATGAACCACCAGCACACCGCCCAGAGGATCGCGGGCGCACCTTCGGCGATGAACATATGACGCCAGCCGAACGAATGCACCAGATAGCCCGACACCACCGACATCCACAGCACCGTCACCGGATTGCCGAGAATCAGGAAGGTATTGGCCCGCGAGCGCTCGCGCTTCGTGAACCAGTTGCTGATGAAAATCAGCATGGCCGGCATCACCGCGGCTTCGACCACGCCGAGCACGAAGCGGATCACCATCAGCGAGGGAATATTGCTGACCATGCCGGTCAGCGCCGCGCACCCGCCCCACAGGATCAGGCTCCAGAACACGAGCTTCTTGACGCTGCGTCGTTCCGCGTAAATCGCGCCGGGAATCTGGAAAAAGAAATAGCCGAGGAAGAACAGTGCGCCGATCAGCGACGACAGCCCTTTGCTGATGCCGAGATCCTGGTTGATACCGGCGGCCGACGCGAAACCGAAGTTCGCGCGGTCGAGATAAGCGAGGCTGTATGTGATGAATACGATCGGCATGATCGTCCACCAACGGCGAATTGCAAGCGATGAAGTCATGTGTGTCTCCTTTTGCGGCTTCCCGAAACAAAACTGGGCGGTCATGGGGCGCTGTGCGAGCGCTCTTGCTGTTATCGAACTGGCTAGTGCTGAATGCGCCGAATGCGCCGAATACGCTGAACGCACTGAACGCACCGGACGCACCGTTGTGCATAACTCACGCGCACTCAAGCCGCGTTTGCAACGCACCGCACGTCGGCGCATTCAAGCGCGTCGAGTTCGGCGCGGCTCGGCAGACCTTCCGAATCGCCGATCACCTGAATCGCAAGGGCGCCGATCCGGTTGCCACGCGCAACCGCCTGCGCGAACGGTTTGCCTTCGAGCAGCGCGCTGACCACGCCGACGGCGAAGCCATCGCCCGCGCCGACCGTGTCCACCACCTTCGCGACCGGCTGGCCGGCGATTACGGCGGCGTCGGTGGCGGTGCGGAAATACGCGCCTTCTGCGCCGAGCTTGATGATCACGCCGCGCGCGCCCTGATCGAGATAAAACCTGGCGATGTCATCCGGCTGCGTGTAGCCGGTCAGGATCTCGCCTTCGCCGATGCCGGGCAGCACCCAGTCAGCCAGGGCGGCAAGCGCATTCAAGCCTTCGACCATCGCGGCGCGTGACGGCCACAGCGTCGGACGCAGATTCGGATCGAACGAAATCGTCTTGCCGGCGGCACGCATTTCACGCGCCAGATGGAACGCGAGTTCGCGCGAGCTCGCCGAGATTGCAGGCGCCACGCCGGTCAGATGAAGATGACGTGCGGACAGCACATAGTCGGCCGCGTAGTCGGCCAGCGACAGGTAGCTCGCCGCCGACCCTTTGCGGAAGTACTCGATGGCGGGATCGCTGCCGTCGTCGTTCTTCGACTTGAGCTGGAAACCGGTCGGATAGCGCTCGTCGGTGGCGACGCAGCGCTGATCGATGCCTTCTTTCGTCAGCGTGTCGCGCACGTACTGGCCGAACGAATCGTTGCCGACGCGGCTCATCCAGCCCACCTTGAAACCCAATCGCGACAGGCCGATCGCCACGTTCAGATCGGCGCCCGCGACGCGCTTGGTGAATTGCCCGACGCCGGCGAGCGCGCCGGATTCGGCGGCCACGAACATGGCCATCGCTTCGCCGTAGGTGATGACATCGAGTGCTGCGGTTGTGTTGCTCATCCTTCGCTCCTGCGTGTTTCTGTTTGCTACCGGTTTGCGACTTGTTTGCTGCCGTTTTTTTTGCGTGGGCTGCACGTGTGCCGCAGATGTGCCGCTTTGCGTGCGCTGCGTTACATGTTTCCGCCCGTACCGCGTGCGCGTCTCCACACTCGCTTTTTTGCCGGGCGTTTTTTGACGACTGCTCTCTCAGGTCCTACGCGCCGCTTACGCGGCGGCCAGCCACGCGACGTAGTGCGCCGCGTCCTCATCGATACAGCTCGCATCGAACGGAAATTCAATGCCGCGCGGCACGTGGCGCGGCAACTTGTCGAGCACTGCGGCGAACTGCGTGTCGCCGGCGGCCGGCGCGGCGGCAAAGCGCCGTGCGCCCTCGCCTACCGTCGTCTTGCAATGGATGTATTCAACGTGCGCCGCCAGCGGCCCGGCAGCATCGAGCGGCGCGATATCGCGCCATGCCCAGTTGCCGATGTCGAAAGTCATGCCGAGCACGCCGGCGCAACCTTCGCGCTCCAACGCGTCGAACAGGCCGACGAACTGCGTGAGCGAGCCGCCCTCGGCCAGTTGACCGTTTTCGACGACAAGCCGCAGGTTCGCGCAGCGCATGTAATCGGCAATCACCGAAGCGTTGGCCTCAGCGCCGAACCCGCCGAGTTGCAGCTTCACGAAGCGCGCGCCCAGCGCGATCGCTTCCTCAATCGAGACGCGCAGAGCGTCGGCGTCGAGCGTGCCGTCCGTCGCGTACAGCGATGCGGGCGTCGAGTAGACCGACCACAGCCCGAGTGCCGCAATCTCCTGGCCGAGCGCGCGCAGCGCCTGCGGCGCGGCGTCGGCCTCGTCCGCGAACAGTTCGCGACGCACTTCGAAGCCCGTGGCGCCGGCCCGTTTGCTCGCTTCGGCCCACTTCAGATGACCGTGCGTACGAACCGCATCCATCCCGAAAGCGCTTGCGACGATCACCACGTCAATTGCGTCAACCATGTCGAATTTACTCAAACTTGTCACTTGATCGGCATTTGGAACCGGTTCCAAACACGTTTCGAAAAAAAGCGCCGAGGCGCTTGCGATGCCCGAATAGTGCGCCGGGCGCGACGTCGTGCACCATAGTGGAAATCCCCAGGGGAATCCGATCAAGGCCCATCCGCGAGACATAACGCGAGGAATTGCTCGACTACCCGCGACGGCGCACTCGCGTGAGGCACCAGAATCGACAGCCGCCGTGTCAGCGGCTCGGGGCTCAACGAGACGCGGCACAGCGCGCCGTCCTCGTGTCGCATCGACATCGCCGAGACGAAGCCAATGCCCATGCCCGCCCGCACCGCCTCCTTGACGCCTTCGACGCCGGCAATCTCCAGCGCCACGCGCATTGGCACACCCGCCCGGGCAAAGGCCCGCTCGACGATTTGCCGTACGCCCGACCCGGCCTCGCGCAACACCAGCGGATGTGGGCCGAACGCCGCCAGTTCCGCTCGCCCGGTGTTGATGTCCGCTCCGCTTTCTACCGTTCCTGACACGCCGAACCCGCCCACCCCGGCTGCCTTGACAGCCTTGACAGCCTTGTCCGCCCCATCGCCCTGCGCCCGCGCCGCCAGCGGATGTGTGCGCGGCATGATCGCGACGATCTCGTCCTCGCGCCACGCATGGACCGCGGTGTCCGGCGGCAAATCCTCGCCCACCGGCCCTTCGATCAGGGCGATATCCACCGAGCCCAGCGCGCTGACGATCTCCGTGGTATTGCCGTCGGCGGTATGCAGCGTCACGTCGGGATAGCGGCGATGAAAGTCGGCGATCAGGTACGGCAGCAGATAGCTCGCGGGCGTGGTGCTGGCGCCGATGCGCAAGGTGCCCTGCTCGAGGCCGCGCAGCGCGTCGCGGTACGCATGCGCCTGGCGCCATGTATCGCGCAGCCGCATGGCATAGCTGGCGAGTTGCTCGCCGGCGGGTGTGAGGCGCACGCCGCGGCCATCGCGCAGGTAAAGCGGCTCGCCGAATTCGTCCTGTAGCTGCCGCAGTTGGCCGGACACCGCCGGCTGCGATAAATGCAGCGCCACCGCCGCCCGGCTGATGTTGCGATGCTCGGCAACGGCGGCAAACGTTATAAGTTGATCCGGGGTCATGGCGGCTGAAGTATCCGAGAAACCGATACTTTACATTCTAAATCACGATTTTTCATATCGATATATCTAATTTAGGATTAGACCTATCGAATCAAGACAGTCATAGGAAGGCATTAACGCCATGTCCACCGCTCATCTCACTGCTTCTGCCACACCCGCCGGGTCCGCGGGATCCTCCACCCGCGGCCAGCTCAACGGCATTCTGTTCGTCGCCCTGTTTGCCGCGGCCGTGACGCGCATCGCGTCGATCCCGGCCATTGCCGGTCTGGGTTTGAGCCCGCTGATCGTCGGCATTGTGGCGGGCGCCATTTATGGCAACGCGCTGCGCGACGGCATGCCCGAGAGCTGGGCGGCCGGCGTCAACTTCTCGGCGCGCAAACTTCTGCGCATCGCCGTGGCGTTTTTCGGGCTGCGCGTCAGCCTGCAGGAAATTGCCCAGGTCGGCTTGCCCGGTCTCGCTGAATCGGTGCTGATCGTCGTGAGCACACTGGTGATCGGCACATGGGCCGGCATGAAGATCATGAAGCTCGACCGCGACACGGCGCTGCTGACGGCTGCGGGCAGCGCGATCTGCGGCGCGGCTGCGGTGCTCGCATTCGAATCGACGCTGCAATCGAAGCCGCATAAGAGCGCCATGGCCGTGGGCAGCGTGGTGCTGTTCGGCACCCTCTCGATGTTCCTCTACCCGGTGCTGTTCAAGGCGGGCTGGCTGCATCTCGACACGGTTGGCGCAGGGCTGTTCTTCGGCGGTACGATTCATGAAGTGGCGCAGGTGGTAGGCGCGGCCAGCAACGTGAGCCCGGAAGCGACCCACATCGCGACCATCGTCAAGATGACCCGGGTGATGCTGCTGGTGCCGGTGCTGCTGATCGTCGGCATGTGGGTGAACCGCTCGGCACGCAGCGCCGCCGCCAACGCGACGGCCGAAGACGGCAAGCAGCACGCTCCGCGCAAGCTGGCGATTCCCTGGTTCGCGCTCGGCTTCCTGGCCTTCGTCGTGATCAATTCGCTGCACGTTCTGCCGGAAAGCACGACCAGCACGCTGAACATGCTCGACACCTTCGCGCTCACCATGGCCATGACCGCGCTCGGCATCGAAACCCGTATCGCGCAGATCCGTCAGGCCGGCCCCCGTGCCTTGACCACCGGCTTCATTCTGTACGTGTGGTTGATTGCCGGCGGACTGGGGATCACATGGACCGTCCAGCACCTGTTCGGCTAAAACATCCTCGCCCCCTCATCCACCCCGCCGCGTGCGGGGTTTTGTGCATTCAGGAGAACCATCCGTCACGCATGCGCGGCATACTGGTTGCTGACGTCACCCATTCATGCAAACCCGTTCATGCAACCGGAATGAGGATCGATCGATGAGCCTGGAACTTTACTATTGGGACGGCCTGCAAGGCCGTGGCGAATTCGTGCGGCTGGCCCTGGAAGAAGCCGGCGCGGACTATGTGGAAGTGGCGCGCGGCGAGCCGTCGGACGGCTTGGGCACGAACGCGATGATGGCGATCATGAAGAGTAAGAACGAGCCCTATCCGCCATTCGCCCCGCCATTTCTGAAAGACGGCGATCTGGTGATCGCACAGACCGCCAACATCCTGTTCTACCTCGGCCCGAAGCTCAATCTCGCGCCATCGGTTGAAAACCTGCGCTACGTCGCCAACGGACTGCAACTGACGATCGCCGACATGGTGACCGAAGCGCACGACACGCACCATCCGCTCGCCAGCGCCCTGTATTACGAAGACCAGAAAGACGCCGCCAAAGTACGCGCGCACGACTTCATCGACAACCGGATTCCGAAGTTCATGACGTATTTCGAGCGCGTGCTGAAACAGAACCCGGCCGGCGACACGTTCATGGTGGGCGACGCGCTCACGTATGTCGACCTGTCGATGTTCCAGCTGATCGACGGTCTGCTGTACGCGTTTCCTCGCGCGCTCAAGCGTTTCGGCGAACACTATCCGCGCCTCGCGGCCTTGCACGACGCGGTGATCGAGCGGCCGAACATCGCTGCGTATCTCCAGTCCGAGCGGCGCATCGAGCATAACGAGGCCTGTGTCTTCCGGCACTACCCGGAACTCGACAAGGCGGGGACTTGATCCACGCCGACCTCCTTCGCGAACCCTCAGCATCGCGCCCGCTTCCGACAGCGGGCGCGATGCTGTTACCGTACGCACATTTCATCCACCCATCACGCCCTCTCCTGCCGACGTGCTTTCATTCCTGCTGAAGCTGCGCACCCGCGCCCAAACCCTGTTCCGTCTGTCCGACGCCCATACGATGCTGGTCTGGTCGGTGGTGGTCGGCGTCGCGGGCGCGTTCGCAACGATTGCCTTTCGCGAAGGCATCGCGCTGCTGCAACTGGCGGTTGTCGGCAAGTCCGGCAGTTTCGTCGCCATGGCGCGCGGCTTGCCGTGGACAGTGCGTGTGTGGCTGCCCGCCGCGGGCGGGCTGATCGCCGGCTTCTTTCTGCTGATCGCGCAGCGTCACCTCGACAAGGGCAATCACATCGACTACATGGAGGCGGTCGCGATCGGCGATGGCGTGGTGCCGGTCAAGCTGAGCTTCTGGCGCAGCGTCTCGTCGCTATTCACGATTTCGAGCGGCGGCTCGATCGGCCGCGAAGGGCCGATGGTGCAACTGGCGGCATTGGCTGCGTCGCTGATCGGGCGCTGGGTGCATTTCGATCCGCCGCGTCTGCGCCTGCTCGTCGCATGCGGCGCCGCGGCCGGGATTACCGCCGCATACAGTGCGCCGATTGCCGGCGCGTTTTTCGTCACGGAGATCGTGCTCGGCTCGATCGTGATGGAAAGCTTCGGCCCCGTGGTGGTCTCGGCGGTGGTCGCCAACATCACGATGCGCGAGTTCACCAGCTACAAGCCGCCGTACGAAATGCCCGTGTTTCCGCCGGTGGCGGGCGCCGAAGTGCTGTTGTTCGTCGGGCTCGGCCTGCTCTGTGGTGCGGCCGCACCGCAGTTTCTGCGGCTGATGGATTTTTCGAAAGCCAACTTTCGCAAGCTGCCTTTGCCGCTGCCCATCCGGCTGGCGTTAGGCGGGTTGATCGTCGGGATTCTGTCGGTGTGGTCGCCCGAGGTGTGGGGCAACGGCTATAGCGTCGTCAATTCCATTCTCCATTCGCCGTGGACATGGTCCGCGCTCGTCCTCGTGCTGGTGTTCAAGATCGTCGCGACGTCGGCGACCGTGGGTTCGGGCGCGATCGGCGGGGTGTTCACGCCGACGCTGTTCGTCGGCGCGGTTGTCGGCTCGCTATTCGGCCTCGGCATGCACGCACTGTGGCCGGACGGCACCTCGGCGCCGTTCGCGTATGCGATGGTCGGCATGGGCGCGTTTCTCGCCGGTGCCACCCAGGCCCCGCTGATGGCGATCCTGATGATCTTCGAAATGACGCTCAGCTATCAGGTGGTGTTGCCGCTGATGCTGTCATGCGTGGTCGCGTATTTCGTGTCGCGCGCGATCGGCAAGACGTCGATGTATGAAATCACGCTGCGCCGCAATCAGGAGGAACAGGAACGTAGCCGTCTGCGCGCGACGCAGATGCGCGAGCTGATCCGTCCCGCCGAAACTGTCGTGCCACCCAACGCGACCGTGCAGGACATGACGCGCGTGTTCCTCGAATATCCGGTGAAGTATCTGTACGTTGCCAACGATTCCGGTGCGTTTCTCGGCGTGGTCGCGCTCAAGGACATCACCTCCGATCTGCTCGACAAGCGCGACACTGCCGCGAAAACCGCCGCGGATTATCTGCAGCCGCATTTCGATGTGCTCACGCCGGATATGCCGCTCGGCGTTGCGTTGCAGCACTTCATGGCATTCCAGGGGGAGCGGCTGCCGGTTGTCGAAAGCACTGCGGATCCGAAACTGGCGGGGGTGGTGTACAAGACTTCGCTGCTCGATGCGTATTTCCGCATGAATCCGACGCGCTAGGCCGGGGTTCGGGCTTTCGGGCTTTCGGGCTTTCGGGCTTTCGGGCTTTCGGGCTTTCGGGCACTGAGTTACTTGATCGCTAAACCGTTCATCAAGGCCGGACGGCACGGCGCGGCGGCTCACCCACATGCCCTTCTCCTCCGTGCAAAGCGCGGCAGATTCTCTACAATGGGAAAACCGCTGCAGCGATTGCGAGCAGCGTGCGTTACGCCAAGACGGGCGCACCGAGACGCCCGCCCTTCGATCGGAGCGAAGATGAGCGAACCGTCCCTCGATGCCGTACGCCGCGATCAGGCGGGCTGGATTTTTCTGCATATCGAAGGCGAGCCGTACGATCGCGGCGAGCAGCACGGCCAGTTGCTCGCCACTGAAATCCGGAACGCGATCCACACCGCCCGCTACCTCGCGAAATGGGATACCGGCGAAGACTTCGATACCTTCGTCGACGCGGCCGTCGCCCAGTTCGCCAACAAACTCGACACTGAATTCGCCGACGAAATCCAGGGCATCGCGGATGGCGCGAAACTGCCGTTCGCCGAGGTGCTGGCCTGGAACGGCTACATGGATCTGCTGCAAAGCTGGTGGCCGAGCCATGCGGCAGCCCAGAAACCACAGCTCGGCCTGAAACCGTGGCGCGGACGCCGCGGCCATCACTGCAGCGCATTCATCGCCACCGGCAACGCCACCCGCGACGGCCGCATCGTGATGGCGCACAACTCGTGGGACCGCTACGCCGCGGGCGACGCCTTCAACGTGGTGTTCGACATCGTGCCGGATCGCGGCAACCGCATCCTGATGCAAGGCCTGCCAGGCTGCATCTCCAGCCTCACCGATTTCTGGGTCACCCAGGCCGGCCTGATGGTCACCGAAACCACGATCTCCAACTTTGTCGGCTACAACGCAGCGGGTGCGCCGGAGTTCTATCGCTCACGGCGCGCATCGCAGTATGCAAACAACATCGGCGAATGGTGCGAGATGTTCGCGGTCGCCAATAACGGCGGCTATGCGAACAGCTGGCTGCTCGGCGACACCAAGACCGGCGAGATCGCGCGCTACGAACTGGGACTGCATTATTCCGGCTTCGAAAGCACGAAAGACGGTTTCTATAGCGGCTACAACACGGCGACCGATCTGAAGATCCGCAACCAGGAATGCATCGGCGAAGGCGAAGACTATACGGACGTGCGCAAGAACGGCGCGCGCCGCTTGCGCTTCATGCAGCTCGAAGAAATGCATCACGGCAAGATCGACGTCGAACTCGCGAAAGAGATGATCGCCGATCATCACGACGTCTACCTCGACCGCAACGACAACCCGTGCTCGCGCACCATCTGCGGGCATCTGGAACTGGACGACGCGCGCTTCGGCGGCTCCGATCAAGGGCCGTTCAATCCGTGGGGCGCCAACGACGGCAAGGTGGTCGACAGCGAGATGGCGCGCAATATGGCGTTCAGCGCGCGCTGGGGACATCCGTGCGGCCGCCCGTTCGACGCGCAGGCGTTCATGAAACGCCATCCTCAGTGGAACTGGCTCAACGGCTATATGCGCGACCGGCCGTCGTGGCCGTGGACGCGGTTCGACGTGCTGCGCTAGAAGATTGCGCTTACCCGGCCGCCGGACTATTGGACCGAGTTGCACCGGGCAGATCAGGGGCTTGCACGCGGATTCAGGCAGCAGCCGTTACCGCACTGCAACACAAACTCTGAACGACCGTTCGCGACGGTGCTGCCTTGTTCCTGCCATCATCTGAAATCTACAATCAGGTTTTGTTTCTTTTGCGCGCGCGCCGCGGCGGTTTGCCATCTAAGATGGTAAATGCACGCTGCCCGCATTGCGCGACGCCGCGTGTAGTTGCGCCCTCCCTTCGACGCGGGGACGGCACGGCACTTGCTCAACTGTCAGCGCCGCATGAGCTTAGGAGGTCGGGCGATGAAAACCTCGACACTGTTGACCATGGTGACGCTGTCAGCCTCGTGTTTTGCCGCGCCGGTTCATACCGCGCCGGACAGCACGGCCGCCAATAGCCTTGCCGAACGCGCCGACTCCGCACCCGTCGCCCCCGCGGCCCCGGACGTCGCCGTCACGGACGAGAATCGTCCGCAACAATGGCAGCATATTGCGTTGCCCAAGTCGCGGCATCCGGAGCGAAGCTTCACGGGCCAGAACGAGCACCTGCAGACCTGACAACACTCTCCCTCGGAGCGCTTGCATGACCGCATCGGCTATTCCCGGCGAATCGATTGATCTGCAGATCGCCGACGTTTTGCGCGAAGTCAGCTTCCCGACCTACAAAGACGCGCTAGTCGACGCCGCGCGCGAAGCCGGCGCAAGCAACGAAGTCCTGTCGATGCTCGACGGTTTGCCGGAACAGGATTACGCCGACGTGGCGTCGATCACGCGCCTGATCGGCGGCAATTACGGGCCGGGTCTGGGGGCATGAGCGGAAAGCAGATCTTGAGGCTGAGTTCGCTTTCGTCCGATCCGAAACCCGCTGCCGACTGGATCCATCGCTCGCCGCATTCGGGTGGCACGAGCGGCACAGGCGGCATCGAGCGAATCGAAGCCTTCTTTCATCGTGCCGGCTATGCCATGCACCGGCACGATACCTATGCGATCGGCCGCACGCTGGCAGGCGTGCAAAGCTTCCGTTATCGCGGCAGCATGCGTAACAGTTTGCCCGGCGGCACGATGGTGCTGCATCCCGATGAACCGCACGACGGCCAGGCCGGCACCCGCGACGGCTTTCATTACCGGATGATCTATGTCGACCCGGCACTGTTCCAGCAGGTGCTCGGCGGCAAGCCACTGCCATTTCTCGAAGGCGGCCTGTCGAACGATCCGCGTCTCTTCGCGGCCACCGAAAGCCTGTTGCGCGCAATGGACTGCGCAATCGACTCGCTCGAACAGGACGACGCGCTCTACGAACTGGCCATCGCGCTCGACGCCGGAGCTGGCGTGGCGGCGACGCGCCGTCCAGTGGATTACCTCGCGGCGGAACGGGCGCGCGAGTATATGCTGGGCTCGCTCGATAGCGCGGTGACGCTCGACGAACTGGCGGTAGCCGCCGGCCGCGACCGCTGGAGCCTGTCGCGGGATTTTCGTGCGCTGTTCGGCACGAGTCCGCACCGTTATCTGACCATGCGCCGCCTCGATCTCGTGCGCCGCCTCGCGGTTCAGGGTGTGGCGCTCGCCGACGCATCGGCGGCGGCCGGCTTTACCGATCAGAGCCATATGACGCGGCACTTCAAGCGCGCGTGGGGCGTGGCGCCGGCGCATTGGCTCAAGATGCTGGGGCCGTCGACGCACGGTGCGCGTTAAGCGGCAACCCGGCGGATATCCCGCCACATTCATCGCTCTTTGTTCATCGTCCATCGCTCACCGCCCACCAACCGCGCGCACAAACGTACAAGACCCGATAGCGCCTTGCGCCCTACGCTGGTGGCTGACACCTACCGCTCAGGAGGAGCACTTCGATGTCCGCTCATCAAACGATTCAACCGCTTCACCGCGCCATCAACTTCGCCGAAAAGCTGCAACTCATCAACGACCAATGGCAACCGCGCGTCGTCGCGGAAATGAACGACTACCAGTTCAAGCTGGTGCGCATCGAAGGCGATTTTCTCTGGCACGAACATGCCGACACCGACGAAACGTTTATCGTGCTCGACGGGCAGTTGCGCATCGACATGCGCGATGGGTCCGTACTGCTTTCGGCAGGAGAAATGTTCGTCGTGCCCAAGGGCACGGAGCACAAGCCGTATGCCGAACGCGAGGTCAAGCTGCTGCTGATCGAGCCGCGTGGCGTGAAGAACACCGGTGAAGAAAGCAACGAACGCACGGCGGCGAATGACGTGTGGATCTAGGCCGGCGTGCTGCCGGCTTTGGATAAAAGCGGCAGACGCACGCGGCACCGCCCTGTCTTTCGGAAGCGATGGAATAACCGGAACGTGCAGGCGGGCGCCGGGCACAGCGAATAAATAACCGCGACGTGCACGCAGATTCCAGGCGCAGCGAGGCTACGCCTCAGACGTTTGCGTGCCTCGCACGCGTCACAGCGGCGACGACGCCACGATCCGCGCGCGCGAAACCGGATGCTTCGGCCGCGGCGCGTCGTCCGGCAAGGCGGACACCGGCAGGTCGTCGGCATAAACCGGCGCGCTCTCGACGGCGCGCCGCGGCATCAGGTCGCGCGGATCGCGCGCATACTCGTCGGTTCGCTGGAAATGCGCGACCAGGTGGTCGATAAAGGTACGCACCTTGGCCGGCAAATGAAGGCGGCTGGGATAAGCAATCGTGATCTCGACTTGCGGCAGACGGTAATCGCCAAGCAACGGCACAAGGCGCCCGGACGCCAGATCCCGGCCGATCAGATAGCTCGGCAAAATCGCCACGCCCATGCCTAGCAGGGCGAACTGCCTCAGCATCTCGGCGTTGTTCGCGGCGATCGCATTGGTGGGCCTCACCCGGACTTCGCCTTCCGGTCCGGTGAACACCCGCTCGTCGCCGCCCTGCTCGGCCGGCCGGCTCAGACACGGATGCGCCAGCAGATCCTCCGGACGGGTCGGCGTACCGTGCTGCGCCAGATAAGCGGGCGTCGCGCACACCGTCATGTAGCCGGTGGTCAAACGCCGCGTGACGATGCTCGCGCTGCGCATCTGCCGCGCGACCAGAATGCCGACGTCGAAACCCTCCTCCACCAGATCGACATGGCGATCCGCCAGCGTAACGTCAGGCATCACATCCGGATAACACGCGGCATACGACTGCACTACCGGCGCGAGGCTATGCAACCCGAACACGACTGGCGCGACGATGCGCAAGGTGCCGACCGGTTCGTGATTACGCGCCACCACCATCTGCTCGACGCCTTCCAGGTCCTCGAGAATGTGACGCACGCGTTCCAGATAGGTCGTGCCGGATTCGGTCAGCGAAAGACGCCGCGTGGTGCGATTGAGCAGCCGCGTGCCGAGGCGTGCTTCCAGATCGGCAACATGACGCGTGACAACGGCAGTGGAAATATCCAGCGCACCCGCTGCACCGACGAAACTGCCAAGGTCGGCCACCTTGACGAATACGCGCATCGACTGCAATTGATTCATGGGACGACTCCTGCCTCGGTAAAGCCGGGCCGGCGCAACGCTGCCGCCTGTGTCGACCCGTGCGACAAGGCGCGCAGGGGTTTGCCCAACGATTCGATTGTATCGATCCGACATGTCCCAACCCTGACCCGAACATGACAATCCGGTCAGCTTTCCGAGGCGCTCGCGACACGATTGCGAGGCTTATTGTGGATATTAAGTAGGTATAAACCCTTAGATGCTGGTAACATAGCGGCCGAGAGGAATTAATCGCTATGCCACATCGTTTTCAGCTTTTCGAAAAAATCGCTTTTTCACTGGTTTGCTGGTCTGCCGCAGCCTGTTCGGCCTTCATCGCCTATGAGCGGTGCCCGGAGATCAAGGTCGTGCTGCACGCCGGCGAAGAAGTCCTGCGCTACAGCGGGCAATATTCGTTCGTCTGCGCCACGCCGGTTGCGGACGCCTGCGCGCAGTTGCCGGCGAGCTGATTCGCCGGCAACTGTCAGAGCGCATCGGTCCGATGCGCCTTTGTCAGAACATTACGCGTCGCGTCCGAACACCACGCGCGCGAAAAATCCCGCCAGCACCGTTTCAGTCATCTCCGCCGACACATTCTGCGGATCGACCGTGTGAAAGAACTGCACGCCGTCGCACAACCCCATCAAGCCCATCGCCAGGGTCTCCGCCGACAACGGTAGCGGCGTGCCGACCCGTACCGAAAACTCGCGGATGTACGCGCTCAACTGTTCGAGCTTCTCGTGCATGAACGCGTTAAAGCGTATCCGGAAGCGGCCGTCGCGTATGGCGAGCAGCTTCGCCTCCACCCACAGCAGGAAGCACTTGTTCTCGCGATGCAGGTTGCTGTAGTAGCGCAGCACGCGCCCTTCCATTTCCTCGCGCGAGATCGCGTCTTCGAAAATGGCATGCAGACCCGCCTGCATGGTCTCGTGGTCGCGCCGCAGTAGTTCGAGGAACAACTCGTTCTTGCTGCGGAAGTTCGAATAGAACGCGCCGCGTGTATAGCCCGCCGCCGCCGCGATGTCTTCGACACTCGCCGCGACAAAACCTTTCTTCATAAAAATTGCTTGCGCAGCGTCGAGCAGACGCAAACGCGTCTGGTCTTTGCTTTGCTCACGTGTAAGTCGTTGCCGTTTCATGGGCGCAAGTCTAGCACCGAAAAGAATCCCGATTCACCACAACATTCAAATACATGTGTGTATTAGAATGCATCTATTCATTCGAAGTCAGACGCGTATGCCGATTGCATGTTTTCGGCCGCGAGTCTTCGCTGGCGGGCCGCTGCGGCTTGCCGTGTTCGTTCGCTGTCTCCAGTTGGGGTAATTGTGAAGCGTCCCGGTTCTCCCGCATCGTCTGCGATGCGCCAGCAGTCCCATCGGTATGGCCGTGCCGCGCGCCTGCGCCGCGCGGTATTCGTCCTCGCTCTCGCCGGTATCGTCACGCTCGCCGCGTGCTCGAAGAAAGAGGTGTCCACTTCCGCACCGCGTCCCGTGGTCGCCGTCGCCGTGCATGCGGACGGCAGTGCAACGGCGGCGGCATCGCTGCCTGGCGAAGTGCAGGCGCGCTATTCCACGCCGCTGTCGTTTCGCGTCGGCGGGAAAATCGTCGAGCGGCGCGTGCGGTTGGGCGACGTGGTGAAGAACGGGCAGATCGTCGCCCGGCTCGATCCGGCGGATGCGCAGAAAAATGCCGCCAGCGCGCAGGCTCAACTCGAAGCCGCGCAACACAGTCTCGTGTATGCAAAGCAGCAACTCGATCGCGACCAGGCCCAGGCCAAAGAAAACCTGATCGCGCCCGCGCAGCTCGAACAGACCACCAACGCCTACGCGTCGGCCGCCGCGCAGCGCGACCAGGCCGCGCAGCAGGCGGCGTTGTCGAAAGATCAGTTGCAGTACACCACGCTGATTGCCGACCACGCCGGTGTGATCACCGCGGAACAGGCCGACACCGGCCAGAATGTGTCCGCGGGTCAAGCCGTCTACAACCTCGCATGGAGCGGCGATATCGACGTGGTCTGCGACGTGCCGGAAAGCGCGCTCGCCGCGCTCTCGGTCGGGCAGACCGCGCAGGTCACGCTGGCCGCGCTGCCGGGCCGCAGCTTCAACGCGCGCGTGCGCGAACTGTCGCCCGCCGCCGATCCGCAGAGCCGTACCTACCGCGCCAAGCTCACGCTCGACAATCCCGGCCCGGACGTGCGCCTCGGCATGACCGCCGACATCGCGCTTGCCGCGCCTTCCGCTTCACATTCCGCGGACCAGGGCAATGCCTTCACCGTGCCCGCCACCGCCCTGTTCCACGACGGCACGCAGCCGGCCGTGTGGGTTGTGCGTGCCGCGGATAACGCTCTGGAACTGCGCCGCGTCACGGTCACGCGTTATAACGAGCGCACGATCGTGATCGGCCAGGGGCTCAAGGACGGTGAACGCGTCGTGCTGCAAGGCGTGCACACCGTGACCGCCGGTGAAAAAGTCCACGTGATCCCGCCGCTGCATCCCGAGGACTTCGCTTCATGAGCACCACGCATGAAGAAGGACGCTTCAACCTGTCCGCATGGGCGCTGCGCCATCAGGCGCTGGTCGTCTTCCTGATCGCGCTTTCAACCGCTTTCGGCATCCTCGCCTATACCCGTCTCGCCCAATCCGAAGACCCGCCTTTCACGTTCCGCGTGATGGTGATCCGCACCTTCTGGCCCGGCGCGACCGCGCGCCAGGTGCAGGAACAGGTCACCGACCGCATCGGCCGGAAATTGCAGGAAACGCCCGCGATCGATTTCGTGCGCAGCTACTCGCGCCCCGGCGAATCGTTGATGTTCTTCTCGATGAAAGACTCGGCGCCGGTCAAGGACGTGCCCGAAACCTGGTACCAGGTGCGCAAGAAAGTCGGCGATATCGCCGCGACCTTGCCGCCAGGCATTCAGGGCCCGTTCTTCAACGACGAATTCGGCGACGTCTACACCAACATCTGGACGCTCGAAGGCGACGGGTTCTCCGCCGCGCAACTGCACGATTACGCCGACCAGTTGCGCACGGTGCTGCTGCGTGTGCCGGGCGTCGGCAAGGTCGACTATTTCGGCGATCCGGATCAGCACATCTACATCGAGATCGCCAACACGCAACTTACGCGCCTCGGTATCTCGCCGCAGCAACTCGGCCAGGCAATCAATTCGCAGAACAGCGTCTCGCCGGCAGGCACGCTGACCACCACCGACGACCGCGTGTTCGTGCGCCCCACCGGCCAGTTCAAGGATGTCAATGCGCTCGCCGACACGCTGATCCGCATCAACAACCGCTCGTTCCGTCTCGGCGACATTGCGACCATCAAACGCGGTTACGACGATCCGATCGCCACGCAAATGCGCGCCGACGGCAAGGCCGTGCTCGGCATCGGCGTCACGATGCAACCGGGCGGCGACGTGATCCGTCTGGGCAAGGCGCTCGATCAGCAGATGGTCACGCTGCGGGCCTCCTTGCCCGCCGGTTTGCACCTGGTCGAAGTGTCGAGCATGCCGAACGCGGTGGCGCATTCGGTCGACGATTTTCTCGAAGCCGTCGCCGAGGCGATTGCGATCGTGCTGGTGGTCAGCCTGCTGTCGTTGGGCGTGCGCACCGGCATGGTGGTCGTGATCTCGATACCTGTGGTGCTCGCCGTCACGGCGCTGTGCATGTATCTGTTCGACATCGGCCTGCACAAGGTGTCGCTGGGCACGCTGGTGCTTGCCTTGGGACTCCTGGTCGACGACGCGATCATCGCGGTCGAAATGATGTCGGTGAAACTCGAGCAAGGCTGGAGCCGCACGCGGGCCGCCGCCTTTGCGTACACCAGTACCGCGTTTCCGATGCTGACCGGGACGCTCGTGACCGTGTCCGGCTTCCTGCCGATTGCGTTGGCCAAGTCGAGCACCGGCGAATACACGCGCTCGATCTTCGAAGTCTCGGCGATCGCGCTGATCGCGTCGTGGCTCGCGGCCGTCGTGCTGATTCCACTGCTCGGTTATCACTTGCTGCCGGAGCGCAAACGTCAGGCACACGAAGCAGAGGACCACGAACACGACATCTACGACACCCGGTTCTATCAGCGGCTGCGTGGCTGGATCGGTTGGTGCATCGAGCGGCGTTTCGTCGTGCTGGCGATCACCGTCGCGCTGTTCATTCTGGCCATGGCGGGATTCACGCTGGTGCCGCAGCAATTCTTCCCGAGCTCGGACCGTCCCGAGTTGCTGGTGGATGTGCGCCTGCCCGAAGGCGCGTCGTTCGACGCGACGTTGCGGCAGGCAGAGCGGCTGGAGAAAGCGCTGGTGGGCCGTCCGGAAATCGATCACACGGTGAACTTCGTCGGTACCGGCGCGCCGCGTTTCTATCTGCCGCTCGATCAGCAATTGCCGCAACCGAATTTCGCGCAGTTCGTGATCACGGCGAAATCGGTGAAGGACCGCGAGAAACTCGCGCAGTGGCTCGAACCGGAATTGCGCAACAACTTTCCGGCGATCCGCACCCGCCTGTCGCGCCTCGAGAACGGCCCGCCGGTCGGCTATCCCGTGCAGTTCCGTGTGAGCGGCGACGATATCGCCACTGTGCGTTCGATCGCCGAGCGCGTCGCCGCGACCATGCGCGCCGACAGCGGCACCCGCAATGTCCAGTTCGATTGGGACGAGCCCGCCGAGCGCTCGGTGCGCTTCGAAGTCGATCAGAAGAAGGCGCGCGAACTCGGCGTAACCTCCGAAGACATTTCGAGTTTCCTCGCGATGACGCTCTCCGGCTACACCGTCACGCAGTATCGCGAACGCGACAAGCTGATCAGCGTCGATCTGCGCGCCCCCAAAGCGGAGCGCGTCGACCCCGCGAAGCTCATCACGCTGGCGATGCCCACGCCGAACGGCCCGGTGCCGCTCGGCACGCTCGGCCATCTGCGCAACGACCTCGAATACGGTGTGATCTGGGAACGCGACCGGCAACCCACCATCACCGTGCAGTCCGACGTCGCGCCGGGCGCGCAAGGGATCGACGTCACGCATGCGGTCGACAAAGCCCTCGGCCAGATTCGCAGCACGCTGCCGGTCGGCTACCGGATCGAGATCGGCGGGTCGGTCGAGGAAAGCGGCAAAGGGCAGACATCGATCAACGCGCAGATGCCGATCATGATCATCGCCGTGCTGGTGCTCCTGATGATCCAGTTGCAGAGTTTCGCGCGCGTGCTGATGGTGGTGCTGACCGCGCCGCTCGGCCTGATCGGCGTGGTGTTGACGCTGCTGCTGTTCGGCCAGCCATTCGGCTTCGTCGCGATGCTCGGTGTGATCGCCATGTTCGGCATCATCATGCGCAACTCGGTGATTCTGGTCGATCAGATCGAGCAGGACATTGCCGCGGGACATAAGCGCTTCGACGCGATCGTCGGCGCAACGGTGCGGCGCTTCCGGCCTATCACGCTGACCGCGGCAGCTGCCGTGCTCGCGCTGATTCCGCTGTTGCGCTCGAACTTCTTCGGCCCCATGGCAACCGCGCTGATGGGCGGCATCACCAGCGCGACCATCCTCACGCTGTTTTATCTGCCGGCCCTGTACGCCATGTCGTTCAGAGTACGCAGCGACGAGCGCGAGCCGCCCGCGCCGTCCGGCACGACGCATTCGGGGAACTGAGATCATGGCTACCTTTGCACTCCCTCGACATCTGCGCCTCACGCTTCCCGCCGCCGCCGCACTGGCACTGGCCGCCTGCTCGTTCGGGCCGAACGGCAAGCCGCCCGCGATGCCGCAACCGGCTCACTACGGCGCCGAGGCACAACCGGCGCAAACCGTGTCCGCACAAGGCGTCACCCAGCAATTCGTGGTCGGCGCGAAGCCCGTGCCCGAATGGTGGAAGCTGTATCAATCGGAGGCGCTGAACGCATTGGTCGACGAAGGCTTGCGCAACAGTCCGACGCTCGCCGCCACTGACAAGAGCCTTGCCGCCGCGCGCGAGCAATTGCGCGCACAGATCGGCAGTTCGATGCTGCCGACCATCGACCTGGGTGGCCAGGCCACCCGCAACCGTGCGTTGGCGATTCCCGAGGCCGGTCCGAATACGTTTCTGTACAACATCTTCGTCGGTCAATTGCAGGCGCACTACACGTTCGACCTGTTCGGCGCTTCACGTCTCGCCGATGCCGCGCTTGCGGCTCGCGTGAATGTGCAGGCGTATCAGTTCGATGCCGCGCGCCGGGCGCTGGCTGCCAACATCGTGACGGCGGCGATCACGAGCGCGGCGTTGCGGGCGCAGATCGACACAACCGAGCGTCTCGTGACGATTGCCAACGATCAGGCGCGCGACACGCAACGGCGCTACGTCCTGGGTGCCGTCTCGCATGCCGACCAGTTGAGCGCGCAACAAAGTGCGGCGAGCCTGTCCGCGAGTTTGCCGGGTTTGAAACAGCAATGGCTGACGACACGCCACGCTTTGGCCGTGCTGCTCGGCCGCACGCCGGACGCGGCCCCGGACGACCTCGATCTCGCGCAACTGCATGTACCCGAACAAGTGCCGGTGGTGGTGCCATCCGAGCTGCTGCGCACCCGCCCCGACATTCAGGCCGCGGACGCCGCCTTGAAGGCCGCAGCAGCCGACGTCGGCGTCGCGACGGCGCAGATGTTCCCGAGCCTCTCGCTGAGTGCATCGATGGGACAAGGCGGCTTTAGCTGGCCGGTGGCGCTATCTGGCGCGGGGGCAATCTGGAGTATTGGCGCGTCCCTGTCACAGCCGTTGTTTCACGGCGGCGCCCTGTTCGCACAACGCCGCGCCGCAGTCGACACGTACGACGCCACGGTTTCGCAATACAAGCAAACAGTGCTGGCCGCGTTCCAGAACGTTGCCGATACGCTCGCAGCGCTTGAGCACGACGCACAGGCGCTCGACGCCGCGAACACAGCAGCACGTTCGGCGCAGGGAATTTTCGACGAAACGTCGGGACGCTACCGGCTGGGCGCAGTGCCGATCGCATCCACGCGTTCGAGCGAGCAGCAGTTTCGCAATGCGCAGCTCGATGAGATTCGCTATACGAGCGCGCGGCTGACGGACACGGCGGCCTTGTTCCAGGCAATGGGAAACCCGCCATTGGAGCCGGGGCCGTCTGCGTCTTCGTCTGCATCTACGTCTACGTCTACGTCTACGTCTACGTCTACGTCTACGTCTACGTCTTCGTCTGCGGCGTCTGCATCTGCGGAGGCGACCTCCACGGTGCCGAGTGTTTCCACGGCGAACGTGGGCATATCGAACTAAACCTGGGATTCCGTAGTGATGGCTACGGACTTATCCCCAGTTTATGTTGATGAGGCTGTTGAAAACTATCTGACAAGCGGACTAACACGTTGAGCGCGCTGTAGTTTTTGGATGCGGTGCGGAATGAACCAGGGGGTGCGGAATGTGCCTTTTGATTCTGGCCGAAGCCATTGGGAGGCCTCAAGATGCCCCAACGTTATCCCCAGTTTATGTTGACAGGGTTGTTGATAACTACGGGGCTACGTGCTTAAGTGCTTGATGCGGATCGATTTGTTGCTCGGGGTGCGAGCTGATGCAGGGAGTGATCGACTACGCGCCGCGCGAGGACGGGTGTATTACGGAGGGCGCCTTATCCACAGATTTTGTTGAAAGGCCTGTTGATAACACCTGGACATGCGGGGTAAGTGCTTGAGCGCGCAACGAAATCAGGGATAGATGTTCAGGACGCGCCCAAAACAGCGAGTTGCTGTTTGAGATACCGCATCGGCGCGCGCAGCGCCGCCGGAAGTATGACGCCCTTGTCACCAGGGCGGAGTGTGCGAGGACACTGATTCCAGATGCACCACTACCGCGACTGTGCGGGGGACCCACTTATAAGCTGGCGGTGTGAGCCGCTTTCTTTGCTTATCTTTCTTTGCGGCGGCAAAGAAAGTAAGTGCCGCCCCGCACAGGGGCAAACGCTAATAAACCAATAACAAAACAAGAAAAGGCCAACACCGCAGGCATACAGACAAGCGCCGCGAAGGCAAAAAGTAAAAAAACCTCACCCAACACGCCACGCGCAAAACAACATCAGTAAACCCCCGCCTCCCCCACAGGCCGATTCTTAAACCTCTTATGCACCCAATAATATTGATCAGGAATCCGCCGCACCTGCGTCTCGAGGAACTCGGTAATCCGCCTCGCATCCACAGCCACATCATCCGAAGGAAAATCAGCTAACGCATCAAAAATAGTGAGCTTATAGCCACGATAATCCGGCAGGACTTCAGTCACAAACGGCACCACCCGCGCATTCCCAGCCTTCGCCATCCGCGAAACAGAAGTCAGCGTACAAGCCGGCACCCCAAAAAACGGCACAAACACCGAATCCCGCAGCCCAAAATCCATATCCGCAGCCAGCATGACCGGCTTGCCGTCACGCAAAACCCGCAACGCACGCCGCACACTATCGCTACGCGGAATCATCTCCGTACCGAAGCGCCCGCGCTGCCGCTTGGCCATCGCATCGAGCAACAGATTCGACATCGGCGTGTACAGCGAAGCAACCGGATGCCGCGTCGAATACATCATGCAACCCGCCTCGATACCGACAAAATGGAAGCCCACAAAAATCGTCGGCTTGCCCTGCATGTCGGTCAGATCGATCGCGCTCTCCACTTCGACCAGACGTGCCAGCGCCTGCGCATTGCCGAACCATTGCGGACCGCGCTCGACATAGCTGCGGATCACATGACAGAAATGCGCGCGCGCGAGCCGCTCGCGCGCCTCGTCGCTCATGTCGGGGAAACACAATTTCAGATTGGTATGCACGACGCGCCGGCGCGCGCTCGGAATCCGGTACAGCAACGCACCGATGCCGGTGCCGATGCGCGCGACAACCCCATATGGCAGAAACGCAAACGCGCGCAGCAGACCTGTCATCAGACAGATGAGTATTCGACTTTTCACGAGGCAACGACCCGGTGGATGCTGTGTAACAAACACTCCAGCCGCGGCAACCTGGCAGTTGTCCACGAGTGAAGTGGCATGTGCGCGCGTCAACGGGTCTTGCGCGGCGCGACTTTCGAAGATGGGCGCCTCGCTCGCGGCAAGGCGCTGCAGTGCTGGAGGCCGAAACCGCTTAGGAATCGTGCGTCCGTATAGGACCCAATATAAAAGCACCGTAGGCGTGATTAAAACACACTGCGAAGGGCGGGCACAAAATCTGCTCGACGAGACCCGGGTAGCGCGACAAAAACCCGCGCCGACGCGTGACCTCCCTACTCTTTCAAAAACTTGCGTGTGCAGCCCAACGCAGGCCGCACACACTCGCTACGTCGCTAAGTTACGTCCCCAGGTTACGTCCCCGAGCTACGCCCCCAAGCGCCCCCCCGAAGGAAATCCCTCGGGGGACTCGCGGACATCAAGGCTTGTTCGTCTCGAACAAATCCATGATCTGCTTCTTTTCATTCGACGAGACGCTCGGCGGCGGCACCGCCGGCGGCGTCATACCCGCCGGCCCTACACCGCCGACCGCATCGCTCGCACCAGCGGTCGGATTCGCCGAATCCAGACCGATGCTGGCCACGAAACCATTGCCCGGCGTCATGTCCGTATAGAACAGTTCGCCATCGACCGAGGTCACGCCGTCAGGCTGCGCCGGTTCGCTTTGCGGCACACCGCGCAGCGCACGCTGCATGTACTCGACCCAGATCGGCAACGCGAGTTGCGCGCCGAACTCCCGGCTGCCGAGACTCTTCGGCTGGTCGTAACCCATCCACGCCACCGCGACCAGCGATTGCTGATAACCGGCGAACCAGCCGTCCTTCGCGTCGTTGGTCGTACCGGTCTTGCCCTGCAAGTCCGAACGATGCAGCACGTTGGTGCCCGCGCCCGTACCCGCGGTAGCCACCGAATGCAGCAGGCTGTTCATGATGTAGGCGTTACGCGGTTCAAGCGTACGCGGCGCGTCCTGGCCCGCTGTCAACGGTTGCGCTTTCGATAGCGGCTCGCCACGCGCATCCGTCACCTCGTTGATCAGATACGGATTGATGCGGTAGCCGCCGTTCGCGAACACCGAGTATGCGCCCGCCGACTGCAGCGGTGTGACGAGACCGGCGCCGAGCGCCATCGGCAGATACGGCGGGGTCTTGTCGGCGTCGAAACCAAAACGCTGCGTAACGAAGTCTTGCGCGTACTTGGTGCCGATGAACGACAGGATACGGATCGACACCAGGTTCTTTGACTTTTGCAACGCAAGGCGCAGCGGCATCGGACCATCCGGCTGGTCGTCGTCCTTCGGCTCCCACGCATCGCCGCCTGGCGTGCTCGGCGGGAAGTACAGCGGCGCGTCGTTGATGATCGTGGCCGGTCCGAGCCCCTTGTCGAGCGCGGCCGAATAGATGAACGGCTTGAAGCTCGAACCCGGCTGACGCCACGCCTGCGTGATGTGGTTGAACTTGTTCTTGTTGAAGTCGAAGCCACCCACCAGTGCGCGAATCGCGCCGTCCTGCGGTGTCAGCGAAACCAGTGCGCCTTCCACTTGCGGAAGCTGCGTGATCTGCCAGTTGCCCTTGTCGTCGGCAACGAGGCGCACGATCGAGCCCGGCTTGATCTTCGTGGCCGCCGCCGCGCGTGCGGAGAGCGCACCGGCGGCAAAGCGCAGACCGTCGCCGCTGATCGTCACTTCGGTGCCGTCGACCAGTTGCGCTTTCACCTGCTTCGGATTCGCATCCGTCACGACCGCGGCGATGATTTCGCCGTTGTCGGGGTGATCGGTGAGCGCGTCGTCGATAGTCTGATCGCGGTCGTCGCCCGGTGCGGGCAATTGCACGAAGCCTTCCGGTCCGCGATAGCCGTGGCGCCGCTCGTAATCCATCACGCCCTTGCGCACCGCGCGATAGGCCGCGTCCTGGTCGGCGGAATCGATCGTGGTGGTGACGTTCAGGCCGCGTGTATAGGTTTCGTCCTTGTACTGCGCGTACATCATCTGGCGAACCATTTCAGCGATGTACTCAGCATGCACGCTGTATTCGTTGCCCGGATTCCTGGTGTGAATCTCTTCCTTGACGGCCTGATCGTACTGATCCTGGGTGATGTATTTCAGCTCGAGCATGCGCTTCAGGATGTATTCCTGACGGATCTTCGCGCGCTTCGGATTGACCACCGGGTTATACGCCGACGGCGCTTTCGGCAAACCCGCCAGCATCGCGGCTTCAGCCAGCGTGATGTCTTTCAGATCCTTGCCGAAATACACGCGCGCGGCCGCGGCAAAACCGTACGAGCGCTCGCCCAGATAAATCTGGTTCATGTAGACCTCGAGGATCTGATCCTTGGTCAGCGCCCGTTCGATCTTGTACGCCAGCATCATTTCGTAAATCTTGCGCGTGTAGGTCTTCTCGCTCGAGAGGAAGAAGTTGCGCGCCACCTGCATCGTGATCGTGCTCGCGCCCTGCGAGGCGCCGCCATGCGTGATGTCGGAAATGCCCGCGCGCAGAATGCCGACGAAGTCGACGCCGCCGTGCTCGTAGAAGCGATAGTCTTCGATCGCGAGCACGGCTTTCTTCATCTGGTCCGGGATGTCCTGAAAGCGCACGATGCTGCGCCGCTCTTCGCCGAACTCGCCGATCAGCACATGATCCGCGGTGTACACCCGCAGCGGCACTTTCGGGCGATAGTCGGTCAGCGCGTCGAGCGACGGCAGTTGCGGCCCCATCACCACGAGCGCGTAACCGACAATCAGCGCGCCCACCACGGCGATAGTCGCCAGCAGACCGATAAACCAGAGGGCGATGGACGTACCGATCGAACGGCGGCCGGCCTCCCCGTCGCGCGAAGCAGCGTTGCGTCCTGGAGTGCGGTGGTAGGAGTCCCGGTCTTCACCAGCCGGAGAATTTGAAGAATGCGGTCGTTTGATGATTGGCATGACTGGAATAGTGGGCGCGTAACTGAACGCCTTTCTGCACACGCTCCTGGCGCGTGCATGGATCGTGGTCGTAGCGCGAACGCCGTTGCCGCACGCCAGGCCTGACAGCGAACCCAAGGCTCACAGTAACGGCAAACCAGGCGGCACAACACACGACAATAGCAAACGGACTGCATGAGGCGCAAAACACCGCGCGGCCCTACGTCCCCGGGCAGCCGCACGGCACGCCTGGAAGATCGTCCGGCGCAACGTAACAGCGCATTTTAAAGAAATCAAGCGCCGTCCAAGACAGTTTTTTTGTAAGAATTCCCTTCGCGCGGCGTCCTGGCGGTAGATCGTGGCAGATACACAAGCGTCCGGCGCCGCATGCGGGGTTATCAACAGAAAATGTTCACAGGCCTGTGGACAAGCCCGTTGGAAACGCTACAACTCATTGATGTCACGGGATTTTCATGTCGCGCCCGTTCCGCATCGGTGCAACTCGTCATATGATGGACTCGTCGCGCGAGCCGTTACCGGCGCGCGCGGCGGCGTGCGCCGGATACACGCCTTGAACCGCCCATGCCAACAAGTATGCGAGCCGACCATGAACAAGCCCAGCGAACGCATCGTCGTATTTGTCACGACCGCGCAGAAACGCGCGATCGCCGCTACTGCCGAAAACCTGGGAATTAGCGTCAGCGAACTGATGCGGCGCGCGGTGTTGAGTTTCGGCGCGACCAGCGAGCAGGTGAAAGCGGCCGGTATTGTCGACCGCTTGAATGCCCCGCGCGCGCCGGACCCGCTCAACGCGGCGCTGCAGCGCGTTGCCCGCGGCACCCGCCATGCGCGGGCGGCGCTCCCGACGGCCTTGCAGACTCACGGTAAAAACGAATCCGCTGCGCCGGCGGCGGGCGCAGCCGCATCGCATGCGGATGAATTGCTGGGCACACCCGCCGGTGCCAGCCCGGCACCGTTGCTGCCGGCCGGCGTTCTGGCCGCGCTTACCGCTACCGACGAGGAAATAGAAGCCGCCGCAGCCGCCGAAGCCGTGGGGCGCGTCGCCGCGGCCAAGGCGGCATCCATTGCGGATTCGGCGCAGAATCCGGCCGACGTGGACACGCCGTTGCGCAACGTGCTCAAGCGTCCGCGCCTCGACCCCGCGCGCGACGAAGACGATGATCCACGCAACGATCCGAGCACGGAAGGCGGCCGCTTCGCCTGAATCGAACGTGGTAAGGGCAAACGCCCGACCCGCAGCGCATCGACACGTTGCGGGTGAAGCGCCGGCAACGCCGCTCACACGCCACGCCTATTCACATCCACGACACCCGCCGCGCGCAGAGTGGACGATTACGTCGTCGCGCCCTGCCCGCCATGCGTAAAGTCGGCGATTACGTCATCGTGCCCTTTAAGGCCGTTTTAAGAGAATGCGTGGTGTAATATCCGCGAGCGGCTGATTAACCCACCGCGCGTTTTTCAAGCGCTTTGCAATTCGTTTCAAAACCGTAAATTTACGGCGCCGCTATTGCAATTGGCATGTGCGCCCCGAACTCCGGTCCGAACGCTGCGCAGCTTTGCGCGCAGCGGCGTAAAGTAGCATTGGAAAGCAGTTAAAGCGCGTGGAATTATTCAGCGCCGATTTCATTCTTTGGAGGTTTTCATGTCGCTTTTTGACAGCATTTCGCGCACGCTTAAAGGTCTCCTGAACGACGCAGCCGATTCCGTGCAGGACCCGTCGCGCGATTCGCGCCAGATCGTGCGCGAACTCGATGAGAGCATTGCTAAAGCCGAGAACTCGCTGATCGAGATTCAGGCGCAAGTCGCCACACAACAGAGCAAGCGCGATGTTGCCGCCGACAAGGCGAAGAAGTACGAAGACGGCGCGAAGCGCGCCCTGCAATCCGGCGACGAAGCACTCGCACGCGAAGCTCTCGGCGCGCAGGCCACAGCCGAAGCCGAGCGCGATGCGCTGGCCAGGGAACTGGTCACGCTGGAGCCCTCGGTCGAGCAGTTGAAGAGCCAGATCGACGACATGCGCGGCCGTCGCAACGACCTGAACGCGCGCTCGAACATCCTGCAGGCCAAGCAGCAGATCGCTCAGGCCAAAGATGTAGCAGCCACCGCGTTGGGCGGTATCGGCGGCAAGAATCTGTCCGAAGATTTCCAGAAACTGGAAGACAAGGTTGCGTTGTCGAATGCCCGCTCCGACGCGCGCCTGAATTCGGCAGACGTGAAGAGCGGCAAGGCACTCGACGACAAGCTCGCGGATCTGAACCGTGGCCCGTCCGTCGAAGACCGTCTCGAAGCGTTGAAGAAGCAGATCAACACGCCGGCCCAGTAAGTGCGTCAGCAGTAAATACCGGCTGCCGTACGAGCGCAGCAGGAATCGACTGAAGACTGAAGGAGACGGGTGCATCGCACCCGGTCCGCAAATGAAAAAATTTCTCGCAAGCGCGTTCGCCTCGCTGATGTTCGTGTCGGCCGCGGCGTTCGCTGTGCCGACGGTTCAGCAGATCGAATCCGCCATGTCGCAAGGCAACTGGCAGCAAGCCGATGCCGGTTTGAGTGAAGTGCTGCAGGCGCATCCGAACAACGCACGCGCACACTACCTGTACAGCCAGGTACTCGATCGCGAAGGCCGCTCTGCCGACGCCCTCGCCCAGGTGCAGCAGGCCAAAACGCTCGACCCGCAAATCCGCTTCACCGACCCGACCCGTTTCGCCCAAACCGAAGCGCGTATCCGCAAGAACGCGGAACGTGCCGGCGCCGCCGGCGGCAACACCACGAGCCGCGCGGCCAACCCGTTCGTGCAGCAGACTTCGCCGGCAGTGCAACAACAGTCGGCGATGGTGTCGCAAGCACCGCAACGGCATGGCCCCGGAATGGGCATGTGGGTCGGCATCATTCTCCTGATCGGCGTGATCGCGCTAGTGTTGCGCTGGACCTTGCGCCGCGCCCGCTCGCAAGACGATTCGCGTGCCGACGACGATCGTCGCGTGCAGCTCAAGCGCGCGACCGAGATGCTCAACGCCGTGCGCTCGTTGAAGCTCGACGTGAAACTCTCCACCGTGCAAGGTCATGAGGCACTGGAGAAGGAAGTCGAATCGACTGAAGAGCAGTTGCGCGGCGTCGTCGAAACGTTGTCGAACGGCAAGAATCCCGTGCCGCCGTATCAGCTCGACGAACTGGAGCAACGCATCGGCAGCATGCGTGCCCGCGCCGACGGGCGGCCTGATCCGTATGCCGCTCCGGCCGCCGGCACGCAGCAGTCGCCGTATGCGCAGGAAGCCGAGCGTTTCGGCAACCCGCCGCAGCCGTATCCGCAACAAGGTCCGTATCAGCAGCAGCCGCAGGTCATCGTGCAACAAGGTGGCGGCGGTTTCGGCGGCGGCATGGGCGGTCTGCTGACCGGCGTGCTGCTCGGCGAGGCGCTGAATTCCGGGCGTGAACGCGTCGTGGAGCGCGACGTGATTGTCGACGATGAAGCACGCCGCCGCGGCGCTGACGGCGGCAATGGCGGCGGCCTCGACTTCGGTCAGGGCTCGAACGACTGGAGCGACAACAGCGGCGGTGGCGTCGACATGGGCAGCAACGACGATTCCGGCGGCTGGAGCGATACCTGAGCAACGCGGTATTGCTTGAGATGCAGTCAGGCAAACGCCAATCGCTCAAGCTGTAACGAAAACAGGCTCCTGCATGGAGCCTGTTTTTTATGCCGGCGCCCGTTACGCCCCTGCTGACGCCGGCGCCCTCACCGGCTCATGTTGCGCCAGCAGCATCGAACCCGCGAACAGCCGGACAATAAAACGCTCCGCATACGCGACCAGCGCTTCCCGGCGCGCGGCGTCCGCGTCGATGTACTCCGCAGACAAATGGAACAGTTGCAACACGATCTGCGTGCAGACTTCGTCGACGGTTGCACGGGCGAGCGTCGGCATCAATTCCAGCTGGACGACGTCGTCCGCCATTTCCGCCGACACCTCGTGAAGGTTCGCCCGCACCGCTTCGCGCAACACCGGCGACGTGCCGTGATACTCGGCCAGCGCGCTCAGAAACGCCTCGCGGTTCTCCAACGCAAATGCAAAGAACGCCACGCACGCGCGACGCGGCACGCTTTGCGGCTCGTCGTGCGCGGCCAGCCAGCGCTCGCGCCGCAGCATCGGCCGCAGGCGGCGACTCACCGATTCGACCGCTTCGCGCGCCAGGTCGTCGAGCGTGTCGAAATGGCGATAGAACGTGTTGGGATTCAGCCCCGCCTCGCGCGCCAGTTCGCGCAAACCCAGGCTTGCAAAACTGCGCCCGCCCGCGGTCAGACGCAACGCGGCTTCGATCAGCTTGCGCTTGCCGGGCGGGAGGTCCTGCCCGGCAAAAGCGCCATGGTCGGCGGCGGACGCCGCGTCGGGGGCGAGTTTCATCGGCTTTCAGTCAGAGCGCGGCGTGCGCGTTTAATAGTCGTACTCTAAACGATCTTGACGCGAAGTGTACAGTTGTCTACCCTGCGCGTTATGGTGGTGTAGACATATGTAGACACCCGATTTTTTGCCTGCCCCGGAGACCCGTCGTGACGCCTGCCTCATCCGCCCAACCCGCCGCGCCACGCATTGCTATTGTCGGCAGCGGATTTGCGGGCATCGGCATGGCGATCCGCCTTCTGCGGATGGGCGTCACGTCGTTCACGATTTACGAGGCCGCCGGCGATGTTGGCGGCACGTGGCGCGACAACACCTATCCGGGCGCGGCCTGCGATGTGCCTTCGCATCTGTACTCGTTTTCGTTCGAGCCGAATCCGGCCTGGTCACGCTCGTTCGGCGGCCAGGCGGAGATCTTCGCTTACCTCAAGCATTGCGCGTGCAAATACGGCGTCGATCGGTACGTGCGTTGCAATGCGCGCGTGGCGGCAATGCGTTTCGATGAAGTGCGCCAGACCTGGCAAGTCGACATCGATTCGAACGACACGCGCGAAAGCATCGAGGCCGACGTCGTGATCGCGGCGAGCGGTCCGCTGTCGCGCCCGGCGATGCCGCGAATCCCTGGGCTCGATCGTTTCGAAGGCAAGCTGTTTCATTCGGCTCGCTGGGATCATGACTACCCGCTCGAAGGCAAGCGCGTCGCGGTGATCGGCACCGGCGCCAGCGCGATCCAGTTCGTGCCGCAGATCCAGCCGCGCGTCGCGCAACTCGAGCTGTTCCAGCGCACCGCACCGTGGATCATGCCGAAGCCCGACAAGCCGATCGGTCCGCGCGCGCATTGGCTATTTCGCCATCTACCGTTCACACAGCGCTTCGTGCGCAATGCAATTTACTGGCAACTCGAATCGCGTGCGATTGCGTTCGTCGTCAATCCGAAACTGATGAAGCTGCCGATGAAATTCGGCATGAGCTACCTCGAACGGCGCGTCAAGGATCCCGCACTGCGCGCCAAGCTGACGCCGAACTACCGGCTCGGTTGCAAGCGCGTGCTGCTGTCGAGCGATTATTATCCGGCGCTCGGCAAGCCGAACGTCGACGTGGTGACGACCGGCATCCGCGAAATCGTCGCCGACGGCATCGTCACCGACGACGGCGCGCATCACCAGGCCGATACGATCATCTGCGGCACGGGCTTCCAGGTGAACGACGTGGGCGCGCCGTTCGACGTAACCGGCCTCGACGGCGCCGATCTCGGCGCGCTATGGCTGCGCGACGGGCCGGAGGCCTACCTCGGCACGAGCGTCGCCAACTTCCCGAACTTCTTCATGATCGTCGGTCCGAACACCGGGCTGGGCCACAACTCGATGATCTACATGATCGAGTCGCAAGTGCAGTACATCGCCGATTGCCTGCGCGTATTGCGCCGACGCAAGGCGCGCACGATGAACCTGCGGCCCGACGTGCAGCGCGATTTCAACCAGCGTCTGCAGAAGGAAATGCAGCACTCCGTGTGGGTCAGCGGCTGCCATAGCTGGTATCAGACGAAGAGCGGCAAGGTCACGGCGCTGTGGCCGGGCTTCACATTCAGCTTTCGCAAACGCACGCGGCGTGTGCGGCCGCACGATTATCGCTTCGCGCCTTAGGCCGAGGGGCCGCTCGTGTGGTGGACGCAGAGGCAGAGGTCGTGCGAATGCAGCGGCGGGTGCAGAGGCAGGGGTCGTGCGAATGCCGAGGCGGGTGCAGAGGCATGTGCGGAGGTCTGTGCCGAGGCATCGCGATGCAGATGCGAGACTAAAGCTCAAGGTGACGCTGCGGTCAACACAGATGCAGATGCAAACGTACACGTAGCCGCAGAAACGATCGAACTCGAACTAAAGGGAGACAACAACCATGGCAAGCATCGACTCCGCGACATCCGCATCAACAGCGCCACTGCCGCCCCGCTCGCTCGCCGCGCGCCTCGGCATCACCAGCGTGCCGCGGGCCGAATTGCAGCGGCGCTACACCCAAAGCGGGTCGAAGTTCGTCAAGATCATGGGGGCCGACGTGCACTACGTCGATGAAGGCAGCGGCGACACGATCGTGATGATTCACGGTTTCGCGTCTTCCTTGCATACGTGGAATCGCGTCGCCGACGAACTCAAGCGCGGGCATCGCGTGATCCGCCTCGATCTGCCGCCATTCGGCGTGACCGGACCGCTGCGCTCGAGCTCCGGTGAAATCGAAACGATGAATCTGCCGACCTACCGGCGTTTCATCGATACCTTCATGCAGGCGCTCGGCATCTCCCGCGCGACGCTGATCGGCAACTCGCTCGGCGGCCTGATTTCATGGGATTACGCGGTACGTCATCGCGAGGCCGTCGAACGGCTCGTATTGATCGACTCGGCCGGTTTTCCGATGAAGCTGCCGATTTACATTGGCCTTTTCAACAGCGCACTGGTGCGGGTGAGTTCGCCATGGTGGCTGCCCGAAGTCATTATCAAGAGCGCGGTACGCAATGTGTATGGCGATCCGCGCAAGATCGATGCGGTGACGCTGCGGCGTTACGTCGAATTCTTCCACGGCGAAGGCACGCGTGAGGCGATCGGCAAGATGGTGCCGACACTCGACTTCAAGGACGTCGATACCGACGTACTGAAGACGGTGAAGGTGCCGTCGCTGGTCCTGTGGGGCGCGAAGGATCGCTGGATTCCGACCGCGCACGCAGCCGAATTCGCGAGCCGCATTCCTGGTGCGCAATCGGTGATGTACGCCGGGCTCGGTCACATTCCGATGGAAGAAGCGCCCGAGCGCGTGATGGTCGATCTGCGGGCATTTCTCGGCGGGGGTGGCGTGGGTGGCGCAGGTGCTCCCGCTGCGGAAGGCACGCGCAGCATATCCGTCTGACCCAGGCTTTTCCAGTTGTTCGTCTGTACGCGCGCGACTGCGCGCGTTTTTCTTGCTCGTCCTCCTAAGTACCCTCTCTTGGCAAGCTCTCTTGGCAAGCTCTCTTGGCAAGCTCTCTTGGCAAGCTCTCTTGGCAAGCTCTCTTGGCAAGCTCTCTTGGCAAGCTCTCTTGGCAAGCTCTCTTGGCAAGCTCTCTTGGCAAGCTCTCTTGGCAAGCTCTCTTGGCAAGCTCTCCTGGCAAGCTCTCCTGGCAAGCTCTCCTGGCAAGCTCTCCTGGCAAGCTCTCCTGGCAAGCTCTCCTGGCAAGCTCTCCTGGCAAGCTCTCCTGGCAAGCTCTTCTGGCAGGCTCTTCTGGCAGGCTCTTCCGGCAAACTCTTCCGGCAAACTCTTCCGGCAGGTTCTTCTGGCAGGCTCTTCCGGAGGAATCTTCCGGCACCATCTCCAGGCAGGTTCTCCCAGCACCCTCTCCAGGCACGTTCTCCCTGCATGCCCTCCTAGCACCTTCTCCTGCAACGATCTCCTTGCATGCGCCCTCCCCGTACACGCTTCCGACACCTCATCCCACCATCCTCACCCTCCGCCTAGCAGGCGCAGCAAGCTCCAAAGAAACTTACAGAGCATCACAATCAGCTCCCACAGGTGATAGAGCTGTTGCCAGCCCGAAACGCGCGCGAAAGAGTCGATCATGGATTGCCGGTGACGAAAAAAAATGGCTGCGGAGGTGCAGGCTCAGCGCACATGATAACGACTGACCGCGGGATACTCCGTATCAAGTCCCTGGCAGGCTTGCCGTAAACGTGTCGAGAAGACGCGACATCCGCATTGGGTGAGCGCGCCAATTGACTGCGCCAACCGCGCCATCATGGAGACGAGCATGACGCGTTTCAGCTTTCGCCGGGCCGGCCGCTCGCACACGGTCGTTGGCGATATTGCCGCGCAAGCCGGCAAACTGGGAATTGAGATCTGCGACGTATCGGGCCACGTCGAGGAAGTTGCGACACGCGTGCAACATCAGGCGCAGGTTTGCCGCGCACTGCGCGAGTCCGCCGCACAGACACTCGCGGGCAATCATCGCATTGCCACTGCCGCGCGCGCCATGCGCAGCGTATCGGCCGAAGCCGCGACCGGTGTGCAGGCGTCGCAGCAAACGCTGGAAGCGTCGCTCGCCGACATCCACGGGCTGGTGGAAGGCGTGACGGTGATCGAGAGCCAGATCGGCGCGTTGCGCAGCGCATTGGCGCATGTGAGCCGCGTCTCCGAGGAAATTTCGCTGATCGCCCGCCAGACACATTTGCTGGCGTTAAACGCCGCGATCGAAGCCGCGCGCGCTGGCGACTCCGGCAAGAGTTTCGCGGTGGTGGCCGCCGAGGTGAAGAACCTGTCGGCGAAAACCGCTCAGGCGACGGGCCAGATCGAGACCACGCTGGCACAACTCACCCAGCAGACCGAGCAGTTGATCAACGAGGGTTCGGTGAACACGGCGCGCGCGCACCGGGTACGCGAAGGCACCCGCAAGATCGGCGACGTCGTCCATGCAACGGGCGATGCGATTACGCAGCTCAACGACGAGGCCGGGCAGATCGCCGCGTTGACCGGCGAGATCGAAACCCAGTGCAACGGGCTCGAGGCGCAGGTGCTGGAAATGGCGAGTGGTGTCGAAGATTCAAGCGAGAACTTCGCGCAGGCGAAGGACCGGCTGGGGAATTTGCTCGGCGTGTCCGAGACCTTGATCGAGTTGACTGCGGAAACGGGGGTCGAGACGACCGATACGCCGTTTATCGATGCCGTCCAGCGGGTTGCGGCCGCAGTGGGCAAGGCATTCGAAACGGCCGTCGCTCGGGGCGACGTATCGATTGAGGATCTGTTCGATCAGCGTTACGTGCCTGTTGCAGGGAGCAATCCGGCTCAGTTCGTTACCCGGTTTACGGCTTTTACCGATCGGGTTTTGCCTGCCATTCAGGAGCCGTTACTGGCGCTTGATCCACGCGTGGCGTTTTGTGCTGCTGTCGATGTGCGCGGTTATCTTCCGACTCACAATCTGAAGTTTTCTTTGCCGCAGCGCGAGGATGTGGTCTGGAATATGGCGAATTGCCGGAACCGGCGGATGTTCGACGATCGTACCGGGATTGCGGCTGCGTCGCATACCAAGAAGTTTTTGTTGCAGACTTATCGTCGCGATATGGGTGGGGGGCAGTTTGTTTTGATGAAGGATGCTTCGGCGCCTGTGTTTGTTGCCGGACGGCATTGGGGTGGGGTTCGGATTGGGTATAAGGTTTGAGGTTCTGGTTTTAGTTCTGGTTTTTCCCGCGCGGCGCTTGGTGTTGTGTGCCTATGGCGTTGGCCTTTCTCCTTGATCTGTTTGTCCGCGCAGCGCTTATTGTCGGTGTTTTTATGGTGTTGGCCTTTCCTTGTTTTCTTCGTGGTCTATTAGCGTTCGCCCCTGTGCGGGGCAGGCACTTACTTTCTTTGCCGCCGCAAAGAAAGATAAGCAAAGAAAGCGGCTCAAACCGCTAACTCTTAAGCGGGTCCCCCGCACAGTCACGGTAGTGGTACATCTGGAATCCGTGCCCTCGCACATTCAGCCAGAGTGACAAAGGTGTCATCCGCTCCCACTCCGCACTGCGTGCGTCGCGGACGGGTCTGCCTGGGAAACCAGGGGCTTCGGTTGGATGCTGTGGAAGCCCTCGGCTTCACCTCGGCGAAATGCCTACGCGCCCAAAAGACGAGCGTTTCACTCGAATCAACGTACGAAGCCACTGGCCAAAAAAACGCTGCTGTTATGAAATGAAACTGGCAATGGCGAGCCACGGTACTGAGCGAAACATGAGTACGGAAATGCGGCGATTGGTTCTATGAAGTGCGCGTCGGCGCGCGCAGCGCGCGCCGGAAGTATGACGCCCTTGTCACTCACGCCGAATGTGCGGGAGCACGGATTCCAGATGCACCACTACCGCGACTGTGCGGGGGACCCACTTAAGAGTTAGCGGTTTGAGCCGCTTTCTTTGCTTATCTTTCTTTGCGGCGGCAAAGAAAGTAAGTGCCTGCCCCGCACAGGGGCGAACGCTAATAGACCACGAAGAAAACAAGGAAAGGCCAACACCCTAAAAACACAGACAACAAGCGCTGCGCGGACAAACAGATCAAGGAGAAAGGCCACCGCCGTAGGCATACATCACCAAGCGCCGCGCAGGCAAAAAAAACCCTATACCGCCATAACAGCCCTCTTCCTCTCCGCCCGCTGCATAAAATAATTAGCAGCCACAACCCCAACAGTAACCACCGCAATAAACAAAGTAGCCAGCGCATTCATCTCAGGATTCAACCCAAGCCGAACACGAGAAAAAACAACCAGCGGCAGCGTCGTAGACCCAGGCCCCGACAAAAACGCGGACAAAACCAGATCGTCGATAGACAAGGTAAACGACAACAACCACCCGGAAACCAGCGCCTGCGAAATCAACGGCAACGTAATGAAGAAAAACACCCTGAGCGGCGTAGCCCCAAGATCAAGCGCTGCCTCCTCAAGCGAAGGATGCAACTCCTTCACACGCGACTGCACGATGATGGCCACATAAGAAATACACAGCATCACGTGCCCGATCCAGATCGTGAAAATGCCACGCCCGGCGGGCCATCCCAGCCACTTGGCCATTTCGATGAACAGCAGCAGCAACGAAATCCCCTGAATCACCTCGGGAATCACCAGCGGCGCATTGATCATCCCGGTGTAAAGGGTAAAACCGCGAAACCGCCCCATGCGGGCCAGAACAAACCCGGCCCACGTGCCGATAATCACCGACGCAAACGCCGTCAGCAACGCCACGCGCAACGACAGCCACGCCGCCGCGATCAACTCGTCGTCCTGCAACAACGCGGCATACCAGCGCGTGGAAAACCGCGTCCATACCGTGACCAGCTGCGATTCGTTGAACGAATACACAATCAGACTCACGATCGGAACATAGAGAAACAGAAACCCGATCCCCAAGGCAATAAACTGCAACATCCGGTTCGGTTTCATCAGCGCCTTTCCTCCATCGCCTTCGCCTGCGCGTACTGGAAAAACGCCATCGGCACCAATAACAACAACACCATCGCACACGTCACGGCGGACGCCATCGGCCAATCGGCATTGTCGAAAAACTCATTCCACATCACGCGGCCGATCATCAGCGTGTTCGCGCCGCCCAGCAATTCCGGAATCACGTACTCGCCAACCGCCGGAATGAACACCAGCAAACACCCGGCAATGATGCCGTTCTTCGACAGCGGCAAGGTGATCTGCCAGAACGCCCGCCACGGCTTCGCGCCGAGGTCGTAGGCGGCTTCCAGCAAGGTCATGTCCATCTTCACCAGATGCGCGTACAACGGCATCACGAGGAACGGCAGATACGAATACACCATGCCGATATAAACCGCGGTGTTCGTGTGATACAGCTCGATCGGCGTATGGATCAGACCGACCGACATCAGGAAGTTGTTCAGCAAGCCATTGTTCTTCAGGATGCCGATCCATGCATACACACGAATCAGGAACGAGGTCCAGAACGGCAGCATCACCGCCATCATCAGCAGATTGCGGCTCGCCGGATTCGAGCGCGCAATGTAGTACGCCATCGGATAGCCGATCAGCAAACACAGCAACGTGGATATCGCCGCGACCACCACCGAATTCACATAGGTCGCGAAGTACAGGCTGTCGGTCAACAGAAACGCGTAGTGCGACAGGTCCAGCGCGACGTGAACCACACCGTCCGTGTACGTGGCGAGTTCCGTATAAGGTGGAATGCCAAGCTGCAAATCCGCGAAGCTGATCTTCACGACCAGCAGGAACGGCACGAGGAAAAACAGCAGCAGCCAGATGAACGGGCCGGCCACCACGGCGGTGCGGCCCGTCAGATTGAAACGACGCACCGGCCATGACGCGAAGGAACTGATCGCGCGCTTCATGACGTCAGCACCACGCCGGCCGATGCGCTCCAGCGCACATACACTTCGTCGCCCCAGGTGGGCGGATCGATCTCCGTCAACGCGAGGCTCGTTACGTTGGCGATCACCGTTTTGCCCGCCTCGAGCTTCACGTGATACAGCGAATAGCCGCCCATGTAAGCGATATTCGTCACGACGCCCTTGCCCCAGTTGTAGGTGCCTTCAGGCGGCTTGCGCGTGAGCGCGATGCGCTCGGGCCGCACCGAGATCGTCACCGGCATGCCGAGCGGCCCGGTGATGCCGTGGCTCACGTACAGGCGCACCGGCAGGTCGGGCGTTTCGATGAACACGTGATCGGGTTCATCTTCGACCACGTTGCCGTCAAACAGATTGGTCGAGCCGATGAACTCGGCGGAAAAGCGGCTGTTCGGATATTCGTACACTTCGTGCGGCGTGCCGAGCTGGACGATCTCGCCTTCGCTCATCACGGCAAGGCGGTCCGCCATGGTCATGGCTTCTTCCTGGTCGTGCGTCACCATCATGCAGGTCACGCCGACCCGGTCGAGAATGTTGACCAGTTCGATCTGCGTGCGCTGGCGGATCTGCTTGTCGAGCGCGGACATCGGTTCGTCGAGCAGCAGCAGCTTCGGCCGCTTGACGAGCGAGCGCGCGAGCGCCACACGCTGCTGCTGACCGCCGGAGAGCTGGTGCGGCTTGCGCTTCGCGAAGCGGCCCATCTGCACGAGATCGAGCGCGGTCTGCACGCGGTCTTTCAGTTCCGCCTTCGGCACGCCTTCCTGCTTCAGGCCGAAGGCGACGTTGGCCTCGACCGTCATGTGCGGAAACAGCGCGTACGACTGGAACATCATGTTGACCGGCCGGCGATAAGGCGGCAATTGCGCGAGGTCCTCGCCGTCGATCAGGATCTTGCCCGACGTGATCGATTCGAGGCCGGCCAGCATGCGCAACAAGGTCGATTTACCACAGCCGGAACTGCCGAGGAGCGCGAACAGCTCGCCCTTTTTCACCGACAGGTTGACCTCTTTGACCGCGACGGTCTCGCCGAACTTCTTCACGATGTCGACGATCTGGACGAAATTCTCTGCTGCGCTGTCCACTTCGACGTTCAGGCCCGGGGACGGCACGGCGCCCCCGGCCAGTGCGCCCGACTGGTCACTACTCATCACAATGCTTTACTCCGGCGTTTGACGAACAAAGCCCCCGGTGGACACCGAGGGCTTCATGTTGAACCATACCCGTTCACGCTGGCCGCGGATCAGCGGCCGGACTTGAATTCAGTCCACAGCCGCGTTTGCAGCCGCTGGATTTCCGGCGGCAGCGGCTTCAGCAGGAACAGGGTCTTGATGACTTCAGGCGGCGGATACACGGCCGGATCGTTCGCCACGTCCTTGTCCACATACTTGCGCGCTTCGAGGTTGGCGCTCGGATAGTAGACGGCGTTGGTAATCGCGGCATGAACCTGCGGCGTTTCGATGTAGTTGATCCACTCGAGCGCGGCTTCCTTGTTCTTCGCGTCTTTCGGAATCGCCATCACGTCGAACCACACCGGCGCACCACCCTTGGGAATGTAGTACTCGACCTTGTACGGCTTCTTCGCTTCGACCGTGCGATGCTTGGCGATCACGACGTCGCCCGACCAGCCGTACGCGAAGCACACGTCGCCGCCGACCAGATCGTTGATGTAGCCCGACGAATTGAACTGCGTGATGTACGGGCGGATCTTCTTCATCATCTCGAGCGCGGCGCGATAGTCGGCCGGGTTCGTGCTCATCGGATCCTTACCGATGTAATGCAACGCGGCGGCGAACATCTGATCCGGCGCGTCGAGCACGGACACGCCGCACGCTTTCAGCTTCGAAATGTTTTCCGGCTTGAAGAGGACGTCCCAGCTATCGAGCGGCACGTTCTTGCCGAGGATCTGCTGCGCCTTGGTGACGTTGTAGCCGAGGCCGGTCGTGCCGTATGCCCAGGGCACCGTGTACTTGTTGCCCGGATCGGCGCCCGCCACGAGGGCCATCAGCGAGGGATCGAGGTACTTCAGGTTCGGCAGCTTCGATTTGTCGAGCGGCGCGAAGATGCCAGCGGCGATCTGCTTGCCGGCATAGTTGCTGGTCGGCACGACGATGTCATAGCCGGAATTGCCGGTGAGGAGCTTGGCCTGCAGCGTGTCGTCGCTGTCGTAGTTGTCGTACTTGACCTGGACGCCCGTCTGCTTGGTGAAGTTCGGAATGGTGTCCTTGGCGATGTAATCGGACCAGTTATACACGTTCAGCTGCGTATCTTTTGCAGCGGCCGTCAACCACTGCGTTACGCACAAGACCAGCGCCGCCACCTGCCCCACTACCCGTCTTTTCATCCCGTTCTCCGATCCTGACCGGTCCGAGCCGATCGTCTTCACTCATGCCGCGGCACACCGCACGCGGCTCCCCTGAAAAACCCGAAAACTACCATTAATTATTGCGCGCACCAAAAAAAATGCCAGGCTGTCGCGCAAACGGTACAGCGTAAGCCGTGCCGCTACAAAATGGGCGCAATTTTAGCGGGTTATCGGCGCATGTCTACCCGAAAAAAACACCAGTGGCAGCGTCGCTGTCATCCCGTCGTCAGGTTGCGCCGCTCCCGCTGCACCCGGTTCGCATCGGGGCGGCAGCCGGGGGCCGTTTTTCACGAATTTTATGCCGTACGGCTAAGCGTCGACGCGAGCGTAAGCCACCCGTCGCGCCACGGTGCACAATAGCTCTGGAAGCCTTCGAAGGCAGCGCGCTGCGAACCACGCAGGCGCGCTTTGGCCTTACTGCGCCGCGTGCCGGGTTCGCTGCGGGCACGTCGCTTGCGGGCGAGCGCAGTCTTAAACCTCCGGGCATCGATGAACACGAATCCGTCCGCGTTGCGACCGAACCGCCGCCGGCGTCTGCCGGGCGGTGGACCGGCGCGTCCGGCGCACTGGTTCTCGTTCGTCGGCGCCGGCGCACTGATCGCGGTCGGCTATATCGATCCTGGCAACTGGGCGACAGCGCTCGGCGCCGGCGCGGGCTACGGTTACCAGTTGTTGAGCATGGTGCTGCTGGCGAGCGTGATGGCGATGCTGCTGCAGTGGCTGTCGTCGCGGCTGGGCGTCGTGACCGGGCGCGACCTTGCGCAGCTCTGCCGCGAACGCTCGAGCCGTCGCGTCACCCTCTTCCTGTGGCTGACCAGCGAGGTCGCGATCATTGCGTGCGACGTCGCCGAGGTGGTCGGCAGCGCCGTCGCATTGCAATTGCTACTCGGTGTGTCGCTGACGGTCGGCGTGCTGATGTCGGCCGTCTGCACCTTCGCGCTGCTGGCGCTCCAGCAGAAAGGCGGCCGCAAGCTCGAAGCGGTGATCGCGTCGCTGATCGGCTTCGTCGGGCTGTGCTTCGTGGTCGAACTGGCGCTGGCGCGGCCCGACTGGCATGCCGCGCTGGCCGGCACCGCGCCGAGCCTCGACTTGCTGCGCAACGTGGGCATGGTGTGGCTGGCGGCGGGCATTGTCGGCGCCACGGTGATGCCGCACAACCTGTATCTGCACTCCGCGCTCGTCAAGCATCACGCGCCCGACGGCAGCGACGCCGGGATCAGGGCCGCGTTGCACGTCGTGAATCTGGACACCTTCGGCTCGCTGTCATTTGCGTTCGTCATCAACGCGGCGCTGCTGATCGTGGCGGCGGCGGTGTTCTATGCGAGCGGTCATCGCGATGTCACCGATCTCGCCGACGCCCACCGTCTGATCGCGCCGCTCGTCGGCACGCATTGGGCGGGCATCCTGTTTGCGGCGGCGCTGCTCGCCTGCGGGCTGAGCGCGACTGTCACGGGCACGCTGGCCGGTCAGGCCGTGATGGAAGGCTTTCTGCGCCTGCGCCTGCCGCGCTGGAAGCGCGCGCTCTTCACCCGGGCGCTGGCGATCGGGCCGGCGCTCCTCGCTGTCGCGCTGTTCGGCCAGCACGGCTCCAATCAATTGCTGGTGGCAAGCCAGGTGGTACTGAGCCTGCAATTGCCGCTCGCGGTCGTGCCGCTGATCCGCTATACGTCGGACGCCGCCCTGATGCGCAGCTGGCGTGTGCGCGGCGTGCCGCTCGTGCTGGCCTGGCTGTCGGCTGCGTTCATCGTCTTGCTCAACGGCGCGCTGTTGTGGCAGTTGGCGTTCGGCGGATGACGCGGTTTTCCGGCCGTTCCTTGCATTCAGTTTGCGGATGAAGCCGGTTTGTAAGTATCCTCTTAGTCATTCCCGACAATAGGCGACGCCGCTCGCGGTGCCGAGCCGGATTTGACGCTCCGTTCGCGGTGGCTTCCTTTTTTGTGCGGGGGCCGTTTTGGGGCGATTTTTTCTGCCGTTTTTTCGGTGGCTCCTTGAGCCGGTTTTGCGCCCTTTTTTGCGCCGCTTTCTGCGCCCGAGCCCACGTGCCCGAATATGTCGTCATTCGACACCGTTGCCTCGCCGCCTCGCTCGCACTTCTGTTCTCTGGACGACAGCCCATGCGCTTTTACGCTTCGCTTGCCCGCCTCGCCCCCCGCACCTCACCTCAAAATCGCCACGCTATCCTGCGCATTTCACGCGCCTCGCTTCTGTCCACGCTCGTTGCTCTCGCCGCCTTCGCCACCTGCTTTGGCGAGGCCCACGCGACGGTCGCGATGTTGCAACCCGCGCGCGTTGCCGCGGCTAACGAGCCGCTGCAAATCACGCTGCTCTATTCCGCCGACGACGCCCAGGCCCTCACCGTCACCGTCCCGCCGACTATCCGCGTAACCGTGAACGGCGCTGAACAGTCGCCGCAGCCGCTCGAGCTGCAGCGCGAACCGGGTGTACCCGACACGCTGCATCTGCAGCCAGGTCAGTTCCGCAAAGTGCGTTACTCGACGCCCTGGCCGCAATCGGCACGCGGAGAAGTGCGCATCGATCCGGTGGGCTTCGACGCGTCGCCGGCACTCGTCGCGATCAATCGCGGGCCGCAGCAGGACGCCGTCGCCCAGGCAGAACAGGCGGAGAGCCAGGCAAGCACGCCGGCACAGGCCGCCGCAATGGCCGCGGCTGTCGACGGCCCGGCGGGCGATGCAATGTCGCCTCCGGGCGACTCGCTCTCCACCACCGGACGCGGAGTGCTCTCGCACGTCTCCTATTACGAGCCGATGTACTTCGCCGTCGGCCACAATGGCGACACGAACGCCCGGCTGCAATTGAGTTTCAAATACCGCATCCTGATGCCGGACGATCTGCGCTCGAAGGCTTTCCTCGACAACCTGTACTTCGCCTACACGCAGACCTCGATCTGGGATCTGTCCGCCGATTCGCGGCCGTTCCGCGATACAACTTATTCGCCGCAGTTGTTCTACTACGTGCCCGACACGGGGTGGCACAGCCCATTTTTCACGCGGATGGGTTTTGCGGCCGGTATCGCGCATGAATCGAACGGCAAGGCGGGCACGGACTCACACAGCATCAACATGCCCTTTATCCGTCCGACCTGGGAATTCGGCGATCTGACGGGCAATCATTTGACCGTCTCGCCGAAAATTTATTACTACCTCGGCACGAGCAACAACCCCGATATCGCCGACTATCGCGGCTACGTCGATCTGCTGGTCAAATACGGCAGCCCGGACGGCTGGCAACTCGCGACCACGCTGCGCAAAGGCACCAAGCACTGGTACGGCAGCGTCGATTCGCAATTCACCTACCCACTCGCCAGACTGCTCGGCAGCAAGTGGGGCGGTTATATCTGGGTGGGGTACTTCAACGGTTATGGCGAGGACCTGCTCGATTACAACAACCGGCAGCACTGGATGGCACGAATCGGGTACAGCATTGCGCGCTGAGGGGAAATATCCGGATCGGAGAGAAAGCGGCAACGGATACTGCCAACCGACCATGCATCTGCGCCACGACGCGCGCGACGCCGTGGCGCAATCGCTGCATCGGTTAACATAGCGGAACTTCGCTTCTTCGCCCCAAGGTTTCCGATGGCTTCGAATCTTCACGATCTTCCCGACAGCCCGTGTATCGGCGTCTGTTCCACGCTTTTCGACGAGGTCTGCAAAGGCTGCGGCCGCACCGCCACCGAAGTATCCAACTGGGTGTTCCTGAGCGACGAGGAAAAGCGCGCCGTGTGGGTGCGCATCGAGCAGGACGGCACCGCCATGCGCTTCAAGAACGACAAGCTGTAGTCTCTCGGTTATGCGGTTATGCAGTTATGCGGCCGTGCGTGTCGGCGCTGCTGCCGGAGAACCCTTTTCCCGATCGGAAATGCAATAAAAAACGCCGGACATCCCGGCGTTTTTTATTGCGAGCGCGGTTTCTCAAGCGTGGAAATCAGAACCGCATACCGACACCCAAACCGACCACGACCGGGTCGATATTCAACCGGCCGAGCGACTGACCGCCGAGCGAAGCGTCGGTATGCATCCAGATCTTCTTGATGTCCGCATTGACGAAGAGCGACCTGGTCACCTGCACGTCCACACCCGCCTGCAACGCCGGGCCAAAGCTGTGGTTGGTGATCGAGATCGGCTGGCCGCCTGCGTTCAGCCCGTTGTTGTAGAACAACGTGTAGTTCAAACCCGCCCCGACATACGGACGGATACGCCCCGCGTGGTTGAAATGGTATTGCAACAGCAGCGTGGGCGGTAGCACGTTCACTCCGCCAAGGTTGCCAAGGCTCGACGTCAACTGATGACGCGATGTGCCGAGAATCAGCTCGACGCCGAGGTAATCGCGGATCATATAGGTGAGATCCAGTTCCGGCACGATGGCGTTGTTGACGCCCACATTGAGCGCCGACAACGACTGGTTGGTCCCCACGCTCGGCATGATGCTGATGGCGCGCAGCCGCACCAGTACGTCGCCGGCGTGGATGCCGCTCATCGGGTCGCCGCCGGTGGCCTGTGCCTGTGCCTGCGGCGCCAGCGCGCCCGCGCATAGCAGGCACGCGGCGATGGCGGTGATTCTGATCGTGTTCCTGAACGAGTGTTTCATAGGCTTCCCCGAGTGTTTGTTTGCGTGCGGGGATTGTCGAAGGTCTCGCCGGGCTTCACGTTGACCCGTGTCAACCAAGCGAGAACGTCCATCGTCCTGCGACAGCGGGTCGCGTCGCGCCGGTCAGGAGCAGCTCGATCAGATCGTGGACGCTGCGAATGGCCGTGCCGAACGGCAACGCTTCGCGACCGCGGAAGAACAGGCCGTTGGCCACGTCACCGCGCAATGCCGCAGCGAGACGCGTGTCGATGCAGAAGTGGCCGAACTTCTCTACACCGTCGCGCCACCCACAGACGCCGAGACACTCGAGCGCCGTCGGACAGACGTGTTTGAGCGCGCCGATCTTCTCGCGAATTCGCGTTTCATGACGCAGATAGCGCATCAGCCACGGCGTCTTGACGGCGCGTGCCGGCAGTCCCGTCACGCTGACGAATTCGACGATGTCGTCAGGCGTCGCTTCGGCCAGCACGCGCTTGAAGTTCGGATGGGCGTCGCCTTCTTCCGTGACGGCGAACGGCGTACCGAGTTGCACGCCGCCGGCACCGGCGGTCAGCAGCTCGCGCACGGCTTCGTGACTATTGATGCCGCCCGCGACAATCAACGGCACGTCCTGACGACTCAAACCAAGCGACGTGAATACCGCATCGAGCTCCTCAAGCACGCGCAGGAAATCGAAGCGCGGGTCGTGCAGATCGGCGAGGTTGGTCACGCCTAGATGGCCGCCTGCGTGGGCCGGATGTTCGATCACGACGGCGTCGGGCAAGCGGCCCTTTTTCATCCATTTCTTCAGCACCAGCGCGACGCCGCGGCTATCCGACAGGATCGGAATCAGCGCGATGTCATGGCCTTGGGTCATGTCCGGCAAATCGAGCGGCAGGCCCGCGCCCATGACAATTGCATCGGCGCCGTTTTCGCAGGCAATGCGCACGTAGTCCGCTTGCGCGTTGACGGCTTTCATCACGTTGACGGCAATCATGCCGCGGCCTTCGGCGAGTGCTTTGGCGGCGTGGATTTCACGCGCCAGCGCGGTGAGGTTCGCCTGTTCGAGCGTGGCCCGGTCAGGAGACTGCCGGCAGAGTTCGATCAGGTCCTGGTGATGATGGCGCAGGTCGATGCTGGCGATGGTGCCGAGTGCGCCCTCGCGAGCCACGCTGCCGGCCAGCCTGTGTGCCGAGATACCGACGCCCATGCCGCCTTGCACGATCGGAAGCAGCGAGCGGCCACGGATGATGAGCGGCGGAAAAGAGTGAGAGGTAAGCATTGACGACCCGATGGATAGACTATCGAAACGGTGATAATCGGTCGTTGGGCGCAGCGCGCGTTGCGTTGGGTCAATGAGTCTGTTGGGCGGTCTGGCTTTGAGTCTGGTCGATTGATGTCGGTCACCTCACAGTGAGATTTGTGGTTATTTCGTTGCGGCGTCTGAGAGTCTATGGATCTATGTATCTGCAGGGCCGCGGCGGACGGACAAACCGGAGCGAGTGCTTAAGTCCCGCACCATGAAAAAAGCCCGCTTCGAAGAAGCAGGCTTTTCTTTACGCAACACCGTGAAGCAAGAAGCGCTTACTGCACGCCCTGGCTCAACAGGAAGTCTTCGTAGTTGCCGCCGAAGTCGTTCAACGTGCCGTTCGTTTTCACTTCGATGATCCGGTTCGCCAGGCCGCTCACGAACTCACGGTCGTGCGACACGAAAATCAGCGTGCCTTCGAACTTGTCGAGCGCGATCTGCAGCGATTCGATCGATTCCATGTCCATGTGGTTGGTCGGCTCGTCCATCAGCAGCACATTGTGACGGCCCAGCATCAGCTTGCCCCAGATCATGCGGCCCTTCTCGCCACCGGAGAGCACCTTGACCGACTTGCGGATGTCGTCGGCATTGAACAGCAGACGGCCGAGCGTGCCGCGCACCATCTGTTCGTCGTCGCCTTCCTGGCGGTAGCCGTCGATCCAGTCCATCAGCGTGACGTCGTTCGGAAACTCTTCATACGTATCCTGCGGCATGTAACCGACGTTCGCGTTTTCAGCCCACTTGACCACGCCGTGATCCAGCGTGAGCTTGCCGAGCAGCGAGCGCAGCAGCGTGGTCTTACCCGCACCGTTCTCGCCGATGATCGCGATACGCTCGCCCGGCTGCACGCTAATGCTGAAATCGTTGAAGATCTGACGCTCGTACTTCTTCGAGATCTTGTCCGCCACCACCGCGATGTTGTGCAGCTTCTTCTCGTATTCGAAGCGGATGAACGGGTTCTGCCGCGACGACGGCTTGAATTCCTCGATCTTGATCTTGTCGATCATCTTCAGACGGCTGGTCGCCTGGCGTGCCTTCGACTTGTTCGCCGAGAAACGGCGCACGAAGTCCTGCAGATCGGCGACGCGTTCCTTCGCCTTGGCGTTGGCGTTCTGCTGACGTTCGCGCGCCTGCGTGCTGGCCAGCATGTAGTCGTCGTAGTTGCCCGGATAGACCTTCAGCGTGCCGAAGTCCATGTCGGCCATGTGCGTGCAGACCTGGTTCAGAAAGTGACGATCGTGCGAGATGATGATCATCGTCGAGTTGTACTGGTTGAGGATGTCTTCCAGCCAACGGATCGAGTTGATGTCCAGGTTGTTGGTCGGCTCGTCCAGCAGCAGCACGTCCGGCTTCGAGAACAGCGCCTGCGCGAGCAGCACGCGCAGTTTCCAGCCCGGTGCGACGTTGCTCATCGGGCCGTTGTGGTCTTCGATCGCGATGCCGATGCCGAGCAGCAGTTCGCCCGCGCGCGCTTCGGCGGTGTAGCCGTCGTACTCGGCGAACTTCGCTTCGAGCTCGGCGGCGTGCATGTAGTCGTCGTCAGTCGCGTCGGGGTTCGCGTAGATCGCGTCGCGCTCGGTCATGGCGGCCCACATTTCGGCGTGGCCCATCATCACGACGTCGAGCACGCGCACGTCTTCGTATGCGAACTGATCCTGGCGCAGCTTACCGAGACGAATGTTCGGTTCGAGCATCACGTTGCCGGAGCTCGGTTCCAGATCGCTACCCAGGATCTTCATGAAGGTGGACTTGCCGCAGCCGTTCGCACCGATCAGGCCATAGCGGTTCCCTCCCCCGAATTTGACCGAGATATTCTCGAAGAGGGGCTTTGGCCCGAATTGCATGGTGATATTGGCGGTAGACAGCACGACACGTCCTTTGAATGTGATATCGGCGAACAACCTAATATTTTAGCAGGTTATCGCGAATACAACCCACGCACGCGCCATACCCTGGCGTTTTGACGTCGCTTTCACGCTGTGTCACACGCGGTTCACATCGGCCGCTCACCCGCTCCGGGCATGCTCTAGCTGCCGCGCGGCGTCTGCAAAACGTCGATAAAGGCCGACAGATCGGCCTCCCCAAGCCCCATCGCCGAACCGAGCCGCAGCAGTTGCTGGACCGTCGACGAAACCGGCATCGGCGTGCCGGTCTCGTACGCCGTCGCGGCGACCGTGTCGACGTCCTTCTGGAACGTACGGAATGCGCCGATCGGCGCGAGGCCGCTTTGCGTCATGCGCGGCACGAAAGTCTGCAGCAGCACGGAATCCGCCCAGCCGCCGGCAAGGCCTTCGGTCAGTTTGGAAGCGTCGATGCCGCTGCGTTGCGCGAGACTCACGGCCTCGGCGATCGCCGCCACGGTCGCGGTGACGATGGTCTGATTGCAGAGCTTGGTGGTTTGCCCCGCGCCGACGTCACCCATGTGCGTGACGCGGGCTGAATACGCACCGAGGAGCGGCGTGACCGCCTCGACGTCCGCTGCGGCACCGCCTGCCATGATCGCGAGCGTGCCCGCCGTCGCACCCGCTACGCCGCCGGATACGGGCGCGTCGATCCAGCCGACGTTTGTGGTGCCTGTGCCTGTGCCTGTGCCTGTGCCTGTGCCTGTGCCTGTGCCTGTGCCTGTGCCTGTGCCTGTGCCTGTGCCTGTGCCTGTGCCTGTGCCTGTGCCTGTGCCTGTGCCTGTGCCTGTGCCTGTGCCTGTGCCTGTGCCTGTGCCTGTGCCTGTGCCATCAGGCTGCCGTTCTCGCCCGGCCTCGCCCGTGGCCGCAATCGCACCTTCCGCACCTTCCGCGGCAACAGTAGCCATCGCTGCCGCACGCCGCGCGAACGCGCGCGTCGCGGCCGGCGGAATGCTCGAGTGATCGACGATCCAGCGCACGCGTTTCGGCGTCGTGGCATCGGCGCTCAACAGTCCCTCTGCACCGAACACCGTTTCTTCAACCGCTGCTGCATCCGCGACGCACAGCAGCACCACGTCACACCGCGAGGCGAGTTCGCGCGGTGTATCGACCACCTTGGCGCCGTCCGCCACCAACGCTTCCGCCTTGGCCCGCGTGCGATTCCAGACATGCACGGTATGCCCCGCGCGCAGCAGATGCCGGATCATCGGCGCGCCCATCAGACCGGGACCGCAAAAACCAATTTCCACTTTCAAGCCTCGTCAGGTTTCAGATTGAGTTGCGCGGACATCATAACGGCCTCGTCTCACCGCGACATATCGGGCACGCGATGTGCGCAATGACTCGCCCATGCCGGCGATGTCAACGGCAATCCATTGCCTATACTTTTTTTGCACACCAACGAAGGTCAAAGGAGGAAGTTCATGTCAGAACACGTCTACAAACAAATCGAACTGACCGGCTCATCGACCAAATCGATCGACGACGCAATCAGCACCGCGATTAAAAAAGCGTCGAAGACGCTGCGCAATCTGCACTGGTTCGAAGTGACGGAAACGCGGGGCCAGATCGAAAACGACAAGGTCGCCTACTGGCAGGTGACCATCAAGGTCGGCCTGCGCATCGACTGACGCTTCGCCTGGACCTTATTCAATACATCGCCTGAAGCAAAAAAAGCTGCGTCCGTAATGGACGCAGCTTTTTTATGCAGTGGGTGCCAGAAGCGCGGCGCGATTGACAGTGACTCAGCCGATCATTCCACGGTCATTCGCGACCCGGTCATTCGAGATGCAGTCGTTCGTGACCTGGTGATTCGCGAAGGGGGCATTCGTGACGCGGTCGTTCATGAAGCGGTCGATCACAACCCAATCGATCGCGCCCCCCACCAATCGCTACACGATTCGCTCACGGCAACCGCAATAACGACGATAACAGCGATAACCGAATTACTTCGGCAGCGAACCGTCCACGCCTTCCACATACCAGTTCAGACGTTGCAACTCCGGATCGGTCAGGGTCTTGCCTGCCGGCACCTTCACCGCGCCGGACTGATCCTTGATCGGGCCGGTGAACACGTCCCACTTGCCGCCGGCCAGTTCATCACGCTTCGCCGCCACCTTTTTCTGCGCATCGGCCGAAATCGCCGACGTGTTCAGGTCTTCAAGATTGACGGCCTTCTGCGGAATGCCCCACCACACCGGATCGTTCTTCCATTTGCCGTCCAGCACCTGCTGGATAGCCGAGTTGTAATACACGCCCCAGTGCGCGACCACCGAACCGAGATGCGCCTCAGGACCGAACTTCTTCATGTCCGAATCCCAACCGAACGCATGCACGTGCTTTTCCGATGCGGTCGCGAGCGTGGCGCTCGAATCGGTGTTTTGCAGCAGCACGTCGGCGCCCTGGCCGATCAGCGTTTCAGCAGCCTGCTTTTCCTTGCCCGGATCGAACCAGCTGTTGATCCAGATGACCTTGGTGTGAATCTTCGGATTCACCGAACGCGCGCCGAGCGTGTACGCGTTGATGTTGCGGATCACTTCAGGAATCGGCACCGAGGCGACGAAGCCGAGCGTGTTGGTCTTCGTCACATAGCCCGCGGCGACGCCTGCGAGGTACGCGCCCTGGTACATACGCACGTCATAGGTGCCGAAGTTCGGCGCCTTCTTGTAGCCGGTTGCGTGCAGGAACACCGTGTCCGGGAAATCCTTCGCGACCTTCAGCTCGAAGTCCTGATAGCCGAAGCTCGAACCGATGATGATCTTGTTGCCCTTGTTCGCCAGATCGCGGAACACCCGTTCCGAGTCGGCCGATTCCGGCACATTCTCGATGCGGGTGATCTTGATCTTGTTGCCGAACTTCGCTTCGGCTTCCTTCGAGCCCTGATCGTGCGCGAAGGTCCAGCCGGCGTCGCCCGGATTGCCGAGGTAGACGAACGCGACGCCCGGTGCATCGGCCGCTTGCGCGGTTTGCGCGAGCGGCGCGGCAAGCGCCAGGGAGGCCGCGCCCCATGCGAAGGCGGTCAGCAGATTTCTTCTCTTCATGTTTTCTCCTGTCGTGTTTGTCGATTGATTTGAAACGTGTGGTTGGTCATATGCAGCGGCAAGCGTGTCATCCCGCCGAGAAAAACGGCTTGCCGAGCGAAGCGGGTGCATTCAGACGAATCGTGTTCGGATTGCGCGAAATCAGCACGAGCACGACGATGGTCGCGACATACGGCAGCATCGCGAGAAACTGCGTCGGCACCGGCACGCCGATAGCCTGCGCGTAGAACTGCAGCCCGGTCACGGCGCCGAACAGCAGCGCGCCGATCAACAGACGCCCCGGGCGCCATGTCGCGAACACCACCAGCGCGAGCGCGATCCAGCCGCGGCCAGACGTAAGCTGTTCTTGCCACAAGTGCAGGTTGACGATCGAGTAGTAACCGCCGGCGAGACCCGCCATGCCACCGCCGAAGGCCACCGCGCCGTAACGCACGCCGATCACCGGAAAGCCAACCGAGTGCGCCACCTGGGGCGATTCGCCGACCGAACGCAGCACGAGGCCCGCACGCGTGCGATACAGGAACCACCCGATCACCGCGAACATCAGGAACGCGAGGTAATCGAGCGGTGTGAGGCTGAAGAGCGCGGGGCCGAGCACCGGGATCTTCGAGAGACCTGGAATAGTCCACGTGTCGATCGTGGCGCGCACGGCCGCCGACGTGTACGGCTTGCCGACGTAGGCCGACAAACCGATGCCGAAGATCGTCAGCGAGAGGCCGGTGGCAACCTGGTTGGCGAGCATGGTCAGGGTGAGGAACGCGAACAGCAGCGACATCGCGAGACCCGCGCCGATCGCGGCGACCACGCCGAGCCACGGGTTGCCGGTGATGGCGGTGACCGCGTAGCCGGTCACGGCGCCCATCAGCATCATGCCTTCGACGCCGAGGTTAAGCACGCCCGACTTCTCGGTGACGAGTTCGCCCGCGCCCGCGAACATCAGCGGGATTGCGGCGGTAACGGCGCTCGAGGTGAGCGCGCTGGCTTGTTGAATATCCATGGAGATCCGGCGGGAAAATCAGTGGGCTTGCGCGGCGACTGAGCGCCGGCGCACGCGGTAGTTCACGAACAGGTCGGCGCCCAGCAGGCAGAACAGCAGCAGCCCCTGGAACACGCCGGAGAGTGCCTGCGGCAATTGCATCGAGGTCTGCACCGCTTCGCCGCCGAGGTACAGCAGCGCCATCAGCAAGCTCGCGAGCACGATGCCGACCGGATGCAGCCGTCCCACGAACACGACGATGATCGCGGTGAAGCCGTAGCCCGGCGACCAGGTGGCCTGCAACTGGCCGATCGGACCGGCGATCTCGCCCATCCCGGCGAGGCCCGCCAGACCGCCGCTGATCAGCAACGATGTCCAGATGGTTTTCTTGTCGGAGAAGCCGGCGTAGCGCGCGGCGAGCGGCGCGAGACCGCCGACGTTCATCCGGTAGCCCGCGAAGCTCTTGCGCATGAAGAGCCATACGCACGGAATCGCGATCAAGGTGACGAATACCGACGCGTTCAGCCGCGTGCCGCGCAGCCATTTCCAGTGCCAGTCGCCGGAAAAGGTCGGGTACAGCGCGTCGCCGCTGAACATCTCCGAGAGCGGGAAGTTCATGCCCTGCGGATCGCGCCACGGACCGCTCACCAGATAAATCAGCAACTGCGTGGCCACATACGTGAGCATCAGGCTGACAAGAATTTCGTTGGTGTTGAAGCGGCTTTTCAGGAGTGCGGGAATTGCGGCCCACGCCATGCCGCCGAGCACGCCGGCGATCATCATGGCCGGCAGAATCCACCAGCCGGTGGCCTGATCGAAGTAGATCGCGACACCGCTGGCGGCAATGCCGCCGAGCAGCATCTGCCCTTCCGCGCCGATGTTCCAGACATTGGCGCGATAGCCGATCGCGAGGCCGAGGCCGATCAGGCACAACGGCGAAGCCTTCAGCAGCAGTTCGGACCAGCCGTTCACGCTGGAGAGCGGTTCGATGAAAAACGCGTGCATGGCTTCGAGCGGATCACGCCCGACCAGGCTGAAGATCAGGAAGCCGATCGCAAGCGTGAGCAACGCGGCGATCAGCGGCACGGCAAGCTGCATCGTGCGCGAGGGCGTCGTGCGGGCTTCGAGTCGATACGGAAGAATCATGGGTGCGTGTGCTTATTGATGTCTGGTTCTGGTATTTAACGTCGATCAACTATCCGATCGCGCATCGATCTGTTCAGGCATGCGCCGGCTGTTCCGCCGACGGCGCCGCGCCCTCGCGGTCGCCGAACAGGCCCGCCATCCAGCGGCCGATTTCCTCGGCGTTGGTCGCCCCCGTGGCGCGCACCGGCGAAAGTCTGCCGCCAGCCAGCACCGCGATGCGATCGCAGATGTCGAACAACTCTTCCAGCTCTTCGGAAATCACCAGAATCGCCACGCCGCGTGCGGACAGGTCGAGCAATTGCTGACGAATGAACGCCGCCGCGCCGACGTCGACACCCCAGGTCGGCTGCGCGACGACCAGCACCTTGGGCGCCTGCAGAATCTCGCGGCCCATGATGTATTTCTGCAGATTGCCGCCGGAGAGACTTTGCGCCAGTGCTTCCGAGCCGCCACAACGAACGTCGAAGGCTTCGATGCAACGCTTGGCGAAGGCGCGCATCGCGCCCGCCTTGATCCAGCCGGAGTTCACCATCTGCTGCCGATGCGCCGTGAGCAGCGCGTTTTCCGACAGCGTCATCGCCGGTACTGCGCCGCGGCCGAGACGCTCTTCCGGCACAAAACCGAAACCGAGCGCGCGGCGGCCGCCAGCACCGAGACGGCCAGCCGCTTTACCGCAAATCGTGACCGCATCGGCCCGCGTGCCGCGCTTTTCGCCGGAGAGCGCCGACAGCAATTCGGCCTGCCCATTGCCCGACACGCCCGCGATGCCGAAAATCTCGCCCGCATGCACGCCGAACGACACGTTATCGAGCGAGGTGCCGAACGGATCGTCGCTCTCCACCGACAACTGCTTCACGTCGAGCAGCACGGCGCCCGGCGTGTGTTCGCGGCGCGTGTAATCCGGCAGCGAATGACCGACCATCAACTGCGCGAGCGACGCGTGCGTTTCTTCTTTCGGCTTCACGTGCCCCGTCACGCGGCCGCCGCGCATCACCGTGGCGGTGTCGCACAGCTCCTGGATTTCGTCGAGCTTGTGGCTGATGTAAAGGATGCTGCAGCCTTCCGCCGCGAGACGCCGCAGCGTCGCGAAGAGCTTGCGGACCGCTTGCGGCGTAAGCACCGAAGTCGGTTCGTCCATGATCAGGAGACGCGGGTTCTGCAGCAGGCAGCGCACGATTTCGACGCGTTGCCGCTCGCCCACTGTCAGGCTATGCACGTGACGTTGCGGGTCGATGTCGAGGCCGTAGTCGGCGGACACTTCGCGGATGCGTTTTGAGAGCGTCTTCAGATCGAAGGGTTCGTCGAGTGCGAGCGCGATGTTTTCGCCGACCGTGAGCGTCTCGAACAGCGAAAAATGCTGGAACACCATGCCGATGCCAAGCTTGCGCGCGGCCGCCGGACTGGCGATCTCGACCGGCTGGCCTTCCCAGCGAATCTCACCGGCGTCGGGCCGCACCGCGCCGTAGATGATTTTCATCAGCGTGCTTTTGCCGGCGCCGTTTTCGCCGAGCACGGCATGGATTTCACCCGGCGCGACGATCAACGTGACGTCGTCGTTGGCACGCACGGCCGGATATTGTTTGGTGATGCCCTGAAGCATCAACCGGGGCGCCGCCTGTTCCGGCCTGTTTGCCGGCTGCGCGGCGGCGCCGTCGCTATAAGAAGAGTCGCTCATGTGATTCCGTAGTACGTCAGAGACTGCCGGTTACAGCGCGTTCGCCCGCCCTGTCAGCCGACGATCCGTCACCACAACCGGATGACAATACCTAATTCGACCGGCCCAGTCGAGCCGTCAAAATTCCCCGCAAACCCCCGCCGCTGCGTGCTCTGCGGGTATCCCACTCTTGACGTGGTTTTGTGTTCATATTAAAAGCCATATACACCCACGCCCGCTCGATCAGCCAGAACATATATTTCGGAGAAGTCATGAGTCAGCAACGCGAGGCGATCGATACGTATCTATTACGCGTCTTGCACACCCTGTTGATGGAACGCAGCGTCACACGCGCGGCCGTCAAACTGAACCAATCGCAACCCGCCATTAGCGCGGCGCTGCGCCGTTTGCGCGACATCACCGGCGACCCGCTGCTGGTGCGCGGCAAATCCGGCATGGTGCCGACCGAGTACGGCCTGCGCCTGCTCGAACCGGTGCAAAACGCACTGCGCGAGATCGAACGCATCAAGTTCCAGCAGCACAACTTCGACCCGGCGACCTCGATCCGCTGCTATCGGATCGGTTGCCCGGACTACCTGAACGTGCTGTTCGTGCCGACGGTGGTTGAGCGCTTCCGTCAGGCCGCGCCGAACGCGACGCTCGAATTTCACTCGCTCGGCCCAGCGTTCGACTACGAACTCGCGCTCGAGGACGGCAAGCTCGACACCGTGGTCGGCAACTGGCCGGAGCCGCCGGAGCAATTGCACCTGTCGAATCTGTTCGTCGATCAGATCGTCTGTCTGATGAGCAACGCGCATCCGTTCGCCAAACGCGGCGGGCTGACGCTCGACCAGTACCTGAATGCCCCGCATCTTGCGCCTACTCCTTACTCGGTGGGCCAGCGCGGCGCGATCGACGTGCACCTCGCGCGCGAGCGGTTAAAACGTCATGTGGTCGTGACATTGCCGTACTTCAATCTGGCGCCCTACGTGCTGATCAAGTCCGATCTGATCTTCACGACTACGCGCCTGTTTGCCGACTACTACGCCAAGTTCCTGCCGCTGACCGTGGTGCCCGCACCGCTCGACTTCCCGCCGATGCAGTACTACCAGCTGTGGCACGAGCGTGTGCATTACTCCGACGAAGTGCGCTGGCTGCGCGGCCTGGTTGCCGAGGCGACCAAGACGTTGATCGACAAGCCGTAATCTTTTCTCTGCGCTCTATCAGCATCTTTGCGGATGCCGATAGAGCGGCTTCTTCTGCTTCTTCTGCTTCTTCTGCTTCTTCTATTACGCTCTTACTCCGTCATCAGGCTGCCGCTTCGTACAGCGTCTTCGCCAACCGGTTGTGCTGCTCGATGACCGGTCCGAGCTCCAGCGTCGTCAACTGACCCTCCTTCACCACCACCTTGCCGCCGATCACGCTATGGCTCACCTGCGACGGCGCGCAGAACACCAGTGCCGCGACCGGATCGTGCAGCGCGCCCGCAAACAGCGGCTGACGCAGATCGAACGACACGAAATCCGCCGCCATGCCAGGCGCCAGTGCGCCGATGTCGTCGCGATTCAGCACCTTCGCCCCGCCTAACGTCGCGATCTCCAACGCTTCACGCGCGGTCATCGCGTCCGGCCCGAAGCCGACTCGCTGCAACAACAGCGCCTGGCGTACTTCGGCGACCATTTGCGCGCCGTCGTTCGACGCCGAACCGTCGACACCCAGGCCCACCGGCACGCCGGCCAGTCGCATCCGCTTGACCGGCGCAATCCCCGACGCCAGCCGCATATTCGAGCACGGGCAATGCGCAACGCCGGTACCCGTACGAGCGAACAGTTCGATGCCCGCATCGTCGAGTTGCACACAGTGCGCGTGCCACACGTCGTGACCGACCCAGCCGAGGTCTTCCGCATATTCGGCCGGCGTCATGCCGAACTTCTCGCGGCTATACGCGATGTCGTTAACGTTCTCCGCCAGGTGCGTGTGCATCGACACCCCGTAATGCCGCGCCATCACCGCCGATTCGCGCATCAGGTCGCGGCTCACCGAGAACGGCGAGCACGGCGCCACCACCATGCGCAACATCGCGTAACGCCCTTCGTCGTTATACGTCTCGATCAGGCGCTGCGTGTCCTTCAGAATGTCCGCTTCACGCTCGACCACCGAATCCGGCGGCAAACCGCCGTCTTTCTGCCCCACGCTCATGCTGCCGCGTGCCGCATGAAAACGCATGCCGATCCGCTGCGCCGCGACGATGCTGTCGTCGAGGCGGCTGCCGTTCGGGTAGATATACAAATGGTCGCTCGAGGTCGTGCAACCGGACAGCAGCAACTCGGCCATCGCCGTCAAGGTCGAGACTTCGATCATCTCCGGTGTGAGGTTCGCCCACACCTTATAGAGGTTGGTCAGCCAGCCGAATAGCTCGGCGTTCTGCGCAGCCGGAATGGCGCGCGTCAGGCTCTGATACATATGGTGGTGCGTGTTCACCAGACCCGGGATCACCAGGTGGCCACGCATGTCCAGCACTTCGTCGGCCGTTTGCGGCAATTCCGCTGTCGGTCCGACCGCGACGATACGGTTGTCCTCGATATACATGCCGCCGTCGCGCAGTTCGCGCCGGGCGCCGTCCATCGTGACCAGCACGTCCGCGTGCTTCACCAGCATCGTTTTCTTCGGCTTGTTTGGCTTCATAGCCGCCTGCTCCATCGTCATTCGTTTCTCCGCTTCATTGCTTCCGTGCAAAGCCGTTCGAACGCGATGTGACAGCACGCCAACCGTGCCGCCGCGTCCCGTCGAACGCCGTTGGCCCGGTTACCCAGCGTGTTTCCGCCGTCTTCGGGGTGTGCCGCGCTTCACCTGGGTTTGCTGCGGCGCACAGGTGTAACCTTCGACGGTCAAAATAATGCTGACAACTCGCGCCAGTGCGATACCCAACCTCACGCTGCCGATATAGTGGGCCTTTTTTGGCGCCGGTACGATCGAATTGCACGGCAATAGTCGAACGAATCGACTCGATGTGGCTTTCAGCAGGCTGTCTGTCATGCGCCAGGTATTATCTTTCCTATCTCGCGCGCGCTGACGTGAACATCCTTTTTACAATGGCTGCCACGGCGCTCGCTTCAATTCGCCGACGGGTATGTAGCCACTGACGTGGAGCCTCGATCCGCCGCAACGTATTCTGGATCGGGCCGCCGCCGAAACCTCGCATTCACATAAGGAAAATTGCGAATGGGAAAGCTCACTACCCACGTGCTCGACACCGCGAACGGCCGTCCCGGCGCGGGCATCAAGGTCGAACTCTTCGCGCTCTCCGGCGACACCCGCCGCGCGCTCAAAACCACCACCACCAATGACGACGGCCGCTGCGATCAGCCGCTGCTCGAAGGCGACGCACTGGTCGCGGGCGAATACGAACTCGTGTTCGGCGCCGGCGACTACTTTGCCTCGATCGGTACGAAAGTTCCGGAGCCGCGTTTTGTCGATCGCGTCGTGTTGCGCTTCGGCGTGGCCGATGCCGGCGCGCACTATCACGTGCCGCTGCTGGTGTCGCCGTGGTCGTACAGCACCTATCGGGGCAGTTAAGTGCGCAACTGAGCGCACGGAACGTTTATCGATAGGCATTGGAGGAGAACGAGGTTGAAGTCGCGCTGTATTTGCGAGCGCGCCCGATTGCACTGTGCGGATCCCTGGAGACACCCGCGAGCGCAATCGAACGCGAGCGACTCGACCGACGTTCCAATAAAAAACGGCGCGTGCGAACTGAGCGCACCGCGTCTTTCGCCCCGCAGTCTGCGCCGCGACACCGTGCACGCCGACGACCCGTCAGCCGGGTCACCGAAGGCGTAACCAAGGCACAAGCGTCGTTGCGCGTACAACGAATCAGAAGTGGAGGAGTTTCATGGAAGGCTTTATCACTGACTGGCTGAACCTGGCATTGCGCTGGTTTCACGTCATCGCCGCCATCGCCTGGATTGGCGAATCGTTCTATTTCGTCGCGCTGGACAACAGCCTGAAACCGCCTACGGACCCGAACCAGCGCAAGCGCGGTGTCTTCGGCGAACTGTGGCACGTGCACGGCGGCGGCTTCTACAACATGCAGAAGTACACCGTCGCGCCGCCGGAAATGCCGGACGACCTGCACTGGTCCAAGTGGCCGTCGTACACCACGTGGCTGTCGGGCGCGAGCCTCTTCACGGTGCTGTATCTGCTCTCGCCGTCCACCTACCTGATCGACAAGAACGTGCTCGACATGGGCCCGGTGGTCGCGGTTGCTTCGGCGCTCGGCTTCCTCGCCGCGGGCTGGATCGTCTACGACTCGCTGTGCCGTCTCCTCGGCAATAAAGACAAAGTGCTCGGCATCTGCGTCGGCATTTATGTGGTGATCGCGGCGTACCTCGCGTGCCACATCTTCGCGGGCCGTGCGGCTTACCTGATCATGGGCGCGATGCTGGCAACGATCATGTCGGCGAACGTGTTCTTCGTGATCATCCCGGGTCAACGCAAGATGGTTGACGCCATGCTCAAGGGCGAAACGCCGAACCCGATCTACGGCAAGCGCGGCAAGCAGCGTTCGGTTCACAACACGTATTTCACGCTGCCGGTGGTGTTCGCGATGCTGTCGAACCACTACGCGATGACATACACGAATCAGTACAACTGGGTCGTGCTGCTGATGATCATGCTGGCCGGCGCGCTGATTCGCCAGTTCTTCGTGATGCGTCACCGTGGCCAGGTGCTCTGGTATCTGCCGTTGGTCGGTATCGTGCTGATGTTCGCCGCCCTCTTCTGGACGATGCCCAAACCGGTCGTGCCGCAAGCACAAGCTGCGAATGCGCCGGCCGTCAAGGTGGCCGATATCGCGCCGGTGCTGCAACAACGCTGCGTGGCATGCCACTCCGCCCATCCGACGATGATGGGCAGCGCCCCGGCTGGCGTGTTGCTGGATACGCCGGACGAGATCTCGCAGAACGCACAGCGGATCTATCAGCAGGCGGTGACGTTGAAAGCGATGCCGCTGGGCAACGTCACGCACATGACCGACGACGAGCGGATGAAGATCGCCGCGTGGTTCGAAGGCGGTGCGGTGAAGTAATGAGCTGGCCGGGTGTTGCGCCCGGCTTGGCAACGCAGCATGAAGCGGGCTTTTCGCGTAAGCGGGAAGTCCGCTTTTTTGTTGATCGTTCGGTCCGGACGGTTTGTCAGAATGACAACGCAAACTGTCGCCCAGAAGGCACAAAACCAATAAAGCAAATTGTGTCTCATGAGCCACAATATGGCTAACATCCGCCAATTTGATGCCCCAGGGCTACAAATGACCAGTCTCGCGGACGTCTCGGACATACTGATGGCCGTTCGGCGCGAAAGCCATCTGTTCCAGGAGGAATTGGCGCGCCGCGCGGGCGTCGCTCGTAGTAACGTCGCGCGGATGGAAACGCTTGCCAGAAAAGATATGAGCGTGCCGGTGCTGATGCACCCGGTTGAAGCGGCCGGCTACGACCTCAAGTTGATCGCGCACGGTCACGGACCAACGCTCGAAGATATCCTGGCTGAACAGCGCATGCCGGACGCGGATTTATGAGGCTTGACGTACGAAATCGCGCCCCGCAGTGTGGTGGTCCGCAAATGAAAAAGCCCACAGCATGCACTGTGGGCTTTTTTCTAACTGACCTGCTCAACGCACTACGCTAAGGCAACCTGAGGCAACGACCTCAAACGGTCACCGCACTCAACGCATCTTCAGTCAGCCAGAGCGACTCGGCCAGATCCTGCTCGTTCAGGTTCAACCCATCGCCGCCGCGATCGACGACGATAAAGTCGCTCACGTCGCCCAATGCGATCAGCGGATGGTGCCAGACACCCTTCGCATAGTTCACGCCTTGCCAGCCGCTCGTCACGAACGCACGAATCTGCCTGGGATCCAGTTCACCTGCCGGCGCCACGACGACCAGATACGGCTTGTCGTTCAACGGCACAAACGCCTGGCTGCCTAGCGGATGCCGTTCGAGCATCTTCACTTCGAACGGCAACGTGCGCGGCTGACCGCGAAACAGATTCACCAGCGTGCGACCGTTCTCGTCGGTCACGTCCACTTTCGCAAGATCGTGATAGCGAATCGTGGTGCCGAGGTTGATCGGAATCTGCTTCGCGCCTTCGAGTTCGACCACGTCGCCGAACGGCGCGAACGCTTCCTTGGTCAGCGGTTCGATAGCCAGCGTTTTCATTATGCGAGCGTGCCCCACAGACGCAGACGCGACACGCCACCGTCCGGAATGATATTGAAGCGCACGTGCGTGACCGGACCCAATGCAGCGATTTCGCTTTCGAAATAGTGCTGGTTGTCCATCTTCAGTTTCTGTTCACCCAGCAGCACCGGCCAGAACATGGCTTGCGTGATCAGCGAGCTATCCGTGCCGCCCGTCACATACGCGGCCTGGATCGAGCAACGGTCCGGATAGTTGCCCTTGAAGTGAGCCGTATCGACTTCGATCTTCTTGATCACGCCCGGTTGCGCCAGCGCGACGATCGCCCAGTCATTGCCGGGTTCACGGCGACGGCGCGTTTCCCAGCCGTCGCCCATGTTCACACCGCGGCCCGGCATCAGAATCGTCGATGCAGCACCGAAGTGCTGGTTATTCGCTGCGACCAGATATGCGCCGTTCTCCATCGCGGCCAGATCGAACTGCTCGGTGCGGCTCGCGCCGGCCCAGTCGACTTGCGGCTGACCATACACACGCAGACGCGCGATACCGCCGTCCGGGTAGATGTTCACGCGCAGGTGCGTGTAAGCGTTTGCGTCGCTGACTTCGTGATAGTGGTGGCTATTGCCTTGCAGCGTGGTCGACGGAACGATTTCGGTCCATTGCGTCGACTGGTTCGGCACGCCGTCCACGACTCGCGCTGCCTCAACCGAAGCCGCCGGCGGGAAGTTGCCCGTAAAGTGGCTGGTGTCGAGGTCGAGACCTTTGATCACGCCCGGACGCGCGAGCTTTACGACGCACCAGTCGTAGCCGTTCGCGCGCTTGCGGCGCGTTTCCCAGCCGTCCATCCACTTGCCGTTGTTGTCGTACTTGCCCGGAATGAAGACGGCCGGTTCCGGATTCAGCATGCGATCCTTCGGTGCGAAGAAATCGTCGCTGGCCTCGAGCGCCTGCGCGCCCAGGCGCGGGTCCGCCAGATTCACATAGCGGCGCGTGAATTCCGGTGCGTTGGGGTCGAGAATCGGGAGTGCCATCTTTGTCTTCCTTAATGTTTGCTAGTGCTGAAAAAACGTTTCGGTTCGAGGTCCGCGACGCGTAGTTAACGCCCTACGCGTCGATCAGGTCGTCGAGCCGGAAACGTGCGATGCGATAGATCTGATCGAGGCTGGCGCGCAATTCATCCGCGCGGCTGTTGTTCACGCGCGCCTCGAAGTTTGCGATGATGCCGTGGCGGTCGTAACCGCGCACCGCGAGGATGAACGGAAAACCGAACTTCTCGCGATAGGCGCCGTTCAATGCCACCAGTCTGTCGAATTCTTCCTGCGTGCACTGGGCAAGGCCCGCGCCGCTCTGTTCACGCGTGGATTCAGCCGTCAACTCGCCGCGCACTGCAGCTTTGCCGGCGAGCTCCGGGTGGGCGTTGATCAACGCCAGCTGCTTCTCTTCGCCGGCAGTCTCGACGATGTGCGACATCTTGCTATGCAACTCGTCAACATTAAGAAACGGCCGCTGCCGCGCGGCGATTTCCGCGACCCACGGCGAGTGCTCGAAAATGCCCGACAACGCTGCGACGAACGCGTCGGTCGAGATGCTGTTGAGTTGGTCCAGAGTGTATTGCATCGCCTTCATGCCGCTGCCCCGCGGTTGTTTTGCTGGTAAGGGTGATGTTCGCGCCAGTGCCGCGCGATATCGACGCGCCGCGTCACCCACACGCGATCGTGCTGTTCGATATGGTCGAGAAAACGTTGCAACGCGCGGAAGCGCCCGGGGCGCCCGAGCAGACGGCAGTGCATGCCGATCGACAACATTTTCGGTGCTTCGTCGCCTTCTTCGTACAGCACGTCGAATGCGTCGCGCAGGTACGTGAAGAAATGGTCCGCCGTATTGAAGCCTTGCGGGCTCGCAAAGCGCATATCGTTGGTGTCTAGCGTGTACGGCACGATCAGTTGCGGACTCTTTGCGCCGCCCGTCACGTCGACGTCCATCCAGAACGGCAGATCGTCGCCGTAGTAATCCGAGTCGTACAGGAAGCCGCCATATTCGGCGACCAGACGATGCGTATTCGGACTGTCGCGGCCGGTGTACCAGCCGAGCGGCCGCTCACCCGTGATGCGCTCGATCGCTTCCATACCGAGGCGCATATGTTCCGCCTCTTTTTCCGGCGACACGTCCTGGTAGTGAATCCAGCGGTAGCCGTGGCAAGCGATCTCATGACCGAGCTCGACGAAGGCGCGCCCCAGATCCGGATGCCGTTCGATCGCCATGCCGACGCCGAACACCGTGAGAGGCAGACCGCGTTTCTCGAATTCGCGCAGAATGCGCCACACGCCCGCGCGCGAGCCGTATTCGTAGATCGACTCCATGCTCATGTGACGAGTCGGATAGGCCGCCGCGCCAACGATTTCCGACAAAAACTGCTCCGAGCCCGGATCGCCGTGCAGCACGCAGTTTTCACCGCCTTCTTCGTAGTTCAGGACGAATTGCACCGCGACGCGCGCTCGACCCGGCCAGTTCGCCTGCACCGGGTGGCGGCCGTAGCCGATCAGATCGCGTGGATAGTTCGAGTCGAGTGGCATGGTTTGGCGAAAGCGTGATGACGGACCGTAAAGTTAGCGCGGAACTCACGTGACATGCACGTGGGGTTTGCGTGCGTTCTGCATGCATGCGTGTGTGTGCGTTTGCCTGTGGTGGCCTTGCGAGCAGGCAAACGCACGCAAACGCAGGTGCCAGCAGAAACGCAAGCAGAAGCACAAGCAGGTCGGCGCGGGCGGAATCAGCCCTGAAAAAGCGGCACCCGAAGCAGCAACAAAATAGCGTTCAGGTACCAGCGCCGAGTGGAGCCAGTGTAGCGAAAACACCCGGGTGCGCCCATACACCCGGGCAGATAGTGCGTGTCAGACTGGATGTATGTGCGAAGCCGGCCCCACCGGGCGTTCCGTGGTGTTTACCCGCAGTAAACCGCTCGAATTTACGCTTTCCGAGGCGCTTGCGGCCGAACCGCGCGGCGGCTGCGGATTTGGGTCCGCATCGGTCGGACTGAAGGCTTCCAGCGCGCCGTCGTAGCGCTTGGCCAGCGGCCGCGCATAGTCGCCCCGCTTGGCTGTCGACAGCCGCAGCGCGACCAGCGCCTCGGTCCATTTGACTGCCGCGGTCACGCCTTCGATCACCGGCGCGCCCAGCGCATCTTCGATCTCCGCGCACAATTCGGCCATGCCCGCACAACCGAGCACGATCGCGTCCGATCCATCTTCCTCCAGCGCGCGCCGGCATTCATCGAGGATGATGCGGCGCGCCGCCGAGCCAGGCTTGTCCAGATCGAGCACGGCCACGTCGGTGGCGCGGACGTTGCGGCAAAAACGCTTCATGCCGTAGCGCTCGGCGAGATGCCACGCCATGCCGCACGTGCGCGCCAATGTGGTCACCACCGAAAATCCCGGCGCCAGCACGCTTGCCGCATGCATCGCCGCTTCGGCGATGCCGATCACCGGACCGCACGCCAACTCGCGTGCCGCGTACAGACCGGGATCGCCGAAGCAGGCGATCACGTAAGCATCGCAGCCCTCGCGCTCGCCGGCGATGACTTCGGCCAGCAAGCCGGGCGTTGCAAGCGCTTCGTCGTAATAGCCTTCAATCGACGGCGGCCCCATGGTGGGATTCACTGCGATCACTTCAGTGCCGGGCGCGGCGACTTCGCGTGCGCAGCGGCCCATCGCGTCGGTCATGCGTTGCGTTGTGTTCGGATTGATCAGTTTGATGCGCATATCGACTCCTGTTGCGACTCTAAAACTCAGCGTGCAAGTACGCGGTAGAACAACGCGCCCAACGCAGCGCCAATGAACCACGAGAAGTTCGCGAATCCATCGAGCGCCGGCACCATCACGCAGATCACGGCGATGACCGCGGCCGGCAGCAACGCGCCCACAGCCCGGTAATTGACACCGTTGCGATACCAATAGGAACCCGTTGGGGAAACCGTGTACAGATCATTCAGCACGATCTTCTGACGCTTCACGAGATAGTAGTCGACGATCAGCACCCCGTACAAAGGTCCAATAAAGCTGCCGAGCACATCGAGCGTGTAGTGAATCACCGCCGGGTTATTGAACAGGTTCCACGGCGTGATGAAAATCGACGCCACCGCCGCAAGCATGCCGCCCGCACGCCAGCTGATCAGACGCGGCGCAACGTTCGAGAAGTCGAAGGCCGGCGAAACGAAGTTAGCGACAATATTGATACCGATAGTCGCGATCGTAAAGGTCAATGCACCGAGAATTACCGCAGTCGGGTAGTCGATATGGCCCACCGTTTCGACCGGGTCCGTGATCAGTTCGCCGAATACCGGCAGCGTTGCCGCGGTCGTGATCACCGTCACCAGCGAGAAGGCCAGGAAGTTGACCGGCAGGCCCCAGAAGTTACCGCGCTGCACACTGCGAAAGCTCTTACCGTAGCGGGAAAAGTCGCCGAAATTCAGCATCGGTCCGGAGAAGTACGAGACTACCAGTGAGATTGCCGTGATCATCACTGGCACCACCTGCATGCCGTGGTACTTAACGCCTCCCAGGTTGATGCCGATGTTTCGCCATCCTGCGCGATACACCATGTAGCCCGCGAGAATGAACATCACCACATAGACCGCCGGACCGGCGAAGTCGATGAACTTCTTGATGGTCTCCATGCCATGCCAGAACACAAGCGCCTGCAAGACCCACAGCAGCATGAAACCGGCCCAGCCCAAGGTGGAAAGACCCATGAAGCCATGATGATGCACATCCGCGTACGGCAACAGTTGCGGGACAAACTTAAGCACCACGATCACCAGCGCGCTCGAAGCCAGATAAGTTTGGATTCCGTACCATGCGACCGCGATCAAACCGCGAATCACGGCAGGAATATTCGCGCCGAGCACACCGAATGTCGCGCGGCAGGCTACCGGATAAGGCACGCCGTTCGCCTGACTCGGTTTCGCAATCAGATTGCAGAGTACGTTGACAATTGCAATGCCGACCAGCAGCGCAATCAGCACCTGCCAGCTTGTCAGTCCAAGCGCGAACAGACTGCCCGCGAACACATAACCGCCGACGCTGTGCACGTCCGACATCCAGAACGCGAAGATGTTGTAGGCGCCCCAGGTTTGATGGCGCAGCGGCGCCAGATCTTCGTTGTATAGCCTCTCGCTGTAACCTGCGGGCATCGAGGTATCGTCGGACACACTGCCGTGTCCGTACGTGGAAATGGTGGGATTGCCGGGCGCTGCACTGAACTGAGCCATGTTTCCTCCTTGGGATAGGGACCGCCGATAGCAAATCGACGGACGTTACCTCGGCCATGCCAGTTGTCTCTCCTCTTCCCGATCTGGAAACAGGAGGTTCGAACCGGCCGACTGACCGTGCCGCGGATGTCTCTGTACTTGATGTACTTGTGGTTATCGCACCGCCCGTAGCCGCGGATTCCCGGCGGTGCGTTACTACTCCAGGGCCGTCATCCCGTGACGGCCACGCGTGCGCAAGCCGGCAGCGCTCACGTCGAGCCGCCTTGCAACGCCTGATTCGGTTCAGTTCAATTCAGTGCGGCGCGCACCCGCAACAGGCGCGCACCGGCCGCGTGCCTCAGTCTGGCGCGGACCTGGTCTTTGCTGCTTCCTTCGACGCCCCGTTGAGCGCGCCGAACACTTCATGCAGATCGGCTGCGCCACGTGCGGGGCGCTCCAGCATCTTCAACTCGACGCTTTGCAAATGGCGCGACATGAGCGCCGCCGCCTCTTTTGCATCGCCGGCGTCGAGCGCGGCGAGAATCGCTTCATGGTCTTCGAACGAGCAAGGGCTGCGCCCGAGCGACTCGTACAGTGCTGAAATCAACGTGGAGCGCGCCACCAGTCCGTTCAGGCAGTCGCACAGCACGGTGTTGCCGGTGAGCCCGGCCAACTCGGTATGGAACTCACCCGACAGGCGAATCCACGCCGGAAAATCACGTGTTTCGAACGCTTTGCGTTCGCGGCCGATCATGCTGCCTATGCTCTTCAAACGGCGCATGCCATGACCGCCGCAAATCTTTTCGACCACAGCCAGTTCGATGATCCGGCGCATTTCGAACACTTCATGCACTTCCTGCAGCGACGGACTGGCGACGAACGCACCGCGATTCGGTTCGAGATCGACGAGGTGATCGGTCGCCAGTTGCGCGAGCGCCTGCCGGATCGGGCCGCGCTTCACGTTAAATACTTCGCATAACTGTGCTTCTGTCAGCTTGGCGCCGGGCGCGAGTCGATGCTCGAGGATCGCGGCGCGGATACGCTCGGCGATCGCTTCGGGTTTCGAACCATTCGAGCTGGCGGAATCTGTGTCGGACATGATGTTCGTCTCGGTATGTTGGTCATCATAGGATGGACATAAAAATTGTCAACAATTTTTGCTTTGAATTTCGACAATCTGCGTGACCAGCCTGATATGCAAGTTCGTGGACACACCACGCAGGCCTTGCTCTGCTTCACTACCAGTTTAATTAATCTGTGATGCGGCCGTCTATTGAAGACGAATTTTGTCAACAAAGTGCGAGGCTTTCAGCGCGCAGATCTGCTGGATGTTATCTGCAAAAATTGACCGTTAGTTGCGTTAATAATCAAAAAAGAAAGCGGGCAAACACCCGCTTCCCTGCCCTGCGCCGTTTCAGGCGAGAGTCGGATAACCCGATAACGTCAGTTTGAATCCATGCGCGTTGGCGACGAGATGCGCGTCCGCACCAACCGGCAGCGTGAGCATGTTGGGAATGTGGCCGAATTGCAGACCGGTGATGACCGGAATCCCAATCACCGACCTCACCTGTTCGATCATCGTGTGCAGGTCGTAGCCGTTGTCGTACTCGTACGATTTCCCGCCGGAAAAATCGCCGAGTACAAGTGCCTGCTGCTGCGCGAGGATGCCCGACAGATGCAACTGATAAAGCATCCGCTCGAGCCGGAATGGCTGCTCGTTGATGTCTTCGAGGAACAGAATGCCGCCCTGCACCGGCGGCATGTACGGCGTGCCGATCAACGATGTCACCACCGCCAGATTGCCGCCCCACAACATACCTGTGACGTCGGCAGTCTGCGCTTGCGGCGCATTGCTCGTCACCGTCATGGTCGGCCTGGTCAGCGCGGACCAGAAGTGCTGCATGGTGAATTCGCTCAGATCTTCCGCGCCGAAGTCGCTCAGCAACATCGGGCCGCTGAAGGTTTTCACACCGGCGCGTGCCAGCAAGGCAAGCTGCACCGCGGTGAAATCGCTATGGCCCACCAGCGCGACCGGTTGATCGGTCAATCGCCGCTGCAGCCCTTCGTAGTCGAGTCCGTGCAGGATGCGTATCGCGCCGTAGCCACCCCGCACGGCCAGCACGATGTCGGGCAACGCGCGCGAGGGATCGGCCAGCCGGTTCAGATCGGCGGCACGCTCACCGTCCGTGCCGGCAAAGCGCTGGTAACGGCGCTTTGTCGCCTCCACACCCTCAACGCGATGCCCCTGCGCATGCAAGCGATGCAACGCGCGATGCAGCACCTCGGCATCATGCGGATACCCGGACGGCGCGATCAACTCGATGGTGCGATGGACGGTCATTGGCAAGACCTGTTGGACGTTGTTGTTTTAGAGCGGCTCAGCCGACCCCGGGTCGCTGCGTGCTGCGGTGTGTGCTTCGGCGTCGTGGGAGCGTGCTTCGCTATGCGCTTCGGCATGCGGTGCTTCACTACGCGCCTGAACATGCGTTTCGGGGCGTGCTTCGCTGCTGGCTACAACATGCGCCTCAACGTACGCTTCGCCCCGTGCCGCCGCGCGTGCCTCACGGCTGGCGCGCCGCCGCTCGGCAAAAAACGATTTGAGCGCGTCGCCGCATTCGGTTTCGAGCACGCCACCTGTCACCGTGGTGTGGTGATTCAACTGTGGATTCGCAAACGCGTCGACGACACTGCCGCACGCGCCCGTTTTCGGATCGCGTGCCCCGAACACGACGCGGGCGATGCGTGCATGCATGATCGCACCGGCGCACATCAGGCAAGGCTCCAGCGTCACATAGAGCTCACAGCCCGGCAGACGGTAGTTCTCGACGGCTTGCGCAGCCGCGCGCAAGGCGATCATTTCCGCATGCGCCGACGGGTCGTGCGCACCGATCGGATGGTTGAATCCTTTAGCGATGACTTCGTCGCCCCGCACGAGCACCGCACCGACCGGCACTTCTCCTGCGGCGCGGGCCTCTTCGGCAGCGGCCTGGGCAAGCGCCATGAAGCGACGATCGCGCTCCGGGACAGGCGGCGCGGGCGATTTATCAGGCGTGGATGTGTCGATCAGAGTAGCGGCGTCCGTTGGCGTCAGGTCACTCACTGCGCGTGCTGGAGCAGCACAACCAACGGATCCGGCTTGAGCCGCCGGCAATGTGACCGCCTCGGCCGATTCACCGGAGTCGGCCGACTCCGGACCTGGCGCGGCGGAATGGGCAAGCGGCTCGCTCACTGCGAACCCGCATCAGCCATATTAAGGTTGCCGACGCGCTCCGACAGCCGCTCGGCAATGCGGCGGCAGTATTCTCGCGGCAGGACCAGCGGGCCGCCGCGCAGCGATTCAAGTGCCATATCGAGCGCCAGCATGCGCGCCTGGAGACGGCACCGGGTAGTCCGGTCGCTCACGGCATTCAGATCCGCTTGCAGGTCGCACAAGGCGCGCAGCTGCTCGACAGCCGGCGGCACGAAACCCGCATTCTTCAAAATCCGGTTGGCGACGCGCACTTCCTCAGGGACCAGTGCATCGTCCTCCAGAGGCAGCGGGGCGCCCGCACCGGGCAAATCATCGAACTCACCGCGCGCGGCTGCGGCGGCAATACGCTGTTCGACTAACGCATCAAGCAATTTCATCTGCAGTCCACTACGTTGCGGCCCAAGCATTCTATCAGGGAGCGCGCGACGGTTCTGGCTGTCTGACCGACGAATCCCCCTGGTTTTCAGATTTTGCGTATTTGAGGGACACCTGGCGTGGATTAGGGTGAAGGCTTGCCGGCGCCGCCGCTTCGTGCCCGCAAAAACTTACAACTATCTTTCGTCACGCGGTGCAAAAACGGCCACCCGCACCGGCCCTTCTCATTGAATACCCCTTACGCCATGCAATCCAGAACCACCGTCCACCGCTTCGACACCGCACTTCCCGCTTGCGCCGCACGCCTCGATCCGAGCCTCATCGCATTGGCCACACGACTTCAAAAGCCCGCTTTCAAGCGATATCTACGCGTGACATTGGCGGCCGTCGCGATGTCGGCGGCGTTATCAGGCTGCGGCGTGTTCTGCGGAGGAGCAGGCGGAAGCGGCGGCGGCTTCTCCGGTGGTTGCGCGACTGGCGTGCGGTTCTAGTCCGACGCGGTTGGTTCGGGTCCAACGCGGTTCAGCGCATGAGCCTCCCGGCCTCCACCGCAGAAGCCCGTACTGCAGTTACCCGGCCGCCAACCGCCAGCGTGCCAGAACAACATGCCGGGTACGCCCAAGCAGGCTGTGCACCAGCGCAAACTCACGCACGTTCCAACTGACGGCTTCGACAGGACGCGTCGCGATCCAGGGCATGCCATACGCGAGGGTCACGTGCGGGGTGTACGACGTATTCGGCGAGACCGCGCGATCGCCAAATCCGGCGTTTTGCAATGCCACTGCCAACGCATCGTGAAGCGCGTGCAGCCCAACGACACCCTCGCCTCCACCCAACACGAGCGGCCCCGGCCGGGGCTTCAGCGCAAAACTGAGCGCATTGTCGAACTCGACGCTAAAAGGCTCCATCCTGATCGACGCAGCCGCGCCCATTGCCGCATCCACCCGCACCGGCGGCAAACCGCCCGCGAAATTGCCGAGGTGCAGCAACGTGACGTGCAAACGATTGGCCGCAAGAGGCTTGCTCTTCGAGCGTGTTTCCCCGCAGAGCTGTTGCGCCAGCTTCGAGATGCCCGTCGCCGTATGCGTATCTGGAAAGACGGCGAAGAACAGACCGTCTGTGGGCACAGGTGGCGCCTCGAGTCCAGGCAGCCAGAGTTGCTCAGGCATGGCGCGCCTGAATGGGTGACGCAGACATTTCGAAGACTCCCCTCTCACCGATGCGGGCTTGCTCGCGCATCTGAAAATTTTCGCAGATCGGCGGCGCAAGATTTATTACATCCGCCCGCAAATAAAAACGTTGGACTCGCTGTGCGCATACGTGCACACGCACCCCAATACTGTACATTCATACAGTATTATCGGCAACGTGGAATTTGCAGACAGTGCAGTTGCGTACTCGCAATGCGCGGCGTCACGCATGGTGTGCAGAAAGTCGTCGAGTGCCTCGGGCGGCGGCGGCATAAAGTGCGGGGCTCCCGTTGAGGCGGAGGCGTTGAGGATCAGGGAAATGTATTGAACATTGATCTCGTTGTTACTTACGCAAGCATTCGATCCAGGGTAGCCCAGCCCGTAAATTTCAACGGCCTGCTAATTCGAACTGCCATGGGAATCGCTCACCTGATCGCTTTGAGAAGCCGCTCTCTTTACCGCGGCCATCTCATGACGAATGACAGGCCGCGCGATTTGGGCAAATGCCGTGACCAGCCGCGCTTGCGCCTGGTACGTTGGATACAGCAGCGCGACTTCATTCGGTATATCAACCGTAAATGGCCGTATCTCAATGCCGCCATTAAGAAACTCGTCCCTTGCTGCCAGCGGATTGACGAGACTGATGCCCATGCCCGCACGCACCATCGCGCATACCGACGAGCCAAGGCTTGCTTCAGCGACGATGTGTCTCGGCACATGCTGGGCCGCAAATACGTCGTCGATGGTGGAACGCAGCAGGCTCTCGCCCGTAGGCGCGATGAACCGCTGATTGGCGAAGTGCGCGGGTTTAAGCTTGCGCCACCGGCATAACGGATGCCCCTTCGGCAGGACCGCAACGCATCGCAGCGTCGCGATTGATTCAACATTGATGCCCGCCGCTTCTCCAGTCAGAAGCGCAAGCCCGGTGTCGCAAAATCCCGAACGCACCCAGTCCTTGACGGACACCGCGTTGCCCGAATGGATCGACACCAGCACGTCGGGATGAGCCGCATGAAACTCCGCGACAACCTTGACCAGCAGATCGCCCGCGAGCCGCGGCATGGCTGCGACGCTCAGGCGCGCCGCGCTGAATGAACGGATGTTCGCCGCGACTGATTCGAGCTCGGCGAGCCCCGCAAACGTCCGCTCTACTTCACGAAAAAAACGCAGCCCGTCTTGCGTCGGACCTAGCCGGCTGCCATTGCGCTCGAACAATGGAAACTGCGTGATCGTCTCCAGTTGAGCGACTAGCCGGCTAACTTGCGGTTGCGAAGTGTGCATCGCACGCGCGGCAACCGTCATCGAATTGGTCGACATGACAGCGCGAAACGCCTCGATATGGCGTACGCCGAGTCTCAGTTTTGGCATATCAGATCCGTATTGACCAATGCGAAACAGGTATTGGACTTTAGCATAATGGCGACCGATATTGAGTCCGTCGCCGGAGTACGCGCGCCGCGCATCGATCGACAACCTGGCGGTAAAGCGCCGCGATTTCAACTAGGCGACTCGTCAGCGCGAGCGCACCGACTTCTGAGCATCGCTACTACAAATATGAATTCAATTTCGAAGTTGAAAGTCGCGGGCCTGCTTGCTGCGACGCTTGCGGGACTTGGTCTGTCGATGAATGCAGTGGCCGACGCGCCCAGCCGGCTCGACCGGATCAAGGAGACCGGCACGCTGTCAGTCGGTTATCCCACCAGCTCGCTGCCGTTCGCCTATCTGAACAACGAGCATCAGCCCGTTGGCTATTCGGTCGAAATCTGCCAGCGTATCGCCGACCATCTGAAGCGAGACCTCGCTCTGCCGGATCTGAAGATCCGATATGTGCCGGTGACGTCGGCGACGCGGTTGCCGTTGCTGCAGAACGGCACGATCGACCTCGAATGCGGCAATACCACCAATACGATCGAGCGTCACAAGCTGGTGTCGTTCTCGCCCACGACCTTTGTCACCAAGGTCGTGCTGATGGCGCGCAAGGACAGCAATCTGGACGTCAACAATCCCGCCGCGTTTGCGGGCAAAACGGTGACGAGTCTGGCAGGCGGCCTCGATCTGCAGATCATCCAGCAGATCAGTAACCAGCAGCATCTGAACATCTCCGTGCTGCCGGTCAACGACACCGCGGCAACGTTCATCGCGGTCAAGACCGGCCGCGCCATGGCGGTCTCGACCGACGACGGCCTTGCTTACGCGCTCGTCGCCACCTCAGGCCAGCCGCAGGATTACGTGGTGGGAACGAAGGCGATGCTGCTCGCGCCCTACGGCATTGTCGAGCCGAAGGACGATCCGCGCTTCAAGCAGGCCGTGGACAACGCCGTGCTCGACCTGATGAAGACGAAGCAGATCGTCGCGCTCTACGACAAGTGGTTCAACTCGCCGGTGCCGCCTGCCGGCGTGAACCTCAAGTACCCGATGAGCGCCGAGCTGAAGCAGGCGATCGAGCATCCGTCGGATTCGGGCGACCCCGCGACTTATGCCGTCAGCCAGTGAGGCAGGCGCGAACCGTCTCGTCCTGAGCTCGCCTTGGATTCGCCCTGACCTCACCGCGAGCTCGTCCGGCCGGCCCTAACCTCGATCCTGAACCGACATGAACTATCAGTGGAGCTGGAGCAGTTTCAACGATCTGTCGCCCGATGGCGTGCATACGTATCTGCAGACACTGCTGATCGGCGCAGGCTGGACGATCGTGCTTTCCGTCAGCGCCTATGTGTTCGCGCTATTGCTCGGTTCGGTTATCGGCGTGATGCGCACGGTCGAATCGAAAACTGCCCGTGCGGTTTCGGCTACTTATGTCGAACTGTTCCGCAACATACCGCTGTTGGTGCAGATGTTCCTCTGGTATTTCGTGCTGCCGGAGTTGCTGCCCAAAGCGCTCGGCACCGCGATCAAGCAGATGCCGCAGCCGTGGAACCAGTTCTTCCCGGCACTGCTCTGCCTCGGTTTCTACGAAACGGCGCGCGTCTCGGAGACCTTGCGCTCGGGCATCCGCTCGCTGCGTGCCGGGCAGCGCCAGGCGGCGCTCGCGCTGGGGCTCACCGGCTTTCAGGCGTATCGCTTCGTGATCCTGCCGCAGGCGTTCCGCGTCGTGGTGCCGCCGCTCACCTCGGAGTTCATGAGCATCCTCAAAGGCTCGTCCGTCGCAATGACCATCGGGTTGCTCGAGCTAACGGGCGCGGCGCGTTCGATGCAGGAATTCAGCTTCCATATTTTCGAAGCGTTCAGCGCCGCCACGATCATCTACTTCGTGATCAACACGATCATTGTGTATGGGCTGATGTTCTTCGAGCGCAGAGGAACGATACCCGGTTCGCGTTCGCGCGCCACCGCCGGCGAGCTTGCGCTCGCCGAAGCCGAACAGTCGTAGAGGAGAATCTGCCATGTTTTCTTCCCTGCATGGACTCATCGCCGCCTTGCCGTTTCTGCTGAAAACCGGCCTGACCTTCTCGCTGACGCTAACCGCGCTCGCGGCCGTGTTCGGTCTGATCCTCGGCACGCTGCTCGCGCTCGCCCGCATGTCGTCCTCGAAGCTGATTTCGGTACCCGCCACGCTGTACGTGAACGGTATGCGCTCGGTGCCGTTGCTGCTGGTCATTTTCTGGTTCTACTTTCTCGGGCCGTATGTGGGCGCCTGGCTGACGCACTCGCCGACACCCATCGAGGTTGGCGCGTATCGCTCGGCGGTGATCACCTTCACCCTGTTCGAATCCGCGTACTTCTGCGAAATCATGCGTGCCGGCATCGCCTCGATTCCGACAGGACAGACCCAGGCGGGACTCGCGCTCGGCCTGACCCATCGCCAGACCATGACGGGCATCGTGCTGCCGCAGGCCTTGCGCAACATGACGCCCGCACTGCTCACGCGGATCATCACGCTCTTTCAGGACACCTCGCTTGTCTACGTGCTCTCGATGACCGACTTCTTCACCGCCGCTACCGATGTCGCTAACCGCGACGGCAGCACCGTGCAAATGTATCTGTTCGCGGCCGCCGTGTATTTCGCGATCTGCTTTTCCGCCTCGCGTTTCGTCAAACGCTTCGACGTCGCGCGTCACGCACATTGATAAGCCCCTTCTCGCCATGATCCAGATCGACAACATCAGCAAGTGGTACGGCACGTTTCGCGTGCTCAACGAATGCAGCACGCAGGTCGCGAGAGGCGAGGTGGTCGTCGTATGCGGGCCGTCCGGTTCCGGTAAATCGACGCTCATCAAAACCGTCAACGGCCTTGAAGCCGTGCAGGAAGGCGATATCCGCATCGACGGCATGGCTGTCACGGGCGCGCGCGCCGACCTTGGCCGAATCCGTTCACGGGCCGGTATGGTGTTTCAGGGCTTCGAGTTGTTCCCGCATCTCAGCGTGCTCGACAACCTGTGTCTCGCGCAGAAGCGAGTGCTCAAACGCAACCGCGACGCCGCGGAAAAGCGCGCGATGCAACTGCTCGAACGCGTGGGGTTGGCTGCGCACCGGCACAAGTATCCGGCGGCGTTGTCAGGCGGGCAGCAGCAGCGCGTGGCGATCGCCCGCGCGCTCTGCATGGACCCGATCGTCATGCTGTTCGACGAGCCCACCTCCGCGCTCGATCCGGAAATGGTCAACGAAGTGCTCGACGTGATGACCGATCTCGCGCGCGACGGCATGACGATGATGGTCGTTACGCATGAAATGGGTTTCGCGCAACGCGTGGCCGACCGCGTCATCTTCATGGACGGCGGCCGGATCATCGAGGACTGTCCCAAGGACGACTTCTTTGGCGACACGGCGGCACGCACCGAGCGCTCGCGCCATTTCCTCTCGAAGATCCTGCATCACTAAAGCCGGATCAATCTGCCCACTCATACCGCACTCAAAACGACATGCAGGATTTTACCGTTTTCGATTCCCGTCAAGCCCGTCACGCCCGTTTGACCGATCTGCGCAGCGACACCGTGACCCGCCCTACGCCAGGCATGTATCAACGCATGCAGGACGCCCCCATCGGCGACGACGGTCTCGACGGCGATCCTTCAGTGCGCGCACTGGAAGAAGCAGTCGCCGCTATGCTGGGCAAGGAAGCCGGCCTGTACGTGCCAACTTGTACGATGGCCAATCTGCTTGCGGTGCTCGCCCATACGCAGCGTCATCAGCAGGTCGTGCTCGAGGCGAACGCGCACATGTTCACTACCGAGCGCGGCGGCTCGCTGCTCGCGGGTCTTGCCTACACGCCGGTCGAAGGCGAATCCGGCGCGATGGACCTGACGCGTCTCGAAACGGCGATCCGCCCCGGCGCGTACCGGATTCCGGTTGGCCTGATCGCGATGGAAACGTCCCACAACAGCGCGGGGGGTGCCGTGTTGCCGCTCGCGCACATGCAGGACGTAAATGCGCTGGCGCAAAAGGCGGGGGTGCCCGTGCATGTCGACGGTGCCCGGTTGATGAACGCAGCGGCCGCCCTGAGCGTACCGGCGAGCGAGATCACCCAGCATACGGATTCGGTGTCGCTATGCCTGTCGAAAGGACTGAGCGCGCCGATGGGCGCCGTGCTCGCCGCAAGCCGTTCAACGATCGGCCTCGCGCGCGGGTATCGCAAGGTGCTGGGCGGCACGCAGCGTCAGACCGGCATCGTGGCGGCAGCCGGCCTCGAAGCGCTGCAGACAATGTGCGCACGCCTCGTGGATGACCACGCGAAGGCGCGTCTTCTGAGCGAGCGCCTGAACGCGATCGGCGCTCCGCTGCAGGCGAGCCGGCCACAGACCAATATCGTGCAGGTGCAGATTGGCGACACCGGCATGACGAGCCATCAATGGGTGGATGCGCTCGAAACGCACGGCGTGCTGACGCGCCCGTGGGGCGAGCGGATGCTTCGCTGCGTCACACATCGTCACATCGACGACGCCGACATCGAGCACGCTGCCGCTGCGTTTGCCCGGGTCTTCGAACAGCGTGTGAGCGCGTGAGCCAGGCGACACACTCAAGCGGCGACGTCTCCGCCGACTCGATGGCCAGTGCCTGCGACACGCACATCCATATCTTCGACCGGCGCTTTCCGGAGACACTCGCCGCCGACGACATGTCCAGGGTATCGGCCACGGTCGACGATTATCGTCGCGTGCAGCCGGCTTTCGGCACCAGCCGGACCGTAGTCGTCACGCCGCGCAATTACGACATCGACAACGCCGTCACGCTCGACGCCATCCGTCAGTTGGGAGCCGATCGCGCGCGCGGCATCGCGACCGTGCGGCCCGATGTGAGCGATGCGCAACTCGAAACGTTGCACGCCGGCGGCATTCGCGGAATCCGTTTTACCCTCTACACGCCGGAGCATGCGCCTACAGACTTTGACATGGTCGAGACGCTTGCGCATCGCGTGCATGAACTAGGTTGGCATTTGCAACTGCACTGGACGGCGGAGCAGATCGTCCAACACAGCGCCATGCTCGATCGCGTGCCTACCGCGTTCGTGTTCGATCACTTCGCGCGTCTGCCGTTGCAGGACGCGCTCGCCCATCCCGCCTGCCGGCTCGTCGAGCAATGGCTCGCCGGCGGACGCGCATGGTTGAAACTATCCGCACCCTACCTCGACTCGCTCGTCGGCGCGGCCGAATCCTACGCGGACATCGACGCGATGGCTCGCCATTGGGTCAGCGTTGCGCCTGAACGGCTGGTGTGGGGCAGCGATTGGCCACATACAACGTTGCGCCGGTCACCCGCCGCCGGCGCGATATCGGCAAAACTTTGCGACTGGGCGGGAACCGGCTTGATCAGGCAGCGCATTCTCGTTGATAACGCTGCCACGCTTTATGGATTTTGAGCGGGCTAGCCGACTCAGAAAAAATGCATGATCCCCAGCAGGGGATGAAATAGCGTCGCAGCGGCTTCATGTTTTCCGCCGCACCGGCTTATCGCCGGTACCGGTGCTCCGCAGCAAGCCGCGCATCTCGCCAATGAACCGGTCGCTCTGGTCAGCGACAACCTGCCTGCCTCCCCTCACCGCCCGAACTACGACCGGAATGCGCGGCGCCAGCGGAACCACGGCGATGTCGTCACGCGCGGCGCCCGCGAGCGCGAACTCGTCCACCAGCGTCACGCCGATGCCCTGCCGCACCAGGTTGATCGCCATGGTGTACCGGTTGGTCTCGAGCGCCGACACCGGCCGCTCGCGAAACCCGTCGATCGCATTGGCCATCATGGCGACAATCCTGGCATCCGTGGTGATGTACACGAGTTCACGCGCATCGAGATCCTGCCAGGACACCGCTTTGCGCGACGCGAGCCGATGATCGCGCGGCATCACGCACACCATCCGCCCGCGGCTGACCACGTCGCGCTCGGGTATCGACGCATCGTCGGGTTCCAGCACGAACCCCACGTCGTATTGCCGATTGGCGATCGCATCCTCGATTTCGTTGTTCAGATACATGTCCACGACGAGTCCGTGCTCCGGAAACGCCTCGCGGAAATGCCGCGCGGCCTGCGGCAACACGTTGATCGCCAGGGCCGGCGTCGCACACACCCGCAACTGGCCAACGCTGTAGCGCCGCACCTGCTCGATGAACCGGTCGAAGCGGACCATGCTCTCCTGCACGCGGCACGCCTCCTCGTACACCTGGCGCGCTTCCGGCGTCGGCTGCATTCTGCCGTCCAGCCGCTCGAACAGCGCAAAACCCATCTGCTGCTCGGCGAGCGCAAGGCTCTTGCTGACAGAAGGCTGCGACATGTCCAGCACGCGGGCGACCGCCGTCACGGAACCCAGCTGGACGACCTGGACGAACACTTCGAGTTGTTTGGGCGTCATCGCGAATATGAAATCCAGAAATGAATATATTGACTATGTATTTGACGGAATAAACTACACCAAATCATGGACTTTTGGGAATGTCATGAAACTATCGCCGATTCTGAAACGGTGGGGCGCCGTCGCTACGATCGCCGTGGCCACCCTCGTCAGCCTGCCCACTCAAGCGGCCGACAATATCCGCGCGATCCTCGGCGGTGACGTGGTCCGGATCGGCGCGGTGTCCGCCCCGCCGTGGTACGTGAAGGACCTGCGCACGAATCAATGGGTCGGCCTCGTGCCGGATATCGCCCAGGCGATCTTCCAGCCGGCCGGGATCCGCATCGACTATGTCGACACTGAATGGGGAACGGCCGTCGCGGGTCTGCAGTCGGACCGCTTCGATCTGCTGGGCGGCTTCAACCGGACCCCCGAGCGGGCGAAGGCGGTCGACTTTACACGTCCGATCGGTTCGCACCGCATGGGCGTGCTGACGCTCGAGGACGATACCGCACGCTTCCAGAGCTGGGATCGCATCGACAACCCGGCGCTCAAGCTGGCCGCGATCGACGGCTCGGCGGCGGCCGTCCTGCTTAAGCCGAAACTGACGCACACCCAATGGGTGATCGTACCGAACAGCGACGCCATGCAACTCGAGGTCGAAAGCGGCCGTGCGGATGCGCTGCTCACCAACGACATCCAGATGGCGCAGTACATCCAGAAACGCGGCCGCGGGCACATGATCTTCCCGACACCGATCCAGTCGCAACCGACCAACATCGGCCTGCGCAAGGACCGCGATGCGCTGCGCGCGTGGGTCGATCATCGCCTCGACGAACTGGACAAGGACGGCACGCTCCAGCGGATCTGGGCCAAGTACGTGCCGACCGCCAAATGATGCCCGGAGCGCTGCCGCCGCTGCTGAGCGTCGAAGGTCTCGGCAAGTCGTTTCGCGGTCAATCCGTGCTGTCCGGCATCTCGTTCGACGTGCGCGCCGGCGAAGTCATCGGTCTGATCGGCCGCAGCGGCTCGGGCAAGTCGACGCTGCTGCGCTGCCTGAACATGCTCGAGCGACCCGACACGGGCCGGGTGCGGCTCGCGGGCGAGGAGATCGGCTTCCAGGGTCCGAAACGGACGCCGGTGCCGACCCGGGCGCTCGCGCGACAACGCGCCCGCATGTCGATGGTGTTCCAGCATTTCAACCTGTGGCCGCATCGCACGGTATTGCGAAACGTCACCGAAGGCCCCGTCTCCGTGCTCGGGATACCCCGCGAGCAGGCCAACGCGCAGGCACTCGAGATTCTCGAGCGCATCGGCTTGCGGCAAAAGGCCGACGCGTATCCGGCCACCCTGTCCGGCGGTCAGCAACAGCGGGTCTCGATCGCGCGGGCTATCGCGATGCAGCCCGAACTGATGCTGTTCGACGAGCCAACCTCCGCGCTCGATCCCGAGCTGGTGGACGAAGTGCTGTCGGTCGTCGCCGAACTGGCGCGCGGCGGGACGACGATGCTGATCGTCACGCACGAGATGCGCTTCGCGTTCGACGTCTGCGACCGCATCCTGTATCTGGAGCACGGCCGGATCGCCGACGACGGCGCGCCGGCCGCCCTGCTCCAACGTCCCGCCGACGCCCCCGTGCGCGTCTTTCTCGGCCCCACGGGGCGTCTTTTCAACGGAAGCTAGCCATGGCCGTCTATCAATGGGATTTCGGCGCAATCGTCGAGTATCGCGACGTGCTCGCCGACGGCCTCGCGATGACCGCTCGCGTGCTGGCCGTATCGCTGACCATGGCGATCGTGCTCGGCCTCGTGCTGGCCCCGCTCCGGGCCGCGCGCTCGCGCTGGCTGCGTCTGCCCGCGCAGGCCGTGATCGAAGTGGTGCGGGCAATCCCGCCGCTCGTGCTGCTAGTGTGGGCCTACTACTGCCTGCCGATCCTGACGCCGCTGAAATTGTCCGCGTACTGGACCTGCGTGCTGGCGCTCGGCGTCTATGGCAGCGTGTTCTTCGCGGAGATTTTTCGCTCAGGACTGCAGTCCGTCGATCACGGAATCGTCGAGGCCGCATTGGCCGTCGGCATGACGCCGTTGAAGGCGCTCGTGCGCATCACCGCGCCCGTTGCGTTCCTGCGCGTGCTCCCCGCGTTCGTCGGGCAATGTGTGATGTCCATCAAGAACTCCGTATTGGGCAGCTCGATCGCCGTCGGCGAACTGCTTTACGAGGGACAGCGCCTCAGCACCGCCACCTTCCGGCCACTGGAAGTGCTGACGTTCGTCGCGTTGTGCTTCGTCGTGACGATCCTGCCGCTGTCGCTGCTCGCCAGCGCGATCGACCGGCGCATCCAGAAGCGCTATTTCAGGCACTGACTCGCGATGACCCCGACACCTCCGGCCACCGTGACGCAACAGCTGGTCCAGTTCGCATTGGCGCTGACGATCGACAACGTACCGCCGGCAATCCGGCACAAACTGAAGCTGCACCTGATCGACGCGATCGGCTGCGGCTGGGCCGCGCGCCAAAGCGCGGCGGCGGAACTGGCGCGGCAGGCAGCCGGTCTGCTCGGCGGCGCCGGCCGCTGTCGCGTGCTCGGTAGCGACAGCGGTTACGCGGCACCCGCCGCCGCGTTCGCGAATGCGATGATCATCAACGGTCTCGATCACGACGATGGTGTCGAGATCGACGGCAAGGGACTCGGCCATCCCGGCGCGACGCTGGTCGCCGCGGCGATGGCGGGTCTCGACCAGAGCCCGCATCCGGTGCCCGGCAGCCGGCTGCTCGTCGCATTGGCGGCCGGCTTCGAAATCAACAACCGCCTGATTCATGCGCTGCAGCCGAGCGCGGAACGGTTCGAGCAGGTGTATGGCATCGCGCAGCATCAGGCCATCGGCGCCGCCGTCGTTTACGGGCTCATCCATGAATTCGACGAGCCGACGTTGCATCATGCGATCGGTCTCGCGGCGACGCTCGCGAATGTGCCGAGCCTGCATAAGTACAACTGGCGGTCGCGGCCGCTCGTCACGTTGAAGGATGGTGTTGCGTCGGCCGCGCAGGCGGGTGTCCAGGCTGCGTGTCTGGCTCGGGCCGGCTTCGTCGGCAGCCGCGACGTGCTCGATGGTCCAGACGGCTACTGGCGCATGGCGGGATCGGATCGCTTCGCGCCGGATCGGTTGACGCACGCGCTCGGCAACGACTGGTATGTCCGGTACGGCAGCATCAAGCGCTATCCGGCCTGCCGCTGGCTCGCGTGCGCGCTTGAATGCGCGGAAGTGATCGTTACAGAGACCGGCTGGCAAGCCGACGAGATTGCCCGGATCGACGTGCAGACGTTTTCCCGACTCGTCGACGATCTGATGGACCAGGCGCCTGGGAATCCGAACGATGCCCAGTTCAGCCTGCCCTTCACGCTCGCCGCGGTTGTGTCGCGGATTCCGCTGGGACCGCGATGGTATGCAGCGGAGACGATGCGCGATCCCGGCATGCAGGCGCTCATCGGCAAGATTCGCGCCTCAGTGGATCCCGTGATCGATCAACGCATGCGCGGACCGGATCGCCAGCCCGGCGCGCGGGTGATCGTCCGGCATCGCGACGGCCGAAGCGCGACGCAGGAGCGGCAGATGCCGCTCGGAAGCGCAGCGCGGCCGATGTCCGAAACCGACATCATCGAAAAAGCACGGCGGAATATTGCCGGCGAGGCACCGGCAACGAACGCGTGGCTCGACGCAATACTCGGGCATGACCGGTGGGATGCCGCGTGGAGCGATTCGACGTGGATTCTACCGGCGCAGAGCAATTGACCTGACCAGGGCGCCTGCTCAGGCTCCCGATATGCAGTGACCGCCACGACGTGATCGAATGCACCGATCCCCGCCGAAGCGGGCTGTCTGCGATATCGGGAAAATACGCTCAGATCAGAACTTGTGACGGATACCGACGATCGCAAGCGCTTGCGAATTGGTGCCGTTGTAGCCATACGAACCAATCGAAGCCTGTGCGTCCTGCGTCGTACCATCGGCCAGACGTTGCGTGCCGTATGCTCGTTGATAGGCCGCGACTGCGTAGAAGTCCGTACGCTTCGACACGTTGTAGTCCGCGCCGATGCTGAACTGATGGTAGTGGGCCGACGTATCACCCGATGCAGCCGTGTATGCGTAGCCGACACCTGCGACCAGCGCTGGCGTAGCCTGGTACGCAACGAACGCCTTACCGCTGTTGTATTTCTCGGTACCCGTGAACGTCGACGCCCCGTCACTCTTCAGTTGCGTGTTGCTATACGATCCGCCGAGCGTGACCGGGCCCACCACATACTGGCCGCCGATCTGCGCAATGCTGACCGACTTCGCCGTCACGTAACCGTCGTTGATATGGCTGTCGAAGATCGAATCGGTCGTGCTGCTCGCCCAGCTCGTGCGGGCGGTCGTGGCCGAATCGTTGGTGGCACGCAGGTAGCCCGCCGCCAGCGAGAACGGACCGTTCGCATACGACACCGCGCCGCTGTACGTGTAGCCCTGACCTGTCTGACCCGCCACACCGCTGAATGCGTACAGGCCTTCGAACTGCAGGCCGCCAAAGGTCGGCGACACGTACTTGACCGCGTTCGACACGCGTGCGCTGTTGTCGTTGTTGTCAACATCACCCGGCGTTGCGAATGCCGAGCCGAAGAAGTTGTCGCCGGTGATGCCCTGCACCATGTCCGTGATCGGGTCGTACTGACGGCCGGCCGTCACCGTACCCCACGAGTCGCCGGTCAGACCGACAAACGCCTGACGGCCGAACTCACGCGAACCCTGACCAAGCTTGCCCGTACCCACGTCGAATCCGTTTTCCAGGGTGAAGATCGTCTTCAGCCCGCCACCGAGATCTTCCTGCCCCTTCAAGCCCCAACGATCGCCGCTCAGGTTGCCGTTCAGCATGCCCGTGAGGTTGCTGCTCGAATCCGCGTTATGAACATAGCCGATGCCGGAGTCAATCACGCCATACAGCGTCACGCTGTTCTGCGCGTGCGCAGCCCCGGCCATACCCAACATTGCCAGCGACACCGAAGTCAATGCGATCTTTTTCATCCTTGTTCCTTTATTGACGTTTTACAAAAACATTGCGGAGCCGAAGCATACATTGGATAAATAAAAATCCAATTAGATGTTGTTTAATTTCAACATGATTAGCATACCAAATCGAAGTGTAAAAAATTAAGGGCTATGTGCTGAACACATAGCCCCGAGCCCGGCGCAACGACTTCCTCTGCGTGGAGACTTGGAGAAAGAACCGAACGCCGCTCAATTTAATGAGGCAAGGCAGTGAAGTCAAGCCAGAATGAAACATGCTTCCATTGCTCAATCTTTCCGACTGCGGAGTCTTTTTTCGCTCACAACGACTCATTATTTATTCCAAAAAATTACTCCATTTCAATTCATTAATTGATATTTAAATATCTATCTTCAGGCCATATGAAATCATTAATTTGAATTGCATTTGCACTCAGCAATTAACATTCCCGGCAGCCGCCGGCCGTTTGCGCCACGCGCATGACGTCGGCGTCGCACGGGTTCACCAGAACCGAACCACGCCAGGTCACACCGACAAGCGCCACCCAGTCAGGCTTGGTAAGGATCGACGGTACTTGGGCCAACGTGAAATGTGTACTATTGCGCGAGGACAATTCGGTGCATAGGGCAGCTTGAAATTGACACGACTATCTACTTCGCCTCGCATCCAGCTACTCGGGAAGGTTTCAATTTTTGCCGCCTGTTTGCTCTGCGCCGCAACGGCGCACGCCGATTGTCGACTCAAAGCCGCAGCGCCACAGGATCTCGTACTCCCGTCGAAGATGCTCACTGCTTCACCGGACATGCCTGTGGGTTCGACGATAGGATCGGTTCGCGTTGCAGCGGAGCGCGATATCCCATTCGCCTGTAGCGGCACATCGAATGTGCGCGAAGCAAAACTCGCTGACATCTTCGCGCCCGTGCCGGGCTTCAGCCGGGTGTTTGCTACCAACGTTATCGGCGTAGGTTTGCGTGTCACTGCAAGCGGCGGAAACTTTGCGGGAATTGACGATACTGCGCGCCCCGTACCCTACAAGGTAGCAGTCCCCACGGAAGCGGACCGTCTAACCGGATTTGCACTCCAGGTGGACTTCGTCAAGACCGGTCCGATACAGGACGGCGTGCTCGCGGCGGGAAGGCTACTGAGCATCCGTGTCGACGAGACGGATATCGTCGATGTCGACATCCCGGTCAACGCCATCGTTTTCACTTCATCCCAGTGCGATGTGGTACGTGCCAACGGCATGGTCGCCACGGGCATCGGCACCAGGGGCGCGTTTTCCGAAGAAACCGTTGTAGTGCATAACGGCTGCAATCCGAACGTCAGCGTCATGATTCAATCGACTCAGATGTACGCGTATGGCCATTGGCCAAACCTTGCTCAAACGGCTTCAGATCGGGGCCGCCCCGCAGGTGCCGCCAGTGTGCGTGCTGACGCCCTCTCGCGAACGCTACCGGACGGAAGTTCCGCTGCCCTTGTGGGTGTTGGTTTCACATCGGGAGGAAGTAATTTCGGAGGCGGTGCAGCCGGCGGACCAGGCCAGGGTTCGAATTTTCGTCGGTAGATAGCGCAAACAACACGCACTGCACATCGGCTGCTGAGTTCGCGATGTAGCATCGTGCCATTAAAGCAGCAGCGTAACGACTGGCGGCCCTTGTTCCGGGCTGCGAAGCGATTGTTCGAATCCGATAAGCAGAACAGAAGTGAAATGAGCGTGTTTTCGATAATCACGCTCCTCCCGCCATGGCAGAATCGCCACGTGAGCGGAGCCTTTTTCGGTGTTTCGGTGACCGCCACGCATAGCGAATTCACGGGAGATCGTGGTTTGCCGGAGCGATGCGTTCCGTGACAACCGCGCTTAAGGAGACGTCTTCCGGAATACAAGAACATGCACGCCAGCGACGTGCTCCCGGGTTGCATTCCCGTGCACCTGTCCAGCGATCGAAGGCAAAAGCCAACATACGGTTCGGGCAATATCCATGTCAACCCATCAAGAGACGCCACACGCCACGGCGAGCCCGTCCCGCGCACCCGCCCCGTCCCTCCTTCTCAGGTCGGCATTGCGCCGCTGGAACCTGCGGGTGCAGTGGACGATCGCCGCACTGAGCGCCGTCGGCGCCGTCGCGGCGGCGCGCTGGTACGGCAGCTATGGCGCCGCGCTGGGATTGGCGCAGTTCCTCGTGATTTTCGGGCTGTTCGGCGCCGGCCTGATCCACGCGATCTCAACCTTGCGGGCCCAGCTGAATGCGCTGTGCGACGGCGACCTGATGCAGGACGTGTCTTTGCCGGGGCACGACGAACTGACGGCACTGGGCGAACAGGCCCGCCTGCTCGCTTATCAGTTGTCGCAAGTGGTCGCGCGCATCCGCAGCGAAGCCGAACTGATCGCCATGGGAGGCGCGCAGGCGACCCAACATGCCACCTTGCTGTCGCAACGTACCGAATCGCAGGCTGCCAGCCTGGAACAGACCCGTGCCTCGCTCCAGGCCTTGCTGGAAGCCGTGCGCTACAACACCGATCAGACGCAGCAAGCCGATGAGCGGTCCACCCGTGCGCATGCCGATGCGGTTGCAGGGCAAGCGGCGGTGCGCGCTTCGGTCGAAAGCATCGAGCGCATCGAGCAACGTTCGCACGAGATGGGGGAGATGCTCAGTGTGATCGACGGCATCGCATTCCAGACCAATATTCTCGCGCTTAACGCGGCAGTGGAAGCCGCCCGGGCCGGCGATTCCGGCCGCGGTTTTGCCGTGGTCGCCGCCGAAGTGCGGGCATTGGCGCAGCGCAGTGCGCAAGCGGCGGCGGAAGTGAAGAAACTGATCCAGCATTCTCGCGACGAGGTGAGCGACGGGGTACAAGCCATCGAAGGCAGCCGGAATCTGCTGACGCGCGCGGTCGACGCGGTCAGCGAGGTGGCCACTTTGCTGCGCGATGTCGCACGGTCGAGCAACGAGCAGACCACCGGTTTGCAGGAGATCGCCCAGGCAGTCGAGGTGCTGGACGACATCACCCACAGCAATGGCGAGATGGTCGGCGGGTCGGTGGAAACGGCGAGTCTGCTGCAAGCCCGTGCCGATCGACTAAGCGACGGGGTTAAATATATCCGGCTGCGGCAGGGCTGCGCCAACGAAGCCCGGGCCATGGCGGAGCGTGCGGCCCGACTGGTCGACACCGAGGGGCCGGAAAACGCCGTGCGCCAATTTCACGACCCGAAGGGCGGCTTTCGCGATCGCGATCTCTATATCGTGGTTGCGGACCGGGACGACTATTTCCGTGCCTTCGGTTCCGACCCGAGCAAGGCCGGCAAGCTGCGCAAAGAGGCGCTTCCGGGCGACGACCAATCCGCGATCCGCGAGGCCAGTTGGCGCGCGGTCGAACAAGGCGGCGGCTGGATCGAATTCAACGGACGGCATCCCGTCACCAAACAACCGGTGGAAAAGATCGGCTATATTGCGCCCGCGCTCGGCGGCCGCTGGGCGGTCCAATGCAGCGTCAACCGCGGCGATGGCCTCCAGCCGGTCGCGAGCGCTTGAGCGCGGCGCCGGCGATCGATCATTCGCAGTCCCGTCTATCAGTCAGTGCAGCAGGAATACCGCTCCGTCCGGATGACGGTTGCAAGAGGCATTTCAACGGGCTGCTTCGGGCGAATCGAGGCGAATCAATTGGCGGCTTCGACTTCCGCACATTCAACACCTATCTACCTCGGGAGAAAAAAGCTTCGCGGCGGTAGTTCTGCTCACCTTGTTTGCCGAGACAGCTCCGACTTCTTCGCCAACGCCACGAAGTTGCGCATGCCGATGAAGCGGCATTTCGCGCTCTGCCAGGTAACGAGACACGGTGTAAGCTGTTCGAGAATTCATTAGCTCGGCCCCCTAAGAAGATGTTAGCCACCCCGAACACGCTGACGCTGTTTCCGTTCGTGGACCTGTGTCGCAATTGCAGGCCCAAGCGTCAATCCTTCCTTGCCCGGTAAGGAAATAATACGGAGATGTCGCCATGATCGAATCTTCCGATTTCCAGAGCAAACAGATAGTGCTCAATCATGGACGCGACCGGATGCTCGTGCTCGGATCTGGCACACTGATTCGCGATGCAGCTACAACTACGCGTGCCACCAGAGACGCGCTGGAAGCCGGCTATCGACTCTTCGATTGCGCCGAGCGATACCGGATCGAGACGTGGCAGCGAGCGGTTCAATGAAGTCGTCAAGACGGGCAGACCTGGGTTTATTCCGCGCAGCACGCAATAGCTAAACGTGAACGGTATCCGGAGGCGCACCATGCAGGAAGAGGAAATACGTGAAGCCCTGAATGCGCACTGGCACGCGTCGGCGGCCGGCAATCTCGACGCGGAACACGATATTTACGATGACGACGCCATCTGTGACTATCCCCAATCAGGTGAACGAATTCTCGGACGCATGAATCTACAGGCGCTGCGGGGTCATCATCCAGGCAAGCCATCAGGTTTCAATGTCAGGCGAATTCACGGAGAAGGCAATCTCTGGGTCACGGAATACACCATCACCTATGAGGGTCGAACGGCTTACACGGTAAGCATCATGGCGTTCCGCGACGGCAAGGTCGTTCACGAGACCCAGTATTTTTCGGATCCCTTTGAGGCGCCGGGTTGGCGGAGTCAGTGGGTTCAGAAAATCGCTTGAGCGCGTGCCCGACTGCGAAAGACAATCGGGCACGAGCAGCGCTTCAACCGTTCTTGAACAGGAAGCTATAAGCGTTCAACGCGGGCACTCCGCCAAGATGCGCATACAGCACGCGGGAGCCATCGGGAAACTCTCCGCGCCGGACCTTATCGATCATGCCTTGCATCGATTTGCCCTCGTACACCGGGTCGGTCAACATGCCCTCCAGCTTCGCGCTGAGCCGAATCGCCTCGAGCGTCCCCTCTGACGGAAGACCATATTCGGGACCGCCATAACGCGTATCCAGCACCACGTCCTCGTCGCGAATCGGACGGCCCAGATCCACGAGTTCGGCGGTTTGGCGCGCGATGCGCAGAATCTGTTCGCGCGTCTGTTCCGGCTTTGCCGATGCGTCGATGCCGATCACGCGGTCGGCACGGCCATCTTTCGCAAAGCCGACCACCATGCCCGCCTGCGTGCTGCCCGTCACCGAACAGACGACGATGTAGTCGAACTTGAACCCAAGTTCGGCCTCCTGCGCCCGCACTTCTTCCGCGAAACCGACGAAACCCAGTCCGCCGAGCGGATGTTCGGAGCACCCTGCGGGAATCGGATAAGGCTTCCCGCCCGCATCGCGCACGCTCTGCATCGCCTGCTCCCAGCTGGGGCGGATGCCGATGTCGAAGCCGTCGCTGACGAGCCGGACATCCGCGCCCATCATGCGCGACATCTGGATGTTGCCCACACGGTCATAGACGGCGTCCGAGTAGTTGACCCAGTTCTCCTGGACCAGCACGCACTTCAGACCCAGATGAGCAGCGACGGCCGCCACCTGCCGGGTTTGATTCGACTGGATGCCGCCGATCGACACCAGCGTGTCGGCACCCTGCGCCAATGCATCGGGAATGATGTATTCCAGCTTCCGTGTCTTGTTGCCGCCGAACGCCAGACCGCTATTGCAGTCTTCCCGCTTGGCGTAGAGGTGAACTTTGCCTCCGAGGGATTCGCTCAGGCGCGGCAGCGCATGGATCGCGGTAGGACCGAAGGTCAGCTTGTGACGGGGAAAACGATCAAGGTTCACGCAAGTTCTCCGAATGGATAGGACGGTGGACTTCGTCGCCGGACATCTGGCGCCGACGGCACACGATCAAATCTTAGGGAAAATCCTGCGAAACGTGGTTGCGAAGATTATGGCCATGACCATATCTATACTGTGCTTCTTTTTAATCTTGCAAACTTAAATATCTTATCTAATTAGAAATAAGAAATAAAATTTTGTGTACACAAATTTGCATGTCAGATGTACCCCACTCTGGCCCGCTCGTCACCCCTCTGATTAGCAGGATAGGTGGGGCACGCTGTTTCGAGTAGCATCAGTTGCTGCATACCGGCTTGACTATGTCGTCGGCGGTTCTGGAAGCGCGACCGTTAAGCCACAATAATTCGAAAGAGCCGGAAACCTGAGAGAACAAGATAAGAGCCCGGAAACCGCGTACAAAAAGCGGCGGACTCTGTGTGGGGGAAAATCACCCGGCAGTACTTACTCGCGTGGCTAGCGTGTATTGCCGCGCGCGGGCGGTCGTCCCGCGTGAGAACAGCCGTGCCTACCTGGCACCCGGTTGAACGACGCCATTGGAAAGATGCTTGAGCCACAGGCTCATCAAGCCCGCCCGTCCTCGCACACCGTATTTGCGGAAAATCCCGGTGATATAGGAATGGGTGGTCGAGGCGGCCAGGCCAAGTCGCTCGGCGATCTGTTTTTCGGTCGCCTCGGTGAGCAGCAGCTCAACCACCTTGCGTTCGTACGGCGCAAGAACAGACAACAGCGCCGAGGGCCCGGCCTCCTGGCGACGGAGTTCTGTCACGTCGCGTGCCACACCCACACGCAAGCGCTCGTGCTCCATCCAGCGCGCGGACCACGTGACGTAGACATCGTTTCCATTCTTATGACGATAACGGTTCTCAAAACCTACCCGTTTGCGGCCGGCCAGCACTTCCTTGGCTTCCCTGCGCGTGGCGTCCTGATCGGCCGGAACTACGAAATCGATAATGAACTGATCGACAAAATCGCCCGGTGCGTAGCCAAATATATCCTCGCATGCAGGACTGGCATGGCGTATACGCCCCTGCTCATTCACGAGGAAGATGGCGTCGGGCGAAAAATCCGCGGCAGCGGTGACAAGATCTTCAATGAGCTCTCTCTTCATGGCCGTGTACTGACTCCTGCGCATTCCGGATCGTGCCTGCGGGACCACCTCGCGTGATGCGTAAGAAATGGAAAGCAGGCTGCGTTGGAGCGACAGCGTAACGCGATACCAATATGTGGTCAATTTTACGTAACAAGTAGGCGATCCGGCCTAGGCCTTGAAGAAATTTCCGATTTCCGCTTGATAAATTGTGAAAATTTGATTAATGCGGTGGCGCTCAGTGGTCCGATCCACGTGCGTTCGCATACGTGTCCCCCACCATCAGATGCACGATTTCGTCGCCATTAGTCCCGGCCACGAGCCGTTCGCCGGCCACCTCGCCGCGCCGCAGCACGACAACGCGATCCGCAATGGCAAAGATGTCGTGCAGGTTATGCGAGATCAGAATCACGGATACGCCCTGAGCTTTCAGCGCGGCGATCAACTCCATCACCTTGCGTTGTTCGGGCACGCCGAGCGCGGCGGTCGGTTCGTCCATGATCAGCACACGCGCATTCCAGTAAATGGCACGGCCGATCGCGATCGCTTGCCGCTGACCGCCCGAGAGCATCTTCACCGGACCGCTGAGCTTGCGCTCGGGAATCACGATATCAAGACGCTCGAGCACTTCACGTGCAACCTGCGCCATGCGCGGCCGGTCGATCACCTGAAACCCGAATTGACGACGCGTCGGCTCGCGGCCGAGGAAGATATTGCTCCCGACATCGAGATTGTCGGCGAGCGCGAGGTCCTGATAGATCGTCTCGATCCCCTGGGCGCGAGCGTCCTGCGGGTCGCGCAGTTGCATGGACGTGCCGTTGAACAGCAAGTGACCCGCGTCGGCGTGATAGACCCCGGAGAGGATCTTGATGAGGGTCGACTTGCCCGCGCCGTTGTCGCCGGCGAGCGCCAGCACTTCGCCCGCCATCAGTCGCAGCGAGACGCGCCGGAGCGCCTCCACGCCGCCGAAGCGGATCGAGATGTCGCGTGCCTCGAGGATCGGCGTGCTCATTGGGCACCTCCGAGACGTTCCTTGTACTGGTCGATCAGCACCGACATGATGATGACAATGCCGACCACGATGAATTGCCAGAACGCGTTGACGTCGATAAATACCAGTCCGAACTCGATCACCGCAATGATCAGAGCGCCAATCAGCGTGCCGATGACATTGCCGGTGCCGCCGAACAGACTCGCGCCGCCGATCACGACCGCGGCAATCGAATCGAGAAGCATCGGCTCCCCGGCATTGGCGGCACCCGCGGCAAAGCGCGCTGTATAGACGATGCCGCCGATCGCGGCAAACGCAGCGGCGATCAGATAGATCACCAGCAGATGGCGCCGGACATTGATGCCGGCGCGGATCGCCGATTGTGGATTGCCGCCGATTGCGTAGGTGTACTGGCCGAAACGCGTCTTTGACAGCACAAAGTGCATGATGACCAGCAACACCGCGGTCAGCGCCACCGGGATCCAGCCGCGGCCGAGCCACGCGAGTCCGGCATTGTCTACGGCCACCGTCATGCCGCTTCCCGCCGCCAGAAAGCCCGCCCCTCGCGCGACACCATACATGCCGAGCGTGCCGATGAAGGCAGGGACACCGAGCCGCGCAATCAGTACGCCGTTGACGAGCCCAGGGATCGCGCACACCGCGACGGTCGATGGAATGGAAAACAGCAGGATCCACGGCGAGCCGCTGCCGAATAGCGTGAATTGCGCGACACACACGGCGGCCAGTCCCATGACAAATCCCACCGACAAGTCGATGCCCGCGGTGATGATCACGAACGTCTGGCCGATTGCAAGCAGCAATGGCGCGCTCGCCGCCAGCCCGATCGACTGCAGGTTGTAGACGTTGAAGATGAACGAGCGATGATCCGATATCCGCGCCCAGACTTCGAAAAACACCAGTAGCGCACCGAGGAAAAGCCAGGGCCAAACCTTGCTGACCAGTGCGAGCCGGTCGAGCCGTGAGTTATCCATAAAGTCGTCCGGAAAATCGGCAGCGGTATCCACGTGCGCGCATCCGCGCACGCGGGGACAGGTTCTCGTTGTTCGATCGCGCTCGCCTAGTTCGAATAGATGTACTGCTTCATGTCCGGCTGGTCGATGTTCGTCTTGTCGAGCACCACGAAGCCCGTGCTCTTGAATGACGGAATCTTCTTGCCGCGAATCACGTCCGCTGCAAACTTCACACCGTAATAGCCGATCTCATCCGGGCGCTGCGCGATCGCGATGTCCACGAGGCCGCTTTTGATCTGCTGGTCGATGCCAGGCACTGCGTCGAACACCACGACCTTGACGACACCCTGCTTGCCGGCCGCCTTGACGCCCTGGGCGGCGCCGCTCCCGGAAAAGGTGTTGGCGCCGAACACGCCGGCAAGGTCGGGGTTGCGCGCAAGCACCGCGGCGACGTGGGATGCGGCGCGGTTTGCGTCATCTTCGTTATATTGCGTTTGCAGCACCTTGATGTTCGGGTGCTTCTTCATCTCTTCCTGGAAACCCTCGGCACGCGCATCGGTACTTGAGATGCCTGGCTTGTTGTTTTCGCAATAGACCGTACCCTTATCGCCGATGGCCTTCGCGAGCGAGCGTGCCGCAACGCGTCCGCCTTCCAGGTTGTCCGAAGCAATATAGGACAGCGGGAAATCCGCGTCGCCCTTGCCGGTCTGATAGTGGCCATCGCCGATATACGTATCCACCGTGATGACCTTGATGCCGGCGTCAGCCGCTTCCTTCAGTGGTCCGATCAATTGCTGTTTATCGACTGGCGAAACCAGCAGGACATCCGGGTGTTTGGCAATAAACGCCTTGAGGATCGGCACCTGTTCGGTGGTGTTCCATGCCTTGGGCACCTGGAATAGCAACTGGACGTGTTCTTCGTTTGCGGCCCGCTCGGCGCCGCGGTGCATCGTGAAGTAGAAAGGATCGGTGACACCCGGCAGCAACGCGACGACGGGATGCGCGGCATCCGCGTGCGCCGGCCCCGCGAACGAACAGGCCATGGTCGTTGCGAGTGCAACCAGATAGTGGGAAACGAAGCGCTTCATTTTTGTCTTCCTCCTGTTGAGTCCGACGAACGGCGCCTGACCTGATTCGTTCTGACCTTCCCGAAGTGACGGCGTCCGGCAGTTGGCCAGTATACTGGCGGGTGTCAGCAGCGAGCCTGGTGTTTTCCTGCATCGTTTCCGCATAGTTCTGCTGATCGACCTGGATTATCGCGGTCTCCCAACTGCGGCCTCATCCCTGCCTCGCACGGTGGCTTTGATCGCAGCCGCCGCGCTCGAACGGCCGCGAGTTCCCGGGTTCGTCCCCGGCGAATTTTTATGTGGACATACGCACGCGGAAAGGCGGCACGATATGACTCATGATCCATCGACAGCACCACAATTTCGCTGGAGCGATTCGAACGACGTCCCCTGGATAGCTTCACTATTCGCGCAGGGTGTCGAAGTGAAAAACCTCGGCAAGGCAAACGGCCGCGCAATCCAGCTCGTGAGATTCGCACCTGGCGCGGCGTTTCCCGATCACCTTCACACCGGCCGGAGTTCATCTATGTCCTGGAGGGCGAAGTGACATGGAACGGTCGAGTGCTAGGACGTGGAAGCGTAGGTGTGGCGGAACTGGGGACCGTCGAGCGCGGTTTTCACAGCACGACGGGGTGCGTGTTCCTGCTCGCGTACGACCTCGATCAGATTTTCGATTCGGTGGAACCGGGGTCAGCTCATGGGCATTAAAGGCCACGCTTCAATCATCGCGCCTTACCCGCCCCACTCCAATTCAGACCCAGACCAAGCTGCATCGCCGGCACCCACTTCACGCATCCCTGAAAACTCAACGCAGCGCCACCGACGGCGAACAACACCGGAATCAGAAAGTCGTGGCTCACCCGGGTAAATTCAAAGACGAGAACGACAGCGGTTATCGGCATCTGCATCGATGCAGCCAGGAATGCCGTCGCACCGACCACGGCGAAAGCGCCTAAAGAAGCGCCCGGCCAGAACAGGCTCCAGGCCCCGCCGAGTACGATCGCCAGCAAGGCGCCATTCGCGAGCCCCGGCGTCAGCAGGCCGCCTTCAGCGCCCGCACGCAAACTACTCGTCGTAATCAGCACCTTCAGCACCAGCAACATAGCCGCGAGGCTCATCGTCAAGCCGCCATCGAACGCCATTCCCGCGGGCCCTTTGCCATTGCCGAGCAGTTGCGGGAAGTGCATCGCCAGCACGCCGATGATCGCGAAGTTCAACAGCGACAATACTGGCAAGCGCCAATCCTTAGGCGCCTCGGCACGCGCGCGTTTGGTCAGCTCGGTAAAACCCCATGCCGCAACACCGAAAATCGGCCCGCACACCACGGACCACACCACCAGCGACGTGCTCAAGGTCAACGTCGGCACCAGATACTGATGTTCGTTGCCCAAGCCGAGTTGTGCGACCAGCGCCGCCACCGCCGACGTGACAACCGCCGGCACGAGCGCCTTCCAGCCGAACGTGCCCAGCAAGACCTCGAGCACGAACACCGCGCCGCCGAGCGGCACGTTATAAACAGCAGCAAGGCCCGCTCCGGCTCCGCACGCAACCATGATCCGGCTCTGCTCGGCCGACAAACCCGCACGATGCGAGAGCCAGCCGGCGAGCACCGAACCGATCTCGCGCGGCGCGACTTCGCGCCCGAGCGGCGAGCCCAGCGCCACCGTCACAATCTGCAACAACGCATGCACGACGGTGCTCAGCACAGGCATGCGCGGATCGTCGGACTTGACGGCCTGACGAATGCTGACGAGCGGCCGCCCGAAGCGATACAGCGACCACCAGCCAAGCCCGGCCACCAGTCCGCACGTCGTCAGGACGAGCAGACGCCTCTCGGGTTCGGCGCCGGTGACGCCTTGCAGAAAACTCTCGCTGCTGATCACGTGCGTCATGCTGTAGCCGTATGCGAGGTGCTGAATGGTGTGCAGCAGCAAGGCGAGCAACATGCCGCCGAGACCGGCGCCGAGACCGGTCAGCAGCGTAACCGTGGCCAGCGCCACCAGCGGTTTTTGTCCGCGCCGCACAGGCGCTGAAGTGAGTGATTTGAGTGACATGGCGCGTCGGGACCGGCGACATTAATGGGATGGCAACGATCTTATTCCGCGTCGCAACATGAGTCAAATTGATTTTTCTGTTTGACTGATGCGCCATACGCATATATCGAGCAGACTAGCCTCCTTCAGTGACAACACCGGCGATACAAACGCTTGAGTCATCCAGATCGTGAGCGCCGACGGACGCATAGGCACGTGCATACGCATCCACCAGCATCGGCCCCCGCGCCGCCTTACCTCAGTTCACCGAGACGAAAAACATCGACACCGCACTCGCGACGCCGACAAACCACACCAGCGAACGCAACGACGCCAGGTTCGCCACATACAAAATGCCGTGCAATACGCGCGTGACAACAAAGGCGATCGCCAGCCAGTTGATCCACGGGCTCGCCCCGCCCGCCTGCCCCGCGACGACGACCGCGGCGGTGAACATCGCCAATGCTTCCCATGCGTTCTGATGCGCGGCGTAAGCACGCGCGCGCCAGCCTTCGAGGCCCGCGAGATAGGCGCGCGGCGCGACATTGTCATAGCGCTTGCTGACCTTCGCCAGCATGATCCACGGAAACGGCAACACCACCACGATGAGCAGGCATAGATGCGGAATCGTCATTCGTTAGTCCCTTTATATGCACGGCGCGAATGCCGCGAGCCGCTGTTATACCCGCAGGCGTCCGCCCCCGCCAACCGGAATCCCGCGAGTGCCGCCTCTACCCGATACTCGAAACCCGGGTGCCGGATTGACCGGATTACCGTTCGCAAATGCCGGATAAATATTACAAATAACAAACAAACCGGCAAACATCATTAATACGATAATTACATTTGCAATACATTCTCCATGCAGCGAGATTCAGGAGGAAATTCGCTCCAGGTATTAATACGGATAAACGCGGGTTCAATCATGCAAGCGTTTAACGCTCGGCGTACACTCGCTCGAAGCCCACGCCACAGGGCACACGGGGCTGCAGAGCCACCCGTCGTCAAACACGGGTTATCGGAGACTCAGGAGAACAATCAATGAGCTGGACACGGGAACAGAGAAACGTCACGATCGCCGCCTATCTGGGCTGGACTCTCGACGCATTCGATTTCTTTCTAATGGTGTTCGTATTGAAAGATATCGCGGCGGAGTTCAATACGAAAATCCCCGCAGTTGCCTTCGGCATTATGCTGACACTGATGATGCGTCCAGTCGGCGCGTTGATTTTCGGCTGGCTTGCCGACAAATACGGCCGCCGCCCAACGCTGATGGTCAACATCGCGTGCTTCTCGCTGCTGGAATTGCTGTCCGGCTTTTCGCCTAACCTGACCACCCTGCTCGTGCTGCGCGCCCTGTTCGGCATTGCGATGGGCGGCGAATGGGGGGTGGGCGGCGCACTGACGATGGAAACCGTGCCGCCGAAATCGCGCGGCATCGTCTCGGGTCTCCTGCAAGCCGGCTATCCAAGCGGCTACCTGCTCGCCTCGGTCGTGTTCGGCGTCTTCTATCAATACATCGGCTGGCGCGGCATGTTCTTCGTCGGCGTGTTGCCGGCGCTGCTGGTGCTGTATGTGCGTGCACATGTGCCGGAATCGCCGGCGTTCAAGACACTCGAGAAGAAAGCGCGTCCGGGTCTCGTCGCCACGCTGAAGCAGAACGTCGGGCTGTCGCTCTACGCGATCGTGCTGATGACCGCGTTCAACTTCTTCTCGCACGGTTCGCAGGATCTGTATCCGACCTTCCTGCGCGTGCAGCATGGATTCGACGCGCATACGGTGTCGCTGATCACGATCACGCTGAACATCGGCGCGATCTGCGGCGGCCTGTTCTTCGGCTTCATCTCGGAGAAGATCGGCCGCAAGCGCGCGATCTTCATCGCGGCATTGATCGCCGTGCCGGTGTTGCCGCTGTGGGCTTTCTCGTCCACACCGGTGCTGCTCGCGGTCGGCGCGTTCCTGATGCAGATCTCCGTGCAAGGCGCATGGGGTGTGATTCCGGTGCACCTGAACGAAATCTCGCCCGATGAAATTCGCGCGACGTTCCCGGGCCTCGTGTATCAGCTCGGCAATCTGATCGCGTCGGTGAACGGCCCGCTGCAGGCCAGCGCCGCCGAAGCGCATGGCAACAACTACGCACTGATCATGGCCGTCGTGATCGGTATCGTGGCTGTCGTGATCGCAGTGCTGATTCCGTTCAGCCGCGAACGCCGCGGCATCGACATGACGCAATCGGCGAAAGAGATCGCGGCGCAGCTTTAAGCGTTCGAACTAAACAGCTATTTCGCCGCCGCATTATCGGGCACAATAGATACAAAGGCGGCTCGAACCGCCAGAAAGTAACAAGCTAAGCAACAAGCAAAGCAAAAAGCCAGGCAGGCGCGCAGCAGAAGCAGCAAGGCGCACAAAGCTGGCGGCAGAAAGCAAACGCAAGGCCAAACAGGTAACAAGCAATACGAGGCCGTTCCGATTTCGATCGGAACGGCCTTTTTTATTTCCGCGCGGTTTGACGCTTCCGCGCCCATTGGGAAAAACGGACCTTCGTCAGGTCTTCTAGAGGAGTTAGTCCACACAGAGCCCTTGATCGCAGTCCCTATCCTTCTTTATCCTGAAAAAAACGGCTGTTTCAAATGATCATTTGAATCGCTTGTTTGCGGGCCGGGCGCCCGGCAACTGGGAGACGCAAAATGGCAGTTCGCACAACAGGCCGGCACGCCGGCGACACGAAGTCCCGCATCCTCGACGCTGCCGAAACACTCTTCATCGAATGCGGCTATGAGGCCATGTCCCTGCGCCAGATTACTTCGCGTGCCGAGGTCAATCTCGCGGCGGTCAACTATCACTTCGGCAGCAAGGAATCGCTGATTCATTCGATGCTGGCGCGCCGGCTCGACCGGCTCAACCAGGAGCGGCTCAAACTGCTCGACCGCTTCGACGAAATGCTCGGCGCGCGTCTGACCTGCGAGCACGTGCTGGGCGCCATGTTCATTCCGGCGCTGCGGCTCTCGCGCGATCCGCGTGTCGGCGGCAAGGCGTTTTTGCGCTTGCTGGGCCGCGCTTATACCGATCCGTCGGCGTTCATCCGGGACTTTCTGAATGCGCACTACGAGTCGGTGGCGATCCGCTTTTTCGATGCTTTCCAGCGTGCGTTACCGCATCTGCCGCGTGAAGAACTCGGCTGGCGTCTGCACTTCGCGATCGGCGCGCTGTCCGGCGTGCTGGCCGGCACCGATACCGACAGCCTGATTTCGGAGTTCTCGCAGGGCAAGTCGATGAACGACCTGCAACTGATCGCGCGTCTCGCCTCGCTGATGGTGGCCGCGCTTAAAGCGCCCCTGCCCGACGGCTCGCAGTTGGCCACGTTCGCCGCCGTGCTGGGCGACGCCACTGAAGGCCTCCCGGAAGGCCAGTTGGAAGATGCGAACCCGGCAGAGGGCACACCGCCGGCGTCAGGCGGATTGCAATCGTCGGGACCGGAGGTCTCGGACGGTGAACGGCGCGGTGGCAGCATCGAGACGAGTGCGTTTCAACCCGCGCTGCATGGCACGGCTTGAACCGAACGGCGCGGGCGGCGCTGCCATAGGCCGCCCGTGCGCAAGTATCACGAATACCGCATACCTGAGCAACACGTCTAAGTCCCGCACCTAAGCAACAGCATGCTGTCGAACTTGCAGACATGACATGAAAAGCGAAGCAGGTACGACTCGAGAGCCGCTTATGAATGACTAAAGAGCGACTAAAAAGAAGCGGCTAAAGGTGACTCGAAAGCGGTGGCCCGAAAACGGGTGACATGAAAGCGCCCCGAGCGCACCACGTAGCAAGCAACACCGCCAATTAGAAGATCAACAGAACGCGAGCCGTCCGCGACCCGTGGATGCGTCCGCACGCACTATCGAAACAGGAGGAAACGTCATGCCGTGGTTCAACCTGGTACTCGTCATAGCCGCTCTCGCACTCGTTTATGTTCAGGCGCGTGCCTCATGGTGGCTAGCCTTCATGATCGTCTGGGTGGCCGCCGCGCATGTCAGCGGGGCAGCGGGTCCGGTGGCGACGACGGTACTCGCGATCGTCTTCGTCCTCCCTGCGCTCATACTCACGATCAAACCGCTGCGCCGCGCGTGGCTCACGAAACCGGTGCTCGACATCTTCCGCAAGATCCTGCCGGAGATGTCGCCGACCGAGCGCGACGCAATCGAAGCCGGCACCGTCTGGTGGGACGCCGAACTGTTCTCCGGACGCCCGCATTGGGACACGCTGCTCGGCTACGGTCCGGCCACGCTCTCCGCCGAAGAACAATCGTTCCTCGACGTCGAATGCGAGCAGCTGTGCGATCTCGCGAACGATTGGGAAACCACCATGGTGTGGCAGGACCTGTCGCCGAAAACCTGGCAGTACATCAAGGAGCGCGGCTTTCTCGGCATGATCATTCCGAAGCAGTACGGCGGCAAGCAGTTCTCCGCTTACGCGCATTCACAGGTCATCATGAAGCTCTCCACGCGCTGCTCCGCCGCCGCCGTTTCGGTGATGGTGCCGAACTCGCTCGGCCCGGCTGAGTTGCTGATGCACTACGGCACCGAAGAGCAGAAAAACCACTACCTGCCGCGCCTCGCGCGCGGCGACGAAATCCCCTGCTTCGCTTTGACGAGCCCTTATGCCGGTTCCGACGCGGCCGCGATTCCCGACGTCGGCATCGTCTGCAAAGGCACGTTTGAAGGCCGCGAGACGCTGGGTTTTCGCGTCACCTGGGACAAGCGCTACATCACGCTCGGACCGATCGCAACCGTGCTCGGCCTCGCGTTCCGCGCGCTCGATCCCGATCACCTGCTCGGCGCCAATGAAGAGCCCGGCATCACCTGTGCATTGATTCCGACCGACCATCCGGGCGTCAACATCGGCCGCCGTCACTGGCCGCTGAACGCGGTGTTCCAGAACGGTCCGAACTCGGGTAAAGACGTCTTCATTCCGCTCGACTGGGTGATCGGCGGTCGCGCTCAGGTCGGCAACGGCTGGCGCATGCTGATGGAATGTCTCGCGGCGGGCCGCGCGATTTCGCTGCCGTCGTCGAATGTGGGGATGGCGAAGATCGCCGTGCGCGGCACCGGCGCGTACGCTGCGATCCGCCGGCAGTTCCGCACCGCCATCGGCAAATTCGAGGGCGTGCAGGAAGCGCTCGGCCGCATGGGCGGCAATCTCTACGTGATGGACGCGGCGCGCCGCCTGTCAGCACACGCGGTGGACCTCGGCGAAAAACCCTCGGTGATTTCGGCAATCGCGAAGTATCACATCACCGAACGCGCCCGCATGGTCATCAACGATGGCATGGACGTCGCCGCCGGCAAGGGCATCTGCATGGGACCGTCGAACTTTCTCGCGCGCGCCTATCAGCAGGTGCCGATCGCGATCACCGTGGAAGGCGCGAACATTCTCACGCGTTGCCTGATCATTTTCGGCCAGGGCGCGATTCGCTGCCACCCGTATGTGCTGAAGGAAATGGAAGCCACCCGCGAAACGGATCGCGCCAAAGCGCTGCGCGATTTCGATGCGGCCTTCTTCGGCCACATCAGCTTCACGCTCTCCAACGTGGTGCGCAGTTTCGTTTATGGCGTCACGGGTGGCGCGTTCATCGCCAAACCGCGCACGGCGTATGCACCGCTGCTGCCGTACTACCGCGCGGCAACCCGTATTTCGACCGCTTTCGCATTGCTCGCCGACGTCTCCATGTTCGTGCTCGGCGGCGATCTGAAGCGGCGTGAACGCATTTCCGGGCGTCTGGGCGACGTGCTCTCGCAGCTCTACCTGATTTCCGCGACACTCAAGCGTTTCGAAGACGAAGGCCGTCAGGAAGAAGATCTGCCGCTGGTGCGCTGGGGCGTCGAAGATTCGCTGTACAGGGCGCAACACGCGCTCGACGGTGTGCTCGCGAACTATCCGAACCGCCTCGCCGCGGGTCTCGTGCGCGTGCTCGCGTTTCCGTTCGGCCTGCCGCATCGCGAGCCGTCCGATCAACTCGGCACGGAGATCGCCGAATTGATGCAAACACCGGGCGCGGCACGCAACCGCCTGGTATCCGACTCGTATGTGCCGCATCCGGACGTCGATGCGCTCGGCTACGGCGAACTCGTGTTCGAGTTGAACCCGCGCTTCACGCAAATCGACCAGAAACTGCGCGATGCGGTCAAGCAAGGATTGCTCGAACCGATGCCTCAGAGCCTGCCGCAATTGGCGGCGTGGACCGAAGCGGCGCAGCAGAAAGGCCTGATCGATGCCGACGATCGCCGCGTGCTTGAAGATTACGCGCGCTATGGCGCACAAGTCGTGCAGGTCGACGACTTCCCGCCCGACTTCGACATGCTCGCCAATCTGCAAAAGCGCAAGGACGCGCTCGAAAAAGCGCTGGAACTCGCGGCTTGAGCACTTTAAAAAAACATCCAGGCGGGACTCTCCCAGATGTCTCAAACTGGGTGCACACTGACACACGTCCGAGGTCCCCTATGGGGACTTCCTTCGGTGCGTGGCCAGCGGAGCAACGAACACTATGAACGATTCTTACCTGAACTTCGTCAACTCGCCGTTCGGCGCGCGCCTCGCGCGCTCGCTGGGCTTGCCGAAGCCCGAGGTGCTGCAGCGCTATCGCGAGGACCGGCCCGAGTTCGACGGACTGGTGGCGATCGGCGCGGGCCGCGAACCGCATCTGCTCGAGGCGCTCGCGAGTCTCGTCACGAGCATCGGTGTGACCAGCGTTGCACATGAAAGCGCGGGGCTATGGGTGCCGCTCGCGAATCGCCATGGTCTGATGACCGGCCGTTTCGAGGCGGCGGAGTCCGGCTCGCACGGCAAGCTCAGCGCCCTGCTGTTCGATGCGAGCGGCATTGAAGACAGCAGCCAGCTCGAACCGCTGCACGGATTTTTCCACGACACGTTGCGCTCGCTCGGCAAATGCGGCCGCATCATTGTATTGGGGCGTCCGCCGGAAACTTGCGCGACGCCGCGCCAATGGACCGCGCAGCGCGCACTCGAAGGCCTCGTGCGTTCTCTCGGCAAAGAAGCGCGGCGCGGCATTACCGCCAATCTCGTCTACGTGGAGCAAGGCGCCGAGCACGGCATCGAAGCGACGCTGCGGTTCTTTCTCTCGCCGCGTTCCGCCTATGTGTCGGGCCAGGTGGTGCGCATCGGCGTGCATCCCGCCAACGATACCTTGCCGGCGTTCGACTGGAACCAGCCGCTCGCGGGCCGGCGTGCCATGGTCACCGGCGCGGCGCGTGGCATCGGTGCATCGATTGCGAGCGTGCTTGCCGCGCAAGGCGCGCACGTCATCGGCATCGACATCCCGTCGGCGCGCGACGCGCTCGATTCGACGATGCGCCAGTTGAACGGCACGGCCCTCGCCTTCGACATTGCCGCGCCCGAAGCCCCCGCGCAGATCGCCGCGGCGCTCGACGAACAAGGCGTGGATATCGTCGTGCACAACGCGGGCATCACCAAGGACAAAACCATCGCGAAGATGACCGATGCGGCGTGGCAAAGCGTGATCGATATCAACCTGTCCGCGCAGGAGCGGATCGACGACGCCCTGCTCGCGGCCGGCATTTTGCGCGACGGCGGGCGCATTATCGGCGTGTCGTCGATCAGCGGTATCGCCGGCAACCTCGGCCAGACTAACTACGCCACGTCGAAGGCCGGTGTGATCGGCCGGGTGCAAAGCATGGCGCCGCATCTGCGCGCGCGCGGCATCACGATCAATGCGGTCGCGCCCGGCTTTATCGAAACGCAGATGACCGCGAAGATTCCGCTGACCATCCGCGAGGCCGGCCGCCGGATGAATTCGATGAGCCAGGGGGGCCAGCCGGTGGATGTCGCGCAGGCCATTGCGTGGCTCGCGCATCCGGGATCGGCGGGCGTGAGCGGCCAGGTCGTGCGCGTGTGCGGACAAAGCCTGATTGGAGCATGAACATGCGTGAACCGGGGGATCCGTTCCGGAGTGGTCACGCAGCGAGCGCGGGCCGTCCCAGGACCGTCGTCATCGAGCAGTTGCCCGCGCCGGCCAAGCTGTACGCGCGCGCGTTGTCCGGCATCGTCAAACGTGGGCGCGACACGCACTTGCCGGCGTTGCGCCTCGTGCGCCCCGCCGTGGTCCTCGACGCTGGACCGATCTGGCGTTATTCGCGCGTGTGCGGCTTTATCCCCGAGCACGGCGTGCCGCTCACGTATCCGCACCTGCTGGCCTTTCCCCTGCATCTGCAGATGCTGACCGACCCGGCGTTTCCCTGGCCGGCACTCGGCCTCGTGCATCTGGCGAATCACGTGCGGCTGCGCCGGCCGCTCGCTTACAAGGATATGTTGCGCGTCGAGGTCGAATTCGGCGCGCTGCTGCGTCACGACAAAGGCCAGGCCTTCGTACTGCATACACGCATGTACCGTCGCGGCGAGGCGGTGTGGGACGGCGACAGCGTCTATCTGAAACGCGGCGTGCCGGCAAGCGGCGATCCGCTCGATCCGCTGGAACTCGGACCCGACGCGCTGCAGCGCCTCTCGCGCTGGCAACTGGCGCCGCAACTGGGCCGCGACTACGCGAAAGTATCCGGCGACTACAACCCGATCCACCTGACCGCGCTCTCCGCGAAAGCATTCGGTTTTCCACGCGCCATCGCGCATGGCATGTGGACGTTGGCGCGCGCCGCCGCCGCGCTGCAACCGCCGAAACCGCTCGCCGAAGCGACGTTGAGTGCCGAATTCAAATTGCCGATGCTGCTGCCGGGCGAAGCGACGCTCTGGAGCGCATCGTCTTCGCTGATCGAGCGCGACATCGAGGTACGCGACATTGCCGGGGAAAAACCGCATTTGCGCGGCCGAATGCAATGGAAACTCTTATGAAGCCCGGCAGACACGCCTATGTTTTCGTCATCGCATGGAATTGAAGCGGCCTGACAATCGTTGTTGAGCTAACAGACACACTGCGGCAAAGAAGCCTTACTCACTATTCGCACCATTCGCACCATTCAACAACCAGGGAACGACCCAAAGGAGCCGAGCATGTCCAACCCGCTGCCCGCCGTGCGCCGCGTCGCCATTATCGGCGGCAACCGGATTCCGTTTGCCCGCTCGAACACCGCCTACGCGACCGCGTCGAATCAGGACATGCTGACGTTCACGCTGCAAGGCCTGATCGACCGCTACAACCTGCACGGTGAACGCCTGGGCGAAGTCGCGGCCGGCGCGGTCATCAAGCATTCGCGCGATTTCAACCTGACGCGTGAATCCGTGCTGTCCACCACGCTCGCGAAGGAAACGCCGGCCTACGACGTGCAGCAGGCCTGCGGCACCGGGCTGGAAGCGGCCATTCTCGTCGCCAACAAGATCGCGCTCGGGCAAATCGAGGTAGGCATTGCAGGCGGCGTGGACACGACCTCCGACGCACCGATCGGCGTCAACGAGCGCATGCGCAAGATCCTGCTCGAAGCGAACCGCGGCAAGAGCACCGGCCAACGCGTGGGCGCACTGACCAAACTGCGGCCGGGCATGTTTTTCAAACCGCTGTTGCCGCGCAACGGCGAGCCGCGCACCGGGCTGTCGATGGGCGAACATTGCGAGCTGATGGCCAAGCGCTGGAACATCTCGCGCGAAGCGCAGGACGTGCTCGCTTACGAGAGTCACCGCAAGCTTACCGAGGCGTATGCGCGCGGCTTCGTCAACGATCTGATGACGCCCTATCGCGGCCTTGCGCGCGACAACAATCTGCGCGCCGACCTGACGCTCGAAAAACTCTCCGGTCTGAAGCCGGTATTCGATCGCGACGCGGGCACGCTGACCGCCGGCAATTCGACGCCACTGACGGACGGCGCCTCCGCCGTCCTGCTCGCCAGCGAAGAATGGGCGGCTAAACATGACCTGCCGGTACTGGCGTATCTGAGCTGGTCCGAAACCGCCGCCGTCGACTTTTTCGACAAGAAAGAAGGCCTGCTGATGGCGCCCGCTTATGCCGTGCCGCGCATGCTGGCGCGCGCCGGACTCACGTTGCAGGACTTCGATCTGTACGAGATTCACGAAGCCTTTGCCGCACAGGTGTTGTGTACGCTCGTGGCGTGGCAGGATGACGAGTATTGCCGCACGCAACTCGGCTTACCGGGGCCGCTCGGCGCGATCGATCGGGCAAAATTGAATGTGAACGGCAGCTCGCTCGCCACCGGCCATCCGTTTGCCGCCACGGGCGGCCGCATCGTCGCCGGACTGGCAAAGATGCTCGCGCAACTCGACAAGCCGGCCGGCACCGCACGCGGGTTGATCTCGATCTGCGCGGCAGGCGGCCAGGGCGTGGTGGCGATTCTGGAGCGCTGAGTGACGCTGAGTGTTGCTGAGGTCGCGGCTGGTTCAGCGCGTGCTTCAATGAATGCCTGGCTTCCAGGGCTGCTGTAAAAACCGCTTTGATGGTTGCTTTGATTGCTGCTTCGATTACTTCATGACTGGCTGCAAGACCAGCACACAAACAGATGAAGCCTCTGCTTCAGGAGACGACCGATGACCCAGCCTTCGCAAGCCCCGCTCTCGCCCGCCGCCGGACCCGTTCCCTTGGCCCATGCAGCGGATCAGGTCCCCAGTCAGGCGGTGAACCGCACGCCTAACACCGACGGCATCTGGTACGCGTCATATCCGGCGGACGTGCCGCATGACATCGACGTCAACCAGTACGAATCGGTCGTGCAGTTCTTCGACGAATGCATCGCGCAGTTTCGTGAGCGCGTCGCGTATGTGAGCGTCGGCGCGAGCATGACGTATGGCGAGCTCGGCCGCAAGGCAGCCGCGTTCGCGGCGTATCTGCAAAGCATCGGCGTGAAACCCGGCGAGCGCGTCGCGATCATGCTGCCGAATACGTTCCAGTATCCGGTGTCGCTGTTCGGCGTACTCAAGGCGGGCGGCGTGGTGGTCAACGTGAATCCGCTCTACACGGTGCGCGAACTCGCGCATCAGTTGAAGGACAGCGGCGCGCAAACCATCATCGTGTTCGAGAACTTCGCGAAGACGGTCGAAGACGCGCTGCCGGGCACCAAGGTGCAGAACGTGATCGTGACGGGTCTCGGCGATCTGCTCGCCGACGGCCTGAATCTGAAGGGACGTCTGCTCAATTTCATGTTGCGCCATGTGAAGAAGATGGTGCCGGCATACAACCTGCCCAAAGCCGTGCCGCTGCTCGACGCACTTTCGATCGGTTACACGCGGCCGTTGACGCCGGTGCGCCCCACGCACGCCGACATCGCTTTCCTGCAATACACCGGCGGCACCACCGGCGTCGCCAAAGGCGCGATGCTCACGCACAGGAACATCATCGCCAACCTGTTGCAGGCGAAAGCGTGGTCCGAGGGGCAGTTGAGCGGCGAGATCGAAACGGTGCTCACGCCGCTGCCGCTTTATCACATCTATTCACTCACCGTGAACGCGCTGATCTTCATGGGACTCGGCGGGCGCAACATCCTGATCGCCAATCCGCGCGACATGAAGCGCGTGATGATGATCATCCGTCACGAGAAATTCACCGGCATGACGGCCGTCAATACGCTCTACAACGCGTTCCTCGACAACGAAGAGTTCTGCAAGCGCGACTTCTCGAATCTGAAACTCGCGATGGCGGGCGGCATGGCCACGCAGAAATCGGTTGCCGATCGCTTCAAGGCGGTCACTGGCAAGCCGATCATCGAAGGCTATGGGCTCACGGAGTGCTCGCCGATCGTGTCGATGAATCCGGTGGACCTGAGCAATATGCGTGACTTCGAAGGCTCGATCGGTCTGCCCGCGCCATCCACGCACGTGCGCTTCAAGAAAGACGACGGCACGTGGGCGAACATCGGCGAAGCCGGTGAACTGTGTGTGAAGGGCCCGCAGGTGATGAAAGGCTACTGGAATCGCCCGGAGGAAACCGCCAAGGTGATCGACGACGACGGCTGGCTCGCCACCGGCGACATCGGCGTGATGGATTCGCGCGGCTTTATCCGTCTGATCGACCGGAAGAAAGACATGATCCTGGTGTCGGGTTTCAACGTCTATCCGAATGAAGTCGAAGACGTGATCGCGGCGCTTCCGGACGTGCGCGAAGTCGCCGCCATCGGTGTGCCCGATGCCGCGCAAGGCGAACGCGTGAAGGTGTTCATCGTCAAACGCAATGCTTCGCTCACCGCGGAACAGGTGATCGCCCACTGCCGCAAGAACCTGACGGGGTATAAGGTGCCGAAACTCGTCGAATTCCGCGACGAGCTGCCGCAAACCAACGTCGGCAAAATTCTGCGCCGCGCGCTGCGCGACGAGGAACTCGCGAAGCAAAAACCTGCCTGACAGGAGGCAAGGCGCTCGATGCCATGCCTTGCGCCATCCTTTCGGAGAGCTTCATGAAGCACAGTCTGTCCGCACGCTCACACCGCTTGTGCCAATCGAGTGGGTCGAACCGCTCGTCGGCCTTCGTGCGCCTCGTGCGTTTTTCGTCGGAGTCCACGACGTTGAGCGCGTGCCTGACCGCATCATTGCGTGTGGTCTCGTCACGGGGGCTTCTGATTGGCACACTGGTGGCCGGCGCCGTTGCGATGGCAACGCCCCCGGCGTTCGCGCAGAACGACGACACACCGCCCGCGCTCGACACGGCCAGTAACGTCAAGGCGCCCACCACGCCCGCCTCGCAGGTCGGCAAGCTCACGCTGGATCAGCAGGTCAAATGGCTGCGCGCCGAGCAGCAAAGCGGCGCCATGGAAAAGCTCGACGATGCGCAACTGGTCGCGTTGTTCCAGTCGCTCGATCCGCTTGCGTTGCCGCGTTACATCAAGGAAGGGCCGAACGGTTACCCGTCATACGAGTTCACCATGTCGCGCTCGGAACGCATTCACGGCCAGTGGCCCGACAAGCCCGATCACATGCTGGTGCGCGTCGCCCACGATCCGTTGCGGATCTACGCGAAGTGGCTGCCCGACGGCGCGCACGCCGGTCAGGAAATCATTTACGACGAGTCCAAACGCACCGACGAAATGTATGGCCACCTCGGCGGCATCATGAATGTGATGCCGCTGTGGACTTCGCTGAACGGCGCCCTCGCGCGTGCGCAGTCAAACCACCAGGTGCGCGATCTCGGTACCGAGTACATCGCCAATCAGTATCTCGTCGAAGGCAAGAAATACGTCGAGGCCGGCTTGCCGCGCTCGACCCAGGTGGAAGTGAAAACAATCGATGGCGTGCGCGTAGTCGCCTTCACCTTCGAAACGCCGGACGGCCAGCCCAAGTTCTATGCGAAGAAAGAAACGCTCGGGCTGGATCTGCGGCATCCGTATTTCCGCACGGTCGAGTCATATGACAACGACGGCAAGATCTTCGAGAAGATTGTCTTCGAGAACATCACGCCGAAAAACTTCGACGACTCGACTTTCGACCCGAAAAACAAGGCTTATAAGTTCTAGGGTTCTAGCGAGCAAGGCGTGGCGTCAGCGCGAAAGCGACATGCGCGACGGGCCCCGTGCCCTGTTCGTGACTGTGCTCAACCAGGTGGCCCACGCGAGTGGCAAGCTCCTTGAGCACGAAGTAATCGGATACGCGTATGAGGCCAATCAGCGACACGGGCAATTGCGCGGACGTTTGCCTCAGACGCGGTGCAAGTGTGCTGTACCAGAGCACGCCGATGTCGTCTCCGGTTTCGAAGGCAGGCAGTTTCATCTGCGCGACGTAGTCGGCGAATGCTGGCCCGCCCGCGAGGGTGGAATCGATCACCGCGAGCGTGTCGCGGCGAGCGGCGGCATGAGCGAGCCACGGCCACGCGCCACCTGCCGCGGTCGAAAACCATGCGCCGGTCAGCATGAAAGTGCGTCTGTCCATTGCTTCATCACGCCTCACGTATAACCGCGCCGGTCGCGCCACGCCGCCGGCCAGATCCCCTGTTTACCCGGCGCGAGAATACCGTTCGGGTCGAGGGCATCCTTGATCGTTTCCGAAAGCCGCAGCAACGCGCCGTCGTTAAAACCGTACTGGGCCGCGGCGAAATCCATATACGCGAGATGCGCGCGATACTCGCCGTAACCCGCCGCGCGCGCATCGCTCATCAGCGAGCGCAGTAAGGCACCGGCCTGCTCGACCTGATTCGCGTCGTCGCGGTCGAAGATGGCCGCAAAGATGTGATGCAAATGACGCACGCCCGCGGTAAAACCCCCGTAGTAATCGAAGCCGTATTCGGCCGCACGCGCCTTGACCATTGTGTACTGGCGCAGCGCATCACGTCCGGTCGCCGGACACACCGGCGCGAAGTCCACATGCGCGCCCGCGCCGCCGCGCCAGTCGAGCATGCGGAACGCGCTCATCGCCGGGATGCCGGCCATGTTGCGATCGCCGCCCCCGGTGGGTTGCGCGTCGCCCGCATACCGGGCCGCCGACAGCTTTGCCTGCGGTACGCGGGAGAAAGCGCGCTTTACGATTGCATAGCGGGCGTCGATCAATTCAGGCGTACCGTACAGCGCGAAATGCAGATTCCAGCGGCCCACGTTGAGCTTGTCGAGCATCGCCGTCACCGCATCTTCGGGCATCGCGCCTTTGCCTTCGTACCACTGCTGACGCGCCGACAGTCCCGCGGCCCGGCGCAAACCGCCTTCGATCACCGCGTTATTGCGGATCGTTTCATCGAGCCGCAATGGCCGCAAGATATCGACGATCGCTTCGAGATCCTCCTCGTGGCGGAACTGGATTTCACCGAGCAGATACGCAGGCGGCGCCGGCATCAGCCAGACACCGAGCTTGGTGACGATGCCGTAGTTCGACTGCATGAACATCGCATCGAAAGAAGGTCCGTAGCCCGGCTGATACAGTTGCCACGCAGTGCCGATTTCGATTCCACCCATGCCGGTACGCAACACGTCGCCGTTGGCAAGCACCACCTCCATGCCGCACTGCGCAGCCGCGTGATCGCCGTACGCGGTATAGCCGAAGCCGCGCTCGAGCGTATTGCCGACCACGCTGCCCCAACCCGCCGCGGGCGGATCGACCCAGAGTTTGTAGCCTTTGTCGCGCAAATGCGCGTAGAGATCGAAGTAGCTGACGCCCGGTTCGACCAGCGCGTAGGCGAGCGTTTCGTTCACCTCGATGATGCGGTTCATCCGCTGCAGATCGAGCACCACCGAACCCGTCAGCCGTGGCGCAGCGCCACCGTACGCGAAGTTCCGTCCGGTCGACACCGTCCACAACGGAATACGGAATTGATTGGCAATCCGCAGCACCGCGCGAATCTCGTCGACGGATGCGGGCAGCAGCGCCGCAGACGCAGAAAACGCTTCGCGCTCACCGGGCGCGAACGGATCGAGGTAAGCAGCGAGCCCGGCGGCCGAGGTCACCACCTGCGGCTCACCGACAATCGCGCGCCACCCGGCGAGTGCGCGATCGAACCCGGCGGCGGAAACTTTCGGCGGCAAACTGCGCGTCAAGATGTCTCCTTTGCGGCCGCGCGCGTGGACGACGGCACGCTAGCGGCGCATGCCGCCACCGCCGCCGTGCGACATACCGCTCCACATGTGCATCGAGCCGCCGCCGTGCCAGTTGCCATACGATCCGTGTCCATAACGCACATGATCCATGTGATGAAAATGATGGAAGCGGTCGACGAAAATGAACGACACGCCGGCACCGAATACCACCGGCGGCCCCCAGTACCATGGATCGTAGTAATACACCGGGGCCGGACCCAAAGCCTGCGCGGCGGCATCGTCTTCGACGATCTGCCAGCTGCCGTCCGGCTGCAGGCACGCGCGGCCGCTGACCTGCTGCATGACGCCGTCGATTTCCGCCTGACCCACGACAAAACGGCATGTCGAAGCGTCGTTCGACGGCGCGTTCGCGTCCGATTGCGCCTCGGCGGGCGCCGCGCAAACGGCGCACAGACACAGACACACTACGCCGGAATACAGCCCGGTGCCGGATCGATGAAAAGTAAGCATGATTTCGCTGCCTCGACGCGCCGGCGTTGCGACTCGCAAAAAACGTGTCGACACCGTGAAGACCCCGTCGGTTTGCCTCGCACGAGACCGTGCCGTTCCAGTGCGCATGCAGCAATGCGGCACCGCACGGCCTGATCCTGCTGCAAGTAAACGAAGCGTTGCGTAACGCTATTCCGACGGCGCGCTCGGGCCGCACCGCATTTCTGTTACCACGTGTTGCAGGCCGCTCGCGGGGCCGGCGCCGGACATGTCCAGATGCTTGCCGAACTTTCTGCGCTACTGCCAGCTTTCCGGCTTGCCGCCGAGCGCGCTGCATACCTCGATAGCAATCGCGCGCAGCTTGCCTTCCGCGATCGGCCCGGACAACGCATAACCCATGCGGTCGTTGATCCAGTAGAAGGTCCGGCGGTTTCCGTCGCGGAACAGGCGGAACGCGGTTTCGTCGCGAGAAATACCGGTGATGTACAGCGTGAGCCGTGCACCGCTGGTATTTTCATACATGAACTGCGCGGCCGGTCCCGCTTCGCCGGGCAACAAGCGCCCGCCCACCAGCGAGTAGCCGTATTCCTGCAATGACGGCACCGATAGCGGCCGGTTCAGCCGCTTTGACAACCAGTTGATCAGATGCTCTTCTTCGCTCGCGGCGACTTCGACAGGATGACGCCGCTCGGGCGTGTACACCGCATAGGCGATATCGGCGCGCTCGGCAAAGCTCGGCGGCTGGCCGCCCAGACCGTTCCACGCGCCGCCCGTCAGACGCGGCGCGAGTGGCCCCAGGGCGAGCGCGAGACCCGCGCCGGCCGCAAGCCAGCACGCCGCGAGGCCGACGCGTTGCCACCACGGCGTAGGCCGCCGCACCACGATGAAGGCCGGCTCGTCGACGTCGCGCTGCCCGACGCCGCCGCTGCTTTCGTTGTGCGCCTGACGCTCATTGCGCAGTGACGCACCGCACAGCACCTGCAGCGCCGTTTTTTGCGCGCGCCACGCGGCCACTCTTGCGGCAGCCTGCGGCTGCTGCGCCAGTTGCGCCTCGATCGCGGCGCGCTCCACCGGCGGCAACTCGCCGTCGACGAACGCCGACAGCGCTCGCAGATCGAGCCCCTCAGGCAAACTGGAATCGTGGTCGTTGTTCATCACGGATTTCTCACTACTTTCAGCGGCGGGACTTTACGCGCCAACCCCACAGCGCCCCCTTCAACCGGCCCCTCCGTCATCAGCACGCGCATATGTTCCCGCGCGCGCGACAGCCGCGACATCACCGTGCCGATCGGCACGCCGAGCGCCTTCGACGCTTCCTGATAAGACAGTTCCTCCACGCAAACGAGCAGCAACACTTCCCGTTGCTCGACCGGCAGGCAATACAGCGCGCGCTGCAGATCGCGCAACACCAGACCGTCGACTTCGCCATGCGGCGCTTCGAGATTGCGCCACGGCGCGCTTTCGTCGTCGACGGCAATTTCGCGGCGGCCGCGCAACTGATCGATGTAAAGATGCCGCAGGATCGTCAGAAGCCACGCCCGCAGATTGCTGTTCGGACGAAACGCCGCCCAGCGCGCGAGCGCGCGCTCCGCCGTATCCTGCACGAGGTCGTCGGCCCAGGCACGGTCGCCCGTCAGTGCGCGCGCATAGCGGCGCAACTGCGGGAGCCAGGAAATCACTTCCGCTTCGAAATTCACCCGGCGTGGCAACGCTCAGTAGCCGCCGCTGCTCGTGCCACCGCTGGTGCCGGAAGCGCTACTGTCGGTCGCGGAGGTGCAGGCGCTCGTTGCGAGCGAGCCCAGCGCGAGCGCCAGCAACACGAAGACAGCGGAAAGAATGCGGGATACCTTCATGGTGAGTCTCCTGATGAATGCCCGGTCGTAGCGCGCGCGCCGGGGACACCGATCGGCCACGTGCGATATGCAACGCTGCCATAGCTGACTTAACGTGAGCGGGCTGCGATTTATTCCGCACATGACGCCGGCGTGAGCGATATTTTTCCGCCATTCGCGCCGGGAGCACCCGAACCTGGCCGAAGAATGCGCAATTCGTCCCCAGATTCGTAACTCAACGTTACAGTCAATAGTTATCAGATGCTTATGTGCGCGCAAGCCGTTATAGTGGACGCAGTTCGGCCGCAAAGGCGTTCTACCCCCACACAGGGTAGAATCCCGGCGAACAACCGTCTTACTAACCTGAATTGTCCATGGCTTCCGCAGAATCGCATCCGCAAAACGACTTCATGAACGCTGCGCGCAAAGAACGAAAGCGCGTCGAGATCTACCTTGTCAACGGCATTCGCCTGACGGGGTGCATCGAGTCGTTCGATCAGTATCTGGTGATGCTGCGCACGCCTGTCGGCCTGCAAGGCATCTACAAGCGCGCGATCTCGACGATCCAGCTCGACACCGGCACGCGTCCGGCGCCGCGCGCCGGGCGGCCTTCGCACGGCGAGCACACCACGCGTGGCCCGCACGGCTCGCGTGAACCGCGCGACCACCGTGAGCCGCGCGAACCGCGTGAATCGTATGGCGCGCCGTCGTCGGATCGCCCTGCGTCCGATCGTAGCAGCAGCACGTCCGACGGTCCGGTGGTCGTCACACGCCGCAGGCGTCTGTTCGGTACGGGAGGCGGCGACGGTGGCAACCATGGCGGCGGCAATCATGGTGGCAACGGCGGCACCGGCGGCGGCAACGAATAAACTGTCGCCGAAGCGGCCGGCTATTCCGACGGATGGCCGAGCCGCTGCAAAATCTTCTCCAGCCGCATCATCTGCAAGTCCGTCAGCTCGAATCCGCATTTGACCGCCAGCACGCGACGCCGCCAGTACAGGGCGTCCAGCATGCGCAGCGCCGGTTGCCGTGTCGCCCAATCCAGATGTTCCAGTTCGGCTTCCACCACGTGTGAGGCGTTGAAGCGTTGCCCGCGTGCAGGTTTTTTTCGGTCCATGTCATTCGCTGCCCTATTTTCGCTGTTCCTGTTGGCTCCCCTCCTGAGCTGGAAATTGCCGGTTCGCGGCATGTCGTGTGGCCTGTCGATCGGTGCGGCCAGCGGATGCTTTTGTTTTTAAGCGGCACACAGAAAACGACTTGATGCGGATTGGTTTTAACGTTTGGTTTTTTGTGCGTGGGTTTTTTGTTCGTTGGTTTCTGGTCCGTTTTTTTTGGGGTTTGAAGGGGGTGCTTACAATTTGAGGCGCCGGTTGGTCGGCCGGTGCTCGCCCGGGGCCGCTTTGCGTTATGCTGGGTTGTCGGTTTTCTTCTCGTTGGAGTACGTCATGGCCAAGCAGAAGCAGCATGTATTCATTCCTAAAGACGCGGGGCAGCCCGCTGAGTCTGACGATAGCCGCCTCGACGAGGCGCTCGAGGAGAGCTTTCCAGCTAGTGATCCGATTGCTGTTGATGTGAGTGGGCCGAAGCACTTGCCCGTGGAAGGTGGGGCTTCTTCGGTGGGGAAGAAGCGGGATTGAAGGTGTGGTTTTTTTTGCCTGTTCGGCGCTTTCTTGTCGGTGTTTTTATGGCGTTGGCCTTTCCCTGATCTGATTTCTATGGGCGTTGGCCTTTCCTTGATCACTTATTGGTTTATTAGCGTTCGCCCCTGTGCGGGGCAGGCACCTACTTTCTTTGCCGCCGCAAAGAAAGTAGGCAAAGAAAGCGGCTCACCCCGCTAACTCTTAAGCGGGTCCCCCGCACAGCCACGGTAGTGGTGCATCTGGAATCCGTGCCCTCGCACATTCAGCCGTAGTGACAAAGGTGTCATCAGCTCCCACTCTGCACTGCGTGCGTCGCGGATGAGGCTGCCAGGGAAACCAGTGGGCTTGAGACAGCCGCTATCCGTGCTCTCGCGCATTCGGCGCGAGTAACAAAGGTGTCATCAGATCCCACTCCGCACTATGTGCGTCGCGGATGGGGCTGCCAGGGAAACCAGTGGCTTGAGGTATCGCTTGTGCGGCAGGTGGAGTTGCTTTGGGGATGGGTACCGCGGAGATTTACTGCGAGGCTTTGTATCGTCGTACTGCGGGATGGCTGACTTGCATTGCTACGATGGCTTGTACGTCTCGTGGGATGGGCGATCCGGTCAAGCCGTCTCGCCCTCCCCACCTTCCGGGTTCCTGGCCGTTGCGTTTAGTGCGTCGGCAGGCCGGTTTCCAGTTGACGCTGCAGTTCGCGAACCTGGCGTTGCGCGGCGCGTAGCTGGTCTTGTGCGGCAGCCTTCTGCTGCGCCAGCGCCGTTGCTTCGGCACGGGTCTGCTGCTGCTGATTCGCAACAATGGTCTGCTGCTGATGCGCAACGTCGAGGTCGGCCTGCAAGCGGTTTGCACGGTCCTGCGACAACGCAATCATGCGCTCCGTGAACGCCTTCTGCGCTTCCAGCTGCGTGCGTCGAATCTCAACGTCCGACAGTTGCAACGTTTGCCGCACAAAATCCTTGTAGATCATGTCGGCACGCGTGGCGTCCTGCGTCTTGATGACACGCCAGAAGTTCTTCTGCTGGAACAACGCCACGTAGTACGTCATCTCCTTGCCATAAAACAGCAAGCTCGCTCCGTAGCTGCCGTTGTATGTCGTGCGCAATTCGCTCAGATCCGAGCCGCGGATCATCTGCTGCAATTCCGCAACATTACCCGCAGCAGATTGCTTCGCTTCGTCCGGCGTCAACGCACTCGTCTGCGCCTGCCCATTCTGCCCAGCCACTGCATTAGCCGGCAACGCCGTCGTCGTGCCCGGTTGGGAAACGACGCCAGCGCTTGATCCGCTATCCGGCAGAGCCTGCGCATTCACGCCCTGCACGGCCCCCATCGCGATGATTGCGGCCAGGGCAATCTGCCGTAGTTTCGACTTTCGGTCCATGTAAATCCTGCTTGAACAGTTTTTGTTTTAGTACAGCCGTCTCATTATTACTCACTTTCGCGTGTTTCGGGCTCTTCGTCAAAAATTTGGTACTTACGCATCTTCTCCCACAAAACCTTGCGGCTGATACCTAGATAAAGAGCCGTGTCCTGCCGACGCCAGCCGTTTGCGTCGAGCGCGGCCAACACTCGGTTGCGCTCCGCCATGTCCCATTTGCTGCGATCCACCAGCACCTCGGCGGCGCTCTCGGCCGGCACCGGCTGGCTGGTGCGAGCAAGCGCGAGCAGCCGCTGCAGGCGCGCCGCGTCCCACGCGCCGATCTGCCGCACCGTCACGCCGATCCGCTCGGCCAGGTTGCGCAGTTCGCGCACATTGCCGGGGAAGTAGGTGTCGGCCACCGCGTCGGCGAGCCAGTACGGCAGGTCCGGCAACGCGGCAAGACGCTCGCTGCCGACGATCTGCGCGATGAACGCCTTGAAGATCGCAATCTTGTCGACAGCGCCCCGTTCTTCGAGAGACGGAATCTTCAACTCGATCACGGCAAGCCGGTAGTACAGATCGGCGCGGAAGGTGCCGTCCTTGACCAGTTGCGGCAGATGTTTGTTGGTCGCCGCCACCAGCCGGAAGTCGAGCTTCACCGGCGTGGCCGAACCGATTCGGGTGACCGCGCTGTCTTCGAGCACGCGCAGTAGTTTAACCTGCTGGTAGAGCGGCAGATCGCCGATTTCGTCGAGGAACAGCGTGCCGCCGTCGGACTGTTCGAAGTAGCCCTTGTGCGCGACGACCGCGCCCGTGAACGAGCCTTTCGAGTGGCCGAAGAACAGCGATTCGAACAGACCGTCCGGAATCGCACCGCAGTTCACCGCGACGAAAGGTCCCTGGCCGTAGCGGGTATGCTTTTCGTGCAGCAGTTGCGCGATGCGCTCCTTGCCGACGCCGGTTTCGCCTTGCACCAGCACGCTCGTGTCGCAGTCGGCAAACGTGTCGACTTCGTGCAGCAGCGCCTGCATGCACTCCGAGTTGGCGATCATCGTGTCCGACTCGTGCGTCTTGGCGCTATGCGCGCGCAATTGCAGCACGAGCTTCATGACCATGCCGCGCAATTCGGCGCAGGTGAAGTCGAGCGGCAGGATGTGCGAATAGTCGGACGGGTAAGTCGCCGGATCGTGGTCGCGCGGCGCGGCGCCGACCCACACGACGGGAATGCCGTGTGCGGCCTGCCAGTCGCGCATGAGCAGCGCGCCGCTGTCGATCACCGAGACACTGATGATCGCGAGCGACGGCCGCAGCGCCGTCCGTTCAGGCGAGATCGCGATATCGTCCGCGCGGATCACTTCGACGTCGAAGCTCGCCATGCAGCGCGCGACCCGGTCGACGATATCGGCCTTGCCCTCCCAGACGTAGATATCGAGTTCCTCGATTTTGGGGTTGGTTCTCATAAGCGCGAAATCAATACACCAGTTGTGCCTGACCGCAGGCAAGCCCGAGATCGTGGACCGTCGCCACACCGATCTGGACACCGAGGAGTTGTAAAAGAGGGACTAGAAGCAGATCCAGCGACTGGAGGATGGGCGTCAGCAATGTCACCAGTCCACTGACCAGTGGCGCCGCCAGACCGGTAACGTCCAAGCCCAACACCCTTACGTGGATCGTCCCCGAGAGCCCGCCGGCGAGTTGAGTGAGGAGCCCACCGACTGCGGAGCCCAGACCATTGGTGTTGGTGGTCTGGTAGTCATCGCTGTCTCCTTGAACGCCGTTGAACTTAAAGACCGTGGGGGATGGCGGCTGCACGGTGAGGTTTAGTCCGCCGCCCGATGTGCTTTCAACCGAAACGTTCGCCAACCCGAGCCCAAGCAGAGGCAACGACACAGAAGTAATGGCCGCCGGCTGGTTGCAACTAGTTGGAACGGTCGTGTTGGTCATATTGCTGGCTGCATCGCCTCCGATGCACAAGGCCGCTACCCCTGGCGTTGCTGAAATCCAGCTGTAGCTGCTCGCACGTTGGGTCGAACACTGTGTAGTCTGCAAATAAGCATTCCCCTGCCCGACTTCGACATACATGGGCAAATTCAACGCATTGATGCTCGCTACCAATGGAATGGTCAAGTTGACGAGCTTCACGTTCACGTATAACCGCACCACCGCAGAGTGCGCGCTAGTCCGGTAACTGCCGTCTGGATAGGTACCAGCTTCGCCAACTGCGATAACAGGCGGCTGAATGACCTGTGCCTGTGCAGTGACGCTCGCAATCGGACTGAGATTGAGCGCCGCACCGAGATCGACGGCTGACGACCCGTTCGCGATCTCGGCAGCCGCCATTAGCACATCGAGCGCGTTAACTGTAGCCGTCGCTGCCGCCTGCGGATCGCCTAGACCAATGGCGAGCAACCCGTTCTGAGAAGAGGTGTTACCCACGTTGATGGCTGTCTTGCCCGTCGACGCGCTCGCAATCGTGCCCAACGCGGTTGTGACGTTAGCACTGACAATATTGCCCTGACCCAGCACGGTTGCCATTGCCTTTGCAAGTTGCGCAACGGTGACCTGCGCCTTAAGCAGGTCATTCATCGAACCCACACCAAGCGCGGCAGCCAGATCCAGCAGCTTGATTTGTGCTGTCGCCAAGCCTTGATACGACCCGACGTCCAGATTGAGGTTGGTGTTGAGTAAGGCATTCAGCAGGCCGTTTATCAGACCGCCCGACAAAGTGGCCACCGAAGTGCTGAGCGAAAAGGAGCGGATATTTGTAGCCTGCGCCGTCGCTGTCGCCGTCAGCGTGCGGGTCTGTCCCGCGAGAAACAAGAACGACACAGGCTGGCTGACCACGACCTGCAAGGCGTTAAGCGGCAAAGCGTTAGGCGACGTACCGGCAGTCACAAAATAAGATTGCGCTGCATTCACCGACGGATCCCATCGTCCGCAAGTTGACTGGATACCACCATTGCTTGACAAACCGTTGGCCGTCGCATTCAACTGCGCCGAATTGATCGCCGCTGCACAGCTGCCGGCGCTGCCAATCGTCTGCACGCCAGCCGCAGCGGCCAGATCTGCGGTGCGCTGCAAGTCGCGACGCACATAGTAGAAATGGCCGACATCGATTGCGGCCATCGTTATGACCGCGACGCTCACCCATACCGCCGCCAGAATTGAAATCGCCCCGCGCTGCGAGCGTGACGACCTAGCTGCCGCGCGGCGCGTGCGCACCATGCGCAAGCACCAGACGTAGGGATGGGATGTAATACGTGGCGACATATCAATTCTGCGGCAGTTGCCCGCTGCTACCGCCCTGCCCGCCTCCGCTGCCTTGGCTAAGCGCCGACCCGTACGTTTCGGGGATTTTCGATTTGAACGATTCCATGTAACGCCGGTATGCCAGACCAGCCTCCTCGCCGAGCATTGGCTGCTCAGGAGCGGCCTGACTATTACCTCGTTGCAGATCGAGCCATGCCGTCGTCGCATGACCGACTTCGCTGCGAGCGACCGGCGGCGCCGATGCGGTCTGCGCGTGCGCAATCTCTAGCGTGCCGACTGCCAGCGCCGCGATCAACGCGCCGCAAGCCAATCTCCGCATGCCCCTTCTTCCCTGATATTTCATATGGTCTCCCCTACCCGTCGACCTGTTATTGTGCAAACCGCTGCAGCAAACGCGGCGCGGGTTCCATCATGCCCTGCGTGCTGGCGACAGTCCCGGGCTGAGCCCCCTGCGACCGTCCCGCCCCCTGCGGCTGCGCGCGTTCTGCGGCAATGACCTTAGCAGCCTCATTGCGGATCGCCGTACGCACGTCCAGTGAGAACTTCTGCTGATTCATCAACGCCTGCGATCGCTCCGTCTCCCCGTCGACGAGCAAATAGAGTGCGATATTGCTAGCGATCTTCGGATTGTTCTGGTCAAGCTCCGCAGCTTTCATCAACGGCACCCGGGCACCACTGACATCACCTGCACGCATGCGCGCGTAACCAAGATCCGACAGCACTGACGCGTCTGTCGGCGCCAGCTGCGCTGCCTGTTGCAACTCGTCAGCAGCATGACTGAAGTCACCTGATGCTCCTGCAATCAGCCCCAAACCACGATGCCCTCGCGACGCGAGCGGCGTTTGCAACAATCGCGCATACGCGACTGCACTCGCCGCGGGTTGATCGGTCATGCGCAACGCGTCGGCACGCAACAGAATCGTGTCTGGCGTCACCCCATACTGCTTTTCATAGGCATCGATATGCGCAAGCGAAGCGAAATACATCCCTTGCGACTGCATTCGGTCGATCAACCCAAGATACATGCCCGGAGTGTCAGGTGCCGGGTCTCGATTGGCTTGCTGGATCAAAGCCTGGCGTTCCGCTTGCGGGCCGACGCCATAGCCAATATCTTTCGCGCAAGCGCCAAGCAACGCGAGCGCGATGCTGGGAACGACGCATCGCGTCGCTCGTACAAAGCCATTCGGTTTCACATTTAAAGTCATCATCGTGTCCCTAACGATTCATCGCTTTCAGCGCATGTGATACCGACAAAACGCCAGGCCCCGCTGTTACGATCATCAACGCGGGGAGCAAGGTCAAGATCATCACGCCCGTCATCTTCACCGCCATTCGGCCAATACGTTCGCGCAACATCGCGCGACGCGTTTCGCGTAGTCGGTCGCCAAACTGCTTAAGCGGTTCTTGCACTGCCCCGCCATGCCGATCGACCTGAATCAGCAAACGCACCACCGCTCGTAAGTCTTCATTTTCGTAACTTGAAGCAAGCCGCTGCAACGACTGCTCCCGGGTGCGGCCGGCGGCGAATTGCCGCTGAGCAATCTCCAGCTCGCTCGAAAGTACAGGCAGTATTCCGCGGAAATCATTGACCATCACCTGGAGACTCTGATCCAGTGACAAACCAACACCCTGGAGCAAGCGCAAGAGATCGACCAACATCGGTAGTTCATCGACCACGCCGCGGCGCCGTGCCGCCGCGCGTCGGCTCAGTACGAGCTTCGGGATCATGACACCGCACGCTATCGCGACAACCACCAACATCATGTAACGCGGCCCGTCAACACGGCCGCTGGCAATCGCGCCGACGAGCAGCGGCAGCACGGTAGCACCCGCAATCCGGGAGATCAGGAAAAGCCCGCGAGTACGCGCATCGACAAAACCGCATTGTTCCAGCAGGCGGCGGTCCTCCTCCGCTACGATATGTCGGCCAACTGGCGTATCGAGCCAGCGAACACCGGCATGCGCTAAACGCTCGAACCTCCCCCTCATGCCGCTAGCAGGCACGCTGACGCTTTGCTTGACCTGCGTACCATCAGTGACGCGTGCTGCTGCCGCGGCGGCGTTTTGCATCGCGCGCTTGTCGAGCGCTTGCATGAGCGTACGGTCGCTCCGTCGCCAGGCTGCGATCCGTGTGATCAGAAGCCCGGCGAGCAGAAGCGAAGCCAGTGCTGCGAGACCGAGCGCAAGTGCAATAAGGAAGTTCGGTTGCATTGTCATGATTTCAGCCGAGCCAACCGGTACAACAAATATGCGCCAAGCATTTGCAGGCCGAACGCGACGTACAGTATTTGCCGCCCGCTCGGATCGAACCACATCGATCCGAAATAGCTTGGATTTGTCAGGATCAGGAACCCGCCGATTCCGACCGGCAACATACCGAGCACCCAGGACGATAAGCGTGTTTCCGACGACATTGCGACGAGCTCACGTTCGGCCTGTTCCAGATCACGCATGAACGACGACATTCGATCGAGCATCACGTCGGCCCGGCCGCCGTACTTGACCGACAGGCGTAGCACCGCCCCCACCAGTTCCAGTTCGCGAGCGCCATACAGCAACGCAACGTGAGAGAGCGCACGATCGATTTCGACACCGGATCGCAGCATCCGCGAGACATAATCCAGGCATTCACGCAGCGGCGCTTCCGTGGTTTGCAGTGCCGCCTGGAAAGCCGCCGGCACGCTGTTGCCCAGCGTAATCAGACGAACAATGCCGTCAAGAAACGACGGCAATTGCCGAACGATTGCCTGGCGCCGCTTGTGCGCCCGCATCGAGAGCACGAAATAGAGAAACACAAGGCATGCGAGTAGCGTCACAACCGCCGCCAATGCGCCGCCCTCATTCGCCGCCACGAGGCACAGCGCCAACACAACGCCCACGACGATCAGTGCGGGCGCGCGGGCTTTTCCCAACCCCGCGCGATTCATCAGGGTTACGAATGAATAGCCGATCCGTGCCTTGAGATAGCGCCAGTATTCACTCCAGTCTGCGCCGGCTGCGGGAGCCTGTGGTGCAAATGAAACCGTGGGAGTTGTCCGGCGCGCAGTCGCGGTACGAGATGTCGGTCCAGACTCTGCAGGCTGGGCAACAGCCATCCGGCTGTCGATGAAGCGCTCAGTACTCGCCTGGTCCTCGCGTCGCATGCCGCGCTGCAATATCAGCAACGCGCCCGCTGCGCACAGCAGCGCAAGCGCGGCAAAGACCATGACCGCGCTAGACATTGAAGCCCCCGCCGAAGCCCCCTCCGCCGATACCACCGGCGTTAGACGAACCGCCGAGCGCCTGCCGGAAGCGCGCGAGCTTGGGCGAATGCGGATGAATTCCGAGCGACACCCATTGATCCAGTTCGTCCCCGTCCTGCGTCATCACAGGGTCATAACGATAGAGTTCCTGAGTCGCGATAATGTTGTCGGAAAGCCCTGTCACTTCGGTGATAGACAAAATCCGCCGGCGGCCATTCGACAACCGACCGATTTGCACAATGAAATCGATCGCATTGGCAATCTGGCGACGCAGGCTCGACTCGGTGCCCTGAAAACCCGCGAACCCCGCGAGCATTTCCAGCCGGTAGAGGCATTCACGCGGCGAACTTGCGTGCACCGTACCCATCGAGCCGTCATGGCCGGTGTTCATCGCCTGCAGCATTTCCAGCACTTCCCCACCGCGCACTTCGCCGACGATGATCCGGTCCGGACGCATCCGCAAGGTATTGCGCAGCAGGTCGCGAATCGTGACGACACCCGCGCCGTCGAATCCTCCTGGACGACTTTCGAGCCGCACCACATGCGGATGGTTTAGCGACAGTTCCGCCGTGTCCTCGATCGTGACTACGCGTTCCACTTCAGGGATGTGAAACGCCAATGCGTTGAGCAGCGACGTTTTCCCCGAACTCGTCCCGCCGGACACGAGCACGTTGCAGCGCGCGGCGACCGCCGCTTCGAGCAATGCGCCAATTTCCGGGCTGTAGGTGCCATTGCCGAGCAGATCGTCGGGGCGCAGCGGGTCTTTACGAAACTTGCGGATCGATACGATTGGCCCGTCGATCGACAACGGTTCGATCACAACGTTGACACGGCCGCCATTCGGCAAGCGCGCGTCGACCATAGGGTTCGATTCATCGAGACGGCGGCCGATCGGGGCGAGAATGCGCCGCACGATGCGCAGCAAATGTGCGTTGTCCGCAAATCGCACTTGAATTCTGGTCAGAATGCCATGGCGCGACACGTACACGTCGTTATAGCCGTTGATCAGAATGTCCTCAACGGCTGTATCGTTCAGCAAATCCTCAATGGGACCAAAGCCCGCCAGTTCCTTGGTAAGCGCCTCCGCGATCGAACGGACCTCAGCCTCGTTGATTGGGATTCTGCGCAGCCGGACAAAGCTGTCCATTTCCAGATCGACGAACTGGTTGATCGCATTACGCGACCAGCGGCCAAACTCAGAACCCAGTTCCTCAATGCGAGTGAGCAGATGTTCGTGCGCCGCGTTCTTGATGTCTTGAAACTGCTGGCTTTGCGCGAACGATGGCATGTCGTCGGCGAATTCGATCTCTTTTACCATCGTCTATGACCGCTTGGTGGAGGTTGGAATAAAGCGCTTGAGCGCGCCAAGCGCAGACTTGCCTGGCAACTGCGCCGCTGAACGAGCCACGCCGCCAAGGCGTTCGATGAGCGGCTCAAGCGCACGCACATATGGATCGCGCGCCGCCGTTTCGACCAACAGGTGCCCTTGATTGGCAGTCTGACCGAGCGCCACGCGCCGTTCAGGCAAAGTAGCCAATAATGGAATTTCCAAGCGCTGGCCAATCTGGACGGCGCTCAGGCCAAGATCCGGATCGAACTTATTGACAATCAGCCACACATTTCCCAAATCGATGCCTTCCTCGCGCAATGAGTCGAGGACACCGACCGCCGATACGATCGACGCTACCCCCTGGTCGCACACCAACCAGGTCTCGTCTGCAGACTGAACGACATGCGCGATAAACTCGCTGCTGGAGAAACCGCCGAGATCGACGATCTGCTGGTCGAAGAAAGCACGTAAGCGATTCAGCAGGCTGATCGACGACGAGTACGACACTTCACGCATCTCAGCGAGGTTAGGTGGCAGCGTGGTAAACGCGAGGCCGCTCGCATGATGTGAAAGCGCCGTGTGTACGAATGTCTGATCGAAGCGGCGTAAATTACGAACCGCTTCGACGAAGTGAAATTCGCTTCGCGTGTTCAGCAATAACGAACCGTCTCCGGCAGGCAAGCCAAGATCGAGTAACGCCGCCTGCCGACCCTGTTCGACGTCGCGCCGCTGCAACATGACCGCAAGATTCGCGGCGAGCGTGCTGACGCCCATGCCGATGCGTGCGCCTACCAACGCCGTCACATGGCCATGCCGGCTGACTGGCTCAACCAGATTGTCGATAACCTGATGCGTAATGCGTAGCGCATCGGCTGCGGGAGCAGACAGATCGATAAAGTCGCGCACCCCGGCACGCAACGCGGCGATCGCACTCTCCGGCTCGGCAAGCGAGCCTATCGCAACGACTTGCAATCCCGGATAAGCCGCGCGCACCGTGCTCGCAGCAGCACTCGCAGCGGCCGCTCGGCCGTCCGAAAAGTCGATGAATACCAGTGACGGATTGAGCACCGCAATGCGTTGCGTAAGCGTCGCCGGATCAAGCGTCACGGCTTCGACCCGCCCAGTTGTGATCAGCGTTTCGACAAGCCAACGTACGTGCTCGTCGGCCAGTGACGCGAACACGAAGGAATCGGTGACGGCCCTTTCAGTCAATGAATGCGTTCTCGCGTTCATGTTGAACATCCTGTTGCAGCATTGGCTGAAGTGCCGCTGCCGTGTACCACTCGCCGTAACGCGCGACCTGCACAGAAGTGCAAAACGCCTCGTCGCAGTGCCGGAGCGCACCGCCTGCTAAATGACCGCACCTGCTCACTTCGAGAACCCCGGCACATCATCCGGGGATGCGAACCCACCGATCAACGCGCGCCACACCGGACCGTTACGCTGTTCAGCCTGCTCGCCCGGCGTGGACGGCAGCGTTGCCCCCTTCGCAAGCGGAGACACCAGATGGGGCGTCACGATAATCACCAGTTCTTTATCGTTCTGCTGATAGTTCAACTGCTTGAAGAATGCGCCAATGATCGGCAGGTCGCCTAACAACGGCACCTTTGCAACGTTCGAGATCGTTTCTCGATCAATCAGGCCGCCAATCACGAAGCTCTCGCCATCGCCAAGTTCGACCGTCGTGTCGGCACGCCGGGTGGTGATCGCAGGAACCGACACCCCGCTAATCGTCACGGCATTCGTAAAATCAAGCTGGCTCGCCTCGGGCGCCACCTTCAGCGCGATTCGCTGTGGGCTGAGCACAGTCGGCGTGAGCGTCAGACCTACGCCATATGGTTTGTATTCAATCGACGTGGTACCCAGCCCTTGGGGAATCGGCACCGGGATCTCTCCACCGGCGAGAAAACTTGCACTTTGCCCAGACAACGCAACGAGTGTCGGCTCTGCAAGGACCCGTGCGAGGTTATTGGACTCCAGCAAACTCAGATCTGAAAAAATCCCATGCGACGCCGAATTGAAGACCAGATTGAAAGCAGAGGACAGTGGCGTCGCCAGCGCCGGACCGATCGTCGTACTCACATTCGGGGCGATCTGCGTGGGCGGTAACGTCGTCGCGGTACTCGCCGTCGGGCCAAATGTGCCGAACGAAAATCCGTTGTTCTGCCGGAAAAAGTTAAAGCCCACCTGCTTGAGCACCGAGCGGCTAAACTCCACGACCCGCACGTCGACCTGCACCACGGAGCGCGTAGCGACCGTTGATGTGTCGTATGTCGCAATATCTGCACTGCTGTCGCCACCGACCGCCCCCGCATCGCCGCCCTTACCGCTCGCGCCGAGACCGGTCGGACCACTACTGTTGCCCCCGCGAGACGCACGCTGACGCGCTTCGATTTCCGCAGCCGCTACTGCTCGCTGGTGCATTTCCATGGTCGGCGTCGCGCCGGAAATTAACGCGGTGTCGCCAAGCACTTTCACCGCTGGCGTGTCAGGTCCGAGCAGAGTCCGCGACGCGGCAGTAGTCACGCTAACCGTATAGGAAATCGGCACATCCTTACCCTGCTCCCACAGCATGACGTTGGTGGTGCCGGGTGATTTCCCGATCAGCAGTACACCTCCCGTTTTGTCACCTCTGACGATCAGCACGTCCGCAACCGTCGGATCGCCGATCGCGACACGTCGCAAGGTGTGGCCGCTCGCGAGCGATTGCTGCGAGCCGACAATGATGTCGACATTACGTGCGTTGGTGGCAGCATCGCTCACCGACGACACAGCGAGCGATGCTGCGCACAACATCGCCATAGTCCCGTATGCAAAAAAGCGTTTTTTCATTTTTTTGGGCGCGTGTGGCCGCCTGCTCCCTGAAAACTGCTATCGAGCGACCATTTCGGCACGCCCACCCCGTATGACTTCAATCGTGCCACTCGTATTCCCTGCAACCCTCGCCATGGGAGCGGCAATCCGTGGCGCCGCTTGTGTTCGTCCAGCCGTGTTTCCTGCCGCGCCCGACAACGCATCAAGCGAAACGCCAGCGGCCGCACGAGTCGAATCTTTGAGAGGTTCGCCGCCAGCTTGCGTCGATATCTTCAACACTGCCGGTAGCGTCGCAAATGCGCTTGCATCGACGACTTCAGCGTCGTTCGGATTGCGCAACGCGAATACAAGACGACCAGAAGTTTCAGCGAGCGTCAATCGGTCGACCTCGGCGACGGGAACTGCAAGCACCGCGGTGCGAACCATACCGTTCGGATCGCCCGAATTGTCATTTCCGGCCGTGGCATTACCGAAAGCCAGCACGCGCAACTTCGAAATCAGTAAGCGCGCCTGTGACCGATCGATCTCAGCATTGCCGCCGATGTTTCCGTCACGCTTGAGCGTGAAGAAAACATCAACGAAATTGCCAGGCCGCAGCCGGTTGCCAACCGCATTGGATTCGTCGACGCGTACGGCAATCGCACGTTCACCCGGCGCAATCCGCTCGGCGATGCCGGACGACAGTTGAGCTTCCAATACCGGCGCCTGTGCACCGATATCCGCGTTCGGAATACGACCCGCAAGCTGCGCCGGATCGGTGAAAGCGCCATTCGGATTAATCGGCAACGACTGAACACGCAATCCGTCGGCCGTGATTGGCTGGCCGGCTGGCAGTAGGCGCGTTGCCACAACCACAGGAAAACTGGCCTGTGCAACCGACGCCGCAGGCATGGTTACTGGCCGGCGCGAAAGCGTTACCGCGAAAATACCGAGCAGCAATGCCAATGCAATCAGCGCGCCAGCAGCGATCTTGGTTAGTTTAGGCATGCTGGCTCGCCGAAAGAATCGATTGCGCAGGCCAGCTTGAGTGCTCGGGAGAGCAAAGCAGTGTGGCGCAACGAGGAGCAGGTGCGTAAGTCAAAGTATGTTCACCGGATTGAGTTGCACTGTGGCTGTACTGCTCAGGTTCTTTGGTAGCAAAAGACCGAGACCCGGCAAAGTCGGTATCAGCGGACTGGCGGCATAGTTATAAGTCAACGTTACGGCGATACAGGTCATGCTGGAATCGTAACTACAGTTAGTCGGCGCGGTTTGGCAATCGGCGCTCCGAATCATCTGTGCAACCATATGGGTTGCCGTATTGCAAGCAGCGGTGGCACGCAAGGTAACCGCGCCAGGCACACTGCTCGCCAACTGATAGTTCAACGCTGCGCGCGCGCCTTCCGCGGTGGCGAGCGTCAGACTCTGTTGCGCAACGAAAATCATGCTGAACGTTACGATCACGTAAAAAATCGAAAAAAAGATCGGGAACACCAGCGCGAATTCGATAGCGGTCGCACCGCGTTGCGCATCCCTTCGATAACTGCAAGGCCGCACCCGCTTGCGAGGATTACGTCGTGTCGCATACACGTTCATCGCGCGCTCCCGGCAACAAGCTGGGTCGTCAGCCATACAATCGTCGGCACGGTGAGACATGCAACAAACGGCGTGGCGCGCCTGCCCGCCAACTCGAATGTCGGCGCCCGACGCTGCAGCAACGATGCGAAACGGGTACGGGTCGCAATCAGCAACCAGACTGCGTGGACGCCTGCCACGAGACTCGCGACCGCCCACAAACCGAACAATGCGTGCACACCGCACCAGGCACCAAGCACCGCAAACACTTTGACGTCGGCAGCTCCCATCACGCCGATCGCGAAGAACGGCAGTAATGCGATCAGACCAACCGTGGCGCCGACTACAGCATAAGTGATGGAAATGCCGAATGGATTCTGGCGCAGGAATGCACAAGCCAATGCCGTCACCAAACCGGTAACGATTATTGAATTCGAAATGCGTCGGCTGCGGCAGTCGCACACGGCGACCCACGCTGCCCACGCCAAGAATGGGATAAGGGTGACGGACGAGTTCATGTCGGCCTCGACAGGCGAAACAAAACACATACGGACCGGTACGACAGTCCGTATGCCTCCTATCGGAAAAGCCCCTGAATAATTACCAAGTCAGCCGACGCGCACGCCGGCTTTTCTCGAGAAGCGATTACAGAGGCCGCGGCAGTCTATTAACCCACCGCTGGCAGCAAGTTGGTGATGGCGACGAACGCCGCCTTCAGCTGCAGCCCCAGACCCGACACCGTCGACCCAATGACGACGACAATAAGGCCCGCAATCAGCCCGTATTCCAGTGCGGTTACCGCACGGTTATCTCTCAGGAAGCGTTGTGTGAACTTTTTCATTTTTACCCTCGGACTTTCATTTATTTCGTTTGTTTACGTGCTGCCTCGGATGGCGGAGTCTTCAGCGCTGCGGACCATTGGTCTCTCATTCCTGGTCCTGCGTGTTGCGCTGCGGAAGCACCGCCTTGCAGCCGGCTTCAATAAAACAGATGTGTATGAGCTTTCTGTTCGATAACCCACCTCCCTCGACAATCTACGATGCTTTGGGGTTTTATAGCTGAACAATCATATTTAAGCAATTGTCCGCTGCCCTGAGCCGTTGGCCATATGCGTTTTAGCGTCGTACTCAGGTTAACGGCAGTTCGTGCGTTGCAGCACATAGGAATAACCATGAGTTAGATTCGCTGCACTAATTATTTGTTTGAACAGAACGTTTCAAGCGTCCGGAGCCCTCCCGTTGCACTTGCGTTACGCCGTGTTTCGTAACGGCGCGCGCGGCTCGTTACGTTACGCAACCCTCGCAAACGTTTAGAAAATTCATTTTCTCCCCGTATATCCGGGTTAGCAGACACTCCATCAATTCCTCGCAAAGCCATATCACATATGGCTTCACGCCCCGTTCATAAAAAATATTCTGCATTACTCAGTCGAAATGGCACGGCTCATGCAGAGATAGGCACGCAGCAACACCCAATAACACATGCGATGCGAGGGCGACATGGACATTCAAACGGCCAACACCACAGTACGAACAACCCTGATTGCTGCCAGCGTGGCGGCGATGCTTTCTCTTGGCGCTTGCGGCGGCTCCGGAAGCCTGAGTTCCGGCACCGGCAGCAGCGGTAGCGGCTCCGCCGGCGGCACACTTTCCACCACTGGCAGCGGTAGCGGTTCGATGGGTTCGGGCGGCTCCGGCACCAGCACCAGCAGCGATTCGGGAAGCGGCTCCGGCACGGGCACGGGCACGGGCACAGGTACCGGAACGGGAACCGGGATCGGCACGACCGCCGTCGCGAATGCGCTCGGCACAGTCGTCGGCAACACCGGCGGCGTGGTCGGCGATCTCGGCACGACGGTCTCGAGTATCGGCAGCGTGATCAGTTCGCAAACGCTGCCGGTCGTCAGCTCGCAAACCACCCAGGCTGCAGGCGGCATCGTTCAACAAGTCGGCTCGGCGGTCACCACGCTCGGCAGCGGTGTGTCGCAAGGGCTCGGCCAACTCGGCACAGGTGGCAACGCAATCGGCACAACGGTTTCGAGCCTCGGCGGCGTTGTCGGTCATGTCGGCGGCGCAGTGACGGATGCAGGCAACCTCGTGACGAGCCTCGGCACCGGCCCGCTCGCGCCGTTGGCCGCCATCACCACACCGCTCGGCGGTGTCGTCGGTACGCTCGGCAACGCGGTGACCAACGGCGGCACCACGCTCACGAACGTCCTCTCAACGGGTCCGGTCCAGCAAGTCACGCAAACGCTCAGCACCGCGATCACGCCGATTACGTCGATGGTCGCAGCGACCACGCAGACGGTCGGCAACACCACCGGCCTCGGCGCACCGCTGAACAACCTGCTCACGACCGTCGGCGGCGGCCTCGGTAAGGCCGGCACGCTGATCAGCGCAACCGGCGGCAATCCGATCACGGCCGCTCTTGGCAATACGGTCAAGGATACGGGCACCACGGTTGCATCGGTAGGCGGCCTGCTCACCGGCAGCACCAGCAGCAATCCGCTTGCTCCGATCACCAGCCTGCTCGGCGGCCTGACCGGTGGCACGGGTAGCAGCACCAGCCCGCTTGCTCCGCTCACCAGCGTACTCGGTGGCCTGACCGGCGGTACCGGCACCAGCACCAGCCCGCTCGCTCCGCTCACCAACGTGCTCGGTGGCTTGACCGGCGGCACGGGCACCAGCACCAGCCCGCTCGCTCCGCTCACCAACGTACTCGGTGGCTTGACCGGCGGCACGGGCACTAGCACCAGCCCGCTTGCTCCGCTCACCAACGTGCTCGGCAGCGTAACGGGTAGCGTCGGCAGCACCTCGAGCGGCAGCCCGTTGGCGCCTGTCACCGGCCTGCTCTCCAGCGTGACGAGCGGCCTGAGCAGCGCAAGCGGCGGCACCAGCAGCCCGCTCGCTCCGGTTACCGGCTTGTTGTCGAGCGTCACCGGCGCACTCGGCAGCGCCACAACCACGACGACGACAACGACGACCACCGCTTCGACCAGCACGAGCGCTGCCCCGTCGCTGTCCGCCACCAGCGGCAAGGGAACGGGCGGCAACCTGCTCGCCCCGGTGACGTCGCTCGTCGGCGGCCTGCTCGGCGGTTTGACGAAGAAGTAAGGAATGCAGTTGAAGTTATCGAAAGAAGTGCAGTAGCCGGAACCCGGAGCGCGGCCCGCCAACCGCGCCCCGGCTCTGCCGGAACCTGACTGAACTGGGCCGCGCCGCTCGGACACCCGTTGCACCGGCGCACGGAAACAACGCACACGACACCTAGAAGACACTGAGGAGCACACATGTCCACACAACGTTTTTTTACTCTCCATGCGGCGTGCGCGACCGTGTCGTCGTTGCGCGCTCCGCTGATCGCCGTAGCGGTCGCCGGTTTACTCGCGGCGTGTGGCGGCAATGGCATCACCGCGCCGAGCGCGTCAACCGGCAGCGGTAGCGCCGGCGGCGGCACGACCAGCGGCGGGCCACCCACGACCACGACGTCGGGCACCTCCGGCGTTGTCACCGCGGCCGCGAAGACCACCAGCGATCTCGGCAACACGATCGCCTCGCAGACGATCCCAGGTCTCAGCCCGCAAGTCACGCAAGGTCTCGGCAACGCGGTATCGAGCACGAGCAGCACGCTGAACTCGCTTGCCAACGCAGTGAGCGGCGGCGTCGGGCAAATCGGCACGACGTCCAATCCCGTCGGCACCACGGTCGCCGGACTCGGCTCGGTGGTCAGCTCGACGAGCGGTGTCGTGCAAGGTCTGAGCACTGCGGTCGGCGGCCTCGGCGCCGGCAATCTCGCGCCGCTGTCACCGCTCACCACGCCGCTTGCAACCGTTCTCTCGACGACTGCCGGCGCACTGAACGCCGGCGGCGTAACGCTCGGCAATTCGCTGGCCTCCGCGCCGGTGCAGCAGATCACCCAGCCGATCAGCACCGCGATCACACCGATCGTGCAAACGGCCGGACTCGTGACGCAAACGGTCGGCACGCAAACCGGCCTCGGCGCGCCGGTGGGCGGCCTGCTCGCGCAAATCGGCGGCACCTTGAGCTCGACCAGCGCGAAAGTCGGCGCGGCAACGGATAACCCGCTCGGCGCCGATCTCGGCACGCTGGTCGGCTCGCTCGGCAACACGGTGACGAACGCCGGCGGTCTCGTCAATCCGAACGGCCCGAATGGCGCGAATCCGATTCCCGGCCTGATTACGAGTCTCGTCGGCAGCACGAACGTGGCCGTCGTCAACGGGCCGCCGGCCAACAGCAGCCCGTTCGGCCCGCTGCAAAACACGCTTGCGAGTCTCGGGCTCGGCAGCAATCCGCTCGGCTCACTGTCGACGCTGCTCGGCGGCACGCCACTATCCGGCTTGACCTCGGCGCTGAGCGGTACGCCCTTGAGCTCGCTGACGTCGGGAGGCTCGCCGCTGAGTTCGCTGACCTCGGTGCTGGGCGGCTCACCGTTGAGCTCGTTGACCTCGGTGCTGAGCGGCACACCCTTGAGTTCGCTGACCTCGACGTTAGGCGGCACGGGTAGCAGCACATCGAATCCGCTGTCGACGCTGACCGGCGTGCTCGCTGTCGTCACCACCAGCGCATCGGGCAGCAGTAGCAGCGGACCGCTCGCGCCCGTCACCGCCCTCGTTGGACAGTTGACCGGCACGCTCACCTCGGTGGCCGGTTCGACCACCAGCTCAAGCAGCTCAGGCAGCTCGAGCAGTGCGACCGGCGGCTTGACGACGCTGCTCGGCGGCCTGTTGCCGGTAAGCCATAAGTAGTCCGCATAACCTGGCCGTCTGATGCGATGCGCATAAGACGCCTCATCAGACGGCCGGTTACGCAGCGTGCATAAGCAGTCCGCTTCACCACGTGCTCCGCGTTTTTGCAATCGATGTTCAAGCCCAACGGAGCACGTGACGTAATACATACAAGCATGGCAGTATGCGTCGAGCCACACATAAGCGATCGCGACCAGCCCGGCCAGGCGGCGCGTCCGCAAGACAAAACGGCATACGAGGAAAATCCGATGAAACTCGGGTACGGTAGTAAATGGACCCTACTGCTCGCGGCAATTACCGCAAGCGCAATGCAGGTAGAAGCACAAGCGCAGTCACGGCCAGCGGTTGGTGGCAACCCGATGGATTCGCTGCCGCAGATCAAGGCGCCCGACAAAGGCCCGAACGTGACCCTGCAGGTCACGCCGCAAGCTCCGCAACTTCAGGAACTGCTTGCCCGCCACCTGACGCCTTCAAAGATTCAGGTCGAGGGCGTGAAGTCCATTCCATTCGACGAAGTCGCGCAGCGCTTCACGCCGCTCGTCGGCAAAGACACCACCATCGGCGATCTGATTCAGGTCGCCAACGGCGTAACGAAACTGTACCAGGACCGCGGCTTTGCGCTCTCGTTCGCATTCATTCCCGCGCAGACATTCGAGGGCGGCGTAGTGCGCGTGACCGTGGTGGAAGGTTATGTGTCCGCGGTCAAGGTGACCGGCAAGCCGGGCGTGCTCGAAGACAAGATCCGCGCGATCGCCGATCACATCGTCGCCGACAAGCCGTTGCGGCGCGCCACCTTTGAACGCTACATCAACTTGCTCGGCATGTTGCCCGGCGTGAAGGTCGCAGCGAACGCGGCGCCGCCGCAAAACACCGATGGCGCCACCACACTCGAGTTGAACGTGGAGCGCAAACCGTTCGACGTCAGCACGGGTATCGACTTCAATCACCCGGGCGTGCAGGGCCTGTTGACTGCAACCGAGAACGGACTGACCGCGCTCGGCGAACAACTGAGCGTGTCGGCCTTGCTGCCGAAGGGACGCGACAACATCACCTATCTCGCCGCGCACGCGGCGGTACCGATCGGCAGCGATGGACTGACCGGCAAGCTCGACGCGTCGCACTATCGCGGCAATCCGACCGACAATCCCGGCCTGCCCTCTTACATCGCGCGCACGGTCATCAACGACAAGGTCAGCGACTCGCTGACCTATCCGATCCTGTTGAGCAACACACGGAGCCTGATCGGCACGGCAACGGTCTATGCCTCGCACGACGAAGACCGCTACAACAATCAGCAGACCGGCGCGCAGATCGGCTTGCGCTCGCAGGTGCGGGTGATGCAACTGCAGGCCGATTACGCCAGCGCGGAAACAGGTCAGGTGCGCCGCGCCAGTATCACGGTTGCCAAGGCATTCGATATCCTGGGCGCGTCGAAAGCCGGCGACTCGAATGTTCCCGGCATGCCGGTCACGAATCCGGCGTCGATCAATTTCGTGCGGACGGGTGCAAGCTTTTCGCAAACCAACGAGTGGCCGCTGAAAATCGGCACCTCGGTTTCGTTGACCGGCCAGTACAGCGCCGTCTCGCTGCCGACCTCGGAACAGATCTCGTTCGGCGCGCAACGTTTTGCGCAGGGCTATCAGCCAGGCGAGGCGTCGGGCGATTCGGGCTGGGGAGCGATCTTCGAAATCAACCGGGGATTCACGCCGGGCTTCACCTATCTGCGCACCTTCACGCCGTATATCTCGTTCGACATGGCGCGCGTGTTTCTGCATGCGGGGACGCCGTCGCCGTCGAGGCTGTCGTCGATTGCCTTCGGCTTCCGGATTTCGGACGCGAAGTATTACAGCCTGGATTTGTCGGTCGCCAAAGCAATCGGCGACGCGCCGGTGGAAAGCCCGTCGCGCAGCCCGCGCATCAACGCAACATTCTCGTATCAGCTGAACTGATTTTCGGAAGTGCCGCGTCCTGATTAGAGGGTCCACTATCAAACGACGCGCGCACTTTCACGTATTCTGCGCTGAGGATGTGCGGCGCGCGGCACTCAGGCCGCGAATCGCAGACCGATGTAGCCGAAGTTGAACCTGAGGGGCAATACAAGGCATACGAGGCGTCACGGCGGCTGGCAGTAAAGGCCGCCCGAGATGCCAATAACGCCGCGCGACCATGATCGCGCCGTCTTTAATCAAGGAGGAAGACAATGATGCAATTCGCACAACGCGCGCGCGCAATCGCGCTTCGCACCGCCAAACATGCCGCCCTCGCCGGCGTACTGCTCGCCAGCGCCGTCACGGCAATGGCTCAGACCGATTCCCCGGTCGGCACGTGGCAAACCATCGACGATCACACCGGCCAGCCCAAAGCGCTCGTGCAGATTACGCAGGACGGCAGCGGCTCGCTGAGCGGCAAGGTGATCAAGGGGCTCAGTGCGAACGATCAGCCGGATCGACGCTGCACCGAATGTACGGACGCGCGCAAGGACCAGCTGATTCTTGGCATGACGATTATCAACGACATGAAAAAGGATGGCGACGCCTGGGATCACGGGCAGATTCTCGACCCGGAAAACGGCAAGGTCTACAAGTGCAAGATGCACCTGGAAGACGGCGGGAACAAGCTGATCGTGCGTGGCTACATCGGCGTTTCGCTGCTGGGCCGCTCGCAGACCTGGATTCGTCAGCAATAATAGTAGGCGGACCGTTCAGGCGCCGATACCTGACGCTCGAACGGGACGTTCCAGCAAGGGCGCTACTGCTGCCGGGATGGAACAAGAAGAAACGGCCGGACGATCGCAATCGTCCGGCCGTTTTTTTGTTTGAGTCTGGCTGGTTGGAGTCGTCATGCAGCGTGCTTGAAGGGCGACGCATACGCGAACGGCGAAGACGGTAACGGCTTGACCGGTGTCGGGCTGTACGCCGTGGGCGCAGTGGCCGGAACCTTTTCTGCGTCAACACTCTTCTGTTCCGCGCTCACATGCGTGCGCATGCGCGCTTCCATGAGAATGCAGAGCTCTTCGCTCGCCGCGCCGAATAGCTGTTCCATGACGCGCTTGAGCACGCCGGATTCATACCACGCCTTGAAACGGCGATGGCAGGTTTGATACGACGGGTATTTGCGCGGCATGGCGGACCAGGTCGCGCCACTGTACATCACCCACAATACGCCGTTGAGCACCGAGCGCGTGTTGGCAAGCGGCCGGCCACGCAGTTCGGAGCGCGGACGCAGTTCGGGGAGCAACGGTGCAACGCGTTGCCATTCTTCATCATTGATATCACGGTACGGATTCATGGCTTCTCCTTTGTCAGAACCAGACAAAGAAGATATCCAGTCGTCCGCGGACGGAATATAAGACCAATCCGAATCTTGAAAATACGCCTTCGGACCCTGCCTCTTCGGCGAGCGGACCGTGATCTATCGTAAAAGCATCCGGGCCCGCGTCACACGGCGGCTTAAGTCAGCGACGTATCGACGAGCCGGCGCGGCGCGTCGAGATATTCTTTCGACTGCATTTCGACGATGCGCGAGACCGTGCGCGTAAATTCGTTGGCCATTGGACCATCGACGTACAGTTGATCGGGCGGCACCGCGGCCGACATCAACAGTTTGACCTTGTGGTCGTAGAACACGTCGATCAACCAGGTGAAGCGGCGCGCCTCCGAGGCCATGCGCACCGACATCTGCGGCACGCCGGACAAAATCACCGCGTGAAAACGGCTCGCCAGTTCCAGGTAGTCGTTCTGCGAGCGCGGACCGCCGCATAACGTCGAGAAATCGAACCACACGACACCATCGGCTCGCCGCAGCGCTTTCAACTCGCGCTTTTCGATGTGAAGGATAGGACTCTCATCGGGAACCGCCGCGAGGCGTGAAAATGCATCGCGCAACGCTTTATCCGAAGCCGCGCCGAGCGGCGTGTGATACACCTCGACCTGGGCCAGCGTGCGCTGGCGGTAGTCGATACCCGCGTCGACATTGATCACGTCGAGCTTCGACTTGATCAGTTCGATCGCCGGCAGCATGCGATCGCGATGCAGACCGTCCGGATACAGCGTGTCCGGATCGTAATTGGACGTCATCACGAATTGCACACCGTTCTCGAACAGTTTGTCGAGCAGACGGTACAGGATCATCGCGTCGGCGATATCCGACACGTGGAATTCGTCGAAACAGATCAGCCGGTAGCGTTTGGCAATCTTCCGGGCGAGTTCGTCTAGCGGATCGGCGGTGCCTTTCAGCTCTTCCAGCTCGCGGTGCACCTCGCGCATGAACTCGTGGAAATGCAGCCGCGTTTTACGCTGCACCGGCACGATCATGTAGAAGCTGTCCATCAGGAAGCTCTTGCCCCGCCCTACGCCGCCCCACATGTACACGCCGCGCGGCAGGTCCGGATGGATGATCAGCTTCTTGAACGCATTCGAGCGGCGCGATTTGTACTCGACCCACTCTTCATAGCACCGCTGCAGACGGTCAACCGCCGCGCGTTGCGCCGGGTCCGATTGATAACCCCGCGTCTGCAGTTCTTTTTCGTAGTATTCGGTGACGTTCATTGTGTTGCTGCAAAAAGAAAAGCGGGAGGGAGTAAACCCGCCCGCCTTTGTGGTGATACCAGAGTACTGTCTGTCAGTCAGGCGTGCGCGTCTTTACATGTTCAGCGCGCGCTTGTCGACAGCCAGCGCTGCTTCGCGCATGACTTCCGACAGCGACGGGTGCGGATGGCAAATGCGGCCGATGTCTTCCGACGCCGCCTTGAACTCCATCGCCACCACGGCTTCCGCGATCAGGTCCGACGCGTTCGCCGAGATGATGTGCACGCCGAGCAGTTCGTCGGTCTTCGCGTCGGCGATCATCTTGACGAAACCATCCGCCTTGTTGATGCCCAGCGCGCGGCCGTTCGCCATGAACGGGAACTGGCCCGTCTTGACTTCGCGGCCTTCGGCCTTCAGTTGCTGCTCGGTCTTGCCGACCCACGCGATTTCCGGTTCGGTGTAGATCACCCACGGAATGCAGTTGTAGTCGATATGCGGCTTCTGACCGTCGATGATTTCGGCGACCAGCACGCCTTCGTCTTCAGCCTTGTGCGCGAGCATCGGCCCACGCACCACGTCGCCGATCGCGTACACGTTCGGCACAGCCGTTGCGCAGTGGTCGTCGACGTCGATGAAGCCGCGCTCGTTCGCCTTCAGGCCGATCGCTTCGAGGCCGAGGTTGTCGGTGTTCGGCACGCGGCCGATCGACACGATCAGGCGGTCGGCTTCGAGCGTTTGCGCGTTGCCGTCCTTGTCCGTGTAAGCGATCGTCACGCTCTTGTCGGTGGTCTTGATTTCGCCGACCTTCACGCCGACGTGGATGTCCAGACCTTGCTTCTTAAATTGCTTGGCGGCTTCTTTAGCCAGTGCCTGGTCGGCCGCGCCGAGGAATTCCGGCAGCGCTTCGAGCACGGTCACATCCGCGCCCAGACGGCGCCACACCGAGCCGAGTTCCAGACCGATCACGCCTGCGCCGATCACGGCGAGCTTCTTCGGCACGGAGTCGAACGTCAGTGCGCCTTCGTTGTCGGCGACGATCTTGTTGTCGACCGGAACGTTCGGCAGGTGACGCGCCTTCGAACCCGTTGCGATGATGACGTTCTTCGCCGTCACGACTTCGGTTTCGCCTTCGCCGCTCACTTCGATCTGCACACCGGCGTCCGTCTTGCCGGTGAACTTGCCGTGACCCTTGAGCCACGTGATCTTGTTCTTGCGGAACAGGAATTCGATGCCCTTGGTCATCTTCTCGACGATGCCTTCCTTGCGGGCCAGCATCTTCGAAATGTCGACCGACACGTTTTCCACGGAGATGCCGTGGTCGGCGAGGTGGTGCGACGCGTTTTCAAATTCTTCCGACGACGCCAGCAGCGCCTTCGACGGAATGCAACCCACGTTCAGGCACGTGCCGCCGAGCTTCAGCGCGCCGGCCGGGTTCTTCCATTTTTCGATACATGCGACCGTCTTGCCGAGCTGCGCTGCGCGGATAGCGGCGATATAACCGCCGGGGCCGGCGCCGATCACGACGACGTCAAATTCTTTGGACATGACAATCCTTTTGATGACGGAGCGACGCGCGACCACGCTTCGTGGCGCGCGTCGATCCAGTACTGCGGAATGCTAGAGACGTGCTGCTTATATGGCGCCGGCTTGCGCAATGGCAAGTCGACGCCGGCCATACCCTCGATTACAGATCGAGCAGCAGGCGCGCCGGGTCTTCCAGCGCATCCTTCATCGCGACCAGCGACAGCACCGCTTCGCGGCCGTCGATGATCCGGTGGTCGTACGACAGCGCCAGATAGTTCATCGGGCGGATCACGATCTGGCCGTTTTCGACCACAGCGCGTTCCTTCGTGGCGTGCACGCCCAGAATGGCGGATTGCGGCGGGTTGATAATCGGAGTCGACAGCATCGAGCCGAACACACCACCGTTCGAGATCGAGAACGTACCGCCCGTCATTTCTTCGATCGACAGCTTGCCGTCCTTGGCCTTCTGACCAAATTCAGCAATCTTCTTCTCGATTTCAGCGAGGCTCAGCTGATCTGCATTGCGCAGGATCGGCACCACCAGGCCACGCGGCGAACCGACCGCGATACCGATGTCGAAGTAGCCGTGATAGACGATGTCGTTACCGTCGATCGACGCGTTCACGAGCGGGAATTTCTTCAGCGCGTGAACAGCCGCCTTCACGAAGAACGACATGAAGCCCAGCTTCACGCCATGTTCCTTTTCGAACTTGTCTTTGTACTTGTTGCGCAGGTCCATCACCGGCGCCATGTTCACTTCGTTGAACGTGGTGAGGATGGCGTTGGTTTGCTGCGACTCGAGCAGACGCTCGGCGATACGCGCACGCAGACGCGACATCGGCACGCGTTGTTCCGGGCGGTCCTTCAGCCACTGGTCGGCCGAGGCCGGTGCCTTGACGTCCGGCAGCGACGGCTTGGCCGCCTTCGGTGCGGCGGCAGCCGCCGGTGCAGCCTTGGCAGCCGGAGCGCCCGCGGTCAGCACGTCACCCTTGGTGATGCGGCCGTCGCGGCCCGTGCCGGCGACGTCGCCCGCGCCCAGACCCTTCTCGGCCATCAGCTTGCCGGCAGCCGGCGAAGCAGCGGTGTTCGCACCCGTTGCGGATGCAGCCTGAGCGGCCGGTGCAGCAGCCGGTGCCGGTGCGGCAACCGGAGCCGGCTTCACTTCGGCTTCGACAGCAGCGGCGCCTGCCGTGCCTTCGGTGTCGATCTTGGCGATCACCTGATCCGCCACGACGATGTCGCCGTCGTTCGAGATCACTTGTGCAAGCACGCCGGCGGAGGGCGCCGGCACTTCGAGCACGACCTTGTCGGTCTCGATTTCGATGAGAATTTCGTCTTGTGCAACAGCCTCGCCGGGCTTCTTCTTCCACTGCAGCATGGTGGCTTCCGAAACCGACTCGGAGAGCTGGGGAACCTTGACTTCAACAATAGCCATTATGAATATCCTGAATACGTATCGGGTGACGGCGCGCGATCTATGTACTCGACGACCGCCTGCGAACCTCGAATGCCGCGAATGATCTTTCAGACGCGGCACGGGAAAGCGCAATGCGCTTTCCCGGTTCGGCTCTAGTGTTTATTTAGCGATCGACGCGCTCTTGAGGCGGCCGAAAGCGCCTTCGATCAGCGCCTTCTGCTGCTCGTAGTGCTTCGCGTAATAGCCGACTGCCGGCGAAGCCGAAGCCGGACGTCCGCTGTATGCCAGCTTCTGCCCTTCCTTCATGCCTTCCTTCAGGTGATGCTCGATGTAGAACCACGGGCCCTGATTCTGCGGCTCGTCCTGCACCCAGACCACTTCAGTCGCGTTGTCGTACTTCTTCATTTCCGCTTCGAACTGCTTATGCGCGAACGGATAGAGCTGTTCGATACGGATGATCGCGACGTCGTTCGACTTCGATTCACGGCGATGCGCCAGCAGGTCGTAGTACACGCGGCCCGAGCAGGCCACCACGCGCTTGACCTTCTTCGGCTCGATCGCTTCGTCGATTTCACCGAGGATCGGCTGGAACGCGCCCTTCGCCAGTTCGGACAGATCCGACACGGCTTCCTTGTGACGCAGCAGCGACTTCGGCGTAGCGACGATCAGCGGTTTGCGGAACAGGCGGATCATCTGACGGCGCAACAGGTGGAAAATCTGCGCCGGCGTGGTCGGCTGAACGACCTGCATGTTGTGGTCTGCGCACAGTTGCAGGAACCGTTCGATACGTGCCGACGAGTGCTCCGGACCTTGACCTTCGTAGCCATGCGGCAGCAGCATCGTGAGACCCGAGACGCGGCCCCACTTCACTTCGCCCGACGAGATGAACTGGTCGATCACGACTTGCGCGCCGTTCACGAAGTCGCCGAATTGCGCTTCCCATGCGACGAACGTATTCGGCTCAGCGGTCGAGTAACCGTATTCGAAGCCCAGCACCGCTTCTTCCGACAGCACCGAGTCGATCACCGTGAACTTCGCCTGACCTTCGGCGATGTTCTGCAGCGGCACATACGTGCCGTCGTTCCAGCGTTCGCGGTTCTGATCGTGCAGCACCGCGTGACGGTGCGTGAACGTGCCACGGCCCGAGTCCTGACCGGTCAGGCGCACGGCGTAGCCCGATGCGACCAGCGACGCGAATGCCAGGTGTTCGCCCATGCCCCAGTCGAGCTTCGCTTCGCCACGGCCCATCGCGCGACGGTCGTTGATGACGCGCTCGACCAGCGGGTGAACCTTGAAGTTTTCCGGGATCGTGGTGACGCGCTCAGCAAGGCGCTTCAGCTCGGCCAGCGGCACGGCCGTATCGGCTGCGTCGGTCCACTTGCGGTTCAGGAACGGAACCCAATCCACCGCATACTTGCTCTTGTAGTTCGAGAGTACCGGGTCGATCGTGTGATGGCCTTCGTCCATCGCCTTGCGGTAGGCCTTGACGAATTCGTCGCCTTCTTCCGCGGTGATCACGCCTTGTTGCACCAGCTTCTCAGCGTACAGTGCGCGCGTGCCCGGGTGCTTCGCGATCGTCTTGTACATCAGCGGCTGCGTAACAGCCGGCGTGTCCTGCTCGTTGTGACCCAGCTTGCGGAAGCAGACGATATCGACAACCACGTCCTTGTGGAACTGCATCCGGAAGTCGATAGCCAGTTGCGTAGCCAGCACGACCGCTTCAGGATCGTCACCGTTCACGTGCAGCACCGGCGCTTCGATCATCTTGACGACGTCCGAGCAATACAACGTGGAGCGCGAGTCGCGCGGGTCCGACGTCGTGAAGCCGATCTGGTTGTTGATGACGATGTGCAGCGTGCCGTGCGTGCCGTAACCGCGCGTTTGCGCGAGGTTCAGCGTTTCCATCACGACGCCCTGGCCTGCGAAGGCCGCGTCGCCGTGGATCTGCACCGGCAGCACTTGCAGGCCGCTGTCGTCGCCGCGACGGTCCATACGCGCCTTCGCCGAACCTTCGACCACCGGGTTGACGATTTCGAGGTGCGACGGGTTGAACGCGAGCGACAGGTGAACCGGGCCGCCGTCGGTCGAAACGTCCGACGAGAAGCCCTTGTGGTACTTCACGTCGCCGGCCGGCAGGTCGTCGTGGTGCTTGCCTTCGAATTCGGCAAACAGGTCAGCCGGCATCTTGCCCAGCGTATTGACCAGCACGTTCAGACGGCCACGGTGAGCCATGCCGATGACGATTTCCTGCACGCCGTTGGCGCCGCCGTGACGCACGACTTCGTCCATCGAGGCGATGAAGCTTTCGCCGCCTTCGAGCGAGAAGCGTTTCTGGCCGACGTACTTGGTGTGCAGGAAGCGCTCGAGGCCTTCAGCGGCCGTCAGGCGATTCAGGATGTGCTTCTTCTTTTCATTCGAGAAGTTCGGCGTCGAACGGATCGATTCGAGCTTCTCTTTCCACCAGCGCTTCTGTTCCGGATCGCTGATGTACATGTACTCGGCGCCGATCGTGCCGCAGTACGTGTCACGCAGGGCCTTGACGATCTCACGCAGCGAAGCGCGCTCGAACCCGAAATACAGATTCGTGGCGCTGAACTCCTGGTCCATGTCGGCTTCGGTGAAGTCGTAGAACGCGGGTTCGAGTTCGGGGATTGCGGGACGTTCGCGGCGCTTCAGGGGATCGAGATTGGCCCATTGCGAGCCGAGGAAGCGATATGCGCCGATGAGGGACTGCACATAGACTTGCTTGCGGGAGGTAGCGAGGTCTTCGCCGCCGGCCGCCGTGCGCGGGATAAAGGCATTAGCCTTGGCCCGTTGCGCAAACGATTCGACGATCGGGCCGTGGGCCACGTCGTTGGCATTGCTGCCATCCGATGCAGGGACATTCTGCAACGCGTCGAAATAGCTGCGCCAGTTCTCGGGCACTGACGCCGGATTATCGAGATACGCTTCGTACATTTCTTCTACGTACGGAGCATTGCCGCCGAACAGATAGGAGTTCGACTGGAATTGCTTCATCATTTTTACGCTCACCTTTCTTCGAGTTTCTCGAGAAATAGCGGGTTACAGAACCTTCCGCGACACGGCCTGACCGTTTAGCGGATTGCGCGAATCAAGTCTTGCTTGGAAGGACCTAAAACTTTGCACCCGGGGAGCATATCACAGAACGGATAGTGCAGATAGCAGACGGATTGCCGCTCAAGCCCGTCACGGCGGGCTTTCAGCCACATTACCCAGCGCTCGCAACAGTCTTCTGCGAGAAACAGGGACAAACGGAACGCCAACCGCGAACAACTGCATGCAACGGTTGCAAGCGGCCCGCGGGATCGGGCACAAACCACCCACCACCACCCCCCCCCGAATGCCACTGGGGGCCAGAAACGGCAAAAGCCACCCGGAGGTGGCTTTTGCCTGACATCGCGCCCTCACCTGGAACCAGGGCTGGGGGCCGCGGCGCCGATTTAGTCCACTGCGCCCTTACGGCTCGCGCTGCGGCGCTCGTGTTCCTTCAGGTAACGCTTGCGCAGACGAATGGATTGCGGCGTGACTTCGACCAGTTCGTCGTCGTCGATGAATTCGACCGCGTATTCCAGCGACATCTGGATCGGCGGCACGAGGCGCACCGCTTCGTCCGTACCCGACGAACGCACGTTGGTCAGTTGCTTACCCTTGATCGGGTTCACGACCAGGTCGTTGTCACGGCTGTGAATGCCGATGATCATGCCTTCGTACAGCGGCTCGCCCGGCGACACGAACATACGGCCGCGGTCCTGCAGCTTCCACAGTGCGTAGGCAACTGCCGCGCCGTCGTCCTGCGAAATCAGCACGCCATTGCGACGCTCGCCCACCGCGCCTTCCTTGACCGGCTGATACGAGTCGAACGTGTGGCTCATCAGGCCCGTGCCGCGCGTGAGCGTCAGGAATTCCGACTGGAAGCCGATAAGGCCACGCGCCGAAATACGATACTCGAGACGCGTACGGCCACGGCCGTCCGACGCCATGTCGAGCATTTCGCCCTTGCGGCGGCCCAGCTCTTCCATCACGCCGCCCTGGTGGCCGTCTTCCATGTCGACCGTCAGGTTTTCGTACGGCTCGTGCTTCACGCCGTCGACTTCCGTCATCACCACGCGCGGACGCGACACGGCCAGCTCGTAGCCTTCACGGCGCATGTTTTCGACCAGAATGGTCAGGTGCAGCTCGCCGCGGCCCGCCACTTCGAACGTGGTTTCGTCGCCCGTTTCTTTCACGCGCAGCGCGACGTTGTGGTTCAGTTCCTTCATCAGGCGATCGCGAATCTGACGGCTCGTGACGAACTTGCCTTCGCGGCCGGCCAGCGGCGACGAATTGACGAGGAAGTTCATCGTCAGGGTCGGTTCGTCGACGGTGATCATCGGCAGGGCTTCCGGCTGTTCCGGCGAGCAGATGGTCACGCCGATGCCGATTTCTTCGATACCGTTGATCAGCACGATGTCGCCGGCTTCAGCCGAGTCGACCTGCACGCGCTCCAGCCCCTTGAACGACAGAACCTGGTTGATCTTGCGGTTCAGGATCGCGCCGTCGGGACCCGAACGCACGGCGACCGACATGCCCGGCTTGATCGTGCCGCGCGTAATGCGGCCGACGCCGATACGGCCGACGTACGACGAGTAATCCAGCGACGTGATCTGCAATTGCAGCGGCGCGGCCGGATCGGCCGGGCGAACCGGCACGTGTTGCAGCACGGCTTCGAACAGCGGACGCATGTCGCCTTCGCGCACGTCCGGCGTCAGGCCGGCGTAGCCGTTCAGGCCCGATGCGTAGACGATCGGGAAATCGAGTTGTTCGTCGGTTGCGCCCAGCTTGTCGAACAGGTCGAACGTCTGGTTGATCACCCAGTCGATCCGCGCGCCCGGCCGGTCAACCTTGTTGACCACGACGATCGGCTTGAGGCCGAGCGCCAGCGCCTTCTTGGTCACGAAGCGCGTTTGCGGCATCGGGCCTTCGACCGCGTCGACCAGCAGCAGCACCGAGTCGACCATCGACAGCACGCGCTCCACTTCACCGCCGAAGTCGGCGTGGCCCGGCGTGTCGACGATGTTGATGTGCGTGCCTTCGTATTCGACCGCGCAGTTCTTCGAAAGAATCGTGATGCCACGTTCTTTTTCGATGTCGTTCGAGTCCATCACGCGCTCGACAACCTGCTGGTTGTCGCGGAACGTGGCCGTCTGGCGGAGGAGCTGGTCGACGAGCGTGGTCTTGCCGTGGTCGACGTGGGCAATGATGGCGATGTTGCGTAGGGCGCGAGTCATAGGAACCTGGAGACAGTTGGAGTGCGCCAGCAGCAGCATTGTGTACGAAGCCAACAAAGCCCAAAGCGCACTTTTGGGAACCCAACATTATAGCACGGCGAAATGAAGCTTTCTGGTATTCCCTGATGGCCCCACTGCTTTCTCCGCCATTGAACGTCAGAAATAAGCTCACTCCGCATCGGCAATAACCTACGCAAAACCGCGCGCATTCTGCCTTGAGCAGGAAAAGTTCCTTGCCTAAGCTGTAATAACGCTTGCCGCGTCAATCAACCGCCCCCTATAATCCTGCCTAGTCAACCATTGCATTCGCACGAGAATCATGACGGAGCCGTCCTCTACCCCCACGCCGGATCTCAGCGAGTACCAGCTCGGCGAAAGCGTCGGCTATCTGATTTCGCGGGTGAAATCGACCCTGTCCAACCTGGTCACCCAGCGCAGCATGGCTGAACTGGGCATTACCAGCCAGCAAGGCAGCATCCTGTTCATGGTGGCGAGCGGCAAATGCCTGCTGGCGGCCGAACTGGCGCGTGAATACGGCATCGACGCAAGCGCCGTCACGCGTCTGGTCGACCGGTTGGAGAAACGCGGCCTGCTGACGCGGGTGCGCAGCAACGAAGACCGCCGGGTCGTACGGCTCGCGCTGACACCGGAAGGTCATGCGATCGCGGCAAAAATGCCCGCTATTTTCAACGGCGTGCTGGACAACCTGCTGGGCGGTTTTACCCCCGAGGAAGTCGGTTTTCTGAAGAGCATGCTGCGCCGTGTACTCGTCAATTCCGGTGAACAAACGGGATTAACCCGTGATGCAACAAGCAATTTTGACAGTAAATCGTAATAAATTGCTTGCAGTGTCCATCATTACATTCCACTCAAAGAGTCGAGCGATGAAATCCCTTTCCCTGTCCGCGCCCGCGCTTTCGAGCCGGGCCGCTGTCGCCGCCGCGGTGACGGCGCTCGCCCTCACGGGGTGCGCGAACTACTTCGGCATGAAGAGCGACAAGCAGATCGCGTCGCCGGCTCAGTACGAGTCCACCCAGAGTCTGTCCGGCCAGGGCGGCCAATGGCCGTCGGTCGACTGGGCCAACCAGTTCGGCGACCCCCAACTGTCGAAGCTGATCGCGGAAGCGCTGGAAGGCAGCCCCTCGATCGCGCAGGCCCAGGCGCGTCTCGCCAAGGCTTCGTCGTACATCGAGAGCTCGCGTTCGGCGCTGTACCCGAAGGTCAACGGCAGCTACTCGTGGACCCGCGAGCTGTTCTCGGGAAACGCGCTCTACCCGCCTCCGTACGGCGGCACCTGGTATAGCGAGAACAACGTGCTGGCGAGCGCGTCGTGGGATCTGGACCTGTGGGGCAAGAACCGCCAGCGTCTGGGCCAGGCCGTGTCGCAGGAAAAGGCTGCCGAAGCCGACATGCAGCAGGCGCGCGTGACGCTCGCCGCCTCCGTCGCGAGCACGTATAACCAGCTTGCGCAGTTGTATGCGTTCCGCGACATCGCCGCGCGTGAAATCACCAACCGCCAGGACATCAGCCGCATCACCAACGGCCGCGTCAGCGCCGGACTCGACACCAACGTCGAACGGGAAACCGCGAACGGCAACATCGCGACCAGCCAGTCGAACCTGACCGATCTCGACGGTCAGATCACCGTGGCGCGCTATCAGTTGGGCGCGCTGCTCGGCAAAGGCCCGGATCGCGGCCTGCAGATCGCCAAGCCGGTTCTGACCACCGGCAACACGGTAGCGCTGCCGGACAATCTGCCGGCCGACCTGGTGGCGCGCCGCGCGGATATCGTGGCTGCACGCTGGCAGGTGGAAGCCGCGATGCATGACGTGAAAGAAGCGAAAGCGGAATTCTTCCCGGACATCAACCTCGCCGCCGGTTTTGGTTTCGATGCGTTCGGCTGGGGCCGTTTCCTTAAGTCGAGCAGCCGTCAGATGCAACTCGGCCCGGCAATTCACCTGCCGATCTTCGACGCCGGTGCGCTGCGCTCGCAGTTGAAGGGCCGCTACGCAGACTTCGACCTCGATGTGGCGAACTACAACCAGACGCTGATCAACGCGCTGTCCGACGTCGCGACGCAAGTGTCGTCGATCCGTTCGATCGACCAGCAATCGGGCGACGCCCAGCGCGCGCTCGACGCGTCGACCAAGGCCTATCAGCTGGCGGTGATCCGCTACAAGGCCGGCTTGTCGCCGCAGTTGCAGGTGTTGACCGCCGACCAGAACCGCCTTAGCGCCGAACAGACGGTAACGGGCCTCAAGATGCGCCGCCGCGATCTGCAGATCGGCCTCATCAAGGCGCTCGGCGGCGGTTTCGACGCAACGCAGACCGGCCTCGTGGTGCCGGCCGATGCCCCGGCATCGGCCACCGCCGCGACCGCCGCTGCAAACTGAAGCCACATCGACGCGAACCACACCCGCACGAACATCCGAATAAACGACGACGTCTGAGAGAAACCGGAGCACATCAATGAGCACCCCCCAGCAGCCCGCGGCCCCCGCACAACCGGCGAACAACGGCAAACGCAAGCGCATGATGACGCTGCTCGTCATCGTGATCCTGATCGCCGCGGTCGCCTACGGCCTTTACTACTTCCTCGACGCACGCTTCCATGAAGACACGGACGACGCCTATGTGAACGGCAACGTCGTGCAGATCACGCCGCAAGTCACCGGCACGGTCGTCGCCGTGAACGCGGACGACACGCAAACGGTGAAGGCCGGCGACCCGCTCGTCGTGCTCGATCCGGCCGACGCGCGCGTCGCGCTCGAACAGGCCGAAGCGAATCTTGCGCAGACGGTGCGTCAGGTCCGCGGCCTGTTCGCCGACGACAACCAGTACCAGGCGCAAGTTGCGCAGCGTCAGTCCGATCTGTCGCGCGCCCAGGACGACCTGAAGCGCCGCCTGACGGTCGCGCAAACCGGCGCCGTGTCGGCGGAAGAAATCTCGCACGCACGCGATGCCGTGAAGAGCGCGCAAGCCTCTGTCGACGCCGCCGAACAACAACTGGCATCGAACCGCGCGCTGACCGCCAACACCACGATCGCGAATCACCCGAACGTGCAGGCCGCCGCCGCGAAGGTCCGCGACGCGTACCTGAACAACGCGCGTAACAACCTGCCGGCGCCGGTCACGGGCTACGTCGCGAAGCGCTCGGTGCAGGTCGGCCAGCGCGTCTCGCCGGGCACCCCGCTGATGGCCATCGTGCCGCTGGGCGGCGTGTGGGTCGATGCGAACTTCAAGGAAGTGCAGCTGAAGCACATGCGTATCGGCCAGCCGGTCGAATTGACGGCTGACGTGTACGGTTCGTCGGTGGTGTACCACGGCAAGGTGGTCGGCTTCTCGGCGGGTACGGGTTCGGCGTTCTCGCTGCTGCCCGCGCAAAATGCAACCGGCAACTGGATCAAGGTGGTTCAACGTCTGCCGGTACGGATTGCGCTCGACCCGCAGGAACTTGAAAAGCATCCGTTGCGTATCGGCCTGTCGATGCAAGCCGACGTGAGCATCAAGGACGACCAGGGTGGTCAGCTCGGCCAGGCGCCGAACACGGTCTATCAGACCAACGTGTTCGACAAGTACGGCGACGAAGCTGACGCTGAAATTGCTCGCATCATCTCGGAAAACGCAGGTCCGAACGGCGGCTCGCAGAAGTCGGCTCAAGCCGGCAGCACGGCCAAGGCCGCCGCGAAGCTGATGTAAGCGGCGCGACGATTCATATAAGGCTTTCTGATTAATGGCTCAGGCTCAGGCGCAAGTCCCTCATCCGCCGCTCGAGGGCGCGCAACTGGTAATCGGCACCATCGCGGTGTCGCTCGCCGTGTTCATGAACGTGCTCGACACGTCGATTGCGAACGTGTCGATCCCGTCCATTTCGGGCGACCTCGGTGTGTCGTCCGACCAGGGCACGTGGGTCATCACGTCGTTCGCGGTCGCGAATGCGATTTCCGTGCCGCTGACCGGCTGGCTCACCGACCGTATCGGCCAGGTGCGCCTGTTCATGGCGTCGATCATTCTGTTCGTGATTTCGTCGTGGATGTGCGGCCTCGCGCCCACCCTGCCGTTCCTGCTGGCTTCGCGCGTGCTGCAAGGCGCCGTGGCCGGCCCGATGATTCCGCTGTCGCAAACGCTGCTGCTCGCGAGTTATCCACGCGCCAAGGCGCCGATGGCTTTGTCGATGTGGGCGATGACCACGCTGATCGCGCCGGTGGCCGGGCCGATTCTCGGTGGCTGGATCTCGGACAACATCTCGTGGCCGTGGATTTTCTACGTCAACATCCCGGTCGGTGCGATCGCCGCCATCGCGACGTGGACGATCTTCCGCAATCGCGATTCGGTCGTCAAAAAGGCACCGATCGACGGCGTCGGTCTCGGTTTGCTGATTCTCTGGGTCGGCTCGTTGCAGGTGATGCTCGATAAGGGCAAGGACCTCGACTGGTTTTCGTCGACCACCATCGTGGTGCTGGCGCTGGTCGCGGTGATTTCGCTCGCGTTCTTTATCGTGTGGGAATTGACGGCCGAGCATCCGGTGGTCGATCTATCGCTCTTTAGCCGGCGCAATTTCACGAGCGGCACGATTGCGTTGTCGATCGGTTACGGGCTCTACTTCGGCAACCTCGTGTTGTTACCGTTGTGGCTGCAAACCGATATCGGCTACACCGCCACCGAAGCGGGTCTCGTGATGGCGCCGGTCGGCCTGTTCGCCGTGCTGCTCTCGCCGATCACCGGCAAGGTGTTGCCACGCACCGATCCGCGCTATATCGCGACCTTGTCGTTCCTCGTGTTCGCGCTCTGTTTCTGGATGCGCTCGCGTTATACGACCGGCGTCGATACGTATTCGCTGCTGCTACCCACGTTGATTCAGGGGATCGGCATGGCCGGGTTCTTCATCCCGCTGGTGTCGATCACGCTGTCGGGTTTGCCGGGCAACCGGATTCCGGCTGCATCGGGTCTATCGAATTTCGTGCGAATCATGTGCGGCGGTATTGGCACGTCGATTTTCCAGACGGCATGGGATCACCGCACCATCATGCATCATGCGCAACTGGCCGAGCAGGCGAGCGCGTACAACCCGGTTTTCGATCAGTCGATCCGGCAGATGGGGGCGGCGGGCTTTAGTCAGCCGCAGGCGTATGGTCTGTTCAATTCGATGGCTACGCAGCAGGCCGCGCAGTTGGGCGTGAACGATCTCTTCTTTATCTCGGCGGGGATCTTTGTCGCGCTGATCGCGCTGATCTGGATGGCAAAGCCGGAACGCGCCGGCGGTGATGCGGGTGCGGCGGCTGCGGCAGCGCATTGAGGCTTTAGCTTCGGTCCACGAAGCGTGGCTGTAGGTGGATGTAAAAAAAGGCGGGACCGCTCAAGAGCGGTCCCGCCTTTTTTGTTGCTGCCGATGTCTAAGCTCGATCCGTTGTTGTGAGGCGGATGATGCTACAGCTTGCTTGTAGCCGGAATCGACTGTCGCGGTGACGTTGCCGATCTTCGGCCTACCTTGCTGCCGTGACTGCGGTGACAACACTGAACTTCAGTGGCTAGCTCGCAGCCGTTACTACCAGCCGTTCCGGCGCCAGCACACCCTCGCCTTGCCTCGCCACGCCAAGCAGACGCCCGTCCGCGGCATACACGCGCACGCGCAGCGCATTCACCGCCTCGGCAGTGATGGTCAACTCGGAAAGCTTGAGCCTCTGCCCATGCAGGAAGCGACGGGTCGCGTCCTCGTCCAGCGTGACGAGCGGGAAAGTGGACAGCAATGCATCGACCGGCTGCAGCCACGTATCGCGCTCGCTCTCCGTCGCATCGGACAACGCGTCGAGCGTCACCGAATTCTCGAGCGTCAACGCGCCGACGCCGGTACGCCGCAGCGCAACCAGATGCGCACCACAACCCAGCGCCTCGCCGATATCCTCGGCGAGCGTGCGCACATACGTGCCTTTGCTGCACGTCACACGAAATGTCACGTCGGGCAGCGCACAGGCAAGCATTTCAAGCGCGTGAATCGTCACCTGACGCCCTTCCCGTTCGACCGTCTGGCCCGCGCGCGCGTATTCGTACAGCGGCTTGCCGTCGCGCTTGAGCGCCGAATACATTGGAGGGACCTGAACGATGTCGCCGAGAAAGTTCTGCATCGCCGCCTGGACTGCAGCCTGATCGCACGTCACGTCGCGCGTATCGATTGCTTCGCCTTCGGCGTCGCCGGTGGCCGTGCGGATACCAAGGCGCATGGTCGCCTCGTAGGTCTTGTCGGCTTCGAGCAGGTCTTGCGAAAACTTGGTCGCTTCGCCGAAACACAGCGGCAAAAGACCCGTGGCGAGTGGATCGAGCGTGCCGGTGTGGCCGGCCTTTTTAGCCAGGTAGAGACGTTTCGCGCGAATCAGCGCGTCGTTGCTCGACAGGCCGAGCGGCTTGTCGAGCAGCAGCACGCCGTCGAGCGCGCGACGCGGCACGCGGGGGCGTTGAGGTGCGGTCATGTCAGAAAGACAGGGTCTTCGAAGTGGTCGGAAACAGCGCTAGATGAACTGCAGCTCAGGCATTGCAACTGAAACAGTGCAGCCCGGAGCGCGGATAACAACGTTCAACCCGCGCGCTCAGTCTTCTTTCGCGCGATTGGCGTTCGCCTCGTCGATCAGGCGGGACATTTCGACGGCCCGTTCGATCGTCTGATCATAGTGAAAATGCAGCGTCGGCACGGTATGAATGTGCAAGCGCTTGAACAGCTGATTGTGCAGATGGCCGGCCGCGTGCGTGAGCGCTTCGAGCGTCTGTTGCGGGTCGCCGGTCAGCGTCGTGAAGTAGACCTTCGCGTGCGCGTAGTCGGGCGTCAGCTCGACGCTTTGAATCGTGACGAGGCCGATGCGCGGATCTTTGACCTCGCGCAGCAACTCGGACAGATCGCGCTGGATCTGATCGGCGATCTGCACGTTGCGATTGGGAGAAGAACGTTTTTTAGGCATGGTAATGGTGTGATCCGTTCTGACGGATGCAAAAAAGTTGTTCGCGCGGGCGGGCGGTGGCGGTTCATACCTCTACGGCAATGAGCGGCTTGATAGCGACTGCCAACCGCCGCGGCGCGCACTACGCGACGAAAATGCTAGGCCCAAAAACCAACGGGCGGAGCGGGCGTTTAAGCCCGCTCCGCCCGTTGAGCCAATGCCGCGTGAATTACAGCGTCCGCGCGACTTCGGTAACCTCGAAGACTTCGAACTGATCGCCTTCGACGATATCGTTGAAGTTCTTGATCGACATACCGCACTCGAAGCCCTGACGGACTTCCTTGACGTCGTCCTTGAAGCGCTTGAGCGAATCGAGCTCGCCCGTGAAGATGACGACGTTGTTGCGCAGCACGCGCACCGACGACGAGCGCTTGACGAAACCGTCCGTGACCATACAACCGGCCACTGCACCGATCTTCGGTACCTTGAAGACCTGGCGCACTTCGACGGTACCCGTCACGATTTCGCGCTTCTCCGGTGCCAGCATGCCCGACATCGCAGCCTTCACTTCATCTACTGCGTCATAGATGATGTTGTAGTAGCGAATATCGACGCCGTTGGTTTCCGCCAGCTTGCGCGCCTGTGCATCCGCACGGGTGTTGAAGCCGATGATGACCGCCTTCGACGCCGTAGCCAGGTTGACGTCCGACTCGCTGATGCCGCCCACGGCGCCGTGCACGATCTGCACACGCACTTCGTCGGTCGACAGTTTGAGCAGCGACTGCACCAAAGCTTCCTGCGAACCCTGCACGTCGGCCTTGACGATAAGCGGCATGTACGCCACTTCGCCTTCGCCCATCTGCTCCAGCATGTTCTCGAGCTTCGCGGCCTGTTGCTTGGCCAGCTTGACGTCGCGGAACTTGCCTTGGCGGAACAGCGCAACTTCGCGCGCCTTGCGGTCGTCCGGCATGACGATGACTTCTTCGCCTGCTTGCGGCACTTCCGACAGACCTTGAATCTCAACCGGGATCGACGGGCCTGCCGACTTGGTCGGCTTGCCGGTTTCGTCGAGCATGGCTCGCACGCGACCGTAAGCGCTACCTGCCAGCACCACGTCGCCGCGGTTCAGCGTACCCGACTGGACCAGGATCGTTGCGACCGGACCCTTACCCTTATCGAGCTTCGCTTCAATAACGAGACCCTTGGCCGGCGCTTCGACCGGTGCCTTCAGTTCCAGCACTTCGGCTTGCAGCAGCACGTTTTCCAGCAGTTCGTCGATACCCGCGCCGGTTTTCGCCGACACCGACACGAACGGCGAATCGCCACCGTATTCTTCCGGCACGACGCCTTCCGCGACGAGTTCCTGCTTCACGCGGTCCGGATTCGCATCCGGCTTGTCGATCTTGTTGATCGCGACGACGAGCGGCACGCCGCCTGCCTTTGCGTGGGCAATCGCTTCCTTCGTTTGCGGCATCACGCCGTCGTCGGCTGCGACCACCAGAATCACGATGTCGGTTGCCTTCGCACCGCGAGCACGCATGGCCGTAAATGCTTCGTGGCCCGGCGTATCGAGGAACGTGATGACGCCGCGCGGCGTTTCGACGTGATAAGCGCCGATGTGCTGCGTAATCCCGCCCGCTTCACCCGCTGCAACCTTGGCGCGGCGGATGTAGTCGAGCAGCGAGGTCTTGCCGTGGTCGACGTGACCCATGACCGTAACGACCGGCGGACGCGGCAGTGCTTCTGCGTCCGTGATTTCGCCTTCGACCAGCATGGCTTCCGGATCGTCCAGCTTGGCCGCAACCGCGTGGTGGCCCAGTTCCTCGACGATGATCATCGCCGTTTCCTGGTCCAGCATCTGGTTGATCGTGACCATCTGGCCGAGCTTCATCATCGACTTGATGACTTCCGAGGCCTTCACCGCCATCTTGTGCGCCAGATCGGCAACCGTGATGGTTTCCGGCACGTGCACTTCACGCACGATCGGTTCGGTCGGTGCCTGGAACGTGGTGTTCTGATCCTGATGCTTGCCGCGACCCTTCGGGCCGCCGCGCCAGCCGCGATCCACACCGCCGCTCGTATCGCCACGCGTCTTGATACCGCGGCGCTTCGCTGCGTCGTCCTGCCAGCCGCCCTTGCCACCGCCCGGCTTCTTCTTGTCGCCAGCCGACGGCGTGGTCGTTGCAGCCGGAGCCGCGGCCGCCGGCTTCTTGACTGCCGGACGCGCCGGCACTTCACCCGCCGGACGTGCCGGCTTGTGCAGCGTACCCTTGGCTTCCACGGCCTTGGCCGGCTCAGCGGGCTTCGGTGCCGGTTCCGGCGCCTTGACCTGCGCCTTGCGCGGCGTGTTCATCATTTCGCGAATCGCACGTGCTTCGGCTTCTGCCTTTGCACGGCGCTTGCTGACTTCTTCCTGCTCGGCGCGCGTTTTCTCGGCGGCCTGACGCGCTGCGTCTTCCGCTTTCTTCGCTGCTTCGCGTTGTGCCGCGCGTTCTGCCGCAGCACGCTCGTCGTCCTGCTCGCTTTCTTTGGCAACCGCCGGTTCCGCAGCCTTGGCCGCCACCGGTTCAGCCTTCGCCGCCTTGGCAGCCTGCACCGGCTGTGCAGCTTGAGCCTGTTCGCGAGCCGCCGCTTCGGCCGCAGCCGCCGCGCGCTTCTTCGCCGCTTCTTCTTCCGCACGGCGGCGCTCGGCTTCAGCAGCCTGCTCACGCGCCTGACGTTCGGCTTCTTCGCGCTCGAGCTGCTCCTGACGCGCCTTCAACTCCTGAGCCTGCTTTTCGAGCAGCTCGGCTTCGTGACGAGCTTCCTCTTCACGGCGTTGGAGTTCGAGATCGTCGACGTCGGCCTCGGCCACATGATTCGATGCATCGCCGCCTTCAGCGGCAGATTCGTCGCGGCGGACGAAAGTGCGCTTCTTGCGCACCTCGACCTGAATGGTGCGAGCTTTGCCCGTCGCGTCGGATTGCTTGATCTCCGACGTATGCCGTTTCGTCAGCGTGATCTTGCGCTTGTCCGCATCAGTCGAGCCGTGAGACTTGCGCAAGTGGTCGAGCAGACGCGCCTTGTCCGTTTCGGACAAGCTGTCGTCTTCGCTCGCTTTAGTGACGCCTGCTGCCTGAAGCTGCTCAAGGAGCACGCCTGCAGGCATTTTCAGTTCCGCGGCAAATTGGGCTACGTTGTTACTCGCCATTCATTCCTCTTAATGCAAGGACCGATTCCTTGCGGTTAGCATCTTGTCATGCGGCCTAACGGCCGCGTTCAATTTAGTGCGCCATGGTCATTTCTCACTGGAACCAATGTTCACGTGCTTTCATGATCAACGCCTTAGCGGCATCCTCTTCCATTCCGGTCATCTCGACCAGTTCATCCACAGCCAGCTCGGCGAGCTCGTCGCGCGTCTGGATCTGATGTTCGGCAAGCTTGGCGAGCAGGTCGGCGTCCATGCCGTCCAGGCTCTTCAGGTCGAGTGCAACATTCTCGACCTTTTCTTCATTCGCGATCGCCAACGTCAGCAACGCATCGCGCGAGCGATTACGCAGTTCGTGAACGGTGTCTTCGTCGAATGCTTCGATCTCGAGCATCTCGTTGAGCGGCACATAAGCGATCTCTTCGAGGCTCGTAAAGCCTTCGTCGATCAGGATGTCGGCGACTTCTTCGTCGACATCGAGACGCGCCATGAACAGGTCGCGCAGTACACCGCGTTCCTGATTCTGCTTTTGCGCAGATTCGTCCGGCGTCATGATGTTGATCTGCCAGCCGGTGAGTTCGCTGGCAAGACGCACGTTCTGGCCGCTGCGGCCGATCGCGACCGCCAGTTCGTTTTCGTCTACGACGACGTCCATCGAATGCTTTTCTTCATCGACGACGATCGACTGGACGGCTGCCGGCGCGAGCGCGCCGATCACAAACTGTGCGGGATCTTCCGACCATAGCACGATGTCGACGTTTTCGCCACCGAGCTCGTTGCGCACGGCCTGTACGCGCGAACCGCGGATACCGACGCAGGTGCCGATCGGATCGATGCGCTTGTCATAAGCGACCACGCCGATCTTGGCGCGCACGCCCGGATCGCGAGCCGCCGCCTTGATTTCCAGCAGGCCCTGTTCGATTTCCGGCACTTCCATTTCGAACAGCTTCATCAGGAATTCGGGCGCCGTACGCGACAGTTCGATCTGCGGACCGCGAGCGGTGCGATCGACCTTGGCGATATAAGCGCGCACGCGATCGCCCACGCGCAGGTTTTCCTTCGGAATCAGCTGATCGCGGCGCAGCAGCGCTTCGACACGGCCGGTTTCGACGATGAAGTTGCCCTTATCCAGGCGCTTCACCGAGCCGGTCATGATGTGCTCACCGCGCTCGAGGAAATCGTTCAGGATCTGCTCGCGTTCCGCGTCGCGCACCTTCTGCAGAATCACCTGCTTGGCAGCCTGCGCGCCGATACGGCCGAATTCGATCGACGGCACCGGTTCTTCGATGTATTCGTCGAGCTGGATTTCCGGCTTCTGTTCACGTGCTTCGAACAGCAGGATTTCCTGATCCGGCTCTTGCAGACCGGCCTCGTCCGGCACCACCTTCCAGCGGCGAAACGTTTCGTGCTCGCCGCTTTCACGGTCGATCTGGACGCGGATATCCGCATCTTCTTCGAAGAGTTTCTTGGAGGCCGAAGCGAGGGCCGCCTCGAGCGCGGCAAATACCACGTCTTTATCGACGTTCTTCTCGCGTGCCAGCGCATCCACCAGCATCAACACTTCGCGACTCATTGTTTGCGGCTCCTAAAGTCAACTTTCGGAACGAGGCGTGCCTTATCGATATCCGCGACGGTGAAATCGAGCATCGCGGCGCCTTCCTTCCCTTCAAATTCCAGACCGATCGTCTCGCCTTGCGGAGCATGCAGGATGCCCCGGTACGATTTCCGTCCGTCCAATGGCTTTTTCAATGTGATTACCGCTTCGCTGCCTGCGAAGCGTTCAAAATCCGCCAGTTTTTTCAGCGGGCGGTCGAGCCCCGGCGACGACACTTCAAGCCGCTCGTATTCGATATTTTCGACCGTCAGAACGTGCTGGAGCTGACGCGTGACTTTCTCGCAATCTTCGATCGCAATGCCGGCCGGCTGGTCGATATAAATGCACAACATGCCGCGCCCGGTGCGCTCGAGATCGACGAGCTCGTAGCCGAGTCCCACGACCGTGGTTTCAATCAGTTCCGTCAGTTGCACAGTGCCCTCTAAGATGTTCGCGCGGCGAGACCTGCCGGGTTTGTCTGCAAACACCAATGCGGGCCGCGCGCCAAGCTGGCGCACGTTCGTGCTACCCGAGATGCCGAACCACTAGAACTGAGCGGCAAAAAAAAATGGGCTAAACGCCCATCATCTTATTACCGGTGGTCGCACCTGAGCCGCACATGAAAAGCCGCACGCCCAGCGACTCCGCGATTGTAGCCATTTTTCGGGACAAACGCAAACCGCAAACCGCCGCGCAAAGCGCATTTCAGCTTGATTTCATGGGAATCTTTCAACGATATGGCGGCGCTCCGGGCCTTTTGCAAGGCGCCCTGCAGCGCCTCGCCCCCACGCCGGACAAGCGGGGCCAGGAAAATCTGCCCCCACTTATGCGCACGCCGCGGTTTTATGCGTAATTTGAAACGCGCGGCGCTCGTCGATCGATTCCGACGGTAATAAGGCGTCAATCGCTAAAGAACGATCAGCGGCCAACCGTCATGCTTATGCCGATGGTTGTTTAACGGCCACGCGAGCGACCGCGCGGCGCGCCGCCGCCACGATTCGCGCCGCCCGGGTTGGCGTTGCCGCCGCCGGCGCGGTTGGCGTTACCACCGCGATTGCCGCCCGGCCCGCGGCTACCGCCGCCCGGATTGCCACCAGCACCACCCGCGCGCTTACCGCCGCCAGCCGCACGATTACCATTGCCCGACGGCGCCCGATTGCCATCGACATCACCACGGCCGCCACGCGGGCCGCCCGTGCCACCACCGCCGCTCATCGGGCCGCCAAAGCCACCCGCGCTACGGCCGGCGCCGCGGTTACCGTAGCCGCCAGCGCCGCCAAAACCACCGCCCGCGCCACCACCGAAGCCGCCACCCGCCGCGCCGCGGCGGCCTTGACCGCGCGGCGACTGCTGGTCGAAGCGGCCATGCGACATCAATACCGGCTCACGGCTAATGAAGCCCATCGACGTTTGCATCGGATCCGGCTGCTTGCGCTCCGGCGCCTCTCTGCGACCACCCTTTTCTTCCGACGGCGCCTTCAGGCCGACCGACGCCATCAGCGCGCGCACCTGGTTATCTTCGAGTTCTTCCCAGCGTCCGCGCTTCAGCCCCTTCGGCAGCGAGATCGGGCCATGACGCGTGCGAATCAGACGGCTGACCATCAGGCCGGCTGCTTCGAACATACGGCGCACTTCGCGATTCCGCCCTTCGGCGAGCGCGACGTGATACCAATGATTGGTGCCCTCGCCGCCGCCATCACGGATGCGCAGGAAATTCGCCGGGCCGTCTTCCAGTTCGACGCCGTGCAACAGCTTCTGACGCATGCCTTCGGCCAGCTCACCGACCACGCGCACCGCATATTCACGCTCGACGCTGTAACGCGGATGCATGAAACGGTTGGCCAGATCGCCCGAGGTGGTCAGCATCAGCAGACCTTCGGTGTTGAAGTCGAGGCGGCCGACCGCGAGCCACTTGGCGGTCTTCATGGGCGGCAGCTTGTCGAACACCGACGGGCGGCCTTCCGGATCGGCGTGGCTGACGATTTCGCCGGTCGGTTTGTGATACAGCAGCACGCGCGGCGGCTTGCTGGCCAGCTTGCGCTTGACCGGCTTGCCGTTGATGCGGACCTGGTCGGTCGGCATGATGCGCTGGCCGATATGCGCCGGCTCGCCATTCACCGACACCCGGCCGGCGACGATCAGCTCTTCCATGTCGCGGCGCGAACCCATGCCTGCCTCGGCCAGCACTTTATGCAGCTTCGGCGCGTCGTCGTCCGCGGCCAGGACGCGCTTGGGCGCGGCCGGCTTGCCACGGCGCAGCATCGGGGCGCGCACGCCGCCGGTGGCGCTGTTGTCCGCATCGAATGCGGGCGACGTCACGTATGAGAACAGATCATCCGGGCTCGACTCGATTGCGGCCGCGGCCAGCGCTTCGCCACCGCGGCGATTCTGACGTTGACCGCCTTCGCGCGGCTGACGCTCACGCGGGCCGCCTTCGCGTTGCCCTTCACGGGACGCACCTTCACGTTGACCACCCTCGCGCTTCGCGCCGCCGGCATTGCGGCGCGGACCTTGGCCCTTGGCGCCTGCATCCTTGCGCGGCATCCGCACCTGCGCGACCACCTCGCCGTCCGGCGGGGCTTCGGTGACAACCGGCGCTCCTTGCGCGGGCGCGCCTTCGGCGCCCTTCGTCTTCGCTCCGGCGCGGCGCCGCGCAATCAGGCTGCGCGGTCCGCGACGCAGACCGCGGCGCGGACGGTCTTCGCCGTCTGCTTCCGCGGCCTGGGCCGGGCGCTCGCCTTCGCCTGCCGACGCTTGCGTGGTGCGCGCTTCGTCGGCGCGCGCCGACGGCACGGCGCGCTCGGATTCGGACGAATCGGTGTCGTGGGTATGTGTCAAAACAACCTCAAAATGTCAGGTCGCGCGTGCCCATTGCGGGCACGGCAAAAATAGTTCGGTTACGTCAGGCGCTGCGCGACTCGGGTTCGTCGTCGGTCAGAATGCCATCGTCCTGCGCGGCATCGCGACGATCCTCAGGATCGCTGTGCGCCGCGGTGGTCGGGTTCGGCTCGGCGGCATGCTCCGTATCGCGGAGCACGCCCGAGTCGTGCGCGGGTGTTGCAGGATCGGCCAGGGAGGCCGGATCGTGATTCAGTGCGGGCTCGGCGGCGCCGGCCTGCGGTTCAACGCTTGTCACTTCTTCGGCATCTTCTTGCCCAGCCGGGGCTGCAGCAGCATCCGGATGCGACTCAGGTGCCGGCGCCACATCCGCAGCGCGGTGCCCTGCCTCGTCCGTCTCGCCGGCAAGCTCATTCGCTTCAACGGCTGCCTCGCCCGCAGTGGAATCCGCCAGCGTTTCGGGCACGCCGTCTTCGCCCGAAGTCAGTGCCTGTGCTGCCTCGGCCTCTGAAAACTCGATCGCATGCTGACCGAGCAGATCCGCGTTCAGCTGCGCCGACGGATCGGCCAGCGGCGGCAATTCGTCGAGCGCCTTCAGACCGAGGTCGTCGAGAAATTGCCGGGTGGTCGCGTAAAGCGCCGGACGGCCTGGCACATCACGATGACCGATCACCTCGATCCAGCCGCGATCCTCCAGTTGCTTGACGACCTGCGTGTTCACCGTAACGCCGCGAATCTCTTCGATATCGCCACGCGTGACCGGCTGCCTGTACGCAATGATCGCGAGCGTCTCGAGTACCGCGCGCGAATATTTCGGCGGCTTCTCAGGATGCAAACGATCCAGGTACGAACGCATCGCGGGCTTGCTTTGAAATCGCCAGCCCGAAGCCAGCCCGACCAGCTCCACACCGCGCCCAGACCAATCCTGCTTGAGGTCTTCGAGCAAATTCCGAACAGTGTCTGCCGACACGCCGTCGGCAAAGAGCTTGCGTAAGTCGCCGAGCTTTAACGGCTCCTGCGCGCAGATCAAGGCAGTCTCGAGGACGATCTTCGCCTCTTGGGTATTCATGCAGCTAGGTCAGACCCTGTGGTCAAAGAACCGGATCAAACAGACGATGTGGAACTGAAGACGCGCTCGCCCGATTCTGATCGGTCATATTGATGGGAGCACGCACCGGGGGGAGGCGAAACAGGCAATCGAGCCAAACCCAGCCGGACGGAGCAGCGATATTCCTGAAAGGAATCGCGTGACTGAGCGCCATATTACGCAAAAACAACCAGTGCGTAAAGACGAAATCCCCGGCGCATTTTTTAGTTACGCCTCAACTCGCCCGTTTAAAAGGGAAAGCTGGCGAAAATGAACAGGAATCGGACCGGAACGGACCCGAAATCGATCCATAAACCGGGCGACCTGCCCATTCCGCCACGGCTCAACGCGCGCCGTGTTGCGCCAGAAATCGCTTCAGTCGCTCGACACCCGCGTCGAGCCGCGCCGTGTCGCAGGCATAACACCAGCGCACGAAGCCCTCGCCTTCCTGGCCGAACGCGCTGCCGGGCGCCACGCCCAGGCCGACGTCCCGCACCATCGCCTTGCATAGCTCGAGGCTGCGCGACGCGCCCGGCATCGAGAAAAACAGGTACATCGCCCCTGCCGGCGCCTTCACGTCGACTCCCGGCACTGCGGACAGCGCTTGCACCAGATGGTCGCGCGACGCCTTCAGGTCGAGCACCAGCGCCTGCGTAAAACGCTCGCCCTGCTGGACGGCGGCGATGCCCGCCTGCTGGACGAAAGCCGGCGCGCACGACGTGTTGTATTCGACCAGCTTGCCCAGATCGTCCATCAACGAGGCCGGTGCGACGATCCAGCCGAGCCGCCAGCCGGTCATCAGCCATGCTTTGGAAAACGAATTCACGCAGATCACGCGCTCGTCGCGCGTGGCCAGGTCGAGAAACGACGGCGCCGTGCGCGAATGCGCGCCTCTCGCGCCGGCATCGGCATCGTCTGCATAATAAAGACGCTCGTAGACTTCATCGGCAACGATCCAGATGCCGTGGCGACGGCAATGCGCCAGCACCGCGCGCTGCTCGTCGCGGCTCATCACCCAACCGGTCGGATTATTCGGCGAATTGATCAGCAGCATCTTCGTGTCCGGCGTCAGCGCGGCCAGCAACTGCTCGAGATCGAGCTGCCATCCGCGTTCGCCGTAGCCCAACGCAACCGTTTCCACCTGCGCGCCCAGAATCTTGGGAATCTCGACCAGATTCGGCCACAGCGGCGTGACCGCGACAACGCGGTCACCGGCGCCCACCACCAGTTGCGCGGCCAGCATCAGCGCGTTGACACCCGCGCTCGTCACCGCGATGTGATCGGGCGACGTCGCCCCGTGCAACTCGCCGACGTAGCCCGCGAGCGCCGCGCGCAGCGGCGCAATGCCGAGGTTATGCGTATAGAAGGTGGCGCCGGCGGCCAGGGCGGCGCTGGCGGCGTCGCGGATGAAGGCCGGGGTCACCCGGTCGGACTCGCCGAACCAGAACGGCAGCACGTCGGCGACGCCGAAACCGGCATTCGCAACTTCACGGATCTGCGAAGGACGTAGCGCGCGCACGGCATCGCGTGCATTGGGGATGAAGGGCACAGGGCGATCCGATTCGCTCATCGAGGCTTCCATATGGGTGACGGGTAAAAGCTGGCGCTTGAAAGAGCCGCCAGTTTAGCGCGGCGCCTCTTTCGGGGACGGCGAAGTCACTGACTCGCGAGGCACGCCCGGAAAGCCGGCCGCACCAGCGAGCCGATTAACGGACGAAGCCCGAGGCAAGGACCGCTTTATCCATCGCAACGGACCCGATCTCACCGGGCCAACGGCGCATGTCTGAGTGAGAGTCATCAGTTCAAATCCTCCGCCCGCGCCGGCAATTGACGAATCAGACCCCATACCGCCTCCGCCGCCGGCGACAGCGAACGGTCGCGCCGCCGCACCAGTTCGACCGTGCGCTCGGCGCGCGGCACGAGCGGCCGCGCCACCAGCGAGGCGCCGGCCGGCAGCGGCAACGCCAGCCAGGGCAGCACGCTCACGCCCACGCCCGCTTCGACCAGCCCAAAAACGGTCGCGGAATGCCCCAATTCCTGCACCACGGTGGCGTTCACCCCATGCTCCTGCATCACGGCGTCGATAATCGGTCGGCTGCCTGACGCGTAATCGAGCATGACGAGCTGCTGGCCGTCGAGATCCGTCCATGCGACCTGCCTCTGCGCCGCCAGCGGGTGGTCGTCGCGGGAAACGACACAGAACGAATCCGTCATCAGCGATTCGCTGAGCAGGTCGTCAGCAGAAAACGGGCCGATGATCACGCCGAAATCGACTTCGCCCGACTTCACCTTGCGCACCACGTCGCTTTGCACGTCGTCGCGCAACCCCAAGGTGATATAGGGGAACTGGCGTCCGCACGCCGCCACCACGCCGGGCATCAACCGGCAGGCGACGGTCGGGCTCGCGGCCACCACCACGCGTCCGCGGCGCTGCTCGCCGATTTCGCGGATCTCGCGCAACGCGTCGTCCAGATCCGTCAGCAGACGTGACACGCTCGATACCAGATTGCCGCCGACATCCGTGAGTTGCACCTCGCGCGTGGTGCGATCGATCAATTTCAGACCGATTTCCCCTTCCAGCTCGCGGACGCAGCGGCTAACCGCCGATTGAGTCAAACCGATCTCATCGCCGGCCCGGCTGAAGCTCTGCAAACGGGCCACCTCAATGAAAACCCTTAGCTGGCGCAGCGTCACATTCATTTACCAACCTCATCAATAACCCAATTTGATGCATATTGTAGAGCGAAATAACGCACCACAACCGCATTTAATGCTATCGCTGCAATGCAGCAATAAGGCGCAAACGCACGCTGGCCGGGCCTGATTGCACAAGATTGGTGATTGTCCCGATTTGCGAGATGGGTTTTTTGGATTCTTATACGCCCCTAGCTAGCGCCCGCGCTGGCCCGCTGTCACAGGGCTTTCAGGTAGTCGGACTCAACTTGGCACACTTCCTGCATTTACATGCACACAGGGTCGGCGCCATGACTTCTGACTGAATAGCAGACCGTGGCAAGCCCGACCCCCCTTGGCACTCGCCTATCGAGTGCATGGAGAGTGCGCGGCGCGGGGCAGCGCACCGGAGTTAGCTTCGCTGAGGTGAAACATGATGCTGTTCGACGATTTGAGAGACAACGAGTGGGCGCTGGTCGAGGCGTTGTTCTGTGCGGAGCCAGCACGGAGTGAACGGCGCGGTCGGCCACGCGTGGAAGCACGCGCGGTTGTCAACGCCGTGCTTTGGGTGCTGTCAACGGGTGAAGGCTGGTCCAAGCTGCCGGGCCGCTATCCGTCGCCGCCGACTTGCCGCCGTCGCTTCGACGAATGGCAAGCCGATGGTACGCTCGCCGAAATAGTTAAGCGACTCGGCACGAGCGGCCGTGAAATTTCGTTGCGCGGCCGGATTGGCGCAACGGCGGCGAAACCGCCGGCACCGCCGAGCCGCGACCGCTTGCGTGGCGCATTCTGGACCAATCCGGAATCGTGGCGCGCTCCGGTCAAGATGGCCTGACGCGAATTGTTTTGCCTCCGGGCGCCTGCGGGCGCCCGGCGTGTATCTGGGCCGCCGTGCGCCGTGTATCGACGCCCGCGCCACCTGCATGGGCACCGCTCCTCGGCGCGCCCACCGCAGTTGTCCCTCCCCGTTTTGCCGACTCCCTACCCAGCCGCTCCAGCTATCTGAAGCGGCTGGATGGTTGCATGTGAAACATCCATTTACCATTACTTACAGCGTGCTTTCGCTACTCGGCATACCTTGTGTGTATGCAAACAGGCCTTGAGTCGATCGGCTTGACGGGAGCTCAGCATGAAACCAATGTCACTGCTTCTGTGCGGCATTGTCGTTTCATCAATGGCCGCACCGGCGCTCGCACAGCAGCGCCCACAAGGTTGGAACTGGCGGCCGGACCACACGGCCAGCGTGGAAGCCTTGCAGCAAAACGGAGCACGCAGCCGCGACTTCACGCCGCCCGCGCCCCGTGGCGACTTGCGCGGCGATATCGCAAGCAATGTACGTCCGCGGCCGGAACCGCCGCGCGAAGATATTCCACGCCGCCGCTAGATGCGCACCGGCGCGCCAGCGGTTAGTTGAGCGCGGGTTAAATCATATGTGTCGGGAGCGTCGCCGTTATTCGACGTTATTCGCCGTCTGTTATCCGCTCGTTATCAGTTTGTTTCCGCGTCAGGCGGTAACGGTGCGGGACAGCGAGTGCGGGACAACGCGCTGCATGGCGAATTGACGATCGGGGGAACCACCCGGCGGCACGCCAGTCTGATTTAACGCCATTAGCACAGCGTGGCAGTAGTAATTCCGGTATGCCCGTATCCTCGCGATACGGGCTTTTTTTTGCATCGACGGGATGGGCGGCGCGCACGGTACCCAGGCGCGCCAACGAGACAATAAGCGGGACAAACGGGGAGAAAGCGGGAGCCGCGAACAGAGCGGGAGGCGGAGCGATAAAACCACCACCAGCCGCGTAAAGCGGCCGGAAAAAACAGCGCCACGCTGCCCGCCGCCCCTAAGATCGGGCTTCGAGAGCGGCTGTGGGCCGCGTTTCAGGTGTCGCGACGACGTAGTCGTTCATTCGCTGTGCGGGCCAGTTCAACAGGCGTTCGTCGTGCTCGAGCCTTGCAAACTCGGCTCTGCCCCGCTCGGTGAGCACGGCGATGTCGACAGGCGCATGAAAGCCGGGAGCCGGTGCGACCGTGCGCTGCCGAACGGTGTCCATCAGGCCGAGCGCACGAAGATATTGGAATACACCCGGCCGTCTGGCCCATGGGACCTGGCGATATTGCGCCCGCCGCAGCGCTTCAAGTACCGCTTCGTTGGAATACGTGGTCATCTCACTTCTTTCTTAAAGTGCAGCTATGACACATCTATGCCCAACACGTCACCGCGCCACCAGTGACGCGCATGGCACCCGCCCTTGGCTGGAAGCTCGCTGCATGACATGCATGTCGATTCCGCCAGGTGCTGCCTGGTCTCGTTTTCGGAACCCCCGTCTGAACGGCATGTTAGCGTTCTGTCTACGGGCCGACGATGCAACCGCTGCGGCGCGATAGCAAGCCCATAGATTTGTCCCGAAAGTCATACGTTACCGCATTTAAATTGATTCTATTCACTTTATTAGCGCTTTTTTTTGCAGCAATCGTGCTATGGAAGCGGGCCCGCTGGCCCCTGGCCATCGGCACGATCGCCCTGTTCTGGCTGCTCGCCGCCGGCTGGCTCACTGCGCCATTACTGGAATTTGCACAGCCGCATCGGCAGACCGATACGCCCGTCAGCTTCGCGTCACGCACCGCGATCATCATGCTCGGTGGAGGCACCATCTACGATGACGACGACGTGCTCGTGCCACCGCGTGACGTGCTCGCGCGCATAGCGGTCAGCGCGGAAAACTATGCGGCCTGCAAGCGTACGGCAGCAACATGTCAGGTGATCGTGAGCGGTGGCAACCCGCAGCGGCATAGCGCAACCGAAGCGGACACCTATCTGCCCTACCTGTTGCGCAAACAGGTGCCGCGTGTGGACATCGTGCTGGAAAACAGCAGCCGCACGACTTACGAAAACGCCCGCAACGTATCGGCTATTCTCGACCGGTCACGTTACGATTCCCTGGTACTCGTCACCTCCGCGTATCAGATGCCGCGCGCATTGCTCGACTTCCATCGTTTCGGCCTTGCACCGCAGCCGTTGATCTCGAGCGCGCGGCACGCATCTCTCGGTGTACTGCCACGCTATGACAATCTGGTGAACGCGGAGATTGCGCTGCACGAGCTGATTGGAATCGCACAGTTTCATGTCTATCGTGCAATCGGATGGTTCTGAATTTCAGACAGCGTGACGAGACAATTTATTTAGAGATGCGAATATTTTCTTTGTACCGGCACCGTTTCATCGAGCCTGATGCGGGATCGTTATTCACGACGACTGTGGATCGAACGTAACAAGATGTAACTAATTGTCAATGCCGTTACAAAACGTCCGCTGGAGCGGATATTGCTGGCTAGAATGCATTGTCTTTCCGATTGGACAGGCAATTACTCGGATCCACAACCACTCTGCGGAGGTAACAATGAAGAAAGTGTCCCTGGCGATCCTGGTTTCCCTCAGTGCCGTAACGGGCGCGGCCTATGCGCAGGACAACGGCGTCATGATGAGCACCGATCCGGCCAAGGCCGCCGACGTCGAGCAACGCGCGCAAGATTTGCAAAACCGCCAGCAAGCAATGGAAAGCGCGCCGGCCATGTCGGAGAAACATCACAAGATGGCTCCGCATCACCATCATAAGAAGGCCCCCAAGGCCGACGCCGCCAGTTCGTAAGCGCAGTCGACAGTTGCAGTTGACAACATCACCCACGGCCTCGCCGCGAAGGTGAAAAGCCGAAGCCGGCACCGCCGGTTTCGGCTTTTTTGCTATCTGATGAACTTGCTGCAGGCCCGCTGCGCCCGGCCGACGTTATGCTAAAGTCGCGCACCGACCGGCGCTCGCCGGAATCCCCCTAACCTGTGCGCACCTTGGTGCGGAGGACAGCATGAGCAACATTCAGCTAGATATCGAATGGACGGAAGCAGCATCTCGCAAAATCGAAAAACTGATGCCGCGCGGCGGTCAGGAAGCGTTCCTCGCGCTGCCGCCCGTCGAGTGCCTGCCGATGGAAGGCGACGTGCTGTTTCTTGGCCCGGACGGCAAGCAGCAACCGTTCATCGTCGCGGAACGCCAGTATCACCATGATGGCGATGCCGACTGGACCATCATCCTGATCCTCGACGTCCCGCAAGCCACGCACTAAAGATAAACGGCGAGCGCCGCACGGGCCGGATCCGGCCTGACCGCTCGCTCGCCGTTGTTCGGCCCATGAATTTCGCCTGGCCCTTGAAATTCGCCGTTTAAACGCTTACGCGATCTTCGACACCACGCGAATTTCTGCGTGTTCGACCCAATCCGCCACGGCTTTCTTATAAGCCGCAATGTGCGCGGACCTGGCGTGCGCCGCCAGCGCTTCCTGGCTTTCCCAACGCTCGACAAACACGAACCGGCGCGGCTCCTGCACGTCACGATGCAGATCGTATTGAAGCGCACCCTGCTCTTTACGTGTCGGCCCGACGATGCCTTCGAGCGCTTCGCGCAGTTGCTCCTCATAGCCCGGTTTTGCCACCGAGATTGCGACCACCGCGATTTCCGTCATGCCTGCCCTCCGTTGATTCACGAAAAGCAGCAGCATACCCGCCGTCCGCCAAACCTGCAGGCGCTCACGCACACCGGCCGGGCTTCCACGGCGAGGGCTGGATTACCCTGACGCATGGCCTCCCGCAGATGCGAAACGTCTGAGCACCGTCCTCGCCTGGAGTTTGGCGGGCGACCACTCACGGCCCTGCTACCCTCGGCTTCATACACGCGATCGATTGCGTTTGAAACCGTGTTTGAAACGATCGACTTCGCGCAAGGCAAACGAACGCGAAACTTCCGCGAGACGCCCGCCACGCCGGGGTCGACTACCACGTCAAGGCCGGTTTGCCGGGCATCCGCCACGTTCCGCATTTGTGATAACCCGCACATTCATGCAAAGTGCAAACTGCTAGACTGCTTTTGAATAATCCCGCCGGAGTCCCGCATGGCTGGCATTGCTCTCCGCGTTCCCGGGCTGTGCCCGCCTGACCCCGCCGGCGCCTGGGCTGTGCATCCGTTGCGCGCTGAATCTGTTCACGCGCCCTGTCACCCGCTTGCCGCGATGTCGCCATGCCCGCTCTCATGCCTGCCCTTATGCCAACCGTCAGCGAATTGACCCTGAGCGGCCTGCTCCCGCATCTGGTCCGGGAGGAGTCCGGCTGGACCGCGACATGGCGCGCGCTGACCCTGCACAGCGTGTTCCAGCCGGTGCTATCCGTCACGCATCAGTGTGTGGTCGGCTATGAGGGCTTGCTGCGCGCATACGATCCGGTCGGCTTGCCGGTGTCACCGGACGTGTTGTTCTCCGGCACGCGCTCGGCCGCCGAAGCACGCGAACTCGATCGCATCGCGCGTTGCCTGCATGTGGCAAATTTCATGGAACAAGGCATCAGCACCGGGTGGCTGTTTCTGAACACGCGCCCGCAGGTGTTCGAAACCGGCTGGCCGCAGCGCACCTTCATCGACGAGCTCTCGGCGCACTTTGGCCTGCCGCAGGAGCGAATCGTCATTGAAGTACTCGAACAACCCGCCGACGACGAATCCGCCGTCGCCAGCATGCTCGCGGCGTCGCAGCCACGCGACTTCCTGATTGCGATCGACGACTTCGGCACCGGTTTTTCGAACTTCGACCGTGTGTGGCGTTTTCGCCCCGACATCGTGAAACTCGACCGCTCCCTGGTCGCCCGGGCGGGCAAGCGCGAAGGCGACGATTCGATGATCAACCACCTGATCGCGATGCTCCACCAGTCCGGTACGCTGGTGCTGGCCGAAGGCGTCGAAACCGACGAAGAACTGATGATTCTGATGCAGGCAGACGTCGATTTCGTGCAGGGTTTCTGGCTCGGCCAGCCGAAGAGTTCGGTGCAGGCCGCCTGTGCCCGGGTGCCGGCGCTGATCGAGTCGATGTGGACCAAATTCGCCGCCTATGAACGTGAGCGTGCCGGCCATCAGCGGCTGGGCTTCGGAGGATTCGCCGAAGCCGTGCTCGCCGCCGCCGAAACCTTCAAAATCACCGGCGATCTTCGGCAGGCAGCGCAAAAGATGTGGCATCTGCCCGAAGCGCGCCGGGTGTTTATCACTGATGGCCAGGGCGAACAGACCCAAGCGTCGGTCATGGCCGCCTCCGTGCCGCCCCCTCCGCTGCGGCTCGCGCCGCTCTACACCGAAACGCGCAGCAACTGGTCGCGGCGCGCGTATTTCAAGCATGCGCTCGCCGCGCCGGGGCGTGTCGCCATGATGGGGCCGCATTATTCGCTCGCCGACGGCCAGGACTGCTATACCGCGGCAATCGCATTCGACCGTGACGGCACACATGTGCTTTGCGTCGACTTTGTCCCGACGACGTCGCCGGCCGCTCCCCGTTCTGGTGAACGCGGGGGCAAACGCTGAGCCTGAGCGGGTCCTGCGGCCTGCGTGTTGCGGCGGCGAGGGACGCTTGGCGTGTATCTGCGGCACCGCTGAAGGCCTCTTGATGGCACCCCAAGGTTTGGCGCCTCGGCACCCGCTTTAATCCTCCACTCTCCCGCGGCCAGATTTGATTTCACTGCGCTTGGCCTTGCTGTCGAGGCGACGCCGATTCGAGGCGCGGGTCGGCCGGGTGGCGACGCGCGGCTTGCGCGTCACGCTGACACTTTCGATCAGCTCATCGAGCCGCGCCAGCGCCGCCGCGCGGTTCATCTCCTGAGTGCGATGCTCCTGCGCCTTGATGATCACCACCCCGTCGCGCGTGAGCCGATGATCGGACAGCGCGAGCAGGCGCATCTTCAGCACCTCCGGCAACGACGAAGCGTGCACGTCGAAACGCAGATGGATGGCACTCGAGACCTTATTGACGTTCTGACCGCCCGCTCCTTGCGCGCGCACTGCGGTCAATTCGATTTCGTTCGGCGGGATCGGATAGCGGGATGTCATGACTGGATTGGGCTAGGAGACGCAAGTGTACACAGGGCACAGCCGATTACGGCCTACGGGCTATCGGGCGCGATCGCCGATGCGAAAAACCATTTGCTTCGACACCACCGGTTCACCGATACTGCCGTTTTCGCTTACAGCGTAAATTCATATGAAACTCCGTCCGGGTTTTGTGCTGGAACTGGCCGTCAACTTCCTGCTGCCGTGGCTTGCTTATCGCCTCGCGCTGCCGCATCTGGGCGAAACCGGCGCGCTGATCGCCTCCGCCGTGCCGCCGATCGTCTGGAGCCTGATCGAACTGATACGCTTTCGACGCATCGACGCGCTTAGCGTGATGGTCGTGGCGGGCATCGTGCTGTCGGTCGCGGCGATGGCGCTGGGCGGCAGCCCTCGCATGTTGCTGTTGCGAGAGTCGCTGGTGTCCGGCGCGGTGGGCGTGGTGTTTCTGCTCTCGTTGCCGATGCGCCGCCCGCTTATTTTCTATCTCGCGCGCGCCACTGTCGCCCGAGAAATGGAAGGCGGGGCCGCGCGCTTCGAAGCGCTATGGCGCGAACGGCCGGCCCTTGTCAGCGCAATGCGGCTCATGACGCTGATATGGGGCGTCGGTCTGACCGGTGAAACGGCGCTGCGCGCGTGGATGGCGCTCACCTGGCCGATCGAGCGCTTTCTGGTGGTCTCGCCGTTCATCGGCTATGGCATTTACGGTGCCCTGGCGCTGTGGACGCTCTGGTACCGCAAGACCATGCGCAGCCGGGTCGAGGCACATGTGCAGCCGGGTGGAATCGCTAGCTGAGCACGGCTTGGGTACTCTGGTGCGCTCGCCCAGGTGATTTGCGCGAATTACCTGGGTCGCTTGTCCTTGCCTGTCCTTGCCTGTCCCTGCCTGTCCCTGCTCGTACCCGCTTGTACCGCTACGGCAGGCCCTGAACACGAATATGCCGGCTGTCCGCGCCATACAAAAGCGACGCACCCCGTCTGCGCAAACTAGGCGAAGCGCCACGCCTCTGCGATCCGCGCGGCCAAGCCGGAATCACGCTGCGTTGGCGTCGCAATCGCCTGCGCCAGCACGGCGCGCGTGCCGATCACTTCCACCCGCTCACGCGCGCGAGTGATTGCCGTGTACACGAGTTCGCGCGACAACACGCGGCTGAACGCCAACGGCAGCATCAACACCGCATGCTGGAACTCAGAGCCTTGCGACTTATGAACCGTGAGCGCGAATGCCGTATCGTGCGGCGGCAGCGCCGCAGGCGATACGGCACGCAGTCCCCCGTCACCTGTGCGGAAGTACACGCGCAACGCGCCGCCCGCACCCGGCAGCGCAATACCGATGTCGCCATTGAACAGACCAAGCGCGTAATCGTTGCGCGTGACCATCACCGGACGGCCGGCAAACCACTGCGCGCCGACAGCCAGCGTCACGCCTGCCGAGCGCCGCACCTGTGCGGCCATCGCGGTATTCACCTGATCGACGCCGCGTGGCCCCGAGCGCGTCGCACACAGAATTCGAAACCCGTTCAGTGCGTCGAAGAGCGGCAACGGATCCGGTGTATCGGCGGCCAGCGCTTCAGCCAGCGCATCCGCGTACGCGGCAAACCCCGCTGCAAGCCGCGCGACGGTGCGATCGGCAAGCGTCGCATGCGTGTCTTCGTACAACGCCGCTGCGCAGGGTTCGGCAGGGTCGATGCGCAGGACGTCGAGCGCCGCGCCGGCCGCACCATTGCGAATCGCGAGCGACAAGCGGCCGACCGGCGATTCAAGGCCGAATCGATAGTTACGTTCGAGCCAGACGACGCAGTCGGCGAGCGGGTTTTGAGCTGGCGACAGTGAAGGCAGTGGTGATTTTGCTCCTGCCGCTGCTCCTGCCGCTGCTCCTGATCCTGCTCCTGATCCTGCTCCTGATCCTGATCCTGCTCCTGCTCCTGCTCCTGCTCCTGCTCCTGATCCTGCTCCTGATCCTGCTCCTGATCCTGATGCTGCTCCTGATGCTGATGCTGATCCCGAGAGCTCTCGCGAAGACAACGGTAACAACGGTGCCCCGGCAGCAGGCGCCATGCTGCTCGCGAACAGATCGTCGCCCGGCGGTCCACCGTCAACGACGCGCGTTTCAACATCGGCGAACAAGTCCTCAGGCGGCATATCGACATCGTCGGGCGCGCCTGCATGCGCAAGAAAATCGTCATGCCCTTCATCGAAGCCACCCGATGTGCCAGGCAATGCTTGCGACAACCGCGCCGCCTCAATGCCTAACGCCCCAGCGATCCGCTGCAGTCCGCTTTGCGTGAAAGCCGGCCGCGCGCTGAGCTCGGCGAACACCGCACCGGCCTCCACGGCGGCGAGCTGGTCCTTGTCGCCCAGCATCACGAGACGCGTCTGCGGCGCGATGGCATCGAGCAGATGCACCGCCATCGCGACATCGATCATCGACGCCTCGTCGATCACGACGACGTCATAAGGCAGCGGGTTGTCGCGATGATGCCGGAAGCGCCCGCCCGGCCCGGAACCCAGCAGTCGATGCAAGGTGTACGACGTCTGCGGCAAGCGCGCAGCGAGTTCGGGCGGCAGATCGCCGGCACGTGCAAGCAGCGCTTCCTGCATTCGTTGCGCGGCTTTGCCGGTGGGCGCCGCCAACGCAATCCGCAGATCGGCCCGCGCATCCAGCAAACAGGCGAGCACACCGACCACCGTGGTCGTCTTGCCGGTGCCTGGGCCGCCGCTGACGATGGTCAAGCGCCCGGACAGCGCCATGACTGCCGCAACGCGTTGCCAGTCGACCTCGTCGTCCTGCGGTGGGCCGAAGTAGCGCAGCAGACGCTCGTGTAGCGTTTGGGCGGTGGCGTCCGCGCTTGCGTCTACGCCTGCATGGGCATCTGTATTTGCATCCGCGCGTGAAGCTGCACTGGCGTTGGCTCCACCGCCTTCGCCGGCATCTGTCTGTGAATCTGAGGCTCCACCTGCACCGGTGCTTGCACTTGCACTTGCACTATCACGAGCATCGACATCGACCGCAGCCTGCGCACGCGCCCCACTCCCCGCCCCCCCTACCCGCCCCCCGCCCGCATGCGCAACCAGCGAGCGAGCAAGACGCCGCTCGTAGTCGTAGTAGCGCGCCAGATACAGTCGCCCTTGCCCGTCGATCACCAGTGGCCGCAACGCCGCCGCGCTCTGCGAACCGTCGCTAGCCATGCCGCTTGCAAACAGCGCCGCGCGCACTTCCGTGCTCGATGCATCGAAGCGTCGCGCCAACACAGCAAGCGGTAAGCACACATGCCCTTCGGCAGTCGCGCGGCTCGCGGCAAAGGCGGCCCGCGCCGCCCACCTCACCGCCTCGCCCGACGCGCCGCCGCGTCGCGCCAGCGTGCCGATACGGCGCGCGAATCCTTCAGCAAGCGCCGTGCTGAAATCGGCCGGCGCGGGTAGATTCACCCCAATGTCATCGAGTTCCGGCGGCGCGGAGGACGCCTGATCGAACGTGCTCATGCGACACCTCCGATCATCGCCGCGTCGAGCAGCGCCACCAGTTCGAATGCCGGCCGCCGCACGTGCACGCCCGCCGCTCCATCGGCATCGCGCCACTGCGGACGCACACCGCGCACGAACAGATAGAGATAGCCGCCGATGTGCGTGTCGTACGCATAATCGCGCACCCGCGTTTTCAGATAACGATGCAGCGCCACCGTATAGAGCAGCGCCTGCAGGTGATACGCGTGACTCGCCATGGCCGCTTCGAGCGGCGCCGCGGCGTAATCGGCAGCGGTATCGCCCAGATGGTTCGACTTCCAGTCGACGATCCAGAAACGGCCGTCGTGCTCGACGATCATGTCGATAAATCCTTTGACGAAACCACGCAACACGCCGGGCTCCAGTGCAACGTCGGGATAGGCATGTTCGATCAGCAGCTCGCGCAACGCCGGAAAATCGAGCGAAGGCGCCGCAAACAGAAATTCGAGTTCATTCAGACGCCGCTGCGGATTCAGCCTGGCGAGCGCCATGCCGGGCACGAGCTCGGTGGTCACCACGTCCGCGATCAGCTTATGCATCATGGCGGGCAAACGCGCCGCGAGTTCAGGCACTGCCGGCGCCGGGCGCTCGCGCAACGCGCCCCGGATAGCCTCAGGCCATGTCTGCGGATCGGTGAAATCCGCGAGTTCGAACATGCGATGCAAACACTCGCCCGCCGCCGCGCCGCGTGGAAACGCGAGAATATCGTCCTCGGCGTAGGACGGCGCTTGCGGCACCGGTAACGACAATGGTGTGAGCGCGTCGGCGATCTCATCGTGATCGGGGCGTACTTCTTCCACCACCGCATGCGTCTCCTCGGCTTTGTTGCCGGCGGCGATCAGACCACTGAAGCTCGCCATGCGCCACTGATCGCGCAACGGCCGCCGGTTGGCGCGCGCCTGCATCTGCACGCTGCTGTCCTCGAGACTTTCCAATGGCGCACGGCGCTCCACTTTCGGCAATGCCTGCAACGTGATTGGGCCGCCCGCCAATGCCTGCCACGATGATGACAAGGCGGCTTCGTCGGGTGGATCGGTGAGCCAATCGTCGAAGCTGTGACCGCTGCCGGCCACCAGCCAGTTCAACACGCTGCGGCGCGACTCCTTGGTGGAACGCGACGAAAGATAGGTACCGGCGACCAGATAGCAGCGGTACACCGCGCGCGTCAGCGCCACATAGACAAGTCGCGCCCGCTCCGCCGCCTGTTCGCGCGCCGCGTAACGTGATGCACGTTCGGCTTCGTCGTCATCGCAACCGTAGTGCAGCACTGCATCACCCGTTTCGTCGTGATACTCGCGCGCATCGGGCAAGCCGGAGGATGGCGGCTCGCGTAGCGCACCGTCGTTCAGAAACGGACAGAAAACGACCGCGTATTCCAGTCCTTTCGATTTATGGACGGTAACGATCTGCACGAGATTGCGATCCGACTCCAGCCGCAATTGCGCGTCTTCGCCGCCACCTTGCGTGCGTTGCGCGGCGAGCCAGCGCAACGTCGGCGCGATGCCGGGCTGCATGGCGGCACGCGCCTGCACGAGTTCGGCCAGGTGATTTACATTCGTCAGACGACGCTCGCCGTCCGGTCCGGCCACTAACCGCTGTGCGACGCGCAGTTCGCGCATCAGCGTGCGCCACATCAAGGCGAAGCCGCGCTCGTGCCATAGCGTGCGATAGCGCGAGAAGCGTTCGACCCAACCCATCGCATCGGCGGCATGCGCAGGATCGTCGGCCGGAGCCGGCGCGTCGGCGACCTGCTCGAGGCGCCACAACGCTGCGGCGTCGAGACCGAGCCAATCGGTGGCGAGCGCGGCGCGCAAACGGCGCAGATCGCCCGGCGTATCGACCGCCGCCAGCACACGTTCGATCTGCTCGGCGTCGAGCGTCGCGAACACCGAGGCCTGCGCCAGTTCCACGCTGCCGACGCCCCACGACGCCAGCACGCGCTTGATCAGACTACCCTGCTTATGCGTTTGCACCAGCACCGCGATATTGCCGGGAGCAAGCGGCACATCGCCGATCGTCACCGACCCCTCGCGCGCTCCACGCAGGAGCCGCACGATCTCGGCGGCGCAGGCTTCGCTCGCCGCGCGCTGCGCCTCGCGTTTGGTCAACGCGGCGTCGCCTTGCGGCAAGGTCCAGATGCGGAAATCGCCCGCACTCGCATCGGGCTCGGAGAACGGCGGACGACGCCGCTCGCCGGCCCGCACCGGCTGATAGCCGAGACCATCGAGCACGAACGCCTGTGGATTGGCTTCGAACAGCCGGTTGCAGGCCTCGACGATCGGCGCGGTCGAACGCTGATTGACCGCGAGCGTGTAGCACGCCGACGCCGCCTCGCGCGCCGCCAGATAGGTATGCAGATCCGCCGCGCGGAAACTGTAGATCGCCTGCTTCGGATCGCCGACCAGAAACAGCGGACCAGCGGGAGCGAAGATGCGGCTGAAGATCGCGAACTGCAACGGATCGGTATCCTGAAACTCGTCGATCAGCGCGGCCGGATAACGCGCGCGCAAAGCGTCGGCAAGCCAGGGGTTGGCTGCAAGCGCGCGATACAGGTTGGAGAGCAGATCGTCGAACGACACCACGCGACGGGTGCGTTTGCGCGCCACCAGTTCGGCGGGCGCGTAGTCGAGCCAGGTTTCGACGAGCGAAAGCCAGCGCGCGCGTTGCGCGGCTTCGGCTGCGATCACGGCGGCGGACAGCGCTTCAGCGTGCTCGAAGAACGGATGCTCGGGCGGTTCGAACTTGACCTTGGTAGCCTTCTTCAGCGCCGAAGCGGTCAACTTCAAGGCCGCCTTGGGCGGCGGCGCATGGCAATCGCCCTGAGCGAAGTATTCGGTCCACGCGGCAATCGCGGCACTCACGAGTTCAGGCTTGTGTGAGGTCTTGCTCAGACGGTCCTGCGCCTGTCCAAGCAGACTGACGATCGCGTCGCGCTCCGCCTGCCACATCGCGCAGGCAGCATCGAAACCCGCCTGCGGATCGGCATCGTTTCCACCTGAATCGACCTTACCCCAGCGCAACTGCGCCAGCGGCTTCTTCAGGCGCCGCGCGAGTTGCTCATCGAGCGACGCGGGCCCGGCGCGTTTAGCCACCAGCCATGCAGCGAAAGCAGGATGCGCGTAGGCCACCGGTTCCACCTGCTCACGCCAGAAATCGGCCGCCATTTCGAAACGCAAGGCCGCGTCGTCGGCTTCCATTTCGAAGGCGAACGGCATGGCTGCGGCGAACGGCGCTTCCTGCAGCGCACGCTGACAGAACGCGTGGATGGTGTGGATCGCTGCCTGGTCGAACGTGCGCAGTGCACGGCGCACGACCTTCAACGCGGTCTCACGATCGATGCCGCGCTCCGGCGCCAGCGTCGTTTCAAAGAGCCGCTGGATGAATGGATCGCCGCCGTCGTCATCCGTATCGATAGCCCGATCCAGTTCCGCGAGGCGCCCGCGAATCCGCTCGTGCAACTCCGCGGTCGCCGCCTTCGTAAAGGTCACGACAAGAATCTGATCGGCGTTCAGGTTCTTTTCGAGCAGCAGCCGCACGTACAACGCACAGATGTTCCAGGTCTTGCCGGTTCCCGCCGACGCCTCGATCTGATTGACGCCGTCGAGCGAACAGGCGAAGACGTCGAGCTCTTCCGCGACCAACGCGTGATGGTGAACGGCGCCGCTCATGATGCGCTCCGCAGATGCTGCACGAGCGGTTTGAATACGATCGAGGCGAGACTGCCGAACGGTTCGTCGAGAGAAAGCGGCGTGCCGCGCAACGCGATGCGCAAGGCCGGGTCGTCGGATTCTCCGCGCACACGGTCATTGATCCATACGCCCTGTGCCGCAGAATCGCTTTCGCTGACCTTCACCCACGCGCTCTTCGGGAAAAAGCGCAGCGGCAGCATACGCCCGGCTCTGAACAGCGCGGCAAGCGGCGCCAGTTCATCGAGCGGCGCGGCGACCGGCGTAAGTTCGAAGCTCTCGCCGCTGCCATGCCACACCGTGCGGCGCGGGCCGTTCGGCTGCGCCGCGCAGTAGACCAGATGCGCAAGCCACGCCGACAGATAATCGCGCGCAGTCGGTTTGGCGTAGCGGAAAATCACTTGCCCTGTTTCGGTCAGCAAATTCAAAGTGCCGTGCAGTTGCAGCGGTATTTCAGCCGCTTTGCGGAACGCCGCGTCATGAGGGCCAAAGAGCGTATCGGCGATGTCGGCACGATCGGGCCAGCGCGGCACGATATCGAGCACGAACGGCAAACGTTCTACACCCGACGCCACTTCGCGGCGCACGCTGTCGGCGAGTTGGCGCAGCGCGCCGAGTTCGCGCGAGCGCCATACCGCGCCGGTCGCGCCGCCCGGTAACTCGGGACTGGCCGCGGCAACGCGGCGCACGCGCTCGAACAGGCTGGCGTCGTCTTCGGCGTCGCTATTCAACAGTACCGGCAGGAGCCGCTCCGCCAGTGCATCGCGACCTGCCCAATCGAGTTCGAACGGCTCGGTGTCGAGCAATTCACCCTGCGCATCCGACAACACGATACCCAGGCGATCGCGCAACAACGCACGCGCCGGATGACGCCAGAAGCGCACGAATTCATCGAAGGCAACCGAGGCCGAATCTTCCGCGGGCAACGGTTGATCGAAGAATGGCGCGGCGGCCGGATGCTGCGGCGCGGCCAGCAAACTGGCCAGTTCCGCGCGATCCCTGTCGTAAGTGAAGAGGCCGCGCTGCGATGAGAAATAGTCCGACGCGAACGCCTGCAGCGGATGATCGATGATGAAGGCATGCCGCGCGGCTTCGATGTCCGCAGGACTCGCCCCTTCCCCCGCCGACACTTGTGCAAGGTGGTCGAGCAACTCGTCGACCAGTGCGGCCGGCGGCAACGGCGCATTGTCGCGAATGCTGCGGCCCGTATAAGCGATGAACAACCGGTCGCGCGCAGCCAGCAGCAGATCGAGGAACAGATTGCGTTCGTCGTCGCGACGCTGCCGGTCGCCGGCTTTCCCGAACGCGGCCATCAGGTCGAATTCGTCGGCGCGGGCGAGACTCGGCAACACGCCGTCGTCCATACCGAGCAGACAGACAATGCGATACGGCAACCCACGCAAACTGGTCAACGACGAAAACGTCACGCTCCCCCAAGGCACGCCGCCGCGCGCCGGGTCGTCGAGAGCCTCGGTGAGCGCACCGCGCACCACGGCGGCGGGCAACACGACGTCTTCCGCGCCCGCTTGCATCGCGTCGCCCATCTTGTCGATGGCGTCGCGCACCGCCGCCAGCGAATCGGCAAACTCCACGCCGCCGTCGAAACACTGCGCAAGCGTTTCGAGCAGCAGTTGCGCCCATTCGGCAGGGGTCTGCTCGACCGAGCAGCGCTGCGCGAAGGTTTCGATATCGTCGACGAAACGCGACAGCCGGCCGAGAAGTTCAGCGTCCGAGCCATCAGCGCCTTCGACGGGCAGCCAGGCATCGACCGGTTCGCCGCCATCCGGCATCGCGTAACCGAGGTACAGACGAGTCAGCGCATCGGCGAACGTATGACGCGCAACAGGTACGTGTTCGCCCGACGGTTCGATGGGCACAAGCCCGCGCCGCGCACCGGCCGCCGCGAGCCATTCCTGCGCGGCTTCGAGCGCACTGGCATCGATCCCATAACGCGCGGCGATCGCATCGACCCGCAGCCATTCGATCAGATCCGGCGCACCCACGCTGCGCTCAGGCAAGGCCAGCCAATCGAGCAGCAAGCGTGCGACCGGATTGGCCTGCGAAGGCGGCAAGCCGGTGATCCGATAAGGAATGCGGCGAGTGTCACCAGGCGGCGCGGTGCCGAATACCGCATCGATCAACGGCCCGGCGGCAGCGAGATCGGACACGGCAACCAGCACGTCGGACGGCTGCAGATCGTCGAACTCGTCGAACCAGCCAAGCAGGCGGTCATGCAGCACTTCGAGCTGCCGCGACAGGCTGTGACACACATGGACTTCAATGCCGTTTTCGATCGGCCATTCGTCTGTGTCCGCGTCTGTTCCCACTTCCGCCCGCAAATCGAGGATGCCGTTCTGCACGGCGGCGAGCCAGCTCGGCTCCGGATTCTCGGTGAAATCGCCGGTCTCGCCGGATGCCGCGCTCTCGGTCAGCTCATGCAGCATATGCAGTTGCGCCTGAGTCTGGCGGCCCCACTCGGCCAGCAGCGGATGGCCCACTTGCTGATAGTCGAGCTGGCCGGCGGCATCCAGCGCTTCCACGCGGCCCGCGCTGACAACGTCGAACCAGAACTCGCGGCACGGATTCATCACATACAGACGCACATCGACCCAGCGCGACAGCGCGCGCAGCAAAGCGACGTGCAGCGGCGGCATGGTCGGCAGCGCGAACACGCTGACCGCTTCGGGCCACCTCGCGTTCGAAATCGCTTCAAGGTCCAGCGTGCCGATGTCTTCGAGGAAGCGATAAGCAGGCGGCAACGCTGCCGCGGGCGTTTGCGCGTCGCCCGCCAGTTCGGCAAGCACGGCGCGCCACAGTGCGGCTTGCCAACGCTCGTCTTCGCGCGCCGCAACGCTTGCGCCGACGAGACGCGGACCGCTGTCGTCCGCAGCGCCGCTTGCGAAGATCGAACCGCCCTTCTGCCATTGCAGCAGCCATTCAGGACGATAGGTCAGATAGTGGTCGAGTACCGTGGCCACCCGGCGCGCCAATTCGTAGCGCATCGATGCATCCGCCGCATCGAGATAAGTCCGCAGACGCGGCGAAGCATTCCACGGCAGTGCTTCATCCGCCTCGCCCAGCAGCCGGTAGCAGCGCCAGACGAGCCGGTCCGGCGCGAACGGCGAATGCTTCGGCACGTCGATCACACCGCCGATTTGCGCCCACAGCCACTGCGCGAGATAACCAAAATTGACATTGGCGCAGATGCCCTGGCGCGCCGCGATGTCGAGTTCGAGCCGGCGCCTCACCGCCGCGCTCGGGACGATCACGGGCTGCGCGGTCCAGGGATCGGACGGCGCTTCTCCCAGATCGTCGAGCAGCGCGCCGACAAGGGTTTCGTAGCGGTTCGAGTAGAAGAGTTGGAGCATGGATTCCGGAAAAGCGTGCAACTCGAGCGGTGCGCCCGGGCTGCGGCAGACATTGAAGCGACAGCATAACAAACGCGCTCCCAGGGCAGAACCTGGCCAAACGGACGAGGTCAGATCAGGCACAAAATCAGTTAGACTCGACGGCAGTTTGGGTCTTCCCCGGGTCGGCCCCGAGGTCGGCCTTTTCAACCGCGTTTTCTCAGTGAATGGAATCCAGGCAGTCGATGCGCTATTCGGTTGAAATAAAAAAATTCCTCTATAGCCAGTACTTTTATGGCGGCCTGCGCATCGCAGTCGGCGTGTCGTTACCGGCCATATTGTGTCTGATCGTGTTTCACGACCGCGAACTCGGCTTCACGATCGCGACCGGCGCACTCGGCGCCTGTGTGGTCGATATGCCGGGGCCGCTCAAGTACAAGCACAACGAGATGCTGGCGTGTACGGTGATCGGCTTCCTGTCCGCGCTCGCCACCGGTCTTGCCACCGTCAACCCGGTGGCGCTGTGGTGTACGGTCGTGCCGCTCACCTTCCTGCTCTCGTTGATCGTCGTGTATGGCAACCGCTGGCCGCAGATCAGCTTCGCCACGCTGTTCATGATGATCATGACGCTGGAAGAGCATTTCACGCCGATGCAGGCACTCGTCAATGCGTCGTGGATTCTGGTGGGCGGTCTCTGGTACACCTACTGGTCGACCTTCGTGAGCCGCTGGATGATGCACCGCATCGAACAGCAGGCGCTCGCCGAAAGCGTGTTCGCGTGCGCGGACTATCTGCTCGCGCGCGCCGCCTTCTACGATCTCGATAACGATCTCGACGAGTGCTATCGCAATCTGGTCGACAAGCAGATTACCGCAGTCGAGCGTCAGGACGCCGCGCGCGATATCGTGCTGCGCAATCTGCCCAAGCTGAAAGCCGGCCGGCTCGAACCGCGCCGGGCCATGCTGTTCAATCTGTTCATCAATACCGTCGATCTGCACGAGCTGTTTGTCGGCACGCATGTCGATTACTCGCTCGTGCGCACCACGTTTGGCGGCTCTGATCTATTGGTGTTTTACCGCGATCTGATTCGCAAATCCGCAGCCGATCTCGAAGAAATTGGACTCGCGGTATTGCAAAACCAGCCGCCGCGTATCCGCGTGAATGTCAAAGCCGAATTGCGCGCCATCGAGTTCGAGATCGAACTGATGCGCAAGCAGGACCTGGCGACCAAAAATCCCGAGGCTTATTCGGCGGTATCGTCCACGTTCCGGCGCATCTGGAGCGCCACGCGCCTGATCGACAAGATGCGCAAGAGCCTGTCGAGCGACCCGAGCACGACCGAGACCGAACTGCGCCTCGACCAGGCGCTTTCCCGCTTCGTATCGAGCCGCCGCGTGCCGTTCGGCCAGATCTTTTCGAATCTGACAATGGCCTCGCCGAGCTTCCGTCATGCGCTGCGCGTGACAATTGCCGTCGCCGTGGGTTTCTGGCTCGGCCGTCTGCTGCCGCTCACCAACGCCTACTGGATCGTGATGACCACGGTCATCATCCTGAAGCCCGGCTATTCGCTGACCAAGCAGCGTAACGGGCAGCGGATCATCGGCACGTTGATCGGCTGTGCGGCGAGCATCGCGTTGATGATTTTCGTCAAGGAACCGCACATCCTGCTGGTGGTGATGTTCGCGTCGATGGTGATGAGCTACAGCCTGTTGCTGTTCAATTACACGGCGAGCGTGGTGTTCACGTCCTCGTATGTGCTGCTCATGTTCCATCTGCTCGCGCCGGGCAGCATGCGCATCATCGGCGAACGCGCCATCGACACCGTAGTGGGCTGCGCGATTGCGATTGCAGCAAGCCATCTGTTCCCCTACTGGGAATACCGGTTGATGGGCAAGCTCGTCAACAACATGATCAATGCGACGCGGCAGTATCTGGAGGCAAGCTGGTGGTGGAGCGGCAAGCCGGCCGCCGCGGCGGTCGCTACGGTGACTGAAGCCGCTGCGTTTGCGCCCGCCGCGGCAATGGCCGATCCGGCGATCGAATTCGCCAGGCCGGCGCTCTCGGCAGCGAGCGCTGGAGCGAATGCGAGCGGCAACGCTGCTTCCAAAGCGGGTGCAAGTGCCGGTGCAACCACCAGTGCAAGCAGCGCTGCCACCACGACAAGCAACGCGACCGCCAAACCGGCCGGCGGCGCGTCCCCGGCCGCCGTAGCTGCGGCCACAGCACTCGATCGCGACTATCGCTACCGGCTCGCACGCAAGAACGTCCACGTGGCGTTCGCCAATCTGGGCCAGGCCTTCCAGCGCATGATGCTCGAGCCGAAGTCCGCGCAGAAGTTCGTGCCGGAATTGAACGACCTGCTGGTGCGCAGCCACGTGCTCGCCTCGCAGATCACCGTGGCCGCGCCGTTGCTGCGCACCTCCGCGCAGCAGGCCGACAGCGTTTCGCTACAGCCGTTGCAACGCGCCCTGAGCGCGGTTCGCGACAATCTGACCGAAGCCGAAGCGGGCAGCGCGCCGGCCGCCGATCAGGGCGAGCAGGTCAAACAATTGGCACGTGAGCTGGATGCGATGGTGGTCGAGACGGAGAAATCGCCGGACCACTCGGCGGACGCCGTGCACGACATGAAGTTGCTCGTCCATCAGTGCAAGCAGATGCTGACGGCGTCGACGCTGATTCGCAAGGACGCGAGCGTGATTCGACTGCCGGAAGAGTGAAGCGACGAGCGCCGCGATAGAGGTGGTGCCCGTCGTGTGCGGCGCGCTAGCGGCCAGCGCTCGGTGCACGTCAGCTATCAATGCTGCACCGGGCGTCGCGGCGCAAATCAGGCGCGACGCCTGATCGACGATCACCCAGGTCGTCTTATTGCGCGGCGTCGCTTGCGGGCTTCGCTACCGTTGCAGCCGTTGCGTCAGATGCAATAGCCGGCTCGTTCTGCCGGTCGAAATCGCGCTTCTCGGTGATGGCGTTATAGAAGAGCGTGGCGATCACCAGCAGCACCGCGACCACGATGAAAACAGCAATGCCAAAGGTCGGGTTCTTCTTGCGCGGCGGTTTGTTCATGAGGCGGGCTCGGTTCGCGAGGCAGTCGCGGATAGTGTCTGGGAAGGCGGCATTCTACGCCCACTGAGCTTGCACACGGCTTGCGGTCAGCGCCCCTCCACCACCGCCGAGGGCCGAACCGGCAGCGCCGTCGAATATTTGATCTGCTCCATCGCAAAACTCGAACTCACGTCATACAGCGGCACAGCAGCGATCAATAACTTGTAGACGCGATCGTAGTCGTCGATATCGGACACCACCACGCGCAGCAGGTAATCGGTTTCGCCGCTCATCCGGTACACCTCGACCACCTCCGGAATCGCCTGCACCGCACGCGTAAAGGTCTGCGCCCAGGCCTCGGTATGCTGGTTCGTACGCACCGCGACAAACACGGTCGTGCCCACGCCGAGTTTGCGCGCATCGCACAGCGCCACCTGGGCGCGAATCACGCCCGTCTCCTTGAGACGCTGCAGCCGCTTCCAGCAAGGTGTTTGCGACAGATTCACGCGCTGCGCCAACTCGGCGATCGGCATGGTCGCATCTTCCTGCAACAGCTCAAGCAGCTTCCGATCGATGATATCCATTCCCATCATCACACCCCTATAGGAAATTATTCTACTTTTAAGACTCCAGGGGGAATTATATGGAAACTCTTTCTCCGGGCAAACCGGTATAAATATGTCTATCCAAAAATAGCCGACAAGCAGCCATCGCGCTGCACAGCGATCATGAGTCAAGACCTCCGTTCAGCCCGCGTCACCCGTTCCTCCGCTCACGCCGCACAGTTGGCCGGGGCGAATGAAACACCCTCGCGCGCGCACTGCAGCGCACCGCTCGCGCATCTGTGCGACGCGCTCGACGCGATGTTCGAAGCCTGTGTGAAATTCCCCGAACCGTCGGATTCGACCTTCTTCGCGCGCAGCATGCGCATCGCGCTTGCCGAAGCCGCGGCGAATCCCGCGTTGCTCACGCCGGCGCAACGCGAAGGCTCCGCTGAAAATTACCGCCGTCATCTGCTGGCTGCCGATCCGCACGGCCGCTATGCGATCGCCGCGCTGGTGTGGCAGCCACACCAGGCGAGCCCGGTGCATGCGCATCACACCTGGTGCGGCTACGCGGTGCTCGACGGCACGCTGAGCGAAACGGTCTTCGAATGGAACGGCGCGCATCACTGTGCAAGCGCCACCCGCACACAGGCGCGCAATGCCGGCGCCGTGTCGTTTGTGCGCGGCGGCAAGGGCGCCATTCACCGGCTGGGAAATTGCAGCGACGCGCCCGCCATCTCCCTGCATATTTACGGGGTCGCGGGTACGCAGATCGCCACGCACGTGAACGACATCGTACGCACGGCCGACGCCCCTGCGCTCCTCATCTGAGATCCGCTCATTCCGCGCGGAGATCCAGACCGCGCCAGAGCCCGATCCTCCACATCCAGCGTAATCAGTTTTTACCGCCCGCCTCACCTGCCGTCGGAATCTGCGGCGGAATCGGCGCGGTCTGTCCGGTCGGCGGCGGCGCCGGACGCGGTTCGTGCGACACATCGCGCGCCACCGACGCGGCGGCGTGCGCGGCCCGCGTCGAAGCCGCCGTCTCCGCACGCGTGTGCTCATGCGCATGCGGTCCGATCCCGGACATTTCATCGTCCTGCAAAGGCTGTCCTTCGCTATCCTTCGACGACGTGTACACACGCATCTGCGGCACCGGAATCTCAATACCGGCATCGTCCATCTTGCGTTTGAGCCTCAAATTGAAGGCGCGCGCCACGCTCCATTGCTGCAACGGCCGCGTCTTGATCTGCCCTTTCACGACCATCCAGTTCGGATCAAAACGGTCAAGCCCCCACACCTCGATCGGTCCGAGCATTTCGCGGCGATAACGGAAGTCGGCCATCAGATCGGCGCCGACTTCGCGGATCAGTTGCGTGATCTGATCGACATCGGTCGAGAACGACATGCGCACTTCAAACACCGCATAGGCGAAGTCGCGTGAAAGGTTCTTGACGATCTTGATCTGCGAGAACGGAATCGCGTGAATCGCGCCTTGCCCATCGCGCAGGCGGACGGTGCGGATCGACAGATGCTCGACCGTGCCCGCGTGACCACCGTCCACATCGATCCAGTCACCGACCGAAATCGTATCTTCGATGATGATGAACAGGCCCGTGATCAGGTCGGTCACGAGCGACTGCGCGCCGAAACCGATCGCGAGGCCGATCACACCGGCGCCGGCCAGCAGCGGCGTCACATTGATCCCCAGGTTCGCCGCCGTGACGATGCCGGCAATCGTCATGATCGTCACCAGCAGCACGTTGCGCAGCAGCGGCAGCATCGTGCGCGCGCGCATGCTCGGATTGCGCGACTTGTTGCGCGGACCGCCGGGATTGAGGGCTTCGGTAATCGCGGTGTCGACCAGAATCCACAGCAGCCACGAAATGAACACCGTCGCGATGATCGCCGTCACGGCATGCGCAATCCCGCGCGCCGCAACGTTTTCCTCCACGACTCCCGCGAGCGACACACCCCACAAACGCGCCGCCAGTTCGAAGAAGAACAGCCAGATGAAAAGCGTCAGCAGCGTGCCGCAAAAGCGCAGCAAGCGTGTCAGATACGGCGAGCGGCGCCGGGCTCGCAGACTGCGCGGGCGCGTCATGCGCAGCACGATAGCCGACAGGAAGAAGGCGAACACCAGCAGGAGTGCGGTCACCACCGAAATCTGCAGCACGTTTTCGCTGGAGCCCGAGCCGCCGAGCGTGGCCACCACCGATGCAGCGGCGAGCACCAGCACCGGCACGTGCCAGAGCGAGGCAAGCACGTCGAACGCGTCGGTCGCGGCCCTGTGATCGTGGCGTTGCTCGTAAGGCCGATTGCGAATCAGATGCGCGACGGGCCGGCGGAACGCCAGCGCGAAATAGCCCGTGAGGACGGCAGCTGTCATGTTGGCGGCCGTCGAAATCAGCGCGGCGAGATTCGGTCCGAGTTGATGCTCGACGTCGTAATTGACCGCCGCATCGCCGAGGGCGGCGCATACGCCCACCACGAACAGCACGCGCCGCGCGTGTTCGATCAGCAGATGCACCGCAACCCGCCGATGCCCTGAGCCGAACAGCGAAAACATGATCAGACAGATCGCCGAGAACACCGCCCCCGCAACGATCGCATAGGCGACCACCAGGCCGAGCGTGCGGCCGAGCGCATCGGGCATCGCGCGCACAAACAGCAAGGCGGCGAGAAAGGCGATGATCCACGGGCCGACTCGGCGCAGCGCGAAGATCAGCAGCTCGCGCGTGGTGGGATTCGGCTTGAGTCCCATGAGGATACCGAAGCGCCGGTATAGCCGGTGCTGCACGTAGATCAGCGCGCCGGCGCACGCGCCCCAGCCGGCCAGCATGGCAATCATCGAGAAGACGATACGCCCGAAGCTTTCTTGCCCCTGCCCCGAAATGATCGTGTAGAGCTCGTTGCCGGCCGCGTTGAAGCGCCCGCCCCAATAGCGCACGGGCGTGCGGCCCTGATGCACATTGGATTCGAATGAGGCAATGCCCGACGCGAGCGCTCCGAGCAAGCCAGCACTCGTTTGGGCGGACGCGGGCGCGGCGGGCGCAACGTTTTGCGATACGTCACGCAGCTTTTTGAGCTGGGCAACCAGTGCGGTGCGTTGCCGGTCGTTGTCGAGCGTGGCGATCACGCTGTCGAGCGAGCGCGCCAGTTCTGCCTGGCTCGCGGGCGACGGCGCGGAGGCCGCTTCGGCGGCAGAAGCGCCCGAGGCGGCAGATGCAGGCGTAGCCGTCGCGCTATTGATCAGACTTTGCAAGGCCGGAATCACCGGCGTGCCGGTGCCGGCGGCCTGGGCTGTCGCGGGCATCCAGCCGATGCCGAGGATCAGCGCGAGGCAGATCGTGGCCGCCCAGGCGCCGAACCACGCTGCGACGTAAGCGCGAACGCCGCGTCGAGCGGGGCATCCGGCATGACTGGACGAAAAAAGAGAGTCGGCGTGAATTGCCGGTTGCCCGCCGTTGGACGGCGCGGCCCCGGACTCACGCCGCAACGGGCATGACTGCATGGCGATCCGTGAGAAAACGGGAGACGCCAGTGTAGCCGCAGTTTTACCGCCGGCGACCGAACATGCGTAACCGATTGTTAGGACGCTTGCGTGAATTCGAGGATGTGCGAGCAATAGTCATCCCCTCGAACGCCCGCTACGACGCACGCAGCGGGCCACGCGCGGCCCCGCTCCGCAAAGACTCAATAAGCCACCGTCGCGATCTGACGGACAAAACGGCCCTGCTCCAATTCATCGACGAAAGCAATCGCATAGTCTTCCGCGGAAATGCGGCTATTGCCCTCGGCGTCGGCCAGAAGCGTGTTTGCGCCCGTGCGGAACGTGCCGGTGCGCTCGCCCGGGGCGATCAGCGCGGCCGGTGCGAAGAAAGTCCAGTCGAGATCCGTGACGCCGCGGTAGTAGCCGAATGCGTCGCGGTGCGCCAGCGCGATCGGTTTGTAGGCGTCCGGGAACCCTTCTGTATCGACCAGTTGCTTGCCCGGCGCCACTTCGAGCGACCCCGCGCCGCCCACCACCACGAGGCGCTTGAGGCCTGCTGCGCGTACGCCGTCGACGAGCGCACGGGTCGCCTTGGTCACAACCGTAGGATCGTCGTGCGGCGGCGCGTAGGCGCTCGCCACCACATCGTGCCCGCGCACCGCGGCGCTGACGCTCGCGGCGTCGAGCAGATCGGCTTGCGCGGCTTTGAGATTCGCCACATCCGCCGGCACACGCGCCGGATTGCGCGCCAACGCCGTGACCTGATGCCCGCGGCGGGCCGCTTCAGCGGCGATCCGCGAACCAATCGTGCCGGTGGCGCCAAACAACGCGATTTTCAACTGTTTGCTCATTTCGATACTCCGGTCATTAGCTTATATGTAACCACATTGATTACATATAATGTGGAAAAAAGAGGGGCTTGAGCCCCCGTCCGTTCTCAGGCACGCGCGTCTCGACTACCTCACACGCACCCTTCTGTACTGCTTTCTGACTACGTTATCCATGCGTACGCCGTTTGCTTTCACGCAACCGCTCGGCGCGTACCACGTCGGCGGTGGCGTCGGCCAGTGTGCGTGCGCCGAGCGATGCTTCCATGGCTTGCTGCGCTTCGTCGATGATGCCGCGCAGCACGACCTGGATATTCCGCCCCACCATGCACGCCGGATTCGGTTCCTCGCGATGCATGGCGAATAATTGCGCGTCGTCCACCGCACGATACACCTCGAGCAGGCTGATGTCCTCAGGCGCTCTGGCGAGCAGCGCCCCACCGCCCGCGCCGAGTTGCGAGGTCGTGAGACCCGCCTCGGCCAGCATGGTCAACAGACGCCGGATCAACGCAGGATTCGTATTCACGCTGCCCGCGATCATTTCCGACGAAAGCGGCACGCCCTCCTGCAACGACAGCAGTGCCAGCACGTGCACCGCAAATGCAAACCGGCTACTCGTATTCACAGCAAACCTGCCCGGCGACGACAATGTGTAACCATAGTAATTACATTTAATCCTGCTGTCAACCTGACCATCGAACCGACGCACGCACAGGCCGCCATCTCACTTATCCATCTGCTTTTGCGCATCGCTGGAATCGCCCGACGTCGACGAAGAAGCTGAAACGCTCGACGACGCCGAACTTTGCGCCGACCACTCCTGCAACTTGCGCCCCGCCGTCTCGAGGCCCTGGCCGGTCAGCGCCGCCGCCTTGCCGAGTTGCGCGTTCGTCGCGCTTGCCGCGCCTTGCAGGTTGGCTTGTGCGGTCGATGCCAGCGCGGACGGATCGATCGTAATCGACGGCGCGGACGCCGATTCGAGATTCTGTTGCGCGGCGGCCTTGGTCGCATCGACCTGCTGGCCGACATAGCTGGCCGCCTGATCGAGCTTCTGACCGGCGGCTTGCGCCACATCGTTGAGCTTGCCGGCAACCTGTGCCGACGCATCGTTCTTCTGACAGGCCGTCAGGCCGCCGAACACGAGGGCGACAACAGCGGCGCGGCGCAACAACGATGAACGAATAGATAAAGTCATATTTAAGTGTGAGCCGCAGCGAGCGGCTTCCGCATGCGAAAACGCGCCAATGATACGCCGTCGCGGTTCTGTCAAATGCGTTGGAGTAGACTGCCTGAGCGTTCGATGTGTTCCGTTGATCAATTGGAGGCATGCAATGGCAGCAAAAAAGATTCTGTTCCTGACCGGCGACTTCGCCGAGGATTACGAAACGATGGTGCCGTTTCAGGCACTGCAGGCGGTCGGCCACGTGGTCGATGCAGTCTGCCCGAACAAGAAAGCCGGCGACAAGATCAAGACCGCAATCCATGATTTCGAAGGCGACCAGACCTATACCGAAAAGCCTGGCCATCAATTCACACTCAACGCAACGTTCGAAGACGCCGATCCCCGTCAGTACGACGCGCTGGCGATCGCGGGCGGCCGCGCGCCGGAGTACCTGCGGCTCAATCACAAGGTGATCGAAGTCGTGCGGCAGTTCGCCGAAGCCGGCAAGCCGATCGCGGCGATCTGCCACGCCGCGCAACTGCTGGCCGCCGCCGACGTGATTCGTGGCAAGCGCATTTCTGCCTACCCGGCCTGCGCGCCCGAAGTGAAGCTGGCCGGCGGCGAGTACGCCGACATTCCGGTCGACGCCGCGATCACCGACGCCAATTTCGTCACCGCCCCCGCATGGCCCGCTCATCCTGAGTGGCTGCGCCAATTCCTCGTGCTGCTCGGCACGCGGATCGAACTCTGATCCTCGGGCGAGCGCCGTGCCCTCGCGGCAACGCGCGCTCGCCTACCCATACCCGCATTTGAGATTAGTCCGATAGTTCGCAGCGGAAGGCTTTCCTATAGTCGCCGGTTGACTTGGGAGCCTTTTTCGATGGAACTGACCGATTGGATCGTCATTCTCGCCGTCACGTTGATGGCGATTGCTTTTTTCTGTGCGCGCACACCGGCCAACTGGTCGCGAGAAAACCGCGCCCGGCGTCTGGCGGGCACGCGCATGCTGGTACAAGCGGCATGCGCACTGTGGGCGGCGTTATTGATCGCCGCGCGCGGACTGCTCGCTCTCGACGGCTTGCCCGGCCTGCATCCCGCGCCGCTCGAGGCGCTCACGGGCGTCGTGGTCCTGATCGTGTGCGGCTGCTACTGGTCGATTCGCGGCAGCAAACTGCTCAAACCGCGCCGCCTCTTCACCGCGTACTGATACCGGACGTGGCATTGACGGCATGCACCTGCGCACCGCCGCTGAGACCAGGGCCTTCACGATCGGCAAGGCCCTCGCGCACTTCACGCGCATCACGATCCGCGTGAACATCCTCTGCTAACGTGGCATGCGTCTCGACCGGCAGTTGCGCCGGCCGCATCCCGGCTTCGGGCAGCGACAGATAAAACGTCGTGCCCATCGCCTCTTTCGACTCCACCCACACCCGCCCGCCGTGCCGCTCCACCACGCGCCGCACGAGCGCAAGGCCGATCCCCTCACCCGCCGCCACATTGCCGTGCAGACGCTGAAAGGCGTTGAAAAGCCGCGGCAGCGCGACCGCCGGAATGCCGAGGCCATTGTCCCGCACGTAGAAAATTCGCAGTGAATGCACGCCCGGCGGCGCCGGCGTCGTACCGATTTCGATCTGACCTTCGCGGGACGGGTCCAGATAGTTGACCGCATTGCCGATCAGGTTCGCGAATACCTGTTCGAGTGCGGTCGGGTCGCCCCACACTGCCGGCAAGTCGTGAACAATGACGTGCGCCCGGCGCGCCCGGATCGACCCTTGCATCGCATCGACCACGCGCGGCACGATATCGCCCACTTCGACCTTTTGCTGCCGGTACTCGACACGGCCGACACGCGACAGCCGCAACAGCGCGTCGATGATGTGCGACGCGCGCAGCACGGCCGTCTGCAGAAAATGCAGCGCCTCGCCGATGTCCTCGTCCACCACCCGTTCGATGCGCTGCCGCGGCTCCGCCGCAAGCGACGACCGGCGCAACATCGCGCGCAGTTCGTCGCATGCGCGAATCAGCTCTTTCGAGAAGCCTTGCAGATTCACCAGCGGCGCGCGCAGATCGTGCGACACGCTGTAGATGAACATTTCGTTTTCCTGGGTCTGTTGCCGCAAGGTCTCATTGATGCGCGCCAGTTCACTGGCGCGACGCGCGAGATCGGACTGGAAGCGCGCCTGAATGCGCTCGGCTTCGATTAGACGCCGGCTGGTTTCATGCAAGGTCAGATCGAGCCGGGCGATTTCGTCGCGGCCGGGGGTGATGGGCGCCAGCGGCTCGTTGCCCGCGAGGCGCCCGGCGTTGTCGGACAGCAGCGCGAGCCGGCCGCGCACCCCGCGCGTGAACAGCCAGACAGCCAGTGCGACGAATAGCAACGAGCCGAACACGGCCGCGACGATCAGCATCTGCTGCCGTGCACGCGCGGCTTCGGCGGCGTTCGAGCGCAACGTGTCGAGGCTCCGCTCTTCGGCCTGGAAGGCCGCCACCTGCTGACGGAAGCGATCGAGCACATCGGACGAAGCCAGCTCGCGAAAACGATCGAGCAGATCGCGCCGCCGCCCCGAATGCAGCATGTCCTGAACACGATCCGACCACTGGCGATATCCCTGCACCGCCTGACGCACCTGAACCACGCGCTCGACCTGCGCCGGGTTATCGGCAACCAGCTCGGCCAACTGATCGATGCGGCGGTCGACGTCCATCCACAAGGTCACCGGTGTCGTAAAGCGGGTATCGTTGGCGAGCACCGCGCCGCGCAGCGCCACGGACTCGCCCAGCACCGGATCGAGAATCGCGGTGGTCTGGCGCAGCACGTCTTCACTATGGATGGCCCACTGCTCCGCTTGCGTCGCATCGGACTGTGCCTTGATCAGCCCGGACAGCAGCGCCAGTTCGAAGAGGGCCGGAATCGCGATCAGCAACAGGCCTTTAGTGGTCAGTCTCATGCGTGCGCATTGGAGGTCGATAGCCGGCAGATCGTGCACGGGACGGCACATTATGTCGGCCTTTAGGCAGGAAGACAAAGACGACACGCCACGAACCAGACTTCTGCCGCCAAATTCGGCCCTCGGTGCAGCGAATGGGCATACAACGTCAGGCTTTTGAATTAAACGTAAATAAAATCGAAAGTATTGCCCATGTTTGGATCATGACGCCCGTTAAGAAACCATTTTGCACTTTTATTGTGCCTTTATTGATGATGACGGTGCAGAGTCTGGCGTACCGCCCGATCGGTAACGACTGACACGAAACCCATGCCGGTGCGGACTTGCACCCAATCGACGCTTTCCGGCACAAATTTGGCCCGCTTCTTGCGTTCCATGCCCGCTTTTTTGGCATAAGCGGGACACATCGATGGAAAGTCTGAAAACCGGCACCGACACCCTCTTCCTTTTGCTAGGGGCCGCGATGGTGCTGGCCATGCATGCGGGGTTTGCATTTCTCGAACTCGGCACGGTGCGCAAAAAGAATCAGGTCAACGCGCTGGTCAAGATTCTGGTGGACTTCTCGGTCTCGACGATCGCGTATTTTTTCATCGGCTACACGATCGCCTATGGCGTGCAGTTCTTCGGCAGCGCCGAGTCGCTGGCCGCGCACAACGGCTATGCGCTGGTGCGCTTCTTCTTCCTGCTGACCTTTGCGGCGGCGATTCCCGCGATCGTGTCGGGCGGCATCGCCGAGCGCTCGAAATTCAATCCGCAGTTGTTCGCCACCTTCGTGCTGGTCGGTTTCATCTATCCGTTCTTCGAAGGGATCGTGTGGAACGGCCGCTTCGGCATTCAGAACTGGATCACCCAGGTGTTCGGCGTGCCGTTTCACGACTTCGCCGGTTCAGTGGTGGTGCATGCGTTCGGCGGCTGGGTCGCGTTGCCGGCCGTGCTGCTGCTCGGCGCGCGCCACGGCCGCTATCACCGCGACGGCAGGATCGCCGCGCATCCGCCGTCGAATATTCCGTTCCTCGCGCTGGGCGCGTGGGTGCTCGCGGTCGGCTGGTTCGGCTTTAACGTGATGAGCGCGCAGACCGTCGACAAAATCAGCGGCCTCGTGGCAGTCAATTCGCTGATGGCGATGGTCGGCGGCACGCTGACCGCCTGGCTCGCGGGCCGCAACGACCCCGGCTTCACGTATAACGGCCCGCTTGCCGGGCTGGTCGCGGTATGCGCCGGCTCCGACGTGATGCATCCGCTCGGCGCGCTGGTGACGGGCGGCATTGCGGGCGTGCTGTTCGTTTATATGTTCACCTGCGTGCAGAACCGCTGGCGCATCGACGACGTGCTCGGCGTGTGGCCGCTGCATGGTCTGTGCGGCGCGTGGGGCGGCATCGCGGCCGGCATTTTCGGTCTGCATGCACTGGGCGGTCTGGGCGGCGTATCGTTCGGCGCGCAACTGATCGGCACGCTGGGCGGCATCGTGGTGGCGACGCTCGGCGGCACGCTCGTGTACGGAAGCATTCGCATGACGGTGGGTTTGCGGCTCGACCAGGAAGACGAGTACAACGGCGCCGACCTGTCGATTCACAAAATTTCATCGACGCCGGAACGCGAAAGCGTCGGCTGATACGTTAGGCGCACGAGCCTGCTAGCGGCGCGCCGGAGGTTCCGCGTCCGATTGCCCGCCGAGCATGCCGAATTCGATCGGGCAGCGCGTGAAGAACACGGGCACGCCGCCCTGCCGTACCGCTTCGATCAACGTTTCCGCCTCCGCCTCCGTGACCGCGAAGATCACCTGCTGGGGCTGATCCGCCAGTTCGAAGAAGCGCGCGGCATGCCGCCCGCCCGCGTGGCCGATGCCTTCGGCCGCCGCCACGACAGTCGCGCCATGAATGCCGGCGTGCTTAGCGATCGACAGCAACCAGTCCACGACCAGTTGATGGCCATGGCGCCTGTTCTGCTCGGTATAAAACGTGAGCTGGTAGCCCTTCATCATGTCGGCCTCCCGCGCACCCGCAGTCAATCGACAACCCATACTCGCCGATGCTGTCTTTATTGTAGGTCGCGCCTCCCCGTCACGCAGACGGCTCGCGTTCACATCCCGCACGCGCCCACCTGTCGCCAGTGGGCCCGCCGATGCTAGACTTGCGCGCTGGAGATGGCATTCTCCCTTAACCGCCCTTGTGGCTGATGATGCCTGCTACGCCCGGATGACGACGGACGCGGCATCGCGCGTCCCTATCAGTCCGGTTTGTCGACCTTTTCGCTTCGCCAGGGCACTTCATGTATTGGTCCATTCTCGCCGTCGGCATCGGTGGCGCACTCGGCTCGCTGTTTCGCTGGTTCCTCGGTATCCGTCTGAACGGCCTGTTCGCCGGCTTGCCACTCGGCACGTTCGCCGCCAACGTGATCGCCGGTTATGTCATCGGCGTCGCGGTCGCGGGATTCGCGCGGACACCGCAGATCGCGCCCGAATGGCGGCTCTTCGTCATCACGGGTTTGATGGGCGGCCTGTCGACTTTCTCGACCTTCTCGGCGGAAGTCGTGCAGCGCTTGCAGGACGGCCGGCTCGGCTGGGCGGCTGGCGAGATCGTCATTCATGTGGGCGCGTCGCTCCTGATGACCATTCTGGGCATCGCAACCGTTTCGTTGCTGACGCGCTGAAAAACGAAGCAGGACGCGTCGGCCGATGTCCAACCGACCGACAACGCTCAGAACGCAGCGGCCATCCATTCGTTATGGCGCGGTCGGCAAACCATTCGCTCCAACGGGTCATTCGTATTGGTCACGCGCAGTCGGCATCCAATGGAACGGAGCGCGCCGCTTGCCGACACGCCACTTCCTGGCGGCAAATCCATTGGCTAGTAGTCCGATGCCTTGAAGGTCCGCAGGAAGTTCAGGAGCGCCGCCGTCACCGCGTCCGGCGCTTCCTGCTGTATCCAATGGCCGATGCCGGGAAGCAATGTGCTGGAGACAAGCCCCGGCAGGTTCTCCGAATGGGCCGCATAGGCGTCGCGCCGCCAATGCAACACGGGGTCCCGCTCGCCCGCGAGAAACATCGCCGGTTGCGTGATGCGTGCGCCGGCAACAGCGCCGAGCAGGCTCCAGTTCCGGTCAAGATTGCGATACCAGTCGAGCGGCGCGCGAAAGCCACGGGCGAAAGCCGCTGTTTGCAGACTAAGGTCTTCCGGCGTCAGCCACTCCGGCAGACCCGAGGGCGCCGGGAAGGTAGCAAGAAATCCGTTCTCGGCGACCATACCGTTCCAGAGCGGATCGGGCGCGCCGCCAGAGAGGCCCCAGTAAATGCGGCGGAGGCTTTCCGCCGGATCCGCGTCAAGCTCCGCCTCGGCGCGACCCCGCTGTTCGAACCAGAGCCAGTAGAAATGCTCCCGTCCCAGGCGGCGCAGGGTCGCGAGCGGCGCGGAAGAACCGCGCGGGATGAACGGAACCGACAGTCCCGCAACGCCGATAAAACGGTCGGGCCGCAACATGGCCGCCGCCCAGGCAACGGCCGCGCCCCAATCATGCCCGACGATCACGGCTTTCTGATGCCCAAGCGTATCGAGCAACCCGACCATGTCGCCCACCAGATGCAGGATCGTGAAATCTTCAACCGTTTCCGGCGCGCTGCTGCCGCCATAGCCCCGCATGTCAGGCGCGATCACCCGATATCCCGCTTCGGCAAGCGCCGGCACCTGATGACGCCAGGAGTGCCGCGATTCAGGGAATCCATGGCAGAGCAGAACCGGCATACCGCTGCCGGCAATGTCGGCGCGGAGCTCGATCCCGTTGGTGGAAAAATCGCCTGTCTCGATTCGTATCATGCGGCACCCGCGATCAAAGTTTGCATTTTTTGGGCTTCGGCTGGAATGCGGGCTCCCTCGTCCATCGACAGCGCGACGACCTCGGGACCCGACTTGCTGATGCTTCAGATCTCCGCTGCGAAACCGCTAAGGCGGCAGGCGTGCGGAAACCCGTTTGGCATTGTAATTTGTTAGCGGTCCTGCTCAGCAAAACACGGAGGTCGCTGAAGACCAGACGCGGCAAATAGCCGACCCGATCCGCAGACTCTCATGCTGCGCCTTTCATAATGCATTCATAAACTTTACTTAACCTCGCGCGCTTCACTCCCCTCGCTTCGAAGAGAAGAACGCGCCATGTATAAGAACCTACAATCGCTACGACCATCGATCACCGCATCGTTCATTGCTTTCGCCCTCGCCGCCTGCGGCAGCAACATCGACGAAGCCGCGCCCGGGCAGGTCAGCGTGCCGGCGGCTCCGGCCACACCGGGCTTCGTCGACTCCGCTGCTGCGCCCGCCGGCGTCGCGGCGTTCGTCGACAACATCGCCACGAACCAGCGCGGCGATGCACGCTACGCGACGCTCGACACCAATGCGGGCGTGCGCCTCGTCGCACCGTATCTGAACTACTGGAAGCCGCTCACGGAGATCGTGGATGCCGGCGTCAGCGCGCCGGCTGTCGGTTCGTTCCCGGCCGTCGTACCATCGACCGCCACCGGCGTACCCACGGACGGCACGCCGAATGGAACGATTCTCAACGCGTCGGTTCTCGGCGCGAACATCCAGTACGTCGTCACGACGACCACCAACCGTACCTCCGCGCAAGCCGATGCCGCGTATTACGACGACCGGCGCGGCAAGGGCTACAGCGTCACCGACGGCATGGGCCCGCTTACCGCCAGCTGGCACACGGCGGCGCAGCAGACCACGACCATCACGTCGATTCCGGCCGATGCGACGTCCGTCCTGTACAACGACAGCGGCAACAACACGGGTGTCGGCAGCACGTCGAACGGCACGTTCGGCAAGGTCGTCGATCTGCTCAACACGCTCGGCAACAACGCTTCGACAGAACCGGCCAAACGCTTCTACAAGTACCCGCGTCCGTTCCGCTGGAGCACGAGTGTCGTCGTGGTGCCGACGCTCGTGCCGGCGGAAAGCACAACGCCCGCGACCGATGGCGGCTTCATCAGCGGCCACACGGCCGAAGCAGTGCGCGACGCGGTCGGGATGGCGTATGTGGTCCCGGAGCGCTTCCAGGAAATGCTGAGCCGCGGCCTCGAGTTGGGCGAGAACCGCATCGTCGCGGGCATGCATTCGCCGCTCGACGTGATCGGAGGACGCATGCTCGGCATCGCCGCCGCTGCAGCCAACCTGTACGACCCGGCAAACGCCACGCTCAAATCGGATGCGTACACGCAGGCACACACCGCGCTGATGTCGCTGACCGGCACATCCGCGACGACGTTCAACGCGTTTGCGCATTCCGGCGACACCAGCACCGACCGCTTCGCTGACTACACAACCAATCGCGCCAACTTTCTGCGCCGCATGACGCTCTCCTTCTCGCAGATCGGCGCGACAAACACTGCGCCGATCGTGCCCAAGGGCGCAGAAGTCCTGCTCGAGACGCGCTTCCCGTATCTCGACGCCAACCAGCGCCGCGTCGTGCTGAAGACCACCGAAATGCCTTCCGGCTATCCGCAGATGGACGACGCCGAAGGCTGGGGACGCCTCAATCTGTTCGCCGCGGCGGACGGCTACGGCGCGTTCAACGGCAGCGTGGTCATCGCGATGGACGCAAGCAAAGGTGGCTTCAACGTGGCGGATACGTGGCGCAATGCCATTTCCGGCACGGGCAAACTGACGCTGCAGGGTAGCGGCACGCTGACGCTCGCCGGCCCGAACACGTATTCGGGCGGTACCGAGGTGCAAGGCGGGACGCTGGGCGCGACATCGGGGAATGCATTCGGCAGCGGCGACGTGTACCTGGGTTCGGGCACGGTGGCGATCGGTTCAGCGCAACCCGTCGTCGTCGCCGGAAAGTACACGCAACTTCAGAACACGACGCTCGAGCTCAACGTCGGCCCGAACGGACAAGGTCTGCTGCGCGTCGGCGGTCAGACGACACTCGCGGGCGGCACGTTGCATGTGAAGTTTGCGAGCGGCTACACACCGAAGTCAGGCGACCTGCTCACCCTGATATCCACGGGCGCGCTGTCAGGACGCTTCACCAGCATCGTGATCGACGGATTCACCGCCACGCCGACCTATGATGCGACCGGCGTGCACGTACAGTTGAAGAGCTAGGCAACGCTGGGCGGTGGAGCGCAGCGACCCGTGATAGGGACGCTCAGGACAGCGCATCGAGCAGTCCATACCACGCCACGCCCGCGTTGATATAGAACCGCTGCAACGCGTGAAGCGGAACGGGTTTGATCGACGTGGGCGGAAGCGGTATTCCGCGTGCCGTCCCGCCGATCAACGCGGCCAGATGCTTGCCCAGCGTTGTCGCCATCGCAATGCCGCGTCCGTTGTAGCCGAGCGCGATCGTCATGCCGTCTGCCGGCAAATGCACGTGCGGCAAAAAATTGCGCGTAATGGCGATGCGGCCTGCCCAGCGGTATTCGTATTCGATGCCCTTCAATTGCGGAAACATCAACTGGGCGGCACGTTCGAGATGCGCCCAATCCGCCGCATGACGCGGTTCGCGAAAGGGTCCGCGCCCGCCCATCAGGAGGCGGCCGTTTGCATCCTTGCGAAAATAAAGCAACAGGCGCCGCGAATCGGAAGCCACTTCGCCACCAGGCAGAACCGTTGCGCCGACATCGTCCGGCAACGGCTTCGTCGCGACGATGAAACTGTTCGCTGCGATCACCGATTGCGCGAGGCGCGGCCAAAGGCCGTCGGTATAACCGTTGGTGGCGAGCAGAACCTGTTTCGAATCGATGAGCGAACCGTGCTCCGTGCGAATTCGCCACCCTGCCGGACCGCGCTCGACGCTCGCGGCACAGGTTCCGCCATGAATCGCCGCGCCTGCCGTTTGCGCCGCGCGCGCGAGGCCGCGTGCGTAGCTCAACGGATGCACGCTGCCCGCGCGCCGATCGACCCAGCCACCGATGAATGCGTCCGTGCCGAGCCGTTTCGATATCTGCGCACGGTCGAGCAGTTCGACGGGTGCTCCACGTGCTTCCCACTGCCGCGCGCGGCCATGAAGCGTGCCGAGCAGCTTGCTCGAATGGGTCGGCTGAATCCAGCCGGCACGCGTTGCATTGCACTGAATGCCATGGCGCTCGATCAGATCGAAAACCGCATCCGCGGCGCCGCCCGCCATTTGCACGAGCGCGCTGCCATCATGTGGGCCGTAGCGCCGGATGAGTTCGTCGGGATCGTATTTCAGACCGGGAATCACCTGGCCGCCATTACGGCCGGACGCGCCCCAACCTGGCTCGTTGGCGTCGATCACGCACACATGCAGGCCCTGTTCCGCAAGATGGAGGGCCGTCGACAAACCCGTGTAACCGGCACCGACAATCGCCACGTCCACCGTGACCGAGCGGTCGAGCGGCGGCGTATCGACGGCGGGTTCCGCCGTTGCCGCCCACAGCGAGGGCGGCAACGGCTTTGCAACTTCAACCAGGCTCATGATGGTATTTAAATCCGGGGGGCTTCGGTAAGCGCGGGCATTTTGCCGAGAAACTCGCGAGTGCGAGGATTGCGCGGACGTTCGAACAGATCGGCAGCGGACCCTTCCTCATGGATCGTGCCGTCATGAAGAAAACACACACGGTCGGCCACTTCGCGTGCAAAGCCCATTTCATGCGTGACGACGATCATGGTCATGCCGTCGTCGGCAAGCTGGCGCATGACGCCGAGTACTTCGCCGACCAGTTCCGGGTCGAGCGCCGAGGTCGGCTCGTCGAAGAGAATCGCTTTCGGCTCCATGGCGAGCGCACGCGCAATCGCCACACGCTGCTGCTGGCCGCCCGACATTTCAGACGGGTACGCATCCATGCGATGCGCGAGACCGACCTTGTCGAGCAGATGCCGCGCCCGCTCGCGGGCCTGCGCGCGCACTTCCTTCCTGACAAACACCGGGCCTTCAACCACGTTTTCCAGCGCGGTTCGGTGCGGAAACAGATTGAAACGCTGGAACACCATGCCGACCTGTGCGCGCAGCGTGTGGATCTGTTTCGACTTCGCGTCGACAGCGTTGCCTTCGACGGTGATCGTGCCGGCGTCATGCCGCTCCAGTCCGTTGATGCAGCGAAGCAGCGTCGATTTGCCCGATCCGGATGGGCCGATCAGACACACCACCTGACCGCGTTCGACACTCAGACTGACGCCCTTCAGCACATGCTGATCGTGAAAGCGCTTGTGAATCGAGTCGACCTTGATCATCGTTTTCCCTTCAAGCCGAGGCGGCGTTCGAGCCGCCGCAATCCGTAGACGAGCGGCAGGCTCAGCCCAAGGTAAAGCAGCGCCACCAGCGTGAATACCGTCATGTTCTGAAACGTCGACGACGCGATGAGCTGCCCGGCGCGCGTCATTTCGGCGACGGTGATCGTCGATGCGAGCGACGAATCCTTGAGCATCATCACGAGGGTATTACCGTACGGCGGCAGTGCGATCCGGAACGCCTGCGGCAACACCACGCGCCGCATGATCATCGCGCCGCGCATGCCGATCGACTGCGCCGCTTCGATCTGTCCGTGATCGATCGCCTGGATGCCCGCGCGAAAGTTTTCCGCCTGATACACCGAGTACGCGACACCGAGACCGATAAACCCCGCCTGAAACGCCGACAGTTGCACGCCGAGATCCGGCAGCACAAAGTAGATGTAGAAGAGCTGCACGATGATCGGCAGCCCGCGGATCACGTTGATAAACGTCGCGGCGGCGTTCGATACGACGCGGTTGTCCGACACGCGCATCAGCGCGAGCGCGAGACCGAGCACCGTGCTCAGCACGAACGAGCAGAAGGTGATCTCGATCGTGACGACCGCGCCTTTCAGCAGGATCGGCAGAAACTCGATGGCGTTCTGGAGGAACATGGCGAACCGTCCTTATTCGGAAAACGACGTCATTCCACCTGCCACTTCTTGACGATCTGCATCAGCGTGCCGTCGGCCTTGATCTTCCGGATGCCGGCGTTCAATTGCTCCAGCGTGGCCGTGTCGCCCTTGCGCACGACGAAACACAACTGCCCTTTCACCGACGGCTGATATCCGGCGACAAGACGCAATTGCGGATTCGGATTGTGCTGAAGCTGGTAGGCCAGAATCGGCTGGTCGCCAAAGCCCGCCTTGATGCGGCCGAGCGCGACGTCGCGCATGATGTCGGCGACTGAATCGTAGGTCCGCACTTCCTTGTAGATGCCCTTCTTGTTCAACGCGTCGACGAACGCGGTGCCGACCTGCGCGCCGACCACCTCGCCCTTGAGGTCGTCCATCGACGTGTACTGGCCTTTGTCGTCGGCACGCACGATCAGGCCTTCGCCATAGGAATACACCGTGTCGGAGAAATCGACGACCTGCTGGCGCGCCGGCGTTTTCAACATGGCCGCCGAGATGATGTCGATCTTCTTCGTGGTCAGGGACGGAATCAGCGAGGCGAACGTGGTCTGCTCGATCTTCACGTCGAAGCCCGCCGCTTTGCCCGTCGCGGTAATCGCATCGACCAGCACGCCCTGAATCGAATTGCTCTTCACATCGAGAAAGGTGAACGGCACACCGGTGGCCGTCGCGCCAACCTCATACGTGGTGGCGGCCACCGACAAGGCCGGCGCACCGGCGAGCAGCAATCCTGTTGCAAAGACACTGGTAAGGCGTTTGGCGAACCGGAACATGAGTCTCTCCATGAGTTGACGACGGCCGACTGGAATATCGGTACCCATCAGTTGGATGATGATATTCGAATCAAAAATATCGACAAACGAAATTTGCGTATCGATATTCGATATGCTAGATTCCATAACAGGTAAAAACAATTGGGTGATTCCATGACACGCAAGACGCTCGGCGCGCAGCCGGAAGCGCCCCAGGAACCGGAGGAAACCCCGGATGCACTGTTCAATCAGTCGCTGGAGAAGGGAATTGCGGTGCTGCGCGCGTTCAGCGCGCAGCGCAGGTCGATGACTTTGCCGGAAGTCGCGGAGGCAACCTCGATCACCAAGAGTTCGGCACAGCGCATGATCTACACGCTGGAGAAGCTCGGCTATGTGAGAAAGCATCCGCGTACCCGGCGCTATCAACTGGCGCCGCGTGTAATGCAGATCGGTTTCAACTACCTGGCTGCGGACACGCTGATCGACGTCGCCAATCCGTTTCTGTCCGAGCTCACCAATGTCACCGGCGAGACGACCAACCTGACCGAGCCGGACGGCCTCGACATGGTCTACGTGGCGCGCTTCGTCTGCATGAAGTTCGTGCCGATTCACATGCCGATCGGCAGCCGCATTCCGATGTATTGCACAGCGTCAGGGCGGGCTTATCTGGCAGCGCTGCCCGAAAACGAATCGCAAGCGCTGCTGGTGGCGAGCGATCGCGTCGCGCATACGCAGTACACCGTCACGGATCTGGACGAGCTCGACACCCGTCTCGCGCTGGGCCGGCGCAACGGGTATGCATCGAACCGCGAGGAACTCTTCATTGGCGATATGACGATCGCGGTGGCCGTGCTCGACGGAGAACGCCGGCCGGTCGGCTCGGTTCACGTCGTCGCACCGACGAGCCGTTGGACGCAGGCGGAAGCGGAGGCGCGGCTGGCGCCCGCGGTGATCGATTGCGCGCGTGGTATTAGCAACTCGATCCGGACCCTCGCGTGAGGAACTGATCGGCGAGGCGGCTATGCTGCAGCACCGCTGCAGCCTGCGAGGAGAAACTGCGAGGGGAAATAGTGCCGGAAATAGTGCCTGCCCGTGATTTCTTCTCCGACGCCGCTCAGCGGCACGGGCGGCAGTCCAGGCTTTACGCGACTTTCCCGCCCTTCGCCACCGCCTCGGCGGCCCCCGTCGTATGGTAGGCATGAGACAGATGTTTGCGCATGCGCTCGGCGGCGACCGGCATGTCGTTCGCGAGAATCGCGTCGATGATCTCCAGGTGTTCGTTGCACCACTCCCGAATCCGCTTGCGGTTCACATAGCCCTGAAATTCGAGCAGACGGCGCAGCCGGTTCTGCTGCTGCATCGATTGATGCATGAATACGTTGCCGCTGTATTCCGCGAGCATCTCGTGAAAATTGGCATCGGTTTCGAACACCTGCTTCGGCGTCACGCCGTTGAGACCGAGTTGCGAAGTCAGAAAGATATGTTCGCGCCGGCATCGCTCCAGCGCGGAGCGGTCCGCCGAAAAAGTGGGCAATAGCAGCCCGGCCGGCTCCAGGGTCAAACGGAAATCGTAACTGTTCTTCAAGGTAAGCGCCGAATCGAGCGAGGGCTGAAAGCTCCAGCCGTGCCCCTTGTTACGCACGATCAGGCCATCTTCCGACAGACGCGACAAGGCTCGCGTCATCGTCACCCGGTCCACCTCATAGCGCTGCGCGATATCCGTCTGCGTGAGCGACGCCGGAATCAGACCCGCCAGGCGGTCCGTCACGAGGCGGTTGTACAGATCCTCGTCCCCCGAAGTGGGCAACTCCAACTCGATGCGGTGCAAACCCTCCGCGGGACGCGCCAGAAAGAACCCCTGATTTTTTCGCGCCTCGATCACGCCGAGCGATTCGAGCAAGGTCATGGCCGCCCGCACGGGCGTGCGCGACACCCCGAGCAGGTCCGCCAGTTGTTGTTCACGCAGGTGATGCCCTACCTCGAACCTTGCTTCCTGAATGAGATCCAGGATCTGTTTGGCCAGCAGATGGGCACCCTTGCCCGCCCTTTTTGTCATTGCACCGTCCCATCGAATCGATCTGTAGAAGAATATCAAAAAATACAAATTTCAAATACCAATCGGCTCCGGGATCGGCAAGACCACCGTCAGATTGACTTCCTTACAGCGGAATTAATCCTTGACCCGTCTTTTTTCTCTTTGTATAAATCGACACAATTCATACAAATTGTAGTTCATGATTGGAGTTGCGCATGTCACTACACCTGCTGCTCGAGTACCTGATCTCGAGAGATTTTCTCCACGGCGCGGCGCTCACGCTGGTCCTGACCGTCATCTCGCTTGGATTCGGCATGCTGATCGGCCTCGTGCTGGCGTTACTGCAGGGCACCCGCAGCCAGATCGCAAAGACCTTCACGTTCGCCTATCTGTGGTTGTTCCGCGGCACGCCCGTCCTGTTCCAGATCATCTTCATCTATAACGTGCTGCCGTCCTTCGGCATCCGCTTCAGCGCGTTTGTCTGCGCGGTGCTCGCGCTGTCGCTCAACGAAGGCGCGTTCATGTCCGAGATATTCCGCTCCGGCCTGCAAGCCGTGAAACAAGGACAGCGCACCGCTGGGTTCGCGCTGGGTATGACGCGCGCCAAGGTGTTCCGCCATATCGTCGTGCCGCAGGCGCTGCGGGTCGTCCTGCCGCCCATCGGCAACCAGATGATCGGCATGCTCAAACTGAGCGCCCTCGTCTCGGTGATTGCCGTGCAGGAGTTGCTGCTGGTCGCCGATCAGGCGGCAAGCGCGAACTTCCGTTATCTGGAAGCGCTGACCGCCGCCGGAATCTACTACCTGGCGCTGACCACGCTGTTCATGCTGCTGCAGGGATGGATGGAACGCGCACTCGATCGCAAGCGCAGGACCAGTACGCGCCGCATGTCGTTCGCCGAACGCCTGCTCGGCACTTCACAACCCCTTGTTCGCTAAGGATGCCCATGTCTGCTGGCGCCTCCCTCCCCTTGCTGAAAATCAACCGTATCGACAAGAGCTACGGCGACACGCGAATTCTCAAGCGCTGTTCGATCGATGTCGCAGCGAAAGAGACGATCGTGATCGTCGGCCCTTCCGGGTCCGGAAAATCCACGCTGCTGCGCTGTATCAACCTGCTCGAAACGGTCGACGCCGGCAACATTCTGTTCGAAGGCCGCGACCTCGCACGCGAGCGAAAAAACGAACACCTGGTGCGCCAAAGGATCGGCATGGTGTTTCAGAACTTCGAGCTGTTTTCCCATCTGTCGGCTGTCGAAAACGTAATGCTTGCGCCGATGACCGTGCTGGGCGTTTCGCGCCACGACGCACATGACCTCGCACTCGGCCTGTTGACCAAGGTGCGCCTGCGCGAGCGCGCCGATTACTTTCCGGACCAGCTCTCGGGCGGCCAGCAGCAGCGCGTGGCGATCGCCCGCGCGCTGGCGATGAAACCGAAGGTCATGCTGTACGACGAGCCCACCTCCGCGCTCGATCCGGAGATGGTCAGCGAAGTCCTGGACGTCATGGCCGAACTGAGCGCGGAAGGCATGACGAGCCTCGTCGTGACCCACGAAATGGGGTTTGCGCGGCGCGCCGCCGACAAGATCGTCTTCATGGACGCCGGCGAGGTCATCCTGACCGAGACCAGCGAACAGTTCTTCAACGGCTCCACGCACGAACGTGCGCGCCGGTTTCTTGACCAGATCCTGCACTGACCCGGAACACTTACATGCCCATCCAACCCGATCTGTCCCGCATGAAGCGGGACCTGACTGCGCTTGTCGGTATCAATACGGAAAACCCGCCCGGCCGTGAAATCGAAGCGGCGCAACTCGTGGAGCGCCTGCTCGCCAGCGAAGGCTTCGATCTGTCGCTCAGCGAATACAAACCGGGCCGCGCCAACGTGATGGCGCGGCTGGAAAACGGCCCCGGCCCGACGTTCGCCTTCAACACTCACCTCGATGTCGTACCGGCCGGCGACGGCTGGACGTCCGATCCGTTCGTCCTGCGTGAAGCGGACAACCGCCTGTACGGCCGCGGCTCATGCGACGCGAAAGGTCCGCTGACCGCGATGATCGAAGCGATGCGCATGCTCGCAGCGGACCGCTCCAGCTGGTCGGGTACGTTGCTCGGCGTCTTTACCGCCGATGAGGAAATCGCCAGCGAAGGGGCGAAGTTCTATGCGGCCGGCCGGCCCAAAGTCGATTTCGTGGTGGTCGGCGAGCCGACCTCGAACGCGACCTTCTCGGCCCACAAAGGCAGCCTGCGGCCGCTCGTGCGGGTGCACGGCGTCACGGCGCACTCCGGCACGCCGCATCTCGGCGACAACGCGATTTATCGCGCCGCCCAACTGCTCAAGCTGGTCGAAGGACATCACGAAAACGAAGTGCGCTGCCGCTGTCATCCGCTGGTCGGCTCGGCCAGCCTGACCGTCACCCGCGCGCTCGGCGGCCATGCGGACAACGTGGTTCCCGGGGCCTGCGACCTGCTGCTCGACCGCCGTATGGTGCCGGGCGAACTCGAAGAGGACGTCAAGCAGGAAATCGAGCAACTTCTCAAAACCGCGTACGAACAATTCGGTGTGCGAGCGGAAGTGCTCGAATATCGCCCCACCACCGGCGGCGCAACCGAAACCGCACTCGACTCGAAAATCGTTCAGGCAAGCCTCGCGGCCTGCCGCGCACATGGCACCGCCGAGCCGGGTCCGTTCGGCTTCCAGGGCGGCTGCGATCTGGTGCACTTCCGCAGCGTCGGCGCATCCGGCGTCGTGATCGGCCCGGGCACGCTCGAAGTCGCGCACAAGCCGGACGAGTTCGTGCCGATCGACGAACTGCTCGCGTCGAGCCTGATCTATCGGGACGTCGCGCTCGAGATGATGAAGAAGGGCGGCTGACGATTGTGCTAGCCACTCTTCACCGCGCCTCGCTCCACTACGGCGACGGCCTCACGCTGCACACCGCGGCGTCGGGCAGCGTCGGACACCTGGACGCGCTTTATCTGCGGCTCGTCGAACAGGACCATGTGGGCATCGGCGAAGTGCGGATCAACATCGCCTATCTGAACGGCCTCGCCGCGGAGGCGGTCGTCGCCGACGCACGCGCCGCGCTCGCGCAGATCGACTGGCAGCGCCCTGCTCGCGCACTCGTTGACACATCCGGCGAATGGCTCACGCGCTTCTGCGCGCCGGTGCGCATGATGATCGACAGCGCGCTGCGCGATCTGGACGCACAGCAAAGCGGCGTCAGCATCGCGCAGACGTTCGGTGCGAATGGCGAGCAACCCGCCGCGTGGCGCTCGAATCAAACGCTGTTCTGGTCGTCGGACGACACCATGCTGGCCCGCGCCGACCGTTATCTCGAACGTGGCTTCAACGATCTGAAGCTGCGCGTGGCAATCGGATCATTCGACGACGATCTGCGCCGCATCGACCTGCTGAAAACCCGCTTCGGCAATCGCATCATGTTGTCCGTCGATGCGAACGGCCAGTGGCTGCCCGGCGAATGTCCGGTGCGCTTCGCCGCGCTGGCCGCGCGCGAGGTCGAGTACATCGAGCAGCCGATCGCTGCCGGCGACTGGACGAATCTGCGCCGTCTCGCGCAGATGAGCCCGCTCACGCTGATGCTCGACGAAAGCCTGCAATCGGACGCCGACATCGACACCCTGTGCGGCTTCGCCGGCCTGCCGGTGGCCGCGCATCTGAAACTCGTGAAACTGGGTGGAATTGCCTCGACGATCGGCGCAGCCCACCGGCTGAGCGCCGCAGGCATTCCGCTGATGATCGGCCAGATGAACGAAGGCGCCGCTGCGACCGCAGCCGCCCTTCAGGTGTGCTGCGCGACCGCGCCGCGCTGGGCCGAACTCTACGGCGCCGACGGCCTTCTCGACGATCCCGTCAGCGGACTGTCGTATCGCACAGGAACGATCTGCGCCGCGGGCCACACCGGACTCGGCGTCTCGTTCGACGCCGCCCTGACCCAACCTCTCTAGACGTTTAGGAAACCATCGACATGCAAACAAGCCAAGGTCCCGCTCAAGGTTGCGAATCGGCCTTTCCGGCCGAGGAATATGCAGGCCGTGTCGCTCGTGCACGCGCCTTGCTCGCACAGGCGAACATCGACGCGATGATCGTCACCGGTCCGGAAAACATCTTCTATCTGACCGGCCAGCAGACCCCCGGTTATTACACGTTTCAGGCCCTGATCCTGCCGGTTGCGGGTGAACCCGTATTCGTGATCCGTCAGCTCGAATATTTCAATTTCATCGCCAATACGTATATTTCGGATGCCCAGGTTTACAGCGACGGCGAAAATCCGATCGACGTGCTGGTCAAGGTCATCCAGCAAAAAAGCCTGGCCGGCAAACGCATTGCGCTCGACAAGCGCGGCTGGTTCCTGCCGATCGCCGTCTACGAAACGTTGTGCGACAAGCTCGGTACGATCGCCGATTCCGCCGGGATAGTCGAACAGCTTCGCGCGGTGAAGTCAGCCGCGGAAATCGAAAAGATCGCCATTGCCGCCGGTTATGTCGACGCCGGCTTGCGAGCGGGTCTGGCCGCGGTCAAGCCGGGCGCGACCGAAAACACGCTGGTGGCGGCCATGATGTCCGCGGCAATCGCGGCAGGCTCCGAATACGTCGGCATGGAACCGCTGGTGTCGGCCGGCCCGCGCACCGGCGTGCCGCACGGTACGTGGCGCCGCCGCGCGCTCGAAGTCAATGCGCCGGCGTTCCTCGAAATGGCCGCCTGCCACGACCGCTATCACGCCGCGCTGATGCGTTCGGCGTGGATTGGCGAAGTCCGCCCCGAAGCGCTGGAGATGGAGAAAGTCTGCCAGGAAGCGCTGCAAGCTTCACTCGACGCCATCCAGCCCGGCGCGCCCTGTGAGGCCCCTCACCTTGCCTGCCAGCGGGTCATCGACCGCGCCGGCTACACCGACAACTTCAAGAAGCGCACCGGCTATTCGGTCGGCATTTCGTTCGCGCCGGATTGGGGCGAAGGATCGATCCTCAGCCTCTACACGGGCGTCATGACGCCGCTGCAACCGGGCATGACCTTCCACATTCCGCCCGCGCTCCGGATCTACGGCGAGTTCACTGTCGGCGTCAGCGAAACCGTGGTGGTCACGGAGACCGGCTACCGGGTCCTCGGAACGGTCGAGCGGCCTTTGCTGCGCGTCGCGGCCTGACGCTGCGAACCGGCACCACCAGACAACACGAGGTCAATATGTTTTCCAATCAGCTCGCGCCGCGCATGCAACGGGTGCAGCCTTCGCCCACCGCGGTTATCTCCGACAAAGTCAGACTCCTGCTCGCACGCGGCAAACCAGTCATCAATCTCGGCGAAGGCGAACTGCACTTCGATACGCCCGCCCATATCAAGCAGGCCGGCATCGCCGCGATCGAACGTGGCGACACCAAGTACACGGCGGTCGCCGGGACGGCGGAATTGCTCAAGGCGATCGCCGACAAATTCGCTCGCGAGAACGGCATCCAGTACTCGGCGCAGGAAGTCATCGCCGGGACCGGTGCAAAGCAGCTCATCTTCAACGCGCTGCTCGCAACCATCGCGCCCGACGACGAAGTCCTGATCTGCGCGCCCTACTGGGTGTCTTACCCGGACATGGTCGCGCTCGCCGAAGGGCGAGTGCGCGTGCTGCCGAGCACGCCTGAAACAGGCTGGAAATTGCAGCCGGACGTGCTACGCGCCGCCATCGGCCCGAGGACCCGCTGGCTGATCCTCAATTCGCCGAACAATCCGTCCGGCGCGATCTATACGCACGATGAACTGAGAGCGCTGACCGACGTGCTGATCGAACACGAACACGTGTTGCTGATGGCCGACGACATCTACGAGCACGTGCGCTACGACGAACGCTTTTATACGCCGGTACAGGTCGAGCCGCGGCTGCGCGAACGCACGCTGACCGTCAACGGCGTATCGAAAGGATATTCGATGACCGGCTGGCGCATCGGCTACGCAGGCGGCCCCGCCTGGCTGATCCGTGCGATGCAGACGCTGCAATCGCAAAGCACGTCGAATCCGAGCACGATCTCGCAGGCAGCGGCAATGGCCGCGCTGCGCGGCGGCACGGCTTTCATGTCCGACTGGCTCACCGCGCTGCAGGCCAATCGCCAGATGGTGCTTGCCGCAATCGAGCGATGCCCCGGACTGCATTGCGCAGCCTCCGAAGGCGCGTTCTATGCGTTCGTGAATTGCGCGGGTCTGATCGGCGCGACGACACCGGACGGAACCGTTCTGAGCACGGATCTCGATTTCGCCAATTACCTGCTCGATGCCGCGCATGTCGGGGTCGTGCACGGGAGCGCATTCGGCGTGGAGAATCACGTCAGGATCGCTTACGCGGTGCCCGCGCAGACCTTGCAGGACGCGTGCGGCCGGATCGAAGCCGCCTGCGCCGCGCTGGCGCACTTGCCGGTGGAAATCAGCGGTCTTTAATCGCTAACCACTCGTCTCTCATCGCCAATCTTAAGCAGACGACGTGTGGCCGGTACGGTACGGCCACACGCCGAAGCAACGGCGCATGAAATGCGCACACCCGATCTCCCGAGGCCTCGATGCTGCACCTCGTTGAAGACGATGCCGACACGCCGGCACACTACAGCGCCCAGGCCGCGATTCTGACCGATACGCTCGGCGCGACGCTGCAGCACCTCGCAGCTCGCTTCGACGAAGATCGTTTCCCCGACGCGGTACAGCACGTGACCTGGGACGGTGCGCTCGTGCCGAGCGGCCTGATCTGGAGCGACCGCCTGAGCGGGCAGCCGGTTACCTCGGCACGCAGCGCCGAAGATCTGATCGCGAACGCGGCGAATGCGGCCGTGATCGTGCCGGTGCATCCGGGCACCGAGGGCGGACTCGCGAAACTCGACGCGCTGTCTGCGCTCGCCGCGCGCAGCCATGTTGCGACCGCTCGCTATCGCGTGATGCGTGCACATGGCCTCGTCGAAACAGTCGAGCTCGAACAAGCGGGCAGCACAGGTGGCTTACCGAGGATCGTGACGCGTGCGCAGCAGGACCGCTTTGGCCGCTGGACATGGAGTGCGCCGCACGCACAACGCGGACCGGCTGCAGCCCTGCCGGCAACCGACGCGCGCAAGCGCACGGCAAGCGCAAGCGTGCACATCGCGCTAATCGGGCGCGAAGCCGACCAACGCGACACTTACCCCGCCACGCTCGCCGCGCTGGCGGACGCAGCCGACGCACAAGCGATCGACATCAGCATCGGTTTTGTCTCGCCGCACGACCTGAACGATACAAGCGCCGAAGAAGCGCTCCGCGCTTTCGACGGCATCGTCTTGCCGGGCGGTGCCGACATGACGCGCGTACCGGGACAGATTGCCGCTGCGGCATACGCGTGGCGCGCGTCAAGACCTGTCGTCGGTCTATGTCTCGGCATGCAGTCGATGGCCACCGCGATCGCGCGGCTCGCCATGCACACGAACGACGTCGGCCTGATGGAGGCCCAGCCTGACGCACGAATCTTGAGCTTCGTGCCGATCGGCGCCGATCGTTCGGCAGCGCCCGTTCATCGCCTCGGGCGCCATCCGCTCGATGTCGCGCCCTCTTCCAGGCTGAACGCGATTCTCGGCGAACGGCAGTGGATTCATTGCAATCACCGCTACCGGCTCAATCCTGAACTCGACGTGCCGCTGTCGTCCGTTGGTGTGGAGATAGTCGCGCGCGATGCAAGCGGACGGATCGCGGATGCGATTGAAGCACGCAATCATCCGTTTTTCATCGGTATGCAGGGTCATCCGGAACTGTCGTCCGCAAGCGGCGCCCCGCATCCTCTATTGAGCGCGTTTCTACGCGCCGCGGCGGATCGCGCCTGAGGCACGATCCGATGCGGCTGACAGCCCGCATCGGCCGCAGGCGTTGTTGCTGCTCAGACGTCCGCTTTGCCGATGGCCGAAGCGAACAGCGCAGCGTCGACGTTCCCGCCGGACGCGATCACCAACACCCGCTTGCCGCGCAGCGACGCCGCGGCGGGATCGGTCATCAGCGCGGCGAGCGCCACCGCGCCGCCCGGCTCCACGACGACGCGGAATGCTTCGAAGCAGAACGCCATGGCCTGCATGACGGCATGGTCGTCCGCTGCGAGTACACCGGAAAGCCGCTGGCTGTTGATCGAGAACGGCAGCTCCGCCGGGACCGGCGCGAGCAGCGCATCGCAAATCGACACATTGCCGGCCGGGTTGGTCTCCCGATTCCCCGATGCAAGGGAGCGCCGGGTATCGTCGAATTCGGCCGGCTCCGCCGCCCAGACCTGAGCGCGCGACCCCGCCGCCTCGACCGCGAGGCAGGTGCCCGCCGAGAGCCCGCCGCCACCGCACGGCACGACGATCGCGTCGATGGCATCCGGACCCAGCCGCGTCAGCGCTTCGAGCGCCACCGTGCCCTGCCCCGCGATCACGTGATGGTGATCGCCCGGCGGAACCACGGCGAACCGGCCACGCGTCGCCAACTCCGCGGCCACGGCCTCACGGCTCTGGCGCTCACGGTCATAGCGAACAATCTGCGCACCGGCGATCCTCGCTTTTTCGACCTTGTTCGCCGGGGCATTAGACGGCATGACGACCGTGGTCGCGATGCCGAGCATCCTGCCGACTGTCGCGATCGCCTGCCCGTGATTGCCGGTCGAGTACGCCACGACGCCGTCCGGACAATCGTTCCGATCGAGACGCGACAGACAGTTATACGCGCCACGAAACTTGAACGCCCCAGTGTGCTGAAGACTCTCGAGCTTGACGAAGACTTTCGCCCCCGTGATCTCGTCGAGCAGATCCGACCGCACGATCGGTGTGTCGATCGCAACGTCGCGCAGTTGCATGGCCGCGTCCCGCACATCGTTCGCGACGGGTGTTTGATAAGACAACATGCTATAGGTCTCGATTCTCAAAGGAATAGGAACGGCAGGTCTCCCCTGCCGCGAACCATTGTGATCAGAAACGATGCCGAAAACCCACCGTGACAATGGCCTGCGTACTCGTGCCGTCGACGCCATAGGACGAGATGGTTGCCACGGCGGCCTGCGTACCGCCGGACGCCGTGCGTTGCGTACCGCTCGCGCGCTGGAACGCGGCGGTTGCATAGACGTCGGTCGCTTTCGACAGCGTGTAGAAGCTGCCGGCACTCACCTGGTTGTAGTGTGCCGACTCGTCGCCATTTGCCGAGGTCAGGATGTAGCCCACGCCAAAGCGCAAGGCAGGAGAGACGCGATAGAAACCATAGACGCGCCCGGTATTGAATTTCTGCGTCGCCGCGAAAGTCGACTCACCGTCGCTGGTGTAGCGGGCGTTGCTGTAACCCGCGCCCAGTGTGAAAGCACCGATCTGATACTGCCCCGCGATTTGCGCGATCGCGAGCATATGCGCGCTCTGGTAAGCCGTATTGATCGATCCGCCTTCGAAAAGGGCGTCCGTGGTGGCGCTGGTCCAGCCGGTTCGCTTGCCCGAAGCGGCGTTGGCGTTGGCCGCCTGAAAGTAACCGGCGGCCACTTTCACCGGCCCTTGGCTATACGAAACAGCACCGCTCGCTGTATAACCCTGGCCGGTCGAACCTGCAACGCCGCCCAACGCATACAGCGCCTCGAATTGCAGTCCTGAATAATTTGGACTTGAATATTTCACCGCATTTGAAACACGTGCGCTGAAATCGTTGTTGTCGACATCGCCCGGCGTCGCGAACGGGACACTGCCGCCCGCACCGTCGGCGGTCAACGGTTGCACGAGATCGACAACCGGGTCGTACATGCGGCCCATAACCACCGTTCCCCAGCGCTCGCCCGACAGCCCGACAAAAGATTGCCGGCCGAACTCGCGGCCGCCCTGAAGCGACTTGCCGGTACCGATCGCAAATCCGGATTCGAGCTGGAAAATCGCCTTCAGGCCGCCGCCGAGGTCCTCACTCCCCTTCAATCCCCAACGGTTCCCCGACAGCCCGCCGCTGAGCAAGCTGTAGCGATTGCCGCTCGCGGTCTTCAGATAGCTGATGCCGGCATCGACGATGCCATACAACGTGACGCTGTTTTGCGCATGTGCTGTTGCGGAGACGCCGGTCAATGCGACCGCCATGCTTATCGAAGCCACTCGTTTCATTTTTTGCCTATGGTCTGTATGCAAACGACGGATGAGCGACGCCCGTCAAGGCGGGGTCCCCGCCTCGACCATTCATCCTGTGAGGAAAATATCCGGTGCTTAGTCGGTATGGGCGGCGGTCGAGTCCTGGCCATTGAAGATCGAGACGGAAGGCGGCAGCTTCCATTTTTCGATCAACTGCTTGTACGTGCCCTGCGCCACGACTTTCGCAAGGGCATCTTTCAGCGCCGCCGCTACGGCCGTATTGCCTTTCGGAACGGCGAACCCGATGGTGGTGGTCTGTTCGAATTCCGGACCGACCGCCTTGTAGACGTTGGGCACTTCGGCCAGCAATTGCACGGTTCCGGGCGTCGAGTTGTAGATGGCGTCGGCGCGCCCCTGGCGCAGGCTCAGCGCCGAGTTCTGCGCGGTCGGCAAGGTCATGATGTTGGGCGCGCTATGGCCGGCGGCGACGCAGCGCTGCGCGTCGGCGCGTGCGTAGGTTTCCTCGATACCGCTCAGCGTGACCGCGATATTCTTGCCGCAGATCGAGTCGTCCCGGCCGGTGATCTTCGCGGGATTCGCCGCCTGCACGATGATCCGGTCGCCGATCCGCAGATACGGCACGAAGTCGACCTGGGCGCTGCGCGCCGGCGTCATGTACATCGCCGAATTGATCAGGTCGATACGGCCGCCTTGCAGCGCCGGAATCAGGCCGCTGAACTGCATGTTCTGCGGGGCGGGCGTCAGATTCATCGCCTTGGCGACCGCATTGATCAGATCGATGTCGAAACCGGTCAGCGCGCCGTTCTGGGTGAATTCAAAAGGTGCGAACGTCGCCGCGACGCCATAGGTCAGTTGCCCGGCTTCGAGCGTCTTCAAAGGCTCGGCAGCCTGGGCGGGCATGGCACAAGCGAACGAAATGGCTGCCGAGGTGAGCAGAGCGCGCAGCGCGATAGATGGTTTCATGACGATCCTGGTGGCGAAGGGAGATGTTTTGCTCAAGTTGTACAAATTTATACAAACGCGAAAATTAATCGTCAAGCGCGAATTTAAGTTCGCAATCAAAACCACCATGAAATGTGCATTTTTCATTTGCGGCGTGCCTTCCATGCATTTGTATTTTTATTTCATGTTGTACATGTTGGAGCACGCTAGAGAGACAATCCGATCCGGATACGTCGCGCCGGGCGGCCTGCCGTAGCGCCGCGGCACGGATTCATTTCGCCGGCGATTGAAGAAGCGCCTGCGAGAGAATGGCCAGCATGTTCGGGCGGTCCGCCTGGGCGCTCGTCAGGAGCACGATTTCGCGCTCATAAGCTTCGTCCACGATCTGCGTCATCCGGCAATCGCTTGCGAAACGCTCGATGCCGGACCAGCGCGGCACGAGGCTGACGCCGACGCCATCCGCGACCAGCATGGCAATAGCCTCCAGCGCGTCCAGATCGCCGATGACAGACGGCTCGATCCCCTGGTCGGCGAGAAATTTAGCCGAATAGCGGCCTCCCCATGCGTCCGGGTCGTAGCGAATGTAGGGCTGCGAGCGCAATAGCGAAACGGCGCTGCCGCGTGCTTTTTTGCCCGCCAGCAAAACGAGCGGCTCCCTGCGCAGCACGATAGCGCGCGTCGTTTTCGGCAACGGAAACGGCGGAGCGACAACAATGGCCGCGTCCAGCTCACCTGCCTGCAGCGCCTGATACAGGCCGCGGGAGGTTCCCGGGACAATCACCGGCCTGCCCTGCGGAGCCTCCTGCGTCAGCGCCCGCAGCGCGCCTGGCAGCATGCCTGTCAGCGCGGTGGAGATCGCCCCGACCCGCAGCGTGCCACTCAATCCGCCCAGGTCCGCGTCGCCCTCCAGTAACGCCGACTCGCGCACGATACGGCGGGCGCGCGGCAGGAGGCTCAGACACGCCTCGGTCGGCCTCGCCGTGTACCCGCTGCGCGAAAGCAGCGCAAAACCCAGCTCGCGTTCGAGCGCCTGAACCCGCTGACCGATCGCTGCGGCCGTAATCTGCTCCACGCGCGCGGCATCCGCGATCGACCCGCAATCGACCACCGCGATCAGGCTTTTCAGATAACGGGTTTCCAAAAGAATTCCTTTTGTTTTATAAAAAAATACATGCTATCTCTTTCGTAAAGCCGATGCTAGGCTCCCGGGATCGCATCATCGACTTCTCTCCCGCCAAGCCTGGAGCCTCCTATGCAAACCTGTTTCCATCTCGCCTATCACGTGCGGGATCTCGACGAATCACGCGCGTTCTACGGCAAGATCCTCGGATGTGAGGAAGGCCGCAGCACCGATACCTGGGTGGACTTCGACTTCTTCGGCCATCAGATCTCGCTGCATCTGGGCGAACCCTTTCCCGTCACGAATACCGGCAAGGTGGATGAACATTGGGTGCCGATGCCCCACCTCGGCCTCGTGATGGAGATGCAGGACTGGCGCCAACTCGCAGACCGCCTGGTCGCCGCGGAGATCGACTTCGTCATTCCGCCGAGCCTGCGCTTCGCCGGCGAACCAGGTGAGCAGGCCACCATGTTCTTTCGCGACCCCTGCGGCAATCCGATCGAAGTCAAAGGGTTCGCCAACCTCGGCAAGGTGTACGCAAAGTGAAGACCGCTATTCCCTTCATCTGCAACCCTCACTATCCGTTCGTGGCTGACTGGATCGACGCGCTGCAACAGGCCATGCCCGACGAAAAGATCGTGCCGCTGCACGCGCTGGATGCCCAGGCGAAGGCCGTCTGCACGGTGGCTATTGTCGCCAACCCGTTGCCGGAAGACCTCCGGCAACTGCCGCAATTGAAGTGGGTTCACAGTGTCTGGGCGGGTGTCGAACGGCTCGTGACCGATCTGGCCGATACCGATCTGAAGATCGTCAGACTGGTCGATCCGCAACTGGCCGACACCATGGCCGAAGCCGTATTGGCCTGGACCTTGTATCTGCATCGCGATATGCCGGCCTACGCCGCGCAACAGGCCAATCGCCAATGGCTGGCGCAGGATTACACGCGCCCGGAGGACAAAACTGTGGGGCTGCTGGGGTTGGGCGCACTCGGCGAAGCGTCTGCACGGCGCCTCGTGGACGCCGGCTTCAAGGTCCGCGGATGGAGCCGAACGCGCAGAGGCGTGTCCAATGTCGAGTGCTTTGCTGGCGACGCCGAATTGCCGGCCATGCTGGCGAAGACGGACATTCTGGTTTGCCTGCTGCCGCTGACGGCCCACACGAAGGGATTGTTGAACGCGACGATGCTAGGCCATCTCCCCGGGCACGCGTCGCTCATCAACTTTGCGCGCGGGCCGATCGTCTGCGACGACGCACTACGTGCGGCGCTGGAATCCCGCCGGATAAAACACGCGGTGCTCGACGTGTTCAGCGTCGAGCCATTGCCGCCCGATAGCTGGCAATGGGGCAATCCGCACGTCACCGTCTTGCCGCATATCTCGGCGCCGACGGATCGCAGGACGGCATCGGCGATCGTCGCTCGAAACATCCGCAACTATCACGAGAGCGGTGCGATACCCGAAAGTGTCGATCGGGCACGGGGATATTGACTAACCGCTCACCTTCAGCAACACCGGATCGTTGCGATACAGATCCGGGAACATCCGCTTCAATTCGTTCACCTTCGGCAGATCGTTAATCGCGATGTACGGGTAGTCGGGATGAAGTGCGAGGAAATTCTGGTGGTAGTTTTCCGCCGGATAGAAACCCTTGAAGTCCTCCACACGAGTCACGATCGGCCCTGAAAATACGTGCGCCTTACCGAGTTGCGCGATATACGATTGCGCGACGGCACGCTGCTCAGGATTGGCAGGAAAAATCGCCGAACGGTATTGCGTGCCGTGGTCGGGTCCCTGATAGTTCAACTCGGTGGGATCGTGCGCCACCGAGAAGAAAATCTGCAACAACCGTCCATAGGTAATCTGCGTCGGGTCGTAGGTAATCTGCACCGACTCCGCGTGTCCCGTATCGCCTTCGCTGACGGTTTCGTATTGCGCGGTGCCGGCCGCGCCTCCTGTGTAGCCCGAAGCAACCTGCTTCACGCCGCGCACGTGTTCGAATACACCCTGAACACCCCAGAAGCAGCCCCCCGCGAATACGGCTGTTTCGCTATGCGTCGCGCCCACTTTTTCATCCTGGGCAGGCGGTGGAATCCTGGTCGCTGCTTCAGCCGAATTCGCGATGCGTTGCGCGGCGAAAACACTCGCCGCAATGGCGACACAAGCAGCAAGCCTGGTGAAGGTCGAACGCCTGCTTCGGGGAGTCTGACGGGTAGAAGTCGTGTACATGACATCGGTCCTTCAAAGAGTGGTTGATTCACGCCGCGCGGCTGGAATTAGCCGAACGTAAAGGCATACGCTTGCACGCCGGGATCCAGAAACTCGATCGAGAACGTGTGATCCGCGACATCGCCGGTTTGCCGAACGAGTTGATAAAGACGCTGTTCGGTCACGGTGCCGCTACCGTCGGCCGCAACGTCGGTGCCGTGTGCCGCACCCGGTGCGGCGCCATCGACGCTCACGCGGAAGCGCACCGGCTTGCCGTCCTTGCCCGGACCAAGCACGAGGTGCAGGTCGCGAGCATGAAAGCGATAGACGATGCGCCCGGACGCGGCGGCGAGCGTCGCATGTTCGGCGCCGACCTTCCATGCGCCGGCCAATCCCCAATCATTCACTGCGGGTTGCGACGGCGCTGCATAGGTATGCACCTTGTCCTGCGCTTCACCGCCCGGCGACGCGAAATTCTCCGCACGCTGATAGCCGATATAGGTTTCCGGCGACTGCATATCGGCGTTGTCGGCGGCGGCCTGGACACCTTGCGCGCTGGCGCTCGTAATACCGAGCGCAACCTTCGAAACCCCTGCATGACCCGCTTCCGCCAGCAATTGCTGAATCACCTTTTCCGATTCCGCATAGTCGCCTTCGCCAAAATGGTGATAGCGGATCTGCCCTTTCGCATCGACGAAATAGTGCGCCGGCCAGTACTGATTGTTCAGCGCGCGCCAGATCGCGTAGTTGTTGTCGATGGCGACGGGATAGTCGACGCCTAGGTCGTGCGTGGCCTTCTTCACGTTGTCGATATTGCGCTCGAACGCGAATTCCGGGGCGTGCACGCCGATCACCACCAATCCTTGATCCTTGTATTTCTGCGCCCACGCCTTGACGTACGGCAGCGAACGCAGACAGTTGATGCACGAGTACGTCCAGAAGTCGACCAGCACAACTTTGCCGCGCAGGCTCTGAACCGTCAGCGGCGGTGAATTCAGCCATTGGACGGCGCCATCCAGCGTCGGCAATTCGCCTTCCACGGGCAACGGGGTCGCGCCGCCCGGCGTGCCTTGAGAGGCGCGCATCATCGCGCCGGAGTTGGCGGAGGCGTTTGCATCGGCGGCAGGCGTGGCCGTGATCACGGCATTGTCGTTCGCTGCATTGCCCGGCGCATTAGACGACGTTGCGCTGGCTGCGGCATTGCCCACGGCATTCGCTGCATTCGCCGCTGTCACCCCATTGCCCGGCGTCGCACCAGGCGAAAGCGTGTCCACCAGTTTCTGTTCGATGCCGCCAGTGGCGATAGTCGAAATGCGCGTCAGCACCCCTGTGTCGAGACCGAGTGCAATCGCCACCACACCGCCAAGCATCGCCGCACCGATCCCGCGGCGAATCCATTCGCCGGCCCCCAGCGAGCGCTTCATCGCCGTGAATACGCGTCCGCCGATCAGCAGCGCCACCGCAAGCGAAGTCGCGGCGCCGGCCGCATAGGCCACCAGCAACAGCGTGGTGCCGACGCTCGCACCTCTTAGTGCCGCGCCGGTCAACACGAGGCCGAGAATCGGACCGGCGCACGGCGCCCACAGCAGCCCCGTCGCGATACCCAGCAGAAACGACGAACCCGGACGAACCTGCTGACCGTCGCTCTGGGCGAAGTTCGACAGGCGATTGCCGGCGCTCACCAGCGGCCGCATCAGATGATCGGCGAAACGCGGAAAGAGCAGCGTCAGCCCGAACACCGCAAGCAGCGCAATCGCAAGCCAACGGCCATACTGGTTGGCCTGGGTCACCCAGCCGCCGCCCACGGCGGCAAGCGTCGCGACGAGGGCGAACGTGAGCGCCATGCCCGCGAGCAAAGGCAGCCCGCTGCGCACGAACGGCTGATCGGCGCGCGCGAAGACAAACGGCAGCACCGGCAGGATGCACGGACTGAGAATCGTGAGGGCGCCGCCAAGATAGGCAAGAACGATAAGTAGCATGTCGGTTCCGGACGTGAGTGCAGGAATCTGCGGAAAGTGGCCACATCCTAGAGCGCGGAGGATGTCGAAGTCCTCACGGAAAGTTAAATTAAATGTGATAACTCGCTGCCCGAAAATTCTGCACAATGGCGCAACGGCCCGATTTTGCGGGGCCCCATCGTTTCCTACGTTCTGAACCACGCCCTAGCCCGCGTCTAAAGCCCTCCATGGACCACTCGAAGCGCATCCTGATCGTCGAAGACGACGTCGACATCGCCAACGTGCTGAGCCTGCATCTTCGCGACGAGCGTTATGAAGTCGTGCACAGCGCCGACGGCAACGAAGGGCTGCGATTGCTGGAGCAAGGCGGCTGGGATGCCCTGATCCTCGATCTGATGCTGCCGGGCGTCGACGGTCTGGAAATCTGCCGGCGCGCCCGCGCGATGACGCGCTATACGCCGATCATCATCACCAGTGCGCGTTCGAGCGAAGTGCACCGGATTCTCGGCCTCGAACTCGGCGCTGACGACTACCTCGCCAAGCCGTTCTCGGTGCTCGAACTGGTGGCGCGCGTCAAGGCCTTGCTGCGGCGCGTCGAAGCGATGGCGAAAGACTCGCGAATCGACGCGGGCAGTCTGCAGATTGCCGGCCTGACGATCGATCCGCTGACCCGCGAGGCCGCTGTCGAGGGCAAGGCTATCGAACTGACGCCGCGTGAATTCGATCTGCTCTATTACTTCGCGCAGCATCCCGGCAAGGTCTTCTCGCGAATGGACCTGCTCAATGCCGTGTGGGGTTATCAGCACGAAGGTTATGAGCACACCGTCAACACCCATATCAACCGGCTGCGCGCCAAGATCGAAGCCGATCCGGCCCAGCCCGAGCGCATCCTGACCGTCTGGGGGCGCGGCTACAAGCTGGCCGTGCCGGGCGACGCGCCGGCGCCCGACAGCGCACATCGGGACGCGCCGTGACCCTGACACTCACCCAGCGGCTCTCGCTCGTTTTCTCCGCGCTCCTGCTGGCATGCTGCGGCGCGTCGGCGTGGCTGCAGATCCGTTCGAGCGACCTGCACGAAAAGGAAGTGGTGCAAAGTCTGTCGCGCAACCTCGCCGACCATATCGCGCATCGCACCACCCTGATGGATGCGAACGGCTTAAGGCCCGACGCCGTGCGCCAACTGTTCGGCCAGTTGATGATGGTGAATCCAAGCGTCGAGGTGTACCTGCTCGACAATCGCGGGCACATCCAGGGCGACGATGCCCCCGCAGGCCACGTCAAACGCGAACAGGTGGATCTCGCGCCGATCCGGCAATTCATCGCCGGAGACGCATTGCCGATTCTCGGCGACGACCCGCGCAGCCTCGATGGCAAAAAGGTGTTCAGCGCCGCACCGCTGCAATTGAGCGGACAGCAACCCTCCGGTTATATCTACGTCGTTCTGCTCGGCGAGGAGCACGACGCGCTGGCCGCACGCGTCGCCGCCAGCTCGGTTCTGCGCACCACGCTGTGGTCGATGGCGCTGGTCGCGCTGCTCGGTCTGCTCGCGGGCCTGACGGCTTTCGGTCTGATCACGCGGCCGCTGCGCCGCCTGACCGACGCCATGCGCCGCTTCGATGCCGATGGCGAGCCCGACACCCAGCCGGTCGTGCCACGCTCGGCGCAAGCCGGACAACGCGACGAAATCGCCGTGCTCGAAGCAACGTTCGCGCAGATGGCGAACCGCATCGGCGACCAGTGGCGTGCACTGACCAGACAGGATCAGCAACGGCGCGAACTGATCGCCAATATTTCGCACGACCTGCGCACACCGCTCACCTCGTTGCACGGGTACCTCGAGACGCTATCGCTCAAAGCCGACACGCTCGGCGAAACGGAACGCAAACGCTATCTGGCGATTGCGCTGGCGCAGAGCGTCAAGGTTGGACAGCTCGCGCAAGCGCTATTCGAACTGGCCCGGCTCGAACACGGCAACGTGCAACCCGCGCTCGAACAATTCTCCCTGGTCGATCTGGTCCAGGACGTATTCCAGAAATTCGAGTTGCCGGCTGAAGCGCGACACATCCAGTTGCGCGCCGGTATTCCACCTCGACTGCCGAACGTCTGCGCCGATCTCGGCATGATCGAGCGCGTACTGACGAACCTGCTCGACAACGCGATTCGCCACACGCCCGCCAACGGGATAATCGACGTCGACCTCGCGCACAAGGACGACCGCGTATCGGTCACGGTGAGCGACACCGGTTCCGGCATTCCGGCGGAGCAGCGCGCGGGATTGTTCGAGCGCCCGTTCAGCTCAGGCGGCGCACATCGCGGCGGCGGACTCGGTTTGCTGATCGTGCAGCGCATGCTGCAATTGCATCACAGCCAGATACGTCTGCTAGAACGTGCGGGCCCCGGCACGACATTCTGCTTCGATCTGCCGACAAGCGAGAAGCCGGCTGTCGCCAGCATTCCGCTCTGACCGATCGTCAGGTACGGCACCGGGGTGCCGGGCCGCCGCGTAGGCAGCCCGGCAAGAAGCGCGATCAGATCAGCAAGTCCTCATAGAACGCGCCGAACGGCCGGGTCGGATGGGCAAGCTGGATTTCAAGAATCCAGAGGCCGGCGTCCGGACACGCCGCGAAATCGCCCAGATCGCCTGCCTTGTAGATGGCGTGCGGAAAGTCGCTGACGCGGTGGCCCTTGATGTCCAGATTCAGACGCCAGCCGAGCGCCGTCGCACGCTGTTCCGCAAAGTCATAGAGCGCTTTGCCGCCCGCGCGCGTCGAGCGCCAGTGCTGCTCCACTTCGTCGAACACGGTCTTCGCGGCATCCGCGCAGGCCTTCATCTCCGCATCGTTGCCGACCACAAAGGTCGCGCCCGCATCGCCCTCGTGCCGATCCCAGACCACGCCCAGGTCGACGAAGAAAATATCGTCATCCTTGAGTGTCGGGTCGCCGTCCGAGCGCTGCTTGAAAGTCTTCAGCGTGTTCTCGCCGAAACGCACCAGCATCGGATGCCAGATACGGTCCATGCCCAACTCGTTCAACACGGTCTTGCACAAGGCCGTCGCCTCCGACTCGAACATGCCGGGCTGGATCCGCTCTGCCAGGCGCTCCACCACTTCCCATGTTTTGCCCTGAGCGTATTTCATCGACTCGAGCACGTATTTGCTTCCCACCGCCTGCTTTGCCGCGCTATCCATCCATCCTCTCCGGTTATATCCCATTGAATATAACGAGAGGACGGCCCGGTGTCCACGACACGCCTCGGCTTACGGCGTGCCGCCAACTTCAGCACCCGCCCAGTCCACGCCAGGAAAAACGAGCACTTCAATCGCATTGCGATTAATTGCATTTCAATGCGATTTTTTTACTCCTATGCTTTTTCTCAGGCAACAGCGGTCCCGCCCCATTCGGGTCGCAGCCGACCGCGTCTAAGCCGACCGCGTCTAGCCGACCGCACCAAAACCGCCGCCCGATCAAGGAACCGGAAATGAACCCTGCCGCGCCTTTGTTAGCCAGCCTGCAAACCGAACTCGGCGCGGATGCGATCCTGAGCGCCGAAGCCAACCTCGATGGTTTCATCGAGGATTGGCGCGGCCGCTTCAAGGCGCCGGCGCTCTGCGTTGCGCTGCCGTCGACGGCAGCACAGGTCTCCGCGGTGATCCGCCTGTGCGCGGCGCACGGCGTGCCGGTCCTGCCGCAAGGCGGCAACACCAGCCTGTGCGGCGGCGCCGTGCCCGCGAACGAAGGCGTTCGGCCTGTCATCGTCAACCTGTCGCGGATGCGGCGTATCCGCTCCATCGACGCGGCCAACGGTTCAATGGAAGTCGAAGCCGGCTGCGTGCTGAAGACCGTGCAGGACGCCGCGGCGGCCGAACAACGGCTCTATCCGGTGAGCCTCGGCGCCGAAGGCTCATGCCAGATCGGCGGCAATCTGTCGACGAATGCGGGCGGCACCGGCGTGCTGCGCTACGGCAATACGCGCGACAACGTGCTCGGTCTCGAAGTGGTGCTCGCCGACGGCACGATCTGGAACGGCCTGCGTGCGCTGCGCAAAGACAACACGGGCCTCGATCTGAAGCATCTGTTCATCGGCACGGAAGGCACGCTCGGCATCATCACGGCGGCCACGTTGAAGCTGCATCCGCTGCCGACGCATCACGCGCTCGCGTGGTTCGCCCCCGTCGACCCGGCGGCCGCGCTGCGTATTCTCGGCATGTTTCAGGCTGCCTGCGGTTCGCGGCTCAGTGCCTTCGAGATGATCAACCGCCGCCAGCTCGAACTCGTGATCGAACACATACCCGAGCGCCGCAATCCGCTTGGCGAACTGCACGACTGGCACGTGCTCGTCGAACTCGCGGACACGCGCGGCGGCGAGGAAATGGCGGAGCTGCTGCAACACACGCTCGAACAGGCCGCCGATGCCGGCCTCATCGTCGATGCGGCGTTCGCCAGCAACGACACGCAGCGCGCCGCCCTCTGGGAAATTCGCCACAGCGTGTCCGAAGCGAACAAGAAAGGCGGCGTGGGCTTGACGACCGATTGCGCAGTGCCGGTGTCGGCGGTGCCTGCATTCATCGAGCAGGCCACGCGTGCGGTGCATGCGATCGTCCCCGGCCTCGACATTGTGATCGTGGCCCATCTCGGCGACGGCAACGTGCACCTCATCCCGTTCTTCACCTTCGATGCATGGCGTGAATTCGCGGACCCCGTGGCGATGGCCAGCGCGATGCGCCACTGTGTCAACGAAGTCGCGCACGAATTGCGCGGCACGTTCAGCGCCGAACATGGCGTCGGCCAGACCGGACTGAGCGAAATGGCTCACTACAAATCCGCGATCGAACTCACGTTGATGCGCGCGGTGAAGCAGGCGCTCGATCCGCAGCAGTTATTCAACCCTGGCCGCCTGCTGCCCTGACGCGCTGCTCCGTGTTCAATTGCGTCGTTCGCGCCGTTCGCACAGCCTGAATTTTCGCCCTACCGGTCTTTCGCTTTCCACGCTTGCCACTTCCCTGGAGTCGTCATGAAAAAGCAGCCTACACGCGATCAGATTCAACAACCCGGCCGCCGCACGGCCATCAAGACGGCGCTGGCAGGCACGGCAGCGGTCGCGTTCCCGTTCATCTGGACGCCGTCGCGCGCGGCCAGCAAACGGATCGTGATTCGTGACGACGGCGGCATCTACACGAAGGCCTACGGCGCGGTGTTCTACCGGCCGTTCACGGAGAAGACCGGCATCGAAGTGGTCGGCGTGCAGGCGAACGCCGAACCGACCGCGCTGATCAAGAGCATGGTCGACACCGGCAGCTACACCTGGGACATGGCGAAGATCAGCCAGCCGGCGATTCTTCTGCTGACCGGCGGCGGCAAGGAATACCTCGAAAAACACGGTCTGGAATCCGATCCGGTGATCGCGAAGATTCCGAAGCAATACATGTCGCCGTACGGCGTGGCCACCAACATCTACACCACGGTACTCGCTTACCGCACCGACGCGTTCAAGGGCCGCAAGGCGCCGGCCTCATGGGCCGACATGTGGAACGTGAAGGACTTCCCGGGCCGCCGCGGCCTGCGCAAGTATCCGTTCGACACGATGGAGCAGGCCTTGATGGCCGACGGCGTACCGACCGGCCAGGTCTATCCCTGCAACATGGATCGCGGCTTCGCGAGCCTCTCGAAGATTGCGAAGCACGTCGACGTCTGGTGGACCACCGGCGCCCAGGTCGAACAGATGCTGGGTTCCGGCGAGGTGGACATGATCAGCACGTGGATCTCGCGCGCGCAAGCGGCGATCGCGAGCGGGGCGCCGGTCGGCATCGTCTGGAACCAGAACATCTGGGGCGTCGACAACTGGTCGATCCTGAAGGGCTCGCCGAACGCCGACGCATGCCGCGAGTTCATCAAGTTCGCCGCCGATCCGAAACGCCAGGCCGCCCTGGTCGACTATTTCCCGGCGGGTCTGACGCAACCCGAAGCCTTCAACTTCATCAAGCCTGAGATCGCGAAAAACTGCCCGACGTATCCTCAGAACATGACCAACGGCCTGCATATCGATGCGAAGTACTGGCAGGAAAACCAGAGTGTCGCGCTCGAGCGGTTCAACCGCTGGATCCTGACGTAAGCGCGCCGCCGTTCCCTGTCACTTTTCCACGGAGGCCGATTCCATGTCTGCTTCGAATCTTCAGATCGCGGGACTCAGCAAACGCTACGGCGATTTCGTCGCGCTCGCGCCGACCAGTCTCGACGTCGCCGAGGGCGAATTCCTGACCTTGCTCGGGCCGAGCGGCTCCGGCAAGACCACCCTGCTCAGCCTGATCGCCGGTCTCGCCCAGCCGGATGAAGGACAGATTCGCATCAACGGCGTGGACGTGACGTACGGCGCGCCGTATGAACGCGACATCGGCATGGTGTTTCAGAACTACGCGTTGTTTCCGCACATGACGGTCGCGCAGAACATTGCGTTTCCGCTGCAGATGCGCAAGACCGATGCGAAGGCCACGCAAGACAAGGTGATGCAGGCGCTGGAGATGGTGCATCTGCCGCACGTGGCGCACCGTTTTCCACGCGAGCTATCCGGCGGCCAGCAACAGCGGATCGCGCTCGCGCGCTGCATGGTCTACCGGCCGTCGATCATCCTGATGGACGAACCGCTCGGCGCGCTCGACAAGAAACTGCGCGATCACATGCAGCTCGAAATCAAGCGCATTCATCGCGAACTCGGCACGACGATCGTCTACGTGACGCACGATCAGGAAGAAGCCATGACGATGTCGGACCGCATCTGCCTGATGAACGCGGGTTCGATTGCCCAACTCGGCACGCCGGCCGATCTGTATTTCCGGCCCAACAGCGTGTTCGTCGCGGACTTTCTCGGCGAATCGAATCTGCTCGACGCGGTCGTCACGGGCCGTGCGGGCGATCAGGTGCAGATCAGCGTGCAAGGCGTCGCCAAAGGCGAGGCGATGGCCTACGACCCGGTGATCGGCAACGGCAAGCCGGTCAAGCTGATGCTGCGTCCGCAAAACCTGCGCGTGCATGACGGTGCGAGCGCGGACTCGGGCAACGGCGGCAGCCTGTCGGCGAAACTCACCGACATCATGGTGACCGGCAGCATGACGAAGCTCTATCTCGAGCCGCATACCGCCAATGCCGTGCCGCTCGTCGCCGCCTTCCCTACCAATCGTTTCGGCAACCAGTACGAAGTCGGGCAAACGCTCGGCCTGTCGTGGCTCGCCGCCGACGCCGTCGCGATCGCGGAGTAAGCGATGAATCATTCCGCTCTGAGCGCGCGCCCTTCCCAACCTGCGGGACCGGCACAGCCCATTCAACCCGCGCCGCGCCGGCCGGCCTGGCGCGCGTGGTTGCGGCCCGGCGCGAAAGGCGCGCCGCTCGTCGTGCTGCTGCTCGTGATGCTGGTCTATCCGGTTGGCCAGCTCCTGCTGCTCAGCATTCACAACGACACCGGCTTCACGCTGATCGAATACAAGCGGCTGTTCGCATCGTCCGTGTATGTGGACGTGCTGCTGATCACGTTGAAAGTGTCACTATGCACCACCTTTTTCTCGGTGCTGACCGGCTATCCGATCGCGTATCTGATTTCGTCGGCGACGCGTGAGCGCAAGAACCGTTTGCTGTTCTGGGTACTGCTGTCGTTCTGGACCAGTTTCCTCGTGCGCACGTTTGCGTGGGTCGTGCTGCTCGGGCGCAACGGCGTCATCAATCAACTGCTGCTCAAGCTCGGCATCATCGACGAACCGTTGAGCCTGCTCTATCACTTCTCCAGCGTGATCGTCGGCATGGTGCATGCGCTGATGCCGCTCGCGGTGCTGACCATGCTGTCGGTCATGGAGAATATCGACCGCCGCCTGCCGAGCGCCGCGGCCACACTCGGCGCGCGTCCCGGCACCGTGTTCTGGAAGGTGTATTTTCCGCTGTCGTTGCCGGGTGTCGCGGCCGGCGCATTGATGGTATTCGTCACCGCAATCGGCTTCTTCATCACGCCGACGCTGCTGGGCGGCCGTCATCAAACGATGATCACGCAACTGATCATCGATCAGGTCATGCAGGCGCTGAACTGGGGCTTTGCCGGCGCGATCTCGGTGCTGCTGCTCGCTGTGGTGCTGATCGTCTTCCTGGTGTACGACCGCATGGTCGGTCTCTCGACCATGGCGGGCGAAAGCGCGGGCGCGAAAGGCTCACGTTCAGGCGGCTGGAGCCGCAAGCTCGGCGACCTGATTCTGACCGCGCTAGGCAATGCAACGGATGCCTTGCTCGCCGTCCTGCCCCGCTCACGCAACGGCCGCAAACGCAGCGTGTCCGGCAGCGGCGAAAGCCTGACGCTGCGCGTGATCGTGTTCGTGCTGCTGGTGTTTCTCAGCGCGCCGGCCTTCCTGATGATTCCGCTGTCGTTCGATTCGGCTTCCGGGCTGGCGTGGCCGCCGCACGGATTTTCGCTGCAATGGTATCGGCAGATCGCCGATTCGCCGCTGTGGATGCAGGCAATCACGCGCTCGATGCTGGTGGGTATCGGCACCGGTTTGCTGTCCATGCTGATCGGCACGCCCGCTGCATTTCTACTGGTGCGCGGCGGCATGCGCGGCAAGGCGGCCATGCTGGCGTTCGTGCTGTCGCCGATCGTCGTGCCGCGCATGATCATCGCGGTCGGCATCTTCTATTTCTTCGCGAAGATTGGCCTCGTCGGTTCGTCACTCGGCCTCGTGCTTGCCCATACGACAGTTGCTGTGCCCTACGTCGTGATCACGATGATGGCCGTGCTGCGCAACTACGACACCCGTCTCGATCTCGCCGCGCAGAGCATGGGCGCGCGACCGTGGGCCACTCTGCGCCGCGTCACGTTTCCGATTCTCAGCGCGGGGTTGATGTCGTCGTTCCTGTTCGCATTCGCGACCTCGTTCGATGAACTGACCATCGCCCTCTTCACCTCGGGCGGTCTGAGCACGACCTTGCCCAAGCAGTTCTGGGACGAAATCACGATGCAGATCTCGCCGGTCATCGCGGCCGTTTCGACCTGCCTCTTTATCTTTATCGCCGCGCTCATCTGGGTCGCGGACCGTTTGCGCCGGCGCAGCCTCACCGCCTGAACCCCATTCATTCACCGAGACTTTTTATGCTTTCAGCACAACAATTACGCGGCGTCCTGCCGGCCATTCCTACACCGGTCAACGCCGACGACACGATCGACAGCGGCGCGGCCCGCGCCTTGATGCGCTATCTGCTCAAGCAGGGCGTGGACGGTGTCGTGCCGCTCGGCGGCACCGGCGAATACGGCGCGCTGGCGCGTGCCGAACGCATCCGCATGGCTGGCATCGCCGCCGAGGAAGCGGCGGGCAGCATCCCGGTGATTGCGGGTGTGCTCGATCCGGGCTATCACGATGCCATGCAGGCGGGCAAGGAATTCGCCGCCGCGGGTGCGGATGGTTTGCTGGTGCTCACGCCCTACTACACGAATCCGACCCAGGGCGGTATTCGCGACTACTTCCTGCGTTACGCCGACGAATCGCCGCTGCCGATCCTGATCTATGAGATCCCCTATCGCACGCGCATTTCCATTGCGCCCGAAGTGCTGCACGAATTGTCGAAGCACGAGCGGATCATCGGCATGAAGGCCTGCAATACCGACATGTGGCATTTCTTGCGCACAGTGGCCGGCGTCGACGAATCGTTCTCCGTGTTGAGCGGCGAGGACACGCTGTTTCCGTTGCAGGTCGCGGCGGGCGCACGGGGCGGCATCCTGGTGACGGCAAGCCTGCTGCCGAGCGCATGGCGCAAGATCTATCAGCTCGCGGCCGACGGAAAAACGCAGGAAGCGCTCGCGCTGCACCGCTCGCTGATTCCGTTGATGAACCTGGCGTTTGCCGAAACCAATCCGGGTCCGATGAAATCGGTGATGGATCTGATCGGCGTGCATGCGCCCACGATGCTTGCGCCGCTGGTCCAGGCGGCGCCGGCGTTGTCGGCGGATCTGCGGGTCGAACTGGAAAAGCAACTTGGCGTGTTCGAGCAGCCGCTGTGACCGCTTAGTTGGCGCTTAGTGAGCGCCGAATGAGCGCTCAGCGCTGATAGCCCGTGAGCCGCGACTTCGAAATCGAAGTCGCGGCCACCTGCACGTGCTGCGCGAGTTCGGCCTCCACTTTCTCGCGCGACCAGCGCGAGGTGGGCACCGAGATATTGATCGCGGCAACGCCCATGCCGCCATGATCCGTCACCGGCGCGGCAACGGAAATATCGCCGAGCACGGTTTCATTTTCAATCACCGCATAGCCGCGCCGGGCGACTTTACGCACCCGTTCGAGCAGTTTGTCGGGATTGGTTTCGGTGTAGTGCGTGAGCGGTTCGAGGCGCGTTTGCGCGAGGATGTCGCGCACGCGCTCGTCGGACAGACGCGAGAGGATCGCGATACCGGCAGCGGTGAACATGGCCGGCAAACGCGCGCCGACCACGATGTCGATATTCACCAGATGCTGGCCCGGAAACCGCGCGACGAACACGATCTCGTGACCGTCGAGCTCCAGCAGATTGGTGGTCTCGCCGAGGCGCCGGCTGATGTCGAGCAGATACGGCGAAGCCTTGTCGATGAGCTCATTGGCGCGCACGTAGTTGTAGGAGAACTGCAGCACCTTGGTCGTGAGGCCGTAGTTGCGCGTGTCGGGCACGCGATACAGATAACCGAGCGCTTCCAGCGTATGCACCAGACGTTGCGTCGCGCTGCGGTCGAGGCCGGAAGCCCGCGCGATATCGACGAGGGTCATGTGGCGGCTCGGACCGTCGAACGCATGCAATACCTGAAACGCTTTCTCAGTCGAACCGACGAACAGCGACGAGCGCGGTGTCTCCGGTTCAGCCGCCTTGATCTTGCGGGCTGTGCCTCTGGCGTGTTCTGACATGATGGTATCGCGGCTTCAGGATAGATCGAATAGCGGTTACCTCGATTGTAATGCGATTGAAGCGGATGACAGCGGCAAATTTGAAATCTGCCGCGCGTTCATGCTTCCGTGCGCAACCGATTACCGGATCGCCGCGTTAGCCTGGGCCGGCGGCTCTACGTAGTCTTCAGCATCGATGTCATAACCCGACGGCTCCCAACGGATCGCCAGCAGCACAAGCAGCGAAGTCAGCGGCGCGATCGCGATCAGCCAGAAGACCTTCGTACCGAATGCCGCAGCCAGAACCGGGAACAGAAACAGCGAGACCGTCGACGCGGAACGCACCAGTGTCTGATTGAAACCCACGCCGATTCCACGCAGCGAGGTCGGGTAGCTCAGCGAGGCATACGTCATCGAATGGGAGCCTGGGCCGAAACCTTGCCCGAACAGATAGCCGCCGAGCAACAGAATCGCGACCACCACAAGTGCACCGCTGGCCGGTTTGCCGATCAATGCGAGCCCGATGAGCGAGGCGAACTGCAGCGTGTGCCCGAGCACGGTCATCTTCCATGCGCCGACGGTCGGCGCGGTGCGCACGCCGATCAGCCCGCCCACGAATGCAAATGCCAGATTCAGCGCAAGCGCCGCGATGATCGTCGTGAGCGGTCCCTGATGAAAGAAGCTCGTGATGATCACCGGCAAACCGAAAATGATCGCGTTGTAGCCAAACGAGGAGGCACTGCCGATCACCGCGGCAAGAATCGTGCGGCGCCGGTAAGTCGCGTTGAACAGCACCCCATAGTTACGCCACGATGCCGCGCGCGGCGCCTTGACCGGCGTCGCGCTGCGTTCGACCACCGCATCGACGCCGTACGAGCGCTTCAGAATCCGCGCGGCCTCTTCGAGATCACCCTGATTCGCTGCCCAAACAGGCGATTCGCTGATATAGCGGCTGCGCACGAGAATGATCGCGATAGCCGGCACCGCACCGAACGCGAGCGTCAGACGCCATAACCAGCCAAGCTGATGCTCCGGCAGAATCGCGTACAGCCCGAGAATCAGCAGATAGCAGGTGCTAGTGGCCGCGTACCAGGCGGGGCACCACGCGGCGACACTGGCCGCCTTGTTGCCCTTGCCCGCCACCCGCGAGAACTCCGCAAGAAACGCCATCGCCACCGGCAGATCGAGCCCTACACCGAAGCCCATCAGAAACCGCGCCCCGCCGAGCACCCACGCATTCGGCGCAAGACCGGCTGCGATCGCCGCGACCACGAAGAACAGCATATCGGCCATGAACACGCGATACCGGCCAATGCGATCGGTCAGATATCCGCCGAACAATGCGCCGAGGATCGCGCCGAACGTAATCGCCGACGAGACGAATCCCACCTGAACCGGCGACAGCGAAAACTGGCGCGCGATGTCCTTGATCCCGTAAGCGAGCGACGTCAGGTCGTAAGCATCGAGAAAGACACCACCCAAGGCAATCGCAATCACGATACGTGCATTGCTGCCCTTCGCAGCGCCTGCATTGACGATGCGCGAAACGTCCTGCGCGCTGCGGATGACGGTGGGAGACGCTGTGTTACCGGCTGGCTCTTGCGGGTCGGAAACAGTAGATGGAAAAGCAACAGTGGACATGATCTCGCGTTCGCATGAATGGCTGAAGCGTCGCATGGTAGCCATGCAATCCACACCGGCAAAACGACGAATTTAACTATGCAAATCGGGAATCACGCACTTGCACCATGCCAGTGCCACACGACACCGTGCGAGCAACGTGGTTCGAACTACTGCAGATTTTCTTATCAGCAATGATTGGTTGGATTCGAGGGCACGCGAATCTAACGTGTATTGCCAGCTCTTTGCTTACCTGAACATTTGCCCCCTATTCCCTTCCACCGATCGGTACTGATGCATGCGCTATTTCCGTCTGCTGAAATCTTTCGTCGCTGCGGCGGTTTTTTCGCTCGCCGCGGTTCATGCGTATGCCGATAAACCGGCCGTGATCCGCATCGGCGTCGCGCAGCAGGGCACGGGCGATCCGCCCACTTTCGGCGGCACACCCGCGGCGACCGTGCAATTGCAGCAGTCGCTCGAAAAGGAATTCGCCGCCGACGGTATCAAGGTCGAATGGCTGTTCTTCAAAGGCGCCGGGCCGGCCGTGAATGAAGCAATCGCCGACAAGTCACTCGATTTCGCCTTTCAGGGCGATCTGCCCGCCGTACTGGCCCGCGCCAACGGCCTGAAAACCCGTCTCCTGCTCGCCTCGGGCGTGCGCAGCGGTGTCAAGGTCGCCGTGCCCCCGGATTCGGACGTGCGCTCGATCAAAGACCTCAAGGGCCGCCGCGTCTCCATCTTTCGCGGCACCAATCTGCAACTGGTCGCCGACAACGCGCTTGCCGCCAATCAGCTCGACGAGCGCGACCTGCGCGTGATCAATCTCGACAACGCCAGCTCGCTCGCCGCGCTGGCGTCCAAGGGGATCGACGCATCGGTCAACGACTACCACCTGTACAAGCTGCGCGACCAGGGCCTCGCGAAAATCGTCTACGAATCGCAGAACGATGGACCGCAATTTACGCGTCAGGCGCATCTGTTAGTGCTCGACGATTTCGACCGCGCGCATCCGGATGTCGTGCAACGCGTCGTCAATGTGTTCGTTCAGGGCGCGCAATGGTCGTCGGATGAAGCGAACCGCGATGCGCTCTTCAAGCTGTGGGCAAAAAGCGGCGTGCCCTATTCCTCATGGCAGGCCGAGTTCGCGAATCAGAGTCTGAAGGACCGCAATTCGCCGTTGATCGACCCGTTCGTCGTCGCACGTTATAAAGCGGTCGCGGCGGATGCGCTGAAACTCAAACTGATCCGTCAGCCCGTCCAGGTCGACGGCTGGTTCGAGACGAAGTATCTCGACAACGCGCTGCGCGCGCAGAAACTCGACCACTACTGGACGCGCTACGACGCTGCCGGCAAGCCGCTCAGCTAAAACGGGAGCGATCACGATGAGCGAAACCGCACTTCCTGTCGATAGCAAACGCCTCGGCCATGCTGCTGCAGCGCCGCACGCACCGCTCTATCGCAATGCGCGATTGCGCGCGCTCGCCTGGCACCTCGCGCCGTGGGTCTTGCCGGCCGTCCTGCTCGCCTTATGGGTGACCGGTTGCGAGCGCGGCTGGATCGCGCCGCAGATTTTGCCGCCACCCGAACGCGTCTTCGACACGTTTGTCGAGTTGGCGAGAAACGGCGATCTCGCAAGCAATACGCTCATCAGTCTGCAACGCGTGCTGTTCGGCTTCGGTGCGGGCACGCTGCTCGGCTTCGTACTCGGCGCGGCGTTCGGCCTGTCGCGCACCTTTGAAGCCTACGTATTGCCGAGCTTCAATGCACTCGTGCAGATTCCGGTGCTCGGCTGGCTGCCATTTCTGCTGCTGCTCGTCGGTGTCGGCGAGCCGCTCAAATACATCCTGATCGCGCATGCCGCGCTGGTTCCCGTGACCTTGAGCACGCTGCAGGGATTCCGCCAGACACCCGCGTCGCTCGATGAAGTCGCGCGTGTTTTCGAATACAACGGCTGGCAGCGGATCGTCTATCTCGTCCTGCCCGCAGCGGTGCCGACGCTTGCCACCGGCGTGCGCCTCGCGTTCACCAAAGCCTGGCTCGCACTGGTGGTCGTCGAACTCGTGGCGTCGTCCGAGGGGCTCGGCTATCTGATCGTCTACGGGCGGCAACTGTTCCAGCTCGACCTGGTGATGGCCTCGGTGGTCGTGGTCGGCGCCATCGGTTACGCGATGAATCGTTCGCTCGACGCACTCGAAGCGCGTTTGCGGCGCGGTCAGCCGTCGGCGTTTCGCGAGTAATGGCGCTCATTGCCGTCAAGCCTATGAGGTATCCACGATGAGTCTTGCTCTCTTCAAGCGCCCCGCCGGATCGAAACAGTCGGCCGATACGTCCTGCGACTGCGGTAGTAACGTGCCCGCCGCCTTCAAGCGCGCGGCGCGGCCGCGCCGGCCACTTCTTGCAAGGGTCGACTGGCGCGGCGCCGTCTTGCCGCTCGTCGCTATTGCGATCTGGTGGGCGATCTCGGAGGCACATGTCGTCAAAAGCGGCTTGCTGGTCAGCCCCGCGCAAGTGCTGGCCACGGCCTGGCAGCAAATCGTCAGTGGCGCGCTTTTCAAGGCCCTTTCCGCCTCGCTCGCGCGTGAGGCAAGCGGCTTCGTGATCGGCACAGTAGGCGGCCTGCTGATCGGCAGCGCGCTTGGTTTCTCGCGGATCGCCACGCGCATGATTGGCCCGAGCTTCGACACGTTCAAGCAGATCTCCCTGTTCGCGTGGATCCCTTTGATCTCGGTGTGGTTCGGTCTCGGCGATGCAGCGAAAGTCGTGTTCCTCTCGCTCGCGGCGTTGTTGCCGGTCGCCGCGCACACGTGCGACGGCATTCACGCCGTGCCGCGTGCCTATATCGAGGTCGCTCGGGCATTCCGTTACACGCGATGGCAACTCATCAGCGCCGTCATTCTGCCGGCCGCCTTGCCGTCGATTTTCACCGGCATCTATCTCGCGCTGATCTATTCGTGGCTCGCCACGCTCGGCGCGGAATATCTTCTGGTGGCAGGCAGCGGGATCGGCAATACGCTGATCGACGGCAGCGAGCAGTTCCGCATGGATCTGGTGCTGTTCGGCGTGATCGTGGTCGGTGTAACCGGCTGGGCGTTGAACTCACTGGCGCGTGCAGTGGAACGGGCGATTTTTGCGCGCCGTTCGCAGGTGGCCGCGCGATAAGCACGCAGCCGAGAATCACCGGCTATGCACTGAATTTGCACCGAATACAGATTACAGATCAAGGTCCGCCCATGACTTCTTCCACGCTGTCCGACAGCATCGACATTCTCCACGTCAGCAAGCGCTATGCGCAGCAAGACAGTGCGCCGCTCGCCGTGCTCGACGACATCAGCCTGCGGGTGCGTCCCGGCGAATTCATCAGTGTGCTTGGTTCGAGCGGTTGCGGTAAATCGACCTTGCTGCGGTTGATCGCGGGATTGGATACCGATTACAGCGGCGATATTGTCGTTGCCGGAGAGAAGGTGCGCGATACCTCGCTCGAACGCGGCATCGTGTTTCAGGACCATCGCCTGTTTCCGTGGCTCACGGCGTCGCAGAACATTCTTGCCGCGTTGCGTAACGCGCCGCTGTCGATGCGGGAAAAACGCGATGCGGTTGCTCAGCACATCGCGCTGGTCGGCCTGAACGGTTTCGAGAATGCGTATCCGCATCAGTTATCGGGCGGCATGGCGCAGCGTGTGGCGATCGCACGCGGCCTCGTGAATCGCCCGCGTGTGCTGCTGCTCGACGAACCGTTCGGCGCGCTCGACGCACTTACGCGCGGCCGCTTGCAAAACGAATTGCAACGCATCTGGGAACACGAGCGCATCACGATGATTCTCGTCACGCACGATGTCGACGAAGCGCTCTACCTCGGCGATCGGGTCGTCACGATGGCGCCACGCCCGGGCCGCATCAAACGGATTGTCGACGTCGCCTTGCCACGGCCACGCGAGCGCAGCGATCCGCGCTTCATTCGTTTGCGCGACGAAGTGCTGGCCGACTTCGCCGAGCACGACGGCGAACGCCGCGAATCTCACGCAGACGATACGCCAGACGGTGGCACGCGCGTTCCGGCAGCGAGTCCACCGATCACCGAATGGCGGCTCGCGTGGTAATGCGCGTGGTTTCCTTCATGCATACAAACACCATTCACGGAGCGGACAATGAGCAGTGAAAACGAGCGGAACTGCCGCGCCGAAATGAAAAAACGGCAGCACGCACGAAGCACCCGTTCAGTTTCGAATTTCTGCTGCTTTTCTTATAGGCAATGATTGGTTGGAATCAGGCGCTGGTGAATTTAACGTGACTATCGGCGACCTTCGCGCCGACCGGACATGTTCTCTTCGCCAGGAGTCTCCCATGAGTGCAGCCGCATTGCAGGAAGTACAGTCGATTCAGGTCAATCCGCTTTCGGCGCACATCGGCGCTGAAATTCATGGCGTCGATCTCACGCAGAAACTGGATGCCCGCCAGATCGCGGACATTCGTGCAGCGCTGTTGAAATGGCGTGTCATGTTCTTTCGCGAGCAGTTTTTAACGCACGAGCAGCACGTCGCGTTCTCGGCCCAGTTCGGTGAGCTGACTTTGGGACACCCGGTGTTCGGCCATGTCGACGGTTACCCGGAGGTCTATTCGATCTCGAAGTACCGCAAGGCAACACGTTTCGAGGGACAGCCGCTGCTGCGACCCTGGACGGGCTGGCACACGGATGTAACGGCCGCGGTCAATCCGCCGTGGGCGTCGATCCTGCGCGGCGTGACGATTCCGCCTTACGGCGGCGATACGCAATGGACCAGCCTGGTCGCGGCTTATCAGAAGCTTTCCGCACCGTTGCGCACATTCGTTGACGGTCTACGAGGACTTCATCGCTTTACACCGCCGGCCGGTGCGAGCGGAACGGAAGCGTTTGCCAAGGCCGTCGAACAACGCATTCTCGTCACCGAACATCCGCTGGTGAGAGTTCATCCGGAAACGGGCGAGCGAGCGCTCTATGTGAGCCCGAGCTTCCTGAAGTCGATTGTCGGCGTGACACCTCGCGAAAGCCAGGCGCTGCTCGAACTGCTCTGGGAACATGTCACGCGACCCGAGTTCACCGTGCGCTTCAAATGGGAAGCCGGCAGCATTGCCTTCTGGGACAACCGCGCGACGGCCCATCTGGCACCCACGGATATTTTCGATCTCGACTTCGACCGCCAACTGTATCGCACGACGCTTGTCGGCGACGTGCCCGTCGGCCCGGACGGAACGCGATCGGTGGCGATCGAGGGCTCGCCGGTAAGCGCCGCGGCCGCGGTTGCATTGAACTGAGACTCACTGTGACTCACGCCACTCTGGTTGCGGCGCGAGTGGAATCGGGTGCCCGTTGCTTCTGAAGCGCGTGAAACGATGCGCGCCGGAAGCAGCGGACACCCGCCGTGCGGTTACTTCGTCAATGCATCTGAGCGGAAACCGTGGCGCTTTTCCGCATCGTCAGAACACGCGCCCTTCGGTCAGATGCGTGGTCACGCCGTTCAACTCGTAATCGCCGATCACGCGTGCTTTATGCAGCAATGGGTTGTGACTGAAAATCGTGCGCAGATTGCGCCAGTGACGGTCGAAATTGTGAGCGCGCCCTGTCGCCGACGCTCCGCCGATTTCAAACAATCGCTCGCCCGCATAGAGCGCCAGCTTGCTGACCACCAGTTGAGTCTTGGCAGTCGCCAGCGACCCTTCCAGCACCAGATCTTCCGCATTGGCTGCACCGCTGCGGATTGCATTGGCCGAACGGTCCAGAGTGCGTGCGTTCTGGTTCACCAGCGCGTCGATCGACAGGCTGTGCGCCGCGAGATCGCCAACCACCTGCTGCACGAAACCGTCCTCGCGTGCCGAGGGTGCCGGGCTATGCAGAACCGGGCGCCCATATTGCGTCACGTAGCGTCGCGCGTCCGCCAGAATGTTGCGCACGATACCTGCCGCGACCGTGACCAGATGCAATTGCCGCACCGCGCTGCCGTGCCGGCCCGCGAGACTCGTGTAGCCACGCGTGGCAATTTCGTGCGAGAAAACCTGTACGTTGTCGAGTACCAGGCTGCCGCTTGCCGTCATGCGTTGCCCCATTCCGTCCCAATCATCGAGTACCTGCAGACCTTCGCGGGACACCGGGACAACGATCGACACCTTCTCGTCGTTTTCATCCTGCACATTGATACGTGCATAGTCGGAGAACGCCGTGCCGGTCGAATAGTATTTCTTGCCCGTTACGCGAAAGTGCTCACCATCGCGCACCAGCTTGGTGACGATTTCACCGGGCCGGGAGGTGCCGAGTTCCGTCGACGCACCGCCGAAGATCGCCCCTTCCCGTACGCGTTCGATCTGCGTGTCGTTGAAAGCGGAACGCGGTGACAGCAGCAATTGCTCGGTCAGATCGAAATGAATCCGCAATGCGTGCGCGACATTCGATTCATGCGCGGCCAGCGTGGCGATCACATGAAAGAGATCTTCCAGTGAACCGCCGAGCCCGCCCCACTCGACCGGAAAACGGAGCACACCCAGCCCCGATTCGCGAAACAACGCAAAACGGTCGAACGGCAACTCGCGCCGCACTTCACGTTGCGCGGCATCTTCGCCGATCGCCTGAGCGAGCGCCGGCAACGCGGCAAGTGCCGCCTGAAGCCGCGCACGCGCAGCGCTTTCCTGAGAGACCTGCATGCCTTCATTCCTTGTGTGTAAAAGCGCACGGATCAGGCTCGATCCGGCTATGTGCCTGGGAACATGAACAGCGTCCGGATAAGACGCGCCGATGCGACAGACCAGTATAGGGACGTGGCGTGCAGCGCAAAACCAGCGATTCAAGCTATGGATATGCGTGTTTCTGAAATGCCATTCGCCGATAAGGATCGATGAATCCGTTATTGGAGCCTCGCACGGCATCTTTCTATACTCGATTCCGGTCAGCACTCACCAACGACGAGTGCCAAATTTCAATCGCGGAAGTCGAACCATGAGCCTACGTCCCTTGCATGACCGCTTTATCGTCAAGCGTCTCGACCAGGAAACCAAAACTGCCTCGGGCATCGTCATGCGCGGGTGGGCCGGGACTGGATTTCTAGATCGTTAGCGCCTTAGCAGGTCTTGCGCCCGCCGATATGCTTTTCATCGCATGTCGGCGGGCAGTAACAAGGCACTAAAGGAGCACACGCGGTTCACGCAGAACTGCGCATGCCCATAACACCCACGTTTCTCAATGCGAGCGAGTCAGCAACTCGTAGCTCGCATCCAGGTTCGCGGTCGACTGTCTTTCGCGCCCCCAGCCGAGCGCGAGCCGGTAGTTGCCCAGGACCGCTCCACCGGAGCCGCCCTGGGACACCGGTTCGACTTGCGGTGCAACGAAGAGCGCGTCTTCGGGGCAATACAGTTCGCACATGAAGCAGGTCTGACAGTCGCCTTGACGCGCGATGCGCGGCGGACCGTCGCGCACGATATCGAACACATTGGTCGGGCAGGCGCGCACGCAGATGTTGCAGCCCGTGCAGCGCGCGGCGTCGACGATTTCGATCATGCCGTCACTCCTTCCGACTGCGCGGCGATCCGAGGTACCGCCAACTTCTCGATCCACACCTCATCCAAACCTCCACTCAACAGACGATGTCCCTGCGATGGATCCAATGCGGCATGTTCGAGCCTCCGATGCATACCGCGCGTTTCCGTGCGTTGCTGCGCGCTGCGATACATCCAACGCGAGGTAGCAAGCATCGCCGCCGCTTCACGCGCGCGCACGGCGTCCAGCGCGCTTCGCGCCGGCGCTGCACGGCGAACACGCTGCCACAGCGCGTCGAGCCGGGAAAGCGAGTCGTCGAGCAACGCCCCCTGGCGCGTCCAGTTGCGCTGCGTGGGAAACACCTCCTGCTGCACGCCACGAATCACTTCGGCGCTGTCGTATGGCGCCGTGCCGCCGCCGTCGCGAAGCCCTGCGCCGCCTGTCCGCAACGCCCTGCCCTGGCGCGCGGCGCGGCCTCGTGAACGTGCGTAATCCGAAGCGCCCGCACCGGCCCAGAATCCCGACGACATCGCCCACGCCGCGTTATGACTGCCCCCTCCGGTAAAGCCGCCGCAAATCAGTTCACGCGTCGCCGCATCGCCTGCCGCATACAGTCCCTCGACCGAGGTGGCGCAGGTCTGATCGACCACATGCAGACCGCCCGTTCCTCGCACCGTGCCTTCGAGACGCAGGGTGACCGGGAAATGCTGCGTGAAAGGATCGATCCCGAGCCGGTCGAATGGTAAAAAGAAGTTCGGCTGCGCAGTGCGCATCCATGCGCGAATCTGTTCGTCGGCGCGATCGAGGCAACCAAACACGGGCTGCGTCTGCAAGGTTTGCGCGATCACACCGCGGCCATGCGCCGAGCCTGCGCCGGGAATCACCGATCCGTCCTGGTAGTAGAACGTCGCCCATTTATAGAACAGCGATTTCGTCACCGATGAAAACGCGGGACCCAGGCCATAGGCGTTCGAAAACTCCATGCCTGAAAGCGCAGCCCCCGCCTCGGCCGCCATCAGTTGGCCGTCACCGGTCAGGACGTTGCAACCGAGCGCGTTGCTGAGAAACGCACAACCGCCGGTCGCGATGACCACCGCGCCCGCGCGTACGGTCCACGTGTCGCCCGCCTGACGATCGACGCCTGCTGCCCCCGCAACCGCGCCCTGCTCATCGACGAGCAATTCGAGTGCCGGACTGTGGTCGAGTATCCGCACACGGGCTTCCTTGACGCGCTTGCGCATCAGCCGCATATAGTCGGGACCTTGCAACGAGGTGCGTCGCTCCTCGCCGGATTCATCGACTGGAAACGGGTAGCCCCACTCGGCCAGTTGCTGCGCGTTGATCCAGGTCTGTTCGAGTACGCGGTCCATCCACGTCTGATCGGCGAGCTCGCCGCCCAACGTGAAACGGCTCGCTTTCGCGCGGTCTCGTGCTTGCGCGTCGGGCGGCACGTGCCACACCGCCGTGCCGGCCGGCGCGGTCGCGCCTGACGTTCCGCAGAAACCTTTGTCGGCCAGGATCACCCGGGCGCCTCTCGCGGCGGCGCTAATCGCCGCCCACGCTCCGGCCGGGCCGCCACCGATCACGAGCACGTCGGCGTCGTGCTGCACACCGCCATCCGCTGCCGTCACGAGCGGCCGCCCGTTTTTTCCTGAGTTGTCCGCCATGACCGGTTCTCCCTGATGTGAGCAAGCTATTTCGTGACGATGCGGCATGTGCCGCCATCGTCGGATCAATCGAGCGTCGGAATCCAGCTCGCCGTCGCTGCGTCGCTTGTCCGGAAAGCGGGGAATTTCGCGCCGAGTTCGGCAATCGTCCGGATGTTGTTGTTCACGAGATCGTCGCGCGTGATCAGGGTGGGCTTGACGACAATCCGGTGTCCCGGATCCTGTCCCGCCACCAGCAAGGCAGCAGAGCGCACGGACACCGCGCCGACCACCGCGGGGTTGGTCGCTGCCGTCGCCACCCACGCGCTGTTCGGGGCGCGGATCGCTTCGATGTCGGCGGTGGAAATGTCGGCGCTATAAATGCGGATCTTCGAGGACAGCTTCGCTTCGTCCGCGGCAAGTTTTGCGCCGCGCGCGAACTCGTCGTACGGCGCGAATACCACGCGAATGTCAGGGTGCGCGCGATACGCGGCCGCTGCCTGATTCGCTACCGATTGCGCAATCGGATTGTCCACGGTGCCCCAGCGCGCCTTCTCCTGAACCTTCGGATGAGCGCTCTTGAAGTCGCGCCATACCGCATCGCGCCGGTCGAGCGGCGCGAAGCCCGCCACGTACACATAGCCGGCCGAAAACGCATCGCCGTTATCCTTCACCGCCTGATCGAGCAGCAAGGCGGCCAGATCGTGGTCGCTCTGTTCGATCTGCGGAATCTTCGGATTGCCCAGATCCACATCGAATGCGACGACCTTGATGCCTTTGTCCAGCGCGCGCTGCACGACGTCCTTCAACGATTCCGGCAAGCCATGATTGACGATAATCGCGGACACACCCAGGCTGATGGCCTGCTGGATCTGCTCGCGCTGCTCGGCCGCGTCCTGACGCCCTTCGTAAATCCGCAGATCGATGCCGAGCGCTTTCGCCTGTTTCTGGGCACCGGCCTCATAGGCCTGAAAGAAATCGCCCGTCGACAGATAGTTCACGAGCGCGATCTTGACGCCCCCTTTATCGAACGGTGCAGGCGCCCCTTTGAGCGGTGCCGCGTGCGCGGCTAACCCCGCCAGTACCGTAGCGGACAGCAATGCCAGTGTGCCGACAATGCGGGCCGCGGAATACGTGTGACGAAAAAGCGATCTCATGAGTGAGCCCCAGCCGATGAATAATGTGGTGATGAATGCAGCAGGAATGCGCTATTCGGCATGCGCCGCATGGCGCGCCCGATAACTTGCCCCAGGGTGAGCCCCGGCTAACCGCGCGCCATGCCCATGCAGTTTTTCGCGTAGTGTGCCGTCCGTGTAATCGGTCTTGTACACGCCACGCCGTTGAAGCTCCGGCACGACGAGGTCGACAAAATCGGCAAAGGTCTCGTGCGTCAACGCGTATGCGAGATTGAAGCCGTCGACATCCGTCTCTTCCACCCACGACTGCAACTCGTCGGCAATCTCCTGCGGGCTGCCGACCGAGAGCGGCCCGAGGCCGCCAATGCCGCCCCACTTCGCGATCTCGCGCACGGTCCATACGCGCGTCGGGTCCGCACTCGAGAGCGCTTCCACCGCCGACTGCACCGCATTGCTTTCGACGTGGCGCAGCGGTTCGTCGAGGTCATATTTAGAGAGGTCGATACCGGTCCAGCCCGACATCAGCGCGAGCGCGCCTTCGTCGCTGGCATAGCGGCGATAGTCCGCGTGCTTCGCGTGCGCCTCGGCCGACGTCTTGCCCGTTATCACCGTGTGCAGGTTGAAGATGAGCACGTCGTACGGATCGCGGCCGAACGACTTCACGCGCGCACGGATGTCGGCGACAAAATTCTTGAGGATCGTGCGCGAGGGCGCTGCGATGAAAATGCACTCGGCGTGCTGGGCAGCGAAATCCTTGCCGCGTTTCGACGCCCCGGCCTGATACAGCACCGGCGTGCGCTGCGGCGACGGCTCGCAGAGATGAATGCCCGGCACGTCGAAATAGTGGCCGTGGTGATCGATCGGATGCACCTTCGAAGGCTCGGTGAATACCTGCCGCCCGGCGTCGCGCACCACGGCATCGTCTTCCCATGACGATTCCCACAGCTTGTAGCAGACGTCCAGATATTCCTCGGCAAGCGCATACCGTTCATCGTGATTCGCCTGCGCCGACAGACCGACGTTACGCGCCGCGCTGTCGAGATACGAGGTGACAATGTTCCAGCCGACGCGGCCGTTCGTCAGATGATCGAGCGTCGACATGCGCCGCGCGAACGGATACGGGTGTTCGTACGACAGCGAGCAAGTCACGCCGAAGCCAAGATGCTCGGTGACATTCGCCATGGCCGACACGAGCAGAATCGGGTCATTGACGGGCACCTGGGCCGCCTGCCGGATCGCTGCTTCGCCATTGCCGTTGAAAACGTCATAAAGGCCAAGCACGTCGGCAATGAAGAGACCGTCGAACTTGCCGCGCTCCAGCAGTTTCGCGAGATCGGTCCAGTAATCGAGATGCTTGTAGCGCCACGATGTGTCGCGTGGATGCGCCCACAGGCCTGGCGACTGGTGCCCGACGCAGTTCATGTCGAAGGCGTTGAGGCGAATCTGTCTGGCCATAGTCAGTTCCAGGGATGACGGGCCGGTTTGACGCCGTTCAGATAATAGTTGCCGACGAGGTGGTACTTCCACCGTACAGGATCATGCAGCGTATGCGTGCGCGCGTTGCGCCAGTGGCGATCGAGCCCGTGCTCGGCGAGCGTCGCCTGCGTGCCGGCGAGTTCGAACAGTTTTTCGCCGGCGAGCAAGGCAATTTCAGTGGTCAGCACTTTTGCTTCGCCGACCGCAACCGATGCGCGCGCGATGTCGTCTTCCGTGGCTTCGCCCTGCGCCGCGATCTCGTCGAGCACGCGCGCGGCACGTTCGAGCAAGGCTTCGGCGGCATGCAGCTGAATGTGCAGATGACCGATCTCCCGCAGGGTCAGCGGATCGTCGCTCGCACGCTCGACGCCGCTATCGATCCATGGCCGCGAGCGTGCGCGCACAAAGCCAAGCGTATCGGCGAGCGCCGCTTTGCCGATTCCGGCATCGATCGCGGCCTGGATGATCTGCGAGATCGGCCCGTTGAGCGTCGGAAAGTCAGATACGCGATGCGCCGGGAACACGTGCGAAGCCGGCACGCGCACGTTCTCTAGCACGACCGTGCCGCTTGCCGTGGTGCGTTGACCGAAACCTGACCAGTCGTCGATCACGGTAAGTCCAGGCGTGCCCTTCGGAATGTAGGCGAGCCAGCCCTTGCGGTCTTCATCGAGACCGAGCACCGGCACGAAGTGCGCAAACAGGGCGCCGGTCGAATAGAACTTGGTGCCGTCGATCACATACTGGTCGCCGTCCGGCCGCACACGTGTCTTCAGATCGAGAACGTGTTTCGTGCCCTTCTCCGAAAAACCGTTGCCGAAGCGCTTGCCGTTCAATACCTGGGCAAAGAAGTATTGCTTCTGCGCCTCGGTTCCTGTCAGCGAGATCACGTCGACGAGACCGAAGTGATTCTGCGGGAGCTGTCCTAGCGAAGGATCGGCGGCGGCAATGATCTTGATGACTTCCGTCAGCGTCACGAACGAAACACCCGCGCCGCCATAAGCTTTCGGCACCGTGATCGCCCACAAACCGGATTGCGAAAACCACTCGATCTCCTCATGCGGCAGACGGCGCTCGCGGTCGCGCTGCGCCGCCCCGGGTGCGAGACGACTCGCAAGTTCGTGCGCGACGGCCAGCGCCTCTGCATCGTTGGCGATCACGTGAACCGCCGTATCGCGATCCGTTGCGATTGTCTGCAATGAAGTCGCTTCGTCAAACTCTGGCATGGAAGTCTCCGTTCGAATGTCTACTCGCACAATCTATCAGTGGGTATCGCGTACGCAAACTGAACGATTCGGCAATCGATATTCCTTCGGATGGCAAACGACTTCCCAACGGATCAATTTTCCATTCGGCGATACGACGGTAAGCACGGCGGCGCGAACCGGAGAGCAACCGGGCCGCGCCGCGTAGTCGTGATCGATTCGGCTCAGCCGCGCGAATCCGATCGTCCTCCCACGCTGAACGTGAAGGCGAGCGCCAGCACCAGCAACACGCCTTTGATGAAATCCTGCATGTAGTACGGCGCATTCAGCATGGTCAGGCCGTTTAGCAGCACGCCGACAAAAACCGCGCCCACCACGGTGCCGAATACGTTGGGGCGTTTTGCGCCCCACACCGCATAGCCCACTAACGACGCGGCCACCGCGTCGAGCAACAGCGAATGCCCCGCACTGACATCGCCACGTCCCACACGCGCGGCGATCAGCACGCCGCCTAACGACGCGATGGTTGCCGATGCGACGTACGCCGCAATCCGGTAACGCGACGTCGGCGCCCCGGCCAGCCGGGCCGCCGTCTCGTTGCCGCCGATCGCATAGATCACCCGCCCCCAACGCGTTGTTTCCATCACGATCCAGGCGAGCACGGTCAGCACAGCAAGAATCAGGACGGGCAACGGCACGATGTCGAAAAGCCGCAAGCGGCCGAGCGCGAGGAACGCATCGGGAAAAATCCCGCTCGCCTCGCTGCCGTCCGGCATGACCGTACCGGTTGCGAGTGACCGTCCGCCGGTAGGAATCAACTGCAAGCCGGCCAGCAGGAAGAGCGTGCCGAGCGTCGCGAGCTGATCGGGCACGCGCAGACGAGTAATCAGCAGGCCGTTGAACAGACCCGCTGCGATGCCGAGCACGACGCACGCCGCGACAGCCGCCAGCGCGCTGCCGTGCCAGACGATCAGCACATAGCTCGCGGCCATCTGGGCCGACGCGGCCACGCTTCCCACCGAGAGGTCGAAGCCGCCGGCCGCCAGTGTCACCGTCACGCCGATGCCGAGCAATGCGACGATCGATACGGACTGGAGAATGCTGAACAGATTGTCGACGTTCAGAAACGCCGGCTCTCTTATCGCAAACACGGCGACGAGCAGCGCCAGAATGACCACGATGCCGACGCGTTCGAGGTGTTCACGCAAACGGCGCGATACCGGCCGTGGACGATGGCCGGATGAAACGTCCTGGGCGATGGAAGATGTGCCGGATTTCATCAATGGTCGAGAGGAATCAGATCGGGGGTGGAGAGGCGATCGAGCGTCGCGCGATCGAAGTGGACCACGCGATCGGCAATCTCGAAGGCTTCCTCGAGATCGCCGACGAACACGATCGTTGCGCGTTCGGGCGCATGCCGCCGCAGCGTGGCGACGATATCGGCGCGCGCTCCGGCGTCCACGCCTTGAAAGGGTTCGTCGAGTAACAACAGCCGGGCGCGCTCCGCATGCCAGCGGGCCAGCACGACCTTCTGCTGATTGCCGCCGGACAGGCGCGTCAGCCGATCATCAGGACCGGTGCAGCGGATGCCGAAATTCGCAATGGCCTCGGCCGCCGCGTCGCGTTCCCGAGTGCGCCGGACTGCACCGCTCCTGAACCAGCGCGACAGAAACGGAAAGCTGAGCGTACCCGCAATCGAGGCGAAGGGCACGCTGTCGGGAAAGAGCGAGGTGCGCCAACGATCTTCACCGGCGAGGAACACGCCTGCACGAATCGCGTCGGCAGGCGAGCGGGGCCGCCATGGCCGGCCATCGAGCGTCATCTCGCCGGCGATGGCGCGCGTCTCGCCGAAAATCGCACGGGCAAAGCGCGATTTACCACCGCCCACCGGCCCCGCAATCGCGACAATTTCGCCACGTTGCACGTCGAGATCGAACGGGAGGCTATCGGCCGTCAATTGAAATTCACGTACGCTGAAACATGGCGCAAGCGCCGCTGTGTCCGATTGTGGCGACGCGTGGCGCTTCGGCAATGGTCTGCCGATCATCGTTTCGACGGCGGCGTCGAAGTCGATCGGCGGTTGCAGGTCGGCCACGATGCGCCCGTCGCGCACAATCGTCACCCGATCCGCAATGCGACGTAAATCGCCCATGCGATGCGACACCAGAAGAATCGCCACGCCCTCACCGCGCAATTGATCGAGTAATGCGAAAAGGCGCTCGGCTTCCGGAGCGGACAGACTGGCGGTCGGTTCGTCGAGAATCAGCAGCGTGGGATGACTGGCCAGTGCGCGCGCGAGCGTCACAAGTTGCTGTGCGGCCAGCGACAGCGACGAAAGCGGCGCGGCCAGGTCGACGTCCAGCCCGACTCTTTCCGCGAGCGGCCTCGCCGCATCATGCCTCGCTTGCGGCGGCACGCGCCAGGGCGATGCGGTGTCACACAGCCGGTCCAGCAGCAGATTGTCGGCAATCGATAAGGTCGGCACAACCGCGTCGGCGATCGCCTGATGCACGGTCGCGACGCCCAGCCGTTTGGCGCCCTGCGTGGAAGCCGGCTGGTACGGCTTCCCACAGAGCGTCAACGCGCCGCCATCCGGTTGATATACGCCACTGAGAATCTTCACGAACGTCGATTTGCCTGCACCGTTCGCGCCCATCAGCGCAACAACCTCGCCTGGATGAATCGACAGATCGAGTTGCGCGAGCGCCCTGGTTGGCCCGAACGACTTCGATACGGAGGTGGCAGTCAGAATCGGCAATGGCATCGGAGAAGTACCGGAAGCCTTGTTTCAGGCGTGTAGCTGGCCATGTTAGCGTCGCGCTTCGGACCGGCCAACGAAGCGTTGTTCATATCGTTAGGTGTCGGATGAATAGCCGCGTGTTATTCCCCGGCGCCGTCATAGTGCAATCAATGCCATGGGAAATAAATCCGCTATTGCATCTGTTTCAATGCATCAACGACGCCCGCGTCTGCATAAATGCGCGAATCAGATAACGGTATGAAAAATCCTTGGTTCTTTCCGGCGCCACACATGCCGAGAATAGGCGATCCCGTATCCAGCCTATCCTTTCATGTTCAGCCGACCGACCCGCACCACCCGCACTACCCGCACCACTTTTCAACGCGCCGCATTCCGCACATTGCGCGCCGTAACGCTTCTTGCAGCAATGGGCGCCAGTGCCGCCCACGCCGATACAACGCTCGACCGGATTCATCAACGGCACAAGATCGTCATTGGCGTGATCCTGTCAGGGCCGCCGTTCGGCTCGCTGGACCCGGCCACCCAGAAACCGCTCGGCTTCAATATCGATCTCGCGAACGACGTCGCGAAGCGCCTCGGCGTCGACGTGGAGTTGACACCGGTCCAGCCGTCGAATCGCGTGCAGTTCCTGCAACAGGGCAAGGTCGATGCGCTGATCGCCAACATGGAAGTCACGAAGGAACGCGCCGAGCTCTTCTCCTACCCGCCCACCCCATTCGAGGAAATCGGCGGCGCCCTTATCACCCGTAAGGACAGCGGCATCAAAACGTGGAATGACGTGCGCGGCAAGCCCGTCTGCGTCTCGCAGGGTAGCAACTATACAAAGCCGCTCGCCGAAGAATATGGCGCACAGGTGAAGGCATTTCGCGGCCAGCCTGAATCGCTGCTCGCGCTGCGCGGCAATAACTGCGTCGCCGCCGTTCACGTCGCGCCGACTCTGCGCCTGCTCGTCGCGCGCAATCCGGACTGGAAGGACTACACCATCCCCGTATCGAACGAGCTGATTCCGTCGCCGTCCGTGATCTGGGTTCGCAAGGGCGAAACGGATACGCAAAGCGCACTCGAAAAAATCGTCCAGGACTGGCATCGCAGCGGCTGGCTGATCGACGTCGAGAAAAAGAACGGCATGCAGCCTTCGCAGGCAGTGCTCGATCTGCATGCGAAGTACAAGGCGCAAGGTGCATGAGCGCGCCGGGTGAAGCGTTCTCGCATGCCGCTGCGGCAGCGGTGGATGCGATCGGCAAGATCGGGCTGAATTACAGTTTCGTGCTCGCGCCCGACGAACTCGCGTCGTTTCTGCACGGCATGCTGGTCACGCTCGAACTGTCGTTTGTCACGATACTCGGCAGCCTTGTTGCCGGCGTTGCACTGGCGGCGCTGCTCACGTCACCGCGTCCGGCGCTCGCGCGCCCGGCCCGCGTGTTCGTCGAAATCACCCGCAATACGCCGACGCTCGTGCAGCTTTTCTGCGCCTTTCTGGTGATCAATATGCTGATCAGCGAGGCACTGCGTAATCTGGGCGGCAATCCGTTGACGCCGTTTATCTGGAGCGCGATCGTGATTTCGCTGCACAAGGGCGCGTTTCATGCGGAAGCATTGCGCGCCGGGATTGAAGCAGTGCCGCGCGCCACGCTCGAAGCGGCGCAGTCGCTCGGTTTCAGCCGCCGCCAGCGCCTTTGGGGCGTGCAGTTGCCGCTCGCGCTGCGCTTTGCGCTGCCCGCGCTCGTCAATAACATGGTCGACCTGGTGAAGATGACGACGGTCGCCTCGGCGATCGCCGTCGGCGACATCACGTACGCGTCGATCATGATCTGGACGCAACGCGACAACGTGCTCGAGTTGATGATCCTGATTCTGCTGTTCTTCGGCGCGTTGACCTTTGCGATCAATCGCGCGGGACGCTGGCTCGAAATCCGCCTGAGGATGCCCGGCTATGGCCACTGAATCCATCACCGTGCCCGCACGGGACGGACGCTACCGCTCGCTCTTTGCGCTTGCCAGCGTGATCGCCGTTGCCGCGTTGCTGGCGCTCGCCGAACACGAGATCGCGCATGGCCCAAGTTATCCGGCGCTCGCTGCACTCGTCACGTGGGCACCGGCGCTCGGCAAATCTCTGTGGGTCAACGTCGAAATCAGTCTGCTTGCCATCGCGCTCGGCACACTCGCCGGTCTCGTGCTCGGCCCGTTGCTGCTTTCACCGATCCGCGGCGTCCGTCTGATTGTCCGCGGTTATGTGCAGGTGTTTCGGAATGCCCCGTTGCTCGTGCTGATCTATTTTTCGACCTACGTATTCCCCTTCGAAATCGCGCTCGGCCACCATGTCGTGCCGTTTCCCGACTGGTTCAAGGTCACGCTCGGCCTCGCGCTGCCGGCCAGCGCCAATTTCGCCGAGATCTTCCGCGGCGCGATCCAGTCGATCCCTCATGCGCAATGGGACGCCGCGCGTTCGCTTGCATTCAGCCGAACCCAGGTGTTCCGCTGGATCATCCTCCCGCAATGCGTGAAGCGAATGCTGCCGCCGTGGATGAACCTTTACGCCAGCATCACGATGGCAACCGCGCTCGCGTCGCTGGTAGGCGTGCACGATCTGCTGGACACCGCGCAGGTGGCGAGCAACACCGTGGCGCGGGCGGATTTCACGGTCGTCGTCTATTTCACCGTGCTCGGGCTGTTCTTCGCTTACTGCTACCCGATCGCGCGCTTCACCCGCCTTCTCGAGAAACGCTATGCTTTCAGCTGATGTCTCGCTCGCTCCTGCGGCCGCTGCTTCTGTCACCGCTTCTGCCACCGCTTCTGTCACTTCGGCAGACGTGCGCCCCCTGGTCCGGTTGCGCGACGTGCATCTTTCATTCGGTTCGACGCCGGTGCTCAAGGGCATCGATCTCGACGTGTTCCGTGGCCAGGCTGTGTCGATTATCGGACCGTCCGGGTCCGGCAAGTCGACGATTCTGCGCTGCATCACCGGATTGCTGCGTCCGCAGCAAGGCGAGATCGAAGTCGACGGCACCCGTGTCGACCGGCTGGCTTCGGAACGCGATGAGATCGAATTGCGCAAGCGCGTCGGTTTCGTGTTCCAGCAATACAACCTGTTTCCGCATCTGAGCGTATTGGACAATCTGGTTGTGGCGCCAGTGCGTATTCTGGGACGCGACAGGGCCAGCGCCACCCGCATCGCTTACGATCTGCTGAAGAAAGTGCGCCTCGCGGACAAGGCCCATGCGTATCCGGGAGAACTGTCCGGCGGCCAGCAACAGCGCGTGGCGATTGCACGCGCGTTGGCAATGCAACCGGATCTGATCCTCTTCGACGAGGTGACCTCGGCGCTCGATCCGGAGACCGTAGGCGAAGTGTTGACCGTGATCCGCGATCTGGTGAAAGACGGCATGACCTGCGTGCTCGTCACGCACGAGATGCGTTTTGCCGAAGAAGTGAGCGACACGGTGTATTTCACCGAGGCCGGTGTGATTGTCGAACACGGCTCCGCCAATGCGTTGTTCCGCGCGCCGGTCAGTCCGCGTACACGTGAGTTTCTGGCGCATACGCAGTCTACGCCGGAGGCCGTACGCGCTGATCCGCCCCTCACGCCGCTCAAACTGGATCTGCGCCACTTCGCGATCTAGAGCGGCGAGTATTGCAAGTACGGCGAGTGCGGCGCGGCTCGCGATGCAACTTTGAACGACGCGGCGTCTGCCCAGCAGACGCCGCGCTTTACTTTCCGTGCTTTACGTCCCCTGCTTCACCGCCCCGCATAGCGGCTCACGGGCCGCTGCAAACCGAGGTGATCGCGCAGCGTAGTACCGCTATATTCGGTGCGGAACAACCCGCGCCGCTGCAACTTCGGCACCACGAGTTCGACAAAGTCGTCGAGGCCGCCGGGGAAATACGGCGGCATGATATTGAAGCCATCGGCGGCTTCGCCCGTGAACCACTCCTCGAGCGCGTCCGCCACCTGCGTAGGCGTGCCCCATACGATGCGGTGCCCACGCGCGCCGGCCACCAGGTAATATAGTTCACGCAAGCTCAGATTCTCGCGGCGTGCAAGATCGGTCAGCAGTTTGGCACGGCTTTTCAACTGGTCGGATTCAGGCAGATCCGGCAACGGACCATCGAGCGGATACTTCGACACGTCATGCCCGAGCCGGTCGGATAACAGTGACAATGCGCCCGACGTATCGGTCCATTCCTGCAATTGCGCATACTTGTCTTTCGCTTCCTGCTCCGTTCTGCCGATAACAGGAAACACACCCGGCATCACATGCAACTGTTCGCCTTCACGGCCGAATTTCGGCAGGCGGCCTTTCAGATCGCGATAGAAAACCTGGGCTTCTTCTATCGTCTGCTGCGCGGTGAACACCACTTCCGCCGTGCGCGCGGCCAGGTCCTGCCCCGGCCCGGACGAGCCGGCCTGAATCACCACAGGATGCCCTTGCGGCGGACGTGACGCATTCAATGGCCCTTTGACGGAGAAAAACTGCCCCTCGTGATCCAGCGTATGAACCTTGGCGGGATCGAAGTAGAGGCCGCGCGCTTTATCCTTGAGCACCGCGTCGTCGTCCCAACTGTCCCACAGTCCCTTGACGACATCGACGAATTCGCCCGCCATTTCATAGCGTAGCGCGTGATCGGGATGATTGCCGCGCGTAAAGTTTGCGGCCGTACGATCGTACGAGGTCGTCACAACGTTCCAGGCGGCCCGCCCGCTGCTCAGATGATCCAGCGAGGCAAATGCGCGCGCGACATGATACGGCTCGCTATACGTGGTCGACGCGGTCGCGGCGAGACCGATGTGGCGCGTGCCCATGGCGAGCGCGGACAGCAGGCACAGCGGTTCGAGCCGCATCGCCATCGACGGATGCGCATCGGGGCCGCTGGTGAGGCCATCCGCGAGAAAAACCATGTCGAACTTCGCGCGCTCGGCGGTCTGCGTGATGCGTTGCATCAGCGTCAGATTCTCGCTGCCTGCCTGCGCGTCGGGATGCCGCCAGCCGGCAACGTGATGTCCCGCACCCTGAATGAAGAGCCCGAGACGCATCTGCCTGCGGGTGCTGCTGTTATTCGTGCTCATACGTGGATCTGTGCGAAAACATTGAAAAGTGAAACGAGGTCGGCTGTGCTTTGCATCGTGTCGATATGTGCAGGGATGAAAGCGAGGCGCTCGTCGTGACCGGTGGCATCCGCGAACTTCGCGTGCAGATCGTCTGCGCTGTAGAGCCGATCGGTCTTATGGCTCAGCACCGTGCCGTTGCGCAAGCCGATCTCCACAGTCGAGAAACGCGTGGCGGGATCGGTCGAAGCGCGCGCCGCGGTTTCATCGTGACGGCTCGTCACGCGCCGCGCGAGCGCAATCAGGTCGTCGCGCATGGGCACATCGGCAAAAGTGGCGATGCCGGGCGAGCCATCCGTCAGCGCGGCAGCGACCGCATAGGCGACGCTGAAACGCGCTTCGAGACCGGTGGAAGGTAAATCGCTGGACAGTGGCGTATCACCGCCAGGCGGAAACGTTACCGTCACCGCGCCGATATCGTCGGGCGCGAGGCGGTACGTGTCACGCAAGGTCAATGCGGCATGCACCGCGTAGTGCGTCGCGGTACAGCACGCCCATGGTTTGAAGTACAGGCCCGGCACCTCGATTTGCCACGGTACGCCCCACCCTTCGAGCACGCGCTCGGGTTGTGCGGCGCCGCCGCTGAACACGGCGAAAAACCCGACCGGCCCGTCCAATGCCTCAGGTGAGCCCTGCAATCCCGCTGCCGCGAGTTCGGCGGCGAACAGCCCGGCGCGCGCGGCGAGCCCCGCATGCAGGGGTTTCGCTTCGCTGCCGAACTGCAGGCGCAAACCGGCGGACTGCGTGGCGGCAAGACCCAACGCGTTCTCAACGGCGGCGGCATCGAGCTTCAGCAGATAAGACGCAGCGGCGGCCGCGCCCAGCGCGCCCAACGTCGCGGTGTTATGAAAGCCCTGCTCGTAATGCCGGCTGCCGAGTGCGAGACCGAGGCGCGCCATCGTTTCCACCCCTACGACATAGGCGCCGAGCAATTCGAGCGCACTGCTGCCTCGTGTCTGCGCCAGCGCGAACAACGCCGGGAGCAATACCGTCGAGGGATGGCCTCTTACGCTGCTGTGCACGTCGTCGTAGTCGAGTGCGTGCCCGGCGTAACCGTTGAGCAAGGCAGCCTGCTGCGCCGACACGCGAGCGGTGCTGCCGATCACCGATGCTTCGCCTCGCGAGTCATTGGCGCTGACCGTCAGGAGTTTTCGATAGCCGCTGTCGCTCGCACCGGCAAAGGCGGCGGCGAGGAAGTCGAGAATACCGCGTCTGGCTGCGGCAATCGCGCTGACGTCTCGCGAAGGCGACGCCTGCGTGATCGCGACGGCCAGCCGTCGTGTGATGCCGTCGGCCTGCTGGCCGGCGCTGTGAGCAGAAAGGCTTGACATGTCGAAGGCGTGAGCGCTGTGAAATCGTACTGGGCAAGCGTTGCCCGCACTTCACTCGACGACAGTCAAAAGATGCGTCGACTCAAATAGCAGGGTAACGACTCAAACGCCGCATGCTAGCGAAACGCCGCGTCATAACCAAACAAGAAATCACGCTTTCGATATTGCATATTCTGCGATGCTGCAGCAGACGTCCACACTGCCCGCCGGCCGGCGCAACCCGTGGCTCAAAAGAACAACAGCGTGCGCAGTTCGATGCTTCGGCGCGGTGGCGCATCGGCCGGCGACGTGGGATCGTCGAATGCCGTATGAGCCGTGAGACGTGCGATTCCGTCGCCCGCCGAATCGTAGATCTTCAGCAGCAGGAATTCTTCGGGAGACAGGTGTGGAAAGTAGTACCAACGGTGCCGCGGATTGAAAACCAACGCATACGTCTCACCGACCTTGTCGGGATACACCAGGTCCGATGCGACCAGGTCGTTGAGCGTGATGCTGCGCGAATCGCACAGCGCAAGCGGCGACGATTGCACCGGTTCCCCGATCGGACGCCACAGGTTGACGATCGCCACGCGGCCTTGCAGCAAACGCTCCGCTTCATCTGCCGGCAGATGATCGCGCACCCGGCGTGGCCCCGACACAAACGTCTGGTCGTTATGAATGTACTTGACCGGTTCTCTCACGCCATGAGCGCGCTCAGGATTGCCGTCTCGCAGCGTGTGATCGAACACGACCACCCGGCGCGCGCCGGTGGCCTGTTTCAGCAACTGCTCCGCTTCCCGATAGTAGACCGATTCGATCTTTTCCGGATCGGAGAAATCGCTCAGCGCGCTGGCGTGCCGGTGCAGTTCGAACCCGTTACGATCGAGCGATAACGCACCAGGCGGCGGGGCGACGCGTGCATTTGAAATGGTCACCCGATGCGCGCGATACACGCCGCTGCGTTTCGGCACACCCGGCGGCGGTTCATATTGATACGACACCGGTTTCTCCCCGGTGAACTCGAGGTAGTTCAGCTCAGCCTCGACCGTCGCGGCGGAGACCGGTGCTTCGATGACGATATCGCTCATGTTCACCTCTCCATGACCTTAAAACGATTCGTTGAACGGCCGCAGATCGATTTCCTGCGACCACGCACTGCGCCCCTGCCGATGGAGGTACCAGTAAGCATCCGCGATATCCGCGGGATTCAGCAGGCCGTCCTCGCCGCGTTCGGCCACGCGCTGCGGCGAAGACGTACGCAAGCGTTCGCCGTCGATGCCCCCGTCGACCACCACGTGCGCGACATGGATATTCTTTGGGCCAAATTCGCGGGCGAGACTTTGTGTGAGCGAGCGCAAACCGGCTTTGGCGGAAGCGAATGCCGTAAACGGCGGCCGGCCACGCAACGACGCGGTTGCGCCGGTGAAAAGCAGCGACCCTCGGCCTGCCGCCAGCAGCGACGGAAGCGCCGCCCGGGCGAACAGGAAACCGCCGAGCGTCGTGACGCGCCACGCCGCTTCAAACTGCTCCGCGCTCAGTTCGAGCGTCGGTGCACGGGCCGCGCCCGCGGCGTTGAAAATCGCCACCTCGAGCGTGCCGGCGCCCTGAAGTTGCCGGGCAATCTCAAGCAGATCCTCTTCGCGGGTAACGTCGCCCGGCAAGGCGAGAGCGTGGCCGCCGGCGCTGCGTATTTCATCGACGACCGTATCGAGCCGCTCGCGCGAGCGCCCCGTCACGGCAACGCTGAGGCCCTCGCGCGCAAAACGGCGCGCCAGTGCCGCGCCCAGTCCGGCGCTCGCCCCGACGCCGGCAATCCATGCGAGCCGCGAGCCCTTCTGTCCTTGTTCGACAACCTCGGTCATTGGAACCTCCGAATTTTCCTGAATCTTCCCGAATTTTCCTGAATCCTCATTAAGCAGAAAAATTGCGATTCTCAGGCCGCCGCAATCCCAGGTTCTCACGCAGCGTACGGCCTTCATAGTCCTCGCGGAACAACCCGCGTCGGCGCAGCTCAGGCACCACCAGTTCGACGAAATCGGTCAAGCCGTCAGGCAGTACCGGTGGCATCACGTTGAAACCGTCAGCGCCGTGATTCACGAAGCGCTCCTCGAGTTGATCGACGATCTGGGCCGCGGTGCCGACGAGTTGCCAGTGGCCGCGCGCGCCCGCGACCCGCAAATAGAGCTGACGGATCGTGAGATTCTCGCGGCGAGCCAGTTCGAGCGTCAACAACTGGCGGCTCTTGCTCGCATTCGTCTCCGGCAATTCGGGGATCGGACCGTCGAGTGGATAGTCCGAAAGATCGAACCCGCCGGTCAACCCGGACACCAGTGCAAGTCCAACTTTCGGATCGACGAGCGACTGCAACTGCCCGAACTTCTCTTTGGCCTCGCTTTCGGTGCGGCCGACAATCGGAAATACGCCCGGCATGATCTTCAGATCGTCCGGGTCGCGGCCATAGGCCTGCATGCGTCCCTTCACGTCTGCGTAAAAATCGATCGCGTCCTGCAGCGTTTGCTGCGCCGTGAAAATCACTTCGGCCGTCTTCGCCGCCAGGTCCCGGCCGGCCTCCGACGACCCAGCCTGCACGACAACCGGATGCCCCTGCGGGGAACGCGCAACGTTCAGCGGCCCTCTGACCTGAAAGAAACGCCCCTTGTGATCCAGCACATGCCGTTTGGCCGGGTCGAAGAAACGCCCTTCGGCCTTGTTGCGAACGAATGCGTCGTCTTCCCAACTATCCCACAGACCCTCTGTTACTTCCGCGAACTCGGCGGCCCGCGCATAGCGCTCGGCGTGATCGAAATGCTTGTCGCGGTTGAAGTTCTTTGCTTCGTGTTCGCTCGACGAGGTAACCAGATTCCACCCGGCACGACCGCCGCTAATGTGATCCAACGACGCGAATTTGCGGGCAATGTGATACGGCTCGTTGAAACTCGTCGAGGCCGTGCCGACCAGACCGATGCGCTCCGTCACCGCCGCGAGCGCTGAAAGCAGCGTGATCGGCTCGAACTGCGCCACATAACTGTGCGCCGTGCGGCTGAGAAAGTCGACGTTGTCGCCGCGGGTACCCGCGCCGTCGGCGAGAAAGATCAGGTCGAATTTCGCGGCCTCGGCCGCCTGCGCGAGCCGGACATAGTGACAGAAGTTAACGCCGGCGTCCGCCTGCGCCTCAGGATGCCGCCACGCCGCAATGTGGTGTCCGGAAGGATAGAGAAAAGCGCCGAGGCGCAAATGCCCGCTACGTTTGCTCATGGAAGTTCGCGATGAAGAATTGCCGGGTCAATCCCGTACTGCGTCGATCAGCCAGATGAAAGGATTGAGTAGGCCGGATGCTGAATAAATCGACGTTAGCGCGCTGTGTAGCGCGCGGCAACCAAGCAAAGCTCATAACCTTATGAGCCTGAACGAACGCACCTTTGCCTCAATGGAACGCGTTGCGCCCCCACATTTTCCCGATCGTCTCTTAGTCGTCACCGGCATATCGATGTCAGAATTCATTCGTGGTCTCGAATGACCAGCTCGTCGACAATGAGTAAATCGGTCAGAGCGTTCGGTCCCTCGTTGCTGGCTGCTCCCGCATTCGAAAAGACCATGAGAACCGATCCGCCCCGCCAGCTTCATCTGAACGTCAATATCCTCCACGCCGGCTTTGTCCCTTCCGCATGGCGTACGCATGAGGCCGATCCTCGCGCCTTCGTCGACATCGCCCACTACGTGCGTGTCGCGCAAATTGCCGAAGCGGCGAAATTCGATGCGGTGTTTCTCGCGGATAACGCATCGATTGCCGATCAGATCGACTTCCGCCCGATCACCGCATTGGAGCCGACTGTGTTGCTGGCCGGCATTGCGGCGGCCACGACGCATATCGGTGTGATCGGCACGGCATCGACGAGTTATAACGAGCCGTACAACATCGCACGGCGTTTTGCCACGCTCGATCATCTCAGTGCGGGCCGGGCCGGCTGGAACATCGTCACGACCGCCGATCTCGGCTCAGCCCGCAATTTCGGCCGCGAGGCGGTGCCGGATCATGCTCAACGCTACGAACGCGCCGCCGAATTCACGGAGGTGGTGAAAGCGCTTTGGGATAGCTGGGAGGACGACGCCTTTATCGGCGACAAGGTCAGCGGTCGCTTCGTCGACACCACAAAGGTGCATCGCATCGACCATCGCGGCAAATACTTCAGTGTCGACGGGCCGTTCAACTTGCCGCGCAGCGCGCAGGGTCATCCCGTGCTGATCCAGGCCGGCGGCTCCGCTGACGGACGCGAACTTGCGGCCCGGCACGCGGAAGCCGTGTTCTCGGCATCGCAGTCGTTCGACGAATCGGCGGCCTACGCGCGCGAGCTGAAATCGCGGGCTGCAGCATGGGGACGCGGTAACGATGCAATTCGCGTGTTACCCGGCCTCACTACGATTATCGGCGCAACCGAGGCGCAGGCCCGGCGCCGTCGCGATGAACTGGTCGACCTGATTCCATGGACTTACAGCCTCACTCGACTGGCCGGCATCTTGGGCATTAGCGTCGACCGGTTGAAACTCGACGAGCGCCTGCCGGACGATCTCTCATTGCCCGGCGGCGGCAACGGCAATCACACGTTTTTCCACGCCACGCTCGCGCAGGCGCGGACGAATGGGTACACGGCGCGTGAGTTGATCCGCGCGCTTGCGGGCGGCGGTGGACATCGCGTGGTCGTCGGCACACCGGAACAGATCGCCGACGATATCGAACACTGGTTCAAAGGCGGTGCGGCCGACGGTTTCAATCTGATGCCGGATGTTCTGCCGGGTGGCTTGCGGGACTTCGCCGACGGCGTGGTGCCGCTTCTGCAACAACGTGGCATTTTCCGTACCGAGTATGAGGGACGCACGCTGCGTGAGCACTTCGGGTTGCGGCGTCCGGTCAGCCGTCGTCTGCATCCGCATCAGCGGGAAACGGCTGCAACGGCGTAGCGTAGGTGCGCTGCCTGGACCCGATGCCCAGGCTTGCACTATCTATCGAATGCACCGCGCAATAAGCCGATTTAGAGGCCGATTTAGAAGCCCGTTCAAAAGCCGACTCGCGGCTCCGCTATCTCACGCAATCACTCAACTCACGCCGCAAAAAACCGGTTCTCAGGCCGCGGCAATCCTAGATTCTCGCGCAGCGTCGCGCCTTCGTATTCGCGCCGGAACAGCCCGCGCCTTTGCAACTCGGGAATGACCTTGTCGACAAAGTCGTCGAGACCGCCGGGCAGATACGGGAACATCACGTTGAACCCGTCCGAGCCCTCTTCCACCAGCCATTGCTCCATCTGATCGGCGATCGTCTTCGGCGTGCCCACCATCTCGAGCCCCGAGTATCCGCCAATGCGTTGAGCGAGCTGGCGAATCGTCAGCCCGTCGCGCTGCGCCCATTCGACCACCCGTTGCCGCGCCGTGCGACTCGCATTGGTTTCGGGGATTTCGGGCAGCGGACCGTCCGGATCGAAACCGGACACGTCGTACCCCAATGCAATCGACAATGAAGCGATACCGCTCTCGTAGTGAACGAATGTGTCCAGCCGCGCGCGGATTTCCTGCGCCTCTTCCAATGTATCGCCGACAACCACGAAGGCCGCCGGAAGTATCTTCATGTGATCGCGTTGACGGCCGAGCTTTTCCATCCGGCCTTTCACATCGGCATAGAAGCGCTTGCCGTCGGCCAGCAGCGTTTGCGCGGTGAACACCACCTCGGCGGTTTCGGCCGCGATCTGACGCCCCGCTTCCGATGAGCCGGCCTGCACGATAACGGGCCACCCCTGCACGGGGCGCGCAATATTCAACGGGCCGCGCACCGAGAAGTTCTCGCTCTTGTAGTTCAGCACATGCAGCTTTTGCGGATCGAAGAATGTGCCGGTTTCCGTATCGCGGATAAACGCATCGTCGGCCCAACTGTCCCAGAGCCCGGTGACCACATCGAAAAACTCGCGCGCACGCCGGTATCGCTCGTCGTGTTCGACATGCTCGTCGAGACCGAAATTGAGCGCGGCATCGGGGTTCGACGTCGTCACGAGATTCCATCCCGCGCGGCCGCCGCTGATATGGTCGAGCGAGGCGAAACGCCGGGCTACGTGATAAGGCGCGTCGAACGTGGTGGACGCGGTGGCGATCAGTCCCAGTTTTTCCGTGACCGCGGCCAGCGCGGGCAGCAGCGTCAACGGTTCGAACGACGTCACCGTGTGGCTATGCTTGAGCGCATCGAGCGGCATGTTGAGCACCGCAAGGTGGTCGGCCATGAAGAACGCGTCAAAGCGGCCACGCTCGAGCGTCTGCGCGAAGCGCTTCAGATGCGCGAAATTGAAATTGGCGTCCGGATAGGCGCCGGGATAGCGCCATGCGCCGGTATGAATCGTCGTGGGGCGCATGAAAGCGCCGAGGCGAAGCTGACGTGACATGTGGCGAGGCTCCATCGCAAATGGTCAGAGCAGTTTAATCGCCCTTCGCCGACGCTGCTTGCCACCGTCCACTCGCTCACTCACCCGCGGAACCCGATACACCGGGGCGCCGGAGCAAATCGGAACGCCGAAAGCTTTCCCACAGAAATGCAAAGCACAAAATCTTCGTTCGCGCGCCAGGGCTCCATCACTAGACTGTGATTCAACTTGTCATAACAAGTAAAGACAACCCCCAATCATGCCGAAACCCGACCCTGCCAACGTGCTGCCGCTTTCCGCGCCTCCGCTCTATGAGCAGATAAAGACGGAGTTGCGCTCGCGCATTCTCAATGGCACGTATGCGGCCCATTCGCAGATGCCGTCTGAAAACGACCTCTGCGCGATGTTCGACGTCAGCCGCATCACGGTTCGGCAAGCGCTCGGCGATCTGCAGAAAGAAGGCCTCGTTTTCAAACTGCACGGCAAGGGCACCTTCGTCTCCAAGCCGAAGGCCTTTCAGAACGTCAGCGCGTTGCAAGGCTTCGCTGAAGCGATGTCGTCGATGGGATATGAAATCGTCAACCAGCTCAAACACATCCGTTTTGTTCCGGCCACCGCGCATATCGCCGCTCGCCTCAAGCTGCCCGAGGGCGCGAAAGTTGCCGAAATCCATCGTGTGCGCCTGCTGAATCGCGAACCGGTGTCGCTCGAAATCACGTGGGTTCCGGAGGCGTTGGGCAAACGCCTCGCCAACGCGGACCTCGTCACGCGCGACATCTTTCTCATTCTCGAGAACGACTGCGCGGTGCCGCTCGGCCACGCCGACGTCTCCATCGACGCGATTCTCGCCGACGATGAAATCGTCGAAGCCTTGAACGTTGAAGAAGGCAGCCCGGTGCTTCGCATCGAACGTCTGACGCATAGCGCGGACGGTACGCCGATCGACTACGAATACCTCTATTTCCGCGGCGATGCCTTCCAGTACCGCTTCCGGATCGACCGTCAGAAAGAAAAGAAGACCACAAGGAAGACGAAATGAATACGCACGTGATCGAGTACGACCTGGTCGTCGTGGGTGGCGGCACCGCCGGTCCAATGGCTGCCGTCAAGGCAAAAGAACAGAATCCGAACCTGAAGGTTCTGCTGCTGGAAAAGGCCAACGTCAAACGCAGCGGCGCGATTTCGATGGGCATGGATGGCTTGAATAACGCCATCATTCCCGGCCATGCGACGCCCGAACAGTACACCAAGGAAATCACCATTGCCAACGACGGCATTGTCGATCAGGCGGCCGTCTACGCCTATGCGAAGCACAGCTTCAAGACCATCGAAGAACTCGACCGCTGGGGCGTGAAGTTCGAAAAAGACGGCACGGGCGACTATGCGGTCAAGAAAGTGCATCACATGGGCTCGTATGTTCTGCCGATGCCGGAAGGCCACGACATCAAGAAAGTGCTCTACCGGCAGCTCAAACGCGCGCGCATTGCGATCACCAACCGCATCGTCGTCACACGCGTACTGACGGATACGCAAGGGCGTGCCTGCGGCGTGCTGGGTTTCGATTGCCGTACGGCGGACTTTTACGTAGTGCGCGCCAAAGCGGTGATTCTCTGCTGCGGCGCTGCGGGCCGGCTCGGTTTGCCGTCCTCGGGTTACTTGATGGGCACCTACGAGAACCCGACCAACGCCGGCGACGGCTACGCGATGGCCTATCACGCGGGCGCCGCGCTGGCGAACCTCGAGTGCTTCCAGATCAATCCGCTGATCAAGGACTACAACGGCCCTGCCTGTGCGTACGTGACCGGCCCGCTCGGGGGTTTCACCGCGAACGGCAAGGGCGAACGCTTCATCGAATGCGATTACTGGAGCGGTCAGATGATGTGGGAGTTTTATCAGGAACTCCAGAGCGGAAACGGCCCGGTGTTTCTTAAGCTCGATCACCTCGCCGAAGAAACCATTCAAACCATCGAGCAGATTCTGCACACGAACGAACGCCCGAGTCGCGGACGGTTTCACGCGGGACGCGGCACGGACTACCGGCAGCAGATGATCGAAATGCACATCTCGGAGATCGGATTTTGCAGCGGTCACAGCGCGTCCGGGGTGTACGTGAACGAGCGTGCGGAGACCACGATAGCCGGTCTCTACGCTGCCGGCGACATGGCCGCGGTGCCGCACAACTACATGCTCGGCGCGTTTACCTACGGCTGGTTCGCGGGACAGAACGCGGCGCAATACGTCGAGGGCCGTGAGCATGCAGCGCTCGATAACGAGCAGGTGGACGCCGAGCGGACGCGCATCTATGCACCGCTGGAACGGGAGACAGGACTTGCGCCGGCACAAGTCGAATACAAGCTGCGCCGCATGGTGAATGACTATCTGCAACCGCCGAAGGTCACGCGCAAGATGGAAATCGGTCTGCAACGTTTCGCCGAAATCGCCACGGATATCGACCAGATCAAAGCCGACAACCCGCACGAACTGATGCGCGCCGCGGAAGTGCGGGCGATTCGCGACTGCGCCGAAATGGCGGCACACGCATCGCTGTATCGCACGGAAAGCCGCTGGGGTCTGTACCACCATCGCGTCGATTTCCCGCAGCGCAACGACGCGGAATGGTTTTGCCACACGCATCTGAAGAAAGACGCAGCAGGCCGCATGGTCAGCGAAAAGCGCGCCGTTCAACCGTACGTGGTGCCGCTCGACAACCGCGAAAGTCAGGCCTATCAGCACCTGCGGATCGGCGAACCCGCACTCGCCGACGCTTAAGGAATCACGGAGCCACCATGTCTACGACACCGCACAACATTTTTCAGCGCAGCGCCGCGCCGGTCACGATCGACGAAGACAAATGCATCGCCGATAAAGGCTGCACGGTCTGCGTGGACGTATGCCCGCTCGATCTGCTCGCAATCGATCTGACCAAAGGCAAGGCTTATATGAAGTTCGACGAATGCTGGTACTGCATGCCGTGCGAAAAAGATTGCCCGACCGATGCGGTCAGGGTCGACATCCCTTATCTGCTGCGCTAGCAGCGAACCATCCAGACCAAAGCGCCGTTTCTCTATCAATCGGGGTTTAACTCATGACTATCCGCCGTTTGCTTGCCGCCATGCTCTTCGCGAGCAGCCTGTTTTCCCTCACCGCCATCTCGGCGCGCGCCGAGACGATCCGCGTCGCAATCGGCACTCAGGACACGACGATCAATTGCGCAGCCGGCGGCCTGCTGATCCGCGAGTTGAATCTGCTCGATAAATATCTGCCGCACGACGGCAAATACAAGGACGTCAAATACGACGTGCAGTGGAAAGATTTCACCTCCGGTGCGCCGATAACCAACGAAATGGTGGCGGGCAAACTGGACTTCGGATCGATGGCGGACTTTCCCGGTTCGTTGAACGGTGTGGCTTTCCAGAAGGCCGGCAAGAAGAGCGTATTTATCACGGTCCTCTCGGGCAGTATCGACGGCAGCGGCAACGGCATCGTGGTGCCGGGCGATTCATCGATTCGTTCGATCGCCGACCTGAAGGGCAAAACGATCTCGGTGCCGTTCGCTTCGGCGGCGCACGGTATGTTGCTGCGGGCAATCACGGCTCAGGGCTGGAATCCCGACACCGACGTGAACATCATCACGCAGTCGCCCGAAGTGGCAGGTAGCGCGTTGAAAGCGCACAAGATCGACGCGCACGCCGACTTTGTGCCGTTCGCTGAACTGTTCCCGTTCCGCGGCTTTGCGCGCAAGATTTACGACGGCGCCCAAACTCACGCGCCGACGTTCCACGGCACGCTCGTGGATGCGGACTATGCGAAGCGCTATCCGGAAGTTGTGGTGGCGTATTTGCGTGCGGTGATCGAGGCAAACCAGTTGTTTGCGCAAGACCCGGAGAAATACAGCCAGCTCATCCAGAAAGTGACCGGCATCGACGCCGAAGTCAATTACCTGTTCCACGGACCACTCGGTTTGCAGACGCGTGATCTGACATGGAAGCCTGAATACCGGCAAGCCGCTGTCACGGCCATCAACACACTTAAGCTGCTGAAAAAGACCGACGTCGATCTGGACGTCAACACGTTCATCGACGATCGTTATATCCGCGAAGCGTTCAAACAGTCCGGCCTGAACTACGACGTCGCGCTCAAGAATTACGCGAAACAGCCGCTCGTCGCCAATGACGCGCAAACGGGCAAACGCATCACCGATTTCCGCAGCGTGACGCAAGTCTGGATCGACGGTGAAGGCAAGGTGCGCGACTATGCGTCGGCCCAGGAAGCGTTCGCGGCGCTCAATACGCTCGAACAAGGCGGCAAGAAAGCGCGCGTCGTGTATGTCCAGGATCGTTCGAGCGGACTGAAACTGTTCGCCAATCAGGCGTGGTACGTGAAGGACGCCAAGGGCAATATCAGCGCATTCCTGCTGAAAGAAAGCGCCGATAGCTACGCGAAACAGGTGGACGGCAGCGTCGTGGATTTCGCCGCCGCGAAGACCGATGCAACGCAAGCCGTTGCCTCGCGCTAACTGTGCGCTAGCTGCGTGCTAATTGCGCGCTAACTGCGTGTTAGCTGATTAGCCTGCCGCGTTCACAATCACGGGAGTCCTCGATGTCAGCCATTCTCGAAGCCACGGAAAGTGTAAGCATCCGGCGTAGCGCCGCCATCCAACGGATCTGGCATCCCGCACGTCTCGCCCGCGTGCTGGCCAGACTCGTCTCGGTGCTGGCGTGCGTCGGTATCTGGCAAATGCTCGCCGAGCATCATGTCTCGTTCGGCGTGGTGACGTTCGCGAACGTGCCTGCGCCAAGCGATGTCGTGCCGGCGGCCTGGGCCCTGCTCCACTCGCCCAAACTGCCGATGCACCTGTTTTCCAGCGTCATGCGTGTGCTGGTGGGCTTTGTCGCGGCGAGTGTTGTGGGTATCGGACTGGGGCTCGCCATCGGGCGCTATCGGGCATTCGAGGACGCCGTCCTGCCGCCGCTCGAAGTGTTGCGGCCGATTCCCGCGGTTGCGTGGATTCCACTCGCCATCCTGATGTTTCCCTCGTCGGAAATGAGCATGATGTTCATCACGTTCATCGGCGCGCTGTTTCCGATTCTGCTCAATACGATCCACGGCGTGGAAGGTGTCGATCCTCGGCTTGTCGCCACAGCGCGCTCGCTCGGCACGCGCGGCAGTGCCTTGTTCAGCGAAGTGATCCTGCCGGGCGCGGCGCCCGCCATCGTCACGGGTTTGTCGATCGGCATGGGTACCGCGTGGTTCTGTCTCGTCACGGCCGAGATGATCGCCGGTCAATACGGAATCGGCTATTTCACCTGGGAGTCGTACACCTTGCAGAATTACGCGGACATCGTCGTCGGCATGCTGCTGATCGGCGCGTTGGGCATGGGCAGCAGCGTGCTGGTGCGGCGCGCCGGGTTAGCGCTGATACCGTGGTACCGGATGGAGGCGTCGCAGCGATGAGCACCGAATTGCAATCGAAACCGTCCGGCCGCATCGACGTGCGCGCGCTGAGCGTGCAGGTCGGCGTGCGCGAGCAGCGTTTCACCGCACTCGAGCAGTTGGACTTCACCGTCGAGCCGGGCGAGTTCGTCTGTGTGCTAGGACCGTCGGGATGCGGAAAATCGACGCTGCTGGCAGCGCTTGCCGGCCATGTGGCGGCCAGCGCGGGCGAGATTGTCGTCGACGGCGAGCGGGTCGTGCGCCCGCATCCGGAGCGCGGCCTCGTGTTTCAGCAACACACGCTATTCCCGTGGAAACGCGTGATCGACAACGTCGCGTTCGGCCTGAAGATGAAAGGCCTCCCCGCCGATGAACGGCGCCGGCAAGCGAGCGCGCTGCTCGATCTCGTGGGTCTAAGCGGCTTCGGCACACGCTATCCGGCGCAGTTGTCGGGCGGCATGCAACAACGCGTGGAGATCGCGCGTGCGCTGATCAACCGGCCACGCGTGCTGCTGATGGACGAACCGTTCGGCGCGCTCGACGCGCAAACGCGCCGCATGATGCAAACGCTGCTGCTCGACGTATGGACACAAATCCGCACGACGGTGCTGTTCGTTACACACGATATCGACGAAGCGTTGTTTCTCGCCGACCGCATCCTGGTGCTGTCGCAGCGGCCCGCGCGTATCGTCGCCGATCTGCGCATTACGTTCGAGCGCCCTCGCGACGACGAGACCACGACCGAGACGCAATTCATCGAGATCAAGCGCCACTGCCTTGCGCTGCTACGCGCGGCGGCATAACACGCGTGACTTGCTTGTCATACGAATCGAACGCATCTGTTTCAACCCGGACACCATTCAACTCATGACCGATATTTCGCTTCCGCTTACGTTCGACCCCGATTCACTCGATCCGGAAGCCGCCGAAATTCTGCCGCGCCTGGCGTCCACCGATGCCGCCGTGCGCCGCATCGCCCTCCTCGCGCTCGCCGACCTCGAAGACGAAGCCGTGCTCGGACCGATTGTCGCCGCCTTGCGCACCGACACGTCCTCCGACGTTCGCGCTCAAGCCGCCGAGGTGCTCGGTGCGTGGGAGCGCGCCGACGCGGTGGAGGCGCTGTGTGAAGCACTGGCGGATCAAGCGGAAGCGGTACGCGACGCGGCCGCGCAGAGTCTGTCCAATCTGAAGAGTACGGATTCGGGACCGTTGCTCGCGCCGTGGACCACGCATAGCGATCCGTTTGTGCGCCAGGCCGTGCTGCGTGGTCTGCGCGAATTACGCTACACAGGCGCGCTGGAACCCGCGCTAACCGCACTGGCGGCAAGCGAAGACATCGTGCGGCTCGAAGCTGTCAGCGTGCTCGGCTGGTTGAAGAGCGAGCGTGCACTTGGCCCTCTTGCCGCAGTCGCCGCGCACGATCCGAACGCCGCCGTGCGGCGAGCGGCGATCGGCGCGTTGGGTATCGGCGCAGCGGCGACGGAGGAAACCGTCGTCGCATTGTTGAGCGCGTTACGCGATACCGCGTGGCAGGTCCGTGAAGAAGCGGCGGCCACGCTCGGCAAACTGCGGGCGCAAAGCGCGCGGGATCCACTGATCGCAGCGCTTGACGACGACTACTGGCAAGTCCGTTTGCAAGCGGTCCGCGCGCTGGGCAAACTCGGCGAAGCAAGCGCGAGCACGGCGGTCGCCGCGCTGCTCACGCATGCGATCAGCAACTTGCGCAAGGAGGCGGCATTGTCGCTTGGCGAACTGGGCGACGCAGCGTCGTTGCCCGCCTTGCACGCAGCCGCGGCCGATACCGATCCGGAAGTGCGCAAGGCCGCACGTATCGCGCTGACGCAAATTGAAAAAGCGCAATGATGAATGCGCCCGAACACATCACGGTTCACGCGGCGAGCGGGCGATTGTCATTGACGTGGACTGACGGACACACGCAATGGATCGACAACGCGACGCTGCGAGAACGCTGCCCTTGCTCGACATGCCGCCGTCTGGCACATGTGGGCAACGCGACGCAAATCGAGTCACGCGTCACGATTGTCGACGTGCAGCCGATGGGCTATGGCGTGCAGATCGTGTTCAGCGACGGACACGCGCAGGGGATTTATCCGTGGGACTATCTGGCGGGTATTGCCTGATATGGCCTGATGAATACAGGCATGGAAAAGCGGCGACCGTGATCGGCCGCCGCTTTTCGTCAGCGTATCGTCAACGTCGTGAAGACAGCCGCCGCACCACCGACACCAGCGCATCGACTTCATCGCAGGTGTTGTAGAACGCTAGGGACGGCCTCACCGTGGCTTCAACGCCGAAGCGACGCAAGATCGGCTGCGCGCAATGATGCCCCGAGCGCACGGCAATACCCTCTTCGTTCAAGGCCTGCCCGACTTCCTCGGTCTCGTAGCCCTTCAACACGAAAGACAACACGCTGGCTTTGTCGCGCGCCGTGCCGATCAGCCGCACGCCAGGCACCGGCTGCAGTACGCTCGTCGCATACGCCAGCAGATCGTGTTCATAGCGCGCGATATTCTCGATGCCCACGCGCTGAACATAATCGATCGCCGCACCGAGCCCCACGGCATCGGCGATATTGCCCGTGCCCGCCTCGAAGCGATTCGGCGGCGGCTGGAACACGGTGCGCTCGAACGTGACGTCCGCGATCATGTTGCCGCCACCCTGCCACGGCGGCATGTCCTCGAGAATCGCACGCTTGCCGTAGACCACGCCGATGCCGGTCGGGCCGAACACCTTGTGACCCGAGAACACAAAGAAGTCCGCGTCGAGCGCCTGCACGTCCACCCGCATGTGCGACACCGATTGCGCGCCGTCGACCAGCGCTTTCGCCCCTGCCCGGTGCGCAAGCTCGACAATCTCCTTGACCGGCGCCACGGTGCCCAGCGCGTTCGATACCTGCGTGACCGACACGATCTTCGTCCGGTCATTGAGCAGACGACGATATTCGTCGAGCAGAACCTGGCCGCTGTCATCGACCGGAATCACGCGCAGCTTTGCGCCGGTTTGTGCGGCAAGCTGCTGCCACGGCACGATGTTCGCGTGATGTTCCAGATGCGAGACGATGATCTCGTCACCTTCGCCGACATGCTGCACGCCCCACGTTTTCGCGATCAGGTTGATCGCTTCGGTGGTGCCGCGCACGAAGATGATTTCTTCCGGCGACGCCGCGCCGATGAACCGCTGCACTTTGCTGCGTGCGGCTTCGTAGGCATCGGTGGCGCGGCCGGCCAGCGCGTGAGCAGCCCGGTGAATGTTCGAGTTTTCGTGCGCGTAGAAATACGCGAGCCGATCGATCACCGCCTGCGGCTTATGCGTGGTCGCGGCATTGTCGAACCACACCAGCTGACGGCCGTTCACACGCTCCTGCAGAATCGGAAAGTCGCGGCGGATCGCATTCACATCGAACGGCGGGTGGGCTGACGGCCCCGCATGCGGCACGCCGTCTCTCGCGCCAGTCGTTTGCCCGGGAGTTTGCCCGGGATAGCGCGACGCGTCGTTCAGATTCAGAAAATAATGTGAGCCGCCAGCATGATCTGCCGGTCCGGCACCCGGCACCGCCTGCGATGCGGCCGGCCTGTCGTACGGGAAACGCTGTTCGGCAAGCGGCTCATCGACACCAGGGAGTCCGAGCGATTGCGCACTGACTTCGTTCCAACCCGGCACGACGATATCCGGCGACGCAACCGTCGATGTCCGGGCTTGTGCCGTTTCGCCCAGAAAATAATAAGGCGACGCAGATCCAGGCGAGCCCGCCGACGTAGGCGACGCACCGCCCGCAGACGGACGCTGCGCGCCATGTGCCTCAGGCACGCCAAGCGCCGCGCCACCAAAGCGCGGATCGAGTGCGGGCGCAACGGTCACTGCGCTATCGGGCAAACCATTCTGTGCAGCGGCATGGGGCGCCAGCGCAGGCGCGCGATTCCCCAGCGAAAGAACGTGCGTAGGCGCCGAAGGCAGTAGGTTGCCGCCGGGCACATGTCCCTGCGGCAAGGCTGCGCCAGGCACACCGGTACCCGTACCACCGGGACCCGCGAGTGGTGAGCCGGCCGGTGCCGGGTTGCTGATCTCGCTGGTCACCGGCGCCGTGAACGGCAGCGTGGCGGCCACGCTGCGCGCGCCGCCTGGCTGCGGCGCATTACCCGGCAACGCGGAGAAAAATGCATTGGCCAGCGACGCTAACGTCACCGGATCAGGCAAACCCGCGGGCGGACCGGTCGGCACATCGTGCGGCAGGACGCTATCCATGGGCTTACTTGTAGGTGTCTGGGTAGTCATGGTACTTGCCGATCTCCACGTCATCGAGAACTGCCAGCGCGTCCGGCGAATGCACCGCGAGCGAGCAATAGAGCGAGATCAGATACGACGCGATCGCATGATTGTTGATGCCCATGAAGCGGACCGACAAACCCGGACCCTGCTCGCCGGCCACGCCCGGCTGGAACAGGCCGACCACGCCCTGGCGCTTGTCGCCCACGCGCAGCAGCAGGATCTTGGTCTTGCCGTCGGCAACCGGCACCTTGTCCGACGGAATCAGCGGAATACCACGCCACGTCAGGAACTGCGAGCCGAACAGGCTGACGGTCGGCGGCGGCACGCCACGGCGCGTGCATTCACGACCGAACGCAGCGATCGCGAGCGGATGCGTCAGGAAAAACGCCGGCTCTTTCCATACCTTGGTGAGCAATTCGTCGAGATCGTCGGGGGTCGGCGCGCCGGTCAGCGGGAACACGCGCTGCTCTTCAGCCACGTTCGCGAGCAGGCCGTAGTCCGGGTTGTTGATCAACTGGCTTTCCTGCAACTCCTTGATCGTCTCGATCGTGAGGCGCAGTTGTTCCTTGATCTGATCGTGCGGGCTGCTGTACAGATCCGAGATCCGCGTGTGCACGTCGAGCACGGTGCTGACCGCATTCAGGAAGTACTCACGCGGTTGCTCTTCGTAGGGTACGAAGGTGCGCGGCAGAATGCTTTCGTCTTCGCGCGCGGTGCAGGCTGCCTTCACGGCTTCAGGATTCTTCACCTGGTTCAGACGATAGATGCCCGCCTCGACCGGCAGCCATTGCAGCAGATGAGTAAGCCAGCGGGGCGTGATCGTGGCGAGTTGCGGAACGGTTTTGGTGGCATTGGCTAGTTGCCGTGCTGCGGTATCGCCGAGCGCCGTCAGGCCGCCGACTGTTGCTGTCATCTGTTGCTCCAGGATTGATAGAAGAAAAACGGGAAAGCTTATGAATGCAAGTGATTATGGGAAGGCGCCCCTGGCCGTTCAACATGCTATAGACGGCAACGAGGAGCGCTAAAGTGCGGATGCCTGATCGACGGCAGCGGAATGCGAAAGCGCGGCGACATCCACATTGCCGGACGAGTGACAGAGCAGGCGTTCGACCGGCACGTTGAATGCACGGGCAAGCTTGTCGAGCGTGACGATCGACGCGATAGCAGAGCCACGCTCGATCTCGCCGACATAAGACCGGTTGAGTCCGGCGTGCTCGGCCAACTGCTCCTGAGACCAGCCGGACGCCTCGCGCAAGCGCCGCACTGCGGCGCCGAAATCCCGAACGAGCACGCTCATCGAACCGCTCCGGCCACGGCAGGCTCCGCGGCGGCAGACTCGCGCGGCGTGCGATCGCGAACCGCAGCAGTGGCGGCGGCACCGGCTCCGGTGCCTTCGTTGCGCGACACGGCCTGCGTCACATGCGAACCCGGCGCGACATCCTGCGTGAGCCACACATTGCCGCCGATCACCGAGCCCTGCCCCAGCGTGACGCGTCCAAGAATCGTGGCGCCCGCATAAATCACGACGTCGTCCTCGACGATCGGATGACGCGCATGGCCCTTTTCCAGATGCCCCTGCGCGTCGCGCGGAAAACGCTTCGCGCCCAGCGTAACGGCCTGATAGACCCGGACGCGTTCGCCGATGATGGCCGTTTCGCCGATCACCACCCCCGTCCCATGATCGATGAAGAACCCCGCGCCGATCCGCGCCCCAGGATGAATGTCGATGCCGGTCTGCGCATGCGCGTGTTCGGCGATGATTCGCGCCAGCAGCGGCAGTCCCAAACCGTACAGCTCGTGCGCAAGCCGATGGTGAATCATCGCCAGCACGCCCGGGTAGCACAGCAGGACTTCATCCACGCTGCCCGCCGCCGGGTCCCCGTGGAACGCGGCCAATACGTCGCTATCGAGCAGGCTGCGAATCGCCGGCAGCCGTGCCGCGAACGCACGCACCGCGATGCCGGCCTGAGCCTCGATCGTGGCGGCAGGCGGCGGCTGATGACGGCTGCGGTAGTGAAGCTCGAGGCGCGCCTGACTCAGCAACGCATGCAAAGCGGCGTCGAGCGCGTGACCGACATAGAAGTTCTCGCTTTCCTGGCGCAGATCGGGTGGTCCGAGCCGCATCGGAAAAAGCACGCCCTTCAGCGTGTCGACGACCTCCGCAAGCGCTTCGCGCCCCGGCAATTCGCGCCCGCCCGGTTCAAGCGAGCGTTTCTGCACTTCGCGCCATTGCTGGCGGACTGTCTGAAGCGCGTGAACAATCTCATCGACATCAAACACAGCCACAGCGGTTACTCCCCGTAAAGTGCAGCGTTGGCGATCAGGCGGTCAGTCCTGAATCCACGGCAACTCATGAAAACGCCAGCCATTGCTGGCACCGCGCCGTTGCGCGCCGTCCAGCTCCCCTTCAAAACCTTCCAGCACATTGAAGACCTGCGTGAAGCCGGCTTTCGCCGCGGCTTCGGCGGCCAGCGCCGAGCGGTTGCCGCTGCGGCACAGCAGCAACAAGACGGCATCCTTGCCAGTCTTCGCTTCCAGTTCACGCACGAAGCGCGGATTGCGCGTCAGGCTCGTGCCCGTCGCCCACGCGACATGCAAACTGTCCGGCACGAGTCCGACGAATTTGCGTTCTTCGGCGGTGCGCACGTCCACCAGCACGGCGCCGCCTGCCTGGACGAGCGCCCACGCATCGCGCGGCGACAGGCCGCCGGCATAGGGCAAACCGGCTTCGACGGCAGCCGCACGGGCGGCTTCAAGCAACGCGTGGGTGGGTCGTTCTGCGAGTTCAAGCGTCATAACGTCTCCTTCGATATCGCGCGAATCAGTAGGCGCGGGTCTGAGCCATCTGCGAATGCAACCGCCTATAGCCATCAGGAGACACTATGAAAGAGAGCCGGCCGAAGCCGAACCAATAAATTGTGATTTCTAAAGAAGCAGCAGTTCGGTCGCTCCTGCTTGCAGTTGACCCGCTACGTGCGCCCAGCCGCATCGCCGCTGACCCGCCGGTTATTCCGGCGGAATCCTGAGCGGAACGACAAACATGCCCGCGGTGTATTCCATATGGAAATAGCCGCAGCGCGCGTAAGCCGCAATGCGTTCGAGCTGCTCAGGCGATTGGGGGCGATAGGTCGCGGCAGCCGTCTCGCCTGAAGATTGCTCAGACGAGACCGGCGTGCGTTTTGAGAATGGCTTCTGCAGGCTTCGCAACGGATGCCGCAGTCCGCCCCAGATAAGCGTCGCTGAAAGTGTGGCCATGCGGCCTCCGTCGATTCATTGCTATATGAATGAATCTAGCGACCTGGATACGGAATCGCAAACAAGCTTTTGTGGATTGGTTTTCGGAGAACGGCTCAAACCCTAATCAGCAGCGAATCCGCTGCGCATTCGCTCACGGTATGTGCCAGCGGCTAGAACAGCGTGCGGATCCCCACCCGCACCGCCGTCGACGACTGCCCCGTGCAGACGTACACGCCATGGGTAAACACCGGTGCTGCGCCGCCGCCGAGGAAAACCGGCGCCGCGCCCCCCGAGGCGCGCAAATAAGTCGCGCTCGTATAGACATCGGTGCGCTTCGACAGCGCGTAGTCGAGCAGCAGCGTGCCGTTCTGCCACTTCTGCGAACCGAGCTTGCTGTACCAGTAGCCACCCATCAGCGTCGTGGCGGGAGTCAACTGAAATACTTCGTTGATTTCATAGGTCGGCATCGAACCGTTGTCGTGACCGATGCGGAAGTGCGTGTCGGTGAACAATAGCCGTGTCAGGCTCCGGCCGAAGCGATAACTACCACCCACGCCGAAACTGCTGACGCTGCTCGCGAGTACCGGCGTGCCAGGCAGATCGGGGAAGAAGGTCGTGCCGGCCTGGCTCGGTCCATTCAGGCCGAGATCATGGGTATCGGTATACGCAGCGCCGAGGTTCAGCGGACCGTTCGAATAGCGCAGTCCAAATGCGATCACCCGCCCGGTTCCTGCCGATACGGATTGCGAAGGAAAGGCATACAGTGCGCCGGCCTGCAGTCCCGCGTAATTCGGCGACGTGTACTTGATCGCGTTATTGATGTGCAGCGTGCCCGCCAGGTGATCGAAGTCGCCCGGATGCCACGAGTACTGACCCGCGACTTGTCCCATTGCAAACTGCGTGAGGTTGTCCCAGAAGAAGTCGTATTGCTTGCCGAGCATGAACCGGCCGTAGGTTTGATTTTCAACACCCAACCACGCCTGACGGCTAAACAGCACGCCTGATTGCACCATCGTGCCCGAGTAGAGATTGAAACCGTTCTCCAGGTCGAAGACAACCCGCGTACCACCGCCGACATCCTCCACGCCGCGCAAACCCCAACGATTCGACTGGATCGAACCGTCGTTGGCGACGAAATTCGAATGGCCGTTCACGTTGCTGAAATAGGTAATGCCCGCATCGATAATGCCGTACAACGTCACGCTGCTTTGTGCGTAAGCGAGCGGACTCGCCAACGCCAGTAAGAGCGTTGTACTCAACGCAAACTTTCTCATTGCCAGTCTCCAGTATTTATTTTTTTCCACGCAAAAGAATGCCTCCGCCCTCAAGGAGGAATATCTGTTCGCCAAGGGGTACGCCGTGCGGATCGTCCGGCATTTCCGATATCCGGACGTTCGTTATTAACTCAGTCCAGCAAGGCCTGCCCCGATCGAACAGCACGCCGTTGCTGACTTCTCGACATCAAGACGATCCCCACTATCATGAACACCGCAATGACCAGCGAAGAAGTGATTCGGCCCAGTTCCAGTCCACCTTCGCTATAGGGTTTGGTGAGCGTATCGCCAAGAGTGGCGCCAAGAGGGCGAGTGAGGATATACGCAGCCCAGAACAGCGCGCCGGGTGGGACCTTCTTTAGCCAGAAGTACGCCGCGGCCACAATGACAATCAGGCCGGCGAACACCAGCGCGCCGCCGTCAAAGCCCAGGTCCGCACTGGTTGCGACGAAATCGCCTAGTGCAGTCCCGAGCGTGTTGGAAACCAGAATCGTGAGCCAGTAAAACACCTCTTCCTTTCGCGTCGAGATGTTCTCGAACTCGACCTTTCCGGCAACGCGCCGCCAGATGTAAAGGATCAGCAGAACACCGCAAAACAGCATGAAGGACGATTTCACGTAACCAAGGCCGACGGTGCGATCGAGGTAATCCGAGGTCGTCGTGCCGACGGTCGTTGTGGCGACCACCACGAGCCAATAGACGAAGGGGTGATACCGTTTAGACCCGATCTGGGCCGTCAGCGTGACGAAGAAAAATGCGAGGAGGATGATGCTGCTGATCGCATAACCGAGTTTCAACGTCATCGAAAGGGCGTCACCGCCGGTCTCGCCGACCGTGGTCGCGAGTATCTTGACCACCCAGAACATCAAGGTGATCTGCGGGACTTTACTGGCGGGATCGGTCTCGCGACGCTGATCTGAATCCTGAATGCTGCTCATCACATGGTTCCTTTGTCAGGTGCCTTGATACGTACGGCACATAGCCGGTGCAACCCCTGCAGGCTGATCGGAAGAGCCCGCCCCCTGAATGGAGAGCGGGCAGCCTTTGCCGGGCACGCGCTTACTGCGTGGCAAATACCGATACCCCTGGGCTGGAAAATTCAGCCGACACGCCGCCCGCGTGCGGCACGAATACCCGGTGCAACTCACCATCTACCGCAACCGAGTGCGCATGAATTCCGGCGGGAACGCTGCCAAGAAAGTGCCGTGTGGTCGCGTCGACGACGCCGAGCGCCGAGTCGAACTTCGCGTCTTTCCGACCGACCTGAGAAATACCGTCAGCGGAGTGGTGGCCGGCGGGAAGAAAATAGCGCTTCGAAACCGGGTCATAGGCGACCTGGTCCGCACCGCCGAACGGCAATTCAGCAAGTGTCTTGCCGCTGCTGCGGTCGATGATCAACGTCAGCTGCTTGCTCCCCTCATCGGGATCGCACCCAATCAGCGCATCGTTGCCCGGTCCGATTGCGATGCCGGTCGGTGCGCCGCACCCTTTGAGCGCAAACACCTTTGCAACAACGGGCTTTCCTGCAAGAACGGACGCAACAGGAATGACATCGACCTCGCCTTTCGGATTCGCCTTCGTTCCATCGTTGTTCAGCACGAAGTTTCTGTTCTTCGGGTCATACGCGCACGCCTCGAGACCGGTGGAGTCAGGCAGAGAAAGTTTGCCGACGATCGTTTGAGTCCGGGTATCGATGAAGGTCGCAAACGGTGGTTTTTCGCCGCCGCTCGAGTACATCACGACGTGGTGCTCCGGGTCGAGGCACCCTTCGTCGGCGCGAATACCTGTCGTACTGACCGCGATCGTCTTGACCAGTTTCTTTTCCGACACATCGATCAGCTTGACCGAATTGACGTCTCCCACGTAGACCAATGACGTACCCGGGACCGGCGTCACCCCCGCCGGCGAGGAGGTATCGAAGCTCTTGCCGACACCGGCAAAATCCCCGGTAATCTGCGCAAGCAGCGTCATGGTTTTAGCGTCAAATACATCTAGCGCACCGTTCGATCCGTCGGCGAGATAGTACTTTCCGTCTGCGGTCGCGCTTGTGTCGAAGGCAAAGTGTGTCGCCACCTTTACGGGAATGTTGGCAGACCACTTTGGCAAACTGTCTGCCGCCTCGTTGCCCCATGCATGAGCCACCATCGCCAGGATTCCCGTTAGTGCAATTGCAGCGTAAGTTCGTTTCATGTGTTGATATCTCCTATCAGTTGTTACGGTTTTCAGCCACGTGCAAGGCTGGAATTTCATCCCTGAGTCAATTTTTCCCAACGCGATTTATCTGCGAATCGATGTATTCAGAAGGAGTGGACGATACCGATGCGAACGTCGGCTTGCTGACCTGTCGACGATGGCGTAAAGGCCTCGCCGAGAACGGCATCGACGCCGGCCGATGCTTTCAGGTAGTCCGATGAGATATAAATCTGTGTCCTCTTGGAGAGGGCATAGTTGGCCGCCGCCGTTACCTGATTCCAGTTGTGGCCCTGGAAACCGGTGTGCTGATAGCCGACGACAAACTGCAAAAAAGGGTTAGCCTGATACGTCGCGCCACCCTCATACACGTGCATCACGGAAACCTCGCCCTGGTATTTCAGCGTCGTGTCGGTAAAGTTGCCGTAGAGGGTGAAATCGCCGATCGCATACGAAGCGCCGATGCCGAACGTGGCCAACGAATGGAGCGTGAAGGCCGGCTGGAGGTCGGTGGCCGAATTGCCGGTTCCCGTCACGGTCGGAACGCCGAAGAAGGTACGCAAACCGATCTGCGCGTACGGGTCCAACGTCGGCGTGGCCTCGAATGTATAGTCCGTGCCGATCGTCAGGGGACCGTTTGCGTACTGCCCGCCCACACTCCACGCGCTACCGTTATGGAAGCTTCCCGCCGTATTACTGAAGCCATACATCGCGGCGAACTGAAATCCCTTGATGGTCGGACTGGTGTATTTGACGGAATTGGGCATCCGGTCGTTGTTGGTGTGGTCGAAGTCCCCCTGATGGATCGCATAGCCACTGCCGAGCGCGCTAACGTTGAACTGGTTGAAAAAGTCGAAGGCCATGTCGTACTGGTAACCCATGGTGATCCTCCCGTAATCCGTCTCCAGACCAATCAGAGCCTGGTGTGCGAATTCCGTATTGGCGGGAAGCATTTTTCCGCTGTTCAGATCGAACAATCCTTCGAGCTTGAACACCACCGTGTTACCGCCACCCAGGTCCTCGTGACCGGCGAGGCCCCAAATGTTCGGGTACAGCACGCCACTATCCAGCTTCGTGTTATGACCGCCTCCCTCGTTGTCCACGAACGTCAGACCTTCGTCGATTCTGCCGTACAGCGTGAGAGTGCTTTGAGCGTGGACAGCCTGGCTCATTAACGCAAACAATGTTGCTGCACTCAGAGCGAGCTTGTTCATTCATTGTCTCCACTATTTATTTTTTAAGGCAAAACGATGCCCTCCCTCGCAGGAGGGATCGCTGTTTCCGAACGTGGGGGCCCGGCGGGTCGACGGGCGCAGCGGATATCGAGGTTTAGCCGCTAACCGTCGAACCGGTATAACGTCGAATCAGTGCGAAAGCGGATCTCGTCGCTCAGACTATTGCTGACCACCAGATAGCGTTGACCGTCTTCGACGAAGCTGGCGGCATCCGTCGCACCGGATGTCGCGAAGTCGCCCACCAGTTCGAAACATCCATCCCGCCAGAGGAAAATCTCCGAGTGCGGCACGACAACCGGGGCTTTGGGCGTTCCGGTGATAAAGCACGCGCGCACCAGATAGCGTCCCTCTTTACCGTCGACCAGACACAGTTCGCGTCCGCCCGGTCCGCCCAGCATCTGCATCTCGACGAACCGCGCACCGTCGAATCGATAAAGCGTGGTGTGTTTGAGCAGGTTCGCGTGCACCATCCACAGCACGCTGTCGCTTTCGAAAAAGCGGAACGCGCGGCCACCGTTTTCGTCGAAGATTTGCAGCGGGACAAACTTCTCGCCATCCCAGCGATTCACCGACGATCCACTGACATGGTCCGCATACGCGAGGTAGTGCTCGTCACCGAACGACACGAACGCGAAGTTGTAGCCCCACTGTCCGTTGAAGTTCTGAAACGGCACGAAGCGCTCGCCATTCCACTCGAACAGGCACGATTCGCGCGGATGTTTCGGCACGACACCGTCGACCACCACGCCTTGCGACAAGCCGAGAAAATGACGCGAGTCGAACGAAAAAGCGGTCCACTGCTTCGCGCCGAATACCGGAAAGCTTTGCAAGGGCGCCCATGCGCCGGCGACGCGTTCATACACCACCGCATCGGTGTCGAGATCGTACGGTCCCTTGCCGCTGCGAATCCCGGCTGCGGCGAGAAAGCGCCGGCCGTCGATCTCGAAGTACTCGAGGTCTTCGCCGCCGGGCAGCGACAGCGCTTCGTGCTCGACGAACCGGCCGTCCTGCCAGCGGTAGATCGGCGCTTCAATGTCGCTGTCGCCGGCGTTCATATAGGGCGCCTCACCCGGCACATCGCGCGCGAGTTGCGGCACGCCGAGAAAGGTGCCCTCGTCGGTCGTAAAGACTTCGACTGCGCGCGCGCCGCTGGTGGGCAACTTCTGCAGCACCGTGAGCAGCCCCGCGCCCAATTCAGTTTTTGCCATGTCCCGCCTCTCCCAACTCCGAACCCGTGATCGCAAAAGACGCAGCCGGCGGGAGCGCTCCCCCTTCCTTGTCTCGCGGCCGCAGCACGTTGGCGAGACAAAGACCTAACGCGGCGCTTACCGCGAGAATCGCCGCCAGCACGAAAAGTGTTTCGAACGATAGATGCTGCGACAACAGCATGCCGCCGATCACCGGCCCGACGATCGAGCCGATGCGTCCGATCGCCAACGTCCAACCGACGCCGGCCGCCCGCACATTCGCTGGAAAGAGATAGCTGGCAATGGCGGGAAACGTCAACTGTCCGCCGACCAGAAACGCGCCGACGGCGAACAACATCGCCAGCGCCGCATTGCCCGCACCGATGATCTGGCCCAGGGCCACCGTCAACACCGCGCCGCCCAGAAACGAAATTGCCACCGGTACAAATAGCCCCCGTTTGCCGACGAGGGTCGAAATCACCAGCGCGCCGCCGATGGCCCCCAGATTGAGCAGTACCGAACCAAGCGCGGCACGACCAGGCTCGACACCGTTCATGTTGAGAATGGTCGGCATGAAGCTAACGAGGAAGCCCGACAGGATCATGCTCGACAACACGCTGACCCACAGCGCCAGCGTCGCCGGGAGCCGACCGCCGGTGAACATGTCGCCGACCACACTTAGCCCGCGCGCCGCCGCGTGCTGCCGGGCTGCCGCCCGTTCGGCGCGGCTAACTGTTTGCGCCGGAATCACGAGGAGCACCGGGATCAGCGCGAGCAAAGCGAACGTGCCGCCCATCAGAAATACGAACGGCCAGCCGAAGCGCACCATCAACGCTGCCGTGATCGCGCCGCCCACTACCGCGCCGAGCGGAAAACCGATGAACATCAGAATCACCAGCGAAGAACGGCGTTGCGGCGAACTGTTCTCAGCAGTGATCGCCGCCACCGGCGGAATCGCGCCGCCCATGCCGAGGCCGCCGATAAACCGCAGCGTAGCCAGCATCGTCGCCGAGGTGGAGAAAGCACAGCCAAGCGTGAAAATGCCGGTTACGGCAAGCGCCAGCAGCAGCATCGGCCGTCGACCGAAACGGTCTGCCAGCGGCCCGACAATCAGCGAGCCGAGCACGGTGCCGATAAAGCCCGCGCCAAACACGCGGCCCAGGGTTGCGTGATCGATCTGCAACGATTTCGCCAGCAACGGCGCGACGAACGACAACATCAGCGTGTCGAAGCCATCGATCATCGACACCGCGAAGCACACCAGCGTGATGCGCAGCACGTTGCTGACGGGCGGACCCGCCGGCGGCTCTTGTGCAAATGAGTTCATGAAGCCTGTCTCCTTCATCAAGGGCGTTTTTTTATGACCCGCGCGGATGCCCTTGCGCGCGGGTATTGATCCGGCAGCCGTCGCTACGATTGCGCGGTGCTGGGGAAAGTCACATTCGTAAAACCAGGAATCTCAACGTCTTGCGGCTGATTGCCGTTGCGGTACAACTGATCGACGATGTAATCGGCGACGCAGTTGGACAACAATTGCGTGGGATCTTCCATGATGCGGCGCAGACGCGCCGTGGTCGCATCGCGGTCGTCGACCGACGTGATGGCCGGCATGCCATCGGCCGGCGCCGGATCGAACCGATAGGGTTGCTGCGCGGGAAACAACGAGCGCGCGACATCGATACTCGAACGGGTGTTGAGCCACAACGCCCGGTACGTGCGTTCCAGTTCCGCCATGCCCGCGGCATCCGGCAACTCGGCGACCGAGAACGACGGCGCGTGCGGCGCGACGAACACGCGTTCCGGCAGCAACACGCGATTCGACGCGCACCACACCAGATAGCACATGTTGTTCGACGCCCACGTCACACCGGCGGTCGGCCTGCCCGAGCGGCCGCTGACGAGCACCATCAGGCGGCTCCAGTCGAGTGCCTGCGCGCGCAACCAGTTGCCGATGCGATAGACGATGTCGAGAAACGCGAGCCCGAAGGTCGCGAACATCACGTCGTTCATCGGCACAGGAAACGCGCTCGTGCGTGGCGCGGCGAAGTACTCGTCATTCAGGCGCTCGAAGCTCAGCAGCGAGTGATCGTGCTGGGCCCGATCGAGCAGATCGATCGTCACGCCACAGGTGTAGTCGACGAGATCGGCGATCTTCTGCTCGTGGCCCGCGAAACTCTCCACCGCGACATGATCGCGCCAGAGCGCTAACGAATTCGCCGCGCAGGTTTCCGCAGCATGGTTGCGCAGGTTCGACGCGCCGCGTTGCCACGTGTCGTCGTGCGGCGACAGTTCACGCATCCGCGCAAGGTAAGCCAGCGCCAGCGGCAGATGCGATACCGCGGTCAATTCGATGAAGCCGCGCGTCGATTTGCGAAAGCTCTCGATCGTCGGCGCGCGTCCTCCGCCGGGAAACAGCACGATATCGCTGCCGGTCGACACGAGCAACGGATCGTCCGCTTGCAGCCGCGCCATCTGCCCGGTCAGATGCGCGCCGATGCTCTGCGGGTCCGACGTGAACGCGCGAAAGAGACCGGCAAACGCTGCGTTGGGTTGGTAGGGCATAGTGGGTGGGTATTGCCTCAATAATCGTTCGGTTATCGCGCAAACCGTCGCTCAGTAATCGAACAACCGCGCGGGGTTATCGGACAGAATCAACTTGTGCACCGCCGGATCGTGGGTCCATGCGCCGAGCAGGTTCAGCAATTCACCGGTGTCGCGCGTCGAATCGGGAATGTGCGGCCAGTCCGAACCCCAGATCACTTTCTGCGGCGCGGCCTTGATGATCGCCTCGGCCATCGGCGCCACGGCTTCATAGCCGCGGTGTTTGGCGATCCGGTACGGCGCACTGAGTTTAAGCCAGCAGTGGCCGTCTTTCAGCAAGCTGAGCAGACGATCGAAATCCGCTTGCGTGAGGCCGTCTTCTTCGAGCATGTAGCCCATGTGATCGATGACGAAATCGGTCTGCACATCAGCGAGAAACGGAATCAGATTACGCACCACCCAGCCCGGCGCATAGAACTGCACGTGCCAGCCGAGGCTTGCGCACAAGCGGGCCATTCGCGTGATGTACTGCTGGATCTCGGCGGTCGGCAAACCCGAGCGCGCAAACAGATCGAGGCGCACCGCGCGAACACCGGACTGATGGAAGCGGTCGAGCGTCGCCGCGTCCGTGCCCTCCTCGATCATCACGACACCGCGCGCGATCGAACCCGCCACGTGCAGCGCGTCGATCAGACAACGGTTGTCCGTACCGTAGAAGCTCGGCTGCACGATCACGAAGCGCTTCAGGTGCAGCGCGCTCATCATCTGCAGATAGTGCGAGAGTTTGCCGTCCGGCAGCGTGTAGTGCGGATGCTCGACTTTCGGGTAGTTGTCCTCGGGGCCGAACACGTGCATGTGCGCGTCGCAAGCGAGCGCCGGCATTGTGAACGACGGGCGCGACAGGGTTTCGTAGTCACGCATCGGCGTGGAAATCAGCGGGGTTTCTGCCATGATCTGAAAGTAGAAGTTCGAATTAAAGTTGACGTGCCTGCTCGACGCGCTCGCGCAACGCGGCCAGATAAACATCGCTGTCGATGCCGGCAAAGACAAACGGCGCGGCGCCCTCGCGGCGCAATTCGTTGAGCGCCTCGCACTCCGGCATGCCGCCCACGATCACCACCTTGCCGTGCCGCTGCGCAGCCGCGATCACCTTGCGGCACGCAGCCACGACTTCGGGATGCGCCGATTCGCCGGTGTGGCCCAGATCGGCGGAGAGGTCGTTGCAACCGAGCGCGAGCACGTCGACGCCTTCGATCGCCGCGATCGCATCGGCGGCTTCGACGCCGGCGCGGCTTTCGATCAATACCTTGAGCACGGTCGCCTCGTTCAGACGCCGGTTGAGTTCGCGAGCGGGAAGTTTCTCGAAGTTGACGTAGGGCAGCGTCGCCAGTTGCGAACGCTGGCCGAGCGGCGGAAAGCGCGTGGCGATCACGGCGTCGCGCGCCTGCTCGGCGGTCTCGACGCGCGGCACGATGATGCCGAGCGCGCCGCCATCCAGCACGCGGTTGATCGTGCCGTAATCGCGTTCCGGCACGCGCACCCATGGCATCAGGCCGAGGTCGACCGCGCATGAGCACAGTTGCGACACCGTATCGACCGGCAGCGAGCTGTGTTCCATATCCACCCAGATCGTGTCGTAACCGGCCGCTTTGGCCCAGCGGACCGCATCCGTCGTGCGCGAGGCGCGAATTCCCAGCGCAATGATCTTATGTCGCGCTCGCAGGCGTTCGACCAGTTCCGCACCGTTCATGCTGTCTCCGTCGTTGTGTTGGTGGAAGACAGTATCGCCCCGGAAACAGTTTTGATTTATTCTCCAAATCAAGCTTATTGATTTACAGAGCAAATCAATGAATATCCGCCATCTGGAATTTTTCGTGGTGCTGGCGCAGGAGCTGCATTTCCGCCGCAGCGCCGACCGGCTGGGCATTACGCAGGCGCCGTTGAGTCTTGCGATCCAGTCGCTGGAGGCGGAACTGGGCGCACGGCTGTTCCACCGCACGCGCCGCACCGTCGCACTGACCGAGGCCGGCCTGGCGCTGCTGGACGACGCACGCGCGATCCTCGCGCGGATCGAACACGCAAAGGAAAGTGTCTGGGAGACTGTCAGCGGCGAGGTTGGGCGTTTGCGGGTCGGCTTTACGAATGCGTCAACGCTGTCGCCGCTTTTCCCGAGACTGATTCACGCATACCGGACGCAGCGTCCGAAGGTCAACATCACGCTGTTGGAGCTGTCATCGTCCCGGCAGATCGAGGCGATCGAGCAGCGTGAAATCGACGTCGGTTTGCTGCGGATGCCCGAAAGCGTGCCCCCCAACGACGTGGTGTTCACACCGCTGATGGAAGAGCCGCTACTGCTCGCCATGCATGCGCGGCATCGGCTCGCCAGTGCTCCATCGATCAAACTCAAGGATCTGCGCGACGAGCCGTTCATCGCCTATCCGCGGCAAGCAGGGGTCGCGGTTTACGAAAAGATTGTCGCGTTATGCGCAAAGCGCGGATTCGAACCGCAGGTCGTGCAGGAGGCCCAACAGGCTTCCACTCTGATCGGACTGACCGCCACCGGTCTTGGCATTTCGCTCGTGCCTTCGACGCTGCAGACCATCGCGGTGCCGGGGGTTGTATTCAGACACCTGGACGAGACAGACACCGTCACTACGCTCTACATCGCTCACCGTCACGGCGACGCCAACGCCCGCGCGATGCAGTTTGTAGAGCTGGCGCGAGGGCTTCGGGACGAAACTTCGCATCGCACATAATGGCATCTCCCCTTACGCGAGAGTCTCATGGCGACGATTTGTGTGTATGGCGCCGGCTCGGTCGGCTGTTATATCGGCGGCAGGCTGCTGGCCGCGGGAAGCGGCGTCAACTTTGTCGGCCGTGCGCGTGCCGGCGCTGAACTGCGCGAGCATGGCCTCGCGCTGTCCGACTATCGCTCGGGACACTGGCATGTGCCGCCGTCCCGCATCGATTATTCGACCGATGCAGCGGCTGCCGCGACAGCGGACCTCGTCCTGGTGACAGTGAAGTCAGCAGGCACACCTGTGGCGGCGGCTGAGCTTGCGGCCGTGCTCCGGCCGGACGCGCTCGTGGTCAGCTTCCAGAATGGTTTGAGCAATGCCGATGTCCTGCGTGCCGCCTTGCCTCGGCATACTGTTCTGGCCGGCATGGTGCCGTTCAATGTAGTAGGCGACGGACGAGGCGCATTTCACCAGGGATCGACAGGTGATCTGGCCGTTCAGACAGCTCCGGCTTTACTCCCGTTTGCCGCCGGCTTTCGTGATGCAGGCTTGCCGCTCACGCTGCATGCTGACATCCTGGCCGTGCAATGGGCGAAACTCCTGCTCAACCTCAACAACGCGATCAACGCACTCTCGAACCGGCCGCTGAAGGAGGAGCTCTCGCAGCGTGCCTATCGGCACTGCCTTGCTCTCGCGCAAACCGAAGCGCTCGCGCTACTCGCCGAAGCCGGCATACGGCCGACCAGGTTGACGTCATTACCGGCCAACTGGATTCCCCGTCTCCTGAACACACCTGATGCACTGTTCGAACGACTCGCGAGGAAGATGTTGGCAATCGATCCGTTAGCCCGCTCTTCCATGTCGGATGACCTGGCGGCGGGACGCGTAACTGAAATCGACTGGATCAACGGCGAAGTGCTGCGTCTGGCCGAACGCTGCGGACGGCGCGCGCCGGTGAATGCGCGCCTGTGTGCGCTGGTGCGCGAGGCTGAACAGGGTTCAGTTCGCCCGGCGTGGTCAGGGGAAGCGTTGCTGACGGAACTGCTTGCGGCGCGGAACGACCGGAATGCGCACTCTGCTGGGCAGGCATGAGATTGAACCGCCCCGCTCCGTTGAATCGTCCCGCTTCAGGACAGGGATGAAGCTGAACCGTCCTGCATTGCCGGCACAAACCTTGTGGTGCGCCGATAGAGACGTATTGATGGGTCGGCCGATACCCGGCCTGCTCAATAACGTGTGTTGCTCCCCGAATACTGCAACAATCGCCTTACCGACGAATGGAGCGCAAGGTGACACGGCAAAGCAAACTCTGTGAGCGTTGCTCATCCGATTGCTTCTTGCCACGGCGGCGTTGTAAAGACTTCCGCGATCCATTCCACGAACGCGCGACTCTTGGCCGGCTCATGCTGGACAGAGGCCCGCACGACGCTAACGCCGGCCTCACCGCTCACCGTCCAGTCCGTCAGCACCGGGACCAGTCGGCCATCAGCGAGTTCGCGCGCCACGAGCCAGTCAGTCGCCATGATGACACCCATGCCGGCAAGCGCTGCCTGGACGACTGCTTCAGCGTCGTCGGTCTCAAGGCGTCCCGAGACACGTACAGCGCGGCGCTTTCCGTTGCGTTGCAAGTGCCAAACCGGATGAGTGGTGAGCCGTGTGAAGGAAACGCAGTCGTGGCGCAGCAGATCATCCGCCTCCTTCAGCACAGGATGTTGGTCAAGATAGGAAGGCGTCGCGCAGATTAGCCGGCGCGTCACCGCAATGCGACGTCCGATCAGCCGACTATCTTTCATCTCACCGAGCCGGACCCCGGCGTCGAATCCCTCGGCGATAAGATCAACGTATCTGTCCGAGTAGCTCGCGTCGACGCGAAGTGCCGGATATCGCGAAAGAAATTCAGGCAACCGCGGTGCAATCCACATACGTCCGAAGGCCAAAGGCAGGCTCACGCGCAAGAGACCCGTGGGCGACGCAGCCATGGCCCTGGCCTCGTCTTCGGCGGTTCGCATCATGTCCATTGCTTCACGGACCCGATCCCGGAAACGGATGCCCGCTTCGGTTGGCGCGACACGGCGGGTCGACCGCTCAAGCAGGCGTATTCCGAGACGCGCTTCGAGTGCGGCGATTCGACGGGAGACCACCGAGCCGTCACGGCCAATCTTGCGTCCCGCCGCGGAGAAACTTCCCAATTCCGCAACGGCAAGGAAGGCTTCGGTCTGATCTGCTTCGATACTGGTCATTGATGCGCCACATGCAGTAATGTTGTGTTCTAGCGATAAATTATAGCGGCCAGGCGCTGCTACGATCGAGTCCATTCCTAACCGGAGATTTCGATGCGCGCCTTCAATCTAACTGACCATTCGCTTGATTCCTTAAAGCGTGTCGATATGCCTGTGCCAAGCCCGGAGCCACACGAAGTTTTGATTCGCTTGCGCGCTGCGAGCCTGAACTATCTCGACCTGATGGTCGCGTGGGGGCGATTGGGAAGTCGCAGCACGTCCTTTATTCCTGGCACGGATGGCGCGGGCGAAATAATTGAGATCGGCAGCTGCGTAGACGGTTGGACAGTCGGCGACAGGGTCGTCCCTGGACTAATGGTCGACTGGGCTGCCGGACCGCTTACCTCTGCGGCAGCGAAACGCATGCGGGGTGTGACCATACCTGGATCACTCGCGGACTATGCTGTTGTGCCCGCGACGTCTTTGGTCCCGATTCCCGATCAACTCACTTTTGCAGAAGCCGCCACGCTTCCGATTGCTGCAACTACCGCATGGAATGCAATTGTCACGGGGCGTGTTCGTCCGGGATCCACGGTCGTTCTGCTCGGCACGGGCGGGGTCAGCCTGTTCGCATTGCAGTTTGCCAAGGCGGCAGGCGCGCGCGTCATCATTACTTCGTCGTCGGACGAAAAGCTGGCACGTGCTCGCGCGCTAGGTGCAGATTTGACGATTAATTATCAATCGACGCCGGCTTGGGACGAAATTGTGCTCTCGTCGACGAACGGGGTCGGCGCGGACCTGATCGTCGAGACGATCGGAGCAAGCACGTTTCCACGCTCCCTGAACGCAGCAGCCATCGCTGGGACAATCTTTGTCGTGGGCTTTATCGGCGGCATGGAACTCTCGATTCCCATCCTTCCCATCAATCTCAAGACCTTAACAATTGTTGGTAACAACACGGGATCAACGGCGAACCTGGCAGATGCAGCGCGTACGATGGCAACGGCGGCCATCAAGCCCGTCGTGGACCGTGTATTCGGGTTTGAGGATGCGATCGAAGGCTACCGGTTTTTGGAACGTGCAGCTCATTTCGGAAAAGTGGTGATCGATCTAGATGCCTGAGGCAGCTTTTTATCCCTGAACGGCCATTCCGAAAACAGCCTCTCGTCGACCGCTTCGGCCGTTGACGCGACGCCGGCGTCCGACGATCGAATGACCGCTCGTGGAATGGAACTGCCGTCTGACCTTCCTCGCGACTCGTCGGAGGAAGGTCGCCTTCTGGCCGCACAGAGCCGGATGACGACAGTTGCTGATCGACCCAGTGGAGCCATCCGCCGCCTCTCGATGTGAATGCTCGGGTTCCGAGCACAATGGTCATTGCTGGCGGTGGTAAATACTCGAAGCGAACATTTACAAATTTCATCATCAAGGGTGCCCGCGCTGCGTGCATCGGCGGTCGCCTCCATTCATGAACACATTTGCGAGAGTTTTTCTGACGCGATCCGGCAATTTTTCTGGTTTGTTGAACCACTCCAAGATAGCTATCCTTCTGCTCCATGCTCAAACATATCGCAACCGAATTGCTCGACATCGCCTATGTCGAACAGGGCGATCCCAACGGATGGCCGGTAGTCCTACTTCACGGTTTCCCTTACGACATCCACGCATACGACGAAGTGGCGCCACGCCTGACGTCCGAGGGCGCCCGGGTCATTACCCCCTACCTCCGCGGATACGGGCCGACGCGCTTCCTTTCGCCCACCACACTTCGCTCGGGCCAGCAGGCGGCGCTTGGGGCAGACCTGCTGGCCCTGCTCGATGCGCTTCAGATCGGCCAAGCCATACTCGGCGGATACGACTGGGGCGGCCGGGCGGCATGTATTGTGGCGGCGCTCTATCCATCGAGAGCACGGGGGCTGGTTTCGGTCAACGGGTACAACATCCAGAACATAGCCAACGCCTTACAGCCAGCCGATCCCGAAAAGGAATACCGAATGTGGTATCAGTACTACCTTCATGGCGAGCGCGGCCGGGCCGGGCTGATCGAGAACCGGCGCGCGTTCTGTCGTCTTCTATGGTCCCTATGGTCGCCGACATGGCGCGTCGACGACGACGTCTACGCGCGTTCGGCCGAAGCGTTCGACAATCCCGATTTCGTCGACGTGGTAGTCCATTCTTACCGACACCGTTTCGGGCTGGTCGACGGCGATCCTCGGTTTGAAAATATCGAACTCAACCTCTCTGCGATGCCGTCAATCACAGTGCCCACGATCACGCTGGAGGGGGACGCCGATGGTGTTTCGCCGCCTGGTGGCAGAAAAGCAAGCTCGAAGCGCTTCACTGGACGTCACGAGAACCGGGTCGTGGCTAATGCAGGTCACAATCTTCCGCAGGAGGCGCCAGAAGCGTTTGCCGACTCAGTTCTCGATATCGACGCATGGACCGTTTGAGGTTAAATGCATGCCGTTGGCGTGTCCCTCGATGTCACTGGCGAGCACGTGAGCAGCATCGTGACTAGACTTCGATAGTGGTGCCGGTGACCGAACTCGTGCAGCGCGGTGGCCAGCGTCGGCTGGTTGCCGACGACATCGCATGCCGATGCCATCGGATCGGACCTCCATCGCCTTCGTGACCAGAGTCGCCCGTACACACGGTGTGGATCCTGGAACGACGCCGACGCGGGGCCATAGCCGGGATCAACCACGGTTGACTCCACCCATACGCGCGACGCAAGCCAGACCCGCATCAACCCGGTCCGGACCCGCGAATCGCGAACGTACCGGTCTGGAGCGGCGTCATCCTGTATTTGGCAAACAACCGGTCATAGTCACCGTTCGCCTTCAGCCGGTTTAGCGCGTTGGCTGCCGCCTCGGCCACCGCGCGGTCGCGAAATGCCATTGTGATATCGGTGCCATACAGGCCGTGCAGCCAGATTTTCACGAGGCCGCGTTGCGCGAGATCGGCGGCCGTCTCGTCGATATTGATCGCTGCATCGATCTGCCCGGCGCGCAGCGCGGCCTGTGTATCCGTCACGGTCGTGAACGTGAAGAACTGGATCGGTTTGAGACCGCGCCTGACCATCTCGTCGCTGATCGCCCTCGCGTGCTTCTCCTGATAGGTCGAGATCTCGACTCCGATGCGCAGTCCGGCAAGGTCCTCGAAGCGCGTGATCTTCAGCGGACTCGACGGCGTCGTGTAGACACTCAGCGCCTGCTGCGCATACGGCACCATGTAGAACATCTTCGAGCGTTCGTCGGTATAGAACAGCCCGGTGTTGATCATGTCAAAGCGCCCCGTTTTCAGCGCGGGAATCATTGGCGGCATATCCATCCGGATGAACTCGGGCTTCAGGCACAGTTGCTTCGCGATATCCCTGCCGAGATCGACGTTCAGTCCTTCGAGTTCGCCGTCGCTGGTCACATACTGTTGCGGCGGCAGCGTCGGGTTGGTCGACATCTGCAACACGCCGGGCGTGACGAGGTGGGAACTCGCGATCGGCGAGTCGCAGGCGGCGATCGCGGGTTCCACAAGACACAGCGACAGCGCGACGATCGTCGCCGGTATCGCACGACGGAGCGTCGTGCGGAGAGCGAATGCGGGCATGGTCAGATTCCTTTGGACAGAGAGACAGACGTGATCGATCGGGTCTTACTTCGACGGAGGCACCGCACGCGTCATGTGTCGGCTCGCGCGCGCAACAATGCGACATGCTCGGCGTCGATCACGACAACGCCGTCCTGATTCACGAGTCGCAGCGCTTCGGTCACGATTCCGCGCCCGGGTTTCGACGACGGCCGCTTGTCGACGAACCTGAACTCGACGTGCACCGTGTCGCCGGCAAACACCGGATGCCGGAACCGGACCTTGTCCCAGCCAAGCGATGCAAGCGAGCTGTCGCGATACAGATCGAGCCGGGTTTTCAGGCCTTCGATCAGCGACAGACCGTACAGGCCGTGGGCGATAACGGTCCGGAAGCCGCAACGCTGTGCATAGGCTTCATCCGTATGCAACGGAAAATGGTCGTGCGTGAGGTCGCAGAACTGGCGGATGTCGTCCGCACTCACCGTATGCGCAGGCGTGACGAAGCTCGCGCCCAGCTCGATGTCTTCGTAGAACAGGTTCGGCGCACTCATCGGACTCCCCCGGTCAAAACGTGCGGGACGCCGGGCTGGCGGGATGTCGCGCGCGTCATGCCGCCTCCTTGTCGAGCTGGCGCGCGATGATCAGGCGCTGGATCTGGTTGGTTCCCTCGTAGATCTGCGTCAACCGTACATCGCGGAACAGACGCTCGACCCGGTATTCGCGCGAGTAGCCGTTACCCCCGTGAATCTGTAGCGCATTCGACACGTTGCGCACCGCCATGTCAGTCGCGAACAACTTGGCTTCCGCGCCCGCGCGCGCAATCGAGCGGCCCGCCTCGTGCAGGCTTGCCGCGTGCCGGATCAGCAGGCGCGCGGCATCGATCTCGGTCGACATGTCGGCGAGCATGAACTGAATCGCCTGGAACGACAGGATCGGCGTGCCGAATTGCTTGCGCTGCCTGGCATAATCCAGCGCATCCTCCATCGCCGCCTGGGCGATGCCGACTGCCATCGACGACATCAGCAGCCGGCTGAAGTCGAAATTGCGCATCGCCATCTTGAACGCGCCGTTCAGCTCGCCGATCAGCGAACCTGCCGGCAAGCTCACGTCGCTGAACATGATCTGGCAGTCTTCGAGACCGTGCATTCCGAGCAATGCTTCGTTGCGCCCGCGGCTGATGCCGGGCAACGCCGCGTCGACGAGGAAGCAACTGATCGCCCGATGGCCCGGTGCGTCGCCGGTGCGCGCGAACACGATCAGCCAGTCCGCAACCTGCCCGAGCGTCACCCATGCCTTCGTTCCGTTCAACACCCAGCCATCGCCATCGCGGCGCGCGGACGTCGTGATACTCGCGACGTCCGAGCCGTGATCGGGCTCCGTGACCGCCGTTGCGAAAATCGACGAACCGTCGAGAATCGTCGGAATCCGCTCGCGTTGCGCGTCGTTACCGTGCTCATGCAGGAATAGCGCGGCTTCGACAGGGATCGCGAACAGGTTGCCGATCGCGCCCGAACAGCGCGCGAGTTCCTCGATCGCGACACAAGCAGCGATCGCACCGAGGCCTGCCCCCTCCGCGTCCTCCGGAAGCATCAGCCCGTACATGCCGAGCCCGGCAAGTGCCGCATAGAGTTCGCGGTCGAAGCGGTCATCGCGGTCGATCGCTGCCGCGCGCGGCAGTACCTCGACCTCGGCGAAGCGGCGCACGACATCGCGCAGCGCGATATGGTCTTCAGTCAGAAAGGTATCCATCGTGGTGTGGTTCATTCGGCATCGGAACTGAGGCGGCCGGCGTGAGCGACTTCGTCGGGTGCGCGGTCGAAGAAATAAACGGCGATTCGTTCGCGGCGCACGCCGCACGCCGTCGAGAACGCGTCGGTCAGCGCCGCCGCGGCCAGGCGTCTTGTATCGATCTCGCGCCGGTATGCGTGAACCTTGATCAGCACGCGCACATCCGGCCCGTCATAACGGATCGTCTCGCCCGCGTGGCCGTAGCCGTCGACCGGGATCGGAACAAAATAGACGGTCACCGTTTGGGCGGATACGCCGAATAGCGTCATCAACGCGGCGGTGCTCGCACGAACAAAAGCGTCGCGCCGAGCGGCATCGGAAGGGGGCGCAATGACTTCGAGGTAGGGCATGGCAATCCTGTCAGGCGAATATCTGATCCGGTTCGGCAGTCGTCCTGGAGAAACAGCATAGCGGTGCCATATTCGACGCGGCGCAACTGGCGCTATCAGGTTTCGGGCCAGAACTATAAGCCTGGTAAATAAGGATAACGATTGAATCGCGGCGAAGTGGCATGCCGCGGCCGGTAGCCGCAGGCTCGGTCGTTGTAGCCGGCCACTCGCTTTACCGGAACCCGCACTTTCATTGCCGGGGGATTCCGTAATCAGGTTCTTCACTGACAGTTCGCCGTCCCGCCGACGGTGGGCCTCTTGCTCATCCGCGCTGGATCATCCGTTCGTACAGGTTCATCGGCGCCGCCCGGAACAGCCGTGCGTCCATCGTTTTCAGATCAGGGCTCACCTCGACGGGAAAACCGATGCGCGCAAGCACGTCTTCCTGCAGCCGCGCGCCGGGCGCGATCTCGGTCATCACGAGCCCCCGCGCGTGCAACTCAAACACCGCCCGGTCTGTCACATAGATCACCTGCTGACCGCGCTCGCGGGCAAGGGTGCCCGAAAAGCTGATCTGGTCGACCCGCTCGACAAATTTGTCGAACGCGCCGTCGCGCCGGATTCGCAGCATGCCATCGACGAGATCCAGATCGGGCTCGCCGCCTGTCAGCGATCCGCTGAAGACGAGGCGCCGTGTGTTCTGGGTCAGGTTAATGAAGCCGCCCGACCCGTCATAGCGTTTGCCGAAACGCGTCACGTTGACGTTGCCATCGCGGTCGACCTGTGCGAACGACAGAAACGCACAGGTCAACCCGCCGCCGTCGTAGAAATCGAACTGATAACCCTGGTCGAGAATCACACGCGGATTCACCGCGGTACCGAATTCGCGCGTGTGGCCGGGGACGCCGCCTACGACGCCCGACTCGACCGTCATCGTCACGAGATCCTCGATGCCCTCCTCCGCCGCGATGTTCGGGATCATCGCCGACAGCCCGGCGCCAAGATTGATGATGTCGCCGCGCCGCAACTCGAGCGCGGCGCGGCGTGCGATCGCGCGACGCACCGTCAGCGGATCCGGTTCGATCATCGACGTCGGCAGCCGTGTCTCGCCGCAGCGCGCCGGATCGTATTTCGTCGTATAGGTCTGGATCTGTTCCGGATCGACGACGAAATGATCAATCAGAAAACCCGGAATCTTGACCATTTGCGGATGCAGGCTGCCGCGCTGGACCACGCGTTTCACCTGGCAGATCACGATGCCGCCCGCGTTATGGACTGCCTGCGCGATCGACAGGTCTTCGCGTGTCGTCGCCTCGTGTTCCATGCTCACGTAACCGTCCTCGTCGGCCGACGTGCCGCGAATGATCGCGACTTTCGGCACGCCCGGCGCGCGATAGAACAGACACTCCTCGCCGGCGAGTGTCAGCAGTTCGACCATCGGTTCCGTGGTCCGCTCGTTCATGCGGCCCCCATCCTGCCTGGGATCGATGTAGGTACGCAGGCCGGTGCGCGAGATCAGGCCCGGTTGGCGGCCCGCCATCGCCCGGCACAACTGGGTCATCACGCCTTGGGGGAAGTTGTAACCCTCGATCATGTTCTCGCGGATCAACTTCATGAACGGCACCTGCATCCCGTAGTTGCCTCCGATCACGCGCCGGATGAGCGTCGGATGCGCGAGCCGGCACAGGCCCTTCTCGTGAACCGCGCCGATGCCGGTTACATGGAACAGCGTCAGATCGCGCGGACCGTCGCCGCGTAGATGGCGCCGCTCGAGCGCCTCGAGAACCGCTTCGGCAACGCCGGAACCGGTATTGCCGCCGACCATCAGGAAGTCTCGGTCGGAGACCAGCGCGGCCGCGTCGTCCGGGGAAATGCAGTGGATCACGTCAACTCCCTAAAGAAACTCGTCGAAAACCTTGCCACTGGAATCGGCCCTGCCTATGCCAGCCGCCGGTATCCGGCGGGACAGCACGGGCAGGACACCGTCGCGGCAATACCAACCTCAGAACCGGTGCACGATGCCGACCGCTGCGACGGCCTGGCTGCGACCCGACGACGGTGCGCCGTTCACGCCGTCGCCGATCGACGCGGTCGCGTCGACAATCGCGCCCGCGCCCGACGAGCCAAGCGTCCGTCCGGTCGCACGCTGATAACCCTGCAGACCGTACAGGCCGGTCCGCTTCGACAGCGCGTAGTACTCCGACATATTGAACTGCTGATAGCGCGCGGCCGACGTGATGCCGTTCGATCGCGTCGCCAGCGTGTAGCTGTAGCCGGCCGCGAGGTCCCACTGCATGGCTGGCCTGTAGTGCACCACCAGGCCGCCGGTATTGAAGATCGCGAGATTCGCGAACGACGAGTTCTGACCCGGCACATACTGGACGTTCGAGTAGGATACCGACACGTCCCACGCGGGCGTGATCTGATAGCCGCCCGTGACCGCGAAGCGCTGCTGCGCCTTCGCGGTCTGGTACCCGACATTGATCGCCGATACGCCCGGTTCGCTGCCCGCGTTCGACGCTGTCGACGACGAACCCCACGCGCCCCCGCCCGGCGTCGAATTGTTGATCCGCTGAAAACCGACCGCGATACCGAGCGGACCGCCGATGTACTGAAGCCCGGCGCTCCACGTCGAGCCGGCATCGAAGCTGCCGGCCACGCCACCCAGCGCGTAGCTAGCACTGGCCGTCAGGCCGTGGTAGCGCGGCGACGTATAGACGAGCGAATTGTTCGCCCGGTAGACGGTATCAAGCGAATCGATATCGCCGGGATGCGCGCCGTAAAAGCCGGTCAGCTTCGACGCGGGACTATACGGCGCGAGCATCGTGTAATACGCGGTGTACTGGCGTCCCGCCGTCAACGTCCCGTACACCGGATTGGTCATCCCGACGAACGCCTGCCGGTTGAACGCGAGCCCCGACGTCGCCTGCGCGCCCGTGGCGCTGTTGAAGCCTTCCTCAAGCTGGAAGATTGCCTGCGTGCCGCCGCCGAGATCCTCGGCGCCCTTCAGTCCGAAGCGGCTGCCGGCCCACGCGCCGTTGATCATGTTGACGACCGAATGCCCCGCCTTGCCGGAACCGAGTGTCGTCGCGTTGCTCTGATACGCAACCCCGGTGTCGATGATCCCGTACAGCGTAACGCTGCTCTGCGCATGCGCCGCGGTCCACGGCGCGAGCGCCGAAGGTACCGCCAGTGCCGCCACGTATCCACGCCAATGCTTCATGTTCTGTCCTTTCGCGAATGTCGTTAGCCAAGTGTCGATGCCGACGGATCGATCGCGTTGCTCAAGCACTCGATTCGTTATCGGCATCTCATCCTAAGCCGGACGTAATTCGTATAAATTTATTCTGTATTCCGAATCATGATGCGTGTATACCCGCCGTGAATAGACCGCTGTCGTGCCAGCCGTCCGCTGGCAGACGGCGGCGCCGTGCGTCCGCTACGCGATGCTGTTCAGGAATTCGCGAGCACGCGGGTCGCGCGGTTGCGAGAAGAACACATCCGGCGGCGCGATCTCGAGGATTTCACCCTTGTCCATGAACACGACACGATCAGCCACCATGCGTGCGAAGCTCATTTCGTGCGTCACGCAGATCATCGTCATGCCGTCCTGCGCGAGTCCGACCATCACGTCGAGCACTTCCTTGATCATTTCCGGATCGAGCGCCGAGGTCGGTTCGTCGAACAGCATCACGCGAGGCTTCAGACACAGCGCGCGTGCGATCGCGACGCGCTGCTGCTGCCCGCCCGACAACTGCCCGGGATACTTCGCCGCGTGCTCCGGGATCCGTACGCGTTCGAGATAGTGCATCGCGAGATCGATTGCCTCCGCGCGCGACAGTTTCCGGATCCACATCGGTGCGAGGATCAGGTTGTCGAGCACCGTCATGTGAGGAAACAGGTTGAACTGCTGGAACACCATCCCGACCTCCTGGCGGATCGTCGCGATGTGCCGGCTATGCCGGTTGAGCTCGTAGCCGTCGACGACGAGCTGCCCCTGCTGATAGGTCTCGAGCCGGTTCACGCAGCGGATCAGCGTGGACTTGCCGGAGCCAGAGGGCCCGCAGACGACGATCCGTTCGCTCTGGCGCACCGCAAGGTCGATGTCTTTCAGAGCATGGTAGCTGCCATACCACGCATTCACGCCGATGAATTCGACGATGACGGGTTTGAGGGCTTCACTCATCCCCGTTCTCCCGCGAGCATCGTGATCCCGGTTTGTTCGAGTGCCGCGTCGATCGCGCGCGCGGTCGCGGCGTCGACGGACGGAAACGGTGCGCGAGCCTTTGCCGAGGCAATGACGCCGAGCGTGCGCAGCGCATGCTTGATCCGGACATACATTTCATTGCGGGGAGCGGCATAGATCGCACTGACGAGGGGCTGCAGGCGCGCGCTCGTCTCGCGCATCGCGGTGATGTCGCCGCGCTGCGATGCCTGCCACAGATCGGCGAGCGGCCGCGGGGCCAGGCTCGCGAGCCCCGACAGGATCCCATCGCTGCCGCTCGCGAGCTGTGCGAGAAACCAGTCGAAGTTCGACGCAAGGACCGCGAAATCCGGGCGCGCCACTTTCAGCGCGCGATAGTTGTCCTCGTACGCGCGTATCGAGTCGCTGCCCTCCTTCACCGCGACGACGGACGGCAACTCGGCCAGCCGCACGAGCGTCTCGGTCGAATAGCCGAACCCGGAGCCGAGCGGATACTGGAATACGATCACCGGCAGGTCGGCGGCGTCCGCGATCGCGCGCACGTAGTCGACCACCATCGCGGTGCGCGCGCCGGCGAACGTCGCCGGCGGAAACACGGTCAGCAGGTCCGCCCCGGCGTCTGCCGCGACGCGGGCCTCGGCGACGGCCTCGCGTGTCGACTGCGCGAGGATACCGGCGATCAACGCGCGCCCGCCGGCGATTCGCTCGCGGGTGAACCGCAGTACGTCGCGCCGTTCGCCGGCGTCGAGCGCACCGCCCTCGCCCGCGTGACCGTTGACGAAGATCGCGCGGATGCCATCGGCCGAAGCGCAGTGCGCGAGCACACGCTCGTAACTCGCCCAGTCGATCGCTTGCGCGTCGTCGAACGGCAGCACCGTCGCGGCGACCACGCCTGTCGGAGACTTCTTCGATGTCATATTGCGTCTTTCCCCTGTCGATTCGGCGGCGGGCCGTCAGCCGCGCTGCGCCGCATGCGCGGCACCGAAGTGGCGTTCGAGGTGTTGCTGGATCACCCCCCATGCGGTCGTCATCAGCAGGTAGAAGATCGCTGCCGCGCAGAACACCTCGAGCACCTCGAATTTCTCCTGCATCACCATCTGGCTTCGCCGCATCAATTCCTCCATCGATATCACCGAGGTGATCGACGTAGACTTCAGCAGCCCGTTGATCGAGTTGCCGAGCGACGGCAGCATCAGCCGGAACGCCTGAGGCAGCGTCACTTTCCATAGCGCGAGCCATGTCGGCAGCCCGAGCGCCTCGGCCGCCTCGTACTGGCTGCGCGGCACGCCCATGAAGCCGCTGCGGATGATTTCCGCGAGATAGGCGGCTTCGTTCAGGATCAGGGCAAGCAGCGCCGAGCCGACGACGCCGAAACGCACGCCGAGCTGCGGCAGGCCGGTATAGATGATCACGAGCTGGATCAGGAGCGGCGTGCCGCGGAAAACCCAGACGTAGCCACGCACCGCGCCAACGACGAGCCGTTGTTTCGACATCCGCAGCAAGGCGAGCAGCATCCCGAGCACGAGGCCGCCGAGTACCGTGACGAGGGTCAGCGCGAGCGTCACCAGCGCGCCGCGTAGCAGGAAACCATTCGTCAGGTAACCGATGAAATCCGGAAAATCGAACAGGGTCATGACGGATCGTGCCTCAGGCCGGGCCTGTGCCGCGAATCGTGATCTTCGCGTCGGGCAGCGGCGTCATCCCGTAGCGGGTCAGCAGTTTCGCGTAGCTGCCGTCCGCCCGCATCTGGTCCAGCGCGGCCGCGACCGCCTCGGCGACGGCGCGGGTACGAAACGCGAGCGTCGTCTGCGTCGACCCGAGCCCCGACAGCGCCATCACCGCCTGTTTGCGGTTCACGATATCGATCGCGGTGTAGCTCGGCAGCACCGCCATGTCGATCTGCCCCGCGCGTAGCGCCGCCATCACGTCACTGGCCGTCGTGTAGGCATGGACGTCGATCGGAGCGTCCTTCTCGTCCACCGTCTTTGCGAGATCGCGCAGCCAGTGTTCCTGGTACGAGTCAGATTCGACGCCGACCGCGTGGCCGCGCAGCGCCTTGACGTCCGGCACTGCGAGCACGTGCCTGGGCGAGACGACGACGTCGAGCGTCGAGATCGCATACGGCACCGTGTACATCATCTTCGAGCGCGCTTCGGTCCAGAACATTCCAGTATTGATGCCGTCTATCCGTGCAGCCTTGAGTGCGGGAATCATCGCCGGAAAGTCCATCCGGACGAAATCGACCTGCAGGCACAGCCGCTTGCCGATCGTTTCGCCGAGTTCAACGTTCATCCCCTTCAGCGTGCCGTCCGCATCGACATACTGAAGCGGCGGCAGTGTCGGATTCGTCGACATCGACAGATGACCCGCCGTGACGAGCTGGTTCGCGGACAAGCCGTTTGCACATGCGGCGCTGGCAGGTGCCGCATGTGCAAACGTCAGCAGGGTGGCTGCCAGGAATACGGAGCAACACGAAGTGAAACGCGGCGCAAACATGGAACCTCCGGAATCGGGTAATAACCGCGCCCGCTCATGCGAACGCTCTCGATTGCGACGTTACCGGCTTCTCCGCATCTCGCACCAGCAGAAAAAAATGTCCGACTATAAATGGCTGTTATAGCCTCCGGGCGCCGTCTCGCACGGACTGAGCGGCCGGCCGCACGCGCGCGATGCCCGTGTCCCGCAATTTTTGGCTGGATACAATGCCCTGCACAGGCAGCCCCAGACACGCAGACAGGTACAGGTATGCAGACGAATTCCGGCGCCTCCGCCCGGGTGTTGATCAATCTCCGGCAACTCGAGGTATTACGCGCCGTGATGCGCTACCGCACCACGATCGGCGCAGCCGAAGAGCTCGGCATGTCGCAGCCGGCCGTCAGCAATGCGATCCGGCTCGCGGAAGCGAAGCTCGGCTTTCCGCTGTTCGACCGGGTCAGCAATCGCCTGATTCCGACCGCGGAAGCGAAACTGCTGCTCGACGACGCGGAGCCGCTGTTCCTCGTGCACCAGGCGATCCAGCAGAAAGCATGGGATTTGCGTACCGGCCGCGCGGGTGTGCTGCGCATCTTCGCGACGGCCGAACTGTCCGAATGGCTCGTACCGAAAGTGCTGTCGCGCTTCGCGCTCGATCATCCGCGCGCGAAGATCTATCTGGAGACGCTGCGGGTCGACAGCATGATCGAGAATCTCGATTCGGGCATGGCCGATATCGGCCTCGCGATGATGGCGCCCTCGCCCGCAAGCCTCGTCAATGAACTGCTGGCCGAATTCGAGGTCATGTGCGCGGTGCCGCCCGGCGACCCGCTCGCCGCGTGCACCTGCGTGACACCGGGCGACCTCGACGGGCGCCGGCTGATCGGGCCGCCCGCCGGCAGCCCACTCGGGCGGCTAATCGAGCGCGGACATGAGGCGAACGGTAGCTGGTTCGCCGCCGACATCGAAGTCCGCTTCTCCAATATTGCGTGCCGGCTCGTACGCGAAGGGCTCGGCACCGCGCTCGTCGACGAGTTGTCGATCCACGCGCAGCCGCCGGACTCGCTCGTGGTCCGGCCGTTCCGGCCGAGGCTGCCGGTCCCGCTGTCGGCGCTGCTGCCCGGCAACCGGCCGCGGCAGCGCCTCGCCGAGAGCTTCATCAGGCACGTGCGCGCGGTCGTCGGCGAAATCGCGCGGGTCCGGCCCGACACCGCCTGATCCACGTCCTTCCTCCCGCTCGCGGCGCCACCTGTCGCGAGCGACCGGCCGCCCCGGTTTATGCCCTCGGCTTATAGTTGCCGACCGGCATTTAATAGCCGCCCACGCGTTATCGTCAAGGTATCCTTGATATTCTGAACTGGCTGATCCGTTGCGGAATCATCCGGCTCGACGCCGCCCCGCGACGGGAGATTTTCCGTTCCCGGAGTGTTCATGTCTACCTTGCTCGACGGTATACGCGTCGTCAGTTTCAACCATTTCCATGCGGGGCCGATGGCCGCGCAAACGCTCGCCGATCTCGGCGCCGATGTGATCGCGATCGAACCGCTGCAAGGCGCGTTCCATCGCAACTGGGCGGTCGCCGATCATTTCGTCGCCGGTCAAAGCGTCAATCTGCTGACGACCGGCCGCAACAAGCGCAGCCTCGCGCTCGACATCAAGCATCCGCAGGGACTCGCGCTGGCAAGACAACTGGTAGAGCGGGCCGACGTCGTCATGGAGAATTTCCGGCCGGGCGCGATGGCCCGTCTCGGGCTCGGCTACGATGACATCCGCGCGACGAATCCGCGCGTGATCTATGCGAGCGCGACGGGCTACGGCTCGAGCGGTCCGTATGTCGACCGCCCAGGGCAGGACCTGCTGCTGCAGGCGCTGTCCGGCCTCGCGGCTCGAACCGGGTCCGCAGACGGCGGCCCGACGCCCGTCGGCGCCGTCGTCGTCGACCAGCACGCATCGACGCTCTACGCGATGAGCATTCTCGCGGCGCTGTTCAATCGCGAACGCACCGGCAAGGGCCGCCTCGTCGAAGTGAACCTGCTGCAGGCTGCGATCGATCTGCAGGCGGAATCCCTGACCGCGTGGCTCAACGGCGCGCGCGACTCCGCACCACGCGCCGGGCACGGGCTCGCGGCCTGGTTCTGCGGCGGTGCCTACGGCATCCATCCGACGGCAGACGGTCATCTCGCGATCGCGATCGCATCGCCGCGCGCGCTGGCCCGGGCGCTCGACCTGCCCGAACTCGACGCGCTCGACGACGTGGATGCGTACCGTGCGCGCGACGTGATTGCACGTGCGGTTCACGACAGGCTGAAGACGCGCGTCACCGCGCACTGGCTCGCCGTGCTGCACGAACACGACATCTGGCATGCACCCGTGCAGGACTACGACGACCTGCTGGCCGACCCACAACTGCGGCACCTGGAGGTGTTCCGCACCGTCCGCGGTGAGGCCGGCGACGACGTGACACTGCTCGGCAATCCGATGCGCTTCGACGGCGAGACGCTGCCGGTGCGGCTTGCTCCGCAATCGCTCGGCGCACAGACCGCCGAGATCCTGCGCGAACTCGGCTATGGCGACGACGAGATCGCGTCCCTGAGCGCACAGCGAATCGTCATGCAGACGGCACCCATTCCGTCCGGCGCGTGACGCGAACGCGCAGCGCCTTCCCACTTCCACTGACACCCGATCACGATGATTGATTTTTCGATTCCCCACGAGAGCCAGCAGTTGGTCGACACCGTTCGCCGTTTCGTCACGAACGAGGTCCAGCCGCTCGAAGCCGATACGGAACGTCTCGGTCAGATCCCCGCGGAGCCGTTGCACCGTGTCCGCGATCAGGCGAAAGCCCTCGGGCTGTTTGCGATGAACATGCCGGAAGACGTCGGCGGCGGCGGCCTGTCGAATGTCGATATGTGCCTCGTCGAGGAGGAACTCGGCAAGACGTCGGACGCGCTGATCCGACGGATCTTCGGCCAGGTCTATCCGATGCTGCTCGCCTGTGAGGGCGCCCAGCGCGACGACTATCTGCTGCCCACTGTCCGCGGCGACCGGATCTGCGCGATGGCGATCACCGAGCCGGGCGCCGGGTCCGACGCGGCGTCGATCACGACGTCCGCCCGCCTCGACGGCGGCGACTGGGTGCTCAACGGGCGCAAGCATTTCATCAGCGACGGCGATATCGCCGACTATGTGATCGTGATGGCCGTCACCGACAAGGACAAGCGCGCGCGCGGCGGGATCACGCTGTTTCTCGTCGACAAAGGCACCCCGGGATTTTCGATGACGGGCGTCCAGCCGATGATGGGGCATCGCGGTTATGGTCACGCGGAGCTCGTGTTCGAGGACTGCCGGGTGCCGTCATCGAAAGTGCTCGGCGGCGTCGGCAATGGCTTCCGGCTAATCATGTCGAGCGTGTCGTCAATTCGCCTTGCCCATATCGGCGCGCGTGCGTGCGGCATGGCGCAGCGCGTACTCGAGCTAATGCGTCGGCACGCGGGCGAACGACATCAGTTCGGGCAGCCGATCGGTGAGTTCCAGATGATTCAACAGATGATCGCCGATTCGGCGACCGAGATCTTCGCGACCCGGATGATGGTGCTGAATACCGCATGGGAACTCGACCAGTCGCGCGACGTCCGCGACAAGGTCTCCATGGTGAAGCTGTACGCGTCCGAGATGATCGGACGTGTCGCGGACCGCGGCATTCAGGTGTTCGGCGGCATGGGCTTCACGAAGGAGATGCCGCTCGAACGCATCTATCGCGACAGCCGCGTGACCCGTATCTACGACGGCACCTCGGAAATCCATCGGATGCTGATCGCGCGCAGCGTGATCAAGCACGGCCTCACCCTGTGATCCGGTTTCCTGCCGGCCTGCTCACCCTCCACGACGGACCCCAACCATGACGACTCACCCGCCCGTACCCGCCGGTACCGAAACGACGTTCCGTAAGACCATGACCGTGGCCGAACAGGCGTTCTTCACCGGTATCAGCGGCAATCTCGCGACACTGCACGTCGACGCGCGCGCCGCGAGCGCGTCCGGATTCGACGCGCCGCTCTGCTTCGAACTCGCCGTCGCATCGCTCGCGACGACCTGCCTGAACCGTCTGGCCGGCCCCGGCTGGCGGATCGGCGCGCTGAACCTCGTGTTCCCCTCGCCGGCGACGGTGGGCACGACAATCGCCGCATCAGCGGCCGTGGTAGACGCGACGGATCGCGCGATCGAGTGCCAGGTCACCTGCACCGCCGACGAACGGGGCGTTGTCGTTACCGGCCGCGCGACGCTCGTGCCAGTGAACGACTGAATCCACGAAGGGAGCCGATCATGTATGAAGTGAAAACGTTCGACAGCCTGCGCGTCGGCGACGAGGTGCGAATCGACAAGACCATCACCGAGGCGGACGGCGCGCTGTACATCGCGGCGACCGGCGACTTCGGGCCGATTCATATCGACGACGGCTACGCCGCGGGAACGCGTTTCGGCAAGCGGCTCGCGCCAGGAATCATGGTCGCCGGCATCTGCACGAGCGTGCTGACGTCGGACCTCGTCGGCACGCTCGGCGTGTCGATCGAGGATCGTTTCTGGTTCACAGGTGCAGTGTTTTACGGTGATACGCTCGGCTTTCGCGTGTGGATCGACGCGATGGACGCCGTGAGCCGGACCGTCGTCTGGCGCGCGAGCGCGACAAACGCCGACGGCCGCGAAGTCCTCAAGGCCGAAGCGACGCTGAAATTCCCGCGGCCACGTCCGGCCGCCTGATCCGACTATCCGGTCCGCGACCCTCGTTCTCCCCAATCCCGACCATGCGATTTCCCGACGACAGCATTCCGGCCGGCTGCACCGGCCCGTTTATTCATATCGTGCGAGTCGACGTCGACCCCGAGGTCGACGCCGCGTTCAACCACTGGTACGACACCGTGCATCTGCCGGCGATTCTTGCGTGCCCCGGCTGGCTCAGTGGCACGCGATTCGTCGCGATCGATGGCGGACCGGTCTATGCGGCGATGTATACGGTTGCCGGCGACTGGGTCTACGAGACGCCGGAATTCCTCTCGGTCAAGGGCTTCGGCGAATTCACACCGCACGTGCGGAATTTCACCCGCTTGCGACTGGCGCCGCTGGCGACAGTCGCACGGTAACGAGAGACCTCACTCGGCATCGGCAAACGTGTGGTGGTTCTGGTGCAAATGGCCGGTCGGGACGATATTATTTCTATAGATAGGATATCTTATTGATAAGAGAGGATGACATTCCAGACATCGGGGGCAGCCGTATCTTTGCGTCGCAGGCTGGCAAGACCAAATTGTCCTTTGCGAATGTGATGAATCAACTCGATCCCTGACATCGTGTTCGCAGCGTTCCCGAAACGTTTGAAGCCGAGCATGACGTCCGTTCTGGACTTGACGTTAAGATGGTCCTGTTCGATCAGGTTATTCAAATACTTCGAGGATCGTATCGCGGTACCCTCCGGCAGCAGCCCATCGACTTTCATTTCGCGCACCGCGCGGTGCGAGGCTGCATAACCATCGAGCGTGATGGTCTTCGGCGCTTCGCGGCGTCCCGTTCCAGTCGGTCCGGGCGAACGTGAAGCAGCCGTCAGCAACGAGCCAAGTTTGAAAACCCAGGTTACCGGCCAACCTTGGCTGCGTCAATGGACAAGCAATCGGCTGACTTGCCGCTCGGCATCCGGGTTATTTCGCGCTCCCCCAACTCGGATGATCAATCGCTTGTTGCAAGTCAATCAGCAGGAGTACCCGTACACAAACAGCCCGCCGACTATTGACAGCCTGTTAGCAATCTCCATAACGCGCTCGAAATTGTGCGCCGCACACCGAATTTTCCCTATGCTGCAGACTTTGTTGTACCCGAACGGCGAATCTTACGTTCCAGCAGACTTTGTTGTGCGCCGATAGAGACGAAAAAAAAGGCGTCACGTTGCCGTGACGCCTTAAAAAGTTCTAGCCATTCCGAGGGCCGTGCTAGAACCTGAGAGACGGGATTCGAAAGTGGGGCCGGCGCGAGATTGGCCGCGAGACAGATGCTGCATGGACTGACAGGGGACTCGAGCAGGCACTCCGCAGACTACGGTTGGTTCAAAATTTCAAAATACAGAACCTGAAACCGTCTTTCGAAATGAGATTCCATTTTTTATGGTTATGCTGACTAAGTCAAGCAAAATCTCAAGAGGCTTCATTCATTGCGGAAAAATATTCCGATACAATGAATCTTCAAGCGTGGATAGAAATTTATGCCCCATTTTGGGGCCTTCGCCCAGCCTTTTCGGAACGCCTGCTAGCAGGCTAGGTGAACAGAAAACTGAAATATAGTTCCAGAAAAACGACATGAACCAACCAACGCCCTCCTCAACTGCCGCGGGCTCCGCCAAAGATAAAGACGGCTCGGGCGACGAAGTCACCGCGCTAGCACGCGGTTTGACGGTGCTGCGCTCGATCGCCGCAGCCGACGCGCCGCTCAGCAATCGCGAACTGACCGAGCTGACCGGCATTCCGAAACCCACCGTCTCGCGGATTACCGCCACGCTCGTCAGCGCAGGCTTCCTGTTTCGCTTGCCCGACAGCGAGCGATTCGTGCTGACCTCGTCGGTACTGGAGTTGAGCAATGGCTTTCTGCGCAACTTCGACATCCGGGCCCGGGCGCGCCCTTTCCTTATCGAACTCGCCGAACGCACCGCGTTGTCGGTGCATCTGGCCGTACGCGACCGCCTCGACATGGTGGTGATCGACGCGATCCGGCCACGCTCGGCGGTGCTGGTGTCGCGCCTCGAAATCGGCTCGCGCATGAACCTCAGCCGTACCGCGGTCGGCCGCGCCTACTTGTCGGCACTCGCCGAACCGGAACGGGAAAAATTGCTGGTCGGCCTGCAGGCCGCCGAGGGCGACGACTGGGGCCACGTCAGCGGCCGTCTGACAACCGCGTTGCGGGAAACCGCCGAGCAAGGTTTTGCGATCGCCACGGGTGAATGGTACGACGGCCTGAACGCCATCGCGTCAGGGTTCATCGGCCCCTCGGGCGAGCGCTATGCGGTCAATTGCGGCGGGGCCGCGGACCAGTGCCCACGCGATTGGCTGATATCGCGCGCGGCGCCGGCCCTGCTCGAATGCGTCAGCAAGATCATGCTCGAGATCGGCGGCACACCCGGGCGCCGCCTGGACAACTGAAACACGCAGTCGCTCGCCGGTCGGCGGCCACGGCATGTTCAACCTGTCATTTGTCGTTCATCCTGTAACCTTCGTAATCAAAAGAAAAAAACACGGGTGGACTGTTACAGAGCCCGCGACGTAGGATCATGCATTCCCGTGGCGGGACGCTGGCCCGGCTTGCCGTTATCGTCCTCGATAACGTTTCGGCCGGCCCGCCATGATGGCGCATCGCGTTAACATCTTTGACCCGCGCCTCGGGTAGCATCGCGCTGAACATTCGCGGCGCGTCCGCTGTCGAAACCGCCTGTCATGCCGCCTGCGTGCCGGTCCGCCGAACTGTCGAAGCGGCACGATCGCACGAGCGGCTCACATCAAAGCCAGCCACCTGACCGAACCGATGGACGAACAACAAAAGCATTCGGAAACCACACGCCCTACCACGCCGGCTTCCCAACCCGGTTCGCAACCGCCCGCCGCCGGGGGCCCTGCTGGCAGCCCCGGGAATAAACCGGCCGCGGCAAAAAGTCATCGCGGCCGCAATATCGCACTGATCGTGGCGGCGCTCGTCATTCTCGGGATTGTGTTGTGGCGCTGGCATCCGTGGGGCGGGTCCGCTGGCGGCGCGAGCGCGGCCGCCGGTGCGAGCGGCGCCAGTGGCGGCCACGCGGGCCGTGGGGGGCGCGGTGGCCCCGGCGCCTTCGCCAACATGCCGCAGCCTGTTCACGTGGCAACCGCCACCCAGGGTGAGATGCCGGTGGTGCTGACCGCGCTCGGCACGGTCACGCCGCTCGCCAACGTCACCGTGCTGCCGCAGTTGAGCGGCGTGCTGCAAGACGTGTACTTCCAGGAAGGCCAGATGGTCAAGAAGGGCGATGTGCTTGCCCAGATCGACCCGCGCCCCTATCAGATCTCGCTGGAAAACGCGCAGGGCACGCTCGCGCGCGACCAGGCGCTGCTGCAAACCGCACGCCTCGATCTGAAGCGTTACCAGACGCTGCTCGCGCAAGACTCGATCGCCAGCCAGCAGGTCGATACGCAAGCCTCGCTGGTCAAGCAGTACGAAGGCACGGTGAAGTCCGATCAGGCGAACATCGATACCTACAAGCTCGACCTCGTCTATGCGCGCATCACCGCGCCGGTGTCGGGCCGTGTCGGTTTGCGCCAGGTCGATCCGGGCAACTACGTGACGCCGAGCCTGACCAACGGCCTCGTCGTGATTACGCAGTTGCAGCCGATCAGCGTGATCTTCACGACCTCCGAAGACAATCTGCAGCAGATCATCCAGCAGACCCAGACGGGCGCGAAGCTCTCGGTCACCGCGTATGACCGCAGCAACACCACCTCGCTCGAAGGCGGCTCGCTCGAAACACTGGATAACCAGATCGACACCACCACCGGTACGGTCAAGCTGCGCGCGATCTTCCAGAACAGCAAGAACCTGCTGTTCCCGAATCAGTTCGTGAACACCCGCCTGCTCGTCGACACGATCAAGGACGCGGTGATCGTACCGACGCCGGCGGTGCTGAACGGCTCGATGGGTCAGTTCGTGTATGTCGTGAAGCCGGACAACACCGTGACGGTACGTCCGGTCAAGGTCGGCCCGGTGGACGGCGAGCGCACCAGCATCAAATCCGGCCTGCAAGTCGGCGAGCGCGTCGTGATCGACGGTTCGGACCGGCTGAAGGAAGGCGCGAAGATCACGATTCCGGCCGACAGGCCGCGCGGCGCTTCGGGCGCGCGTGGCGCAAGCGGCGCGGCGGCGGCCTCGGGTGCATCGGGTGCACACGCACATCACGGCAAACACGCGGCGCAAGCTTCGCAATAAAGGCACGGCAACTACCGCATGAATCCATCCCGCGCCTTTATTCTGCGCCCCGTCGGCACCGCGCTGCTGATGGCGGCGATCATGCTGGTCGGTCTCGTCGCGCTGCGCTTTCTGCCGCTCTCCGCGCTGCCCGAGGTCGACTATCCGACGATCCAGGTGCAGACCTTCTATCCGGGCGCGAGCCCGGACGTGATGACCTCGTCGGTCACCGCGCCGCTCGAACGGCAGTTCGGGCAGATGCCGTCGTTGAATCAGATGTCGTCGCAAAGCTCGGCAGGCTCGTCGATCATCACGCTGCAGTTCAGCCTCGACCTGCCGCTCGATATCGCCGAGCAGGAAGTCCAGGCGGCGATCAACGCAGCGGGCAACCTGTTGCCGTCCGACCTGCCCGCGCCGCCGATCTACGCGAAGGTCAATCCCGCCGACGCGCCGATCATCACGCTCGCGATCACGTCGAAAACGATGCCGCTCACGCAGGTGCAAGACCTGGCCGACACGCGTCTCGCGCAGAAGATTTCGCAGGTGGCGGGCGTGGGTCTGGTGAGCCTGTCGGGCGGTCAGCGCCCGGCCGTGCGGATTCAGGCGAACCCGCGCGCGCTCGCCGCATACGGCCTGAATCTGGACGATTTGCGCACCACGATTTCGAACCTGAACGTCAACACGCCGAAGGGCAATTTCGACGGCCCCACGCGCAATTACACGATCAACGCGAACGATCAGCTAACCGATGCCGACGCGTACAAGAGCGCGGTGGTGGCCTACAAGAACGGCCGCGCGGTGATGCTCACGGACGTCGCCAACATCGTGCAAGGCGCGGAGAACACCAAGCTCGGCGCGTGGGTCAACAACACGCCGGCGATCATCCTGAACGTGCAACGCCAGCCGGGCGCGAACGTGATCCAGGTGGTCGACAGCATCAAGGCGCTGCTGCCGCAACTGCAACAGTCGCTGCCCGCCGCGCTCGACGTGGAGATCGTCACCGACCGCACCACCACGATCCGCGCTTCCGTGCGCGACGTGCAGTTCGAACTGCTGATGTCGGTCGTGCTGGTGGTGCTGGTGATGTACCTGTTCCTCGCCAACGTCTACGCAACCATCATTCCGAGCCTGTCGGTGCCGCTCTCGCTGATCGGCACGCTGGCCGTGATGTATCTGTGCGGTTTCTCGCTCGATAACCTGTCGCTGATGGCGTTGACCATCGCAACCGGCTTCGTGGTCGACGACGCCATCGTGATGATCGAAAACATCGCGCGTTATGTCGAAGACGGCGAGTCGCCACTGGAAGCCGCGCTGAAGGGCTCGAAACAGATCGGCTTCACGATCATTTCGCTGACGGTCTCGCTGATCGCCGTGCTGATTCCGCTGCTCTTCATGGGCGACGTGGTCGGGCGCCTGTTCCATGAATTCGCGATCACGCTGGCCGTGACCATCGTGATCTCGGCGATCGTTTCGCTCACGCTCGTGCCGATGATGTGCGCGAAGCTGCTGCGCCATACGCCGCCGCATGAAAGCCACCGTTTCGAAGCGAAGGCCCACAAGGCTATCGACTGGGTGATCGCCCGTTACGCGGTCGCACTCACGTGGGTGCTGAACCGGCAACGCTCCACCCTGGTCGTTGCGCTGCTCACGCTCGTGCTGACCGGCGTGCTGTACGTGTTCATTCCGAAGGGCTTCTTCCCGGTGCAGGACACCGGTGTGATCCAGGCGATCACGCAGGCCCCGCAGTCGGTGTCGTATGCGTCGATGGCGGAGCGTCAGCAGGAACTCGCCGCGCAGATCCTGAAGAACCCGGACGTGGAAAGCCTCACCTCGTTCATCGGGGTGGACGGCAGCAACATCACGTTGAACAGCGGTCGCATGCTGATCAACCTGAAGCCGCGCGACGACCGCAGCAACACCGCGAGCGACGTGATCCGCCAGTTGCAGCAGGACGTCGCGCATATTCCGGGCGCGTCGCTGTACATGCAGCCGGTGCAGGATCTGACGATCGACTCCACGGTCAGCCCGACGCAGTACCAGTTCATGCTGACCGACCCGAACATCAGCGAATTCACCACGTGGGTGCCGAAGCTGATCGACCGGCTGAAGCAGTCGCCGGAACTGGCGGACGTGGCCACCGACCTGCAGGATAACGGCCAGTCGGTCTACATTGAAATCGACCGCGCCACCGCGTCGCGTTACGGCATCACGCCGGCTACCGTGGATAGCGCGCTGTACGACGCCTTCGGCCAGCGGATTATCTCGACCATCTTCACGCAATCGAACCAGTACCGCGTGATTCTGGAAGCGCAGCCGCAAATGCAGCATTACACCGAGTCGCTGAACTCGATCTATCTACCCTCTTCCACGTCGTCGGGCGGCCAGGTGCCGTTGTCGTCGATCGCAAAGTTCATCGAGAAGCCCGCGCCGCTACTGGTCACGCATTTGAGCCAGTTCCCCGCCACGACGGTTTCGTTCAATCTCGCGCCCGGCTCGTCGCTTGGCGCGGCAGTGAAGGCGATCGCCCAGGCGGAGAAGGACGTCGGGCTGCCGGCGTCGTTCCAGACGCGCTTCCAGGGTGCGGCGCTGGCGTTCCAGGCGTCGTTGTCGAACGAACTGTTCCTGATCCTGGCGGCAATCGTCACGATGTATATCGTGCTCGGCGTGCTGTACGAGAGCTTCATCCACCCGATCACGATTCTGTCGACGCTGCCCTCGGCGGGTGTCGGCGCCTTGCTCGCGCTGCTGATCACCGGGCACGATCTGGACATCATCGGCATCATCGGGATCGTGCTGCTGATCGGTATCGTGAAGAAGAACGCCATCATGATGATCGACTTCGCGCTCTACGCCGAGCGCGAGGAAGGCAAGCCGCCGCGCGAGGCCATCTATCAGGCGTGTCTGCTGCGCTTCCGCCCGATCCTGATGACCACGCTCGCCGCCCTGCTCGGCGCCCTGCCGCTGATGCTCGGCACCGGCGCGGGCTCGGAGTTGCGCCGCCCGCTCGGTATTGCGATTGCCGGCGGTCTGATTGTCAGCCAGTTGCTGACGCTGTTTACCACGCCGGTGATTTATCTCGGCTTCGACTCGCTCGCCCGCCGCGCACGTGAGCGCTTCAATCGCGGCGATGCTTCCAAAGGCACGACGCCGCCCGCCACCGATGCAGGGAACTAAGCGATGAACCTGTCGCGTCCGTTTATCTCCCGCCCGGTCGCCACCACGCTGCTGGCGATCGGCATCGCGCTGTCCGGGATTTTCGCGTTCACCAAGCTGCCGGTCGCGCCGCTGCCGCAGGTCGATTTTCCGACCATTTCGGTGCAGGCCACGTTGCCGGGCGCGAGTCCGGACACCGTGGCGACGAGCGTTGCCAGTCCACTCGAACGGCATCTCGGCTCGATCGCCGACGTGACCGAAATGACCTCGCAGAGCTCGGTCGGCTCGACGCGCATTACGCTGCAGTTCGGTCTGAACCGCGATATCGACGGCGCCGCGCGCGACGTGCAAGCGGCCATCAATGCCGCGCGCGCCGATCTGCCGGCGAGCCTGCGCAGCAATCCGACGTATCACAAGGTGAATCCGGCCGACGCGCCGATCCTGATTCTGGCGCTCACGTCGAAGACGCTGACCGCCGGCCAGTTGTACGACTCGGCGGCCACCGTGTTGCAGCAGTCGCTGTCGCAGGTGGACGGCGTCGGCGAAGTGGATGTCAGCGGTTCGGCCAATCCGGCGGTGCGTGTCGAACTGGAACCGCATGCACTGTCCCACTACGGCATCGGTCTCGAAGACGTGCGCGCCGCGCTCGCCGCGGCCAACGCGAACAGCCCGAAAGGCTCGATCGAGTTCGGCCCGAACCGCGTGCAGATCTATACGAACGACCAGGCGAGCAAGGCGTCGCAGTATAAGGATCTGGTCATCGCGTACCGCAATGGCGCGGCGGTGAAACTGTCCGACGTCTCGGAAGTGGTCGATTCCGTCGAAGATCTGCGCAACCTGGGCCTCTTCAACGGCAAGCGTTCGGTGCTGGTGATTCTGTACCGCCAGCCCGGCGCGAACATTATCGACACCATCGACCGCGTCATGGGGATGCTGCCGCAGTTGCACGCATCGCTGCCCGCCGACGTCGACATCGCGCCGGCCGCCGATCGTTCCACCACCATCCGCGCGTCGCTGAAAGACACCGAGCACACGTTGATCATCGCGGTCGCGCTGGTCACGATGGTGGTGTTCCTGTTCCTGCGCAACTGGCGCGCAACGCTGATTCCGAGCATCGCCGTGCCGATCTCGATCATCGGCACGTTCGGCGCGATGTATATGCTCGGCTTCTCGATCGACAACCTGTCGCTGATGGCGTTGACCATCGCGACCGGTTTCGTGGTCGACGATGCGATCGTGGTGCTGGAGAACATCTCACGGCATATCGAAAATGGCGTGCCGCGCATGAAGGCCGCGTTCCTCGGCGCGCGCGAGGTCGGCTTCACGGTGCTGTCCATCAGCATTTCGCTGGTGGCCGTGTTCCTGCCGATTCTGCTGATGGGCGGCATTGTCGGGCGGCTGTTCCGCGAGTTCGCGCTGACGCTGTCGCTGGCGATCGGCGTGTCCCTGCTCGTCTCGCTGACCTTGACGCCGATGATGTGTTCGCGCCTCCTGCGCGAGCCGCACGAGAAAAAGGAAGAAGGACGGTTCGGCCTCTGGCTCGAGCGCGGCTTCACGGCGATGCATCGCGGTTATGAACGCACGCTCGGCTGGGCGCTGCTGCATCCGCGTCTGATCGTGACGATTCTGATCGCGACCATCGGACTGAACGTCTGGCTGTACATCATCGTGCCGAAGGGCTTCTTTCCGCAGCAGGACACGGGCCGGCTGATCGGCGGTATTCAGGCCGACCAGAGCACGTCGTTCCAGGCGATGAAGGGCAAGTTCGCGGAAATGATGGAGATCGTCGGCAAGAACCCCGCGGTGGACAGCGTGGCCGGCTTCACCGGCGGGCGGCAGACCAACTCCGGCTTCATGTTCGTTTCGCTGAAACCGAAGAGCGAGCGCAAGCTATCCGCCGACGAGGTGATCCAGCAACTGCGCGCCCCGCTCGGCGACGTGGCCGGCGCGCGGACTTTCCTGCAGGCGGTGCAGGACATTCGCGTCGGCGGCCGGCAATCGAACGCGCAGTATCAGTTCACGCTGCTGGCCGATTCGACGCCCGATCTGTATCTGTGGGGACCGAAGCTCACCGAGGCGCTGCAGGCGCGCCCCGAACTCGCCGACGTGAATTCCGACCAGCAGCAGGGCGGCCTCGAGGCGATGGTGACGATCGACCGCGCAACCGCGTCGCGCCTCGGCATCAAGCCGGCGCAGATCGACAACACCTTGTACGACGCGTTCGGCCAGCGCCAGGTCTCGACGATCTACAACCCGTTGAACCAGTACCACGTCGTGATGGAAGTGGCGCCGAAGTACTGGCAGAGCCCGGACATGCTGAGCCAGATTTACATCAGCACCTCGGGCGGCAGCGCGAGCGGCGCGCAGACCACCAACGCACCGGCCGGCACGGTTACAACCTCCAGCACGAGCGCGACGACCGGCGGCACGGCGGGCACCACTGCATCGAGCGTAGCGAGCATCGCGGCCGATTCCGCGCGCAATCAGGCGATCAATTCGATTGCGGCGAGCGGCAAGTCGAGTGCTTCGTCGGGCGCGGCGGTGTCGACGTCGAAGGAAACGATGGTGCCGTTGTCGGCGATCGCGAGCTTCGGGCCGGGCAATACGCCGTTGTCGGTGAATCACCAGAGCCAGTTCGTGGCCTCGACGATTTCGTTCAATCTGCCGCCGGGCGTGTCTTTATCGACGGCAACGCAGGCGATCTACGACACGATGGCGCAGATCGGCATGCCGGGCACGATCCACGGCAGTTTCCAGGGCACGGCCCAGGCGTTCCAGCAGTCGATGTCCGACCAGCCGATTCTGATTCTGGCCGCGTTGGCGGCGGTGTATATCGTGCTGGGGATGTTGTATGAAAGTTATATCCATCCGCTGACGATTCTGTCCACACTGCCCTCCGCGGGTGTGGGTGCGTTGCTGGCTTTGCTGCTGTTCAAGACCGAGTTCAGCATCATCGCGTTGATCGGGGTGATTCTGCTGATCGGCATCGTGAAGAAGAACGCGATCATGATGGTGGACTTTGCGATTGAGGCCTCCCGGCAGGGGTTATCGTCGCGGGACGCGATTTATCAGGCTTGCATGCTGCGGTTCCGGCCGATCATGATGACGACTTGTGCCGCCCTGCTTGGGGCGTTGCCGCTTGCCTTTGGGCAGGGGGAAGGGGCTGAGTTGCGGGCGCCGCTGGGGATTTCTATTGTGGGTGGGTTGATCGTTAGTCAGATGCTCACGCTCTATACCACGCCGGTGGTGTATCTCTATATGGATCGGATTCGGGTTCGGTGGGAGTCGAGGAAGGCTCGGAGAAGGGGGATGGCGGCGTCTTGAGGGGCGGTGGTTTTTTGCCTCCGGCGGTGGTTGTTTTTTTGCCTGCGGCGGTGGGGTTTGGTTGAGTTTGGTTGCCTGCGCGGCGCTTGTTGTTGTGTGCCTGCGGCGGTGGGCTTTGCTTGAGTTTGGTTGCCTGCGCGGCGCTTATTGTTGCGTGCCTGCGGCGTTGGCCTTTCCTTGTTTTCTTATCGGTTTATTAGCGTCGCCCCTGTGCGGGGCAGGCACCTACTTTTCTTTGCCTGCTGCAAAGAAAAGTAGGCAAAAGAAAGCAGCTCACACCGCTAACTCTTAAGCGGGTCCCCCGCGCAGTCACGGTAGTGGTACATCTGGAATCTGTGTTCCCGCACATTCGACGTTCGTGACAAGGCAGTCATTCTTCCGGCGGCGCTGCGCGCGCCGACACATAGTTCCTGGAACCCTCTGATCGTTTTTGTGTGGGACTCACCCGACGCCGCGGCTCGCTTCCCACGCAGACGTCCGTGGCGAGGCAACGCCGATGGCCTCCACAGCGCCCAAACGAAGCCGCTGGTTTCCCATGCGGACCCGTCCGCGACGCACGCAGTGCGGAGTGGGAGCTGATGACATCTTTGTCACCAGCGCTGAATGCGCGGGAACACGGATTCCAGATGCGCCACTACCGTGGCTGCGCGGGGGACCCGCTTATAAGCTGGCGGGGTGAGCCGCTTTCTTTTGCCTACTTTTCTTTGCGGCAGGCAAAGAAAAGTAGGTGCCTGCCCCGCACAGGGGCGACGCTAATAAACCAATAACAAAACAAGGAAAGGCCAACGCCGCAGGCAACTAGACAAACAAAGCGCCACGCAGGCAACCAGACCAAGCAAACCCCACCGCCGCAGGCAAAAAAACCCCCACCCCTAAAGCCTCTGATCCGCTGCAAGCAAAAAAATCCGCGCCCACTGCCTGGCCTGCCGCTCCCCCACCATGGGCAAAACCCAACCCTGACGCTTCGCGTCCTTAACCTTCACAGCGACCTGCCATTGAGCATCATGACCTTGCACCTCCGCCCCCCGCAGATCGGCAAAAATATACGCCCCCTGCTCGTCGCCAAGGCGAATCTCACATAACCGCTTGCCTGCGGCCAACCGAACCGCCCCCCAGCTCCCCTTGAGTTCATGCGTCCAATCGCCATCGCGAATATTGGGAGCGACTTCCTTTCGACGCCGCCACCAATAAACAACCGCCGCAATCAAAAGCACAACAACAAGAACAGCAACCCCAACCGCAACGGCCAGACCCAAAGCCGCCTGCAAGGCATAAAAAGCCCGCACTGCGCCATACACCAGCGCGATCAGCGCAATGAACGCAACAAGAATCGGCATCGCAAACCCGCCAGACAAAAAATCAAACTAGCACGGCGCGACCCTTAATCGCAGAGCAACAACCCATTGCAAAAAAACGCGCCGCCGCGCGCATGCCAAACCCTACGGCTGCTTATGCGTCGCCGCCCAATCCTTCACCGCCTTGAGCGTATTCTCAACGTGCTTCTCCGGCGAAAGACTCGTGTACTCGTAAATGATCTTGCCATCCGGCGCAATCACGTACGACACACGATTGGCCATCGAGCTATGCATCGGCATGCCGGCATCATAGGCGCCGATCACCTTCGAATCGGCATCGGCGGCCACCGGGAATTTGCTGCGGCATTCGCTCACCGAAAACTTCGTCAAGGTGTCGATGTTGTCGTGCGACACACCAATCACCGTCGCGCCATATTTCTTGTATTCGTCGACCGCTTCGGCAAACTCGTGGGCTTCGATCGTGCAGCCCTTCGTGAAGGCCGCCGGGTAGAAGTACAGCACCACCGGTCCGTTCTTCAACTCGTCGGTAAGCGAATAGGTGTAGGTCTTGCCGCCCAGAGAAGCCTGCGCGGTAAACGGCGGCGCGGCATCGCCCGGTTTGAGCGTGGCCGAGGCCGTCAGCGAATGCATCGCGAATCCCACTGACAGGACGGCAGCCAGCGCCATCGGTATGAGTTTTCTCTTCATTTCCAATCCCTCGAACGTTAGTGCACGCGGTTGGCGCAATGAACCGAAGGTTGCGGCGTTCAGCCCAACCCCGGCAATCTCCACTCGCTATTGGACCACGTACGGACAAGATACGTCAGAATCTGCGGAAAGGATGCAAACGCGCGCCGGCCCGATGGCAGATCGCCACAAGACCACCCCAGGCCACCGCCAGGCCAGCACTACGCCACCATCAGGCCGCCGCTTCTTCGACATGCGCGCCGAACCACGCCGCCGCGGACAGGTTCAGCTCGGCCAGCACCTCGGGCGTGAGCGCCGCGAAGCCGGGCGGCGCATCGGGTCCGGCTGCGATCGCGGCGGTGTCGGCGCCCTCGCCGGCCGCTTCGGCAATCCGCAACAAGGTGCCGAGCGCGCCGCGGCGCGTCACGATCGCGTCGCGAATCTGCGGCGCAAGGCCGAGTTTCTCGAGGACGGACGCGGGTGTGCTGCCAAGCACCACGTGGACCAGGGAAAAAATCCCGGTCATGAAAGCGGCGTCGGCAAAGTCGTCATCGGACGGGCGCAGCCAGCCGGCGGCCAATTCCATGAAGCGCGAGCGCGTGCCGGCCAGTTGCACCAGCGGATCGGCGCGCCACGGCAAATCACCGCTGTCCGCGTACAGCAGCAGTTGCGCCCAACGCGCAATCTGCCGCGTGCCGGTAGCGATAATGGCCTCGCGCAGCGAAGCGATATTGCGCCCCAGCCCGAACGCGCTCGAATTGACGAGGCGTAGCAGTTGCACCACCACACCCGGGTTCAGCTTGAGCTCCGCTTCGAGCTCGACAATCCCTGCATCGCGCGACAACAGCGCCAGCAGGCGCAACAGACCGGGCCGCAGCGAGCGATTGCGCGGCGTGGCCAGCACCTGCGGCCGTGCGAAAAAGTATCCCTGGAACAGATCGAAGCCGAGGTCGCGAGCGATCGCAAAATCTTCGCGCGTCTCGATCTTCTCGGCGAGCAGTATCTTGCCGTGGCTGCGTACCGTCGACGCCAACCGGCCAAGCTCGGACCGCCCGGTCTGCAGGAAGTCGATCTTGACGATGTCGGTGTGCGGCAGCACGGCAAGCAGCTCGTCGGACAGTTCGCAGATATCGTCGAGCGCGACCTGGAAGCCGGCGCGGCGCAACTCGGTGAGGCGACGGACCAGATGCGCGTCGAACTCGACGGTTTCGAGGATCTCGAGCACAAAGCGCTCGGGTGACATCAGATGCACGATGTCGTTGAAAAGCAGCCCGCGGTCGATGTTGACGAAGCCGCGGTGCGGCCCCAGTACGGCCCCCACGCCGATCCCGCCGATCGCGCGAGCCACGACCTGCGCCGTCGCCTGGGCGTTGTCGCTGACCTCGGCATAGTTATGCGCGCTGGATCGAAACAATAATTCGTAAGCCTTGAGCCCGCCATTGCGATCGAGAATCGGCTGGCGGCCCAGATAGACGAACTGTCCCCCGGACGTCTGGTCGGCGTCTTCGGAACATGGCTCAAGCACCTCGACGTGTCGGGGACGGGCCCTGACAAAGTGACGTTCAGGCATGGATCATCGGTGCAAGAGTTCGGGAGGCTGCGCAGCGACGTCACAGCCGGCACTGCACAACAGGTTTGTCGTGTTAACGGATGGCAAGCCATTGCACTTTAACCGAATCGCTCCCGTGGCGAGGCCAGGCCACAGGGCCACTTCCTTACCATATGTTTTTTACAGCAGGCACTAAAGATTTCCCGCCGCCGGTCGTTATCTCGTTCTGATGGGGCGGCCTGATACCTCCTGACCGCCCGGACACGGCGGGCAGTGAGCCGCCCCGCCTGCAGACGAACACAGGTTGCCAGCGACATACATGGAAGCGAACACGATCACCGCGCCCCGCCGGGGCTCCTTGCGCACGGTCATCGACCGGTTTCGTGCGTTCGGCCGGCGCGCCCACGGCAAACCGCAGGCACGCGCCAGCCGCACCGCGCAACTGGAACAGGTGGTCGGCGCCGTCGACCTGCTGGCGCACGTCGATCACGAACTGCGCTTCCTCTATGTTTCCGACGCCAGCCTGCGCTTCATCGGCTATCACCGTGAATATCTCGAGACCATCACGCTGCACGATCTCGTGGAACCCGCCGACGTGCCGCGCCTCGACGCGCTGCTGACGCGCGCCGTCGCCACGGGCAACGTCGAGAAGGCCACGCTCGGTCTCATCAAGTCGCTGACCTACCCGATCACCGTCGAGCTGCGCGTGATGCACGGCAGCCACGACGGCATCGACGGCTACGCGATCGCCGGTTTCGACGTGTCGGCCTGGCGGGCCACCGAGGAACGCCTGACCCAGGCGCTGCATCTGGACCGCCTGACCAGCCTGCCCAATCAGCCGGCGCTGATCCCCTCGCTGCTCGAAGCGCAACAGCAAGCCGACGCCCACGGCACACCGGCCGCCCTGCTGCTGCTCGACCTCGACGACTATCAGCGCGTGAACCGCGCGCTCGGCTACGATGCCGGCGACGAGATGTTGCGCGACACCGCGCGGCGCCTGTTGAATATGACGAGCCCGAGCGAGACGGTGGCGCGCATCGCCAGCGACGAATTCGCGATCCTCGTGAAGCCTGCCGCGAGCCGCACCGACGCGGCCGCCGCAGCCGAAGCGCTGGCGCGCCGCCTGCTGACCGCGATCCAGCAACCCTATGTGTTCAACGGCCAGCAGGTGCATCTGTCGGCGAGCATCGGCATTGCGCTCTATCCCGACGTGCGCCACGCCAACGACGACGCCGCCCACGACACCCACCTGCTGCGCTGGGCCGACCATGCCTTGCTGCAGGCCAAGGCGGCCGGCGGCAACACACTCGCCTTCTACGTACCGGACGACAATCCCGCCGACGCCGAGCGCCTGAAGCTGGAGGCCGACCTCTACGACGGCGTGCGCAACGGCGAGTTCTCGCTGCACTTCCAGCCGATCACGAGCAGCCGCACGCATGGCGTCGTCGGCGTGGAAGCGTTGATCCGCTGGTCGCATCCGGTGCACGGTCTGGTGCCCCCTTCGATGTTCATTCCGCTCGCGGAATCGATCGGCCTGATCAACTTCCTCGGCAACTGGGTGTTGAAGGTCGCGTGCATGCAGTTGATCCAGTGGGACGCGCAGGGCATTTCATTGCAGTACGTCGCCGTCAACGTGTCGCCGCAACAGTTCCGCGATCCGCGTTTCAAGGACGCCGTGCGCGAAGCGATCGAGTTGACGGGCATCGACCCGCGCCGCCTCGTGTTCGAGATCACCGAAAGCCTGCTGATGCACGACCCGGCGCATGCCAAGGTTCTGCTCGAAGAACTGACCGCGATGGGCATCCGCTTTGCCGTGGACGATTTCGGCACGGGCTATTCGAGTCTGGCCTACCTGCAACGATTCCCCTTGGCCAAACTCAAGATCGACAGGAGTTTCGTCGAGAATCTGCTAACCTCCCGGAACGATCAGGCAATCGTTAGCGCGGTGGTCGGACTCGCGCAAACACTCGATCTCGAACTGGTTGCCGAGGGCGTCGAAACGGAAGCACAACGCACCCTGCTCACCGAGATGGGATGCGACCACATACAGGGATGGCTCGTCTGCAAGGCGTTGCCCTCCGAGGAACTTGCACAACGTTTCGAAGCGCGCACGCTTCATCTGCATACCGCATAACATGCGGGCAAACCTCGTGCGCAGCGGAAAATGCCGGCCTCGTGCCGGTGTGGCACTCATTGGAACATGTATGGCTTTTGCGGGACTCACATGGTAAAGGCGGCGGTGCTCGACCGGCTCTGGACGCGAATGAGCGAGCGCGGCGATTTCCCCATGCTGTCGCAGTCGTTGCGTACCACCATGGCGGCGATGAACAACGACGATCTCGACTTCACCGGCCTCGTGCAGGTCGTGTTGTCGGATTTCGCCCTGACGCAAAAGGTGCTGCGGCTTGCCAACTCGGCCATGTATATGGCGTTCGGCGGCAACATCACCACCGTGTCGCGCGCGCTGATGGTGCTCGGCATGGACGCGGTCGGCCATCTGGTGGTCGGCCTGAAAATCGTCGATCACTTTCATCACAGTGCGCCGCGCCGTATCGACGCGAAACTCGAATTGAACCGCACGCTGCTGTCGGGCTGCGTCGCGCGCAAGCTGACCGAGCGCGGCGATCTGCGCGCCGGCGAAGAAGCCGTGGTCTGCACGCTGATGCGGCAGATCGGCAAGCTGCTGGTGGTGTTCTATCTCGACGCCGAGTGGGATCAGATCCGCCGGCATATCGAAGACGGCACGCTCGAAGCCGATGCCTGCGTGCTGGTGCTCGGCGTCACGTTCGACGAAATCGGCGCCGAAGCAGCGGTGCGCTGGCGTCTGCCCGACATGATCCGCGCCGGCATGGGCGAGTTCGATCCGCTGGATATGGAACAGCCGCGCCAGGTGCAGTGGCTGCGCGCCATCACCAACTATTCGACGGCGGTCGCCGACGTGCTGACCCAGCAGAATATGCCGGACTGGGAGCGCGAAGAACGCATCACCGAACTGGCGCAGGCCTATAGCCGCGCGCTGAACACCGACCCGGAAGTGCTGCTCGACATGAGCGTCGCGCTCGCCCGTGAAGAAGGCGGCGACGGCGTGATGCGCGAGATCGTCGAGTTGCGCGCCAATGCGGACGCGATCGCGCGCGAGGCGCTCAACCCGGAAGCGCGCATTGCGGCGGGGGTGGGCGATCTGCGCGGCCTGCCCGACGGCAGCGCGCTCGCGCCGGCGCTGGCGCTGGCCGCGGAAACCGTGCTGGCGGCGCTCGGCTTCGCGCGCACGGTGGTATTCGTCAAGCATAGCAACGGCACCTTCAAGGCGCGCCTCGGACTCGGTCCGAAGATCGACGCGGCAATGCCGAAGCTGTCGTTCAACACCGCCTTCGAACCCGACGTGTTTCATCTCGCGATCGCGAACTCGGTCGGTATTTTTATCGAGAACGCACGCGACCCGAAGATGATCGCGCGCTTGCCGGAATGGTTCCGCCGTTCGTTCGACGACGCCCGCGCCTTCGTGCTGTTGCCGGTCGTCGACGAAACTCATCAGACGGTGGCGCTGTTATACGGCGACTGGTCTCATACGCACGAGCCACGCCGGATATCTCAAAAGGAAATGAGCGCGTTGAATGAACTGGCAAAGGAGTTAGGACGTTTTTTCGGCCTGGGGCAGATGCAGGAAATGGAGACGATGTGAAGACGTGGCGTGATCGTTGATCACCCTGCTTCACACTCACCGGTTCTGTATTTGCCCTACGTCGCGAGTCATGAATTCTGGATGTTGAAAGGCCGGCATGCAACGCATGCCGGCCTTTTCGCTTCAAGCCTCGAACCTCGGCCCCGCCCCCTTCAATATTCAATCCTCAATCCGCTCCAACCCTTCCGCGCTCCGATCCGCGACCCCGGCCCACGCGCCTGCCGCCAAGCCTAGCTGCGCGATCTCTTCCACCGTCAACGGCTGCAAGCGCGCGCACAAGGCTTCGAGTTCGTCCCACGCGCCGCACTCCAGGGCTTCGACCGCCGTCAGCAGCAACCCCAGCACGCCCTGCCGATGCAGAATGCCCGCCTGGATCGGCCGCGACAACGTCAGCACATTCAGCGTGCTCTCGAGCGAGCCGCCGAACACCGCATCGACAAACGAAAACACGCCGGTCAGAAACGCCGCATCGGATTCGTCGCGCCCGGCTTCGGGCAAGCGCTCGATCGCCAGTTCCATGAAACGCGCCCGGCTCGCCGCGAGTTGCAGCAGAGGATCGTCCTCGAGCGCGACCTTGCGGCCGTCCGCGTAGAGCAGCAACTGCGTCCAGCGAGCGATCCGGTTCGTGCCGGTCGCGTTGATCGCTTCCCGCAGCGTCGTGACCTTGTGACCGACGGCAAGGCCGCTCGAATTCGCGAGCTTCATCAGATGCATGACGAGCACGGGATTCAGCTTGAGTTCGGCTTCGAGCTGCGCGACGGTCGGCTCGCCTGACAGCAGTTGCAGCAGGTTCAGCAATGCGTGCCGCGGCGCGCTGACACGCCGCGTCGTGGAAGTCTGCGCACGCGCGAAGTAGTAGCCCTGAAAACGATCGAAGCCGAGACCATGCGCCACTTCGAAATCGGCCTGCGCATCGATACCCAGCGCGATCAGCAGCTTGCCCGCCGACTTGAGCACGCCCGTCAGCTTGGGCAGCAGCACATCCGAGGTCCGCGCGAAATCGATCTTGACGACATCCGCGTAAGGCAGCAGCTTCGCGAACGTCTCGTCGGGCTGGGTCACTTCGTCGAGTACGAAGCGGTAGCGCCGGCCGTGCAATTGAATGATGCGCTCGATCAGTGCGTCGTCCACCTCGATCGTCGGCGACAATTCGAACATGAAGCGCTCGGTGGGCAGCCGCTCAATCGAGTCGTCGAACAGCATCTCGCGGCTGACATCGACGTAAGCGGGATGCCCGGTGAGCGCACCGCGCACATTGCTCTGCGCCAGACCGCGAATCACGGCCCGGACCACCAGTTGCGCCGGGTCGGGCGCGCGGCCCGGCAGCACATCGGCATCGACATCGGCGCCGGCGCCCGGATCCGCGCCATGCCCCGCAACCGGGGCCGCGTCAGGGTCGGCGCCCGCCGGCAGCGCCGGTGCGCGCACCTTGATCTCATAGCCGCACAGCATGCCGTCCCGGTTCAGAATCGGCTGACGCGCGAAGCTGGCTTTCAATTGCGCATCGTCCGCAGCACCCGCGTGGCTCGGATTCTCGACTGCGATGGTGGTCATTCCATTCCCCCGCTAAGCGCCGCCCTGGCGCTCACTGCTGTATTTGGTTTTTGCTGCACCGATAACGTGCGCCCAAGGCTCTGCGGCCCGTGGCATCTGCGATGCGCCCGGCGATTTTAGCTCAGGCCACTGCGCGCGGACATGTCAACGCCGCAATATCTCGAAATAATTGGTTACCCGTCTCGCTGAAGACCTGGAAAGAATCGACGATACTCTGGTGCAGTGCAGAAGCGTTCCACCCGTGCCACCCCGCCTTTAACCATCAAGGAAAATCATGGACGTCAAAAGCGTGCTGTCAAATGCCTTCGCGATGCCGATCACGAACCCGGCGTTTCCGATGGGTCCGTATCGTTTCGTCGACCGGGAATTCCTGATCATCACTTACCGCACCGATCCGGACAAACTGCGCGCCGTGGTGCCCGAGCCGCTCCAGATCGGCGAGCCCCTCGTACATTACGAATTCATTCGCATGCCGGATTCGACCGGCTTCGGCGACTACACGGAAAGCGGTCAGGTGATCCCGGTGTCGTACAACGGCGTAGCAGGCGGCTACACGCTGGCCATGTATCTGGACGACCATCCGCCGATCGCCGGCGGCCGTGAACTGTGGGGCTTTCCGAAGAAGCTCGCCGCACCGGTGCTGGAAGTCCATACCGACACGCTCGTCGGCACGCTCGATTACGGCCCTGTGCGCATCGCCACCGGCACGATGGGCTACAAGCATCGGCAACTGGATCTGGCGCAGCAACAGAAGCGTCTGGAAACGCCGAACTTCCTGCTGAAGGTGATTCCGCACGTGGACGGCACGCCGCGCATTTGCGAACTGGTGCGCTACTACCTGCAGGACATCACCCTTAAAGGCGCATGGACGGGCCCTGCTTCGCTCGAGCTTGCACACCATGCGCTGGCGCCGGTCGCGGAATTGCCGGTGCTGGAAATCGTCGAGGCGCGGCATCTGCTTGCCGATCTGACGCTCGGACTCGGTGAAGTGGTGTTCGACTATCTCGTTCAGCCCGAAGCCAACGTTCGCTGACCGGCCGTCACGGTGTGGCGTACTGGGCATGCACGGCGCGTGTATGAAGCGCAGATGGAGCGCACCTAAAGCGCACCTAAAGCGCATCAAGCAAGGCTGGGACACGCGTCAGGCAGATGACGCTTCAGGCGTCGCCCAAAATGCAAACGGCCGCATCAGCGGCCGTTTGCATCAGGCGAGATACATAACGCGTTACTTCAACACAACCTTCACGTCGAAGTACTTCGCCGCGAAGCGGTCGATCGTACCGTCGGCCTTCAATTCCTTGAGCGCCTGGTTCAACGCGTCCTTCAAGGCCTTGTCGCCCTTGCGGATGCCGAAGCCCACGCCCGCGCCGAGCAGTTTCTCGTCGGTGACGGCCGGGCCGGCAAAGTCGAAGCCCGCGCCTTGCGGCTTCTTCAGAAAGCCCTTCGAAGCCGCTTCCGCGTCCTGGAACGCGGCATCAAGACGGCCCGACGCGAGGTCGGCGTAGATCTGGTCCTGCGTCTGATACGGCACGACGTCGACGCCGGCCGGCGCCCAGCGCGCCTTCGCATAGGTTTCCTGGATCGTGCCTTGCAGCACGCCGACGTGCTTACCCTTGAGCGAGGCCGCCGTGGGCAGCAGGCCACTGCCCTTCTTCGCGATCATCTGATTCGGAATCGTGTAGATCGGATCGGTGAAATCGATGGCCTGGCGGCGCTGTTCCGTGATCGTCATGTCCGAGTTGATCGCGTTGAACTTGCGCGCTTCCAATGCCGGAATCAGGCCGTCAAACGAATTCTCGACCCACACGCATTTCGCCTTCAGCTTTGCACACACGGCATTGCCGATGTCGATATCGAAACCTTGCAGCTCGCCTGACGGCGACTTCGATTCGAACGGCGCATACGACGCCTCGACGCCGAAGCGCACTTCCTTGATATCCGCTGCCGAGGCGGTGCCTGCCGTGATCGTTGCCGTCGCGAACAGCGCGAGCGCGGCCATGTTTCGCCAATTCATCTTCATTACGGGTGTTCCTCTACGGTATTGAATAAGACGGAGCCGAATCCGGCGAGCATGATTGCCGCGCCAAAAATGCGATTCAAACTCGTGCGGCCAATGTGGTGCAGCGCAACAGCCGCGAGGGCGGGATTGTACAGGCTTCGTATTCCGGTCCTGCAGGCGGCCCTGCGGGCGCCCCTTGGTCCAGCTTGTTTGGCGAACCGGATAACGCGCGCTTGAAGGTGCAACTTCGTGTCGCGCTCAGGCAAGCCGGCATGCGGTTTGATGCACGTTAGACCGCGCCGTCGCCGGCCGCGAAATCGCTGCCGAGCTGCTGCGACAGATGCGTGTAGACCGCCGCGACATGCGGCAAATGACGCGATTCCGGATGCGCGAGCACCCAGACCTGCGATTCGGCTTCGTCGAGCGGCGGGGTCAGTTGCACCAGATCGTTCCGGCCGCGCGCGAGAAAGGTTGGGAGGATGCCAACGGCGAAGCCACGCGCCACCAGTTCGAACACCGCCATCACGCTGTTGGTCCTGTAACGCGGTTCGACAGTCGGGTAATGACTCTTGCGCCATAGAACCGAAGGATGATCGCCGAGCGAGCCGTCCGGCGCCGCCCAATCGCAGCGCGACAGCGCATCGGCGTCGCTCGCGTCGATGCCACTCCCCTTCGCCGCAAACACCGCGATACGCAACGAGCCGACATGTTTGCCCACCAGATGATCCGGCGCGCGGCGCGTGGCGCGCACGGCGATGTCGGCGTCGCGTTTGGTCAGGCTCGCGAGGCTGTTGGTCGCCGTCAACTCGAACGACAACGCCGGATGCAGAGCCGCGAAATCATGCAGCGCGGGCAGCAGGAGTCCGTAGAGCACGGTATCGGTGGTCGTTACGTGAACACTGCCGGACACGCGGTCACTGCTCGCCTGCACCGTCGAGCGCGCCGCCGCCAGCTCGCTTTCGATGCGCTCGGCGTGACGCGCCAGTTGCGCGCCGAGCGGTGTCGCGCGATAACCGCTGCGCGAGCGTTCGAACAGGCGCTGGCCAAGCCCGCGTTCGATCCGCTGCACGGCGCGAAAAATCGTCGATGCGTCGACGCCCAGACGCTGCGCCGCTTCCGCCAGCGTGCCGGCGCGCACCAGCGCGAGAATGGTCTGGGTATCCGCCGAAGTCAGTTCGTATTGCGTTTTTGCACGCATGGTTTGGCAAGCCGCCTGTTTATTCTGAATGCGATCCGGGCTACTTTTACCACATCGACTTGTCGGCCGACGAGCCTTGCCACCGGCATCTGCCGGGACTTCACTCTCGTTTATAGCGGTGACACCATGAAACTCTACTATTCGCCGGGCTCCTGCTCGCTGGCCGTTCACATTGTCCTGCTCGAAGCCGGGCTCGACTTCGAAACCGTCAAGGTGAACCTGCAAACGCACAAGCTCGTCAATGGCGACGATTACTATGCGATCTCACCGCGCGGTTATGTGCCTCTCGTCGAATTCGCCGACGGCTCACGTCACACCGAAGGCGCGGCGCTCCTGCAATACATCGCCGATCTCGCGCCGGAGCGCGCCTTGTTACCGCCCGCCGGGACGCTGCAGCGTCTCGAAGCGGCCGCGTGGCTCACCTATATCAGCACGGAGTTGCACAAAACCTTCAGCCCCTGGCTTTGGCATCAGGAGACTGCCGAATCGACGAAGGCCAAATGCCTGGCGAAACTCGCTACACGCTTCAGCGAACTTGAGGGCGTACTCACGTCGCGCGACTATCTCACCGGACAGTACTCAGCCGCCGATGCGTACGCGTTCACGGTATTGAGCTGGGCGCGGATGCTGTCGGTGGATCTGAGCCCGTATCCGCATCTGGGTGAGTACCTGGCGCGCATCGCGGCGCGGCCGAAAGTGCGTGAAGCGATGGTAGCGGAAGGTTTGGTGCGGGCGAACGCGGCTTAAGCTGCTTAACCAGGTTACCCAAACTACCTGCGTTACACGAGGCGTGCGCACTGTGAAACGTTGCGCGCCGAGGTGCCCAACGTTTCACTACAGCGCGCGGTTACACAAGACTGGACAGTGTGTCCTGCGTCGTCTCGACCACCAGCAAACCCGCGCGCAAGCCAGGCTTGACCGTCGCGTTCGGAAACACGAGACGTTCCTCATCGTGACGCACGGTGTAGCGATACTCGCCGTCGCGTGCGAGCACGGTGTCCTTCACGAAGGGCGTGAAATTCGGCACATCCGCTGCAACCAGCAATTCGAATGCGTCGCTTTGCTTGGTGAGCTGGTCGATCACGGTAAACACGCGCGGCATCGCCGCGGGCACGTTGCCGTTCTTTGTACCGGCCAGCAGATGACGCAATGCTTCGTCCGCGCCGGCGAAACGCGTCAGATCGTTCTGGCCGAACGGACGCACCTTGCCGAGTTCCAGCGTACACGCTTCCGCGCCGCAAGCGTGCGCGGTGAAGTGAGAGTACGTGTTGCCCTTGGTGGTGTGCAGCAGGACGGCGCTAATGCGCGCTTCGCCAAGCCACTCGAACATGGCGCGCGAAAATGGCTTGTCGGTGTGCGGCAACAAGGCGAATTGCTCGAAAGCCGAGGGGCGGATCGCCGTATGCATGTCGATATGCCAACGCGCGCCCTGCTCCTGTGATGCAGCGGCAAAGAACTGCGTTGCCGCACGCTCCAACGCCGCCGCGCGCGGCGCTTCGTGACTGTGCGGCACCTGCGCATGACGTCCACTGAAGAGACGGTTCAGATCGTCGTCGCGATAACGGCACGCGTCGCGCATGGCGTCGACGTTGCCGAGAATCACCAGCAGGCGGCATGTCAGCGCGGCGCTGCCTTGCGCAATATCATGCACAAGGTGTGACAGCAGTTCGATCGGCGCTGTCTCGTCGCCATGCACACCGGCGGAAACGAGTACGCTGCGAACGGTTGTGTCATGCGAAGCCGGCTCGAGTTGCAGAACGCCCTCGTCGAGCCAGGACCAGCGCACGCTGTTGTTGTTAGCACACGCGCCCTGCATTTCCTGCGCGCCAGGCCGCGTCCCCGCCAACGTGTAGGCGAGGAAGTCATCGAGCATCGGAACCGGCATACCGTGCTCAGCGCTGGAAGTCATACAGCGAACCCAGACCGAGAATCTGCGTCAACTCATCGAGCGCGGTGCGCGACTCGGCGAGCAGTTGCGGATCCGTCAGATCGGACGGTGCGAGGCGATCGCGGTAGTGCTTTTCGATCCACGTGTCGAGGCGGCCGAACAGCTTGTCGTCGATCCACACACCAGGCGTCACCGCCGCGCGCTCCGCATCGTTCAATGCCACGCGCAGACGCAGACATGCCGGACCGCCGCCGTTCTTCATGCTTTCGCGCAGATCGAATACGAGCACGTCGTCGATCGGGCCGGTGTGCGAAGTCAGATCGTCCAGATAGGCGCCCACGCGCGCGTTCTCGCGGCATTCCTGCGGCACCACCAGCACCTGCTTGCCGTCCGAGCGCGTCAGCAACTGGCTGTTGAACAGGTACGACGTGACCGCGTCGGACACACTCACTTGCGCGTCGGGTACCTCGATCACGTTGAACTCGGTTTTCAGCCCGGAAAGCTTGGTGCGCAACTCGTCGTACACCGCGTTCTGATCGACGAATGCGAGCTGATGGCAAAACAGCGTGTTGCGATTGCCCACCGCGATCACGTCGTTATGGAACACGCCCGCGTCGATCACGTCGGGGTTCTGCTGTGCATACACCGTGGCCGCTTCGGCCAGACCGTGACGATGCGCGACCGCGCGGCTCGCCTCGAAGGTCTGACGTGCGGGGAAGCGCTTCGGCTCCGGTCCGCGGCGATATTCGCTGCGGCCGTACACGAAGAATTCGACACCACGTGCGCCGTATTCCGAGCAAAAACGCGTGTGGTTCGCCGCGCCTTCGTCGCCGAGTGCCGGTGTGCCGGGCAGCGCCTCATGCACCGCAAAACGATCCGCGTCGCTGAAAATCGCCCGCAAGGTGCGGCGCGTCGATTCATGCTCGATCGCGCGATGCAGCTTGCTGCACAGATTGGCCGGCGTGAAATGCACGCGGCCGTCGTGCGTGTCGGCCGACGGACTCACCGTCGCCGCATTGGCGGTCCACATCGCCGACGCCGAACTCGCCGCCGCCAGCAACTCGGGCGCGTCTTTGGCAACGCGTGCGATCACTGTCGCGTCGTCGCCCGAAAAGCCGAGCTCGCGCAACAGGCGCATCGACGGACGCTCCTGCGGCGGCAACACGCCCTGATGAAAGCCGAGATCGGCCAACTGCTTCATCTTGCGCAGGCCCTGTCTGGCAGCAGCCTTCGGATTGGCAACCGACTTCTCGTTGTTCTGCGACGCGACGTTGCCGAACGAGAGCCCCGCGTAATTGTGGGTCGGGCCGACGAGACCGTCGAAATTGGCTTCAGTGGCTTGCATCGTCGATCCTTAGAATTGAAGGCCCGGCGAGACGCTCGCGGGCATTTGCAGTTGCGCGCTTTCGACGGAGGCCATCGGGTACGCGCAGTAGTCGGCCGCATAGAACGCGCTCGGCCGGTGATTGCCCGAACGTCCCGGACCACCGAACGGAGCGCCCGACGAGGCACCGTTAGTCGGCCGGTTCCAGTTGACGATGCCCGCGCGGATGGTGCGCTGGAAATGCGTCCAGAGCACTTCGTCGTCGGCGAGCAGGCCGGCGGAGAGGCCGAACTCGGTGTCGTTGGCTTTCTCGAGCGCTTCGTTGAACGTGCCGTAGCGAATGATCTGCGCCAGCGGTCCAAAATGCTCTTCGTCCGGCAGATTCTTCACAGCGGTCACGTCGAGAATCGCGGGCGTGACGAAGCCGAGTGTCGGATCGCGTTGCTCCATTTTCAGCAGCGCTTTCGCGCCGTCGGCGAGGAGCCGCTCCTGGGCCGCGACGAGGCGCGAAGCCGCACGCGCGGAAATCACCGCGCCCATGAACGGCTGCGGATCGGCATTGTATTCGCCGACGCTGATGCGCGACGTCACTTCGGTCAGGCGTTCGACAAAGCGGTCACCGAACGCGTCGTTCGGTACGAAAATACGGCGCGCGCACGTGCAACGCTGCCCCGCCGACAGAAACGCCGATTGAATCGTGTGATGCACGGCGGCGTCGACATCGGCCACGGGCCCGATCACGAGCGGATTGTTGCCGCCCATCTCCAGCGCGAGGACGATCTCCGGACGGCCGCCGAACTGCTTGTGCAGCAATGTTCCGGTATCCGAACTACCGGTGAAGAACAGGCCGTCGATCTGCCGATGATTGGCGAGCGCAATGCCCGTCTCTTTCTCGCCTTGCACGAGGTTCAAAACACCAGCGGGCAAGCCCGCGTCGCGCCAGATCTGCACCGTGAGGGCCGCCACGCCCGGCGCGAGTTCGGACGGCTTGAACACAACGGCATTACCCGCGATCAGCGCCGGCACGATATGCCCGTTCGGCAAATGCCCCGGGAAGTTATACGGCCCGAACACCGCCACCACACCATGCGGACGATGCCGAAGCACGGCCGTGCCGTCAGCCATCGGCGAACGCTTTTCGCCGGTGCGCTCGTTGTACGACTGAATCGAAATCTCGACCTTCGCCGCCATCGAAGCCGCTTCAGTGCGCGCTTCCCACAGCGGTTTGCCGGTCTCGCGGCCGATCGCTTCCGCCAGCGCTTCCTTGCGTTCCGTCACGAGCGCGGCGAAGCGGCGCACCACGCCGCAACGCTCGTCGAGGCTCAAGGCCGACCACGCCGCGAACGCACGGCGCGCGCTGCGCACTGCACGATCGACGTCGTCTGCCGAGGCGCTATTGCCTTCCCACACCGTCGCGCCCGTACCCGGGTTGCGCGACGCGAATGCGGGTCCTGTGCCGGCGGCCCATTCGCCGTCGATGAAAAGCTCGCTCATGATCATCCTTGTTTGTGTTTCAGCGGCAGCACCCGAACCGGGTCGCCTGCCTTGACGTCGAGTGCGGCCGCCTCGGCGGCGCTCATGCGGAACACGCCGTCTTGCGGCACGCCCGCCGCCACGCCCACGCGAAAATCGCCCAGCGACGTATTCGATATCATCGAACGCGGTGCATCCTGCGGCGCGCCCGCCGGCACGTCGGCGATCTCGACCGGCACCACCACGCTTTCGCGCACCGTGCGCAAGTCGGCGATATGGCATTCGAGCACCGGGCCCGCATCGAAAATATCGACGTGATTCTCGTAACGCAGCCCTTCCGATTCGAGCATGCGGCGCGCCGGAATCGTGTCGTTGTGCGTGAGGCCGACGCATTCCTGCGCCTCGTCCGGCAGCAGTTCGACATACACCGGATAACGCGGCATCAGCTCGGCGAGAAACGCCTTGCGGCCATGCGAGCTCAGATAGTCCGCCGCGTTGAAATCGATCTGGTAGAAATGCGAGCCGACCGCGCGCCAGAACGGCGAGGTGCCTTCCGCATCGAAATGGCCGCGCAATTCCGCGCACAACCGCTGCGGAAAGCGCTCGCGGAACTGCGCGAGAAACATGAAGCGCGAACGCGACAGCAAACCGCCGACGCCGCTCGTGCGGTAACGCGGGCTCAGGAACAGCGAACACACTTCGGCGTAACCCGTGAGGTCATGCGAAATGTTCAGTGCGCGCATGCGCGTCCAGATGCCGAGGTCCTGGCTCGCGTGCACGACCGTGCTCACGCGATAGTTGTAGAACGGTTGCTGCAGACCGACTGACGTTTCGATGCCGCATACGCCGGCCACGTCGCCGGTGTCGGTATCTTCCATCACGAAGAAGTAACCGGCTTCGTGCGGCTCGGCCTTGTCTTCCATCGTGCGGCGGGCGCGTTCAACGCGCGCCGCGAGAGCATCGCGATCCGGCTTGAAAGTGGTGAGACCGGGGCCGGTCTCCTGCGCGAGCCGCATGAGCGCGTCCACATCGCCTCGTTGCACAACGCGAACGACGATCATTATGCGTCTCCCGTCAATTCTTCCTGATGCGGTTCATGCAGCGGCACGCAGCGTACCGCGTCGCCCTCCTGCACCCCGAGCGCGGCGCGCGCCGCATGCGACAACGACGCGCCGCTTGCCTTACCGGCTGGCAATTCACCGAGTACGCAACGGAACTCACCGTCCGCACCGTTATGTGCGATCAGATACGTCGAGCCGTCGGCAACCGCGCCGTCTTCGTGCACAACGCGCGTTTCGTTGCGTTTCACGCAGGCGCTGCGGTCCACTTGCGCGGTCAGCACCGGACCCGCATCGAAAATGTCGATAAAGCGATCCGTCTCGAAGCCTTCTTCGAGGTGAATCTCATACGCGAGCAGCGCCTTCGAATCCGGCTCGCCGAGCACGCGTTGTGCCGCTTCCGGCAGCAGCGGCACATAGATCGGATAGGTCGGCATCACTTCGGCGATAAAGGTACGGCTGCGGCCGCCCGATTCGATTTCGATGTCGGCAAAATTGCGGCCGAAGAACTTGCGCCCCACCGCTTCCCAGAACGGCGACACGCCCGAATCGTCGGTCACGCCGAGCAGCAGCGAGAACACCTCGGGCGTAAAGCGCTTGCGATTGGCGGCGATGTACATCATCCGCGCCCGCGACATCAGATGCGCGGCCGCATCGCCGCGCAGCGACGGATCGATGTAATAGCCCGCCAGCCGGCTCTTGCCGGTCAATTCATGCGACATGGTCAGCGCGTGAATCTTGCGATTCACGTGCAGCTCGCGCGACGCATGAATCAGCGCGTCGTTGCGAAACGCGTAGAACGGGTCCGAATAACCGGCTGCGGCGACGATACTCGCCGTGCCCATCAGCTTGCCGCTCTCTGCATCCTCGAGCACGAACAGATAGAACTCCTCGCCCGGAAAATCGACCTCCGCGCGAAACGAGTCTTCCGACAGCGCGACGCGCGCTTCGAGCGCATGCCGGTCGTGCGGCAGCGAATGCAGCACCGGTTGCGCGGTGCGCGCCATATGTTCGAGCGCATCGAGATCGGCGAGGCGGCCGGGGCGTACGAAGAGCATCATCGTTCCTGTTGAATGTGACGCATGATTCAGTGCTTGAGCTCGGTACCGTGGTTCACTTCGACGCGGCTTCGGTCTTTGCGCCGACGACCTCTTCGATCGCCTTTGCCAGACGCGCAAAACCTTCGTACATATCGTCGAGCGGCATGATCAGCGACGGCACGAAGCGCAGCACGTCCGGACCCGCCATCAGCATGATCACGCCGTGCTGACCCGCGGCGGTGACGAAATCTTTTGCGCGACCCTGGAATGCATCGGTCAACTCAGCACCGATCAACAGACCTTTGCCGCGCACTTCCTTGAACAAACCGAAGCGTTCGTTGAGCTTTGCGAGTTGACCCTTCAATGCTTCGCCGCGCGTACGCACGCCTTCGAGCACCTTCGGATCGCTGACCAGTTCGACCACCTTTTCCGCGATCGCCGTGCCCAGCGGATTGCCGCCGTAGGTCGTGCCATGCACGCCGACCTTGAAGTGCGCGGCCAGTTCCTTGGTGGTCAGCATCGCGCCGATCGGGAAACCGTTGCCGAGCGCCTTCGCGGTGGTCAGGATGTCCGGCGTCACGCCGGTGTCCTGATAGGCGTAGAAGTAGCCGCTGCGGCCCACACCCGTTTGTACCTCGTCAAAAATCAGCAGGGCGCCGTGTTCATCGCAGGCTTCACGCAGCGCCTTCAGGAACGCCGGATCGGCCGGGATCACACCACCCTCGCCCTGGATCGGTTCGACGATCACCGCGCAAGTCTTCGCTCCGATCGCCTTCTTCGCCGCGTCGATATCGTTGTACGGCAAGTGGATAATGCCGGCCGGCACCGGGCCGAAGCCTTCCGAATACTTCGGCTGGCCGCCGACGCTCACCGTGAAAAACGTGCGGCCATGGAACGACTGCGTGAACGAAATGATTTCGATCTTATCGGCGCCATGGCGCTCGAATGCGACGCGGCGGGCCAGCTTCAATGCCGCTTCGTTCGCTTCCGCGCCCGAGTTGGCGAAGAATGCGCGGTCGGCGAAAGTTAGGTCTTCGAGGCGCTTGGCGAGACGCAGCACCGGCTCGTTGGTGTAGCCGTTACCGATGTGCCACAGCTTGCCGCCCTGGTCGTGCAGGACTTTCAGCAGTTCAGGATGGGCATGACCGAGCGCGGTGACGGCGATACCGCCGGCGAAGTCGATATAGTCGCGGCCTTCCGTATCCCAGACGCGTGAGCCGAGACCGCGATCCGGCACGAAGGCGGCGGGCGAAAACACCGGCACCATCACTTCGTCGAAGGTCTGGCGTGTCACAGTCAGGTCGTTCATGGCAAATCCTCGTTACAGGTGAGAGGTAATACACGTAGTGTAGGAAACCGCACGCGATACGTCTTGCGCATACGCGACGCTTTCTATGAGCTTCCGGGCGGATACGCCGCGCGGCATGTCACTGGCAGGTCGCAAACAGCGCGCTTTCCGGCCGTTTATTTCGCCTGGTCGGCTTGCTTGCCTCGCTGACTTACCGGTTCGGCTGTTCATTTCGCGCTTGTTCAGCTTACTTGTCCGACTAGCCTATTCCGCCGTATCGGGCGGCTCGATCAACGCGGCCGGCCGCGGCTCGCTGGCCGCAGCGCCGGTTACGCCGGTCTGCTTGTCGATCCAGTTACGACGATCCTCGCGTGGCGTGACATTAAAACGTTCGCGATAAGCATTCGAAAAGTGCGCCGCCGACGAAAATCCGCAAGCCAGGCTGATCTGCACCACAGATTTGCTGGTGCGCTGCAACTGCGTGCGCGCTTTCGAAAGCCGCAGTCCCAGATAGTATTTGGACGGCATCGAGCCGAGATACTGACGGAACAGGCGCTCCAACTGACGCCGCGAGACACCGACGAGGCCGGCGATTTCATCGGTGGTCAGCGGGTCTTCGATATTCGCTTCCATCAGCATCAGCGCATCGTTCAGACGCGGATGACGCTCGCCCGGTGCGGTCACGAACGGAATCCGCTGACGCTCTTCGCCCGCGCGCAACACGCCGACGCCGAGCGTGTCCGCAATCCGGTCCGCCAGCTCCGGGCCGTGATCGCGGCCGATCATCGCCAGCATAAAGTCGACGGTTGCCTGACCGCCCGCGCAGGTCGCGCGATCACGGTCGATTTCGAAAATCTGTTGGGTGACGATCGAGCGCTCGAACTGCTCGGAGAACTGCTGATAGGTTTCCCAGTTGACGCTCACACGATAGCCGGACAACTGCCCCGCCATCGCAAGCCACCAGACGCCGTGATGAATGCCGGTGACGAGCGGCGTGCGCTGCCCGACGCGCGACAAACTTGCCAGAAACAGCCGGTAGTCGGCGAATTGCTGGAACCGTTCGCTGACGATGATCAGCCAGTCGCACGAAATCGCATCGCCGAAGGCGGCGTCGGCCGGCCATTGCGCGCCGCCCGACAAGGGCACCGCGCGGCCGTCCCACGAACACACCTGCACGCGGTACAGCGCCCTGCCGTCGATTTCGTTGGCGAGATTGAGCGCGTCGACGATCGGCCCGACGCCCGTCATCGACACCGGCGGCAAGGCGACGATGGCGACCTGCGTGGTGCGAGCCGGGTTGGACGTGCGAGCCATCACGGATGAGTAAAACGCGAACCGCGCGTTACTTCAGGCTGCCGGACAGGAACTGCTTGAGCCGTTCGCTGCGCGGTGCGCTCAGCACTTCAGCGGGCAAGCCCTCTTCTTCGGTGCGGCCCTGATGCAGGAACATCACGTGGTTCGACACGTTGCGCGCGAAACCCATTTCGTGCGTGACGACGATCATCGTGCGGCCTTCTTCGGCGAGCTTCTGCATCACCTTCAGCACTTCGCCGACCAGTTCGGGATCGAGCGCGGAAGTGGGCTCGTCGAACAGCATCACGTCGGGGTTCATCGCCAGCGCCCGCGCAATGGCCACGCGTTGCTGCTGACCGCCCGACAGATGCGACGGATACTGTTTTTCCAGACGCGGCGCAAGACCCACCTTCTCGAGGTATTCGCGCGCCCGTTCTTCGGCTTCGCGACGCGGCAAACCGAGCACGTGAATCGGTGCCTCGACGATGTTCTCGATCACATTCATGTGCGCCCACAAGTTGAAGTGCTGGAACACCATCGCGAGTTTCGTGCGGATGCGTTGCAGCTGCTTGTGATCGGCCACTTCCAGATTGCCGGCGCGGTCGGCTTTGGTTTTAACCATTTCGCCATCGACGACGATCTGCCCCGCGTTCGGCCGCTCCAGAAAATTGATGCAGCGCAGGAAGGTACTTTTACCCGACCCGCTCGCACCGATGATGCTGATCACGTCGCCCTTGTTCGCGTTCAGCGACACGCCCTTGAGCACTTCGTTGTCGCCGTAGCGCTTGTGGATGTCCTGCACGGCGAGCTTGCAAGCTTCGGTTTGAGTCGTGTGGAGCAAGATGCTCTCCCTTTGAAAATACGGATCAAATCAATCTACGTGACGGCGCGGGCCAGCCGCGCCGCTGCATCGAAGAAACAGGCCTGCTCAGTGCGTGCGCACCGCCAGGTAACCCAGCCAGTGACGCTCGGCGCGGCGGAACAGGGCCACCAGCGCGAACGACACCACCAGGTAAATCAGCGCCGCCAGACCAAACGCATCGAACGACTGATACGTGGCCGAATTTGCGTCGCGGGCCACCTTCAGGATATCCGGCACTGTGGCTGTAAACGCGACCGTGGTGGCGTGCAGCATCAGGATCACTTCGTTACTGTACAACGGCAGCGCCCGGCGCAGCGCGGACGGTATCACAATGCGGCGGTACATCGTGAACCAGCTCATGCCGTAAGCCCGGGCCGCTTCCACTTCGCCGTGCGAGGTCGAGCGGATCGCGCCGGCGAAAATCTCGGTGGTGTACGCGCAGGTGTTCAGGGCGAAGGCGAGAATCGCGCAGTGAAAACCGCTGCGAAAAAACGCGTCGAGCAGTTGATGCGAGCGCACGAATTCGAGGCTGTACATGCCGGTGTAAATCAGCAGCAGTTGCACGTACAACGGCGTGCCGCGAAACACGTAGGTGTAGAGACGCACCGGCGTCGACAGCCAGCGCTTCTTCGATACGCGCGCCACCGCAAGCGGAATCGATGCAAAAAACCCGATCCCGATCGACGCCACCAGCAGCCACAGCGTGACCGCCAGGCCGGACATACGCTGACCGTCCCAGTACAGGAACGCGCGCCAGAATTGATTGAGAATGTCGATCATGGTCTTAGAGCTCCGCGTGACGCACGCCGATGGAATAGCGCTTTTCCAGCCAGATCAGCACGAGGTTCGACGCGGTGGTGATCGCCAGATAGATCAGCGCGGCGATCAGGATGAAGAAGAACATGTTGAAGGTGCTCTTGCCCGCGTCCTGGGCGGCCTTGACGACATCGGCGAGACCGATGATCGACACCAGCGCCGTGGCCTTGACCAGCACCTGCCAGTTGTTGCCGATACCCGGCAGCGCGAAGCGCATCATCTGCGGAAACAGGATGCGCGTGAACACGCGTGCGCCGCTCATGCCGTACGCACTGCCCGCTTCGAGCTGGCCGCGCGGCACCGCGAGAAACGCGCCGCGGAAGGTTTCGGTGAAATACGCACCGTAGATGAAGCCGAGCGTCAGCACACCGGCCACGAACGGATCGATATCGAACTGCGGCAGATCGAGCGCGTCGGTGAGATTGTTGACCGCGATCTGGATGCTGTAGAACAGCAGCAGCATCAGCACGAGGTCGGGCACTGAGCGGATCAGCGTCGTATAACCGGTTGCGATTGCCCGCAGCGGGCGGTTGGACGAGAGTTTCGCCGCCGCGCCCGCGAGGCCGAGCAGCACGGCGGCTGCCAGCGAGAGGACGGACAGCTCGATCGTCTGGATCGTGCCGGCCAGCAGCACCGGACCAAAGCCGTAAAGGAACACGCGTGTCTCCATCCAGGTTTCATTGAGGATGTCATGGATGGGGTCGGGGTATGCCTGCCCGACTCATCCGGCATGGCGCGGAGTCTCGCAAGCGAAAATAAATTTCTCAAAGAAGGGGTGAGTGGTATGGTGCGGTGCAGCAATGCGCCGGTTGCCGCGGCTGGGCGCTTGCAGGGCTTGGTTTTGTGGGGAATATGGGTTTGTAAGGTGGCAAGTGCGCCGTGGGCGCTGCCGCGATTTAGCAAGTTTTGGGTCGCTTTTTCGATAGGGTTTGGGGGGGGCTTGGTTTGGTTGTCTGCGCGACGCTTTTTTGTTGTTTGCCTACGGCGTTGGGGTTTGCCTGGTCTGGTTGCCCGCTCGGCACTTATTGTTGTGTGCTTCTGGTGTTGGCCTTTCCTTGTCTGGTTGCCTACGGCGTTGGCCTTTCCTTGATCTGGATTCTTTGGGCTTTGGGCTTTGGGCTTTGGGCTTTGGGCTTTGGGCTTTGGGCTTTGGTTCTTGGCCTTTCCTTGAATTGTTATTGGTTTATTAGCGTCGCCCCTGTGCGGGGCAGGCACCTACTTTTCTTTGCCTGCTGCAAAGAAAAGTAGGCAAAAGAAAGCAGCTCACCCCGCCAGCTTATAAGCGGGTCCCCCGCACAGCCACGGTAGTGGTGCATCTGGAATCGGTGTTCTCGCACATTCAGCCCTGGTGACAAGGCTGTCATGCTTCCCGCCTCGCACTACGTGCTCGCCGGAAGGGTCCATCCGAAACCAGGGGCTTCGTTTGAGCGTGGTGGAGCCATCGGCTTCGCCTCGGCGACATGCCCCACGTATCCCAAAGACGAACTCCCCGTGCGAATCAACGTACGAAACCACAAGCCAAAAATCCGTGGTTGTCATGCAATCACAATGACAACCTCGGTGGTGCTGGTGGTGCTGGTGGTGCTGGTGCTGGTGCTGGTGCTGGTGCTGGTGCTGGTGCTGGTGCTGGTGCTGGTGCTGGTGCTGGTGCTGGTGCTGGTGCTGGTGCTGGTGCTGGTGCTGGTGCTGGTGCTGGTGCTGATGATAGTAGCGGCGGCAATGGCAATGGCAATGGCAATGGCAATGGTTGACCACGATACTGAGCGAAACGTGGATACGAAAACGTAGTGGTCGGTTTAGTGAAGCGCCCTTCGGCGCGCGCAGCGCCGCCGGAAGTATGATGGCCTTGTCACGAACGTCGAATGTGTGAGGGCACGGATTCCAGATGCGCCACTACCGTGACTGTGCGGGGGACCCGCTTATGAGCTGGCGGTGTGAGCCGCTTTCTTTGCTTATCTTTCTTTGCGGCGGCAAAGAAAGTAAGTGCCTGCCCCGCACAGGGGCGAACGCTAATAGACCAATATCAATTCAAGGAAAGGCCAACGCCAGAAGCACACAACAATAAGTGCCGAACGGGCAACCAGACGAAGCAAAGCCCAACGCCGTAGGCAAACAACAACAAGCGCCGCGCAGGCAGAAAAAAAAACCTACCCCATCCCTAATCTAGCCCGGATAGCCGGCAACATAACCTCCACCGCCGCGCGTCCCTCCTCGATCGCCGGGCCGGCCCGATGAAAATCAAAAATCCCCATCCCGCCCAGCCGTGGCTGAATCAGAATATCCGCCGGCTCACCGGCAAGGCGGCTCCGCGAAATCCTCACTTGCATGATGTCGATGCTCTGCGCGACCGAACTCAACATCGACGGCACGCGCGCACTTGGCGCCGGCGCGACACGCACATCGTCGGAAGCGCGCCCTTCTGCAGGGGCAAGCCAGCGCGGCCAAGGCTTGCCGTTCCGACGCAGTGCGACCGGCGGCGGCGCATCCGGATCGAGCGCCGGCGTCTCGACCGCCGCGCCGCCGAAATCGCGGCCATTCAGAATATCGTTGTTCAGATCGACCGCGATCACGCAGTCCGCCCGCATGCCGCGCGCCACCGAAACCGGTACCGGATTGCTCAAGCCACCGTCAACCAGCCACACCCCGTTGTGAAACACCGGTGTGAAAATCCCCGGAATCGCAATCGAGGCACGCACAGCGTCGACCACGCTGCCGTCCTGCAACCAGCTCTCGCGGCCCGAATCGAGTTCGGTGGCTACTGCCGCGAACGGCACGTTCAACTGCGCGATCGAGCGGCCATCGAACTTGTCCGCGAATATCTGGATCACCTTGCGCCCGCCGAGCAAGCCGCCCGAAAAACGCAGATCGAGCAGCCGCACCACCGTCTGCCAGGTCAGCTTCGACACCCATTCTTCAAGCCAGTCGAGATCGCCGTTTGCATACACGGCGCCGACCAGCGCGCCGATCGACGTGCCGCACACCACATCCGGTTTGATGCCCGCATCGAGCAACGCGCGAATCGCGCCAATATGCGCCCAGCCGCGCGCAGCGCCGCCGCCCAACACCAGACCGATCCGGCTGTATCGACGTCGATGTATCATGGGTTACCCACCTTTTATCGTCTATCGCCCGCGTATCACGTCCGAGCGCGATGTCGTGTACACCTTCTGAAACTGATCGAAGTGCACGTTAAAAATCCCTTCTTCGGTCACGCCGCCCTCGCGCCATTTCCAGCTCCATACGGTTTCCGGCTTGAGCGGAAACACGGCGATCTGGCCAGGCTTGCCGAGCAGGCGGCGCACTTCGTCCTCGGTCATGCCGATGCGAATTTTCCCGAAGTTCTCGGCGGTCAGCACCTGCGTGATAGCTTGCAGTTTGCCGTCACGGTCGATGTCGACCATGTACGTGTTCAGTCCTTGCGGGCCGCGCGGATATTCGAAGCGCTTTGAGCCGTCGGTAAACGTGCGCTCGGTTTCCGGCTTGCCCATCTGATTGCGGATCTGCGCCTCGGTGGTAATGCCCGGCGTCATATTCTTGAGCAGCAAGGCATCCGGCTTGACTGCGTTGAAGAATTCCTTGAGTTTTTGCACGGCGCGGTCGCTCTGTTGGTCGTCGCAACCGGTCAGTGCAACGCACGCGGCCAGCATCGCGACAGTAAGCAGTTTGGGGCTCACAGCGAATTTCCTGTACGGACGCGAAACGGCAATCCGCCCGCATCCCGTTGTGTAGGGTGTACTACAAGGATAACCGCGCACGGGAAAAACCGCGAGCGAGGGCGGCAAAGCGGCTGTGGACGGGTTTGCGCAACGCGCAATGGGGCTGGGGGCTGGGCGTTCCGTCCGGCCTCTGCACCAACTCCCGATGCGGCACGGACCCAGTTGTTGCATGTCGTCGTGATCAGGAAGCTCATCTCTAGCACCGAAGGCCGTTGTGAAAGGAACCGGCGACATGCTAGCCTCGCAGATTTTGCGACGGATTCAGTGGTACGCTGAAGCCTCAGATGTGAGAACGGGAACATCTGCTCATATCTCACTGATAGCGGCAAATATATCGACTGTGCCGGCAGGCGTCGGCGCGCCGCAGTGGGCGCATCGTGACAAGACAAGGACAGGCAGTGGCTGAACCGAAAACTGAAGACGCAGGCTTTTCTTCCGCCGAGTATGTGCAGCGCGTCACGACCTTTTTAGAGGAAGTGAGTGGCTGGTGCAGGGACCATGGTCTAACCGTGGAGCGCGACGCTGTAACGCTCAGTGAAGAGTTAATGACCCAATATGATGTGCCGAGCCTTTACATATCGAAGGACGGAGTGTCAGTGGCCAAGATCCTGCCTGTCGGATCAAAAATCATCGGCGCGCGCGGGAGAGTGGATCTGATCGGTCGTGTGACGAGGCATGCGTTCCTTTTCTATGTTGGAAAAGGTTCGGCGTTTTCGACGCAAACTATCGTCGGTGAAAAAACGACAACCTCATCGTCGACACCCATGCTTTCTGGAGTCGACGGAGATGGCTGGTACTGGATCGAGGCCAGAGTACGTCGGGCAAAGCGCGTTGAAGAAAGTCTGTTTCTTGACCTGCTCACGGATGTTTCCGACTATGAATTTTAATAACCCACTGGATCCCGTCTATAAGGCATTTGCTGTAGCGAACGATTGCTTCAAGGTCGCCACGCGCACGATTCAAATCCAGCACGAGGAACTCATCCGACGCACACAGTTCATTGGGGCAACTCCGGAGGAAGCAAATACCGCGCTTGAAAACGCAGCAAAGCAAGCAGCTGATCTTGCCATTTTGGCACTGTTCGCGACATTCGAGCGGTTCGTCATCGAGCATCTGCAAACGGCGAACCGTCTACTGGCCGCAGGATATCCCCAGCAGTATGCCAACAAGCTGGCAGAAAAGTTCGAAAGTGAAGTCGAGTACTGGCGGTTTGGTGAGATTCTCAACCTTTTCAAGGGCGAAGTTGGCTCTGATCTCATCGGTCAAGTGAAGCAAATCAAGCAATATCGCGATTGGATCGCACATCAAAACCCAAGCAGGCCAACCCCGACGCAAGCCACACCGGAAACGGCCTTCAATGTCTTAACCAGGATGATCGAGCAAATCCGACAAACCCACACGCCTCCGCGGGAAGAGGAAGCGCTCGACGCCCTCGCACCGGCATAAGTTTAATAGGTGGTGAATCTGTCGCGAAGCGGCTCCAACATTCGTACGCTTTGGATCCGTACAAACAGGCGTTAGCCATAAAGTGCATCCCGGGTGCTGCTTGAATGTCCCTGAATCGCGCGACGCTCGCTAACAAATGAACGAAAACCCACCACCACAAAAACAAAAAGCGACGCCGTGCAAAGCGTCGCCAAATCGGTCAAATACGGTCAAATCAGCGGCCAAAGCAGCCGCAAAAAAAACCGCTGCATCACGGACGACGCGCAGCGGCCTGCTCCCGGGCAAAGCGGTGAGAGACCTTGGCCTCTGACCTTGCGCCATCGCCGGAATGGCAGACCGCTGCTTGTTTGGCCGCCCTGGTCCCTCGATAAGCCTTCCAAGTGCAGCTAATCTAAACGGATTGGCGAATTTAAACGAGAGCGCGTTTACACCGAATCGGCAGATGATTCGCGGTCCACGGCACTGGCAATGCACGCGGCTTGCGCAATGGTCACTGCTACCTCATACCCGCGAGACAAACCGCAGCGAAGAAACGTTCCCTTCAGCGCAGGCGCGGCGAAGATGCCCCACCTTCTTCGTGAGCGCAGTGAATGCGCTACCTTCCTCACGGGTACATGCAGCCCATCAAGGCCAACGCAATCAGCGCAAATTGCCCCACTTGCAAAACCCGCGCGCCACCGCGCGCACCACTTTCAAGGCTTGTGGCAAGCTCGCACCCGCGCCGCCAAGCGAAGCGGGCACCGTCAACGAGAGCAGATCGAATTCGTGCAGGCGCGCCAGATTGGCATGCGGAAATTCCGCCGTGCGGTCGTAGTGAGCCGCGCCGGCAGCGAACTCGCTGGTCAGCCGCGCGAGCAATGCGTCGAACGCATCGCTATCGAGGGGTGGATGACGGCGCGTCACCGCGTTTTCGGCAATCGGGGCGTTCATCAATGTCTCCGGGAAACCTCGACCTTCAGGCCGGGGCGAAAGTCAAACGAGGACTCCGGCAAGCCGCATCCAGGATCGAGAATCAAGGCAGCGGGAAGCTGCGATCGAAGCTCGTGCGTACGTCGAGATGCGCACGAATCACGTTGGCGGCTTCGTAGGTATCGGCGGTGCGCTGCTGCGCGGCGACGACGCTGTCGTCGATGGCCACCGGATGCACCTGGCCACGCTGATAGACGGTTTTCAGCACATCGGTCGGCAAGCCCGTGACTTTCGATTGCATCGCCGCCACCTCGTCGGGATGCGAAAGCGCCCAACGCTGGCCGATCGCTACACGTCGCAGGAAGTCGGCGAGTTGCGCGCGCTTGTCCGCGATCGCGCGTTCGGTTGCAACCTGATAGCTGAGCCCTTCAGATAGACCGACGCCGTTGGCGATGATGCGATCGTGATCGCGTGCTTCGCCGAGCGCGGTATACGGGTCCCACACCGACCATGCATCGACGCTGCCCGACGCAAGCGCCGCCTTCGCATCGGCCGGTGCGAGGAATACGAACGAAACGTCGGTAAGCGGCACGTTGGCTTTCTTCAACGCGGCGAGCGCGAGATAGTGGCCGATCGAACCGCGCGTTGTGGCAATACGTTTGCCCTTCAGGCTCGCTGCATCGTTCAACGGCGATTGCGCGCCGACGACGATCGCCAGGTCCAGCGGATTCGACCGGGTTGCCGCGACCGCGCGCACCCGTGCACCGGCGGCGAGCGCAAACACCAACGGCGCATCGCCCAGGCCACCGACATCCACGGCGCCGGCATTCAGCGCTTCGCCAAGCGGTTGTGCGGCTGGAAAGTTGAACCACTCGATCTTGTACGGCAGGTCTTTCAATTGACCGGATGCCTCGAGAATGCCGCGTGTTTGCAACGACTGGTCACCGACTTTGAGCACCGGCAAATCCGCCGCATAGGACTGCGTTGCGAAAACTGCAGCACACAGTGCAAGCATTGCTGCCGCGCCGAGCGGCTTGAGCAATGCACGTTGCAAGGCGGACGGGATAGAGAAAGAAGAACGGGAGGTCGTCATGGCGGCGGTTACGTCGTGGCATTCTGGTGATGTGCCATCGACGATAAGGCACGCATCTGTATAAGACAAACGCATTATTCTGCTAAGCAAATATGCGAATTTTATTGAGCGACAAGGCATGTTCGCACGTCGGTACGGGTATGATCGAACGCACGAATCTTGCGCCTCGTTGCGCACTCATTTAATCATCGCTCATCATGAAGATCGACGAAATCGACGCATATGTCACCGTCATTCGCTGTCAGTCGCTGCAACAGGCAGCGCTCTCGCTTGGCCTCACGCAACCGGCCATCACGCGCCGCCTGCAGAATTTCGAAGAGGCACTCGGCGTCGAACTGCTCGATCGCAATACGCGTCCACTCAAAGCAACGGCAACGGGCCGCATCGTCTACGAACAGTGCCGCGTAATTCAGCGCGAACTCGACGTACTGCGCGAGATCGTCGCCACCGACACGCCGCCGGTCGGCACACTGCGCCTCGGCGTCGCACAAACGATTGCCGATATCGCGCTGACCGACGCGATGCGCGGCCTCAAGGCGGCCTACCCCGATCTGCAGGCGCGTGCGTCGACCGGTTGGGGCAGCCAGCTCCTGCAACGCGTCAAGCAGGGCGAACTCGACGCCGCCGCGATCCTGCTGCCCACCAACAAGACCTTCGACGAAGCGTTATCGGCACGCTCGCTCGGCCGCATCAAACTGGCGGTGGTCGCGCAGAAAGGCATGTTGAAAAAGCGCGCGCATACGCTGGCGGAATGCCAGTCGATCGGGTGGGTATTGAATCCGGATGGATGCGGCTTTCGTGACGGCCTGCAACGCACGCTGACGGGTCTCGGGCTCGCGCTCAAGCTCAATCTGGAAACGCTCGGCACTGAACTGCAATTGCAACTGGTCGCCGACGGTAACGGTCTTGGCCTCGTGCCGTTACCACTGCTGCAGGCCAGCGCTCAGCGAGACGCACTCGATATCGTCTCGCTGAGCGATTTCAAACCGCTCATCGATATCTGGCTCGTGCATCCGCGCGTGCTGGGTAAGCTGCAACAGCCGGTCGAGCGGTTCGGCGCCGCGATCGAGCGGCAATTCAAGGAAGCACGCGTGCAGCGCGCGGCTTGAGCCGCACGCTGTTTGCTTCCGCTGCTTCGACCGCTTCGGCTAATCCGCCCGCTTCCTCCACTGTCCTCAGCTACGCACCTCAGATCACGCGAAAGCCGTGCGTCCCATCGCGCCCAAGTTGCGCAACAAGGCCATACTCCCATTCCAGATACGCGTTCATCGCTTCGCGCGCGTTGTCGGTTCCCTCATACGGACGACGATATCGATCGATGCGCGGCGATGCCAGTCGCGTTTCGCCGCTCTCCACGGCGAGGCCCGCTTCAATCCACGCGTTCGTGCCGCCGCCCAGCACCTGCACCGGCTTCCCCGTCAACGCCGCCAGCTCGGGCGCGGCGAAGCGCGCAAGCAGACTGCTGCCACATGTCACCACGTAACGTTGCGCATCCGGCAGCTTGCGCAACGCTTCGTCGAGATGCCCACGAATCGCGAACCACGCGCCTGGAATATGGCGTTTCACATAGTTCGCGCTGGTGGTGAAATCCAGCACGACGGTACCGGGCGATTGCAGCAGCGTAACCAGTTCGGCCGGCGTAATCTCATCGACGGCAGATGGTGTGGGCGCATTGCGCGCAGCGGGCGCCACGCCTTTTTCGCCGAAGTCCGCGTTGCCCAGGCCGTCCACCACATACACGTCGACGTTCATCTGCGCCAGCCACGACGCGGTCATGTTTGCTCGCACGCCGTCGTTGTCCGCGAGGATCACGCGCGCGCCGCACACTGGCGCGAACATGTCGGTCTCCTGCACCAGTTGACCGCCGGGCGCGTTGCGAAAACCCGGGACGTGGCCCGCTTCGTATTCTTCCGGCGTGCGCACGTCGAAACGATAGACCGTGCGTACCGCTTCGTCGGCCCAACGACGCGCTTCGTCGCGCGAGGTGCGGCCCACCTTTGCGCGATCCGCCACTGCGCGCGCGGAATCCGCGGCGGCAAGACGCAGCTTGTCGTCGACATTCGGCTCGAAGCGGTGCGAACTGCCGTGCGCCAGCGCCTGACCGGCCAGCGTCCAACCGATGGTGCCATTGCGCAGCGCGGCAACCGGATTCGGCACGCCCGCATTGATCAGCGACTGTGCACCGATGATGCTGCGCGTACGCCCCGCGCAATTGACGATGATCCGCGTGGCCGGATCCGGCGCGAGCTGCCGCGCGCGCAGCACCAGTTCCGCGCCCGGCACGCTGATGCTGCCGGGAATATTCATGGTGTGATATTCGTCGAAGCGGCGCGCGTCGAGCACCACCACGTCGGCTTCGCGATCGAGCAACGTCAGGACTTGCGGCGCTGCCAGCGAGGGCGTATGACGCTCGCTTTCAACTAATTCGCCGAAGGCTTTGCTCGGCACGTTGACGTCCTGGAACAACTCGCCGCCGGCCTTGCGCCAGCCTTGCAAACCGCCCTCGAGCAGCGCGACATCGGTATAGCCCAGCTCGCTCAAACGGCGCGCGGCGCGTTCGGTGAGCCCTTCGCCATTGTCGAACAGAACAACCGGCACGGCGCGGCGCGGCAAGCGCACGGGCGCTTCCAGTTCGAGACGCGAGAGCGGCAGATTGGCGGCGAACAGCGGATGACTGCGCGCGTGCGGATCCTCCTCGCGCACGTCGACAAGCGCGATTTCCTCGCGCTCGAGCAGTGCGCGGCGCACGTCTTCGAATGATCGGATACGGAACTCTTTAACGAAACTCATGAGATCAGGGACTCCTTCGAAACATTCCAGATATTCGGCAACACGTCGTTCGAGTAGCCGGAGATAAAGGTTTTGCGGCCTCCGCCGGCGGGATAGACGGAACGCGTCACCGCGCCGATATTTCCACCGTACACGTGAATGCTGATCGACGCACGATCATGAAAAGCATTACTCACACGATGGATATCGCCGATGCGCGGCGACACGGCATCCACCGCGCCGGTGTCGAGGCGCTTTGCCGCGCCCTCCTCCTCCAACGCGCCGTCCGGCGTGATGCGATATCCCTGAGCAAGTTCCGCACCACGCAGCACGCCGATCAAGCCCCATACGGTGTGATCGTGCACCGGTGTCGACTGGCCCGGTCCCCATACAAAACTGACAATTGAAAAACGCTGCTGCGAATCGGCGTGCAGCAGGAATTGCTGATAGCGCTCGGGGTCGGGCTGCGCGAAGGCGTCGGGCAACCAGTCGTCGTGGGCGATCAACTCGCCCAGCGCGGCACCGCCGGCTTCGAGCAGATGCGCTTCGGGCGCACGCTCGTCGACAAGCGACGCAATCCGCCCGACGAACGCGCGCAGGCGGTCCGTTCTCAAAGCTTGAGTCATCGAATGTTCACAAAGTTGATTGACGTGAATCGGTCACGCACCGCGGGCGAGCGCGGCGTTGAAGGTGTCGGTCCATAACGGTGCGACGTCGACATGCCGGTCGATGACCGCGGCGCGCGCGAACGTATCGGCAACCTGCTGCTCGCTGGCAATGTCCGCCGCCGTGACGCCGGTGACGCGGCGCGCCTGGCTCTGGTTGCGATACAGGGAACGGATCGCCTCTTCCGGCACGCGCAACTCCGTGGACAGGACTTTCGCGTAGGCATCCTGATTCTGGCCGAACCACGTGCAGGCGCGTTGCAGCCGCACCAGCAGATCCGCGGACGCAGCGCGCCGTTGCGGATCGACGAGCACCGACGGATGACCGTAGTACAGATAGTTACCGGACAGATAACCGTTGGCATTTTTCAGCACACGCGCCCCCGCTTGCGAGATCGCGAGCGGCACGTTGTAGCCGTAGATCGCCCACGCATCGAGCGAGCCGGCGTTGAAAGCGGCGAAGCCGTCGCGCGGCGCGAGCGAGGTGGCCTGAATATCGTTGAACGACAGCCCTGCCTCTTCGAGCATGCGCAGCAGGTAGTAATGCGTCGTGGTCGCACGCAGATAACCGACGCGTTTGCCCTTCAGATCGGCGATCGAGCGGATCGTCGAGCCCTTCGGCACCAGCACGACCTGATTGTTGACGTCGTCCTTGTAGACGGCGATCACGCGCACCTGGGCATTCTGCAGACGCGCGAAGATCGGCGGGATCTCGCTGCCCGAGGCGATATCGAGCGAGCCGCCATTCATCGCCTCGACCATCGCGTTGCCGGACTGGAATTCGGACCAGTCGATGGTGTACGGCGTGTCCGCGAGGCCGGCGGTTTTCAGCAGCGTGGCGTCGCCGCCTTTGTAGGTTGCGACGCGCAAGCGGACCTTGCTGAGATCGACGTGCGGATCGGCTTTCCCGCTTGCTGCCGGTGCGGCTGCAACGGCTGTTGTCGACATCAGGCCTGAACCTGCTGTGCCGAGCAACACGGCAGCCGGCAGCGCGGACATGAGTTGGCGGCGCCGGAGCGAAACCGGCGATTCGAAACGTTGGGTCATCGTATGAATGCGTTCAGGTAAGGACGTCAGGCTCGGCTTCGACCAGCCCTTCCAGCAAGCTCTGGAACGCAAATAGCGCACCGCCGGGGCGGCCTACCTGCTCGTGTGTGAGCGTGGCGACATCGTGCGGGATAGCTTGCGGCGTGCCGGCGGCTTCGGCGAGCAGTTGCGCATGGCAGGCATTGTCGAGCGCGATATACCACCAGGCGGCGGCCTCGACGCTTGGACCGGCCGTGAGGATGCCGTGATTCTTCAGGATCACTGCTTTTCTTTCGCCCAGCGCCGCGGCGATGCGCGCGCCTTCATCGATATCGAGCACGACACCGCGGAAGTCGTCGAACAGGGCATGATCCTGATAGAACGCGCACGAGTCCTGCGTCAATGGGTCGAGCGTGCGGCCGAGCGTCGACCATGCCTTGCCGTAGAGCGAATGCGTGTGCGCGGCGGCGACCACATCGGGGCGCGCCTCGTGAATCGCCGCGTGAATCGCGAAGGCCGCCTGATTCAGCGGACCCTCGCCGACTACGATCTCCCCTTCGGCATTCACCAGCAGCAGATCGGACACGCGAATGCGGCTGAAGTGCTTGCCGAACGGATTGACCCAGAAATGATCGGGCCATTCAGGATCGCGCGCGGTGATATGGCCGGCGAGACCCTGATCGAAACCGTAGCGGGCGAACAGGCGAAATGCCACGGCGAGCCGTTCCTGCCGATAACGCCGTTCAGCCGCGATGCTTTCGCGCGGCGGGACGTCGTCGAACCAGAATTTGCGGAGCGGCGCGTGACGGTGCAGGGGTGGCGTGTTTTGTTGCGCCGGGGCGCTTTGCTGTGCCGGGGTGCCTTGCTGGGCCGTGGTGCCTTGCTGCGCCGTGGTGCCTTGCTGCGCCGTGGTGCCTTGCTGCGCCGTGGCGCCTTGCTGGGCCGGAGCGTTTTGACGCGTGGGCGCGCTTTCCAGCGCTGCGGTGTTCTGTTGTGCCGGGGTGTTTTGCAGCACCGGAGCGCTTTGCAGCGGAGCGGACAGATCAGTCATCGTCGCTCCGTTCAGGCAGCTACGCGTTCGACACGCGCGATGCGTTCGCGGGTGGCTGGAATCAGTTCGCGGCCGTAGTCGATCGCGTCTTCGAGCGGATCGAAGCCGCGCACGAGGAAGGTCGAGACGCCCAGCGCATAGTACTCGGCCAGTGTCTCGGCGACCTGTTCCGGCGTGCCGACCAGCGCGGTCGAATTCGAGCGTCCACCGATTTCCTTGGCGATGCCGGTCCACAGACGTTCATCAACTCGGTCCGATTCACCCGATGCCGCCAGCAGCCGCCGCGCCCCTTCGCTTTGCGCCGGGCCGCCGACGCCCAGCCCTTGCGCCGCGCGCAGCCGCTTCGTTTCTTCAAGGATGTGCTCCGCGCGTTCCCAGGCCGCCGTTTCGGTCGCGGCAAGAATGGGGCGGAACGACACCGAAAAGCGCACGGTGCGACCGTGTTTGGCGGCTTCGGCCCGCACACGGGTCACCTGTTCACGCACCTGCGCCTTCGATTCGCCCCACAGCGCGTAGACGTCTGCATGACGGCCGGCGATTTCGAGCGCGGGCGCCGACGCGCCGCCGAAGTACACGGGGATATGGGGTTGCTGCACCGGCTTCACTTCGGAGAAGCCTTGTTCGAAACGGTAATACTGGCCGTCGTGATCGAAGGGTTTCGTTTCGGTCCAGATGCGGCGCAGGATGTGCAGGTATTCGTCGGTGCGGGCGTAACGTTCGTCATGCGACAGGTAGTCGCCGTCGCGGCGTTGTTCGGCGTCGTCGCCACCCGAGATGATGTGGACGGCGAGACGGCCGCCGGAATAGTGATCGAGCGTTGCCAGTTGACGCGCGGCGAGCGTCGGCGAAACGAAGCCCGGGCGATGCGCGAGCATGAAATGCACTTTGCTCGTGACGCTGGCCGCGTGAGCGACGGTGAGGAGCGCGTCGGGGCTTGTCGAATGATGCGGAACGAGGATGCGATCGAAGCCGGCGGCTTCGTGTGCGCGGGCGAATTGTTCCACGTAGTCGATATCGATGACCGGACCTTGCGGTGCGTGGGTTTCAGACACCTTGCGGGTCTGGATCATGCCGATGAATTCGATGGACACGGTGTGTGTCTCCCTGGATGGTTTTTTTGCCCGACGGGGCGGTGGCTTTCTTCGCTGGATGCATTGCTGGGTTCGAGGGGTTTAAGGTAGCAGCGCTACATGCGGTTGTTAAATATTGATCGGCCATATCTATATCGGGTTTGCATGTAACGGAGGGGCTTTTTCTTTTTGCCTGCGCGGCGCTTGTTTGTCTGTGTGCCTGTGGTGTTGGGCTTTTCTTGTCTGGTTGCCTACGGCGTTGGCCTTTCCTTGAATTGATATTGGATTATTAGCGTCGCCCCTGTGCGGGGCAGGCACTTACTTTCTTTGCCGCCGCAAAGAAAGATAAGCAAAGAAAGCGGCTCACACCGCTAGCTCATAAGCGGGTCCCCCGCGCAGTTACGGTAGTGGTGCATCTGGAATCTGTGTTCCCGCACATTCAGCGTGAGTGACAAGGGCGTCATACTTCCGGCGGCGCTGCGCGCGCCGACGCGCACTTCATGGAACCGACTTCCGTGTTTCGCATTCGCACTTCATTCGGCATGTCGCCGAGGCGAAGCCGATGGCCCTCACCACACTCAAACGAAGCCCCCGGTTTCGGATGGACCCTTCCGGCGAGCACGTAGTGCGAGGCGGGAAGCATGACTGCTGTGTCACGAACGCGGAGTGTGCGAGAACACAGATTCCAGATGCACCACTACCGTGGCTGTGCGAGTGACCCGCTTCAGAATTAGCGGTGTGAGCCGCTTTCTTTGCCTACTTTCTTTGCGGCGGCAAAGAAAGTAGGTGCCTGCCCCGCACAGGGGCGAACGCTAATAATCCAATAACAAAACAAGGAAAGGCCAACGCCATAAAAACAAAGACAAGAAAGCATCACGCAGACAACCAGCTCAAACAAAAACCAATGCCACAGGCAAACAGGCAAACAGGCAAACAAGCGCCGCACAGGCCCCCCGCCTGAACAGGCAAAACCAACCCCAAACCCTTCCACGAAAGTGGACATCCCCCACCCATCAGCAGAAAACCAAAACCTTTGCCACAATGCCCCATCGCGCGAAAGCGCCCGAAACAGCACATGAACAGAAAATGATCCCCTTCTCGGTCCTGGACCTATCGCCCGTCATCGCAGGTGCCACCCCCGCGGACGCGTTCAAAAACACGCTGGACCTCGCGCAGCACGCGGAAAACTGGAATTACCGCCGCTTCTGGTTAGCGGAACACCACAACATGACCGGCATCGCCAGCGCGGCCACGTCAGTGGTGATCGGCTACGTCGCCGGTGGGACGAAGACAATCCGCGTCGGCTCCGGCGGCGTCATGCTGCCGAACCACGCACCGCTCGTCATCGCGGAACAGTTCGGCACCCTCGCTTCGCTCTATCCGGACCGCATCGACCTGGGCCTCGGCCGCGCCCCCGGCACCGATCAGAGCACCGCCCGCGCGCTGCGCCGCGATCTGCAAAATAGCGCGGACTCTTTCCCGGATGACGTCGTCGAGTTGCAACGCTATTTCGCCGACCCGGTGCCGGGCCAGCGCATTCGCGCCGTTCCAGGCGCAGGCCTGCATGTGCCGCTCTGGCTGCTCGGCTCGTCACTGTTCAGCGCGCAACTGGCCGCGGCGCTTGGGCTGCCGTTCGCATTCGCGTCGCACTTCGCGCCGGATCATATGCTCACCGCGCTGCGCGTCTATCGCGAGCACTTCCGTCCGTCAGCGACGCTCGACAAGCCGTACGCGATGGTCGGCGTCAATCTGTTCGCAGCCGATACCAATGAGGAGGCGCAGCGTCTCTTCACCTCGCTGCAGCAACAGTTCATCAATTTGCGGCGCGGCACGCCCGGTCAGTTGCAGCCACCGGTCGAGCGGCTCGAAGCGTCGGAAATGGAGTTAAGCAGCGTCGCCCATTCGCTCGCCTGCACCGTGCTCGGTGATCGCGACGTCGTACGCGAAGGGCTGCGGTCGATCATCGATCAAACCGGCGCAAATGAATTGATGCTGACCGCGCAGATCTACGATCACAAAGCGCGGCTGCGCTCGTTCGAGATCGGTGCGCAAGTGCGCGAAGAATTGGGCGCTGGGAAGTAATCACGCCGGCGAGTGACAAAAAGGGCGGCCTGCATCAGCAAAGGCCGCCCTTCTTTCTTCATCGATCAGTTGGCTATCCTGCATGCGTAAGCATCAGGTTGCCCTGCCGCGACCCTCGCTCCGCCCGGTCAGGCAATGTGAGTTCCACCGTAATCCCAAACGTCAACTCACACTCAAGCTCACGCCCTGACCCTGAGTTCGGCCAGGCCCGAAACGCACGCTAAAATCCGCCGACTTGCAGATTTGCAGATCCACCGTCCCACTGAATCACCGTCCCACCTATCCACCGCCTCACCTATCCACCGCCTCACCGATATACCGTCTCACCGATATACCGTCTCACCGATATACCAACTCACCGATCTCCCAACTCACCGATTCGCCGGCACCGCCGCCAGCCCCTCGAGCAGCGCCTTATGAAACGCCTGCGGATCCTGCATCTGCGGCGCGTGCCCCAAATTGGCGAATTCGACGAGCGTCGCGTGTGGAATCGCCTTCGCCGCAGCCTTGCCGAGCTCGGGGTAATGGCCAATCTTCGCGCGCACCTCAGGCGGCGCGGCGTCCTTGCCGATCGCGGTGGTGTCCTTCTGGCCGATCAGCAAAAGCGTCGGCATTGTCAGGTGGCCCAGTTCGTACACCACCGGCTGCGTGTAAATCATGTCGTACAGCAGCGCGGAATTCCACGCCACGATCTGTTTGCCAGGGCCGCGGTACATCCCCGCGAGCATCTGCACCCACGGTTCATAGTCCGCGCGCCACTGGCCGGCGTAATAGGTTGCCTGCTCGTAGCGGCGAATGCTGTCCGCGGTCGTCTTCAGCTCGCGTTCGTACCATTGGTCGACGGATAACGACGGCACGCCCTTCGCCTTCCAGTCCTCGAGGCCGATCGGATTGACCAGCACCAGTTGTTGGGTCGCGTGCGGATACATCAGCGCGTAGCGGATCGCGAGCATGCCGCCGGTCGAATGGCCGATCACGGTCGCGTCGGTCACGCCGAGCGATTCGAGCAGCGCGTGCGTGTTGCGTGCCAGTTGCTGAAAACTGTACTGGTAGTGCTCAGGCTTGCTCGATTTGCAAAAGCCGATCTGGTCCGGCGCGATCACCCGGTAACCGGCGTCGCTCAATTGATGGATGGTCGCGTCCCACGTCGCCGCGCAGAAATTCTTGCCGTGCAGCAACACGGCGGTACGTCCGTTGGCGTGCTCCGGCTTGATGTCCATGTATGCCATATGCAGCGCCACGCCTTGCGAGGTGAAGTCGTATTGCTCGACCGGCGCGGGATAGTCGAAGCCCTGCAACTCCGGGCCGTACGCGGGACCGCTGTTGTCGACGGCTACTGGCGCGGCGCCGGCAGCCGTGGAGCCGGGCTGGCTACCTGGAACACCCGAGCTGCCCGGACTAACAGAACCATTCGCCAAGGCAGCGCTGGACGGCGTGGCGGCGAAAACCCCTGGCGCAGCGGCTAGCACACAGGCGCTCAACATGGCGAACAAAGACTCGCGGCGAAAATTCATCGATAGTGTTCTTGCAAAGAGAAATCAGCGGGAATGGTGCAGGCCACGCGTCGGCAAACCAACCGCAGGGCCACTTTCAGAGCCGATGATTCTACGATGCGCCGCCAGACTCTGCTGCCGCGCGCGCAAACGCATGACGGCACTGGCTGGTGTGGCACGCATATTGCGGTAGCTCACCTTACGCTCAATGTGTCGTGGCGCACGGATGCTCAGCGGGCAAGGGTTGATCGTTTGCCAGGTGGCCGCGCGAGCGGCATCCGCACAATTCACTATTTGCCTGCGGCAAATCGGTGCTAGAACTAGCAGACGGCCCGTGAAGACGAAGCCGCCTGGCAGCACGAATCAACAGCGCAGACAACACAGGACCACCGGGGGCATACTAATCAGCAACGATCTTGCATGGGACTGGAGTAAGTGCCACGCATGGGACCGGAGTAAGCACTAAAGCGCTAACTCCAGATCGACGCGATGCATGGGACCGGAGTAAGCGCTGAAGCGCTAACTCCAGGTCGACGCGATGCATGGGACCGGAGTAAGCGCTGAAGCGCTAACTCCGGTCGACAAAAAGGAGACAGACATGGAAACGCCGGCACGGCTGAACGATCTGCAACGCACTACCCTCGCCATCGTCCTTGCAGGCGGACGAGGCACGCGGCTCGGGCCGCTCACCAACAAGCGCGTCAAGCCGGCGGTGCACTTCGGCGGCAAATACCGGATCATCGACTTCGCGCTCTCCAACTGCCTGAACTCCGGCATCCGCCGCATCGCAGTGGTCACGCAATACAAAGCCCACTCGCTATTGCGTCACCTGCAGCGCGGCTGGGGGTTTCTGCGCGGCGAATTCGGCGAATTCATCGACCTGTGGCCGGCGCAGCAGCGCGTGGAAGGCGCCCACTGGTACCGCGGCACCGCGGACGCGGTGTTCCAGAACCTCGACATCATCCGCTCGATCCGGCCGAAATACGTGGTGGTGCTGGCAGGCGACCATATCTACAAGATGGACTACACGCGCATGATCGCGGACCACGCGGAAAGCGGCGCGGATTGCACGGTCGGCTGTATCGAGGTGCCGCGCATGGACGCCGTGGCCTTCGGCGTGATGGCCGTGGATGAAAACCGCCGTGTGACCGGCTTCGTCGAGAAACCCGCCGATCCGCCCGCCATGCCGGGCCGCCCGGATTCGGCGCTCGCCAGCATGGGCATCTACGTATTCAGCGCCGATTACCTGTATTCGCTGCTCGAAGAGAACATCTCGAGCGTCGACACGGATCACGACTTCGGCAAGGACATCCTGCCGCGCGTCGTCACGCAAGGCACGGCGATCGCGCATCCGTTCAGCATGTCGTGCGTGTCGTCGGACCCGAGCGTGGAGCCGTACTGGCGCGACGTCGGCACGATCGACGCCTACTGGGCGGCCAACCTCGACCTCGCCTCGACCATCCCGACGCTCGACCTGTACGACCGCAACTGGCCGATCTGGACGTATCAGGAACAGTTGCCGCCCGCCAAGTTCGTCCGCGACATGAAAGGTCTGCAAGGCACCGGCAACAATCTGATCGTCTGTGGCGGCTGTGTGATTTCCGGTTCGCAGATTTCGCGCTCGGTGCTGTCGTCGAATGTGAAAGTGAGTTCGTTCTGTAACATCAATGAGGCAGTCTTATTGCCGCAGGTCACCGTCGGCGCGAGCTGCCGGCTGCAGAAAGTGGTGATAGACCGCGGCTGCGCCATTCCGGACGGCACGGTGATCGGCGAAGATCCGGTGGCCGACGCCGCACGCTTCTATCGCACCGAAGACGGCGTGGTCCTGGTCACGCCGGAGGCGTTGCGGCAGAAGGAGGCGTAAGCCTCGCCGGGACGGCAACACGAACGGGCCGGCGAAGCCGCCGCCCGTCTTGCCGTTCATGCAAACCCGGTGCGTACCTGATGCACGCCGGGTTTGCACCTGACGCACACGTAATGATGCAGACCAACCCCGCACTAACAGGAACGAGACCGAGCCTATGACGATTCGCGCCCTGCACGTCGCCAGCGAGCTGTATCCCCTCCTCAAAACAGGCGGTCTCGCCGACGTCGCGGGTGCGTTGCCGCCCGCGCTGATCGAGCGCGGCGCCGATGTGCGGGTGCTGCTGCCGGGCTTTCCGGCGGTGGTCGCCGGCTTGACCGACTTGCGGCCGGTCGCGCAACTGGGCCGCCGCTTCGACTCGCCCGGCGTCACGCTTGAACAGGGCACGCTGCCGTCGAACGGCCTGATCGTCTACGTGATCCGCGCCGGTTCGCTGTACGACCGGCCGGGCAACCCCTATCTGAACGACGAACACGTGCCGTACGGCGACAACGCGCAACGCTTCGCCCTGCTCGGCTGGGTCGCCGCCCAACTGGCGCAGCACCTCGACCCCGCATGGGCGCCGCAGATCGTGCACGCACACGACTGGCATGCCGGGCTCGCGCCCGCCTATCTGAAGGCAGCCGAACGGCAGCACGGGCGCTCGTTCGCGCGCAGCGTCTTCACCGTGCATAACCTCGCGTATCAGGGCGTTTTTCCGGCGCATCAGTTCGGCCAACTGGCGCTGCCGGACGACTTCTTCAGCATGCACGGCGTCGAATTCTATGGGCAGTTGTCGTTCCTCAAGGCCGGGCTCTACTACTGCGACCGCATCACCACCGTCAGCCCGACCTACGCCCGCGAGATCCAGACACTCGCCCAGGGCGGCGGGCTCGACGCCTTGCTGCGCCATCGCTCGCACGATCTGAGCGGCATCCTGAACGGCGTCGATTACTCGGTGTGGAATCCCGCGACAGACGCGCTGCTCGACGATCACTACACCTCAACCCGTCTGGCCGGCAAACTGGCGTGCAAGGAGGCGCTGCAGAAGCGCTTCGGCCTCGCGCAGAAAAGCGAGGCGCTGCTGTTCGGCGTGGTGAGCCGCTTGACCGAGCAGAAAGGCCTCGACCTGCTGCTCGAGACGGTCCCTGAAATTGTTAAACGCGGTGGCCAGCTGGTGGTATTCGGCACCGGCGACCCGGCGCTCGAAAACGGGTTGAAACGCGTGGCGCACACGCATCCGGAATCGGTGGCGGTCGAGCTGGGTTTCGACGAAACACTCGCGCATACCATCGTCGCGGGCAGCGACGTGATCGCGGTGCCGTCGCGCTTCGAGCCCTGCGGGCTGACGCAACTGTATGCGCTCGCCTATGGGTCGCTGCCGCTCGTGCATTGCGTCGGCGGCCTCGCGGACACGGTGGTCGACGCGTCGCTCGAAAATCTCGCCGACGATCTCGCCACCGGCTTCGTGTTCGAACGATTCGAGCCGAAGGGCCTTGCCGCAGCAATCCGCCGCGCCTTTGCACTCTATGACCGGCGCGCCGAGTGGAAGGCCACGCAACGTCGCGCGATGCATCAGGATTTCGGCTGGGGCGCCTCGGCCGAGCAATATCTGGCGTTGTATCGCGAACTCGCCTGAATCGCTGCCGCGCACCATTTCAGCACCTGTCCGAGTCGCTGTGCGCCGGCTTTCGCGCGGCCGGCGCCCTTGCGCAAGCCTTCACCCAAGCGTCGCCTCCCGCCCCCGTTTGATGGTTCGACGCAACAACACGGGGACGGATCGACTCGCGCGTGACAAACTCATGTATTGTTTCCTGACTATGCAGATTGCGCATTTTTCTTGCACTATCTAAAACAGTAACGCCGCTTCAGGCGCCCGGCCCAAGCCGGTTCGTCGCCGCGGCCATCCATCCGTTTTCATTAATCGCGCCTGTCCGTTTGCGCGGGCTACACCATGACGAAAAACGTTCTGAGCATCCAGTCACATGTCGTCTTCGGACACGCCGGCAACAGCGCTGCCGTGTTTCCGATGCGCCGACTCGGCGTCAATGTCTGGCCGCTCAATACCGTCCAGTTCTCGAATCACACGCAATACGGCCATTGGACGGGCGGTGCGATCGAGGCTTCGCAGATGGAAGATCTCGTCGAAGGGATCGGCGCGATCGGCATGCTGCCACGCTGCGACGCCGTGCTGTCCGGTTATCTGGGCACGCCGGAGCAAGCGCAATCGGTGGTGGAAATCGTCAAGACCGTGAAGGCCGCCAATCCGCGCGCATGGTACTTCTGCGATCCGGTGATGGGCGCCACGAGCGGCTGCAAGGTCGAACCGGGCATCCAGGAATTTCTCGTGCGCACCATGCCTGAGGTCGCCGACGCGATGGCGCCGAACCATACCGAGTTGCAACGCCTCGTGGGCCGCGAGATCGAGACGCTCGAAGAAGCCGTGACCGCGTGCCGCGAGGTCATCGCCCGTGGGCCGAAGCTCATGCTGGTCAAATACCTGCTCGATCGCAACAGTCCCGCGGACCGCTTCAATATGCTGGTCGTCACGGAGCGCGAGGCCTGGATGGGGCAGCGTCCGCTCTACCCGTTCGCGCGGCAGCCGGTAGGCGTCGGCGATCTGACGAGCGCCGTGTTTGTCGCGCGCACGCTGCTGGGCGATTCGATCCGCTCGGCCTTCGAGCACACGCTCGCCGCCGTGAACGCGGTGGTGAAAGCGACCTGGCAAGCCGGTCGCTATGAGCTGGAACTGGTGGCCGCGCAGAACGAAATCGCACAACCGCGCGAATGGTTCGACGCCTGGGTGGCGGACTCGGCGTAGGCCGGCGGAGAAAACTTCGGTTGCACGGAGCGATCCCGTCACGGCCTGCCCGAAGACGTACTGCTTCGGGTACGCCGGCCCCGCACGATTTGCCCGTGGAGCACGTGACACGCGCTTGTCAGCCGGCCATCCTATAATGCGTGCCGCGTGGGTGAGGCAGTCGGCCGCCCACACCGCATTTTTCAGGCATACGGGCATACGGCACACGGGCATCCGGCATACGGGCATCCGGCGTTCGGACATACGGGCATTCAGCGTCCGCGCATCCGGTCCGGCATCCGGGCGTCAGACATCCGGCATTCAGCAGACGAGGCATCGATGGACGGTTATATCCGCAGCGAGCGGGAAGAATTTTTTGAGCAGTTGTGCATGAGTGTCGACGCGGACGAAGCGCACGAGCAGGAAGCGATCGAGTACTTCGAGAGCCAGTTCGACCAGGCCGACTTCGATCCCGCACAATGGCTCGACATCGCGCTTTACTATTCGCCGGCAGTGGCACGCGGCATCGTCGACATGGTGACGCCCGACGACAAGGCGCGCAGCAACATCGCCGAAGTGATCGCCGACAATCTCGACATTTCATACGGCGAGGACGAGTGCCAGCAGTTCGCCGAGACCATCGAATTCGCGTTGAACAACGGCGTGCCGGTGGACCTCGATCTGGTGCTCGACGGCTGCCAGCGCGCGATCGACGATCTCGACACCTGGGCCGACGAAGAAACCAAGGCGCCTCTCCTGCGTCTGCGTGAAGAATTGCTGCGCCAGCAAGGCGAGCACTGAGGTCATTGTGTTGCAGTAAAGCCGTCGCGTTCGCGCCGGTTTCCCGAGCGGCTTCCCCACGCCGCCTCTCCATTGCCTCTTCAGCGGATACCGGCGCGCCTGTTTCTTAAGCATGTGCCGGAACCCGCATCCACACACCGCCACTGACAGGCTGACAGCCAAGGCGTTGCTCGGGCTATGCCGAAATGCTCATTCAAAGCGCCGTGAACTGCCAAGACGCGTGCAATTTGGCTTTCTATATTCGCGCCAGATTGACCGCCATGTGGACGTCGCGGCGCGCGCCCCGATCCCCCAGAGGGTTTCCTTCGGGGTGAGGGATTTCTGTTGGAGCGGGGACTTCCGACCGGGCGTTTTCCAGCATTGTTCACAGCGCCCGATCGTCCGTACCCTTGATGACGCGCGCCATGCGGAATCCAACCCATGTTGGCGCGTCGATCCAGCGTTACCGCCTTGCCGCTTTCACACCTGAAACTGTCGATGGAGAGGAGAGAGACCATGAGTCTTCGCAACACGCTGAAACCGCTAGCACTGCTCGTTGGCGCCGTCGTCGCGATCGCGCCGCTGACCAGTTTCGCGGACGACCTGCCGGTGAAGATCGGCTTCGCCGCGCCGCTCACGGGCGCCAACGCCGGCTACGGGAAGGATCTGGAGAACGGCGTCCAGCTTGCGATCGAAGAAGCCAACGCGCAGAAGATCAAGATCGGCGACAAGGTCGCCCAGTTCCAGCTCGTCGCCGAGGACGACCAGGCCGACCCGCGCATCGGCGTGCAGGCGGCGCAGAAGCTGGTCGACGCGGGCGTGTCGGTAGTCGTGGGCCACTTCAATTCGGGCACGACGATTCCGGCCTCTCAGGTGTACGAGCAGGCCGGCATTCCGGTGATCGACCCGGCGGCCACCAATCCGATCATTACCGGACGAGGCTTTGCGAACACCTTCATGGTGATTTCCACCGATGCGCAGAACGCCGGCAACGCGGGCGTCTACGCCGTCGAGGTGACGAAGGCCAAACGCATTGCGATCATCGACGACCGCACCGCGTTCGGCCAGGGCGAGGCCGACGAGTTCGAGAAGGCGGTGAAAGCGCATGGCGGCAGCATCGTGACGCGCGAATACACCGACAACCACGCGGTGGACTTCAGCACGCAGATCACCAAGATCAAGGGGACCAATGCGGATCTGGTGTTCTTCGGCGGCCTGGATACGCAGGCCGCGGGTTTCGCGAAGCGGATGAAGCAATTGGGGCTGAACGCACAACTGGTGGGCGGCGGCGGCGTGATGGACCAGGACTTCATCAAGCTCGCAGGCGATGCCGCCGAAGGCGTGATGGCCTGGGAATACGGCCGGCCGTTGGCGCAGTTGCCGGGCGGCAAGGACTTTTCCGCGAAGTTCAAGAAGCGGTTCGGGGTGGATATCCTCTCGTACGCGCCGTTTGGCTATGACGGGGCATGGGCCGCGATCAAGGCGATGCAGCAGGCGAAATCCAACTCGCCGGCGGTCTACCGGCCGGTGCTCAAAGCGATCGACTTCGACGGCGTGACCGGGAAAATTTCTTTCGACAGCACCGGCGCGCTGAAGAGCGGCGCTTCCACGCTGTATCAGGTCAAGAGCGGGGCGTGGGTTCCGATCGTGACCAAGAGCGGGAGTTAAGCTGCCCGTAACGGGATCGTTGTTCGTACAGCAGCGGCGGTGCTTTTCTACCGCCGCTGCTGCCACGTGCGCCTACTTGACGACCTTCACCACCACCTCGGAATCGAGATCCCGCTCGATCCGGACAAGATCGTCCTTCACGCCGGCAAATTCATCGGCAGAGCACATCTGGTGCCCAAACGCGGCTCGAAGCTGTCGCCTCACCTGCAAGATCCGCGCGACAGGATCGAATACGTAGCGAGAAGAAAACTCGAAGAAACGGTCCTTCACCGTGGCATCCGGCGGCACGTCCGTTACGCGCACGAAGGCCGGCAGCGTCATTTCCAGCGTCTCATCGAACGTTCCGCCGATGCACGCCCACGGCTGCGTCCTTGAAGGCTCTGCCAGCCATATCTGCACCTGCCCGCCCATGCCGCCGGACAAGCTCGTCAGGGCAGGCACAGCAGTCGTTCCATCGGTCCACACGAAATTTGCCACCCGTCCTTGCATCGACGTGGAAAAAGGCCCGTCCATAGCGGCGACGTCGCCGGTGTGCAATTGCGCGGTGCCATGCAGTCCGGTCAACAACAGCCGGTTCGCGGCAATCTGTTGCGTGCGCTGCCGCGTTGCCCGCCGAAACGTATTGCGTTCGAGCTCCGCGGTATAGCCGGCATCTTCCACGCGATAGGCGTAGTTCGCCGCCCCGCTCTCATCGACCTCGATTTGCAGGCGCGCTGTGCGCTCGCGCAACTGGGTGGCCGGCGTGCGAGCCAGCACGCCTTCGTCGACCAGCAACACCGGCCGGTCCATCACGCCCGGCGGCAAATAACCGAAACTGATGCCGCCCGCCGTGGTGTCGGCAAATAACGATAGCTCAGGAATCCAGATGATTGCATGATTGATCGCGCTTGCGCCGTAGCCGGGCACGTCCGGCAAGCTGTAGTACGGCCCGAGGTTGAGCAGCACCGCCTCGCTGCGGACGCCGACCGCGGCCAATAGCGCGCTGTATAACGCGACGTGATCCTTGCAGTCGCCATAGCGGTTGTGCAGGATGTCGATTGCCTTATGCGGGACCGCTGCCGTCTCGCCGAGAAACAGCGCCACGTAGCGAATATTCATACGCATCCAGTCGTACAGGATCCGCGCTTTCGCGCGTGGATCGGCGGCCTCCCCGGTCAAGCCCTGTGCGAGTTGGACGATCGCGGGGTCGCTCATGGTCGCGTCCTTAGCGGCCTCGCGATAACGCGCGGCGAAACTCGCGAAGTCCGGCACCGTCGACACCATCAGCCGGTCGCCCCAGTTCGCATAGCCCACCGCGCCCGCTTCGAGCGGCGCATACGGGCCGTGCTGATAGTCGAATTCGTAGCGGGTGCGTCCGTTTGCCGTCACCGGCGGTAGCGCAACGTAGCCACGCGCATCGGCATGGAGCGGGACGTCAGCGGGCAAATCGAAAATCAGGCGCTGCATCTCGACGGGGTCGCGCGTCGGCTCGACCAGGTACGCGAACGTACCGGCCTGCAGGGGCTTCGTGCGCGTCTTGCGAAACGCCAGATGCACGCGCGCGCCCGGTTCGACGCCCGGAAAGATCACCGTGCGCAACACGCCGTCTTCGAAGCTCGGCGCACCCGCCGAGCGCGGTTCCTGCACGTCGCGGATCGCTTCGGGGCCGACCGGATGCGCGACGCCGCTCGGGTCGATCGTTTCCGCGGTCAGCAATTGCACCTGCTCGATGTCCTTGTTGAACCACACGTAACGTTGCGCGATATCGTCGACGCCGCTCGTCGTGTTGGCCCGCATGACCGTGTCGTCGTGTTCTTCGACGGAGCCGTCTTTCTGAATGACAAAGAGATGGACGTCGCGCTCCGTGGTCGAGGGGGAGAGGTCGTCGTTGGCGGTGCTGGATGTACCTAGGGTACTTGAGGTACTTGAGGTGCCTGACGTGCTAGAGGTACTTGAGGCTCCAGAGGTAATCGCACCGCTCGCCGCACTGCCGGCGGCATGCGCGGCGGTTGCGCACGCAACCAGCGTCAACGCGGCAGCCCGCTTCATCCACGCGATGCACCGCGTCATGCGCGCCGCGCCCTGCCCCGCGCGCGCCACGCACGCGGACTCGACGCAAACTCCGCGCGAAACGCGTGATTGAAATTCGACAGATCGTTGAAGCCGCAATCGAGCGCGATATCGACGACCTTCGCGCTATCCTCCCGAAGGCGCAGCGCGGCCGCGCGCAAACGCGCCCGCAACACGTATTGATGCGGCGTCACGCCGGTCACGCGCTGGAAAGTGCGCAAAAAGTAGAACTCGCTCAGGCCGGCCGCGGCAGCGAGGCTCGCAAGCGTATGCGGCGCGCCAGGCGTGTCGTCGATCAGACGCGCTGTCTGCGCAACGCGCGACCAGGCCGCAGCGCTCGCAGGCGGCTCCCCGCGCGTCAATGCCCCCGCCGCCTTGAGCGTCGAAACCGCCAGTTCGACCGCGAGTTCGTCCCACACCGCGTCGCCCACATCCGACGCGCCCGCACAGGCTCGCGCGATCAACGGCGACAACGCCGGCAGCGACGGAATACGCGCACGCCGGAAGTTCAGATTGCCGCTCGCGATGCCCGCGTCCGCGGCAAGCCGCTCGAAGTACGCCGGCGCATAGCGGAAGGAAATACAGCGATCGCCGGCGCCATGGCGATGCCCGCATTCGAAACAGTCACCCGCATTGCCGAGCAGCAGCGCGCCGGAAGTGAGCAACTCGCGCCCCGTCCCTGCCCGGTAGCCGAACGAACCGGCGACCACCATCGCGATGCACATGCCCGCGTGCCGTTCTTCGAACGGCTGGTCGCGTGGCCCGAAGGTACAAAGGATGTCCGCGACATCCCAGTTCTCGCCCTGGGCCAATGGGCGCGCGGTGATGCTGCCGCGCGCGCCCTCCTGTACCCGTTGCGCGAGCGCCTGCGGCAGAGTGACGGCAATTTTCCCCAAGATGCACCTCGGCTGAGTCCGTATCGTGGTTTTAGCACATCGGCGGGCGGCGCGGTTTTGCCCGTTCCGGCGCTGGCGCTTTCACAGCACACCCGAAGGAGCACACACGATGAACATGCTGGACGACACCCTCGACCACGGCTTTCACGCCGCTCTCGCCGCTCCGGCGCGCGCCGCCGGCATCGAGGCCGCCGACGACGCCTACGGCTGGCTGATCGGCAGTTGGGACATGGACGTGCTGCATTACCGCGTCGACCTCGGCAGCGCACGCCGCCGTGGCGAAATTCATTTCGGCTGGGTACTGGAGGGCCGCGCCGTGCAGGACGTGTGGATCATGCCGCCACGCAGCGAGCGCCACACCGGGCCCGACGCGGGCGACACGATGTACGGCACCACACTGCGGGTGTGGGACCCGGCACTGCGGGCGTGGCGCGTGACCTACATCAATCCGCAGACCGGTCAGCGCGATGAACTGATAGGCCGGCGCGTCGGCCATGATCTCGTACAGATCGGCACGCACGCCGACGGCACACCGATTCGATGGAATTTCACCGATATCACGCAGGATTCGTTCCGCTGGACCGGGGTCGCGCTGGCGCAGGACGGCGTAACGTGGACGCTCGAGGCGGAATTTCACGCCCGCCGCAGGCGTTAGCGGGCAGCCTGGCAATCAGGGGGCTCAAGCCTGCGTACAACGGCAAACCCCGCTGCACGCATCAATCCCCGTCCCCGATTTGCCCGAGCAAAGCCTGCAAGCGCTCCACATGCCTGAGCAGTAAATGCCGGTGCTTTTCGATCTGCTCCAGCCGCCCGGCCAGGTCCGCCTGAATCGGGTCGTCGAGATCGGCTGCGGCGATCACGTCCTCCACCTTCGACCGCATCGCGGCGAGATCCACCGGCGCATGACTCAAATGCCGCTCGAAGCGCCGCACGTCCTGCATCGCCAGATCGCGAACTTTGCGGAAATGGGCCTGACGCCGATGCGCTTCCGCGTCGAGCGTCTCTTCCTCCACGCGTTTGGCCGGACCCGCCTGGCCGAAAATCGGCTCAGGCGGCCGCAACACCGTCTTCTTGCGCACCGGATGCGCCGTGCCGCGAAACCGCGCAAGCGGCTGTTCGTTGTCGATCGCCTCGCGCGCCTTGGCCGGTATGTCCTGCTCCGTATGCGATGCGTTCATCCAGCCATTCGGCAAGCCGGTGACCGCTTCGATACCGCGCACGAACTCTTCGCTGAATTCGCGCTGACCGGACAACATCAGCTTCAGGTAGCTGGCGGAAAAGGTCATCATGCGCGCCAGACGCGTTGCTGCGCCCACCTCGCGGGTCAGCAGCACCAGGTTCGCTCGCCAGACCGGGAGCAGCAATTCGTCGGAATCTTCCATCGCTGGGTCTTCCATCTTTTTGCCCGATGTATGGACGACGTGCTCACACACGTCATCGTTCTGAAAGGGTAGCCGCTTGAGCGCACGGTGCGCAATGCCCGCGCGCGCATCTTGCGACTGTTAAATTGCCGAAATTACACGCTACCGTGCGCCGCTGCCAGCGGGATAAAACGCCATGAAGCGCCGCGTTTTGAGTTGACCCATGCATTCGGCGCAGCGTTCATTCGCTGCGCACGCGATGTATGGCATCCTTCCGTATCGTTGCGGCACGTCTTGTGCTGTAACTCGGCACCACTTCAATGATTTAAGGATTCTGTAATGAAAAAAGTCATTCTTGCCCTTGCTGCAGCCGTAGTCGCCCTCAGCGCGATCACCCCCGCCCAAGCCGACGAGCATCATCACAGGGTATGCCACAAGGTACGCGTCCACCATCACTGGGAAAACCGCTGCCATTGATTGCCACGTGTCGCCCGCGAGGGTGAACATGGGACAGCCTCGCGTTATGCGGGGCTTTTTTTTGTGGCCGCCTGGGGTTGCGTTCCGCGCAGATTCTTCAACGCTCTATAAGTTCTGCGCGAAACCGGCAGCATGCAATCACGGACACATGCTGTTACACCTTTGCGGTGCAATGGGACGACTCACGGCGGCCTCGCGGAACGCGAAGCGCCATGAATGCGGTAGAGGACATCAGATGGAAAGCAACCACAGGCGCGCCGACCTGGCCGGCGCGCGACCGGTCAATCAGGCGGCCTTGACGCGCTCCAGCGCCGTCATCACCAGCTCTTCCAGCAAGGGCTCGATTTTCGCGGCCAGCGTCTCGTCGTAGGCATATGGCATCTGTTCCTCCATATACGTAATCTGCGACAACTCGAGTTGTACCGCGTGCACGCCCTGCGACGGTTGCCCGTACTGCCGCGTGATATACCCGCCCTTGAAGCGCCCATTGGCAATAGAGGAATAACCGCCATGGCGCTCGACCACAGCAGCCAGTTCCTCGCCTAATCCGGCCACCGCGCTGGCGCCGTTCGACGTGCCGAAGTTGAAATCCGTCAGACGGCCTTCAAAGAACCGCGGCACATGCGAGCGGATCGAATGCGCTTCCCAGAGCAGCACCTTGCCATGCTTCGCCTTCAGCGCGGCAATCTCGCCCGTCAGTGCGTCGTGATAGGGTTTCCAGTAAGCATCGCGCCGACGTGCGACTTCGGCGTCGGTCGGCAGATGGCCTTCGAGGTACAAGGGTTCCTTGTCGAAGGTATCGACCGGCAGCAAACCGGTGGTGTCCTGCCCCGGGTACAGATTCGCGCCGTCGGGCGGACGGTTCAGGTCGATCACATAACGCGCGTACGTGGGCGACAGGATCGACGCGCCCATGCGTTTCGCAAACGCGTAGAGACGGTCGAGGTGCCAGTCGCAGTCGTCGGTGCGCTGCGCGACCGGTGTCATGGTTGCGGCGATATCGGCGGGGATTTGCGTGCCCAGATGCGGAATCGAGATCAGCAGCGGTAGGCTTCCCCGATGCAGCGATAAAACCGGCGGCGGTGTTGCAGTAGACGAAGCAGTCATGTCAGTCCGGGATCGATAAAAGTCGAAGACGCTAGTTTACCCAGCAATTCACGCAAGCAGTTCACTTCGGTAAGCCGCTTCAGCAACTCACTTGAGCAAATCGGCGAGCGCCACGCGATAGCGCGCGTACGCGGCCTCTTCATCGCGATGACGGCGGTTGTCGACCACTTTGTCGCCGCCTGCATAGACGTCGCGAATCGGCGTCTCGCCATGCTCGCAGAATACAACGCCCGAGAGCCACGCGTGCGGCGCGTGCTCGGCGATACTCGAATGATCCGCATCGAGCACCAGCCAGTCGGCACGGCGCCCTGCCTGCAATGCGCCTACCGCACGACCGGTTGCATGCGCGCCGCCGTCGAGCGCGGCGTCGAACAGACGGTCGGCCACGTGCGTGGCGTGAGCCGAAGCCAGCACGTTGCGCTGCCGACGCGTAAGACGCTGCCCATATTCGAGCAAACGCAATTCCGCCCGCCAGTCGACGCCGATATGGCTGTCCGACCCAACGCCGATGCGCCCGTGCGCATCGAGATACTCGTGCGCCGGAAAAATGCCGTCGCCGAGATTGGCTTCGGTGGTCAGACACAAACCGGCGACCGCGCCGCTCTTTGCGAGCGCCAACGTTTCGTTCGCATCGACGTGCGTCGCATGCACGAGGCACCAGCGGCTGTCGACGTCGAAGCGATCGAGCAGCCATTGCACCGGCCGCGCCCCTTCGGTTTCGAGGCAGGCGTCGACCTCGGCGGTTTGCTCGGCGATGTGAATATGGACCGGTGCGCTGCTATCGATACCGCTCAGCAACGCACGCAACGAATCCGCCGATACCGCTCGCAGCGAATGCGGCGCGACGCCATAACGCAACGCCGCGCTCTCAGGACGTGCCGCGCGCACCGTGCCGAGCAGATCGAGCAGACTCTCGGGCGTATTGATGAAGCGCTGCTGATCTTCGCGCGGGGGGCGCGAACCGAAACCGCTGTACTGATACAGCACGGGCAGCATCGTCATGCCGATGCCGCTTGCCGACGCCGCATCCACCACGCGCTGCGCCAGTTCCGCCTGATTCGAATAGCGGCTGCCATCCGGCGTGTGGTGCACGTAATGGAATTCGCAGACCGACGTGTAGCCCGCTTTCAACATTTCGATGTACAACCACTGCGCGACCGCTGCGAGCCCTTCCGGCGTGATGCGCGCGGCAAAGCGGTACATCAGGTCGCGCCAGCTCCAGAAGTTGTCGGTGGCCCCTGTGCCAGATGCAGCCCGGTACTCGGTAAGGCCGGCCATCGCGCGTTGAAACGCATGCGAGTGAAGATTCGGCATGCCAGGCAACACCGGGCCGGCGGCTTTTTGCACACCGTCAGGAACTAACACCGTATCGGGCGTAACCGAAGTCAGCGTGCCGTTTGCATCCCATTCCAGCAGCACATTGCGGCGCCAGCCGTCAGGCAGATAAGCGTGATCGGCGAATAGTGATTGTTTTGATTGCATCATCTCTCAGGCCCTAGCTCAAATCACGCCGCGTATAAACAGTCTCGCCCGCGCGCACGACGCTCGCGCACAACGGACGCCCAATCCAGTAAGCCAGCTCGGCAAGCGAATCCACCGACCACACCGCGAAATCCGCCGCGCGTCCGGCTTGCAGCGAGCCATGCCGGTCTGCCTTGCCGAGCGCACGCGCCGCATGCGTGGTCACGCCTTGCAGCACTTCGGGCACAGTCATGCGGAACAGCGTGGTCGCCATGTTCATCATCAGCAGCAACGATGTGGTGGGCGACGTGCCGGGATTGCTGTCGGTGGAAATGGCGATCGGCACTTCATAGCGCCGCAGCAAGTCCAACGGCGGCAATTGCGTCTCGCGGATGAAGTAGTACGCGCCGGGCAGCAGCACGGCGACCGTGCTGGAGGCTTTCATCGCGGCAACGCCGGCCTCGTCGAGGAATTCAAGGTGATCGGCGGACAGCGCATGGTGACGCGCGGCCAATGCCGTGCCGCCGCCGTTCGACAACTGCTCGGCGTGCATCTTCACCGGCAGCTTGTAGCGCTCTGCTGCCTTGAACACACGCTCGCTTTGTTCCAGCGAAAAACCGATGCGCTCGCAGAACACGTCGACGGCGTCGACCAGGCCTTCGTCGGCGAGCGCGGGCAGCATCGTGTTGCAGACTTCGTCGATATACGCGTCGGCTCTCCCGGCGAACTCAGGCGGCAATGCGTGCGCGCCAAGAAACGTCGTATAGACCGACACCGGATAGCGCTCGCCCAACTGGCGCGCGACGCGCAACATCTTGCGCTCGCTCGCGAGATCGAGGCCGTAGCCGGATTTGATTTCGACCGCCGTGACGCCTTCGGCGAGCAGCGGTTCGAGGCGTGCAGCCGATTGGCGGAACAGCGAGTCTTCGTCAGCGGCACGCGTGGCGCGCACCGTCGAGACAATGCCGCCGCCCTGCCGCGCGATTTCTTCATAACTGACACCCGCGAGGCGCTGCGCGAATTCATCCGCGCGCTGGCCGCCATACACCAGATGCGTATGACAATCGACGAGACCCGGCGTCACCCACGCGCCGTGCAGATCTTCACGCGGCCACGCGGCGTACCCGGCGGGTAATTCGGACGCCGCGCCGAGCCATGCGATCTTGCCGTTTTCAACGGCAATCGCAGCATCAGGCAGCGTGTGTTGGGGATCGCCCTCGGGGCAGAGTTTCAGGTGATGCCAGACGGTTTGCTTCATCGCGTGCTCTTTGCAGCTTGTTGCGTGTCTGTGGTGATTCGCGGCGCGCTTTGTGTGGCCTTTGCCTGGCCTTCGCCGAAGCTTTGCCAGGCGGTTGCCAGGATTTAAGCGCGTGCGCGAATCGTCGTCATCGTGGAGGTTGGTCACGCATAGCGGATGCTGATCGCGAGCAATGCGCCCGTGCCCGCGACCGTGCACGACAGCGCGTTCGGCGCGCCGATACGCAGTGTGTCGTCGGCTTCAAGCACACGCGGTTGCGCGTCGCCACCGAGTGTGACCGAAACCGAACCGCTTGCGCAGAACAACAGCACCACATCGGCGGACAAAGTGTGTTGTGTAGCGCCGCGCCACACTTCGGTCTCGCCCACCGCCGCGCCACGGCGGACCATCAGGTTGAAGTCGCGCGTGGCGCCATCGACGAGGCGTGCATCGATTTGCGCTTCGCCCGCAAACCGCGCGATATCGAGCGGCTGGGTCAACGCATGCGTCTTCACGGCGTGAGCGTCAGTGTCGTCTGTTTCATCGAGCATCATGCCTGCGCCCGACAACAACACGAGTGTGCGATCGATACCCGCGAAACGCGAGAACGGCCCCGCTTGCGCCACGTCGGCAATACTCACGCGCCACGCGAATGCATCGAGCCCGGCGCCTTCGGGAAACGCCGTGATTTCACGCGTGACGCCGCCGCCGTTCTTCCACGGCGCCGCCACGAGGTCGGCGCCACGAATGAGCGTTGTGCCTTCGAATGCCGGCGATGCGGCCACGATCAGCGGCCCAGCATCGGCAGATTCAGGCCTGCCTCGCGCGCCGTTTCCTGCGCGAGTTCATAACCTGCATCCGCGTGACGCATCACGCCGGTTGCCGGGTCGTTGAACAGCACGCGGCCGAGGCGTTCCTTCGCGGCATCCGTGCCGTCAGCGACGATCACGACGCCCGAGTGCTGGCTGAAGCCCATGCCCACACCGCCGCCGTGGTGCAGCGAGACCCACGACGCGCCGCCTGCCGTGTTCAGCAGTGCGTTGAGCAACGGCCAGTCGCTGACCGCGTCCGAGCCGTCTTTCATCGATTCGGTTTCGCGATTCGGGCTCGCCACCGAACCGGTGTCGAGGTGATCGCGGCCGATCACGATCGGCGCCTTCAGCTCGCCGTTCTTGACCATTTCGTTGAACGCCTGCCCCAAACGATAACGATCCTTCACGCCGACCCAGCAGATCCGCGCCGGCAGACCCTGGAACGCGATGCGTTCGCGCGCCATGTCGAGCCAGTTGTGCAGATGCGGATCGTCAGGAATCAATTCCTTGACCTTCGCATCGGTCTTGTAGATGTCTTCCGGATCGCCCGACAGCGCGACCCAGCGGAACGGGCCCTTGCCTTCGCAGAACAACGGACGGATGTACGCCGGCACGAAACCCGGGAAATCGAATGCGTTTTCCACGCCCATTTCCAGCGCCATCTGGCGGATGTTGTTGCCGTAGTCGAGCGTAGCGGCGCCGCGTTCCTGCAGCGTCAGCATCGCTTGAACCTGCTTGGCCATCGACTGCTTGGCCGGCAGCACGATACTGTCCGGCGCCGTCTTCATGCGCTCGCGCCAGTCTTCGACGCTCCAGCCTTGCGGCAGATAACCGTGAATCGGATCGTGCGCGCTGGTCTGGTCGGTCACGCAATCCGGCGTGATGCCGCGCGTCACGCACTCGGCGAACACATCGGCCGCATTGCCCAGCAGACCGATCGACACCGGCTTGCCGGTCTTCTTCGCTTCGTCGAGCATGGCGAGCGCTTCGTCGAGCGTCTTCGCTTTCCTGTCGACGTAACGGGTCTTGAGGCGGAAGTCGATACGCGTCTCGTCGCATTCCACCGCGATCATCGAGAAGCCGGCCATGGTTGCCGCCAGCGGCTGCGCGCCGCCCATACCGCCGAGGCCACCCGTCAGAATCCAGCGGCCCGAAGGATCGCCGTTGAAATGCTGGTTCGCCACCGAGAAGAACGTCTCGTAAGTGCCCTGCACGATGCCCTGGCTGCCGATGTAAATCCAGCTGCCCGCCGTCATCTGCCCGTACATCATCAGGCCCTTGCGATCGAGTTCGTGGAAATGCTCCCACGTCGCCCAATGCGGCACCAGATTCGAATTCGCCAGCAGCACGCGCGGTGCGTCCGCATGCGTCTTGAACACGCCGACCGGCTTGCCCGATTGAATCAGCAGCGTCTCGTTCTCTTCGAGGTCTTTCAGCGAGGCGAGGATCTGATCGAAGCAATCCCAGTTGCGCGCGGCACGGCCAATACCGCCATACACAACCAGCGCGTGCGGATGCTCAGCGACTTCCGGGTCCAGATTGTTCTGGATCATCCGGTACGCGGCTTCCGCGATCCAGGTCTTGCAGGTCTTTTCCGCGCCGCGCGGTGCGCGGATCGTGCGGGTCGGGTCCAGACGCGGGTCGATGTGTTTCGGGTTGTTCATGGTGGCCCTCGGGATGCGTGAAAATGTTCGGGAAAATGAGTCGGAAACGAGTCTTAAACGGTTCTTAAAAAGCGGCGGAATCAGAAGTGGCCGGTGAAGCGATAGCGGCTGCCGGGATGCCAGAGATTGGCGATCGAAGCGACCTGGCTTTGCGACCACGTGCGCCGATGCAGCACGAGACACGGTTCGAGTTCATCCATGGTCAGCAACTCGCGTGTGCCGGCATCCGCAGCCAGGGCTTCGATGCGGTACTCGACGCGCTGCAGCGGCGCCACACGCACCAGATACTGATTCGGCGTGGTGTTCGTGAAGTCCTGCAACGCGTACTCAGGCGCGACCGCCGGGTTGACCCAACGCTCTTCGAGTTGCACCGGCTCGTCGTTTTCGAAATGCAGCACACGCGAATGAAACACCGGACTGCCCTCGCTCACCTGCATTTCTTCGGCAAGCGCTTCGTCCGCGATGCTCGCACCGATGTGCAATACCTTCGCCTGATAACGATGACCGCGCGCGACGATTTCGTCGGAGATGCTGCGGATCGCCACCAGCGTCGATTCATACTTGGGCCGGGCCACGAACGTGCCCGAGCCCTGCACACGCGTCAGCACCTGCTCCGAGGTCAACTCGCGCAGCGCGCGGTTGACCGTCATGCGTGCGACGTTGAATTCGCGCGCAAGCTCGTTTTCGGAGGGCACCTGGTCGCCTTCAGCCCATTCGCCCGCATGGATGCGGCCGAGGATGAAGTCCTTGATGCCCTGATAGGCCGGTGCGTTCATTGGCTTGATTAGCGTACGTGAAACGTGGTGTTCGAGCTTATTGCTCGGACGTGAACGAGAACGGGCTCAGCTTCGCGATCGTGCCGTTCTGCACGAGACGCGTGACGGCCGCGATATCCGGTGCAAAGTAATGATCGAGCTCGTAATGCGCGACGTCCTTGCGCACCACGTCCATCACTTTCTGCAGGCTCGGGCTGGTCTTGTGCGGCGCGCGCAGGTCGACGCCTTGCGCGGCAGCGAGCAACTCGATCGACAGGATGTTCGCGACGTTTTCAGCAATGTCGCCGAGCTTGCGCGCGGCGAACGTGGCCATCGAAACGTGATCTTCCTGGTTTGCCGAAGTGGGCAGCGAATCGACCGAAGCCGGATGCGCGAGCGTCTTGTTCTCGGAGGCGAGCGCCGCGGCCGTCACGTGAGCAATCATGAAGCCCGAATTCACGCCGCCATCGCGCACGAGGAACGGCGGCAGGCCCGACAGCGTCGCGTCGATCAGCAACGCGATGCGGCGTTCGGCCAATGCGCCGATTTCAGCGACGGCCAGCGCGAGGTTGTCGGCCGCGAAGGCAACCGGCTCAGCGTGGAAATTGCCGCCCGACAGCACTTCGCCCGTGTCCGGGAAAATCAGCGGATTGTCCGAGACGGCGTTGGCTTCCAGCAGCAGCACGTCGGCTGCGTGACGCATCTGGTCCAGGCACGCACCCATCACTTGCGGCTGGCAGCGCAGGCTGTACGGGTCCTGCACCTTGTCGCAATCGGCGTGCGAGACGTTGATGCCCGAGCCTTGCAACAGCGAACGGTAAGCAGCGGCCGCGTCGATCTGACCTTGATGGCCGCGCAGTTCGTGAATGCGCGCGTCGAACGGTTTGACCGAACCCGCTGCTGCATCCACCGACAACGCGCCCGCCACCAGTGCGGTGCGGTACAGGTCTTCAATGGCGAACATGTTGTAGAGCGCGAGCGCGGTCGAAGCCTGGGTGCCGTTCAGCAACGCCAGACCTTCTTTCGCTTGCAGCGTGAGCGGCTTGAGGCCGACCAGCGCGAGGCCTTCGGTGGCCGACATGCGCTCGCCCTTCGCGAACACGTCGCCGACGCCCAGCAAGGTGGCCGACATATGCGCGAGCGGCGCGAGGTCGCCCGATGCGCCAACCGAGCCCTTGACCGGAATCACCGGCAGCACGTCGGCGTTGTACAGCGTGATCAGCGCTTCCATCACTTCACGGCGGATGCCCGAGTGGCCGCGGCCGAGGCTCGACAGCTTCAGCGCGATCAGGAGACGCACGACGGGACGCGACATCGGCTCACCCACGCCGACCGCGTGCGACAGCACCAGATTACGCTGCAGCAGTTCGAGCTGATCGTGCGGAATGTGCGTGCTGGCGAGGCGCCCGAAACCCGTGTTGATGCCGTATGCCGGCTCGCCCTTCGCGGCGATATCGGCGACGGCTTTGGCGCAGGCGTCGATGGCGGCGTGGCTGGCGGGATCGAGTTGCAGCGCGACGTGTTCGCGGGCGATCTGGCGCAGTTGCGGGAGGGTCAGGTAGCCGGGCTTCAGAATCATCATGGTGTTGTGTCCTGTCTTGTCTATACAATTCAAGAAGAAGTTTAGCGGCGCCTGCTTGTATATACAACTTGTTTTTGCAGCTTCCGGCCTAGGGGTTTCCATTAGAACCGGACGCTGACGAGGCATACATGCCGGTTAGGCTGCGGCGTTGGATGGCCGGGCCTGCCACATCGCGTTCGTTCGTCGTAACGGATAACTTGTATATACACGTTCAAAATGCAGAGCGGCAAGCGGACAAAAAAATTCAACCCGCCGACTGGAGCAGTTGGCGGGCCGGGCCGCTCAATGCGCCCGCCCTCCTCCCCGCCGATGCGCGCTGCCCGGCAATCTCGATGTGCCTCTTCCAGAGTTATAGGAGAGCGCGCCGCCGACGCAAAAAAGCCCGCGCACTCACAGGAGCCGCGGGCTTCGATTAAACGCATGACTGGCGAAGGATTCGCTAAAGCCTCACCCGCGCCGCAATGAAGTCCAGGAAACACTGCACGCGCCCCGCCAGCGATGCGCTCTGGTAATACACCGCGCTCACCGGCTGCCGCTCATCCACCAGCACGTTGCCAAGAATCGGCACCAGCCGCTCTTCGCGCACGTCGGCGGCGGTCATGAAATCGGCGAGACAGGCGATGCCCCATCCCGACAGCGCCAACTGGCGCAGCGTCTCGCCGCTCGATGCGGTGATCGCCGGCGCGATCTTCAGCGGCTCGGATTTGCCTTTCCCGCCCCTTCGCAATGGCCAGCGATTCAGATGCTCCGGCGCCGTGAAGCCGATCAGGCGATGTTCGCGCAACGCCTCCACCGACCTGGGTTCGCCGTATTCCGCCAGATACGCCGGACTGGCGAGCACCCTTAACTTGCTGCTGCCCAAGGTGCGCGCGTGCAAGGTCGAATCCTGCAACGCGCCGATGCGGATCGCGATATCCACCTTCTGCTCAAGCAGATCGACGATCCGCTCGTTGCTGGTCAGCTCCAGACGAATCTCCGGATACAGCGCCGAAAACGCCTTCATATGGGGCGCCACGCAATGAAGCATGAATGGCGACGCCGCATCGACACGCAAGCGCCCCGAGGGCCGCTCGCGCCCGCGCGTGACGGATTCTTCGGCCTCTTCCATCGCATCGAGAATCGCCCGGGCCCGCTGCAGAAACGCCTCGCCCTCCTCGGTCAGTTGCAGACGGCGCGTCGTGCGCCTTACCAGCGCCGTGTCGAGTTTCTTTTCGAGGCGCGTAAGCGCCCGGCTGACACCCGAAACGGTCTGCCCCAATTTCTCGGCCGCCGCGGTGATCGAACCGCTGTCGATCACCATGACGAACACCAGCAATTCGTCAGTCGAAGTTTTCATTGTTGATTTCAAATCAAGATTGATTTGAGACTAACACGCTTTTTGCGAGAATCAAGACGGTGGATACTGCGTGCATGTCATCGTGTTTCCGGTGTTTCCACCTTGGGAGAACGTCTTGAAGATTTTCATTACTGGCGCAAGCGGCTTTATCGGCGGTTCGATCGCGGCGCACCTCGTACGCGCCGGCCATCAGGTGCGCGGTTTGATCCGCAAACCTGAACATAGCGCCGAATTGCAACGCCTCGGTATCGAACCGGTCATCGGCACGCTCGACGACCGCGAACTGCTGATCGCGGAAGCCAAAGCCGCCGACGCGGTCATCAACGCCGCGAGCAGCGACCATCGCGGCGCCGTGCAGGCGCTGATCGACGGCCTGGCCGGTTCCGGCAAGCCGTTTCTGCATACGAGCGGCTCGAGCATCGTCGGCGATGCATCGGGCGGCGAAGCCGGCACGGCACGCATCTATCACGAAGACGCCCTGCCCGAACCAACCGCGGACAAAGCAGCGCGCGTCGCCATCGATCAACTCGTACTCGACGCGGCGCAGCAGAACATCCGCTCGGCGGTGCTGTGCAATACGCTGATCTATGGTCACGGCGCGGTGCCGGGCAGCGCAAGCGTGCAGTTGCCGCGACTCGTGCGGCAGGCGCAAAAGAGCGGTGTCGTGCGGCATGTGGGCAGCGGCGGCAACACCTGGTCGAACGTACATATCGACGACGTCGCCGAACTCTATCGCCTCGCGCTGGAGAAGACGCCGGCGGGCGTGTTCTACTTCGTCGAAAGCGGCGAAGCGTCGTTTCGCGACATGAGCGCCGCGATCGCCCGCGTGATGAAACTCGGCGAGGCGCAAGACTGGCCGCTCGAAGAAGCGCAGAAGGAATGGGGTTACGAAATGGCTTCGTACGGGCTGGGTTCGAATAGCCGTGTGCGCGGTGAGCGCGCACGCAAGCTGCTCGGCTGGCAGCCCAAACGCACCTCGGTGATCGACTGGATCGAGCACGACATGATGTCCGCCTAGCCGTCTCTTTCGGGGCGCACCCCAAGGGACCTCTTTCGGGACACACGTCAAGAGAACTTCCTTGGGGCGCCACCCAAGGGGACCTCCTCCGGGGCGTAATTTGTGTAAGCACAGTCGTTGCGAATCCGTAAGCTCAACTCGCTAGAATCCGCCTCACGTAACAGCGCGATTCGACGATACGAGTCGCGCGCGAGCCCGGATTTAATCGATGAACTTGGCGCTGAACTTCGACTGGCTAACCAACCTGCTAGCGATTATTTTCGTCATAGCGTGCCTCTACGATTCACGCTACGACGAATACGGCACGCTGACGCTGTCAGCGGCCGCAATGGGCCTTGTGGTGATGGCGATCGAGCTGTTCCTCAGGCCCGCTTTCGATATGTCGCTTTGATTCGACGCTGCGCAAAGCAGCGTCGTCAGGTCCGGCTCACGCTTCACGTCACGCGTCACATCCCGCTTCACATCCTGCTTCACATCGCGCCGCCGCACACTTCCCCATCACGATCCGCACGCGGCGCAACCGCCCGTCTTTTCTTCATAGCGATCGTGATGCTTGAGCCATTCGCCCATATTTTTCTTCTCGTCGCGGCCTTTCGGCGTGACGTCGAAAAGCGCGTAGGTGCTGAGGAACTGCTCGCCGCCGCGGCCGTAGGTGGAATACGTGTGATAGACGTCGCCCGCTTCGTCCTTGTAGAACACGCTGTGACCGGGTAGCTCGTCGATGCCGACATCCTGCTCGGTGAAGTTATAGAACGCCTTTTTGCCGGCAATCTCCTCCGGCGAGAACGACACGTGATAGTCGAAATTGAAGTCGCTTTCATTCGACGACACCCACGGAAACTTCCAGCCCATCCGTTTTTTGAAAGCCTCGATCTTCGCGAGCGGCCCACGCGAAACCGCTACATACGATACGTCGTGGTGTTCAAGGTGCGTCAGGATGCCGTCCATATGATCCGACACGAACGAGCAGCCGAAGCAGCCCTCTTCCCAATCGGGGCCGAACATGAAGTGATAGACAATCAACTGGCTGCGTCCGCCGAACAGATCGACGAGTGTCTTACTGCCCTGCGGCGTATCGAATACATAGGTCTTGTCGACCTTCACCCACGGCAACGCACGACGTTTGCGGGCGAGTTCGTCGCCGGCACGTGTATATGCTTTCTCTTCGGCCAATAGCGCCTTGCTGGCGGTCAGCCACTCTTCCCTCGTCCCAACCCGGTGTTGCGGATCCATGTGCGTCTCCTTCTCTGCGTCGTGCAGGTTAGACAGAACAAAATCACGCGAAGTAGCGTTCCAGCGAATCGAGGCCGCCGCTCCAGCCGGCCTGATGCAGGTCACGTGTTTCTTCGTCGACGAACTGTTCGTGCATGAGCGTCAGCAAGGTGCCGTTACCGTCCGGCCGTAACAGCACCGTGACGAGCGACTCCTGCTCCGGGCTCGAACGCCATCTCCATGTGAACACAAGTCTGGCGTCGGGCACCACCTCCAGATACTGACCGCCAACCTCGATTTCCCGGCCATCCGGCTTGCGATACACGATCGTGAAGCGCCCATCGGCGCGCGCATCCAGTTCCGCGCGGACCACGTCGGCGTCGCTCGGATGCATCCACTTCATGAGCTGCGCCGCTTCCGTCCAGGCGCGGAAGACTTTGGCGGGCGCGGCGTTGATCCGGCGCTGGAGGGTGAGGCTGGGTTTGGCGGACATGGTGTTTCCTCTTCGACGAAAGCGGCAAGCCGATCGAGTGATCCGGACCAGAAGCGCTGATAGCGGGTGAGCCATTCCATCGCTTCCTCCATGGGTCCGGCACACAGGCGGCACGCCACGGTGCGGCCGGTTTTGCTGCGCGTGATGAGACCGGCCTCCGACAACACGTCGAGGTGCTTCATCACCGCGGGCAACGACATCGCAAACGGCGCAGCGAGTTCACTGACCGACAGATCGCTTAGTTCGGACAAACGCGCGAGCAACGCACGCCGCGTCGGATCGGACAACGCCGCAAAGGTGCGATCGAGTAGCATTTCATTAAACTTAACCATGAGGTTAAGTATAGAAACGCACTTGAGGATGTCAAGGACGGGTGCGTACTTTTCTCAAAGCGTGCAGAAAGATGCGAAGGGGACGCTACAAAAAGATACGCGGCGCACCGCAGATAAAACCCTGCAATACGCCGCGTCAAGGTGGAGAACAACCGACTACACGTTCGAGCAAAGCGGCACAAAAAGCCCGCTCTACTCTTGCGTTACAGCAAATCGCGTCAACCGCAATGCAACAGAATCAGATCGCCCAACCGCCGAGATAGAAGCCGACCAGCACGACAGCGATGACCACCGTGCCCACGTTCAGCTTGCGATATTCGCCGCTCACCACGCGGCCGATCACCAGCGTCGCGAAGCCGAGCATGATGCCCGTCACGATGTTGGCGGTCAGCACGATGAACACGGCGCACATCAGGCCCGACATCGCGTCGACCATGTCGTCCATGTGCAGCTTGCTCACGTTCGAGAGCATCAGCAGCCCCACGTACATCAGCGCCGGAGCCGTTGCATACGAAGGCACGAGACTGGCCAGCGGCGAGAAGAACATCACCACGAGGAACAGCAGACCGACCACCGCTGCGGCCATCCCCGTCTTTGCGCCGGCTGCCACGCCCACCGTCGATTCGATGTAAGCGGCCGCCGGTGCGCCACCGAGCAGGCCCGAGAAAATCGAGCTCAGCGAATCCGCTGTCAACGCACGGCCGCCGTTGATGATGCGACCGTTTTCGTCGAGTTGACCGGCTTGTCCGGCAACGGCGCGAATCGTACCGGTGGCGTCGAATACGGCGGTCATCACGAGAGCCAGCACGCTCGGCAAGACCGCCATCGACAGCGCGCCCTTGATGTCCATCGCGCCGATCAGCGAAGCGTGGCCCGGCGCGCTCAGCGACGGCAGAGCAAACACGCCGTGGAACGCCACCGCCGGATCGATCACGAGCGCAATCGCCGAGATCGCGATGATCACGATCAGGATCGAACCCGGCACGCGACGGCGCACCAGACCGAAGATCGCGGCCAGCCCCGCCACCGACATGATCGCCGGCAAGGCCGTGATATTGCCGAGCGCGACCGGCAGGCCCGCGCCCGGATTCTTCACGACCAGACCCACGTCGTTGGCGGCGATCAGCAGCAGAAACAGGCCGATGCCGATGCCCGTGCCGTGTGCGATGCCCGTCGGCAGATTGCGCAGGATCCACGAACGCACGCCCGTCACGGAGATCGCCGTGAAGACGACGCCCATCAGGAACACCGCGCCGAGCGCGACATTCGGATGCAGACCTTTACCGAGCACGAGGCCGAACGCGGTGAAAGCGGTCAGCGAAATCGCGCAGCCGATCGCGATCGGCAAACGCGCCCAGACACCCATCAGCAGCGAGCCGAACGCGGTGGTCAGGCACACCGCGACAAACACCGCGCTGGTGTCGAAGCCCGCTTTGCCGAACATGCCCGGCACGACGAACACGGAATAGACCATCGCGAGGAAGGTCGTGATGCCCGCGACGATTTCCGTACGCTGCGAACTGCCGCGTGAAGAAATTTCGAAGTAGCGGTCGAGAAAGCCCTTTCCGTCGAATGATTCGGCGCCGACTTCGGAAATCGGTTGGGCGTGGGGTTCCATCATGATGAGTGCCTCCTTTATCAGCGTGCTGAAACGGCCGGTATTCCGGCCGCCATCAGGTTCGTCTCGTTGCGTTGATTTAATGTCGTGTGGCAAGGTTTGAACGTCGGCTTGCGATGCGTCCGGACAACCCGCTATCCGTTCTTCTTTTGCTGTCTCGAAATGTAGGGCAACACAAATATGTCTCCCATCGCATGAATGGCATGCCCGACATGTCGTGACGCTTATATCGTTTAAGGGACGGCAAACCCCGCGGGCGTTCCGCGCGTTTACACCTACGGTTTGTCATCAAGCTGTGAAAGGGTTTTGAGGGGTTCAACGCGTCACAACGAGGCTGGAGTGCGACCAGACGTTCGCAACGCGGCATGCGCCTTGCGTCGCAGGCACCTGTCAGAAACCCTTCAAAACCGGGCCGCCCGACGCCGCGGGTTACACTCTGGCCCTTACCCGACTTAATTGCGGCGGCCCACAGCGCCCGTCCGCACTGGCCGATGGAGTTCTTCTCGATGAGTGGCGGTTTTTCGCGTCCTGCCTGGCGTCTTCTGATTCTTGCTGTGTTCGCGCTATTCGCGCTGTCCGGTTGCAGCCTGCTGTGGGGCCCCGGACAGGCGCCGATCGTCGACGCCACGGTGATGCCCGTCGAACCCGCGAGCGCCCCCGTGGCCGCCTCCGCGCCGGAACCGGTCGAGACTGAAGCGGCCGAGCCCGAACAGCAGAAGAAACCGAAGAAGCCGGTCGTCAAGCCGCGCAAGGTCGAACCGCCGCCGCCGGTTGTGACACCCGCGCCGCCGCCACCGCCGCCACCGCCGCTGATCGTGCTGCGCACGATCGAGCGCAGCGACGCGCATGCCTTGCTCGATAGCGAAGTGCAGAAGCCCGACGGCAAGGTGGTTGGCCGCGCGGTCGATATGATCGCGGATGCGAGCGGCAAGCCGCGCGAGATGGTGGTCAATCTGCAAGGCTTCCTCGGCGTCGGCGATCGCAAGGTCAATTTCCCGTGGAACTCGTTCCGCTTCGCACCGACCGCGAAGACCGCGCCGATCACGCTCAATGCCGCGGCCGTGCCGACTCCTGCGGCAAAGTCCACGGCTGTGCAATTGCCGTTGATCGATACCGATGTCGAGCGCTCGAACGGCGCCAAGGTCGGCCGCGTGATCGACGTGCTGATCGACGCCAATGCCCAGCCGCAGGCCGTCGTGCTCGACGTCAACGGCATGGTCAGCACCGAGCGGCGCACGATTGCCGCGAACTGGTCGGCGCTGCGTTTCGTTACGAAAGACAAGGAACTGCATCCGCTGATCGATCTGAGCGATGCGCAGATCAATGCGACGCCGCCGTATGCCAGCGGCAAACCGATCCGCGCGGTATCTCCGGCGCCACCGCCGGCACCCGCTCCGGCGCCTGCTCCCGCCGCTGCGGCTTCCGCTGCGCCGGCCGCCGCCGTTACGGCGGGTTCCAACGCACGGGCGGCCCGATGATAGGCCGCACCTTGGTAACCGCGCGCAGTTTGCGCGCACTCGACTGGTTGAATTTTTTCGTCGCCAACGTGCAGACGGGTTTCGGGCCGTTCATTGCGTCCTACCTTGCCTCGCACAAGTGGACCCAGGGTGAGATCGGCATGGCGCTCTCGGTCGGCACCATTAGTGCGATGGTGAGCCAGGTGCCGGGAGGCGCTGCCGTCGACGCGTTGCGCAACAAAAAAGGCGCAGCCGCATGGGCGATTCTGGCGATCATCCTGAGCGCCGTGCTGCTCGCCGTGAGTCCGACCGTGCTGCCGGTGATTGCCGCCGAGGTGTTCCACGGCTTTGCCAGTTGCATGCTGACGCCGGCGTTGGCCGCGATCTCGTTTGCACTGGTGGGACGCGCGAACCTCGGCGACCGGCTGGGACGCAATGCCCGCTGGGCGTCGATCGGCAGCGCCGTGGCGGCCGGCCTGATGGGCGTATTCGGCGAATACTATTCCCCACGCGCGGTGTTCTGGCTGACCGCGGCGCTGGCCGTTCCCGCGCTGTTTGCGCTGACGATGATCCAGCGCACCGATACGATCGAACTGCCGAAATCCGGCCCGACGCCAGAGCAGATCGAACGACGCGAGAGTCTGCGCGAACTGCTGCGCGACAAGCGCATGCTGCTGTTTGCAGCGTGCATTGTGTTGTTCCATTTATCGAATGCGGCGATGTTGAATCTTGCCGCGGGCGAAGTGACGGCCGGCATGGGCGACAACGTGCAGCTCGTGATTGCCGCGTGCATCATCGTGCCGCAGGCGATCGTGGCGATGATGTCGCCGTGGGTTGGGCGCTCCGCCGAGCGATGGGGACGCAGGCCGATTCTGCTGCTGGGCTTTTCGGCGTTGCCGATACGGGCGTTGTTGTTTGCCGGAATCAGCAGCCCTTATTTGCTGGTGCCGGTGCAGATGCTGGACGGCCTGAGCGCGGCGGTGTTTGGCGTGATGCTGCCGCTGATTGCCGCCGATGTCGCCGGAGGCAAGGGGCGGTATAACCTTTGTATTGGGTTGTTCGGATTGGCTGCGGGGATTGGCGCGACGTTGAGCACGACGGCTGCTGGATTTGTGGCCGATCATTTCGGTAATGCGGTGAGTTTCTTTGGACTCGCCGCTGCGGGCGCGCTTGCTGTGTTGCTGGTGTGGGCGGCGATGCCCGAGACGCGGGATGCCGCTGCGGATGAAGGGGCTGCGGCTGTGGGGGATGGGAAGTCGGCTGTTAGGTGAGTTTTTTTGCCTACGGCGTTTGGGTTTGCTTGGGTTTTTTGCCTGTGATGGCGCTTTCTTGTCCGCCTGTTTGCTTGCCTCTTTGCCTGTGGCGGTGGGGTTTTCTTGATCTGGGTTCTTTGGGCTTTGCTTGATCTGGTTGTCTGCGCGACGCTTATTTTTTGTATGCCTGTGGCGTTGGCCTTTCCTTGATTTGTTATTGGTTTATTAGCGTTCGCCCCTGTGCGGGGCAGGCACTTACTTTCTTTGCCGCCGCAAAGAAAGTAAGCAAAGAAAGCGGCTCACACCGCTAATTCTTAAGCGGGTTCCCCGCGCAGTTACGGTAGTGGTGCATCTGGAATCGGTACCCTCGCACATTCAGCGTGAGTGACAAGGCCGTCATGCTTCCCGCCTCGCACTACGTGCTCGCCGGAAGGGTCCATCCGAAACCAGGGGCTTCGTTTGAGCACGGTGGGCGCCATCGGCTTCGCCTCGGCGAAATGCCCACGTATCTCAAAGACGAACTCCCCGTGCGAATCAACGTACGAAACCACAAGCCAAAAACCCGCGGTTGTCATGCAATGGCGGTGGCGGTGGCGGGCCACGATACTGAGTGAAATACGAGGGTAAAACGCGGCGGGAGGTTTTATGAAATGCGCGTCGGCGCGCGCAGCGCCGCCGGAAGTATGACCGCCTTGTCACTCACGCCGAATGTGCGAGGGCACCGATTCCAGATGCACCACTACCATAACTGTGCGAGGGACCCGCTTAAGAATTAGCGGTTTGAGCTGCTTTCTTTTGCCTACTTTTCTTTGCAGCAGGCAAAGAAAAGTAGGTGCCTGCCCCGCACAGGGGCGACGCTAATAAACCAATAAGAATTCAAGGAAAGGCCAACGCCACAGGCAAACAACAAACCTAAAGCGCCCCGCAAGACCCTTAATCAATGACCTTCCCAGCAGTCTCTCGCATAAACGGCAACGGCAACAACGACACAAGCCCACATCCAATCAGATACCAGGCCGGAGCCAGATTACTCCCGGAAACCTGAATCAACCAGGTCGCGAAAAACTGCGCAAAACCACCAAAAATAGAAACACCCAAACAATAAACAATCGACATCCCCGTAGCACGAATCTCGCGCGGAAACATCTCCGGCAACATGACGATATTGGGCACTGCGGTAAACGCGACAAAAACAGCCAGCACGGCAACAACCGATAACAGCACAGGCACCGTCGGCGACGCATTGATAATCATGAAAGCCGGGTACACAGCCACAATCAGCAAAACACGGGACACCCACAACACCCGCTTACGTCCAACACGATCGGACAGCGCTCCAGCAAACGGCGAACAGATCACCGTCACCACCGCCGCGGTCCACGCGGCCCACAGCGCCGACGACATCGGCAAATGCAGAATCCGAATCGCGTAGGTGGACAGATAAAACAGCACGATATAGTTCGCCGCCGTGCCGCCAATCGTCGTCAACACGCCCGTCGTAATCACCCGCGAATGCTCGCGGAACAGCTCGCGCACCGGCTGCGCAGCCGGCACTGGCTCCGCGTCACCCTTGCCGTCTTCAACGCCCGGCAAGGTCTCATTCAGGTGACGCCGGATATAAATCCCAATCGGCCCCATCGCCATGCCGATCACAAACGGCACGCGCCAGCCCCAGCTCTCCAACGCGGCAGTGGACAGCGCCGCCGCCAGCGCAACACCCAGCAGCGATCCGCAAACGGTGTTCAACCCCTGACTCACGAACTGCCAGCTTCCGTAGAATCCACGCGTCTTGTCGCTGCCATATTCAAGCAGTAACGATGTCGATGCGCCGATCTCGCCACCCAGCGCGAACCCCTGAATCAGGCGCGCAAGGATCACCAGCAGCGGTGCGGCCACGCCAATCGCCGCGTAAGTCGGCGCAAACGCGATGATCGCGGAGCCGAGCGTCATCAGCCACAGCGTCAGACTCATCGCGGCCTTGCGGCCGGCGCGGTCGGCATAGGCGCCAAGGAAAATACCGCCCACCGGACGCATGATGAATCCCACGCCGAATGTGCCGACCGCCAGCATCAATTGCGCAAGCTGCCCTTCCACCGGGAAATACAGCTTGCCGATGATCGTCGCGAAGAAACTGTAGATCGTGAAATCGAAAAACTCGAGACCGTTGCCGAGCGTGATCGCCGCAATCGCTTTGGCGTGGCTCACGCGCCCGGCTTGCGCGGCCGGCACGTTCTGCATGTTCAACACGTCGGCGCCCGCGGGTTGCGGAGTGGCGGAATAGTCCATCTTTGTCTCCATGGTGTCCTTCCTGCTGTTGCACGGCTCGGCGGCTTTGTGCGCCTGAAAGCGCTGCGTAGCCTGGCTGATCCCCGTACGGACTTGAAGGCCTTAACGGCCCGTGAGGGCCCCGAAGGCCTCGATGGCCTCGATGGCCTCGATGGCCGTCAAGGCTCTCATGACCCTCGTGGCCTTCATGACCTTCATGACCCTCATGACCCTCATGGCCCTCATGGCCCTCATGGCCCTCATGGCCTTCGTGCCCTTCATGGCCTTCATGGCCTTCATGGCCTTCATGGCCTTCGTATCCTTCGTATCCTTCGTGTCCTTCAGCGCCTCGCACGCTGTCAGTTCGATCCGATACCGCTTGCCTCAGACAAGAAACGTCTGCGCGAGCCGCGTCCAATACGCCGCGCCGGTCGCGAGGCAATCGTCGTTGAAGTCGTAGCCGGGGTTGTGGACCATGCAGCCGCCCTCGCCGTCGCCATTGCCGATGATCAGATAGCTGCCGGGGCAACGCTCGAGCAGGAACGCAAAATCTTCGCTGCCGGTCAGCGGCTGCATGCCGGCAATCAAGCCGTCTTCGCCAAGCCAGTCGACGGCCACCTGCCTGGCGAGACCAGTCATTTCCACATCGTTGACGAGCACCGGATAGCGGCGCTGATAATCGACCTGCGCCTGCGCGCCGAACACGGCCGCCTGCCCGCACGCAACCGCCGTGATGCGCTCCTGCAAATGGTCGCGAACCTCGGGCCTCAGCGCGCGCACGGACAGGCGCATCTCCGCGGTTTCGGGAATCACGTTCGGCGCCTCACCCGCGTGAATCGCGCCGACCGTGATGATCGCCATATCGAGCGGCGCAATATTGCGCGAGACGATGGTCTGCAACGCCAGCACGATCTGCGCGCACACCACGACCGGATCGACGGCCTTATGCGGCACCGCGCCGTGACCGCCACGACCGGTCACCTTGATGATCACCGTATCGGACGACGCCATGAACGAGCCCGGCAGAAAACCGAACTTGCCGGTCGGAAAGCCCGGCATGTTGTGCATCGCGAAGACGGCGTCGCACGGAAACTTGTCGAACAGGCCGTCTTCGAGCATTTTTTTCGCGCCGGCCTGACCTTCTTCGGCCGGCTGGAAAATCAGATTCAAGGTCCCGTCGAAATTCTTTTCCTGAGCCAGATGCCTGGCGGCGGCCAGCAGCATCGCCGTATGGCCGTCGTGACCGCATGCGTGCATCTTGCCCGGCACCGTGCTCGCATACGGCAGACCGGTTGTTTCGTGAATCGGCAATGCGTCCATGTCGGCGCGCAGGCCAAGCTTGCGCGTGCCATTACCGACTTTCAATTGACCGACAACGCCGGTTTGACCCAGCCCGCGATGCACCGTGTAGCCCCACTCCTGCAAGCGCTCAGCGACCAGATCGCCGGTGGCGAACTCTTCGTAGGCAAGCTCCGGCTGCGCGTGAATGCGACGGCGCAGCGCGATCATTTCGTCTTCGAGTTCGGCGATGCCCGCCGGGATAGCCATGGTGTTCACGATGTCGTCTCCGTCTATGAATGCGTGAACCCAGCATAACGACGCCGATTTTCCAGCGGCAGGCGTAAAATCGTTGCGGCGGCAACCAGCAGTTGCCACCTTTCTACGGGTTTTCCAGATGAAACTGCATCAGCTCAGCACTTTAGCGGCCATCGCGGATACCGGCAGTATCCGGGCCGCGGCCCGTTCGCTCGAGCTTTCGCCGGCCGCCGTGACCAAGGCCATGCGCGAACTGGAGGCGGATCTGCATGCACCGTTGCTGGTGCGCGGCGCAAGCGGCGTGGCGTTCACCGAGTTCGGGCGCGCTCTGGTCGTGCATGCGCGGCTGGTGCTCGGCCAGTTGCAACGCGCGGAAGCGGAGATCGAAGCAATGCGCGGCGCGGCGGCCGGCAAACTGTCGATCGGGGTCACGCCGTGGGTCGCGCTGACGTTTCTGCCGCCGACGGTGCAGCGCTTCCGGCAGCGCATGCCGGAAGTCCAGCTGGAATTTTTCGAAGGCTTGCTGGCGGTGGTGCAACCACGTCTGCGTGACGGCAGCCTCGACTTTTCGATTGGCCGTCCTCCGCCCGCTTCGCCGCAATCGGAGTTTCACAACGTCCCGCTGTTTTCGACGCATTCGGCGGTGGTGGCGCGGCGCGATCATCCGAAGGCGGGTTGCCGCACGCTGCTCGAACTGGAAGACGCCGAATGGGTGTTGAACTGGGACCCGGCAAGCCGCGAGTCGATCTCGGACAATCTGTTCCGCAAGCGCGGCATGAAGGTACCGCACACAATCCATCTCGCGCATTCGCTCGCGGTCGTACTCGGCCTTCTCGCGCGAACGGACATGCTCAGCATTTTTCCGTGGCCGCTCGTCGAAGTGACCCTCGCGAAAGAAAATCTGTGGGCATTGCCGTTGCGCGAAACGGTGGATGAAACCATCGTCAGCATCACCTCACGCCGCGGGGCGCCGACCAGTCCGGCGGCCACGTGTTTTCTCGACTGTTTGCGTGAAGTCATCGACGAAGGCGCGCGCTCGCAAGACCCGGAACTGCGCCGCCTGTTTCATTCGATCGAACTGCTGCTGTAGCAAAGTGCCGCGATAAAGCGACGGGTAATACACCCTGCCGGCATCGCCGGATTCGTCGAACGAGATCTCGTCTCAACTTCATAGCGTCGTATTCAAACAGGCGACGCATGCATGTCGTTCGTCGCCAGACAGGCGGGCTGTAAGCTGAATCGCATGCGCGCCCACTATGCTTCGAGTGCGCAGCGGCGCGCCGCCCTGCACCCACTCCGTGCGACCATGAAGCAGACTCCGCCCAACCACGAAGCCGACTACGACACACAGGTGCCGGGCGCGTCAACGCAGCGCGCCGGCGCGAGCGATAAAGACAGCGCCCCGCTCGACCCCGCCCGTCATCGCGCCCTCGCTGAAGCCCGGCGCGCGGCTGGCGACGAACTGGGCGCCGTCGCGCATCTGATCGCCGCCCACACACTGGACGCTTACGCCGCCGAAGCACCCGGTGCCAACATCTCGAATCTCTGCGATGTCGCGACCGGCTACTTCATGACAGGCGACCACGTGACCGCCGGGTACTGGTACCGCCTCGTTCTGACGCTCGATCCGCATGTGGCGATTGCCTGGCAGAATCTGGCTGCCATCCTCGCAAGCGTTGGACACATGGATGAAGCCACCGCGTATCGGGACCGCGCCTACCGGATCCAGCGCGTCTTTATCGAGGGAACCGGCACTCAGCAGCGCCGCGTGTTGATCCTCTGCGCGGCACACGCGTCCGGCAATGTCCCGTTCGATGCGTTGCTGCCCAGCACGACCTGCTGCCGCATCAAGTACGCGATCGACTACGCCGCCGACGAAGAGGATCAGCAGTTGCCGGCCTACGATCTCGTGTTCAATGCAATCGGCGACGCGGATGTCGCCGCCCCGCTCGCCGCGCGGCTCGCGCGCTTCGTCTCGCACTGCGCGCGGCCCGTGCTCAATCCGCCCGATGCTGTCGCCCGAACCCAACGGCACCGTATCGCGAATCTGTTCGGCGGACTGCCGGACGTGCAGGTGGCCCCTTGCGTGCAGAGCGATGCCGCGGCGGCTTCACGCGCCGCGCTTGACGCCCTGCTTGTCGAGGCTGGCATCGACTTCCCTGTTCTGGCGCGCCCCGCCGCTACACACGGCGGCGAAGGACTGACGTTATGCGAGAACCTCAGCGCGCTCGAAGCGTGGCGGTCGGCACAAGTTGGGATGTCCTATATGACGGCGTTTCGCGACTATCGCAGCGCGGACGGTTTCTACCGCAAATACCGGATCATTTTTGTCGACCGGGAGCCGTTTCCTTACCACCTGGCGATTTCACCGCACTGGATGGTGCACTACTACTCGGCCGGGATGGAACAACACGCGTGGAAGCGGGAGGAAGAGCGGCGCTTCCTCGACAATCCGCACGCCGCGCTCGGCGAGCGTGTGATGCGTGCGATCGCGGCAATCGGCAGGCGGCTCGATCTCGACTATGGAGGCATCGACTTCACGTTGCTGCCTGGCGGACAGGTGTTGATCTTCGAAGCGAACGCGACCATGCTCGCGCACTTCGAGCGTGAGACCGGCATCCTCGCCCATAAGAATCCGTACGTTCAACGTATCGTCGATGCATTCGAACGGATGATGTCGCGCCATCCGGCAGCCTGAACGCCGGCCCGTTACCGGCTACGGGCTGCGGGTTACTGGCCGGATAGATGCTGGTTCAGAAACGGCACGAAGCCGTTTTGCGTCGGACCGATCTGCTTGACGCAATCATCGTAGTCGGCGCCCATTGCGCGATCCTGACCATACATGCCACGGCATTGCGCATACAGCGTGATCGTCGATCCGCTGCCCTTGGCCACACGCGTGGCCGAATAGACCGCCTTGCCCGAACGGCTCGGAACGTCCGTCTCGATCGCGACCGCGTCCGCACGAACAATCGATGTGGAAGAATGCGCCGCCACGTAATCTTTCGTGAGCGACCAGGCCTTGTCGCACTGCGTCTGATCCGCACACGCAACCGAGGCGTTACGCTGCGCGGTATCGAGCAGGCTTTCGGAGCGGGTGAAATCACGCGCCTCCGCCTCCTGCTTTTCGGCGGACATGCAGCCACTCAGGGCAAGCGCGGCAAGCGCAATAGCGATAGTTGTTTTCACAGGTCGAAGATCCGATGGCGAATTCCGGTGAGGATTATAGTCGCCCTCAACCGGCACCCGCAGGTTCGGAACGGCCATCGGAAAGCTGTCGTCGCGGCGACATCCCTTACCGCTCATCACCAGCACAACTTTCGTTATGCTTGCGCGGCCTGGGACATCACCGGGTTACATCACCGAATTACATCACTGAGTTACATCACCGAGGCGCGTCGACAACCGGCCGCCACGCGGCCTCACTCCGCATAGCCGACCACGCCCTTGATTTCCAGAAAGTCCTCGAGACCGAACTCGCCGTACTCGCGGCCATTGCCCGACTGCTTGAAGCCGCCGAACGGCGCATCGGGGCTGTAGTCCGCGTAGTTCAGATAGATCGTGCCGGTACGCAGGCGCTTCGCCACCGCATGCGCGTGCTCGATCGACGCGGATTGCACATAGCCCGCGAGACCGTAGAGACTATCGTTGGCCATCGCGATCGCTTCATCTTCGGAGTCGTAGCCGAGGATCGACAGCACCGGTCCGAAAATCTCTTCACGCGCGATCGTCATGTTCGGCGTGACGTTGCCGAACACCGTCGGGCGCACGAAGTAGCCCGCCTTCAATCCTTCAGGACGGCCCAAACCACCGGCCACCAACGTGGCGCCCTCTTCAACGCCCACGCCGATCAGCCGCTGGATCTTGTCGAACTGCTGCTCGCTGATAACAGGCCCGAGATCGATGCCCTTGGCATCCGCCGGACCGACGACCAGGGCCTCAGCCGCTTCCTTCGCATAGGCCAATGCCTCGGTGAGGCGTGCGCGCGGCACGAACATGCGCGTGGGCGCATCGCACGACTGGCCGCTGTTGTCGAAACAGGCACGCGCACCGCGCATCACGGCCTGCTTCAGATCGGCATCTTCGAGAATCAGATTGGCCGATTTACCGCCCAGTTCCTGATGGACACGCTTGACGGTATCCGCCGCGGCTTTTGCAACCTGTACGCCCGCGCGCGTCGAACCGGTGAACGACATCATGTCGATGTCCGGATGACGCGACATCGCCTCGCCCACCGTCGCGCCCTCGCCGTTGACGAGGTTGAACACGCCGGCCGGCACACCCGCCTCGTCGATGATCTCGGCGAAGATGATGCCGGAGAGCGGCGCCAGTTCCGAGGGCTTGAGCACCATCGTGCAGCCGGCCGCGAGCGCGGGCACGACCTTGGTGGCAATCTGCAAGGCCGGCCAATTCCACGGCGTAATCAGCCCGCACACGCCGACCGCTTCCTTGCGGATCAGAATGCTGCTCTTCACGTACTCGAACTCGAACGTATCGAGCGTGCGGATCATCGTCTCCAGATGCGCGACGCCGGTCCACGCCTGCGCGTCGTTCGCATATTGCAGCGGCGCGCCCATCTCGCGGCTGATCGCATGCACCATGTCGTCGTAGCGCTTGCGGTAGACGTCGAGGATCGCTTGCAGCAAGTCGATGCGCTGCGCGATCGTGGTCTCGCTGTAGGCCGGAAAGGCACGCTTCGCAGCGGCCACCGCAAGGTCCACATCAGCCGCGCTGCCGAGTGAAATCTGCGCGAACGCGGTGGCGGTAGACGGATCGATCACGTCGAGCGTGGCGGAGTTGGCCGGGTCTTGCGGGTCGACCCATTGGCCGTCGATATAAAACTGCCTGGCGTGTTGCAGTTGCATGGCTTAGTCCTTTACATGAATGTGTTAGGTCAGACAATGGGCCGCAGATCGCGCCCCCGGCGGTATCGAAGGCTTTACATCGACGCCGCTCAATCTGAATGTCTTCAAATCGAAATTCATCGCTACGCAGCTTTGGCTCAGACTCCGGTTCTGCTTCGGTCCCGTCATCGAACGACTTCATTGAACCACTTCATCGAACCAGATTAACCAGGAGAGACACATGAGCACCATCACTTTCACCCGCATCGACGCTAAAGGCCCTGGCGCTTCCGGTCTGAACCCGGCCCTGCACGATCCCGCCGACGTCATTCTGGAAGGCGCCAAGGCGCCGCACGCCCTCAACGCCTTCTCCGATGCAAGCAACATGCTGTCCGCGGGCGTATGGCAATGCGATGCGGGCACGCTGAAGCTGGCCGACCTGCCGATCCACGAAGTCTGCGTGCTGATCGAAGGCGAAGTCGTCATCACCAGCGACGACGGCCGCAGCGACCGTTATGCCGCCGGCGACGCCTTCATCCTGCACAAGGGCTTCTCGGGCACGTGGCACATGCCGGTGGCGACCAAGAAGTACAGCATCGTGTACTGCGGTTGATTCATACTGCATCACAGCGTTGCTTCATCAGGAACCGCACTCCCGCACCTTAGGGTGCGGTACCCATTAAGGTGCGGTTTTTTTATTCTGGCGGCAATGAATAAAAAACCGCCAGACATATCGATCGCGACAGCAGCAACGACAACGACTACATCGGAAAGCCCAGCGCCTTGATCGAATTGATCCAGAGACGCCGCCAGCCGCCGCGATCGTCGGCGCCGTCGAATGCATTGAAGGTGATCTTCGCGGCGATCCAGCGCAGCGGTTCCGGCGGAATGTACGACGGCCCTTTGCGCGAAATATCCAGCGACGTAATCAGCGTCTCGCGATTCCACAGCATGTCGAGACCCATCTTCGCACCAAAGCGGCTGCCCGCCACGCCGAAGCCCGTATAACCCGCGACGAACACACTCTTGCCGCCGTGATAGCGGCGCGCGAACACCGCGCCGCGCGAGCAGTAGTCGATCGGGCCGCCCCATGCATGCGTGAAGCGCACGTCGTCCAGTTGCGGGAACGTGCGATAGAACGCTTCGGCGAGCTTGTAGTAGGTACTTTCGTCACGATCCGCAGCCGGATTCGGATCGCCGCCGAAGTGATAGCTCACACGGCCGCCGAAGATAATCCGGTTGTCTTTGGTGAGACGGAAATAATTGAGCTGCGTACGCGTATCGTAGATGCCCTGGCGATTGTTCCAGCCGATGCGCGCCATCTGTTCGTCGCTCAAAGGCGCGGTGGCGATGATGTGATCGCGCACCTGCATCACGCGGCGCTTGATGTCGGTCACGCCCACGTCCGCCGTGCCGGTGCCGAGCAGCACGCGCGGCGTTTCGATGCGGCCCGCCTGTGTATGCACGATCATCGTCGCGCCGAGATCTTCCATGCGCGTGATCGGCGAATGTTCATGCAAACGCACGCCGAGTTTCAGCGCGGCCGCTTTCAGCCCCCATGCAAGTTTCGCCGGATGTATCGTGCCGCTGCGATTGCGCGACCACATCGCGCCTGCAAACAACGGTGAATCGAGTTGTTCGCGGGCACCCTTGCTGTCGAGCAGCACCACGTCGTGTCCGTGGGCGACGTGCAACTCGTAATCGCCTTTGAGATGATCGAGGTGGCCCGGATCGACGGCAACCGTCATCTCGCCATTCCATTCGACATCCGCTTCAATGCCGTAACGCGTCAACGACTCCTTGAAGCCGTCGAGATTCTCCTGGCCCAGCTTTTCCAGCACGTCGAGGTCCTGCGGAAAAACCCGCGTCGCGTTCGGCAGACCATGCATCACCGAGGTGGAAATGATCCCGCCCGGACGGCCCGATGCGCCGTAGGCCACTTTCCCTGCTTCGACCAGCACGACGTCGAGCGAAGGATCGGCTTCCTTCGCCTGAATCGCTGCCCACAATCCGGTAAACCCACCGCCAACGATCACCAGATCCGCGGAAGTCGGCCCGATCAATTCCCGTTCGACAGCCGGTGCGCGCGGATTGTCCAGCCAGAACGGAAACAGCTTTACCCCTTCAAACGCGCGCTTTACTGACTCGCTCATCTTGTTTGCCTACTCAACTTGAATACCATTGCATTGACTGCGTGATGGGTGCTTCGGTGCGGCCTTGGTGTCGCTTCGACGCGGCGTCCAATGCCACCTCGATGCTGCCTCGGCGTAATCTGACCGTGCCTGCCCTGCGCGCCCCCGGCTCACACCAGTCAACCTGCGTCCTGCGTGTCCAGCACTTCTTCGCGTTCGCGTTGCTGCGGTTGCGACACCGGTGACGACCTCGTATGTGCCTTCATTTCCGGCGTCATTTGCGTCTTTGATTGCGCCCCGCCCGCCTTAAGCCTAGTCGCCGGCACCACCGGATGCACGATCGCATTGCGTTGCGACCCGCTACGCAACCAACGGCGGCCACGCGGCCCATACACGCCATCCGGTTCAGGGAAGCACTGCAGCAACGCGATATACAACGCGCAGGCCAGCGTCAGCGAAACCGGCATGCTGATGTCGAGACCGCCGGCGAGCTGCCCGAGCGGACCGACGAACTGATCCGGCAAATTGACGAAGCACAGGCCGATCACCGCGCTCGGAATCCATGCGCCCATCGCGCGCCAGTTCCAGCCATGCGTGAACCAGTAGTGACCGCCACGACCGCCGCGATTGAACACCTGCAGATCGTCGGACAGATAGAAACCGCGCCGCGTCACGAAGCCGATGATCATGATCACCATCCACGGACAACTGCAGACGTTGATCAGCACCGAGAACGTCGACACGCTCTCAACCAGATTGAATGCGAAGCGGCCGAGAAAAATGAAACCGATGGCAAGGCTGCCGATCAGCAGCGTGGCGCGCACGCGGTTCAGAAATCTGGGAAACATGCTCGACATATCGAGCCCGGTTCCATAAAGCGCCGTGGTGCCCGTCGACATTCCACCGATAATCGCAATCAGGCACACCGGCAGAAAGAACCAGTTCGGCGAGATCGCCAGCAGGCCGCCCACGTAGTTATTCGACGCGATGAAATCGGGCGCCTTGCTGGCGATGATCGTTGCGGTAGCGAGACCGAAGAAGAACGGCACGAAGGTGGCCAGTTGTGCCAGCATCACCGCGAAAATCGTGCGTTTTTTCGGCGTGTTCTGCGGAATATAGCGAGCCCAGTCGCCGAGCGTGCAGGCGAACGACACCGGATTGCTCATCGCAACCAGCACGGCGCTCACGAACGCCGGCCAGAAACCCACAGAGCCGAGTGCCACCTTGCCGGCGTACGCGCTGTTGAACGGCCCGGCGAACGCCGCAATGCCGACCACGAACAGCAGACTCGCCGCCCACACAGCAATCTTGTTGACCCACAGCATGAAGCGGAAACCGTAGACACAAACGGTCAGCACCAGCACCGCGAAGAGACCGTACGCAAAGCTCAGCGTCATCCAGTTGACCGGCAAGCCGAGCAGATGATTCGCGCCGCCCACCAGCGCGTCGCCCGAACTCCACACTGCCAGCGAGAAAAATGCGACCGCGGTCAACACCGCAAGAAAGGAGCCGACGATCCGGCCATGAATACCGAAATGCGCACCCGACGAAACCGGATCGCTCGTACCGTTGCGCGGGCCGAACAGGCCCATCGGCGCAAGGATGCACGAACCGATCACCACGCCGAGCACGATCGAATAAACGCCCGCCTTGAACGACAGACCGAGCAGCACCGGAAAGCTGCCGAGCACCGAGGTGGAAAAGGTATTGCAACCGCCGAACAGCAAGCGGAACAGATCGATCGGCCGCGCGTAACGCGAGCGATCCGGAATGCGTTCAAAACCGAATGTTTCGACTTGAGTGATGCTGTTACTGCTCATTGTCTCCGACTCCTGTAACGGCCAGGTCAATCACAATGGCTCGCCACGGGGATGCGGCGTCCACTTTTCTCTGATGTCTGGACGTCACTGTAAAGACAATCGGCGTGGGCAAAAATATCGCCCGCCCAACCTTTACTTCGATCTCGGACGATGTAACCTGAAACGCCCGTCCCATAAGGCTTTTCTGACACAACAGAAGGCTCCGCGAGGAGTTCCTTCAAGTCTTGTAGCGCGCAAACGTCGAAGCGAATAGCGAGAATCCGCGTCTCAAACCGGGACCGAGCAAGCCTATTGCGCCTGGCGGCGCCGTTTCGCGGCGGCGACGGTCGGTAGCGGCACCGGTACCGAGCCCGACATGCCGTGCTCGATCAGAAAATCGCGGAACAGACTCGCGACGTGCGGCAGACGTTTGTCGGACACATGCATCACGTACCAGTCACGCTCGATCGGATTCGCGGGCAAGGGCAACAGCGCCAGCAAGCCCGCCTGAAACTCCAGCGAGCACGCATGCAGCGACAGAAACGCGATGCCGAGACCCGCCTCGACCAGTTGCTTGATCGCCTCGTTGCTCGAGAGCTCGGAGCCGATGTGCAGCTTGTGACCGGCGAGCCGGAACAGATTCTCGACAGTCGAGCGGGTGCCCGAACCGCGCTCGCGTACGAACAGATTCGCCGTTTGCAGATCGTCCAGCGACAGGCGCTTTTTCTTCATCAACGCATGAGCAGGCGAGGCGACAAACGCCATCGGGTGCTTCGCGAAGGCGGTCGCCACCGTGCGCAATTCGCGCGGTGCGCTGCCCATGACGGCGAGATCGATTTCGTGTGTGGCCAGCATGCGGATGATGTCGGCACGATTGCCGACCTTGAACTGCACCTTCACTTGCGGGCGCAATCCGGTGAAGCGCACCAGAAAAGATGGGATCAGATATTCCGCAGTCGTGATCGCGCCGATGCGCAACGTGCCGCCCTGCTCGCCTTGCAACGCGGCGAGATCATCCGCCGCGCCGTTCCATAGATCGAGGATTTCCAGCGCATAACGCGCGAGGATTTCACCCGCCGCGGTCAACTGCACGCCACGGCCCACCCGTTGCAATAGCGGCGCGCCCGCGGCCTCTTCGAGCAGACGCACCTGCAGCGATACCGCCGGCTGCGTGAGCTTCAATTCTTCGGCCGCACGCGACACGCTGCCGAGCTTCGCGATCGTATGCAAGGTTTTCAATTGACGGAACGTGGCGGCTTTTAACATAAGTGAAAACCTATATGTTCTGTATAAACATTAAATTGTTCTGCTGTTTCCGCCGATTCTATACTGCCCCTGACAGATGAGCCCGATGAATACCCGACATAGCCCGGAAACGCTTTCACCGGCTCGGCACAGTTAACTTCAGGAGGATACGGATCATGGCCGCAACCGATCAGCAAACAACCTCTGACGCGCATCGCACACAGCGCGTGCCGCATACGACACAAGCGGCACAAATGGCACGAGCCGCGCAAGCGGCGGCGCATCGCGTCGTGATCGTCGGCGGCGGAGTGGGCGGGCTTGGGCTCGCGACGCGGCTGTCGGAAACGCTCGGCCGCGCCGGTCTCGCGCAGATCACGCTGGTGGATCGCTGGCCCACGCATTTCTGGAAGCCCTTGCTGCATGAAGCCGCATCGGGCCAGCTCGATCCGGCCACGCATCAACTGCAATACGCGGTGCAGGCGCAACGGCACGGCTTCGAATTCGAACAGGGCGAACTCGCCGCGCTCGATCGTGCGAACCGCCACATCACACTGAATGCGCTCCACGACGCCGATGGCCGCGAAATCCTGCCGTCACGGCAGCTTGCTTTCGATACGCTGGTGCTGGCCATGGGCAGCGTCACGCAATATTTTGGCGTGCCCGGCGCGGCCGAACACGCACTGCCGCTCGAATCGGTCGCGCATGCGGAGGCGTTTCGCCGCAAGCTGCTCGACGCCTGCCTGCGTGCGAACCATGCGCGTCGCGCCCGAACTGCCGAAGCGGACACACCGGTGTCGATCAACATCATCGGCGCCGGAGCAACGGGCGTCGAACTCGCCGCCGCGTTGCGCGATACAGTGCGCCTGCTGAACCGCTATAGCCCGTTTTCACTCGACCCCGTGCGCGACTTCCGCATCCGTCTGATCGAAAGCAGCGAGCGCGTACTGCCCGCCTTGTCTGAAACGATTTCGGCGCGCGCGCAGAAGATGCTCGGCCGTCTGGGTGTCGACGTATTGAACGCCACGCGCGTCACCGAAGTGCGCGCCGATGCCGTGCTGACTAACAAAGGCGCGCCGCTCGCCAGCGACATCGCCATCTGGACCGCAGGCATCGCGGGGCCGCCGGTGTTGCGCACGCTGGACGGCATCGCGGTGAATCGCAACACGCAGTTGCAGGTGAACCGCACGCTGCAAAGCACGAACGACGCGAACATATTCGGACTCGGCGATTGTGCAGCCTGCCCTTCCTCTGAAAACGCGGACGCGTTTCTGGCGCCGCGCGCTCAGGTCGCGCATCAGCAGGCGCTGTTTCTGGCGCGTGCGCTAAGGTGCAGGATAGCGGGAGAGCCCTTGCCTGAGTTCGTTTATCGCGACGCCGGCACGTTGGTCGGCTTCGGCCGCGAAGGCACGATCGGCAGCCTGAGCAACAGCTTGCTGACGCAGCCGGTATTCGTCGACGGCTGGCTGGCGACCGCCGTCTACAAGCTCATCTATCGCCGCCACGTGATGACGTTGACAGGCTTCGCACGCATGGCACTCGATTCGGCGAGCCACTGGTTGCGCCGACGCGTGCATCCGGTGATCCTGCTGCATTGAGAACATTCGAATTGCGCGCGAGCCGAACCCCGCCTGGGATTCGGCTCGTGCGCATTACAGCCTGCATATCGCGCTACTCGGTCTGAAAAACGTCCGTCATCACGCGCGTACGGCCAAATGTCGGACACGGCTGCGGGTACTGACTGTCAAGCACATCCATACAGCCCCACGCGCGCGCGGCAGCAAGTTCGCGCTTTACCTCGTCGCGTGTTTTCCCCTGCGGAAACGGCACAGTATCGACGGCCACAGTCACGCTCACACAAGCGCAACTCAGCGCGAATCCTGCCAACCACATTGCATTTCGCATGTTCGGTTCTCCGTTTGACTAAGCTTCCATGCTAGCCATGGCTTGCTGCACAAACGTGAGCGCCGCATGACAGAGCCGTCATCCACACCGGGTATCCGCGCGATGTGCGCTTAAGATCTACATGACGGAATTGTCATGTTGTTTTCATCGTGATGTCGGCCACGCATTCATACGATGACACTCTCGACCTTGAACCGGAATCCCATGCGACCTGTTCAACCAATGCGATGCGTGGCTACGCGAGCTTCGAGCGCACGAACGTGTGTGTCGAATTTCTGGAAACGGTTCTTCACGTGCAAAGTCGAGACGCTCTCTCTGGCAGCGAGTCTGGTAGCCATTGTGATCGGCTCGCTCGCGTTCTGGCTAAACCAGCCTGCTTATCTGTTCAACGGCGGTTCGTCGTCTTCTGCCTCCGCAATCGCAGCGCCGCTGAATCGGAACAGTCCTTCGCTTACGCACGGCTTGTTATCGCTCGAACTGTTTTCCGCAATGCAGCGCAACTCGCCAAAACAAACGCCTCGTCGTGACGCAGGCGCAAATGAGCGCTGCGAGCCGTGGCGCTTTTCAGTAACGTCTCCCGCTTCCAGCAATACTCGCGTGCGCAGCGGATGCAACAACCACCCAATCGCGCGCTGACACTTTCAGTAGGCCGTCCGACATGAGGAAGGTGCCAACCAGGCACCGTTTTCGACTCGTGGGAATGAAAAAACTTTGAATCGTGCCATGGTATAAATGGCAAATACATTCAGGAGAACATTACAAATTCTCCTACCATATTTCGGTGCCTGTTCGTCTCAAAAATAATCGCTGATTTGATGCTGGTTCCATGCAAGCCTCGCTATACAAAAAAGCTTCACGGCGCCAGCACAGCATTACGCGCTGATCCGTCATATGCCAACCGTTAGCGCGGCGCGACGGGCGTCACCAGGAGCAAGACCATGCGAATTCTGATCGTCGAAGACGAAGCGAAAACCGGTACCTACCTCCGAAAGGGTCTGACAGAAGCGGGCTTTGTAGCCGATTGGGTGGAAGACGGCGTGACCGGTCAGCATCTGGCGCTGACCGAAGACTACGACCTGATCGTTCTCGACGTGATGCTGCCCGGCCAGGACGGCTGGACTGTACTGAAAAATCTGCGCCACATACGCTCCACTCCGGTGTTGCTGCTCACCGCACGCGACGACCTGGACGACAAGGTGCGCGGCCTTGAAATGGGCGGCGACGACTATCTGATCAAACCCTTCGACTTTGCCGAATTACTGGCGCGCGTGCGCTCCATCTTGCGGCGCGGCCATGCGCGCGACACCGGCTCGCTGCACGTCTGCGATCTGGCGCTCGATCTGACGCGCCGCAAGGCCACACGTCAAGGCAATACGATCCTTTTGACCGCCAAGGAGTTTGCGCTCTTATGGCTGCTGATGCGTCGTCACGGCGAAATTCTGCCGCGCTCGACCATCGCCTCGCAGGTGTGGGACATGAATTTCGACAGCGACACCAACGTGGTCGACGCCGCGATCCGGCGCCTGCGCGCGAAGGTCGACGACAACTACGAACCGAAACTGATCCACACCGTGCGTGGCATGGGGTACGTACTCGAAGAACGCAGCGGCGCGCCACGATGAGATGGCGCCTGCCCCGCGCTATCCTCGCGCCGGTGACGCTACGGCTCGTGAAGCCGTTCGCGCCGCTCATACCGCACACATTGCGGGCACGGCTCTCGATCCTGTTCGCGGTCTCTACCTCGTTATTGCTCGTATTCAATGGCGTGTTGCTGTATCACGGTTTGAAGACGCGTCTCGATTCGACCTCCACACGCGAGATGACAGCGACGCTCAGCGCCCTGCAACTGAGTCTGAAAACCATGACCGGATTAGACTCGGTCCGCGCCGATCGTCAGATCTGGTACGACCATCTGCACGGCCACCAGAATCTCGATATCGCATTGTTCGATGCGCATGGCGCACCGCTGGTCCGTACCAACGACTATCGGCCAAACGCCGAATCGCTGGCGGTGCACGCCGGGCTTGCCCCCGTACAGGTGAAGGTGGAAGGCAGGCCAATGCGTTTTCTGGTGGCCATGGCGCCGCTCGGCGGTCTATCCGGCGCGAGCGTGCGCGTAGTCGTGCAATACGATGCCAGCGCTGAAGCGGCCCTGCTAAGCGCCTACGCGCTCAACGTGTTGTTCGCGAGTGTGATCGGCACGCTCATGAACGCACTGTTAGCCTGGTGGATCGCGCGTTTCGGCCTGCGTCCGCTGGCCCGATTGACCGCCCGCGCCGAGCAGATTTCCAGCAGCCGTCTTGCCCAGCCGTTGCCCGAACGTGACATGCCCGGCGAACTCAAGGAATTGAGTCACGCCTTCAACCGGATGCTGGCGCGGCTGCACGAATCCTTTACACGTCTCACGCAGTTCTCCTCCGATCTCGCGCACGACATGCGCACACCGCTCACCAACTTGCTGGCGGAAGCGCAAGTCGCACTCTCGCAGCCCCGTTCCGCCGACGATTACCGCGCAGTGGTCGAGTCGAGCGTGGACGAATTCCAGCGTCTGTCGCGCCTGATCGACAGCATGCTGTTCCTTGCCCGCACCGATAGCGCACAACACCGCTTGTCGCTCCAGCAGGTGGACGCGCGCAGCGAAGCGTTGCGGGTCGCGGGATACTACGAAAGCATGGCTGCCGACGCCAGCGTGGAGATCGTCGTCACGGGCAATGCGAGCTTTGAAGGCGATGTGCTGCTGGTGCAGCGCGCACTGAGCAATCTGGTGTCGAATGCATTGACGCACGCGCCGCGCGGCAGCATGGTCGAACTGCATTGCGCCGAGCGGGTCCACTACGCCCAACTGTCCGTATCCGACAGCGGTGCCGGTATCACTGAACCCCATCTGAAGAGAATCTTTGACCGCTTCTATCGCGTCGACCCGGCGCGCCACAACTCGGCGCGCGGAACCGGGCTCGGCCTTGCCATCGTCAAGTCGATCATGAACGAACACCAGGGCGAATGCAGCGTCGAGAGCATTCCACACGTGCACACCACTTTCAGCTTGCGCTTTCCGAAGCAGCCCACCGCCTTACCGACACTTAAAGCGCAGCGAAGAATACTCAGGAAACAGCACGAAAATGAATGAAGATGACGGAATTAGCATCTCGCGGTCACCGTCGGCTTATGCCTCTTCATGCAGAATTGGTCATACTGGAATGCAACTTCGGTATGCAAATCATTCATGGAGAGATTCGGTTACAAGCAGTGGCCGGCGCGCCGTTAACGTGGAACCGGCAGCAGTGAAACCAACAGCGGAACCCGCAGCGGCAACAGTCTCAATCGAGAAACTCCGTCGCCCGCTTGCGCAGCACCGCGCCGAAATCGTCGAGCCAGCCAATCGACAGCCGCCAGCTCTGCCAGTACAGATCGACATCGATATGCTTGCCGGGCGCCATGTCCACCAATTCGCCGCTGGCCAGATGCGGCGCGATCATCCGTTCGGGGCACATGCCCCAGCCCAGCCCCGTCACGCAGGCGCGCAGAAAACCGGCGACGTGCGGAATCCAGTGCAGCGGCGGATCGAGTTCCGCCCGCGTGATGCGGCGCATGAAGCGCTTCTGCAACTGATCCTTGGGATTGAAATCGATGCACGGCGCGCGCCCCAGCGACTCGCGCGTGACGCCATCGGCAAAATGACGCTCGCGAAACGCCGGTGTGCATACCGCCAGATAGCGCATCCGCCCGAGACGAGTCGAGCGGCAGCCCTGCACCGGCTCCGCTTGCGTGGTGACTGCGCCTTGCACGCTGCCGTCGCGAATCCGCTGCGCGGTGTGATCCTGATCGTCGATCACCAGATCGAGCAGCATCTCCCGCTCCACGCAGAACTGAGCGACCGCGTCGATAAACCAGGTGCCGACGCTGTCGTCGTTGACGGCCACGCGCAGCGCCGGCCACGGTTCGACCAGCGCGCCAGGCAGTGCGGGCAGCCGGCCGCTCAGCTCCGCCTCGAGTAATTGCACGCGTTCGGTATGGCGGCACAGCAGCGCGCCGGAGGTGGTCGCGACGCACGGCTGGCCGCGCTTCACGAGCACGCTGCCCACCCGCTCCTCCAGCAGCTTGACCCGCTGGGAGACGGCTGACGGCGTCACATTCAGTTCGCCGGCCGCACGGTCGAACGAGCCGTGCCGCACCACGGCGGCCAGCGCGTCGAGCAACGCATAGTCGAGCATTAGCGCTCCTTAATCCGCATTAAGTAAATTAGCTTCTCTTATGGGAAGCAAAACTGCAGACTAGCCTCGTTCGCTTTCCCCGTCTACTGGATCGATTATGAATTGGCTGTCTTTTTCCCACGGCGCCGCCCTGTGCGCGTCGCTGATCGTGACGATCGGCGCGCAAAACGCCTTTGTGCTCCGTCAGGGCATCATGCGCTCGCACGTCGGCAAGATCGTCGCACTGTGCGCGCTGTCGGACTTCATCCTGATCGGCGCGGGCGTGGGCGGTGCGTCGGTTCTGGTGGAACGCTATCCGGTGTTCGTCCACGCAATGCTGTATGTCGGGCTCGCCTATCTGGCGTGGTTCGGCATCAACGCGCTGCGCCGTGCGGTGCGGCCGGGCCATGCGGTGCTGGACGCCAAAGCAGGCGGTCCGGCAACGGGCGCGAACGCGGCATCTGCGCAACGCGCCATGCCGATCATCCTCATGACGTTGGCCTTTACGTGGCTCAATCCGCACGTGTATCTCGACACCTTCCTGCTGATCGGCACGGCCGGCGCGCGCGAACCGGACGGCGCACGAGTGGCGTTCGCGCTCGGCGCGATGGCGGTGAGCGGAATCTGGTTTGTCGGTCTGGGTTACGGCGCCCGTGCACTGGCGCCGCTGTTCCGCCGCGCGACGGCGTGGCGCGTGCTGGATGGCGCGATTGGCAGCATGGTGCTGCTGCTGGCAGTGACGCAATTGCGGTGAGCGTCGCGCAGTCCGCGTGGGGACGCTTTCGGGCGTTTAATCGGCGGCTGCCGCTTGCACGGGTTCGTTGGAAGCCGGCGCCGTAGTCACGGACATCGCGGGCGCCACAGCCTCGTCGAGCGGCACAAGCTTCATCAACCGCGCGAGCACCGGCCACTTCAGGAGCGACAGCTGATACGACTCCCGTGCCTGTTCATCGAAATACCTGGCCGGATCGACTTCTGGCAAGCGGCGTCCAAGGCCGGTGATATCGTCCACTGGCCAACCGCTTAACGCGGCCTTCACTTCAGGATTGGCTGTTGTCATTTGCCGTCCACCCATACGCCGTCCGGCGTCTTGACCACGTAGCCCGACGCCGTCTTCATCGTCACGGTGCCTTCGTTCTCGCCAACCATCTGCGTTTGCGGCAGATTGGCGGCGTATTGCGCAAGCGTCACGCCCGGTTTGAACGGGCTGTTCGAGACAAGGTTCGACAGCAGTTGGGCAACCGCCAGGAAACTCGTCGGATTGTCGATCACCGTGGTCGGTCCATGATTGCCTTGGAAACCGACCAGCCGCACGCCTGCCGGTCCATGCACGATACGCGGCGTCGGGATTTCGCGCAGACCGGCCACCTGATTCGCGTCCCCGCGCAGCGCCGCGCCATGCTCCGGCACGAACACGATCACCGCGCGCCGCCCCGAGGCCGCGATCAGATCCGCAAAACGGTCGAAGTCGCTCATCATTTTGTTCACGCGCTGCGGATACGAGTCGATACTCGACAGACTGCTATTCGGCAGACGGTTGCCGTCGTGCAGGCTGATCGTGTTGTAGTACAGCGCGACCGGGCCGGGCGTGCTTGCGCGCTGCGCATACCAGTTGGCAAGCGTCGCGTAATCGTCGTGAATGGCCGAGCCGTCGAAAGCATGCATCGCGACCGGCACGTTCGCGTTCGAGATCATCGGCACATTCGGCATACCGGTGTTGTCGTGCACCAGTTGCAGGAAGTTGTCGAAGTGACCGTCGTGATTCAGCATCGTCTGCGGCGTGTAGCCGGCCTGCGCCAGATCGGCCAGCAGGTGGCATTGCTGCGGCGCATCCTTGTACAGATCCGCGTGCGATTCCTGTCCGCAGCTCGCCCGCAGGACGCGAATCGCAGCCGGTCCGCTGTAGCTGGCGGCGGTGCTGAAGTTGGTGAACAGATAGTCGAAGTGGCTCAGCATCGGATGATTGCGTGCTTTCGCCGCGTCGAGGTCGTCCCACGACAACGAACAGATATGCAGCACGATCACATCGAACTGCGTGTTCGCATCGGTGCCGAGATGGCCGAAGCTGACTTGCCGTTGCGATTCCTGCGTACGGAAGGCCGACAGCGCCGCATTGTGATCGAGTGGCTGCGCGGCAAGCGCATTGCCGGACGCGGATGCGGCCGTGGCCGGTCCGATCTGCAGCCGCGCATACATCGCATTGCCCTGCTGCCACAGCGGAATCGCGACCAGTGCGATCAGCACGAAAGTCGCCACACGCAGCCAGCGGTTGACGATCAGATAACCGACCAGGCCGCCGAGCGCGGTGAGCAACAGCATCGGCGGCAGGAACCGCTGCGCGAGTTCGAGCCAGTAGCCGAAACTGAACGTGGTGAGATTGCCGAATTCTTCGGTCAAACGCGAGAACGGCGGCACATTTGCTTCGTGATACATCAGCGGAATGCCGATCGCGAGACCGAGCAGGTTGCGCAGCACGCGCCACCCGCGGTGGCGCAGCGTCGCGCTCGCCGCCAGCGCCAGTGCGAAGACGATGTTGGCCAGCCACACCGGCTGCAGATGCCCGCCCGCGAACAGGTACAGCTTGATGATGAAATACAGGTTCCACAAAGTCATGCTTGGGGTTCTCTCATTGGCCGGACGCACGCGCCGCCGGCATTAATAGCGTGTACGGTCCAGCGCGAGCAGCGACTGAAAAGCGCGCCGCGCGCCGCGCGCCGCTCAGCATCCGCGAATAACCTTCGATGCCCATCGTCAGCACTTCCTTCAGGCCGCGCAGCGGCGCGTCCTCGATCGTATCTTCGTCCCAGTTGAGCCACGCGTCGGCGCGGCCGAACGTGCATTGCACCATCTGCCGTTCCTGTTCGAGCGTCAGATCGTCGAAGCGCACGCCGAGGTTCGGGCCCACAAAGCGGCTCACATGCACCGGAAAATGGAATTGCCGGTCGCCACGGCTCAGACATACGCCGAGGCTGTCGCCGGGCGCGAGCTTCAACGCCGGATCGACTTCGAGACCGAGACCGCCGGTCGAATAGTCACTGGTGATGCACGCCACGGTCGTGCCGTCCACGAGCAGCAGCGTCGCCGCGGCCCGCATCGAAATGCGGTGAGTGACGCGCACCTGCTTCGCTTCGCGCGCCACGCTCGCCGCCGCACCGAGCATCACGAGGTTGTAGAGTGTCCAGAACACGTTCATCAGGATCGTCGCCGTCTCGCCGCCCGGCCCGAATGTCAGCCGGTACACACCCGCCAGCAGCGCGCAGCCGTTCAGCGCCAGCAGCACCAGATACGGTTTCGACACCGCCCAGTCGAAGTAGCCTTCGTCGATGCGGCCGCCTTTGTCGGTGACATTGAACTTGCCATGCTTCGGGCTGAAAAACGCGATTGTGGTGGGCAACGCGATGTACCACGCGAGCACCGATTCATAGACTTCGGCCCAGAACGAATGGCGGAATTTGCCCTGCATCCGCGAGTTCGCGATGTTGGCGAGCACGATGTACGGCAGCACGAAGCCCGCGATGGTGGTCGCGGACGCGTTGATGAAATACATCTGGAAGAACAGGTACGCCATCGGCATGGTCAGGAAAATGAGCCGTGGCACACCGTAGAAGAAGTGCAGCATCGCATTGCCGTAGCACAGGCGCTGGAACAGACTCAGACCGCGGCCGAGAAACGGATTGTCGATGCGGAAAATCTGCGCCATGCCGCGCGCCCAACGGGTACGTTGCTTGATGTGGCTGGCGAGACTCTCGGTGGCGAGACCGGCTGCCTGCACGGTCGGCAGATACGCGGTCGTATAGCCGCGCCGGTGCAATTTGAGTGCGGTGTGCGCGTCTTCCGTGACCGTTTCGACGGCCACGCCGCCCACTTCGACGAGCGCCGAGCGCTTGATGACCGCGCACGAGCCGCAGAAGAACGATGCGTTCCACAAGTCGTTGCCGGACTGCACGAGCCCGTAGAACAGATTGCCTTCGTTGGGCACGCGGCGGAACGTGCCGAGATTGCGCTCGAACGGATCGGGCGAAAAGAAATGATGCGGCGTCTGCACCATCGCGCAGCGGGCGTCGCGCAGGAAGGTGCCCATCGTGGTTTGCAGAAACGAGCGCGTCGGAACGTGATCGCAATCGAAAATCGCAATGTACTCGCCCTGCGTTTTTTCGATCGCGCGGTTAATGTTGCCCGCTTTCGCATGCTGGTTGTCGTCGCGCGTGATGTAGCCGATGCCGGCATCGCGTGCGAAATTCCTGAATTCTTCGCGATGGCCGTCGTCGAGCAGATAGACCCGCAGCTTGTCGGCGGGCCAGTCGATGCCCTGGGCGGCGAACACGGTCGGCCGCACCACCGTCAACGGTTCGTTATAGGTCGGAATATAGATGTCGACGCTCGGCCAAGCCGACGAATCGGCGGGTAGTTCGGAAACCGTACGATTGAGCGGCCATGCGGTCTGCACGAAGCCGAACAGCAGAATGACCCAGGTGTACGCTTCGGCGCCGAACAGCAGATAGCCGAGAATCGCCTCGCCCGGCGTCTGGAACGACAGGGTCTGCGTGACGCGCCACCAGACGTAGCGCACCATCGCGAGCAAGGCCAGGGTCGTCAGGATCAGCGCGGACATGCGGCCGGGGAAGCGGCGCACCACGAGCGCCACGACCACCAGCACCGCGAAGAATTCGAACTGGCCATCCGTCGACAGTGGCGAGGTGCCGATCATGGTCCACAACACGCCGCCCGCCGCCACCAGGAACGGCAGCAGCCATCGAATGTGGCCGACGCGCTGGGTGCCGGCTTCGAGCTGCATGCCCCAGCGTTGCCACGGCAGGCTCGGCAGACTCGCTTCGACGGTCCGGCGCACGCGCCGCCAGCGCAGCAGCACCGGCACCAGCCAGCGATCGATCCATGCGAGCACCGCGCGCACTTTGGCCGCGGCCGCCTGGGCATGCGGCTTCGGCGCCCGGATAAACGCGCGCCACAACCACGCGCGCAGGCGATGCGGTTCACGCACGCCCCACCGGGCGGCCAGATGCAGCAGGGCGGCCTGGATCCACAGGAGCGGGACATCCGCCTTGCCAGAGGCCGGTGGCTGGAAGAACACACGCACAAACCAGTCGAGCGCCGTGCGCTCGGCGGGCAATCCGAGGCCACGCGCGAGCCGGTCGAACGCGCGCTGGCGTAGCGTGCGCCCGCTACCGTCAATGCTGCCGGCAGATGTGGCTTCGTTCATGGCCGCCCACCCGCGCGGCGCGCGTTTGCCGCCGGCGCATCAGAAGGCGCCGCCGCGAGCCACGCATGCAGCCAGTTCGCGAGGCCCTGCAGATCGTGCGATGCCTGCGAATGCGGTGCGTCGTCGAACAACCACGTGCCGCGTGCAAACGATTCGGGCAAGGCCGCGTCCAGATGCACGCGCTGCGCGAGCGGCAGGCCGTCGCCGAGCGCGGCGCCCAGCATCGCCAGCACGTCGCGTTGCATGTCGCGCGCCGGATTCAGCCGGTTGACGACGATCCGCAGGTTCGCGCCGCCGCGCCGCAACCCGTCGAGTCGCGCGACCAGGGTCGCGCAGGCGGCAGGTTCGGGCGGCATCACGCACAGCACGAGATCGGCGCTTTGCACGGCCTGCCCGGCTTGCTGCGACGGGTAACGCGCCGTGTCGATCAGCACGACGCCATCCTGCGGCAGATCGAGTTGCGCGAGCGCGTTCGCGAGCCACCGCGGTTCGGCCGCGAGGCGCGCATCGCAGCGCGCGCTTTGTTCGAGCGACACCGTGCCGTACGGAACGAACAGCACGCCCTCGCTATTGCGCCACGTGTGCGCATGCCAGGCTTCGTTCTCGTCGAGCATGGCTTGCGCGAGGCCGGCCGGCGCGAGGCAATCGAGACCGAGGTGCGCGCCGAGCATATTCTGCGGATCGAAATCGAGCGCGACCACGGGACGGCCGCGCCGTGCGAGCAGCACGGCGAGCGCGGCGCTGAGTGTCGTGCGGCCGCTACCGCCCGCGGTGGAAACGATCGCAATCGTCTTCATGACGTGCCCCCGGCCGGACGCTCTGCGTCGGGCAGCAGGCGCGCGCGCAACGCGACCGGCTCGATGTCGCAGGGCACCGCATCGCGCGGATCGAAGCGGCGCATCGCCGCGAGACCGCGACGCGAGCCGGCGCGCTGCCACACGATCCACACCGGGATCGCGAGAATCAAACCCGTGACAAAACAGATCAGCAGAAATCCCATTACTCGCTCCCGTTCTTGCGCAGCGGCATCGCATAGGGCTCGGCGCGGCGCGGCGCCGCTTCCACGCGCGCGGCCTCGAGCGCCTGCTCCACGGCGGCGAGCTGCTCGGCCGCGGACCTTCCCGCTCCGCTCGACAAAACCGTGGCGGCCTGCGCGGCAATGACCGGCGCGGTGGTTTGATGACGCAACGGCGCGGCGAACAGATCGCTGTAATCGGCGATCGGCGCGCGACGGCTCGCTGTGCCGAGCGCATTCAATTCATCGCCGATGCCCTGCTCCGCCAGATACACGATATCGCCCGCGATCCGCTCGACCGGCACGTCGAAAATGCGGGCGAGCGCGGCGTCCGCATCGGCCAGCCGGCAAGCGAACAGGAACACGTACAGGTGCGCGGCATCGGCGGTGAAAACGTCGCCCGCACGGCGCGGCGCGCAGCTTTTCAGCGCTTCGATATGCGCGCATTGCGGCAGCAGCGTCAGCTTGACGAGCACATGCGGCAGTTGCAGCATGGCGCCGCGTTCAAGCACCGCGCGCACCCGCTCGCAGAACACGCCGGCCGGCAGATAGCCGAGCACGTCTTCGCTCAGTGCGGCACTGAGCGCGGTTCGATAATCGGCCGCAATGGGTCGCGTGTGCAGTTGTCCCTGCAACGATTGCAGCAGCGACTGCATCCGCGAGAACGGCAGATCGCGACCGAGCACCAGGTTCGCGCCGAGCGTCAGCACCAGCAGTTCATATTGATGGCGCAGCACTTCACCCCGTTCGGCGATGACGATCTTCAGCGCGCGCCCGGCCTGGCGGCGCAGCGCATGAATCGCCGCGCACAGCGCATCGAGCTGCGCGCTGCCGGCGTAATCGAGCACCACGGTCGCCGCCTGCGCGCCAGCGCAGGCCGCGAGCACGGCAGGCTGATCGGCCAGCACCTCCCAGTGCGGCGGCACCCACGCCTCGTGTCCGCGCACCACCGCGCGGCTGACCACCACCCGCTGTTCATCGCGCGCCAGCAGCCTATCGCCGCCGGCGCCATTGCCGGGCACATCGGACGCAACGCTCAGCCGGCCGCTATCGGTAAAACGCAGCGCGCGCACGTCGCCGGTGACGAGCGTGCGATCCGAGCGCCAGAAATCCACATGCCACAGCAACTCGCCATGAGTGCGCTCCATCCGCGCGACGCCCGCACAGGCCGCGTGAAATTCGTTGCGGCCTTGCTGCGCCGCTGCGCCGTCGAACGCGGTTTCGATAAACAGCGAATCGGCATCGGCATCCATGTCCGCATCGGCGTCCGATTGCGAACCCAGCAGCAACACCAGCGTGATGTTGCGCACCGCGCACCAGTTCGCGAGCATTCGGCCTTCCCGTGCGAGGGCGGCGGGATTCTCCCAGTTGAACCAGCGCTCGGCGCCTTCGACGAAATACAGCGAGCGTGGACGGAAGCCGAAGCGCTTGAGCGCGCGCAGGCCGCCGAACACCCCGGCAAGCGCGACCGAGGGCACCTCATGGACGGCTGCATCGGCGGAACCGTCCGGGGCCCTGGCGGCTCGCGGCATCGCGAGGACGCTCAGATTACGCGGCCAACCGGTGGCCGGCGCGTGGGCGCTGAAACCGAGTTCGCGCAGGCGCGTCGCGACCTGCGCGCGTGTGCGCGCCAGCACCACGGTCACGTCGCGCGCCCGCGCCTCGCGCGCGCTTTCCCACAGCAGCGCGTCGGCACCCGGCGTGCGGGCGGCGGCGTAGATCGCGTAGAGCTTGCCGGCTTCGAGCGCGGCCCATTCGCCGGGAAGCGCATCGATCGCCAGCTGGCCGACCGGCCGCGCGCCGCTATCCGAGCCCGCCCGGCGGACAGCCTGCAGCAGGCGTCGCACCAGGGCGCCGGCCAGCGTCGGCTTGAGTGAATTCGAAACGGTGCTCACGCGTGGCCTCTCTGATCTCGTTGCATCGCCGCTCAAAAGCTGGAGTAGAGGCGCACGGGCCTCGGCGACAGACTGTTGTCCTGCTTGCGTCCGTCGAAGGTATAGCGCATGTACAGCAGCGCGGAACTCGGTGCGTAGTCATGCGAACGGTCGATGCTCAGTTGCACGCCCGCCACCAGATAATGGTTGAAGCGGTACTGCACAATGCCGCTCAAGCCATACGAGAACGCGACACCGCGCGTCGAACTGGCCGTGTTGACGAGGCTGCTGAAGCCCGGCGCCGAAGCGGCCGTATTCCACAGGCTGTTGAGCGCAGCCGGCGCGCTGTTCAGCGCGGGCAAACCGTTCGGGTAATACGGCGAGTCCTTCTCATACGAGTTCGATACGCCGACGGTGGCCGTCAGGTCCCAGTTCAGCGCGTCGCGCCGGCCCGCCCACTCGATCGGCACACCGACCGACAGATAGCGTTGCGGGCTGTAATAGCCGCCCTGCCCGAACGAATAGAAACGCTGATTATTGGTGTAGTGCCAGACGTTGCCGACCAGCCCTGTGCTCACCAGCGTGTTGACGCGCTGATAGACCGGCACGGTGAAGCCGGTGCGCAGGGTGATCTCCTGGTTGCTCGCCACATTGCGGCCGGTCAGCATCCCCGCGCCGACGTCGGCGAACACGCTGGTCCTGCCGATGTCGACCGCGGTATGGAAGTCGAGGCCGTCGCGACGCACCCCGCCCCACACCGCGCCGCTCACCGGATCGTGCATGCCCGCATACGACAGCAGGCTGCTCGTTTCCGGACGGCGCGAGCCGCTGATCGAAAAACTCGCCGGTCCCGCATCGAATTGATAGCGCACGCCGCCCACCATGTAATGCACGGGAAAACCGAGCGGCGTGGTGCCGAAGTCGAAGCGCCATGCATCGGACGTATAACCCGCGCCGAGCGCGACGCCGGTGGCCGACTGGTGCAGGTAAGGCAGCGTCGCGGCGGCATCGGCTACGGTCTGCGGCGGCACATTCTGCGATTGCGCGAGCTTGTCGGCGGCGCCCAGCGCGCCGAATGTGTCGCGTGTAAACGCGTTCGCGTCGCTGACGTCGAGCGTGCCGGCATCGATATGGACCGTATCGGCGTGGAGAAAAAAGTGGCCGTCGTAGCGATAGGGAATCTGCAGGTACACGGGCGCTTGCCACGCGCGGAACTGCGAAATGCCGCCGTCGCCCGATTTATAGGCTGGTATCCACGCTGTCTCGATCTCCGGATCGCGGCGTTGCTGCAGATCGGCCAGCGCGGCTTGCGCGGGCGTGCCGTCGGGGCCGGCCGTCACACCGGCCACGCGCTCCTGGGTCAGCGACAAACGGTACAGCGACTCGGCGTTCTCGTACTGGCCGAGATCCTGCGCTATGCGTCCGCTTTGCACGGTTACGTCCGGCCGCGCCGGATACGCGACCCGCAAGGCCGAAGTGATCTGCTCCGCTTCCTGCGGGCGGCGCAATGCCGCCAGCCGGCGAGCCGCGGACAGCCGCGTATCGATGTCGTCGGGCGCCGCACCATCGATCACCGTACGCACGAGATCGAGCGCCGCGCAGCGCTCGCCGCTTTGCTCCAGCACGCGGGCGAGCGCCAGTTGCGCGTCCGGATCGTTCGGTGTCGCGGCCAGCACCGGAGCCAACGCGGCGCGCGCCGCCGCATAGTGCCCCTGCAGCCGTTCGAGATCGGCGACTTCGAGCGCATAGCGCTTGTCGCGCCGGCCGGCCGGGCTGACGCGGGCGAGCAGGCGCCGCGCGGCGGTAAAGTCCTGGCGATCGAGCGCTGCGTCGGTCTGTCGCAGAATCGAACGCAATGCCTGGTCCTCGAGACGCGCGTTTTGTGCGGGACTCAGTTGAGCGTCGCCTCGCAGCGACGTCAGCCACGCATCCAGTTGATCGTTGCGTTTCGCGCTGCCGAGCAGATCGCCGTAACGCAGACGCACGTCGGCGTCGGTCTGCTGCGGATGTGTGTCGATCCAGTTCTGCAGCAACGCGAGTCCGCGCTCGGGCTCGCCCTGATCGATCCACATCGAGCCGACCGCGGCCAGCAGGTTCGGATCGTCGCCGGCCAGCGAGCGGGCCTGCTCGAGCGCTTGTGCAGCGCCATCCCGATCGTCCTGCGCGAACGCGGCGCGTGCTCTCGCGAGGCACTGCTGCGCCTGCAGGTTGCGCTCGAGCGCGCGCATGCCGTCCGTGCGGTCCTGCCCGGCGATCGGCGCGAGCACGTCCTGCGCACCGCTGATGTCGTCGATCGAGTTGCGATAGAGCGCGCTCGCATAGCGCATTTCGGGCGACGCCGACACGGTCAGGCCGTCGTCCATCACCAGCCGCCCGAGTTGCGGCAGCCCCAGATCGCGGTACAGGCGCGCGAGCGCAAACCGCGTCCACGGTGCATCGGGCGCGAGCCGCAGTGCCGCTTCATAGCGCTGGGCGGCCGGACCGCGCTGGCCCACCAGCAGCAGATTTTCAGCTTGTGCACGGAGCATGTCGGCGCGCAGTTGCGCGAGGCCCTGACGGTCGTCGGCGGCGGTGAAACGGCTTTGCAATGCGTCGAGGAGAGGCGCGACCTGCGCCGCGCGGCCGGTGTTCTCGAACAGCGTCTGGGTACTGCGCACCGCCGACAGATTCGGTTCGCGCGCCATGAGCAAGTCACGCAGCAGCGGTTCCGCGGCGCTCCAATCGTGTTGCGCGAGCAGCGCGTCGGCGAGCATCAGTTTGGCATCGGCGTTGGCCGGCTCCATCGCGAGCGCGGCGCGTGCGGCCCGCTCGGCATCCTGCGGCCGCCCGGCTGCGGCGGCTTCACGGCCCTGCGCCAGCGTGCCCCAGAACTGCGCGGCATGCGCGAGGCTTTCCCACTTTCCGCGATTGTCCGGCGCGAGCGCGGCCGCGCGCAGAAACAGCGTGCGGGCTTCGTCGCGCCGCCCTTCGCGCATACGGACCAGACCGAGGCCGCCGACCGCCTCGGCGTCGTTCGCCCGGGCTTGCGCCGCTCGCGCGAGCAGCGGCTCGGCCGTCGTCAGATCGTTACGCGCGAGCGCCTGCAAGCCGCGCTGCTGTGCGATGTAGTCGGGGTTGCGCTCGAGTTGCCGCTGCGCGTCCAACTGCGCTTCGATCACGCCGACGCGGTCCTTGAATTCGGTATCGTCCGGCACGAGTTGCAGATAGGCGCGCAGCGCGGCGAGATAAGCCGGGTCCGCACCGGCGGATTGCAGCACGTGGCGCCACGCGTCGAGCGACGCCGAACGATCCGAATCCGGCCGCGTGGCGAGATTCCACGCGATGCGATTGGCCTCGGCACGCGTTTCGCCACGCGCGTTCAGCAAATTGGCAAGCACCAGAGCCGAATCGAGATCCGATGGATCGGCAGCAATCCGCCGGCGCAAAGCGCCAACTGCCTGCACGCGACCCTCGGGCGTGCCCGCGATGATCTGGTAGTACTCGGCGCCAAGCGACCCCGACGGCGCGCCGTGCGGAAACAGCGCAACCAGCCGCCGCGTCGCTTCAACGGACTGACCGCTGCGCGCCAGCAGGCGAATCGTCGCCAGTTCTTCGCGGCCGTTGGTGGCGACGCGGAACTCGTCTTCGATCTGCTGGGTGGCCGGCGTGCCGGGAGCCTTGAGCCGCAGCCGCGCCAGCGTCGTCTGCGCGGCCTGCGCCTCGCCAAGACGCAACTGGATGCGCACCTGCTCCGCCAGCAGCGACGTATCGTCCGGCGCGATCAGCAACGCCTTCTGGATCGACTGCAAGGCGAGATCGTCGCGATGTTTGGTCGACCACATGCGGGCCGTCGCGAACAGGCGTTGTGCGGCGGCGTTTTGCGACGGTGCGGTCGTGCCGCCGGCCCATGCGGTTGCCGACGCAATCTGCGCCACGAGGCAGAGCAACAGCGCCGCGCACGTTAGCGGGAAGCGGCGCGACACGGCGAGCTCCAGCGCATGTTGAGGGTGCCGTCGGCGGCAAAGCGATAGCGGTCATCGCGCCAGCCCAAGCCGAACAGACTCAGCACACTGGTGTAATAGCCACGGGGCGTATCGCGATCGAGTTGTTCCATGCGGGCGATCTGCGCGTCGCCGAGCGCGCGCTGGCCGCGCGCGTCGAGAAACGGCACGGCTGCCGCGGAGAAACCGGCGTTACCCATGTTCGCGCCAACGCTGCCGTTCGTGGTATCGACCTTTTCCGGCGGCGCGCCGTGCGCGGCGATAAAACCGGCGAACGGCGCGAGGCGCGTGAGCAGCGGTTGCGCGAGCGGATCGCGTGGATCGAGCATGCCGGCCCACAGATAGACACGAATCGCGTTGTACGCGCTCCCGGCCCGGGTCTGCGGATCCGGCGCGAAACCATGGTTGGCGCGGTACAACGCCCAGTCAGGTGAAAAGCCTTGTGGCGCGGTGTCGAGCAGGACCCGGCCGGTGCTGGCGAGAAGACGCGTCCAGCGTGAGTCGTCCGGCAGGTGCGTGCCGATGCCGCGGATCACCTGCGGCGGCGAATAGCTCGGATTGACGCGCCACACGTCCGGCGCCGGATGAAAGCCCACGGGTCCCGGCAACAACGTTAGCCCGAGACCGGGAACGCTGGCGGTTTCCTCGTCGAGCACACGCTTCGCGAGGACCGCGCCGCGCGCCGTATAGCTGCGTTCCTGCCACGCGCGGCCGGCTTCGAGCAACGCATAGGCGATCCACAGATCGGCATCGGACGAAGCATTTGCATCGAGCACGTCCCATTGCCCGCTATCCGTGCGGCCCCACAACCATGCCGGCAAATGCGCGGTCAGGTCGCCTTGCGCGAGATGCGCCTCGGTCCAGTGCAGGATCGAATCGAAGGCCGGGCGGTCGTTGGCGACGAGCGCGAAGAATAGTCCGTACGACTGACCTTCCGATACCGTACGCGAATCGTCCGAGCCGACGTCGATCACGCGCCCTTCGGGCGAGATGAAATCGCGCTTGAACTGCTGCCAGCGCGGCCATGCGGGCGCAGCACAACTGTCTGGCGCAGGACTGCCAAGCCCTGTTGCGGTGGCCGGCAGCGGCAGGGTCGCAGCGAACGCGCCGCTCGCGAACAGGGTGACTACGCCGGTGGCCACACCGGCGGACACGCCCGTGGCAATCGCTGCGCCCATCGCCGACGCCAGACGCGTGCGCGCATCCGCCGGCGCCCCGCCGCGCGCCTGCCGTAGCGACGTTTTCCGCTTCACCGGCCGCATCGGTCAGACTCCCCGGCGGCGCGCGGCCAGTTCCTGCAGCGCGGTGAACGCGCCGACCGCCAGCAGCAGCCCGGCGATCGCGCCGAGCACGCCCAGCAGGATCGGATGCTGGATCGCCTTGCTCCAGAGCCGCGCATACCAGGGCACGTAACCGACCAGATACGGTTCGCCGACGCGCATGCTGTCGACTTCACCGCCGCGCACCAGTGCGACGTCGCCCTGCAGTTGCGAGACGCGGTCCGGTTTTTCCAGCACGTCGAGCAACTGGACCAGTTGATGCTGATCGGTGGCCGTCAGTGCGACGACGCTGCGTCCTTTGCTGCCGGGCAATTCGAAGCCCATCAACGCGGCCAGCGCGCCGTCGCGTTCGAGATGCGCGCTGCCGTCCGGCAGATGCGCGCCATTGCGCCACTGTTCCTTCACCGAAAACGAAGCGCGCGTGACGGTGCCGCCATCCGCACGCTCTGCGCCGTCGTTCGAGCTCGCGCCGATGGTCAGCGGCAGCGCCTGACGCCAATGGTCCAGCAGCGGCGCCGAACCATTGCCGCCGATCACCAGCAGATCCTTGCCCGCCAGTTGCGCGATCTCGGCCGGCCGCGCGATCTGCACGCGCAGCGCCGGATAGCCGGTCCATTGCCCCATGTGGCCGAGCATTGTCAGCAATGCTTCGAGTTCTTCAGGTGCGGGGTGCGCCGGGATCACCACGGCCGTCTGCGACAGATCGGCGTAACGCGTGAACGGGAAGCCGCTATTCGCGAAGTACGCGAGATTCGGCATCTGCGCATAGTGAACGAAGTTCGAGAAATCGATCGTCGAGTCCGGGTCGACCGCGGCCTGCACGGGATTCGACGCGACGCCCTGACAGAGCCCCGTCTTTTGCGAATCGAGATTGAAGCGCAACTGCAACTGGTTCGAGCTGCCGACGCGGAACGCCGGAATATCGAGCAGGCTGCTCGAACGGTTGCCGCTCGCCGACAGCACCGGCAATTGCAGGCGGCCCTGCGCGTCGTCGGCGCTGGCGGGCGCGAGCCGGTACGACTTGACCAGTTGATCGTTGATCTGCACGGCGAGGACCGAGTTGTTCTGCACCGTCGGCGCCGTGTAGCGGTACTTCAGATTCAGCGGCACGCCTGCACCGTTCCACGAGAACAGGTCGGCGGGTACGCGCAGGTTCAGACGGATCGCGTCCGGCGCACTGCCGCGCACCTGCAACTGGTTCGGATCGTCGATCATCTCCTTGAAGGCGACCGGACGGTCGACCGGCAACCAGCGCGGCGCGTCATAGGGTTTGCGCGGCGCGCCGATGTCGATCTGCGCGACCTGCACGGCGGGGCCCGCCATCGCCGTCCTGCCGAGCACGAGCGCGGCGGCCGCCTGATCGACTTCAGCGGCGCTGCGGCCCGTCACGATCAGCAGCTTCTTGTCGACCGATGCCGGATTGTCGGTGACGATCAGCATCGGCCCGTTGACCGGCGGCAGCTTCAACGCCGCGGGCAACTGCGCGCTGCGCGCGACCACCACCGCATGATCGTCGGACGGCAAGGTGGACGAGACCGGAAAACGCGCCTGACGATAATCGGCGAGCGCGCCGAACCACGAAGCCAGGACGCCGGCGCTGCGCAGCGTCGCGTTGTCGGTGGCTGCCGGCAGCACGAACGGCAAACGCAGGCGGCTCACATCGCGCCGGTCGAAAAACGGCGCCGGCAGCAACGCGAGATCGTTAGGCAAACGAATTGGCGAGGTGTCGAGAATGATCTCGCTCGTCGGACTCACGTCGGCCCACAGCGACGAGTTTTCCGGGTCTTCGCAATGGTCGAGCGTGTAATGCGCGATGAGCCGAAGGCCAAGCTGGTTGTAATCCGTCAGGAAACGCGGATCGAGCGGAATGTCCTGCGTGACGATCTGCCCTGCATGCTCGCGATCGAACGGCACGGTCGCCACAACTTCGTTGTTGATCGACACCTTGAAGTGCGAGATCGGAAACACCAGTGCCGGCGAATACGTGTAGCGCAAACGCAGCCGCGCCGCGGTCACGACATGATCGAGCCGCACGCCGACGTTGACGACGCGCACGTCTTCGAGACCGCGCAGGTTCAGCGGCTGATAGGCACCCAGTGCGGAGAACGGCAAGTGCACGGTGGTCGAGCCGGCGACGCTGCTCGCGGCATTGGACGCGTTCGTAGCGTTCGTAGCGTTCGGTGTGGTCATTGCACGCGTGCCGTTGGCGACGACGCCAGACGAAACGGGCAACGGCGAGGCAACAGCAGCGGCAGGCGACGGAACGGGCGCGGAAGGCGCGGCGGCTAGCGTGGCGGCGTACAAAGCGCCGACGAGCGCAGTCAGCGACAGGCAAAACGAGACAACAGGTTTCATGGACAGATCAGCTTGTTAAACATCGGCCATCCGCCCCATGACTACGCGGGATATCGTTGCGAATTCGGCCTGCCGCAAAGGTTTGCGGGGAACGTGAAAAACGGAATGCGGCGTAACCGCGTTACGGTCCCTTACAAAGGTATACGGACGATCTGGCGAAACCTTGAGTGACGAGCAGCATGACGGACCCGGCCAACACATGAAACGCGCCTCGTATCGCGTGCTGGGCCCTGCTTTCGCCTATTTTCCGTAGTCTCTCGCTCAGGCGTATTGGCGCCGCTGGGCGGGCGCAAAGATATCACAAGTTTGTGACAATTTGTGACAATTAAGGCATGCTGCGGCCATGCTGATCCGAAGCAAATCATGAGCAATCCAACTCGGTCTTCCTCCCCCTCTTCAGAGGCCCGTACAGAGGCTCCGGCCTCGACGCCGTTGCCGGCCAAACGCAGCGGCCCTTTACGGGCGCTGTTTGCGCTGCGGCACTCGTGCGACGGCATTGTTGCGACGTTGCGCGAGGAAAGCGCGTTTCGTCAGGAAATGGCGCTGGCCGCGATCCTGCTGCCTTGCGCGCTGTTGCTGCCGGTTAGCGCGATCGAGCGGGTATTGCTGATCGTTTCCGTGCTGCTGGTGCTGCTGGTGGAGTTGTTGAATTCGAGCATCGAGGCCGCGATCGATCGCATTTCGCTCGAACGGCACGATCTGTCGAAGCGTGCCAAAGACTGCGGCAGTGCGGCGGTGACGATGGCACTGCTGATCTGCGCGGTGACGTGGGGCGTGTTGTGCGGGCCGCTGGTTTATCACTGGCTCCGCGCGCAGATATAAGCTGCCATGTTGACGGCCTGGCGGGTCTCGTGAATACCCTGCGTGTGATTTCTATGTAATACGTATTAATCGTTTGCGTACGGATGGAATGCAATGCGCAAACGTTAGCGCGTAATAGCCGCGGCCAATTCCGCGATTCACGATTCCGGGAAAATGCGAATGCCGTGCCGCTGCACCAAAGACGGCTGCGACGTCAGCGCTCGCAATGAAGAGCGCGATAACGTTTGCGCCTGCGTTGTCTTCATTGAGCCTTTGCTTGCTGCGGCGCGCTTTCCTGCCTCTTCACCTGTTCGCCCTGCCTTGGGCACACCCATTGCTGAATGTCGTTCGCCGGCAAAAAACCGTCAGAGCACGCAGTGCCTACAACGAGTAGCCATTGCTCACATCAATTCAACAATCCATCGGTGGGAGGCCCCATGCTTCGATACGCTGTCATCTTCTTCATCATCGCGATCATCGCCGCGGTATTCGGCTTCGGCGGCATTGCCGCAGGCGCGACGGAAATCGCCAAAGTTCTGTTCTTCATCTTCGTAGTGATCTTCCTCGTCACCCTGCTGATGGGCGTGTTGCGACGCTGACCACCGCATCAACCTGACAAGCGAAGAAACATTCGCCCCGGTGTGAGAATCAGCAGCTCGTTGCAATACTTGCCACGTGGCGTTGCAATAGTTGCTGCCCGCGCCGGGGGTTTTAACGCAAGAGGCTACGTATCACGCATCTGCACATCCTGAACGCGTTGCACTACCGCAGACACGCAACACGCAACACGCAACACGCAACACGCAACACGCAACACGCTTCAAGTATGCCAACCACGCAAACGCCTCATGCCGCGCGCGCAATTCTCGCCGGCACCGTCAGCCTATGCGACCAGTTCGCGAGCGTACGGGTCGCCACCGGCGGTTTGCTCAGGATCGCACTGTCGTAACGCTTGCCGTCGAACCGTACGAAATCGACAATGCGAAAGCCCTGCCCCCGGTAAAACGCAATCAGATGAGCCGCCGGTTGCGGCGTATCGAGCGCGAGCTCCGCAAACCCGCGCGTTGCGGCCCAGTGGTCGGCGAAAGCGATCAACAGCGTACCGATGCCGCGCGCCTGCCATACCGGCTCGACGCCGAACTGACGCAAGCTGGCAATATCGTCGCGCCGGTACAGCTCGCAAGGCGACTCGCGATCGGGTGCATACAGCGTCATCGTGCCGACAATGCGCCCCTCGCAGACCGCCACGTAGCAATCGCCCTGGGTCGCGCGTGAACGCGTCGTCTCTACCGTTTGATCCACACAGGTGCAATTCAGGCCCATCTCGCCGAGCCGTGTGAAAGCCCGATGCAGTAGTGCGGTCAACGCGACATACGAATCGCGCGACGGATCGAAGCGGCGCAGTTCGATACGGCCTGCGCCGTGACATACGTAGTCGATATGGACGGATTGCTGCGTCGTTGCACGTCGCTTCACGTTGAACACCTCGCGCTATCAGGGGATGCACGAAGTGTAGGTTTGGCGACCAGGCGTCTCAAGAAAAAATGTCGTAAAAACTCACATGGGACGTGCATGCGAGCGTGCCGATGTGCATGCCAACGCGTTATCGGCAGATTGCCGGAGCACTAGCCGGCGGATGCCATAAGCGGCTCGTTTTCCCGCAAGCCGAGATGCAATTCCTCGCAGAGGAACGTCTGCAAGGTCTGCACGGCCGCCGCCTGGGCGCCGGACACTGCGCGCATGAAAAGCCCGAAATCGGCGGTGGGTGCATCGGGCAATCCATCGGCCTGACCGAGCACGCGCATCGACTCCGAACGGATATTGCCGTCGAGCAGTACCGACACACCGAGCCCCGCTTCCACGGCCGACTGCACCGCCGGCAAACTGGTGCTGGTGCACACAATGCGCCACGCAATCCCCGCGCGCCGCAGCGCCGTCAACACCTGCTGCTGCCACAGACACGCGCCGCCGAACGCAACCACCGGCAACGCCGCATCGCCATCGCGGCTAAACCCGCGCGCACCGACCCAGAAGAGCGGCTGCGTCCAGGTCAGCAGCGGCACCGAGTCGATCAGTGCGGGATCCCCCACGACCACGTCGAGGCCGCCATCCGCAAGCCGGCTCGACAACGCCACACTGGTATCGACGACGATCTCCAGCGCCACCTGCGGATAAGCGATCGAAAAGCGCCGCAGCGCACGCGGCAGCCGGCCGACCGCGATGTCTTCCAGCATGCCGAGCCGCACCGTGCCGGACACCTGCCCCGCGCTCAAGGCCCGCCGCGCATCGGCGCCCGCGCCGAGGATCGTATGCGCGAACGGCAGCAGCAGATGACCCGCTTCGGTCAGTTGCACGCCACGCGGCGAACGGTCGAGCAAACGCTGCCCCAGTTCTTCTTCGAGCCGGCGCAATTGCATGCTCACCGCCACCTGGGTGCGCGCGAGGCGCACCGCCGCCACGCCCACGGCGCCGGTTTCGGCAACGGTAACGAAGGTGCGCAGGAGGCTGCTGTCGAGATCTCGGGTCATCACGTTTATTGAAGCGACCATAAGAAATATCAACTTATCTTAATACTGCTTGCACCGATAAGATAGCGTCCAACGACTCCGAAAGAGCGGTAACGAGGCCACGATGCAGGACACCACGATCAAACCGGCGCTGAATTCCGCGCCAACCCCGGTGAAACCGGCCAGCGCAGCGGCGGGTGCGGCGCTCCTGTGCGTGCTGTCCATGTCGAGCGTGCAGTTCGGCGCCGCGCTCTCCGCGCCGACGATGGCAACGTACGGCTCGCTCAGCACCACCTGGCTGCGTCTTTGCTGGGCGGCCGTGGTGCTTGGGTTGGTGGTGCGCCCGCGGTTTTTCACCTACTCGCGCTCGCATTGGTTCGCGGCCGGCGCGCTGGGCGCAGCGATGGCCGGCATGACACTGTGCTTTTTCGCGGCGCTTCAGCGGATTCCACTGGGGCTGGCTGTCGCGATCGATTTTCTCGGGCCGCTCGCGGTCGCGACTTTCGCCGTGCGTCGTGTGCGCGCACTGGCGTGGCCGGCATTGGCGATTGCCGGCGTGCTACTGCTTTCACGCGATCGTGCGGGCTGGATCGGCGAACCGCTTGGCGTACTGCTCGCGTTCGGGGCCGCGCTCGGCTGGGGCAGCTATATCGTGCTGATGAAGAAGACCGGCGCCGTGTTCGCGGGACTCGAAGGATTGTCGGTGTCGCTAATCGCAGCGGCGCTGGTTGCCACGCCATTCGGTTTCGCGCAAAGCGGCATACACATCGCCGCGGGCCAGATCGCGGCAACCGCGGGCCTCGCATTGCTGGTTCCGTTGTTACCGTACGCGCTGGAAATGGTGGCATTGCGGCACATGCCGGCCGCATCGTTTGGGATCCTGATGAGTGTAGAACCCGCGATCGGCGCGTTGGCCGGCTTTGTGGTGCTGCATGAACCGATGAGTGTCTTGCAGATAGCCGGCACGCTGCTGGTGGTCGCCGCAAGTGTGGGCGCCGTGGTGGCAACGCGCTAAATGGTGCCGAATCGCTGCGTGTGCCGCGCTCAGGCGAAGTTTTCCGCTTCGTAAAGGCGCCGGCCCGCTGCGTCCTTCGCGCCGAGGATCGGTTCGATTTCGATCGGCCATTCGATGCCGATGTCAGGGTCGCACCACAAGATGCAGCGCTCGAGTTCGGGAAACCAGTATTCGGTGGTTTTCCACAGGCACTCCGCGACGTCGGAGAGCACCACGAAGCCATGCGCGAAACCCGGCGGCACCCATACCTGCCGATGATTGGCCGCGCTCAGATGTGCGCCGCTCCACTTGCCGAAGTTCGGCGAGTTGAGCCGCACGTCTACCGCGACGTCGAACACGTCCCCCACCACCACGCGCACAAGCCGGCCTTGCGGTCGCTGCACCTGATAGTGCAGCCCGCGCAACACGCCACGCACTGCTCGCAAATGACGGTCCTGCACGAAGTTGAAGCCGTGCGAGACATCGTCGGTAAACTCATCCGCGCTGAAACTCTCGAAGCAGAAGCCGAATTCGTCGCTAAACACCTCGGGCTCGATGAGTTTGACCTCTGGCAATGCCGTCGCCATTACCTTGTTGCCCATGGCCACTGTGCTCGTAAGAAGCCTGTCCGGAGAAACCACACTCGCGGATATGCGGGCCGCTGCGCATGGCGTTGCGCACGGCACATGTCGCTGCACACGTCGCTGCACACGCCGCTACGCACGTCGCTGCGCACGCATCCATCCACTGTGAGGCGCGCCGTTAGTCCTACTCTACATTTCGGTCGCCACCCGGCTGCGTGCGCGATATTCGGTCGGCGACAACGCCATGCGCTTGCGGAATATCTTCGCGAGGCGATCGCCGTTTCCGGTGCCGCTGCGGCGTGCGATCTTGTCTACCGGTAACTCGGTTTCAGTCAGGAAGTTGCAGGCAATACGCAATCTCACCTGCAACAGATAGTCGGACGGCGTGACGTGCATTTCATGCTTGAAGCGGCGCAGAAAATTTCGCTCGCTCATCGCCGCCACCTGGGCCGCGTCCGCAACCGATACAGAACGATCGCAATTCGCCTCCATCCAGCGCGCGGCCGCACGGATTTTCTCGGCGACACTCAGTGTGCCGCCTTCAGCCGGCAGCGGCACCCAGGTGGCGGCCATGCCCGGCATGACCCGATCGGCAACGCTGCGCGCGAGCTCCGCGCCGAGATCGCGCTTGATGAACATCAGCGCACTGCGCGCGCAGTCGTTGCGATCATTGGCGGCGTTGAACGCGGCATCGCCCGTGGCGCTGTTCAGATAGCGGTTCACCTGCAGGCCGTCATGCTCCGCAGAGCCCACGGCCTCCAGCACGAGACGGCCCTCGCCGATCGTCTCGATCGCGCGGGTACGCGTTTGCACCGACCGCAGCCAGCCGAGCAGCCGTTCGTCGCGCGCGGCCTCATGTGCGCCGTAGCCGCCAGCAATGAACAGCACGTCGAAACCGCTGCCGTAGCGTGTGTCGATACGGTCGGTCCAGATCCGCGCCGCCGACGAACTCGCTACGCTGCCGCCGCCCATCGACAGAAACTGCACTTCATAAGGCGGGCCTTCACCGGCACGCGAGCCGGAGAGTTCGTTGGCGGTCTGGAACATCTCGACCACCGTGCCTGGCCCGAGCAGCCAGAAACCGTCGAACAGCAACACGCCGATCCGGCGCGCTGCACTACGCACGTTGAGCGCCGGCGTGTGTAACCAGGTGATCCTTGCAGTATCCAGGTGCATGTGCGGCATGATGTTCCCTCTGAACTGTCGTACGTTGCCGACCCCGCTCTCCCTTCGGCCGGCCGATATGGTCGAATTTAATCACGGCGAGTAAAAACTGCCGGTAATAGCGCTTACGGATTATGCGTGATGTTAGCGTAATGCTTCGCTATAGTAAATTTGAAAAACAAATTGGCATTAGCAAAGAGAATGTATGAAGAAAAACATTATCACTCGTTTCATATGACTGTACGAACATGACACGGCGCAGTGATAGATCGTACCGGAGCGCCGCCCGCCTGAATGCCGCAGAACCTTGTATTTGCTGGATTTCAAGCCTCGTGACGACGGGATACGGGGCCAGCGTGGGCCGCCCAGTTTGCGGCAGAGACTCACCGCGATCGCATTCGAAAATGTTTCAAATCTGAAATCCAAAGATCGCAAATAATGAACACGCAATCGGGTTTTTATTCGCAAACCGGGAATTTATTGACAATGTGAATGTGGCAAACCGCACATTCACCGAAACATTCCGGATTAAGCATTTCGGCGCCCGATTCTCAACCGGCTAAAAATGTTTCTATATTGAAACATCCAGCCTCTTTACATATGAATAAATGCGCTTGCCATCTGCCCCCGGCCCCGGCAAACATCGGACGAATCTCCGGGACGGCGGAAATCATGCCAGCAGCTTCCTTAAACAAAGTTTCATCCCTGGATCGTGCACTTTAAGACTTGGTTAAGAGAGGCCGCGCCATAATTTGCCTACCGTGAGAGCTGTAAGGAGCAGAGACATGACGCGCCCCATGAGCATCGAAAGAGTCAACGAATATGGACAGAACGCGGTTCGCATCGCCATCGAGGATCGTGCGGTGCTGCTCGAAGCACCCGATCTGGACGCCGTGATCGAGCACCTCAGCGCGCTACGCGCCACAATGCGCCCGGAAGTGCCCAAAGAACCGTTGCGCAGCCATCAGTACGTGATTGAAATCGATCCGTGCTGGCACACTGAAAAGCATCCACTGCATGACGGTGCCGTACTGTTCCTGCGGCATTCCGGCCTGGGCTGGGCCGGCTTCGCACTCCCCACCGAAAGCCTCGCCAGGTTGCATCACGCGTTGACACAACAGCTGGAAGCATCGCTCGAAGTCCACGGCATGCTCAACTGAAGCGGCTGACTCAACCGGATCAACCGGATGACGAATTCAAGCAGCTTGTTGCGTTTCGCGTAGCACTGCATTTCAGATTGCGTGTGCACCTCGCTGCGCCTCACACCTATACTTCTCTCGCCGCGTCATAGCGGCTACTTTCATTCAGGTCTCTTTCCGAAGCGCGGCTTTGTCCGCGCTCTTTTTTTGTTCATCGCTTAGGCTTGCTGATGGTTATTGAGCGGATCGAGATGCAGGACCGTCCGCGCCGTTCATGAACATTGCACAAAATTAAAAAAGACTTAATCCGCCTAGCAGTGCCGTTTTATCTGCGATCGCCGATGATGCATCCATCGTCCTTCTCTACTGTCCCAACATGAACCAGCTACAAGCGATGCGTGTCTTCACACGAGTGGTCGATCTCGCCAGCTTCAATCTCGCGGCGAGACAGTTAGGGATGTCGGCAGCGGCGGTTACGCGCAGCGTCGGCACGCTGGAAGCGCATCTGAATATGCGCTTGCTGAACCGCACCACACGCAGTCTTTCGCTGACCGATGTAGGCCGCGAGTATCTCGACGGTTGCCGCACGATCATCGAAAAGCTCGACGAGATGGAATCGAACCTGCTCGAGACGACGCGCGACCCGCAGGGCACACTGCGGATCGCTACGCCGATGACGTTCGCCACCGCCGGATTGGGCGCATTACTGGCCGCGTACCGCACACTGCATCCACGCGTGGACTTCGACGTAACCACGTTCGATACGCATATCGATCTGGTGGAAGGCGGTTTCGACGTGTGTTTCTCCGACGACCGGCGGCTCGCCAATTCCACGCTGGTCAGCCGCACGCTGACCAGCGTCGATGAACTGACTGTTGCCTCGCCGACCTATCTGGCGCGTCACGGTACCCCTCGCGATCCGGCTGCGCTGAACCGCCATGGACTGCTGACGGTCTCCGACGGGTCGTCGCGCAGCTGGGAATTCGCAGACGACGACGGTATCTACCGCGTCAACACCGGCAGCGCGCTCACCGCCACGAGTAGCGCGATGGTGCGCGTAGCCGCGCTCAATCATATGGGTATCGCCCTGCTGCCGTTGCCGATCATTGCCGACGACCTCGCGCAAGGCGCGCTCGTGCCCGTGCTCGAACAGTTCGAAATCAACGGCGGCCCGCGCCAGGTGTCGATTCTCTACTCCGGCCGCAATTATCTGTCGATGCGCGTGCGCAGTTTCATCGACTTCGCGGTCAGCCAGTATCGCGCGCCGGACCGTCCGGTCGCGCTGCGGGCGGTAGCTTGAACCGGACTCGCCCATCATGCCCAGAATTCTGACGATCGAAGATGACGAGTTGATCGCGCACGACATCGTCCGCACGCTCACTGCGAGCGGATTCTCTGTCGACGTGGCACGCACGGGCCGCGAAGGCATGGCGAAAGTGATGGCGGGCGACTACGACGTCGTCACACTCGACCGCATGCTGCCCGATCTGGACGGCCTGACTATCGTGGCAACCATGCGTGGTGTCGGCATGGAAACGCCCGTACTCGTGATGAGTGCAATGTCCGATGTCGATCAGCGCATTCAGGGCCTGCGCGCCGGTGGCGACGACTATCTGACCAAGCCCTTCTCCTCCGAGGAAATGTTCGCGCGCGTCGAGGTGCTGTTGCGGCGCAGGCCACGTCACGCCAAAGCTGAAACGCTGCTGCGCAGCGGTGCATTGGAAATCGATCTGGTGCGCCGCAGAGTCACCCACCGGCAGCGCGAACTCGATCTGCAACCCACCGAATTCCGCGTACTCGAATTCATGATGCGGCACACCGGCCAGGTGCTCACACGCACAATGATCTTCGAAGCCGTGTGGGGATGCCGCTTCGATCCCGGCACCAACCTGATCGACGTACACGTAGGCCGGTTGCGCAAGAAAGTCGAAACGCCCGGCGAGCGTCCGTTGATTCGCACCATTCGAGGCTCGGGCTATCTGTTCGGCTGACGCCGCTCTACCCGCAGGTTTTTCGATGGAGCTTTAGCGCTGCATGCAGCGCTAAAGCCGTTGCAACGCGATTATCGACGCGATCGCGTTCACCATCCTGGCTTCCTAAAACTAGTTTCATTTGTTTAGTCCGCGACTGTTAGGACCCGCTCTCCAGAATGCCGTTACCGGGCAATGCCATTGGTGCAAGCCCTAACCGCCACACGCCCGCGCAGATTCAATCGCGCCTCTGAACGGAGCAGCCTTCGATGTTAAAAATAGTCCGGTTAGCTTTAACCCGGCCCTACACGTTCATCGTGCTTGCGATGCTGATCCTGTTGATCGGCCCGCTTGCCGCGTTGCGCACGCCGACGGATATCTTTCCCGACATCCGCATTCCCGTGATCAGCGTGGTCTGGAATTATGCCGGCCTGCAACCGGACGATATGTCCGGGCGCATCGTCACCTACTACGAGCGCACGCTCGGCACGACCGTCAACGACGTCGCGCATATCGAGTCGCAATCGTTTCGCGGCTACGGCATCGTGAAGATCTTCTTTCAGCCGACCGTGGACATCCGCACCGCCACCGCTCAGGTGACCTCGGTATCGCAGACGGTGCTCAAGCAAATGCCGCCCGGCACCACGCCGCCGCAGATTCTCAACTACAACGCGTCCACCGTGCCGGTGCTGCAACTGGCGTTGACCAGCAATACCCTCGACGAACAGAAACTCGCCGATTACGCGACCAACTTCATTCGCCCGCAATTGCTGAGCGTGCCTGGCGTGGCGATTCCGACGCCATACGGCGGCAAGACCCGTGAAGTGCAGATCGATCTCGATCCGCAAGCATTACAGGCAAAAAAACTCTCGGCCAACGATGTCGCCACCGCTCTCGCGCAGCAGAATCAGATCATTCCGGCGGGCACCGAGAAGATCGGCCGCTTCGAATACAACATCAAGCTGAACAACAGTCCGCTTGCGCTCGACGAACTGAACGCGCTGCCGATCAAGACGGTGGACGGCGCAACGATCTATATCCGCGACGTGGCTCACGTGCGCGACGGCTATCCGCCGCAAGGCAATGTGGTACGCGTGGATGGTCATCGCGCGGTGCTGATGAGTATTCTGAAGAACGGTTCTGCCTCGACGCTCGACATCATCTCCGGTGTCAAGGCGCAATTGCCGCGCGTTGAAGCGACGCTGCCGCCCGGTTTGAAGCTCGTGACAATGGGCGATCAATCGACCTTCGTGAAAGGCGCGGTGAGTGGCGTGGCGCGTGAAGGCGTGATCGCCGCCGCGCTGACTTCGCTGATGATCCTGCTGTTCCTCGGCAGCTGGCGCTCGACGCTGATCATCGCGGCGTCGATTCCACTTGCGGTGCTGGCGGCGATTGCGGGTCTCGCCGCCATGGGCGAAACGCTCAACGTGATGACGCTCGGCGGTCTCGCGCTCGCGGTGGGGATTCTGGTCGACGACGCCACCGTCACGATCGAAAACATCAACTGGCATCTCGAACAGGGCAAGGACGTACGCAGCGCGATCATGGACGGCGCCGCGCAGATCGTCGCGCCCGCCTTCGTGTCCCTGCTGTGCATCTGCATCGTCTTCGTGCCGATGCTGCTGCTCGACGGCATTGCACGCTTCCTGTTCGTGCCGATGGCCGAAGCGGTGATCTTCGCGATGATCGCCTCGTTCATTCTCTCGCGTACCTTCGTGCCGATGATGGCGCAATACCTGTTGCGCCCGCATGCATCGGGCGGCCACGCTTCCGGCGAACTGGCGGCAGTAATGGACCCGCATGGCGGCCACTCGCATCCGGCACCGTCGCGCAATCCGCTAGTGCGTTTTCAGCGCGGTTTCGAGCACCGTTTCGAACGCGTGCGCAGCGTGTACCGGATTGTGCTCGGCCTCGCGCTTACGCATCGCAAGCGTTTCGTGACGGGGTTTCTGATCGTGGTCGGCGCGTCTTTTCTGCTCGCCCCGTGGCTCGGGCGCAACTTCTTCCCGAATATCGACTCCGGCGAAATAGCGATCCACGTGCGAGCGCCGATCGGCACACGGGTCGAAGATACGGCCGAGCAATTCGATCTGATCGAAAACGCCGTGCGCCGCGCGATTCCGCCGGACCAGCTGCGCAGTATCGTCGACAACATCGGCCTGCCCAATAGCGGCATCAACCTGACCTATAACAACAGCGGCACGATCGGACCGCAAGACGGCGACATCCTGATCTCGCTGAACGAGAACCACCAACCTACCGCCGGCTTCGTGCGCACACTGCGAGAAACGCTGCCGCGCCAGTTTCCCGGAACCGCTTTCGCGTTCCTGCCCGCCGACATCGTCAGTCAGATTCTGAATTTCGGCGCGCCCGCGCCAATCGACTTGCAGGTGGCAGGACCGGACCAGGCGGCCAATCATCGTTACGCAAATGAAGTGATGCGACGCATGCGCATGATCCCCGGCATTGCCGATACACGCATCCAGCAGGCTTCGACGTACCCGCAATTCACCGTATCGGTGGATCGTTCGCGCGCCGATCAACTCGGGATCACCGAACAGGATGTAACCAATTCCGTGGTGGCGAGCCTCTCGGGCACGAGTCAGGTATCGCCGACGTACTGGTTGAATCCGAAGAACGGCGTGTCGTATCCGATCGTGGCGCAAACCCCACAATACCGCATGACATCCCTGTCCAATCTAAGCAACCTGCCGGTGACCGGCAAGAGCGGTCAGGCGCAGATTCTGGGCGGCATCGCGACCATCTCGCGCGGCGTCGGCAATGCGGTGGTTTCGCACTACAACATCGAGCCGCTCTACGACGTGTTTGCGACCACTCAAGGTCAGGATCTCGGCGCCGTCTCCGCAAAGATTCAGAGCATCGTCCACGCGACCGCGAAGGACGTGCCGAAGGGCTCGATCGTCACGCTGCGCGGCCAGGTTCAAACGATGAATAGCGCGTTTCTCGGTTTGTCGCTGGGTCTGGTCGGCGCGATTCTGCTGATCTATCTGCTGATTGTCGTGAACTTCCATTCGTGGAGCGACGCGTTCGTGATCGTCACTGCATTGCCCGCGGCGTTGGCCGGTATCGTGTGGATGCTGTTCACCACGCATACACCGCTTTCGGTGCCCGCATTGACCGGCGCGATTCTCTGCATGGGCGTCGCGACCGCCAACAGCATTCTGGTGGTGAGCTTCGCCCGCGAACGGCTGGCGGTGACCGGCAACGCGCTGGTCGCGGCGATGGAAGCCGGCTTCACGCGCTTTCGCCCGGTGCTGATGACAGCGCTCGCGATGATCATCGGCATGGCGCCGATGGCGCTCGGCCTCGGCGACGGTGGCGAGCAGAACGCGCCGCTCGGCCGCGCCGTGATTGGCGGCCTGATTTGCGCGACGTTCGCCACGCTGCTGTTCGTGCCGGTCGTGTTCAGCCTCGTACATCGGCGCGATGCGGCGAGTCATGGCCCCGCACACGATCCATCGCACCGTTCATCAAACGACCCCTCGCACGATCATTCATCATCCGAACCCGGAGTCCATCATGTCCACTGAGATCGAGATCAATTCGCCGAAGCGGCTGCGTCATCTGAAGCTGGCCGGTATCGTTGCGCTGCTGGCGGCAGCGGGCATCGTGACGAGCGGCATTGCCAGCCGCGTGCATGCAAAACAGGAGCTCACCACCTGGTCCGCCCAGCAAGCCGTGCCGACGGTGGTGGCGTACACGCCCAAACACGACCTCGACGCGCAGACGCTGGTGTTGCCCGGACGGCTGTCCGCTTTCGTCAACGCGCCGATCTACGCGCGCGTGTCGGGCTATCTGCATGCGTGGTACGCCGATATCGGCACTCACGTCAAAGCCGGTCAATTACTCGGCGTGATCGATACGCCCGATCTCGATCAGCAATTGCAGCAGGCGCGTGCCGATCTGCAGAATTCGGTGGCGAACGAAAAACTCGCCGCATCCACGGCAAACCGCTGGACGAAGATGCTGCAGCAGGACTCGGTCTCACAGCAGGATGCCGACGAAAAAACCAGCGATCTCGTTGCCAAGCAGGCAACGGTAGCGGCCGCCGAGGCCAACGTGCGGCGCCTCGAAGCACTCGAATCGTTCAAACGCATCACAGCCCCGTTCGACGGCATCGTCACCGCGCGCACCACCGATATCGGCGCGCTCATCAATGCGGGCGGCGGCAACGGGCCTGAACTTTTCTCGGTTTCCGACGCACGTCAGTTGCGTGTCTACGTGAGCGTGCCGCAGGACGAGGCAGCCGCCATCAAACCCGGCATGACCGCCACGCTCACCGTGCCCGAACGTCCCGGCGTGAAATTCAACGCCAGACTCGTCGACACCGACGATGCCATTACGCCCTCTTCGGGCACCTTGCTGGTGCAACTCGCGGTCGACAATCAAAATGGCCTGCTGATCCCCGGCGAGTACACCGAGGTGCATTTCGCGCTGCCGACCGACTCGCATGCCTTGTCGATACCGGCCAGTTCGCTCATCTTCCGGCAGCACGGTTTGCAGGTCGCTGTTGTCGGCAACGACAACCATGCGGTGCTCAAATCCGTTTCGATCGGCACCGATCTCGGCACGCACGTCGAGATCGCATCGGGTTTGAATCCAACGGACCGTGTCATCGACAATCCGCCCGACTCGCTCACCTCGGGCGATGAAGTGCGGCTCGCGGGCAATCCGGCCGGTGCAACGGACACGTCGCTAGCCGCACGTCGCCCGGCGGAGAGCGCTCATGGATAAACGCCGCATCTGCATCGCATTGGCGGCCGCGGCGCTGATGAGCGGCTGCTCGTTCGCGCCGGCCTACCAGGCTCCGGCCACCAGCATCCCGACGACCTTCAAGGAAGGCGGCGCCTGGCAACTCGCCAGACCGGCCGACCGCGTGCCGCGCGACGCGTGGTGGAGCGTGTATCGCGATCCGGTGCTCGACCGCCTCGAGGTTCAGGTGGCCGCCGCCAATCCCGATGTGGCCGCAGCGATGGCGCGCCACGACGAAGCCACCGCTTATCTGTCGCAAGCCCGCTCGGGGTTGTTTCCGACTATCGGCGCGGAAGCGTCGGTCGAACGCCAAAGGCAGTCGGACAATCGCCCGTTGCGAGGCGCGGGTCAGCCATCGGTGTACAACACCAGTAACGTCGACGTCGGCATCGGCTATGACCTCGATCTGTGGGGCAAGATCCGCAACGAGGTTTCAGCGGGCCGTTCGGCGATGCAGGCAAGCGAGGCCGATCTCGAGTCGGTACGTTTGAGCTTGCAGGCGAATCTGGCGAGTGCGTACTTCAATCTGCGCGGACTCGACGAACAGCAGCAATTGCTCAACGATACGATCGACACCTACCAGCACGCGCTCAAGCTCACGCTAAGCCGTCACGCGGGCGGCATCGCATCCGACCTCGACGTCTCGCGCGCGCAGACGCAACTCGATACCGCGCGCGCTTCCGCCGACGATATCGCCGCACGCCGGGCGCTATACGAGCACGCGATCGCCAGCCTGACCGGCGCGCCGGCGTCGACGTTCACACTCGCGCCGGTAATCGAAACGGCTTACCTGCCATCCATTCCAACCGGCGTGCCCGCGGCGCTGTTGCAACGGCGCCCCGATATTGCAGCGGCCGAGCGGCGCGTCGCCGAAGCCAATGCACAAATCGGCGTCGCCAAGGCAGCCTTCTTTCCCGACATTTCGCTCGGCCTCGACGGCGGTTATCAAAGCGATACGCTTTCGCCGTGGCTGATGGCGCCGAACGAAATCTGGTCGGTCGGGCCGAGCCTGGTGTTCACGCTATTCGACGGCGGCCGCCGTGAAGCGATCACACAACAGGCGCGCGCGAAGCTCGCCGAGAACGGTGCGAAGTACAAGGCCGCGGTGCTGCTCGCCTTCCAGCAGGTCGAAGACAACCTCGCGCAATTGCATCATCTCGGCGACGAAGCCACGCAGCAGAACGCGGCGCTCGTCGCCGCGCAACGCACGTTGACGCTTTCGATGTCGCGCTATCGCGACGGCGTGGTCAGCTATCTGGACGTGGTGACCGCGCAGACCACCGAACTCGCTACTCAGACCGATGCATTGAACCTCAATACGCGGCGCCTGCTGGCCTCCGTGGGGCTGATTGAGGCTCTAGGTGGTGGCTGGTCGGCGGACGGCGCTACGGGCGCGCCTGCCGTTCAGGCGGCGAGTGTGCAAGGGGTGCGTCCCGAGAAGGTTGCTTCTAGCGGTTGAGGCTGAGGGTTGAATGTGACGGATGAAACTGCCGATTGAACTCCGCCGGTTGAATCTGTCGGTTGGATTCGTCGATTGAGTGCACAGGTTAAATGCGTTGATTGAAACTACCGGCAGAACTTCGCCGGTTGAATCCGCCAGCCAGTCCGCCAACGCCACGTAAAAAACGTCGCCGGTTCATCACCGGCGACGTTTGCGTTTCAGCCAACCTTCCAGCGCCGTCCGGTGCGCCGACGGCGCTCAGAACCGATGCCGTATTCCCAGAGCCACCACCGCCTGCCGATCGCTCGACGAAGCCGCCAGCGAATAGATCGACGCATTGCCAAGCACCGCAATACCGTCGGCACCCGATACATGTTGATACACGCCTTCCAGATACAGATCGGTTCGACGTGACAATGCGTAGTCCGCCTGCAGCATGAACTGATTCCACTTCGGTGCAACGCTCTTGCCGGCGTCGCTGAAATGTCCGTCAGTGAACGTGTACGAACCACCGAGCGAGAACATCGGTGTAATCGCATAGCGCGCGTTCAGTTCATAGTTATTGAAGGTCAGCATATCGCCGTTGAGCGTGGAATACGCGCCGCCCTGCGTGATCTGATGCGGATCGTCGAGCATCGTCCGGGTAAAGACGAGGCCGACGGTCGCCGCGCCGAACGTGTAGCGTCCCGCTGCGCCGAGGATACGCTGGCGCACGCCGGTGAAGGTCGCATCGCCGTCGCTGCTGCTCACCGCGCCGCCGGTATTGTTGGGCTGATTGACGCCGCCCGGCTGGTTCACCTGCAAATAGGCGACCGCCAGATTGAACGGGCCGCCTGCCCATTGCGCGCCGAGGCTATAGGCGTTGTTGTTGCTGAAACCGCCCGCTGCATTGCTGAAGGCATAGGCGCCGCCAACCGTGAAGCCGTCGTAAGTCGCGCTGCGGAATTTCAGCGCGTTGTTCATGCGCAGATCGTTGTTGAGGTTGTCGTTATCGAACGGATGGTCGGCAATATTGCCGCCGAATCCCGAGCCGGTCGCCGAAAGCGGCGCGACGAAATCGACGAGGAAATCGTATTGACGGCCCATCGTCACGGTACCCCACTGTTTGCTGGCGATGCCGACCCATGCCTGCCGGCCGAACTCATCGCCGCCGTTGGAGAACTTGCCGCTGTCGATATTAAAACCGTTCTCCAGGTCGAAGACCGCGCTCAGCCCGCCGCCCAGGTCTTCACTACCGCGCAGGCCCCAGCGGTCGGTACTCACGTTGCCGCTTTCCATCATCCAGTTGCTTTTCCCGCCTGAAGCCGTTTTCTGATTGCTGATGTAGTCGATGCCGGTATCGAGTGTGCCGTAGAGCGTAACGCTGCTTTGTGCGTGCGCCGCCGCGCCGAAGGTGCCTGCCAGGGCGACGAGTGTGGTTGCCAATGCTTTATTCATGTCTGATTCCGGGTAAGAGAAGGCGCCGGTCCGCGCATTGACGGACCGATCCCGCACACCGTGCGGGTAGCCGCAATGTAGATTTGCGGAGTGACATACCCGTGATCAAAACCGGCCGATTCATGAAACGTTTTTTATGTTCATGACATGCACCCGATCACGCCTTTAATCACTATCCTGCCGACGCTCCTGCAGATAAATATCTTTTCATGCGCGCACCACCGATCCGCTAAAGCCAGGTGACTATCCTTCTCATCAACCGATCCACGAATGCAGCGTGATTCGCGAATCGGTTCCATCCAATTTTATTTATGAGGATTACGAACATGAGATCTCTGACACTCGCCATCGCTTTCATCGGTGCAACCGCAACGGCTTCCGCTTTCGCTCAATCGACCACGGCTCCGGCGCAACAGAGCGCCGCACCGGCAATGCAAGTGGCGCAGAACAGCACCGCCGCGGTCAACGCCGCAGGATCGTGGGTGCCGCCTTATGGTCAGGCGACCGGTGGGAAGACGCGTGCGCAGGTCTATCAGGAACTGGTGCATGCGGAGCAGGACGGCCAGCTCGCCTATCTGAACTCGACCCTTTACGCACACTGAGATGCGCATGAAAACAGGCAACCGGGCGCGCGCCGCATTAGCGTTGCTTCTCGCCACCGGCTTTGCGGCCGCGGCCACATCGGCCGCCGCCGCGCCGCCGGTGGGTGGGACACTGAGCCGGTCGAGCGCGCTGACATCCGCCGGCGGGTGGACATCGCCGAACGCAATGAATGGCCGCGGCAAAACACGGGCCCAGGTTTATCGCGAACTGATCAAAGCCGAGAACGATGGACAGATGAATTATCTGAACCGGCTCTATCGTTAAACGCAATACGCCCCCTCTCACCCTGATATCCATGACTCTTCGCACCGCGATCAAACGATCTGCTTCGTTCGCCGTTGCCGCTGTTGCAGCCGGACTGCTTTTATCCGGCTGCGCAACGACAACGACACCCACCAGCGCCGACAACTGTGTCGGCCCACCGAGTTACTGCAATATCTATTTTGGTTCATGAACAAAAAAAGCGCGCTCCCCTTACAGGCAGCGCGCTCTTTTACTTGATGCCGATGCTTTAGAACGAGTGTCGAATGCCCACCCGGCCGACGACCTGCTTGCCGTCAGATGACGGATCGAAGCCGGCGATCTGCGCGACGGCGCCGCCACTTGCCTTTTGTAGTGCCGCGAGTGCATAGATGGCGGTACGTTTCGACAATTCGTACTCCGCGCTCAGATTGAGCTGCTGATACTTCGGCTCCTGATTGGTCGCATGATCACGGCCATCCGTATAGGTGTAGCCAGCAGCGAGATTCAGCTGACTGGTTGCCGCAAAGGTGCCGGCAATTTCATAGTTCTGGAATTTGACGTCTTGTCCCGCATCGCCCTGCTGGAAATTGACGTTGGTAAAGTTGCCCATCACCTTGAACTTGCCGATCTGATAAGAAGCACCGGCAGCAAAGATGCCCTGGCTACGCGCATTGGCCAGATAGTTGCCGTACACCGCATTGGTAAAACCCGAGCCGTTCTGATAGCTCTGGATCGCCTGTTCCGGATCGTTGACCCGCAGATAGCCCGCTCCCATCGAGAACGGTCCGTTCGTATACGACGCTGCCGCGCTATAGGCAGAGTTATTCGAGAACTGTCCCGCCTGTCCGCCGAACGAATAGAGAGCTTCGCCTGTAAAACCACCGATGGTAGGACTCGTGTACTTCACCGCATTGCTGATGGCAAAGCCGTTATCGAGGTTATCCATGTCGTTGGGGTGGGAGAAATACCAACCGCCGTAAGTACTGTTGAGCGAGAACGGTTCGATAAGATCGACGACCGGGTCCCACTGCCGCCCGAGCGTGACCGTACCGGCTGTTTGACTGGCGAGTCCGACGTAGGCGTTGCGGGAAAAGGCCAGGCCGCTACCCAGCCCGCCGTTAGTCGAATTGAAGCCGCTTTCCAGATCGAACACGGCGGAGAGACCGCCGCCGAGGTCTTCTTTGCCCCGCAGGCCCCAGCGGCTGCCTGCACTGACGCCGCTGGCCATTTGATAGAGATGGTTGCCGTTGACGTTGCTGGCGAAGTCGATACCCGTATCGAGGAGCCCGTAGAGGGTGACGCTGCTTTGCGCGTGCGCGGTGGAAACGGCGCCGACACAAAGGAGTGCCCCGACCAGGTGGGTCAGCTTCATCTTCTGATTCATGAATCACCTTTCAATTAATTAAGGATGTCTGATAGTTGTGGAGAATTTGCAGTTCTGTGTGACCACGGAGTGAATATATCGAGGTCAGAAACAGCTGCATCTGCAATACAGACTTTCAGATTTTTTGTTGGGTTTTCATGAAGGAGGCGTTGACCACAATGTGGTGTGGGGTAGGTTTTTTTTTGTGCCTACGGCGTTGGGGTTTGCTTGGTCTGGTTGCCTGCGTGGCGCTTATTGTTGTGTGCCTGCGGCGTTGGGCTTTCCTTGATCTGGATTCTTTGGTCTTTGGTTTTTGGTTCTTGGCCTTTCCTTGAATTGATATTGGTTTATTAGCGTCGCCCCTGTGCGGGGCAGGCACCTACTTTTCTTTGCATGCCGCAAAGAAAAGTAGGCAAAAGAAAGCGGCTCACACCGCTAACTCTTAAGCGGGTCCCCCGCGCAGCCACGGTAGTGGTGCATCTGGAATCGGTGTTCCCGCACACTCCGCGTTCGTGACACAGCAGTCATGCTTCCCGCCTCGCACTACGTGCTCGCCGGAAGAGTCCATCGGGAACCAGGGGCTTTGTTTGAGCGTGGTGGGACCATCGGCTTCGACTGGATGCGGTGGGTGTCGTCGGATTCGCCTCGGCGCGACGCCGAAAGTGCCGTGATTTTCGTTGGCATTGACGAGTAATTTGATGAGGCACCGCTGAATATCGGCAAAAGCTTGTCGTTTGGTGAAACGCCGCCAATGTCAGCGAAAAAACTCGCTGTTTGGTGAAGCACCACCGATGTCGGCGAAAAACTCGCTGTTTAGTGAAGCACCGTCGATGTCGGTGAAAAACTCGATGTTTGGTGAGGCGCCGCTGATGTCGGCGAAAACTCGTTGTTTGGTAAGGGACGGCTGAGTGTTGGCAGTGACAGGAAATTTGATGAATTATCGCTGCGGCGCGCGCAGCGCCGCCGGAAGTATGACGGCCTTGTCACCAGGGCTGAATGTGCGAGGGCACAGATTCCAGATGGACCACTACCGCGACTGTGCGGGGGACCCGCTTATAAGCTGGCGGGGTGAGCTGCTTTCTTTTGCCTACTTTTCTTTGCAGCAGGCAAAGAAAAGTAGGTGCCTGCCCCGCACAGGGGCGACGCTAATAAACCAATATCAATTCAAGGAAAGGCCAACGCCATAGGCACACAACAATAAGCGCCGCGCAGGCAAAAAAACCAGGCAAACCCCAACGCCGCAGGCAACCAGGCAAGAGAGCGCCAACCAACTAAACCAAACCCCCACCGCCAAAGGCGAAAAAAAACCTAAATAGAAACCTGATACCCAAACCGACTAACAGTCTCAATCCGAACCTCAGGCACATCTCCCAGCAACTTCCGCCTCAACCGCGAAACAACAAGATTAACGCTAGAAGGATCGACATCCTCCTTCTCCGGCCAGGCATACCGGATCAACTGATCCCTCGCCACCGGCGCATTAACCTGCCTCAGCAGACATTCAAGCAAAAGAAACTCCCGCCGGGTAACAGCAACACGCCGGGCACCACAAACCAGCTCCCGGGTAGCACCATCCAAAGACGGCCCGCCAACGGCGGACAAAACCGAAGCAGAAGCGGCAGCAGAGGCAAAACCAGAACCACTCAAAGCCCCCCGAACCCCGCCAACCCGCTGCAAAGCGGCCATCCGCTCATGCATTTCAATAAACGAATAAGGCTGGCAAAAACACGCATCCGCACCGGCACGCAAAACCCTGGTGCGATCCTGCGCCGTAGCAGCACCCAGCACAGCAACAATGGCCGCCCCACTCCCGGCAACAGCAAACTCCCCAATAAACCCCTGCAGGGAGGAATACAACCCAACGTCGAGCACCATCAAAACAATCGCATCGAACGGCTCCTGCGAAGCAAGAAAAACCCCGTCCCGCAAATCATCGGCCCGTTGCAAACTATGGGCGCTCTCTTGCAGCGCCTTGAACAGCCATGCGGCTTCCGGATGAGAAGGACCAACGAACAGGACGCGCATTCATCCCCCCGTCTGGACAAGAAAAGAATACGGCCTCATGCGAGCGTCCTCGACCAGCATTCGATGGAAATCCTGGTGCCAGGCTGCGCATTACCAATCTTCATCGTGAAGTCATGCACCCGCATCACCGCTGAAACGATGCTCAGACCCAGCCCCGATCCCGCCAGATGCCGCGTACTCTCGCCGCGATAAAACCGTTGCAGGACAGCATCGCGTTCATCCGCGGCAATACCCGGCCCGTTATCGACAATATCCACCTGCGGTCCCGCCGCAGTCTGCCGAAGTTCCATGCGCACCACGCCACCCTCAGGTGTGAACTTGATCGCGTTATCCACCAGATTGCTCAACGCTTCAAACAGCAACGCACGGTCACCATGAATTGCATCGACCGCTTGTACATGCACGGATAATTGAATCGAGCGGCTCTCGGCAAGCGGCTCATATAGCTCGCCGACTTCCTGCACCAACGTCTCCAGTTGCATTTCGCCGAATCCGCCGCGCCGCTGCAGCGTGCCGATCTCGGAGATCCGCAACATGGCGCGAAACCGGTCGAGCAATGCATCGGTTTCGATGCGCGCGCGTTCGACCAGTTGCGACAGCGCGGTGTCGTCGAGCGTATCGGTGCGCTCCGCTGCATGCGCCAGCAGGGTTCGCACATGCGCAAGCGGCGTGCGCAGATCGTGAGCGATCCCATCGCAGGCACCCTTCACCTCGTTCATGAGGCGTTCGACTTCCGCGAGCATATGGTTCACGAGATGCGCGAGCATATCCACTTCATCGCGTCCGCCGATCGGCAAGCGCTGCGCGAGATCGCCTTGCGCGATACGTTGCGTGACCCGCCTGATCGCTTTCAGGCGACGCATCTGTCGTACGCTCAGCGCCAGTCCACCCGCCACACCCGCGAGCAGGCATACAACTCCGCCGCCCACCAGCGCATTGATGATGGTCTCGCGAATCCGCAGAATATGCGTCAGATCCCGCGCGATAACGAGCGTCGAGCCGTCCTTGCGCCGCTCGGCCATGGCGCGGACTACCGGCGCCTGCTCGTTGCGTCCCATCGAAAGCGCGAGATCGAGCGTCTTGCCGGTGCGATTGGTGGGCAGTGCCGCCGGATACACCAGCACGTCGCCGGCCAGCAGGTGGCCGTCGGCAGCGAACAGGCCGTAGTAATTGGTGTGCATGCGCTCGTGCTCGATACGCCGATGAATCGCGTCGGCAAGGCCGGCGTCAGGCACCGAATCGAAGTAGACCAGTTGCCAGTCCATCACTACATCGGTCTCGCGCTCCATATCGCCGGTCACGGCCCAGCCGATGTAGCCCAGCAGCAGCATCACTGAAAGCGAAAAGATAACCGCGTAGACCGATAGCAGGCGAAAGGTGGTGGAATGCCAGCGCCGCCCGAGCGCAGATTGAGCCGGGAAGGTTGTGTCCATCAGGATGATCTGCTCATGCGAGGATATAACCCGAGCCCCGCACGGTCTGAATCATTGGCGTGACGCCAGGCGGGTCGATTTTTTTGCGCAATCGGCCCATATGCACGTCGATCAGATTGGTGCCTGGGTCGAAGTGATAACCCCACACTGCTTCGAACAGCATGGTGCGCGTGATGGTTTGCCCGGCATGCCGCATCATGAATTCGAGCACGCGATATTCAGTGGGCAGCAACACGATCTCTTCGCCGTCGCGCTGAACCTTGCGGGAAATCAGATCGAGTTCGAGCGAACCGATCCGCAGATGCGTTTCGAGTGGCGTGGTTGCTGTTTGACTGCGACGCAACAGGACTTCGAGACGCGCGGTCATTTCTTCGGGGTCGAACGGCTTGGTCAGATAATCGTCGCCGCCCGCACGCAAGCCGCGTACTCTTTCATCCACGTCGCCCAGCGCGCTCAACATCAGCACCGGCGTTTGAATGCCAATGCTGCGCATGGTGGTGAGAATCGTAAGACCGTCCACACCCGGCAGCATGCGGTCGAGTGTGATCACGTCGTAATCTTCGCTGATCGCGCGCGCCATGCCGTCGCGGCCGTTCGCCACCCAATCCACGGTGAAACCGCGGCTTTTCAGCTCCCCGACAATTTCATTCGCGGTAATTTCATCATCTTCGATCGTCAGTACTCGCGACATGATCATTGCATGCGCCGCCGCCTGCTCTACCAATGCAAGCGGCGGGCGCGACCGGTTATCAGTAGAAAGACATGATGCCATATTCGGCTTGCGCGTTCAGTGTACGGGCGTGCGATTCGACGGGTGCCGCCGCTTTGCCTCAGGGCCTGTCTGCAGGCTACGCGCAATCGTATAGCGGATGAATATCCGCTTCATGAAGAAAAATTTAAGTTCGCCGCAGGGTCAGTGAAAACGACAGGACAACGATAAAACAAATTTCATTTTCCCGACGCCGCTTCGGTAGACAGCCTCAACTAGCCTATTGCCATCCCGCTGCTTTCTTTGCGGTCCAACTCGAACCTTATCGTGGATGGTATGAAAATGAAGCTCGCAACCCGAACCCTCGTCACGACCCTTCTGCTGATCGGCAGCGCTTCGGCGATGGCGTCGCCGGGCCTCACCCAGCAGCAATGCAACGACTATCCGTTCAGGCAGCTCAAGAGCGAAGTGACACACAAGCAGTTGATCAACGAACTCGGCGAACTGGAAGCGGTCGGCTACAACCCCAGCGACGACGACGACGAATATCCCAGCAATCTGCAAGAGGCGGAGAAAAAACTGCAGGCCGAATATCGCGCGGATTGCATGCCGGCCGCGCATGCGTCTGCAACCACGACGCAAACGCCGGCCGGTGCAGCGTCAACGCAAGCCGCGAATCAGCCGGCCGGCTGACCACCGCGCCCGGCACTGACGGCAACGGCCACGCGCGGTGTGGCCGCCGTCACGTCATCGGCCATTCGTCAAACGGCCGCGCTCCGCGGTCTCCCGGCGAGCGCGCCGTTCGTCACGCTTGTGGCGCAACTCTGCGAGCCGCCGCCTGCTATACGTAAGCGAGGCGACCGCATGAAACGCGACCGGCGCGAACACGAGACCGAAGAGCGTGGCCGCCAGCACGCCGCCGAATACACCGGTGCCGATGGAACGGCGGCTCTCGGCCCCCGCACCGCTCGACACCACCAGGGGCACGACACCCAGCAGAAACGCCGCCGAGGTCATCACGATTGGCCGGAAGCGCGCGGCCGCGGCGTCAGTCACGGCGCGCGTCAACGGCAAGCCCTGGCGATACAGATCGCGTGCGAACTGCACGATCAGAATCGCATTTTTCGCCGCAAGGCCGATGACCGTAATCATGCCGACCTTGAAGTACACGTCGTTGGGCATGCCGCGCAACAACACCGCGGCGACTGCGCCGATCACGCCGAGCGGCACGACCATCAGCACGGCAAGCGGGATCGTCCAGCTCTCGTACAAAGCCGCCAGCGCCATGAACACGGCCAGCAGCGACAAAGCGATCAGCAACGGTGTAAGCCGCGCCGCCGCGGTTTCTTCGCGCGCCGCGTCGACCCAGTCGTACGAAACGCCGACCGGCAACGAAGCCGCCAGCCGCTCCATCTCCGCCATCGCCGCGCCCGAACTGTAGCCGGGCGCAGCGTGCCCGCTCACGTCGAGCGATGGATAACCGTTGTAGCGGGTCAGCATCACCGGACCGATGGACCAATGACGCGACGCAATCGCGGATAGCGGCACCATGCCGCCCGTCGAATTCGGCACAGCGAGCGCCATCAGATCATCTTCGGTCATGCGCGTGGCGGCGTCGGCGGAGATCATCACGCGGCGCATCCGGCCACCGGCCGGGAAGTCGTCGATATACGTCGAGCCGAAGGTGCTGCCCAGCACATCCGCCACGCGGTCGAACGACACGCCGAGCGCGTACGCCTTGGCGCGGTCGATGATGAGTTCGACGCGCGGCGCATCCGGCAGATCTTCAGAATGCACGGAAGCCAGTACCGGGCTCGCCTTGGCTTGTTTGAACAGTTGCTCGCGCGCGGCCTTCAGCGCGTCCAGTCCGACACCACCGCGATCTTCGAGGCGGAATACGAAACCGTCCGAATGCCCGAGTCCAGGCACGGAAGGCGGCAATTGCGCCTCTACGTTACCGTCGAGAATCTTGTCGAACGCTTCGTTAAGCCGATCGCGCAACACCATCGCATCGGTGTCGCGCTTGCCCCAGTCTTTCAGTTCGACAAAGCACATCGCCACGTTCTGACCGCTGCCGGTAAAACTCCAGCCGACCACACTGGTGACGTGCGCAACCGCGGACTCGGTATGCAGGACTTTTTCCACCTGTTGAACCACCGCGAGCGTACGCGCCTGCGTCGCACCGGCCGGCAATTGCACCATCACCTGCAACTGGCCCTCGTCTTCGCTTGGCAAAAAGCCGCCGGGCAACTGCCAGTAGAGCGCCGCGCACACGCCGACCAACACGGCATAAACCGCCAGCATCGGCCCGATGCGGCGCAGCGTACGCGCGGTCAGCCCACGATAGCCGCGCGCGGCTCGATCGAACCCGGACGTGAAACGGCTCGCCGCACGCGCCGCGAAACCGAGCAGGCCGCGGCGGGCGTCGCGCTGGCTAACCGGGTGCTTGTGCGCTTTCAGCAGATTCGCGCACAGCGCAGGTGTCAACGACAAAGCCATGAACGATGAGATCAGCATCGACGCGATCATCGCCACCGCGAACTGCCGGTAGATGCCGCCGACGCCGCCCGGGAAGAACGCCATCGGCACGAACACCGCCGTCAGCACCGCGGTCACGCCGACGATCGCGCTACCGATTTGTGACATTGCTTTACGGGTGGCCTCACGCGGCGGCAAGCCCTCTTCCTCCATCACGCGATGCACGCTCTCCACCACCACGATCGCATCGTCGACGAGAATGCCGATGGCAAGCACAAGGCCGAACATCGTGAACACATTGATCGACAGGCCGCACGCATACATCGCGAGAAACGCGCCCATTAGCGTGACAGGAATCACCACTGTCGGCACGAGCGTATAGCGCAGATCGCGCAGGAACAGCCACATCACGAAGAACACCAGCACCGCCGCTTCCGCCAGCGTGACGAGCACTTCTCGAATCGCAATCTTCACGAAGTGCGCGTTGTCGAACGGAATTTCGACGGCGACGCCCGGCGGCAAGCCTTTCGATAACTCGGCAAGCCGCGCGCGGATGGCGTTGGACGTCTCGAGTGCATTGCCGCGCGGCCCGAGTTGAATACCGACGGTCGCCGCAGCCTTGCCGTTCAGGCGCGAGTAGTACGAGTAATTGTCGCGGCCCAGTTCGACCCGCGCGACGTCGCGCAAGCGCACCGCCGAGCCGTCAGGCAGCGCCTTCAGGACGATCTGTCCGAATTCGGCGGGCGAGATCAGTTGCCCCTTCACACTGACCGAAGCCGTCAATTGCTGACCCGGAACGAAGGGCGCGTCGCCGAGCGTACCGGCGGTCACTGTGGCGTTCTGCGCGGCGATCGCGGCATTTACCTCAGCGGCACCAAGGCTGTACTCGCGCAGCTTCATTGGATCGAGCCAGATACGCAGCGCTTCGTCGGCGTCCCACAACTCCGCGGCGCCCACGCCCGGCGCGCGCTTCAGTTCGCGCAACACGTAGCGGCTCAGGTAGTCGCTCAATTGCACGGAATCGCGCGAGCCGTCGGTAGACGTCAGCGCGACCAGCATCAGAAATGTGTTCGCCGCCTTGAATACGCTAATGCCTTGCTGCACGACCTGTTGCGGCAGACGCGGCTCGACCTGCTTCAGGCGGTTCTGGATGTCGACCAGCGCCAGATCCGGATTGGTGCCCGGCTCAAAGGTCGCGTCGATCTCGAGGTTGCCGAGGTTATCGCTAGTCGTTTCGTAGTACAGCATGTTGTCGGCGCCATCGAGACTCTCCTCGATGATGCTGCCCACGTTGGCGTCGACCACCTCGGTGGCCGCCCCCGGGTAGATGGCGCTAATGACGATGCGCGGCGGCGCAAGACGCGGATACTGTGCCACCGGCAGTTGCGGAATGGCGAGCGCGCCCGCCACCACAATGGCGAGCGCGACGATCCACGCGAAGACCGGTCGGTCTATAAAGAAAAATGGCACACAAAAGTCCGTTCAGATTGCCTGGAGGCGCGGCGCGTCGACAAGGCGGGCCATATGCAGCACGTCGGTCAATACGCCGTCGCGCAATGCAAAACCGCGTGAACGGCCTTCTTCGACAAAGCCGAACTTGCGATAGAGCGCGATTGCCGGGGTATTGTCAATGAACACCGTGAGGTCGATACGGCGCAAACCGAGCGACGCATCCGCGCAGTCGGTCAGCCCTTGCAGCATCGCCGAGCCGACACCGCGCCCATGATACGCGTCATGCACGGCCAATCCTAAATGCGCGCAATGCGCGCGGCTGGGGCGTTGAACGTCCAGTCCGGCATGGCCGACCATGCGTCCGCCGATAATCGCGCACACGTTCACACCGCCTTTGAGGCGCCGCTCGAACCACGCCTTGAGCTGCTCCGGGCTGCGGTACCCGACCGACAACGTGCCGCGCCGCACACCGGGCAAGCTCATGATGTCGGCGAATGCATCCATGTCGGACGATTCGAGCGCGCGAACCGTAATGCGGTTTTCGAGCGCTACGTCGCGCTGCAACGTTTCTTCACTCATAGTCTTATTCCGCTGCGAGGTTGGCGGTTGCCGGCGTCGACATCCACGGCGCCGGTTCGCGCAGCCGCGCCATGAAATAGCAGTCGATCAGCACGCCACGGCGCAACACCGCGCCCCGCTGATGCGCTTCGATCTCGAAGCCGAACTTGCGATACAGCGCAAGCGCCGCATGGTTGTCCGCGAAAACGTGCAACTCCACGCGGCGCAGACCGAGCCAGTTGTCGGCCAGATCGAGCAGTTCGGTCATCAGCGCATTGCCGATACCACGCCGGTGCCATGCGTCGTGCACGCCGATACCAATCGATGCGGCATGCGCGCGGCGCCCCTTGAAAGGCGTGAGCTCCGCTTCACCGACCAGCGTATCGCCGACCGTTGCGGCGATCGCGATCTCGGGGGCCGCGAGTTCCTCCAGATATTCGCGCGTGCTGGCAACCGTCCGGAACGGCACGAGCGGATTGCCGTTCACCGCGCCCGGCAACTGCTGCATTGCGTGGAATTGCTCCGCGTCGGTCACGCGCAGCGCACGCAGCGTCAGGCCATCGGGTAAGCGCCCAGATGCAGGTCCTGTTTCTTTGTTTTGATCCATAGGCTCATAACGTCAATTCGAAAGACCTCGCCAGGATGCCGGGTAATTGCATGCCGCCCGTGGCACGCTCGCCCCATGTCGAGTCGCTCAGTAGCAATTCTGCCTGCGAGCCGAGTTGTTCGAGTTCGCTGCCCAGCAGGCGGTACAGGCTGTCATCAAAACGCATTGCTTCGAGTGGCGCGACGATCTGCCCGTTCTCGACCCAGAAGGTGGCGAAGCGCGTCATGCCGGTCAGGCGGCAATTCATCCGGTCCGAGAAATTCACGTACCAGAGATTGCCGATGTAGAGACCGGTATCGAGCTTCGCCAGCACGTCATCTTCCAGCAGATCGCCCGCTTGCATCGAGAGTGCTGCCGGCGATTCGTTCGCGAGCGCACCGTTGGGCGTCAAACCGTATTCGCGCGCACTGCGAGCATTGGTCAGACGTTCGGCACTGCGGCCGGCCTGGATCAACGGGACGCTTTCGCGCAAATAGCCGTCGTCGTTGAATCCGGGGGTGATGCCAAGATTCAGATCTTCGCTGATCGTGACGCGCGGGTCGACTACGATTTCTCCCACATGCAGCTTGTACAACTCGCTGCGCGAACTCGCCTGCGCGCGTGCGGAAAAACCATTCCATGCCGTCACGCCCAGTAGTTCCGCGAGCGCTTCGGGCGCCAGATACGAGCGATAACGCCCCGGCGCCAGCGTGCGCGGTGTGCGCGCGAGCACGGAGACGCGCGTTGCGGCCTGCTCGACCTTGCGGGCGAAAACATCGTCGCTCCAGTCGTCTCCGGCGTAAGTCGTTTTGATCGCGCGGCCGCTCGGGTCGTATAGCGACCAGCTGAAATTGAAGTTATCGACTTCGTACCAGCCGCGGCTGCCGCTCGTGGACGCGAAGCCGCGCACGATCGTGCCGCCCGCGTAAAAACCGACGAAATCGAGCCCTTGCGCGCATTCGGCCACGAGGCGCAACAAGGCGCCCGGCTCCGGCAGCTTGCCCGAGCGTTGCGTGGCGCGCTGCCATTGCGACGTGTCGAACAACAGATGCGGGTCATCCGCCGCGCCGCGCAGGCTTTCACGCAAGGTGGCGAGCGCCGCGCTCACATCGTCGAGATCCTGTTGCAGATCGCCGCACACGGTCAGCGTCGAATAGGCCTGGCGCGCACCGTCGATCAAGCGCAACGTCAGCTTGCCTTGCGACACGCTGCCGATCTGCCGCACCTTGCCCGAGTTGAAGCGGATAAAGTCGGACTGCTCGCCTGCAAAAGAACTCAGTGTGGTTTCCGCGCCCTGCTGCAAGCGCTCGATGGCATCGGCCAGCGATGTGAAATGCTGCTGCCAGTCGATCGACAGCGCGGAACGCGAGGACATGAATTGGCTCATCATGCACCTCCGAATACGTCGATGTTGCTGAACACGCAAGCCGGCGAGGCATGACCGACGCGGATGATCTGCGCCGGTTCGCCTTTGCCGCACATGGACGTGCCGTACACCTCGCGCGTCTGCGCATTCCCCACCGCGCTCAGACTGCGCCAGAAATTCGCCGAGATGCCCCGGTAATTGGGCTGTTTCACGACCTGGGTAAGCTTGCCGTTTTCGATCAGTTGACCGAACTCGCAACCAAACTGGAATTTGTTGCGATGGTCGTCGATCGACCAGGACGTATTGGTGCGCATCAGAATGCCGTGCTCGATGTTGCCGATCATCTGCGCCAGCGAACTCTCGCCGGGCTCGATATTCAGATTCGCCATCCGGTCGATCGGCGGCCGGTTCCAGTTCGACGCGCGCGAATTCGCCACGCCCGCCATCTGCGCGCGTTGCTGCGAAAGCGCACCGCCAAGCGGACGTTCGAGCACACCGTCGCGGATCAGGTATTGCTTGTGTGCTTCGGTGCCGTCGTCGTCGAACGCGTAGGTGGCGGCTTCCTCGCGCAATTCCGGGTCGAAGGTTACGTTCAGCAGTTCCGAACCATAGCGGTACGAGCCGAACATGTCTTGCTTGACGAAGCTCCAGCCGGCGAAGTTGCGCTCGTCGCCGAGAATGCGATCGAGTTCGAGCGGATGGCCGATCGATTCGTGAATCTGCAACATCATCTGATCGGGCATCAGCAGCAAATCGCGCTTGCCCGAAGGGCAATTCGGTGCAGCCAGCAATTGCAGCGCTTCATTGGCGACACGCGCGCCCGAGCCCTCGAAGCCGAAACGCGCCAACACCTCCAACCCGCCCTGCCCCAGGGTGCCGTAATTACCGCCGAGCGTCCGCACTTGCGTATCGCCGTCCGCGTGGGCGGCCACGCTCAATTGCGGCATCACGAACTGGAAGCGCTGATCGATCCGCACGCCGTCGCCGGTGATATAGAGTTGGTCGGTGTGCGTGATCTGCACGGCCGCGACGCGTTCGACAATACGTGCATCGAGATTCGCGCCCGCACATTCCACGCTCAGGCGGTCTAGCCATTCGGCCCGGCTCGGCAACGCATGCTGCGCGTTCGGCGACACATAGTGGCCGCTCACGGCGGGGCGCGCCACCTCGCGATGATCGATCAACGACAACGCCGCACTCGCTTCAGCGCGGGCCGTGGCGAGATCCAGCGCTGCCTGCAAACCGGCGGCGCTCAGATTCGCGGTAGCCGCATAGCCGGCGCCCGCGCCCACCCATGCGATCAGCATCGCGCCGCGATCGCGCACGGTGCGCATGGGTTGCGCGACGTCGTTGCGGATTTCGTGATCGTCGATCTGTTCGTCGACAATGCGCAGCGACCAGAACGCCGCGCGGCTCGTAAGCGATCGGGCGGCTAGCGCCCAACGTTCGTCAATCATTCGTGGTTCCCGTATGAGTCCCCGCTGCGCCCGCCGGCGACACGATCAGCGACGACGCGAGCAGCGACTGGGTATAAGGATGCGACGGCGCGTGCAACACGTCGAGCGTGTCGCCGGCTTCAACAATGCGTCCCGACTTCATCACGATCACGCGATGCGCCATGGCTCGCATCACCGCCAGATCGTGCGTAATGAACAAATAGCTTAGCTTGTACTTTTTCTGCAGATTTGTCAGCAGATTCAGCACCTGCTTTTGAATGGAGACGTCGAGCGCGCTGGTCGGTTCGTCGAGCACCAGCAATTCCGGTTCGACCGCGAGCGCTCGCGCAATCGCAATACGTTGGCGCTGGCCGCCGGAAAACTCGTGCGGATAGCGCAGCATCGAATCGGCGGGCATGCCCACTTCTTCCAGCAGGCCGCCCACGCGTGCGCGCCGCGCTTTGGCGTCCATGTCGGGCTGATGCATGGTCAGCCCTTCGCCGATGATCTGCTCCACCGTCATGCGTGGCGACAGCGAGCCGAACGGATCCTGAAACACGACTTGCATGCGCGAATACAGCGCGCGGCGGGAACGCTGGGTTTTCAGCGTGGCAAGCGGCAAGCCGTCGATATGAATCTGACCGGCCGCGGGTCGCTGCAGGCCGAGCACGGTGGCCGCCAGTGTCGATTTGCCCGAGCCCGATTCGCCGACAATGCCGAGCGTTTCGCCGCGCCGCACGCTCAAGTCGACGTCGTGTACCGCGCGGAAGGTCGTGCGCCCGAACATGGAACGCCAGCCCTTCGCGGACGTGCTGTAGTCGACGGCGAGTCCCTGCACTTCGAGCAATTGCCGCGCATCCGGTTCGAGCGGCTCCACCGTGCGTCGCGGCTCGCTGTCCAGCAGGCGTTGCGTATAGGGATTCTGCGGGTTGGAGAACAATGCCTCGGTCGTGTTGGTTTCGACCAGGACGCCCTTCTCCATCACCGCGACACGCTGCGCAAACCGCTTCACCAGATTCAGGTCGTGGGTGATCAGCAGCACAGCCATGCCGCGCTCGGCCGCTTCCTGCTCCTGCAACGCAATCAACAGATCGACGATCTGCTGACGCACGGTGACGTCGAGCGCGGTGGTCGGCTCGTCGGCAAGCAGCAGACGTGGGCGGCACGCGAGCGCCATCGCGATCATCGCGCGCTGCCGCTGGCCGCCGGACAATTGATGCGGAAAACTGTCGATGCGCCGTTCCGGCTCAGGAATACCCGTGCGCCTAAGCAATTCGATACCGCGCTGGCGCGCCGCGTTCGGCCGCAAGCCTTCGTGCAGGCGCAAACTTTCGGCAATCTGTTTGCCGATCGTAAAGAGCGGATTGAGCGCCGTCATCGGTTCCTGAAACACCATCGCCACGTCGGCGCCGCGCAGGCCGCGCATCTGTTGCTCGGTTTTTTGCAGCAGATCTTCGCCGTCGAGCAGCATGCGGCCGCTCAGATCGGCATGCTCGACGAGACGCAAGATCGACAACGCAGTGACGCTCTTGCCGGAGCCCGATTCGCCGACGAGAGCAACGCGCTCGCCCCGCGCAATCGAGAGACTGAGTTCGTGCACCGCGATCTTGTCGCCGAAACGCACCGAGAAGCGATCGATCTCGAGCAGCGGCCGGTTCGGTTTCAAGTCGCTCATCGCGGACCTCCACCGAAGGCCGAGCCGCGCGAACGTGTATCGAGCGCATTGCGCAACGCATCGCCCATGAAGGTCAAAAGCAGCAACGTGATCACCAGGGCGGCAAACGCAGAAATCGAAATCCACCAGGCGTCGAGGTTGTTCTTGCCTTCCTGAAGCAGTTCGCCGAGGCTCGGCGTCGGCGGCGGCACGCCCAGGCCAAGAAAGTCGAGACTGGTCAGCGACAGAATCGCGGCACTCATGCGGAACGGCAGAAACGTGATCACCGGCGTCAGGCTATTCGGCAGCACATGGCGCCACATGATCTGCCAGTTCGAGAGACCCATGGTGCGCGCCGCCCTCACGTAATCCAGCGAGCGGTTACGCAGGAATTCAGCACGTACGTAGTCGGAGAGCACGAGCCAGCCGAACATCGAGAGAAGAATGAAGAGCAACCATAGCGTCGGTTCGAAGATCGACGCGAAGATGATCAGCAGGTACAGGTCCGGCATCGAACTCCAGATTTCGATCAGACGCTGGCCGATCAGGTCGGTGCGTCCGCCGTAAAAGCCCTGCACCGCGCCGGTCAATACGCCGATCATGACGCCGGATATCGTGAGCGCCAGCGCCATCAGCACCGAGAGCCGGAAGCCGTACAGTAGCCGCGCCAGCACGTCGCGGCCGTACTGGTCGGTGCCGAGCCAGTTGCTCCTGGTAGGCGGCGCCGGATAGGGATGCGCGGCGAAGTAGTCGATCGTGTCGTAGTGGAAGTGATTCGGCGGATAGACCGCAAAGTTGCCATTCGATTCGAGCCGCGAACGGATATACGGATCGAGATAGTTCGCGCGCGCCGGAAAATCGCCGCCGAAGATTTTCTCCGAATAGTCCTTTATGATCGGAAAGTAATAGTGCCCCTCATAACGGACGATCAACGGCCGATCGTTGGACAGCACCTCGCCAAGCAGGCTGATGACGAACAACGATACGAAGATCACGAGGCTCCAGTAGCCGAGCCGCTGCCGTTTGAAGCGCAGCCATGTGCGCCGCCATGGAGATGGCGACGCCGCGTGTGCCGCACCGGACGCGTCAGCGGTCCAGGCGGTTGAATTGGATGCGGGGGTCGACGAGGACATAGCAGACGTCAGCAATGAGTTTGGTTACGAGGGCGATCAGCGTGAACAGAAACAGGGAGCCGAGCACGACCGGATAGTCACGGCGAATCACCGAGTCATACGAAAGTTGACCCATGCCGTCGAGTGAGAACAGGGTTTCAATCAGCAGATTGCCGTTCAGAAAGGCGCCGACGAAGGCCGCCGGCAAACCGGTCAGCAGTGGAATCGCCGCATTGCGCAGCACGTGTTTCCACAACACGTCGCGCTCCGGCGCGCCCTTTGCGCGAGCGGTCAATACGTATTGACGCCCGATCTCTTCGAGAAAAGTATTCTTGGTCAGGATCGTGACGATCGCAAAGTTGCCCACCACCGAAGCGGTGACCGGCAGCACGATGTGCCACAGGTAGTCGAGCACCTTGCCGAAGGTGCTGAGGTCGCTGAAATTATCCGAGGTCAGGCCGCGCATCGGAAACACCTGCCAGAACGTGCCGCCGCCGAACAGCATCAGCAACAGCACGCCCAGCACGAAGCCAGGAATCGCATAACCGGCGAGCACCAGCACGCTGGTCACGGTGTCGAAGCGCGAGCCGTTGCGCACTGCTTTCGCAATGCCCAACGGCACCGATATCAGATAGGTGAGTATCACCGTCCATAAGCCGAGCGTGATCGACACGGGCAGCTTCGATTTGATGACGTCCCACACGCTGTCATGCTGATAGTAGGACTGACCGAGATCGAACGTCGCATAGCGCTTGAGCATCAGAACGTAGCGCTCGAGCGGCGGCTTGTCGAAGCCGAACTGCTTCTTGATCTGCTCGATCTGCTGCGGATCGACGCCCTGGCTGCCGTGATAGCCACCGCCGCCCGACCCCGCCTCTCCGCCACGGCCAACGCCGTGGCGGAGTTGCGTCATCACCTGTTCGACCGGCCCACCCGGCACGAACTGCGTGACGACAAAAGTCAGCGTGACCACGCCGAGCAGCGTCGGCACCATCAACAGCAATCGTCTGAGAATGTAGGTAAGCATGCTGGTCCTTAACGGGCGGCGGCCGGCGTGGCGGATACGGATTGAGCAGCCACTGGCGTTAGCGGCGCGGCGTGTGCGCCTGGCCCTTTCACGTACCAGTAGTCGATGACCCAGTCTTCGTACAGGTAGGAATTCGGCACGGTTTTCGGAAAGCCGAGGGTGGTCTTGTAGCCGATGCGCGCGCCCGGCGCGTAGTACTCCGGCACGAGGTAGAACGAGTAGATCAACACGCGATCCAGCGCACGGGTCGCCGCTTCCAGATCGTCGAGATTGGTGGCGGAAAGCGCGGAGTGAACCAGCGAGTCGACCGCTTTCGAACGAATGCCCATGTAGTTTTCCGAGCCGACTTCGGAGGCCGCCGCACTACCGAAGCGGCGCGTCAGTTCGGCGCCCGGAATCGTGACCGGCGGATAGATGAAGGTGGTCATGTCGTACTCGAAATTATCCAGACGCTTCTCGTACAACGCGCTGTCGATTTCGCGCATATGAGCCTGAATTCCGAGCATGCCGAGTGCCTGCATATATGGCAGGATCAGCCGATCCATGCCGGGCTGGTCGTCCATGATTTCGATTGTCATCGGCGTACCATTGGCGTCGCGCAACGCACCGTCGCGATAGTGCCATCCGGCTTGCGCCAGCAGATCGCGCGCGACGCGCAAATTGCCGCGCAAGGAATTCGGCGGAATCGTGTCGGGTTGCTTCAGCATCGGACCGAATACTTCAGGCGGCACGCTGCCGCGCAGCGGTTCGAGCAGCGCCAGTTCTTTCTGGCCCGGCATGCCGGTGGCGCCGAACGGACTCGCTTCGAAATAGCTGTTGGTACGCCGGTATTGACCGTAGAACATCATCCGGTTCATCCAGTCGTAGTCGAGCGCCATGGTCAGTGCGTGACGCACGCGCGCATCCTGGAACATCGGCTTGCGTAAATTCATCAGCATGCCCTGCATCTGCGCGGGACCGTCGGCGAATTCGCCTTTTTTCAACAGCCCGTTGTCGAAGTTCTTGCCGACGTATTTACGCGCCCACTGCGTCGCGCTGTATTCCACGATGACGTCCGCGTCGCCGGCCTTGAAGGCTTCGAGTTGCGTGTAATGGTCGCGGTACAGGTTGAACGAGATGCGCTCGAAACAGAACATGCCGCGTCGAGACGGCAGATTCGCCGCCCAGTAGTCGGGGTTGCGGCGATAGGAAATCTGCTTGTCGTTCTTGCGTCCTTCGATCAGATAGGGGCCGCTGCTGACCGGGGGAATAGAAGATATCTGGTCGAATGGCAGACGTTTGCCATTGGCCCCTACGCCCCACTTCGGTGAAAAGATCGGGAGATCACCGGCGATCAACGGCGCATCGCGTTCCGGATGCTTGAAGTCGAAGCGAATCGTGTTCTTATCGATTACGGTCGCGCTTTTGATAATCGAAAATTGCGCGTTGAAAAGCGGCGATGCCTGCGGACTCGTCAACGTGTCGTACGAATATTTGACGTCGGCGGCGGTGATCGGGTCGCCGTTCGAGAAACGTGCCGCAGGATTGATGTGGAACGTCGCCGACGTCAGGTCCGGTGCAACGTCGACATCGTCGGCGATCAGTGGATATTCGGAGGCCAGTTCGTCCCAGCTACGCTGCATCAGCGTATCGAACATCAGATTCTGGATATCGGGCGCGGGCGCGCCGCGCACCAGAAATGGATTCAGCGAATCGTACGTTTGCAGCTCGTTGTAGTTTTCAAAACTGAGCGAACCGTTGGTGGGTGCGTCGGGATTCGCGTAGTCGAAGTGCGTGAAGTCGGCGGGATATTTCGGCTGGTCGTACTGTGAGATCGACGGTTTCGCCTGCGCCGCCATTGAGATCGCTCCACATACCGCTAACAGGCCAGGCATAGCGACAACGGCGATCAGGACGCTCGCGGCGCGACGCGCTACTGCGCCGAGCCAACATCCAACCGCGTCGTGCAGGCGCAGCAGTCCGGAATTCATCATTCTTTTCATCAGCCCATACAGTGCGCACCGGCTCGTGACCTGCGCGCGATTCGTCCTGCGGCACGAGTACAGCCTGTTGGCTTTTCCGGTGCACGCTGGCCCATTGCGACGACAGGCGGCCTGCGCCGCCGTACGATGAGTCGCCGCTTAAAGCACACCGCTCCGGTTCCTTGCACGAACGGAACCGGAGCGGTGCTTCCATCAGATCAACTGCCGGATATCAGAACTTGTATGTTGCGCCGATCTGCGCGAAACGGCCAACGTACGTGTACAACGACTGATCATATCCATTCTGATCCAGCGTACCATTCGCAAAGATCGGATCGTACGGCGGGGTACGGTTGAAGATGTTGTCGATGCCGCCGTAAATCGTCCAGTGCTTGAAGCCCGTGTACGTCATCATCAGGTTGAACTGGCTGTACGAACCCACCTTGTTCGGCTGGGCCGCCAGATTCTGCGCGTACGGACCCGTGAACTGCCACGTCAACGCAGCGTCGAACTTGTGATACGCCCAATCCAGCGTGGTATTGCCTCTCCAGCGCGGGAAGCTGCCGCCGAACGGCTGCGTGAGCGTGAAGTTGTTACCCGCGCCGTTTATCGGCGAAGAGTCCACGAAGCCGAGCTTGAAGCTGTTCACGTAAGCCCAGTCACCCGACAGGGTGAACGTGCCGGCGGCCTTCAGCGGCAGCGACTGGCGGAACGTGCCTTCGAAGCCGTTCGTGTCGAGGTAGCCGAGGTTCTGATACGGAATGACCTTGTACAACACGTCGCCCGTGGTCGGGTCGGTGACAACCTGCGTGGGTGTACCCTGCCCGATCACGTTATCGACGCGAATCTTGTACCAGTCAAAGCCGATATCGGTTGTGCGGGTCGGCGACAACTGGAAGCCGATGTTGAGGTTACGCGTGTGCTCCGGCGACAGATTCGGATTACCCTCCGTGATTGAGGTGTAGTTCAGACCGGTATTCGGATCCACCTGGATACCCAGCGTTTGCGACTTGCTGTTCTCGACGAACGTCGGCGCACGGAAGCCGCGGTCGTACGAGGTGTACATCGTGAGCGCCTGAACCGGCTGATAGCGCAGTGCGAAGCGCGGCGAAAATGCACCGCCGACATCGCTGTAGTGGTCGTAACGACCCGACTGGCTGAACGTCAGGTTACGCACAATCGGAATGTCCACCTGGTAGTACACGGCTCCAACGTTACGCTGGCCGTTCACCGTCTGGAGATTCGGATTGATGACCAGACCATCTTCGAACGGCCCACCCGGAGTGAGGACTTCGCTCTGGTGCGTGAACTGCGCACCGAACCCAAGACCCACGTCACCCGCCGGCAGATGGAAGAGTTGCGGCGTGGAAATCGTCGCGTCAACCGTATCGAGCTTCGAGACACCCAGATTGTTCGCGTCCGTGTACAGCCCGTTGAACGCGTTGGGCGTAGCCGCCGGATTCGCGAAGTTCAGCGTCCCGTTCTGATAAATGTCGGTCAGTACGGTAGGGTTCAGCTGGTTCGTGTAGGTATTCGATACCGTGCTTTGCGAGTGGCTGATCGATGTTGCCCAATCCCAATCGTCGTTCAGCAGGCTGAACGAACCCTTGACGCCCGTGGACGCGCGCCAGTAAGTCGAATCCGTCTTTTCCGATACCGAGTTCGGGAAAGCATAGGTGAGCGGTGTGGCAACCCCGAACGGGTTATACGGGTTGCTCGCCGGCACCACCGTGTTAAACGGGGTAAGCAGCTTCGTCTGCGGATTCAATACGAGTGTCGGGTTCTGCGGATTGCCGACCACGTTCCCCCACAGACCGTCGTTGGTCGTGGTCGAGTTGCTGCTGACCAGGAAGTCGCCGAACGCCGTCGTCGTGTCGTTGATCTTGAAGTCTGCGTGAATCTTCGCGTTCAGACGCTCGGTCATCGGCGCGATCGACGTGCCTTCCGCGGTGTTGAAGCCACAGACCGTGCCAGGCAATCCCGCTGTCAGCGAGTTGCTGGCTGCAGGGCGCACCGAACCGCCGGACGGACAGCCGCTCAACGCCTGCACGCTGCCGTCGGGCATATTCCAGTACGATGGCGCGAGCAACGAAAGGCCGCCCGCCTGATTGGTAAAGTCCTGATTACGTGTCGAGTCGCGGTCTGCGAGCGTGAAGCCGTTCGACTTGTAGTAGCTCGCGGCGGCCGTCACGTTGAAGCGATCCGAGTTGAGATCGCCGAAGCCGCCGAGCACGCCGAATTTGGTCGTGCCGGCGCCGCCACCGCCGTTGATGGCGCTACCGTAGCTGCCGTCGAGTTGCAGGCCCTGGAAGTCGTGCTTCGTGATGATGTTGACCACGCCCGCGATCGCGTCCGAACCGTATTGCGACACGGCACCGGTCTTCACGATTTCGATGCGGTCGATGGAATTCAACGGCAACGTGTTCAGGTCGAAGAAGGAGTCGACGCTGTTCGAGAAGAACGCGAACGGCGCAACGCGCTGTCCATCCACCAGTACAAGCGTGTACTTTTCGCTGAGGCCGCGCAGGGCGATACCGGCAGCGCCTGCAGCAAAGTTGCCGGACTGACCTTCGCTCCAGCTGTTAGCCGAGTTGGCCGAGGTATCGCGCAGAAAATCGGCGACGGTCGTGGCGCCGCTATTCTGAATGTCTTTCTGCGTAACCGTCTGAACCTGGTTGAAGCCAACCTTGTCGGAGCTGCGGATCAGCGACCCGGTCACTTCGAATTTCTTCAGTTGCTGGACGCCTTTACCAGTCGGCGTCGCGGTGTTGTTGTCCGCGGACGGCGCCGCAGCGGCGTCCGATGCCGGAGTCGCAGCCGCTGCCGGCGTGCTTTCCGTCGTCGTCGCGCCTGCCGCGGTCCCGGTGGTGGCCGGCTGGCTTTGTGCAAACGCCGGTACGGCGATTACGGCCGACAATGCCAGTTCAGCCCAGATTATTCTTTTGATGGCCAACGCCAATGCCCTTTGTTTCATTTTCCCCTTCCCGCTCGTCAATTAAGGCCACAGCTGTGTGTGAAGAGAGGTCTTGTGAACCTCTCCACTCGATATACGGCGAATTTGCGCCGCGCTCCGTTAAAGCTGACCCGCCCTCCCGATACCCGGCAAACCGGTCAACAGCACACCGGAATCACCCAATACAGACAGGACGACGGGGCACTTCATAAACATTAACATCGGACTACTTATTTATTACAAACGAAATGCGCAGCGCTTTCTAATTGTTTTCACATCGACTACTTCCTGGGACGAATCAGACCGTACCGCTCCATCTGACCAATCCAGAACCAGGCATTAAGTAATGCTTAAAAATCATGAGTGACCGTTTTCAACGAAAGCATGGAGCAAAGGCTTCTAAAACAATCTTGGCGTGCCCACCCACACAACCACCGCTTCTTCGCGGGCGGTATTGCACCAGGCGTGCGGCACGGTGGACTCGTAATGCGCGGTGTCACCCGCCTGCAATACAAACGTTGTACCTTCCAACGTGAGCGATATCTGGCCGCTCATCACGTACAAAAACTCTTCCCCTGCATGCGTCGTAACTTCCGACGGGTTCTGCCCCACCGGCATCCTGACGAGAATGACTTCCAGCTTGCTGCCGACTGACAGATTCGTCAGCCGTCCAAAAAGATTCGCGGTTCCGTCGAACCCGAAGTACTTCAGTTCACTCCCTCTACGCACCGACCTGTCTTCGGTTGGCGTATCGACGAAGTACTGCACCGTCACACCTAGCGCTCGAGCAATGCCAACTAGCGATGTAATCGAAGGCGTTGCGCGGCCTCGTTCCACCTGTGACAAAAAGGGCTTTGAAATGCCTGCCGTGGTTGCCACTTCATCCAGCGTGCGCTTGAGTCGTTGGCGAAGCGCGCGGATTTTACTTCCTATAGAAACTGCGACCTGTGCCTTGTTATCGAGTGGCAAAACCATAGCAAGACAGAATCCCGTAGTCAAAATTAGTTTGATAAAACCAAACTATGTTTTATCGAATGCAACATCCTCCCTAAGACATGCGCCAGATGTCTGGTTAGTTGCCGCGATGGGTGGCTCAATCACTGCGATCGTCAGGACACTTCCAACCTTGCCGAAAACCGGGCGATGGTTGCGCGTGCAACCACGCGTATCTATTTGCGAAGACCCGCGCTCCATACCGCGAGAATGTGCCGCCCGGCTCGATGCATGAATACCTCGACAGCACTTCGAAAATTTGGACATGTCGGTAACAGAATGCCGTTACTTCGACGCCACCAGCACCCACAGACGGGCGAGGTCGGCTGAACCGTCGGTACCTTTCACCGCACGGAAGGTTTGCACGGCACGCGCTTTATCGCCCGCAATGTAGTAGGCCTCGCCGAGATGCAGTTGCGCCTGGTCCGGGTGATCGATTCCGCCCTTCGCGATTGCCGCATCCATAGCTGTCAGACCTTGTTTGGTCTGCCCCGCGAAAACCTGGTTGAAACCGACGTCGACCGGCGCGACGGGATTCGCGGGGTCGGCCGGTGCTTGCGCCCGTTTCGCAGCGAGCGCCTGCAGCCGCTTCTCGCGATCTGCTTGTGCATCGTGGCCCAGAACGCCTGACGTAAAGCCTTGATCGATGATCTGTTTGCCTTCGGCTGTGGTGCCTGCCACGATCGCGAGCTGCGTCATCTCCATGTAATCGTCAGCGGTGGTGAGCGAACCGGTCGCACGGCGCAGGCGGTAGGTGTCGATATCGAGCGCCGACGAATAGCCGGGTTTGCTGCGGATCGCGTTGAACAGATCGTCCCAGTAAGACTGCTTCGGATGATAGGCAACCAGCTTTTCGAGCGTGCTGCGATACGTCGCGTCATCTTTCACGCGCTGCGCGCATGTGCCGAGCAATTGCAGTTGCGACTCGTCGGGTGCGCGACCCGCACGCACTTCCGCGTCGACACCAGGCTTGAGCAGGCTCACTACACTGCCGCAATCGTTTGACAGGTAGTAAGACTGCACAAGCAACGTGCGCATATCGGGATCGCCGCCGCCTGACTTCAGATAGCGCTGCGCGACCTTCGCGGCCTGTGTGTAGTTTTTCTGCTGGAAGTAGATGCCTGCGAGCGCTGCCGTGGTGCGCTGCTCGTCAGCACCGGTCAGGTGTCCTGAGCTCAACAAGGTTTCGTAGGCCTGAGCGGCCACACCGGATTCTCCGGCCGCCACCGCTGCGGCGCCGCGCATCTCCTGAACCATGTAGCTTTCATAGGCCGTTTTGCCAGGAACTGCGTCGGCCTGATCGATCTTCGTCAACGCATCCTTATACTTGTGCGCGCGATACAGATCCTGCGCGGCGTTCAGCGGCTTCGCCACATCCGGTCGCAAGGTATCCGCGGCATAAGACGTGGCCGGCAGCATGGCAAGCGCGGACAGCCCTCCGATAGCGGCAGCAACAACAGCGTGCTTGAATCGTAGATGGATCGTTAGCATTCCACTTTCCTATTGCATGTACTGCTCGTTGCCGATCAGGCCGATTTTCGTCGCGCCCAGTCGTTGTGCCGACGCCATTACCGCCGCGACATCCTTGTACGGCACCAGCTTGTTGGGTCGCAGATGAATTTCCGCCTGAACCGGTTCAGCCGCCACCTGCGCGAGCCTGGACTCGAGCGCGGCGCGGTCCGGCACCGGTTGACCGTTCCAGGTCGTGGTGCCGTCGAAGTCGATATCGATCTGCACCACTTCTGGCTGCGTGATCGGCGGCGGCGGATTGCCCACCGGCAAGTTCATCTTGATGGCGTGCGTCTGAATCGGAATCGTGATGATCAGCATGATCAGCAGCACCAGCATCACGTCGATCAGCGGCGTGGTGTTGATATCGACCATCACATCCGGTTCGGAACTGCCACCGCCCGAAGATACGTTCATCCCCATTGTCATCTCCTGTCGGCCGGAGTTAGCGCTTTAGCTGTCGGCCAGAGTTAGCGCTTTAGCGCTTACTCTGGTCCCATGCAAAGCTCTTACTCCGATCCCATGCAAAGCTGTCGACCACAGTTGACGCTGCGCCTACTGTGGCCCCACGCAAAGCTAGCCCCCGCGTGCGGGCGGCTCGGTAATAAACGAAACCTTGGCGATACCGGCGCGCTCGCACTCGGTAATGACCCGGCCGATGAATTCATAACGCGCGCTCTGGTCACCGCGAACGTGCACCTCCGGCTGCGGCGTCATGACCGACACGGTTTTCAGCCGTGCCAGCAGCGTAGGCCCGTCCACCTGCTTCTCGTTCCAGAAGAAATCACCATCGCGGTTGACCGCAATGACGATACTTTTGGGCGTGGTCTGCAGCGGCTGGATCGTCTCCTTCGGCAGTTGCACCGGCACCGTATGCGTCACCACCGGAATCGTGATCAGAAAGATGATCAACAGAACCAGCATCACATCGACGAGCGGCGTGGTGTTGATACTGGAGATGACCTCGTCGTTATCATCCTGCCCAACGCTCATAGCCATGACAGACTCCGCTTATTGGGCCAGCGATGCTTCACGAGCCGAAGCGCGTGCCGAGCGCCGGCTGCCGGCGAGCAGAACGGTGTGCAGTTGTGCGCCGAACGCACGAACACGCTCCATTACCGACTTGTTGCGGCGAACCAGGAAGTTGTAGCCCAGCACAGCCGGCACGGCCACGGCAAGACCGATCGCGGTCATGATCAGCGCTTCGCCCACCGGGCCCGCGACCTTGTCGATCGAAGCCTGGCCGGCGATGCCGATTGCCGTCAGGGCGTGATAAATGCCCCACACCGTACCGAACAGACCGACGAACGGCGCAGTCGAGCCGACCGTGCCGAGAAACGCCAGACCGTCCTGCAGTCGATTCGACACGTTGGTGATGGCACGCTCAACTGAGGTATCGATCCACGTGTTGCGATCGACGGCTTCGAGCAGTGCTTCGTCATGATGTTCGCCTGCCTCGATCGCCGTCTCGGCGATGAAGCGGAACGGTGAAGCTTCGTCGAGCAGCTTCGCGCCTTCGACCAGCGACGGCGCGGTCCACAATTGTTCGTCGGCACTCTTTGCACGGCGGTTCGCACGGAACTGCTCGAAGAACTTGGTGATCATGATGTACCAGCTACCCATCGACATGAGCACCAGCAGAATCAGCACGAAGCGGGCGACGAAGTCCCCGTTCTTCCAGAGTGCGCCGAGACCGTACGGGTTATTGACGGTTTCGGACGTGGCCGGCGCCGGCGGCGGTACCGCAACGTCTGCGGCCGGGGCGGCCGTCTGCGGTGCGGCGGTGGCCGGCGCAACTGCGGACGCGGTAGCGTCGCTAGCTTGCGCATGGGCCATTTGCGGTGCCACAAAGGTATCCACCGTGGTTACGGCGAACAACATGGTTGCCGCCAATGCGGCGAGAGTACGCTTCTTCATGCCTGCTCCAAGTTCATTAGTACAACTTCTAAACTAAGACTGATAAATCGCTACCGGTACCGAACAGCCTGTGAATTCAGTTCAAGTTGAACGAGAACGGAACTTGCACACGGACAGCCTGGCCTTGGGAAACGCACGTGAACTGCTTGACCGCGTTGAACGCAGCGCGATCGAGTGAAGAATCGTCCGCCGACTTGGCAACACGTTCATTCGTAATATGGCCCTGCGGATCGACTACGAATTCAATCAGCACATCACCCGTCACGTTGTTTTCCTGCGCTTCCTTCGGGTAGCGAATCGACGAACGGATCTGATCCGAGTTCGGGCACACAACCCCTACTTCGGCACTCACAGGCTTGCTCGGCGCGGGCGGTGCCGGCGGCGCGGGCGCCACTGCGGGTGCCGATACGACCGGTGCGGCCTGATGTGTGATGGTCGGCTGCGGCGGCGTCTGAACCTGCACTTCCGGCGGCGGCACGAACGGCGGCGGGGGCGGTGCAAACTTCGGCGGCGGCAATTGCACGGTGGGCAAAGGCGGTGGAGGCGGCGGCTTTACCGGCTCGATGATTTTCGTTTCAATAGGATGCTGGATGACCTGCACGACCTTGGTGGCAAGCCCATTGATGAGTGCATAGATCAGCACAACGTGCAGAAGAAGAACAACTGCGATACCGCCGAAGCGGCGTACTGGGTTTTGCTGCTTGCGCCCAAACTCACGCGGGCGTCCTGGCCTCTCCATACGGGCCGTTGCTGCCGGGAATTGCCCTTCGACTTTCGTACCCACCTTTACTCCTCCGGCGTGAACCGTCCATTTCTGTAACTGCAGCGCGCTTGCATACGGCAACAACGTTCACTTCAGACAACCGCGTCCATCGACCAGGCTTTTGATTTGTAGTCCAAAATTTATGCTGCTTGGCCCAAACCTGGTGCAATGGCATGGGTACGGCGGTGAGACGCCATGGCGGCACTTCGCAGTAGTTGAACGGCCATCTAAGTAGAACTACTAATAGATTAATTTCGACTCGTTCATTTCCGTCTGGCATAAACAGCTGGAGACAATTTGATCGAAGCGCGCTGCGGCTTCTGAACTTTTTGCGCGATTGTCACCTGCGTTTCATGGGAGGCAACAATAGCAGGACAAAAAATGTACGGTCAAACTTTTTTTGATGGGAGCATACTAAGTTTAGAGAGAACACTCTAACTAATGCCGTATTCGCGTCGCTTTAAAAGAATAAGCGTGTGCCGAGCAGATACGAGCGCGCCTTCCGCGGCTCGCCAATCGGGACGCCGCGGCTGTTGCGGCATTCCGTGACACGCCATGAACTGTGGACGGATCACCCGCGGCACATGGCGCAAAAGCCCGATGGGCGGGCCTTTCGCACCAGTTTCATAGGAACCGGGGCGGATCGCGAACAGGTCGTCTAGTGTGATGATCGAGCGCCGACCAAAGGCCGACGTCGACGGCGAGAAGATAGCAGAAGGAAAACAGCGTTTGAAACTCTTTTTAGCGGTATTTACGACACCTCTAAATACGCATTTCAATTACGCCATTTTAATATTACAAATTCATTCTAAATATTACATAAAGCCGACGCAATCGATAATGCCCAGCTTTGGCATTCCGGGCACCTCGACAACGCGCTCATGGCATTCAGGCGGCAGTTGGATTCGAGTAACGCGGGCGCGTGCGAATCAACAACCCAGCCGATTGGTGTGAAGCGGCGCAAAGTCCGTTGCGTTGCACCGCTTCACCGCCTCAACCGTTGGTTCCTTCGCCCGCGACCGCAGTCGTGTCGTTCTGCGTTCGCGCGAGTACAGAGCGCAGCGCGGCGCCTGTATGGCTGGCGGCGACGCGAGATAGTCCTTCGGGATCCGTAGCAGCGACGATTGTGCCGCCACCCACGCCACCTTCCGGACCGAGATCGATGATCCAGTCGGCCTCGGCAATCACGTCGAGATCGTGCTCGATGACAACCACGCTATGACCGCCATCCGCGAGACGATGCAGCACGCGAATCAGTTTCGCGACGTCCGCCATATGCAGGCCGACAGTCGGTTCGTCCAGCACATACAGCGTGTGCGGTGGCTTCTGACCACGCCGCGTGATGTCGTCGCGCACTTTGCTCAGTTCGGTGACAAGCTTGATACGCTGCGCTTCGCCGCCCGACAATGTAGGCGACGGTTGCCCAAGCGTCAGATAACCGAGCCCAACATCTTTCATCAATTGCAATGGATGCGCGATGTTCGAGATCGGCGCGAAGAACTCGACGGCTTCGTCGATTTCCATGGTCAGCACGTCGCCGATATTCTTGCCGCGCCACGTGACAGCCAGCGTCTCGGGGTTGAAGCGTTGCCCGTGACACACGTCGCACGGCACCTTCACGTCGGGCAGGAAGCTCATGCCGATGGTGCGCACGCCCTGCCCTTCGCAGGCGGGACAACGACCTTCACCGGTATTGAACGAGAAACGCGATGCCGTGTAGCCACGCGCACGCGCTTCGAGCGTGCCGGCGAACAGCTTGCGGATCGCATCCCACACACCAATGTAGGTTGCAGGACATGACCGCGGTGTTTTACCGATCGGGGTCTGATCGACTTCGAGCACCCGGTCGATGGTTTCCCAGCCTGTGATCGCGTCGCACCCTTGCCATGCATGCGTGACGTTCAGCGGTGCGCGCGGCGCCGTACGCGCCAATACACTCGAACGCCGGTTCGCCGCCGGCTGAGTCTCGGCCGCTGCACGCGCACGCCGTGTGGCCGGCGACGACAACACCGAGCGCCCCACCGCATCCAGCAAATTGGCCATCAGCACGTCGCGAGCGAGTGTCGATTTGCCCGAACCGCTCACCCCCGTCACCGCCACCAGCCGTGAAAGCGGAATACCGACGGTGACGTTCTGCAGATTGTGCAGCTTGCCGCCATGCACCGTCAGCCAGTTCTCCGGCACCGCCGCCACACGTTTGGTCGGCGCAACTACTTCGCGGCGCGGCTGCAACGGGTGCACGATCGGATTGGCGAGAAACTGCCCGGTCAGCGAGTCGGGCTGCGCCGACAGATCAGCCACGCTGCCCTGCGCGACCAGCGTGCCACCACGCTTGCCCGCGCCCGGCCCGATATCGATGATGTGATCGGCACGCCGGATCGTGTCCTCGTCATGCTCGACGACGACCAGCGTATTGCCCTTTTCGCCCAGCTTACGCAAGGCATTGAGCAGAATCTGGTTATCACGCGGATGCAAGCCGATGGTCGGCTCGTCGAGCACATAACACACGCCCTGCAGGTTGCTGCCCAGTTGCGCGGCGAGCCGGATGCGCTGCGCTTCGCCGCCCGACAGGCTCGGCGCCGCGCGATCGAGACTCAGATAACCGAGCCCGACTTCCTCCAGAAATTGCAGACGGCTGCCGATTTCGCTGACCACGTCGCGCGCGATTTCCGCATCCCGGCCGCTCATCTCCAGCGTGTCGATCCATGCGCGCGTGTCTGACACCGTCCATTGCGCGACGTCGACAATGGCCTGCTCGCCGAACCTGACCGCGCGTGCGGTTGGGTTCAGACGCGTGCCGGCACAATCCGCACACGGTTCGTCGACGAGGCCCTCCGGTTCCTGCTCCTCGGAAGGCAGACTCTGCTCGCGGCCGCGGTTGTCGTCCACCATCACCGTATCGTCGTATGCCGCGCGTTGTTCGCGGGTCAATGCGAGACCCGTGCCGACGCACGTGGTGCACCAGCCATGCTTGCTGTTGTACGAGAACATGCGCGGGTCGAGTTCGGGATAGCTCGTGCCGCATACCGGACAGGCGCGCTTGGTGGACAGTACCTTTACTGTGCCGAGTTTTGCGGTGGGACGGCCGCCGCTGATCGCGTCGTGCAAACCGTCGAGCGGCGCCAGCAGATGCATGACGCCCTTGCCGATTTCCAGCGTCTGGTCGAGCGCCTGGCGCAGCTCCGCTTCTTTGTCCGGCGATACCACAAGATCGGTCACCGGCAATTCGATGGTGTGCTCGCGGAAGCGATCGAGCTTCGGCCACGGGTCCACCGGCACAAACTCGCCATCCACACGCAGATGTGTATTGCCGCGCGCTTTCGCCCACTTCGCGAGGTCGGTATAGACGCCTTTGCGGTTCACAACCAGTGGCGCGAGGAAACCGACGTGCTGCCCTTTGTGATCGCGCAGCAATTGCGCCGCAATCGATTCGACGCTTTGCGACGTGACCGGCGTACCGTCGTGAATGCAATGTTGCAGACCGAGCTTCACATACAGCAGACGCAGGAAGTGCCACACTTCAGACGTGGTCGCCACGGTACTCTTGCGACCGCCGCGCGACAACCGCTGCTCGATCGCGACGGTAGGCGGAATGCCATATACCGCGTCGACCTCAGGCCGCCCTGCCGGCTGCACGATGGAGCGCGCGTAGGCGTTGAGCGATTCGAGATAACGGCGCTGCCCTTCGTGGAACAGAATGTCGAAGGCCAGCGTGGACTTGCCCGAACCGGATACGCCGGTAATCACGTTGAACTTGCCGTGCGGAATATCCACGTCCAGCGCTTTCAGATTGTGCTCGCGCGCATTGACAATGCGCACCACGTCCTCGCCTTCGATCACTCGCCGCGCACGCGCCGCGGTCAGTGCCTTTTGCAGCGGAATGCCCTGCGATTCCGGTTCGGCCGCCGCGTTCATGGCCCGGTCGTATTGCAGCAATGCCTCGCCAGTGTGCGACTCCGGACACAGCTTGACGTCTTCCGGCGTACCCGCGCATAGCACCCTGCCGCCGCCATCGCCGCCTTCGGGGCCGAGGTCGATCAGCCAGTCGGCCGCACGGATCACGTCGAGATTGTGCTCGATCACGATCAGCGAATGGCCGCTCGCCAGCAGCTTGCCGAACGCCCGCATCAGCTTGGCGATGTCGTCGAAGTGCAGGCCGGTGGTCGGCTCGTCGAACATGAACAGACGCTTGGCGACGGGCTGGTTCGCGCTGCGCGCAGTGCGCGCCTGCGCCGATTCCGCGAGGAAGCCGGCGAGCTTGAGGCGCTGCGCTTCGCCGCCGGATAACGTGGGCACCGGCTGGCCGAGCTTCACGTATTCGAGACCCACGTCGACGATTGGCTGCAACACGCGCAATACTTCGGCATCCTTCGAGAAGTAGGCGGTGGCTTCACTCACCGTCAGTTCCAGCACGTCGGCAATGCTCAAAGCACGCGCCGGCTCGCCACGCTCGATTTTCACTTCGAGCAGTTCTGCGCGATAACGGCGCCCATCGCAATCCGGGCAGCGCAGGTAGACGTCGCTCAGGAACTGCATTTCGATATGCTCGAAGCCCGAGCCGCCGCAGGTCGGGCAGCGCCCGTCGCCGGAGTTGAAGCTGAACATGCCAGGGCCGTAGCCGCGTTGCTGCGCAAGCGGCGCCTTGGCAAAGAGCTTGCGGATTTCGTCGAATGCGCCGACATAGCTGGCCGGATTCGAACGCGCGGTCTTGCCAATTGGAGACTGGTCGACGAACACCACGTCTGTGACCTGATCGGCGCCCGTCAGGCTCCTGAATGCACCGGGCGATTCGGTGGCGAGACCGAAGTGTCGCGCCATGGCCGGATGCAAAACATCCTGCAGCAAGGTGGATTTGCCGGAACCCGACACGCCCGTGACGCAGACGAGCCGCTGCAGCGGAATCTCAACCGTGACATCGCGCAGATTATGTTCGGTCGCGCCTTCGAGCACGATGCGCGGCGTGCTGTCATCCACCGGACGTTGTGACCAGTGCGCCGCGTCCGCCACATGCCGGCGGCCGCCCAGATACTCGCCCGTCAGCGTGCCGGACGAGCGGATCGTCTCCGGCGCGCCGTCGTAAATGATCGAACCACCGCGCTCGCCAGGGCCCGGACCCATGTCGATCAGACGATCCGCCGCGAGCATCACCGAGGGGTCGTGCTCGACCACCACCAGCGTGTTGCCCGCATCACGCAGCCGATGCATCGCCTCGACGATCCGGTTCAGATCGCGCGGATGCAGGCCGATGCTCGGCTCGTCGAGCACGAACAGCGTTTTGGTCAGCGAGGTGCCGAGCGCCGTGGTCAGGTTGATCCGTTGCACCTCGCCGCCCGACAGCGTGCGGCTTTGCCGGTCGAGCGTCAGATACCCGAGCCCGACGTCGCAAAGATATTTGAGGCGCGTACGCACTTCGGCGAGCAGCAGCTTGAGCGCGTCGTCCAGCAATGCGCTCGGCAGGCTGATTTCGTCGAAGAAACGCCGGATGCGCTCGATCGGCATCAGCATCAGATCGTGCACGGTCAGACCCGGCAACGACTCCAGTTGCGCACGCGTCCAGTCGACGCCGCGCGGCATGAAGCGCTTTTCCGGCGCCAGCCCCTCGTCCGCATTCGCTTTACTGCCGAGGCGCCACAACAGCGATTCCGTTTTCAGACGCGCGCCGCCACAGGTCTCGCATGGCGTATAGCTGCGGTACTTCGACAGCAACACGCGGATGTGCATCTTGTACGCTTTCGATTCGAGGTATTCGAAGAAGCGTTTGACGCCGTACCAATGACTTTGCCACTTGCCGTTCCAATCCGGCGAGCCGTTGATGACCCAGTCGCGCTCCGCGTCCGTCAGCTCGCCCCAGGGCGTGCCGCGGCGGATATCCGCCTTCGCCGCATAACGCATCAGGTCGTCCTGGCACTCCTTCCAGGCCGGTGTTTGCATCGGCTTGATCGCGCCGTCGCGCAGCGTCTTGCGCGCGTCGGGAATCACCAGACCGAGGTCGACGCCGATCACGCGGCCGAAACCGCGGCAGACTTCGCACGCGCCGTAAGCCGAGTTGAACGAGAACAGCGCCGGCTGCGGATCCGCATAGCGCAGGTCACTCTCCGGACTGTGCAGGCCGGTGGAAAAGCGCCAGATTTGCGGCTCGGGTTCTTTCGTCTCTGGCGCTTCCGGCGCGGCAGGCAGCACGTAAATGTTGACGCGGCCGCCACCGCGCTTGAGCGACGCCTCGATGGCCTCGACCACGCGTTGCTTGTCGACCGAAGTCAGGCGAAAGCGGTCGGCCACCACATCGAGCAGCTTGCGCTTGCCGGTGGGCGAATCGACTTCGCGCTGCGCCTGCACACGTGTGTAGCCGCTCGCGGAGAGCCATTGCTCCACTTCCTGTTCGGACGCTGTCTCCGGCAACTCGACTGGAAACGTGACGACCAGCCGCGGATCATGCTCCGCGGTGCGCTCGAGCAACTCGGCATAGATCGTTTCGGGCGTGTCGTGACGCACCGGCTGCGCGGTCTTGCGATCGAACAGTTCGGCTGCGCGCGCGTAGAGCAGCTTCAGATGATCGTTGAGTTCCGTCATGGTGCCGACGGTGGAGCGCGAACTGCGCACCGGGTTGGTCTGGTCGATCGCGATGGCGGGCGGCACGCCGTCGACCCGGTCGACTTGCGGCCGGTCCATGCGATCGAGAAACTGCCGGGCGTAGGCGCTGAAGGTTTCGACGTAGCGCCGCTGCCCTTCCGCGTACAACGTGTCGAACACGAGGCTTGATTTGCCGGAACCGGATGGACCGGTAACGACCGTCATTTCGCCGGTTCGTACGTCGAGATCGATGTTCTTCAGGTTGTGCTGGCGCGCGCCGCGAATGCGGATAATTCCGTTAGATGCCAATTTTTCCGACCGTCTGAATGAGTGGAGCACCTCTCACGGACGCCTCGCGACCGCGCAAGTTCGGGACACCCGGCTAGCGGAAGGACACGCCAAAAACCGGGTTGTAGGGGGGATACTATACTGTATATTTATACAGTTTTCCATGACACGGCACGGTTGCGTTCTCGTAGCGCTTTGGGCCAAGCATGGCGGCGCTGAGCGCGCCCCGATCAGCCGCTCGGCAGGCGTTGTGTCATTTCAGGAGGGAGTCGCGGCGGGCGGGGGGGAAATACAAGGTTTTCCTGCGCGCCGCCGCGCCGCGCGCAAGCCGGAACCAGCTGGATCGGGCGGATCTGGCCGTGCCTAGCCGAAGACGCTTTCCACGTTAAACCGGCCCATCGCCGGCACCGCCGGAGCCGAAGCGGCCCGGGTCGTCCCGCTTTCGCCCAGCGCATAAGCCACGCAGCGTTTTGCCAACACCTCGGCCGGGTCGACAAACCGCGCGGCCCGCTCGCCTGGCCGCGCCAGCGTCGAACCGTGCAGCAGCAGCGGCAACTCGGTGCAGCCCAGCACGATGACCTGCACGCCTTGCGCGACCAGGTCGTCTACCGCTGCGGCAACGTCGTCGCAGCACTCGCCGGACCTGTAGCCCGCCTTGGCACCAGCCGGTCCGTAAATCGCGTTCATGAGCCGGATCTGGGCGGGCGCAGCCGGTGTGATCTGCACAAAGCCGCACGCGTCGAGCGCCTTCTCGTAGACCCGGCTCGCAAGCGTGCCCGAGGTGGCCAGCACGCCGACTTCGCGCAGGTCAGGAAAAGTCTCACGAAGATAATCGGCGGTACAGGCCAGCATATTGACGATCGGAATGGTCAACGAAGGCTGAATCCGTTCGACAAACGCATGCGCGGTATTGCACGGAATCGCGATAAGATCGGCGCCGCCTTCTTCGAGCGCCTTACAGCCGGCATAGAGCGCGAGTGTCGGATCGTCGCCTTTACCCAGCAGCGCTTCAGTGCGATCCGGAATCTGCGGATTCTGCTCGACCATCACCTTGATGTGGTCCTGATCGCACGCCGCCGGCGTATTGCGCACCAGTTTCGCCATGAAATCGACCGTTGCCGCCGGGCCGACACCGCCCAGCACGCCTACCTTGAAACGCCGCTCCGGCTGCGAATATTGCGCTGCCGCCACATAGCGCGCGTAGACCAGATTGGTATCGACGAACGGTACCCCCAGTGCGTCGAGCGCGCGCGACACCATGGAGATTTCCGCGAGTCCCGGCAGGATGATCTCCGCACCTTGTGCCATGAGATCCGCGCAAGCCGCGCGCAGCAACTCGACCGGCCGGCCATACAGATGACCGCTTTTGATGCCGCCGTCGCCGTACACGGCGCTCGTGACGCAGTCGATGCCCAGTTCGTTACGCGGATGCAGCACGTCGAACTGCGCGCTGTCGAAATAGCGTTCGAAGAGACCGTTCGCGCGGATCGTGTCGGAAGTCAGCACGCCGATGCGGCGGACCGACGGGAAAGCCTGCCGCACATGCGCCGCGAGTGCCGTCATGATGTTGGCGATCGGCAGCGTCACGTTCGCCGACAGTTCGTCGATGAAGGTGTGACTGAGAAAGCACGGCAAGACGATCGCGTCGACACCGCGCTTCTCGAAGGCGCGAATCGTGTCGAGCACGTGGATCTTGAATGGCGCACTCGCTACGCCTGGCGAAGCCGGTCCCGCCCACGATTGTGGCTCGAGCACGAAATCGAATGGCCTGGCCGCACCGCGCCGGCGCCAGGCCGCGGTCATCCGGCTCAACACGTCGACGCCGGCGAGTGGCGACGCGCCTGTCACAACGCCCAGCGAACGATGACGATACATAGTGGCTTCCCCCCGTCGTTTTTATTTCGCCCTATATTAGGACGCTTTTGAGGCTTCCGGATGTCGTTAATTACGAAATAGCGGGTTTATGCCTGGCTGGGTCCTTACTAAATGTTTGCTTACGGCGACGCCTGCCCGCATTTTGTAATGGGGGATTCGCGTTGCCCCTATTCAGGGCATGGAGATGGGCTGCCGCCATACTGCAGAACGTCCGAACCTAGGCCACTTCGACAATACCGCGCGCCGTGTCGCCGCATTATCACGATTTGATCATTGCGCAGTGTGTGGGGGCCGGTTTTAGTCCGTTGATTCGCCATGAGAGGTGGGGGGTGATGGTTTTTTTTGCCTGCGGCGCTTTGCTTTTTATGGTGTTGGGATTTCCTTGAGATAGGTGCTTTGGCCTTTCCTCGTCTGGTTGCCTGCTCGGCGGTTATTGTTGTTTGCCTACGGCGTTGGGATTTGCTTTGTTTGGTTTGGTTTGGTTTGGTTGTCTGCGCGACGCTTATTTTTTGTGTGCCTGTGGCGTTGGCCTTTCCTTGTTTTCTTATTGGTCTATTAGCGTTCGCCCCTGTGCGGGGCAGGCACCTACTTTTCTTTGCCTGCTGCAAAGAAAAGTAGGCAAAAGAAAGCAGCTCACACCGCTAATTCTTAAGCGGGTCCCCCGCGCAGCCACGGTAGTGGTGCATCTGGAATCGGTGTTCCCGCACACTCCGCGTTCGTGACACAGCAGTCATGCTTCCCGCCTCGCACTACGTGCTCGCCGGAAGGGTCCATCGGGCAAACCCACGGCCTCTTTGAGCACGGTGGGCGCCATCGGCTTCGCCTTGGCGAAATGCCAACGTATCCGGGTCGAGGACCAACGGCATACGAAGTGCACCAAGGCACTCATAACAGCAGGCCACCCTTCGAAATGTCACGGACATCAAGCATGACCAGTGGCTCGGCAAAGTGCCGCAGGCATCGAGTACGGCAAACGACCTGATGGAGTGCCACGGGCATCAACTACGGCATGCGGCTGGTGAGGTGCAGCTACGCATGAAACGGCGGGCGGGGATTTACTGAGGTACCGCATCGGCGCGCGCAGCGCCGCCGGAAGTATGACGGCCTTGTCACGAACGCGGAGTGTGCGAGAACACAGATTCCAGATGCGCCACTACCGCAACTGTGCGGGGACCCCGCTTATAAGCTGGCGGTGTGAGCCGCTTTCTTTGCTTATCTTTCTTTGCGGCGGCAAAGAAAGTAAGTGCCTGCCCCGCACAGGGGCGAACGCTAATAGACCACGAAAAATTCAAGGAAAGGCCAACACCATAAAAACACAGACAACAAGCGCTGCGCGGGCAAACAAATCAAGCAAACCCCAACGCCATAGGCACACAACAATAAGCGTCGCGCAGACAACCAGATCAAACAAAGACCAATACCGCAGGCACGCAGACAAACAATCGCCGCACAGGCAAAAAAACCACCCCTTACCCTTCCCCCCGATACCCCACAAGCACCTTATGCGCAACCATATCCACAGCAGGCTTGATCAACCCATTCTTGTCGGTCCACACCTTGGGCGTCAACGCCCCACTAAGCGCAACGCTATCTGCGTCACTCAGAGCAAGCAGCGCAGTCTGCACCTCATCATCAAACGCAATCACGTTGACGAAAATCGTATCGCCATCATTGGTGGCCGCCCGTACCTTGCAGGTCACAAAGCGCTTGCCATTCTGCCCCGTGCGAATCTGCGCCTCGCCGTACAAGCGCCCGCCCACCAGTCCATCGATCATCGGTCCCGCTCCTGTTATTCCATACCGTGCAAAAAGCAATATCGCCCAGCACGGCCCGTATGATCCCACGATACGCAGCGCGGCTTACACGAAAGCACAAACCGCTCGCGCATTACTCACCAATCGCCCTCAATCCACACCGCACGCCAGACTCCTCGCTAACCGCAATTGCCGCGATAACTGCAATTGCCACAATTGCTCAAGCCACCATCGCAACACGCACCCTATGCGATGCGTCACGCACCTGCGCCAGATTCACACGTTCACCGCGAACCCGTCCGCGCCCCAGCCGCCTCGAAAATATCGCGCAACCACTGCGCAAACACCCGCACACGCGACGACAACTGGCGATTCTGCGGATAGAGCACCGAAACCGGCATCGGCGGCGGCGGGAAGTCCGCGAGAATGATCTTCAGCCGACCCGACGCCAGTTCACTCGCCACCCGGTATTGCGGCACCTGCACGATGCCGAGCCCAGCCACCGCCGAACCTGTATAGAGATCGGCGCCGGTCACGGATACCGCCGACGGCAGATATATCGCAGTCTCGCGGCCGTCGACGCTGAATTCGAGCGGCACCGGCTTGCCGGTCGCGCTGGACAGGTAATTAACCGCCCGATGCGTGGACAAGGCCGCCGGATCGGCCGGCTCACCATATGCCTCCAGATAGGCCGGACTCGCCACCGTCACTTGCGGCAGTTGCGCGACGCGACGTCCCACCATCGACGAATCCTGCAGATTGCCCGCCCGCAATACGCAATCGATCCCCTCTCGCACCAGATCGACCAGCCGGTCATCCTCGCCGATCGTCAGTTCGATGTCCGGAAACCGCGCGAGAAACGCCGGCAACGCCGGCACGACGAAGTGACGAGCCAGGGTGCCCTGCAGATTCACGCGCAATAAACCTTTCGGCGCGATGTTGGAAAACGACCCCTCCGCTTCCTCCATATCGGCAATCAGCCGCACGCAGCGACGGTAATACGCTTCGCCGTCGTGCGTGAGCCGGACCGTGCGCGTGGTGCGCTCGAGAAGCCGCGCACCGAGCCGCTTCTCCATGCGTTTCATCAGATTGGTGACGGTGGCGCGCGGAATCTGCAGGTCATCCGAAGCGCGCGTGAAGCTTTGCCGCTCGGCGATCCGTATGAACACCCGCATTTCCTCGAAGCGATCCATGGTTGCGGCCTTTACGGCAATCTGCCGGCTAATTGTTGAAGCAAATGGAATGATGATGGCAAGTCTAGCCCGATTATCTCGGCGACGAAAGCGACCATGATTCATTTCACCCACTCACCACACAGAAGGAAACGAATCATGAACACGATCAGGAACGCTCGAGTCGCTATCGTCACCGGCGCATCCCGCGGCATCGGCGCAGCGGTTGCGCGCCGCCTCGCCAAGGACGGCTTCGCACTCGCCGTCAACTACGCGTCGAGCTCGGCGGAAGCCGATGCGCTCGTCGCGGAACTCACAGCGGCAGGCACCCAGGCCATCGCGGTGAAGGCCGACGTTTCGAAAGCCGACGACGTGCGTCGCATGTTCGAGATCACCGAACAGCAACTCGGCAAAGTGGACGTGCTGGTCAACAACGCCGGCGTGCTCAAGACAGTGCCGCTCGCCGACACCAGCGACGCGCTCTACGACCAGACCTTCGGCATCAACGTGCGCGGCACCTTCAACACCCTGCGCGAAGCGGCCGCACGAATGAACGACGGCGGACGCATCGTCAACTTCTCGAGCACGACGCTGGCGCTGAACATGCCGGGCTACGCAATCTACAACGGCACCAAGGCCGCCGTCGAAGCCTTCACGCACGTGTTCGCCAAGGAGCTGCGCGGCCGCAACATCACCGTCAACGCGGTGGCGCCGGGACCGATCGCGACCTCGCTGTTCCTCGACGGCAAGACCGAAGAACAGATCCAGACCTTCGCGAAGATGCCGCCGCTGCAACGCCTCGGACAACCGGACGACATCGCCTCGGTGGTCTCCTTCCTCGCCGGTCCCGATGCAGGCTGGGTCAATGGCCAGATCCTGCGCGCCAACGGCGGCGTGGCTTAAGCCAGTTAATCCAGCTTGAAAGCACGTAAAGAGCCTTTCTCATAGCACTTACGAACGTCGCATCACTTTCACGAATCGGAGAAGAAAAATGCAGAAGAACGTCATCCTGGTGACGGGCGCGGGTACGGGCATCGGCAAGCTCAGCGCGCAATCGTTGGCCGAAGCCGGTCATATCGTCTACGCGACGATGCGCGATATCGAAGGACGCAACAAGCCGCGCGCCGACGAAATACGCACGCTCGCCAAAGCGAAGGACATCCCGTTGTATCCGCTCGAACTCGACGTGTTGTCGCAAGCATCCGCCGATGCAGCCGCCTCGACGATCGTCCGCGAGCAAGGACGCCTCGACGTGGTGATGCAGAACGCGGGTCATCTTGTGGTCGGCCCGAGCGAGGCATTCACGCCCGAAGAAATGGTGAAGGTGTTCGACACCAACCTGTTCGGCGCTCAACGTGTGAACCGTGCAGTCCTGCCGTATCTGCGCCGGCAGGAAGCCGGCTTGATGTTGTGGATCAGCAGCACGACGACCAAGGGCGGCTTTCCTCCCTTCCTCGGCCCATACGGAGCTGCAAAGGCCGCGATGGATTCTTTGGCCGTCACCCTCGCCTACGAAATTGCGCGCTTCGGTATCGAAACCTCGATCGTGGTGCCGGGCGCCTTCACGCGCGGCACCGCACACTTTCCGAGCGCCGGCAAACCTGCCGATGCCGGGCGCGCCGCCGCGTATGCACGCTATGACGGTGTGATGGATCAGATCGGCGAGCGTCTGTCCGAACTCACACCGGACGACGCCGATCCGCAAGCCGTGGCCGATGAAATCGTGCGGATCGTCGCGCTGCCTTCGGGTAAGCGGCCGATGCGCTCGGTGATCGACTTCGTCGGCGACGGTGCGCGTGAAGTGCTCGAAGTCTCGGAGCGCGTGCGCATCGAATTTGCCAGGCGGATCGGCATGGGCGACCTGCTCGAAGCGAAGATCAAGCGTTGAGCATGGCAACGAAGGACGTCAAAGGTGATAGCCGAGCCTTGACGTCCCATCGTTCTTTTACTGCTTTGAACACACGCGCTCATGAAACCCTCAATCCTCATTGCTTGCGCCGCGATGTTGCCGTTTCTGATCGCGGCATGCGATGGGCAACCGCAGCCTCCGGGCTCATCCGTCACCACACGGAGCACGGAAATGAAACCCTCAGTGACTTACCTTCATTTGCTAAAGCACACGCCCTTTTTCACGAGTCTGACGACCGAACAATTGCGTTGGGTGATCGGCCATTCGCATGAATGGGAAGCGCAAACCGGGACCGTGGTCGCACAATGCGGCGACGGCGTAAACGGCGTCGCACGCGACCAGGGCATGTGGATTCTTTTAGACGGCGGCTGGCAAATCGAATACGACCATCATACGTATCCGGCGGGCCATGCGAGTGCGGGAAAATGGTTTAGCGCAGCGGTGACCGATCGGCCTTGCAGCCTCGTCACCACCGACCATAGCTATGTCATGAAGATCGAACGCGCCGACTTCGACGCAATGCTAGAACAGGGTTTCGCATTCGACTCACATCTCGATGCGGGCCGCCGCTACTACCGCGACCTGTTCGCCGCTCCAGCCGAACTCGTCAAATAGCAGTCGGGCCGGAGCGGGTTGTTACGCTGCGCAAACGCCAAACCCGCGCGCTTAAACCGCCTTCGGATTACGCTCCGCAAATCCTTCCTGATGCCAGTACGGATACGCGGGACGCACAGCGCTGGCAGCGTCGAGTTTCGCGACCTGCTCGGCTGTCAGATTCCAGCCCACTGCACCGAGGTTCTGCCGCAACTGCTCCTCGTTACGCGCACCGATCAGCACGGTCGATACGGTAGGCCGCTGCAGCAGCCAGTTCAGCGCGATTTGCGGCACCGTCTTGCCGGTTTCGGCCGCGACCTCGTCGATTGCATCGAGCACGCGGAACAGATACTCGTCCGGCACCGGCGGCCCCATGTCGGCGGTTTTATGCAGACGGCTCGTTTCAGGCAGCGGCTGACCGCGCTTGATCTTGCCGGTGAGACGCCCCCAGCCGAGCGGACTCCACACCACCGCACCCACGCCTTGATCGACGCCGAGCGGCATCAACTCCCACTCGTAATCGCGACCGATCAGCGAATAGTAAGTCTGATTCGCGACGTAGCGCGGATAGCCGTAACGATCCGCGGTATCCTGCGATTTCATCAGATGCCAGCCCGAGAAATTCGACACGCCCGTGTAGCGGATCTTGCCGGCGCGCACGAGATCGTCGAGCGTCGACATGACTTCGGCGATTGGCGTCTTCGCGTCGAAGCCGTGCAACTGGAACAGGTCGATATAGTCGGTTTGCAGGCGCTTGAGCGCCGCGTCCACCGCCTGAATCAGATGAAAGCGCGACGAGCCGACATTGTTCGGACCGTCGTCGAAACGGAAAGTCGCCTTGGTTGAAATGATCGCCTTGTCGCGCTTGCCTTTGAGCGCTTCACCGAGCACCGACTCGGAAGCGCCGCTCGAATAGATGTCCGCGCTGTCGAACATCGTGACGCCCGCATCGAAGCAGATGTCGAGCAGGCGACGTGCTTCGGCGACGTCGGTGGCGCCCCATGCCTGGAAAAATTCGCCCTTGCCGCCGAATGTGCCCGTGCCGAAACTCAGTACCGGCACCTTGAAACCGGATGCACCCAGATGTCTGTATTCCATTGATGATTCTCCGTGGCCTAGCCGTCGATAAACGGACATTCAGTCTACGCGTGTCTGGGCAAACGTGCCTCGGCGCTCAACACGGCCAGCGCGTCATGGGCACTTCGAATCACGCTGTCCCAATCGCCCAGTGCCGGTTGCCGGAACAACCTTGCTTGCGCGTACCAGGGCGTATCGGTACGTTCAAGCATCCAGCGCCAGCATGTGTCGAAGCGGTTCAGAATCCATACCGGTTTGTTCAGTGCACCGGCCAGATGCGCGGTAGAGGTGTCCACCGAAATCACCAGATCGAGGTTGGCTACCAGCGCGGCCGTGTCGGCGAAATCGTCGAGTTCTTCCGTGTAATCGACGACATTCACGGCGGCGTCACCACGAGGCATTTGCAACGCGGCCGGTCCTTTTTGCAGGCTGAAGAACTGCACGTTCGGCACATCGAGAATAGGCGCTAGCCGCTCGAATGTAATCGAACGGCGCGCGTCGTTCTTGCGGAGCTCGGCGACATGCGGTCGATTCCCCCCCGCCCAGACGAGCCCGACTTTCAGGCGCCCCTCCGCCTGTGCAGCGACGCGCTCGTGCCACTCACGCGTGGCTTGCGGGTCGGCGAACAGATAAGGCGTATTTGCGGGAATATTCGTGAGATCGGTCTTGAACGCGAGCGGCAGACTCAACAATGGGCAGTGACAATCGAACGGCGGCAATGCCTGACCTGCTTCGATCAATTGATCCACACCGTCGAGCGTGGACATGAGCCGCATCAACTCACGCGGGACTTCCAGCACGACCTTTGCGCCGAGCGCGGACACCATCTTCGCATAGCGGCAAAATTGCAGCGTGTCGCCAAGGCCCTGCTCTGCGTGCAGCAGAATCGTTTTGCCATCGATTGAAAAATCGCCCAGCCAAAGCGGTTGCGCAAAAGTGCGCCGGCCTGCTTTGATCCGGCTGCGCTCCCAGCGCCATTCGTATTCCTTCCACCCTGCTTCCAGTTGCCCCAGTTGCAGCAGACACAACGACTGGTTCCAATGCGTCTCGGCAGCGGTGGGATTGATCGCCAGCGCGCGCGCATAGCTCTGCAAGGCTTCTGCGTGCTCGTCGAGATCGACCTGGGTCAGGCCGAGGTTGTTCCAGGCATCGGCAAACGCAGGGTCGAGCTCCAGCGCGCGCTGATAGCTTTGCCACGCTTCGTTAGGCTGGTTCAGATCGCTGAGCGCATTGCCGCGATTGCTCCATGCGTCAGGATAGTTCGGCTGCAAGGCGAGCGCGTGATCGCAGCTTGCGAGCGCATCGGCGGGGCGGCCCAGATCGCGCAGCACGCAGGCGCGATTATTCCAGGCTTGCGCGAATTCCGGCATCGACGCAATCGCACGATCGAAGCTGCTGAGCGCCTCGCGCGGCAAATTCAGGCCGGCTTGCGCATTGCCGCGATTGTTGAGTGCGTCCGGGAATCCGGGTTGCAAGGCGAGCGCCCGATCGGCGCTCCTGAGCGCTTCGTCGAAACGGTGCAAGGCGTTAAGCGCATAGGCGAGATTCGAATGAAGCGGCGCCTGTCTGGGATTGATGGCGAGTGCTTTTCTGAGGAGATCGATCCCCTCCTGAACACGCCCCGCCTGCAGCGCGAGCGAGCCCAACAATTGCAACGCATCGAAATGACGGGGCTTGAGTTCGAGAATCTCACGATAGAGTTCTTCGGCCTCGGCGACCGCGCCGTTCTGCTGAAGCGCGACGGCTTGCCGAAGCATATGGTCCAACTGTTGCGGGAGATTGGCAGGCTTGCTCATGCGGTGAGCTTTGATTGAATGCGCTTGGAATCGGGAGACCACTTTCGAACTGCCTGAATTGCGCTGAAGCCGCGCAGGCCAGGCCCGAAAGAACGAAACCGATTATCGCCGAAAAGAACGCATTGAGTCTGCAGTATGCGGGCGGCCCGGATTGTCCGCTAGCGAATTGGTTGCTGCTGATGCTGGAGGTGTTTTTGATGCTGTCTGATGCTGTCTGGTGCTACATGACGACGCGCGCCACGCCGCAACGTGACGCGCGTTGAATGCCGGATTGTGTCCGGCGTACGGCTTACTGGGCAGCCAGATGCTTACGCTTGGCGAGCTCCTGAGCCATTGCGTAATGCTCCTGGATGGTCGGCAGTGACTTCTTCGCGACGTCCTTCAATTGCTCGTCGCGACCCGAGGCGATTTCCGCCTGGAATGCCGACAGCGTTTTCTGTTCGCCGGCGAGCGCGACCTGCTCGATGTAGGTCTTGTCGAAGTCGGCACCACGCAGGTTATTGATGCTCGCAAGCACCGCTGCGTCCGGATCGTTCTTCGGCACGTCGACACCGCGCGGGCTCGCGGCGCGCAGCGCGTCCGAGATTTTTGCGTTGTCGTTCGACACGCGTTCCGCGAAAGCTTTCACGTCCCGGTCGCTGGAGCGCGAAGTGGCAATGCGTGCGGCATCGCGTTGAGTGGCGACACCTCTGGTGGCGTCGGCGATGAAAGCCTGGTCGGCGGCATGAAGACGGGCCGCATCCGGCGCGGCCGGTGCGGTTTGAGCACTGGCCGCGGTGGCGACAACCATGAGGCTGGCCATGCAGGCACTGGTGATAGCGGCGAGAGGCAAGCGGATCATACGTTCTCCTTGAGGTGGAAGCGAAACGACAGCGATGCGTGTACGCCTTGGCCACTGCGTGCGATTGCATTGATACCTTGCAGGTCGCTTGCGACTGGCTAACGGCGCCGCGCTCTTATCGCTGTGCATTCTAGGAGGCGTGTTAGCCAGCATGTGAAACCATGCTGTCGCTTCTGTAACGTTAGGTAACCTTCATACGAATTACCTCGTTTTGCTGTACGCCCACTTCTCTCTTCTGCCCCGAATAGAGACCGGCCGATCATCGGAAAGCATCGGTAAAACCCCTGATTTCGCTGAACTTTTCGGCAGTTGCGCCGATAACTGAAAGTAGGGCTCGCGCCAGGGCCAAGCGAAAGATATGCATGGCGCACCATCGCACCGCAATCCCCGGAGAATTTCGATGGCAGTAGATCACCGCGTGAACAACGAACGCAGCAACCTGACGAGTTCCAACAAATTCGAGCTGTTGCTGTATCGGCTGGGTTCCGTTCCTGGCAGCGACGCACATGAGCTTTACGGAATCAACGTCTTCAAAGTGCGTGAAATCTCGACGATGCCGCCGGTGACGCCCATTGCGGGTTCTTCGCCCTACGTCATGGGTGCTGTAGATATTCGCGGGCAGATCATTCCCGTCATCGACTTGCCGCGCCTGATGGGTTGCGAGCCGACGCGCGGGCTGAACATTTTGCTGGTGACGGAATTCGCGCGCTCGACGCAGGCCTTTGCGGTCGAAGAAGTGGACGACATCGTTCGGCTCGAATGGAATCAGGTGCTCTCCGCCGAGGGCGCGGCCGGCGGCAATCTGGTGACGAGCATCGCGCGCATTGACGGCAACACGGGCGACTCGCGTCTCGCTCAGGTGATCGACGTGGAGCAGGTACTGCGCGACGTATTTCCGTCACAGCATCCGAGCGTCGACCCGACCTCGGTAGGCGAAGCGCTTGGCATTCGCCGTGGCGCGAAGATTCTTGCCGCTGACGATTCCGGTTTTGCACGCAAGCTGATCGAGCAGGCGTTGAGCGCAATCGGCGCGGACTACGTGATGACCAAGACTGGCGAAGAGGCATGGAATACGTTGCAACAGATCGCGCGTGAAGCGCAGGCTAGCGGCACACGGGTGAAGGACAGCATTGCACTGGTATTGACCGATCTCGAGATGCCGGAGATGGATGGGTTCATGTTGACCCGGCAGATCAAGGCTGACGAGCGGACCCGGGATATTCCGGTGATTATTCATTCTTCTTTGACTGGCGCCGCTAATGAGGCGCACGTGAAGAATGCCGGGGCGAATGGGTATGTGGCGAAGTTTGCAGCCGGGGAGCTGGCTGATGCTATTCGGAATGTTTTGGCTGGGGTGCCTGTGGGGGAAGGGGTTGGGGTTTGAAGTGACGGGGGTTTTTTGCCTGCTCGGCGCGGTTCTTTATGCCTGCGGTGTTGGGCTTTGCTTGATCTGGTTGTCTGCTCGGCGCTTTCTTGTCTGGTTGCCTATGGCGTTGGCCTTTTCTTGTCTGGTTGCCTACGGCGTTGGCCTTTCCTTGTTTTGTTATTGGTTTATTAGCGTCGCCCCTGTGCGGGGCAGGCACCTACTTTTCTTTGCCTGCTGCAAAGAAAAGTAGGCAAAAGAAAGCAGCTCACACCGCTAACTCTTAAGCGGGTCCCCCGCGCAGCCACGGTAGTGGTACATCTGGAATCCGTGCTCTCGCACATTCAGCGTTCGTGACAAGGCCGTCATGCTTCCGGCGGCGCTACGCGCGCCGAAGGGCACTTCACTAAACCAATCACTACGTTTTCGTATTCACGTTTCGCTCAGTATCGTAGCCAGCCACTGCCATTGCCGTTGCCGTTGCCGTTGCCGTTGCCAGCACTTATCACTGCCGCCACAGGCCACCGCGATTGCGATTGCGATTGCGATTGCGATTGCGATTGCAACTGTGGCGCAGTGGTGTTTTATCGGCCCGAGTTTCGGACGTCCATTTGTTGGATGCGCCTGTTTTTGAATGCTTGGGCAGTTCGCCGAGGTGAAGCCGAGGGCATCCACTGCCCCAAACGAGGCATCGCTCCGCATTCAAACGAAGCCCCTGATTTCCCAAGCAGACCCATCCGCGACGCACGCAGTGCGAAGTGGGAACTGATGAGTGCTTTGTCACTTACGTTGAATGTGCGAGAGCACGGATTCCAGATGCACCACTACCGTGGCTGCGCGGGGGACCCGCTTATAAGCTGGCGGTGTGAGCCGCTTTCTTTGCTTATCTTTCTTTGCGGCGGCAAAGAAAGTAAGTGCCTGCCCCGCACAGGGGCGAACGCTAATAGACCACGAAAAATTCAAGGAAAGGCCAACACCATAAAAACACAGACAACAAGCGCTGCGCGGGCAAACAAATCAAGCAAACCCCAACGCCATAGGCACACAACAATAAGCGTCGCGCAGACAACCAGATCAAACAAAGACCAATACCGCAGGCACGCAGACAAACAAGCGCCGAGCAGGCAAAAAAACCCAAATAAAACCCCAATTCTATGTGACCATACCCAAACCACACCCCCAACCCGCACGGAGTGCAAAGCAGAAATGCAACCACCAGACCCACTCCATCCCCTACGTCCCTTCCTGAAAAACTACGTGTGGGAACACGGCCACATCGGCACTCGCTACCTCAACTGCGCCACCGGCGAAATCAGCTTCGACGACGGCAAAAAGTCCCGCTTCGCGGCAGAAAAATACCTCTACGTCCCACTAGACAAAGACGCCACCGACGATCCGCTAACCACCGGCCCTTCAACCCAGGATGCCGCCCTCGCGCGCTTCCTGCGCGCCGCGCAACTCGGCAAACCCGAGGAAGCCGGCTCCGCCGCGGAAGTCCAGCGCGCCGTTCACGATTGCCTCGACCTGGCGATCTTCAGCGCCTATCAGCACGACGCGCTTCAAGCAGTCGATCACTACACCCAGGAAGCAATGTTCGACGACGAAATCCGCGCGGCGCTCGTCAATGATATTCGCCAGGTCTACGGGCCCATGCGTGAACAACTCGCACTCTATGACTTCACTGTGCTGCACGGTCTGCCCACGCCGCTTCTCTTCAGCGATTCGCCATTCATCGACTGGCGCGTGCGCATTAAACCGGCCCTGCCGTTCGTCTCGCTGCCTCTCGGCCCCTACGCACTGCTGGTCGGCACGCCGTCAGGAAGAACCAGCCGCGCCGCACCGGTCGCATGGAAAACCGCGGTGTCGATGGGCGCGCTGAAGGATCACAATCGCCTGATGGTCGAGCGTGCCCGTCTGTGGATCGTGGCCACCAGCGACGATCAACTGGTCGCCATACAGGATCGCTTCAAGAAAGACGACGCATAACGAGTCCCGCCCTGTGCCACTTCACGCCTGGCGGTGCTTATGCGCATCAAGCGCAAGCGAAAATGCCAGATGGCTGACTTCAATGCCCATGGTGTTGAACATCGGTAGCGCACGAAACGCGCTCAGTTGCTCAGTTGCTCACGTTGCTCAGGGCTACCGATATCGAGCCGCGTGAGCAGTTCGGCAAGCACGGCGTACAACACGCCAATGTTGCCGTCCTCAACCTTCACTGCAATGCCGGGTGCGCCATCTGCGCCGTCTGCGCACAGGCCGCGCGGACGCTTAAGCCTCCTCGTGAATGTGCTCGACGAGATAGTCGATCAACGCCCTCACCTTCGGCGGCAAAAAACGGTTCGGCGGATACAGCAGCCATACCGAGCCCACGTAAGCGCGCGCCTCAAGCTTCCAGTCGGACAACACTTGCACGAGCTCGCCACTGAGCAATGCATCGGTGGCGGCAAATTCAGGCAAGTTCGCTATGCCGAAATTTTGCTGCGCGGCTTCGAGCCGCGCGCCGGCGTGATTGGCAATGTAACGCCCCTTCACATCGACGGTTTGCGTCTCCGTGCCGCGGCGAAAGCGCCAGCGGTTGTCGTCGGTCGTTTCGCCAAGGTAGAGGCAATCGTGCTTAAGCAGATCGCGCGGTTGCGCCGGCGTGCCGCGCTCACGCAAATAAGCCGGCGAGGCAACCAGCAGCCAGCGCACCGCGCCCAACCTGCGTCCCGCGAGCCCTTGCGGCGGATGCTCGGTCAGCCGGATGACCAGATCGACATCGTCCGCGAGCGGGTCGACGTCGTGATCGGTGAAAAGCAGTTGCAGGTCGACTTCATCGTAGGCGCGCAGGAAACCGGGAATCAGCGGATGAATCACCGTCTTCGCGAACGCGGTCGGCGCGCTCACGCTCACCTTGCCTTGCGGTCGGCCGGCCAGTTGGCCGGCGGCATCCACCGCGCCCGATGCGGCGCTCACCATGTCGCGGCAGAAACGCGCCACCTGTGCCCCCGATTCCGTGACCCGCACCGTGCGCGTAGAGCGTTCGAGCAGGCGTGTCGCCAATGCGTCTTCCAGCCGTTTGATCTGGCGGCTGACAGTGGACGGCGTACTGCCGAGTTGACGCGCGGCTACCGAAAAATTGCCGGCGTCGACAACGCGCGCGAAAACGGCCATGTCCGGCAACAAGGCGAAAAGGTCGGCTGGGTTCATCGTCGAGTACTCGCGGGGCTTAACCGATTAATGCATTTGCGACATAAATGATGTGCGCAGCGACCCAATTATCGCCTTGCAAGCAAAGTTCGACAATACGCGACCTGTACGGGAGGTCCGCCATGTCGAAACAAGAACGCCTGCTTCTGCTCTCCGATCTGATGCTGCTCGCGGTCGCCGTGGTCTGGGGCACCAGTTATGGCGTCGTCAAGAGCGCCTTGGTGTTCTATCCGGTGCTGGGTTTACTGGCGATGCGCTTCGGCATCACCTTCGTGATCCTGTCGCCCGCCTTACGCCATCTGCGCGCCGCCGATGTCCGTACGCTGCGTGGCGTGCTGATCGCGGGAGCCCTGCTGCTCGGCATCTTTCTTTGCGAAACCTTCGGCATTCTGCTGACACGCGCGGCCAATGCGGCGTTTCTCATCAGCCTATGTGTGGTGCTGACGCCGCTTGTCGAATGGTGGTTGCTCAAGCGCAGGCCGAGCCGCATCGAATGGGCGGCGGTGGCGCTTTCGCTGTTCGGCGCCTGGCTGCTGGCGGGCGATGGCGCGCTGAGTTTCAATCCCGGCGATGCGTTGATTCTGCTCGCCGCGCTGCTGCGCGCGCTGAACGTGTGTGTGACCAAGCGCGTGATGCGCGACTCCACGTTGCCGCCTTTGTCGGTGACCGCCGTTCAGTCGGGGGTGGTGGCATTCGGCAGTGCGGCGGTGGCCGTGCTGTTCGTGCCGCAGCAATGGCAGCCGGTGCCGTCGTTCGCCGGGCACGCCATGTTCTGGGGCTACATCGGTTATCTGGTAATCGCGTGCACGCTGTTCGCGTTCTTCGCGCAGAACTTCGCCATCAAACGCAGCAGCCCGACGCGCGTGTCGTTGCTGATGGGCAGCGAGCCCGCCTTCGGCGCGCTGTTCGCCTGCATCTGGTTAGGTGAACGGATTTCAACGGCAGCGTGGATCGGCGGTGCGTTGATCGTCGCGGCATCGATTCTCGCGACCGTGCGATGGACGGCGCTGCGTGTAAGCGCCGCGGGCGCCTGACAAGTTTGACGTCTCACTCCAGCAACGCGCCACGCGCTTCGATCAAGGGTTTGGCGCCAACTCTTCTTCCCGCTCCAGCGAGCGCGTACGCTTGAGTTCCGGAAAGAACCGCATCCACAGCAAGGCGACGGCGATCGTCGCAACGCCGCCCACCAGCACGGCGGGTTGTGCGCCCCACCACCCTGCCGTCACGCCGGATTCGAATTCACCCAGTTGATTCGACGTCCCGATGAAAAGCAAATTGACCGCGCTGACGCGACCCAGCATTTCGTCCGGCGTACGCAGTTGCACGAGCGACAGGCGCACCACGACGCTGATGGTGTCCGATGCGCCCAGCACCATGAGCGCAAAGAGCGACAGAAAAAATTGATGCGACAGGCCGAACACGACAGTGGCCGCGCCGAACGCAATCACGCCACCGAACATCGCGGCGCCAGGCCGGTTGCGCAGCGGGAAATGGGCGAGCCAAACGGTACCCGCGAGCGCGCCGATGGCGGTGCCCGAGCGTAACAGACCGAGACCGAGCGGCCCTGTGTGCAGGATGTCGCGTGCGAAGACCGGCAGTAACGCGGTCGCGCCGCCGAACAGCACCGCGAACAGATCGAGCGATAGTGCGCCGAGTATCACGGGTTCCTTACGGATGAAGGCAATACCCGAGAACACCGACTCGAGTGTGACCGGCGCGCGGCGCGCCAGCGTCGTCTGCAAGGGGATGGCCCACACAGAGGCGGCAGCGGCCGCGAACGACAGCGTGCACGCGAGGTAGGCCGCGCCAGGACCGATGCCATATAGCAGGCCGCCCAATGCAGGACCCGCGATCTGCGCGGTTTGATTTGCGGAGGTGGCCCATGCCGTGGCTTTGGGCAATTGCCCGCGCGGTACGACGCCCGGCAATAGCGACGCAACCGCAGGCGATTCGAAGGCGCGCGCCGCGCCCACGCATGCGGCCAGCACGTAGATGACCGGCGCGCTGATCCAGCCGCCGAAGGTGCCGAAGGCGAATAACAATGCAGCGACGCTTTCGAGGCTTTGACAGATGGCCGCGATCCGGCGGCGGTCGTAGCGGTCGGCGACGTGGCCGACCACGAGCGTCAGCACGAACATCGGCAGAAATTGCGCGAGACCCACGAGGCCTAATGCGAAGGCGCTATGCGTTAGTGCGTAGATGTGCCACCCCATGGCCACGGCGAGCATCTGAAACGACAGCGACGAGAGGATGCGGGTGCACCAGAAGCGTTGGAAAGCAGGATGTTTGGGCAAACTGAAGCTTGGGTCGCCGGCGGAATCGGCTGGGGCTGGGGGCATCGGTTTCTTGCTCTCGACTAGGCTGGTTTGGGCGGCAGCTAGTTTAGAGCAAGTTTATTTGTTTTGTTTTTTACGCGCGGAGGCGTTTTCTGTCTAACAGCAGGCGACCGGTTGCTTGATTCGTGGCTGAGGGACGATGAGTCGAACCCCGGACAGGCTGTTAACCTATCCAGGGTTGTAGTCGACGAGCATCAGAGCCGGTTCTGTCGCTGACCTTCCATAGCATCTAGAACCTGGTGCGGATACCAATGCGCACGAACGTCTGATTATTCGACGTCGAAGCGGATTGCAGGTTGATCGCCGCGACCGCTGGTTCGTTCTTCGAATCCGTGCCTGACGCGTGTTGATACGACGCGAGCCCGTACACGACCGTACGCCTGGAAAGCGCATACGTGGCGCTCGCCGCGACCTGATTGTACGTCGCGCCCGAATTCGAATTCACGTGCGAACCGGCCATATAGTCGTAGGCAAGACCAAATTCAATGTCCGGACGCAGCTTGTAGTGCAAACCGAGTTCGACATTGTTGAACACAGCGTTGCCGCTGTAGTGATACGGATTCGGACCCGAGGACAGATCGCCGAGACCGCGGAACTGGATGTTCGTGTACGTGCCGCTCACGCTCAGCTTGCCGATCTCGTACATCGCACCCGCAGCAATGTTCTGATATGTGTTCGCAGACAGATAACCGCTGTAAATTGGTGTGCTGAAGTTGGTCGCCGCGGCCGTCACCGTACTCGTCGAGCTATTGCCAAAGAAGCTGATGTTCGGGTTCTTCGCGTTCAGATACGCGACACCGGCCGAGAACGGACCGTACGCGTAGTGCACGCCTGCCGAATAGATCTGGTTGCGGCCGGTCGAGCCCGCGGTGCCACCAAAGCTGTACAGCGCACCGAACTTCAGACCACCGAACTTCGGCGACTGATACTTGACCGCGTTGTTCACGCGAAAGTTGTTGTTCAGGTTGTCGATGTCGCCGGGGTGTGCCGCAACGTTGCCGCCGCCCTGATCGCCCACAGCAAACGGACCAATATAGTCGACCGCAAAATCGTACTGACGCCCTAGCGTGAGCGTGCCCCATGTCGCCGACGACAAGCCGACCCAAGCCTGACGGCCGAATTCGAGCCCCCCCTGTACGGCCTTGCCATTCGTCACGTCGAAGCCGTTTTCAACATCGAAGACCGCCTTCAGACCACCGCCGAGATCCTCCGCGCCGCGCAAGCCCCAACGGCTGCCATTGTTCACTCCGCTGCTCATGAAGTAATTCGGGTGACCGCCCGAGTTCGAGTTGTAGTTCAGGCCCACGTCGATGATGCCGTACAGCGTCACGCTGCTTTGCGCATGCGCAACACCAGAAACGGCCGCAAATGCGGCTATGCCAATCAGTTTGTTCTTCATCGGTCTTCTCTCGTCAAATTAAGGAAATCAACCCAATTTCTTCAAATAGTCGTACTAACAAATATAAAAACCCTAAATATCAAATGAAAAATCTATTTCAGATACAGCGTTAAAAATCAGCAGGCAAAGCGATCCCCTACAGCGAAGCGAACGGCGCTGCGAGAAGAATTTTTGTGTCCAAATAGAACAGCCGGCTATCGTGCGGCGAGCGGCCGGCGCGAAAAATCACCGCATCAGCAGACTGCCGAAGCCCTCGATGTGATCCTTAATTCCAAGGCGGCGCAGACTCGCCCAGAAGGTGCATTGATTGCTGGAAATGACCGGCTTGCCGACTTCCCGTTCGAGTGCGTCGAGCATGTCGATGGTCGCGAGATTCGTGCAACTGAGGAAAATCAGGTCGCTTTCCGGGCGGTCGATATACCGCACGAGACGGAACAACGATTCCGGCGGGACACGGCCGATGCCACGGCGTTCCTCCTGCGTTTCGCCGAGCTCCAGCCCGTACCACGCCGCAACCTTTACGCCGCCGCGCTCGATCACTTCGACTTCCGTCTCGTTGACAAACTGCACGTACGGCGTGCCGAGCGACACCGTCTTCGCGCCGAACACCTGCATCGCCTCGAACACGGCCGTCATCGTGGAGACGGCGGGAATGCCTGAGTTTTCAACGATCGCACCTTCGAGTTGCTCGCGCGGCACCACGCATGAACCCGACGTGCAGCCCCAGGCGATCACGTCCACTTCGGCCGTGCCAAGTTCGGCGGCAGCGCGCCCGGTTTCCGCACCCATCTTGATGTACGACTCTTCCGTGGCCTTGCCGAGCAGCATGATGCGACCTGAATGCACCGACACGCCCTTAGGCGCCATGCGATTGAATTCCGGCTCAATCACGGTATTGGTCGACGGCACAATCAAGCCGATCTTGCCGCGATAGCCGTACGGGCTATACATCTGAACGGCTTTCATCGTCTTGCCGCCGATCGCCTGCGGCGCGACGCCGATCCCAGGCGGCAAAGGGCGTTCACTTGAGTTCATCGCTGCGACCTCCAATCGTCTTCAGTTGTGGAACGGCGGCGCTCGCCGTGTTGAACACCATCGCGGCGTCGTTCTGGTAGGGAATCCACCGTGCTCCCTTATCCACCCATTTCTTCGCCATATCCGGGTTCTGCGCGGACAGGCCGAACGGCACCTCATGCTTGCGGCAGATATCGAACACGCGCTCGTAAGCCTCCATCAGCTTCGGATGCTGCAATTCACCGGGAATCCCGAGATCTTGCGACAGATCGTCGGGGCCGATCATCACGGCGTCGACGCCTTTCACCTGAAGAATCTCGTCGAGGTTGTCGATCGAGCGTTGCGTCTCGATCATGATCACGAGCACTGTGTTGCTGTTGACGTGCTCGATGATCTCGGCTGGCTTCGCCGTCACGTAATCGGTATGCGGGCCGCGCAGGTTCATTGGTCGCATGCCCATCGGGTAGTACTTGGTCGCGTGGACAATCGCGCGCATCTGCTCTGCGCTGTCGATAGACGGTAGCAGCAGGCCTTGCGCGCCCGCGTCGAGCGGGCGTGTCAGGTCGTGCGGTTTCAACGTGCCGGGCGGCCGCACAATCGGGCACAGACCTGCTTCGCGTGCGAGCATCGCAAGCGTGCCGACGGTCCCGAACGAGAAATCGGTGTGCTCCATTTCGATGATCACAAAATCGAAGCCGGCGGCCGCGAATATCTTGACGACACGCGGATGCGGACACAGTGTGATCCAGGTGCCGAACGCCGGCTTACCGGCCTCCCATAACGCCCTGAGTGGATTGGATTTGATCATAGGGTCTTTCTCGGTTGAACGGATGGATACAGGAAAAATCAGACGCGCTCGGCCCACACGTCGGAATTGATCAGGTACTTGGGCTTGCGACCGACGAGCACGTCAACGACCTGGGCCGCCACTTCGATCGCGGTACGGCGCATCGCCTCGCCAGTCGCGCCGCCGATGTGCGGCGACAAAACAAGCCGCTCGCAGCCCATGAACTGGTGCCCGGAAGGCAATGGCTCCTGCTCGAACACGTCGAACGCGGCGCCCATCAGGTGACCGCTGTTCAGCGCGGCGATAAGCGCGGCCGCGTCGACGAGTCCACCGCGCGCGGTATTCACCAGCATTGCGTCGGGCTTCATGCTGGCGAGCCGTCGTGCGTCGATCGAGCCACGCGTTTCGGCGGTGAGTCGTTGATGCAGGGACACGACGTCCGCGCCTGCGATCGCCTCGTCGAGACTCGCGGCCGCGCTGAAACCAGCGGCTTCAATCTCCGCGCGTGGCACGCTCGGGCTGAACACCCGAACGCGCATCTGGAACGCGGTGCTCGCGATCTCAGCGACGCGCCGGCCGATCTTGCCGAACCCGATCACCGCAAGTGTGCGTCCGGAGAGCTCGTGGAACACGCTCTCGTAGCGATAGCCGAAACGCTCGTCGCGCACCGCCCTGTCCGCTTCGCGAATGCGTTTGCTGATCGCCATCATCTGCGCGATCGCCTGCTCGGCGACCGACTGCACATTCGCGTATGGCGTGTACACGATCGGCAGATTTCGACGCGTGGCGCACGCGACGTCCACGCGGTCGTAACCGGTACCATGCACGCCGAGCACTTTCAGATTCGGCGCCGCTTCCATCGCCGCGCCGTCGAGGCCTGCGTTACGCGTAATGACTGCATCGACCGGGCCGATTTCGCGCACGACGGTTGCCATGTCGGCGGCACTTGCCAGGGACACTTCGATGCCGGCCTGCTGCAGTATGTCGGTGCCCGCGGCATGAATCGGCTGAATGAGAAGACACTTCAAGATGACAACTCCTGATACGGGATCAACTGCGTTGCAACCACTGGATAATGCTTTCGCGAATGTTGTAGATGTGCTTCTGGGTCGCTGCTTCCGCTGCCTGTGCGTCTTCTGCGAGCAGCGCGTCGATCAGCGCAAGGTGTTCCTCGCAAACCGGCTTGAAGCGCGACGGGATGCGCTGCATGGAAAACATGCGTGTGCGCAGCTTCAGGTCGGCGATCATCGATTGCATTAGCGGACCGCCGCCGGCGCGCGCGACGAGGCCATGCAATTCCTCGTCGATCAGTTTGTGCTCGTCGATCGAAGGTTGTTCCGCGTCGCGCACAGCAATGAGACGCTGGCGCAAGCCGAGAAGCTGATCGGCGGAGAGCTGCCCGCACGCGGCGCGTGCTGCGTCGGCTTCGAGCAGCGAGCGCACGCGCAGCACTTCGAGGATTTCCTGTACCGTCACACCCTGTACGATCAAGGTGCCGTCTTCGCGACGGCCCACGTAACGTTCGCCTTCGAGCTGTCGCAAGGCTTCGCGCAGCGGTGTGCGCGATACACCCAGTTCAACCGATAGTGGACGCTCCTGTATCACCTGGTTCGGCTTGAGCTGACCGGTGAGAATCCGGTCGAGAACCTGCTCGCGGATCTGTTCCACGAGCCGCTTCGACGGCATGTTCATGATTTCAGCGTTGGTCACGCTACTGTTCTCCTTCCAATATCATTATGTTTTCCGGGGCCACGCGCAGATGCAGGGGTGCATCCGTCGACATGGTGTGCAAGCCGCCAAGCATGGCGGTGACCGGAATGTTGCCGACTTTTCCGTCTATCTGCGTGACGCCACCCAGATAGACCGCGCGATCGGTGCGCGCGCTCAACACATTGCAGACGCTACGGTCGGACGCGAGTTCGACGGCTTCCGGACGGAAACCCACCAGCGAGCCACGCGAGACCGGCAGATCAGGCCGGCACACAAACTCCAGACCGTCCTGTGTTTTCACAAGCCCCGGACGCGAACGTTCGTGATCCACAGCAAAGAAATTTGTTCGACCAAAAAACTCCGCGACAAAGCGGCAGCGCGGATGCGTATACAACTCCGTCGGCGAACCGCTTTGCAGCAGCTTGCCCTTGTTCATGATAAGCACGCGGTCGGAAATCACCATGGCTTCCGACTGGTCGTGCGTCACGTAGATCGCGGTGATACCTGCCGCCTTCAACAGTTCGCGGATTTCGAAACGCATGCGGTCACGCAGCAGCACGTCGAGATTCGACAGCGGCTCATCGAACAGAATGCAGGCAGGCTCCAGCGCCAGTGCACGCGCAAGCGACACGCGCTGCTGCTGGCCGCCCGACATCGACGAGGTCGCGCGATTCTCCGCGCCCGGCAGGCCGACCATTTCGAGCGCATTCGCAATGCGCCTTTTCATCGTTTCCCTGTCGACCTTCTTCAGCTTCAGGCCGAGCGCAATGTTCTCGCCAACTGTCATGTGTGGCCACAGCGCATACGACTGGAACACCATGCCGATGCCGCGGCGCTCCGGCGCAATCGCCATGCTTTTTTCGCCATGAGCGAGCATGCGGCCATCGAGTACGATGCGGCCGCGCTCGATGCTCTCAAGGCCGGCGATTGCGCGTAACAACGTGGTCTTGCCGCAGCCCGATGGGCCGAGCAGCGTCACGATCTCGCCGCGCTGCAATTCGAACGAGATATCGGACAGGGCGACGAAATCGCCGAAATTCCGGCCAACCGATTCAACCTTCAGATAACTCATGTTTAGTGTGCACTTCTCGAAAGATCGATTTTAAACATGCGTCCGATCAGCACGATGACGATCATCATCAAGACGACCTGGATCATTGCCATCGCTGCGAGCGCGTTGTAATCGCCCTCGGCCCACCGGTTATAGATCAGCACCGAAAGCACCTCGCCGCCCGGCGCGTAGAGCAGAATGGAAATCGCCAGTTCACGCACGAACACGATGAACAGCAGCGTCCAGCCCGCGGCGATGCCGGGCTTGAGCAGCGGCAGCGTCACGTGACGAAGCGTCGCGAGCCAGCCGCCACCGACCATCGACACCGCCTCTTCCAGCGATTTGTCGATCTGCTGATGCACGGCGGTAATCGAACGGACGGCGAACGGCAGATAGCCGGTCAGATAGCCGATGAAGAGCAGCCACGTCGTGCCATATACATGCACCGGCGCGTAGATCCACGTCCACATGATTGCAAGACCGAGCACGATCGCTGGAACCGCGACCGGCAGCACCAGCGCCATGCTGATCGCGCCGCGATACCAGGCGCGCGTACGCAGCTGAATCCAGCTGATGATCACGCCGAGGACCACGGCCGCGCAGGCCGATCCCACCGATACCACCAGTGTGTTGACCAGTGCGCGCTGCGCGATCTGGTTGTCGCGCACGAGGCTCACGTAGTGATGCAGCGTGAGCGACGCGAAACTGATATGCCCGGAGTAGTACGGCACGAACGACACATACGCGAGCATCAAAAGCGGCAACACGGAAGCGAGCAACAGGAAGAGATAGGCGAACGCCGTGGCCGGAACGAGCGCCGCGCCGAGCCGCAGCGTCTTCGGACGCGTGCTCTTGCCACCCATCGTCACATAGCTGCGGCCACGCATCAGCCGATGTTGCACGTAAAGCGCGGCACAGGCGATGACCAGCAGGATCACCGACATCGCTGCCGCAAGATTGAAGTGCGACGGCGTGGTGTTGGTCAGATCGTAAATGTACGTGGTCATCACGTTGATGCGAGCGGGCGTGCCCAGCAGCGACGGTACGCCGAACTGCCCGGCCGCCGCGACGAACGTCAGCAGCATGCCCGACATGATCGCGGGCGACACCATCGGCAAACTCACCTTCAGCACCGTGCGCCATGGCGAGAGGCCGCTCATGAACGCGGCTTCCTCGAGTGTCGGATCGAGGTTATACAACGCGCTCTGCACGAACATGTACACATAGGGTGCATAGTAAATGCCCATCACCCAGATGATGCCGCCCACCGTGTAGATGTCGAACGGCCCAATGCCGAACACGCCAAGCAGTTGATTCAGCGTACCGATCTTCGGCGAGAGCAGCAGCCCCCAGGCCAGCGCGCCGATGAACGGCGACACGAAGAACGGCGCAACCACGCCTAGATGCACGAGCCAGCGACCCGGCATGTCGGTGCGCGCAACCAGCCACGCGAGCGACACGCCCACGACCGTCGCAATCGCCGTGGACGCGACAGCTATGCGCAACGTATTCCACAACGCGGTCAGGTAGCGCGACTGCGTCAGCACCCGTTCGAAATTGCCGAAGCCAAGATCGGTTGTGAACGCTTCGTGGCTGCTGGCGCTCAGACTGCCGAGCAGCAGCGTGGCGAGCGGCGCCAGCACCAGCAGTGACAACAGCACGGCGGTTACCTGAAACAACAGGACTTCTGGACGGAAACGCGTGAACATCCGCTACCTCACATGCCGAAGATATCGGCGAACTCGTCCTGAAGCTTCTCGCGGCGGTTCGTAAAGTCTTCGGGGTCGATGGTCAGCGTCTTGAAGCTGGAGAACGCTGGGCGGTCCGGCAGATTGGCGACATCGTCGCGCACCGAATAGCAGCCACCGACCTGCTGCAGCAATTCCTGGCCACGCTTCGACAGGAACCAGTCGAACACCTTGCGCGCGCCGTCCGGATTCGGCGCCTGCTTGAGCACAGCGAGCGGCGTCATCGTGACAGGCACGATTTCTGGCGGGAACACCGAACGGATCGGCGCCTTACGATCGCGCACATTCGTATAGACGATGTAATCCAGTTGCTCGGTGAGCGGCAACTCGCCCGAGATCAGCTTGTCAATCAGCGCGCCGTGGCCGCGAAACACCTGCGGCTTGTTTTTCGCGTATTTCTTCCACCACTCGACGCCCTTCGTCTTGCGCAGCGTGTAGTACCAGTTGTACGCGTCGCCGTCGACGCGCGGGTCGGCCATGCCCTGCTTGCCAGCCCACTTCGGACTCGCGAAGTCGTCCCAGGTTTTCGGCGCGTCGACGGCTGAAACCTGGTTTGTGTTGTAGGCGAACAGCGTGATCAGGCTGCGCGAGTTGATCCACGTAAAGTCCGGATCCTTGAAGGCGGCCGGATAGTGCCTGTAGGTCTCCGATTCGTAGCGTGCGAGCGCGCCCTGACGCTTGAGCGCAACGAACGCGCTCAGGTCGGAGACCTGGAAAAGATCGGCGGCCACGCGGCCCGCGCGAAGTTCCGCTTGCAGCCGCTCGACGGTCTGGAAGGTCGCAGCGGTGTAAATCTTCAGTGAGATGCCGGTTTTCTCGGCGTTGAACGCATCGGCAAGTTTCGTCATGTAGGCGCTCGGCATCGACGAGTAGATCGTCACTACCGACTGATCCGCAGCGATCGCATTCGCCGAACGACCCAGCACCGGCGCCAGCATCGCACCGCCGATTCCCAGCAACGCCTCGCGTCGCGACCAGTTTCCACCGCTCATCTGTTTTCCCCGTTCGTCTGAATACCTCTGGTATGCCGCATTGTCACCGGACAAAAAAATTTGCAAAGCTTTTTTAAAAAACTTCGTCGACTGGAGAGCGAGACGTTGAGCAATGATGGTTCATAGACGCGTGTTTTGGGCAACTCCCGCCACTGGCTCATCGGCTTATCGCCATGCCAGACGGGGACTTTGGCTCTGTGACCTACGCCACACCCACTGTAAGAACATTCATTTGAGCTTCAAAGCAGGCTTCAAACAATTTGAATACCTTCGGTATACCAGTAATTTATTTTTGGGTATATTCCAGCCGTTCAACGATCGAAATTACGCGCCTACCCGGCCCAACCCATGAGCTTTCATTCCAACGACAAACGCGCCTCCGATGCTCCACCGGCAGGCGTTCCGACCACGAATTGGCAAGAATGGTCGCAGGAGCGGGCGCTCGCGGCGACACTGTTCGACGGCCTCGCCAAAGACGGCATCGACACACCTGGCATCACCCGCGACTCATATGGCGCCGGCGAGCAGCGCGCTCACGAGCGCATTGCCGCACTCGCCCACGCCTGGGGTCTCGAAGTCCGCACAGACGCCGCACTGAATCTGTACGTCACGTTTCCCGGCCGCGACCGCTCGCTGCCCGCCGCGCTAACAGGGTCGCACCTCGACTCCGTGCCCTGTGGCGGCAATTTTGACGGTGCAGCCGGCGTGGTCGCCGGCATGACGGTTTTCTCGCGCTGGCTGCGCACGGGCTTCGTCCCGGCACATGACTGCACAGTGATGGCGATCCGCGCGGAAGAAAGCGCGTGGTTCCCGCTGTCGTACATTGGCAGCAAGGCGGCGTTCGGCATGCTATCGGGTGACGATCTCTGCATCCTCCGCAGCGACGACAATCGCACGCTCGCACAATGCATCGAAGCGCTGGGCGGCGAGCCGGATCGCCTGCGCGCGGGCGAGGCGTTTCTCGATGCACGCGCAATCAGCCGCTTCGTCGAACTACACATTGAACAGGGGCCGCTACTCGTCGAACGCAATCTGCCGGTGGGCATCGTCACTGGGATTCGCGGCGCATTCCGCTTCCGTCATGCGCAGGCGATCGGTGAATACGCGCATTCGGGTGCGGCTGCGCGCGGCAAGCGCAAGGACGCGATGCTGGCCGTCGCGCGCCTGATCATCGCGCTTGATCACGACTGGGACGAGGCAGAAATAGAAGAACGCGACCTGGTGATCACGTTCGGCCGCGTGCAGACCGACCCAAAGCGTGCCGATTTCAGCAAGGTTCCGGGGCATGTTGCGTTCAGCATCGACGTGCGCTCGATCGAACCCGATACGCTGCTGCGACTGGAAGCGTGCGTGCGGTTGCGTTGCGCGGAAATCTCGGCCAGCTCGGGCGTCGAACTCGACCTCGGCTTGCAGACGCACAGCAAGCCCGCGGTGATGGACGCAGCGTTGCAGGCATCGCTGCTCAACGCAGCAGCGATTCACGGCATTCCAACCATGAAAATGGCGAGTGGCGCAGGCCATGATTCTGCAATCTTCGCCAGTCAAGGTATTCCGACTGCGATGATTTTTGTACGCAACGAAAATGGCAGTCACAATCCCGCAGAGTCGATGACGATGGAGGATTTTGCGTGCGCGTTGCAGTTGCTGGAATATGGTCTAACTTGCGAGTATTAAGAAGCGCATCATGAAGTATCCGAACCGCCGATATGGAAACCCACGCGAGATGGATTACTACGCGCAAGGCTCCTGCTTCAAAGAGTTCGCATCAAAGGCGCGTTAATGGCAATTTCAAAGCGACAACGGCCATTCCGGCAATAATCCCGTCCGGCGGATCATTGGTCAATCTGCACTTGCACGGCTTGCGGGTGCAGGGCGGTTCATCGACAAATTAGCTCGTGACCCGCCACGACACTACGTCGTCATAGAATTCAAACGATGCGGCCAATCGGCTCGCGCGGCGTTGCACGAGCTGACAAAGTATGTCGCTCTATTTAAAGCGATGTCAGTCTCAGAAGGCATGCTCTGAAAGACGCGCCATGCGCGTTTCGGCTACCGGGAATTGCGCGCGATCCCTTCCTATCGGATCGCGAACTCAGACGGACTGCGACCGTCAAACAGTAGACTGCGTCGTCCTGACTAGACGAGGATTTCCGGCTAGTCCGCTAACGTCCATTCGATAGCCAATTTGAGAGCCAATTCGAGAACCAAAAACAAAAAGCCGTTGAATCTTTTTTAGATTCAACGGCTTATCATTCAGTTCTGGCGGAGAGACGGGGATTCGAACCCCGGATAGGTTATTAACCTATACACGCTTTCCAGGCGTGCGACTTAAACCGCTCATCCATCTCTCCGGCGGGGAGCCGAATTATAGCAAACTTCGCGCCCTGCGCCACACCCATGCGCAAACCGGCCTAAGGATGCCGGATGTAGTCCACCAATGCCCTCGTATAAGCATCCGGTTTCCGGTCGATCAGACTCACCCCGATCGCCACCAGAAACCCCGCCGGCACACCGAACACGCCTGAGCTGATCGGCTCGATCCCGAACCACCGCGCGCCGGCGAAGCCCGTCATCTGCGTAAAGAACGGATACGTCGACACGATGTAGTAAATGCACACCAGCAGCCCCGCCACCATGCCCGCCACGGCCCCAAGCCGGGTCGTGCGCTTCCAGAAGACGCCCAGCACCAGCACCGGAAACAGACTCGACGCCGCCAGCGAAAAAGCCGCGCCCACCAGAAACAGAATATTCCCCGTATTGAGCGACGCCACATACGACGCGAACAAGGCCACCCCCAGCAGCAAAATCTTCGAAATCGTCACGCGCCGCTGGCTCGACGCCGTCGGATCGACCATGTGGTAGTAGACGTCGTGCGACAACGCATTGGCAATCGTCAGCAGCAGACCATCCGCGGTCGAGAGCGCCGCAGCCAGCGCGCCAGCCGCGATCAGCCCGGACATCACATATGGCAGCCCCGCGATCTCGGGTGCGGCGAGCACCACCATATCCGGCTGCATCTGGATCTCACTCCAGCGCACGATGCCGTCGCCATTGGTATCCGCAAGGCTGATCAGACTCGGCTCGACCTTGCGCCACTGCATGAGCCACTGCGGCAAATCGGCAAAGTGGTGGCCGACCAGATTGGTCAATATCTCGTACTTGATCAACACGGCCAGTACGGGCACCGTCAGATAGAACAGCGCGACGAAGAACAACGTCCAGCCGACCGAGCGTCGCGCGGACGCCACCGAAGTCGTCGTGTTGTAGCGCGTCAGGATGTGCGGCAGGCTGGCGGTGCCAAGCGACAGGCACAGCAGCAGCGACAGGAAATTGCGTTCGTGAGTACGCCGGTCCTCTTCGCTCGTGACGGGAAACGGTTCGTGCATCGGCACCGGCGCGGCCGCGCGCATCAGCATCTCGTCGCGGCGTTGGGTCCAGACGATCTGGGCCGCGGCGGCATCGCGCGGAAACTGCTCCAGTTCCCTCTCCTGCTCCTTGATATCGCGCAACGGGCCATTGTGACGGCGCAAGTCCGCGACTTCCTGCGTGAGGCGCAGCTTCTCATCGACGAACGATTGCGGCAACGTATCGAGCCGCGTTTGCATCAGCGCGGCGCGCCGCCGATAGTCGTCGCGTACGGTCTGCTCGAGCGGCGCCTCGCGCACCTGCTTCTCCAGGCCTTCGACACGCTCCATCAAGCGCCCGTAGTTAAACTGCGGCACCCAGCCGAGGCCATCCTTATGCGCGATCATCGACACGGGAATCAGGATTGCCGCGATCAGGATGATGTATTGCGCGACCTGGGTCCACGTCACGGCACGCATACCGCCGAGAAACGAGCACACGAGAATGCCCGCGAGTCCGCAGAAAATGCCGACCGCGAAATCCACGCCGATAAAACGCGTCGCAATCAAGCCGACGCCCTGAATCTGCGCAACCAGATACACGAACGAGCACAGGATCGCCGCCAACGCAGCGAGTCCACGCACCGCGTTGCTCGAAAAGCGCGTGCCGAGAAAGTCGGGAATCGTGTAACGCGCGAGCTTGCGCACATACGGCGCGAGCAGGAACGCGACGAGGCAATAGCCGCCGGTCCAGCCCATCAGGTACGCGAGCCCGTCATATCCGGTTGCATAGATCGAACCGGCGAGACCGATGAACGACGCAGCGGAGAGCCAGTCGGCCGCCGTCGCCATGCCGTTGAAGGCCGAGGGCACGCGCCGCCCGGCAACGTAGTACTCCACCAGATCGGAGGTGCGCGACAGCAGGCCGATCACCGCATAAACCGCGATCGGCACGAACAGGAACACATAGCCGATCCACACACCCGGGCCGGTGGTGCGCTCGATGCGCCACATCACATAGATGAATAGCAGAAAGCCGAGCGTATAAAGCGCGTATGAGCGGATCAGCCTGTGTGTCAGCGTCATCGGCTCAGTTTCCGCGCGCAGCGGGCGCGCCGGCATCGGCACTGACACCGGTGGCATTCACGCCGGCGTCGGTGTCGAAAGCGCGTTGCAGACGGCGGTCGGCGCGCTGCATCAGCACGATATAAACGACGATCAACGCGACGTAGATCAGAATCGCGCCTTGCGCACCAAAGTAGAACGGCAACCGGAAACCGCCGAAGCGCACCTGATCCAACGCCGGCGCCACCAGCGGCAAAACGAACGACACCGCGAAGCCCACCGCCATCAACGTCGCGATCAATGCGAGGTTGAAGCGCCAGTATTTCTGATGCGCGCGCGCCATCGCCGCCGAGACCGCAGGGGGTTCGGGCGCGGGATTGAGGGTAGCGTGAGAGGCGTGGTGTGGCGCGGCCATGCGCCTATGTATCAAAAAGCCACCGGGCAGGCAATCGGGATTGTCCGCGCGGTGGCTTTAACAGCCTGACCCAAATGGTCGATACCCGGGTCCAGTCAAGGGCGCACCATTCGGCAGGCCCTTGCTGCGAACCCAGGCAAACCTAAGCTCAGAGCGACTCGCCGAGCTGATCGAGAATCGCCGGGTTTTCCAGCGTGGACACGTCCTGAGTGATTTCCTCGCCCTTCGCGAGCGAGCGCAACAGGCGCCGCATGATCTTGCCCGAACGCGTCTTCGGCAGGTTCTCGCCGAAGCGGATGTCCTTCGGTTTGGCGATCGGACCGATCTCCTTCGCGACCCAGTTGCGCAGTTCGCTGGCGAGCTTCACCGCTTCTTCGCCTTCAGGACGCGCGCGCTTGAGCACCACGAACGCGCACACGGCTTCGCCGGTCGTATCGTCAGGACGGCCAACCACGGCCGCTTCCGCCACGATCGGGTTCGACACCAGCGCCGACTCGATCTCCATCGTGCCGAGGCGGTGCCCGGACACGTTGAGCACGTCGTCGATGCGGCCCATGATCGTGAAGTAGCCGGTTTCCTTGTCGCGCACCGCGCCGTCGCCGGCGAGGTACAGCTTGCCGCCGAGTTCTTCGGGGAAGTAGCTCTTCCTGTAGCGGTCCGGATCGCCCCACACGTTGCGCAGCATCGACGGCCACGGGCGCTTCACCACCAGAATGCCACCCTGCCCGTTCGGCACGTCTTGGCCGGTTTCATCGACCACCGCCGCCATGATGCCCGGCAGCGGCAGCGTGCACGAACCCGGCACCAGCGGCGTGGCGCCCGGCAGCGGCGTGATCATGTGTCCGCCGGTTTCGGTTTGCCACCACGTATCGACGATCGGACAACGGCCACCGCCGACGTTCTCGTAATACCACACCCATGCTTCCGGATTGATCGGCTCGCCGACCGTGCCAATGACGCGCAGCGTCGACAGATCGTAGCTTTTCGGATGCACTTTCCCGTCCGCCTCGGCGGCCTTGATCAACGAGCGGATCGCGGTCGGCGCGGTGTAGAACAGCGAAACCTTGTGCTTCGCGATCATGTCCCAGAAGCGGCCGGCGTTCGGCCAGGTCGGCACGCCTTCGAACACGACCTGGGTGCCGCCGAGCGTCAACGGGCCATACGAGATGTAGCTATGGCCGGTGATCCAGCCGATGTCGGCGGTACACCAGAACACATCCGTGGACTTCCAGTCGAAGGTCCACTTCATGGTCTGCGCGGCCCACAGCAGATAGCCGCCGGTGCTGTGCTGCACGCCCTTCGGCTTGCCGGTCGAACCGGACGTATAGAGGATGAAGAGCGGATGCTCGGCGCCGACCCACTCGGGTGCACATTGATCCGATTCGGACTGCGTGAGTTCGTGCATCCACAGATCGCGGCTTTCGTTCCACGCGATCTTGCCGCCGGTGCGCTTGTAGACGATCACGCTCTTCACCGCCTCGCAGCCGCCCATGGCAATGGCTTCGTCGGCGATGTTCTTCAGCGGCAAGGCCTTGCCGCCACGCATCTGTTCGTCGGAAGTCACGAGCGCGACCGCGCCCACATCCACCAGCCGCTCGTTCAGCGACTTCGACGAGAAGCCGCCGAACACCACCGAATGCGTGGCGCCGATCCGCGCGCATGCCTGCATGGCGACAATGCCTTCGATCGACATCGGCATATAGATCACCACGCGATCGCCCTTCTTCACGCCGCGCTTTTTCAGCGCGTTCGCAAAGCGCGATACACGTTGCAGCAGATCCTGGTAAGTGACGTTAGTGACCGTACCGTCATCGGCTTCGAAGATGATCGCGACGCGCTCGCCGTTGCCGGCTTCGACATGGCGGTCGATGCTGTTATACGACGCGTTCAGCTGGCCGTCTTCGAACCATGTGTAGAAAGGCGCGTTCGATTCGTCCAGCACCTTGGTGAAGGGCTTGTTCCAGCTTAGCGTCTCGCGAGCGAGGCGCCCCCAGAACCCTTCGTAATCACGCTCCGCTTCGGCGGCCAGCGCCCGGTACGCGTCCATGCCGGAGATCGTCGCACCAGCCGCTGCTTCAGCGGAGGGCGGGAAAACACGGCGTTCGTGAAGAACAGATTCAATCGCAGACATCGACAACCCCTTGGTGAAGATGAAACCAGAAACCTGTGCCGGCGCGCCTGAGACGCGCCTTGTCATGATGGCGCCGCCATTCGTGATCACCAGGCGGCGCGCTGTCTCCAACCCTCGCGCAGCGATCGCCGATCACTGCGCCGCGGCCCGTTCGCCTTTCGCTTTCATGTATGCCGCATTGCAACATAGATGAATGGCTGACGTTCCGCTCTCGTGCTCAAACATAAACTTTGCAACTTACCGGCCACTTACGCGAGGCGCATCGTGTAGCGGGCGAAAACCCTTACGCGGCTCGGAGTCACGCTCGGCATGCTACGCGTTACGGTCCGTTCATGCGCGCCGATCGACATGCCGGTGCAACCGATCCATGCCGAAACCGGGCACGCGGGACGCATCACGTGCGCCGCGCCGGCGCTGCGCCTTTACGCTGGCTCGCACGCCCTCTTACAATGCTAACTGAACTAGCCGTCTGGATTCCAGCTTGAATCGTTACTCCCTGCTTCTCATTACCTCGATGCTGCTGGTCGGCAGCAATGTCGGAATCGGTAAATCGATCGTCGAGTTCGTCCCCGTCCCCCTGTTCGCGCTGCTGCGCTTCGTCATTGCAATGGCAGTATTGTGGCCGCTATTGCGCGTCGCCAAACTGCGCCGCGTCAAACGCGATGAATGGCTCAATCTGTTTCTGCAGGCGCTGTTCGGCACCTTCGGGTTCACGCTGCTGATGCTTAACGGCGTGCAACGCACCAGCGCGGTCGCGGCCGGCGTCATCACCAGCACGATCCCCGCGGTCGTCGCGCTGCTCTCGTGGCTGATCCTCAAAGAGCGTCCGAACGGTCGGGCACTCGCATCGATCGCGCTGGCGATCGTCGGGGTGGTCGTCATCAATCTCGCCCATGTGGACGAGAATGCGGGCGGCGAGACTTCGTTCACCGGCAATCTGATGGTGCTGGGCGCGGTGTGCTGCGAATCGCTTTACATCATCCTGTCGCGCCGTTTGACGCAAACACTCGCCCCGATCGACATCTGTGCCTACACGCATCTGTTCGGCCTGCTGCTGATGCTGCCGCTCGGCGTCACCGCGCTGCTGCACTTCGACTATCGCGCGGTGCCCGTTAGCGTCTGGACGCTGGTGCTGTGGTACGGGCTATCGGCGAGCATCTTCTCGTTCTGGCTGTGGATGAAGGGCATTCGCCATGTACCGGGCAGTCTCGCGGGTGTGTTCAGCGCCGTGCTGCCGGTGGCGGCGGCGATTTACGGCATCGTGTTTCTCGGTGAGCGGCCCACGCTCGCGCACGGCATCGCGCTTGCCTGCGTGGTGGCAGGAATCGGGCTGGCGAGCCTGAAGGTGAAGCGGGTACCGCCGGTGGCCTCCTGAGCGCCACCACTGCCCGCCGCGCCGCAGCAAATTCATCCGACGCTGTACAATAGCGCGCCTGACGCGAGCTTTTCCGGCCTCCCCTGGCCGCGTATCGCGCCGTCTGCGCCCTGGTTTGCGTGCTCGATACGCGCGTTTGGTTTGCGCTTCGGGTCAGCGCATTTAGTCCGTGTTCCGTCACCTGCGTTTCATCTGACTCTTGCCTATGTCCGCCCCGCGACCCGACTCAGCCCGTCAGCGCCGCCCGATGCGCCCGCTGCCCGTCATCATCTTCATGAGCCGCTGGCTGCAGGTGCCGCTCTATCTGGGCCTGATCGTCGCGCAAGGCGTCTACGTCGTTCTGTTCCTCAAAGAGGTCTGGCATCTGGTCACCGCGTCCATGACGCTCGACGAAACCAGCATCATGCTGGTGGTACTCGGCCTGATCGACGTGGTGATGATCTCGAACCTGCTGATCATGGTGATCATCGGCGGGTATGAAACCTTCGTGTCGCGCCTCGGCGTGGAGGGTCATCCGGACGAGCCGGAATGGCTCGACCACGTCAACGCCGGCGTGCTGAAGGTGAAGCTTTCCATGGCGCTGATCAGCATCTCGTCGATCCATCTGTTGAAGACCTTCATCAGCCCCGACCAGAATTCGACGCACACCATCATGTGGCAGGTCATTATCCACGTCGCGTTCCTTCTCTCGGCGGTCGTGATGGCGCTGGTCGACCGCCTCACCACGCATACGCATCCGAAACATTTTCAGGAGCCCGCGGGATTGCATCCGCTGGGTTCGAACGGTTCCACTCCCCTGAAGGCGCACGACTGACCGCACTGCCCTGCGAGTCTGATAACAAGCGCCATTGTCCCCACTGAGCTAGCCATCATGACCGTCATCAAACAGGAAGATCTGATCCAGAGCATTGCTGATTCGCTTCAGTACATCAGCTATTACCACCCGCTCGATTACATCCAGGCCTTGGGCCGCGCTTACGAGCTCGAGGAGAGCCCGGCCGCGAAGGATGCGATCGCGCAGATCCTCACCAACAGCCGCATGTGCGCCGAAGGCAAGCGCCCGATCTGCCAGGACACCGGCATCGTCACGGTGTTCGTGAAGGTCGGCATGGACGTGCGTTGGGACGGTGCGACGATGGGCGTCACCGAGATGATCAACGAAGGCGTGCGCCGCGGTTATCTGAACCCGGACAACGTGCTGCGCGCGTCGATCGTGAGCCCGCCGGAAGGCGCACGCAAGAATACGAAAGACAACACGCCGGCCGTGATCCACTACGAGATCGTGCCGGGCGACAAGGTCGACGTACAGGTTGCGGCGAAGGGCGGCGGCTCGGAAAACAAGTCGAAGTTCGCGATGCTGAACCCGTCGGACTCGATCGTCGACTGGATTCTGAAGACCGTGCCGACCATGGGTGCAGGCTGGTGTCCGCCGGGCATGCTCGGCATCGGCATCGGCGGCACCGCTGAGAAAGCGATGGTCATGGCGAAGGAATCGCTGATGGATCCGATCGACATTCAGGACGTGATCGCACGCGGCCCGAAAGACTGGATCGAAGAACTGCGCGTCGAACTGCACGAGAAGGTCAATGCGCTCGGTATCGGCGCACAAGGCCTGGGCGGTCTTGCCACCGTGCTCGACGTGAAGATCATGGCTGCACCGACGCACGCTGCGAGCAAGCCGATCGCCATCATCCCGAACTGCGCGGCGACCCGTCACGCGCACTTCACGCTGGATGGTTCGGGCGTGGCGAAGCTCGAAGCGCCGTCGCTCGACGCATGGCCGAAAGTGCAATGGGAACCGGACACGGAAAAGAGCAAGCGCGTCGACCTGAACACGCTGACGCCGGAAGAAGTCGCAGCCTGGACGCCGGGCCAGACGTTGTTGCTGTCGGGCAAGATGCTGACGGGCCGCGACGCGGCGCATAAGCGCATCGCCGATATGCTGGCGAAGGGCGAAAAGCTCCCGGTCGACTTCACGAATCGCGTGATCTACTACGTCGGCCCGGTCGATCCGGTGCGCGACGAGGCAGTCGGCCCCGCAGGCCCGACCACCGCCACGCGCATGGACAAGTTCACCGAGACCATGTTGTCGCAAACCGGTCTGATTTCGATGATCGGCAAGGCCGAGCGCGGCCCGGTTGCGATCGAGGCGATCAAGAAGCATAAGGCTGCGTATCTGATGGCGGTGGGCGGCGCGGCTTACCTCGTGTCGAAAGCAATTCGCAGCGCGAAGGTTCTCGCGTTCGAAGACCTCGGCATGGAAGCGATCTATGAATTCGACGTGCAGGATATGCCGGTGACGGTCGCCGTCGATTCGAACGGCACATCGGTGCACCAAACCGGTCCGAAGGAATGGCAAGCCAAGATCGGCAAGATTCCGGTCGCGACGGTTTGATCGGCAAATAGCATCAGGTAAGAAAATGCAAGCCGGGGCCTCAAACCCCGGCTTTCTTTATCCTGAAATGAGAACGGTACGCATCACGCTAAAAACCTTGCGAATCGAGGCCAAAAACTGTGTTTTTTGCCTTGGCTTTTTGTCTTTCGCCGTTTATTGTTCTGGGAAATTCAAAGCCCCCTACAAGGACACATCATGCAAGGCGATAAGAAGGTCATTGAGTATCTCAACTCCCAGTTGAAGAACGAACTCACCGCCATCAACCAATACTTCCTGCATGCGCGGATGTACAAGCACTGGGGTCTCGAGAAACTCGGCAAGCATGAGTACGACGAATCGATCGGCGAAATGAAGCATGCCGACTGGCTGATCGAACGCATTTTCATGCTCGACGGCCTGCCGAATCTGCAAGACCTGCACAAGCTGCTGATCGGTGAAGAAACCAAAGAAATCCTCGAATGCGATCTGAAGCTCGAACAGATTTCGCAGAGCACCTGCAAAGAAGCGATTGTGTATTGCGAATCCGTTCGCGATTTCATCTCGCGCGAAATCTTCGTGAAGATTCTCGACGACACCGAAGAACACATTGACTGGCTCGAAACGCAACTGGACCTGATCGACAAGGTCGGCATCCAGAACTACCAGCAAACTGCAATGGGTTCGGTCGAGTCCTGATCGAACCGGGTTGGAAAAGCCCGCGCGACGGCTCATGGGCCGGCTGATACGCCAACTTGCCGGGCTGCTTGTTTGCCAGGTTGTTTGCCTGCTTATTTGTCAGAATCGGCGCCGCGCGGGCGATATACTTGCACACGCCCCAGTTTTCGTGAGTTTTCCGTGACCGCTGTGCCGCGCGTCTCCTTATCGCCTATGTCCGCAGAATCGCCGTCTTCGAGTGCCCGGATTGCTACCTCAGGTGGCGGTTCGCGGGCGCCGGTCGGCATTTTCGATTCGGGTCTGGGCGGGTTGTCGGTGCTGCGGGCGGTCCGGGCGCAACTCCCCGGCGAAGCGCTCATCTACGTCGCCGATTCGCTCTACGCCCCCTACGGTGAACGCGACGACGATTTCATCGCCGACCGCACCCTCGCGATCGGCGAGTGGCTCGCAAGCCAGGGCGCCAAGGCGCTGGTGGTCGCATGCAACACGGCGACCGCGCAGTCCATCGCACTGGTCCGCGAAAAACTGGCGATTCCGCTGGTAGGCGTCGAACCGGGCGTCAAACCGGCCGCGCTGCAGTCCAAAGCGCGGGTGGCCGGCGTGCTCGCTACGCAAGTGACCTTGCGCAGCGCCCGCTTTCAGGCGCTATTGGAGCGCTACGCCGCCGATTGCCGTTTCCTTTGCCAGCCTGGCCACGGGCTCGTGCAGGCGGTAGAACGCTGCGACGTGGGCTCCGCTGAACTGCGCGAGCTGCTGCGCAGCTACCTGCAGCCCATGCTCGATGCCGGCGCCGACACACTGGTGCTGGGCTGCACCCACTACCCCTTTCTCGATGCGGCGATCCGCGACATCGTCGGCGACCGGCTGACGCTGATCGATACGAGCGTGGCCATCGCACGCCAGCTGGAACGGATACTCGACCAGCACGGCCTGCGCGCCACCCCGGAAAGCGCCGAGCCTGCTCTGCCCCGTTTTTATTCCACCGGCGACGGTACGCATCAGCAACAGCTTGCCGCGACCCTGTTGCACATCGACGCGACAGTCGAGCAGGTCGTGATTCCTTCGCGCCGCACAGCAGCGCCGGATTCCCAAGCCGCATAAAACCCCTCGCACGCTGCTTTTTAGGCCGCCGCACGGCCATTTTGCGCACTTTTCAGGCGTTTTTGCGCCCGTCCCGCCATCCGCGGCAAATCCCACCCTTTAGACGAAACCCTTCTAAGAGTCTGGTTTTGTTACAAAAAATCATGCAGGACGCTTGCCAAACCAGCCAATCAAAATGATAATAGTTCGCATTAACGTTAGCTATGACGCCCTGCCATGATTGTCTGTGTCTGCAAGTCTGTTTCTGACCGAAAGATCCGTGCCTCGATCGCGGAAGGCGTCGATTCGTTCGACGAACTCCAGTTCGAACTCGGCGTCGCTTCCTGCTGTGGCAAGTGCGCGGAATCCGTGCGCGGCGTCATGATGGAAAGCGGCGTGTGCGCGAGCCGTTGCGGCTTCGATCATCACTCGCAGGCTATGCCGCTGACGTTTTACGAACGCAAGGCCGCCTGAGGCTGATTTAGAGCGCGGCCCATGCCGCGCCTCGGGCGCTCGCCGCTTTATCGCTTCACCGCTTCATGCGCTTGTTTTACGCGCCGCCTCACGCCTTATCCCACTGCCGTCAGCAAGCCAGTATCCATACCAGCCAGCTACCCGCTCACCCGTTAAAGGAGTTTGAGATGGAATTGTTGATTGGTTTCGTGACTACTTTGTTCATTTCGTTGCTGATCTTCCGAACATGACGATGTCTTGTCTGGCGTGCCGCATCGACGGCACGTCGCCACGCTAACATGCAGGCCTCGCATACCGTTTCAGCCGGCGCCACGCCGGCTTCGTCCGCCCGAATGAATTCCCGTGCGTTGACCGCGACTGCCGCCGTCGCGGCAATTCACGTCGCTTTGCTTGCGGTGATCATGACGTTGCGTCATGAACCGCTGCAGCCCGTGATCGAATCGAAGGTGATGACCGCACAGTTGCTGGCGCCCGCGCCGATCGCCGCGCCCGTCGCGGTGCAATCGATCGCCCCGCCGCCGCCCAAGCCGACACCACCGGTTCACACCAAGCCGAAAGTCCAGCCCAAGCCGACACCGACGCCAACACCTACGCCATTGCCGATCGCCTCGACTCCGTCACCGACGCCTGTCGCCGCGCCCGAGCCGACGCCCGCGCCTGCCGCACCGGCGGCGCCTGCCGCTCAGGCCGCGCCGGCAATCGGCCGTCCGACCATGGACATCACGGTGCCGAAGAACGTCTCGCACATCGAGTGCAGCATGATCACGCCGGACTACCCCGCGCTGTCGAAGCGCCGCGGCGAAACCGGTACGGCCTACGTGACGTTCGTCATCGGGCCGACGGGGAAGGTTGAAAGCATCTCGCTCAAAAAGAGCAGCGGCTTCAGCCGTCTGGATGACGCCGCCATCGCCGCCGCGCATGCGAGCTCGTGCAAGCCCTATCTCGAGAACGGTCAGGCTATTCGGGCCACGGCCACCCAGCCTTACAACTTCAATCTGAACGATTGAAGCAGATTTCAAAAAAAAGGAATTGCAATGCAAAACTACGGATTGGCGCACGTGTGGGCGCAAGGGGATTTCGTGACGCGCGGCATCGCGCTCGCGCTGTTGATCATGTCGGTCATGTCGTGGAGCGTGATCGTCATCAAAGGCTGGAACGTGATGCGCCTGAAGCGTCTCACGAAGAATGCCGAGCAGCAGTTCTGGCATTCGGACGATCTCGCCGACGGCGTGAAGAAACTCGGTGCCGGCTCGTCGACGCCGCAGGACAATCCGTTCCTCGCACTCGCGCTGTCGGGCCAGGAAGCCGCGGATCACCATCATCAGACGCAGCCGCATCTGCACGATCGCATGGATGTGTCGGATTGGGTGACGCGCTGCCTGAAGGACACAATGGACGAAAGCGTCGCGCGCATGCAAAGCGGTCTGGCGATTCTCGCCTCGATCGGCAGCACGGCGCCGTTCGTCGGCCTGTTCGGCACGGTGTGGGGCATCTATCACGCGCTGCTGGCGATCGGTGCGAGCGGCCAGTCGTCGATCGATCAGGTCGCGGGCCCGGTCGGCGAAGCGCTGATCATGACCGCGTTCGGCCTGTTCGTCGCGATTCCGGCCGTGCTGGGCTACAACGCACTGACGCGTGCCAACAAGGCGGTCGTCGCCAAACTGAGCCGCTTTGCGCACGGTCTGCACGCCTTCTTCGTGACGGGCGCCCGTCTGTCGTCGTCGAGGCGCGGCGACGGTCTGCGCCTCGCCACACGCACCAACTGATCGACGAGGCATTCCGATGGCAATGAGCCCTTTCGCCAGCGACGATGACGACGGCCTGATGAACGAAATCAACATGACGCCGCTCGTCGACGTGATGTTGGTTCTCCTGATCGTCTTCATGGTGACGATCCCGGTGATTCGTCACGCGGTCAAAATCGATCTGCCGCACGCGAGCAGTCAGAAGGAAGACACCAAGCCCGCCCAGGTGACGGTCGCCGTCGACGCGGACGGCAACGTATTGTGGGACGACAAGAAGGTCGACGACGCAGCGCTGCGCGCGAAGATTGCGGAAGCTGCGCAAGCGAATCCGCAACCGGAGCTGCATCTGGATGCGGATCGCAAGGTCGCGTACGAAAAAGTGGCCGAAGTGATGTCGGCGGCGCAGGCCGGCGGTCTCACGAAGATCGGCTTCGTCACGCAGCCTAAAGGCAAATAAGCGCACGTGAAGGCAGGTGATCCGCGTATCGCGGCGTATTGCTGTTAAGCAGCGCCTGCCGAAAAATCAGAAAAGCCCTTGAAACAAGGGCTAAAAGTAAAAGGCCTTCATCGTCAGATGAAGGCCTTTTTTTGTGCGCACTCGGCGCCTTCGGGCGGCGGGATTATTTACCATCAGAAGATGACTGATAGCTCGAGTCACCGCATGCGACAGCCGTGATCGACACGGACAGCGCGGTCAGCCCTATCAGGCCCACTATCATAGAGGCCATGAGTTTTCGCATAAGAGACTCCTTAGCGAAGGGATTTCACTATAGGCCCGCGAGCGCGCGCATTCAAGCAAACCGCCATTGAAAGTACTCATGGCAAACGGCGTTTAAATGCTAAAAGCGATGTCGCCGCACGCAATAGGTGCTATGACGCGACCGCGAGAACAGGCTGCGATGCGTCTTGCGTGGCACGCGTCGGGCACTCGCCCATGATGTATTTACCTTCGTCCGGATCGAGCATCTCGACCAGATAATCGACGAATGCGCGCACCGCCGGCACCATTCCCTGCCGTGACACGAATACCGCGTACAACTGCGGCGTCGGGAAGGTCCAACCCGGCATCACCGGCGACAACTGCCCCGCGCGCAACGCGCTGCCGTACATCATTTCCGGCAACGCGGCGATACCCACACCGGACAGCACCGCTTCGCGAATCGTCATCAGATCGGCGGTGACGAGGCGCGGCTCGTGTTCGTGCGCGTGGCGCGTGCCGTCGGGGGCGATCAGATCGAAGACGTGGCGCCCGTCGCCGGTCGGCACGTCGAGCGTTTCGAAACGGTTCAGATCGGCAGGCAGCAGCGGCGGCGCATTCTGCTGCAGCAGACTCGGTGCGCCAACCAGCATCTGCTGCGTGCGCCACAACGGGCGCACGACGATATTGGCGTTTTCCGGCGGGTCGGAGCGTACGCGCAACGCGATGTCGATCGAATCCTCGAACAGATCGACCACGCGGTTCGTCACGCGCATCACCACCCTCACTTCCGGGTAACGATGCATGAATTCCGGCAGAATCTGCGACAGGATCGTCTGCGAAACCGTCACCGGCACGCTCACGCGCACCGTGCCGCGCGGCGACGAACGCAGTTGCTGCACCACGTTGACAGCCGCCTGCGCTTCGCTCAGCATCGCCTGACAATGCTGATAGAAGAGATGTCCGGCTTCAGTGAGCGCCAGCTTACGGGTGGAACGCTGCAGCAAACGCACGCCCAGCGATGCTTCCAGCTCGGTCAGCCGGCGCGACAGGCGCGACTTGGAAATACCCAGCACGCGCTCGGCGGCGGAAAAACCGCCATGTTCGACGACCTGCGAAAAGTACATCAGGTCATTCAGATTGTGTGAATCGATCTTCATCTCATCGTTCCAGTAATAGAACAATCCATTGCGTAACGGCGGCTGGCACCTTGAAAAACGGTCCCTATAATAGCTCCATGTTTCAAAAATAATGCTATTCCCCATTTTTTGAGGTGACTTTGATGAGCACGGCACGCACGATCGAACGCACGTTTCCCGCCGTTCGCACGACCGAGGGCGGCGGCTTTATCGTCCACCGTCCGTTTCCGACTCGCATGCTGATGGATTTCGATCCGTTCCTGCTGCTCGACGAAATGGGCCCGATCGACTACGCGCCGGGTGAAGCCAAAGGCGCGCCGGATCATCCGCATCGCGGCTTCGAGACGGTCACGTACGTGCTCGAGGGCCAGTTCGGCCACAAGGATTCGGCAGGCCACTCCGGCACGCTGCACGCCGGCGACGTGCAATGGATGACCGCGGGCGCGGGTGTCGTGCACAGCGAGATGCCGGACCCGTCGTTCGTGCGGACGGGCGGCCGCGTACACGGCCTGCAGTTGTGGGTCAATCTGCCGCGACGCGACAAGATGATCGAACCGCGCTACCAGGAGATGCCGTCGGCCAGCATTCCGGTTGCGACTTCCGCGGACGGCAAGGTGCGCGTCAAGGTGATTGCGGGCGAAGCGCTCGGCGTGAAGGCCGCGATCGAAACGCGCACGCCGATCCTGTATCAGCATTTCTCGCTGCAACCGGGGGCATCGATTCAGCAGCCGGTGCCGGCCGACTATCGCGTGTTTGCTTACGGCCTGTCCGGCAAGGGTTTCTATGGCGAAGGCGAAGCGCGCCAGGAAATCGACGCGCGAAAGATGGTGGTGTTTCAGAACGACGGCGAGTCGGTCACGCTGACAGCGGGCGAAGAGCCGCTCGAAGTGCTGCTTCTCGGCGGCGTGCCGCTGAAAGAACCGGTGGTCCGCTACGGCCCGTTCGTCATGAACACGGAAGACGAAATCCGCCAGGCCGTAACCGATTACCAGGCCGGGCGCATGGGCGCGATCACGCACTGATCAGCCACGCCGGCACGCGCCGCCACTCACCATCGCGGTGGCGCGGCTCTCACTATGCCGCGCGCCGCCGCGCATGATTGCAGTAGCGCGGCGCCTCACCTACCGTCCGCGCTACCGCCACGCATGGGCGCGAAGGCCGGTAAATTCGTTCACAATAGCGGCTCATGCCGCGCACTACGCCGTCTAACCCTGACGGACCGTGGTGCGCGGCGATTTCCGTCCCTGTTCAGGAGCGCGCATGGCAGAGTCCACCGTCACCGCCCACATCGGCTCGACGAATTTCCAGGTCCTTTTCGACGACGGCAAACACACGTGGCTCGCCGACGAACCCGAGTCGCTTGGCGGCGGCGATCGCGGGCCGACGCCCGTCGGGCTGTTGCTGTCGAGTCTCGGGGCCTGCACGTCGATCACGCTGAAGATGTACGCTCAGCGTAAGGGCTGGTCCCTCGCCGACGTGCGCGTGGCGCTGTCGCTCGAAACCGGCGACGCGGGCACGACCATCGACCGCAAGATCATGCTGGAAGGCGATCTGTCCGACGAGCAGCGGGAACGGCTCTTGCAAATCGCCAATGCGTGCCCGGTTCACAAGATCCTCACGCATTCGATCACGATCCGTTCGGGTCTTGCCGTCGCCTGAAGCGACGCAGACCTCGCGCGCCTGCACCTTGGCGCGATAGCTCGCCGAGCGCGACAATGGCGTGATCGGCTCAACCGGGCTGAACGTTATGCAACGCTTTCATAGGAAGCCGTCGTTTTGAATTTCGAACACCTTATCCAGATCAACGATCCGTTGAATCCGTTAGTCGACTCGATGACCCGCGAGCAATTGTGGGAGGGGCTCGTGCTGCGCGCCGAACAGCCGCAACTGTTCGTGATCGGTCTCGACAGTTGCACCATCCTTTCGCGCGAGGGCAACACGCTCGAACGGGAGCTGCACTACGGCCAGGCCACCGTGCGCGACCGCGTCACGCTGCAGGATAGCCAGAGCGTGCGCTACGACATTCTGCCGACCGCGGACTATGTCGGCGGCTCGTTGACCATGACCATCGAGCAGCCTGACGAACTGCAACTGTTCCTGCGCTTCGAATACACGACCACCCTGCCCGTCTCCGACGATCAGGACGCCGTGCAGACGCAGGAAATCGTGAAGTCGGCGTATCGCGAGAACGATATCGATACCGTGCGACTGATCCGCCAGTACGTGCAGACGAAGCAGGAACCCGGTTCGTTGCATTGAGGCGCGCGCGGGCGTTCTGCCCGCGCCATTCAGCTATCGAAAGTCGAATCCGATGAATTTCTCTTTCTTGTAAATGGGAATAGTTATCATTTAGAATTAATCCATCGAATCGACCAACAGCAAAAACGAATGACCGATCTCAACCGCTCTTCCACACTCAGCCTGCGCCGCCCGGCGGCCGCGCTGACCAGTCGTCCGAAAGCAGCAACGGCGACTGCATCCGCCGCGAAGCCCGCAGCGGATCTCGCCAAAGGTACGAGCGAAAAGTCGGATCGGGTCGTACGCAGCGAAGCACTGCTGCAAGGACACAGCCACGTCAGCATCGTGCATAACGGCGAGACCTACCAGCTGCGTGCCACGCGCTTAGGCAAGCTGATCCTGACAAAGTAACAGGCATCAACGAATAGCAGTAAGTACCGGGTATTGTGGGGACCACCTCCTCGAGAGGTGTTGGGCATTAGCCAGCCACGACGGCTTGCACGTGAGAACTAGACCCCTTCGTGCAGACACCAAGCCAGCCGTCGCAGCAAGCCAGGCCGCTTTTTTGGTTCTCACCCAATGCGGATGCACGAAACGACGTGTGTCGCAAATTCAGAAAGCAGATTCAGAAAATTAAAAAGCCGTGGGATGTGACCATCTCCACGGCTTTTTGTTGGACGGCGCCGAGCGGGTCCCGGCAGCACGTCGAATCGTTAACACTTACTTCGAAGCCCAGCCCCAGAACATCAGCCACCATGCGCTATCGACCACGGCCAGCGCCGCGGCGAACCACACCATCGCGAGGCCGCGTTGAACGAAGCGCTCGCTATAACGACGCGTGACGAGCCAGGCGAGCCACGCGCTCCACAGATTGGCAATCGCCAGAATCGCGATACGCATATCCGACGCCCACCACAACGACAGATGTTCCGCACGCAGCAGCGACAGCGTGGTCGCCGACAAGCCGAGAAACACACCCGCGCCGGCAATCGGAATCAGGCCCTGCGTCAAATGATGCAGACGCACGGCGCTGAAGCGTCCCAGCATGCGCGTCGCGCCCAACAGCAGCACCAGCAACGCTGTGCCATACACGAGCGCCGTAGCGAGGATGTAGCCGATCACCATCGTACCGTCGAGCCACGAGAACACGTCGTTCTGCTCGGGGTAATGCGTGAACAGGAACCATGGCGCGTTGGTGTCGAGCGGCCAGGTGATGTCGTGATCCACCAGCCACGTGGCGAAGAACATCTTCAGGTCGACGAACCAGCGCGAAGCGGTCCAGTGGAATGCACCGATCGCAATGCCGAGCAGACCGTACAGGATCAACGCGGTGTCCCACGGGTTCGCCTGTTTATCGCCGAGCTGCACGACTTCAGAAGACGGCGCACGCCACGTCAGCGCAATCGCGTCGCGATGCCCGCTGCAACGGCCGCACATATGGCAGTCCGACGCACCTTTCATATTGCGCAGCGGCACTAGCGGCGCGCAGTTGATCGGAATCACGCGATGCCCGTGTTCGCCGTTCTTGTACGAACGGCGCCACGCGTCTTCATCGACTTTGTAGTGGAACGGCGCGAGACGCGCCAGCAGCGAAAAAACCCCGTTGACGGGGCACAGATACTTGCACCAGACGCGCTTCTCGCGTCCGTACAGCAAGCCGATGATCATCGCCGCGAAAGTCGAGCCGCCGAGCACCAGCAGCACCGCTTTCGGATACTGGTAGACGCTCACCATCTGACCGTAGATGGTGGTGATGCCGAAGGCGACGAACGGCCAGCCGCCCCAGCGCATCCAGCGCGGAATCGCCCAACCGCGGCCATATTTGCTGGCGAATTCGGCGAGCGCGCCTTCCGGACACAGCACGCCGCACCAGACGCGGCCGAGCATCACCATCGACAGCAGCACGAACGGCCACCAGATGCCCCAGAATACGAACTGCGCGGCAAGCGTCAGGTTGGTCCACAGATGCGCGGTGTCGTCCGGCAGCGGCATCACCGCCGGCACGAGAATCAGGAATGCGTACACCGCCACCACGACCCACTGAATGCCGCGGATCAAACTGCCGTGGCGCTGCATCCATTGCCCGGCCGCGGCGAGGCGTCCCGGGCGGGTCATGACGGTACTCATGCGGCGCGCCCTGCGGCCTGCTGCGCCGGCTTGCGATTCGCGCGGCGCACCAGCAGGTAGACGACCGCCCAGTACACGGCGTAGGCCACCAGATTCATCAGCGCCGGGTGGGCGCGATAACCGGTGAGCGTCGCGACCAGCGAGCCAAAGGTGCTCGAGTCGTCGAGGATGGCTGACGAGTTCCACATCTGGTCGATGATCGTCGGCAGGATTTCCTTGTCGATCAGCTTGTCGACGCCGGTCTGGAACAGGCCCGCGCCGAGGAACAACAGCATGATTTCGGTGACGCGGAAAAAGAGCCGCCACGAGAAATACTTGCCGCCCAACTGCAACACGTAGAAGGTCAGGAACGCGAGACCGAGGCCGATGATCACAGCAAGCATCTGGCTGCCATCCACGTGGCCGGACTGGCCGAAACCAAGGCCGTACAGAAAGATCACCGTTTCGCTGCCTTCACGCGCGATCGCCAATGCGACCAGCAACGCGACGCCCCACCAGTTCGAATCGCGCTTGCTCTTTTGCAGCGACTGTTCCATGTCGCGCTTAAGCGACCGGCCATGCTGCTTCATCCACAGCACCATCTGCACGATGAGCACGCACGCGACCAGCACCATGGCGGTCTGGAAATAATCCTGCGCGTCACCGGAGAGCACTTCGGTGAAACCGACCAACGCCGCGCCAAGCGCGACCGCCGCGATCACACCGGCCGCGACGCCGCCCCACAGGTACGGCAAACCGCGGCGCGCGTCGTCGTCGCCATTTTTTAACCACGCGTACAGGATGCCTACAACCAGCAAAGCCTCGACACTTTCCCGCCACACGATGAACAGAATCTGACCCATCCAAGCTCTCCCCTCTACCCTTCTACTGCTTTGGCGAACACGTAGCCCGGTTATTCAAGGCATACGCTCGCACCCCAAGCCGCTACGATTACTTCGCGACGATCACGCCCTGCGCCTGCTGATGGAAATCGTCGAAAAACTTGTACTCGCCCGGCGAGAGCGGTGCGATGACGACGAACGAATCCCCGCCCGGCGCCAGCACTTTTTCTTTACGCAATTGCACGCTTTCGAATTCGGCCGCGCCCTTGCCGGTGTTACGTATCGCGATCTTGATGCGCTGTCCTGCCGGCACTTCGATGCGCGCCGGATTGAGCTTGCCGTCGTTCATTTCCAGGTTGAAGGTCGGCAGATCCGCTGCGTGCGCGGCCCCCACCAGCATCGTGGTCATGGCGAGGATCGCGATCTTTCGATTAATTCTCATTGGCCCTTCCGGAAAACGCGGCGCAGCGGGTTGTGTTGTCCGCGCGCCGCCTGCTGCATGCATTCACTCATTCACGCCCCGCCACGCACCGATGCGTAACGAGCCGTGACGATCTGCGTCTGCGGCGATCAGTAACCGCCCTTCTTGCCAATACCCGCGAACGTGAAGTCGTACTCGAGCGTGATCGGCTTGAACCACGGACCCACGCCGGTTTCCTTATCGACGTGACGGCCGAACGCCATGTGACCGGTTTGCATCGGCGCTTCGACCACCAGCTTCAGATGGTATTTGCCGGGGCCCTGCAACTTGACGTTGTCGCCGTAGTGCGGACCGTCGTTGGCGACCATCGCCATCATGTCGCCCTTCTGGGTCTGATTCGAGCCGGCTTTCGTCAATTCATAACGAACCTGCAGATACGGCATCCAGTCGCCTTCGGCAAAACCGGTCGGATTGTTCTTGACTGCGTGGATGTCGGCTTCGAGGTGGACGTCCGAATCCGACGCCTTGCGCATCATGCCTTCGGGTTCCATCGTGATCGGCTGCAGATAGACCGCGCCGATTTCCATGCCGCCCTGAATCTGGTGCTTGCCGATCGGGTATTCCGCTGCCGTTGCCGAGAGAGCCGCTACCGCGGCCACCGCTGCAGCGCCACCACGCACAAATGAAGAAATCCGCATTGAAACTCCTTGTTTTTATCAGACTGGAATCGAACTCATTGGAACAGTGCGTTGCGCATGCGTTTTAAGCCGCGGTCCCCACATTCACTGACAGGGCGGCAGATTGCAGACAATCGCATTACGAATCGCGCATTGCGAACCGCCGCATTGCGAACCGCATTACTAACGTTAATGCGAACCATTCTCAATATTGGTCGAGTTTATCATTGATCGGCAAGGAGAACAAACGAGGACACTCGCAAAGCCTTACGCCAGCAGGGACTTAAGGCAGCGTTAAGGAAAGCGCGGGAAAAGGCGTTGGCGAGTTGTAAGGCGAAAAGGACAAGGCGCGGCACATTGCCGCGCCCAGAAGGGGGAAAGACGAGTTATTCGACGCCAGGCACGTGGTCGCCGACGTTGGCGCCGAACACCCGCTGCCGCAGGAGCGCCAGTTGGTCGCGGGTCTGCGCGGCCTTTTCGAACTCGAGATTCTTGGCGTGCTCCATCATCTGCTTTTCGAGACGCTTGAGTTCCTTGGCGAGCTGCTTCTCGGACATGTCCTCGAATTTCGCCCGGGTCTGCTGTTCCTTCAACTCGGCGCGAGCGTCGTCGACGTTGTACACCCCGTCGATAATGTCGCGAATCCGCTTGACCACGCCACGCGGGGTAATGCCGTGCACCACGTTGTAGGCGATCTGCTTGGCGCGCCGTCGCTCGGTTTCGTCGATGGCGCGGCGCATCGAGTCGGTCACTCTATCCGCATAGAGAATCGCCTTGCCGTTCACATTCCGCGCCGCCCGGCCGATAGTCTGAATCAGCGAGCGCTCGGCGCGCAGGAAGCCTTCCTTGTCCGCGTCGAGAATCGCGACCAGCGAGACTTCCGGAATATCCAGCCCTTCGCGCAGCAGGTTGATCCCGACCAGCACGTCGAAGGTGCCCAGCCGCAGATCGCGGATGATTTCCACCCGCTCCACCGTATCGATGTCGCTGTGCAGGTAGCGCACCTTGACGCCGTGGTCGGCCAGAAACTCGGTCAGCTGCTCGGCCATCCGCTTGGTCAGCACGGTGACCAGCACGCGGTCGCCCGCCTTGACACGCTCGTTGATCTCGGCGAGTACGTCGTCGACCTGAGTACGCGCCGGACGCACCTCGATTTCCGGATCGACGAGGCCGGTAGGACGCACCAGTTGCTCGGCCACCTGCCCCGCCGTTTTCTGCTCGTAGTCAGCCGGCGTGGCCGACACGAACACCACCTGGCGCATCTTGCGCTCGAACTCGTTGAACTTGAGCGGGCGATTGTCGAGCGCCGACGGCAAGCGAAAACCGTAGTCGACCAGATTCTCCTTACGCGCCCGGTCGCCGTTGTACATGCCGTTCAACTGGCCGATCAGCACATGCGACTCGTCGAGCAGCATCAACGCGTCGGACGGCAGATAGTCGACCAGCGTCGGCGGCGGCTCGCCGGGCGCGGCGCCGGAGAAGTGCCGCGAGTAGTTCTCGATGCCCTTGCAGAAGCCCAATTCCTGCAGCATTTCCAGATCGAAGCGGGTGCGCTGCTCGAGCCGCTGCGCCTCGACGAGTTTGCCGTTGCTGTAGAAAAACTCGAGCCGGTCGCGCAATTCGGTCTTGATCGTTTCGACCGCGCGAATCACGGTGTCGCGCGGCGTCACATAGTGCGACGACGGGTACACGGTAAAGCGCGAAATCTTCTGCCGCACACGGCCGGTGAGCGGATCGAACAGTTGCAGCGTTTCGACCTCGTCGTCGAACAATTCGATGCGCACCGCCATTTCGGCGTGCTCCGCCGGGAAAATATCGATCGTGTCGCCACGCACGCGGAACGAGCCGCGCTGGAAGTCGGCTTCATTGCGGTTGTACTGCATTGCGATCAGCCGGGCGATGATGTCGCGCTGGCCGAGCTTGTCACCCGTACGCAGCGTCAGAATCATCTTGTGATACTCGGACGGATTGCCGATACCGTAAATCGCCGACACCGTGCCGACGATAATCACGTCGCGCCGCTCCATCAGGCTCTTGGTGGCCGACAGCCGCATCTGCTCGATGTGCTCGTTGATCGACGAATCTTTCTCGATGAACAGGTCGCGCTGCGGCACGTACGCTTCCGGCTGATAGTAGTCGTAGTACGAGACGAAGTACTCGACCGCATTGCGCGGAAAAAACTCGCGAAACTCGGAATAGAGCTGCGCGGCGAGCGTCTTGTTCGGCGCGAACACGATTGCCGGCCGGCCGAGCCGGGCGATGGTGTTGGCCATCGTGAAAGTTTTGCCGGAGCCGGTCACGCCGAGCAGCGTCTGGAACGACAAGCCGTCCTCGATGCCTTCGACGAGCGTGTCGATCGCCGTCGGCTGGTCGCCGGCGGGCGGATACGGCTGGTAAAGCTGGAACGGCGAGCCTTCGAACGTGATGAATTTGGATTCGTCGAGTGTCTCGTCGAGTTCAGTCAGATGGTGTTCGGACATGGGAGCGGCACCGGGCCTTGGGCAAAGAACTATTCTAACGGGTTGCGGGAACCCGGGCTGAGCGGGTCTGCGTAGGGGGTGCTGGCGGCGGCGGGATGCTTGTGGAACCTCTTGCGGGGCTTGGTCCGGGGTGGATCCGCTACGACCACATGACGCCGGAGTGCCTGTTTTTCAAGCAAATAATTCGGTCCAGCAGGCTTTGTCGCCCGAAAAACGCCCCCAGATTCGCTACAATGCCAAGTTGCGCTCGCTCGCCGATGCCCGCCCGCCGTCCGAATCGTCCGTCAGACAGCTTTGGCCGGGGCCGCCGCGCTCGAAGCCGCCCTCTTTTCACTACTGCTGCCCACTCATCATGTCTCTGTTCTCCGCCGTCGAACTTGCTCCCCGCGACCCGATTCTGGGCCTGAACGAAGCCTTCAATGCCGATGCGCGCGCCACCAAGGTCAACCTTGGCGTTGGCGTGTACTTCAATGAAGAAGGCAAGATTCCGCTGCTGCGCGCCGTGCGCGACGCGGAAAAGGCTCGCGTCGAAGCCGCGCTGCCGCGTGGCTATCTGCCGATCGAAGGCATCGCTGCCTACGACGCCGCTGTGCAAACGCTGCTGCTCGGCAACGATTCGCCGCTGATCGCCGCAGGCCGCGTCGTGACGGCGCAAGCACTGGGCGGTACGGGCGCGCTGAAAATCGGCGCCGATTTCCTGAAGCGTGTGAATCCGAACGTCAAGGTCGCGATCAGCGATCCGAGCTGGGAAAACCACCGCGCGCTGTTCGAAGGCGCCGGCTTCGAAGTCGTGAACTATCCGTACTATGACGCGCAGACGCACGGCGTGAATTTCGAAGGCATGCTGAGCGCGCTGAACAGCTATGCCGCAGGCACGATCGTCGTGCTGCACGCGTGCTGCCACAACCCGACCGGCGTCGACCTGACGGTCGACCAATGGAAGCAGATCGTCGAAGTCGTCAAGGCGCGCGATCTGGTGCCGTTCCTCGACATCGCTTACCAGGGTTTCGGCGACAACATCGAATCCGACGCTGCAGCAGTCCGTCTGTTCGCGGCATCGGAACTGAACGTGTTCGTGTCGTCGTCGTTCTCGAAGTCGTTCTCGTTGTACGGCGAGCGCATCGGCGCACTGTCGATCATCACGGCAAGCAAGGAAGAATCGGCTCGCGTGCTGTCGCAACTCAAGCGCGTGATCCGCACGAACTACTCGAACCCGCCCACGCACGGTGGCTCGGTGGTCGCAGCGGTGCTCGCATCGGCTGAACTGCGCGCCACGTGGGAAACGGAACTCGCCGAAATGCGCGACCGCATCCGCGCCATGCGCAACGGTCTGGTCGAACGTCTGAAGGCAAGCGGCGTGGATCGCGACTTCAGCTTCGTGAACGCGCAACGCGGCATGTTCTCGTACTCGGGTCTGACGTCGCCGCAAGTGGACCGTCTGCGCGAAGAGTTCGGCATCTATGCCGTGGGCACGGGCCGCATCTGCGTGGCTGCGCTGAATACGCGCAACCTCGACGTGGTGGCTAACGCGATCGCTCACGTGTTGAAATAAGGCATTTTGGCGGCATGGGCGCGCGTTCGTTGCGCGCGCTTTGTTTTGCTGAAGCTGCTTGAATTACTGTTTGAGCTGCTTGTAGAAACGGCGCCCTTTCGGGCGCCGTTTTTTATTGGCCAGCTGTGGCGAGGCGTGTGATTGTCACCTACCAAAACGGTCTGCTGTCGCGACTCGCTGCTTGCGATCCGCCACCGTCGCCACCGTCAATTGCTGACGTAACCTGCTGCACTCACCTGCGGTTGTTTCAGCGCGCATCCCGATGGATATCGTGCGTGACAAACCCCGCGTCGTTATCGGGCATGTCGAGCCAATCGGGTTGCGCAAGCGACTGGCGGATATCCTCAAGGCCGCTTTTCCAATGCTCACGCATTGTAGAGAGGCCAAACTGGAAGTCTTTGAAGTGCCCTTCGTATTCCTTCTGCCGATAGATGAGGTGGATCACGTTGTAGCGCTTCGAACACGATAGATCATCCGCCAGCTTGCACCACGGGTCGTCGCGCTGATCGGACGGCACGCGATCGAGCACCTCGCGCAGCACATGCCGGAAACGCTGCGAACGTTGCAGCATATCGGTCACGAGACGCGTTCGACTCGAGTACTGGATGTCTTTCATGCGCCCTTGAACATCGGTGATGTTGTCCGGCACCGGCCCGATTGCACTCCAGAGATCAACCTGGAACGCGAGCGTATCGCGACGCGGCGTGGTCTGAATCACCTCATAGAGCGGCGTGTTCGACATCAAGCCGCCATCCCAGTAGTACTGACCGTCGATTTCAACCGCTGCGAAACCCGGCGGCAACGCACCTGACGCCATGAAATGCTCGGGCCTCAGTTTCGTATGCGTGTTGTCGAAGTAGGCGAAATTGCCTGTTCCACAATTCACCGCCCCGACCGATACACGTATCTCGCCGGAATTGATACGGTCGAAATCACAGAGCGCTTCCAGCGTGGCCTTGAGCGGCATAGTGTCATAGTAGCTCGCCAATTGCGGCGGCCCGGAGACGGTGGGCAACGGCGGCGGAAAACGCGGCACGAAAAAGCCCTTTTGCCCTTCCACGATCGCGCCCATCGCCTGAGTCGCCGTGAAGGCCTTACGAATGGCCTCACTGGAATTGAACAGCGCGTGCTCGATAAAAGCCGGCAACGGTGGCCCGAACGCCGGTTGGCAGATCGTCTCCCAGAATTGCAGCAGCCGCTCGACACGTTTCTCCGGCGGATTGCCGGCAATGATGGCCGTGTTCAGCGCGCCGATCGAAATACCGGCGAGCCAGTTCGGCTCGATACCGGCTTCGTAAAGCCCCTGAAAGACGCCGGCCTGATAGGCGCCCAAGGCGCCGCCGCCTTGCAGCATCAACGCGACGGTTTCGTAGTTGGGAACGTGAAGATGCTGGCCGGGATGGGGATGCGCGGAGGGAGCCGGACCGGCGCCCTCGCCTTCCTCGCCGCCGGGCGCGCCGACGCGCGCCCGCTTGAGATTGCGTTGCGCCATGGGCGCCTCCTTATTGCATGTACCAGCCGTGGCTCACAATAAAGGACTGGCCGGTCAGCGCCGCGCTCGGGAACGTGGACAGGAATAGCACCGTCTGCGCGACGTCTTCCACCGTGGTGAAGATGCCGTCGACCGTGCCGCCCAGCATCACGCGCTTGATCACGTCTTCTTCGCTGATACCAAGCTCCTTGGCCTGCTCGGGAATCTGCTTGTCGACCAGCGGCGTACGCACAAAACCCGGACACACCACATGCGAGCGCACGTTGTGTTTCGCGCCTTCCTTGGCCAGTACGCGCGAGAGCCCGAGCAGCGCATGCTTGGCCGTCACGTAGGCGGATTTCAGCGGCGATGCTTCGTGCGAATGGACCGAGCCCATGTAGATCACGATGCCGCCGCGATCGTCTTTGTACATGTGCTTGAGCGCGGCCTTGGTGGTGAGAAAGGCGCCGTCCACGTGGATGGCCTGCATCTTCTTCCAGTCGGAAAACGAGTAGTTTTCGATCGGGTTGACGATCTGGATGCCGGCGTTGGAAATCAGAATGTCGATCGAGCCGAATTCGGCCGCAACTTTGTCGATACCCTGGTTCACGGCGTCTTCGTTCGTGACGTCCATCGCCACGCCGATTGCCTTGCCGCCGCCCTGTTTGATTTCTTCAGCGACGGCGTTTGCGCCGTCCTGGTTCAGGTCGGCGATCGCGATCGTCGCGCCCGCCGCGGAAAGCGTGAGCGCAATCTGCTTGCCGATGCCGCTCGCAGCGCCGGTAACCACCGCGACCTTACCATTCAGATTCGTGTTCAGTGACGACATCCAGAACCTCCATGCAGTTGATGAGCAATGAGACCACGGGCCGCGGGCGGCGTGAAGTCAGCCAAACGGCATAGGCCGTCTGGCCGAATGCTGCACTGCGGCCAACGCTGCTATTGTGCATGAACCGTGTGAACTGCATCCGAAAACTGCACATCGAGCTTTATCTCTTTAAACTGGACGTTTCAGCGGGATTCCGGCGGCATCACTACCAAGGAGGAATGCATGAATTATCGACGTCTAGGCCGTTCAGGCCTGCAAGTCAGCGAACTGTCCATCGGCTCATGGGTCACTTACGGCAATCAGGTCGATCATCGCGCGGCGCGCGAATCGCTGGCGGCCGCGCGTGATGCGGGAGTCAACTTCTTCGACAACGCGGAGGTATACGCCGCCGGCCAATCCGAAGAAATCATGGGGCAGGCGCTCAAGGAACTGGCATGGCCGCGCGTGAGCTATGTGGTATCGACGAAATTCTTCTGGGGCCTCAACGAAGCGCCGAACCAGTACCACACGCTGAACCGCAAATACTTGCTGAACGCGATCGACACATCGCTCAAACGCCTGCAGCTCGATTATGTCGATCTGGTGTTCTGTCATCGTCCTGACCCGAACACGCCGGTCGAAGAAACGGTCTGGGCCATGAGCGACATGATCACGCGCGGCAAGGCACTCTACTGGGGTACATCCGAATGGAGCGCCGACGAAATCCGCGCTGCCTACGAGATCGCCGAGCGGCATCATCTGCACAAACCGGTCATGGAACAGCCGCAGTACAACCTGTTCCACCGCAAGCGCGTCGAGCAGGAATACAAGCGGCTTTACGAGGATATCGGCCTTGGGCTGACCACGTGGAGTCCGCTTGCGTCCGGCCTGCTCACCGGCAAGTATCGCGACGGCGTGCCTGCTGATAGCCGCGCGCAACTGCAAGGCTACGACTGGCTGCGCAAGCAGGTCACCGATGCGGGCAAGAACAACGTAGTGGGCAAGCTGGGCGAAGTGGCCGACGAACTGGGCTGCACGGTCGGCCAGTTGGCGATTGCATGGATTCTGAAGAATCCGAATGTGAGCACCGTCATCACCGGCGCGTCGCACGTCGAACAGATCGGTGAGAACATGAAGTCCGCCGAGGTGGCCGAACGGATCACGCCGGAGATCAAGCAGCGGATCGAGGAGATCATCGGCGACGCCTACGACTGATCGGCCGCACCGGTCCAATCCAGACCCGATTGGACCGCGAACCGGCCCGCGGAGCATGACGCGCGCACCATCGGGGCCGTGTCACGCGCAACGCACTACGGGGTGCAACGCGGCGTCGCGTACAATACGCGACCGCGCTGCACTTCAGTTGTGCTGCCGCTTTGCACTCGCATCGCCGAATCCGCCCTGGACCGGCACGCCCTCTTTCAGCGTCTCCTCATCATGCTCAGCTACCGCCACGCCTTTCATGCAGGCAATCACGCCGACGTTCTGAAACACGCCGTCGTGTTGCAGCTACTGCGCTACCTCGGCCAGAAGGACAAAGCCTACTGGTATATCGACACGCACGCGGGCGCCGGCGTCTATTCACTGAAGGAAGGCTACGCGACCAAAACCGGCGAGTTCCAGACCGGCATCGCCAAACTGTGGGAGCGTAACGACCTGCCGTCGGTCTTCGCGGAGTATGTCGACGAAGTTAGCGCGCTGAATCCGGACGGCCAGTTGCGCTTCTACCCGGGCTCGCCGTATATCGCGTGGCGGCAAATGCGCGAGCAGGACCGCATGCGTCTGTTCGAACTGCACACCACTGAAATCGACGTGCTGCGCCACAACTTCCGCGATGCAGGCCGCCGCGCGATGCTGTATGCGGGCGACGGCTTCGACGGCATCCTCGCGCTGCTGCCGCCGGCGCCGCGCCGCGCGCTGGTGCTGCTCGATCCTTCGTATGAAGACAAGCGCGACTACACGCGCACGCTGCGCTGCGTCGAAGAAAGCCTGAAGCGCTTCCCGACCGGCACGTACGCGGTCTGGTATCCACAGGTAAGACGTCTTGAATCGCAGCGCTTTCCCGATCAGTTGAAGAAGCTGCAGGAGCGCAACTGGCTGCATGTGAGCCTGACCGTCAGCAATCCACCGACCGACGGCTTCGGGTTGTTCGGCAGCGGTATGTTCATCCTGAATCCACCGTATACGCTGGCGAAAACGCTTAAAGATCAGATGCCGTGGCTGGTCCAAACGCTCGGCGAGGACAAGGCCGCACAGTTCAAGGTCGAATATCGCGGCGATTAAGTCTCGTGGCAGGGGCTGGTTCCGCGCATATATATCGAGGCGCTCGCGCACGGTAGCGGCTTGCTCAAACACCTCTCGCGGCGCACGGCCGGCATCGCAGTGTGCGCACGCGCGTATCGCTGCGATCGAACGACGACAAGGCGCGTAACAAGGTCGCTGGACCGTCCACGGGCCTCGCACCGTCCAGCAAATACTCGTCGTGCACGGCACGGAAAACCGCCGTATATAGAGTGCCGAGTCGTTGAGCAAATAGGCCGTGGGCACGACAGAAGGCCCGCGGTTCAAAGCACCAACGGACGGAAAAGAAACTACCGGAAGATATCGCGCCGGAGACGCTTATTGCGCACGGGGCACTGAACGGGGTTGCGGCTGCGATTGTGAAGACGGCTTGCCGCCGCCAACTGGCACCGGGATATAGGGCGCGACAACAATCGGTATCGACGAATTGGGCGCCAACTCCGTGGGCGTCGCAATGGGCTGTGCCCCGACAATTGGCTGCCGCGAGAGCGGCGCAGTCTGCAGCACTGTGCCGCTCTGGCCGTCGCTTATCCCGCTCTGCGAGTCGAGTATCACGGGCTTGCGAGCGTTGTTGCTCGACGCGGCGAAAGTCGCCGGTACGGCGAAGGCCATTGTCAGCGAAGCCGCGACGGCCGTGACAAGGACAGATCTGAGCGAGTGGGCAGGAAGCATGGGCGGACCGGTTGAGTTTGAAAATGCCGGATTGCGCGGAAAGCGCTTTACCTTACCGCGGCCGCAACCGCCAGGCTAGTTGTTATTGGCCATGAGCAGCCTTAAAGCACCACTTGCCGTGAAGTTTTCGCGGTCCAGATGTGACAAAGCCCCGTCTATACGGGGCTCTACACTTTACTGCGATGGCTGCGCACGAGCGCTGCCGGGTCAAGCTTGATGCAGCTGAAACTTACAGCGAGTAGCCGTTGGTTTCGAGCGAGCGGATGCGCTGTTCGAGCTGAACGATATCCGACGACGACGCCAGGTAGGCTTCACGACGGCTGCGTTCTGCAGTTTCAAACCAGGTGCTCAGCTTTTCAAGTACGTATGCAAACATGATGTTCTCCAAGGATCAGATTGAATCCCCGGTGAGTTCTGCATCAGGGATTTCCCTCAAAAGGGTTAACCCGAATTATATCCCTATGGTGCAACCTTGCTAGTGAAATGCCCGCATGACGTGCATTCCGTTTTGGAATGGTGCACGCCTGTGGTGCACTTAAGTTATTGATTTATCTAACTTCAAGATGACCTTTTTGAAGTCGTCGATATCGCCCCAAATTATTTTGCACCATAATTGTGCTTTTGGCCGCCTGGTTGCGACAAATCTTGCGACAGGTTGCACCCAATGCGTTCAAATCGGATGACAACCCTTCCCCGACACCAGATCGGTGTCGGCGAGCCGCTCGATAATCGGGCAATCCGGGCGCTCGTCGCCGTGGCAATGATCAGCCAGATGCGCCAATGTGTCGCGCATGTCGGTCAACTCGGTAATACGGCGATCAAGCTCTGCAACGTGCTCCAGCGCAATCGCCTTCACTTCAGCGCTGGCGCGTGACCGGTCGTGCCACAACGCCAACAGGCGACGAATGTCTTCCACCAGAAAACCAAGACGGCGCGCCTGCCGGATGAAGCGCAGCGAATGAACCTCCTGCGGCCCGTATACGCGATAGCCGGCGCTTGTACGCGCTTTCGCCGCCAGCAAGCCCACGCTCTCGTAGTAGCGAATCATCTTCGCCGTGACGCCCGACGCGCGGGCCGCTTCACCGATGTTCATGACTGTTTCCCCAGTGTGTGTTTCGATCGTACACCTTCCCATCGTGGGAAGGTCAGCTACTCAATTACGTATCGGCAGGCATAATTCAATCATCGCAATCTTCATTTTTTCGAGGCAATCCCGATGACGATCGAATTCCAGGTAGAAGGCATGAGCTGCCAGCATTGCGTGGCGGCGGTCACGAACGCGATCCGTGAACACGATGGAGCCGCTCAGGTCCGGATCGACCTGGCATCCGGCCGCGTGGCGGTCGAATCAGCACAATCGGCTGACACCCTGAAAGCCGCTATCGACGAGGCCGGCTACACGGTGACCGGCGTGACCAGCGGCTCGGCCCGCTAAGCGAGCGGCCGCCATGTTCAAAGTTGCCGTCATTGGTGCTTCCGGACTGCTCGGTCGGGCGCTCGTCGACGAACTGACACGGCAGTCCGGTTGGCAAGTTGTCGCCACGGCGTTCAGCCGGCCGGGTCCAAATACGGTCGCGCTGGATATACGCGACGCGCGGGCGGTCGAGCAATTTGTCGAACTCGAAGCGCCGGACGCACTCGTGATTGCCGCAGCGGAACGCCGGCCGGATGTGTGCGAGCACGATCCGGCGCTCGCTCGGGCATTGAATGTCGATGCAGTGCGCACTCTGGCCGCGGCGGCAAAGCGGCGCGGCACATGGACGCTCTCGATCTCAACCGATTACGTGTTTGACGGCACGCACCCGCCCTATCGGCACGATTCCGCGCCCGCGCCGCTCAACGCCTATGGGCGCAGCAAACTTGAAGGCGAGCGAGCGCTGACGGAATCCACCGATCTCGGCTGCGTGCTGCGTTTGCCGCTGCTGTATGGGCCGATCGTCGATTGGGCGGAATCGGCGGTGACAAGTCTCGTGCCGGCGATTGCCGCATCGGCTTCACACGAAGGCAAGGCGGCCGTCATGGATGCATGGGCGATTCGCTATCCGACCTTCACGCCTGACGTCGCGTTCGTGATCCGACAGATGCTCGAACGGCATGCGCGTGGCGAAACAATCCGCGGCACCGTGCAATGGTCGGGCGACGAGCCAATGAACAAGTATGAAATCGCAGTGCGGCTCGCAGAAGCGCTGCAAGTCGGCGCGCAACTGACACCCCAGCTCACGCCCACCGACGCTACGCCACGTCCGCACAACTGCCACCTGGCGTCGGATCGGCTCGAGGCACTCGGCATTGGCCGCCGCACGCCGTTCGACGTTGCGATCCGGCAGGTGCTGGCCGCGTTTCCGTGGAGAGGTGAGACGGCGGCATAGTTGCCCGGCAGTGAGCTTAATCACGGCCCATGCTCCCGCGTTTCGTGGTGAGGCAAAACGTCGGCGTAGCGCCCGGCAGCGAGCTTGACCACGGCAGGTGTCGCCCGCGTTTCCGCGGTCCGACGACACGCCTGCCTGGTCCGGACCCGCAAGTTAGTCGCGACAGGTACTGCTTCCGTTTCCATGAGCCGCTGGTATGTCGGCATGACATCCGGGCAGGTCAGGCAAGCCAAGCCACGGCAGGTTGGCGTCAGTGAAAATCACGGCTCGCCGTGGCCAGTTCGCCGAGCCACTCGCTATGATCTTCGAGTCGATGCGCGACGAGATGAACCACTTCGCCCTTCTGCTTCTGTTTCGCGTTGCCCGCTTTATGTGCGTTCACCACGCTGCCAGCGCTGTTGCCACCGGTAGAAACACCGTCATCACGCTGCAAGACGCCATACACCGCCAGCAACGATGACCCCAGCAGCACCTTGCGCTGCTTTTCCACCAGCGCTGGCCAGACGATCACATTGATCGAACCGGTTTCGTCTTCGATGGAAACGAACACGGTGCCGTTTGCCGTACCCGGCCGCTGCCGCACGGTGACGATGCCGCAGGCGCGCGCCAGCGTACCGTGCCGGCACGCGGCAAGTTCGGCCGCCGTACGAAAACGCTGACTGGCAAGACGCTCGCGCAATAGTGCAAGCGGATGGCGATTGAGCGTAAGGCCGATGCTCGCGTAATCGTCGACGATCTCGCGACTTTCGGCTGCCTGCGGCAATGCCAACGGCGCTTCGGCAATCGGCGCGTCGCGCAGCAACCTGGGCACCGAGTGCTGCGCGGTCACCGCCCACCACGCTTCGCGCCGATGACCTGCAATGCTGACCAGCGCGTTCGCCGCTGCAAGCGCTTCGAGATCCCGCCGCGTCAATGCCGCGCGACGCGTCAGATCGTCGACGTCGGCAAACGGCGCGTCGCTGCGGGCCGCCATGATCCGTTCGGCAGCCACCTGTGAAAGACCTTTGATCAGATGCATGCCGATGCGCACTGCCGGGCCACGCGCCCCATAGGTTTTCGACGATTGGAATACGCGTGCAGTCAGCTGTTTTGTCGCGCACCGGATCGTCCGGGCCACCGTGAAACGTTTTAACGACAGATCGCGTAATTGCTGCGCGGATAATATGCCCTGCTGACGACGCAAACAGGTCTCGCTCGATGAAATCCGCTGCCCTTCATGGCCGCGTCTTTCGAAGGTCGATTCCCAGTCGCTCAATGTCACGTCAGGCGGCAATACCTTGACGCCATGACGCTTCGCATCCTGCACCAGTTGCGACGGCGAATAAAATCCCAATGGCTGACTGTTGAGCAACCCCGCCAGAAAAGCAGCCGGCTCATAACGCTTCAGCCACGCACTGAGATAGACGAGCAAGGCAAAGCTCGCGGCATGGCTTTCGGGAAAACCATACTCGCCGAAACCTTCGATCTGTTTGCAGATGCGCGCGATAAACTCGGGCTCATAGTCTCGTTTGAGCATGCGCTCGGTCAGATCCTGCTGATACTTCGCCAGATTGCCGGTGCGCCGCCACGCAGCCATCGCGCGCCGCAATTGATCGGCCTGCTCACCAGTGTAGAGCGCGGCGACCATCGCGAGGTGCATCACCTGCTCCTGGAAAATCGGTACGCCGAGCGTACGCTCGAGCACGGGGCGCAACTCATCTTTAGCGTAGTCCACCGGCTCCAGACCTTGCTTGCGACGCAGATAGGGATGCACCATGCCGCCCTGGATCGGTCCGGGCCGCACGATCGCGACTTCGATTACGAGATCGTAGTACTTGTTCGGCCTCAGCCGCGGCAACATGCTTTGCTGCGCACGCGATTCGATCTGGAATACTCCAATCGTGTCGGCATGGCCGCACATCTCGTAGACGGCCCGATCCTCGCGCGGAATATCCTGCATTCTGAATTTCGGCAAGCCGCGCCGCAATGCGACGAACTCCAGCGCACGCCGGATAGCCGACAACATGCCGAGCGCCAGCACGTCGACTTTCAATAGATTGAGCGCATCGATATCGTCCTTGTCCCACTCGATCACGCTGCGGTCTTTCATCGTCGCGTTCTCTATCGGCACGAGTCGCGACAGCTTGTCTTTCGCGATCACGAAACCACCGACGTGTTGCGACAGATGACGCGGAAAATTGCGCAATTCCTTGGTGAGGTGGATCAGATTCTGCGTGATGTGCGAGTTGGCATCGAAGCCCGCTTCAGCCAGGTATTGGGCGACCGCATCCGTGCCGTCCCACCATTGCTGCGATTTACTGATCCGCTCGATCAATGACGCTTCGAGTCCCAACGCCTTGCCCACGTCCTTCAGCGCACTGCGCGCGTGATACGTAATCAGCGACGCAGTCAACGCCGCCCGATGACGGCCGTACTTGCCGTAGATATATTGAATCACTTCTTCACGACGCTGATGCTCGAAATCGACGTCGATATCAGGTGGTTCGTTGCGTGCGCGCGAGATGAACCGTTCGATCAGCATATTCATACTTATCGGATCGATCTCCGTCACATGCAGGCAATAACACACAATCGAATTTGCAGCCGAACCACGACCTTGGCACAGGATGTTTCTGGAGCGAGCAAAGCTCACGATATCGTGTACCGTCAGGAAATATTTTTCGTATTTCAGCTCGGCAATCAGCTGCAATTCTTTTTCGATCTGCTTGATCCCCTTGAGATTCATGCCATCCGGCCAACGCTCAACTGCACCGGCCATGACCAGCTTGCGCAGATAGCTTGATGGCGATTCACCGGTGGGCACCAGCTCTTCCGGATACTCGTACCTGAGTTCGTCGAGCGAGAAACGGCATAGGGCTGCAATACGCAGCGTTTCTTCGAGCGTATCGCGCGGATACAGCTTGGCGAGCCGCACGCGAGTGCGCATATGCCGCTCGGCATTGGCCTCGAGCGCGTGACCGCACGCCGATAGCGGCGTGACGAGGCCGATCGCGGTCAGGGTGTCCTGCAACGGCTTGCGCGATCGCACATGCATCAGGACGCCACCTGCTGCCACCAGAGGCAATCCGCTTGCTTTCGAAATCATCCGCAACGCGTCGATCTGAAGATCGTCGCTGCCGGTTTGCCAGAGTTCGAGCGCGATCCATGAGCGTTGCGGAGCCAATGAGGCGAGCCAATGCGCGCAGCGTAGCGTGTGCGAGAGCGTCGCCGTGCGTTGCGGCACGAGGATCAGGACGCAATCGGGCAAGGTCCTGAGATGTTCGAGATGCGGTAACGCATCGGTGAAATCGGATGGGCTGAGGCGATAGCTGCCTTTGTCGGCACGCGAGCGAGCGAGTGTGATCAGTTCGGAGAGGTTGCCGTAGCCATTGCGGTTGGTCGCGAGAGCTATCAGTGTGCAGAACGGGTTGCCTGCATCGTCCGTCAGATTGAGCTCGCTGCCGATGATGAGGTGAGGGATCGGTTTTAGCGCCTCTTGATCAGGGGCTTTTGAGGTAGGGGTTTCTTGTTGGAGGGTTTCTCGTTGGGAGGTTTCCGGTTTTGTGGTCGTCGACTTTGACGCTTCTTCTAAAGACGCTTCTGCTTGCGCAGCTTTCGCCTTGTCTTCGAGTTCCTTCTTTTGGCGGTCTCGCTCCTGTTCGATTTCTCTCACCGCGGTATGCGCGCGCACGACGCCCGCCAGCGAGCATTCATCGGTAATCGCAAGCGCGCTATAGCCGCACGACATCGCCCGCTCGACCAGTTCATACGGATGTGAAGCGCCACGCAGAAACGAGAAATTAGTCAGGCAATGCAGCTCCGCATACGGCGGTAATTGGGCCGCAAGCGCCTGCTCGAATAAGAATGTGGGCTGGGAATCTGCCATGATGCTCAGCCGAACAAACCCTGCAAATACCACTCGCCACCAAGACGTTCTCGATATACCCAGAACATATGGCCACGATCGTCTGCCGCAACGTAATAATCCCGTTCGACGCGGTTACCGTCCCACCATCCTGCTTCGATCCGTTCGGTACGCGTGAGCATTTTTAGCGGCCGACGATAGACCGGCCGCTGGTCGCGCACCATCAGGCGCAGCGGTTTATCGAGCATCCAGACAGGACGAGGCTGCGATGGCAATGCACTGTCAGGCAGATCGAGCGAAGCTTGAGCATCAGCCGCTGGTGTTACGAATATGCGGTTGCTTTTAGCGTCACTCGTTTTTTCAGCGTGTGGTGATATGTGTTCTGCGTGTTCTGCCTGCGTCGCCACACCGCCGTCTCCATGCTCAGGCTCCAATGCAGCCCGCTGCAACTCATCGGTCAGCCAGGTTTTATCCGCTTTGATTTTTGTCTTGGCTTCCGCGGACGAACGCGCCTTGCGCGAAAACGCTTGCGCCTGGTAGGCCTCGACGCGCATTGCCCGCTCAGGCCGATGATCATCCTGCACCGCCATCTGCAGCACGTTCTCCGGCCCCAAACGCGCGCTTAAGCGTTCGAGCAAACGTGCAATCGAATCGCAGTCTGATTCCGGCATGGGAAACAAAGTATCCGACCGCCCTGCATACTCATCGATCTGATCCGCGACCAGTTTCAACTCGATCACGGGCGCCACCAGAACCGTCTGATTCAACTTCTCACGCAACAGCCAGATCAGATGCTCGGCATCGCGCGACGGTATGGCCCACGCGACCTTCAGACTCGATGTTTGCGGTGCATGACGGGATGCCAATTCATGTTCAAGCACCAACGTATAACCACTGAGCGCTGCATGATGCGCGCTCAACCATCCGGCCAGTTGCACAATCAACCGACGTGCGGCGAACAGTAGTGCATCGGCATTATCGACCCGCGACGGCAACTCCAATTGAGCATGAAACGATGCCGGCGCGCGAAACGATTCGCGTGGATCCGGACGTGTGCCATATGCCTGGGCCAGCAGATCCAGAATGCCACTGCCGAAACGCCGCACGACACCCGACCTTGGCAACTGACGCAAGTCCGCCAATGTCGCGCAACCGACATGTGCAAACGCATCGCGATGCGCCTGCGAGACCGGCAGCAACGACACGGATACGCGGTCGAGCACCCTCGCAAGCGACGTTTCCTTTATCACATGCCAACGATGCCCCTGGCGATCGGCATGTGCCTGCGCCAAGAGCCATGCGCCCCAAGCTGTCGGCGCGCATGCGATACGCGCCGTATAGCCGAATTCAGCCACTGTCGCGGATACCCGTGACAACAACGCGCGTAAACCGCCAAACAACCGCAAACCAGAGCCGACTTCCAACAACAAGGTGTGCGCGTGCGCGAGCGACACCTTCGGTGTGTATGTCAGCAAAGCGAGCGCCATCGCTTCGAATGCCGAGGTTTCGCGGTCTGTATCCGCGGAAAGCATCTTGAGACCAGGAGCCAATGCCAATGCGTACGAGCGCGAATGGCCCGCATGCACCCCAGCACGCAATGCGTCGAAATCCGGCATCAGGATGTGTGCGTGATCGGCCAGCGCATAGCAGCGCACCTTGGTGACATCTTCGGCACCAGGAGGTTGGCTTGCCGCATCGCCTGACTTACACCGATTCGGTTTCGCGAGTGAACCATCCGGGAGCGGCTCGAGAGGCTTCACCGCTTCCAGTGGCAATAGTGGCAATGTGACTGCGATCCACAACATGTTTGATCTCTCGCCCTTGATTGCTGCCGCCCCTGCTTTCTGGCAACAAGACGCTTTGTAACGGCAAAATAAGTCGCAGAGGCTCAGCTAGCGGTGGCCCGCGGCGCTTGAAGATGTCGATCGAGATGCCAATTTCCTGCAACCATTGACGACGATTGATCGTCTGCGCATTGACCGGCAAGAGCGGCTCGCAAATCATTCGCAATGGCGCCGCCGACGATTGCGTAGCTGCCTCGACAGGCCTGATCAAAAATGCCAGCGATGCCGACTCCTGAGCGGCCACCTGCAGACGCCGAACCTTGTCGGCGTGCGCATTCGGCAGCCATACCAGCACTGCGCCGATGCCATCCTGCTTCAATGCCTGAGCAGCCGCCCACAGCGCCTGATCCTCACTCGAACGCACCCATAAGACGCGTTCGACATCGATACCCCAAGCCCTCAGTGCCGAAGCACAAGGTTGGTAAGGGGGCGCCACGAGCATGACGTGCCGTTCAGCTTGTGCCGTAAGATGCCGAAGCGCGCGGGCCAACAGGCGCAGTTCACCGACTCCACCATGTTCAATCAACAATTCCGTCAGGCCACCAGCCGACCAGCCCTGCCCAGGTAACAGTTGATCCAGTGCGACATACCCGCTGGAAATCACTCGAGGGTCCGTTTCGGCAAGCTCATTGCCCTGCCACACCTGACGCCGCAATTGCGACGACAACGTCGTCGTCGCCAGGTGAACCGCTGCAGCCATAGATACGCTCATTCAATAAGGAATGCTCCACCCTGCCCGGCACCGGATAGGCATGGGGTGACGCATTTTTACTGTATATTTATACAGTATTTGGAGGCAGATGTTAAGACAAGCCGATGCACAGAAACGAGCGCAGGAAGGAAATGGGGAGGGGGATGAAGTTGTTTTTGCTGCAGATTTCTCGCCTGAGGGGGAACTGCCTTTTAGCACTGCTGTTAAGCGAACAAAGCCGAAGTTAGAGCATGTTCGGGGAGGAGTGAGAACAAAGAGGCCGCGCACGGATGCTGTAGATGTGGGCAAGAACTGCCGGGTTACGCGAGCGTGCTGCGGGTCGGGAAGGAGTGAGCGCCGGGGAACCGGCGCGTACCGGGCGAAGTTGCGTGGCGCCGGGGTTTTCCGGTCCGGCCATGGCTGCCGAACGGACCGCCGGTCTGCGCACGACCCTGAAGGCAGATTTGAAGAAGAAGGGTAGATCGTGCCTGCGCAAGGCAGTGGGCGGACTGTCGCGGTCGTGATGGCATGGCAAGGCGCAGCCGCGTAGCGGGTCCGGGTCTGCTTTGCCGGGCCGGTTGCTGCCGCCGTAAACGCAGAAACCCCACCTTTGCGGGGTGGGGTTTCTGTTGCTGCAGGGGAGCCTGACGATTACCTACTTTCACACGGGAATCCGCACTATCATCGGCGTGGAGTCGTTTCACGGTCCTGTTCGGGATGGGAAGGGGTGGGACCGACTCGCTATGGTCATCAGGCATGACTTGTTGCTGTAGTGCCTTGGGGCAAGACAGCCAATCTGGAAGAAGTAGTTTCTGGTGATGCTCACCAGAGGGAGATTCGGGGGTTGTGTTGTTTCCGGCACAACACTGATCTCAACCTGTGTGCTGCCCCCTGCGGGGGTTGTTTCGGCTAAGCGCTAAAGCGCAACCCGAAACGAAACACACCTGTTATAGGATCAAGCCTTACGGGCAATTAGTATCAGTTAGCTTAACGCATTACTGCGCTTCCACACCTGACCTATCAACGTCCTGGTCTTGAACGACCCTTCAAGGGGCTCGAAGCCCCGGGGATATCTCATCTTAAGGCGAGTTTCCCGCTTAGATGCTTTCAGCGGTTATCTCTTCCGAACATAGCTACCCGGCGATGCCACTGGCGTGACAACCGGTACACCAGAGGTTCGTCCACTCCGGTCCTCTCGTACTAGGAGCAGCCCCCTTCAAATATCCAGCGCCCACGGCAGATAGGGACCAAACTGTCTCACGACGTTTTAAACCCAGCTCACGTACCTCTTTAAATGGCGAACAGCCATACCCTTGGGACCGGCTACAGCCCCAGGATGAGATGAGCCGACATCGAGGTGCCAAACACCGCCGTCGATATGAACTCTTGGGCGGTATCAGCCTGTTATCCCCAGAGTACCTTTTATCCGTTGAGCGATGGCCCTTCCATACAGAACCACCGGATCACTATGACCTGCTTTCGCACCTGCTCGACTTGTCGGTCTCGCAGTTAAGCACGCTTATGCCATTGCACTATCAGCACGATTTCCGACCGTACCTAGCGTACCTTCGTACTCCTCCGTTACACTTTGGGAGGAGACCGCCCCAGTCAAACTGCCTACCATGCACTGTCCCCAGTCCGGATAACGGACCAAGGTTAGAACCTCAAACAAACCAGGGTGGTATTTCAAGGACGGCTCCACGCAGACTGGCGTCCACGCTTCATAGCCTCCCACCTATCCTACACAGATCGGTTCAAAGTCCAATGCAAAGCTACAGTAAAGGTTCATGGGGTCTTTCCGTCTAGCCGCGGGGAGATTGCATCATCACAAACACTTCAACTTCGCTGAGTCTCGGGAGGAGACAGTGTGGCCATCGTTACGCCATTCGTGCAGGTCGGAACTTACCCGACAAGGAATTTCGCTACCTTAGGACCGTTATAGTTACGGCCGCCGTTTACCGGGACTTCAATCAAGAGCTTGCACCCCATCATTTAATCTTCCGGCACCGGGCAGGCGTCACACCCTATACGTCCACTTTCGTGTTTGCAGAGTGCTGTGTTTTTATTAAACAGTCGCAGCCACCAGTTTATTGCAACCCCTTCACCCTTCTGGCGCAGGCCAGTCAAGCTACAGGGGCGTACCTTATCCCGAAGTTACGGTACCAATTTGCCGAGTTCCTTCTCCCGAGTTCTCTCAAGCGCCTTAGAATACTCATCTCGCCCACCTGTGTCGGTTTGCGGTACGGTCCTGTTAAACTGAAGCTTAGAGGCTTTTCTTGGAACCACTTCCAGTTGCTTCTTCACCTAAGTGAATGGCCTCGCACCCTTGAATTCCGCGCCCGGATTTGCCAAAGCGCCTTCTCCAATGCAAGGACCGGGACTTCCAACACCCGGACAACCTTCCGCGATCCGTCCCCCCATCGCATTTAACAATGGTGCAGGAATATTAACCTGCTTCCCATCAGCTACGCATTTCTGCCTCGCCTTAGGGGCCGACTCACCCTACGCCGATGAACGTTGCGTAGGAAACCTTGGGCTTACGGCGAGGGGGCCTTTCACCCCCTTTATCGCTACTCATGTCAGCATTCGCACTTCCGATACCTCCAGCACACTTTCCAGTGCACCTTCGCAGGCTTACGGAACGCTCTCCTACCATGCACATAAATGTGCATCCGCAGCTTCGGTATATTGCTTAGCCCCGTTACATCTTCCGCGCAGGACGACTCGATCAGTGAGCTATTACGCTTTCTTTAAAGGATGGCTGCTTCTAAGCCAACCTCCTGACTGTTTTAGCCTTCCCACTTCGTTTCCCACTTAGCAATATTTGGGGACCTTAGCTGGCGGTCTGGGTTGTTTCCCTCTTGACACCGGACGTTAGCACCCGATGTCTGTCTCCCGTGATTGCACTCTTCGGTATTCGGAGTTTGCTATGGCGTAGTAATCCGCAATGGACCCCACAACCATGACAGTGCTCTACCCCCGAAGGTGATACACGAGGCACTACCTAAATAGTTTTCGGAGAGAACCAGCTATTTCCAGGTTTGTTTAGCCTTTCACCCCTATCCACAGCTCATCCCCTAACTTTTCAACGTTAGTGGGTTCGGACCTCCAGTACGTGTTACCGCACCTTCATCCTGGCCATGGATAGATCACCTGGTTTCGGGTCTACACCCAGCGACTGAACGCCCTGTTCGGACTCGCTTTCGCTACGCCTGCCCTAATCGGTTAAGCTTGCCACTGAATGTAAGTCGCTGACCCATTATACAAAAGGTACGCCGTCACCCCTTGCGAGGCTCCGACTGTTTGTATGCATGCGGTTTCAGGATCTGTTTCACTCCCCTCCCGGGGTTCTTTTCGCCTTTCCCTCACGGTACTGGTTCACTATCGGTCGATCACGAGTATTTAGCCTTGGAGGATGGTCCCCCCATCTTCAGACAGGATTTCACGTGTCCCGCCCTACTTGTCGTACACCTAGTTCTTTCAAACTGTTTTCGTCTACAGGGCTATCACCTGCTATGGCGGCACTTTCCAGAGCCTTCGACTAACAATAAGAATAAAGAGTACAGGCTGATCCCATTTCGCTCGCCACTACTCTGGGAATCTCGGTTGATTTCTTTTCCTGCGGTTACTTAGATGTTTCAGTTCACCGCGTTCGCTTCACGTAACCTATGTATTCAGTTACGGATACCTCAAAAGAGGTGGGTTTCCCCATTCGGACATCGACGGATCAAAGCTCGTTTGCCAGCTCCCCGTCGCTTTTCGCAGGCTACCGCGTCCTTCATCGCCTGTGATCGCCAAGGCATCCACCACATGCACTTGTTCGCTTGACCCTATAACGGGTGTGTCTCATGTGTCATTCACTGGGAATGCCACCTTCGCCACAATCGCTACAGGTTGAGTATTCGTGTTGCGCCGTATTCCAAAGCAATCTTTCGATCACTTAAAAATACATTGATACAATCACAACCCTGATTCACCTACTCACACACCCATCTCTAAGTATGCTTTCGTGAATCTCTTTACTACTTCTTCCTGATTGTTAAAGAACGACAGCCGATATCACGATTGCTATAACCGCGTATCACTCTGACTGGCTCAATCGCCAATGCCTGTTTCACTACACCGCAAACCCCTTTCAGGGCTTGCCGCAGTAAAACCGGCATTGAAGATTGGTGGAGGATGACGGGATCGAACCGACGACCCCCTGCTTGCAAAGCAGGTGCTCTCCCAGCTGAGCTAATCCCCCAGTCATGCACAGATAGCATCATCACACTTCAGGGTTCATCGACTAGCGCAGCCATCGCAGACAAGACAATGGTGGGTCTGGATGGATTCGAACCATCGACCCCCGCCTTATCAAGACGGTGCTCTAACCGACTGAGCTACAGACCCCTCAGTCTGTCTGACTTACTGTCCTAATTCACAGCCGATAAGCGTGAGCGCTCAACGCATTGACACGTTAGCTCGAGAAAGGAGGTGATCCAGCCGCACCTTCCGATACGGCTACCTTGTTACGACTTCACCCCAGTCATGAATCCTACCGTGGTGACCGTCCTCCTTGCGGTTAGACTAGCCACTTCTGGTAAAACCCACTCCCATGGTGTGACGGGCGGTGTGTACAAGACCCGGGAACGTATTCACCGCGGCATGCTGATCCGCGATTACTAGCGATTCCAGCTTCACGCACTCGAGTTGCAGAGTGCGATCCGGACTACGATCGGTTTTCTGGGATTGGCTCCACCTCGCGGCTTGGCAACCCTCTGTTCCGACCATTGTATGACGTGTGAAGCCCTACCCATAAGGGCCATGAGGACTTGACGTCATCCCCACCTTCCTCCGGTTTGTCACCGGCAGTCTCCCTAGAGTGCTCTTGCGTAGCAACTAGGGACAAGGGTTGCGCTCGTTGCGGGACTTAACCCAACATCTCACGACACGAGCTGACGACAGCCATGCAGCACCTGTGTTATGGCTCCCTTTCGGGCACCCCCACCTCTCAGCAGGGTTCCATACATGTCAAGGGTAGGTAAGGTTTTTCGCGTTGCATCGAATTAATCCACATCATCCACCGCTTGTGCGGGTCCCCGTCAATTCCTTTGAGTTTTAATCTTGCGACCGTACTCCCCAGGCGGTCAACTTCACGCGTTAGCTACGTTACCAAGTCAATGAAGACCCGACAACTAGTTGACATCGTTTAGGGCGTGGACTACCAGGGTATCTAATCCTGTTTGCTCCCCACGCTTTCGTGCATGAGCGTCAGTATTGGCCCAGGGGGCTGCCTTCGCCATCGGTATTCCTCCACATCTCTACGCATTTCACTGCTACACGTGGAATTCTACCCCCCTCTGCCATACTCTAGCCCGCCAGTCACAAATGCAGTTCCCAGGTTAAGCCCGGGGATTTCACATCTGTCTTAGCGAACCGCCTGCGCACGCTTTACGCCCAGTAATTCCGATTAACGCTTGCACCCTACGTATTACCGCGGCTGCTGGCACGTAGTTAGCCGGTGCTTATTCTTCCGGTACCGTCATCCCCCCACCATATTAGGGCGGAGGTTTTCTTTCCGGACAAAAGTGCTTTACAACCCGAAGGCCTTCTTCACACACGCGGCATTGCTGGATCAGGCTTGCGCCCATTGTCCAAAATTCCCCACTGCTGCCTCCCGTAGGAGTCTGGGCCGTGTCTCAGTCCCAGTGTGGCTGGTCGTCCTCTCAGACCAGCTACAGATCGTCGCCTTGGTAGGCCTTTACCCCACCAACTAGCTAATCTGCCATCGGCCGCCCCTGTAGCGAGAGGTCCTAAGATCCCCCCCTTTCCTCCGTAGAGCGTATGCGGTATTAATCCGGCTTTCGCCGGGCTATCCCCCACTACAGGACACGTTCCGATGTATTACTCACCCGTTCGCCACTCGCCACCAGACCGAAGTCCGTGCTGCCGTTCGACTTGCATGTGTAAGGCATGCCGCCAGCGTTCAATCTGAGCCAGGATCAAACTCTTCAGTTCAAACCTGTTACTGTTTTTCGGGCTCTTTCGAACCCGGTCGCTCACTCAACGTACTGACGAATGATCATCCCATCGGCGTGAATCCACCCCGACAGGAAAACCTTCCTTTAATACTAGTGTGAGACTTGATACTTTCGCTTATGCCAGACCCCGAAAGATCCAGCTCGCGTCGCGCATCAAGCGCCCACACTTATCGGCTGTTAATTTTTAAAGATCGATCCGCATTCACTACCGAAACCGCACCGCGCCGCACACCTCGCAACCACCGGCACCGCTTCGTTCTGCGTCGCTGCATCTGCAGCAGAGAAACGAGATTATGAAGAACTTCCGCTACGCCGTCAACAGGTTTTTATAACTTCCTGAACCCGTTCACTTCGCGCAAAGCCTTGCCACTGCTGGCTCTCCCGCCTCCCGTGCCTCGCTGTCCGAAGCACGAAAGAGCGAGATTCTAGCGAGCCGCACCGCGCCTTGCAAGCGGTATCTGGAATTTATTTCAAGGCGCCTTTTCTATACGGCCAGGCTCATCTACAACCGGCGCTTCCACCTCGGGCGCCGAAACACGTGCTGCCGGGGCGCCGATCGTCCAGTCGTGCAGTACGGTATAGGCAACCGCCAACAAGGTTGGGCCAATGAAAACACCAAGGAAGCCAAAAGCAAATGCGCCGCCCAGGATACCCAGCATCACCAGGATCAGCGGCATGTCGCTACTTTTGCCGATCAGGATCGGCTTGATGACATTGTCGGACATGCCGACAACCAACACACCCCACACGACCAGAAAGATTGCCCAACCCGTCGCACCGCCGTGATACAGCCAGATCGCCGCAGGCAACCAGACGACAACTGGCCCACCCGGTATCACCGACAGGAAGAACGTCGCCAGCCCAAGCAGCGCCGGCGCCGGGACGCCCGCAATCCAGCAGCCGAAGCCAGCAAGAATGCCCTGCACAAGCGCCGTACCGAGAATCCCGTAGACCACGCCCTTCACCGTGCTGCCTGCCAGCGCCAGCAAATAATCGGCGCGCTCGCCGGCGATGCGCCGCATGCCCGCCCTCAGCCAGGCCGCCGCCCCCTCCCCTCCGGTATAAAAGAAGAAAGCGAGCACGATACTCAGCGCCAACAAACCCAAACCGTGCGTAACAGCAATCGCGGCTGCCAGAATCCACTTGCCGGCCGGCGCCGCAAGCGCGCGCATTTGCGCGATCAGCTCAGAGTTGCTGCTCGTTACATTTGTCCAGAACGCCTCGATGTTCGAGCCAACCAGTGGGATTCGCCCGACCCACGGCGGCAAATCCGGCAAGCCAGCCTCGAAGAGCCTTTGTACCAACGCGACAATGTCGTGAACATGCGCACCAAAGGCAAAGCCCGCGTAGACGAACGGGCCAAGCACCACAATCAGAATGATCAGCACGATCAACGTCGCAGCGAGCTTCCGCCGCCCCCCGACTGCCGTAGTGAGCCGCCGGTACAAACCCCATGAGCTATAACTGAGAATGGCACCCCACAACAGCGCGGTTGTAAAAGGCGCAAGCACCAGCAGAGAGCCGCCCACCAAGATGATCAGCGCGAACACTGCGGCGAGTCGTTCAATCAGTTGGTCCGATTTCACTATGAATCTCCTGTTGCGCCAGACCACAGCGACGAATAGACACACGCTTGCGAGGCGCCCACCGAAGTCAGCCAGTATAGAAGCGAGTCAGACCTCCGGGCCTGTCTTATATCATCCGGCCAAGACGCCGCGCAACGCATCTGGCAGCGGCCCGTAACAGGCTTATTTTTAATGCGGAAACGTCCCAATCCATCCGGCATAGTCGGCCAAATAATATGGCGGCATAGAAAAGACTAGAATATAAGGTTCTGTGCCCCCAAATTTCTGGATTTATGCGCTCGCGAATCGCCAAACGTCTCCCTCCCGATGCCGACAAACTCGTCGGTCTCTCGCTCGCGCTTTTCGCGTCGGGCAGCCGCACCGAAGACCGCTTCTGGGAAGCGAAGCTCGATGCGCTGCTGACCAAGATCGTCCGCAACGCCAACCAGACTACGCTGGACGCCGCGCTCGATCATCTGCAGCAGAATCATCCTGATGCCTACGGCGCACTCGCCGACATGGCGGAAACGCACAGCGAGTCATTCATCATCGAACATGAAGACGTTCCTTATGAAGCGTTGCTGATCGCCGCGCCCGTGCTGGCCTGGACTCGCTACATGATTCCTTCCGGCCCGCTCAAACCGGACGCCGCCGACGCGCTGCGCGCACACTTGCAGGCGCATGTGCTCGCCGCCAATACGCGTGTCGCCATGGTGCCGTTCCTGTACAGCATCGATCAACTGCCGCGTCACCACGTCGAAACCTGGCGAATTGCCCAGCAACTCGCTCAAGCAGCAATGGCCGGCGGCAACGCCAAACTCAATTTCGGCGAACTGCCGGAAACCTCGCCAATCCTGGCCGACCCACGCTTTCTGCTGGCTGTGGTCGCGGCGCCGGTGGGCGAACCGTCGTTTCGCTGGCAGGAAGAAGAAAACGGCACCCGGATCGAGCGTGGCCAATGCCTCGAACAATGGGCAACGCAAGGCGGCGCCAATCTGTCGCTGGCGCTGCCCGGATGTGAATTCGAGTGTCTGCTGCCGGATGCCTATTATTCAGCCTGCCGCGACGCCGACGAACGCGTGCGCCCTCACACGGTACGTACCGCCGTGCGCTATCTGTTCGACACAATCGGAGCGGCGCCCCAGGAGTTGCGCGCGGTTGTCGCGGGCTTCGGCGAACGCCGTATCGACGAATATCGCGTCGGCTTCACACGCAAGGGCAGCAATGATGTGATCTACGGCGTTGTGTGGCCGCTTTATGGCCGCGAAAACGGCGAACCCGGCATCGATGAAGAACCGCAAGAAACGGCTGCGTCAGACGACCCGCTCGAAGAAATCGTCGCATTGCTCAAGGAAACCGGTGTGACAGACGTGCGCCGCCACTCGGGCCGCTTCGAGCCGGAATATTGCGATGACTGTGGCGTCCCGCTCTATGCGGACCCGCTCGGCGAGATCGTCCATGCCGAAATGCCGGAAGACGCGGAGCCCGCGCAACCGCATTTCCACTGACCCACCGGCGTCGGCGTCATTGCGCCGCACCGTCCGACATCAGAATGCCCCGCCGCGCGCGGGGCTTTTTTATGTCATTCCTCCTATGCCTTTTGGACAGGCCGTCAAAACGGAAGGAATTTGTCATGATAGTGCCAGTGGTGCATCGTAATGCGGCCGGCACCTTCGCCGGTTCGCATGCATCGCGCCACCACGCCCGATTCATCTGGAGACATGGCATGCGATTCTCAATACTAAATAGGGTCGGTACTTAACGGTACTACATGGTCCTCGCAAACCCTTGTAAAAACAGGCTTCTGCCCATAACCGTACTAATCCGTACTTGGCCGTACTTAACCCAAATGGGGGCAAGTGGGGGCAAGGAGAAGCGTAAACTTACGGGTTAGTACCCCAAGCAAGGAGTGCTGACGTGAAGACCGCCGTAGAGTTATCCGATACCGATGTGGACAAGGCGAAACCCAAGGCCAAGCCCTACCGCTTACGCGGGGGCCACCGGCTGTACGTATTGGTGTCCGTCGCGGGGACCAAGACATGGCTCTGGGCGTACCGCGCGCCGGATGGCAAGGACCGCGTTTACAAGATAGGCAAGTTCCCCGATGTAAGCGCCGCCGCCGCGCGTGAAGCGCGCAGCAAGCTGGAAAAGATACTCAAGAGCGGCAAAGATCCCAAGGACGAAGCGGAGGCCGAGGATAAGAAACATGATCCCGCCAAGGGCATGCTCTGGTCCATCGTTGAGAAGTGGCTGAAGAAAAAGAAGCCGGTCTGGTCGGCGTACTACTACAGTCAGGCGGTGCGCTTCCTGGAACGGTACGTCAAGGATGGTATCGGCCAGATGCAGGCGCGGGACATAGCGCCCAAACACATCTACGAACTGCTCTCCGGCATCGCGGAGCGGGAGAAAATCGATAAGGCATCGGGCGAGGTCAAGAGCAATGCACCCCATGTCGCCATACGGATTCGCCACCACTTGCAGGGTATTTTCAGCCTTGCGCTAGTCATGGATGAGGCCGACCGCAATCCCGTCAAAGACGTGGGGCTGACTGAAGTGCTGGGCAATAAAAAGCTGAAGACCCGCAACAATGCCAAGCTGAAGCCCGACCAGTTAGGCGGGTTGCTGGCGAAGCTCGAACAGCATGGCGGTACGGAGAAGACGCGTATCGGCCTCAAGCTGTTGTTGCTCACGCTCGCCCGCACCGGCGAACTGCGGGGCGCGTCATGGAGCGAGTTCGACCTGGACAGCGCTGTATGGGTCGTCCCGGCCAGCCGCATGAAGATGCGCGTCGAACATACCGTGCCGCTTTCCAAGCAAGCCGTCGCACTGCTGCGCGAACTCCAGAAATACGGCAACAAGGGGCTGCTCTTCCCTAACGCCAAACACCCCACGAAGCCGATGGACGCCAATACGTTCAACCACGCGCTGGCGCGGCTGGGGCATGGCGAATCCCTGCCGTGGTTCCGCGCGCATGGGAGCCGTGGCACAGGCTCGACACTGATAAACGGCATGCTGGCAAATGGCGCTCGCAAGTACCCGCGCGACGTGATCGAAGCGCAACTGGCCCACAAGGTGCGGGGCGTCGAAGGCGCGTACAACGATGCGGACTATCTCGATCAACGCATCCCCATGATGCAGGATTGGGCGGATTACCTTGACCAGCTACGCGCCGCCGCGATGCCGGAAAATATTCCAGCAAGTACGCTTGAATACGACTAAGGACGGAGCCACATTAGTCACGTAGCAACGGACGCCCTAACGGGGGGCGTCTGCCACTGTTAATCCACCTGGCAATGGAGTGCCGTTATCCCCTGTAAGGAGGGGTGATGGGCGTTTCATTCGCATCAAAAGCTGTACTGGCACCAGCGCCGAAGAAAAAACGGAACGGCAACACCAAGCCTCTGCCCGTCACGCTCCCGCTCGATCAGCCCGGACGGCTAAGAGAAGGCCATTTGCTTACGCTACTTAGCATCAGCGGGGCAACCCTCCGCACCCGCATCAAGAATGGCACTGTGCCGCCGTGCGACGGCCACGATGGCTATGTGGGCCGCTGGCTGCGCCCGTACTGGGACACGGAAACCATCCGCAAATACCTTGCTGGGGGCGGCGCTGGCTAATGCCATTTACCAAGCGTAACCCGCATGGGTGGTGGTAATCCGCTGAATACGCTTGGTTATTGGGTATTTGGCGCTGGCGGGGCAAGTATTTGCCCCCAAGATTCGCCCCCAACCCTGCGCACGAGCCAAGGAAAGTGCAACTGATTGCAGCGGCAAGCGCCCCCTCCGCACGCATATCGCCCTTCATGGCGAAACTCGCACCGCCAGGACGTGCAGCCGTCTCACTCTCATTCACAAACGGCCAAGTCCCCTCCAAATGCTCTTTTTATGTCACTATTTCGCGCTATTGAGAGTGCCCGGTCGCAGTGTCTTCATAAAACGCGGCTGGGTAGATAAATAGGCGTCCACCTAGTGGGGTGTAACGTGGCAGAAGACAATAAGAAGCGCGGCTATCCGAAGATTCCCAAAGGCAGTTGGTTTGGTCTTCGCGACAAGTTCAAGCAACGGATGCCCTCCGATGTTTCCCCCAGCTACATCGCAACCGCACTGAACATGACACCTGCGTCCGCAAGTGCAAACGTCATCGCTCCCTTGCGAACGTTCGGTTTAGTTGACGATAACGGCAAGCCCACCGAATTGGCTTTGCACTGGAGGGACGACGAAACGTACGCCGAGGTCTGCTCGACCATCATAAAAAACACCTACCCGGGCGAACTTCATGACCTGTTTCCGTCGCCCGATACGGACACTAAAAGGTTAGCCGGTTGGTTCGCCCGCCAAGGGGGAGTTGGCGAGGCGGCAGCGACCAAGTATGCAGCAACATATTTGATGCTGCTTGAGGCGGATTTGGATAAAGCCAAGGTTGGGACACCCCCTAAGGCAAAGTCCACGGCCAAATCGTCACCCGCACCGTCCAAGGCCGCGACGCCGAAGCCAGCCAAATCCGCCGCATCAACGACGACCAACGGCTCAATGGGTGCAGCGCCCTTGCAGCAACACCCCCCCTTAGGCGAAGGGGGCCACACCTTCGCGCCCAAGCTCCACATAGACGTGCAAATTCATATCTCGCCGGAGAGCAGCCCCGAACAGATCGACAAGATTTTCGAAAGCATGGCGAAGCACCTCAAGGACTTCCGCTCTTGAGTACGAACATGGACATTGCCAAGGCTCTTGAAGTAGCGAAACAACTGCGAGATGCCGTGCGAGCTAAAAACCCGCCACCCGAAGAAGGAGCCCCCAGTTCAGAGGAGCCTGTAGTCTATTTTTCGCTGGTCAGGGGCACCCGCCCCTACCTGGAGAAAATAGTGCATCAGATAAATGGGGCATATGAGGGTGGCTGGTACGACGCATCAGCCGTCATGGTGCGTCGGCTTGTCGAAACACTGATCATCGAAGTTTTCGAAGCAAGCGGAATCGCCGACAAAATCAAGAACCCTAAAGGCGACTTTCTCTACCTACGAGACCTCATAGGCATCCTGGTCGCTGAGACGAGTTGGAATCTTTCCCGGAACGCCAAAGCGGCGCTTCCTCGACTGAAGGATGTAGGCGACCAGTCCGCCCACAGCCGACGCTTTGTCGCTCACCGGCAAGACATAGACAAGCTGATCCCAGACCTACGCGTGGTCATCCAGGAATTGGTGACTTTGGCGAAACTGAAATAGACATATCTCAAGAAGTCGGTCGACCTCACTTGCATTGTCAAATGCATCGGCTCAGATTACCGCTGTCTTACGCACAGTTCTTGATCGATCCTTCCGTGGTCGCCTTAACGGTCCGGCTCTGCACGTATGGGTCACTCATGTTGGGGGCGGCGGGCGCAACGCTACTGCGCTGGAACTGCTCCATCGCGCCGCCCTTGGCGTAGTGCTTCGCGGTATCGCTGCCCGCGTTATTGCTGTTACGGCCTGTATGGCTATCTGCTGACATTTCCTACTCCTAAGAAACTATCGTAAAAGTAACGGACGATGGGGTTTGCAAGGTCACGCTCGGACGGCCACCGCTGAAGGCATAGCTAACCGGCATACTGAACGCCTCGGCGTTGTTGAAGTTCGCCAGCAGCGTACCCGCACCGCTGTACAGGGCACCCACGCACGGCCCACCGCACGCAATGTTGGTGATCGTCCCTGACGGTATGTCTCCAACCGCCTTGGTCTGCGGGGGGAAGGTCGCTGTCACGGTAGCGGTGTATGTCGCGGTCATGGTGCTTCTCCTAATTTAGCGACGCTGGGCGCGGTCCAGCATGCGCGCTAACGTGGGTTCATCGACCACCACGCCATTGACGATCAACGTATGCGCAGGCACCGCTCCCTTGTCGTACTGACAGATGACTTGCATGCCAAGGTTCACGCCCACGGTAACTGTACGGGACAGGCGGGCGGCGTCCTTGATACCCCCCACCGTATGCACGGGCTTGACCGTTTGTGCAATTGATTGCACTGACCCGGCTTCCTCTGCGGCCACCGCCTGCTCGATCACTTCCTCCACTTGTTCCATGGTTACTGCTGTCTTTGCCATGGTCTGCTCCAAACGCTAAAAAGGGTAAATTCAATGGTAAAAACCGCTTTTTAAAATTTACTTCTGCCGCCAGAGCCCCATATTTAAAGGCTTCGGGGCCTTTAATGCTAATTATGGAGTAAAAATAGCATTACTCTTCATCCGCTTTATCCGCTGTTTTCACCGATGGCGGGTGAGGCCAAGGCTCGACAATCAATTTGAAAATGCCCTTACGCCGCCCATCGACTATGGGCATCTTGATAATTTCCCGTTCTTCTGCATCCATTGCAAGCGGGTCATTAATCATCCTAAACGTCACGGTCTCGCCGTTAGGGGAGGTGCCGTCCTTATTGCGGCGTACAAAGCGGCCCTTCACGGTTCCTCTCCTTCATCGTCATCGCCCGCATCCGGGTCCCACATAAACGGCTCGCTGTTTTTGCGGGCTTCGGCAAGTATCGCCAGCGCGAGCTTATGGTCGCCCTGTATCAGCGCGTTGTTGTACATGTCCTCAAGGCGCAAGGCGCGCATGCTGGCGTGTGCGTTGGGCACGAGGTGAAGCTGGTTCTGTGCTTTCTCGTAGATCTTCTCAAAAAGTTTTTTTAGCTCCGGGGACAAAGTGGAACCTGTGATTGTCGTCGGGTTGTACCGCTCAAGCATCTGGTGGGAGGGCGCGGGACTGTCAGGGTACTCACGGATGAACGCCCGCACAGTCTCAATCACGCCTTTGCCTGACGCGAGGGACTTCACCACGAACACCTTTTGCTCGTTACTAAGCGTGGATACGTTTGACATGACCACCGCCCCTGTTAATCCTCTAGAATGTGAAACGTAATGCAACGCTCGCCGCCGCACCAACAATTACTTAAATCGCACTTAATCGCCTTAATAGGGAGTTTTTGCATTGGTCGGAATTCCTTCCCTCACAATTCCACCATAACGATTCCAATTCATTCTCTGCATGAAGTGTTTGTCACTCGCCTAATGCAACGTGGAGCGCTGCGCTTCCGTCAGCACATCAATCAAAGTTTTTCTGGCCTCGACTTCGTGCAGATGTAACGACACCTGCGCGTGCAATTCCGTAACGACTCTCCACACTCCGGCCAGCCCCCGACAACCTGACAGTGTCGCGGTTTCGCCCGCCAGCAGGAGCGCATCCTCCAACTGGCCCAGAGCCGTGATGACGCTTCGCAGGGTCGCTGGGTCATGCGGACGGGCCGCGAGCTGTGCGCTTGTCGCCTCACTCACTGCCTGTACATGACCAACCACATCACCAAGCATCGGTACAGTGTTCATTTTTTGCCTCTCTTGCTGCGCGGCGCTTCCATTTCGGCCAATCGTTCTGCCGTACAAAATCGCTCTACCCACGTAGTACCTGGCGGATCGGAGCGTTTTGGCGCTACGGGCGAGCGTGGAATTTTCGCGGCGGGCCAGCGGTTCCCGCGAGTGCCACCCGATTTCGTCCCAGGGTTTGCACTCCTTAGCGAAAATCCTTTCTTTCCACTTAAAACGCCCACGACGCACCTCCATCAACGCGCCAAGATGGTTTGACGCACACCGTCGATAAAAACACCTTCTCCCGCTGGCACCGCTTTAAAGTGGTTCATCCAGCTCGCTTTTGAACCTTCAAACTCCGAGAATGGACGGCCATAAGGGTCACGCAGCTTGATCTCGACCAGTCGGCCTTCGCGTTTTGGCTCAAGCATTGCCTCATGGACAATCTCGGGTGCAAGCTTGGCGATGGACGCGGGGCTGTAGCCAGGAAGGTTGATGAAGCCTTGATAGTTCTCGGTATGGGGCCGCAGATCGTTCAGCAGGCGAGCCTCATACAACTGCACGTCCTCGCCTTCCTGCGGAACGTAGACAGTCTCCCGCGTTGCCTGCAAAACGCGGTCAAAACTCTTTCGAACTTTTTCGTACCCGGCGCGCTCGCCCGCAGTCCATCCACCTTTGGGAGCCGGACCACAGGGATCTTTTCGTGTCGTCCAAATATCGGTAGCCTCGGTGGCAACCACCGGCAGATGAGAATATCCGCTCATTTCAACCCCCTCGCCAGCCGCCAGTTCGTCTCTAGAGTTTGCCGTTCCTGCTCGCTCGATTCCCTGTTCCACACCGCAATTTGGTGATGCGTCACGTTCTGCTTGAACGGCGTCATCCAATGCTTCCGTCCATCAACCGAATCCCACTCGCGGATTTTCCGGTTGGAGTCGTCAAGACGTTCACGCTTGATCAGACCGAACTCATCGGCTCGACCAGATGCTTGGGCCGCAAGCATTTTGCGCTGAGCGTCGGCCTTCCGATCCACCAAGGCAAGCTCGGCGGAAGTCATTTCATGACGCACGGGTGCGGACAGGGAGACATTTTTGAGGCTCATTTCAAAGCTCCTGATGGGTGCAAATACCGCTGGCTTTCTTCAAATACTTCTCAGCCTCAAAATGGCTAAGGATTAATGTTGTAACCGGTAGGCAGGCTGGGCCAAACCTATCCGTCACAACCCACTCAACCTCACCGGTTTGCACATTCAACCGGCAATACGTTCCCGCGTTGCCGGGGAACAGCGCAATGCCGGATTCGCGCGCTAGTTGCTCGGTGCGATCCATAAGCGAGGTAATGTCAATCACTTCCTACTCCCTCAATAATCGTCTTGCGTGATCCCGACTAATGACCATGATGTTCAGGTCGGCATCGGCATAAACCCAGAGTACTTTTCCCGCAATTTCCAGGCAGTACACCGTAAGCAATCGACTGCTCGAAACCGCTGTTACAAGGCCACCCCTCCGAGCCTGCCGCTCCGCGTTCTGCATGTCGGCGGTAGTTGCTGGTCTTTCGCGTTCCATCCGTCACCCTGCTGCCCGTTTGGCGTGCCGCCGCAATATCCTGTCTACTTCGTCACGGTGTGCCGTTACCATCTTGCATCCGTGCCGTGTGTCAAAATCCGCGTACCGCCAAACGATTACGCCATCCACCAACTTGCAGAAAATTGCCAGCCCAAGCACGGGACATTGAGCGCGACCCAATTCTCTGCATTGCCGCTCCATGATCGAAAGTACGTCTTTCTGCGCCATCATCTAAGCCACCTTCACGCTTCCTCGATCCAACCTCACTGCAATTGATTGCAACTACTAACTTTTCGAGAACCGCGCATGCACTTGTTGCTTCACTGCGTTCGCATACAGGCTCGCGATTTCCTCTGATGCCCCTACCCACGCATAGAAACTGGTCCGCCCCACTCCGGCCTCGCGGCAAGCCGCCGTTACAGACGCACCGCGCGAAATAGCATCAAATACGACCTGAATTACTGATTTCGGCACTAACTCAAGCGGCGTAACTTCTTCGAATTCGTTCACGGTAATCTCCCCGGACCATGTGAACAATTGTTCGCTCTTTTCTTCTATCGGGGAAGCAAAAATTCTTTATTCATGCCGCCACCTTCAAATGGCCGAGGTACGCGCGCTCAACCTTCATGTTGCCGTCCCGGAGCGCGAAGAGGTATTCCTGGTAGGTAACTGTGGGTGCCTCAGCAATCGGCGTTTTGGCGGGCGCTACAAGCGGCTCGGTACTCGCGCATAGGCCAGCCCCAGGCGTAGGCAAGGCGGGGCTAGATTCAAGCGCTGTAGCGGCATCAGGTTTGGGTGGCCCATACACCGTGGCATCAAACACACCCTTCAGGAACGCTTTAAATTTGGGGAGGTGCTTGTCATAGAAATCGAGACGAGGGCGTGGCGGGCAACTCAGGTCTTTACCGCCCCCTCCCACCATACAATCACACACCGTCATCCAATGTTGGTACTGGTACGCTTCGCCAGCTTCCTGCCCGCCACGAAGCCAGGTCAGATGTTCTTCGAGCGTTTCTCCGTCGATGCATTCGAGAAAGTACTCAAGGCGTTCCAGCCGCTCGCAATCAATCTCGGCAAGCATGGTGGTCCCCTTCACAAACCCCGTTGAAACGCTCGCACACAGTTTATGCAGCGCATCCATGTCGTACTTCTTCGACAGCCGGAAATAACTATCCCAATCACCACTTCCGATGTTTTCAGGTGCTGGTTTCGGTCCTGGTTTTTTCTTCTTCGGAGGTTCTTTAACTGCCTCAGGAGAAGCAGGTTGGTTTTCGTTTTCCCCTGGCTGCTCTTGCAAGGCTCCAGGGATAGCCTTTCCTGAGTCTCCCGAAGGGAACTCCTGTTTGTGTATTTTGATTTTCTCTTTTGAAACTTCAGCAGTAACTTCAGTCATAGGTGTGCTTGCACAAGCAGGGGGTGTGCTTGCACAAGCATAGGTACTAACCCCTGTGCTTGGTGAAGCACAGTCTCTAATCTTGACGCCCGCCACATCGAGTACGAGCCGGTAATGGTCGTAGTTGTTGTTGCCCTGACGGCGTGACTCACGCACCACCGCCCCGCTCGCCAGAAGCGCCCTGATACCGTTGCGGACTTCTCCGCGTGAGTAACCTAGCTGGCGTTCCCAGAATGTGATCGAGCAGTATTCCCAATAGTGGCCTTCGTGAAAGCCATTCGAGCGCGGCTTACCACTTTCGTCAGGCTCCAGCCAATAGCGAAGGTGGCCGAGCATGTCACGCGCGCACAGATTACCGCCGACCAGCTTGCGGTCTGTTACGACGAAGCCACGGCGCGGGCTTTCGGATAGGCCGGGAATTTTGCGAGGTGTGGCACGGGTCGTTGCTGGCGCAACTGATTGCAAAGCAGGGCTAACTGTTTGACAAACGGCGGGGGCGGTGAGGTGTTGCTGTACTGATTCGTCCATGATACTTCTCCCTGTGTTCCAACTAATTGATCGCCAGCAACACAGGGCATATAATGAAATCCTGTGTTCTGGTTTATGTCAGCGCCACTGCCAAAACCATTCAAGCCCGATTACCGTTACCAGCGGGTCGGGCTTTTTCATTCCTGCTTAGTCCTTCGGTTGTTTCGCCAGAAAATCACGCAACGCGACACGCACAACGCCGCCGAGGGATGCACCGGTACGTTCAGCATGCTGTTGTGCGGCTTCCCTTAAAGTGGGTGGAATAACTATTGACGTGCGGCCTAGCCGGTCCTTTCTTTCCTTGATTGGCTGTTCCATTACAGTGTCCATTTCGATGACTCCATTCATGTGTCTGGTTGGGACGAGTTAATACTATGGCGATCGAATTGTTTTCCCTAGGGGTGACAAGTCCTGCCCAAACCATATAAAAATATCGGTCGATGGATTAGCTGCCAGATTCGATAGAAAACGATGCGAGTGAGCGCCTCGCATATCTCAAAATGTTTTTCGTAACAAAAAGTTACTGCGCCGGGGGCGAAGCCTAGATACATCAGGGCTTCGATAATCTGCCTAGCATTAACCGCCCCCGGACGTCGGGGATACGGTTTAATTGCCGCGAAAGCTCTGATACATTCTTCGTACTATTCGTTTTTGCGGATCATAGCGATGCCTCAACACCATCACCACAAAGGCCACGCAACGCCAACCACTGCGTCGTACACCCAAGCGTTCCTTGATGCCCACATGGCAACCGCCTTGCGCTTGCAACAACAGTACGGGGTTCCAGCAGGCATCCTGCTCGCGCAAGCGGCTTTGGAAAGTAGCTGGGGGCGGCAGGTCGTCGGTAATGCCTATTTCGGCATCAAGGGGCGTGCGCCCGATGGTTCATCCGCAACCTTCACGACGCATGAAGTCGTCAGCGGACAACGCATCCAGACAAACGCGGCGTTCCGTGCCTATGCGAGTTTTGACGATGCAGCGGAGGACTATGCTAGGTACATCACCAGCAAGCCGGATTTGCGGACGTGCTATACGCAGGGAACTGCGAGCAAGTGCGCAGTGTTGATCGCGCATAGAGGATATGCAACGGACCCAAGATATCTGGCTAAGCTAAACGTCATCATCAAGGCGCACGGACTGGACAAGCTCAGTGCGAAGGCTACCCAATGATTCGCCGCGTCGTTGCAATAATCGCCCTAGCCGTAGCCACGCACGCTTACGCAAAGCCGCTTGCAATCCCGAATGACGACAGCGCGGCAGATAAGGCCATTGCCATCACGAAAAAATATCAATTGACGAAGGACAATATCGAATGCCTACAGTTCGACACGTTCGATAAGGGGACGTTTTACGTGGTGCGCGTTCGGGAGATTCACCCTAAGGCATGCGGCGGTGTGCCGGACGTGTCGCCCACCCTGTTCTTCCTGAAAATACGAAAGAGTGACGGCCGAACGCTCACTAATGCGTATGGCGACGGGTCGCGCTATGTGCCGCCGAAGCGAGTAAAAACCCCTGATTAGGGTCACCTCTGCGCAATTTGTTCGCACTGAGACTGCGGCCAGCATCCATGTCGACAAAAAAAGACCGCCCGGTGCTGCGGCGGTCAAACGAGCCGGGACGCACCCGGCTTTTTTGCAATTAATTGCAATGAGGTCGCCAGTACTCGTTGTTACACTAAGCCGGGAAGCGACAACCAACAAGGCCCGACTGTACCAACCTTATCCAGGTCAAAACCAAGGTACTTGAAGTTCATAGGGGCGACATTCACAATGCTGCCGTCAGGTGCCTCCAAGTCCATGAACTGCCGCAAGCCACCGGCATGAGCATGGGCCAGTTGGACGGTCCCGCTGATCCCCGAATAGCACTCTTCCTTTATTACCGCGCGAATAACGTTACGAGGGGCATATTCACGCAACGAAAGCCCAAGCGGCAAGCTCTGCCGTGCTGTCGCGATTCTTTCACGTATCTCCGCTTTATGATCCCCTAGCAAGCACACATATTCGGGCGTGGAAAAGTCTATCTCTTCGAGGCTTACGTCTGGCTTGTGATTCCCACTCGCATCTTGTATGTACACTGGCTTCAAAACAAATACGCGGCGGGCGCGTTCCACCTTGCAGTAACCGAATAGCGCGATTTCAACGCGTGCGAGTTCTCCGTAACGTTCCCCATAAGTTTGTCCAAACTCCGCCAAAAACACTTTGGCGAGATCGGCCACGTTGCGAATTGACACGCTTGCGCCGTGGCTGCCTCGCAGATTAGTAAGGATCGGCGTAAGCGCGGCATATAGATTGACGGCGAACAGACTGCTTCCCGCGTAGGCAAGGCCTATCGTGTGCTGAAAAGCTGCGACCTCCGGCACCGGGCCGTGCTCGATGCATGTGATTTGGAGCGGAAAGATTTTGGGACTGTGCCGAAGAAGCGGTAACGGTTCCGACTGACTGTGCGTCGGAAGGTCGGAAATGCAGGAATCTGAACAGGCCCAGACAGACTCATGGGGTTCGCGATCCTGATACCAGATGGCAACGATCGTCATCGCGTGCTCGTAGGATGTTGGGGTCGAGCGCTCATGGTATGTCTAAACTGCGTGGCCGTCGCACATACCATTCGCAAAGCGAATTGCAAAGTGCAATTGATTGCGGCTCCCTCCGACTTCGAGCGGTGCCAGTCAGATTTTCGGCTTGACGATCTTGCACCCGGCATCATAGGAAATCGATACGAGAAACGATTTTTGCGAGACCTTCTTTTTTGCCTTGTCGTAATCGGTTCGTGCGTACCCGGTTAGCGTTTCATCGTAAAGATGCAGGCTTACCCGATCCACCACCACGGTTTGAAGCAAATAGCCGCTGGTCTTGTACTTCTTAAAAAATGGGCTGGTATCGCTGTCCAAGTCGGTAGCTGTCAGCCAGTCCGTTATGTACGCGTGTCGATTCGCCGTGCAGTCATTCGAATAAACGTAGGTGGTACTGGTGGACTTGCAAAGGTCAAGCCGCGTATCTGCGAAGGTGCCGCCGCCGCTCGCGATTAGCGAATTGCCGTCTATCGTGTAGGTGTTCGTCTCACCGGATGACGGTGCGGGGATGGCAACATCGTCGGGGGCGTTAATGCCCTGCCCTGAAAGATTGCCTAAGCATTCCAGAGTCGTTACTGGCTTTGTCGGCTGTTGATCCTGTGCCACTGCGCTGTGGGCTGCAACACCCAGCGATGCCAGAGCAATTGCTGCCCCATTGATTCTCATGGCTCCCCCGCCGTGTACTCCGGTCCGTAGTTCGTTCGATCTACCCGGCACACGCTGCGAAATTGATTGTGCAGCGGGCGCGCTGGCTATCACTTGATGCCATAGTGAGCGCCAAGGGCATCGGCAAGCAATTTGCCCCCTGCCGAAAGCCCTATACTCCATGCACCGTCAATTGCCTTGCCGGTCATTTTCGCCATCCACACTCGTACCTTGGGACCGAACTGTTTTCGCTCAGCTACGGCGGCGGGGTCGTCTTGCTCAATGGCGGTTTTCAAATCCGCCACATCCGCATCATCGACTCCGGCTTTCTTTAGAGTATCGACCAGTGAATTGAAATCGCCCTTCGTGACAGCATTCGTAACCGTGGCGCTGTTACCGGTACCGATAACGATGGTGGCGTTATCACCAAAGATCGCCTGGTTAAACATCGCCTGCGCGTCCACACCTTTTGCAGCTTCTTTCATACTGTCCTCTGACACACCGCCTATTTCGTCCTGCAATGTCAGTACAAAATCAAGCAATCGCGAACGAACTGCAATAACAATATCTTGCACCTGTCCGGGTTCGATCTGCCTCCACGCGCTAGTGACGTGCCCGACTTCATAAGCCCGACCAAAGATGTCGTTACATTCAGGCGGGATGGCATTGCTCAGCGATTGCGTCTGCTGCGCCAAGTTTTCGAGCACGCTAATGGACTGGGGCATTGGCCATTCGGTGAAGCTTCGGCGCGCTTCATCTGGCAAATGCGCAGTCGGTAGTGTTTGATTTTTGAAGCGCCCCCCGGGAACGTGCACATTACCTACCACGCGAGCGCCGACGACCCGGTAACTCGGGACCGGCTTCTCATTTTTATAGCCGTCGAGTTCGTCGCTAACCCATTCGGTAAGTTCACGATGGCCGATTCGATGCAGCAAGACTTTTGTTTTGAGCAACGCGCCCGTGAGGGAACCGTTCTTGTCGCTGAGAAGGTCTATGATTTCGTCTAAGAGTTTCATCCGCCCGCCGCGTAACTGTAATTGACTGCAAAACTAGAGAACGCCGGTCGCGCGTAAAACGAACAGCGCGGCCCGTACGATCCCATAGACGATTGTCAGCGCGCCCACGAACATGCAGACCCGCACACCAAACAAAACCGACTTCGGATATTGAGGGATGACCTGAAATGGCATCGGCTTGGCGGGACCATCTTTCGAACGCACCCCAGCGAGATTAGGCGGGGTGGTGTGGCTGAATACCTGCATCTGCAAAAACTCTTTCGGCCCAAGCGAACCAATGCTCATCGTATAAGTACCATCCGCGCCTGTCGTATCTTCAAAGGTGCGCGGCGGGTTTAACTGAAAGTGATCGGGCTTGGTCCGATGGATGATTTCAACGTCTTCTGCGGTCTTGCGTCCAAGGTTTTGCACTGTGAGAGTGGCCGTCTGAACATTCCATGGTTGCTGCTGACCGGGAAAAAGCACACGGAAATTGAAGCTGTGTGGAATCCAGTAGCGAAGTTTGGCACCCGGCTCTATCAGGCGTTGAATCGCCCAAAACACCAACCCTATACCCCCGGTAATGAACGCACCAACGATCTTGTCTGATAGCCCGTCCAGTCCAGTCATACCGGCCTCTGCTTGTGGTTTTGATGATCAGAAGTCTGCCACATACGCAAACCGGCCCCGAGCAAGTAAAGAAAACGGGAACGGCGAGTTTCGGACGGTTTCGTCCCCACGCAGTCCAACAGCGCGCCTCCATCCCGGCCTGCGTCATTAAAAATCTGTGCAATTGATTGCACATGGCGGCGGACGAACTACGAGCCAATTCCGTAGTAACCGCCAACGGCATCGGCTAGCAACTTCCCTCCAGCGGCCAGTCCAATGGTCCATGCCCCCCCAATGGCCTTCTGGGTCATTTTACCCATCCACTCCTTAACCTTTGGCCCGAACTGCTTTGTCTCGGTCACTGTAGCCGGGTTGTCGTCCTTGACTGCGGCCTGAAGCTCGGCAACATCCGCTGCATCTACGCCAGCTTTTTTCAGCGTCTCGGCCAACGAATTGAAGTCGCCTTTGGTGACGGTGTTGGTGATCGTCGTTGCGTTGTTGTGGCCGACAATCACCGTGGTGTTATCGCCAAACACCGCCGCATTGAACATAGCCTCTGCGTTGACCCCTTTTGCCGCTTCTTTCATATCGTCCTCCGGTATGTCGCCCAATTCATCTTGCAGGTTAAGCACGAAGTCCAGCAACCGCGAGCGAACCTCAATGAGCACACCCACCACTTGCCCCGGTTCGAATTGAGTCCAAGCCTGTTCTATCTGGAAGCTCTTTTCAATACCACCTTTCTTTATCGCCGGAAACCATTCAGGCTTAACTTGAGCAATCAACGAATTATCAGACGCGGCGTAACGTTCCAGCACCTGGATAGACTCGCGAAGTTTTTTTTCAGTTACGACCAAGCGCTCCTTGTCTGATAGGTGTGAGGTTGGCAACGGAGTGTGCGGGTAACGCACCGCAATGTTCGACACGCTACCGAACAGCCGTATAGAGATAACCCGATATTCCGGGACAATTTTGTCAGGCCCATAACCGTTCAGTTCATCGCTTACCCACTCTGCAAGCTCTTTGTGGCCGATCTTGTGCATGAGGACTTTGGTCTTCAGCATCGCATCGGTGAGTGACCCGGCCCTATCGCTGAGTAGCTCAACAATATCGTCAAATAGCTTCATGGCTGCCCCCGCAAATGACTTTTGATGTTGTGCCCCCGGAGCAATTCTAGAGGATTGCGCGGGTCGAGGAAGAAAACTCCGGATTTCCCCCGACCACGCCAGAAATCCTTCGGAGCTTCAGCGACCTCTGCCTAGAGTCCGTTCACGCAGCACCCCCACCGAACCGACTCAATGGAGTGAGAAATGGCTACGAAAACTTCAGCAGCAAACACCGCCCTCGTAACTGTCGTTGACCCGATTGCTTGCGTCCGCAATGTGCGTGAAGGCGAGTTCACTTTCCCGACCGCCCCTCAAACCGTACGCCCTCAAGCAGCCGCCTCCGGCGCTCGGGTTACCCGCGAACGCTTCGATGCCGACGACGCGCTGATCAGCTTCATCAATGCCAACGGCTGGGCAGATTTGAAAACGCAGAAGATTTTGGATAGCGTGCGCGCCAAGGGGCACGCATGCGGCATGAGCCGTTTGAACAAGTTACTTGGCCGCGACGCGAAGGGTAACCCGCTGCCCTGATAAATTACCCACGCATTTCAGAATGCGTTACTGGCCTCGTGGGTTAATCCTGTGTCACTGCAATGTGGGCCGCCCAAGCGTATCTCATCTAGCGCTCATACAGGCCCTTCTGCCGCATTGTCGTTGGCCCCGTAATCACTGGTGCTATTTTATTTCCGCTCGTACCAAAATAGAAAAGCCCCAAGTGGGGCTTTCTTATTTCGTTGCTGCTTCCTCGGGCTCGCCCGGATCAGGCGCAGCGGCTAAATACTTCCGGCTAGGCACATAGAAAGCACCCGTAGCCATCTTGTGATAACAAACGTCCACGAGCCGGATATGCGAGCCCTTGCCCGGCCACTGGAAATGCAAAACCCAGTCCGATGTAGCGTACTTGCCATGCACGTAGTTGTAGTGCGGAAGACCTAAGTGGTAGTGCCATAGGTCGTTCGCCTTGGCGTAGGCATGTTGCGCACTTCCGACCGCCACCCCGTTCCAGGTGGGCGTAATTTTCCCCGTATATTTGGTGAAATCCGCTAGGCCATGGGCGGCGAAGGTGGCAGTGAAGTCTAGGACAGCGTCTTGTTGATCTGTCGGAAAATTAGCGAATTCTTTCGCGAATAATGCGCTGAATTCCCACGTGAACGCCATACGTAGCTCTTGGTGTTATTTTGCGTGATCCAAGATGAACTGTCGCTGCTGTTCTCGCGTAAGACCTGCAGGCATTGCTACAAACGGCCCACGCAAAGCCTCAGCCATGCGTGCCGCATCGATCTTCACCGGTCGAACATCGCCGCCTTGTGCTTCGTCGTCGCGATCCGGTTCATCATTCCTATTTTTCCTGTCCATAGGACACTCTCCAATTGCTAGTCCGTGCGCCCGCGTCTCGTACCTATATCACGGCAGACTTCTGCACATCTTGAGCACGATCAACCAGGAGGTCGGTTGGCGACCGCACATGTCTCATGTGTGTGATCACGGCCCCATCATATGAGGACGATCGATCTGCCGTCAATTAATCAATAGCAGTTCGCGTGCCCCGTAGGCAGGTTCTGCCGCCTACTGTGCTTCGGCACCCCGCGCACATTACATCAAAGACACCTTAAACATAGCTTAAATATTTGATAAATATGAATTTTTTTGTCAACAACTCCACGCACGACTCAGGCCACACGATGCCGTATTGCCAACCCTGCAATTGATTGCAAACGGGGGGAGTCCAGACTGCTCTCTCGTTTAACTCTGAAAGGGGGCAAATTTGGGGGCAAAATTTACTTTTCAGTGTTATATACTCCAAATTAGCCTAATTTTTACAGGCGTTTGCGTGATTATGTACTAGTTACAATACTCAACTCAGACGCGGAACGACGCGATGGACTCAAAGCACTGCTGCGCCAAATCGACCGGCTAGCGCGCTTTAACGAAGCACAGGATTGGCGTCAGGTTGAACGTACGCTCAAGCGCCTGCGGCCCGACCTGCTGGTGATCGATTGGCAGGACTGGATGTCGGTTGGCGATACCCGTCATCTGCTCAGCCATTACCCGGACTTGCGCATTGCAGTGCTGACCGACCAGATCTCGCCAACTGCCGTGCGGGACCTCATGGACGAAGGTGTGCTCGGCGTGGTCCCCCGAGAAACCGATCCGTGCCTGATCGTGCGCGCTTTCGAGATGGTCCTGCTCGGTGGTCACTATGTACCGCCCGGCGCGCTGGCGCTCAATCCTCCGCTACCGCCGGATGCCGCCATCCGGCCATTCGATGAAAAGAGTCCGCCGCCGCGCCGGACCAAACTTTCCAACGGCCTGTCGCCCCGCCAGGAGCAGATCATGCGTTGCGTTCACATGGGCAGCACGAACAAGATGATCGCGCGCACGCTCGGCATCAGTGAAGGTACCGTCAAGATCCATCTGACCAGCATATTCCAGCAACTCGGAGCGCCCAACCGCGCCGCCGCGGTCGCGCTCTACAACGGCTGGCTGTCGGCTCATTTGCAAGTACTGCGCAACGACGGCGAACGACAGATTCGCCCGGTAATGGGACAAGCCGGCGTGGTGCCGTTGCGGCGCCGCACGCTGCGGCGCTTCCAGTATCCGTTGCCCGCGAACGACACGGCCGACACGCTGCCAATGGCAGCCGAACCGAGCACGCCTTACGGCGATGCGCCCGCCGGGCCGGAGGCAGAACAGGTCACGCAAGGTTCGGCATAACGTCAGCCGGCGCTCACGCCAGAATCTGAACACGCATTTTCTGGCGGCGTTCGCGCCGGCTGGCATGGAATCCGCTCACACCTTTTCTCGTCCAACGAGTAATATGGAATACATGGGTTTCCTCTACACACCGCTTCCGTTCTGGGTCGCTGTCGGTGGCTGGATCGCCACTGCGATAGTGGTCGCGCTCGCGCTGTGGAAAAATCCTTTCAAACGACTTCAGGACGGCACACTCCAGCATGTCTGGCTCGCGATCATTGTCGCGGTGTCGGTCCTGTGGGCGAGCAACGCATGGCTCGACGACGGCACCGTCATGCATCTGCTCGGCGCCACGCTAGTCGTCACATTATTCGACTGGGCGCTGGCGCTGATCGCCATGGCAATAGTCACCGGTCTCGCCGCTGTCGTCTTCGACGCCCCCTGGCAGGGCATTGCTCTGACGTTCATCGTGTTCGGTGCGCTGCCTGTCGGCATCTCTACCCTGATCCAGCGCGCCAGCATCGCCTGGTTACCGCGCAATCTCTTTATGTTTATCTTCGGCCAGGGTTTTGTCTCGCCCGCCATTGCCGTGTCGCTCACGGCGGCCGCGGCGCTCGGCGTTCACATTGCGCTCGCCGACGGTTCGATGACCGTGGTGCCGGCCGGCTACGCGTTCAGCGTGCTTCTGCTTGCCACCGGCGAATCCTGGTTCACCGGCATGTCGACGGCATTGATCGCGGTCTACCGCCCGGCGTGGGTCACCACTTATGATGTGCGTCGATATCGATTGGGCGGGCCCCGTACCTGACACGGACGCGGCATCAAACACGTATCTGCGGCTATCTGCCATCTCGGCACATCAAGTGCCCGAGTCTACGCACCACGACAGGACAAAATATTTGTGTCAGGATTGAACTCCTCCCTCCCGCCGTGCATCTTACGTGCCTCACGTCTCATTAGCGTCTAACGAACTAGATGGATAGCACCAACGTACCGCGCCGATTGCTGCGGTTGGTCGGCCGGTTAGCAACAATTGCAGCGGGTCTCTCGCTCATGTGCGCTACTCCCGCATACGCCGATCAACTCGAACAGCACAACGATCTCGTCAACAAATTTGTCAATGACATGCATGCAGACCCGCTGGTCGCGGACTGCGCTGCTCACGGCAATTTTGTTGCAAGCACATCGACCGCTTTCGACCATGTCGAATTTCCGCCCAGCTCGTTCGACAGCGCGCATGCGTCGGTCACGCCCTGGAACGATTCGTTCGACGAGGGCAAGCAGCGCGTCAAGGTCGACAACATTGTCACCGTCGAGGGTCTCGGTATCCGCCAGAGCGGAGATGGAGATCCGGCCGATCTCAAATTCCGCTGCGGCTACGTAGGCGCCCAGATGCTGGCATTCAGCTGGAACGATCCGGTGCCGCCGGCACGTGCGCATAGCTCCGGATCTACGGGATCGCGAGCATCCTCAGGCAAGCATAAGAGCGTGAAGGGCAAGCACTCCGCTAGCGGTAAAACCACGAAGAAAGCAACCGGCAAGACCTCAAAGGCAAGCTCGGGGAAATCTTCGCGGACACCTTCCAGCAAGTCTTCGGGCAAATCGACCGCGAAAAAATCTTCGGCGAAAAAGACTCAATAACGGGCAAGACTGAACTGACCCGCGGCCGTTTTCACTAACCCGCGCCGTGGATCATGCCGGCGCCCCCCAAAAAAAAACGGGGCACACACTTTCGAAGTGTGTGCCCCGTTTTTTATACAACGTCCGGTCAGGCGAACGTCTCCACGTGCCGCAAAATCGCCTGCAGCATGGCGGCGCCCAGCGACGCGCTACGTTCACCGTTCCAACCCACCCGCTCGTCCGGCAAATTGGCGTTGTCTTTGAACGGCATCTCCAGCGTCAAAGACAAACAACCGAATTCGTTGCCGATGTACTTCGAAGCCAGCTTGAGCGCGTCCTCGCGGTACTTGCTCGCGGCGTAGCCGTACTTGTCCTGGAAATCCGGACTCGCATGCTTGAAGGCTTCGATGAACGCTTTCTGCTCCTCGCCCTGCCGCTCGGTGAAACCCGGCAGCATTTCGGAGCCGGCCACGAACACGTACGGCAGCGCCTCGTCGCCGTGGATATCGAAAAAGAGGTCGCAACCGGTCGCATGAATCGCATCACGCACTACCAGTACCTCGGGACTGCGCGCGGCGTCCGGTTCCATCCATTCGCGGTTCAGGTTCGCGCCCGTCGCGTTAGTGCGCAGATTGCCGTGCACGCTGCCGTCCGGATTCATGTTCGGCACGATGTAGAACACCGCGTGATCGTAGAGCTTGCGCGCCACCGGATCGCCCGCCCAATCGCCCCAACCCGCGAGACGCTTGACGAGACCTTCGATGAACCATTCGGCCATTGTCTCGCCAGGATGCTGACGCGCGATCAGCCAGATCTTCTTCCTGGGCGTGTCGCCGGTTTGCGGTGTACCCAGTGTCAGCAGCGACATCGGCCGGCCTTCGACCGTCTTGCCCAACTCGGTAAGCGTGGCCTGCGGCATTTGCTGGACCGCGCCGAGAAACTCCGAGTGACGCTCTTCGCTATACGGCTCGAAATACGCATAGTAGATGCGGTCGAAATCCGGCGTGTGGTCGATCGTCAGCACACGGCCGTCGTAGGAAGTCGGCACGCGGAACCAGTTCACGCGGTCATAGCTTGCCACCGCCTGATAGTCGCGCCAGCCTTCGGCAAAAGCGCACGCCGCGGCATTTTCGAAAGTCATCACGCAGCGCTCGCCAGCCGCTCCGGACAGTCTGAAATAGAACCACTGCGCGAACTCGGCGTGGCTGTCGGGCCGCACGCGCAGACGGATGTTGCCGGCGTCTTCGCAGGCCAGCACTTCGATCGCGCCTGCGTCGAAATTGCTCGTAATCGATAACGTCATGATGTTCTTCCCTGCTTGTGTGCGCGGCAATCGCCTAGTCGGCGATGCGGCGGCGAAATACGTAAGTGGAATCGTTCGAGGCGTCGGCGTCGAATGCGTAGCCTTCAGAGTCGAAGTCTCTCAACTGCTCAGGCTTGTCGAGACGATTTTCGACCGCATAGCGCGCCATCAGACCGCGCGCGCGTTTTGCGTGAAAACTGATGATCTTGTAGCGGCCGCCCTTCCAGTCTTCGAACACCGGCGTGACAATCGGCGCGTCGAGCAACTTTGGCTTGACCGACTTGAAGTACTCACCCGAAGCACAGTTGACCAGCACGCGCGAAGCGGCAGCGCGCTTCTTCAATTGCACGTTCAAAGCCTGCGTAATCCGTTCACCCCAGAACGCGTACAAATCCTTGCCGCGCGTATTGGCAAAGCGCGTCCCCATTTCGAGCCGGTACGGTTGCAGCAGATCGAGCGGGCGCAGCAATCCGTACAGGCCGGAAAGCACGCGCACGTGATTCTGCGCGTAATCCAGATCGGCCGACGACAGCGTCCTCGCGCTAAAGCCTTCATACACGTCGCCATTGAACGCGAGCACCGCCTGCTTGGCGTTGTGCGTGCCGAAGCTGGGCGACCAGTCCGCGTAGCGCTGGAAGTTGAGATGCGCAAGCTGATCGGAAATGCTCATCAGCGAGCCGATCTGCTGCGGCGACAAAAGACGCAATCCGCCGATCAATTCGGCTGCGTCGTCGACGAAATCGGGGATCGTGTGTTTTTTGACGTGCGGAGGGGTTTCGTAGTCGAGCGATTTCGCCGGCGACAGAACGATTATCATAGAGGCTTGCAGGCACGCCGTGCCTGGCGGTCAAAGACGAAAGCCAGATTGTAACGAATGCCCGGTTCCCATGCCTCACACGGCGCTTTGCGCGTCGTCCTCGATTCCAATGTGTGGATCGATATTCTCGTGTTCGACGACCCGCACACGCGGCCGATCCGCGCCGCGCTCGAAAGTGGCGCGCTCGCCGCGCTGATCGACGCGCGCTGCCTCGCCGAGCTCACCTACGTGCTCGACTATCCGCAATTCGTGCATCGCAATGTCGACAAGGAGGCGGCGCTTGCCGTCGTTGCACGCCTCGCGCAGCTGGTCGAACCCGCGGCGCCCGCGGAAGATGCCAGACCGTTGCCCAAATGCAAAGACCGCGACGACCAGAAATTCCTCGAGCTTGCGCACGCTGCGCGGGCCGACTGGCTGGTGTCGAAAGATCGCGCGGTATTGAAACTCGCCAAACGGATTGCGCGTGACTTCGGTTTCCAGATTGCACAGCCGGCGCCGTTCGTCAGCGCCTGCATGACAATCGCGGACGAGCCCGCACCGGTATGAACCCTGGCCGGATGGCCAACGTCGGGGCGACCGCGCGCACGCAGCGCCGCGATTCCCTACAATCGGGTTTCGTCCTTTTCGAACGACGCTCCCTGTCAATTTCGCCAACTCACTCGACCACGCTCCGGACAGCGCCATGAATGCACCGCACGACACGCCCATGAGTCCCTCGTTTCCGTCCCGCCTGCCGGACGTCGGCACGACGATTTTCACTGTAATGAGCGCGCTTGCCGCCGAAAAAGGCGCGGTGAACCTCGGCCAGGGCTTTCCCGACTTCGGTTGCGATCCCCGCATTGTCGACGCGGTCGCGAACGCCATGCGCGACGGCCACAATCAATACCCGCCGATGGCCGGCGTCGCGCCGCTGCGTCAGGCAATCTCGGACAAGATCGCCAACCTGTACGGCCGCCGCTACGACGCCACCAGCGAGATCACGGTGACGGCGGGCGCCACGCAGGCGCTGCTGACGGCGATTCTCTGCACGGTGCATCCGGGCGACGAGGTAATCGTGGTCGAGCCGACCTACGACAGCTACCTGCCGTCGATCGAACTGGCCGGCGGCAAACCGGTATTCGTCACGCTCGACGCACCCGACTACACCATCCCGTTCGACAAGCTCGCTGCCGCGATCACGCCGAAAACGCGGCTTCTGCTGATCAACACCCCGCACAATCCGACCGGTACGGTCTGGCGCGCGGAAGACATGCGCAAGCTCGAGGAAATCGTGCGCGGCACCAACGTGCTGATCCTGTCGGACGAAGTCTATGAACACATGGTGTATGACGGCGCGCCGCACGAAAGCGTGGCACGTTATCCGGAACTGGCGCAGCGCAGTTTCGTGGTGTCGAGCTTCGGCAAGACCTATCACGTCACCGGCTGGAAGATCGGCTACGTAGCCGCGCCCGCAGCGCTCACGGCGGAATTCCGCAAAGTGCACCAGTTCAACGTGTTCACGGTCAACACGCCGATGCAAATCGGTCTCGCGGACTACATGAAAGATCCGGCACCGTATCTGGATCTCCCCGCGTTTTATCAGAAGAAACGCGACTACTTCCGCGCCGGCCTTGCGAACTCACGCTTCAGGCTGCTGCCTTGCACCGGCACCTACTTTCAGTGCGTCGACTATTCGGCGATCAGCGATTTGCCCGAAGCCGAATTCGCGCAATGGCTGACTGGCGAGATCGGCGTCGCGGCGATTCCGGTGTCGGCGTTCTATCACGAAGCCCATGAATCGGGCGTGGTGCGCTTCTGCTTTGCCAAGCAGGAAGCGACCCTCGCCACCGCGCTCGACCGGCTGGCGCGGCTCTAGGACGCCCCGCGCGATGCTGCGAACGAACCCACGTTCCTCGCCATCGCGCGCTGCGGCCCACGCGTGCGTTGCACGCCCGGGTTCATTTCACCCGCAACACCGCCGCCATGCCTCAGGCCGGGCGCGAGGCCGCGATATACGCCTTACGATCTTCGGTCACGCGCTGTGCGGCCGGCCGCGCGTTGATCGCCTTCACGTAGCTTTTCCAGTCCACGCCGGCGTCGAGCAGAAAGTCACGGCCGTAGATAGTCTGAGTCGTCATGCCCACCAGCGGCAAGCTCACAAAACCCGCTGCGTCGGCGACACTGAAGCGCTCGCCGCGCAGATACGGCCCGAACTTCGCGATCCGCTTGAAGCCGGCAATGTGATGCTCGAGCAGCTTCTCGACGCGCCCCTTGGTCGCGTCAGTCACGGTGCCGCCGAAGAATGCTTCCTTGTAGAGATTGCGGGCGGTCAGTTCGAGATGCACATCCACGAACATGATCAGTTCGCGCTCCTTGGCCGCTTCCCACGGGTCAGCGGAGAAAATCGCCTTGTCGGGAAATCGCGCGGCCAGATACTCGACAATGCTTTGCGATTCGCACAGATCGCCGTTTTCGGTCTGGATATACGGCACCTTGCCGAGCGGAGAATGCTCGAGCATCGCCTCTTCCTGACTCGGCATCACGAACACTTCCTCGAACGGAATGCCGTGTTCGAGGAGCACGAACTTCACCTTGTTGTAATAGTTAGAGAGCGCGAAACCGCACAGCTTGATCATCGGGTGTCTCCTTTCTTCGGATTGTTTGAAACCGCTCGTCAAAATCAAGACAGCGGCCTTCGACCAATCATCCATTAAATTGCACGATCGTGCTATTCTAAAATAACCATGGAGTCGAGCATCACAATGACCTCTCGCAATTTCAGTATCGAGACTATCGGCATTGTCGGAACCGGTGCAATGGGCCGTGGCATTGCGCAGATTGCCGCGCTGGCGGGCCTCACCGTGCGTCTCTACGACACGAATCCCGCTGCGATTGGCGCCGCGCGCGACTACCTTGCCGAGACTTTCGCCAAATTGACCGCCAAAGGCAAGCTCGACCAGGCCCGCTCGCTCGCCGCGCTGGCGAACGTGAGCGGCGCGCAGGCCATCGGCGATCTGGCCGATTGCGATCTGGTCCTTGAAGCGATCGTCGAAAAACTCGAGGTAAAGCAAACGCTCTTTCGCGAGCTCGAAACGGTGGTGAGCGGCCGTTGCGTGCTTGCGTCGAACACGTCGTCGTTGTCGATTACGGCGATTGCTGCGGGCTGCACGGATCCGTCGCGAGTGGCCGGTTATCACTTCTTCAATCCGGTTCCGTTGATGAAGGTCGTCGAAGTGATCGACGGCCTGCGCAGCGATCCCGCGGTTGGCGACGCGCTGATGGAACTCGCGCGCCGCATGGGCCACACGCCGGTGCGCGCGAAAGACATGCCCGGCTTCATCGTCAATCATGCCGGTCGTGGCATGAATACAGAAGGCCTGCGCATAGCAGGCGAAGGCGTGGCGAGCTTCGCCGACATCGACCGCATCATGCGCGAGCAGGCGGGCTTTCGCCTCGGGCCGTTCGAACTGCTCGACCTGACCGCGCTCGACGTATCGCATCCGGTGATGGAATCGATCTATCACCAGTTCTACGAAGAACCGCGCTTCACGCCGTCGCCGATCACGGGCACACGGCTCGCGGGCGGATTGATCGGCCGCAAAACGGGCGAAGGCTTCTACCGTTATGAAGACGGCAAGCAGCACGTGCCTCCGGAAGCGCCCGTGCCGACTGAACTGCCCCAAAGCGTATGGGTCAGCAAGCGCTATCCGCAAGCGCATGAAGCCGTCGTGCAACTCGTCGCCAAGGCCGGCGTAACGCTCGACGAAGGCGCCACACCCGCAGCAGGCTCGCTGATCGTTGTGACACCGTTCGGCCACGACGCAACCACCGCGGCCGTCGACGAAGCACTCGATGCGACTCGCGTTGTCGCTATCGACACCCTCTTTCCGCTGGCCGTCGTGCCGCGCCGCACGCTGATGACAACCCCCGCCACCAGCCGCGCCGCACGCGAGACCGCGCACGCACTGTTTGCCGCCGACGGCGTGCCTGTCACCGTAATCCGCGATTCGACCGGCTTCGTTGCACAACGCGTCGTAGCGACCATCGTCAACATTGGCTGCGACATCGCGCAAAAACAGATCGCGACGCCGGACGATATCGACCTCGCCGTGACGCTCGGTCTCGGCTACCCACGCGGACCGCTTGCGCTCGGCGATGCGCTCGGCGCGAAAACGATCCTCACCATCTTGCGCAATATCTTCAGCGTGCTCGGCGACCCGCGCTACCGTCCGTCGCCCTGGCTTGCCAGACGAGCACAACTGGGTCTGTCGCTGACACAACGCGACGCGGCCGACATTCAAACGGAGACGCAACAATGAGCGCCGAACTGCTGACCTCGCGCCCGACCGAAAGCGAATCGACGCTGGTCCTCACGCTGTCGAACCCCGGCGCACGCAACGCGTTGCATCCGGACATGTATGCCGCGGGCATCGAAGCGTTCGAATCGGTGGAGCGCGATCCTTCCATACGCGCCGTCGTGATTGCCGGCGCGGACAACTTCTTTTGTGCCGGTGGCAATCTGAATCGCCTGCTGGAAAACCGCGCGAAAGATCCGTCGGTGCAGGCGGAGAGCATCGACCTGCTCGGCGAATGGATTTCGGCGCTGCGTCTGTCGTCGAAACCGGTGATCGCCGCCGTTGACGGCGCGGCAGCCGGCGCGGGGTTTTCACTGGCGCTCGCGTGCGATCTGATCGTCGCCGCGGAAGACGCCAAGTTCGTGATGTCGTATGCGCGCGTCGGTCTCACACCTGACGGCGGCGGTTCGTGGTTTCTCGCGCAAGCCTTGCCACGTCAACTGGCAACCGAAGTGCTGATCGAAGGCAAACCGATCGGCGCCACACGTCTGCACGATCTCGGTCTCGTCAACAAACTGGCAAAGACCGGCGCAGCACGCGACACCGCTGTCGCCTGGGCCGACGAGTTCGGCAAGATTTCGCCAAATTCAGTCGCGCGCATCAAAGGGCTCATCAGCGCGGCCGGCGCACAGCCGCTCGCTGAGCATCTGGTTGCCGAACGCGATAGCTTCGTCGCATCCCTGCATCATCGTGACGGTCTCGAAGGGATTTCCGCGTTCCTCGAAAAACGCGCTCCAGTCTACAAGTGAACATAAGCGAATCAAGGGACGATGCCTGAATACCAACTCCCCAAGCGCCGCCGCATCTTCCTGATGCGTCACGGCGACGTGACCTACTTCGACGACAGCGGCCGCGCGATCGATCCCGAAACCGTACCGCTGAACGCCAACGGCCGCGAGCAGGCAAGCGCGGCAGGCCGCGTGTTTGCCACACAGCAACTCCGGTTCGATCGGGTGATCGTGAGCGGTTTGCCGCGCACGATCGAAACCGCGCAGCGCGTATTGGCCCAGACCGGTCAGCAGATCGAGCTCGAAATCGAACCCGCATGGCAGGAAATCCGCGGCGGCAAACTCGGCAACATTCCGCTGCAGGATATGGAAGCGGCATTTCTCGGTGTGTTCGACGGCATCGTGCCGGAAAGCACGCGCTTTCTCGACGGCGAAACCATCGGTGCGTTGTTCGACCGCGTGTTGCCCGCAGTGGCGGCATTGCGCGAGGACACGTCGTGGGACACCGTGCTGCTGGTGCTGCACGGCGGCGTGAATCGCGCGATTCTGTCGCACGCGCTCACCGCCGGCGGCCGCACTTTCTTCGGCCATCTGGCGCAGGCCACCGGTTGCATCAACGCGCTCGACGTCGGCGCCGAGCCGCGCGACTGGGTGCTGCGCACGATCAACTATTCACCGCCGTCGCCGCTGCATCGCGACGTTCGCAACACCACGATGGAAATGCTCTACGCACAATTCATTCAATACAAGCGTAGCTGACCCCAAACTGGAGGAGACACATGGTGCAAGCCACACAGACTGGCGAACCAGAACACAAACCGGATTATTCGGCCTTCGAGGGCACGCGTCCGGTCAACGAGCGGCAACGCTTCGACAGTGACGCGCTCGCCGCGTGGCTAGCCCAGCATGTCGACGGATTTGCCGGACCGCTCACGCTGGAGCAATTCGCCGGCGGCCAGTCCAATCCCACCTTCAAACTGGTCACGCCGTCGCGTTCGTACGTGATGCGAGCGAAACCCGGACCGGCCGCGAAGTTACTGCCTTCGGCGCACGCAGTCGAGCGCGAATACCGCGTGATGCATGCGCTGGCCGGCACCGACGTGCCGGTCGCCAACATGCTCGCCTTGTGCGACGACGAAAGCGTGATCGGCCGGGCGTTCTACGTGATGGAGTTCGTCGAAGGCCGCGTGCTGTGGGACCAGTCTCTGCCTGGCATGACGCCCGCGGAGCGCACGGCGATTTACGACGAAATGAATCGCGTGATCGCCGCACTGCATAGCGTCGACGTCGCAGCAGTCGGTCTTGCCGACTACGGCAAACCGGGCAACTACTTTGCACGCCAGATCGGCCGCTGGAGCAAGCAGTACATCGCGTCCGAAACCGAACCGATCGACGCGATGCAGCGCCTGATCGAATGGCTGCCGCAGCATATGCCGGCTGAAACAGGCGAGCGCGCCTCAGTCGTGCATGGCGACTACCGGCTCGACAATCTGATCTTTCATCCCACCGAGCCGCGCGTACTTGCCGTGCTCGACTGGGAGTTGTCCACGCTCGGCGATCCGCTCGCCGACTTCGCCTATCACTGCATGGCGTGGCACGTCGATCCAGCGCAATTCCGTGGCATTGCGGGTCTGGACTGGGCGGCCCTCGGCATTCCCGACGAAGCGCAATACGTCGAACGCTATTGCAAGCGCACCGGTTTCGAGATCCACGGCGACTGGAATTTCTATCTGGCATACAACATGTTTCGCATTGCCGCGATCCTGCAAGGGATCATGAAACGCGTGGTCGACGGCACCGCGGCCAGCGCTCAGGCGCTCGACGCCGGCCGTCGCGCGAAGCCGATGGCCGAACTCGCCTGGCGCTACGCACAGAAGGTGCGCTAAGCAGATCGGCATACCAGGTTGCGCTCCCGAACACACGTCATTCGTCATCCGCGAGGTCTTACATGAATTTCGATTACACCCCGAAGGTTCAGGCGCTGCGCGAAAAACTACTCGCCTTCTTCGACGAGCACATCTATCCGAACGAGCAGGCGTTCTATGCCGAGATCGCGCGCAATCGCCAGAACGGCAACGCGTGGCTCCCGACCGAACTGATCGAACAACTGAAACAGAAAGCGCGCGACGCCGGCTTGTGGAACCTGTTCCTGCCTGAATCGGTACGCGGCGCCGGCCTGACGAATCTGGAATACGCGCCGCTCTGCGAGATCATGGGCCGCGTGCCCTGGGCACCGGAAGTGTTCAACTGCAGCGCACCCGACACCGGCAACATGGAGACGATCGAGCGCTACGGCAGCGACGACAACAAGCGCGAATGGCTCGAACCACTGCTGCAGGGGCACATTCGATCAGCGTTTCTGATGACCGAGCCTGAAGTGGCCTCGTCGGACGCGACCAATATCCAGACGAGCATCGTGCGCGATGGCGACACCTACGTGATCAACGGCCACAAGTGGTGGTCGTCCGGTGCGGGAGATCCGCGCTGCAAAGTCTACATCGTGATGGGCAAAACCGATCCCGAGGCGCCGCGTCATGCACAGCAGTCGATGATCCTGGTTCCCGCCGATGCCACCGGCATCACCGTGCATCGCCCTCTCACCGTATTCGGCTACGACGACGCACCGCACGGCCACATGGAAATCACGCTCGAAAACGTTCGCGTGCCGGCCGCCAACATGTTGCTCGGCGAAGGACGCGGTTTCGAAATCGCTCAAGGCCGCCTCGGACCGGGACGCATCCATCACTGCATGCGTTTGATCGGCCTCGCCGAGCGCGCACTCGAACTCATGGCTAAACGCTCCATGCAACGCATCGCCTTCGGCAAGCCGGTTTCCGCACAAGGTGTCACGCAGGAGCGCATGGCCGAAGCGCGTTGCATGATCGAGCAGGCCCGTCTGCTGACGCTGAAGACCGCGTACATGATGGACACGGTCGGCAACAAGGGCGCACGTGGAGAAATCGCCATGATCAAGGTGGTCGCGCCGAATATGGCATGCCAGGTGATCGACTGGGCGATCCAGGCACACGGCGGCGGCGGCGTCAGCGACGATTTCCCGCTCGCGTATGCGTACGCCAACGCGCGGACGTTGCGCTTCGCCGATGGCCCCGACGAAGTGCACCGCAACGCGATCGCCAAGCTCGAACTGGCGCGCTATATGGATGCCGGAGCTGCGGCTCGCGTGGAAACGCCGATTACGCGGGTTTGAGGTCAGGGTTGGCGCGGTTAGCCGGCGGCGCGAAATCGAGACCGAGAAACACGCACAGCCGGCTCGCGACCAGCCGGGTGGCGCGCGACGACGCCATGCATACGGTGGTCGCTTGCGTACAAGCATGACGGCGAGCACGGCGCGTGCCTCGGATCGCGCGGATTCACGGCCAGCAGCATTGTCCGATCTATGCTCTAATTTTCGTCAACTGCGGCGCCCTTTGTGGCGCCGCTTTCACGAAACGAAGGAGCCAGGATGATCGACGTCTATAGCTGGGCAACCCCGAACGGCCACAAGGTTCACATCATGCTCGAGGAAACGGGCCTCGCGTACACCGTGCATGCCGTAGATATCGGTGCAGGGGATCAGTTCAAGCCCGAATTCCTCGCTATCAGCCCGAACAACAAGATTCCCGCGATTGTCGATTCCGAGGGTCCCAAGGGCGCCGACGGCAAGCCATTCGCGCTATTCGAGTCGGGTGCGATTCTGATTTATCTCGCGGAGAAAACCGGCAAGTTCCTGCCGACCGATCCGGCCGCACGCTATGCCACACTACAGTGGCTGATGTTCCAGATGGGTGGCCTCGGTCCGATGCTCGGCCAAACGCACCACTTCCGCATCTACGCGCCGGAACCGATCGAATACGCGATCAATCGCTATACGAACGAAACACGGCGTCTCTATGGCGTGATGGATACGCAGCTCGGCAAGACACAGTATCTGGCCGGCAACGATTACACGATCGCTGACATTGCCGCGTTTCCGTGGACCCGTTCGTGGCAAAACCAGGGGATCGAACTCGACACGCTTCCGAATGTGAAGCGCTGGCATGAGGAGATTGCCGCACGTCCGGCGGTGGTCCGTGGCGTCGACGTGCTGGCGTCGGCTCGCAAGCCGCTCATGGACGATAAGGCTAAAGAAATGCTGTTCGGCGCGACACAGTACGCGAAGCACTGATTTCGCCGCTGCGCCAGTGTTCGAGCCTATCGTGGCGATGACATTGCGTTAGCAGAAGCGTCTGCATAAAAAAGCGCGAGCCGGCCGCGACGCCGCTCGCGCTTTTTTGCCCACATGCATGTACTGGAACGCTAGAAGTAATGTCGCGTGATGAACTCCGCGACACATACAGGCCGTTCGCTACCCTGCCTCTCCAGCGTCACATCCCATTCGACCTGCACGCCGGCATTCTCGACGTCGGTGACGGATTTCACCGCAAACCGGGCACGCAACTGCGAGCCGACCAGCACCGGCGACGTGAACCGCACGCGATTCAATCCGTAATTGACACCCATACGCTGCTTGAGCGCCACCGTCTTGCCGAGCAGTGCAGGAATCAACGACAGCGTCATGAACCCATGTGCGACCGGACCACCGAACGGCGACTCACGCCGCGCCCGCTCGGGATCGACGTGAATCCACTGATGATCGCCAGTGGCTTCGGCAAAACGATCGACGCTCGCCTGATCGACCGTCAGCCAACTGCTAACGAGCGGTTCTGCGCCAACCAGCGCACGCAACGCGGTTGCATCGCCAAAGCTTGCGGCAGGCGCCGCGCTGCTGCCCGTCATGACGCGGCTCCCGGATTACGCAGCCCGAACAAACCCTTGGAGCGAACCGTGATCACCAATTCGCCGTGCTGGTTGATGCCTTCCCACTGCGTCGAAACGATGCCGCGATCCGGCTTACTCTCCGAAACGCGTTTGTCGAGTACGGCGTTCATCATCGTGATCGTGTCGCCAACGCGCACCGGCTTCAACCAGCGGATCTCGTCGATACCGGGTGAACCCATCGACGTGGAACCCGCGATCGTGTTGCGCACCAGCATGCCCATCATCACCGAACAGGTATGCCAGCCGCTCGCGACCAGTCCGCGAAACGGCGACGCCGCAGCTGCAGCCTCGTCCAGATGGAACGGCTGCGGATCGAACTTCTCGGCGAACTCGACGATCTCTTCACGCGTGAAAGTATGCTTGCCGACTTCAGTAGTCGTGCCGACTACCATGTCCTCGTAACTCAGACCCATCGCACACCTCTTTCTTATCCGATTCGACCGGCTGATCAGGCCTCGGTCGAAACAAAACCGGGCAGCGCGGCGAACCGCGCGAGATGATGATCGACATCGCCCAATGTGGTTTCGATGATAGCAAGACGTTTGAACAGATGCGCCGCCGCGACTTCGTTCGTAACGCCCATGCCGCCGTGCAATTGGACCGCCTGCTGACCGACGAAACGCGCGGCCTGACCGACGCGCGCCTTCGCCGCGGAGACTGCGCGGCGACGTTCGTCAGCGTCTGTGCTCGCGTAACGCACCGCCGCAAGATAGGTGACCGACCTTGCCTGCTCGGCGTGAATCAACATTTCTACCATGCGATGCTGCAACGCCTGAAAACGCGCGATCGGTTGACCGAACTGCTGACGTGTCCTGGTGTACTCGACCGTGGCGTGGTTCAGCGCGTCGAGGGCACCCACCGCTTCCGCACACAGCAATACCGTGCCGTAGTCTGCGATGTGCTCGAGCGCTGCGGCACCAGCGTGTTTGCCGGTGAGTTGGCGTGCCGGCGTGCCTTCGAATTTGAGCGTCGCTGCGCGCTGGCCATCGATCGTGCGGTAGTCAGTAACCTTGACGCCGGCCGCATCGCGAGCGACAACAAAGAGCGCGATCTCGCCATTCAGTCGTGCCGGCACGATCCAGTAATCTGCTTGCGCGCCGTGCAACACAACTGACTTCGTACCAGTCAATGCCCGCTGTTCGCCCTGCCCGCTCGCAGCTGTCGCGACTTCGAACAGATCGTAGCGTGCGTGCGGTTCGTGAAATGCCACTGCCAGCCTGATTTCGCCCTGCGCTGCGCGCTCAAGCAGCGAGGCATCTTCACCCTGACCGGTGCCAGCAAGCCGTAGCGCTTCGATACCTACTGCGGTCGCCCAATACGGCTCGACCACCAAAGCACGGCCGAGCTCCTGCATGACCACCAGCATGTCAATCGGGCTGCCGTTGAAACCACCCTGCGCTTCCGGCACCGGTAAGGCGGTCAGTCCTAGTTCGGTGAACGCTGCCCAGTGCACATCCGATACGCCGGATTCCGTTTGCACAATTGCCTGACGCGCTTCAAAACCATAGCTCTTGTCCAGATAGCGGCGCAGCGCGTCAGCAAATTGCTGTTGTTCGTCGTTGAAAGTGAAGTCCATGCGCCGCTCCTCAAAGTCCCAGAATCATCTGCGCGATGATGTTCTTTTGAATTTCGTTCGAGCCGCCGTAAATCGACGTCTTGCGGAAGTTGAAGTAGTACGCGGCCAGCGGCGCGGCTTCATCGTCGCCGGCGAGGCTATGTTCGCGCTCGCCTTCAAGGAATGGCACGTCGAACGGTGCGGCGAGCGGCCCGATTGCCTCGAACATCAGTTCTGTCAGCGCCTGCTGCACTTCTGTGCCCTTGATCTTGAGCATCGAGGCTTCCGGACCCGGCCCACGTCCGCCCGTTTCATTGGCGACCACGCGTTGCACGGTGACTTCGAGTGCCATCAGTTCGACCTCCAGACTCGCGACTTTCGCGGCGAACACCGGATCTTGCAGCAACGGTTTGCCGTTCTTCCGCTGATCCAGCGCGAGGCGCTTCAGGAATACGAGTTCGCGCTTCGATTGCCCGACACGGGCAATACCCGTGCGCTCGTGCCCGAGCAGGTACTTCGCATAGGTCCAGCCACGATTCTCTTCACCGACCAGATTGTCGACCGGTACCTTCACGTCCTCGAAAAATACTTCGTTGACTTCGTGGTCTTCGTCGAGCGTGATGATGGGGCGCACCGTGATGCCCGGCGTTTTCATATCGATCAGCAGGAACGAGATGCCCTCCTGCTTTTTTGCGCCGCTGTCAGTACGCACGAGGCAGAACATCATGTCGGCGTACTGGCCGAGCGTAGTCCAGGTTTTCTGACCGTTGACCACGTAGTGATCGCCGACACGCTCAGCACGCGTGCGCAGCGAGGCCAGGTCAGAACCGGAACCCGGTTCGGAATAGCCCTGACACCACCAGTCTGTACCGTCGAGAATGCGCGGCAGATAGTGACGTTTCTGCGCCTCATTGCCGTACTTCATCAGCACGGGCGCCACCATCGAGACGCCGAACGGCAACACGGACGGCGCGCCGATACGTGCGCACTCTTCGTCCCAGATATGCCGTTGGGTCGCGTCCCAACCCGGGCCACCGTATTCCTTCGGCCATGCGATGACCGACCAGCCGCGCGTGCCGAGCAGCTTATGCCAACCCGCGAAGTCTTCGCGGTTCAGGCGCTTATGGTTGAGTACTTTGTCGCTCAGCTCGCGGGGCAGATTCGCTTCGAGCCAGGCGCGGATGTCGGCGCGGAACGCGTCGTCAGCAGGGGAATAGTCCAGATTCATGCGTCGTGTCTCCTGGCCGCAACCGCCCGCTGCCAGTGAGCCACTGCGCTATTGCAGCGGTTCCTTCAAGGCAGCCGGGACCGGCAGCGGCATCACTTCGATGCCTTCTTCGACCAAGGCTTTCGCGTCTTCCGGCGTCGTGACACCGCGAATATTGCGCGCAGGCGCTTCGTTGTAGTGAATGCGCCGTGCCTCCTCAGCGAAGCGGTCGCCCACGTTCTCGGTCTTTTCCAGTACCTCGCGCAATGCACGCATCACACGCGCCTGCATGTCCCCCGCGCCTGCAGGGACTTTGGTGTCAGTCGCGCCCGACAGGTTCAGCCGGGGTGCCGACGGCAGGCGGCTCACTTCGTTCGCACCGCAGATCGGACATTCGACGAGCTTGCGGGACTGCTGCGACTCGAAGTCATCAGCCGAAGCGAACCAGCCTTCAAACCGATGGCCATGCGGACACTGTAAATCGAGGACCTTCATGTGGAATCAGGGCTTGCGTGCCAGTTTAGCGCAAAATAGAAATTTGTGAACGGTCGTTCGTAAATTTTTACGGACGGTGCGTTAACTCCAGGCGTCGCCGACAAATCGAACGCGGTGGGCGATTTTAACGCTTTGCGCAACTGACTGCCTAAGCTGGTTCAACCGGCAAACGACACACCGAATCCACAGATGCAAGAGCGGCCGATTGGACACAGCTCACGGGTTTGGCGCGCTTGCCGTTGCGCCCTTTTTACGCCACAAGGAATTCGAGCCGGCGGTTAAGCCGCGGCTCGAGTTTGAGCGCCTCTTTGGCGAGGTTAATCTGCTTGGCCGATTTCGCGACATCGAAGATGTCCGCCTTGATGTCATATCCGCCACGCGCATTCAGCCAGTCAAGGATGTCCGACAGATGCCACACCGACGCACTGCCCTCGTGAACCGGCGGCGGAAAGTCGATTGCGTGACTCAGCATCAGCTTGCGCATGTTTTGCCGTGACACGCCCGCCACCTCTGCGACATCTGTGAGGCCGACGAAATCCGGCCCCGCCTCGACAAGACGTGCAGACGGTACTGCCTGTTTGATATCTTTGAGTGCGCTGACAAGCGCCTCGAACGCCGACGCAGCTTCGCGAGCAAAAACCAGCGCAATACGCCCCGGTTGCCCCACGCCGATAGTGGCGTCGTCACATCCGGCTTCGCCCAGGCGCTCGACAATCTCGTCAAGATCGCAATCTTCCGCAGCGAGGCGGTACTTCAAGGTGAATACATATTCCATAAGCTACTCCTGCTTCATTCAGCCTCGGGCTCTTGCCCTTCGAACACGTTTACTGCCGACGTGTCGTGCAGTTGTCGACGATGCGCCTGAGGTGCTTTGCGTGGTTGCCGGCGTTCTTCGGCGTGCTCCACACACTTGAGATGCAGAACTCACCGCACCGACATTCCGCGTCGTTGTAAGGACAGTACATCTTTCCCCAAGCGTGACCTTTCCCACCGCCCTGAACACGCCAGCCGTTTCTTTCCGCATAAGCCAGCGCGGCCTCGACCTCTTTCCTGGAATGGATTCTTCGAACCATCTATATCCTCCAATTTAGCGCGCGCCCACTTGGTTGTCAAGTGACAACCAAGTGGGCGCGCGACCGTAATCGAACCCATCTCGTACCCTTCGTTATCCAAAATAAATGAGATAACAAACTCTGTTGCCAGACGTCGATACTAGTGCGGCAACGATCAGAGGGCGAGACTGTCGGATGGCATAGGACGGGAGCCCATTTTTCAGACATCAAGGAACGCACTGAGTCGATATCGTGCCCACAATGACAAAGCCCCTGCTGGTCATCGACCAACAGGGGCTTCTTGCAGATTTTCCAGCCGGTGCGCGAGCCGCACCCGTATTGCGTTTCGATCTGAACGTTATTGCGGCTCGGCCATTGGCCACGCACCGGACAACACTTTCTCCAGCCAGAACGTGCCGATGATGGTTTTCACGTCCGTCACTTTGCCCGTACGCACCCATTCCAGCATATCGGTGACGCTGGCCGTGAACAGTTCGAGAAATTCGCCGTCGTCGAGTTTGCGCTCGCCGGCCGTCAGCCCACGCGCCAGATAAATATCGATGAATTCGGTCGAGTAGGAAATGATCGGATGGATGCGCGTCAGATAAACATATTCGCGTGCCGTATAGCCGGTCTCTTCCTGCAGCTCACGTTTCGCGCAAGCGAGCGCGCCTTCGTTCGGATCGAGCTTGCCGGCCGGATATTCGACCATGACCTTGCCCATCGGATAGCGGTACTGGCTTTCCAGCAACACGCGACCGTCGTCGAATAGCGGGATCACCATCACGGCGCCCGGATGCTGAACGTACTCGCGAGTAGCCTGCTTACCGTCGGGCAAGCGCACGGTATCGCACTTGAGCGTCAGGAACGGCCCTTGATGGATCAGTTTGCTCTCGAGACAGGTCTCGGTGAGCGCGGCATCGTGATCGGGAAGTTCAGCCATATGCGACCTCAGGACAGCGTGGTGCGCGACGGCGGGACGCCGTCAGCGACGTTTGACGAGATACTGGAAGGTAAAGCCGGGGAATGAAAACACAATGAACAACGCGAACGTAATCGCGTAGAACTGCCACCCCTGTTCGAAGCGGTTACCCGCGCGTGCTTCCAGCAGAAAACCGAACGCACCGACCACAAAGTACAGCACGATCAATTCGGCAATTCGGATCCAGGCGCTCTTCTTCGCCGCTTTCAACGGCACGGCGGCGAAGAGGCGCTGATTCAGGAACGGCAGGTTGGCGCCGACCAGCGCCAACAACACGATAAACCAACCCGCAGCCGACATCAGAGCAGCAGCGTGTGCTGGATAGCCTGCAGGCAGGCTTTCAACAGCGGATCCGGCACGATACCGAGCACCAGCACGGCAACTCCGTTGAGCGCGAGCAAAGCACGCGTGCTCGTGTCGGCAAGGATCGGCGACTTGTCTTGCGGTTCGTCGAAGTACATCAACTTGACGATACGCAGGTAGTAGAACGCACCGAACAGCGACGTGATCACGGCCAGCACGGTCAGCCAGGTCAAACCGGCATTCATGGTTGCCTGCAGCACCGCGAGCTTGGCGTAGAAGCCGACCGCAGGCGGAATACCGGCGAGCGAGAACATCATCACCATCATGACGAACGCGAACACCGGGCTGCGTTGATTCAGGCCCTTGAAGTCTTCGAGCGTATCCGCTTCAAAATCGCGGCGTGCCAGCAGCATGATGACGCCGAAGGTGCCCATCGTCGTAATCAGGTAGACGATGCTGTAGTACATCGCCGAGCCGTACGCATTGGCCGCGCCGGTCGTCTTCTGATCCACCACGCCGGCCAGCAGGCCGAGCAGCACGAAACCCATGTTCGAGATGGCCGAGTACGCGAGCATGCGCTTGACGTTGCGTTGCACGATACCGGTGATGTTGCCGACGATCAGCGACAGCGCCGCCAGAATCACCAGCATTTGCTGCCATTCGACCGCCAGCGGCAGCAGGCCCATCACGAGAAAGCGCAGGCCCCACGCGAACGCCGCCACCTTCGGACCGCCGCCGACCATCAGCGTCATGGCCGTCGGAGCGCCCTGATACACGTCAGGCACCCACATGTGGAACGGCACCGCGCCCATCTTGAACGCCACGCCCGCCACGATGAAGATCACGCCGAACAGCAGCACGCTCGGATCGTAGTGGCTCGTGCCGATCGCCTTGAACACTTCGTTCAGATCGAGCGAACCGGTCGCGCCGTACAGCATGGAAATGCCGTACAGCAGGAAGCCGGACGCCAGCGCGCCAAGCACGTAGTACTTCATTGCCGCTTCGTTCGAAGGCGCCGCGTCACGACGCAGAGCGATCGCGCCGTACAGCGACAGCGACATCAGTTCCAGACCGAGGTACAGCGTCAGGAAGTTGTTGCCGGAGATCATCACGAGCTGACCGAGCAGCGAGAACATGCCCAACAGGAAGAACTCGCCGCGAAACAGCCCGCGATCCTCGAGGTACCGGCGCGAATAAACGATCGACACGGCATAGCCGAGCGTCACCACCGCCTTCATCACACTGGCAAACGAATCCACCACATACATGTGACCGAAGAAGTAGTGCACCTGAGGGTCGAACGCGTTCACCGCGAACCAGATGCCAGCAATCAGCGTCGAGAAGAACGCGATGAAATACGTGGTACGGCGACCGGACTGGCCGACGAACGTGTCGTTGAGCCACGCAACGACAACGGCGAGCATCACCAGTGCGTCGGGTAACAGAACAGTCATAGGGGCGTTTTGCATGATCTTTAAATTCCTCCGCTCTGCATTACTGTGGCAACGGCAGCTTGGACTGCGCGACGTGGGAGAGGAGGTTTTCCACGGATACGTGCATCACATCGGTAAAGGGCTTCGGATACAGGCCCATGAACAGCGTCAGTGCAGCGAGCACTGCCAGCATGAAAAACTCGCGGCGGTTGATGTCGACGAGACTCTTCACGTGATCGTTGGCGACCGCGCCGAAGTACACCCGCTTGTACATCCACAGCGTGTAGGCCGCGCCGAGAATCAGCGTGACAGCCGCGCCACCGGCAATCCAGAAGTTGTACTGGACAGCAGCCAGAATCACCATGAACTCGCCGACGAAACCGGAGGTACCCGGCAAGCCGCAATTGGCCATCGAAAACAACATCACGAACGCCGCGAACTTCGGCATCACGTTGACGACGCCGCCGTAATCGGCGATCTGACGCGAATGCATACGGTCGTACAGTACGCCGATGCTCAGGAACATCGCGCCCGACACGAAGCCGTGCGAGATCATCTGCACGATCGCGCCTTCCACGCCGAGCTGATTGAAGATGAAGAAGCCGAGCGTCACGAAGCCCATGTGCGCGATCGACGAATACGCGACCAGCTTCTTCATGTCGGCTTGCACCATCGCGACCAGGCCGATGTAGATCACCGCGATCAGCGACAGCGTAATGACGACCGGCGCGAGGAAGTGGCTTGCATCCGGTGCGATCGGCAGCGAGAAGCGCACGAAACCGTAGGCGCCCAGCTTCAGCATGATCGCGGCCAGCACGACCGAGCCGCCGGTCGGCGCTTCCACGTGGGCGTCAGGCAACCAAGTGTGAACCGGCCACATCGGCACCTTCACGGCGAAGGCCATGAAGAACGCGATAAACAACAATATCTGCGGGGTCATGCCGATCTGCGCGTTCTGCCACGTCGCCAGATCGAACGTGCCGGTCTGGATGTACAGGTACAGCAACGCGACCAGCATCAACAGCGAGCCCATCAGCGTGTACAGGAAGAACTTGAACGCCGCATACACGCGGTTCGCCCCACCCCACACGCCGATGATGATGTACATCGGGATCAGCGTCGCTTCGAAGAACACGTAGAACAGCATGCCGTCCGCTGCGCTGAACACGCCGACCATGATGCCGGAGAGGATCAGGAACGCAGCGAGGTACTGCGCGACGTTCTTCGTGATGACTTCCCACGCGGAGATCACAACGATCACCGTAATCAATGCGGTCAACACGACGAACCACATCGAGATGCCGTCGACACCCAGGTGGTACGTGATGTTGAAGCGCTCGATCCAGTTCGCCTTTTCGACGAACTGCAGATCGGCGGTGCTCGAATCAAAACCAGTAATCAGCGGGATCGTCACGATGAAACTGACGACTGAGCCGATCAGCGCAATCCAGCGCGCCGGAGCCGGGTTCCGGTCGGAACCGATAGCCAGGACCAGGAGACCGACGAGGATCGGTAACCAGATCGCGATACTGAGAATCGGATAAGCGTGCATTAGTGTCCCTCGCCTTATTTGCCGCCGAGCGTTACAAACAGGGTCAGGAGCCCCAACATGCCGATAATCATGGCAAACGCGTAGTGGTAGATGTAACCGGATTGGAGGAAGCGGATCACGCCGGCAAACCAGCCGATAAAGCGTGCGCTGCCGTTGACGATACCGTCGATAACCACGACGTCGCCTTCCTTCCAGAGACCACGGCCAATTGCCACAGCGCCCCGCGCGAACACGACTTCGTTGATCTTGTCCATGTAGTACTTGTTGTCGAGCAGCGTGTAGATCGGACCGAACGCGCGCTTGATGACAGCCGGCAGATCAGGACGAACCAGGTACAGGAACCACGCGGTCACCACACCCGCGAGCGCCAGCCACACCGGCAGACCCGAGACCGAGTGCAGGCCCATCGACGCCCAGCCCTGGAATTCTTCCGCCATCTCATGCAGCGCCGGATGGTTTTCGCCGATGAAGATCACCTTGTCGAACGCCACGCCGTGCTGGAAGAAGTCGCCGAACAGCATCGGACCGACACCGATCGCGCCGATCACGATCGACGGAATCGCCAGCAGCACCAGCGGCACCCACACCACCCACGGCGTTTCATGCGGCTCGTGCGCGTGGTCGTCGTGACCATGACCATGGCCGTGTGCATCATGGCCGTGACCGTCATGCGCATGCGCGGCCGCTTCGATGCCCATCGGCGATTCCGGATGCTTCGGATCGCGGAAGCGCTCCTTGCCGTGGAACACCAGGAAGTACATACGGAACGAGTACAGCGCCGTGACGAACACGCTTGCCACCACCGCGAAGTACGCGAAACCCGAACCCGGCAGATGCGACAGCTTCACTGCGTCGATGATCGAGTCTTTCGAGTAGAAGCCGGAGAAGAACGGCGTGCCGATCAGCGCGAGCGAACCGACCAGCGACGTGATCCACGTGATCGGCATGTACTTGCGCAGGCCGCCCATGTTGCGGATGTCCTGATCGTGGTGCATGCCGATGATCACGGAACCCGCGCCGAGGAACAGCAGCGCCTTGAAGAACGCGTGTGTCATCAGGTGGAACACGGCGACCGAGTAGGCCGATGCGCCGAGGGCGACCGTCATGTAACCGAGTTGCGACAGCGTCGAGTAAGCCACCACGCGTTTGATGTCGTTCTGGACGATCCCGAGGAAGCCCATGAACAGCGCCGTGATCGCACCGATCACCATCACGAACGACAGCGCCGTATCCGACAGTTCGAACAGCGGCGACATGCGCGTGACCATGAAGATACCGGCCGTCACCATGGTTGCCGCGTGAATCAGTGCGGAGATCGGCGTCGGGCCTTCCATCGAATCCGGCAGCCAGACGTGCAGTGGGAACTGCGCCGACTTACCCATCGCGCCGATGAAGAGGCAGATACAGGCGACCGTCAGCAGACCCCAGTCCGTGCCCGGGAAGCTCAATGCCGCGAGTTCGGTGCGCTTCGCGAACACGTCGCCGTAGTTCATCGAACCGGCGAATGCGAACAGCAGGCCGATACCGAGCAGGAAACCGAAGTCGCCGATGCGGTTCACGATGAACGCCTTCATGTTCGCGTAGATCGCCGTCGGACGCGTGAAGTAGAAGCCGATCAGCAGGTACGACACCAGACCCACCGCTTCCCAGCCGAAGAACAGCTGCAGGAAGTTGTTGCTCATCACGAGCATCAGCATCGAGAACGTGAACAGCGAGATGTACGAGAAGAAGCGCTGGTAGCCGTCGTCGTCGGCCATGTAGCCGATCGTGTAGATGTGCACCATGAGCGACACGAAGGTCACCACGCACATCATCATCGCCGTCAGCGAGTCGACCAGGAAGCCGATCTCGAACTTCGTCTGGCCGATCTGCATCCAGTTATACACGGTCGCGTTGAAGCTCGCGCCGTCCATCACCTGGAAGAATACGATGGCCGAAAGGATGAACGAGATCGCGACGCCGAGGATCGTGACCGAATGCGCACCGGCTCGCCCTACCGCTTTTCCGAACAGCCCCGCAATCAGCGAGCCGGCCAGCGGTGCCAGCGGGATCGCCAGCAGCAGGTTTTCATTGAGTGTCGTTGACATAACCGCTTTACCTGAAATTAACCTTTGAGCTGATCGAGGTCCTCGACATTGATCGTGTCGAGGCTACGGAACAGGGTCACCAGAATTGCGAGTCCGATCGCCGCTTCAGCTGCTGCAACCGTCAGCACGAAGAAGACGAAGATCTGACCGTGCACGTCGCCGAGGTAATGCGAGAACGCGACGAAATTGGTGTTCACCGCCAGCAGCATCAGTTCGATCGCCATCAGGATGATGATGACGTTGCGACGGTTCAGGAAAATGCCGACGACGCTGATCGCAAACAGGATCGCGCCGAGGACAAGGTAATGAGCAAGGGTCAACATGATTTCTATCTCCTGTCCGCTCAGCTGTTTTTAGCGGGTGCCGAGTCGGCCGTTGCTGCCGCCGCTGCCGCTGCGGCGGCTTCTTCCGCCGCGACAGTTGCCGCGGTCTTTTCAGATGCCATCTTCACGATGCGCACGCGGTCCTGAGCACGTACCTTGACCTGCTCACTGACGTTCTGGCGCTTGCTGTCTTTCTTGTGGCTCGTGGTCAGCGCAATCGCCGCGATGATCGCCACCAGCAGCACGAGGCCGGCGACTTCGAACGCGAAGATGTAGTCGGTATAGATGACCTTGCCGATCAGGCGGGTGTTCGACCAGTCGCCCATACCGTTCGCGGCAGCCGTGGTGTCACGCAGCGCCGTGGCGGTCGCGCCGTAGCCGTGCCACAGGATCAGCGCGGTCTCGATCACGATGATCGCGCCCACCAGCGTGGCCATGGGCACGAAGCGCTTGAAGTCTTTGCGCAGCACGTCGATGTTGATGTCCAGCATCATCACGACGAACAGGAACAGCACCATCACCGCGCCGACATACACCAGCACCAGCAGGATCGCGAGGAACTCGGCCTGCAGCAGCATCCAGATCGCGGCTGCGTTGAAGAACGCCAGCACCAGAAACAGTGCGGACGAAACCGGGTTGCGCGAGGTGATCACCTTCAGCCCTGAAACCACCAGGAGTAGCGCGAAGATGTAGAACAGTACGGTCGTGAATTCCATGATTACCGGTTCATCGTTAGGCCATCGTCAGGCATTGTTCTTTGGCACGTGTGGCGGACAACGACGGCCGAAACCGCCAGAACCCTCCGCACAGGTGCGCCGTGCCGCGGCGGTCAGGCCGCGGCGCTCGGCCCGACAACAGGCCGTGTTACTGCTGCATTTACTGCTTTAACTGAGGTGCTTCAACGATACGGTGCGTCGGCTGCCTTGTTCGCAGCGATCTCCGCTTCGTAGCGATCGCCCACGGCCAGCAACATGTCTTTCGTGAAATACAGGTCGCCGCGCTTTTCGCCGTGATATTCGAGAATGTGCGTCTCGACGATCGAATCGACCGGGCAGCTCTCTTCGCAGAAACCGCAGAAGATGCACTTGGTCAGGTCGATGTCGTAACGCGTCGTGCGGCGCGTGTTATCCGCACGGGTTTCCGATTCGATCGTGATGGCGAGCGCCGGGCACACCGCTTCGCACAGCTTGCAGGCGATGCAGCGTTCTTCGCCGTTTTCATAGCGGCGCAGCGCATGCAGGCCGCGGAAACGCGGCGAAATCGGGGTTTTCTCCTCCGGGAACTGCACCGTCACCTTGCGCTGGAACGTGTAACGTCCGGTCAGCGCGAGGCCTTTGAGCAGTTCCGTCAGGAAGAAGGTCTTGAAAAAGTTTTGGATTGCGGTCATGGGTTCATCCGCCCTTTATTTCCAGATATTCAACGGCGACATGATCCAGAAGCCGACCACGATGAGCCACACCACGCAAACCGGAATGAAAATTTTCCAGCCCAGACGCATGATCTGGTCGTAGCGGTAGCGCGGGAACGTGGCACGCGCCCAGATGAATACCGACAGCAGGAAGAAAACCTTGGCGACGAGCCAAACGATGCCCGGGACAAACGACAGGAAGCCGAACGGTGCGCTCCAGCCGCCGAGGAACAGTGTTGCAGCCAATGCCGAGATCACGATCATGTTGATGTACTCGGCGAGGAAGAACAGCGCAAACGCCATCCCCGAGTAATCGATCATGTGGCCCGCGACGATTTCCGACTCACCTTCCACCACGTCGAACGGGTGACGGTTCGTTTCGGCGATGCCCGAGATAAAGTACACGACGAACATGGGCAGCAGCGGCAGCCAGTTCCAGGACAGGAAGTTCAGGCCGTAGCTGGCGAAAATGCCGCGCTCCTGCGAACCGACGATGTCCGACAGATTCAGGCTGCCCGAAGTCATCAGCACGACGACGAGGGCGAAGCCCATCGAAATTTCGTACGAGACCATCTGGGCCGCCGCGCGCATGGCGCCGAGGAACGCGTACTTCGAGTTCGACGCCCAGCCCGCCAGAATCACGCCGTACACGCCAATGGACGAGATCGCCATTGCGTACAGCAGACCCGCGTTGATGTCGCCGAGAACCGCGCCCGCCTGGAACGGAATCACCGCCCAGACCGCGAAGGCCGGCACCACCACCATGATCGGCGCGATCATGTAGATCCAGCGGCTCGCCTGGGCAGGCTGAATCACTTCTTTCAGCAGCAGCTTCAGCACGTCGGCGATCGGCTGCAGCAAACCTGCGGGGCCCACGCGGTTCGGACCGAGACGCACGTGCATCCAGCCGATCAGCTTACGTTCCCACAGAATCAGGTAAGCCACGCACAGCAGGATCACGACGGCCACCACCAGGATGCGCACCAGTGCCCACACCGTGGGCCATGCCACACCGAGAAGCTGGGTGCCGCCCGAGTTGATCGTATCGAACAAGCTCATTTACGCCTTCTCCACCACCAGTTCACCGAACAGGCTGCCCAGCGCTGCACCGGCAGGCGTAGCCGCCGATACGCGGACGACCGTCTCCGCAAGATTTGCGTCGCGCACGGCCGGCAACTGCACCGATTGCTCGCCCTGGCGCACGCGCACTGCGTCGCCTTCCTTCAAACCCAGTTTGTCGAACAGCGCAGCCGGCAGAGCGGCCGAATTCGCTGCGCGCGCCGCTGCCGTCAGATGCAGCGACTCAGCGCGACGCACCAGCGCGTCGGCGTGGTAAATCGGCACGTTGGCGATACGCTCGAACTTGCCTTCCGCTGCCTTCGCTGCCTTGCCGCGTGCAACCGCAGCGCCCGTCTTGTTCGACAGACGCGACTTGATCTCGCCATCGCCAAGCGCTGCCGTGCGCACTTCTTCCGACGTGTCGAATTCGAAGCCCGGCACGCCGAGCAGGCTGCCCAGCACGCGCAAGACCTTCCATGCCGGACGCGTGTCGCCGAGCGGGCGCACGACGCCGTTGAACGTCTGCACGGTACCTTCAGCGTTGACGAACGTACCTGCCGTTTCCGTGAACGGGGCGATCGGCAGCAGGACGTCAGCGTATTCAGCGCCGATCTGGAACGGCGACATCACGACGACCATTTCAGCCTGTTTCAGCGCGGCCAAAGCCTGCGCCGGATTGGCCGTGTCGAATTCCGGTTCGACGTTCAGCAGCACATAACCCTTGCGCGGTTGCTCGAACACTTCGCGCGCGTTCAAACCACCCTCGCCCGGCAATGCGTTCACCAGATGCGCACCGACCGTGTTGGCGGCTTCCGTGAGGAAACCCAGCGTGGCGCCGGTCGCGTCTGCGATCCATTGCGCCGCGGCGTGAATCGCAGCGAAATCCGGATGACGGACCGCGGCGTTGCCGAGCAGCACCACACGGTGTTCGCCGGTAGCAAGCGACTTCGCGACCTGTTTATTGGCGTCCGTCGGCTGCGTGCCGGCGAAGGCTTCCGGCAGTGCAACGCCGTTTGCTTCCGACACCGCGCCCGCGATACCTGCCAGCGCGTCGAGCCATGCCGACGGCGCGGCAACGACACGCTGCGCTTGCGGGATCAGCGCGTCGTCATTGGTGGCCTGGACGAGCGTGAGTTTCGTACCGCTCTTGGCGGCCTGGCGCAGACGCGCGGCGAACAGCGGATGATCGCGGCGCAGATCCGAACCGATCACCAGTGCGGCGTCGAGGTTCGAGAGATCGGCGATCGTCGTGCCGAGCCACGGCGCACCGTTGACGGGTGCGGAGAAATCCGACTGACGCAAACGGAAGTCGACGTTCGGCGTGCCGACCGTTTGCGCGAGTTGCTTCAACAGGAACAGTTCTTCGACGGTGCTGTGAGCCGTGCCGAGCGCAGCCAGTGCGTTCGCGCCGTGGTCGCCCTTGATGCCCTTCAGACCCTTGACCACGTATTCAAGCGCGGATTGCCAGTCGGTCTCGACCCACTTGCCGCCTTGCTTGAGCATCGGCTGCGTGAGACGTTCCGGGCTGTTCAGGCCTTCGTACGAGAAGCGGTCCTTGTCCGAAATCCAGCATTCGTTGATGGATTCGTTTTCGAACGGCAGAACACGCATCACGCGATTGTTCTTCACTTGCACCACAAGGTTTGCGCCGACGGAATCGTGCGGGCTCACCGACTTGCGGCGCGACAGTTCCCACGTGCGGGCGCTGTAGCGGAACGGCTTGCTGGTCAACGCGCCGACCGGGCACAGATCGATCATGTTGCCGGACAGTTCGGAGTCGACCGTCTTGCCGACGAACGACGTGATTTCCGAATGCTCGCCGCGGCCCAGCATGCCGAGTTCCATCACGCCGGCAACTTCCTGGCCGAAGCGGACACAACGCGTGCAGTGAATGCAACGCGACATTTCTTCCATCGAGATCAGCGGGCCGACGTTCTTGTGGAACACGACGCGCTTTTCTTCGCTATAACGCGATGCCGACTTACCGTAACCCACGGCCAGATCCTGCAACTGGCACTCACCGCCCTGATCGCAGATCGGGCAATCCAGCGGGTGGTTGATCAGCAGGAATTCCATCACGGCTTGCTGGCCCTTCACGGCCTTGTCCGACTTGGTGCGCACGATCATGCCGGCCGACACCGGCGTGGCGCATGCGGGCACGGCCTTCGGCATCTTTTCGACATCGACCAGACACATCCGGCAATTGGCCGCAATCGACAGCTTCTTGTGATAGCAGAAGTGAGGAATGTACGTGTCGACCTTATGCGCAGCCTGGATCACCATGCTGCCTTCAGGCACCTCTACTTTCTTGCCGTCTATTTCAAGTTCAACCATGATGGTCAATCTTCCTTAACCTGTTACCGCTCAATCGTTCGCCTGTTCATCGCCCGTTTCAGGCGATGAATCCCGCGGATGACGTGTTCTGGTGCACTACCTGCCGTACTTAGGCAGCCACTGTTTCCGATGCCGCTGCCGCACCGGCGTGCCCGCCGACGAGACAATGCTTGTGGGCGACGTGATATTCGAATTCGTCCCAGTAGTGCTTGAGCATGCCGCGAACCGGCATGGCCGCCGCATCGCCGAGCGCGCAAATCGTGCGGCCCATGATGTTCTCGGCAACCGAGTTCAGCAGATCCAGATCTTCCGGACGGCCAAGCCCGTGCTCGATACGATGCACAACGCGATACAGCCAGCCGGTGCCTTCCCGGCACGGCGTGCACTGGCCGCACGACTCTTCGTAATAGAAGTACGACAGACGCAGCAGCGAGCGCACCATGCAACGCGTCTCGTCCATCACGATGACCGCGCCGGAACCGAGCATCGAGCCAGCTTTGGCGATCGAGTCGTAATCCATGTCCGTCTGCATCATCATGTCGCCCGGGATCACCGGTGCCGACGAGCCGCCAGGAATCACGGCCTTGATCTTCTTGCCGCCGCGCATGCCGCCGGCCAGTTCCATCAACGTGGCGAACGGTGTGCCGAGCGGAATTTCATAGTTGCCCGGACGTTCGACGTCGCCGGCAACCGAAAAAATCTTCGTGCCGCCGTTGTTCGGCTTGCCGATTTCGAGGTAATTCTGCGGGCCGATTGCGAGCAGGAACGGCACTGCGGCAAACGTCTCGGTGTTGTTGATCGTGGTCGGCTTGCCGTACACGCCGAAGCTCGCCGGGAACGGCGGCTTGAAGCGCGGCTGGCCTTTCTTGCCTTCGAGCGATTCGAGCAGCGCGGTTTCTTCGCCGCAAATGTAGGCGCCGTAACCATGGTGCGCATGCAGTTCGAACGAGAAGCCCGAACCCATGATGTTGTCGCCGAGGAATCCGGCACGGCGGGCTTCTTCAAGCGCTTCTTCAAAGCGCTTATAGACTTCCCAGATTTCGCCGTGAATATAGTTGTAGCCGACCGTGATGCCCATCGCGTACGCGCCAATGGCCATGCCTTCAATCAGCGAATGCGGATTGAAACGCAGGATGTCGCGATCTTTGAACGTGCCCGGTTCGCCTTCGTCCGAATTGCAGACGAGGTACTTCTGGCCCGGGAACTGACGCGGCATGAAACTCCACTTCAGACCGGTCGGGAAGCCCGCACCGCCCCGGCCGCGCAGACCCGACGCTTTGACGTCGGCGATCACCTGCTCGGGCGGAATCTTTTCTTCGAGAATGCGGCGCAGCTGAGCGTAACCGCCGCGCGCCACATAGTCTTCGAGATGCCAGTTGTCGCCGTTCAGGCCGGCGAGAATCAGCGGTTTGATGTGACGATCGTGTAAAGACGTCATTTCGAAAGTTCCTCGAGCAGCTGGTCGATCTTCGCGCGGCTCATGAAGCTGCACATGCGATGGTTGTTCACCAGCATCACCGGCGCATCGCCGCACGAGCCCATGCACTCACCTTCTTTCAAGGTGAACTTGCCGTCAGCCGTGGTTTCGCCGAAGTCGATGCCGAGCTTCTGCTTCAGATATTCAGCGGCGCTGTCTGAGCCGCCGTCCGGGCCGAGCTGGCACGGCAGGTTCGTGCAGAGCGTGATCTTGTATTTGCCGACCGGCGAGGTCTCGTACATCGTGTAGAAGGTAGCCACCTCCTGCACGGCGACCGCCGGCATGCCGAGATAGTCCGCGACGAACTGCATGAGTTCGGGCGACAGCCAGCCATGCTCTTCCTGAGCAGTAGCCAGCGCCGACATCACGGCGGACTGTTTCTGATCGGCGGGATACTTCGCGATCGCACGATCGATTTCTTTCAGGCCTTCAGCTGAGATCATTTTCAGACACGACTCTTTCAATTCCTACCGAACGAAAACCCGTCGCTTACATCATGCTGCGACAGACCCGGCGTTCCTGTGCTTGACGCGTGCTTCGGTGCAAGCTGAAGACACGCGCCGATGAATACGTCCTAGCGATCCACTTCGCCGAACACGATGTCCTGCGTACCGATGATCGTCACAGCGTCGGCGATCATGTGACCGCGCGCCATTTCATCGAGCGTGGACAGGTGCGCATAACCCGGCGCGCGAATCTTCAGGCGATACGGCTTGTTCGCACCGTCCGAGATCAGGTAGATACCGAACTCGCCCTTCGGATGCTCGACAGCCGCATACGCTTCGCCTTCCGGTACGTGGAAGCCTTCCGTGAAGAGCTTGAAGTGGTGAATCAGCTCTTCCATGTTCGACTTCATGCCAACCCGCGACGGCGGCGCAACCTTGTGATTGTCGACCATCACCGGGCCCGGATTCTTGCGCAACCACTCAATGCACTGTTTCACAATCCGCGTGGATTGGCGCATTTCTTCGACGCGAACCAGATATCGGTCATAACAATCGCCATTAACGCCGACCGGAATGTCGAAATCGAGCTTGTCATAGACTTCGTACGGCTGTTTCTTGCGCAGATCCCACTCGATACCCGAGCCGCGCAGCATCGCGCCGGTCATACCGAGATTCAGCGCGCGTTCCGGGCTGACCACGCCGATACCGACCAGACGTTGCTTCCAGATCCGGTTGTCGGTGAGCAGCGTTTCGTATTCGTCGACGCACTTCGGGAAACGCGTGAAGAAATCGTCGATGAAGTCGAGCAGCGAACCTTGACGGTTCTCGTTCATCCTCGACAAGGCCTTCGCATTGCGAATCTTCGACGCCTTGTATTGCGGCATTGCGTCAGGCAGATCGCGATAGACACCGCCCGGACGGTAGTAAGCCGCGTGCATCCGGGCGCCGGACACTGCTTCGTACACGTCCATCAGGTCTTCGCGTTCGCGGAACGCGTACAGAAACACCGCCATCGCGCCGACGTCGAGTGCGTGTGCGCCGATCCACATCAGGTGGTTCAGCACGCGCGTGACTTCGTCGAACATCACACGGATGTACTGCGCGCGAACCGGCACTTCGATGCCGAGCAGCTTTTCGATCGCCATCACATAGCCGTGCTCGTTGACCATCATCGACACGTAGTCGAGGCGGTCCATATACGGCACGGACTGAATGAAGGTTTTGGTTTCCGCGAGCTTTTCGGTCGCGCGATGCAGCAGGCCGATGTGCGGATCGGCGCGCTGGATGACTTCGCCGTCGAGTTCGAGCACGAGGCGCAGCACACCGTGCGCCGCCGGATGCTGAGGGCCGAAGTTGAGCGTGTAGTTCTTGATCTCTGCCATGGCGTTCTCTTAGTGTTTCAGACCGCCATAGCGATCCTCGCGGATCACGCGCGGCGTGATTTCCCGCGGCTCGATCGTCACAGGCTGATAGACGACGCGCTTCTCTTCCGGGTCGTAACGCATTTCGACATAACCGGAGACGGGGAAATCTTTACGGAACGGGTGACCAATGAAACCGTAGTCGGTCAGGATGCGGCGCAGGTCCGGGTGACCCTCGAAGACGATGCCGTACAGGTCGAATGCTTCGCGCTCGTACCAGTTGGCCGAATTCCAGACATCGACGACTGATGCGACGATCGGCACTTCGTCGTCCGGTGCGAACACGCGCAGACGCAGGCGCCAGTTGTTCTGCACCGACAACAAATGCAGAACGGCCGCGAAACGCGGACCGTCATAGCCGCCGTCGGCGTAGGTCTGATAATCGACGCCGCATAGATCGACCAGTTGCTCGAAACCGAGCGAGCGGTCATCGCGCAGACGCGTTGCCACATTGATGTAGTCGCTCGCCTTCACGACGATCGTCAACTCACCGATTGCTTCGGTGGTGCTCAACAGGAGGCCGCCAAAGGCCGCCTCGAGGTTCGCTTTCAGGGTCTCGAGTTTGCTTGCCATATTGTGGGGGAGGCGTTGCCTTATTGACGGGCGATTGTATTGGTGCGGCGGATCTTGGCCTGCAGCTGGATCACGCCATACACCAGCGCTTCCGCCGTAGGCGGGCAACCCGGCACGTAGACGTCGACCGGCACGATCCGATCGCAGCCGCGCACGACCGAATAGGAATAGTGGTAATAGCCGCCGCCGTTCGCGCACGAGCCCATCGAGATCACCCAGCGCGGCTCGGCCATCTGGTCGTAGACCTTGCGCAGAGCCGGCGCCATCTTGTTGCACAGCGTGCCGGCGACGATCATCACGTCCGACTGACGCGGACTCGGACGAAACACCACGCCGAAACGGTCGAGGTCATAACGGGCAGCGCCCGCATGCATCATCTCGACCGCACAGCACGCGAGACCGAACGTCATCGGCCACAACGAGCCGGTGCGCGTCCAGTTGATCAGTTTGTCTGCCGTCGTGGTGACAAACCCTTCCTTCAAGACCCCTTCGATACTCATTTGCTTTCCACTCCAGACGGGGCGGCAAGCCTTGGCCACCCACGCAAACCGGCGATTAATCCATCATTCCCAGTCGAGGCCGCCCTTCTTCCAGATATAGGCAAAGCCCAACAGGAATTCGAGCAGGAAAATCATCATCGCCATGAAGCCAGGCCAGCCGATGTCGCGCAGGGCTACACCCCACGGGAACAGGAACGCGGTTTCAAGGTCGAAAATGATGAAGAGAATGGCGACGAGGTAGTAGCGCACATCGAACTTCATGCGCGCATCTTCGAATGCTTCGAAGCCGCACTCGTATGGTGCGTTTTTCTCGGTGTCGGGCTTATTGGGACCGAGGATCTTGCCAATGCTGACCAGTGCTACGCCTAAACCGGTGCCCACAATGAGGAACAACAAGACGGGGAAATAGGCTGCGAGGTTCAAGACTATCCTCTTTCGGTTGGTTCTGAATGCCGCCAAGAGCATAGCACTCCTGACGCGAAATCACCTTGACAACGCACATGCCGCAAGCTCAGCGCAAGCCGCGAGCCAGAAGTGAAAATGCCAGCCGAAGCGAAGCATGCGGCTGGCATTTAGATAACATTTGGTGCCGACGGCGAGACTCGAACTCGCACAGCTTTCGCCACTACCCCCTCAAGATAGCGTGTCTACCAATTTCACCACGTCGGCACTGTATGCAATCCGGGAAAACAACTTATAAAACCCGCGAATCGCTTCAAGACTTAGATTGTAACTGGTCTAAACAGTTTGTTCAACGCACAAAAGCACTTTGAACGAAAAATTTATTTCGGCACGTCTGTAGCGGGGACAGATGCAGCGGACGCCGGCAATACGGCCGAACCACCCGCCGGAGCGGACGCGGCGGAAGTCGCGGAAGCTGCGATCGGCGCGGTTACAGCCGCGCCCAGCAGGCCTGCGGACGGTTTTGCACGATACGCACCGAGGTAGGTAAGTGTCAACGTTGTTACAAAAAACACGGCTGCGAGGACGGCCGTGGTACGCGACAAAAAGTTCGCCGAACCGGTCGCACCGAACAGGCTGCCCGATGCGCCACTACCAAAAGCAGCGCCCATATCGGCGCCTTTGCCGTGTTGCAGCAACACAAGGCCGATGACCCCGAGTGCCGACAACAGCTGAACGACGATAATCAATGTTTTCAAATACAGCATCACACTCACCTGAGTCTTTATTTAACCGCGCCACACAAAGTGTGCCGCGCGGGATTGGGTCATCCTCGCCGAGGCGCCCTGCTTAACTGGCGACGCTGATCGCGCCGGCCGCCTTGCAGATCGCCAGGAAATCCTGGTCTTTTAACGACGCGCCGCCAATCAGGCCACCGTCGATATCCGGCTGGCGGAACAATTCTTCCGCGTTCTCCGGCTTCACGCTGCCGCCATACAACACCGGCACATCCGCTACCGCCGCGCCCTTTGCCGCAAGAAGTGAACGCAAGAACGCATGCACCGCTTGCGCCTGGTCCGACGTGGCACTCTTACCTGTGCCAATCGCCCAAACCGGCTCGTATGCAACAACGATACGCGCCGCATCTTCCGCCGACAATTTCGCCAGCACTTCATCTAGTTGCGCGCCGACCACCTGTTCGGTCGAGCCGGCTTCACGCTCTTGCAGCGTTTCGCCGACGCACACGATCGGGGTCAAACCCGTTTCCAGCGCACGCTGCGTCTTCACCGCAACCAACTCCGCGCTTTCACGATGATAGGCACGGCGCTCCGAGTGCCCAACGATTGCCAGCGTGGCGCCGAAATCCACCACCATCTGCGCGGCCACTTCGCCGGTATAGGCCCCATGCGTGAACGCGGAGACATCCTGCACGCCCCACACGACCTTGCTGCCTTCCAGCAACGATTGAGTCTGCGCGAGATAAGGGCTCGGCACACAGACGCCGACACACACCTCAGCCGGCAATTCGCCCGCGCCTTGCGCCACTGCCCGCAACAACGTTGCGTTCTCAGCAAGACGCCCGTGCATCTTCCAGTTACCGACTACCAGCTTGGCTCGTTGTTTCGACATCGTCTCGTCTTGTCTTGGCGGCGGGCCTAGTTTGCGCCTGAAAGCCCGCCTTTCGGATTCATTCGGCGTGCGCAAAACGCGCAATTTTACTGCGTGGGGTGGATCGGGTCAAACCGACCGTGTCAAACCGGCCGCGCCAAGCGTCCTGACCCCAAGTCAGCACGATCTTGCCAACGTGCGTGCTGCTTTCCATCAGCGCGTGCGCCTCAGCGGCCTGCGCGGCTGGAAACACACGATGCACCACCGGCTTGATACGGCCATCTTCGAGATGTGGCCACACGCGCTCTTTCAATTGCGCGGCGATCTTCGCCTTGAACTCGATCGGCCGCGGGCGCAACGTCGAACCCGTCACCGTCAGACGGCGGCGCAGCACTTCGTTCAGATTGAGCTCCGCTTTCGCGCCGCCCAGCAAGGCGATCAGCACGATGCGACCGCCGTCGGCCAATGCCGTCAGCTCACGTGGCACATAACTGCCCGCCACCATATCGAGGATCACGTCAACGCCGCGATCATTCGTCAGCGACTTGATGACCTCGACAAAATCCTCAGTCTTGTAGTTGATCGCCCGTTCAGCGCCGAGCGCTTCGCAGGCGCGGCACTTCTCGTCCGACCCCGCCGTAGCGAACACGCGAAACCCCAGCGCATGCGCGATCTGGATCGCCGTCACGCCGATGCCGCTCGAGCCGCCCTGCACCAGCAATGTTTCGTTCGGCGCGCCTTCACCTTTGCCGAGTTGCGCACGGTCGAACACATTGCTCCACACCGTGAAGAATGTTTCCGGCAGCGAAGCCGCCTCGACATCCGACAAGCCAGCCGGCACCGGCAAGCACTGCAACAGCGGCGCGGTCGCATATTCCGCATAGCCACCGCCAGCAAGCAACGCGCACACGCGGTCGCCCACTTTCAGACCGAACGGATTGTTCTTCTCGTCGATAGTGCCGCCGACGATCTCACCCGCCACTTCCAGCCCCGGCAGATCGGACGCACCCGGCGGCGGCGCATAGCCCCCCTTGCGCTGAAACACGTCCGGACGGTTGATGCCTGATGCCGCCACCTTGATCAGCACCTCGCCTGCTTTCGGCTGCGGTGTGGGCCGCTCCGCCAGCTTCAGGACTTCCGGTGCGCCGAATTCGGTGATTTCGATCGCTTTCATCTGCGTCAACTCCAAGATTGGATTGCGTTGCCTACTGGAACGAAATAGTGAAAATCGCCAGAACCGCGACGAAGCGCTTCATGCAAACAGAGTACCCGCTTATACCGTTTTGCACCTGCCTGCGTCTCTCACGTCTCTCTCGTACCGGCCTGCAGTGCAATCCATCCTGCACCCTTCATGAAAAACGGCCGGCGCGCATTCGCGCTGCCGGCCGTCGCCCTGCTACCGCATTACTGCGGCGTCGGTTCGCCTTGCGGCGCGCCGTTTGCACCTTCATTCAGCAACGCCTTGGCCGACAAACGCACGCGACCCTTTTCGTCCGTCTGGATGACCTTGACCTTCACTTGCTGGCCGTCCTTCAGGTAGTCGTTGATGTCCTTGATGCGCTCGTTGGCGATTTCGGAGATGTGCAGCAGACCATCCTTGCCCGGCAGGATGTTCACGATCGCGCCGAAGTCGAGCAGCTTGAGCACGGTGCCTTCGTACACCTGGCCCACTTCGACTTCCAGCGTGATGTTCTCGATACGCTTCTTCGCTTCGGCCATCCCTTCGCTGCTCGTGCTGGCGATGGTGACGACGCCGTCGTCCGAAATATCGATCGTCGTGCCGGTTTCTTCGGTCAGCGCGCGGATCACCGAACCACCCTTGCCGATCACGTCGCGGATCTTTTCCGGGTTGATCTTGATGGTGATCATGCGCGGTGCGTAGTCCGACAGCACCGTGTTCGCGCCCGACACAGCCGCGGTCATCTTGCCGAGGATGTGCATACGGCCTTCCTTCGCTTGCGCGAGCGCGACCTGCATGATTTCCTTGGTGATGCCCTGGATCTTGATGTCCATCTGCAGCGCGGTCACGCCTTGTTCCGTACCCGCCACCTTGAAGTCCATGTCGCCGAGGTGATCTTCGTCGCCGAGGATGTCGGTCAGCACGGCAAACTTGTTGCCTTCCAGGATCAGGCCCATCGCGATGCCGGCGACGTGCGCCTTCATCGGCACGCCGGCGTCCATCAGTGCGAGGCAGCCGCCGCACACCGAAGCCATCGACGACGAACCATTCGATTCCGTGATTTCCGACACGACGCGGATCGAGTAGCCGAATTCGTCGGCGCTCGGCAGGCAGGCAGCCAGCGCGCGCTTGGCCAGACGGCCGTGACCGATTTCACGGCGCTTCGGCGAACCGACGCGGCCCGTTTCGCCGGTCGCGAACGGAGGCATGTTGTAGTGAAGCATGAAGCGTTCGCGGTACTCGCCTTCGAGCGCGTCGATGTTCTGCTCGTCGCCCTTGGTGCCCAGCGTTGCGACCACCATAGCCTGCGTTTCGCCACGCGTGAACAGTGCCGAACCGTGCGTACGCGGCAGCACGCCGGTACGGATTTCGATCGGACGCACCGTGCGCGTGTCGCGGCCGTCGATACGCGGCTCACCGTTCAGGATCTGCGTACGGACGATCTTGGCTTCGATGTCGAACAGCACATTGCCGACGCTAGCCTTATCTGCTGCAACCGTGCCGGCTGCCGCTGCTTCTTCTTCCAGCTTGGCCGACGTCGCTGCGTAGACTTCCTTCAGCTTGGTCGAACGGGCTTGCTTGTCGCGGATCTGATAAGCGGCGAGCAGATCGGCTTGCGCCAGTTCCGACACGCGTGCGATCAGCGGCTCGTTCTTGGCAGCCGGCTTCCAGTCCCATTCCGGCTTGCCGCCTTCGCGAACCAGATCGTGGATCGCGTTGATCGCGATCTGCATCTGGTCGTGGCCAAACACCACGGCGCCGAGCATCACTTCTTCGGTCAGTTGTTGCGCTTCCGATTCCACCATCAGCACCGCGCGTTCCGTACCGGCGACGATCAGGTCGAGTGCCGATTCTTTCATCTGCGGACGCGTCGGGTTCAACACGTATTCGTTGTTGATGTAGGCCACGCGTGCTGCGCCGACCGGGCCGTTGAACGGCAGACCGGAAATAGCGAGCGCCGCCGACGCGCCGATCAGCGCGGGAATGTCAGCGGGAATTTCGGGGTTCAGCGACAGGACGTGGATCACGACCTGAACTTCGTTGTAGAAGCCTTCCGGGAACAGCGGACGCAGCGGACGGTCGATCAGGCGCGAGATCAGCGTTTCGCCTTCCGACGGGCGGCCTTCACGGCGGAAGAAACCACCGGGGATCTTGCCTGCGGCGTAGGTCTTTTCGAGGTAATCGACGGTCAGCGGGAAGAAGTCCTGACCCGGCTTGGCGGTCTTGGCGCCGACCACAGTAGCCAGCACGACGGTGTCTTCGACATCGACGATCACCGCGCCGCTTGCCTGACGAGCGATTTCGCCCGTTTCGAGGCGAACCTTATGTTGGCCCCACTGAAATTCTTTGACGATCTTATTGAACATAGTCATTGCTTTTCCTCTTCGTTATGCCGCGCGGACCAGAAGCGGCGCGGCAACGCCAGGACCGGCGCCGCAGGGGAAGAGTAGTGTTATGCCATTCCAGAGAACCACGCCCTACGCAATGTACGCGCGCGAACCGCTGGAATGACACAAAGCTCTGCCCTGAAGCCCGGCCGTATTTCTGCTTTTTTGCTGCTTTTTTTACTGCTGTTTTCCTGCTAGCCGCCGCATGAACCGTCACGCTACCGCGGCCGACAGGCGGTGCACATCACATGAAGCGCACCGTTCAAAAACAAAATGCCTGTATCAGTGGAACTGACACAGGCATCTTGCTGAACGACTGGCCGATTACTTACGCAGACCCAGCTTCTCGATCAGTGCGCGGTAACGATCCGCGTCCTTACCCTTCAGGTAGTCGAGCAGCTTGCGACGGCGGCTCACCATGCGCAGCAGACCGCGGCGGCTGTGGTGATCTTTCGTGTGGGCCTTGAAGTGAACGGTCAGTTCGTTGATGCGGGTCGTGAGCAGCGCGACCTGCACTTCGGGGGAGCCGGTGTCGTTAGCTGCGCGTGCGAATTGCGCAACGACTTCGGACTTCTTGCTTGTTTCAACTGCGGACATGTCGATTTCCTTGAGAACTAGACAGGCGGTCACGGAAGAAAGGCCGTGCCGTGGATTACCCCGTATGCACATTACAAATTACAACCATGCAACATGCCTCACAACGGGACGCGTATTGTAGCACAGCCCAATTCGGCCGCGAACCCCGCTGTACCGGGCGGGATCGTGGCCAGCCTGCGTTTGCCCGGGCCTGCTTTACGGCCGCTTCATCTTGCACACGGCCGGCGGCGCAGTGCGCTCGGGCGACAAAGCCAGCACGGTGCGAAAACCATAGCCGGAGCCTTCGTTGTCGAACTTGACGCCCGGCGTGCCGGCCTTGTCCATTTCCATCACGTAAAGGGGCTGGATCAATTGATGGTCGTCGGCCCGCATCCACGAGGCGTGAAAGCCGTTGTCGAACCTGATCCCCTCCAGAGCCCGGGCGACGGCGGTCGGGTCGGCACTGCCGGCGCGGTTCATCGCCGCGGCGAGGGTTTCGATCATCAACGGCATGCGAAGCACCGGGTAGTCGTCCTGGGCAGCCGGGAAACGGGTGCGAAATGCGGCATACCATGCGTCGGAGGCCGCGCCGCCGGCGTTCGGGTGCCAATCGGCTACCGCGATCACATGTTTGACGCCGGCGTCACCTAACGCGGCAGGCGCGCCAAGACTGTTGCCGTAGAACGTGTAAAACCGGGTGTCCAGACCCTGCTCTCGCGCCGCCTTCACCAGAAGCGTCAGGTCGTTGCCCCAGTTGCCTGTGATGACCGCGTCCGCGCCGCTCGCACGAATCTTCGCGATGTACGGCGCGAAGTCCTTCACGCGGCCGATCGGATGAAATTCGTCGCCGACGACAGCAATATCCGGCCGCTTTGCCGCCAGCGTCGAGCGCGCGAGACTGCTGACATCGTGGCCAAAGCTGTAGTCCTGGTTCAGCAGATAAACCTTCTTCACCGCTTTGTCGCGCTGGATCACGTCAACCAGCGCGTCCATGCGCATGCCCGCATGCGCGTCGAAGCGGAAGTGCCAGAAACTGCAATTGGCGTTGGTCAAGGCGGGATCGTCGGCGGAATAATTGAGGAACAGTTCGCGATTAGCCGGCTCGCGGCTGTTCTGCTTCTCGATCGCGCCGATCAGCGCGGCCGCCACGGCCGAACTGTTGCCCTGCATGATGTAGCCGATGTGCCGGTCCGCGGCGGCGCGCAGTTGCACCAACGCCTCTTCAGCACTGCCCTTGCTGTCGAGCACGACCAGTTCGAGCGGATGCGCGCCGTCGGCGAGCTTCACGCCGCCTTGCGCATTCACCTGTTCGACGCCGAAACGCAGATTGCGCTCCACCGCCGCGCCGGCGTTCGCAAACGGACCGGACATGCCCTCGATCAGCGCCAGCTGGATCGGCGTACCGGCAGGCTTATTCGCCGGACTGCTCGCCGGACCCGACGCCGTGTCTGCCGCGGCATAAGCCGCCGCGGCGATCGAAATCGCCGCCAGCGCCATGACTGCCGTTGCTGCCGCCCGTTGCCACTTCGCCATCGTCATTGCCCCGCTTGATTCGTCGAAGCGCGGATCATAGGGCGTTCCAGGCGGAATAAGCAAGCCGGCGAATCCGTTACTGTCCTTCCAGCGACGTGTCGCGCGAAGCGCAAATCTTTTGCTGCCGCCCGTGTCAAAATAATGTGTCTCGATGATAAAAACCGCTATTCAAATGCCATCGGAGGAATTCATGTTCAACCGCCACCCATCCACGGCGGCCTCGATCGAAGCGCCGTCCGCCCCACGCCTGCGCCGCGCCGCGTTCATCTGCCTGAGCGCGCTGACGCTCACGGTGACGCTCGCCGGCTGCGTGCAGCCATGGCAGCAATACAGCCAGGGCGCGGACGAATCGACCATCGTCGCGCGTCTTGGCGCGCCGCGTGAAAGCTACGACCTGCCCAACGGCGGCAAGCGGCTGATGTGGCCGACCCAGCCGATGGGCGAGACCACCACCGCGGCCGACATCGACGCATCCGGCAAGATCGTCACCGTGCGCCAGGTGCTTCAGCCCATGGAGTTCTACCGGGCGGAAATCGGCAAGTGGACGAAGAGCGACGTGCTGGTGAACTTCGGCCGCCCAGTCGAAACCTCGTACTTCCCGTTGATGAAGCGTGAGGTCTGGACGTACCGCTACATGGAAGACAACGTCTGGTACATGATGTACAGCTTTTATTTCGACGATCAGGGCATCGTGCGGCTCACGCAAAAAACCCCTGATCCGCTCCACGATCCGGATCGCCGCAGCCTGTTCTGAGCACCCGCTCGAACCCATTGCGCATGAATCTGCAAAGCCGCCTCTTCAGGCGGCTTTTTTTTATTTATGGCGCATGCCGGCGAATTTTATTTCGCGCACAGCCGATTTATTTCTTGATAGAAAGGCTTTCGTAAGCATTGATTCGCGTTGCCCGTACCCACTGCGCTGCCCGTGCGCGGCCGGGATTCGGTTACGAGTCGGTGCCCCCACCTACGGAGCCGCTATCCATGAACCGTCCCAAACGCCTGCTGGTCGCCAACGTTGCATGGGCGCACGAAACCGCCGCGCGCAACCCCGAATTTTTTCGTGATCTGGTGCGGGGCCAGAATCCGCACGTGCTGTGGGTCGGCTGCTCGGACAGCCGTGTGCCCGCGGAAACCATCACGCATTGCGAGCCGGGCGATCTGTTCGTTCACCGCAACATCGCCAACCTCTTTCATCCCGACGACGACAACTCCGCCAGCGTCCTCGAATATGCGGTGCGGGTGCTGAAGGTGGGGCACGTGATCGTCTGCGGTCACTATGGCTGCGGCGGCGTGCGCGCCGCCCTGCTGCCGCCGGAACCGACGCTGCCGCACGTGAATCGCCGGATCGCGCCGTTATGCGCGCTGGCAAAAGCACATGGCGACGAACTCGGGAGTCATGCGAGCGAGCAGCAGCGTGTTAACCGCCTCGCGGAGCTGAACGTGCTCGAACAGGTGCGCCAGTTACGCGCGAGCCCGATCGTGCGGGACGCCGACCCGGCACCGCTCGTTCACGGCTGGATCTTCGCGCTCGAAGACGGTCGCATCAAGGTGCTCACGTCCGGCTACGAAGCCGACGACGCGATGACCTGCGCGACGGCCGCCCATAGCGCCGCATAGCGCATGCGTCTCTCACGAACCGGCCTCGGCATGGCCTTCGCCGCACACGCAACGCCAAACACTACCGCACGGACCCTATGAACCTTCGAGCTTTCTTTTCCACGTTTCAGCGCGATCTGCTAGCAGGCACGGTCGTTTTTCTGGTGGCGCTGCCGCTCTGTCTGGGTATCGCCAATGCGTCCGGCGTCGAGCCGTTTGCCGGACTTGTATCGGGCATCGTCGGCGGCCTCGTGGTTGCCGTGCTGAGTGGCTCGCGATTGAGCGTAAGCGGGCCGGCGGCGGGCCTCGTCGTGATCGTCGTCGACGGGATCGCGCAACTCGGCAGCTTCTCCGCGTTCCTGCTGGCCGTATTGCTGTCCGGTGCGATCCAGTTCGGCTTCGGCATGGTGAAGGCCGGCAGATTTGCCGCCTATGTGCCGTCACCGGTGATCAAGGGGATGCTCGCGGCGATCGGCGTGCTGCTGATCGTCAAACAGTTCCCGCTTGCGCTCGGGCTGTTCAACTCCAATGCGTCGGATGGAACGCAAGCTGCTGTTCAAATGGCCGGTAGCATCACGACGCCGTTCGGCTCGATTTCACTCGCGGCCTGCGTCATCACATTGCTGTCGCTGGCGATTCTGGTGGGCTGGGAAACACGCGCGCTGCGTCGCTTTGCGTTGGTGCGGCTCGTGCCGGCGCCGCTCGCGGTGGTTCTGCTGGGCATCGGCGCGACGCTGTTGCTCAGTCTGCTTGGCCCGTCGTTCGCGCCGCCTGCCGAGCATCGCGTCGCGCTGCCGTCGCTCGAATCGTTCGCCGCGTTGCAACTCGCCCTCGCATGGGCCGACTTCGGGCCGCACTTCACGCAGTTGATCAATCCTGACGTCTGGCGCGTGGCCATCACACTGGCGATCGTCGCGAGTCTCGAAACGCTGTTGAGCCTAGAAGCGGTCGAGCAGATCGACCCCGCCCGACGCACCGCGCCGCCGGATCGCGAATTGAAAGCACAAGGCGTGGGCAATCTGATCGCCGGCGCAATCGGCGGCCTGCCGATCACCTCGGTCATCGTGCGCAGTTCCGCCAATGTGCATGCGGGCGCGCAGAGCCGCCTGTCCGCGGTTATTCATGGCGTGTTGCTGCTGGTAAGCGTGTTCGCGTTGACCAGCGTCATCAACCTGATCCCGCTTGCCTGTCTTGCAGCGATTCTGATTTTCACCGGTGTGAAGCTCGCCAAGCCGTCGTTGTTCGTCGCCGTCGCCAAGCAAGGCTTCGCGCCGTTTGCGCCGTTCATCGTCACGCTGGTCGGCGTGCTCGCCACCGATCTGCTGATCGGCATCGTGCTCGGCATTCTGTGCAGCGTGCTGCTCGCGCTGTATGCGAACCTGCGCAGCCCGATCGTGCTCGCGCAGCACGGCGATCACTATCTGCTGTCGTTTCGCAAGGACGTGTCGTTTCTCGGCAAGGTGCCACTCAAGCACTATCTGCAGCAGATTCCCGACGGCGCGACCTTGATCGTCGACGCAACGCGTGCCGATTTCGTCGATCACGACGTGCGCGAACTGCTGGATACGTTTGTCGCCGATGCACCGCGCCGCGAGATCGCGGTGGAAGTACGGCATCAGGTCCAGGCGCAGGCACGCGCGGCGCGCGGATGGTCGATGCGGCGCGCAGCGGCGGAGTAGTTTCAGCGCGCGGTAACTCAGCGCGGTAGTCACGAGGAGGAGACACCACAAAAGCAGGAAGCCCCGTGCTTTTCAGGGCACGAGGCTTCTTAACAATCCGGTTCAGCGGGCACGCAATCAGCGCACCGGCTTCTACTACTCCGAACGCTGCGGATTCAATTTATCGACATTCGAATACAGCTTGTTGAGCGCCGAGATATACGCCTTCGCGGAAGCCGCGACGATATCCGGATCGGTGCCCACGCCGTTCACGATGCGCCCGCTCTTCGACAGCCGCACGGTCACTTCGCCCTGCGCCTGCGTACCGGTTGTGATGGCGTTCACCGAATACAGCAGCAGCTCCGACCCGCTCCCCACTTCGGTTTCGATCGCATTGAGCGTGGCATCCACCGGACCGTTGCCGCGTGCTTCGCCGGTCACTTCCTTGCCTTCCACCGAGAACACGATCTTCGCGTGCGGCTGCTCGCCGGTTTCCGAATGCTGCGACAGCGACAGGAACTTGTAGTGCTCCTTTTCCTGCGCTTCAGCCGATTCCTCAGTCACGATCGCGATGATGTCTTCATCGAAAATTTCCGACTTGCGGTCGGCCAGTTCCTTGAAGCGTGCGAACGCGGTATTCAGTTCGCCTTCGCTATCGAGCGCGATGCCCAGCTCCTGCAGACGTTGCTTGAACGCATTGCGGCCCGACAACTTGCCGAGCACGATCTTGTTCGCGCTCCAGCCCACATCTTCGGCCCGCATGATTTCGTACGTGTCGCGCGCTTTCAGCACGCCGTCCTGGTGAATGCCGGATGCGTGCGCAAATGCGTTCGCGCCGACCACCGCCTTGTTCGGCTGCACGACGAAACCGGTGATCTGCGACACCAGCTTGGAAGCCGGCACGATCTGCGTCGTATCGAGCCCGATGTCGAGGCCGAAGTAATCCTTGCGCGTCTTCACCGCCATCACGATTTCTTCGAGCGACGTATTGCCCGCGCGCTCGCCGAGACCGTTGATCGTGCATTCGACCTGACGCGCGCCGCCGATCTGCACGCCGGCCAGCGAGTTCGCCACCGCCATGCCGAGGTCGTTATGGCAATGCACCGAGAACACGGCCTTATGCGAGTTCGGAATCCGCTCACGCAGTGTTTTCACGAGCTGACCGTACAGTTCCGGCACGCCGTAGCCGACCGTGTCCGCGATGTTGATCGTGGTTGCGCCTTCGGCAATCACCGCTTCCAGCACGCGGCACAGGAAATCCATGTCCGAGCGGCTGCCGTCTTCCGGCGAGAACTCGACGTCGTCCGTGAACTTGCGGGCGAAACGCACCGCCAGCTTTGCCTGTTCGAACACTTGATCCGGCGTCATGCGCAGCTTCTTTTCCATATGCAGCGGCGACGTTGCGATGAACGTGTGGATGCGGAAATGATCGGCCGGCTTGAGTGCGTCAGCAGCGCGTTGAATGTCTTTGTCGTTCGCACGGGCCAGCGAGCAGATCGTGCTGTCCTTGATCAGGCCCGCGATTGTGTGAATCGAATCGAAGTCGCCATTCGAGCTGGCCGCGAAGCCCGCTTCGATCACGTCGACCTTCATCCGTTCGAGCTGCTTCGCGATACGGATTTTTTCTTCTTTCGTCATCGACGCGCCGGGCGATTGCTCGCCGTCACGCAACGTGGTGTCGAATATGATCAGTTTGTCGGCCATGTCGGGTCTCCTGAGGAGTCGTTCAATTGTGGGGAGCGGATATTCTGGAATTCGGGTGTTTGCGCCACCGCTGGCGACGCGATAAACCGCAGACGAGGCAGACGGAGGGCGGAAACGATCAGCGCGTTGGACGCGCCAGCACGAGTACGCTTGGGTGCGCCCCGGCTTTTGTTGAGGCTCGCGTTGCAGTTCACGCATTACAGAGCAAATAGAAACGTGAACGCATTCATCGAACGACTATAGCGACATTCCCGTCATCGTGCAATTAGCGTCCGACCTGCCTGCCACCCGCCGCCGGACGGGTCTGACAACAAAAAAACGGCAGCCCGAAAGCCGCCGTTTTTCCGTGTCACCTGCATGAAAACAAGATGCGCAATTACCTGTCCCGCGCCACCGACCGAGCCGGATTCGCTCTGCCCCGCAGCGCCTGGTAGCCCCAGAACGCATAGCCCGACAGACCGTACAGCACGAACAGGCCGAACAGCATCAACGGCGGATCGGACGACACCAGCACGAACGCCACCACCACCAGCAGAATCACGCCGAACGGCACGCGGTGCCGCACGTCGAGCGCCTTGCCGCTATAGAACGGCGCGTTCGACACCATCGTCACACCGGCGTAGATGGTCAGCACGAAAGCGACCCATGGCAGCCACACCAGCTTGAGCGGCACGCGGTTGTCGGTGGCGAGCCACACGAAACCGGCGATCAGCGCCGCGGCGGCCGGGCTCGGCATACCCTGGAAAAAGCGCTTGTCGACCACGCCGATGTTCGTGTTGAAGCGCGCGAGACGCAACGCCGCCCCTGAACAGTAGACGAACGCAGCGAGCCAGCCCCAGCGGCCGAGATCCTTCAGGATCCACTCGTACATGACGAGCGCCGGCGCCACGCCGAACGACACCATGTCCGAGAGACTGTCGAACTGTTCGCCGAACGCGCTTTGCGTATGCGTCATGCGGGCGACCCGGCCGTCCATGCCGTCCAGCACCATCGCCACGAAAATCGCGATTGCCGCGATTTCGAAGCGCACGTTCATTGCCTGCACCACGGCAAAGAAGCCGCAAAAGAGCGCGGCGGTGGTAAACGCGTTCGGCAGCAGGTAAATGCCGCGTTTTCTCAGGAACTGCTGACGCTGGGCGCGCCGGCTGTCGACTACCGGCGACTCCGCCGCGATCGGCTTGTTACGGCGGAACGGACGCGGCAGCGGTCCGCTGTTGCGGGGTCGACGCGGTTTGAATGCGGCCATTCGGAAAACCTCCTTGGTGCCGCTTTATAGTTCAGCGAGGATCGTGGACGACGCCGAAACCTTCTCGCCGATCGACACACGCGGACGGCTGCCAACCGGCAGATACACGTCGACGCGCGAGCCAAAACGGATAAATCCATAACGTTGGCCACGCGTGAGCGGCTCGCCGGCTCGCACATAGCAAAGAATGCGCCGCGCAATCAGACCGGCGATCTGCACCGAGGTCACCGTCTGGCCGCCGGCCATTTCGATCACCACCGCATTGCGTTCGTTTTCGGTCGAAGCCTTGTCCACGGCGGCATTCAGATACGCGCCCGGGAAATATTCGACCTTGGAGATCGCGCCATCCACCGGCGAGCGTTGCGAGTGGACATTGAAAACGTTCATGAACACGCTGATCTTCAGCGCTTCACGGTTGGCATACGGATCATGCGCTGTCTCGACTGCGACGATACGGCCGTCCGCCGGGCACAGTACGGCGTTCGCCTGAGTCGGAATCGGGCGAGCCGGATCGCGGAAAAACTGCACGACGAAGATCAGGATCAGCCAGAACAGCCATGCAAAGCCGAATCCGCCGAAGGCATGAACCAGTAATGCAACGACGGCCGCGATGGCGATAAACGGCCAGCCTTCTCGCGCGATGATCGGATGAGGGTAATTCATGGATGGCTTCTGTATTTTTGTAAAACCGTAGGATAGCAAAAGCCGCCCAGGGTTCAGCACCCTTGGACGGCTTTTTGCATTACCGGCCGCTGCGACGAGGTGCCGCGCCGGTCAAGATGCCATAAAGCTGGCTTCTTAGTTCTTCGACTGGTCGACCAGCTTGTTTGCAGCGATCCACGGCATCATCGAACGCAGCTTCGCGCCCACCGTTTCGATCTGGTGCTCAGCCGTCAGACGGCGGCGCGATTGCAGCGTCGGTGCGCCGGCCTTGTTTTCGATGATGAAACTCTTCGCGTACTCGCCGGTCTGGATGTCCGTCAGCACAGCCTTCATCGCCTTCTTCGTTTCAGCCGTCACGATACGCGGACCCGTCACGTACTCGCCGTATTCGGCGTTGTTCGAGATCGAGTAGTTCATGTTCGCGATGCCGCCTTCGTAGATCAGGTCGACGATCAGCTTCAGTTCGTGCAGGCATTCGAAGTACGCCATTTCCGGCGCATAACCCGCTTCCACCAGCGTTTCGAAGCCGGCCTTGATCAGGTCGACCGTACCGCCGCACAGCACGGCCTGTTCGCCGAACAGGTCGGTTTCCGTTTCTTCGCGGAAGTTCGTTTCGATGATGCCGGCACGGCCGCCGCCGTTCGCTGCCGCGTACGACAGAGCGATGTCACGCGCTGCGCCCGACTTGTCTTGCGCAACCGCGATCAGGTGAGGCACGCCGCCACCTTGCGAGTACGTACCGCGAACCGTGTGGCCCGGCGCCTTCGGCGCGATCATGATGACGTCCAGATCCGCACGCGGGATCACCTGACCGTAGTGCACGTTGAAGCCGTGTGCGAAGGCGAGCGCTGCGCCTTGCTTGATGTTGGCGTGCACTTCCTTGGCGTAGACGTCAGCGATCTGCTCGTCCGGCAGCAGCATCATGACGACGTCCGCGCCCTTGACGGCTTCCGCCACTTCCTTGACTTGCAGGCCGGCGTTCTCAGCCTTGCTCCACGATGCGCCGCCCTTGCGCAGACCGACCGTGATGTTCACGCCGCTTTCCTTCAGGTTCAGCGCGTGAGCATGGCCTTGCGAGCCATAGCCGATGATGGTGACTTGCTTGCCCTTGATGAGGGAGAGGTCGGCGTCCTTGTCGTAGAAAACTTTCATGTCGGTTCCTTGGCTAAATTCGGTGAAATCGGTGAAATACAAATACTGCGAATGGTGTGTTGCCTGACCGGGTTCTTGAAGGCACTGCCCGGCTTCGATCGAGACGGTTGCGAATCGTCGATAAGCGCGACTCAAACCTTCAGAATGCGCTCGCCGCGGCCGATGCCCGAACTGCCCGTACGGACGGTTTCGAGAATCGCAGTCGCGTCGATCCCTTCGATGAAGGCATCGAGCTTGTCGCTCGCGCCCGTCAGTTCGATCGTGTAGGTCTTTTCGGTGACGTCGATGATGCGGCCGCGGAAAATATCCGACATCCGTTTCATCTCCTCACGTTCCTTGCCGACCGCCCTCACCTTGATCAACATCAGCTCACGCTCGATGTGGGCGCCCTCGGTAAGGTCGACCACTTTCACCACCTCGATCAGGCGGTTCAGATGCTTCGTGATCTGTTCGATCACGTCGTCCGAGCCAATGGAGACGATGGTCATGCGCGACAGCGATCGGTCTTCGGTCGGCGCCACCGTCAAGGTTTCAATGTTGTAGCCGCGTGCCGAGAACAGCCCCACCACGCGTGATAACGCGCCCGGTTCGTTTTCCAGCAGGACAGAAATAATGTGTCTCATGTTTCGCTTCTTCCAGATGTTTTGTCGATGTCTGCGAACGGTTTCGCGCCGCTTCGTCCGCCTTCGCCCTTTTTGAAGGCGTGCATGACGAAGCCGACGCTAGAAACCGTCGTTATAGATCTTCCGAACCCATGAGCATCTCCGTGATGCCCTTGCCGGCCTGAACCATCGGCCAGACGTTTTCGGTCGGATCGGTCTGGAAATCGAGAAACACCGTGCGATCTTTCAGACGCAGCGCTTCCTTCAGCGCCGGCTCGACATCGGCCGTGCGTTCGATACGCATGCCGACGTGGCCGTACGCTTCGGCGAGCTTCACGAAATCCGGCAGCGCATCCATATACGAATGCGAATAGCGCTTGCTGTATTCGATCTGCTGCCACTGGCGCACCATGCCCAGATAGCGGTTGTTCAGCGAAATGATCTTGATCGGAGTCTCGTACTGCTTGCAGGTCGAGAGTTCCTGGATACACATCTGGATCGAGCCTTCGCCCGTGATACAGAGCACGTCGTCGTCCGGGTGCGCCATCTTCACGCCCATCGCCGCCGGCAAGCCGAAGCCCATCGTGCCGAGACCACCGGAATTGATCCAGCGGCGCGGCTTGTTGAAGCGATAGAACTGCGCCGCCCACATCTGGTGCTGGCCGACGTCGGAACACACGAAGGCATTGCCGTCCGTCAGTTCCCACGCCTTTTCCACCACGTACTGCGGCTTGATGATGTCGCTCTTGCGGTCGAACTTCAGGCAGTCTTTGGCGCGCCAGGCTTCGATGTCCTTCCACCAGTCGGCGAGCGCCGCGGTATCCGGGCCATGCTCGGCCGTTTGCAACTGCTCGATCAGCTCCTTCAGCACTTCCTTCACGTCGCCGACGATCGGAATGTCGACCTTGACGCGCTTGGAGATGGAAGAAGGATCGATGTCGATATGGATGATCTTGCGCGGGCGCGACGCGAAGTGCGCCGGGTCGCCGATCACACGGTCGTCGAAGCGCGCGCCGATCGCGATCAGCACGTCGCAGTGCTGCATCGCCATGTTGGCTTCGTACGTGCCGTGCATGCCGAGCATGCCGAGGAATTTCTTGTCGCTCGCGCGGTAGCCGCCCAGACCCATCAACGTATTGGTGATCGGGTAGCCGAGCAGATCGGCGAACTGGTTCAGCTCACGCGATGCATCCGCGAGGATGATGCCGCCGCCGGTGTAGATGTACGGACGCTTGGCCGACAGCAGCAAGGCCACGGCCTTGCGGATCTGGCCGGAGTGACCTTTCGTGACCGGATTGTACGAGCGCAGCGAAACGCTCTTGAGCGGTTCGTACTGGCACGGCGTCTTCGACACGTCTTTCGGAATGTCGATCAGCACCGGGCCGGGACGGCCGGTACGGGCAATGTAGAACGCTTTCTTGACGGTAGCGGCGAGGTCGCGCACGTCCTTCACGAGGAAGTTGTGCTTCACGCAAGGACGCGTGATGCCGACCGTATCGCACTCCTGGAACGCATCCTGGCCGATCGCGGCGGTAGGCACCTGGCCGCTGATCACCACCATCGGAATCGAATCCATGTAGGCGGTGGCGATGCCGGTCACCGCATTGGTGACGCCGGGGCCGGAGGTCACGAGGCACACACCCACTTTGCCGGTGGAACGCGCATAGGCGTCAGCGGCGTGGACTGCGGCTTGTTCGTGGCGCACGAGGACGTGCTGGAATTTGTCCTGCTTGTACAGCTCGTCGTAAATGTAGAGTACCGAGCCGCCGGGATAGCCCCAGATGAACTCGACGTCTTCGTCGGCCAGTGCCTTCATGAGCACGGTGGCGCCGATAGAGTCAGCTTCGGGATGGAGGGTCGTATCCGACGTGGAGAATTCCGCGCTGGGCATATTCATTTATTCACCTTTCGAATTTTCGGCAAAAAATTGATCGGGTGCTCTCTGCCGGGCTTGTGGCTCGGGTTCAAGCGGCGCGTCCAGTTGACAGGTGAGCTTCTTGGGCCACACCTCAATTGAGACAAGTCACTTATGTTGCGAACCAGCGACGATATCTGCAGATGTCCGCGCGGTCAAGCAAATATTGCCGTGGCGGCCTCCCTCCAATCTCAATATTGACCGAAACCTTGTTATCGAGATGCAAGGTAGGGCGGGTTTCGCCCCAGCGGCGCGAAAGTTTGTTAGCATCCGCGAGTTTTACGACATTTTTCGACCGATTACGCGCACGCACGCTGCGCCGACCCCCAAACGGATGGCATCAGACAAGGAACTCGCCGATTTTCTGGCGGGCGTCGAAAGGCGCGCATTCAAGCAGACGGTCTACGCCGTGCGGGACGACGACGCCTCGCTCGATATCGTGCAGGACGCGATGATCAAGCTCGCCGAAAAATACGGCGACCGTCCGGCCGCCGAACTTCCGCTCCTGTTTCAGCGTATTCTCCAGAATGCGATGCACGACTATTTCCGTCGTGCCAAAGTGCGCAACACGTGGGTTAGCCTGTTTTCTTCACTCGGCAATGCCGACGACGACGAATTCGACCCTCTCGAAACATTCGAGGCGCAGCAAGGTTCGGCGGGCTCGGAGAGCAACGAACAGAAACTCGAACGCGAACAGGTCTTACAGTTAATCGACGACGAGATCCAAAAGTTACCGGCACGTCAACGGGAGGCGTTTCTCATGCGTTATTGGGAAGATATGGATGTCGCCGAGACTGCCGCCGCGATGGGCTGCTCCGAAGGCAGTGTGAAAACGCACTGCTCGCGGGCCACCCACACGCTGGCGCAAGCGCTCAAGGCTAAAGGAATCACGCTATGAGCTCCCTGGAAACCAAAGAACTCGAGTTCGCCCGCCAAGTGCGCCGCGCGCTCGACGAAACCGCCGCCAGCATGCCGGCCGCCACCGTCGACCGGCTCGCCGTGGCGCGCCGCGCCGCGCTTGCTCGCAAGAAGCCCGAAACCGTGAGCGCCCCGGTATTCGTGCCCGCCTTCGCCGGTGCCGGCATGGCGGCTGGCATGCCGCAACTCAACATGCCGCAGCGCCGCCGTTCGCCGCTGCGCCGCTTTGCGCTCGCCTGGCCGCTGGTCGCGCTGGTCGTCAGCCTCGTGGGCATCGCCTACTGGGAAGACCAGCAGCGCACCGCCGAACTCGCCGATATCGACGCAGCCATGCTAAGCGACGACTTGCCGCTCAATGCCTATCTCGACCACGGCTTCAACGCGTACCTATCACGCGCCCACTGAGCGGGAGATTCTTCGGGTGAGTTACAAGCGCGGCCTGGCCGTTGTTTTCGGATGCGCGATCGCGGCTCTGGTGTCGTTCGCCGCGACGTATCCGCGCTTTTATCCGAGCCCGTCGACCGCCAGCGCGCCTGCTGCCGGCGGCAACCCGACCGCAAAAGCGCCCGCGCCCACCCTCGCCGTCGAATTGCCCGGCCTGTCCAACAGCAATAGTCCGATGGCGTGGTCGCGCCTGAATTCGGCCGAACATCTTGCGCTCGCGCCGTTCGCCAGCGTCTGGGATTCCTTTAGCGACGAACGCAAGCGAAAATGGATCAAGATCGCGGCACGTTATCCGAAGTTATCGCCTGATGCACAAAAACGCCTGCATGACCGAATGACTGAATGGGTGCGTATGACCCCCGATCAGCGGCGCGTTGCGCGCGAAAACTACCAGGTGTCGAAGGAATTGCCGCGCGAAACCCGCCAGAATGCGTGGAAGACGTATCAGCAATTGCCGGAAGAGCAGAAGGAACGGCTCGCCGCGAGCGAGCGCAAACGGCGGCCTAGCGTCGTCAGCGCGCCGCCGTCCGGCAAAACCGAGATCAAGGGTATCGACCGCCTGGTCAATGCCCGGGAGCATGGCGCGAGCGGTGCCGCAGCGGTGAGTGCCGCGGCGGCCGCTCCCCTGCCGAGCCCCCCCGTCACGCCGGAGATTCCTGCTGCGGGCAGCTTCGTGCCCGCCACGCCGCTACCGGTATCGCCCGCTGAGGCGCCGTCGATCTTCAACGGCTCCTGAGCCGGGCCCGCCCGTGTCCCAGCCGCTCGCCACCTCGACCCTGCCCGCCGATTCATCCGGCACCGCGCCCACCGTCCGCCGCCGCCTCGCGGCGCTGCTCTACGAAGCCGTGATCCTGTTCGGCGTCGTGTTCATCGCGGGCTATCTGTTCAGCACGTTGACGCAGCAGCGCAACGGTCTGACCCACCACAACCTGCTCGCAGCGTGGATCGGCTTCGTGGTCGGGCTGTATTTCGTCTGGTTCTGGACCCACAGCGGCCAGACGCTGCCGATGAAAACGTGGCGCCTGCGCGTCGTCGCCGCTGACGGTGCGCCGCTGTCCACGGGCCGCGCGATCGCTCGTTACGTGCTGGCGTGGCTGTGGTTTTTACCGCCGCTCGCGCTACATCCGTTGCTGAACCTCGCTGTGCCGCAAACGCTGCTGGTCGCGGCGCTCTGGTTCGTGCTATGGGCCGCCACCGGCCGCTTCGATCCGCAGCGTCAATTCCTGCACGACCGCCTCGCCGGCACGCGCGTCATCGGCGTCGCGCAGTAAGCTCACTGACCTGAGCGTTTCGCAATTCACGCCGCCGCGCCCGCGGTTCGCGCTCGCCTGACTGCGATTGCCGCTCGCCACAGATCTCGTCCGCACCGTTGTCTTCCGACACAGTAATAAGAACTTCTCGTGACTGTCACGGCACGGTCACGCGCGGCTGGCGCAATACGGGCACCGCAACTCGACGCGTGAGCCATGGACCCCAAAACGTCCGCGACTTCCCTGTTCCGCCAGACCGGCCCGAGCGTCGACCCTGTCGCGTTCCGCCCGGAACCCAACCCTAGTCACGGACTGCCGCTGCCCGTGCCGTCACTGCCGCTCGACGCGCACGCCAGTCGTCACGACGACGACCACGCCGAGCCGCACCGCTACCGCACCATCTGGCTATCCGACATCCACCTCGGTTCGAGCGGTTGTCAGGCGCCGTATCTGCTCGACTTCCTGAGGCACAACGAGTCGGAATACCTGTACCTCGTGGGCGACATCATCGACGGCTGGCAGTTGAAAAAAGGCTGGTACTGGCCGCAGGCGCACAACGACGTCGTGCAGAAGGTGCTGCGCAAAGCGCGCAAAGGCACCCAGGTCATCTACGTCCCGGGCAATCACGACGAAGCCGCGCGCCAGTTCTGCGACCTCGCATTCGGCGACATCCACGTACGCGGCGAAGCATTCCACACGACGCTCGCCGGCAAGCGCCTGTGGATCGTGCACGGCGATCTGTTCGACGGCGTGATCCAGCACGCCAAGTGGCTCGCCTATCTCGGCGACACGCTCTACACGATGATCCTGATCCTGAACCGCTGGTTCAACCGGATCCGCAGCCGCCTCGGCTTCCCCTACTGGTCGCTGTCGCAATACCTGAAACACCAGGTGAAGAACGCGGTGAATTTCATCTCGTCGTTCGAGCGCGTGATGACCGACGAAGCACGCCGCCGCGGCTGTGACGGCGTGGTCTGCGGACACATCCATAAAGCCGAGATCCGCGAGATCGACGGCGTGCTGTATTGCAACGACGGCGATTGGGTCGAAAGCCTGTCGGCACTCGTCGAGACGTATGAAGGCGAACTCAAGGTGATCTACTGGACTGTGATGCGCGCACCGGAAGTCGGCGTGCAAAAGGCCCGGGCGACCGCGTAGTCCCTCTCCACTTCTATTGGGCCGAAACCGATGAAGATCATGATCGTCACCGACGCATGGGAACCGCAGGTCAATGGCGTCGTGCGCACGTTGAAAAACACTACGCGCGAGCTCACTGCACTCGGCCACCACGTCGATCTGCTGACGCCGCTCGAATTCAAAACGATTCCGTGCCCGACCTATCCCGAGATTCGCCTGTCGCTGCTGCCGCGCCGCAAGCTCCATCAGCGGATTGACGAATTCGCGCCCGACGCGCTGCACATCGCCACCGAAGGCCCGCTCGGCATGGCCGCGCGTTCCTATGCGATCAAGCACAAGCTGCCGTTTACAACCGCTTATCACACGCGCTTTCCCGAATACGTGCAGGCGCGTTTCGGCATTCCGCTCGCGCTTACCTACAAGTTTCTGCACTGGTTCCACAAGGCTTCGCTGGCGGTGATGGCGCCCACGCCGGTGGTCAAGACCGACCTCGAAAAATTCGGCTTCACCAATGTGGTGCTGTGGACCCGCGGCGTCGACCTCGACATCTTTCACCAGATGGACTCGAAAGTGCTCAACACCGCGCGGCCGATCTTTCTGTACGTGGGGCGTGTAGCGGTCGAGAAGAACGTCGAGGCGTTTCTCAAACTCGACCTGCCCGGCTCGAAGTGGGTAGCGGGCGAAGGCCCGGCGCTCGCCGAACTGAAATCGCGCTATCCGCAAGCGAATTACCTGGGCGTCCTGACGCAAGCTGAACTGGCCAAGGTCTATGCGGCCGCCGACGTCTTCGTGTTCCCGAGCCGCACCGACACCTTCGGACTCGTGCTGCTCGAAGCGCTGGCCTGCGGCACGCCGGTCGCGGCGTATCCCGTGACCGGCCCGATCGACGTGCTCGGCGACGGCGGCGCGGGCGCGATGCACGAAGATTTGCGCGAGGCTTGCCTCGAAGCGTTGAAGATCGAACGCAGCCACGCACGCGCATGGGCCGAACGCTTCTCGTGGGCGGCGGCATCCGAACAGTTCGCGGCGCATCTGAAGCCGCTGCCGCGCACGTCGTACAGCGAGGAAAGCGCCGCCGCATGACGCGACGTGCCGACCCGCTTATGCGAACCCGAAACTCCACTGCGGCACGCGCATCGAATGGCGCGTTGCGCGCTGTCGATGCCGGCACCGACGCCGCCGGCGTCGACCCGTTCGACGACGTGAGCGAGCACGGCACGCCGAATCATGCCAATCACGCGAATGGTTTCCACGGCGTGAACGGCGCGAGGGTCGAGCGCCCCGAGAACGATCCCCACCACGAACCGCTCAGCCCCGACGATCCGCTCGCCCCGCTGCCCTTCAACCCGTATAAGGGCAATCGGGGGCTGACCCGCGCATGGCATGCGATGAAAAATTCGCTCGCCGGATTTCGCGTGGCGATCCGCGAAGAAAGCGCGTTTCGCCAGGAGCTCACGCTCGCCGCGATTCTGATTCCGTGCGGCGTGCTGGTGCCGGTCGATCCCGTGTCGCGCGTGTTGCTGCTCGGCTCGGTGTTTCTGGTGCTGATCGTCGAATTGCTGAATTCGAGCGTCGAGGCCGCCATCGACCGGATTTCGCTCGAGCGCCACGAGTTGTCGCGCCGGGCCAAAGATCTCGGCAGCGCGGCGGTCATGGTCGCACTCGGCATGTGCGTGATGACGTGGGGACTGATCGTCGGGCCACTCGTCGTGCGCTGGGTTAAAGCGTGGCTGTAAAAACTCGCTTTACGTCGCCGCCAAAGGTCCTGAAAACGTCCCAAAGAATGAAAACCCTGAGTATCCGCTTGGTATAAGAACGGTCGGTTTATAATCGTCTGACAGTCTCACGGAAAACCGTCGAGGCGCTCAATCAAAATACCAACCGCGTCCGGGTGGATCACGCAACAGCGGCATGCCGCCACGCGCCCAGCCCGGCGAAACCAGGGCCGGACGACATGGAAGCCAAACCTCCCCGCCGCACCCGCGAACGGATACTCGAGCTCTCGTTGAAGCTGTTCAACGAGATCGGCGAACCGAACGTCACAACAACGACGATCGCCGAGGAAATGGAAATCAGTCCAGGCAATCTGTACTACCACTTCCGCAACAAAGACGACATCATCAACAGCATCTTCAGTCAGTTCGAGCAGGAGATCGAAAAGCGTCTGCGCTTTCCCGACGATCACCGCGCAACAATTGACGAGATGTGGTCGTACCTGCAGTACATGGTCGATTTCACCTGGCGCTATCGTTTCCTGTATCGTGATCTGAACGATCTGCTGGCGCGCAACCGCACGCTCGAAACGCACTTCAAACAGATCATCAGCCACAAGGTGCGTTTTGCGAGCCAGTTCTGCGAGCAGCTCGTGGCCGACGGAGAAATGGTCGCCACGCCGGAAGAGTTGCACGTGATCGCCACCAACGTCGGGGTGATCGGCACGTACTGGCTGTCGTATCAGTTCGTGATGAACCCGCGCAAGTACAACGAGCAGGAAACGATTCGCGCCGAACTGCACCAGGTGAGCGTGCAGATCGTGTCGCTGATGGCGCCTTATCTGCGCGGCCGCTCACGGCAGATTTTCGACGACCTCGTGTCGGGCAAGCTGCCCAAACGCGAGTTCTACGACTACCTGCCGCCGAAGGAAGGGGCAGCGCCCCGTAACGAACCGAAGGACGTTTGAGCATGAAGTCGGTGTGTGTGTATTGCGGCTCCTCCGACGGAGCCAGACCGTTGTATGCCGAAGCCGCGCGCGCGTTCGGCCGCGCGCTGGTCGAAGCCGATCTCGCGCTGGTCTATGGCGGCGGCAAGGTCGGCCTGATGGGTGTGATCGCCGATACGGTGATGGCCGAAGGCGGCCGCGCAATCGGCGTGATTCCCGAGTTGCTGGTCAACAAGGAAGTCGGCCATAACGGCCTGACCGAGTTGCACGTGGTACCCGATATGCATCATCGCAAGAAGATGATGGCCGATCTGTCCGACGCGTTCGTCGCGATGCCGGGCGGCGCGGGCACGCTCGAAGAGTTGTTCGAGGTCTATACGTGGGCGCAACTCGGCTATCACCAGAAGCCGGTGGCACTGCTGAATATCGACGGCTTCTACGATCCGCTGATCGCGCTGCTCAAGCACACGGTAGACGAGGGCTTCATGCGGCAGACCTACTTCGACATCCTGCAAAGGGATGCCGATCCCGTCGCGCTGATCGACAAGCTGCAACGCTATCAACCGCCGGTCAGCGACAAATGGGCCATCAAACGCGACGCGGTCTGATCTCCGCCTGTTGCGCGTCTCCGGCCTTCTGAACACCCGCCGTACTGCCCCTGCTGAACACACCCGAGGATGAGGTTGCGATGACGAAAACCGTTCTGATCACCGGCGGCAGCCGCGGCATTGGCCGCGCGACCGCACGTTTGCTGGGCGCACGCGGCTGGTCGGTCGGCGTCAATTACGCGCGGAATCTGGCGGCCGCGCAGGAAACCGTTGCTGAAGTGGAACGCGCCGGCGGCCGTGCAGTGCCGATTGCCGGCGACGTCGCCAGCGAGACCGATGTGATCGCGATGTTCGACGCGCTCCAGCAGAAGTTCGGCCAACTCGATGCGCTCGTCAACAATGCCGGGATCGTCGCGCCGTCGAGCCAGCTCGCGGACATGGACCTCGCACGCCTGAAGCGCATGTTCGACGTCAACGTGCTCGGCGCGTATCTGTGCGCACGCGAAGGCGCGCGCCGGATGTCGACCACACGCGGCGGCGCGGGGGGCGTGATCGTGAATATCTCGTCGGCGGCCGCGCGTCTGGGTTCGCCGAACGAATACATCGACTACGCCGGCTCCAAGGGCGCCGTCGACACCCTGACCATCGGCCTCGCCAAGGAACTCGGTCCGCAGGGCGTGCGCGTGAACGCGGTGCGGCCGGGGCTGATCGATACTGAAATCCACGCCAGCGGCGGCAAGCCCGAGCGTGCCGCCCAGCTCGGCGCGACAACCCCGCTGGGCCGTCCCGGCAGCGCCGACGAAGTCGCCGAGTCGATCGTCTGGTTGCTGAGCGATGCCGCCTCCTATGTGACGGGCGCGCTGCTCGACGTCGCCGGCGGACGCTGAATCCCTCTTCTGTTCCCACGGCCGACGGCTCCCGGCGGCCGATTTCTCCCCTTCTCACCCCGAATTCCCGTCGATCTGACGAGGAATCAGCGCGATCTGTCTGACTAGCCGCGATATTCCCTACATTATCTGTAATCCACAGTAATAAACCAGGACTACAATCGCAGCGTTCGCACGCGACCGCATGCGACGCACAGCCACAGCATAAGTCCGCGGCCCACGTCGCCGCGTACGGCGACCAGAGATTCTCATGTACGAAAACCCATCCGCGCCGTGGCGCGCGGGGAACGGTGCGGTTGCGACGCCTGCACCGGCCGGCCCTGCCGATAGCGCGCCGGACAAACAACCCGACCCGGCACACACTGCCGAATCCGGCACGGCTTTGCCGGCCGGTAACACCACCGTAGCCGACGCCTCGACGCCCGCAAGACCCGCCGCGCCGGCCGGTTCCGCGGAGCCCGCCGCTGCGCCTCCCGCTTCGCGCGGAGCCCGGCGCTTGCGCGCGCTCACGGCTGCCCGTCCGATGCGATGGCTGATCGCACTGGCGATCCTGTGCGCCTGGCTTTTGCCGGGCATCCTGGGCCACGAGCCGTGGAAACAGGACGAGACCTATACCTTCGGCATCATCCAGCACATGCTCGACACCGGCGATCTGGTCGTGCCGACCAATGCCGGCCAACCCTTCGTCGAAAAGCCGCCCATCTACGACTGGGTCGCCGCCGGCCTCGCATGGATGTTCGGCCGCTACCTGCCTTTGCATGACGCCGCACGCCTCGCGAGCGCGCTCTTCGCCGGCCTCACCGTCTACTACACGGCACGCGTCGCGCGCCGCGCGGTGGCCGCGTCGAGCTGGCTCGACGTCCGCGTGATCGGCACGCTGGCGTTATTCGCGAGCACGCTCGTCGTCATCAAGCACGTACACGACATGATGACCGACGTCGCGCTGATGGCCGGCGCCGCGATCGGCTTCTGCGGACTATTCGAACTGGTGCTGGTGCACCTGCGCGACGAAGCGCGCCTGCTGCCGGTCGACGCACGCCACCGGCGCCACGCGATTCTGAGCGGCGCGGCAATGTTCGGCGCGGGCGTGGGGGTGTCGCTGCTGGCGAAGGGCCTGTTCGTGCCACTCGTGTTCGGCGCGACCACGGTCGCGGTGCTGGTGCTGTATCCCGCCTGCCGCACGCGCAGTTTTGCCGGGGCGCTCGGCATCGCCGCGCTGGTCTGCGCGCCCTTCGCGCTGATCTGGCCGATCTGTTTCTATCTGCGCTCCGAAGCGCTCTTCAAGGTCTGGCTGTGGGACAACAATATCGGCCGCTTCTTCGGCTTTTCGGTGGCGGAACTGGGCTCTGAAAACGAGAGCCGTCTGTTCGTGCTGCGCACCGTGCTGAGCGTCGGCTTTCCGGTCGTACCGCTGGCGCTGGTCGCACTCGCAGGCGGCGCCTGGCGCCGCTGGCGCGATCCGCGTGTGGCGCTGCCGGTGATCTTCGCGGGGACGGGTTTCGCCGTCCTGCAAAGCTCGGCGACGGTGCGTGAGCTGTACATCCTGCCGTTCATCGCCCCGCTCGCCCTGCTGGCGATGCAAGGCATCGAAAAACTGCCGCGGCGTGTGCACGCGAGCTGGGACATGACGAGCCGCATCCTGTTCGGCAGCACCGCCGCGCTCGCGTGGATCATCTGGTCGATCATGAGCGATCCGGCCAACACGCATGCGTCGCTGCACCGGCTCGGCCGCTGGTTGCCGCTCGACTGGGTCCTGCCGGTCAGGCCCGGGATGATCGCGGCCGCGCTGCTGATGACGCTCGGCTGGCTGTGGCTGCTGCCGGTCTTCAAATACACCGGCAAATGGCGTGGCGCGCTGAGCTGGTGCGCGGGCGCGATTCTCGCGTGGGGGCTGGTGAGCACGCTGCTGCTGCCATGGCTCGACTATGCGAAGAGCTACCGCTCCGTGTTCGAAGAACTCGGCGCCCGCATGAATATCGAATGGAACGATGGCGATTGCATGGCCAGCACGGGACTCGGCGAATCCGAAGCGCCGATGCTGTACTACTACACCGGCATCGAGCATCAACCGACCGCCAACACGGCGACGACCGAGTGCACGTGGCTGATCGAAGAGAGCCGCCGCGACAATGCACGCATGCCGGCCGGCGACTGGCGGCTGTTCTGGTCGGGCGCGCGGCCAGGCGACACCGACGAACTGCTGCGGGTGTTCGTGCGGACTCCGGCGGCGCCCGAGCGCGACGATTAGGACATCGCGCCAGATGACACCTGGCCGGCGCGTCTGCGTATGCTTATGCGCCTGCTTTGCCTTTAGAACGACGAGCCGGGCCCTTTCAGGAAAACGGTTTCTTCAGCCGTCGAAGGCCGCCCGAGCTGCGCATTGCGATGGGGAAAGCGTCCGAAGCGCTCGATGATTCTGGCGTGCCGGACCGCCGAGGAGTAGTACGACGCGCCGCCCGGCTCGGCCTTCAACTGAGTGAACAGGCGCATCGATTCACGCTGGCTCGCAAGCGTCTCGTCGTGTTCGAACGGCAGATACACGAACGCGCGATGATGCACGCCCGGCAATAGAAGATCGGCGCCGCTTGCGATCATCTGTTGCGCGATAAGCAGCGCTTTGTGATCGGCAGCAAAAGCACGCGACGTATCGCGATAGCAATTGCGGGAAAACTGATCCAGCACGATGACCAGCGCCAACGCGCCGAGCGGCGTTACTGTCCAACTGTCGAGGGCGCCTTCGCGCGCCGCGTCGATGAGCGTCCCGAAGCGTTCCAGCAGCATCGCATCGAAAACCTTGTCGCGGGAGAACCAGAGCTTGCGCGCGTGGCCGAAGCCGGGCGTATTCGGGGCGCCGAACCAGCAGTCCAGGACCGCACGCGCCTCTGCATCCTCTGCCGCTTCCGGTTCCGCTCCCCTCTCAACCATTGCGATTGCGCATCCAGTCCGCGGTCTCGAAGAACGACGCCAGCAAGCGCTCTCTCAACGGCTCGGCAAGCCCGACGTCTTCCATCGCCCATGCCATGCAGCGAAGCCACTGATCCCGCTCGCTGGACGCGATCGGAAACGGCATGTGCCGCGCCCTCAGCCTGGGATGCCCGAAGCGGCTGATGTAATGATCGGGCCCACCCATCCAGCCGCACAGGAACCAGAAAAACTTATCGCGCGAGCCGTCGAGCGACTCCGGATGCAAGGCGCGAATCCCGGCGAATTCCGCTTCGAGATCCATCAAGTCGTAAAAGCGGTCGACCAGTTCGCGCACGCGCGCTTCGCCGCCCACCAGTTCGAAGGCCGTCGGCTGTGCGGCGGACACTTCGTCGTTAAGTTCGCTCATACCCAATCACAAAATAGAAAATTCACGCGTCCCGCAGCGATTGCAACGCGGGGCGCGCCAGCACATGCCGCAGGCTTAGCCAGCCGCCCACGCCCGCACAGGCAATGCCGGCCGCAATGCCCGCCGGCAATAACCACGGATCGAAGGCCAGATAAAACTCGAACACGCGCGTCGCCAGTTGCCAGCCGATCACCTGCGCGCCGAGCGCCGCCATCAACCCGGCCAGCGCGCCAACCGCCACGAATTCGGCGATCTGCACCGCGCGCACCTGGCGATGCGAGGCCCCCAGCGCGCGCAGCAGCGCGGATTCTCGCATACGCTCATCGCGGGTGCCGGCCAGCGCCGCGTACAACACCAGCACGCCGGCCGCCAGCGTGAATGCAAACAGGAATTGCACGGCGCCGATCACCTGCTGCAACACGCGCTGCACCTGCGCCAGAATCGGACCGGTGTCGATTGCCGTGAGGTTCGGATAGGCGGCGATCAGTCCGTCGATCGTCGATTGCTTTTCCGACGGTAAGTGGAAACTCGTGATGAACGTCGCCGGGAAATCCTGCAAGGCCGCCGGCGGCATCAACACGAAAAAGTTGACCTTGAACGAGCCCCAGTCGAGCTTGCGCACACTCGTCACCGGCGCGTCGATTTGCAGGCCTGTCACGTCGAAGCGCAGCGTGTCGCCGGGCTTCACGCTGATCAGCTTCGCGAGCCCCTGCTCGATCGAAATCTGCGGCGTCTTGGTATCGCCATACCATGTGCCGGCAGACAGGCGGTTGTCGTCGGGCAGCTCGGTTGTGTACGACAGATTGAATTCGCGGTCGACGAGCCGCTTCGCATCGTCGCCCTTGAACGAATCCGGATTGACCGGCTTGCCGTTGATCGCGATCAGCCGGCCGCGCACCATCGGCGAGAGCACCGTGCCGGGCACGCCGTGCGTGCTCAGATACTGCGTAACGGCTTCGCGCTGGTCGGGCTGAATATCGATGATGAATTCGTTCGGCGCATCGGGCGGCGTCGATTTGCGCCAGCCGGCCACCAGGTCGTTGCGCGTCATCGCGATCAGCAACAGGCACATCAGACCGATGCCGAGCGCGGTGATCTGCAACGCACTCGCGCCGCTGCGCCGCTCCAGCGAGGCCAGCGCGTAGCGCCAGCCGATGCCCGCATTCACACGCTCGCTGCGCACGAAACGCGACGCGCCCCACAACGCCAGCCGCGCGATGCACGCGAACACCAGCAGTCCACCGGCGAAGCCGCCCGCGACGATGCCGCCGAGCTTCAACTCGCCCGCTGCGACGATCAGAAGCGCGGCGAACAGCACAATGCCGAGCGCGTAGGCGGCCCAGGCGGTGCGCCCCGCATCGCCCCATTCGCGACGCAGCACACGCACCGGCGGCACGCGCGTCAACGGCAACAGCGGCGGCAGCGCGAAACCGAGCAACAGCACGAGACCGGCTGCAATTCCTTCGAGCGCGGGCCATGCGGTCGGATACGGCAACACGACGTCGATCAGACTGCCGAGCCACGTCAGCAAGACCAGATGTCCCAGATAACCGAGCGCCACACCAAGCGCGCCGCCGATCAAACCCAGCCCCACGAATTCAAGCGTGAACAGCGCACGCAACGTGGCCTGACTGACACCCAGACAGCGCATCGCCGCGCAACCGTCCAGATGGCGGCGCATATACCGGTGCGCGGCCATCGCGATCGCCACCGCCGCGAGCAACGCGGTGAGCAGCGAGACCAGCGTCAGGAAGTGGCTCGCGCGGTCGAGCGTCTGACGCACTTGCGGCTGACCGTCCTGCAAGGACTCGAGCGCGACGCCGCGCATCTTGCCGCCGTCCACCTTGTCGTGCGCGAATTGAGCGAAGCGCGCCACCGATGCATCCGCGCCCGCCACCAGCAAGCGGTAAGTCACGCGGCTGCCGAAAGTGATGAGGCCGGTCGACTGGACATCGTCGGCACGCAGCATCAAACGCGGCGAAAAATTGACGAACGAGAAACCTCGGTCGAGCTCGCGGGTGATGATCGCGCCGATCGTGAAGCTGCGATTGCCGACCTTCACGGCATCGCCGACATGCAGTTTCAATGCATCGAGCAATGCCTGGTCGACCCAGACCGTGCCCGGCGCTGGAATCGATTGGGTAGGATGATCCGTCGCGCCCGGCGCCGACGCAATCCGCAACGCGCCGCGCAACGGATAACCCGGCGACACCGCCTTGATGGCGGCCAGCCGCGAGACCGGCTGCGCACCGGCCGAGTTGATCATGCTGGGAAAGATCGCCGTGCTGGCGGTATTCAGACCGAGTGCCGTGGCTTGCTGCGCAAACTGCGGATCAACCGGATGATCGGCGCGAACGATGAAATCGGCGGCGATCATGCGCCGCGCATCGCGCTCAAGCCCCTGATGCAGGCGGTCAGCCAGAAAGCCGACACTCGACAGCGCCGCGACGGCCAGTACCAGCGCCAGCAGCAGCATCGTCAGTTCGCCCGCGCGCCAGTCGCGCGCCGTCATGCGGATAGCCTGCCGCAACAGATCCCCGCCGCCCAACCGGCGCGCGGCCTTGGCGCGCGCCGTCACACCTCGTCCCGTATCGCTCAATCGTGCCTGCTCCTGGCAAAGCGCGACACCATGTGCGTCGCCATCCCGCGAAAACCGCCCTGCACGCCGCGCCACAGCCGCGGCAACGCCCAGCCGGCCAACATCAGGAAGCCCACCATCAACACCAGGAACAGCACCGGCACGAACAGCGCGAGCAGCATGCCGCCGAACACGAGGCCGTCTTCAGCGGTCGAGGTCACGACATTCGACACCGGTTCCGGCGACAGGTTGATCAACGCGCGGGTGCCCGCTTTCGCCAGATGCGCGGTGCCCGCCAGCGTGCCGCCCGCGAGTGCCGCGACGGTCAGCAGCGCTGGATCGGCATGGCCGAGCGCGCCGGCTGCCAGGACGGCGCCGGCCGGAATGCGGATAAAAGTATGGACCGCGTCCCATAAGGAATCGAACGCGGGGATTTTGTCGGCGAGAAATTCAGTGACCGTCAGCACGCCGGCCACGCCGATCACCCACGGCGAGGACAGTGCGGACAGCGTATCGGGTAGATGGATGAAGCCCAGGCGTGCAAACACGCCGGCCAGCAGGACTGTCAGATAGAGGCGCAGACCGCTGCCCCATGAGAGGCCCGCAGCGAGCGAAAGTGATTCAAGCATGGCCGCCTCCAGGCGCGCTGTGCGTGCCGGGCGCTTCGACGGGCAAAGGAAAGGGAGCCGCCGCACCGAAGTCGTCAGACCCGCGCCAAGCCGGCCGCGCCAAATAGGACGCGGGCAATTTCAGGTTGGATTCAATCTCATTATAGCCACGTTAATTCGCAGAACGCAGAGCGGCTAACAAATGGCGGACTCTAATTGCGCGGTTCGTGCGCACGCGAACACGCCAGCCCCGTCAGGGAACAAAGGCTCAATGCCCCGACGACAGCTTCAAACCGATCAATCCGATCACAATCAGCGCCGCGCTGGCCACCCGCGCGACCGTCAAAGCCTCGCCCATCATGACGATGCCGAAGATAAACGCGCCCACCGCGCCGATCCCCGTCCACACGGCGTAGGCCGTGCCGAGCGGCAACTGGCGCATGGCCATGGCGAGCAGCACGAAGCTGCCGAGCGCGGTCACGATCGTGAACACGGACGGCCAGAGCCGGGTAAAGCCTTCGGAGGTTTTGAGACCGGCCGCCCACGCGACTTCGAGCAAACCGGCAATCAGCAGAAGAATCCAGGACATGAGACAGCTCCATGGTCAGATGGGGCCGTCCCCGTTCGTAACAGATGCGCAAGGTCGTCCTTACGAACTGTAATTATATCAAAATAGCCTGCCGCCTTGCCGTAGCGAGAGCCGCAAGGGCGCGGCGGACGCCCCCGGCGGGCTCAAACCGAGCCCACCAGCCGGTATCCCACGCCCGTTTCCGTGACGATATGCTCCGGTTGCGCCGGATCGCGCTCCAGTTTCCCGCGCAGATGCGCCATATAAATCCGCAGATAGTGATGACTCTCGACATGCGAGGGCCCCCACACGTCGCGCAGCAATTGCCGGTGCGTCAGCACGCGGCCGGCGTGACGCACCAGCGTCGCAAGCAGGCGGTATTCGATCGGTGTGAGATGGACGGCGGCGCCGTCGCGGCTCACCTGACGCAAAGCCAGGTCGACCGTCACCGCGCCGAAGCGCACCACCGGCGATTCATTCGCTCCGCCCTGATTGCGCCGGCGCATATGCGCGCGGATTCGCGCCAGCAGTTCGGAGACGCCGAACGGCTTGGTGAGGTAATCGTCCGCGCCGGCGTCGAGCGCGGCGACTTTCTCGGTTTCCTGGGTACGGGCCGACAACACGATCACCGGCAATTCGCTCCAGCCGCGCAATTCGCGAATCACGTCGAGACCGTCGGTGTCGGGCAGACCGAGATCGACGATGACGAGATCGGGCTTGCGCGTCGCGGCTTCGACGAGACCTTGCTTGCCGGTCTCGGCGTCGTGCACGACGATGCCCTCGCCTTCCAGCGCGGTTCGCACGAAGCGGCGAATCTGCTTTTCGTCTTCAATCAGGACGACTGTGATGCTCGGGTCACTCATGGCTGGGCTTGGAAAGCGGATTAGGAGTTGAATCGAGGTCGGGCAAGGCGTCGGCGCCTTCGTCTTCCAGCGCGTCCGGCGCTTCGGGCGGCGTTTCCACCGGCAGCGTGAACCAGAAGCGCGCGCCTTCGATGCGGCCGTCCGCGGACACGCGATTGAGCGCGCCGATTGTACCGCCGTGCGCTTCCACGATTGCGCGGCAGATCGCAAGGCCAAGGCCGATGCCCGGCTTGGCCGACTCTTTCTCGCCGCGCGTGAATTTCTCGAACACACGCGCTTCCATGCCGGCCGGCAGACCAGGGCCGTTATCGTCGATCGCGACGCGGACGAACGACTTGCCGTCCGCGTCGAGACGTTGCGCGCCGATCGTCAACGGCGTGTCCGGCGGCGTGTATTTGGCCGCGTTCTCGAACAGGTTGGAAAAGAGCCGCTCCATCAGCACGGCATCGAGATGCAGCAGCGGCAAATCCGCAGGCAGCTTCACCTGCACCGGATGATTCGCCAGCACGCGTTTGCAGGCGCGCAGCGCGGCGCCCACCGTTTCTTCAAGCAGCGTCCATTGCTGGTTCAGTTGCAGGCTGCCTGCCTGCAAGCGCGCCATGTCGAGCAGATTGGTGACGATGCCGGTCATGCGCAGCGCTTCTTCATGAATCGCTTCAACGAGATCGTCGCCGGGTTGCGCACCGGGATGCGCCTCGCGCGATTGCGCCAGCATCGACGAGAAGCCGACGATTGTCGTCAACGGCGTACGCAGGTCGTGCGAAATCGCCGACAGCAGCGAATTGCGCAAACGCTCCGATTCCATATTGACGAGCGCATCGCGCGCAATGTCGACGTAGTGCACACGCTCGAGAGCCAGCGCGATTTGCGCGGCGAACGCGTCGAGCATGCGCTGCTGCTCGGGCACGTCCAGCTCGCGCTCGTCGCGCATCACGACTGCGAGCACGCCGCGTGTACGCATCGGCGCTTTCAGCGGCAGGTACAGCGCGGCGGCGGCCGGCAGCGTATCGGTGCCGTGCCCGGCCGGCTTCTGCTGGTCGTAGACCCATTGGCCGACGTCGCTATCGAGCATCTCGCCTTCGAGCGTGATCGTCGCGTCCGGGTCCTCGATCTTCTGCTTCACCTGGTCGGCGCTGTCCGGCAACAGAATCGCGACGCGCGCGCCGAACACCTCGCTCACGTGCCGGCTGCCGATGCCGACGATCTGCTCCATGGTGAGCGCCGCCGCCAGCTCACGCGCCATCGCATACATCGCACCGGTGCGTTGCTCGCGGCGCCGCGCCACGCTCGCCTCGCGGCGCAAGCTCGACGTGAGATGGCTGATGACGAGCGACGTCAGCAGCATGCCGATGAAGGTCAGCAGATATTGCGTATCGGACACTGAGAGCGACATGCGCGGCGGCACGAAGAAGAAATCGAATGCGGCCACGCTCAGGAACGACAGCACGACACCCGGCCCGCGCCCCAGCTTCACGGCCGTGAAGATCACGCCAAGCAGGTACAGCATGACGAGGTTGGTCAGATCGATATGGTCGATCAACTGGCTCGACAGCAGCGTGATGGCCGCGCAAATCGCCAGCGCGATGCCGTAGGCGCGCGGCGGCGAACGGCGTTCGCGCGCCGTGCTCAGCGCCTCGCGCCACGCATTGGCGGTGGTGTTCAGCAAGCGGCGCTGCTCCCCGCCGTCACGTTCGGACGACGCGCGAATCAGCGTGAGATCGAGATCGCCCGCGCGCTCGGCGATGCGCTCGCCGAGCGGACGGCGCAGCCAGCGCTTGAGCCCCGTGCGCGCCGACGCACCGGCCACCAGCTTCGAGACGTTGCGAGCCTGCGCATAACCGATCAGCGCGGCGACCGCATCGGTACCGGCGAGCGTCGCGGTTTCGGCGCCGAGTTCGGCGGCGAGCTTCAAGGCGTTCAGCGTGCGTTCGCGGCGCGCGTCGGGCAAACGCTGCAGCGCGGGCGTTTCCACATAGACGGCGATCCAGTCGGCCTTCAGGCTGGCGGCGAGACGCGCCGCCGCACGCACCAGCATGGGCGCTTCCGGGCCGGGACCGATGCACACCAGCAAGCGCTCACGCGCCTGCCAGATTCGCTGGATCGAACGATCGGCGCGGTATTCCCGCATTTGCGCATCGACGCGATCGGCCGTGCGGCGCAGCGCCAACTCGCGCAACGCGATCAGATTGCCCTTGCGAAAGAAGTTGCGCACCGCGCGCTCGGCCTGCTGCGGCAAATACACCTTGCCGTCGCGCATCCGGTCGAGCAGTTCTTCGGCGGGCAGGTCGACCAGCGTGACTTCGTCGGCACGATCGAACACACGGTCGGGCACCGTCTCCCAGACGCGGATGCCGGTGATCTGGCCGACCACGTCGTTCAGGCTTTCGAGGTGCTGGACATTGACCGTGGTGTAGACGTCGATGCCCGCATCGAGCAGTTCGTAGACGTCCTGCCAGCGCTTCAGATGCCGCGCGCCCTGCACATTCGAATGCGCGAGTTCGTCGACGAGAATCAGTTGCGGCTTGCGGGCGAGCGCGGCGTCGAGATCGAACTCGCCGAGCTTGCGGCCGCGATACTCGATATGCTGGAGCGGCAGCACGTCGAGGCCGTCGAGCAGTGCGGCGGTTTCGCTGCGGCCATGCGTTTCGGCGATGCCGACCACCACGTCCGCACCTTCATCGGCACGGCGCCGCGCAGCCTGCAACATCGCGTAGGTTTTGCCGACGCCTGCCGACGCGCCGAAGAAAATCTTCAGCCTGCCCCGCTGACGTTTCTCTTCGTCGCGTTGCAGCTTGTCGAGCAGTTCATCGGGATCGGGGCGGTTCATGCTCAATGGTTTTCATAGCAAGGCGAGCGATAGTGCATGCATGGTGGCACGGCAGCGGCCGCGCCGCAAATGGCACAAGCAGCCACGCCGGCTGCCAGTTGCCGGCGATACATGCGGCGCCCAGGCGGCCCGCTGCAAAAGCGGAGTCGCGAACAAATGGCAAAGGCGGCACCACATGGTCGCCGCCTCCTCGAACCACAGCCATCAACCACGCTTATCGGCGTCAGTGACGCTCAACCGTGTTTCATCTCATCGAGCGCCAGATTCAGTTGCAGCACGTTCACACGCGGCTCACCGAAAATACCGAACTGACGACCGCTCGTATAACGATCGACCAGCGCCTGCACATCGTTCGTAGCGAGCTTACGCGCCTTGGCGACGCGGTCGATCTGATACGCGGCGGCCGCCGGGCTGATCTCAGGATCGAGACCGCTGCCCGAGGACGTCACCAGATCGACCGGCACCGGCTTCGACATATCCGTGCCGGCAGCCTTCAGCGCGTCGATGCGGCCTTTGACTTCGTCGAGCAGCGCCGGGTTGGTCGGCCCGAGGTTCGAACCGCCCGAGCTCTGCGGGTTGTACGGCATCGGGCTGGTGGCGGACAGACGGCCCCAGAAGTACTGCGGCGCATCGAACTGCTGGCCGATCAGCTTCGAGCCGACCACTTTGCCGTCCTGCTCGAGCATGCTGCCGTTAGCCTGATCGTGGAAAGCCGCCTGACCGACCGCGGTCATCACGGCGGGATAAGCGAGTCCGGTGACGGCGGTCAGCACCGCGAAAATCACGATCAACGGACGGAACAGATTTTTCATGATGAGTAATTCCTCTTAAACAGCCGCTGCTCAAACCCAGCCGAATGCGGCCAGCACCATATCGATCAGCTTGATGCCGATGAACGGCACGATAATCCCGCCCAAACCGTAGATCAGCAGATTGCGGCGCAGCAGGATCGCCGCGCCCAGCGCGCGATAACGCACGCCTTTGAGCGCCAGTGGGATCAGCAGCACGATGATCAGCGCGTTGAAAATCACCGCCGACATAATCGCGGAAGCCGGCGTGGCCAGATGCATCACGTTCAGCGCGTTCAGTGCCGGATAGGTGGTCGCGAACGCCGCCGGAATGATCGCGAAGTACTTGGCGACGTCGTTGGCAATCGAGAACGTGGTGAGCGAGCCGCGCGTCATCAGCATCTGCTTACCGATCTCGACGATCTCGATCAGCTTGGTCGGATTCGAATCGAGGTCGACCATGTTGCCGGCTTCTTTCGCGGCCTGCGTGCCGGTGTTCATCGCCACCGCGACGTCGGCCTGTGCGAGCGCCGGGGCGTCGTTAGTGCCGTCGCCGGTCATCGCCACCAGACGACCTTCGGCCTGGTGCGAGCGAATCGTCGCGAGCTTGGCTTCCGGCGTGGCTTCGGCGAGGAAATCGTCGACGCCTGCTTCGGCTGCAATCGCTGCTGCCGTCAGGCGGTTGTCGCCCGTCACCATGATGGTCTTGATACCCATCTTGCGCAGTTCGGCAAAGCGCTCCTTGATGCCGCCCTTCACCACGTCCTTCAGTTCGATCACGCCGAGCACGCGTGCGCCCTGCTCGCCTTTCTCGGCGACCACCAGCGGCGTGCTGCCGCGGCGCGCGACTTCGGCTACTGCCGTGCTGACTTCGTTCGGGAAACGGCCGCCATTTACTTCGACGTAGTGCTTCACCGCGTCAGCCGCACCCTTGCGGATTTCGCGGCCCGGCAGGTCGACACCGCTCATGCGCGTTTGCGCCGTGAACGCGAGGAACACCGCATGCAGCGAGCCCATATCGCGTTGACGGATATTGAAACGCTGCTTGGCCAGCACGACGATGCTGCGGCCTTCCGGCGTTTCGTCGGCGAGCGACGAAAGCTGGGCTGCATCGGCGAGCGCTTCTTCGGTCAAGCCGGGCGCCGGCACAAATTGCGATGCCTGACGGTTACCGAGCGTGATCGTACCGGTCTTGTCGAGCAGCAACACGTCGACGTCACCCGCGGCTTCAACAGCACGGCCCGAGGTGGCGATCACGTTCGCCTGCATCATCCGGCTCATCCCAGCCACACCGATCGCGGACAGCAAGCCGCCGATGGTGGTCGGAATCAGACACACCAGCAGCGCGACCAGCGCGGTAATCGTGACCACGTGACCCGCTTTCGCAGCTTCGACGGAGAACATCGAGAACGGCAGCAGCGTGGCGGTAGCGAGCAACATCACGATCGTCAACGCGACCAGCAGAATCGTCAGCGCGATTTCGTTCGGCGTTTTCTGACGCTTGGCGCCTTCGACCATCGCGATCATGCGGTCGAGGAAGGCCTCGCCCGGATTCGCCGTAACACGCACGACAATCCAGTCCGACAGCACGCGCGTGCCGCCCGTCACCGACGAAAAGTCGCCGCCCGACTCGCGGATCACCGGCGCGGATTCACCCGTGATCGCCGATTCGTCGACCGACGCGACACCGTCGATCACTTCGCCGTCAGCCGGAATCACGTCGCCGGTTTCGACCAGCACGACGTCGCCTTTACGCAGATCGGACGCCGTCAGAATACGGATCGGCGACTTCGGATGCGGCTCGTTGAGCTTCTTGGCCATCACGTCTTTCTTCGCGCTGCGCAGCGACGCGGCCTGGGCCTTGGAGCGGCCTTCGGCGAGCGCCTCCGCGAAGTTCGCGAACAGCACCGTGAACCACAGCCACAAGGTGACCGCGAGAATGAAGCCCGCGGGCGCCTCGGCCTGGCCGCCGAGCGCGGCGATCCACAGAATGGTCGTCAGAATACTGCCGACGTACACGCAGAACATCACCGGGTTACGGAACTGCGTGCGCGGCGTGAGCTTTTTGAAGGAGTCCACGATCGCCGGGCGCAGCAGCGCCGGGTCGAACATGGACCTGGTTGCATTATGTTCAGTCATTGAATCCTCGAATTTCCCGTTTGCGCGTGTTCACTCGCTGGTCGCCTGTGTCATCCCGATGGGCCGCCTCAATGGGCACCCATCATCATCAGATGTTCGACACCAGGTCCGAGCGCAAGCGCGGGCACATAAGTCAGCGCGCCGACCAGCAACACCGTGCCGAGCAGCAGCACGACGAACAGCGGGCCGTGAGTCGGCAACGTGCCGCCCGTCACACCAATGCGCTTCTTCGATGCCAGCGAACCGGCAATCGCCAGCACCGGGATGATCGAGCCGAAGCGGCCGAACCACATCGCGATCGCCGTGAGCCAGTTGTAGAACGGCGTGCTCACCGTCAGGCCGGCAAACGCACTGCCGTTGTTATTCGCAGCCGAGCTGAACGCGTAAAGAATTTCAGAGAAACCGTGCGCGCCGGGGTTAGCGATACCCGCTTTGCCCGCCTCGGTCAGCACCGCGATCGACGTGCCCACCAGCACCAGCAGCGGCGTAAGCAGCACCACGATCGACACCATCTTCATCTCGTACGCCTCAATCTTCTTGCCGACGTATTCAGGCGTGCGGCCGATCATCAGGCCTGCCACGAACACGGCCAGCAGGGCGAACACGAGCATGCCGTACATACCGGAACCCACGCCGCCGAAGATCACTTCGCCGAGTTGCATCAACAGCATCGGATAGAGGCCGCCGATCGGCGTCAGCGAGTCGTGCGTATTCGCTACCGCGCCGCACGAAGCCGCCGTGGTCGCCACCGTGAAGATGCCCGACTGCGCAATACCGAAGCGCGTTTCCTTGCCTTCCGCATTGCCGCCCGACTGCATCGCATTCGCCGATTGATCGACGTGCAACGCGGTCAAGGCCGGATTACCCGATTGCTCGGCGCCGATTTCGCCGAACACGCATGCGCCGAAAGCGATCGTCATCGCCGCGAGCACGGCCACGCCCTGCTTGCGGTCCATGATCATGCGGCCGAATACGAGCGCCAATGCCGCAGGAATGATCAGGATCGAGAAGATCTGCACGAAGTTCGAGAACGGCGTCGGGTTTTCGTACGGATGCGCCGAGTTACCGTTAAAGAAACCTCCACCATTGGTGCCGAGCATCTTGATCGCTTCCTGCGAAGCAACCGGGCCCATCGCGATGGTCTGCGTCTTCACCTGCGTATCGACCGTTACCGGATTGCCCTTGGCGTCCTTCACCGGATTGCCTTGTGCATCGAGCTTCGGGGCGGCGTACGTCGTGGTTTGCAACGTCGGCACGTCCTGATACGACTTGAAGTTCTGGATCACACCCTGACTCATCAGCAACGCAGCGATGATCGCCGACATCGGCAGCAACACGTAGAGCGTCACACGCGTCAGGTCGACCCAGAAGTTGCCGATGGTTTGCGCGGTGTGACGCGCGAAGCCGCGAATCAGCGCGATCACCACCACGATGCCGGTGGCGGCCGAGAAGAAGTTCTGCACGGTGAAGCCGAGCATCTGCGTCAGATAGCCGACGGTCTGCTCGGGCGTGTAATCCTGCCAGTTCGTATTGGTCACGAAGCTGATCGCTGTATTGAATGCGCCGTCCACGGTCATCGGACCGAACTGCTGCGGATTGCCCGGCAGCCAGCCTTGTACACGCAGCAACACGTAAAGGAACAGCGCGCCAAGCGCGTTGAACGCGATCGTGGCGATCGCGTAGTGCTTCCAGCCCATTTCCGTCGACGGATCGACGCCCGCGATGCGATACAGCAACCGCTCGATCGGGCCGCCGAAGCGAACCACGCGCGAGCTGCCGTCCATCACGTTGCTCAGATAGCGGGCCATCGGCACCGCGGCCGCCAGCAGCACGACGATGAAAAAGCCCGCTTGCAGGACATTGTTCGAGTTCATTCAATGTCCTCCGCGCGCAACAGCGCATAGACCAGGTACACAAACAGCAGCGCGGTCGCCGCGCCCGACAACCAGAGAATCCAGTTCATGAGCGCGCTCCCTGGCCGCGCCGGAACTGCATCAACTTTTCGCAGCCGGCGATCAACGCAAAGGTCAGCGCGGAAAACAGCACCAGCCCCCCGACATACAGCACATCCATTTTTATTCCCCATTCACGGACTTTGGATAGGTGCAACGTTATGCCGAAGCGCGTAAAGGGCTGGTCAAAGATCCGAGACGGGGTGTAAAAATCGCGTAAACGGAAAAGGCCGTTCCATCATGGGATGGAACGGCCTTGTGCCAATGGGGTATGGATTGGCGCCAGACGCCTTACGGCAGCAGAATCGTCGAACCCGTAGTGCGGCGCCCTTCGAGATCCGCGTGCGCCTTACCGGCATCTGCCAGCGCGTAGCGTTGATTGATGCTCGCCTTCACCTTGCCCGACACCAGCATGTCGAACAGTTCGGCGGACATCGCCTCGTAGTCGCCGCGCTTGGCGATATAGGTAAACAGCGTGGGGCGCGTAAAAAACAGCGAACCGCGTCCGGCAAATTCCGATGAATCGATCGGCGGCAACGGTCCCGACGCATTGCCGAAGCTCACGAACATGCCGAGCGGCGCGAGGCAGTCGAGCGAGCCCGTAAACGTGTCTTTACCGATCGAGTCGTACACCACCGGCACGCCCGCGCCGTTGGTGATTTCGCGCACGCGCTTGGTGAAGTTTTCGCGCGTATAAACAATCGCATGATCGCAACCGTGTGCCTTGGCGATCTCGGCTTTCTCGTCGGAACCCACCGTGCCGATCACCGTCGCGCCCAGCGCTTTCGCCCATTGGCAAGCCAGCAGGCCGACGCCGCCGGCCGCGGCCTGGATCAAAATCGTATCGCCGGCCTTCACCGGATAGGTACGGCGCAGCAGGTATTGCGCGGTCAAGCCTTGCAGCATGACGGAGGCCGCCTGCTCGTCGCTCACCGCGTCCGGCACCTTGACGACTTGCGCCGCCGGCAGCACACGCTCCTGGGTGTAGGCGCCTGGCGGACGCGCCACGTATGCCACGCGGTCGCCTGCCTTCAGGCCGGTCACGCCCGCACCGACCGCCGTGATTTCACCGGCCGCTTCCATGCCGAGGCCACCGGGCAACGGCAGCGGATACAAACCCGTGCGGAAATATACGTCGATATAGTTCAGGCCCACCGCAGTCTGCTTGATGCGAATCTCGCCCGTTCCCGGCTCGCCCACTTCGACGTCGACCCATTTCATGACCTCCGGGCCACCGGTTTTGTCGAATCGGATTGCTTTGACCATCATGTCTCCTTGATGTGTGATTCAGCCTGATCGTGAAGCGCCACCGCGCCGGTTCAGACCTGCTGCCCGAGGCGCAAGGCCAGCACGTCGAGAATCATGCGCGCGGTCGAAATATTGGTGGCGCACGGAATGTTGTGAACGTCGCAGGCGCGTACCAGTGCGTTGATGTCCGGTTCGTGCGGCTGCGGCGTCATCGGGTCGCGCAGGAAAATCACCATGTCCACCCGCCCTTCCGCGAGTTGCGCGCCGATCTGCAAGTCGCCACCATGCGGGCCGGACAACATCCGCTCGACCGTGAGGCCATGCGCGTCACCGATGCGCGTGCCGGTCGTACCGGTCGCGACGATCTCGCAGCGCCTGAGCGTATCGACGTATTCGCCGGCCAGTTTGACGATATCGTCTTTCTTGTGATCGTGCGCAATCAGCGCAATGCGGGTGGTCATGACGTAAGACTCCTGAAACCGTTGTGAATGTCGTTGTTGTAGTGATGGTGAGGCCGGTGCTGCGTCGGTGCTGCGCCGGTGCCTCAATACCTGGCCGCTCAGAACGTACCTGGGTAAGTGCCGCCGTCGATCAGCCAGTTCTGCCCGGTGATGTAGCCGGCATGCACGCTGCACAGGAACGCACAGGCGCGGCCGAACTCATCGCGATTGCCGAAACGGCCGGCGGGAATCGTCTTCATGCGCTGCTTGCGTGCGTCGTCGACGGAAATGTTTTGCGCCTTGGCCTGCGCCGCGAAAGTGGTGGCAATGCGATCGGTGTCGAACAGGCCGGGCAGCAGGTTGTTGATCGTCACGCCCGAAGACGCCACCTTGCTGCGCGCGAGACCCGCCACGAAGCCGGTCAGCCCGGAGCGCGCCCCGTTGGACAGGCCGAGCACGTCGATCGGCGCCTTGACCGCCGAGCTCGTGATGTTGACGATGCGCCCAAAGCCACGCTCGCTCATCCCGTCGACGGTCGCGCGGATCAGTTCGATCGGCGTCAACATGTTGCTCTCCAGCGCGCGAATCCAGTCTTCGTGCGTGAAGTTGCGAAAGTCGCCCGGCGGCGGGCCGCCCGCGTTGTTGACCAGAATGTCCGGCTGCGGACAGGCGGCGAGCGCCGCGGCACGTCCTTCGGGCGTGGTGATATCGCACGCCACCGTTTTCACCTCGACGCCGCTCTGCTTGCGGATCTCGGCGGCGGTCGCCTCCAGGGTCTCGGCCGTGCGCGCGACGATCGTCAGGTTGACGCCTTCGGCGGCCAGCGCTTCCGCGCAGCCGCGCCCCAGACCCTTGCTGGCCGCGCAAACCAGCGCGGTGCGTCCTGCGATTCCCATGTCCATGTATCTATCCTCATGACGTAGTCGTGGCGCGGGGATGGTCCCGCGTTTGCCCGATCCTGGCAAAGTTTCCCCCGATTCTAGAAGAATCGGTGCCGGACTGTGCCGGGCCACTGCAATCTCCGGTATCTTCCGGCGCCACTCTTTCGGTAAACTTGCGCCGTGGCGCGTCCGCCCGCCGGTCTCAGGCCGTGCGGACCGCCAAACCGATCCCTCTAGCCGCCGCTTGCGCCCCCGCCATGACCCAGGACAGCCGTTTTCCCAATCTTTTCATCCTCGATCACCCGCTGATCCAGCACAAGCTCTCGCATATGCGCGACCGGGACACCTCGACCCGCACGTTCCGCGAACTGCTGCGCGAAATCACGCTGCTGATGGGCTACGAAATCACCCGCAACCTGCCGATGACCACGCGCCGCCTCACCACGCCGCTGGTCGAGATCGACGCGCCGGTGATCGCCGGCAAGAAACTGGCGATCGTGCCCGTACTGCGGGCCGGCATCGGCATGTCGGACGGCCTGCTGGAGCTGGTGCCGTCGGCGCGTGTGGGCCACATCGGCGTGTATCGCGCCGAGGACCACCGCCCGGTCGAGTATCTGGTGCGCCTGCCGGATCTGGAAGACCGCGTGTTCATTCTGTGCGATCCGATGGTCGCGACCGGTTACTCCGCCGTCCACGCAGTGGACGTCCTCAAGCGCCGCAACGTGCGCGGCGAGAACATCCTGTTCCTCGCGCTGGTGGCGGCCCCGGAAGGCGTGCAGGTGTTCCAGGACGCGCATCCGGACGTCAAGCTGTACGTGGCGTCGCTCGATTCGCACCTGAACGAGCACGCGTACATCGTGCCGGGTCTCGGCGACGCCGGCGACCGCCTGTTCGGCACGAAAAACTGACAGCGGGCTGAAAAAACGCGGTGGAGGCGCGCGCAACACGCCGCCACCGCTCAATTTCCACGCGATTTCCGACTAAGCTCTCCTCTGCCGCACCCCTGCGCCGTGATAAAATTCGAATCCGCTCAAAGAGCGGCTCGACTTGCACTGCCACGCGGTGCATCACGCCTCTACGCCGGGTCTGCCGGGACCGGCGCATCTGAGCGCCGCTGAGCCGCCCGCTGACCGTCCTGCCCCGCCCCAACCGCGCTGCCGACCTTTGGTCCCGCCAGCCGGACCGGCCGGGCGCGATCAAGCTGAGGAAAGCCTGACACCGGGCGGTCCGGCGCCGAGCGGTTTGACATCGAGGCGCAAGGCCGCAATCAGCAGCGCCGCGCGCCCGACATCGCAACGACAATTGCACTATGCGTGCGCCCCACTGGCGCGCGCGACGGAGAAAAGTATGGCGGGTCATTCGAAATGGGCCAACATCAAGCATAAAAAAGCAGCGGCGGACGCCAAGCGCGGCAAGGTCTGGACGCGGCTCATCAAGGAAATTCAGGTGGCGGCCCGCATGGGTGGCGGCGACATCGACTCGAACCCGCGTCTGCGGCTCGCCGTCGAAAAGGCGTACGACGCCAACATGCCGAAAGATAACGTCAACCGTGCGATCCAGCGCGGTGTGGGCGGTGTCGATGGCGCAAACTACGAAGAAATCCGCTACGAAGGCTACGGCATCGGCGGCGCGGCAGTGATCGTGGACACCATGACCGACAACCGCACCCGTACGGTGGCGGACGTGCGTCACGCGTTCTCGAAGAACGGCGGCAACATGGGCACGGACGGCTCGGTGTCGTTCATGTTCGATCACGTCGGCCAGTTCCTGTTCGCGCCCGGCACGCCGGAAGACAAGCTGATGGAAGCCGCGCTCGAAGCCGGCGCCGAAGACGTCGTCACGAACGAAGACGGCAGTATCGAAGTGCTGTGCCCGCCGAACGATTTCCCGAAGGTGAAGACCGCGCTTGAAGCCGCGGGCTTCAAGGCCGAGTTGGCCGAGGTGACGATGAAACCTCAGACGGAAGTCGAATTCACGGGCGAAGACGCCGTGAAAATGCAGAAGCTGCTCGACGCGCTGGAAAGTCTGGACGACGTGCAGGAAGTCTATACAAACGCCGCGATCGCCGACGAATGAGCGTGCTCCGGCGGTGCCTCGCGCGTGAGTTTGCTTCGTCGAACCACGCCCGCGCCGCCGGTTGGCCCTCGCGTTGCAGTTGAGCGGGCGTTGGTTGGGCATTGGTTGGGCGTTGATCGGGCATCGATTTATGCCCTTCCACATTGCCGCCACCCGGGTTCGCTATGTGCCCTGCGCCGCTGCCTGGCTGCGGGCCCATTGCAAACCTCGCTGTTATTCCACGGCTGGGCGTGATGCTTCAGCCGTTTATGGTTTTTAAGTCTCGGGGATTCACATGAAGTTACTCGTCGTCGGTTCCGGCGGTCGCGAACATGCGCTCGCATGGAAGCTCGCGCAATCGCCACGGGTCCAGCTCGTCTACGTTGCTCCCGGCAATGGCGGCACCGCCCAGGACGAGCGTCTGCGCAATATCGACATCACCGATCCGGCCGAACTCGCCGATTTCGTCGAGAAAGAACAGATCGCCTTCACGCTGGTCGGGCCGGAAGGGCCGCTCGCCGCGGGTATCGTCAACCTGTTCCGCTCGCGCGGTCTGAAGATTTTCGGGCCGAGCAAGGAAGCCGCCCAGCTCGAGAGTTCGAAAGATTTCGCCAAGGCGTTCATGAAGCGCCACGCGATCCCGACCGCCGAATACGAAACCTTCGCCGACGTCGCCGCCGCGCACGCGTATCTGGACGCCAAGGGCGCGCCGATCGTGATCAAGGCCGACGGCCTCGCCGCCGGCAAGGGCGTCGTGGTTGCGCAAACGCTGGAAGAAGCGCACGCAGCCGTCGACATGATGCTGTCGGACAACAAGCTGGGCGACGCCGGCGCGCGCGTCGTGATCGAGGAATTCCTCGCGGGCGAGGAAGCCAGCTTCATCGTGATGGTGGACGGCAAGCACGTGCTGGCGCTCGCTTCGAGCCAGGATCACAAGCGCCTGCTCGACGCCGACCAGGGTCCGAACACCGGCGGCATGGGCGCCTACTCGCCCGCGCCGATCGTCACGCCGCAACTGCATGCACGCGTGATGCGCGAAATCATCCAGCCGACCGTGCGCGGCATGGAGAAAGAAGGCATCCGCTTCACCGGCTTTCTGTACGCCGGCCTGATGATCGACGCGCAAGGCAACCCGAAAACGCTCGAATTCAACTGCCGGATGGGCGACCCGGAGACGCAGCCGATCATGGCGCGCCTGAAGGGCGACTTTTCGAAGGTGGTCGAGCAGGCCATCGCCGGCACGCTCAACACGATCGAACTCGAATGGGACCGCCGCACCGCGCTTGGCGTGGTGCTCGCCGCGCACAACTATCCGGACACGCCGCGCAAGGGTGACCGGATCAGCGATATCCCGGCTGAAACCGCGGATTCGGTCACGTTCCACGCGGGCACAACGCTGTCGGACGGCAAGCTGACCACCTCGGGCGGCCGCGTATTGTGTGTGGTCGGTCTGGCGGATTCGGTGCGCAGCGCTCAATCGGTCGCGTACGAAACGATCAACCAGATCTCGTTCGACGGCATGCAATATCGCCGCGACATCGGTTACCGCGCCTTGAACCGCAAGCACGACGCCAAGAGCGAAGGCAAGCAGTAAGCCCTACCCCCACTTGCCCGCGTGCGGCGCCAACGGCGCTACACTGCGGGTTTTCGCGGCTGTCGCGGCGCCCACCGCACCACGTGGGCTGCCCCCGGTTGATCGGTATTTCACCCGGCGCGAATAACCGTAGCGCCGCGTCTTCGCAGGGATACCCCAGGCGAAGCCCGGCCCTCGCCCTTCACGAAGAACCCGCGGCACGACGAGCGTGCCGCCCTCAGCATCTGCACTCATGACCGATTCGAGCTATGACGCACAGGCCGTGCGCAGCTGGCTGCAAGGCCTGCAAACGCATATCGCGGACACGCTCGGCGCGTTCGACGGTAAGCCGTTCGCGACCGACGCATGGCAGCGCGCCCCCGGCGAAAAGCTGCGCGGCGGCGGCTGCACGCGGATTCTGGAAGGCGGCAATTTCTTCGAGAGAGCCGGCATCGGCTTTTCGGACGTAGCGGGCGACGCGCTGCCGGGTTCGGCGAGCGCCGCGCGCCCGCAACTGGCCGGCCGCGGTTTCGAAGCCATGGGCGTCTCGCTCGTGCTGCACCCGCACAATCCGCACTGCCCGACCGTGCATATGAACGTGCGTCTGCTGATCGCGACCAAGGCCGGCGAAGAACCGGTGTTCTGGTTCGGCGGCGGCATGGACCTGACGCCGTACTATGGCTACGAGGAAGACGCGCAGCATTTCCACCGGGTGTGCCGCGATGCGCTGCAGCCTTATGGCGCCGACCTCTACCCGAGTTTCAAGCGCTGGTGCGACGAGTATTTCTTCCTCAAGCACCGCAACGAACCGCGTGGCATCGGCGGGATTTTCTTCGACGATTTCTCGGCGCCGGGCTTCGATCAATCCTTTGCGATGCTGAAAAGCGTCGGCGAAGGATTCCTCAAAGCGTATCTGCCGATCATCGAAAAGCGCCGCAACATTCCGTACGGCGAAGCCGAGCGGGAATTCCAGGCATACCGGCGCGGCCGCTACGTCGAGTTCAATCTGGTCTTCGACCGTGGCACACTGTTTGGGCTGCAGAGCGGCGGACGCACCGAATCGATTCTGATGTCGATGCCGCCTGTGGTGAACTGGCGCTACAACTGGCAGCCCGGGCCCGGCACGCCGGAAGCGCGTCTTTACAGCGATTTTCTCGTGCCGCGCGAGTGGGTGTGAGGCTTTAAGCCCACACCGTACTCCACGTGACCACGCAAAGGATTTTCACCTGAAGCCGAACGCTCATCCTGTCGCCTTGCCTCGCCGGATCGGACTGCTCGGCGGCACATTCGATCCGATCCACGACGGCCATCTCGCGCTCGCGCGGCGTTTCGCCGAGGTGCTGAACCTGACCGAACTGGTGCTGCTGCCGGCCGGCCAGCCGTGGCAAAAAACCGACGTGTCAGCGGCTGTTCACCGGCTGGCCATGACCCGGGCCGCCGCCGGCGCATTGGTGCTGCCGGGCGTGACCGTGCGGGTCGCAACCGACGAAATTGAACACGACGGTCCGACGTACACCATCGACACGCTGCAGTTATGGCGTGAACGCGAAGGTCAGGATGCGTCGATTGCGCTTCTGATCGGCGCGGATCAACTGGTGCATCTCGACACATGGCGCGACTGGCGGCGCCTGTTCGAGTTTGCCCATATTTGCGCGGCCACGCGCCCCGGTTTCGACCTCGCGTCGATTCCGCCCGTGGTCGCGAAAGAAATCGACGCGCGCCGTGCCCGCGCCGACGTTCTGCAAGCCACCCCCTGCGGCCACTTGCTGATCGATACGACGCTTGCGTTCAACGTCTCGGCCACCGACATTCGCGCGCATCTGCGCGAACAGGTGACCCAGCGGCTTGCCCTCGCGGGCGGCGAACCGCAGGACAAGAGCCAGGCCCGGGCCGCAAGCCATGTCCCCACCGCGGTGTGGGACTATATTCTTCAACATCATCTGTACCACCGGTAACCCCATGGATATTCGCAAACTGCAACGCGTGATCGTCGACGCTCTCGAAGACGTCAAAGCGCAAGACATCAAGGTGTTCAACACCAGCCACCTGACCGCCCTGTTCGATCGCGTGATCGTCGCCTCCGGCACCTCGAACCGCCAGACCAAGGCACTCGCTTCGAGCGTGCGCGAAAGCGTCAAGGAAAACGGTGGCGACGTGGTCAGCACCGAAGGTGAAGACGTCGGCGAATGGGTGCTGGTCGATTGCGGCGACGCGATCGTGCACATCCTGCAACCGGCGCTGCGCCAGTACTACAACCTCGAAGAGATCTGGGGCGACAAGCCGGTGCGCATCAAGCTGTCCACGCCGAATCCGTTCGGCGGCGCCAGCGTGAGCGAGCCGGACGACGAGGAAGAAGAGGACGAAGCGCCGGCTGCGAAGAAAACCGCACGCAAGACGCCGGTACGCCGCAAGTAAGGTTGTGGCCGGCAAACCGCTGAAGTCTGCGACGCATGGCAAGCGCTTGCGTCCGCGATTGCAGCGATTGCTGCGCTTGCGCCCCTGATTACATCCGTCATGAAACTGCACATCCTCGCCGTCGGCCACAAGATGCCGGACTGGATCGCCACCGGCTTCGACGAATACGCGAAACGCATGCCACCCGAGCTGCGCATCGAGTTGCGCGAGATCAAGCCCGAGCAGCGTTCGTCGGGACGGCCGGCCGAAAGCGTGATGGCGGCCGAGCGGCAGAAAATCGAAGCCGCGTTGCCGAAGAACGCGCGCATTGTCGCGCTCGATGAGCGTGGCAAGGACTGGACCACGATGCAGCTCGCCGGCGCGCTGCCCGGCTGGCAGCAGGACGGCCGCGACGTGGCGTTTCTGATCGGCGGCGCCGACGGACTCGATCCCGATCTGAAAGCACGCGCCGATATGCTGTTGCGCGTTTCCAGCCTGACCCTGCCGCACGCCATGGTGCGCGTGCTGCTCGCCGAACAGCTTTACCGCGCGTGGACCATCACGCAAAATCACCCCTATCACCGCGTGTGAGCGAACGAGGCGGCTGACAGATCGCGTGATCCAGCCTCTCGTTGCTCGTCGCCGTGTTTCGCGCGGCGCCGCTGAGGGCCGATCCGCTGATCGGCGCTTCCATTCGATGTTTTTCATCCGATGCCTTTGCACGTGAGCGCATGCCGTTCGAACGCAGCGCACGCACCTGGCGTTCACGTGCAATCCGCGAAACATCGCCAGCAACCGTTTCATCGAGACCTGTTCATGCCAACGCCCGCTGCTTCGCTACATCCGTTCGTCTACCTCGCTTCGCAAAGCCCACGCCGTCAGGAGTTGCTGCAACAGCTCGGCGTACGTTTCGAATTGCTGCTGCCGCGTCCCGACGAAGATGCCGAAGCGCTCGAAGTCGAACTGCCCGGCGAACGCGCACGCGACTACGTGCAGCGCGTGTGCATCGCCAAGGCGCACGCCGCACGCGCGCGTCTCGTGGCAGGCGGCCATGCCGCGCGGCCGATCCTGGTGGCCGACACAACCGTCACGATCGACGACGCGATCCTCGGCAAACCCGTCGACGCCGCCGATGCCGTCGCGATGCTCACGCGTCTCGCGGGCCGCGCCCACGAAGTGTTGACAGCCGTCGCGGTGGTCGATGCGGAAGGCACGTTGCTGCCTGCTGCGCTATCGGTATCGAAGGTGCGTTTTGCTGCACTGCACGCGGACGCCGTGCGCCGCTATGCCGCAAGCGGCGAGCCGCTCGGCAAGGCGGGCGCGTATGGCGTGCAGGGACGCGCCGCGGAGTTTGTCGAACATATCGACGGGTCCTATTCAGGTATCATGGGTTTGCCGCTTTTTGAAACCGCTGCCCTCCTGCGTGCAGCGAGCATCGACTTCTAAAACAACACCATGAATGAAGAAATCCTGATCAATGTCACGCCGCAGGAAACGCGAGTCGCGCTAGTCCAGCAAGGCGCCGTCCAGGAACTTCACGTCGAACGAACGCTGTCGCGAGGACGCGTCGGCAATGTCTATCTCGGCAAAGTCGTCCGCGTGTTGCCGGGCATGCAATCCGCCTTCATCGACATCGGTCTGGAACGCGCCGCGTTCCTGCACGTAGCGGATATCTGGCATCCGCGCATTGCCGGCGAGCCGCAGCATCAGACGCCGCATCAGCCGATTGAAAAGATCGTCTTCGAAGGTCAGACGTTGATGGTTCAGGTCGTGAAGGATCCGATCGGCACCAAGGGCGCAAGGCTGTCCACGCAAGTGAGTATCGCCGGGCGCACGCTCGTGTATCTGCCGCAGGAGCCGCACATCGGCATCTCGCAGAAGATCGAGAGCGAAGCCGAACGCGAGGCCGTGCGCGCGCGTTTGACCGCCGTGCTGCCTGCCGATGAAAAAGGCGGCTACATTGTGCGCACCATCGCTGAAGATGCGAGCAGCGAAGAGTTGGCCGGTGACGTGGCGTATCTGCGCAAGACGTGGGCGACCATCATCTCGCAAGGTCAGCGTATGCCGCCGACCAGCCTGCTGTATCAGGACCTGAATCTCGCGCAGCGTGTGCTGCGCGATTTCGTCAACGACGAGACCTCGCGTATTCAGGTCGATTCGCGCGAGACCTATCAGATGCTTGCCGACTTCGCGGCGGAATTCACGCCGGCGGTGTCGTCGAAGCTGCATCACTACACCGGCGAGCGGCCGCTCTTCGATCTGTACAACATCGAGGCGGAAATCCAGCGCGCCTTGTCACGCCGGGTCGATCTGAAATCGGGCGGCTATCTGGTGATCGACCAGACCGAAGCGATGACCACCATCGACGTCAACACCGGTGGTTACGTCGGCGCGCGCAACTTCGACGATACGATCTTCAAGACCAACCTCGAAGCCGCGCACACGATCGCGCGGCAATTGCGGCTGCGCAATCTGGGCGGCGTGATCATCATCGACTTCATCGATATGGAAAACGTCGAGCATCGCGATCAGGTGCTCGGCGAGTTGAAGAAGGCGTTGTCGCGCGATCGCACGCGCGTGACGGTGAATGGTTTCTCGCAGCTGGGTCTGGTGGAGATGACGCGCAAGCGCACGCGCGAATCGCTGGCGCATGTGCTGTGCGAGCCCTGCCCGGTGTGCCAGGGCAAGGGGCAGGTCAAGACGTCGCGCACGGTGTGCTACGACGTGCTGCGCGAGATTCTGCGTGAATCACGGCAGTTCAATCCGCGCGAGTTCCGCGTGGTGGCGTCGCAGCAGGTGATCGATCTTTTCCTGGAGGAAGAATCGCAGCATCTGGCGATGCTGATCGATTTCATCGGCAAGCCCGTGTCGTTACAGGTGGAGTCGAATTTGAGCCAGGAGCAGTACGATATCGTGCTTATGTAATCGGCAAAATCCCTGCCTTCATCGGCATGCCAGATGCGCTTGATCCAGCGAGGGCAAGCGCAACCGCGTCAGCCCGTCTCACGCTCAACAATATGAAACCCGACATCCGTCACCCGGGTCTTGTCGACACCAGCTAACCGGTCCAGCAAACATCGCGCGGCCGTCAGTCCGATGCGCGTGCCGTCGACTCGCACAGTAGTCAATTGCGGCGTGGTTTCAGTCGCGAATTCGAGGTCGCCGAAACCGCAAATAGAAAGTTGCGACGGCATGTCCATCCCCATGCGTTTGGCCGCGCCGAGCACGCCGATAGCGAGCAGGTCCGAACCGCAGAACACCGCGTCGAGGTTCGGCGCCTGGTCGATCAGCGTCGGCAATGCCGCCTTGCCGACAGCAACCGAACTCGGGGGCGACACCAGCACTTCGGCGATCCCGTCGATACCCGCTTGCGCGAGACGCTCGCGAAAACCGGCCCGCCGCGCGAGCGCGCGGTCGTCGTTCGCTGAGACCAGGCCCGGCGTCCGCACGTTACGCGCCAGAAAATGCTCAGCCACCGCCACGCCGACCTGATAGTGCGAAAAGCCCACCAGCATGTCGATCGGCGTCTCGGTCATGTCCCACGTTTCGACGATCGGCATGCCCACATTGCGCAAGCGCTCGCGCAAAGAATCGGCGTGCGCGACACCGGTCAGCAACACGCCTTCCGGACGCCGGCTCAGCACCGCGTCGAGCAACGCCTCTTCGCTCGAATCGCTGTAGCCGCTCAAGGCCAGCAGCACCTGGTAACCGGCACGCGACATCGTCTCGCTGAACACCTGGATCGTTTCGGAAAACAGCGAGTGGGCGATGGTGGGCACGATCGCCGCAATCAGACGCGAGCGTGACGACGACAAGCCGCCCGCGAGACGATTGGGCACATAGCCGAGCTTTTGCACCACTTGCCGCACCCGTTCGAGCGTCTCAGGCGCGACCGTCTCAGGACTGTTGAAGACCCGCGATACCGTAATCGGCGCGACGCCCGCCTGTGCGGCGACGTCTGTAATGCGCAGGCCCTTGGGGCCGCCTCGCAAGCGTTTCGCGGGCGCCGTCGCCGCTTCCGGCACGTCAGGGCTGGCGTCGGTCGGCTTGTGATTCGGCATGGCTCAGTGACTGGAGTTAGGTATCGCGGCTATTGTAGACTGCGGCCCGCCGTCCGCTGCGGGTAGGCACGCGCTTCAGGCGGTACGAATCCATCGCCGGAAAGAGGTGATTCATTCGGTCACCGGCACCTGGCTTTGCGCGACGCGAGTGTTTCGATTGCGGCGGAGAATCAGCAATGTGACGACGGCAAACACCAGCAGGCAAGTCGCCGGAATCAGCATCGGCGCTTTCACGCTGCCCGTGGTCTGACGCACCCATGGCACCAGATTCTGCGCAATGAAGCCGCCGATATTGCCAAGCGAATTGATCGCCGCAATCCCGGCTGCGGCGCGCGCGCCGAACAGGAACTTCGGCGGCAGCGTCCAGAAACACGGGATCAGCAAGTACATGCAAGGCGCGCCAAAACAGAGCGCGGCAAAACGCAACGTGTTGGTCGGCAGAAAAACGGCGCTCAGGAAGCACGCAACACCGAGCAGCGCGGCGACCAGCATCGCGACGATTGCGCGATTACCGCCACGCAGCTTCGACGGCAGCCACGCCAGCACGATCGTCGCCATCAGCCATGGAATGATGTTCAGCAAACCGTTGGTTGTGTTGCTGACGCCGAAACCCTTCACCAGCGTCGGCAACCAGTAGCTCACGCCGTAGACGGATATCGACAGCATCATGTAGTACAGCGCCATGCCGATCACACGCGGCTCCGTCAGCACGCTCAGCAGCGAGGAGTGACCTCCATAATTTGCCTTCATCTGCGCGCGTTCCGCGTCGAGCGTGCTGGTGAGCCATTGCTTTTCGTCGGCGGAGAGAAATGTTGCCTGGGCCGGCGACGCCGGCAGCAGGAACAGCACGACGAAAGTCAACAGAATCGACGGCAGGCCGGTGACGATGAACACGAGCTGCCAGCCATGCAACCCAGCGAGGCCGCCTTTGTCGAGCAGCCAGCCGCAGATCGGCGCACCCACCATGTTGCCCAGACTGCTGCCGACGGTGAAGTAGCCGAGCATTCGCACGCGATGCCGCGACGGAAACCACAAAGTCAGGTAGTAAATCACACCCGGATACAAGCCCGCTTCCGACGCGCCGAGCAGAAAACGCAGCGCGTAGAACATCGTCGCATTCTGCGTGAACGCGAGAAGTATCGTGACGACGCCCCACGTGAACATGATGCGCGCCATCCAGCGTGGCGCGCCGTACTTATGCAGCAATACGTTGCTCGGCACTTCGAACAACAGATAGCCGATAAAGAACAACGACGCACCGAGTCCGTACGCGACTTCAGAAAGCCCAAGGCTGCCGAGCATCTGCAGCTTGGCAAAACTGATATTGGAACGGTCGATGTAGGCAACGAGATAGAGCACGCCCAGCAGCGGCATCAAACGGAGTGCCAGGCGGTTGATCAGGCGCGATTCGTCGATCGCCGGTGTCGTGATATTCACTGTGTCTCCTGCGCTCGCGCCTTTCGCGCGAACCATGACTATGCGATGGATCGAAACAGCCTCAACGCATTATTGTTTTTGTGCGCGCCATTGCGCGTAAGCAGCAAGCGTTTCCTCGTTCGGCGGATACGTGCCGCGCAGCGGCCGGCCTTCTGCGATGCGCTGCGTAATGAACGCTTCGAGCTGCTCCTGCTCGATGGAGTCGCGCGCGACTTCGGTTGCCATTTCGCGCGGCACGATGACCACGCCGTCCACATCGGCGACGACGATATCGCCGGGATACACCGGCACACCGCCACAGGCGATCGGTACGTTCATATCGACCGCATGATGTTTTGCCAGATTCAGCGGTGCGCTCGCGCCGGCACACCAGAGCGGCAAGCCGAGGTCCGCGATCGTGCCGCTATCGCGCACCGGACCATCCGAGACCATGCCGGCCACACCGCGCTTCGCGAGACGCAACGCGAGAATCGAACCGACCGACGCAACCGCGCGTTCGCCGCGGCAGTCCTGCACCAGCACGCTGCCGGGCGGCGCCGTTTCAACGGCTTTGCGCTGCGGATGATCCGGGTCCTGAAACACGCCGACGTGGTCAAGATCTTCCCGTGCCGGGATGTTGCGCAGCGTAAACGCCGGGCCGACGAGGTTCGGTGCGCCAGGCGCCGGTTTGACGAGCGGCGCGACGCCTTGCAGAAATACGTTGCGCAAGCCGCGCTTGAAAAGTTGCGTAGTCAGCGTTGCCGTGCTGACGTGACGCAACTGCTCGAGTGTCGCGTCGTTGATGGTGATGTCGGATGTGGTCATGAGAGGATTTGGATCGAGTTAGTGAATGTCGGGTTCAGCGCGCGCCGTGGCCGACACGGTTTGCTCCGTCTGCGTGACGGGCGCCGGAGTCTGCTGCACGCCTGCGCTCACCGGTTCTTCGAGGAAGTCGAAATCACAGCCTTTATTGGCCTGCGTCACGTGCAGTTGATGCATCACGCCGAAGCCACGCTCGAACGGACGCTTGGGCGGTTGCCACGCGGCCTTGCGGGCGACGAGTTCTGCATCGCTCACTTCGAGATGCAGACGGCGGCTGTGAACATCCAGCTCGATCACATCGCCGTCCTTGACGAGCGCAAGCGGACCGCCGACGAACGATTCAGGCGCAACGTGCAGCACGCACGCGCCGTAACTGGTGCCGCTCATCCGCGCATCGGAAATACGCACCATGTCGCGCACGCCCTGCTTCAGCAGCTTCTGCGGAATCGGCAGTTGGCCCCACTCGGGCATACCGGGTGCGCCCACCGGACCCGCGTGTTGCAGCACGATCACCGAATCGGCAGTAACGTCCAATTCTTCAGAGTCGATCCGCGCGGCCATGTCGGCGTAGTCCTTGAACACCACCGCCGGACCCCGGTGCTTCTGCAGATGCGCTTCCATCGCGGCCGGTTTGATCACCGCGCCATCCGGCGCGAGATTACCGGTGAGCACCGCGAGACCGTCGCTGGCGACGAGCGGATTGCCGCGCTTGCGGATCACGTCGTCGTTGAAAATTTCCGCACCGGCAATGTTCTCGCCGAGCGTCGCGCCATTGACCGTCATCTGCGTGCCGTCGATCAGTTCGCCCAACTCGACCAGCAACGCACGCAAGCCGCCGGCGTAGAAAAAGTCTTCCATCAAATACTGGCCCGCCGGGCGCAGATTGCCGAGTACCGGTGTGATACGCGCGAGTTCGTCAAAACGCGCCGTCGTCAGATCGATGCCTGCACGGCGCGCCACGGCCACGAGGTGGACGATCGCGTTCGTCGAACCGGACATTGCCAGCACGGTGGTCACCGCGTTGTCGAAGGATTTGGCGGTCAGAATGTCCGACGGTTTCTGATCGGTCCACACCATCTCGACGATGCGCTGGCCGGTCAGCGAGGCGAACTGCGCGTGCCGCGAGTCGACAGCAGGAATCGACGAGAAGCCGGGCAACGTCAGACCGAGTGCTTCGGTGGCGCTGGTCATGGTCGACGCGGTGCCCATCGTCATGCAATGGCCCGGCGAGCGCGCAATGCCGCTCTCGATGCCCTTCCACTCCTCTTCCGTGATCTTGCCGGCGCGCAGTTCGGCCCAGTACTTCCACGTGTCCGAACCGCTGCCGAGCGTGCGGCCGTTCCAGTTGCCGCGCAGCATCGGACCCGCCGGCAGATAGATGGCCGGCAGATCCATGCTGATCGCGCCCATCAGCAGACCGGGCGTGGTCTTGTCGCAACCGCCCATCAGCACGCAGCCATCGAACGGATAGGACTTCAGCAACTCCTCGGTTTCCATCGCGAGGAAGTTGCGATACAGCATCGTCGTCGGCTTCTGGAACGGTTCGGCGAGGGTCATCACCGGCATCTCGACAGGAAAACCACCGGCCTGCCAGATACCGCGCTTCACTTCTTCCACGCGCTGCTTGAAATGCGTGTGGCACGAGTTGATCTCGCTCCACGTGTTGACCACGGCGATCACCGGCTTGCCCATGTAATCCGACGGGTGATAACCCATTTGCGCCGTGCGCGAACGGTGGCCGAACGAGCGCAGGTCATTGACGCCATACCAGCGATAACTGCGAAGCTGTTCAGATGTTTTGCGGTTCGATGACACTGATATCTCCATGGTAACGCTACCATTGCATTCGACGACTACACGCTGCCGAATGCTTCATTGCCGCCGATGGTAGCGATACCATCAGAACGTGTCGTTAAGGGATTTCACTGACGCGGAATGCCGCCGCTGCTATCGACCCTCAATTTTCCGGTTGACCGCCGCGAGATACGAGGCGTACAACCATCCAACTGGATGTTATATGGATGGTAATTGGATTCCAGACCAAACACCGCACGAGATAGACATGGCCAACCTCAAACTGATCGACACCTCCCGCCCCAAAGGCGGCGAGACCGAAAAAATCACCATCAACCTTGGTCCGGTCGACCTCGGCCAGATCGATTTACTCGTCGAAGAAGGTTTTTACTCGAACCGCACCGATCTGATCCGTACGGCGATCCGCAATCAACTCGCGGTACACGCGCAGGTCGTCACGGAAACGGTAACCCGGCGCGCGATGGTGCTCGGCTTGCAGCATTTCTCGAGGCAGAACCTCGAAGCCGTTCAGGCCGCGAACGAACAACTGGACATTCAGGTACTCGGCCTCGCCAGCATTGCCGCCGATGTGCCGCCGGAACTCGCGGCGGCCACGATCGCATCGGTGGCGGTGCTCGGCGCGTTTCACGCGTCGCCCGCGGTCAAGGCCGCGCTCGCCGGCCGCATCAGGTAGGCACGCCGCGCCTGGCTGATCCGATCCTGATCCGACGATTGAACGCGGACTTGAACCTGTGAAGCTCATCGCCTGACCCAGCCACGCCCCATGCAAGTCAACGCAGTAGCCCACGCTCAAAAAAATGAATGAAGATTTCCTGAAGTCGATGAAAGAAGCCTTCGACCTGCTACGCACCAAGGGGCCGAAGGAAGCAACCGCCGCGGTTCAGCGCGCGCTCGCGGGCAGCGCGGCCAAAGCAGGTCATGCGCAAAGCCCGTCGATGCCGCAGAGTGTCAACGAATGGGCGCAAGCGTGGACGCAGTCACACACCGACGCCACGCCGCACGCACCTGCCGAACACACTTTCGACGCCGACACGCCCGGCACTTTCAGCACCCATACCTTCAGCAATAGCGCGGGCCAACGCCAATACAAGCTCTACGTGCCCGCCGTCTACCACGGCGAACCGTTGCCGCTGATCGTGATGCTGCACGGCTGCACGCAAAACGCCGACGACTTCGCGGCCGGCACGCGCATGAACGAAATGGCCGAGCGTCACGGCTTTATCGTGGTGTATCCGAATCAGTCGCAAGCGGCCAATCCTTCGGTATGCTGGAACTGGTTCAAGCCTGCCGACCAGCAGCGCGATCAGGGCGAACCGTCGTTGATCGCGGGCATCACCCGTGAGGTGATGGCGCGCTACCGCGTCGACCCGGCGCGGGTCTACGTGGCGGGTCTGTCCGCGGGCGGCGCGATGGCGGACATCATGCTGAAGACCTCGCCCGATCTGTATGCGGCAGCCTGCGTGCATTCCGGCCTTGCCTACGGCAGCGCGAAGAATCTGCCCTCAGCGCTCGCCGCAATGAAGGGCGGCAAGGTGCATCGCGACCGCTCACGTCTCGACCCGCAACGTCCGCTCATCGTGTTTCATGGCGATGCGGACACGACCGTGCATCCCTCGAACGCCGCAGCGCTCGTAGCGGGCTTCGACGCCGGCGCCACGACAGTCGCGCCGTCACATGTCACGGGCACCGCGAGCGGCCGGCACGGTTGCACGGTGCAGCGGCTTGTCGCGCCGAATGGCGTCGAAGCGGAGTCATGGACGATTCATGGCGCGGGCCACGCATGGGCGGGCGGCAGTCCGCGCGGCTCGTACACGGACCCATCCGGTCCCGACGCGACAGCCGAAATGCTGCGTTTTTTCCTCGCCCATCCGCGAGCATCGGGCACACACTGAGCGCGACACGCCAGGCGCTACGCCGCCACCGGACAGCCGGCCTGTTCGAGCGCGGTCTGAGCGTGATCGTGGAGATCGCCGGTGGTGAGCGACGCATCCGGCGAGCGCACCCATGCGGCGATGCGCAGCGTTGCGCCGCCGCGCTCGGGATAGTCGGCTACGGTGATGACCGGCGCAAGCGTCGAGCCGCTCAGGACGCGCGGTTCGTCGGCGACCAGTTTCTTCAATTCGCCGATCGCGGTATCCACGTCCTTACGCTGCGCGAGTCCAACTTCGACCTCGATGCGCTGTGTGCCGCCGCTGCTGTAGTTGATCACCGGATTGCTCCAGATCTGACTGTTCGGCACAAACACCGCGTTGCCATCGCCACGTTCGATGCGCGTAGTGAACAGCCCCACTTCGCGCACAATGCCTGCGGCCGCCCCGCTCCCCTCGATCACGTCACCGACGCGAAATGGCCGCAACATCAGCAGCATCATGCCGGCCGCAATGTTCTGCAGCGTGCCTTGCAAAGCGAGGCCAATCGCGAGACCTGCGGCACCCAGCACGGCCAGCACACTCGCCGTGGCAATGCCGACTTCGCCAAGCGCCGCGATGAAAACGAGTACACGCACAGCCCAGGTGCCCATCGCCGCTAACATTGGCGCGAGCGTGGGATCCGCACGCGAGCGTACGAGCGCTCTTTCGAATACCGAGCCGACCCGGTTAGACAGCCACCAGCCGACGATCAGGATCAGCGCGGCCAGCACGATCTGAAGGGCATCGTGCGTCAAGGTGACGAGCAGCGACGGCTGGAAATGCACTAGACGAGTCAGGAGATCGTTCATTGTTTGCCTGCGTTCCGTTGCGTATATGTTCTCTTGACGCAAGGAAGCAGGATACGTTCCCGCGTTTTGCATCCGCGGAACCGAGGCACGCAGCTTGCTAAAACCAGGTTAGCCGGTTCATCAACCTGCGCCCAACGGCCTTAGCAAATTGCGCAACGCCGCGATGGTGACGGGTCGCGAGAACCAGAATCCTTGCGCCTCGTCACAGCCGAGCGCTTCCAGTTGCGCGGCCTGTTCAGCCGTCTCGACGCCTTCGGCCGTCACGCGCAGTTTCAGTGCATGGGCCATGGCGATAATGGCGCCGACAAGCGCTGCACATTGCGCGTCGGTGCTCATGCGCATCACAAACGAGCGATCGATTTTCAGGCGGTTCAGCGGAAAACGCGTGAGATACGCGAGACTCGAATAGCCGGTGCCGAAATCGTCCACCGCGACTTCGACACCTAATTCACGCAACGCATGCAGTGTCTGCAAGGCCTGCTCAGTATCGCCGAGCAGCACGCCCTCTGTGATTTCCACTTCAAGGTATGACGGGTCGAGCGCGGCATCTTCCAGCGCTCCGCGGATCGTCTCGAACAGCGTGTGCCGCTGGAACTGCTGCGGCGACACGTTCACCGCGACCCGCGGCAAGGTGCCGGTGAGCCGCAGCAATTTGCCGGCGTCGCGGCACGCGGTACGGATCACCCATTCGCCGATCTGCTCGATCAGGCCCGACTCTTCCGCGACCGGCACGAACTCGACCGGACTGATCAAACCACGCTGTGGATGATTCCAGCGCAACAGCGTCTCCACCTGCGCGATACGGCCATTGGACAGCGTCACCTGCGGCTGATACACGAGATGCAGTTGCTGACGCTCGAGCGCTTCGCGCAGCATCGTCTCCAGTTCGAAGCGGCGCGCCGCCAGTCCTTCGAGCGCGGTGGAAAAGCGCCGCACCGCATTGCCGTTCACCGCCGAAGCCGCCGACAACGCCACGCCCGCACGACGCATCAACGTCGGCGCATCGGCACCGTCGGCGGGATAAGCGACGATGCCGATACTCGCCGTGATGTTCAGCGCAGTGCCCGCGTAGTCGATCGATTCGGCGATGCGGCTCAGTGCCTCGGCAGCGAAAGCATCGGCCGCCGCACCGGTTTCGTTGATCAGCAGCGCGAATTGCGTGCCGCCGATCGAGGCGATCGTACCGTCGTTGGGAAACAGACCGCGCAACCGCTCGCCGACGATCTGCAACACCAGTTCGGCCGCATGCAAACCGAGCGCATCGCGCAGTTTGCGCAAATGATCGAGCTCGGCGATCAGCACGGTAAAACCATTGCCGCTTCGCTGGCAACGCGCGATCGTGAGTTCGAGGCGTTCGGTGAAAAGCGTCTGATTGGGCAGGCGCGTCACGCCGTCGTGATGCGCGACGTACCACAGGCGCGCCTCGGATTGCGCGTAGCGCGTCATGTCGATAGCGATGCCGACGTAGCGAACGGGCCCCATGGCGACCCCGCCGGGATACGCCGGCTCGGCGGCAAGCGGTGCAAGCGGCGCGAGCGCGAACACCACACGAATCGGCGTGCCGTTGCGCCGCACATAAGTCCATTCGCCTTCGTAGCGCGAGCTTATTTCCGGGAGCGGCGGCAATTCGGCGCGGCGCCTCGCGAGTTCGGCCGGGTCGAGCAAGGATTCGAAAGTACGCCGGCTGACCAGTTCTTCGGCGGCAAAGCCGGTCAGCTTTTCGAAAGCAGCGTTGACGGAGTCGAACGTGCCGTCGGCTGTGCAGATGAACATGCCGTATGGCGCCGCCGCGAGCGCGGCGTCGCGTGGACGCGCTTCGGCATAATGGTGATCTTGCATCGCGCCGGCCTTTGAATTTCCTGGGTATTGGAAGCGAATAAGGAAAGCGGGTAAGCGTTTTTTATGGCGTGTACGGCGCAATCGGCGACGCCGGCAGATTCGGTCCGATCCGCCGGGTAACCGTCTGTATGATAACGGCTTTCCTGGCCGGGTCCAGTGCCGGGACCGTGCATTCTTCGCAGCAATCGTTTCCCTCGGTGTATTCCCCAATTCAGGTGGCGGCATGCGCGTCATCGCGCACATCAAGAAGTGCTCACTATTGCCGGCATGCTCAAAGTGCGGCACACGCTGCTGATTGAATCGAGCGTGTCGCGCACGGCAACCGCGCACGACAACATTGCCCGGCACGAACAGACGCGTCTCACGCGCGGACACCAGGCTCGCTGCATTCAGGATCGACAGACAGCCGCTATCGGAAAGGTACACGGCCGGGCATGCGAAGAGCAGTACGCCGACGTCGATGAAACCTTAAATCTGATGTCCCGCCGAAGCGTTGCTATCCACCGGGGCGGCAAGATCTACTGGACGTCGGGATCGTCTCAGTTGGAAAACTCGGGCAACGCTTTGGTGCCGCCGCACCGCCGGATCGGCGTTTATTGAAACGCCTATGCTCCGCGCGGCAACGCGGCTTCGATAAACACCGCGCACAGCGCTTCCATGCCCTTCGCGTCTTCTTCGTCGAAGCGCGCAACGATCGGGCTATCGACATCCCACACGCCGATCAGCGTGCCGTCCGGCGCGACCAGCGGCACGACGATTTCCGATTGCGATGCCGAATCACAGGCGATATGGCCGGGGAATTCATGCACGTCGCGCACCACTTGCGTCTGACGGGTTTGCGCAGCGGTGCCGCACACGCCCTTGCCGAGCGCAATGCGCACGCAGGCGGGCTTGCCCTGGAACGGCCCGACCACCAGTTCGCGGCCGTCGTGGAAATAGAAGCCGGCCCAGTTCAGATCGCTCAGCGAATGGAACACGAACGCGGAGAAATTCGCGGCGTTGGCGACCCAGTCGGTTTCGCCGGCGAGCAGCGAACGGGCCTGGGAGACCAGTTCTTCGTAATGCGCGGCTTTGGGGAGATGCGAGGTGGAGGAGACTTCGAACATGACGGCGTCCGTGATGAAAGCGGAAAGAGAAACAGCGAGGTGTGCAGTGTAAAGCAAGCCGCTGTTTCCTTCACGGCACGCCCTGCTGCGCGTGCCGTCCTCTTTCCGCCCGATTTCGTCAGATTCCGCCCGTTCTGCGTACGGCCTGAAGGTTGATCCGGACGTTAGTCCTGCGGACAACGCCATGCGCAGATCATTATTCGACGCCGACGATCACGCTCGATGCCTTGAAAATCGCCGTCGCCGCTTTGCCGCTCGCGAGGCCGAGACGCTCGACGCTTTCATTGGTGATGATCGCGGCAATCTGCGCGCCACCCGCGCTGATTGTCACTTCCGAATTCACCGCGCCCTTGGTGACGGCCGACACCGTACCGGCGATGCAATTGCGCGCCGACACCTGGCTCTTCGCCACGTCGACCATCACGATCACCGACGACGCCTTGACCAGCGCGAACGCCTTCTTGCCGGCAGCGAGGCCGAGCGACGTCGCGCTGCCGTGCGTAATGATCGCGACGATCTCGAGACCGTCCGGTGTGCGCAACGTGACTTCGTCGTTCACGGCGCCGTGTTTGACTTCGGCGACTTCGCCGGCGAATTGATTGCGTGCGCTGGTTTGCATGGTGCTCTCCTGGTTATTGAGCCTCGCGAAAGACGATTCGAGGCGCTGTGTCGAGTGTATCGAAACGCTATCCGTGCGCGGTTGCCGCCGCCTGAAACGCGGTATGGCGTTGCCGCTATTGACGATTCGAACTCCAATGAAAACACATAAGCGTTGTGTAAATACACTCATAGCGCGGTGAAAGCACGGCGCAAGCTGTTGGCTTCGTGTCGCCGCCGTGCCGCGAAACATGGTGCTCATGTCCGCGAGGAACGCTGTAAGCGCGAGAAAGCCCCGCTCGCGCGTTCCGCGCGGATGCGGCAGGCATCCGCTACCCTAGGCGCCGCGCGACACCGTATCATCGTGCCCTTGGACCATCACCGTCGAATTCCATGCCCGTCGCCGTCCTGCCCCGCTTTGACATGCGCTTTGCCATGCGTTCCGCCACGCGCCTCGCCGCCCGACTGCCGCAGGTCCGCCGCGCCGCCGCGTTATGCGTCGCGCTCGCAGCGACCGCTACTTTCAGCGCCTGCAGCAATCCGTCGCCCTCGCACGACGGCCACGCGAGCGTCGACACGGTCACGCTGTTCCCGATCGCCAATTACGACCAGAACGTCGACCACTGGCTCGAACCGGACAGCCCCGGCTACGATCAGCCGTTCCTGAGCCCCGCGGATCAGCAGGCGCACTTCAGGGCCTTGTACGCGCGCTATTTCGGCACCGGCACGACCGCGCCCTCGCCGTGGAATTCCAATTACGTGACGATGCGCGTCTATCGTCAGCAAGGCGCGGATATCGTCGCGCTGCAGCAGCGCCGCATCGACAAATTCGACAACACCGGCAAGAGCGGCGCGGCGCTCGGTTATGGCGAGAATTTCCGGCCGCACGACAAGGCGTGGATCGACGCCATCGCGCAAAACATGGACGTTAGCCAGTTCACGCAGCAGGCCCGCTACACACCCGAACGCCGCGCGATCGCTACCGGCAATCTGATGGTGCGCGAACTGCCGACCACGGACCCGTCGTTCTACGATCACCACCTGGCCGGCGAAGGCTATCCGTTCGACAACCTGCAGATTTCAGCCGTGCGCCCAGGCACGCCGCTGTATGTGCTGGGCAGCAGCGTCGACGGCGCGTGGCGCTACGTGCAGACGCCCGACGTGCAAGGCTGGGTGCGCAGCGATGGCGTCGGCCTGACCGACGACACCTTCGTCGACACATGGCGCGCCGCCACCGCGAAATCGCTGGGCGCGGTGACCGTGGCCTCGGCGCCGGTGCGCGACAGCCGCGGCGTGTTCCGCTTCGACGCGCCCGCCGGCACACTGCTGCCGCTCGCCCCGGACAGCACCACGCGGCCCGCAACACAGGCCAGCAAAACAGCAGACGAAGCAAGCGGCGCTGCCGCAGCCGATACGCCCGCTGCCCGCAAACTCTTCGTCCCGGCTCGCGATGTGGACGGCCGGGCGCTCATCCGCAGCGCCCAACTGAGCGATGCGCAGATCGCTCCGATGCCGCTCGCCGCGACCCCGCGGCATCTGGCGATGCTGATGAAAACGCTGATCGGGCGGCCGTACGGCTGGGGCAATAGCGGCCTCTACAACGACTGTTCGTCGGAACTGCAGAGCATCTTCGCGACGTTCGGCGTGTGGCTGCCGCGCCATTCGTCGACACAGATGAGCGCGGGACGCATGACCGATCTGTCCGCATCGACGCCGGCACAACGGCTCGACTACCTCGTCCAGCATGGTAAACCGTTGCGTACGCTGATCTACATCGGCGGCCATGTGATGCTGTATATCGGCAACACGACCCGCAACGGCATCGCAGTGCCGGTGGTCTATCAGGACGTGTGGGGCCTGCGTCCGGCCGACAATAGCCGGCGCGCGGTGATCGGCGGCTCGGTGATCCTGCCGCTGTTCGAACACATTCCGGAAGACGCGACGTTACAGTCGCTCGCGGCGACCCCGACTTTCCAGATCAGCATTCTCGGCGCGCCGGGCGGTGATGCGGCGGCGCCTTCAACGCCATCGGACGACGACAACCCGGCTGGTTGACCTGCCGTCGGACAGAGGACAAATCGGGCCGGTCGAACCCGCGAGGCAAGCACGCATCACACAGGACACGGCACGTGCCTGTGCCGCACCCGCACCCGCATCCGCATCCGCACGGCCGTGCTTAAAAATATTTTTCCCGGAGTGTCGATTCAAAGACGACGCGCTCGTCGTAACGTAGAAGGCCTGGCTCACGCAGTCGGTCTTTCAACTCACGAACCTGTTACTTCAAGGAGTCGCCGTCATGTCCAGCCCCGCTGTCAAACCGATCCCGGACGGGATGCACTCGCTGACCCCGTATCTGATTTGTGCCAACGCCGCCGACGCCATCGCGTTCTACACCAAGGCTTTCAACGCCGTCGAGCAGTATCGCCTGCCCGGGCCCGGCGGCAAGGTGATGCACGCCTGCCTGAAGATCGGCGACTCCATGCTGATGCTCACCGACGAATGGCCTGACCACAACGCACTGGGCCCGAACTCGCTGAAAGGCACACCGGTCACGATTCACCACTACGTAGAAGACGTCGACGCCAGCTTCAAGCAGGCCGTCGAGGCCGGCGCCACCGTCGCCATGCCGCTTGCCGACATGTTCTGGGGGGACCGCTATGGTCAGTTGAAAGACCCGTTCGGTCATAGCTGGTCGCTCGCCACGCACAAGCGCGACCTGAGCCATGAAGAGATTCAACAAGGAATGCAAGCGGCGGAGTGCGGCCAGAAATAAGACGCCCCCGCCCACGAGCAGGCCGTATGCAAAAGATCGTTCCTGACGCACCCGGCGGGAAGCTGCGCGCCCCTGACGCGCAAGCAGGCCGCGCGATGCAAGCCATGATGAACATGGTCAAGCTCGAAATCGCGCGGCTCGAACAGGCGTATCGGAGCGGCTAACGCAATCTTTGATACGATCGGTCTCGACCCATAAACGGCGAGACATGAACGGTGCGCGTCAACCATCAGGCTTTCTTCTGCTCGCTGTTTGTCGCGCGCCTCGCCGATCAGGTCCTGCTGTTCCTCGTGCCGCTCGTCGTGTTTCAGACGACACACCAGGTATCGTGGTCAGGTCTCGCGTTCTTTATCGAAACGCTGCCACGCTACCTGGTCTTCCCTTTCTTCGGCGCCTTGTGCGACCGCATCTCGCCGCTCAAGCTGATGCGGGTGAGCCAGACCGTGCGGGCACTCGTGTGTTTCGGCGGCGTGCTGGCGTATGTGCTGTTCGGCGGCATCGGCTGGCTGATCGCGTTGTCGGCATTGTGCGGCGTGCTCACGAGCCAGGGGTTGGTCGCGCGCGAAGTGATGCTGCCGCAGATCTTCAGCACGCAGCAGTTTCAGCGTGTGCTCGCCTACTCGCAGTTGGCCGACCAGTTGGGCTTCGTCCTCGGTCCCATGCTGGCCGCGCTGCTGCTCGGCATGTGGCGCTGGGAGTGGGTGGTCGGCGCAACCGGCATGCTGTTTCTGCTTGCCGATGCGGCGCTGTTGCTATGGCAACGCACCAGCGGCTTTCGTGCCGGCGATCCCCCTCCCGCAGCACCGGGTCACTGGACGATGCCCCTGCGGATCGCGCTGCGCCATGTGCTGGTGCTACCCGGTCTGAAAAAAGTCGTGCTGCTCGCCGCCGCCGAAAATCTGGTGATCGGCGTAACGCTCGCGACATCCGCCGCGATGGTGACCGGCTTTCACGCGCAATCGAGCCGCTACTACGCGGGCCTGCAGACTGCCGGCGCCGTAGCCACCGTACTGATTCTTTTGACGATCGCGCGTAACGCCTGGCCTGCGCAAACGCTCGGCCGGGTCGCATTCGTTTCGATCTGTGCCGGTGGCGTGATCGCCGGTGTGAGTGCGGCACCTTGGGGCTATGCGCTCGGCTTTCTGCTGATTGTCGGCTTTGACAAGATGTTCAATGTCTTCATCCGCAGTGCACGGCAGAAAATCATTCCACCCGAGGACTACGGCAAGACGACCGGCGTAGTGATCCTGTTGAACAACATGACGCAACCGCTCGCCGGTTTGCTGGTCAGTGTGTTTTCGGCACGGACACAAACCGGCTTGCTGATCGCGTTTCTCTCTCTGGCGATGGGCTGCGTCGGCGCGGCGGTGTCGATCGGCTCGGCGCTGGTGCGGCGCAAGCGTGCGCTGGCGCTTGGGGAATGACGCGGCGCGCCCCACCCGGGGGGCGCAATTGACATTGCGCGTTTGCAACGTCCGCATTAGCCGACGCTTAAATACGCGAGCTTCAAACAGGCGCAATTGCATCAGTCAAACTATTTGACAAGCATAAGTATGCCCCCCGTGCCGCAATAAAAAATTAAAAATAATTTTTTAACAGAAAAAACTACCTGAATTAGGTATTTTCCCGAAGTCCTATATAGAAATAATTTCCCAAATTATCCAATTTGCAGCCCCAAAACGCACTACCCACGCCGGATACCCCTAATAAATTTCCTGTCGCAATAATTTGTATTACAAAGAAAGTGTGGTGTAGACTAATTTCATCAATTGCGAACATCTTTGCATAACGCAATCAGCCATCCTGAAATATCCAGCGAATTGATTCACTATCTGGCCGATATAATTTCAAACTGCCTACGCAATTGAAAAATCCGCGTCCCGTCGGTTTGCGAGGTCTCATGATGAAACGAAAACTGCTGTCGTCCAGCCTCATCGTCGCCTTGACGTTCGGCTTGCCTCTACAGCTCGCGAGCGCTGCCACCTACTCGAACGGCACCGCGACCACCACGTTCACCGTCACGCTTACGCTGAACGCCAACTGCTCGATCAGCGCGAACCCGCTGAACTTCGGCAGCAACGGCGTGCTGGCCACCGCGATCAACCAGCAGAGCACGCTCGCCGTGACCTGCACCAACACCACGCCGTACAACGTCGGCCTCGACGCCGGCACGGTCACCGGCTCCACCGTGACGAGCCGCCTGATGGCCGGCACGGCCACCGGCAATACCGCCACCACCGTCGGGTTCCAGCTGTACCAGGATGCCGGCCACACTACCTTGTGGGGCAACACGCAGGGCACCAATACGGCCAGCGGCACCGGTACCGGCTCGGCGCAATCGATCGTCGTGTACGGCCAGGTGCCGGCGCAGACTACCCCGAAACCTGATACCTATCAGACCACCGTCACTGCCACGGTCTACTTTTGAGACGGTCTGTAAGGACGCGGTCCGCCAGGACATGGTCTGCGAAGACGCCGCGTGCAAGCGCGCAGTCTGTAATCATGCGGCTTGCAAAACTACGGTCCGCAATCACGCGCGTCGCGAGCGTCATCGGCGCGCCTCACCGGCTACTGACAGCAGCCGCATTCGCATGGTGTCTGACGGCACCGCTCGCGCTAGCCGCGACGCTGCAAATTTCGCCGGTGATGGTCGATATGTCCGCTGACGCCAATGCGACCGGCATCACGCTGAAGAACCCCGGCGAGAAACCGCTGTTCGGCCAGGTGCGCGTGTTCCGCTGGGATCAGGCAAACGGCGAAGACACGCTCACGCCCACGCAGGACCTGGTAGCAAGCCCGCCGCTGATCCAGATCGCCGCGCATGCCGATCAACTCGTGCGGCTGGTTCGAACGATTACGCAGCCGTCGACCGCAGAGCAGGGCTATCGCGTGCTGATCGACGAGTTGCCCGAGCCCGATGCCGCGCCCACTAGCGGCGTGACAATCCGTCTGCGCTACTCGGTGCCGGTGTTCGTCGAGCCGCCCGCCGATATCGGCCAGCCGAAGCTGTCCTGGCACCTGTCGCGCGGCCCGCAAAGCTGGCTGCTGCGCGTCGGCAACGCGGGCAAAAAGCGCGCGCAAATCGCCGCCGTGGAATTGATCGACCATGCAGGCAACACCTATGTGGTCAACAAAGGGCTGCTTGGCTACGCGCTGGCCGGACGCGAACGGCAGTGGCCGGTGACGTTGCCGGACAACGCCACCCAGAACGGTCCGCTGAAGGTGCGCGCCGCGATCAATTCACTGCCGGCCGAAGCGACGGTCAATGGCGAGTGAGCACACGAGGGAACACGAGCCAACTCACGTGCTGACGCCAGGCACGCAAAGCCAACCATGATCGCGCCTGAGTCACTGGGAACGGACACGATGGACCGCCAGGCAATCGATGAGAACGACACGACGGCGAAAACGTCATGGATGGAGACTGCAGGTCTTTGCCCTCGCGGCGACACTGGCCATGCTGAGCGCGACTCAGGCCGGCGCACAAGCGCCGCTGCGGTTCGCCGATACGGGCGTCGATGCGCGCGCGCCCGCCGATGCGCCCATCGACAGGAGTGTCAGCCCAGGCGTCAGCATGGGCGCGGACTCGAACACGGATTCGAACACGAGCACCGGTTCGAGCGCCGCGCCGGAGTCCAGCCAGCGCGCAGCGACGAAGCCAGCGCCGGACAACGCCGCAGGCCGTGATCTATATCTGGAAGTCATGCTCAACGGCCAGCGCACTTCGCTGATCACGCACTTTCGCGAAGTCGGCGGGCGGCTCAGCGCCACGGGAAAGGACCTGAGCGAAGTCGGCATCGCTACCGACAAGCTCGGCGCCGCCGACACCGTTTCGATCGAACTCGACCAGATCCCTGGCCTGCACTACCAATACGACGCCTCGCATCAGACCATCGACCTGCAGGTGCCCGACGCGATCCGCAAGCCGTACACCTTCGATACGCGTGAGCTGACGCGAACGCCGAATGCCGCCGCGTCGCGCGGCTTTCTGATCAACTACGACGCGTTCGCACAAACCGACACCAACGCGCAGTTCGCACTGTGGAGCGAGGAGCGCTACTTCGACCCGGCCGGCGTGCTGAGCAATACCGGCATCGCGTATCTATACCGCGACCTGCATCGCTATGTGCGCTACGACACCTCGTGGAGCACCTCGAACCCGGCCACGCTCAGTACCACGCAGTTCGGCGACACCATTTCGTCTTCACTCGACTGGAGCCGCTCGATCCGCATCGGCGGCTTCCAGTGGCGCAGCAACTTCGCTTTACGGCCCGATCTCGTGACGTTCCCCGTGCAGGCATTCGCGGGCTCCGCGGTCGTGCCTTCGGCGGTGGATCTCTATATCAACAACGTGCGCCAATTCAGCGGCAACGTGCCGAGCGGGCCGTTCATCGTCAACAACGTGCCGGGCATCACCGGCGCGGGCGAGGCGACCGTGATCACGCATGACGCGCTCGGCCGCACCATCTCGACGACGCTGCCGCTCTACGTCGATACGCGCATGCTGGCGGCGGGTCTGTCGAGCTATTCGTTCGAAGCGGGTTTTCTGCGCCGCGCGTATGGCATCGATTCGTTTTCCTACGATCCGCGCCCGGCGGTCAGCGCCACCGCGCGGCGCGGCATGAGCGACACGCTAACACTCGAAGGACACGCGGAAGCCACCGGCGGCCTCGTCAACGTGGGTGCCGGCGCGCTGGTACGCATGGGCATGGCGGGCGTGATCAACGGCTCATTGTCCGCGAGCGCGGGCAAGCTGAACGGCACCCAGGTCGGCCTCGGCTATCAGCTGATCGAACCGCACTTCTCGATCGATGCGCAAACGCTGCGCGCCTACGGCAACTACGGCGACCTCGCCGCGCGCGACGGCACGCCGGTGCCCACCGCCACCGATCGCGTGACGCTCGCGCTGCCCCTCTTCAGCCGCCAGACCGTGTCGCTCAGCTACATCGGTTATCGGTTTCCCGGCATTCCGGCCTCGCGGATCGGTTCGCTGTCGTACACGCTGAACTTCGGCAATCTGGCCTCGCTTACGCTCAGCACGTACAACGACTTTCTGCAGCACAACTCGCGCGGGGTGTTTCTGACCGCGAGCTTCGGCCTCGGCAACAACACCGCGATCAACGCGAGTGTCGGCCGTCAGAACGGCCAGTCCACTTACAACCTCAATGCGCAGCGGCCGCCTGATTATTCCGGTGGTTGGGGCTGGGGCGTGCAGGCGGGCGGCTCGGGCGCGGTGCCGTACCGCCAGGCGCAGGCGCAGTATCTCGGCAACTACGGCGAGGTGACGGCGCTCGCGCAGGACATCGACCGGCACGCGAACGCCTCACTCGACGTGACCGGCGCGATCGTGCTGATGGACCACAGCATCCAGCTGGCGCGGCGTATCGACGACGGCTTCGCGCTGGTGTCCACCGACGGCGTCGCGGGCGTGCCGGTACTGCACGAAAATCGCGTGATCGGCGCGACCGACCACAATGGCCATTTGCTGATACCCGATCTGAACGCATATCAGCACAACCAGGTCGCGATCGACAGCATGAATCTGCCCGCCGACGCGCGTATCGCCACGACCTCGATGGACCTCGTGCCGGAGTCGCGCGCGGGCGTCCTCGCAAACTTCCGCGTGTCGCGGTACAGCGCCGCCTCGGTGATTCTGCGCGGCGCCGACGGCAAGCTGCTGCCGCCAGGCACGCGCGTGCATCACGTCGAAAGCGGAAGCGATACGATCGTCGGCTATGACGGTCTGACCTTCGTCGAGAATCTGCAGCGCGACAACCATCTCGAGATCGACAACGGCGACGCGCATTGCAGTGTCGAGTTCACCTACCAGCGACCCGCCGACGGCTCGCTGCCGACGCTCGGACCGTTGACCTGCGGCGGCAATGCGGCGGTCCCCGCGTCGCCGGCAACAGGAGCGGCGCGATGAAGCGGCTCCTTCTGCTCCTGACGCTATGCGCGCTGCTCGGCGTGTTGCCGCAACGCGCATGTGCGCAAACCTGTTCGGCGAGTCCGTCGGCGCTGAGTTTCGGCAACGTCAGTCCGATCGGCATGAGTGCGGTGGCCGCGACCGGCACTGTCGGCATTTCGTGCACATGGCCCACGATTACGCTGACGCCGAGTGTCCAGGTGTGCCTGAACATGGGCGGCACGACGCCGCGCTATCTGACGATCGGCGCCAACCAGTTGCAGTACAACCTGTATCAGGACGCTGCGCATTCGCTCGCGTGGGGTTCGACCGCGCTCGGCACAACGCCGATTTCGGTGGTTCTCAACAAGCCATTGACCGGCAATACCGCGACGACATCGGTCAATTTCTACGGCCAGATCACGGCCAGCCAGCCGACCGTGCCGACTTCCGGCAACGCCAACACCGTGTATTCGCAGACCTTGAGCCAGACTTCGCTCACCTACGGGTTTTTTCTGCTGGTCACGCCCGGCTGCGCCGCACTGACGACAAGCGCCGGCAGCTTCGGCTTCACGGCCAGCGCGACAGTGGTGAACAACTGCCTGATCAGCGCGACGAACATGGCGTTCACGTCGACTGGCGTGCTGAGTTCGGCATTGAACGCGACTGGCGCGATCACGGCCCGTTGCACGAACGGCGACGCGTACGAGATCGCGCTCAGCAGCGGCGTGAGCGGCAATGTCGCGGCACGCCAGATGCAGCGCTCGGGCGGCGGTGGCGCGGTGAACTATCAGCTTTATACGGACGCCGCCCACACGAGCGCATGGGGTGACGGAACGGCGGGTACGACGATGGCCACCGGCACGGGCAGCGGCAATGCGGTGTCGATCACGGTATATGGCCGGGTGCCTGCGCAAACGACGCCGATGCCCGGCAGCTACAGCGATACGATTACCGCGACGATCAGTTTTTGATCTTTGGGCCGGAAAATCGGCAGCCGCAGTGCCGCGCGGATAAACGGCGATTTCTAGAAGTTGACGGTCCAGACCGTTTGCTGGGCGTCGTGGGTGGCGACGAATTCCACCGGCTGTGCCTGAGCCCGGCCTGCGTCGCCCGGCACGGTGGGATCGAATGCGGCTTGGGAAACCTGGAACGGCGCCCCGTGCAGACAGGCAACCGCTGGTTGATTGGCAACGGTAATCGCCGCGTCCACCGACTGGATCACGCAGGTTTCCTGCACAGTCAGGCTTACCGGAATCGAGGCCAGCCCCGCCGGCAATGCTTCTGAGGCTGGCGTTGCCAGCAGGATCGCCACTAGCGTGGCGGCTACGTTGCGCGACATCATGATGGTTCGGAATCGGCTCGCGGCACGAGTATGGATTCCGGTCTTTTCGGCATTTCATGCAGGAAACTTTAGGCGTTTTTACCGGCAAGAAACCTATATCGCCTTACAGACAACATCGAACTTCATTAACTGCGTCGCCCCGAACGCATTGCTGATCGCAACATCGGCGGCATCTCTGCCACGCGCCATCAAAATCCGACCCGTGCGGGGCACATTATTGCGCGGATCGAAGGTCTGCCAACAGCCGCCCACATACGCTTCGAACCACGCGGCAAAATCCATGGCCGCGTAGGGCGGCCGTGTGCCGACGTCGCTGATATAGCCCGTGCAATACCGCGCCGGAATATTCATCGCCCGGCATAAGGTCACGGCCAGATGCGCAAAGTCGCGGCACACGCCCTTTCTCTCCTGCCAGGCCTGCCACGCGGTCTTGGTCGGCCGTGCAAAATCGTAGCCAAACACAATATGCTCGTGCACATAGTTGCAGATCGCATCCACTCGCACGCGTCCGAACGGCATCTTGCCGAACGTCTGCCACGCAAATTCGGATAGCAAATCGGTTTCGCAATAACGGCTGCCCAGCAGAAACACCAACGTATCGTCAGGCAATGCCTCCACCGGATGCTGCTCGGTAAACGGCAGCCGGCTCTCCGGCTCGGACGACACCTCGAGCACGGCGCTCGTCGACAATGCGATCAGTCCCTGCGGCGCCACGATCCGGCTGCACAGATTGCCGAAGCCGTCGCGATACTGGCTGATCGGCACCGGCGGATCGACCGCCAGCACATCCGCACTCAGCACATCGTTCGCGTGCGAAAAGTGCGTGTTCAACATCAGCATCATCGGCGTCGGTTGCATGCACTCGTAAACCAGCTCGTAGCCAACGCGCAATTTCATCGCGACGCCCTCTTCCAGTAGAAATATTCCCTTCTCCGTGCAGCCAGTGGAGCCGTGACGGCGTCGGCGTTATCGCCAGCCGGTTCGTGACGTAAAGCGTGGCTGATGCACGAGTGGGTGGAACATCATGCGGTGTTCGCCGAACCGCACGGGGTCCGGGTAGCGGTAGACGCTGATGTGATGTACCGTGAAACGCTGTGGTTCATTCATCTGTCAGGCCGGTGGATGCTACTGGGTTCGTCCTGAGCATTACGTTCACGCTGGTAAAACCCGCTGCCGCAGCAGACGCTCGGCGCCCGGCACGGTTTGATCCTGAATGAGCCACGGCCGAGGTCCGGCGTGGTGGGGTGCTGCCAGCGACAAGCTTTCGCTTTGAGCATACACCTGCCATATTGATTAAGTTCACTCATTTTCCACACACTGCGGTGTGGGTTGCAGCCGGCTCCGGTGATGTCGGTGCAACGATCAAACGTCGTTCGCTCGTTGCACCGAACCATCAATAACTTACTCCTCTGACGTTTTTTCGATTGGGTGCTGCGTCACCGTCATGTACTGCTTGATCTCCGGTTGACCCAGTGCGATCAGGTTGAGCACGCCCCCTCCAAACCGACGCGCAAATTCATCGTCAAGCTTGAAATCGAACTCGTCCAGCAGAATCGGGGCTTTAAGCGTTCGAGCCAGGAGCGGCGCCAGCTTTGCAGGGTCAGCCAACTGCAAAATCAACTGTTGACTATCTTCATCGTAAGTTACGACCACGGAACGTGGGGGATAATTAACCATCAATGACCTCTACACTCTTGGTAATCTTGGAATGCCTGCTGTTTGCACAGCGCCCGGCCTCGTTTTTTGCCCATTATGGTGCCAAGCGAATTGCAAATTTGCATATCGTATTGATACTTTGCAAAGCAGTCCCCCTCGCGCCACTCCTTATCGCCACTGCTCGCACACTTAACCATCCCACCATCACCGTTTCCAGCTCCAAAGAGCGCGCTGTAAAGCGTCGATCTCTTCGCCGAACTGGTCAAATCCGGTACAAGCACAGGATACGGGACCTGCGCCTGATCGCCCAGCATCAACTCCGTGGACTCGCTCCACTGCGGAAGTGGATCGCCCAGTTCATCGCCGAAAAGCTTCCCCGGCAACTTCGCTTTCCACGCCATGTAGCATTCAACGCAGATTTCCGGAACGAAGGCGTCGGCGCTGGACTTGAGCCCTGTGAGATTCGCAGAAGGCGCAACAGGATCGTTACCGAGTTCCCAGTTGCTTAGCCACACCCCGAGTTCGGCGTCACCGATCGACTGCGGAGTACCACCATTCGTTGATACTGTCGCTGTATGCGTCGATACCGGGCCGCTCGCATAGCCATAACCCACTACCAGGGTGCGGGCGAGTCCGCCGTTCACCGTACCGGCTTTCTCTTCATACCTGAAAACGGACACGCGTCCGCGCGCGTCGTAACTGACGGTGGCCTGACCGCTGTTGCCTGCTATAACCGTTGCACGATTTGCGGCATCCCGACTGAGCGTTCGCATCGCCCAGCCCGACACGGCATCCTGTGTCGTCGCGATGTTGCCTCTTGTGTCGTAGGTGTAGCTCCAGTCTTCGGTCTTCGTGCCATTCCGGACGATCGTCGCCTCCAGGAGACGGCTCGCGCCATCGTACCGGGCGCTGACCGTCATCTGCTCACCCGTCCCGGCCGCCTGCAGCCCCTGCTCGCCCGTCAGGTCAGTCGTCTTCTGCTCGGCATAGCCCGTAACATTGCCCTGCGAGTCATAGACAAATGCGCGCACCTTACCCGGCGTAGCGACCAGATGCGGACGCAGCGAGCTGGCATCGCTGTACTCGATCGTCGTTACTGTCGTTTTTCCTGCGACGGTCGCCACCGCCTTCGTCGGCCGGTTGGCGCTATCCCACGTGTACTTCGTGACTCCGTCGGGAGTCGTTTTCTGCGTCAGGTTTCCTGCGCTATCCCATACGCGGGATATCGTTCCGTCCGGTGTGGCAACTGAACCCGGGCGCCACGCGTCAGGAAAACTGAAGCTATATGTACTTGTGCCGTACATATCGCTAAGCGTCGTCTTTCCGGACACGTCATAGCTTATCGATGTATTACGCGTCGTATCAGGGTGACTGACCGAGATCACGCGTGCATTCGCATCGTAGGTCCATGTCGCTATCTTCGAGCCGGTTTCGTCCTTTACGCCCGTCAGTGCATTAGGGAAGCGGGCATCCTCGTAAAGATACTGACGGATGGTGCCGTCGGGATGGGTTACCGAAGCAAGATTCCCCCTGACGTCATACGCATACCGCGTGGCATTGCCCAAGGGATCCACCATGGCAACGATGCGATCGCTGTCGTCATACTGGAAATCGATTTTCAGTCTGTCCGGACCTATGTCGTCGATCTGAAACTCGTTGACCGCCACCATGCGGCCTTTGTAATCAAACAGGAACTTGCGAAGCGAGCCGGTGCGAGTCGTTTCTGAATACAGACGGCCGGTACCGGCCGAGTAGGCTTCGGTCGTGCCCAGCAGGTCGTCTTTCAGATAAAAATACCCGTCGTTAGCCTTCGTCAGCGTGAGGCCGCGATTGCCCGGCATATTCCACGCCTTGCCGTTCCACCTGAACGTCAGAGGCTGCCTGTTGCCCCGATAAACGACAATCTGTGGCGTGCTCGCATTGACCGCTGTCAGATCAATTCTTCGCTGCCAGTTATTGACCCAGTTGCGACCCATCGCCGTCTGGGTAGTGTCATAAGGCCTGGACAGATATGTCCTTCCGAAGACGAGTGGTAGCGCGTCGCCGCTCGCAAAGTCAGTTTCCCGGAGCGTAACGATGCCCTCTGCAGGCAACACCGGGTCAGCGACGGGACACGTGTCTTCCGGCGAAGGAGGAACTGGCGCGCCGCCGCAGTAATCATTGATCCAGTCCGTTGCATTGGGACAGTTGTAGTAATTCATGCTGCTGTACGGGTCGTCCGGGCCCCTGGACATGGGTGACGTGCCGGCTACCTGGATAGCGCAGGTACGGGTCCCGGGAATCCCAAGGGACTTCTGATACGTCTGCATGCACTGGTTGTAATCCGCTGCATTGACATGAGCAGCGGTCAACAGCAGGAAGGATGCGGCGGACAGGTGGACGAGACGCCGCACCATGCTGTGGTGTTTCCACGCTTTCATGGTTCTCCTTTAATTGTTGGTTTTGCCTTTGAAGGCGCAGCCACTCTTAAGGAAATCGAAACCCACGCCTATGCGAGGAATCCTAAATTCATGGAATCTTGTGTTGGGACAAAGCGATGTCTCCCGTCTCTGACAATGCGCACAGGAAATTGCGTACCCGCGCATCAGGGCAATCGGACATAGGCATATGCAGCGGAACAGCGAGCAGATGACTTGCAAACAAAAAGGGCGACCGGAGTCGCCCTTAAGGTTGTTGCAAATGCGCGGATGTTAGGGTTACGCAAAAAACCAGAATTACAAGGCCGCCGCAGACGCGACGCGCAGGCCTCTAGTTATCAACAGAATCCGTTCATAAATCTGTGCATAACTAGCCGGGAAAATCTGCAAGCGCTTGATAGGTCAGCTGTTTTTCCTACTACGTCGAAGTTGGGCAGAGAATGTCACCTGTGCCTGGCTTCGCTTGACTGAGTTGCGGGCTGGTTGCGCTTCCGTTACCTCGAGGGCACGAATCTCTCGCGCCAACCGCAGGCTTCAGTCGCACATCGTGCACCCATCATTCGCGCACCACGCCCGCAGCCTTGCCCTGCCCGGCCTCGTGACTGCTCGCCGCGTCGCGCTCTTCCGCACGCCATTGCTGCCGCGAACGCACCATTTTGCGCACGGCGAAACGCGCCATCTTGACCCAGCCTGATGGTCGCGGGTCGGCGAGCATGCTGAGCGCGCGCGCATAGTCGAGCGTGAGACCCGGCGTCCACGCCATCGTCGCGGCGCGTTTGCGAAGTTGTGCGGCCACCCACAACTCCGGCGTCGTAATCACCCGCAAAAACGGCCGCCAGCCACCGAGGCTGCCCCATACGCGCGCCGATGCGCCTTCGATCGCCGCCTCCAGCGCGTGCGATACGCTGCTCGAACAATTGCGATGCGTCAGGTTGTAGGTTGTCTCCTGACGATAGGTGTCCCAGAAGCGGCGCAGGCGTGCCGGATCGTAATTGCGTATGCGTACCTGAACCGTCGACGGACACCACGCTTTCGATTCGGTTGGGTAATCGGGCTGGAACACACCGGGCACGTCGTTCTCGCGTGTCGCACGCAGGAGCCGCGCGAAATCGTCGGGCGAACGATCGATCTCGACGCCCGGATACAGACTGATATAGATGCCCTCAGGCGATTCGAGCGCGGCATGCCCGGTTGATATCACGCCGTTACGATCCACCGCCGCGATATAACGATCGACGATCAACTGCCGCCGCGCCTCACCCTTGGCCGAACCGACCGGCGTCCACACGTGGACGGTCAACGCGTCTTCATCGGCGGTGGGCGGGCCGTCCCATTCGACCACGCCCGGGCGGCCGAGCCCAACGGCACTCGCGGCGGAATTGGCTGCTTCAGCAGAGGCATCATCCGAAGCCACCGCGGGATTCGACACGAGACGCCGCACGCGCGTACTCAGCAAAATCATGTTCCAGCCGCCAAACATCAAGCCGAGGCCGAGACAGTACGGCACGGTGCCCACATAGTGCGTCGGATAAGGCTGATAGAAGAAAACCGCCAGCGCGATTTCGACACTCCCGCCAATCATCGCGAGCCGCCAGGTACGGTAGCGGACGACCTTCGCGGAGACGATCTGCAGCAGACCGTCAGCCAGAAAAAGCGTGCCGAAGATCATCGACAGAATGAAGTTGCCATGATGATGGCCGGCGAGAATCAGCGCCGCCGCAAAGCAGAATGCGAGGCCCTTCACATAGCGCAGCGTGCGTTGTCCGCCCATGCCGGTCCATGCGACGGCCAGCGTGGCGAGTCCTTCGAGCAACAGCAACAACGCAAACGGTGTGATCGGAAAATAGAGCGCGCTATCGAGTGCGTCGATGAATACCACCACGCCCAGAATCAGGCTCACCCATCCGATCAACTGCAACGAACGCCAGCGCGTGCGCAGGTAATCGACACCCAGCAGGATCATGACCAGCCGAACCATCGCAAGTCCTCCGTGATTGACGTGCCTTTCTGGACGTAATCTTAACCATATTCACGGTGCGGTATCGCGTTGCGGTGTGACGGTGTGATGTGACGGTGTGACGGTGTGGCCGTATGGCCGTGTCACGATGCAGCGGCGTAGCGGCGTGACGGTGTCACAATGTGGCGATGTGGCGATACAACAGTCTGACCGCAATCCGGACACAGCGAGCGAGAAGCGGCACTTTTATGCAGCGCCGCCTCCCGAACACGCCGGCCCGAACCGGATAAAGCAGGAATCAGGCAGCAGCGGCTTGCGGCATCGCCTCGCCCTGCTCGCCGCCCAACACGTCGAGCAGATCGCACAGCATGCGGTCGAGTTCGGCGGTCATCAGCGTGAAGTCGGAATCGAAGCGCTCGTCGTCGTTCTGCGCGGTGGGGTCGCTCGCTTCCTTGAGCACGTCGAGCAGCGCGATGCGCTTGATCGTGAGCGAAGGCGTCAACACGAACGACACGCGATCGTTCCACGTCATCGCAAGACGCATGCATTGCTTGCCGGCTTCGATATGACGGCGCATATCTTCGGCATCCAAAGTATGTCCGACGTAGCGCACCGTCGCGTTGCCCTCCGCCGGCGAGCGCAACTCGGTGTCCTGGTCGAGCGTGAAGCCGGCGGGACCTTCAGCGGAGAGCAGCCATCCGGTCATCGCCGCAACCGGCGATTGCGTGACGCGCACGGTGCCGAGCGGCAACTGATCGATCGACTTCACCAGCAGGCCGCGCACTTCGTCGGCGACCGCTTGAGAGCCCGCATCGATGATGAGCCAGCCGTTCCTGGTATCGATCCACACGCGCGTATCGCGGCGGATGCTGAAGGCACGCGGCAGCAATTCGTCGGTCACCTGCTCCTTGAGTTCGCGCATCTGCTTGCGGCCGGGTTTGAAGCCTTGCTGCTCTTCGAGTTCGAGCGCGCGCGCCTTGGTCACTTGCGTGACGACCGAAGCCGGCAGCAGTTTCTTCTCGGCGCGAAACACCAGCAGCATCTGACCGTTTAGCGAATACACCAGCGAGTCGTTATCGCGCGGCGACGCCCAGCCATGGCTTTGCATCTCGACGCTGTTGCCGGGCGCGAACGCGTGCAGCGCGAGCCATTTCTCCATTTGTTCAGGGGTGACGGACCACGGAGCGGGAAGACGGTGCAACTGAAGGTTTTTGAACCACATGGGCAGGGTCTTGTACGGGCAAAGCGCGACATTCTATCTGACATGGCGAAGATGGCGCGGGCAGGCGCGTACTCGCACGCTCTGCACCGAAGCGATACCGCCGCAAGGTCCTGACGGCCCGCTGCAGGTGTGAAAGGGATTGCGCGCGGCCGTGCTTGTAGTGGTTTGCCGCATCAGTCTCAGGGCGCGCTTTACGTTCAAATCACCTAGACTTTTTGACAGGCAAGCGACATAGACGGAGGCGGCCATGGCCGATGAAACCGCACCCTGGCAGATGGTGGAGTACGAGGGTTTCGAAATTCACGTGGCACCCTTCCTGAAAAGCCCGCCCGACGCGGCGAAACCGTCAGCCGTGCCTGACAACCGCTATACGTACGTCGGTTACGTGTGTCATCCGGGCGCCGATCCAACCCTTCCCGGGCATTCCGTACCGTTCCATGCGGACGGCGAAGAAAGCTTCGCCGGCGTGGAAGAGGCGCTCTACGAAGGGGTGCATGTGGGGCGCAGCATCGTCGACGGCACGCACCCAGATCTGACGGTGCTGCCACTGGTGACGGGCGGCGTGTAACGGGCGCTTCGGCTCGCGCGAAGCCCGCCAACCGCCAGGTTTATGCCGCCACGCATTGCAGGCAGCGTGCGTGCACACAGCGCGCGGCCACGCCCACCTTAACTGAACGCGCGCTTGATGCGCGACTTGAGCAGCGCGCGCCGCAAGCGACCGGTCCGCTCGGGTTCGCTGACCGCCTGGCCGCCCTCCACCTCCGTGCCGCGCCGCAGAAAATAACGATCGAAGGTGGCTTGCGTCATGCCCCACTTATTCAGGAACTGGCGACGCCCATCGTTCTTGACGACCTTGCCGGTGCTCTTCTGCTGGAAGTGATAAACCAGGCTGTCGCCAGCACCGAGAAACACCCGGCAACCGGCGTCCCACAGTTTCATCGAGAAGTCGTTGTCGCTGCTCATGCCGGGGCTCAACTCGCTGCTGTAGCCGCCGACCTTGTACCACCAGTCGCGATGCACGAGCGTGGGCGGCCACGTGGCGCCGCGCCAGTCGGCGCGCACGAGTTTCGGCGTGGCGGCCACCAGCTCCTCAGCGCGGAAGTTTTCCACGTCGCGTCCAAAATTTTGCACGACGACGCATGGATTGCCGGAGTCGACCGGTTCGATCATCGTGCCGGACAGCATGAACAGATTGTCGGCCGGCATTTGAGCGAGGCGTTTGACGAGCGCATCGTCCCAACCGGGACAGCAGTACATGTCGTCGTTCATGTAGACGATGTAGTCCTGCGTGGCGCGCGCCGCCGCGATATTGACCGCGTGACAGATGCCGATGTTGCCGGGCGACGCGGTGTATTCGATACCCTCGTCGCGCACCCAGGCCAGGGTGCCGTCCGAGCCGTCGTTCACGTGCACGATGATCTGATGCGCATGCGTGGAATGACGCCGCAGGCTCTCGATCACGAGCCTCAGATAAGGCAGGTTGTTCCAGGTCGGGATGATGATTGAGAACATCGATTCGGTCCGTTGAGCTTGCCGTCGGCGCGAGCGCGGTTCAACTCCGCATTGGCAATCCGCCGTGCTGCAGTGCAATGCAATTTAAATGGCCGCCGCCCAGGCGGCATCAGCCGGGGGCGGCGTTGGAGAATCGCTGGCAGCTTAAGAGCCCGCGGACGCCATGGGAACCTGACACCGCGCGCGTGGCCCAAATAGCATCGCCTGCAAGTTTCGCCGGGGATTGTACCGCCGCCGACTGCTCCTACGACAAATAGCACGGCGCGAAAGCCGCAGCAGCCTTCTTTGCGCCGGGCTTTTCGTGCAAAGCGACACCGATTGCAGCGGCTCGCCGAAGGACGCCTTACCGTGTGCTTCAGCAAGCATTCTGCAAGGGAGTGCGCGGTTATAATCGCGGTCGCTCTACCGTCTTAAAAAATGCACCCAAGGGTCCGGCCATAGCAAATCCACCACCGGAACGGTAGTGTTCTTACATATTGTTGCCCTATGATTTTTGCTCCCAGTCTGATCTGGCTCAGCACGGCCCTGCTGTTTTTCGCGCCCGCGGTCAATCTCGTGTGGCGCGGCGGCACAGGCTACTGCTTCTTCGCGATTCTTGCCCTGGCGCTCGGCGCCGCCGTGGCCAACCGGCGCACGCCTGGCTATTTCTCCGGCCTGCGCACCTACCGGTGGTTCACCGTCGGCATGCTGGCTTTCGTCGTAGCCATCGCCGTCCAGCAAGCCGTGTTCGGTTACTGGCTGCCACGTCAGTTCGACGCCTTGTCGCGCTTCGTGCTGGCCCTGCCGGTCTTTCTGCTGCTGCGGCAATTGCCATCCAGACATCTGCGCGTGATCGGTTGGGGTTGTGCCGCCGGTGCGCTGGCGGTAGGCATCTGGGCGCTTTGCGATCAGCCGGCCGGCGGCTGGACGGATGCGAATCGTCTGAATAATTCTTATACGAATGCGATTCCGTTCGGCGATACGGCGCTGCTGCTCGGTTTTCTGTCGGTTTTCACCGCCGGCTGGGACAAGCCGCGCGACTGGCGCGTGCTAGGGCTTCGACTGCTGGCGCTGGTAGGCGGCGGCTACGCGTCGTATCTGTCAGGCAGCCGCGGCGGCTGGCTGGCCATACCCGTGTTCGTCGTGCTGCTCGGCATGCAGTATCACTGGTACGCGCACCGGAAACGCTTCCTGATAGCGACGCTGGCAATCGTGATCGGCGCGGGTGCATTGCTGTCGACCGAGCGGGTTCAGAAGCGCCTCAGCGAAGTGACGACCGATGTTTCGATGATGCATCAGGGCGAAGACTACACGTCGGTTGGCCTGCGCTTTCAGTTGTGGAATGCGTCGGGACTGATCTTTATGCATCATCCGGTGTACGGCGTCGGCAAGGGGCGTCTGGTGGACGAACTGGGTCTCCTCGCCAAGCGTGGCGAAGTGAAGGCCGAGATCGTCAACGAGCGGGCTCATAGCGACTTTTTCTCGACGCTCGCCGAAATGGGCGCTATCGGCGTGATGTGCCTGTTGCTGTTCTACTTCGGTATCTCGGTGTACTTCTGGCGTCACCGGGTGTCGAGCGATCCGGCGATCCGCGCGGCGTCCTATGCGGGTCTGGCGGTCGCCACCAGCACGGTGATCTTCGGCCTGACGATCGACGTCCTCGTGCCGATCATGGTCACGGTGCTGCTCGCGCTACTGGTCGCGACGTTCCTTGCGGTGATCGACGCGCGCAAGCGCGAACTGGCTGCGGCGCAACCGGCAGGCTGACACGCTGCCCGGCAAGCCGCTAGCGGCGTCAAGGCTTGAATCCGGGCGCGGCGAATTTAACGCGTGAAGAGTTCGTAGAGCGCGGCGACGTGAGCATCGACGCTCGGGTCGTAGACCAGGCTGCGCAGCGGCTCGGCGATGCGGGCGTCTCCGCCCTGCACACGCGCCACCGCGGCCTGAATGGCGCGCTCGAAGCTTCCCGCCGATTGCCGCGAAAACTCGATCTTCGCCGCACCGGTGACCGTCTCCGCCGATCCGACGTTGTCGGCGATCACAAGCGGCGTGCCGCACATCACCGACTCGACGCCCACCAGACCGAACGGCTCGTACGCCGATGCCACCACGGTGAAATCGGCTGCGGCGAATAATTTTTCGATTTCTTTGCAGTACCCCACATAGCGAATCGTATTGCTGGTTTTCGGCACCGGCCGGCCGGCCACCACCAGGCAAACCGGCAGCGTGGTCTGCGCAAAAAAAGCTTCCAGCAAGGGATAACCTTTGCGTTCGTGACTGGTCGACGAAAACACGAAGATCACGCGGTCGTCGGGCAGATCGAACTGGCGGCGCACCGCCGCACGCTCAGCATCGTTCAGCGGCTGGAAACGCGCTGTGTCCACCGGCGGATAGAGCACGTCGATACGATCGGCCGGCACGCCGTAAAAGCGCTGCAACTCACGGCTCATCAATTGCGAATGCGCAACGATCGAACGCGCCTGCGAATACACACGCCGCTCCATGTCGATCTGCCATTCGTCGCTGCGGCGCGCGGCGCGGCCGGCGGCCTCGAGCGAACCCGGATGCGTGCCGCCGCACAACGCGACGTCGGCATGCGTGGAGTGATTGATCGAAAAGACGCACGCCGGACGGTGCCGTTTCAGCCGTTGCTTGAGACGCCAGTCGAACGCCAGATTGCGAAGCTTGCGCGGCGCCCAGCGGACATTGAGCGGTTGCGCGTCGATCCATGCCGCTTCAGGCAGCGCGCGGTCGATCTCGCGGGCGAACAGCGTCGGACGCAGCCCCATCCGATGCAAGCCGGCAATCACGTCACGCGTGTAGCGTTCGGCGCCGCCGCTATTTTTCAGCGCCTGGGCGGTCAGGGCGATGTCGGTGACAGGATGCCGGGTCGGGTCGGACAAGGATCGGTTCTCTGCGAAGCGCCCGCGCGGCGGAGAACCGTGCGGTCTGGTTTTCGGGGCAGCGGCAATTGTAAAGGATGGCCTTGGGGGCATGACATATCGCGGCCCACCCGTCACCGATTAGAATCTAGCCGAACCGCATCCCACCCTATTCCATGACCGATAGCCCGTCGACAAGCTTTGCCTCCGCAGCGTCGGACACCCAGCGCCCGCTCGTATCGATCCTGCTGATCGCCTACAACCAGGAAAAGCAGATCGCCGACGCCGTGCGCAGCGCGCTCGCCCAAACCTATACGCCGCTCGAAATCATCATCTCGGACGACGCCTCCAGCGACACCACCTTCGCCGAAATCGAAGCCGCGATCGCCGGCTACCGCGGTCCGCACACGGTCATCGCGCGGCGCAACGCGGCCAATCGGGGCATCAGCGCACATCTGTCGCAACTCGCGCAAATGGCGCAAGGGGAACTGCTGTTCGTTGCCGCCGGCGACGACATGTCCGCGCCGAACCGCTGCGAGCGCGTGGTCGACTTCTGGCTCGCGCGCGATCGACGCCCCGACCTGATCGCGACCGACCTCGCGGACATGGATGAAGCCGGCAACGTGCACGAGCGGATGACGCCGACCGAGCTCGACACCTATCGCAATTTCGACGACTGGCTCGCCGGCCGCCCATGGCTCATCGGCGCCGCGCACACATGGTCGCGACGGCTGTTCGAGCGCTTCGGCCCGATGCTGCCCGGCGCCGCCGCGGAAGATCAGATCATGGTGCTGCGCGCGATCCTCTCAGGCGGGGCCGTGAGCCTGCGCGAGCCATTGGTGCGCTACCGGCGCGGCGGACTATCGCGTAAACGCCGTTATGGATCGGTGGATGAATTGATTGCGCGAATGCGCCAAAGTAATTGCTATGGGCTGGCGGAACTCGCGCAATTGCAGCGCGACGCCGAGATTGGCGGCGTGGGTGAACGCATGCGCGCGGCGATGGCGCTCAAGCTCGCGCGCGAACAGTTCATTCACGCAATGTTCGAAGCCGGTGGTCTCGGAGAACGGTTCGGGCTGCTCACACGCAGTCCCAATGTGAAGCTTGGACTGCGCATCCGCATGTTTCTGTACGCGACATGTCCGGCCGTCTACGCGCCGGGCATCTGGCTCAAGCGAATCGTGCGGAAAAACGGTCGCTGAAACGCCGGGTCACCGGTCGTGCCCAGACTTGCTACGACACGCTACGGCGTCGGCGCAGCCGACGGCCGAACGGCTGCTGCGCCTCGACACCGAAGCTCAGCAGACTCTTGCGCAAGCGCCGCATCATCTTCATCGCGCGCAGGAAGGTCTCGCCGGTGTGGCTGAACATCACGAATTCGAGCGCGCCGCGCCAGTTCTCGATGCCGCGCGAAAACGCGTTCATATCGTCACGCGCTTCGAGCGGCAGTTCAGCCCCGAAACGCCGGCCGAACAGTTGAATCTGATCCGCGATGCCGTCGATCTGGCGTCGCTTGCTCGAGCCCCGCCGCTCGGCTGCCATGAGTTTGCATTCGTCGCGCGCACCGGCCGCCGGCCGCTGATTGGTCGCACTCGCGCCGACCGCGTTGCACTCATGCTGGCGATACTTCAGATGCGGCGCGGCCACGTGACGGATCTCGCCGAACGACGCCACCACCATTGCCAGCCACCAGTCGTGCATCACAATACCGGCGGGAAACGGCAACGCGCGGTCGAGCGCCGCGCGGTTGACCAGCATCGCGCAGCCGGGAATATGGTTACTCAGCAGAAAATCCCGCAGACGCCCGGCACGGCACGACTTCGCCGTGATATCGAAGAGCGACCTGGACAGACGGCACAGCTTCGCATCCACCAATTCGATGTCGCAGAATGCCAGGGCCGGCGTCGCCAGGCCCCTGGTGCTTTCCACAGCCTGCAGATCGCGCATCAGATCGGTGAGTTTTTCGGGCGCCCACACGTCGTCCTGATCCGCCAGCGCAACATACTCGCCGTGGCAGCTTGCCAAAGCACGCTCGAAATTGCGCACGATGCCGAGCCGTTCGCCACGCGCCACCAGCCGGACTCGCACACGACCGGAGTACGCCGCCAACAATTCCGGCGTGCCGTCGGTGGAAGCGTCGTCGGAGACCACCACTTCGAGATTCGGCCAGCTCTGCGCCTCCAGCGAAGCCAGAAGCTCAGGCAGATAGGTACGACCGTTATACGTCGCAAGCGCGATCGAAACGAGTGGCTTGCCGGTGGGGTCGTCGTGATGCATCGCTAATGGAATCTCCTCTGCTCAATACGGTCGCAGGGCGCCAGCATGCGTTTAGTGTAAAAAAAGCGCAACAAAGTGAGACTGAAACACAACACTATCCCGAAAAACTGACTAAAAAGACCGGCGAACAAGTCTTTGTAAGGGAAATGAGTGCGGGGTGTGCGGGGTGTGCGGGGTGTGCGGGGTGTGCGGGGTGTGCGGGGTGTGCGGGGGAATGCCGGGGGTTGCCGGGGGCGGCCGGTAGGCGCTTATCGGTGATGCTGGCCGGTTGGCTGCATCGGTATGGGCGGAAATTGGCGAATTCAGCCTGATTTTTTTGAAAATCGGGTGAATTACACCGAATCCGGCTGGATCAAGCCGGATTCGGGTCAATCAAGGCGTCAAACCGGGGCAGGTCGACTCAGGCCCGAACAGCCTCGATCAGGCTGCGTCCTGCTGGAACTGGATGCGGTGCAGATGCGCGTACAGCCCGTCTTGCGCCAGCAACTCGCGATGACTGCCGCGCTCGACGATGCGCCCCGCTTCCATCACCAGAATCCGGTCGGCGCGTTCGATGGTCGACAAACGGTGCGCGATCACGAGTGTGGTACGCCCCTTCATCAAGGTTTCCAGCGCTGCCTGCACGTGGCGTTCGGATTCCGAGTCCAGCGCCGAAGTGGCTTCGTCGAGGATCAGGATCGGCGCGTCCTTGTAGATCGCGCGCGCGATCGCGAGACGCTGCCGTTGACCGCCCGACAGCATCATGCCGTTGTCGCCGACCAGCGTATCGATGCCATTGGGCATCGCCTCGACGGTGTCCCACAGGTTGGCCGCGCGCAGCGCCGCCGTGACCTTGTCCGGATCGGCCGTCTGACCATAAGCGACGTTGTTGGCCACCGTGTCGTTGAACAGCACCACGTCCTGGCTCACCATCGCGATCTGGCTGCGCAGCGCGTGCAGGTCATATTCCGGCAGCGCCACGCCGTCGACCAGAATCGCGCCGCCGGTCGGATCGAAAAAGCGCGGCAACAGATTCACCAGGGTGGTCTTGCCGCTGCCCGACGGGCCCGCGAGCGCGACCATTTCACCCGGCGCGACCTTGAACGACACACGGTCGAGCGTGTGGCGGTTGTGCGTGACGTTGCTGCCGTACATGAACGACACGTCGCGGAACTCCACTTCGCCCCGGGCGCGATCGAGCGGCTTGCCGCCGCCCTCCGGTTCGGACGGCTCGTCGATCAGGCCGAAAATCAGCTCGCACGCCGTCATGCCGCGTTGCAGCGGCTGGTTCACGTCCATCAGGTGCTTCAGCGGCGAGATGATCAGCAGCATCGACGTGACAAACGCCACAAAGCCGCCGACGGTGGTTTGATCCGACGACGACTGCATCACCGCGATCGTAATCACCACGGCGAGCGCGATCGACGCGAGGAACTGCGTCAACGGTTGCGCAAGGCCGCCGGACACCGTCATGCGCATGGCGTAGCCGCGCAGACGCTTGCTCATTGCCGTGAAGCGGTCCGTCTCGTACTGCTCGCCGTTGTGCACCTTGACGACCTTGTAGCCGCCCACCGTCTCTTCGACGATGTACGACAGTTCGTTGGTCAGCAGTTGATGCTCGCGGTTCAGGCGCCGCAAACGGCGGTTGATCTTACCCACCAGCCAGCCGATCCCCGGCAGCAGCACCGCGACGATCAGCGTCAGGCGCCAGTTCAGATAGAACAGATAGCCGAGCAGGAAGATGACTGTCAGCGAATCGCGCACCAGCGTGACCATCACGCTCAACAACACGTTGAGAATCTGGTTCACCTCGAAGACGATCGCGTTGATCACCGTGCTCGCGGTTTCGCGCTGGAAGAACGCCACGCTCGTGTGGATCATGCGGTCGAACATCTTCAGGCGCAGATCGAGCAGGATCTTGTTCGACACATAGGCGAGCAGATAGCCGGAAGCGTATTGCGACACGCCGCGAATCAGCGCGAGGCCGATCACCGCGACCGGCACGAACCACTTGGCGTTGTCGCTGGCATGCGCGCCGAAGCCCTTGTCCAGCAGGGGTTTGAGCAGCGCGGGAATCGCCGCGTCGGTGCCGGCGCTCACCGCCATGGCAACGATCGCGCCGAGCACCACCCACAGCAGCGGCTTGATATATGGCCACAAGCGTCGAAAAACGACGGTAGGCGACGATGCCTCACCTGAACCGATGGGTTTGCTTAACGTTGGCTTCGCGCTCAAGGAATCCTCTGAGAATGCGGGACAGCATCCGCGCAGAGTCGGAATGCCCGACGCGCGGAATATCAAAAAACAGCATTGTAAACGGTTGAGGGTAATGGCCGGCGGTTATGGATCGGGCGGAAAGGATGGTGCTGTGTATCGCTGTGGCATCGCTGTGTATACTTGCGCGACCGATTCCGTCATCTGGCCCCTCCACGCAACTCAGGTATGCAAGAAACCACTCTCGGCGTCGCCATCATCACCAAAAACGCGGCGGCGCGTCTGGCCGAATGCCTGCAGGCCGTGGCTTTCGCCGATCAGATCGTCGTGATCGACGGTGGCAGCACCGACGGTACCGCTGACATCGCCCGGGCGCACGGTGCACGCGTGCTCGAGCAAACCGACTGGCCGGGCTTCGGCCCGCAAAAGAACCGCGCCGTGGACGCGCTCACCACCAGTTGGATCCTCTCGATCGACGCCGACGAGGTCGTCTCGCCGGAACTGGCCGTGGCGATCCGCGCGGCGCTGGCCGCGCCCACCGCCGACGTCTACGCGGTGGACAGGCTATCGAGCTTTTGCGGCCACTGGATTCATCACAGCGGCTGGTATCCGGACTGGATTCCGCGCCTGTTCAAACGTGGCGCCGCGCGTTTCTCCGACGATCTCGTGCACGAACGGCTGGTGTTCGACACGCCGTCGCAGCACTTGAGCGGCAAGCTGATGCACTACTCCTACGAGGACTTCGAAGGTGTGCTGCGCAAGCTCGACGCGTATTCGACAGCCGGTGCGCAGCAGCGCCATGCGGCCGGCAAGCGCGGCAGTTTCGGCAAGGCGCTCGGGCGCGGCGCCTGGGCCTTCGTGCGAACCTACGTGCTGTGGCGCGGATTTCTCGACGGCCGCGCGGGCTTCATGATTGCGGTATTCAACGCGGAAACGGTGTACTACCGGTTTTTGAAGCTGGCGCGGCTGGGGGGAAAGACGCGGCGCGAGGAATGACCGGCTCACTATCGCCGCACAGCATTCATTAGCAGCGGCCAGACGGTAATACGCGCAGCATGACCAACCTTCGCATCAGGACCACTCGGGTAGCATCGGCTTTGCCCGCGCGGCGATGCCATCCGCGCAGGCAAATCAGACATCAATAGACGATTTCGATCGAGCTTCCGGCAAATTCGCCGCGCAATGCCGCGAGCAGTTCGTCAGTCGGCTTCACGCGCCACGCGTCGCCCAGCCGCATTTCGCCTTGCGCGTTTTCGCTGCGATAAACCACCTGCACGGCGAGGCCGTTCGGAATCTGCACAGGCTGACGCTGGCCACCACCGCCATAGCCGCCGCCGTTGCGCCCACCACCGCCTCCATTACCGCCGCGCGATGACGCAGCCGGCGCCGGTGCAGCTTGTGGCTCGTCCTTACCCGCGCTATGCGCTTCGAGCACGCGCCGCAACGCCAATGCGTCCGCATTGCCGTTCATCTGCACCTTCACGGCTTCCGCATAACGACAGCGGGCGCGGCCAAGGTCCATCACCGTATCGACCGTGAAGCGGATGCCGCCCGTGAATGCGTCGTTACGCGCCGAGCCTTGCACCACGAGCAGCTCGTCTTCCTTGAAGAGCGATTTGTTAGCTTCGAAAGTCTCGTTGAAGACGGTCACTTCGCATTGACCGGTACCGTCGTCGAGCAGCGCGATCAGCATCTTGCCGCGCTGGGTCATCTGCGTGCGCAGCGACGCGATCACACCCGCGACCAGCTTGTCGCGCCCTTCTTTCAGTTCGCCGATCTTCTGGCGCACGAAACGGCGCACTTCGTCCTTGTAGGCATCGAACAGATGGCCCGACAGGTAGAAGCCGAGCGCGGCCTTCTCTTCCTGCAGTTTCTTCTTTTCCGGCCATTCCGGCTCGTCGACCAGTTCGTGACCTTGCGACGGCGCATCGCCCATGTCGAACAGGCCCGCCTGCATCGCGTTGGCGCTGGCCTGCTCGGCGGCTTCCATGGCCAGCGAGACCGAGGCGATCAGCTGCGCGCGGTTGGCGTGCAGCGTGTCGAACGCACCGGCGCGAATCAAGGCTTCCACGGTCCGGCGATTGACGATCCGGCGGTCGACCCGGTTGCAGAAGTCGAAGATGTCGATGAACGGCCCTTCTTCGCGCGCGCGGATGATTTCTTCAATCGCGTTCTGGCCGCTGCCCTTGATCGCGCCGAGACCGTAGCGAATTGTTTTCGACCGCTTGCCGTCCGCTTCCGCGACCGGCTCGAACCGGTACGCCGACAGATTGACGTCCGGCGGCAGCACGGCCATCTTGTTCGTCAGGCAGTCCTCGAACAGGATCTTGACCTTGTCCGTGTCGTCCATGGCGAGCGACATATTCGCCGCCATGAATTCGGCCGGATGATGCGCCTTCAGCCACGCGGTGTAGTACGCGAGCAGCGCATACGCCGCCGCGTGCGACTTGTTGAAGCCGTAGCCCGCGAACTTCTCCATCAAGTCGAAGATTTCGTCCGCTTTCTCGCCGGTCAGCCCGTTTTTCGACGCACCCTGGCGGAACAACTCCCGGTGCTCGGCCATTTCCTCGGCCTTCTTCTTACCCATCGCACGACGCAGCAAGTCGGCGCCGCCCAGCGAGTAGCCACCGATGATCTGCGCCATCTGCATCACCTGCTCCTGGTAGACCATGATGCCGTAGGTCTCTTTCAGAACAGGTTCGACGCGCGGATCCGGATACTCCACCACTTCGCGGCCGTGCTTACGCGCACAGAAGCTCGGGATCAGATCCATCGGGCCCGGACGGTACAACGCGACCAGCGCGATGATGTCCTCGAAGCGGTCAGGCTGTGCGTCTTTCAGCATGCCTTGCATGCCGCGGCTTTCCAGCTGGAACACGGCGACCGTGTTCGCCTTCTTCAGGATCGAGAACGACGCCGCGTCATCGAGCGGCACCTGCGCGAGCGACCAATCCTTTTTCGACGGATCCAGACGGCGGATATAGCGCTCGGCCCAATCCAGAATCGTCAGCGTGGTGAGACCCAAAAAGTCGAACTTCACGAGGCCGACGGCTTCGACGTCGTCCTTGTCGTACTGGCTCACCACACCGCTTTCGTCGCCCTGCGTATAGAGCGGACAGAAGTCGGTCAGCTTGCCGGGCGCGATCAGCACGCCACCGGCGTGCATACCGACGTTACGCGTCAGGCCTTCCACGCGCTGTGCGAGTTCGAGCATCTGATGCACTTCGTCTTCGTTGTCGAAGCGCTCCTGCAGCAGCGGCTCTTCCTTCATCGCGTCGGCGATGGTGACGTGCTTGCCCGGCTTGAACGGAATCAGCTTGGCGATGCCGTCCGTGAACATATAGCCGAGATCGAGCACGCGGCCGATGTCGCGCACCGCCGCTTTCGCCGCCATCGTGCCGAAAGTGGCGATCTGCGACACGGCGTCTGCGCCGTATTTTTCCTTCACATACTGAATCACACGGTCGCGGCCGTGCTGGCAGAAGTCGATGTCGAAGTCGGGCATCGACACACGTTCCGGATTCAGAAAACGTTCGAACAGCAGGTTGTAGCGCAGCGGATCGAGGTCGGTCACGCCGAGCGCATACGCCACCAGCGAACCTGCACCCGACCCCCGGCCAGGACCGACCGGCACGCCGTTGTTCTTGGCCCAGTTGATAAAGTCCGCAACGATCAGGAAGTAGCCCGGGAAGCCCATCTTGATGATCGTGCCGCACTCGAATTCGAGGCGCTGGTAATACGTTTCGCGCTGCGCCTCGCGCTCGGCCGCATCCGGGTACAGCTGTTCGAGACGCTTTTCGAGGCCTTCTTTTGACAATTGCACGAGGTAGTCGTCGAGCGACATGCCGTCGGGCGTCGGGAAGAGTGGCAGCTTCGGCTTGCCGAGTTCGAGCGTCAGGTTGCAGCGCTTGGCGATTTCGACACTGTTGGCAAGCGCCGACGGAATATCCGCGAACAGCCCAGCCATCTCTTCTTGCGTGCGGAAATACTGCTCGGACGTAAAGCGCTTGGAGCGGCGCGGATTCGCCAGGATGTCGCCTTCGGAAATACACACGCGCGCTTCGTGCGCCGTGAAATCGTCTGGCGTCATGAACTGCATGGGGTGCGTGGCCACCACTGGCAATTTCAGCGACGCCGCAAGCGCAACCGCCTGCTGCACGTACTGCTCGCCGCCCGGCTGACCGCACCGTTGCAGTTCGATATAGAAGCCGCCAGGGAACACTTTCGCCCAATGCAATGCGTTGCGTTTGGCCGCCTCTTCGTTGCCGGCGGCGAGCGCGAGGGCAATGTCGCCGTGTTGCGCACCCGACAACGCGAGCAGGCCTTCACCCAGACCGGATTCGAGCCAGCCGGCTTCCACTTCCGCGCGGCCGCGATACTGGTTGGTGAGCGACGCCTTGCTGAGCAGCTCGCACAGATTCAGATAACCGCGCCGGTTCTTGACCAGCAGCAGCAAACGCGAGGGCTTCTCGCGGTCGTCCGGATTGGTGATCCAGACGTCGCAGCCGGCAATGGGTTTGACCCCTTTGCCACGGGCTTCCTTGTAGAAACGGACGAGGCCGAACGCGTTGCCGAGGTCGGTAAGGGCGAGCGCACCTTGACCGTCTTTGGCTGCGGCCTTGACGACGTCGTCAAGACGCACGATGCCATCGGCAATCGAGAATTCGGAGTGAACGCGGAGATGAACGAAGCGGGGATCTGACATGGGCGACATTGTAACCCCACCCTTCCGGAGTTTTCAGGCCAAAACCACGCGTTAGCCGTTCGGCTTAGGACGGAAACGCGGGAGCGCCCTACACCGGCATTGTGCGGGCAGCAAACGCGGTTTCGGCGACGGTGCGAGGGCGATGCGTCTTGCCCGTTCGAACGGGCTCGCTGGAACGATTTCGGCCGTCTTCCACTCACAAGAAGGTGCGGCCCGCTGCAAGCGCGTGGCCAGGTGCCTGCAAGTTTGCGAGCGATTTGCGCTGCCGCAATAGGATGGCCATTCGGCCGAGTCGGCCAAAGCGCCAGCTTGAGGGATAATATGGGTTTCGCCTATTTGAGTAGCCGCGCCGCATGGAGTCTGAACGCGGGCGTCTCAATGCGCCCCGTTTTCCGCGCCGCCGGACACTTCTTACCGCTGGACACACATGAGTATCGTCAATCTCGCCGCGTATCATTTCGCGACTATCGAAGACACCGCCGCATGGCGCCCGCTCGTCACCGAGCGCTGCAATACGCTCGGCTTGCGCGGCACCGTCCTGCTGGCACCCGAGGGCATCAACCTGTTCGTCGCGGGCCCGCGCGAAGCCACAGATTCGTTCATCGACTACATCCGTCACGACCCGCTGTTCGAGGGCAAGTTCGCGAATCTGCAATTCAAGGAAAGCCTGTCGGACAAGCAGCCGTTCACCCGCATGCTGGTCAAGCTCAAGCGCGAAATCATCACCATGAAAAAACCGGCGATCCGGCCGGAGCTGGGCCGCGCGCCGTTCGTCGACGCCCCCACGCTGAAGAGCTGGCTCGACCGCGGCCATGACGACGAAGGCCGCCCCGTCGTGATGCTGGACACGCGCAACGCTTTCGAAGTCGACGTCGGCACGTTCGACGACGCGCTCGACTACCGCATTACGAAATTCAGCGAATTTCCGCAAGTGATCGAGCAGAACCGTGCCGATCTGGAAGGCAAGACAGTGGTGTCGTTCTGCACGGGCGGGATTCGTTGCGAGAAAGCGGCGATCCACATGAAGGAAGTCGGCATCGAGAATGTGTACCAGCTCGAAGGCGGCATTCTGAAGTACTTCGAGGAAGTCGGCGGCGCGCACTATCACGGCGACTGCTTCGTGTTCGACTACCGCACTGCCCTCAATCCGCAACTGGAGCCGACCGCGACCGTGCAATGCTTCGGCTGCCGCGCAGTGGTGACGCCTGAAGCGCAGCAATCGCCGATGTACGTGGCAGGCAGGACGTGTCCGGAATGCCATCCGGACAGCAAGGCGGCGCACGCGGCGTGATGAGCGCGAACGCCTTCACGCGATCGGGGCGAGGCACGCCGAACGCGCGTGGTTTTGCGCGAGCGGGGCTGGACACGGTGAGCGCGATCGGTTTCGCGCAAGCGCAGCTGGACACGGTGAGCGCGATCGGTTTCGCGCAAGCGCAGCCGGACACGCCGCACGCAATCGGTTTCGCGCGAGCGCAGTCGGGCAAGCTGGACGCACCCGACATCTCGTATGTTCCGGCTGTCGCAAACGCGAAGAACGCGGTCGAATGCGCGGCAACCGCCTGCACCGCGTCGCCATATTTAGCCGTAGCACGGGCTTCGAGCGAGACCGGGACCGCGTCATGCGAAGTTGCAGACCTGCATCGCGCAGACAGGCAAGACACCCTGTTTTTCTCGCACTGATCCATCCAACCCATGATCTATCGTGGACGCTTCGCGCCGTCGCCTACCGGGCCCTTGCATTTCGGCTCATTGGTCAGCGCGCTCGCGAGTTGGCTGGACGCGCGCGCGCATGGCGGTGCATGGCTGGTGCGCATCGAAGATATCGACGGACCTCGCACCGTTCCTGGCGCGGCCGAAGAGATTCTGTCGACTCTTGAGCGTTTCGGCATGCGCGCAGACGAGCCGCCCCTCTGGCAAAGCCATCGTATTGCGCGCTATCAGGAGGCGCTGGAGCAATTGAAGGCTACAGGCTTGGTCTATCCATGCGGCTGCACGCGCAAGGAGATTGCCGACTCGCTGCTGCATGCGCATGCGCGCAACACCACGCTTGCCTACCCAGGCACCTGCCGCAGCGGCCTGCATGGCAAACCGGCGCGCGCATGGCGCCTGCGCGTACCCGACGGCGAAGCGGCGGTGATTACATTCGAAGACCGCTGGCAGGGCAAGCAGATGCAGAACCTCGCCACCGAAGTCGGCGATTTCGTGCTGAGGCGTGCCGACGACCAGTGGGCGTACCAGCTGGCGGTTGTCGTCGACGATACGGACGCGAGCATTACGCACATTGTGCGAGGCGCGGACCTGATGGATTCAACGGCCCGCCAGATCTACCTGCAGCGTTGCCTGGGCGCACCGACACCGGCTTACTTGCACGTACCGGTGGTGACGAACGATCAGGGCGAAAAGCTCAGCAAGCAAAACGGCGCGACAGCCCTCGACAACGACAAACCACTTGAAGCGCTAAACGCCGCGGCGCGCCACCTGAAACTCGAGATTGGCGACAACGAACACAAGACGCTGGAAGGCTTCTACGCGGCCGCAACGGCAGCATGGGCAAAGCGCATGAACGTGCGAGTTCAACACGGCAAGCGCTCATAAGTGCAGAAGACACGCAAAACAAGCCGACACCTGCGAAGCGTCTACCGTTCAAGCGAGAAAGCGAAAAGGAGAGTACGACGGATTTAACAAATTACCGCGCCGGCGCGCGCAGCGCCGCCGGAAGCATGACGGCTTGTCGAACAGAAGCCGATGACTGACACGAGCCCGCCGCAAAGCCGCCGGTCTCCCAACGACCGCTCCGGCGAGCACGCAATGCGAAACGGGAAGTATGACGACCTATCGAACAAAAACCGATGACTGACACGAGTCCGGAGCAAAGCCGCCGGTCTCCCAACGACCATTCCGGCGAGCACGCAGTGCGAGGCGGGAAGTATGACTGCCTTGTCACTCACGCCGAATGTGCGAGAGCACAGATTCCAGATGCACCACTACCGCGACTGCGCGGGGGACCCGCTTCTAAGCTGGCGGTGTGAGCCGCTTTCTTTGCTTATCTTTCTTTGCGGCGGCAAAGAAAGTAAGTGCCGCCCCGCACAGGGGCAAACGCTAATAGACCAATAAGTGATCAAGGAAAGGCCAACACCACAAGCCTACAACCCCAAAACAACCAAAACAACCAAAACCAGATTCAGGTCGACGAAGTCGACTTCCTCGGCATCCCAAACCCACCCAACAACGCAGCCAACGGCTGCTTGGAAACAGCCTTCTGCGGAGCAGCAGCAGACGACGCAGCCGCCTCCTCCCCCTTCCTCACAGAAGCCGCCGAAGGCTCATAAGGCTTGAGAAAGAAATCATCCACAGGCTGCGCACGATGATGATGCGGCCGATCGAACGAACCCGAAGATGAAGCCCCCGGACGGCGGCGACCACCCCGCTCATCACGCCCCTCCGCACGGCCATCAACACGCTCACGCCGCGGCGGACGCTCTTCATGATGATGCCGCACCGGCGTATCCACCGTCAGGTGTTGCACATCCAAAGGCCGCTTGATCAGCTTCTCGATATCGGCAAGCTGCTTACGCTCATTCGGGCTGCACAGCGACAACGCATCGCCCGACGCGCCAGCACGCCCGGTACGCCCAATCCGGTGCACATAATCTTCCGCATTGAACGGCAGATCGAAATTGATCACAGCAGGCAACTCGGCGATATCCAGACCCCGCGCAGCAACGTCAGTCGCCACCAAAGCCTCGATCTCGCCACGCTTGAACGCATCCAGAGCCTGCATCCGTTCATTCTGCGTCCGGTCACCGTGAATCGCGGTAGCCACCACGCCGTCGCGTTCCAGACTCCGCGCCAGGCGGCTCGCGCCGATCTTGCTGTTACAGAACACGATTACCTGCTTGAGGCCGCGGTCACGAATGAGTTTAACGACAGCGCCGGTCTTGTCGCCCTCGGCAACCTCATAAACGATCTGCGTGACATTGGTCGCCGTCGAATTGCTGCGCGCGACTTCGATCGTCTGCGGGTCGCGCAGATACGTGGCGGCCAGTTTCTTGATTTCGCCCGAGAACGTGGCCGAAAACAGCAGCGTCTGACGCTCCTTCGGCAGCAGGTTCAGGATGCGCTGCAAATCCGGCAGGAAGCCCATGTCGAGCATCCGGTCGGCTTCGTCGAGCACGAGAATCTGTACCTGGCCGAGATTGGCGGTCTTCTGTTGCACGTGGTCGAGCAGGCGGCCCGGCGTGGCGATCAGAATTTCGACGCCGCGGCGCAGTTGCTCGGACTGCGGATTCATATCCACACCGCCGAACACCACGGCGCTGCGCAGCGCCGTGTGCTTCGCGTACGACTGCACGTTCGCCGCCACCTGGTCGGCCAGTTCGCGGGTCGGCGTGAGGATCAGCGCGCGCACCGGATGGCGGGCGGGCGATGCGCTCGTGCTGGCCTGCGGCAGCAGGCGCTGGATGATCGGCAGCGAGAAGCTCGCGGTCTTGCCGGTGCCGGTCTGCGCGGCGCCCATCATGTCGCGGCCGGCCAGCACGACGGGAATCGCCTGCTGCTGGATCGGCGTAGGGACGGTGTAGCCCGATTCTTTGACGGCTTTCAGGATGTCGGGCGCGAGGCCGAATTGATCAAAAGTCGCAGTGCTGGGCGTGACGGCTGTGTCGGACATGGTGGCTTTCGCTAAAAATGCGCTTGGCGCGGTGCGCGCGGCAGCGGTCGGAACCGCAGAGGGCATCAGGATGAAGGCGGAGCCACGGCGTTCCGCACGGGACCCGTCAGTGTTACGGGAAAAATGCGGCCGGCTCCGGCCGGCGGAAACACCCGCCGGAAAGGCCGGTATTGTAGCACTTCAGCAAAAACACTCATGGCGCATCCGCCGGCTTTCTGCTTACGCGGGCGAAAGGCAAACGGCGAGCCGCTCGCCAGACCGTCCGCACCGGCGCCGAAAAGCGCCGTGCGAGGGCCGGAACGCTTCGCTGGCAGCGTAGTGCGCGCGTGCGACAGATGCATGACAGTCCGGCTCGACCCGGCCCCGCCGCGGGACGCCGGACCGAGGTGCGCGGACCACCGCACACCCCGACAGTGCCTGAAGCCCTGAAGAAGAAGCGCAGGCCGGGCAAGCGCCCGCATCAGCGTCATGCGCCGCCGCACCGCCCCGTCACCACGTCTCGCGCATCACCATCAAGCGCATTTCCGTCATGTCCTCGATCGCGTAGCGCACGCCCTCGCGCCCGAGTCCGGAATCTTTCACACCGCCATACGGCATGTTGTCGACCCGGAACGACGGCACGTCGTTGATCACCACGCCGCCCACATCGAGTAGATCCCACGCGCGGTGCGCATGGGCGAGCGAATCAGTGAACACGCCGGCTTGCAGGCCGAAGTCGCTGTCGTTGACGGTCGCCAGCGCGGCGTCGAAATCGTCAAAACGCTCCAGAATCGCCACAGGTCCGAAGGCTTCCTTGCGATAGAGGTCCGTGTCGCGCTTCACGCCTTCGAGCAGCGTGGCCTCGAACATCGCGCCTTCGACCTTGCCGCCCGCGACGATCTTCGCGCCCGCCTGCACCGCGCTTTCCATCCAGCCGGCAAGGCGTTTGGACTCGGATTCGGAGATCATCGGCCCGACAAAGGTCTTTTCGTCCTTCGGATCGCCCATGATCAGCGACTTCGTCTTGGCGATCAGCTTCTCGCGCAACGCGTCGTAGAGCTTCGCGTGCACCAGAATCCGCTGCACGCCGATGCAACTCTGCCCCGACTGATAGAACGCGCCGAACGCCAGCCGGTCGACCACGTAGTCGAGCTTCTCGCCCTGATCGCCGTCGACGATCGCCGCCGCGTTGCCGCCCAACTCCAGAATCACCTTCTTCTTGCCGGCCTTTTTCTTCAGTTCCCAGCCCACCGCGGGCGAGCCGGTGAAGGAAAGCAGCTTGAAGCGCTCATCGGTGGTGAACAGATCGGCGCCGTCGCGATGCGCGGGAAGAATCGAGAATGCGCCCTTCGGCAAGTCGGTTTCCGCCAGAATCTCGCCCATGATGAGCGCGCCGACCGGCGTGCGGCTTGCCGGTTTCAATACGAACGGCACGCCCGCCGCGATCGCCGGCGCGACCTTGTGCGCGGTCAGGTTCAGCGGAAAATTGAACGGCGAGATAAACGAGCACGGACCGATCGGCACGCGCTTTACATAGCCGTGATAGCCCTTCGCACGCGGTGAAATCTCCAGATTGATGATCTCGCCGTCGATACGCACCGATTCCTCGGCGGCCACCTTGAAGGTATCGATCAGGCGCGTGACCTCGCCCTTCGAGTCGTTGATCGGCTTGCCCGCTTCGATACACAGCGCGAGCGCCAGTTCGTCGTAACGCTCGCGAAAACGCTTCACGCAATGTTCAAGCACGGCCTGGCGCTTGAACGGCGGGAACGCGCGCAACGCCGGCATCGCGTCGACGGCATAACCGATCGCTTTGTCGATTGCCGCCGCGTCCGCCATCGCCACACGGGTCGCCACTTCGCCGCTGAATTTATCGGTGACTTCGAGATCGGTGTTGGCGGCCACCGCAACGTTGGCGAGGTAGTACGGGTAAGTCTTGTTCAACATGACGCGTTCTCCTTGATCCAATGCCTCATCGGCAGCATGCCGCCGGTAAGGGCTGTGCTCCTGCACGCCGCCTCCACGATTTCGCCGCCACTCGCTATCAGCGCGACATCCACATCCTGCCGGCGCAAATACGGCCAGCTTCCTGCCCGGCTATTTCTCATTGGCGTCAGCCGCCGTTCAAAGTTGCGCGGAGAGCCGCTTGATCTCGCGATTCAGCACGCGCTCGTTGTCCGAGTAGTCGATCGGCAGATCGATCACATGCACGCCGGGCGTCACGAAACATTCGCGCAGCAGCGGCGCGAATTCCGCGGCCGATTCAATGCGATGGCCCTTTGCGCCATAGCTCTCCGCATACGCGACGAAATCCGGGTTGCTGAGCGTCATGCCGTAGTCCGGGAAGTTCATGTTTTCCTGCTTCCAGCGGATCATGCCAAACGCGTCGTCGCGCAAAATCAGGACCACCAGGTCGAGCTTCAGACGCACTGCCGTTTCCAGCTCCTGCGAATTCATCATGAAGCCACCGTCGCCGCACACCGCCATGACCTTGCGGTCCGGATGCACGATCTTGGTCGCGATCGCCGACGGCAAACCTGCGCCCATCGACGCCAACGCGTTATCGAGCAGCAGCGAATTCGGTTCGTGCGCGCGGTAGTAGCGCGCGAACCAGATCTTGTACATGCCGTTGTCCAGACACACGATGCCGTCCACCGGCGTGGTTTCGTAGACGTCGTGGACGATCCGCACCGGGTACATCGGGAAACGATCGTCGTGCTGGCCTTTGACCAGATGCTCTTCGAAGTGCTGCTTGATCTCCTTGAAGCGCGCGAAGTCCCAATGTTCCTTACGCTCCTTGAGACTTTCCTTGAGCTGCCACACCGCATTGGCGATGTCGCCGACCACTTCGATCTGCGGGAAATACACCGTATCGACTTCCGCGCCGAGAAAGTTGACGTGAATCACCGTCTTCTCGCCGCTGTCGCCGCTGCGCATGAAAAACGGCGGCTTCTCGATCACGTCGTGGCCGACATTGATGATGCAATCCGCGTGGTCGATCGCGCGGTGCACGAAGTCGCCATCGGACAAGGTGGCGTTACCTAGCCACATCGGGTGCGATTCGTCGATCACGCCCTTGCCCATCTGCGTCGTAAAGAACGGAATGCCGATCTGGTCGACGAATTCGCGCAACATCTTGGTGGTGGTCTTGCGGTTGCCGCCCGCGCCGATCATCAGCAAGGGGTGCTTCGCCTTCGTGATCGCCTCGACCGCGCGCGCCACGGCTTTTTCTTCGGCGACAGGACGGCGGCTGAAGCTCTTCGGAATCGGCTTGCCGTCGCCCTCTTCGTCCGCAACGTCTTCGGGCAGTTCGAGGTGCACGGCGCCGGGCCGCTCTTCTTCCGCCTGACGAACCGCCTCGCGCACCGCGGCCGGAATGTTGGCGATCGATACGATCTGCCGCGTGTACTTGGTGAGCGGCTCCATCATCCGCACCACGTCGACGATCTGGAAATGCCCCTGCTTGCTCGATTTGATCGGCTTTTGCCCGGTCACCATCAGCATCGGCATGCCGCCCAACTGCGCGTAGGCGGCGGCGGTCACGAAGTTGGTCGCGCCCGGCCCGAGGGTGGACAGACACACGCCGGTGCGTCCGGTGAGACGCCCATACGTGGCGGCCATGAAGCCGGCCGCCTGTTCGTGACGCGTAAGAATCAGGCGAATTTTCGAGCGGCGCAACGATTCGAGCAGATCGAGATTTTCTTCGCCAGGAATGCCGAACACGTACTCGACACCTTCAGCTTCCAGCGATTTGACGAACAGGTCCGATGCTTTCATGGAGGGTCTCGCTTGATGAAACGGACACGGGCGGCTAACCCGCCCGTTAAGGTCCGAAAACGTACGATCGAAGACGACGACGGCCACGCGAACCGTGCGCGGCCCGACATAACGGTAACAGCGGGGACAGCAGTAACAGCGGACACAGCGGATGCCATGCCGGACAGCTTACTACTCGAACGGAAAGGATGTGCGCAAGCGGGCAGCGCCGCAAGGCGGAGACAACGGTAAGGTAAGGCAAGGCAGGCGGCGGAGTGTTTGAAGAAGGCCGCCGCATCATGCTCAGCGATTGATGGTGATGCAGTCGGACAGCATCGGCGGGGCATTTTCGCCGTCCGTCGCGTCGTACAGGTCGGCGCGCGGGCCCTTGGTCCACCAGGTGTAGCTGCCGGCCTGATACTTCGCACCGGAAGCCGAGATCGTGTTGACGAACAGCAGTTGCTGGCCCTTCACAGGCACGAGTGCGAAGCTCTGGCCGTTCGCCGTGTTCCAGTAAGTCACCTGCAGAATCTTGCCGGTCGCGCAGGTGTATTTGTGCGTCTGGCGATTCTTGGCCTGAATCTCGGCGAGGTGCAAGGGCGCGGCCCATGCATTGCCGGCCAGCGCCGCAAAACCCGCGGCCGCAGTGACTGCAACAAGCCATTTCTTCATGAGATGCCTCGATCGTTGTTGCACGTCAAGCACGGGCGGTGTGCCTTGCGCTGCGGCTCTGGTTATCGCGGTGGTTGCGGCTGGGTTACACGTCCGGAGCGCTCACGGATCCTTCGTGAATCGGTCGTGGAGCGCTTATGGATCGATCACGTCGGCGCACGCGTCGGTCGGCGCGGCAGCCACGTGCCCGACCAGCGGCACGATCTTCAAGCCGGCCGAAGCGACCCGGCAAGGCGCGGCGGCGAGGCCGCACCCTGTCATCCCGGCACACAGCGCGAGCAGCACGCCAAGTGCGCCGAAACGGCCCAGCCTTCCAAGCCACGTGTTCTTGCGGGATTCCAGGGTCATACGCACCGGCATACACACCTCTACTTCAACGAACTTCAAAGAGCCGGGTTTCGCGCCCGGCGAGCTTGCAAGACAAGCGACTATTTCATTGCGCATCGACGCACTGCGGTACGGCCAGACGCTCCCCGACGCGCGTTACTTCGTGGACACCGGCCGCACCGCGGCCGCGGCCTGCTTCGCGCGCGAGCGGGCCTGCTCGATTGTCTCGCCGGTGGCGAGCGCCACGCCCATGCGGCGTTTGACAAAACTCTCCGGCTTGCCGAAGAGCCGCAGATCCGCATTCGGCACGGCCAAGGCCGCCGCGACACCTTCGAAAGCAATGCCCGCTTCTTCCAGACCGCCGTAAATCACTGCCGACGCACCCGGGGCCCGCAGCGACGTATCCACCGGCAAGCCGAGAATCGCGCGCGCATGCAGTTCGAACTCGGAGAAACGTTGCGAGCACAGCGTGACGAGACCGGTATCGTGCGGACGCGGACTCACCTCCGAGAACCATACGTCATCGCCGCGCACGAAAAGTTCCACGCCGAAGAGGCCCCTGCCGCCCAATGCCGCAGTGACCTTGTGCGCCACTTCGCGCGACCGCTCAAGCGCGAGCGGGCTCATTGGCTGCGGCTGCCACGATTCGACGTAGTCGCCCGCCACCTGCACGTGGCCGATCGGGTCGCAGAAATACGTGCTGACTGCGCCGCTTGCCGGATCGATAGCGCGCACGGTCAGTTGGGTGATTTCATATTCGAAGTCGATAAAGCCTTCGACGATCACGCGGCCGTGATTCACGCGACCGCCCGCCAGCGCGTATTGCCAGGCGGTTTCGACATCCGCGTCGCTCTTCAGCACCGACTGCCCCTTGCCCGACGACGACATCACCGGCTTCACGACGCACGGGTAGCCAACCTTGGCGATGCCCGCGCGCAGTTCGTCGAGCGAATCGGCGAACGCGTACGGCGAAGTCGGTAGGCCGAGTTCTTCAGCGGCCAGACGGCGGATGCCTTCGCGGTTCATCGTGAGTTGCGTGGCGCGCGCGGTCGGGATCACTTCGGCGAGGCCGTCGGTTTCGATCGCGGCGAGCGCGTCCGTTGCGATGGCTTCGATCTCGGGGACGATCAGATGCGGGCGTTCCTGTTCGACCAGCGCGCGCAAGGCGGCGCGGTCGGTCATGTCGATCACGTGCGAGCGATGCGCGACCTGATGGCCCGGCGCATTCGGATAACGGTCGACGGCGATCACCTCGACGCCCAGCCGTTGCAGCGCAATGATCACTTCCTTGCCGAGCTCGCCGGCGCCGAGCAGCATGACACGTGTGGCGGATTCAGAAAGGGGCGTGCCGATCCGTTGGCCGATCTGCATGGGGTCTCCAGATAAAAGTCGGATGAGGGTGGGATTGGGGAGAACACGATGTTAACATGCGCACCCCGATGCGCACCCCAATGCACGCCCCAATGCGTACCCCGCACCGCACCCGATGCGCCGGCGTCGCGGCCCCTCGCCGCACCTTGCTCGCCGGGTTCGCGTTGCTATCTGTACGTAAGGCGCGCCGAGGGTGCAGCGGCGCCAACCGCTGCACCCTCGGCGACGCACGTATTTAAGCCCTTTCTCACGCCATTGCACTCGCGTGTGGCGAGCTTAGTGCGTTACCCTTACGCCTTCGCCAGTTTGAAGAGGAACGACGTCATGCCCCAAAGCTCCTCCGCGCGAGGTGTTGCGCGCTTCACCCCTTTTGCGCGCACGGCCATCGCCGCGTTGAGCCTCGCCGCGCTATGCAGCGCGTGCGCCATCCCGAAGCATCTCGATTCGGAAGCGGCACCGCCCGATCCGTTCAACCCGGCCGCCACCCAGTTGCTCGACAACACGAATTGGGTGCTTACCGGCTGGAAACAGGCCGACGGCACGGCGCGAGCAGTTCCATCCGCGGATCAGGGCGCGCCGATCACGCTCGTCCTTTCCACTGCCACGGGTCAGCGTCACGCCAGCGGTTTTTCCGGCTGCAATCGCTACATGGGTTCGTACGCGCTGAAAGACGGCAAGCTGAGCTTCGGCACCCTGGGCGGCACGCGCATGGCGTGTGCAACGCCGGGCGGACAGATCGAAGCCCCGTATCTCGACGCACTGGGACACATCGAGCGCACCGGCGTGCAGATGCGCGCGCCGCAGCAGATGCAGCTCATACTCGACAACGGCGACACGCTCACGTTCGACAGCAGCACCAAGTGACGCGCAGGCGGATCGATCCACGGGCGGACAGTCGGTTTGCCGATTGCAGCCGACGCTGTCCGCATGGCGCGCGCGGGCTAGCGTAGCAGCCGTTGTTTTTCACCGACGGCAGGCCGCGTACCGGCCTGCCTTTCCATCTGGACGCAAGATACTTGCGTCTGCCTTCGAAGCATCGGGCTTCCCCGGTTAAACTCGACGAATTGCGTTTTTGCGCGTTCGTCATTCGTTGATGTCTAGCATGCACACGGTAGTTTTCGGCTGGTTCGGCGGGTCAGCCGTCTGGTTCATTCCTCTTTTGTGGCGCCTCGTGAAGTCGGTGCTGCCAGGCGGCGCAGGTTTGCGCGGCCCCGGCACGATCCGCCTCTGGCTTGGCTTCGTCTGCGTGATGGTGGCGAGCTGCACTCTGGAGGCATCGCTGATCGGCGCGGCCGGCGTGAATGGCCTCGGCCATGCGCTGGCGGCGGGCTTTGGACATCTTCTTGGACATATCGGCACGCCGCTCGCGGCACTCGCCCTGCTCGCGATCAGCCTGCCCTGGCTGATCGACTTCCGCTGGCGCGACGTCGCCGTGTGGGCCGATGGCGCATTCGGCCTCGGTCTGTCGCGCGGCCTCGCCAAACGCGACGAGGAAGCGCGCCGCCATCGCAGTGCCGACGACAGCTTGCCGTCGCATGTTTCGCCATCTACCAACACGATGGCGCCTAAAAGCAAGGGGCGTTACGCGCGCCCGACCGTCTGGCGGCCGCCGGCCAGCGGCCGCGGCGCGGCTGCGGCTGGCGGAGCGGCCGGTGTAGCCGGCACCGCTTCGGCCAAAGACGCGGCGGCGCGTGGTGCCGAGGCGAACTGGCGAGCAGGCGCGGGAAAGACACGCAGCCAGACGCCGCAGGCGGAGCCGGTGCTGCGCACGTCCGCCGGAACACCGCCGCGCCAGGCGCCGCGGCCAGTGCCAATGCAGGCACGGACACCGGCACCGGCACAGACACGCTCGCTGAACACGGACAAGGCTGCGTGGATGCCGGCTGAACCGGTTGCGCCGAGCGGATGGTTACGTGAGCCGGCAACAGCGCCGCGCGCTAACACGCCTGTCACTGGTACGCCTGTCGCCGGTTCAACGGTGGGATCAGGAATGACAGCGACTCCGGCTGGTGCTGGTGCTGGTGCTGGTGCGTCGCAGGTTGGCCGACGCTCTGCTGGCGAGCAACGTCCGGTTGGACCGTTGGCGGGCGGTTCGGGCATGGCGGGCATGGCGGGCGCGGCGGGTATCACGGGCGCAATGGTCGCTTCAACTGCTGCGGCACAAGCGGCTCCCGCCACGGCGGCAGCGGCGTTCGTGTCGGCGCAAGCCACGCGGCGTCCGACTTCGTTCAGCGCGCCGGCACCCAGCTATACCCGGCCCATGGCCACGACGCAGAAAGTCACGCCGCCGGCCAGCGTCCAGGAGACGCTTCGAAGCATCGCGGAAAACGCCGCACGCTGGACCGACATCGCCGGCGTCAGCCTCGCGCGCAGCAGCGGCGCGGAAAACACAATGGTCCCGACGACTCCGTTAAACACTGAGCCGCCGTTCGAGGCTGGGAACCCGGGCGTGGCTTCGTCGCGTGCAAGTGAAGTTGAAATGACTGCGGTGCCTGGCGTAAGCACGCCTTTGCCTTATATTGCCGAGGCCGCGCCGGAGCATATGCCGGAGCAATCGCCAGTCGAAACGACGCGAATCGAAACGGCATTCGAGGCACCGGTCGAGGCGACGATCGAGGAAAACATCGAGCCTGTTGTGCAATGGCCGATTGAGCCGCCGATCGTTCAGACACCGTTGGTTGCGGCATCCGCCTTGCCACCTGCATTCGCGTCGGGGTCGACATCGGCATTGCCATCTGCACTCGCGTCGGGGTCGGCGGCGGCATTGACACACGCCGACACGCCGACAGAGGCGTTGGCACGACCTGAGGCACACGCAGACGAACCGGCGAAGGCGTTGGCACAAGCTGAGACATCAGCCCCTGCCCCGCAGTACGCGGCACCGTTGCCCACGCCCACGCCGTTTCAGATCTTCGCGGCCCAATTGCATGCGAACGACGCACAAACGGACTTCCCACCGCTCGTCGAAGACGAACCGGCGCAATTCGAGAATCCGAGCAGCAACAGCAATGCAAACGCACCCGCTCAGGCTGCCGCGGCATCCGATGTTGCCGACCTCGCCGCGCCCGCAGAAACGGTGCGCGCCGAGACTTTGCGCGCTGAGCAGGCGCAGCCGTTCGCTCAACCCACGGTGTCTTCGCAAGTTGCAGCGTCGCAAGTGACTTTTACTGCCGATACGACGGACATAGCGCACGGAGTCAGCACCGACGCTCCCGGCGAGGCCGCGCCGACGCATCACGCCACGCCTCCATGGCACGTCACAAGCGCGAGTGAAGCAGCCGCACAGGTCGAAACCGCAACGAGAGCCATCCCTGCGTCGAGCGAAACCGCGCCGACACATCACGCCACGCCTCCGTGGCACGTCACAAGCGCGAGCGAAGCAGCCGCACCGATCGAACCTTCCGAGTCCATCAAACCCACAGAGCCCGCCGAACCCATCGTCCCGCGCACTCCACGTGGCCACGGCCCGGCCAACGGCTTCGAATTCCACGCGCCCGCGGCGTCGATGGTCGAATTGCCGTCCCTCGACCTGCTCGCGCTCGCCGACACCGACGTCGAACCCGTTTCAGAAGAAAGTCTCATCGAAACCGGTCTGCTGATCGAACAGCGTCTGCAGGAATTCAAGGTGCCGGTCACGGTGGTCGGTCATTCGGCCGGCCCGGTCATCACACGCTTCGAAGTCGAGCCCGCGCTCGGCGTGCGCGGCAGTCAGATCGTCGGCCTGATGAAGGACTTGTCGCGCGGCCTCGGTCTCACGTCGATTCGCGTGGTCGAGACGATTCCCGGCAAAACCTGCATGGGTCTCGAGTTGCCGAATGCCAAGCGGCAAACGATCCGCCTGTCCGAAATTATCGAAGCGAGCGTCTATCAAAACTCGCATTCGCAGTTGACGCTGGCGATGGGCAAGGACATCACCGGCCATCCGGTGGTCGCCGATCTGGCGAAGGCGCCGCACATGCTGGTGGCAGGTACGACAGGTTCGGGCAAGTCGGTGGCAATCAATGCCATGATCTGCTCGCTGCTCTTCAAGGCGACGCCCGAAGAAGTGCGGCTCATCATGATCGACCCGAAGATGCTCGAACTGTCGGTCTACGAAGGCATTCCACATCTGCTCGCGCCGGTCGTCACGGATATGAAGCTGGCGGCCAACGCGCTGAACTGGTGTGTCGGCGAAATGGAAAAACGCTACCGGCTCATGTCCGCGGTCGGCGTGCGCAACCTGGCCGGCTTCAACCAGAAAATCCGCGATACGGAAGCCAAGAGCAAGAAACTCGGCAACCCGTTTTCACTGACGCCGGACGCACCCGAACCGCTCGCGCCGCTGCCGCTGATCGTCGTGGTGATCGACGAGCTGGCCGACCTGATGATGGTCGCGGGCAAGAAGATCGAAGAGCTGATCGCGCGTCTCGCGCAGAAGGCGCGCGCCGCCGGTATTCACCTGATTCTGGCGACACAGCGTCCGTCGGTGGACGTGATTACCGGCCTCATCAAGGCGAACATTCCGACGCGCGTGGCATTCCAGGTGTCGTCGAAAATTGACTCGCGCACGATTCTTGATCAGATGGGCGCCGAATCGCTGCTCGGCCAGGGCGACATGCTGTTCCTGCCGCCGGGCACGGGTTACCCGCAGCGTGTGCACGGCGCGTTCGTCGCCGACGAGGAAGTGCATCGGATCGTCGAGTATCTGAAGCAGTTCGGCGAACCGCAATACGAAGAAGGCATTCTCGACGGCCCGGCTACTGAAGGCGCATCGCCCGATCTGTTCGGCGACACGCCGGATGCCGAAGCCGATCCGCTTTACGACGAAGCCGTCGCCTTCGTGGTGCGCACGCGGCGTGCATCGATCTCGTCGGTGCAGCGGCAATTGCGCATTGGGTATAACCGTGCGGCTCGCCTGGTCGAGCAGATGGAGACGGCGGGCCTGGTGTCTGCAATGGGTATCAATGGCAGCCGTGAAGTGCTGGCGCCGGGACCGGCGGAGTAAACATGACAGGCGAGCAGGAACCAACAAAAGCCAGATGATAAAAAAACGGGTCGCTCGAAGCGACCCGTTTTTTATTCAACGCGCGTATTCAGATCAGCCTCGGCCAACGCATGCTTACGCGAATCCGCATCACACGCCGAACGAATGCCTGCTCGTATTCACGTCGAGCGCTGAACGCTGAACACCGAACACCGAACACCGCCTCATCATGCGTATATCGCAGGCAATCCGCCCTCACATCGGCGACACCAGCTTGAAGTCCACCGGCGAATCGATCTCGATACGCTTCGGATTCGCCTCAAGCAATCCGCTCTGCTGATCGCGCTTGAACACATACACCGTGCCGCTATTCTGATTGCCGACGATCAGCCAGTTGCCGGTCGGGTCGATCGCGAATTCACGCGGCGACTTGCCGAGACTCGACTGGTGCCCGATCTTCTTCAGATGACCATTGGCGGGGTCGACCGAGAAGATCACGATATCGTTCGCGTCGCCGCGATTCGATGCGTAGAGGAAGCGCCCGTCCGGCGACAGATGAATCGCCGCAGCGCCTACCGCGCCCTTGAAACCCGGCTCGGACAGCGAGATCGTCTGCACTTGCGTGAGCTTGCCGTCGGCGTAGTTGAACGTGCTGACCGTAGCGGCCAGTTCGCTCGTCAGATATGCATGCTTGCCGTCCGCGCCGAACACCAGGTGACGCGGGCCCGTGCCGGCTTTCTCCTGGGTGTAACGCCAGTCAGTCGGGCCGAACAGGCCGCGGCTGCCGTCCGGTGTATAGCGGTATGAATACAGCTTGTCGGCGCCCAGGTCCTGCGCGAACAGATAGTGGCCGTCCGGCGAGAATACGGTGGAGTGAACGTGCGAGTTGTCCTGACGCCCCTTCACCGGACCACCGCCTTCATGATGCACCGTGAGCACCGACGCACCCACCTGGCCATCCGCCTGCAACGGGAACACGGCAAAGCTGCCGCCCGGATCGGCGGCCACCGAGTAATTGGCCGTCAGCAGATATTTGCCGTCCGGCGACAGGCTCAGATAACACGGGTCGTTGCCGTCCGACGAAACCTTGTTGAGAAAAGTCAGCTGGCCGCTCGCGGCGTCGAAACGAAATGCGCTGATACCGCCACGCTGCGTCGCCGGACCGTTGTCGCCTGGCAATTCGTTGACCGCGTAGACGAAGCGCCGGTCACGGCTCACCACCAGGTACGACGGGTTGACCGTCTGCGCGACCGACACGCGGGTCGCTTCGCCCGTCTTCGTATCGAATCGGTAGACGTACACGCCCTCGCTCTTGCCGCCGGTGTACGTGCCGACCAGCATGTCATAGACGCCGTCGGCGGGAACCGGGCCGGAATCTTGCGCAAACGCATGCGAAGCAACAATCGAGACCATGAGCACGAAACCTTTTATTATCGAGCGGGCGGAACGCACTGGAACTGGCCGCGCGCCGCGCCATGAGGTGGATTGAGCAGCAGAAGGTAGAAGAGAGTTCGAAACGGCGTGCATGGCAGCCCGGTGACTACGAAGCATATGACCTCCTGGACATCGGTTATTCGGTTGATCCGGTTGTAATGGTGTCTCTGGTCTGCCGCGCAATCGGTCTAATTGTTTTATCGAGGCAAGTATAAAAGCGTTGCGGCGGATCATGCAGCGAAACCGGCCGGGCCGCGTAGGTCGGGGCGCAGTCGGCTAGCCTGCGTCGCCGGCCCGCGCCCGGTTGGGTCGCAACAAGCCAAGCCGTGTTCGGCTGCATGCGTAGCAATTGTCCCGCCTGACGGGGTGTTTTTTCAACCGCGTCTCACCCATCTCACACTACGGAGTCTTCATGAACGTCACACTCAGCCTGGGCCCGCTTGTTTCGCTGATCGCCGGTATTCTGATTCTCGTCATGCCGCGCCTGTTGAACTACATCGTCGCGCTCTATCTGATCATCATCGGCATCATTGGGATCTTCGGCATGGGGGCGTCACATTTCTAGGCGGCAGGAGTCAGCGATAGAAAAAGCTGCAAGGGACGCACGGCCGGGTGCGGCACGAACCCGGCGCCGTCCCGAGTGAACGCGGACAGGCGTCGCGGGCAACGGCGCGAGTATCGAATCGACCGCGGCTGTGGCTGTGGCTGTGGCTGTGGCTGTGGCTGTGCAACGGATAACACGGCAAAGCCGCGAAACTGAAGGGCGAAGCAAAGCAAGGAAGCAGCGCAGCAAAACGTCGCGCGCGACAAAAACGCGTCAGACGCAAGCTAACTGCGCAACAGACGCGCGCGACGCAAGCCCGTGCAACGGACGATCAGACGATCAGCCGTTCGAAAGCTGCTCCAACCGCAAACGCCCCTGCAACGACAACCCGCCGACGGCATAATGTCCGTCACCCTCCTGATGACGCCGGAAGCAGGCCCGTTCGATCAGAAAGGCCAGCGCGGTCTGCATGCCGTTGCGGCTCAGACCCAGCCTGCCATGTTCGAGCGGCAGCATCGAATCGTCGGCCAATTCGCTGGCGGCGGAGAGAATAGTGATGCAATCGGATTTCGACGGGTTCAGCATCGCTTGGGTCCTCGAAGACGGTATCTGCATACGTCATGGACAAGGCCGAGGCATGATCCGGAGAGTTCCGCGCATCGGCATGAAAGAGGATTGTAGGCAGTGATTTGACAATTACCAACTCGCATTTAGCCTCATTGCGCGCTGAACCAAAATGCATTGTGCGAGTCCGGTAAAAACAGCGCCCCTAACCGGCCCCCAGCGCGGCGGTCTTCGCCTCGCGTAAAACTGACACGCTCCTCCATGCCCGCACTCATCGAAGACTACGCGCTCATCGGCGACGGCCACACGGCCGCGCTCATCTCCCGGGACGGTTCCGTCGACTGGCTCTGCTGGCCGCGCTTCGACTCCGGCGCCTGCTTCGCCGCCCTGCTCGGCACGCCCGACAACGGCCGCTGGCTGATCTCGCCGGTCTCGGATACGCCGCCCACGATCACGCGCCGCTATCGTGGCGAAACGCTGATCCTGGAAACCGATTTCGAAACACCGGAAGGCGCGGTCACGCTGATCGACTTCATGCCGCCTGGCAACGGCTGGTCGGAGATGGTGCGGATCGTGGTCGGCAAACGCGGCACCGTGCGCATGCAGATGGAGCTGGTGCTGCGCTTCGACTATGGTTTTTCGATTCCGTGGGTGGATCGTCTGAAGCACGACAGCGGCATCAAGGCGATCGTCGGCCCGGACACCGCAGTGCTGCGCACGCCGGTCGAGTTGCGCGGCGAGAACATGAAGACCGTCTCGGAATTCACGGTAAGCGAAGGCGAACGCGTGCCGTTTTCGCTCGCTTATGCGGCCTCGCATCTGCGTATTCCGCCAGGACGCGATCCGCATACGTCACTCGCTCGCACCGAGAATCACTGGCTCGAGTGGTCGGCGCGCAGCACCGTCGAAGGTAAATGGGCCGCGCAGATCCGCCGCTCGCTGATTACGCTGAAGGCGCTCGCCTACGAGCCGACCGGCGGCATCGTCGCCGCGCCCACCACGTCATTGCCGGAACAACTGGGCGGCACGCGCAACTGGGACTACCGCTACTGCTGGCTGCGCGACGCCACCATCACGCTGCTCGCAATGATGCGCGGCGGCTATTACGACGAAGCACGCGCGTGGCGCACCTGGCTGGGCCGCGTGATGGCCGGCGCGCCGGACCAGTTGCAGATCATGTACGGGATCGCCGGCGAGCGGCGTCTGCCCGAATTCGAAATCGACTGGCTGCCGGGCTATCAGGACGCCAAACCCGTGCGGATCGGCAACAACGCGGTCGGCCAGCGCCAACTCGACGTCTACGGCGAAGTGATGAACGCGCTGCATCTCGCGCGCGTCGGCGGCCTGCAGGCGGACGACACCGCGTGGAACGTGCAGCGCGCGCTGCTCGGCCACCTCGACACGATCTGGGAAGAACCGGACGAAGGCATCTGGGAGACGCGCGGCGGCCGCCAGCACTTCACTTTCTCGAAAGTGATGGCGTGGGTCGCCTACGACCGCGCCATCCGGTCCGCCGAAATGTTCAAGCTGGAAGGCCCGCTCGACGAATGGCGCGCAACCCGCACGAAAATCCACGCGGAAGTCTGCGCGAAGGCGTGGAATCCGGCGCTCAACGCGTTCTCCCAGTCCTACGGCAGCGATCAGCTCGACGCGAGCGTACTGCTGATGCCGCTGGTCGGCTTCCTCCCGCCGACGGACCCGCGCGTCAAGGGCACGGTGGCGGCAATCGAAAAGGACCTGATGCACGACGGCTTCGTGATGCGCTACCGCACCACCGAATACGACGACGGTCTGCCGCCCGGCGAAGGCACCTTCCTCGCCTGTTCGTTCTGGATGGTGGACAACCTGGCGCTGCAAGGCCGAATCGACGAAGCTGTCGCCATGTACGAGCGGCTGCTCGGCCTCTGCAATGACGTCGGTCTGCTCGCGGAAGAGTACGATCCGGGCGCGAAACGCCTGGTCGGTAATTTTCCGCAAGCGTTTTCGCATGTGGCGCTGGTGCACACCGGCCTGAACCTGATGAAGCATGAACAGGCGATGGCTCAGGCGACCGGGCAGCCGCCCCATAACGGCACCATGGCGGAAGAACTTGAGGCTGCGGCAACCCCCGATAGCGGCGCGGCAGCATCGCCAGTACCATGATTCAATGACAGTTTGCGCGTAGCCCGCGCGCAAATTGCTGCATTGCACAAGTAGGCTTTGTTCAGTATCATCAATCAGATTGTTGGCCGAAAATCAATGCGCCCACAACCAATACGGCCTGCCGCAACGCCACACGCGTGTTTGCCAAGCCCCATGCGAACCGCCTAAACGGAGCACCCATGCTCTACCAATTGCACGAATTCCAGCGGGCGATGTTGAGCCCTCTCACCGCCTGGGCCCAGGCCGCGTCGAAATCGTTCGCGAATCCCGCCAGTCCATTGGCCTACGTGCCCGGTGCCACACGCCTGTCCGCCGGCTACGAACTGCTTTACCGGCTCGGCAAGGATTACGAAAAGCCCGAGTTCAACCTTCATCAGATTGTCAAAGACGGTCACAACATTCCGATCATCGAACAAACGATTATCGAAAAGCCGTTTTGCCGCCTGATGCGCTTCAAGCGTTTCGCAGACGACAGCGACGCTGTTACCCAATTGAAAGATGAGCCGATCGTGCTCGTGTGCGCGCCGTTGTCGGGCCACCACGCCACGCTGCTGCGCGACACCGTGCGCACGTTGCTGCAAGACCACAAGGTCTACCTGACCGACTGGATCGACGCACGCATGGTGCCGCTCGAAGAAGGCGAGTTTCATCTCGACGACTACGTCGCCTACATTCAGGAATTCATCCGCCACATCGGCGCAAAGAATCTGCACGTGATCTCGGTGTGTCAGCCCACCGTGCCGGTGCTCGCCGCCATTTCGCTGATGGCGAGCCGCGGCGAAGACACACCGCGCACCATGACGATGATGGGTGGCCCGATCGACGCGCGCAAGAGCCCGACCTCGGTCAACTCGCTCGCCACGCAGCATTCGCATGGGTGGTTCGAAAACAACGTGATCTTCACGGTGCCGCCGAACTATCCGGGCGTGGGCCGTAAGGTTTACCCGGGCTTCCTGCAACACACCGGCTTCGTCGCGATGAACCCGGAGCGTCACGCAGCTTCGCACTGGGACTTCTACCAGAGCCTCCTGCGCGGCGACGAAGACGACGCGGAAGCACATCGCCGCTTCTACGACGAGTACAACGCCGTACTCGACATGGACGCAGACTATTACCTCGACACGATTCGCGTGGTGTTCCAGGAATTCAATCTGGCCGACGGCACGTGGGACGTCGCGGGCGAACGGGTACGTCCGCAGGACATCAGGAAGACCGCGCTCTTCACGATCGAAGGCGAGCTGGACGATATCTCCGGCGACGGTCAAACGTTCGCGGCACATGATCTGTGCACCGGCATTCCGGAGAAGGACAAGCGTCACTTCACCGCGGAAAAATGCGGCCACTATGGCATTTTCTCGGGCCGCCGCTGGCGCACCATCATCTATCCGCAGCTGCGCGACTTCATCCTCGAGCACAACAAGGCGCCCAGGGTAGCGAAGGAAAAAGTCGAAGCCTGAGCACCGCGCGCAGACACAAACAACGGCCTCTTTTTCAGAGGCCGTTGTTGTTTCCAACGCTTCTTTATCGTCGCTGCGCCGCCCCGCGCTGCGGCTTACTTCCGCAACAGATAGGCGAGCAGCAACTCGGTGTTCATCTGGATCACTTCACTGCGTTCGCTCGCACTACTGAAATCGCGACCGAGTGTCGCTTCGAGCGTGAAGCGATTCGACACGATGTAGTAGCCCATGCCGGACAGCGTCACGTAAAAGCGCAGCGGATCGACATTGGTGCGAAACAGCCCCGCGCGTTGACCACGTTCGAGAATGCCGCCGAGCGTAGCGACGATCGGTGAGATCATTTCGCGGATGCGCGTCGACTTCTGCATGTAGCGTGCCTCATGCAGATTCTCGTTGTTAACAAGACGCAATAACTCGGGATGATCGCGGTAGTAATCCCAAACAAAATGCGCAAGGCGAGTGACAGCCTCGACCGGTGCGACACCGTTCAGTTCGAGCGTTCGTTCCGCTTCATTGAGCGCGCTGAATGCGTGCTCGAGTACCGCAGTGAAAAGCTGCTCCTTGCTACCGAAGTAGTAATAGAGCATGCGTTCATTAGTTTCCGCGCGGCGGGCGATCTGATCGACGCGCGCGCCGAACAACCCTCCATTTGCAAACTCTTCGGCCGCCGCAAGCAGAATGCGGCGCCGCGTGCCTTCAGGATCTCTTTTGATTTTCGGCTGATTCATGGTGGCATCGTCTTCGTGAGCCGCGTTATCCGGATCGCGCCGCCGGCCTCTCCTCGGGCCTTGCACCGACAGCACTGAACGGGCTGGTTGGGGGAACACCCTTATGCGGTCTTTCGAAAAAGCGCTTCGATTATGGCACATGGATTGCGGATGGCAATTGGGGAAATCGGCGATAATGTGCTATTTAGTTCAAGCTACGCGGCCGCAAGGCAAGCACTAACGTTGTGACCGTGATCGACTCCAAAACACTCGCAGACCGTATCGAGGATCTGCTGCCCCAAACGCAATGCACCAAGTGCGGCTATCCGGCTTGCCGTCCTTATGCCGAGGCCGTCGCCAGTGGCGAAGCCGACTACAACCAGTGCCCGCCGGGTGGCGCCGAAGGTATTGCACGCCTCGCCGCACTGCTCGGCAAACCTGTCATTCCGCTCAATTCCGCCAACGGAGTCGAAAGACCGCGTCCGTTGGCGGTTATCGACGAACAGGTTTGCATCGGCTGCACGTTGTGCATGCAAGCCTGTCCGGTCGATGCAATAGTTGGCGCACCGAAACAGATGCATACGGTGATTGCCGAGCGCTGTACCGGTTGCGACCTGTGTGTGCCCCCCTGCCCGGTCGACTGCATTGCCATGCCGCCGGTCACGGGTGAGGCAAGCGGCTGGGACGCGTGGAGCCAAAGCCAGGCCAACGCCGCGCGCGAACACCACAACCGGCGCGAGGCCCGCCTCGCACGCGAACGCGCCGCAGCCGAAGCCCGTGCTGCAGCGCGGCGAGCGGCCGGCAACACGCCCGCTCAAACGACGGAAACCAGTGCCCAGGCAACATCCAACGCGCCCGCCGCAGACGACGCCGAAGCGAAGAAACGCGCGATCATCCAGGCCGCGCTCGAGCGTGCCCGTCAAAAGAAAGAAGAGTTGGCCGCCAAGGGTCAGGGGCCGCAAAACACGGAACACGTCAGCGCCGACGTGCAGGCGCAGATCGACGCCGCCGAAGCACGCCGCCGCCGTCTCGGACTCGCCGCGGGTAACACCGTGGGTAAAACCGCGGGTAACACCGATATTCCGCCAACGAAGCGCTAACCTTTAACTCTACGCCGCGCATGAACGCGAACAAACGCCGCGCCATCTACGAGACGCTTCAGAGTCTCAACCCGCATCCCACAACCGAGCTCGAATACACCACACCGTTCGAACTGCTGATTGCCGTGCTGCTGTCGGCGCAGGCCACCGACGTGTCGGTGAACAAGGCGATGCGCAAGATGTTCCCCGTCGCGAACACGCCGCAGAAGGTCTTCGATCTCGGCGAAGAAGGCGTGGTCGGCTACATCAAGACAATTGGCCTGTATCGGACCAAGGCAAAGAATGTGATCGCAACCTGCCGCATTCTGCTCGACCAGTACGGCGGTGAAGTGCCTGAGGATCGTGAAGCGCTCGAAAGCTTGCCGGGGGTCGGCCGTAAAACGGCGAACGTGATCCTGAACACGGCGTTCGGTCATCCGACTATCGCGGTCGATACGCACATCTTTCGGGTTGCGAATCGAACGGGGCTCGCGCCAGGCAAAGACGTGCGCACGGTCGAAACAGCGCTGGAGAAATTCACGCCCGCCGAGTTCAAGCAGGACGCCCACCACTGGCTGATTCTGCACGGCCGCTATGTGTGCAAGGCGCGTCGGCCGGAATGCTGGCATTGCGCGATCGAGCCATTGTGCGAATTCCGGCCGAAGACACCGCCGCCGGATCTTTGAACGAGGTCGAGCGAAGTTGAGCGAGGGGCGCTAAGGCGAGCGCCGCACATGAGCACGTTTGCTTGAAACGTGACGGCCGCGATGTCGCCAACCTGAGCCTCCCGGCTCGCCTGCATGCACCGCCGTCAGCAGGCCACCTGGCCGCGGCGTAAAATACCGCCCTACACACACGCCCCACACTAACCGCACCGCTCCCACGATGTTCAATCCCAGCCGCGACGAAGTCCGCCAATTTTTCACCGACACCTGGCGCAAACAGCGTCAAGGCGAGATCCTGACGCCGCTCGAAGCAATCGCCGCCGACTGGATCGTCGAGCATCCGGAATATCACGCCGATCTAACCAACCCGGAAGCCGCCCAGACGCAGGACTACTCGCCCGAACGCGGCCAGACCAACCCGTTCCTGCATCTGTCGATGCATCTGGCGATCACCGAACAATTGTCGATCGACCAGCCGCCGGGCATCCGCGCAGCACACGAGCGGCTTGCCGCCCGGCTCGGCTCGACCCACGAGGCCCAGCACGCGATCATGGATTGCCTCGGCGAAACCATCTGGGAAGCGCAGCGCACCGGCACCCCGCCGGACACGGACGCCTATCTGCAGCGCATCGAGCGGCGCGCCACACGCGACTGAACCCCAAAAGCACGACACCCCGCCGAAGCGGGGTGTCGTTGAATCCGAAAACAGCGCAAAAACAGCGCGACGCTATTACTTCTTCTGCACCAGATCGCCGTTCAGCGATTCGACATAGGCCGCGAGATCCTTCATGTCGCTCGGCGACAGGCTTTGCACCTGCGCCTGCATGATCGCATTGTTGCGGCCGAGGTGCGGGTTGCCGTTGCCCATCTGGTACTGACGCAGCGCCCAGTAGACGTAGTCGGCGTGCTGACCGGCAAGCTTCGGATATTCCGGGCTCACCGGCTTGTTCAGGTTGGCGCCATGGCACGCCGCGCAGTTGTGGCTGTCTGCCAGCACCTTGCCGTTGCCGGCGTCAGCGGCGTACGCGCCGTTCGCTGCAACCAGACCGATCAGTGCCGCCGACGCGCATGCAGCCTTGAACACCGTGTGGAGTGCCTGTTGGGGCTTATTCATGAATTCTCCTATCCCGCGAATATAAATAACCGAGTGACTGGATGGATGATCGCAGCCGATCACTTGTCGGGATTGCTTTTCGAAGATGAATTTTGCGCTGCGTAGTAGGCAGCGATGTCGGCGATGTCCTGATCCGACAGCGACGCGGTGATCGCGCGCATCGTTTCGAAGTGGCGGTCGCCCTTCTTGTAGCCATGCAGGGCATTCTCGAGGTACGCCTGATTCTGGCCGCCGAGCATGGGCACGCGGTAGACCTCAGGGTAAGCCGTGCGGTATTCAGGGATGCCGTGGCAGCCAATACACATCGCGACCTTGCCTTGACCCACCTTCGGGTTGCCGACGACATCCGCTGCCTGCGCACTGGCCGTATAGCCCGCGAGCACCGACAGCGCTGCGATCACGACGTGTTTGCCGACGAATTTATTCATAGCATGTAACCTGGCATGAGGGGAAACGGGCGCCCAAAAAAGGCAACGACCCGCGCCGTTCTTCTTATAGGGTAGCCACGCAGGCCAAAAAAATCGGGCTAATTGTACCGCGACGCCGCGCCGAACGTCCACAGCGCGGGGCAGCAGCGCATCCGGGCGCCGCAAAGCCACGGCTAGCGCCGTTTTTGCTCCGCCGCGCCGGTTCCGCATGGCTTTGTGCCGCCCGCTGCGCTTCGTCCGTCTTGCGTCCGTCTTGCCCGCGACGCCTGGCGGGCCCGCCCACCGGGCGCGCCAGGCGAGCGTACGGGCCGCTCACGCGTGCCGGATGCGCGCTCATCGCGTCGTCCGGCACCGCGGGTCACACCTTACGCGAGCCCGTTTCAGCCCAACAGGCCTTCTGACTTATACTGGGTTTTTTCCCAAAAAAGAGCATCTTGCCATGCGTTTTGAAGGCTCATCGCAGTACGTCGCCACCGACGACCTCAAGCTCGCGGTCAACGCCGCGATGACGCTGAAGCGCCCGCTGCTCATCAAGGGCGAGCCCGGCACCGGCAAAACCATGCTCGCCGAAGAGGTCGCCGCCGCGCTCGGCATGCCGCTGCTGCAATGGCATATCAAATCCACCACCAAGGCCCAGCAAGGCCTGTACGAGTACGACGCGGTCTCGCGCCTGCGCGATTCGCAGCTCGGCGACGAGCGCGTCAAGGACATCCGCAATTACATCGTGAAGGGCGTGTTGTGGCAGGCGTTCGAGTCGGAGGAGCAAACGGTGCTTCTGATCGACGAGATCGACAAGGCCGACATCGAATTCCCGAACGACCTGCTGCGCGAACTCGACCGCATGGAGTTCTACGTGTACGAGACCCACGAGCTGATCCGCGCCAAAAAACGCCCGCTCGTGATCATCACGTCGAACAACGAGAAGGAACTGCCCGACGCGTTCCTGCGCCGCTGCTTTTTCCACTACATCAAATTCCCCGACCCGGTGACGATGCAGCAGATCGTCGAGGTGCACTATCCCGGCATCAAGAAGGAATTGCTCGCCGCGGCAATGCAGAGCTTCTTCGAGTTGCGCAATGTTGCCGGTCTGAAGAAGAAACCGTCCACGTCAGAGCTGCTCGACTGGCTGAAGCTGCTGCTCGCCGAGGACATTCCGCCCGAAGCGCTGCGCTCGTCCGACCAGAAGCAGATCATCCCGCCGCTGCACGGCGCGCTCCTGAAGAACGAGCAGGACGTGAGCCTGTTCGAACGGCTGATCTTCATGAACCGCAATAACCGCTGAAACACGGACACTGTTGAAACGCGTTGATACCCGGCTGATGCGCGCCCCGCGCCGCACCCCCGCCGTGAAGGACACAGCATGCTGATCGACTTCTTCTACTCGCTGCGCGCGGCCAAACTGCCGGTGTCGGTGAAGGAATACCTGACGCTGCTCGAGGCGCTGAAAGCCAATGTGATCGCGCCGTCGCTCGATGACTTTTACTATCTCGCGCGCATCACGCTGGTCAAGGACGAGCAGTATTTCGACAAGTTCGACCAGGCGTTCGGCGCGTATTTCAACGGCGTCGCGCAAGCCTCGGAGCTCGCCTTCGACATCCCGCTCGACTGGCTCAAGAAGAAGCTGCAACGCGATCTGTCGCCCGAAGAAAAAGCGCAGATCGAAGCGATGGGTGGTCTCGACAAGCTGATGGAGCGCCTGAAGGAACTGTTCGACGAACAGAAAGAGCGCCACGAAGGCGGCAACAAGTGGATCGGCACGGGCGGCACCTCGCCGTTCGGCAACGGTGGCTATAACCCCGAGGGCGTGCGCATCGGCGGCGACGCGGCGGGCAATCGCACGGCGGTGAAGGTGTGGGAAGCGCGCGCCTATCGCGATTACGACGACCAGGTCGAAATCGGCACGCGCAACATCAAGATCGCGCTGCGCCGCCTGCGCCGTTTCGCGCGCGAAGGCGCCGCCGAAGAACTCGATCTGCCCGACACGATCCGCAGCACCGCCGCGAACGCCGGCTGGCTCGACCTGAAGATGGTGCCGGAGCGGCACAACAAGGTGAAAGTGCTGATGCTGCTCGACGTGGGCGGCTCGATGGACGATCACATCAAGCGCACCGAAGAGCTCTTTTCCGCCGCCAAGGCCGAATTCAAGCATCTCGAGTTCTATTACTTCCACAACTGCGTGTACGACTTCTTGTGGAAGAATAATCGCCGCCGTCACGCCGAGCGCATGCCGACGTGGGACGTGCTGCACAAGTTCACGCCCGACTACAAGCTGATTTTTGTCGGCGATGCGACCATGAGCCCGTACGAAGTGCTGCAACCGGGCGGCTCGGTCGAGTACAACAACCCCGAAGCCGGCGCCGTGTGGCTGCGCCGGCTGGCCGATCATTTTCCGCATCATGCGTGGCTGAATCCGGAGCCGGAAGGTTTGTGGGCATACCGGCAATCGGTGAGCGCGATCCGGGAAGTGCTCGGTCACCGCATGTATCCGCTCACGCTCGCCGGACTCGAAACGGCGATGCGTATGCTGAGCAAGTAATCAGATCGCGTTTTTCTCCAACTATAAGAAAGCTTCTGCATGAGTCCGTCTTCATCGCCCGAGTTGTCCCCTGCCGATACCGATACGCACATCGGGCGTCTCAATCCCTTCACCGACACCTCGCTGTCCGCCCTCGTCGCCGGTTTCGTCGCGATGATGACGGGCTACACCAGCGCGCTCGTACTGATGTTTCAGGCCGGACAGGCCGCGCATCTCACCGACGCGCAGATTTCGTCCTGGATCTGGGCGCTGTCGATCGGCATGGCTGTCTGCACCATTGGCCTCTCGCTGCGCTTTCGCGCGCCCATCGTGATCGCCTGGTCGACGCCCGGCGCGGCGCTGCTGGTGTCGTCGCTGCCGCATGTGGCCTACCCTGAGGCAATCGGCGCGTTCATCGTCTGCGCGGTGTTGCTGACGGTGGTCGGCCTGACCGGCTGGTTCGACACGCTGATGAAGAAAATCCCGGCGGGCATCGCCTCGGCGTTGCTGGCGGGCATTCTGTTCGAGATCGGCATCGAGATTTTCCGCGCGGCGCAATTCCAGACCGCGCTCGTGCTGACCATGTTCTTCACCTACCTGATCGTCAAACGCCTCGCGCCGCGTTACGCGATCGTGACGACGCTGATCGTCGGCACGATCGCCGCCGGCGGTCTCGGGCTGCTCGATTTCAGCCGCTTTCACGTCGCGCTCGCACATCCGGTGTTCACGATGCCGGTATTTTCGGTCGCGGCGAGCATCAGCATCGGCATTCCGCTGTTCGTGGTGGCGATGGCGTCGCAAAACGTGCCGGGCATCGCCGTGCTGCGCGCGGACGGCTACACCACGCCGTCCGCGCCGCTGATTTCGACAACGGGCATCGCCTCGCTGCTGCTCGCGCCGTTCGGCTCGCACGGCATCAATCTTGCGGCGATTACGGCGGCGATCTGCACCGGCCCCGAAGCACACGAAAATCGCGACAAGCGTTACACCGCGGCGGTCTGGTGCGGTATTTTCTATCTGATCGCCGGGATTTTCGGTGCAACCATCGCCGCGCTGTTCGCCGCCTTGCCGAAGGCCCTGGTGGTCTCCGTCGCGGCGCTGGCGCTGTTCGGCTCGATCATGAGCGGCCTTGCCAACTCGATGCAGGACCTGAAGCAGCGCGAAGCGGCGCTGGTGACGTTCATGGTGACGGCCTCCGGCCTCACCTTGCTGTCGATCGGCTCGGCGTTCTGGGGGCTGGTGGCGGGCGTGCTGACGCAATTGGTGCTGAACGCCCGGCGCGGCTGAATCGCCACCCAAAATCCCTGTGAACGGATCGCCGGGAGCAAGTGTCAACACTGCATCAGACGATCCGCCATAGAATAGAAGCATCCGGCAGCGCTTTCCGTCAAAATTCCCCGGCAACATGGCGGGCAGACGCTGCAGCGTGACCCGCGGCCGCCGGAACGGTTTGGTCTGTTCCGTCCGGCGGCGATCTCATTTCTCCTGAACCACGGCGCACGCGCGCCATGAAGGCTCGAACATGACAACCGCACTCGATCAACTCAAGCAATTCACCACCGTCGTGGCCGATACCGGCGACTTCCAGCAGCTTGCCCAGTACAAGCCGCAGGACGCGACCACCAATCCGTCGCTGATTCTGAAGGCCGTCCAGAAAGACGACTACAAGCCGCTGCTCGAAAAGACCGTGAAAGCGCACGCGTCGAAGCCGGTCGGCGCGATCATCGACCAGTTGCTGATCGCGTTCGGCACCGAAATTCTCAAGATCATCCCGGGCCGCGTGTCGACCGAAGTGGATGCGCGCCTGTCGTTCGACACCGAAGCGTCGATCGCCAAGGGCCGCGAACTGATCGCCCTGTACAAAGACCACGGCATCGGCCGCGAGCGCGTGCTGATCAAGCTGGCCTCCACGTGGGAAGGCGTCCGCGCGGCTGAAGTGCTGCAGAAGGAAGGCATCCACTGCAACATGACGCTGCTGTTCTCGCTCGCACAAGCCGCCGCTTGTGCCGAAGCGGGCGCGCAACTGATTTCGCCGTTCGTCGGCCGCATTTACGACTGGTACAAGAAGAACGCCGGCAGCGCGTGGGACGAAGCGAAAGACGGCGGCGCCAACGATCCGGGCGTCAAATCGGTGCGCCGAATTTACGCGTACTACAAGAAATTCGGCTACAAGACCGAGGTGATGGGCGCGAGCTTCCGCACACCGGGTCAGATTCTGGAACTGGCCGGCTGCGATCTGCTGACCATCAGCCCGGATCTGCTGCAAAAGCTTCAGGACAGCACGGAGAAGGTCGAGCGCAAACTGTCGCCTGAATTGGGCAAGGATGCGGACATCGAACGCGTGCCGGTCGACGAATCGTCGTTCCGTTTCCTCGTCAACGACGAAGCCATGGCGACCGAAAAACTCGCTGAAGGCATCCGTGCGTTCGCCGCGGACGCGGTCAAGCTGGAAAAGCTGATCGAAGCGCTGCGTTAAAGCCCGCTGCGGTACAGCCTGAACACGCTGTCAGGCATGCGGCCCTGAGCCATTCCGGTTCAGGGCCGCTTGGCGTTTACCCGGCTGCTGGATGGGAGGTGCGCGACTGCCTTCTGCCTTCTGCCTTCTGCCTTCTGCCGTCTGCCGTCTGCCGTCTGCCGTCTGCCGTCTGCCGTCTGCCGTCCGCCGTCCGCCGTCCGCCGTCCGCCGTCCGCCGTCCGCTGTCGACACAATGTCACAATCGCTGCTCCAGCAGACGACTACAATCGTCTCCACGCCCGCTCCTCGCCGCCATTTGCCGAGGGAACGCGGCGCCGCTGATCCTATTCCAGGAGACGATCATGTACGTTCAGCCTTATGTATTTTTCAACGGCCGCTGTGAAGAAGCGCTCAAGTACTACACCGAGAAGCTCGGCGCCGAGGTAGTGCTACTGATGCGCTACAAGGACGCGCCGCCCAACCCCGACCCGCAGAACCAGCCACGGCCCGGTCTGGAAGAAAAGATCATGCACGCCACGATCAAGCTCGGCTCGACCAACTGGATGGCGTCCGACGGCCAATGCGACCCCCAGGCCGGTTCGATGAACGGTTTCAGCCTCTCGCTCACAGCCGACGACGCCGCATCGGCCGAAAAATACTTCAATGCGCTCGCCGATGGCGGACAGGTCAACCTGCCCTTTCAGGCCACCTTCTGGAGCAAAGGCTTCGGCATGGTGGTGGACCGCTTCGGTCTCGGCTGGATGGTGTCGGTTCCGGAAGAGTAAGCCGGTCGCATGTGGCCGGTCGGATGACCGTGGTTGCAGCGGCGGCCGGTCCAGAAAATCCAGCAGAAAGTGCGCCGCCCTGACTGCTCCGCTCTAAGCCTTCAGCAAAGTCCGCGAATGCCGCTCGATGTTCCAGTTCGGCTCGGTCTCCAGTAGCAAGGTGCGCAGCCGGTCTACCTGTTCCGCAAGCCGCTGCCCGAGCCAATACGGCCCTTGCAGGTCGGGCGGCAAGTCAAGCGCCGCGCCGGCGCGCGCTTCCGCAAGCGGCGACGCTGCCGGAATGCCGAAGTGCGTCGCGTGGCCAAAGCGCAGACCGCGCGCCATCGCCAGCAGAAGGCCGCGCACGGCGTGCACCTCGACGCCGCACTCCCGCGCATACGCAGCGCGCGCCGCGGCATCGGCGCGCATCAGCGGACCGGTCGCCAGCAGTTCCAGCGAACTGAGCACCGACCGATGCAGCCGCTGGATCTCTTCGAGCCGCGTCTGCGGCACATCGATCTCCTTCGCCACCGAAGGCATCAGCGAGCGCAACTGCACCAGCCGTTTGTTGATCGCGAGGAAGCGTTTGACCTGTTCCTCCTCGCCGATCGTTTCGCCTTCCAGCAAACGGGTGTAAATCCGCGCACAGTCGCGCAGATTGGCGGCAATCCCATAGCGCCACGAATACGTCGCGTGCAGCGGCAACGCGAACGAAAACGCCAGCGCGATCACAATGCCGATCAGCACGTTCAGCGTGCGCCATAGACCGACGTCGATCAGATTATCGCCATGACCCGCGACGATGCACATCGTGATCGCCGTCAGCAGGCCGATATACCCCGACGATCCAATCGCGAACCACGCGCAGATCCCCGCGACGATCGACATCAGCACATAGGTGAGCGGCAGCGACCCGGTCAGATTCTGCGTCAGGATGAGCAGAAGCCCGATCACCGCGCCGAGCAGCGTTCCCGCCGCCCGGTCGGCGGCCTTCTTACGGATGTTGCCGTGATGCTGCAAACCGCCGATCACCACCAGCAGGGTCACCGACGACCAGATGCCGTGCGGAATGTTGATCCCGGTGGTCGCAAGAATCGACACCAGCATCGCGACGCCGACGCGCAAGCTGTGCAGCACCTTCGCGTGGCGATAGCGGTAGTACGGCGACGTGATCGTTCGCACCATGCGGCTAATGGCCGAGCGGCGGACAACGACACGGGGGGAATCAGCAGAAGCCATGGCTCGCGCGACGGACGCTGTGAAGGACGGTTCCGCTATCGTGCCCTGGAGTGCCCCGGAAAGACAAACGCCCGCAAACTTTTGTCCGCGGGCGTTGCTTTTTCAGGTGAGATGGAACGGCCGGCTTAGCCTTCGACGGCGTCCAGATAGTCTTCCGGACGGGTGCGGTCCTCGGCGCGCTGCATGCCGAACATCCGAACCAGCAGGCTCACCACCACCGACACCACCAGGTTGACGATCAGCGACCACACCGCCGCATAGCCCGGAATCGCCATGCCGAACAGGTGAATCGTGAAGATCGAGCCCGCCAGCTTCAGCGAAATCGCCATCCACGTGCCGGTTGCGATGCCGACCGCCCAGCCGATCAGCAGGCCACGATAGTCGAGCACACGCGTGTACAGCCCCAGCACGATGGCCGGCAGCGTCTGGATGATCCAGATGCCGCCCAGCAGTTGAAGCTGGATCGCGTATGTAAGCGGCAGACCGAGAATGAACGCGACCGCGCCGACCTTGACGATCAGCGACACCAGCTTCGCGACGTTGGTCTCCTGCTCATGCGACATGTTCCGGTTCACGAACTCCTTGTGGATGTTGCGCGTGTACAGGTTCGCTGCCGCGATCGACATGATCGCCGCCGGCACCAGCGCGCCGATACCGATCGCCGCGAAAGCCACGCCGACGAACCACGACGGGAAGAAGTGCAGGAACAGCGCCGGCACCGCGAAGTTCGGGCCGAACGCCTTGAAGTACGGCGCGAATTCCGGCATGTCCTTCACGCCCGACGCCAGCGCCATGAAGCCCAGCAGCGCGAGCAGGCCGAGCACCAGCGAGTAGGCCGGCAGCATCGCCATGTTGCGGCGGATCGTGTTACCCGACTTCGACGACAGCACCGCGGTGATCGAGTGCGGGTACAGGAACAGCGCGAGCGCCGAGCCGACCGCAAGCGTCGCGTACGCGCTGTAGCCGTTCAGGCTCGACACGTCCGGCGCCTTCAGCAGCAGCTTGGCAGGCGGCACCACGCTGAAGATATGGCCGAAACCGCCCAGTTGCGGCGGAATCATGATGATCGCGGCAAAGATCACGATGTAGATCAACACGTCCTTGACGACCGCGATCATGGCCGGCGCGCGCAGGCCCGACGTGTACGTATAAGCCGCTAGGATCGCGAACGCGATGATCAGCGGCAGATCGCCGACGAAGCCCTTGGTGTCGAAACCCAGGGCGCCGATCACCACTTCGATCCCGACCAGTTGCAGCGCGATGTACGGCATCGTCGCGACAATGCCGGTCACGGCGATCGCCAGCGCCAGCATGCGGCTGCCATAGCGAGCGGAGACGAAGTCGGCCGATGTCACATAGCCCTGGCGTTTGGCGATGCTCCACAGTTTCGGGAACACGACGAACGCGAACGGATAGATCAGGATCGTGTACGGCAGCGCGAAGAAACCGGTTGCGCCCGCACCGAACACCAGCGCCGGCACGGCGATGAAGGTGTAGGCGGTGTACAGATCGCCGCCCAGCAGGAACCATGTGACGATGGTGCCGAAGCGCCGGCCGCCGAGGCCCCACTCTTCCAGATGCGCCAGATCGCCCTTGCGCCAGTGGGCCGCGACAAAGCCGAGAATGGTGACGCCGATGAAAAACAGGACGAAGACGAAAGTTGCGGTGGCGTTCATTATTGTGCGCCCCCCTGCGAGCTGCCCGTCGAGCGGGTCTTGGTCTTGAAGTACACGAGCGCCGTGATGATCGCGCTGATCAGCACCCAGAGGAGCTGATACCAGTAGAAGAACGGGAAATCGAACAACTGAGGTTCGACCTTGTTATATGACGGCACCCAGATCATCGCGATCCAGGGCAACAGCAGCAACCAGAGCCAGTGCTTGCTGGCCTTGTTCGCGTCGGCGTCGTGAGCCATGACGTCTCCTCTTCCCTATTATTGAAATGTTGGCCCGTGTGTGGACGGGTGGTGGATCCCGGCGGATGGCCGCCCCGCGGTTGGCCGCCCCACGAGGGGTCGCCCCGCGGATGCCCACGGGCGCCCCGAAAGCTTCGAAAGAGTATAGGAGCCGCGAACGTGCGGTCAAGCAGGGAGGACCCGAGGCGGGACGGCGGTTGTGAGGCTGGCAGGACGGGGTTTTGACGCGAGCGGGACACTGTTTCAACGCACGGCGGGGCGGTTCGCGGCGACAGCGGGCCGGAATCTGGGTAGCCTATGCCGGGCTCGTGCGTGGGATCTCGTGCGTGGGATCTCGTGCGTGGGATCGTGAGCGGAAAGCGGATGGCCGTACGATGCGCGCTGGGTGGTGACTTGGCGGACCGTCGCGTGGACGCAACGGCTGTGGTTCTTTCAGCTTTCGGTCTTGCCGCGGTCGAGCCGGCTTGCCCGGCCCGACCGCGTCACTCGTCAGACCGAGAAAGAACTGCCGTTCTGCCCGGTCGATTCCTGCAGCCCCTTGATCCACTTGCGCGCCGGCAAGCCGAGTTCCGCTTCGATCAGCTTCGCGCGCGCTTGCAGCGTCGTGAACGGCACGTCGAGCGCCGGCCCCGAGAAGGCGATCGCGATGCGGTTGCCGTCATGCACTTCCGGCAGCGCGACCACGCGGCCGTCGAACGCTTCGTTGAGACGCTTCATGTTGCGCACGAAGCTCGGATGATCGCCGAACAGGTTCACCGTCACCACGCCGGCGTCGGTCAGACACGCGCGCACCGCACGATAGAAGCCGACGCTGTCGAGCACCGGACCACGCGCGGTGGCGTCGTAGACGTCGATCTGCAACGCGCCGATCGTGCCATGGTTGGCGCGGTCGTTGACGAAGTCCCATGCGTCCATTTCGTGCACGGTCAGACGGGCGTCGTCGTGCGGCAGGTCGAACATCGTGCGGGCGGCCACCACGACTGCCGGGTTCAGCTCGACCGCCTCGACTTTGGCGCGCGTCAGGAAACGGTATGCAAACTTGGTCAGTGCCGCGGCCCCGAGCCCGAGCTGAACAATACGCTTCGGTGTTTCGATGAACAGCAGCCAGGCCATCATCTGCTGCGCGTACTCGAGTTCGATGTGATCCGGCTTGCGCAGACGCATCGCGCCTTGCACCCATTCCGTGCCGAAGTGCAGGAAGCGCACACCGCCCTCTTCCGAGAACGTGACCGGTGCGAAACGCGGCTTGCGCGGCGCTTCGATTTGCGGCGCGTCGTGCAGGTCGTCGTGCAGCGCGCGCTTTTTGTTGCGCAATGCTTTCTGTTTGTGCAGCGTGCTGTCGCCCGCGTCAGCGTCTTTGTTGCGGAACGCACGTGCTTCAGCCGAGGCGCGCTTGATCAATTTCGTCATGTAAGGATGTCGCGCCAGAGACGCAATTTTTGGTCGAACGAGAGCATAGCATTCGCCGGACTCGACGAAGGCAATACGAGGGTGGCGTAATACGGCGGTAGCTTAACCGGCCTTGCCGATCACCGGCGCGAAGCGGCCCGCCGTCTTGACGTTGAAGCAGACTTTAGCAAGCTTCGGCGCCGGGACACGCAGCGAGGCGAAATATCAGCGCCTGGATGGACCGCCCCAGCGGTCCGCTTGAGCGACTAATCAGATCGCAGCTTTCAGCAGTTCCAACGGAACCTCGACGCGCATTTTGACAGTCGAGGGCGTGAGCTCACGTTCAGACAGGCAGTTGAGCCACACTTGCTTTGGAATGGCCCTATAGAAGCGCTTTTGGCCACTTTCAAGAAAGTCGGCCAGCTCTACGACGTCTCCCGGATAGAGGAGCGCTGCGACTTCCTGCGCTTCGCCTCGGTCGACGACAGCGGCAGCAGTGCATTGAAGATAAAGGCAGCGCAGGTTGTTAGTCCCGCGTTTGCGTGTTGAGTCAAAGAGAGTGAGGAAGACTCGTGGATTCTTCTCAATATTCTGCGAGTGGACCGCCTTGACCCATGATGACCAGTAGAGGCTCAGGTCTCTACTCCTCGCGGCCCAAACCGGGGTATTCCACGGTTGCCCATCGCTCTCGGTTGCGACGTTGAAATACGGCTGGCCATTCAACAACTCGACGGCTCGTGCGACGAGGTCCGCATTCGTATGGTCGGTCATGGTGGCTCTCCTACAACCAAACTATCAATAGCCGAACGCTAACGTCTGGTTATATGCGATAGATGTGAGACCCAAACGCGCGTGCTTCCCCTTGATTTTGTTTTGACTCCATCCTACTGCAAAGCGATATTCCATCTGGTGTGCCCATCACATTTCCGGCAAAAAAAGCGTGGGACATCAATCGAGAATCTGCCGCCAGACAGCGAGTTTCTGCTCGAACGACAGCATCGCGTTTGCCGGGCTGGACGAAGGCAGCACGAGCGTTTCATAGCCCGCCGACCCGATTACCTCCGCAAACCGCCCCGCCGTCTTCCCGTTGAAGCACACCTTCTTCAGTTGCGGCGCATGCTCGCGCAGCGCATCGAAATCGTTCGGCTTCGCATTGCGGATCGCCGAATCGAGACTGCCTTCGCGATGGCATGCGGCGAGCACGTCCCAGATGCCGATACCGTGCTTCACCACGCGTTCGAGCCGGGCGTCATAGGTAAGCTCGTGCAACCCCGCCTCACCGAGCACCGCCCCCAGCAAACGCCAGAACTGATTACGCGGATGCGCGTAATACTGGGTCGCCGCGAGCGAGGCTTCGCCGGGAAAGCTGCCGAGAATCAGCGTATGCGTATCCGTCGCGACGACGGGAGGAAAGCCGCGCAGCATCAGCGCTTCACCTTGTTGTCCGATGCCGGCGCGTGGCCGGATTCTCGCGTGTCCCGCTCGCGTTCGGAAAGGTGTTCCTGCTCCGCGCGCGGCACGCCATGGGCGCGCGACGCCGTATGTTCGAGCGGCCGGCCATGCTCCCGTATATGCGTGCGCTGCGGCGCGTGCGCGGACGCCGGGTGTGCAGACGGCGAAAGCGCCGAAGACGCCAGATGCGCCCACAGTGCGGGCAACATGCATTCGGTGACCATCAACGGCTCACCATGTCGCTCGAACACCGAACGGCGTGCGACCAGCGCATGCGGCGGCATGCCGCCGATTTCACGCACAGCCAGCCGGTACAACGAATGACGCGCCGTCAGTCTGCGACTCACCAGCGAAGAACGCGCGACGCTGCTATCGCTGTACAACAACTCGGCCAGCGGCCGCGTGCGCAACCGGCGCGTAGCCTGCCATACGCCGACGCTTGCGGCCAGCGGCGCAATGCTGTGCGCCGCGACAAACGGCACGCCGTCCACCGATAACACCACCTCCCGAACCCACACAGGCGCGCGCGGCACGAGATCAAGCGCGGCATGCTCGTCAGCCCACGGCAGCGCGACGGCTTCGCGCGTCACGCGCACCGCGACAACGCCGAGCGTACGCAGATGCGCGGTCAGCGATCCGCCGCGGGTCAACCAGTCTTTCTGGGCGGCGCTAAAGCAAGGCAGGGGCGCGACACGCCAGTGGGCGTCGGCGGCATCGAAACGGATAGGCATGGTGTCGGATTATAACGGCGGCGCCGTGAGGCGTTTGCCAGACGACTACCAGCCACGCCCACGCCCTTCCGTCAGGAAATTCAGTTGGCAACTACCCGGATGCTGGACTACCTGAATCACATGACCGAATTCAGATATATCCGATTTTCCCCGGCCTGTGACGCGCGATACAACCTTCGTGCTTAACGAAGTCGGCGGTCCGCCCGCGGTTGAAGGGCGTGCCATGTGATCGGATATTGAAGGAGAAAGAGAGACATGAAAACGTTCCTGGGCGCAACTGCTTGCACGATGTCTGTCCTGCTGATGGCTGGTTGCACAGCCCCGCTGAACCGCGATACGGAAACATCGCTAAACAAAGCGGTCGGCATCGAGGTGACGCCGGTCGCCAACGGTGTGTCCGTCAAACTGCCCGAATCCGCGTTGTTCGAATTCGGCAAATCCGAAGTGCGCGGCGACGCGGTCGCGGTGATCAACCGTTCCGCCGTTCTGCTCAATCGCAGCGGGAAGCCGGTGTTGGTCGAGGGATACACGGACAACGTCGGCACGCTCGACTATAACCAGCAGCTTTCGGAAGCGCGCGCCACGGCAGTGGGCTACGCGCTGGTGGCGCGTGGCGTAGCGTTGAACCGGATCCGCACGAAGGGCTACGCGTACAACAATCCGGTGGCGAGCAACGACACGCCCGAAGGGCGCACGCTGAATCGCCGCACCGAGATCGTCGTGCGTGGGGAAACGATGGATACGTTGATGGGACGGAAGTAGGCGTTGGCGAGTGCAGATCATTCGTAGACGAGTAGACGAGAATTCGGGGGCGCGTCCCGCGCGCCCGATTCAGCTTGCAACATGGCGGCGAATAACTCCGTCGTGTCGGAACTACTGACGTTCGAAAGGACGTTTTTTTCCACTAGATCTACTCGCGAGAAAGTGTCATCGCGTTCAGGCGTTCCACCACGCGCTCAATCACCGGCGCCCACTCGCCCGGGGCCGGCTGTCTGAACAACTCAAGGGAGTCATACCAGGGCTGCGCCTCCTCATTGCCCCAGGACCAGTGCGACACATGATCCAGCATTGCCAGCACCGGACGTCCCAAGGCGCCGGCTAAATGCAATGGCGCGCTGTCGATGGTCAGCAGCGCATCGAGCGCAGTGAGATGCGCGGCAACGTCGTCGAATCCTGACTCGTAATGCCCGGTCAGATCGTGAACGCGATAGCCGTGTGCCGTCAAAACCGTCACGTCGGCGCTACGGCCCGGCGTCAGCGGATGAAATACAACCCCGGGTAGCGACAGCACCGGAGCCAACGCCGCAAGTGGAATCGACCGCTTCGCGTCGCGCCGATGAGTCGGGCTGCCGGACCACACGAGCCCGATATGCAGCGCTGCGTTCTCCGCACAGGCGCTCACCCGCTCGCGCCATACCGCCACGCTGTCTGCATCCGCGTGCAGATACGGCGCGCCGCTCACCTGATCGGGCAATAGTCCCAGCTTGTGCGGCATGGTCATCATCGGCAAAACGAAGTCCGCCTTGCAGCCGATGCCGTCTTCGATCGCCACGCAATCGGTATAAAACCGCCTCAACAAACCCAGCAACGGACGACGCACGGCCAGCACCAACCGGCCGCCTTCATCGCGCACGCGCGCCGCCAGCGCCGGGACGAATCGAACCATATGGATGTCATCGCCGTTGCCCTGTTCGCTGTGCACGACCAGCGTCTTGCCGGCAAGCGGTTCACCCCGCCAGCGCGGTCCCAGTTTCGCCATGACGGTCACAACGTTATTCGGTTCACGGTCGCCACGTGTGAGCCGCGCCTCGAAACGCGGCCATGCGGTCGACCATGCACCGCGCCGCAATTCGAGGTCGGCCAGATCGACGGCCGCCTGTACCGTGGAAGGATCGATGACGAGCGCTGCATGCAGCGCCGCTTCGCTGTCGTCAAAGCGCGCCTGCTCGGCGAGATACATGCCAATCGCGGCCAGCACCGCTGCATCGCCGGGCATGGCGGCATCGACAGCGCGCATGGTGGCCTCCGCCGCGGCGGCGTCGTTGCACTGCCATTGCGCGTGGCTCAGTTGCCAGGCCATTTCGGCATCAGCCGGGTTGCGCGCGAGCATCTCGCGACAAACGCGTTCGACCGTGGACCAATCGCGTATCTCCCGGAACGCTAGCGCGAGTTGCAATGGCAGCGCGGGATGAATCGCCGGATCGAGTGCATAGGCCCGCAACAATGCCGCGCGGCGCTCGGATCGCGCGTCCGCATCCGGCAACGCTGCTAGCGAAAGCGCCAGCCACCACGGCGCGAGCGCGTCGTGCGGCGCGTGCCGCTCATAAGCCCGCAACATGTGCACCGCCGCCGAATGGGCGCCGCAGCGGTCGATCAACCAGACGATCCATTCGACTGTCGCAGCCGGCGCCTGCGCGATTACAGCCAGTTCGCTGTTGCGCTGCGCGGACTCAGCACGGCCGAGCGCGTCGGCGAAAAGTGCCACGCGGGCATGACGTTCGCCGTTCTCCGACACTTGCGCTTGCGATGCACTGTGATACGCCGCTTCGAAACGCCCCGCACTCGCGCACAGGTCCGCGTGCAATTGCGGCGTGACGCCCTCTGCAATGAATTCGAGGGCTCGCCGTTCGGCTGCGTCGAAGCCTTGCTCGCGCAAAATCGACCACAGCAGACACACGGGATCGGCAGGTTTCACCACAGTGGAATCGGACATAGGAATACAGAGAGGTTGTCGTATGCAGGAACGCGTAATCGCAGAAATCAGACTCGGTGCATAAAGGGCTTAAGGATTGCCAATAATCCTTTACTCATCCGAATTTCGATCGCGCAGCATAAGACAAATACACGTTTTTATATCCCATAAATCAATCTCAATTTAGTTTTCTTGAACCCATTTGATTAGTTAACCATAATTAATTTCCGGCCGATATCTGACGACACGCCAGGTCATCCGGATCGACAACAAGCGAATAGGAGTAACGGTTGAATACTACGAACTCGAAAGAAACGTCTGATCGCATCGCCCATCTGGCTGCAGTCGTCTTGCGGCGTCCTGGCGCCTTGCATCAGGAAAAGGAACTGGCCGGTTCTGCGCTCGCGCAGCATCACACGTCCAAACAAACCAGCACGACGATCGGCAGCCTCGCGGCGAAAGTACTGGCCGACCATCATTCCTGTATCGAAGCAAAGGAACTGGCGGGCTCGGTGCTTTCGCAAGTGCGCCATTTGCACGGGCAGGCGTCCGCTCACTAAAACCTTTCCACGGCCCATCCGGGTCCCGGCGAAAAATCTTCACCGGAGAGCCGGACGATAAGGCGCTGGGCAAAAAAAATGCGCTGCCGAAGCAGCGCATTTTTCAATCACAAGCGTCAGAGCGACGCCGATCCAAGCTCAATTCAAGGCCTGAAACTCAACCTGCGCGCGCCAGCAACAACGCGTTGGTGCGCTTCACGAAACTAGCCGGATCCTCCAGCGCGCCACCTTCTGCGAGCAGCGCCTGATCGAACAACAGATGGCACCAGTCGTCGAAATTCGCGCTGTCCGCATGCAAGCCCTTCACCAGCGCATGCTCCGGATTCACTTCGAGAATCGGGTGGAACGACGGCGCGTCCTGCCCGGCGGCCTTCAGCATACGTTGCAGGTAGCCGCTCATTTCGCCGTCGTCCGCCACGAGGCAGGACGGCGAATCGGTCAGGCGGAACGTCAGGCGCACGTCCTTGGCCTTGTCCTTCAGCGCTTCTTTCATCTTGTCGACGAGCGGCTTGAATTCCTCGCCGACCTTTTCCTGCGCCTGCTTTTCTTCGTCGTTCAACGCGCCCAGATCGAGATCGCCGCGCGCGACGCTTTGCAGCGGCTTGCCGTCGAATTCGTTCAGGAACGACAGCATCCATTCATCGACCCGATCGGTCAGCAGCAGCACTTCCACGCCCTTCTTGCGGAACACTTCGAGATGCGGGCTGTGGGTCGCGGCCTGCCAGGTGTCGGCGGTCACGTAGTAGATCTTGGTTTGCTCGGGCTTCATCCGCGCGACGTAATCGGCCAGCGACACGGTCTGCTCCGACGATTCCGTATGCGTCGACGCGAAACGCACCAGCTTCGCGATACGCTCGCGATTGGCGAAATCTTCGCCGATGCCTTCCTTCAGCACCTGGCCGAATTCCTTCCAGAAACCGGCGTACTTTTCCTTATCGGCGTCGTTTTCCGAATTCGCCAGTTCTTCGAGCATCGACAACGAACGCTTGGTCACACCTTCGCGGATCGCCTTCACGTCGCGGCTTTCCTGGAGGATTTCGCGCGACACGTTCAACGGCAGATCGGCCGAATCGACCACGCCCTTCACGAAACGCAGATAGCCCGGCAGCAATTGCTCGGCGTCGTCCATGATGAACACGCGCTTCACGTACAGCTTCAGACCGGCGCGATGATCGCGATTGAACAGGTCGAACGGCGCATGCGTCGGCACGTACAGCAGTTGCGTGTATTCGCTGCGGCCTTCCACGCGGTTATGCGTCCACGTCAGCGGATCCTGATGATCGTGCGAGAGATGCTGGTAGAACTGCTTGTACTGTTCTTCGGTGATGTCGTTCTTCGAACGGGTCCACAGCGCACTCGCCTGGTTGACGGTCTCGTCCTCGTCCTTCGTGACCATCTCGCTCTTTTCAGCATCCCACTCTTCCTTCGCCATCAGGATCGGCAGCGCGACGTGATCCGAGTACTTCTGGATGATCGACTTCAGACGATGCGACGACAGCAGCTCGTCTTCATCGGCACGCAGATGCAGCGTGATGGTCGTGCCGCGCGCGGCGCGTTCGATCTGCTCCACCGCGAAATCGCCCTCGCCCGCGCTTTCCCAGCGCACGCCTTCCGAGGCCGGCAAACCGGCGCGGCGCGTTTCGACCGTGATCTTGTCCGCGACGATGAAGCCCGAGTAAAAGCCCACGCCGAACTGGCCGATCAGCGCCGCATCTTTCTGCTGGTCGCCGGAGAGCTTGCCGAAGAATTCCTTGGTGCCCGAGCGCGCGATCGTGCCGAGGTTGGCGATCGCTTCGTCACGGCTCATGCCGATACCGTTGTCGTCGAGCGTGATGGTGCGCGCGGCCTTGTCGTACGACACGCGAATCCGCAGATTCGGATCGTTTTCGTACAGCGCGCTGTTTTCGATCGCTTCGAAGCGCAGCTTGTCGGCCGCGTCGGACGCGTTCGAAATCAGCTCGCGCAGAAAGATTTCCTTGTTGCTGTACAGCGAATGGATCATCAGGTGCAGAAGTTGTTTAACTTCTGCCTGAAAGCTCATGGTTTCTTGTGCCATGGTCGGACTTCCTCTCTGTTACGAATGGGGTTCTAGTCAGGCGTGGCGCACGGCCGCGAGCCGCTTGGGTCGCTGGGGCAGCCCGGGCCGCCCGGGCCTTGCCGCTGGGACGCCGGCCACCGGCCGCCGGGATGCCGGCCACCGGAATGCCGGCCACCGGAATGCCGGCCACCGCGATGCCGGATTGCCGTATCGCCGCTAAATTGGGGCAGCCCGGCGCGGTTTCAAGAGGCGCGCCTCGCGACGCTATCCAGATAGCGGCACAGGAACGTCGACAGTTCAGGATCGCCGCAGTTGGCGATATTGAAGCGCATCCACGTGGTCGGCGACTGTAGCGGGGAAAACAGGCTCCCGGGCGTCAGCAGAAAACCTTCTTCGTGACCGGCGGCCGCGAGCGCGCTCGCGTCGACGCCGGTATCGGCCCACAGGAACATCCCCGCCGACGGCGTCAGGAACAGCTTCATACCGGTCTTCTCGAGCATTCGCACGGACTTTTCGCGCACGCCGTCGAGCCGCGCGCGCACCCGCTCGACGTGCCGGCGGTAATGGCCCTCGGTGAGAATCTTGTAGAGCACGCGCTCGTTCAGTTCGGGGCTTGTCATGCCGACCAGCATTTTCTGATCGCTGACCGCCCGGGCCACCTCCGGCGCGCAGGCGATAAAACCCACGCGCAGATTCGGCGCGAGCGTCTTCGAAAAACTGCTCAGGTAGATCACGCGCTTCAACTGGTCGAGGCTCGCGAGACGCGTGCCGGGATGGCCCGGCGGGCACAGATCGCCGTAAATATCGTCTTCGACGAGGATGAAATCGTAAGCCTCGGCGAGACGCAGAATTCGGAACGCCTGCGCGGCCGTGAGCGAGGTGCCGGTGGGATTCTGCAGCACCGAATTGATCACCAGCATTTTCGGCCGCCAGGTCTCCACGAGCGATTCGAGCGCATCGAGGTCCGGCCCATCCGGCGTATACGGCATGCCGACCAGCCGCGCGCCCTGCGACGCGAAGCGCCCAAACATCTGAAACCACGCCGGATCGCCGACGATCACCGCATCGCCCGGTTTCACGTAAATCCGCGAGATCAGGTCGATCGCCTGGGTAATGCCGGAAACCATCACGATCTGATCCGGCGAGGCGCCGATTTCCAGTTCCTCGAGCCGCGTCTGCAACTGCTGGCGCAGCGGCAAAAAACCCTGCGGCGTGCCGATGCCGAGCATCTGCGCACCGCTTTGCCGGCCCAGCGTGCGCAGCGCGTTGGTAATCAGATCGCCGTCCAGCCAGCGCCCCGGCAGGTAGCCGAGACCCGGGCTGCGCTCAGGGCGCGCGCCCGTATGCAGCATATTGCGCAGCAGCCAGACGACGTCGATTGTGGCGGGCGCGGGCGCCGCTGCGGCGATCGTGCGGATCTCGGCCGTCGGCGCAACGGCCAATCGCTCGCGCACATAGAAACCGGAGCCGCGCCGCGATTCCAGATAACCCTGCGCCACCAGCCGCTCGTACGCCTCGACCACGGTGAAACGCGACACGCCTTTGTCGAGCGCGAGCTTGCGGATCGACGGCATCCGCATGCCGGGGCGGAACACGCGCTCCTCGATGCGGCGGCACGCCCACTGGACGAGCTGCTCAACCAGCGTCAGCGACGCCGTATCGTGCGGGGTGGGAATCTGGGCAAGCGGGACGGACATAGCGGGCTCCAACTGTACCGAACGGTATCGAATCGATTGTACCGTTACTGTGCCGGTCGCCGCCGTTACATTTAAGGCTACTTTTAAGACAAGCAACGGATGACGAAGCGGCTCAAGCACCATGCACGGCGCGCGAGCGACCTTGGGCAAAACCCGCCCGAACGCCATCCGCCTGGCCCGCCGACCCGGCAAACGGTTATGCTTACGACCCCGGCAACGCCGCTGCCGCATCCGGCGCGCATTCCGGCTTACCGCAGAAACCGTTTTCCCGATTCGCCATGACCGCCCATTTGCTCCATCTCGATCACCTCGTGATTTCCGCCCGTACCCTCGACGAGGGCACGCAGTACGTCGCCGACACGCTCGGCGTTGCGCCGGCGGGCGGCGGCGCGCATCCGCTGATGCGCACGCACAATCGCCTGCTGAACCTGTGGGGCGGCGTGTATCTGGAGGTGATCGCGATCGACCCGCAGGCCGCGGAACCCGCGGAGGGCGTCACGCCTCGAGCCCGCCTGTTCGCCCTCGACGACCCGGCAACACACGCGCGGCTCGAAAAAGGCCCGTTCCTGTCGCATTGGGTTGCCCGGGTCGACCGGCCAAAGCGGCTCGCGGCGTGGCAAACGCAGTATCCGCAGCGCATCCCGCCAATCGTGCCGATGACGCGCGGCGATTTCACATGGGGCCTGTCGGTACCGGACGACGGCGCCTTCCCCACGTGGCAAGGCGCTGGCGACGGCGCGCTGCCCTCGCTGATCCAGTGGGACACACCGCGGCATCCGTCGGCGGTCCTGCCGGAAACGGGTATTGCACTGAAAGCTTTGAAAGCCGCACACCCGCAAGCCGATGCAATCGCGGCGCAATTGCACTGGCTGGGCGCGGCACACCTGATCGCACTCGAGCCCACGGAAGGAGCAGCCGCGCTCGTCGCCGAATTTGAAACACCCGAGGGTCTACGGACCCTTAAATAAGCAGCGCGCGCGGGTCGTCAACTCGCGCGATAATTGAAGTTTTGACCGGTTCCAGACACACCAGCAGAGGAGACCATGGACCAAAGCGACTTGAAAGCCCCCACGTGGCAACTGTCCGAACGCGCACGCAAGCTCACGAGCTCGGCGATTCGCGAGATCCTGAAGGTCACGGAACGGCCCGAAGTCATTTCGTTCGCGGGCGGCCTGCCCTCGCCGGCCACTTTCCCGGCCGAACGCATGCGCGAAGCATCCGACCGCATTCTGCGCGACGCGCCCGCCGCGGCGTTGCAATACAGCGCAACTGAAGGCTATCTGCCGCTGCGCGAATGGATCGCGCAACGCTATTCGGTGAACGGCGCGCAAATTCGCCCTTCGCAGGTATTGATCACCACCGGCTCGCAGCAAGCGCTCGACCTGCTCGGCAAAGTACTGGTGTGCCCGGACAGCCCCGTGCTGGTCGAAACGCCGACTTACCTCGGCGCGCTGCAATCGTTCTCGATGTACGAACCGAGCTACGTGCAGGTGCCGACCGACGAGCACGGCCTGATTCCCGAAGCGCTTACACCTGAACTGACGGCCGGCGCACGCCTCCTGTATGCGCAACCGAATTTCCAGAATCCGACGGGCCGCCGCCTGCCGGTCGAACGCCGCCGCGCACTGGCCGCGTTTGCGAAGACCGCGCCGTTCCCGGTGATCGAAGACGATCCCTACGGCGCGCTCGACTACGCGGGCGAACCGCTACCCACCATGCTGTCGATGGCGCCGGATCACATCGTCCATCTCGGCTCGTTCTCGAAGGTGCTGGCGCCGGGCCTGCGGGTCGGCTACATCATTGCGCCGGAAGAGTTGATCTTCAAGCTCGTGCAGGCCAAGCAGGCCACCGATCTGCACACGCCGAGCTTCACGCAACGCATCGTGTACGAAGTGATCAAGGACGGTTTCCTCGACACGCACGTGCCGACCATCCGCGAGCTGTATCGCGATCAATGCGCGGCGATGCTGGTCTCGCTCGAACGCTACATGCCGGAAGGCGTCAGCTGGAATCGTCCGGAAGGCGGCATGTTCGTGTGGGTGAATCTGCCCGCGCAGATCGACAGCATGAAGCTGCTCGAGGAAGCCGTCGCGCAGAATGTCGCGTTCGTGCCGGGCGGTCCGTTCTTCGCGAACGAAGCGCAGCACAACACGCTGCGCCTGTCGTTCGTCACGGTGCCGCCGGCCAGGATCGACGAAGGCGTGTCGCGTCTCGCGGCGCTGATCCGCGCGAAGGTTTAAGCTATCCCGGCCCAGCCCGCGCCACCGAATTCCACTACTGACCAAGGACACACCATGGCTCAAACGAATGTGTATGACAAGCTTAAGGAACTGGGCATCGAACTGCCGGTCGCAGGCGCGCCCGCAGCCGCCTATGTGATGAGCGCGCAAAGCGGCAACACGGTGTACCTGTCCGGTCACATCGCGAAGAAGGACGGTAAGGTATGGGCCGGCAAGCTCGGCGCCACGCTCACCACGGAAGAAGGCAAGGTCGCCGCGCGCGCCATCGCGATCGACCTGCTCGCCACGCTGCACGCGCATGTGGGCGACCTGAACCGCGTTACGCGTATCGTCAAGCTGATGAGCCTCGTCAACTCGACGCTCGAGTTCACCGAGCAACATCTGGTAACCAACGGCGCGTCCGAACTGATCGCCGACGTGTTCGGCGAGCGCGGCAAGCATGCGCGCTCGGCGTTCGGCGTGGCGCAGATTCCGCTCGGCGCATGCGTCGAAATCGAGATGATCGCCGAAGTCGAATAACGCACGCCGACAGCTTCGGCGGGCAGTTCGCCGAAGCTGTCGTCCCAGGCGTACTGAACGCGTCGCGAGGTGTCGGTCACCCGCGGCGCGTTTTGCATTTGTGGCGAGGTGGAACGTTCCTTTGCCACCAGATAGAATCCGCGAAGCCCTCCCATCTGCCTGATTCGCCGGACCTCGCCCGATGCCTGCCAACACTGTTCGTTTTAAACAAGTCGACGTGTTCACGTCCGTGCCGTTCAAAGGCAATCCGCTTGCTGTCGTGTTCGATGCCGACGCACTCGATGCGGATCAGATGCAGGCCATCGCACACTGGACCAATCTGTCCGAAACAACCTTTCTGCTGAAGCCGACCGACCCGGCCGCCGACTATCGCGTACGTATCTTCACGACGCATGGCGAATTGCCGTTCGCCGGTCATCCGACACTCGGCACCGCACATGCATTGCTCGAAAGCGGGTACCAACCGAAGCAGGCCGGTAAGCTTCTGCAACAATGCGGCGTGGGTCTCGTCGAATTGCAGGCGCTGACTGAATCCGGATCGACCCACAACGCGCATAGCGGATGGGCTTTCGCCGCGCCGCCCGCGCGCGTCACGGCACTTTCCCAGGATCGGTACGCCGCGCTGGCTACAGCTTTGCGCAGTGACGCGATCGATTTCAGTGCAACGCCCTGCGCGGTCGACAACGGTGCGCCATGGCTCGTGGTCCGCGTCAATTCGGCGCGCGACTGCCTCGCGCTCGAACCCGATGCCGCTGCGCTCGCCGACATCGTGCATTTAATGGACACCCATGGTCTGGCGGTCTACGGCCCGCACGACGCTGACGGCCCGGCCACCTTCGAGGTGCGCTGCCTGATGGCGGGCGGCCGCTTCGGCGTCGGTGAAGACCCGGTAACGGGCAGCGCGAACGCCGCGCTCGCAGGTCTCCTGAGCACCCAGCAGTTGCGCCCCGGCTCACATTACACCGCCCGCCAAGGCACTGTGCTGGGTCGTGCCGGCGATGTTTCGGTGCACTACGACGACGCGGCCGGCAAGACGTGGATCGGCGGCCCATCGGTGACGATCGTCGACGGCACGTTCCGGCTGCCATGAACGGCGCGGCTCCCGATTGCCGGCCAGCCACCGCCGACCGGCAGCGAAATGCCGCCAGTGTCTCGCCGCTTCCGGCCTCGCTTAACCACAAAACGCCGCATCGCTTGCACGATTAATGCGCCATGCATGAAATGAGGCCTGGCACACCTGAATTCCGGATCCCGATGAATTACTCGAATACGACTGCCGGGCCGCGGCCCCATGGCTGGCCGCGCCGGCTGCGAATTCAGCCCGTCAGGACGGACTGTCGCGCCCACGTATACCCGATGCGCGGACGCTTCCTTAATCCAGTGGCATTAAGTAATATCGAAACGTACCCGATGACCTGCGGATGGTCAGGCACAACGCCACGCCCCCTCTCCCTGCGCAGCAGTTCCGGCACCTTGGTCACCATGCAGCCACCCATGAAATTAGCGCAGTCAATGCTCGCGCAGTTGCAACTGGACGGCACCAGGGAACGGGCCGCCCGATGAGCCAGTTCCGCTTCTCCGACCAGCGCGAAGCCAAACCCCGTCGCGATCCTGCCGTGTCGCGCCGGCGCGCCTTGCTCGCCATTCCGGCGCTCGGCGTGCTGGTGCTGATCCTGCTTTGGACCGTGATCTTCGCGCGTCTGTCGGTTGAGAAAGAAGCCACGAATCGCGAGGCGATGGCCTCTGCTGCGATTCTCTCCGCGGCGCTGGAGCAGCATACGGTCAAGGCGATTCACCAGGTCGACCAGATCACCCGCTTCGTCAAATACGAATTCGAGAAAACGCCGAATCGTTTCGATCTCGCCAGCACGGTCGAAAAAGGTGTGGTGCAAAGCGATACGCTGGTGCAGGTGTCGCTGATCGACGAGCACGGCAAGCTGATCGCGAACACGGCCGAACTCAATCCCAAGCACATCGACCTATCGGACCGCGAACACTTCAAGGTCCACGAACACGAAAACGACGACCAGTTGTATATCAGCAAGCCGGTGCTCGGCCGCATCTCCGGCCACTGGACCTTGCAGATGACGCGGCGTCTGAATCATCCCGATGGCTCGTTCGCGGGCGTCGTGGTGGTCTCCGAAGATCCGAGCTATTTCACCAGCGACTTCTACAACAACGCGGCCATTGGCCGTGAAGGCGTGATCGCGGTGATCTCGGACAACGGCACGGTATTGGCGCGCCGCACCGGCAGCGCCGACAGCGCCAACGGCTCGTTCTCGGCGAGCGGCTCGTATCCGACTTCGGAACATGTGTCAGGCACTTACGTCGATTCGATCGACAACGTCACGCGCATCGTCTCGTACCGGCATATCGACGGTTATCCGCTCGGCGTGCTGGTGGGTCTGTCGCAAGCCGAAGAATTCGCCGACTACAACCACACGCGCAACGTTTATCTGCTGATGGCGGGCTTCATCTCGCTCGCGATGCTGAGCTTCTTCGCGGTGGCCACCGGATTGATCGGCAAGCTGCTCGGACGCGAGCGCGAGATGACACATCTGGTCGAATACGATCTGCTGACCGGCCTGCGCAATCGCTATGCGACGCTGCAAACACTGCGGCACGACGTGGCGCAGCCGTCCAATCTCGGGCGACTCGCGATTCTCTTCATCGACCTCGACAACTTCAAGACCGTCAACGACACGCTCGGCCACAACGCCGGCGACATCGTGCTGCAAATGACGGCTTCGCGTCTCGCCACCGCGGTCGGCGACGGCGGCGCGTTGAGCCGCATCGGCGGCGACGAGTTCGTCGTGGTGATCAAGGGCGACGACGTCGAGAAGCGCGCGGTCACACTCGCCGAGGCGGCGGCCGAAGCGTTCGCCAAGCCTTTCGAAGTGCGCGGCAGCTCGTTCGTGCTGCATGCGAGCATCGGCATTGCGCTCTACTCGGTCGCCAACGAGAGCGAGATCGACCTGCTGAAGAAAGCCGACCTCGCCATGTACAGCGCGAAAGACGCGGGCAAGAACTGCTACCAGTTCTATTCGCCGCAGTTGTCGCACCGCGCGGACCATCTGATGAAGTGGGAACAGCAACTGCGCGTCGCACTTGCCGAAGGCCAGCTGTTTCTCGCCTATCAGCCGAAGATCGACCTGACGCGCCGCTGCATCACCGGTTTCGAAGCGCTGGTTCGCTGGAATCATCCGCAACACGGCCTGATTCCAGCGAACGAATTCATTCCGGTTGCCGAATCGACCGGTCTGATCGTGCCGATCGGCGACTTCGTGATCGAGACCGCGTGCCGCCAGTTGGCGTTGTGGCAGCAGCAGGGCTACGACACGCTCTCGCTCGCGGTAAACATCTCCGCGGTGCAGTTCTGGCGCGGCGATCTGTACGAAACCGTCTCGCATGCGATCGAGGAAAGCGGTATCTCCGCGCGCCGCCTCGAGCTCGAAATCACCGAGACGGCGATGATGGAATACCCCGAACTCGTCTCGGAGAAGATCTTCGCGTTGAAGCGCCTGGGCGTGCGTATCGCGCTCGACGACTTCGGCACAGGCTATTCGTCGCTCTCGTATCTGAACCGCTTCTCGGTCGACACGCTGAAGGTGGACCGTTCGTTCGTCCAGGCGATTCCCGGCGACCGCAGTGTTTGCGTGATGGTCACCGCGATTGTCAATCTGGCGCGCTCGCTCGGACTCACGGTCGTGGTCGAAGGTACGGAGACCGAAGAGCAGATTGCGTGGCTCGCCGCGCTCGGTCATATCGAGGCGCAGGGTTTCCTGTTCTCGCGGCCCGTGCCGGTCGACGCGATTCCGGCGTTGCTCGAACGCTTCGGCGTATGCGGCATGAAGAGTCACCGCCCCGTGCATGAAACCGATAGCACCAGTAGCGTGTCCAGCACCAATAGCTGAACGCGCTCTGGTGGTGCCGCGCCTGTGCGTTCCAGGCGCGCCGCATACAGTCACGAGGCGTATAAGCGGCGCCTCTCGCTTATCCAACCGCAGCACAGCAAAACCAGCTACATTCACGCTGTAATGCGTCACAACGCGATGCCGGCTACCGGCCGCGCAAACACCACACAACGATGATCCCAAAGGGCGGGCCGCCGGCGTACCGGGGCCCGCGGCGCCATGCAGACGATCACGAGCCAGAATGCCGCCAGACGAGGCGAACGAGAACCGCTATGGACGCTGTTCCGGGTCGTATTCGGCCTGTCGGCGCTATCGTGGGGCGGCCTTGCGCTAATGGCGCAACTTGAAAACCACTACGTAGAACGCGAGGGGCGGCTTTCGCGTGTCGCATTTTCGGATCTGATCGCGCTTGCCTGGATGGTGCCCGGACCGGTGGGCTGCAATGTCGCCGTGCAACTCGGGCATGCGCTGCGCGGACGCGCCGGTGCGTGGGTGGCGGGCATCGCGAGCGTGCTGCCCTTTTTCACGCTGATGACGCTGTTCGCGATTTTCTATCGCACGCCGCTCGTGCGCGCCGCTGCTTCCCAAACCTTACTCAATCACTTTAGCGTCGTGCTGGCTACGCTGATCGCAATCACCTGGTACAAACAGACGCGCGCGCTGGTACGCGGCAAGCTCGAATGGATCGCGGCGGTGCTGGGTTGCATCGCGCTCTTCTATGCACGCAGTCCCGCGGCCTATGTCGTGATGCTCGGCTCGGCTTTCGGCACCGGCTGGCTGGTCAGTCCGGTGCGCAATACGCGCGTCGTCGTGTCGCTCGGTCGCGGCGACTGGCAACTGCTAGGCGGCTTGTGCGTGTTGCTGGTGTTGTTCGCGCTGCCGTTGCCGCATCGTTACGAACTGGCACTGCTGTGGCCGCGACTGGCCGGCGCGGGCATGACTTTGTTCGGCGGTGGCTTCTCGGCGTTACCTGTGCTCAAGACGCTGTTCGTGACGCCGGCGATCGGTGTATCGGATAACGACTTCACCCTGGCGTTTTCGCTATCCCCCTTGTCGCCCGGCCCCCTGTTGAATGTGGTGCCGTTCTTCGGCTATCTGGTGGATGGCTGGATCGGCGCGCTGATTGCCACGCTCGCGCTTTTTGTGCCGTCGGGTTGCCTGGTGGTGCTGGCGCAGCGGCATCTGCATCAGTTGAAGGCCAATCCGCGTTTCGAGCATGGCATGCGGATTTTGCGCGCAGTCACCACGGCGTTTCTCGCGGTGGCCGTACTGCGCATTGCCGGGCATGTGCCGTTCAAACCGGTGTACCTGGTGACCGCGCTGTTCTCCGGCATGTGCTTCGCCAAGCTCAAGACGCCGGTCTATGTGGTGTACGGAACGGTGGCGATCGTGTGCGGGCTGTGGCTCGCCTACGGCGCCATGCCGTAGGCGGTATCGTGGCCCGCGCTCGATGGCCGGACCTTCAAACGCGCTTCATCGCTTCAGAGCCGCCGTTCACGGCCCGCTGTAAAACCAGGTGTCAGAACCCGCGCGAAAGCACCGCTACACCGACCGTCACCACGCCAAGTACGATATTGATCAGCACCAGACGCCGGATCGTGCCGACTGCCTGCGCGCCGTCCGGCCATTTCTGCGCCTGAACAGCACGGCGAATGCGCGGGAACACCGCGAAACGAATGTGCCCGAAGATCAGCATCATCACAATGCCGAGGCCGGCCATGGCATGCAGGGGCCACGTGGCGTGACCGCCGCCGAATTGCATCAGCAGGAAACCGCCGGTCAGGAGAATCACCAGCACTGCAGCCGCGACCCAATTGAAGAAACGTCCGAACACCGATTCCCACAAGGGCAAGCGCAGTTGCGGCGAAAGGTCGGCAATGGCCGGCCGCAGACAGAAATGCGCGAATATCATCCCACCTACCCACACAGCGACCGCAAGCAGATGTAGAAACAGCGCGAGTTCGATAGCTTTGTTCATGTTGTTTTCCTCTCCCGACGACGCCACACCGCTTATTACGAGTGATATTAGCAGCGGCTATTGAGCGCATTCGACCGCGCACTATACGCGCAGTTCCATGGCTTGGCGGCGTCTTAACATTCTTTGTAGTTGTTATTGCAGCGCGCCCGATATCGCGACGGCGTTGCACCCCGAATTTTTTGTGATGCACGGCGCGCGCTTCATCTGCGAATGACGCGCGCGCCGTGTTGCTACGCTTTCCTGCTTCAGACAACTTCCGACTGCTTCGTTATGCTGCGTTCCAATAGCGTTTTTATGGCGTCTTTGTGGCGCTCTTAAGCCGCCACCGGACGCATGCCGTCGAGCTTCATCTTGCTCTCAGGCGCACGCCCCTTGCGCGCCCGCTTGCCGACGTGCGGCGTGAGCGTAGCCCCGCTCAGCTTCTCTTCGTCGACACGGCCACCGCGGCGCGTGCCGATCAACACCACGCCCGCCTTGTTGATGGACAGCGCCTGCACCAGGGTTTCGTTGTCGTCGAGCGCCATCAGCGTGACGCCACGGCCGCCGCCCGAAAGCGTCTTCATCTCGTCGAGACCGAACACCAGCAGGCGGCCCCCCGAAGACAGACACGCGATATGCGTTGCATCCGGCAGCATCGGCATCGGTGCGAGCGGCGTGGTGCCGGCGTCGATCGTCATGAACGACTTGCCGGCCTTCACGCGGCTCACCATGTCGCCGACCTTGGCGACAAAGCCGAAGCCGTTGCTCGACGCAAGCAGCAAGGCCTGATCCGCGGACGCCGCGTAGTAATGCATCAAGTGGCTGCCCGATTCGAGCTCGATCAACGACGTAACCGGCACACCGTCACCTCGCCCACCCGGCAGCATCGCCACCGCCACCGAATAAACGCGGCCATTGCTGCCCCACGCGACCAGCGTGTCCGGTGTGCGGCACTGGAACGCCGCATAGAGTCCGTCGCCGGCCTTGAACGTGAAGCCGGCCACATCCAGACCGTGGCCCTTCAGCGCGCGCACCCAGCCCTTCTGCGACACCACCACGGTCACCGGCTCGTCGACCACGCGTGCTTCGAACGTAGCGCGCTTTTCCTGCTGGATCAGCGTGCGGCGCTCGTCGCCGTATTGCTTCGCATCGCCTTCGATTTCCTTGATGAGCAGACGCTTCATCGCCGATTCGCTGCCGAGCAGTTCTTCGAGCTTGGCCTTCTCGTCGCGCAGTTCGGACAGTTCCTTCTCGATCTTGATCTTCTCGAGCCGCGCCAACTGACGCAAGCGGATTTCGAGAATGTCTTCGGTCTGCCGGTCCGACAAGCCGAATGCGGCCATCAGCGCGGCCTTCGGCTCATCCGATTCGCGAATGATGCGGATGACTTCGTCGATATTCAAAAAGACGATCATCCGGCCTTCAAGAATATGAATCCGGTCGTCGACCTTGCTCAACCGATGACGCGTGCGGCGCGTCACCGTCGCGAAGCGGAACGCGATCCACTCGTGGATGATCTCGCTCAAGCCCTTCTGACGCGGCCGGCCATCGCCGCCCACCATCACCATATTAAGCGACGCGTTCGATTCGAGGCTCGTATGCGCGAGCAACGTGTTGACGAAATCAGTCTGGTCAATGCGGCTCGACTTCGGCTCGAACACGAGACGCACCGGCGAGTCGCGGCCCGATTCGTCGCGCACCGCGTCGAGCAACGCGAGCATGGTCTGCTTGGTCTGCAACTGTTCGGGCGTGAGCGCCTTCTTGCCGAGCTTGATCTTCGGGTTGGTCTGCTCTTCGATTTCTTCGAGCACCTTCTGCGCAGCCGTGTTCGGCGGCAGTTCGGTGATCACGAGCTGCCACTGACCGCGCGCGAGCTCTTCGATCTTCCAGCGAGCGCGCACTTTCAGGCTGCCACGGCCGCTTTCATAGGCCGCGGAAATCTCGGCGTCGCTCGAAATGATCTGGCCGCCGCCCGGGAAGTCCGGCCCGATGACGTGCTGCATCAACTCCGCGTGCCCGATCTTCGGATTACGGATCATCGCCACCGCAGCCGCTGCGACTTCGCGCAGATTGTGCGACGGGATTTCCGTGGCGAGACCCACCGCAATGCCGGACGCGCCGTTCAGCAGCACGAACGGCAAGCGCGCGGGCAACAGCCTCGGCTCCTCGAACTCGCCGTCGTAGTTCTTCATGAAGTCGACCGTGCCCTGGTCGATCTCGTCGAGCAGCAGCTTCGCGATCGGCGTCAGGCGCGCTTCGGTGTAGCGCATGGCCGCTGCGCCGTCGCCGTCGCGCGAACCGAAGTTGCCCTGGCCGTCGATCAGCGGATAGCGCATCGAAAAGTCTTGCGCGAGACGCACCAGTGCGTCGTACGCCGACTGGTCGCCGTGCGGGTGATACTTACCCAGCACGTCGCCGACCACGCGCGCCGACTTGACGGGCTTGGCGTTGTCGCCGAGGCCCATGTCGTTCATGGCGAACAGGATGCGGCGTTGTACCGGCTTCTGGCCATCGCACACGTCTGGCAGCGCGCGCCCCTTGACCACGCTCACCGCGTAGTCGAGGTACTGGCGTTCCGCATAGTTGCCGAGCGTCAGGAAGTCGCCTTCCGGGGGCGGCGGCTCGGTGAAAAGGTCGAGAGTGTTATCGTCGTCCATCTAGATTCCGTATCCGTGTTTGGCGTGAAGTTTCGTGCAAACCATGAGCGCTTTAGAAAACGCTCAGATATCCGCTTCCACTTCGTTGCCCTTTTCTTCCAGCCAGTTGCGCCGCGACGCCGCTTCGCCCTTGCCCATCAGCATCGTCATACGCGCCACCGTGGCGTCGTAGTCGAGTTCGCCGAGCGCCACCGGCGTCAGGCGCCGCGTGTCGGGGTTCATCGTGGTGTCCCACAACTGCTCCGCGCTCATTTCGCCGAGGCCTTTGAAGCGGCTGATGGACCATTGCGTATCGCGTACGCCGTCTTTGCGCAGCTTGTCGAGGATCGCTTCGAGTTCGCCTTCATCAAGTGCATAGAGCTTCTGCGCCGGCTTCTTGCCGCGCGCGGGCGCATCGACCCGGAACAGCGGCGGACGCGCCACGCACACATGCCCGCGCTCGATCAACTGCGGGAAATGCTTGAAGAACAGCGTGAGCAGGAGAACCTGAATGTGCGAACCGTCGACGTCAGCGTCCGACAGAATGCAGATCTTGCCGTAACGCAGATTCGACAGATCGACCTTGTCGTCCGGGTTGTGCGGATCGACGCCGATCGCCACCGAGATATCGTGCACTTCGTTATTGGCAAACAGCCGGTCGCGCTCGGTTTCCCACGTGTTCAGCACCTTGCCGCGCAGCGGCAGGATCGCCTGGTATTCCTTGTCGCGGCCCATTTTCGCCGAGCCGCCCGCCGAATCGCCCTCGACGAGGAACAGTTCGTTGCGGCCGATTTCCGTCGATTCGCAATCGGTCAGCTTGCCCGGCAGAACGGCCACGCCCGAGCTCTTGCGCTTCTCGACCTTCTGGCCGGCACGGGTGCGCGCCTGGGCCTGTTTGATGACGAGGTCGGCGAGTTTCTTGCCGTGCTCGACGTGCTGGTTCAGCCACAGCTCCAACGCCGGCCGCGAGAACGACGACACCAGCTTCACCGCATCGCGGCTATTCAGGCGCTCCTTGATCTGCCCTTGGAATTGCGGATCGAGCACCTTCGCCGACAGCACGAACGACACGCGTGCGAACACGTCTTCCGCCAGCAGCTTCACGCCCTTCGGCTGCAGGTTGTGCAACTCGACAAAGCTCTTCACCGCCTGGTAGAGACCGTCACGCAAACCGGACTCGTGCGTGCCGCCCGCAGGCGTCGGAATCAGGTTGACGTACGACTCGCGCATGAGCGTGCCTTCTTCGCTCCACGCGACGACCCACGACGCGCCCTCGCCTTCAGCAAACGTCTCTTCGCTGGCGCGCGAGTTTTCGACATAACGCTCGCCTTCGAACAGCGGAATCAGCAGATCGCTGCCGTTCATGCCTTCGAGCAGATAACCGCGCAGACCGTCTTCGTATTTCCAGGTTTGCGTTTCGCCGGTTTTCTCGTTGACCAGCGTAACTTCGACGCCCGGCAACAGCACCGCTTTCGAGCGCAGCAGACGCTGCAGTTCGCCGAGCGGCAGATTCGGCGAATCGAAGTATTTCGGATTGGCCCACGCGGTGACACGCGTGCCGGACTTCTTGTCGCCTTTGGCCGCGGGACGGACTTCGAGTTGTTTGGCGACGTCGCCGTTGGCGAAACTCAGATCGGCGATTTTGCCGTCGCGCCACACGGTGACGTCGAGGCGGGTAGACAGCGCGTTGGTGACCGACACGCCGACGCCGTGCAGGCCGCCCGAGAACGTGTAGGCGCCGCCGGCGGCTTTATCGAACTTGCCGCCCGCGTGCAGGCGCGTGAAAACGATTTCGACGACCGGCACGCCTTCGTCCGGATGCAGGCCGAACGGAATGCCGCGGCCGTCGTCTTCGACCGAGACCGAATGGTCGGCATGCAGCGTGACGGTGATTTGCCGGCCGAAGCCGCCAAGGGCCTCGTCCGACGCGTTGTCGATAACTTCCTGAATGATGTGCAGCGGATTTTCGGTGCGGGTGTACATCCCGGGCCGTTGCTTGACCGGCTCCAGGCCCTTCAACACCTTGATCGACGCTTCGCTATACGCGGCGTTTGGCTTTTTCGTAGACATGGTTAACTCGGGTGCGTCGGTTCATCGTTGTCCACAGGTCCTGTTCATAAGTCCGTGGACAATGCGTTGAGTTTTCAAAAAAAGCGAAACGAAACAACGGGGTTAGGTAGAGTGCTCGCAGTGCGGGCACTCTGTTTTATCGCCTGGCTTCTCACGGGCGTGCTCGACGGCGGCTCGATGCGGACTCTACAGCCCGCAACGGCCCGCCGGTGCGAACGCCGGGGAAGCCTGTTCGCGGGGTATTTTACTGATTTCGATACAGGCGGCAATTCACGCGGTGCGGGATTGGCCGTTTGGATAAGGGGCGGCGTACCGCTTCGGCCAATTATGCGACCGCGATAAGACCGCTGCGGGACCGTGAAAAAACTACGACGGCGCCGCTGCGCAGCCGCAGCGCCTGTCCTCTGCATGAATCTCTGCATCAATTCGGCGCGACCTCGGATCACGCCGTCCCCGCACATTACTTGCGCTTGTTTTCCAGCTCGTCCCAGCGTTCCAGCGCAATCAGCAGTTCCTCGTCGATCGCGGCGTAGCGCTCGGTCAGACGCGTGCCTTCCTGAGCGTCTTTCGCGAACACCGAACCATCTTCGAGTTGGGCGCCGATGGTTTTCTGCTCGGCTTCGAGTGCGGCAATTTTCGCCGGCAACGCCTCGAGTTCGCGCTGATCCTTGAACGACAGCTTGGCCGCGCGCTGCGTATTGCGGCCCGCGCCGCTTGCGCCGCTGTCTTTCGACGCCACTTCTTTAGCCGCTTCTTTCTGCGCGTCCTGCGCCATCTGTTGCGAGCGGTCGCGCTGAATCTGCCAGTCAGTAAAGCCGCCGACGTATTCGCGCCACTTGCCGCCGCCTTCCGACGCGATCACCGAAGTCGCGACGTTATCCAGAAACGCCCGATCGTGGCTGACCAGCAGCACGGTGCCGTCGTATTCGGTGAGCAGTTCTTCGAGCAGTTCGAGCGTCGGGATGTCGAGGTCGTTGGTCGGTTCGTCGAGCACCAGCACGTTGGCCGGCCGCGCGAACAGACGCGCCAGCAGCAGGCGATTGCGCTCGCCGCCCGACAGCGACTTGACGGGCGACCGCGCACGTTCCGGCGCGAACAGGAAGTCGCCGAGATAGCTCATGACGTGCTTCTTCTGGCCGTTGACTTCGACCCATTCGCTACCCGGGCTGATCGTGTCGGCCAAGCTCTTGTCCAGATCGAGCTGCGCGCGCATCTGGTCGAAGTAGGCGACCTGCAGATTGGTGCCGACGCGCACCGTGCCTTCGTCCGGCGGCAATTCGCCGAGGATCATCTTCAGCAGCGTGGTCTTGCCCGCACCGTTCGGACCGACGAAGCCGATCTTGTCGCCGCGCATTACCGTGGCCGTGAAGTTGTCCACCACCGTGCGCGAACCGTAGCGCTTGGTGACGTCGGTCAGTTCGGCGACGATCTTGCCGGACTTCTCGCCCTGACCCACGTCGAGCTTCACGTTGCCTTGCACGTTGCGGCGCTCGGCGCGCTCATTGCGCATCTGCACGAGCCGCGCGATCCGGCCGACGCTGCGCGTACGGCGCGCTTCCACGCCCTTACGAATCCACACTTCTTCCTGCGCCAGCAGCTTGTCGAACTTGGCTGCTTCGACCTGCTCGACTTCGAGCTGCTGCGCCTTCCTGGTCTGATAGGCGCTGAAATTGCCCGGATACGACAGCAGACGCCCGCGATCCAGTTCGACGATACGCGTGGCGACACGGTCGAGAAACGCGCGGTCGTGGGTAATGAAGAGCAGACCCGCGCGCAACGAGACCAGCAACTCCTCAAGCCAACGGATACCGTCGAAGTCGAGGTGGTTGGTCGGCTCGTCGAGCAGCAGCACGTCTGGCTGCACGACCAGCGCGCGCGCCAGCGCAACGCGCTTTTGCATCCCGCCCGACAGCGAACCGACCCGCGCCTCGCCATTCAGACCGATCTGCTGCAGCGTGGTGGCTACGCGCGTGCTCCAGTTCCAGGCGTCCGAATGGTCGAGCGCCGATTGCAGCGTGTTCATGCGCGACATCAGCGCGTCGTGCTCTGCGCCCTCCGGTTCGTCGGCGAGCTGATTGGCGACCGCGTCGTATTGATCCAGCAGTTCGCGAGCGTGGGTCAGGCCGGCAGCGACCGCTTCGAACACCGTGTCGTCCGTATCGAACTCCGGTTCCTGCGGCACGTAGACCGAAGTCAGGCCCTGTTGACGCGTGACGAGGCCGTCGTCGGGCTTGGCCAGATCGGCGACGATTTTCAGCAGCGACGACTTGCCCGCGCCGTTACGGCCGATCAGCCCAACGCGCTCGCCCGCTTCGAGAGAGAAATCCGCGTGATCGAGCAACGCGACGTGACCGAACGCCAGTTGGGCCCCGGTAATGGTGTAAAGCGACATGGAGAATTGGAGAAGACAGCGATGAGTCGGAACTGCTCATTGTACCGGGCGCGCGGGCGGGTGCCTGTATGCCGGAAGAGATAGGCCGAATGACCGGCTTGCAAAATGGGGATGAACCGTACGCAAGCCCGATGCGGACCGGATCCGGCTGGGTTCAATCCCGGCGCAAGCCAGGATACAAAAACGGAAAAACGCGGCCGGACGGCGCTCGCGCACCTCCAGCCGTCTCACCCGTCAGGTTACTTCACGTGCACCGTGATGGTTTTGCTCATCTCCGGCCCATACGAGCGATGCGCGCCGTCGCCGAATTGCAGCGTCAGCGTATGGTCGCCCGGAGGCAGCGTCAGATCGGTTTCGGTCTGGCCCTTGCCGAAGTGGAGCGATTTGTCGGTGGCGGGAATCACTTCGCCCTTGGGCAGCGGTTGGCCGTCGATCAGCAGATGATGATGGCCCGTGCCTTCCGTCATCGTGCCCGCCGGCGCGATCTTCATACCGTCGACGCCGAACACCACGTGCACCGGATTGGTGACGGTCGCGCCGTCCGCCGGCTGCACGAAAGACACGCCAGCGGCCTGTGCCGCGCCGGATAAGGCGAGCAACCCGGCCAGCACCGTACCGGCCAGCCATTTGTTTTTAATCATCTTTTTTCTCCTTGTTGGGAAACGAGAGCCATGCGGGGACATGCAAGGGCAACCGCGGCGCCAGCTTGCTGAGGCGGATCGTCGCAATGCATGCCAGACGCTCGGCGCGCCTGTCCAAAAGATTAGCTGCGGATCCGAGCATACACGGTGTGTATGACGAGATCCGTCACGCGGGCCCGGACATGTCTCAGACGCTTTGCGGCGATGCCGCATGGGTAAATAACGGTCCAACAGACAATTTCCGGTAATATTGCGGGTCGCCGCCATGCCCAAAAAAGGGGCAGACTGGGCGGATCAATGCACCGAACCAAAGAAGAGTACGTCGTGAGCGAAGTAATTGAACTGATTGAATATAAGAGCTGGGTCTGCCTGATTTGCGGCTGGATCTACAACGAAGAAGAAGGCCTTCCCGAAGAAGGTATCGCCCCGGGCACGCGCTTCGCCGCGATTCCGGACGACTGGCGCTGCCCGCTGTGCGATGTAGGCAAGCCGGAGTTTGCGGTGGTGGAATTCTGAGTGAGCTTGACTGAGCCGGGGTGCGCTGCCTGATGTAATTCGGTAGTGCGCCGGTGGTTCGCGCGGCCCAGCGGGTGATGCCTGCTGGGCCGTTTGCTTTGTGGGACGGGCTTTGCAAGGTATGGACTAACAGGGCAAATCGTCGCTCATTCACGGCGCTATCGCTTGTAGTTGGCTATCACGGCGCGTATCGCCGGTTCATTCATGTTTGCGCGTGTCACCGTCACCACGTCGACAAATATCTTTGGACGAGGCGAATGGCCCTGCAGAGCGGCGACCAGCGTCTCGACCGCCTGATAGCCCATACGGTAGGGGTCCTGCACAATATCCGCGTAGATCACGCCGCGTTCAAGCGCATGCAGAAATTCCGGGCGCCAATCGAACACGACCAGACGAGGACGCGTACTGACGGGCATCTCTCCGACGACATGCAAGGCGCCATAGGCTACCGTCTCGTTCGGAGCAAAGACCGCGTCGAGGCGTCCTACATCACCGGACAGGGCCTTGCGCACCTGTGCTTCGGTCTCGCGAAACTGGTACCCGACATAGGGTGCGATGACCACGGTCCATTCCATTTCACGTGCGACGGCCAAAAAACCCTCTTCACGCGCGGTCGTCGAACTGATATTCGGCGCGAGTCTCAGCACTGCAACTCTGGCGCCCTTGTGCAGAACGTGCACCAGACTCAGGGCCGCCGTTCTACCCGCCGCGAAATTGTCGGTGCTGACAGTGGAAATCGCGTTGTAATCAGTGCTGCTGCGGTCGACGAATACCGTGGGAACCGCGATCGGGATCGGCGTCGCTACATCTTGCAGTGGCTCGGGGGCCAACACGATTCCCGCTACGCCGCTCTTCAACATGTAGTCAATCATTTTCAACTGGATATTGGGCTGTGCGCCGAGTGACGATCCGTCGGAAGGACTGCGCATTACCAGTTCGACATGGAGATCGTCAGCGGCACGGTGCATGCCCTTACTCATCGGCCCCCAGAAATTCAGGCTCGTGCCAGCGAGTACCACGCCGATCTGTGTGGCGGACGCCGCGTGGGCTGCTCCCGCCAACGCAGTAACCATTACAAGAAATAAAAGTGCTCTGCGCATTGAGTATTGCTGTGGTACTGAAGATGGGGTTCTGCTCGCACGCAGCGCGGCTCAAGGGGTCGCCATTGATTCAGCTCGTGTCATCGTGGGGTCTCCCGGATGACTCGCCCCAAGCATTGGGAAATTAGTGGCGCCCGATGGATGTGTCAACGCATTTCGTTTTGGACGTTTTTGCTATACTCTGCCCTCGCTTGCGTACCTGGGCACGTTAGCGACTGCCTGCTGGCAGGATTGAAGCCGTGTTCTACCCCGTTCTGAAACTGTAGCCGTGTGAGATCACTTGTCAGTGCTACAGGGTGATTTGTAGCAAAAGTGTAGTAGAGGCTGCTATAAACTGGGGTTCACAGGCTTGCGCGGCGCTTCATTTAGGAAGAAGCGGAAATGCCGGAAACGCCCACGGGATAAAGTCGGTACCAACAGCAGCAAGGTTCGGGGCGTCCCACCGAAATTATCCATCTCCCCGTAGTTCAATGGATAGAACAAGTGCCTCCTAAGCGCTAGATACAGGTTCGATTCCTGTCGGGGGGACCAACCAGCAGCATCCAGACACCTCAAAAAGCCCCGCCCGGCGTTGCCTTGCGGGGCTTTTTTGCAGCCATCATTGCCCGCGTTTGCAGACTACAACGGGCGGCTGGATACAAGACAGCCAAACCCAACTCCCCCTCCGCCTGTCATGCCAACCGCCCCACCTGATCGCATCCGCAAAATCCATGCGACATACAAAACCACATCACCCACCGCCACCTAAAGTATTCCCCGCCAACGCCGAAAATCAGGCATGGAAAACGACGACCGCCTCCGCCCTGGCCACCCTCTATATGAAGAAGCGATGGCCCTCGAATTGACCGTGCGCACCCTGCGCCACGCACAAGGCAAGAAGAATCCAGAAGACGTCCTCTATGCCTCACCCGAGTGGAACGTTATCAGCGAGGAGTTCGTGCGCGACCTCTACCGGGCAATGGGTGGCAATCCGGCCGAACTGCCTTGATCGACCTCGGGACAGTGCAGCCATCGCAGCACAAACCGCGCTCAGCCCATCACGCAGGCCGCTTCGGAATATCCAGCCCTCTCACCACCGCCGGACGCGCAACGAACGCAGCCAGCACCCGCTTCACATTCGGAAAGTCGTCGATCCCGACCAGGTCCCCGGCTTCGTAGAAACCGACCAGATTTCGCACCCACGGAAAGGTCACGATATCGGCGATCGAGTATGCATCGCCCAGAATCCAGTCGCGTCCTTCGAGCTGCTGTTCCAGCACCCCGAGCAGCCGCTTCGACTCGGCGACGTAACGGTCACGCGGCCGTTTATCTTCGTATTCCTTGCCGGCGAACTTGTGGAAGAAGCCCACCTGGCCGAACATCGGGCCGATGCCGCCCATCTGGAACATCACCCACTGAATCGCTTCATAACGGCCGGCGGCATCCTGTGGAATAAATTTGCCCGCCTTGTCCGCCAGGTAAATCAGAATCGCACCGGATTCGAACAGCGGCAGCGGTTTACCGCCCGGGCCGTTCGGATCGATGATCGCCGGAATCTTGTTGTTCGGATTCAGCGACAAAAACTCCGCGGACATCTGATCGTTTGTATCGAAGCGCACGAGGTGCGGCTCATACGGCAAACCGGTCTCTTCGAGCATGATCGACACCTTCACGCCATTGGGTGTCGGCAGCGAATACAGCTGAATCCGGTCCGGATGCTCGGCAGGCCATTTTTTCGTGATCGGAAAGGCGGAGAGATCGGTCATGGTGATGGTGTAATCCTTGTGCGAGAGCTGCGGCTGGAATTGGGAGTCGGGAATCGTCGATCGGCCACAAGACCGAAAGGGAGATCCGACCACGCGACCGCCAAATATAAACCGACTCAGCACAATGCGTACGAGCCCGCCCCAAGGGGAACCGCCTCAAAACATCCCAGCGCGGACGAGGTCATGCAACGCTCGTCCCGCCCGCACAATCGCCTGAACGAACGCGCAATCACCTGATCGAACGCTCAATCGTTCCGGCACACACAACCGCCTCAGGCACCAAGGCTCACCACAGGTCCTTGGTCGCCGTACCGGCGCGCAGGTTATACCCTTCGCGCCACAAAGCCGCGCCGACTGTCAGCAGCAGCGTCTTCTGCTCGCCGTCGAGCAGGTCCCACGCCACCGCCAGCCAACTGGCGAAACTCGCACAGGTGGTTTCGAGGTCGACGGGCGCTTTGCCCTCCAGGTACTGCCGTTCGAACATCGAAAGCACTTTTTCGGGTGTCATGGGCGCCTCCTCGCTGTTGGATGCGCCAAGTCTAAAGGCGGCACCCGGCGCGCGGAACGTCTCCCGTGCCGAACCCGGGTTAGCCCCAGGCGAAATCGGCATGCCATCTGGAGCCCGCAAACCGTCGCCCGGCAGATGCCGCCCAATATTTGAATCCGACACCCAAAACCTTGCGCGCGATATCCGGCAACTACCACCCGGCAAGAACGAAAACACTACAACCACAACCCCGTAGAAACGAAAAAGGCGCCGAAGCGCCTTTTCCTCTCAAACAGCACCGCGAGTCAAATTACGGCGCGTTGTGCTTTGCTTTGTCCTTGGCGTCTTCCTTAGCGTCGCCATAAGCCTTTTGCACTTTGCCGGCGCCTTGCTGAAGGTCGCCTTTAAGCTCCTTACCGGGGTTGTTGGTGACTTTACCGACGACTTCGTTGACCTTGCCCTTGATCTGCTCGCCCACGCCCTTCACCTGGTCCTTGTTCATATTCGGCTCCGATATCTGGAATGCCGGCGCGACATTACGCCAGTCACCCTGTTCAGCAACGGGTGTACCCGCACCCGCCACCACCCCATTTCGCCCGACGAACACCGGCATGAAAAATATTTCAAAAAAGCCCTAAAGTCCCGCCGCTGCCTGCCGTAAAGGTGCCAAGGAGAGGCTATGGAACGCACACTCATTACGCTGACGGGCTCACCTCATGCGACGCTGTTCGATCAGGACATCGCGCATATCAGGCGCGTGATGCGGCCATCTTTACACGGTGATCTCGGCGGACCGATTCTGCCCGCCGCCTATTGGCGCAAGCGTCTGTGCCAACTGCTCGACACCGGCAATCTGTCCCACGCGCAGCTCTGTTCGGTGGACAGCCTCCTGCTGCAACTCGACCAGTTCGAAGCCCAATCCCAGTCCGTCTGGAATCCGTTGATCCCGGCAACCGCTGCGCCGTTCCCGCCGCTCTCGCCAACGGCAGCCGGCCGCCCGCTCTGACGCGCCGCAAGCCCTGATGGCCGGCCATTCGCGCCTGCCAGTCCGATTCTTCCCCGTTTAAAAAAAGGCCGCGAACCAAGTCGCGGCCTGAACACGTCGCAACGCGGGGAATTCGCGTCACGCCACAAGCCTACACGTCCAACTGTGACAGTCGCGTTTAGGCGAAATGGTCTTTGAATGACTGGAAATTTTCTGCTCGCAGCCGGCAAAAATAGGAAAAAGGGACGACCTTAGGTCATAATGTCCGCAAAAATTCCCAGCAAGGACCTCCGTGACCCTCGCCGCACCGCTCGGCCTGCTCAAGCAGGCGCGTGCCCGCTTCACTCAACGCGAAATTGCAGCGCATGTCGGCAAGGACATCAAGACGGTGCGCCGCTGGGAAAAAGGCGAAACACCCTGCCCGTCGATGCTCGAACCGGCCTTGCGCGATTTGCTGCATAGCAGCGGCCGGACGAAGGCCGGCGCGAATCCCGGCGACGCCCAGTTCCGCTTCATCGATCTGTTTGCCGGCATCGGGGGCATTCGCCGCGGCTTTGAAGCACATGGCGGACGGTGCGTCTTCACGAGCGAATGGAACGACTTCTCGAAGAAGTCCTACCAGGAAAATTATCGCGACGATGACAACGGCCACCAGTTCGTCGGCGACATCGTTTCCTATGCAGTCGATGCCGTTCCATCACACGACGTGCTGCTCGCCGGCTTTCCCTGCCAGCCCTTCAGCATCGCAGGCGTGAGCAAGAAAAATTCGCTTGGCCGTCCGCACGGCTTCGAATGCACGACACAAGGCACCCTCTTCTACGACGTTGCACGAATCATCGCTGCAAAGCGGCCGGCCGCGTTCCTGCTCGAGAACGTAAAGAACCTGTTGTCGCACGATAAAGGCAATACCTTCAGGACCATCCTCGCCGTGCTGCGCGACGAACTCCACTACGACGTCCACTACAAGGTCATCGACGGCCAGCACTTTACGCCGCAACATCGCGAGCGAATCGTGATTGTGGGCTTCCGCGAGAAGACCGAGTTTACGTTCGACGATCTGGATGTCCCGGCCGAAGGGCCGCGCCTTGCTTCTATCCTGCACAAGACCGACGGAACCGAGCCGGTGCTGGAGCATGACGGCGACCGTTTCTTCGACCACGCGTCCCGCGCGGTGCAAGCCCGGTACACCCTCACGCCGAACCTATGGGCGTATCTGCAGGCCTACGCCGAAAAGCATCGGGCCGCGGGCAACGGGTTCGGGTTCGGGTTAGTGACGCCGGATAGTGTCACGCGCACGCTATCCGCTCGTTACCATAAGGACGGTTCGGAAATTCTGGTTTCCCAAACCAACGGCAGGCGGCCGCGCCGTTTGACGCCACGTGAGTGCGCCCGTCTCATGGGTTTTCCGGACGACTTCGTGATCCCCGTGAGCGATACCCAGGCGTATCGCCAGTTCGGCAACAGCGTGGTGGTTCCCGTCATGCAGGAAGTGGCCCGCATCATGACCCCGCATGTCACGGAACTGCTCGCACGGGGAATGGCGGTTCGCCTCAAGAGCTAGTCGCTCAGCGGCTATTTCAGCGAGCCTGAAATAGCGCGCGCCACGGCGTGTGACCGGAAAAACCGGCCACGCCATTTGAACGCAGCAAGCTAACCTAAGCACGTTTTGTTGGTTTGATTGTCGCACCGGCCGCGCGACAATTTCAGCGCACGGTACCGGCAAATGCCGATTGCCGCTTCCATTCCATGCTGCGCTCCCCAGGCTGATCTCATGAAGGCGTCCTCCTCACATCGCCGGCCACGCTTCGCCGGAAAAATGCTCGTTGCGGCATGCGCGATTGCAGCACTCATCCTTCAGGGCGGTTGCAAGCCTCAGGACGATCACGCGCAGACATCCGTGACTTCCGCGCCGGCCCCGGCCGACACGCCGGCAAAGCAGGAAATCACGTACTTCAAGTATCCGGACAACCCCGCCTTCGATCTCGTCTACCTGGCCGACAAGCTCGGTTACTTCGAGAACACCAGCACGCGCCCGAAATACGTGGGCAAGATTGCCGCGCCACAGATCATTCCGCTCGTCGGGACGGGCGAAATCGACTTCGGCACGCGTATGGTGCCGCTGGTCATTTCGGCAATCGCCAGCGGCGCGGATATCAAGGTAGTGTCCGCTGGTGGCGAGACGCTGCGCGATGCACCGCATATGAAATACTTCGCCCGCACGGACTCCGGCATCCGCGCGCCGAAGGACTTCGAAGGCAAGACGGTGGCATTCAACAGTTTCGGCGCCTGCGCCGAGTTCGTGACGAAAAAGTATCTGTCGCAACACGGCGTGGACGTCTCGAAGGTGAACTGGATCGTCGTGCCCGACAATCAGTCGCAGCAGGCGCTCGTGACGAAGAACGTCGATATCGCGATCATTCATCCGCCCTTCTCGGGCGCCGCCGAAGCCGATCCGCAACTGCACAAGTTGTGGAGCGACTGGGATGAAGACGGCGGTCTGGGCGGCATGGCGCCTTACAGCGTGAATGGCGCGTTTGCGCGGGCGCATCCCCAGGCCGTGAAGGATTTTGTCACCGCGATAGCGAAAGCGGGCAACTGGGTCAACGCGCATCCGGACGAGGCGCGTCAGCTCACCGCGGAACGGCTTGGCATCGACGTGAAGCTGGTCGAACGGTACGCCTATGTGAAGGACCTCGTCGTCACTGAACCGCCGATCCAGTACTACATCGACATTCTCGAACAGGCCGGCAAGATTCCGAAGGGCAAGGTTTCGGTCAAGGACGTCTATACGAACGAGTACAACCCGTTCGCCGGGAAGCAGTCTCAGGCGAGCGCGACTACGCCCGCGAACGGGAACCGGTCATGAGCGAAGTGACCCGCTCACGCGACAGGATCGTCGCGCGCAACCTCTCGCTCACGTATGCAAACGAGGCGACGGATTCGAGCCATACCGTGCTCGACGGCTTCGATCTGAGCGTTCGCGATGGCGAGTTCGTCGCGGTGCTCGGTCCGAGCGGCTGCGGCAAGTCGACCTTCCTGAGCATTCTCGCCGGACTGGTGCCGCAAACGTCGGGCGAGATCACCGTGGACGGCGAGCCTGTTAGCGCCGCGCGTCAGAAGCTCGGCGTCGTGTTTCAAGGTTATGCGCTGTTTCCGTGGCGCACGGTCCGCAAAAACGTCGAAACCGGATTGGAGATTCGCGGCGTGAAAGGCGCGCAACGGCGCAGCGAGGCGGAGCGGTTTCTGCGCCTCGTCGGCCTGCTCGATTTCGCCGATCACTATCCGCATCAACTCTCGGGCGGCATGCGGCAGCGCGTGGCGATCGCGCGCGTGCTCGCGTATGGTCCCGAGATCCTGTTGATGGACGAACCCTTCGGCGCACTCGATGCGCAAACGCGCGAATCGCTGCAGCAGGAACTGCTTGGCATCTGGGATCAGAGCGCGAAGACGGTGGTGTTCGTTACGCACAGTATCGACGAGGCAATTTTTCTTGCGGATCGCGTCGCCATCATGGGGCGCGGGCCGGGTCGCGTGAAAGAGATCATCGACATCGATCTGCCGCGTCCGCGTCATGCTTCGATTCGTCATTCAGCAGACTTCGTCTCGTTGCGGGAGCGCGCATGGGCGAGCCTGAGCCAGGAACTGGATGGTGAGCAGGCGCCTGCGCGCGCCGTTGAATTACACGCGGAGGCTTAGCGTGTCAGAGCAGAACAGTGTCCGGGAACTTCCGGTTCCGCTCGCCCCCAGGACGCGAAGCCCGCGCGTTGCGCGCCGCAGCGTACGCTTTTCCGTGGCGTTCGAGCGCTCCATTGCGCTCATCGTCTTCGTGTCGCTATGGGAACTGTTGCCACGTCTTGGCGTTGTCAGCACGGCTTATCTGAGCCCGCCGTCGCAGGTGGCGCTCGCTATCGTCCGGCTCGTCGACAGCGGCGAAGTGTGGAAACATCTGGGCGCGAGTGCGCTACGGTCCATCAGCGGTCTGTTGCTGGCGGTCGTTGGCGGCGTGGTGTCCGGTTTCGCGCTCGGCTGGTTTCGCCGCGCCGAACGCATTGTCGATCCGCTTTATCAACTGCTTCGGCAGGTCTCTGCTTTCGCGCTGTTTCCGGTGTTTATGCTTTTCCTCGGAATCGGTGAATCGTCGAAGATCGCCATCATCGTGTGGGCGGCTTTCTGGCCCGTGCTGCTCAATACGATTTCGGGTGTCAAGCAGGTCGAACGGATCTTCATCGACTGCGCGCGTTCAATGGGGGCGTCGCAGGGATTCATCTTCACGAAGGTGGTATTGCCCGCCGCACTGCCCGAAATACTCACAGGCGTCCGGCTCGCGGGCGCGTACAGCATCACGGCGCTCGTCGCGGCGGAGATGATCGGCGCCCGCTCGGGACTCGGCTTCTATACGCTCAATTCGCAGGAAACGTTCCAGATTCCCGACATGTACGCGGGCATCGTGCTGCTGGCGCTGTTCGGTCTTCTGATCAACAAGAGTCTCTCGCTGCTGGAACGGCGCCTGCTGCGCTGGCGCGTGGGTCTCACACAGAATGGCTAGGACGGGGCACACGGCGGCGCTGGAGGGCGGCAGACGGCCGCGCTGGACGTCGTATGCGGTCGTCGCGGCGCTGGTCCTGTCAGGGCTGATGCTGTGGTCGCCGGTAAGTAGCGCACTACGCAGTCTTTTCGGCGATGAACGGCCTTTCGCCGCTGCCATCGCGCGCGGCACGCTGATCGTCGCGGTCCCGTCGCAGCCCATGCCGACGCTGACCGTCGGTAAGGTCGACCGCACGAAGCGCGCACCCGAGACTTTCTCCGCGGCCCTGGCTGCGGATCTCGGCCGGCGTGTCGGACTTCCCGTCGAGCTGCTGCTCACCGAGCCGCAGGAAGCGCGTTCGGCTGTGCAATCGGGTAAAGCGGATGTGGCCATCGCCGGACTTGCCTTTGCTCCCGATGCATCGATCGCCTTCGCGCCGAGCGCTTACTCGTCCGGCCGCGGCGCGGCGTTAGTTTTGCGGCACGGCAACGTGCAGGACTGGAGCGACTTGAAGAACCGCACGATCTGCGCAGCGCGGCAAAGCCCGTTCGCCGCGCGTGCCGCGTATCGACTGCAGGCGGCAGTGCAGAGCTTCGACCGTCCGCTCGACGCGTTGCTCGCTTTTCAGGCCGGCGAATGCGCCGCGCTCGTCGACGACGAGTACGTCGTTCGTGCCTTGCTCAAACAGCCGGACTGGGCCTACTACCGCGAATTGCCGGGCACAGTTGCGCCCGCGCCCGCGTTCATTGCATTGCGGGGCGGCGATGTCGCGAGTGCGACGTTTGTCGAGCTTGCCGTGGCCGACTGGCGCCGTCAGCGCTGGTTGTCGACGGTACGTCAGGATCAGGCGACCCGGCTCGCGTTCGACATGTTCAACGCCGACAACGATTTGTATTGCCACTAGTGTCGAGACACCAGGCTTTCCTGAATAAGTTTCCTCGCCAGCGCGTCGGCTTGCTGCGTTTCATCGCCGGAGACAAACGGGGCGCTCGCACCTGCGGGATTGACCGTACTGGTGAGCGCTCCGTCGCGTTGATGCGTGTCGACCGACACGTTCATCGACAAGCCAATACGCAGCGGATGCGTGGCCAGTTCCGTCGGGTCCAGGGCAATCACCACCGGCACGCGCTGCACGGTTTTGATCCAGTTGCCGGCCGCGTTTTGCGGCGGCAACATCGAAAACGCGCTACCCGTTCCCGGCGACAGTCCACCGATCCGGCCGTGAAATACCATCCCCGATCCATACAGATCGGACACCACCGAAACCGGCTGGCCGATGCGGAGGTTGCGCACCTGTCCTTCCTTGAAGTTTGCCTCGATCCATAATTGCCTGACCGGTACGACCGTCATCAACTGCGTGCCGGGCGCAACGGGCTGTCCAATCTGCACGGAGCGCTGGGCCACGGCGCCCTCGACCGGCGCAACAAGCGTCGTACGCGCGACCCGTTCGTAAGCAAGCTTCAGTTGCTGCACCGCCTGCATCACGCCGGGATCGTCTTCGATAGGGTTCGAGCCGCTCGCGGCCAGTCCGCTCGCGAGCTGGCTGCGCGCAGCATCGAGATTGGCCTGCGCCACCGCAACCGACGCTCGCGCGCGGCCGTACTCTTCGCCGGAGACCACCTGCACCGCGGCGTCCGAGCGCGCCTTCAAGGCCTGTTCGGCCTGCCCGAGTTCCGCTGCGCGGGCTTTGACGGCGGCCTCGTACATCGCATTGGAAAACTGGGCGCTGCGCGCCTGCCGCACGGCACGGATGAGTTCGCCCTGCGCCTGCCCCAGCGCGATGCGCGCCTCGGTGTCGTCGAGCCGCACCAGCGGTTGTCCGGCCTTGACGTACTGCGTATTGCCCACCAGCACCTCCCGGGCGGTGCCCGCCACCTGCGCCGCGATCGGCACAACGTTGCCGGCAACATACGCGTTATCCGTTTCCTCGATGAAACGCCCGGAGATAAACCAGTTCAGCCCTACCGCCACGGCCGCGACCGCCGCGGCACCGAACAGCAGCGCCAACAGCCGGTTGCGGCGGGAGATCTTCGCTGGGTCGCGATGCACAACCGGCACGCGTTCGCCAAGCAGGTTTTCTGTACTCATGCGACTCAGCTAGAGGAAGGATTGATAGAAGGATGATCGCCACGCGGACTTTCGTGCAGATCCTGCTTCGCGGGCTGACCCGGCGAAGCAGCGACGGCCCCCGTCCGGTTCGCCTCGAAGCCGCCGCCGAGCGCCCGAATCAGCGCAATCCCAGCGTCGCGCCGTTGCGCGTTGAGTTCGAGGAGCCGCAGTTGCTCGTTGAGTTGCATATCGCGTTGCGTCAGCACGTCGGCTTGCGGGACGAGGCCGCGGCGTTGCCGTTCCGTCGCGACGGCGAGTATCTGCTTGTGCGCGGCGACGATCTGCTCCTGCTGGCCAATGAGTGCCGTGAGATTGCGCAGCGTCGCAATCGACCGGGCGACTTCGGTCAGGGCGCCGTCGAGCGTCTTGTTGTAGAGCGCAATCGTTTCGTCTGCCTGTGCATAGTCGCCATGCAGTTGCGAGTGCAACTGACCGCGTTCGAAAATCGGCAACGAGACGGCGGGTCCCACGGCAAAGAATAACGACGCGCTCGAAAACAGCGAGCCGAGACTCAATGACGACAGACCGCCCCCCGCGGACAGATTGATGTTCGGATAGAACATTGCGCGGGTGGCGGCGATTTTCGCCGTCGCGGCTTGAACACGCAGCCTTGCAGCGACGATGTCCGGACGCCGTCCGAGCAGTTCGAGCGGCAGGTTCGCGGGCACCGACAAACCATCGGCATCAACCAGCTTCGGCCGTTGTAATGAGAGACCGCGTTCCGGGCCCGCGCCGGTCAGCGCACCGATCTGCAATTGCGTTTGCATGATTGAATCGTCAATCGTCTGCAACTGCATGCGTGAGGCAGCCTGTTCGATCTGTTCCTGCTGCGCGCTGTAGGTGCTGTCGATTCCCCTCGCCTCGCGCGTGCGCCGGATCACGTCGAGTTGGCCCGCTTCATGGCGCCTGGCCTCAATCAGATCGCGCCTCGCATACGCGTAGGCCAGCTGGCCATAGAGAGTGACAAGCGAAGTGGTGATGGTCAGGCGAGCCTGCTGCGCATCGACGCGCGCGGCATCCCGTGCCGACACGAGCGCCTGGGTGAGCGCACGGTTCTTGCCCCATAGATCGAGCTCATAGTTGGCGCCGACGATAACGCTTCCGGGCGATACCCACGGGTCGCTAAAGAGATTGATCGGCACCGTGGTGCCGGCGACGTCCACGTTCGCCGCACCGTCGATGGCAGGCATGCGCGCTTTGTAGGCTGCCGCCGTCGCGCCGCCCGTGAGTCCCGTGCCGGACGCGAAGCGGTCGAGTTGCGACTGCGCCTCGGCGATCCGCGCGCCGGCAACCTGGATATCCGGGTTCGCCGCACACGCCTCCTCGACAAGCGCATCGAGTTGCGGGTCGTGAAACGACGCGAACCACTGCGCCTCCGGCCACACGCCACCCGCGTCTTTCGTGGTTCGGGCGAGTGCTTCCGGGCTGGGCGAATGCATGACAAGCGGTTGATAAGGGCTGTGGTCCGCGCAACCCGTCAGCGCACACAACACCGTCACTGAAGCGGCTGACGCGCAAGCCCGGAGTCGCTTCAAGACGCGGCGGGAACGGCAGATATCGATCGCCATCGATCAGCCGCGCGCCAGACGTGCAGCGAGCCGCGGGCGCGCGGCTTCGAGCGGACCCAGCCTGCCGAGCACGCCGTCGACCATCCCACAGACAATGCCGGAGAGCTTCGCCAGCTTGCCGGATTCGAAGAGCAACACCTGCCAGACTTGCATGAGCGTGATGAGATTGGGCACGAGCGCAACCGGAAGAGTCGGCATGTATTGAAGACACAGATGCATGCCGTTGCGTGCCATGTAATAGCGGCGAAATGCCGGGTGATTCATCGAGGTGACGCGTATCGGACCGAGCCGATGTTCCCGCTTTTCACCGATACGATGCGAGAGGATGAGACGTGGCTCGACATAGAAAGGTACGCCGCGCAGCAGCGCACGCAATGAATATTCCGTGTCCACATGATCGATAAATAACGGTTCGGCAAACGTGCCCAGCCGCTCATAAGCGAGACGCGAAATGACACAGCCGGAAGACAGAAGAAAGGAGCATGGCTGTAACGATGCGCCGGCTTCGAAGATCAGCCGGCGGATCGACAGGCCGTTGCTGTACATCTGCGGCAGGAAGCGCCGGATGTTCTCGTCGTAGATACGCGGCCCGATTGCAAAGGGTCGTGCGCCGAGCGCCGTGCAGGACTCGCGCATCACCCGGAAGTAGTCGGCACTCACCAGCGAATCCTGATCGAACAGCGCGACGGCATCAAAGCCGCATTCGAACAGATGCGTGAGACCCCGGTTGTAAGCGCCCGCAATGCCGCCGCGATTGGCATTGCGAAGGTATTCGATGCCGTGCGCGGTGAGTCCTCTCGCGATCGAGGGGACGGCCACCGGCGAATTGTCGACGGCCAGCACCGGCACGCCGTGTTCGCACAGTTCAAGCAGATGCGCCAACTGTTCGGTAGTCGGGCGATACAGCACCACCAGTGCGCCGATTCGTGGCGCATCGCCACCCGCGGCCACACTGGCTGGAGAGGAGATCGTTTCGCTCATGATCGTCATACCGGGATGCACGTCAGTGTCCGGCGCGCGCAGCGGACATGCCGCGCCACGGTCCGGTTGCCCAGATCAGCGCAGCGAGTGCGAGGCACACGAGGCTTGCCATATAAAACAGGTCGTTGGTCGCCATCATGTAGGCCTGTTGCTCGACCACATTGCGTACGGCAGCCAATTGATTGGGACCCAACCCAAGTGTTTGCAGCGATCGCATGAAGAGGCTTGTGCCGCTGGACGCATGCGTCACCGACTGCGCGAGGTTGCCATAGTGATGCGCGGCGCGGTTGTCCCACCAGGTGACGCTAAGCGCGGTGCCGAAAGCGGCGGACAGCGTACGCAGGAAATTCGACAGCCCTGACGCAGCCGCGAGTTTTTCGTTGGGGATGCGCGACAGGATCGCCGCGCTCAACGGAATAAAGAAGCATGGCAGACCGATGCCTTGAATGAAGGTCGGCGTGACGATTTGCCAGAACGACATGGTTAGCGTGAAATGCGAATCCCACGCCAGCACGGCAAAAAACACCAGAAACCCGAACGACGTGACGATACGGGCATCGAACCGGTCCAGGAAAATTCCGATCAGCATGGAGAAAACGAGCGCGAGGATGCCGAGCGGTGCAACCGTCAGTCCTGCCTGAAATGCGGTGTACCCCATCACGGTTTGCAACCACAGCGGGAAGATGACACCGATCACAGAGAAGCTCACCATCCCGAGAGAAATGATGGCTACGCCGAAGGAGAAAGTGCGGTTGCGAAACAGGCTGAGGTCGATGACCGGATAAGGTTCGGCCGACTCCCAGATCAGCAGCGAGACCAAGGCGAGCGCCGCGATCAACGAAAGCCCGACGATCAAAGACGAGTCGAACCAGCCGTGGTCGCGCCCGAGGTCGAGCACACCTTGCAGCGCGCCCACGCCGACAACAAGCAGCACGATGCCCATGGTATCCATCGGCGGTTGGTGCGGATCGGGAGGCTCGCGCCGCAACAATGTGGCGCATGCCGCAAAGGCAAACAGGCCGATCGGCAGATTGATAAAAAAGATCCACGGCCAGGAAAACTGGTCGATGATCCAGCCGCCCAGCACCGGGCCGAAGATCGGCGCAAGCAGAACGGTCATCGCCCAGAGTGCGAGCGCGAACACGCGCCTGTGCGGTGGAAACGATCGCAACAGGATCGCCTGCGACAGCGGCACCATTGGGCCTGAACTGAGTCCCTGCAGGGCCCGGCATAGCACCAGCAACTCCAGATTGCCGGCCATGCCGCACAGCAGAGAAGTAAGCGTAAACAGCAGCACGGACCAGATGAACAGGCGCGCTTCACCGATTCGCTGCGACAGCCAGCCTGTCAGCGGCACGGCGATGGCTGCCGCGACCGAGTACGAACTGATGACCCACGTAGCCTGCGAATTCGACACGGCGAGACTGCCGGCAATGGACGGCACAGCGACGTTCGTGACGGTCGAATCGAGCACCTCGATGAACGTGGCGAGCGAAAGCGCGAAGGTCAGCAACGCGAGCCACGCGCCGCGCAACGGCGGCGCCTCGCGTTCCCCGATAGTGTGTGTAGCGATGCCGCTTGAAGTGCTCATGTGATTTGTATTTTTCCAGGGCCGTTCAGGCGGCCGAACGCGTGCCGGCAGCGGCACGGTGATCGGCCCAACGTTCGATGTATTGCGCGGCGGCTTCGCAGGCGTCGGGGGCGGTGCCGATCCGCTGTCTGGCAATCCCGCAACGGGCCGCTATCCACCGATTCGTGGTGACGTGCGAGAGTGCCGAGGCGAGCGCTTTGCCGCTGGCAGGGCTGTCGATGCGAACGCCGCAACCGCTCTTCGCGACCCGCTGGGCGTTGTCGAACTGATCGTGCGCGAACGGCGTGACCACCTGGGGAATGCCGGCCTCGAAGGCAAGTGCGGCCGTGCCGATTCCGCCGTGATGAACCATTGCCGCGCAGTGAGGCAACAGCGAGCGCATTGGAATGAAACTGCGCGCCAGCACATCGCGGCGTGCGCGCCATCGCTCGCCGGCGTTGCGGGCGAGGACGATCGCGCGTGCGCCGGTACGGCGCAGCGCCTCGTCGACGGCGCCGAAATACGCGCGCTCGTCAGTCAGCGTGGAACCCGGTGTGAAGACGACCGGCCGGCTGCCCGACGAGAGGAAAGTATTCAGCTCGTCGTCGAATGCGTCGGGCGACACGTCGTTGAAGAGCGGAAAGCCCGCCATGAAATGATTGCGCGGCCAGTCGGGCTGGGCCGCGGCAAACCAGTCCGGAAACAGGCACAGCACGCCGTCCGTCGAATGCGACCATTGGCCGAGAATGCGGCTCGCCGGCGCGAGACCCAGCGTTGCCCGCACGTCGTTCAGCGCGGGGCCACACGCCTTGTCGAGCACGCCGGTCTCGATCATTTCCATGCACTTCGTCCTGACGGCAAGCGGCAGCCACATCGGCACCGTCAGGCGCTTGTGCGTAGGCGGCGCACTCGCGGAAAGCAGCGTCGAAGGCGACACCTGAACGGAGACGTACGGCGTGCCATGTACCTCCTGCATCAGGCGGGCGGCGAATGCCCACAACGAGCCGACCAGTATCGTGTCGGACGTTGCCAGTGCCGCAAGCACGTCGAAGTGCGGCCGGATGCTCGGCGCGATGATGCTCCATAGCGTGCGAAACGACGTACGCGGATTCCAGAGCGCGGGGCTGGCGATCGCCTGGGCATACTCGTCCCACGTGCCGATCGGCACGAACGCGAAACCCTCCTGTTCCGCCAGCGACGCGAACTGCGGATGCGTGCAAAGCACGATCCGATGTCCGCGCTGCGCCAGCGTCCGGCCAATCCCGACGAACGGATAAACGTCGCCGGCCGAACCGATTGCGGTAATGACAATGTGGGCCATGAGTCACTCGCTGCTCAATAGAGCCATGGCACAAGCGCCCGCACTTCGCGGCGGTAAATGCGGTACGGGTCGCCGAAATACGTCGACAGCCACCGCTCCTCCACGCGAACCTTATAGGCAAGCGACGCGAAGATCAGCACGAAGCCGATCACCCCGCGCCATTGCTCCGTGACCATCGCCGCGCCGGCAATGGCGAACAGACAGCCGGAGTAAATGGGATGGCGGACGAGCGCGTACGGGCCGCTGCGGACCAGTTCATGATCCGCCTTCAACGTGACGGATACGCTCCAGTTCGGCCCGAGATGTCGGCGGCCCCAGACGGAAAAACTCAGGCCGGCGACGATGATCGCCATGCCGATCCACTGCTGCGAATCGAAATGCGCGTTTGAGAAATCCCAGGCGCCGGCCCACCTGTCCGGCAACACAACCAGCGCACAGCCGACGATCAGCGGAATCGACTGAATCGTGCGCGACAGACGATCCTCGCGTTTGACGGTTTGCTTCGCCCAGGAGGATGCTTTCAGCCAGTAGGCGAGCCAGACGGCCCACGGCCCGAGAACAGCAATCGTGTGATAGATCGTCATTCTCAGCCCCTGAAATCGACGTTAAGGCCAGGGGTCGCAAACGTTTGCGCGACGAGCGAGGAAGATGCCGCCTGACGCCGCAAAGAATCGAATTCGTGACCGATACCGAAAAAATCGAGGATCTCTTCACGTACGGAGGCCGCCTGGACTCGCCCTTCCAGTTCGAGGAAGTGCCCGGTGTTCGGCACCGTGGCGAACTCGGCGTGCATGACATAGCGCGCCAGCGCACGAATATCGTTCGCGGTGGTGTATTCGTCGAGCTCGCCATTGAGGAACTTGAGCCGGCAGCGAATCGTGTTCAGCTTATCGAGGTAGGTCTCGGGCCTCAGCGCCAGGATCTGTTCGGTATGGAACGCGACCCGGCTCTGATCCTCCTTCGGCAAACCGGTCAGATAGCGGTAGTTGAGAAGCTTCAGGATGCGCGGCAAGTGCTTGCCCACCGTGTCGTTGAGTAGCTGCGCGGCCTGCAGATGCTCCCCGGAATTGAGCAGATCCCTCGCCTGGGTCACGTAGGCGACCATCGCGTGGTTGAGAAACGGGGAAAACGAACCGATTACCGCACCTTCGATACTGGCAGGGCGCCGCGACAAGGCCAGCAATGCGGCAAGGCCTCCCCAGGATACGGAATACAGATAGCTCGGCTCAAAACGATTGATCAGGTGCAGCAGAATCTCCGCCTCGTCGTCTTTCGTCAGCAGGCAGCCGCCGCGATTATGCTGCCTGGATTGACCGGCATAAGGCAGGTCGAAGCAGATAACGTTATATCGCTCGCCCAGGTATTTGATGGTTTGCCCAAATGAGGCCGCCGTTGCCAAGGCGCCATTCACGAGAATTACGCTCTTTCGAGCAACATCAAAAATATGCTGCTCGACTTGAACGCAAAGCGAATTGGGTAAGTGAACGACTATTTTGACAACCGACATAAATCACCCCTGCATATAAAATGAATGGCAAGCTGATTGCCATTTATAAATTTCAATGCAACATGAAATATGACAGAACGGCGTCATATGCCATCTGGGCACCGCATTCCAGGATGGTGCGGTGCAGTGTTACCGCTCACAAATATTGTCTGAACAATTGTGAAAAATCAAGCACACCTATTATTTAATTTCTCCGGAATATAAATTACCAAGGTAAGATTTTTTAATATGCCAATTGAGTCTTAATTCCGGGAATTAATTCCAGACAAATTGATATGTCTAATTTATTTCGGTAAAAAATTCATTCCTCCTGAGCTATAAATCCACGTTTGCTCCGGCGAAATCGCAGTGAAAATTGACACCGGGTGCTTCCGGCGGCAATGCGCGCGAGGCGAGCCGCCGCGTCGCGACAGGCAACCCGGTTGTCGCATCGGGAAGACCGGCATGAACGGGATCGATAGGCCAGTACTACTTATGTTGCGTGTCCGTGGAATCGAAATGACGCCCTTGAGCTGGCTACATCACGTAAACTTGTGAATACCGGCTAACGCCTGTTTACTTGTGCAATGGTTCCCGCCACGCCCTTTCGCCCTACTCCTGGGCGGCCTGACCGGTCACCCGGACACTAACGATGGTCGATATCGTCGACAGCGCAACGCGTAGCCGGATGATGTCCGGCATTCGCGGCCGCAATACCAGGCCAGAAATCCTGATCCGCAGCATGCTGCACGGCCAGGGCTTTCGTTTCCGTCTGGACGCGCGCGATCTGCCGGGCCGTCCGGACATCGTGCTGCCACGCTACCGTGCTGTTGTTCTCGTGCACGGCTGCTTCTGGCACGGTCACGACTGTCATCTCTTCAAATGGCCGCAAACGCGGCCCGAGTTCTGGCGCGACAAGATCGGCCGCAATCGCAGCAATGACGACAAGGTTCAGGCGGCGTTGCTGGCAAGCGGCTGGCGCGTCGGGGTGGTATGGGAATGCGCTTTGCGTGGCGCGAATCGCGATATCGAAGGCGTGTTGCAGCGGCTCGTCGAATGGTTGAGGAGCGACGCGCCAAGCTTCGAGGAACGTGGCTGAAAGCTGCTTGTAGCCTGCCCGGTTCGAACGAGTCCCGAAGCTGCTGGTGATACACTCGATTGGCTAGTTCGGGGCATTTCTTTGCGGACTGAATCTGTAGAAATCGGTTAGCCATCTGCCAGCAGCCGGCAAAAACCGGCCCGCCGCTCAATGGCTAGCCGGCAGCAGAGAAACGCGCCCCGACCATCCCAGAACCACTCACGAAGGGAGGCACACCATGGCTGATTTCCGTCTCTGGTCCGACGATTTCCCCACCAATGGCTTCATGCCGAAGGCCCACGAATACGACGACAAGGCCTTCGGTGTGGACGGTGAGAACATCTCGCCCTCACTGCATTGGGATGCGCCGCCGGCCGACACCCAAAGCTTCGCACTCACCGTTCACGATCCGGACGCGCCCACCGGCAGCGGCTTCTGGCACTGGGTCGTGGTCAACATTCCAGCCGACGTCCGTTCACTGCCGCGCAACGCCGGCAAGACCGATGGCTCGCTGTTGCCGCAGGGCGCGCTGCAGGTGCGCAACGATTACGGCACGGTCGGCTTCGGCGGCGCCGCGCCGCCGCGAGGCGACAGGACGCACCGCTACATCTTCCGCCTGCACGCGCTGAAGGTGCCGCATCTGCCGATCAACGCGGAAACCACCAATGCGGTCGCGCGCTTCATGACGCATCTGAACGAACTCGACTCGACCACTCACACCGGTCTGTACGAACTCAAATAACACATGAGACGCGATGCCGGTGCGCTGTCGCGGCACCGGCATCGTCGCTGGTCGCTGCGTGCGGTCCTGTTTTTCCAGAGCGGCATGCAGCGCGCGTGACTCATCGCAGGGTTGCTGCGATCGCAGGGTCGCAAGGACGCAAGGACGATTAGCCGCCCCACTCCCAATCAAAAGAACGATGCACGCACAACCATCGCGCAAAGACGATTCGATGCCGTCCGACACCGCTTCAACTACCCCGCTCGCCTCCGGCACATCGTTAGCGGCTGGCACTGAACAAGGCTTGCCGATTCCGCAACGCTACTGGGCCATGCTGGTTATCGCACTCGCCCTCACGCTGGCGGTGCTCGACAGCGCGATCGCCAACGTGGCGCTGCCGACCATCGCGCGAAATCTCCATGCGAGCGCAGCGAGCTCGATCTGGGTTGTCAACGCTTACCAGTTGGCTGTCACCATTTCGCTGCTGCCGCTTGCGTCGCTCGGAGATCGCATCGGCTACCGGCGTATCTATCTGGCCGGGCTGATCCTGTTCACGGTGGCGTCGCTCGGTTGCGCGCTGTCCACTTCGCTGCCGACACTCGCGCTCGCCCGCGTCTTTCAGGGCTTCGGCGCAGCGGGCGTCATGAGCGTGAACACCGCGCTCGTGCGCATGATCTATCCGCCCACGCAGCTCGGGCGCGGCGTCGCAATCAACGCGATGGTCGTGGCGGTGTCGTCGGCGGTCGGGCCGACGGTCGCCTCCGGCGTGCTCGCCGTCGCCTCGTGGCCATGGCTGTTTGCGATCAATGTGCCGATCGGGATCGCCGCGATTGTCGGCGCTATCAAGGCGCTGCCGATGAATCCCGGCCACGAGTCTCCGTACGACTATCTGAGCGCGGTAATGAATGCGTTCGTGTTCGGCCTGCTGATCTTCGCCGTCGACGGCCTCGGTCACGGCGAGCACGTCGGCTGGGTTATCGCCGAAGCACTCGGCGCGGTTGTGATCGGCTACTTCTTCGTGCGCCGTCAGTTGACTCAGGCCGCGCCCCTGCTGCCGATCGATTTGCTGAAGATTCCGGTGTTCGCCCTGTCGATCGGCACTTCGGTCTGCTCGTTCTGCGCGCAGATGCTGGCCTTCGTGTCGCTGCCGTTTCTGTTGCAGAACACGCTCGGGTTCTCGCAGGTCGACACCGGCTTGCTGATGACGCCGTGGCCTGCCGTAATCATCGTCGCCGCACCGATTGCCGGCGTGTTATCGGACAAGGTGTCGTCGGGCTGGCTGGGTGGCATCGGGCTCGCTGCGATGACGGCGGGCCTGCTGCTGCTCGCCACGCTCGGCGCACATCCCGAGCCCATGCAGATCGCGTGGCGCATGGCGCTGTGCGGCGCGGGCTTCGGGATCTTCCAGTCGCCGAACAATCGGACCATCTTGTCCGCCGCGCCGCGTGAGCGCAGCGGCGGCGCGAGCGGCATGCTCGGCACCGCCCGCCTCACGGGACAGACACTCGGCGCCGCGCTGGTCGCGCTGATCTTCGGCATCGCGCCGCAAAATGGGCCGACTGTCGTGCTGTATGTGGCCGCGTGCTTTTCAGCAGTCGCCGCGGTGGTCAGCACTCTGCGAGTGATGCAGCGCGTGAGCGCGCAAGCCGCGTGAGCCGTGTTATGGGTTTCAACTCCACGCTTGCCGATCTGAAGTGCGTTGCAGTCTCGAGGACTTTGCCGGCCGAGTGAGTTACCGGCTGAATGCAACGTTGTCTGAGCAGGTTGCTGCCGGAGTACGTTGCGGGTCTGAACGCACCACCGGCCGGACTAAGTCATTCGCCTGACCGGGATGCAACAAGGGCGCGAATCGCATGCTGCGATCCGCGCCCTTTTTCAATACTTCGGCCTTACTCAAACAGTTCGACGTGACCAACACACGCGGCTCGTCACGGAGCTCGCGCGGCCGCTCATGCGGCTACGACGATGCCGTCACGTCAGCGAGCTTTACCGCTTTGGCCGTCACCGAAGAAGCCGTCGCGACGTTGCGCAGATCGCCCAGGAACGTATCGCGCCAGACCGACAGATTGTTCTCGCGCATCGGCGCCATCATGTCCGCATGGCGCGCCTGACGCTCGGCGAGCGGCATCGACAGTGCGCGCTCCAGCGCCTCGGCCATCTGCGACAGATCGAACGGGTTGACGACCAACGCGCCCGGCAGTTGCTCGGCCGCACCGGCAAATTGCGACAGCACCAGCACGCCCGGATCGGCCGGATCCTGCGATGCGACGTACTCCTTTGCGACCAGGTTCATCCCGTCGCGCAGCGGCGTCACGTAGCCGACCTGCGATTGACGGAACAGCGCCATCAGCAGATTGCGTTCGTACTTGCGGTTCAGGTACTGGATCGGCGTCCAGTCGAGTTGCGCGAAACGGCCGTTGATGCGGCCCGCTTCACCCTCCAACGTCTGACGAATACGCTGATACGTCTGCACATCCGCGCGCGTCGGCGGCGCGATCTGCACCAGCGATACGCGTCCGTGCCAACCCGGTGCATTCAGCAGCAGCCGTTCGAACGCCTGAAAGCGCTCCACCAGACCCTTCGAATAGTCGAGCCGGTCGACGCTCATGATCAGCTTGCGCCCGCGCATGCCGTCACGCAGGCTGCGCACCGGCTTGCGGTCGGTGAACTGCTCGGCGGCCTTGGCGATCGCGTCCGGATAGATGCCGATCGGGTACGCGGCCACTTTCAGGAAGCGGTTGTAGGCGTGCATCATGCCGTCTTCGCTCGAGGTGCCATGCTGGCCGCGCTCGATAAAGTCGACGAACGACTGACGGTCCGCGTCGGTCTGGAAACCGACTACGTCATAGCTGCACATCGCCTTGACCAATTCATCGTGCGGCGGAATCGTACGCAAGACTTCCGGAACAGGAAAGGGAATATGCAGGAAGAAGCCGATCGGATTCTTCACCCCGAGTTCACGAAGACAGCGTGCGAACGGCAGCAGGTGATAGTCGTGCACCCAGATGATGTCGTCGGGTTTGAGCAGCTCCTTGAGCTGCCGGGCGAGCGTCGCGTTGACGCGCTGATAGCCCGCGTATTCCTGCCGGTCGTAGCGCGACAGGTCGTTGCGATAGTGGAACGTCGGCCACAGTGTCGCGTTCGAAAAACCGCGATAGTACTGATCGTAGTCGCGCTTGGTGAGGCCCACCGTCGCGTACGTCACATTGCCCTGCTTTTCGATCACCGGCGCGGACGGCTCGCTCACCGTTTCACCGCTCCAGCCGAACCAGACTCCGCCGGTTTCCTTCAACGCGTCCAGCACGCCGATCGCCAGGCCTCCTGCTGCGGGGCGGCCTTCCTGCGTCGGCGCCACACGATTCGATACCACGATCAGTCTGCTCATTGGTGCTCCACCTAGTCAGTTGTTTCGTTGCATACGCATATGTGCCAAACAGGTGCATGCAAGTCGCGTGCCGTTTTTTTGAGATGCTAGAAATAAAAATGTATGCAAATGTGACGAACGAGCAGAAACGCGCGATCCCGAAGTACCGCGAGGAAATTTTTTCTGCTTTGTACGACGAAACCGGAACCTGCTTATTCGCTGGCAGACCGCTTCAGGCGTCCTGCTCCGAGCCGAGATCGCGCTGGTACTCGAGCCCTTCCTGGCGCACGCCGCCCTGGTTGTGCTCGCCGTCTGGCGGCGCATTGGGCGCGACGCGGTTCTGCGCTGCCGGGTCCGGCGACTCCACCGGGTCGCCGCTGCTGCTGGCCGGCCGGGAGTCGCGCTTCGTGTGGCGCGCGGAACGTCGCAGCGCTGGATGTCTCATGATCGATGCCTCCAAGGGAAGCCCGCTGCCATTAGGGCAGCGTCAATTCAGTGTAGGGGCCATGACGGTAAATTGCCGGTAAAAGATGCGCCAGCTTTGTAACAAGTACATAAATTCGCTGCGCTGAACTGTGGTCTAACGCACAGAGCGTGTCAGAGTTGCATTGATGGTCTTTGCGACGGCTGGCGTCGGTCTTTGCGACGGCTGGCGTCGGTCTTTGCGACGGCCGGCGTCGACTGGCTTGTGGCGTTTGGGTGGGCTGCGGAGGCGGATCGCCGATCGGCGGAGCAGCCGGTTCGATCGGATCCGGAGTCGGACTGGGGCCCGGAATCGTGTCAGGTTCGCCGGGGTCCGGCGAGGGCGGCTCGATCGGTTCGGGGCGGTGAGCGTGCTTCGGGAAGGAGCGCGCGGTGGCGGTGTATTCCGGCATGGTGGTTATCTTCGGTTTTGCATTTCAATGGGATGTCGCAAGGATTGGGCCGCCAGTGGCGGAGGGTTTTTTGCCTTCGGCGGTAAGGGTGATTGCCTGCGGCGTTGGGCTTTGATTGATTTGATTGCCTGCGTGGCGCTTGGTTTGTTTGTTGGTCTGCGGGGTTGGGATTTTTTTTGATCTGGTTGCCTGGTTGCTTGCGACGTTGGCCTTTCCTTGTCTGTTTGCCTACGGCGTTGGCCTTTCCTTGCCTGGTTGCCTACGGCGTTGGCCTGTCCTTGCCTGGTTGCCTGCGGCGTTGGCCTTTCCTTGTTTTCTTATTGGTTTATTAGCGTCGCCCCTGTGCGGGGCAGGCACCTACTTTTCTTTGCCTGCTGCAAAGAAAAGTAGGCAAAAGAAAGCAGCTCACACCGCTAATTCTGAAGCGGGTCCCCCGCACAGCCACGGTAGTGGTGCATCTGGAATCTGTGTTCTCGCGCATTCAGCGCTAGTGACAAAGGGCTCATCCGCTCCCACTTCGCACTGCGTGCGTCGCGGATGGGTCTGCATGGGAAACCGGGGGCTTTGTTTAGGCGCGGGAAGCGGCATCGTTTGAGCGCGGTGGGGGCCTTCGGCTTAGCCTCGGCGAAATGCTAACGGACTCAGTGTTTCAGAATCGCCACCGATGCAAAACGTCGCTCGCTACATATGAAGATCGCTGGACGCCACAACGGCAAGTAGCCCTTTGAAGTGCCAAGACCATCATGCACGGCGGGAAGCTTCGCGAATGGCCACGAGTATGGAGTATGGTGCGACGTTGCAAGGTACTACTGAGCAAAAAAGGCAGCGGGGGTCTGTCAGAAATTTTGTGTTCAAGACATAACATGTAGCTCAAAGGAGCATGTATGCCACACAAACCGAAACCAGCCGTCGAGGCGAAGCTGATAACTTCCACCGCAGCCCAGCGAAGCACCCAAACGAAGCCCCGGGTTTCCCAGGCAGACCCATCCGCGACGCACGCAGTGCGGAGTGGGAGCTGATGAGCCCTTTGTCACTCACGCGCAATGCGCGAGAACACAGATTCCAGATGCACCACTACCGTGGCTGTGCGGGGGACCCGCTTAAGAATTAGCGGGGTGAGCTGCTTTCTTTTGCCTACTTTTCTTTGCAGCAGGCAAAGAAAAGTAGGTGCCTGCCCCGCACAGGGGCGACGCTAATAAACCAATAACAAAACAAGGAAAGGCCAACGCCATAGGCAAACAGACGAGGAAAGTCCACCGCCAAAAGCACACAGAAAGCCGCGCCGAGCAGGCAACCAGATCAAGAAAATCCCAACCCCGCAGACCAACAGACAAACAAAGCGCCCCGCAAGCAATCAAATCAAATCAAATCAAACAAAGCCCAGCGCAGCAGACAATCACCCTTACCGCCGAAGGCAAAAAACCCCCAGACAAAAAACCGCCACCGCAGGCAATCCCCCCACCGCCGAAGGCAAAAAAACCCCCATCAATCAAACATCCGCGCCCCCCAAAGCGCGCGACTCATCCCCTGCATCGCCGTCATCCCGCGCATCATTCCCATACTCGACAAGCCGGTTATAAAGCGTCTTCAAACTAATCCCCAGAATTTCAGCAGCCCGCGTCTTCACGCCACCACATTGCTCGAGCGTAGCCAGAATCAACTGCCGGTCCGCTTCGGCAAGCGAAGTCCCAAACGGAATCGTAATCGCCGTACCAGCCGCAGGCTTCGACAGTGTGATCTGCAACGGCACGGTAGCCGTACTATCCGAATCCGTCCCCGACATGATGTGCGCGCGCTGCACGTAGTTCTTCAGTTCACGCACGTTGCCCGGCCACGGATACGACATCAGCATGTCCTTCACTGCCGGCGGGAAATGCTTCTTCGTACTGTGACGCTCATTGAGATCGTCGAGGAACGCCTGCGCCAGCAGATCGACGTCCTTACCCCGGTCGCGCAGCGGCGGCAGACTGATCGGAAACACGTTCAGGCGATGGTACAAGTCGAGCCGCAACTTGCCCTCCATCACCGCCTGCTCAGGATCGCGGTTGGTCGCCGCGATCAGGCGCACGTCCGTTTCGATTTCCCTGGTCGTGCCGACCCGCATGAACATGCCGGTTTCCAGCACGCGCAACAGTTTCACCTGCAACTCGATCGGCATTTCCGTGATTTCGTCGAGGAACAGCGTGCCGCCGTTCGCACGTTCGAAATAGCCTTTGTGCTGACGGTCCGCGCCAGTGAACGAGCCGCGCTCATGGCCGAACATTTCCGATTCGATCAGATTCGGCGAGATCGCGCCGCAGTTCACCGCGAGAAATGCATGCTTGCGGCGCAAACTGAGTTGGTGCAGCGTCTGGGCGGCGACTTCCTTGCCGGTGCCCGACTCGCCTACCAGCATGACCGAGGCCGCCGTCGGCGCGACGCGGCCGATCTGGTCGTAGACCTCCTGCATGGCCGGTGAATTGCCGAGCATCAAACCAAAGCGGCCCATGCGACGCAACTCGCCACGCAAGGTGCCGATTTCCGCCTTCAGGTCGCCGGCGCGCGGCAGGCGCGACAGGATCGCCTTCACGCGCTGCATGTTGATCGGCTTCACCAGGTAGTCGGTGGCGCCCATCTTCAGCGCGTTGACCGCCGACTCCACCGTGGCGTGGCCGGTAATCACGATCACCTCCACGCCGGAACGCGGATCGAGATCTTCAAACAGATCGACTCCACTGCCGTCGGGCAGCTTCAGGTCGGTAAAGACAACGTCCGGCATCTGCCGGACCAGTTGAATGCGCGCTTCGCGCAAATCGCCCGCCGTGGCGGTAGTCAAACCGTCTTCCCCGATGATGGCGGCAAGCGCCTCGCGGGTACCGGCATCGTCATCGACAATCAGTACGTGTGGCATCGCGTCTCGAGAGCCCGAAAGCGTGAATGGGGGAACATTTAAAACCGTATGCTGGACAACCCGCCGGTGGCTTGCCGCTGCGCCGCGCATGCGCCCAGATGTGAGCACACGCTAACATTTCGCGACAGCGCCGAGCCTTCAACTTAACTCAATATCGCAACAATCGACGAGTAAACTACGTATCAAAGTGCGACATTGTTGTCTATTTACCTATTATACGGCTTTGTCGAGACAAATCTGTCATGTGGGCCAGACACCGCTTGCCCCAGGAGGCAGGTCGGCGATGCGGCGCACACAAGTGGCACAGGGGTCCGCAACCGCAGTCCTCAACTACGCGGAAACGGCCACGCACCCTCTTTTCCGTTGGCATGCGCCGAACCATTTGCGCCGTGCGCGGTGTCGGGCGTAGACGGGCCGGCACTCGCCATGGCCACGCTGCCGGCCGGCGCAGGCGATGCCGCTACCGTGCCGCCCTCGCCTTCCCAGCGGCTCAGTTCACGCGCCGCCGGAACCTGCGCGGCACGGTTTCGCTGCACATAGCGCAAAGCCAGAAAACCGCCGAGTGCCATCAGCGCGCCGAAGAGGCCAATTTTGGGTCGTCCCATCGCGAACTCCTTGTTTTCGTCGAACGAATGGGCGTCGAGCATTGCGCGTTAGCGCGCGCTCAGAACGCCGAGCAGGAAGCCGGCGCCCGCGGCAATACCGAGCGAGCGCCATGGGTTGTGCCGCACGTAGCGTTCGGTGTTGACGGTCGCGACCCGGTAGCGCCGTTGCACGTTCTGCTGCGCATCGCCAAGCGCCGATTGCAGCGTTTCGACATGTGCCCCAAGCCGGTCGCGCAGGGCGTCGACGCCCTCACCCGGCACATTGGCGGCAAGCCGCAGCATCTCTTCCGAGTCCGTCAGCAGCACCCTCAGATCTTCGACGATCTTCTGACTGCCGAGTGCAAGCTGTTGCGTGGTCTCAGTCATCACTCGCTCCTATGTCTGAATTCGGCGTTTTGCGCGTCGCGCGTGTTATTTCCGGTGCATCGCGATCAATCAAGGAACCGCATCCGCCGCCGGCGTGCATTGAACAGAGTCGCTCGAAAAGCACTCGCGTGTCGGAGGGATAGCGCAAACGTCGTGCCCGGTAAATTTGCCGCTCTCGTTCGAGACGGACCCAGGTCAAGGCACTTTCGACCGACCCTGCGCCGGACTATTTCGCCGACCGTCACGTGGATTGCCCGAAGCCGCGCCAAAGTGGTTAAATCGAATTTCTGTGAGATAGTGGCCGCACGGGTCCGTCTTGCCCCAAGGCCTGCGCGTCGCAACACCGAACCCCATTTGCACAGGACTCCCCGTTTATGGCGTCAATCGATCTGGACTCGCCCACCGTCGCTGGCGGCAATGCTTCGGCACAGGCGAAGCAGCGCGTCACGGACGGCATCGCGGGACTGAAATCGTACGGGCTGCTGTATGGCTCATCGCCGGTGATGCTCGATCTTTACGAACAGATCGAACGCGTCGCCAGTACTGACGCGACCGCGTTGATCATCGGCGAATCCGGCACTGGCAAGGAACTGATTGCCCGCACGATTCACGATCAGAGCAGCCGCAAGGACGCGCCGTTTGTCGCCGTGAACTGCGGCGCGATTCCCGACGAACTCATCGAAGCCGAATTGTTCGGTCACGAAAAAGGCAGCTTCACCGGTGCGGTCCAGGGCCGCGTCGGCTACTTCGAACATGCGAACGGCGGCACGCTGTTTCTCGACGAAATCACCGAAATGGCGCCGGTGCGTCAGGTCAAACTCTTGCGCGCGCTCGAGACCGGCACGTTCTTTCGGGTCGGCGGCAACGAACTGATTAGTGGCGACGTACGCGTGATCGCGGCGACCAATCGCGACCCCGCGGTCGCCGTGAAGGAAAACGGTCTGCGCGAAGACCTGATGTACCGGCTCGCGGTTTTTCCGTTGCGCGCGCCGCCGTTGCGCGAGCGCGAGAACGATCGAGAACTGCTCGCGCAACACTTCCTCGCCTTGCTGAATCAGCAGGAAGGTACGAGCAAGAGCTTCAGCAAACGGTCGATCGAAACACTGCGAACCTGGTCGTGGCCGGGCAACGTGCGCGAGTTGAAGAACGCGGTGTATCGCGCGTTCATTCTCGCGGAGAAGACTGTCGAGTTGCCGCATCCGCATCTCGCGTCGCGCGTGAAAAAACCTGTGACCCAAGGCGACACGATGAGCGTGTGGATCGGCACCCCGCTCGCCGATGCACAAAAGCAGATCATTCTCGGCACGCTCAAGTATTGCGGCGGCGACAAGCGGCGCGCGGCCAAAGCACTCGGCGTGAGTCTTAAAACGCTATACAACCGCTTGAGCGTGTACGGCGACGACGAAGGTACGGAAGAAGAAAACGAGCAATAAGCCATGCCAGGCACTCATGCGAGTTCGTTCGCGTGAGCCTGTGTTTCTTTCGTGCTCGCCGCCTGCGTTTTTCACCCCGTTTCCCCCTTGTATGTCCGCTTTGCATTCCCCCTCTGCTGAAACGCTCCTTTCTGCGCATCCGTCATCTCATAATTAATCCCTTCGCACCACCAATCAAATCGACTTCTACGAAGCAGAAACCGATTTGGCTCGCACCATCTTTTGCAATTGCTTGCACTTTCCCACTGCCAATTACAAATGGCATCCTGCAAAATGCGGCAGCGCATAGTGCGGCAATGAGAAAGCCGTGCCGCTCATTCACACACTTGCTTCGCGTGAACGAAAGGCCGTCGCAGGAGCAGAGACAGGGAAATGCAAAAAAGTATGGTACGGGCCAAATGGGCAAAACAAACAGCCAACGCGGCTAAAGGTGGACGTCCCCGAGCAATGGCACTCGTCGCGCTGGCGGCTGCGATCACGTCGGCGTTGAGCGGTTGTAGCTCGCTCTATTCGGAAGGCGCCACCGCCGGCGCCGGTATCGCAGGCGCCGCGCTCGCGGCCAAGGTCACCAGCAATGCGGCGGTCGCCACCGGCATCGGTCTCGGCGCGCTAGCCGCGGCCCGCGCCGGCGTGCAGTACTCGGAGCGCGTGGTGCACACGAAGACCCAGGACAGCATCGCCAGAATCGCCGGGCCGCTCGACGTCGGCGCGATCGCACCGTGGAGCGTGACGCACTCGGTGCCGATCGAAGACGACGAACACGGTCGCGTTACCGTCAGCCGCACGATCAGCGCCGGCGCGCTCGACTGCAAGGAAATCGTCTTCTCGGTCGATCAGACCGCCACCAAAAATGTGCCGGCAAGCAGCGCGTTCTACGTCGCGTCGATCTGCCGTGACGGCGACAACTGGAAATGGGCGTCGGCCGAACCCGCTACCGAACGCTGGGGCGCGTTGCAATGAGGGCGCTGCCACCTCCACGCCCACAGGATGAAAGTGCGCTGCCCGGGCTGCGCCTCGCCGGCGGCACATGTGTCGCCCTGGTCCCGCGCGTGTCTGCGGCAGCGCTTTCCGGCAGCCGGCTGCGGCTCGTGCTGGCCGGTGCGGTCTGCGTCTGCGCCAGTCTGCTGACGAGCGGTTGCTCGTCGGTCGGCGCGGCGAGCGGCGCCGCAGCCGGCGTCGCATCAGGTCTCGTGACCTCCAATCCGGCAGTCGGCATTGGCGTCGGTATTGCTGTGCAGGCCGCCACCGACGAAGTCGTCGGCCGCTACATGCGCAACATGCACTCCGATCAGCAGAACCTGATCGCCGCGTTGGCGGGGGCAATGCCGGTCGGCGAGACACGGCCCTGGGCGGTCAAGCACACGCTGCCGATCGAGAACGGTCACGGCCAGGTGCGCGTGACGCGCGCATTCAGCTCGGCGCTCGCGTTGTGCAAGGATTTCGTGTTCTCCGTACAGGACGGCGACGGTCCGAACGCGCACGAGGCCTGGTACACGGCGAGTGCGTGCCAGCAGGACAAGGGCTGGAAGTGGGCATCGGCGGAACCGGCGGTCGAGCGCTGGGGCAATCTGCAATAAAAAAAGCGGCGGGGTCTCCCCTGCCGCTTTTTTGCCTGAAGCCGTCCTGGCCAACTGCGGGTTTAAGACTCCACGTCTTCCAGACTGAAAATCTCCGTCTGGTCGTTGTACGAGAAGATCTCACCATAACGGCCCCAGTTGATCACTGCGTCGAGCGTCTCTTCCGCGGCGCTGTCCGACAGAAAATCCTCCAGCTCCTGCTCGAAGCGCACGCGCGGCGCGCGATGCCCCGGCCGTTCGTTCAACACCTTCTTGATCCGCGCGGCGAGCGGCACGTGGCGCAGCAGATGCTCGGCGAACATCATCTTGCGCTCCTGGGTGCCGAATTCGGAGAACACGCGCGCCGGTGGCGTCAGGAAAATATCCCCTTCGCGGATGTCGGCGAAGCCCAGGTGCTGCAGCACTTCGGCGACCGGGAACAGATCGTCCACCTCCAGGTGCAGTGAGCGGGCGATTTCCGGCATGTCGGCACGGCCGTGGTACGGCGCGGCGGCCAGCGTTTCGATCAGACCGGCCATCAGGTTGGTCGACACATGCGGCAGCCAGCTGTGCAGTTCCAGTCCCTTCCTGGTCTTTTCATCGGTCTGACGCGCGGTCATCTTCGCGTAGATCTCGTCGACGAGGCGGCGGAACGCCGGGTCCAGACGGTTGCGCGGATGCTTGAACGGCACCTTGATCTCGGCGATCACGCGCCCCGGATTGGACGACAGCACCAGAATCCGGTCGCACATGAACACCGCTTCTTCGATGTTGTGCGTGACGATCAGCACCGCCTTGATCGGCATGCGGCCTTGCGTCCACAGATCGAGCAAATCGGTACGCAGCGTTTCTGCGGTCAGCACGTCGAGCGCGGAGAACGGCTCATCCATCAGCAGCAGCGTGGGATCGACCACCAGCGCGCGCGCAAAGCCGACGCGCTGACGCATGCCGCCCGACAACTCGCGCGGATACGCGTTTTCAAAACCGTCGAGACCGATCAGGTCGATCGCCGCCAGTGCGCGCGTACGGCGATCACTCGCACCGACGCCTTGTGCTTCAAGTCCCGCTTCCACGTTTTGCAGCACGGTCAGCCACGGGAACAGCGCGAAGGTCTGGAACACCATGGCCACGCCCTTGGCCGGGCCGTCGAGCGGCTTGCCCATATACGTGACTTCGCCGTCGGTCGGTTCGATCAAACCGGCGATGATACGCAGCAGTGTCGACTTGCCCGAACCCGAACGGCCCAGCAAACCGACAATTTCGCCTTCGCGCAACGACAGATTCGCGTCGTCGAGGACGAGCAACTCGCCCTGCGACTTGTTGAACCCGCGGCACACGTCCTTGACGCGCAGAATCTCCTCACCGAGGCGCGGCGGCATCGGCGGGGTCTGGATCGGCGCGGCGGTCATAGCAGCTTTAGGATTTTGCATCGCGTTTAGCCTTTATTCTCAATCAAGCCGGAGCTTCGCTTCGGCATAGGCGTACATCGGACGCCACAGCAGGCGGTTGAACAGGGTCACGAACAGGGACATCACGGCGATGCCCACAATGATCTTCGGATAGTCGCCCGCTGCGGTGGTCTGCGCGATATAGGCGCCGAGACCATGCGCGGCAACCTTGGTGTCGCCCCACTGGACGAATTCCGCGACGATACTCGCGTTCCACGCGCCGCCCGAAGCGGTGATCGCGCCGGTCACGTAATAAGGGAAAATGCCCGGCAGCATCGCCTGACGCCACCATTGCCAGCCGCGAATGTGGAAATTCTTGGCCGCTTCCCGGTAGTCGTTCGGATACGAGCTCGCGCCGGCAATCACGTTGAACAGGATATACCACTGCGTGCCGAGCACGATCAGCGGCGACAACCAGATATCCGGGTTCAGATGAAAGCGCACGATGACGATCACGAACACCGGGAACAGCAGGTTCGCCGGGAACGCGGCGAGGAACTGCGCAATCGGCTGCATCTTCTCAGCCAGCGTCGGCCGCAGGCCGATCAGCACACCGATCGGCACCCAGATCACCGAGGCGATGGCGATCAGCAGCACCACCCGCAGCAGCGTGATGAGCCCCAGTACGAACACATGGCCGACCTCGTCGATCGAGACGCCGGTGCGGACGTACGTGAACACGCGGTACACCACGTAAACCGTGGTGATCAGCACCAGCAAAGCCCAGATAAAGTCACCGACGCGCGAGCTCTTTTCGCGCTGCGGAATCTGGAAACGCGGAGCAGAAAACGCCGGCAACTGGAAACGCACGCGCGCGGCTCTCGCGAACATCCAGCCGAGCGGCACCAGCAAGCGGTGAATCAGCCGGGTGCGGCGGATCAGGTCGAGCAGCCACGATTCGGGCGCATTGCCCGAGCTGGTGGTTTCCATGCGGAACTTGTCGGCCCAGGCGACCAGCGGGCGGAACATAAACTGGTCGTACGCAAGAATCACGACCGTCATGGCGAGGATCACCCAGCCGATCGCGTGCAGATTCTTGTCGGAGATGGCCTGCGCCAGATACGCGCCGATACCCGGCAGCGTGATCGTATTGTTGCCGACCGTGATGGCTTCCGACGCGACCACGAAGAACCAGCCGCCCGACATGGACATCATCATGTTCCAGATGAGGCCCGGCATCGAAAAGGGCACTTCGAGCTTCCAGAAACGCTGCCATGACGTCAGATGAAAGCCGCGCGAAACTTCATCCAGATCGCGCGGCACCGTGCGCAGCGACTGATAGAAGCTGAACGTCATGTTCCAGGCCTGGCTCGTAAAGATCGCGAAGATCGCTGCCAGCTCGGCGCCGAGCACACGGCCCGGGAACAGTGCGAGGAAGAACGTGACCGTAAACGAAATGTAGCCCAGCACCGGCACCGACTGCAGGATGTCGAGAATCGGCACCAGCACCATGCCGGCGCGGCGGCTCTTGGCGGCGAGCGTGCCGTAGACCAGCGTGAAGATCAGTGACGCGACCATTGCCGCCAGCATGCGCAGCGTGGTGCGCATGGCGTACTCAGGCAGATTCGACGGGTCGAGCGAGATCGCCTGGGTCTTGAGCGTCGACATCGGCGCCAGGGTCTCGTGAAAGCCGATCGCCGCCATCGCGATGACGCAGATGATCAGCGGAAAGGCGACAAAATCCCAGCGATTGGGCAACACCCGCCATGCCGATGCATTGGCGGTGCGCTTCAGGTTGAAGCTGAAATCCATCAGACGCTCTCCCTATTCATACAGGCATTCAAACGCACGAAGGGGGCCGCGGCTTCGGCGCGGCAGTCTGAAGATCGGTCCGGAAAGCGGAAATCAGGCATGGCAAAACGCATGTGCGCAGTAAATCGTTAGCGTTGTGGAGACACGTGGACCGGTAACGGAGGTGTCCGTGGGCAAACCACCCGGGACCGCAACCATCAAGCCGGACCCCTGTCGCCGCAGGCGCCGCCCGAAGGCTGGCGGGCTTTCCTTGTTTTGGACGGCACGACACTACACCATCCTATGTTTCAGGCACAACCTTTCCCGGAAAATAGCGGCAAATTGGGCTGAACGCCCGGGCAACAGCCTTCGCCAGCCCCCGCCGGGGAGTACAGCAAGCCATCGACGCCCATGCGCCAGCCACTTTCGCCGCCATCGCGATGGCGGCCCGGAGCGCGTTTCAAACATCCGGAAAACCCGCGCTGCCATTCAGAAAGCTGACACGCTGCCGTTAAGAATCGGATGGATGTGGCAGGCATACTTCGCATTCCCGCAATAACGGTGGCATCAAGCCGCATGACGGTTAAAATCAAGAGACGACACACCTCTTTGCGGTTAAGCCGGACTACCGCGCGGCCCACACCGGGGGCGTATCGCGGACCGCTTCCACTGAGGCGAGACAGCGCCGCCAGCACGCTGCCAGGAATGAGCTAGTTGCATGTCACAGCCACACGGATCAGAGGGTCGATGAACAGGACAACCTTGCGCCAGGCAACCGGACCGATCAGCTTCGCGCTGATCGTGCTCGTTTGCTGGTTCGTGGCTGGCGCCGTCGCGGACCGGATGGTACAACAAGAGCTGGATGCGGCCTTGCGCACGCAGCGGCAAATGTCCACGTCGATCGTCGACAACATGGCGGAGGTGATCGCCAGTGACCTCGCGATGTCTCGGGCCATCCCCGCAACCATGGCCGAAATGGACGTGATCCAGCACGCCCTGGTGCAATCCCAGAATTATGCCGCGAACAACGGGGCGACGGAACCCGCCTTACGCGCCGCGTTGTTAAAAGACCCGCAGATGACGGCCGTGAGCACTTTCCTGCACGACGCGCAAGGCTTCTCCGGGCTCGACCAGGTCTGGCTCGTCAACGCCAACGGCATCTGCGTCGCGTCGAGCAACTCCCTCACTCACCCGCTCGGCGCGGAACGCTCCTTTGTGGGCTCCGACATGCGCATGCGCGGTTACCTGACGAATGCCCTGCTCGGCGCTTTTTCGGAAGCGTATGGCGTCGGCCGCCTGAGCGGCGAGCCGGGCATTTTCATCGCGGCGCCTGTGTATGCCGACGGCCTGCTGGTCGGCGTGGTGGTGGCCAAGGTGGGGATTGCGCGGCTGCGCCACTGGGTTGCGCATGCAGGCACCTTCGTCGCCGATGAAAACGGCGTCATCATCATGGCGCACAACAGCGAACTCGAAGGCCACGCGCTGCCGAACTCGCGCGTCACGCAGATGAGCGCAACCGACCGCATGACCATCTATCGCCGTGAAATCCTTCCCGACATACGGATTCAGGTCAACCCGCAGGTGCGCGAACAGGCACCCTGGGTACCGGCAAGCGTCGCCGGGCAGCTGTTCGGTATGAGCGGGCAGCCGGCGCCATCGCTATATCAGGCACGCAGCGGCTTGAATTCGGGGCTGTCGGCGCATCTGGTCGATCCGCTCGCGGCCTGGCCCGAGCTGCTGCGCAATCACAAGCGGGATCATCTGCTGGTGTTTCTGACGCTGGCCGGCACCGTCGCGCTCGCGTGGGTGATTACCGTGTCGTACGTGCGCGAACGGCGCCACCATCGCGCCACGCGCGATCTCGCCGAGCAATTGCAATCGGCCAACACCCTGCTCTCGGCCGAGGCGCGCCACGACGCGCTGACCGGCGCACTGTCGCGGCGCTACTTCCTCGACCTGCTGCGCCACGAGATCGACCATGCGCATGCGGCCAACGAGCCGCTGTGCATGGCAATCGCCGACCTCGACCACTTCAAGCAGATCAACGACCGCTTCGGCCACGCCGCCGGCGACCGCGCGCTCGAGCATTTCGTCGACACCTGCCGGGCCGAGTTGCGCGATTCCGATGCGATCGGCCGGCTGGGCGGCGAAGAGTTCGGCTTGTTGCTGCCGGCCACGGACCTGGCCGGCGGCCGCGAAGTCGTCGAGCGCTTGCGCCTGCGTCTGAAGGCCGTTCCTTCGCCGAAGTTGCCGGCCTCGGTGGGCTTGAGCGTGAGCATCGGCATCACCGAGCTCTCGTCCGACGATCTGCCCGAACGCATCATGAGCCGCGCCGACACGGCGCTTTACGCAGCGAAGACAGGCGGCCGCGACCGCACCGAAGCGCTTCCGCCCGACGACACCGCGCCGCCCGCGCGAACGGTGGCCACCGCCTGGTGACGTCCGGCCGCGCGCCGGTCAGCGCCCGGAAACGTATTCGCGCCTCAATGCCGTCAGCACCCGGCAAGTTGGATAACAGACGCAAAGCAGGTTCCGGTCTCGGGCGTCCCGCAACGAAGCAGGTATCATCAACCCTGACATTGAGGTTGCCGCTACCGCTCTAACGGGAGATTCGCATGAAGGGAAATTTGGTCATCGTCTGTCGCGATCACGATGCTGACGCATTCGACCATCTGCTGGCCGAATACGGTGCGTTCCAGACGCGCCTGTCGTCGACCGCGTGGTATCTGAAACTGGATGTCGCGCCGGAACTGATTCAGGAAGAGATACTCACGCGCCTTGGCAAGTACACCACGCACTACATCTTCGAAGCCGAAACGGTGACGTGGAATACGGTGGATGGCGACGCGGCGAATGCATTGAACACGCTGTTTTCGGACTAGCGCAGCGATTGCCGGGCGCCGGATTCCGAACCTCGCGCCCGGACGCCGCATAGCGGCATATACACAGCGGGGCGGGCGCCTGCCGCCCTTGCCCCGCGCAACCTACCAGACGCTTTCCGAGATCGCCTGGACACGCGGCACCACTTCGAACGGAAAGCTCATCAGGACCCGCAGGCCACGGCCGCCGTGGTTGCCGATCTCCCACTCCCCGCCCGCGCGCCGCACCAGACGCTCGACGATCGCGAGCCCCAAGCCGCTATGGCCGTTGCCGCCCCGAGCCGGGTCGAGCCGGACGAACGGCCGGCTGGCATTGATCAGGTCCTGCGCGGCGATACCGCTGCCGTTGTCGCTGACCGACAGCGTGAAACCCTGCGCCGTGCGCGCCGTGGCGACGACGATCGGCGGCGCCCCGTAGGCATGTGCGTTGTCCAACAGGTTCGACAGGATCCGGTCGAGCGTCGCCGCCGGCAGCAGGAAACCCGACCCCGCGTTGAGCTCGGTCCGCACGGTGGGCGCGCCGGACGCAACCGCACGATAACTGCGGACCACGCGATCGCATTGCGCGTCCACTTCGACCGCTTCACTGCGATCGGCGCCGTCGTGCGCGAACACCAGAAACTGTTCGACGATATGCGTCATCGAATCGACGTCGCGCACCACGCCGTCGCGCATCTTCACTTCTTCCATCATTTCGGCGCGCAGCCGCAAGCGCGCCAGCGGCGTTTTCAGGTCATGCGCGACACCGGCCAGCATCACCGCCCGATCGTTTTCCGTACGCGCCACTTCCTGAACCATCTGGTTGAAGCCGTGTGTCAGTTGCCGCAATTCGCGTGGACCGCGCTCGGGCACCGGCGGCACCGGCAAGCCGCGGCCGAAGCGCGCCACCGCCTGGGCGAGCGAGCGCAACGGCTGCTGCAGCGCCCACGCGGCAAAGAGCGCCGCCATTACCGCGAACGAAAAGATAATCGCGAGCCACAGCACCGTACGGTCGAGAGAACGGGGCGTGCGTAGTGGCTGCACCGGCACCACGATCCAGCTGCGATCCGTGGTGCCGCGCACCCACAGCGTGGGCGGGCGGCCAGGCTGGCCGATCCGCACCAGCGTACCGGTGGGCATGCGATCGCGCACGTCCTCGATGAACCGTTCGAGCGGCGCCGGCAGAGCGTTGCTATCCGGCGGCACGTCGGGGCTCGACGGATCGACCAGCCTGACGCGCGACGGCAAGGGCTGATCCGGTGTGCGGGCGACGTGCTGGCGCACCGCGTCGACGAGGAAGGTGGCTTCCTCGACTGCGTAGCGCGTTTGCAGTTGGCTGCGCTCGAGCCGCATCAGCGCGTACCACGCGAAATGCGACAGCAGCAGCACCGCAATGACTAGCAGCGCGAGGCGCCCGAACAGCGAATCAATGGGCCGGCGCATGCTGTTCGCCATCCGGCACGAACACGTAGCCGCGTCCGCGCACCGTTTGAATGAAGCGCGGCGTGGACGGGTCGGTTTCGAGAATGCGACGCAAACGCCACACCTGTACATCGATACCGCGGTCGGTGCCGTCGTATTCCGGGCCATGCAGCAGTTCGAGCAGGCGCTCACGGGTGAGCGTGCGCATGGGGTGATTGACGAAAATCTTCAGGAGCGCGAATTCGCTGCCCGACAGCGTGAGCGGCTTGTCTTCGAGATGCAGCGTGCGCGACTGGAAATCCAGCGTGAAGCGGCCGAAGTTGAACGGTTCGCGCTGCTCCGGCGCCGCCGCCGAGGGCAGCGTGCGGCGCCGCCGCAGCACCGCCTGCACGCGCGCCAACAGCTCGCGCGGGTTGAACGGCTTGCCGAGATAGTCGTCTGCGCCGAGCTCCAGCCCAACGATGCGGTCCACGTCGTCAGCACGTGCGGTCAGCATGATCACCGGAATGTCGTCGCCCGACGCGCGCAGTTTGCGCAGCGCGGTCAGCCCGTCTACGCCCGGCATCATCAGATCCAGCACGATCAGATCCGGACGCTCGCGTTCGAGCCTGCGCTCGAGCGTGCCCGCGTCGTGCAGCACCGAAACTTCGATGCCCTGACGGGCCAGATAGTCGCGCAGCAGATCACGCAATTCGACGTCGTCGTCAACAACAAGTATTTGAGTAGCCATGGCATGAAGTTTAACGCGCAGCAGGATGGGTTTTCGATTTCAGACGGCCCGCAAGGGTTACCGGGTGTTACGGTGAAAGCCGTACGTAATGGCCCGTAACAGCCGCACCAGGCCACGTAACACAGCGCCGGGCGCACTTCTCTACGCTGTGACTTACCGAATGCAGGCCGCTCACATTACCGGTCGCATCGTCGGCTATTCCATTACAGGGAGTCTTACATGTCCACCAAAAAAATGTCGCGCGTTCTCGCCGTTGCCGCCACTGCCCTCGCCATCGGCGCCGGCGCTGCCTATGCCGCTCAACCCGCCGGTCACGGCGGCCCCGGCGGCTGGCATGGCCACTTCATGAAGGAACTCACGCAACTGCATGACCAGTTGAAGCTGAACGCGGATCAGGAGAAGCAATGGCAAGCCGCGCTCGACACGATGAAGCAGAACCACGAAGCCATGCGCGCCAACCATGAACAGATCAGGAACCAGATGAAGGCCGCGCAGCAACAGCCGATCCTGGATCTGAACGCCATGGCTTCGGCGCATCAGCAAGTCGAACAGAAAGACGCGCAACTGCGTCAGCAAACCACGGACGCGTGGCTCAATTTCTATAACGGCTTGAACGACCAGCAGAAGACCACCGTCAGCACCGCGCTGAAGCAGCGTTTTGCGAAGATGGAAGCGCGTCACGAGAAGATGCGCGATCGCTGGGAACATCGCAAGGGCGCGGCGTCGGCGCCGGCTGCGAATCAGTAAGCGGTTGACGTAGACGGAGGGCAGCCTGCACGGCCGTCGTCCGGATGCAAAAACGCCACGGAAAGCTTTCCGTGGCGTTTTTGTTTGTGTGCTGATTGCGCCTCAGGCCGAGGGGCTCGCCGCGCCGGTAACCAGGCACATCTGGAACTTGGCGCCTACCAACTACCTAATAGCACCCGACGCCCACCAACCATCAGCCGATGAATGCCCGGCCGACGATTGGCACCAATCCACGCTTATCCATTGAGCGGACCGAGATCGAACAGCAGCACTTCGGCGTTTTCACCCTTTTCAAACGTCACCTTATCTGTCTCGCTGAGCTTGGCGGCATCGCCGGCCTGAAGCGCTTCGCCGTTCACAGTCACCGCTCCGCGCGCCACGTGCACGTACGCCAGCCGGCCTTTCGGCAACGCGAACGCCGCCTGTTCCGCACCGTCGATCAGCGCGGCGTAGATCGAAGCATCCGCATGAATCGTGACAGAGCCGTCCCGGCCGTCAGGCGAGGCGATCACGCGCAGACGCCCGCGCTTGTCGGTATCGTCGAAGCGTTTTTCCTCGTAGCCCGGCTGGTCGCCCGCGCGTTGCGGGATCACCCAGATCTGCAGCAGATGCGCCATCTCGTCCTGCGACGCATTGAACTCGCTGTGCTGCACGCCGGTGCCGGCGCTCATGCGCTGCACGTCGCCGGGGCGGATGGTCGAGCCGTTGCCCATGCTGTCGCGGTGCGCGAGCGCGCCTTCGAGCACATAAGTGACGATTTCCATATCGCGATGGCCGTGCGTGCCGAAGCCTTCGCCGCCGGCGATGCGGTCTTCGTTGATCACCCTCAGCGGTCCGAAATGCACGTGTTGCGGGTCGCGGTAGTCAGCAAACGAAAAGCTGTGATACGAGTCGAGCCAGCCGTGATTGGCGTGGCCGCGTTCGTCGGAACGGCGAATCTCGATCATGGAAATCTCCCGGAGAATAAATAGCGATGCCCAGAATGTATGGGCGCGAAGCATGCTAAACAATCGGCAACGCCGCACCGGATCGTTTCATAAATCCGTGCAATCGTGCGCCGGTCGGGCGCACGGCACGGCCTGACCGGCTGCTGGCGGCCGTTTTCGCAACACCGGCCGCCTGTTTGTCGATCATTAACCAGAATGAACGCGCGCCAGGCGCACCCGGACCGCGACCCGGCACCGTCGCGCAGCCACAACGCATACACCCTGCCATCGGGTGGGCAGCGGCATCCCGCGCTGGCGCCACGCCCCTGTTCGGGTAAAATACCGCCCTTTTCGAGACGCGTGGGCGCCCAAGGTGCGCCGGCGGCCCCGGCAGCCTGGGCCGCGATGGAACAGCCACGGGTTTCAGCGCCTCGCCGATTGTCCTCGATCACGCCGAAAAGACGTCGGCGAGACTCAAGCGGAGCGAAGCGTGCCGAAGCGAAACCCACACGCGGCGCGACAATTTTGACCGCCTAGAATAGCGACGGCCGGCCATGAGCCGGCGGTCGTCGAGATCGGCACACCACGACGATCAGTTTGATCCAGGAGAAACATGAAGAAGGCCGCACTGTGCGTGGCGCTTGCCGTCATGGCCACCGGCGCGATGGCGAAAGAATGGAAAACCGTGCGCATCGGGGTGGACGCCAGCTACCCGCCGTTCGAATCGACCGCGGCCAGCGGTCAGGTCGTCGGCTTCGACGTCGATTTGACGAAAGCGCTGTGCGCGAAGATGAACGTCAAGTGCGTGTGGGTCGAGCAGGATCTGGACGGGATCATCCCGGCGCTGAAGGGCAAGAAGTTCGACGCGATCGTGTCGTCGCTGACCGTCACGGACAAGCGCCGCGAGCAGATCGATTTCTCCGACAAGCTGTTCGACGCGCCGGCCCGCATGATCGCGAAAGCCGGCTCCCCGCTGCTGCCCACGGCTGAATCGCTGAAGGGCAAGCATGTCGGCGTCGAGCAGGGCTCGACTCAGGAGGCCTACGCCAAGGCGTATTGGCAGCCCAAAGGCGTGACCGTGGTGTCCTATCAGAATCAGGATCAGGTGTACGCCGACATCGCGTCGGGGCGTCTCGACGCCGCGTTGCAGGACGAATTGCAAGCCGATGCCGGGTTTCTGAAGACGCCGCGCGGTAAAGGCTTCGCCTGGGCCGGCCCGGAAGTGAAAGACCCCAGGACAATCGGTGACGGTACGGCCATCGGCCTGCGCAAGGAGGACGTCGAGCTGAAAGCGATGTTCAACCAGGCGTTGGCGCAGGTGCACCAGGACGGTACGTTCAGGAAGCTCGAAAAGCAGTACTTCGACGTCGATATTTATCCTGGTCACTGAGCTGGTCACTGAGCTGGCCGCTGAACGGGTCACTCACTCGGGGCTCGCCCGCATGGGCTTTCCCGAGGCTTCGTAATACAGTCGCAAGAGATTCAAAAGCAGCTTGAACGGCAGCTTCAGAAACAGTTTCAACCCCGATTCAGAACGAGAGTCGAAAAGCGCGCTGCAAGACCGGCAACGGCCATGCAGTCATGATTTGCACAGCGGTGCGCTGTGCCCCGCGTTTCCCGCGGTGCACAGTTGGCCGCGTCTTTCGCGGTGCGTCACAAGCGCATTGTCAAGGACCCCATATGTTCCTTCAAGGCTACGGCCCGCTGCTTCTTAACGGCACCTGGCAAACCGTCAAACTGGCGGTGTTGTCGCTGGCGTTCGCTTTTGTGCTGGGCCTGCTCGGCGCGGCGGCGAAACTGTCGAAGAATCGCGTCTCCTATAGCGTCGGCACCGTCTACACGACGCTCGTGCGCGGCGTGCCCGACCTCGTGCTGATGCTGCTGCTGTTCTACAGCATCCAGATCTGGCTGAATAACCTGACCGACCTGCTCGGCTGGGACCAGATCGACATCGACCCGTTCGTGGCCGGCGTCGCGGTGCTGGGCTTCATCTACGGCGCGTACTTCACCGAGACTTTCCGCGGCGCGTTTCTCGCGGTGCCGCGCGGCCAGCTCGAAGCGGGCGCGGCTTACGGCATGACAGGCTGGCAAGTGTTCTCGCGGATCATGTTCCCGCAGATGATGCGCTTCGCGCTGCCCGGCATCGGCAATAACTGGCAGGTGATGGTGAAAGCCACGGCGCTGGTGTCGATCATCGGCCTCGCGGATGTGGTCAAGGCCTCGCAGGACGCGGGCAAGGGCACGTTGCGGTTCTTCTTCTTCACCCTGCTCGCAGGGGCGATCTATCTCGTCATCACCACAGTGTCCAACTTCGTGCTGATGTACCTCGAAAAGCGTTACTCGACCGGCGTACGAAAGGCGGATCTATGATCGAGATCATTCAGGAATACTGGCGCAACTATCTTTACAGCGACGGCTACCGTCTCACCGGCGTCGTGATCACGCTGTGGCTGCTGGTGGTGTCGATCGGACTCGGCTTCTGCCTGTCGATCCCCCTCGCGGTCGCGCGCGTGTCGAAGAAGAAGTGGCTCGCAGGTCTGGTGTGGCTGTATACGTATATCTTTCGCGGCACGCCGCTCTACGTGCAACTGCTGCTCTGCTACACCGGCTTGTACAGTCTCGAGATCATTCGCAATCACGAGCTGACCAACGCGTTCTTCCGCGACGGCATGCACTGCACGCTGCTCGCGTTCACGCTGAACACCTGCGCGTACACCACCGAAATTTTCGCGGGTGCGATCAAGGCCACGCCGTATGGCGAGATCGAAGCGGCGCGCGCGTATGGCATGTCGTCGTTCACGCTGTACCGTCGCGTGATTCTGCCGTCGGCGCTGCGCCGCGCGTTGCCGTACTACAGCAACGAAGTGATCCTGATGCTGCACGCCACCACCGTCGCGTTCACCGCGACCGTGCCGGACATTCTCAAGATCGCGCGCGACGTGAACTCGGCCACGTATCAGTCGTTCAATGCGTTCGGCCTCGCCGCCCTGCTCTATCTGTGCATTTCTTTTGCGCTCGTGTGGCTGTTCCGCCGCGCCGAGCGCCGCTGGCTCGCTTACCTGCGGCCGCAAGGCAAGTAAACAAGATGGGCGCTACGCCCCCAAGCATGTAAGCCCGCCAAGGACCCCGATGAACACCAGGAAGCAAAAGCTCTTCGTCGACGAGCTTCACAAACAGTACGGCGACAACGAAGTCCTCAAGGGCGTGTCGCTGAAGGCCAATGCCGGCGACGTGATCAGCGTGATCGGCTCGTCCGGTTCGGGCAAGAGCACGATGCTCCGCTGCATCAACTTCCTCGAGCAGCCGAACTCCGGGCGCATTTTTGTCGACGGTGAAGAAGTCCGCACGCAGCTCGCCAAGAACGGCGCTTTGCGCGTGTCCGATCCGAAGCAGTTGCAGCGCGTGCGCACCAGGCTGTCGATGGTGTTCCAGCACTTCAACCTGTGGTCGCACATGAACGTGCTCGAGAACATCATCGAGGCACCGGTCAACGTGCTGGGTCTGAAGCGCAAGGAGGCCGAAGAGCGGGCGCGTGAATATCTCGAGAAAGTGGGTCTCGCGCCGCGCCTGGAAAAACAGTACCCGTCACATCTGTCAGGCGGCCAGCAGCAACGCGTGGCAATCGCACGCGCGCTGGCCATGCATCCGGATGTCATGCTGTTCGACGAGCCGACTTCCGCGCTCGATCCCGAACTGGTCGGCGAAGTGCTCAAGGTCATGCAGACGCTCGCCGAAGAAGGCCGCACGATGATCGTCGTCACTCATGAAATGGCGTTCGCACGCAACGTGTCGAATCACGTGATGTTCCTGCATCAAGGCCGCGTCGAAGAAGAAGGCCATCCGGACGAAGTCTTCAGGAACACGAAGAGCGAACGGCTCAGGCAATTCCTTTCCGGCAGTCTCAAATAAGACTGTCGTACAGCCTGGTATTTGGGTTGTAGTCAAAGTAGTATTACAAGGCGCTTACGAGCGCCTTTTTTACTTCGCTCACCTGTACATTCCGGCCGTTCTGGCCTCGAAAATGGGCTTGAACCAGCCTCAAACCGCCCTCTTCCCGCCTTACTCTGCTGCATTTGAAGCGTCAATAGTGGCAATCCTTAACGTTGCTCGTCCCAATCCGTGATTCCCTTGCGGCATAAGGGTTTCCCGGCTTTTTAGGGACGTTGTAACGCTTCCCCGTGCACATTCGTATTGCAATTTGGAGACACCGGCCCAGGTCGGTACTAATTTCTTCTCCCAGTCAGGGGTATTTTTGATAAATTAGTAACCAAAGTAGCAAAACAAAGTTCATTAAAAGTAGTTTCACTTCAAAGCAACAGAGGAGAACCGGTCGGCGAGGGATCGGCATGACGCAAAGAATAGCCCGTTGAGGCTATCCGTCACGGCAGGAGACCCAATCCACCCGCTAATCTCCCTGGTACCGATTCCTGTTCGGCGCGCTTGTGTCCGAACACCATTCGCAGTACTGGGTTTCACTTTTTGACAGGGTATGGAGGAGAAGATGAAGAAAGCTTTGCTCGCCGCTGCGCTGATGACAGCCGGTGTAGTTGCTCACGCCCAAAGCAGCGTGACGCTGTACGGCCGCCTTGACGCAGGCCTGGAATACATGTCGGGCGTTCCGCAAGGCGTCGGTGCAAACGGCCAGTCGACTGGCAGCACGAACCGTTTCAGAGCAGAAAGCGGCGACTGGGGTACCAGCCTGTGGGGCATGAAGGGCGTTGAGGACATCGGTGGCGGTAACAAGGTCCTGTTCCAGTTGGAAGGCTCCTTCAACACGATGAACGGCTCGGGCCCTGGCGGCGGCGGTCTCTTCAATCGCTGGGCGACGGTCGGTATGTCGAACGACGCATTCGGTACGCTGCTGTTGGGTCGCGAACTCTTCATTTCGAATGGCGTGTGGGACTTCGATCCGTTCGGTCAGTCGAACTGGTCGTCGGCGTCGCTGGTGCGTGGCCGCAACTGGCCGCAATCGAGCAACAACATTTCGTACCAGTCGCCGAAGATCGCAGGCTTTGACTTCTACGGTCAATACGCCCTGTCGAATGCAACGAACTGGAACGGCAACGGCACGACCGCTCAAGGTCGCGAAGCTGGCGCACAGATCACTTACACGAACTCGCTGTTCCAGGTTCGCGGTCTGTATGACGAAATTCGCAACCCGGGCAACGGCGTCCTGTACGGTCCGGCTGCCGCCACTTCGGCCAACGCGGCTAACATCTCCACCGGCGTCTTCGCGGCATCGCGCGAATACTCGGCACTGGTGAACGTGTTCCTCGGCCAGTTCAAGATTCAGGGCGCGTACCAGGCGATCCGTTCGGCAGGTGCTACGGGCGTTCTGCCGGGCCAGCCGACCACGCTCGATCACGAATGGGGCGGTGTGACGTGGCAAGCAACGCCGGCTGCAGCGCTGATTGCAGCCGTCTATCACGTCAACGGCAACAATGGCGCAGGCAATGCGACGATCTACACGATCGGCGGCTCGTACAACCTGTCCAAGCGCACGCTGCTGGATCTCCAGATCGCTACGGCACGCAACAGCAAGAATGCTAACTTCGGCCTGAACGCTGACAATGCCGGCACGTCCACCGCAACGGACAACCCGCTGCCGGGTCATAGCCAGACTGGTGTGTATGCAGGTATTCAACACTCGTTCTAATCGAACGGTGTGCCCCGAGGGAATTTCCTTCGGGGTGGTGTAACGAGTTCTTCAAGAGAATCTTTTTCACGCTGCTGCGAGAGGCGCGTATCGGTGCGATGTCCGAAAGGGTATCGCACCGTTTTTTATTCGTGCGCGCAGTTTTGCCACGGCCCCGGCGCACCTGTTCGGTGCGCGCGTTGCGCGGGTGTCGATACCGGTGCTTTAACTCTGCGTTTCAACAGTGCGAGTCGAACCGCTCAAACTGCCGCTTCGTTTTCCTCGCCCGTGCGAATCCGGATCACACGCTCCACGTCCGCGACGAAAATCTTGCCGTCGCCGATCTTGCCGGTGCGCGCCGCGCCGATGATCGCGTCGATCACCTGATCACACTGGTTGTCCGCGACCACCACTTCGATCTTCACTTTCGGCAGAAAGTCGACCACATACTCTGCACCACGATAGAGCTCAGTGTGGCCTTTTTGCCGGCCGAAACCCTTGACTTCAGTAACGGTCAACCCCGTGAGGCCGACTTCAGCGAGCGCCTCGCGCACTTCGTCGAGTTTGAACGGTTTGATGACTGCAGTGATGCGCTTCATGGCGGACCTCATCTCGTGATTGGAAGGTTGAAAGGGAAATGGATGATTTTTATTCTACGCCGCGCCGGATGCGTTGCGGCGATCCGGCGCGCGCTTCTGGTCTGCTATCGGGTAAGTCCGCAGCCGTTCGCCTGAGACTCACTCCACCGGCTCGGTGTAGCGCGACGTAATCGGATAGCGCCAGTCGCGGCCGAACGCGCGATGCGTGACGCGAATGCCGATCGGCGCCTGACGGCGTTTGTATTCGTTGATCTTGATGAGGCGCGTGACGCGTTTCACGTCGTCGACCGCGTAGCCCGCCGCGATAATTTCGGCGAGCGAACGGTCCTCTTCCATGTACATGCGCATGATCGCGTCGAGCACTTCGTACGGCGGCAAGCTGTCCTGATCGGTCTGGTTCTCGCGCAGTTCGGCCGAGGGCGCGCGCGTCAGAATCCGCTCGGGGATCACATCCTGCTTGCTGAAGGTGGTGGCTTGATTGCGGTAGTGACAAAGCTTATAGACCAGCGTCTTGGCAATGTCCTTAATCACCGCAAAGCCGCCGGCCATGTCGCCGTATAACGTGCAGTAGCCCACCGCCATCTCGCTCTTGTTGCCGGTGGTCAGCACGATCGAGCCGAACTTGTTCGACAGCGCCATCAGCAAGGTGCCGCGAATGCGCGCCTGAATGTTTTCTTCGGTGGCGTCTTCGGCGCGGCCGGCGAATTCCTCGGCGAGCGAGCTGCGGAACGCGTCGAACATCGGCGCGATTGCGATTTCGTCGTAACGCACGCCGACGCGGCGCGCCATCTCGGCGGCGTCGGTGGTTGAAATGTCCGCGGTGTAGCGCGACGGCATCATCACCGCGCGCACACGGTCGGCGCCCAGCGCGTCGCACGCGACGGCCAGCACCAGCGCCGAATCCACGCCGCCCGACAGGCCGATCAGCGCACCCGGGAAACCGTTCTTGTTGATGTAGTCGCGCACGCCCATCACGAGCGCGGCGTACACCTGCGCTTCGAGCGAAAGCTCCGGCGCGATCGCCGTGGGCGCCGGCTTGCCGCCGTCGAACTCGACAATTGCGTTGCCCTCCTCGAACTGCGCCATCTTCGCGACCAGTTCGCCCTGTTCATCGAGCACGAACGAGCCGCCGTCGAACACCAGTTCGTCCTGTGCGCCAACCATGTTCACGTAGACCATGGGCAAGCCGGTCTCGCGAATCCGTGCGCGCAGAATGTCGAAGCGCACCGCTTCCTTGTTCAGGTGATAGGGCGAGCCGTTCGGAATCAGCAGCACTTGCGCGCCCGCCGCCTTCGCCATTTGCGCGGCCGACGCGTGCCACGCGTCCTCGCAAATCACCACGCCGTACTTCACACCGTCCAGTTCGAACACGAACGGCTGCGGATCGGAAGCGAAGTAACGCTTCTCGTCGAACACCTCGGTATTGGGCAAATCCTGCTTGCGATAGGTGCCGACCACTTTCCCATCCACGATCAGCGAGGCCGCGTTGAAGGTGTCGACCGGCGGGACGCCGCGCTCGATCGGCGCGTTTGCATTACCATGGCCGTGCGCCGCGCTGTGTGCGACCGCGTGTGTCACATCGCGCAGCGGATGGCCGACGATCACATGCAAACCGGCGAAGGGCTTCAGTTGCGTAGCCAGATCGGCGAGCGCCGCCGCACTCGCGGTGTAGAACGCGGGACGCAGCAGCAGATCTTCGGGCGGATAACCTGAGAGCGCGAGTTCAGGCGCGATCAGCAGCTTCGCACCATCGTTGTGCGCGGCGCGCGCGGCAGCGACAATCTTCGCGACATTGCCGGCGAAGTCGCCGACGGTGACATTGATTTGAGCAAGAGCGATTCGGGTCTTCATGGCAGGATCGACAGGCAAGCCAGACGGCTTGCGAGTACCGCGGCTGGTCAGCTCGACGGCAACGGACAAATCGGATAAACGAACGACGCACCGCCAAATGCTGCGCGTCGCTCATTGGGAACAGTCACACAGATTGAACCAGGAACGCTTTGATTATCGCACGGGCATTCTGGCGTCGCCCTCCGAGGTGGACGCCGCCGAATGGAATGCCCTCCTCGCCCAGCAGGCGCAACCCACGCCGTTTCTGCGGCACGAGTTCCTGAGCGCGCTGCACGCGACCCGATGCGCGGTCGCCGATACCGGCTGGGCGCCGCAATTCGTCACGCTCACCGACCCGCGCACGGACAAGCTCGTGGCAGCCGCGCCCGTGTATCTGAAAGGGCACTCGTACGGCGAATATGTCTTCGATTGGGCCTGGGCCGACGCGTACAAGCGCAACGGTCTGCCGTATTACCCGAAGCTGCTGTGCGCGGTGCCGTTCACCCCGGTGCAAGGCAACCGGCTGTTGTCGGCGGATACGCATGCGCTCCGGCATCTGGCGGCAACGCTGATGGCGTTCGCGGAGCAGGCCGACGTGTCCTCGCTGCACGTGCTGTTCCCGACCGAAACGGAAAGCGCTGCGCTGACCGACATGGGCATGATGCAGCGCGAAGGCGTGCAGTTCCACTGGCTGAACGACGGCTATCGTGACTTCGACGATTTCCTCTCCACGCTCGAACAGAAGAAGCGTAAGAACATCCGCGCGGAGCGTCGCAAGGTTCAGGAAGCCGGTGTGACGATGCGCCGGATTCGCGGCGAAGATATCCAGGACGCCGACTGGCGATTCTTCAGCAAGTGTTATCGGCAAACCTATCGCGAGCACTTTTCGAGTCCGTATCTGAACCTCGATTTCTTCCGGATGATTGGCGCGTCGATGCCGGAAAATCTGCTGCTGGTGATCGCCGAATACGAAGGCAAGCCGATCGCCAGCTCGCTCGTGGTCTATCAGCGCGACGGGAAAACCGGCGGCACGCTCTATGGCCGTTACTGGGGCGCGCTGGAACACGTGCCCTGCCTGCACTTCGAAACCGCGTACTACCAGCCGCTCGAATTCTGCATCGAAGAAAAGCTCGGCGCGTTCGAAGGCGGCGCCCAGGGCGAGCATAAAATGGCGCGTGGTTTCTTGCCGACCGTGACGCGCTCGGCGCACTGGCTCGCGCATCCGGCCTTCGCCGATGCGGTCGGCCATTTCCTCGACAACGAAAAGAACAGCATCCACGCGTATGTGGACGAGCTGCGCGAACACAATCCGTTCAAAGGCTAAAAGCGTACTCATGGCGTGGTTTCTGTATCTGCTCGAATGCTCGGACGGCAGCGTCTATACCGGCATTGCCGTCGACGTGCAGGCGCGCTTCGACAAACACGTCAGCGGCGAGGGCGCGCGTTATACGCGTTCGCGCAAGCCGGTGCAGGTGCTGGCGTCGTTCGAGTTGGCGGACAGGTCCAGTGCGTCGCGTGCGGAGTATTGGGTCAAGCGGTTGTTGCCTGCCGAAAAGCGGGCGCTGGCAGCGGGATTGCGCACGCTCGAATCGGTGCTGCCGCCGCCCGAACCCGAGCCTGAATCAGAATCCCTTGCCGCGGGGGACATGGAACAGGCCAGCGGCGCGTCCTGATAGAGACGTCGCATACCGTCGGCGCGTCGCCACCTATCCCCTCGCCTCGCGCATCCGTTCAGTCAGCAGCCGATGCATCAGCGCGATTTCCCCCACCGCATCCGCTTCTAACGACGTTAACCGCTCCCGCGCAGGCAGATCGCGCCGTATCGGCCGCAAGGTTCGATTCAAGGCTGCCTCGATGTCCGCGCTCGTGGCGGCAATCCACGCACCGAGCTCATCGTGCATGCCGCGCCGGTTCGTACTCAAGCGCAGTTGAGTCGCCGTTCCCGCCATTTTTCGCAACACGCTCAGTATGGTCAGCGTCACCGTGTCGACCATCGAGTCCTCGAGCTTTTCGAGCCGAATGCGGCCGATCGCTTCCTCGGCGTTATTGCTGCCCAACCCGGCGGCTCGACGCAAGCGCTCCATGTCCTTCCCGTTTCGGTCCGGCGACTCCAGCGCCGCCCGCAAATACCCGAGATTGGCCCGCACCGCCTCGCTCAAATAACCGCGATAGTCGACTTTCTCGCGCGTCGGCCACAGATAGAACGTTGCCAGCAGTGCCAGTACGCAGCCGAGCACATTGTTGCCGAGCCGCGTCAGCGCATAAGCGAATTCGTTCGCGCCGGGCGTCGCAAAGTCGGCCACGAGCACAAAGGTCGGCGTCAGGAACAGAACGAACAGGCTGTAGCTGACGGGACGCAGCGCCATCGTGGCCACCACCAGCGGAAAGACCGCCAATGAAATGCCGATGGGCGAATGGATCGCATAGCCGATGCCGGCCGCCAGCACGCCGCCGACGATGCTCCCGGCAGCACGCTCGATACTCCTCGGCCAGGTCGCGGCAATGGACGGTTGCAGGATCAGCAGCGTCGCCATGGTGGCCCAATAGCCGAAGGGCAGCCCGAGCGCCCGTATGACCAGAAAGCCCGCTGTCGTCGTGACGCCCACGCGCGCAGCGTGGCGCAAACCGACCGACTGACTTGAGAGGTTCGCCTTGAGAGTCGACCACGTGCGCGTCAGCAATCTTGTGGCGCTGTCCCGCCAGTTCAGCGGCTCAGCGTACGTCGGCGCGAAATCGACCAGTTCGAAGTCGGACTTCAGCATCACGGGTTCCATCAATGCGGATTCGAGCCGCCTAGCGAGGCGGCGCAAACGGCGTTGCAGGTCGGCGAGACGATTCCATTGCCCTTCGTTAGCGGCCACGCCGATTCTGCGTAGAACGTCGCCTATCCCGGTCAGCAGACGAGCCGCGCGTCTGACATGACGTGCGTCTTCCGGGGGTTTTTCACAAGCACCGGTGACTGCAATCAGATACGCAAAAAGGGCTTCACTTTCGGTTAGCAGGGCGAGGAGATTGTCGTAGGTTTCGCGGCCGGCCGTTCTCGAGTCCGGCACGTTCGCCAGCGCCTTGCGCGAGCGCTCGAGCGTTGCCCGCGCATCGGCGCGAAACTTCGCGGCATGGGTGGCCCACTGTCCCGGGGCTGCGCGCTGTTCGAGCAGGCGCGCGCTGTCGAATGCGATGTCAGCCAGACGCAGATACACCGCTCGCAACGAAGCCCGGCTCGTGCCGAACGGATGAATGCGCCAGACCGTCAGGCTCAGCACAACGGCAAACAGACATCCGGCCAGGTAGATGCCGAGAAACGCCACGCCTTCCCGAACGTCGTGCATCGGCCGGTCGACCATCACGACGCAGGCAGTCGCGGCGAGAATCGTCACCTGCGATGTCGCGGCACCCCATATCCTGCCGAACCCGCCGAGCGTTGTGAATATCAGAATGGCGAGCGCTGCGAACACGGTCCCCTCGCCTGAGGCGAAGGCGGTCACGCCACCGCAGACGGTCGAGAGAAGCGCGAAGCCCATCATCGAGGCGAAGCGCGCGCGATTCGAACCGGCCGCATCGGCGAGACAGGTCCAGAAGGCGCCAATCGCGGCCCATGCGAAGGCCGGCTCGTGCAGCAGGTTGCCGAGCACCAGCATGGCAGTGGATGCGCAGGCGGCTCTCAGTCCTTCCGACAGACTGGCCTCGCTCGTCGAAAACGACACCATCCATACCGGCCGTTTGCGGTAGATCGTGGTGACGAGCGCATACAGACCCGCGTACAGGCGGCTCGACCAGCGTGACGACGAAGGGTTGGACTTGCGATTCAGCATCCGGACGGTGGACTCCCAGGACCGCAGATTGGCGCTGCGTCAGCGCATTAATACGCCGCCAGCAGGAAACCGGCTAGGGCCGCCGAATGATAAGGGTAAACACTGAGATATAAAAATGCCTTCGGTTCATCCAGTCGATGCGTTGTGGCTATGTGCCGGCGCGGACGGGCGCTCCGACGTTCTAGTGGACAGATTGGGCGGCAAATGCACATTGAACGCGAAGTGAAATTTCCGAAAACGCCACCCATGAAAAAACCGCGTGGCCCTTGCAGGTTCACGCGGTTTTTATCGACCACAGGTGTAACGCAGCTTACTTCTTGTAGTTCGCCACGCCTTCGGTGATTTCCTTGTGCGCGGCTTCGATGCCCGCCCAGCCTTCGACCTTCACCCACTTGCCCTTTTCCAGCGCCTTGTATTGCTCGAAGAAGTGCTTGATCTGGTCTTTCAAGTATGCCGGAACGTCGTCGATCGACTTGAGATCGGCGGTCATCGGGCAGACCTTGTCGTACGGAACGGCGACCAGCTTGGCGTCCACGCCCGATTCGTCGGTCATTTGCAGCATGCCGAGCGCGCGTGCGCGGACCACCGAGCCGGCCAGCAGCGGGAACGGCGTGATCACCAGCACGTCGACCGGATCGCCGTCGCCCGACAGCGTTTGCGGAATGTAGCCGTAGTTCGCCGGATAGCGCATGCCCGTGCTGATGAAACGGTCGACGTGGAGCAGGCCCGTTTCCTTGTCAGCTTCGTACTTCACCGGATCGCTTTGCGCCGGGATTTCGATGATGACGTTGAAATCTTGCGGAAGGTCTTTGCCTGCGGGGACGTGATTGAAGCTCATGAGCGCTCTCTGATCAGATGGAATTCGGAACACGGCGTGCGGCGCGTGATCTCGAGCGGCGTGAATCGTGAAACTCGCCAGCCCGAGGCGCTACGGCCGGACAGTGCGGAATACGCCATTATAGCCAATCGGCCGATGGCACCTCGGGTTGGATCGGCGCGATAATCGTCTGGCGTCTCTCGATTGTGCCTCTCGTTTGTGAACACCGCGCGTCTGGATTCCCGCCTGAACCCCGGCCTGAGTCACGGCTGCGCGACACCTCAAGGAGCATGCATGGAAGAAGCCCGGCATTTCATCGGCGGCGAATGGTCCGCTGCATCAGGCGGCGAGACGATCGCCGTGCTCGATCCCTCGGACGGCCAGCCCTTCACCCGGCTGGCTCGCGGCACCGCGGCGGATATCGACCAGGCCGTTCACGCCGCGCGCCGCGCCTTCGAAGGCGCATGGGGCGAAGCGAGCGCGGCCGAACGCGGCCGCGTGCTGTACCGGCTGTCGATGCTGGTCGCCGCCCACCAGGAAGAACTCGCCCAACTCGAAGCCCGCGACACCGGCAAGCCGCTCAAACAGGCGCGCGCCGATTCGGCGGCGCTGGCCCGCTACTTCGAGTTTTACGCCGGCGCGGCGGACAAGCTGCACGGCGAAACGTTGCCCTATCAGGCCGGCTACACGGTGCTGACGATCCGTGAACCGCATGGCGTAACCGGCCATATCGTGCCGTGGAACTACCCGATGCAGATCTTCGGCCGCAGCGTCGGCGCGGCGCTCGCCACCGGCAACGCGTGCGTCGTCAAGCCGGCGGAAGACGCCTGCCTCTCGGTATTGCGCGTCGCCGAACTGGCGGCCGAGGCGGGTTTGCCGGCGGGCGCGCTGAATATCGTCACCGGGTTTGGGCATGAAGCGGGCGCGGCGCTCGCGCGTCATCCCGGCATCGATCACATCTCGTTCACCGGCTCGCCGGAAACCGGCAAGCTCGTCACGCAGATGGCCGCCGAGAACCACGTGCCGGTCACGCTGGAACTGGGCGGCAAATCGCCGCAAATCGTGTTCGCCGACGCGGATCTCGACGCAGCCCTGCCCGTGCTGGTGTCGGCGATCGTGCAGAACGCCGGGCAAACCTGCTCGGCGGGCAGCCGCGTGCTGATCGAGCGGGCCATTTACGAGCCGCTGCTCGACCGGCTGAGCGGCGCGTTCCACGCGCTGCGGGTCGGACCGTCGCATGCCGATCTCGACTGCGGTCCGCTGATCAACGCGAAGCAGCAGCAGCGCGTGTGGGACTTCCTCTCCGACGCGCAACACGACGGCATTCCGATGGCAGCGCACGGCGAAGTGATTCCCGAAGCGCCGGAAAGCGGCTTCTATCAGGCGCCCACGCTGCTGCGCGACGTGCCGGCGAGCCATCGTCTGGCGCGCGACGAAGTGTTCGGCCCGGTCCTCGCCGCCATGTCGTTTGCCGACGAAGACGAAGCGCTCGCGCTCGCCAACGGCACGCAGTACGGCCTGGTCGCAGGTATCTGGACACGCGACGGCGCCCGTCAGATGCGCCTTGCGCGGCGTCTGCGCTCCGGCCAGGTGTTCATCAACAACTATGGCGCGGGCGGCGGCGTCGAATTGCCGTTCGGCGGCGTGAAGCATTCGGGCCACGGACGCGAAAAGGGTTTCGAAGCGCTGTATGGCTTCACGGTATTGAAGACCGTCGCGATTCGCCACGGTTAGGCAAGGTTGGTCAGGCACTCGCATTCGCAGCAAACGGAAGCAAGCGGCAACAGATAGCAGCAAACGCATCACCATCCACAACAAACAACGGAGACATCATGCGGTTGACAGGAAAAACGGCCATCGTCACGGGTGGCGGCTCGGGCTTCGGCGAAGGCATCGCGAAGACCTACGCGCGCGAAGGCGCGAACGTGGTGGTCAACGACCTGAACGGCGCCGCGGCCGAACGCGTGGCGAGCGAAATCGCCCTCGCCGGCGGCAAGGCGATCGCCGTGGCCGGCAACGTCGCACAACGGGAGGATTGGCAAAAACTGCGTGAGGCCGCGCTCGAAGACTTCGGCAGCGTGCAGATCGTCGTCAACAACGCCGGTACGACGCATCGCAACAAACCGGTGCTCGACGTGACGGAAGCCGAATTCGACCGCGTCTACGCGGTGAACGTCAAAAGCATCTACTGGAGCGTGCAGGAATTCGTGCCGTATTTCCGCCAGCAAGGCGGCGGTGTTTTCATCAATATCGCCTCGACGGCCGGCGTGCGGCCGCGCCCAGGACTCGTCTGGTACAACGGCAGCAAGGGCGCGGTGATCATCGCCAGCAAATCGCTCGCCGTCGAACTGGGCCCGGACCGCATTCGGGTGAACTGCGTGAACCCCGTGATCGGCGAGACGGCGCTGCTGACGGAATTCATGGGTGTCGAAGATACGCCGGAGAACCGCAAGCGCTTTCTGGCCGGCATTCCGCTCGGGCGTTTCTCGACGCCGCAGGATATCGCCAACGCGGCGCTCTATCTCGCCTCGGACGAGGCCGAGTTCATCACCGGCGTGTGTCTCGAAGTGGACGGCGGGCGCTGCGTGTAAACGCCATGCAAGCCAAACCATCCAGCACGGCTAGAATCGCGATCGACGGCGGTACTTCATTTCCACAAGAAAAGAGGAGACACCATGGCTAGTCCCGCAAATCCGCTCCACCATCCCGGCGCGGGGGCGCCACCTTCCACGTTCGAGGAGGCGACCTACCGCAAGGTGACCTGGCGGCTCGCGCCGCTCCTGATGCTCTGTTATGTGGTCGCGTATCTCGACCGCGTCAACGTCGGCTTCGCCAAGCTGCAAATGACCACCGACCTGGGCTTAAGCGACGCGGTCTATGGTTTCGGCGCGGGGATTTTCTTCGTCGGCTATTTCATCTTCGAAATTCCGAGCAACGTGATCCTGCACAAAGTGGGCGCACGCGTGTGGATCGCGCGGATCATGGTGTCGTGGGGCGTGATCTCGATGCTGACCATGTTCGTCACCACGCCGGCCATGTTCTACGTGATGCGCTTCCTGCTCGGTCTCGCCGAAGCGGGCTTCTTCCCTGGCATCATCCTGTATCTCACGTACTGGTATCCGGCGCATCGCCGTGGCCGTATGACCACCTGGTTCATGACGGCAATCGCGTTGTCCGGCGTGATCGGCGGTCCGGTATCGGGCTACATCCTGAAGAGCTTCAACGGCATGAACGGCTGGCATGGCTGGCAGTGGCTGTTTCTGCTCGAAGGGATTCCGTCGGTGATCGTCGGCGTCATGGTGTTCCTGATGCTCGACGACCGCGTCTCGAAGGCGAAGTGGCTCACCACGGAAGAGAAGGAACTGCTCGAGCGCCAGGTGTCGGCTGAAGAAGCCACCAAGCACGATATGCCGATTCGCCAGGTGCTCTCGAGCGGCCGCGTGCTGATGCTGAGCCTCACGTACTTCTCGTTCGTGATGGGCCTCTATGGCGTGAGCTTCTGGCTTCCGACCATTATCAAGGCGACCGGTGTGACGGATGCATTCATGATCGGCATCCTGTCGGCGATTCCGTTTGCCGCGGCAGTGGTGGCGATGGTGTTCGTGTCGCGCAGCGCGGACCGCAAACGCGAGCGGCGCTGGCATATCGCATTGCCGGCCTTCGCGGGGGCGATCGGCCTCGTGCTCTCCGTGGTGTGGGCACACAACACGGTGCTGGCCATGGCTTCGCTCACGCTCGCGACCATGGGCATCCTGACCACCCTGCCGCTGTTCTGGAGTCTGCCGACGGCGATCCTCGCCGGCACGGGCGCGGCGGCCGGCATTGCGATGATCAATTCGATCGGCAATCTCGCGGGCTTTCTCAGCCCGTACGCGGTCGGCTGGCTGAAGCAGGCGACTGCCGCGAACGACTCCGGCATGTATATGCTGGCGGCGTTCATGATCCTCGGCGGTCTGCTGGCGATCAGCGTGCCGGCGAAGATGGTCAACAAATGAGGCGGCTCGCTTCGTGACGTGAGGCAGGAAGTGCCGTCAAATGCCGCGCGTCACGAGGCGTGAGCCATGAGGTGTGAGTCATGAGATGTGAATCATGAGGTGTAAGTCATGAGGTGTGAGTCATGAGGCACGGTGTGCGAGCCACGGCTCACGTTTCACGTAATGCACATCACGCATCGCGCCGCCAACGAAAAAGCCCCCGGCATCTATCGAAGCCGGGGGCTTTTTTTATCGGCTGCCGCGCCCAATCAGGTAAACGCCGCAGCGTTCAAAGCATCAAACGATATTCATCGCCAACGCACTCTCGCGATAATGCTCGCTCGCCTTGGCAGAATCGCCGATCTGCTCATGCAGACGCGCCAGCGCGCGATGCGAGCGAATCTTCAGCGTCTCGTTGTCGGCCAGTTTCAGCGCGCGCTCGAGGAACGACTGCGCCTTGCCCCACAACTGCTGATGCAGGCACAAGCGGCCCAGGGCGAACATCAAATCAGCGTCTTCCGGACGATCCTTCTGCCATCCTTCGGCCTTCTGGATCAGCGGCAACGCGTCGCCCCCGGCCGTGTCCGGATAACGGCGCAGCAGACGCGCGTCCCAGTTCTGCGCCAGCGCCTCTTCGACGATCTTGCGGGCTTCCTGCGGACGATTCAGCGACACCAGCAATTCAGCCGCGAGGTCGGCGAGACGCGGCGAATGACGCTCGGTAGCCGACAGCGAATTCCACAACTCCAGCAGCGCATCAGCGTTATGACGCCGGTCGCGCAGCAGGTTTTCCGCCGCGAGCTGACGCAAACGCACGGCTACTGCCGGATGGATCGCTTCGCGTTTCTCCAGCGTCTTGACGAGCTTGAGCACTTCGCCCCAGTTCTTCAATTGCTGTTGCGCGCGCAACGTGATCTGCTGCGCGTGAATCCGCCGTGCGCCCTGCGATTGCATTTCGGTGAGCGCGGCGAGCGCGCCGTCCGCGTCGCGGCCGTCGGCGCGCATGTCGGCGGTGGCCATCAGGCGGGCGTCCTGCCAGTCGGCTTCGTCGATCTGGGCGAGCCACTCGTCGCGCCGCGCATATTCATGCATGCGGTGCGCCGCGGTAGCCGCGATCAAACCGGCCGCGCCCTTGTTGTCGCCATTCGTGAGCGAGTCTTTCGCGGCTTTTTCAGCACGCGAGAAACGCCCGGCGTACAGATTGCCGATCGCGTCACGCAATGCCGCGTGCGCCTTCGCGACACGCGAGCGCGCGCGATACGCCGCCACGCGCTGCGGCATGCGCCAGATATTGCGCACGATACGCAGCAACGCATACAGCAGGATGAACAGCACCACCAGCCCGACCACGAACAGATTCAGCGAGATGTCGACGCGGTACGGCGGATAGATCAGCAGCACCTGCCCCATGTCGAAGCGTCCGACCACCGCCAGCACCACCGCGATGGCGAACAGCAGCGCGAGCCATAGAAGTCCCCGGATTGCCATGATTAACCTCGGCTCCGGTATTGATTGACGGCCTGCAGACTGGTGTTCAGATTCGGCAGTTCAACCGCAGCCGAGCCCGCATCCACCTGCTTGACCAGATCGGCCACGGTCTGCGTTTTCTTCGACGCGTTGTCGAAATAGCGCGTGAGCGCGGCCTGCGCCGCCTGCAGGTCGGACTTCAGCGTGGTCTGGTTGCGCGAGAGCAGCGCGAGCCGCGCCGACAGCAAACGCAGCTTCAGATTCTCGCGCACGAAGTAGCCTTGATCGGGCGTGACGAGCATGGCGTCGGCGTTGTCGATACGGCGCACCTGTACGAGACTCGTCAACTGCTGGCCGATGCCGGTCGTGACTTCACGCCACCACACTTTCCAGCGCGGCTCGCCGGTGGCCGCGGCCACTTTGTCCGTGTCGGCCCAGGTGGCGGCCTTCGGCGTGGCGTGGGCAATCGGCGCTTCGCCGGAGAGCGGCAGGCTGTCGACCTGGTCGATTGCGTTGTCGAGCTTGATCGCCATGCCGGTCAGATCCGTGGACGGCGACGCCTTCAGCTTGTCGATGTCTTGCGCGATCGCCTTGCGCACGGTCACGGCCTGCGGACTATCCGATGCAGCGAGACGCGTGTCCGCGCTTTGCAGCGCGAACAGCGCGAGTTGCGTATTGCCGGTGAGCTGCAATTGCTGGCTCGCGGCCGACAGCATCTGCCCGACTTCAGCCATGGTCCAGTCGTCGCGATTGCGGGCGAGATCGGCGTATTGCTGCTGCAGCGTCTGCTGCGCGGTTTGCGCGTCAGCAAGCTTGCCTTCGAGTTGCGCGACCTGCGAGTCGGACTGATGCACCGTGGCCAGCGCCTGATCGGTCTTGACGCGCAACTCGTTGGTCTGCGCGTCGTTCGCCTGCTGGCGTTGCACGAGCTGCTGCTCGGTGCGCTCCACCTTGCGATTGAGCGCATAACCGCCCACACCCGCCGCACAGGCGATGATCACGACGACAAACCACAGCAGCGGTCCGCTCGCGCTGCGGCGCTTTTGCGCTTCGTAGGGCGTGAAGGGTGGATTCGGCGGCAACGCGCTGGTTGCGGCCGGCTGGGGTGCAGCGTTCGTGGATGCGTTCGTTTCAGTCATGCGTGATTTAGCCGGTGAATGAGCCGGGTTGGACGGTACCGGTTGAACAACGGTCGGGACGGCGGCAAGCAAGGCGCGGGCAATACGCTCATCGCCCGCGCCGGACACCGTAATGCTATCAAAACCCAATGCCCGCGCGGTCTGCGCGATACGGGGATGCGGCGTGACCAGATTGGCGTGCTTCAGTTGCGTGATTTCGCCGGCGGTCAGATGCTCTTGCGCGAGCTCATGCAGATTGCGCCCCCCTTCTGAACTGGTGAGCAGCCAGGCGTGCGGCTCGCCCGCGAGCAATGCATGCACGCGGGCCCAGCCGCCGATCGACGGTTCCGGCACGAGCCGACGATAGGCCGCAACCGTTTCGACTTCGGCGCCCGCTTCGCGCAAGCGGTCGGCGAGCCACTCGCGGCCGCCGTCGCCACGCACGATCAGCACGCGTTTGCCTTCGAGCGCGCTCGCGCCGAGCGCGGTATCGATCGCCGCGAACAGGCCTTCGGAATCGAAACGCGCCGTCTCGTCCTCGGCAGCGGACGGCGGGCTGATGACGTTGTAGGCCGGCGCCGAGACGCCGTGACGCAGCAGCGCCTGCACGCTGCCCGGCCCGACTACGCCGATCGGCAACGCGTGCGGCCAGATTGCATCGCTGCGCGCAAACGCGTGATCGACCGCATTGGGCGAGACGAACACCACCAGTGCATAGCGCTCCAGAGAAGCCAGCGCTGCGCGCAACGGCGCTTCGTCGGTGACAGGCGCAATGTCGATCAGCGGAAAGTCGAGCACGGCAATGCCTGCTGCGGCGAGTTGCGCGATCAATTCGTTCGACTGACCGGCCGGTCGCGTAATCACGACCGTGAACGCCGCCTTGCCGACGGATGAGGATGCGTTGCCCGGAGTATCGGCCGCCATCACTCGCCGGTCGCCGTGCTGTCCGCGGCCCCTGCTGCGGGACCGCTGGCCGTGCTCAGCGCGCGGACGATTTCCATCGCGCCCTGCTGTTCGAGCGCGCTCGCGACTTCCTGACCCAGCGCGATAGCACGTTCGACGGTAGGCGCCGGCGCCGATGCCTGCGCGCTCAACACACGCTGGCCGTCCGGTGTAGCGACGATGCCACGCAGATGCAGCGCGCCGTCATACCAGTGCGCATAGGCCGCAAGCGGCACTTCGCAACTGCCGCCAAGGGCGCGCGAGACCATCCGCTCCGCTTCGACGGCTGCTGCCGTATGTTCGTGATGCAGCGGCGCAAGCCATGCCGCGAGGTCCGCGCGATCGGCGCGAATCTCGATGCCGAGCGCGCCCTGACCCGCTGCGGGCAAGCTGTCTTCGGGATCGAGCAGCGCGCGGATGCGTTCGCCGAGACCGAGGCGCTTCAGACCGGCAGCCGCCAGAATGATCGCCGCATAATCGCCGCGATCGAGTTTCGACAAACGCGTGTCCAGATTTCCACGCAACGGCCGCACCACCAGATGCGGATAACGCATGCGCAGCATGGCCTCGCGGCGCAGGCTGGACGTGCCGACCACGGCGCCGGCCGGCAACGCGGCAAGCGAGTCGTAATCGTTGGACACCAGCGCGTCGCGCGGATCTTCGCGTTCCATGATGGTGGAGAGCGCAAAGCCCGCGGGCAATTCCATCGGCACGTCTTTGAGCGAGTGCACAGCCAGGTCGGCGCGGCCGTCGGCGAGCGCGGCTTCCAGTTCCTTGACGAAAAGGCCCTTGCCCCCCACCTTCGACAAAGTGCGATCGAGAATTTGATCGCCACGTGTCGTCATTCCGAGGATTTTTACGTCACAAGATGGATATAATTTGTGCAGCGCACATTGCACATGCTCCGCCTGCCACATGGCAAGGCGGCTTTCTCGCGACGCAATCACAAGCGTGTGGGGTGGCGCAGAAAACGTCTCGGTGTTCATTAGCTTGCTGATCGAATGACGGGATGTAATAACAATCAATGTTAGCACGCGCCCTTGTGTCTCAAGGCACAGCGGAGCGCCGTGCCGGCGCGGTATCGATGGAGGAGACGGGCCTCGCGCAGCGCGCGCCTGCCCCATCCCAGCCTGTTCAAGCACGGTCGTTCGCGCACCGGGGCGCGGCATGCGGGATGATGCAATGCGGCGCAACGTGCCTGGCGTGCATTCAACGCATGTCATGCGCCTCGTGCGTTTTGCGCAAAATGCGCGCGGCCGCCTCTCCGGCGTATTGCCATCGGCACATACCGCTCTGTGCTGGCTTTGTGCTGATTTCGTGCAGTTCACGTTGCAACTCATAGTGCAGTTCCGCAGTAGCAGTTCATCACTCAACAGACCCTGGCTTCCCTGAGGAAACCCATCGTGACGTCTTCCGGATCGGCGCGCCCTGCCCGCCGCAACACTGCATCGCCCAACGCTCGAGCGGCCGACGCCGCCGCGGCACCCGCCGCTTCTGCCTCCGCCGCAACGGCTGCCCAGCCCACTCCGGCCAAACGCGCCGGCAAAGCTGCCACGGCAACCCGGGCCGCGAATATCGCCAAAGCCACCCGGTCCGCCAAAGCCTCGTCGCCTGCCAAGGCGGACAAAGCGGTGAAGACCGTCAGGACAGATAAGACGACACAAGCCGCGAACGCCGCCCAAACACCGAAACAGGCCAAAGCCAAGTCCCCGAAGATCAAGGTCGTCGCGAGCGAAGCCGCGCCGCAAACTGCGAAAGCGCCCAAGCTGCAGGCCGTTTCGCAGAACACGATCGTGCCGGCGCCGAAAAGCAGCGGCCGCACGCGTGAGGACAAGGACCATCCGCTGTTTCAGGACATCCGCTATCTGGGACGCCTGCTCGGCGACGTGCTGCGTGAACAGGAAGGCGACGCGGTGTTCGACGTCGTGGAAACGATCCGCCAGACCGCCGTGCGTTTTCGCCGCGAGGACGATAGCGCCGCCGCGCAAACGCTCGACAAGAAACTGCGTTCGCTGACTCCCGAGCAAACGGTCAGTGTGGTGCGCGCGTTCAGCTACTTCTCGCATCTTGCGAATATCGCTGAAGACCGCCACCGCAATCGCCGTCACCGGATTCACGCACTGGCCGGCTCGACCTCGCAACCGGGCACCATGGCGCATGCGCTCGAACGGCTTGTCGAGGCGGGCGCCGCCGCAACGCCGGTGCTGCAGCAGTTCTTCAACGAAGCGTTGATCGTGCCGGTGCTGACCGCGCATCCTACCGAGGTGCAGCGCAAGAGCATTCTCGACGCGCAGCACGACGTCGCGCGCCTCCTGGCCGAACGCGATCAGCAGCTGACCAACCGCGAACGCGCGCATAACGAAGCGATGCTGCGCGCCAGCGTCACGTCGCTCTGGCAAACGCGGATGCTGCGCGACTCGCGGCTGACGGTTGCCGATGAAATCGAAAACGCGTTGTCGTACTACCGCGCGACCTTCCTCGAAGAAATTCCGGCGCTCTATGCCGACATCGAAGAAGCGCTCGCCGAGCACGGCCTCGATGCGCGCCTGCCGCCGTTCTTCCAGATGGGCAGCTGGATCGGCGGCGATCGCGACGGCAATCCGAACGTCACGGCCGAAACGCTCGAGCACGCGATCACCCGCCAGGCCGCGGTGATCTTCGAACACTACATGGAGCAGGTGCACAAGCTGGGCGCCGAGTTGTCGGTGTCGAACCTGCTGGCCGGCGCCAGCGACGCGTTGAAAGAACTTGCGGCCGCCTCGCCCGACCAGTCGCCGCACCGTACCGACGAACCGTATCGCCGTGCCTTGATCGGCATGTACACGCGGCTCGCCGCAAGTGCGCGCGTGCGTCTCGGCGAAGGCAGCGTGCCGGTGCGCAGTGCGGGCCGCGGCGCGGCGCCGGTGCGCGCCAAACCGTACGGCGACTCCGCCGAATTCGTGCGCGACCTGCACGTGCTGATCGATTCGCTCGCCGAGCATCATGGCGCGCCGCTCGCTACACCGCGCCTGTCGCCGCTTGCACGCGCCGCCGAAGTGTTCGGCTTCCATCTGGCAAGCATCGACTTGCGCCAAAGCTCCGACATCCACGAAGCGGTGATCGCCGAGTTGCTGAAACGCGCGGGCGTCGAAAGCGACTATGCGTCGCTCTCCGAAGAAGACAAGCTCAAGGTGCTGCTCGCCGAACTGGCACAACCGCGCCCGCTGCGTCTGCCGTATGCCGAGTACTCCGATCTCGTGAAGAGCGAACTTGGCGTGCTCGAAGAAGCCCGCATCACACGCGAAAAATTCGGTGCGCGCGCGGTGCGCAACTACATCATTTCGCACACGGAGACCGTCAGCGATCTGGTCGAAGTGATGCTGCTGCAGAAGGAAACCGGCCTGCTGCACGGCCGTCTGGGCGATGCGAACGATCCGGCGCAAGCGGGTTTGATGGTGATCCCGCTGTTCGAGACGATTCCCGACTTGCGCAACGCGCCGCACATCATGCGCGATCTGATCTCGCTGCCGGGCGTCGACGCATTGATCGAACATCAGGGCAACGAGCAGGAAGTGATGCTCGGTTATTCGGACAGCAACAAGGACGGCGGCTTCCTGACATCGAACTGGGAGCTGTATCGCGCCGAACTCGCGCTGGTGTCGCTGTTCAATCAACGCGGCGTGACGCTGCGCCTGTTCCATGGACGCGGCGGCACGGTTGGCCGTGGCGGCGGTCCGACGTATCAGGCAATTCTGTCGCAGCCGCCGGGCACCGTCGACGGTCAGATCCGTTTGACCGAGCAAGGCGAGGTAATCGCCAGCAAGTTCGGCAACCCGGAGATCGGCCGGCGCAATCTGGAAACGGTGGTGGCCGCGACGCTCGAAGCTTCGTTGCTGCCGCACGGCATTGCGCCCGCGCAATTGCCCGCCTTCGAAGAGACGATGCAGCAGTTGTCCGATGCCGCGATGGCGTCGTATCGCGCGCTGGTCTACGAAACGCCGGGCTTCAAGGAGTATTTCTTCGAGTCGACGCCGATCTCGGAGATCGCCGAGCTGAACATCGGCAGCCGTCCGGCTTCACGCAAATTGCAGGACCCGAAGCAACGCAAGATCGAAGACCTGCGCGCGATTCCGTGGGGCTTCTCATGGGGCCAATGCCGTTTGCTGCTGACCGGCTGGTACGGTTTCGGCAGCGCGGTGGCGGCGCATCTGGACAGCGCGCCGAGCGATGCCGAGCGCACCCGCCGTCTTGCGCTGCTCAAGAAGATGCACAAGACGTGGCCGTTCTTCTCGAACCTGCTCTCCAACATGGACATGGTGCTGGCGAAGACCGACCTCGCGGTGGCCTCGCGTTACGCACAGCTCGTGTCGGACAAGAAGCTGCGCAAGCATGTGTTCGAGCGGATCGTCGCGGAATGGGAGCGGACATCGAAGGTGTTGTCGGAGATTACCGGCAAGAGCGAACGGCTCGCGGAGAATCCGCTGCTCGCGCGTTCGATCAAGAACCGCTTCCCGTATCTCGATCCTTTGAATCACTTGCAGGTTGAATTGCTCAAGCGCCACCGCGCGGGCGATACCAACGCACGCGTGCGGCGCGGGATTCATTTGAGCATCAACGGGATTGCGGCGGGGCTACGTAATACGGGCTGATCGAGGACGGCGTGATGGCGGCTGATGATGGCGGCTGATTCAGCCGCCGATTCAGTAGCTGACTCGGCCGCCGCTCTGCCAAAGCCGAACACGGATTATTTCGCCGTGTTCGGCTTTGGCATTTCTGAGGCTGGAATGTTGAATTTGAGCGGAGGCTCGCGCCACGCCTGCGTGCGATTTTCACGTTCGGCCAGTTCGGACTGCAGGCGTGTGTCGAGGTCGCGGCGTGCCTGAGACGACATGTTCGCATTGGAACCGGGTGCGGTGATGCCGTTCGTCAAGCTGGACGACTGCGATGTGACCGGACTGGACGACAATGCACGCGGCAAGGTGGTGCCCTGTTCGCGATAGTAGTTCCGATTCGATTGAGCCACCGCGCTGACAGACAGCACGGCGGTTGCCGCAAAAAGTAACCAACGCGACATCTGGATATCTCTGGATTATTTAGCAATCCAGAGATTATCACGGCGCACATCTCGTTATTAGATCCGGTGCGGTTTTAAGCCGCGCGCGTCGCCAGGCCGCGGCGACGGCCACTCCCCCCTTCCATGACAGCCTACTGCGCGGCGATCATCAGCGCGTCGAGTTTGAACGAGCCGTCTTCCTGCACGTCGAAATATTGACGCACCTCATCGGGCGAGTTGCTCCACAGCGAGCGAATCGCCACCACGCGTGGCTCCGGCGTGCGCATGCGCGCCACCCACGAACTGAACTCGATCTCAATGCGCCAACGCTCGCGAATCGATGCCTTGAAACCGGCCGCTTCGAACAAGGCAATCCATTCGTCCGCGCGGTAGTCGCGGATATGCGAACCGTCGCGCAGCAATTCCACCGCCTGAAGATGCGTGTCGAGCAGCGGATGCCCGGCGCCGGCGATGTCGATGAACAGCACCTTGCCGCCCGGCTTCAACACGCGCCGCACTTCGGCCAATGCGAGCGGCACGTCGTGCCAGTGATGCGCGCTCATCCGGCTGATGATCCAGTCGAACGAATGATCGGCGAACGGCAATGTTTCGGCAGCGCCCTGTTGCGTGCGGATGTTGGTGAGGCCACGATCCTTCGCCGCGCCGTCGACGGTTGCGAGCATTTGCGGCGCGATGTCGTACGCGACCACTTCTTTTGCATGCGGCGCCACCGCGAAACTCGCGTGGCCCGCGCCGCAGCCCATGTCGAGCACCTTGGCACCCGGCGTCGCGGCGATCGATTCGGCCAGCGTCTGCAGATCGGCGCCGGTGGCATGCGTCTGACTCGTCAAATACGCGGCGGCGGTCGAGCCGAAGGCGTCGGCGACCTGATCGTGATGCTTCATGGGAGGCTCCGGTTATCTATGTGGGGTTGGGCCGGGCTTGAGCCGGATTGGTCTGGACGGCGCAACGCCGTTCCAGCCGCTACAATAGAGCCCGCCGTGTACCAGTACAAGTTAAGCAATTATTCTGGTATCAATAGCACTACCCGGCACTACCCGGCACTACCCGACACCACCCGCCCCCAAAAGCGCTGCCCGACAAGAATGACCACGCCGTCCTCCGCCGACAACCCGCCGCCGCTCGATGCCACGCCTGCCCGCGCGCTCGGCGATTTCATCCGGGCTCACCGCGAGCGGCTCTCGCCGCAAGCGCTCGGCCTGCCGCCCGGCCCGCGCCGCCGCACGCCCGGCTTGCGGCGCGAGGAAGTCGCGCAGCTGTGCGGCGTCAGCCCGACCTGGTACACATGGATCGAACAGGGCCGCCCGGTCTCCGCCTCCGCCGAGGCGCTGGCGCGGATCGCCGTCGCGCTGCAATTGTCGCGCGCCGAGCGGGCCTATCTGTTCGAGCTGGCTGCGCAGCGCGACCCGGCCGAACCCGATCCGGCCGCCGCCGACGCGCCCGCCACGCTGCTCGAAACGGTGCAACTCGTGAATGCGCCGGCTTACGTGCTCGACCGGCAATGGAACGCTCTCGCCTGGAACGCCCGCGCCGCCGATCTGTTCGTCGGCTGGCTGGACGGCACGCACGACCGCAATCTGCTGCGCTACACCTTCACCGAACCGGCCGCGCGCGAGCTGATCGTCGACTGGGAAACGCGCGCGCGACGGCTCGCCGCCGAATTCCGCGCCGACTCGATCCGCCATCTGAACGACGCCCCCACGCGCGGGCTGATCGACTCGCTCACCGCCGCCAGCGACGCGTTCGCCCGCTTCTGGGCCTCGCAGGACGTGGGCGGCCGTGAAGGCGGCCGGCGCGAATTCAACCATCCGCGCGACGGCCGCATCGTCTATGACCAGATCACCTTCAAACCCGCGCATCGCGAAGATCTGAAGCTGGTGGTGCTGGTGCGGGAATAGCTGCCGCTTTGCCTGGACGGTCCGCGTGCGCTGTGTCGAGCACGCCGCCCGCCGGTGTTAAAATCCCTGTCTTTCTTCGCTTCGGCGGCGCCAGCACGTACGCAAACGCCGTCAGCCTCCTCACCTCGCTCAACTGCCCAACACCATGACGTCCCAACTGCACAAAAAAGGCGAAGCCTGGTCGGCTCGCTTCTCGGAGCCGATGTCGGAGCTCGTCAAACGCTACACGTCGTCGGTTTTCTTCGACAAGCGTCTGGCGCTCGTCGATATCGAAGGGTCGCTCGCGCACGCCGCGATGCTGGCCGCGCAGAAGATCATCGCCGCCGACGACCTCGCCGCGATCCAACGCGGCATGGCGCAGATCAAGGGTGAAATCGAGCGAGGCGAGTTCGAGTGGCAACTCGATCTGGAAGACGTCCACCTGAACATCGAGGCGCGCCTGACCGCACTGATCGGCGACGCCGGCAAGCGTCTGCACACGGGCCGCTCGCGTAACGACCAGGTGGCGACGGATATCCGCCTGTGGCTGCGCGGCGAAATCGACCGTATCGGCGGCTTGCTGACGGAACTGCGCACGGCCCTGCTCGACATGGCGGAAAAGAACGCGTCGACCATCATGCCGGGTTTCACGCACCTGCAAGTCGCGCAGCCGGTCACCTTCGGCCATCACCTGCTTGCCTACGTCGAAATGTTTTCGCGCGACGCCGAGCGCATGGTGGATTGCCGCAAACGCGTGAATCGACTGCCGCTGGGCGCCGCTGCTCTCGCCGGCACCAGCTATCCGATCGACCGTCATGCGGTGGCGAAGACGCTCGGCTTCGACGGCATCTGCGCGAACTCGCTGGACGCAGTATCCGATCGTGACTTCGCGATCGAATTCACGGCAGCGTCGGCATTGATCATGACGCACGTGTCGCGCTTCTCGGAAGAGCTCGTGTTGTGGATGAGCCCGCGCGTCGGCTTCATCGATCTGGCCGACCGCTTCTGCACCGGCTCGTCGATCATGCCGCAGAAGAAGAATCCGGACGTGCCTGAACTCGCGCGTGGCAAGACGGGCCGCGTGAACGGCCATCTGATCGCCCTTTTGACCTTGATGAAAGGCCAGCCGCTCGCGTACAACAAGGACAACCAGGAAGACAAGGAACCGCTGTTCGACACCGTCGATACGGTCGCGGACACGCTGCGCATCTTCGCTGAAATGGTCGCCGGTATTTCGGTGAAGCCGCAAGCCATGCGCGACGCCGCGTTGCAAGGTTTCTCCACGGCAACCGATCTCGCCGACTACCTGGTCAAGCGCGGCCTGCCGTTCCGCGACGCGCACGAAGCGGTGGCGCTGGCGGTTCGCGTGTGTGCCGATCGCGGCTGCGATCTGGCCGACCTGACGCTGGACGAAATGCGTAAGGAACTGCCGAACGTCGCGCATCTGATCGGCGAGGACGTGTTTTCGTATCTGACGCTCGAAGGTTCGGTGGCAAGCCGCAACCATCCGGGCGGCACCGCGCCCGAGCAGGTGCTCGCGGCGGTCAAGGCTGCACGGGAAGCGTTGAAGTAAGGTAAGGTCCGGCGCGCGTTAGTGCGTTCGGCAACGCGTGCGTCAGGGAACCGCGGCGTGCATTACCGCCGGCATCGCGGCACGCACCAGACTGCGGTCACCAGGCGGCACGCGGACACAAAGGCGAACTCATCGACGGGTTCGCCTTTTTTGTTTCCAAACGCGGATGGATTGATTGCGTGAAGCAACGCGCAAAAAAGAAAGCCCGCACGAAGCGGGCTAAATGAAAGACTTCCACCGATGCCTCTCGAAAGAGGCCATCGAAGTGTAGGCTCGTTTTGGCCGCGAACCAATCTGACCATATTTCGGCCCATTACAAGCATTCGAGAAGCGTTCAGGTCGCAAGGAGCGGGTGAACGACAATTGCATCCTGGCGTTTTTTGACTACCATCAAGTTAGATCCTGTCACCGTGCTTTCCTCGACGATGTCCACCCGCGCACGTCACCTTCGCCACTTGACTGGACGCTTCGCTTCTCGCGTTAGCGCATCTCTATTGCATGCGCCTGGCACGGCCGCCGCGTTGACGGCGGCTTCGGTTCTGGCGCTCGCCGCCATGGCAGGCTGCACGTTCACGCCGCCAGATCGCCCGCTCATCATCGCGCCGGCTGCGGCCCTCAACAGCGCCACGCTCGATCAGTACCGCAGCGCGGTCGCTCAGCGCATCATCGAACGCAGCCCGTCCTACGTGTTGCACGGCACGCCGCAAGCGATGCTGCGCTCGCTGGTCGTGGTGTCGTTCACGGTGGATCGCAATGGCCAGGTGCTGACGTCGTCGGTGTACCGCACCAATGGCGACGACGAAGCCGAAAGCACCGCGCTCGCCTCCTTGCGGCGCGCCTCGCCGCTGCCGCAACCGCCCGGCAAATTGTTGAATGGCCGCGGCCAGCTCGAACTGTTCGAAGACTGGCTGTTCAACGACAACGGTAAATTCCAGCTGCGCGAGTTCGCCTCGCCGCAAGCGCAGACCATCGACTGAACGCGACGCCGAAACAGCGTCCATCAGGCAAGACGCGAGGCGGGTCCTGCCCCGCCTTGCTACGCCGCCGCCGCGCTCGTTATAATTTTCCGATCCCCTAAGCCGGAGCTTTCCGGCACGGCTCACGCCGCCCACTCACCCGTTGGCGCGGCGCGAGACCGATTGCAGCGCCGCCGCGCCATCCGCACAGGACCGACTGCCGTTGTATGCTGTCGCGTCGTCGCCCGCGCCACGCATGGCGCCAAACGCCGGCGAGACGCGCCGAAGCGTACGAACTTAAACAAAGATGCCGCTTGACCACGCGCCGCCCGTATATAAAAAGTACGGCGTCCAACGGCATCACGACATAGGGAGACCCTGCATGTCCACTTCGCCGATTTCCGCGGCCCAGCCCAATGCGTCCGGGCAGAACAGCAACGCGCGGATCATCTTCGCGAGCTTCATCGGCACCGCGATCGAGTTCTACGATTTCTACGTCTATGCGACCGCCGCGGCGCTCGTCATCGGGCCGGTGTTTTTCCCGCACGGCTCGGCAACCGCCCAGGCTTTGTCGGCTTTCGTCACGTTCGGCATCGCGTTCGTCGCGCGGCCGATCGGCTCATTCATCTTCGGTCATTTCGGCGACCGGATCGGCCGTAAGTCGACGCTGGTGGCGTCGCTGCTGGTGATGGGGGTGTCGACCACGCTGATCGGCTTCGTACCGGGCTACGACTCGATCGGCAGCCTCGCGCCGATCCTGCTGTGCGTGCTGCGCTTCGGCCAGGGGATCGGCCTCGGCGGCGAATGGGGCGGCGCCGCGCTGCTCGCCACCGAGAATGCGCCGGCCGGCAAGCGCGGCTGGTTCGGGATGTTCCCGCAACTGGGGCCGTCGATCGGCTTTCTGGCGTCCAACGGTCTGTTCTTCGCGTTGGCCTTGTCGTTGAGCGACGAGCAATTTCGCAGCTGGGGCTGGCGCGTGCCGTTCCTCGTCAGCGCGGTGCTGGTCGCGCTCGGCCTGTACGTGCGCCTGAAAATCGCCGAGACGCCGGCGTTCAAGGCGGCCATCGAACGCGAGGAACGCGTGAAGGTGCCGATCGCCACGCTGCTCTCGCAGCACGGGCTGCCGACCCTCCTCGGCGCGCTGGCGATGGTGGTCTGCTACACGCTGTTCTACAACGCCACGACGTTTTCGCTGTCATATGGCGTGTCGGTCCTGCATATTCCCCGGCCCACTTTCCTCGGCATGCTGTGCATCGCGGTTGTGTTCATGGCGCTCGCCACGCCGCTGTCGGCCTGGGCCAGCGACCGTTATGGCCGCAAGCCGGTGCTGATCGTCGGCATCATCGCGGCGATCCTGTCGGGTTTCACGATGGCGCCATTGCTCGGCAGCGGACAGACGCCGCTCGTGCTGCTGTTCCTCGTGATCGAACTGTTCCTGATGGGCGTGACCTTCGCCCCGATGGGCGCGCTGCTGCCGGAACTGTTCCCGACCAACGTGCGCTATACCGGTGCAGGCGTGTCGTACAACCTCGGCGGGATTCTCGGTGCGTCGGTCGCACCGTATATCGCGCAGGTGCTGGCCGCGCATGGCGGGTTGCCGTGGGTGGGCGCTTATGTGTCGATCGCGGCGGCCGTCAGCATGATCGGCGTGCTGTGCATGCGTGAAACGCGCGACGCACGTTTGATGTGACGGAGCGACAGGCGCGCTGGTAAATCCCCTGCCTTGCGCGTCTTTTTGACTTGCCTATACTCGACTCAAATAACCCTATGGCAAGCAGGGAGGCTCCGATGAGCATTCATCTTCACAACGCGGACATCGTGATGATCATCGCACTGGCATTGCTGTGTTCGCTGCTGCTGGCTTTGCGCTTTCGTCCCGCGACGTGGAAAGGCATCGTCGTGGAAGCGCTGGCCGCAAACGCGGCTGCCATCGCCGCAGTGGTCGCGTTCGAAATGCTGCTCGCCTGAGCGGTCGAACGAGACGCTGCGACGCCCGGGTTGGGCACAGCGGCGGAAAGCGGTATGACGTCATCTGAAACGGTTGAGCGGCTGCCTATGCCTGTTGCAGGCACACGGCAGCCGTCAGAAGGCCCGGCGCGATGCCTGGGCCAGGCAGCGGCCGCCGCAAGCCGTTACCGGTAGTAGTAGCCGCCGTGATGGTAGTAACCGCCGCCGTAGTAATAGCCAGGCGCCGGTGCGACGATGCAGCCTCCGAGCGCCGTTGCGAGCAACGTGCCTGCGATCAGGGTCAGGATCAAGCGTTTCATATTGTTCTCCTCTTCGAGTCAGATTCATTCGAGCCGAAACCCCGAATGACTCGATTGAACACGACCCTGCCTCGCGCGAACGTTGCCATTTGTAAGGGAACATCTCTGAGGTGTTACACGTCGGCGCTTCGCAGGCCCCTCCCCCCATGACATGGCGACGACGGATTCACGTCCGACGAAAACACCGCCTATACTGCTCTAGACATGTGGATTCCGTGCAAGCCCTGTCCATGGCGGACGCGCGGATCAAGACATGGTTGATGGGCATGGGGCCGGCACTTGCATGCGTCATGAATAAGTCCGTGGCCACGCAAAAGAAAGCGCGTGTACCCAATTAGGCACTCAACGAAAAGCGACAGATTTAACAGGCGTGTAATGCGCGACGCTTATCCGAACCCAGAAAGCGGCCATAACGAGCGGCGGCGGGACGAGGGTGAGCGGCACACGAATTTGCCGGCACTCGCGCGGCATACCTCGATCAATGCACGATTGAACTCGACCGCCCATAGGCGATCTCTTTAGAACCGAGCCGCTCACTCGATGGGGCCGTTCCGTGCATCGAACGGTTCATGAGCCGGTTTGTTCATTGCAGCGATTCCTCTTCGCCCGCAGTTCCCCGACGCGGGCGTTTTTCGAGGCGTTCCGCAGCAGCGCCCGTTTGATTGGGTGACTGTGCGTCGCGCCTCTTTTCTTTTAGCCAAACGATTGCGCGAAAGCGCGAGGAAGCTGCGCTCAGGCTGCGGCCGATCCGTGCTGCATGGCGACGGCGTGCGGCTCGCCATGCACGTAATCGATCGCCTCGAGTGCCTCGGCGATCGGCGGCACTGAATGGCCGTCGCCGATCGAAATCGAGCGGAACGGTGCTTCGATGCCGCAATGCGACGGGGAGGTCGCCACAAAAATCATGACCGTGCGCTTCTGCAATGCATGCGCCAGATGAACGAAACCCGTGTCGGTGCCCACCACCAGTGAGCACGCGTCGATCATCTGTGCAATTTCGGTCACGCTCAGCTTCGGCAGGACGGTCGAACCCGGCACCTGCGACGCGATTTGCTCGGCCTCGGCACGCTCGCCTTCCGAGCCCCATGGCAAAACCACCTGAAAACCGCGCTGCGCCAGCTCGCGACCGACCGCCACCCAATGGGGCAGCGGCCACTTCTTGTCGTCTTTGGAGGTGGCGTGAAATAGCGCCGCGACCGGCGCGCTGTCAGCCGCGAACGGCGCGGTGACCGGGTCAGGCAGGCGCAGATTGTAGATGGCCGGGCCTTCAACCTCGTATCCCAGCGCCTCGCCCGCGCTGATGCGCATGCCGTGCCATGCATTGCACTGCGGACGCGGGCCGAAGCGCCCGGTGTAGGCAAATGCGGCGCCCCGCTCGCCCAGATCCTGGGACTGGTAGCCAATCCGCTTCGACGAGCGTGCCAGAAAGGCAATGATCGCGCTCTTGTACACGCCGTGAATGTCGATGATGAAATCGTAGCGGTAGGCACGCAATTCGGCGATCGACGCCGCGATTGCCCTGAAATCGCCCCAGCGGCGCGCTTTCTTGAAGCGGCGTAGCGGCGCGCTAAGCACCCGGTCCACGCTCTCGCTCCAATGCACCACTTCGGCGAATGCCTCGTCTGCGGCCCAGTCCACTTCAACGCCGGGAAATGCGCGTTTGATATCGGCGACGACTGGCAATGCCTGCACGATATCACCGAGTGAAGTGACCTTGACGATAAGGACTCGCTTCATTGGGGACCTGTTAGTTGTTCGAACATCAAACCATTTTAGCCGACGATTGGAATAATCTTCGCCGAACGCCGCAGTGCGCGAGGCGCGCCATTAATACAGCGCGTTACAGTGCACACCTTACAAAAAGCCTTTTTACTATATTTCATAATACTTTCATACGGTTATATCGATGCGGCACGTTTTATAATTCACCCTTTGCGCCAGCACATCGCCATGTCCCGGGCATTTCTCCCCCTCTCTTCCAGCATCGTGCGGCGCGCCAGACGCCTGTGGCGGCAATATGGTGTCTTCTGGCTCGGTGCGATCGCAGTCGGCCTGGTGGCGGTGCTGTATGCAAGGCTGATCGACTGGGGCTACGGCGAATTCCGCGCCATGCAGCAACAGCATGTGTGGGCGCCCTTGATCGTCACGCCCGCGGTAGCGGCGCTCGCCGTCTGGCTCACACGCAAATTCTTCCGTGGCGCCGAAGGCAGCGGCATTCCGCAAGTCATCGCCACCCTGCATTCCAAACCCGGCGAATTCGGCGCACGGCTGCTGTCGTTCCGGATTCTGTTCGGCAAGATCGCCGTGTCGTTTCTGGCGATTCTCGGCGGCTTCACGATCGGCCGCGAAGGGCCGACCGTGCAGGTCGGCGCGGCGCTGATGTTCAATCTGCGGCGGCTGTATCCTCGCTCGAACGCGCAGATCGAACGGCAACTGGTGCTCGCGGGCGCCGCAGCGGGTTTGTCCGCGGCGTTCAATACACCGCTGGCGGGGATCGTATTCGCGATCGAGGAACTCACGCGCAGCTTCGAGGCCCGCGCGAGCGGCGTGCTCATTACGGCGATCATCATCGCCGGTGTGATCGCGCTCGGGCTGAACGGCAACTACACCTATTTCGGCACCATCCAGATCGGCGCGCACTTCCCCGACCTGCTGGCTGTGGCCGTCCTGCTCACCGCAATCGTCACCGGTATTGCGGGCGGCGTATTCGGCTGGCTGCTGCTGAACACCGCGCGCTGGATTCCGGCGCCGCTGCGCCAGTTGCATGGTGAGCGGCCGGTCGCGTTCGCCGCGCTGTGCGGTTTCGTGATCGCGGTGATCGGCCTCATCTCCGGCGGCACGACCTTCGGCAGCGGCTATGCCGAAGCGCGCGGACTGCTCGACGGACACGAGCACCTGTCCGTGTTCTATCCGTTCCTGAAGATGATCTCGATGGTCGGCTCGTATCTGCCCGGCATTCCGGGCGGCATCTTCGCGCCGTCGCTGTCGATCGGCGCGGGCTTCGGCAATCTGCTGCACATGGTGTTCGAGTCGATGCAATTGCCGATGCTGATCGCCCTCGCCATGGTGGGCTATCTGGCGGCCGTCACGCAGTCGCCGATTACGTCGTTCGTGATCGTGATGGAGATGATCGACGGTCACGCACTGGTGATTTCGCTAATGGCCACCGCCTTGATTGCAAGCCGCGTGGCGCGCCTCTTCGCACCGCCGTTGTACGAGTCGCTGGCGGAGCGCTATATGGCGCCGCTGCCGCAGCCGGCCCCCGCTCCGGTGCCTGAGGTTCCCGAAGTCGACGCACCCGAACCAGCGGTGGTCGACGAAATCGACGGAATCGACGGCGATGCGCCCATGCAAGACGACGCCCCGCGTCAGTAAACGACAACCCCCGGCGCGCGCAGATAAACCGGCCGCGCCGGCACAACCACGCAGCCGGCCAGCATGACCGCCAGTACGGCGATCAGAAGCAGATTCTTTTTCATCATGTGTTCCTGTGAGACACGGGCAAGCGCCACGCTGGGCATGAGCGCGACGTCTGTGCCGTCAAACGGGTAAGAGCGGCACGAGCGGGCTAGCCGCGCCGTGCCGCACACTGCTGAAGCCTGTCGGCTTAGGCCCAGTGGCCTTCGACCCAGCGATAGTTCGGGCCGTGTTCGACCCAGTGACCCGGCACCCAGTGGTAACCGACACGCTCTGCCTGCCAATGGCCCGCGACCCACACATAGCGGCCATGGTCCCAACGCCAATGACCGTGATCCCACACATAGCCGACGCGCGGCGCCGGCACGGCTTCGTAACGCACGGCCGGCGGTGCGGACGGCGCGATCACAACGACTTCCTCGGCCGAAGCGGAGGCCATAGCGGATGCGCCGGCCGCGATCAGAACAGCGTTGACGATCAGCACGCGAAAGGTCTTGTTCATGATTTCCCTCTGGAGTTGGACACCGAATCCGGCGTTATCCGTTTAATGCTCGAGGGGACAAAAGCGCTGACTGCGGCCGTGTAACGGCACACGCTGAAGTGCAACGGATTATTTCGCCGCGCACTTCGACGGGTGGCACAGCAACGTGCGGGCGTGTGCGGCCCTGCACGGGAAGCCGCGCGTTCAGGCAGAAGGGAAAGAACGATGGGACAGACAGCGCGTAAAACTCACATCCGCGCGTCAAATCGAGCAGCAGGAAGACAGCAAAATAAACAGCAGAAAGACAGCGCTTACGCGCTCCACCTCGTCACGTCACAGGGACGAAACGAAGCAGAGCGCGCAGCGCATTATGCAGAACCCGCCTGCGGTATTTCGATCTTGACCTCGAGTACTTCGAGGTCGTCCTGACGCTCGAGGCTCACGCGAATATCGTCGTTGGATATCTTCACGTACTTTGAAATCACGGCCACCAGTTCGCGTTGCAACGCAGGCAGGTAATCGGCAGGCGCATGGCCGCCGGCGCGCTCGTGCGCGATGATCAACTGCAGGCGTTCCTTCGCTACCGACGCGGACTTTTTCTTCTCGCCCAGCAAAAACGAAAGAATCGACATTACGTGCGCTCCCCTTACTTGGTGCCGAAGAGGCGCTGCAGCAGCCCTGGCTTCTGGTAATCGGTAAAGCGAAGCGACTTCTGCTCGCCGAGGAAACGCGACACGACATCTTTATAGGCTTCAGCGACATCCGTACCGTCCAGGTGCACGGCCGGCAGACCCTGGTTCGACGCATGCAGCACCGCTTCCGATTCCGGGATCACGCCGATCAGATCGATGCGCAGAATTTCCTGGATGTCGGTGAGCGACAGCATTTCGCCTTCGCTCACGCGCTTCGGGTTGTAGCGGGTGATCAGCAGGTGTTCCTTGATCGGTTCCTTGCCTTCGATCGCGCGCTTGGTCTTCGACGACAGGATGCCGAGGATACGGTCCGAGTCACGCACCGAGGAGACTTCCGGATTCGTTACGATCAGTGCTTCATCGGCGAAGTGCATGGCGAGCAGCGCGCCCGATTCGATACCGGCCGGCGAATCGCAGACGATGAATTCGAAGTCCATCGCGATCAGGTCGTTGATGACCTTCTCGACGCCTTCCATGGTCAGCGCGTCTTTGTCACGCGTTTGCGAGGCCGGCAGGATGAACAGGTTCTCGCACTTCTTGTCTTTGATCAGCGCCTGGTTGAGGTTGGCTTCGCCCTGGATCACGTTGATCAGGTCGTACACCACACGTCGCTCACAGCCCATGATGAGGTCGAGATTGCGCAGGCCGACGTCGAAGTCGATCACGGCGGTTTTGCTGCCACGCAATGCGAGGGCCGATGCAAAACTCGCGCTCGTGGTCGTCTTGCCCACGCCACCCTTGCCCGAAGTCACCACAATGATTTTTGCCATTACCCTTACCTTGTGTTCGTCAAATTCGTCAATTATGTGCGGTCATATTAGCCGTGGAGCGCCGCGTGCCGTGACCGTTCAGGACAACGCGCGCTTCACGCCGATCAAGTGAGCCGCAGTGGTTCGATCATCAACTTTTCTTCTTCGAGCCAGATCTGTACCGGCTTGCCGAGCACGTCGGCCGGCAGCGGGTTCTCGGTCGTACGATAGATGCCTGCGATCGAGATCAGTTCCGGTTCGAGACACGTGCAGAAAATGCGCGCGTCGTGATTGCCCTGCACGCCGGCCAACGCCCGGCCGCGCAGCGGCGCGTAAATATGGATGTTGCCTTCCGCGATCACTTCCGCGCCGTAGCTCACCAGACCGAGCACGACCAGATCGCCCTTTGCGTAGATGCGCTGGCCCGAGCGCAACGGCTTGTCGACCACCATGGTCTGCGACGACGTAGCGAGACGCACGGGCTCGACGGCGGGTGCCGGTTCGACCGCGGCGGCCGTGGCCGGCGTGCCGTTTTCCGGCGGCGCACCGGCCGGGGTGAGCGCTGCGGCCTCGAACAGATCGGACGGAGGCGTGGCCGTCGCGGCGGTGACCGCCGGTACTGCGGCGGCGGCATTGGCGCTCTCCTCGTCGGCCGGCTTCGCGGCAGCGCCACGACGGTCGCGCGCTTCGAGCAGCGGCAACGCGGATTCAGCCGCCCACGTCTGCTGCGCATTGGCCACCACGCCGACCGGGCGCATGCGCACGCTGTCGAGCAGTTGCGCGATGTCGGCGAGCGGCACGCGTTCGTTCTCGGCGAGACGGCGCACGTCGATCGCGACGACGTCGTTAGCGAAAAATTCGGGGGTCGCCTCGAAGCGCCGGGTCAGTTCGGCACGCATTGCGTCGAGGTCGGTTGTCTTGACCACAAACAGAAGCGTGTCGACAGAGCCGCTGCGGAGTTCGAAAAAGGGCGATTTCTTGGGCGACATAGCGTTCGGCAAAAAATTTTGCGTATTTTACAGGCGTCCAGGCGAGCGGCGAGCTTTTTTGCCGAGAGAGCGCGCCACCGCGGCCTGAATACCCATGATGTGGCCACGCCTCGGCCATTCGGGCCACGCTTAGGCCGCTTATCTGGCCATGCACTCGGCCATGAACGCTGTAGCGACGCGGATGGGACTTGAGCGGCATGCTGACGCGCCGCTCGCGGGATCACTGCTGAAATACCTGCGACGTGGTCGGCACGTGGCGCACCAGCAGGCTTTCGGCCTGCTCGGGCGCACGCGCGACGCGCCGATGTTCGCCGGTCGGTCCGAAGCCGAGCGCCTCGTAAAAGCGCATCGCATTGCGGTTGGCGTCGGCGACCCAGGCGTAGATTTCCGTGGCGCCTTCGCCGGCAAGCCAGCCACTGGCGGTATCGACCAACAACTCGCCGCCTCGCAGATGACGCACGGCGGGCGCCACCCATAACTCGCAGACGAACCCGCGGGGCGCCGCGGCGTCGTCGAAATAGGCTTCGACTAATCCTGCGGGATGGCCCTCGGTGTAGAGAATGAAACTGGTGGCGGTAAACGAAACAGCGTGTTCAGCAGCGGTGATGTCGAAACTGGCGGCATCCGCAGACAACGCGTCCTCTAGCGTCTCGCCGAAGGCATAGGGCGCCTCCCGCAGCGACGCAGTACGGAGTTCGCGGAAAACGGCGCCCTGATCAGCGGCGATACGGCGAACGGTCAATGACGGACTCATGCAGACGAAAACCCCTTGAAACCCTAAGGCGTAGCTTTAACCGAACCGGCGCGCGAGTCAAATCCTTATTTACTGGATCGGCCTGCGGCTCAAGCCCAAGCTACCGGAGCTGCGCACCAACGGCACAGCATTTCGCGCGGCCACCGCCTTGAAAAGCCGGTTTGTGAGACGCGCGGACCACCGCCTTCAAGGCGCTTCGTAATTGCCGGTACCGTCCGGCCACGGCGTGAGCAGCTCGTAGCCCTCTTCGGTCACGGCGATCATATGCTCCCATTGCGCCGACAGCGAACGGTCTTTGGTGACCACCGTCCAGCCGTCGCGCTGCACCGCGGTGCCGGCGCGGCCCGCGTTGATCATGGGTTCGATCGTGAAGACCATGCCCGGCTTCAGGCGCACGCCCTGCCCCGGTTGACCGTAGTGCAATACTTGCGGGTCTTCGTGATAGACACGGCCGATACCGTGGCCGCAGTAGTCGCGCACGATCGAGAAACCGTCGCGCTGCGCGATCTTCTGGATTGCATGGCCGACGTCGCCAAGCGTGGCGCCCGGCTTGACCTCACGGATGCCGGCAAGCATCGCTTCATAGGTCGTGTCGATCAGTTGGCGCGCCACCGTACTCGGCTGGCCGACGCAATACATGCGGCTGGTGTCGCCGAAATAGCCGTCTTTGATGATCGCGACGTCGATGTTGATGATGTCGCCGTCTTTCAGGATTTCACTGCGGTTCGGGATGCCGTGGCACACCACCTGGTTGACGGACGTGCAGACCGTCTTCGGAAAACCCAGATAGCCGACATTTGCCGGAATCGACTTTTGCGTATTGACAATGTAGTCGTTGCACAGTGCGTCGAGCTCGTCGGTGGAGACACCGGCCTTGACGTGCTCGCCGATCATCGCCAGCACGTCGGCCGCGAGACGGCCGGAAATGCGCAGTTTGGCGATGTCGTCGGGGGTCTTGTAGGTAATGGCCATGAATTCGATCGGGGTGAGTCGATGTTGACGATCGGCCAATTGTACAGAGGATCGCGGGACGGCCCCCGCGATCGGCACAGGCGCTCGTGCATCACCGGTCCGTCAAAAGCCAGATTGTGTTCCTGCCGGGCCGCGAGGGCCCGGCAGAAAATCCACCGCGTCAGCGCACCGGAATGATCAGATGCTGGCCGATCAGGATGAGGTTGGGGTTGGGCAGGTTGTTGCGCTTCTGCACCTCCACAAATCGCGCACCGCTTCCCAATTGACTTGCGGCAATGGCATTTAGCGTGTCGCCGGAGCGGACCACGTAGGTCTTTTCCCCGCCAGTGGCAGCGGTGGTCAACACCTGGTCGCTGATGAAATATTTACGCAGCAGGTCCAGATAGGCAGGCGACTGCTTGACCTTCGCGATCGCGGAGTTCAGGTAGATCAGGAGCGCGCTGTCTTCCTTGCGTACGCCGATTTTGTACGCGAGGTTGGAGCCGTCCAGCTTCGTGACCGCGAACGTCAGGTCGGTACCCTTGATCTCCGATACGCCAAACGGATAGTCGTAGACGATAGCGTCGACCTGATGATCGTCGAGGAAGTGCGACATCCAGGAGCGTTGCCCTTCAATGCTCGCATCCGACAGCTCGACGATTTTGCTGTTCGGAAACGCCTTCTGGACAAACGCTTTCACGTCCGGGTCGCCCTGCAGCACACCGATCGTTTTGCCCGCGAGATCGTTCGCGGAGCGGACCGGCGAACCCTTGGCAACGATCAGCGAATAGCCAAAGTCCTCGACATAGGGAATCGAATAGACGACGCCGCTCGGCGTGTTGTCGGGGAACGTCAGGCCGTCCATGGCGACGTCGACGACGGCATTGCCTTGGGTGTCGGTTTTCGTCAGTTGATCGGGGACCGCCGGATACGTGTCCACGCCGTGATGCGTATCGACCGTGATTGTCGAATGGTCGCCGGAGGTGAACTCCTTCTGGGCGAACAGCAGATTCGCGAAGTCCACATTGAAGCCTTGCGGCTTGCCGTTGTCTTCCGAGTAAAACGGCCGCGACGGATTCTCGACGCTGACCCGCACGACGCCGTTGCTCAAGATCGACTTCAGCGTGTCCTTGTTGGCCACGAAGCCGTCCGGATTGCTCGGGGGCGGCGTTTTGACATCGGCACTGCTGCTGTTGCCGGTGTCTATCCCGTTCACCGCGGCGGTGTCCTTGTTGGCGCTCTGACCGTAATTAAGGGTTTTGAGGCCGCCTTCGTGGATGTACCAACCGGCAGCCAGCAAGATCAGGAAAAGAATCGAACCTAGAATTTTCTTCATTGTTTTTCGATCGAGTTGAATGGTCGAGCAACGTGCGCCTGATTATTTGGGTGCCGCGGGCGAGCCGAGTTGCTGAGCGGGCGGATTGACCGCGCCCATGTCGATGGCGGCGGCCTTGGCTTGCTGCACTTCCGCACTTTCCATCAACGATGTTTCCATCTCTGAAAATGCCTTGTTCACCGAATTCATTACGGAGTCGAGCGCGGCATCCGTTTTGATTTGCGCGAAAGTATCGCTGGATTGCATGCCGGCGATCTTGTTCATGCGTTGCGCGGATTGCGACATATCCCACAGTGCTTTGGCGCGATCGATTGCGTCGGAGAATCGCTTGAGTTCGTCTTGCACCTGCTTATAGCGTCCCTCGCGAAACGCGAGCAGTTTTTTCATCGTTGCGAGTTGAGCCTCGAAACGCGCTGCGTCTTCGGGATATTGCTTTTTAAACTGGGCGGTCTTGTCTTCGAAGTTTTTCACTTCGGTGCGGAAATCTGTGATGCTCTTCTTGAATCGTTCCGCGCCTTCCTGCTTTTCGGCCAGTTCGTTGTAAAGCGTTTCGATCGGATTCGACTTTGCTTCGTTCACGAACATCTTGACCTTCTGGTTCGCGAACTTCATGGCGAGAACGGGACCGAAGTTGATCGCCGCCAGCCCGATCACCGCCGCGAGAATCAGGCCGACAAGCCCTTTGACCAGCAGGATCGCAAGCGGCGCACCGATCGCGATGCACAGCCCGATAATCGACCACTTGATGACTTTGTATTTGGTGCTGCTTCTGGTCGTGTCAACGACCGAATTGCCAACTGACATGTGAATCCCCTTTTGAAGCTTGTTTTACAAAAACTGATTTTGCAAATTGCTCGGGACATCGTTGTGGCTGCGCATTTTCGGTCTGGTTTTTTGGGCTGACGCGAAAACGCTGTATGACTTTACAGCCACTCAGGCGGCGGGGGAAGTGCGTCTTGTTCTTCAACATGATTCAGCAATCACCAACTCGAATCGATCTAATGGGCCATGGCTTCACGTGTGGACTTCAGTCGAAAATCGTTTCCTGACAAAGAATCATCAAATTATTTTCTAATTGCTTTCAATGCATCCGCTGCTGGTGAATGCGTCCACGCGGACGGGAAAATATGCGTCGATTATGTAAATGACATAGATTCAGGTAAGCGCTGCGCCAGGATTGATCCGGTAGCCCGCCGTCGCGGTCCTGGCCGGCGCATTCGACATCGCGGCCTGAATCGTCGACAATCCGGTACGCGAAAGCGGACCACACACCATACGAGTGATCCGCGCTGAAAGATCGAGCCGTTTTGTCGTGCGGCGAAATAACTGACCTGAAGAATCGCGCGAGGTCAGGACCGCAAAACCCGCATCCAGCCCCTCACCCTGCCTGCGCCGAGTTGGCGCCGATCCGTCTCACTGAGACTGCCAGACAGACCTGAGACCTGCCGTCTCCTCCATCAGGTCACATCCCAGATTCCCAATGACTGCCTTCGGCGGCAAATCCGAGCGTTCGGACGAAATTTACGCAAGTTCTACCAGATAAAGGCACGACATCATGCAAACCGAAAGCTTCATTCCTGGCAAGGATGCATCGCTGGAATTCTCCATTGCCACCATGCAGCAGAAGCTGGCGGCGCGCGGCTTTTTCCTCCAGGAAAGCTCGTGGCTCAATCCGGCCGAGAACATCTGGTCATGCCACATGCGCGACAAGGCATGTCCGATGCTGTTCACCAACGGCAAGGGCGCCTCGGAACTGGCTGCCCGCGCCAGCGCGATCGGTGAATTCATCGAGCGTCTGGGTTGCCATTATTTCTGGACTCACTTTTATCTTGGCGAGACCCGGGCCAACCGTCCCTTCGTTCACTATCCGCAGGAACGCTGGTTCGCCCCCACCGAAGATGGTGCATGGCCGGCGGAATTGCTCAACCCCGAGTTACACGCGTTCTACAACCCGGACAGCGATATCGACGGTTCGGTGATTGTCGACCTGAACTCCGGTAACGAGGATCGCGGCATTTGCGCGCTGCCGTACACCCGCCTGCGTGACGGTGCGACGACGTGGTTCCCGGTGAATATCATCGGCAACCTGTATGTCAGCAACGGCATGTCGGCGGGCAATACCAAAATCGAGGCGCGGACCCAGGCGTTGTCCGAGATTTTCGAGCGCCAGGTCAAGTACCGCATCATCAGCGAAGGCCTGTGCCTCCCCGACGTGCCGGAAGACGTGATCGCGCGTTACCCGGGCATTGCCGCCGGCGTGAAGTCGCTGCGTGACGCCGGCTTCGGCATCCTCGTGAAGGATGCGTCGCTGGGCGGCCGCTATCCCGTGATGAATGTGACCTTGCTGCATCCGAAAGACCAAGGCGTGTTCCCGAGCTTCGGCGCGCATCCGCGTTTCGAAATCGCGCTGGAACGCGCGTTGACCGAGTTGCTGCAAGGCCGCTCGCTCGAATCACTGGAAGACTTTCCGGAACCCGGCTTCGACATGGACGAGATTTCGGCTGTGGCGAATCTGGAGATTCACTTCGTCGATTCGAGCGGCGTGGTGAGCTGGAATTTCCTGAGCGACAAACCCGACTACGCATTCGCGGACTGGAATTTCAGCTCGACGACGCAGGAGGATTACGACTGGCTGTGCACGTGCATCGCCGAGGAAGGCAAAGACGTGTACGTCGCCGATTTCGAAGAACTCGACGCCTATGCCTGCCGGATTCTCGTACCGGGCATGTCGGAGATTTACCCCGTCGAAGATCTGCAATGGGAAAACAACAGCGCAGGCAACGACATCCGCCCGGCGCTGGTCCGCCTGAACGAGCTCAGCGACGCGGAGTGCCGCACGCTGCTCGACGACCTGCAGACGATGAATCTCGGCGACGAACGGCCGCTCTGGGAAATTCTCGGCCTTGCCGTACCGCTCGGGACAGCGTGGAAAGAACTGCGTATCGGCGAACTCAAGACCTTGTTGGCGCTCGCGATCGGCGACGTGGAGACCGCACGCGAAGGCTGCGACTGGATTCACCATTACCGCCAGATGAATCAGGGGCGCTGGCTGGTTTATCGTTGCGTCGAAGCGCTGCTCAATCTCGATGGGCCGGCTAGTTTCACCCATTCGTTGACCTTGTTTTATGGCGCGGAAACGCTGCGCCAGGCGCAAGCACTGGTAGATCGCAAGGAGCGGTTCTTCGGTCTCGCCTCGCTCGGCGTGGATTTCGAGGGAAGCGCCATGCACAGCAACCTGCTCGCCGCTTACGACAAGCTTTTTGCTTCGACAACTGGAGCCTGAGGAGGGTGTGACGCGTGGAATCGCCGGTCGGCCCGAGCCGGTGTTTCCACGCCGCCGCTTTAAATGCGCAATGTGCAAAAGCCCGCTCGCGGCGGGCTATGGTGAACAGTAAAAAAGTCTATCGCTGGGATGGTCGCTCGACCCGCTCGCGATTCTCCGCAACGGCCTGGCGAACGGCTTCCAGCATGTCCGGCTTTCGTTCCAGAGGAAGGACGTCAATGAACTTACGCGGTGGAGTCTTGACGTGAGGCTTCAGCGTCACACCGTAAAGCTTTCGCGGCGCAGTCATGCTCAACCTCCAAGGGGTACTTGGGTAATGGAGCTGGATAAGGCGTGCCGTTTGAGTTTAGACCTTCTTTTGGCGCTTGTCGCGTCCGGCTTGTCACGTTCGTCGAGTGGCGCCAGCAGCCTGCCAACTCGCGTCCCGGTTACTCGTCGTGCGGCGGGATCTTGATCAGCAAAAACCACAATACGGCTACAACGATAAAAATAGGGATTGCATGCACTTTGAATCTTCCGATGGAAACGATTCAAAGGGTAACGATTACGGCGCCCGATAGGTGTTTCCGCAGATATCGGAACATTACGTGTCATGATTTTCTGGACCTGCGCACCGTCGAATCGCGGCACGGGGCATTTCATTTGTACCAGCGATAATGAAGCGTAAGTTTGCGGCCGCGGCGGTAATGTCAGCGCGCGGCGCTTTTCTTCTTCCTTTCCAACTCGCCTAGGGCTTCGCACGTGACAGTGGCCGCGGCTGCCACGTTATACCTTCATCGTCACGTTCACAATGTGACCCCGGATTAGCGTCTGGGAACGATACAGGCTCAACCGCTAGAACGCGAATGAGCACGCCGCCAGTCGGCCGAAAAAATCCCCATTTCAATCGTTGATCTATTTTTAGGGTCAGTCCGATTCTCTCCGATCGGATTATCGGATATCAAGGCGCTCGGGGCAAAAAATGCCCGTCAACCCCGGACATCTGCCGACTATTCACGAGCGTCCGATTTGGAAATCAAAGCAAAACGAGATGGCTGACGAATTCTCTTATTACAAGATCAACAAGCTGTTGTGGCGCTGGAGCAGCAAGGAAGGTGCACGCATCGTGCGTGAGGTCGGTTTGTCGACGGACAAGGCCCCGCCAGCACTGCCAAAGCAACCCGAAACAAACTCCACTCGAGGCACGCCTACGCCGAAACCGCCCAAGCCTGATCCGATGGTCAAGATGGTGGACGACATAGGGAAGGCTGTAGAGGCTTTTTCCCGCTTCAAGATTTGGCTAAACACGCCCGATCCGCCGAAGCCACCGAAAGCGCCCCCGCCAGCGAAGCCAGAAAAGGCGGTGCCGCCGTTCGACATTCAGGAAATCCCCGGCGCAATGCGCGAGGAGATGATGCCGATTGGGGCCAAGCTGATGGAGCGTTGGTTTGCCGGTCGTTTGAACTACTCCCCCACCGATGACGACGAGCGGGCCAAAATCAATCAGGATGGGAAACCTTATCCGCCAGACATGTATGACACAACTACCGTCAAGCTGGACTGGGTACTCAAGTTTGAGCGCGCCAGGAGCAAGTACGAGTACCTGATAACGGAGGCGATTCGGTCCGATAAAGCGCGTAAAGCACTTCACGACGCACTCATCCCGTATAAGGACATGGGCGACCTTTTTACTACAAACATTTGTGGGAACGACCCAGAACAATTGCACACACTGTTCCAGTTCCAACGGGTCGAAGTTGGTGGCACGTTGGCAGAAAAAATCATGCTGCAATTGGCAGCCGGAGCTACAAACTATAGTGCCCCGGACGACCTTACTGCTGCGCCTGGCTCGTTCGTCTTCTATGCGGCCATTGGCCACGTCCGCTTCTCAAGCGATATAGCCAGTGGTGTAAGGGTGAGCGACACAAGGATCGCCGAACTGACGGGGATATGGGTGTATGTGACGGACGGTTACACGTTCACCGATAAAGCGGGTGACCGCTCACAGTATCTGGGGCATTGGAGTAGCGACGGAGTAATTGTCATCCCTCTGGATGGTATCGCTGCGACATCTCCCTACATCCCATACGTGGAGTCGCCAGTCACCATTGGCAACCCGGTTATCAAGGGTGAGGTCTACTACCCGATACACAATCGCGATTTCAGACAGTGGCAAATCAAGCATCAACGCGGCGGCGATTTTATCGTCTTCACAGATCGGCGGTTTGTTCCAGTCATTCCACCAATCAGGGTACATCTATGAAGTTCTTGCGCCTACGTGCCGTGGTGCTGGTCGGACTCACCGTTATCGGCGCGCTCTATTTCGGCCTCTTTGACCGCACTCCGCACGGCACGGAATGCGAAAAATCATCATCCCCGGATGGCATTTATATCGCCGAGCGCTGCTTCCTGGAAGTCCAGTCATTTCGCAGTGGAGATGCAAAGTATGTTGGCCGATTGTTCAATGCAGAGAGTGGAAAACTGTTGGCGGAACATACTTTTATCACGCCGGTACCCGATCTTTTTTGGTCTCCCGGTTTTCACTCTGGTGAGCCGATCCCGCGTTATATAGGCCCATCCGTGAATTTTTCCCGTGGCGGCGAAGACGGCGACGGTTCAGACATTCCATTACCGCCATCTCTATGGGATCGTCTTTTAGCTGCACGTCCGAACCTGTAATAGCAAGGACAACGCACTCAGCCGCAATCGCATTAAGGGATGCAGGATATAAAGTGAGCCCGCCAGTTCATGGCGGCACGAATCAGTCGATGCAACATGCGCCGTCCGCACGTCAACATCGGACGTGCGCTGTTCTGCAAGAAAGCGGGACCGCCGCATAGCAAGGCAAACCTGCATCGTTCGTCACACGGGTTGATTTGCAGGTCGGAAAAAAAAAGCCCCGTAAGTCGTCGAACTTACAGGGCTTTGATCTTGAATTTGGCGGAAAGGGTGAGATTCGAACTCACGGTACCCCTAAAGGTACACTGGATTTCGAGTCCAGCGCATTCGACCACTCTGCCACCTTTCCGGGTCTTCCAACTCACAACAACGAGGGCTTGCTTAGTTGCTTCTTAGTTGTTTATGAATCAGATCCAAGCGGGTCGTTGCTTGGGAGAAAAAGATTATAGAACAGCTGAATCCAATTTCCAAGCCCCTACTCGAGAAAATTTTGAGGAGACTTGGCAATCGATGCGACCTTAGCCAGGCATCAGCCAGGCATCAACCAGGCATCAGTCGCACATCCATCAAGCCGCCGGCACTTCCAGCCGTTCCACCCCGCCGAGGTAAGGGCGCAGCGCCGCCGGCACCGTCACCGAACCATCCGCGTTCTGGAAGTTCTCAAGCACCGCCACGAGCGTACGGCCAACCGCCAGGCCCGACCCATTCAGCGTATGCACCAGCTCCGGCTTGCCTTGCGCATTGCGGAAACGCGCCTGCATCCGGCGAGCCTGGAACGACTCCGTATTCGAGCAGCTCGAAATCTCGCGATACGTGTTCTGCGCAGGCACCCACACTTCCAGGTCATACGTCTTCGCAGCCGAGAAACCCATATCGCCCGTGCACAGCGTAATCACGCGGTACGGCAACTCCAGCTTCTGCAGAATCGTCTCGGCGTGGCCGACCATTTGCTCCAGCGCGTCATACGACGCTTCCGGCGCGACGATCTGCACCATCTCGACCTTGTCGAACTGATGCTGGCGGATCAGACCGCGCGTGTCGCGGCCATACGAGCCCGCTTCCGAGCGGAAACACGGCGAATGCGCGGTCAGTTTGATCGGCAGCGTGTCGGCTTCGACGATGCTGTCGCGCACCGTGTTCGTCAGCGAAATTTCCGACGTCGAAATCAGATACTGCGTGACCGTATTCTCGTCACCGCCCTTCTCGACGCGGAACATATCGTCGGCAAATTTCGGCAGTTGGCCGGTGCCGTACAGAATCTCCGGATTCACGATGTACGGCGTGTACACCTCGGTGTAGCCGTGGTGCAGCGTGTGCGTGTCGATCATGAATTGCGCCAGCGCGCGATGCAGCCGTGCAATCTGTCCGCGCAACATGGTGAAACGCGCGCCCGACAGCTTCGCGCCGGTTTCGAAATCGAGACCGAGCGGCGTGCCGACGTCGACGTGATCCTTCACCTCGAAATCGAACTGGCGCGGCGTGCCCCAGCGGCGCACTTCGACATTCTCCGTTTCGTCCTTACCCATGGGCACGCTTTCGTGCGGCAGGTTCGGCACGCCGAGCAGCAGGTCGGACAGGCGCTTCTGGATATCGTCCAGCTTCGCCGCCGACGCCTTCATCTCGTCGCCAATACCGCCCACCTCGGCCATCAGCGCCGAGGTATCCTCGCCCCGCCCCTTCATCCCGCCGATCTGCTTCGACAGGGTGTTGCGGCGCGCCTGCATCTCTTCGGTACGGGTCTGGGTGTCGCGGCGTTCCGCTTCGAGCGCGGTAAAGGCCGCCACGTCGAGGGTATAGCCGCGGTCGGCGAGGCGTTTGGCGACGCCGTCGAGGTCTTTGCGCAGCAGCTGGATGTCGAGCATGGAATGGGGCGGGTGTTCGTTGTATGAAGCAGCGATTTTAGCGCACCGGCGCGGGCGGCCGGTGCGTTAGATGGTCGAGGCGTGCGGAATGGCGGCAAGGCGCCAAAAACGACGCGCGGCAAGGCGCCGGCCGAGGCGCGAGAAGCGGCGCTAACTGACGCGCAGAACAAAGCGCTCGATGAGCCGCAAAAGCTTAGCCCTTTTTAGGCTTGTTCTCGCTGCGCCACTGCGCGTCGAGCTCGGCCAGACGCGCCATCTTGTCGCCGATCTTGCCTTCGAGACCGCGCGGCGTCGGCTCGTACCAATGCGGGTCGCGCATGTTGTCCGGCAGATAGGTCTCGCCGGCGGCATAGGCATCGGGTTCGTCGTGTGCATAGCGGTATTCGTGACCGTAGCCGAGTTCCTTCATCAGCTTGGTCGGCGCGTTACGCAGATGCACCGGCACGCCGCGCGACTGGTCTTTGCTCACGAACCGCCGCGCCTCGTTGTACGCGTTGTACCCGGCGTTCGACTTCGGCGCGACCGCCAGATAGATGATCGCCTGCGCCAGCGCCAGCTCGCCTTCGGGTGTGCCGAGGCGTTCGTAGGTTTCGGACGCGTCGAGCGCAATGCGGGCCGCGCGCGGGTCGGCGAGGCCAATGTCCTCCCACGCCATCCGCACGATGCGTCGCGCGAGATAGCGTGGGTCCGCGCCGCCGTCGAGCATGCGGCAGAACCAGTACAGCGCGCCGTCCGGGCTGCTGCCGCGCACGGATTTATGCAACGCGCTGATCTGGTCGTAGAATGCGTCGCCGCCTTTGTCGAAGCGGCGCAGATTCTCGGCGAGCGCGCTGCCGAGCAAGGCGCCGTCGATTTCCGTGCTCTTTTGCCGGGCCGCCGCGCGCGCGACGATTTCCAGGTTGTTCAGCAGCTTGCGGCCGTCGCCGTCGGCGGAACCGATCAGGGCGTCGCGGGCTTCGTCGGTGAACGTGAGGCCGCCGAGTTCTTTCTGTGCGCGGTCGAGCAGTTCGCGCTGTTCTTCGTCGGTGAGGCTTTTCAGCACGTAGACGGCGGCTCGCGAGAGCAACGCGCTGTTCACCTCGAACGACGGATTCTCGGTCGTCGCGCCGACGAACACGAACAGCCCCGACTCGACGTGCGGCAAGAACGCGTCCTGCTGGCTCTTGTTGAAGCGATGCACTTCGTCGACGAACACGAGCGTCTGGTGCCCGTTCGCGCGATGAATCTGCGCGGTCTCGACGGCTTCGCGGATATCCTTCACGCCCGAAAGCACCGCGGACAACGCGATGAACTCGGCATGAAACGCGTCGGCCATGAGCCGCGCGAGCGTGGTTTTGCCGACGCCGGGCGGGCCCCAGAGGATCATCGAGTGGGCTTCGCCGGATTCGAAAGCGACCCGCAACGGCTTGTTCGGGCCGAGCAGATGCTTCTGGCCGATCACTTCGTCGATATTGCGGGGCCGCAGGCGTTCGGCGAGCGGAACATTGGCACGGGTTTCTTCAAACATGACGTTTTGGGGATAATCTCGGCTTTTCCGGACGCAGTCCGTGTGAAGGCGGCGTGCTGCCGGTGAGCCACGCCAGCACGCAGGGGTGCGGGCAACGTCCTGCATTATGACAGCGACGGCGCTCAAGCGATGAGCGCGCAGATTCGCAAGCAATATCAACAGGGACAAGACTAGATGGCACAAGATCCACTCGCCGGCGACGCCGGCTCCACCTACGCACCGCTCACGCCGGTGCCCGACGCGCGCCGCGCGTTCCGCACGGGCGACGCTTTCGCGCTCTGGTTCTCGCTCGGCATCGGCCTGCTGGTCGCGCAGGCGGGCGCGCTGCTGGTGCCGGGACTGTCGCTGCCGCATGCGTTGCTGGCGATCGTGATCGGCAGCGTAATCGGCGTCGTATTGCTGGCGCTGGCCGGCGTGATCGGCACGGATACGGGGCTCGCGGCGATGTCGTCGTTGCGGCCGACGCTCGGGGTACGCGGCGCCTCGGTGCCTGCTGTGCTGAACGCGGTGCAACTGGTCGGCTGGGGTTCGTTCGAGGTGATCGTGATGCGCGATTCCGCCGATGCGCTCGCCAAGCAGGCCTTCGGTTTTTCGATGCCGCTGATCTGGACCGTGATCTTCGGTTTGCTCGCAACGCTGCTGGCGATCAGCGGCCCGCTGTCGTTCGTGCGCCGCTTTCTGCGCACGTGGGGTATCTGGCTGCTGCTGGCGGGCGCCGCATGGCTCTCGTGGAATCTGCTGGCCAAGCACGACCTGGCCACGCTGATGCGCCGTCCGGGCACGGGCGAGATGTCGTTCGGCGGCGCCATCGATCTGGTGGTCGCGATGCCGCTCTCGTGGCTGCCGCTGATCGCCGACTACACGCGCTTCGGCCGGCGCCCCGGCGAGACCTTCCGCGGCACGCTGCTCGGCTATGGCGTTGCGAACCTCTGGTTTTACGCGCTCGGCGCGATCTACGGCCTCGCGGCCGGCGGCGGCGATGCGCTCTTGACCGGCGCGCTGGCGCAAGCAGGCGGCGGCCTCGCCCTGCTGCTCATCCTGATCGACGAAGTGGACAATGCATTCGCCGACATCCACTCGGCAGCGGTCTCGACGGGAACGTTCTGGACCCGCGGCAGCGTGCCGTTGTTGTCGGCGGCGTTTGGCGCGCTGTGCACGGCAATCGCCTTGCTCGTGCCGATGGCGAAGTATCAGAACTTCCTGCTGCTGATCGGCTCGGTGTTCGCGCCGCTGTTCGGCGTGGTGCTGGTGGATCACTTCATCGTGCGCAAGCGCCGCATTGAAGCGGCCGTGCTCGGCGACGTGCGTGGCCGTTACGGCTTCTCGGGCGGCTGGCATCTGAGCGCGTTCGCGTCGTGGGCAATCGGGATCGTGGCGTATCAGGTGATCAATCAATGGCTGCCGAATCTCGGCGCGACGTTGCCCGCGTTGGCGATCGGCGCGGTGTGTTATCTGGCGCTGGTGTCGGCTCGGAAGACGGCCTACGCTTGAGTCGCTGGAGCACCACTGCAATGAAGAAAAGGCCTGCAAATGCAGGCCTTTTCTCTTCATGCATCATCAAGCTTGATCAGCTCAATACGCAGTTCAACGCTTCGACGCCCGATACTCGACACCCGGCAACACGCACAGCAATTCGAACGCGAGATTCGCGCCGAGCAACGCGGTCGTGCCGAACGGATCGTACGGCGGCGCCACCTCAACCAGATCGCAGCCGACGATGTTCAAGCCATGCGAGCCGCGAATGATTTCCAGCGCCTGCGGTACCGTCAAACCGGCGATTTCCGGCGTGCCCGTACCCGGCGCAAAAGCCGGATCGATACCGTCGATGTCGAACGTGATGTACACCGGACCGTCACCCATGCGTTCACGCACGCGTGCCATCAGCGGCGCCAGCGACTGGTTCCAGCACGCCTCGGCCTGCACGACTTCGAAGCCCTGATCGCGGCACCAGTCGAAGTCTTCAGCCGCGTAACCCGTGCCACGCAGACCGATCTGCACGACACGATCGCAATCCAGCAAGCCCTCTTCCACCGCGCGGCGGAACGGCGTGCCGTGCGCGATCTTCTCGCCCATCATCGTGTCGTTGACGTCGGCGTGAGCGTCGACGTGAATCAGGCCGACCTTGCCGTGCTTGCGATGAATCGCGCGCAGGATCGGCAGCGCGATCGTGTGGTCGCCGCCCAGTGTGATCGGCTTGCAGTTGTGCTGGAGGATTTCGTCGTAGGCGGTTTCGATGCGCCTGATCGAATCGTGCAGGTTGTACGGATTGATCGCGACGTCGCCGAGGTCGGCCACGCGCAGCGAATCGAACGGCGCGGCGCGCGTCGCCATGTTGTACGGGCGTAGCAACACCGACTCGCTGCGGATCTGGCGCGGCCCGAAGCGCGCGCCGGTGCGGTTCGAGGTGCCGAGATCGAATGGCACGCCGACGAAGCAGGCGTCGAACCCTTCGGCCGAGCCGACGTTCGGCAGCCGCATCATCGTCGCAATGCCGCCGCAACGGGGCATTGCGTTGCCGGACAGCGGCTGCGGCCGTTCACCGGCGTCGGGGGAAATGAAAGAAGAGGTATTCATCGTGTCTCGGCAATGAAAAGAGGGCAGTAAGCAGAATCGTGCAACCGGCCGAGGGATCAATAGAAAAAGCGCACCTTGCCGGGCGAATCTCGATTCTTGAGCAGTTTCCCTCAAGTTAAAATACAAACAGAATAAACTTCACATTGATTCGTAGCGATGTATCCTGCCGTATGTTCTCCCAACTCACCGATCTCGACCTGCGCCTGATCCGCGTCTTCCTCGCCATCGTCGACGCCGGCGGCGTCTCGCCGGCCCAGGCCACGCTCAACGTCGGCCAGTCGACCATCAGCACGCAACTCGCCACGCTGGAAACGCGCCTCGGCTACCGGCTGTGCGAACGCGGCCGCGGCGGCTTCAGCCTGACTGCGCGCGGCGAGCAGTTCATCGACGCGGCCCGCGCGCTACTTTCCGCCGTCGACACCTTCGGCATGCAGGCGCGCAATGTCGGCCGCAAACTGGTCGGCACGCTCGATATTGGCATGATCGGCCACACGCCGGTATCGGCAAGCGCGCGCATCAGCGACGCGATCGGCCGGTTTCGGGCGCGCGATCAGTCGGTGCGGTTTTCGATTCTGGTGCGCTCGCCGGGCGAACTCGAAGAACTGCTGCTGAACGGCCGGATTCAGATCGGTATCGGCTATTTCTGGCATCGCGTACCGTCGCTCGAATACACCGAGGTATTCGCCGAAGATCAGTTCGCTTATTGCGCGAAGGGGCATCCGCTATTCGCTTCAGCTGGAGACGTGTCACCCGCGGAAGCCGCGGCTCACGAATGGGCGTGGCGCAGCTATCCGCTGCCCGAAGCCGAAAGTTCGACCACGCCGCAGAACGTCACCGCCGTCGCGGACAACATGGAAGCGGTCGCGATGCTGGTGCTGTCGGGGCATCACCTCGGCTATCTGCCGGGACATTTCGCGGCGCCGTTCGTGAAGCAAGGCTTGCTGGCCGCGTTGAACCCCACACAGATGAAGTACCGCGTGGCGTTCCATATGGTCACGCGGGCGCGGCAGCATCGAACGGATATCGTCGAAGCGTTCATCGACGATATGAAAGCCGCGCATCCGGTGCAGATGCTGGAAGTGGATGAGTAGCGATTCGGCGTTGCACGCGCCACCAAAAGAAAAGCCGCGCAATTGAGGCGCGGCTTTTTTATTGCATGGACAAGCTGGACAGCTTAACCGTTGATCACATCCGCGCCCTTCGGCACCGTGAACTTGAACGCATCGGCCGGCAGCGGCGGATTCTTCTGGATGTTCGAGAACGTCAGCAGCGTCACGTTGCCGAACACATCGTGCAGTTCCATTGCTTCAAGATTGCCGTCCTTGAAGCCAATGCCGACGCGCTGAAATTGCGTGTCTTTCGCCTTGGGCGTCAGCTCGAGCCAGTCGATGCCGGCCTTCACGCCCGCATCGCGCAGCGTGAAGTTCTTGTCCAGATCGTTGCTGCCGAACAGGATCGCCGCCGGGCTCGCGCCGAGCGCGCCGCCGAGGCTGCGCACGGTCACCTGGTTCAGATCCTTGTCATACACGTAGAGCTTGTCGCCGTCGGCTTGCAGCAGTTGCGCATAGGGCTTTTCGTATTGCCAGATGAACTTGCCGGGACGCGCGAACGTGAACGTGCCGCTCGATGTGCCGGTCTTGCCCGCCGTGGACAGCACACCGCTCGCGCCGCTTGCACCTTGCGCCTTGCTCGGCGCGCGCACTTCCTGCTGCACGAAGGTACCGCGCGCGGAATGCACTTGCGCGACGAACGCCTTCAGTTGCTCCGTGCCACTCGCGAATGCCTGCGACGCGACGAGCATCGATGCGCCGATCGCCACACTGCCGACGCCACGTACGATCGTGCGAGCAAGTTGGCCGAGACGGTTGGATTGAGCACGCTGTCGAGCGTGCTGCTGCGCGAAAAGCTGCATGGTGTTTTCTCCCTTGATTGAATTCGTTGAGCGGTCACGACGGCGGGCGTTGAGGGCGGCGGCCGGGTGACCGTGGCGGCTGGCTTGAACCGCGCAGCCGAGGGACGAACCCTCGGCCTTGAGCAACACCTTAAGCAAGAAGCCTTAAACAGGACTTATGCGCAGGACTTATACGCAGAACTTATGTGCGGGACTTAAGCAGGATCTATACGCTGCGCTTTGCCGCCGGCTCGGCGCAATAGCCTGACGGACGGCCTATTCCGCTTCCCGCGCCGGCGCAAGAATCTCGCGATTGCCATTCGACGACATCGACGACACCACGCCCGAGTTCTCCATCTGCTCAAGCAAACGCGCCGCCCGGTTATAGCCGATGCGCAAATGCCGCTGCACCAGCGAAATCGACGCACGGCGGTTCTTCAGCACCACGTCGACCGCCTGGTCGTACAACGGGTCGGCCTCGCCGTCGCCCGAGCCGGATCCCCCGGCGCCCGCTGAGCCTTCGTCGCCCTCGCCCGTCACGCCGCCTTCGAGAATGCCCTCGATATAGTTCGGCTCGCCCTGCTCCTTGAGCTTGTCCACGACGCGATGCACTTCTTCGTCCGACACGAACGCGCCGTGCACGCGCACCGGCAACCCGCTGCCGGGCGGCAGATACAGCATGTCGCCCATACCGAGCAGCGATTCCGCGCCCTGCTGGTCGAGAATCGTGCGCGAGTCGATCTTCGACGACACCTGGAAGGCCATGCGCGTCGGCACGTTGGCCTTGATCAGGCCGGTGATCACATCCACCGACGGACGCTGCGTCGCCAGAATCAGATGGATGCCGGCCGCGCGCGCCTTCTGCGCAATCCGCGCGATCAGCTCTTCGACCTTCTTGCCGACCACCATCATCAGGTCGGCCAATTCGTCAATCACGACGACGATGTTCGGCAAGCGTGTGAGCGGTTCCGGATCGTCCGGCGTCAGGCTGAACGGATTCGGCAGCTTCTCTTCGCGCTTGGTGGCTTCGTCGATCTTGTTGTTGTAGCCGGCGAGGTTACGCACACCGAGCTTGCTCATCAGCTTGTAGCGGCGCTCCATTTCAGCCACCGCCCAGTTCAGCGCATGACCCGCCTGGCGCATATCCGTGACCACCGGACACAGCAGATGCGGAATGCCTTCGTAGACGCTCATTTCGAGCATCTTCGGATCGATCAGGATCATGCGGACCTGCTCGGCGCTCGCCTTGTAGAGCAGCGACAGGATCATCGCGTTGATACCCACCGATTTACCCGAACCGGTCGTACCGGCCACCAGCAAGTGCGGCATTTTCGCGAGGTCGGCGCACACCGGCTTGCCGCCGATGTCCTTGCCGAGGCCCATGGTGAGCGGCGAAGCCGCGTCCGCATACACCGCCGAGCCGAGAATCTCCGAAAGACTCACCGTCTGACGGCGCTGGTTCGGCAACTCCAGCGCCATGAAATTCTTGCCCGGGATCGTTTCGACCACGCGAATCGACACCAGCGACAACGAACGCGCCAGATCCTTCGCCAGACCGACGATCTGGCTGCCCTTCACGCCCGTGGCCGGCTCGATTTCGTAACGCGTGACCACCGGCCCCGGATACGCGGCGACCACGCTCACTTCCACGCCGAAGTCCTTGAGCTTTTTCTCGATCAGACGCGAAGTGAATTCGAGCGTATCGGCGGAAATGGTTTCCTGCGCGGCCGGCGCCGCGTCGAGCAGCGAGATCGGCGGCAAGGTGGAGTCGCCCGGCAAGTCCGTGAATAGCGGCACTTGCCGCTCCTTCTCGACGCGCTCCGATTTGGCGGGCGTGACGATAGGCGGCACGATCATGACCGGCTCATGTTCCTCGATCCGCACGCGGCCCTTTTCGACCTTGCCTTCGCGCTTCACGGCGGCGGCTTCACCCAATTTACGGTCGCGGCCGGCCTCGCGGCGCAGCTTGGCGAACGTGACGGCCGAAATGATCGATTCGCCGACCTTTTCCGACACCGACAGCCACGAAAACCGGAAATACAGCGACAAACCAATGGCCAGCACGATCAGCAGCGCCAGCGTGCCGCCCGTGAAGCCCAGCGCATGCGACACCCCGCGCGCGACCGCTTCGCCGATCACGCCGCCCGGCGCACGCGGCAACTGCACTTTCAGCGACCACATGCGCAGCGCTTCGATACCGTCGCAGGCGAGCAACACCAGCATGAACGCGAACGCGTCCGCGAGCCAGCCGGCGTCGCGCGGCGCATCGTCCTGCAGTTCCTCGTGGCGGGTGATACGGCGGTAATTGGCGGAGATATGGCGGCCGAGCAGCACGATCCACCAGTACGCGGAGAGTCCGAACAGCAGCAGCAGGATGTCGGACGTCCACGCGCCGACGCGGCCCGCCCAGTTGGCGATGTGGTCGACCTGCGCGGCGTGCGTCCAGCTCGGATCGTGCCTGCTGTAGCTGACGAGCGCCATGAGCAGAAACACGCCGAGCGCGACCTGCAAGATCCAGCGGATTTCGGTGAAAAGGCGCGACATGCGGTGCGGCAATGCCTGCGCGCTCGCGGAATAGGGAGCTTTTGCCATTGATCCTGTTGCTTGTGTGGCCGATTTGCTGCCGGAGTCGCGGCCCGAAGCGGCGCCTGGGGCTGCTCCGGACCCGGTCCCGGCTACCGGGTCCATCGATGCGGCCTATTGTAAACGCAGTGTCGGACGCGAGGCTGTAAATGACGGTAACTTAGCCGTTCGGCCTCAGAAAAGGTGCCCAGGCCCACGACAAGAAGGCTATCGCCGCGATCGGAAAGCTTCATGGAGCAGGCCGGCGTGCCGCCCTTTATAATGCCGCTCTGATACCCATCTATAGTTTCAGCTCAAGTCGCGCGGCCTCGCAGGGGCGAGCCGGGCGCCGTAAAAGGATTCGATCATGCCCGCAACTTCCACGAAACACGCCAAAGTTCTGATTCTCGGTTCAGGCCCCGCCGGTTACACGGCAGCGGTCTATGCGGCACGCGCCAACCTGTCGCCGGTGCTCGTCACGGGTCTCGCCCAGGGCGGCCAGCTGATGACCACGACCGACGTCGAAAACTGGCCTGCCGACGCGAACGGCGTGCAAGGCCCGGAACTGATGACGCGCTTCCTGGAGCACGCCGAGCGTTTCAACACGGAAATCATTTTCGACCACATTCATACGGCCAGGCTGGACGAAAAGCCGATTCGCCTGATCGGCGATTCGGGTGAATACACCTGCGACTCGCTGATCATTTCGACGGGCGCATCGGCTCAGTACCTCGGCCTGCCGTCCGAAGAAGCGTTTATGGGCAAGGGCGTGTCGGCTTGCGCCACCTGCGACGGCTTCTTCTACAAGCAACAACATGTGGCCGTGATCGGCGGCGGCAATACCGCAGTCGAGGAAGCCCTCTATCTTTCCGGCATCGCCAAGAAGGTGACGGTGATCCATCGCCGCGACAAGTTCCGCGCCGAGCCGATCCTGATCGACCGCCTGCTGGCAAAGGAAAAAGAAGGCGTGGTCGAGATCAAGTGGAACAGCACGCTCGACGAAGTGACCGGCGACCACACCGGCGTAACCGGCCTGCGTATCAAGAACACGCAAACCGGCGACACCACGGACATCGCGCTGCAAGGTATTTTCGTCGCGATCGGCCACAAGCCGAACACGGACATTTTCGAAGGCCAGTTGGAGATGAAGAACGGCTACATCATCACCAAGGGCGGCCTGAACGGTTTCGCCACGGCAACCAGCGTGCCGGGCGTGTTCGCGGCGGGCGACGTGCAGGATCACGTCTATCGTCAGGCGATCACCAGCGCCGGCACGGGCTGTATGGCCGCGCTCGACGCACAACGCTATCTGGAAAGCGTCGAAGAAATCGGCGAGCACGTGATGAGCGCGGAAGCCGATCGCTAATCTGCAAGCTCGTTTGCAGCGTCATCTGCAAGCTCATTTGCAACCTCGTTTGCATTAGTAAGCGCAACGGTAAAATGGCGGCTGGGCATGGCCCGGCCGCCTGCCAGACAGAAGGCCGCGGCTGAAAAGCCGACGGCCTTTTTTGCATCGTGGCTACGTCGTGACCGCGTTATGTCTGCGCGGTGTCTGCGTCGTTCCGGCAGCAGGCTGGCGTCGTTCCAACGCCCTTACGTGTACGCTTGCCCTGCCCGGCGGCCCGGCGTTGCGATGCGCCGCGGCACATTCCGGTGCCGCAAGCCGCATCGCGCGATCGTTCTACCTTTCTGCGTGTATTACCGATATGCCGAAGAATCAGCCCCACCCTAGCGAACCGAAGCGCACGCGTACCGTTGCCAGGCCCGCACCTGAAACAGCCGCCGCGCCTGTTGCCAAACCGAAGATCGACCCGGCCGCGGGACTAGCCGGCCTCGGCGCATTGCGCGACGCGTTAAAGGGCGATACGCAACGGCGTGAACGCGAACGCGCGGCAGCAGCGGCCGCGCAGCGCGAAGCCTCGGCGGACGCCGATCTGTTTCGCCGCGAGATCGGCGCGGTTGCGCCGCTGGCCGTCCCGCCGCGCGCCACTCTGCCGCGCAATCCCCCGTCGCCGCTGCCGGTGCAAACCCGACTCGACGAAGAAGCCGTGCTGCACGAAGCGATCTCCGACGAGTTCGATCCCGAGATCCTGCTCGAAACCGACGAAACGCTCTCCTATTGCCGGCCCGGTGTGAGTCAGGAGGTCGTACGCAAACTGCGGCGTGGCGATTGGATCGTGCAGGCACAAATCGATCTGCATGGCATGCGTCGCGAGGAAGCGCGCGAGGCGCTGGCCGAGTTCATTCGTGAATCGGTGAAGCGTGGCCTGCGGTGCTTACGCGTGATTCACGGCAAGGGCCTCGGGTCGATCGGTAAAGAACCTGTATTGAAGGGCAAAGTGCGCGCGTGGCTCGTGCAGAAGTCCGAGGTGATCGCCTTCTGTCAGGCGCGTCCGCATGACGGCGGCGCAGGCGCGGTGGTCGTGCTGTTGCAGCCCGGCGCAGTGCCGGCTTACCCCAAGTCCTGACGGAGTCCCGGTGATCCATCCGAGGCTGACGCTGGCGCTGACCATCATGGAGGCGCTGGCCATTTTCGCGTACGCGATTTCCGGTTTTATCGAAGCGAGAACCCGGCGGCTCGACGCCGTGGGGACCTTCCTCGTGGCGATCGCGACGGCCTTCGGCGGCGGCACGTTGCGCGACGTGCTGCTCGAGCGGCGGCCTTTCTACTGGGTCGAGCATCAGGCCTATCTGATTGCGATCTTCGTGATGTCGTTGTTTGCGCCGACGCTATTGAAGATGGCCTCGCGCCTGCTCTCCGAGCGGGTCCTGCTGGTGGCCGATGCGGTGGGGCTGGGCTTGTTCAGCATTTCAGGCACGTCGATCGCGCACGACGCGCAGATGCCGTGGTTCACGTCGGTGATGATGGGAGTGTTGACAGGCGTATTCGGCGGCGTGATTCGCGACGTGCTGTGCAACGAGGTACCGCTGATTTTGCGCGATTCGCGGCCATACGCAACCTGCGCTTTCGTGGGGTGCTGGCTGTACGTGCTGCTGGACTACATGAACGTCGATACGGTTTATAACGTGTTGATCGCTACCGCTTTTATCCTGCTCGCAAGGCTGGTGACGTTCAGGTTCGACGTCCGGCTGCCGCACTGAGCCTGGATCGCCGAACAACTCGCCACACCAGGCTTGCCGCACTAAATTTGCATCGCAAGGCTCGCGCCACCAAACTTGCCTCATAAAAAAACACGCCGCCCGGAATCAGGCGGCGTGCGCTTTGAAGCAGCCTTACTTGTTGGTAGCCAACGCCCCCGCACTCTTCGAGCCGCCAAACAGCGCCGTCAGATACTGCGAGTTGTTGTTCATCGTCGCCATTAGCGTGTTGAGCGCGGTGAACTGATTCTGGTACTGCTTCGTCAACTGCGCGCTGTAATTGGCAAGCGTGGTCTGCTGGGCCGTGATGCTCTTCAGGTCGGCATTCAGCGCCGTGTTGCGGGTGTCGATAATGCCGCCCGTCTTCACGAAATCCGTAATGCTCCTGTTCAACTTCACACCAATGCCGTTGGTCGAGTTGAACAACGTGGCGATCTGCGCCGGGCTGCTGGTGAGCGACGCACTCAACTTCTTGCTGTCGATCACCAACGTGCCATCCGCCGGATCGCCCTTCAACGCAATCCCGATCGAAGCGAGGCCGACCGCCGAACTCCCCGAGCCGACGCCACCACCGATGATCGACGCCAGCGAATTCTTGATCGTCATCAGCGTCGAATCGCCGAGCAGCGCGCCGCCGGTCTTCGACGACTTGTCGTACGAGGACAGCGAATTGATCGTCGTGACGACGGTGTTGTAGAGATTGGCGAAGTTGGTGATGGCCGTATTTTGCGCAGTCGTGTCCGGCGCGATCGTCAGCGTCTGCGTGGTGCCGGCCGCGGCGCTCGACAGATTCAGCGTGACGCCGGAAATCGCCGACGTGACCGCGTTCGTCGAACTGCTCGCCTCAATCCCGCCGATGGTGAACCGCGCGTCCTGAGCGCCTTCGCTTTGCCGCCAGGCCTTGTTGGTATCCGACGACACGATCGTGGACGCCGCACCGTCCGCGCCGGGCGTGGACGTCACACCGAGGCTCGACAGGCCGTTATCGTTCTCGACACCGCTGGTGGACACGTCGATCGTGTTGGCCGCGCCCGTGGCAACCGAGCGCAACACAAGGTGAGCGCCGCCCGTGCCGGTCACGATGGTGGCCGTGACACCCGGGTTGTTGGCCGCCTTGTTGATCGCGTTGGCAATACCGCTCAGTGTGTTGTTGGTGCTGTCGATCGTGACGTCCATCGACTTGCCGCCGACCGCGATGGTCAACTTGCCGGTGCCTAATCTGGCGGTGGCGTCGAACGCCGCCGACGACAGGCTCTGCGACGCGGCGATTTGCGCGACGTCGATCGTGTAGCTGCCGGCAACCGCGCCGGCGCCGGCCTTCGGGTCCAGGCCCTTGCCGCTTGCGGTGGCCCCGAAGGTGGACAGCAGCGTTCCGTCCGAGAGATTCTTGATGGCTGCCTGCAGGGCATTCAACGCGGAACTCAGGGCGCCATAGGCGGACAGGACCGTGGTATCGCTCGTCTGCTTCGCCTTCAGCGCCGCCGTCTGCCCGGCCGTCTTCGCATTCACGAGGGCCGACACCAGCGTCGCCACGTCCATTGTCGAGTTGCCGGTGGAGCCGCTGATAATCGATTGCGCCGCTTGCTGCACCTGGCTCTGCGCGTTAGCGGTCGCGCTGCTTACAGATGTAGTGATGGATGACATGCAAAGGCTCCGTGCGTCGAGTTATTCGTTCGAGTTATTCGTTCGAGTTTTTCGTTATTCACTGCGCGACGCCCCGGTGGTCTTTCTGATAACGGCGGCAACCCGGTTACGTCGTGGTCACGTCGGTTTTCTTACAATTTTTTCAAATGTTACACTATCTTTCTAAAAAGTTTGTCGCGTTTTGTCGTAAGAAATCACCGCGCATCAGCTTTTTGCCGCCTCCGGTCTTTGGCGAAAGCAGAGGGCCAACCGCCTGTCGCCAAAATTCTCGCGCCTGTCGATTTCCTCCATCGTCGTTCGTCGTCAGGTAAACGGCCTCTCCGGCCGTTATCGCGCTACAGCGCTGCGAGTAACCGCCACAGGTGACCACGATGACCTTGAAGCTCTATGCCCACCCCTTCTCTTCCTATTGCCAGAAGGCGCTGACCGCGCTTTACGAAAACGGCACGCCGTTCGAGTTGCGCCTGTTGTCGCACGACGATCCGCAGGTCATGGGGGAGCTCGCCGCGCTCTGGCCGATCAAGCGCTTTCCTGTGCTGGTCGACGGCAGCCGCGTGGTGGTAGAGGCGAGCATCATCATCGAATATCTAGGCCTGTATCACCCGGGACCGGTGCCGCTCCTGCCGGCCGACGCCCGCGCCGCGCTGGAAGTGCGCAGCATGGACCGCTTCTTCGACAACTACATCTCGACGCCGCAGCAGAAGATCGTGTTCGACAGTCTGCGTGCCGAGCCGGAGCGTGATCCGCGCGGCGTCGCCGACGCCCGCGCCATGCTCGACACCGCCTACGGCTGGCTCGACAAGGTGATGGCTGAACGCGAATGGGCCGCCGGCGATACCTTCAGCCTCGCCGATTGCGGCGCCGCGCCGTTTCTGTTTTATGCCGACTGGACGCATCGCATCGGCCCGGCGTTTCCTCACGTGCTCGCCTACCGGAAGCGGCTGCTGGCCCGGCCATCGTTTGCACGCGCGGTCGACGAGGCACGCCCGTATCGCCCGCTATTTCCGCTCGGCGCGCCCGACCGGGATTGAACGCGCCGACGCGGCACGGCACGACATTACGCAGCACGGCGCAGCAGGCGCGCGGGCAAACTGACAGGCGACCCCATTCGCGCGCCGCGCTGATCACATTGCGACAACGCCATTTCCAACCTATACACTTCACTTCGAAACCCACTTCAGCCCATCACTCCCTAAGGCAAAACATGGACCGTTTTGAAGCGATGGAGATATTTACGCGTGTGGTCGAGGCGAACAGCTTCACCAAAGTGTCCGAATCGCTCGATCTGCCTCGCGCCAAAGTCAGCCGCACCATTCAGGCGCTGGAAGAACACGTCGGCGTACGCCTCCTGAACCGTTCCACGCGGCAGGTCAGCGTGACCGAAGACGGCGCGCTGTTCTACGACCGTTGCGTGCGCATTCTCGCGGAAGTCGCCGATGCCGAATCGTCGCTGTCGAACAAGCGCGAGCATCCGAGCGGCACGATTCGCGTCGATACCTCGGGCACGCTCGCCCGTGCGCTGCTGCTGCCGGCGCTCGACGATTTCTACCGGCAATACCCCGAGATCGACGTGCGGCTCGGGCTGGCGGATCGCAACATCGATCTGATTCAGGACGGGGTGGATTGCGTGATCCGCATGGGTACGCCGGAAGAGTCGAGTCTCGTCGCGCGGCACATCGGCGACGCGCGGATCGTGACCTGCGCCTCGCCGGCCTATCTGGAGAAGTACGGCACCCCCACTACGCTCGATGAGCTCGGCGAACATCGCGCCGTCAACTACGTTTCCGCCCGCAGCGGCAAGACCTTCCCGTTCGAATACCAGGTGGACGGCGAGATCGTCAAGGTCACGCTGAAGAGCGTGCTGGCGGTCAATGACGGCAGCGTCTACATCGGTGCGGCGGCGCTCGGCCACGGCATCATCCAGCCGTCGCGCTTTATGGTCGCCGATCTGATTGCGCAAGGCGCGCTCAAGGAAATCCTCACGAGCTACACGAGCCCTGGCACGCCGTTGTCTATCCTGTACGCGCATCGCCGCAACCTGAGTTCGCGGCTCCGCGCCTTCACCGAGTGGGTCACCGAACTGGCACGGAACAATCCGGATCTGCGTATCACGGGCACTTGATGGCTTGCCGCAGGAGCGTCAGGCTCCTGCCCTTGTCTGCGTGAACGGTACCCGGCAAACGAAAAAGGCCCCATGCGTTTCACAACGCATGGGGCCTTCCACACTTCATCCCGGTTCAGTTCGAATCGGCCGGCGAATGACTCGCCTCAGGCGATCCGTTCTTCATTGGCCGGATCGAACAGCACCGCCTTCGACGTATCGAACAACAGCGTTGCATTCGACAACGGCTGCGGATTCGACGCCGGGTGCACGCGACTCACGATGCGCTTGCCGTTGACTTGCGCGAACACCAGCGTGTCCGGTCCGGTCGGTTCGATCACATCGACCTTGACTTCGATCGGCTGCAACGACGCATTGTCGCCGTGCGCGCCGCGCGCATCGGTAATCCGCTCCGGGCGCAGGCCCAGAATCACTTCGCGCCCCAGGTGCGACTTCACTTTCGCGGAGTCGAACGGCAGGTTCAACACGCCTCGCAAGTTGCCTGTATCCAGTTCGAGGCCGACGCCCGAACCCTGCTCCACCAGCTTGCCCTGGATGAAGTTCATCGGCGGCGCGCCGATGAAACCGGCCACGAACAGGTTCGCCGGCGAGTCGTAGATATCCTGCGGCGCGCCGAACTGCTGGACGATGCCGTCTTTCATCACTGCGATGCGGTCGCCGAGCGTCATCGCTTCGATCTGATCGTGCGTCACGTAGACGATCGTCGTGCCGAGGCGTTGATGCAGCAGCTTGATTTCCGAACGCATCTCGATGCGCAGTTTCGCGTCGAGATTCGACAGCGGTTCGTCGAACAGGAACATCACCGGATCGCGTGCGAGCGCACGGCCCATTGCCACGCGCTGACGCTGACCGCCGGACAGCTGGCCCGGCTTGCGGTCCAGCAAATGCGTGATCTGCAGCGTATTCGACACGCGCTCGACGATCTGCGCCTGCTCCTGCTTCGGCACCTTGCGGATGTTCAGGCCGAACGAGATGTTCTCGCGCACCGTCATGGACGGATACAGCGCGTACGACTGGAACACCATCGCGATGTCGCGATCTTTCGGCGAGAGGTTGTTCACCGTCTTGCCGTCGATCTGGATCTCGCCCTTGGTCACGGTTTCGAGGCCGGCGATCATATTGAGCAGCGTCGACTTCCCGCAGCCCGAGCCGCCGACGAGAATCAGGAACTGGCCGTCTTCGATGTCGATGTTGACACCCTTCAGAACCGGCACCCCGTTCGGGTAAGTCTTGTACACGTCACGGATGGAAAGGCTTGCCATGCTGTGAATCCTCTTGTCTCTGGTACAGCTTGAAAACTTTGGTCGGATAACGGCGGCGCACTATCGAAAAAGCGCCGCCGCGATGCGTAGGGTCTAGCCCGGGTTTAGCCCTTCACTGCGCCCGCCGTCAGGCCGCGCACGAAATAGCGTCCGGCGACGATGTAGACGAGCAAGGTGGGCAGTGCGGCGATGATCGCACCGGCCATGTCCACGTTGTATTCCTTCACGCCGGTCGAGGTGTTCACGAGGTTGTTCAGCGCCACCGTGATCGGCATCGAATCGACGCCGGAAAACACAATCCCGAACAGGAAGTCATTCCAGATCTGCGTGAATTGCCAGATCAGGCACACCATGAAAATCGGCAGCGACACCGGCAGCAGAATCTTCGTGAAGATCGTGAAGAAACCGGCGCCGTCGATCCGCGCGGCCTTCACGAGTTCGGCCGGAATGCTCACGTAGAAGTTGCGGAAGAACATCGTGGTGAAGGCGATACCGTAGATCACGTGCACCACCACCAGGCCGGTGGTCGTGTTCGACAGACCGAGAAAACCTTCGAAACGCGCCATCGGCAGCAGGATCGCCTGGAACGGAATAAAGCAGCCGACCAGGATCATCGTGAAGATCGGATCCGCGCCACGGAAGCGCCAGTGCGTGAGCACATAACCGTTGAACGCGCCGATGATCGACGAGATCAGCACGGCCGGAATCACCATGCGCACGGAGTTCATGAAGAACGGTTGCATGCCGTCGCAACGCACACCCGTACACGCACCGCTCCATGCCTTGATCCACGGGTCGATGGTCCAATGCGTAGGCGGCGTGAGCAGGTTGCCGGAGCGCAGCTGGTCGATGTCCTTGAACGAGGTGGACAGCATCACGTACAGCGGAAACAGGAAATACAGGGCGAACAGAATCAAGGCCGCATAAATGACGGCACGGCTGATCGTCATCTTAGGCTGCATTGCGGGTGCTCCTCGATTCCAGATACATCAGCGGCACGAGCACGGCCACAACGGTAGCGAGCATCATCATCGACGATGCCGCGCCGACGCCAAGCTGCCCGCGATTGAACGAAAACGTGTACATGAAAATAGCCGGCAGCGATGAAGACGTACCCGGACCGCCCGCGGTCAACGCGACAACCAGGTCGAAGGTCTTGATCGTGATGTGGCAGAGAATCAGCAGCACGGAGAAGAACACCGGGCGCATGCTCGGAATCACGATCTTGCGGTAAATGGTGGGCAAGCCGGCGCCGTCCATCTGCGCGGCCTTGAAGATTTCACCGTCGACACCGCGCAAGCCTGCAAGAAACAGCGCCATCACGAAGCCGGTGGATTGCCACACGGCCGCGATCACGACGCAGAAAATCGCCTTGTCGGGGTCGCCGAGCCAACTGAACGAGAAGCTCGTCCAGCCCCAGTCGTGAAACACCTTCTCGAGACCGACGCTCGGCGTCATGATCCATTGCCATGCCGTACCCGTCACGATGAACGAGAGCGCCATCGGGTACAGGAACACGGCGCGCAGCGCGCCTTCGTTGCGGATCTGCTGATCGAGCAGGATCGCGAGGAACAGGCCGAGGCCGATACAGATACCGATAAACGGAATGCCGAACCAGCCGAGGTTGGCAGCCGACGTCCAGAACACGTCGTTATCGAACAGTTCGCGATAACGATCGAGACCGACAAAATCATAACGTGGCATCAGTCGCGAATTCGACAGCGACAGATAGCCGGTAATAGCGATGAAGCCATACACGAAGATCAGGCTGATCACGACGCTGGGTGCGAGCACCAGCTTCGGAATCCAGCGATCGGCAAGGGCCGCCATCGGCGACGTGCGGCGGGTCACGGAAGCCGTGGTTTTCCCGTTTCCGCTGATAGAAGCAGTCACTACTCGACTCCTGCTGAAACTGTACCGCCGGGGCGCTCACGCACGAAAAACGCGAGACCGGAACGGCATAAGTATGACTCGATGAAACCGGGGGTGAAGTGTCTCGCCCTAAGTAACGCAACGGCTGCAAGCATTCCTGGGAACGCGCCCGGCGCCCCCGAAGGGAACGGCCGGGCGCACTACTTTGCTAGCCGCTATTTACTTGGTCTTCGCAGCCTTCGCGAGCGCAGCAACCGCGCTCTTCGAATCCTGCTGCGAGTTCATGAACTTCGTGACGACGTCCGAGATCGCGCCGGCTGCTGCATCCGGTTGCGCCATGCCGTGTGCCAGCGAAGGCACATAGCCGCCCGACTTGATCGCCACCTGTTCATCCGCGTACGACTTCTTCGCGCAGTCGTCGAACTTGGCCATCGACACGCCCAGACGAACCGGGATCGACCCCTTGTTCAGGCTGAACTGTTCCTGGAAGTCCGGCGACATGATCGTCTTGGCCAGCGCCAGTTGACCCGGCGTTGCAGCCTTCTGGCCCTTCTGCTGGAAGAACACGAACGAGTCGACGTTGAACGTGTAAGCCTTTTCCGTGCCCGGAACCGCAGCGCAGATGTAGTCCGAGCCGGCCTTCTTGCCGGCGTTGGCGAACTCGCCCTTCGCCCAGTCGCCCATGAACTGCATGCCAGCCTTGCCGTTGATGACCATGGCCGTTGCCAGGTTCCAGTCACGGCCCGTACGGCCCGCGTCGAAGTAACCCTGGATCTTGCGGACCGTGTCGAACACGCCGACCATCTGATCCGACGTCAGCGTCTTCTCGTCGAGGTCGACCAGCGCCTTCTTGTAGAAGCCCGCGCCTTGCGACAGCACGACGTCTTCCCACAGCGTCAGGTCTTGCCACGGCTGACCGCCCATCGCGATCGGCTGGATGCCCGCGGCCTTCATCTTGTCGGCCACAGCGAAGAACTCAGGCCACGTGGTCGGCGCCTTTCCGCCGGCCTTGTCCAGTGCTGCCTTGTTGATGTACAGCCAGTTCACGCGGTGCACCGAGAACGGCGCGGCAACGTAATGACCGTCGGCGTGCATGATCTTGTCGATTTCCGGCGGCAGGTTCTTCTTCCAGTCGGCGGCGGCCGAATCGATCGGCACCAGCACGCCCTGCGAAGCCCAGTCCTGGATCAGCGGACCCTTGATCTGCGCGGCGCTCGGCGCGTTGCCCGAGATCACCTGCGTCTTGAGTGCCGTCATGGCGGCCGCACCCGCGCCGCCAGCAACCGCGAAGTCCTTCCACGTGTAACCCTGCTTCGTCATGTCGTCCTTGAGGACGCCGACGGCTTTCGATTCGCCGCCCGAAGTCCACCAGTGCAACACTTCGATCGACTCGGCGGCTTGCACAGCCGAGACGCCACACATCAGACCCGCAGCGCACAAAGCGCCCATGATCGCGCGAAATTTCATTGCTTATCTCCTCCAGACACCTGAACAAAAAACAAATGGCCCCTGATGTCGCCAGGGTGCTGTGGTTGGTTCAAACAGGCAAAACACTGGGCGATCGAGCACGGTCGGTCACATGCTTGAGGCATGTGACGGCGGACCGATATCCGGCCGCTGGAAGCTCAAGAGATGAGTGGTTCGGGATGCAACTGACTGTCTCCTCTTTTGATTTTTGCCTGCCCGCGTCGCGCGCGGCAGACTCGAGGTGCCTCACACGTTAACCCTGACGCCAACTCAGCCTTCCGGCTTTCCGTAAGGGCCGCCGGGGGCATGCTGGCACGTGCCCGCACGCAATGTCCGTTAACATGCAGGGAGCGCCTGCCGATTCGGGAAAACGCGCATCCAGCCTTACAACGCACGCCTTTTTTCATCGAATTAGCGCTACCTCTTGATTTGGATTGTAGTTAAACTACAATTCAGTGTCAAAAAATATTTTATCGGACTACGGTCGCCCTTTTCGGTCAGCACGGCGGCCCCAGGATATCGACGGAGACACATGCAAACCGATTCAAGCTTCACCTTCGTTCTGTTCGGCGGAACCGGCGATCTGTCGATGCGCAAGATCCTGCCGGCACTGTTTGAAGCGCACCGTGCAGGCGGCATGCTGGCCGACAGCGGCAAGATCGTCGCGGTAGCGCGGCATATCGCGGATCGTGCGGCCTACATTGACTGGGTCAATGAGCACGTCAAACCGCACGTGTCGAAGAACGGTGTGGATGAAACGGCATGGGCGAGCTTCCTCGAACGTATCGAGTTCGTGAAGATCGATCTCGGCAACCCTGAAGACTTCACGCTGCTGCGCGACGCCTTGAGCGGCCGCGCCGGCATCCGGGTGTTCTATCTGGCAACGGGTCCGTCGCTGTTCGTGCCGATCTGCCGCGCGCTGGCCTCGGTCGGGCTCAACGAAAATTCGCGCATCGTGCTGGAAAAGCCGCTTGGCTACGACCTCAAGTCGTCCAACGCAATTAATGATGCAGTCGGTGAAATCTTCGCCGAAGAACAGATCTACCGGATCGACCACTACCTCGGTAAGGAGCCGGTGCAGAACCTGCTCGCGCTGCGTTTCGGCAATGTGCTGTTCGAACCGTTGTGGCGCCGTGAATGGGTGGAAAGCATTCAGATCACGATTGCGGAAGAACTCGGCGTGGAAGCGCGCGGCGACTTCTACGACAACACCGGCGCCTTGCGCGACATGGTGCAGAACCATTTGCTGCAACTGCTTTCCATCGTTGCGATGGAACCGCCGCATTCGATGGATTCCGACTCGGTCCGTGATGAAAAGCTGCGCGTGCTGCGCGCGCTGAAGCCGATCGATCCGCGCGATATCGGCAAGGTCGCGGTGCGCGGCCAGTATCATGCGGGCGTGATCCGCGGCAGCGCGGTGCCGGCGTATGCAACCGAACCTGGCGTGAAGCCGGACAGCACGACCGAAACCTTCGTTGCGGTGAAGGTGGAAATCGAAAACTGGCGCTGGGCTGGCGTGCCGTTTTTCCTGCGCACGGGCAAGCGTCTCGCCGATCGTGTCGCCGAGATCGTGGTGAATTTTCGTGCAGTGCCACATTCGGCACTGGGCGCGTCCGCGTTGCGCGGCGGTGCAAACCGTCTCGTGATCCGCTTGCAGCCGAACGAAACCATTCGCCTCTACTGTCTTGCGAAGCAGCCGGGCGAAGGCATGAACCTCGCCAGCGTCCACCTCGACCTCGCGTTCGACCGGTTCTTCCGCGAAGGGCAGATGGAGGCGTATCAGCGTCTATTGCTCGACGTCATCAACGGCCGGCTCGCGCTGTTTGTACGGCGCGACGAGCAGGAAGCGGCATGGCGCTGGGTCGAACCGATCCTCAACGAATGGGCTGCTTCCAACAAACCGCCCAAGCCGTATGCGGCAGGCACGTGGGGACCGGCCGCGGCGAGCGCGATGTTGGCGCAGCACGACACCTGCTGGCTCGAAGAAGAGAATTGAATCAACTGAATTACGGCGTCATACCATGCCCGATCCTGATCGAAGCACGGCACGGCGCCTGCAAGACCCACCGACGAACTGAACGGAATGGCGCCGGTATCACGAAGGCGCCCGCAAGCCATCCCGCTTGCAGGCATCGTGTGAGAGCAGTACGGCACGTTCCGCAGATCTAACAAGAAAGCAGCACGGAGGAGAAGTGATCGAGCTTCACGCTTTCGACGATCAACGCGCCCAATCCGACGCGTTGGCGAAAGCGGTTGGCGACGCGTTACATGCGTCGCTCGCCGCACAGGCGGCCACGGCCGCCGCGGGCACGTCAACTGGCGCGCGCCCGGCAATGCTTGCAGTGTCCGGCGGCACCAGTCCGCGTCCGTTCCTGCAGACGTTGTCCACGCAATCCTTCGACTGGGCACGCATTGCCGTGACGCTGGTCGACGACCGCTGGGTGCCGGAAACAGACAGCGCGAGCAATTCGCAACTCGTGCACGACACGCTGTTGCAGAACGCCGCGCAGCACGCCGCTTTCTGGCCGCTGGTCGACACGACGCAAGACCTGAACGCGCACGTTGCCGCGCTGAACGCCGACCCGCGCTTTAGCGCCGTGCCGGACGTCGCGATTCTCGGCATGGGCGAAGACGGCCACACCGCGTCGATTTTCGCGGACGCGCCCGAATGGGACCACGCGATCACCACCACTGAGCGCTTCGTCGCCGTGCATCCCGGCAGCGCGCCGCATGCGCGCGTGAGCTGGTCGCTCTCGGCCTTGAAAGAAGTGAAGCATCTGTTTTTGCTGATCGCAGGACCGCGAAAGATGGACGTGCTGAATGCCGCCTCCGCTTCGCTACAAAAAAATGCCATCTCGCAGTTGGCAAACGACAAGGGAGTGAGACTCGATGTCTACTGGTGTGCAAACTAAGGCTGTTCCGGGCGCGGGCCAGCACGCCGATGGACCGAGGCTGCTCGCCGACATCGGCGGCACCAATGCGCGCTTCGCGCTCGAAACAAGCCCGGGCGAGATCGGCTCGGTGCAGGTCTATCCGTGCGCGGACTATCCGGGCGTTGCCGAAGTCATCAAGAAGTATCTGAAGGACACCAGGATCGGCCGCGTGAATCACGCGGCGATTGCGATCGCGAATCCGGTCGACGGCGATCAGGTCAGCATGACCAATCACGACTGGAGCTTTTCGATCGAAGCCACGCGCCGCGCGCTCGGCTTCGACACGCTGCTGGTGGTGAACGACTTTACCGCGCTGGCCATGGCCCTCCCCGGTCTGACCGACGCGCAGCGCGTGCAGGTCGGCGGCGGCACCCGCCGTCCGAACAGCGTGATCGGGCTGCTCGGCCCGGGCACCGGCATGGGCGTATCCGGTCTGATTCCGGCCGACGACCGCTGGATCGCGCTCGGCAGCGAAGGCGGCCACGCCACCTTCGCGCCGGCCGACGAACGCGAAGACATCGTGCTGCAATATGCGCGCAAAAAGTGGTCGCACGTCTCGTTCGAGCGGGTGGCGGCGGGTCCCGGCATCGAAGTGATTTACCGTGCGCTGGCGGGCCGCGACAAGAAACGGGTGGCGGCGAATGTCGACACGATCGAGATCGTCAAGCGCGCGATGGAAGGCGAGCCGCTCGCGGCCGAATCCGTCGACGTGTTCTGCGGCATTCTCGGCACCTTCGCGGGGAATATCGCGGTGACGCTCGGCGCATTGGGCGGCATCTACATTGGCGGCGGCGTCGTGCCGCGGCTCGGCGAGTTCTTTGCGCGCTCGTCGTTTCGCAAACGGTTCGAGGCGAAGGGCCGCTTCGAGGCGTATTTGCAGAACGTGCCGACTTACGTGATTACCGCTGAATATCCGGCGTTTCTGGGTGTGTCGGCGATTCTCGCGGAGCAGTTGTCGAACCGCGCGGGCGGCAGTTCATCGGCCGTGTTCGAGCGGATTCGCCAGATGCGCGACGCGTTGACGCCGGCCGAGCGCCGCGTGGCCGATCTCGCGTTGAATCATCCGCGTTCGATCATCAACGATCCGATTGTCGACATTGCGCGCAAGGCCGACGTGAGCCAGCCGACGGTGATCCGCTTTTGCCGCTCGCTCGGCTGCCAGGGCTTGTCGGATTTCAAGCTGAAGCTGGCGACGGGTTTAACCGGCACGATTCCGGTGAGTCATAGCCAGGTGCATCTGGGCGACACCGCGACGGACTTCGGTGCGAAGGTGCTGGACAACACCGTGTCCGCGATTTTGCAGTTGCGCGAGCATTTGAATTTCGATCAGGTCGAGCGTGCCATCGATCTGTTGAACAGCGCGCGGCGGATCGAGTTTTATGGACTCGGCAATTCGAACATCGTCGCGCAGGACGCGCATTACAAGTTTTTCCGGTTTGGTATTCCGACGATTGCCTATGGCGATCTGTATATGCAGGCGGCGTCGGCTGCTTTGCTCGGCAAGGGTGATGTGATTGTTGCGGTGTCCAAGTCGGGACGGGCGCCTGAGTTACTGCGGGTGCTGGATGTCGCCATGCAGGCGGGGGCCAAGGTGATTGCCATTACCTCAAGCAATACGCCATTGGCCAAGCGGGCTACTGTCGCGTTGGAGACCGATCACATTGAAATTCGCGAGTCGCAGTTGTCGATGATTTCGCGGATTCTGCATCTTGTCATGATCGATATTCTTGCGGTTGGAGTGGCGATTCGGCGCGCTATGCCTAGCGCGGATGTAGCTGAGACGGTCGCTAAGGCGCGACAGGGCGCTGATGATGATGCTACCGCGGTGCTTGACTGGTTGAGTCATGGGGCGGCTTCTTCAGCGCGGGATTAAGGGTTGGGCCTTCGCGGCGGCCTGTTTTTTGGGGTTTGGGTTGCCGCGGTGGGCTCGTGGTTTTGATCTTTTGCCTGCGCGGCGCTTTGTTGTCTGGTTGCCTACGGCGTTGGGCTTTCTTTGATCTGGATTCTTTGGGCTTTCCTTGATTGGTTTGGCTGCGCGGCCGCTTTGTTGTCTGGTTTGATTGCCTACGGCGTTAGGGTTTGCTTGGTCTGGTTGCCTACGGCGTTGGGTTTGTCTTGATCTGGTTGCCTGCACGGCGTTTATTGTTGTGCGCCTACGGCGTTGGCCTTTCCTTGATCTGGATTCTTTGGTCTTTGGCCTTTCCTTGAATTCTTATTGGTTTATTAGCGTCGCCCCTGTGCGGGGCAGGCACCTACTTTTCTTTGCCTGCTGCAAAGAAAAGTAGGCAAAAGAAAGCAGCTCACACCGCCAGCTTATAAGCGGGTCCCCCGCACAGTCACGGTAGTGGTCCATCTGGAATCCGTGCTTCCGCACATTCGACGTTCGTGACAAGGCCGTCATGCTTCCCGCCTCGCACTACGTGCTCGCCGGAAGGGTCCATCGGGAACCCGGGACTTCGGTTGAGCGTGGTGAGAGCCATCGGTTTTGCCTCGGCCGCAAACGCCGCCGGCGCTCAAGCGATTAGTGTCAAGGACGCCTGGGTGCTTTGGAAGACCACCGACGTCAAGCATAGCCAGCAGCATGCGAAGCGCGCCTGGACGCTAAAAACAGCAAGCTGCATTTTGAAGTGCCACGGTGAAGTACCGCGGTGAGGTACCACTGTGAAGTATCACGGGCAGCGAACTCCGGTAGCGGTTTTGTAAAGTGCCGCAGGCATCGGGCGCGGCAAACGGCAATTTGAGATGCCGCGGGTCCCGGATAGAGGGCACTTCGTGAATTACCACTGGGCGCAAAAGCGCTGGCTGCTTCGATGAACGACCGCCACGGCGCGCGCAGCGTCGCCGGAAGTATGATGGCCTTGTCACGAACGTTGAATGCGCGAGGGCACGGATTCCAGATGCGCCACTACCGTGACTGTGCGGGGGACCCGCTTAAGAATTAGCGGGGTGAGCTGCTTTCTTTTGCCTACTTTTCTTTGCAGCAGGCAAAGAAAAGTAGGTGCCTGCCCCGCACAGGGGCGACGCTAATAAACCAATAACAAAACAAGGAAAGGCCAACGCCGTAGGCGCACAACAATAAACGCCGTGCAGGCAACCAGACCAAGCAAACCCCAACGCCGTAGGCAACCACTCAATCGTTGCCAACCGTCTCCGACAGGCGCTTAAGCGTCGCCACCCGCGCACCGATGATATCGATGCGGCTGCGTTCGTCGATCACCGGCGCGGTAGCGTCAAGATACGCAGTCCAGGCCTTTTGCGCACGCACGAGCGTCGAGCGTGAACGCACCGGCATCTTCGCTTGCAAGCGGCGGTAATAGCGGTTCAGATCGAACATGGCATGTTCGCATTGCGCGTCCGCAGTACAGGCGCGAGCACGGTGCGGCGGATCGCCCCCGGCGCTGATCCTGGCCACCGCGCTTCGCAGCGAAAGTGCGCGGTCACGCACGGGCTGCAACTGCATGTCGGCTTCGGCCAATACGTACATCGAACCGTGTGTCGTCTCGAACACGGCTGCCAGTAATTGTTTCTCGACATCGCGCGAAGCCTGCCAGCTCGCCTGGCTCTTTTCCCACGGTTTGCGTTGCGCCGGCGGCAACTTCGCCTGAAGCTGCTGCCAGGCGCCGTCCAACGCCGCCTTCCAGCCGATCCGCGCGTTGTCCATGCACTGCACCTGCCCCGCCGTCGACGACATGTCGCTGCGCGCAAGACAGGTGCGCATCGACGCATCGATCGGATCGGCTGCGGCGACTTCGGCATGCGCCTGAAGCGGCGCGACGCCAAGCACCACCGCCGACATCGCCGCCGTCAGGGCCAGCGCGCCGAACGCGCGCCGCCAGCCCTCAGCACCCGGCAGGAACTTCACTACCCGCATCGTCAGGCGCGCACGCAATCGACGAAGTATTCGATGCGCCCGTTGATGGTTTCGCCGACAAGCCCATGGATATCCGTGTGGAAACCGGGGAAGCGCTCGTTGAACTCGCGCGCGAAACGCAGATAGCTGACGATAGTCTTGTTGAAGCGCTCGCCCGGAATCAGCAGCGGAATGCCCGGCGGATACGGCGTCAACAGGATCGACGTGACGCGGCCTTCGAGTTCGTCGATCGGTACCCGGTCGATCTCGCGATGCGCGAGCTTGGCGAACGCATCCGACGGCTTCATCGCCGGTTCCATGCTCGACAGGTACATCTCGGTCGTCAGGCGCGCAATGTCGTTCGCACGGTAGACGCTGTGAATCTGATCGCACAGGTCGCGCAACCCGACGCGTTCGTACATCGGATGATGCGAGACGAAGTCGGGCAACACACGCCACAGCGGCTGGTTGTTGTCGTAGTCGTCCTTGAACTGTTGCAGTTCGGTGACCATCGAGTTCCAGCGGCCCTTGGTGATGCCGATCGTGAACATGATGAAGAACGAATACAGCCCGGTCTTCTCGACGATGATGCCGTGCTCGGCCAGGTACTTCGTCACGATCGCGGCCGGAATGCCGGACTCGCCGAAGCCGCCGTCCATATCCAGACCCGGCGTGACGATGGTCGCCTTGATCGGGTCGAGCATGTTGAAGCCTTCGGCGAGCGGGCCGAAGCCGTGCCACGCGTCGTTCGGGCGCAGCATCCAGTCTTCGCGCGAGCCGATGCCCTCTTCCGCGAACGTCTCCGGGCCCCACACCTTGAAGAACCAGTCGTCGCCGTATTCGGCGTCGACCTTGCTCATCGCGCGGCGGAAATCCAACGCTTCGGCAATCGATTCCTCGACCAGCGCCGTGCCGCCCGGCGCTTCCATCATGGCGGCGGCGACGTCGCACGAAGCGATGATCGCGTACTGCGGGCTGGTGGACGTATGCATCAGATACGCTTCGTTAAAGCGGTGCTTGTCGAAGCGGCTGTTCTTCGAATCCTGCACGACGATCTGCGAAGCCTGCGAAATACCGGCCAGCAGCTTATGCGTGGAGTGCGTCGCGAACACGAGCGCGCCGATGCGCGGACGGCCCGCGCCGATCGCGTGCATGTCCTGATAGAACTCGTGGAACTCGGCATGCGGCAGCCACGCTTCGTCGAAGTGCAGCGTGTCGAGCCAGTCGCCGAGCATTTCCTTGATCATCTCGACGTTGTAGATCACGCCGTCGTACGTGCTCTGCGTGATGGTCAGGATGCGCGGCTTCAGGTCCGGATTCTTCGCCAATGCTTCGCGGGCGAACGGATTCGCGAGAATCTTCTTCTTGATGTTTTCCGGCTCGAATTCGCTGCGCGGAATCGGGCCGATGATGCCGAAGTTATTGCGCGTTGGCGTGAGGAACACCGGGATCGCGCCGGTCATCGTGATCGCGTGCAGGATCGACTTGTGGCAGTTGCGGTCCACCAGCACGATGTCGCCCGGCGCCACCGTGCCGTGCCAGACGATCTTGTTCGAGGTCGACGTGCCGTTGGTGACGAAGAACACGTGGTCGGCGCTGAAAATGCGCGCCGCATTGCGCTCGGAGGCGGCAATCGGGCCGGTATGGTCGAGCAGCTGACCGAGTTCGTCGACGGCATTGCACACGTCCGCGCGCAGCATGTTCTCGCCGAAGAACTGGTGGAACATCTGACCGAGCGGGCTCTTCAGGAATGCGACGCCGCCCGAGTGCCCCGGGCAATGCCACGAATACGAGCCTTCGTCCGCGTACTGCACCAGTTCCTTGAAGAACGGCGGCGCGAGCGAATCCAGATAGACCTTGGTCTCGCGAATGATGTGGCGCGCGACGAACTCCGGCGTGTCCTCGAACATGTGGATGAAGCCGTGCAGTTCGCGCAGGATGTCGTTCGGCAGGTGGCGCGAGGTACGCGTTTCGCCGTACAGGAAGATCGGAATGTCGGCGTTGCGGCGGCGCACTTCGGTCACGAACGCGCGCAATGCGACGATCGCGGCAGCCAGCTCCGGTGTCTCGCCTTCCACCACGACGTTATCGACGTACGGCAGCAGTTCGTCGTCGTCGATCGACAGGATGAAGCACGATGCGCGGCTCGATTGCTGCGCGAACGAAGTCAGGTCGCCGTAGCTCGTCAACCCGAGCACTTCCGCGCCTTCTTTCTCGATAGCTTCGGCCAAAGCCCGGATGCCGGAACCCGAGATGTTCTCGGAGCGAAAATCTTCGTCGATGATGACGACGGGAAAACGAAACTTCATGGACGATTCTCCAAAAAGAACGACCGCTGCATTCGACTAAGCAGCGGTCACCCGAATAGCTGGTGGGTCAGTACGCTGCCGCCGTTACGTCTTGGGCAACGTGACGCCGTGCTGACCTTGATATTTGCCGCCGCGATCCGCGTACGACGTCTCACAAATTTCGTCGCTTTCGAAAAACAGCACCTGGGCGACGCCTTCGTTCGCGTAGATTTTCGCAGGCAAAGGTGTCGTATTCGAGAATTCGAGCGTAACGTGCCCTTCCCATTCCGGTTCGAACGGCGTCACGTTGACGATGATCCCGCAACGCGCGTACGTGGATTTGCCCAGACACACGGTCAGGACGCTGCGCGGAATGCGGAAATATTCGACCGTGCGGGCCAGCGCGAACGAATTCGGCGGGATGATGCAGACATCGCCCTTGAAATCGACAAACGACTTCTCGTCGAAGTTCTTCGGATCGACGATGGTCGAGTTGATATTCGTAAAGATCTTGAATTCGTCGGCGCAGCGAATGTCGTAGCCGTAGCTCGAGGTGCCGTAGCTGACAATCTTCCGGCCATCTTCGGAGACGCGGACCTGATCGGGTGCGAACGGCTCGATCATGTTGTGCGACGCGGCCATGCGCCGGATCCACTTGTCGGATTTGATAGTCATAGGTGAACGCTGCTCGACTTGAGTGACAGGTGTGTGACGGGTAACAACCCGGTGGGTACCGGGCAACTTATCGGCAAACTCTCGGGGGCCGCCTTGGGCGGAACGCCGTTCAAACGGGCGCCGCGGACTAGGCCTCAAGCGCGCGTTCCGGGCTGGGTGCCCCCAGCTACGTGCGCCGGGCCAGACGGCTCCCTGCTACGCAGCCCGGACGCCCCGGACTACACGCCCCCAACGAAAGGCGCTTATTTTACGCGATCATGAGAATGCTGCTACGGGTATGGCCTGAGCACGGCCCGGCGCACGTCCAGAAGCCGTTGCGCGGCGGTCAAGCCGCTCCGCACGCAGATAACGCGCACGGTGCGTGGCGCCTCATTGGCGAATCAGCCCGCAGGCGAGCGCGGGGCCTGCCCCAAGCTGCGGATACGCGTAAGGGTCGGTCGCGTCGTGATGCAACAGCACCGCGCGTTGCAACACCGAGCGGATACCGTCCAGCGACACGTCAGGTGCAACGATGAAGCCGCTGGCCACGCCGTTCGCGTCCGCGTGGATATTGCCGAGATCGCCCTCGACCCGGGCACCCACTTTCAGACGCTCGGCTGCCGGCGAGAACACCGGGCCGGCGCTGGAGCCGTCGGCGGCATTGCAGTCGCCGCGCTCGTGCACTTGCAATGCGTGGTCGCTATTGGGCGGTAAGCCCGCAAGATTGTAGGTAACCTGCACGCCATCCGAACGCTCGATGAACGTCACGAGGCCGTGCGCCTGATTGCCCACGGTAGGCAGCAACTGCGCGTCAGCACGCTTTTCCTGTGGCCTCAGGAACGTGCTGCAGCCGCATAACAGCATGCTGCTGGCAGCCAGGACGATGAACGCATGCACCGCCTGCCCGTCGATTCGTTTTCCCATGCGATCCTCTTGCCGGCCTGGCGGCCGCCCCTGCGGCCGCCGAGCCGAACTTGTGAAGTCGACATGATACCGCGAGACCAGGCGAAAATTGACGCCTTGACCCCGCGTTGGCCCTTGTCCGAACGGCTAGTCAGGTGTTCTGGACAACGATGCTGGGAAACTTCGAAGTCATGTCGCGAGCCCGCTCGGCGATATGGATCGCAACCTTACGCGCGATCGACCGGTAAATCCCGGCAATACGCCCCTCCGGATCGGCCACGACCGTGGGTTTGCCCGAGTCGGCCTGCTCACGGATAGCGATATCGAGCGGCAGGCTGCCGAGCACGTCGACGCCGTACTCCTTGCCCATCCGCTCGCCGCCGCCGGCGCCGAAGATATGCTCTTCGTGGCCACAATTCGAGCAGATATGCATACCCATGTTCTCGACGATACCGAGGATCGGAATGCCGACCTTCTCGAACATCTTGAGGCCCTTCTTCGCGTCGAGCAGCGCGATGTCCTGCGGCGTCGTGACGATCACGGCACCCGTCACCGGCACGCGCTGCGACAAGGTCAGCTGAATGTCGCCGGTGCCCGGCGGCATATCGACGATCAGGTAGTCGAGATCTTGCCAGTTGGTCTGCCGCAGCAGTTGTTCGAGCGCCGAGGTGGCCATCGGGCCGCGCCATACCATCGGGTTGTCCTGCTCGATCAGGAAGCCGATCGAGTTGGCTTGCAAACCGTGGCCGGCCATCGGGTTCATCGACTTTTCATCGGGCGATTCGGGACGGCCGGTAATGCCGAGCATCATTGGCAGCGAGGGGCCATAGATGTCCGCATCGAGGATGCCGACCGACGCGCCTTCGCTCGCCAGCGCCAGCGCGAGATTGACGGCGGTCGTGCTCTTGCCGACCCCGCCCTTGCCCGACGCCACCGCGACGATGTTTTTAACGTTCGGCAATAGTTTGACGCCGCGCTGCACCGTGTGCGCCGCGATGTGCTGGGACACCTCGACGCGCGCGTTTGCCACGCCGGGTACGGCTTTCAGCGCGTCGGCAAATTGCGCGCGAACCGCTTCAAACTGCCGTTTAGCCGGATAGCCGAGTACCACTTCGAGGCTAACCGTGCCACCCTCCACGGCCACGTTCCTGATGTTCCTGGCAGCCGCATAGGACTTGCCCGTGTTGGGGTCAGTGACGGCCGCGAGGGCGGCGTCGACCAAAGCCCGATCGATACTCATTGACACTCCGTGGGGAACACTTGCGGCGCGGCAGAATCCAAGTTCAGCCACACGCCGGAATTTGAAAAAAATTGTTAGGCAGCATTGCTAAAACCAGATGCGCCGTGCACCCTTCGGGCAGGCGGGACGCCATGGGGTCGCATCGCTGCGTACTTCAGTCATCATTGTAGTGGCTGGCGCCAAGCCTTGCCGGAAGACCCTTCTCCACTGTCGGACCGGGACCAGGGAAGGCGCAGGATTCTCGTATTCTCGAGTCATGCGCTTTACGACCGTTACGTTTGGCGAATAGATTTATCGCTTCCACCTGCTTCACTCAAGAGGAATCAAAAAATGAACGCAAAAATCATGACTCGCCTTGCCGTTTTTGCCGTTGCCGGTTCGCTGCTGGCAGGCTGTGCAACCCAACAGGGCACTAACACGGCTGTCGGCACGGGCGTGGGCGCCGGCACCGGCGCGGCACTCGGCGCGATCTTCGGCGGCGGCAAGGGCGCGGCGATCGGCGCGGGCGTCGGCGCTGCGGTAGGCGGCATCACCGGCTACAACTGGCAAGCCATTCACAACAAGCTGTCGGGCGCGACCAAGGGCACCGGCACGCAGATCACCGAGCAGCCGGACGGCTCGCTCAAGCTGAACATCCCGAGCTCGGTCACGTTCGACACCAACAGCTACGCGATCAAGCCGTCGTTCGCGCCGGTGCTGGATCAACTGACGCAGACCCTGCAGCAGAATCCGGAACTGATCGCCCAGGTGGTCGGCTACACGGATAGCACGGGTCAGCCGGCATACAACCAGACACTGTCGGTCAATCGCGCGCAAAGCGTGACGGGCTATCTGGGGCAACGCGGCGTGGCGCCGCAACGCCTGTCGGCTGAAGGCATGGGCCAGAACCAGCCGATCGCCGACAACAACACCGAAGCCGGCCGTGCCGCAAACCGTCGCGTGGAAATCTATCTGCGTGCCACGGCTCAGCACGCCACGCAATAACGGCACAGCCTGAAAGAGGAAGAAGCAACCGGACAAAAGGCGGCGCTTGCCGCCTTTTGCCGTCTGGCACCGCCGGTGTCCGGCACGCAGTAAAAGGCAAATTCGGACAAACGCGGGCCGACGCAAAAAATCTCGCACGAGAGCGAAAAAATTTCGAACTCTGCCGAAAATCCGCGGTCTCTCTTTACGGTACGTGGCTGGCAATTGCCGTCGCGTCACCATTCTCCTCTTGTCGTTGTTGCTCCGGGGTTAATAACCCCGGTTTTTTTTGGGCGCACGGTTTTCATCCCCAGGAAGTCCCCCCAAGGGAATTGGGAGACGCACCGCCCCGCTCCAGCAATCACCCGGCCGTGGCCCAGACGGCCCAGCCCGCGCCGGGCACCGGCCCTGCTAGAATCAACGTTTCGTCCCACCGCAGGCTCCCACCATTCTTATGTCAGCACCCGCAACCGATCTCTCCGCAGGCGCGCCGTCAGGCCGTCGCCAGATTCTCGTCACGTCAGCCCTTCCGTACGCGAACGGGCAAATCCATATCGGCCATCTGGTCGAATATATCCAGACGGACATCTGGGTCCGGACGTTGCGAATGCACGGGCACGAGGTCTACTACGTGGGCGCCGACGACACGCACGGCACACCGGTCATGCTGCGCGCGGAAAAGGAAGGTCTGACGCCGAAGCAGCTGATCGACCGTGTCTGGCAGGAACACAAGCGCGATTTCGACAGCTTCGGGATTTCGTTCGACAATTATTACTCGACCGATTCCGACGAGAATCGCGTGCTGAGCGAATCGGTCTATCTGGCGCTCAAGGAAGCCGGCCTGATCGAAGCACGCGATATCGAACAGGCATACGACCCCGTCAAGGAAATGTTCCTGCCGGACCGCTTCATCAAGGGCGAGTGCCCGAAGTGCGGCGCGAAGGATCAATACGGCGACAGCTGCGAAGTATGCGGTTCGACTTACCTGCCGACCGATCTGATCAATCCGTACTCGGTCGTCTCGGGCGCCACGCCGATTCGTAAGACCTCGACGCACTACTTCTTCCGCCTGTCCGACCCGCGCTGCGAGAATTTCCTGCGCGCATGGGTAGGCGGTCTGGCGCAGCCGGAAGCTACCAACAAGATGCGCGAATGGCTCGGCGACGCCGGCGAAGCCAAGCTCGCCGACTGGGATATCTCGCGCGACGCGCCGTATTTCGGCTTTGAAATTCCGGGCGCGCCGGGCAAGTACTTCTACGTGTGGCTGGACGCGCCGGTCGGGTACTACGCGAGCTTCAAGAACCTCGCCGAAAAACGCGGCCTCGATTTCGACGCGTGGGTCCGCAAAGGGTCGAGCGCCGAGCAGTATCACTTCATCGGCAAAGACATTCTGTATTTCCACACGCTGTTCTGGCCGGCCATGCTCGAATTCTCGGGTCACCGTACGCCGACCAACGTGTTCGCGCACGGTTTCCTGACGGTGGACGGCGCGAAGATGTCGAAGTCGCGCGGCACGTTCATCACCGCGCAAAGCGTGATCGACACGGGTCTGAATCCGGAATGGCTGCGCTACTACTTCGCCGCCAAGCTGAACAGCACGATGGAAGACCTCGACCTGAACCTCGACGACTTCCAGGCACGCGTGAACAGCGATCTGGTGGGCAAATACGTGAACATCGCGAGCCGCGCAGCCGGTTTCCTGATCAAGCGTTTCGACGGCCGCGTGCAGGACAGCGCAATGCAGCACCCGCTGCTCGCCTCGCTGCGCGCCGCCGTGCCGCAGATCGCCGCGAATTACGAGGCGCGCGAGTACAACCGCGCGCTGCGTCAGACCATGGAACTGGCCGACGCGGTCAACGCCTACGTCGACTCCGCCAAGCCGTGGGATCAGGCAAAAGATCCGGCGAACGCAGTTGCGCTGCATGAGACCTGCAGCGTGAGCGTCGAGGCGTTCCGTCTGCTGTCGCTGGCGCTCAAGCCGGTGCTGCCGAAGCTGGCTGAAGCGGTCGAAGGCTTCCTCGGCATCGAGCCGCTGGTGTGGGCCGACGCGAACGTGCCGCTCTCCTCCGCGCGCCCGATCAACGCGTACAAGCATCTGATGACGCGCGTCGATCCGAAGCAGATCGACGCGCTCATTGCGGCGAATCGCGATTCGCTTCAGGCCACGCCGGAAGCCGCGGCGCCGGCGGATGCGAAGGCCAAGTCGAAAGCAGCAAAAGCAGCCGCCGCAGACAAGGATGAAACGCCCGGCGTCATTTCGATCGACGATTTCGCGAAGGTCGATCTGCGCATCGCGAAGATCGTCGACTGCAAGGCGGTGGAAGGCTCGGACAAGCTGCTGCAACTCACGCTCGACATTGGCGAAGAGAAAACGCGCAACGTGTTCTCGGGCATCAAGTCGGCCTATCAGCCTGAGCAACTGGTCGGCAAACTGACGGTGATGGTCGCGAACCTCGCGCCGCGCAAGATGAAATTCGGCCTGTCCGAGGGCATGGTGCTGGCGGCCTCGGCCACCGACGAGAAAGCCGAACCCGGCCTCTACGTGCTCGAGCCGGATAGCGGCGCGAAGCCGGGCATGCGTGTGAAGTAAGACGCGCTGCGGCGGCAACGAACGCCGCCATGAATAAAAACGGCACGTCTTTAATTAAAGGCGTGCCGTTTTTTTTGTCCGGGCCCGGTCACCACCGGATCCGGTCGAAGCGCCGCGTGTACAGCAGCTCGATGCCGTCGAACGTCCCGCCGTAGGCCGCGACCGACCAATAGCGCGTCAGGTTGACCGTCGCCTTGATCGCATTGCTGGCCGACTGCAGCCCCTGCTCGTAGCCCAGCACGAGCCACTCGTTGATCGCCTTCGACACCATCACCACCTGTGGATCGGTCAGTCCGACTTCGCTGCGTCCGATAGAAAACTCGTCGAGCCCGAAGGTCTGCGCGATTCGCTTGCCGCTCGCGCTGCCGAGCAGCGCGAGCGCCGTCGTCATGGTGCTTTGCTGACCGAGGTTGTTGCCCTGATCCGTGCCGTGACCGAACAGCAGCCACGAGAGCTTTTCGTTATCCGGCACGTTCGGCTCGGACACCAGCTTCGCCACCGGGAACTGCACCGTGCCGACGACCTGCACGCCCGCCTCGACCTGCTGATTGCGACGCATCGCCAGAATGTTGATGCCGGGATTCGCCACCGGCCCGTTGAACGTAAAGAAGCCGTTCTCGATGTTGAGCTTGCGGCCGAACGCGGTATAGGTCGACCCCGGTGTCACACGCACGTTCCCGACCGCGCGCAGCGGCAGGTTCGGCGCGCTCATCGCGGTGATCGTGCCGGTGAGTCCCAGGTCGGCGCCTTGACCGCGGAAGCGGAAGCTATTGCCCAGGCTGATGTCGATATTCGCACGCGGCGCGAACGGTCCGATCGGCTTGTTGGTACCGGCCACCGGCGGCTGCCGCTCGCCGGCCACCGTGCCGTCAGGGCGCACCACCACCACGTCGTCACCCAGCTTCGGTGCGGACTGCTCCGGCATGTCGAACAACGCATGGTCGACCACGAATTTGCCATTGATCGCCATGCCGCCCTCCGCCCCGGCATTCGCCACGCTCGCGCTGCCCGACAGCGACAGATTGCGGTCCGGCGCCGCGAACAGTTCCAGCTTGTCCGCGACGATGCTCGCGGCCAGATCCGGTTCCGCGCCGTCCAGCCGTACACGGCCGGTGGCCCGCAACGTACCGCTCGCGCCGTGAAACTCGACCTGCTGGAAGTCCACCAGATTCTGTGAGAGCGCGATACGCACCACGCCGTCTTTCAACTGCACGCCCTGATCGACCAGGGTCGCGGAAAGACCGTCGCCGACCAGCGCGCCGGTCAGATTCGGCTTGGCCACCGTGCCGCCGAGCGCGAGCTTGAGCGAGAGGTGGCCGTCGAGCAGGTAGCTCGGACCGAACAGGCCGCCGGTCGTTTTCAGCGAAGGCACATTCGCATTCACGTTGCCGGTGACCGCACCTTCTTCGTTGACGCTCAGGAAGCCGTCGCGCATGACCAGCATGGTGTGCGCGTCGGCATCGATCACGCCGATCCGACTCGCCTGGGCGTGCACCGTGGCATTGAGCCGGTTGCCGCCGGTAAATTCGGCGCGCGCGCTCATGTCCGAGAGACCCAGCGAGGCAAGGCCCCGGCCGATTTCGACGGTGACGTCGCCGCTACGGCGCTTGAGCTGGATGTGGCCCGTTGCCGTGCTGCCAAGCGCGAAATCCCAGTCGCCATCGAACACCAGATCGGTTTTGACGGCAGGCGGCTCGCCGGTAACCTCGCGCCGCAGATCCTGCAGACGGGCCAGCGAAATGTCGGTCAAGCTGCCCGCCGACTGGATCTTGCCGTGGTCTAAGGCGAACGATTTCAGGCTCAGCACCGCCCCTTCGAGCGTGAGGCGCGTGGCGCCGAGCGTCAGGCGGCTCGGCCCTGCGCTCACGGCGAGCGGCGACTCGAGATTCAGCGCCGGTGTGCCGCGGTTCTGCAGGCGCGTCACCGTGCCGTCCCAGCGGGTGCCGTCGCGCGCTTCGGTCAGCTTGCCGTTGGCGGCGAGCGTGAGATCGAGCGGGCGGTCCTGCAGTTTGCCGGTGGCCGCGGCTTCGAGCGTGTGATTCGCGCGCGTGCCGGACAGGTGCGCCGTGAGCGTGGTCAGATCGACGCCGCCGGCGCTGAGATTGCGTGCGTCGGTGCTGAAGACAAGCGCGCCGTTCGCACCGTCGCGCAATTCCGCGTGGCCTTCCGCATGGCCGATGCGGTTGCTGCTGAACACCACGCTGTCGGCCTTGTAGTTCAGCACGATGTTCGGATGCGCGAACGAGCCGGTGACGTCGCCATCCGCAGCGACAAGACCCGCGAGGCCGAAACCGAGGCGTTCAAGTTGCGGCGCATCGACCTTGAAGCGCAGCCGGTCGCCGCGCGCGCCGAAGCTGCCTTGCAGATCCACCTGATTGCCCGCCACCGACAGATTCGCGCGGCTCGGCAGAATCCGTGAGCCGGCTAACTGGACGGTGCCGCCGCCAGTCAGCGGCAGGCCGTCGTAGACGCTCGGTCCCAGCTTGAATTCCGCCTTGGTGGTAAAGACTGGACCGAGCATGCCGGCTGCGGTGAGCGTGCCGCTCACACGCGCCTCGACCTTGCGGGCCGGCGGCGCGCCTCGTTTGGGCGGCGGCGTTTTGCGCTGGACCACTTCGGTCTTCACCACCGCTTTGGCGGTGTTCTTCGCCACGGCGGCGGCCTGGTCGCCCGGCGCCGCGCTTTTGGCGCCGGCCGTGCTGCCCGCTTCCGCCGTGCCTGGCTTGACGGGTGCGCCGGCCTTGCCTCCTGCGTTGCTCGCCGCCGGCGCCGGGCCGGCCACCGGCGTGCGCGACGGCATCTGCGACGCGAGCGTCAATGGGTCGAAATCGGTCAGTTGCGCTTTCAGGTTGTAGCTGGAATTCGCATCGTGCTTGAGCGCGCCCGACAAGTCGATGCGGCCTTTGCCCGACGTCACGCGCACATCGTTGAAGCTCATGCGGGCCGGGTCGAACGTGATTTTGCCTTGCGCGCGCAGCGCCGCTTTCGGGTCGGCGAGGTCGAGCGTGAGGCTCTGCACGTCGTCGTTCAGACGGATGCCGATGGGACCGGCAAGCTGCGTGGGCCGCACCGTCGCTTCCAGCGCGTTCAGGTCGAGCCCGGCAACCTGCAGATCGAACTGTCCGCGCTTGCCGGTCAGCGCGCCGCCGCCGGTGAGCGTGGCGTTCTTCACGAGCCGCACGTTCAGGTTCGAGATGCGCTGCGCCTGAGCGTCGAGGTGCACGTCCACGTTGGCATCGATCAACGGCAGCAGGTTCTGGTCGATCGCACCGGGCCGGGCGTTGACGATCGAAACGTGCCCGGCGACGGCGAAACTCGCGACGCCTTTTTTGGCCGTATCGGTACTGACGCCACCTTGCGTCACCGGCTGCAATTCCGCCCGCACGGCCAGATCGGCCAGCGGCGCGCCGGGCGCAAACGCCTGCGGATTGATGTGATCGAAGGTCAGCGTGGCACGCCGCAAAGGCACGTCGTCGAATGGCGTGGCTTCGACCTGGGCATGGCCGGCGAGCTTCATGCCGCTGGCGTCGAGCTCGGCGACGAGATTTTCGAGCGAGCCGCTCAGATGGCCGCCCACCTGCACCGCCTCGTTGTTGACCTTGCCGGAATAGCCGAGATCGCCGCTGAGCGGGAACGGCTGAACGCCGTCGAGCTTCGCCGCCGCCGTCACCGCGCCAAACGGCGTGTCGAGCCGTTCGATCGCGGCCTCGTGGTGGCGCCCGTCGCTACGCCCGTGAAAAGCGAAGTGCGAAAACTCCGTCGTCGACGCACCCTGGTGCAACAGCAGCCGGTCGACCTGGACGTCGCGGATTTCCAGCTGCAGCGGCAACTGCAAGTCTTGCGGGAGCTTCACCGGCTCGCTGCTGCTCGACGACGATGCGCCGATCCGTGCGTCGACAGTGCCGACATGCAAATAGTCGATCGTGAAGCGCCACGGTTTGTGCGTGAGCCCCCAGCGGCCCGCCACGCGGTCGATCTGGATATCGGTGCCGCTGCTGTCGAGACTGCGCCAGCGCACCTGGCGCAATTGCACGCCGTTCGCCAGCGCGCCGCTCTCCAGCGTGCCGGTCAGCTTGCCGCCCAACAGCTTGACCGCTGCCTGCCATGCGTAGGCAGTGCCCCGCTCGGTTGTCAGCGCGCCGTACAGCAGGCCGACGGCCAACGCGGCTAGCAGCACCAGCACGACCACCAACCACGCAAGCGTTTTCAGCAGCAAGCGGCCGAGCCGGCGCTTTGCCGGCGGCGCCTCGGGCGGCTGCTGGCCAGGCGGAGAAGCACCTGGCGGCTGCGAGGATGGTTGAGCGGAAGCGTCCGTGGTCATGCGTAGGTCATGTGAAAGCAGGTTCCATCAGAAGGCAATGCCGAGCGTCAGGTACGGCCGCACGCTTCTGTTGCGTATCCCATAGGCGACATCGACATTGACCGGGCCGACCGGGCTGCGCCAGCGCGCCCCCACGCCGACACCCGGATAAAAGACTTTTTCTCCCCAGGTGTCGGTGGCGGTGCCGACGTCGAAGAACGCCGCCGCGCCCCAATCGTGCGTGAACCAGTGCTGGTACTCGGCTGCCGCCGTGACGAGATACTTGGTGGGCAGCACTGAACCGTCGACGCTATTACCAATGCTCTGATAGCTGTAGCCGCGTATCGAATTCGAACCACCCGCGCGGAACAGCAGCGAAGCCGGAATACCGCTCGAACTGCCGCTCGTGAACACGCCGCCGAGTTCGGCGCGGATCAGCACGAGGTCTTCCTTGCCGATCGGCAGGTACTGCTGGCCGCGTGCGTAACCGCGCGCGAACGTCTGGTCGGTCAGCACGCCTTTGACCGCGAAACCCGCTTCGACGTGAATCAGGTTGCCCGAGCGCGGGAACAGCGGGTCGTCGGTATTGCGTCGGGTCCACGACCACGACGGGACCAGCGCGCGGCTCGTGGTCGGCGCAATGGCGTTCTGGTCGAGCCGGTCCTGGTAGTACAGGATCGAATAGTTGTAGTCGATGAATTGCGAGGTGCGGGCCCGCTGCACGCCGGCGCGGATGCTGTAGATGCGTGTGTCGGAAACGTCGGTAGTGGTGTAGGACGCCAGCACGCTATTGGTCCACGCACGCGGTCCCGGCGGCATGGCAAGCTGGATCTGCCCGTATTGCTGGTTCTGGTCGAGACGGCCCTCGACCGTGAACGGCCACGCTTTGCCGAACGTGTCCAGATATGAATAGGCGCCCTGGATCAACGGACCGTTGTCCGTCGAATAACCCACGCCGCCGCGGATATTGTTATACGGATATTCCGACACCTTCACGTGCATCGGCGTGTCGACCGGTTTGGCGGGGTCGCTATCCACGTCGATCGCGACGCTCGCGTAGTACGGCGTGTTCTGCAATTGCCGTTGCAGTTCGGCGACGCGCTGCACGTCATAGATATCGCCAACCGAAATCGGATTCACGTTATCGACGATCTGCTCCGGATAGCGCCGCGTGCCCGAGACGTCGAGCTTGCCCATAGTGAAGGTCGGACCGCTTTCGTACGTAACCGACAACTTCGCCTCATGCGTGCGCGGATCGACACGCGCCTCGGAGTGGTAAATCTTCGCGCCCAGATAGCGGCGCGCCTGCAGCGCCTTGAGCGACGCGTTTTTTGCGTCGTCCCAGCCGTCCTGCGAAAACGGATCGCCTTCGTGCAGTGAAAACGCAAAACGCGCGGCGTTTTCCTGAGCCGGGTCTTCGGTCAGCACCGGGCCGCTAAACGACAGGGAAATGGAACTGATGAGCGTTTGCGGACCGGGATCGACGCTCACCGTGACGCGTTTTTTGTCGTCGACGGTTCTGACGTCGGTGCGCACGATCGGTGTGAAGTAGCCTTGCGTGGAGGCCAGATCGCGCACTTGCTGGGGTGTGGCGGTAATCAGGAACTCGAACTGGTCGTCGCTGATGTCGGCGCGCTTGGCGAACCGCGCGATATCCAGATGCGCTTCCAGCAGCTTGCGCAGCGAGCGCGGCGTCGCTTCGATGTCGACCTGGTACGAGGCCTTCGGGCGCGCGGCGTGGGCATTCAGTGTAACGAGCAGCAGTGCGCTGAAGACGCAAGCGAGCCAGCCGCGCAAAAGCACGGTCGTCAACGATGCGCCGCGCATGGGATGCCAGGCTTTCACCGCGCTTTCCTGACGTCGCTCGCGCGACTGCTCGTTTGTCCACCCCGCCAAACACGACCTCCGGCTCAGATTTAACAGCTGTTTAGGAATGCGGCCACCCGGCGCTCAAGGCTGGACGGGGCGCCCGCTATTTGACCACATTGGTGCGAGGGTTTGCCTGCCGGGGACCGATCCGCCAAACAATATCGCGGGCAACGCAGGCGGCGACATGACGCATGCCATCGCAAGACGCGTTGATCAAAGAACACGAGCCGCACCGGGCGCCCTGCAGCCTATGCGCCCGCCTTGGACGCGCTTCCTAAGCCGAACGTTCCGCAGACTTTTCGCGCCTGCGTCTCGGATTCGTCCACAAAAAAGTCCGGCCGCACCCGAAATAGCTTTCTCAAAATAAGACTCCTCCTACATGCAGGCCGATCGAACTCTTTGACAATGTTCATCAGTCGGCAACACAGACAGGAAGCGCCCCCACGATGTTCAGGTGCGAATCTCCGCGATGCCGCGATGCCACGATCCCAGCCGACACACCCAGCGTCACCCCTGTTCTGTCAGACGCTTTCTCATTGAAGACACCGGGCATGCAGAACAACGCAGGCCGTTCATTATCGACCATAGCCATGAGCACAGAATTCTCTCTTGATCGTTTGGAATCCCTTGTCCAGTCCTGCGACTACGACGGTGCGCATACCGAAACCGTCGCCCTGCTCGACACGTTGATTCAACGTCGCGGCACGCTCCCGGACGACCGGCTGGCAAGCGTTGTCCCAAACGAGCCGCGCGACGAACAATCGCAGCAAATCCTGCAACGTATCGCCGACGCACTGACCACGCTGCTGTCGGACCCAGGGTTCCAGTTCTCGAACGAACAGTGTGGTCAATTGTTCTGGGCCCGCCCATGGCTCAACATGCTGTTTGCCGCGACGTCCTACGGCAGCACCGACCACATCGTCCGCGCATTGCTCGAACACGCGCCCGCGCCGGATGACAAGGACGGTGTGGATGCACTTACCAGGAAGCAACTCGTGCTGTACACAGCGGAGTCGCAATACGACATGGATCTCGGCGCACTGGCAAAAAGCGATCCCGTGCTCGCGGCAAGCCTCGGCATCTCGATGCTCGGCGCGGCCGTCGTCATCTCGCCGGCCGCGCATGCGAAGCGCGAACGCATGGCCGAATGGTTGCCGCCGGTGCTCGATACGATCGACGATCTCGACGACCTGCCGGGCTGGGCGGTCTGCGCCGCCTACATGCACTGCAGTTACTCGCTTCTGCCGCAGCGGCACGCGGTCAAACGCAGCATTAACCGGCTGGTCCGCAACAAACTGCGGACGCTCGGGCTGCTCGAGCGCGAAGTCGCGCCCGGACGCGATGCTGCGCGCATGCCGCAGACGAGGCGCAAACCGGTGATGCTCGTTGTGCTCGAATGGTTCACGGGCGGCCATTCGATCTACCGCACGCACTCACGCACGATGCTCGCGGCGCGCGAACATTTCGAAGTCGTGGCGTTCGGCGAAGACCAGCACGTGGACGAAATGGGGCGCGCTATTTTCGACCGGTTCATTCCGTTCGAGTACCCGGAGCACATCGGCGACTGCATCCGCCAGTTGCAGGATTTCGTCGACGAACATCAGCCGGACGTCCTGTACATGCCGAGCGTCGGCATGTTCTCTCACACCATTTTCGTCAGCAACGTGCGCCTTGCGCCATTGCAGATCGCCGGGCTCGGCCATCCCGCGACCATGCACAGCTCGCAAATGGACTATGTGAGCGTCGAGGACGACTTCGTCGGCGACCCGGCGTGCTTCAGCGAAAAGCTGCTGCGCCTGCCAAAGGACGGGCAACCGTACAGGCCATCGAAACTGCTGTCGGATATCACGCCGGCCATTCCGCCGCGCGGCGAGTGCATCAATATCGCGGTAACGGCCAGCGCGATGAAGATCAACCCGGTTTTCCTGCAAGCGTGCCGCTCGATCATCGAGACCGCGGGCGTTCCCGTGCGCTTTCACTTCATGACCTCATGGGGCGAAGGCGTCGACATCGCGTACGTCAGAAAGTCGATCCACGCCGCGCTGCCGGAATCGCACGCATGGGTATACGGCTCTACCGCCTATCCGCGGTATCTGCAAATTCTCAACACCATGGACATGTTCATCAGCCCGTTCCCATTCGGCAATACGAATGGCATTGTCGATTCGTTCACGCTCGGCCTGCCCGGCGTCAACCTGTGCGGCGCGGAAGTGTTCGAGCACATCGACAGCGGGCTTTTTTCTCGCGCCGGACTGCCGTCGTGGCTGACGACGTCGACGGTGGACGAATATGTCCGCGCCGCCGTGCGTCTCGCGACGCAGCACGCGGAGCGCGAAACGTTACGCCAGCGTCTGATCGAGGAGAAAGCCGCCGAGCGGCTCTTCGAAGGGCGGCCCGAGGCATTCGGCGAAGCCGTTCTGAAGCTCGTCGAAGAACGCGCAGGCGAAGCCGGGCGGGCGTAAATCGGCGCGCGCCGCCGCGCAACCCGGCATCCGTATCCAGGCCGCTCCAAGCCACCACAGCGGCATGAATGCCGGGAACATTTCCATATCGACGCGCTGAAAAAAAGTCCGATCGGCGCGTCAGAACCCCGCAGGAGACAAGCACGCCGTCATTTTTCGACCACGCGCGGCGCATGCGGTAAAATTATGGAATAGGAGCGATGCCGCGCGGGATCCCCGCTGGGCAGCCGCCATTCCCCACACCACGGACGTCTAGCCATGTATCAATCGGACATCACCCAGTTCCTGAACCAGCTCAAGCAACAAAAACCGAACCTGGAAGCGGAGCAGCGCCGTGGCCGGTCGCTGCTGTGGGACAAACAGCCGATCGATCTCGAAGAACGCGCCGAGCAGAAAGCCTCGCGCGTAGAGCAGACGCCTTACTCGTACTATCAAAACTTCTAAGCGCGTGAGTCACGCCGACGAGGCAAAGGGCGCCACACAGGCGCCTGACGCCGCGCTTGCCGCGCCCGCCACCGATTCGACGCCGGACACCGTAGACGGCATCGCTTTCGCACGCCTGTACGGCGAACCGCTCTTCAAGCTGCCGACGGATCTGTACATTCCGCCGGACGCGCTCGAAGTGTTCCTCGAAACGTTTGAAGGCCCGCTGGATCTGTTGCTGTACCTGATCCGCAAGCAGAACTTCAACGTGCTCGACATCCCGATGGCGGACGTCACGGTCCAATACCTCGGTTACGTCGACCAGTTGCGCCAGACCAATCTCGAACTCGCGTCCGAGTATCTGCTGATGGCCGCCATGCTGATCGAGATCAAGTCGCGCATGCTGTTGCCGGTGAAGAAGGCCGACAGCGGCGAAGAAGCCGAAGATCCGCGTGCCGAACTGGTACGCCGCCTGCTCGAATACGAGCAGATGAAACTCGCCGCGCAACGCATCGACCATCTGCCGCAACTTGGCCGCGATTTCCTGCGCGCCGAGGTGTACATCGAGCAAAGCATCACGCCGCGCTTTCCGGATGTGGATAGCGAAGACCTGCGCGCCGCCTGGGCCGACGTGATCAAGCGCGCCAAGCTGGTTCAGCATCACAAGATTTCGCGCGAGGAGTTGTCGGTGCGCGAACATATGAGCACGATCCTGCGGCAACTGCAAAACGCGCGCTTCGTGGAGTTCTCGGACCTGTTCGATACGAGCAAGGGCGTGCCGGTGGTCGTGGTGAATTTCATCGCCATGCTCGAGTTGTGCCGCGAATCGCTCGTCGAAATCACGCAGGCCGAGCCGTTCGCACCGATCTATGTGCGCCTCGCCTATCTGCCGGCCTGACGCCGCAAAACGGGGCTTGTGTGCGCTATCGCTGCCGCAGACGCCTCATTTCGGTGCGCCCCGGGAGCAAATCCACTACAATCCCGCGCTCCGAACCTGTCATTACCAGTGAGGCTGCGGGACCCGCGAAAACCTGAGTTTTTGCGCCAACCGGGTCTCGCGCCGCGCGAGGAAATCCCTGTCCGATCATGAAAGTCATCAGCTCGATCCATGAATTGCGCGACCAGTTGCGCGGCCAGAATCGCACCGCCTTTGTGCCGACCATGGGCAATCTGCACGAGGGCCATCTGTCGCTGATGCGCCTCGCGCGCCAGCACGGCGATCCGGTGGTGGCGAGCATCTTCGTCAACCGCCTGCAATTCGGCCCGAACGAAGATTTCGACAAATACCCGCGCACGCTCGAAGCCGACATCGAGAAGCTGCAGAAAGAAGGCGTCTACGTGCTGTTCGCGCCGACTGAGCGAGATCTGTATCCGGAGCCGCAGGAGTATCGTGTGCATCCGCCGCACGATCTGGGCGACATTCTCGAAGGGGAATTCCGGCCTGGTTTCTTCCAGGGTGTGTGCACGGTGGTGATGAAGCTGATGTCGTGCGTGCAGCCGCGCGTCGCCGTGTTCGGCAAAAAGGATTATCAGCAGTTGATGATCGTGCGCAGCATGTGCCACCAGTTCGCGCTGCCGACCGACATCATCGCCGCGGAAACCGTGCGTGACACCGACGGCCTCGCGCTCAGCTCACGCAACCGCTTTCTGCAAACGGCCGAACGCGCCGAGGCGCCGATGCTGGCCGTCGAGCTCAATCGCGTGCGCGATGCGGTGCTCGCCGGCGACCGCGACTTCGCAAAACTCGAACAGGCGGCGATGGCGGAACTGGCAGCGCGTGGCTGGCAACCGGATTACATCGCAGTGCGCAAGCGCTCGAATCTGCTGCCGCCGGGCCCGCAAGAGGTGAACGCGGAGTTGGTCGTGCTGGCCGCCGCCAAGCTCGGCACCACGCGTCTCATCGATAACCTCGAAATCTGAAGCCGTCTTAGGCTGTGCAAACACGCATTCGAAGCACAAGGGATTGGTCATGCAACGCAACATGCTGAAGTCGAAAATCCATCGCGTCGCGGTCACGCACTGCGAGCTGCACTACGAAGGCTCGTGCGCGATCGACGAGGACCTGCTGGAAGCCGCGAACATCGTCGAAAACGAACGGATCGACATCTGGAACATCAACAACGGCGAGCGTTTCTCGACGTACGCGATCAAGGGCGAACGCGGCAGCGGCATGATTTCGCTGAACGGCTCGGCCGCGCGGCGCGCGCAACTTGGCGATCTGGTAATCATCGCGGCGTTCGCGGTGGTCGACGAGGCGGAACTGAAGGCAGGCTGGAAGCCGGATCTGGTGTTCGTGGACGACAACAACAAGATCAAGGGCAGCCGCGACCACGTGCCGACCCAGAACTGGACTTAAGCGGGATCTGAACCGGCCTTTCGCCGCACGGCACGGCGTAATTCCATGCAGCGGGCGGCCACGCCGCCTGCTGATTCATATCACGCTTTCTTGCTCTCGCCGTTGGTCCATTGGATGATCGGCTGCCACTGCTCCAGATCCTTCTCCACGCGGCTTTTCGCGACATCCCACAGGGTCAGGCCGTGCGCCGCTAACTGCACGTAATTCTGCGTGTCGCGCAGGTAACCCAGCACCGGCAGCTTCAACCCCTCGACAAAGCGATGCAGCTGCTCCGCCGAGCGCGTGCGCGCGTCGACGCGCATGCCCACCACGCCGACCTCGATCGCGCCTTTCCTGACTGCCTTCTCCTTGGCCAGCCGCTCGAGAAATTCCTGGGTGGCGAGAATATCGAACATTGACGGCTGGAGCGGCACGATCACCTTGTCGGCCAGATCCAGCGCGATATTCAGGCGGTTGCCATGCAACCCGGCCGGCGTGTCGATGACCGCGTGTTCCAGACCTCGGGGCGGCTTGGCGGGGTTTTCAAGGTCGACCTCCCAGGTCTCGATGGCCGGCAGCGCAGGCGGCCGCAGCGACAGCCACGCGTGCGAAGACTGCTGTTTGTCCATGTCCGCCAGCGCGATCCATTCCCCTTGCGACGCGAAATAGCCGGCCAGATTGGTGGACAGCGTGCTTTTGCCCACGCCGCCCTTCGGATTCGCCACCACGATCACCGTCATGAATTCTCCCGGAAAGAAGGCTGGGCGCCGCCAGCCGGTTTGCCGCGCAGTTTGCTCTGACTTGCGCCGATGTGCCCTGATCCCTGCCGGTTTCAGGTTCACCCGTCGATCCAGCCGTTGATAATATCGGCAAATGCACCGGGGTCGAAGCCCCCAAACGGCTAATTAGCGGCCACACACCCCTGTTTTTTCCATCGAGGACCCGAATCTCATGAGCAAACTCCGTCCGGAATACTCCATCGAACGCCTGCATGAACGTCAGAAGGGCAAGCTTCCCGGCTTGCTGGGCGTGCATGTTCTGGCGCTGGAGCAAGGCACCTTGACCGCGGAATTGACCGTACGCGACGAATTGCTCGCGCCGAACGGTTTTTTGCACGCCGCCACCGTGATCGGCCTCGCCGACACGGCCTGCGGCTATGCGTGCCTCGCCCACCTGCCCGAGACGGCGCGCAATTTCACGACCGTCGAGCTGAAAAGCAATTTTGTCGGCACGGCGACGGAAGGCACGATCCGCGCGGTCGCCAAGGCCGTGCACCTGGGCCGCAGCACGCAGGTGTGGGATGCCACCGTCACCGATCCGAACGGCAAGACGATGGCGTTGTTCCGCTGCACGCAGATCGTGTTGTATTGATTGGCGAGGGCGCGGCGCAGGGCCCGACATGCCGTGAACACCTGAAGCACCCCTCGCTCAAAGCAACAAAAAAAGCACGCGGCCACACGGCGCGTGCTTTTTTGTTGCCAGCGAGGCGAGCAGAGTACCGGCGCGGTTTCGTGCCTGGATGAAGCTGTATCAGGCGGCCACGGCGCGCGGTGCCTTCGCACCGCCCAGCGCCAGCGCGCCGGCGCCAAGCAGCGACTGCACGACCAAAGTCATCGCCCAGAACGCCGGATATTCCCAGCCGCCGTGCGGCGAAGCGAACCCCCAGCCGTTATGCAGATGCTGCGACATCGCGCCGAGCATGAACGGCAGCAGCACCAGCGCGACCCAGCGGACCTGCACGCCGAGCAGCAACGCGATACCGCCGATCAATTCGACGAACGCCGTCACATAGCCGAGCCAGCCCGGCAAGCCGAGCGAGACGAAAAACTGCGCCGTTCCCGGCAGCGTGAAAACAAAGATCTTCTGCAAGCTGTGTGCGAGATATAAAACGCCCAAGGCTAGGCGGAGGATCAGGGCAGCCAGATCGGCGGAGCGGTTCGAGTTCATGACGGGTCCTTTACGAAAGGGAGACGGCCTGCATCAGGCGTCGATATCAAGACTCTATTCGAACCAGTTGAGGTGAAAAATCGCTTTCCAGGCTTTGATTACTTCCCAAAAAGAATTAATCGAAGCCACCTGACTGATCTTCGTTACCCGATCGCAGCGAAAAGCTTCGTAAGGTCAAGGTGCTCGGCGAGCGTGTCGGCCAGCCGATCCAGCGAGGCCTCACGCAACGCCGGGTAGTCGATTTTCTCGGCATCGCTTAAGCCCGCCCACGCCAGCAGTGCGGCGCACGCGGCCGGTGTGTCGAACAGCCCGTGCACGTATGTGGCCAGGATCTGGCCGTCGGCCGAGATCGCGCCGTCCGGATGCGCGTCATGCGCAACGCCCAATTGCAGCGCGGGCGAGTTCAACGCCGGACCTTGCGTCTCGCCCATGTGAATCTCGTAGCCGGCAACCTCGGGGGAACCGGGCAATGCGAGACGTCCCGTCACGTTCTTGAGCGTTTTTTCGCGCGTCAGCACCGTCGAGTAATCGAGCCAGCCGAGGCCCGCGCTCGTTCCGGGCGGACCTTCCACGCCGTACGGATCGGCCACTTCACGTCCGAGCATCTGCATGCCGCCGCAAATCCCGATTACGCGGCCACCGTAACGTAAATGCCGTTGCAGCACCTCATCCCAGCCTTGCGCACGCAGAAAAGCCAGATCGCCCGGCACATTCTTCGAGCCCGGCAGAATGATCAGATCGGCGGGCGGAGGTGGCGTACCGCTTCGCACGTAATGAAAATCGACCTGCGGATGCGCGCGCAGCGCGTCGAAATCGGTGTGATTGCTGATGTGCGGCAACACCGGCACGACCACTCGCAACATGCGGTTCGTGTCACCGCTGTGCGCCGCGCGCAGTTCGGGAGGCAGCATGTCTTCGGCGTCGAGCGTCAGACCGTGCAGGTAAGGCACCACGCCGAGCACCGGCTTGCCAGTTTTCGCTTCGAGCCAGTCGAGCCCAGGCTTGAGCAGACTGACGTCGCCGCGAAAACGGTTGATGATGAAGCCGCGCACACGCGCCTGCTCGCTGTCCGACAGACACGCGAGCGTACCGGTCAGATGCGCGAACACCCCGCCGCGGTCGATGTCGGCCACCAGCACGACCGGGCAGTCGACCGCTTCCGCGAAACCCATGTTGGCGATATCGCGGTCGCGCAGATTGATCTCGGCGGGACTGCCCGCGCCCTCGACAAAAATCGTGTCGTACGCCGCCTGCAGACGCGCATACGATTCCAGCACGGCCTCGAAGGCGACCGGCTTGTAGTCGTGATACGCGCGTGCATCGAGATTCATGCGCGCCTTGCCATGGATGATCACTTGCGCGCCGCGGTCGCTCGTCGGCTTGAGCAGCACCGGGTTCAGATCGGTGTGTGCGGCGATGCCCGCGGCCACCGCCTGCAATGCCTGCGCGCGACCGATCTCGCCGCCGTCGACCGTCACCGCGCTATTGAGCGCCATGTTCTGCGGTTTGAACGGCGCGACCCGCACGCCGGCACGCCGCGCCAGACGGCACAAACCCGCGACAAGCGTGCTCTTGCCCGCATCGGACGTGGTGCCCTGAATCATCAGCGTGCCGCGCGGCACAGGTACGGCGTCATGCGGGGTCGAAGGCGGGGTCGATGTCGTGGTCACGGAATGTCGGGCCTGGCGATGAATGGTCAATGAAGTGGCAACTCAGCAACAACGAAGCGGCAAGTAGGGTGCAACTCAGGGGCAACTAAACAACAGCGACACCACGATAAGCAATAGCGCGATACCGCAGCGAATCCTCGATGCAGCGATTCGAAGGCGGCATTATCCCATCGTGCCGGCATGCGCCGCACGCCGGTACAATCACGCGATGATTCCCCGCGACCTCACCTTCGTTCTCGGCGGCGCCCGTTCGGGCAAGAGCCTGCACGCCGAACAACTGGCGAACAGCAGCGCCCTGCCCGTCACGTACGTCGCCACCGCGCGCGTGACCGACGACGCCGAATTCAGCGCGCGCATCGCGCATCATCGCGAGCGGCGCCCGGCGCATTGGCAATTGCAGGAAGCAGGCGTCGATCTCGCCGCCGTGGTGACGCAAATCGACGCGCCACACCACTGCATTCTGATCGACTGCCTGACGCTATGGCTCGCCAACCTGCTCTGCCCGCCCGACGGCGACGGCTTGCCGGTCGATCACTATCACGCGCATTTTGCTGCTTTCGAAGCGGCGCTCACCAACGCCAAAGGCAAGATCATCGTGGTCAGCAATGAAATCGGCCTGGGCATCGTGCCGCTCGGCGCAGAGACGCGCCTCTATGTCGACGAACTCGGCCGGCTCAATCAGCGCATCGCCGCATTGAGCACCCAGGTCACGATGATGGTCGCGGGCTTGCCGCTCGCCCTGAAAACGGCGGGCAGCGCGTGATGCTGTCGCTCCCTCTGATCGTTACGCTGGCAGTGGCCGGTGTTGCCGTCGACCGTTGGCTCGGTGAGCCGCGCACCGCGCATCCACTGGTCGGTTTCGGTAACTGGGCGAAGCGCCTCGAAGCGCACTACAACACCGGCCGACGCCTGCGGCTCAAAGGGCTGCTCGCATGGTCGCTGGCGGTCATGCCGCCGGTGCTGATCGCCTGGTGGCTCGTCGCCGTGTTGCCGTTTTTTGCGGCCTGCGCGGTGCACGTCGTGCTGCTGTGGTTTGCCCTCGGCGCACGCAGTCTGCACGATCACATTGCGCCGATCGCGCAGGCGCTGGAGAAACGCGACCTGGCACAAGCGCGTCTCCTGACCGCGCGCATCGTGTCGCGCGAAACCGCTCATGCCGACGAAGCGGCGCTGTCGCGCGCCGCCGTCGAATCCGCGCTGGAAAACGGCAACGACGCGATTTTCGGGGCACTGTTCTGGTTTGCGATCGCGGGCGGTCCGGGCGCACTGGGATTTCGCCTGGCCAACACGCTCGACGCCATGTGGGGCTACCGCACGCCGCGCTATTTGCGCTACGGCTGGGCCGCCGCGCGAATCGACGACGTGCTCAACTGGATTCCCGCGCGCCTCACCGCAGCGAGCTATGCCTTACTCGGCGACACGCGCACCGCGCTGCGTTGCTGGCGCGAACAGGCGCCGCGGTGGGACAGTCCGAATGCCGGGCCGGTGATGGCGTCGGGCGCGGGCAGTCTGAACGTATTGATCGGCGGTCCCGCGGTGTATCACGGCGCGCTTGAACACAGACCGGCGCTGGGCTTCGGCCATCCCGCGAAGGCCAGTCATGTCACGGCGGCATTGATGCTGGTCGAGCGCACGATCATTCTCTGGCTGGCGGTGCTGATCGTGCTGGCGTTGCTGAGTGTGCCCTTTCATGGCTGATCGGACGGCTGGTCATCAAGCGGATAGTCGCACCGCGTTCAACGCCGTGGTTCACGGCGGCAATCTGCACGAAGCGGCCGAGCGTTACGGCATTCCGTACGCGCAATGGCTCGACCTGTCGACCGGGATCAATCCGCACGGCTATCCGGTGCCGCCGGTTCCCGCCGATGCGTGGCGCCGCCTGCCCGACGAAGGCGATGACTTTGCCGCCTGTGCCGCGCATTACTACGGCGCACCCGATGCCGCGCATGTGCTGCCCGTGGCAGGAAGCCAGGCGGCAATTCGCGCGCTGCCCTCGCTGCTGCCGCGCGGCCAGGTGGGTATCGCGCCGCTCACGTACAGCGAATACGCGCCCGCATTCGAGCGGGCCGGACATGAGGTCGTGCCACTGGATGTGTCCTGGGACACCTTGCCCGACACGCTCGCGCACGTGGCCGTTGTGAATCCGAACAATCCGACCGCGGAGCATCTGAGCGCCGGCAAGCTGCTGCACTGGCATGCGCAGCTCACCGCGCGCGGCGGCACGCTGCTGGTCGACGAAGCCTTCGCCGATACGATGCCATCGGCGTCGCTTGCAACAAGCACGCATCGCGACGGTTTGATCGTGTTGCGTTCGCCGGGGAAATTTTTTGGGCTTGCCGGCGTGCGTGCCGGCTTCGTGCTCGGCGCGCCGGCTTTGCTCGACGCATTGCGTCGTACGCTCGGGGCGTGGACGGTCAGCGGTCCGGCTCGTCATGCTGTCAAAGCCGCCTTTGAAGACGTGGCGTGGCAGCGGCAGATGCGTACGCGGCTCGAGGCCGAAAGCGCCCGTCTGGTAAGTCTGCTGCATGCACACGGTCTCGCCACACGCAGCACCCCGCTCTTTGCGTGGACTGACGATGCACGCGCCGCCGCACTGCATGAGGCGCTAGCGCGACGCGGCGTGTGGACACGGCTCTTCACGGCAACGGGCAGTGTGCGCTTCGGGCTGCCCGCCAGCGACGCGGAATGGACGCGCTTTGAAGAGAGTCTGCGCGAGGCTATTCGATGATTCGACTGCTGCGCTTCGTAGTCGCCGCGGCACTTTGCGCGAGCGCGCTGAATGCCTATGCCGCAATCACCGTCACCGACGACACCGGCGCAACCGTCACCTTGCCTGCGCCCGTTCAACGCGTCATCAGTCTCGCGCCGCACGTCACCGAATTGCTCTATGCCGCGGGCGGCGGCGCAAAACTGGTCGGCGCCGTGTCCTACAGCGACTATCCGCCTGAAGCGAAGCAATTGCCGCGTGTCGGCGACAACAAGGCGCTTGACCTCGAACGGATCGTCGCGTTGAAGCCCGATCTGATCGTCGTGTGGCGGCATGGCAATGCGCAGCGCCAACTCGATCGCTTGCGCGAAATGCATGTGCCATTGTTCTTCAGCGAACCGCATCATCTCGGCGACGTTGCCGTGTCGCTGACAAAGCTCGGGCAATTGCTCGGCACCTCGCCGACCGCCGACGCGGCGGCGGCTGCATATCGCCAGGACATCGCACGACTGCGCACGCAGTATGCGAGCCGGCCGCCTGTCAGCGTGTTCTATCAGGTGTGGGATCAGCCCTTGATGACGCTCAACGGCGAACATATGGTGAGCGACGTGATTGCGCTATGCGGCGGCCGCAATGTGTTTGCGAAACTCGAGCCGCTGGTGCCGACCGTCTCGACCGAAGCGGTGCTCGCGGCGAATCCGGAAGCGATCTTCACCGCCGCGCCCGGCGCCACCAAACCGGACACCACGTTGCCGCAACTCGACACATGGCGCGCGTGGCCGAGCCTCAAAGCGGTGGCGAACAACAATCTGTTCGCCATCGACGGCGATCTGATCAACCGGCCGGCGCCGCGTATCGCGCAAGGGGCGAAGCAGATGTGCGAAGACCTGGAGCTAGCGCGCTCGCGCAGGAAAAGCGGCGCGCAATGACGCGAGTCGCCAGGCCTAAAGTTCGGCGTCAGTGCGAGGCCGTCTCGGCTCGCTTGAACGGCCAGCGCTCGAATTCAGAAAGCCGCAGCCGGTAGCGCGCGACGTTGCCAAGATAGAGGTGATCGAGATCGGACTGGATCGCGTCGACGAACGAGGACACATCGCCTGCAACCACCAGATTCTGCGCGAGCGTTTCGATCTCGCCGCGCGTGCCGGCCACGCCGCCGCGAATCACTTCCTGCACCACCTGTATCAATGCGTTGCGATACTTGAGGCGAAACGCGTCCGGCTCGCCGATCGATTGGCGAATCGCCAGATAGCGCTGACATGAGCGCTCGTATGCCCAGATGAAGACGTCGCGCAGCAGATCGACGCGATTGCTTTCATAGACGCCGAGTGTGCCTTCGATATACGCCTTTTCGGGAACGTCGATGAACGACAGCGGACACAGATTCTGCCGGATCAGCGGGATATTCGCGGTCAGACGCGACACGCGTTTGTTGACGTCTTCGAAAGGCTGCAGATACGGCAGGTGCACCATGCCGAAGAAAGCCTGCTCGAAAGGATCGTCGATCTGGGCGGCCTTGTTCAACACCGCCTCGAAGCATTCCGCGATTTGCTGTGGCACGGCGAGCGGGAAAAATACGGTGCCGCTGATCTCCACTTCGCGCGCGCGCAAACGACCGCTGGCGAACGGGTCGGACATCAGGTTATCGGAGAGAATCGCGTGAAGATTCAGCACGGTGAAGCGGTTGAAACCCACCTCGTCCGCACTCTCGACAATCATCTCGATTGCGGCCTTGTGATTCAGGATCATCTGCGTTTCCTGGGCGTCCTTGCCTTCCGCAATGTGCCCTTGCTCGATCAGCCGTACGGTGTCGAGCCGCGTATACGTGTTGCCCTCGAGCCGCGACGACGCCCATGACAAATCGATCAGAAGCCGGCTCATGATGTCGCGTGCGTAAGTACCGGCCGGCCGTACGTCCGCCGACGTGCGGCCCCATTCATGCAGGCGTTCACGCTGAGCTTGCGATAGATACGCGTCCTGATTCGGACGATAGCGTTCGAGAAACGCACGGTTATAGCCGACCGGCCGGCGCTCGTGCAGCGGCCTGTTCACTTCCGCCCTTACCTCGAGGCCCGCACTCGATACGGGCACGTAGGCCTCGCCGGAAGCGCTTGCGCCAGCGATAACCTGGGTGGGGAAAACAACCGCGTCAGGCGCCGCAGCCTGCTTATAGGACACTGCCCGGCCGGCACCTTCCGAGACGATCCGGCCCGCCTCGAGCAACACGTCGAGACGACGTTGCAGCGTGCGGCGTTGCATGGGATGAGGCCGCGTTGCAAGCGCCGCTGCAAGCGAACGAACGCCTCGCCCCTCGGCGCTTGCGGCGATGAGCTGCTCGATCAGATCCAATTCCCGCTTGATGCCACTGCTGTTCATGCGCGCCACCTCGTGCCAATGTGTCGCGATAAATCCTAAACGCGACACTTTTTCATGGCATTGTGGCACAAATCACGCGAATCGCGACACTTTTCCCTTCTTAAAGTGTCACGATTTCTGTTTTCGCGACAAATTTCCTGAAAAAAGTGTCACGAATAAAGCTGGACTGACGCAATTCCGGGAGCTGCAGCGGCCAAGCCCCCGCCCTCACACGTTCCACCTCACCAACGACCACTGCTGCGTCTCATCATCCCTGCGCAGCCAGACAATCCCCGCCATCTCCAGCGACCAGCGCAGACAGCTTTCCAGCTGCACCTCCAGCACCTGCGACGCGATCACCCGTATCACCCCGGCATGCGTAACCACATACGCCGGCGACAGCTCGCGCGTCAGCGCGAACGCATCGAACCATGCACGTACCCGCGTGACGAATTGCGCGACGCTCTCGCCGCCATGCGCCCGCGCGTGCTCGAAGTTAGCCGCCCAATCGTCGAGCAAGCCGCGATCGATCGCATCCCAGCGCTGCTGCTCCCAATCGCCGAAATTCATTTCCTTCAGACGATCGTCATGACTAAGCGCGCAACCGAAATCGTTCGCCATAACCGCTGCCAGCGTCGCGCAACGCGTCAGCGGGCTCGACATCAGCACACGCGGCGACGGCACCTGCAAGGTCGCCAGTTTCAGGGCAAGGGCACTCGCGGATATTTCGACGTCTTCGGCAAGCGCCACGTCGCTGTGGCCGTAGCACACACCCGAATCGAGCGCGACGGCAGGATGACGGATCAGGACGATATCCATGCGAGCCCCACGAGGTAGATGCTCAGTTCAAAGATCTGTTGCGCAAAGCCGAGACAGTCGCCGGTGTAGCCACCGATGCGCCTGACGAAATAGCGGCCCAATGCAAAGCGCAGTGCCACCAGCACGGCGAACGTCACACAAGCGAAGCGCCAGTTCGGCGAATCCAGCCAGTTCGGCCAGAGCAGCAACGGCAAACCGAATGCTGCCGCGCAGAGCAACGCGGGGCCGCTCAAGCGCTGCGCAACCGGTTTGGCTTTACCTTCGGCGCGCACATAGTCGAGTGTGGCCAGATAGCTGATGGCGAACACGCGGCTTGCCGCATGCGCCGCAATCATCAGACTTGCGGCGCGCACTGGCGGCAACGCGGTGAGCGTTTGCCACTTCAATGCCAGCGCGACCACGAGCGCGATGGCGCCGAAAGCACCAATGCGCGAATCATGCATGATCCGCAACACGTCCTCGCGCGTATAGGCGCCACCGAACGCATCGACGCAATCGGCGAGGCCGTCCTCGTGGAATGCGCCGGTAACGAGAAGCGACGCAGCCATCGACAGCAGCACCGCCACACCCGCTGGAAAGACATGCAACGCCGCGAGATAAACCAGCGCGCTCAACCCGCCGATCAATAGGCCGACGAGCGGAAAATAACGCGCCGCAGCATTCAGATAATGCGGCTCGTAGCCAACCCACCGTGGTACTGGCACGCGCGTGAAATAGCCGAGCGCCGTGAAGAAATAACGCAGTTCAGCGAGCGGGTTCATGAGCGAGCGAGGCGCATGCTTCTAAATGGCTGCTCTTTGCACGGCAGCACCCTGGATGACGACGCCTTCGACAGATCACCCCTCACGATTCGCGACGCCGGCCGATTCGAAGCTCGCCATTTCGTTGACGAACGCCACCGCCGCGCGCAACAGCGGCACCGCGAGCACCGCACCGGTGCCTTCGCCAAGACGCATATCGAGCGAGAGCAATGGCAACGCGCCGAAATGATCGAGCATGCGGCGGTGCCCCGCCTCGTTCGACGCATGCGCGAACACGCAATATTCGCGCACCTTCGGTGCGAAGGCATCGGCCACCAGCAAGGCCGAGGTCGCGATGAAACCGTCGACAAGGATCGTCATCCGGGCTTGCGCGGCGGCGAGATACGCGCCTGTCATCATCGCGATTTCGAAGCCGCCGAAAGTGGCGAGCACGTCGAGCGGATGGTTGGAAACGGCGTGATGCGCAACTGCGGAGGCGAGTACGTTGCGCTTTTTCGCGAGCCCCGCGTTGTCGAGACCGGTACCCCGGCCGACACATTCGTCGATCGGCACGCCGCACAGGCGGCTCATCAAACACGCGGCCGACGACGTATTCGCAATGCCCATTTCGCCGAAGCCGATCACATTGGTGCCGAGCGCCGCATGATGCCGCACGCGAGCCGCGCCTGCCTGCATGGCGGCAAGTGCCTGCTCGTGCGTCATCGCGGGTTCGTGCACGAAGTTGCGCGTGCCGGCCGCAACCGGAATGTCGATGAGACCTTCAGTGGACGGCAACGGTGTGGCAATGCCTGAGTTGACCACTTCGAGTTCGACGCCGGAGACGCGGCTCAAGGCATTGATCGCCGCGCCGCCCGCCAGAAAGTTAGCGACCATTTGCGCGGTGACGGCTTGCGGATAAGGGCTCACGCCTTCCTGCGCAATACCGTGGTCGCCGGCGAACACGATCATCGCCGGACGTGTGACCGTGGGGTGCGTCGTCCGCTGGATCAATCCCATCTGGCGTGCGAGCGTTTCCAGCCGCCCAAGACTGCCAGGCGGCTTGGTCTTGGTATCGATGATGTGTTGCAGTTCGGCACGCAGCGTTTGATCGAGCGGTTCGACTTCGGTCAATCCCGGCAAACCTGGCAAAGAAGTCATAGACGTTTCTAAAAGAGAGAATGTTTTGATGAAGCGGTTAGCTTGCTGGTATGTCATGACCCGCAGGCGATTCGTGACGCAAGCGCGGCGCGGGAATCAGCGCCTCGTGCTCGCCGTCGCGAATCAGAATCAGCGGATAGCCGAACGCGCGGCTCGTCAGCGTGGGCGTCAGCACGTCGTGCACCGGTCCGGCATACGCGCCGCCGTTGCCGTCGAGCAGGAGCGCATGCGTGGCGAAACGGCGCGCGAGGTTCAGATCGTGACACGAAAACATCACTGTACGCCGAGGCTCGTGCGTCCAGGCAGTCAGCGCTTCGAGACAGTCGATCTGGTGATGCAGATCCAGATGCGAGAGCGGTTCGTCGAGCAGCAACAACGGCGCTTCCTGGCACAACACCGCCGCCAGCGCGACGCGTTGACGTTCGCCGCCCGAAAGCGACAGGACGTCGCGCGCGGCGAATGCAGCGAGGCCCAATGCGTCCAGGGCGGCATGCGCGGCGGCCCGATCGGCCTCGCCCTCCCAACCCCAACCGGTCAGATGCGGGAAGCGGTTCAGCATCACGATATCGAGCACGCTCGCGCTGAAGGCGTCCGCGGCATTTTGCGGCATCAACGCGCGACGCTGCGCGAGCGGCAACGGCAGCCAATCGGCGAGACGCATGCCGTCGAGTTCGACATGACCCGCCGCGGGTTGCGCCAGACCGGCGAGCGTGGACAGCAAGGTCGTCTTGCCCGCGCCGTTGGGCCCGGCAACACACCAGATCTCGCCTGCGTAGAACGTATGCGTGAAGGCGTCGAGCAAGGTGCGCATGCCCGCACGCAAGGTCAGGCGTTGCGCGCTAAGCGCCGAATGCGGAGCGTTGTGTGCGTTCATCAGCGGCGCCTGCGCAACAGCATCCACAAAAACACCGGCACGCCGACGATCGACGTGATCACGCCGACCGGCAATTGCGCCGGGGCAATGACGGTACGCGCGATCAGATCCGCGCCCATCACCGCGACACCGCCGCCGAGCGCCGCGGCGGGAAGCAGCATGCGCTGATCGTTACCGAACGCGAGCCGCAACATATGCGGCACCACCAGGCCGACAAACCCGATGGTGCCCGCCGTGGTCACCGCGGCGGCGGCGGCCAGCGACGCCACCAGATACACGCGCAAGCGCAGCGGCATCACGGCTACACCCAGCGCCTGCGCGGCAGCATCGCCTCGCAGCAGCACATTCAGACGCGGCGCAACCGGCACGATTGCCATCAGCACGACGACCAGCGCGGCGAGCGCCGTCCACGGCATCGCGCCACCGTTCAGATCGCCGGTCAGCCAGAACAGCATGCCGCGCAGCCGATTGTCCGGTGCAAGGTTGAGCAGCAAGGTGATCAAAGCGCCCCAACCGGCCGCGATCACTGCTCCGGTCAGCAGCAAACGCGGCGACGTATCCTGCGGCTCGCCGCGCCACAACTCGCGGCGCGCGAGGCCAAGCACCAGCAGGATCGACACGAAGGCGCCGGCGAACGCGCTGGCATCGACGATCCACCACGCGCAACCGGCGATCATCGCGACCAGCGCGAACGTCGCCGCGCCGCCCGACACGCCTAACACGTAGGGTTCGGCCAACGGGTTGCGCAACAGCACTTGCAGCAGCGCACCCGCCAGCGCAAGCAGCGCGCCGCATGCAAAGCCGGCCAATGCGCGCGGCAAGCGCAGTTTGCGCACGATCTCACCGGCGAGATCGCCGGACTCGATATGCGACGCGTGCGACGGAACCAGCGCCGCCAGCACGCGCGCCGGCGCAACCGACACGCTGCCGAGCGCGAGCGACGCCATCAGCACAGCCAGTGCGATTGCCGCGAGCGCGAGCCAGATCGCGGCCGCGCGCTTCGCGCTCATCGCGCGCAACGGGGTCGTGGGCATCGTGCTCGAGCCGCGGTTCATCGGCACGTTCTCATGCAAGTACGTTCGTCACTGCTGCTGCCAGCCGACCGTGACATACGCACCGCGCCGCGGCGAGTTATACGAGTAGGCCGTTTCATAGTCCTTGTTCAACAGGTTCTGGATTTGCGCGGCCACGTACCATGCCTTTGTGATGTTGTAGCGCGCCGACAGATTCACCACACCATAGCCGCCCAGCGTACCGCTGCTATCTTCACGGGCGCCGCTGACGATCCACTCGCCACCGACACGCCACCCCGCGATGCTGCGGTTCACCGCCAGCGAGGCAAAGCGCCGTGCGCGCCGAACGAGATCGGTATCGCTATCGAGGTCGACCGGATTTTGCAGCGTCACCGATGCGCGCACATCCGTCCTGCCCACATGGCCGCTCCACGATCCTTCGAGCCCCTGCACCTTCGCATGGCCCACATTCTCGGCCAGATAAATACCGGGCGTGACCTGCTGGTAGTCGATCAGATTCGAATAACGCGTCTGAAACGCGCTCAGACGCATCACACCAAGCGCATGCGACGCGTACTGCAGCGCTGCTTCGATCGAATGACTACGCTCCGGCTGGATCGACGGATTGCCGCTGATCGGATAGTACAGATCGTCGAAGCTCGGCGCGCGGAACGAATCCGAATAGCTTGCAGTCGCCTTCCAATGTTCGGCGATGTCGAAACCGTAGCCGAGATAGTAACTGTTCGCCCCGCCGAAATCGGAATACTGATCGTGCCGCACATTGGCCTGAATCTGGTTGCGCCCAAAGCGCCCCGTATAGCCGGCAAAGCCCGAATCCACATGCCGGTCGGGCGCCGCGAACGTATCCGAATCGAGGCTCTGATCGAGATGCTCGTAGCCGACCTGCAGTTTCTGTTGCGCGGCGAGCGCGAAATCGTTTTGCCACGTGTACTGGCGATTGTCGGTATCGAAGCGGCCGTTGTAGAGGCCGTTGGTATTCGACACGCTGCGGTCGTCTCCTTCGGAAACGATGAAGTGCGTGGTCCACCAGTCGGTCAGTTTGCCGTTCGCGAACAGCGATACCTGACGCACTTTGCTATACAGGTTGTTCAGATCGGTTGGCACGCCGTACGCATTGTCGTAGCTGTTATTGCCGTTCGACTGGAAATAGGTGGCGCCCGCGTCCCACTTGTCGCTGAACTTGTGACGCAGCGAAGCCGAGATGCTTTCGTTCAGATAGCCGTTCGCGTTCGGATTCGCGTTGGGCGCCTGGGCCGGATTGAGCGAGGAGAAGCCGTCGTCTTTCGAGCGCGCGAGCGAGATGCTGAAGGTCGTGCTGCCGTCTTTGTCCAGCGCGCCGTTCACGCCCACCTGCTGCGTCTGCGTGTGATAGCTGCCGTAGCCCACCGAAAAATTGAAACGCGGCGGATGGTCGCCGCCGTCTTTGGTGAACACCTGCACCACGCCGCCAATTGCGCCGGAGCCGTAAAGCGCGGACACGTTGCCATTCACGACTTCGACGTGATCGATCTGGTCGAGCGGAATCTGCGCGAGTTGCGGCGCGCCCAGACTCACCGAATCGACCCGCACGCCGTCGATCAGCAACAGCGATTGCGTCGACGATGCGCCGCGCAGAAACAGGCTCGTCGTGGAACCCGGGCCACCGGTGCGCGAAATTTGCGCGCCGGGCGCGAGTTGCAGCAGACCCGGCAAATCGGTCGCGGTCGTATCGGCAATGTCCTGCTGGTCGAACAGCGTGGTCTGCGGGATCGCGTCGGCGAGCGGTTGCGGCCCGCGCTCCGCGGTCACGACAACAGGTGACAACACCGCGGGAGAGGAACCGGCAGTGTCCAAATCGGTAGAAGAAGATGAGGACGGCGACGAAGAAGAGGCAGCTTGAGCATGCACGACGAGCGGCAGGCTCGCAAAAGCGAGCAGTACCGCGCGAGCGATAGGGGACAGCATGGGGTGACATTCCTGTGGATGGCGTGCGCGGCCCGCTTCCCCGCAGGCCGATGCGTAACGAGGCGCCCGCGCTATTTTACGTTTGCGTGGGAGCGATCCTCTCCCTCTGGCCGGTATCCGGGCTGGCGACACATCGATCCCGCCTTCCCACGCGTGACGCGCAGTGGCACACTCGCATGTTCAGCTTCAAACACGCGATCAGGATCGACCTGCATGACGTATGCGGTCGCTTACCGTTGCGGGGGCAGCGCAGGTTCGCGCGTTCTGGCGAACGGCGCACCCTGCTTCCCGTTTAACTGCGCGCACTATGGAAAAGCACGCGCGGGCACCAGAGTGCGGCCAGTTTAGGAGCGGCCCTCGAGTCCGTCAAGAATGGTTAATCCGTGCGCAATCTGTTCTGTTATGTGCAGGTTATTGTCCGATGCACGCGCCGTTTTTCATCATATGGTCGATAAAAGCCTGCACAAAGCGATGTTGTTACGTCTCGAAACGAGACAATTGTCGGAACCTGCGACATTCCGCGCTAAAATGCGATGTCTTTAGAGGACGCAGCAGATGCTCACCGAACTCGAAACACTTTCACAGAATATCGGCAAGCTGATCACGATCAGCCAACGCCACAATGAAGCGCGGCTCGCGCTCGAAGATCAGCTCGCCCAAACGCGCGCCGAAGCAGAGGCCACGCGCACTGAACTCGCCTTGATGCGCGAGGAGCGCGATGCACTGCAAGCGGAACGCGACGCGCTGTCGGCAAAGATCGACGACGCACAGGTACGCCTGAATGCGATCCTCGAAAAGCTGCCGCGGGCTCGTGCGCACAGCGAGCCGGACAATCAGCTCGATCTGCTCGAGGCAGCGCCGCATGAGGAAGAAGCGGAGAGCGATGCCACCCGCCATGGAGAAAATGCATGACCACCAAGCAGATCGAAGTATCGATTCTCGGCGTGCCCTATCGCCTCGCCTGCTCGCCGGAAACGGAAGGCGCGCTGCTTGAAGCGGTTGCACGGGTCGACGCCGAGATGTCGAAGATCCGCAATAGCAGCAGCGTGCGCGGCACGGATCGCATTGCCGTCATGGCTGCGCTGTCGCTGGCATCGGAACTGCTTAAGCTGCAAACCAGCGTGCGACACGGAGAAGCATTTCCCGCCGAAGAAATCCGGCGTACAATGCATCAAATGAACGAACAACTGGGTACTGTGATTCAACAGTACAGCATGCAGTAAGCACCCAGCAGTCTCGAGCAATTTCAAGTAGCCGGTCCTGAGATCGGCTGCGAATTCAAGTGGAATGCATGAGCAAAGACTCACGCAAACCATTGAGTTCCATCGGTTTGACTTCCCTGCCTGGTTCGCCAAGGTCATATATTCCTTGAACCAATGCCATGTGCACGGTTGTGGAAATTTGTAGCACGGGTGTGCGCGTCACTCTGTCTGATGTACCCGAAGTGCTGCTAACTGCGACCAATTCTGAACCCCCGGTTCAGGATGCCGGCCTAGCGGCTAAGGCGGGGACCTTATTCAAAACGGCATCGGACTTCGGTTCGGTGCCGTTTTTCTTTTGGTCCCGCTTTTTCTTCTGTATTCTCAAACCTTTAACGTTCAATTCGATTCATGCGCTACTGGCTAATGAAGTCCGAACCGGACGAAGCAAGCATCGACCATCTCGCTGAAGCACCGCAACGCACGTTGCCGTGGACCGGCGTGCGCAACTATCAGGCGCGCAATTTCATGCGCGACATGATGCAGGTCGGCGACGCGGTGCTGTTCTATCACTCGAGTTGTCCTGAGCCAGGCATTGCGGGGCTCGCGGAGGTGTCCTCCACCGCCTATCCGGACCCCACTCAATTCGATAAGAAGAGCCCCTACTACGACCCGAAGTCGTCGCAGGAAACGCCGCGCTGGCTACTCGTCGACGTGGTGTTCAAGAAGAAGATCCCGTTGATCCCGCTTTCCGCGTTGCGCGAGCATGAGGAATTGAAGGACATGCGTGTGCTCGCCAGAGGCAACCGCCTGTCGATCACGCCGGTAACCGAAGCCGAGTGGCGCTTCATCACCAAGCGCCTTGTTTGACGTTGCATGCGCACATGCGGCCGCTGTCGCTGCTTCATGTGTCAATCTGCACGCAGATGAAAGCAAACGTTGAGCAAACGTCAAATTAGGGAACCAAGCCCAGGTTACAAGCGCCTAACGGACTCGCAAACGCCGTGCCATTGCGCGGCGTTCGCCCCAATCGTGCACAAACCTGTTCAAGCAAGGAGTCCAAAAATGACGAAAAACACCGCACGTGCACTCGCTCTCGCGCTCGTCTGCGTCGCCCCGGCCGCGCTCGCGCTGACGCCGGCCATGGCCCGCGCGCAGGGCGTGACACAGTATCAGCCCGCGGGCGTGCTGTCGCTGAATGCACAGGCAAGCGCGGAAGTGCCGCAAGACGTCGTCGATATCACGCTGTTCTATGAGCAGGAAGCGAGCGATCCGTCCGCGCTCACCTCCACGCTGAATCAGCGCGCCGACGCGGCGCTGCAAAAAGCCAAGGGTGTGAGCGGCGTAACGGCTCGCACCGGCTCCTTCTCGATCTACCCGTCCACCGATCGTGACGGCCGTATTTCCGCATGGCGCGGCCGTACCGAGGTTGTGCTCGAATCGCACGACTTCGCCGCGGCCTCGAAGCTCGCAGGCCAGATGGCGTCGATCATGCAGGTCGGCAACGTGCAGTTCTCGCTGTCGCCTGAAGCGCAGCGTGCCGCGGAACAGAAGCTCACCGGCGAAGCCATCAAGTCGTTCCGCGAGCAGGCGGCTTCGTCGGCACAGGCGTTCGGCTACAGCAACTATTCGATTCGCGAAGTCAACGTCGGGCACAACGGCGTCATGCCGCGTCCGATGATGATGATGAGCGCACGCGCCATGAGCGCCGATGCCAAGGCATCCGCGCCTGTGCCGCTCGAAGGCGGTACGTCGACCGTGACGGTCAACGTGTCCGGTTCGGTGCAGATGAAGTAACGCGTCTTACGCTTGATGGTCTGCTTCGAGGCAGAAAAGCAAAAAGCCACGGCATGCCGTGGCTTTTTTCATTGGCTGTTCACTACGATAAACCGTAGCCATCAGTGAGCGCTAACCGACCGCGCTGATTCATCACGCGTCGGCGATAGAACCGCACGCAGTACGATAAACCGCTGCGCTCAGTTCGCGCTGACCGCTTGCGCCGGTTCACGCCGCGCACGGCGATAGGACCACACCAGCATGCCGATGCCAACGAGGATCATCGGCAACGAGAGCCATTGGCCCATCGAAAGCCCCATTGCCAGAAGCCCAAGGAAGTCGTCCGGCTCACGCGCGAATTCCACCGTGAAGCGTGCCAGGCCGTAGCCGATCAGGAACACCGCGGAAATCGCGCCCATCGGCTTCGGTTTGCGCGAGAAGAAGAACAACACGAAGAACAGCGCCACGCCTTCGAGCGCAATCTCATACAACTCCGACGGATGGCGCGGCAGCATGTGATATTGCGCGAACACTTCGTTCAGATGCCATTGCGCGGCCAGTTGCGGATGCGTGGTGAGCCACGTGGCGTCGTCCGGTGCGGCGCCGGGAAACAGCATCGCCCACGGCGCTGACGGATCGGTCACACGTCCCCACAACTCGCCGTTGATGAAGTTGCCGAGGCGCCCTGCCGCGAGCCCGGTCGGCACCATCGGCGCGACGAAATCGGTGACCTGCAGCCACGAGCGTTTGCGCTGATACGCGAACAGCACCATCGCCAGCGTGACGCCGAGGAAGCCGCCGTGAAACGACATGCCGCCTTCCCACACCTTGAAGATGTCGAGCGGATGCGCGAAGTAAAAGCTCGCCTTGTAGAACAGCACATAGCCGAGCCGGCCGCCGAAAATCGTCCCGAGCACGCCGTAAAACAGCATGTCGTCGATGTCTTTGGCGGTCCAGCCTTGCGCGGCGACATACGGCAAACGCAGCCGCAGCCGGCCGACGACGATCGCCGCGATGAACGCGACGAGGTACATCAATCCATACCAGCGCACAGCAAGCGGCCCCAGATGAATGGCAACGGGGTCGAAATTCGGGTGAATAAGCATCGTGTTGTTATGGGCAGTTCAGGTTCAGAAGCGGATTTCTAGTCGGGTTTCAAGCAGCAGCCGATGGTTTGCGCATCATGCGGCGCATGCGTTGGACGGTTCGGTTTGCAATGCGTTCGCGGCAACGTCGACGAGCCTAGTCACGAGGCGCCGCGAACTGCGCCTCCAAGGTAGCCGCATGCGCTCGCACAATGTCGATGAAGCCGGCCAACACCGGCCCCACCTCCGCCGTGCGCCAGACCAGCCCCGTCTCGATCGCCGGTACCGATTCGACGAACGGCCGGTACACGACGCCGGTGCGGCGCAGGTTACGCAACGATTGCGGCACCAGTGCGACGCCCATGCCGGCCGACACGAGGCTCACGATCGTCTGCATCTGAATCGCCTCCTGGCCGACCCGGGGTACGAGGCCCGCCGCGCCGTAGCAATCCATAATGATGTCATAAAAGCCTGGCGCCAAACGTCTGGGGAAGATCACGAGCGGTTCGCCGGCGACGTCGCGCAGGCTAATCGGTGTGTCCAGCCACTCGGCGCGCGCGTCGGCATCAGACCCGGCGGTGCTGCCCGCGCGCGCCGCCGTTTCCGTCGACATCGCGATCACCAGCGGCTCACGGGCGATTGGCAGCCACGAAAGCTGGGTGGCATGGCGCGACGGCAGCGGCGCGATTGCGAGACCCGCGTCGATGCGCCCGGCCACGAGCTCTTCCACCTGCACGTCGCTGGTGGCTTCCGTCAATTCGAGGCGCACCCGTGGATGCCGCGCGCCGAAATCACGCAGCAGCAAGGGCAGCAGGCCGTAATCGGCCGTGGAGACGAACGCCAGCGACAGCGTTCCCGCCTCGCCCCGCGCAAGGCTCTGCGCCAGCGGCCGCAGCCCCTCGGCGCCCGCCAGCAGGCGCTGCACTTCCGGCAGCAGGTCGGCGCCCACCGGCGTGAGCTCCACCGAACGCTTGGTGCGCGCGAACAGCGCCACACCGAGCGTGTCCTCCAGCGCGCGGATCGCTTGTGACAACGGCGGCTGCGTCATGGAAAGACGCGCGGCCGCCCGTCCGAAGTGCTTTTCTTCGGCGACGGTGACGAAATAGCGCAACTGGCGCAGATCAGGGATAGCAGGCAGCATGATTAATATATTTTACGACCTAATCGAGCCTGAATAATATATTGGACACACTTCTGGCAAAACTGCATCCTTGCGCAACGCGTCGGAACTAAACTGGACTGAAGCGCCGTCGTACCGGCCGGCAAGCGCATTGGCGACGTCGGCGCAGCGCCTGCCGCGCCGGCTGGGCGGCAAACACGCAGCACGGATCAAAACAAAACAGATCGGAGTCCCCCATGGCATACAACCGTCGTTCGAAGAACATCACGCAAGGCGTGGCGCGTTCACCGAACCGCTCGATGTACTACGCACTCGGCTACGAAAAGGCCGATTTCGACAAGCCGATGATCGGCATCGCCAACGGCCACTCGACCATCACGCCGTGTAACGCCGGCCTGCAACGTCTGGCCGACGCGGCCGTCGCTGCGGTCAAGGGCGCCGACGCGAATCCGCAGATCTTCGGCACACCGACGATTTCGGACGGCATGTCGATGGGCACTGAAGGCATGAAGTACTCGCTGGTGTCGCGCGAAGTCATCTCCGACTGTATCGAGACGTGCGTGCAAGGCCAGTGGATGGACGGCGTGGTGGTGATCGGCGGCTGCGACAAGAACATGCCGGGCGGCATGATCGGCATGCTGCGCACCAACGTGCCGAGCATCTACGTGTATGGCGGGACGATCCGTCCGGGCAACTGGAAGGGCACCGACCTGACCATCGTGTCCTCGTTCGAGGCCGTGGGCGAATTCACGGCGGGCCGGATGTCGCAGGAAGATTTTGAAGGGGTCGAAAAGAACGCGTGCCCGTCCACGGGTTCGTGCGGCGGCATGTACACCGCCAACACGATGAGCTCGTCGTTCGAAGCACTCGGCATGTCATTGCTGTATTCGTCGACGATGGCCAATCCGGACCAGGAAAAGGTCGACTCGGCGGCCGAATCGGCACGCGTGCTGGTCGAAGCGGTCAAGAAAGATCTGAAGCCGCGCGACATCGTCACCCGGAAGTCGATCGAAAACGCTGTGGCCGTGCTCATGGCCACGGGCGGCTCGACCAATGCCGTGCTGCACTTCCTCGCCATCGCCCACGCGGCTGAAGTGGAATGGACCATCGAGGACTTCGAGCGCATGCGCAAGAAAGTGCCGGTAATCTGCAATCTGAAGCCGTCGGGCCAGTTCGTGGCGACCGATCTGCACAAGGCCGGCGGCATCCCGCAGGTCATGAAGATCCTGCTCGACGCAGGTCTGTTGCACGGCGACTGCATCACGATCACCGGCAAGACGATCGCCGAAGAGCTGAAGGACGTGCCGAGCAAGCCGCGCGCCGACCAGCAGGTGATTTTCCCGATCGAGCAGGCGCTGTACGACGAAGGCCATCTCGCGATCCTGAAGGGCAACCTGGCCGTTGACGGCGCCGTCGCCAAGATCACCGGCCTGAAGAACCCGGTGATCACGGGCCCCGCCCGCGTGTTCGACGACGAGCAAAGCGCGCTGGAAGCCATTCTGGCCAACAAGATCGTTGCGGGCGACGTGGTCGTGCTGCGCTACCTCGGCCCGAAGGGCGGCCCCGGCATGCCGGAAATGCTCGCGCCGACGTCGGCAATCATCGGTAAGGGACTCGGCGAAAGCGTCGGCCTGATTACCGACGGCCGCTTCTCGGGCGGCACCTGGGGCATGGTGGTCGGCCACGTCGCGCCGGAAGCGTTCGTGGGCGGCACGATCGCGTTCGTGCAGGAAGGCGACTCGATCACGATCGACGCGCACAAGCTGCTCCTGCAACTGAACATCGACGACGCCGAACTGGAACGCCGCCGCGCGGCATGGCAGCAGCCGAAGCCGCGCTACACGCGTGGCGTGCTGGCGAAGTACTCCGCGTTGGCCCTGCCGGCCAACAAGGGCGCAGTGACGGGCTAAGCGTGCATTGATGTGGTTCCTGATTCGCCCCGGTTCCCGGGAGCGGACCAGGACCGCTGCTCGAAGCCACATAGGCTACGTAAAAGCGCAAAGGGGCGCACGGAAAACCGTGCGCCCCTTTCCTTTCAAGCCGTGCCGGGCAAGAAACAGTTGCTAACAATGTTATGCCTAGGTCCCTCCGAAGCCCGTTTGACCTATTTCCAATTCGTGCTCACCCAGCTAAACTCACTACCTCAATTACGCGACTGGTAGCAGGCAGCTATCTATTGTCCGGCGTTTCGCAGGACTGCGTTTTGGTGGAAGGCATCAACGGCACGAAGATCGGCGCCGGCGAGCCGACACCGATCTTCGTGCCTAATTAAGGTAATTGAGTGAGCGACACCGGTTCCCCTTTGGTTCAATTGATTGAAACTGTTGACCCAAAGGGGTGCCACCTTTTCAATCTCCCAAATCGCATCTGGGTTTTTGGAGGCCCGGTGGCGGAAAGCACGAGTCATCCCTGCCTATCGCTGCGCGATTCATTTTGGCGCCAGCAATTGGCCTCGTTCGAACAACGACCTTGGTTCAAGTATCTCGACCGACCAGAAAATCACCCTGGCTGGTGGGCGTTTTCTGGCTACGACAATTTGCTGGAGTTCGAGCGGGACGCCTGTTATCTGGCAAGTCGCGCAATCCTTTTCTCAGAATCGCCCGGGTCTTATGCCGAACTTGGCGCCTTGGCACTCGATAACGCCATTCTGCCGCGCCTATTTGTCGTCGTGCAGGCGAAGTTTCTCGAAGACGATCGCCGCCAATCATTTCTGAATCTCGGACCTATCAAACGAGTAGACCTCCAGGGGTCGAAATGTGTTATCGGTTCGCCTCATGAGCGCTCCCTTCCCACGGAAGATTTTGACGCTATCGTAGATAGTGTTGATGCGGCTTTTGACGACCGACCTCACGGCAAAGTAGCTCTCCACGCGAACAATCCGACACATCGCCTGCTGCTGATTGCAGACCTTGTCGATTTGCTTTTGGTAAGCAAAATCGCAGATTTACAGCAAGCAATAACGCATTTCGGCATTTCGCTACCCGATGAGGAACTCAAGCGTGCGCTCGGGCTGCTCGCCTTTTTCGGATTAGTGCGCTTTGAGCTGCGCGGCACAGAACCATTTTGGACAAGAAGCACTAGCAGCGCCGCCCCTTGGGTAGACTATACAGCGGCCGCCGGACAGGTGCATTTTGATCGCACCCGCTTCAAGATTCATTGTCAAGAATGGATCAGTACGGACAATCGCAGACGCTCGATATTCGAGAGGACGAAATGATCCTCGAGAATGAATTGCTATTTCAGCGAATCCTCGCGACGTCACCGTTCTCAGCAAGAGAACTGACCGTCCTGATTTCGACCGCATCAGAGCGTTATAAGGACCACTATATCGAGAAACGTCACGGAAGAGGTTTGCGCCTGATTTCGCAACCTACAGCCGAGTTGAAATATTTGCAGCGAAAGTTGATTCAGACTGAGTTAGCAGATTTGCCATGCCATGACGCCGCGCTCGCATATAGAAAGGGAATATCAATCAAAGACCATGCTGCGCCACACGCAACTGGTCGATATCTGCTGAAGCTCGATTTCAGGGACTTTTTCCCCAGCCTCAAAGAATCGGCCCTTCGGTATAGGCTGCAACGCGACAAAGATTTTTCTAGCGGTGAGCTTTGGATGATCTGCCAATTGCTCTGTCGCCGCGACAAAAATACTGGCCAGCTCCAACTGTCGATCGGTGCACCGAGTTCACCGTTCATTTCCAATTATTTACTTTGGGAATTTGACACGGCTCTCGAGAGGTTTTGCGCGGAAGTCGGCGCGCGATATACGCGTTACGCTGACGATTTAGCATTTTCCACCAACACACCACATGTGCTTGACCTGATCGCCTCGAGAGTCCAGGAAGTGCTAAACGAGCTTTCATACTTGGGGCTGACTCTGAATGCAAGCAAAACAGTCAACGTGTCGACGAAAAGTCGCCGCGTGCTGGTGGGGCTTGTATTGTCAAACAGCGGAGTCGCATCTATCGGAAGAGAAGAAAAACGGAAGCTCCGCGCCATGATGCACGCCCTTTCTCAGGGCAAGTTACTTCCAGAAGAAGTCGGGCAACTCCGAGGAAAACTGGCGTTTGTACAATCCATCGATACCGAATTCGTCTCAACTCTGTGTACCCGATACGGATTTAGCAAGGTCAGTGACATCCAGGCCCCGAAGCAAAATATGTAGTCCGCTTGGGTTTCGTGCCAAGTAAGGTAAGCACCGAGAACTCAGCGCTTACGGCGACCGGTCCAAGCTACGTAAAAGCGCAAAGGGGCGCACGGAAAACCGTGCGCCCCTTTCCTTTTATAATGCCTGCACCACAAGTCGGGCACCTGCACCGACGGAGACCAGAATGAAATCAATGTCGTATGCAGCGCTTGCAGCGGCTGGTGTGCTGAGCGCTACATTAAGCGTCGGCAGTCCCGCTGCGCACGCGGAGGCTCCTGTCGGCCTTGCGCTTGCGCAGCAGCAGAACTGCATGAGCTGCCACTCGGTGACGCGTCCGTTCATGGGACCGGCGCTGCATGACGTCGCCGAAAAATACGCCGGCCACGAAGATGCCATTACCTATCTGAAGCACAAGATTCTGGATGGCAGCACGGGCGTGTGGGGCACCGTGCCGATGCCCGCGAATACGCAACTCTCGCCCGATCAGGCGGCTACGCTGGCGGGCTGGGTGATGACGCTTAAATGAAGCATCAAATGACCACGATCCAGTGAGCGTGACGAGAGCGCCCAAATAAAGGCGCACTCTCCGCCACAATCAAGCTCAAGCGCTGCCCGAGCGCCGCGCGATCTCCTGATCGACCGCTTCCTTCACCCAGCCGGTCAATTCCGTCTCCAGCGCCAGCGCCACTTCGCGCGTGATCTGGTTGACGAGCCACGACGTGTGATCCTGCAAAGCATCGCGGCAGCGCGCTTCGATAATCCCCCGCCCTTCGCCCGTCAGAAAGCCCGCAAACCGTCCACGCAGACGTTCGGCGATGACATCCGCATCGAGATTAGGCTGCGGCTGTGTGAGCGCTTCGTGAGCGATATCCGGCGGCACGATCGCGCCCGCCTCGATCGGCGCATGCGGTTCAGCCCTATCGAAGACCCCAGCCGACTGCGCATGATCAGGTTCGTGCCCATGCCCGTGCCGGTGATCGGCCGCATGGTGTGCCCTCGAACGTTTTTTCGGATGCGGGTGTTCTTCCGGATGCGCTTGCTCCGCCACATGCGCCGGTTCTGGCACATGCACTTGCTCCGCCACATGCGCGGGTTCTGGAACATGCACAGGTTCCGGCGCGAGCGTCGGCTCCTCACGCGCGTGTGCGGATTCTGGCACCGGCTCGGGCGCATGCATGGGTTCCGGCGCGAAGGTCGGTTCTCGCGCAGTCTCGGGATCCACCACCGGCTGCGTAGCCGGCGTTGCCGCCTCGCCCGGCGCATGGCGCGCCTGGGCAGGATTGCCCGGTACCAGAATCTCGTGCAGAACCGGGATCGAACTGTCGTTGGGATCGGACACGTGCACTCTCCGTGTTTGAGTCCAAGCTGAAGCAGGCCGCCTGCGCGTCGAATCCATCCGACAAAACACCACGCGGCGCGGGCGGAATGAAACCTAGCTGCCTTGCTTGTAGTTGTTCAAAGCATAGCCGCGATCGCGATAGAAACGATAGCGTTCGCGGCCTGCAGCGAGCTCGTCGTGTGCGTTACCGACCACTTCCAGCAATCTTTCGAAGCGTGCGAATTGCGCCGGCACCGTGGCGCCGAGATTGAGCAGCACCTGATGGTGCGGCACATCATCGAGGTTCGAGGCCAGCACGATCGGTGTTTGCGAGGCGAGCTTCGTGCCCGCCATGCAGTGCGGCACGAAGTCGAGGGGCGAGAACGTCCACAACTGTTCGTCGAAAGCCCGCAGACGCCCGGGCTCGGCCAGCACGATGGTCGGCTGGCCCGCCTGATACGCCTTGCGGATCAGGCGGCACGCATACAGCAGCGAATCGCCGACGTTCGAGTGAAAATCGATTCTCGTCATCGGCGGCTCCGCTTTGCGTCTACTTCTACGCCTGCAACCTTACTGCAACGCGTCATTGTGCAGCACGACCGTCAGCGGCCCTATCGATCAGGAACTGCGCGAGCAACGGCACCGGACGGCCGGTAGCGCCCTTCGCCGCGCCGCTCTTCCACGCGGTGCCGGCGATGTCCAGATGCGCCCACGGATACGCTTCGGTGAAGCGCGACAGGAAGCACGCCGCCGTCACGCTGCCCGCCGGACGCCCGCCGATGTTCGCCAGATCCGCGAAGTTCGACTTGAGCTGATCCTGATACTCGTCGTCGAGCGGCATGCGCCAGGCCGGGTCGGAAGCTTCACGCGATGCGTCGAGCAGTTCGCCCGCCAGCGCGTCGTCTTTCGAGAACAGGCCGCTGTTGTGATGACCCAGCGCGATGATGCAGGCGCCCGTGAGCGTGGCGATGTCGATCACCGCTGCCGGCTTGAAGCGCTCGGCGTAAGTGAGCGCGTCGCACAGGATCAGCCGGCCTTCGGCGTCCGTGTTCAGCACTTCGATCGTCAGGCCCTTCATGCTGGTGACGATGTCACCCGGCTTGGTAGCCGTAGCCGAAGGCATGTTCTCCACCGCCGGGATGATACCGATCACGTTGATTTTCAAGCCCATTTCGGCGACGGCGCGCAACGTGCCCAGCACCGAACCGGCGCCGCACATGTCGTACTTCATCTCGTCCATGCTTTCGCCCGGTTTCAGCGAAATGCCGCCGGTGTCGAACGTGACGCCCTTGCCGACCAGCACCACCGGCGCGGCTTTCGCGGCGCCGCCGTGATACTGCAGCACGATGAACTGAGCCGGTTCGACCGAGCCGGCCGTGACCGACAGGAACGAGCCCATCTTCAGCGCTTCGCATTGCTTTTCGCCGAGTACTTCGACCTTCAGCTTCCAGTCTTTGGCCAGCTTCTTCGCCGTGTCGGCAAGATAGGTCGGCGTGCAGACGTTGCTCGGCAGGTTGCCGAGGTCGCGCGTCAGGTCCATGCCGTTGGCCAGTGCGGCGCCCTGCTTGGCCGCGAGCTTGGCGGCCTTCTCGTCGCCGGTATTGACGCTGAAGACGATGCGCTTCAACGCGCGTGTCGCGTTGTCCGGCTTGCTCTTCATCTGCGTGAACTTGTAGGTCAGCTCGCGCAGCGCGAGGATCGCCGCGCGCACGCCCCAATCGGTCGAACGCTCGAGGATCGGCAGTTGAGCGAGCGTGAAGGTGACCTGGACGATCTTGGTGGAGAGCAATGCGCGCCAGGCGGCCCGTACGGCTTCGCCGTAGGCTTTCTGGCTGAAAGCATCCTGCTTGCCGAGGCCGACCAGCAGCACGCGTGATGCGCCGATGCCTGAAACTTCGTGCAGGAACAGCGTGGCGCCGGCCTTACCGTCCATGTCGCCGGCCTTGATGACGCGGGTCAGCAGGCCCTTGGTGGCCGCGTCGATCTCCAGTGCAGCGCCCGAGAGCGTTTGCGACTCGAACACGCCGATTACGATGCAATCGGATTTCCCGGTCAGGAAACCGTTTGACGAGCCTTTGGTCCAATCACAGGCTTTTATGCTAAAGTCCATCGCGCTTGTCCTCGGATAAAATCTGGGCTTAGGATGAAAGCCGCAATTATCCGCTATTTTTCCCGCGGCGGCTGCACCGGAGACGTGACGGGAACTAACCCGTGCGTCACTGAGAGCGCCCCCTCTCATCATCAATAATGATCTTCGAACGCTCCCTCCAGCGCGAACTCGCGTATACGGCTGGTGCCGTGTTCATGGTTCTGCTCACACTCGTGCTGACGACGATGATGATCCGCATCGTCGGCTTCGCGGCGTCGGGCGAGATCGACCCGCGCGACGTGCTGGTCCTGATCGGCCTGACCGTGATCGGCTACCTGGCCATCATGCTCGTCGCGACCCTGTTCGTGTCGATCCTGTTCGTCCTGACCCGCTGGTACAAAGACTCCGAGATGGTCGTCTGGCTTGCCTCGGGTGTCAGTTTGACCCGCTTCATCAAGCCGATAGGTATTTTCGCCACGCCGATCATCATTCTCATCATGTTCTTCGTGTTCGTCGGCTGGCCGTGGTCGAACCAGCAGAGCAAGCTGATCCGCGCACGCTTCCAGCAGCGCGACGAAGTCTCGCTGCTCGCACCGGGTCAGTTCCGCGAATCGGCCACCAGCCACCGCGTGTTCTTCATCGAGAAGATGTCGCCCGACCAGGCGCGCGTCGAGAACGTGTTCGTGACCAGCACGGAAAACGGCAAGGTCAACGTGGTCGTGTCGAAAACCGGCCACACCGAGACTCACAAGAACGGCGATCGCTTTGTGGTGCTGGAAAACGGCCGCCGCTATGACGGCGAACCGGGACACCCCGATTTCCGCATCATGGAATTCGAACGCTACGGTGTGAAGATCCAGAGCCAGCCGGTGGTCAGCACGCCGACTACGACCGGTTTGCCCACGCTCACGCTGCTGCGCAATCCGACCAACGACAACCTCGCCGAATTCGCGTGGCGCGCGGGGCTGCCGCTGATTGCGATCAACCTGATGCTGCTGGCCATTCCGCTTGCGCACCAGAACCCGCGGCGCAGCCGCACGATCAATCTGGTGATGGCTGTTCTGATCTATCTGACGTACTCGAATCTGTTGAACGTGATCCAGTCGTGGATCGAGCAAGGCAAGATGTCGTTCGGAGTTGGACTGGTGGGCCTGCACATTATCGTGGCGGCGGTCGTCGCATTCATCTTCTGGCTGCGTGTGCGCAACCGGCCGCTATTCACGCGGGCGATGTTCAGCCGCGCGAAGGGGGCCTGACCGATGCGTATCTATGAAAGGTACTTCGCGCGTCAGATCTACCTCACGTTCATCTTTATTCTGTTCGCGTTTTCAGGCCTGTTCTTCTTCTTCGACCTGATCAACGAACTGAACTCCGTCGGCCACGGCAATTACAAGTTCCAGTACGCGGTGCTGCGGGTCGCCTTGCAAACGCCGTCGCGCTTTTACGAAATCATTCCGGTCGCCGCGTTGATCAGCGCGATCTACGTGTTCGCGCAAATGGCGGCGAACTCCGAGTACACGATTTTCCGCGTGTCCGGGCTCGCTACCAATCAGGCGCTGCGCTCGCTCATGAAGATCGGCATTCCGCTGGTGTTCCTGACTTACATCATCGGCGAAGTGGTCGGTCCGTATACGGATCAGTTGTCGGAACGCGTGCGGCTCGAGGCACTGGGGTCGTCGGTATCGACTAATTTCGAGTCGGGTGTGTGGGTGAAGGACACGCTCACTGCGCGCGCGGACGGCGAGCAGGTGACGCGCTTCGTGAACGTCGGCGAATTGAAGCCGGACGCCACGATCAGCAACGTGCGGATTTATGAATTCGATTCGAAGTTCCGGCTCTCGAATGTGCGGATCGCGAAGAGCGGCACCTATCAGCCGCCGGGTCATTGGCAACTGACGGGCGTGACCGACACGCAACTGATCGACGTCCCCCCTCCTCCGGGCACGCCGACCGACGCCTTGAATCCGGTGTACCGCGCGACGCAGGTGGCATTGCCCGAGTATTCGTTGCGCTCGGAATTGACGCCGCAGATTCTTTCCGTGCTGCTGGTGTCGCCGGATCGGATGTCGATGTTCAATCTGTTCCGCTACATCCAGCATTTGACCGAGAATCATCAGGATACGCAGCGGTATGAAATCGCGCTGTGGCGCAAGCTGCTGTATCCGTTCGCGGTGTTCGTGATGCTGGTGTTGTCGCTGCCGTTTGCGTATCTGCATACGCGTGCCGGCGTGGTGGGCGTGAAGGTTTTCGGCGGGATTATGCTGGGGATGAGTTTCCAGCTGTTCAACACGCTGTTCTCGCATATTGGCACGTTGAATACGTGGCCTGCGCCGTTGACGGCGGCGACACCTGGGCTCGTTTATCTTGTGCTCGGGCTGGTCGGATTGAAGTGGGTTGATCGCCATTAGGAGCCGGTGTCATGGCTACGCATGGGTTGGTTTTGTTTGGGCATGGCGCGCGGGATGTGCGCTGGCGTGAGCCGTTTGAGAGGCTGGCCGAGAAGTTGCGGGTTGCGCGCGGTTCTGATGCTGACGCTGGGCCGGTTTTGCTGGCTTTTCTGGAGTTGATGGAGCCGGATTTGCCTACGGCTGTGGGGGCGCTTGTCTCCGATGGGTGTTCTGTTGTGACTGTTGTGCCTGTGTTTTTTGGGCAAGGCGGGCATGTCAGGAAGGATTTGCCTGCGGTGGTTGAACGGTGTCGCGGGTTGTATCCGGGTGTCGAGATTAGGTGTGCTGTTGCTGTTGGGGAAGATGAGGTTGTGTTGGATGCTGTGGCGGAGTATTGCCTGCGGCAGGTTTGAGGTTTTTTTTGCCCGTTGGGTCGTTCTTGGCGTTGCCTCTTTGGTCCTGTCTCTTCGGTCTTGGCTCTTTGGCCTTTCCTTGTTTTCTTATTGGTTTATTAGCGTCGCCCCTGTGCGGGGCAGGCACCTACTTTTCTTTGCCTGCTGCAAAGAAAAGTAGGCAAAAGAAAGCAGCTCACACCGCTAACTCTTAAGCGGGTCCCCCGCGCAGTCGCGGTAGTGGTCCATCTGGAATCTGTGCTTTCGCACATTCCACGTTCGTGACAAGGCAGTCATACTTCCGGCGGCGCTGCGCGCGCCGACACGGTATCTCAAACAGCAACTCGCTAGTGGTGCATCTGGAATCCGTGCTCTCGCACATTCCGCACCTCTGGCAAATGGAATAGACGTCTCCCCCTAAGAGCTGCTGATCACTAACCGACGGGAGCGGATAAAGATGGGGCCTCGCAACCGACCGGGCGTCATATCTCCTGGTTGGTTCCTCACTGCTCCTGATTGACTCCTCACTGCACCGGCCAGTCACAACTTCAAAAAGGCGCTAGCGCGTTTTGATGTTCTGACTAGTGCCGCGGGTTTGTGTCAGTGTGCTGTCGCGATTGGGCGCGTGATCGTTTTGAAGCGTCCTTGCCTGTTGTGCATTGTGCCCAGTGTGCGCGTGCGTTTGCAGGTTCTCGGTGTCGGCTGCGCGGTTTTTGCCAGAAGGTTCGCTGCGTGCTTCGCGGTGATACAGCGTTGAGGTACGCCCTTCGCATCAAGCGCGATGACCTGGTACAACTCGCGATCAATCTCGACTTCTCGCTGATAGTCCTCGACGGTGTCGATCAACACCTCCAGCAATTTCCGCTGGCGATGCCTCTCTTCCCGCGTTATCGCCGGACTCCTGAATATCGAAGCCGCAAGCGTGACCAACTTGTCCAGTTGGCTTAGTTGCCGTTCAACAAGTCCGAAAGCAGACAGCGCGAGTTTTTCGTACTGAAGCGCGTCAACCGGTGGCCGCGACGTGGTTCGTGAATTCTTGGCGGATTTACTCATGGCGCGATCTCCCTGAAACTTACCTGGACCGCCCGACGCACAATTTACGCTGTGGTGGGCGGGCTCAGTGATACGGTTGGCAGACTGGCACCACAGCAAACCAGCAGACCCGAAGATCTCCCTATCACGGCCCGCCCATAGCCAGCGGACGCGCTGAAACAGACGCACAACCTGCCGAAACAGGAGTACGTGCGTGGTATGCAGGCTGCCAAGCCCGGCCATCGATAACTCGACGGCGAATTGAGTTTAAAACGTATCGTTTCGCGAGTGATCGCCTGCCCAGGCTAAAGAGCGTACCAAACCACCATTTCCGAATTTTCCCAAGCGCCCACCCGAATACAGGACTACAGCCCCGAAGAAACTTCGGCAAAGAACGGGAGTAATTGATAGACAGGAGCACGACGTCGCGCGAAGCGCGACTGGGCAAACGCAACCGCAAACACACGCTTCCGGCGAGCACGAAGTGTGAGACGGGAAGGATGATTGCTGTGTCAATGAGGCGGAGTGTGCGAGAGCACAGATTCCAGATGCACCACTACCGTGACTGCGCGGGGGACCCGCTTAAGAATTAGCGGTTTGAGCCGCTTTCTTTTGCCTACTTTTCTTTGCGGCAGGCAAAGAAAAGTAGGTGCCTGCCCCGCACAGGGGCGACGCTAATAAACCAATAAGAATTCAAGGAAAGGCCAAAAACCAAAAACCAAAGCAAAAAACCAAACCCTTATGCCGCCACCAAAACCCCCTCAGCGGAGCGCCCCACCTGCTCCCGAGCAGCAAACGCCTCCCCGATCATCAGAAGACTAGGCTGCGAAACATCAACCCACCGCTGCGCCTCGCCAGCAGCGAGCTCCTCCAGCGTGAGAGTGAGCATCCGCTCCCGCTCCGTACTACAAGCCTCAACAATCGCCACCGGCGTACCAACACCCTTCCCAGCATCAATCAACTGCTGCGCAATCTCAACCCCACTATCGCGGCCCATATAAAACACGAGCGAATCCGCATTAACCTGCTCGCGAATCTCCTCAGACCCCGGCGCACGACTAAAAGTCGCCAACGCAACACTACGAGAAACGCCGCGCAACGTAAGAGACCGCTTCAACGAAGCCGCACTAGCCAACGCAGCGGTAATCCCAGGCACAACCTCATACTCGATACCAGTCGCTTCCAGCGCCCGCATCTCTTCATCGGCGCGCCCGAACAGCATCGGATCGCCACCCTTCAAACGCACCACCACATCGTGCTCAAGCGCAGCATCCACAATCTGCTTGTTGATGAACTGCTGCGCCGTAGAAAGCTGCCCACACCGCTTACCCACCGCAATCCGCCGCGCGTGAGCAGGCGCATAGTCGAGCATGGCCGGCTCAACCAGCGCGTCGTGCAACACAACATCAGCCGTGCCCAGCAGCCGCGCCCCGCGTACCGTAATGAGGTCCGCGGCACCCGGCCCCGCGCCGATCAGATAAACCTTACCCATTTGCATCAACCTGTTCGTTAAGGCACCTGCGGTGCGCGGCCAAGCCCCAATCGCTTACGCCGAAAACGCCCGAATCATCCCAGCGGCAACCGTGTGATGCGTCGCTTCGTCGATCAGCACAAATGCACCCGTGCCCTGGTGCGAGTCGTACACGTCGCACACCAGCGGCTTCTGCAACGTCAGCGCAACGCGGCCGATGTCGTTCATCGTCAGTTCCTTGCGATCGGTCGCCTGCGACAGCGTATGCACGTCGAGCACTTCCTTGATCGCACCGATCCGCGCGAACACCGTGTTGGTGGTCTGCTTCAACAGATATTTGCGTTGCGTCGACAGCGGCGTGTCGTCGAACCAGCACAGGTCGGCTTCCAGTTTCTTCGCCGGTTCCGGCGCTGCTTCGCGCAGCACGAAGGTATCGCCGCGCGACACGTCGACGTCTTCCGCCAGACGGATCGTCACGGTTTGACCGGCAAACGCACGGTCCACCGCTGCCGTACCGCCCGTTACCGGGGCGATGATTTCGGCAACCGTCGCTTCGCGATTCGCCGGCAGCACGACGATCGTGTCGCCCACTCTCACTTCACCCGCTTCGACACGGCCCATGTAACCGCGGAAATCGTCAGCCTGGCTACCGTCCTGACGCGCCACCCATTGCACCGGAAAGCGCAGTGCCTGACCCGTCGGAATTTCGACCGGCAATGCTTCGAGCAAATCGAGCAGCGGCTCGCCTGCGTACCACGGCATGCTTTCGCTCGCCGTCACGATGTTGTCGCCCTTCAGCGCCGACACCGGCACGAAGCGCACATCGTTCAGGCCGAGTTGACGCGCGAGTTCGACATACGCATCGCGGATCTCGTTGAAGCGCGTTTCGCTGTAGTCGACGAGGTCCATCTTGTTGATCGCGACGATCGCGTGCTGCAGGCCGAGCAGCTTCACGAGCGCGCTGTGACGCTTGGTTTGCGGCAGCAGTTGCGCGACACCGTCGATGAACGTCACACGCGTTGCGTCGACCAGAATGATCGCTGCATGCGCGGTCGATGCACCCGTCACCATGTTGCGCGTGTACTGCTCGTGGCCCGGCGTGTCGGCAATGATGAACTTGCGCTTGGCCGTAGCGAAGTAACGGTACGCGACGTCAATCGTGATGCCTTGTTCGCGTTCGGCTTCGAGGCCGTCCGTCAACAGCGACAAATCGATTTCGTCGCCCACGGTACGCTTATTCTTCGCGCGCGACAGTGCCGAGAGCTGGTCGCTCAACACCGCCTTGCTGTCGTACAGCAAGCGGCCGATCAACGTGCTCTTGCCGTCGTCGACGCTACCCGCAGTGATAAAACGCAGCACGCCGAGGTCTTCTGGTTGGTGAATACCGCTCATGATTGTCTTGCCCTCTGTCGATCGAAGTTAGCGTTTCAACGCTTACTCCGATCCCATGCAACTTGTTGCGGTCGATCGGAGTTAGGGCGAAGCACTAACTCCAGTCCCATATTAGAAATAACCTTGCTTCTTACGCTGTTCCATCGCGGCTTCGGAAACCTGATCGTCCATCCGCGTCGCGCCGCGTTCCGTGATTTCGGTCACGGCCGTTTCGGCGATGATCTTCTCGAGATCGTCGGCATCGCTTTCCACCGGGCACGTGCAGCTGATATCGCCCACGGTGCGGAAACGCACCAGCGCGGTTTCGCTGGTCTCGCCTTCACGCATCGGCGTAAGCGGCGTGACCGGCACGAGCAGGCCGTTGCGGCGCACGATCTCGCGTTGATGCGCGTAATAGATCGACGGCAGTTCGAGCTGTTCGCGCGCGATGTATTGCCACACGTCGAGTTCGGTCCAGTTCGAGATCGGGAACACGCGCAGGTGTTCGCCGTTATGCAGACGCGCGTTATACAGGCTCCACAGTTCCGGGCGCTGCGCCTTCGGATCCCATTGGCCGAATTCGTCACGGAACGAGAAAATCCGCTCTTTTGCACGGGCTTTTTCTTCGTCGCGGCGCGCGCCGCCGATCAACGCGGTGTACTCATGTTCAGCGATCGTTTCGAGCAGCGTCACGGCTTGCGCAGCGTTGCGCGAATCCGTTTCGCGGCGCAGACGCACGGTGCCGCGCTTGATCGAATCTTCGACGTGACCCACCACCAGTTCCGCGCCGATCTCTTTCGCGCGGCGATCGCGGAAGTCGATCACTTCTTCGTAGTTGTGGCCGGTGTCGATATGCACGAGCGGGAACGGCAGCACGGTCTTGCGATTCGCGCCGATGCCGAAGGCCTTCAGTGCGAGGTGCAGCACCACGACCGAATCCTTGCCGCCCGAAAACAGCAGCGCGGGCTTACTGCATTCGGCAACCAGTTCGCGCAGGATGTGAATCGACTCGGCTTCGAGCCAATCGAGGTGGTCCATCCGGTTCGCCGTGTTGGCAAGCGGTGCATTCACAGTGGAATCGAGCGTGGTGCTCATGTTTGGGTCCTTCGTTGATTCGCCTGGCAAGCGGTTGCTCGCCCAGGCGGAACTATTCAAAACGTTATGTGCGGCGTTCAGGCCAAAAGCCAAGGCCTGAACCGCCTGAATGTTTCATGCCGGCGCGTTTTCGCTGCGGTTGAAGGGAATCGGCGTAATCGTCGTGATATGCAGCCCGCATTCCTTCGTATCGCGCGACTCCCACCACCAGCGCCCTGCCCGGCTGTCTTCACCGGGACGGATCGCACGCGTACAAGGCTCACAGCCGATGCTCGGGTAACCGCGCGCATGCAGCGGATTGACCGGCACGTCGAACGCTTTCAGATAGTCCCACACTTCGGCTTCGGTCCAGTCCGTCAGCGGATTGAACTTGGCGATGTTGCGCGCGGCGTCGTGCTCTTCCGCATGCAATTCGGCACGCGTCACCGACTGTTCGCGGCGTTGGCCCGTCACCCATGCGCTGACATCCGACAGCGCACGGTTCAGCGGTTCGACCTTGCGGATTTCGCAGCAACGCTTGCGCAGATCGACGCTTTCGTAAAACGCGTTCAGACCGTGCGAGCCGACATACTCTTCAACCGCCGCAGCTTGCGGATGAAATTGCTCGATATCATACCCGTAGCGCTCTTTCACGCGGTCGAGCATGCCGACGGTTTCCGCATGCAGACGGCCCGTGTTCAGCGAGAAGATACCGATCTTCACGCCACGCGAGAGAATCGCGTGCGTGAGCAGCATGTCTTCCGCTGCAAGGCTGCTGGCGAGCTTCACATTCGCGTGACGCGCGGCGATCGAGTCGAGCAGCGCATCGAGGCGCTCGACCTTCGCAGCGAGTTCCGGCGTGAGCGATTGGACGCCGCTCATGCCGGGACCTTTGCCAGTTCGCCTGCTTCGCGGCGGCGGAACAGCGGCGACGAGTTCACCGCGCCCTGATAGTTGAAGCTGAATTCGTCGAACGCCTTCAGTGCGTCGTCGAAGTCTTTGTCCGAACGCAATGCATACGCGTCGAAGCCGCAGCGGAACATGAACGCCAGCTGATCGCGCAGCACATCGCCGATCGCGCGCAGTTCGCCCTTGTAGCCATAACGCTCGCGCAACAGGCGGCCGATGCTATAGCCACGGCCGTCGCGGAACACGGGGAAGTCCACGCCGATCAGCGCGATCGTGTCGAAGTCGCCGACGATATCCGCCGGTTCGCTATCCGGCGCGAGCCACACGCCGATTTCAGCCGTGCTGCGCGATGCGATCAGCGCATCGCGGGAAGCTTGCCACAGCGCGAGCGGCACCAGCACTTTGCCGGCCGGCAAGTCGTTCACTGCGGGCAGCGTGCCGTCTTCAGCGGCGCGCACCACCGTCCAGTCATCGTTGACGATCGCGCGGTTCTTGATGATAGAAGTCATCTGTTCAGTATCCTTTTCGCGGTTACGCGTGAGCCGGTTGACGCGAGGCGTACACACGTTCCTTGAACGGGGTGATGCCGATGCGGTTGTACGTTTCGATGAAGCGCTCGCCTTCGTGGCGATTCTCCACGAACGTGTCGATCACTTTGCTCATCACGTCCGGCATTTCTTCCGCCGAGAACGACGGGCCGATCACGCGGCCGAGGTGAGCACCGGTGGCGCCCGTACCCTGCTCACCGCCGAGCGTCACCTGATACCACTCCGAGCCGTCCTTATCGACGCCCAGAATGCCGATGTTGCCGACGTGGTGGTGACCGCAAGCATTGATACAGCCCGAGATATTCAGCGACACGTCGCCGAGGTCGTACACGTAGTCGAGATCGTTGAAGCGTTCCTGGATCGCCAGCGCAATCGGAATCGACTTCGCGTTCGCCAGCGAGCAGAAATCGCCGCCCGGGCACGCGATGATGTCGGTCAGCAAGCCGATATTCGGCGTAGCGAAACCTTGCGCCTTGGCCTTTTCCCACAGCGCGAACAGGTCGTGCTTCTTCACGTTCGCGAGAATCAGGTTCTGTTCGTGCGACACGCGGATCTCGCCGAGCGAGTATTCATCGGCCCAATCGGCGACCGCTTCCATCTGCGCGTCGGTGGCATCGCCCGGGGCGATCGTGGTCGGCTTCAGCGACAGCGTGACCGACGAATAACCCGACACCTTGTGCGGACGCACGTTACGTTCGACCCAGCGGGCAAACGCACGGTTTTCCAGCAGATGCTTTTCGAACGACGCATCCGTGTCGGCCAGCTTTTCATACACCGGCGGCTGGAAGTATTGCGACACGCGGTCGACTTCCGCTTGCGTGAGCGTCGAAGGACCGTCCTTCAGGTGTTGCCATTCTTCTTCGACTTGTGCCGAGAATTTCTCCGGGCTCAACGCCTTCACGAGAATCTTGATCCGCGCCTTGTAGATGTTGTCGCGGCGGCCATAGCGGTTGTACACGCGCAGCACGGCTTCGCAGTACGTCAGCAGGTGTTGCCACGGCAGATCCTTGCGGATGATCGCGCCGATGATCGGCGTACGGCCCATGCCGCCGCCGGCCAGAATGTCGGCCACCAGCTCGCCCTGCTCGTTCTTCTTCAGATACACGCCCATGTCGTGAATCTGCACGGCAGCGCGGTCTTCCTTCGAACCCGACACGGCGATCTTGAACTTACGCGGCAGCCATGCGAATTCCGGGTGGAACGTCGACCATTGGCGCAGGATTTCGGCCCACGGACGCGGATCGACCACTTCATCCGGCGCTACGCCTGCGAACTGGTCGGCCGTGATGTTACGGATACAGTTGCCCGAAGTCTGGATGCCGTGCATCTGCACCGCTGCAAGCTTGCGCAGGATTTCCGGCGTTTCTTCGAGCTGGATCCAGTTGTACTGGATGTTCGAGCGCGTCGAAAAGTGGCCGTAGCCGCGGTCGTGTTCACGCGCGATCTGGGCCAGCACGCGCATCTGGTCGCTGCGCAGATTGCCGTACGGAATCGCGATGCGATGCATGTACGCATGGCGCTGCATGTACAGGCCGTTCTGCAGGCGCAGCGGACGGAACTCCTCTTCGCTCAATTCGCCCGACAAGCGGCGGCGAACCTGATCGGCGTATTGCGCAACCCGTTCATCGACGATGGTCTGGTCGTACTGATCGTATTGGTACATTCGGGGACCCCAATTTTTTTGCGTTACACACGACGCTCCGGTTGCGCCGCGCTCCGGACACCCCTCTTTGTCAGCGCCTGCGAGCTAGGGTTTAGACCTATCTCTCATTTGCTTATGACAAATACAGATATCCATATTGAAAAAGATGGACAGATCGTAATAAACTCGCCTTATATTTCAAACGACTAAAAAATTCTTTTTATATGCGGAGAGGTTATATATGAACCTGCATCAATTCCGCTTCGTCCGCGAGGCTGTGCGGCAGAATTTCAACCTGACCGAAGCGGCCAAAGCCCTGTATACAAGCCAGCCGGGCGTTTCCAAGGCGATCATCGAGCTGGAAGACGAGCTGGGCGTCGAAATCTTCACGCGGCATGGCAAGCGCGTGCGCTCGCTGACCGAGCCGGGACGCATCATTCTTCAGTCGGTTGAGCGGATTTTGCAGGAAGTCGAGAGCCTCAAGCGGGTCGGTAAAGATTACGCGGCGCAGGATCAGGGCAATCTGGTGATCGCCGCCACCCACACGCAGGCGCGCTACTCACTTCCGGCCGCCATCGCCGAATTCAAGAAGCGCTTCCCCAAAGTTCACCTTTCAATTCTGCAAGGCAGCCCGACCCAGGTCGCCGAAATGGTGATTCACGACCAGGCCGATCTGGCCATCGCCACCGAAGCGATCGCCAACTATAAGGAGCTGGTCTCGCTGCCCTGCTTCCAGTGGCACCACGTTGCCGTGATGCAGCCGGATCATCCGCTGCTCGACCGCAAACTTTTGTCGTTGGATGATCTGACCCAATATCCGCTGATTACCTACGACAACGCGTTCGCCGGCCGCACCAAGATCAACGAGGCGTTCCGTCTACGCGGGCTGCATCCGGACATCGTGCTGGAAGCGATCGACGCCGACGTGATCAAGACCTATGTGGAACTGGGTCTGGGCGTCGGCATCATGGCGGATATCGCGTTCAACCCCGAGCGCGACCGTCATTTGCGCGCGATGCCGGTCGGGCATCTGTTCGGCAGCAATGTGACGCGGGTCGCGCTGAAACAGGGCGCCTATCTGCGCAGCTATGTGTATACGCTGGTCGAACTGCTGTCGCCGAGCATGAATCGCAAGCTGATCGAACAGGCGCTCAAAGGCGAACACGAAACCTACGAACTTTGACATCACCACGCATCCCGCTACGGAGACCCTTCAATGAAGTCGTATAAGAAAAAGATCAGCGGCCTCGCCGCTCTCGGCGCGCTCTTGCTCGCCACCGCAGCGCAAGCCGACATCAAGGTCGGCATCGACCTGTCGAGCACCGGCCCCGCGGCCGTGATCGGCATCACGAGCAAGAACGCGATGCTGATGTGGCCGGCCACGATCGCCGGCCAGAAAGCCGATTACATTTTCCTCGACGACGCTTCGGACCCGGGCAACGCGGTGCGCAACATCCGCAAGCTGATCAATGAAGACCATGTCGACGTGATCGTCGGCCCGAATATCACGCCAGCCGCAATGGCCGCACTCGATCCGGTTGCCGAGAGCCAGACGCCGATGATCACGCTGATTGGCTCGGCAAGTGTGGTCGAGCCGCAGGAAGGCAAGAAGGTGTGGGCCTACAAGATGGCGCTGACCGACAGCGCGATGGCCGACGTGATGACGCGTTACATGTCGAACCACAACGTGAAGACGGTGGGCTTCATCGGTTTCGCGGATGGCTACGGCGAGAGCTGGCTCAACGAGTTCAGCAAGTTCGCAGCTTTGCGTCACATCCAGCTGGTGGCCACCGAACGCTATAACCGCACCGACGCCAGCGTCACCGGCCAGGTCCTCAAGGTGATGGCCGCCAAACCCGACGCGATCCTGATCGCCGGGGCGGGCACGCCGACCGTGCTGCCGCAGCGCACGCTGATCGAGCGCGGCTTCAAAGGTCCGATCTATCAGACGCACGGCATCGCCACACCCGAGTTCATCAAGCTAGGCGGCAAGGACGTGGAAGGCACGCTGTTCCCAACACAGCCGGTTGTAGTCGCGCGCACGCTGCCGGCCGATCATCCGGCGAAGAAGGCGGCGCTCGCGTTCACCAACGAGTATGAAGCGAAGTTCGGCCCCGGCAGCGTGACGCAATTTGCAGGCGATGCGGCAGGTGTATATCCGCGTTTGCAGGATGCGGTGGCACGTGCATTGAAGACGGCACAACCGGGCACGCCGGCTTTCCGCGTTGCGCTGCGCGACGAACTGGAGCACGCGCATGAACTGGTCGTGCCGAACGGTGTGGTCAATACGAGCCCGAAGGACCACGTCGGCCTGGATCAGCGTGCGAGCGTGATGGGCATCATCAGGAACGGCAAGTTCGTTTATTTGAGTCAGTGAGTAGCATGTGCGTGCCGGGTCTCGCTCCGTTCGAGCGGGCCGCGGCATGGCATGGCTTGCTCGTGTACGATTTTATGAATGCACCATAAAATCGTACGGACTTCCAGCTCACCACCCGGGCCTCTGCCCGCACCAGGCGGCGCGCGGATTACTGTTAAAGTGCACCCTTCAATTTGCCGTTCCCCACACCATGCGTACCACCCGAGCCATCCATGCCGTCGAACGGCTGAAAACCCGCAGCGGCAATCCGCAGTTCGCCGCGATCAGCCTGTCCGGCGGGTTGTTTTATCTCGTCGACAAATCGAGCGGCACGGACAAGAAAGTTTCCGATCCGCTGACGCTCGACGATTTCGTCAAATTCGTCGACGGTTTCGGGCCGCCGAAACCGCGCAAGGCGAGCAAGCTCGATATCGCGTTTGAAGAGCAGATCAAGAAAAGCAAGGGCGGTTGAGTACGTGGCTGGAGGACATGAAACGCCAAGGCAAGGCTTTTAGCGTCAGCGGCGGCTGAGCCATACTGACCCCAAGCAAAAGCAAGGGTGGCTGGGGACGTGAAACGCCAAGACAGGGCTTTTAGCGTCAGCAGCGGCTGAGCCATACCGACCCCAAGCTCAGCGGGCTCAGCCACTACGCTCAACCATTCGCAATCTCTTTCCATTGACCGTCCGCCGCGCTGCTTGCCAACACCGCATCGACAAAACGCAGGCCCGCTACACCGTCATCCACCGTTGTGAGCAACAGACTTTCGGCGGGCAATGGTTGCCCCGCGTTCAGCGCTTCGATCTGTAGCGCTGCATCTTTGTACAACTGCGCGAACGCTTCCAGATAGCCCTCCGGATGCCCCTGCGGCACACGCGTCGCATGCGCCGCGATCGCACTTGTCACACGTCCGCGCGTCAGGCACTCAGCCGAACCACCCAGTGGCGTGAACCACAATTCGTTCGGATTCTCCTGATCGAAGCTCAAACTGGCCTTCGTGCCATATACCCGCAGACTTAGCGCATTCTCCGCGCCGCTCGCCACCTGGCTCGCCCACAGCATGCCGCGCGCGCCGTTCGAATAGCGCAGCATCGCCTGTACGTGGTCGTCGATACGGCGTCCTGGCACGAACGTATGCAACTCGGCGGATAGCGACGACGGCGTCATCCCCGTGATGAAGGCAGCGAGGTGATACGCATGCGTGCCGATATCGCCGAGACAACCTGCTGGACCCGCCAACGACGGATCCGTGCGCCAACCCGCCTGTTTGTTCGTGCCACTCGCTTCTATCGGTTCAGCCAGCCAGTCCTGCGCGTATTCGACTTGCACCACGCGTATTTCACCGAGCGCACCTCTTTCGACGAGCTCGCGAGCATGGCGCACCAGCGGATAACCGGAATACGTGTGTGTCAGCGCAAACAACCTGTTCTTCTCGCGAGCAAGCTTCGCCAGCGCCTCGCCTTCCGCCAACGAAATCGCCAATGGTTTGTCGCACACCACATGGATGCCGGCTTCGAGAAAAGCCGTCGCCACCGGCGCATGCAGATGATTCGGCGTGACGATCGCGACCGCATCGATCCCGTCGTCGCGCGCGGCTTCGGCATGCGCCATCTCGCGCCAGTCCGCATAGCTGCGTGCGATACCGGCCTCTGCCGCGCTCGCTTGCGCACGCTGCGGGTCGGACGACAACGCGCCCGCCACCAGTTCGAACCGATCGTCGAGCCGCGCCGCGATCCGATGCACCGCGCCGATGAACGCGCCCTGCCCGCCGCCGACCATGCCGAGCCTGAGTCTTCTTTGTGGCATCGCCTTCACTCCGTTGCGATCTGCTTTATTCGTTTCATGGCCCACTCGCAGTCAACTTGCACTCAACTTGCAACCCACGCGCCTTCAGATATTCAGATCGCCGTCAAATGCCAAGCACACGTTTTAGCTGCTCCGCATCCACGCCGCTGCCCGCGAAATCGTCGAAGGCATGTTCGGCCACGCGAATGATGTGCCGGCGAATGAACTCCGCGCCTTCGCGCGCGCCGTCCTGTGGATGCTTCAGCGCGCACTCCCATTCCAGCACTGCCCAGCCCGGAAAATCGTATTGCGCCATCTTCGAGAAGACCGCGCCGAAATCGATCTGCCCGTCACCCAGCGAGCGGAAACGCCCCGCGCGCTCGACCCAGCCGCTATAGCCGCCATACACGCCTTGCTTGCCGTTCGGACGGAACTCCGCGTCCTTCACGTGGAACGCCTTGATGCGTTCGTGATAGATGTCGATGAACGCCAGGTAGTCGAGTTGCTGCAAGACGAAATGGCTCGGGTCGTAGAGGATGTTCGCACGCGGGTGTTGCTTCACCGCATCCAGAAAGCGCTCGAAGGTCACGCCGTCGTGCAGGTCCTCGCCAGGATGCAGCTCGTAGCATACGTCGACGCCGACTTCGTCGAACGCATCGAGAATCGGCGTCCAGCGGCGCGCGAGTTCGTCGAACGCCGCTTCTATCAAACCTGCCGGACGCTGCGGCCATGGGTATAAATACGGCCACGCCAGCGCACCGGAAAACGACACATGCGTGTCGAGACCCAAACGTTGCGAAGCCTTCGCTGCGAGCTTCATCTGCTCAATCGCCCACTGCGTGCGCGCAGCAGGATTGCCGCGTACATGCGACGCCGCAAAGCCATCGAACAACGTGTCATACGCCGGATGCACGGCAACGAGTTGCCCTTGCAGATGCGTCGACAGTTCGGTGATCGTCACGCCGGCGTCGTCCGCGACCTCGCGCAGCTCGTCGCAATACGTCTGACTCGCCGCGGCCTGTTCGAGATCGATCAGGCGCGTATCGCACGGCACCTGAATCCCCTTGAAACCGAGGCTCGCCGCCCAGCCCGCCAGATGCGCGAGGTTGTCGAACGGCACCTCGTCGCCCATGAACTGGGCCAGAAAGATCGCCGGCCCTTTGATGGTTTTCATCGTACGGTTCCTCGAACTATGGCGCGCCTGTCATGCCTCTTCGGCAGACGCACGGCGGGCGCGCTCCGGATGCCCGGGATCAGAACGGCGAGTCGGGAAAATAGAACTGCTGCGCGTTTTCCTTCGTGATCAGCACCGATGGAATGATCGTGGTCGGCGGCAGTTTGTCGCCCTTCAAGCGCGCTTCGGCAGTGAGCTTGATCGCGTCGTAGATGAATTTCGGCGAGTACGACACGTCTGCCTTGATCATCGGCGCACCGTCCATCACATTCTTCACCATGCCCTTCGACCCCGCGCCGCCGAACACGATCTTGATGTCAGTGCGCTTGGCCTGCTCGATCGCCTTGAGGACACCTACGGCCATGTCGTCGTCGGCGGCCCAGACTGCGTCGATGTGCTTGAAGCGCGTGAGATAGTCCTGCATCACCTTGAACGCGTCGTCACGATTCCAGTTCGCGTACTTGCCGTCGAGGATCTTCATCTCCGGATAGTTCTTGATCACGTTCGTGAACGCGGTCCAGCGTTCGTTGTCGAGTGTGGTGGGAATGCCGCGCAACGCAACGATGTTGCCTTTGCCGCCCAACTCCTTCGCCAGATACTCGGCGGGGATTTTGCCGAACGCGGTGTTGTCGCCCGCAACGTAGGCGTCCTGGGCACTGGTATCCGTCAGGCCACGATCGACCACCGTCACGTACACACCTTTCTTCTTCACCTGAGCGACCGGCTGTGTCAGCGAAGCCGATTCGAACGGGAAAATCACCAGTGCGTTGATCTTGTTCACCGTCACCAGATCCTGCAACTGGTTCGCCTGTTCGGGCGCGCCGGCCGCGGTCTTCACGATCACTTTCAGATCGGGATGGGCTTTCTCCAGATCGGTTTTCGCCTTGTTCGCCCACCAGACGATGCCGCCCGTAAAGCCGTGGTCGGCTGTCGGAATCGCGACGCCCAGCGTGACTTTTTCATCGGCACGCGCGACACCTGCCGTGCCCAGTATTCCCAACGCCAGCATGCCGGCGCCGACCGCTCGAATGACCTGCTTCATGGTTCTGTCTCCTGTGTCGACCAGAGTTGGCGCTTTAGCGCTTACTCTGGTCCCATGCAACACCGTTGCGTTTATGAGGCGTTCATGCGCCCCGGTTCTCGAACTTGCCGTTGTATTCCTTGAAGCTCAACGCCCACTACTCACCACCTACCTCCGTCCGCGTTGCACGAACGCGACGAAGATAATCACCACGCCCTGCACCGCCGCGTTCAGATACACGCTGATGATGCTGGTCAGATTCAGAATATTGGCAATCACCGACAACAGAATCGCGCCGATCACCGTGCCGATCACACGCCCCTCGCCGCCTTTGAGCGCCGTGCCGCCCACCACCACCGATGCAATCGCTTCAAGCTCCCAAAGCAGCCCGGTAGTAGGCGTAGCTGAACCAAGCCGCGGCACGTAAAGAACCGTCGCCACGCCGACGCAAATACCGAGCAGTACATACGTGACGATCTTCACGGTATCGACGCGAATCGCGGCATACCGTGCGACCTGTTCGTTCGAACCGATCGCCTGCACATGGCGGCCGAACGCGGTGCGATTGAGGATCAGTGCGCCACCTGCTGCAACCACAAGAAACACCCAGATCGGCACCGGCACGCCGAAGAAGCTCGCGTAGTAAACCGGCCCATACAAGTCGGACAGCGAGTTATCCAGCGTCAGCGCGCCGCCATCAGCGAGCCAGGTCAGCACCGCGCGAAAAATCCCCAACGTGCCGAGCGTGACGATGAACGGCTCGATGCGTCCTTTGGTAATCAGCAGGCCGTGCGCGCAACCGAACAAACCGCCGAGCACCAGCGCGAACACAATGCCAAGCGTCAGAATCAGCAAGGGCGCAAGCGTATGGCCGCCGATACCGGCAGCGAGTCCGTTCATCAGCCAGATCATGCTGCCCGCGATCAGCGCCGCCATCGACCCGACCGATAGATCGATGCCGCCCGAGATAATCACAAAGGTCATGCCGACCGCGATGATGCCGATGAACGACGTACGCGTGAGCACGTTCATCATGTTGTCGAGCGTCGCGAAATCGCGGTTGAGCAGCGTGCCGACAATACACAGTGCAATCAGCCCGACGAGCGGCCCGAGCGCGTACAGACGATGCGCGAAGCGCAGCGCGCGGCCGGATTGGACGGCTTCAGTGGGTGCCGGTCGCATGGGCGATCAACTCCTCTTCGGTCAGATGTTCGAGCGTGAGCGTGGTTTGCAGGCGTCCCGCGCGCATCACGGCAACGCGATGGCACAGGCCGATCAGCTCGATCAGTTCGGATGAAATGACGATCACCGCGCGGCCTTGCGCCGCGAGACGATGGATCAGGAAATAGATGTCGCGTTTCGCGCCGACATCGACGCCGCGAGTCGGCTCGTCGAGCACGATCACGTTCGGATCGGGCTGCAGGAACTTGGCGAGCGCGAGCTTCTGCTGATTGCCGCCGGAAAGCATGCGCGCGCGGCTCGACAGATCGCCCGTGCGAATGCCGAAGTCGCTCACGGCTTTGGTCAATGCCACACGCCCCGCTTTCAAATCGAGCAAGGGATGCGCGTAGCGTTCGAGCGTCATTAGCGTGACGTTGTCCTGCAGGCTTAGATTCACATGCAGGCCTTTGCCTTTACGGTCTTCGCTCAGATACGTGAGGCCGTGGCGCATGGCGTCGCGTGGGCTCTTCAGATCGGCGCGGCGGCCGGCGATCTCGATGCGTCCTGCCGTGCGTTTGCGTAAACCGATGATCGCTTCGAACGCTTCAGTGCGGCCCGCACCGACGAGGCCAGCAAAACCCAGCACTTCGCCGGCGCGCACGTCGAAGCTCAGGTCTTCGACCCAGTCCGGTACGGCGAGGCCTTCCACTTTCAACGCGATCGGTGCATCAGCGGGCACCGTGATCTTGTCGGGGAACATATCCGACACATCGCGCCCGACCATCAGGTTCGCCATCTGCTGCCGCGCAAGTCCCGCCGTTTCACCGCGCGCGACAAAGCGGCCGTCGCGCATCACGATTACTTCGTCGGTGATGCGCTCCACTTCATCCAGCTTGTGCGAGATGTAGACGATGGTCACGCCATCGGCTTTCAGCTTCGCCATCAGCGTGAAGAGGCGTTCGGTTTCCGAGGGCGTGAGCGTGGCAGTCGGCTCGTCCATGATGAGCAGACGCGCGCGGCGCGACAACGCCTTGGCGATCTCCACCATCTGCTTTTCCGCGACGATCAATTCGCGCACCTTCGTATCCGGCGCTTTCTCGAGGCCGACCTGCGCGAGAAAACGCGCGGCCTCGACGCGCATTGCCGCGTCGTCGACGAACCAGCCGCGTTTTTTCTCATGGCCGAGATACATGTTCTGCGCGATCGTCAGATGCTCGGCGAGATTGAACTCCTGGTGAATCAAGACGATGCCGGCGGCTTCCGCGTCGCGTGAACCGATGAACTGCTGCGCGTGGCCGTCGACCAGCAAGGTGCCCGAGGTCGCCGTTTCGTAGCCGGCGAGGATTTTCATCAGCGTCGACTTGCCTGCGCCGTTCTCGCCAAGCAAACCGTAGATGCGCCCCGGCGCCAGTTCGAAGCTCACGCCGTGCAGCACACGCACCGGCCCGAAGTCTTTGCGGATATCGTCGAAGCGAATGGCGAGACTCATGGCTTACGCGCTCCTGCGGATCACGAGCCGATGCGGCAGCAGCACGCCCGGCACATTTGCCAACGGATTCGCGAGCCGTTGCAGCAGGAGCCGCGCGGCGGTTTCGCCGAGTTCGCGCATCGGCTGGGCGATGGTGGTCAGCGGCGGATCGATTTGCGCGGCAAGCGAAATATCGTCGAAACCGACCACCGCGACATCGTCCGGCACGCGCTTGCCGACGTTGCGCAAACCGTGGATCACGCCGATCGCCAGCGTGTCGGAGACGGCGAAAATGGCGCTCGGCGCCGCGTTGGATGCATGCGGTTGTTGCATCAGCAAGGCCGCCGCCGATGCGCCCGCTTCATAGTCGAGACTGTTCAGGTTCATGCGCCAGGCCTCGTCCGGCGTGATGCCGGCTTCGGTCAACGCATCCAGATAACCCTGCTGACGCTGCCGCGCATACAGGTAGTCGACATCCGAATTGATCAGCCCGATGCGCCGGTGGCCGCGCGCGAGCAGATGCCGCACGGCGTCGCCCGCTGCCCGATAGTTGTCGATGCCGACGTACGGCACGCCCATCTCCGGATCGAACTCGCAGCACGCCACCCACGGCAGCGCACTGGATGCCTCGCCGAGCGCCTGCTGGATGGTGGCGGGATCGAGGCAGATCGCGCCGTCCGCGCGGCGGCGGCGCAGCAGATCGAAATAGCTGCGCTCGCGTCCCGGGTCCGCGCCTGTGTCGCAGAGCAGCATGAAATAGCCGTGCTGGCGCGCCACGCTGTCGATGCCACGCACGATCTCCGCGTAAAACGGATTGCCGACGTCGGGCACCATGGTCAGCAGCAGGCGGCTTTCGGCGGTGCGCAGATTGCGCGCGAGTTCGTTGACGCGGTAGCCGCTGGCGTCGACGGCCGCCAATACCTTGTCGCGCGTGGCGGGCCGCACGTTCTCGTGGCCGTTCAGCACGCGCGACACGGTCGCCACCGAGACGCCCGCCTGCTCCGCCACCTGGGCAATCGAAAGGCCCTCCGCCGGCCGTAGCGGCTGAGCCTCGGGCTGCTGGCGCGTCTTCGATTTCGCGGGAGCCGCTTTGGACAACGACTTGGACAAGTGGAATTCGCCCTGAAAATGTAATCGATTACATTTTTGCGCGATGAAAGCGGGAATCGCAAGGACGGATCGCTAGGGATTAACACGGGGTCAGGCTGGCATGATGGGAGTCGACCCAGGTCGCGGCCCGGCGGCGGACTGCCCGCGGCGGCGTGGATTCGCGCCGTCATTTGGTACAATCCCGCAGTTACCCTGCCGTGGCCTGCTTTGTATTGTGCTGTACCCCGGCGCTGTACCCCGGAGTCGCATCCCGAGACCGCCGGCCAGCGGCAAACGAATCGCAAACTCGCCAAACCACACTGCCGAATCCACCATGAACATCGAGCAAGCGCGTTTCAACATGATCGAACAGCAGATCCGCCCCTGGGAAGTGCTCGACCAGGACGTGCTGAATCTGCTCTCGATCGTCAAGCGTGAAAACTTCGTCCCCACCGTCTATCGCGATCTGGCCTTCGTCGACTTCGAAGTGCCGCTGCCGGCCGGCCAACACATGCTGGCGCCGCGCGTCGAAGCGCGCGTGCTGCAGGAACTGGCGGTGAAGAAACACGAAAGCGTGCTCGAAATCGGCGCCGGCTCGGGTTACATGGCCGCGCTGCTTGCACACCGCGCGCAGCACGTGCTGACGGTCGACATCGAACCGGAACTGGCTGAACTGGCGAAGAACAACCTGATCGCCAACGGCGTGCTGAACGCCGAAGTCGTGACCGGCGACGCCTCGCGCGGCTGGGCCAACGCCGCGCCGTACGACGTGATCTGCGTGTCGGGCGGCCTGCCGGTGCTGCCGCAGGAAATCCTCGAACATCTGAAAGTCGGCGGCCGTCTGGCGGCTTTCGTCGGCACCGCGCCGGTCATGAAGGCGCAGATCATCACGCGGATCGACGAGAAGCAATACCGCATTGCCGACGTGTTCGAAACTTATGTCGAGCCGCTGATCAATGCCGTGCAGCCGCCGCGCTTCAAGTTTTAATTCACACGTTTATCTGGACGGCCGGCGCGCCGCCGTCCTCTGAACTGGATGTCCTGCTGATGCAAAATCTGACCGCTCCCGCGCTCGCCGAATGGCTCGCGGATCAATCGCGCCCCGCGCCCGTGCTGCTCGACGTGCGCGAACCGTGGGAAATCCAGACGGCGTCGATCGCCGGCGCCGTGTCGATTCCCATGCGTGAGATTCCCGCCCGCAGCGAAGAACTCGACGACGACGTGCAAATCGTCTGCGTGTGCCATCACGGCGCGCGCAGCGCCCAGGTCGCAATGTTCCTCGAATCGCGCGGCCACACCAACGTCTTCAATCTGCAAGGCGGAATCGACGCGTGGTCGCGTCAGGTCGATCCGTCCGTTCCTACCTATTGATCGCACGGGTCGCGATGACTCGTCAGCGGAGGCCGATCAAACGGGCCGACGTGACGATCGGCAAGCAAGCGGAACCGTTCATCGCTTTCTGATCGCCGAGAGCCGCATCCAATCGATAAACAAAAAGGTCGACGCCGCAAGGCGCCGACCTTTTTTCTTGCACCGGCAAGTCCTGCGTTGGAAAAACAACGCCTTGCTCACTGCCTGATCCCTCTCCTTCAAAACCTCATCCTGAACCGGCGGTTTGCCGTAAAGGGCATCCAGAAAGCGAACCTATCGGGTGGCGTGGCGGCGCTGCGCTCATTCATGTTGTGCCTCCTCGCCTGAGTGGTCTTCCAGCGCAGGCAGACCACGTCGCATGCACAAAGGGGCGGCGACCATGCACCGCCAATGCCCGCTGGCCGATCGGCACGCTTCGTTGCGGCGCGGCACGCACCTGAACGAGGCGCATGCCCTGCTCGTGCACCAATTTTGAACCGCGTTACGCATAACTCACGTGGCCTATCACCGCGTCGCAGCACGCCGTGGGTGGACTTCAAGTCGAAATTGCCGCATGGCATGTGCCTTGCAGTACACAAGCGGCAAGTCACGCGGGACAAGCCCTGCTGGCTGAAATCGACGCCCATAAACACTCACCATCAATGGCAAGGGGATGCACATGAAACGTCGCAGTCTGTTGAAATTTGGTTCGATGTCGGGCGCACTGGCGCTGGCCAGCAAAGTCCCTTTTGCACATGCCCAGTCGGGTAGCGGTCCCATCAAGGTCGGCGTTCTTCATTCCCTGTCGGGCACGATGGCGATCTCGGAGACTTCGCTCAAAGACACCGCGCTGATGACCATTGCGGACATCAACAAGAACGGCGGCGTCATGGGCCGCCAGCTGCAGCCGGTGGTCGTGGACCCGGCGTCGAACTGGCCGCTGTTCGCCGAAAAAGCGCGCCAGTTGATCACCCAGGAAAAATGCGCAGTCGTATTCGGCTGCTGGACGTCGGTGTCGCGCAAGTCGGTGCTGCCGGTGTTCGAGGAACTGAACGGCCTGCTGTTCTACCCGGTGCAGTACGAAGGCGAAGAAATGTCGCGCAACGTGTTCTACACGGGCGCCGCGCCGAATCAGCAAGCGATTCCGGCGACCGAATACCTGATGAGCGCGGAAGGCGGCGGCGCCAAGCGTTTCTTCCTGCTGGGTACCGACTACGTGTACCCGCGCACGACCAACAAGATCCTGCGCGCGTTCCTCAAGTCGAAAGGCGTGCAGGAAGCCGATATCCAGGAGGTCTACACGCCGTTCGGCCACAGCGACTATCAGACCATCGTCGCGAACATCAAGACCTTCTCGCAGGGTGGCAAGACCGCGGTGATCTCGACCGTCAACGGCGATTCGAACGTGCCGTTCTACAAGGAACTGGGCAACCAGGGGCTGAAGGCCTCCGACGTGCCCGTCGTCGCGTTCTCGGTTGGCGAAGAAGAACTGCGCGGTATCGATACGAAGCCGCTGGTCGGCAACCTCGCGGCATGGAACTACTTCATGTCGCTGCGCAACCCGGCCAACGAGAAATTCAAGAAGCAATGGGCTGCATGGGTCAAGGACAACAACCTGCCGGGCGGCACCAAGCGCGTGACCAATGACCCGATGGAAGCGACGTTCGTCGGCATCCATATGTGGAAGCAGGCGGTCGAGAAAGCGAAGAGCACGGACGTGGACAAGGTGCGCGTGGCGATGGTCGGCCAGACGTTTGCGGCGCCGTCGGGCTTCACGCTCGAAATGGACGGCAATCACCATCTGCACAAGCCGGTGATGATCGGCGAAGTTCGTGCCGACGGTCAGTTCAACGTGGTGTGGCGGACCAAGACCGCGATTCGCGCGCAGCCGTGGAGCCCGTTCATCGCCGGCAATTCGAGCAAGCCGGACGTGGTCAGTTCGATTCCGGCATTCCTGAAGCGCTCGCGGGTTGCCTGACAGGACGGATCGTGGCAACGGCGCGGTTAGCCGCCGCCACGATCCGACGTGATTTTCCACTGGATGTGCCAGCCGCGTCGTGCGGTTGGACCGCGAACCTGGAGTTGGGCTCTGGTGTTGTCCAGGTTCACGGCAACGGGTCGAGCGCGACCGACCCACGGCCCGACATCCATGTGTAGCAATTCGACGGCGCGGCAGCGGCTCTTCCGCACGATGCCGCGCCGCCCTGCCGGTTTTTCTTCAAAGGCCATCATGGCGTTTTCATTTCCGAAATTCGCACGACGCAGCATCGGCGGCCTTGCGTTCGCGCTGTTCGTTAGCGCCCCACTGACCGCCTTTGCGCTCACCCCAGCCGACGTCGCGCCGCTCGCCGGCGACGACTTCGATGCGAAATCCGCGGCAATCGACAAGCTGATTGCCAACCACGACAAAGAATCGCTCGCGGTACTCAAAGCGCTTTCCGAGGACAGCGCGCTCGCCACCGATTCCGGCGCGGTGCTGCTGCAAGACGGCGACACGGCACGCGATGCCATCACCGGTAAAACGGTCGCCGCGGGCGACGCGCAACCGGTCACGCTGAACAACCTGCTGCGCTCGAAAGTAGCGGGTGCACTCTCAGGCCTGCAACTCGATTCGCCCGACGCCGCCACACGCGGCGCCGCCATCACCGCGCTGCTGCAAAACCCCGATCCGTCGATCAAACCGCTGGTCGACGCGGCCCGCGCGAAGGAAACCGACCCGGCGCTGAAAAAACGCCTCGACACGCTGTGGGCAATGACCGCGTTGCACGACGCCGACCCGGCCAAGCGTCTCGAAGCGGTGCAGCTGGTCGCCGCACGCCACGATCTCGACATGAACGAGTTGCTGCGTCCGCTCGTCGCGAAGAAGCCGGACGGCACGTTCAACGAAGCCGATGCCAAGGTTCGCGCCGCTGCGCAAAGCGGCATCGACGAACTCGATTCGATCCAGCGCCGCAGCCAGATCGCCGGCACGGTGTTCGCGGGCTTGTCGCTCGGCAGCGTGTTGCTGCTCGCCGCGCTCGGTCTCGCGATCACGTACGGGCTGATCGGCGTCATCAACATGGCGCACGGCGAATTCCTGATGATCGGCGCGTACGCCACTTACGTGGTGCAGAACCTGTTCCAGCGTTTCGCACCGGGTGCGTTCGACTGGTATCCGCTGCTCGCGGTGCCGGCGTCGTTCGCCGCAGCCGGACTCGTCGGTATCGTGCTCGAACGTCTCGTGCTGAAGCATCTGTACGGCCGTCCGCTCGAAACCCTGCTGACCACCTTCGGCGTCAGCCTGATCCTGATTCAGGCGACGCGCATGCTGTTCGGCGCGCAGAACGTCCAGGTGGTCAACCCCGCTTGGATGAGCGGCGGCGTGACCGTCCTGCCGAATCTGATCCTGCCGTACAACCGGCTGGCGATTCTGGCGTTTTCGCTGATCGTCGTCGGGATTGCGCGGGCTGTTCTGACTAAAACACGTTTGGGTCTGTTCGTGCGAGCCGTCACGCAAAACCGGCGCATGGCAGCGTGTGTCGGCGTGAAGACCGCACGCGTCGATTCGTATGCATTCGCCTTCGGTGCGGGCATTGCCGGCCTCGGTGGTTGCGCGCTGTCGCAGATCGGCAATGTGGGCCCGGACCTCGGCCAGAGCTACATCATCGATTCGTTCATGGCCGTGGTGCTCGGCGGTGTGGGCCAACTCGCCGGTACGGTGATCGGCGGCTTCGGTCTCGGGCTCGTCAGCAAAGCGATCGAGCCGTTCTGGGGCGCGGTGCTCGCGAAGATCGCCGTGCTCGTGCTGATCGTGCTGTTCATCCAGAAGCGTCCGCAGGGCATGTTCGCCCTCAAGGGCCGTAGCGCGGAGGCATGAGATGACATCGGCTACCTCATCTTCAACCTCGTCGGCTCACGTCGGCGCGGCGAGCGGTAGCGCGGCTGCCGGACGCGGAGCGCAGTCCGGCTTCGCGCTCGGCTTGCCGCCGCGTCCCGCACTGCTGTCGCGCCGCGCATGGCTCGCGCTGATCGCGCTGATCATCGTGTTCGGTCTCGGCGTGCCGTTCGCCACCCTGGTGGTCCCGGAGACGAGCGCGTTCCATCTGTCCGCTTACGCGATGACGATCACCGGCAAGTTCATGTGCTACGCGATCGCTGCGCTGGCACTCGATCTCGTGTGGGGCTACTGCGGCATTCTGAGCCTGGGACACGCGTTGTTCTTTGCGTTGGGCGGCTACGCGATCGGCATGTACCTCATGCGTTCGATCGGCCACGACGGCAAATACGGCAGCGACCTGCCCGACTTCATGGTGTTTCTCGACTGGCACCAACTGCCGTGGTACTGGGAAGGTACGCAGCACCTCGGCTATGCGCTGCTGCTGGTGGTGCTGGTGCCGGCGGTTGTGGCGTGGGTGTTCGGTTTCTTCACGTTCCGCTCACGCGTGAAGGGCGTGTATCTGTCGATCATCACGCAGGCGATGACGTTTGCCGCCATGCTGCTGTTCTACCGCAATGAAACGGGTTTCGGCGGCAACAACGGCTTTACCGATTTCAAGCGCATCGGCGGATTTCCGATTACGCATCCGGGCACGCGCACCGTCCTTCTGCTGATCACGTTTGCCGTGTTGATTCTGGCCTTTATCGGCGCCCGGGCAATCGTCACGTCAAAGCTTGGCCGCGTGGTCACGGCGGTACGCGACGGCGAAACGCGCCTGATGTTCCTCGGTTACAGCCCGCTCGCGTACAAGCTGTTCGTGTGGACCGTTTCCGCGGTTTTGTGCGGGATTGCCGGCGCATTGTATGTGCCTCAGGTCGGCATCATCAACCCGGGCGAGATGTCGCCGGGCAACTCGATCGAGATGGCGATCTGGGTCGCGGTGGGCGGACGCGGCACCTTGATCGGACCGATCATCGGCGCGTTTGCGGTGAATGGCGCGAAGAGCTTTTTTACGGCGAACTTCCCTGAATACTGGCTGTTCTTTCTTGGTCTGATTTTCGTGCTGGTCCCGCTGTTGCTGCCGAACGGCATCATGGGACTGATCGACATGGTCACACGCAAGAGGAATCGCTCATGAATGAAAACCCGATGGTTCCTGATCTTGCCTTGCCTGAAGAGCCTGCCGAACGGTCGTTGAGCGGCGTCGCGAGCATGGGGCACGTGGTGGTGCCGGGCGAGATCGACATTTCGCACGGGACGATTCTGTACCTTGAAGACGTGACCGTCAGTTTCGATGGATTTCGCGCGTTGAATGCGTTGAGCCTGTCGATCGACGCCGGCGAATTGCGATGCATCATCGGTCCGAATGGCGCCGGCAAGACGACGATGATGGATGTCATCACCGGAAAAACCGAGCCGGATTCGGGCAAGGTTTTCCTCGGGCAGTCGATCGATCTGACGCGGATGAACGAGCCGTCTATTGCGCGTGCGGGAATTGGGCGCAAGTTTCAGAAGCCGACCGTTTTTGAGCAGCATCCCGTGTGGGAGAACCTTGAGCTGGCGATGAAGGCTGACAAGGGATGGTGGGCTTCTTTGCGCGCACGGTTGGATCGCAACGCGCAAGCGCGAATCGAAGAGACGTTGGCGCTGATCGGGTTGGAAAGCGAAGCGCGGCGGCTTGCCGGCGAGTTGTCGCATGGGCAGAAACAGCGGCTCGAGATCGGCATGTTGCTGATGCAGCAACCGGCGTTGCTTTTGCTCGATGAACCCGCGGCGGGCATGACCGATGACGAGACCATGCAGTTGGCTGAATTGCTCAATCATTTGCGTGGGACGTGTTCGATGATGGTGGTTGAACACGACATGGAGTTTGTGGCGGCTCTTTCGGGTGAGAAGGGGAAAGTGACGGTGATGGCCGAGGGGCGGGTTCTCGCCCACGGCACGCTTGATGAGGTGAAGCGAGACGAGACGGTGATCGAGTCTTATCTCGGGCGGTAACGGCCACAATCAAACCACGGCCGCAAAGAGCCACCAGAATTCAAGGATCGACCGACATGCTAGAAGTGGAAAACCTGAACCAGTACTACGGCGGCAGCCACATTCTTAGAGATGTGAAACTTACCGTTCCTGATGGCAAGCTCACTGTGCTGCTGGGCCGTAATGGCGTAGGCAAGACAACCTTGCTCCGATGCCTGATGGGCGTCGTCCAAACGAAGAGCGGTTCGATCGCCTGGCGCGGGGCACCGATCACCAAGCTGCCGACTTACTCGCGCGTGGAGAAAGGTCTCGCCTACGTTCCGCAAGGGCGCGATATTTTCCCGCGGCTGACTGTCGAAGAGAACCTGCTGGTTGGGGCCGCCAGCAAGAAAGCGCCCAAGAAAATCCCGGACCGCATTTACGAGCTGTTCCCGGTTCTGAAGGATATGCGCAGCCGCCGCGGCGGTGACCTCTCGGGGGGGCAGCAACAACAGCTCGCGATCGGCCGTGCACTGATGAGCGATCCGCAATTGCTCATTCTCGATGAACCCACCGAAGGTATTCAACCGTCGATCATTCAGGATATCGGCCGCACGCTGCGTCAGTTGGTCGAAGAAATGGGTATGACGGTGCTGCTCGTTGAGCAATATTATGACTTCGCTAAAGAGATTGCCGATCGGTATTGGGTGATGAGCCGCGGGGAAATCGTCGCGGGTGGTGAAGGGGCGAACATGGATAAGGATGGTGTGCGTGCGCTGATCGCGGTTTGACGCGCGGCGGTGCAGCGGTGCAGCGGTGCAGCGGTGCAGCGGTGCAGCGGTGCAGCATGCTATTCTCGCCGCATTCTGTGGCAACGCGGTTCGTCGTTGGCTGATGCGTGTGGGCACACTGCGCGTTCATGCGCCTGCTGCCGCGTCCGATGCTGTGTCCACACTGCGCCCATCCGCTCATTCATTCGCAAGTCCGCTCGCATGTCGCTTCACGAAAACCACGCTGCACTCGCCACCGCGCAGCCCACTGCGCACTCACAATGGCGCGCGCGCCTCGAACTCGGCTTCGTCAAAGAGGACGAGCGGACCACGCTCAAGCATCGGCTGCATGATGGGCCGCTGCGGGTTCAAAGGCCGCTCTATCCGGAAGGTCGCGATATCTGCCACGCGGTGATCGTGCATCCGCCGGGCGGGATCGCGGGCGGCGATCATCTCGACATCGACGTTGCTGTGGGCGCCTGTGCGCATGCCGTGATTACTACGCCCGGTGCGACTAAGTGGTACAAATCCAATGGCCGTGCTGCGCGGCAGAATATTTCGGTGCGTGTCGGACCTCAGGCAAAACTCGACTGGTTGCCGCAGAACAATATCGTTTTCGATCACGCCAACGCGATGCTGGATTTTTCGCTGACGCTTGATGAGGGCGCGACTGCGATTGGATGGGACGCTACTCAGCTTGGGCGGCAAGCTGCCGGTGAACGGTGGTCGGCCGGGCACTTGCGCGCGGTGTCGCGGATTGTTGGGGCGAATGGCGAGGCGCTTTGGCTCGAACGCGCAAGCCTCAGCGCGGAAGATTCGTTGCGGGATGCCGCGCAAGGGCTTGCCGGGTTTCCTGCGTATGGGACGCTGTGGGCCGTGGGGGCCGCCTGCGACGATGCGCTTGCTGAAGGGCTCACTGCCCAGTTGCCGTTTGATGATTCGATTCGGGTGGCGGCTTCTTGTGTCACTTCAGGGGTGTTGCTCGTGAGAGCGGTTTCGCGGTCGATGGAAACGCTGCAGCGCGCTTTGACTCAATGCTGGCTTCAGTTGCGGCCCATTGTGCATGGGGTTGAGGCGGTGCCTTTGAGGATTTGGACGACGTAGTCCTGGGGTTGGTTTTTTTGTTTTTTCTTGGTCTGGTTTTTGGCCTTTCCTTGTTTTGTTAGTGGTTTATTAGCGTTTGCCCCTGTGCGGGGCGGCACTTACTTTCTTTGCCGCCGCAAAGAAAGATAAGCAAAGAAAGCGGCTCACACCGCCAACTCATAAGCGGGTCCCCCGCGCAGTCGCGGTAGTGGTGCATCTGGAATCTGTGTTCTCGCACATTCGGCGTTCGTGACAAGGCAGTCATTCTTCCGGCGGCGCTGCGCGCGCCGTGGCGGTACTTCATTTTCGGTGTGCTTTATAGCTGCCTGGCGAAGACTTTCCTGTCTTTCACCTTTGTAAGTCCGTGTTTGCACCAACCTGGTCCGTTTTAACGCCTTAATCTGGTGCGCGACACCCCGTGTTGCTCCGCTCTCCCACGCTGCACCGGCATGGCACATACCTTGCGTCGAAATCTCCCACGATGTTGCCGCGTCCTGACGGCAGCCGACCGTTTCTCGCCACCACCGCTCACTCAACATGACCCGATCGACTCTTCGCCCCGCGCGTCGCGCCTGGCTCGCCGCACTGCTGCTCTCGCCCGTCCTCGCCATCAACGCACCCGCCGCCCACGCGGATACGCTCGACAACATCGCCAAGGCCGGTGTGCTCAAAGTCGCGGTTCCCGAGGACTATCCGCCGTTCGGTTCGGTCGGCGCCGATATGAAGCCGCAAGGCTATGACATCGATACCGCCGCGATGCTCGCGAAGTCGATGAACGTGAAGCTCGAACTCGTGCCGGTCAACAGCGCGAACCGCATCCCCTATCTGCAAACGGGTAAGGTCGATCTGGTGATCTCGTCGCTCGGCAAGACGCCTGAGCGCGACAAGGTCATCGATTTTTCGACGGCCTATGCGCCGTACTATCAAGGCGTGTTCGGTCCCGCCGACATCAAGGTCACCAGCCCCGCCGATCTCACCGGCAAAACGGTCGGCGCCACGCGCGGCGCACTCGAAGAAATCGGTCTCACGCAAATGGCGCCGAACGCCACCATCAAGCGCTTCGAAGATAACAACGCGACCATCGCCGCGTTCCTCTCGGGTCAGGTGCAACTGATTGCTGCCGGCAACATCGTTGCCGCTGCAATTCTCGCGAAGAATCCGCCGCGTCGTCCGGAACCGAAGTTCGTCATCAAGAATTCGCCGTGCTTCGTCGGCATGAACAAGAACGAAGGACGTCTGCAACAGAAAGTGAACGCCGCCATTGCACAAGCCAAGCAGGACGGCACGCTCAACACGATGTCGAAGAAGTGGTTCGGCGCGCCGCTGCCGGCCGATCTGTAAGCGCGTCGTTAGCCGAACTTGATACCGTGACAGGCTTATCCGGCATTGCACCCGTCGTGGACTCATCCCGTGCGCAACACGCGATCGCGGCCATGACGCGCAGCGCCTATCATTGTCGCAGCCGGCCCCATTCGGGACCGGCGCAACCCTACGCAACCATTCGATGAAGCTGACACCTCGCGAGAAGGACAAGCTGCTGATCTTCACCGCCGCGCTGCTCGCCGAACGGCGCCGCGCCCGCGGCCTCAAACTGAATTACCCGGAAGCCATCGCTTTTATCAGCGCCGCGCTGATGGAAGCGGCCCGTGACGGCAAAACCGTCGCCGAAGTCATGCACTACGGCACCACGCTCCTCACGCGCGCCGATGTGATGGAAGGCGTGCCGGAAATGATCCCCGACATCCAGGTCGAAGCCACGTTCCCCGACGGCACCAAGCTCGTCACCGTTCACCACCCGATCCCGTAAGGCGGCCCATGATTCCCGGCGAACTTATCACCGACGACGGCGAACACGAACTCAACGCGGGCCGCGCCACCGTCACCGTGGTCGTGTCGAATACCGGCGACCGTCCGGTACAGATCGGCTCGCACTATCATTTCTATGAAGTGAACGAAGCACTGTCGTTCGATCGCGAAGCGGCACGCGGCTTCCGGCTGAACATTGCGGCGGGCACCGCCGTGCGCTTCGAGCCCGGCCAGGAACGCACCGTCGAACTGGTCGAACTGGCGGGCGATCGCGTCGTCTACGGCTTCAACGGCAAGGTGATGGGCAAGCTCTGATGCGCGATCCGCGCCAGCCTGCTCTGACCACCCTGTTCATTTCCGGACCCACACCATGACATTACGCATTGGCCGCCGCGCATACGCGGAGATGTTCGGCCCCACCACCGGCGACCGCGTGCGCCTCGCCGATACCGAGCTGCTGATCGAAGTCGAACGCGACTTTACGACTTACGGCGAGGAAGTGAAATTCGGCGGCGGCAAAGTGATTCGCGACGGCATGGGCCAGTCGCAGCGCGTACATGCCGACGTGGTCGATACCGTCGTGACGAATGCGGTGATTCTCGATCACTGGGGTATCGTCAAGGCGGACATCGGCATCAAGAACGGCCGCATCGCCGCAATCGGCAAAGCGGGCAATCCCGACATTCAACCGAACGTGACGATCGCGATCGGCGCGTCCACCGAAGTGATCGCGGGCGAAGGCTTGATCGTGACGGCGGGCGGCATCGATACGCACATCCATTTCATCAGCCCGCAGCAGATCGAAGAAGCGCTCGCGAGCGGCGTGACGACGATGCTCGGCGGTGGCACAGGTCCGGCAACGGGCACGAACGCGACGACTTGCACGCCGGGTCCGTGGCATCTCGAACGCATGCTGCAGGCGGCCGATGGTTATCCGATGAATCTCGGTTTCCTCGGCAAGGGCAACGTGAGCCAGCCGCAGCCTGCTTTGGAGCAAATCGCCGCGGGTGCGATCGGCTTGAAGCTGCACGAAGACTGGGGCACGACGCCGGCCGCAATCGACAACTGCCTCTCTGTTGCCGACGACACCGACACGCAGGTCGCGATCCATACGGACACCTTGAACGAAGCCGGTTTTGTCGAAGCGACAGTAGCCGCGTTCAAGGGCCGCACGATTCACACGTATCACACGGAAGGCGCAGGCGGCGGCCACGCACCGGACATCATCAAGGTGTGCGGCGAAGCGAACGTGCTGCCCTCCTCGACCAATCCGACGCGTCCATACACCGTCAACACGCTCGAAGAGCATCTCGACATGCTGATGGTGTGCCACCACCTGGACCCGTCGATTGCGGAAGATATCGCGTTTGCCGAGTCGCGTATCCGTCGCGAGACGATTGCCGCGGAAGACATCCTGCATGACCTCGGCGCGTTGTCGATGCTGTCGTCGGATTCGCAGGCGATGGGCCGCGTGGGCGAAGTGATCATCCGCACGTGGCAGACGGCGCACAAGATGAAAGTGCAACGCGGCGCGCTGCCTGAAGACAACGCGCGGCACGACAATTTCCGCGCGAAGCGTTACGTCGCCAAGTACACGATCAACCCGGCCATCACGCACGGCATCTCGCATGAAGTCGGCTCGATCGAGCCCGGCAAGTGGGCCGATCTGGTGTTCTGGGAACCGGCGTTTTTCGGCATCAAGCCTTCGCTGATTCTGAAGGGCGGCATGATCGCGATGGCGCAGATGGGCGACCCGAACGCGTCGATTCCGACACCGCAGCCGGTCCACTATCGCGAGATGTTCGCAACGCGTGGCGGCGCACTGGGGCGCACGTCCCTGACCTTCGTCTCGCAGATGGCTGCCGATGCCGGCGTCGGCGAACGCTATGGCCTGAACAAGCGTATCGTTGCTGTGAAGAACTGCCGCAACATCACGAAGGCCGACATGATTCACAACGCGTGGCGTCCGGCGATCAGCGTCGATCCGGAAACCTATCAGGTCATTGCAGACGGTCAGTTGCTGACTTGCGAACCCGCAACCGTACTGCCGATGGCGCAGCGTTACTTTCTGTTCTAACCCATGCGCACTATCGACAAACTGATTGCACCGCATCTGAAGCTCGCGCCCGTGCTGGTGAAGCGCGCACCGACCTTGACGCTTGCTTTCGACGACCGTCGCAAGAGCCGTCTCGCGGCAACGCTCGATAACGGCGAGGAAGTCGCGCTGCTGCTGCCGCGCGGCACGGTGCTGCGCGACGGCGATGTTCTGGTTGCCGACGATGGTGGCTTGGTGCGGGTGGTTGCCGCGCCCGAAGCGGTGCTGGTTGTCCGCGCGAAAGATGTGTTGACGTTGACACGCGCCGCGTATCACCTGGGCAATCGTCATACGCCGGTCGAAGTCGGCGCGGATTATCTGAAGCTCGAATACGATCCGGTGCTGGCCGATATGCTGAAGCGCATCGGTGCAAGCGTGGACCAGGTGTCGATGCCGTTCCAGCCGGAATCCGGCGCGTACGGCGGTGGTCACAAGCATGGTCATGATGAGACCTTTGCGGAAGACTATGCGGTAGCTCAGCAGGTGTTCAGCGAGCATCATGGGCACGAGCATTCGCATGAGCATGGGCATGACCACCCGCACGAACACGGTCATGGGCACGGACACGAGCACGGACATAATCACCCGGATCATGAACACGGCCACAGCCACGCGCGTGGTCACTCGCATGACCACGACCACGGCGACCATTCGCACGATCCCAAAGACGACGATCACGTCCACGACGAATCGTGCGGCCACGGGCATCATCACCATGCGCATCGCTGAACTCACTGCGCTGCTGCATCTCGCGTCGCCGGCATTGCCGATTGGCGCGTTCAGTTACTCGCAAGGCCTCGAAGCCGCGATCGAGGCGCAACTCATCACCGACGCCGATTCCGCACGCGATTGGATCGCGTGCGGTTTAACCGACGTGCTCGCGCGTGGCGAGCTGCCGTTTCTCGCGCATCAGATGGAACGCTGGCGCGCGCACGACGCCGAGGGCCTGAAGGAAGCGAACAGCGAATTCCTCGCAAGCCGTGAATCCGCTGAACTCAGACGCGAAACGGAACAGATGGGCTGGTCGCTGCGACAGTTGTGCGTCTCGCTGGAATGGGGCGACTCAGAACGGCGCACGACATTGGAATCGCTCAAGCCTTTGGCTCAACCTACGGCTTTCGCGTTCGCCGCTTTCGCGCACGATGCAGCGCCCGACGCAGCGCTCGCCGCTTACGCATTCAGCTGGGTGGAAAACCAGGCCGCCGCCGCATTGAAGGCCGTGCCGCTCGGACAGCTCGCCGGACAACGCATCATCGTCGCGTTACGCGAGCCGATCGATGTCGCCGTCACACGAGCATTAGCCACTTCACCCGACAACATCAACACCTTCGCGCCGCAATTGGGCATTCTGTCGGCGCGTCACGAGTCGCAGTATTCGCGGCTCTTTCGCTCTTAACACTCTCCCCTACCTGAAGGCCGAGGTTTCTCGGAGATACGAATGAACGCACCTCATCACCCCGCTCACCCGCCTGTCCGCACGAAGAAACTGCCGCCGCTGCGCGTGGGCGTCGGCGGCCCGGTTGGCTCGGGCAAGACCACGCTGCTCGAAATGCTCTGCAAGGCGATGCGCGAACAGTACGACCTCGTCGCAATCACCAACGACATCTATACGAAAGAAGACCAGCGTCTGTTGACCGTAGCAGGCGCACTGCCGGCCGAACGGATCATGGGTGTGGAAACGGGCGGCTGCCCGCACACGGCGATTCGCGAAGACGCGTCGATCAACCTCGAAGCCGTCGACCGTATGCTGACGCGTTTTCCGGATGCGGACATCGTGTTCATCGAATCGGGTGGCGATAATCTCGCGGCAACCTTCAGCCCGGAACTGTCGGACCTGACGATCTACGTAATCGACGTGGCCGGCGGCGAGAAGATTCCGCGCAAAGGCGGCCCGGGCATTACGAAGTCGGATCTGCTGGTCATCAACAAGACCGACCTCGCACCGATGGTCGGCGCGAATCTGGAGGTGATGGCTTCAGACGCGAAGAAGATGCGCGGCGAGCGCCCCTTCGTGATGTGCAATCTGAAGGCGCTCGATGGACTGGATGTGGTGGTGAAGTTTATCGAGAAGAAGGGGTTGTTGAAGGTTTAAGCCCAAAGGGCACGCTCCGACGATTTGAAATCGGAGCGCTTCCCCTCACTCCGGCAACAACGCCATCAACACATCCACCGTTCGCGCCGTCGCACCCCGATGGCGCGCGGCGAATGCCGAGGCCGCGCCGCTCATTGCCAGCCGCCTTGCCTTGTCGCCGAACAGCTCGCGAAGCGCGCGCGCCAGATCGGCCGGATCCTGCACCTGCACCGCCGCACCCGCCGCGACCGCATCCGCCGTGGCTTGCGTGAAGTTGAACACATGCGGCCCGATCAGCACCGGCACGCCAACCGCACAGGCCTCAATCAGATTCTGCCCGCCCAGCGGCAGCAAACTCCCGCCGATAAACGCCAGATCCGAAGCGGCATAGTAAGCGCCCAACTCGCCCATCGAATCGCCTAGCAGCACGCTCACGTCTGGCGCCAAAGCAGGCACACCGCCGCCCGCGCCTGAGGCCGCCGACGCCACCGCCGCGCCCGGCGCCCACGTCGAACGCCGCTCGATACGCAAACCGGCCTTCTCGACCAGCCCCGCTACTTCATTAAACCGTTGCGGATGACGCGGCACCAGAATCAGCAACGCATCGTCGATGCCCAACGCCGCGAACGCCTGCAGCACCAGTTCCTCTTCGCCTTCGCGCGTACTCGCCGCGACCCACACAGGCCGCGTGCCGATCGCCGCGCGCCATGCATGACCCCGCGCCGCCAGCTCCGGCGGCGTGCTCATATCGAACTTCAGATTGCCCAGCACCGCGACGTTCCGCGCACCGAGCGCAGTAAGCCGCTCCGCATCCGACGGACTCTGCGCCAGCACTCGTGCGAAGCCACCGAACACGCCTCGGGTCGCGTTGCCGAACTTCGCCGCGCGCCTGTACGAACGGGCCGACATCCGCGCATTGGTCAACACCAGCGGCACATCCGCGCGACGGCATTCGTCGATCAGCGTAGGCCACACTTCGGTTTCCATCACCAGACCGAGCGACGGCCGCCACGTCCGTAAAAAACGCCGCACCGCATGCGGCATGTCGTACGGCAGATAGCTGCGCAACACACTGTCGCCGAAAATCTGCTCGCCGGTGGCGCGGCCACTCGGCGTCATATGCGTCAACAGAATTCGCGCGTCGGGCCGCGCCTTCATCAACGCGTCGATCAGCGGTTGCGCGGCGCGCGTCTCGCCCACCGACACCGCATGCACCCAGATCAGCGGCGCATTGTCTTCCGGCAACCGGCCGCGCGCATAGCCGAAACGCTCAGCGATATGCTCGCGATAGCCACGCTCCTTACGTGAACGGATCAGCAAGCGCAGCACGGCAACCGGCGCGACAATCCACCAGAGCGCGTTATAAATCGCCCTCAGCATCGGGACTCCGCACGCTCAGGCGCGAATCCGAATGCAAGCGCGAGTTTCGCGGCGCGATCGAACCAGACAGCGGCGCTCAAACCAGCGCCCTGCCCTTCAGGCGCTCAAGAATGCCGAGCGGTGCGCAGTCCGGCTGCGCCATCGCCTTGACCGGCAGGAAGAAGGTCTGCTCCAGCATGAACTGACCGGACATGACCGCATGCGAAGTCTGGTCGGAGAAACACACCCACACGCTGCCCGGCGGAAACGGCATGGTCTCCTGCGGGCTCGACTTCTGATACTCGAGATCGGCCTTCATGCCGTCATGCAGATTCAGCATCAGATGGTCGTATTCGCTGCGCGGCGATTTGGTGACGTGCAGCAGGTTCAGCAACCATGCCGAGCCCGGCATCTGCGGTTTGATGCGCGGCAGGAAGCGCTTCGCCATATCTTCGAACGGTTCGCCGACGCGCCACACGCGCGGCGCGCCATGCGGATTGACGTTGGTGAACACGCGCAGAATGCGCTCGCCGTAGTTCGGCCGCGACGGAAAGGCGTCGACATGCAGACGGCTATCGTCTTTACGCCACGACGTTTCGCGCCCTTCCACCTGATGCAGCCGCAGGCTTGTCGGCGCAACGCGCAGCTTGCTGTTGTATTCGGGAAAAAGCCCATCGACCAGCGTGCGCGCATTGGCCTGATAACGCGCGATCAACGCGCGCACCGCCGATTGCGTGACCGCGTCACCGGCCACGCCGTGCAAGGCGCCGCCGTTCGGCTCCAGACTGATGTTCTTGCGGTTCGGATCGGCCAGTGCGGGATCGAGCAAGGCCTGTTCGCCGCCTTCGATCGCAAAGCGCAGATTCGGGAAATACAGCACTTTGCCGCGTTCGACGCCGGCCAGCAGCGTCTCGCGCGGCACGGACAGATTGCTGCCGTGCCAGTCAGCGTTCGCTACTTCGATGATCTGGGTTTCGTTCATGGTCGCCCTTGAAAACGGATGGAGCGTAAGGCGAAGCACGCCGCGTCACAACATTACAGCAGGCCGAAACCGGCCAGTGCGGACTTGACTTCCTGCAGCGTGGGCGGCTTGCCGGCCGTGCCGAGATTGACGACGTTCGGCGACCAGTAGCCGCCGGTACGCCATGCGGTGGCGAAATTGTACAACTCGACTGTCGGCCGCTTCAGCGCCGCGGCAATGTGAACTAGACCTGTGTCAACACCCACTGTCGCGACGGCGCCCTCGATCAGACCGACCACCGCCGGCAACGACAGTTTGGGCGGCACGATCGCCGCAGCGCCGAATTCCTTCGCCAACCGCTCGCTGGTAACGCGCTCTTCCTCGCTGCCCCACGGCAGCACGATCGACGCCCCGCGCCGCACCAGAGACTGTCCGAGCTCGATCCACGCGGCATCGGGCCACTGCTTGTCGGCGCGCGAAGTGGCGTGCACGAACATCACGTAAGGGACCGGCAGGTTCAGATCCGCCTGCGACAAAGCCAGCGCCGCGCGCCCGGTGTCGAGGCCGAAGTCGATTTCGTCGGTGGGTTGCGGCTGCGGGTCGTCCAGCGCGGCAGCCACCAATTGGCGCGTGCGTTCGACCACATGGGTGCGCGGCGCGATCGGCACGCGCTTGTCGTAGAAGAAGCGCACCGGCCATTCGAAGCCCGCGCCGTCGGTACGGTTCGCAAGGCCGACCAGCGGGCCGCGCGCCATGCTCGCGACCCATGCGGTCTTGATGAGCCCCTGGCAGTCGATCACGAGATCGTAGTTCTCTGCCGCGAGTGCACGGCGAAACGCGCCGATCTCGCGCCAGTTGTCGGCCGACAGGATGCGCTTGCGCCAGCGCCGCAGCGACACGGGAATCGCCCGCCGCACGCCGCTGACGAGCTCCACGAGCCCCACGAAGCTTTCCTCGACGAGCCAGTCGATCTGGGCGTCGGGATGGCGGCGTCGGATATCGGCGATCACCGGCATGTTGTGAACGACGTCGCCCAGAGACGACACCCTCACGATCAGTATCTTTTGCACGCTCAAGTGTGGGAAAACCGGCTATCCGGCCCGAAGATGCGTTGAGAGGAAAAGGGCCCCCAAACCTGCCGCTTCGCGCCAGGCCCCCAATGGGGTGAGGACCGCAATTCTATCGCGACATGGGTCAATGGCATGAAAAAACGCGGCGCGGTAAGTGAAACCCGCGCCGCGTTCGACAGCAACGGCAGTTCGTAAAGAACCGCGCCGCCGCTGGAGCTTTTAGAACGGCAGCTTCGCGTCCGGCTTCTCCGCCATGATCACGCGGCGGAAATCTTCCTGGATGCGCTTGAGCGCTGCGTCGCTATCGGCTTCGAAACGCATCACCACCACCGGCGTGGTGTTCGACGAACGCGCGAGGCCGAAGCCGTCCGGGTATTCGACACGCAGGCCGTCGATCTTCACGACGTCGTCCGCGCCGGTGAACTTCGCGTTTTGCTGCAAACGGGCGATCAGCTCGAAGTTTTCGCCTTCTTCCAGCTTCAGTTGCAGTTCCGGCGTGGAATTCGAGTTCGGCAGCGAGTTCAGCAGCTTGCTCGGATCGGCCACACGCGTGAGGATTTCCAGCAGACGCGCGCCCGTGTACAGGCCGTCGTCGAAACCGTACCAGCGGTCCTTGAAGAACACGTGGCCGCTCATTTCACCCGCCAGCGGCGCGCCGGTTTCGCGCAGCTTCGCCTTCACCAGCGAGTGGCCGGTTTTCCACATCAGAGGTTCGCCGCCTTTATCCTTGACCCACTTGGCGAGATTGCGCGTGCACTTCACGTCGTAAATGATCTGCGCGCCCTTGTTGCGCGACAGCACCTCTTCGGCGAACAGCATCAGTTGGCGGTCCGGATAGATGATCTGGCCATCTTTGGTGACGACGCCGAGGCGGTCGCCGTCGCCGTCGAACGCGAAACCGATTTCCGCGTCGGTTTCCTTCAGCGCGCGGATCACGTCCTGCAGATTCTCAGGGTGAGCCGGGTCCGGGTGATGGTTCGGGAAGTTGCCGTCGATCTCCGTGAACAGTTCGACCAGTTCGCAACCGAGCTTCTTGAAGAGCTTCGGCGCGAGGCCGCCTGCCACACCGTTGCCGGTGTCGACCACGATCTTGATCGGGCGGGCGATCTTGACGTCGCCGGCGATGCGATCCAGATACGCATCGGCAATGTCGTACTCCGTGTACGTGCCGCTACCTTCAGCAAAGTTTTCGTCGACGATGCGCTGATGCAGCGCGAGGATCTGCTCGCCATAAATGGCCGCGCCGCGCAGGACCATCTTGAAGCCGTTGTAGTCAGGCGGATTGTGGCTGCCCGTCACGACGATGCACGAATCGACACGTCGTTCGCCGCCCTCGAGTTGCAACGGCACGCTGGCCGCGAAGTAGCCGACCGGGGTCGGCACCATGCCGACGTTCACCACGTCGACGCCGGCCGCACGCAGACCGTCCGATAGCGCCTGGATCAGCTCGGGGCCCGACAAACGTCCGTCACGCGCAACCACCACGGCGTCGCCGCCTTGCGCCCGCACTTCGCTGCCGAATGCGCGGCCGATCGAGCGCGCCGCATCGGCGTCGAGCGTCTTGCCGATAACGCCGCGAATGTCATACGCCTTGAAAATAGATTTGGAGATCATGTTGGCTCACTTGCGTGCAATGGAAAATTTTGACCGGCGCATCGCTGGGGAATCGGTAAATTGCGCATCAAATTCATTATTCACCGATCGATATGACGTCGCGAAGCGCCCTTGCCGGAAGCGATCCGGTTCCAACTTATAATTGCGCTTTTCGGACCTGCCTTATAAACGCCATTCTAATGCTTAGACGCCCTCCTTTTGTAAAGTTGCCGTTACAAGCGGCCGGGTGGGCGGTCGCGCGCATTGCGCTTCTCCTGTCGTGGATGCCGCCCATACAAATGACACAATCGGCACAAACCGTACAAGGCAAGCAAGCCGCGCAACGGGCGCCATTGCCTTGGCGAGCGGCGACCGGATGCTGACGCTCAAACGCTTCGCCAATCCCGACGTCACGCGCGCCTTCACCAATATCGTCTGGCTCGGGCTGGAGCGGCTCACGCAGATCGGCGTGGCGATCGTGATCAGCGGCATGCTGGCGCGCTACTTCGGGCCGGACACCTTCGGCAAATGGCAGTACGCGAACACGCTGCTGCTGGTGCTCTCGCCGATCACCTGGGTGTGCGGCGCGGAAATCCTGGTTCCCACCATCGTCGGCCGGCCGCCAACCCAGTTGGGCACGGTGCTGGGCAGCGCCTTCGCGCTGCGCTTTTCGGTTTCCGTCGCGGCGCTGCTGCTCACGTGGCTCGGCATCGCCTTGCACTTCTTCGAGCCGCTGGTGGGCGCCATGCTCGCCGGTCTCGCGGTGACGATGCTGTTCCGCGAGCCGTTCGTCGGCGTGATCAATGCGTGGCTGCAAAGCATGACGTACAGCAAGCCGCAGTTGCTCACCAGTATGAGCACCGCGGTGCTGAAGGCCGGCTTCGTCTATCTGCTGGTGCGCGCGATGGCGACGCCCGCGCGCTTTGGCTGGCTATGGGCCGCCGAATCGGCATTGATCGGCGCGGTTCTGCTGATCTATTACGCCCGCCGGCACGGCGGCAAGCTCGGCTGGCACGTCGACCGTTCGCTCTTCTGGCACTTCGCGACCGCGGGCACGGTGTTCTGGCTCGGCCTGATCTGTATGTATCTGTTCCTGAAACTGGACAGACTGATGCTCGAGCGCGCGATTTCCTTCGCCGATCTCGGCCGCTATTCCGCCGCGCAGCAGTTGAACGAAAACTGGATCACGCTCGCGCTGATGCTTGCGCAGACGATTGCGCCCGCCTTTGTCTACCGCGTGCAGGACGCCGCGCAACTGCGCCGCAACGTGTGGCGGCTCACCGCCATGACCGCCGCGCTGATGGTGAGCGGCGCGATCGTGCTGGACCTGCTGGCGGGCTTCATCATCCGCCGTGTGTTCGGGCCGGACTTCGAAGGCGCGATCGAGATTTTCCGCTGGGCCGTGTGGCTTTCCGTGCCGGCCGGCATCGAAGCGATCGGCAATCTGATCGTGCTGAAATATCAGGCCAAATTCGTGTTGCTCTCGAAGTGGCTGCTGGCGCTGGCTGTTGCGTTCATCGTCAATCTGCTGGCGATTCCGCGGCTTGGCGCTTACGGTGCGCTGGTCGGCCTCGCGGCCGGTTATCTCGCCGCTGCGTCAGTTAATCTTTATTACATTCGTTTCAAATTGCGCCCATGACGAATTCATCCGCCGCCGCGCAAATGTCTCTCGACGACGTCGCGGTACTCATGCCCGCGTACAACGGCCAGGCCGACGTCGATCTCACGCTGGCCTCGTTCAGCGAAAACGCATTGGTGCATGTGCTGATCGTCGACGACGGCAGCACGCCGCCAATCGTCGCACCCGCGCTCCCTAACCTGAAGATCGAAGTGCTGCGCATGCCGCAGAACGGCGGCATCGAGCGTGCATTGCAAACCGGCATCGACGCCCTTGCTCAGCGCGGCTTTCGCTACGCAGCACGCATCGACGCGGGCGATCGCAGCGTGCCGCAGCGCCTCGCCAAACAACGCGAGTTCATGGAACTGCATCCGCACGTAGCCGGCCTCGGCATGTGGACCCAGGTCGTCACGCGTGAAGGCAAACCGCTTTTCATGCTGACACCGCCTGCCGAACCGAATGAAATTCGGCGTCTACGCTTCTTCCGTTCATGCCTCGCGCATCCTTCGATGATGCTGCGTATCGACGCGGTCCGCACCGTCGGCAACTATCGCGCCGCCTATCCTTCCGCCGAGGACCTCGATCTGTTCGTGCGCCTGATGGAACGCTACGACTGCGCGAATCTGCCGGAACTCGGGCTCTACTACGAGCTGAACGAAGGCGGCATTAGCGCGACCAAACGTCGCCGCCAGGTCAATTCGACGCTGCGGCTGCAACTGCGCTACTTCAACGCCGCGAATCCGTACGACTGGCTGGGTCTCGTGAAAAATCTGCTGCATCTCGTGACGCCTTACCGCGCCTTGCAGCGGATCAAACGCACGTTGCTCGCGCCGCGTGCGAGCCAGTGATGCCGTTACCCGATCATTCATCCGTCAATCCGTCACTCACCGTCGAGTCCGTTTCCGCATGAAGCCTGCCTTGAAGTCGACGCCCGCGCTGCGCATTACACTGGTCTGTAACACCGCCTGGGCAATCTATACGTATCGGCAGGGACTGATCCGCATGCTGGTCGGACGCGGCGTCGACGTGACGGTGCTCGCGCCGCGTGACCGCACGTTCGAGCTGCTCACCGCGATGGGATGCCGCTGCATCGAATTGCCGGTGGCGTCGAAAGGCACCAGTCCGCGCGAAGACCTGCGCACACTTTTGTCGTTGTATCGTTTGTATAGAAGCATTCGTCCGCACGTCGTGTTCCATTACACAATCAAGCCGAACATTTACGGCTCGGTCGCCGCGAAACTGGCGGGTGTGCAGTCGGTGGCGGTGACAACCGGGCTCGGTTACGTGTTCATCCAGCAGAGCCGCGCGGCGCAGGTCGCAAAAAAACTGTACCGTTTCGCGTTCCGCTTCCCGCGCGAGATCTGGTTTCTGAATCGCGACGACCAGGCCGCGTTTGTCGAGCAGAATTTGTTGGTGCATCCTGAGCGTGCGCGGCTCCTGCATGGCGAAGGCGTCGATCTCGAACAGTTCGCCTTCACGCCGCTGCCGGAGCAGGCGGAATTCAGGTTCGTGCTGATCGGGCGGCTCCTGTGGGACAAGGGTGTCGGCGAATATGTCGAAGCCGCGCGGCGTTTGCGCGAACGTTACCCGCACGCACAGTTTCAGTTGCTCGGCCCGGTTGGCGTCGACAACCCGAGCGCGATCACACGCGAAGAAGTAGCCGCGTGGGAGCAGGAAGGCATCATCGAGTATCTTGGCGAGGCGCACGACGTGCGGCCTTTTATCGCCGCCGCGGACTGCGTCGTTCTGCCGTCCTATCGGGAAGGCGTGCCGCGCACGCTGATGGAAGCGTCGGCGATGGGCCGGCCGATTGTCACAACGGATGTGCCCGGCTGCCGTGAAGTGGTGGCGGACGGCGTCAATGGATTGTTGTGCGAAGTGCGCAATGTAGAAAGTCTCACGGCGAAGCTGGAGCAGATGCTCGACATGAGCAGCGCCGAGCGCCGTGCAATGGCTGAACGCGGCCGACAGAAAGTCGCGCAAGAATTCGACGAACGCGTGGTCGTCGAAACGTATAAAGACCTGGTGCAGAAAATGACGGGCGTTTTACTTTAACGGAGCAACAGCATGACCACGAAGGGCACGATTCTGGTAACGGGCGGAGCAGGATTTATCGGCTCGCACACGTGTGTCGAACTGCTCAACGGCGGTTACGACGTCGTGGTAATCGACAATCTCGTGAACAGCAACCGCGAATCGCTGCGGCGCGTGGAGAAAATCACCGGCAAGGCCGTGAGTTTCTACGAAGCCGACGCGCGCGATGAAGCGGCGCTCAACCGTATTTTCGACGCACACCCGATCACCGGCGCGATTCACTTTGCCGCGCTGAAGGCGGTGGGCGAATCGGTCGCCAAGCCGATCGAGTACTACAGCAATAACGTCGGCAGTCTGCTCGCGCTGCTCGGCCTGATGCGCGATCGCAATGTGAAGCAGTTCGTGTTCAGTTCGTCGGCAACGGTGTATGGCGTGCCGAAGAGCTCACCGATCGACGAATCGTTTCCGCTGTCGGCCACCAATCCTTATGGGCAGTCGAAGCTGATTGCCGAGCAGGTTTTGCGTGATCTGGAAGTGGCGGATGCTTCATGGCGAATCGCGACGCTGCGCTATTTCAATCCGGTGGGCGCGCATGAGAGCGGGTTGATTGGAGAAGATCCGGCCGGCATTCCGAATAACCTGATGCCGTATGTGGCGCAGGTGGCGGTCGGCAAGCTGGAAAAGCTGCGGGTGTTCGGCGGCGACTATGAAACGCCGGATGGCACCGGAGTGCGGGACTATATCCACGTCGTGGACCTGGCGCGCGGGCATCTAGCGGCATTGGATGCGCTGGTCAAACGCGACGCCAGCCTTGTGGTGAATCTCGGGACGGGCCAGGGGTATAGCGTGATCGACGTCGTCAAGGCGTTCGAGAAGGCTTCCGGACGGCCTGTGCCTTATGAGATCGTGGCGCGCCGACCGGGCGATGTGGCTTCGTGTTTTGCCGATCCGGCGGCAGCGTTGAACGTACTGGGATGGCGCGCCGAGTTCGGGATCGAGCGGATGTGCGCGGATCACTGGCGCTGGCAGTCGGCGAATCCGCAGGGGTTTAGCGGCTAATTTCTGCCTCGGGCCGCGGCGTTGTCTGTTTGCGCATGGTAAACAGACAACGCCGCTACCCCGTAAGCAATAAGCTCAAGAAGCCGCAAACGCAACAGGCGCGCCAGCCAATCTGGCGCTGCCCGCCGCCACATGCGCCTCCTGTCTCGCCGGCGAATCGTCAATCCTGAACACCGCCACGGCATCCCTCAAAACAGTGGCCTGCTCCTCAAGCGACTTAGCCGCAGCAGCAGCTTCCTCGACAAGCGCTGCATTGTGCTGCGTGACTTCGTCGATCTGGGTGATCGCTTTATTCACCTGCTCGATCCCGTCGCTTTGCTCCAGCGCGGCTGCCTCGATCTCACCCATGATGCCCGTCACGCGTTCGACCGATTGCATCGCCTCATTCATCGTCCGGCTCGCCTCCGCCACCAGCGAAGCCCCCTGCTCCACCTGAGCCGCCGAATCGCCGATCAGCGCCTTTATCTCCTTGGCCGCTGTGCCAGAACGCTGGGCGAGGCTGCGCACTTCCGAGGCCACCACCGCGAACCCGCGGCCCTGCTCGCCGGCCCTAGCTGCTTCCACCGCGGCATTCAACGCCAGAATATTGGTCTGAAAAGCGATCCCTTCGATCATGCCGATGATCTCGGTCACCTTGCGCGATGATTCCGTGATTCCGTCCATCGTTTTGGTGACGCTCGACACCACGGTGCCGCCACGCGTCACCGTATCCAGCGCGCCATGTGCAAGCCGATTGGCCTGCTTCGCGTTATCCGCGTTCTGCTTCACCGTCGCCGATAACTGCTCCATGCTTGCCGCGGTCTGCTGAAGCGCCGCCGCCTGCTGCTCGGTGCGCGCCGACAGATCGGCGTTGCCCGAGGCGATCTCGTTTGCACCTTGCGTAATCGCCGTCGTGCTGCCGCGCACCTTCGCGACTGTCTCGACGAGGCCGTCGCGCATCTTCGTCAGCGCGCCCAGCAACTGACCCATCTCGTTGCGCGACTTGCTTTTGATTGCAATCGTCAGGTCCCCCGCGGCGATGCGCTCAAAGTGTTTGATGGTCGCACTGACCGGTTTCACCACTGCCGCCGACAAACCCATCCGCGCCATCACGCCGATCACGATGGCAATCGCGCCGATCGCCGCGAACAGCAGCGTCGCCATCTGGAACTGCTGCGCCGCCGCTTCGGCCTGCTTGTGCTGGCTGTCCATCTGCAGGCGCTGGAGGGCATCGATGGACTTCGAATAAGTCGCGTAAAAGGCGTTCGCCGTTTCGCCCTGGATATTGCGGAAGGTGTTGAAGTCGAAGTCGTTCAGTGCCTTGAACTCCGGCTCGATTGCCTTATCGACGAGTGCGCTGCGCGCCTGCTCGACGCTCTGTGCGAGCTTCTTCTCAGCCTCGCTCGCGAACGGACCGGCCATGTAACCGCTGAAGTCCTTGTTCGATTCGACCAGGACCTTGTGCGCGGCCGGCAACAGGTCGTCCGTTTGCTTGCCGACGCTAAAGAGCGTCTGATAGGAGCCGAGCGCGAGCTGCACTTGCAGCAGCTTTTCGGAGCTTGCCTTCAGATGCGACAGCGCCACGGCGCTATGCTGAGTTTCGTCGAGGCTGCTGTTGGCGAGCTTGAGCGCGCCATAGCCGACGCCGATCACAATCAGCAGAAAAGCGACGAATACGCTGATCACCAGCGTCAGGCCGCCACGAATGGTGAGGTTGTTAAGCATTGGGTCTCCGGAACGTCGCATTGATCGGCGGCGAACCCCACAATGTGCAGGCGACCAGCTTTTCGCCTGCAACTTATACTTCGCCGCATCCAGGTTAACGGCCTTCCAGAGACCTCGTTAAATAGGTGAAATCCATGACAGGCATGGGTTTGCGGATGCCTAAGGCATCACTATCTGGGATTTTCCGCGTAATCGGCGCAAACGCTGCTTTTCAGGACGATATGCGTTTCGTTTGTATAATTCGGCGTCTTCGCTCAGGCCCACTTTCATGCTTAGTTTTGCGCTCGGCTTTCTCGTTTCACTGCTGATCACGCTGTTGATCGTGCGCTATGCGCATCTGCATGAAAAATTCTCCACGGACACCGATCTGGCCGGCGTGCAGAAATTCCATGTGCGCCCGGTGCCGCGCATCGGCGGCGCCGGGATTCTGGTCGGGTTGATCGTGTCTGCCGTGCAGTTGCATCATGCCTATCCCGCCGTGTCGGGCGGCATCCTCGGGCTGATCGCATGCGGCATGCCGGCGTTCGGCTCGGGATTGGCCGAGGATATGACCAAGCGCGTATCGCCCTTCGTACGGCTCGTCTGCACGATGGCGGCGGCCGCCCTCGCCTATTTCCTGCTGGATATCGCCGTGACGCGCATCAGCGTGCCGCCGCTCGACTTTCTGCTCTCGTATGCGGTGATCTCCTGCGCCGTCACGGTGCTGGCCGTTGCGGCGCTCGCCAACGCGATCAATATCATCGACGGCTTCAATGGCCTGGCCTCCATGGTAGCGTTCATGATGTTCGCTTCGCTCGCTTACGTGGCGTTCCAGGTGTCCGATCCGATCGTGCTGTCGGCGTCGTTCATGATGATGGGCGCGGTGCTCGGCTTCTTCATCTGGAATTTCCCGGCGGGGCTGATTTTCCTTGGCGACGGCGGTGCGTACTTCATCGGCTTCATGCTTGCCGAGCTGTCGATCATGCTGGTGATGCGCAACCGCGATGTGTCGGCGTGGTATCCGGTGCTGCTTTTCATGTACCCGATCTTCGAGACCTGCTTCTCGATCTACCGGAAGAAGTTCATTCGCGGGATGTCGCCGGGGATTCCCGACGGCGTGCATCTGCACATGCTGGTTTATAAGCGCCTGATGCGCTGGGCGGTGGGCGCGCGCACCGCACGCGAGCTGACGCGGCGGAATTCACTGACCTCGCCGTACCTCTGGTTGCTGTGTCTGATCGCAGTCGTGCCGGCGACGTTGTTCTGGCGGCATACGCTGCATCTATTCTGCTTTGTGGTGGTGTTTGCGCTGACCTATGTCTGGCTTTATGTCAGTATTGTGCGATTCAAGTCGCCACGGTGGATGGTGGTGAGGAAGGCGAAGCGGTAAGCGACGCGCATAAAATCGGTGCTTTGTTTGCCTGGAAACGGCAGGCGCGAATATCATCGGCACAATCGTTCATCGCAGGGGTCCGTTATGCAGTGGAAAGCGTGTGTGTTTTCGCTCGGCGCGTTGGCAGTCAGTCTGCCGGCGTTCGCCAATACCGCCTCGGACAATATTGTCTGGAGCACAAGGCCCGTTGCCGCGGTGAGTACCCAGCCGGAATGCACGGCGTACACGCATCGGCAAGTGGCCAACACGAGTGACGCCACGCCAGATCCGCTGACGAAGACGCTGAAGGTAGCGGGGACGATGGCGGCCTTGGCGGCCGTATCGGTGGCGACCAAGGCCACGACCACCACGGCACCGAATCCTTGTGGCGGCTTATGAGTTTTACTGCTGCTCGGTCAGCGTGGTGAATGTGTGGCGGTAGAAAAAAAGGCGCTTGAAGCGCCTTTTTTATGGGTGATAGCGAAGGCGGGAACCCGCGCCGCGAGTCAATGCTAGGAAACCCGCGTGATTGATGTGGTGTTGCCGACACTACGCAATGCCGGTGCCGTGGCCGGTTGATATTCCGGTACCCAGCGACGCAGGTCACGGCGCACTTCGTCGTCGCTTAATACGCGGTGTTGCATGAGCCAGGGCAACAGATTGTCGATGAAGCTGTCCGGCACCTCACGCGCCCGCGCAATGCGCAACTTCGGATGCGGCGTACGGGTGGTCGTTTCGTCGTCTGCCAGCAATTCCTCGTACAGCTTCTCCCCAGGGCGCAGGCCGGTGAACACCACACGAATCTGCTCTTCAGTGAAGCCATAAAGGCGGATCAGATCATGCGCGAGGTCGGCGATCCGCACCGGCTTGCCCATGTCGAGAATGAAAATCTCGCCGCCATGTCCCATGCTCGACGCCTGCAACACCAGTTGCGACGCCTCTGGAATCGTCATGAAAAAGCGGGTGATTTCCGGGTGCGTGACCGTCACCGGACCGCCGCGCGCAATCTGCTCCTGAAACTTCGGGATCACACTGCCGGCGCTGCCGAGCACGTTGCCGAACCGAACAGTTTCGAACTGCGTACGCCTTGCACCCTGCTGCAACGCTGAGCAAGCCATCTCGGCGAGGCGCTTGCTCGCGCCCATGACGTTGGTCGGATTGACAGCCTTGTCGGTGGAGATCAGGACAAAATGGGCGACGTCGTGACGGATCGCCGCGCGTCCCACCCGATACGTGCCGAGCACGTTGTTGCGCACCGCCTGCCAGCTATTCACTTCTTCCATCAGCGGCACGTGCTTGTAGGCCGCGGCATGAAAGACGATGTGCGGGCAGTAACGCCCCATCACCTGGTCGAGAAGCAACGAATCCTTCGCATCGCCAATGATCGGCACCACCGATACTTCGGGATATTTATCGCGCAGCTCTTCGTTGAGGCGGTAGATCGAGAACTCGGAAATATCGAATGCCACCAGTTGCACCGGGCCGAAGCGCAGGATTTGCCGGCACAGTTCCGAGCCGATCGAACCGCCGGCGCCCGTCACCATCACGACGCGGTTTTTAAGCAGCGCCTCGACGTGCTGGGTGTCGATCATGACCGGATCGCGGCCTAGCAAGTCTTCCAGATCGATCTGCCGCACGCGCGACAGGAAAGCCTGGCCTTGCGTGAGCGGCGTGAGCGCCGGCAGCGTCATTGCGCGTACGCCTGCGCGCACGCACAGCGTGGCGATGCGGCGATGCGCTTCGACCGAAGCCGACGGCACCGCAATGATGACGTGTTCGACCTTCAGTTCAGCGCTGATCTTCTGCAGATCGCTGATCGCACCCAGCACGCGGTAGCCGTATATTTCGCGGCCCTGCTTGATCGGATCGTCGTCGAGCAGACCCGCGAGGCGCCATTCGCCTGAGCGCTTCAGCTCACGCACCAGGTTTGCGCCTGCATTACCCGCACCCAGCACCAGCACAGGCTTGCCCTGCCCGACCAGGCCACCGTAGCGATAGAACTCCTTCGCAGCCCGGTAGAGCGCGCGCGAACCGCCCATTGAGAGGAACAGCAGCATCGGCGAAACGATCAGGACCGAGCGCGGCACAACCGGAGCCGGCTGCAACAGCGCCGAGCCGATGACTACGACCACCGCGCCGACGCCGATCGCCTTGGCGATTCTCACGAGATCGGGCAGGCTGGCAAAGACCCACATGCCGCGATACAGCCCGTAGCTGCGGAACATCACGGCGTAGACCAGCAGTACCCAGACTAATGCGTGCAGACCACTCGACCAGAACGGGGCCGGCACCGGTCCGTTGAAACGGATCACGTAGGCCAGCATCCAGGCCAAAGCCACCGCGCACAGGTCGAACGCGAACGCACTGAACGAAAGCCATCGGGCTTTAAATCTTTTCATTGCGCAGAACCTCAGGATTGCCCGGAACGGGACACATGGCGCTGCCAGTAGCGATCAATGAAAAGCCCGGCGAGCACAAGCACAGCAACCCATGCGACGACAACAAGCCATTGATAAACCACAGCAAAACTCAGTGCCCATAAAGCAAGCATTATGCCCGCCGCCATGAAGAAATACCAAATTCGTGCCGTCGACGCGTGCCCGAAACCGCCCTGCACCAGTCTTTGATAGTAGTGTTCGCGGTGCGCTTGCCAAAATTTTTCACCGCGGAGTAGCCGTTTGAGCAGGGTAACCGAGGCGTCGCCGATGAACGGGGAAAAACTGACCGCCGGGAACCAGATCGGCCAGACGCCTTCGCGCCAGCCCCAGTAGCCGAGCGCGCCGGCCAGAAAACCCAATGGGATCGAGCCGGCGTCGCCGAGAAAAATCCGTGCGGGGTGAACATTGAACAGAAGAAAGCCCGCTGCCGCCCCCGCCACGACCAGACACGCCAGTGCGAGCGCGGGGTCCGGATGAATCGAAATGGACGCGGCGATCGCGTAGCCGCCGAAGCCGAACAGCGCCATGCCACCGGCAAGGCCGTCCGATCCATCCATGAAATTGTACAAATTGACCAGCCAGACGAGTAAAAACGCCAAGGCCGCCAGGGCCCACCAGGGTGCATCAGCCGGGTAGACGGCGACCAGCGCGGCCACGGCCGCGGCGTGGCCGCCGAACCGGACTCGCGCGGGCAGGCCGCGGCGGTCGTCGATTTGCGACAACGCGGCCAGCAGCGCCGCCAGCAGCGCGGGCAACCAGAGCGCCGGGGCAGCCAGCCAGATCAGGATCACGACCACCGGCACGATGCCCCAGCCGCCGACGCGCGGCGTTGGGCGCGTATGCAGCGAACGGTCGTTCGGGATGTCGGTGGCGAGGCGCCAGGCAAGACCGCTCCGGAGCAGCCACCACAGAATCGCCGCGCACGCGCACAGCGCTGCGACTCCCCAAAGGAGCAGGTGCACGGCAGAGGAGGCAAGGAACGAAGCGTTCGGCATTGAGAATGGGTTCGGTGCGGGTTCAGTGTGTTGAGCGATACCAGGCGGCTGTCTCCAGCAGACCATGTTCGACGGTGTGAGGCGGATACCAGCCGAGGCGTTCGCAGATGTGGGAACTGTCGAGACGCAGTTCGCCGATTAGCCGGTCGATCTGGGCTGAGTGGCCGGTCAGGCGCCCGGCAACGCGCAGCAAACCGACCGGGACCGGTATGAGGCGCTCCGGCGCGTGTAGCTGCTTCGCGAGCGCCCGGGCAAGTTCGGAGACGCTTAAATCGCGACCGTCGGTCACATGAAAGGTCTCGCCGGCGGCGCGCGGGTCGGTTGTGCAGTGCACGAGCGCGTCCGCCAGGTTGTCGACGAACACGAGGCTGCGACGGGCCGGGATTGAGCCGAGCGGCAGCGGAATACCTTTGGCGATGGCGCTCATCAATTGCAGGAAGTTGGCGCGCACGCCCGGACCGTAGACCAGCGGCGGGCGCACGATCACGATTTCGAGGCCCGATTCACGACCGTATTCGATCAGCGCGCGCTCGGCTTCCAGCTTGGAGATGCCATAGGGGTCGGTGGGCGCGGGTTCTTCCGCTTCGGTAATGAGGCGGCCGGCATGCCCCTCCCCTACAGCCTTGATGCTGCTGACGAAAACGAAACGGCGCGCGCCCGCGCGGCGGGCGGCAGCGGCGACACGCAAGGCGCCGGTGACGTTCGTCGAGCGGTACGCGGCGAGTGGATCAGCCGTCGTATCGCGCATGACGTGGACGCGGGCGGCGAGATGGATGACTGCGTCGCAGCGCGTTGCCACCGGCCAGCGTTCGCCGATACCTTCGAAGTCGTCGGCGTCGAAGAGCCATTCGAGAACCCCGTCGGCAGCGGTCCGCGGCCGACGCACAAGACCGACGACGCTATCCCCGCGCTGCAACAACGCACGGGAAACCGCATTGCCGACGAAGCCATTCGCGCCGGTAATCAGCACTCTTTGAGTCATCGACGCGCCTCGCCCAACCGCGCGCCGGCCAGGCGGCGGCACATCAGCGCACCTCCGGAGCCGGACGCGTAGCCGCGCTCCACGACACATACCGGCCGAAGACACGAGCGCACGACGGTAAGGCTTTGCGAGCCGACGTATGGCGGGACAGGTTGATGAGACACGATACAATCCGGCATCGGCAACGCTTATAAGGGAATTCGTCTGGAAAGACGTATTGTATGCGGGCGGCTTCCGCTACCGCCGCTTCTCGCAAGCGTTAGGCGCTAAAATGCTTTGGTAGGCAACAGACTGAAAGCACGGCGGAAGTCCCGGGTCGTGATGATAAAACGGACAAGCCTCCCAGACGTCAGTCCGAACAATTCTTAACATCTCAAACATATTCGCGCATGTGGAATTCGCGGTTTCGATCCGACGTGCTCGACGACAGCACAATCAACTTCGCCCCGGAGCGACGCGGGGGCGCAACGGCCCTCGCTCCGGCGAGCCAACACTTGGTTACCACTGTTACCACCGGGCATTACATCGTGCCGCAGCGCGGACGTCCTGCGACGTGCCTGCCGTACCGGCCGGATCGCCGTCACGCATCATACGGATCGCCGTTTCGCGCCGCATGATCGCGAACGCATCATTGCGCCAGCAGAAAGTGTTGATCTGAATAAACGTTTGAGCAGATAGAGTCCTATCCATGAAAGTGCTATTCGCCACTTACCCAATGGCTTTCCATACCCCCGGAGGCGGAGAAATACAGCTGCTCGCGTATCGCAAGCATCTACCCGCGCATGGTGTGGACGTCACGCTGTTCGATCAGTGGAATCCGCGGTTCCTCGAACATGATGTGGTCCACTTCTTTTCGTGCGTCGGTGGGTCGGTGCATTTTTGTAATTTCGTTAAGCAGTTGGGTTTGCCGTTGGTGGTGTCGTCCAGTTTGTGGGTGACGGAGGAAACTAAGCATCTCTATCCGGTTGACGAGATCCGGCATCAGTTTTCGTTGGCAGACCGCGTGGTGGCAAATTCCGACATCGAGTGCGATACGCTCGCGCAGGTGTTCCAATTGCCACGCGAGAAATTCGTCACGGTTTATAACGGTGTCGAAGAAGCGTTTTACGAGCCGGTGTCGCCCGCTCTTTTCCGCGACCACTTCAACATTCGCGAACCCTTCCTGCTGAACGTCGGGAATATCGAGCCGCGCAAGAACCAGCTCGCGCTCATGCATGCAATGAAATCCATTCCGGAGTTGAAGGTGATCCTGATCGGTCATCAACGCGACCCGGAGTATGCCCGCGCCTGCCTCGAAGCAGGAGGAAACCAGGTCATGTATCTTGGCGCGCTGCCGCATGAGTCGCCACTCCTGCGCTCGGCCTACGCGGCATGCGAGGCGTTCTGCTTGCCAAGCACGCTCGAAACGCCGGGCCTTGCAGCACTTGAAGCGCATGCGGCCGGCACGCGCATTGCCGTCACACGCGTCGGCTCGACGGAAGAGTACTTCTCGGATCAGGTTTCCTATCTCGCACCAGAAGATATCTCCAGCATTGCGCAGTCGATACGGCAGGCGTTGACACTTGAACGCACCGGTGCGCGGCGTGAGCGAAATCTCTGCTGGCAAGCCGTGCTCTCGCCATTGAAAGAACTCTATACATCCCTGTCGACGAAATGACTTTCGAGTTTTGTCTGTCTGGCAAAGTTGCACTTACTCAGAATTGTATGGCTCCCGAATTGGCGCATGATGTTGATCCAAAGCTTGAACTGACTGCCCAGAAGGGACCGTCAAGATGCATGGTCCGCGCGTCGTTCGACATTGCCCCTAACGCGCGCTCGCTTGGCGCTCGATAATGTCGTCCATCATAGATATATCTACAGCCCGTTATCCAACATGAAACTTGAACTGCAACCGCTCAACAACGTTGAAGCATTTTCGGGTGCTGCATACCAATGGACCGCAACGACAAACGATCCGCAGTTTGCCTTTGTGGGTTGGGAACACATGCGTGGGCGCACGGTACACCTGTCTTTTTCGCTTACGACAGGCAAGATGCCGAAGACACCTTGCATGATCTATGTTGACAAGGGCGACGGAATGTCGGAGCAAGGGGCTGTTTGGCTGCGCCCAGACGCCAACGGAAAGGTGGACCAAACCATCTCGTTCCCGTGGACGCTCCGTGCGGTACGCTTTGACCCCATCGCGTTTCCGGGGCCGTTCTCGCTGAATGACTTCGCGCTGATCGTCGACGAGAACTCTTTGCCATTTGGCGAGGCGAACCACGCAGCACTTGCACAGGCTGATGCAGCGGCGGCGTCCGGCACTGCACTTGCTCCTACCTACGAGAACTGGATCGCCCTCAATGAGGTGTCGCCGGATCGCTATTCGAGTCTGGCGGAAGCCGTAAGCAATTGGGATCGTCAGCCACTCATCAGTCTGGTGATGCCGACTTACAACTCGCCCGATGAGTACCTGCGCAAAGCAATCGACTCAGTGCTCAATCAGGTTTATACAAACTGGGAACTCTGCATTGCAGACGATAAGTCCACGCAACCCCATGTGAAAGCGACTCTGGACGAGTATGCGGCACGTGATCCGCGCATCAAGGTGATCTATCGTCCGGTCAACGGCCATATCAGCGCAGCCAGTAACAGTGCGCTGGCGTTGGTCACCGGCGAATTCACCGGTCTGCTCGACCATGACGACGAGTTGCATCCATTGGCGCTTTACTACGCGGCGGACTTGACCCGGCAGGACCCGCAAGCCGCGTTGATTTACAGCGACGAGGACAAGCTCACGGTCGATGGCCGGCGATACGAGCCGTATTTCAAGTGCGATTTCAATTACGACCTGTTCCTTAGCCAGAACATGATTTCGCACTTCGGCGTGTACAAGACCTCCGTCCTTCGACAGATCGGCGGGTTCCGCGAAGGACTCGAAGGTTCGCAGGACTACGATCTTGCGCTTCGTGCAATGGAAGTCGTTGGCCCTCAGGCAATCCGCCATATCCCGCGCGTGTTGTATCACTGGCGCGTCTTGCCGGAAAGCACCGCATCAAGTCACGATGCGAAGCCCTACGCCGTGATCGCTGCCAGTCGCGCGATCCAGGAGCACCTGACGCGCTGCAATATCGCGGCGAAGGTCCAATCTGCCGACGACGCGGTGATGTATCAGCGAATTGTCTACGCTTTGCCTGAAAAAGAGCCGCTTGTCGAAATCATCATTCCGACTCGCGATGGGGCCGACCTCGTCAAGCAGTGCGTCGATTCCATCAAGGAACGCACCACCTACCAGAACTACCTGATTACGATCATCGACAATGGTTCGGAAAAGCCCGAAACCTTTGAACTGTTTAAAAGCTATGAAGGCGACTCCCGCATCCGTGTAGTCCGCGACGATTCTCCGTTCAACTATTCCGCGCTCAACAATCGTATTGCACTGGCGAGTCAAGCCGAGTTCGTCTGTTTGCTGAACAACGACATTGAAGTCATCACGCCGGAGTGGCTGAGCGAACTCGTTTCCGTCGCGTTGCAAGACAACGTCGGTGCGGTGGGCGCGAAGCTGCTTTACCCTGACGACACCGTCCAGCATGCCGGCGTGTATCTGGGTATGGGTGGCCTGGCCGGCCACGGTCACAAGTACCTGCCACGCAATGCACCGGGGTATTTCAGTCGGGCTGTCCTGCGCAATGCGGTCAGCGCGGTCACGGCGGCGTGCCTGGTCATCCGCACAAGTATCTATCGTGAAGTCCAGGGGCTTGACGAGGGCCTGGTCATCGCCTTTAACGATGTCGATTTTTGCCTACGTGTGCGGGAGGCGGGCTATCGCAATGTGTGGACCCCGTTTGCCGAGTTGTACCACCACGAATCCGCTTCGCGCGGCTATGAAGATACGCCAGAGAAGATGGCGCGCTTCGTCGAGGAAATCGAGTTCGTGAAGAAGCGTTGGGGCGACGCATTGTGGAACGACCCGTTCTATTCGCCGAATCTCTCCATCGACTCGACTGAATTCGTGATGACAATGAGTCCGCGTCTTCCGAAGGCTCAATAACACTATGTCACTGACAAACGACTGGGCAACGGAATGCAGGCATCCTTCTCCGAATGTGCTGTTTGCGCTCCCGAACGCAATCTACTTCCTGTTGAAATTCCGGTCCGACCTTGCGTCCTTTGAACATCAGACCGTTGAAGGACGGATAACGCTGTATTTCTGGTGGAAGGCCTACGGCGAGCGTGACTATCCGGATTTCGAGTGGGTTCTCGGCGAGCCCGAGGTCGAGTATGCAACGCAGCTGGATGCAGAGACGCTGGTCGACAAGTATCCCCGCGCAATCGCCTTCTGGCTTGCCGGCAATGGAGCCGACATTCTGGACGACAAGGCTGTGCTTGAAGTATTGCGTCACAGCGATCTGGCGATCGGGCCGACGCGTGCCCGGCTGCCACGCTTCATGGCGCTCCTCGTCAACGCGCGAGCGGATTTGCGCACCCATATCGATCTTGAATCCTTCTCGGGACAACTGGCCGCGTTGAGCTGGTGGGAAACGCACGGTCAGTTTGAATATCCCCGGCTGTCATGGTCACCCAATCCAGTATGGGATAGCCTGAACGAATTGGGCGGCGAGCAGAAGGAAACCGTGATCGACGTTCCGGCATTCCTCGAACTGCTCGTGAACAGTCGCCACGATCTACGCGCCAGCCTGGATATGACTACGTTCGCCGGACGTTTCGGCGCACTGGTCTGGTGGGACGAGCACGGCAAATTCGAGTACCCGCGACTGGTCTGGCAAACCTCGCCCGCCATCCACCAACTGAACCAGATTGTGCGCGACGAGAACGGAACATTGATCGACGTTCCGCGTTTTCTCGCGCCACTCATCGGTAGCAGACCGGACCTGAACCGCGAGATAGATCTCGATACGTTTCATGGCCGATTCGCAATGCTGCTCTGGTGGGATATGCACGGCAAGCGCGAATACCGCCGGCTGGATTGGCCAACGGCGAAGATATTCGACCGGCTCAATGAGTTCGACGACGGCGACAAGGAAGGCCTTTTCCGTGTCCCGCATTTCCTGCCGCACCTGGTCAGGAGCCGGCCGGATCTGCGATCGCTATTCGATTTCGATACGTTTCTAGGCCGGCTGAATGCGATGCAGTGGTGGATCCAGCATGGCCAGCGGGAATATCCGAGCCTTCAATGGAAAATCCAGGAAAGTCTGAACGACTTGATGTTAATGGAGCAGGCGCCTGCCGCGGCGATCGCACTGCCCAGGCTCCTGCTCTCGATCCGTGAAAGCCGGCCTGATCTGGTCGCAGCCTTCGACATTGGAAATGCGCAGAGCGCCTTGGCGCTGATCTCATGGTGGCACACGGCCGGCAGAGGCGAGTACCCGGAGTTCCGGCACCTTCGCGTCGTCCCGGCCGATATCCGCGCGCAGGCTCTTGACGCGAACCTGCATCATCAGGCGAGCATGCCCGTGCTGCCGTTCGGTGTGAACATCGTGGGCTTTCCCCAGGGCGTGCTCGGGTTAGGCGAGGACGCGCGGATGGCCGCGCAGGCGATGCAACTCGGCGGTTTCGAGGTCGCGCTGATCAATGCACCCATGAGCGGGCCACCTCGACTCGATACGTCGGCTAACCACCTGCTGCGCAACGATCTCGCCTATCAGGTCAGTCTGTTCTGCCTGCCGCCGCCGGAAATGGTCCGGTTGACGCTCGAAGGCGGCCGTAGACTGATTGAGTCGAATACCTACAAGATTGGCGCGTGGCCGTGGGAATTGCCTCACTGGCCGAGCGCGTTCGGGCAAGCCCACGAGTTCGTGGACGAAATCTGGGCACAGAGCCGCTTCGTTGAAGCGGTATATGCACGCCTTGGCAAGACCAAAGTGCGGCACATGCCCATGGCTGTGGTCATTCCAACGCCACAAGCGATTGACCGCAAGCGCTTCGGCCTTCCCAGCGAAGATTTCCTGTTCTATCTGATGTTCGATGGAAATTCCTGGCTGACACGGAAGAATCCCGTGGCAGGGATCATGGCGTTCAAACAGGCCTTCGCAAAGGAAACAAGCGGCGTTGGCCTTGTCATCAAGGCAATGAACGCCCGCGACGACGATCCGACCTGGCGACAGGTCCTCGACCTCGCGGCAGCGGACGATCGCATCCATATCGTCTCCGAGCGGCTGGGCAGACAGGACACCATCGACTTCATGGCCTGTTGCGATGCGTATATTTCGCTGCATCGGAGCGAAGGTTTTGGTCGCGTCATTGCAGAGGCGATGGCGCTGGGACAGCCTGTTGTCGCAACCAATTTCTCCGGTAACGTGGATTTTTGCGATGAACAGACGGCCTTCCTGGTTGACGGCGAGCTGGTGCCGTTGCGCCCGGGGGACTATCTGTTCCACGAAGGTCAATACTGGTGCGATCCTGACGTGGAGATCGCCGCCAGCCAGATTGCCCGGGTATTCGGCGACGCAGACATGCGCCAGCTTGTTGCCAAGGCAGGTCGCGCTCGCATCGAAAGGGATTATTCGATGGCGGCGGTGGCACGCGCCTATGCGCAGCGGCTGGACGAAATTCGAAAGACGGTGAGCGGACGATGAGACTGCTGATCTATGCACGCGACATCTTCGAAGGCGACGCCGTCGGCAACCATTGCCTGGGGCTGGCTGCCATGGCGGAGCGTTCAGGGTGGGACTCGCGAACATATGCCCAGAACTTCGATACCTCGGTGTCGCAGGTGAAGCAGATTGAATCGCTTTTTTCAGAGGCGACAAGCGAGGATCTGTTGTATGTCAGCTATTCGATTGCCGATCCGTTTCTCGATCGACTACTAGACTTGCCGTGCAGAAAGATCTGTTACTTCCATGGGGTCACCGATCCGGCCCTGTTGCGTGAATTCGAGCCGGTAACGGCCGAGCTTTGCGAACAGGCAATGGCGCAATTGCCAAGGCTGGCAGGGTTTGATGTCATCGTCGCCAACTCGATGCACGTAGCGCACGATCTCGCCCCCTACGTCGACGTTTCGAGTGTCGTGGTCATCCCACCCGTCTTCGATAATTTGCCGACGTTGGGGATTAATGCGATTACGTCCCGCAGTCCGGCTACATTCAACATGCTGGTGCTCGGCCGGGTTGTGCCGCATAAGCGCATCGAAGATGCCATCGAGGTGCTCGCCCGCGTGGTCGAAGGCGGTGTTGACGCCACGATGACGATCGTCGGCAGCATGCCGAATTACGACTACAGCAAATTCCTGCTCAAACGTGCACGCGCCCTAGGCGTACTGACCCGTATCGATTTCACGGGCATGGTCGACGATGCGGATCTGCTGTCGAGTTATGACCGCGCCTCGCTGCTACTTTCGATGAGCCGTCATGAGGGCTTCTGCATTCCCGCACTCGAGGCGATGCACCGCGGCATTCCTGCCGTGGTGCGAGCCGGCCATGCCGCCGCTGAAGTAGTAAGCGATGCCGGGCTTGTCATCGGCAAGCAGGAAACCGCGAACCAGATAGCCGGGCAAATTATCGCGCTGCGCAACGATGCCTCCCGTTGGGACGCTTTGACACACCGCGCGCGCGCGCGAGCGGGCGCTCTGCTCGGACTCACCTCTTCGGAGCATTGGGCGGAGGTGTTCGATCGGGCTCTTCGAAGAGCAGACACGCCATGAGCGTTTTGCTGAGTGGCTTCACCAACAGTCGACCAGCCTCCTCCACATGCACGTTGCGCTGGCGGAGAAGTTGCGCCAACCGACTTGTTGACGCTGGTGCAACGGGGAGAAACGCATGACAGGACTTAAATTCATTCTGACGACCTACAGCACCGCGTTTACCGTCAGTGGCGGCGGCGAATCGGAGCTCGTGCAAGTTGCCGAGATTCTCAAGGCCTCTGGCGTCCATACCGACATCTATGGCATTGGTAGCCGCCCGCTCAACTTTTACGACGGCGTGATTCATTTCTCGGTACATGCCGACAGCCACGCCATATTGCGCGAAGCGGCAATCAGAAATAAACGCATCTTCCTTTGGCCGAACGTCTGGTGGCTCGAGCCCATTGCGGCCAGCGAAGTCGAACGCATTCAGGAAATCACGCGTATTGCGCACAAGCTGCTATTCAAGTCCCACGCGGAACTCGAGAATTTCACGCAATACATTCAGGTGCCAGCTGAGAAAATTGAAATCCTGCCCACCTGCGTATCGAACCGCTTTCTGGCGCAGCCGGACAGAGATTTACTCTCGACAGTCTCGAATAGCACGGACTTCGCGCTGTGCCTGGGGCTGATCGAGCCGATCAAGAATCAGCTGCAGACAATCAGAGCCCTGAATGAACTCAAGCTGGACGGTCTCTTTGTGGGAGGCGCACGCGACGACGACTATTATCGGCAATGCGTTGCGGAGGCTCATTCCGGCATCACCTTCCTACCGTTCATTCAGCCTTGCAGCGCCCTTCTCAGGTCGATCATTGCCAACAGCAGCGTGATGGTTGAGCCGAGTATCGATCCGCCAGGCCGATCGAGCCTGGAAGGCGCAATCATGCAGAAGCCCTTGGTCATGTCCGACGGCCCCTGGCAGCGCGAGCATTTTGAGGACGGTGTCTGGTACACGTCGACAGACTCCGTGAGCGCAATAGCATCTGCGATCGCGGGTGCAATCAACGACGCCGACCGGGAAGCAAAGGTAGCAGCGACTTACGACCGCGTGATGGCACGCCATTCAGCATCGATCATCGGCCCGCAAATCGCTGAGCTGCTTGCACGGGAAAGTATTTGAAATGTCGAAGATTCCGCGTTTATTAGTTGTTCAGCGAATCTCGCTCTCGCATGACAGGTTGATGTCACGGTCGATCGCTGCCCGCTTCGGCCCGCTTCTAAGCTATATGGCCAACAACGGGATGCTCGAGTGGGAAGAGATCGTCGAAAGCGACGTGACCGTCGGGCAGTTGCGGCGTTTCGATGCCGTGCTGTTCAACAAGCATAGTTCGAACCGCGCCACCGACGTGATGCGTATGGCGAATGACCTCGGCCTGCGCACCATCTATGATATGGACGACTGGATCATCGACTTGCCGATGTACAGCGTCACCGATTTGAACGACGACCTGTTGGCAAACATTACCTGGCTTATCCGGCAGGCGTCGATTGCCACGGTCTCGAATGAAACCCTGCGAAACAAGTTGCGACGGATCAGGCCGTCGGTCGTCGTCATCCCCAACGGCTTCGATCATCAAGCGCTTCCGTCTGATCCATCGAGCTGGCATGAAGCGAACCCGCCGAAGATTCTGTTCTCGAACACGGATGGCATCAAGCTCGTCCAGTTCAGGAAGGAGTTCTTTAGGGTCATCGTCGATTTCTTGCAGCGGCATCCCGATGTTGCCTTTGAATTCTGGGGCGACGGGTTCCCCGAGATGTCGCGAATTCCCCGGCTGGTTTCAAAGGGTTTTCTGGAGAACTCGGCGTACAAGGCCGCCATCCGGGATGCGGGCTATATGTTCTCGATCGTGCCGCTAGGCGGGCGCGAGGATCCCGATGCGCTGTTCTTCAACAGCTGTAAATCATGTATCAAATACATCGACTATGGCAGCCTCGGTATCCCCGGCATCTATTCGCGATCGCCGGTCTACGAGGAGGCGGTCTCGCATGGCGATACCGGTATTCTGGTAAATAACACGGCCGAAGAGTGGGCCAGCGCGATGGAAGAGTTGTACCAGGATCAGCAACTGCGCACTTCGTTGCGGCTCAAGGCTTACGCCGACACTCATGAACGGTTCGGCCTCGCTGGACCGGCGAAGGTCTTCCTCGAACTCATGACCGGCGAGAATCCGGTTTAAACGGGACACACCGACATGGATCTCTTATTGATCAGGCACGGCCAATCGGTTGCCAACGCCAAAGGATTACTGATTTCGACGGACAAGGACGGGCTAACCGAACTTGGCAAGACTCAATCGGTCAACCTCGCCGCTACGCTCGAAAAGTTTGCCTTCCAGCCGTCGCAGATTTATTGCAGTCCATGGGCACGCGCACGTCAAACTGCCGAACTGCTTTTCGGCGAGTCGACGCCGATGACGTTCGACGCACGGCTCGCAGAGACTCATCCGGGCATATACGGATCATGGCTCGAGGCGGATTTCAATCAAGCCTTTCCGGACTTCAACAAGAACATTCGAAACCAGTACGAGCAAGGTGAATCGCATCTGCAAATGGCCGAGCGAGTACAAGGCTGGGTCGATTCCGAGGTGCAACCCAAGGTTCACCAACCCGGCCTGATGATTGCTGTCGCACATGGCGGCCCGATCAGCGTAGTGCTGCAGCACCTTCTCGGGGTGCCGATCGAGACGCACTACCCCAGCTTCACTGTGCCGAATGCATCATTTACCTACCTGAAGTGGCGCGCGGACCTGAACCGCTACTGCCTTGAGCGTGCAGGTCACGTATGAGCAAGACCGTTGCGATATTCGAGCCGATCTACGCTGCGGACCAGACGCTGACATGCGCGGAGTTCCTGCCGCTCGTACGCGCGGACAATTCGCGCCCCGAGTGGCGCGAGTTCAAGATCCTCATCGATATGTATCGAAACGGCGACCATCTTCAGCACGATTACACGGGACTCTTTTCGCCGAAATTCACGCTGAAATCAAAGATATCCGGCGCCAAATTTCTCGAGTTTGTGCAGAGTCACGCCGATTCGGATGTCTGCTTCATCAACCCCTTTCCGCAACTCGCTTACTGGTCCTACAATGTATGGATGCAAGGCGAGCAGGCACACCCCGGCTTGATCGCCGCGACGCAAACGCTGCTGGATGCTAGCGGGCTTGACTGGGCAATCGCGGACACCCCACGGCACGGGCCGGCGTCGCTGGCCTACTGCAATTTCTGGGTGGGTTCACGGCAGTTCTGGGACGAATATGTCGGTGGCACATTGCTTCCGATTGCCAACTTTCTCGAAGCCAACCCTTCCCATGAATCCGCGCGCGCCGTTATGGTGGACACGAAGCACACGGATCCAGCACCATTCTTGCCTTTCATCGTCGAGCGACTGTTCAGCACGTATATTTCACTGCATCCTGAACTGTCCCGGTCAGCGTACCCGTTCAGCACGGAGGAGATACGTGACTACTGCATCAACGATTTTGAAAAATTACTGTTCGACCGCATGCAGGAGAAAATTGGCGAAGCAGACGCCTCTGGTGTTTTCGGATCGGGACTGGTCGATCAGATGGATACCGTTTGCGCTCTGTGGCAGCAGCATTTTTTCGATTTTTATGCGACTCGACCGCATCCGCATACCGGGCAACCGGTTTATCAGGACTGAGCGGTTGTTGCGTCGAGCTTCATAAGCAGTACCACAAGACAATGCCTTTGCCGACTGCATGGCATGGCTGTTTCAAAGACAAGTGCCCACAATCAAGCCGTTTCGGTGGTCGCTTTGCTACAGATGTACCTGTTCAGTCCGTACGACAAGCTCCCCTTCAGCGGCCCGTAACTACGATTGACAAGAGGTACCATGCAGTCAGCACCGATCCACCCAGACGACGACATGTTTCATGGCTCCAACGAACATTACACGTCGGTCGGCACTCAGATGGCAGACTGCGTTTCCCACGCGGTCGAATTGGCACAAATCGATTCGCCAACCGTTCTCGAACTGCCATGTGGCTATGGCCGGGTGACACGCCACCTCGCCTCCCGCTTCGACCCCAAACGGATACACGTGGCTGACATCATGGTGCCAGCCGTTGATTTCTGTGTAGAGACATTTGGCGTCAACGGCTACTACATCGTCGATCCCGTCTACGAATTCCAGAATGTTCCTGAAACGTTTTTTGACGCTGCCGCGCTTGGGTCGCTGATCACTCACCTGTCTGGACGGAATGCGCGGACAGTGATTAAGCACTTTTTCAGAAAGCTAAAACCCGGCGGGATTGCCGTAGTCACGACGCACGGTGCACGCTCACGCGAGATTCTGGAAACGGTGGATTGCTACCAGGTCGGAGACGCCGCGCGTACCCATTTGCTAGATAGCTACGACGCAGGTCAGTTCGGTTTCGTCAACTACATGGCTGACCATTCGCTTGAGGCCAAGACGGTCGACTACATCGGCGACAGCTATGGGATATCCCTAATCCCCCATAACTGGGTGAATGACGTTTGCGACGAGAATGACTTGATCATTCTCGAGTATCGTTCTGGCGGATGGGACAACCATCAGGATGTGTTTTTTATCTCGCGCTGAATCGAAACAATCGCCAACAGTTGCGTGTCGGTCGGTTGGCTGCCTGCATGGACACAGAGAGATGCCTATAGGCCGTTCGCAAGGTTCATGGTCGATGTCAAACGAGTGAATTGACTCGACGCGCCAAAAGCCCGGATGGGCGTTTCACTAAAGAGCGCGGATTGGACGGCCCTCGCGCCACCCATGGTGCCTGTAATGAAGCGTTGGGTCCGCACCCGACTCGCGGACATCGGGATTGGCGCGGAGATACTGTTCAGGATCAAAATCAGGCGGAAATTCGAGTGGCTCCAGAGGATCCAACTCACTGCTCTGCCCGGATGGGCGAGGCGTTGGTCCGTTGTTCGCCGATCTAGCCAGCAGCTCTTCAAGCTTACGGCGCAGACGCCAAAATGGAACCCCGGGTGTCGCATTGCTAGCCGCGCGCTCCATGCGCAGCCAACTTTTCGCAATATGGTTCTTGTCGTGTGAACGTCTCAACGTGACGAAAAATTCGATGTCGTTCCGGGCCGTGTCATGGAAATCTTCACACGCAAGATCGAGTAGGCCCAGTTCGCACAGATCGCTCATCAGGCGGGCAAATGACCTCGGTATGAAAGCCCAGCAATGGACGTCATGGTATGTCCCATTTTCGAAAGCGTCGCGTGCGAGCCAAATGCCGCCTTCCGACGTATGTTGTCGCTTAACGGTCTGGGCATCGATTCGCCCGCGCCATGCGTCCGCGGTATTGATATCCGCGGCGCTCAGGCAGTAGTCGATCAATGAATAAGGCTGCGGGACCCGTGCGCGAGTAACGTAGCTCGCGAGGACTTCTTGCAGCTTCGTTTCCTTGCGGAAATAATCGAATGTGAAGCGCCGATCGGGGACGACGAGGCGAATCTCGCCAGTAGGCCTCAGCACCGCCGCCAATTCTCTCAACCAGGTAACCAGATCGGGGACATGTTCTACGACATGTGAGGCCACAACGTAGTCGAAATATTTACCGCCGACAGCTTCATGAAGAGAATTTCTCCCCCAAATGGCGTCGACATCGACAATCTCCTGAAGCTTGACGTGAGGGTCGTCTTTGTATTTCTGGCGCAGTCCCACCGTGTCCGTATGGTCTACGTAAACGACGTTCGCACCGTCTTCGCGGCGAACGATTGGCCAGCACAGTGCACCTATTTCAATACCAATACTGTCCTGGATGCTGAGTCCGCGCAGAAACCGCTGTCGACGCGCCTCTCGAGGATCAAGGGTGGCAACTTCATCGCGAATCTTCTGCATGTTGTCTCTCGTAAAGGGCCAACATTCATCTGCATGTCGATTTAATTCGACCTGAAATTCTTCGTGTAGCTCAAACCCCTGAAACAGCATTCCTGGATATCCGGGGCGCGATGCTCACGTTTGAGCACGGCGCATCCGGATAGTCCTTAGTCCATTCCGCCCCGGCAATGCATTAAACGGTACGGCCTTCCGCCTTGCCATACATGTCGTAGTGGTGAATTCCAGAGACGAATCTGCCTTCACGAACGGCTTCGGCGACATCTGGATATTTCTCCAGATAGGCTTGTTCAAACTGCGCCCGCGCAAAAGTTTCTTCGGGAACAGCCTGGATCGGTCGGTTAATCCACGAGGAGCAAAGCATCGGCTCCAGCTTCATGTCCAGATTCAGCGCATCGGGCCGCGAGTAGTAATGGAAAACTAGCGACTTGCGCGTTCGCTGCATATCAGCGATAGGCCCGCCGCCGTGCAATAGATTGGCATGCCAGACAAACACATCACCCTTCTTGGCCGCAAAGGTCACTTTGCTAAAGCCGGCCTTCTCGACTTCCGCATCCATGTACTTGTGCCACTGAGGCATTTCATCCGGTACGAAGTGACGCGTACCATTGCTGAAAATCATCTGCTCGACCTTGTGGCTACCTGGGAAGTACTCGAGCTGACCAGCATCGGCATGAGCGTCCTCAAGGGCAACCCATGTCGCGATCAAATGGTTCGGTGTAACAGGAGTCATGTAAATCGAATCAACGTGCGGCGGCTGCTGACTACCTTTTTCGAAGTAGAGGCTATTGCACAGCGCCGGATCCTGACCAAGCAATTCCTGAAGTATCGGAGCAAGCCGGTCGGACAACGCCAGATTCCGCACGCCAGGCATGTCGAGATACAGGTCGTTAATCTTCATGCGCCGCGTTGCAATTTCCTGCGCAGAAAGCAGGCCGAGCAAGGTGCGCTCACCTGTGTCCAGTAGATCGACCGTTACGTCTAACGGACGCTCCAGCTTGCGCTGGGCAATCGACCCGACAACGCTGTCAATCTCCTCGGCAGAATAGAATCCCGGCAGGATGGCAAAGCCGTCCCGTTCAAAATTTTCTTTGGTTCTGTCCACGGGCTAAGTCTCCGCGCTCTCTCAAGTTGGTGTGGTTGATGTTAATAAATCTTCCGCATTGTAATCGGATGTTACGTATTGCGTGAGCGCCTCTTTTTACCCTCTGGGAGCGTCAACCGACCGGAACTTCGTGTGGCGGAACCTTCCTGCCGAAACGGTGAATAGCCTTCGTCCGCGCGATCTGGCGCTAGTATTTTCTCGGCAACTGATCGCAAAAATCACGTTCACAGACCGGCCGCACTCATTGCGGCACCTTCATAAAAGCCGGCCGCCATATGCGCGACACCAGAGAGAACTGCGTTCCGTTCACTCCGTTGGCTGGATAAGGAACTCGACCCTCCCGCGGAAAGGTGAATGGTCGAACGCTGCTTTCGTGCAGTGCAACATGGATTCTTTCGGTTATGATTGGCTCTCGGTAAGAATCTGGAAGAATGCCCAAAGCAGGAGAGCCATGATTTCAGCAGACCGTTGCCCCCGCACCCGGAAGGAAAAGTTACTTGCCGGCTTGGTCCAGAAAGACAGTCTTGGACTAGAGATCGGAGCGTTATGCCGGCCACTTCTTCTGAAAGACGACGGGCCCGTAATCTACGTCGATCACGCAGATACAGAAACGCTGCGTACTAAATACAAAGACGACCCCAGCGTAGACGTGAACGCAATCGTCGAAGTCGACGCTGTTTGGGGCTCAAACACCCTCCAGCAGGCTTTGGGTACGAGACGGGTTGACTACGTGGTCGCATCCCACGTTGTCGAGCATGTACCCGATCTCGTTGCGTGGCTGACAGAACTTCGCTCCATCCTGAAGCCCAACGGTGAAGTGCGATTAGTCGTGCCCGACAAACGATTTACGTTTGACTATTTCCGCGAAGAAACACGTATAGCTTCGGTCCTATATTGCAATCTTATACGTGCACGAATTCCTCAACCGCAGCTTCTAATCGACTATTGCGTCAACGTCGCGAAGGTTGACTGCTTTGCCGCCTGGAGAGGACCACTCGACCCTCACTTAATCGAGCGGCACCACGACATCGACACAGCATTGGGCGTGGCACGAGACTGTTTAGAAAACGGCGCCTATCACGACGTGCACTGCTGGGTTTTTTCGCCCCACTCGTTTGCGCAGTTGTTCCGTGAAATGGCCGAACTCGAGCTTATCGACTTCGCCTGCGCTAATTTCTTCGATACTGATCGAAATGATATGGAGTTCTTTGTTTCGCTCCAGCCATCCGACGACAAATCCCATATCGTGGAAAGCTGGCGTTTGATGGAAACAGAGACCGTCGACGATGCTCCTGACCGCCCATTCTGGAAAACCAGGCGAGCATTGCGGTCCGCGATTACAGAAGCGACATAGGTTCGATATTCAAACGAATTCGATATCCCGGTCATGCCGGGATGCCGGCACGCAATTGCACGTACCCGTGGGGCGATACCGCTCTGCTGCGCGTCACCGCAAGACTTGACGTTCGCCGACCGTTCCGACAACCCGGACAGCACCGTTTTCTCGTAACAGCGCCTGAAGCGCCCCGATCCGAGCGCTTAGGTCGCGCGATGGCTCCGATATGGCATACTCCCGCGACCATTTCCGGAGAATAAGTTGTCGCGCACCCTCTCTATTTGGGCCTCGCTCCTTGCCGCCCTGATTATTGCCACATCCATCTATGGCGGACATCACTTTTTCTCACCCATCCCTTATTGGGATCAATGGGACGGAGAACTAGGCTTTTACAAGGACGTCGTTGAAGGCAACTACTCCGCTTTCTGGTCTCAGCACATGGAGCACCGAATTGTATTTTCGCGCGTGCTCTTCTGGCTGGACATCGTCCTGTTTGGTGGACGTAATGTTTTCACAATCATCGCGAACTACGTTCTGCTCGCCGCGGTGGCTCTTGTGCTATGGCGTGAATACCGATCCGGACACAAAGAACTACACCCTCCCCTGTTTATCGGCGGTCTGATCGTTGGGTTCCTGCTGCTCTGGGTCCAAGCCGAGAATATCAAGTGGGGATTCCAGAGCCAGTGCATCGCGGTCTATCTGTTCGCGCTGATGGCTTTTGCGCAATTCTCTCGCCTGGATAGCCGGCCGCTTCGAATCTCGCTTGCAATGCTGTTCTGCGTCGCATCCATGCTGAGCATGGGCAATGGCGTCGTTGCCTTCGGCGTGATGGCGATCCAGGGCGTTCTGCAGCGTCGGCCCGTCCGCGAATCTCTCATCGTGGCGGCAGGCGGTGCGGTGTGTGCATTCATCTATTTCCATGGGTACAACAAACCCATTTTGCCGATCGATCCAGCGGCCGCACATACCTCGCTTATCCGGCTCAAATTCTTCGCGGCGTTCATGGGGAATCCAACGTTTTTTGGATGGAACACCATCGTAGCGATGATTCCGCCGAATCCCACGGGCCTGGCAACATGGGGGCTAAAGATATCCGCCCTGTTCGGCATTGCTTCGCTTGCAATCGCAGCCATTGTCACCGTGCGCCTGTTTGCAAAGGCACAGATCACGCCGTACCGATCGTTCCTTATCGCTTCGTACGGGCTTGTTGTTGCTTCCGCAATGGGCGCATCCAACAGTCGCTGGATGCTCGGACTTGAGGCGTCGGTAGCGGGCCGTTACACCACACCTGTGGTAATCAGCTTTGCCGTACTCGCGCTGCTTGTTCTTGATGTCGTGAGCACACGCCGCGCGCGGCTCCTGGCCTCCGTCGCCCCGCTTGCGCTGCTTACGTTTATCGCGCTCTATCAATCCCAGGCTTTCGAGGACAATTCCTACCTGTTCAAATGGAAGCTTGCAGTGCTAGGTCAAAAAATCGGTCTCGACCATCCTGAGTATGACGCGACGGTCTATCCAGCTGCAATGCACGATGGGTTTGTAACGACCGCAAACTTCGCCGCCGACTATGAAATCGGACCGTATGGACGCGGCTGGCTTCGCGACGCCGGAGTCGTGAAATTCGACGCCGCCCGCCTGGATCAAAGCTTCTGCCTAGGACATCTCGATGCAACGTCCACAGACAAGGGCGTTATGCACGCAACGGGCTGGGCGACGACGGCCGACCGTGAGACCTTGCTTATCGTCCTGACCGACGCCGAAGGCAAAACGATTGGATATGGCGTATCGGGCCAGCGCAGATTGGACGTTTCCGAGGCGGTCAAAAACGCTTCACCAGACGCAGGCTGGACAGGATTCGCCAACGCCACTCAAGGGCCGATCTCTGCTTACGTCTATCAGCACGGCCGCTTCTGCAAGCTTCCTTAAATGAAAGCAGTCCGTCGATGTCCGCCTCGCCGGACATCACACTCTAGCCGCCCTACTTGGCAATCGCCTTGCAGGGGGCATCTCATACAGCCCTAGTGCGATCGAAACGACAGCTTTTTGTGACCAACATAGCTGGTAAACACTGGCACGATCACCCCCACGAGGTGAGCAATTTCTTTCTTGTGCCAGACAACTCCGAGCAACGGCAACAGATGAAAAGCCAGCACCACGCTCACCACCCACGTCTGCAACACGGCGACGAGATTCACCAACGTAAAAAACATCGCGGATCGCGATGTGGAGTGAACACTCTCCGTAAAGACGAATAGCTTCGTCAGAATGAAGGCGGTGATCATGCCTGCGATATACGCAAGTACGATCGCAGCCGTAAACGGCATCCAGTTATTGAAGACGATCCGGCTGCCGAAATTCACCCCGGCCGCCACCCCGCCGGCCAGAAGAAATTTGAGGAAACGAGGCGACACCAGTCGCTCCTTCACTGTCCCTGCAGGCATCGTCACAGCATCCTCGCCATCTTTCGCGCCAGACCGATACTTTCGGAAATGCCACGATCTTCCGGATAGTAATAAGACGTATCTGCCACCAGCAGCCCCTTCACCGGAAGTTGGATCGGAGGTAGCCGGTCAAGGAAACCCGGCTCGCAAATCGGCTGTGCATAGCGGTAGCGGCTCGCGCGCACATCGATGAAATCATCGCTGGTTAAAGCCGGATTGATTTTCATCAGATAGCGTTTCACCTTGTCGATGAAAACACTGTCCGCTTCCTGGTATTTCGCATGCTCGCCTGGCACGTAAAAGGGGACGTACACAATGTGCTCGCCGAGCGGGCGAAGGTTTGTGTACTCGACGATACCCGGAATATCCATATCCGGATCGTTGACGTTCAGCCAGAAGTTCTTCGTTACCGCCTTCTTCAGCTTGGCGATCACACAAACCACCGCCACGTTCTTCATGCTCTGGAACGCGGCCGATATGTCAGCGGGCAAATCCGGAATGACGCGCGGGACGTACGGCAACGGAATCGTGCTGATAACCTTGTCAAAGGGCAGCACTTCACCGTTGACCTGCACGCCCTTGACGGCGCCGTCTTCGATCACAACTTTCTGCGCCGGCGACCCCAAACGGAATTCTCCACCGTTAGCTTCGATATAGCGGCGCATACCTTCGAGCAACGTATCCGAGCCGCCCTCGAGATAGCCAAGCTTCTCGCGGAACAGGTCGTAGCGCGACCGGCCGATGCGGCGAATGCGACTCCATATCCACGCTGCCGACAGGTTGTACGCATAGTCGTAGAACTTGTAGTCGAACAGCCGGCGCCACAATACTTCCCACGCCTCTTCACCAATCCAGCGCCGAATCCAACCGGACGCTTCAACGTGATCGAGCGGATGCCAATCATTGCGCTTGGTGGACAGGAACGCGTGAAGACCGTAGCGAATCTTCGCCGTCAGACTCAGCCCCTTGAACTTGAGCAGCGCGATCGGGTTCCCCCAGGCCTGCACATGCCCCTGGTAGTAGTAGCCCATCTTGGTCTCGACCCACTTCAGTTGATCTTCGATACCAAGTTCACGCAGCACCTCGAAGAACGCGTGATCGGAGATCGCGTGGAAGTGGTAATAGCGCTCGATCGACAACCCACCGAAATCGAAGCACGCGGCCATGCCGCCTACGCGATCGTCTGCTTCGAATATAACGGGTTTGCGCCCGTCTTTAACCAACTGGTAAGCGACCCCGAGGCCCATGGGGCCTGCACCCAACACCGCGATCTTTTCGTCTGTCATCACTATTTCCTGCATCAAAATTCAAGCGCGATCTGGCTGTACACAGGGTCGTTGAAGGTTTCATGCATCGCCTTGGCAAACGGCGTGGCCTTGATCTGGAATATGCCCTCCCAGTCGATCACCTCGAACTCATCGCCGGCAGTCAACGCTTTCAACTGATCCGCCGTGAAAGGCGGATTCTTATCGAACAACGCGTAAATCTTCAACAGCACATAGAACAGTCCGTACGGAATACGGACGATTGCGCAGCGAGCATTCGTAGCCGCCTTGATCTGACGAATGATGTCAATGTAATCGACGCGCTCCAGCCCCGTGATGTTGAACACCTTGCCGCTGATGCGCGACTCGATGCAGCTGATAATCACGTTGCAGAAATCCCCTGCATAGAGCGGTTGGCGCATGTAACGCCCACTGCCGGGAATCGGAAAGACCGGCACGCGCTGCATGAAACGCGACAGCCAGCCAAGATGTTTGCGGTCGAACCAGCCGAACATGAGTGTCGGACGCAGCACCACGCATTCAATGCCTGACGCCAGCACCATCTCTTCCTGCTGCTTCTTGGTGTCGGTATAGAAATCGTCGCCCACGGATTCCACGACAGATGAACTGATGTGCACCGTGTACGGAATATTAAATTGCTTGATTGCCGCCAACACGTGAGTCGTGGACGTCAAATTGTTGCGAATGAATGGCTCGATCGTCGGACCGCCAATCTGGGCCTGCAGCATCACGACAACAGCCGCGCCGTCAAAATAACGAGCCCAGTCGCCCGGCTCAGCCAGATCCGCGTACTCGACGGTGATGTCAGGATGCACGCTGCGCAGGACTTCGATATTGGCTCGATGTTTGTCGAGCACGACCAGGTTCGTATACCCACGCTGCTTGAGACGAGCGACTAGGTTCTGGCCGACGAGGCCGGCGCCGCCTGGGAGAATGATGCGCGTATCGTTCATTGGTCTATCGTTCAGATTACTCGAGTTTAGGTAATGCGCCGCACGCGGGCTAGCACACGTTCGCGCCAGATAACGCGACATTTTAAGCTATGCGAAACGCCCCTTCTGATTTGGGGCTGCAGTTCAAATTCATCATCGCCGTCCGGGCCGAACAGTGGCGCCCACACTACTGGGCAACTTGATCCGGCACCTTGCCTGTCTCGGTCAATGCACAGTAGGTATCTCCGTGCTTCGCCAGGACGCGGATGGTTTTGTCATCCGCACGGAAAAAACCGGTCCAGCCAACACGGTCACCGTTTAACTTTAGTACCGCCTCGACATCTGGCCGGTGACTGCCGACAATCCCATAACCGCGCAAGTCGTTTTGCGCATTGACGATAACAACGTCAGTCGGTTGCACCTTCGCATCCCGATCGAAAATCCAGCCACGGGCCATGTATCGACCCGGTGTGCCAGTCGGTTTGATCAGATCGATCGCGCCTTCACACGTGCGACTCGCGGTGGTTTGTTCCGGCGCGCACGGATAGTCCTGCGAGCATTGCTTGAAGATAGACAGGCCCCGAGCCTGCGCGGCTTGTGCAGTAATCCGAAGCTGCTCGACCGCGGGATACACCGCATGCGTCCATTCGCTGTCGTATACGTCCTCGCGCACGGCGAGTCCGGCCAGCTTTCGGGCGAACAACTGATCCTGGTCAGGCCTGAAGGCCGCATCCTGATACGACAAAACCGTGGCAAGCGCCAAGGCAAATAGCCCTGCGTTTACTGCGCGAGCCTGCGGGCGTCGTGAGTTGACCCAGAAGTAAAGCAGAAGCGACAACCATGCAAATAACGACGACGTGGTGTAGCGATGCGCAAACGCGGATTCGATACCAAAGGGCAAGCGCCCCCCGGCGGTAATGAATGCGCAGCCGCATACAAAAACGGCGAAGGCAAGCAAGGCGGGCGCGCGAACCTCACGGCCGCGCCCGAGCCACAAACCAGCCAGTGTAGCGGCCACGACAATGGCGCCCACCAGATATGCCAGCGAGAGCTGTGCCGTCGCGGCCCAAACCGGAGCACCGAGATAAAGCAGCATGTACTCGACCATCTGTACCGGCTGATGGAGTACCGAGTTCAGCACGCTTCCGTGTTCTGGTGGCGACCCGTAATGCCTGAAGTATGCAGCCCATACCACAGCCGTTGCGAGTCCTGTCAACGCGACGCGCTGCTTTGACAAACCGAGATAAAGCGAAAAGACGAGCAGCACTGGCAACACCAACAGGCCACTCGCCATCCAGCACGCGGCTAACGCGCCATATAGCAATGCCAGAAAAAACTGGCCGCTTCGTCCTGACGCATCACGGCTACACGCCAATGCGTCGAACGCCAACATAGCGAACAGATAGACGCCGAACCACTGGTTCTGGAATCCCCACGTCAGGTTCTCGTCCTGTATCCAGGAGAACGCCATCGTTGCGATGACGCCAGCAAGCGCAACCCCTTCAGTCCATGTCAGGCGCGCGCCGCGCGACGCGATCCGGCCAACGGTTGCTGCCAGAGCGCCAAGCAGGACAAGATTCGCCACGAGATCGACGACATTTCGCCCGCCGAACCATCGGATATCTGTCCAGAAAATCAGCCTCGGCAAAAGCAGTCTGTGTTCGTTGTGTTGCTCCCACAGCACAGACCAATTGTTTGCGAAGCGTATGTAACCGCCCAGGGAGCCATCCCACTGGTCCCAGTACGGCACGGGAGAATAGTTTCCCACCACGCCGATAACGCAGCTGACAACGACGAACAGGCCACAGAACCCAAGAATCCATGCGGCAACCGTCGCCAAACGCCCCCTCATAACGACGCTCTCTTAAACAGGAACCCCGGCACCGACCGAATGATCAACATGATCCCCGACCAGAACCACGGCGTATAAATCGAATCCTTCTTCTTCTCAACCGCACGGACGATATCGTTCGCGACACGCTCAGGCGTAGCGACGAGCGGCCCCGGCAACGGCATACCAGCCGTCATCGGCGTATCCACGAACCCCGGCTTGATGGTCAGCACATGCACGCCCGACTTGAACAGCCTCGCGCGCAGGCCTTCGCAGAAAGTGGACACCGCAGCTTTCGCGGTTCCATAGACGTAGTTCGAAGGCCGCCCCCGATCCCCTGCCACCGACGAGATCACCGCGATCACACCGCTCTTCGCGCTTTCCATGATGTTGGCCAGCGGCGTCAGCAACGCGATGACCGACAACCCATTGGTGGACAGCTCGCGCAATGCGACCTTCACATCCTGCTCGCAGGCTTTCTGATCGGACAATGTGCCATGCGCAATCAGCGCGACATCGATACCGCCAAGCGTGCCGACGCAAGCATCGAGCATCGCCTGATGGGCATCGAAGTCGTTCATGTCCAACACGTGGCTAGTCGCAGCCTTGGCGCCGCGCGCCACGAGATCCGCCGCAATCTGTTCCAGGCGCTCCGCCTGCCGCCCGACGAGAAACAGCGTCGCGCCTTCGGACGCCCAACGGCGCGCGCAGGCGATGGCAATTGCGGAAGTCGCACCGACTATCAGGACTTTTTTCATGTTTGTGTTGTTCGTTGCCAAAAACGTGACATCAGCGCGGGATCGCGCAATGCTTCCAACTGACGCCACGCCGGATACGCGAGCTGGAAATCGCTCGCCGTCATATGCGCGTCCTTCGCCGGATACATTCGTCCACCGGCTTCCCGGACAATCGCATCGAGTCGCTCGAACAGGCGGCGATTGCTTTCATCATGCTGCGGAAAATCCAGTGCGAGCGACGCACCCGCCATCGGGAAAGACAGGAGGCCTGGCGACACCATATCGCCGCAGCGCTTGAGCACGGCGAGAAACGAGCCGGTACCGCTTTGCCCGATTGCCTCAAGAATCGCGTGCATGCCGTCGCGGGAATTAGCCTGAGGCAGCACGCACTGATACTGTTGAAACCCACGCTTGCCGTATATCCGGTGCCATTCGAGCAGACTGTCGAGCGGATAGAAGTAGCTGTCGTAGTCGACTTCGCTTTGCACCGTTTTCTGCTGCTGACGGTTGTAATACAGCGCATTGAATGCGCGCAGCGTCAGCGGGTTGATGAGCGAAATCGGCGGCGTGATCGGCACGGCGCGCTTCTTCTTGACCGGAAGATTCAGATCGCCATGCTCAGCGTGATCCCCGACCATGAAGATCCCACGTCCAAGCGACGCCCCACGGCTCAGGCAATCGATCCATGCCACGCTGTACTCGTGCTTGCTGTCGAGCTCTTCCGACAAGGCAAAAAATTCGTCGAGGTTGCCAAAACGGATGCTCGTCACCGACACACGGCTCGAACGAATCGGCATCAACTGGATTTCCACCCAGGCAATCACACCGGTCAGCCCAAGGCCACCGATCGATGCGGCAAACAGCTCCGCATTCTCTTCCGGTGAGCATTCGAGCGGCTCGCGCTCCGAACGCAGCAAGCCAAAGCGGCGAACATGACGGCCGAACGTGCCACGCACATGGTGGTTCTTGCCGTGAACGTCATTGGCAACCGCGCCGCCCAGCGTCACGTACTTCGTGCCCGGTGTGACTGGCAGCATCCAGCCTCGCGGCACGGCGATTTGCAAGACATCGTCCAGCGTAGCACCGGCCTCTGCCCGCACCACACCGGATTGCCAGTCAGCGGCAATGAACCGGTCCAGGTGCCGCATATGCACCACGTGATCGCTGGCGGCAAGGCAACTGTCGCCGTAGCTCCGGCCATTTCCGTACGCCAGTGTCGTGCCGTTGGAACTCGCTACGTGTGTCCATATCTCGCGCAGGCGGTCACGCCACTGCACCGGATGTGCAGCCTGCGGGTGATTGGGGTAGCGTCCCCAGGACTTGAGCGGACTCGTCATGTCGCCAGCCAGAACACCAGCCCCATGAGCGCTACGATCATCAGGCTGGTACGGTCTTTAGCGGCAAACACCACCGGGTCGTCATGCATCAACCCACGGTGCGTGATGAGCCACGCACGGCTGATCCAGTAAAGCAGCAGCGGACACGCCAGCCAGATCACCTGCGGATGGCTATACAGATGCGTGGTCCGGGAATCCTGAATGTAGAGTGCCAGCACCAGCACCGCAAGATAGCCGGAGGCGGCGCCAAGCGAGGAGAGCATCGGCAGATCGTCAGCCACGTAGCCGCGCCCGCGCGCTTTCGCGCCGCCTGCTGCTCGGGTCGCATGCAATTCAGCGTAGCGCTTGACCAGTGCCAGGCTCAAAAACAGAAACATCGAGAAAGCCAGCAACCAGAACGTCAGCGTCATTCCGAATGCCGCAGTGCCGGCGATGATACGAGCGGTGTAAAGCATCGCCAGCACCACGACGTCAAGAATCACACGGCGCTTGAGCAGGAACGAATACGCCATCGTCAGCACGTAATAGCCGGCGAGGACGGCAGCAAACCGCCACGGCAGCCAGATCAGCGCGCCCGCAAAGGCCGCGATCGCAAAAACCGGAAACGCCACCATGCCCCATACAATCGATAGCGAACCCGATGCGAACGGACGTCGCCGCTTGGTCGGATGATGCCGGTCGTCGTCAAGATCGAGCAGGTCGTTGAGCAGATAGACGCTTGACGCGCACAGGCCGAAGAGCACAAACGCGAGCACGCCGCGCACGTCGAGCTCCCACGACGACACCCGATGCGAAGCCAGTAGCGGAATGAAGATCAGCAGGTTCTTGAGCCACTGATGCATGCGCAGCGCTTTGACCCACACGCGCAGCGGATTCTTGCGCGTCTCCAGCACGCTCTCGACGTTGCCGATCTTCTGTGCCCGTCGCTCGACGCCGCGTGAAGGATTCACGACATAGGCGCGCTCGGCCGCTTCCCAGACGGCGATATCGTCGTGTGAATTGCCGGCGTAATCAAAGCCCTTGTTTCCGAACTCGCGTACCAGCGCATCGCGCTTGCGGCCCGACGACAGATTGACCTTGCCGTCGGTCGCGAGCGTCTTGTCGAACAAACCCAGATGTCCGGAGATTGCCTCCGCATAGCGGGAATCGCTTGCCGTCGCGAGTACAAGCGGGCGGCCGGCAGCACGTTCGTGCTTGAGCCATTCGATGACTTTCGCGTCATAGGGCAAAGTCGCGACGTCGACGTGCGTAGCGGCAGCGAGCTTTGCCTTGAGGTGCGCCTTGCCGCCCCGTGCAAGCCAGATCAATGGACGATAAAAGCGCAACGGGTTCGCCTTCAGATAGGCAAAACCTGTCTCGATCAGCATATCCGATCGAATCAGCGTGCCGTCCAGATCGACAGCCAGTGTTTTCCATTGCATTTCGCTAACCCTTCCCCTCGTCGCGTCACGCGACCTCCTGGTATAGCGCACTATATGCTTTGCCAAGCGCCGCGCCCGAAAACAGTGCTTCGTATCGCTCGCGTGCAGCGCTTCCCATAGCCGCCGCCAGCGCGTCGTCGCTCAGCAGCGCATTCATTGCGCCAGCCAGGTCTTTTGATTGTTCAGGTGCGACGACAAACCCCGTCACACCATGTTGATTGACGTAGGATGTTCCGGATCCTACTTCGCAGCACACCATTGGCTTGCCGAACATCGCAGCCTCGACCAACACCATGCCAAACGCTTCAGAGCGCAAGTGCGACGGCAGCACCATCGCACGGCACCCCTTGAGCAGAGCAACCTTTTCTTCGTGCGTCACCTGTCCTGCAAAGACGACATTAGTCGCCCCCACCTGCCCGGCCAATGCCGCCAGACGCTCCCGCTCCGGGCCGGAACCCGCGATCACGATTTTCGCACCGACCTGACGTGCGGCCTCAATCAATGTGTGCAGACCTTTGTAATAGCGCAACACGCCGAGGGCAAGAAAGTACGGTTCGTCTGCTGCAAGACCGAGACGGTTCGCCACGTCGCGTTGTACGTCCACGGGATGCGGCGCATCACGGTAATCGATGATGCCGAGCGGAATGGTCTTCAGCCGCTCTTTCGTCACGCATTCGCTCAGTGCCTCGCTGGTCTGCGCATAGGCAGGCGAAGTCGCCACCACGGCGGACATGCTGCGCAGCGTGCGCCGCATCAGCGGTCCGTACACGGCACCGAGCGCCTTTTGCCGCACGATATCCGAGTGGTACGTCATCACCGTCGGTTTGTTCGTGCGGCCGAGCAGATGCAATACATCGGCGAACGGCCAGGGAAAGTGGAAATGCACGACATCGGCCCAATCGACCATCTGTCGATACTTCATCAAGGCACCCGGACCGCCCAGATCGCACGACGCCGGCGCCGCCCATGATTTCTCGCGTACGACGCGTCCCTCGGGATAGTCGATTTCCGTTGGACTGGGTGTCGGCGACAAAGTCAGGATGCATGGTTCGACACCGCACGCACGCGTCGACAGCGCGATCTGCCGGATCGCTTCCTGCAGGCCACCTGGCGGATCGGGGAAGTAGGTGCGGTAAACATGAACCACCTTCACGTGCGCACCTCCGCGCCGCGATGGTGTTGCACGTTGCCGTTGTCCGATCCACGGCCGCTGAACGTGATGCCCAGCATCTTGTCCAACCGCCGCTCCCACGTATTGTCGCCCACCGCCGCCCGCGCCTCGTCCGCGGTCAGCTTGCCGCGCGCCAGCTGTTTTTCGATCGCGGCAATAAAAGCTTCGGGGTCACCACCCACTTCGAGCTCCGCACGCGGCTCTTTCGCAAAATCCAACGGCGTCGACACCACCGGCAAACCAGCGGCCAGGTATTCGTAGAATTTCATCGGAAACATCGAGCGCGTGTACTCGTTCAGCAAGGTCGGCAGTACGCCGACCTGCATGCCGCGCAAGTACGCCGGCAAGCTTTGATAGCTGCGGTAGCCGAACAGATGCACGTTCGGCAAACGCGCAAGTTGCGCCAGCAGGTCGCTGCGCTGCCCTTCGCGCTCTTCGCCGATGATGATCCATTGCCACTCCGGCCGCGCTTGCGCGGTCTGCAAAAGCAGCGGGAAGTCGATCTTGAAGTCGGACAGCACCCCGTGATAGACGAGCCGGGGTTCCGGAATCGCCGCGAGTTCCGCGGGCACCGGCTGCGCTTGATGAAGGGCCTGCCCAAAGTGCGCGTCGTCCACCACGTTGCCGAAGTAGTGCGTGTTCGGGTTATACGGCAGACAGGTTTCCTGCAGCGATTTCGCGGTCGTGAACACTGCGTCGCAACGCTCAAGCAATGCGTGCTGGGCACTGTTGAACGCATCCACGTCCACGCCGGGAATCGTCGCGATATCGTCGACGCAGTGATACACGAGCGGCCCGCGCGGCAGCGTCGCAATGGCATCGAGCATGTACGGGTGATAAGTCCAGACGACGGGATCCGTGAAGCGCCGCGACTTCGCGAAACGGGTCACGGAAAAACGCAGCAACGCCTGGTTCAACGCACGCACGAACGGCAGGTGGTGCCCGGCCGGCACCATCAGCGGCGACAGCACCCAGACGTTTTCGGCGCGCTGCGGCGGCCCGATCACGAGCGACTGCACGCCACGCCACAGACGGCGCCACAAGCGGGCCCAGTCGCGTCCGCTGCCAACTTTGGGCGAGCGGAAACCGACGCTCTCCACGTAAAGCACCCGCCAGCCGCGCGCGGCCAGAATGCTCGCCGTATGCTGTTTGTTCGTCCAGTACGGTTCGTCCCAATCGGCGGTGGAAAACAGCACGCAGTCTCGCGCAGCAGACGCCGTGTCCTTGCGTTCAACCACCGAACACCTCGACCGACCGGCCCAGCAGACTGTCGAGAATACGCTGCGAGGCCAGCCCGTCGCCGTAAGGGTTCGCGCGATTACGCAGCGCCGCCCGACGCGCCGGATCGTCGAGCCAGCCCACTACCGCGCGCTCGATACTGTCCGACGCCTGACCGGCCAGCGTTGCAAAGCCCGCGTCAATACCTTCGCGCCGCTCCGTGTGATTGCGCATCACGACAACCGGCACGCCGAAAGTCGGCGCTTCTTCCTGAATGCCGCCGGAATCGCTGACAACAACCGCGCTGCCGCTGATCAGATAGAGACTGGTCGGATAGTCGACCGGTTCGATCAGAGCAAGATTGGGAATGCCGTTCAGCTCACGCAGCACCGGCTCGCGCACGGCCGGATTCAGGTGCACCGGAAAGATCCAGCGGTAATCGCTATAGCGCTGACACAGATCGCGCAACACGCGACAAATGTCCTGCAGCACGTCGCCGAAGTTTTCGCGCCGATGACACGTAACAAGGATGTGCTGCTGCTCCGCGCCCGTCCATGCCGGCAGCGGACTCGCCGGAGGCGTGACGTCCCAGCTTCGGCGCACTTCGGCAATCGCATCCACCACGGTATTGCCGGTGACGACGATTTTTTCCGCCGCAATACCTTCGCTCAACAGACTCTGGCGCGCGAGCTCGGTCGGCGCGAAGTGCAGTGCGGTGATACGGCTTAGCAGGTTGCGATTCGCTTCTTCGGGAAACGGACTCTTGAGGTCACCGGTGCGCAGTCCGGCTTCGACGTGGCCAACCGGAATCCCGCGATGAAAAGCGGCGAGACCGGCGCAAAACGCCGTGGTCGTATCGCCTTGCACGATCACCCAATCCGGACGCACCTGCTCCAACGCCCGATCGAGCGCAGACAACAGACGCGACGACAAAGCATTCAGCGATTGCCCAGGGCTCATCGTATCGAGCGTAATGTCCGGCTCGATGCCGAAGAACGCAAGCGCTTGTGCAGCCATGTCCTTATGCTGACCGCTCGCGCAAACGACGGTATCGACTTCGGCACGCAAGGCGCGCACAACCGGCGCCAGCTTGATGACCTCGGGCCGCGTGCCCATCACCACCATGACTTTCATTGGAATGATTTCCCTGCCTCGACCTGCACGTGGGCACCACGAAACTCGACGCCAAGCGTCAAAGGTGAAACACCATTCGACGGCGTCAGGATGCGGAATCTACCGTCCTCTTCGATCACCTGGGTCAGCGACCTGAACCGCAGAAAATCGAGCGCCGCTTCCTCGTGCATGAAGAGCGGGTTTTGCGCCTTGCTTCTGATGTACGCAATGAATTTCTCATGCGCGTCGATGCGCAATGTCTCGTCCGGCCAGCCGTACGCGTAGCGCTCGGAGAACGGATGGTCCAGATACCCGAACAGCGTATTGGTGGCGTAGGCGTAGTCGAAGGCCTGCTTGAAAATGGCTAGCTTGTCGCCCTCGTTGAGCATGCATTCGCCATGCAGCATGCACTGCTGACTATGTCCGATAAAACCTGCCGGCAAGCCGGCCAACGCGCCGCCACGCGCGGTCAGGAACTCCGGATCGTTGCGAATGATCCCGCCGATGCAACCGTCATAACCGGCATCGGCAAGGCCGCGCATCGCGTAGGGTGGCGACTGATGGAACGGCGACACCGCGTAACGCACCGGGATGCCTGTCACCGACTCGATCAAGGCCGCCGAATGAGCGCCCTCCGCGAGGGCATTGTCATAGCTGCCACCCCAGTTCGGCGCATGGGTCGCCGTGTGCGACAGCACCGCGCCCTGTTGCCTGTCGGCCAGCAGTTCACGCAGAATGCCGTGCTGCTCCGCGCGACCCAGGTTTTGTGTGTGAACCGCCAATGTAAAAGGCACGCCCAGACGCTGATAGGCTTGCCACAAAGGACGCGCCGACTCGACGTCTTCATCGCAATCGAGCCGCGACGTGATCGCCGCGTCGTAACCCCACGGCAATTCGCTCAGCACCGGCTGACACGGCAATGCGTCCGCGCGGTAGCCCGACAGAAAATTCTCGACCATGCGCCATTCGAACGAGTCGCACGGGCCAACTGCCCGGTTAAACCACAGCACGCTCGACGTGCCGGCGTCGGACAGCGCGGCGTACGAGAACTGCCGCTCCCCCGCCACGAAGACCGCCGCGAGTTCCGCTTCCGCGGGCACCTGAACTGCTTGCCCAACCGACCAGATCGAGCCGTCGCCGCGAATCGCGCCATAGCCGAGGTTGTTCCACTCGTCGGTGAAGTCGAAACGCTCGAATGGACGCTGCCAGGACTGACCGCCCAACGCCTGTGCCAACGCGCCGTATTGCACCACCGCCGCGCTCTCGCGCGCTTCGCCCGACGGCGCCGGCGCGCTGCGGCTCGCGCTCTCCAATCCGGCCGGCCAATCCGTCGTGTGATAGCGCAGATAGTCCGCGAGCGCTACCGGCATGTGGCCGAACACCACGAGCTTGCGAGGCCGCGCGCGCAACCACGCGATCAGGTCCGCGCTCCAGCCATCGGGCGCGTCGACGGCGACGAGCACATCCGGTGCGATCTCGCGGAGCCTGCTTCGCGAGATCGATTGCGTCTGGGTCGCGCTGACCGAGCGCTGAACGGCCGCCAGCACATACTGACCCGCTTCTGCCGACGCATCCGGGAACAGGACGCCAATCATGCGGTCACCACGTGACGGAATTTAGCGCGGCTGCCGACGCGCACCAGATCGTCGTGCCCGACATAGTCGATCGTGAAAGCGTCCTGCCAGAAGTGGCGTAGCTTGTTGGTCGTTTCTTCTGCGTTCGCAGTCGGTTCAAGCACGATTCGCAAGGTAGGCGGCTCGGTCCGCAGATCGATCTGGAACTCCTGAATTCCGCCGACACGATGGTCGAGCATGTCCTGAATATGGTGTGTCGGGTGCGCCACGCCGTTGATCGGCACGACGTCGTGAATCCGTCCGACAACGTCCGTCAGGAAGAAACCCTTTTCAGTTTCCTGCACACGCGCAAGGTCGCCCGTTGCGTAGCGGATCAGCGGCATCAGGCGGTTGCGGAAACCGGTGAACACGAGTTCATGTGCGCCATCGGGATTGCCTTCCGACACACGGCTTTCCGGCCACCCTTCGGATTCGAGAATCTGGAAGCCGCCATCATGGCCGTCGAGTTCGTAGGCCATCACGCCAAGCTCCGCGAGACCGTAGCGATCGATCACCCGGCACCGCAACGCCTTCGCGATCATTTCGCGCGCATGGGGCTCGAGCAATTCGCCGCTCGACTCGAACACCGCGAACGCTTTGCCGCCACCGTATTTGCGCTGCACGTAACACGCGAGCGCATACATGGTAGACGGATGCGAGTGCGCCAAATAAGGCTTGCGACGCTTGAGCGTTTGCCACATTTCCTCGAGACCCTGGTCGTCGATCCGGTCGAAGAAAATGTTGCTGCGATTCATCGCGAAGCATTTGAAGTCTTCGCGCGACGGCCATTCCGGAATCGCCTGATCCGGGAAACGGCAGGCAAAGTGAAGTTCCGAACGATGGCGCAGCTTGCCGATCCGCTCGCGTGCGTAGAACGTGACGGCCGACGAGTAGTCCGCACCTTCCTGGTCGTAGTAGATCGTGGTCGACAGCCCTGTCGAACCGCCGGTCTTGCAGACGTGATGGCGGCCTGCTTCGAGCGGGATCGACAGCATGCGCGGGCCCTGCTCGCGAATGATGTCCTTGGTCAGATACGGAAGCTCTTCCAGATAGCGCGGGTCCTGCTTGACCTTGGCCGGATCGAACTGCTTTGCCTGGAACAGGTCACGATAGTACGGCACCTGGGCGCCGGCGAATTCGAGCATGCTGGCAAGCCGCTCGAGCGCAATGCGACGGCGATGCGGCATCGGCAACGTGTAGTGCTGCCGCAACTCTTCGATCTTCGGACGTACGCTGCGTTTTTCGCGGCTCTCGGCGATCGGATACGCAATGTAGCCGCCCGCGAAGCCCTTTAACGTGCGAAACGGCTGGCGCACCAGCAGGGACTCTGAATACCGCAGAAATGGATGGTTAGCTCGCATGAAATTCGAACCTTGTTGCGCCTGTGTGGCTCCCGCCAAACGCGCTGCGGAAGGTTCGCGGGCGCGTTCAGTGGCACTGTTGTCACTGTTGTGTTGGGCGCAAAGCCTGTCTACGGACCGAAGCTCGGCACCCGCATCACACTTTTCTGAATGGTCACACCGGGCAGTGCCGTGGTCACGCAACCCGTTCAGGCACGCCCGCTTGCGGCGTTAGTGTGGCAACCGCGCAGTCTCGCTAACCAACGGCCCCTCGTTGACTTCCGGCGCGATCACCGGTTCGTCGGAGACCATCTTGCCGTGCTCCATGGAAATCTTGCGGTTGCACACCCGTGCCACCAGCTTCGGATCGTGGGAAGCAACAACCAGCAGCGATGCCTTGCCCACCAGGCTCTCGAGACGTTCGGCCGCCCTGACGCTGAACTCCGCGTCGCCCACGCTCAGCCACTCGTCCATGATCAGGATATCGGCTTCGACGCTGGTCGAAATCGCGAACGCAAGACGCAACATCATCCCGCTCGAATAGGTGCGCACCGGCAGATTCAGGTAGTCGCCCAACTGGCTGAAATCGGCGATTTCGTCGATCTTGCTGCGGATACGCGCCGGCTTCAGGCCGTCGAGAATGCCGCGCAGATAGATGTTTTCGAAGCCGGTGGCATCGGGATCGAGACCCATCGACACGTCCAGCAGCGAGGCAATCTTGCCCTGCACCTTGAGCTCGCCACGTACCGGCGCGTACACGCCCGAGAGCGTGCGCAGCAGAGTGGTCTTGCCCGAGCCGTTGTGACCGATCAAACCCACGCGCTCGCCTTCGGTAAAGCTGAAGCTGAGGTCGTCGATCGCCTTGACGATCGCATGACGACCGGCATCCTGACCGATCCGGCCACCCGTCGTGAGATTGAGCACCGCCTTTTTCAACGAGCGATGGGAGTTCTCGTAGATCGGAAATTCGACGGAGATGTTACGAGCAACAATCGATGAAGAACTCACAATATCAAAGCCAGTAAGGAACGCGATTACGGAAACGTTTCATCAGGAATTGCGCGAAGGCAAAACCGACAATCAACAGGCCGATCGACCACGCCCACGACTGCCAATGCGTCGGACGGCCGGTCAGCGGCGCACGCACGGTCTCGATCAGGTGATAGAGCGGGTTGTATTCGGCAACCCACGCGCGGTCCTTCAGAATTTCAGGGGACCACATCACGGGCGTAAAGAAGAATACGACCTGGATCAGGTTGGCAACAATCGGCGGAATGTCGCGGAAGCGCGCGCACAACACACCGAGCGTCACACCGAGCCAGACGCCATGCAGCAGCAGAATGACGAGCGCGAACGGCACCAGCAGGAATTCCCAGCCCGGCCAGCGCCCGAAGATGAGCAGCAACACCACGACCACCGGCAAGCTGTGCAGCAGAATCACAAAATTGCGCCACGCGATGCGGCATACGTGCACGGTAAGTGGCAAGCGGATCTGCTTGATCAGGTAGCCGGCGCCGATAAAGGCAATACAGCCCTCGTTGGCTACCGCGGCCAGATACGCCCATACGACCAGGCCGACCGCGAGGTACGGAAGATAGTTGGAGATTTCCTGATGCAGCAGGGTGGAATACAGCGCACCCAGCACCACCACCATGATGATCGTGCTCAACGTGAACCAGAACGGCCCGAGCACCGAACGGCGATACCGTTGCCGGATGTCGTGCCACCCGAGCGTGCCCCACACCCGCACCGCCTTCATGCCGACCATCAGATCGTCGTTTTCGGTGTGACGAGTCAGGTCTTCCGAATCGTTGCTAAAACTGATATCCATCTCAAGTACGTCCGTAAATGTCTTCAAAGCGAACGATGTCATCTTCGCCCAGATATTCGCCGCTCTGCACTTCGATCATCACGAGCTCGACTACGCCCGGATTCTCGAGGCGATGTTTATGACCCGCGGGGATGTAGGTCGACTCATTGGTCGATACGAAGAACTCCTGCTCTCCGTTCACGACCTTGGCCATGCCACTGACCACTACCCAATGTTCGTTGCGATGATGATGCATCTGCAAGCTGAGACTCGCGCCCGGCTTGACCTCGATGCGCTTGATCTTGAAGCGTGGGCCTTCTTCGAGCACCGAATAAGTCCCCCACGGCCGGTGCACCGTGCGATGCACCTTGTACGTTTCGTGACCGCGCGACTTGAGTTCGGCAAAAATCTGCTTCACGTCCTGAGCCCGGTCCTTATCCGCGATAAGCAGTGCGTCCGGCGTATCGATCACGATCAGGTTCTCGACACCGACCGCACCGATCAGCCGGTCGCCGCCACGTAAATAGCAGTTCTTGACATCGAGCAGCAGCGCTTCGCCTTCGACACGATTGCCGCTGCCGTCCGCCGGCGAGAGATCGCTGAGTGCGGTCCACGAACCGACGTCCGTCCAGCCGATGTCGCAACGGACCACCGCGGCATGCTCACACTTCTCCATCACCGCATAGTCGAACGACATCTCCGGCACCGCGCCAAAAGAGCCCGGCTCGAGACGAATCTGCGCGCCGTCCTTACCCGCGGCGGAAGGCGACTTCTCCATGCACTCGGTAGCCGCGCTAAGAATCTCGGGACAATGCTGCTGCATTTCCTTCAGAATCGTGCCCGCGGTAAAGCAGAACATGCCCGAGTTCCACACGAATTTGCCCGAGGCGACGTATTCACGCGCCTTTTCGAGCGACGGCTTCTCGACAAAGCGCACCACCTTGTCGCCATCGGCCTCGATGTAGCCATAGCCGGTTTCGGGCGTTTCCGGATGGACACCGAACGTCACTACCCTGCCCGCCAGCGCAAGCTTCTGCGCAGCCGCCACAGCCGCGGCGAACGCCTGCTGGTCGCCAATCAGGTGATCGGCTGCCAGCACCAGCATGACCGTCTTGTCCCCGTGCACTTTCGCCGTATGCAATGCCGCCGTGGCAATCGCCGCAGCCGTGTTGCGGCCGAACGGTTCGAGAATGAACGAGGTCGCACAGCCTTTTGTGTTCACCTCGCGGAAATCGTCTTCGGTCTTGAAGAACAGATCGCGGTTCGTTACCGTGAGCACTTCCTTCACGCCCGGCAGCACAACCGCGCGCAAGAACGCCTTTTGCAGCAGGCTCTCGCCATCCGCGAGGCGGATGAACGGTTTCGGATGCGATTCGCGCGAGACCGGCCACAGTCTCGAACCCGCCCCGCCACACAGAATGATCGGTAACAAACTCACAGCGTCCCCTCAGTACCGTATTTATTGCGGACATGCCATGACCGCGAATAATCAGCACAACCCACAAAATCAATCGGTCGTGCGGCCCATCCGCGCGCCCTGAACATCAACGCGTTTGGCCCGGATAACGGACCGGCGCGAGTCTTCCAGACCGAACGATATTCTACCCCTGCACCCTTTCACTATCGTCAGGCAGCCAATGCACGGCGCTACGTGGCGTAGCTTCGGGCAACGCGTGTTCCATACCTTAAGAACGGGCTGCGGGCGACCGCGGGAAAGCGTCGGTAAGACACAGCTTCAAGGCATCGCGCCAATGCGGCGCGGCAAGCCCGAACACCTGCGCCAGTTTCTCGTTCGACATCCGCGAATTGGATGGGCGCCTGGCCGGCGTCGGATAGTCGGAAGCCGGAATCGGCAGCGCCTTCGGCTGGTTCGGCAAATCCGCGAGTTCGAAAATGGCCGAGGCGAAGCCGTGCCACGAAGTCGCGTCGCCGGCGCACAGGTGATAGATGCCTGAGCGCTCGCTCCACCACGTCGCGCTGTCTTCCGCGGCAAAAGCCTGTGCGCCCAGATGCGCGGTCAGCGTTGCGATCGTATTGCTCCAGGTCGGCGCGCCGAACTGATCGGCAACCACCTTCAACTCGGGCCGGTCGGCGCCAAGACGCAGCATGGTGAGCAGAAAATTCTTGCCACGGGTGCCGTACACCCAACTCGTGCGGAGCACCAGATGATTCACGCCAGTCGCGGCGATCGCCTGTTCGCCCGCGAGCTTGGTGCGGCCGTACGCGTTTTGAGGATCCGTGGGATCATCTTCGACGTAGGCACCTTCTTTCTCGCCGTTGAACACGTAATCGGTCGAATAGTGAATCAACGCTGCGCCAAGCTTTCTCGCTTCTTCTGCCAGCACGCCCGGCGCCTCGCCGTTGATGCGCATGGCGAGATCGAATTCCTCTTCTGCCTTGTCGACCGCGGTATAGGCCGCCGGGTTGACGATCAGCGCAGGCCGCACCTCTCGAACGACAGCGCGGACCTGGTCCAGATTGGACAGATCCAGCGTGGCGCGGTCAACCGCGACCACGTTGCCGAGCCCTTGCAAAGTACGCGCAAGCTCGAAGCCAACCTGGCCGTTTACACCGGTGACGAGAATCGTCCGCCTGGCATCATGTGCGCTCATGCCGGAACCCCTCACGCAAAGTGTTCAGCATCGGCAAGACGCTTACCCGCCGCGTCTTTCGCAGCCAGCACCGGCTCGACGTCGATCGGCCAATCAATGCCGATCTCCGGATCGTTCCAGACGATGCTGCGCTCGTGCTCAGGAAACCAGTAATCCGTGGTCTTGTAGAGAAACTGCGCCGATTCCGACAACACCACGAAACCATGCGCAAAACCCGGCGGCACCCACAACTGCCGATGGTTCTCGACCGACAGCGTCACACCGACCCACTTGCCGAAATTCGGCGAGCTTTTGCGGATGTCGACTGCAACGTCGAACACTTCTCCTTCAACCACACGCACGAGCTTGCCCTGCGCATGCTGAATCTGATAATGCAGGCCGCGCAGTACGCCTTTCGCGGAGCGCGAATGGTTGTCCTGCACGAACTCGATGCCCGGTTCGACCTTCTCGGTAAACTCGAGCGCATTGAAGCTTTCGAAGAAAAAGCCCCGTGCATCGCCGAACACTTTCGGCTCGATGATCTTGACTTCAGGCAGCGCGGTAGCGGTTACTTGGATGGCCATGCAACGTGGTCCGTAAGAAGGTTTTGCAGATACTTGCCGTACGCGTTCTTCGCAAGCGGCTTGGCCAGCGCAAGCAGTTGCTCGCCGTCGATCCATTCCTGCCGGTACGCGATCTCTTCCGGACACGCCACCACCAGACCCTGGCGCTTTTGCAGCGTCGCGATGAAGGTCGCCGCTTCGATCAGCGAATCGTGCGTGCCGGTGTCGAGCCACGCATAGCCACGGCCCATGATCTCGACATTGAGCGCCGCGTTGGCCAGATAACGCGAATTGACGTCGGTGATTTCAAGCTCGCCACGCGGCGACGGCTTGATGTCCGCCGCGATATCGCAGACCTGCTTGTCGTAGAAGTACAAGCCGGTAACGGCGTAGTTCGAGCGCGGCTTGGCCGGCTTTTCTTCGATCGACAGCGCACGGAACTGCTTGTCGAATTCGACGACGCCGTAACGCTCCGGATCGTGCACGTGGTACGCGAATACCGTAGCACCCACGTCTTTCTCGTTGGCGCGTTCCAGTTGCTTCGCGAGATCGTGGCCGTAGAAGATGTTGTCGCCGAGAATCAGCGCCGACGGATCGTTGCCCACAAAGTCGCGGCCAATGATGAACGCCTGCGCCAGTCCGTCCGGCGAAGGCTGAACCGCGTACTGAATATTCATGCCCCACTGGCTGCCGTCGCCGAGCATGGCTTCGAAACGCGGCGTATCTTGCGGCGTGGAGATGATCAATACGTCGCGAATACCCGCCACCATCAGCGTGGACAGCGGGTAATAGATCATCGGTTTGTCGTAGACCGGCAGCAACTGCTTCGATACGACGTGCGTAATCGGATACAGGCGTGTGCCCGATCCGCCCGCGAGAATAATGCCTTTGCGCGCCATGCCGTGCCCTTACGCGCGCTGCGCGTAGTTAGTCTCAACCCACTTCCGATACTCGCCCGAAGCGACTTCGTCAGACCACGCCTGATTGTCCAGATACCACTGGACCGTCTTGGCGAGACCCGTCTCGAACGTCTCGGCCGGCTTCCAGCCGAGCTCGCGCTCGAGCTTGCGGGCGTCGATCGCATAACGGCGGTCGTGACCCGGACGGTCCTTCACGTAAGTGATCTGATCGCGGTACGAAGCGCCCGCCTTCGGACGCAACTGGTCGAGCAGGTCGCACAGCGTATGCACGACGTCGAGGTTCTTCTTTTCGTTCCAGCCGCCGATGTTGTACGTCTCGCCCGGCGTGCCGCGCGCGAGCACTTCGCGAATTGCGCTGCAATGGTCACCGACATACAACCAGTCGCGCACGTTCTGACCGTCGCCGTACACCGGCAATGCCTTGCCGCCGAGCGCGTTGGCGATCATCAGCGGAATCAGCTTCTCGGGGAACTGATACGGGCCGTAGTTGTTCGAGCAGTTGGTGGTGAGCACCGGCAGGCCATACGTGTGATGGTAGGCGCGCACCAGATGGTCGGAACCCGCCTTGGTGGCCGAATAGGGGCTATTCGGCGCGTACGGCGTGGTTTCGGAGAATTGCGGATCGGTAGCGGACAGCGAGCCGAACACTTCGTCGGTCGAGACGTGCAGGAAACGGAACGCGGCCTTCTCGGCCTCGCCCAGCGCATTCCAGTACTGACGGGTGGCTTCGAGCAACGTGAAGGTGCCGACCACGTTGGTCTGCACAAAATCTGCGGGGCCATGGATCGAACGGTCCACATGGCTTTCAGCGGCAAAGTGCAGCACGGCACGCGGCTTGTGCTCGGCGAAAAGCGCGTCGAGCGCGGCGCGATCGCAGATATCGGCCCGCACGAACACATGCCGGGGATTCGCCTGTTGCGACTTGAGCGTACCCAGATTGCCGGCGTAGGTCAGCTTGTCTACATTCAGCACCGCTTCGTCCGACGCATTGAGCCAGTCGAGCACGAAATTGGCGCCGATAAAGCCGGCACCGCCCGTTACCAGGATCATGAAATTCCCTTCTAGATGTTGGTGGCAGATCGAAATCGGTTCACCGATCCACGCGCCTCGCGTTGTGGTGTTCGTTTCTTGTCAACGCCCGGCGCCGCCCTTCGCACAGCGGGCAGGCGCTCAAACGCCAATCTTATGAAGCCCCGATTATAAAGCCGCCCGGGGCAAAAACTAGAACCCTAACAACTTGAAACAGCTTGACAGGTTTGGTTTCCAATCATTTCCGAGGGCGTGATTCGACATTTCCGAGGGCATGATTCGACGGCGAATGCCGCGATGAGAGGGCGTAGGCGCAAGGGCGCCGACCCGGCCCGCCGCGCGGGCAAATAGCCGGTTTGCGACACCCGAGCGCGCGCATGAGGCACGACGACGCGCGACGCCCTGGCCGCTTCGGGCCCAAGCGCGCCGCCACGCAAACCCGCAGCACAAGATAACAGCAGATGCCCGCAGATACCGTCAGATGCGTCTGCTAAGCCGCCAACATCCAGCGCAACGTATCCATGAACGGAATCGATTCGACCTTCGGCACCAGCGAGCGCAGCTTGGCCGGCGACCCAGCCAGCATCTTCACGTCGGTCTGTCGTACGAAAGCGGGATTGATCTGAATCTCGAGTTCATGCCCGGTCAGATCGCTTGCCGCCGACAGAATCTCCCGCAGCGTATAGGGCGTGCCGGTACAGACGTTGACCGTTTCGGCCGCGGCCGTCGAATCGAGCAAAGCCTCGTAGGCGCTCGCCACGTAGCGCACGTCCGAGAAATCGCGCGCCACGTCGATATTGCCCAACTCGATAGTCGGCTCGCGCCGGGCGAAATGCTCGACAATCTTGGGTACGAGGAAATTCGACGCCTGGCCGCGGCCCGTGTAGTTGAACGGCCGCACGATCAGAATCGGCAGGCGGTCGAACCACGTCCGCACCATGGTTTCCATGGCCGCCTTGCTGGCGGCATAGTGGTTCACCGGCGTGACCGGGAAGGTTTCGTCGATGGCGTCGCTGGTGACATTGCCGTAAACGTTCGCGCTGCTCGCAATCAGCAGCTTGCGCGGCGTATGGCCGACAGCCGCGCAGGCCTCGAGCAGATTCAGCGTGCCGATCACGTTGACGCGGTAGAAGTCGAGCGGGTCGTTATGACCCACGAAGCTGATCGCCGCCAGATGCACAATGTAGTCGGGCCGCGCCTTTTCGATCACGCGGCGGCAAGCGTCGGGCGAGGTGATGTCGAGCCGCAGCCGCGTCGGCGTTTCCGGCTCGTCGTGCCCGCCCATCGTTTCGATCACGGTATGGCCGCGGCCGAGCAGGTTCTCCACCAGATAGCGGCCGGTAAAGCCACTCGCCCCCGTAATGAGGGTGCGAATAGGTTGCTTCGCATGAGCAGACGACATGCTTTCTCCGTTCACGAGGATCTTCCTGTTGTATTGCAATAATGCACGCGACCCTGGCGGTCGTGCTGGCCTGCGGCCTCTGACGGCGCAATGCCAGATATCAGTGCTTCAAAGCGGATATTATGTCACGCTACCATGTTGCACCGCCCACCGCGGCACGTCTCGTGCGTACCCGCGTGTATCGATTTGCACCGACTCCCCCGATGACAGCACCTACCGCCTTCACTTCTTCGACCCAGCCACACCCGCTACCACTCGCCTTCGGCGACCTGCAAGGCTGCCGCAAACCGTTCCAGCAGCTGCTGGCCAAGGCCGCGCCGCCCGAAGGCACACCGCTGTGGTTCGCGGGCGACCTGATCAACCGCGGGTCCGAATCGCTCGCCACGCTGCGCGACATCATCGCGCTGGGGGACCGCGCGGTGCCGGTGCTGGGTAACCATGATTTGCATTTATTGTCAGTGTCGGCGGGCATCCGTAAGTCAAAGAAAGGCGACACGATCGACGACATTCTTGCCGCCCCGGACGCGGACGACCTGCTCGAATGGGTCCGCCACCGTCCGCTCGCGCATTTCGACAACGGCATGCTGATGGTGCATGCGGGCGTTTTGCCGCAATGGGACGCCGCCTTGACAATGGAGCTCGCCGAGGAGCTGCAGCGGGCTTTGCGCGCACCGAACTGGAAAGAAACGCTCGCGGGGCTCTACGGCAACGAGCCGAACCGCTGGACGCCCGATATCAAGGGCATCGATCGGCTGCGTCTGACGTGCAGCGCCTTGACGCGCATCCGCTTCTGCAACGCCGAAGGCGCGATGGATTTCAGCAGCGGCGGCGGCCTGAATTCCGCGCCGACGGGCAGCATGCCGTGGTTCGACGTGCCGTCGCGCAAAACCGCGGACATCACCGTGGTGTTCGGCCATTGGGCCGCGCTCGGCTTGACCTTGCGCGACAACCTGATCGGCCTGGATTCCGGCTGCGTATGGGGCGAGAAACTCTCCGCCGTGCGTCTTGCGCAAGATCCCGCGGAACGCACGCTGACGCAAGTCGACTGCGAGAGTTGCCGCGTGCCGGGCAGCGGTAACTAAGCTGCCTCGTTAATAAGCCGCCTCGTTAAGCCGACCGGCCGGACTGATCGACCGGTTCGATCAGCACCGGCGAGGCGCTGGGGGCACTGGAGGCGTCGGTGGCATCAGCCGCGTTCGGCGACGAAATCGACGCCGCGATCGCCGCACCGGACCTCGTCATACCGCCCTGCATCTCCCGCAACGCCGCTGCAATCACCCCTTCCGCCTCTGCCGCCAGCGTGCGCCGGTCCGCACCCGGCGCAAGCGGCGCGCCGACATACACGTGCGCGGTCAACGGACCGCCGCGCAGCAACATATTCAGCGAATCACCCAGCGTCAGATCGTCGATATACGCAGGCGCGGTGGATTGCCGGCCTTGCGCATCTTCATACATGATGCACAGCGGCTGTACCGGCGCCGAAGCCGACACGGCGGCCTGGAACATATTCGCGTGAAACGGCAGCAGCGCCAGACCGTTTGACGTCGTCCCCTCAGGAAACACGCACATCAGTTCGCCGGTGCTCAGGCGGTCGGACAGTTCGTGCATGATCCGCTTCGCATCGCTGCGCTTCTCGCGCTGGATGAACACCGTGCCCAGTTGCTGCGCCAGCCAGCCGACTACCGGCCACTGCCGGATCTCGGCCTTCGAAACAAACGGCGTGGGCCGCCACGCATTGATCACGTAGATATCGATCCACGAGATGTGATTGGCGACCACCAGTGCGCCGCGGTCGAGCCGCGCGCTGTCGTTATGCACGACGAGCTGCATGCCGCACAAACGCAGCATTTTCAGCGACCATTCGCGGTTGAGCGTCTGCCGCCCTTCTGCGCCGGCTTTGGGAAAGCGTGTCGCCACGACCCACATGCCGTGCAGCAGATGGATGACGAGGCGGGCCTTGCGTAACGCGAGCTTCATTGTCGGAGCTTTCCGTAACTGGGCAATGCCGCGAATATTAGCGCTGTTCGAACGCAACGTGACCGGACACGATGGTCGCTCGCACGCGCGCCGGCAGTTCGTAGCCGAGGAAGGGCGTGTTATGCCCCTGGCTCTTCAATGCACGCGGCTCGACGCGCCAATACGCGTTGCGGTCGAACACGCAGAGATCGGCGACGGCGCCCACGGCGATGCGTCCGGCCGCCTCGAGCTTCAGCACTTCAGCCGGCGCGGCGGTGATGCGGTTCAGCGCCTTGGCCAATGACACGCCCGCTTCGTCGGCCCATTTGACTGTCAGCGACAGGAACAGCTCGAGGCCCGTCGCGCCTGGCGTGGCTTCGGCGAACGGCAGGAGCTTTTCGTCGTCGTCGACGGGCGTGTGGTCGGAGCAGATCGCATCGACCGTACCGTCGAGAAGACCCGCGCGTATCGCTTCGCGATCGCGCTGCTGGCGCAACGGCGGATCGAGCCGGAATTGCGCGTCGAAGTAGCCGATATCGAGGTCGATCAGATGCACATGGTTGACGGTGACGTCGCACGATACCGGCAGGCCCTCGGCCTTGGCCGCGCGCATCAACTCGATGCCCGCCGCCGACGACACGTGCGACAGATGCACCCGCGCGCCCGTCACGCGGACCAGTTCGAAGATCGTATGCAACGCGATGGTTTCAGCCGACACCGGCACGCCCGACAGCCCAAGCCGCGATGCCAGCGCGCCGCTCGCGGCTACGCCGCCACGGCCGAGATACGCGTCGACCGGACGCAGCCACACCGTGTAGCCGTAAGTCTTCGCATACTGCAACGCACGCATCAACACCTGCGTGTCGACCACCGGCACGTCGGCCTGCGAAAAACCGATACAGCCCGCTTCGGTCAGCTCGACCATCTCGGTGATGACCTGGCCTTTCAGGCCGACGGTCAATGCGCCGAGAGGATACACATGCGCCTGGTTCAGATTGCGCGCGCGGAACTTGAGCATCTCGACGAGGCCCGGTTCATCGAGCGTCGGATCGGTGTCCGGCGGACAGACCAAACTCGTCACGCCGCCCGCGAGTGCCGCGGCCATTTCCGATTCGAGCGTCGCCTTGTGTTCGTAACCCGGCTCGCGCAAGCGCGCGGACAGGTCGACGAGGCCCGGCACGATATGCAGGCCTTTAGCGTCGATGGTCTTCGCTGCGTTGAAGTCAACGGGCGCGTTGCCGATGGCGACGATCTTGCCCGCCGCGATAAAAATGTCCTGCTGCTGTTCGGTGCCCGCTGCCGGATCGATCAGCGTGCCGCCTTGAATATGAATCTTCATGCGCTGCCTTATGTTTAGCCAAGCGGTTTAGCCAAGCGGTTCGACCTGGCGTTCAGCTAAGTTCTGTGTGACTTGTCGCGTGTTCGTTGTGTGTCGTGGCGCCGTGGCCGCGCTTTGAGCGGATTAGACTCGTTGCGTCATGGCGCCGGTCAACTGCAAGATCAATCGTGATTGCCCGCGACGATTCCCATCACCGCCATACGCACCGCGATACCGAACGTGACCTGGTTCAGAATCACCGATTGCGGACCGTCAGCCACCTGCGAATCGATTTCGACGCCACGATTCATCGGACCCGGGTGCATCACGATTGCATCGGGCTTGGCGAGCGCGAGGCGCTCCGGCGTCAAACCCCAGCTCTTGAAGTACTCCTGCGCCGACGGCAGCAGCGCGCCGCTCATCCGCTCGTTTTGCAGACGCAGCATGATGATCACGTCAACGTCTTTCAGGCCTTCGTCGAGGTTGTGGAATACGCGCGCGCCCATCTGCTCGAGACCGCCCGGCAGCAGCGTGCGTGGACCGATCGCGCGCACTTCCGGCACGCCGAGCGTGGTCAGCGCATGAATGTCCGAACGCGCGACCCGCGAATGCAGAATGTCGCCAACGATCGCCACGCGCAGATTCGTGAAATCCTTCTTGTAGTGGCGGATCGTGTACATGTCGAGCAGACCCTGGGTCGGGTGTGCGTGACGGCCGTCGCCGGCATTGATCACGTGCACGTGCGGCGCGCAGTGCTGGGCGATCAGGTACGGTGCGCCGCTCGATGCATGACGTACGACGAACATATCGGCATGCATCGCCGAGAGATTGTTGATCGTGTCGAGTAGCGACTCACCCTTGCTCGTCGACGAAGCATTGATGTTCAGATTCAGCACGTCGGCCGACAAACGCGTCGCGGCGATTTCGAAGGTGGTGCGAGTGCGCGTCGAGTTCTCGAAGAACAGGTTGAACACCGACTTGCCGCGCAACAGCGGCACCTTCTTCACTTCGCGATCGGTCACGCTGACGAACTGGTCGGCGGTATCGAGAATGTGATTGACGATCGCCTTCGGCAAACCCTCGATCGACAACAGATGTTTGAGCTCGCCGTTTTTCGTGAGCTGCGGATTGCCCTTCAGGAAGCCATAACGGAAGCGCTCAGTAGCGCTGTCGGCTGAATCCTGGGAGGCCTGGGTAGCCTGGGTGGCGGTGTTCATGGTGTCCCTGCTTCAAATACGGGCTTCAACGTGTACGGTGTCGATGCTGACTGCGTCGTGTGCGTTTGGCGGTTCAATCGGCGCGTTCAGTGCCGCCGCGCGTGAACCGTTTTGCTCGATATGCGGAGTCGCGTTCAATCGACGCGTGCTTCAGTGTGAAACGTGAAATGCGGGCTGCCGACGGCCCCGCCTTGTCCGCGTGCGAGAACCAGCGTCGCATCGGCCGGCACCTCCACCACGCCGCCGACGAACCGTGCCGCCACCGGCAGCTCGCGTCCGCCGCGATCGGCCAGCACCGCCAGTTCGACCGATGCCGGACGGCCGTAGTCGTACAGCTCGTTCAGCGCCGCGCGAATCGTGCGGCCGGTGTACAGCACGTCGTCCACCAGCACGATGCGGCGCTTGTCCACCGAGAACGGCAGCGAGGTCGGGCTCGCCTGCGAGTGCAGACCTTTTTTCGCGTAGTCGTCGCGATGCAGTGCGACATTCACCACGCCGAAACTCGGCACCTGCAGGTCGCTCGCGAGGCGTTCGGCGAGCCACGCGCCGCCGCTGTGGATGCCGGCCAGTACGGGGCCGTCGGCAGCGCTGAAGGCGTCGCCATACGCCGCACGAATCTGTTCGAGCAAAGCGCTGTAGAGCGCTTCGGCGTCAATGAAACTCATGATCGTCGGAAAGTCCGTCTAGATATTGCTGGAGGATGATGCTGGCGGCTTCGGCGTCGAGCATGTCGGCGCGGCCGTTGCCGGCGCGGATTTCCGCCTTCGCCTCGACCGACGAATAGCGCTCGTCGATCCATGTAACGGGCAGATTGAAGCGGCCATTCAGCTGATTGCCGAAGCGCTTCGCGAGCTGGGTCATTTCGTGCGGCGTGCCGTCCGGGTGCATGGGCAAACCGACCACCAGCGCGTCCGGCTTCCATTCGGCGATCAGCTTGCCGATCGCCTCGAAACGGTATTCGCGGCTGCGATTCTGCACGATCACTAGCGCCCGTGCGCTGCGTGTGAGCGAATTGCCCACCGCCACGCCGATCCGCTTTTCACCATAGTCGAACGCAAGCAGCGTCGCCTCACGTCCGGCTGCCAGGCTCATGCGTGACCTGCTTCGCCCGACAGCATCGACAGTGAAATGCCGAGCAGCGCGAGCGCCGCTTCCAGGCGCTCTTCGGCAGGCACGTCGAAAACGATTTTCGGATCGGCTTCAACGGTGAGCCAGCCATTCTTCGAAATCTCATCTTCGAGCTGCCCCGCGCCCCAGCCGGCATGGCCGAGCGTGAGCAGAAAGCGCTCCGGACCGGCGCCGCTCGCCACGGCCTCGAGCACGTCTTTCGACGTGGTCATCTCGAGCCCGCCGGGCACCGACATTGACGACGTATAGGCATTGCCGTCTTTCGGATCGTGCAGCACGAAGCCGCGCTCGGTTTGCACCGGGCCGCCGAAATACACGGGCACATGGAGAAGGGGTTCGATCTCGAGCTTGAGATCGATGCGACTGAAGAGCGCTTCCAGGTCGATATCGGTCGGCCGGTTGATCACGAGGCCGAGCGCACCGCGCTCACTGTGATCGCAAAGGTAGACCACCGTTCCTGAAAACGTGGGATCGGCCATGCTCGGCATGGCGATCAGGAACTGGTTGGTCAGATTGATGCGATCGGTACTCTTGGACATAGTTCGGATTTTAGCAAAGACGATGCAGGATGGCGGGCTTTGGGCGCGGGACCGCGATGTGGGCGATGACGTGCGCCGCGAGCCATCGACGGCGAATCAAGTTCCACTCTATCACGCACGCAGGCCTTGTCCACGGTGCCGTTTAGCGGTGTTTTATGACACGCATATCGCGTGCCTCCGGATTCCATCGTTGCACCTCGTGGCGGCCGGTATGAGGATGCGTGCCGGCGTACAGAACGTGCTGCCGATACCGCAGCAGATCAGGCGCCGCCCTGTTCGATCGAACGTGTCAATGCGGCCAGCGCGGCGCTGCTGCCTGTTGGTGCAACGCCCGCGGCCACTTTGTGCAGCATCGCGCGCAACGCTTCGGCAGCCTGCTCGAGCGTGCTCGCCGCCGGCGCGCTGACGACGACGTGGGAACGCACCGCCGGCGTCGTCACACCGGCATGCGCACGGCGGCGCCATGCAAGCCCGAGCGCATCGGCGACCAGCGCGATATGGCCGAGGCCCAACGCGCATGCGGCGGCGCCGAGCCGGTAGGCGGCGTCGCCCGCCTGCAGCGCCTCGCTCGGATCGGCTTTCTCGGGCTGATCCGCCGCACGGGCATGCTCGGTCAGCGCCGAAATCGCGGCATCCGCCGTCTGCAGGAAATCTTCATAGGCGTGCGCGTTGACGGTCAACACGCCCAGCTCACGGGTTAGCGCGTTGCGGGTTGCGCTGATTGTCTGCGCCTGCACGGCGCCGGCTTCCCAGAGCATTTCGGATGCCTGGGTGCCCGCGACGTGCCAATCGACCGTCAAGCCATAGTCGTGCAGCACTTCGACATGATCGGCGTCTTCCGCCGCAGCGCCGAACAACGCGTAGTCGCGCCATAGCAGTGCCAGCGTCGCGCGCACCAGCGAACGCGGCGCGCGCTCGATACCGCGCGCGTGATCGCCCAGCGCAAGGTTGCAGCGCGCATAAAAACGCCGTGCGTCGGCTTCTCCGGTAGCGCGGCCGCTGACGCGCAGCGCCTTGGCACAGGCTTTGGCGAGACGCCAGAAATCGTAGGGGTCGGGACCGGTGAGCTCGGTAAGAACCGCGTCCAGCTCGTCGAGTGCGGCGTTCGTGAAGGCCAGCGCGGCGCCGCTGTTATCGGGCTGCGAGCGCAGCACAGGTAGCAACGCGCTTTCATAGCGCGCCCGCAAATGAGCCAGTCGATCCGCGGACTGCGCGTGCAGCGACACCGGCGGCACGGGGCGCGCGCTCAACGCGAGATCTTCGAAAGCGACCGTCGAACCGGGCGTGTGCTCAGACAAATGGGTACAGAGCGCGCGGTAGTGATTGAACAGCGTGGGCGAGCAGGACAACTCATGCAGATTGTGACGCTCGAGCGCTGCGCGGAAATCGCGCAACGCGGCGCCGAATACGGCCCGCGCGCTAGCCGTATCAGCCGGATCGCCCTCGCTCTCGGCCAAAGGCGAAAGCCGCACCAGCGCGTCCGCGAAGCGCTGCGCGCTCAGCCAGCCGGCTTCGCGCAACGCGTGCGACGCACGCAGCAGCGCCGAGGCGCTTTCACTGTGTTGTTCGAACGCTAGCAGCGCCTCGGCCAGCGCCAGCTCCGCGGGACGGACCGCGCCGCCGCGCGGATTAGGCAAGGCATCGAAGGAATCGGGTGCAGCGGATCGAAGAGTCATGGGCAGGCGACAGAAGGCTGACGGGCCGCCGCGCAACGCGTCGCACGAGAGACTGATCGGCTAACGCGCGAACTGGCGACAGGACAATGACAGACTACCGCTGCGACACGGCGCAACCGGGGACGCTCCGCGTCGACGCGTTGGGGCTGCGTTCCGAGCGCGTGAATCGCGTTCGTTCCGGCCGGCGCTGTTTGCCAGACGCCGCGCCGCAGTCACGCGGCATGGCACTCAGCTGAACACCGCCGCTTGCCCCGGACCTCAGATCTGGACCATCTCGAAGTCTTCCTTGCGCGCCCCGCATTCCGGGCAGGTCCAGTTAATGGGAACGTCCTCCCAGCGGGTGCCCGGCGCAATGCCTTCGTCCGGCAAACCGGCTTCTTCGTCGTAAATCCAGCCGCAAATCAGGCACATCCAGCTTTGATATTCCATTCTTGTGTCGCGTCGTAGAGTCCGTGGAAACGGGAGCCATGATGGTACCGTGTTGCCGCCCCAATGCCTAGCAATCAGAAACGCCCAATCGCAGTGTGCGGCGGCCCTGGGCTAGAGGTTTGCGTCGGTTTGCTCCGTGCCGGCGGCATCGTGCGGCAGCCCGGCAGCCGCTTACCTGGCTCCTGCTTGCGACAAGATGCCAAAGAATGCGAAAAACCGCCTTCACAACGGTTTAGGCCGCATAATTGAGTCGATTGCGCACTCTCTGCGCCTAAATACAGCTCCTTTTGTAAATTTTCATGCCCAGCGACACACCTCCGATCGTCCTCACCTTCGGCCTTTCCGATCCCACCGGTGGCTCCGGACTGCAAGCCGACCTGATGACCCTTGCCAGCATGGGCTGCCATGGTGTTTCCGTGCTCACGGGCTATACCGTGCGCGACTCGGCAAGCTGCGACGAAGTCACCGGGCTCGACCCTGACGTGGTTGCAACCCAGGCCCGGATGCTGCTCGAAGACATGCCGATCGCCGCGTTCAAGGTCGGCGCCTGCACGCGCGCGGAAGTCGTGAGCGCCATTGCGGAGGTCGTCGCCGATTACGACGACATCCCGCTGATCCTCGCCCCCGACTTCACGCTCGACGACGAACACGTGCTCGCCGCCGACGAACTGCGCGAAGCGATCGCCGACCTGCTGGCGCCGCAAACCACCTTGCTGGTCGCCGATTCGGCCACCCTGCTCGCCCTCGCCCAGCCGGACGGCGACGCCGAAGCGCCGAGCCTCGATGCAGCGATCTCGCATCTGCTGTCGCAAGGCTGCGAGTACATCCTGTCGACGGAAACCGGCACGCACCGGCTCGTCAACACGTTGTTCAGCGAAGACGGCCAGCTGCGCCAGGATATGTGGGACCGTGGCAGTCACCGGGTCATGGGCATCACGGATACCCTCGGCGCCGCGATCGCCGCGTTGCTGGCCAACGGCCAGGAGCCGGCGGAAGCCGTGCGCGAGGCGCAGGAGTATCTGTATCAGGCAATGCGCAACGCATTCCGGCCAGGCATGGGTGCGTATCTGCCGGACCGCTTCTTCTGGGCCCGCAGCAGCGACGACGAAACGCCACCCACGGCCGGCAAGGATGCGGCGCCGGGCGAAGCACGGCATTGACGGTTTGACCGGCTGCGGCGCTACCTCTTCACGCTCCGCCCAGAAACTGCTCGCCCAATCGCGTTGACCGGCCTTGCCTGCAGGCAAGGCCGCGCGCTCCAACCTTCCTGTCTGCCGTTCAACCCGGCTATCTCAACTGCTGCGCGCCTTCGCGCAACTGGCCGATGCCGTCTTCGCACGAGCCGACCGACGCAAGGGACATCGATGTTCCAATGCGGAATACATCATTACCCCCTGCGAATCGCACGCCGACATATTACGGTCGTAATTAAATGTTACTGAAGCATCGCCGCCATGGAAGTAGGATGGTCATTCCATCATTAGGTATATTAAATCCATGCGTCCGCCGATCTTCTTTATCCATCCACCGAAAAGTGGAGGATCCACGGTCATCTCTTTTTTTGATTTAAATAAAGGAAAGGACCAATTCGTCAATTTCGTATGGGAAAAGGATAATAATTGGGATAGCAGCCGGGCCAAACTTTGGGAATCGGGGGTTGGTGGTGGGCATCAAATTTACGGCATCCATCGCGGCCTGAAGGCGCCGCTGACCTACTGCACGATCTTGCGCGATCCGCTTGCCCGGCAAATGTCGCACTATTGGTATGCGGTCAATGGCAAAAATGGGGAAGTCGGCCGCGGCGCCAGTCTTTCCGCGGTCGAGGCACTCGCGGGCTGCGGTGAAATTTCACTGGATGAGTGGGTCAGCGAATCCTATGGCGGCCGGAATCTCTTCGTTCATATGCTCAGCGGCCACCCCACCGTAGACGCAAGCAGCCTTGAGACCGCCCAATTCAACCTTCGCCGGCACATCAAGGTGGCAGGCACATGCGACGACATGAGCGGTTTCTTGCTGCGCTTATGTGGAAAGACAGACTTAAAGCTGCCTTTTTATATTGAGACGAATAAGACCGACAATTCATCGCGAGAGAGGCCCAAACTGAGTGAGTGGGCGCGACAAAAATTTATAGAAGAAAATCAGCTCGATTACGCTTTATTCAATGAAGTCAAGAAGAACCTCGAATGCGAGGCCCAGGCTGCCGAGGGCTCTTTCCTCAAAGCCATAGAATTGGTGCGTAGCGTACAGGCCGAGATCAACAAGCTCGAGAATCCGTATCTTCACGCGTCGACCATATTCGGCTTTGAGGCGGAATACCTGGCCAAGGTACGAAACGTCATTGCCGAATTTGATCTGCGGCCAATCGAAGAATACATAGCGTTCGAGCAGGGCCGCCAGGCGGATCCGTTCGACATGCATGACGGGTTTGTCGATGCCGTTCGCGACGGTGTCGTATCGGGTTGGGCGGTCAATCTGCATCACCCCGAGGAAAAAGTGCTCATCGAGGTCCGCGTGGGGGACGAGGTCGTGGCCACAGGGTGGAGCGGAGCACATCGGCCTGACGTGCGCGAAGCCGGCTACGGCACCGCCTATGCAGGTTTCTCCATTCCTTTGCCGAACGAGGCTCTGGATGGCTTTCACGTGACCATCGCCCATTCTCACGAGCCGCTGCACAACGGCGGAACATGGCGGCAAGGCTGGCACCCCGCCTGATCCCTAACAGGGTGCTCCCCAAACAGCGTTCATAAAAAAACCCGCATTTCTGCGGGTTTTTTCTTTTGGGAAGCGCACCTCGCGGCGCACTTCCCCATGTGTTTCCAACTGAGCCTCAAACGAGGCCCAAGTGAGGCTCAATCGGAAATTACATGTCCATGCCCATGCCGCCCATGCCGCCGGGCATACCGCCGGGCATCGGAGCATCTTCCTTCGGCAGTTCGCAAACAGCTGCGTCGGTGGTCAACAGCAGGCCAGCGACCGAAGCTGCGTTTTGCAGCGCCGTGCGCGTCACCTTCGTCGGGTCCACAACACCTGCGTCAACCAGGTCGACGTACTCGCCGGTTGCCGCGTTGTAGCCGTAGTTGCCCGTGCCGGCTGCAACAGCTGCCACCACGACGCTGGCTTCTTCGCCACCGTTCGTGACGATCTGACGCAGCGGCTCTTCCATTGCGCGCAGAACGATCTTGATACCTGCGTCCTGATCGGCGTTAGCGCCCTTCAGGCCGGCGATTGCCGTACGTGCACGGATCAGTGCGACGCCGCCGCCAGCAACGATGCCTTCTTCCACAGCTGCGCGCGTTGCGTGCAGTGCGTCTTCGACACGTGCCTTCTTTTCCTTCATTTCGACTTCGGTCGCAGCGCCGACCTTGATCACTGCAACGCCGCCGGCCAGCTTGGCCACGCGCTCTTGCAGCTTTTCACGGTCGTAGTCCGACGTTGCTTCTTCGATTTGCGTGCGCACTTGCTTGACGCGCGCTTCGATCGTTGCAGCTTCGCCAGCGCCGTCGATGATCGTCGTGTTTTCCTTGCCCACTTCGATACGCTTCGCCTGGCCCAGTTCAGCCAGCGTTGCCTTTTCGAGCGTCAGGCCGGTTTCTTCGGCGATGACTTGACCGCCCGTCAGGACAGCGATGTCTTCCAGCATGGCCTTACGACGATCGCCGAAGCCCGGAGCCTTGACAGCAACGGTCTTCAGGATGCCGCGGATGTTGTTCACAACCAGCGTAGCCAGTGCTTCGCCTTCGACGTCTTCTGCGATGATCAGCAGCGGACGGCCAGCCTTGGCGACTTGTTCCAGTACCGGCAGCAGATCACGGATGTTCGACACCTTCTTGTCGTGCAGCAGCACGAACGGGTTGTCGAGCACGGCAACTTGCTTGTCCGGGTTGTTGATGAAGTACGGCGACAGGTAGCCGCGGTCGAATTGCATACCTTCGACAACGTCCAGTTCGTCTTGCAGCGACTTGCCGTCTTCAACGGTGATGACGCCTTCCTTGCCGACCTTGTCCATCGCTTCAGCGATGCGGTCACCGATCGACGAATCGCTGTTTGCCGAAATCGCGCCAACCTGAGCGATTTCCTTGTTCGTCGTGCACGGCTTGCTGATCTTGCGCAGTTCTTCGATAGCGGCCGTCACAGCCTTGTCGATACCGCGCTTCAGGTCCATCGGGTTCATGCCCGATGCAACGTACTTCATGCCTTCGCGGACGATCGACTGAGCCAGAACCGTTGCGGTCGTGGTGCCGTCACCTGCGTTGTCGCTGGTCTTGGAAGCCACTTCCTTGACCATTTGCGCGCCCATGTTCTGGAGCTTGTCTTTCAGTTCGATCTCTTTTGCGACCGAAACACCATCCTTGGTGACCGTCGGGCCGCCGAAGCTGCGTTCCAGGACAACGTTGCGACCCTTCGGGCCCAGCGTGACCTTCACAGCGTTCGCGAGGATGTTCACGCCTTCAACCATCTTGGCACGGGCGGAATCACCGAATACGACGTCTTTAGCTGCCATCTTCTAACTCCTTGAATTCTTGGGATATAACCGGGGAAGTAGCGACCGGCGCTTACTTCTGCACCACGGCCATGATGTCTTCTTCACGCATTACGAGCAGTTCGCTGCCGTCGACCTTGACGGTCTGGCCTGCGTACTTGCCGAACAGGACGCGGTCACCCACTTTCACGTCGAGTGCGATTTGTGCACCCTTGTCGTCGCGCTTGCCCGGGCCGACTGCCAGAATTTCGCCTTGATCCGGCTTTTCTGCTGCGGCTTCGGGGATCACGATGCCCGACGCGGTCTTGGTTTCTTGATCCAGACGTTTGACGATCACGCGATCATGCAAAGGACGAAGGTTCATACATACTCCTCTCTTGATTGAGACTGAAGAACGCTGAGAAAACCCGGCTGGCTGAGCCAGCCGGCGATGTTGTTAGCACTCTCGTGCAGCGAGTGCTAATTATATGGACGGGTGGTGACAAATTCAAGAAGGGATCTTGCTTTGGTGCCGAGATTGTCGAGATCCGCTTAACTTTGAAGCGGGTTCGCTTAAGCCTGAGCCTCGCGCCGCAGCAGAACGCCGGCGAATCGGAATAATTTCCTTTTAAAACATCAGCCTACCTATATGCACGGGCCGACATCGAGTTGCGCCCCCTCACTCGCAACCCACATCTCACCGCCTAGGCGCGCAGGGCGATCCAGACAATCGTTGCGCCAGGGAAATCCCTGGCAAACGGATTCGCCACGTAAATACCACTCGCCGGTCCGCTCCACCTTGCTCACAACGAAGCGCATATCGGATCGATTCTTGCCGGCCTGGTTGCGGTTTCGACTTGCGTGTCTGGTTGAGACAGTGCGCGGCGGCCACACCAACCAACCCGTTTCCGATTACCAAGGTGTGCCAGGCTGTTGCCGGATCAGGAATCACACGCACTGACGACCACCTGCGCCCAGAAAAAGTATTTGTTCATCGCCACGGAAACGCTCGGCCGGCAATGCATCCATTACCAAAGATTGACTCCGCCCGCGGCGGCTGTCTTGTGAGGATATCCTCACCTCAACTTCAGGAATGGCTTATCAAATAGTGTCTTCAGCGGTCGGCGTTTGCAGCCGTATACCTGTAGTGAGCGAACTCCGATAGTCCGTATTGTCGACGGGTATTTTTCCCTTTAGTTACTGAAGAAACTGACTATGCCAACGTTTATTTCCAACCTTCCCATCGCCAGGCGACTGGCAGCGGGCTTTGTTCTGGTATTGATCATGTCGATGATCAGCATCGTCATAGGGCTTGCGCGCCTGTCCTCTGTGGCGCGTGCAACCCGCGATCTGGTTGCCAATCCAATTCAGACCGAGCGGCTTGTCAACGACTGGTCGCGCAATATCAATACCGCCGTCACCCGCACGACCGCGATTGCCAAGAGCGCCGACCCTGGCCTTGCCAGTTACTTCGTGGAAGAAGCCATGGCTTCGTCCAAGGTGTCGGGAGCGTTGCAAAAGTCGATAGAAGCTTTGATGACCTCCGACGAGGAAAAAAGCTTGTTTGCCGCAATTGGTGAGCAGCGCAAAATTTTTATCTCTACCCGCGACCAGATCTACGCACTTAAAAAAGCGGGCAAAGCCGACGAGGCGAACCAGTTGCTGGAGCAACAGTTCATCCCCGCTTCCAGGCTCTTTGTGGCGAAGGTCGACGCGTTAGTGAAGCACCAGCGCGAGGAAATTGACAAGGTGGCCACGCAGATTGAGGCCAACTATGAATTCAGCCGCACGCTGATGATCGCTCTTGGTGTGGTCAGCCTGCTGCTGAGCGTGGTATGTGCGTGGCTGATCTCCGGCAGCATCACCAAGCCACTGGTAAAAGCCACCGGGGTAGCCCGCCAGGTCGCTGAAGGCGATTTGACCGCACGCATCGATAACCGCAGCACCGACGAAGTCGGCCAGTTGCTCAACAGCCTGAAAGACATGCAAGCCAGTCTCGTGCGCGTTGTCTCCAACGTCCGTTCCGGTTCCGAAAACGTGGCGACCGCCAGTGCCGAAATCGCCCAGGGCAACGACGACCTCAGCGCCCGCACTGAAAGCCAGGCCAGCGCGCTGGAAGAAACCGCCGCCTCCATGGAAGAGCTCAGTTCCACCGTGCGCCAGAACGCCGACAATGCCCGTCAGGCAAACCAGTTGGCCATGAACACATCTGACGTCGCCATTCAATGTGGCGAAGTCGTCAATCAGGTCGTGGAAACCATGAAAGGTATCAACGACAGCTCCAGGAAAATCTCCGACATCATTGGCGTCATCGACGGCATCGCTTTCCAGACCAACATCCTCGCCCTGAACGCCGCGGTGGAATCAGCCCGTGCCGGTGAACAGGGCCGCGGCTTCGCGGTGGTGGCCAATGAAGTGCGCAGTCTGGCCGCACGTTCCGCCGACGCAGCCAAGGAAATCAAAAAGCTCATCAGCGCCAGCGTGGAACGCGTAGCTCAGGGTTCGGCCCAGGTCGAGCAAGCCGGCCTCACGATGACCGAAGTCGTCCGCTCCATCCGCCGCGTCACCGACACCATGGGTGAGATCAGTGCCGCCAGCAACGAACAATCCCTCGGCGTGGCCCAGGTCGGCGAGGCGGTGACCCAGATGGACGAGGCCACCCAGCAAAACGCCGCGCTGGTGGAACAAATGACCGCCGCAGCCAACAGCCTGCGCAACCAGTCCCACGAACTGGTGCAAGTCGTCTCGATCTTCAAGCTCGGCAGCGGCGCAGGTCTTGCCACGTCGCTGGGTTGAGGGAAATGCGCCGGCCGTCTCCGGCGCGCTGAGATTGACCTTCGCGGCGAGCGACACATTCGCGATCGACGCCTCCTTCTGGAGCTGCCGGAGCATCGTGCGATCGACACGGTTGGTCAGGGTGCGTGAGTGGTACGGGTTCGTGGATTCTTTTATTGCGTAATTTTGTATTCACACAAAATTTTCAGACATCAACGCCCAAACAATATGCCTTAAAGTAAGTATTGGATATTTTCTTCGCAATCGGATTTCGCATCAAATTCTCTACAATTTGACTCAGCACTTCGGCGTACAGCACCCACTTGCCCTTGTTGAAACGCCGAGCAGAAGTCAACGAACTACTGAGGATTTGAACCATGAATCTGAAACGCTTCCCTCGCTACTCACTTACCTTTGGTCCCACGCCCATTCATCCCCTGAAGCGGCTAAGTGCGCATCTTGGTGGCAAAGTCGAGCTGTATGCAAAGCGCGAGGACTGCAATAGCGGGCTTGCTTTCGGCGGCAATAAGACTCGCAAGCTTGAATATCTGATTCCTGAGGCGCTCGCGCAGGGTTGCGACACCTTGGTATCAATCGGCGGGATCCAGTCGAATCAGACCCGCCAGGTCGCCGCCGTAGCGGCGCATCTCGGCATGAAGTGTGTGCTGGTGCAGGAGAACTGGGTCAATTACTCGGACGCCGTGTATGACCGCGTCGGCAACATCCAGATGTCGCGCATCATGGGCGCCGACGTTCGCCTCGTGGCAGACGGTTTCGACATCGGTATTCGCAAGAGCTGGGAAGACGCGATGGAAAGCGTACGTCAAGCGGGCGGCAAACCGTTTCCGATTCCGGCCGGTTGTTCCGAGCATCCGCTGGGCGGACTCGGATTCGTTGGATTTGCCGAAGAAGTTCGGCAGCAGGAAGCCGAACTCGGTTTCAAATTCGACTACATCGTTGTGTGTGCGGTGACGGGCAGCACTCAGGCGGGCATGGTGGTCGGCTTCGCGGCCGACGGACGCGCACGCCGGGTGATCGGCATCGACGCATCGGCGAAACCGGCGCAGACGCACGAACAGATTACCCGCATCGCGAAGAAAACAGCGGAACTGGTCGACTTGGGACAGGACATCACACAAGACGATGTGATTCTCGACACACGTTTTGGCGGCCCTGAGTATGGACTGCCGAGCGAGAGCACGCTGGAAGCGATTCGTCTTTGCGCGAAGCTTGAGGGGATGCTGACCGATCCGGTCTACGAGGGCAAGTCGATGGACGGCATGATCCAGATGGTGCGCAACGGCGAATTTCCCGAGGGTTCGAAAGTGCTGTATGCGCATCTCGGCGGCGTGCCGGCGTTGAACGGATACAGCTTCCTGTTCCGCAACGGTTGATCCATCCGGCCGGCTTCAGTCGGCTTCACGAAGCGATGAACGTGAGTCTGCTGATCGGCCTATTGTTGATCGCCTCTAGCCTGTCAGGTGTTTTGAATTTGAAGAGACGTTGACCTTTCCGGAGGGTGCAATGGGTAGCCTGGATTCGCATGATATGTCGAGCGCGAATTGGGATTGGATACTGCGGGCTTCGGAATTCACGCAACTGTGCATCGTCGTCGACCGGAGCATTCCGGTTCCGGTTGCTCATGCGCTGGCGCAGCGTTTCGCCGCCGTATCTCAGGTCTCGATGCTGCGAATTCCGGAGCCCGTATCTCTGCATCGAGAATGGATCGAATCCAGCGAACGCGAAACATTCTCCGGGGCCAAGGTAACGGGGGATGCCGCAAAATCGATGCGACAGTTATCCCGTGCCGTACAACTGTTGCTGTGGTCCAGTGCGCCGGAAGAGCTGGATTGGCTCGGCGGTGTTCACGGGCAGCCTGTCCTGCACACGCATTATCGAATCGATTCGGACGAGGCGTCGGCAGTCCGGTTCGGGATCGAGCGAGTCCTGGCTGTTCTCCGCGCAGTCGTTCAGTGCAACGTGGCGACCGGTTATTGACTACATCGTGCGTGTGACCAGCAGGTTCACTGCGAAGCGCTGACTTCTCCACCCGAGGCGTTCTCAAGCTCCTCGACAAGCATCGTGCTGAATGTTTCGAGCGCGCCTGACAGGAATCTGCCGCGCAGCGATTGCAACTGGACACTGCGCAGTTGCATGGCCGGATGATCGACTGGAATTGCAACCAGTCCGTCCATTTCCAGGCGAGCCTTCACGGTCAGGAGGCTCGTCAGCGAAACGGCGCCGGCCAATTGGGTAAATACGTACAGCATGCCGGTGTTATTGCAGGTCAATATCGGATCGAATCTCAGGCCTTCCAGAATCGATGTCATTTCAAAAATCTGCCGGATCGTAGTGTCCTGGTCCGGCAGTGCAATCGGAAGTGGATGAAGGTCGGCAAGGGATACGCGTGCCTTGTCAGCAAGGGCATGAGAACGCGGCATGAGCGCATGGATAGGCGCATGCCTGGAATGCAGGACGACGATGTCCTCGTCCTGAGTAACGCTGAAGGTGAGACCAAGGTCCACTTTCCCGCTGCCGACGAGCAACGTCACTTCTTTTGGTGCGACGACCGAGACTTCGAAACGCGTTCCGGGAGACTGCCTGGAAAACGACGTGATAGTTCGCGGCACCACGTCGCGTGCGAATGCTTCCGACGCGGCAATCTTGATCACGCTTCGATCGAATGTGTAGAGCGCATGGATTTCGTCCAGCACTTGCTCCTCTTCCAGCAAAGTTCTGCGCACGTAGTTCGCAAGCAACCGCCCCGCCGGATTGAGCACCATTCCGCGCGGCTGCCGGTCGAACAGCTTGCTCCCGACTTCCTCCTCGAGCCTTGCGATCTGACGGCTAAGTGCGGAAATGGTGACATGCATTTGTTCGGACGCCTCCGCAAGCGAACGCGTGTTGGCGACGGACAGAAAGTAGCGCAAAGGTGTGCTGATCATGATGGTTGTGGCGCACTTGAAAATTAAGAAACGGGACCCTGCGAATAAGTCAATTGTGATGCGAGTTTTGGCTTCATACGCTGCTCTTCGTCAAGCGGAAGCCTAGAGCCGAAAACCGGAGATCCATCATGACACGCAGTAAATGCATCGGCAACGCCGCCTCCTGTTTCGATTCGGGAAGATTTCTCGCAGACCTGGATCGCCGGGTTCGCATGCGCACCGAAAGTCAGCGGCCCTCAGGCATGCCGGTTCTCCATGAATATTTGCAGGCTGAGATACTGCCGCGTATCGAACCGCTCGGCTTCAGCGGCACGGTGCTCGCCAATCCCGTCGACGGCGGCGGTCCACTGCTGCTTGCCACCCGTATTGAAGATCCCTCGCTGCCTACCGTCCTGCTCTATGGGCACGCGGATGTAGTCAGAGGCCAGGATGATCACTGGGAGCCCGGGATTTCGCCGTGGTGCGTGACGGTGAAAGGCGACCGTTTGTACGGGCGCGGCACTGCGGACAACAAAGGACAGCATTCGATCAACCTCGCCGCGCTGAAAGAGGTTCTGCACGCACGTGCCGGCAAGCTCGGGTTTAACGTCAAGTTGCTCATGGAATCCGGTGAGGAAACCGGCTCCCCAGGACTGGACCAGTTCTGCGAGCGCTACCGTGACGCGCTGGCCTCTGATCTGCTCATCGCGTCGGATGGTCCAAGGGCACGAGCGGACCGGCCGTGCGTTTTTCTTGGCTCGCGGGGTCTCGTCAACTTCACACTCTCGCTGCAACTGCGCGAGGGTGCGCATCACTCGGGCAATTGGGGTGGCCTGCTGCGCAATCCCGGCACCGTGCTCGCCAATGCGCTGTCGACGTTGGTCGATGCCCGCGGCACGATCCTGGTCGACGCATTGCGCCCGCAGTCCATACCGGAGGCGGTGCGCAACTCGTTGCGCGACATTGCCGTGGGCGGCGGTCCGGGCGACCCCGTTGTGGATGCGGACTGGGGAGAAATCGCACTGACTCCGTCTGAACGGGTTTATGGCTGGAACGCGCTCGAAGTGCTGGCGTTCACGACTGGCGATCCAGCCCATCCGGTAGGCGCCATTCCATCCGCAGCGCGTGCCCATTGCCAGCTTCGCTATGTGGTCGGCACGCAGTGCGACGACATCGAGGCGATCCTGCGCCGCCATCTGGATGAACGCGGCTTCAACTGCGTGTCCGTCGAAGTCGGCGACCGCATGGCCGCGACACGTCTATCTCCCGATGACGCGTGGGTCAACTGGGCGCTCGATTCAATTCAGGCGACAACCGGCAAGAAGGTGGACCTGCTGCCGAACCTCGGCGGCACGATACCCAACAGCGCGTTTGCCGATGTCCTCGGCTTACCAACGCTTTGGATTCCCCATTCGTACGGCGCTTGCTGCCAACATGCCCCCAACGAACATCTGCTCGGCAGCGTTGCCCGCGAGGCTCTGCAAATTATGGCTGGCCTGTTTTGGGATCTCGGCGAGGACGGCGCCGACATTCTCGCCCGGAGGCCATGACAGTAAGGGATTGACGGACTGGTCTGAATTTGTGCCGTTAAACGGGCAAATCGATTTCTCTTTATGGAGCATGTCATGGATACACCCGCAAGCGTGAGCCCCAGCCTTCTTTCTCAACCGACGAAGACCCGGTTCTATCTAACCATCTTTGCCGCGACCATCGGAAACGCTCTGGAATGGTTCGATATCCTGATCTATGGATTCTTTGCGACGACCATTGCGAAGACGTTCTTTCCGGCATCCAGTCCCGCACTATCGCTGCTGGTCACGCTCGGCACGTTCGGCATTTCCTATCTTGTGCGGCCAATTGGTGCTCTGGCACTTGGCTCATATGCCGACCGGCACGGCCGGAAAGCGTCGATGCTGGTATCGATCATGATGATGATGATCGGCACACTCACGATCGCCGTCATGCCGGGATACGCGTCAATCGGCGTGATTGCACCTATCGCCGTGCTTGTTGCCCGGTTGCTGCAGGGTTTTTCCGCTGGAGGCGAGTTTGGAAGTACGACCGCCTTTCTGGTTGAGCAGGCGCCGCACAGAAGCGGTTTTATGGCGAGCTTCCAGTTCGCGAGCCAGGGACTCAGCTATCTGCTGGCCGCAGCGTTCGGCGCGGTGCTGACCAGCACCCTGGACACGCCATCCATGGAATCATGGGGCTGGCGCGTTCCGTTTTTCTTTGGAATCCTGATCGGGCCAATCGGACTGTACCTTCGCAAACAGATGAAGGAAGAGCATAACCTTCATAGGCCGGACAAATCGCCTATCGCGCGTACGCCTGTCAGAACTGTTCTGGCGCAGCAGAAACTGCGCATGCTGCTCTCGATCGGCGTGCTGGCCGTGTCGACTGGCACGAGCTACGTGATTCTTTATATTCCCACCTACGCGGTCAAGCAACTCCATATGCCCGCGACCTTCGGATTCACCGCGACGGTGTTGACGGGCGCAATTCTGATGCTCGTACCGCCGTTCGTCGGTCTCCTCTCCGATCGGATAGGCCGAATTCGCTTGATGGCGGTCTCTGGCGTGATCTTCACGCTGTCGATCTACCCGGTGTTCGACGCATTGATCCGTCATCCGAGCCTGGGCGCGTTAATGGCAATGATGGCGTGGGTCGGTCTGCTGAAAGCCGTCTATTTTGGCGCGTTGCCCGCGTTGATGGCGGACGCCTTTCCGAAAGAAACACGCGCTACCGGCATGGCGGTCAGCTACAACATCGGTGTGACAATCTTCGGCGGGTTCGCGCCGTTGATAGTCGATTCCCTGATCCAACTCACCGGCAACAAGCTTTCACCTGCCTTTTATCTGGCATTTCTCGGTGTACTGAGTCTGGCGGCCTTGTGGAAATGCAAAACCGCGTTGCGGTTGCGCTAAAGCCAACATCCTGAGAATTGACTTGCATCCTGGCAAAATACTGTATAAATTTACAGTACTGTTCTTATATACAGGATCGGTCATGAACCAGCTCATCCGCATCTTGAACGACGGTGATCGCGAAACGCTTGCGTGGTTGCGCAAGCATGTCGGCGACGTGCGCGTGGCTGCTGCCGCGCGGCATCTGGGAGGCAACGGCAAACCGTACGTGTCTGCGGTATGCCGGTATCTCGGCGTACGTCCGCCAACGCCTCGCCAGCAAAGCCGGCCTGTTGAAGACTGCACGGTCGGCGATAACTATCTCGCCCAGATCCGCCAGTTGCTGGCGCAGCGAAACCAGGCGTTGTTGAAGCAGCAACTTTGATGCTGCGAGTGACCGCGAGTCTTCAGGAAGATAACAATATGGATAAAAACGCCGCTCCTGATAGGGATGTCCACGACATCAACCCTGTCGCCCTCGAACGCGCACTCCGCAGTGCGTCGCTCGATCTCCAGCAGATCATTGCCACGGTCGCAGGTCGTTATCTCGCCAATGGCCGTCGCCGCTACTCAAGTAGCGCGCAGTTGCCGACCTGGCGCACGCTGCTGACAATCGACGAACAGGTCTTTGAGAATCGGGGCTTCTGCGCGAAGCACAGCGAGACAATTCGCTCGACGTTTGTCCGATTTGGCGACAGTCGTTTGTCCGGGATGGATCTCGACGAACCCGTCGACTGGCGTCGTGACGACGACAACTTGCCCGCCGTGTATCTGCTCGTGCGCGCACTGGTACAGGCCGACGCGACCGACGTGGCCACTCAGGACTAATGCGCCGATATCGACCGTTGACCGTTATATTTTTGAACGCGCATATAAGCCAGCGGCCAGTCGTTTCTGCGTGAACATCAACAGCGCCCTCCCCGCCTGGATTTTCAGGCAACACCGTTGAGAAACGGCAATCTGACTTCACTGCCTCCTGCGAATCGCCGCAACCGCTGTACGCGCGGCGACTCGTCAGCGATTTCGACACGAAATTTCGAGCTGGCCACAATATTTGCGTTCCTGAACCGTCTTCAGGCACATGGAACCGCCACCCACACCGGACACGATGACCGAACGCGACAGCGACATCGCCGTGACGGTTGCGCGTGAACGCGTGGCTGTTTCGTATCGCTCGCAACCGCATCGTTAACGGAGTCGGTGAATGAATTACCGAAGCAGACGTATTGGCAAAGCAGTGTTTATCGTGATCGCGATAGCCGTGTTCGGATGGGCCGTCATGACGGTGTGGAACTGGGTCATTCCTGCGGCATTCGCCGGCGCCCGTTCGATCGACTTTCTGCACGCGCTTGGCTTACTCGTTTTGAGTCGCATGCTGTTCGGCGGATTTCGCAGACACGGCGGCTGGCACAAACGGCGCCACTGGCGCAAGTGGGAAGCCATGACGCCCGAGGAGCGGGAGAGTTTCCAGACGGCATGCCTCGCGCGCTCCACCCAGCGTGCGGGAGACTGAACATGCGCGAGAAGTCGACCGTTGTTTGCAAGCAGGAGCCGGGCGTGATCGTACCTATCGTCGACCTGCGCCGGTGTGAAGGTAAGGGGGATTGTCTGGAGGTTTGCCCCGAGAACGTGTTCGAAATCCGACGCATTGACGAGGCCGATTATCGCAACCTCGGCGCGTTGCATCGCTTCAAGCTACGCGTGCATGGATTGAAAGTCGCCTATACGCCTAACGCGGAAGCCTGCCGGTCTTGCGGTCTATGCGTGGAAGCCTGCCCTGAACACGCGATCAAGCTGACCAGATCAATCTAGCGTGCGAGGGTCTGCAAGGGGCGGAGGGACCGCGCAGTCGTCGGCGTTATCGATCGGATAACGCCATATCCCATGCCGGTCCCGACAATAGCCTGCTCGCGGGACGCAAACGATATTCGCTGGACACTCAAGTCAAGAACGCCGCGCCACCGCGCCACGTTACGCTCGCCCATCACGGGCAAAGCTGAATCGCCTCCGGCACACATGCATTATTTTAATCATTGCCTCACACGCCATGCGCGATTAAATTGCTACTTGATGAGTGCCTGGAATCAAGATGCGCAAGTTCAAGATACCTAATATGGGCGCGTTGCTCGCGTTCGAAGCCGCCGCCCGCCACGAAAGTTTCACGCACGCGGCAAAAGAACTCTTCCTGACTGAGAGCGCGGTGTCGCGCCAGATCGCAACGCTCGAAGCCAATCTCGGCGTGCATCTATTCGTACGCGCGAAGCAGCGCGTCGTGCTCACGCGAGCCGGCCGCATCTACGGAACGCAGGTACGCCGCTCGCTTGAACATCTGGATCGCGACACGCTGTCGATCATCGCGCACGGCGGCGGGGGCGGCTATCTGGAACTGGCTGTATTGCCCACGTTCGCGTCGCAATGGCTCATCCCACGCCTGAAAAACTTCTACGACCGCACGCCGGATGTGCGCGTGAACATGGGCGTGCGAACCGACACCTTTTCGTTCGAGGAATCTCACTTCGAAGCCGCGATCCATTACGGCAAGCCCACCTGGCCGGGCACGTCGTGGGACTATCTGTTCGGCGAAGAAGTGGTGCCGGTCTGCGCGCCGTCGCTGCTCGACAAGCCCATCGCGAAAGCGCACGAACTGCTCGCCTATCCATTGCTGCACTCCACCACGCGTCCAGACGGTTGGGCACACTGGTTTTCGAGTCTCGGCGTCGAGGACAGCAGCACCATGCAGGGCGTGCGCTACGAACTGCACAGCATGTTGATCAGCGCTGCGGCGGCAGGGCTCGGCATCGCACTGGTGCCGAAATTCTTTGTCGCCAATCAGTTGAAGCAGTTCGGCCTTGTGATCCCCTTCGATACCGCCACCACGGTCGATTCCGCGTATTACCTGGTCTATCCCACCGAACTGAGCCATGGCAAACCGCTGGCGCTTTTCCGGACGTGGCTGCTCGAACAGGCAAGCGCGTATAGCGCGGAAACAGCCTGACGGCGGGGGTGAATGTGTTGTGGGCATGGCAAGGGCAACCCGGTACCGGGTTGCCCTTGCCATGCTGCACCGAATCATGACGAAATCGCATCATGTAGTGTTTTTATTTCGCTTTGCGCTTCATACCCTGTAGATCGACTATTTCCCGTAGCCGGTCATGCGCGCTCCAGCGCGACGCAAGAAACGAAATCCAGCCGCTGCATGTCCCTGATCCGGGTGATGCCGCATCGTTCTACCTGTAGTCACCGGGGTCTACATGGCACACGATCCGAAGAAAATCCCTCATCCGCCGCGCCGCGATTTCATCCGCGCGAGCGTGGTCTCCGTCACCGGGCTTGTGATGCCCGCGATCTGGACGTCGTCAAAAGCGGCCTCGAAACGCGTCGTCGTGCGCGACTCCGGCGGGGTCTATACCGACGTCTATACGCGCGCGCTGTACAAACCGTTCCAGGCGGCAACCGGTATCGAAGTCGTGGGGGTTGCGTCGAATGCCGAGCCGACCGCGCAGGTGCGGAGCATCGTCGAAACCGGATCGAAAACATGGGACATGGCGGAACTGAGCTTTCCCGCGATCTATTTCCTGTCGCGCGGACAGAAGCCGTATCTCGAACCCCATCAATTGTCGAAGGACGCTGCCGTCAGCAAGATTCCGGCGCAGTTCATCGATCCGTACGCGGTAGGCCATAACGTCTACACGACACTGATGACCTATCGCACCGACGTGCGCAAAGGCAACGCGTCGCCGTCCTCGTGGCAGGACTTCTGGGACGTGAAGGGTTTCCCCGGCCGCCGCGCGCTGCGCAAGTTTCCGTTCGACACCATCGAGGAAGCGCTGATGGCGTCCGGCGTAACACCGGGCGGTGTCTATCCGTGCGATCTCGACAAAGCCTTCAGGAGCCTCGACAAGATCAAGCCGAACGTCGATATCTGGTGGACCAGCGGCGCGCAATGCGAGCAACTGCTGCAATCGGGCGAAGTCGCGCTCGCGTCCACGTGGCTTGCACGCGTACTGCCAGCCATCGAGTCGGGCGCACCGCTCGCGGTTTCGTGGAACGGACACGTTTACGGCCCGCAGGCTTTCGGTATCCTGAAGGGAGGCGATAACGTCGATGCGTGCCGTCGCTTTGTCGCGTTCTGCGCGGACCCGAAACGTCAGGCCGAAGTGGCAAGCACGCTCGCTGTCGGACCGACGCATCCGGACGCATTCAAGTTCATCGACGCGGCCCGCGCGAAGAATCTGCCCACGTTTCCCGACAACCTGCGCCGCGGCGTACGCATCGAACCGTCATACTGGCCGGCACATCAGGACGCCGCCATCGAGCGATTCAACGACTGGATTCTCAGTTGACCCGTACGCGAGGCGATATGGACCCATCCACGAACGCGCCGATCTGGCTCGAAGTCCGGCAAATCGAGAAGCGCTCCGGCGATTTCGTCGCTCTGCATCCCACCAGCCTGCCGGTCAGGACCGGTGAGTTCCTGACGTTGCCGGGACCGTCGGGCTCGGGCAAGACGACCTTGCCCGGCCTGATCTCGGGCCTCACATCGCGGCGGTATCGGCGTGCCTGTCTGTGCTGAGCGTCGTTATCATAGGCACCGTGAACCGCATCAAATGGGAAGCGGCATGAGCATCGCCGAACGATTCCTTTCGACGCGTGGCCTTGCCAGTGTCGAGGATTACCGCGACGCCGCACGACGGCGTTTGCCCAGAATCGCCTTCGACTATCTCGACGGTGGCGCGGAAGACGGACGCACGCTCGCGCGCAACACCACCGCCTACACCAGGGTGTTTTTCGCACCGCGCGTAATGTGCGACGTCTCGTCGGTGTCGGCAGCAACGCAACTGGGCGCGTTCACGTCGGCCGCACCGATGGTCGTCGGTCCGACCGGGCTCAACGGTCTGTTCTGGCCCAAGGGCGACGAACTGCTCGCCGCCGCTGCCGCGCGAGCGGGTGTCCCGTTCGCGCTGTCGAGCGCTTCGACGTCGTTGCTCGAAGATGTGCGCGCAGCCGCGCCAAAAGGCGAACTGTGGATGCAGCTCTATATCCAGAAGGACCGGCGCATCGCGGAGAGCATGATGCGGCGTGCGTCGGAAGCGGGTTACACGACGTTGCTCGTCACGGTCGACACGCCGGTGCACGGCAAACGCGATCATGACATTCATAACGGCTACCGCCTGCCCCTGCCGATCACGGCGAAGCTCCTGCTCGATCTGTTGCGGCATCCGCATTGGGCGATGCAGATTGCACTGCACGGGTCGCCGCAACTGACGAATCTTGCACGCAGTCTCGGCGAATCGCCGAATCTCGAGCGCCAGGCAACCGCCCTCGCGCGACAGATGGACCTCACGCTGACGTGGCGCGACCTCGCGTGGCTTCGCAGGCACTGGCAAGGCCCGCTGCTCGTCAAAGGCATCCAGACCGTCGCCGACGCGCGCCTCGCCCATCAGCACGGCGCGGATGGCATCGTGCTGTCGAATCACGGTGGACGTCAACTCGAAAGCGCGCTCGCACCGCTGGAGATGCTGGCGCCGGTCGTCGAGGCGATCGGCAGATCGCTCGACGTGTACGTAGACGGCGGCGTACGGCGCGGCGCGGACGTGTTGAAGGCGGTCGCACTCGGCGCCCGCGCGGTGCTGCTCGGCCGTGCGCCGCTGTACGGACTCGCGGCGCGCGGCAGCGCCGGCGCGTCCCACGTGCTGTCATTGCTCCACGATGAAATGATCACCACCTTGACCCTGCTCGGCTGCACCGGCCTCGATACCGTCGGAGAACGGATCGCCGAGGTTTCGCCGGTCAGCTCCGCGCCCATTACCGCTACCCGCAAGCTCGCATCCCTATGAACTTCATCGATTTGCTGCGCGACATCGTCGGCCCGGCTGGCGTCGTCCCTCCCGAAGACAGTGAGCCGTACCTCACCGACTGGCGCGGCCGTTTTCACGGCAAGACACGCGCAATCGTCAGACCGGCCAGCACCGGCGAAGTCGCCGCCGTGCTGAAACTATGCGCCGAACACAGCGTGTCGGTCGTGCCGCAGGGCGGCAATACCGGTTTGGTCGGCGGTGCAACGCCGTCCGAAGCCGGAGATGCGGTCGTGCTGAATCTGACCCGTATGGCGAAGATCCGCGAGATCGACACCGGCAACTACACCATGACCGTCGAGGCCGGCTGCACGCTCACGCAGATTCAGGACGTAGCGGCGTCGGTGGATCGCCTGTTCCCGCTGTCGCTCGCGAGCGAAGGTTCGTGCCAGATCGGCGGCAACATCGCAACGAACGCGGGTGGCACCGCCGTGCTGCGTTACGGCAGCATGCGCTCGCTCGTGCTCGGGCTCGAAGTCGTGCTGCCCGACGGCCGTATCTGGAATGGGCTGCGCGGCTTGCGTAAGGACAACACCGGCTACGACATGAAACAGATGTTCATCGGCGCGGAAGGCACGCTCGGTGTCGTCACGGCGGCCGTGCTAAAACTGTCCCCCCCCTTGCGATCGCGGGCATGCGCCTGGGTCGCGATCGACTCGGCCAACGCCGCGGTCGCCCTGCTCGAACGCTGCCGCAGCGCATGCGGCGATGCTCTAACGTCATTCGAACTGATGTCGCGCAGCCAGCTCGATGTGGTCTATGCAGAGGTACCGGACACGCGTGATCCACTCGACGGCAAGTCGCCGTGGGTGCTTCTGATTGAGCTTGCCGACTCCGGCAGCGATGCGCCGCTGCAAGCGATGCTGGAATCGGTGATCGGCGGCGCGCTCGAAGACGGTCTTGCACTCGATGCGGCGCTGCCCTCGAGCGAAGCGCAAGCTGCCGCACTGTGGCACATCCGCCATGTCGTGTCGGAGGCGAACGTACGCTTCGGCACCAGTGTCACGCACGATATCTCGCTGCCGATCTCGCAGATTCCCCAGTGTCTCGCCGAAACCGAAACGCGCCTACTCGAAGCAGGCCTCGTTGACGGTGCGCGCTTTCTATATGTCGGGCACGTCGGCGACGGCAACATCCATTCGATCGTGCTGTTTCCACATCAGGTGTGGACCGACGTGCCCGACGCCGACGCCCGAATCGACGACATCGGCAAGATCGTAAACGACACGGCGGTCGCGTTCGGCGGCAGCATCAGCGCCGAGCATGGCATTGGACGCGCACATCGCATCGAACTCACGCACTACAAGAGCGACGTTGAACTGGATCTGATGAAGGCCGTTAAACACGCACTCGATCCGCAAGGCCGGATGAACCCCGGCAAGCTCCTTTGATTCCAGCGCGCACCATACACCGGCACGCGACAGACTTCATCACAGGATTTCAGCCATGACACTTGAGCGATCCGCACTGACGGGACTCTTCCCTGCGTTTCCGACCCCCTTCACGGCGAGCGGCGATATCGACACCGAACGCGTGCACGAGATGGTGGAAACAATCATCGCGGGCGGCGCCTCGGGAATTGTGCCGGCCGGCGGTACCGGGGAATACACAGCGTTGTCGCCGGCGGCTCGCACGCAGGTTGTTAAAACAACCGTCGACGCCACGCGTGGACGTGTGCCGGTCGTGGCGGGCGTCATATCACCCGGCTACGATGAAGCACTGAGCGCGGGACAGGCATTCGTCGATGCAGGGGTGGACGGCATTCTGCTGATCACGCCGTTCTATGCGACGCCCACCGACGCGGGCTTGCGCGCGTACTTCTCGCGCTATCGCGACGCAGTTGGCGTACCGCTGTTGCTTTACGACATTCCGGCACGTACACGCTATGCGACACCGGTCGAGACGATCGCAGCAATGGGCAAGGAAGACGGCAGCATCATCGGCATGAAAGCGTGCAATACGGACCTCAACGTGTTCGCTCACACGGTTGCCGCGGCGGGTCAGAACATCGCCGTGATGAGTGGCGACGATCTGTTGTACGTTCATCATCTACTGCTTGGCGGCACCGGCGGCATCCTGACTTCCGCGAGCCTGCTGCCGAAAGCCTGGGCACGCATTCACGCGTGCACGGTCAACGGCGACATTGCGACCGCAATGGCCGAGCATCGGCAACTGGCGTCGTTGCTCGACGCACTGTTCTGCGAAGCGAATCCGGGTCCGGTAAAAAAGGCCTTCGAACTGATGGGACATCCAGTCGGTCCAGTGAAGCTGCCGCTCGTGCCACCGTCGCCCGCCACGGTCGAACGTCTGCGCGACGAAATTGCCGCGCTGCCAGCGCGCTTTCTTTGAGTACTTCCCTGGTGCTTCGATAAACACACGTAAATACAGATTCGGCGCTTCGTTCTGACGTCAAACAACGCGTCAGGCGACAGACTTTCATCGCGCTCCCTCTGACTGGTCTTCCATCGTGAAGATCAGTTGGTCTTTTGTCATATTTATTTAGTTGTACTTTTTATGTGTGATTTTTACCGCTCGTAAAAAACGGCGAGAGAAACCACACAGCGCCGTCCCCAGCCGTCCCTCCGAACCACTTCAACAAATGGAAACGCAATGAAAATACAGATGACCACTCCTCTCCTCGCCGCGACACTTGCCTGCTTCAGCTATGCGGCCCATGCGCAAAGCAGCGTGACGCTTTTCGGCGTCATCGATGTTGGCATCAACTACGTCAACAACGCTCAAACCGGCCGCAGCAACGGCGCGCTTGCAGGTCATTCCCAGTACACGATGCAGGACGGCGGCGCCGGCGGTATCAGCGGCTCACGCTGGGGTCTGCGCGGCGTCGAAGATCTGGGCGGCGGCCTCTCGGCAGTTTTCCAACTCGAGAACGGCTTTTCGATCAATAACGGCACGCTCGGCCAGGGCGGCGCCGAATTCGGACGTCAGGCATGGCTGGGTCTGAAAAGCACCCAGTACGGCATGTTGACCCTCGGCCGCCAGTACGACTCGCTCGTCAACTTCGTGCAGCCGTACGCGTCGGGCGCCGTGTGGGCCGGCTACATGGGCTTCCATCCCGGTGACGTCGACAATCTCGGCAACACGCGTCGCATCAACAACACGGTGCGCTACACGAGTCCGACTATCGCGGGTTTCACGCTTGGCGGCACATATAGTCTCGGCGGCGTCACCGGCAGCGTAAGCGAGCGCGCCGTGTACTCGATTGGTGGTTCGTTTGCGCGTGGACCGGTTTCGCTCGGCGCGGCGTACCTCAATGCGCGCAATCCGAACTACTCGTTCTACGGCACCAACCCGTCAGCGGGCACGGCGCTCACTAGCAACAATCTCGGCTCGGCCGGCTCGGCGACTTCGGCGCAGTCCTATCCGGCCTATGCAGGATATGCATCCGCGCGCACGCTGCAGATCATCGCAGCAGGAGGCTCGTACACGGTTGGCGCCGCGACCTTCGGCGTGAACTACTCGAACACCCAGTTCAAGCATCTCGGCGATACCGCGAATTCCGGCCCCGATCCGTACGGCTACACCGGCACTGCCACGTTCAATAGCGCCGAAGCCAATGTGTCGTATCGCTTTACGCCGTCGCTGCTCGGCGGTGTCGCTTACGACTACACGCACGTATCGGGTTCGGACGGCCGCTCAGGCGCGCTATATCACCAGGCATCGGCGGGTCTCGATTACTTTTTGACCAAGCGCACCGACGTGTACGGCATCGTCGTGTATCAGCGTGCGTCCGGTACGGATTCGCTGAATCAGCCGGCAGTTGCCGCGATCGCCGGACAGACACCTTCGTCGAACAATCATCAGATCGCTGTGCGACTCGGCCTGCGTCACAGGTTCTAAACATCCAGACAAACTGGCGACATGGTCTTCCGACCGTGCCGCCATTCCTGACTGGCGGGATCATGCCACCTGTTTGATTCGCGCCTGTTGAGCGGCCAGCGCCGGAAATTGCGCTTTCAGTTCGGCAAACAGATCGAACACGATCTGCACACCGTCGATCGGTTCACCTTCTGCAATCCGCTCTGCGAGGCGATCGAACATCTGATGCTTGAGGAAAAAGCGCCAACCTACCGACACCGTTTCGAGACACTGGCAAAGCGCCACATAACGCTCCCTCGTCCACACGGCTTCGTGCGCGGAGCGGTTCGGGCCGTAATCGAAGAATGCATTCGCTTCAACCGGTCCTTCCGCCATGTCGGCGCGCAACGCGGCGGTCGCTGCTGCATTCACGCGACCGTCTTCATACACGACCCCATAGCGTTCGCGCGCTTCCTGCCGAGACACATAGCCGCGTCGCACATCGCGTTCGACGGCTTCGACCGTGCGCCGGAACGGCGCACCATAACCGCCACCGCCGTTGCCTTCGAGACGGATTACATCGCCCGGCTGACAAGCGACAAGGTCCGTATTGCCGAGGATATCCTGATCCGCCGTACGCGGATTGCGCACGAACAGCGACGTACGTCCCGCGCGCCCCCCTTTGATGCCCCACGAACCGAACAGTGTGCGGTCACGATTGCGCGCGGTGACAAGCGTGTTCGGGGCGAATACCTTGAATTCCATCACGATCGCGAGACCGCCACGATATTGGCCCGCGCCGCCGCTATCGGCGACGAGTCCATATTCCTGAATGCGGATCGGTACTTCAGCTTCATTGATCTCGACCGGCGTGTTGCGCAGGAACGCCATGTTCGCGCCGGACGCGTCCGAGCCGTCGCCCGCGGACGAGCCACCCGCGCCGCCGCCCACCGGGCCGATCGACGCCATAATCGTGCGGCCGGATGTGTCGGTCGTCTTCACGTTCAGCAGACAGACGCTCGACGCAGGACATGCGGGCATCCGATCCGGCAACGCCTGCGCAAACGCGCCGAACACGGCAGCCTGCACAACCACGCACGTCAGACTACGCATACCCACCGCTGCGGGCTCGACCGGATTCAACACGCTGCCGACCGGCATCTCACACGTGGCGATGCGCAGCATCCCGGCATTGAGGAAAATCTCGGGATTGAGCGAATAGAGCACGTAGTTGAGGCCGACCAGTAGCAGCGCGTGACGCGGATGACCGCCCGTCGGCACATTGAGCGACGATGTCAGTTGCGGATCGCTGCCGGAGAAGTCGAATTGCAGCAAGCCGTCATCGACGGTCAGCGTCAGCGCAATACGCATCGGCTTGCCGCCGACGGCATCTTCATCCACGTACTCCGCAAAAAAATACCGGCCGTCGGGAATCGTCTTCGCGACCGCGCGCGACTGGCTTTCGGAGTAATCGAGCAATTGACCGATGCCCGCCTTGAATGCGTCGACGCCGAAGCGTTCGACAATCTCGAGCACGCGGCGCTCGCCAGTCGTCAGACACGCAATCTGCGCTTTCATGTCGCCGATGTTCTGCTCCGGCGCACGTACATTGCACATCATCCACGACAGCAAGGTTTCATTGAGTTCGCCCTTATCCACAATCCTGGTCGGCGGGAAACGGATGCCTTCCTGGTGGATCTCGGTTAGCGTACGCGACAACGACGCGGGCACCGCGCCGCCCATGTCCGTGTTGTGAATATGCCCGGCCACGAAACAGATGATTTCGCCCTCGTAGAAGACCGGCTTCCACATCACGACGTCCGGCGTGTGAGTTGCGACAAAACCGCTATACGGGTCGTTCGTCATGCAGACGTCGCCCGGCTGATAGTCCGTGAGCGAACGGATCACGGGGCCATAGTCGAGGCCGACGTACCACGTCGCACCGAAGGTTCGCGGCGATGCAAACGTAAGCCCGTCAACGCTCGCAAGCGCGCAGGAGAAGTCTTCCGTTTCCTTCACGAAGGTCGAATGCGCGGTGCGCACGAGCGTGTAGGCCATGCTCTCGGCCGCCGCCACGCAGTAATTCGCAAAGATCTGCAGTTCCGACTTGTCGAATTTCATGATTGGATGTCAGTGTTGAAGTGCACGGTTCGTCAGAACCAGGTTGCCGTAGGGATCGACCGTCGCGGAGAAACCAGGCAGAACACAGGTGGTCGCGTCGTCCTGGGCAACCACGGCAGGGCCTTCGAATGCCTGCCCCGCACACAGATCGGCTCGCCGGTAAAGCGGAACGCGGCGTGCGGCGGCGTCCAGCCAGACCTCGATCTCACGAACGGGAGCCGGCGCCCTGTTGCTTTCGGCTACCCGTTCGAGCGCAGGCTTCGGCGTGATCGAGGCAATCACGAGTCGCAACGCGACGATCTGGATCGGCGCATCGTCATCGCTGTGTCCGTAAAGACGACAGTGCTCGTTATGGAACGCGTCGCGGATCGAGTCGACGTTACCGCTTGCCAATGCCTCAACGGAAAGTGGCGTTTCGATTTCGAACGATTGACCGCGATAACGCATGTCGGCTGTCAGCGCGATCGTCGCCGTATCGCTGCGACCAATCTGGTCCACCATCCACGCACGCGCCTGCTCTTCCAGTTGCTGCCCGTCATGCGTTAGCAGCTTGAGTGTGGTGTCGTTCAGGTCGTAATACGTGGTCTTGACGAAGTCGTTCTTGATGTCCGCGATCAGCCCGCCGAGTGCGCTCAGTACGCCCGGCGTAACAGGTACCGTGACGTTGGGCATGTTGAGTGCGCGCGCCAGATAACACGCGAGCATCGGACCTGCGCCGCCGAACGGCAACAGCGTGAACGTGCGCGGATCGATGCCGAAACGCGACACGAGCCGACTCGTCCCCGCATACATGCTCGATGTGGACACGCGAATGATTGCCTCGGCCGTCTGCTCAATGCTCTTGCCCAGACGTTCGGCGAGTGTTGCGATTGCGTTACGCGCGGCGTCGCGGTCCAATGTAACCGAGTTGTAGCCGATATCCGACTGGCCGAGAATGCCCATCACCGCGAATGCGTCAGTGATGGTTGGCTTATCGCCACCGCGTCCATAGCAAACCGGTCCCGGATTCGAGCCTGCGCTGAGCGGCCCCACTTTTAGTACACCAAAATCATCGACCCAAGCAATAGAGCCGCCTCCGTCGCCAATCGACGATACCGACACGGACGGAATGTGAATCTGGAAATCCCCGATGTATTCGCCCGTCGCATACTGCGGCTTGCCGTCGACGATCAGCGCGACGTCTGCGGTCGTACCACCGATATCGAGGCTCATGCAGTTGCGGATGCCGCACTGTTCTGCGATATACGCCGCTCCGATCACACCCGATGCGGTGCCCGACAGGATCATCTGCACGCAATTGGACTTACCGTTTTCCGCACTCATCACGCCACCATTCGACTTGGTGACTTTCAGTTCCGCCGGCACGCCGACTTCCGCCAGCGCCAATTGCAGATGCGTCAGATAATTGGCGACCTTCGGCTGAACGTAGCCACTGATGATCGCCGTCGACGTCCGTTCGTATTCGCGGATGATCGGCCACACCTCGTGTGAGCACGACACAAAGATCTCCGGGCAATGCTTCTCGATCAGCGCCTTCACCTGCTTTTCGTGCTGCGGATTGCGGTAGGCGTGCAGCAACGAAATCACCACGCCCTCGCAGTCCGTCGTCTGGATGCCGGCCAGCGCGGCGAGCACGCTCGCTTCGTCGATTGCGACTTCTTCGCCGCCGTCGGCCGTGAGGCGGCCCTTCACTCCGAACACGCGGTCACGTGGAATCAGTGGCTCCGGCCGCCTCGACATCAGGTGATACATATCAGGAATCTTGAGGCGCGCGATTTCCAGCACGTCCTCGAATTTTTCTGTCGTAATCAACGCGAGGCGCAATCCCTTGCGCTGGACGACGGCATTCACCCCGACGGTGGTGCCGTGGGTGAAGTACACAACGTCTTTCGCTTCGATACCGTAACGCTCGATCAATCCCGCCATGCCGGCCAGTACTTCGCTGCCGGGGCTATCCGGACGCGAAAATACTTTCAGCGTGCGGATCTTGCGCGTGTCGTCGTCCAGCACGGCAAAATCGGTGAACGATCCGCCGATGTCGACTCCAATTCTCAGACTCATAACTGTAGTTCCTTTAATTCGATCAACGACCGATCTGCTTGTTCCACATTTCGACCCATTGCGGCGTTTTCTTCGACACAACGTCGAACGGCAGCCATAGCGAATCGCTGTCTTGCGCAATGCGGGGCTTCACCTTGTCCGAGTACTTGACGTTCTGGTTCGACGCGGAATACTGAAGCAGGTTGGCAAAGCAGCTCTGTCCGTCGGCGGAGGCCAGCGTATTCATGAACTGGAAGCCGAGTGGCGAGCCATTCTTGACCTTCTGCACCATCGTCGGAAACGCAACCGCGCCGGGCTTCGGATTCAGATAGCCGATGTCCGGATTGCCCGCATCGTGCTCGGCCCACGCGCGGCCGTCGAAGTACATTGCGATATCGATATCGCCAGACTTCAATGCGATCAGCGGCGAGTTCGGCTCACTGAAGAAGCTGACATTGCCGCTCGCCTTCATGCGCTGGATCTGGTCGAGCCCAGGTTGTACGTTGTCGAGGCCACCGCCGTACACAGTGCCGAACAGCGCGATCAAACCTTGCGCGGTCGCGACATACGCGATCCCCGGCACACCCGCATGCCATTTGCCCGCAACGGTGCCGTCCACGAACTCTTTCCATGTTTTAGGCGGATTCGGTACGGCCTTTTTGCTGTACATCAGGCCGAAATCGCCGAACGCGATCGGAAAGCCATAGCCTTTGCCATACGCGAGCATGTTTGGCTTGAGCTGCTTCAGATTTGGGATCTGCGCATCGCTGATCGGCTCGACAAGACCGCGCTCGCGTGCAATTTCACCGCTATCCACGAGTCCGATCATCACGTCGATTGGCGGGTGCGTGGGATTGGCGCCGATCTGGTTGATCCACTGCATCGGGCTGCCGAGAATCACGTCCACCGTCTTTCCAGTCTGTTTCTCGAATGGCTCAACGAAACATTTTCTATATGCCTGCTCCCAGGCGCCGCCGTAGGCAGTCACGGTCAGATCGGCGGCCCACACCGGCGATGCGGCGCCGAGCGCGGTCAACGAGAGCGAAATCGCCAATGCGGCAGTGCGCAAAGGATGAAGTAATTTCATTCGAACTCCGTGGAGATAGAGAAAAGGCTTTGGCGCTACTGCGTCGTTAATGCACGCAGCCCGTAGGTTTTTTCGACGATCACGAGCAGCACGATGGTGATCGCCATCTGAACCGTGCTGACCGCGGCAATTGCCGGATCGAACTGATTTTGCAAATACGACAACATCACGACAGGCAGCGTCGAGACGTTCGCCGTACCAAAGAAATACGACACGCCGAGATTGTCGAGCGACACGAGCACCGAGAACAACGCGCCGGCGAAGATGCCCGGCGCGATCAATGGTAGCGTCACGTGACGAAACGTCTGCCAGTTGTTCGCTCCAAGCACCGACGCTGCCTCACGATATGACGCTTGCGTATTCTTATAGGCCGCGAGCGTGGTTCGCATCACATACGGCACCGACACAACCGTATGCGCAATCAGCAACGCGGCAAACGACACGCCGATCCCGATGCTTGACAGGAAATACAGTAGCGAGAGGCCAATCACCAGCGCTGGAATCGCAATCGGGGCAAGCAGGAAAGTAGTCAGTGCAGTCGCGAGCCGCCCTCGACTGCGCCCCACACCAATTGCAGCAGGTACCGCAATCAGGATCGCAATCAACGACGCGGACAACGCGAGATACAGGCTTGTGAGCAGCGAGTCCACGAACGGCCGGTATTCCCATAAGCGGAGATACCAGCGAAACGAAATGCCGCTGACCGGCACCGAGAGCGTCTCATCGGGTGAAAACGATACGATTACCACCACGACGATCGGCGCGATCAATGCAACGAAGAACAACAGCGTAAACAGCGACAGCACGCCGGACCCGGCGCGTGCCACTAGCCTGTTTTGCAACCCGGCACCGTTCATTGCGGCTCTCCTTTACGTCCCGAGATGCGAAGCTGCACGTACAGACACACGAGCACGACGATCAGCAGCAGATTTCCCATTGCACTCGCAAAGCTCAGATCCTGCGTCAACGAGAACTGCTGGAAGATGAGAAGCGGCAACGTGACAACGCTCCCATCGCCGAGCAGGAGTTGTGTGACGAAGCTGCCGTTGGTCAGCATGAAAACGAGCACGCAACCGGTTGCGATACCTTCGGCGGCGAGCGGTAAAGTGACGAGAATGAATGTACGGATCGCGCCTGCGCCGAGAATCCGCGCGGATTCCTCGAGCCGCCGGTCGACACCCCGCAGCACAGGAATGATCGACAGCACCATGAACGGCACCATCACGTGCACGAGTCCGATATACACGCCGAGCGGACCTCCAAGCACTCTCAGCGGATGATCGGTCAAATGCAGCCACATCAGCGCTTCGTTAAACGGCCCGTGGCGCGCAAACAGCACGCGCCATCCAAAGGTGCGCATGATGATCGAAGTAAGCAACGGCGTGATGAGCATGAACAGCATCGGCATGGCGAGTCGCCCCGCACGCCGCACCATGAAATGCGCAACCGGATAGCCAATGACGAGGCAAAGCAGCGTCGCATAAAGACTGACCTTCAATGTCTCGACGATCACGCCGCGATAGTACGGGTCGGCAAAGAGCTTCTCGTAGTTCGCGAACGCCCCACCGGCGGATGCATCGAGATGCGCGGCGGGTCCGAGACTGCGTATTGCGTTGCCGATCAGCGGCAACGCAAAGAAGATCAACAGCAGCAGGACCGCGGGCGCGCATAACAGCGCAACGCGCGCGACAACCGGACGCTGCCGGGGGCGAAGGAGCGGCAGGCCCGTGGCGGCGTGTGGCGTAGACATCACTGAACTCCCTGGCCGGCAAGCGTCTCCGGACCGCCCGCGAGCGCATCGCCGTGCTTAGGTTGGGCGCAGGGTGCGTCGTCGGGTTCGAGTGCGACGGCATCATCCGCTGCGAACGAGACGGTCACTGCCTGCCCGCGAGCATGCCCGACGTGCGACGTCGAGAACGCCTGTTGATACGCATAGATGCGTTGACCGAGATCGGGCACGTCGATCTCGTATGAATGCAGTGAGCCGCGGAACACGTGCTGCAGAATCAGACCGCGAAATTGCAGGTGCCCGGGTTGTGGCGCGTCGATTGCAATTTTCTCGGGACGCACGGCGACCTCGATCGTATTAGGCAATTCGCCGGTGCAATGTTTCGGCAGCGGGAGCGTTAGCGTCGCAGCAGTCGCGTCAACGGCCGGACACGTCGTCAGCGTCATTGACTGATAACCGCGCGACACGACGCGGCATGCCAGCACATTCGCAGTACCGAGAAACTCGGCGACGAAACGGTTGCGCGGACGATCGTAGACTTCGCGCGGCGCGCCGCTTTGCAGGATCTTGCCGTGACTCATCACGACCACGCGGTCGCTCATCGTCATCGCTTCTTCCTGATCGTGCGTAACCATCACGCTGGTAATGCCGAGACTTTGCTGAAGACGCCGGATCTCGAACTGCATGCCTTCGCGCAGATTCTTGTCGAGCGCGCCTAACGGTTCGTCTAGCAGCAACACAGACGGGTCGTTGACGATGGCACGCGCGAGTGCCACGCGCTGCTGCTGCCCGCCTGAAAGCTGCGAGACATGCCGGTCGGCAAAAGCCGGCAAACGGATCAGATCGAGCATGCGGCGAATCGCGGCCTGAATATCCGCCTTTTTCATCCCCGCCATGCGCAGGCCAAAACCGATGTTGTCTCCTACCGTCATGTGTGGAAACAGGCTGTAGTTCTGGAACACCATGCCGAGCCCACGCTTGTTCGGCGGCAACGACGACACGTCCTGACCGCCGATCGACACCGTACCCGTATCGGGAAACTCGAAGCCGGCGATCAACCTCAACGTGGTTGTTTTGCCGCAACCCGACGGTCCAAGCAACGAGACGAGTTCTCCCGGTTCCACATTGAGCGACAGCGCGTCCAGCGCCGCGACGCCACCGTAGCGCTTGCTCACGGCGTCGAGCACCAGGCTTTTGGGAGGCGCCTTCGCATCTGGCGCCTGCGCGGTTGCGTAACTGGTGGGATTCATTGGGAGGCTCCAAAGGCCGATTCGGCCTCACTTTTCGCGTCGAATTGCTTCAATTCACTGCTGGCGAACGCGCGTCGATTCCGCGCCTTGCGCTATGAACCGGACCTTGATGACACAGCCTGAGTGGGCGTTACCCGCTGTGTGCGCGTAGACAGCGATCTGATTTCCTGATCGAGCGCATGCGTCAGGCGCTCGAGTTGTTGATCGAGGATCTCGGCGTCGTGACCCGCAAAGAAGGTGTCGAGAAAAATCCCCCTCATCGCGGACAGGAGAAACGGCAGCAGGACGTGCAACGCCTGCTTGGTTTGCGGCTTGAGCGCAGTATTGGCAGCAAGCACGTTGTTCATGCGCTCACGCGTGCACTTCCGATGTTCGATCAGCGCCCGATGCGATGCCTCTTCAGGCCGCAAGCCAAGGTTGATTTCCCAAACGGCCCAATACCGGCGGCTTCCATAGAGCGACCACAAGGAAGTGACTATCGAGCGCGCCGGGCCGTCGCCCTTCCGGTCCCGATCGTTCAAACCCCGGAAGAGCGCGAGCGCCTGCTCGGTCAACTCATCGAGCACCGCGATCAAAAGGCTCTCTTTCGTTGGAAAGTGGTGATGCAACGCACCAGTCGTGACGCCGGCATGTTGAGCAATCGCGGAAGTCGTCGCGCGTGCGAACCCGTGCTCGCTCAGCAGGGTGATCGCGGACTCGACCAACGCTGCGCGCGCCAGCGCTGTACGGTCAGCTTGACTGCGCCGTTTGACTTCATTGACCACTCGTCTTCTCCCAAAACAAGATACCGACTGATTGGTATGTAAATGCAGCCGATTTTCCTTGTCAATAGCTGGAAACACGAATCGGCCCGTTTGCCGAACACCTTGGGCAAGCAGATCACCGATCTCGTCACCCGCAATTCTGCGCCAGGAGAATTAGATTAAGCATCTGAAAAAATAAGGGGATGTGATGCGGATAGCTCATCAAGTTTCGGGCGCGCCGCCAGGCAACGCTGATGGGTTTTCGCGAAGGTCGGGCGATATTCCCCCTGCTCTTCGCAATTGGCGCGACGCTTACGCCCTGGGACAAATTGCTCGCCGCGATCGCTGTCGCCAATATGACAACCAGCATGGCTACGACATCACGCTCGTCGCGGCAGCACTATGTAATGAACAGGCTGGCAAAGGAAGGAATGACAATGACGTGCAACAACGCTCACATACGTCACTCGGAAATCGGCTTCGCACCCGATATCGCAAAAGCCTAACGCCCAGCCTCTGCCAGGCGCGCAACCCTGCGCACCTGACGCGGCAATACGATGTACATGCCCCACACAACGAAAAGCAGCACGCGAAGCACATCGGCGACACGATCGGAGAACGGAACGACTACGCTGGCAATCATCAGGCTGCCGGGCAAAGACCACATCAACGTGGTCAAGCCGAGCAACGTCGCGCGGCCGACATTAAACCGTCTGGGTCCAGGCAGTGCGTGCGAGGCAAGTCCGCTTCGTACCGCATACCCCACGAGCGGCAGGCTCAGCAGTGTGTAGATCAGAGCGGCCAGGATCATTGGCATCGCTCCGACTGCCAGAGCCAGCATGACCGAAACCCATCCCGCGCCGGGTTTGATCAGCCCCGCTGAAAGCTTCATGACAGGCGCCGCGGCCTTCCGATACAGAAACAGGAAAGCCACCACACCAATGACGGTGAGCAGAATGTTCACAAGCCACTGCCGCCAGGCGCAGGACCACCATACATACAGACGCAGCCGGAAGGGCATTCGTACCGCGAACCTGAAGACAGCCCAGCGGTCGCGAAGCGCAGCAATGCATATCAGCGCCAGCAGCAGCGCAACGGGAAGAACGAACGCGTAGGGATTCCACAAGAAAATTGCCGGATGATGCCCGGCCGCGATCGAGACCGAGGCAGGCGCCGGTGAGGACGGGGCAAAATTTTGCAAATGCTGCGCGATGTAGTCCGAAGGATTCATCGCGCCCGAAGGTCCATTCGCTGCCGTATCTACTGAGTAAGATCCTATCGCCATAAATGCTCAACAGAAACTCGCAAAAGGAGAAGTGCAGTCTAGGCGATAATTTTCTGTTTCGCGAGCACGCATGGCGAGGACGTTCCTCACGCGAGCGGCGCCTCCTGGTCGCCGATAGAACGCTCCGGGCTCTGATCACCGCGGTAGTGGCCGATATAGGGCAGCACAAACAGGCAGAGCCCCGTGAGCAGCAAAAGCGCGAGAGGCAACAGCGGCGCATAGGTAATCCAGGGCGGCGGATGGCCGCTTCCCTGGGCCATCGCGACGAAGTTGGCGATAACCGTCAACGTGAAGGCGATGGATACCCACCGATGAAACCGACGGATCCAGGCGCTGGTATTCATGTCGCGCTCTTCGCGGCCTGGATCATTTTCCAGCCGTTACCGGCGGGGTCGCGAAAACCGGCATCGACACTGCCGAAGCGGTCGATAGGTTCCTGGGTGAATTCCACGCCGCGATCTTTCATCTGGGCGTAACTGGCGCGACAGTCGCTCACGGAAAGGACCAGGGGCGGCATCGCCCCCTTGGCGACCATGGCGCGCAGGGTTTGCGCGGTGGCCTCGTCGTGGATGGGCGGGCCGGGCGTGAACAGGCCGAGCTGGAACGAGGGCTGATCCGGATGCTGGACTGTGAGCCAGCGGTAGGAACCGTTGCGCACATCCGTGTGGACGCGGAATCCGAGCTTGTCGACATAGAACGTCAGCGCTTCGTCCTGGTTATCGACGTACAGGCCCACCACATTGATACCTTCGTTCATGACACCTCCTTGGTTAATGGCCGGAATTTATCCTTGGCCACGCGGCGGCGCTTCTCCAAAACTGCGATGTTGAGATCCGGACGCTGTGCGGCCTTCAGGACACAGGCGGGCACGCGGTCGAGTTCAGGCATGTTGGACTGGGCTTCACGGCGCATCGCGCCGGGGCTCCGGCCGGTGATGTCGCGAAAGATGCGGCCGAAGGTGCCCAGGCTCTCCCAGCCGGTAGCAAAGGCAATGTCCGTGATGCTGAGTTCGGTATCGCGCAGCAGGGTGGTGGCTTGCTCGATGCGCCGCGTCAGCAGGTAGCGGTGCGGTGGAAGGCCGAAGGCCCGCTTGAAGGAGCGCGCGAAATGGGCTTCGGAGACGCCACTGACTTCGGCCAGGCGCTTGACCGGCCAGGCCTCGTGCGAGGCGGCGTCCATGCGGTCCCTGGCGCGCAGCAGGCGGCGCAGCAAGGCCGGATCCTGCAAGGCATCGTGGCTGACCGACGCTGGGGACGAGGCAAGCGGTTGGCCTTTACGGTCTTCGCGAGGGGGCATAAATTCCCGGGAGGCTGGCAATATGCGGGTAGTTTAGGCTCAACCCTGTTACCCGCATAGCCGCGCGCCGAGGCGCCAGGACTCGCTCGCCGACAGGCAAGTTCGGCGTTCGTCCTCCCTGATGAAGTCCTCAGGAAGGACGAAAAACTGCCCGTCTCTCCGCTACCTCAAGCCGTCGTCGACACCAGGCTCCCAACCGTTTGCATATGCGAGTGTCCCTTGAGATTATTCGCTAGCGTTTGCACAAACGACTGCAACGTCGTGCCCGAACCACTATCGCCGAGTGAGCTCAACAGCGCCTGAAAATCCGTCTGCAATGTCGACGTCTGCGAAGAAGACGAAGAAGACGAAGAAGCATCGCTACTCGTCGCCGAAGTAGTAGAAGCAGCACTCGAACTCGTCGTACTGCCGGAGCCGAGTTCCTGTGCGAGCGCATTCAGCGCCCCGCCAATATCCCCATAAGAAGAAGTCGCGATCGAATTCGTCGAACCGCTCGTGCTACTCGACGTAGACGTGGAGCCGTCGCTACTGCCCGATTGCTGAAGCGAGCCCAGAGTCTGGAACAACGCCCCAAGAAAGGCCTGCAGCGCGCCGGAAACCGAACTGGTCGACGACGCGTCGCTCGTCGAGGAGGTAGAGGAAGCTGCGGTGCTGGACGAGCTCGACGAAGCCGCCGTGCCCGACGTGCCCGTGGTCGACGACGTACTGCCGATCCCAAGCGCCGCCAACGCCGCCTCGAGTGCCGACAACAGCGGATTCGAGTCCGTCGAACTGGTCGATGAAGATGACGAGGACGACGCCGCCTCGCAACCACCGCCACTGCCACCCGAGCGGCGGGTGGCGCCGACCGACAGCAGGTCAGTGCCGGTCTGCGAACCGCTTACACTTTGTATGCTCATGATGCTTGATCTCCTTACGGGTTGAGCACTCAGCGTAAGCGATGACAACATTTCCAAATGCCTGGTAAGGAGTGACTTTCCCGCCCATCTCGGCCACCGGTAAGGCACGGAAAGTTTCCGCTCAAAAAATGGACTTGCAATCCACAATCTGGCGAGGCGCACTCAGGGAAATCCCCTGGATTTTGGCGCCCTTTCCCGCCCTTTCGCACCGGGGTGTCCTGATTCGACTGCAGGATGGCGTTTTCGCGCGCTATGCGGCGCCTTCCGTCGAGAGTGCCTGGTGTTACGCTGAAGAAAGCAGCCTTCGCGGCAGTGAGCCGCCGTCCAGCGGCAAAATCAGCAACCACGAGAACGTACCGCGAAGCGCGATTGCCGGCGACCGGCGAAACATCGCTGCGGGAGCGACTGCGATGCGAATCAGAATATATACAGTCTTGCTGTTATGGGTGTTTAGCAGTGCTGCTTTCGCATGGCAGCCGCTCATCTATCCAATCCGGAGTCAAAGCCCCTATCAGCGCAGCATCGACACCGCGATGTGCTACGCCACGGCCAACAAGCAGACCAAGATCAACATCGCGCACGAATCGCAGCTTCCGCCGCGCAAACCCGCAGCGAGCAAAACTTCGTCGACCGGTGTGCCATCGCGGCCACCCTTGCCCCCTAGCAGTTTCTCAGCGGCACCCGCGGGCGCAAGCATGCCCACAACCGCGGCCGCAGCCGTGCCTGCTGCAAGTACGCCTGGCGTGAGCACGGCAACAGCTCACGCAACGACCACTGCGGGCACGAAGACAGCCAGCTCGACCACGACAACAACGGCAATGGCGGCAAGCGCGACGACTGCACCCGCCACGCCGGCATCGGCAACACTCGCGGATAACGGCGCCTCGGAGACAGCATCGGCAGCAGGCGCGGCATCCGGCGTGAAGCTGCCGCCGCTGCCGGCACCCGAGCCGCCTATGACACAGTATTGGGCCGCATATGGCGCGTGCATGCAGGCGCGGGGTTACGTCGTCACACAGTAATCCTGCTTGCAAGCCTCGTTGCGGTGCCTTGTTCTTCCTGATTGTGGCGCCGGCATTCGACGCCCATTTGCGACATGGCAATGCTTAGCGACGCTAATTCCGATCAGCATGATTCCCCCCAATGCGAGCACTGCGGTGCGCCGCTAGCCGGTCGCTTTACGCCGTGCATCGAGTGCAAGGCGCGTCCGGTCGATTCGTTCGGCGCGCGCGCCACGTTGCCCTCCTCGTTGAACATGCCGCTCGGCGATGCCCCGCCGATGCTGGCAACCCGGCTGACAACGCCGCGAATCTGGCGCCCGTCCTCGCGAGATCTAACCGTTCCGTACTCCGTCATTCTTGAGTCGCAGGCCGCCGCTCCCGTCTCGCAGAGACTGCGTCAACCGATAGCGCTCGGCGTGTCGGTGCTGGTCGTGGCATCCGCTGTGTACCTGGGCTTCATACACAGCAACAACTCGGTCGACGGCGCTCCTATCGCGGTATCCGGCAAAGTGAAAACCCAGAACGTCGGGCCGCCGCTTGCCGTCGCTCAACGGTCCACGCCCGTGCCCGAGGCTCAAAGGCCGGCGAAGCTCGCGCCCGTACGATCTCCCCCTGTCGCGCCACCGGTTGCTACGCTACCGGCGCCACGACGGATGGCGATGGCAGCGAACGATGCGAAGCGCAACTCAGGTGGCCAGACCGACAATCCGCCCGACAGATCTCGCATGAATGCCTCGAAACAGATCAGAGCCGCCCGGGCCAATCTGCAGCAGAACAATCTGTCGGCGACGAAAGTACGGTTGGCGGCGGCCATCGCGGCACAGCCGGATAACCCCGACGCACTGCGCATGCGCGCAACCGTGGCCACACGTGAACAGCAGCGGGACGCTCTACTGAGCGTGGCACGAGGTTGCGGCTATATGGCACGATGGGCATGCGTCTGGCACAAGGCCAACGATGCGCTGCTGGTCGACTCGAGCAGCAAGGAAGCTCAACACCTGCTGTCGATCGCGACGCGCGAATCCGAGTTGGCGAGCGCGTGGCCACCGGCACCCGCGCCCGAGACGACGTCCGACGAACTTGGTCTCGCCATCAGCCACCATTGAACTCGACGCACCAGTGCAAGAGATGCTGCGAGGGTGAGCTAGCCGATCGAAACAGCCAGACGCCTGCCAATGACCTGATGGGCGATTGCCCGATAGCGGGCCGCGGTATCCCTGAGCGTCAGGCCGGCGAGCGAGCGTTGTGCCCGCGCCTGCCCTAAGGCAGTAACAACGGCATCCGCATAGCACGGTACATTGTCTGTATCGACCAGCTGCACGCCGGGAAATCCGCTAGCGAATGCAAACGGCGGAATCTTGCTCGCGACGATCGGGATGCCGGAGGCCAACGCTTCGAGAAACGCCACGCTATGCGCCTCGAAGCGCGAAGGCATGACGAACACGTTCGACTCCGACAACACGCTCGCCACATCGGTGCGCGGACCGGCCACCACCACGTGGTCCGCAAGCCCCAATTCCCTCACCAGCTCAATGACCGCGCGTTGGTAATCGGGATCCTCGATCACGCCGTAGAGCACGAGGCGCGCGTCCGCCACCCGCTCGAGCACTTCGCCGAAAGCGCGCACAGTCAGAAGCTGATTCTTTACCGACGTATACCGTCCGATCTGCACGACCTGTGGCGCATGGCCGCTATCCGCCGCACCGTCGGTAAACGCGAAACGTCCTAGGTCGACACCGTTCGGCACCACGGTCATCGCAGGATGCGGCCCGACGGCCTGCACGTAGTCGGTCACGCCTTGCTGCGACACGCCGATCACCATCCGGGCGCGTGCCGACAGGATGCGCTCGACGCGCCGGAACAACGGCCGCTCGAAATCGTTAGTCGCCGAATGCATGATGTAGACGACCGGCACACGCAGCGGCAACGCGCGTGCATAAAACGAAGGAATCGTGGCGTGCGCGAAAATCACATCCGGACGAAAACGCTGTACTACAAGGAACAGGTTCCATAATTTGCCGGCAAGGCGGTGGCGCCGCGACGGAAACCGGCACTGCACGCCGTGTTTCTGCAAATCGTCGTGCAGGGGCATGAACTCGGCATGCACGGGCAACAGCGAGGCCACACAAACCGCCATGCCCTCGGCGCTTTGATCGATAGCGAGATCCCTGGCGAGGATTTCGGCGCCCGACAAACGCGGCGCCAGAACCAGATGTAAAACGCGAATCATGATGTCCTTACGGTCAGCGTCCTGAACAGCATCCACGCAGCGGCACAACCAAGGCCAAGGGTCATGGACCAGGCAATACCCGTCACGCCCCACCAGTGAACAGCAGGAGGCGCGCTGACCAGCAGCACGACGACCTGAATCAGCGACGCATGCACGGTCGCCTTCGCATCGCCCACCGCGCGCAGATAAGCAACCAGCACGGCAATCAACGCACCGATCGCCATGTTGATCACCAGAATTCTGAAGAGCGGTACCGCAGGCAACCAGGCCGCGCCGAGAATCAGCGAGAAGAGCGGCTCGGCGATCAGTCTCAGCATCTCGACGAACGCCGCCAGCCCGATCGCGATCACGAGAAGATAGATCTTGATGAGTCGTGAGGCCGCCTGTGGACTGCGCCGATGGCGCGCCGCGAAGGTGGGAAAGAGATATTGCGACATGGCGATCGCGGCATCGGCGAGCAGCATCTGCGCGAGCCGCGACGACATCTGATACCCGCCCAGTTGCGCCGGGCCGAGCAGCTTGCCGACCACGACCTTGTCGAACTGGTTGAGCAGCAGATTGATCACGCTGCTCGCCCAGATCCAGCGGCTGAAGCCGACGTAGTGACCGATGCCCGACCACACCGCGCGGATCGGCGGGCGTGGGTTCATCGTCGCCCAGGTCAGGGTGCTTTTCAGGCTTTCACCCGCCACGAGACCGATCAGCACCGAGGCCGCACCGGCGCCGAAATAGGCCAGCCCCAGCCCGACCGAACAATCGACAAACGCCGCCGCGATCTCAACGCCGGCAATATGCTGGAAGCGCCGCTCGCGCTGCACGAGGTAGTACGTTGGCGATGCCAGCCCACGCAGGAGCGGCAGCAGCGCGGCAAGCTGAATCAGCACCAGTGACCCGTTCAGATGAAACTGGCTGCTCAGCAATGGCGCAAGCGCGACCAGCAGCAGTGAGATGAGCACGCCGCGCGCAGTCAGCGTTGTCCACACCGCGCCGAGTTGCGAACGTGTCGGCGGATGTTCGCCCTGAATCACCGCTTGTGCGAGACCCGTGTCCGATAGCGCCTCGGCAATCGCCACCGCGAGCAAGGCCACGCTCACGCTGCCGATCGCGGCCGGCCCGAGCATCCGGCCAATCGCCAGAAACTTGATTGCTACGAGTCCGCGCACGGCGAACTGCTGCAACAGCACCCACGTTGCCGCGCTCGCGCCGAAACTGGTCGCCATTGAGAGCGCCGGAAGCCTGATCGCCCGCAAGCTGTATCTCCGTCGAATCGGAACGCCGTTGAATCGGCCGCACACAGCGATTCAGTGCATCGCTGCGAAACGCCGCCGGCGCATAAATGGTGAGGTCGCACCAGCGAACTGGCGAGCTTTTTAATCGAACGCTATATACGACCTTACCGCGACAGGATCGGCAACAACCGCCATCAGCTAGGTCAGTTCAGCCGAAGCCATTACACGCTAGTACGTTTACCCACAGAACGGGTCAAATAGAAGGGTCCCCTCACTTCGCCGATGCTAACGTTGTTCAGTTAGCGCTCCAGACAGCCGGCGCGAGGTTGCTTTTCCACAACGCATTCGACCACCGAGGACCACTGAAAATCGATGGAACAAGACTACGTTCTGATCGTGGAACCCAACCTCACCGGCCATCGCTGGCGCTATGTGGAATGGACCATGCAGGCCTGCACGGAAGCAGGTTATCCGTGCATCCTCGCGACGGAATCCGCCAACGAAGACCATCGGCTCGCCAGACAGATCGTCGCCGCGAACCGCGCGGACCTGCAGATCGCATTCGTCGATCCCGAGGAGCGGCCAGGCGGCTTGCTGCGTCAATCGAATCAGTACTCGCGCTTTCATCGCTATTTCAAACGCGTGTGCCGGATCGTGGGCCGCGCGCAGCCGATCAGACTGGTGGTCGTGCCCTACGTCGATTACTTCCTGTACGCCTTGCCGTTTCTCGGCTCGCCGTTCGGCAAAACACCGTGGATCGGCATCACGATGCGCTCGACTTTCCATCACCACAAGGTCGGCATCAAGTCGCCCGATCGACCGATCGTGAATGCGGTCAAGGCACTGCTTTTCAAGCGCGCGATCCGGACCGCCGGACTGCGCACACTCCTGACGATCGACCCCACCTTGCCGGAGTGGGCGGCACGCAGCGCCACGAAGACCAGCGCGGCGATCGCCTATGTGGCGGACCCGTTTCCCGACGAGCGCGCGGAAAACCCGGTACAGGCCCGCGAACGGCTCGGACTGGATCCCACCCAGCGTTATCTGCTGGTGTACGGCGCGATCACGGAACGCAAGGGAATCTACGAACTGGTCCACGCATTGACCCGCCTGGAGCATGCACCCACGCTCATCGTCGCGGGCGAGCAGGACGCGGGCACGCGCCATTTCATGCGCAATCATGTGCGCAGCCTGACGCCCGCGCCGCTGGTACTCGATTCGTTCATTGCAAACGACGTCGAGCGCGATCTGTTCTCGGCCTGCGACGCAGTCTGGCTAGGCTACAAAGGACATTACGGAATGAGCGGCGTGCTCGTGCAGGCCTACCGTTTCGGCAAACCCGTGATTGCAACGGAAGACGGATTGATCGGCTGGTTCAGCCGGCGCTGCGAACTGGGGCCGATCCTGAGCGACCTCAGCTCCGCCTCGATCGGCAAAGCGATCAACGAAACAATGACCTCCTGGCCGCATGCGCCGCAAGCCACCCCGTCGACACGCGAAGATCTGCTCTCACGGCATACGCTCGGGCAATTCAAGCAGACCTTGCTGCAGCAGATGGCCTGATCCGGCACGTCGCCGGAAGATCAGGATAACTGGCCACCTGCAACAGGCACCTTCGGTACTTCGGGTACCTCAGGTACTTCAGATGCCTCGGGTACTTCCGGCACTTCCTCGCGCACCGCACTGTTGCGCCTGGCCGGGAACAGCGCGTTGCGCATCAGCAGGAACGGATACTCGATCGCGCGCGTGGTCGCATAGCCGATCGCAATCGCGAAAGCGAACTGCGCGGTGAGCGCCACCACCCAGATTACGCTCGGCGCAAGACCCATCGCAGTTGCTTTACGGATCAGCATGTCGCCAGGGGCAAGCGCAAGCGAGTGCCACAGGTAAATGCCGTACGAATAGAGACCGATCCAGGCAATGCCGCGATACACCCACGACGAACGCAGCGATCCCGAATACTCCAGCACGAACACAATCAGCGCGGCAAAACCGAGCGCCTGAATCGTATAACCAATGCTTTCGTCGAGCGCGAAGTTTTTCGTCGCAAAAGCGAGCCATGCGCACAACACCACGATGCTGGCGATCAGCAGCCATTTACGCTTCGCAAGCTGTTGATAGACGCCCGGTTTCATCCAGTAGATCGCGGACAGAATCACACCAACCAGCAAGCTGTCGATGCGATATTGCGTGTATGCGAAAGCGCCTTCCAGGTCGCCGCCCGCCACCGCGAAACAGCGCGCGGTGAGCACCACCGCACAGACAGCGGTCAGCACGCTGACGATCGTCCAGGCACTGAGGCGCCAGCGCGCGAATAGCAACAACAGCGCCGGCAGGACGAGATAAAAGTGTTCTTCGACCGCGAGGCTCCAGGTCTGGGTAATCGAGGTACCCAGATAGTTCTGCAGGTGGGTCAGGTTCTGGATCAGAAACGTATTCCACGGATGCCGTCCGGCCAGCACATGGAATGCGATCAGCACGTAATACGCGGGCCAGATGCGGAAAATCCGCCGGACGATAAAACGTTTTGCATCGACGTTACCCGTTTCGGCGTACTGTCGAAGCAACAGGCCGCCAACCAGAAAACCGCTGAGCGTAAAGAACAGATTGACGCCTTCGCGCCCGAAACTCTTCAGCGGATACTCGATGATGTGGATCAGAAAGTTGTCGGTATGAACGGCATGAAAGTGAAAGCCCATCACCATGATAATGGCGATGCCGCGCACGAAATCCAGTTCGATGGCCCGGCCGGCTGTTACGGATCTCGCCCCGCCGAATAATTTCATATTGTTCTCCCCTGGCGCCATTCACGGGCGCACGTCCCTTTTTGCATCTTCGGTGGCGACACGCGTGCGTGCGCGCCAACATCAAGACATTGGCCGACAACATGAGCCAGTGTGCGCGCGTCTTGCAGGGGGCGCCCTAGCCACGGTCGCCAGAACCCAGGCAATGGGCGACGAAACCAGCCACGCGCGAGGGCCAGGCGAGGATATTCCCGCACAATGACCCGATGCGAGACCGTCCGCTACAGACCGACGGCGGATCGACAGCACGGGGAGGAATCAGCAATGCGCCATCAGTACGCGACGCTCTGGATATGGTTTTTTCTGTTACCGCTTGCGCTGGACTATAAAGCGACCAACGCCAACGTAGGCCACTTCGCGCAGTCCGGACTGGTGATCCCGGTCATCGCCGCCGGACTCGCCCTCGTGCTGATTGCACCGCGCTTTCGCGACCACTCCCGGTTGCGCGCGACCGTCACCTTCAGCGTGCTGCTGTGCGTGCTCGGCAGCATCGTCGCCCAGTTCGTTCAGGACAACGACACCGGCAATTATCTGCGCGTTCTACTCCCCTTCGTGCTGTTTGCACTGGGCTACCTCGTAGCCTGCCGCCCGTGGAGCGAATACAGAATTTCGCAGTTCGAGAAAGCACTGTTTTTCGCCAACGTAGTCAGTCTCGTGTTTACCTTCCTCTACGGCATGGCGACGGGGGGCGATCTCGAAGACGTCCGCTACCGCATCATCTCCGTGACGTTGCTCGGGCTGCAAGGCGTGCTGCTGCATGAATTCATCGTTGCCAAACGCTTTTCTTTTTTCACCGTCGCTGTGTTCGCCGGCAGCGTGATCGTCGAGTTGCTGAGCGTCACACGTAGTTTGCTGGTCGGCACCGTCTTGCTCTTCCTGATTGCCATGGCGCTGTCCGCACCGTCGATCCAGCAGATCTGGCGCGCGGGCGCGCGCACGCTGATCGTGGGCGCGGTGCTGGCCGGCGTGGCCGGCATCGCGGCGCTGAGCTTTCCGACCGTTGCGGAGCACTGGACGCAGCGCATTTTCGCGTCGGAGGAAACCGTCACCGGCAAGGACCCGACCACTATCACCCGTCTCGCCGAGATGCGCGATCAGTATGACCAGGTGACGGCGTCGCCGGAAACGCTGCTGTTCGGCGCAGGCTACGGGCACTACTATCGCTATTCTCCGGTCTACCTGCCGGACCTCGCCGGCCAGATCAGCGAGAAAGACTTCTACGCAATCAATGAATGGGCCGCGGGTCACAACTTCTGGGTCTATCAGCTCTTCGCGGGCGGGCTGTTGTTCGGCATCGCCATGCCTTTTGCTACTCTGACTGCGCTAGCGATCTGCTTCTTCTCGTATCGCTATTGGCGCTCGGTGGTGCCCGACGCGCCCATGCTGCCGGTGCTAGGCCGCGCCATCATGCTGTTTGCCGCATTGCCGGCCACATCGATCGGCGGCAATCCGCTCGGGCCGCGTTTCTCAGGGTTGATATTCGGCATCGCTCTCGGCTTGATGATCGCCACGCACGCGCGATTACAGCGTGCACTGCCGGCGCGGGTGAAACGCGCGCCCACTCCACCACCGCATTTGCGCCCGGCGGCCATGCCTGAATTGCCACGCAGAATCCGGCCCGGAATGGGCCGCGCCGATCTCGCGACGACCCTCGGCATATCACGTACGGCAACTGCGACGCACGGCTCCAGCCATTTCGGCGCACTCGTGTCGCGCACCTCGTCGACGCGACGCGCCAATCGATCGAATATCGTCCGATGAAAATTCTCCATCTGCTTGCCAGCATCGATCCGCGCGCCGGCGGCCCGGTCGAAGGCGTTCGCCGCAGCGGCATCGCAATGCAGGACGCCGGGCATGGAATCGAAGTGGCTACCTGCGATGCCCCCGGCGACGCCTACCTCGCCGCCTTCCCGTTTCCGGTTCATCCGTTCGGCCCCGTTAGCAGCCGCTACAGCTACAGCGCGCAACTCGCGCCGTGGCTCGCCGCCAACGCGAACCGGTTCGACGCCGTCATCGTGCACGGCTTGTGGCAATACCACGGCTTCGCGGCATGGAAAGCGCTGCGCCAGAGCAACGTGCCCTACTACGTGTACGCGCACGGCATGCTCGACCCGTGGTTCAAACAGGCGTACCCGCTCAAGCATCTGAAGAAGTGGCTGTACTGGCCGTGGGCCGAATACCGGGTGTTGCGCGACGCCCGCGCCGTCATCTTTACGACCGAAGAAGAGCGCACGCGCGCCCGTCAATCGTTCTGGCTATACCGGGCGCATGAGCGGATCGTCCCGTACGGTACGACCGTGCCGCCGCTCGAAGCCGAGCCTCTGCGCGAAGCGTTCCTGCAAGCCGTGCCTGGTTTGCGCGGCAAACGTATCGTGCTGTTTCTCGGCCGCGTGCATGCGAAGAAAGGCTGCGATCTGCTGATCGATGCGTTCGCGCGCGTCGCGAGCCGCGATCCGTCGCTGCATCTCATGATCGCCGGTCCCGACGAGACCGGCTGGGTGGCCAGTCTGCGCACCCAGGCCCAGGCGGCCGGCATCGCGCATCGTCTCAGCCTGCCGGGCATGCTGCAGGGCGATCTCAAGTGGGGCGCGTTTCATGCCAGCGACGTGTTCGTCCTGCCCTCGCATCAGGAAAATTTCGGCGTGGCGGTTGCCGAGGCGCTCGGCTGCGGACTCCCCGCGCTGATCTCCGACAAGGTCAACGTATGGCGCGAGATCGAAGCCGACGGAGCGGGGATGGTTGCCGCCGATACGGTCGACGGTACGGAAAAGAATCTGGTGCGCTGGCTGGAACTCGACGATACCGCTCGCGCGGCCATGCGCGCCCAGGCAGTCCGTACGTTTGAAGCACGCTTCCGGATTGAAACCATGGTCAGCGCGTTGACCGCGCTGCTGGAAACGAAGGGCAACACCGGCGAGACGCGTGAAAACACGCCCGCCACGCTGCGCGAAGCCACTCAATCGAGCCGGTGACCGCGCGCCGCCTCGCGCGCGTTGTCACCGGCCGTTCTTCACTGCTCCTTCATCAACGACGTCAAGGTCGCGGCTGCGATCGGCAGGGTTTCGACCTGAGGCTGCTGCGGCTGCATCGATATCAGCGAACTATTGGCGGCCTCGCCTCGCAGCTTGCCGACGATATCCGGAACGTCGAGTTGCCGCACCAGATGACCGGCAAGGCGTAGCGCAAGCGCGGCGATCGTGATGGTCGGGAAATTGGCGCCGACAGTCGGAAACACCGAACTGCCCGCCACATAAAGATTGCTGATGCCATGCACCTTGCAATCGCGATCCACCACACCTTCACGTGGCGAATCGTGCATGCGCGTGGTGCCCATGTGGTGCCACGTGCCCTCCAGTTTCGCCGGCCAGCGCCGGCCTTCGAGCGGCGCATCGAGTTCGACGTCAGCGATACCGGCCATCTGCAACTCCTGCGCGAGCAACGCGAAGGTTTTGTCGAAGGTGCGCTGCACCTGTTCGCCCAGACGCCACTCCACCTTCACGCGCGGCATGCCGAACCGGTCGCGTTTATCCGCCGACAACGTCACCCGGCTATCGGGATCGGGCACCGCTTCGACGATCGCCTGCAAGGTCACGTCGGTAATCAGCGCGGGCCATTGCAGGAGCCGCGTCAAACCGTAACCCACGGTATGCAGTGGATGCGCGATCATCGTCGCGAGATCGGTTTTCAGGCTGCGGCCCGGCTGGTCTTTCTGCAGCAGCGCTTCCTTGCAGTGAATCAGCGCCTCGGACCCCGCGGTGCCTTCACCGTACCAGCGCGAATAGAGCCACACACGCGAATTCAGCAGCTTCTCGCGCTCCATCAACTCCTGCTTCGGTGCGAACTGTGAGGATATCTTCGTGCCGTGCGCCGACACCGCGGCATTCTGATAGTGATACTTGATGTCATACAGTTTATTGCGCGCGTTGCCCGGACGAAAACGCACTTTGCCGGACATCATCCGCGGATGATCCATGAAGTAACGGCCCACCAGATCGTTGGCATTACCAAGGCCCGCTGCGTGCACATTGTTCGAAGCAAGCAGGAGGCGCGCATTCTCGATGCCGCCCGTGGCCAGCACGAAAATCCTGGCCGTCACCGTCATCTTGCGTCCGCTGATGGTCGCCACCTGAAGCCGTGAAATGGACGTGCCTTGCGCATCGGCGTCGATATTCTGGACATTCGCATACAGAAACACGCGCACCCGCGCCGAGCGCGACAGCTCGTCGCGATACGCCTTGCCGAAGCGCACAGGCGGGCTGAACTGCGCGACCGTATCGCGCATATCGCCGGTCGCAAGCGGGATGCGTCGTACGTCATGGCGGCCGATCTCGCGTTCCCAGTAGGCAGGATCGAAATTCTGCGGACCGAGTTTCAGCAGTTCATGCGTACGCGCGTAGTACGGCGCCAGTTCTTCGAGGCCGAACGGCCAGCCGCTGTGCGGGATCCAGTCACGCTTCTCGAAGTCCCACGGATCGAGCGGCCGGCACCAGCCGCCCCAGCAGTTGCTGCTGCCGCCAAAGTAGCGGCTGCGCGAGCCGTCCGCGAACGAATAGGGAAGCCCGACGTTCTCGCCGCGATAGAGATCGCGGGTTTCGTCATCGGGCCCAAAGCCCCCGCTTTCGAGCATGCAGGTGTCGACGCCCGCCCTCGACATCTCCAGCGCAAGCGTAATCCCGGCGACCCCGCCGCCGATGATGCAGACCGTCGTTTCAATGACCGTGTTGTGTTCAACATTGCGAGTATCGATGAACATCCCGACTCCCCATCTTCTTCATGCATCTCTGAGTGCGTCAATCCGGCTACTCATCCAACCGGGGCTGGCAAGCAAACCACGCACGCGCCGTTACCGGACACCTCACAGGCATCACCGCGAATGCCGACCAAGGGAATCGATCGACAATCCCATTGCGGCCGCCGACATTCCGGCTTGTCAACGACTTGGCCTCCTCAGCGTATAAACGCTGCGGTCTTCTCTCTGTGCTTCAGGTCACTGAATCGAAACGGTTCCGGATAAAACGGCATGGATTGCCGCCGTACACGCCCTCTGGATCGAGCGAACGATGCACCACGGACAAGGGCGTCACCACGGCTGACCGGCCGATCGTCACGCCCATCTGCACAACACATTTCGAGGTAATCCAGACGCCGTCCTCGATGATGATCGGCGCAACGCGCAGATCCATCGTGGTGCTCATATCGTGAGAGCCGGCGCTCAGGAACGTCCCCTGGGAAATACAGACATTCGAGCCGATACGGATCAGCGCCTGGTTGTAGATCCAGACGTCGACGCCGAACCAGCAGTTGTCGCCCACTTCCAGATTCCACGGCGACTTCACACGCAATGGATGCACGAAGCGGCAACCCGCGCCGATCTTCGCGCCGAACAGACGCAATAGCGCAACCCGCACGGACGAGAGCGGCAGCAGCTTGTTGTTGATCACGCAGGCTTCAACCACAAACCAGATGAGTTCGATCAGGGCGCCGCGCTTCGCGCGATAGTTTCCCTTTCCAGCGCGGCTGAGGTCGATGACGCGACCGTCCTCGCGAACGCCTTCGACTTTCGGCGTGCGCGCGATCTGCGGATCGTCGGCGACGTTACCCATCAGCTTTCTCCAGACCACGAACGTGAGTCAGCATACCCACGCACCCTGCTTACATTATGTTTCGACTCCTTACGTAAACCGGCTTCATGGCTGTACGGGCAAGCGTTTTGGCGGTTACCCACGTGCTGGTTGGCGCACGATAGCTCTGTTGAGACCGCACCTCTCCGGGGCATACGATGACCCTCTCGTTTCGGCATACGACCACCTCGCTGCTTCTCGCCATCACCACATGTGCCGGACCTGCGCTCGCGCAGAACGCAGCACCCGCTCCCGTTGCACCGACCCTTGCCGCTACGGCTGCGACCGCCTATGGCACGCCCACCCCGGCAGCACGCGCCAACCCGGGCGCGGCGCATCGCACCAGCGAAGCACAGTTGCTCGGCGCCCCGCGCGAATACGGTTCGCCAGACGCGCAGCAAGGCAATACCGCCGACGCCCAGCAGGCCGCGCTGCTCGACGAACAACGCATGACGGTGCTGGGTGGCGGGCGAGGCGAGCAACCGACTGTGGGCAAAGGCCAGCGCAACAAGGCTCCTCAGGCCGCCGCCAACGGCAAGGTCCGCGTGGCCGGTCAGCCAGGCGGTCCGAATGCGGCCGACGGCTTGATGCCCGAAGGCGCAGCAAGAGCCACTTACGCCGATCCGTACGATCCGGGCAAACACGCCGTCTACCGATCCCCGTGGTGATAGTGCATTCATGAGATGGCCGCGTACCGGATCAATCCGGCGCAGCTTCCTCCCGTGTAGCCGGCTTGCGCCGCCGGGCCGCCGCAGCCGAGGGCCGCGGACCGCTGAAATACGGCACAGCCACCTCCGCGCGCTTGCCGCGTGACTCACGAACCAGCGCCGCAAGCCGCGCTTCGAAGGTGGCGATCGTCGACTCCGGCGACAAGGTGCGCTCCGCATAATTGCGCGCCGCCTTGCCGAGCGCCGCGCGACGTTCGCGATCGCTCGCCAGCACCGTGATCGCTGCCGCCAACGCCTTGACGTTGTCCGGCGGCACCACTACGCCACGTGGCGACACGGCCTCGTAAAGACCTGTACCGCGCCGCGCCATGGCAACCACTGCGCGCCCGCTTGCGAACATGCCGGTAAGCTTCGAAGGCATCACCAGATCCGCGGCATCGCCACGTTGCGGCAAGACGTGAATGTCGGCGAGATTGAGCAGTTCGTTCAGACGATCCGCCGGTTGCAGCGGAATGAAAATGCAGTTCGTCAATCCCGCGCAGCGCTCCAGCAAACTTTCTTTCGCGGCGCCGCTGCCGCAGAAAACGAAAGTGACATCGGCACGTGTGGCGAGCGCCGCCGCCGCATTCGCAAGCGTTTCGATGCCCTGCTTCGCGCCCATGTTGCCCGAGTACAGCACCACTTTCTGGTCGGCAGGGATACCCAGCAAACGCCGGTAATCGCTCGCGCGCGTCAGCGGGAAGATGGTCGACACATCGACCCAGTTAGGCAGACACACGACCCGGGCAGGCTCGACGCCCTTGGCCGCGAGGCGTGCGCTCATCTGTTGCGTAATCGACGATACGGTATCGAAGCGCCGCAGCAGCGTGCTTTCGATCCAGCGTGCCACGCGGGCTGCGCGCGAGCTTTTCAGAAGACCCAGATCGAACGCCGCATCGACTTCGAAATCCTGAATATGCAACCACGCTCGCGCATGCACGACACGCGCGAATGCCAGCGCGGCAGGCGCGCACATCATGGTCGGGGCGATCAGCATGGCGGCATCGGGACGCCATAGCAACTGTCTGGCGAGCAGCGGCAACGAACTCACCGCGAAACTCGCGAGATGCAGCATTCGCTTCAGTCCGCCGGGACGCGCCGGCACCCACAACGGCGCACGCCAGACGCTCACACCGTCGCGTGTTTCGTGCTGATACCGCCAGGACACATAGCCCGTAGCGACACGCCACTCGGGGTAATAGGGCGGCGCGCACACCACGCGAACCTCGTGGCCGCGACGGGCCAGAAGCGCTGCCATTTCCGCCGTGTACTTACCCACCCCCGTCAGCTCAGGTGCGTAGTTGAGGCCGTAGATCAGGATCTTCATTATGACTGCCAGAACGTGTTAGAGCTTCGCAGGCGCGACGGTGCCGTGAGGCGCGTCAGTCGCTCAGCATCAGCGCGCAGCCGCGCGCGATATTGGCGGCGGCGGAAGGCGGGTCGAAACGACGGATCACATCCATGCAACGGTGCGCCGTGCCGCCGGCGTCGGCGAAAGCCTCCATCGCCTTGAGCATCGTGCGCTGCAATCCGGCGACATCGCCCGCTGTGAAGGCATAGCCGCTCACGCCGTCGATCACCAGCTCCGGCACACAGCCGCAACTTTCGCTGACCACCGCGGGGCAGCCGTGCGCAAGCGCCTCGTTGACGACAAGTCCCCACGGCTCGCTATAGCTCGGCAACACCATGCAGGTCGCGCGGTAGTATTCCTGGGTAAGCGGCTCGTCCTGCAAACTGCCGGCGAAAGTCACGGCGTCGCTCAGTTCGAGTTCGGCCACCTTTGCGTGCAGCGTTTCCGCCATCGGCCCTGTGCCGACAATGCGCAACTTCGCCGCTGGAATACGCCGCCGCAAACCGGCGAACGCCTCGATCAATGTGCCAATGCCTTTCTCTTCCGAGAGACGGCCCACGTAGAGAAACACCGGCGGATTGCCCGCGCGCGCCGCGGTCCGCTCGACCAGCGCGCGCTCCGGCGAGAACGATCCAGGCAATGCGGCGGCCTGGCACGGCACGAAAATCTTGTCGCGCTTCGCGCCAAGTGAAAGCAGATACTCGCGGCTGCGCTCGCCGAAACCGAAATAGCCGTCGCAGAGCGAGAAGAACACGCGCTTCGGAATCGACGTCAGCAGTTTTTTGGGCCGGTCGCGTGCGGTCGAATCGCAGAACACCGCGCGCCGCTTGCCGGTCACGATGCACGCCGCCAGCATCGCCCAGTATTCCGGACGGTGGTAGCCCGGCAGAACGATCAGGTCAGATTTGGTTCGCAACACTTCCCATGTGAGCCGCGCGATCATCTTTATCGTCGGCACATCTTCGTAGCAACCGTCGAACAGCTTCTGCATCGGATAGCGATGGTACGAATAGTCGACGTCCGAAAAGCCGACACGGTCGTGCTCGGTATCCGCAATCTGCACCATTGAGTAGCGGATCGCGCCGGATGCCGAGATGTTATGCAAGGCGGAGAACACGACACCCTTGTGACGCGACCATACGACGTTGTGGAAGATCGTGACTGACGCGGTCATTTTTATGCCACTCCTCGAAATATCGTCCCTGTGCGTTGCGCGCTGCTCGCGCGAAACGCCCCACGCGTTCCCTCTATTCCGGAATCGCGCTCAACGGCCCTTCAGTGCGCGCCTATGCATGCAGGGCGGCGACGGAGGTCGAGCCGGCGTGTAATTCAACGAATTCCCGATACGTGGACGCGATACCCTCTTCGAGGCCCGTGGTCGCGTGCCAGCCCATGTGCGCGAGCCGCGATACGTCGAGCAACTTGCGCGGCGTGCCGTCGGGTTTGGACGCGTCGAACACGAGCTCACCCTCGAAACCGACCACCTTGCAGATGCATTCGGCCAGCTCGCGAATCGACAGGTCCTCACCAATCCCGACGTTGAACAGGCCTTCTGTCACGTTGTGCTCGAGCACGAACAGCGTTGCCGCGGCGAGATCGTCGACATGCAGAAATTCGCGGCGCGGCGTGCCCGATCCCCAAACGGTCAAGGTGGCGGCGCCGTTCACCTTCGCTTCGTGCGCCTTCCTCAGCAGCGCCGGCAAAACATGGCTGCTGTTCAGGTCGTAGTTGTCGTTCGGGCCATACAGATTGGTCGGCATCAAGGAGACGTACTGCGTGTTGTACTCGCGGTTGTACGCCTCACACAGCTTGAGACCGGCGATCTTGGCAATCGCATACGCGTCGTTGGTCGATTCGAGCGGTGAAGTCAGCAGATACTCTTCGCGGATCGGCTGCGGACACTGCTTCGGATAAATGCATGACGAACCGAAGAACACCAACCGCTCGACCTGCGCGCGATACGCCGCATGAATCACATTGGTTTCGATCATCAGGTTTTCATAGATGAACTCACCCGGCTGCGACGCATTGGCGAGAATGCCGCCCACGCGCGCGGCCGCGAGCAACACCACGTCGATTCTTTCCCGCTCGAAGAAACCGTTCACGGCGGCCTGATCCATCAGGTCGAGCTCCGTCCTCGAACGCGTGACGACGTTGTGGTAACCCTCGGCTTTCAGCCGCCGAACCAGCGCGGAGCCGACCATGCCGCGGTGGCCCGCGACGAAGATGCGTGCTTGTTTATTCATCGCCGTTACTCGTGATGTTCCAACGCCGTGAAACCGGCCAGCGTGACAAGCGCGTCACGTCGTGCAATCTGATAGTCCGCCCGCACCATTTCCTTGACGAGCGCGCTGAACGGCGTAGTGGGCTGCCATCCCAACCTGGCATGAGCCTTCGACGGATCGCCCAGCAGCGTCTCGACTTCGGCGGGCCGGAAATAGCGCGGATCGACACGCACGATCACATCGCCGGGCGACATCTTGACCTCGCGCCCTTCCACCTTTTCGACGATGCCGATTTCATCCGCACCGCTGCCTTCGAAACGCACGGTGACACCCAATTCAGCCGCGGCATGCCGGACGAATTCGCGCACGCTGTACTGCACGCCGGTGGCGATGACGTAATCCTCCGGCTGCTCCTGTTGCAGCATGCGCCATTGCATCTCGACGTAGTCGCGCGCATGGCCCCAGTCGCGCAGCGCCGACAGATTGCCGAGGTACAGTGTTTTCTGCATGCCCACCGCAATGCGCGCCACGGCGCGCGTGATCTTGCGCGTCACGAACGTCTCGCCGCGCACCGGCGATTCGTGATTGAACAGAATCCCGTTGCAGGCGTAGAGCCCGTAGGCCTCGCGATAATTGACCGTGGTCCAGTACGCGAACAGTTTGGCGACCGCGTACGGGCTGCGCGGATAGAACGGCGTGGTCTCCGACTGCGGGATCTGCTGCACAAGGCCGTACAGTTCCGAGGTCGAGGCCTGATAAAAACGCGTCTTGTGCTGAAGGCCCAGAATCCGGATCGCCTCGAGAATGCGCAGTGCGCCGAGCCCGTCCGCGTTGGCCGTGTATTCCGGTTCCTCGAACGAAACCGCCACGTGACTCTGCGCCGCGAGGTTGTAGATCTCGTCGGGCTCCACACGCTGGATCACGCGCAGAATGCTGGTCGAGTCGGTCAGATCGGCGTGATGGAGAAAGAGCCGCTGATCGGGGTCGTGTGGGTCGCGATAGAGATGATCGATCCGGTCCGTATTGAACAGCGATGACCTGCGTTTGATGCCATGTACGTCGTAATCCTTGGCGAGCAGCAGCTCGGCGAGGTACGACCCGTCCTGTCCAGTAATGCCGGTGATCAGCGCGACCTTGCGTTTCATGGAACTATCCCCCTTCGTTAATTTTCAATACCCGCGCAACAGCACGGTCGGATGACCGGCTCCGTCATGAGCCGCCACCTCAACCGGCAATGCTGTCGTATCCGTAATAACCGCCTTGATAGCCCGAACCGAGGAAGGCGCCTTCCTGCGGCACATCGGTCAGCAACACGCCTCTGAGCGACACCCCGCCGTTGAGCAGCCGCTTGGCGGTCTCGGCGATCTCGTTCAGCGGATGGCGGCCATGGCGCACCACCAGCAGCGTCGTCGCGGCGTACTTGCCGATCACCGTCGAATCGGTGACGGCGAGCACTGGCGGCGTATCGACGATCACGATGTCGTAATGCGATTTCAGCTCGTCGAGCATGGTTTCGAAGCGCTTGCTCATCAGCAGCTCGGACGGATGCGAAGGCAGCGTGCCCTTGGCGAGCACATCGAGTCCGGGCAGCACGTCGCGCTGGATCATCGCCGAGAGATCGCCGCCGCTCAGCACGTCGGAGAGCCCCGGCTGATGGCCGATACCGAAATGCGAATGCACGTCGCCACGCCGCATGTCGCCGTCGATAATCAGTACCCGCTTGTTCGCCGACGCCACCAGCGCCGCCAGATTCACCGAAAGGAACGACTTGCCGGTGTCGGGCCGCGAACCCGTGATCATCACGACGTTGTTCTCGGCGTGATCGAGCGAAAGTTGCAGCGAGGTCCGCAGATTGCGCACGCCTTCCACGGCGATGTCTTCCGGCGCCTGCTGCGCGAGCACATGAAGCCCGCGGCGGCGCAGCATGACGTTTTCCTGCAGCCGCAATTGCGTCTGGCTGCGCGGCACGATCGCGAATACCGGTACGCCGAGCACCGCTTCGAGTTCGTCCGGACGTTCCACGCCGCCGTACATCGCGCGCTTGAAGAAGGTCAGCATGATGCCGATCAGCAAGCCGCCGCCGAGCGCGATCAGGATCGCTAGCACGCGCTTCGGACGCACCGGTTCGTCAGGCGTTTCGGCGAAATCCACCACGCGCACGTTCCCTACCTGGCCGGCTTTCGCCACCCGGAGTTGCTGTGCGCTATTCAGCAGATTGGTATAGAGCTCCGTATCGACATGCACGTCGCGCAGAAGACGCAACGCGGTCTGCTCGGTATCCGGCATCACGGCGACGCTGCGGTTCATGCTGGCCGCCGCGCCTTGCAACGCAGCGATCTGTGCATCGAGCGCAGCGACCGCCGGGTGATTCGCCGTGAAGCGTTGCGACATCTCCGCGCGTTGCTGCTGCAGATCGAGCAGCTTGGTCTTGTTGTCGACAACCTGCTGGAGCAGCAGGCGGCTCTCTTCACCGAGATCGACCGTACCGTGTGCATTGCGGAATTTGTTATAGCGTTGCTCGGCGTCGTCGAGTTCCTTGCGCAAGCCGGGCAGTTGCTGGTCGAGGAAGGCCAGCATATGCTCCGCTTCGGTCGAGCGGCTTTCCACATCCTGACGTACGAACTCGCGCGCCATGCTGTTGACGATCGCCGCGGTCAGCGCGGGGTCGCCGCCTTCGAGACTCGTGCGAATCACACCGGATTGCAACGTGGTTTCCGCCACCACGAGCGCCTTTTGCAAGCGGTCCACGGTGCCGAGCGTCGAAGCACGCTGCAGTTCGAAACGCGAGCCGGGCGCGCCCACCAGCTTATCGACGTGCAACGCGATCGGGCCGTCGGCGGTATCGGTTTCCACCGTCTCGCCGACATGGCCGGAGAGAATCGCGATACCGTTCTTGTCGCGCAGTACATACGAACCGGCATCGCCCGCAATCAGCGTGAAGGTCGTGTCGTAGAAATCCTTCGACGTGTCGAAGCGCGACACGGCAATGCTCTCGTTACCCCATGCATAGCCCGACAGGTTGATGAACGAAGGCAGCTTGAAGCCCCACTGCCCATTCACCAGACCCGCGATCATCCCGCCGATGAACGGCAAGGTACGCGGCGACGCCGAAATGTCGAGATGCAGCTTCTTGACCGTTTCCTCGGTGACGAGACGCGACTTCAGCAACTCGATCTCCGCCGCCGTCGAGGGCTTGGTGTCGAACATGCCGGTAAGCGGCGGCAAGGAATCCTTGCCGTTCGCGTTGGCGTTCGCCGTCTTGTCCTCGACGTGGAACAACACGTCCGCGCGATACGTCGGCGGTGCGAGGAAGGCATACGCGCACCCCAGCGCGAGTGCGATCAGCGTCACCGTCACGATCGTGCGCCAGCCCCTCACGATCGTGCGCAGATAGTCCGACAGATGCAGCTCGTCCGATCCGGACACGTCGGTATAGCGGTTTTCGAAGTTGATTGCCATTTTGTTCACCCAACAAAGCCCGGCGGTTCAAGGTCACGTTGCACGGTTGTCATTTCGCAAGAACGGCACCCGTCACAGCCGCATTGATCGCCGGCAGCAGCAGGTTCAACACACGGTTGAAGCGGACCAGCCCACCTTGCCCGACATACACGACATCCTTCGGCTGAAGCTCGAACTGATTGGCGAGGACCATGGACACCGGCGAGGTCGCATCGAGGTGATAGACCTGCGGCGAATCGCTTGTCGAATTTCGGATCACGAACAACTGTCTGGCCGCCGCCGTGTTCGAGTCGAAACTGCCGCTGTCGGAAATCGCCTGCGAAAGCGTCAGCGAGCCGTTACGCATCGGCATGATCGTCGCGGGCTTGTTGACCTCGCCCATCACATACACGCCGCTGTCTTCACGCGACGCCACACGCACCATGTCGCCCGGTTGCAGGTAAATATCCGACGGATTGCGGCCGCGTTTGATCAGATCGTCCACGTTGAGCGGATACGTCACGCCGTTGCGAATCAGGTCCACCCGGCTGCGATCCGCGTTCGCGCTGAAGCCGCCGCCCTGGTTGATCGCGCTCGTCAGCGTCATCGGAATATCGTTGAGCGACTGAGAACCCGGCGTGCGTACCTCGCCGTCGACATAGATTTGTGCCGCCCGGAACGAAGCCACCCGCACCGTCACTTCAGGCTTCTGGTACACGTTGCTCAGACGCCGGTGCAGTTCCTTCTGGATCGACGCAACATCTTTGCCGGCCACATGCACCGTGCCCGCATACGGGAACTGCACGTCGCCGTTTTCGTCGATCAGAAAACCGGGCGCGGCGTCCGATGTCTTCGCGTTCTGTGCGGGCTGCCCAAGCGCGGCGGCAAGTTCAGGGTGATCCCACACGACGATCTGCAGCACATCACCCGGGCCAACCTTGTACGCCGTGGGCTTGCCGAACAAGGCCAGGGTCTCCGGCGTGAGCGCCGCGGACGTCTGCGCCGCGTTCATCTTGCGCAGCAGCGCGAGATTGATATCGGTGATCGGGATCTGCTGTTGCTGCGATGCTTCCGTGCTGTAGTCCCCACCCGTGTCCTGAATCGCGGCTGGCGTAATCATCCGCTGGCCCGGTACGACCCCGCAGCCGGATAGCAGTGTTGTAACTGTGAAAATCACGAGACTTCCCGTGCGTATACCAAGCGAGCTCATGGTGTTTCCTCCTTGTGCCAGGAAACTGTCCTCGGGGGAGGGAGCGCCCAGCGTGCTTGTTAGCTTGTTCACTACTTAGTAAGCGTTTCGATGCACCAGTCCGGCAACAATCGTCGCGCCGATAATCCGCATATCGAGTGCGAACGACCAATGCCCCAGGTAGTACAGGTCATGTTCGACGCGACGCTCCATCTTCTCGATGCGGTCGGTTTCGCCACGAAAGCCGTTGATCTGCGCCCAGCCCGTAATGCCCGGCTTGATCCGATAGCGATTGATGTAGCCGGCGACCACTTTCTGATAGAGGTCGTCGTGCTCGAGTGCATGGGGACGCGGTCCGACGACCGACATGTCGCCACGCAACACGTTGAAGAACTGAGGCAATTCGTCGAGGCTCGTGCGGCGTAGAAATGCGCCGACTTTCGTCACGCGCGCATCGTTGCGCGTCGCTTGCCTGAGCATGCCTTTTTGCTCGGTATGCAGTCGCATCGAGCGGAATTTGTAGATCGTGAAGACACGGCCGTCCGCGCCTTTACGCTTCTGCTTGAAGAGAACCGGGCCGCGTGACGAAAGCTTCACCGCGATCGCAATACCGAGCAGGATCGGCGCGAGACCGATCAACGCTGTCGCGGCGAACAGGCGGTCGAAGATTTCCTTCTTCAGCATCGAACTGGCCGACAGCGGCGAGGCGACGAGGTTGATCGCCGGCACGCCGAGCAGATCGATCACGCCGCTGCCATCGAACAATGCAATGCTGCGCACGTCCGGCATGAAGCGGATGTTCACCAGATCGTCGCGAAACTCGCTGATCAGCTTGCAGATCAGGGGCTCTTCGGCGAGCGACAACATCAGCCAGAGCTCGTGCACGTCGTTGCTTCGAATGTAGTCAGCAAGCGCATCCACCGTATCGCAGACCGGCACCCGCGCGCTGGTCACGGTGGAGACATCGGGATGCGTGTTGTAGACGGCCGTGGCGCGAAACCCCGTGCCGGGCGCCGAATCGATCCGGCGGATGATCGCGTCGCATTGCGAGCCGCTGCCGACGATCGCGACCTGATGCAAATTCAGGCCGGCGCTGCGCGCACGCGCGAGCACCGCATGCGTGATCAGCCGGTAGGCGATCAGGAGGCCGCCCGTCACCGCGGTCCAGTACGAGAACCACAGCCGCGACACGAAGTCGATGCGATGCAGCGAATACATCAGCACGAGCGCGCTGCCCTGCACCATCAGCCACGCGAGCGACACCTGCCCGGCCAGCGAGAGCTTGGAGCGGCCGCGCCATGATTCGTACACGCCGAACGCTGGAAAGGTAGCCAGCGCAAAGGCGGCGGAAAACATCACAAGCGCCCAATAGAATCCGGATTGGGCGAGGTAATCGAAGCGGATCTGCGACGCCACCGCCGCCCCCGCGAGCACCAACGCGACATCGAAAACTCGCGCGAGTAAATCCTGAAACTTGCGCATTTTGCTTACCTCGTTCTTGCCGTTCGTTCTTTTCCGCAGATGATTCCGGGCGCTGTTAGGAGCAGCGGCCGTAGTTGTCGTTGAACCTCACAATGTCGTCTTCACCGAGATAGGTGCCTGACTGGATTTCAATGATTTCGAGCGGTACTTTCCCGGGGTTCTCGAGCCGGTGACGTGTGCCGAGCGGGATGTAAGTCGATTCGTTTTCGCTCAGCAGGAACTGCTCTTCGCCGCGCGTGACGAGTGCCGTGCCGCGCACGACGACCCAGTGTTCGGCACGGTGGTGATGCAGTTGCAGCGAAAGCTTCGCGCCCGGCGTGACGACGATGCGCTTCACCTGGAAGCGCTCGCCACGGTCGATGGAATCGTAGAAACCCCACGGGCGACGCACCTTGCGATGCGCATCGGCCTCGGGAGCGTGCTGCGCCTTGATGCGCGACACCAGACCCTTGACGTCCTGCACATGTGAACGGTCGACCACCAGCACGGCATCCGCGGTTTCGACCACCACCACATTGGTCGTGCCGACACACGCGACGAGCCGGCCTTCGGAATGCGCGTAGCTCGACACCGCGCCTTCGAACGTCACGCGCCCGCGTCCGGCGTTACCGTTGGCGTCCTTCTCCATTGCGGCCCAGACGGCGTCCCAGGAGCCGAGATCCGACCAGCCGGCATCGAGCCGTACCACGACACCGGACGGATTCGCGCCGGCCACTTGCGGGTCCGTGCCGTGCGTTGCGGCCGTCTCGCCGGTGGCGTTCACGTCACTTGCGTCACTTGCGTCGGCAAGACGCTCCATCACCGCATAGTCGATCGAATCGGCGGGCGAACTCAGGAAGGCGTCCACCAGCGGACGGAAATACGCGCCTTCGGTATTGCCGTTCACGAATGCGCGTTCGCAGGCCGCGTGCATCTCTGGCTGCAGGCGTTTCAGCGTATCGAGCCACACACGCGCCCGCACGACAAAGATCCCGGCGTTCCACCAGTACGTGCCCGCCGCGACGTACTGCGCGGCGATTTCCTCAGCCGGCTTCTCGACGAAGCCATCGATCGCATATCCGCCATCAGACAATTGGCCGCCGATGCGGATATAACCGAAGCCCGTATCGGGACGCGTGGGCGGCACGCCCAGCGTGGCGATTGAGCCCCGTTCCGCGTATCTCGCGGCACGTGCCAGCGCGCCTTGCAGCGCGGGCACATCCGCAATCGAATGGTCGGCCGGCATGACGATGAGAATCGGGTCGTCGCCGTTCGCGCATGCGAGCGACGCCGCGAGCGTCAACGCCGGCGCCGTATCGCGCCGTGCTGGCTCGACGATCAGACGCGCGGCCACGCCGTTTTCAAGAAGCTGCTCGGCAATCACAAACCGGTGTTCTTCGCCGCACACGATGATCGGCGACACGTCCACATTCCAGCCCGCGGGAAAGCCGTCCATACGCCGCGCGGTGGCCTGCAGCAACGAGTCGGAACCGACGACGTCGATCAGTTGCTTGGGATAGTTTTCCCGCGACACCGGCCACAGCCGCGTGCCCGAGCCTCCGGCAAGAATGACCGGGACGATGCGCGCGCAATGCGCACCGGCGGCACCGGCGCTCGCGCTGTCCGGATTCACCGATGCGGCGTTCACAGCTCCCCTGGTCAACATATTCGCATTCCTTACAGTTCTCTGAAGTCGACGAAATACTTACCGAAGTACTGCACCAAAATACTGCGTGGCGAGCGCGCTCAGCCGGCTCGCGTCGCGCGCGCTATCCCCCGACCATGCGGCGGCTTTGAATCCGGAACTCGGTGGGGGAAATTCTCATCCGCTTGCGGAAGACCTTCGCGAGACGATCGCCGTTGCCCATGCCGGTGCGGCGGGCAATCTTGTCCACCGGCAACTCCGACTCGGTCAGCAGGCTGCAGGTCACCGCGAGGCGTTCATGCAACAGGAAACTCGAGGGCGTGATACCCATTTCCATCTTGAAGCGGCGCAGGAAGTTGCGCTCGCTCATCGCGGCGAACTGGGCGGCGTCGGCGATCGAAATCGACTGCTGGCAATTCTCTTGCAGCCAGCGTGCGGCAGCGCGCACTTTGTCGCCAGGGCTCAAACCGCCGTCTTCGCCAAGCAGCGGTGCGAGGTTCGAGCATGAATCGGCGAGCAGGCGTTCGGCCACTGTGCGAGCGGCCGCACCGCCGAGATCGCGCTTGATCATGGCGAGCGCGCTTCTCATCGATTCGAGCCGGTCGCCCGCATCGCCGTTCTGCTCGGTCTGGCGCGACGGCATCGGCTGCTGCTGGCGGAAATCGCCGCCTTCCTTGCCGTCCGGCACATAGGCCGCATCGAGTAGCGCGCGGCCTTCCGCGATCGGCCGGATCATGCCGGTATTGCGGCGAACGCGCCGCAGCCAGGCGATCAGACGCTCGTCGCCGGAGGCGGCGAATGCGCCTTTGCCGCCGGCCACATACAACGCGTCGAAGCCGCCGTAATGCCGCGCGTCGAGTCCGTCTGTCCAGACCCGCAGCGCCGACGACGAGGTCACCATGCCGCCGTCGGCGGACAGGAAGGAAACGTCATATAACCAGCCGCCCGAACCGGACGATGCCAGTTCGTTCGCAGCCTGGAATACTTCGGCAACCACGCCCGCGCCCTGCAGCGAGCAGTCGTTGAACATCAGTATTGCGATGCGCCGCATCCCCTTGTTCGGTGCGTGCACCCAGCGCAACATTGCGGACTCGAGACTCGCGCAGGTCATAGTCATCCTCTCTCACAAGAAAACGGATCTACTTTTAAACCTTGAACGTCTACACAGAGGAATACTCTGTGCAGTGCATCATAGCCATCAGCAATCAAGCATTTAGCCGCCATGACCGAAAGTGCAGACATGTTGGCGTTTCGATATGGTGGCCGGCCAGTTATTCCCGGAACAATCGTCGCACTACTATTTTTTCAGCGAATTAAATACCGATTCAACATATGAATGAATTTACATTTCGCGAATTTCAATACAGATTAATACGATTTTTTTGTGCGTTGACGCACATACAATCGCCACTCGAAATGCTTGAGTTGCAATTTGATCCGCCTGTCGTTCCGCGGATTTGAAGTGACTTCTTGCTGTCACGTTGCCAGAATGAGTGCAGCCGCCTTACCCGCATCGGTCATTGTTCTACCGGATTCCAGCGGGACTTTCTTCTGACGATATATCCGGCGAACCGGGATATGTAAAGCAGTCTCCAATATAATCAATTTCGCGCGTAGCAAAATTATTTAATTCGTTGTTATTGGATAGCGAGGATATAAACGGGACGATTAATGTTTCAAACGTGAAACACGGCAATAAGACACTTTTATCCGGCCCGGCAATAGACGGGCCAATGGAGAATTCTGTCGGATGAGAGGCGGTGCGATTCCGCCATCGAATTGCGGAAATGGCCTATGCGGTTTCCGCAACAGATTGCGATACGAGGTAGCGTGAGGCGGGTCTGGCCTGGTCAACTAGCAATTCAGCGACGCGTTGCCGCCGGAACAGGTAGGTCGAAACACACGGAAAACACATGCCCAATGTACGCGAATATCAAGCGCTGCGAACACTCGCCGGCGCCTTGGCGGTTCATGGATCAGGGCTGCGCACCGCGGCCTCGACAGCGGCGTCAATCCTTCTGGTCGCCACGATCGCCGCAACTGACGCGAGCACGGCGGCGAAGGCGGCCCCGGCCGGCGAAGACACCGCGTCGGAACCGGCAACCACCGTGCCCACTGCATTGAAAGCGCCGCCCGACCAAGGCCTGCGCTGCGCCGCGCCCGCCTCACAGACGCGCGCGGCCGCTAATGGCGATCTGCTGGAAGCGGACACGCCGGGCGACGGTACGCGCCTGTTTGCAGCAGACAAACCCTTCGCGCTAGTTTTCACAACACGTCCGACGCAAAACGACACACTTAACTGGCAGATCCGCGACAGCTGGAATGCCGTGCGCGCCAGCGGCCGCTTCCCCGTTACGGCGGGCACCACGCTATCGACGCTCAGTTGCGCGTCGAGCGTTGCCGGCTACTTCGCTCTCTCCGCTTCGCTGGAACGCGCGCACGGGCAACTCGAATCGCGCGGTACACGTCCTGCGGGCATCGCCACCTTTGGCGTATTGCCGGACACGTCCGCTGCTTTACCGGCCGTGCGCTTTCCTTATGAAGACCTGCATCGATTCGGCGGACAGGGCACCGCCTATCTTGCGCCCGGGCAGCATTGCTGCGATGGCGACGGCTATCGGCCGGTCTATACGGCGCTAGGCCTTTCGTGGGCCAACGACAACCGCAACTGGTACATGGAAGAGCCGAAAACCGCGGGCACGTTCGATCCCGCGAGCAAGCAGTTGCTCCCCTACTTCCGGCGCGGCGACATCATGCGTTTGATCCAGCTCGACGGCATTCCTCAGTGGGCCAGCCCGACCGGCAAAGAGACACACAGCTATGCACCCACTTCACTCGCGCAAATGAAGGACTACATGGCCAAAGTCGGCGCCGAGTCCAACCGTACGCGGACGACCTACTTCCCCAAACAGCGCGACAACTACTATCAGGTGACATGGGAACCCGACGCGGATGGCGGTCTGCCGTGGCGCGACTCCGACGCGAATTTCATCGCGATGTACAAGGCCGTGTGGGAGGGCATTCATCAGACGGACCCGCATGCCGTGGTGATGGGCGTGACTTATGCATCAGTGCAAGCCAACGTCACGTGGATGCGCCGCCTCGGTCCGCTCGGCATCGGCCGCTATATGGACGGTATGACCATTCACGGCTATTACGACATCGGCACGACGCCGTCGCATCCCCCCGAGCGCGTCGCCGATTCAGGGAACACGGGCACCGTGCCAGGCGCACTACCTGCCGCGATGCGGGCGCTGCGCCATGAGATGCGTCAGTACCTGAAACCCGGCGCGCCGCTGTTCGTCACCGAAACCGGTATCAGCTACGACATCGGTCAGGCCTACGGCAAGAACTATCCGGACGCGAACGTGCTGTATGCGCAAGCCGCGGTCGTCGCGCGCACGCATCTCATCCTGCTCGGCGAAGGCGCGGACATGACCTACGTGTTTTACCTCGCGGACATGCCGGACGCCGCGCCCGGCTACGGGATCTTCTTCGAACTCGATCACCCGAACGGCGCCTACGGCCCTACTCGCATCAGCCCCAAACCTGCCGCGCTCGCGGTGGCGGCGATGACGCGAATCATCGACGGAACGGATACGCTCGGGCCACTCAAGGGATTGCCCAAGGGCGTCTACGCGTACGCGTTCCGGCGGCTCGGCGGCGGCAAGATCGTGACCGCGCTGTGGACGCATGACAACGACACATGGAGCGCTAAAACCGGCTTCAGTGCGAGCCAAAGTACGGACTATCGTCTGCGGGTCGATGCGCCCGGCACGTCGGGCGAAATTACGATGTTCGACATGATGGGCAATGCATCCGCCCTGCCGTATCGCGACGGCGTGGCGAATCTCAAGCTGTCTCCGACGCCGGTCTATGTCGTGTCCTCCAACGCGGACGTGTTCAAGGATACGGTCACGACCCCGGAGGGTTACGTTCCCCGCTAGATTCGCCGTGCACGGCGCACGTAGCGAGCGCCGCGGATGCTCCCTTCGACAGACACCGCTCGCTGTCGTGATGTGCCGATACTTCGGCGTGATGTGACAGGGCCGCACGTTGTTTGCACACGTAGAATCCAGGCGGGTGCTGGTTCGCGTGCATATCAACGCGCTGGAGCCGAGAAATGAACGGCCTCGCATGGACGATGCTGGTGCTAGCCGCGATGGTCGGCGCGTTTCTCTTCGCCACGCTCGGCGCGATTCTGGTCGCACTGTTGCTGGCTTCCGTCTCCGAGCGCCTCACCCGGGACGATGAGCACCATCACGACTATTAGCGCCTTCTGGAACGCCTCACGATCACCCGCGCCCCACCGGCGCACGCCCTGCAGGAGATGACATGCTGACCGAGATCGATTTCCTGGACGTGGTGCGTCTGACGCCGCTGGTTGCGATCGATCTGATCGTCAGCGACGCCGAGGGCCGCGTGTTGATCGGCCATCGTCGCAATCGCCCTGCTCGCGGCACGTGGTTCGTTCCCGGCGGGCGCATTCATAAAGACGAATCGCTCGACGCCGCGTTCACACGCATTGCCGACGCCGAATTGGGTATCGCGAAGCTGGCGCGTTCTGCCGCACGCTTCGAAGGCGTATTCGAGCATCACTACAAAGACAACTTCGCCGCCGAGCCTGACGTGTCGACGCACTACATCGTGCTCGCCTATGCGCTGCAGTTCACCAGCACTATCTCAGTCGGGCGGTTCGACCAGCACAGCGAATATCTCTGGCTTACGCCGTCGGCGCTGCTCGCGCGCGCCGATGTTCACGAGAACACCAAGGCTTACTTCCGCTAGCGTTGGCGTTGGCGTTGGCGTTGGCGGCAAGGCTACCGCTAGCGTCAACAACACCAGCGCCTGCATAGCCCATTGCCGACGCGCAAAAGTAACGCCTACTGTGAGTTCGCCAACGCGGCGACCCACGCCGGTACAGTATGATCGAGCTCACCGTCAGGGTTCGAATCAACATGCGATCATCGGCAGCCAGGCTCGTTCGCGATTCATCCATTGCCTTTCTGGCGCTGCTTTTCTTCGCTTTCCTTCCCGGTTCGGCGCGAGCGGCGAATTGCGGCGCCGGCACGCTGGTCACGGTTGTCGCCCACCTCGATGACGATCTGCTCTTCGTAGATCCTGCCATCAACGAACGGCTCGACGCCGGCTGGTGCATCACCACCGTGCACCTGATCGGCGGCGCCAACGGGGCGGATTTCGCTTATGTGCAGACTCGCGAGCGGGCCTCGCGGCTCGCTTATGCGCGCATGGCAGGGGCGCCTGACGAATGGATCGAAACGAATCTCCCGATCGCCGGCAAGCTCGTGCATCAGATGGTGCTGAAGGCAAAGCCGCAAGTCCGTCTGCTCGAACTCAGGCTGCCTGGCGGCGCCGTGCGCGGCGGCCGCGTACCGCTCGGCCTCCTGTGGGAACAGCACGCCACGCTCTCCACCTATCCGATGAACGCCGACGGCTCGGTGCGCGTGCAATACGATCGGGCCTCCTTGTCGGCTACGCTCAAAGCGATACTTACCGACGCCTCGGAGATCTACACGCTCAATCCGGACACCGTGCCGTTTCTCGAGCATCCCGATCACATCTACGCCGCGCGCATCACGCGCCACGTCGCCCAAACGCTGAGCAAAAGCGTGCCGATCGAATACCACATCACCTATCCGACCGGCGACTGGCCCGCCAACGTTCCGGCGGCAGAAGTCCAGCGCAAGCGCGATATCGTCGCCAGCTATTTTTCCGTCGACGGCAACGAGTCTTCGCATGTATTCGGTGAGTTTCAGTGGGACGGAAATTGGGTCGCGCGCCGTTATGCATTTGCCGATCGCAGCGATCACCGGATCGCGGATTTCATGGCGCATCCCATTCAGCTATTCAATGCGGCGACGAGCAGTTGTCTGACTGCCGCGGGCAGCGGCCAGACGCCGACACTCGCCGCGTGCACAGGCTCCTCCGCGCAGCAATGGCGCTGGGACCCGCTGACCGTCTATCCGGGCAACACGCGCAACGCCGCGCTTGTCAGCGTCGCGACTTCGCAATGCATCGCCGAACGCGACGGCTATCTGAGCGCCGAGACCTGCGATCAATGGGACATGGCGCAGCGCTGGACGCCGTGGGACTTCGGCATCGTGTATACGCCGCAGCGGCACTGCCTCGGCGAAAACGACGGCAAGCTCACCATGCGCGGCTGCACGCAGCTCACCACACGCTACCGTTGGTCGACTACGCAACACACTCAGGCAACCGATCTTCGGCTCGCTACTGCCATGGTCGGCGACATCGACGGCACGGGTGAGCCAACTGCGGTCGACGTGCAGCGACAACACGATGGACCCGGATTCAACGTGTATGCGGCATCACTCGTGAAAGCGTCGCGCCCCGCGCTTTGGTACGCCAGCGTCGTCCCATTCGATCCCCGCGCTACGGCGCCGAGTTGCGCAAATGACAAACTGTGCTTCGATAGCGCACGCTTCCTGCTCGGCGATTTCGACGGCGACGGCAAAGCGGACCTGATGGCAATCACCGCACGTCGCGGCGGCACGGCGTTCTGGTTGCTTCGCAGTACAGGCGATCACTTCGAACCGCCGCGTCTCTGGCTCCAGACCGGCAGTGCGCTCAAGCCGGAGTTGACGCAACAATATGTGGCAGCGGACTTTAGCGGAACGGGACGTGCCGGCGTGCTGATCGCGCAGAAGCGAACCGATAGCGGCCTCGACCTCTGGATAGCGTCTTCCGCAGGCTCATCTGGCTCGGCGCCGACGCTCACGCTCATGGCGCAGGCAAAAACCCTACCGCATAACGCAAATCTGCTGCCGGTCCAGGCGCCAGGATCACGCGCGTCACTGATCGCGGTGAATGGCGCCGACGGTCGGCTCGCGCTCACGCAAATCGCCAACGACGGCACACGCATGAGCATTGGCGAACGCAAGTTATTGCCGGCGAGTTTCCTGGCCGATTTCGTCAAGGTAACGATAGGAGCCGTGCGCGGCCAGGCGAACAATACGCTGATTCTTTTGACACCGCACCTCGACGGAACGAACGAGGACGCGGCCATCGACATTGCCACGCTCGACGCAACAGGCACGGCGAGCGTACCTGTCCACGCGGCGACATTGCATGGCATGTCGTGGTCGGATGTTTTCCCTGCGTTCGTGCGTGACGTGCGTGACAAGCGCAATGCCGGGCTCGTGCTTTATCGAAGAACCGATGCGACGCTCGGCGATTTCTATTTCACCGGCGGCGCACCGGCGCTGACACGCTATCCGGTAGGCGACAATTTCGCCTTGGGTCCCGCTCAGGACCTCGGCGAGTTGCCCGGACTGTTCTCGGAGACAGTGCGAATCGACCGATTGGCGCAGTAGCGCGAGCCGGTCGATCCGACGAAATTCATACTGAGACTTGCATTGGCCGGACGAACTGCCGTGCAATCGTCATATAGCGATCCGCCGTGTCATGCAGCGTGTATCCCGCGAGCTGCCGGTTCGCACGCGGCATGTCGAGCGCACCGAGCAACGCACGGCCATAGGCCTCAGGATCAGCCGTATCGACGAGATTGACGCCGGCAAAGCCGCTGGCAAAGCCGAACGACGGAATCCGGCTCGCCACGACCGGAATACCTGAGGCGAGCGCCTCCAGAAAACCAATGCTCTGCGCTTCGAATCGCGAAGGCATCGCAAAGACGCGCGAGGCGCGAAGGATCGCAGCGACATCCGAGCGTGGCCCGCATACCGTCACGCGGCTGTCCAACCCAAGCTGATGAACGAGCGACAGCACCGCCTGATGATAGGCAACGTCTTCCACAACGCCACACAGCAGCAGGCGCGCCTCGGGCTCGCTTTGCACGACACGCTCGAACGCACGAACCGTGTCCAGCTGGCTTTTCCCTTCTATATAGCGGCCCAACTGAACAATCTGTTTGGCAGGCACGCCGACATCCGCTGCCGACGTGCCGTCGTCTTCCGAGAACAGCGACGCGTCCACGCCATTCGGGATCACCACCATAGCCGGGTGTTTGCCGATCTCTCGCAGGTAGTCGTCGATATTCTGCTGCGATACGCCGATGATCGCTCTCGCCCGCCTGGACAGCAGACGCTCCGCCTGCTTGAGCGCACCGTTCTCGAAGTCGTTGACACCGGAGTGCATCACCCAGGCGATCGGCGTATGCACAGGTAGAAGACGCACATAGAGTGCCGCGAGTGTGGCATGAGCCACGATGAAATCGGGACGGAACTGACGGATCACGCGATACAGATGCAGCAGTTTGCCCACCCTGCCGTAATGGACGCTCGGGAACCGACAGGTGACGCCTGCGGCCTGAAGCTCGGCACGAATGTCGACGAAATCGTCCTGCTGTGGAAGCAGCGACGTAATGCAAACCTCATGGCCCCCGCGCTGGTGATGAATCGCGAGCCCCTTTACAAGTACCTCAGCCCCGGATAGTCGCGGTGCGTGAACCAACTGAAGAATTCTCACGATTTATCTCTCTGGACAACCGCCTTTTTTGCGCAGCGGATCAACCTTCCGACCAGCAAGTACCGGCGCCAAAAAACCTCGGCGCCTCGTCATCGTCTATCTGTCGCGCCCTTTTCGCCGGGCACGGCCTCGTCTCCATAAATCAGCGACAGGTCCGCCGCGAAGTCGCCATCGCGTGGAAACCTTACACCGAAGGCCCAGCACTTTTCCGCCATCTCCAAGTTTCCTTCGGCTATGCAATGAGCGCTATCGCCCATTACGCTGCGGTTTACATCGATTTATATAGTTAGGCATCCATTTCAAATCTTTTCGACCCCACTTCTGCCTGGCGGATAAAAACTGGTCTGGCCATACGTATGGTTTTGTGTGATCAATGCAATTAGTACTGCGTTATTGTTCATACGTAACGACTCGTTACTTCTTTTAAACATACTAATGCGTATGGTGACTGTCGATTCTTCCCATTTGAGCCTGCTTTACTTACAGAACAGCAAATAGTTCATTGGCTTGCGCCATGAATTCACGTACTGCGATGTGAACCGCGTTGTTCCCCGAACCCTTTTGTTGTTTTCGTCGTACGTTCCCCAGTCGTTCGATTCCGCCAACCCACCAGTACGAGCGGCACGAATTCGCATGACATGAATTTCTCTGCAGAGAAATGCGTTTGGGGCCGACAACCCGGGAAGGCATCACCCTCGCGCAACGAACCCGTTGTGCACACAGGACGGCCGGCGCCGACGTTTCAACTATCGGCCGGCTTGCAATTGAACCCGGATGTTCGTTCCGCCTCCGGACGCGCTTTGCGCGAAGAGGTGGACGAACGTTCAGCTAACGCATTGGTTACAGATTGATGAAATCGCAACTACTCGTACTCTCGACACTTTCTCTGGCACTAGCAGCTTGCGGCGGCGGTGGTGGTGGTAGCGGCGGCAGCAGCGCAGCAACCCAGGCCAACGGAACCGCCAGTTCGCCCAGCTCGACCGCGGCGGGAAACAGCAGCACCGGCGGCACCGCCACGGTGAACGGCGCGGGCAACACGGTCGCCACACTCAACTGTGCTTCGCCGGCCGTCTCGGCGGGCTCCGGCAGCGCCACCATTTCCGCCGACACACCCAGCTCGGACGGCACACGTATCTTCGCCGCCGGCAGCGCTTTCCAGCTCGCCTTTAGCACCAACGTGCCGAACGCCGACACGCTGAACTGGGCCGTCACGGATACCTTCGGCAGAGTGGCGGCGAGCGGCAGCACGGCCGTGCCGAGTGGTTCGAAGACCATCACGCTCAACTGCACCTCGACGCTCGCCGGCTATTTCGCCGCAACGGGCACGCTCGCGCAGAACGGTGGCCAGTTGCCGCAAGCCGGCACGCGCCCGGTCGGCATCGCGACCTTCGGCGTCACGCCGAACCTGTCGGCGGTCATTCCCACGGTCACCTACGCGCATCAGGAGCAGCACCGCTTCGGCATGCAGGGCGCGAACGACAACGGTCCGCTGCTTGCGGATCTGGGCATCTCGTCGACGATCGACGACCGCCAGCTTTCGACGATGGAACCGAACGCAGCGAACACGTTCAACCCCTCCGCCAACAATCTCGATCCGTTCTACAAGAGCGGCAACGTGATGCGCCTGATCCGTCTCGACGGCATTCCGGCCTGGGCGAGCAGCACCGGTGCGCTCCAGGACGACACGAGCGTGCCGACCAACCTTACGTACTACCAGAACTACATGAGCCGCGTCGGCACGGAATCGAATGCGATTCGCACCGCGTACTTCCCGACCCAGTCGGCGAATTACTATCAGGTGACGTGGGAGCCTAACGAGTTCTGGACCGACACCGACGCCAACTTCATCGCGCTGTATCAGTCCGTCTATCAAGGCATCCACTCGACTGATCCGAACGCGGTGGTGATGGGCCCGACCGATGCGTTCCCGAGCCTGACCACGACGCGTCTGAAGCGCCTCGCGCCGCTCGGCTTCGGCCAATATATCGACGCCGTCTCCACGCATGGTTACTACGATGCGGGCACCTCGCCGTCGCATCCGCCGGAGCGCTACGACAGCGACCCGTCAACTGCAAGCGGTTCGTTGCGCGGCCAGATGCGCGATCTGCGCGCGGAAATGGCCACCGATTACCGTACGGGCATGAAGCTGTTCTCGACGGAAGCCGGCATCAGCTACGACCTCGGCACCTCGTACGGTCCGAACTATCCGACCGCGAACGTGCTGTATGCGCAAGCCGCGGTTGCGGCGCGCATGCACATCATCACACTCGGCGAAGGCGCGGATCAGACCTACGTGTTCTACGGTGCGGACTATCCGGGCGAAGTCGGCTACGGCACCTTCTTCGATCTGAACGACGCGCAAGGTGCATTCGGCGCGACGAATATCAGCCCGAAGCCGGTCGCCATGGCGATCAGCGCGATGACGCACACGCTCGACGGCACCCATACGCTCGGACCGGTGAACGGCACGCCAACCGGCATCTATGCCTACGCATTCCAGCAGGTAGGCAACGGCGCCGTGATCACCGCGCTGTGGGCACACAACAACAGCGTGTGGGACGCGAGCGTCGGCTTCAGTTCGACCTATAGCGTGCCATATAGCCTGGCCGTGGATGCACCGGGCACGAGCGGCACTGTGAAGGTTATCGACATGATGGGCAATGTGTCGAGCGCGAACTACACCAACGGTACGCTGGTGCTTAACCTGACCGAGTCGCCGGTGTATGTGGTGTCGAACAACGCGTCGGTCGCCAAGGGTAACGCGACCGTTCCGGTGGGATATACCGGTATCTAAGCGAGACCTAACTGACGAACGCCACGTCATGCGGCAGATGTAATAACGTCAGCCGGCTTCAAGGCCGGCTGACGTTATTTTTTCAGGCACGAGTGACGGAAACTGACCGCGCACTCGCAGAGATTCAGCTTTCCCCCAGTTGCCCCTCCATGCCGCTCAGTTCCTGCTCGCGCTCCTTCGACACCTTGCCGATCGGCGGACCCGCGAAGCTCTTGCGCACGCCCGCGCCATACCAGATCGCCAGCAACACCGCGAGCAAACCGACAATCACGTACACCACCTTCTGGTTCGGCGGTTGCATACCGACATAGGCGAGCACCAGTGCGCCGAACACCGCTGCCACCGCGAACGGCTTTGACAGCATGCCTAACTGGAACGGGCCCTTTTCTTTCCACGTACGGCCTTCGGCAAAAATTCCGGCGGCAATCGGCATGGCGTATGAGATGAACAGGAACACTGCACTACCCGCGCTCAGCACCGTGAACGCATCGCCGTACAAGGTCACCACGATGGCCAGCACCGCCGAGGTCCAGATCGCAGCGGCCGGCGTGCGGTGTGCCGCATTTACTTTGCGCAGCCACTTGGAGCCAGGCAGGCCGCCGTCGCGGGCAAAGGCGAACATCATGCGCGAGGTCGATGTAACGGCTGCGAGACCGCATACGTAGTTGATGAAGAACATCAGCAATTCGATCAGGATGCGCAGCGGTCCCGGAATCGGCGCAAGAATCGCTTCGAAGAACCCGGTACCCTGCTTCACCCCCGCAGCGATATCCGGCATCACCAGCACGAATGCGCACACCATCACGTAGCCGAACGTGGTCGACCAGAACACGGAGCCGACAATGCCGCGCGGCACATTGCGCGCCGCCTGATGCGTCTCCTCCGAGGTATGCGCGGATGCGTCGAAGCCCGTGATCGTGTAAGCGGTCAGCAACAAGCCGGACAGAAATGCCATCGCGATGGTTTGCTTCGGCCACGCGCCGCCATCGACACCCGTGAAGTTAGTGAAGGTATAGAGCCGCGACAGATCGATCTTGACCGGCGAATACACCAGCAGCGAAACCACCAGCATGATCGTCACCACAAAGATCAGATAGCCCGACAGATCCGTGATCTTGCTCGTGATGCGAATACCGCGATGATTCAGAAACGCCTGCGAAGCGGTAATCACCGTCAGAAAGAGCGTCTGCTGCCACCAGCCGAGCGAATCGGGACTCACACCGAACATCGGCGCGATTAGTGTGCGAAAGAACGGATCGTAGGTGCCGTAGTTGATCGCGGCGACCACGAACACGAGCCCGAGCAGATTCAGCCAGGCGGTCAGCCAGCCCCACATTTTCCCGCCGAGAATCGAACTCCAATGATAGAGGCCGCCAGCCGTCGGATACGACGAAGCGATCTGCGCCATCGCCGCCGCAACAACCAGAGCGAACAGCGAGCCGAGTGGCCAGCCGAGTCCGATCGAGGCTCCGCCCGCCGCCGACAAACCCATCTGGAACGACGTGATGCCGCCCGACAGAATGCAGATCAACGAGAACGACACCGCGAAGTTCGAGAACGCCCCCATGCGCCGGGACAGTTCTTGCGCATAGCCCATCTTGTGCAACAGCTTGACGTCGTTGTCGGCGGAGTCCGCCGACGGCACGGCCGTGTTGATGTCCATGACACGATCCTTTGAACAGGGTTATGACGAAGCGGCTAAGCGATGCAGAGGCGTGACCGCGCGACGAAGGACCGGCTCACACAGCCGTAAAGCAGTTGTCGACGTACAGGTGCGCGCCGTTGACGAAACTGGCGTCGTCGCTGGCAAGAAAGAGCGCGGCGCGCGCGACTTCTTCCGGCGCGCACAGACGGCCCTGCTGCACCGACAGCGCCGCCTCGCTTGCGTCGAAGCCATACTTCGCGAGTGCACTGATTTCGCGGCGCCCATGCGGCGTATCGATGAAACCGGGGCACACGGCATTGCAACGAATGCCACGGTCGCGATACTCGACGGCAATCGAGCGCGCGAACATGGCGCACGCGCCCTTGGTCGTGCAGTACAGCACTTCGAGCGGCGTGGCCGCCACCGACGAAATCGACGCCGTGCACACGATCGAACCGCCGCCCGCCGCGAGCATGTGCGGCAGCACCGCGCGCGTCATCATGAACATGCTTTTCACGTTGACGTTCATGAGCCAGTCGTAGTCTTCGTCGGTGGTATCGATGAACGGCTTCACGACGATGCTGCCGGCGTGGTTGAACAGCACGTCGATGCGTCCGAAGCGCGCGATGATGTTCGCGACGGCGGCATCCACGGCTTCGCGCTTCGACACATCGGCGGCAAACAGTTCAGCCGTGCCGCCTGCCGCGCGAATTCGCGTCACGACTTCCTCGCCCGCGTCGGTATTGATATCGACCACGGCGACCTGCGCGCCTTCCTGCGCGAACAGCAGCGACGCCGCGCCGCCCGCGCCGGTTGCGCCACCCGACACGATTGCGATCTTGCCTTCCAGCCTGCCTGCCGATCTGCTCATGCGTGACTCCTGTTCTAGTGCCCAATGCATCGCATTGCGTTGGGCACAAAGTAGGGGCGGCAAAAAGCGGCGACTATCCAAAATTGGCAAAAACGTAAAAATCCCGTAAAAGTCCAGCTTGCTGACAAATGCATTACATACAGTGATTCGAGCGCGCCCGGGTACGCGCAGACGGCCTGCGCCGGAGGTGCAGCGTGGACTTTTTTTCGCATACACTGGTCGGCACGAGGCTTTCGGAGAGCGCTAACCGAATTGGGAGAAGCTATGCAGCCGGCCAATCAGACAAGCAGCGCCGTCGAGATTCACTGTTGCCGGAACATCGACGAACAGGCGATGTTGCTCGACGCGTGGAACCAGAGCTATTGCCAGATTTCGCGCGGCGCCTTCGACGGCTCGGTGAGTTCGTTTTTTGCGGGCGGCGTGCGGGTGTTGGTGGAACGCCTGAACCGCACGGTCTATCAACGCGGCCAGGTGGCGCTATCCAAGCTGGCGGTGGGCATTCCATTTCAACTCGAAGGGCATGCCCTGCTGTGCGGACAGACGAGTCATCGTGACGGTCTCCATGTGTTTTCCGGCGATGGCGGATTCGAGTTTTTATCGCCCGACAAACATGTCGTAGTGAATCTGGAGATCGAGCCGGATGCGATCGCCGATGGACTGGTGCGCTCGCAGCTTGATGGAATCAGGTCGCTGCTGGGTGCGAAGCCCGGTGTATTGAATGTCGATCCTGCGAGATTGCAGGGATTTCGCGAGGTACTGAAGCATTTGCTCGATGCGGTGGCTGCCACGCCGGCTTTGCTCGATGATGCGGGGGTGGCGGCGTCGTTTGAGAAATCCGTGATCTTTGGGCTCGCCGAGGTTTTACCGGACATGCACGATGCGGACTCGCACGGAAGTGTCGAAGCGCGTACCGCGCGGAACTGGCAACTTGTGCGGGGGGTTCGCGAGCTGGTGGAGGAGTCGCCTGATTGTCCACTTTCAGTGGCTGAGCTGTGTGCGCGGTTTCGCGCGAGTCGGCGAACTTTGCAGTATGCGTTTGAGGATACGCTTGGGGTGAATCCTTCAGCGTATATACGTGCTGTTCGGCTTGATCATGTGCGGCGTGAGTTGAGAGGTGCGGGGTCTGTTACTGAAGTCGCTACGCGGTGGGGGTTCTGGCATTTTGGGAATTTCTCCAATGAGTATCGTGGGCAGTTTGGGGAGTTGCCGTCGGAGACCTGGAGGAGGGGTAGGCCGCTTGCGCGGTGATTTTGGGGGTTGGTGGGTGTGCCTACGGCGGTGGACTTTTTCTGATTTGCTTGCCTGCTTGGCGCTTATTGTTGTGTGTTTACGGTGTTGGCTTCTCCTTGTCTGTTTGCCTACGGCGTTGGCCTTTTCTTGTTTTCTTATTGGTCTATTAGCGTTCGCCCCTGTGCGGGGCAGGCACTTACTTCTCTTTGCCGCCGCAAAGAGAAGTAAGCAAGAGAAAGCGGCTCACACCGCTAATTCTTAAGCGGGTTCCCCGCGCAGTTACGGTAGTGGTGCATCTGGAATCTGTGTTCTCGCACATTCGGCCTCAGTGACAAAGCCATCATTCTTCCGGCGGCGCTGCGCGCGCCGACGCGTACTTCAAAAACCGGCCGCTCTGTTTTTGACTCTCGCGTTTCGTCTGATGCCGTCGCTCTGCATTGAATCGCCACGGCCATTTGCGACGGCCACTTTCACTTCAACAGCACTGCAATTGAAATAGCGACGGCCACTGTAGTTGTCATATATCAGTATTTCGCCCAAAACGGAGAATCGCCAATGCGTGCGGAAACGCTTCGCCGACGCAATGACCCCACCGCACCCAAACGAAGCCCCCTGGTTTCCCAGGCATACCCGTCCGCGACGCACGCAGTGCGGAGTGGGAGCGGATGAACCCTTTGTCACTCGTGCCGAATGTGCGAGAACACGGATTCCAGATGCACCACTACCACAACTGTGCGGGGAACCCGCTTATGAGCTGGCTGTGTGAGCCGCTTTCTTTGCTTATCTTTCTTTGCGGCGGCAAAGAAAGTAAGTGCCTGCCCCGCACAGGGGCGACACTAATAGACCAATAAGAATTCAAGGAAAGGCCAAAAACCAGAAACCAAACAGCCCAGATCAAGGAAAGCCCAAAGACAAAAAACCAAAGAAACCAGACCTGGGAAAAACCAACAACAAAAACCCACCCATAAACCCCAAAACCAGCGCACACTACGACCCTACTGCTCCCTCACGGAGCGACAAACGCCTATTGGGGAGCCCATCATGGCAAAAGGTCAAATGCGCAGTAACCGCGAAGTGAAGAAACCGAAGCAGGAGAAAAAACTGAAACCGGCCACTTCACCGTCGGGCGCGCCGCCGATCCGCGTCGCACAACCTGCATCGGCGACACAGAAGAAACACTAGGCACGCACAACCGGTCGAGCCCGCCCCGCCAGGTGGGCCTCGACCATCCATAAAGCACTACCTCGAAATATCCTCCAACGCGACATCCCGCGTCTTCGGTCCCAGCGTCCCGATAGCTAGCATCACCACCACCATCGCGCCTGAAATAAACACAAACACCCCATTCACGCCAAAGCGGCTCAAACACCCCGCAATCACAAATGCGGAAAACATCGCTGAAATCCGGCTCCACGAATAAACAAATCCCACTGCCCTCGCTCGAATGCTCGTCGGAAATAGTTCGGCCTGGTATGCGTGATAGCTATACGAAATAATATTGCCCGCCAGGACGAGACACACTCCCAGACTCACCAGCAGCACCGTCTCACGCGCCTGGCTAAACAGCAACCCGCACACCACGTTGATTGCCGCCATGCAGATGATCACCGTCTTACGTTCGAAGCGGTCCGCAATCAACATCCCCAGCAACGGTCCAAGCGGTGCGGCAATCGCAATGATGCTCGCGTACATCAAACTCGTCGTGACCGTAATGCCCTGCTTGATCAGCAACGTCGGAATCCAGTTCGCGAAGCCGTAATAGCCCATCGTCTGGAACACGTGAAAAATGATCAGCATCAGCGTGCGTTTGCGATACGGCGGCACCAGCAGATCACGAAACGCCGCTCGCGCACGCATCGGTTCGGGCAACGCCGGATCCGGCAAGGGGCGTCCATATTCTCGTTCGACGCGCGCTTCAAGTCGCTTCATCACCGCGTCGGCTTCTTCGATCCGGCCTTTCTGTGCAAGCCAGCGTGGACTCTCCGGCAAACGCAGACGGATCCACCACACCACGATCGCGCCCGTTACGCCGGTCAGCACGACCAGACGCCAGCCATCGAGACCGAAGTAGCGGTGCGGCACCAGCAAATACGAAAGAAACGCGACAATCGGCACCGCGCAGAAACCGACCGCCTGCGAAAAGGCCGATGCGCGACCGCGCACATGCTTCGGCACGAGCTCGGAGATATACGTGCCGATCGTCACGATCTCCACGCCGATACCGATCCCCGCGATGAAGCGCCAGAGGTTAAGCCCAAGCGCCGTGTCCTGGAACGCCATGATGATGTTGGCCGCGGTGTACCACAGCAGCGACCATGTGAAGATCGCACGCCGCCCGAAGCGGTCGGCCAGAAAACCACATGCCGCCGTGCCGATAAACAGGCCCGCGAACAATGCCGCGATGAAACTCGCCACACCGCTGGTGCCGAACAGGCCATGCGTCGTCGCGGTGAGAATCCCGCTACGTACGAGACCCGGCGCGATGTAGCCGGAGAACATCAGGTCGTACAGTTCGAAGAACAGGCCGAGACTCAGCAGCATCACCAGTTGCCAGATCGAGCGCGTAGCGGGCAAGCGGTCGAGCCGCGCGGAAATACGTGCGCCTTCCAGCGCGATCTCTTCTGCGCGGCCAGTTGACGATGCGCCCGCGCCTGAGGGCAAACCACCCAGTGCGCCGGCATTACCGACTGCCGTCGCATACACCACATGATTCGACGATTTCATCGCCTGTCTCCTTTGTCGATCGGAGTTAGCGCTTCAGCACTTACTCCGGTCCCATGCAAACCAGTTGCCGAATTCCGGTCTGACGCCGGATGAGATTGATTGACTACGTCCAACGACGCATCGAGCGCGTGCAAGCAGAGCCGCCATGCTCAAACACGGTTGCGAAACACCTCGTAAGCCGCCCACACTCAAGCAGCTTCCCGTGGCGACTGCGCCACGCCACCACCCAACGCCACGATCTGCGCCTCGTCGTAACCAAGACCACGCAACACATCAGCAGTGTGCTCGCCGATCTTTGCGATCGGCTGGCGCGGTTGCAGGCGAACACCGTCCATCGAAATCGGCAACAAGGGCATCGCGGTTTCGCTTCCGTCATCCAGCGTCAATCGTGCAAGGCCCCCGCTCTCGTTCAGATGTGGATCGTCGAACAGGTCTTCGGGTTTCGTGATCGACGCGAACGGAATGTGGTCGCGTTCGAACAGCGGCACGAGCGCCGCGCCTTCGAAGCTGCTCAAGGTTTCACCAAGCGTCTTCAGCAACCACTCGCGCGCCAGCACGCGGTCGTTGTTGGTCGCGAGGCGCGGGTCGGCCAACAGATCGATACGGTCAAGAATCGCGCACAGCGCGCGCCACTGGCCGTCGCCGGTCGCGGCGATAAACATCTGTTCGCCGTCGGCAAGCGTGAACACGTCGTAGACAGCCCATGCGCTGATGCGTTCGGGCATCGGCGCAGCGGGCACACCGGTCGCGGCGAACTGCTGCATGTGTTGCGCGGAGAGCAACACGCAGTTTTCAAACAGCGCACTTTGTACTTCCTTGCCACGTCCGCTCGTATGCCTTTCATGCAACGCGGCAAGCACGCCGATCGCACCGAACATGCCACCCATAATGTCGTTAACCGAACTGCCCGCACGCAACGGGCGGCCCACAGGTCCAGTCATGTAGGCAAGGCCGGCCATCATCTGCACGACTTCGTCGAGCGCCAGACGGTGTTCGTAAGGACCGTTCAGAAAGCCTTTATGCGAAACATAAATCAGCTTGGGATTGCGTTCGCGCAGTGACGCATAATCGAGGCCCAGGCTCGCCATGCGGCCTGGCTTGAAGTTCTCGACGAAGACATCCGCGGTATCGACCAGCTTGTGCAGCGCGGCCAGTCCCGCTTCGCTATCGAGGTCGAGCGCGACACTCTTCTTGTTGCGATTGAAGGTACGAAAAAAACCCGCGCCGGTACCGAGCAAACGCCGCGTACCGTCGCCACGCGGCGGCTCGACCTTGATGACTTCGGCGCCGAGGTCGCCGAGAATCATCCCGCAGGTCGGCCCCATGACCATATGCGACAACTCGATCACGCGAATGCCCGCAAGCGGCAACGCATTCTGCTGCTCCACTGCGGGCGCAGGCGCAAACGAAGCAGAAGAGGCAGACGTAGAAGAAACCGGATTCATTGCAGCACCTGTGATTCGGAAGATTCAAAACGTCGAGCAGCGGCATTGAACTGCTTCGGCAAACCGGCACGCGCCAGATAACCGTATAGCGGTTCGCCGGGCAACCCGTCGGCGAGAACGTCGCGCGACGCGATGAGTCTGGTGAGATCGATGCCGGTGTCGTAACCCATGCTGTCGAGCATGAACACGAGGTCTTCGGTGTTCACGTTACCGGTTGCGCCCGGCGCATGCGGACAGCCGCCGAGGCCGGCCAGCGAAGCATCGAATTCGCGAATGCCGTGCTGCAGCGCGATCAACGTGTTGGCGAGACCGAGGCCGCGCGTGTCGTGGAAATGCAGCGAGCGCAGCTTGCTGCCCGCGACCTCTCGTACCAGTTCGATGATTTCGCCGACCTGCTGCGGCGTCGCTTCGCCAGTGGTATCGCCGAGTGCGATGACATCGGCGCCCGCCTGCAACGCGGCACGCGCAATCGCTGCGATGTCGGCATAGGGCACGACGCCTTGCAGCGTGCAGCCGAATACCGTCGACAGACCAGCGATCAATTCGACGCGCCGCGAGCTCGCGCTGGCAGCGCTATCGATCAGCCCGCGCATCGCGGCAAATGCCTCGATCATCTCGGCGGGTGTCTTGCGAACATTGGCAAGGCTGTGCGCCGTGCTCACCGAAATCGGCGCGACGATCCGATGCACGCCAGAGTCGAGCGCACGTTGCGCGCCCTTCAGGTTCGGCACCAGGGCGGTCACAACGAGATCGTCGTAGGTGAGCGCGTGGGCGATCACTTCGTCGGCATCGGCCATTTGCGGCAATAGCTTCGCCGGTACGAACGACGCGACTTCCATATGCCGCACGCCGGCGGCATAGGCGGCGTCGATCCAGCGCCGTTTGAACTCTGTGGGCATCGTGCGAGCAATGCTTTGCAGGCCGTCGCGCATGCCGACTTCGGTCACGACGACGCGCTCCTGGGTGTCACTCATGGTCTTGAATCCCGGTCTCGAATCTTGCGTGAAATGTAGAGAATGAAGCAGTCGAGTGACAGCGTGCCCGCGCTCGGCCGCGCAGCAAAGTCTGCGTTGACGATGCACTCCATCGCCGCTCGCGATGGCGGCAAAGGCATGTGGGACGGACGTGCGCCGTCGCAAGGGGGAAACCCTTAAGGGCTTTTCAGAGGGTGGCGAGAGGACGTTGTGAGAGCGGGCGGAGAACGGCGGAAAACGTCGGAGTGACCTTGAGAGTACCGCAGGAAGAACGCTGAGCAGGCGTTCAGACCGAGCGCAGCAAATGGTCGAGTAAATGCGCAGCCGTCAGCGTCAGCGCATTGCGGTCGCGCATGCAGATCACGAAGCGCCGCTCTGCCCATGCCTCCTGCAAGGGCACAGCGACGATGCCGTATTCGTCCGCAGCATGCCTGGGCAGCGCCTCGCTTGGCAGGATCGCGACGGCAAGGCCTGCCTGGATAAATCGATAGGCGGCATCGAAGGTCGATACGTAGGTCCGATAGTTGAGCTCGCTGCCTTTTTCCGTCGCAATGCGCTGCATGAGCGCGTTCACCGACGCGTTCGATGCGAGCCCGAGATGATCGAATGCCAGGGTTTGCTCAAAACCGATAGCGGCCTCACCGGCCAATGGGTGATCGCGCGGCACAATCAGCGCGAGATGATCGGAGCGATACTGCAACACATCGAGACTGCCCATCGGCACCACATCGCGGCAGATACCGAGATCGGCCACGCCCTCTTCCAGACCGCGTACGATCTCGGCACTGACGCGCTCCTCGACATCGACACGAATCTGCGGATTGGCCTTCAGAAATACCGATAGTGCCTCGGGCAAAAACTCGACCATCGACGAGACATTCGCCAGCACCCGTACATGTCCGCGTGCGCCGGCCGCATATTCGCTGAGTTCCGCCTGCAAGCGTTCGTGGCCGCGCATGATGAGTCGCGCGTGCCTGAGCAGCGCCTCGCCGGCCGCGGTCGCGCGCACGCCGCGCTGGCTGCGCGAAAGCAGCGCGACGTCAACCAGCGCTTCGAGATCCGCGAGCCGCTTGCTGACCGCGGACGGTGCGATGAACTCGCGTTCGGCCGCACGCGCGATCGTGCCTTCTTCGCAGACCGCGATAAACAGGCGCAACGTCACCTGATCGATTTGCCACATGAACGGGCATGCCCTGTGTGTTTGAAGTGGGAAAATTATGCCCGAGGAAGGTGGTGGCCGAGCCCGTCCCAGGGTATCCACGGCCGGGACGCCGGTTTGCGCCTTCGATCGCGCGCCGAGTTGCGAAGGTCGATCAGGTGCCGAACTACGTCGTTTGCTGCTACGCCAAGTTACGCCGCCCAATCCATTCACGCAGCCTTGCCCGGGATTTTCAGTCTCGCTATGCTTGAAGGCGCGTCGGCCTGACGCCCGCCGGCAAGCATGCGAAAGTTCGGCGCGCGACTGTACACACAAAGCAGAACAACCGATAAAGGCTTCCCCATGTCCACCACCAGTCTCTTCGTCACTTCAGCGGGTGTCGGCCTCGCGATTGCCGCGCCGGTCGGGCCGATGGGCATGCTGTGCATCCGCCGCACGCTAACGGGCGGTCCGCGCGCGGGGCTGGCAATCGGGTTCGGCATCGCAAGCGGCGATGCGTTCTACGGTCTGATCGCGGCACTCGGCCTGGTCGGCATTTCGCAGTTCATGCTCGCCTACGACCGGCCCTTGCATCTGATCGCCGGTCTGTTCCTGCTATATCTCGGCGTGCGTACGCTGTTGCAAAAACCGCCCGTCGACGCAGTAAACGGCAACGGCGATAGCAACGGCAAGCTCGCTCAGGTGGGCCGCGCCGGCGCGCTGCGCGCGTATGCGAGTTCGTTGCTGCTCACGTTGACCAACCCGCAGACCGTCATCATGTTTGCCGCGTTGTTCACGACGCTCGCGCCGCGTGGCGCGTTTTCATCGAGTATCGCGTTGACCACGGTAGGCGGCGTGTTTTGCGGTTCGATCGCGTGGTGGTGTTTTCTCGTGACCGTGGTGTCGCTCGCACGTCATGCGATCGGCAGCAAGCTGCGCGTGGCGATCGACCGGATCGTCGGGATCACGCTCGCGGCCTTCGGCATCGTCGAGATTCGCCGCGCGCTTTGAGTGGGATTCAGGCGCTTGCACACGCAAGCGCGGCAGTTTTGCGACAATAGCGGCTTTCGCCGTGCCGCCAGGGGCCTGTCGTCGACATTCGCCGACGCCCGGAGGCCGGCGCGCGCCGGCTTTGTCGCCTAACCTGTCCAACCCACCCGACCGTCAGCGGTCTGCTCAATGGCTCTTCCCCACATCGATCTGCTGTACTCCGTCTCCGGCCTGTTCGTCGGCTTTCTGGTCGGACTGACGGGCGTCGGCGGCGGCTCGCTGATGACGCCGATCCTCGTCCTGCTGTTCAACGTGCACCCGGCCACCGCGGTCGGCACCGATCTGCTGTATGCGGCCGCCACCAAGGCGACCGGCACGCTGGTGCATGGCCTGAAGGGCTCCGTCGACTGGCAGATCACACTGCGCCTCGCGGCCGGCAGCGTACCGGCGGCGACCATCACCTTGATCCTGCTGCATCGTTACGGGATGGACACCCCGGGCACAAGCCGGCTGATCCAGATCGTGCTCGGCGCCGCCCTGCTGGTGACGGCCGTGGCGCTCATATTCCGCCCGCAACTCGCGGCGCTCGGCGCGCGCCGTCAGCGCGCTCCCCGGCAAGGGCGCACGCTTGCGCTCACCATGCTGACCGGCGCGGTGCTGGGCGTGCTGGTATCGCTGACGTCGGTGGGCGCGGGCGCCATCGGCGTGACGGTGTTGTTGCTGCTGTATCCGCTGCTGCCGACCACGCGCATCGTCGGCTCCGATATCGCGCATGCGGTACCGCTCACGCTGCTGGCGGGCGCGGGTCACTGGCTGCTGGGTTCGGTCGACTGGTCGATGCTGCTGTCGCTGCTGGTGGGGTCGCTGCCGGGCATCGCGATCGGCAGTTATCTGTCGTCGCGCGCGCCGGACGCCCTGCTGCGCAACGTGCTCGCCGCTACGCTCACGCTGGTCGGTGTGCGCCTCGTGCTGGCATGAAACGGGAGTCCTGACAGGCGGCCTTGATAGGCGGCTTGACGTGTCCGCTTTGGACGCAGGCCTCTGGCACTAGCCTCGGGCACGTGCTTTAAGCGCCAGCAAAAATGCCAGCGCCCTCAAAGCTTCTCTATTTGAAAAATCTGCAGGTCAGATCGGTCTCGAACTGCCTGACCCACTGCCCGTGATGGTCGTGGTAGCACTGCGCCCAGCCGCCGCGCCGGATCGTGACGAGGCGTTCACACGCGGCGTCGCCCGGGTCCGGGCAGGCGCTGATGTCGAAATGCGCCGGCGCAAAACCGTGCCGCGCGCACACCAGTTCGAAAGCCGCCCGATCGCCAATCGGCAGATCGGTATAGCGCAAAAGCGTGGTTTCCATGGCGTTGACTCCGATTCCACTTGCATCACAGTACGCTTCGCGATGCGTCAATTGTGTGTCACAGCGTACGGACGAACCGTTGCGGTGCTCGGATTCAGCCCGGAACGGATCTGAACCATCATCATCGCTTCAAAAATCATCGCCAGGAAAAATAAAGCGAAAAAAAAGGGCTCCGGCTATTCGCCGGAACCCTCGCGCTGGCATGCATCACAATGGCGCATGGCGATACCGGATCGCACGCACCTTTCGACGCAGCCCTAAGCGCCTGCCGGCGTCTCACACGCCTTGTTTGCAAGCCGCCTGACGGCAGGCCGCTGATCGCGGCCTGCTCAATGCTGCCGTGTTACTGCTGAACAACGGTCAGCTTGTTCGTTACCGACGTCACGCCGGCGACGCCCTTGGCTGCTTGACCGGCAGCATCGATCTGGCCTTGATCAGGCACCGAGCCAGTCAGCGTCACCGCACCGCCACGAGCACGCACCGCGATATTCGAGACGTCGATGCCTTGCGCCTTGGCAAGCGCGCTGCGCACCTTGCGGCCCAGTTGGCCATTGGCCTTCTTGACGGCCTTGGCGCTTGCAGCCGGCGCTGCGGTCGTACCCGTCGCCGTTGCATCGCTTGCCTGAGCGTACACATTGCACGCCACCACCATCGCCACGACCGAGCCCAGCGTTTTCAGAAAACCGACCGATTTCATAGTTTCTATTCTCCTTAGCTTCACATTGGACCGCATGTACAAGCGGCTTCGTTACGACTACCGGCGGCCATGCTTCAGGCGCGACAAGGCGCGGCCCAGCAACGGCCGACTATGGCTGCAACACGGTGTGCGAGAGGCGAGAGAGGCCGGCTACCGTTAATCGCACGATGCCACGCATGCAATGCGGTACGGAAGCCGGCAAGCCGCGAAGTCCACCGGCGCGCCCGGTTCTTGTCTGTCTTGCCGGGTCGCGCCGCGCAAACGTCTGATCGCGACGGCGATCCACAATTTAATCTAGCCGCGCCAGAAGCGCAAAGGGTTTAGTCATGCCGCGAGGCGGCTGCCAGTTGCCGTGGGAGCTTGAATCGCGGTTTTTTCATGCGCCGTTCATATTTTGACCCGGGGCGTGATTCATCCACCGTTCATAAGCCGTTCACGCGTCGTTCACGTTTCGTTCACGAATTGTTACGGGTTTGACGAAGCCTGCCCCGGCCGGACGCTGCGCCGGCGCGCGATTCTCAGGTACCATCGGCGCGACATGCCCTGCCACGCGGCTTGTGCGTCTTATGCGTATCTAGCGGTAGCCAGCGTGGCACGGCGCAAACGCTTCGCCCGGTTCGCGCCGCAGAGCGCCGCCACCTTGTTCACTTTCGACCGTAGCCGTCACGTCACCAGATGAAGCCAGCCACCGGCCGCAAACGCCCTCCCCGTCTCGTCGCCCGTTTCGTGGCGATCTCCTGGCGCGATCTGGCAGTCTCGTTCGGACCGATCCTGCTGATCGCCCTCGTGGCGATCTGGGTCGCCGTGCGCCTGATCCAGCCCGCTCCGCCCAGTACGCTGACGATCAGCGCCGGCCCCGAAGGCAGTACCTTCTGGAACGCGGCGCAGAAGTACAAGGAGATTCTGGCGCGCAACCGTATCACGCTGAACGTGTTGTCCTCGGAAGGCTCGCTGCAGAATCTCAAACGGCTCTCGGACCCGAACTCGAACGTCGACGTCGGCTTCGTGCAGGACGGCGTCTCACCCGGCCCGGTGAGCCCGGATCTGATGTCGCTCGGCAGCGTGGCCTATGTACCGTTGGCGATCTTCTATCACGGGCCGACGATCGCGCGGCTTTCCGAGTTCAAGGGCCAGCGGCTCGCCGTCGGCGCCGAGGGCAGCGGCACGCGTGAGCTGGCGCTCGCGCTGCTCAAGGCAAACGGCATCGTGCCGGGCGGCCCGACCAAACTGCTGCCGCTTTCGGGCGACGACGCCGCCCAGGCACTCGTCGCCGGCAAAATCGACGCGGCCTTTCTGGCCGGCGACTCGGCGCAGCCGGCGGTCATGGGCAAGCTCTATCGCACGCCGAATGTACAGTTCTACGACTTCACCCAGGCCGATGCCTACACCCGCCGGTTTCCGTATCTGACGCAGCTCGAGATGCCGATGGGCGCGTTCGACCTCGGCAAGAATCTGCCGTCCACGCCGATTCATATGGTGGCGCCGACCGCCGAACTGGTGGCGCGTGACTCGCTGCATCCCGCGCTTTCCGATCTGCTGATCGAGGCGGCCCGCGAGGTCCACGGCAAGGCGAACGTCATGCAGCGCGCCGGCGAATTCCCCGCGCCGCTCGCGCACGATTTCCCGATCAGCGACGACGCTGCCCGCTACTACAAGTCAGGCAAGAGCTTCCTCTACCGGATCCTGCCGTTCTGGCTGGCGAGTCTCGCGGACCGGCTGCTGGTGGTCGTGGTGCCGTTGATCGTGCTGCTGATTCCGGCGCTGCGTCTCGTGCCGGCGCTCTATGCATGGCGGGTGAAATCGCGCATCTACCGCTGGTACGGCGCGCTGATCGCGATCGAACGAAGCGCGCTCAGCGAGTACTCGGCCGCCGAACGCGCTTCGTTGATCGAGCGGCTCGATGCGATTGAAGAGTCGGTGAACGGTCTGAAAATGCCGCTCGCTTATGCGGATCAGTTTTACGTGCTGCGCGAACATATCGGTTTCGTGCGCGAGCGGCTCACGCATAACCGCGAGTCGCAGCGTGACGCGGAGACCGAACCCGGCGACGGGCCGCAGCCGCCCGAGGCAGGACGCGCAGCAGAAGACAACGACGCCGCCGAATCACCTGAGGCACGGGGAGCCGCCGAGGCAGACGAGCCTCCGGCCGGCCGCACCGCCTAGCGACACTCGTATCGCCGGTGCAAAAGCATATTGACCGGTGCAAGTGGCGGCCGCACCGCGTAAGATCATTACAATTCCGACGGTCCAGCAGACGACACCGTGCGGAACAGGCAATTCGGGAGACATTTATGACCATTGGCATCGACGCCAGGCAACCGCTGTGGTTTTACGACTTTGTCTCGCCGTTCACCTACCTGTTGCTCGAGCAACACGACAAATGGCCCGGCTTCGACTTCGCGTTCACGCCGGTCGTGCTGAACGAGCTCTATAGCCACTGGGGCCAGCGGCCCGCTTACAGCGTGCCCGCCAAACGCACCTTTCTGTATCGCCACGCGCTGTTTCGCGCGGAGCAACTCGGCATTCCGTTCAAGATGCCACCGGCCCATCCGTTCGAATCGATGAAGCCGCTCCTGCTCGCCACCGCGGCAAACGGCGACATCAGCTTCGTGCGCGAGATTTTTCGTTTCATCTGGCGCGAAGGCCGCGATCCGTCGAGCGATGCAGCGTTCGCCGAACTATGCGAGCGCGTCGGTATGCCGGACGGCCCGGAGCTCATCAAGAACGAAGAAGTGAAAGCGCAGTTGCAGCACAACACCGCGAATGCCATCGCTCTGGGCGTCTACGGCGTGCCGACCTTCTACCTGAACGACCAGTTGTTCTGGGGCGAAGACGCGTTGCCGATGGTGCTGTATTGCGCACGCACGCCGAACTGGCTCGATTCGAAGGAAGTGAAGCGGATCAGTTCGCTGCCGTCGGGTCTTGCGGACAACTGAGCGAAGGCAAAACGTAAGATTCGTGCAAACAGGCACGCCGCGCTTGCGTCTGTATATGTCTTTTCAGACGTGATTGCGTCAAAAAGGGCGTCCTGATGCCGGCCATACCGTGCCCGCTATGCCGCCACACTGCAAACGGGCCTAAGGTTATAACCTTTGCGCTCCGCTCTCGCGATCTGACTCGCGGGCGGCTCCGACCGACGCTTCATCCGGACCCGACCTGCTTGCATCGCTTCGCCTAAACCATGGACGATTCCGCCGCTTCCCTCGATATCTGGCTCGTGCGCGTGCTGCGCACGCTGATCGTCGAGCGCAGCGTCACGCAAACCGCACTGCGTCTGAATCAGACCCAGCCGGCCATCAGCACCGCGCTGCGCAAACTGCGCGAGACGCTGAACGACCCTATTCTCGTGCGCGGCAAATCGGGCATGGTGCCGACCGAATACGGCGAATCGTTGCTGGCTTCGGCGCAACGTGTACTGCGCGAAGTCGATTTCGTTGCAACGCCGCACGGCGACTTCGATCCCGGCCGCTCGCGCCGCACCTTCCGCGTGGCCGCGCCGGATTATCTGAACGACTTCTTCATGCCCACCGTGATCGCGCAGTTCCGCGAAGCGGCGCCGCATGCGCGTCTGGAGATCGATTCGCTGAGCCCAATGCTCGACCATTCGGCCGCGCTCGATGCGGGCGAACTCGATCTGGTGATCGGCAACTGGCCGAAGCCGGACCCGCGTTTCGAGCGCAGCGACCTGTTCTCCGACACGGTGGTGTGCCTGATGCGCGCCGACCATCCGCTCGCACGCACGCCGATGACGCGTGAAGCGTATCTCGCCGCGCCGCATCTCGCGCCGACACCTTATAGCGGCGCGAGCGGCGGTGCCGTCGACACCGGCTTCGCGCGCGCCCGCGCCGAGCGGCGCATCGTCGCGACGCTGCCCTACTTCGGCCTCGTACCGCAAACGCTGTTGCAGTCGGATCTGATCTTCACGACCACACGCCGTTTCGCGATGCACTATGCGAGCATCCTGCCGCTCGCGGTGGTCGACGTGCCGATTCCGTTTCCACGCATCAAGTGCTATCAGCTATGGCATCCGCAGCCGGACCGGCCGAGCGATGTCGGCTGGCTGCGCACGTTGATGTCGCAAGTGTCGGACGGCCTGGTCGCGCAGAAGGTGCGGCGCACGAAGCGGCCGGCGAAAAAGGAAACGTCAGCCGCGGAGGGCTGACGTGCTGGATTGAAGCCTGGCGGGTGAGCGCTTGATGCAGCGCGCCTTTATTCTGAGCAATTCAAGCTACGAGCCTGACGTTGAACCCCTTACGCCAGGCGCCTCGCACTCTCTACTCACACGCTCGCGTAAAGCTTCTGCGTCATCGCTTGCGCCGCGGCCTCGCGTGAACGGATCTGCAGCAACTCGGCGCACACCGCAACCGCGATCGCCGCGGGCGCTTTATCGACAATACCGGTCACGCCGATCGGGCAGGTCATCTCCACCAGCCGATCCAGCTCCACGCCTCGATCCAGCAAACGACGCTCGAATTTCACACGCTTGGTCTTCGAGCCGATCATGCCGAAGTAGGTGAAGTCGCGCCGCCGCATGATGCGCGCGGCGAGCGAAAAATCGAGCGCGTGGTTATGCGTCATCACGAGAAAATAGGCGCCGGGCGGCGCCGTGTCGACGATTGCATCAGGTGTATCGGTCGCTTCGATCTGCACGTTGGCAGGCGTTTCGTCGGGGAACAGTTCGTCGCGCTCATCGACCCACTGCACCACGCACGGCAAGCGGCCAAGCAGCGTGACGAGCGCGTGGCCGACATGTCCTGCGCCGAACAACACGATGTGCATCGGCGCCGGGCGCGGCGTTTGCACGGCGCTGCGCCGGCCGATCTGAACGGAAGAAAAGTCGTTCATGGCGATCAATCCAGTTGGTTTCGATAATGGCACGATTACTCTGCCCGAAGGTTGCTAACAACGGCTCGCGGCAGTTGCGCCGCCGGCTGCACCGAAGGTTCTCGCAGCGACCGCCCGTTCCTCGCAATTTCCGGCATGGCGCGGAACGGGCGGTCACGCAAGCGTCACGCGCTCATCGCAATGCTTACTGCCGCGCCGCCGCAGTGGCTGCCCGCACGGCGCCGACCGCCTTGAGAATTTCCTCGCTGGTGGCGGGCGCATTCAGCGGCGGATTGACCTTGTGGTTACCCACGGCCGACACCGCATCGCGCACGGCAAAGAACACCGAGAACGGCAGCAGCAGCGGCGGCTCGCCGGTCGCCTTCGAACGATGGATGCTGTCCTCCGCATTGCGGTTCTTGAACAGGCGCACACGGAAATCGGGCGGCGTATCGTTGACGGTCGGAATCTTGTAGGTGGACGGCGCGTGCGTCATCAGCTTGCCGCCGGTGTTCCACCACAGTTCTTCGGTCGTGAGCCAACCCATGCCCTGAATGAACGCGCCTTCCACCTGGCCGACGTCGAGCGCCGGATTCAACGACGCGCCCACGTCATGCAACGCGTCCGCGCGCAACACGCGCATCTCGCCGGTCAGCGTATCGATCACCACTTCCGACACGGCCGCGCCGTACGAGTAGTAGTAGAACGGCCGGCCTTGCAGCTTCGATTGATCCCAGTAGAGCTTCGGCGTCGCGTAGAAGCCGTCCGACCAGAGCTGGATACGCGCGACGTAGGCCTTCGCGATCACTTCTTCGAACGGCACGATCACCTCGCCGACCACCACGCGGTCGTGCACGAAACGCACCTCCGAGGCAGCCACCTGCCCCGCGCCGAAACGCTCGGCGGCGAAAGCCGACAGACGTTCGCGCAACTGACGCGCGGCGTCTTGCGCGGCCTTGCCGTTCAGGTCCGAACCGGTCGATGCAGCCGTCGCCGACGTATTGGCAATCTTGCTCGTGTCCGTTGCCGTGACGCGGATGCGGTTGAAGCCGATACCCAGCTCATGCGCGACGACCTGCGCCACCTTCGTGTTCAAACCCTGGCCCATTTCGGTGCCGCCGTGGTTCACCAGCACCGAACCGTCGGTGTAGATGTGCACCAGCGCGCCGGCCTGGTTGAAGTGGGTCACGTTGAACGCGATGCCGAACTTGACCGGCGTCAGCGCCAGGCCCTTCTTCAGCACCTCGTTGTTCGCGTTGAATTCGTTGATCGCCGCACGGCGCGCGCGGTATTCGCTGGTCGCCTCGAGTTCGTCGATCAGTTCGTGAATCACGTTGTCTTCGACCACCTGACCATACGGCGTCTGGTTGCGCTCAGTCTTGCCGTACAGATTGCGGCGGCGCACGTCGAGCGAATCCTCACCGACCGAACGCGCGACGTTGTCCATGATGTACTCGATCGCGAACGCGCCTTGCGGACCGCCAAATCCGCGGAACGCGGTATTCGACTGCGTGTTGGTCTTGCCGCAAAAGCCGTCGATCGTCACGTCGGACAACCAGTACGCGTTATCGAAGTGGCACAGCGCGCGCGTCATCACCGGACCGGACAGGTCGGCGGAAAAACCGCAACGCGAGGTCATGTCGACCGTCACGCCGTCGATCACACCCTTGTCGTCGTAACCCACTTCATACGTGTAGTGGAAGTCGTGACGCTTGCCGGTGACCATCATGTCGTCGTCGCGGTCCGGACGCAGTTTCACCGGGCACAGCAGCTTCCACGCAGCGAGCGCCGCGCAGCACGCGAACAGACCCGATTGCGATTCCTTGCCGCCGAAGCCGCCGCCCATCCGGCGGCATTCGATCAGCACGTTGTGCGATGCGACGCCCAGCGCGTGCGCGACCATGTGCTGCATTTCGGTCGGATGCTGCGTCGAACAGTAGACGTGCATGCCGTCGTCGTCCTTCGGCACCGCGTACGAGATCTGGCCTTCCAGATAGAACTGCTCCTGGCCGCCGAGCAGCATCTCGCCGGCTTCGCGATGCGCCGCCCGGGCGATCTTCGTACCGGCTTCGCCGCGCGCGAGTTTCATCGGCGGCAAGACGTGCTGATTCGCGGCGCGGGCCTGTTGCGCGGTGAGAATTGCGGGCAATTCCTCGTAGACGACTTCGGCGCGGCGCGCAGCGAGACGCGCGATTTCATGCGAGGTCGCGACCACGATGAACATCGGCTGGCCGACGTATTGCACGAGGCCGTCCGCGAGAATCGGATCGTCGCCGTGGATGATCGGGCCGACGTCGTTGACGCCGGGGAAATCCTCGGCGGTGAAGATCGCGACCACGCCCGGCGTGGCGCGCACTTTGGCGAGCGACATCGACACGATCTTCGCGTGCGCTTTCGGCGACAGGCCGAGCGCGGCGTGCAACGTGCCGGCGAGCGCCGGGATGTCGTCGGTGTAAGTGGCGCGGCCGCTCACGTGCAAATGCGCCGACTCGTGCGGACGCGAGACGTGGACCTGGGTGAAGTCGTCGAGATCCTGAAGGTCTTTCAGGAACGGTTCGGCATGCTGATTCATTCTGGTGTTCTCCGTGTCCTTGTGGCGTCTCAGGCGCTCGCGCCAACCGGGGCGCAGGCAGCAGCAACTGCACGAACATCCAGTGCGCTCTTGGGCAGCGGATTGTTCGGACGCGTTTCGAGCCAGAAGCGGTACAAGGTGTTCTTCGCCGCTTCGAGGCGGTAGTTGCTGGTCGCGCGCATGTCGCTGAGCGGTGCGTAGTCGTTGCCGAGCGCGAGCATCGCGGCCTGCGCGGTGGCTTCGTGCCATTCGGCGTCGCGCAGCACGGCTTCAGCGTGCGTCGCGCGCTTCGACGTGGCGGCCATGCCGCCGAACGCGATGCGCGGCTCGCGGATCACGTTGCCGTCGGCGATAAAGGAGAACGCCGCGCATACGGCCGAGATGTCCGAGTCGAAGCGCTTCGACAGCTTGTAGGTGCGGAACTGCAGGTTCTTACGCGTGCCGGTGCGGGTCGGCACTTTGAGTCCGACGACGAACTCATGCTCCGCCATGTCCTTCTTCTGATACGCGAGGTACAGATCCTCGAGCGGCATTTCGCGTTCGATCTCGCCGCCGCGCACGATCACATGCGCGCCAAGCGCGATCAGACCGGGCATCGAATCGCCGATCGGCGAGCCGTTCGCAATGTTGCCGCCGAGCGTGCCGGCATTGCGGATCGGCAGCGACGCAAAGCGTTGCCACATTTCGTTGAGTTCCGGATATTGCTTCGCGATTTCCGCGTACGCCTTTTCCACGCTGACGCCCGCGCCGATCTCGATCCAGTCGCCATTGATTTCGAGCTTTTGCAGCTCGGCGATCTGGCCGACATAGACGATGTTGCCCAACTCGCGCATCAGCTTGGTGACCCACAGGCCAATATCCGTGCTGCCGGCGAGAATACGGGTGGCCGGTGCGGCTTCCTTGATCTTCGCGAGCGCCTCGACGGTGCGCGGCGCGGCGAACTGCTGGCCGGCGTGCTGGTAATGGAACGTGTCTTTGCGTTCGAGCGTGGCGAGCGTGTTCGACAGTGCTTCGACGTTGACCGGCGCTTTCGGCGCGGGAGCTTCGAACATGCGCACGGCTGCGTCGACAATCGGACGATAGCCGGTGCAACGGCACAGATTGCCGGTCAGCGCGTTGCTGATCGTGTCGCGCGACGGCACGGTTTTGTTTGCGCAGCTATGTTCGTGGCCATGCTTTTCGTACAGCGACCACATCGACATCACGAAACCCGGCGTGCAGAAGCCGCACTGCGAGCCGTGGCACTCCACCATCGCTTCCTGCACCGGATGCAGCGAACCATCCGGCTGACGCAGGTCTTCGACGGTGTAGAGCGCTTTGCCGTCCAGCGTCGGCACGAACTGAATGCAGGCGTTGACCGCCTTGAAGTCGACGCCGCCCGCCGCGTTGCGCTCGCCGATCACGACCGTGCACGCGCCGCAGTCGCCTTCGGCACAGCCTTCCTTGGTGCCGGTGCAGTGCGCGTCCTCGCGCAGATACTGCAGGACGGTGCGGGTGACGGGCGCATCCTTGATCTCACGGATTGCGTTGCGATGGTAGAAGCGAATCGGCTCAGTCATGTCTCGTTACTCTCAATGTTCTGTGTCCGTGGGGACGTGCTGCGATGACGGTTCGAAAACTATCATCGTCAATAAATACAACCCATAGCAGGGATCGCATGCGGGACATATCCGCGAAACGATATAGAGATAGTTTTGAGGGGCGGTTGGCTTATGTTGATATGCCCGTTTTGCCATATTTTTATACAAATAGAAGATTTATTGCCACCATCGATCAGGTCCATTCCATCCAGTGCATGTAAGAGTGCCTGTCGTGAAGGGTAAAAACTGACCACTATATGGATCCGACACCGTTATTCAGGCACCCGAGTTATTAAGCAACTCCTGCAAGAGAATCGGTTCCATGGGAAAATCACGCCTTTCCGCCGTTTTCAAGTCTCGTTTTCCCCATGTCCACCGACTCAGCGTCACCTCGCAGCGAATTTTCGACGACCATGCAGATCATTCCGGTCGTCTTTTTCACGTTTCTTTGCTACCTGACGATCGGAATTCCGCTCGCCGTGCTGCCTGGCTATGTCCACGACGACCTGGGTTACAGCGCGGTACTGGCCGGCGCGGCGATCAGCGTGCAGTACCTGGCGACGCTGGCTTCGCGCCCGCTGGCCGGCCGCTCGGCCGACACGTTGGGACCGAAGCGGACGGTGTCGATCGGCTTGCTGGGTTGCGGCGCGAGCGGGATTCTGTTGCTGCTGGCCGTGTTATGCGGGCGCTGGCCGGTGTTGAGCCTGGGATTGCTGGTGTGCAGCCGTCTCGTGCTCGGCTTCGGTGAAAGCCTGTGCGGCACCGGCGCGATTTTGTGGGGCATCGGCCGGGTGGGCACGAGCAACAACGCCCGGGTGATTTCGTGGAACGGCATTGCGACTTACGGCGCGCTCGCGGTTGGCGCGCCGCTCGGTGTAGCGATTGCGCACTCGATCGGGTTCGCCGCGTTGGGCATTCTGGTGATTCTGCTGGCGGCACTCGGTTTTTATCTGGCGCGGCCAATCGCCCCGGTGCCGATCGTGCATGGCGAGCGGATGTCGTACCGAAGCGTCTTCACGCGGGTGCTGCCGCATGGCATCGGGTTGGCGTTAGGTTCCGCGGGCTTTGGGTCGATTGCAACCTTCATCACGCTGTTTTATGCCGCACGGCATTGGCCCAACGCGGCTTTGTCGTTGACTGTTTTCGGCACGCTGTTCATCGGCGCGCGCCTGTTGTTCGCCAACACGATCAAGGCTTACGGCGGATTCCGGGTCGCCATTGCTTCGTTTTCGTTTGAATGCGCCGGGCTGTTGATGTTGTGGCTGGCGCCCGAACCGCATATCGCCCTTGCCGGCGCCGCATTGACCGGGTTTGGGTTTGCGCTGGTGTTCCCCGCCTTGGGCGTTGAAGCCGTGGGGCTCGTGCCGCCCGCCAGCCGTGGCGCAGCCTTGTCGGCCTATTCCGTGTTTCTCGATCTCTCGCTGGGGATTACCGGGCCGCTGGCCGGGTATATCGCTGGGGAGTTCGGCTATGCACAGGTGTTTCTGTTTGCAGCGGTGGCTTCCGCACTGGCAGTCGTGCTGTCGACGATGATGTATCTGCGCAATTCGCGAGCGCCCACGGCGCCTGCTGCGACCTGAACCGCAGATCGGCATCTGCATTCGCAATACGACCGGCCGCACCGTGCAATTTTCTTCACGCGAAGGCTCGTGGGTGCCAGTGCTTTATCTGAAGTAATGAGGGCGCCGGGCGGCATGCCGTAGTCAATCCGACTCGCCGCCCGCCCGGCAGGAAACACGGAAACGGGATGCTAGCGCGCCGCGCCGCTCGCGCCGTTCGATAGCGATTTCTCCAGCGCCGCAACGCCAGCCGGCAAATCGACCGACGTACCTAAATCCAGCATCGTGCGACCTAACGCGTGCAACGTGCGAAACAGATTGTGCTCGCGGCACTGCTCACCCATCTGCCCGATCCGCACGATCGGCAAACCGAACGACCCCGAAATCTCCACCTGATGCTGCCGCGAAATATGCCCGCAAATATCGCCCGGGCTCAGACCGTCCGGCACCTCGATGCCGACCACTGAATTCAGGCGACATGCCTGCGGCGTGTACAGTTGCAAACCCAAAGCCGTCACCCCTGCCTGCAACGCGACTGAACACTTCAAATGCCGCGCAAAGCGTTTCTCCAGCGTCTCGGCGCAGACCAGCCGTAATGCTTCATGCAACGCCAGCACGCCGGATACAGGCGCGGTGTAGTGATATCCCGCGTTGTGCCAGAAATTCTCCGCGAGGGACGCATCCAGACACCAATGCGCGTTCGGCGCCGTACGTCCCTTCACTCTTTCCCACGCGGCATCCGAAAACGCGATCAGCGACACGCCTGGAATCGACGACAAGCCCTTCTGCCCGCCGGTAATCACAGCATCGATACCCCACGCGTCCATCTCCAGCGGCATCGTGCTCAACGTACACACTGCGTCGACGATCACCAGCGCGCCCGCGGCTTTTGCCAGCGAGGCAATCTCCTTCAGGTGGTAATTCCATACCGTGTTCGACGTCTCGCCCTGCACGACCGTCACGATCTCGGGACGCTCGCGGCGGATCGCCTCGGCGATCTGCTCGAGGCTGGCGACCGACCGGTCGTCGACGTCGAGCATACTCACGTGCGCGCCGACACGCCGTCCCATCTCCGCCATCCGCTCGCTGAAAAAGCCGTTCCTGATACTCAGCACTCTCGTGCCTTCCCATGCGAGGTTGGAGATCGCCATTTCCATCGCGGCAGAACCCGGTCCCGCTACGCCGAGCACCCACTTCGAATTAGTCTGGAATACGTAGCGCGCCATGGTCTTCACCTGGCCGATGACCTTCACCATCGTGGCGCCCAGGTGATTGATCACCACGGTGTTGGCCTTCGCGACGGCGGCGGGAATCGGCACGGGGCCGGCGCCCATCATCAGCAACGGTTCTTCGGGAAGGATGGCGTCGAGTGATTCGACAACCGGACAGGGCACTGCGAGAGAAGTAATGGTCGCCATGATCGATAGAAGGAATTCAAGTTGCAACGGCCTCGCCAACAATGACGCTGGCAAGGCCGGGTTTTCGATCATTCACCGATCAGGAGAATTACGCAAGTTTTTTAGCAGCACAGACGCGAGTCGTTTCGTGCAACGTATTCATGCCGCGTATTTATCCACAGAAATGACAGCGAGATAACGCTTCATCCGATATGAGATCGCGTTGTCACCGGCAGCGTCTCAATGCTCACAGGTAGTAGTGCCATGCACAGCGAACTGCCAAAGCCAACGAAAAGAGCGGGGTGAGCTTCGCAGCTCACCCGTCACGTGTCGCCTTTTACTTCACCTTGGATTTATCGAGCTTCTTGCCAGTCGCCGCGTTGAAACGTTCGACATACTCTTCGATCAACTTGCGCATCGCACGTCCAATCTGCCGGTAGTCCGACTCGTTCAGATTGGCTAGCGACACCCGTCCCGACGGATGCTGCGTACCGAAGCCGCGTCCCGGCAGCAGCACCACCCGCGCTTCACGCGCGAGGCGGAACAGCAATTCGGACGGCTCGATGTTTTTCAGCAGCCACTCGACGAACTCACGCCCGAACATCCGCTCGCCAAGAAACTCGATGTCGAGAATCGTGTAGTAGTCGACCTGATTCGGATCGTCGTCATCGAACGAAATGCCGACCTCTTCGTACAGCGCCTGCTTGCGCTTGCGGATCAAACGCTTCAACGCGTTCTTGTACGCGTCGGGCGTGTCCATCAGCGAAAACAGCGAGAACAGCACCATCTGCACCTGCTGCGGCGTCGACAAACCCGCCGTGTGATTCAGCGCGACCGTGCGGCTATCCGCCACGAGGCGATCGATGAACTTGAGATTTTCAGGCTCGGTCGTGATCGACTCATAGCGCTCGTGAAGTTGCTTTTTCGTGTCTTTCGGCAGCTCGGCGATCAGCTTGTCGAGCACGTTGTCGCGATGCGTTGCGATCGTGCCGAGACGCCAACCGGTCGCGCCGAAATACTTCGAGTACGAGTACACGAGGATCGTGTTCTTCGGCGCGAGTGCGAACAGCGAGACGAAGTCGTCGGCGAAGGTGCCGTACACGTCGTCGGTCAACAGAATCAGCTCGGGGCGTTCCTTGACGATGTCGGCGATGTACTGAAGGCTTTCGTCGCTGATCTTCACCGAAGGCGGATTGCTCGGATTCACCAGGAAGAACGCCTTCACCTTCGGATCGCGCAGCTTGTCGAGTTCCTTCTTCGAATACTGCCAGCCGCTTTCCACCGTGGCTTCGAGATTCACGACGTTCAACTGATAGTCGTTGAGGCGCGGAATTTCGATGTACGGCGTGAAGATCGGCATGCCGAGCGCGATCGTGTCGCCCGCCTTGATCAGGTGATTCTCCCGCATCGTGTTGAAGATGTACGTCATCGCCGCCGTGCCGCCCTCCACCGCGAAAATGTCGAACTCGCCGACGAACGGATGGTTGCCGATCATCTCCTTGCGGAGATACTGGCCGACGATCAGTTCGGATAACTTAAGCATGCGGTCCGGCACCGGATAGTTCGACGCGAGAATGCCTTCGCACATTTCATAGAGGAAGTCGCCCGCCGACAATCCAAGCTGATCGCGCACATACGACACAGCACCGCGCAAGAAGTCGATGCCGGGCACGCCCCTGTTTTCACGCAGGAACAGATCGAAGCGTTCCGTGAGCCCTTCGCGGCGCGGGAAACCGCCGACACCCTCGGGCATGAAGGCAAACGAACGCTCCGACTCGCGCATCGCGAACAGGCCGAGTTGCCAGAAGCCGTGACGCGGAATCGTCGCGAGGAAGTTCGGGTTGCCGCGGCCGGCGTTGAGCATCGACGCATTCGCGGGGCGCTCCACCGCACCGCCGCCGGCGGCCTTGATCAGTTCGTCCTTGAGCTCGAACGGGCTGAGCGCCGCCAGGCCGGCTTGAGCCATATCACCTTGTTTCTTGCCGCTTTTCTCTTTTGCCATGATGCGTTCTCCAATGTGCAAGTGAATGACGCCGGCGTCGTGAGTGATCGTTCAGTTGCCGCCGGCGCGAGAGAGATCGATAAAGACGTGCGCTAAACCAGGCTAAACCAGTCCGACCACAAGCGGCCCAAGCAACGTCAACGCGACGTTTGCAATGGCATAGGTGATGGCGAACGGTACGGTCGGCACGGCGCTTTCCGCCTTGTCGAGCACGCCGCCGAACGCCGGGTTGGCACTGCGCGATCCGGACAGCGCGCCGGCCAGAATGGCCGCATTCTTGTAGCCCAGCACGTAACGACCGAACAGCATGGTCAGCAGCAGCGGGAACAACGTGACGAACACGCCGAGCAGGAAGATCGTCATACCGCTCGCCTTGACCGTCACGACCGCCTGCAAACCGGAATTCAAACCGACCACCGCCACGAACGCCGCGAGACCGAAGTCCTTCAGCAACTGCGAAGCCGCCGTCGGCATCACGCCGTACATCGGATGCTTGCCGCGCATCCAGCCGAACAGCAAACCGGCCAGCAGACAGCCACCACCTGAACCGAGCGTGAGCGGAATGCCGGCCACGTTGATGACGATCAACCCGATCAGCAGACCGAGCACGAGGCCGACACCCATATAGATGAAGTCGGTCTTGTTGCTATACGGCAGCTCGTAGCCGGCTGCATCGACGGCGCGCTTGGTGTCTTCAGGCGAACCGTAGAAGGTGATGACGTCGCCATGCTCGAGCTTGGTTTCGGGCAGAATCGGCAGCGGCTGGCCGGCGCGCGAGGCGCTCTGGATATAAACGCCGTGGCGCATGTCGCGATCCACGACTTCGCGTGCGGCGGCGATCGTCGTGTGGTTCATGCCTTTGCGGGTGAACACGCCTTCGCGGGTCTGCATCACGACGCCAATGTCGTCGACGTTGGCGATCTCGTTGCCGTTCGCGCCGAATGCGACCACCGCTTCACGGCGGCCCACTACCAGCACTTCGTCGTTGAGCTGCAACGTCAGATCGGGCGTCGGCTCGAGGTTCTTACCGTCACGCTTGATCCGCTCGATCGTCAGCAGGTCCTGATGCTGGGTCTCGACCGCCTTGACCGTTTTCCCGGCGCTGACATCGATCTTGTACGCACGCCCCACCAGTTCGGGCAAAGCACGAATTTGCCCCGTACCGAGTGACGCCGAACCTGAAGACAGTTCCTTTTCCGCTTCGATCGATGCCTCTCGCAAACCTTGCCCCATGAACTTCGGCAAGATGTTCACGCAGACGATGATCGCGCCGAGCGAACCGAACACGTAGGTCACCGCGTACGCGATCGCCACGTCGGATTGCAGCGACTTGACCTGATCGGCGGGCAAACCAAGACGCGCGATAGCGTCGCCGGCCGTGCCGATAATCGCCGACTGCGTCAGCGCACCGCCGGCGAGCCCGGCCGCGAGACCTTTATTCAAATGGAACAGCTTCGCGCAGACCACCACCGTGATCAGCGCCGAGACGGCGAGAAACACCGCCATCGCGATCTCGCGCAGCGTCTTGCGATTCAACGAGTTGAAAAAACCCGGCCCGGAGTCGTAGCCGACCGCATAAATGAACACGGCGAACATCACCGACTTCACGCCGTTGTCGATCGTCACCCCCGCCTGGCTGATGACGACTGCCGCCAGCAATGAACCGCCTACACCGCCCAACTGAAATTTGCCGAAGTTGATTTGTCCGATGAAGTAACCGGCTGCAAGCGACAGAAACAGCGCGATCTCGGGTGACTTCTGAAAAATGTGATGTAGCCAGTCCATCGTGCCCTCGCTAGATAGTTTGCGATACTGAGTACTGGATGCTGCATGTGCACACGGATCTCACGGCGTCCGCATGCGTCGGCTGCGCGCCACGCCGCGCGCAGCACATCTGTCCGTCTAGCCGAATTTCCCGGCGAGGCCGACCACGACCGGCCCCATCAACGGCAACAGAATGTTCGAGAGTGCATAGGTGATCGTGTAGCCGATTACGGGCGTCGAATTGCCGGTCACGCCGACCAGCGCGCTGATCGCCGGTGTGCTGCACTGCTGACCGGCAATGGCGCCGAGCAGCATGGGCGCTTCGAGTTTGAGAAACACGCGGCCGATCCAGAGCGACAGCAAGCCGGGCACGAGCACCATCAGAATGCCGGCGACGGGCAGCGCCAGACCGTATTCGCGCACCAGCTTGATGGCATCGGGTCCCGCCGACAGACCCACCGCCGCGATAAAGGTGGCAAGACCGAAGTCCTTGAGAATTTGTGCAGCGGCGGAAGGGAGCGAGCCGACAAGCGGATAACGCGAGCGGATCCAGCCGAACAGCAGTCCCGACAGCAGGCAACCGCCACCCGTGCCGAGCGCGATCGACACACCGCCGATGCGTCCGCCGAGATGGCCGATCGCCATGCCGACCAGTACGCCAAGCCCGAGATAGACGAAGTCGGTCTTCTGCGTCGCGGCGAGCACGTAGCCGAGATGCCGCGCGCCGCGCTCGACATCGGCCTTCGCGCCGACCAGCGTGAGCACGTCGCCGCGATTGAGCTCGGTGCCGGGCAGTGCGGGCACCGTGGTCTCGAGCCGCGTGACGGCCGCGATGTAGACGCCCCGGCCTTCTTCCGGCTTGGCCCGTTCGCGCACCTGCGCGACCGTCAATCCGTGTGCCTCGCGGCGTGTCAGCACGACGTCGAGCTTTTCCGCGACGAGCTGGCCGAAGGCCGTGCCCTCCACTTCTTCGCCGAGGCTGACGGCCGCGGCGACAATCGCTTCGCGCCGCCCTGCCACCAGGATGAGGTCGCCCATCGCCAGCGTCAGTTGCGGCTCGACCGGCACGGCCACCCCGTTGCGCTGGAGCTGCTCGATCGTCAGGTTGAAGCCGTGCTGCTGTTCGAGCGAGAAAACCGTGGAGCCGGCCGCCGCGCCGACCCGAAAGGCACGGCCGACGAGCGCCGGCGCGGCCGAGCGCTGTCCTTCGCCGAACGCGTTGTCGCCGCCGAGCTTGTGCCACACGCGCTCGGCTTCTTCGCGCAAATTGACGCGCAGCAGCAGCGGCGCGAACTGGCTGGTGAACAGGACGATGGTGATCAGGCCGAACAGGTAGCTCACGCTGTACGCGGTCACGATGTTGGCCTGCAGACGCAGCGTCTCCGCGTCGCTAAAGCCGAGCTTGGCAATCGCCTCCGAAGCCGTGCCGATCACCGCCGACTCCGTGGCGGCGCCGGCGAGCAGGCCGGCCGCCGTGCCGGCGTCGAGCCGCATCACGAAGACCGCGATCATGATCAGGATCAGCACCGACACGATCTCGACCACCGACAGCAAGCCATAGCGCCAACCCCGTCCAATGTTGGCAAAGAACTGCGGGCCGCCGGTGAATCCCAGCGCGAAGATGAACAGTGCAAAGGCAATGTTCTTCAGATCGGGGGCCAGCCGCGCGCCCGTTTGGCCCAGTAACAAGGCCACGATCAACGTGCCGCAGACGCCACCGAGCTGGATTGGCCCCACGCGAAACGAACCAATGAAGTATCCGATTGCAAGGCTTGCGAACAGCGCGATCTCCGGTTGAGATCTCAGCAATTCACCGATCATGTTGGCTCGCCGATTTACGGTTTATTAGCAGAAAGCTGAAACAATTCTCTCTGGCATTTTGAAAACATTCGATCCGATTCGCCACAACTCTGGAATTACGCATCCGGCATAATTGGATGCCATTGAATGGAAGCTTTATGGCAATGACATGACGCTCCTGGCGCCAAAGAAGATATGTCGCAATGCAGCGACGATAGTGAAATGCTTTTCAGCAAGTTCGACAGTCACGCATTCCTCGCGAAGTTTGCCCAACGCCTCGAAAAAGGCTGCTCTGCTGGTGGCCGGTTTTTTAGCACGATATGAACGCGCTTTTTGGCACTGCTTTTTAATAGATATTGCAGTTCGGCATCGCTGTCAATGTGATTTTCGAACACGACCCCTTTTGAGCTCGCAGAAGATAATTTTTAGCAAAGACTGAATGATTTTCGGACTGTTCATCGCAAGCCGCGATCATTACGATAAAGAGCCGATATACTGACTTGCCCGCATGCCACGCGTGAGCCGGCATTCACCACGCGGCACGCTTCTTTCGGAGCCATTCATGCGCATGATCCTGTTCAGCAGCCGCCAATATGACAGCGATACGTTCGGCGAAGCCAACCGCACGCATCGCTATGAACTGCACTTTCAGGAATCGCATCTCGATGCCGAAACCGCGATCCTCGCGCGGGGCTATGAAGTGGTCTGTCCATTCGTCAATGACAACGTCGACGCCGCCGTGCTGGAACGTCTCCATGCCGGCGGCACACGCATGATCGCGCTGCGCTCGGCGGGCTTCAATCACGTCGACCTGGCCGCGGCCGAACGTCTTGGCATAACCGTTGCCCGGGTACCGGCTTACTCGCCGCACGCGGTTGCCGAACATGCTGTCGGACTGATTCTGGCGCTGAACCGGCGCTTGCCACGCGCGGCCGCGCGCACACGCGAAGGCGATTTCTCGCTGCATGGCTTGCTCGGCTTCGATCTGCACGGCAAGACTGTGGGTGTGATCGGCACCGGCACGATCGGGCGCGTGTTCGGCCGCATCATGGCGGGCTTCGGCATGCAGGTGCTCGCCCATGATCCCGGCACGCCGGCCGACGACCTGCTCGCGCTCGGCGCGCGCTACGTGCCGCTCGATACGCTGCTGGCTGAAAGCGACGTTGTCAGCCTGCATTGCCCGCTGGTGCCCGGCACATATCATCTGATCGACGGTCCCGCGCTCGCCAGGATGAAACGTGGCGCGATGCTGATCAATACCGGGCGCGGCGGTCTTGTCGAAAGCAATGCGCTGATCGGCGCGCTGAAGGACGGCCAGCTCGGCCATCTCGGACTCGACGTGTACGAGGAAGAAGGCGGCCTCTTTTTCGAGGACCACTCGAACCTGCCGTTGCAGGACGACGTGCTGGCGCGTCTGTTGATGTTCCCGAACGTGATCGTCACTGCACACCAGGCATTCTTCACACGAGAAGCAATGAACGAGATTGCGCAGACCACGCTCGAAAACGTCGCGGCATGGCAGGCCGGCACGCCGCGCAATGTCGTGCACGCACGCGGCTAGCCGGGCCTCCTGCCGTTATCTCTCGTTGGATAGTGCGAGGGAGGGGACTCGAACCCCTACACCCGCCCTCGCATTCGCTCTATCAGGGCTGGCTGTCGTCGGCCATCGCATCCGCGCTGCCGTCCACCGTCGTCGGGCGGAGCGCCGTGCGGGCATCGTCCGTTGCGCCGCAGAGTTCACGCAGCAAGCCTGCCTCGCGCTCGTGCACTTCCACCGGAAACCAGCGCGCACCCGCATCGGCCAGATAGCGCGCGCGATGCTGGCCGTTGCGAAACGCCACCACGCCCTCACGCTCGAGACCGAACCAGCCCAGCAGACCCGGCGCGCGACGCGTCGATATCGTCACGTACGGCATCTGCGGAATGCGCGGATTGTCCGGGTCGAGAAACTCGCGAATGCCACGCACCTTGCCCGAATGCCATTCGGCGACCGGCTTCAGCACGTAATCGGTGTTGTCGCGGTCCGCGCAGGCAAGCAGCTTGCGCACATCGACCAGAACCACTTGATGCCGTGTGCCGTCAGTCACGAAGACACGTTTCAGGCGCACATGGTCGTACCATGGATGTTCATGCAAAGGCACGATCCAGACCGTCTCGGCACAGGCCGGCGCGGCTGCGGGCGATGAATTGGACAAAGGCAAAGGCAGGCTCGATAAGCCGGCTAAACAACGCCAGCGCGTTAAAAGAGCGCTAACGCTACGAGCCGATTGTGAAAGATGCATGACAACCAACGGTATTAATCGCAGCGCATGAGCGCACTGCATGAGCACCCGGCCTGTGCGGCCGGACGCAACCCCCTTTACGGACACATCGATGATAACCACGCAAAACCTGAATGACCATGTGCGCATCGAAACCAATGAGGACACCGGTGTCGCCACGATCGTGCTCGAACGGCCCATGCGGCGCAATGCGGTCGACCGTCCCACCGCGGAAGCGCTCAGCGCCGCCTTCCGGCGCTTCGAAGCGGAACCGGCATGGCGCGCGGCCGTGCTGTTCGGCGCGGGCGGCACCTTCTGCGCCGGCGCGGATCTCACCGCGCTCGCCGACGAAACCCGCCGCAATGAACTGCACGCCGACGGCAGCGGTCCCGGCCCGATGGGACCGACGCGCATGAGCTTCAGCAAGCCGGTGATCGCCGCGATTGCCGGATATGCGGTCGCGGGCGGCCTCGAACTGGCCGCGATGTGCGACCTGCGAGTCGTCGAAGAAGATGCCGTGCTCGGCGTGTTCTGCCGGCGCGTGGGGATTCCACTGATCGATGGCGGCACGATCCGCTTGCCGCGTCTGATCGGGCTGTCGCGAGCGCTCGACCTGATCCTGACCGGCCGCGCGGTGGAGGCGCAGGAAGCGCTCGGCATCGGTCTTGCCAATCGCGTCGTGCGCAAGGGCGAGGCACGCGCGGCGGCCGAACGGCTGGCCGCTGAACTGGCGGCCTTTCCGCAGGCGGCGTTGCTGGCGGATCGCCGCTCCGCACTGGAAAACAGCACGCTCGAGAATCTTGCCGAGGCGCTGCGGCGCGAAGGCGCGGGCGGCTATCAAGCAGTATTCGACGAGGGTGTCGCAGGCGCCGCACGATTCACCGGAGGCGCAGGCCGTCACGGGAATATTTTCAAGTCAGACGAAAGCACGCCATAGGACAGCGCCATTTCGCTGAGCGAGAAACGGCAAGGCGGCATGCCGGAGTGCGCTCCAGGGTGGCGCGCCAAACCGCACACCAAGGGCGGCTTTCAGCAAAAAACAACAGCCTGCTTGACGCTCAGCAAGGCGGTTTTGACTTAGGTAGAATCCCCTACTGTTTTCCCCTCGCATGGCGCATGCGTTCTCGCCCCGAAAACGCGCGCCTGCCGCACGACACGTCCCGTCGTGCCGATTCACGCTCCGCCACCATGCCTTTACCCCTGCTAGCCCTTGCCGTTGCCGCGTTTGGAATCGGTACCACTGAATTCGTGATCATGGGGCTGCTGCCCGATGTCGCACGCGATCTGTCCGTGTCGATCCCGGCGGCCGGCATGCTGGTATCGGCTTATGCGCTCGGCGTCACGATCGGTGCGCCGATCGTCGCGATCGCGGTCGCCAACATGCCGCGCAAGAAGGCGTTGATGAGCCTGATCGGTGTCTTCATCGTCGGCAATCTGTTGTGCGCGATTGCTCCGGGTTATGCCGTGCTCATGGCCGCGCGCATCGTCACGGCGTTTTGCCATGGCGCGTTCTTCGGGATCGGATCGGTGGTCGCCGCGGGTCTCGTCGCGCCGAACCGCCGCGCGCAGGCGATCGCACTGATGTTCACCGGCTTGACGCTCGCCAACGTGCTCGGCGTGCCGCTCGGCACCGCGCTCGGTCAGGCGGTGGGCTGGCGCGCGACCTTCTGGGCGGTCACCGGCATCGGCATACTCGCTGCCGGTGCGCTAGCTGTCTGCCTGCCGGCGAAAATCGAAATGCAGAAGGCGAGCCTCGTCCACGAATTCAGCGTGCTGAAAAATCCGCAAGTGTTGATGGTGCTCGGCATCAGCGTGCTCGCATCGGCCAGCCTGTTTTCCACCTTCACCTACATCACGCCGATTCTTGAAGACGTGACCGGTTTCACCCCGCACGCGGTCACGTTCGTGCTGTTGCTGTTCGGCCTCGGCCTGACGGTGGGCAGCACGCTCGGCGGCAAACTCGCGGACTGGCGGCTGCTGCCTTCGCTGGTCGCGTTTCTGCTGGCGATCGTGGTCATCCTGAGCATTTTCGCCGGCACGATGCACGCCGAGATTCCCGCGATGATCACCATCTTCGTGTGGGGCATTCTGGCTTTCGCGATCGTGCCGCCGTTGCAGATGCTGATCGTCGACCGCGCGAGCCACGCGCCGAATCTGGCGTCGACCCTGAATCAGGGCGCGTTCAACCTCGGCAATGCAACAGGTGCGTGGCTCGGTGGCATGGCGATCGGCGCGGGCGCGCCGCTCACGATGCTGCCGTGGGTTGGCGTGGCAACCTCCATTGGTGCGCTGGTGTTGACGCTGTGGTCGGTGTCGATCGACCGGCGCGCGCAGCGGATGGCCGTGGCGGGGTAATCGCACGAAGGTGCGAATGGCTTGAGGCCGTAGTAGCATCTCGGCCGATGAAAGTCATCTTCACACGCGATTTCCTCGCACTCATTCTCAGCGTCGCTGTTGTCGGACTCGGCAGCGGCGCCACGCTTCCCCTTACTGCCCTTGCACTGACACAAGCCGGCTACGGCACCGACGTGGTCGGCCTGCTGACCGCCGCGCAAGCAGGCGGTGGCCTGATCGTCGTGCCGCTGGCCGGCTGGATCGCGGCGCGCTTTGGCGGCCGCCAGGTGATCGTCGGTGCGGTGCTGGTGGTTGCGCTCGCCACCGCGTCGATGCAGCTCACCTCGAACCTGTGGCTTTGGGCTGTGTTACGGGTACTCTGCGGCGCCGCGCTGATGCTGCTCTTCACAATCGGCGAAGCATGGGTCAACCAGCTCGCCGACGACGCCACTCGCGGCCGGGTCATCGCGATCTACGCGACCAACTTCACGCTGTTCCAGATGTCGGGTCCAATACTCGTCAGCCAGATCAATGAACTGACTCACTGGCGCTTCCTGATTTGCGGCGCGATCTTCCTGCTGGCTTTGCCCGCGCTCGCCAGCATTCGCAAAACGCCACAGGCGTCGGAAGACGAACACACGGCGCACGGCAGTTGGCGCCACGTGCTGCCGCAGATGCCCGCGCTCGTGATCGGCACGGGGTTTTTCGCGTTGTTCGATACGATCGCGCTATCGCTGCTGCCGCTCTTTGCGATGACCCACGGTATTACGAGCGAGGTGGCCGTGTTGTTCGCATCGGCTTTGCTGCTCGGCGACACGACCATGCAGTTTCCAATTGGGTGGCTCGCCGACCGGCTCGGGCGCGAACGCGTGCATATCGGCTGCGGTGTGATCGTCGTGGTGTTGTTGCCGTTGCTGCCCTGGGCGGTTGCGTCGCCCTGGCTGTGCTGGCCTTTGCTCTTTGTGCTCGGCGCTACGGCCGGGGCGATCTATACGCTATCGCTGGTCGCCTGCGGCGAGCGGTTTCGCGGTGCCGCGCTGGTGTCGGCGAGTTCGTTAGTGGGGGCATCGTGGAGCGCGGCCAGCTTCGGCGGTCCGCTGGTGGCCGGCGCGTTGATGAAGGGTGTCGGCAACGATGCGATGGTGGGGGTGTTGCTATTGGCGGCACTCGCGTTTCTGGTTGCTGTTTGGTGGGAAAGGCGGCGGGGGGTGGTGGGGGTTGTTGGGTCTTAAGGGTTGTTTTTGCCTGCGGCGCTGGGGTTTGGGTGGTGGGGGGTTTGGGTGGTGGGGGGTTTGGGTGGTGATCTTTCGGCGTTGGCCTTTTCTTGATCACTTAGTGGTTTATTAGCGTTTGCCCCTGTGCGGGGCGGCACTTACTTTCTTTGCCGCCGCAAAGAAAGATAAGCAAAGAAAGCGGCTCACACCGTTAATTCTTAAGCGGGTCCCCCGCACAGTCGCGGTAGTGGTGCATCTGGAATCCGTGCTCTCGCACATTCAGCGTCAGTGACAATGCGCTCATTAGCTCCCACTCCGCACTTCGTGCGTCGCGGTTGGGTTTGCATAGGAAACCAAAGGTTTCGTTTGAGTACAGTGGGACCATCGGCTTTGCCGCGGCGAGATGTTCTAGCCATGCCTCCGGGTTGATGTCGTGTCGTGTCGTGACGTCACGCGACGCGTTGCGTTGCGTTGCGTACTATGCCTTGCTCTGCTCTGCTCTGCTCTGCTCTGCTCTGCTCTGCTCTGCTCTGCTCTGCTCTGCTCTGCTCTGCTCTGCTCTGCTCTGCTCTGCTCTGCTCTGCTCTGCTCTGCTCTGCTCTGCTCTGCTCTGCAATTATGAAAGCGGGGACGCCACCGTGGCATCCCCGTTTTTTTGCAAGCCGGCGAGCTTCGTTGGCGCCGTTACTTTTGCCTCTCGTTATTTCCGTGCCGGCAAAATCTCCCCCACACACGTGCCGAAGCCGACGCGGTACCCGTCGCCCTGGCACCAGCCAGCCAGCGTCAGTTCATCGCCGTCTTCGATAAATCCTCGTGTGCCGCCTTCCTTCAATTCCAACGGGTTCTTGCCGTTCCATGTGGACTCGAGCAGGCTGCCGCATGAGTCGGCGGTCGGGCCGCTGATCGTGCCCGAACCCATCAGATCGCCAACCCGCGTGTTGCAGCCCGATACCGTGTGATGCGCCAGCTGTTGCGCCATCGTCCAGTACATGTACTTAAAGTTGGTCCGCGAGATCGTGGTTGCCTGCTTTGCCGTTTTCGGCCGCAGGGTCACTTCCAGCGAGATGTCGAACGTGTGCTTGCCGTCGTGGCGTAAGTAGGGCAACGGCTGCGGTTCCCGTGTCGGCTGCTCGACGCGGAACGGTTCAAGCGCGTCGAGCGTTACGATCCACGGTGAGATCGTGGTCGCGAACCCCTTGGAATTGAACGGGCCGAGCGGCACGTATTCCCATTGCTGAATATCGCGCGCGCTCCAGTCGTTCAGCAACACCATGCCGAAGATGTGCGCCTCGGCATCCGCACAGGCAATCGGTTCGCCCAGCACATTGCCGGCGCCGATCACGAATCCCGTTTCCAGTTCGATATCCAGCTTGCGGCAGGCGCCAAACACCGGACGCTCCTGATCCGGCAGTTTCAACTGGCCGTTAGGACGCCGCACCGGTGTACCGCTCACCACCACCGACGACGCGCGCCCGTTGTAGCCGATCGGCATTTCGGACCAGTTCGGCAACAGCGCATTCTTCGGGTCGCGGAACATCGAGCCGACATTCGTCGCGTGCTCCTTCGACGAATAGAAATCGGTGTAGCCCGGAATCTGCACGGGCAAATGCAGTTGCGCGTCGGACTGACGCACCAGTGCTCTCGCACGTAAGGCTGCGTCGTCGCGCAAGATCGCGGTGTCCCGCGCCAGCAGATTGCTCAACTGGATGCGCACACTGCGCCATGCATCGCGGCCAAGCGAGATGAAATCGTTGAGTGTGTCCTGCTCGAACGCCCGGTCCTTTAACGCAATGAATTGATCGGCCGAGGCAATCGGGAGCGTGAGCAAGCCAGCAGACTTGAGAACACTTAGATCGACGATCTCATCGCCGATCGCCACGCCCACGCGGCGTGCGTCGTTAGTCTTGTCGCTGAAAATACCGAACGGCAGGTTCTGGATCGAAAAATCGTTGGTCGAGTCGTTGGCCGACTCGACCCAGCTCTTGCGCGACGGATCGAGCGTCGCCTGAAGATCGCTCAATGCGCTCATCGTTGCTCCGGGTTGAAGTGTTTCTTGAGACCTTGCCAGCACTCGTAGTAATTCGCCTGCAGTTGCGCGGTTTCGAGCGCGAAACGGGTCGGCTTGATCAGCGTGCGCGTTTCGAACATGAAGGCCATCGTGTCGCCGACTTTCTTCGGCGTGGACGTATCGCTATGCGACGCTTTCTCGAAGGTATCCGCGTCCGGCCCATGACCCGACATGCAGTTGTGCAGACTCGCGCCGCCCGGCACGAAGCCCTCGGCCTTGGCGTCGTACACGCCGTGCACGAGGCCCATGAATTCGCTCGCGACGTTGCGATGGAACCATGGCGGACGGAACGTATCTTCGGCCGCGAGCCAGCGTGGCGGGAAGATCACGAAGTCGATCGTATCGACACCCGGCGTATCGCTTTGCGATTGCAACACCAGAAAGATCGACGGGTCAGGATGGTCGAAGCTGATCGAGCCAATCGTGTTGAAGCGGCGCAGATCGTATTTGTACGGCGCGTAGTTGCCATGCCACGCGACCACGTCGAGCGGCGAATGATCGATGTCCGCGCGCCACAGATTGCCGTTCATCTTGGCGACGAGTTCAAAGTCGCCCTCACGGTCTTCGTAAGCGGCATGCGGCGTGAGGAAATCGCGTGGATTGGCGAGGCCGTTCGAGCCGATCGGGCCAAGATCCGGCAGACGCAGCAGCGCGCCGAAGTTCTCGCAGATATAGCCGCGCGCGTTGCCATCCGGCAGGCTCACTGCAAAGCGCACGCCGCGCGGGATCACCGCGATCTCGAACGGTTCGACATCGAGTCGGCCCAGTTCGGTGGCGATATGCAGGCGGCCTTCTTGCGGCACGATCAGCAATTCTCCGTCAGCACCGTAAAAGAAGCGATCCTTCATCGAGCGATTCGCTGCGTACAGGTGGATTGCGCAGCCGTTCATCGCTTCAGCTGAGCCATTGCCCGCCATCGTCACCCAGCCGTCGACGAAATCGGTCGGCTCGGTGGGCATCGGCAAGGCATCCCAGCGTAACTGGTTCGGCGGTGTCGGCGGTACCTCGGCGAAGTTGGCGACGAGCCGGTCCGAGGGCAATTGCGTAAACGGCTTATGGACTGCCGCAGGACGAATCCGGTATAGCCACGAACGGCGGTTGTGGCCGCGCGGCGCAGTGAACGCGGTGCCCGACAGTTGCTCGGCGTACAAACCATAAGCCGCGCGTTGCGGCGAGTTGCGGCCTTCGGGCAACGCGCCCGGCAACGCCTCCGTAGCGAATTCGTTCGCGAAGCCCGACTGATAGCCCGGCTCGATTTCAAGCCGCGAGCTGGCGGTATTCGGTGTGCGGGTTGGGGTATCCATGCAAGGTTCTCCGTTGATGCTCGATCTTTCGGCGCGAGCTGTCTGCCTCAGGCGGTCTGTGGTCCGGCGGCGCGCTGCGTTGTTCCGTTGCTCCGTTGTTCCGGCCAGCGTTTCGCCAGGCACGCGCTCGGCTTCAATTCCATTGACGGCGGCCACAGCCGGTTTGGCGCTCATTAGTCGCCCTCTCGTCCTGATGACTCGCGGGATTGTCCGGCCGAGGCACGGGCACCCGCGGCGATCAGAAACCGCGCTCTTTCCCGCAAAGGAAACTCGACCGCCGTCGAGGACTCGCCACAATTTACGTATGGTAAAACTAATTACGTATAGTGAAATTAACGTATACCCTGGAAACTGGCCGTAAAACCCGCGGCGGTCCGCGACGACAAGCGTTCGTCCGATAACGTTATGAGCATTTTGTTCAAGTGCTTGTAGTGGGGACTGCTACCATCAGTAGATGCGGCAACCGAGTCGCGTTGCCGGGCGCTCAGTGCGCACCTATCGCCATCCATTCGCCTAAATGATTCCGCCGACCATCCCCAACCTGATTAAACGCGCCGCCGATCACCCATTTCTCGGCGAACATCTGGTGATGGGAACAGGCGTGCATAGCGAGGTCGCGCTGGCGCAATTCGACGGCGTCGAACTCGCCAGCGCCTATGAGCCGATCTTCGACATCAGCGTGCATGCGTTGGCGCAGTCGTTGTCGTCGGGCGCGGAAGGCGTGGATCGTTTCGGCGATGAACTCGGGTTTCAGGCGGTCACGCAGCGTCTCGACGGCGCGCCCTTCGATGTCTTCGATCCTTTCGACCGTGTCGCCGACGATCAGGAACTGGTCGCACTCGACCGCATGTCACGCGCGCTGCACGCAATCAATTTTTTTGGCGCACAACGGCACGGGCTACTGTTTCTACGCGTACACGAGCGGCTGCTCAAGAGCGTCAAGTACGACCATGGACGGCATTTTTCCACCGTGCTGGTGTCGTTCGGACTGAACCCGTCGCGGGTGGTTATCGAGTTGCCGGCAGCAGCGGTCGCGCATAAGACATTCCTTGGCTATCTGACCAAGAGCTATCAGCGCTACGGCTTCAAGGTGGCGGGCAATCTGTCGAACGCAGGGCAGATTCTGTCGGTCTCGGAAACGGCGCGGCTCGACTTCATCAAGATGGATGCGGCGATCGCGTTGCGCGATGCGATGGTGAAGCCGCTAGTCGGCTATGCGAGCCGCTTGCGGATTCCGCTGATCTTCAATCGGGTCATGGATGAGCCGCAGTTCCTCGCGCTGCAGCAGTACGATGTGCGTTTCGTGCAAGGGCCGTTGTTCACCGCGCATTATCACGATCGGGCGGTTTGATTGCGGCGGCAGTTGCTGCTTGCCTCAACCGGTATCCCCCAGGCGGCGTGCTAACGCCTTCAGGCGCGGCGCCACGGTTTCCCGGAACACCTCCTCCCCCATCGACGACGCCGGCCCGCTGCAACTCAGCACCAGCCAGCGGCCTTCGCGCGGCTCGCGAAACGGCACCGCGACCGCATTCACGTCGTCATGCCATGCGCGGAACGAATAGCAGCAGCGCTCCTGCGCGAAGGCTTCGATTTCCTTTTCGGCATCGGCCAGCAACGCTGCGCCCTCTTTGCCCGCTAACTTTTTAAGCTCGACCAGCAATGCGGCGCGCGCGTCCAACGGCTGCACCGCCAGATACGCGCGCCCCATCGAACTGGTCAGCATCGACAGTTTCGAACCGGAGGCGAGTCCGAGCGTCAGCGCGGTCTCGCTGCGGATCGTTTCCAGATAAATCATGTCGAGGCCGTCGCGGCATCCAAGCGACACCGCCGCACCCACTTCGCGTGCGAAGGTGCGCATATGCGGACGCGCGAGTTCAAGCGTGTCCGTGCCCGAGAGCAGCGCAAAGCCGAGCGACAGCACGCCGGCATCCAGCGCATATTTACCCAGCGTTTCGTCAAGCCGCAGATAGCCGAGCACGGTCAGCGTGTAGGCCAGACGGTTGACGGTCGCCTTCGGCAAACCCGTGCGTTCGACGAAGTCGCGATTGCCGAGCATCGTTTCACCCGGCTTGAACGCACGCAGCAAATCCAGCCCGCGCGCAAGGGCGACGACAAATTTGCGCTCGTCGAGCGGGTCGGAGAGAGTAGATATGGGCGTCATGGGATGATACACTCGGGCGTGGTTTGCAAAACATTGTTTCGCATAGCGGAACTTAAGTCAAGCTCAAGCAAGTTTTAGCCAAGCAAGGAATCAGGAGATACGTCATGGCAGAGGCCGCGCAGTTTCACTGGGAAGACCCGTTGCTGCTGGATCAGCAGCTCACCGAAGACGAACGCATGGTGCGCGACGCCGCCGCCGCTTACTCGCAGGACAAGCTGCAACCGCGCGTGCTCGAAGCGTTCCGTCACGAGAAGACCGACATCGAGATCTTCCGCGAAATGGGCGAGCTCGGCCTGCTCGGCCCGACGATTCCCGAACAATACGGCGGCCCCGGCCTGAACTACGTGGCGTATGGCCTGATCGCGCGTGAAGTGGAGCGCGTCGATTCCGGCTACCGGTCGATGATGTCGGTGCAGTCGTCGCTCGTCATGGTGCCGATCTACGAATTCGGCTCGGAAGCGCAGAAGCAGAAGTACCTGCCGAAGCTGGTCACTGGCGAGTGGATCGGCTGCTTCGGCCTGACCGAACCGAACCACGGCTCCGATCCGGGCAGCATGATCACGCGGGCAAAGAAGGTGGACGGCGGCTATTTGCTGTCGGGCGCGAAGATGTGGATCACCAATTCGCCGATCGCCGACGTGTTCGTCGTCTGGGCCAAGCTCGAAGAGGACGGCAAGGATTCGATCCGCGGCTTCATTCTCGAGAAGGGCTGGAAGGGGCTGTCGGCGCCGACCATTCATAGCAAGGTGGGCCTGCGCGCCTCGATCACCGGCGAGATCGTGCTCGATGAAGTCTTCGTGCCGGAAGAAAACCGTTTCCCCGAAGTCAGCGGCTTGCGTGGCCCGTTCACCTGCCTGAATTCGGCGCGCTACGGGATTGCCTGGGGCGCGCTCGGCGCGGCTGAAGCGTGCTGGCACACGGCACGTCAGTACGTGCTGGATCGCAAACAGTTCGGCCGGCCGCTCGCCGCGAACCAGTTGATCCAGAAAAAGCTGGCCGACATGCAAACCGAAATTACGCTCGGCCTGCAAGGCGTGCTGCGTCTCGGCCGCATGAAAGACGAAGGCACGGCCGCCGTCGAAATTACGTCGATCATGAAGCGCAATTCGTGCGGCAAGGCGCTGGACATTGCACGGCTCGCGCGCGACATGCTCGGCGGCAACGGTATCTCGGACGAGTTCGGCATTGCGCGTCACCTGGTCAATCTGGAAGTCGTGAACACGTACGAAGGCACGCACGACATTCACGCGCTGATTCTCGGGCGTGCGCAAACGGGGATTCAGGCGTTTTTCTGATGCACCGAGTGCCTTGATAGCGGTGTTTAGTCCTGGCCGCTGAATAGCAAAGTAAAAAAGAGAAAGGCCGGTTCTTTTGAACCGGCCTTTTTCGTTGCGCCGCCGCGGTGAGGCTAGCGACGCGCTTCCCGCTGCATTAACCGCTTACTTGTTCGGCTGCGGCGTCAGACGCAGGTATGGGCGCAGCGCCTTGTATCCCTTCGGGAATTTCTGCTTGATGACTTCTTCATCTTTCAACGACGGCACGATCACCACGTCATCGCCTTGCTTCCAGTTGCCAGGCGTGGCGACCGAATGGTAATCGGTGAGTTGCAGCGAGTCGATCACTCGCAGTACTTCGTCGAAATTGCGCCCGGTGCTGGCCGGATACGTAATAGTCAGACGCACCTTCTTCTTCGGATCGATCACGAAGAGCGAGCGAACCGTGAACGTTTCGCTGGCATTCGGGTGGATCATGTCGTACAGCTCGGAGACCTTGCGGTCGCCGTCCGCGAGAATCGGGAAACCGACATTGGCGGCTTGCGTCTCGTTAATATCCTTGATCCATTCCTTGTGCGACTCTGCGCTGTCGACCGACAGTGCAATCGTCTTCACATTGCGCTTCTCGAATTCGCCGGCCAGATTCGCCGTCAAACCCAGCTCGGTCGTGCAGACCGGCGTGAAATCGGCGGGGTGCGAGAACAGCACGCCCCAACTATCGCCCAGCCATTCATGGAACTTGATGCGGCCGACACTCGACTCCTGCTCGAAATCTGGTGCGATATCGCCAAGACGTAGACTCATGATGCAGCTCCTTGATTGTATTCGGACATTCTGCGCGAGCATTTGCGCACGACGCTCTGCTACAGCGCGCCTAACAAAAGTACAGCATACGGGAGTGACGGTACATAGCGAACGAACATCGAGTCACTACTTTATGCGTTTTTGTAATTTTCACTGATTTAGTGGAAACTTTGCGGGACAGATCAACTCCATCTTAGGCAAACTTTGCTGCCGGGTGCAGCAAAGGTGGGGTTTTAAGGCTTTGCTCCAACCAGGAACGGTTCATGCGTTCATTTTCATGAATCGAGCACTGCGCTCGCCAGCGGCCGTTTCTTTGGTTACGATTCACGCGTGGCGTGATACGAAGGGGAGCTGTCAATGTCGGAAGTCAACAAGGAGAGATTGATGTCGGATATCAAAACCGTCCTCGCGGACGCTGAAGATTTGCTGAAACAGGCCGCGAGCGCCACTGGCGAGCGCGCTTCTGAACTGCGTGAAACGGCGCTTACGCGCCTGAAGCAGGCCAAAGAAAAGGCGGCTGACGTCCAGGTCGTAGTGGTCGAGAAAGGCAAGAAGGCCGCGCGTGCCACCGACGACTACGTGCATGAGCATCCGTGGGCATCCATCGGCATTGCCGCTGGCGCTGGCGTGCTGCTGGGTCTGTTGATCAACCGCAAGTAACAAGGGTGACGCTGCCGGGCAAATCGCGCCCGGCGCATCAGCGAATCGAGGTGACCGGCGCGCGTATGGCCGGTCTGCTTCTCTTGGCGCGCTCGTTTTCACGCGCCGGTTAGGTTTTCACGCGCAACGCCCAAAGCTATGACGATAGAAACACAATCGCAGCACGGCGAACATAGTCCGTTGCGCCGCATCATCGGATCCGTGTTTGCCATCTTGCAAACACGGCTTGAACTGGTCGGTATCGAACTCGCCGAAGAAAAAGACCGTCTGATCGGCGTGCTGTTCCTCGGCCTCGCGGCCATGATGCTCGCCACAATGGCCTTGATCGCGTTAACGGCGCTGATCGCCATCGCGTTCTGGGACACCTACCGATGGCAGGCACTTGCCGGCATCACGACAGTTTATGCAATTGCAGGAATAGCCTGTGCACTGAAAGCGCGCAGCGGTTTGCGCAATGCCCCAATAGTGTTCGAAGCCACTCTTGCCGAGTTCGAAAAAGACCGCGAGCTGTTCCGCAAGCCGTGATACAGCAGGCATAACAGGGGCATGCGCTTCCTTCACGAATACCCGGCATACCGGGCGCTAGCAAACACCTCGAGCGATTTGCAGCACTGTTGTACCGTCCCACTTCCACTGCCGCCGACACGCCATGAGCCAAACCCATTCCGATACCGCCTTCCGCAACAAGCGCTACCAGGCTAAGGACCTGAGTGCACCGCACCTTCGAGCGCTGCGCAAGGAATTGCTGCTGGTGCGCGCGGATGTCGAACGCATGGAGCTTGCTCAGGCCACCATCGAATTGCGGCAGGCAGTCACGCACTTCAGCTGGCTCAAATTCATTCTGCCAGGCTTCGGCGGCATGCGCGTGGGGTCCGGGTCGAAGGCACGTTTCCTCAACGCCGGGAATATCGGCGCGCTCCTCAAACAGTATCCGCTCATCAGTTCGATCGCTTCGCTGGTGTTGGCCAAACCGCTGCGCGCAACCATTGCAGCGGGTGCAAAACCTGCGTTCAAATGGGGCGGCCTTGCGCTTGCCGGTTGGGAGGCATATCGAATCTGGCGGCAGATGAAGAATGAATCCACCGCCTCGACCAACGACAAGGAAAAGGTTGTCGATAGCGGTTACTGAAGCGTCAATACGCGTCAACTCGCCGACACCGCGTTCTCCAGTAACGCTAGCTCGTATTCCAGCATTCGCCGCTTGCCGGCGCCGCACCGTTCGCAGCGCTTCTATTGCCGCGCAACCCGGTTGCATCCAGGGTGAAGGTACCGCAAGCATCGTCGTGCATCGGGCCGATTTCGATCGGCACTGCCTCCACCGAATAACCACCATTTGCGTCGTCCACCGGCAACACGTGCAACCGGTAGATCGGCGTGCCGAATTGCGGCGCCTGATCCAGACCCGCCGGCAATGTCGCGGTGCCGTCGCTTGCCGCTCCCTCGACGAATTGCGCAGCCCGATAAAGGGCGGATGCCGCGTCGACCCTGTGGGTCCGCGCGACATGGCTCCGATACGACGGCACGGCAAACACGACCAGCGTCGCCGCTATTGCCAGCGCGATCATCAGTTCCAGTAGCGTAAATGCGGATGTGTTCGGCCTTGTCATGTGTCTCCTCGTCAAAACGGGCGTGCGGCAACGCGACGCCAATGGCGTTCGATCAGCTCACCGGTGATCACGAGTTCCATCTGCAACCACACCTGCGACTCTTTGGTCCGGCCGAAGCCACGCGAGGTCAGTAAATAGGCTCGGGCATCAGGGCGAGTATCCAGACGCCACGCTTCGATCAAACATTGCGGCGCTTGCAGCGATCCGGGCCATCGCGCAACGGGCGCGATGGCGCCGGCATCGAACGCTGCTTCGTGCTTCCATTGCGTCGGCTCGCCGGGCGAGAGCGACGCCACTGGCGGCGGCTCGGAAGGTGCTGCCGCGACTGCGCTCCGGGCGCATAAGGTCAACGCGGAATCCGCGGCATGAAATGCCTGCAAATAGTCGCGCACGTTGCCGGCACCGCGCGCCGCCGCAAGCGATGTTTCGAACCAGGCCGCGGAGGTGGTCAACATCATCGCGGAAATCAGCAGGACGATCGGCAGGACGGTGCCGCCATTGCGAGCGCGTAAGCCGCGACTAGCGCGGATAAGACGTGCCCAATGTCCCGGTTGCTCGCGGCGCGACGAGCGTTTCCCGCATACGAAGCATCTGCGGCATATTCGGTGAGTCAGTCGCACGAGACGGCACTGCGTATTTGACGAGCATGGGCACGCCAGTTGTGAGATACGCTCTCCGCCTCCGCTTACTGTCGCGGAACGAACATCTGGATTTCGCTGAGCCGACGCCGCGCGCTGCGTTACATTGCAAGGTCCTCCTGTCACAGGGAATCCTCCGCGTGATTGCGTATCGCTACCCGCCGCCAGAAAGCCTGACGCGCCCGCATATCGGCACCAAGCGCGCTCACACCGTCGCAATCGACATAGCGTACGCGCCGCCCTCCAGGAGCCCCACGGACGAGCACGCAAAGATCGACGGCGACAATCCTTGTCCATTGATCGGCCGTCACTGCCGCAGCATCTATTGCGGTCTGGGCGCCCGCCAACCAGTACTTGAGTCGCACACGCTCGACGCCTTCGACCAGCGGTTGCGCGGACCCCGCCTTGCCGTTACCTTCGCAATAAAGTTCCGGCTCACCCGTCGACCCGCTGACCCTGGCGAAGTAGCGGTTGACCACCAGTACACCCTGCCCGCCGAGGGCTGCGTTGTTGTCCGTCACCGCCTGGCCGAGGCAATCAGTCGATTGGCCCGTTGTTGACGGCCACGTCGAAATATTGTCCCCGACATAACGAATCGCGATGCCGTCTGAATGACTCGGCAACGCCTCGCAGGCAACGCCGTCGTCGGCACCGGTCGGGCGGCCGCCAGAACAACCGAATAACGCCGGCGGACTACTGAACCTCACAACGTCCGCTGGTACGAAACCAGCCATTTGAAGTTGCTGGCCCATCAGCGTAAGCGCGGTCAGGCCCGCTTCGCGGATATGAATCGCATCGGCCGAGTGCTCGAACACGTTACGCTGAGTGGTATAGAGCGAAATCGCGCCGGCAGTCACCACAAGTCCCAGCGCAATTGCGATCACGAACTCAACCAGCGTATGGCCACGCGAGATAACCGTACGGTGCATCATTTTGCGAACGCCAGGGCAACGCATGCGGAGCCCGTAGGGCTATCCGCAGCACCGCACGACTCGGGCTTGTCGATGACATCGTCGGCGCGCGGCATGTCACGCAGCGCCGTCCACGTGACAAGTGCGCCAGACACACCGCTGCTTTCCACTACCGACGCTTCGCCGTGCGGCAACAGGGCCGTAGCACGCACGCTCCATTGCCTGATCGCAGAGTCGCCTGTTGAGGGCTCACGCATCGCTTCAGCGACGGAATCGGCTATCCACGCCGCGTGCTCGCGCATTGCCATCGCACAGGCTTCGCGCGCAGTCCACAATTGACCGGCGATCAGCCCGAGCGCCGTCACCGCCATCAGGGCAACGGCCAGCATCACTTCAATCAGCGAACTACCGCTACGCCTTGTCAGGCACCTTGCTGGACAACTGCGCGCTCGTGGATTCGACGGATATCGGCTCACGATGCCGCTCCACATGCGCCTTCGACAATCCGCGCGCGCCCACCCGCCGCGATGCGGATGCAACGCCGCCACTTGTCGCCCTGAGTCGCTTTCGACGGCACGCGCGGCGCGATATCAAAGCTGCGAAAGGTACCGATTAACTGCCCCGCCGGTGGCGTGAACGTGAGACTTGTCTGCGTCCCCGTGATACTGACCGCTGCGAGCAAAGGATGCGCGCGCAGAAGCGAGAGCGTGCCATCACGGTCGGCCAATACAGCCCAGCCGCACGACCAGTCGGTAACGCCGTTACCGCAAGCTTGCCCTGCGGCAAGACAATGTCGCGCCGCGTCGATCCGGCACACGGTGACGCGGGTACCTCGGCGCAATGCTTCGCTGCGCGCATAGGCGAGCGTCGAGGCAAGCGCTTTCGCACGCGCGTCGACCTGATCCCGCAGATGCCACGCAACGAACGACGGCGTAGCCATCGTCGCGATGACCGCCAGCAGCGTGACGACAGCCAGCGTTTCAACAAGCGTAAAACCGCGGCGCGGCCGCAAACAGACTGCATCCCATTTCATCTGCATCCCTGATCGTTTCAAAGAATGCAGCCAATCTAGCGATTCGCAAGCGGGTCAACAATCGGCCGAACGGCCAGGTGGCACTCAGACGCTGTCCCGCGCAAAAATGCACGCGTGACGAACCATTACGGGGACGGAAATGCAGATGCGCGAATCAACGCGGCGGAAAACGGAAGCTGGAATGCAACTTGTGGCGCGACAGCAATCAGCGCTTGCGGGTCGGCTTGGGAGGAGAAGAGGCGCGGCGAAATTCTTCGATCACGTCCTCGAATTCGGAGACGTCTTCAAAGCGCCGGTAGACAGAAGCGAAACGAACATAGGCAATCGTATCGAGCGCGCGCAACTCGTTCATCACGAGTTCACCGAGGCGCTCGCTGCGCACCTCACGCTCGCCGCTGCCGAGCAATTGATACTCGATGCGGGCAACCGCCGCGTCGATCGCGTCCGCTGCCACCGGGCGCTTACGCAGCGCCAGTTGCATGCTTGCGACGATCTTGCGGCGATCGAATTCCGTGCGGCTGCCGTCCTTCTTGACGACCGACGGCAACGCCAGCTCGACCCGCTCATACGTCGTGAAACGTTTGTCGCAGGCCGGGCAGCGGCGGCGCCGGCGAATCGTCGCACCGTCTTCGGATACGCGGGAATCCACAACTTGCGTATCGGCGTGACGGCAGAAGGGGCAGTGCATGGTGGCTTAGCGGTAAACCGGGAAGCGCTGGGTCAACTCGGCAACTTGTGCACGCACACGTTCGATCGTGGCTGCGTCTTCCGGGTTGTCCAGCACGTCGGCGATCAGGTTACCCACCTGCTCCGCTTCCTTGACGCCGAAGCCACGCGTGGTCATGGCCGGCGAGCCGAGACGCACACCGCTCGTGACGAACGGCTTTTCCGGGTCGTTCGGAATCGCGTTCTTGTTGACCGTGATGTGCGCCGCGCCGAGCGCAGCTTCCGCTGCCTTGCCGGTGATCTTCTTCGCGCGCAGGTCGACCAGCATCACGTGGCTTTCGGTGCGGCCCGAGACGATGCGCAGACCACGCTTGACCAGCGTTTCAGCCAGTACACGTGCATTCTCGACGACTTGCTGCTGGTACGCCTTGAATTCCGGCGACAGCGCCTCCTTGAACGCGACGGCCTTGCCGGCGATCACGTGCATCAGCGGACCACCCTGAATGCCCGGGAAAATTGCCGAATTGATCTGCTTTTCGAACTCGGCTTTCATCAGGATCACGCCGCCGCGCGGGCCGCGCAGGCTCTTGTGCGTGGTCGTGGTGACGAAGTCGGCGTGCGGCACCGGATTCGGGTAGACGCCGGCGGCGACCAGACCGGCATAGTGCGCCATGTCGACCATGAAATACGCGCCGACCGACTTGGCGATCTTCGACATCCGTTCGAAGTCGATGCGCAGCGAAAACGCCGACGCACCGGCCACGATCAGCTTCGGCTTGTGTTCCTCGGCAAGCTTTTCAGCCGCGTCGTAGTCGATGTCTTCGGCTTCGTTCAGGCCGTAGCTCACCACGTTGAACCACTTGCCCGACATGTTGACCGGCGAACCGTGCGTAAGGTGGCCACCGTGCGCGAGGCTCATGCCCATGATCGTGTCGCCCGGCTTGAGCATGGCGAAGAACACACCCTGGTTCGCCTGCGAGCCGGAATTCGGCTGCACGTTGGCAGCTTCGGCGCCGAACAGTTGTTTGACACGGTCGATCGCCAGCTGCTCGGCGACGTCGACATATTCGCAGCCGCCGTAGTAACGCTTGCCCGGATACCCTTCGGCGTACTTGTTCGTGAGTTGCGAGCCTTGCGCAGCCATCACGGCCGGGCTCGTGTAGTTTTCCGACGCGATCAGTTCGATGTGCTCTTCCTGACGGCGGTTTTCCTGCTCGATGACTTTCCAGAGTTCAGGATCGACGTTGGCGATGGTGCTTTGGGCTCTATCAAACATACGGATTCCGTTGAGTGTGTTCAGGTTGACCGGATCGTGCGCCGAATCTTGCGTAGAGGGTACGCAGCGCTGCTGGCGGCTGGGCCAGCCCTGACGTGGCGGATAGAGAGTCGCCGCACACGCGAGGCAGGACAGCCACCGTCAGCGCAGATCAATGCGCGCGGATCACGGCTGCCCAGGCGAACGGCAAAACGGCACCCTGCGCTTCACGGTGGGTTGTTCCACCTTGAACCCGATTGCTTGAACCGGTTCTATCGCCAGTCACGCAGGGATGAGCGCGTTAGTTTATTGGAAGAGGATCGAATAGGCAACCGGCTTCCTGTAAGGCCGCCGGGCGCCCAGGAAGCCACTTATGGCGTCGTCGCGAGCGGCGCGCAAACATCTGACGAAAACGCACCCGGAACCCGTTCCGCGTCCCTGCCGCAGCCACTTGTACGGCTGGTTCATCCTTGCCGCAGCGCCGCATTGGAAGTAGGCTTGGGGCCTTTCTCTCCTACCAACCAGGGAACTGCAATGATCGTGTTCGTCACCGGGGCGTCCGCAGGATTCGGCGCCGCTATCGCTCGCGCTTTCGTCAAGGGCGGCCATCGTGTCGTCGCCACCGCGCGCCGTAAGGACCGCCTGCAGGCGCTCGCCGACGAACTCGGCGACGCCCTTCTGCCGTATGAGCTCGATGTGCGCGACCGCGCCGCGGTCGAGGCTGTGCCAGCCTCGCTGCCCGCCGATTTCGCCGCGCTCGACGTACTCGTCAACAATGCCGGGCTCGCGCTCGGCATCGAGCCGGCGCAAAAGGCGAACCTCGACGAATGGAACACCATGATCGAGACCAACTGCACGGGCCTCGTGCAGATCACACACGCCCTCCTGCCCGGCATGGTGGAGCGCAACCGCGGCCACATTTTCAATCTGGGTTCGGCGGCCGGCAGCTGGCCGTATGCGGGTGGCAACGTCTATGGCGCCACCAAGGCGTTCGTGCACCAGTTCAGTCTGAATCTGCGCGCCGATCTGACCGGTACGGCATTGCGCGTAACCAATGTCGAGCCGGGTCTGTGCGGAGGCACCGAGTTCTCGAACGTGCGTTTCCGCGGAAACGACGAAAAAGCGGCCAAGATGTACGAGAACGTACAACCGCTGACACCCGAAGATATCGCCGACTCGATCTACTGGATCGCCACGCGTCCGGCCCACGTTAACATCAACACGATCGAACTGATGCCGGTGGCCCAGTCGTTCTCCGCTTTGTCCGTTCATCGCGGCTGAAATTCCGGCTGAGGCCCGCCAGGCGGGGCGCACATCTTGAAACAGACCTCAGGGTATGCGTTCCGGTAAAATGCGCGGCATGAATATGTCGACCAGCCAGCCCGGCACGGAAATCGGCTTCACGTGGCCAATCCGCGTGTATTACGAAGATACCGACGCCGGCGGCATCGTGTTTTACGCGAATTACCTGAAATTTTTTGAGCGGGCGCGCACCGAATGGCTGCGCGCGTGCGGCGTCGACCAGAACCGGCTCGCCGACGAAGCGGGCGCAATCTTCATTGTGCGCAGCACCGCAGTCGACTATCGGGCACCGGCCCGGCTCGACGACGTCGTCAACGTGGTAAGCCGAATCGAGCGTCTTGGCCGCGCATCCGTCGATTTTGCGCAGGAAGCGTGGCGTGACGGCACGCTGCTTGCTTCCGGGTCCATCCGGGTCGGCTGCGTCGACCGCATTGCGCTGCGGCCGGCCGCGATTCCTCCACCGGTTCTCGCTGCTTTGCGGCGCGGACCAGGCGTGAACCATGGTGGCATGTCAACGGACAACGACTGAACCCCGTTGTTACGGGGCCAGTGAACTCATATCGATCAAGCAACACAAAGCATGGTTCGGCTTGCAATATCGCCGATGCTTCCGTTTTGCTCACGGCAAGCTTCGAGTGACCTTGCAGCCGGACGCCCCCTTCCGGGACGTTAAAACGAACCTTTATGAACACTACACAAGATCTGTCGATCGTTTCACTCGTACTCAATGCCAGCCTGCTGGCGCAAGCCGTCATGGCGCTGCTGCTTCTGCTGTCGCTATTGTCGTGGACCTTTATCTTCCGCAAGTGGTTTGCGATCCGCCGCGCCCGCGCGCAAACTGAACGCTTCGAACGCGATTTCTGGTCGGGCGGCGACCTGCAGGCGCTCTATCAGAGCGCCGCGAACAACCGCCATACGATCGGCGCCCTGGAACGGATTTTCGAGTCCGGTATGCGCGAATTCCTGAAAGGCAAGGAAAAGCGCCTGAACGATTCAGGCGCGATTCTCGACGGCGCACGCCGCGCCATGCGCGCCGCGTTCCAGCGTGAAATGGACGTGCTCGAGGCAAATCTGGCGTTTCTTGCGTCGGTTGGCTCGGTCAGCCCGTATATCGGTCTGTTCGGCACGGTGTGGGGGATCATGAATGCATTCCGCGGCCTCGCCAACGTGCAGCAGGCTACGCTTGCGAACGTCGCGCCGGGTATTGCCGAAGCGCTGACCGCCACCGCAATCGGCCTGTTCGCCGCGATTCCGGCCGTGGTCGCCTACAACCGCTACGCGCACGATATCGACCGTCTGGCAATCCGCTTCGAGACCTTCATCGAAGAATTCTCGAACATTCTGCAGCGCCAGGCACAGTAAGGAGTCCACGATGGCAGGCTCTTCCTCCAGCATGCGCGGGTCCCGTCAACGCCGCGCGATGGCCGACATCAATGTCGTGCCGTACATCGACGTGATGCTCGTGCTGCTCGTGATCTTCATGGTGACCGCGCCGCTCGTCGCCCCGTCGATCGTCAATCTGCCAACAGTCGGCGGTGCTGCGCCGCAGCAGCAAACTCCGCCTGTAATCGTCAATATCCGTGCAGACGGCAATATGAGCGTCAAATACAAGGACGACGCGGGGGCCCAGCAACAGGAAAACATGACGAAGGCCGACCTGAACGGCTTCATCGCCGATCGTGCGCAATCGCATCCTGACCAGCCGGTTGTGATCGCCGCCGACAAGACCGTGAAGTACGAAGTCGTCATGAATGTGATGTCCGAGCTGAAAGCTCAGGGCGTCAAGCGCGTTGGACTGCTCGTCAAATCGCAATGATCCGTAAGAATTCCGAATACCCGCTCCAGCCACCGCGTGAACGCGGCACCGGGCGAGCCTTTGCGTTCGCGCTGGTGATGCATGCGCTGCTCGGATTCTTCCTGTACCACGGCATTCAATGGCAGAACAGCACGCCGGAAGGTGCGGAAGCGGAACTGTGGACCGAGGTGCCCGATACGGCCATCCCGCGCCAGCCTCCGCCGCCGCCCGTGCCGGTAGCCCCTGCTCCGCCGCTGCCGGACGAACAGGCCGACATCGCGCTACAGGAAAAGAAACGCCAGCAACAGGAAGCGGCGCGTCAGGCACAACTCGCCGAGCAGCTGCGTCAGCAGAAGCTGCAAGCCCAGCAGGAAGCCGAGGCGAAGCGCCAGCAGCAACTGGCGGCCGATCAGGCAGCGCAACTCGCCGCGCAAAAAGCAGCGGCGCTCAAGCAGAAACAGTTGCAACAACAGCAACAGCAGCAGGCTGAGAAGCTGAAGCAGCAACAATTGGCTGACCAGCAAAAGCAGCAGCAGCAGTTGAAAGAACAACAGCAGCAGGAGCAGGCCGACGCGCAGAAAGCGGCGAAGGCCAAAGCTCAGGCCGATGCTGCGGCGCAGGCGAAGAAGCTGGATGCGGAACGCCGTGCCCGTCTTGCGCAGATGCAGGGCTCAGCCGGCGGAACTGGCTCGACCGATGGACTTGGCAAGAGCGGCACGGGTAGCGGCTCGGGTGGCACTGCGACATCGCCGGGCTATGCGGACAAGGTGCGCCGCGCCGTGCTCCCGCACGTCTCTTGGGGCGGCGAAACAAGCGGCCTGGAAACTGTGGTTTCGGTACGTTGCTCGCCAACCGGCACGTTGCTGAGCGCATCAATCTCGCGCAGCAGCGGCAACGCTGCCTGGGATCAAGCGGCGGTGCGGGCTGTTCAGCTTACCGAGCAGATGCCTCTGGACGTGAACGGCAAGGCGCCGACCAACTTCCTGATTACGCTGCGGCCAGCACCTTGATTGCACCAGTTTAACAATCAGTTGACAGCAGACGCGGCGCCCCGCCCAGCGCGGCGCGCCCGGGAACGAATTAGATATTCGCGGGTCTCTCTGCTGTCATGAAGTGTTAGTAAAACCGTTTTTGGGGAAACCATTCAGTATGAGTTTGATGACCAAGCTAGGCCTGCGGACACTTGTAGCGTCGTGCCTGATCGCCGTCGGTGGCGCCGCCAACGCACAACTCAACGTCCTCGTAACGGGCGTCGGGTCCACACAGTTTCCGATCGCAACGGCGAATTTCGCCAATGAAGCGAACTCGCCGCAGCAGGTCAGCACAATCGTGCGCCAGGATCTGCAACGCAGCGGCAAATTCACGAATATCGACGCGGGCAGCACGCCGGTCTCCGAAACAGACTCCGTCGACCTCGGCAGCTGGAAAGCCAAGGGCGCGAATGCATTCGTCTCGGGCAGCGTGAACCGCCTGCCGAACGGCCAGTACGAAGTGCGTTTCAAACTGTATGACACGGTCAAGGGCGAAAGCCTGGGCGGTCTCGTGCTCGTGAGCCCGGAAAGCGGCTTGCGCATGAGCGCGCACAAGGTCGCGGACTACATCTACGCCAAGCTGATGGGTGGCCGCGGCGTGTTCGCCACGCGCCTGTCGTACGTCATCAAGACGGGCGGCCGTTATCAATTGCAGATTTCCGATTCGGACGGCCAGGACGCGCACATTGCGTTGTCGAGCCCCGAGCCGATCATCTCGCCGGCATGGTCGCCTGACGGCACCAAGGTCGCTTACGTTTCGTTTGAAAAGAAGAAGCCGATCGTCTACATCCACGATCTGCCTACGGGCCGTCGCGTGGTCGTATCGGACCAGAAGGGTAACAACAGCGCCCCGGCATGGTCGCCGGATGGCCGCACGCTGGCTGTCGCGCTCTCGCGCACCGGCAACACGCAGATTTTCGCCGTCAACGCGGACGGCAGCGGCCTGCGGCGCCTGACGCAAGGCAGCTCGATCGACACTGAGCCGTGCTTCTCTCCTGACGGCCAGTCGATCTATTTCACCAGCGACCGTGGCGGCCAGCCGCAGATCTACAAGATGTCGGCTCAGGGCGAGAACGCCGGCGCCGCGCAACGCGTGACCTTCACGGGCAACTACAACACCAGCCCGCGCGTCAGCCCGGACGGCAAGCAGCTCGCTTACATCTCGCGTGTCGGCGGCGCATTCAAGCTCTACATCCAGGACCTGCAAGGCAACACGGCCACGGGTCTGACGGACACCACACATGACGAATCGCCGAGCTTCGCGGCGAACGGTCAGTACATTCTTTACGCCACACAGGTGAACGGCCGTGGCGTGTTGGCCGCAGTATCGACCGACGGTCGCACTCGGCAGGTCCTGTCCGTTCAGGGTGGCAGCGTACGCGAACCATCCTGGGGCCCGTTTATGCAGTAACGTTGATGCAATAACACAAGGAGAGTAACAAAATGATTTCAAAACTTCGTTTCGCATTTGCCGTATTGATGGTCGGTGCGCTGGCCGCATGTCACTCGGGCGTCAAGCTCGACGAAAACGCTAACAAGGGTGGTGCCGTTTCGACGCAACCGAATCCGACTGACGTCGCTCAAGTCAATGTCGATCCGCTGAACGATCCGAACAGCCCGCTCGCCAAGCGCAGCATCTACTTCGACTTCGACAGCTACTCGGTCAAGGACGACTACCAATCGCTGCTGCAACAACACGCGCAATACCTGAAGAGCCATCCGCAACGTCACGTCCTGATCCAGGGCAATACCGACGAACGCGGCACCAGCGAGTACAACCTGGCTCTCGGCCAGAAGCGTGCTGAAGCTGTGCGCCGTTCGCTGTCGCTGATGGGCGTGACGGACTCGCAAATGGAAGCCGTGAGCCTCGGCAAGGAAAAGCCGCAAGCAACCGGTCATGACGAATCGTCGTGGGCACAAAACCGCCGCGCCGACCTCGTGTACCAACAGTAAGTAACGGGTGATGAGCCGAATGACGCATCGTTTCTCCTGGCTGCGGTTTGCCGCAGCGGCCTGCGTCGCGGGCACGGCCTTCGCGGCTGTGCCCGCGCATGCGGGCATCTTCGACGACGATCAGGCCCGTCAGGCCATTCTCGATCTGCGTTCGAAGACCGATAGCCTGTCGAGCCAACTGTCGGCCGCACAGCGCACGATCCTCGATCAGTCCAACCGCCTCGATCAGCTGAATCAGCAGGTCGCGACGTTGCGTGGGCAGAACGAAGACATGGGCAACCAACTCTCCACGCTGCAAAAACAGCAGAAGGACTACTACACCGATCTGGACACGCGGCTGAAGAAATTCGAGCCGCAGCAACAGACGGTAGACGGCGTCCAGGGCGAGGTGCAGCCGGGTGAAACCGATTCGTTCAATGCGGCTTCCCAGCAGTTCCGCAACGGCGACTTCAAGAATGCGGCGGCGTCGTTCCGTAGCTTCATCTCCAAGTTCCCGAACAGCCCTTACCAGCCGACCGCGCAGTACTGGCTCGGCAACGCGCTGTATGCGCTGCGCGACTACAAGGGCTCGACGGCGACATGGCAAGGTGTGGTGAAGAACTACCCGCAGCATCCGCGTGCACCGGACGCGTTGCTCGCGATTGCGAACAATCAGCTCGAGCAAGGTCAGAAGGCTGCGGCCAAGAAGACGCTGGAGCAGATCGTCGCGCAGTACAGCGGCTCGGACGTCGCGCAGTCGGCTCAGAGCAAGCTGGCGCAGATCAAGTAGTCGTACAAGGTTTAGCAGTTGCTGTAACGCGCAGTGGCCGTGCAGTTTCCCAATAAGCAGTCACGCGCGCCTCTCGCTGGAAGGCCCGGGGTAGCAATACCTCGGGCTTTTCACTATCTGAAGTGCGGATAGCTCGACCAACCACCATGGGTTGACAGCCCGTAGGTGATATCGCTATAATTTCGCTTCTCTTTTGGGTCGTTAGCTCAGCTGGTAGAGCAGCGGACTTTTAATCCGTTGGTCACAGGTTCGAATCCCGTACGGCCTACCAAAAGATTCAAGGGCTTGCACGCGTCAGCGTGCAAGCCCTTTTCTTTTGCGGCCCGCGCCGCCCTCCCCGCTCGATCCCCCGAATAGTTCGACACCCCACAGACCCTCCGCGTATTCCGCAAGCATGATCGTTTCATGGTGCCCAAGAGCACCTCAAAAAAAACCATGAGACAGGGTTGCCAGGCCAAACGACCCCGCTGCCCAACCGCCCAGGGGGGCGCCCATGAACACTGCAAAAGTAATCTGGGTAGTAGGTTTAGGTTTGGCGATCTCGATCGAAACATCGCTCGCTCAGGAAATATTCCTGGAGGGTGGGACGCTCGGTGTCGGCATCGGCGCGGCGCTGAATGTCACGTCCTGGTTCGGCATGCACGCGGATTTCAACGCGATCAACTTCTCGCATGACTTCACGGTGGGCGGAAATCGCTATGCCGACGGCGTGCGGCTTCGCCAGGGCGGCCTCTATGGCGATCTGTTCCCGTGGTCGAACTGCGGGTTTCGCATCACCGCCGGTCTTCGCTTCACGGACGACGAAGTCAGCGGCAATTCCGTTCCCACTAACGGCACCTACACGTTCAAAGGCAAGACCACACCCGCCTTTCCTGGCGAGTATGCGACCGCCACAGTCAAGTACCCAACCTTGATGCCTTATCTCGGGGTGGGCTATGGCTTGCAACCCGCAGCCAAAGGATTTGGCCTGGTGGTCGATCTCGGCGTTGCTTATGGCCTGCCGCGCTCGTCCTATACGCTGTCACCGGCCCTGACGCAGGTCGCGGGTCCTGCAATGAGCCAGGAGATTATCGCGACCGGCTTGCAACAACTGCGGGACAAGGCCTCGCCTTATCGATGGTACCCCACACTGCAAATTGGCCTTTCGTATCACTTTTGATCGCACGGGCAGCCGCACCTGCCATTGCCGCGGCCTTTCAAGCGACGCGAAACATTCTCACAGCGTAAATCACAATGACTTACGCGATCACGAGACCCGCCTTACCTGGTACCTCTCAGATACGGAACAGATAAAACGGAGTCCGAACATTGATATTTATTGAGACATAAAGACGTGCAATGATCGCCGCCGGTTCTGCGAATCACGCTGCAATGCTGCGTGCGCAGACGCTCTGGCAACGCCGCAGATCCCTGCACCTTCATTCCGTCACCATGTCCAATTTTCTGTTCGACTTCGCCTCGAACCTTGCTTTGCTGACTATCGTGCTGCTCGCGTGTCATCTGTGCAACCGGCTCGTGCCCGGCGCCGCGCTCAATGGCGCGCACATTTTCGTCGCACTGGCTTCGGCCGCCTTGCTGCTCGATGCCGCGCTGACCTTTCTCGTGTTTGCCGATGCGCGGAGCCGCTATGGCCAATTCAGCACGTCGAGCGCATTCTTCGAACGCGCCTGTGCGTACATACTGGCAGCCATGGCGGCGTTTGCCTGGCGGCATGCGGCACGTCGCACGCGCCCTGCCAAAGCTAACCACGAGAACACCCTGATCATTCGCACGTCCCCGTATTCCGAATCACATCTGCCGATGTAATTCCACGCTGCCCGGACACGAGAATTCGTCAGCGGCAAACCCACAACACGAGCGCGTGCCGAAGGCACTCCAAGGTCTGCGGAAACTGCACGCGTCATCCCAGCAGAGCCCCGCAATATGCGGCTCGTTTTCTCTCCTCACGCAATCCGCATCATCATCAGGAACGGACCTTGCGTATGGGCGCGCCGTCGCCTATAACTTCCGAAGACCGAGGGTTACCGTTTGCGCCCGTCACCGGGCATTTGCCGCTGTATTGCGCTACCGCCGTTCAATCAGTCGAAGGCAACTTAACCAACGAGGAACATCTTGGATCTCGAAACCGTACGCGTGTTCATCATGACCCGAGGCATCGACCTCGGCACCAAGGTACTCGGCGCGATCGTATTGTGGATCGTCGGCCGCTGGATCATTGGCCTGATCACCGGCTTGCTTCGCAAACTGCTAGCGAAAAACGGCCGCGTCGATCCAACGCTCGCTCATTACCTCGGCTCGATTCTCGGCGCACTGCTGAACCTGATGCTGATCCTTGCGATCCTGCAAGTGTTCGGCGTCCAGACTACCTCGTTCGCCGCCTTGCTCGCCGGCCTCGGTCTTGCAATCGGCACTGCCTGGGGCGGCTTGCTCGCCCACTTCGCGGCGGGCATCTTCATGCAGGTACTACGGCCGTTCAAGGTGGGCGATTTTGTCACGGCAGGCGGCGTTACCGGCACGGTCTCCGAGTTGGGGCTGTTCGGCACGACCATCGTGACACCGGACAACGTGACGACCATCGTCGGCAACAACAAAATCTTCTCCGACACGATCTCGAATTACAGCGTACTGCCGGTGCGGCGTGTCGAGCTGACAGCGAAGATCGCCAACGGCGTCGACCCGACGGATGCAATGAGCCGGTTGAAGGCGGCCATCACGAAGATTCCGAATGTGGCCGAAAGCCCAGCGCCGGATATCGAAGTGCTGAGCTTTACGCCTGAAGGACCCTTGCTATGCGTGCGGCCCTATACGAACAATCAGCATTACTGGCAGGTCTACTTCGACACCAATCGTGCGATCGTTCAAACCTTCAAGGAAGCCGGCTATCCGACTCCGGAAACGCCACTTGCGCCGCGCGCGGTGACGTGAGCACGACAGAGGGATTCAGGTCAGCGGCCCAGTCCGGGTGACCCGCCAGGACAACAAGCTTGTTCACAACTTCCGCGGCTCATGCACTGGAATCAGGGCCGCAAAATAAAAACGGCGTCGCGAGATTCGCGACGCCGTTTTTCGTCCTGCTTCACACAGCCTGAAGCCTCAGTGGTTGCCGGCCTTGGACGCGTTCTTGCGCGTCATTTTCCACACAGCACCGAGCACGACCGGCACCACGGCCGCGCCGATACCGACCAGCACGATCAGATTCAGATACTGCCGGATGAACGGAATGTTGCCGAAGAAGTAGCCGAGGAACACCAGCAGCAACACCCAGGACAACGCGCCGAGGATGTTGAACAACTGGAACCGGCTAACCGTCATCTCCGAGGCGCCGGCAACGAACGGCGCGAATGTCCGCACCACCGGAATGAAACGCGCCAGCACGATGGTTTTACCGCCATGCTTTTCATAGAAGTTATGCGTCTTCTGCAACGCGGCGCGGTCGAGGAAGCGCTCAAGAAACGGGATATGTGAATTGAACACCCGAGGCCCGATGGACCGCCCGATCATGTAGTTCACCGTGTTGCCGGTGACCGCTGCGACGAGCAGCAGCACAATCAACAGACCGAGGTTCATTTCACCGGTCGCGCAAAAAGCCCCGCCAATGAACAGCAGCGAATCGCCCGGCAGGAAAGGCAGAACGACCAGCCCGGTTTCGCAGAATACAATCAGAAACAGCACCGCATAGACCCAGGCGCCGTACTCGTGAATAAAGACTCCCAGAAACTTGTCGATGTGCAAGACAAGGTTGGCGAACTGTAGCAGCGTGTCCAAAAAGCGTCCTTTATTAAGCGAATGTAAGCGTGGCGGGAACGGCCGCGTGAGCAGTCCTGCGGGCGACGAGCAGCGAACGCACGCTCGCTGCCGGAAATTGACCGCGTCATGATACCGAAAGTGCCCGGCTGCGATTAAAAATCTGCCGTGCGTGGGCAATTTCGGCGCCTTGCGTCAATCTGGCAGTCCGGCTGTCGCCGGCCGCGAGACCGCGCCGACCCATGCCATCGGCCCACATCCAGCCTGCTCGCGCCGAATCGCTATAATTTCGCCATGTCAGAATTCTCCGAAACGCCTGCCAGCACCACTGACGCGGCCGCAAATTCCGCCTCCGCGCCCGTCCCACGCCCGTTGCGGGCGATCCTGCCCCTGCCCGATCAGTTGATCAGCCAGATTGCCGCGGGCGAAGTGGTCGAGCGGCCGGCCTCGGTGGTCAAGGAATTGCTGGAAAATGCGCTCGACGCCGGCGCGCAAACGCTGCGCATCCTGCTCGACGAAGGCGGCGTCAAACGCATTTCGATCACCGACGACGGCTGCGGCATCCCCGAAAACGAACTCGCACTTGCGCTGATGCGTCACGCGACCAGCAAGATCCGCTCGCTTGCCGAACTGGAAGCGGTTGCCACGCTGGGGTTTCGCGGTGAGGCGCTGGCGTCGATTGCGTCGGTCGCGCAAATGGCGATCACTAGCCGCACTGCTGATGCGCCGCATGCCGTGCGTGTCGATGCGCAAACCGGTGTACTGAGCCCGGCCGCCGGTACCCAGGGCACCACGATCGAAGTCCGCGAGCTGTACTTCAACACGCCTGCGCGCCGCAAATTCCTGAAAAGCGAGCAGACCGAACTTGGCCATTGCCTCGAACAGATTCGCCGCGCTGCCCTGGCGCGGCCGGACGTGGCGATTTCGGTCCTGCATAACGGTAAAGCGGTCGAACACTGGAACGCCAGCGAGCCGCCCGCGCGGGTCGCGAAAATTCTTGGCGAGACCTTCGCGACGGCACATTTGCCGCTCGACGAATCCGCCGGACCGCTGGCCGTCTACGGCTGCGCCGGCCTGCCGACCGCGAGCCGCGGGCGCGCCGATCAACAGTATTTCTTCGTCAACGGCCGGTTCGTGCGCGACAAACTGCTCACGCACGCGGTGCGCGCCGCCTACGAAGACGTGCTGCACGGCGACCGCTACCCATCGTACGTGCTGTTCCTCGATCTGCCGCCAGAAGCGGTCGACGTGAACGTGCACCCCTCGAAAATCGAGGTGCGGTTTCGCGATTCCCGTTCGATTCACCAGTTCGTGTTCCACGCTGTGCAACGCGCATTGGCGCGGCACGCGGGTGCGTCCCCGGAAACGACAGCGGGTGGGCATGCGGCGCATCTGGAAGCGTCGGCCGGACCTGCTTCGTTTGGAGCGACGCCACTGGGTGGCGCGGGTGCGGGAAACGCCACGGGTTTCGGTGCCGGCGCGGGGATCAGCGCAGGTGGCTCTGGCGGCGGCTTCAACAGCGGATCCGGTTCATCGCAGCCCGGCAATACCTGGATGCGCCAGGCGCGCATGACGCAAGGCACGTTGCCGGTTGCGCAACCGTTGGCGTTCTACGACGCGCTGTTCGGCCGTAGAGACACGAACTCCGGCACAGCGGAAGGCGCGACGCTATTCGAAGCGCGCGACTCGGCTGCGGAAACACCGTCCCCGTACAACACCTCGGGGTCATACGCATCGCCTGCGTTCAATGCTTCGGACGAGCAACCGCTCGGCTTTGCGCTCGGTCAGATTCACGGCATCTATGTGCTCGCGCAGAACGCGCATGGACTCGTGATCGTCGATATGCACGCCGCGCACGAGCGCATCCTGTACGAGCAGTTCAAGAACGCGCTGGCCGATCGTACGATTGCCGTGCAACCGCTGCTGATTCCGCAGACGATGCAGGCCGATCCGATCGAAATCGGCACGGTCGAAGAAGAACGCGACACGCTGGACGCACTGGGTTTCGATCTCGCGGTGCTGTCGCCGACTACGCTCGCGATCCGCGCCGTGCCCGCCTTGCTGAAAGACGCCGATCTGCAGGCCCTGGCACGCGCGGTTCTCTCCGACCTGCATGCATTCGGCGGTTCACGCGTGCTGACCGAGCGTCAGCACGAATTGCTCGGCACACTCGCGTGCCATCACGCAGTGCGCGCGAACCGGCGTCTGACACTCGACGAAATGAACGCGTTGCTGCGCCAGATGGAGGCGACCGAGCGCGCCGACCAATGCAACCACGGGCGTCCGACGTGGTATCAGTTGACGCTGTCCGATCTCGATCGGTTGTTCATGCGTGGGCAATGACGGTGCGCCTGGTTACGCTTCTTCGGCGCGCGCCGTCTTGCCCATGACCTCAAGCACTTCACGCACTCCCACACCGATCCCCTGCCTGCTGGGCCCAACCGCATCCGGCAAAACTGCTGCCGCGCTGACGCTGGCCACACGGCGGCCAGTGGAAATCATCAGCGTCGATTCGGCCTTGGTCTATCGGGAGATGGATATCGGCACGGCCAAGCCGACGCAGGACGAACGCGCCGTAGCGCCGCATCATCTGATCGATATTGTCGATCCGGCGGACGCGTATTCGGCGGCGGAATTTCGCAGCGACGCGTTGCGCCTGATCGGCGAGATCAGCGCGCGCGGGCGGCTGCCGTTATTGGTCGGCGGAACGATGCTGTACTACAAGGCGCTCACTCAGGGGCTGAACGACCTGCCCGCCGCCGATGCCGACGTGCGTGCGACGCTCGATACCGACGCTGCACGTGATGGCTGGCCGGCTATGCATGCACGGCTTGCCGCCGTCGATCCCGTTACGGCCGCGCGCCTCGCGCCGAACGATTCGCAGCGAATTCAGCGGGCACTCGAAGTTTTCATGCTGACGGGACAAGCGATGTCCGCTTTGCTGGCCGCACCCGCTCGAACCGACGACGCCGCGTTAGCGTGGCGCTTCGTACCGATTGCGCTGGAGCCATCCGACCGGAGCGTGCTGCACGCGCGCATCGAAAAGCGCTTCGACGCCATGCTGGCCGACGGCTTTATCGACGAAGTGGTGAAGTTGCGCGAGCGCGGAGATTTGCTGCCCGATATGCCATCCATGCGCTGCGTGGGATACCGGCAGGTCTGGGAATATCTCGACGGAGCGGTCGATTATTCGACCATGCGGGACAAGGGCGTCTTTGCTACCCGGCAATTGTGCAAGCGGCAACTCACATGGCTGCGCAGCATGACAGAGCGGGTTGTGGTCGATTGCTGCGATCCCCACGCGACTGCGCAGGTTGTCAGCTTGGTTGAAGCGTTGATTTGAGGTCTTTACCCGCGCGGCGTGTTCTTTCTGTGCGCCGCGCAGGCAAACCAGCCTTAAGTCAGGCTGGTTCAGGTCAAGCTGGCGGTTAGATCACCACGGTCTGAGCTTCACCGGCCGCGCTTTCGCGAATCACGCCGATCTTCCAGACCTGTTCGCCGGCTGCCGACAAAGATGCGATCGCAGCGTCGGCATCAGCCGCGGAAACCACCACTGCCATGCCGATCCCGCAGTTGAACACACGGTGCATTTCCGCATCCGCCACGCCGCCGTGCTTCTGCAGCCACGAGAACAGCGGCGGCATCGGCCAGCCACGGTGATCCAGCTCGGCCGTCAGACCTTCGCGCAGAACGCGCGGAATATTCTCGACCAGGCCGCCGCCGGTGATGTGCGCCATGCCCTTCACAGCGATCTGCTGCATCAAGGCCAGCAAAGGCTTCACATAAATATGCGTGGGCGCCATCAACGCGTCGGCCAGCGAGCGGCCATCGAAATCCGCATTCAGATCCGGCTGTGCACGCTCGATAATCTTGCGCACCAGCGAAAAACCGTTCGAATGGATACCGCTTGAGGCCAAACCCAGCACCACGTCGCCCGCGGCGATCGTGCTGCCGTCGATAATCTTGCTCTTTTCCACCGCACCGACCGCAAAACCGGCCAGATCGTACTCGCCGTCCGGATACATGCCCGGCATTTCAGCCGTCTCGCCGCCGATCAGCGCGCAGCCCGACAGTTCGCAACCATGCGCGATGCCCTTCACGACCGTCGCCGCGGTACCGACGTCCAGCTTGCCGCAAGCGAAATAATCGAGGAAGAACAGCGGCTCAGCGCCTTGAACCAGAATGTCGTTCACGCTCATCGCCACCAGATCCTGGCCGACGGTGTCGTGTTTGTTCAGTTGGAACGCGAGGCGCAGCTTGGTGCCGACACCGTCCGTGCCCGAAACCAGCACCGGCTCCTTGTATTTCTTCGGCACTTCAAACAGCGCGCCAAACCCGCCGATGCCGCCCAGTACGCCGTCGCGCATCGTCTTTTTGGCAAAGGGCTTGATCGCGTCGACAAGGGCGTCGCCCGCGTCGATGTCCACGCCGGCGTCGCGATACGACAAACCTTGGGCGTCAGAGGCGGATTTCGGTTGATTCATGGGGAAGAGCAAGAAGGTCGGTAAAATGCGATTTTACCCGATGCCGACCCGAGTTGGCGCTTCAGCGCTTACTCGGGTCCCATACAGAGTGGCCGGCCGTCTGGCTGGAATTTGACTCATCCGGAACCTTCCGGTCACGACGACACCTGGGAAACAACTTTGCAACAGAACTCCTCGATCCTGACACCTGTGCAGCGCCGCGCCTTCATCTGGCTGGCGATCGCGCTGGGCGTCGGCATTCTGCTCTGGCTCCTGAGCCCGGTCCTCACGCCGTTTCTGCTCGGCGCCATTCTCGCGTACATTCTGCAACCGGGCGTCGCGTGGATGGTGCGCCGGCGTGTGCCGCGCGGACTCGCCGCCTTGCTGATGATGCTGGTTTTCTCCTTGATGATGACACTGCTCGTGCTGCTGGTGCTGGCCGTCATCCAGAAAGAAGGTCCGCAGTTGAAGCAGCAGGTGCCCGTGTTGTTTGCGCACGTGAGCGCTTGGCTGCAACCCAAGCTCGCCATGCTGGGCCTCGCCGACTCGCTTGATTTCGCCAGTATCCGCGATCTCGTGATGGGCCAGCTCGAAGGCAGCGCGCAGCAGATCGCGCAGTATGCCTGGACCTCGATCCGCACCAGCGGCAACGTGATGATGACAGTGGTGGGCAACCTCGTGATGGTGCCGCTCGTGCTGTTCTATCTGCTGTACGACTGGAACCGCATGCTTGCCCGCATGCAGATCGTGGTGCCGCGCCGCTGGCTCGACAAGACGCTGCAACTCGCGCGCGATATGGATCAGATGCTGTCGCAATACCTGCGCGGCCAGTTGCTCGTGATGGGCGTGCTCGCGGTCTATTATGCGATTGCGCTGACCATCGCCGGTTTCGAGATCGCGCTGCCGGTGGGTATTTTCACGGGCCTCGCCGTGTTCATCCCGTACATCGGTTTTGCAACCGGTCTCGCGCTGGCGCTGCTCGCAGCCCTGCTGCAATTCGGCGACTGGTACGGCTTCGGCGCGGTCGCGTTGATTTACGGCGTCGGCCAGATCGTGGAGAGCTTTTATCTCACGCCGCGCCTCGTCGGCGAACGGATCGGCCTGCACCCGCTCGCGGTCATCTTCGCGTTGCTCGCGTTTGGGCAACTATTCGGCTTTTTCGGCGTGCTGCTGGCGCTGCCGGTCAGCGCCATTCTGTCGGTGGCGATGCGCGAGTTGCGTCAAAGCTATCTGGAAAGCACGCTTTACAACAACTGAGCAACCATTGAGTCACCGACGGCTCATTGACTGTCCATTCACGTTTTAGGGCCCGAAGTTTGGGCCATTTGCGGCCCAAGCCTCATTTTCGGCATTAACCTACTGTGCTTCGTCAACTGACGCTCGATCTCGGCACCCCGCCGCCATCGACATTCGACAATTTCTTCGCCGGCGCCAACGCCGAGCTGGTCACGCGGCTGCGCGAGCTCGACAACGCGCTCGCGGCCGGGCCAGTGGCCGATCGCACGTTCTATGTCTGGGGCGAAGCCGGCAGCGGCCGCACGCACTTGCTGCAGGCGCTGGTCCACGAGGCGCCGCCGGGTCATGCACGCTTTGCCGGTCCGCAGAGCAGCCTCGCCGCCTTCACGTTCGACCCGCGCGTCGCGCTCTATGCGATCGACGATTGCGACGCCCTGTCGGCGGCACAGCAGATTGCCGTGTTCAATCTGTTCAACGAAGTGCGCGCGCATCCCACCAGCGCGCTCGTCGCCGCGGGCAATGCGCCGCCGATCGGCATGACGGTGCGCGAAGATCTGCGCACGCGACTCGGCTGGGGCCTCGTGTTTCATCTCGCGCCGCTGCCGGACGAAGGCAAGGCCGCGGTGCTGAAACACGCGGCGCGCGAGCGCGGCATCATGCTTGCCGACGACGTCCCCGCCTATCTGCTCACGCATTTTCGCCGCGACATGCCAAGCCTGATGGCCTTGCTCGACGCGCTCGACCGCTTCTCGCTCGAACAGAAACGCGCGGTCACGCTGCCGCTCCTGCGCACCATGCTGGCCTCGCCCGACGCCGACGAACGACGCACGGCGCCCACCTCGTCGGTGTCGCCCGCCGCGTCATCCGCGTCCCTCGCCGCCGCTTCAAGTAAAATAGGCCCCCATGGCTAATCTCGCACTCTTCGACCTCGATCACACGCTCATTCCCACTGACAGCGACCACGAATGGGGCCGCTTCATGGTGAAACAAGGCATGGTCGACGCCGAAAATTTCGCCCGTGAAAACGACCGCTTTTTCGCCGACTACAAAGCCGGCAAGCTCGACATTCACGCTTATCTGATCGCCATGCTCACGCCGCTCGCGAAGTACACGCGCGCGCAACTCGCCGACCTTCACGCTCAATACATGCATGAAGTGATCAAACCGGCGATTTTTCCGGTTGCATTGGAATTGGTCAGGGAGCATCGCGAAGCCGGCGATCTCTGCTGCGTGGTCACGGCAACCAACGAATTCATCACCCGCCCGATCGCGCAGGCGTTCGGTGTCGATGCACTGATTGCCTGCGAAGCGGAAACCGTCGACGGCCAGCCGCATTCGCCGTACACCGGCCGCCCCACCGGCACGCCCAGCTACAAGGAAGGCAAGATCGTCCGTACCGAGGCGTGGCTGGCATCGCTTGGCAAGACCTGGAGCGACTTCGAGCACAGCTATTTCTATAGCGACTCGCACAACGACATCCCGCTGCTCGACAAGGTCACCGATCCGATCGCGACCAATCCCGACGACACATTGCGCGCCCATGCGCAGGCCAAAGGCTGGCGCATCCTCGAACTCTTTCAACCCTCGTGATCAAAAAACTTATACGCAAGCTATTCGGCCAGGACTCGGCGCCCGCTGACAACACCACGCCCGCCGAAGCCGAAGCAGACGAAGCCGGCGAGGCACCGGCACGCAACGCGTCCAGCGCAGGCAAAGCGCGCCGCAAACCGGCCCGGCCGGCCGCCAAAGCCGTGCGGGACCCCGACGTGCCGGTCATCATTCCGCACGACGTGCATGGCATCGATCCGTCGCTGATCTCGAGGAACGCGATTCGCGTCACCGAAGGTCTGCAGGAGGCGGGACACCGCGCGTTTATCGTCGGTGGCGCGGTGCGCGATCTGCTGCTCGGCATCAAGCCGAAAGACTTCGACGTCGCGACCGACGCCACGCCCGAACAGGTACAGAAGCTGTTCCGCCGCGCCCGCATCATCGGCCGCCGGTTTCAGATCGTGCACGTGCAGTTCGGCCAGGAAATCATCGAAACCTCGACCTTCCGCGCGCTGGTCGATCCGCCCGCCGCCGACGCCGCGCCGCCGCGTCGCCTGAAGCGCGACGAGCTCGACCGCCGCACCCATGCAGTGGACGCCAGTGGCCGCGTGTTGCGCGACAACGTCTGGGGCGAGCAGCACGAAGACGCCACGCGCCGCGACTTCACGATCAACGCGATGTACTACGATCCGGCCACGCAAACCGTGCTGGACTATCACAACGGCATGGCCGACATGCGCGCACGTCTGTTGCGCATGATCGGCGACCCGGCCACGCGTTATCGCGAGGACCCGGTGCGCATGCTGCGTGTGGTGCGTTTTGCCGCCAAGCTCGACTTCGAGATCGAAGACACGACTCGCGCGCCGATCGCAAAGATGGCCGATCTGATCAACAACGTGCCGGCCGCGCGTCTGTTCGACGAGATGCTCAAGCTGATGCTGTCGGGCCACGCGCTCGCCTGTTTGAAACGTCTGCGCCAGGAAGGCCTGCATCACGGCTTGCTGCCGCTGCTGGACGTGGTGCTGGAGCAGCCGATCGGCGAGAAATTCATCACGCTCGCGCTCAGCAACACGGACGCCCGCGTGCGCGCCGGCAAGCCGGTTTCGCCGGGTTTCCTGTTCGCCACGCTGCTGTGGCACGACGTCCAGACGCGCTGGCAACAATTTGAAGCAAACGGCGAATATCCGGTGCCGGCCCTGCATCGCGCAATGGACGAAGTCCTCGACATGCAAACCGAGAAGCTCGCGATCCACAAGCGGTTTTCGTCGGATATGCGCGAGATCTGGGGCCTGCAGTTGCGCCTCGAGAAACGCTCGGGAAGAAGCGCGCTAAAGCTGCTGGAACACCAAAGATTTAGAGCGGGGTATGATTTCCTCCTGTTACGTTGCGAATCGGGCGAACTCGAGGAGTCGGTCGGTGCGTGGTGGACGGAGTTCATCGAAGGAGACGTCGCTGCGCGTGAGACATTGCTCACGCAAGGCGGGAAGGACCGAAGCCCCAGAAAACGACGGCGGCGCAGCAGTGGCGCGAGGAGCCGCAAACCGGGCGACGGAATGGAGGGCGGCACACCAGCCGAACGCACAGCCAACGACGTGGGCCATGACGGCTCGCACGAAGACTGACGCAGCGTTCGCTGTTGCCGTCGAACGATAGTCGCAGGAAGTTATGCCATGACGGTTGCTTATCTCGGCCTCGGCGCGAATCTCGGGGACGCGCGCCAGACCCTGAAAGACGCGGTGGTGTGTCTGGCACAACAGCACACCATCACCGTGCTCGCCAAGTCGAGCCTGTATCGCACCGCCCCGATCGACGCGGGCGGTGACGACTATTTCAACTGCGTCGTGAAGGTCGAGACGACGCTCCCCGTGCGGCATCTGCTCGCGCTGTGCCACAAGATCGAGCATCAGTTCGGCCGTGAGCGGCCGTTCCGCAACGCTCCGCGCACGCTCGATCTGGACATCCTGCTATACGGCGATCAATCGATCGACGAAGCCGATCTGATCGTGCCGCATCCGCGTCTGGTCGAACGCGCCTTCGCGCTCGTGCCGCTGGTCGAGATCGACGCCGCGCTGATCATCCCGCAACGCGGCCGAGCCCAGGCCCTGCTTGACGGCGTGAGCGATCAACGCATCGAAAAGGTGAAGGGGCCCTGCCAGTGTCCAATGCTCAATGCATTGACCGCCGACGCCCCTGCCAGGAACAAGGGCCGTTGCGAATGAATTCGCCACCACTCACCGTCACCGCGCCGCAACTACGGCCGCCCTTCGGCTATCTCGCGATCGAAGGACCGATCGGCGTCGGCAAGACCTCGCTCGCACGGCGGCTCGCACAGCGCTGGTCGATGCAGGAACTGTTCGAGCGGCCGCAGGACAATCCCTTTCTCGAACGTTTTTATCGCGACACCGCACGTTATGCGTTACCCGCGCAGTTGCATTTCGCCTTGCAGCGCGCGCAGCAAGCCCAGGAAGTAGCAGCCGCGCATGTGGCGGGCACATCGCTTATCGCCGACTTCATGACGCAGAAGAACGACATCTTCGCGCGTCTGACGCTGCAGGAAGACGAGTGGCAGCTTTATCGCGCCCTCGCCGCGCGCCTCGACGTGAGCGCGCCAACGCCGGATTTCGTGGTCTATCTGCAAGCCAGTCCCGAAGTGCTGTTCGCGCGCATCCAGAAGCGCGCCGTGCCGATGGAACTGCAGATCTCCGATGCCTATCTGCATGCGCTCTGCGACGCCTACAACGAGTTTTTCTATCACTACGACCGTGCCCCCGTGTTGACGGTCAACGCTGAACATCTGAATCCGCTCGACTCGGACGCGGACCTTGCGCTACTCACCGAACGCATCGAAACCATGCGCGGCCGCAAGGAATTCTTTGTCAAAGGCACGTCGCTTTAAGCGGCGCGCCCTCTCTTTTTTCCAACGGATTTCCCCATGACCTATTTGCAGGAAGCGAGCCGGAACGCCATCACCGTGCCGAAACTGCAGGCAATGCGCGACGCCGGCGAAAAGATCGCCATGCTGACCTGTTACGACGCGAGCTTCGCCGCGTTGCTGGATCGCGCGGGCGTCGACGTGTTGCTGATCGGCGACTCGCTCGGCAATGTGCTGCAAGGTCAGACGACCACGCTGCCGGTGTCGCTTGCCGACATCGCGTATCACACGGCGAGCGTCGCGCGGGCCAGGCCCTCGGCGCTGGTGGTCGCGGACCTGCCGTTCGGCACGTACGGCACGCCGGAGGACGCCTTCAGGAGTTCGGTGGAACTCATGCGCGCCGGCGCGCAAATGGTGAAGCTCGAGGGCGGCGAGTGGCTCGCGGACACGGTGCGCTTTCTGGTCGAACGGTCGATTCCGGTGTGCGCGCACGTCGGCCTGACACCGCAATCGGTGCATGCATTCGGCGGTTTCAAGGTGCAGGGCAAGACCGATGCCGGCGCGAGCCAGGTACTGCGCGACTCGCTCGCCGTACAGAATGCGGGCGCCCAATTGATCGTGATCGAAGCGATTCCGACACTGCTCGGGAGCGAAGTCACCAAGCAATTGCGGATTCCGACCATCGGGATCGGCGCGGGTCTGGATTGCTCAGGTCAGGTGCTGGTGCTGCACGACATGCTGGGAATTTTCCCAGGCAAGCGGCCGCGCTTTGTGAAGGATTTCATGCAGGGACAGCCGAACATCCAGGCTGCCGTGGAAGCCTATGTGCGCGCCGTGAAGGACGGCTCGTTCCCGGGGCCGGAGCACACGTTCTGAACGCTTGATCTGCTAGCAGACTACGCCTCGGGCGGGAGCGGTTGCGTCTGTTTGGGACCCGTCTGATATCGTCTGAAAACCTGGTCATCTATCTTCGTCTACCCATTAACGCGGCCTGGCCGCGCACCGAAGAGAGATGACCATGAGCCCCTTTTGCCTGATCGACGTAGCGGGAATCCGCGACCACGCCACCGCACCGCATGACGTGCGGGAATCGACCTGGCGCGCACGCCTGTCCGGATGGGTAATCCGCGTACTGCATGTTCGCCACGGTTAAGCTGGTGCGGAGTTCGCGGTACTCAAAGGCAGCAGTGCGACTGGCCTTGAGCCTTAGTCGTGCCTTGCCTTAGCAGCCCTTCCTGCCTCCTAACCCAGCACGCGCGCCTTTACCGCGCCTCGCAGCGCGTTGCACACCAGAAGCGCTTCGGCATTCTGCACATCGACTCGAGTCAGCACGCGCTCAGCAGCGTGAAGGTCCGTATCCTCCAGCAGCACACTCCGCATGACTCCGGGCAGCACACCCGATTCTAATGGCGGCGTCCACCACTGCCCCGCCAGCTTCACAAATACGTTCGACCGGCCACCTTCGGTCAACTCGCCGCGCTCGTTAAAGAACAGCGTGTCGAATGCGCCCTTCGCTTCGGCCTCGCGCCAGCCGCGATCGTAGTCGGCCCGGCGGGTGGTTTTGTGGCGCAGCAGCGGATCGTTAGCGTCCATCGCAGGGAACTGGTGATCCGGTCCGAGTAACACGCCGACGGTCGAGTCGGCCAACGGCGTCAGCACTGCCGTGGTTATCTGCACCGTGCCGTTCTTGCTTAACGCGAGGCGCATGCGATGTGGAGTTTGCGCTGGCAACGCCGCACATTTCTCTGCGATTTGCGCGCGAATTTCGTTTTCGTCGTCGAGCTTGAAACCTAGCGTTGCGGCACTCGCCGAGAGTCGTGCGAGATGGTGCGACAGATGCCGCACGCCTTCTTCCCGCGTCGCGTGCATCGTTTCAAAGAGTTCGAAACCCGGCTCGGCACCGGTCAGAAAGCGGGCCTTCAATTGGCACTCTGCATATTCGTCCGCGGCGACGCTGTCGAGCACGATGCCCGCGCCGACGCCCATCTTGCCTCGTAGTTCGCCCGGCTGCGCGGTCGGGGTTAAGGTCAATGTGCGGATCGCGACGGACAGGCAAAAATCGCCGCAGGTATTTTCGCGCGCAGTCGCCGGGAGGGCATCGGCAGCACTCGCAGGAGCGTCGAGCCAACCGATCGCACCGGTATAGAGACCCCTCGGCGTGCTTTCCAGCGCCTCGATCAACTGCATCGTGCGATGCTTCGGCGCACCGGTGATCGAACCGCATGGAAACAGCGCACGCATGATCCCGGCGAACGACGTGTCGCCGCGCAACGTCGCATGCACAGTCGAAGTCATCTGCCAAACCGACGCATACGGCTCAACCGAAAACAGTGCCGGCACATTGACCGAGCCCGTCTGCGCCACGCGCGACAGATCGTTGCGCAACAAGTCGACGATCATCACGTTTTCGGCGCGATTCTTCGGGTCGTTTGCAAGGAACTCGGCGGTGCCGCGATCCGCGGCAGGATCCTCCGATCGCGGTGCCGTACCTTTCATCGGCCGGGCGCACAGCATGGCGCCTTCCTTCTCGATGAACAACTCCGGCGAACACGACAGCACCCACTCGTCGCCCGGCAACGCGATCAACGCGCCGTACCGAACCGGCTGACGCGCTCGCAGGCGCCGATAAAGCGCGGTCGGCGAGCCGAATACATCGAAATCAAGCCGGTACGTGTAGTTGACCTGATAAGAATCGCCCGCGCGCAGGGCGGCATGGATTGCGTCGATCGCTTCGTTGAATTGCCTGGGGTCGACGCTCTCGCGCACGTTCGCCGTGCCCGCCACCGACGCCTCAGCCGCGCCGCCGTCGCGTTCCATGAGCCACGCGTCTACATCGTCGCGCGACAGTTTCTCGCAACGTTCAAACAATAAAAAACGCAGCGTGGCATCGCCACGCTGCGTTTCTTTCAATGCCTGGTGAGCAAGGCCGCTATCGAGAAGATGCCGGCCAAACTCATAATCGGCGAGCACGACGGCATGCAAACCACGCCGTGTATCCGCGGCCACGGTCTCGCACACGGTTTCGAGTTGCGCGGCGTCCGCGCAAACCCGTTCATGCACAAAACCCGTGTACAGACGACTCGAACGGCGCGCCGCCGTCGCGTCGCAATCGTCGAGCAACGTGAAAACTGCGTCGTGCTCATCTGCCGTCATGCTTGCCGCCAAATCAAGCCGCTATTAATCGAAGAAGCTCTTCACCCGATCGAACCAGCTCTTGCTCTGCGGGCTATGCCGCGCGCCGCCTTCCACGAGCGCCTTCTCGAATTGCTGAAGCAACTCGCGCTGCGACTCGGTGAGCTTGACCGGCGTTTCGACTTGCACGTGCACGTACAGATCGCCGGCGATGCTCGAACGCAGCCCCTTGATACCCTTGCCACGCAGACGGAACGTCTTGCCCGACTGCGTGCCTTCCGGCACCGTGAAGCTCGCGCGACCCGCGAGGGTCGGCACTTCGATTTCGCCGCCGAGTGCCGCCGTGGTGAACGGAATCGGCATCTGGCAATGCAGGTCGTCGCCGTCGCGCTCGAACACCGAGTGCTGCTTGATGTGAATCTCGACGTACAGATCGCCCGACGGACCGCCGTTGATACCCGGCTCACCGTTGCCGGCCGAGCGGATGCGCATGCCGTCGTCGATACCTGCCGGAATCTTCACTTCCAGCGTCTTGGTTTCCTTCACCTTGCCCGCGCCGTGGCAGTGGCCGCACGGTTCAGGGATGTAAGTGCCGGTGCCATGACACTTAGGGCAGGTCTGCTGGATGCTGAAAAAGCCCTGCGACATCCGCACCGAACCCGAACCGCTACAGGTCGGGCAGGTTTCCGGCTTGGTGCCGGGCTTCGCGCCCGAACCGTGACAGATTTCGCACGACACCCAGCTCGGCACGCGAATCTGCGTGTCGTAGCCATGCGCGGCCTGTTCCAGCGTGATTTCCATGCTGTAGCGCAGATCGGCGCCGCGATACACCTGCGGGCCGGCTCGGCCGCCACCGCCACGTGCGGCACCGCCGGCCGCCTGGCCGAAGATGTCGCCGAAAATATCGCCGAACGCATCGGCAAAACCGCCGAAGCCTTGTGCACCGGCTCCGCCCATGTTCGGATCGACACCCGCGTGGCCGTACTGATCGTACGCAGCACGCTTTTGCGAGTCCGACAGCATTTCATAGGCTTCCTTCACCTCTTTGAAATGCTCTTCCGCATCCTTGTTGCCCGGATTACGGTCGGGGTGGTGCTTCATCGCAAGCTTGCGATAAGCCTTCTTGATTTCGTCGTCGCTCGCGTTCTTTGCGACGCCCAGAACCTCGTAGTAATCCCGTTTCGCCATATCGGTTCAACGCCACTCGCGCAATGGAACGCGGTGGCTCCTCTTGAATGCTGGAGTCTTGCGACTCGTCCGGCCGCTGTTCACACCGTTTTGACGCGGTTCAAACAACGCCCTCCATAAAACAAATGTGCCCGGAGAGCCCAAAAAGGCTCACCAGGCGCGATAACCGCTTTGCAGGTTCATGCACCCGGACGGGAGCAAACCGTTTTGCAGCCAGGCCGCACACACTGCTGTGTGCGGCTTTACGGTCAGATTGCGACCCGGCTTTAGTCTTTCTTCACTTCCTTGAAGTCAGCGTCGACCACGTCGTCCTGCTGCTGGCTCGCACCACCAGCCGACGCACCCGCACCTGCCGCGCCCGCTGCCGCAGCTTCGGCACCTTGCGCAGCCTGCATGTCGGCGTACATCTTCTCGCCCATCTTCTGCGAGGCCGTGGCCACCACTTCGATCTTGGCTTCGATCGCTGCCTTGTCGCTCGAACCGCTCTTCAGCGTTTCTTCAAGGTCCTTCAGCGCGGTTTCGATCGCTTCCTTCTCGCCGGCGTCCAGCTTGTCGCCGTATTCGGTGAGCGCCTTCTTCGTGCTGTGGACCAGCGCGTCGCCCTGGTTGCGGGCGTCGGCCAACTCACGCAGCTTGTGATCTTCTTCCGCGTTCGCTTCGGCGTCCTTCACCATCTTCTCGATTTCGGCTTCGGACAGACCCGAGTTCGCCTTGATTGTGATGCGGTTTTCCTTGCCGGTCGCCTTGTCTTTCGCGCCGACGTGCAGAATGCCGTTCGCGTCGATGTCGAAGCTCACTTCGATCTGCGGCGTGCCGCGCGGTGCCGGCGGAATGCCTTCGAGGTTGAACTCGCCCAGCAGCTTGTTGCCCGCTGCCATTTCGCGTTCGCCCTGGAACACCTTGATCGTCACGGCGCCCTGATTGTCGTCAGCCGTCGAGTAGACCTGTGCGTGCTTGGTCGGGATCGTGGTGTTCTTGTTGATCATCTTCGTCATCACGCCGCCGAGCGTTTCGATGCCGAGCGACAGCGGGGTCACGTCGAGCAGCAGAACGTCCGTGCGGTCGCCCGACAGAACCTGGCCTTGAATCGCGGCGCCAACGGCCACGGCTTCGTCCGGGTTCACGTCACGGCGCGGATCCTTGCCGAAGAATTCCTTAACCTTTTCCTGCACCTTCGGCATGCGGGTCATACCGCCGACCAGAATCACGTCGTCGATTTCGCCGACCTTCACGCCTGCGTCCTTGATCGCCATGCGGCACGGTTCGATCGTGCGTTCGATCAGCTCTTCAACCAGCGCTTCCAGCTTGGCGCGCGTGATCTTCAGGTTCAAGTGCTTCGGACCCGACGCGTCGGCCGTGATGTACGGCAGGTTGATTTCGGTCTGCTGGCTCGACGACAGCTCGATCTTCGCCTTTTCAGCCGATTCCTTCAGGCGTTGCAGCGCGAGCACGTCTTTCGACAGATCGACGCCTTGTTCCTTCTTGAACTCGCTGATGATGTAATCGATGATGCGTTGATCGAAGTCTTCACCGCCGAGGAACGTGTCGCCGTTCGTGGACAGCACTTCGAACTGCATTTCACCGTCAACGTCGGCGATTTCGATGATCGACACGTCGAACGTACCGCCGCCCAGGTCATACACCGCGATCTTGCGGTCGCCCTTTTCGGCCTTGTCCAGACCGAACGCCAAAGCGGCTGCGGTCGGTTCGTTGATGATCCGCTTCACTTCCAGACCGGCGATGCGGCCTGCGTCTTTGGTTGCCTGGCGCTGGCTGTCGTTGAAGTACGCGGGAACCGTAATCACGGCTTCGGTGACCGGCTCGCCGAGGTAGTCTTCAGCGGTCTTCTTCATCTTGCGCAGCGTTTCCGCGGAGATTTGCGGCGGTGCGAGCTTCTGGTCGCGCACTTCGATCCATGCGTCGCCGTTATCGGCCTTCATGATCTTGTACGGCATCAGCGCGATGTCTTTCTGCACTTCCTTTTCTTCGAAGCGGCGGCCGATCAGGCGCTTAACCGCGTACAGCGTGTTCTTCGGGTTCGTAACCGACTGACGCTTCGCAGGCGCGCCGACGAGAATCTCGCCGTCTTCCATGTAAGCGATGATCGACGGCGTGGTGCGCGCACCTTCCGAGTTCTCGATCACTTTGACCGAATTGCCTTCCATGATCGCCACGCACGAGTTGGTCGTGCCGAGGTCGATGCCGATGATTTTGCCCATTTTTACTAATCTCCTAACTTTGATCGCTGCGGGAAACGCCGTTTTTGGCCATCTGGCGGTACGGCGATCCGCTCTCAATTCCTGCCTGCACTCAACATAAGTGCGTCCGCATCGTTTTCAAGACCTCTTTTGCGATGCGGTCTTTAATTTTTTTCAATCGGTCGAACTTTTGCCGCTTTTTTCACCATTTGCCGCGCTGCCGACTGCATTGGCCGCCCGGATCTTGTCCCGCGCGGCAGCGACCGCCGCCTCGAACTGCCCAAGACCGTGCCAGCCGGTTGCCCGGCCGAGCCGCTTGCCTCGGTAAAAGAAGAACCAGGTGGGCACGCCGTGAAGCATGAAACGCCTGCCCAGTTCGCGATGCTCGTAGACGTTGCTGTGAAACCATCTGAGACCGAGCGCGCGAATCGCGTCCGGCTGAGCCAGCATTGCCTTCTTGGCGATCTCGCAGTTAAAGCAGTCGAGGCCCCAGAAAAACACCACGGCCAGTTCATCGCCGGCTTCGGCGAGCCCGGCGTCGAATGAACCGGCGCTGAGCTCCTGCATGCCAAAGACGGTGAACGCGGTGGCGTCGATGGGAATGTTGGCCATGACGGTACCTGCTCTGTCAGGCGGAACGGCCGATAAGCGGCGCTGATGCTTACTTCGGCGCCGCGACGGTCACGAGGGCCGGACGCAGCACGCGGTCGGCGATCACGAAGCCTTTTTGCAGCACAGCAACGACGGTGTTCGGTTCCTGATCGGCCGGCACCATCGAAATCGCCTGATGACGATGCGGGTCGAACTTCTCGCCAACCGGATTCAGGGCGACTACACGGCCCTTCTCCAGCGCGCCGCTAAGCTGGCGCAGCGTGAGTTCGACGCCTTCGCGCACTTTCTGCAGGTCGTCGGACGAATGGGCAACCGCTGCTTCGAGGCTGTCGACCACCGGCAGCAAATGCTCAGCGAAACTTTCGATCGCGAACTTGTGAGCCTTGGTGACGTCTTCCTGGGCGCGGCGGCGCACGTTCTCAGTCTCAGCCTTTGCCCGCAGGAAGCTTTCCTGCAACTCGGCGATCTTCGCCTCTGCTTCGGCCAATGCGGCTTCCGCGCCGGTTGCCGGCGCTTCAGGCGCAGCGTTTACGGCCGCTTCCTGCTGGGATGCTGCGGCCTCGGCGGCCTGGCGCTCGGTTTCGTCGGCGGGCGTGGGATTCTGGCTCGTCGGGTTCTCTTGCGTGTTTTCCATGTCGCTGAAAGTCGTTAAAAAGTTAAAGCTAACGGTGGCGGCAACGCTTCAAAAACTGTCGCAATTGGTGCGTTGCAAAATAGCGACAGACAACTTGATGCGTCAACGCATATCAAAACGGCAGATGGGGCCGGAAAGACCCATTTCAAGCGCCTCTCACGGAACTTTTCGCACCACGGGCGTCCGGCAGAAATGCCCGGTTACAACCATTATTGAGTCGCAATCAGATTGAGATTGAGTGCGCCCGGCAAGTGGCCTATGCTCCATTAAAGCATCGGAAAAGACGCGTTAACCCTAACCTGACGTAAGCCTTACCGATATTTTTCAATTCCACCTGATTAGCCCGTTTCCGTCCTGAATCTTCCCAAGGGGGCACCGTGAAACTGACCTTTGCAATATCGGTGGTCGCATTGGTACTGATCGCGGGCACCACGACCATCTGCATGTCCGGGGCCGTCAACGATCACACCACCGAGTACGGCGGTGTGCACGCGACGATGGAACAACTGTTCAATCCCCACCTGAAAGTTTGTCGATAGTGCGCCGGTCGCGCTTGGTCGGCCTGCCGTGTAAAGCGGCGGCCGGTTCCCGGTACGTCTTGCGCCGCTCCTGCTCAACCTGCCGCTTCACCTTACTCTCTTCAGTTTCCGCATAAAGCGTCTGCGCGATGCTGGCCGGGCCACGCACGTCGCACATGCCCAGCACTTCCACCTGCCACACAATCCGCTCAATCTCGATCTCGACCAGGTCGCCGACGCGCACATCTTTGGCCGGCTTGACGCTCGCGCCGCCGATGCGCACATGCCCTTTGTCGACGGCATCCGCCGCCAGCGAGCGGGTCTTGAAGAAGCGCGCCGCCCACAGCCATTTGTCGATGCGCAGTTTCGCGCCCGGTTCAGTTGAAATCCTGTAGTTCATGAGCCTGCCGAAGCCCCGGTCGTGTGCGGCACCGGCACCGCTTGCACGGGCCAGCCCTGCAGATTCTGCGCGACGATTTCGCCCAGCGCGGCAATCCACGCGTGCGAAGCGTTCACGCAGGGAATCCGGTGAAACTCCTTGCCGCCCGCCCGCAGGAAATCGTCGCGTACTTCCATGCCGATTTCTTCAATCGTTTCAAGGCAATCGGCGGTAAAGCCCGGACAGAACACGTCGGCACGCCGCACGCCCGCCGAGCCCAATTCCTTCAGCGTGGGTGCGGTATACGGTTGCAGCCATTCGGCCTTACCGAACCGCGACTGAAATGTGATGCGGCATTCCACCTGGGTCAATCCCAGCGCCTGCATCAACAACGCGCCGGTCTGCTGGCATTGCTCGTGGTACGGATCGCCAAGATCCATCGTGCGCTTGGGCACCCCGTGAAAACTCAGCACCAGCTTGTCGCCCGCCGCGAAGTCCGGCCGGCCGTGCTGATGCCAGTACTGATGCACCTGCGCGGCAAGCGCGGCGATATACGCCGGATGATCGGCATACTGGCGCACCGTGCGGATTTCCGGCTGATTGCGCATGCGCTTGAGCGCTGAAAAGGCGTCGTCGAAAGCCGTGGCCGTGGTCGACGACGAATACTGCGGATACATAGGCACCAGCAGCACGCGCTCGGCGCCCGCCAGCTTCAGCTGATTCAGCATGGCCGGAATGCCGGGCGTGCCATAACGCATGGCGTAGTCGACCAGCACCGTGTAGTCGTTCAATTGCAGCAAATGGCGCAAGCCCTCTACCTGCTTCTCCGTGAAGACACGCAGCGGCGAACCTTCCGGCATCCACACGGCCGCGTACTTCTTCGCCGACGAACGGCTCCGGGACGGCAAAATCAGCAGCCGCAGAATCACCTGCCAGAGCAGCGCCGGAATTTCGACCACGCGAGGATCGGACAGGAACTGCGCAAGATAGCGACGGACCGCACGCGGCGTCGGCGCGTCAGGCGTGCCGAGATTGATCAGCAACACGGCGACACGATGTGACGTGGCGTTCTGTGATGGCCGCTCGAGGTCGAAGCGCATAGGCAACTGGGATAACCGCTTTAAGCGGAAAGTCGGTTCAGGTGGGATTCATTATAGCGGCGCGGTCCATCGCGAGGTCCGCCAGGGCCCCCTGGCCATTCGGCCAATTGGCAAGCCGCGCGCTGTCGCGCATCATTTGCAGCACGAGGTGTCACCGCCCGCAGATACCGCTGCCGATTGCTGGTTACTGTTGGCTATTGTTGGCTCAGCGTCAGTGACAGCAGCCGCGCGGTGATATCCACGATTGGGATCACGCGGTTGTAGGCCATGCGGGTCGGCCCGATCACGCCGAGCGTGCCGACGATCTTGCCGTTCACCTCATAAGGCGCGGTGACCACGCTCATTTCCTCGATCGGCACGAGATTCGACTCGCCGCCGATGAAAATCTGCACGCCCGCGGCGTGACTCGACACGTCGAGCAACTGAAGGAGACTGGTTTTTTGGTCGAATACATCGAACAGCTTGCGCAAGCGCGCCATGTCCGACGAAAGGTCGGCGACTTCGAGCAGGTTGCGCTCGCCGGAAATCAGCACGGTCTCGCCGGTGTCGGATTCGTCCGTGCTGGCCGTGACCGCGGCGTGCATCAGCGTGGTCATGTCGCCGCGCAGCTCGTCGATTTCTTCGCGCAGACGGCGGCGCACGTCGTCGAACGAGAGGCCCGCGAAGTGCGCGTTGATGTAATTGGAGGCTTCCACCAGTTGCGACGGCGAAAAGTCGCGCTGGGTCGCCATGATGCGATTCTGTACGTCACCCTCGGGCGTCACGATGATCAGCAGGATGCGCTTGTCCGACAGGCGCATGAACTCGATCTGCTTGAACACGTGGCTGCGGCGCGGCGTGAGCACCACACCGGCGAACTGCGACAGATTGGACAGCACGCTGGCCGCCGCGGCGACGACTTTCTGCGGTTCGCCCGCCTGCAGCGTGGTCTTGACAATGCGCATCACCGCTTCTTCGTCCGCGGCGGATTCCATCGTCAGCATGGTATCGACGAACAGGCGGTAGCCGCGCGGCGTCGGAATCCGGCCCGCCGAAGTATGCGGACTGATCACGAGCCCCAGGTCCTCGAGGTCGGACATCACGTTGCGGATCGTTGCCGGACTCAGTTCGAGACCGGAATAGCGCGACAACGTGCGCGAGCCGACCGGCTGACCTTCGGCGATGTAGCGCTCGATCAGCGTTTTGAGGAGGGTTTGTGCGCGAGGATCTAGCATGACGGAAAATTTTAGCTCAATGATGCGACTACAGCGAGCGCTAACGTTGCCGCCCCCTGACTATCGTGCTGCCGGTTGGCGGGGCGGCGCCTCGTATTCTGTGCGGCGCCTTGACCGGCGCTGTGTCCAGCATTCTTGCCGGCGCCTCGTCCAGTGCCTCGTCCAGACCCTGGCCCGGCGCCTCGCCAGCCGCCCATTCCACGAGTCCGCCGGCCGCACGCCGTCAGACTACAAGCGGCGCGCATGTCATCAAAGCTTCACCATTCTAACGATAATCGCCCAAGGCGCTGACAGCCCATCTGCGCAGGCCCGCCACCGGGTCTGTCTGCGGTTCTTTTCAGGCCCTACCTATGGTGTAATGCCGGCATGCAAGTGACTAGCCAGTTCAAGACCGTAGCGCTCGTTGGGCGCAACAATACGCCGGGCATCGGGGAGCCGCTGACCGCGCTCGCCTCGTGCATCGCGAAGCGCGGCTTCGAGGTCGTGTTCGAAGCCGACACCGCCGCCGAAATCGGCGTCACCGACTATCCGGCGCTGCGCCCCGCCGAGATCGGCGCGCGTGCCGACGTTGCCGTGGTACTGGGCGGCGACGGCACGATGCTGGGCATCGGCCGCCAGCTTGCGCCCTACCGCACGCCGCTGATCGGCATCAACCACGGGCGGCTTGGCTTCATCACCGACATTCCGATCTCCGACATGCGCGAGATCGTGCCGCAAATGCTTGCCGGCAACTTCGAGCGTGAAGAGCGCATGCTGCTCGAAGCGCGCATCATGCGCGGCGGCACGCCGATCTATCACGCGCTGGCCTTCAACGACGTGGTGGTCAACCGTAGCGGTTTCTCGGGCATGGCGGAACTGCATGTCTCGGTGGACGGGCGCTTCATGTACAACCAGCGCTCGGACGGCCTGATCGTCGCCACGCCTACGGGTTCGACCGCTTACGCGCTGTCCTCGCAAGGGCCGATCCTGCATCCGCAATTACAGGGCATCGTACTGGTGCCGATCGCGCCGCATGCGCTGTCGAACCGGCCCATCGTGCTGCCGGACGACTCGAAGGTGAGCATCCAGATCGTCTCGGGCCGCGAAGTGAACGTCAATTTCGACATGCAGTCGTTCACTTCGTTGGAATTGAGCGACACGATCGAAGTGCGCCGCTCGCGTCATACGGTGCCGATGCTGCACCCGGTCGGCTACAGCCATTTCGCGACGCTGCGCAAGAAGTTGCACTGGAACGAATACCCGTCGCACGAAGAAGATATCAAGCCCTGAGCGGCCGGAATGCCGGGCTGCCGGAATGCTGGGCCACCGGGACGCCGGGCACCGAAATGCCGAAACGCCTGACCGCCGAAACACGAACACCGCCGCTGCCGAACCCTGAATCTCACGCTCATCAGACGACCTCCATGCTTCGCCACCTCTCGATACGCGACTTCGTCATCGTCGCCGCGCTCGATCTCGAATTCGACAGCGGCTTTACCGTTTTCTCCGGGGAAACAGGCGCCGGCAAGTCGATCCTGATCGACGCGCTGGCCCTCGCGCTCGGCGCCCGTGCCGACGCGAGCGTGGTACGCACCGGCGAGAGCCGCGCCGACATCACCGCGGAGTTCGAGACGCATGCGCAAGTCGAGCAATGGCTCGACGAGCAGGCGCTCGGCACGACTGCCGAGGAGGACCATCCGGGCAGCACCGTGATGCTGCGTCGAGTGGTGGATGCAAACGGCCGCTCGCGTGCGTTCATCAACGGTACGGCGGCGACACTTGCGCAGTTGCGCGAAGTCGGCGAAATGCTGGTGGATATTCACGGGCAGCATGCGCACCAGTTGCTGATGCGCCCGGACGCGCAACGCGAACTGTTCGACACCCATGCCGGCCTCACGGAAACCGCAGCAACCGTCACGCGTGCGTGGCGTTCGTGGCGCGAAAAGGTTCAGGCCGTCGAGCATGCGCAAACACGCGACCGCGAACTGCAACTGGAGCGTGAGCGCCTCGCCTGGCAACTCACCGAACTGGATAAACTTTCGCCGCAACCGGGCGAATGGGAAGAGGTCAACACCGAGCACCGCCGCCTGTCGCATTCAGCCAATCTGATCGACGGCGTTCAAGGCGCGCTCGGCGCGCTATCCGAATCCGACGAGGCGATGATCACGCATCTTTCCTCGATCGTGTCGAAGGTGCGCGACCTGGCTGAGATCGACCCGGCGCTGAACGACGTGCTGGCGGCGCTGGAACCGGCCGAGATCCAGTTGCAGGAAGCGGCCTATTCGCTCAGCCACTACGCGCAGAAACTCGAACTGGATCCTGACCGGCTCGCCCAGGTCGAAAAGCGTCTCGACGCACTGCACTCGGCCGCGCGCAAATTCCGCCTGCAGCCCGAGACGCTGCCTGAAGAACACGAAGCGCGTCGCGCGCAACTTGCCGCGCTCGACGCCGCGGCCGATCTCGACAGCCTGCATGCGGCCGTTGCCAAAGCTAAAGAAGCGTTCCTCACCGAAGCGAAAAAACTGTCGAAGGCGCGCGCCAAGGCCGGCAAGGCTTTGGGCGCCGCGGTGACTACCGGCATGCAGGAACTGTCGATGAAAGGCGGCAGCTTTGAAGTGGCGCTGGTGCCGTTGCCGGAGGGCGGTGCACACGGACTCGAGCAGGTTGAATTCCGCGTCGCCGGTCATGCCGGGGTACCGCTGCGGCCACTCGCGAAGGTTGCTTCAGGTGGAGAACTGGCGCGGATCAGCCTCGCCCTGGCTGTGATTGCGAGCGCCGCGAGTCCGACACCCACCCTGATCTTCGACGAAGTGGATACGGGGATCGGCGGCGGCGTCGCCGAAGTGGTTGGACGGCTGCTGCATCAACTGGGACAAGCACGTCAGGTGCTGTGCGTCACGCACTTGCCGCAGGTCGCCGCGCGTGGCGACCATCATTTCCAGGTCGCGAAGGCGGGCAACGGCAAGGGTGGCACGGTGAGCAGCGTAACTTCGCTCGACCGCGCGAGCCGCATCGAAGAAGTCGCGCGGATGCTCGGCGGGCTGGAGATCACCGCGACTACCCGCAAGCATGCGAAGGAAATGTTGGCGGCGTAGGAACCCGGGTTGGGCGTTATCGCCGTCATCCGCGAAAGCAAGGCACAGTCGGCGGGCTGCGCGACGCGCATGACGTGCGCGATGCCCTCACACCTCCCGCCCTCAAGGCCTCACCCAAACACCCGCTCCCAAAGCCCCAGCACAGCCTCCCGCTCAGTCACCACCAGCGCCGGATCGACGCGCGCCTTCTCCATCCCGTCGAGCCGCAGCGTGTGCTGCAACTTCCGGTAGGTCCGATAAGCCGCGCCGACGGTCTCCGCTTCTCCCTCGCTCATCAAGCCGAAGCGCGACACTTCACGCAGCAACGCGATGTTGCCGGTATTGCGGATCAGTTCGGGATCGCTCGCCGCATGCAGCAGCACCCAGTACTGCACGGTGAATTCGATATCGACCATGCCGCCACGGTCATGCTTCAGGTCGAACAGCGCGGTCTGGTTCGGATGCCCCGCCTCGACGCGCTCGCGCATCTCGACGATTTCCTTCGCGAGCGGCGCGGCCTCGCGCGGCGTGGTCAGCACCTGTTCACGAATCTGCTCGAATTTCGCGCCGATTTCGGCGTCTCCCGCGCAGTAGCGCGCGCGGGTCAGGGCCTGATGCTCCCACACCCACGCCGTATTCGCGGCATCGCCTTCGCGCAGTTGATAACGGCGGAATGCATCCAGATCGGTGACGAGCAAACCCGATTCGCCATTCGGCCGCAACCGCAGGTCGACATCGAACAAGGTGCCCGCGCCGGTCGCCGTCGTCAGCCAGCTAATGAGGCGGCGCGTGTAGGTGGCGTAGACATCGGCGGCGGCATCGTCCGGATCGTCGTAGAGAAAGATGATGTCGAGGTCGGACGCGTAACCGAGCTCCTTGCCGCCCAGCTTGCCGTATGCGATCACCGCAAACTTCGGCACCTCGCGGTGACGTTTGGCCAGTTGCTTCCAGACGGCTTCGAGCGTGACGTCGAGCACCGCGTCGGCGAGCTCGGACAGGCGGTCGCTCACATGCTCGACACTCAGCCTGCCGGCCAGATCGATCAGCAGAATGCGGAACACCTCGGCCTGGTGCGCGTGGCGCAGCAGATCCATCTGTTGCTCGACGCCATCCGCCGCGGCCAGACGCAAGCGCAGCGTGCGCTTGAATTCAGGCCAGTCGAACGGGCTGTCCATCGCCTCGTCGTCGAGAAGTTCGTCGAGCAATTGCGGGTGGCGAATCAGATAGCCGGCGGCCCAGCGCGAACCACCCAGCACCGAGAGCACCCGATGCAGCGCTTGCGGATACTCGGTCAGCAGCGCAAGGTACGCGCCGCGCCGGCTCACGGCTTCGAGCAGGTCGAAGAAGCGCGCCACCGTATCGCCGCGCCGCTCGGGCGGCTCCAGCGTACGCGCGGCTTCCAGCGCACGTTGCGCGACGATGTCGAAGCGCTGCCGGCTACGCTCGGCAAGCCCCGCGTAACGCGACGACTGCCATATCGCGCGCAGGCGCGCCAGCAGCTCGTCCGGCTCGGTCACACCCAGTTCGATCAGGCGTGCGTGAAGCGCTTCCTCAGCACTGTCGTCGGCGAGCGCGCTGCTCCATACCCACGCCGCCGCACCGTCTTCCGGCGCGCCGCAACCGTCGCGGCCACTCACCTTATCGGCAAAAATCTGGTCGAACTGCTGTTCGACGAACTCGCGATGCATGTCGAGCTTGAGCATCAGCTCGGCATAGTCGTCGCAACCCATGGCGTGCGCGAGCGCCACACGCTCCTCGGGGTCGACCGGCATCGCGTGGGTTTGCGCGTCGTTACGGTATTGCAGGCGGTGCTCGAGTTCGCGCAGGAAGCGGTACGCCTGTGAAAGCTTCACGCAGACCGAGGGGTCGATCAGCCCATGCGTGGCCGCGTGCCGCAAAACGGCGAGCGTCGGACGTACCCGGAAGCCGGCATCCTGGCCACCGCGGATCAGCTGAAAGACCTGCGCGCTGAATTCGATTTCGCGGATGCCGCCGCGGCCCAGTTTGATGTCGTCGGCCTTGTCGGGCCGCATCGAGGCGCGCCGCTGCGCTTCCTGGCGGATCTGCAGATGCAGCGCGCGAATCGCGCTGATCACGCCGAAATCCAGATAGCGTCGATAGACGAACGGCGTGACAATCGCGTCGAGCTGCTTCTGCAACCGCACTGCCGCCTCGCTCGCGGCTTCGGACACGAGCCTGCCCTTGATCCACGCATAGCGCTCCCACTCACGGCCCTGCACGTAGAAATACTCTTCGAGCATGCCGAGGCTGCACACGAGCGGCCCGGAATCGCCATTCGGCCGCAAGCGCATATCGACCCGGAACACGTAACCATCCGCGCTCACTTCTGCCAATGCGCCGATCAGGCGCTTACCCACGCGCGTGAAAAAGTCCTGCGTCGCGATCGGCGAGCGCTGACCGCCTGCGGTCTCACCGTCCTCTTCATAGATGAAGATCAGGTCGATATCCGACGATACATTCAGCTCGCGGCCACCCAGCTTGCCCATCCCGACCACGCCGAGCGCGAGCCGCTCGCCTTGCGGGCCACGCGGTTCGCCGTAGAGCGTTTCGAGCTCGGCGGAGACGACAGCCAGCGCACGCTGAATTGTCGTCTCCGCCAGATCGGTCATCGCGCCGGTGACCTCGGCGACATCCGCCTCGCCTGCCAGGTCGCGCTCCATCACGGCGCAAAATACCTCGGTGCGCAACTGACGCAACGCCCGTTTGAGTGCATCCTCGCTCAATGGACCACCGCCCGCGCCGGCCGCCTCGGCGCACAGCACGTCAAAGCGCGCGTCGATCCGGTCACGCGTGAGGGGAGCGGACGCAAGCGCCGCCACATGCGCCACGATTTGCGGACGAGCCGCCGCGGCGCGTGCCGCGTAATGTGAATAGCTGGAACTCAGGAGAGTGGCGTCGGTCATCAAGGGTCTGGCTCGCTCGTTGCTTTATCAGCGTTGTTCAGTTCGCCGCAACACACGGGTCGGGTGGCCTCGCACAGGTCGCGAGACGGCATGTAGAAAGGGTTTGCCGGAAGTTCGCCGACGCTTTCCCGTGTGTTACATTTCGTCGTTAATTCGCAAAACTACCATACGCCCACCCGCCGCAGCATGTCCGAGCGAAACGAATCCGCCGACCCGCACGAAACCAGGCAGGTCCGGCCCGCGAGCGGAAGCGCCCATGTGGTGCTGCATCGGACCTCCCATGTGTTGATGGCGTTAGCGCTCGCCTTCTACTTTATCGCGGCGGGTCTGTTTCTCGGCTTACGTTACGTGGTGCTGCCGCGCATCGATTCATTCCGGCCGCGTATCGAAGCCACCGTTTCCGGCAAGCTGCACACACAGTTCACCATCGGCAAGCTGGCGCCGCACTGGAGCGGCTTTCAGCCAGGACTCGACGCCACCGATATCGTCATTCGCGACGCTGAAGGCAAAGCGGCGCTGACCATTCCGCACGCCACCGCCACGCTCTCGTGGAAGTCGCTTTGGCAGTTCCACCCCGCGCTGTCCAGCCTGATTGTCGATCAGCCCGACGTGCTGGTGTCGCGCAGCAGCGACGGCGTGATTTCGGTGGCAGGCGTGCCGGTGCCGACCCGGCACAGCGGCAACGACACCCTCTCCACATGGCTATTGCGGCAACAGGCGATCGTGGTGCGCGGCGGCGTGCTGCGCTGGCGCGATGCCCAGCATGACGCGCCGGAACTCGCGCTGCGCGACATCCGGATCGCGATTCTCAACGACGGCTACGATCACCGGCTCGCATTACAGGCGCCCGCCGACGGCCAGGTCCTGCACGGCCCGATCGACTTCCGTACGCATTTCAAACACGCGCGGCTCTCCGCGATCGGCAAGCCGGTCAACTGGGCCGGCCAGGTCTATATGTCGACCGGTCCGGTCGATCTGCCGACCCTCGCGCGCTATATCAATTTCCCGATCGAGATGTTCGCCGGCCGCATCGACAATGCGATCTGGGGCGACTTCGCCGATGGCCGCATGAAGTCGGCAACCGGCCAACTGGCCGGCATGGACGTCTCGATGCGGGTACGCCCCACCCAGCCCAAGCTGGTCGTGCCGATCGCCAATTTCCTGTGGCGCCTCGAAGCCAATCAGGGCGACTACAAGCTGCAACTGAACGACTTGCACGCCGAATTGGGCCAGCCGCCGCTCGACGACGGCACACCGCTCACCCGCACCCTTGCGCTATCCACGCTGAGCGGCCGCTACCGGACGGCCTCGCTGCAGCATGGGCAACTCGTCAGCGTCAGCGGCGATCGTGTCGACTTGGGCATCCTCGCCGAATTCAGCCGCGCGCTGCCTTTGCCGCCGCGTTTGCTGAACAGTCTCGTGCGCTTCAATCCACGCGGGCTGGTGGCGAACTATGTGATCGAGGTCGAGCGCGGCAAACCGGAGTCGGGCGAAGCGGGCGTCGAGCATCCGCCGAGCGGCGCCGAACCGATCGAGCGCTATCGTTTCAAGGGCGACCTGCAGGGCATCAGCGTCGCCGCACAGGAACCGCCGCCGGGGCTCACCCCGCTGAATCACCCCCGCGCGGGCATTCCCGGCATCGAAAATCTGTGGGGCAGCGTCGACGCCGACGAAAATCACGGCAGCGCCCTGCTCGACACCTCCAACGTCGCGATTACGCTGCCGGGCGTGTTCGACGACCCTCGCCTGAAACTCGACCGTCTGCATGGCCGGGCAGCCTGGACCATCACGCCGAAGGCGCCGGGGGAAAATCACCGTGCCTTCACCGTCAAGCTGGACGACTTCGGCGTCTCGAACGCGGACGCCGATGCCACCGCCACGGCCAATTACAGCAACCCGGGCCATGGGCGCGGCTCGCTCGACCTGAAAGCCGACTTCCAGCGCGCCCAGGTCGCGCGCATCGTCCGCTACCTGCCGACCAGCATCAGCGAAAAGCTGCGCATCTACCTGGGACATGGACTGCAAGCCGGCGTATCGCGCGGCGCGTCGATCGAAATACACGGCGATCTGACCAAATTCCCGTACTCCCGCGCGCCGGATGCCGGCATCTTCCATATCGTCGCGCCGTTCAAGGGCGGCAAGTTCGACCCTTCGCCGTACCCGCCGCGCAAGATGAAGAACGGCACGCCGAATGTGTGGCCGCCGCTCGATGACATCGACGGCGTGTTCGAACTCAAGCAGAACCTGTTGCGCTTCGATATCGACCGGGCCCGTTACAAGCGGGTCGCCTTAAACAAGGTGAACGGCAAGATCGACGATCTCGGCACCAAGGCGTCCAACCTCGTCATCGCCGGCAACGGCCGTGGGCCGCTTGCGGACATGCTCGACTACGTCAACGAAAGCTCGCTCGGCATCATGGCCAAACATGAGACCGAAAAAGTGCGGGCCGAAGGGCCTGCGTCGCTGGCGCTCAAACTCACCGTGCCGCGCACGCCGCAGCCGCACATCGGCGTGGAAGGCGCGGTCGGCTTCCAGAACAATCGTTTGACGGTCGATAACGTGCCGCCGTTGTCGCAACTGAACGGCAAGGTGCGCTTTACCGAACACACGGCGCAGCTCGACCGGCTCTCGGGCCAGTTCCTCGGCGGCGACGTACACGCGAATGGCGGCCTGAAGCAGGACGGCACGTATGCACTCGACCTCGGCGGCCACATCGCCGTCGATGCCGCGCGCGGCCTGAATCTGCATGGTTCGGCCGCGCAGGTGCTGACCCGCATGAGCGGCAGCGCGCCCTACGCGCTCAACGTGCGCGGCGCCAAGGGGCGCTTGCCGGAGGTCACGGCGAACTCCGATCTGACCGGCCTCGCGCTCGACTTCCCGGCGCCGTTCGACAAACCGGTCGGCACGCCGATGCCGCTGCACTTCGCAGTCAGTCCGTCCACCGACGCGAGCGAAGCGGGTCTGGAACGCGCCGACCTCACTTTCGGCCCGATCGCTGCCGCCTATCTGCTGCGTTACCAGCCGAAAACGCCGCCGACGGTCGTGCGCGGCGCGATCGGCGTCAACAAGCCCGCCGACTTGCCGTCCGACGGCGTGATCGCCGCCGTCGACGTCGAAGCGTTCGACGCCGATGCCTGGCGCGAGCTCGTCACGCAGATGCGCAACAAGGACGCGCCAACGCCGGCACCCACCGCAGCCGCGCCGGCCACGCCAAACCCGACCCTCGCGCAATTCCTGCCGAGCCGCTTCGCACTGCACATCGGCACGCTGACGCTGCTCAAGCGTCACTGGGACAGCGTGATCGTCGGCGCGTCGCATGCGGACGGTAAATGGCAGGCCAATATTGCGTCGAACCAGGTGTCGGGTCACGTTTCCTGGCTGCCGGGCGCGAACAAGGAATCTCCCGGCACGCTGCAGGCGCGCTTTGCCCGAGTGGTGATTCCCTCGGCCACCGACAAGGACCTGCTCGGCCAGGCCATGTCGGCACCCGCGCAGAACATGCCGTCAATCGATCTGGTGGTCAACGAGTTGATCTTGCGCGATCGCGACATAGGCCGGCTCGAAGTGGCCGCGCACAACTTCGAAGAAGATGGCGTGCCGGTCTGGCAACTCGACAAGCTCGACATCACCAACCCCGCCGCCACCCTGACCGCCACCGCGAACTGGCGTACGTCGTCGGGCCTCGGCAACACCGCCGACGAAGCGACGCCGCGCCGTACCGTGTTCGATTTCAAACTCGACATCAAGGACGCCGGCGGGCTGCTGGAGCGTTTCGGCCAGCCGCACACGCTCAAGGCCGGCAACGGCACGCTGTCGGGCAAGGTGGTGTGGCGCGGCGGCCCGACCGCGATCGACTACCCCACGCTCAACGGCAATCTGGCCGTCGACCTGCGCCATGGGCAGATTCTCAAGGTCGACCCGGGCGTCGCGAAACTTCTCGGCGTGCTTAGCCTGCAGAGCCTCGAGCGCTTCGCCACACTCAATTTCCGCGACGTGGTCGGCGAAGGGCTGCCGTTCGAGCGCGTCACCGGCACCGGCCAGATCCACAATGGCATTGGCCGCACCGAGAACTTCGAGATGGTGACGGCGCCGGCTCGCGCTGAAATGAAGGGCTCGGTGGATCTGGCGCAGGAAACCCAGGACCTGCACGTGCAGATCGTGCCGACTGTCAGCGCCGGCGCCGCCGTGATCGCCGCGACCGTGATCAATCCGTTGATCGGCCTGGGCGCGCTGGTGGCCGATCTGGCGTTCAGCAAATCGGTCTCCACGGCGTTTGCGCGCGAGTATGCGATCACCGGTCCGTGGTCGAAACCGCACATCGAGCGGGTGAAGAGCGATCGCGGTAAGATGGACGCTCCGGCTTCGACCGTGGAAGCGCACTGAGCTCGATCCGATCCTGTATTTGATCAGAAGAGCGCCGTGGCGCGCCGCCGGCCCAAGCCAGCCTTGAACGACGTATGCGGCGCCAGCGGTTCGCGCCGCCGCCTTGCCGGGAGTTTTTCGAAACGCTCATGAGCGAAACACACGTCTTTTCATCCTCGTCCACCGCCTCGCCCCACGCGGCGTCCAGCGGGTCTTCCGAAAGCGCATTCCGGGTTGCCGCGCTGCAAATGGTGAGCACGCCGGATCGCGAGCGCAATCTGGCCGAAGCGGAGCGCCTGATCGCCGAAGCCGCCGCCGGCGGCGCGCAACTCGTCCTGCTGCCCGAGTACTTCTGCTTCATGGGTTTCAAGGACACGGACAAGCTCGCCGTGCGCGAGCCCTACCAGGACGGCCCGATCCAGCGCTTTCTCGCCGACGCCGCGCGCCACCACAAGCTGTGGGTAATCGGGGGCACCTTGCCGTTGATGTCGCAGGAGCCGGCGCGCGTGCTGAACACCACGCTGGTGTTCGACCCGCAAGGCAACGAGGCGGCGCGCTACGACAAGATCCATCTGTTCAACTTCGAAAAGGGCGAGGAGTCGTTCGACGAGGCACGCACCATCTGCCCCGGCGGCGAAGTCCGCACCTTCGAGGCGCCGTTCGGCCGGGTCGGCCTGTCGGTCTGCTACGATTTGCGCTTTCCGGAGCTGTACCGGCGCATGGGCGACTGCGCGCTGATCGTGGTGCCGTCGGCGTTCACTTACACCACCGGCCGCGCGCATTGGGAAATGCTGCTGCGCGCCCGGGCGGTCGAAAACCAGTGCTACGTGCTGGCCGCCGCGCAAGGCGGCAAACATGAAAACGGCCGCCGGACATGGGGCCACAGCATGCTGATCGACCCGTGGGGCGAAATCGTCGCAGTGCGCGACGAAGGCGCCGGCGTGGTGAGCGGCAATCTCGAGCGTGCGCGCATCGACGAAGTGCGGCAGAGCCTGCCCGCCTGGCGTCACCGCGTGCTGAGCTGCTGACGTATTACCTGACATTGAAAGTGCGGCGCCCGTCACTCATATAAGGGTGATAGAAGCGCTAACCGAATCCTTCGTATCGAGCAGAACATACTTCGCATGAATATCATCGAACCCGGTATCCGTAATCTCGCCACCGCCAAGGACATCCTCCTGACGCCCTACGGTCTCGACGAATCCCTGCTCACCCGCACGCTCGCCGAAATCTTCACGCACAAGATCGATTACGCCGACCTGTACTTCCAGTACACGCGCAGCGAAGCGTGGAGTCTCGAAGAAGGTATCGTGAAGTCGGGTAGCTTCAGCATCGATCAGGGCGTCGGCGTGCGCGCCGTGTCGGGCGATCGCACGGCTTTCGCGTATTCGGACGATCTGTCGCCCGAAGCGATCCGCCAGGCGGCGCTCGCCACCCGTTCGATTGCCAAGGCAGGCGGCGGCAAGCAGAAGATCAAGGTGGCCTCGTCGCTGACCGGCATTGCCGGGCGCGATCTGTACCTGCCGTCCGATCCGCTGCATTCGCTCGACGCGACCGCCAAGGTCAAGCTGCTCGAGCGCATCGAACAGATGGCGCGCGGCCGCGATCCGCGCATCCAGCAAGTGATGGCGGGCCTCGCCGGTGAATACGACGTGGTGCTGGTGGCGCGCAGCGACGGCGGCTTTGCAGCCGATATCCGTCCGCTGGTGCGCGTGTCGGTCACGGTGATCGCCGAACAGAACGGCCGCCGCGAAATCGGCAGCGGCGGCGGTGGCGGCCGCTTCGACTACGGCTATTTCACTGACGAAGTGCTGTCGGGTTATGTCGACGACGCCGTGCATGCGGCACTGGTGAACCTCGACGCCCGCCCGGCGCCGGCCGGCGCGATGACCGTCGTGCTCGGACCGGGCTGGCCCGGCGTACTGCTGCACGAAGCGATCGGCCACGGCCTCGAAGGCGACTTCAACCGCAAGGGATCGTCGGCGTTCGCGGGTCGAATCGGCGAGCAGGTTGCGGCCAAGGGCGTGACCGTGGTCGACGACGGCACGCTGCCGAACCGCCGCGGCTCGCTGAACATCGACGACGAAGGCAATCCGACCCAGTGCACGACGCTGATCGAAGACGGCATCCTGAAGGGCTACATCCAGGACACGTTGAACGCCCGGCTGATGAAGATGCCGGTCACGGGTAACGCGCGTCGCGAATCGTACGCCGCGCTGCCGATGCCGCGCATGACCAACACGTACATGCTCAACGGCGACAAAGACCCGCAGGAAATCATCGCGTCCGTGAAAAACGGCTTGTACGCGGTGAACTTCGGCGGCGGCCAGGTCGACATCACGAACGGCAAGTTCGTGTTCTCGGCGTCCGAGGCCTACATGATCGAAAACGGCAAGGTCACCTACCCGGTCAAGGGCGCGACGCTGATCGGCAGCGGCCCGGAATCGCTCAAATTCGTCAGCATGATCGGCAACGACATGAAGCTCGATTCGGGCGTCGGCGTGTGCGGCAAGGAAGGCCAGAGCGTGCCGGTGGGCGTCGGTCAGCCGACGCTGCGTATCGACAAGATGACGGTCGGCGGTACCGCCTGATTTTGATGTAGATGCATACTTCGCGCACGCAATGCGCGAAGTATGCGGATTTACCGCATTTTTGCACCCTGCGGCTTGCCAGCCGAGCTTGCACGGGTTATAAAGTCACTCACCCTTTTTGACCAGCGACCTATTTCGCCATGTCCGCCAAGTTTTACTTTTACTTTTTTTGGCATCTCAGACCGCTGGCGGATCGAGAGGGGTGTTAGTGCACGCAAGACACCCAGAATTCACGAAAACCGCCAGCTAGCCTGGCGGTTTTTTTTCGCCTCACGCCTTTGAAACTTTTGCCGTTGAAATCTTTTTGATTGTTGTTCGCCGTGGCATCGCTGCCTGATTGCCGTCTGATCGCAGCCTTCATCGCCCGCGCGAACACGCTACGACCGATTCAGGAGAATAAACATGCCCCCGCACAACACCGACGATGTCCGTATCCGCGAATTGAAAGAACTCACGCCACCCGCTCACCTGATCCGCGAATTCGCCTGCGACGAAACGGTGTCCGACGTGATCTACAACTCGCGCAATGCGATGCATCGCATCCTGCACGGCATGGAAGACCGTCTGATCGTCATCATCGGACCGTGCTCGATTCACGATACGAAGGCGGCAATGGAATACGCCGGGCGTCTCGTCGAACAACGCAAGCGCTTCGCCGGCGAGCTCGAAATCGTGATGCGGGTGTACTTCGAAAAGCCGCGCACGACGGTGGGCTGGAAGGGTCTCATCAACGACCCGCATATGGACAACAGCTTCAAGATCAACGACGGCCTGCGCACCGCGCGCGAATTGCTGCTGCGTATCAACGAACTCGGCCTGCCGGCCGGCACCGAATACCTCGACATGATCAGCCCGCAGTACATCGCCGATCTGATCTCGTGGGGTGCAATCGGCGCACGCACGACCGAATCGCAAGTGCACCGTGAACTGGCTTCGGGACTGTCGTGCCCGGTCGGCTTCAAGAACGGCACGGACGGCAACGTCAAGATCGCGGTGGACGCGATCAAGGCCGCCTCGCAGCCGCACCATTTCCTGTCGGTCACCAAGGGCGGTCACTCGGCGATCGTTTCGACCGCCGGCAACGAGGACTGCCACATCATCCTGCGCGGCGGCAAGACGCCGAACTACGATGCGGACAGCGTCAATGCCGCATGCGCCGACATCGGCAAAGCGGGACTCGCGGCGCGTCTGATGATCGACGCGAGCCATGCGAACAGCTCGAAGAAGCACGAGAACCAGATTCCGGTGTGCGCGGACATCGGCCGCCAGATTGCTTCGGGCGACGAACGGATTGTCGGCGTGATGGTGGAATCGCACTTGATCGCGGGCCGTCAGGATCTGCAGGAAGGCTGCGCGCTGACGTACGGCCAGAGCATCACCGATGCGTGCATCGGCTGGGACGAGAGCGTCGCCGTGCTGGAAGGTCTCGCCGAAGCGGTCAAGCAACGGCGCGTGGCGCGCGGCAGCGGCAACTAAAGCCGCTACGCGCCTTTGCGCGCTTGCTGAAATTGGCTCAACGAAAACCCGGCTCATGCAGCCGGGTTTTTTGTTAGCCGAACGGACGAATGGTGCTCCGTGCGCCGCCTCTGTACCGTAACAACTCGTTGCCGGGTCGGATACCACTTGACCAGGCTGGATGTTATGTATAAGATTTTGTACATGAAAGGCGGCTATGACGCAGGAAAAAGAAATTCGCTGGATGGGCTCCAGCTATCGCGATTTACTCGCTTTTCCCGAAGAACCGCGTCGTCGGGCCGGATTTCAGCTTGGCAAGATTCAGGCAGGACTGGATCCCGACGATTGGAAGCCGTTCGATTCGATCGGCGCCGGAACACGCGAGATTCGCATCAAGGAAACTGACGGTATTTACCGCGTGATGTATGTCACCAAGTTTGTGGAAGCACTGTACGTATTGCATTGCTTTCAGAAGAAAACGCAGAAGCTGGGGCCGCTGGATAGAAAGATTGCCGAGATGCGGTACCGCGCCATTATCAATGATAGGAAAACTTAACAAATGACGATCGACACGAAAATCCGTCACGTAACCAAACCCGGCGCAAACCTGTTCCTCGAACTCGGCTTCTCCGCCGCAGAGGCGAAGCGTTTACACGCGGCGTCGCAAAAACAGATCAACGACACGCGGCTGCTCAAGGAGCAGTTGATGACCGAGCTGTCCAGCTGGATCGAACAGCATCATCTGAAGCAGGCCGAAGCGGCTGAGATTTTGATGGTGTCGCGTCCGCGCGTGTCAGACGTGGTCAACAAGAAGACCACCAAGTTCACTATCGATACGCTGGTCGAAATGATGAGCCGGATCGGCAAGCCGGTCACGCTCGCGGTTGGGTAAGGCGCACGGCGCACCTCGGCGTGCTTTCACACCCGGCTTGCCATGCGCCCTCGCTTCACTGCACCGCGCCTGAGCCGAACACTTCGGTATGAATCCGCGCCGCATCCACACCGAGCGCGGCCAACGCCTCGCATTGCGCGCGCATGAACGGCACCGGCCCACAGATGTAGTAATCCGCATCGGCAACGATCACCTTGTCGGCGATTTTCGCGAGATCGAGGCGGCCTTCGAAGTCGTAGTCGATACCGGCGCGGTCACCGGTTTCAATAGCTTCGTAGAACACCGCACGCGCGACGTTGGGATGCGCTGCGACCGTATCGTTCAACCACTGTCGGAACGCATGCACGCGTCCATTTCGGCAGGCATGCACGAAGGTCACATGACGCTCGCTCCGATCGGCGAGCAACGTGGACAGCATCGAAGTCATCGGGGTCACGCCTACGCCGCCGCTCATCAGCACCACGGGCGTTGTCTTGCTGCGGTCCAGCGTGAAATCGCCCATTGGGGCGCTAACGTGTACCACCGCGCCCACTTCCACGTCATCGTGCAGAAGATTCGATACATGGCCGGGCGCCGCGTCTTCGTGTCCGGCCTCGCGCTTCACCGAAATTCGCAGCCAGTTACCATTCGGCGCATCCGACAAGCTGTACTGCCGGGGCTGATCGACACCAAGTTCATCGACGAAACGCTTCACGCTCAGATACTGGCCGGGTTCGAAACCGCAGGCCGGCGAGCCGTCGGCGGGTGTCAGATAGAAGGACGTGATTTCATCGCTCTCCACTTCTTTGCGCGCAATCCTGAACGGCCGGAAACCGCTCCAGGCCGCGCCGTTGTAAAGCTTCGCCTCCGTGCCGATGAAAATATCCGCGAGTTGCCCATAAGCGGCTTCCCATGCGCCGAGCGTCTCCTGATCGACTGCGTCTCCGAGCACATCGACAATTGCGCCCAACAGGTGGCGGCCCACGATCGGATACTGTTCGGGCCGGATATTCAGACTCACGTGCTTATGAGCGATCCGCGAGACGGTCGGCCCCAGTGCGCCGAGGTTATCGATATTGGCGGCATACGCATACACCGCCTTCGCCAGCGTTTCCGGCTGATTACCACTCTTCTGATGAGTCTGGTTGAACACGTTCTTCAACTCAGGATGGTGCGCGAACATGCGCTTGTAGAAATGTTTGGTGATGGTCGTACCGTGTACAGCGAGCACGGGAACGGTGGCTTTGACGCGGGCGATCTGGTCGGCGGTGAGAGCGGTCATAACTACTTCTCCTTAAAGATGCATTTACGATACCTTTTTAAGGAGAAGTTTTGCCCCGGACAGATTGTCGCAGTGTCTAAAGAGACTAAACCGGGACTAAAGCGCGGGGTTAGCCGGCGCCACGATCATGCTGCCATAACACGTCGCTGCCGCCGTCCGCGCGATTGAGCACGCGTGCGAGCACGAACAGCAGGTCGGACAGCCGGTTCACATACTGGCGAGGCGCCTCATTGACCGCCTCGCCTTCACCGAGGGCGACGATCGACCGCTCCGCCCGCCGGCACACCGTACGGCACACATGCGCAAGCGCGGCCGCGCGGGAGCCGCCCGGCAGAATGAATTCCTTCAACGGTGGCAGGGTCGCGTTGTAATCGGCCAGCCAGTCGTCGAGTTGGGCGAGATGCTTGTCGGTAATCATCGTATGGCCGGGGATGCAGAGCTCGCCGCCAAGATCGAACAGATCGTGCTGAATCGCAACCAGCGCGACCCGCACGTTGTCGGGCAACTTTTCGCACAGCAACACGCCGAGATTCGAATTGAGTTCATCGACGTCGCCGATTGCGGCAATGCGCGTGCTGTCTTTGCGCACGCGGCGGCCGTCGCCGAGACCGGTGGTGCCGTCGTCGCCCGTGCGGGTGGCGATCTTGCTCAAGCGGTTGCCCATGGTGTCTCCGATCCATCCATTCATTCAGTAACGATGCGTCAGCGCGGTACCGGCGAATCCATCCGGCGAATCCTGCAAGCAAGCCACCGGTTGGCCACCGCGTTTATCCATATTGCGCGCATCGTGGGGCCGCCGCCATTATAAAAGCGGACAGCCGCCTCCAACGCCGGTCCGGAGGCGATCGGCGTAAAATGAAGCACAAGCTGCAGAACAGCTCCGTCCCAATATCAGGAGACATGCGTGAATCATCCCGTGCCGCCGGCCCCGTTGCGCCGGCCGTTTCCCGCCGAGTTGCTGACAGCACTCAAAGCCGCTTTCGGCGAACGCGTGTCCACGGCAGAAGCCGTGCGTGCCCATCATGGCCGCGACGAATCGCCGTTCGACCCCCAACTGCCCGACGCCGTCGTATTCGCCCGCAATACGGAAGACGTGCAAACCATCGTCAAACTGTGCGGCCAGTACAACGTGCCGATCATTCCCTACGGCAATGGTTCGTCGCTTGAAGGACATCTGCTGGCGGTGCAGGGCGGTGTGTCGATCGATCTGTCGGAAATGAACCGCGTGTTGTCGATCAACGCCGAAGACCTGACCGTCACGGTCGAACCCGGCATCTCGCGTAAGCAGTTGAACGAAGCGCTGCGCGACACCGGCCTGTTTTTCCCGATCGACCCGGGTGCCGACGCGAGCATCGGCGGCATGTCGGCCACGCGTGCCTCGGGCACCAACGCTGTACGCTACGGCACGATGCGCGAAAACGTACTCGGGCTGACCGTGGTTCTCGCCGACGGCCGCGTGATCAAAACCGGCACGCGCGCGCGCAAGTCGTCGGCGGGTTACGACCTCACGCGTCTGTTCGTCGGCTCGGAAGGCACGCTCGGCGTCATTACCGAAATCACCGTCCGGCTGTATCCGCAACCGGAAGCGGTCTCGGCCGCGGTCTGCACGTTCCCGTCGATGGGCGATGCGGTGCGCGCGGTCATCGAAACGATCCAGATGGGCGTGCCGATCGCACGTGTCGAGTTCGTCGACTCGCTCGCGATCCGCTCGATCAATCGCCATTCGAATCTGACGTTGCGCGAAGCGCCCACGCTCTTCTTCGAATTCCACGGCACCGAGGCCGGTGTGAAAGAGCAAGCCGAACTGGTGCAGGAACTCACCGCGCAGAATGCGGGCGAAGACTTCGAATGGGCGACCCGGCCGGAAGACCGCAGCCGCCTGTGGAACGCGCGTCACAACGCCTATTTCGCGATGCTGCAACTGAAGCCGGGTTGCCGCGCCGTCACGACCGATGTCTGCGTACCGATCTCACGTCTCGCGGAATGCGTGGTGGAAACCGAGCAGGATCTGAAGGAGTCGCCGCTGCCCTGCCCGATCGTCGGCCATGTCGGCGACGGCAACTTCCACGTCGCGATCCTGATCGATCCGAACAAGCCGGAAGAGCTCGCCGAAGCGGAGCGCCTGAACCATCGCATCGTACAGCGCGCGCTGCGTATGGACGGCACCTGCACGGGCGAACACGGCGTCGGTCTGCACAAGATGAACTTCCTGCTCGAAGAACACGGTGAAGTCGCGGTCGATACGATGCGCTCCATCAAGCATGCGCTCGACCCGCGCAATCTGATGAACCCGGGCAAGATCTTTTCCTGGGCGGCTTGAGACGTCATCAACACCTGGTTAAAGCAGTGGCAACGCGTGCCGCCGCATCACCAGGCTCGACCGGGCACGCAGGGTGAAAGACACGAGGAGACAAGTCATATGAACGCACCCGTCGAACTGACGGCCGAAGTTCTCGCCCAGCGCCAGCGCGAAGTCGTGCAGGCACTGATGGCCGTGCTGCCGACCCACTGTCTGCTGTACCGCGAAGAAGACACCGTCGCCTACGAGTGCGACGGCCTCGCCGCCTATCGGCGTCTGCCGCTCGCGGTCGCCTTGCCCGAGACGGAATCGCAGGTGCAGCGCATCGTGCAGATCTGTCACCGGCTCGACGTGCCGATCGTGCCGCGCGGCGCGGGCACCGGCTTGTCCGGCGGGGCGATGCCGATTCGTCACGGCGTGGTGGTGTCGCTCGCGCGCTTTCGCAAGATCGTCGAAGTCGATTCATACGCCCGGACCGCCACGGTGCAACCGGGCGTGCGCAATCTGTCGATTTCCGAGGCCGCCGCGCCGTATGGTCTTTACTACGCGCCTGATCCGTCGTCGCAGATTGCCTGCACGATCGGCGGCAACGTCTCCGAGAATTCGGGCGGCGTGCACTGTCTCAAGTACGGCCTTACCGTGCATAACGTGCTGCGTGTGCGCGCCGTAACGATGGAAGGCGAAATCGTCGAATTCGGTTCGCTCGGGCCGGACGCCCCCGGGCTCGATCTGCTCGCGGTGCTGATCGGCAGCGAAGGCATGTTCGCGATCGTCACCGAGGTCACCGTCAAGCTGATCCCGAGACCGCAAACGGCGCAGGTCATCATGGCCAGCTTCGACGACGTCGTGAAAGGCGGCAACGCGGTCGCCGGCATCATTGCGGCCGGCATCATTCCGGCCGGCCTGGAGATGATGGACAAACCGGCTACGCGCGCCGTCGAAGAGTTCGTCAAAGCCGGCTACGACCTCGACGCGGCGGCAATCCTGCTGTGCGAATCGGACGGCACACCGGAAGAAGTGGCCGACGAAATCGTGCGCATGACCGCGGTGCTGCGCGAACAGGGCGCAACGCGCATCCAGATTTCACGTTCGGAAAACGAACGGCTGCGTTTCTGGTCCGGGCGCAAGAACGCGTTCCCGGCGGCCGGCCGCATTTCGCCTGACTACTACTGCATGGACGGCACCGTGCCGCGCCGCAGTATCGGACCGCTGCTGGCACGCATAGAAGTGCTGGAGAAGAAATACGGCCTGCGTTGCATCAACGTATTCCATGCCGGCGACGGCAATATGCACCCGCTGATTCTGTTCAACGGCAACGATATGGACGAGTGGCACCGGGCCGAAGCCTTCGGTTGCGACATTCTCGAGACGTGCGTCGAACTGGGCGGCACGGTGACCGGCGAACACGGCGTGGGCATCGAGAAAATCAATTCGATGTGCGTGCAGTTTTCGCCTGAGGAGCGTGACGCGTTTCACGCGGTCAAACGCGCCTTCGACACACCGGGCCTGCTCAATCCCGACAAGGGTATTCCCACCCGCGCCCGCTGCGCCGAGTACGGCAAGATGCATGTGCGCGGCGGCTTGTTGCCACATCCCGACCTGCCGCGGTTCTAAAGCATCCGCGGACTAGCCCACGCGCCGCGCAACTGTCGGCCTATGACGCGGTCAGCGGCCTGCGCCTCCCACAGCAGACCGCTGACCGCCTTACACCCGTCCACATAACGGGACGCACCATCGGCACTCACGCAGCGCCGCTGGCCGTTCCTCCGTCACACCAGCATCGCACGCACCGCGCATAACCCGCACCGCTGCGTCTTCCCGGCTCCCACCCTGATTACCCGATGCGGGTCCGCTCCGGGTTGCCAGCGCGCCGCCGCCCGGTACAATCAATCGAAACACAACGAAGCAGGACACCATGGAAGAGGACGACATCGTCGCCGTTTGGTCTGAACGCGTGCGTTCAGCCAGCGCCGAAGGGCGCACACTGCGCATCCGTGGCGGCGGCACCAAAGACTGGTACGGTCAGACGCTGGAAGGTGACATCCTCGACACGCGCGCTTATCGCGGCATCATCGCCTACGATCCGGCCGAACTGGTCATCACGGCGCGCGCGGGCACGCCCCTGCTGGAGATCGAGGCCGCGCTGGCCGAACACCATCAGATGCTCGCCTTCGAGCCTCCGCACTTCGGGCCGCAGGCCACCTTCGGCGGCTGCATCGCGGCGGGCATCGCCGGTCCGCGCCGCCCGTCGGCCGGTGCGGCGCGCGACTTCGTGCTGGGCGCCGTCATCATGAACGGCCAGGGCCAGGCGCTGCATTTTGGCGGCCAGGTGGTGAAGAACGTCGCCGGATACGACGTCTCCCGTTTGATGGCAGGCTCGCTGGGCACCCTTGGGCTGATCCTCGAACTATCGATCAAAGTGCTGCCGCTGCCGCAGGCCGAAGCCACGCTCAAATTCGACATGAACGGAACCGACGCGGTCCGCAAGCTCAACGAATGGGGCGGCCGGCCGCTGCCGATCACGGCGAGCGCCTGGCGTCACGGCACACTGGCCGTGCGCATGGCCGGCGCGGAAGCCGCCGTCAAAACGGCGCGCACCGCGCTCGGCGGCGAAGTCGTCGACGCCGTGGAGGCCGAGCGTTTCTGGGCCGGCCTGCGTGAACAGACCGACTCGTTCTTTTCGGCCATCCCGCCGAAAGCCGCGCTCTGGCGCCTCGCGCTGCCATCGATTACCGAGCCGCTGCAATTGCCCGGCGCGCAACTCATGGAATGGGGCGGCGCCCAGCGCTGGTGGATCACCGACACCGACGCGCAAACCGTACGTATGAGCGCCAAACAGGCCGGCGGCCACGCCACCATCTTTCGCACCGGCTATGGCTACGACCGCAGCGCCGGAGTGTTCACGCCGCTGCCCGCACCGCTGATGAAGATCCATCGCGGCCTGAAAACCGCATTCGACCCGGCCCGCATCTTCAATCGCGGCCGCCTCTACCCCGACTTCTGAGCGACGCGATGCAAACCAACCTCGCGGACTTCATTCGCAACACGCCCGATGGCGACGAAGCCGACGCCATCCTGCGCAATTGCGTGCATTGCGGTTTCTGCACGGCGACCTGTCCGACGTATCAGATACTGGGTGACGAACTCGACGGCCCGCGCGGCCGCATCTATCTGATCAAGCAGATGGTGGAAGGCGCCGAGGTCACGCGCAGCACCCAGGTCCACCTCGATCGCTGCCTCACCTGCCGCAACTGCGAGACCACCTGCCCGTCCGGGGTGCAATACGGCCGGCTGGTCGAGATTGGCCGCAAGATCACCGAGGAAAAAGTCACGCGTCCGCTCCGCCAGCGGATGGTGCGCCGGCTACTCGCGAGCTTCGTGCCGAACGGCGCGCTGTTTACGCCGGTCATGCGACTCGGTCAGCACTTCCGCCCGCTTCTGCCCAGAAAATTGCGCGACAAGGTGCCGTCGCGGCAGCGTCCGCTCGAATGGCCGACCGCGAAACATCCGCGCAAGATGCTCATGCTCGCGGGCTGCGTGCAACCGTCGATGATGCCGAACGTCAACATAGCGACGGCGCGCGTGCTCGACGCACTCGGCATAGAAACGTTGATCGCGCCCGAAGCAGGCTGCTGCGGCGCCATCCGTCTGCACCTGGGCTACCACGACGAAGCGCTCGACGACCTGCGCGCCAATATCGACGCGTGGTGGCCGTATATCGAACAGGGTGTCGAAGCGATCGTGATGAATGCGTCCGGCTGCGGCGCGACGGTCAAGGAATACGCGCATCTGCTGCGCAACGATCCCGCGTATGCGGAGAAGGCACGTCGCGTGACCGAACTGACGCGCGACGTCGCGGAGATCCTGCCCGAGTTCGAAGAAGCGCTCGTCGCCGTGACACGCCGCCGCGCGATCCATACGGTGGCGTTTCATCCGCCGTGCACGTTGCAGCATGGTCAGCAGGTACGCGGCAACGTCGAACATCTACTGGCCGCGCTCGGCGTGGAAGTGCGCCTGCCCGCCGACAATCACCTCTGCTGCGGCTCGGCCGGCACGTATTCGCTGACGCAGCCCAAGCTCTCGTATGCACTGCGCGATCAGAAGCTCGAACAGTTGCAGGCGCAGGAACCGCAAGTGATCGTGTCGGCAAACGTCGGCTGCATTGCGCATCTGCAAAGCGGCACGTCGACGCCGGTCGCGCATTGGATCGAACTGGTGGAGCATATGCTGTCCGCCTGAGGCGATCGATTCTGACGAGAAGCGCGGCACGTAGCTTGCGGTGCATCGCCGCAAGCGCTCTCACCTTTCCGGCCGCGGCATAAAGCGGCACGAGGTGGCGGCGTCCGTATAATTCGATCATCGCCTTTCGCCGGACTTCCGGTTCCGTCCCATGCCCGATCTGATCCACAACCTCGAAGCGGTGCAGCAGCGCATCGCCCTCGCCGCGCAAGTGGCCGGACGCGATCCGCGCTCGATCACCCTGCTCGCCGTCTCGAAGACGTTTCCCGCCGAAGACGTGCGCGCCGCCTACGCAGCCGGCCAACGCGCGTTCGGTGAGAACTACGTGCAGGAAGCCATCACCAAAATCGGAGCGTTAGCGGATCTGCGCGCGTCGCTCGAATGGCATTTCATCGGACCGTTGCAATCGAACAAGACGCGGCCGGTCGCCGAAAGCTTCGACTGGGTGCATTCGGTCGATCGCCTGAAGATCGCGCAGCGCCTGTCGGAGCAGCGCCCGGACAACCTGCCGCCGTTGAACGTCTGCCTGCAGGTCAACATCAGCGGCGAAGCATCGAAAAGCGGCGTGAGCATTCCCGAGGCCGTCGAGGTCGCGCAGGCAATCGCCGCGCTGCCGAAGCTGAATCTGCGCGGCCTGATGGCGATTCCGGAACCCGCCGGCAATATCGAAGAGCAGCGTGTGCCGCATCGACAATTACGCGAGCTGTTCGAGCGGCTCCGTAACGACGGACTTGAACTCGATACGCTCTCCATGGGCATGTCGAGCGACCTCGAAGCCGCCGTGCTGGAAGGCGCGACGATCGTGCGCGTCGGCACCGCGATCTTCGGTGCGCGAGATTACTCTAACTGACCGTTTCGGGCCTTTCTTTCCTTTCCTGACGCCTCACGAGACCTCCTTCGGAACATCATGAAAATTGCTTTTATTGGCGGCGGCAACATGGCAGCCGCGTTGATCGGCGGCCTCATCAAGCGCGGCGTCGCGCCCGCCGACCTGTACGCGATCGATCCCAACGAAGACGCGCGCAAGCGCAATGAGCAGCAATTCGGCATCAAGACCGGTGCGGCCTCGGACGCCGCACTCGCGTCGTACGACGCCGTCGTGCTGGCAGTGAAGCCGCAGATCCTGAAGAGCGTCGCCGAAGCGCTGGCGCCCCATCTGAACGCGTCGCAACTGGCAATCAGCATCGTCGCGGGCATTCGCATGGATGACATGTCGCGCTGGCTGAACGGCCACGCGCGCATCGTACGCGTGATGCCGAATACGCCGGCGCTGATCGGCATGGGCGTGACGGGCCTTGTGGCGACCGGCAGCGTCGACGAAGCGGGCCGCGCGCTCGCGTCGCAAGTGTTGGGCGCAGTCGGCCAAACCGTCTGGTTCGACGACGAAGCGAAGATCGACGCCGTCACCGCGATCTCGGGCAGCGGTCCCGCTTACGTGTTTTATTTCATCGAGGCGTTGCAGGAAGCCGCGCGCCAACTCGGCATGGATGAAGCACAAGGCCGCGCGCTGGCCGTCGCGACCTTCACGGGCGCGGCGCAATTGGCCGCGAACTCGGACGAGCCGCCGAGCCTGTTGCGCGAACGTGTGACGTCGAAAGGCGGCACCACGGCAGCCGCGCTGACGTCGTTCGAGGCTAGCGGAATCAAGAACGCGATCGTGCGCGGTGTGCTCGCCGCCGATGCGCGCGCCAAGGAAATGGGCGACGAGTTCGGCAAGCTGTAAGCGCGGTTGGCGGTTTGGAACTACAACGAAGCCGCCGCGTAATGCGCCGCAATGCCGACAAACAACGCGCCGCCCAGCCAGTTGTTATGACGGAACGCCGCGAAGCACGCCATGCGCTCGCGGTTTCGGATGAGCGTGTAGTGATAGATCGCGCAGCCCGCCGCTGCCACCCATCCGAGCCAATACAACACGCCGAAGCCGAGCATCACGCCGATGCCGGCGTAAATTCCCAGCGTCACCGCATAGCACAGCACGATCGCCGCTACGTCGAAACGGCCGAAGGTCAGCGCCGAGGTGCGGATGCCGATCTTGATATCGTCGTCGCGATCGACCATCGCATATTCGGTGTCGTACGCCACCGACCAGAACACATTGGCCAGCAGCATGACCCAGGCGAGCATCGGCACGTGATCCTGAATCGCGGCAAACGCCATGGGAATGCCGAAGCCGAACGCAATGCCGAGGTACGCCTGCGGAATGGCAAAGAAGCGCTTCGTGAACGGATACGAACCGGCGACGAACAGCGCCGCCACCGATAGCTCCTTGGTCAGCGTGTTCAACGGCAAAATCAACAGAAAGGCCAGCAGCGACAAACCGGCCGCCAGCGCCACCGCTTCCCATGCCTTGATCTTGCCCGACGTGATCGGCCGGTTTTCCGTGCGCTTCACGTAGCGATCGAAGTCGCGATCCGCGTAATCGTTGATCGCGCAGCCCGCCGAGCGCATCAGCACCGTGCCTACCGTGAAAATCACTAGCAGCGGCCACGAAGGGTGGCCGTCGGACGCAATCCACAGCGCGTTGAGCGTCGGCCACAGCAACAGCAGGCTGCCGATCGGCTTGTCCATGCGGACGAGGCGCAGATACAGGGGAAGTCGGGCGAACATGGGCGAATTCGGTGAAGTGCAGGCGGTGCGACTATTTTACGGGATGCGAGCGGCAAGCGGCCTCCGGGCGGGCGAGGCTCGAAAAGCCTAACTCGCGAACTGAGGCTGATGCCGACACCAGGCCGGGATCGGGGCCAAAGCCAAAGCCGAAACCGAAACCGAAGCCAAAGCCAAAGCCAAAGCCAAAGCCAAAGCCAAAGCCAAAGCCAAAGCCAAAGCCAAAGCCAAAGCCAAAGCCAAAGCCAAAGCCAAAGCCAAAGCCAAAGCCAAAGCCAAAGCCAAAGCCAAAGCCAAAGCCAAAGCCAAAGCCAAAGCCAAAGCCAAAGCCAAAGCCAAAGCCAACACTAGCGTACAAAACCGGCGCCGCAAAAACAAAACCTCCCACGAAGGGAGGCTTTGTTTGTGTTTCAGTTCAACGCCAGTGCCAATGCGCTGCGTTGAACCCAGGCGAAACGCCCGGAACGCTTAAGCCAGCATCGAGCGCAGCATCCACGCGGTCTTTTCGTGCGTTTGCATGCGTTGCGTCAGCAGGTCGGCGGTCGGCTCGTCATTGGCGGCTTCCGTCGACGGGAAAATCGCGCGCGCGGTACGCACCACGGCTTCCTGACCTTCCACCAGCTGGCGGATCATGTCTTCCGCAGCCGGCACGCCGTCCGCTTCCGGAATCGACGACAGCTTCGCGAAATCCTTGTAGCTGCCCGGCGCATGCACGCCCAGCGCGCGAATGCGTTCAGCGATCGAATCGACCGCGAGCGCCAGCTCGTTGTACTGCGTTTCGAACATCAGATGCAGCGTGTTGAACATCGGACCCGTCACGTTCCAGTGGAAGTTGTGGGTCTTCAGGTACAGCGTGTAGGTGTCGGCGAGCAGACGCGACAGGCCTTCTGCAATCTTCTTGCGATCCTTGTCGCTGATCCCGATATTGACGTGCTGTACGGCTTCTTTCTTGGCCATGATGACTCCTTTGAAGAGTGATACGAACCGGTCGGCAAAGTGACGGTATGCCGCTAGCAAACCCGGCACAACGAACGCCCGCCAGTTTATCTTAGAAAGCAGCTGCGTTCGTGTGACGCGTGGCCGCTTGCCGCACTCACGGCCCTGTGTCCGATCAGCCCGATCACGCGCCGAACGCGTGTTGCAAGGCCTGCGCAACAATCACCACCAGCCCGCTCGAGACAATCGCGAAGCCCACTACCTTGCGCAGCATCAAGACTTGCTGCTGTTGCGCGCCGCGTGCGGCAGACGAGCCGCCAATGGTGGACATCATCATCTGGATCATGATCGTGCTCTCCCGATTCGTATCAATACCGGCGGGGCGCCGATGCGCCCCGCCTTGCTGCATCAATTCACTTCGACTGCTTACTTCTTGCCGCCTTCAGCGAGGGCGGCGATCGCGGCAATCACGCCTTCCGCATAGGCCGGATCGGCGCGGCGGAAATGCTCGATCTGACGCGCGACGATCTCTTGCGGCACACCGTTGATGTGACGCGCGATGTTGCCGAACAGACGCTGACGCTGTGCTTCATCGAACAGCGCAAACAGCATGCCCGGCTGCGTGTAGTAGTCCTCGTCCACGCGATGATCGTAACGATCAACCGTACCCGCTGCGAGCGGCGGCTCCGACGCGTTGGTGTCCTGCGCGAAGTCGCCCAGGCGGTTCGGCTCGTAGTTCAGGTTACCGCCGAGGTTGCCATCCGTGCGCATCGCGCCGTCGCGATGGAACGAATACGGGCTCGCCACACGCGACGCATTCACCGGAATCTGATGGTGATTGATACCGAGGCGATAGCGCTGCGTGTCGCCATACGAGAACAAACGACCTTGCAACAGACGGTCCGGCGAGAAGCCGATACCCGGCACGACGTTGGCCGGCGTGAACGCGGCCTGCTCCACGTCCGCGAAATAGTTCGCCGCGTTGCGGTTCAACTCGATCGTGCCGACGTCGATCAGCGGGTAGTCCTTCTGCGACCAGACCTTCGTGATGTCGAACGGGTTGAAGCGATAGTTCGCGGCTTCCGCTTCCGGCATCACCTGAATGGCGAAACGCCATTTCGGGAAATTGCCTGCGTCGATGTTGCCGACCAGATCGCGCTGCGCGCTTTCACGGTCCTGCGCCACGACCTGCGCCGCTTCGGCATCGGTAAAGTTTTCAATGCCTTGCAGCGATTTGAAGTGGAACTTCACCCAGAAACGCTCGTTGTTCGCGTTGATGAACGAATACGTGTGCGAACCGAAGCCGTGCATCTGGCGGTAGTTCTGCGGAATGCCGCGGTCGCTCATCAGGATGGTGACCTGATGCAACGATTCCGGATGACGCGACCAGAAATCCCATGCGGCGACATTGCTGCGCATGTTGGTGTACGGGTCGCGCTTTTGCGTGTGGATGAAGTCCGGGAACTTCAGCGGATCGCGAATGAAGAACACCGGCGTGTTGTTGCCGACCACGTCCCAGTTACCTTCTTCCGTGTAGAACTTGATCGAGAAACCGCGCACGTCGCGTTCCGCGTCGGCGGCGCCGCGTTCGCCCGCCACCGTCGAAAAACGCATGAAGAGCGGCGTGTCCTTGCCGACCTGGGCGAACACCTTCGCCTTCGTGTAGCGCGAGATGTCGTGTGTGACCTTCAGCGTGCCGAATGCGCCCGAACCTTTGGCATGAACGCGGCGTTCCGGAATCACTTCGCGGTCGAAGTGAGCGAGTTTTTCGAGCAGCCAGACGTCTTGCAGAACGACCGGACCACGCGCGCCGGCGGTCATCGAATTCTGGTTGTCGGCGACGGGTGCGCCGGCTGCATTGGTGAGCTTACGTTCGGACATGCGTGACTCCTGAGTGACTTTTATCGGAAACAGAATGTGGGGAGAAGCGCGGCGTGCTGATGCCTATGGCTCAAGCGGACAGCGCCCGATCGACCAGCAAGGAGAACGCAACCGTGCGCATGCTGCGCATCGAGGCGGCGAAAGTGCCGGCCATTACGCGGGGAGTTTGCGCGGCGACGGTTTGGACTTGCTGCGAGTTCGATTGCGTCATGATTTCCTCCGGGTCTTATGGGATCGGGCGATCCATGGAGGAAACTATATCAATCCTATCGAATTTTCGTGGTTGATTAATTTTATCTATTCGATAGGGATTGCAACTATCGGCGCCTGGGCAGTCGCCGAACCGGCCGCCGACGGTACGCAGCGGGCCGGTCTGGAGCGCGGGAAGCGCGCTTAATTGACGGCGACGGGCAGATCGAGCTTTTTGACGCCCGTCAGATCGCAGGCATTGATGGCGTCGCAAATGGCTTCGATAGCAGGCATCCGCGTGAAACTCTTGCGCCAGGCGAGCACGACGCGGCGATCCGGCACCGGCTCGTCAAAAGCGACGTAACTGAGCAGACCCGAGTCGATACCGCCCGCATGAGGCTTGACCTCTTGTACCGACATACGCGGCATCACGGTAATCCCGACGCCGCTCGCCACCATATGGCGGATAGTTTCCAGCGACGACCCTTCAAAGGTCTTCTGGATGCCGTCCGCGTTCTGCGAAAAGCGCATCAGTTCAGGGCACACGCCCAGCACGTGGTCGCGAAAGCAGTGGCCACTGCCGAGCAGCAGCATGGTTTCCTGCTTGAGATCCTCGGCGTCGATCTTCTCGCGGTTTTCCCACGCGTGACCTGACGGCAGCGCGACGACAAACGGTTCGTCATAGAGCGCGCGTTGCATCAGGCCCGTTTCCGGGAACGGCAGCGCCATGATGGCGACGTCGATTTCACCCTGCTTGAGCAGTTCGATCAGCTTGACCGTGTAATTTTCCTGCAGCATCAGCGGCATCTGCGGGACACGCTTGATCATCTGTTTGACGAGCGTGGGCAGCAGATACGGCCCGATCGTGTAGATGACCCCGAGCCGCAACGGCCCGACCAGCGGGTCCTTGCCCTGTTTCGCGATCTCTTTGATGGCGAGCGTTTGTTCGAGAACGCGCTGAGCCTGCGTGACAATCTGTTCGCCGATCGGCGTGACACTGACTTCGCTGGTGCCGCGCTCGAAGATCTGGACGTTGAGCTCGTCTTCGAGCTTTTTGATGGCCACCGACAGCGTCGGCTGGCTAACGAAACACGCTTCGGCGGCCCGGCCGAAGTGCCGCTCGCGGGCAACCGCGACGATGTATTTCAATTCGGTGAGCGTCATTGGGGGACCAATCAGTGCGATGAGTTCGATAGGTTCTAGTTATACACCTATAGGGTCGGTTCGCCAACCTTTTGGTCCTCTAGCGCCGCCAGCAGCACGGCCTCAGGCCTTCAGATATTGCTCCCGAGCCCCCAGCCAGCGGGCCAGATGCTGCATCACCACCTCGGGATAGCGCTCGAGCAAAGCCGCGGCGGCCTCCCTGGCGGGCTCGATGAGCCATTGGTCATTCTGGAGATCGGCAAACCGCAACATGGCCGCGCCCGACTGCCTCGCGCCCAGAAACTCTCCTGGGCCACGAATCTCAAGGTCGCGCCGGGCGATTTCGAAGCCGTCCGTGGTTTCCCGCATGGTCTGCAAGCGCGCCCGCGCCGTCATCGACAGCGGTCCGGTATAGAGCAGCACGCACACTGAAGCCGCACTCCCACGCCCCACCCGTCCACGCAACTGGTGCAATTGCGCGAGACCGAACCGCTCGGCGTGCTCGATCACCATCAGCGAGGCATTCGGTACATCCACACCCACTTCGATCACCGTCGTCGCCACCAGCAACTGCACTTCGTTGCGCGTGAACGCATCCATGACCGCGGCCTTCTCCGCCGGCGCAAGACGCCCGTGCACCAGCCCGACCTTCAATTCGGGCAGCGCGGCCACCAGCGTCTCGTAAGTTTCCACCGCGGTCTGCAACTGCAATGTCTCGCTTTCCTCGATCAGCGGACACACCCAGTACACCTGGCGTCCCGTCAACGCAGCCTCGCGCACGCGGCCGATCACTTCTTCGCGCCGTGCATCGGAAACGAGCTTGGTCAGAATCGGCGTGCGCCCAGGCGGCAATTCGTCGATGGTCGAGACGTCGAGGTCGGCGTAATAGGTCATGGCCAGCGTGCGCGGAATCGGCGTGGCGGACATCATCAAGTGATGCGGTTGGAAATCGCGCGCGCCGTCGGCGGCGTTTTGCGCCTTGGCGCGCAAGGCGAGACGCTGTGCCACGCCGAAGCGATGCTGTTCGTCGACAATCACCAAGCCCAGCCGCGCGAATTCAACCGCGTCCTGAATGATCGCGTGCGTACCGATCACAAGCTGCGCCGTGCCGAGCGCCGCCGCTTCGATCGCGGCGCGCTTTTCCTTCGTCTTCAGACTGCCGGCGAGCCACGCGACGCTCACGCCCAGCGGCTCCAGCCAGCCGCGCAATTTGCGCGCGTGCTGTTCGGCGAGGATTTCGGTCGGCGCCATGAGCGCGGCCTGGTAGCCGGCGTCGATTGCTTGCGCCGCTGCCAGCGCGGCGACGATCGTCTTGCCGCTGCCCACATCGCCCTGCAACAGCCGCTGCATCGGATGAGGCTGCGTCAGATCGAGCGCAATCTCGCCGCCCACGCGCTCTTGCGCCGCCGTCAGCGAAAACGGCAGCGCCTTCAGCAAACGCGCCACCAGCGCCGCTTCGTCGCCCAACTTGCGACGCGGCATGGACGGCGCCGCACGCGTGCGGCGCTCGTCATGGGCGCGCTTCAACGACATCTGCTGCGCCAGTAACTCCTCGAACTTGATCCGCACCCACGCCGGATGCGTACCGTCCATCAGCGCTGTTTCATCGGCCTGCACGCCCGGATGATGCAGCGTGCGCACCGCGTCCATCAGCGCCGGCACGCCGAGCGGCTGCATATAAGCGCGCGCGATCGGCTCGGGCAGCAGTTCCGGCAACGACGTGCGCGACAACGCGTTGTCGATCGATTTGCGCAGATACGCCTGCGTCACGCCTGCGGTGCTCGGATAGACCGGCGTCAGCGCCTGCGGCAGCGGCGTGTCTTCGTCGACCACGCGCACCGCCGGATGCACCATCTCCATGCCGAAGAAACCACCACGCACGTCGCCGCGCACGCGCAGCCGCGCGCCGATCGCCATCTGCTTGACCTGCGAGCCGTAGAAATTCAGAAAGCGGAGCACGAGTTCGTCGCCGGCATCGTCGCGCAGTTTCACCAGCAACTGGCGGCGCGGGCGATAGGCAATTTCGTTGTCGAACACCACGCCTTCCGTTTGCGAGATGCCACCCGGCAGCAGATGCCCGATCGGCGTCAGTGAGGTCTCGTCTTCGTAGCGCATCGGCAGATGCAGCACCAGATCGATATCGCGCGTAAGACCGAGTTTGGCGAGCTTGTCGACGGGTTTGGCTGCGGGCTTGGCGCCGGCGCCGGAGCCGGCTTCGACCCCGGCAGCAGGTTTCCTCGTGGCTTTGCCCGCGGGTTTGCCGGCGGGTTTGTCACCGAACGGGTCAGCAAATTCACCCTCACGCGCGACCTTGCCGCTCTCCGGCGCGACACCCGCGCCGGGGTCGCTCAGATCGGCCGCCGCTGCTTTGCCCCGCGAGACGCGGCGCTTCGGCTCGGCGCTCACTTCATCGGTAGCGGAGGGCGATCGGCGTTCGGACAAAGGCATGGGTTGCTTCGCAAGTACAATATCGGCTGTCAAAGGTGTCGCCGCCAATCAGCGCGCGGGCTCGCGGGCCGCTCTGGCGTCCCGCAATCATAGCCGCCCGGCTCCGGCTTCGGCTCAATTCAGTCCCAATTCGCTTCCAGTCGTCCGCATGTTTACGCTTTCCGATTTCGATTTCGATCTGCCACCCGAGTTGATCGCGCAAGTAGCGCTGCCAGAGCGCAGCGCCAGCCGTCTGCTCGAAGTGGTCAACCCGGCCGACGCCACCGGCACGGCGCGCCTGATCGATCGCCGCTTTGCCGAGTTGCCCGAGTGCATCGCGCCCGGCGATCTGCTGGTCTTCAACGATACCAAAGTCCTGAAGGCGCGCTTCCTCGGCCAGAAGGCCAGTGGCGGCAAGGTCGAAGTGCTGGTAGAGCGCCTGACCGGCGAGCGCACCGCGCTCGCGCAGATCCGCGCGAGCAAGAGCCCGCAGCCGGGCACAACGATTCGCCTCGCCGATGCCTTCGACGTCACGATCGGCGAACGCGTCGAGCCGTTCTACACACTGCATTTCCCCGACGACGGCCTGACGCTGATCGAGCAATTCGGCCGCCTGCCGTTGCCGCCGTACATCGAACATGACCCCGACGCGACCGACGAAACCCGCTATCAGACGGTGTTCGCGCAAAATCCGGGCGCGGTGGCCGCGCCCACCGCCGGTCTGCATTTCGACGACGCACTGCTCGCGCGGCTCGATGCTCGCGGAGTAGAACGCGCGACGCTGACGCTGCACGTCGGCGCGGGCACCTTCCAGCCGGTGCGGGTGGAAAACCTGGCCGAGCACAAGATGCACAGCGAGTGGTACCACCTACCGCAATCGCTCGCCGACAAGATCGCGGCAACGCGTGCGCGCGGCAACCGCGTGATCGCGGTGGGCACGACATCGATGCGCGCGCTCGAAGCCGCCGCGCGCGATGCGGATGCCGCCGGACGTCCGCTCGGCGCAGCCAGCACGGAAACCGACATTTTCATCACACCGGGTTATAAGTTTCGCGTGGTCGACCGGCTCGTGACCAATTTCCATTTGCCGAAGTCGACGTTGCTGATGCTGGTGTCGGCATTCGCGGGCGTCGAAACGATTCGCGAGACTTACCGCCACGCGATCGAACAGCGTTACCGCTTCTTTAGTTATGGCGACGCGATGCTGCTGACGCGGCGCGACATCTGACACGTTTCGTGTCGCACGGCAATATCCCGTGCGATAGCGTTGCGCGCCGGCAGCGCGCGCGGTAGTCTGCCGCTCCTTGCTACGTTGATGTAGCGGCAGTCGTTGCCGACCTCTCCTGCGCCCACGTGCAGCGGCTGGTCGGCACAGCATCTCGAATTTTTTACCGTGCCGCCGTGGTCTACCCGGCGGCGTTCATCATTTGCGCCGGACTGTTCTCCGGTGGCACAGGAGTCCCCATGACCGAAGGTCATACCCACGATACAAGCGGTACCTGCAACACCTGCGCGAGCACGCCCGAGCGCCCTGACAACGGCCTCAAATTCGAACTGCTCGGCACCGACGGCCAGGCCCGCCGCGGTCGCGTCACGCTGAATCACGGCGTGGTCGAAACGCCGATCTTCATGCCGGTCGGCACCTACGGCACGGTGAAGGCGGTCCAGCCGCGCGAGCTCGAAGAAATGCACGCGCAGATCATCCTCGGCAATACGTTTCACCTGTGGCTGCGCCCGGGCCTGGAAACGATCGAGGCACATGGCGGCCTGCACGGCTTCATGGGCTGGAAGAAACCGATCCTGACAGATTCAGGCGGTTTTCAGGTGTTTTCGCTCGGCGATCTGCGCAAGATCACTGAAGATGGCGTCACGTTCGCCTCGCCGATCAACGGCGACAAGCTCTTCCTGTCGCCGGAAGTGTCGATGCAGATCCAGAAGGTGCTGAACTCGGACATCGTCATGCAGTTCGACGAATGCACGCCGTACGCGACCAACAACGTGCCGACCTCGCATCAGGAGGCGGCCGATTCGATGCGTATGTCGATGCGCTGGGCCAAACGCTCGATCGACGAATTCAACCGCCTCGGCAATCCGAACGCGTTGTTCGGCATCGTTCAGGGCGGCATGTTCGAAGACCTGCGCGACGAATCGCTGGCGGGTCTCGCGGAAATGGATTTCCACGGCCTCGCCATCGGCGGCCTCTCGGTCGGCGAGCCGAAAGAAGACATGATGCGCGTGCTGAACCACATCGGCCCCAAGCTGCCGGCCGACAAGCCGCACTACCTGATGGGCGTCGGCACACCGGAAGATCTGGTGGCAGGCGTAGCGGCCGGCGTCGACATGTTCGACTGCGTGATGCCGACCCGCAACGCGCGCAACGGCTGGCTCTTCACCCGTTTCGGCGACATCAAGATCCGCAACGCCGCGCACAAGAATTCACTGCGCCCGCTCGATGAGCAGTGCGGTTGCTACACCTGCCGAAATTTCACCCGTGGCTACCTGCATCACCTGCATCGTGTAGGGGAAATCCTCGGTGCGCAGTTGAACACGATCCACAACCTGCATTACTACCTGGAGTTGATGCAGGAAATGCGCGACGCAATCGACGCGAAACTGTTCGAGCCTTTCCGCAAACGCTTCCACGAGAACCGCGCGCGTGGCATCGACTAGCCGGCGATCCGTAATCAGCCGACAAATTTGCTGGAGGAATTCGTCGGCGTCGCGCAGAAAACCTTACAATTAACTTTCGAGCGCAGCAAAAAAAGGCTTTAAACGGTTGATCGTAAAGCCGATTCGCCGCCTCGACCCCTGTCAGGCCGGTGGTAGAATAACCGGCTGATTTTTTTGATTGTTTCGATCTATAACGGAGAGACCAACGTGTCGTTCATTACCGATGCCTTCGCCCAAGGCACAGCAACAGGTGGCATTGAATCGAACCTGATGAGCTTCCTGCCGCTGATTCTGATGTTCGGCGTGCTGTACTTCATCATGATTCGCCCGCAAATGAAGCGCCAGAAGGAACACCGCAACATGCTCGCCGCCATGGCCAAGGGCGACGAAGTGGTGACGAATGGCGGCATCGTCGGCAAGGTGACCAAGGTGGGTGAAGCTTACGTCGGCGTCGAAATCTCGGAAGGCACGGAAATCACCGTGCAAAAGGCGTCGGTTACGACGATTCTCCCGAAGGGCACGATCAAGTCGCTGTAAGGCCTGCTCTCTCGCGTCCGGCGCGGCCTCGCCGGCGGTTCTCGCAGAACAACGCTGAACTGCCCGCGCTCATCGCCGGACGCATCGCTTCCAAGCCAACCTTCCCGTTGGACCACTCATGAATCGCTACCCCCTCTGGAAATATGCCGTGATGCTGGTGGCTCTGGTCATCGGCCTCGTGTACACGCTGCCCAATCTGTTCGGCGAAGCGCCGGCGGTGCAGGTGTCGAGCGGCAAGGCAACGGTCAAGCTCGACTCGACCACGCTGTCGGCAGTCGAAGCGGCGCTCGCCGCCAATCAGATCAAGCCTGACGAAGTCACGTTCGACAACTCGTCGACCAACGCGAACATCCGCGTACGCCTGCTGGATACCGACACGCAGTTGCGCGTGAAGGACCTGCTGCAGAAATCGCTGAACAGCGACCCGACCGACCCGCAGTTCATCGTTGCGCTGAACCTGCAAAGCGCGTCGCCGCGCTGGCTGACCGCCCTGCATGCACTGCCGATGTACCTGGGCCTGGACTTGCGCGGTGGCGTGCACTTCCTGCTGCAGGTCGACATGGCCGGTGCGCTCAACAAGAAGCTCGACTCCGACGCTTCGGATGCACGCACCATGCTGCGTGACAACAACATCCGCGACGGCGGCGTGAACCGCGTCAACCAGACGGTGGTGATCAATTTCGCCGACCAGGCCACGGCGGACGCCGCGATAAAGCAGCTGGGCCGCGGCATCAGCGAACTCCAGTGGGCCTCGCAAGCGAGTCCTGACGGCGGTGTGCAACTGGTCGGCACGTTCACGCCGGCCGTGCAGAAAGCCGTGCAGGACGCCGCGCTCAAGCAGAACATCACCACGCTGCATAACCGCGTGAACGAACTCGGCGTGGCCGAGCCGGTGATCCAGCAGCAAGGCTCGGACCGTATCGTCGTCGAACTGCCGGGTGTGCAGGACACGGCGAAGGCGAAGGACATCATCGGCCGCACGGCAACGCTCGAAGCGCGCCTCGCCGATCCGGTGAACACGCATCCGAATCCGTCGGATCCGGTGCCGCCTGGCGACGAGCTGTTCACGCAAGGCAACCAGACGCCGGTGCTGCTGCGCAAGCAGATCATCTTTACGGGTGACCGCATCATCGACGCGTCGGCAGGCTTCGACGAACATCAGCGCCCGTCGGTCAACATCCGTCTGGATTCGGCGGGCGGCCGCGCGGTGCGCAGCGTCTCGCGCGACAACATCGGCAAGCCGATGGCCATGGTGCTGTTCGAAAAGGGCAAGGGCGAAGTGCTGACGGTGGCGACCATCCAGTCGGAACTGGGCGACCGCTTCCAGATCACCGGCCAGGCCACGCCGCAAGGCGCCGCCGACCTCGCGCTGCTGCTGCGCGCCGGTTCGCTGGCCGCGCCGATGGACATCATCGAAGAACGCACGATCGGCCCGAGCCTCGGCGCGGACAACATCAAGAAGGGCTTCCATTCGGTGGTGTGGGGCTTCGTGGCGATCGCCGTCTTCATGATCGCGTACTACATGCTGTTCGGCGTGATCTCGATGATCGGCCTCTCGGTCAACCTGTTGCTGCTGATCGCCGTGCTGTCCATGTTGCAGGCCACGCTCACCTTGCCGGGTATCGCCGCTATTGCGCTGGCGCTCGGTATGGCAATTGACGCGAACGTGCTGATCAACGAGCGCGTGCGCGAAGAACTGCGCCACGGCGCGCCGCCGCAACTGGCGATCCAGAACGGCTACGCGCATGCATGGGCGACGATTCTCGACTCGAACGTCACCACGCTGATCGCCGGCCTCGCGCTGCTCGCCTTCGGCTCCGGCCCGGTGCGCGGCTTCGCGATGGTCCACTGTATCGGCATCTTGACCTCGATGTTCTCGGCCGTGTTCTTCTCGCGCGGCGTGGTGAACTTCTGGTACGGCGGCAAGAAGAAACTCAAGTCGCTGGCCATCGGTCAGGTGTGGCGTCCGCAACCGGAAGGTATCGACGGCGCCGCTGCCTACCTCGGCAACGAAGATGCTGCGACCGACACGGCACGAGCCGTCGCTGCGGCAAGCGCCAAGCCCAAGGCCAAAGCCGGGGCCCAGGCGCGCGCCAAGCCGACCGTGCGCCGCCGCGACGCGTCGGGTTCGTCGAACCCGCCGCAGAAACCGGGTTCATCCCGCTGAACCCCGGAGAACAAGACCATGGAATTTTTCCGTTTTCGCAAAGACATCCCGTTCATGCAGCGTGCGTTGATTTTCAACGCAATCTCGCTGCTGACGTTCCTTGCCGCCGTGTTCTTCCTGCTGCATCGTGGGCTGCATCTGTCGGTGGAATTCACCGGCGGTACCGTCATCGAAGTGCAGTATCCGGGCGCGGCGCCGCTTGAACCGGTGCGCGGCACGCTCGGCAAACTCGGTTATGCCGACGCGCAAGTGCAGAACTTCGGCACCTCGCGCGACGTGCTGATCCGTCTGCCGCTCAAGCAGGGCTTCACGTCTGCTCAACAGAGCGATCAGGTGATGGGCGCGCTGAAGGCCGACACGCCGGAAGTGCAGTTGCAGCGCGTCGAATTCGTCGGGCCGCAGGTCGGCAAGGAACTCGCTACCGACGGCCTGCTCGCGCTCGCCTGCGTGGTGATCGGCATCGTGATCTACCTGTCGTTCCGCTTCGAATGGAAGTACGCGGTGGCCGGCGTGATCGCGAACTTGCACGACGTGGTCATCATTCTCGGCTTCTTCGCGTTCTTCCAGTGGGAGTTCTCGCTGTCGGTGCTGGCCGCGGTGCTCGCGGTGCTCGGCTACTCGGTGAACGAATCCGTCGTTATCTTCGACCGGATTCGTGAGACCTTCCGCCGCGAACGCAAGATGACCGTGATCGAAGTGATCAACCACGCAATCACCAGCACCATGTCGCGCACGATCATCACCCACGGCTGTACGCAGATGATGGTGCTGTCGATGTTCCTGTTCGGCGGCCCCACGCTGCACTACTTCGCTCTGGCGCTGACGGTCGGTATTCTGTTCGGTATCTACTCGTCGGTGTTCGTGGCCGCGGCGCTCGCCATGTGGTTCGGCGTGAAGCGCGAAGATCTGATTAAGGACAAGAAGGAACGCGTCGATCCGGACGATCCAAACGCAGGCGCGCAAGTCTGATCTTGCCGTCGACAGCGTTGTCATGAAAAAAGGCCGGTTCTCTCGAACCGGCCTTTTACGTTTACTGCCTGTGCCGCACTGCCCTGTCTCGCTGTCTTGCCGCACTGCTCTGCTTCACTGTCCTGCTGCACTGTCTTGCCTCGCTGTCCTGCTGCACAGCGCTGTTCTCTCGCTGCCTCCCGCCCTACGCGTTCGTGAAACCCTGTCGCGCAGCGGGATAAAGCGGCAACGTATTAACGAAACCCGAGCTTGCGCCGCGCCGCCATCAGCGCCACCAGGCTAACAGCCGCCGCAAAAATCATGTAATAGCTCGGCGCTGCCTTCGACCCCGTGAAGCTGATCAGCCACGCGATAATGAACGGTCCAAAGCCGCCGAAGATCGTCACGGCGATGTTATAGGCCAGCGACATGCCGGTCGTACGCGTCTGCACCGGGAACATCTCGGAAAGCAAACCCGGCAGCGCCGCGAAGTAACCCGTCATCAGAAAGCCGAACACGATCTGCAGCACGATCAGCGTACCGAAGGTCGGATGCGCGACCAGATACACGAACGCCGGATTGATCAGCACGAGAAGCAGCAGCGCCGATATCAGCATGATCGTGGTGCGCCCGTGACGATCCGACAGATGGCCGACCCACGGCGAAAACACCATCTGGATCAAACCGGTCAGCGCAATCGCCGCGAACGCAACCGAAGGCGCCAAACCCAACTGCTTCACGCCGTAGGTCGGCATGAACAGCACCAGATAGGTCGACACCGTGCCGAGCACCACCACGCCGATCGCAATCACGAGGCGCAGCTTCTGGCTGGTGAAGGTGTCGCGCAGCGGCGTCGTGGTGGTTTCCGCCGCGAGAAACTCCGGCGTTTCGTCGAGTTTGGTGCGGATGTACCACGCCACCGGTCCGATCAGAAGACCGAAGAAGAACGGCACGCGCCACCCCCACGAACCCATCTGCTCCGGCGAAAGCTTGCCGGTCAGCAGCACGCCGAAACCGGCCGCGAGCAGCGTGGTAAGCCCCTGGCTCGCGACCTGCCAGCTCGCGAAGAAACCACGCCGCCCCGGTACGTGTTCCGCGAGAAAAGCCGTGGCGCTACCGAACTCGCCGCCGGCCGAAAAGCCTTGCATCAGACGCGCCGCCACGAGAATCGCCGGCGCGGCAATGCCGATGCTCTGATACGTCGGCAGAACCGCGATGATCAGCGTGCCGCACATCATCAGCAGGATCGACAGCGTGAGCGCTGCCTTGCGTCCGGCGCGGTCGGCATAAGCACCGATCACGATCGCACCGAGCGGCCGCATGAAGAACGACACGCCGAAAGTGACGAGCGTGAGCAGCAGCGAGACCGTGTCGTTACCCGCCGGGAAAAACAGCTTCGCGATGATGACCGCGAAAAACCCGTACACCACCAGATCGAACCATTCCAGCGCGTTGCCGATCGAGGCGGCGACCACCGCGCGCCACGAATTCTGCCGGCTCCCCGCCAGGTTTGCCGCTGTCGTTGCATTCATGCAGATCTCCAATACGCGCGAAATATTATTGACGTGGGTTTGACGCGCCGACCTTGCCAAACTGGATGCGCGCACAGCCAATATGGCGTCAGCGCTCTATGTACCTGAAAAATTAAAACGAGGCGAGCGACAAATAGGCGATGACGGCGGCACAAGGCTTCCGGCGCACCGGGCAGGCGATAAAAAACCGCTTCATCGCAAACGCGAATGAAGCGGTTTTTTTGTTGCGCCGCAACGGCAGCGCCGTAAGCAGCCTTAAATACGAGTACGTAAAACGCTCGTTAAAGCGCTTATTGCTTGATGCCTTCGGATTGAATATGCAGCTTGGTATCCATGCTGAAACCGTACTTCGCGCCGAAATCCATGCCGTAGTCGGCCCGGTTGAAATGAGCGCTTGCTTCCACGCCGCACACTTCGCGCTTGAGCACCGGGTGCTGCATGCACTTGAACGAATCGATCGTCAGATTCAGCGGCTTGGTCACGCCACGAATCGTCAGGTTGCCGACCACTTCGACCGGCTTGTCGCCGTCGAACTTGATATCGGTGCCCTTATAGGTCACCGACGGATACCTGGCGACGTCGAAGAACGCATCCGTCTTCAGATGCTCGTCGAGCTTGCTGTTACCGGTATCGACCGAAGCCGGGTCAACCGTGACGTCCACCGTGCCGGTTTTCGCCGCGCGGTCGAGCGTGACCGTGCCGGAGCTCTTGGTGAACTTGCCGCGCCACACCGAAAGGCCGCCGAGGTGATCCGCTTCGAAGCTCGGATAAGTGTGAGTCGGGTCGAGCTGATAGGTATCGGCCGCGGCAAACGCGCCGAGCGAGAAAGAGGAAGCCAGTGCGCCGACGGCGATCAACAGGGAAGTTTTCAATTCATGCTCCTTTGTTCTGGAAGGAAAGCGGCTGCGCCCGAACAGCGGCGCAGCGTACGTCACTTGCGTGCTGCAACGATATGAAACTTGATCACCACGTCATCGGCGACCACCGAGGTGTCTTTCCATTCGCCGGTGCCGATGTCGAATTGCGAACGCTTGATCGACAGCGAGCCGTCGAAGGTTTGCGTCGCGCCCTGCTGGGTGACCGTGACCGGCACCACCACCGTTTGCGATTTACCCTTGATGGTCAGCTTGCCGGTCACCTTGAACTGGTTGCCGCCGGCCGGCGCAATTGCGCTCGAGACGAACGTTGCGGTCGGATAGGTCTTCGCGTCGAACCAGTCCTTGCCGCGCACCTGATCGTTGTAGCTTTCGTCGCCGAGATCGTAACTGCCGACGTCGATGCTGAGCTGCGCGCTGCCGTCAGCCGGCTTTGCCGGATCGAACTTCACCTGCGCGGTGAATTTGCCGAATTTGCCTTCCACCGGCACGTTCATCTGTTTCGACGTTGCCGTCACCGAGCTCTTCGAAACGTCGACCTGCGCAAGCGCACTGCCGGACGCGGTCAGCGAAGCCGCCGCAAACGCGGCGAGCATGTAGCGATAAAACGAAACTTTCATGGTTATCCTTATTTGATGAAAGGGAGCATGCGCGACAGCAGGCCGTCGCGGTCCAACCATTGGTGCTTGAGCGCCGCCGCGACGTGCAACGCGACCAGTACGAGCAGCGTGTAATTCAGCACGATATGCACGTTCTTCAGCAACTCCTTGAGATGCGGGTCCGGCGCGATCAGGCGCGGCAGCGGAATCAGTCCGAGGTACACCACCGGCACATTGGCCGCTGAGCTATACAGGTACCCGGAGACAGGAATCACGATCATCAGCACGTAGAGCAGCAGATGCGTGAGATGCGCGGCGCCACGCTGCCAGGCGGGCATGCGGCGCGGCATCGGTGGGGCTGCGTGGGTCGCGCGCCATAGAATGCGCAACACGGCGAGCGCGAACACCGTACAACCGATCCATTTATGCCAGGAGAAGTAGCGCAGCTTGGTGGGCGTGAAGCCCGGGATGTCGGTCATCACCCAACCGAGCGCGAAGCCGCACACGATCAGCAGCGCGATCAGCCAGTGAAAGGCGATGGCAGTCCGCGTGTACGACTCCCGGCCACCGAAAGAAGGATTGAGTGCCATGACAGGTCAGCGCAAGTGAAGAGAGGTTAACGGCGCAGCCGGCCCTGCTATTCCACCCCGCCAATGCATGCAGCATCGTGCAATGCGATAGAAAGCATGGCGGCTGCGGCACACGCCAAGGCCGCCATGCTACCGCAAGCGGAAAAAGCTGGCTGTGTCGACCGGAGTTAGCGCTTTAGCGCTTACTCTGATCCCATGCAAGGCTGCCGACCCAAGTTAGCGCTTTAGCCCGCCCGCAGAGCAGTATTGAACAATAGGGGACCGAAGCTGTCTGAACCTCTTGATTGTGTGTAAGACTAGCTCCAACGCCGGTGCCACCTGCCCCACGGCGGCATCAGGCGCAATGGCCAGCCCAGCGGCGAAGCGCGTTTGGTACTATTGCTCCACGCTTTCTCCAGCACGGCCCTAAAACCGGCATTGCACGCCTCCCCCATGTCGTTAGCCCTTCTGCCGTATGGAACATGACAACCTGATCGCGTGCCATGAATGCGACACGCTGTTCCGCAAGCCCCGGCTTGTCGGGCGAGCGGTCGCGCGCTGTCCGCGCTGCGGCGCAACGCTCTATCGCGGTGTCTCCCGCAAGCTCGACAGTATTTGTTCGATGACGCTGGCTGCGCTGATCACCTTCCTGATCGCCCAGGGCTTCCCGATCGTCGAACTCGAAACCAACGGCATCACCTCGCAGACCACGCTGTTCGGCGCGCTCGTCGCGCTGTGGGGCGAAGACATGCAGATCGTCGCGGTCATGGTGTTCTGCTCGACCATCCTGTTCCCGCTGACCGAGCTGGTCGCGCTGCTTTACGTGCTGATCCCGCTGCGCGCCGGCTACGTGCCGCCCGCCTTCAACCGTGTGTTGCGCGCCGTTCAATTCGTGCGGCCGTGGGGCATGATCGAAGTGTTCATGCTCGGTGTGCTGATCACCATCGTCAAGATGGTGAGTCTCGCGCGCGTGATTCCCGAAGCAGCGCTGTTCGCCTTCGGCGTATTGACGCTGATGTTCGCCGTGGTCGTCACCTTCGACCCGCGCATTCTGTGGGACCTCGCCGACGAACTGGGCGAGCGCAACCAGAGACCGCTGCCGCGAACCTCGGCGGACAGTACGGCGGTTACAGTCAGTTCACTTGACGACCCTGCGGTGCAATCCGCATCGCCGCCAGGCGCGCCGCCGGCGCCGCATCAGGGATGAGCGCACGATGAAATACGTCACCGCGAAGCGCGCAGGCCTGGTCTCCTGTCATGCGTGCGGACGCGTCGAGCCGCGCATCCGCTCCGTCACGCCGCAGCACTGCAGCCGTTGCGGCGCCGTTCTTCACGTGCGCAACCCCGATAGCCTGATGCGCACCTGGGCGCTGCTCATCGCGGCGGCCTTGCTGTATATTCCCGCGAACCTTCTGCCGGTCATGCACACGTCGTCGCTGCTCGGTTCGGAAGACGACACCATCATGAGCGGTGTCGTGTACTTCTGGACCTCGGGCGACTGGCCGCTGGCCGTGATCGTGTTCATCGCCAGCATCATGGTGCCCATGCTCAAACTGAGCGTGCTGGTGCTGCTCACGGTCACCGCGCAGCGCCGCTCGCGCTGGCGGCCCGAGCAACGCACCACGCTCTACCGGATGGTCGAACGGATCGGACGCTGGTCGATGCTCGACGTATTCGTCGTCACGCTGACCGTCGCGCTGGTCCGTTTCAAGTCGCTTGCTGTGATCACCGCCGGACCGGGCGCAATCGCCTTCGGTTCGGTGGTGATTCTGACAATGATGGCATCCATGCAATTCGATCCACGGCTCATCTGGGACAACGTGGAAGGCAGCACTCAAAAACCACAGGACCTTAACCATGACTAGCCCGCAAGGACCGACGCCCGCCTCCGATGCGCCGCGCAACGATTCGAACGGACCCAGGGTGCCGCCCCAACTGCCGGATCCCGACATCGAGCCGCGCAGGCGCTGGCTGCCCTCGCTGGTCTGGGTGATTCCGCTGATCGCCGCGCTGATCGGCCTCGCGCTCGTGATCAAGTCGGTGACCGAACGAGGCCCGACCATCACGATCACATTCGTGAGCGCCGAAGGCCTCGAGCCTGGCAAGACCAAGGTCAAGTACAAGGACGTCGACGTCGGCTCGGTGAAGACCATCACGCTGTCGAAGGATCTCTCGCACGTGCTGGTTCAGGTGCAGCTCACCAAGGAAGGCGAAGACTTCGCGGTGAAGGATTCGCGCTTCTGGGTGGTGCGCCCTCGCGTCGGCGCAAGCGGCGTGTCGGGATTGACCACACTGCTCTCGGGCGCGTACATCGGCGCGGACGCCGGCCATTCGCCGGACACCGAGAGAAACTTCGTCGGCCTCGAAACGCCGCCGCCGATTACGGGCGACCAGAAGGGCCACCAGTTCGTTCTGCACGGCGAATCGCTCGGCTCGATCGACATCGGCTCGCCGATTTTCTACCGGCGCGTGCAGGTCGGTCAGGTGGTCGGCTTCTCGCTCGACAAGGACGGTACCGGCGTGACGATGCAGGTGTTCGTGTCGGCGCCGTTCGACCAGTACGTCGGCACCAATTCGCGCTGGTGGCATGCGAGCGGCGTCGATCTGCGGCTCGACTCGAGCGGCTTCAAGCTGAATACGCAGTCGCTTGCGACGGTGATCGTCGGCGGCTTGTCGTTCCAGTCGCCGCCCGGCCAGAGCGTGGGCGCGCAGGCGCCGAACAACATGACGTTCCGCCTCGCCTCGGATGAACAGGATGCGATGCGCGAACCGGACGGCGTGCCGTTGCGTGTCGTCATGAACTTCAATCAGTCGCTGCGTGGGTTGTCGGTGGGCGCGACGGTCGATTTCCGCGGCATCGTACTGGGCCAGGTGACCAACATCGGCATCGACTACGATCCGAAAACGCGCAGCTTCACGATGCCGGTAACGATGGACCTGTACCCGGATCGCCTTGGCAAACGCTTCCGCGAAACCGCGCCGACGCCGGGCAGCCTCGCGGGTCAGACCTTGCTGCAACAGCTCGTCAAGCATGGTTTGCGCGGCCAGTTGCGCACCGGCAACCTGATTACGAGCCAGTTGTACGTGGCGCTCGATATCTTCCCGAAAGCGCCGCCGGCCACGGTTGACGTCACGGGCGACCCGCTCGAGTTGCCGACCATTCCGAACTCGCTCGACGAACTGCAGGTGCAGGTTGCCGACATTGCGAAGAAGCTCGACAAGGTGCCGTTCGATCAGATCGGGACGAACCTGAACAGCGCGTTGAAGAACGCCGACCAGCTGTTCGCGCGACTCGACAAGGAAGTCGTGCCGGAGGCGCGCGACACTCTCGCCGCGGCGAAGCAGACCTTCGGTTCGGCCGAAGCGACGTTGCAGCAGGACTCGCCGTTGCAGTCGGATGTTCATCAGGCGTTGCAGGAACTGACGCGCACGTTGCAGTCGCTGAATGCGCTGTCGGATTATCTGGAGCGTCATCCGGAATCGCTGTTGCGCGGTAAAACAGGAGATAAACCATGATGTTTGCCCGGCTCCCCCGCCCGCCGCGCGGGCTTGTGCGCAGCGCTGTTTATGTCGGCGCTCTGGCCGGACTGGTGGCGATGGCGGCGTGTTCGTCGCCGAGCAGCCGCTTTTATACGCTCGGCGCGGATGGGGCGCCGGCCGGCTCCGCGGCGCCGGTTAGCGCCCGGACGGCGGCCGCACCGGCGTGGCTGATCGAAGTCGCGCCGATCGATGTCCCGCCGCAAGTGGCGAAGAATCAGCTTGTCGTGCAGACGGGGCCTACGCAGGTTCAGGTGCTCGAACAGGAGCGTTGGGCGTCGTTACCGGGCGATGAGATTCGCCGGGCTTTGTCTACCAGTCTCACGCAGCAGTTGGGTACGATCGATGTGTATGGCACGGCGTATCCGGATGCGACACCTGTGTATCGGGTCAGCATGAATGTGCAGCGGTTCGAGTCATGGCCGGGGTCGCACGCGTTGATCGATGCGGTGTGGAGTGTGAGGGCTGTACGGAGTACTGCTGTGATGACCTGCCGGAGTGTGGTGAGTGAGCCGGTTAGCGGCGGCTATGACGCGCTTGTTAATGGGCATCGGGCGGCGTTGCAGCAGATTGCTTCGCAGGTTGCCGGGGCTGTGCAGGCTATGGCTGCTATTAGGGCTAAGGGGGGCTCCGCCGGTAAGGGGGGTGGGGGTGTTGTGCCGGTGTGTCCTTCTGGTGGTGTGGGTAGTTAAGGTTTTTTTTGCCCTGCAGGCGCTTGGTTGTTTTGGGGCGCTTCGCGGGGTGGGGTTTGGGTTGTTGGTTTTCTGTTGTGGCTTTGTGGTGTTGGCTTTTCCTTGATCTGGGTGCCTTGGGCTTTCTTTGATTTGTTTGCTCGCGCGCGCTTATTGTTGGGTGCCTGTGGGGTTGGTCTTGCCGTTGTTTGTGTTTTTGGGGTGTTGGCCTTGCCGTTGTCTGTGTTTTTGGGGCGTTGGCCTTTCCTTGAATTGATATTGGTCTATTAGCGTTCGCCCCTGTGCGGGGCAGGCACTTACTTTCTTTGCCGCCGCAAAGAAAGATAAGCAAAGAAAGCGGCTCACACCGCTAGTTCTTAAGCGGGTCCCTCGCACAGTCGCGGCAGTGGTGCATCTGGAATCCGTGCCCTCGCACATTCGGCCTTCGTGACCAGGCAGTCATACCTCCAGCGGCGCTGCGCGCGCCGAAACGCATTTCCCAGAACCACTCGCTACGTTTTGGCTTTCGCGTTTTACCCAGCCCTATAGCGCGTCATTACATCGCAACCGCCGTTGCAGTTGCAGTTGCAGTTGCAGTTGCAGTTGCAGTTGCAGTTGCAGTTGCAGTTGAACTGGCTGTGGCAAGTGCTGGTACTGGTACTGGTGCGGGTGCTGGTGCTGGTGCTGGTGCTGGTGCTGGTGCTGGTGCTGGTGCTGGTGCTGGTGCTGGTGCTGGTGCTGGTGCTGGTGCTGGTGCTGGTGCTGGTGCTGGTGCTGGTGCTGGTGCTGGTGCTGGTGCTGGTGCGGTACATCATCATTTCATTTGAAGCGGGGGTTCGCCAATAAGTGCGGGGGCTCCGTGGCGAGGCGAAGCCGATGGCCCCCACCGCGCCCAAACGAAACCTTGGGTTTCCTTAGCAAACCCGTCCGCGACGCACGCAGTGCGGAGTGGGAGCTGATGAGTGCTTTGTCACAAACACCCAATGTGCGAGAACACGGATTCCAGATGCGCCACTACCGTGACTGTGCGGGGGACCCGCTTCTAAGCTGGCGGTTTGAGCCGCTTTCTTTGCTTATCTTTCTTTGCGGCGGCAAAGAAAGTAAGTGCCTGCCCCGCACAGGGGCAAACGCTAATAGACCACGAAGAAAACAAGGAAAGGCCAACACCCTAAAAACACAAACAAGAAAGCGTCGCACAAACAACCAGATCAAACAAAAACCAACACCACAGGCACACAGACAAACAAGCGCCACGCAGGCAAACAAACCCAACTCAACAAAACCCCAGCGCCGCAGGCACCAACCCCATTAGGGCAAAAAAACCCCAAATGCTCACCTCAATCAACCGACTCATAAAAAAATGGCGCGCCTCCCGCGACAGCGGTCACCAACTAGACGCGCTGCTAGCAATCGCCGACAAAACCGCCCCTTATGCAGACCGCAGCGAATGGCTGATCGAACTCGCCCATTGGATCCAGCGCGGCCGCGCAGTCCAACCCGACGCACTCGACCCCACCGTCGACAACACCCCGTCACGCTCAACGCCGGCGCACACGAGAATCCGCTATCTCCTCCACGTGCTGGACCGTAACCCGGCCTGGAAGGCCAACGTCGCCGGCATTCTCCGCGCGCTGCTCCGCGAAAGCGACGGCCTCTCGCTTCTCTGCGATGCAGGCATGCCCGTGCATTCAGGCTTCTTCGGCGCACTCTTCGAGCGCCTCGAAGCCTCACTGATCCCGCCCGCGCCGAACCGGCGCGACCTGAGAGCGATCGTCACACTGATGTTCGCCGAGGAACGCGATGTCGAATGGATCGCCAATCTGCCGACCGATCTGCTCACCCGTATCCGCGCCCTCTTCGACTACGAACAGGACGACAGCGAACAGCACGACGCAACGCCGTTCTCGCTCGACCTGCTGGCCGCTCTGCACAACCTCACCTGCCAGATCAGTTCAACCGGTCTGTCGCAAACCGTCCGCAGCCGCCTCGGCGAAGTCGATATTAACGACATCCGCGATACCGGCGATGTCCGCGTCGCCATGGAAAAGCAGCCGTTCTACCGGCTCACGCGCGCCATGCTCGCCGTCGAAGCGGCTCATCAGGCAGTCAGCGCGGGCGCCCCGCAAGACAAGCTGCTGCATGAGGTCAACTATCTGCGCGCGCTGCTCGACGAATGCCGCAGCGCCACCGACAACGTCTTCGCCCATCTCTACCGTAACGGCGTCAGCGTCGATATCGTGTTCCAGGTCGAACGGATGCGGATGCGCATCGTGCGCGCGGAACATCTGCTGAACGCCTGGATGACACAGGACGATCCGCACGCCGGCGCGCGTCTCACCGCCGAACTCGTGAACGCGAATCACGCGAGCCAGAGCGTCGCGTATCTCGTGCGCAGCAATTTCTCGTTGCTGGCGCGCAAGGTCGTGGAGTACAGCGCCGATACCGGCGAGCACTACATCGCGCGCGATCGCGCCGAATATCTGAAGATGATGCGTATGGCAGCCGGCGGCGGGCTCGTGACCGTCGTCACGGTCTGCATGAAATTCGCCATCACCGGCGTGCATCTGCAATCGATGTTCGAGGGGCTGCTCGCCGGCATCAACTACGCGGCCAGCTTCCTGCTCATACACTTCCTGCACTTCTCGCTCGCCACCAAGCAACCGGCCATGACCGCGCCCACGCTCGCCCGCGAACTGGACGGCGTCGGCACGCCGGCGGGCGTCGACAGTTTCGTGAGTTCGGTGACCGCTTTGATGCGCACGCAGGCAGCCGCGGTGCTCGGCAACGTTCTGCTGGTCTTTCCCGTGTGCCTGGGCGTGCAATTGTTGTGGCATGCGCTGTTCAACGCCGACATCATTTCGCCCGAGAAAGCGCACGCCACACTGCACTCGTTCTCGCTGATGGGACCGACGCCGTTCTATGCCGCGCTGACCGGCGTGTTGCTGTGGTCGTCGAGTTTGCTGTCAGGTTGGGCGGACAACTGGTTCGTCCTGCATCGCGTGGCGGATGCGCTCGCCTACAACCGGCGCCTGCGCATGACGCTCGGCGCGGCCGGCGCCGCCCGGCTCGCCGCGTTTTGCCGCTCGAATGTGGCGGGCGTGGTGGGCAATATCACGCTCGGCCTGATGCTCGGGCTCGTACCGGCCATCCTCACCGCTTTTGCCTTCACCTTCGAGGTGCGTCACGTGACGCTCAGCGCCGGCTCGATCGGCGTGGCGCTCGGCGTGCTCGGTACGGACGCATTGAAATTGCCGGAGCTGTGGTGGGCGGTGGCGGGCGTCGGCAGCATGGCGATCCTCAACGTGGCCGTGAGTTTCGCGCTCGCCTTCTACATGGCCGTGAAATCGCGCGACTTGCGGCGCAATGCAGTGCGCTCGCTGCGTGGCGCGGTCTGGCAACGGGTATTCCGGCATCCGCTGGAACTGGTATGGCCGTCCAAAGCGGCGCCGCACCCCGACCGCGTACAATAGCGCCTTATCTAACGCCTTCCGGCAACCTCAATGTCCTTCGATTTCTTCCTCCCCTGTCCGCGCGGTCTTGAAGCCTCGCTCGCCACCGAGCTCGCCGAAATAGCCGCGAAGCACCTGAACGGCGCGCCGTTCACGGCCGGCGCGCAAGTGCCCGGCGGCGTGCATTTCCGCGGCGGCTGGGCCGCCGGCATGGCCGCCAACCTGCACTCGCGCCTCGCGAGCCGCGTGCTGATGAAAATCGCGCATCGGCCGTATCGCAGCGAACAGGACATCTATGCGCTCGCAGTCGAACAACGTTGGGAGCAGTGGTTCTCCGCCAACGAAACGCTGCGCGTGGACGTCACCGCAATCAAATCGCCGCTGCGCAGCCTCGAATTCACAACGCTGCGTGTCAAGGACGCGATCTGCGACCGTCTGCGCGAAGTGAGCGGCGCGCGCCCGAGCATCGACACCGCCATGCCCGACGTGCGCGTGTTCGCGTTCCTCACTGCCACCGATTGCACGCTCTACCTCGACACCTCAGGCGATCCGCTCTTCAAACGCGGCTGGCGCCTCGACAAGGGCGCGGCGCCGCTGCGCGAAAACCTCGCGGCGGGCATCCTGCGTCTGACGGGCTGGATCGCCGGCACGCCGTTGTACGACCCGATGTGCGGCAGCGGCACCTTCCTCGCGGAAGCCGCGCAAGTGGCGCTGAATATCGCGCCAGGTGCCGAGCGCCGCTTCGGCTTCGAAAAGCTCAAGCAATACGACGCCAAGACCTGGCAAACGCTGAAGGCCGCCGCGCTCGACGCGAAGCACGCCGCGCGCAATTCGCGCGCCGATCTGCAGATCTTCGGCAGCGATATTTCCGGCGACATGCTCGACAAGGCGCGTGCGAACTTCCAGCGCGCCGGTCTGCCGTCGATCCCGCTCAAGCAGGTCGATGCGCGCGGAATGACGGCGCCCTCGTCGGAAGCGGGCATCCTCGTCGCCAATCCGCCGTATGGCGAGCGGATCGAAGTGCGCGGCCGCAACGCCCGGGGCGAAATCCGCGAAGGCCGCGCCACGCGTGAAGGCCGCGACGACGACAGCTTCCACCGGGCTCAGGAAGAAGCGCCTGACAGCGAGTTTTTCCAGTCCCTCGGCGATGCGCTGAAGCAGCGCTTCACCGGCTGGCACGCGTTCATCCTGACGTCGGATCGCAAGTTGCCGGGCCAGCTGCGTCTGCGCGAATCGACCAAGACGCCGCTCTTCAACGGCGCGCTCGAATGCCGGCTGTTCCGCTTCGACCTGATCGCGGGCAGCGTTCGTCAGCGGCCGCAGAACAACGACACGCCGGCAGCCTAAGCAGGCGTAGGGCAGCATCGAAAAAACCGCGGATCCAGTCCGCGGTTTTTTTCGCCGGTACCTTCGGTAATCAACCGGAGTCGGGGCTCATCCGTTGCCACCTCGACTTATTCGTCCTCCGCGATTCGTCCTCCGCGCCCACCACATCCTTTCGCTACACCCGCCACTCCCTACTGACACTACGCTGTCAGCAGCCCCCACGCACACTCCTTCTCACGCCATCCGGCGCTTTGCACGGCTTACCGCCATCCACAGGAGAGTGTCATGTCCGCATCATCCAAAGTTGTTGCATGGTTTGAAATCCCGTCCGTCAATTTCGACCGCGCTGTCCGCTTTTACGAAACCACCTTCGACATCAAACTGAACCGCCAGGAAATCGGCGGCCAGCCGATCGCTATCTTCGGCTACGAGGAACCGGCCACCGGCGGCGCGATCGTCCATAACCCGTCGACGAAACCGACCAACGACGGCGTGCTCGTCTATCTGAACGCGCAACCCAACGTGGACACCGTGCTCGCCCGGGTCGAGCAGGCCGGCGGCAAGACCGACGGTCCGGTGATCAAACTGCCGCAGGACATCGGCTACATCGCGTTCTTCACCGACACGGAAGGCAACCGCCTCGGCCTGCACTCGCGGACCAACGGCTAACTTGCGACGCGGCGCACAAGCGCGGCGGCCGTCCGGCAACGCGCGGAACGCTGACCGGAGCGCGGCATGCGGCGCTATCATCGCGGGACTGTCCCCGTCCTTTTCTACAAGACGCCTACGATGACGCGCCGCGCCGACCGCCTGTTCCAGATCGCCGAACTGTTGCGCGGACGGCGTCTGACCACCGCGCAACAACTCGCCGACTGGCTGAATATCTCGCTGCGCACCGTCTATCGCGACGTGCGCGATCTGCAACTATCGGGCGTGCCGATCGAGGGCGAAGCGGGTATCGGCTACCGGTTGAGCCGCGCGGCGAGTTTGCCGCCGCTCACCTTCACCGCCGACGAACTGGCCGCGCTCGCAGCGGGCGCGCGCATGCTCGAATCGTGGGGCGGCGCCGGCTTCGCGAGCGGCGCGCGCGGGGCGTTGGCGAAGATCGCCTCGGCGATGCCCGCCGACAAGCGCGCAACGCTCGAACGTCTGGCGATCTTCGCGCCGTCGTTTCACATCAAGGCGGAATTTTCAGCGAAAGTGGACGTGCTGCATCGGGCAATCGATGCACGTCACGTGGTGAGCTTTGCCTATACCGATGCAAACGGCGCGGCGACCGAGCGGCGCGTCTGGCCGCTGGCGCTGGCTTATTGGGGGGCGCGCTGGACGCTCGGCGCGTGGTGCGAATTGCGCAGCGATTTCCGCAATTTCGGGCTGGAGAAAATCCAGGCGCTTCAGGTGCTCGAACCGTATCCGGATCAGGAAGGACGACGGTTGGCGGATTTACTGCGGCACGTGAATGCGAAGCCGCGGTGAAGATGTGAATGAGGATGCTGTGATGAGATGCGAGCGCACGCCCAGGATTTAACACCCAACCTCACGTACCGGTCACGGAATCTACCTGAGTTTTAAGAACGGACGGTCCCGGGCGGCGAATCACGAAACGCCCTGTACCGGCTGGATTTCGCACCTGCATCCAGGCTGTATGACCGGCGGTCCGCAACAGGCAAGCCGCGAACCGCCGGGGCGCCGAGGTGCGTTACTCCACCGCCTTCACCATATCCTCGATCACCTTCTTCGCATCGCCGAACACCATCATCGTCTTGTCCATGTAGAACAGATCGTTGTCGAGGCCCGCGTAGCCTGCTGCCATCGAGCGTTTATTCACGATGACCGTGCGCGCCTTATAAGCCTCGATGATCGGCATGCCCGCGATCGGCGACTTCGGATCGTTCTTCGCCGCCGGATTCACCACGTCGTTCGCGCCGAGCACCAGCACCACGTCGACCTGGCCGAACTCGCCGTTGATGTCGTCCATTTCATAGACCATGTCGTACGGCACTTCGGCTTCGGCGAGCAGCACGTTCATGTGCCCCGGCATCCGCCCGGCCACCGGGTGAATCGCATACTTCACCTCGATACCCTTCTCGATCAGCTTGTCGGTCAGCTCCTTCAGCGCATGCTGCGCGCGCGCCACGGCAAGACCATAACCCGGCACGATCACCACGGTTTCCGCATTGCCGAGCATGAACGAAGCGTCGTCGGCCGAGCCGGATTTCACCGGACGCTGCTCCGCCGATCCACCCGCAGCAGCCGCACCCGCCTCGTTACCGAAGCCACCGAGAATCACGTTGAAGAACGAGCGGTTCATCGCCCGGCACATGATGTACGACAGGATCGCACCCGACGAGCCGACCAGCGAGCCCGCGATGATCAGCATCGGATTGTTCAGCGAGAAGCCGATGCCCGCCGCCGCCCAGCCCGAGTACGAGTTGAGCATCGACACGACCACCGGCATATCCGCGCCGCCGATCGGGATGATGATCAGCACGCCGAGCACGAACGCGATGATCGTCATGATGATGAACGGCAGCCACGATTGCGTGAGGAAGAAGATCACGCCGAAGCCGAGCATCCCGAGCGCGAGGAACAGGTTGATCAGGTGCTGTCCCGCGTAGACCACAGGCGCGCCCTGGAACAGCCGGAACTTGTACTTGCCCGACAGCTTGCCGAACGCGATCACCGAACCGGAGAACGTAATCGCGCCGACGAACGTGCCGATGAACAGTTCGACGCGATTGCCGTACGGCAGGAAACCTGGAATCGCATTCTCCGGATCGACGAGGCCAAACGCGGCCGGCTCCGACACCACCGCATACGCAATGCACACGGCCGCAAGACCGATCAGCGAGTGCATCGCCGCGACCAGTTCCGGCATCTTGGTCATCTCGACGCGCGCCGCGACGAACGCGCCGATCGCGCCGCCGATCACCAGCGCGACCAGCAGCAAACCGAGCCCCAGCCCGAGATTCGAGCCGAGCGCATTCGCCTGTTTGACGATCAGCGCGATGGTGGTGAGGATCGCAATCGCCATCCCGACCATGCCGAAGGTATTGCCGGTGCGCGCCGTCTTCGGATTCGACAGCCCTTTGAGCGCCTGAATGAAGCAGACCGACGCGACCAGATAAAGCAGCGTGACGACGTTCAGACTCATTACGCGTTCTCCTTAGCTGCTGCAGGGAGCTTCTTCGGCTCTTTCTTCCTGAACATCTCCAGCATTCGCCTCGTCACGAGAAAGCCGCCGAACACGTTGACCGCCGCGAGCGCGACGGCCAGCGTGCCAAAGAACTTGCCGGGCGTGCCCAGAGTCAGGCCCGCGGCCAGCATCGCGCCGACGATCACGATCGCCGAGATCGCGTTGGTCACGGCCATCAGCGGCGTATGCAGCGCGGGCGTGACGTTCCAGACGACGTGGTAGCCAACGTAGATCGCCAGCACGAAGATGATCAGGTTGATGACGGTGTGATTGATGACTTCCATCGCCGTTCTCCTATGTATTAATTCGATGTCGGCCAGAGTTAGCGCTTTGCTTCAGCACTTACTCTGGTCCCATGCAATGGGTTGCTCAGCTCTTGCGCGTGACTTCGCCGTCACGGGCCAGCAGCGTGGCCGCGACAATGTCGTCCGCGAGATCGATGTTCAAGGCGCCTTCCTTGGTGATGATCAGCTTCAGGAAGTCGAGCAGGTTGCGTGCGTAGAGTGACGAGGCGTCGGCGGGCACCATCGAAGCCAGATTCGTATAGCCGACGATCGTCACGCCATGCTTCAACACAACCTGGTCCGCTTCGGTCAGCGGACAGTTGCCGCCGCGCCGGCCTTCGTACTCCGCGCCGCGTCCTGCCGCGAGGTCGACCAGCACGGAGCCGGGCTTCATCGCTTGCACCGTTTCCACCGAGATCAGCGTCGGTGCCGCACGGCCCGGGATCAGGGCGGTCGAGATCACGACATCAGCCTGTTTGGCCCGTTCGTGAACCAGTGCGGACTGCCGCGCAAGCCACGAAGGCGGCATCGGCCGCGCGTAGCCGCCGACGCCCTGCGCGGCTTCGCGCTCCTCGTCGGTTTCATACGGGACATCGAGAAACTTTGCGCCGAGCGATTCGATCTGCTCCTTTACCGCCGGACGCACGTCGGACGCTTCGATCACCGCGCCCAGACGCCTGGCGGTCGCGATCGCCTGCAAGCCGGCCACGCCCGCGCCAAGGATCAGCACGCGCGCCGCTTTCACGGTGCCGGCAGCCGTCATCAGCATCGGCATGAAGCGCGGGTACAGCGTGGCGGCCAATAACACCGCCTTGTATCCGGCGATGTTCGCCTGCGACGACAGCACGTCCAGACTCTGCGCGCGCGTGGTTCTTGGCGCGGCTTCGAGTGCGAACGCGGTCACGCCGGCCGCGGCGAGCTTTGATGAGTTTTCGGTATTAAACGGATCGAGCATGCCGACCAGCGTCGCGCCGCGTTTGAGCAGCGGCAGTTCGGCATCGGTCGGCGACTGAACCTTCAGGACAAGATCGGCGCCAAAAGCAGTGGCCGCGTCGACGATTTCCGCGCCGGCCGCTGTAAAGGCATCGTCAGGAAAGCTCGCGCCGGTGCCGGCGCCGCTCTGGATCGTGACCCGGTGGCCCTGGGTCACGTATTTCTTGACCGTTTCGGGCGTCGCGGCGACGCGGGTTTCGTGCGCGCGCGTCTCGGCTGGCACTCCGATGTGCATCGTTGTTCCTCCTCGACTTCCTGTTTTACGACAGATGCGCCGACGAGGCACGCCGGCTTGCAAGTGCAACGGCTAACCGCGTCACTTTAACCGAAACCGGGGGGTGCGCCGAAATCGGGGACAATCCGGGGGTGCCCGGCGGACGGGGCGGCTCGTTGGCCGCGCCGGGAGGCCCACGCCACCACTCGCCCGCCTCCCGGCAGCCCAGGCCCATAAACGGTAAAATGCGCACCCATGAAACCGGAATCCTGGCTGCCGCACGTCACCGTCGCGGCCATCGTCGAGCGTGACGGGCGTTTTCTCGTGGTCGAGGAACATACCGTCGACGGCCTGCGCCTGAACCAGCCCGCCGGCCATCTGGAGGCGGGTGAAACGCTGCTGGAAGCGGTGATCCGCGAAACACTCGAGGAAACCGCCCATCCGTTCACGCCCGAGGCGCTGGTCGGCATGTATATGACGCATTTCGAGCGGCCCGGCAGCGAAGGCGTGACGTATTTGCGCTTCACCTATTGCGGCACGAGCGGCAAAACGAGCACGGAACGCGCGCTCGATCCCGACATCGTCCGCACGCTGTGGATGAGCGCCGACGAATTGCGCGCCTGCCCTGAACGGCATCGCACGCCGCTCGTCATGCAATGTCTCGACGATTACCTCGCGGGGCGGCGTTTCCCGCTCGACTTCGTGCACACGCATTCGGTCGGGCGTAAGCAGGCATAAGCAGACGTAAGCGGGCCTAACCCGTCATAAACGAGCCTGATCCGCCACGAGCGGCCAACCAGGCGACCGGACAACACGGTCAACCCACGATCAATGAAGTCATGCAGTACCCAGTGTGAGCACCTTATGAGCAAGCAGAAAGTCGTAGTAGGCATGTCGGGCGGCGTCGATTCGTCGGTTACCGCGTGGCTGCTGAAGGAACAGGGCTACGACGTGGTCGGCCTGTTCATGAAAAACTGGGAAGACGATGACGACAGCGAGTACTGCTCGACGCGGCAGGACTGGATCGACGTCGTCTCGGTCGCGGACCTGATCGGCATCGACGTCGAAGCGGTCAACTTCGCCGCCGAATACAAAGACCGCGTGTTCGCCGAATTCCTGCGCGAATACTCGGCCGGCCGCACGCCGAATCCGGACGTGCTGTGCAACGCCGAGATCAAGTTCAAGGCCTTCCTCGATCACGCCATGTCGCTGGGCGCGGAAACCATCGCGACCGGCCACTATGCGCGCGTGCGCGAGAACAACGGCCGCTTCGAACTGCTGAAGGCCTTCGATCATACGAAGGATCAGTCGTACTTCCTGCATCGGCTGAACCAGGCGCAGTTGTCGAAGACGCTGTTTCCTTTGGGCGAAATTCCGAAAACCAAAGTCCGCGAAATTGCCGAGCAGATCGCGCTGCCGAATGCGAAGAAGAAAGATTCGACCGGCATCTGCTTCATCGGCGAACGGCCGTTCCGCGACTTCCTGAACCGCTATCTGCCGACCAAACCCGGCCCGATGAAAACCACCGACGGCAACGTGGTCGGCGAACATATCGGCCTCGCGTTCTATACGTTCGGGCAGCGCAAGGGCATCGGCCTTGGCGGCAGCAAGGACGGCAGCGGCGAACCGTGGTTTGTCGCCGGCAAGGATATTCCGTCGAACACGCTGTATGTCGCGCAAGGCCACGAACATCCGTGGCTGTTGAGCCATACGCTCTCCGCCGGCAATACGAGCTGGGTGGCGGGCGAACCGCCGGCCGACGGTTTTGCCTGCGGCGCGAAAACCCGTTACCGGCAAGCGGATGCACCGTGCACGTTCAGTGCGGCTGCAAGTGCGGCTGCAAGCGCGGCGGCAAATGCGGTGACCGGTGAGGCAGGTGTCGGCGGAGGCCTCTTCGAGCTGAATTTCGACGCCGCCCAATGGGCTGTCACACCAGGGCAATCTGCGGTGCTCTACGATGGCGACGTGTGTCTCGGCGGCGGCATCATCGAACACGCGGTAACCGCGCAGCCAGCGGCGCGCCAGCCGCAACAGGCAGCATTGCTCACCGCCCGTTGAACCGTGAATCCGATCGTGCGGCAACGCCTTGGCGCCGCCGCACGTGCTGTACCTTCACACCGCATCTTCAAGCTTCATACTTCACGCTTCACCCACGCGTTTCATCTTCGAGCCGCAGCTAGCTTCACCATAACAAGCAGGTGTTCGTTTCCCTTCGCGGCGGATTCCGTCTGCGCCGACAGCGTCGACGATCCCTCCGCGACGATCCTCACTGCACTGGAGTCCCCATGTTTTCTCGACGTTATCTGGCGATGTGGTGCGCAGTCATTCTGCTCGCAGCCTGTGCTGTGCTTGGCGCAACGCAGCACATTTCATGGTTCTGGATCGTCGTGCCGGTGGCGCTCGTCGCGCTCGGCCTGTTCGACCTGACGCAACAGCACCACGCGATTCTGCGCAACTACCCGCTGTGGGGCCACTTCCGTTTCCTGTTCGAATTCATCCGCCCGGAAATCCGCCAGTATTTCGTCGAAGACGATACCGACGAGAAGCCGTTCTCGCGCGCGCAACGCAGCATCGTCTATCAGCGCGCGAAGAACGACGTGGACAGCCGCCCGTACGGCACCGAGCTCGACGTCAAAGCCGTCGCGCACGAATGGATCAGCCACTCGCTGGCGCCGACCACGCTCGACAACCACGACTTCCGTATCGTCGTCGGACCCGACCGCGCGCAGCCTTATTCGATGTCGATCTTCAACGTCTCCGCGATGAGCTTCGGCTCGCTGTCGGCGAACGCGATCATGGCGCTGAACCTCGGCGCGAAGAAAGGCAACTTCGCGCACGACACGGGCGAAGGCTCGATGTCGAAATACCACCGCGAGCACGGCGGCGACATCATCTGGGAAATCGCCTCGGGCTACTTCGGCTGCCGTAACGACGACGGCACCTTCAGCGCGGAGAAATTCGCCAAGCAGGCCGCCGAGCCGCAAGTGAAGATGATCGAGGTGAAGCTCTCGCAAGGCGCGAAGCCCGGCCACGGCGGCGTGCTGCCGGCCGCGAAGATCACGCCCGAGATTGCGGAAACGCGCGGCGTGCCGATGGGCCGCGATTGCATCTCGCCCGCCACCCATTCCGAGTTTTCGACGCCGCGCGGCCTGCTCGAATTCGTCGACCGCTTGCGCACGCTGTCCGGCGGCAAGCCGACCGGGTTCAAGCTGTGCATCGGGCATCCGTGGGAATTTTTCGGCATTGCCAAGGCGATGCTGGAGACGGGCATTCTGCCGGACTTTATCGTGGTCGACGGTGCGGAAGGCGGCACGGGCGCGGCGCCGCTGGAGTTCACCGATCACGTCGGCGTGCCGTTGCAGGAAGGCCTGCTGCTGGTGCACAACACACTGGTCGGCATCGGCTTGCGTCAGCGTATCCGCATCGGCGCAAGCGGCAAGATGATTACGGCATTCGATATCACCAGGACGCTGGCGATCGGCGCGGATTGGGTCAACGCGGCGCGCGGTTTCATGTTCGCGGTCGGTTGCATTCAGGCCCAAACGTGCCACACCGGCCGCTGCCCGACGGGCGTCGCGACACAGGATCCGGTGCGTCAGCGTGCGTTGGTGGTGCCGGACAAGGCCGAGCGCGTGTTCAACTTCCATCACAACACGCTGCATGCGCTGAAGGAAATCATTCAGGCCGCGGGGCTCAAGCATCCGGCGGAACTGCGCGCGCATCACATCGTGCGGCGGGTGTCGTCGCATGAGGTGCGGCTGATGTCGGAACTATTGAAGTATCTCGATCCGAACGATCTGCTGAACGGCAACTATCGCTACTCGCTGTACGAGAAATATTGGCCTATGGCCCAAAGCGATTCGTTTTCGCCGAAAGTCGAACTGGCCGCGACGTAATCCAGTTGTGCCTGGCGATCGGCGCCTGAACCGATCGTCTCGGAGTCTTAGGTCCCGACGGCGAGTTCTTGCAGAGAAATAAGAATTCTTGAGAACTCGTCTTATATACAAGGACAGCGGCGAACCGTACATTTGCGTGGTCTTTTTCCCGCTCAATGTCCATGGTTACGCCTCCTCCTGCCTTGCTGCCGCTCAGCGAACACACACAGCTCGTCCAGACCCGTCACGGCTGGATGCTCGCCAATCCAAACGACTTCTATCTCGGCCGCGCACTCATCGAATACGGCGAATGTTGCGAACTCGAATCCGCCGTGTTGCGGCAGTTGCTGGTGCAGCCGGGCATCGTCGTGGAAGTCGGCGCGAATATCGGCGTGCATACGGTCATGCTGGCCCGTGAGGCGCGGGCACGCCGCCAGGTGCTGGTCGCATTCGAGCCGCAGCCGGTGATCTTTCAGAACCTGTGCGCGAATCTCGCGGCCAATGGTGTGCGTAACGTGCTGGCCTGGCCGTATGCGTGCGGGGCGACGGTGGGGACACTGCACTTCGCGCAACCAGACTACGATGCGCCGGGCAACTTCGGCGCCGTGTCGATGCAAACCGAGGCTGCGGCGAATACGCTCCCGGTTCCGTGCGTGCGGCTGGACGATGTGTTGCGCTCGCATGTCGTGGGACTGCTGAAGCTGAACGTCGAAGGGTTCGAGTTGAATACGCTGTTAGGCGCGGAGGAAACCGTCGCCCGCTCGCGGCCGGTGATCTACGTGGAGAACGACCGGCTCGACCGTTCGCAGGCATTGATCGAGTGGTTGTGGTCGAAGGAATACCGGATGTGGTGGCATTTGCCGCCTTTGTTCAATCCGGGGAATTTTCTGGCGCGAACGGAGAATATTTACGGCAATGCTGTGTCTTGCAATATGCTCGCGCTGCCGCGGGAACTGGAGATGGAGATTGGCGGGTTTGTCGAGGTGACTGACTCAAGGACGCATGCGTTAATAAGTTTGAGCAGTTAGCCGATCAGCGCATCCTGAGGCGCAAACGACAAAGGGCCGCTTAAAGCGGCCCTTTGTCGTTTAAAGAGCGCGCCAGGTTCGTCCGGCCCCACCAAAACGGACGCCCCCCTCCCTTTCCGTTAAAATCTACGGTTTAGCACTTCGCTCCACGGCCACCTCGCACGCTCCGGCGTTTGCGGCGCGGCCCTATGCCCGAAAGGCACTTCATGCTCACGTTTCAGCAAATCATCCTGACACTGCAGTCCTACTGGGATAAGCAGGGTTGCGCCTTGCTCCAGCCGATCGACATGGAAGTCGGCGCGGGCACGTCCCACGTCCATACTTTTCTGCGCGCAATCGGTCCGGAACCGTGGCGCGCCGCGTATGTGCAGCCGTCGCGCCGTCCGAAAGACGGCCGCTACGGCGAGAACCCGAACCGCCTGCAGCATTACTACCAGTATCAGGTCGTGCTGAAGCCGGCGCCGGAAAACATCCTCGACCTGTACCTCGGTTCGCTGGAGGCCCTCGGCTTCGATCTGAAGCAGAACGACGTGCGTTTCGTCGAAGACGACTGGGAAAACCCCACGCTCGGCGCGTGGGGCCTCGGTTGGGAAGTGTGGCTGAACGGCATGGAAGTAACCCAGTTCACCTACTTCCAGCAGGTCGGCGGTCTGGATTGCAAGCCGGTGCTGGGCGAAATCACCTACGGTCTCGAACGTCTCGCCATGTATCTGCAGAAGGTCGAGAACGTCTACGACCTGGTCTGGACCGAGTGGGAAGAGCAAGGCCCGAACGGCCCGGAACTGCGCCGCCTGACTTATGGCGACGTGTACCACCAGAATGAAGTCGAACAGTCGACCTACAACTTCGAGCATGCGAACGTCGATCTGCTGTTCACGTTCTTCAACAGCTACGAAGCGGAAGCGAAGCGCATGATCGACGCGCAGATCGCGCTGCCCGCCTATGAACTGGTGCTGAAGGCCGGCCACACGTTCAACCTGCTGGACGCGCGCGGCGCGATCTCCGTTACGGAGCGTGCGGCGTACATCGGCCGGATTCGCGCGCTGTCGCGTCTGGTTGCACAGGCTTACTACGACTCGCGCGAAAAGCTCGGTTTCCCGATGCTCGGCAATCCGGTGCACGGCGTACCCGGCCTGACCACCGACGAACAGGATGCCGCCATGCCCGCGTGGGCGCCGCCGCTGAAAGTCGAACGCAAGATCGACCAGGACTGACGAGAACACCTAGAAATGACTCAACCCCATCAAGCTACCCTGCTCGTCGAGCTGCTCACCGAAGAACTGCCGCCGAAAGCGCTTGCGCGTCTCGGCGACGCCTTCGCCGAAGGCATTGCGCAGCGCCTCGCGGCGCGCGACCTGATCGAAGGCGAACTGTCGTTCGAACGTTACGCCACGCCACGCCGTCTCGCCGTCACGATCAAAAATGTGCGTTCGGTCGCGCCGGAAAAACACGTGCGCGAAAAAGTGCTGCCGGTTTCGGTCGCACTAGACAAAGACGGCCAGCCCACCGCGCCGCTCGCGAAGAAACTGGCCGCGCTCGGCTTCCCCGATTTTTCGGTGAACGACCTGGAGCGCGCGCAGGACGGCAAGGCCGAAGCCTTCTTCCTGCGCTACGCCGCGCCGGGCGCCACGCTGGCCGAAGGCCTGCAAAGCGCACTCGACGAAACGCTCGCCAAGCTGCCGATCCCGAAGGTCATGACGTATCAACGCCCGGACGGCACCAATGTGCAGTTCGTGCGTCCGGTACATCGCCTGACCACGTTGCATGGCGAACAGGTCGTGCCGGTCACGGCACTGGGCGTCGATGCCGACGACACCACGCTCGGTCATCGCTTCCTGTCCGAGGGCCTCGTGCAAATCCAGCACGCGGATTCGTATGCCGATACGCTGATGCACAAGGGCCGCGTGATCGCGAATTTCGCCGATCGCAAGGAAACCATCCGCACGCATCTGCTCGCGCAAGCCGAGGGCGATCAGGTCGTGATGCCGGAATCGCTGCTGGATGAAGTGAATTCGCTGGTCGAATGGCCGGTGGTCTACGCCTGCCGTTTCGAGGACGAATTCCTGCAAGTGCCGCAGGAATGCCTGATCCTGACCATGCAGACGAACCAGAAATATTTCGCGTTGACGGATGCGAACGGCAAGCTGCGCTCGCGCTTCCTGATCGTGTCGAACATCGAAACGAAGACGCCTGGCGATATCGTCGAAGGCAACGAACGTGTGGTGCGTCCGCGTCTGGCCGATGCGAAGTTCTTCTTCGAGCAGGACAAGAAGAAGCCGCTCGCCGAGCGCGTGCCGCTGCTCGCCAACGTCGTGTATCACAACAAGCTCGGTTCGGCGCTGCAACGCGTCGAGCGCGTCGAAGCGCTGGCGGGTGCAATCGCCTCGCTGATCGGCGCAGATGTGGCGCTGGCAAAACGCGCCGCGCGTCTCGCCAAGGCCGATCTGATCACCGACATGGTCGGCGAATTCCCCGAGCTGCAAGGCACGATGGGCACGTACTACGCGCGCCACGACGGCGAGCCGGAAGAAGTTGCGCTGGCGTGCTCGGAACACTATCAGCCGCGTTTCTCCGGTGACGCCTTGCCGGCCACGGCAACCGGCACCGTCGTCGCGCTCGCCGACAAGCTCGAAACACTGGTCGGCATCTGGGGCATCGGTCTGCAGCCCACGGGCGAGAAAGATCCGTTCGCGCTGCGCCGTCATGCGCTCGGCGTACTGCGGATTCTGGTTGAAAAGCAATTGCCGGTCGATCTGATCGAACTGCTGCGCACCGCTTATGCGCAATTCGCCGCCGTGCCGGGCGTCGCCGATTCGACGCAGGCGATCTACGAATTCAGCATGGACCGTCTGCGCGGTCTGCTGCGCGAGCGTGGTTACGCGCCGGGTGAAATCGACGCGGTGCTGGCGCTGAACCCCACGCGCCTCGACGACATCGTCGCGCGTCTGGATGCGGTGCGCGAATTCGCGGCGCTGCCGGAAGCGGCATCGCTTGCGGCAGCCAACAAGCGTATTTCGAACATCCTGAAGAAGTCGGAAAGCGCCACGACCGGCGGCGTGCAAGCCACGTTGCTCGTTGAAGCAGCCGAAAAAACCTTGCACGCGCAGCTTGAACAGGTCTCGCCGCGGGTGCAATCGCAGCTCGCCGCGCGCGACTACACGGGCGCACTGACCGCGCTCGCCGCGTTGCGCGAACCGGTCGACACGTTCTTCAACGACGTGATGGTCAACGCCGAAGATCCGGCGTTGCGCGCCAACCGTCTGGCCTTGCTCGGCGCGCTGCATCAGCAGATGAATTGCGTCGCCGACATTTCCCGACTCGCCGCCTGAGCCCCGCGCCATGCCGACAAAAAAAGTGGTGATCCTCGACCGCGACGGCGTGATCAACGTCGATTCCGACGCGTTCATCAAGTCGCCGGACGAATGGATCGCCCTGCCGGGTTCGCTCGAAGCCATCGCGCGACTGAGCCAGGCGGGTTATCGCGTGGCTGTCGCGACCAACCAGTCTGGCATTGGCCGCGGTCTCTTCGACATGAACGCGCTCAATGCGATGCATCTGAAAATGCATCGCATGGCGGCGGCGGTCGGCGGCCGCATCGACGCGGTATTCTTCTGTCCGCATACGGCGGAAGATCACTGCGAATGCCGCAAGCCAAAGCCCGGTATGCTTAAGATGATCGCTGAACGTTTCGAAGTCGATCCGCAGCATACGCCGGTAGTCGGCGACGCAATGCGCGACCTGCAGGCGGGCGCGTCGCTCGGCCATCCGACGCATCTGGTGCTGACGGGCAAGGGCCGCAAGACGCTCCAGGCCGGCGACTTGCCCGAAGGCACGCGCGTGCACGACGACCTGCGCGCGTTCGCACTCGACTTCCTTTCCGACGCTCAAGAGTGATGCGCGCCACGCGCGTCCCCAACCCTCACAGACCACGCCGATGCGCTTCATTCGCTCTTTGCTCCTGCTGATCTACTTCGTGCTCTTCACGGTGCCGTACGCAACCGCATGCTTCATCGCGTTTCCGTTCATGCGCGCCGACAATCGCTACTGGATGGCGGCCGGCTGGTGCCGCGCCACGCTCCACACGGTGCGCTGGCTGAACGGCATCCGCTATAAAATTGAAGGGTTTGAAAACCTGCCAGACGGGCCCGCCGTGCTACTGTCCAAGCATCAATCGGCCTGGGAAACGCTGGCGTTTCCGGCGCTGATGCCGCGTCCGCTGTGCTACGTGTTCAAGCGCGAGCTGCTGTTCGTGCCGTTCTTCGGCTGGGCGCTCGGCATGCTGAAGATGGTTCACATCGACCGCAAGGAAGGCAAGTACGCGTTCGAATCGGTCATCAAGCAAGGCAAGCAGCGCATGGCCGAAGGTGCTTGGGTGATCATGTTTCCGGAAGGCACGCGCACGCCGACCGGCAAGCAAGGCAAGTACAAAACCGGCGGTGCGCGTTTCGCGATTGCGACTGGCGCGCCGGTCGTGCCGATCGCGCACAACGCCGGACGTGTGTGGCCGCGCAACTCGTTTCTCAAATATGCGGGTATAGTCACAGTGTCGATCGGCAAGCCGATCGACACGACGGGGCTCACGCCCGACGAAGTGAACACGCGCGTCGAACAGTGGATCGAAGCTGAAATGCGTCGCATCGATCCTACTGCGTACCGCGCGGCGGATAGCACCTCCGCCGCCGCACCAATCTGACGCGCCCGCGCCCTCGAAGGCGCATTTGCGCGAAGCCGAATCCGATGCAGAAGTCTCCTACGTCGCAGCCTGCTGCGGCGCTCGATAACCGGCAGCTCGATCTCCCGCTCTTCGCCGAGCCGGGGTCGACGTCGTCGTCCCCAACACCCTCCGCACCGTCGGCGGGCTCGCAGAGCGGGCAGCAGCCGGCCGTGCCGCTCGCACCGGACGGCACCAAACTGCGCAGCCTCACCATCGGTTCGCGCACGCTGCACTATGTGCTGAAGCGTTCGGCGCGCCGCTCGATCGGCTTTGCGATCGACAGTACCGGCCTGATGATTACCGCACCACGCTGGGTCACGCTCGCCGATATTGAAACCGCGATCACCGAAAAGCAGCGCTGGATTTTTGCGAAGCTGATCGAATGGCAGACGCGTGTCGAACAGCGCGCGTTGCCCAAGGTCGACTGGAAAGATGGTGCTGAGGTGCCGTATCTTGGCCAGCCGGTGCGCATCAAGCTCGGTTCGCCGCAAGGCACGCTCGCGTTCAGCGCGGATGAAGCCGCGCTGCAGCTGCCACTGCCGTTGCAAGCGGACCCGCAGCAGATCAAGGACCGTGTGCAAGGCTGGCTGCAAGGCGAAGCGAAGCGCCTGTTCGGCGAACGCCTCGATATCTACGCGGAGAAGCTGGGCGTCAACTATCGCGCGTATGCACTCTCTTCGGCGGCCACGCGGTGGGGCAGTTGTTCGAGCGACGGCAAGATTCGTCTGAACTGGCGGCTGATCCACTTTCCGCTGTCGATCATCGACTATGTTGTCGCGCACGAGCTCGCACATCTGCGTGAGATGAATCACAGTCCGCGCTTCTGGCAGACGGTCGAATCGATTTTTCCGGAATTCCGCGAAGCGCGGCAGACGTTGAAATCGCATCCACCGGAATTGCTGCCGACGCTTTAGAAGCCTCGGACCTTCTTCTTCGGCCGTTCAAGACTTTGGTCCTCGGTCTTCTGCCAGGAAGCCTTGACGCCGGCCGCCTCAACTCGAAGCACCGGCCCTCTGAATGCAACCCACCGCTCAATCCGTGCAGAAGGTTTCCTGCAGGTGACGCCACGTTACCTTGCCGTGCGCGTCCAGGTCCATCACAGCTGTCGAGCGCCGCACGTTCGCATTGCCCGCCTTGTCGCGCTGATACTCACGATATTTCACCACCGCGCCCGATGGATACTCGGCCACGATCTCCATATCGCGGATCGTGATTTGCGAGCCGGGACGCGCGCCGTTCAGCTTCGCGAAGGTCTCGCGCAGACCCGTGTGGTCGAGTGCGAGGCCGGACGGCATGACCAGCGTGAATTGCGGAGCGAAGCGCGACATGATGCGCTCCAGCGCGCCGTGATCCGCAGAACCGTCGAACAAAGCCTGGATTTCGACGTGGATGTCGTCAAGTTCCTTGAAGTAGGGATTGCTGTTATTCATTGCGTGTCCTCGCCCCGCCGCCTGCGTCACTTTTTCTTCTGGATGAATTCGATCTTGTAGCCGTCCGGATCCGTCACGAAAGCGATCACGGTCGTGCCGTGTTTCATCGGACCGGCTTCGCGCACAACCGTGCCGCCTTGTGCCTTGATCTTGTCGCAAGCGGCATAGGCATCGTCGACTTCGACGGCGAGGTGCCCAAAGCCGGTACCGAGGTCGTACGACGGCGTGTCCCAATTGTGCGTGAGTTCGAGAACGGTGCCGTTACGTTCGTCCTCATAGCCGACGAAAGCGAGTGTGAACTTGCCGTCCGGATAGTCGTCGCGGCGCAGCAATTTCATACCGAGCAGTTCGGTGTAGAAGGCAATCGAACGGTCCAGGTCGCCGACCCGGAGCATGGTGTGAAGCAGGCGCATCGTGTACTCCATAGTGCGTGATGTCGAGAACGACAATGTACCCGGAATCACGCCGCGCTGCAGAGTGCGCGACATGCGGCGAAACGCGTGGCCCGCCCGTTTTCAACCCACGCTCTTCGCCTCGTCGCGCAATGCGCGCCGCAAAATCTTGCCGACATTGGTCTTTGGCAGTTCGCTGCGGAACTCGATGATTTTGGGACGCTTGTAACCCGTCAGTTGCTCCCTGCAGAACGCGAGAAGGTCCGCATCGGTAAGCGCCGGGTCTTTCTTCACCACGTAAAGCTTCACCACTTCGCCCGCCTCCGCATCCGGCACGCCGACCGCCACCACTTCGAACACGCCCGGGTGCTTCGCCACCACGTCCTCGATTTCGTTCGGATAGACGTTGAAACCCGATACCAGAATCATGTCCTTCTTGCGATCCACAATCTTCACGAAACCCTCTTCCGTCATCACGCCGATGTCGCCGGATTTGAAGAAGCCGTCCGGCGTCATCACCTTCGCGGTTTCATCGGGACGGTTCCAATAGCCGGCCATCACCTGCGGCCCGCGAATGCAGATTTCACCGCGCTCGCCGAGGGGCACTTCCTGGCCGGCGTCATCGCGAATCGAAATATCCGTGGACGGCAGCGGCAAACCGACCGTCCCGGTGAACGCGGTGGATGTCGGCAGATTGGTCGTGGCGCACGGCGAGGTTTCCGAGAGCCCGTAACCTTCGACAATCGGCACGCCAGTCAGCGCCTGCCAGCGTTGTGCAACGGCTTGCTGCACAGCCATGCCGCCGCCGTTCGATTGCACCAGCTTCGAGAAGTCGAGCGTTTTGAAATCGGGTTCGTTCAGCAGCGCGTTGTACATCGTGTTCACGCCGGGGAACGAGTTGATCGCATAGCCTTGCAGGGCTTTGATCATCCCCGGCAGATCACGCGGATTCGGAATCAGGATGCCCAGGCCGCCGCAACGCATTGTCAGCAGGCCGCAGACCGTCAGCCCGAAGATGTGATAAAGCGGCAACGCGACCACCGTGATGTACTGCCCGATATCGGTGCGCCCGCGATAAACCGGTTCGCGCCACAACTCCGATTGCAGGACGTTGGCAATCAGATTGCCGTGCAGCAAGGTGGCGCCTTTCGAAACGCCGGTGGTGCCGCCGGTGTATTGCAGCACCGCCACATCGCTTTGCGTCAGCGTGACGGGTGTGAAGCCCGCCTCCGAACCACGCGCGATCGCATCGTTCAGCGCAATACGCGAAGAGGTCGACGCATTGTCCGCAATCTCAGGACTCCCCGCGCCGAGCATCTCGCCGATCGAGGTCAGCACGACATGTCTGATCGACGTATTGGCCTCGACGGCCTCGAGCGTCTTCATGAACGGTTCGAGCAGCACGATCGCTTCAGCGCCGCTGTCGTTCAATTGATGCTCCAGTTCTCGCGGCGTGTACATCGGATTGACGTTCACCACCACGTAACCCGCACGCAGAATCGCGGCCATGACCACCGGATACTGCAACACGTTCGGCAGCATCACGGCGATGCGCGTGCCGCGCGCGAGACCCAGCCATTGAAACCAGGCGGCAAGATCGCGTGACTTCGCATCGAGCTCGCCGTAGGTCAGTTCTCGGCCCATGCAGACGAATGCACGATCTGCCGCGTGTGTTTGGAAGCTTTGCTCCAGCAAGTCGCCGACGGAGCTGAACTGCGTAGTATCGATCTGTGCCGGGACACCCGGCGGATAGGACTTCAACCAGATTTTTTCCATGTCTCCTCCCCTGATTTCGCATCGCGATGCGCCGCTGCACGATGTGCCGCTGCACCGGCGTACCGAGGCGAGCCGCGCTGCATCTATCGCGTAGTCAGCGCGGGCATACGCCGCGCGGGCCGGTCAAAGCAGTCGAAAAAGCTGCGCAACTGATCTACCGTGCCACGCTCCAGCATCACTGTGCCGCTCTCGATGCACTTCGGCAACTGCATCGCCATGTTGTTCAGCATGCCGTACAGGGTGCCCGTTTCAAGCGCGAGTTGAACGTCGATTGCAGAAGGTGTGCGCTCGTGAATCTGCAACACGCCACGCCGCAGTTCGAGCGCATGCGTTTCATTGCGATCCGTCACGCGGAATGCGAGTGTCATCTGCATGTCGGCGCAACGTTCCGGATCGACGTTTACGCTGAAGCGCCGGAACACGTTGCGCAGCGGCTGCGCACGCAATACATCCACCGAGGCGAGACTCGAACTGCCGCCAAACGGCAGTTCGTCGTACGCGTGTTCGAGTTCGCGCGCCGCGCTCAGATACCAGTTGCGCCAGTTGGTGTTCACCGTGCGGTAGCCCAACTCGCGCAACGCTGTCGCCTTGATGTTGCGCGCGCCGGCGTCGGCTTTATCGAGGCGCACCAGCAGCGTGGCCAATTCCGCGGCCCAGCGCCAATCCGAATCGTCCAACGCCACCAGCGCAGCGGCGCGCACCGCTTCCGCGCCGCCCATCATCTGCACCATGCGCTGCGAACGTTCAACACGCGGCAACGGATCGAGCGACGCCGGATCGCCGTCGAACCAGCCGAGCTGACCGCTATACACCTGGCGCACCGAATGTTTGACCGTGCCGTAGTACTCTCCGAGCCACGCATGCTCCGCGAGATGCGGCGGCAGCGCGGGAATGGCCTCGGCAAGTTCGTCCGGGCTCAGACCGAAGTTCATGTGGCGGATGGTCTGATCGTGGATGAACTGGATCGCGTCGCGATACACGCACAATACCTCGGCGACATGCTGCGCGCCCGATACCGGCCGGCCATGCGCCGGCACCATATGCGCCGCGTTGAAGCCGCGCATCATGTCGATGGTCTGATACCAGCGCACCGGATCGCGGTAACGCGTGCCGCGCAACGTATGCACGTTCGCGAGACACTCGCCCTGGATCACTTCCGCCGACAGCAGCACGCCGAGTTCGGGCAGCCACATGACGATTTCATCGTCGGCTTCCGAAGGCGCGTAGCGGAACTCGAAGCGCACGCCCGCCAGCACGATGTCGAGCTTGTCGTCGAATACGCGGGTCGGTGCGAAAAAGCTCGCCGGCTCGGCGATCAGCACGGGTCCGATACCCGCGTTGACTTTGCCGGTCGCGCCGGGCGGCAGCAGCGTGCCGAAGCTGTAGGCCGACCGCGTGGCGAGAATCGGCGCCACGAGGTTCGCGTTGTTGATCACGGTGTCCATCAACGAGCGGTGCGCGATGATCTCGACGCTGCCGGCTTCGAGCGCGGCCTCGTCGACGAAGGCACGCACGCCGCCCGTGTGGTCCGTATGGTTGTGCGTGTAGACCACGGCCTTGACCGGCAGCCCGGCGTGCCGCGGATCGATCGCGCAGAAGTCGTCATAGATACGCTTCGCGGCGGAAACCGCCTCGGTCGCATCGATCACCACGATGCCGTCGTCGCCCACCACGAAGATGATGTTCGCGATCGCATAACCGACCGCGCAATACACGCGTTCGGCTACGCGATAGATGCGCTGCGCCATGCGCCGCGAGTGTTCGGTCAGACGCGGCGGCACGGTCGGCGCGGCGATGGCGAAGGCGAGATTCACACCGGCGTCGAACGCGACATCGAGCGGGTCACCGATATGCGGCGCGTCGAAGGCGGGATTACGGACCAGTTCGGGGCAACATGAGCTCAAGCGATGTCTCCTTGAATATTCGGCAGCGCGTGGCGGAAAGCGCGCGGCACCAGGGAATCTGTGTTCGATTAAAGGAACCGGAATTCTGATTCCGTTTTTTGGGTAAAAAAAATCAGCTGTCCGGCAAACCGAGACAGCGCCGCACCCGGATTTGCAGCCACGATTGCAATTGCCGGCTGGAAAGCGATAAAGGACCGGGGTCGTTCAACACGCTGTTGACGAGCATGCCGAGGATCATCTGCAGGGTGGCGCGTACTTCGAATTCGAGCGACTGGGCAGCGTTGCCCGTGGCCTTGATGCCGCGCGACTGCGCCAACGCATTGACGAGACGTGGCACGATCAGCGCCAGAACCTCGTGATTGGTCGATTTCACGGCGTCCCAACTGGCTTTGCGCTGCGACGCCCGCAGCAGCGACGCGTGATACAGCCCGCGATTGCGCCGGAACGTCGCCACGTAAAACGAAATGACCGCATCGGCAAGCGTGCCCGCGTCGTTCGAACGCCAGGCCGGATCGCGCTCCACGGTCTCGCGCACGTGCCCGAGCCCTTCTTCCATTGCCGCGTTCTGAACGACTTCGAAGAAGCTGTCCTTGTTGTCGAAGCGCCGATAGAACGCCCCGATCGACGTACCCGCACGCTCGACGATATCGTTGATCGACAGATCGTCGAGATTGCCGCTCGCTTCGAGCAGTTCGCGCCCGGCTTGCAGCATGCGAACGAGCCCCTGCTGGCTGCGCGTCTGACGGGGCGCTGCGATGGCGCTGGGCTGCACTTCGCGGCCACGTGGGGAAATCATCGTCATACGGTGTTCAGCTTCGGTTCGCTGCTCTTAAGACATGAAGATTCACGACAAACCGGAATCTGGATTCCGGATGGTCCGTGATCGGAATTGTCTTGTCAACCGCACTCAGGGTAAACAGGGGGCCGGTCATGCGATCAATCAGCCTGCCGTTTGGCGCTCCACTCACGTCGCCGACGAGTCGAGAGGCAGCAAGCGCTGCGCTGCGCGGTTGGCGTCCTCCATCACCTGTTCGGTGAGTCCCAACGCGGAATATGCGGCGGGCGAAGGCGTGCGCTCGGCCAGATACACCAGCGCGAACTCGAGCGCGAGACGCGGCGGATTGGCGAGCGGGATGCGCGCCAGCCGCCGTGTCTCCAGATCGCGCCGCACCGCGGATGCCGTGGCGAACAGAACGGCATCGGTCTGCGCAACGAAGTCCTTCAGTACCGTCACGTCGTTGCATTCGATCTGAAACGGAATCTGCTCGTGCGCGCGATACTTGAGCAGACGATGCAGAGCGTCTTTCATGAACGCGGGCAAGGTCACGGACACCAGCGGAAAATCGCGCAACGCCGTGAGCTGCACCGTGTCGCGCTCAAACAAGGGATGATCCGGCCGCGCAAACCAGCCACCTTCGTGACGTGGCAGACGCTGCAACGTGACGTCGGGTGTCACGGGCGGCACACGGCGGTCGGCCACCATAAAGTCGATCTGTTCGGCGCGCAGCTTGGCAAGCAGCGCATCGCCTTCGCCAAGTTCGATCGACACCTTGATCTTCGGAAAGCGCCGCGCGAACTCCACCAGCAGGTCCGGCAGCAGCACGACGGCCGCATAGGGCCCGAGACCGATGCGTACCTCGCCGAGTTCGTGCGCCTTCAGCAGTTCGACGTCGCGAAACAGGCAGCGCGTTTCGAACAGCACGCGCCGGGCGCGCTCGACCAGCAGCCGCCCGGCCGCGGTCATCGCGACACCACGCGCGGCGCGGTCGAACAGTTTCATGCCGACCTCTTCTTCGAGCGCCTGAATGCTGCGGCTCAACGCCGGCTGGCTCAGATGAACCCGCTCCGCCGCACGCGCAAAGCTGCCCTCCTCCGCGAGCGCGATCAGATGGGTAAGGCGGCGGGAATTGACCTCATGCATAACTTGCAAGCTCCCGATAACGAGAATGCACTTGAATAATTCATTTATACCACCTCAAATGGGCGAAAACCCAGCGCACCGCGCAAGAAATGGAGACACGCTTTGCCCACTTTCCTCAGCAGCACGAAACGCTGCACGACGCTTGCCGAAACGGCGTCGGCTCATCCTTCTCACACACATGAGCGCGCGCAAGGCCACCGCTGGGTAATCGTCGCCTCGCTGTTCCTGTTCATGCTGATCAACTTCGCCGACAAGGCCGTACTCGGTCTGGTCGCGATTCCACTGATGCATGACATGCAGTTGACGCACGGTCAATTCGGCCTCGTCGGCAGCGCGTTTTTTGTGTTGTTCTCGATTTCGGGCATCGCCGTCGGTCTGATCTCGGACCGCGTCAACATGAAATGGCTGCTCGCCGCACTCGCACTGATCTGGGCGGTAGCGCAATTGCCGCTCGCATGGCCGACCAGCTTTGCCGTGCTGCTGCTATGCCGCGTCCTGCTGGGGGCAGGCGAAGGACCGGCCTCGCCGCTTGCGCTGCATGTGGTTTACACCTGGTTCGACGATCACGAACGCAACCTGCCTACCGCTATTGTTCAACAGGGGGCGACTGCGGGCGTCATCATCGCGGGACCGTTGCTCACCTATATCTCGCAGCGGTGGCACTGGCACGCGACGTTTCTCACGCTCGGCGCGGTCGGCATCGGCTGGACCGTGTTGTGGCTGTGCCTTGGCAAGACAGGGAATCGTCAGCACAACCCATCACCCGCGTTTACCGCCGCGGCGGGTGGCCCGCGTGCCGCGTCATTGCGCTTTCGGCGCATGCTCAGCGACCGCACCGTTATCGGCGTCATGCTGCAATGCTTTGTCGGCTATGCGGTGATCGCCATCGGCTTCACCTGGGTGCCCGCGTATTTCCGGCTCGGCCTCGGCTTTGCCGCAACCCAGGCCGGCTGGTTGTTCGCGCTGCAAGTCGCGGCGCAGATCCCGCTCGGTATCGCGCTCGTGATGGTTTCACATCGAATGCTCAAACGCGGCGTGCCGTCGAAGGTGGCGCGCGGCAAAGTGATCAGTGCAGCATGTGTGACGAGTGGATTTGCGTACTGCTCTTTGTTGTTCGGTGCGCCGCCGTTCGTCAAAGTCGCCTTGATGGGACTCGCTAGCGCGCTGGCAATCCAGACTTTCACCTTCGGTCCGATGCTAGTCGCCGAAGTTGCGCCAGCGGCGCGGCGCGGTGCCCTGCTGGCGATTACCAATTCGGTCGTCACCACCGCCGGCCTGATCGGCCCCGTCGCGATGGGCAAGCTGCTCGGCGCGGCAGGCGACGCGCGAGGCTACGAGATCGGCTTCGCGGTAACCGGCGTGTTGTTGCTGATTGTCGGCGCGGCAGGTTTCGCACTGATCGATCCACAGCGGTCGAAGCGACGCATGGAAAGCACACCTGAGTGAGTCTTGCGGGCGCGTTTTTGCGTGGTTTTTTTCTGGGCTTTTGCGTGACCTTCGCATGGCCTTCGCGCGCCGCCAGAGACAGCGTTCTTCACGTACGGTCATACGGGTTTGCCGGTCCCGCCTGCGTCATTCAAGTCGTTGACTAAATCCGCCCAACGGTACATTCTTTGGCACATCGTCCAGTCACAATATCTCAAGAGACGGCGCAGCACGCAGAGCAGACCCAGCAGGAACCGACCAGAGCTGTTCTACTGGAGGACCATCGTATGCGCCGTGCATGCTCGAGACATGTGCCTGTTCGTTTGCGTCTGCTCGAAGCCTTTTCGTCCGCGCTCGGAATCGCGGCCCTTCTACCATGCGAGCATGCATTCGCTACCTGCGACAACACCGCGCCGGTCAGCGGACAAACCGTCACCTGCAGTAGCAGCACCCCCAATCCGTCCACCACGCCAGTCGCCGCCGTTGCCGGAAGCACCAACGTCACGGTGAACGTGCAAGCGGGGGCCGAACTCGACGTCACCGGCAACAACGTCATTCTTGTGCGCGACGGCAGCACCGTCACCAACCTCGGCACCTTGAACGGCGCCGGCGACACCTTCGACGCCATCTCGGCGCAAGGCGCTAGCGGTGGTGCCGGCCATGACGTGTTGATCAACCGCGGCACGATCGTTACCAGCGGAGTCGAATCGGAGGGCATGTTCAACAGCTCTGCCGCGGTCACGATGCTCAACGACACCGCCGGCGTAATCCGCACCACCGGCAACAACTCAGTCGCAATGCATGACTTCGCGAGCCCCGGTGGCGGCACGCTGACCAACAACGGCACGCTTGCAACGAGCGGCGACGGTTCGCACGGCATGGCGGCGTTGACGAACAACGACACGCTCGTCAACAACGGCTCGATCACGACGACGGGCGCCGGTTCGTATGGAATGCTGGCCAATGGCAACGCCGTCGGCGGAACCGGCAACAACGTGCTGACCAATCACGGCACGATCGACGTCTCCGGTGCAAGTTCGCATGGCCTCGTTTCGCAGGACACTGCGCCCGGCATCGTGACGAATACCGGCTCAGTGACCGCGCGCGGGACCGGCGGCCTCGGCGCCATCTTTTCCGGCCCCGTCACGCTGAACAATGCGGCGGGCGCAAGCATCGTGAGTCAGCAGGCCAATGCCATCGTGGCGAACGGCGGCGGCACGTTCAACAACGCGGGCGCGATTGCAGGTGCGGTCAACGCAATTGCCCTCTCCGGCGGCGCATCGACCGTCACCAACAGCGGTTCGATCACCGCAGCCGGCAGCCAGGCAATCAGTGTGATCGGCACGGTCGACACCGTCATCAACAACACGGGCAACATTGCGGGCGGCAACGGCCGCGCGATCTGGACCGACAGCGGCAACGACACTTTCAACTGGAGCGCAGGCACCGTCACCGGCTTCGTGCGGCTCGACGCAGGCAACGACACCGCCAACCTCACCGGCCTCACCGACACCAATCTGGCCGGCGTACCGAGCTTCGACGGTGGAACCGGCAACGACGTGCTCAATTTCAACGGCACGTCGGCGAGCGGCCTCGGTCGCTTCATCAACTGGGAGACCGTCAACGTTACCAACGGCAGCCAGTTGACGCTCGACGCCAACGGCCTCGTGCTCGGCGACAGCGGCACGCTGACCGGCACGCTCAACGTCGATTCGAGCAGCACGGTGTTCGCGGGTGGCTTTGGCGGTACGGCGACAATCGCGCCGGCGGTCGCGGGTCAGCTCGTGAACGTCAACAATGCAGGCACCATCGATTTGACCAACGGTGCGACAGCTACGCGCAATACGCTGGTGATCAACGGCAACTACACCGGACTCAATGGCCGCCTGCTACTACAGACGGTGTTGGGCACGGATGGCTCACCGAGCGACAAGCTGGTGATCGCGCAAGGCGTCGGCTCGGGCAACACGTTGCTCGGCGTCACCAACGCCGGTGGCTCCGGCGGCGCCACGCTCAGCGACGGCATTCTTGTCGTGCAGGCGAGCAACGGCGCGACGACGACGGCAGCCGCCTTCACGCTGCCGAAACCGCTGACCGCAGGCGCTTACACGTACTACCTGTTCAAAGGCGGCGTGAGCGCGGGGACGGCAGATAACTGGTATTTGCGCTCGACTCTGGCTGCGGCGCCGACTCCGGCACCCACGCCGACGCCCTCGCCAACTCCGACACCAACTCCAACGCCCACACCAAGCGCCGCAGCCGCACCGTTCGCGGCGCCCGGCACGCCGCCCTTGCCTGCGCCACCACCCGCAGGCGCCGCCGCGACGCCGCTCTACCGGATGGAAGTGCCCGTCTACGCCGAGGTCCCGGTTCTCACACGCGAACTCGGTATCGCACAGATCGGCACCTTTCACGACCGCCAGGGCGAGCAGGCACTGCTGAGCGAAAGCGGCCCGCTAGCCGCGGCATGGGCGCGTGTCTGGGGCGAGCACAGCTCGCAGAGCAACGGCGGTGCCGCCAACCCCGAATTCAGCGGAACGATGGCCGGCGTACAAGTGGGCCACGATATCTACGCGGATCGCAGTGCAAGCGGCCAGCGCAATCACTATGGATTCTTCATCGGCTTTGCCCGCGCGACAGGCGACGTGAACGGCTTCGCGCTCGGCTTTCCCGATCTGTCGGCCGGGCGGCTGTCGATCAATGCATACAGCGCAGGCCTCTATTGGACACACATCGGTCCGGGCGGCTGGTACACCGATGCGGTCGCGATGGGCAGTTCGCTCACGCTCGATCCATCGTCGAATCAGGGCATCGGCGCGAGCACGCATGGACATGCGGTCACGACCTCGCTGGAAGCCGGCTTGCCTGTTCCACTAAGCGCCAGTCTCAGCCTCGAACCGCAAGCGCAACTGATCTGGCAGCACGCCTCGATCAACGATCTCAACGATGGTATTTCGAACGTATCGTTTCACTCGGCGAACGGTCTGGTGGGCCGCCTCGGACTCCGCCTGCAAGGCAGCTTCGAAGGCGCGGGCACGCAGTGGCAACCCTATCTGCGCGCGAATCTGTGGCGCTACTTCAACGGAACCGATAGCGCGACCTTCGCCGGGACAACCGTGATTCCCACCGATGTCGCCGCCACGGCCGCCCAGTTCGGCATCGGCATGGTTGCGCATTTGAGCGCTCGCGGCAGTGTGTTCGCCACCGCGAGCTACACCATGAATGTGAACGGCGAGCACCGCAGCACGGTGGAGGGCAATCTGGGCGCGCGCTGGAGTTGGTAAGGGCTCAGAACTGATGCCGTATGCCGGCCATCAGGCCGATCTGGCTGCCCTTCTGCGCAAGCCCGACACCGTTGACACCTTGCAACTGCGCGCCGATCAGGTCGCCCCGGTATAGCGAGTAATCGCCTTCCAGATAGACATCGGTACGCAGGGACAGGTTGTAGTCGGCGACCAGTTGATACTGCCATGCCGAGCCGTTCTGCGCGGCGGTTTTGCCGTCCTGCAGCGTGCGCCAGACATTCGCGGCGAAGTGCCATTTGTTGCTGAGCTGCTGCGTGATGCCGCCCATGATCATGCGGCGCCGCGCAAAGTCCGTGTACTTGAGCGCGGCCAGCGCGGGCGCGGTGAACGGCCCGTTGGCGAAATTCGAAAAGCCCGCATCGTTCTGATCGACGATATAGCCGACAGAGAAGCGGGTCAGGTTCCACGTGTACGACCCGCCGAAGGTCCACGCTTTCGCGGCCGCGCCGTTGACCGAATCTTTCGACTCCTGATACGCGCCGCCGAAAGTGAACGGACCACCTGGCGCATAAGCAAGCGCCACGCCGACCTGGCTGCCGTATGAATTGCCCGCATTGCCGCCGAATGCATAGCCGGTGGCCAGATAGAAACCGGCATATTTCGCCTGATACTGCACCTGGTTGCTGGTCCAGATACCGCCGGTCATCGTCACTTCCGGCTGAAAGCTGAAATCGTACGGAATCCAGAGATTGCTGCCGTAACCGCCGATGGTCACGCCCTCGATCATCACGTTGTACTGACGGCCGAAGATCACCTGACCATAGGAATCCGAACGCACGCCCACTTGCGCCTCATTGAAGAACGGCAAGGTGGGGTCGCTTTGGCCGCTATTCATGTAGAAACGGTTTTCGAGCTTGAAGAACGTAGACCAGCCGCCGCCCAGATCCTCGACGCCCCTTATGCCCCAGCGGCTCTGGGTCATGCCGCCGTTGCCGAGCGCAACCGACGAATCTCCGGCCGTGTTTGCGTGAGTCAGATATCGCACGCTTTCGTCGATTACACCGTAGAGCGTCACGCTCGATTGAGCATGCGCCATATGGCATGCCAACGCTGCGGGCACAGCTGCTATTGCCCACCTGGATACGTTCTTCATACAGTCTCCTCGGACAGGTTCCCGCTTTTCACGGATATTTCGACACCGCCACGCTTGATGCAAAGTACCGGCACGCTGCTCATTGAGGCCGCGCAAATCGACAGTTACGGTGAAGGGGCCGCCCAGGAACCTTGCACGATGACCAATTCAGGCTGTCTGAATGACCTGACGAAATGCGTGTGGGTGAACCTTAGCGCGAAACCGGGGCAGGAAGAAAGTAGACTGACGCAAGTGTTGTTATGTCATCGAAATGCTTGCAGCTTGCAGGAAGCACGCGTAGACGGTGGGGGCATCCCATCCCGGCGCGGACGGTTTGATATCGTATGAACTACCGCCGCCCTTCTGCGCCTGGTCAGCCGGCTTAAAAGTCGGACTAGCCATTCACCCGACTACCGCGATCCGCACGGCGACGGCATACTGGCGGCCGCCCATTCTTTTCGCCACGCCACCACCCCATGAGCACCACCGCCCTGCCCGCGCGCCGCACCCCGGATAGCTTCGCCATCCTGTTGATGATCGGTTTGTGCGCGATCTGGGGGCTCCAGCAAGTCGCGATCAAGAGCACCAACGCGGCGCTGCCGCCGGTATTCCAGGCCGGCCTGCGCTCGGCGATCGCGGCCTTGCTGGTCTGGGGCTGGGCACGCTCGCGCGGCACGCCGCTCTTTCGCGACGACGGCACCTTAGGCGCGGGTTTGCTCGCGGGCATGCTGTTCGCGGCGGAATTCGTGTGCATTTTTCTCGGCCTGACGCTGACCAGCGCGTCGCGCATGGCGGTTTTTCTGTACACCGCACCGTGCTTCACGGCGCTCGGGCTGCACTGGTTCGTCGACGGCGAGCGGATGCGGCGCATTCAGTGGCTCGGCATCCTGGTGGCGTTTGCGGGTATGGCGCTGGCGTTCGCAGATGGCTTCCTGCACGGCCATGCGGCGCAAGGATCGACGCTCACGGGTGTCGCCGGCGACGCGCTCGGCGTGCTAGCCGGCATCGCGTGGGCCGCAACCACCGTGGTGGTGCGCGCCACGCGCCTCGCCCAATCGAGCGCCAGCAAAACGCTGTTCTATCAATTGACGGTGTCGGCGGTAGTCCTGCTCGCACTTGCGCTGGGGCTCGGTCAGGCACACGTGGCAGCCGTCACCCCGCTGGCTGTGGTGAGCCTCGCGTACCAGGCGGTAGTCGTCGCGTTCGTCAGCTATCTGGTGTGGTTCTGGCTGTTGACGCGTTACATCGCGTCGCGCCTGTCGGTGTTTTCGTTCCTGACACCGTTGTTCGGCGTGACCTTCGGCGTGTTGTTGCTCGGCGAATCGTTCAGCCTGCGCTTTCTGATGGCGGCGGTGCTGGTGCTGACCGGCATCGCGCTGGTCAATGCTCCGGTGAAGCGGCCAGCGGCTTAGGAGAGTGGAATTTCATGCACGCTGCAGGGCGCAGCGCGCTTGCGTCAAACCTCAGTTGCGCCTGAGTCGCGCAACTCACGCCTCGTCGGTTTCAGCGGCGGCCGCCGCAGCGCCGCGCGCCGGCGAAGCCGCCACGATCTGTGCCACACGCACATATTCGGCCACCGGCACGTCTTCGGCGCGGCGTTGCAGATCGAAGCCTAGCGCCTCGAAATCCACCGAGTCACGAAACGCGGCCAGGGTGTTGCGCAGCATCTTGCGCCGCTGCGAGAAGGCCGCCGTCACCACTTCGCCGAGTACGCGCTCGTCCACGGCCGGCAATTCATGCAGCTCGTACGGAATCATCCGCACGATCGCCGAATCGACCTTCGGCGGCGGGTTGAATGCTTCGGGCGGCACGTCGAGTTGCTTGTCGATCACGTAGCGGTATTGCAGCATCACCGAAAGGCGGCTGAACGCCTTGGTGCCCGGTTCCGCCACCATGCGCTCGACGACTTCGTTTTGCAGCATGAAATGCTGATCGATCACGCGATGCGCAAACGCGCTCAGATGAAACAGCAGCGGGCTCGAAATGTTGTACGGCAAATTGCCGACAATGCGCAGCGACGCCTTCTCACCCGGTGCAGCCAACGCGCCGAAGTCGAACGCGAGTGCATCGCCGGCATGCAGTTCGAGCAGGTCGCCGAATTTTTTCTTGAGGCGGCCGATCAGATCGCGATCCAGTTCCACCGCGTGCAGCGGCGCCTCGGGCGTCGCCAGACGCTCGATCAGCGGCTCGGTAAGCGCGCCAAGCCCCGGCCCGATCTCGACCATGCGTTCGCCGCGCTGCGGCCGAATCACGTCGACGATCGAATCGATCACGCCCATATCGACCAGAAAATTCTGTCCGAAACGCTTGCGCGCGATATGGCCTTGGTGCCGGCCCTGTTGCTGTCTGCTGGTGGACATCGAAGAAACGCTAAGAAAGAGAACTGCTTAAAAAAGGAGCAAGCGGAACAACTCGCAATCGCGGCAAACGCTGATGAAGCCGTGCGGCCCCGCCACTGAAGCGGCCTGCCCGGCCATGCTACGCCGTCGACACCGCCGGATCAGACCGCCCGGCGAAGAGATGCGACCGCAACGGCAGTATCAGCCCGCGCGGCGGTGCTGCGCCATCGAAACCGCCGTATCGATCGCGGCAATCAGACTGCCCGAGTCGGCACGGCCGGTGCCGGCCAGATCGAGCGCGGTGCCGTGATCGACCGAGGTGCGGATGATCGGCAAGCCGAGCGTGACGTTGATGCCTTCGCCGAACGTTGCGTACTTCAACACCGGCAGACCCTGATCGTGGAACATTGCCAGCACGCAGTCGGCCTGTTCCAGATAGCGCGGCTGGAACAACGTATCCGCCGGATAAGGACCGGGCGCGTCGATGCCTTGTTCGTTCGCGAGCTTCAGGGCCGGAGAAATCACCTCGATTTCCTCACGGCCCAGATAACCGTTTTCACCCGCATGCGGGTTCAAGCCCGTCACGAGAATACGCGGCGCGGGCAAACCAAAGTGGTGGCGCAGATCGTGGTCGACAATGCGCAACGTCTCGACGATGCCTTCGATCGTCAACGCGGCGGAGACGTCTTTGAGCGGCAGATGCGTGGTTGCCAGCGCGACACGCAACGGGCGCCGGCCGGTGCCGGCCAGCATCATCACCACGCGCGGCGTGTGCGTGCGCTCGGCCAGATATTCCGTGTGGCCGGTGAACGGTACGCCGGCATCGTTGATGGTGCTTTTCTGCAGCGGCGCGGTGACGATCGCGTCGAACGTGCCGGCCACGGCGCCGTCGATCGCGCTGTCGAGCAGATCGAGCACGTAACGGCCGTTGGCGGCGTCCAGCTTGCCGGCCACCGACGGTGCGCCGAGCGGCCGATGCTGCACCCGCACGCGCTTGCCGCCCGCCACCAGCGCAGCCCAATCGACACCAACCGCGCGCGCGCGTTCAGCCAGCAAATCCGCATCGCCCAGCACGGTGAACTGTGCGCCCGGCCAATGCGCCGCCGCGCCCGCCAACGCCTGCACGGTCAGTTCGGGGCCCACGCCGGCAGGCTCGCCGGTCGTGATCGCGATCTGCAACGGAAGGCTGGCGGACTGCGCGGCGCTTGTCATGACGATTACTGCAGGCTTGCCTGAACCGGTTTTACTTCGACGTAAGCCGTATCGCGCAGTTCGCGCAGCCAGTCGGCGTAAGCCTGTTCCGCCTTGCGCTGACCGATTGCCTGACGCGCCAGATCCATCTGCTGCGAAACCGAACCTTCCGATTCGCGGCGGCCCAGCACCTGAATCAGGTGATAGCCGTATTCGCTGCGCACCGGGTCGCTGATCTGACCGTCCTGCAGGCTGTTCATGGCGCGCTCGAATTCCGGCACCGTCTCACCCGGGCTGATCCAGCCGAGGTCGCCGCCTTGCGACGACGAACCGTCTTGCGAGTAGGTGTGAGCGAACTTCGCGAAATCGCCGCCTGCGGCGATCTGATTCTTGATTTCGAGCAGCTTCTGACGTGCCTGCGGTTCGGACATGCCGTCGCCGACGCGCAGCAGAATGTGGCGAACGTGCGTCTGCACGAGCTTCGGTGCATCGGAGCTGGTGCCCTGGCCCGCGCGACGATCGACGAGGCGCACGACTTCGAAGCCGTCGTTGGTGCGGATCACATCCGGATTGATCTCGCCCGGGCGCAGCGCCGAAGCGGCCTTGACGAACTCAGGCGGCAGTTTGGACGGCGGCAGGAAACCCGTATCGCCGCCTTTCGACGCATCCGGCGCCTGCGAATTCGACTTCGCCAGCTTTTCGAAGTTGGCGCCACCCTTGGCTTCGGCCAGCAAAGCATCGGCCTTTTTCTGCGCGGCTTCGATGTCGGTTTCCGGGGCGTTCAGCGGCGCCTTCACGAAAATGTGCTGGAAATGCAGATCGCTCGTCAGGCCGGAGTTCGGTCCGCGCTGGCTGGCGATGTAGTTCGCGACTTCGGCGTCCGACACCGTGACCTTGCTGTCCACTTCCTTCTCACGCAGACGCGAGAGCGTGAGCTCGGTGCGCGCGTCGTTCGTGAAGGTGGTCCAGGGCACGCCTTGCGCCTCGATCCGCGAGCGATACATGTCGAGCGACATGTTGTTCGCCTGCGCGAGCCGCTCGAGCGTTTTTTGCACGGCGGCGTCGTCGATGTTGATGCCGTCTTCTTTCGCCTTCTGCAACTGGATGCGTTCCAGCACCATCTGGTTGAGCACCTGCTGGCGCAGCTGGTCCATCGGCGGGACCGGCGCATTCTGCTGGTTCAGCCGCCGCGTGATCAGGCCGATGCGCTCGTCGAGCTCGCGCCGCGTGATGACACCGTTGTTGACCACTGCGGCAATAGTGTCGACCGTCTGGCCGTTATTGCCGGAGAGCGCCTGCGCCTGAACCGGCGCAGCCGACAGGAAAGACGCCACAGCGGCAAAACCGGCCGCAAGCGTTGCCAAGCGAAGCTTTTTCATGATTGCCACAGATACTCCAATGATATCGGGCGCGCCTGGCCCGTCTTTTCGCATTCTATAAATGATCGCGCGAGCGTCATTCGTAATTGGTGAAACGCGCTTCCGGCGGCGGCGGCGGCGGCAACGGCGTGTACCCCGCCACGCTGGCGCGGAACGCGGAAATCAGCCCGTTGTCGACGCTCGACAAGCCCTTGAACGTCAACTGCGCGAGAAACCGCGTGCTCGACTGATTCTGCCCCGACGTGTTCAGACCGTTCGCATAGCGCTGAATCCCGGCGCCAAGCGTCCAGCAGTCGGCGTCGTATTGCAGGCCGACCAGACCGTCGACGATCCGATGGCCGCCCAGGTCGTAATTGAAGCGGCCCACGCCGTACACACGGTGGGAGAGCGGCCACTGCCCCGAGATCAGCACCTGATTGATCGGCTGATTGTCCAGCGTGGTGTTCGCGCGGGTGTAGCGATACGCGACATTGACCACCTTGCCGGTACCCGGACTGAACCCGAAGCCGACGCTCGTCTTCACCAACTGGTTGTTGTCGGCATTATATTGGAACGCAGTTTCCGACGCGAAACCGGCCCCGAGCTTAAGCGACGCACCCAGAATCAGGTCCGAATGCGTGGCCTGCGTGCTGGTCTGCGTAGGCAGCAGCGTGACCCGCTGATCCTGGAAGTAATACTGCTGCGCGATCACGAAACGCGCGCGTTCGTCGCCCGTGGCCGGGTTGATGAAGCGCGTGGTGATGGCCGCGGTCAGACGGTTCGCATCGGCGATCCGGTCGTTGCCGACGAACGTGTTCGGCGTAAAGATTTCCGCCAGGCCGAAGTCGGAATCGGCCGTATCGAACAGCGGCGCGGATTCCTGGTTGCGGTACGGCGTATAGACGTAGTAAAGCCGCGGCTCCAGCGTCTGGATGTAATCCTCGCCGAAGATCCGCACCGAACGGTCGAAAATCAGCCCGGTGTCGAACGAGAGCGTCGGAATCGACTCGGTGAAATTCTTCGGCGTGCCGGCCGGCACGTCGGAGCTGATGTTGTTCAGGTTGTACGACGCAAAGTGCCACTGCACCTTCGGCGTCACGAAGTAGCCCGGCCCGACCACCGAATACGACAGGTACGGGTTGAACATCACCCGCTGACCCTGGGTCATGTCCGCGGTGGTGATGCGGAAATTCGTGTAGTCGGCTTCCGCGCCGTAGTCGAAGCCGCCGATGTTGTACTTCGCGTACTTCACGTTCAACTGCGGCTCGCGGCCATACGGCGCCACCGAAGGCGTCAGCGTCTGCCAGTGCTGTTCGCGGGCGAGCACCGACCACGGGCCGTTGTTGTAAGTCAACCCGGCTTCCTGTTGATACAGGAGCTGGGTGCCGTTCATGAACTGGCTGACCGACGACGACAGGTCTTCCGGATACGTGTTGTCCGAAACCTTGTTGTAGTAGATGTAACCGCCGAACCCGTCGCCGAAGTTCTGGTTGTGCTGGATGTACAGCGCGTAGCGGTTGGTATGGGTCAGGTGGTCGTCCGGCAGATACTCGCCGGTGATCGAACCGGAATACGTGGGCGACAGGTAGCGGAACGTGGACTGCAACTGCACGCCGCGCTTCGAGATCAGGCGCGGCGTGACCGTCAGATCGCGATTCGGCGCGATGTTGAAGTAATACGGTACCGACAGTTCGAAGCCGTTCGACGAGCTGAGCGAGAACGTGGGCGGCAGCACCCCGCTGCGCCGTTCGCCCGACAGCGGGAACGACAGCCACGGCGAAGCGAATACCGGCAGGCCCTGGAAGAACAGCACGCTGTTGTATGCGACGCCTTCGTCCGCGCCGGTGTCGAAATCGAACTCGCTGCCCTTGATATACCAGGCCGGATTGTCCGAGCACGAGCACGCCGTGTACGTGCCCTTCGTGAACACCGAGCGCTCGTTGTCGAGCAGGTCGACGCGCTCCGCGCTGCCGGAACCGCCCGTCACGTTGAAGTGGTACTTCGGCGCGGACATGAAGCCTTCGCTCGAGTCCACCCGCATATGCGCTTCCGGACCGGCGAACGTGGCGCCGTTGTTGTTCAGGTGGACCTGGCCATAGGCATCGGCCATGTCCGTGTCCTGATCGTAGTGCAGCGCGTCGGCCTTGATCACGAAGGTGTTACGCCGCACCTCGGCCGAGCCTTTCGCGGCCATGTCCTGATCGGAGGTGCCGCTCGTCGTGTCGCCGAGCACGAAGGTGGCAGCCTTCTGGCCTGACTGCAATGGATGCTCTTCGAGCTGCGGGGCAAGCTGCATGCCCCAGGGCGCGTCGATAGGTTGCGGCTGCGCGGCTTCCCCCACGAGCTGGGCATGGGCAAGCGCGGGCATCAGGCCCGGAACGGCGATCAACGCCGCTACGAGCCGCCTTTTGCGCGGCACTACGGCACAAGAGGAAGTCGTTTGGGAAAGCTGTCTAGGCGGCATGTATCGTTTGGCGAATCGGCCCGTCCGTCAGCTTCTGCAGTCACGATCCACCGCCTGCACATCCCGACCGTGACAGTCGGCTGCACATCAATATTTACAATCTGTCGAACGATGAGGCGGGCGGTAAAGCGGAATGCGCGAAAACTGGCGTGAGTCGCGTCAAAAAAGTCGTGGGGTATTATATGGCAAGACGTTGCCCCTCTGAATTTGCCGCCGGTTTTCATGACGCTCGCCCCTTCCAGAAACACTACCCAAGATTTCACCGACAGCCGCCTCGAACTGCTCAAGGCCTGGCTGAACGCCCATGCAGCACGCTATGCGCTTGATCTCGGCACGCTTCACCCGGCTTCGTCCGATGCCAGTTTTCGCCGCTATTTCCGGCTCGCCGGTAAGGCGGCGGAAGGCGAAGGCACCGGCACGCTGATCGCCGTCGACGCCCCGCCACCAGAAAAGTGCCGCGAATTTGTGCAGATCGCGCAATTGCTCGGCGCGGCGAACGTGCATGTGCCGCGCGTGCTGGAGGTCGACTTCGACGCCGGGTTCATGCTCGTCACCGATCTGGGCACCGATTCGTACCTCGGCGCGCTGACTGAGGCGCAAAGCGGGGACGACCCGCGCCGTGCCCGCTCGCTGATGCACGACGCGCTCGATGCCCTGATCCGCTGGCAGCTCACGTCGCGCGAAGACGTGCTGCCGCCGTTCGACGAAGCCTTCCTGCGCCGCGAGATGGAGTTGCTGCCGGAATGGTTCATCGGCCGCCATCTGGGCCGCGAGGTCGACGACAAGACCCGCGGGCTGCTCGACCGCACCTTCGCGCTGCTGATCGCGAGCGCCCGGGCGCAGCCGCAGGTGTTCATGCTGCGCGACTTCATGCCGCGCAATCTGATGGTTGCCGCCGCGCCCAACCCCGCAAATCCCGGCGTGCTGGACTTCCAGGACGCGGTATACGGCCCGATCACCTACGACGTCGCCTCGTTGCTGCGCGACGCGTTCCTCAGTTGGGACGAAGAATTCGAACTGGATTGCTTCGTGTACTACTGGGAACGCGCGAAAAAAGCCGGCCTGCCGGTCGATCCGGATTTCGGCGAGTTCTATCGCCAGCTCGAATGGATGGGGCTGCAACGGCACATCAAGGTGCTGGGCCTGTTCTGCCGGATCAACTACCGCGATGGCAAACCGCATTACATGAAAGATCTGCCGCGTTTCATCGGCTATGCCCGCAAGGTCGCGGAACGCTATGCGCCGCTGCGTCCGTTCGCAAAGCTGCTCGACGAGCTCGAAGGCCGCGCGAATGAAGTCGGCTACACGTTCTGACGGATGACGATGTCTCTGAAGAAAGCGATGATTTTCGCCGCCGGGCGCGGCGAACGCATGCGTCCGTTGACCGACACGTGCCCCAAGCCCTTGCTCGAAGCAGGCGGCAAACCGTTGATCGTGTGGCAGATCGAACGCCTCGCGAAGGCGGGCTTTCAAACCATTGTGATCAATCACGCGTGGCTCGGCGAGCGGATCGAGGCCGAGCTCGGCGACGGTTCGCGCTGGGACGTGCAACTGCGCTACTCGGCCGAGCATGAGGCCCTGGAGACGGCCGGCGGGATCGCGCAGGCGTTGCCGCTGCTGGAGGATGACGGCGCAAGCGAAGTGTTCGTCGCCATCGCCGGCGACGTGTACGCCGATTTCGACTACGCCACACTGAATGCGCATGCCGACAGATTGAAGGCGCTGCCCAAGCCGGGCATGCATCTGGTGATGGTGCCGAATCCGGCGTTTCATCCGCATGGCGACTTCGGTCTGATCGACGGCGTGCTGTCGCTCGACGGGCAGCCGCGCTTGACGTTCGGCAGCATCGGACTCTACGACACGCGCATGTTCCACGATCTGCCGCGCGGCACGCGGCGCCCGCTGACGCCTTACTACCGCGCGACGATTGCAGACGGTCTCGCAAGCGGCGAACTGTATGAAGGCTTGTGGGAAAACGTTGGTACGCCAGCGCAGCTGCAGGATTTGGATCAGCGTTTGAGCGCACGCTGAGTGCAGGCCACGCGGCGTTGAACGACGCAGCGAAATAACGCACGCGGGGCAACGTGCAACGGTCAAGGCTGAGCGGTCGACACCGATCGCTCAGCGGCGAACACGCAATACGCCCCGTTCAAAGCGACATTCAACAAGCCAGAACGGCGGTGCATCGCGCCGCAGATCGCTCACCGCCCGCCGTCCCCCGCGCCCACCGTTTCAGCCGACTCCGGCGCCTCTGCGGCACGCTGCTGCTGCAACGCCCACATCTGCGCAAACAACCCATTCGCATGCAGCAATTCGGCGTGCGTCCCGCGCTCGACGATGCGCCCCTTGTCCATCACGATGATCTGCTGTGCGTGCACCACCGTCGACAGCCGGTGCGCGATGATCAGCGTCGTGCGTTCGCGGGCGATCTGATCGAGCTCATGCTGGATCGCGCGCTCCGAACGCGAATCGAGCGCCGACGTGGCCTCGTCGAACAGCAGGATCGGCGGGTTCTTGAGGATGGTCCGCGCAATCGCGACGCGCTGCTTTTCGCCGCCGGACAACTTCAGGCCTCGCTCGCCGACCGGCGTTTCGTAGCCCTTCGGCAGCCCTTCGATGAAATCGTGAATATGCGCCGCGCGCGCCGCCGCGATCACTTCCTCACGCGTGGCCGACGGGCGGCCGTAAGCGATGTTGTAGTAGATCGAATCGTTGAACAGCACCGTGTCCTGCGGCACGATGCCGATCGAGGCCCGCAGCGAATCCTGCGTGACGTCGCGAATATCCTGACCGTCGATGGTGATCGCGCCGCCTGTTGCGCGGTCCAGATCGTAGAAGCGGAACATCAGCCGCGCGAGCGTCGATTTACCCGAGCCGCTATGACCGACCACCGCCGTGGTGCTGCCCGCCGGAATCGTGAAGCTCACGTCGTGCAGAATCTGCCGCGCCGGTTCATACGAAAAGTTCACGTGCTCGAAACGCACCTGTGCACCGCTCACCTGCAGCTCGCGTGCGTCCGGCATATCGGGCACTTCCTGAGCCGCGCCAAGCAGCGTGAACATGCGATCCATATCGGTGAGACTTTGCTTCAGTTCCCGATACACCACGCCGAGAAAATTCAACGGGATATAGAGCTGCAACATGAAGGTGTTGATCAACACCAGATCGCCGAGCGTGAGGCGCCCGGCCATCACGCCTTGCGTCGCGCGCCACAGAATGAACACGAGCCCCGTGCCGATGATCGCCTGCTGCCCGAAATTCAGCGCCGACAGCGAACGCTGCGATTTGATCGCGGCCGTGCGATAGCGTTTGAGATTTTCGTCGTAACGTTGCGCTTCCCACTCTTCGTTGCCGAAGTACTTCACCGTCTCGTAGTTGAGCAACGAATCGATCGCTCGCGAATTCGCCTTCGAATCGAGATCGTTCATCGTGCGGCGAAAATGCGTGCGCCATTCGGTGACTTTCACGGTGAATACGATGTACGCGGCAAGCGCAATGAACGTGACAATCGCGTAATACGCCTCGTATTTGATGACGAAAAAGCCGAGCACGAGACCGACTTCGACCAGGGTCGGCAAGATGCTGTACAGCGAATACGAAATCAGTTGCGTGATGCCGCGCGTGCCGCGTTCGATATCGCGCGACATGCCGCCCGTCTGCCGGTCGAGATGAAAGCGCAACGACAATGCATGCAAATGGCGGAACACTTTTAGCGCGAGCTGCCGCACCGCGCTTTCGGTCACCTTCGCAAACAGAATTTCGCGCAGCTCGGTGAACAGCGAGGTGGACAGCCGCACCACGGCGTAGGCGACCACCATCAAACCGACTCCACCCAGCAGCACGATGCCAGGCGAATCGTGCGCGCGGCCGAGCGCGGTGAGATGCTTCACTGACGCAAGGCCGTCGATGATCTTCTTCATCACGATCGGCACGCCGAGATTGGCGACCTTCGCGCCGATCAGGCAGCTCAACGCGAAACCCACGCGCCATTTATAGGTGGCGAGATACGGGAGCAGCGACAGGATCGTTTGCCAGTCGTTGCGAGGCTGGGTCGAGATCGGTGAGGGTTCGGACGAGGGCGTACGGCGCATGGGATCGGCTGGGGAGAGTGTGGAAGCGACGGAGTTCGCAGCGGCGCGCCGACCGGCAAGTGCCAACCCGGCACTCTGCTTGATGTCGCGCGACCCGGCTGGGCGCTTTCCCGTACAATTCCTGATCTTTCTATTGTCGCAGAAGCTGGCTGGCGCCGCTTTTCATCCCCATGACCGATATTCTTCAACTCCCGCAAAAACATTGCGCGCTGCGCGTCGTGCCGCAACCGTCGGACGCGAATGTCCACGGCGACGTGTTCGGCGGCTGGATCATGGCGCAAGTGGACATCGCCGGGTCGATTCCGGCAAGCCGCCGTGCCAACGGGCGGGTGGCGACTATCGCGGTCAACTCGTTCGTCTTCAAGCAGCCCGTGTTCGTCGGCGATCTGCTGAGCTTTTACGCGGATATCGTCAAGACGGGCAACACGTCGGTAACGGTGTCGGTCGAGGTCTACGCGCAGCGCATGAGCCTGACCGAAGAACTCGTGAAGGTCACCGAAGCAACCCTGACCTACGTCGCGACCGATAGCGACCGGCGCCCGCGCGCGCTGCCCGTGCTGGATTGAGCGCAGCGGGACACTAAACGAAAACGAGGCGCCTGGGCGCCTCGTTTGGTTTCATACGTGGTATTTGCCGGATTGCCTTTGCCGGGCCGCCTGTCCCAGGTTGCAGTCGCCGGATCCCCCAGCGCAAGCACCCAGCGCCGGCAACCGCTGTCCGGCCCGCAGCCGGCTTGCCGGCTTACTGACTCGCCGCCGCGGCGGCCGCCGCCTTCTTCTGCGCGTTCTGCAGATCCGTCGGATAGTTCGGATCGTTGCGCGACGGGTTATACCCATTGCTCTCCAATTGCTTCAGCTCGGCGTTCTTCTTCGCCCGTGCGGCTTTGCGCGCGGCCTTGCGCTGCGCCTTGGCGGCTGCCTTCGAGGCAGCCGACGGTGAGACGGCAGCGGCTTGATCGCCCGCCGGAGCACTACCGCCGCTTTGCGCGAACGCCGGTGCAACAGAAGCCACGCTCAGTACAACCGATGCCAGCATCACAGCCCATTTCTTTGCAGGTGAGGAAGTCATTTTTCTCTCCAGTCGGATTGGCAAATATTCGACGGCGGAACGCCCATGACTGAGTGCGAGCAGCGGAAAGCGGACGCAACGCCACGTGAATCGATGCTTCGTGGTTCCCAGCGAAGTCAGAGATGGGAAATCCGAATATATACGACAGCCACTCACCCGGAAACCGGGAATCTTCCGCGAACGGCGCGCTGAGCGCGCGAGGCGGCACAGAATCTCACACATCACTACGCAAATAGGCGTCGACCTGGGCGTCGATCCACTGGGCAAAATGCGCCTGTTTCGCGTTCAGAATCTCGCGTTGCTGCCACACCAGCCAGTACGGATAGCGATACGGCACGCGGATGTCCGTGATCTGCACCAGTTCGCCCCGCGCCAGCGCATGCGCGACGAGGCTGCGCCGCTCGAGCGCGACGCCCTGCCCGAGCAGGACCGCGCTCAGCACGATGTTCGAATCGTTTGCAGACAGCACGACCGCTTCGGCGGCCGGCTCCACCACCTGCGCCGCCTGGCACCATTCGGACCACGGCGTGTTGGGGCTGGAGATCAACGGACACGCGATCACGTCCTCAGCGGTGACGGGAAGACGCCCTCCCGGCGCGAGCGTGAAGTGTGGCGCCGCGACGACCAGCACTTCGTCGTCGAACAGTTTCTGCTGCGCAACATCGGGCCAATGCCCTTGTCCCATGCGAATGCCGATATCACTCACACCCTGGCGGAAATCCTCGACCTGCAGACTCGTCAGCAGACGGATCCGGTAGTACGGATGTGTCTCGCGGAAACTCGCGAGACGCGGCACGAGCCAATGCTGCGCAAACGACGGCACGGTCGCGATGACCAATTCGCTTTCGTGTGGGCGCGCCTGCGCGCGGCGCGTCGCCCGCGTAATGTCGCGCAACGCCGAGCGTATTTCCAGCGCGTAGAACCGGCCTTCTTCGGTCGGCCGCAGGCCGCGCGCTTCGCGCACGAACAGCGCGACACCCATCGAATCTTCCAGCACCTTGATCTGCTGGCTCACCGCCGAGTGCGTGACATGCAATTCGCGCGCGGCCTGGGTCACACCGCCCAGGCGGGCGACGGCTTCGAAGCAGCGCAGAGCAGTGAGGGGCGGAATCGGCTTCATGTAAGAAATTCTGACGTAAACCGTCGATTAATGTCGCTTTTTTTGACTCACCGAGCACTTTAATCTATTGATCTGATGCATCACAAGCACCGTCTGGTAAGCGAATAGCCGCCTCTTCGCCCGCTCGGGCCAACCTTATAGATCTTCTAACGGAAATGAGATGAAACTGATCGGAATGCTGGATTCGCCCTACGTGCGCCGCGTCGCTATCTGCATGAAGTTGCTGAAGCTCGACTTCGAACACCAGTCGATTTCAGTGTTCAGCACGTATGAAGCGTTCGCGAAGATCAACCCGGTCGTGAAAGCGCCGACCCTGATCCTCGACAACGGGCAACGCGTGATGGATTCGACGGTGATCCTGCAGTACCTCGCCACGCTCGCCGCACCGGATCAACGGATCTTTCCTTCGCAACCGGAGCACTGCCTGCGTGCCGCGCGCCTCACGGGCCTTGCGCTGGCCGCATGTGAAAAGAGCGTGCAGATCGTCTACGAACGCAATCTGCGTCCGGCGGAAAAACAGCATGAGCCGTGGGTCAATCGCGTGACCGAGCAATTGCACGCCGCTTACCGCGAACTCGAAGAGGAACTCGCATCGGCCCCGCTGCCGATCGAGCCGGATCATTTCGGCGCGGCAGATGTGGCGGTGGCCGTCGCGTGGAATTTCACGCAGATGTTCTTGTCGGAGATCGTCGCCAAGGCGGACCATCCACGCTTGCAGGCGTTTTCTGAGTTCGCCGAGCAGTTGCCGGTGTTCGTCGATACGCCAGCGGTATAAACGGCGCGCGAGCGTCGTACTGGCGAAGCGGCATGCTTCGCCAACTGATCTGATGACGCCCGCAGCACGCTCCGTTCGGGCGGGCGCGCCAAGGCAGCGAACGGGGCGGAGATCGGCTCAGCGCAGCGAGCCATTGAACGGTAAGCGCGGCCAGCAACCGGCGTCACTCACTGCCCATTGCAGACACCGAGACGCCCGGCCGCAGTTTTGCCGCCGGCTCGCGCACGGCCCCGGCGGACAGCATTGATGCCGATACACAGCAACGTGCCGATCAACAGCACGGCCGCCACCCATGGCAACGCGACCGCGCCATACCGGTCGATCGCTATGCCGCCGAACGCCCCGCCGCCCGCGATCGCAAGATTCCAGACCGTGACGACCATCGATTGCGCGACGTCGGCGCCCTCGCCCGCAGCACGCGCCGACGCGGTTTGAAAGAGCGTGGCGGCGCCGCCGAACGCGAACCCCCAGATGCCTACGCCGACATAGACAACAGCCGGCAGATCGCTCGCCAGTCCGAGTATCACGGCCGCCACGCCGAACAGCAGAATGCTGATCAGCGTCAGCCGCCGCAAATGCCGGTCCACCAGCACGCCGACGATCGCAATGCTTGCCAGCGACGTCAAACCGAACACCAGCAGCACCGCATCCACGCGCTGCTGCAAATGCGCGAGCGCAAGGAACGGCGAGATGTAGGTGTAAAGGATGTTGTGCGCGAGCACATAGGCGAACATCACCATGAGTACCGCCTTGAGACCGGGCGAGGTGAGCACACCGCTCAACGTCGTGCGCCGCCCGGCCGGCTGGCCGGCGAAATCGGGCACCTGCCAGCGCACCCAGCCAAGCAGCAAGACGGTCAGCACGCTCATCGCGCCGAATGTGTAACGCCAGCCAATCGAAGCGCCCAGCAGCGTCCCAAACGGAATGCCGAACGACAACGCGAGCGGTATTCCCGTCATCGCGATCGCAATTGCACGGCCTTGCAGGCGCGCGGGAGCCATGCGCGCCGCGTAGCCCGCAAGCAATGCCCACAGGAGACCCGCCGACACGCCGGCAAAGAACCGCGCAACCAGCGTGAGCGTGTAATCCGTCGACAACGTCGTGACCGTATTGACGACGACGAAACCCGCGATCGCCATCAGCAGCAACGGACGACGCCGCCAGCCGCGCGTCGCGATCGCGAGCGGAATCGCCGCCAGCAACGACCCCGCCGCGTACACGGTGACGAGTTGCCCGATCAGCGCCGCCGACACCCCGAAGTCGCCGCTCATTTCGCGCAGCAGGCCGGCGGGTAGCGCCTCGGTCAGAACCGTAATGAAACCGGCCGTGGCGAGCGCGAGCAAACCTGACAGCGGCAAGCGATCGGACGATTGCGGCGCTTGTGTCGATTGTGTTGCTTGCGGCAGACGCATCGCGGCGTCGGCCTGGTCCAGGTCGAATTCGCTCATGACGGGCTCGCCTCCTGAACCTTGGGCGCCGTCACGCCATACACAGCATCGCGCAACGCATTGACGAACACGCCTGACATCCCTTCGTACAAGGTGTTCGTGAGCGCGACGACGCTCAAACCGCGGCTCCGGTCGACGAACCATGAATGGCCGTACGCACCGCCCCAGCGCCAGGTGCCGGACGACTCCGGCGAATCGGCAGCGAGCGGATCACGCAGCACCGAAAAACCCAGGCCGAAGCCGTAGCCCGGCTTGTCGGGCGGCCCCATCTCGCCCGTCTGGTTACGGCCCATTTCGTCGACGATCGCGCGCGGCAGCAAAGCGCCGCCGCCGTCACGCAACGTGTCGAGCAGACGCAGCACGTCGTCCGCGCAACCGACCATGCCCGCGCCGCCCGAAGCAAACGCGCGGCGGTCCAACGCGCGCGCCGGCTCGAAATCGATGCCGACCGCGCCTTCGAACGGCGTCACGCGTTCCTTGTCGCGCATACGGTGCGGTCGCGGCACGTCGCTCACGTAGGGCGTCGCGAGGCGATCCTCGTCGAGCGTATGAAAAGCGGTGTCGTTCATCGCGAGCGGCGCGGTGACGAGATCGCGCACCGCATCGCCCAGCGGCAATTGCGTCACGCGCTCGATCAGTGCGCCCAGCACGTCGATCGACAGCGAGTAGGCCCAGGCGGTGCCCGGCGCGAACATCAACGGCACGCTGGCAATCCGGCGCACGTTCTCGGCAAGCGTGATGCCCGCGAGATCCATTCCATCGGAGACGCCTGCGCGAGCATACGGACCGTGCCCGTCGGTTTCGAGAAAGCGATAGCCAAGGCCGGCAGTATGCGTAAGCAGGTGCCGCACGGTGAGGTGCACGGCCGCGCCATCCGGCCCGCGCGGCGTGAATTCGGGCAGGTAACGCTCGACTGCGTCGTCGAGTCCAAGACGCTGCTGGCTGACCAGCACCATCGCGGCCGTCGCCATGATCGGCTTCGAAATCGACGCGAGCCGGAACAGCGTGTCTTCGTGCATCGGTTGCTCGCGCTCGCGATCGGCGAGACCCGCCGCGCGGCGATACACCGGCTCGCCGTGCTGTGCGATCAACACGACGCCGCCAACGAGGCGCTGCTCAGCCAACGCGATGTCGATCACCGCATCGACCCGCGCCGGGAGCGGCGCGGCATGACGAGAAGAGCGGGACGGCTCGAACAATTCGGACATGGCAGCTCCAGTAAAGGGGGACGCGGCCATCATACGAATCCGGCAACCGGAGAAAAACTGGGATAGAGTTCCTCGGTCTGCGGACATTTATGTCCGGAATGGGGAGCGACGGTGGAAAGTCTGAGCGGGTTCCTGGTATTCGTGCAGGTGGCGGAAACACGCAGCTTCGTCACCGCCGGGCGGCTGCTCGGCGTATCGGCGTCGGCAGTCGGCAAGCGCATTGCGCGCCTCGAAGAACGGCTCGGCGTGCGGCTCTTTCATCGCAGCACACGCAGCATCACGCTCACCACCGACGGCATGCAGTTTCTCGAACGCAGCCGGCGCATCCTCGCCGAAATCGAAGCGGCGCAACTGGAGATGTCGCAAAGCGCCGGCTTGCCGCGCGGCCGCTTGCGCGTGAGTCTGCCCCTGGTCGGCTCGCTGGTGCTGCCGGTACTTGCCGATTTCATGCTGGCGTATCCGGAGATCGAACTGGATCTGGACTTCAGCGACCGCGTGGTCGACGTAATCGACGAAGGTTTCGACGTCGTCGTGCGCACCGGCGCGCTGGCGGATTCACGCCTCGCCGCGCGGCAAATCGGTTCGTTCGGCGTGGTGCTGGTCGGCGCGCCGGACTACTTCGCCCGGCACGGTACGCCGCAAAAACCCGCCGATCTCGCGGACCATGTCTGTCTGCATTACCGCTATCCGACGAGCGGCAAGCTGGAGATCTGGCCGTTGCGGCGCGAAGCGGGCGAACGCGACGTGACCCTGCCAATCTCGATGGTTTGCAACAACGTCGAAACGCGCGCGTGCTTCGCAATGCGTGGCTTGGGAATCGCCTGCATGCCGGATTTTTCGGTACGGCAGGCGCTGAAAGACGGCTCGCTTTGCACCGTGCTCGACGATTACGTGGAGCGGAGAATCGATCTGAGCATTGTCTGGCCTGCCGGACGCAGCGTGCCGCCGCGGTTGCGGGTGTTCATCGACTTCATGGCCGCGCGGCTTCTGGCAGATGGCGAGCCGTAACGCCACGCGAATCCCGCCTGGCGCTCCGGTGCGCTACACCGCCGCAGGTTCGCGCGCGACGCCACCCTGGAACAGCTCCGAAATCGCGTCCGTCGACAAAGGCTTCGCAAAGTAGAAGCCCTGCATCTCGTCGCAGGCGCGCTCTTTCAGAAAATCGAGTTGCGCCGACGTCTCCACACCTTCGGCAATCACCTGCAATTTCAGCGAATGCGCGAGCGCGATAATCGCCGAAGTGATCGTTTCATCGTCGACCGACACGCCGATATCCGACACGAACGAGCGGTCGATCTTCAAGCGGTCCACCGGGAAGCGCTTCAGATAGCTGAGGCTCGAATAGCCGGTGCCGAAGTCGTCGATGGCAAGTCCGATGCCGAGCGCGTGCAGCTCGTTGAGCATCGACACCGCCTCCTCGGCATTACGCATGATGGTGCTTTCGGTGAGCTCGAGTTCGAGATACTGCGGCTCAAGACCCGTCTCCGCGAGCACCTGCATGACGAGCTTCGCGATATCGCGCTGCTGAAAAACGCGTGCCGACAGATTCACCGACACCCGCGCCGGCGGCAAACCTTCGTCCTGCCACGCCTTGTTCTGGCGGCACGCTTCGCGCAGCACCCATTCCGACAGCGGCCCGATCAAACCGCTTTCCTCGGCGACCGGAATGAACAGCGACGGCATCACCAGACCGACTTCCGGATCGTGCCAGCGCACCAGCGCCTCGGTGCCGACAATCTGTCCGCTCTCGATATCCACCTGCGGCTGGTAGTGCAGCAGAAATTCGTTATCGCGCAAAGCGCGGCGCAAACGCCGTTCGAGATTCAGGCGCGCGCCCGCGCTCGCGTTCATCTCCGGCTGGTAGAACTGGAACGTGTTGCGGCCCATGTCCTTCGCGCGATACATCGCGAGGTCGGCCTTTTTCATCAGGGTTTCCGCGTCTTCGCCGTCCTGCGGGAACAGGCTCGCGCCCATGCTGCAGCCGACATACAACTCGGTTCCGTCGAGCCACACCGGTTCGGAAATCGACGCACGCACCCGCTCCATCCACGCGATCAGCGACTGTTCGTCGACGGTATCGGTCATCACGATCACGAACTCGTCGCCGCCGTGGCGCGCGACCGTGTCGCTGGTCCGCGTGCAACGCGCGAGCCGCTCGGCCACCACGCCCAGCAAGCGGTCGCCGACGCTATGGCCGAGGCTGTCGTTGACGTTCTTGAAGCCGTCCAGATCGATGAACACGACCGCGACGCCCTTGTGATGCCGCTGCGCGACAATCAACGCATGCTGGAGCCGGTCGCGCAGCAGGTTGCGATTCGGCAGCCGCGTGAGACTGTCATAGTTGGCCTGATATTCGAGCTGTTCCTGATAGCGGATCAGATCGGTCACGTCGTTGATCACGCCGATGTGATGCGTGATCATGCCCTCCGCGTTCGGCACCGGCGCAATGAACAGCTGATTCCAGAACAGCGCGCCGTCCTTGCGATAGTTGCGCACCACGGCGCTGACCTCGCGGTTCGCCTCGAGCGCCTGACGAATCAGCGCGACGCCTTCCTGGGCGCGGTCGTCGCGCTGCAGCACACGGCAATCCTGGCCGATCACTTCGGCGGGATCGTAACCGGTGATACGCATGAAGGCGGGGTTCACGTATTCGATCAGATTGCCCGTCGGCGACGGCGCGGTAATCAGAATCGCGTTGACGCTGGCATCGAGCGCGCGGCTTTGCAGACGCAAAGCCAGATCGGCACGCTTGCGCTCGGTGATGTCCGTGTAGGAACCGAGCACGCCGATCACGCGGCCGTCGTTGTCGGTGAATGGCAGTTTGCTCGTGACCGTGGTCCGGTGCACGCCGTCGATCACCACGTCGACCTCGAAATTCATCTTCGGCACGCCGGTGGTCACCACCTCTTTATCGTGCTCGTTCAGCAGATCGGCGAAGGCGCGCCACGGCATATCGCTGTCGCTCTTGCCCACCACCTGCTCGGGGTACGAGAGCCCCGCATCGCGCGCGAACGCCATGTTGCAACCGAGATAGCGCGACTCCTGATCCTTCCAGAAAATCCGCTGCGGAATGTTGTCGATCACCGCCTCGAGCATCTGGTTCGAACGCTGCGCTTCGGCTTCGGCATTGATCTGTTCGGTAACGTCGTCGGCCAGCACGAAGAAGGAGGCGTGGCCCATGAAGTTGATCGCGTGATACGAAATATCCGCGCTGATCATTGAACCGTCCTTGCGCCGGTGATGCCAGACACCCGCCATCGTGCGGCCCTGTTGCAGATCGCTGCGCTGCATGTGCGATTCCAGACGCGAGACTTCGGCATTCGGCCGGATCGCGCGAATCGTCATGCCGAGAAATTCGCTTTCCGTGTAGCCGTATTGCTGGATCGCGGCCGCGTTGACGGCGAGAAAGCGCAGCGTGTCGCGATCGAAAATGTACATCGGTACCGGATGATCGTCGAACAGGCCGCGAAACCGCTCATCGTTGCGGCTGAGTGCGCGGACGGTGCGCAGCGTCTCGCGCGCGCGGCTTTCGCGAGCGCCGAACGTGAAGATCAGAAGCGCGCTGCCGGCCAGCATCGTCACGATCAGCACGAACATGGCGCGTTGGGTTTCGCTCGTGGACGCCGCGAGCGACGCCTGCAGCGCCTCGTCCTCCTGCTTGCGCAACGCCGCCAGGCTGGCTTCCACATGACCGAGACCCAGCCCCAGATGCGTATAGGCCGACGCCGCCCACGCGCGCGATTCGTCCGGCGTGGCGCCGGTGCTCTTCAACAATGCATCGTCGATGTCGCGTTGCAGCGCGTGACTGTCCGCGCTCAGCCTCGCGAGCGTGGCGAGCATGACCGGTTCGCCGGCAAGCTCCGCGCGCAATTCGCGCTCCAGACCGGCCAGCGAGGCCGCCGTGGCAGCGGCCTCATTGACCGGCGCGGCCTCACCCGAGGCTTCGAAACGGCCGAGCGCGGCCAGGCCGCCGTCGAGCGCCTTGTGGTAGGCGTCGAGATGCTGGCGCACGCTCGTCGAACGCAGCATGCGCGCGTCGGCGTCGCGCTGTCCGCAAATCTGCGTATAGGCGACGAACGCGTTCGCGCCGACTGCGGCGGCGACGACTGCCAGATTGATCAGCAGCCGCTTCGATAAAAAAGGAGTCATGGGTTCCGAACGTCAATCGTTCTGAGGGCGGGAGCACGGGGTCGCTTTCGATGCGTCGGGCCGCATCGGGTCGAGTCTTTTTACGCGCCAACCCATGGATAACGGCAGGGTTCGGAACAGATTGAGGGGGCGAGGCGAAATATTTCGCGGATTTGGCGGGGGGCGTCTGGCTGGGGGCCTCTGGGGCGGCAGTGCCTGGCCGGACGTCCTTGGGCAGTCTGTACTAGCCGGCAGCACCTAGCCGGCCGCACCAAATTCCCTCATCGCGGGAACGAAGTCATGATTGCTTTCCGGCTTGCGCGACAATTTGGCGAGTACATAGCGCTTGAACGGCTCGAGTTCGGCCCACTGAGTAACACGCGGCGTGGGCAGGCCGGCTAGCCCCGCCTGGTGCACGACGCCGTCCGGCACGGCATCCGTGCGGCGCCAGGCGGGCGCTTCCTCGGGCGTGAACCACTCCGGCTCGATATTGGCGTGCGTGCGCAGCATCTCGAACAACGCGTGATCGAAATTCGGCTCGATTTCCGCGTCTTCTTCGACCGGGAAGCGCGCCAGCAGCTTGCGATCCTCGAGCGGCAGCAATTGCCACTGTTCGAGCGTGATGCGCAGCCCGAAGCGATCGAGATTGAAACGCACCGACATTGGGATGTAGGTGAAATTCTCCGAAGACGCGACTTCGAAGTTGAACAGAAGCGGTGCCTCGTTGAGTCCCATGACAGTATTCCTCTTGAGTGACGGGCAACACGCAAGCCCGGCTTGAGGTATTTTAGAACCTTATTCGCGCGATAGCGGCGCGGTCTGGCACCGCTTCGCGCCGCCGGACAAGGCTGCAAGCCGCTCAAACACGCGCGGCATGAAAGGAGTGAAGTAGCTTGAACGAACTGAACACAGACGGGCAGACGGGCGCCGTGGAGCGACAGGTGCACCGGCATCGCGGCGCAGCGGTCGAAACGGTCACCGATCACGTCGGTCAGGAATGGCCGGTTGCGCTCGTTTTCAACGGTATCTCGCACGCGGTAATGATGTGTACGCCACGCGATCTGGAAGCATTCGCGGTCGGTTTTGCGATTTCGGAAGGGATCGTGGAACGCGGCAGCGACATTCAGGACATCGAGGTCGAGCTGCACGACGATGAAGAATTGCCGCACGCCGAAGTGCAATTGAAGGTGGTGCAGCAGGCTTTCGTCGCGCTGAAAGAAAAGCGCCGCGCGCTCGCCGGGCGCACCGGCTGCGGCGTATGTGGAATCGAAAGCATCGATCTGCTGGATCTGAAGCCGGAACGCGTGCCGGACACCGGCTTTCTGCAACGTCTCGCGCCGGATGCGATTGCTCGTGCCGCGCGCGAGTTGCCGGAACATCAGGCATTGACGCGCCTGACCGGCGGTCTGCATGCCGCCGCATGGTGCGATGCGGCAGGCGCGATCCGCTACGCGTTCGAGGACGTCGGCCGTCACAATGCGCTCGACAAGCTGATCGGCCAACTGGTGCTCGATCGCGTGGATACCAAAGAAGGTTTTGTGTTTCTGTCGAGCCGCGCCAGCTACGAGCTGGTGCGCAAGGCGGCGCGCGTCGACGTGCCGATGGTCGCCACGATTTCGGCGCCGTCGTCGCTCGCGATTGCGATTGCCAGCAAGGCAGGCGTGCGGCTTGTCAGCTTCTGCCGGGAAACCAGCTACGTCGACTACGATACCTTGCAGCCGACGCAACCTTGAGCGCTCCGGGCGCCTGAAGTATTTTCAGGCGCCTGAACACCGCCAGTTCAATCGAACTGGCGGAAGTCCGGCTTGCGCTTCTCGAAGAACGCCTTGAACGCCTCGCGCGCTTCCGGCGCGAGCAGCATCTTGCCGAAGTGCACCGCTTCTTCGGCCATCTGCGTTTGCAGTTCCTGGCGGCTCGCGCGCTTCATCAGACTCTTCGTCACCCGCAGCGACGAAGCCGGCAGCGCCGCCAGCTTCGCCGCTTGCGCGGCTGCGAACGCATCGACTTCAGCCACGGGCAGCACGCGATTCACGAAACCCATGCGTTGCGCCTCGGCGGCGTTGAACGCTTCGCCGAGCAGCAGCTTTTCCGCGGCGGCCTGATAACCGGCCACGCGCTGCAACAACAAACTCGACGCCGCTTCCGGACACAACCCGAGTTGCGTGAACGGCAGCGAAAAGCTCGCGGTATCCGCTGCATAGACCAGATCGCAATGCAGCAACAGCGTCGTGCCGATGCCGACTGCCGGACCCGCCACCGACGCCACGACCGGCTTCTCCGCCGCACTGATCGCTCGCAGGAACTGGAACACCGGAGAATTTTCGCCGCCCGGCGGCGTCTTCATGAAGTCTTCGAGATCGTTGCCGGCGCTGAAAATGCCGACGCTGCCGCGAATCAGAATCGCCCGAACCGACGCATCGTCGTGGGCTTCGACCAGAGCATCGGCCATCGTCTGATACATCGCGGCGGTGATTGCGTTCTTCTTGTCGGGCCGGTTGAAGGCAATCGTCAGCACGCCGTCGGCGCGCTCGACCAGAATATCCATTGTCATCTCCTCGTACTCCTGGTTGCTGCTGAATGGAAAAAACGGTTCGCAAGCCACGCGGCCTGCGAACCGTTTCCGCGGTCCTTAGATGGTCACGGCAAGGATCACCGCAAGGACCATGGCAAACACGATTACAGGCGTTCGATGATGCCCGCCGCGCCCATGCCGGTGCCAACACACATCGTCACCATGCCGTACTTGAAGTTGCGGCGGCGCAGGCCGTGCACAACCGTCGACGCACGGATCGCACCCGTCGCGCCCAGCGGGTGGCCGAGTGCGATCGCGCCGCCGAGCGGGTTGATCTTCGACGGATCGAGACCGAGGTCCTGAATCACCGCCAGCGATTGCGCGGCGAACGCTTCGTTCAGCTCGATCCAGTCCATGTCTTCGATCTTCAGGCCGGCGGCCTTCAGTGCGGCCGGAATCGCCTCCTTCGGACCAATGCCCATGATTTCCGGCGGCACGCCGCGCACGGCGAAGCTGACGAAACGGGCGAGCGGCGTCAGGTTGAATTCCTTCAGCATCTTTTCCGACACGACGATCAGCGCGCCCGCGCCGTCCGACGTCTGCGAGCTATTACCCGCCGTCACCGAACCCTTGTTCGCGAACACGGTGCGCAGTTTCGCCAGACCTTCCATCGACGTGTCCGCACGCGGACCTTCGTCGAGGGCGACTTCGCGGGTCTTGATCCGCACTTCGCCCGTGGCGAGATCGGGGAAACGCTCGGTGATCGTGTAGGCGGCGATTTCGTCGTTGAATTCGCCGGCTTGCTGGGCGGCGATCGCGCGACGGTGCGATTCGACCGAGAACTGGTCTTGCGCTTCGCGGCTGATCTTCCAGCGCTCGGCGACCTTCTCGGCGGTCAGACCCATGCCGTAGGCGATGCCGATGTCTTCGTTACGATCGAAGATATGCGGCGACATCGACGGCTTGTTGCCCATCATCGGCACCATGCTCATCGATTCGCAACCGCCCGCGATCATCGCGTCCGATTCGCCGACGCGGATACGGTCAGCCGCCATCGCCAGCGCGGTGAGGCCCGAAGCGCAGAAGCGGTTCACCGTGACGCCGCCCACCGTATTCGGCAGGCCAGCCAGCAGTGCACCCATCCGCGCGACGTTCAGCCCCTGTTCGGCTTCCGGAATTGCACAGCCGATGATGGCGTCTTCGATCACCTTGGTGTCGAGACCGGGCACTTGCGCCACGGCTGACTTGATCGCGTGCACCAGCAGTTCGTCCGGGCGGGTGTTCTTGAACATCCCGCGCGGCGCTTTGCCGATCGGCGTGCGGCTCGCGGCGACGATGTATGCGTCTTGCAATTGCTTTGTCATTTAAAGCTCCTTTGTCGGCAGGAGTTAGCGCTTTAGCGCTTACTCCTGCCCCATGCAGTCTTATCGCGGTCGATCGGAGTTGGTGCCTCAGCGCCTTACTCCGATCCCATGCACGTAGTGCGATCGTCGTCGCTTAGTTGCGCACCGGCTTGCCGGTTTGCAGCATGCCCATGATCCGTTCCTGCGTCTTTTGCGTGCCGAGCAGATCGACAAATGCCTGACGCTCGAGTTTGAGCAGCCATTCTTCGTCAACGAGACTGCCCGCTTCCACATCACCGCCGCACACCGCTTCCGCGATACGGCTGGCGATCAGGAAATCGTGCTCGCTGATGAAACGGCCGTCGCGCATGTTGACGAGCGATGCCTTGATGGTCGCAATCGCCGAGCGGCCTGCCACTGGCACCTGCGTGACACGCAGCGGCGGACGGTAACCCGCGGCGGACAGCGCGCGCGCTTCCTTCTTCGCGATGTCGAGCAGTTCGAACACGTTGAAGACGATCGTGTCGGACGGCTTCAGGTAGCCCATGGCGCGGGCGTCGAGTGCGGAGGACGAAACCTTCGCCATCGCCGCGTTTTCGAACGACTTCTGCACGAACTTCAACAGGTCGTTGGTCGCGCCGGCTGCGGTTGCGGCTTCCGCCGCACGCAGTGCCGCTTCCTTCAGACCGCCGCCCGCCGGCACGAGACCCACGCCGACTTCGACCAGACCGATATAGCTTTCGATGTGTGCAACACGCTTCGCGCTATGCAGCGCCAGCTCGCAACCGCCGCCGAGCGCGATGCCCGACACCGCCGAGATGACCGGCACGCTCGCGTACTTCACGCGCAGCATGCCTTGCTGGAACTTCTTCACGAACGGCTCGATGCCCTTCGCGCCGCCCATCATGAACGCGGGCATGGCTTCTTCGAGGTTCGCACCCGCGGAGAACGGGCCGCCCGGCGTGCCGAGTTTCAGCGACGTGGGCTGCCACACGACCAGGCCCTTGTAGTCCTTCTCGGCCAGTTCGATGGCTTGCGTCAGACCGTCGATCACCGACGGTCCGATCGTGTTCATCTTGCTCTTGAACGACACGATCAGGACGTCGTTCTCGCCGGCACGGTCATCGACCCAGGCGCGCACGGCGTCGGTTTCGAACAGCGTCTTGCCGTAGGTCTTCGGATCAGCCGAGGTTTCGCCGACCAGCGGTGCACGGAACACCTGCTTGTCGTAGACCGACAGCGACGAGCGCGGCACAAACGTCTTCGACGCCGGCGACCACGAACCTTCGTTCGTATGCACACCGCCCTTTTCGGCAACCGGGCCTTCCAGCACCCACGACGGCAGCGGCACGTTCGAGAGCGCCTTGCCGGCCGCGATGTCTTCCTGCACCCATTCGGCGACCTGCTTCCAGCCGGCGGTCTGCCAGCCTTCGAACGGACCTTCGTTCCAGCCGAAGCCCCAGCGGATGGCCAGATCGACGTCACGCGCGTTGTCGGCGATCGATTCGAGATGCACGCCGATGTAGTGATACACGTCGCGGAAAATCGACCACAGGAATTGCGCTTGCGGATGCTCCGATTCACGCAGGAGCTTCAGACGCTCTGCCGGCGGGCGCTTCAGAATGCGGCCAACCAGTTCGTCCGCCTTCGCGCCGCCGTCGACGTACGCGCCCGTTTTCGGGTCGAGCACCTTGATGGCTTTGCCTTCCTTCTTGTAGAAGCCGCCGCCGGTCTTCTGACCCAGCGCGCCCTTCTTCACGAGTTCAGCCAGCACGGCCGGCGTTTCGTAGACCGGGAAGAACGGGTCGTCCTTCAGCGTGTCCTGCATCGTCTTGATGACGTGCGCCATGGTGTCGAGACCGACCACGTCCGCCGTGCGGAACGTTGCCGATTTCGCGCGGCCCAGACGCGAGCCCGTCAGGTCGTCCACTTCGTCGAAACGCAGACCGAACTTTGCGGCCTCCGTAATCACGGCGAGGATCGAGAAAATACCGACGCGGTTGGCGATAAAGTTCGGCGTGTCTTTCGCGCGCACGACGCCCTTGCCGACCACGCTCGTCAGGAACGATTCGAGTTGATCGAGGATTTCCGGACGCGTGGTTGCGGTCGGAATCAGTTCGACCAGGTGCATGTAGCGCGGCGGATTGAAGAAGTGCACGCCGCAGAAGCGCGCCTTCAGTTCATCCGAGAAACCGTTCGACAATTCGGTGATCGACAGACCCGACGTGTTGGTCGCGAAGATCGCATTCGGTGCGATATGCGGCGAGACCTTCTTGTACAGGTCGTGCTTCCAGTCCATTCGCTCAGCGATCGCTTCGATCACGAGGTCGCACTCGGCGAGCTTCCCGATATCGTCGTCATAGTTGGCGGGCTGGATATATTGCGCATCGTCCTTCACGCCGAACGGCGCAGGCGACAGCTTCTTCAGATTCTCGATCGCCTTCAGCGCGATCGCGTTCTTCGGGCCTTCTTTGGCAGGCAGGTCGAACAGCAGCACGGGCACCTTGGCGTTGATCAGGTGCGCTGCGATCTGCGCGCCCATCACGCCGGCGCCGAGCACGGCTACCTTGCGAATGATCAGATTGCTCACGTCGTTCCTCCGGGGAGTTATGCGGTGTCGCGAAGGTGTCTCTTAGGTTTCGCGATGTGTGGCTTGTGGCGGTGGAAGGCGCCACGCCTCTTGAGGGCGCGGCGCTTGCCGTAAGAAATGTGCCTTAGAACAGCGACTCTTCGACGTCCATCAGCGACTTGGAACCGGCGCGCGCCTGACGGATCGTCATGGCCGTTTCCGGCAGCAGCTTCGCGAAGTAGAAGCGTGCGGTAGCGAGCTTGGCCTTGTAGAACGGATCGCCCGATGCTTCGTTGTCCAGCGCGATACGTGCCATGCGCGCCCAGAAGTACGAGAACACCAGGTGGCCGACGGTGCGCAGATACGGCACGGCGGCAGCGCCGACTTCGTCCGGGTTCTGCATCGCCTTCATGCCGATTTCCATCGTCAGCTTCTGCACCTTGTCGCCGATGTCGGCGAGCGGGTTGATGAACTCCTGCATTTCCGGCTTCACGCCTTCGGCTTCGACAAAATCCGACACCAGCTTGCCGAACTTCTTCATCTTCGCGCCCATGTCGCCAAGAATCTTGCGGCCGAGCAAATCGAGCGCCTGAATCGCGTTGGTGCCTTCGTAGATCATGTTGATCCGCGCGTCGCGCACGTACTGCTCCATGCCCCACTCGGCGATGAAGCCGTGGCCACCGTAGATCTGCATGGCGTGGTTGGTGCTCTCGAACGCGTTGTCCGAGAGGAATGCCTTCAGGATCGGCGTGAGCAGCGCGACCAGATCCGCGGCTTCTTTACGCACCGATTCGTCGGCGTGCGACAGTTCCCTGTCGATATGCAGCGCGGACCAGTACGAGAACGCGCGCGCGCCTTCGGCGTACGCCTTCTGCGTGAGCAACATGCGACGCACGTCCGGGTGCACGATGATCGGGTCAGCGGCTTTTTCGGGCGCCTTCGGGCCCGTCAGCGAGCGCATTTGCAGACGCTCTTTCGCGTACGTGAGCGAGTTCTGATAGCCGATTGCGGTCAGGCCCAGACTCTGCATGCCGACGCCCAGACGCGCTGCGTTCATCATCACGAACATCGCGTTCAAGCCCTTGTTCGGCTCACCGACCAGCCAGCCCTTTGCGTTGTCGAGGTTGATCACGGCGGTCGCGTTGCCGTGAATGCCCATCTTGTGTTCGATGGAGCCGCACTTTACGCCGTTGCGCTCGCCCGGTTCGCCGGCTTCGTTCGGGATGAACTTCGGCACGATGAAGAGCGAGATGCCCTTGGTACCCTTCGGCGCATCCGGCAGACGCGCGAGCACCAGGTGAACGATGTTCTCCGCGAGATCGTGTTCGCCGCTGGAGATGAAAATCTTCGTGCCGCTGATCGCGTACGAGCCGTCGCTGTTCGGTTCGGCCTTGGTGCGCAGGATGCCGAGGTCGGTGCCGCAGTGCGGCTCGGTCAGACACATCGTGCCGGTCCAGACGCCCGCAACCAGCTTCGGCAAATAACGTTGCTGCAGTTCCGGCGTGCCGTGCGCGTGCAGGCATTCGTACGCGCCATGCGACAGACCCGGGTACATCGTCCACGCCTGGTTCGCCGAATTCAGCATTTCATACAGCGCGTTGTTCACGAATGCGGGCAAGCCCTGGCCGCCGTATTCCGGATCGCAGCCGAGTGCCGGCCAGCCGGCTTCCACATATTGCTTATAGGCTTCCTTGAAGCCCTTCGGCGTGGTCACGACGCCGTCGCCGACGTACGTGCAGCCTTCCTGGTCGCCGCTGTGATTGAGCGGGAACAGCACTTCGGAGCAGAACTTGCCGGCTTCTTCGAGCACGGCGTTGATCGTGTCCGCATCGAGATCCGCGTGCTTCGGCATCTGCTTGATCTCTGCTTCGACGTTAAGCAGTTCGTGCAACACGAATTGCATGTCGCGCAGCGGCGCGGCGTACTGTCCCATGACTCTCTCTCCCAAGTTTGACAAGGAGCCAGGCCGTTAGTTGAGATCCGTGAATCGGATCTTTCAGCGCCGCTGAATCTGCTTGAAGTTCGGCGGCCTTGCTAACGGCTTTCGCTCTGATACGAAACAATCAATTTTTCCAGCGCGGCCCACGTAAGACGCACTGCATCCGGCAAGTGCAGGAAGCGCGCGTCGTGATGCAGGCCGAGCGTGAAGCTGTACAGTTCGAACAGCATCAGCTGCGGATCGGTGTCGGTGCGCAGATGCCCTTCTTCCATCGCCTGCGAAATTGCACGCGTGAGCGCCGCACGCCAGATCGTCACGCTCGACACCAGTTGCTCGCGCACCGGGTTGTCTCCGCGATCGTCGTACTCGACCGCACCGCTGATGTAGATGCATCCAGTTGTGACTTCCTGAATGCGTTTCTCAATCCAGCGGGAGATCATCGCGCGCAAGCGCGGTAATCCACGAGGCTCGCGCAGACTCGGGAAAAACACCTCGTCTTCAAAACGACGGTGGTATTCGCGCACGACTTCGACCTGCAAATCCTCGCGCGACCCGAAATGCGCGAACACACCGCTTTTGCTCATCTGCATGCGCTCGGCCAGCAACCCAATCGTCAGACCTTCCAGTCCGTCGCGGCTTGCCAGATCAAGTGCTGCTTCGAGAATCGCGACTCGTGTTTGTTCGCCTTTTCGCATAGCTTTTTACCGTTCTAATGTGACCGAAAGAAAATCGAACGGCCGTACTATTATTGAGTGCTGCCGTCCGCGAAACAAGGACTTTATTAGAAACCGGTTTCTAACCCGGTTTCAATTCTGCGGCATCCGTCAATCAGACGAAGGAGATTTTTTAGAGGCGTTTGCCTTCTTTTGTTTCCTTCCATTGACACCGCGCCCTTGCGCCTTATGTGAGAAAGAAAGAAGCGCTAGTCATAGCCGCCCACCGTCAACAGTTTCATTGCCGCCCGATAAGCCGTATAGGCCAGCCAGTTGAGCAGCCGCTCACCCGCCGGACGAGCCTCGTAGCGGGCCTCGTCGATCCGCCGCGAATCCTTGAACGCGACCAGGATCGCTTCACGCAGCGCGCCGATCGACGGGTCGTTCACCAGCACCACGTTGGCTTCGTTGTTGAGCATCAGGCTCAACGCGTCGAGGTTCGACGAGCCGACCGTCCCCCAGTTCGAATCCACCACCGCGACCTTGCCATGCAGCATGGTTTTCTCGTACTCGGCGATCTGCACGCCGGCTTTGAGCAGGGCACGATACAGGAACGGCACGGCGTAATCGAGCGCCTTGAACTCCTTGCGCCCGATGATGAGCTTCACGTCGACGCCGCGCCGCGCCGCGAACACCAGCGCGCGCCGCAGCTTACGGCCGGGCATGAAGTACGGGTTGGCCAGCAGCACTTCGCTGCGCGCCTGGCCGATCGCGGTCAGATACGCCTTTTCGATGGCACGGCGGTTGATCAGGTTGTCGCGCGCGACGAACGCCACGCACGGCTGACCGCCGGCCCACAGCGCCTCGTTGCGATTGCGGCGCCGGCGGCGCAAGGTGCCGAGCGACGCCATGGTCTTCGGCCCGAGATCGGGCCCAAGCGACTCCGGAGGCCGATGCCCGAGGCGAATGCGCCGCCATTGCACCTCGAACGCCTGGCGGATATCGGCGACTACCGGCCCGCGCAATTCCACCGCGAAGTCCCAGCGCCGGTAAGGCAGCCTCTCACCGTTGTTCTCGTAGTCGTCGACGATGTTGATGCCGCCGCAGTAGCCGAACTGGTCGTCCACCACCGCGATCTTGCGGTGCGTACGCGAGAAGCCGAAGCGGCCGAACAGGTGTGGGTTGTAGATGCGATGGTCGATGCCGGCTAGCGGCCATTCGTCGAACATCTTGAGGCGCTCGGTGCCGATGCCGTCGGTAATCACGCGCACCTTGACGCCGCGCGCGGCAGCGCGCAGCAAAGCCGCGCTGACGGCCTGCCCCGCACTGTCGTTACAGAAGATGTAGGTTTCTAGAGCGACGTCGCTCTGCGCGGCGTCGATACGCTCGATCAACGCGGCGAAGAACTCATCGCCGGAGCGCAGTAGCTTGACCTCGTTGTCGGCGGTGAAGCGGTAGCGCTGCCAGTAGCGGCGGCCGAGCAGCGATTGCCGGAGTCGCGCGAAACGCCGCGCGCCGCCGACGCTCACCGGGCACGCTCCTCGGGCCGCGCATTCAGGCGCCCAGCGAGCCGTTTCGGCAATTGCAGGATCGCATCCGCATTCGACGACGAAAAACAACGCGAGGCCGCCTCCTCATAGGGCAGCCACAGGAACGCAGTGTGCTCGCGCGGCGCGAGCGTCACCTCGAGTTGCTCGGGCACTTCCAGGCTGAACCAGTGTTCGGTGTTGTGGATCACGCCCTCGGCGTAGCGATGCCGGAACTGGGGGTAAATCTCATAGTCGATCGAGTACTGCCAGTCGAACAGCGCGCTTTGCGGCACAAGCGTCGTGCCGACCACGATACCGGTTTCCTCGGCAACTTCGCGCGCCGCGGTCTCGATGAAGGGTTCGTCGAGCTGGTCTTTCGAGCCGGTCACCGATTGCCAGAAATCCGCGTGATCGGCACGCCGGATCAACAGCACGTCGAGCGCGGGCGTATGGATGACGACGAGTACGGATTGGGGAATCTTCGGCGGTTTCGGCATGGCGTAAAAACTGGGCGCAACGCTTGCGCGGTACATGTCGGCGAGTGGTCCAATGATCAGTCGGGATCGGTTGCTTCGACTGTAACGCAAAAAACGAAAAAGGCGCATCGCGCGCCTTTTTCGGTGTTTCCTGCTGTCGTTTTCAGACAGCGGTAGTGTGTTCCCGCTTAGACCTTCGGTTCCGGCTGACGCAGGCGGATGTGCAACTCGCGCAACTGGCGCTCGTCCACTTCGCTCGGCGCCTGCGTGAGCAGACACTGCGCGCGTTGCGTCTTCGGGAACGCGATCACGTCGCGGATCGAATCGGCGCCGGCCATCATCGTAATGATCCGGTCCAAACCGAACGCGATACCGCCGTGCGGCGGCGCGCCGTATTGCAGCGCGTCGAGCAGGAAGCCGAATTTGGCCTGTGCTTCTTCCGCGCCGATCTTCAGCGCGCGGAACACCTTGCTCTGCACTTCTTCACGGTGGATACGCACCGAACCGCCGCCGATTTCCCAGCCGTTCAACACCATGTCGTAAGCCTTGGCGAGGCAGCGCGCCGGATCCGTTTCCAGATACTCGAGGTGCTCGTCTTTCGGGCTCGTGAACGGGTGATGCGCGGCGACGTAGCGGTTGTCTTCCTCGTCGTACTCGAACATCGGGAAGTCGATCACCCACAGCGGCTTCCAGCCGGATTCGACCAGACCGTTGGCCTTGCCGAATTCCGAATGACCGATCTTCAGACGCAGCGCGCCCAGGCTGTCGTTCACCACCTTCGCGCGATCCGCGGCGAAGAAAATAATGTCGCCGTCTTGCGCGCCGGTGCGCTCGATGATCGCCTTGACCGCTTCGTCGTGCAGGTTCTTGACGATCGGGCTTTGCAGACCGTCACGGCCCTTCGCCACTTCGTTGACCTTGATCCACGCCAGACCCTTCGCGCCGTAGATGCGCACGAATTCCGTGTAGCTGTCGATGTCGCCACGCGAGAGTTCGCCGCCCTTCGGCACGCGGATCGCCGCGACGCGGCCGTCTTTCGTGTTGGCCGGCGTGCTGAACACCTTGAAGTCGACGTCCCTGACGGCGTCGGTCAGGTCGGTGAATTCGAGCTTGACGCGCAGGTCCGGCTTGTCCGAGCCAAAACGGCGCATGGCTTCCGAGTACTCCATGACCGGGAATTTCTCGGCCAGTTCGACGCCGATCGTTTCCTTGAAGACGTGACGGATCATCGCTTCGAACAGATCGCGGATTTCCTGTTCCGACAGGAACGAGGTTTCGCAGTCGATCTGCGTGAATTCCGGTTGACGGTCGGCGCGCAGGTCTTCGTCGCGGAAGCACTTGACGATCTGGTAGTAGCGATCGAAGTTAGCGACCATCAACAACTGCTTGAACAGTTGCGGCGACTGCGGCAGCGCGAAGAACTGACCCGGGTTGGTACGTGACGGCACGAGGTAGTCGCGCGCGCCTTCCGGCGTGCTCTTGGTGAGCATCGGCGTTTCGATGTCGATGAAGCCCAGCGAGTCCAGGTACTTGCGCACTTCGATCGCGACGCGATAACGCAGACGCAGGTTGTGCTGCATCTGCGGACGGCGCAGGTCGAGCACGCGGTGCGTGAGGCGCGTGGTTTCCGACAGGTTGTCGTCGTCGAGCTGGAACGGCGGCGTGATCGACGGGTTCAGCACGATCAACTCGTGGCACAGCACTTCGATCTTGCCGCTTTTCAGCGTGGCGTTCGTCGTGCCTTCCGGGCGGGCGCGAACCACGCCCTTGATCTGCAGGCAGAACTCGTTCCGGACGCCTTCAGCCGTCTTGAACATTTCCGCGCGATCCGGATCGCAGACGACCTGAACGAGGCCTTCGCGGTCGCGCAGGTCGATGAAGATGACGCCGCCATGGTCGCGGCGGCGGCTTACCCAGCCGCACAGCGAGACAGGTTGGCCCAGCAGTTCTTCGGTCACCAGACCGCAGTATTCAGATCTCATCGACATGATGTTTGTCTTTCGTTTTGCATTGGTTGAGCGGCGCGCCGCAGTGAAACACTGCGCACCGGCATTACAGCGGAGGCTCGACTGTCGTGCGGCGCACCGGCGCCGGCGGCGCGGACGGCGCCACGACGCCCATCGAGACGATGTACTTGAGCGCGGCGTCGACTGTCATGTCGAGTTCGATCACTTCGCTCTTGGGCACCATCAGGAAGAAGCCGGACGTTGGGTTCGGCGTAGTCGGCACATACACGCTGACGTGATCTTCTTTCAGGTGGTTAACCACGTCGCCGCCCGGAACGCCGGTCAGAAACGCAATCGTATAGGAACCGCGGCGCGGGTATTCGATCAGCAGCGCTTTGCGAAACGCATTGCCGCTGCTCGACAACAAGGTGTCCGACACCTGTTTGACGCTGGTGTAGATCGGGCCGACCACCGGAATGTGAGCAACCACGACTTCCCACCACTTCACGAGCTTCTGGCCGATGAAGTTTTGCGTCAACAACCCGACGACAAAGATGAACGCCAATGTCAGCACCGCGCCAAGACCCGGCAAACGGAAGCCGAGCGCGCGCTCCGGCTGCCATGAGGTAGGCAGCAGCAACAGCGTCTGGTCCATCGTGCCGATGATCAGGCCGAGCACCCACAGGGTGATAGCCAAAGGCACCAGCACCAGCAGGCCAGTCAGGAACACCGATTTGAGCGTCGTTTTTTTCGTCGTCATGTGTACCGCCAGAAAGCCGCGCGAGCCGATATCCGGCGCGCGGCGTGTGCACCGCCCCGGAGGGCGGCAGTCCCACTAGGCGCTGCCGGGACCACTCGAACTCGCCGATGCGGCCGGCGCGGCAGCAGGCGCGGCCGGCGTTGCGGCCGCACCCGAAGAAGCGGCGGCGGCCGTACCGTTGGCCGAAGCCGTGTCGGATTTCGCTGCGCCGTCATTCCCGGCTGCGGCGGTTTCGCCCGAATTCGCATTCGAGCCGCCATTCGCGTCGGGCTTGGCCGGCGCGCTCGCGCCGCCGTTACCGCCGCGAAAATCGGTCACATACCAGCCGGAACCCTTCAACTGGAAACCGGCTGCAGTCACCTGCTTGCGAAATGTGTCTTTCCCGCACTCGGGACATTGCGTCAACTGGGGGTCGCTCATCTTCTGAAGCACGTCCTTCCCGAAACCGCATGACTCGCAACGATAAGCGTAGATCGGCATGATCTGTTCCCTACTGAAATCTTGTAAACGCTTGCAAAGCCTTGAATTATAGCCGCAAACGACACCCCTTCCCCGGATTTCGGGGACAAGTGCCGGGCGCAGCCGCCGTCCGCCTAGATGGGGGCGGCCGCGTTCGAATCAAGTGCGGCCCGCGTCACCGCCGGGTCCGGCGGCGTCTTCAATCACGGCGGCGCCAGGTCAGCCAGCGCTCGCGTCCAGCAAAGACGGCGATGGAATCGTTTACGGCTTCGTCTTCGATCAGATCGAAGTACGGCGTGAGCAACGCGTCGAGTTCGGCACGCTCGATACCGAACGGCGGCCCTTTCGGCGTCGCGCCGATGAAATAGAAACCCGCCAGCAGTGCGCCCTCTGGCAACAACCCGGCCATTCGCTGCGCGTAGTCCGCACGGCGCGCCGGCGGTAGCGCACAAAGGAATGCGCGCTCGTAGATCCATGCCGGCGTGAACGGCGGTTCGTAAGCGAAGAAATCGGCCTGCTCGACCAGTTGCGCATGCTGCGCACCCAGTTGTTCGCGCGCTGCCGCTACGGCAGCCGGCGAGAAATCGATTGCCCGGACCGGATTGCCCTGCTCTGCGAGCCAGAGCGCCTCGTAGGCACTACCGCAACCCGGAATCAGTACCGCAGCCCCGCGATGCCGCCCGGCGAACGACTGGAACGCCGACGGCACGCCCGCCTGATCCCACGGCGTGAAATGGCGCTCGAAGCGCTCGTCCCAGAACGCCGGCGAGTTGGGGTCACGGGTCGCAAAATCGGGCGCGGAAGGCGAATTCGGGTCGCTCATGGAATGCCTCGAGTGGATCAGGATCAGGATCGGGATCAGCCGCCGTTGGCGAACGCCAGAAACGCCCGTGCCAGCGCCGCGCCGACACCGACCGCCGCGCCGAACAGCAGCAAGCCTTGCAACAACCGGTTGGTACGCTTCTGTTCGAGCAGAATCTGGCGAATCATGTCGTCGTTCGCGCCGCGCGCATTGTCGTGCCGTCCGGCCAGTACATGATGGATCAGGCGCGGCAACTGCGGTAGCGTCTTGCTCCACTGCGGCGCCTCGATCTTCAGCCGCTCGTACCAGCCGCGCAGACCGATCTGCTCGTTCATCCAGCGTTCGAGGTAGGGCTTGGCCGTCTTCCACAAGTCCAGTTCAGGATCCAGCGAACGGCCGAGCCCTTCCACGTTCAGCATGGTTTTTTGCAGCAACACCAGTTGCGGCTGGATTTCCACGTTGAAGCGGCGCGAGGTCGAAAAGAGGCGCATCAGCACCTGACCGAGCGAAATATCCTTCAGCGCGCGGTCGAAATAAGGCTCGCAAACGGCGCGGATCGCGCTTTCCAGTTCTTCGACCCGAGTAGTGGGCGGCACCCAGCCCGACTCCAGATGCAGCGTGGCGACGCGGTGGTAGTCACGCTTGAAGAAAGCGAGGAAGTTCTGCGCGAGGTAGTTTTTATCGAAGTCCGACAGCGCGCCGATAATGCCGAAGTCGAGCGCGATATAGCGGCCGAAGTGCGCTGGGTCGAGGCTCACCTGAATGTTGCCCGGGTGCATGTCGGCATGGAAAAAACCATCGCGGAACACCTGGGTGAAGAAAATCTCGACACCTTCGCGCGCCAGCTTCGGAATATCGACACCGGCCGCGCGCAGCGTCTCCACCTGGCTGATCGGCACGCCGACCATGCGCTCCATCACCAGCACCGTGGGCGTGCAGAACTCCCAGTACATCTCCGGCACCAGCAGCAGATCGAGCCCGGCGAAGTTGCGGCGCAACTGGCTGCCGTTGGCCGCCTCGCGCATCAGATCGAGTTCGTCGTGCAGGTATTTGTCGAATTCGGCGACCACCTCGCGCGGCTTGAGTCGCTTGCCATCGGCCCACAAACGCTCCGCCCATACAGCGATATCGCGCAGCAAGGCCAGATCGGAATCGATCACCGGCAGCATGTTCGGCCGCAGCACCTTCACGGCGACTGCCTTGCCCGCGTGCTGCCCTGCTTTCACCTTCGCAAAGTGCACCTGCGCGATCGACGCGCTCGCCACCGGCACCCGCTCGAAATCGTCGAACAGCACGTCGACCGGCGCACCGAGCGATTTCTCGACCAATCCGATTGCCACCGCGGAATCGAACGGCGGCACCTGATCCTGCAGCTTGGCCAGTTCATTGGCGATATCCACCGGCAGCAGATCGCGCCGCGTGGACAGCACCTGGCCGAACTTGACGAAGATCGGCCCGAGGCTTTCGAGCGCGAGCCGCAAGCGCACACCCGGAGGCGCCTCGAACTTGCGGCCGATGGTGGTGATACGCAGCAGCAGACGCACGCGCCGGTCGTTGACGCGGCTCAGCATCATCTCATCGAGACCGAAGCGGATGACCGTAAAGAAAATCTTGAGGAAACGCAGAAAACGCATAGTTGTGCCCGATGACTAGCGCGTGCCGCGCGACGTGGCGGCGCCGCCCGGCGCATCGGCGCCGCGGGCTTCGACCTTCTGTTCAAGACGCTCGATGCGCTTTTCCACGCGCGCCAAAGCATCGCGGGCGCGCGCCAGTTCGACGTTGAAATCCTCCAGCGCGGCGCGCCGCACCAGTTGCGGATTTTCATCGAGCAGGTATTCGGCGGCGGTATCGAGCAGATTGCGCCCGGTGCGCCGCGCATGTTCGCCGACCGTACGGACGACCGACGCCACCCGCCACGCCGGACCGTCGCCGATCAGCTTCGCCAGATCCTCCTCCGGCTCCCAGCGCAGATGCTCGGCGAGCCTGGCGATCACAGTCGCAAATTCGGCGTCGCCTTCGATCTTCACGTGCTTCATCACGGCGGCCTGGCCGCCTTGCACAAAGGCCGGCAGCGCATCCGACGGCACCGAGACGGTCACATCGAACTGTTGCGCATCGGTTTGCTCGACCGCGCCCAGATAGCCGTCGGGTTGCACCAGCAGCGTCAGCACGACAGGCGGACAGGACAGCCTGGCGGTCTTGCCTGCGTACGGGGCGAGGCGCTCGCGGGCCCACGATTCGCGGGCGAGCAGATGATTGACAGCAGCAGCGAAGGGCTTGGCGGCGAGGGTCATTGAAAGTGGCAAGAAAAAACCCGCGCAGGCGAGGTGCCCGCGCGGGTTCCTATTGTAACGTCCGTTCGCTTCGCGGCCTGCTATGCCGAACGGCCAACGTTTTGTGCGAAATCAGGACGAGCGGCGTTGCCTCGACGCTGTGCCGCCGCTGCCTCAGTGCTGCGCCACCTGTTGAATGCCGGCCAGCAGCCAGCCTTCGCCAGGCCGGGTCGACTTCGACAGATTCCACACTTCGACGAACGGCTCAGCCGCCGCACCCGCCGATTCGCGGATCAAGCCCGAGAACCGCACGCTGGCGAAGTACTCGGTTGCACGCTCTTCAACGCCCAGCAACTCCGCGTTCAACTGCACCACGTCGGTCTGATTCGACTCGGCGCCACGCGACGAGAGATCGACCTTCACTTCGGCGAACATTTCCGGCGTGGTGAATTCACGGATGTCTTCCGTATTGCCGACGTCCCACGCGGCTTGCAGACGGACGAAGTACACCTTCGCGTTACGCAGGAACGCTTCCGAATCGAAGCCGGCCGGCACGGCCGGTGCGGCGTTGATGGACGGCGTGTTCAGCGGATTGCCTTGCGGTTCGAGGTACGAGCCGGTGGGCGGAGCGGTGTAGCGCGGCTCCTGCGTATAACCGGTGCCGCCCGCATTCAGCGATGGCGCGCCGCCTGCGTACGACGGTTGCGCCGTATCGCGCTTGCGGCCCATGAAGCGGCGGATCAGCCAGATGCCGATCATTGCGATGACCGCGATCACGATCATATTGGCCATGGCGCCGGCAAACGCACCGCCCAGACCGAAGTGCGACAGCAACGCGGCGATGCCGAGACCGGCCGCCAGACCGGCGATCGGCCCAAGCCAGCGCGAGCGGTTAGGCGCGGCGGCCGGGGTCGGCGCAGGCGCCGGAGCCGGTTGCGCACGCTGCTGCATGGCCTGATTGCTTTGGGAAGGTTGCGACGGAGCGGACTGTTGCTGAACCGTGTTCGACTGACGGCCAATACTACGGCCACCGCCCATGCGACGGGCTTCCGCATCGAGCGAGGCGAGAGAGCCGGCCATGATCAGACCGACCACCGCGATCAGTCCGATTCTTCTCACCAACGACCGCTTAACCTTACGGGGAGATAACACGCCTGAATCGGACATTTTCGTACTTTCCTTTAAAAAACGATGGGTTAGGAACCCTAGTATTTGGTCCCCACATGTAAAGCTACCACGCCAGCTGACAAATTGTAATATTTGACGCCGTCCAGGCCAGCTTGTTCCATCATTGTTTTTAAAGTTTCCTGGTCCGGATGCATCCGGATCGATTCCGCCAGGTAGCGGTAGCTCTCGGCGTCCTTCGCAAAACGGTCGCCGAGCCACGGCAACACCTTGAACGAATAGACGTCGTAGACCTTTTTAAGCGGATCCCACACCTTCGAGAACTCCAGCACCAGCAGACGGCCTGCCGGTTTCAACACGCGGCGCATCTCGGCCAGCGCCACATCCTTGTGCGTCATGTTGCGCAAACCGAATGCCACGGTGACCACGTCGAAGTAATTGTCCGGAAAGGGAATCTTTTCGGCGTCGCAGAGCAGCGCCGGCGTGATCACGCCCTTATCCAGCAGGCGGTCGCGGCCCACGCGCAGCATCGATTCGTTGATGTCCGTGTGCCAGACTTCGCCGGTTTCGCCTGCCTGTTTGGCGAACGCCTTCGACAGATCGCCCGTGCCCCCGGCAATATCGAGCACCTTGAAGCCCGGCCGGACGTTGGCCTGGGCGATCGTGAACATCTTCCACGCCCGGTGCAACCCGCCCGACATCAGGTCGTTCATCAAGTCGTAATTGGAGGCGACCGAGTGGAATACGCCCGCCACCTTTTGCGCTTTTTCCTGTTCGTCGACCGATTGAAAGCCGAAGTGGGTTTTGCTCATCGCGCTCGTCCTTTCGCGTATTCTGAAATATGTTGCGCCGCATCAGTGCGGCGATCAGGGCGAATCGTATCAGTGACAGTGTCCGTGCGCAGCGCCAACTGGCGCCATCGGCGCATCACGGTCGACACCGGCCGCTGCCAGTTTGGCGAGATAGTCGCGCCAGAGTTCATCCTGACGGACGGCCATATCGTGCAGCAGGTCCCAGGAATAGATACCGGTGGCGTGCCCGTCGGAGAAAGTCGGCTGCACCGCGTAGTTGCCGACGCCTTCGATCATCGTGATCGTGACGTCGCGTTTACCGGTTTGCAGCGTCTCCTGGCCGGGCCCGTGGCCCATCACCTCCGCCGACGGCGAATACACGCGCAGCAATTCGAACGGCAAGCGATACGTTTCGCCGTTGGCGTATTGCAATTCGAGTACGCGCGATTTGGAATGCACGACCACGCCGGTCGGCACCGGGGTATCGGGAGTCAGTCCACTCATGATGACCTCATAAAGAAAATGCCGGGCCGCCCCAAGTGTTCCGCCTCGCAGGAAGTCCGCCTGGCGGTTGGCCCCTCGGGCGCCCTGACCTGACCCGAAGCGACAGGTTGGGCGCCATCATCGTAACGTCAGGCCGCTCCAGACTTTCCTGGCTTCCTTAAAGAGCCGGAGAGCCGGCGCGAAGCGGCGGATCCGGGAACGCTCAGCCAAGCGCCTGTTCGATTTCCTGCCGCACCGCCTCGCGCAGCAAAGTGGCTTGCGCGCGTCGCGACGACAGTAATGCCTCGGACACCGTGCGTTGGCGAGGCGCCCAGACCGGCAGCGGGAAATGAGCGTCGTTCGAAAACCGCGGAATCACATGCCAATGCACGTGCGGCACCTGGTTGCCGAGGCTCGCCAGGTTGACCTTCACCGGCTGAAGAATGCGCCGGATCGAACGCTCGACCGCGTACACGGCCTGCATCACGCGATCGCGGTCGGCTTCGGCGAGATCGGAAAACTCAGCGACATGCTTGTTCCAGATCACCCGGCAAAAGCCCGGGTAATCATGTTCGTCGGCGAGGACGACACGCAGGGTGTCGTCCTGCCACAGCACGTCGCCGCCATCTTCAAGGCAAAAAACGCAGTCCATCGTCGTCCTCAGGCAAAAATCGTCAGTCGTGCCATTAAACCAGCACGCGCTCGATTCCGCCATTGTTCGCCCGCTGGACGTAGTCCGCCATCCAGTCCTCACCCAGCACGTGACGCGCCATCTCGACGACGATGTAGTCCGCCTCGGTGCCCGCGTCTTCGTTATAGCGCGACAGCCCTTGCAGGCAGGACGGGCAGCTCGTCAGGATCTTGACGTCGGTGGCGCCGTTCGGTTGCGGCCCGTTGCCCGCCTTGAGCACGGAGCCGTCCGGCGCACCCGCCGCGCCGGCCGATGCATTGGCCGGATTGATCCCATTCGCACCCGCCTCGGCCACCAACGGAATCCCACGCAGCTTCGCAGCGCCCTTGCGCATTTCCTCCTCCTTGCGGAAGCGGACTTGCGTCGAAATATCCGGGCGCGTCACCGCGAGTGTGCCGGATTCGCCACAGCAGCGATCGTTCTTCTCGATCTTGTAGCCGTCGTTCTCCGAGCCCATCAGCTGATTGACGAGTTTGACCGGGTCCATCGTCTTGATCGGGGAGTGGCACGGGTCGTGGTACATGTAGCGCACACCGTTCACGCCTTCGAGCTTGATGCCTTTCTCGAGCAGGAACTCGTGGATGTCGATGATCCGGCAACCCGGGAAAATCTTCTCGAATTCGTAGCCGGCGAGCTGGTCGTAACACGTGCCGCACGACACCACCACCGTCTTGATGTCGAGATAATTCAGCGTATTCGCAACGCGGTGGAACAGCACGCGGTTATCCGTGACGATCTGCTCGGCCTTGTCGAACTGGCCCGAACCGCGTTGCGGGTAGCCGCAACACAGGTAACCCGGCGGCAGCACGGTTTGCACGCCCGCCTCCCACAGCATGGCTTGCGTAGCCAGACCCACTTGCGAGAACAGCCGCTCCGAGCCGCAGCCCGGGAAGTAGAACACCGCTTCCGTATCGGCGGTGGTCGTCTTCGGATTGCGGATGATCGGGACGATCTTGTTGTCCTCGATATCGAGCAACGCGCGCGCGGTTTTCTTCGGCAGATTGCCCGGCATCTTCTTGTTCATGAAGTGGATCACCTGCTGCGTGACCTTCGGCTTGCCGACGGTCGCCGGCGGGTGCGCCGTCTGCTTCTTCGCGAACTTCTTCAGCACGTCGTTGCCGAGGCGCTGCGCCTTGTAGCCGATGCCCATCATCGCGGTGCGTGCGACGTTGATGGTCTGCGGATTCGTAGCATTCAGGAAGAACATGCCGGCTGCATTGCCCGGATTGAACTTCTTCTTGCCCATCTTGCGCAGCAGGTTGCGCATGTTCATGGTCACATCGCCGAAGTCGATCTTCACCGGGCACGGTGTCACGCATTTGTGACAGACGGTACAGTGATCGGCGACGTCGTTGAACTCGTCCCAGTGTTTGATCGATACACCGCGGCGGGTCTGCTCTTCGTACAGGAACGCCTCGACCAGCAAGGAGGTCGCGAGAATCTTGTTGCGCGGGCTGTACAGCAGGTTCGCGCGCGGCACGTGGGTCGCGCATACCGGCTTGCACTTGCCGCAACGCAAACAGTCCTTGATCGACTCGGAAATCGCGCCGATGTCGGACTGCTGCATGATCAGCGATTCGTAGCCCATCAGGCCGAAGCTCGGCGTGTAGGCGTTGCGCAGGTCGGCGCCTTCGAGCAGCTTGCCCGCGTTGAAGCGGCCATGCGGATCGACGCGCTGCTTGTACTTGCGGAATTCGCCGATCTCGTCGTCGGTCAGGAATTCGAGCTTGGTAATGCCGATGCCGTGCTCGCCGGAAATCACGCCGTCGAGCGAACGCGCCAGCTTCATGATGCGTGCAACGGCCGTATGGGCGTCCTGCAGCATCTCGTAGTTGTCGGAGTTGACCGGCAGATTCGTGTGGACGTTGCCGTCGCCCGCGTGCATGTGCAGCGCGACGAACACCCGGCCGCGCAGCACCTTCTTGTGAATCGCCTGGGCTTCTTCGAGGATCGGCTTGAACTCGCCGCCGTTGAAGATCTGACGCAACTCGGCCCGGATCTCCGCCTTCCACGACACGCGCACCGTACGGTCCTGCGTGATATGGAACACGGTCGCATCCGGCTGCGCGTCGACGCGATCGGCAAACTTCTCGGCCAGCCCTTCGTAGCCAAGGCTGACCAGATAGTGCTGCGCCTCACGCAAGGACAGATCGAGCTTGTCGCGCAGGAATTCCCAGCGCGCGCGCACCTTCTTCAGAATGTCGAGCGCCTGCTGCACGCGATCTTCGAGCAACTCCGCGCTCGGGATTTCGTTGGCGTCGTCGCTCTTGCCGAGCGGCAGCTTGCCGCCCTTGAAGAACGCTTCGAGCGCGTCGACCAGTTGCAGCTTGTTCTTGATCGACAGTTCGATATTGATGCGTTCGATGCCGTCGGTGTACTCGCCCATCCGGTTCAGCGGGATCACCACGTCTTCGTTGATCTTGAACGCGTTGGTGTGCTTGGCAATCGCGGCGGTACGGCTGCGGTCGAGCCAGAAGCGCTTGCGCGCCTCCGCGTTGACCGCGACGAAACCTTCGCCGCTCTTGCCGTTGGCCATGCGCACGACTTCCGAGGTGGCTTGCGCGACCGCATCCGCATCGTCGCCGACGATGTCGCCGATCAGCACCATCTTCGGAAACGCATTGCGCTTGCTCTTGGTCGCATAGCCGACCGCGCGCAAATAACGTTCGTCCAGATGCTCGAGGCCGGCAAGAATCGCGCCGCCCTGCTTCGACGTTTCGAACAGATAGTCCTTGATCTCGACGATGCTCGGAATCGCTTCACGGGCCTGACCGAAGAATTCGAGGCAAACCGTGCGCGTATGCGCCGGCATCTTGTGCAGCACCCAGCGCGCGGACGTGATCAGGCCGTCGCAGCCTTCCTTCTGCACGCCCGGCAGGCCGGCCAGGAATTTGTCGGTCACATCCTTGCCGAGACCTTCCTTACGGAACACGCGGCCCTTGATGTCAAGCGCTTCCGTGCGCAGCAGCTTCTCGCCCGGCGCGTACTTACCGTCGAACCACTTCAGCTCGAAACGCGCGACTTCGATATCGTGAATCTTGCCGAGGTTGTGATCCAGACGCGTGACTTCGAGCCAGTTCCCTTCCGGGTCGACCATGCGCCACCAGGCCAGGTTATCGAGCGCCGTGCCCCACAACACCGCCTTCTTGCCGCCCGCGTTCATCGCGACATTGCCGCCGACACAGGAGGCATCCAGCGAGGTCGGGTCGACCGCGAACACATAGCCGGCCTGTTCAGCCGCTTCGGTCACGCGGCGCGTGACGACGCCCGCGCCGGAGAAAATCGTCGGCACCTTGCGCGCGACGCCCGGCAGATCGGTCAACTCGACCGCGCCCAGCTGTTCGAGCTTTTCCGTGTTGATGACGGCCGAAAACGGCGTGAGCGGCACCGCGCCGCCCGTGTAACCCGTGCCGCCTCCGCGCGGAATCACGGTCAGACCGAGCTCGAAACACGCCTTGATCATGCCGGCGATCTCGGCCTCGGTATCCGGCGTCAGCACGACGAACGGGTACTCGACGCGCCAGTCGGTCGCATCGGTCACGTGCGAAACGCGGGACAAACCGTCGAACTTGATGTTGTCTTTTTCGGTGACCTTGCCCAGCACCTTGTTCGCGCGACGGCGCAGATCGAAGGTTTTCTGGAACTCGCTTTCGAAATCGTCGACAGCCCGGCGCGCCGCCGCAACCAGCGTTTCAACCCGAGCGGCCCGATCGACGCCAGCATCGTCGCCATGCTCGACCAGATCCGCGCGACGGCGCTTGTCGATCTCGGTCAGACGGTGATGCAGCGCCTCGATCAGCAGTGCGCGGCGCTTCGGGTTGTCGAGCAGGTCGTCTTGCAGGTAAGGATTGCGGCGCACGACCCAGATATCGCCGAGCACTTCGTACAGCATCCGTGCCGAGCGGCCGGTGCGGCGTTCCGCGCGCAGTTCGGCCAGGGCCGCCCAGGCTTCGTCGCCGAGCAGACGGATAACGATTTCGCGGTCGGAAAACGACGTGTAGTTATAGGGAATTTCGCGCAGACGCGCTTCGGGATCGGCGGCCACCGCAGTGGCGGCCCCGTGCGGATCGAAAACTTGAGGTGCGTTCATGTTCGGACGACTCTGTAGGTCAACCGGGCGCGCTCATTGGTGAGGCGCCGGCGGACGGTGCGCGTGGAGCGCAATGCTGGAAATTTTCTAGGGGAGCGAAGCGCAACCGACGGCCTACCCACATCAGTCGCTTCACGGCGCTCAGAGACAGCTACACGATCGTGCGTGACGGACGTGACGCTCCGCCGCGGGGCAAGACTCACGCGGGACGGGCATCAAATGGGCGATCCGAGGCTGCCAGTGCATCTTCCGATCCTTATTCCAAAATGGAATTCTACCCCATGATCCAGCCGCGCGTTGACGCCTGAAATCGGAGCTGCGGCGGGACTTTGAGCGTTTTCGGGTTGAACCGCACCCAGAAGCGCACACGACGAATTCTCCGACCGAACGGTCGGGCAGCGCTTTGCCGAAGGCGCCCGGGCGCTCGCCGAGGGTTCGCTGAAGGCCAGAGTACGCACCGTTGGCGCTATCATTGACCCTTTCCCGTTTCACAAAGCGCACCGCGCCACCCGCATGGCTTCCCACGACTACCTGAAGAAAATCCTGACCGCGCGTGTCTACGACGTGGCCCGCGAGACCGAACTCGAACGCGCGCCGAACCTGTCGGCACGGTTGCGCAATCCGGTTTATCTGAAGCGCGAGGACAACCAGCCGGTGTTCTCGTTCAAGGTGCGCGGCGCGTACAACAAGATGGCGCATATTCCGGCCGACGCGCTGGAGCGTGGGGTGATTACCGCGTCGGCGGGTAATCACGCGCAGGGCGTGGCGCTGTCGGCGGCCCGCATGGGCGTGAAGGCGATCATCGTGGTGCCGGTGACGACCCCGCAGGTGAAGGTCGATGCCGTGCGCGCGCATGGCGGCGCGACCGTCGAAGTCGTGCAGTTCGGCGAGTCCTATAGCGACGCGTATGGGCATGCGGTGAAGCTGCAGGAAGAGCGCGGCCTGACGTTTGTCCACCCGTTCGACGATCCGTACGTGATCGCCGGCCAGGGCACCGTCGCGATGGAGATTCTCAGTCAGCACCAGGGGCCGATCCACGCGATCTTCGTGCCGATCGGTGGCGGCGGGCTCGCGGCAGGTGTGGCCGCGTATGTGAAATCGGTGCGCCCGGAGATCAGGGTGATCGGCGTGCAGACTGACGACTCGTGCGCGATGGCGGCTTCTTTACAGGCCGGCGAACGGGTGACGCTGAACGAAGTGGGCCTGTTCTCGGATGGCACGGCAGTCAAGCTGGTCGGCGAGGAAACCTTCCGCCTGTGCCGCGAATATCTCGACGACGTGCTGCTCGTGAACACCGACGCGCTATGCGCCGCGATCAAGGACGTGTTCCAGGACACCCGCAGCGTGCTGGAACCGGCTGGCGCACTGTCCGTCGCAGGCGCCAAGCAGTATGCCGAGCGCGAAGGCATCGAGGACCAGACGCTGATCGCGATCACGTCCGGTGCGAACATGAATTTCGACCGCATGCGTTTCGTGGCCGAGCGCGCCGAAGTCGGTGAGGCACGTGAAGCGGTGTTCGCCGTCACGATCCCTGAAGAGCGTGGCAGCTTCCGCCGCTTCTGCGAACTGGTGGGCACACGCAGCGTCACCGAGTTCAATTACCGGATTGCGGACGCGAATTCAGCGCATATCTTTGTCGGCGTGCAGATCAGGAATCGCAGCGAATCGGCGCAGATCGCGGGCGCATTCGAAGCGCACGGTTTCGCCACCGTCGATCTGACTTTCGATGAACTCTCGAAGCAGCACATCCGCTACATGGTCGGCGGCCGCTCGCCGCTGGCGCACGACGAACGCCTGTTCCGTTTCGAGTTTCCGGAGCGGCCGGGCGCGCTGATGAAGTTTTTGTCGTCGATGGCGCCGAACTGGAATATCAGCCTGTTCCACTACCGCAACCAGGGTGCGGACTACAGCTCGATTCTGGTCGGCATCCAGGTGCCGGAGAGCGAGAACAGCGAGTTCGAACGCTTTCTCACGACACTGGGTTATCCGTACTGGGAAGAGACGCAGAATCCGGTGTACCGCTTGTTCCTCGCTTGATCTTTTTGGACTGAAACGCGCAGATGGCTCTTTCGCTTGTCGACAAACTGGTGGTGGCAATCTCGTCGCGCGCGCTGTTCGACTTCGAGGAAGAGAACTGCGTGTACGAGAAGGGCGACCTGCAGGCGTATGAAGCGTTGCAGCGCGAGCGGCTGGCTGTGCCCGCCAAACCGGGCGTGGCGTTTCCGCTGATCCGCAAGCTGCTGGCGCTGAACGCCGGCGGCCATCGGGTCGAAGTGGTGATCCTGTCGCGCAGCGATCCGATCAGCGGACTGCGCGCATTTCATTCATGCAGGGAGTATGGGCTCGCGATCGAGCGCGGCGTGTTCACACGCGGGCGCGCGCCATTCGGTTATCTGAAGCCGTTGAACGCCTCGCTGTTTTTGTCCGCGAATCAGGACGATGTGCGCGATGCGTTGGCCGCCGGATTTCCGGCCGCACGCGTCTTGCCCGAATCGGCGAAAATGGCGAGCAAGTATCCGGATGAAATCCGGATCGCCTTCGACGGCGACGCTGTATTGTTTTCCGACGAAGCCGAGCGCATCTTTCAGAAGGATGGCCTGCGGGCGTTCGTCGGCCATGAGATTCACAACAAGGATTTGCCGCTCGCGGATGGGCCTTTGAAGCCGTTGCTCGAAGCGCTGCACCGGCTGCAGAAACTCGCGGACGAAGCCGCGCCAATGCATATTCGTACGGCCTTGGTGACGGCCCGCTCGGCCCCGGCGCATGAGCGCGCGATCCGCACATTGATGGCGTGGAACATTGAAATCGACGAAGCGATGTTCCTTGGCGGCCTCGACAAGAGCGCGTTTTTGCGCGAGTTCGAGCCGGACTTTTTCTTCGACGACCAAATTGGCCACTGCGAATCGGCCCGCGTCGTGACGGCGACGGGGCACGTGCTGAGTGGCATCGTGAACGCATCATGACACCTGAACAGTCACCGCTGGGTAAGGCTTCCACTTACACCGAACAATATGACGCCTCGCTGCTCTTTCCGATTGCCCGGAAGAATGCGCGCGAGGCGATTGGGATTGGCGCGCAGTTGCCGTTTTTCGGCACGGACATCTGGAATGCTTACGAGCTTTCCTGGCTGAACGCGCGCGGCAAGCCGCAGATTGCGGTGGCCACTTTCTTTGTTCCGGCGGATTCGCCGAACATTGTCGAGTCGAAGTCGTTCAAGCTTTATCTGGGGTCGTTTGCGCAGACGGCGTTCGAGTCGATGGACGTTGTGCGCGACACGATCAAGCGGGATGTTTCCGCTTCATGCGGCGCGACGGTGTCTGTTCATCTGGCCGCGCCGTATGAGTTCGGCAAATTGCAGATGGAAGAGTTCGACGGCTTGTCGCTGGATCGGCTCGATCTGGATACGGATGTTTATCATCCTGATGCTTCGTTGCTGAAGGCTGCGTTCGACGAGTCGCCTGTCGAGGAGACTTTGTTTTCCAACTTGCTCAAGTCGAATTGTCCCGTGACGGGGCAGCCTGATTGGGGCAGTGTGCAGATTCATTATGTTGGGCCACAGATCGATCATGCGGGTTTGCTGAGGTACATCATTTCCTATCGGAATCACACGGGGTTTCATGAGCAGTGTGTGGAGAGGATTTTTATCGATGTGCTTAAGGCTTGCCGGCCGGTGAAGCTTGCGGTTTATGCGCGCTACACCCGGCGCGGCGGGCTGGATATCAATCCGTTCCGGACGAATTTTAATTTGCCTATGCCGGATAATTTGCGGTTGGCGCGGCAATAAAATTGGTTTTTTTGCCTGCGGCGCTTGTTGTCTGGTTGCCTGCGGCGTTGGCCTTTCCTTGTTTTGTTATTGGTTTATTAGCGTCGCCCCTGTGCGGGGCAGGCACCTACTTTTCTTTGCCTGCTGCAAAGAAAAGTAGGCAAAAGAAAGCAGCTCACCCCGCGAGCTTATAAGCGGCCCCCCCGCACAGTCACGGTAGTGGTACATCTGGAATCTGTGCTCCCGCACACTCCGCGTTCGTGACACAGCAGTCATGCTTCCCGCCTCGCACTACGTGCTCGCCGGAAGGGACCATCAGGAAACCAAGGGCTTCGGTCGAGATTGGTTGGAGACGCCGCCGTCGCCCCGACGAGGCGCTAAAAATATATTTGTTCGAAATACCCGTTGGCGCTCCAAGCAACCGACAAATCGCGGCAGCGAATGCCGGCGTGAATACGCACTTCGAAAGAAGCGCTGGCGCATCGGAAGAATGCTGCGGATACAACGGCGAGCCGCGGCGTCAAGCGAAGCTCGCGCACGAAAACAATCAGACGGTTCCAGGAACGACGCATCGGCGCGCGCAGCGCCGCCGGAAGTATGACGGCCTTGTCACGAACGCCGAATGTGCGGGAACACAGATTCCAGATGCACCACTACCGCAACTGTGCGGGGGACCCGCTTAAGAGTTAGCGGGGTGAGCTGCTTTCTTTTGCCTACTTTTCTTTGCAGCAGGCAAAGAAAAGTAGGTGCCTGCCCCGCACAGGGGCGACGCTAATAAACCAATAAGAATTCAAGGAAAGGCCAAAGACCAAAGAATCCAGATCAAGGAAAGACCAACACCGCAGGCGACCAGACAATAAGCGCCGCACAGGCAAAAAAATCAGGCAAAAACCAACACCGTAGGCATACAGACAAAAAAACCCCGCCCACCGCCTACGGCAAACAAAACCCCATTCAAGCCGAAGGCTTCTTATAAGCCACGCAATCAACCTCTACCCGGCAATCGATCACCATCGAAGAAACCACACACGCCCGGGCCGGCGGATTCTCGCCAAAATACTCCCGAAACACCTTGTTGAACGAAGCGAAATCACGCGGATCGTCGAGCCACACACCGCAGCGGACAACATGCTCCGCCCCATAGCCAGCTTCCTTCAGAATAGCGAAAACATTCTGAATCGCCTTGTGCGACTGCTCAACAATCCCGCCATTGATCACCTCACCATTTTCCATCGGCGTCTGACCGGAAACGAACAACCAGCCATCCGCTTCGACTGCCCGCGCAAACGGCATATGCTGACCACCCGTACCCTTACCACCTTCAACACCATATCGCTTCATCGTCAAACTCCTTAAAAAGTCCGGCACACGGCGCGAGCAACGCCACAACCGCTTGCCATATCAACCAGAACATCAGAAAACAAAAAATCAAAACGCGCCGTGCGCATCACCCTTCGACGCCGCGCCGCGCGCCACAAAATGCCCTGCCCGCTCGCCAGTCACGGCGCCATCGCGGTAAGACAACACACCATTCACCCACACGGCGTCGATGCCGTCCGCGGGCTGCTGCGGATTTTCGAACGTCGCCGCATCGCGCACCCTGGCCGGGTCGAACAACACCAGATCCGCGTGATAACCGATGTGCACCTCGCCCCGCTGCGCCAAACCAAACCGGCGCGCCGACAAGCTGGTCATCTTGCGCACCGCCTCTTCGAGCGGCAACAACTTCGCATCGCGCGCATAGTGCCCAAGCACGCGCGGAAACGCGCCCCACAACCGCGGATGCGGCAGCGGATCGTTCGGCAAACCATCTGAGCCGACCATCGTCGCGGGATGCGACAGAATGCGCCGCACGTCGTCCTCGGACATGTTGTGATACACGGCGCCCGCCGGCTGCAAACGCTTGCCTGCCTCCTGCTGCGTGACGCCCCACTCGGCGGCAATCTCCCTGATCAGCTTGCCCGCCATCTCGGGATGCGGCTCCGACCACGTGATCGTGATGTCGATGTCGCCCGTCACCTGCTTCACGTCGAGCGTCGACGAACTGCGGTTGTACGGATAGCAGTCGCAACCGATCGGCTGCAAACGACGCGCACCTTCCAGCGACTTCAGCACCTCCTCGCTGCGCCCCCAGTTCGACGGCCCCGCGCACTTCAGATGCGAAATCACCACCGGCACATGCGCGTGACGGCCTACCCGATACGCTTCGTCCATCGCGTCGAGAATCGCGTCGAACTCGGTGCGCATGTGCGTCGTGTAAAGCGCACCGGCGGCGGCAAGCGGCTCGGCCAGCGCCATCACTTCTTCAGTCGGGGCGGAGAAAGCGGAGCCGTAGGCGAGCCCCGAGCTCAAACCCAACGCGCCGTTCGACAATGCCTCTTCGAGTTGCGCGCGCATGCCGTCGATTTCCGCTGCGGTCGCCGCGCGATCGAGCCGGTCCATCTGATTGCTGCGCAAGGCCGTGTGCCCAATCAGCGCACCGACATTCACCGCGGGACGCGCCGCGTTCACCGCTTCGACGTACGCGGCAAAAGTCGGGTACTGGAACGCGTCGCGCTCGCCGAGCAGATTCATCGGATCGGGCGGATCGCCCTTCAACGACACCGGCGACGCACTGATCCCGCAATTGCCGACGATCACCGTCGTCACGCCTTGCGTGATCTTCGGCAGCATTTGCGGCGAACGGATCACGTGCGTGTCGTCGTGCGTATGAACATCGATGAAGCCGGGCGCCAGCGCGCGGCCGTTGGCTTCGATCACCTCTTCGGCAAGCCAGTTCGACAGATTGCCGATTGCGGCGATGCGGCCGTCGCGAATCGCGACGTCGCGTTCGACCGGCGGTGCGCCCGTGCCGTCGTACAGTTGCGCGCCGACGATCAACGTATCGGCGGCTTCGGGATGCGAATGCATGGATCAGTCTCCTAACGGTTGTCGATCGCCACCGCCACGATGCGCGTCGAGCGCGTGCTTCATGCGGCGCAGCAATTCCCGGCTCTCGTCGCCCTGACTGACGGCAAGTTCGGTGACGAGCACATCGAGCGCCATCATCATCGCGTAGCGCGACGACGACGGCTTGTAAATGAAATCGGTTTCAAAGGCGACGATCGGAATCACCCAATCGGCCAGTTTGGCTAAAGGCGAAGCCGGCGCGGTCAGGGCAATCACGGTCGCGCCGTAGCTGCGCGCGATCTTGCAGTTCTCGACCATCTCGGGCACGCGCCCGGTAGTGGACAACGCGATCACCACGCACTCGCGCGACACGGTGCTCGCCACCATGCGCTGCAACAGGCCGTCCTGATAGGTCGCAACCGGCCGGCCGAGTCGCACGAGCCGGAAGCGCATTTCGTCGGCCAATGCGGTCGAGCCGCCACCCATGCCGAATACATAGATCATGCGCGCGGCGCGCAACGCGGCCGCTGCTTCGTCTAAAGGCGCCTGGCGCAGCAACTGGTGGTTGTGGGCAAGCGCGGTCTGCAGTTCGTCGAACACGCGGGTGGCAATGGGTTCGGGCGCGTCGGTGGGCCCACTTGCCTGCAGGAAGCGCTGACCGACAGCAGCCGCCTGCGCGAGCCGCAGCTTGAGCTCACGCACGTCGCGACAACCGACCGCCTTGGCGAAGCGCGTCACAGTCGCGACGCTCACCTCCGCCTGCTGGGCGAGCGCGCCAATGCTGGCACGCGATGCGCCGGTCAGATCGTCGAGAATCAGCGCCGCAACCTTGCGTTCGGCCGAACGCAGTTCCGGCGCGCACTCGGCGATGCGCGCGACGATATCGAAAGTCAGCGGTTCGGCGGTTGAGTTCATTGTGGACTGTGGGGTGCCTCACGCAGGCTTACAACAAGCCTCCGGCAAGCCGTGGTACTAAATAACATTTCTCCAGTCATCGTACTTTCGGTAACATGGTAAAGTCAACTTTGATTCGATTTAACTGGACGATGGAGCAGGGAGACATGAAAGTTACAAACTATCAGGGCGCAACGATTGATCCTTATAGCAAGGGCTTGGGCATGGTTCCGGGCACCAGCATCCAACTCACGGACGCCGCGCGCCTGGAGTGGAACCTGCTGAACGAAGACGTGAGTCTGCCCGCCGCCGTGCTGTACGCGGATCGTGTGGAACACAACTTGAAGTGGATGCAGGCGTTCGTCGCGGAATACGACGTCAAGCTCGCGCCGCACGGCAAAACCACCATGGCGCCGCAGTTGTTTCGCCGTCAGCTTGAAACCGGCGCGTGGGGCATCACGCTCGCCACCGCGCATCAGGTACGCGCGGCGTATCACGGCGGCGTTTCGCGCATTTTGATGGCCAACCAGTTGGTCGGCCGCCACAACATGATGATGGTCGCCGAGTTGTTGAGCGATCCGGATTTCGAGTTCTTCTGCCTCGTCGATTCGGTCGAAGGCGTCGAGCAGTTGGGCGAGTTTTTCACGTCGGTACGCAAATCGCTGCAGGTATTGCTCGAGCTCGGCGTGCCGGGCGGCCGCACCGGCGTGCGCGACGAAGCGCAGCGCAACGCGGTGCTCGAGGCGATCGCGCGCTATCCGGATGTGTTGAAGCTGGCAGGCGTCGAGTTGTATGAAGGCGTGCTGAAAGAAGAACACGAAGTGCGCGAATTCCTGCAGAGCGCCGTGGCTGTAACGCGCGCGCTTGTCGATGAAGGACGCTTTGCTCGCACACCGGCCGTTCTGTCAGGCGCAGGCTCGGCCTGGTACGACGTGGTCGCGGAAGAATTCGTGAAGGCGTCGGAGACCGGCAAGGTCGAAGTCGTGCTGCGGCCCGGCTGCTACCTGACGCACGACGTCGGCGTGTATCGAAAGGCGCAGACAGACATCTTCGCGCGTAATCCGGTCGCGAAGAAAATGGGCGAAGGGCTGTTACCGGCGCTGCAACTGTGGGCGTATGTGCAGTCGATTCCGGAGCCGGATCGCGCGATCATCGGTCTGGGCAAACGCGATTCCGCTTTCGACGCGGGCATGCCGGAACCGGCGCGCCACTATCGTCCGGGCACCGAGGCGCCACGCGATATTGCGACCAGCGAAGGCTGGGAGATTTTCGGTTTGATGGATCAGCACGCGTATCTGCGGATTCCCGCGGGCGCCGACCTGAAGGTAGGCGACATGATCGCCTTCGACATCTCGCATCCCTGCCTGACATTCGACAAGTGGCGTCAGGTGTTGGTGGTCGATCCGTCGTATCGCGTCACGGAAGTGATCGAAACGTTCTTCTGAGTTTGATGCAAACGGCGCGCTTCACCGCGAGGTGGCGCGCCGTTTGTTGTGGCCTTCCCGCTCAATAGGCACACTCGGTCTCCACTGAATTTCGGTCGCCAGGCGCGTCTCCGGTATGCCGAAGTTTGGGTGTATCGGCGCCGGGTGTTTCTGTAGTCGCCGCCACGTTGAGTCGGGCTTAAGCCTGGCGAGCCGGGTCGGCCTCCGCCATGTCGGACACCTGGGACGCCGACGCAGCGGCGACGCCAGCCGTGGCCGCAACTTCGCCGATCCGCGCTTCCAGCATTTTCAATGCCCCCGACAACGCGCTCAGCGCTTCGTCCGGCAATGCCGCCATCGTGTCGTTCAGAAATGCCTTGCGGCGCGGCAGGCTGGCTTCGGTCACCGACTGCCCCGCTTCGGTCAGCCGCACATTGGTCACGCGGTTATCGCGCGCGTCCATGCTGCGCGCAATCCAGCCCAAACCTTCGAGCGTTTTCAACTGCCGCGTGAGCGCGCCCGGATCGACGCGCAAGCGCTCGACCAGCCGCTTCTGCGACGACTCGCCGGCCTGCTCGTGCAGCGCGAGCAGAATGCGCCAGCGTGGCAACGGGTGCCCCACCTGCGCTTCGAACGCCGACATGAACGCACGATAAGTGCGGCCGAATTGTTGCATGACGGCGACGCGGTCCTGTTCTTCCATGATCTGTCAGTAAAACGGTAAGGCTAAAAAAATCAATCCGCGTGAATCACCGGCTCGAGCTTGCGCTGGAGCTTGACCGGCGGCACACGGCGGCTTTGCCACACGGACACCACGGCGATGATCGCCGCCAGCGCGAGACCCAGATGAATTGCCGCAACAAGCGCCTCACGCGCACTCTCGAGCAGCATCGCGCCGTTGTGGCCCGCATGCGTCAACTGGCTAAGCAAGGTGTTTTGAGCGTCGCGATTAATCAGGATTTGCGGGTCGCCGAGATCGGCGAACCATTGCGACGCGTGATCGTTTTCCAGCGCGCTGCGTACACCGTTCGCGTACATATGGCTGATCAGCGTGCCGGTAATCGCCGTGCCGATCATCCCGCCGATCATCCGCAGCGACTGCAGCAGTGCAGTGGCGATACCGAGGTGTTCACGGCCGGCTGTCTGCTGCGCGAAGATCGTCAGATTCGGCATCACGAAGCCGAGACCGAGGCCGCCGAGCACCATGAACGACATCAGCAGCCATTGCGGCATGGAGCGCGTTGCGACGACCACACCAAGGCATGCCAGCGCGACCAGCGCGAAGCCGACATACAGCATCAGATTCGGATTGCGTACGCGCGAGACGATGCGGCCGTTGGCGATACTGCCGATCGTGATGAACACGACGAGCGGCGTAATGACGAGCCCGGCTTCTTTCGGCGACATTCCAAAACCGCCCTGGAACAGCAACGGGGCGTAGAACAGCAGCGAGAACATCGTGAAGCCGCCCAGCACGGCCAGCGTGAAGAGCGCCGCCAGACTGCGATTGCGAAACATATCCACAGGCAGAATCGCCGTAGGGCAACGCTTTTCCCATTGCCACAGCCCGTATGCCGAAGCGACGCTCAGTGCAAGCAATGCAAAGGCGCTCAGGGTGACACCGTGCTTCGGCAGCAACTCGACGAACAGTTGCAGCGAGCCGAGCGCCACGGCGATCAGCAACGCGCCCGGCCAATCAAGCCGCATCTTGCCTTCGTGCTTGATGTGCCGCAGATGCGGCAGAAAGCGCCAGACGAAAAACAGCGACAGCAGACCGACCGGCAGATTCACATAAAACACCGAGCGCCAGCCGTAGTACTGCGTGAGAAAACCGCCGAGCGACGGCCCTACCGCGTTCGCAATGCCAAACGCCGAACTCATCAGCACCTGCCAGCGCAAGCGCACGACTGAGTCGGGAAAGAGATCGGGAATGCACGCGAAGGCGGTGCCGACCAGCATGCCGCCGCCGATGCCCTGCAAGCCGCGCGCGAGCACGAGGAACAGCATGTTGTTGGCTGCGCCACAGAGCACCGACGCCGCCGTGAATACGATGATCGATGCGATCACGAACGGCTTGCGCCCGTAGTAATCGCCGAGGCGGCCGAAGATCGGCACGGTGATCACCGAGGTCAGCAGGTACAACGTGGCGACCCACGCGTAGAGCTCGAAACCCTTCAGTTCCGCGACGATGGTGGGCAACGCGGTGCCGACCACGGTCTGGTCCAGTGCGACCAGCATCGAAACGAAGGAAACGCCGAGCATCGCCAGTAGCGACTCACGGAAAGGTAAAACTTGCCCACTCGAGTGGTGGGCCGCGGTATGGACAGCCATTTTTGATGGGGCAACAGTTGACTCGTCAAACGATCGGGAATCATACCACGAGGCGATGCTCTAAGCTGGAACCCGCCGGGGCGGCTCACCGCACCGGCAATCGACTGAAGAATGGACAATACATGACGCCAGGGAGGCACATGGAGCCGAGTTCGCTCGCAGCACAATCGTTATCGGACGAAGATCTGAGCGCGCTAAAACGCGCGAAACACGAACTGGAGAGCCCCGCGCTGGCGATGAAACTGGCGAGCATCGTCGGCTCGCCGCTCGAAAAACTGCTCTCGCGGATGCCGGCTTTTGCTAACGAGAAGGTCACGGATGCGACGGAACTGGCGTTGCGCAAGTGCCTCTCGATCGCGCTGCGCACACTCGGGCGGCAGGCCGGCGCCTCGCCCCTGGTGGTGCCCGACAAGCCGAGCAATCTGCTGCACAAGTTTGCCGTGGCCACCACCGGCGCGGCCGGCGGCGCATTCGGTCTGTTCGCGCTGCCCGTCGAGTTGCCGGTCACGACCACGTTGATGTTTCGCTCGATCTGCGACATTGCGCGCAGCGAGGGCGAGAATCTGACGTCGATCGACACGCAGTTGCAGTGCCTGACCGTACTCGGCATGGGCGGCACCTCGAAAGCTGATGACGACGCCGATTTCGGCTACTTCATCATGCGCGGCGCGCTGGCGCAGGCGGTATCGAAGGCTTCATCCGAAATCGCGACGAAGGGCTTCACCGCACACGGTTCCGCGGCATTGCTACGCCTGCTCAACACCATTGCCGCGCGCTTTTCGGTGCAGGTGAGCGAGCAGATCGCCGCCAAGTCGATTCCGGCGATCGGCGCGGTGCTCGGCGCGATGGTCAATACCGTATTCATCGACCACTTCCAGCAGGTCGCGCACGGCCACTTCACCGTGCGGCGTCTGGAGCGGCAATACGGCCAGGAAGCGGTCGAAGCCGCTTATCAGGCGATAGACGTGACGCTGGACGGCTGAACGTCCCTTGCCGCTGCGCTCGTCACACGCCGCACGAAAGCCGCAGCGTGGTCGAGCGCGCGGTTCGCTTCCGGAATAAACGGAGAGAACAGCGGCCAGACGTGCGGCATCTTCTTCCACACTTCGAGTTCGCAGTCGACGCCCGCGGCGCGCGCCTTGTCCGCGACGCGTTGCGAGTCGTCGAGCAATACCTCGGTGCTGCCCGCCATGATGAAGAGCGGCGGCAAGCCGTGCAGGTCGGCATAAACCGGCGACGCGTAGGGATGCGTGGGGGACGTGTCGCCGAGATAGACCTTGGCGGCGCGCGCGATGGCGGGGCCGCTGAACATGGGATCGAGACCGTCGTTGGTGCGGATGGTGGCGCCGGCAGCGGCCAGGTCGGTCCATGGCGAGAACAGCAGACAGCCCGCCGGCAAAGGATCGCCGGCGTCGCGCAGAGCGACCAGCGCGGCCAGGGCAAGGCCGCCGCCCGCTGAATCGCCCGCAATGACAATCGACTCGGGGAGCGTGCCGTCCTCGACCAGACGACGGTAGGCGGCGGTCGCATCGTCGAGCGCGGCTGGAAAGCGATGCTCGGGCGCGAGACGGTAGTCGAGTGAAAAAACCGGTGCATTGGCGCGCGTCGCCAGACCGTACACGAGCGAGCGATGGGTACGCGGCGAACAGAAGTAGTAGCCGCCACCGTGGCAATAAAGAACGGTCGGACTGGTATCGACGGCCTGCGTGCTGTCGACCCGCTCTATCCACTCTCCGCGTAACGGTCGATCGTTCTGCCCAACCGTTTCGCGCAGATGCCAACCGTTCGGCACACGAGGCGACCAGGCACGTTTGGCCGTTAGTGCACGCGCTTTCTCAACGTTGATGCCGGGTTTTAAGGTCTGCGGTCGAAACTGCTTGCGTAGATACCAGCACGCGAGTGCACTTTGCCAACTCATTGGGGACACGCTCCCTGGATAGTGTCCCGCCATGGTACGTGCGTTCGCCACTATGTCAGTGGACGACGGCTTCTAATCCCAGAAAAGCGCCTGCGCCACCGTACCAGGCTTTCCTTTCGCCTAATTGGCCGGCAAAACCTGCCCGCGAATCTCGCCCATCGGGTTCTGCGCGGTATGGACGTTGAAGTACCACTGCCCCGCCATCAGATCCGTGACCTGCTGTTCGCTGAGCGCCGCAGATCCTTTGATCGGGCTTGCGAGGGCGTCCTTTCCGATCGGCACCTGAACCTTGGCGTTCTGCCCGACCGGCGCGGGACCGTGGAAGTGCGCCGCGGTTGCCGGGCCGCTCAGCCCTTCATAGGTGACCGTCCATTGCAGGGACCTGGTCGACGTGTCGAACGTAGCGTTCAACATGCCGTGCCCGTGACTCACGCGCGGCGGCACTTCGCTCGACGGTTCGAGATCCGCCTTCAACGCTACCGTATCGGCAAAGGCGACACCCGACGCCAACGCCCACACCACCAGGGCAAAATTCAGTTTTCGAAGCACAATCATGGTCTTCTCCGGACTTTGAGGCACCGCCGCACCGAACTTTCGGCCACGTGCGAAGCAACCACATACTAGTGCAAATCTGTCGAGTCCGTTTGCATCAAGGGCCATATGACAAGTTCGCATTCGCCGCAGGCGCGCCAACGAAAAAAGCACCGCGAGCGGTGCTTTCATCAAAATTTTCAAACAGTTAATTGCGCATTTCGCAATGAATCTTTTGCGTGCGCTCAGTTATGCTTTGTCTTGCGAGAAGTGACTCCTTCATCGAGGGATGTCTCCAAATCTTTAACGCGGCTTCGGCCGCGTTTTTTTTCGTCCTCTCGATTTGCCGCTTGAACCCACTTTCGAGCGCGCGCCAATGCGATCGCCGAGCCGATCATGCCCCGCCCCGCCTCGCTGCTGCGCGAAGCAGCGTCATGCGAGCAATGCAGCCTGCTCCTCGATTCCATCCAGCATCGCATTGCACTTGCGCGCCAACACCGCCCCGTCACTACGCAAGCGCTCCGGCGTCTTGACGGTAATGTCCCGGCGATAGTTTTCCAGCGCATTGAGCAGAGGCGGATACTGCAACACGCTCGCCGCCCCTGCCACGCGATGATGCCACTCGCGCAGACGCTCGATTTCGGCCTGCTCGAGTAGCTGCGATAGCGCCTGCACGTCTTCACGCACCGAAGAAACAAACGAATCGAGCAACGCCTTAACCGTCGATTCGCTCCCCCACAACTGCGTCATGTGACTCAGGTCGACCGGAACAAATGGCTCGGGGCCTCCGCGGGTATCCGGACCGGAAGTCGGCGGCGCACTGACCGTTTCAGCGGGTGCGGCTTGCCATGCACTGTCCGTGCCGAACCAACGACTCAAATAGTCGCGCAGCGTGGCGAGCCGCGTCGGCTTGACGAGGCAATCATCCATGCCTGCGTCACGACATAGCGTCAGGTCTTCTGGCGCGGTATTCGCAGTAATACCGAGGATCGGCAGATGGTGCGCTCCGCCCTGCTCCAGCTCCCGGATACGTCGCGCCAGCTCGTAACCGGACAAGTTCGGCATATGGCAGTCCGTGATCAGACATCCATAGCTGGTTTGTTCGAGCGCGGCCAGTGCCTCGACGCCGTCGTTCGTCACGTCGCAGGCAAACCCAAGCAAGGCCAACTGATGACGGATCAATTCCTGATTGACCGGATGGTCTTCCGCAACCAGGATCAGCCGTCCGCTAGCAATGGCCCGCTCACGGTCCGGCGGCACATTGGCGCCTTCAGTCACGCGCGGCATGCCGGCGGCACGCGGCGCCACCGAAGGCAGCCCCGTCATCGCCGCGGCGCACGCCACGCCGAGGCCGCGCCACGAGATCGGGTTGATACTGACACGCACCGTGTTGTCGAGGATGCGATAGCCGGTCGGCTTCGGTTTCTCGGTCAGGCAGATGATCCGCGAACCGGATCCGACGCTTGCAGGCAGCACCCTGTCTTCACTCACAAAAATCATATCCACGTCCTCACAAGCGGCCGGTTCGCCGAGTTCCGCCGCATCAGGCGACACGCAGTGCAACTCGAGTCCGAGAGCCTGGCCGAAATGCATCAGCGCCTGCGCGACCCGTGTGTCACCCGTCGCCACGATGCCGCGTTTGCCGCGCAAGCCGCTCACGGAGTAGCGCTGCGATTCCACCGGCATGGTGAGGCGCGCAGTCATGCGCGTACCGACCCCAGGTTCGCTATGCAGTTCGAGCGCGCCCTCCATCAGGTCGATCAGCTTGCGGCAGATCGTCAGGCCCAGGCCGGTACCGCCGAAGCGGCGGGTCGTAGACGATTCCGCCTGCACGAACGGCTCGAACAGCCGCGTCTGCACCTCCGGCGCGATGCCGATGCCGGTGTCCTTAACGGTCATCTCAAGCGTCTGAGCGTCGCCAGTCTGGTCGACAACCGCAACCTGCACGTCGACCTCGCCTTCCGGTGTGAACTTGATGGCGTTGCCGAGCAGATTGAACAGAATCTGACGCAATCGCACGCTATCGCCTCGCAGCGTGGCGGCGACTTCGGGCGCAATATCCACACGCACCTTCAGCCCCTTCTCATGCGCGCGGCCAGCGAGCAAACCGACAGCGTTATCGACCAGCTCACGCATATCGATAGGTTCCGCTTCGATCGTCAGCCGGCCCGCGTCGATTTTCGAGTAGTCGAGAAGGTCGTCCAGAATCTGCAGCAGCGCGCCCGCCGACTCGTGGATCATGCTCAGCATTTCACCCTGATCCACGTTGAGCGGCGTGCGTTCCAGCACCTCGACAAGGCCAAGCACGCCGTTCATCGGCGTACGAATCTCGTGACTCATCATCGCGAGAAAATCATCTTTGGCGCGCGAAGCTGCTTCGGCCACGTCACGCGCACGCGCGAGTTCCTCGGAGCGTGCATGTTCGGCGCTCGCGTCCACCCAATAGCCGCTCCACACAATATCGCCGTCCTGCTCGCGGCGCGGCACCAATTCCGCTCGCGCCCACTTGAGGCCTTGCTCGCCGTCGAAACGAAACTCCATATGCACCGGCGTTTCGCAACGAGCCGATCGTTCCAGTTCGCTCAACACGAAAGGCCGGTCCTCCTCGCAGATACGCTGAAAATCGATCTCATCGCGGCTCATCAGCGAAGCACCGTTGCTGCCCAGCAAATGTCGTGTGTCGCCGCCGACATAAGGAAACGAATACACGCCGTCAACGGTGCGACGTAGTTGAAACACGACGGCCGGCAACGAGCGCGTGACGTCGAACAGACGCCGCTCGGTTTCGCGAGCGAGCATTTCAGCACGCCGGATGTCGGTAATGTCGACCATGGTTCCGAGCACGCAACTCGGCTTGCCGTCAGCGCCGTGACAGATGCGGGTCCAGAACAGACCATGACGCAGGTCACCTGCGCCGCGTTCAAACTGGAGTTCCGCCTGTGCGATCTCGCCGCCTGTCAGCATCTCGCGCGTAAGTTCGTCCAGAACATGTCCGTTCGCTTCGCCCCATGTCTGGACGTCCACGGTCGTGCGTCCGATCACTGCATCGCGGCGCAAACCACATGCTTCTTCGTAGGCCCGGTTGATCGCGATATAGCGCCCATCCAGATCTTTAGCGACGAGCGGATAGGGCACCGTCTCCATCATGGTTTCCTGAAAATTCAGTTGCGCAGCCAGTTCGCGTTCGGTCTGCTTGCGCAGCCTGACTTCCCGTTGCAGAAGCAGATATGCGCGCAACGTGACCAGCAATACGAGACCGATGCCGATCAGCAACGGCAGAAGGCGCACCGCGGTGACGCTCCATGTTCCCTGCTCTGCCGCGCTGCCAGTCACCCACTTCTGCCGGATGCGCTGCTTCTCGGCCGGCGGCATAGCCAGCAACGCACGGTCGATCAAACCCGCGAGCGGGCTCAGATCAGGGCGCACCGCGAAGCCGATCGCGTCGGGGCCGCCAACTGTGCCGAGAATCTTGAGCACGCCGGTGTAATGTTGCTTGAGCAGAATATCGACGGCGGCGACGTTGCCGACCAGTACGTCTGCCTGGCCGCTCTCGACCATCTTGAGAGCATCATCCAGACTGGGCGCAACAGCGATGTTGGCTGCTGGAATTTTTTCAACCGCGAACGGAATCGAGCCAGCGATATGCGACGAGACCACGATGCGCCGCGAGGCGAAATCGTTGAGCGCGCGTGCAGCGGGTTCGTCTTCCCGCCCGACGATCACGAGTGGATAGCTTTCGTATGCACGGGTGTGCAACGCGCCCTTCAGGCGTGGATCGTTGCTTGAGGATGTGGCCAGAATCGCCAGATCGCCGTGCTGGAAAGCGTCGATCGTGGCGGGCCAGTCGGCCGTGTGCGCGCGGTTGAACACTACGCCTAGCGCGCGGCTCAAGTAGTCCAGATATTCGGCGGTAATACCGGCAGGATGGCCGGACTCGTCGACATAACTGAAAGGCGCCCAGCCTTTATCAAAACCCACCTGCAAGGGAGGCAGCGAACGGAGCCAGGCTTGCTCTTCCGGTGTCAGCACGAGCCGCCGGGCAGCAGACGCAGCTTGCGTGTCGAAGCTGCCGGATAGCCAGCGCACGCGGATCGCCGTATCGTCGGCCGGGTTCATTGAAGCGAGCGCGCGATCGAGCTGGTCACGCAACGCCGCCTGCTTGCGCGGCACGGCAAAGCGCAAATCGGTGGTTCCGCCGCGTTCCTCGAAAGCGACTCGCAGCCCGCGGAATTCCTCGGTGCCCAACGCGTACTGGACAGCAGGCGTAAAACCGAGATAAGCGTCGGCATCGCCTTGTGCGACTGCCTGCAGCGCCGCGTGAGTACTTGCGAAGGTTTCGAGCTGGGCGCGCGGAAAGCGGTCACGCAAGGAGCGCTCCAGTGCAAACCCTTTCTCTATCGCGAGACGTGCACCGGCAAGCTGCGCGGCACTTGCGTACGCATCACCGTCGCGGCGGACAGCCACCGATGCGGACGCCCGAAAATACGGTGCGGTAAAACTGAGGCAGTGTTCCCGCTCGGGTGTGCGAGCGATGCTCATGACCAGATCGACGTTGCCAGCACAGGCCGCAGCCAGTAGTTGCGGCATGTCAGGAAACGCTTTGGACTCGATTACGACGTCCGGCCCAACGAGCGAGCGCAGATAGTCGGCGCTCAAACCGGTTAGCTGACCGTCCTGAAGGCCGTCGAAAGGCATCCATCCATTAGTCAGAACGCCGATGGTCAATGTGGCAGGAAAAGCGCCTCCGGCTGGGGGATGCGATGGACTGGTGAACGGTTGGGCTACCGCCGACTGCATCTGCATGACGACGAACGCGAACACGACAAACAGGCACTGCGATGCGCGTCGCACCATGCGCCTCACCCCGACACCACGTTGTAGTTTCATAGAGCGCTTCATGAGATGACAGCCGAAGGCACTTACGCGACGTCGCTCTGCTTGTGAGCGAACGGCGTAGCCTGCCGGCCGCACTTGCCGCTGAGAAATGAAAACAGCGCACCGGCGGCGACACCGCCCAGCAACGGCGCCGCCCAGAACAGCCAGAGCTGGTCGAGTGCCCAATCGCCGACGAATAACGCCTGGCTGGTCGAGCGAGCGGGATTGATGGAGCCGTTAGTAACCGGAATCGACACCATGTACACGATCATCAGACACGCGCCGGCGACCACCGGTGCGATCGGATTCAACCTTCGCCTGCAGGCCACCATCAGACTCGCCATGACGAAAGCGAACGACAGGGCAAGCTCGACGACCAGTGCAGAATGAAGTTGATAGTCGGCCGGAGAATGGTCGCCGAAACCGTTCGCCGCGAATTCGCTCGCGGTCAGCTCGAAGCCAGGGCGGCCACTCGCCACGTACGCGAGCAGCGCCGCAGCCGCAATGGCCCCGAGTATCTGGGCGGCAATGTAGGGCAGTAGATCCCGAACCGGAAAACGTTGCGCGACGGTGAAACCGATCGTGACAGCCGGGTTGAAGTGCGCACCGGAGATGGCGCCGAATGCGTAGCTCGCCGTGACGAGCGCGAGGCCGAACGCGAGTGATACCTCGAGCACGCCGTAGCCCTGCTGGACCGCGCCGGTGTTCAATACAATGCTGCCGCAGCCGATGAACACCACCCATCCCGTCCCGATACCCTCGACCAACAACCGCTTGCCCAACGCCACCATTCCGCCTCCCAGTTTTCGTGCGAATGGCAGATGGCGCAGCACTCCAGCCGTTAAACATCTGCCTGAATTCACCAGGCTCGTTACTGTCCAGCGGGGCGAAATGACTGCTTTCACCAGGTGCGCATTGGACAGCGAGCCTCAGCTAATTCAGAACTATGAAACGGCAACGTCACTCAACCAATCAGAAGACTCCGAAAGTCTTAGGAATCGTCGAGCGCTCAAAGGTCAGTTCTCTCACGTGACTGTCAGGCCAACCCTATCTGTCTCGCGTAATCGATGAGGTCGTTTTCAGTCTCGAGCCCAAGCTTGCGCATCGCGCTACGCTTCTGTGTGCTGATGGTCTTGCCGCTGCGCTGCAGACGCGTCGCGATTTCGTGGACTGCCAGACCTTGCACATAGAGCTGGAATACCTCCCATTCGCGCGCGCTCAACACACCCGCGCGCGGTTGCGGCGGTGCGTCGGACGCATCTATCGCAATGCGTGCCTGATCCGATAGATAAACATGACCGCTAACTGCTGCCTCGATTGCTTCGATCAATGCCGTGGCGGTATCGCGCTTATCGACAATTCCGGCCACGCCGAGGTGCAACAATCCAGAAAGCATGTGCGCATGGCAGATCATCGTCAGCACGACGACGTAGGGGTGCGGCCGCGCCCGGAACAACCGGCGCAGGAAAGACACGACGTTGCTCGCACCGTCAACGCCCGGCATGCCGATATCCGACACGACAACGTCGCATGCATGGCCGTCGAGCAACTCGGCCAGCGTTTGGGTGTCGTGCGCCTCGCCGACTATCTCGATGTGGGGCGCCCCCTGCAGCAGGCGCATCACACCAATACGAACGCAATCGTGATCGTCGGCCACGATGACGCGGATTTTTTGTGTCATTTTTTGTTGTCTTATCGACTGGCATTCCCTGCACGCAAAGTGCCTCCCCGGGATCTGCCAAGTACATCTTCTATTCGCCACGCCACCGGACCGGCATGGCGCCTCGTTGGCTCAGCGCCGGTTTTGCAGGCAATCTTCAGGGATCACGCCGTGCTCGACGGCGAAGCGGAACAGTTCCGCGTCGCTACGCAAGGCGAGCTTGCGCATCGCGGTACATTTCTGCGCGCTGATTGTCTTGACACTGCGCCCGAGCCGCGTGGCGATCTCCGTTACACCAAACCCGGAAGCGTATTGCGTAAACACCTCAAGCTCGCGGCGCGACAGCATGTGCCGGACAAAATCGAGCCGCTGCGCTACCGTTGCGTCCGCAATCAGCGATCGCACCGCCGGCCCGAGATAACACTCGCGAGCCAGCGCTGTAACGACTGCCACGTGAATCAGATCGATCCGGTCGCGTTTGCTGATCAACCCATCGACACCGAGCGCGATGACCTTTCTCAGCGCGGCAGCTTCGGTTTCCATGGTGAGTACGACAAGTGCAACATCGGGATAGCGCAGCTTGAACTGCCTCACTGCTTCCAGTCCATCGCTGCAGAAGCCTCCTGGCATGTAGAGGTCCATCAGAACGAGGTCGCACGGAATACGCTCGACTTCCTTGAAAAGTTCTGTGGCGTCGGCAGCACGGCCGACGATTTGCATATTCGGATAACTCACCATCAGATTTTCGATCGCCAACAGAACCAGTGGATGATCGTCAGCGATGATGGTTCGAACAGGTATGCTTAAGTCAGCGTTATCGTTCATCGTCTATTTCTCCCCCGTATCTAGATTCCCTGTCGCTCTCTCCGGAGCAACTGGCCGTTCCGCAATCATTAAACATACTTCAGAGAATAGACATAAGATCGCTCTGAAATGACCCAATGAACCTGTCTTGATAATTGATTAGCGATACGATTTAAATTTCATAAACTCCGTGTGCACGGATATAAGAAAAGAGACCGGGATCGTTGGCGACGCCGAGTTTAGCCATTGCCTCGCGTTTTTGACGGCTGACGGTTCGACGATGACATCCGAGCGCTACCGCAATCTCGGAGATTGAATGACCGCGTACGGACATTCTCACCACTTCCGCCTGTCTGCGGGATAAACATGAAACCGGCAACAGGTCGCATGCATCGTCCTGAGGCTGAGCAAGCGCGTCGATAATGGACCGGCCGACGTATACCTGTCCCTTTCCGCCCGCCTCGATCGCTTGCCAAAGCTCGTCCATTGTTTCGCTTTTGCTGAGCAAGCTGACTCCGCCATCTGACACCACCACACGCAGAATCGCAGTGTTCGTCAGAGCCGTCATCACGACGATACGCAACAACGGCCAGCTGGATCGGATTCGCCTGACAAGGTCCAGGCCGTCTTCGACCGCGCCGGATTCTTCCGGCATCGTCAGGTCGGTGACGAGCACATCGCATGGCGTGCTCTGTAGCAGTTTGATCAATGAAGCAGGCGTCACCGCTTCGCCGACGACGGTGACACCGGCGTGCATTTCCAGCGTGGCCCGAACGCCAAGCAAAACGAAGGGGTGATCGTCCGCCAGAATAACTCGAAGGTTCACTATGATTTCTCTCGATTGTTGTAGGTGTATTCGGCGAATGCGTAGGGGAAATTCCACTCGCTTCACACTTGCTTTTACGACCTCCTGGCATGCGGTGACATGCCGAGGTCAGCAATAAAACCACCACTACAACCGAGCAAAAATCGGAGCGTTCTGAAACCCGCCGATAATTTAATCGTCCATCGCGTCGCTATCAAAATAGTAATAAGCGATTATGCGAATCGAGTACGTAAAAATTCTTCTCTCGATGCTCATTTTTTACTGAGAAACAATGCAGCGACGAGAGCGCACTCTACCGCTCCCGTCGCATGCACAACAACGAATAGGATCCGGCAGCATCGCGCCGCCGGTCGCCATTACCTCGTCACGCGGCATCGCAAGCGCGTGGCGCCACCCGCTTGCTAGTGAGTGCCGTCCGCGGAAATACCGGCAGCGCGATCAAAGCGCACACACTGGCGACCGCCCATACCGTCGGCCACGAACCCACCGACAACAACAATGGAATCGCAAGCGGCGTCAGAAACAGCGAGAGAAACACGCAGGTGTTGCCGATTGCGAGTGCGGTACCTGCCCGGCTCGTTCCCGCGAGTGTGGCGAGTTCCGTGAAGGCAACGCCGTGCCATGCGGACGCGCTGATGCCGCCTAGCACGACCATCAACGCGAACACCGCCGTCATCGCCGCGTGGTGCGTACCGGCCAGTCCCGTCACCAGGGCGAGCGCGACGAACAGGACCGCGGTCAGCACACTGCAGGTACGCATGTAGGCGCGTCGATTGCCATGCCGATCGGTCCACGCACCGCTCCAGACCCGCGCAATTGCAGCGCCCGTTTGCACCGCCGCCATCGTCACACTGATGGTGAGCACACCCGCCCGGCTGAAATCGTGGAGGAAAACAGTCCCGAACGTCACGACGGCAAGCTGCGGCACGCACAGCGCGCCGGCGCCGAGCGCCACACGCCATATGCCGATATCGCGCAACGGCGAAACCCTCACCGGCGCTGCTGCCGCATGCGCACCCGCGGCCGCAGCCGCGGCGCTGCGAACCGTACCCGCGTCGTTTGCTTCGGCATGCGAAGGTTCGTGCAGCCAGCACCATGCGAACACCGCCGTGGTCGCACACGCAAGGGCCAGCACGGTGTACGCGCTGGCAAAACCGAATCTCGAGGCGAGCGCCGGCAGGATCAGCGCCCCCAGGCCACCGCCGGCCGGCACCGCGGTCTGCCGGATGCTCATCGCCAGGCCGCGCTCACCCTCGCGAAACCAGGCCATCACCGCGCGGCCACTCGAACCGTTGACGCTGCCGCCGAGCAGGCCGACCAGCAACAAGCCGAGCGCGAGCGTCACCACGCCCGGCACATGCGCGCCGGACGGCACCACGAACAATGCCAGCCCGGCTAGCGCCGCTGCGGTCGAAAGAAGCCCAAGCAGCAGCACGCGACGATCGCCCCAACGGTCGGTCAGCAGTCCCCATGGCAGTTCGCTCACTGCGATGCCCAGACCGAGCATGCCGAGCACCAGTCCCAACCCATCGTTGCCGAGGTGATAACCCGAGCGCAGAAAAACAGCCGTAGTCGGAATTCCCGAGAAAGCGGCCGAAAAACTCGCGTTCGCCGCAAAGCCGACTCCCAGTACCTTCCACCGATGGTTTGCTGCCCGCGCAGCCGATACCCGCACGGCAGCAACCGATTCGTTTCCCATGTCCGCCTCTGCAATGAATGAATTGGAGGTATCCTACGGCTGGGCAATCCATCGGAAAAGCCGGAAAATCAGATGACATCCATCGGATATACCGAACAATGAATCAACGCGGATTTGATTTGACGCAACTGCGCACCTTCGTCGCCGTCGCCGAATCGGGCAGCGTCTCGGCGGGCGCGGAACGCGTGTTCCTGTCGCAGTCGTCGGTGAGCGAGCAGTTGAAAAAGCTCGAGGAACGCGCGGGCCAGCCGCTCTTCGTGCGCAGCAAGCAGGGTGTCGCTGCCACGCCGGCCGGCAGCCGTCTGCTCGATCACGCGCGACGCATCATCGCAATGAGCGAAGCGGCGTTCGAAGACCTGCAAGGCCGCTCGCTCGATGGCGAATTGCGCATCGCCATCACGGACTACTACCGTCCGCTCGACATCGCACGCATTCTCAAAACGTTCTCGGAACAGCACCCACGCCTGAAACTCCACGTCACGGTGCTGCCGAGCGCCGTGATCGACAGCGGCGCCGGCGACGATGCGTCGTACGACATCGGCCTCTCGCTACGGCTCGTCACCCCGAACACGCGGCTCACCGGCCGGCGCGCCAGTGCGCAAAGCACGGTGGTGCGGCGCGAGAAACTGCTGTGGGTCTGCGCGGCTGATACCAGTCCGCGGCCGGCCACGCCTTATCCGCTGGTACTGCTGCCGTCGAGTTGCCAGTTGCAGCGCTTCGTCGTGAAGCTTCTCGACGAACACAAGGTGCCGTATCTGGTGTCGCATTCGGCTTCCGGGGTGGCCGGGCTGCAACTGGCGTTGAAGGCCGGGCTGGGCATTTCCTGCCTGAACGAATCGTCGATCGGCGGTGGGGTGGTGGCCTGTCCGCCAGGCACCGGGTTGCCCGCACTGCCGGCCGTCGAGTTTCATCTGTTGCCGGGACGAATCGGCGAAAGCGAACGCGTTAGCAATGCACGCACAGCGCTGATGCACCTCTTCAGTTGACGCGCCCGGCGTCGCGATGCACGCGTTGCGACGCACAAATCCCGACAGGAAAATCGCGCCGCGCGTCATTCGCATTCGGCGATGCAATTCGCATTAAAACCAGGCACCGAATAAATATTGAAAGCGCTCTGATCGGCGACTATGCTGATCAGGTGCGTCACCATTTGGACTACCAATTTTTATTGACGTACCGGATGAATTCCTGCAACCTGCCATGCATCCACCAGACGCATCAAGCGTTACCGCAGCAGCCCGAAAGCCGCCACCCATAGGCGCGCTCAGGCAGATCATCGTTTTATAAAGCGATTACGTCGTCGTATCGATAGCTACACTGCGCCTCCTGAATAAGTCTGTTTCGATTTGCTGCCCATGCAGTCGTTATAAAAGAAGAATTAGCAGGCTTGTCATGCATCGCCCTTCGAATTTATAAGCGAATGCATGAGAAAAAAACGCGAAGATAACCGTTCCCCCGGCGAGGCCTGGCGTGCATCGTAGAACTATTGGATTTTCGATCCTGATGGCGTTTTACGTCGTGTGGAGCGGCGTGGCGTTCGCAGCCACTAACGCATCGGGCGCGATGCCCTCGGCCATGGACGAGCGCGTGCGCGCCTGTACTTCGTGTCACGGCGTGCAAGGCCAAGGCCTGAACAACGACTATTTCCCGCGTATCGCCGGCAAACCGGCCGACTACCTGTTCAATCAGTTGACCGCGTTTCGTGACGGCGGTCGCACCTATCCGCCGATGGGCTATCTGCTCGCCTTTCTGCCCGACGACTATCTGCGCAAGATCAGTCAGTACTTCGCCGACCTGCAGCCGCCGTACCCCAATGCCGACCACACTGAAGTCGCACCCGCAGTGCTCGCAGCCGGACAACGGCTCGTCACGCAAGGCGACCCGGCGCGCAAGATTCCGGCGTGCATCGCATGTCATGGCGCGCGCATGACGGGTACGCAACCTGGCATTCCGGGCCTGCTCGGCCTGCATGCAAGCTACATCGCCGGGCAGATGGGCACGTGGCGTTCGGGCACACGTCACGCGCTCGCACCTGACTGCATGCATTCGATCGCCGTCAAGCTGACCGACAAGGACATTACCGCGGTATCGAGCTGGCTCGCGCGCCAGCCCCGCCCTGCCGATCCGCGGCCCGCGCCGGCGTCCGCCGGGCGGTTGCCTCTCGCATGCGGGAGCCAACCGCAATGAAGCCGACACTCCGCTCGATCCGCCCTGTTTTGCTTGCCATGATGAAGCGCCGTTGCGCCGCTGCGTCGCTCGTATCCGGTTTGCTGGTTGCCGGCCTGATCGTCGCCGGTAGCGTCACGCATTCCAGCGCACAGCATGCGCTGCTGATCGCTGAAGCAGGCGCCGCTGAAACCGCGCCTGCAGCAACGGCAACAACACCAGCAACGACGGCAACAGCCGCACCGGCGACTGGCGACAAAGCCGACACCCGCCCCGACATCGTCAAACGCGGCGAGTATCTGGCGCGCGCCGGCGACTGCGTCGCCTGCCATACCGCGCCACGCGGCAAGCTGTTCGCCGGCGGCCTCGCAATGGACACGCCGTTCGGCACGCTGTATTCACCGAACATCACGCCGGATGCGCAGTACGGCATCGGCACATGGAGTGAAGAAGCGTTCTTCAAGATGATGCGCACCGGCCGCACGCCGGACGGCACACTGCTCTACCCCGCGATGCCGATCGCTCAATACACCAAGGTCACACGTGAAGACTCGAACGCGATCTTCGCGTACCTGAAATCCGTGGCACCCGTACGCGAGCCGAATCACAAGCACACGCTGCGCTTCCCGTTCAACCAGCGCAAGCTGCTATACGGCTGGCGCACGCTGTATTTCCGTGAAGGCGAATTCCAGCCGGACCCGACCAAATCGGTCGAATGGAATCGCGGCGCGTATCTGGTCGATGGACTCGGACACTGCACGATGTGCCACACCAAGATCAACATGCTCGGCGGCTCGTCACAAAGCGAACAGTTCGCCGGCGGTCTGATCCCGGTGCAGAACTGGTATGCGCCCTCGCTGACGTCCGATAAGGACGGCGGTCTCGGCGACTGGAGCATCAAGGACATCGTCGACCTGTTGCAAGCGGGCATTTCCGATCGCGGCGCCGTGTACGGACCGATGGCCGAAGTCACCTATCACAGCCTTCAGTACATGACGGAAGACGACGTCAAGGCAATGGCGGTCTATCTCAAGACGTTGCCGAACAATCAGGGCCGCAAATCGGGGCCGTCCGCGCCGACCAACACCAACGTGTTCGCGCTCGGCGAAAAGATCTACGCCGACAAGTGCGCGCTATGCCATGGGGCAAAAGGCGAAGGCCAGTTGCAGCATTACCCGCCGCTTGCCGGCAATCAGTCGATCGAAATGGACTCCGCGGTCAACCCGATCCGCATCGTGCTCAATGGCGGCTTCCCGCCTGGCACCATGCGCAATCCCGAGCCGTACGGCATGCCTCCCTTCGGTCAGGAATTGAACGACACCGATGCCGCCGCCGTCGTCACGTATATCCGCACTGCGTGGGGCAACCACGGCAAACCGGTGACGGCCCGTGAGGTCAACGAGTTGCGCAAGGCGCCGCTGCATTGAACCTGAACCGCTGCACTGGAGAAACTCTAGATGGAAGCGAACGATACCCACAACGCGGCTCCGCCAACGGATGAAGACGTGGAACGCGTCGTCGCAGCCGGCTCGCACGGCGCGATCGCCGTGGCCGGTGTCGCCGCGCTGATCGTCATGGCGATCTGGTTCGGCTTCTACTTCCTTGTGTTTCTGCCGCGCGGCGTCATCCATTGACCATGTCGACCGATACCAATCACCAACCCGGCAGCGGCCACGAAGTCGCCTTACGTGCCGAGCGCCGCTGGGCGATTTTCGCCACGGCGCTGATCGTGCTGATGCTTGTCGTCATCGTGTTCTCGGGGCTGCATTGGGCGATGATGCCGCCGTCGCGGGTCGAGACGATCGATCCTGCGCGCCTGCAACTGTCCGGCGAATTCGTCGAAGACAACCTCGGCAGCGCGGTCGAACCGGATGGCTCGGTGGTCGTGCGTTTCGTCGCGCAACAGTATTCGTTCACGCCGCAATGTCTGCTGGTACCGGCCGACACGCCGATCACGATCCGCACGACCAGTGCCGACGTCGTGCACGGCCTGCTCGTGACCGACACCAACATCAACACGATGGTCGTGCCCGGCTATGTCTCCACGCTGAACACGCGCTTCGACAAGGCCGGCGATCACACCATGCCGTGTCACGAGTTCTGCGGCTTCGGCCACCAGACCATGTGGGCGCATGTAAAGGTCATCGACAAAGCCACGTTCTTCGAGCAAGCCCGACAATCACGGAGGCTCAGCTGTGTTTCTCGCTAAGCGACTCGTTCTCGCGCATTTCTGGCTGGCCTTCATTGCGTTTCTGGTCGCGCTGCTGCTCGGCGCGTGGCAGATGCTGGTGCGCAGCCCACTGGTGCCATGGGTCGGCGACCCCGAGCTCTACTATCGGTCGGTGACCGCGCATGGCTCGGTGATGGCTTATGTGCTGCCCACCCTGGTGTCGATGGGCTTCGGCTACGCGATCGTCGAACTCGCGCTCGCGCAGCGGCTCGTCGGCCTCAAATGGGCATGGGCCGCATTCGTCTTGCTGGCGATCGGCGCGGTGATGGCGATGGTGCCGGTCGCGCTCGGCAAGGCCTCGGTGCTCTACACCTTCTATCCGCCGATGATCGGCAGCCCCTTCTATTACCTCGGTGTGGTGCTGGTGGTGGTCGGCTCGTGGATCTGGGTCGCGCTGATGCACGTGAATCTGCGTGTCTGGCGGCGCGCGAATCCCGGCAAGCCCATACCGCTTGCGATGTTCGCCAACGTGGCGGGCGCGTATCTGTGGGCATGGACCGCGATCGGCGCGGCGCTCGAAATCCTGTTCCAGATCTTGCCCGTTGCTTTCGGCCTGACCAACACGATCGATGCCGGTCTCTCGCGCATCCTGTTCTCGTGGACGCTGCATGCGATCGTCTACTTCTGGCTGATTCCGGCTTACATCGCGTACTACACGCTGGTGCCGCGCGCGATCGGCGGACGGCTCTATAGCGATTCGATGGCGCGCGTGTCGTTCATTCTGTTCCTCGTGTTCGCGATGCCGATCGGCATTCACCACCTGTTCGCCGATCCGCAGGTCGGTTCGGGCTTCAAGTTCCTGCATGCGGTGTTCACCGGCATGGTGTCGGTGCCGACCTTGCTGACGGTGTTCACCATCTGCGCGTCGGTGGAGATCGCGGGCAGGTTGCGCGGCGGTAAGGGCGCATTCGGCTGGCTCACTGCACTGCCGTGGCAAAACCCGATGATGCTGGTGATCGCGTTTTCGTTCGTGATGCTGGGTCTTGGCGGTGCGGGCGGCCTGATCAACATGAGCTACCAGTTGAACTCCACCGTGCACAACACGCAGTGGGTGACCGGGCATTTTCATCTGATTTTCGGCGGTGCGATCGTCATCATGTACTTCGCGATCGCGTACGAACTGTGGCCGCAACTGACCGGCCGCGCGATTGTGTCGATGAAGCTGGTGCGTACGCAACTGTGGCTGTGGTTCATCGGCATGATGGTGACGACGCTGCCGTGGCACTACGTCGGCTTGCTCGGTGCGCCGCGCCGCATGGCGTATTACGACTACACCATGCCGGGGATGGAATCGCAGGCGTTCTGGGTGGGCATGTCGGCGGTGGGTGGATTGATTCTTCTGGTGTCCGGCGTGCTGTTCATTTACATCCTGGCGAAGTCGCAATTCGGGCCACTGGTACAGCAACAGAGTTTCCGCTTCGCGAGCGCGGTGCAACCGGTGGAGCACGTACCGGCCGCGCTCAACAGTTTCGGCTTGTGGGTGGCGTTGATGATCGGGCTGACGGTCGTCAACTACAGTGTGCCGATCGTTCAGTTGCTCAGATTGCCGCAGACGTCGGTGCCGGCAGTTGTCGTCGGAGCGCAGCGATGAGTCAGGAACGCGTCTTCAGCTTGCGCAACCCGTGGTTCACTTTGAGCCTGGGCGGCACCATTGCGATTGCTGTTGTGTCGATATTGATCGGCTTCATCTGGTTGCCATCGGCGAATAGTGGATTCAGCGGACGTGGTTTATGGGCAACGATTTGCAGCGCCGCGGGGGCGCCGTCGAGTTGGTACGGTGGCGCCAATATTGCCGGCCCGGCACCGAGTGAGGTTGTGGTTCTGCCGCCTTTGCGGCAAGTGCGCGGCGACGCGAATTCGATCGGCCGTGGCGCGACGATCGCGACGCAGAATTGCTCGATGTGTCATGGCGTGCTGGGGACAGTGCAGGTGACAGCGCCTGCGTTGGCCGGGCAGTATGCCGACGTGGTCTATAAAGAGTTGCGCGACTATCAGAACGGCGTGCGGCAGAACGCGGTGATGCAGCCGATCATTGCGGCTCGCAGCGATCAGGATTTGCATGATCTGGCGGCTTATTATGCTTCGCTGTCTCGCGCGCCGGCGGCCGAGGTTTTGCCTGCTGGCGTGAGCCCGGATGCAAATGCTGTGAAGCTTGCGATGCAGGGTGATCCGCAGCGGAATATTGCGCCTTGCGCGGCTTGTCATGGGCAGTTGGATCGTAAGGGGGCGGCGCCTTGGCTTGGAGGGCAATCGTCTATTTATCTCGCTGCGCAGATGCGGGCGTTTGCTTCCGGTGCCCGGCATAACGATATCAATGAGCAAATGCGGAATGTGGCGCGGCAGATGACTGCTGGTGAGATTGACGCTGTGGCTAAGTATTACGCTGCTATGCGGTGAAGGTTTGAGTTTGGTTTGATCTTCACGACGCTTGATGTGGCGCGCAAGGTCGGTTTGGTTGAGGGATTCGTCGCCGCGCATCGCTAGATGCGTTGATGATCTGAAGTAACGTGTTACAAGGCCCGCGCTCAGCGGGCCTTTTTTCGTCCAATGTCTTACACACATTCGGATATCTCTGACGCATTCTCAGATGCGTCCAATACCGCTCTCCAATAAAAAGAGCCAGGCTCTACAGATAAGTTTTTCAACCCTATAGGAGACAGGCCCATGGCAAATATCGCCGCCGACAAAGCACTTTATCTGTTCGTCACAATCGACTCACCGGCCATCGCGAGATGGGAGAACCGCACATGATGCGTCTGGTTCTCTGCGTGGGTGACCAACCCGAAACAGGCGGCTATATCGAACCCATGACGATCGGCGTCCCGAGTTCAATCATGGGTTTTGCCGTTGCGTTCATCGGTGGCACTGCGTTCTGCAATGCGTGCAGCAGTGTTGGCGTCATCGCCAAGGCAGGTGGTCCGATGCGAAGAACGCATTGTGGCGCTGAGATCGCGCTCGCGGGTGACGTTCTGCTTTGCAAATGTTCCAGGCCACCGCGCATGGTGGCCGTCATGCAAAACACGTCGCGACACGATGACATGGTCGAGTCGATGGGCACGGTGACTTCGAGCAAGACAGCGGATGGTGGAGTTTCGTCTGTTGTCGTGGGCGCTTACGACGAACAGATCGAAGCGGATCAAGGCGATCGGTTCGAAGACTATCCCTACTTCATTGAAACCGAGGATGGTCGCGTGGTTTCGGGGCGACTGGATTCCAGTCGTCTTCTGCCGCGCGTCTATACGGAATCTTCGGACAAGTACACCGTACTTTGGGGCGACGACGCCCTCGCGAAACAGCAAGGAAACTGACAATGCCGAACAAGCCGACCGTGGTGCGAACCAACTCGACACCTGGTTCTATCAAGGTGGTGAAGCTGAAGATGCTGACGTTTCAGGAGTTGTGGGATAACTATCCAGTGGGAGATCCTTACGATAATCCGGCCTACGAGAATCAGTGTGCAATCCGTATGAGCGTAACGTTTCATCGTGTTGGCATCGAGATGAAATCATTCTCTGAAAAACTGGTTAAACCACTTTCAGGTCAGCACACCATCGGGCGTATTCTGCTTGGCGGCAAAGCTACCGCCACGCGCGCGGACGAGCTGGGAGAATGGTTGCAACTGCGCCCCATCGCGGGGCTTTCGAGAGCGGAGAACATTACTGGTCCAGATTGGGAGTCAAAGGTAAAAGATCGCACAGGTATTATTCAATTTACGGGCTACTGGACCCGCGAGCATGAGAAAGTGGCCGATGCAAGCGGTGGGCACATAGATCTCTGGAATGGTACGCGGCTGACGATCAGCGGAGGCGCTGATGCGTTCGCGACGATCGGTCGAATGTTAGGCCGGCAGTCGTTCTGGCCCGGGCATACTGTTGGCTGGTCTGATCTTCGGAACTCGAAGCGCATTCTCTTTTGGGAAATTAAATGAGGCGAGTGGCCGCCACAGTTGTCTTTGCAATGTTGGGATTTGTCAGCCTGTGGTTTTGGATGGGTATTGATGAAACCATTTGTGCCCGCTTCCCCCATCTCTGCATTCGATATGGCTGTAAAGAGATTGGCGAGTGCCCGATGAGCTTTTGGGACGAACTCGTTTTCTTTTTGGTTGTGCTCGGACCAGCTACAGTGTTCGGTTTCGCAGGAGCGGTGTTCAGCAAGCGGCAGCGGAGCTGGCACTCCTGGTTACTGCTACTCCTTGGCCTAGTCACAGTGCATTGGGGGCTTATGCTAGTCGACAGGCTCGTCTAGACAGTTGAGTAGATTGTGTCGCGTCACTGGTGCGTTCACTTCCTGCACGAGGGAATCGATTGTCGGTCCACGAACAGGGGCACGCAGCATTTAGCACCACATCAACCCTGGTCCTTGGGTTCCGCGTAAGAGTGTCGCGTGGATGGTATTCCGATCTCACCAAATCCAAACAGATTCTCTTTTTTTGGGAAATCAAGTGAAGCGTGCAGCATGGTTTTTGGCTTATCTGGCTGCAGGGCTCCTGGTGTCCTGGCAATCAGCTCTGTTTGCCAGTCGATTGGCAGGTCGGTACTCCTGGCCGTTAGTCCATGGCCATTGGCACGGATGCTGGGATTTTGAACATTGCAGCGTTTCCTGGCTCGGCTATGCAGTGACTTTTCTCTTTATTTTCGGACCGGTTGCCGCTTGGGGGATCGTAGGGTTTGCGCAAGCGAAAGAGCTTACCGTGTCTCGTGTTGCCGTTACCGCGTCGATACTTATCGCAGGAACTGCCCTGTTTTATGTGAGTTTTTATGCTTTTGTATGGCAATGACAACCCGCTAAAGTCGTCGAATTGTGTTGCATCAGTGGTGCATGAGCTCTGTGCGTTGTCGGTGCGTTGAACTGCGACGTCCGTGTCCGTATAGGTGCGTCATGAGAATCTTGTTGGTATTTCTTGCAGGAATTATCTTACCCAGCCTCATTTGTTGGGGAGGACTTGTTTTTTGGGGAACAATTGTTTTGCGCGGGAAAGGTAGTCTGTTCGACACCAATCCAACAATCGCTAACGCTTTCTTCATATGCTGGGGAGTGCTTTCCGTGGTTTGCGGAATAGCAGGCGCTCTGTATAGCCAGAGAGCCAACAGACGGCGGCACGACTAACGTCATAGCGATGTTTTCGCGTGTCGTAGGTTTTCAATCGTTTGTCCCAGCACAGAATTCGGATGATCAGATTTCCGAAATTCAAAGAGAATTTTGTTTTGAGAGACTCAATGATGCGGCGATGTTTCACCGCAGCCTGTTTCAGCGTTATCGGGATCGCAAGCATATTTGCGTGGGCGTCGATAGACGCCAAATTGTGCGAGACGTACTCCGATTTCTGCAAACCAAAGCCGGGTTTTTGCGGTGGAATTGACGTGTGCAGCGCCGACGCGCACGTGATTTTCGGACTCGCATTAATACTGGTCGCGCCACCTGCGCTGTTTGGGGTCTTGGGCTACCAGTTAGGCAAGCGAAGTGCAAATGCCCATCAGCTATTTTCGTGGGGTCTGGCAGCCGTTGTCGTCCATTGGATGCTCACTCTTGTCAGCACGAGAGTTCTACCCCTATAGATCACCGATCGTCATCTCGTTAGCGTCAATGGTGCTTCATTTCGTCAGGGAATCGGGGATATCCCGAACTAAGCAAATCGAGGCATATTCTTTTGTGGGAGATTAAGTGAAACGATGCGCGGTGAGCTTAGGCGGCTTTGCCTACGGCTTCGGCCTTACCTGGATCTGCCTATCCGTGTTAAGTCATTTCCACTGGACGCGCCACCACGATCGGATAGCAACTGGATGTCATGAAATCGGAAAATGCGCCTTCCCTTGGTGGGGTTGGTTGTTTTTGATTTCGTACTTGTTTGGCCCTGCAATCATTCTAGCGACGATTAACGCAGTCGCATGGCGCAGATGGTCTGTGAGGAAATGGGCTTGCGTTTGCTTCGGTGCAACGGTTCTGGTTCTTGCGCTGTACGCAGCGGATTACTTTGCGTAAAGCCCGATTGGGGGAACAGAGGCCGCATGATACGTTTGCCAGAAGGCAAACCAACGCCACCAAGGCCAGGTCGCGTTCCCTTTCGGAGCGCGAAATTGCACCGTCACAATGAGAAAAAGGCGCGAATTGCTCGCGCCTTTTTCGTTGCTCCCGCGTGCTGGCCACTAGTGCCGGTTAGTGTGCAACGACAGAGGCCTGTGTGCCCGCTTCTGCTCGCGACGCGACCTTTGTGCGCACCGGCTTGGGTCGCGTGGTGTCCGCGGGCTTCGCGCTCGACTTGTCATCTGACTTCGCCTGCGCTGCCTCGGATAGAAGACTCGCGGCACGTTTGGCGGTGATGCGGCTTTGAGGTACGTCCTTCGCATCGAGCGCGATCACCTGGTACAGTTCGCGGTCGCATTCAATCTCGCGCTCGTACGCCTCGCCGGTTTCGACAAGCAATTCCAGCAACGCATGTTGGCTTTGCCGTTCGTCCCTCGTCATGCAAGGAGCTCTGCGTATTGAGGACGCAAGCGTAACCAGTCTCTTAAGTTGATCCAACTGACGGTTGCACAAATCGAACGCCGAAAGCGCGAGCTTTTCGTACTGGAGCGCATCAACGGGTGCGCGCGAAGTTGCTTGAGGTTTGTTGGTAGATTTGCTCATGGTGCGATTTCCGGTTCGTTCCTGAATCGCCCGACACTCGCTAAAAGATGGGGTGAGCGGGCACGTGAGCGGATTAGCAGACCGGGTAGAGAATCTGAACCGGCGAGCCTTGCGGCTCTCCCCCCACAGCCCGCCCATAGAAAAGGCGCGCATGGCTTGGGCACTACCCACTTTCGCAGGTAGTGCGATTCTCTACTTCGGGCTGCTAAACCCGTGCCGTTTTGTCTAACGGCAGGAACAATCTAACGCACCTATTTTTTGAGACGATCAACCAAACAGGCTAAACACGCAAATTATAACTAATCTTTACATTTGACCTGGCACGCACGCTCTACTCGCTGCCATTCTGCATACGCCCGTATGCACTTGCTTCTGCGTAGACCCATACGCACTTGCACTTGCACTTGCACACGCACACGCACACGCACACGCACACGCACACGCACACGCACACGCAGGCATATGCAAACACACGTAGAGACACATTGGCAAACGCGGTTGCGGTTGCGGTTGCGGTTGCGGTTGCAGATGCAGATGCAGATGCAGATGCAGATGCAGATGCATGATTATCCTTCAGTGCATCACCCGGCCTGCTTCGCGGATCGGTTTATGGCTAGCAGATCTGTTACGCGTACGCGCTCGTGTCGTCGCGTTTTTAGTTTGCCGTTGCGCGCCTGAGTCTGATCAAGCGCGGGCAACTTCGCGAGCGATTGGAATCGCGCGATACCGTTGAAAGTATGACGGCCTTGTCACCAAGGCCGAATGTGCGAGAACACAGATTCCAGATGCACCACTACCGCGACTGTGCGGGAGACCCGCTTATGAGCTAGCGGGGTGAGCCGCTTTCTCTTGCTTACTTCTCTTTGCGGCGGCAAAGAGAAGTAAGTGCCCGCCCCGCACAGGGGCGAACGCTAATAAACCAATAACAAAGCAAGGAAAGGCCAACGCCGCAGGCAACCAGACAATGAAAGACCAACGCAGCAGATACGCAACAACAAGCGCCGCGTAGGCAAAAAAAACCATCACCCCGCAACAACTCCACTCAAAGCACCCACAGCAGCAAATCCCCCTCGCCGACCGGCAAAATCAACTCCTTCCGTCTGAAACACAGCCACAGCAGAAGTCAACCTACGCGCCTGATCCTCAAGCGAACTAGCCGCCGCAGCAGCCTGCTCAACCAACGCTGCATTCTGTTGAGTCACCTCATCCATCTGAGCAACAGCCAGGTTCACCTGATCAATCCCGGTACTCTGCTCAATCGCAGCCGCCGCAATCTCCCCCATAATCGAACTCACTCGCGAAATCGCATCGACAATCTCGGTCATCGTCGACCCCGAGCGTTCAACCAGTTGCGAGCCCGCCTGCACCCGCGCCGTCGAAGCATCAATCAACCCCTTGATCTCCTTGGCCGCCGCCGCGCTTCGCTGTGCCAACGAGCGCACCTCACTCGCCACCACCGCGAACCCACGCCCCTGCTCGCCCGCACGCGCCGCCTCGACCGCCGCGTTCAACGCCAGAATATTGGTCTGAAAAGCAATCCCTTCAATCACGCCGACAATATCGGCAATCCGCCGCGAATCGTCGACGATGCCATGCATCGTGCCCACCACCTGCTCCGTCAGATCGCCACCCTGTGCAGCCAGGCTCGACGCACCTTGCGCCAGCGAACTCGCCTGCTTCGCGTTGTCCGCCGTCTGCTTGACCGTCGAAGTCAGCTCTTCGATGCTGGCCGCCGTTTCCTCAAGCGATGCAGCCTGTTCCTCAGTACGTTGCGACAGATCGGTATTGCCCGCCGCAATCTCGCTCACGCCCGTATCGATGGATTCCGTGCCGTGACGCACTGCCGTCACCGTCTCGATCAACGAGTCCTGCATCTTGCGCAATGCTTCGGCCAGACGGCCCATTTCGTTATTGCTTGTCACGTCGATCTTGCTGGTCAGATCGCCATTGGCGATCCGCTGAAACTGCGCAATGGTTGCGTCGACCGGATTGACAATTGCACGCACCATGACCGCCCGACCGATCAAGGAGCCCAGCAGCGACAACGCCATACCGATCCCCACCGCAACGCAAATCGCGTAGAACAGATCCTGTGCATCCTGATAGCGCTGGGCGCCGTGATCGAGTTGCAATTGCTCGAGCGTGAGCATGGCCTTTTCGTATGCGCTGTAGAGCGACGGCAGCTTGTGCGCCTGCAACTGTTCGAATGCGGTCTTGTCGCCAGACTTGAGCGCGGCCAGCGCCGGCTCGATGCCCTCGTGCAGGAAGGTGTCGCGCTTGTCCTGCATGTCCTTGATCAGGCGCTGTTCGTCGGCATCCGCGCTCGCGCGGCTCACATAGTGCGCAAGGCGATCGTTCGATGATTTCTGATACTGATCAAAACGCTTGAGCACGGCGTTCGCGCCATCCTGATCGTTCAGGTCGACCAACGATGCGTAGGTCGCCAAGGCCAGACGCAGGCGCAGCAGTTGTCCGGCACTGCCTTCGAGATCGGCGACTGCGGGTGTGTCCACGGTGTACATCTGTTGCAGCGACGCGTTGCTCGAGCGCAACGACAGCAGTCCGGCTGCGGCGCCGAACAGCAGCACGGCACCGAAGAACATGATCATCAGAGTAAGGCTGGTTCGAATCGACAGATTTTTCAGCATCGGGCTTGTCTCCATTGGGCCGCCTCACCGATTGCTCGGAAAATCAGCCTCAGCCACACGTGCTGCGTCCAAGCCCATCGGCCAGGTCCGCAACTCTTATTTAAAAATTAAGCGAACGCCACACAGATGGTCTACGGCGGGATTACAGAAAACTTTATGGTTGATAGCGCATACGTTTGCGATACATCAACATACGAGCGAAGGTCAGCGATCACTCGCGCAAGTGCATTTGCGGGACTACCCGGGTGGTCGGCGGACAGCGGTTGGTAGAAAGTGACGAAGCACGTGTCTCCGGAGCATTTCTATGTCAGAAATAGGCTCGGCTCTGCTGGTTTTCGCTTTATTGCTGGTCGGAACCGGTCTGGGCGTGTGGGCGCGACCGTTGCTGCCTGAAGAGCATAAGGCGCACGAAACCGTGCAACTCATCCAGCTGGTTATCGGCATGCTCGTGACGTTTGCCGCTTTGGTGCTCGGGTTGATGACGGCATCCGCAAAATCCAGTTTCGATACCGAGTCGAACGATTTGCGCACCTTTGCCGCTGACCTGATCGAGTTCGACACAACCTTGCGGGAATACGGCGACGATACCAGCGAGGCCCGGCACCTGTTGCGCGTGTACACGGCGGCGGCGATTGCCTCGACATGGCCCGGCGAGCCCGCTCCAGCCGGAGATTATCCGAAGGACATCGGATCGCAGGACAACTCGCAGAAGCTGGAAAACGTGCGGCTCGGCGATATGCTGACCGCGGTAGGCAGGCAGTTGCGGAAATTGCAGGCGCACGATCCGCTACAACAGCGCGCGCTCGATGATGCGTTGACGCAATATCGGCGGGCTGTGGATGCCCGCTGGAAGATCATCGAGGAAGCACACAGTTCAATTTCTCTGCCGTTCCTGATGACGCTGACGTTCTGGTTGTGCGTGATTTTTCTGAGCTTCGGATTGATCGCGCCGCGTAATGCGTTAGCGTTGGTCACGATTTCGCTTGGGGCAGTGTCGATTGCTTCTGCGATCTATGTGATCGTCGACCTGGATACGCCGTTTACCGGGCCGATTGTCGTTTCGAGTTTGCCGATGAGAGATGCGCTGGCGCACCTCAGCCGGTGATGGTTTTGGCCTTTGGGTGCGGAGAGGCGAAGTGACTCGAAGAAGGCAATGTGCCAACGCCACAATAAAAAACCCCGCTCGAAAGCGGGGTTCTGGGTACTAACCCGGCGATAGCCGGGGTTAGAACGCCAAGTGGGACCCAACCATGTCAAGCCGCCTCCAACCCTTTGATTTATTTATGAAATCTGACCAGAAGGTGCAATCGCCGCAACTTAATCTTGTGTCAAATAGTGCAGCTAGCTGCGCCTGAAACGCCCGCTCCGCGGGCGTTTCAGTTTTTTCGTTCTTCACTTTTAGGATTTTCGGTTTCGGTATGTCTTTCCAGCTTTTAAGAGAGGGGCAGAAGAGGGGCGAGCGGCGTTCAGACCGCGACGTTATCCACAGGCGCGTCTCGCTTCAGAGCCTCGTTGTTACCGGTAACGCGAAGTCGCTATCGGTCCTTTTTGCGCCTCCAAAGATCCAAAGGAGTCAGCCCTGCGGGCGACTCGAGGTGATGGCTGGGCCCGTCCGGCAAGACATACCCGCAGCAGGGCGCTCCGTCCCACTTTGTGGTTCCGTATGGACACGCACGGAGCTTTCTTCAGGTCCGACGCCACGGGCATCGGTGTTCGATCGAAGTCAGCTCGACGATTGCGAGTATCCGTAATCATCCAACCGGTTCCGACCGGATATTCCTTCCGTGATTTTTTCGCACGGCGAGTCACTAACCGAAACGAACGCTTTTTCGTCATCGGCCACGTCTCACTTATGAACACCTGCTAACGTTTATAATTTCACGGCGTCGCGGCGACCCGAGCTCGACAAAAATTTAGCAACAAAAAATGTCAAAAATATCAACCGGAACAGTTGTGCGGGTCAGCACGAAAGAGGCTTTACTGAAGCGCAGATTGCGCCGACACCTTTCCAACCTTGGGTTTCGCCGCTCAGAAGAAGGTGTGCTCGAAGCGCCGGGGACCAGCAAAGAAATTATTCGCCACCTGCATGCCCCTCAGCGCCAAGAATTGCTGCAGGGCGAGTCTGATTTCATCACGCGTCAACTGCCTCGACTAGCGGACTACTTCGCGTCAGGAAACGAGGTGAACCCCGAGCACATTTCCCCTCGCCTAGAGCGCGTCCCGTCGAACTCGTGGCAAGGCGACCTGTTCAGACTAGCGTCCCTCACTTGGTCGGTTCCCGTTTCGAGAGGATTCGGGCGGCGGTTGCGCTACCTAGTATGGGATGAGAACAATGGAAAGCTGATAGGCATCTTTGCTATTGGCGACCCGGTTTTCAACCTGTCCGCGCGCGACAACTACATCGGCTGGGATGGCGCGGCAAGAACTGACAGGCTTGTTAATGTAATGGACGCCTATGTGCTGGGCGCATTGCCGCCATACAACATGCTCCTTGGCGGCAAGCTTGTGGCTTGCCTTATACGGAGCAGAGAAGTTTACGACGACTTCGCTAATGTATACGGCGATTCGTGCGGCATCATTTCGCAAGCAAAAAAGAAGGCTCGTCTGCTCGCCGTAACGACTTCGTCGTCAATGGGACGCTCGTCGGTTTACAATCGCCTTAAACTACACGACGAGCAGTATTTCACGAGTTTAGGGTACAGCGGAGGCTGGGGGCACTTTCATGTTCCGGAAGCTCTTTTCTCGGATATGCGCGATTACTTGCGCGATATTGAACACCCTTATGCCGACACTCATCAATTTGGTGACGGACCAAATTGGCGAATTCGTACCATCCGAGCAGCTATGTCGGGGCTTGGATTTAAAGGTGATGTCCTTAAGCACGGGATTCAGAGAGAGTTATTTATTTCTCTTCTCGCGGACAACGCGACTACAATCCTTAGAAGTGGCAAGGGGCGGCCTCAATTGACGCGGCTTCGTTCTGCATCTGAAGTGGGTTCCATTAGCGTTGAGCGCTGGGTTACCCGACGTGCCGCTACGAGACCCGAGTATCAGCAATGGGATTCAGCGAAGCTCCCTGAATTGATAAAAACTTCATATTCGACGCGACAATCGATTGCCAAGCTAAAGTTGGCTTAGTCCGACCTCGGCCGAGAATGAGCCGGGGCGAAAGATTCGGGGGAAATGTGAAAGAAGCTCGCTGTCGACTAACTGGCCGTTACGTCGACGCTGACGATGCTGATGAGGGTCGGCATCTATACCTTTGTCCTGAGTGTAGTGCGCCGGTTATATTGAGAGCCGGCGCGTCCAAGCAGCCTTACTTCGCCCATATGCCTGGGAGCAGCGGGAAGGACTGCGGGCTTTACGTTGAGGGCTTCGGCTCGGCCAACGGCTCCACCGCCATTGACCTGTTTGGCTCCGACCGACTTCATGAGCTCACCCTAGGTATTCGGCTGTCCGACAGCACCTTTCCGCGTGCTTGGGGGTTGGAATTGTCGATCCCAACCGCCGAATTTGTCGGCAGCGAGATAATTCTCGACGTTGGTGGCAGGACACTTACAGTGGACTGCAGAGTTGAAGACGGGGAATCGCACCGCCGAGCTGTGGCAGAGCCCCAACAAGAGAGCTATCGGGTACTGACAATAGTGCCGCCGCGCGCTTCGTGGAGCAACCAGCAGGCCATTAGCTGCGCCGGTCTTTCCAGCAAGCATGCGACTGTGTTTGGCGAAATCGTGCGACCAAGCAGCAAAGTTCTGCCTCGAGTTAAGGAGTTAACTCTCGGGCGGACATACGTTTTCGTTTGGTCAACCGCATCAAATCCGGTCTTTCCAGACCAAATCGAACATCAGGCTTTGAAGGCTCGAGAAAGCTGGTTGGCTGCGATGGTCACACTCTCACTCCCGATTAGTGAAGAATCCAAAAATTGGCTTCAAACGTTCACCGGTCTTCCACTCGCTCAATCTGCGACTGAAATCGTCCCGGTCTGGCCGCCATTCGTGCGAAAAGTCACGGGCTGTGCCCTCATCGCGCCCGAGAATACTGAGGTTATTGTCTATGGGGGGCAATATTCGTCGGGAAGGCTTAACCCCGTGCGGGGCATGTTCGCGAAGGGGCGGTCCGAACCCGTCGCAGCCAATGCTGTAGGCGTAGCCGACGCCCTGTTTAAGCTTGTACCCGAGAGGGAGCCATTAGTCGAACTGACGTGTCTTGAGCCAACTCGAGTCCAACTTCGAATCGACTTCAGCCTGCCGCTGTTTCAAAGCGAGGATGCGGTCGAGCTCGCAGCCGTCGAACCAAATGGCACCGAGGTCGTCTGCACCTTGCACGACGGATTTGCCGCACTCTTGCTTTCTCGCGTACGAAGTGGGGAACTTGAATTCTCTCACCTTGCCCTACCAGCAAATGCGAGGGGAACGCTCTACACCAGTGTCGACGGAATCTGGGATGAGTGTTTGCCGCTGCATGCCTCAGGTTTCCGAGCAGAATCTGGCGGCAGCCTAAAGGCGCTCCCTCCAGCCACTGTTGCGCAACTTAAAAAAGTCATATCCGATAAAACCCACGATGTCCTGTTGGATTTCGGACCGTTCGGTCGTGCAACAACAAGTGATCGTGTGGCGCCCCGCAAGGCGCGTCGTCTCCCGTCTGACCTACGCAACAGGCTTCTCACTTTTTTATTTCAAATACAGGACATCACACCCTCAACATTGAGTGCACGGAAGATGACCGACGTTGAACTCTTGGCAGCTTTCTCGAAGACGAAGAAGGCGGGTATGCATACCGCGCACTGGCGTGTCTTGAACCATGCCCTTGAATGGCATAACGCAGGACATCGCCAGTCGTAAGTTGGAGACCATATGAATCTCAGTTTTTCATACGAAGCGAAAAAAAGAATAGCCGGCATGGGCGCCGCAGCGATATCGGCATTTTTGGATGATTCACCCTTCGCCGCCCGACGAAAGGTTTTCGCCACCCTCCCTGCCGTAGACGGATTTCGAAAAAACACTGATAGAGAATTCAGAATTAAGGGAGAGCGCTTGGTCGCGGCGCTCGCGCACGCGCCGGACCCGAAAACCCGTACCGCATCCAAGGAATGGAAGGCATTTGAAGCAATCTGGTGCGCATGGGGGCAGCAGACCTTTCAGCATGGTTTCCCATCAACGCTAATCGACTACACAGAGGCTGGCGAGCCGGGAGCTCTCAAGTTTCTCAAAGAGTTAGTCGATGGCAACGCCAAAACCTGCCCGAAGGAGGATGTTGAGCGACTCGTCCAGTTTGGCGGCTTTGCTATCACGAGTGGTGTATCCGCATTTGTCGCATCGCTTCCGTCGAGAGCGACATTGGAACGTGACCGTCTGCTTTCGATGCTGCCGGACGATGTCAGAGAGCTCGAGCGGACCGTAAGGGAATTGGGCAAAACAACTGGTGACCTCGGACGCAAACTGCGAGAAGTCGAGACCAAAGCAGCGGGTGCCGCGACTGCAGCAGTGAGTGCGTCACAAGCCAGCGCCGAAATGGAGCGAAGAATTGACGACCTAGACCATCGCCCCCCAGCTTTGAGTCGCTCGGAGTTGGACAAACTCACGACAGAATTCACCGCGCAGACTAAACGCGTCGAACATAGAATAGAACAAGCGCTTACGGCGGCACGGACATCTAAAGACTACATTCGAGACGACGTCGGTTCTTTGCAAAAAGCGTTGAAGAACCTTGCTGGCGAACTCACTGCGATACGAGATTCACTTGCAAACCTAGAGGAAGAACATCAGCGGATAGTTTGCGAGCTTAGGACTCGGCGCGAAGCGGACACGGCTTCTGAACACACGGCTGAGAACAAACCAGAAATCGTCAATTCGAAGGTCATTGCTGGGCCGGTGAAATGGCTGAGTACGCCGCCCTCCACGAAGCCGGAAGCGCTCAGTGACCCAAGTAACGTCTTTCAGTTTACGAAAGCGAATCTTGTTGCGATAGGCGTGCGGCAGACAGATGCCGATAGTGCCGCGCGAACCATGGTCGCAGGTGTGCTATCGGGCCAGATGGTTCAGTTCCGAGGCTCTCTTGCGGAATTTCTAGGCACTGCTTCTACTCGTTGCTTCGGAGGCAACCGACAACTCACGTGGCAAGTTCCAGTCGGGTTGTGTAACGGCTCAGATGCGGACAGTATCCTCGGACTTCTTGGAGACGCGACCCAGCCTTATCCGGGCCTTTTGCTGCGAGGCGTAAATTGTTCGGCATTCGAGATTTACGGAGGGGCTGTCCGCGACCGAGTTATGCAGAGTCAATTTGTGCGTGTAGGGCGCGTTCCACTTGGAGCTGCGCTGTTCGCGACTTGGGCGGAAGGTCCAGCCGCGTTACCGGGCAACACGGCGCTTTTGGAGCTTGGCCCGATTGTCGACTCCGATGAGCTCCTGTGGAGTCAATCGCCGGATTGGACCGTAATGCGTGGTGGAGAGGTCTCGTTTCTTCAGAACGAAATTCAAGAGCTAATCGAAAGTACACGAGAACAGGTTAGCGAGGTCTCCAACGTAGTCAACGCCTTGGCACTACCTCGAAACCGACTTTGGCAGTTTGCGTTTTTCAGATTTCTCGGCGTGCTGTTTGCACTTCCGGGCGCGGATTACAAGCGAGACCTTGGGATTGCCTTGACGAACTGGATTGTTCCTTGGGCAAACGCGAATGGGCTCACCCGAGACGTGGTGGAGCGGGCGATTGATGAATTTGCGTCTGAGCAACTTCAAACCACCTCCGTGAAGAATGCACTGAGTGAACTCGTAGGGGAACCGAACTAATGAGGTTCGAAACATCCTCGCGTGCCCGCGTTCTAGACAGTATTGAAACAGAGTTTGGGTTCAAGAATGTCGCAGAGGCAACCAAGCTAGGTGCCATAAGCGAGCATATACGTGCAGCCGTCTGTCTTGGAAGTCGGCCCGACGGTGGGAGTAACCGCGAGCCCGTAGCGACTGCAACCATCACGCGCGCAGTAGTTCAAAGACTTTCACCGGTCTGGCCCGAACTAAGCGGCCATTATGAACAGTCTCGCTCGCCGATAGTCGACGAAATCGAGCAATTGTCGACTTTAGGCGAGTTGGTAAAAGTTGATTCGCATCATTGGCTGCCGGCCCCTTCCCGTGTGGTCGCCGTGAGCCGTGAAACCGAGCTCCTTATAAGTTGCGTTCCCCTAACAAACCTGCCGTACAAAGTCCGCCGGGCCACTCAGGTCGTCGGACGTTGCCGCCTTCTAGATATAAATCTTCGCTCTGACACGTCGATACTTCGAGAGCAACGACTGGCCGATTGGCTGCGCGTACCTTCGGACGACATACAAGCTTGGTTCAAAGCATTCTCTGAACGTAGCGCTTCGAGCATGGCGGTCGTTGAGGAGCTTCTGGGGGTAGAAATCTTCATTGACGGAAGATGGAAACAATGTGGTTCGCCAACTGAAGCAAATGGCCTTCATCTTTATAGGCGCACGGTCTTTGGCTCACCCGCCAGGGAGTACGGCTTGTGCCGCCTGAAACAAACCGCAGAGAGAACATTCGAAATCCAGTCTGCGCATGTAATATCGCGACCAAACGCACGTCGGTTTCAAGCTGTTCTGGCAAGCAGGGTTGAGTGGAGCCGACGCGTTAAATATCGTGTAGAAGGCAACACAGTTACCGTTTTTCTACCTCGACCATTTCCAGAACCGGAAGATGCATTCCTCAAACTAGGTTGGCGTTGTTCCGAACAATCAGCGGCAGACTGGCCAAGGCAATACACGTTTTCCACCCGTTTGTTGCCGCTAATTGAGCGAGCAGTTGGACTACTGGGGCACACACTAATCGAACAGACAAATGGGGTATAGATGATGCACGAAGATGAAAACACACAGCGTTACGGCGTGCATGATACCGTCGCCGGGCTGCATGACGGGTTGCGTCAATATATTGAGTCCCAATATCACATCAAAAATGAGGGGCTACTTGCGGAACGTCACGCGCTATTGAAGGAAGCGGGTGTAATTGCGCAAAAGGCGTTCGTTGAAGCAACACCAGTTTACGAATTTGGCGAGCCCTACCGCAACTTGCGGATACCTCAGCATGCAAAGGAGGTGTTGACGAAAATCGCCGCCGTACGCGACAACAGCGGCCTATACCCGGAGCCTTATCGTCATCAAGCTGATGCGCTAGAAGCGTTCCTCGGCGAAGACCGCGCGGAATTGGTGGTCGCCACCGGTACTGGCTCAGGAAAGACGGAAAGCTTCTTGATGCCAATCGTCGCGTCCCTTGCGCTTGAAAGTGCAGAAAGACCGACAAGTAGCTCGCTGGCCGGTTGCCGCGCGATTTTGTTATATCCGATGAACGCGCTAGTGAATGACCAGTTGGCCCGCATCCGCCGTTTGCTCGGCAATACTCGTGTCAATAATCTAGTTAGCGAAGGACGTGGACGCCCGGTCCGCTTTGGAAGCTACACTGGACGCACACCGTACCCCGGGCCGCGAAAAAGTAGCCGCGACCGTACGCGCATCGCCCCACTCTTCGACGATTTCTACAATAGAGTTGAGGCCAAACCTGAACTGAAGCAGCAGCTTCAGCGTCTGGGTCGCTGGCCTAGCAAAGATCTCGTTGGCTTCTACAACTCCGGTGCTAGCCAGACAAAGACGTATACGAGCGGCAAGAAAGTTGGACAAGACTACAACGCCTTTAACTGGAAGTACCGGCTCTTGACTCAGCCTGAAGACCGCGAGTTGATGACACGCCATGAGATGCAGGAGCATTGCCCGGACATTCTGGTTACCAATTACTCGATGCTCGAGTACATGCTCATGCGACCGATTGAGCGGAAAATCTTCGAGCAAACCTCGGCATGGCTTGCTACGGATGCTCGGAATGAACTTATCCTCGTTCTCGATGAAGCGCACATGTACCGAGGTGCGGGCGGTGCCGAAGTTGCGCTGCTGATTCGACGGCTGATTGCCCGACTGGGGATACCTCGTTCGCGAGTGCGGTGCATATTGACCAGTGCAAGTCTTGGCGCGGGTAAAGACGCAATTCTTGATGTAGCACAGTTCGCCGTTGACCTCACCGGTTCCTCTGGTGTACCGGGAAGTCAATTCCATGTGGTAACCGGCACGAAAGAAAAGCGCCCCATTGGTCGTCCTGCGTCTGCTTTCGAAATCGAGGCTCTCTCCTCTCTATCAATTGATGCACTTAGCAAGCTGACTAGTAATCCTGAAGATGCGATTGTCGAAATCGCTCGTCTCGCCGGGCACCTCGGTTGGCCTGAGCCGCCCAAAGAAGTGAGCGATGTCCGAGACTACCTTTTCACCCACCTGTCAGAATTAGGGCCAGTCAATCTACTTATCAATCAAGTGAGTGGCAACGCTACTGCGTTGGAAGCGTTGACAGATTTATTAGCTCCGGAAGCGTCGCTGGGCGATTCTCAACGAGCCCTCGATAGTTTGCTATCGCTCTGCTCCCAGGCCCTCAGGGAGAAGGACGGTCGAGTATTGCTGCCCACCCGACTGCATCTCTTTCACCGAGGCCTGCCGGGACTGTATGCCTGCGCTGACCCAAATTGTTCCGAGCGACGAGCTTACACCGATGTCGCTCCAATTCTGGGTCGCTTTCATACTAAACCTCTTCTTTCTTGTTCGTGCAAGAGCAGAGCTCGCGTCTATGACCTTTACACCCATAGAGACTGTGGCGCGGCGTTTATCAATGGCTGGGTGGACGAAAGTTGTAACTTCGTTTGGCATGAGCCCGAAATCGGAATCTCACGTAATCAAAATCGGAAGCTCTATCCAATAGAGATGATGGTCGAGCCAAAAGCCCACACGTCGAGTCGACATTTGGACGCGTGGCTGCACTTCGAAACTGGACTACTGGCACGCAGTCGCCCGGCGGAATTGACCGGTTACCGGCACGTTCGGATACCGCACAAAGATATCCACGTCGACGGGGAACTGCGATTCGATAATTGTCCGGTTTGCTGCAAGCGCACCCGTTTGGCGAAAACGGACCCTTCGAAGATTATGGACCACGTTACGAAGGGTGAGGCACCGTTTGCCACGTTGGTTCGCGCGCAGATGTTCCATCAGCCTGCGAGCCGTGAGGAAGACAGTGTGCATCCGAACGCTGGCCGCAAAGTACTCGTATTTTCCGATGGAAGGCAAAAAGCGGCGCGTTTGGCGCGAGACATGCCACGAGATATGGAGCTTGACTTGTTCCGCCAAGCTGTTGCTGTGGCAACAGAGATGCTCGGAAAAATAAGTCGGGAAAGTAAGCCAACTAAAACCATACTCTATCTAGCATTTCTCGCCGCCCTTTCTAAGAGCAACGTATCTATGTTTGATGGCACCGATGCCGTCACCTTAGACCAACATCTCCATAGTTTCAAACATGACTTCGATGCGGATCTGTCCGCAGCGTTAGCGGATAACTATCAACCAGGGGACCCGCCTTGGCGATACCGACTCGCTTTGTTGAAGCTTTTATGCAGCAGCTACTATTCGCTGAGTGGAACGACAGTCGGATTCATTGAACCCACCAAGCACGCATTGAATAAGGTTCGAGCTACGTTAGCGGAGCAAGGCGTTCACCTATCGCTCGACCAAACACAAGCTTTGTCTGTCGCTTGGATTGACGGATTGCTTGGCGAATTCGCGTTCGACATGGAGTTCCCACATGCGTTACGTGAGCAGGCATATGGTTTTTGGCGGCAAAACTGGGGAAGTAAAGGACAGTTCAGGCAGCAGTTCCGGAACGCTCTTGTTACCGGGACTGAGTACGGTGAACCCACCGTAAAAAAACTCGAACAGGCCATGTCGTCTCACTTGGCAGCAGGAACTGACGGTTTATTCCTCAATCCCAACATGCTGAAGGTGAGTGTCGACCTGTCCCGCAAGTGGATTCAATGTGCCGACTGTACCGGATTGATGCCTTTCGCGCTCGGCGGTGCATGCCTATCTTGCGGGAGTCGCGATACACAATCCCTTGACCCCGCGACGGACCCGTACATGCGAGCACGTAAATCGTTCTGGCGCCAACCGGTATCAGAAGCGCTAGCGCCAAACGCGACTTTACGCAATATGGCGGTGGAAGAGCACACGGCGCAACTCTCGGGCCGGGACTATAGAAATGTCCATTCGACTACTGAACTTCACGAGTTGCGATTCCAAGATATCCTCTTGAACGACGGCGACCGCCCGGTTGATGTGCTCAGTTGCACTACAACCATGGAGGTTGGCATCGACATCGGTTCCCTCGTTGCCGTCGCGCTACGCAACGTGCCTCCACAGCGGGAAAACTATCAACAGCGGGCCGGCCGAGCAGGCCGACGCGGCTCCTCGGTTTCGTCCGTGGTGGCGTTTTCGCAAAATGGCCCACACGATAGCTTTTACTTCCATAACGCTGCGCAAATGGTCAGCGGGCCACCTCGGGCTCCTGAATTGAAGATTGATAATCCGAAAATTGCGGTAAGGCATGTCCACGCTTTCCTGATGCAGACCTTCTTCCAGGACACGTCGGCACACGGCGCTTGGAATGGGTCAGGAACTGCCGTGCTGCAAAAGGCGCTGGGGCGAACGACGGATTTCTTCGCCGGGGTCACAGATGGTCCAAATCTCTCGTCCTTCTCGCGTTGGCTTGAAGAGCATGTTTTCACACCGCCGCATCACCTCGCAAAACACATTGCCGCATGGCTGCCTCCTGGCTTGAAAATAGAGGGTGGCAGTCTTTTGGCATGGGTGCTCAGCGTTTCGCACGCGTACCTACAAACGTTGAACGAGCTTAAGGCGTCTATCCAAGACTTTCTGACTTCGGAGGCCGAAGGGCAAGGTGACCTCGAAAACGAAGACGGTGACGACGACGCCGATGACGAAGAAAACTACCAACTACTTGAGCACGAGGATTTACTCGAGTTTTTGTTCTTCCATCAGTTGTTGCCGACCTACGCATTCCCAACCAGCCTATGCAGCTTTTTGGTTGAAGAGTGGAAGCGAAATTCAGCAGGACGCTGGGAAATTAAACTTGAGCAACAACCCCAACAATCGACTGGTCAAGCACTTAGCGAGTACGCGCCGGGCAGGCTCGTTGTTATCAATAAGAAGACTTATAGGTCCGGGGGCGTGTTTTCGAGCGCTCCGTCCGTGGACGGCAATCGAGCGAGCAAGCTGTTCGAACCAGAGAGCGCAAAGAGTCTCGTAATTTGTGATGCATGTTCTTTCGTTCAAGATCCGTATGGCGGTGGCAAGCCTCTTGCCGTATGTCCAGTCTGCGCTGGCAACTTGCGAACACAACTCATGATTCAGCCGGAGGTCTTTGGTCCTGAGAAGGCCAAACCGCTTTCCGAGGAGGACCGAGAGCAAGACATCACCTTTGCGACGATGGCGCAGTATCCACAACCGACAGACAGCGAAACGTTCGACTTCCGCAGTAGTGGGCCGTATCTTCGATATGCGCACGCGACGAACAAACGTTTGCTGACGCTCAATAAAGGACAGACTCGCGAAGGCGAGGCACAGGGTTTCTCCGTCTGCAATAAATGCGGTTGTGCAGAAGTATTCGAAAACCCAAAGTCCGGCAAGCATATACGGCCATATCTTCTCAAGAGTTCAGCCGCGAACAACACCTGCGACGGCGAATTTGTCCAAACTTTCCTTGGCTATGACTTCAGGACGGACTTGCTGTTGTTGCGTCTCTTGGTGAAAGCGCCGTTGGTCACTGATATCGGAAATCCACTGGTGGTGCGCGTCCTCGAAAACGCCGCGTACAGCTTGGCGGAGGCGCTCCGCCTTGCGGCGAGTCGGCATAGACAGTTGGACCTTGACCCGACGGAATTCGGTGCGGGACACCGGATTCTTCCTGTCGACGCTGAGGGAAGCGTTTCACTCGATGTTTACCTCTATGACACGCTTTCTGGAGGTGCTGGCTATGCAGAGCTTGCCGCAAAGTATTTCGACGAAATCGCCCGCGAAACGCTTACCCTTCTTGAAGGCTGTACGTGTGACACATCTTGCACGGAGTGTCTTGACCACTTTCACAATCAACATCTAAAGGGCAAACTCGACCGCCGATTAGCTGCATCCTTGTTGCGTTACGGAGTCGTCGGCGCTCTGCCTGAAAGTGAACCTGCAGACGTCCAAGCCGCGCTGCTGCATGCACTTGCTAGCAGCCTGCGGTTAGACACAATCGATTGCAGCTTTGGGGAGAGCACGAAAGGACGGGTGATTCCCTTAACTGCAACGTTGGGTTCGAAAAGACTGCTCATCAATCTTTTTCCCAGCCTGCTGGCCGCTTCGGACGTCGACTTGGAATGCGGGCCGGACGAGTCTAGTTACCAACTGACTGAATTGACGCTACGCAGTGACCTTCCCGCAGTGCACGCTGAGATTCGCCGTAGGCTTCGCTCATAGGCGTTGTCGGCTCAGGTCTATCGTCTACCAAGAGACCCGGCCGACTTGTTAGAGTGTTTGTTATCGGGGCGAAGGAGCGTCACGTTGTAGTGTGGCTTCCGGCTCGCCCTGCTTCATGTTGATTTGTATGGAATCCTGACCCACGGTCGATGCGCCGATCGGAGAGAAACTGAAGCGTGAGTCCGAGCGCTTCCGTCCGGTGACGAATACTGGCTCGTCGAAGCCCACGAGCACGCAGCTTTGCTAAAGAGTATTCGAGGACCTCCGGTACCGGCAGACCCAATGGATCTCAGTGCACCAAGAGAGGAAAGCGCTCTCCACTCTCAAGGCGAACTTCGCGAACCGTATATCCCGTCACATCAGGCTCCATTCTCCAAGAACGGAACCCATTCTTTACCAATCAGGCACATTCCGCCTGGAGGGAAGAATGCGCAAACAAAAAAGGACCCGAAAATTCTCGCCAAGTCATTGATTTGGCCAAATATTTCGGGTCCATCGTTACACCTACAGTTAACGCTCCGGTTAGAACGGAATATCGTCGTCCATCTCATCAAACCCACCGCCGGCCGGCGCGCTCGGACGGCTCGAACCACCGCCGCCACCGCTGCCGCCACGCGAAGCGCCGCCGCCGGCAACCGCACGGCCGCCACCGCCGCCGCTACGCTCCGACGGTTCGCCGCGGCTGTAACCGCCTTCGTCACCACCACCGCCCATCGAGCCGCCACGGCCACCCAGCATTTGCATCTGCTCGGCGACGATTTCGGTCGAGTAACGGTCGGTGCCGTCCTGAGCCTGCCACTTGCGGGTGCGGATGCGCCCTTCCAGGTACACCGACGAGCCCTTCTTCAGATATTCCGAGACGATTTCCGCAAGCCGGCCGAAAAACGACACGCGGTGCCATTCGGTCGCTTCCTTCATTTCGCCGGACGCTTTGTCTTTGTACCGATCCGTCGTCGCAAGGCGGATGTTCGCCACTGCGTCGCCGCTCGGAAGATAACGGACTTCCGGATCGGCTCCGAGATTGCCGACGAGAATGACCTTGTTCACGGATGCCATGAGTTTCTCCTGTTAATTCCGTTGCGGGCGGCGCAGCAATGCACGATTCACGTCTCAAGCCAGCGGGCCGGAGACCGGAACTGCACCTCAGCCCGCCGCCGGGTGAGTTCTGTCAAGAAAACGCCAAGCCGCCCCAAGTTTTCCGCACCGAAGGAAGTCCCCCAGGAAGATTGGGAGATTACCCCTTCGGGGCCCGGCGCAAAGCGCCAGAATTGGGGGCGGTGTTACGCCTTCCTGCGCGGCGGCTGTTTCATATTTGCCGCGATTATAAGCCAGCAAAACACCAGACCCGAGCACGTAAAGAAGACCGCGCTCTGGCCGTCCACCTTGAGCAGCCAGCCGCCGACCACCCCGCCCAGCGCAAGACCGATCGACTGGGTGGTGTTGTACACGCCGGCCGCCGCGCCCTTGCGGGTGCCCGGCGCCAGTTTCGACACCAGCGAAGGCTGCGACGCCTCAAGAATATTGAAGCCCAGAAAGTAGACAAAGAGGATTGCCGCCACACTCAGAATCGTATGCGGTGCGACGCCCAACAACAACTGTCCGATCAGGATAAGACCGATCGCCGACAGAAGCACGATTTTCATTTTTCCGCGCTTTTCCGCGGCGATGATCGCCGGGACCATCATCACAAACGAGAGGCCCATGACCGGCAAATACACCTTCCAGTGCGACGCGACCGGCAGGCCGCCGGCTTCGAGAATACGCGGCACGACGAGGAACAAGGCGGTTTGCGTGGCGTGCAGCACGAGCACGCCAAAATTCAGGCGCAGCAATTCGACGTTATGCAGCACCTCGGCGAACGGCGCACGCACGTGCACCGGCCTGGGCGCGTCCGGCACGACCCACAATACCAGGCCGATCGCCAGAATCGAGAAGATGCCGACCAGCGTGAACAAGCCGCTCATGCCGACCCACTGGAACACGATCGGCGCACCGACAATCGCCACCGCGAACGAAATGCCGATGCTGCCGCCAACCATCGCCATCGCCTTGGTGCGATGCTCTTCCGAGGTCAGGTCGGCGATAAACGCGATCACCGCGGACGACACCGCGCCCATGCCCTGAATCACCCGCCCGACAATGATCCACGTCATGTCGTGCGCGCCGGCCGCGACAAAGCTGCCGAGCGCGAAAATCAGGAGGCCGGTCGCAATGACCGGTTTGCGGCCGACCTTGTCGGAGATCCAGCCGTAGAAGATGTACAGCATCGACTGCGTCACGCCGTACGCACCGAGCGCGATCCCCACCAGCAGCACGTTGTCGCCGCCGGGGATGGTCTTCGCGTAAATCGAGAACACCGGCATGATCATGAAGAGACCGAGCATGCGCAACGCGAAGATAGCGGCGAGCGACACGGTCGCGCGCATTTCAGGCGCGCTCATGCGTGAGGATGTAGCGGACGGATTGGACATCGGGAACGTTCTTTGAATAAGCGGGGCGGCGCACCGCGGACGGACCTTCCCAGCAGGACGGCCACACCCAGGCGGCTTACCACGAGACGGCTGGACGGCGGCAGGCATGCGGCGCGGCATTCGGGCCGGCGGCCTTGCTGCAGGCTCGCCTCACGCCTCGCGGCGCCTTGTACTCGCGGAAAACGGCCCCAGTTAGACCTCTTCCCCACGGCGCTGGACCACTGCCTTACAGCTTGCCTTGACGCCCGTTCAGGCTGTCAGGAAGCCGTAACGGCGGTCTTGAAAAGTCGTTATAGTAGCAGGTTTAGCCTCTTCCTCTTTCCGCCAGGTCACGGGCCAAGTCTTGGAATAACGCGTGGAACAAATCCGTATCCGTGGGGCTCGCACCCACAACCTGAAGAACGTCAATCTCGACCTCCCACGTCACAAGCTCGTCGTGATTACGGGCCTGTCCGGCTCGGGTAAATCGTCGCTGGCATTCGACACGCTCTATGCGGAAGGACAGCGGCGCTACGTCGAAAGTCTCTCCGCTTACGCCCGCCAATTCCTGCAATTGATGGAGAAACCGGACGTCGATCTGATCGAAGGTCTGTCGCCGGCGATCTCGATCGAGCAGAAGGCAACCTCGCACAATCCGCGCTCAACGGTCGGCACCGTCACCGAAATTCACGACTATCTGCGGCTGCTGTTCGCCCGGGTCGGCACGCCGTACTGTCCGGATCACGAAATTCCGCTGGAAGCGCAAAGCGTCTCGCAAATGGTCGACGCGGCTCTCGCGTTGCCGGAAGAGACCCGGCTGATGATCCTCGCGCCGGTAGTGGCGGACCGCAAAGGCGAGCACGTCGAGCTATTCGAAGAGATGCAGGCGCAGGGTTTCATCCGTTTCCGGGTGCGCTCGGGCGGCGGCACGGCCAACGAAGGCGTCGCGAAAATCTACGACGTCGACTCGCTGCCGAAGCTCAAGAAAAACGACAAGCACACGATCGATGTGGTCGTCGACCGGCTGAAGGTGCGCGGCGATATGAAGCAGCGCCTCGCCGAATCGTTCGAAACGGCACTGCGTCTCGCCGACGGCCGCGCGATCGCGCTGGAAATGGATACGGACAAGGAGCATCTGTTCAGCTCGAAGTTCGCCTGCCCGATCTGCTCGTATTCGTTGCAGGAGCTCGAGCCGCGCCTCTTCTCGTTCAACAACCCGATGGGCGCATGCCCGGAGTGCGACGGCCTCGGCCAGATCACCTTCTTCGATCCGAAGCGGGTGGTCGCGCATCCGTCGCTGTCGCTGGCGGCGGGCGCGGTGAAGGGCTGGGACCGGCGTAACCAGTTCTACTTCCAGATGCTGCAAAGTCTCGCGGCGTTTTATGAATTCGACATCGACACGGCCGTCGAAGACCTGCCGGAGAAAGTCCGCAAGATTCTGCTGTTCGGTTCGGGCAAGCAGGAAATTCCGTTCTCGTACATCAACGAGCGCGGCCGCACTTCCGTGCGCGAGCACGTGTTCGAAGGGATCATCCCGAATCTGGAGCGGCGTTACCGCGAGACCGATTCGGTCGCGGTGCGCGAAGAACTCGCCAAGTATCAGAACAACCAGCCCTGCCCCGCTTGCGCCGGCACGCGGCTGCGCCGGGAAGCACGCTTCGTGCGGATCGGCTCGAACAGCGACGCGCGCGGCATCTTCGAAATCAGCGGCTGGCCTTTGCGTGACGCGCTCGGCTATTTCCAGACACTGCGGCTCGAAGGCTCGAAGCGCGAGATCGCCGACAAGGTCGTCAAGGAAATCGTGGCGCGGCTGATGTTCCTGAATAACGTCGGGCTCGACTACCTGTCGCTGGAGCGCAGCGCGGAAACGCTGTCGGGCGGCGAAGCGCAGCGGATTCGCCTCGCCTCGCAGATCGGCTCCGGTTTGACCGGCGTGATGTACGTGCTGGACGAGCCGTCGATCGGTCTGCATCAGCGCGACAACGACCGGCTGATCGCCACGCTCAAGCATCTGCGCGACCTGGGCAACTCGGTGATCGTCGTCGAACACGACGAAGACATGATCCGCATGGCCGACTACGTGGTCGACATGGGCCCCGGCGCGGGCGAACACGGCGGCATGGTGATCGCCGAGGGCACGCCCAAGCAGGTGGAGGCGAACGCGGCGTCGATGACCGGGCAGTACATGTCCGGCGCCCGCAACATCGAATTTCCGGACGAGCGCAAGGAACCGGACGAGCGTCGTCTGCGCATCGTCGAGGCGTACGGCAATAATCTGCAGCACGTCTCGCTCGATTTGCCGGTCGGGCTGCTGACCTGCGTGACCGGCGTGTCCGGTTCGGGCAAGTCCACGCTGATCAACGACACGCTGTACCACGCGGTCGCGCATCACCTGTATGGCTCGTCCGCTGAGCCGGCGCCGTACGAATCGATCGAGGGTCTGGAGCACTTCGACAAGGTCATCAACGTCGACCAGTCGCCGATCGGCCGCACGCCGCGCTCGAATCCCGCCACGTACACGGGCCTGTTCACGCCGATCCGCGAACTGTTCGCGGGCGTGCCGGCGTCGAAAGAACGCGGCTATGAAGCCGGCCGCTTCTCGTTCAACGTCAAGGGCGGCCGCTGCGAATCCTGCCAGGGCGACGGCGTGCTCAAGGTGGAAATGCACTTTTTGCCGGACGTCTACGTGCCCTGCGACGTCTGCCACGGCAAGCGCTACAACCGCGAAACGCTCGACGTCCAGTACAAAGGCAAGAACATCAGCGAAGTACTCGACATGACGGTGGAGAACGCCTACGAGTTCTTCAAGCCGGTGCCGGTCGTCGCGCGCAAGCTGAAAACCTTGCTGGACGTGGGTCTCGGCTATATCCGGCTGGGCCAGTCGGCCACTACGCTGTCGGGCGGCGAAGCGCAGCGCGTCAAACTATCTTTGGAACTGAGCAAGCGCGACACCGGTCGCACTCTATACATTCTGGACGAGCCGACCACCGGTCTGCACTTTCACGACATCGCATTACTGCTGGAAGTCATTCATCGTTTGCGAGACCAGGGTAATACCGTCGTGATCATCGAGCATAATCTCGATGTAATAAAGACCGCCGACTGGGTGATCGATCTCGGCCCAGAAGGCGGAGCCGGCGGCGGTCAGATCATTGCGCAAGGCACGCCGGAGCAGGTTGCCAGGTCGAAGGCAAGTTTTACCGGTAAGTATCTGGCGCCTCTGCTGAAACGCACTGCCAGCAAAAAGTAACGCGGCACAACACAGGTTGGAGACGGAATAAGCCATGGCCAAGCGGAATCAGGCGCGCGACGACGGGGAAGTGCAGGACCTACGCCCACGCCCGGTCAGGCTGACTAGCGACATGAGCCTGCCGAAGCTGTCGGCAGTCGAAATCGGCAGTTATGTACTGATGCTGATCGGAATGTGGGCGGTCATCGAACTCAAGCTGCTCGGCGCTTTGCTCGCCGGGTTGCTGGTGTTCCAACTGGTGCACACCATCGCGCCGCGTATAGAACGGCATATGTCGAGTCAGCGCGCGCGCTGGCTCGCGGTGGTGATCCTCTCGACGGTGATAGTCGGCGCGTTGACGGGGCTGACGCTCGGCATCATCGAACATTTCGAGAGCGACGTGCCGAGCGTGCAGAAACTGCTCGACCAGGCGATGCAGTTGATCGACCAGGCGCGTGGCCGGATTCCGCAATTCGTCGCCAACTATCTGCCGGTCGATACCGACCAGATGAAGACGAAGGCGACCGAACTGATGCAGACGCACGCGAACATGCTGCAGCAAAGCGGCAAGACAGCGGCGCGCGGTTTCACGCACGTCCTGATCGGCATGATCATCGGCGCGATCATCGCGGTCGGGGCGCAGAAGCATATGCAGCGGCTGCCGCTGTCCACGGCGTTCGTCACGCGCGTGACACGTTTCGCCGATGCCTTCCGCCGCATCGTATTCGCGCAGGTCAAAATCTCCGCGATCAATGCGGTTTTTACCGGCATCTTCCTGCTGGTGATCCTGCCGATCTTTCACGACACGCTGCCGCTCTCCAAAACGCTGGTGCTGGTGACGTTCATCGTCGGCTTGCTGCCGGTGATCGGCAATCTGATCTCGAACACGATCATCGTCGCGGTAGCGCTCTCGGTGAGCTTTCCGGCGGCGGTCATGTCGCTGGTATTCCTGATCCTGATTCACAAGCTGGAGTACTTCCTGAACGCGCGCATCGTCGGTGGTCAGATCGAGGCGCGCGCCTGGGAATTGCTGATCGCGATGCTCGTGATGGAAGCCGCGTTCGGCCTCCCCGGCGTGGTCGCGGCGCCGATCTTCTACGCGTACATCAAGCGGGAATTGATTTATTTGCGGCTGGTGTAGCGGACAATGAAAAACAAAATCCCACGCTCCGAAAAACGTGGGATGGGTCAGCAGTCTGAAGCGGCACCTGGTGCCGCTTTTTTCATGCTCAGAAGTCGATGCGCGCGTTCAGCGACAGCGTGCGCGGATCGCCCGGCGTCACGTAGTCCGCATACTGATACTCCCAGTAGCGGCGATTGAGCAGGTTGTCGATCGCCGCACGGAACGTCACGTCGTAACCGCCTATGCGCGTGGCGTAACTCGCACCGAGGTTGACCAGCATGTAGCCCGGCGCGTTGAGATTGGCCGTGGGGCGTACGTTGGTATTGCCCGTGAACTTCGCGTCGGCGCCGATACGCAGCCCCGGCACATATGGCACCGAGTACGCCGCGTGACCCGCCACGACGAGCTGCGGCGCGCCGGCCACGCGATTGCCGTTGTTGGCCGCGCCCTTCTCATATTTGGTGTTGATCCACATGAGATCGCCGCCGACATTCCAGCTCGAGCCCAGACGCACGTCGCCGCCAAGTTCCACACCCTGAAAGATCGACTCGCCGTCCTGCGTGAAGACGTTCGCAGTGTTCGCGTACGCCGAGCCGCGTTCGATCCGGAACAGCGCGGCCGTCGCGCTCCAGCGTGCATGCTCGCTCTTGACCCCCACTTCGTACTGTTTGCTGCGCAATGGCTTGAGCAATTCGCCCCGGTTCGCGTAGGTGTCGCCCACCACGGTGCCCGCTTCCAGCGATTCGACGTAACTGGTGTACAGCGTAGTGGTCGGCGCCAGCTTGAACATCAGCGCGACGGTCGGCGTCACGACACCGTTCTGGCTGTACGTCGACGTGGTCGCGCCGGTGGTCGAGTAGCCGTGCTGCTCGTAGTTCGTGTAACGCACGCCGCCGAGTACCGACCAGCGCTGCGTCAGTTGGATCGTATCGCTCGCGAACAGGGCCTTTTGTGTGATGTCGCTGTCGCGGTAGGTGGTGTAATTCGACGCGCTGTCGAAGGTATTGGTGTTCGGCTGGTAGAGGTTGCCGGTGCCGATCTGGCCGAAGAAACTGTTCGCGCCGTAATCGTTGGTTTGCCGTTGATAAGCCGCACCGAACACGAGCTGATGCTCGAACGGTCCGGTTTTGACCTTGCCTTGCGCCGACACCTGCCACAAGCTCAGCTGGTGCCCCTCTTTACCGGCGAAACGGCTATCCGTGTAATCACCGGCGCCGTTTTGCAGGTAGTACGTGCTCTCGTTGCGATCGCGCGAGCTTTTGCTATAGCTGTAGTTTGCGTTGAGCGTCCAGTCCTGGCCGAGGTTGTATTGCACGCCTGCGGTGTAAAGCTGAACGTTCGTATTCAGATGCTGGTCGGGACCGGAGAGGTCGCCCGTGCCGCCGCTGAGAGTGCGCGGAAGGCTGGTGCCGGTGTACTGCGCCGTCGAGATTGCTCCAGTGATGCCGCTCGAATGACGCTCCTGATACAGCGCGCCGAAGGTTGCCTTGAGGTCACGGGTGATGCGAGCGTCGAGCGCCAGCGACACTGCATCGCGCCGCACGTTGCCTTCGTTGTAGGTCTTGCCTTCTTCGTGCGTCGCATTCAGGCGGTAGCCGAACATGCCGTCCGGGCCGACGCGCCCGCCGAGATCCGCGTGCTCGGTCCACACGCCATCGGTCTGATAGCCGATGTCGACACTGCGCACCGGCGTGGTCGAAACCGGCGGCTTTTTCGTCACGTAGTTGACCACGCCGCCCGGCGCGCCGAAGCCGTACATAAAGCCGGTCAACCCCTTCAGCAGTTCTACTTTTTCGAGCTGCTCATACGGCATCGTAATGCCATAGCTGTTGAAGGGCATGCCGTCGATCTTGAAGCCCGACTGCCAGTCGAGCTGCATGCCGCGCACCGTGACGTAGGTGGCCCATGCGTTGTAGGCGTTGCCGTTGTCGGATACGGAGGCGTCCGTGGCAAATACGGCGCCGAGTTTGGACGGCTGACGATCCTGCAATTCTTCACTGGTGACCACGGTGGTGGAGAACGGCGTATCGAGTTGCGAGCGTGCGCCGAGCGCCCCGCTGCTGACGTCTTCCTTCAGATGTTGCTCCGTGTCTTGCGCCGCCGTGACCTTGACCGTCGGCAACGCATTTTCGCTTGCGTCCGGTGCTGCCTGTGTCGTGGACGCCTGTTGCGCCCAGGCTCCGTGGCTTGCCGCAAATGCCAGACACGCCGCCATGCGTAATGGCCGCACCGACAGCCGTTTCTTCGGCTGCTTTACCCCGTTCTTTACGCTCATCGCTAATCCTGATTTTTTCTAAGGCCCATCAAATGAGAATAATTCCCATTCACATAGGACGCGATGATGCCGAAAATTTATGCTAATTGTAAGCTTTGATATGCGACATTTTGTCGCACTTACGGCATCTATGCCGGCTCAAAGCCATACCAGATAGGGATCTGCTGAGCACGCGCAGATGGCTTGCCTCCGCGGCATCGCGCCGCACTTACGAGAAACTTGCAGCCTGCGGCGCGATTCCATAAGATGAGAACAATTCCCATTTGCACTACGTCTTTGCCGTGACATCCCGCCCGCATTCCTGCCGTATTTCGCCTGCCCGCCGATGAGGCAGCAACTTGTTCGCCTGCACCGCTGGTTCGGTGTCGCCATTGCGCTGTTTCTATTCGTCGCCGGCCTGACTGGCGCGATCATCGCGTGGGATCACGAGCTCGATGCGGCGCTGAACCCGTCGTTCTTCAAAGCGCGCACCGCCGGCCCGGCGCTGTCGGGGCTCGAGTTGGCACGCCGCGTCGAAGCGGCTGATCCGCGCCTGCAGGTGACGTATCTGCCGCTCGCGGCTGAATCCGGTCACACATTGCAGATGATGGTGCTGCCGCGCCTCAACCCCGCGACGCAGCAGCCCTACCCGCTCGACTTCAATCAGATCGCCGTGGATCCTGCCACCGGCGACGTGCAAGGCCGGCGCGAATGGGGCGCCGTTTCGCTCGCGCGGCTCAATCTGATTCCGTTCATCTACAAGCTGCACTACACGCTGCAGTTGCCGTTCACCGGCGGTGTCGATATCGGCACGTGGCTGATGGGCATTGTCGGGATCGTGTGGCTGTTCGATAGCGTGATCGCGTTATGGCTGTCGTTTCCGAGCTTCAAGGCATGGCGCAAGTCGTTTGCGTTTCGCCTCGGGCGCGGCGGCTATGCGCTCACCTTCGATCTGCACCGCTCGGGCGGCGTGTGGATCTGGGGCTTGCTGGTGATCGTCGCGCTGACGTCGGTGTCGATGAATCTTGCCGCACCGGTTGTTCGGCCCATCGTGTCGCTGTTCTCGACGCTCACGCCCAATCCGGTCTACAACCCCGAAATCCTGCGCGCGCCGCAGCCCGGCGACCAGGTACTGAGTCGCGAGCGCATCGTGCAGCTAGCGGAGCAAGCCGGTAAAGCGCAGAAGCTGAAGGTGCCGCCGGGCGGTCTTTACTACGCGGAATACCTGCATGCCTACGGCGTCGGCTTCTACGCAACCGGCAACGATCACGGCGATATCGGCCTCGGCAATCCGTGGATGTATTGGGACGCGGCCACCGGCAAGCTGCTCGGCGCGCAGATTCCCGGCAAGGGCACGGCGGGCGACATCTTCATGCAGGTGCAATTCCCGCTGCACTCGGGACGCATCCTCGGTCTCGGCGGGCGGATTCTGATTAGTGCGGTGGGGATTGCGGTCGCCGTGCTGAGCGCAACGGGACTGCTGATCTGGCTGAAGAAACTGAATGCGCGCCGCCGTTCGGCGCACAACGCGCGGCTCGCACAGAACGCACGGGATGCGGGCGGGTCCGCCATGCGCTCCTGATCTGACGAGCGCGCACCGGACAGACCCGGCGCAGGCTTGCAGCGGGGTCATGCGGCCATGGTCCGACCGCCCCCACCGCAAGCGCATCAACTACGCTTAACGAAACACCACCGTCTTGCTGCCGTTCAACACAACGCGATGCTCAACGTGCCACTTCACCGCGCGCGCGAGCGTCACGCATTCGACGTCGCGGCCGATCGCCGTCAGTTGCTCCGGCGTCATGCTGTGGTCGACACGCTCCACTTCCTGCTCGATGATCGGACCTTCGTCGAGATCCGTCGTCACGTAGTGCGCGGTTGCGCCGATCAGCTTCACGCCGCGGTCGAACGCCTGGTAATAAGGCTTCGCGCCCTTGAAGCTCGGCAGGAACGAGTGATGGATATTGATCGCACGGCCGGCGAGAGATTCGCACAACTGCGGCGACAGAATCTGCATATAGCGCGCAAGCACGACCAGATCGGCCTGATGCTCTTCGATGACTTCGAGCACACGCGCTTCCTGCGCGGCCTTCGCGGCCGGCGTGGCGCCCATCAGCGGGAAGTGATGGAACGGAATGTCGTAGCTGGCTGCGAGCTGATAGAACTCTTTGTGATTCGAGATGATCGCCGGAATCTCGATACCCAATTGACCGGTGCGATAGCGGAACAGCAAGTCGTTCAGGCAATGACCGATCTTCGACACCATAATGACGACGCGCGGCTTCACCGACGCATCGTGCAATTCCCAGCGCATGCCGAACTGCTCGGCGAGCGTGGTGAACGAGGTACGCAATGCGTCCAGGCCCGGATCGCCGCCGACCTGCTGGAAATGCACGCGCATGAAGAACTCGCCGGTACGGCTGTCGCCGAATTGCGCGGAGTCGAGAATATTGCTGCCACGCTCGAACAGAAAGCCCGAAACCGCGTGGACGATGCCGGGCCGGTCGGCGCACGACAGTTTGAGGATAAAGCTGTGATCGGTCGACATGACCTGGGTGACTCCCTTCTTCAGTGCTTGGTTTGTTCGGTGTGTCTTATTCGATGCAGTGCGCTACAGCGTGACCTGACTTGTTCGCCGCACCCGCGCCCTGCGCTCGGCGCTAGCGCTTATGCAAGCACCGGCGGCGCGAACAGCGCCTCGATGCCCGGGCACGCGTCTTCATCGATCCAGCGGCGGCGCAGCAGGCAATCCAGCGTAGCGAGACTCGCATCCACGGTCATCGCGTCTTCTTCGATCCAGCGCGCGACTTCGTCGATGCGCGCGAGCCGGTGTTCACCCACTTCGCCATCCTGATTGCGCGGCGCGAAATCGGCCGGCAGCGCGAGGTCGTAGATAAAAATCTGTTCGGCCTGCGTGCCTTCCGGCAACGATTGCAGCACATGCGCGGTGCGGCCGGCCGTGGCGCGCGCGGCGATCTCCTCGGGAATGCCGGCTTCTTCCCAGCACTCCTTGATGATCGTCGCCTCGATGCCGAAGCCCCAGCCGATCCCGCCTGCCACGACATTGTCGAGCATGCCCGGGTCGGTGGCCTTGGTGTCGCTGCGGCGCGCGATCCACAACTGCGGCGCGCCCTTCTGCGGGGCGGCCATCTGCGGGGCGGCCATCCGCGGGGCGCCATCCGCGTATTCTACGATGCCGTTCAGATGCACCGCGTAGGTCATCGTGCCAAAGAAGCGCGACGCCGCGCGTTCGATATACGCGAGCGGCGGCGCGTCGAACGCATTGCGGATCGCGTAAGTCTCGTTGCGCCAGCCGGGGATACGGCCCTCGGCGGCAAGCGCACCGATCACGGAACCGAGCGCCGCGCTGCGCAGATCGACGGTGTTGAAAACAGGCGCGAGCGTGACGCGCCTTTGTTCTCCACTGTCGATTTCAAACACATCGGGCCAGCGCGCGAGCAACGGCACATCGGCTGAGCGAATCCAGCCGACCTGCTCGGCATCGATCCAGAACGGCAGATGGGCGTGAACGTCGAAGCGGCGCGCAGCGGTGATGCAAGGCAAAGTCATTTAAAACTCCAAACGGGTCTTCAGTCGCGCGGTTGTTGTCCTCCATGTCGATCACGTCAACCGCGCCAACCGTCTCAATCACGCAAGGCGACGCGAATCCCAATCGCGATGAACGTCGCGCCCGCGAGCCGATCGAGCCACACGCCCACACGCGGCCGGCGCTTCAGCCAGCCGCCGATCAGCCCCGCGCAGACGCCGAACAGCGAAAACACCACCACGGTCTGCAACATGAACAACACGCCGAGTTCGAGCATCTGCACCGTCACGCTTTGCGTGCCGTGCGGCTGCACGAATTGCGGCAGGAACACGACGAAGAACAGCGTCACCTTCGGATTCAGCAGATTGCCGAGGACGCTCTGGCGAAACACCGCCATCAACGGTTGCGGCGCGCGCTCGTGCGCGGTGGCGAGGCCCTGGCTGCGCAGCGCCTTGATGCCGATCCAGATCAGATACGCGGCGCCGGCCAGCTTGATCGCTTCAAACGCAACCGGCGACGAACGCAGCAATGCAGCCACACCAAGCGCGGCCAACGTAGTGTGAAACGTGATGCCGGCCGCAAAGCCGAGCGCCGCGACGAGACCCGCCGCACGGCCTTGCGAGATGCCGCGCGCGAGCACTTGCAGATTGTCTGGGCCGGGCGCCATCGTGATGGCGATCGAAGTCGCGAGAAACAACAGGAAGTTGGGCATCTTTCTTACCTTCGTTGTGTGCGGGAAGACGTTGGCATTCAGGCGCTCAATGGCCGCCGAATTCGGTCACCGTATAGAGCGGCAAGCCCGCTTCGCGCAGCAAGGCCGAGCCGCCGAGTTCAGGCAGATCGATAATCGCCGCGCCTTCGATCACCACCGCGCCGAGCCGCTCGAGCAGAATCTTGCCGGCCATCATCGTGCCGCCGGTCGCGATCAGATCGTCGATGATCACGACGCGATCCCCCGGCTTGCAGGCGTCCTCGTGGATCTCGACGGTCGCGGTGCCGTATTCGAGCTCGTAGGATTGCGCGACCCGCTTGTACGGCAGCTTGCCCTGCTTGCGGATCGGTATGAAGCCGAGGTTCAGCTCGTAAGCCAGAATCGGCCCAATGATGAAACCGCGCGCGTCCAGCCCCGCGACGTAGTCGAGCTTCGCGTCGATATAGCGCTGGGCGAACAGGTCGATCAGTACGCGTAGCGACTTCGGTTCCTGCAGAAGCGGAGTGATATCGCGAAACTGCACGCCCGGCTGCGGCCAGTCGGGCACCGTGCGAATGTGGCTTTTGATGTAGTCGGCCGCATCGAGCGGCGCGCTCGCGAGCGCGTTGGACATGATGTCTCCGGATGGACCTCGACAGGTCCGATGAAAAGCTAAATCAGATGCGGCCGGCCAGGTGCGGCCGGCTCAGGCGCAGCCGGCAACACCGGCCTCGAAAAACCACACCAGGCAACGCCACGCCTGCCGTACCCGCTGCTAGGCCGCCGCGGCTCCCGCACGACGATGCTTCGAGAGCCGCTCTTCGGCCTCGGCCAACTGTTCGGGCAAACCGCGCAACACCACGATATCGCTCGCGCGCAGCTTGGTGGACGGGTCCGGCTCGACGCCGCGAATACCGTGGCGCCGAATCGCCGTCACCTCGACGCCCAGATCGAACAGGCCCAGATCCGCCAGCGTTCGGCCCACCGCGTCCGAGTTTTCGTCGACCGGCACCGATTGTAGCCGTACCTGTTCGTGGCCGTCGTCGTCTTCCATGTCGTCCGCGCCGTGAAAATAGCCGCGCAGCAGCGCGTAGCGCTCGTCACGCATTTCCTCGACCCGCCGCACCACGCGCCGCATCGGCACGCCCATCAGCACCAGCGTGTGCGACGCCAGCATCAGACTGCCCTCGACGATTTCCGGAATCACCTCGGTCGCGCCGGCGGCCAGCAGCTTTTCCAGATCGGCGTCGTCGACAGTACGAACAATCACCGGCAACGTGGGTTCCAGCTCGTGAATATTGTGTAGCACGCGCAATGCCGACGGCGTATTCGCATAGGTAATCGCGATCGCCGCGGCGCGATGGATACCGGCGGCAAGCAGCGATTCGCGCCGCCCCGCATCGCCGAACACGACCGACTCACCCGCCGCCGCCGCGGCCTGCACACGATCGGGGTCCAGATCCAGCGCGACATAAGACAGGCCTTCATGCTCCAGCATGCGCGCCAGATTCTGCCCCGCCCGGCCATAACCGCAAATGATCACGTGGCCGCTTTGCTTCAGGCTCTGCGTCGCGATGCGCGTCATCTGCAAGGACTGCATCATCCATTCAGTCGACGACAACCGCAGCACGATTCGATCCGCGTTCTGGATCATGAACGGCGCGGCGAGCATAGACAGCAGCATGGCCGCGAGAATCGCCTGCAACAGGGTGGCGTCGACGAGATGTTTGTCGAGAATCAGGTTCAGCAGCACGAAGCCGAACTCGCCGGCTTGCGCGAGGCCGATACCGGTGCGCATCGCGACGCCCGGCGATGCACCGAACAGGCGCGAAAGCCCCGTCACCATGATCGCCTTCAACAGAATCGGGCCGACCAGGAAACCGAGCACGATAAACGGGTGCTCCCAGATCACGCGCGGATTCAGCAGCATGCCGGTCGTGACGAAAAAGAGCCCCAGCAGCACGTCGCGAAACGGCTTGATGTCCTCTTCCACCTGATGCCGGTAAGGCGTTTCAGCGATCAACATGCCGGCAATGAAGGCGCCGAGCGCGAGCGACAGGCCGAACTTATCCGTGATGAACGCCGCGCCGAGCGTCACCAGCAGCAGGTTGAGAATGAACAGTTCCTGCGAGCGGCGCCGCGCCACCACGTTGAACCAGCGCGTCATGAAGCGCTGACCCACTATTAACAATAGGGCCAACGCCACGACGATCTTGATCGCGGCCACGCCGAGCGCGCTGACGAGATCTTTCGAATCGCCGCCCAATGCGGCGATGACGATCAACAGCGGCACCACCGCCAGATCCTGGAACAGCAGCACGCCGAAGATGTTGCGGCCGTGCTCGGTTTCGATCTCGAGCCGCTCGGCCAGCATCTTGCTGACGATCGCCGTCGACGACATGGCCAGTGCGCCGCCCAGCGCCACGCTGGCCTGCCATGTGATGTGCACCCAGCGCTCCAGCACGAAGCCGAGCGTGACCGCCACGACAATCGTACCGATCACCTGTAGCAGCCCGAGGCCGAACACGAGCCGGCGCATGGAGCGCAATTTGGAAAGCGAAAACTCGAGCCCAATGGAAAACATCAGGAACACGACGCCGAACTCGGCCAGGTTCTGGGCGCCCGCCGAGTCGGGAATCAAGCCGAACGCGTGCGGCCCGACGACGATGCCGACCGTCAGATAGCCCAGCATCGGCGGAAGATTCAGAAAGCGAAAGAGCACCACGCCTGCTACTGAAGCCAGCAGCAGGAATAGCGTCATTTCCAGCGGGGAAATCATCGGCAAAAACGCATCGGTAAAGCGTCCTCGTTCGTCAGCGGAACCGCGCACGCAAAAGGCCGTGCGACAAGGTTAAGGGGCCGGTAAAGGCAGCAATAAAGACAGCGGCTTGGCACAGCAGGCCCGGCGCGGCGAACAAGCGCCTTTGCTATACTCCGCGAATGATAGCGAAAATCAATGGCGACCGGGCACTCGCGCTCGCTCGTGACGTGCTCGACATCGAAGCGGACGCTGTGCGCGCGCTTCGCGATCAACTCGACGATGGCTTCGTCGGGGCGATCGACTTCATCCTGGGCTGCCGTGGGCGCGTCGTCGTCTCCGGCATCGGCAAATCCGGCCACGTGGCCCGCAAGCTCGCGGCCACGCTCGCCAGCACCGGCACACCGGCGTTCTTCGTTCACCCGGCGGAAGCCAGTCATGGCGACCTGGGCATGGTCACGGCAGACGACGTGTTCCTCGCCCTGTCCAATTCCGGTGAAACGGAAGAACTCGTGGCGATCCTGCCGCTCATCAAGCGGATCGGCGCGAAGCTGATTGCGATGACCGGGCGTCCGTCGTCGAGTCTCGCACAACTGGCCGACGTGCATCTGAATTCCGGCGTGTCGAAAGAAGCCTGTCCGATGAATCTTGCGCCGACCGCCAGCACCACCGCCGCGCTCGCGCTCGGCGATGCGCTCGCGGTCGCGGTGCTGGACGCGCGCGGTTTCGGCCGGGACGACTTCGCCCGCTCGCATCCGGGTGGCGCGCTGGGCCGCCGCCTGCTCACTTATGTGCGCGACGTGATGCGCACCGGCGACCAGGTGCCGAAGGTCACGCCCGACGCGACCGTGCGCGACGCGCTGTTCCAGTTGACCGCCAAGCGCATGGGCATGACGGCGATCGTCGATCACAACGATCACGTGGCCGGCATTTTCACCGACGGCGACTTGCGCCGCGTGCTCGAACGCGACGGCGATTTCCGCGAATTGTCGATTGCCTCGGTCATGACCGCAGGCCCGCGTACCATCGGTCCGGATCATCTTGCTGTCGAAGCTGTGGAACTGATGGAGCGCCACCGCATCAATCAGATGCTGGTCGTCGACGAAGCAGGCAAGCTGATCGGCGCACTCAACATGCACGACCTGTTCTCGAAGAAGGTGATCTGATGGCTGTCGCCCCCCTTACCGCCACTGAACGCGCCAGCCGCGTCAAGCTGATGATTTTCGACGTCGACGGCGTGCTGACCGACGGCGGCCTGCTGTTCACGGCGGAAGGCGACACGATGAAGGCGTTCAACTCGATGGACGGCCACGGCATGAAGTTGCTGCGCCAGGCCGGCATCGAAACGGCGATCATCACCGGGCGCAAGTCGGGCATCGTCGCGGCGCGGGTCAAGGAAATGAACATCGCCCACGTCTATCAAGGCGTGCAGGACAAACCCCAGGCGTTCGCGGACTTGTTGAAGCAAACCGGCAGGACGGCCGAGGAATGCGGCTATATGGGCGACGACTGGGTCGATCTCGGCGTGATGCTGAAGGTCGGCTTCGCGGCGGCGCCGGCCAATTCGCATCCGGAAGTGATCGCGCGCGCCCACTGGGTCAGCGAGGCGCGCGGCGGCCATGGTGCGGCGCGTGAAGTCTGCGACACCCTGCTGCGCGCGCAGCACAAATATGAAGCGCTGCTCGCGGCAGCCTGTAGCGGCGAACAGCGGGGCCTTGTCGGATGAATCAGTTTCGCTGGACCTCGCTGATTCCGCTCGTCGCGATGGCGGCGCTCGCCGGTATTACGTGGTGGCTGCTGCAAGCCACGCTGCCGCGCCAGAACGAAAGTGTGGTGCGCCCCAAGGAGCACACGCCCGACTACTTCGCGGACAACTTCTCGGTGTCCGAACTCGATCAGTCGGGCTCCACCCAATACCGTCTGACCGCCACCAGTCTGATCCACTATGAAGACGACGAACTGAGCGATCTGGTCAAGCCGGCCATGCGCGCGTTCCAGCCCGGCAAGCCGATCGTCACCGCCACCGGCGACACCGGCAAGGTGAACGGAGACGCCTCGATCGTCGATCTGTACGACAATGCGCGCATCCTGCGGGCCGCCGGCAACGGCGATCCGCCGATGCAAGCGGATTCGCAGCATTTTAGGGTGCTGGTCAACGACGATGTGATCGAGACTGAAAAGCCGGTTAAACTTCAGCGCGGCATGTCTGTGATGACTGCCAGCGGCATGAACTACAACAACGTCACCCGGGTAATGCAGCTGTTCGGCAATGTGAAGGGCGCGATTGCCGCGTCCGAAGGCTCCGCCAGCTCGCCCAAGCAACCCGGGTAATCCATTCCAGGCGTGACTGCATGAACGAATCGTTCCCCCGTTTTGATACCGGCCGCTCGCGTACCCTGTCCGCGTGCCGCGCCGGACTCGCTGCGCTAATCGTCGCGCTGCCGCTCGCCGGCTTCGCGCCGCTTGCGCACGCCGACCGCGCCGACAAGGACAAGCCGCTGAACGTCGAAGCGGACAACATGACTTACGACGACCTGAAGCAGGTCAATATCTTCACCGGCCACGTGGTCGCCACCAAAGGCACGATCGTGATCAGGGCCGACCGGGTCGAAGTGACGCAAGACCCGCAGGGCTACCAGTACGCCACCGGCACGTCGAGCGGCGGCAATCTGTCGTATTTCCGCCAGAAGCGCGAAGGCCTCGACGAATACATCGAAGGCACGGCAATCCGCATCGACTACGACGGCAAGCAGGATCTGACCACGCTCACCACCAACGCCACCGTAAAACGCCTGCAAGGCCTTTCGACGGTCATGGATCAGGTGCATGGCAGCGTCATCACGTATGACGGCCAGAACGACTTCTACACCGCGAAGGCAGGCAAAGATGTCGCCGGCCCGGGCAACCCGACCGGCCGCGTGCGCGCCATGCTGGCGCCGCGCAACGGCGGCGCCGCGCCGCTGAACGGCGCGTCGGCCACGCTCGTGCCGTCCACCTCGATCCAGGGAGCACCGAACCAGTGAGTTCCTCCGCGTCCCTTCCCAATCGCAAACCAGCCGGCACCAGCAGTTCACTGGTGGTCCGCAACCTGAAGAAGCGCTACGGCTCGCGCACGGTCGTCAAAGACGTCTCGCTCGACGTGAAAAGCGGCGAAGTGGTCGGCCTGCTCGGCCCCAACGGCGCCGGCAAGACCACGTCGTTCTATATGATCGTCGGCCTCGTGCCGCTCGATGCGGGTGAAATCGATCTGGACGGCAAGTCGATCAGCTTGCTGCCGATTCACAAGCGCGCGTCGCTGGGCTTGTCGTATCTGCCGCAGGAAGCTTCCGTGTTCCGCAAGCTCAGCGTCGAGGAAAATATTCGCGCAGTGCTGGAATTGCAGGTCGAAGACAACGGCAAGCGGCTCAGCAAAGACACCATCACGAGCCGCACCGAGGCCTTGCTCGACGAACTGCAGATCGCTCACCTGCGTGAAAATCCGGCGCTGTCGCTGTCCGGCGGCGAGCGCCGGCGGGTTGAGATTGCACGTGCGCTGGCCACCAATCCGAGCTTCATTCTGCTCGACGAACCGTTCGCGGGCGTCGATCCGATCGCGGTGCTGGAAATCCAGAAGATCGTCAAATTTCTGAAGCAGCGCAATATCGGCGTGCTAATCACCGACCACAACGTGCGCGAAACCCTCGGCATCTGTGATCACGCGTACATCATCAGCGACGGCAGCGTGCTGGCCGCCGGTGCGCCGAGCGACATCATCGAGAACGAAAGCGTGCGGCGCGTCTATCTGGGCGAGCACTTCCGCATGTAAGCGCACAAGGGATTACCGGCGGCGCGAGCGCGCACCCGCCGGCCCCTTTGCGGCATCCGCACATCAGCATTTTTGACCCGGGCCGTCTTGCGCCCAACGCCGCCGGAAAACGGGCGCACGCGTAATTGCGGGTGTCGCAATGTATCGCGGTCGTGGCAAACTCTCTACAATGAATCTCAACTTGCCATGAAAGCCAGCCTCCAACTCCGCCTATCGCAGCATCTTGCGCTGACCCCACAACTGCAGCAGTCCATCCGGCTGCTTCAGCTGTCCACGCTCGAACTGCAGCAGGAAGTCGCAATGGCGATCTCGCAGAATCCGCTCCTCGAGAACGAGGACGACTGGATCGCGAGTCCCCTGCGCGTGGCGGCCGACGGTTCGCTGATCGCCCAGTCGCCCAACTCCTCCCCGCCGCCCGACCAGATGGGCGGCAACACGTCGTCTTCGTCCACCAGCAGCAGCGAGCGCGCCGAGAACGGCGAGCCTCAGGGTGTCGACGAATACAACGGCCTCTCGAACGACAGCAACGGCGACGCGTCGCAATGGGATCTCGGCGACTACGGCCGCTCCGGCAATGCCTCGGACGACGACGATCTGCCGCCGCTGCAAATCCACGAATCGAGCACCTCGCTGCGCGATCACCTGATGGCGCAACTTCGCGTCACCCAGGCGAGTCAGCGCGACCGAGCGCTGATCACCTTCCTGATCGAATCGCTCGACGACGACGGCTATCTCGCCGCCACGCTCGAGGAAGTGCTGGCCGATCTGCCTGAAGAGCTCGAAGTCGATCTCGACGAAATGAATGCCGCGCTTGCGCTGCTGCATAGCTTCGACCCGGCAGGGGTCGGCGCGCGCTCCGCGTCGGAATGTCTCAAGCTGCAATTGCTGCGGCTCGAACGCTCGCCTACGCGCACGCTGGCGCTCGACATCGTTGCCCATCATCTGGAATTGCTCGCGGCACGCGACTTCACGCGCCTGCGTAAGCATCTGAAAGCGAACGACGACGATTTGCGCGATGCGCACGTCCTGATCCGCTCGCTCGAGCCGTTTCCCGGCGCCGCTTACGGCAAGGCGGAAGCGGACTACGTCGTGCCGGACATCATGGTGCGCAAAACGGCACAGGGCTGGCAGGCGGAGCTGAACCCGGAAGTGGTGCCGAAGCTGCGCATTAACCATCTGTACGCGAATATTCTGCGCAATAACCGGGGCGATCCGGGCAGCGGATCGTTGCGCCAGCAACTGCAGGAAGCGCGCTGGCTGATCAAAAATATCCAGCAGCGCTTCGAGACGATCCTCCGGGTTGCGCAAGCTATTGTCGAGCGTCAAAAGAGCTTTTTTGTGCACGGCGAAATTGCCATGCGCCCCTTGGTTTTGCGAGAAATTGCTGATACGCTGGGCCTACACGAGTCAACTGTCTCCCGTGTGACAACCGGTAAATACATGCTGACCCCATTCGGGACGCTTGAATTTAAGTACTTCTTCGGATCACACGTTTCGACTGACACAGGCGGCGCGGCCTCTTCCACGGCCATTCGCGCGCTCATCAAGCAACTGATAGGAGCGGAAAACCCGAAATCTCCTCTTTCAGACAGCCGCATAGCCGAACTGCTGGCGGAACAGGGCTTCGTGGTCGCACGGCGTACCGTTGCGAAGTATCGCGAAGCGCTCAAGATTCCGGCAGTTAACCTGCGCAAGTCTCTGTAGCCCGCCGCCTCCCGCGACGGGCATTTACCGGCCGCTCCGCAGTTGGCGGACAGGCCGGCCGATGCGACCTGCCAGAAGTCAGTCACCGGGGGGCGACTCAGGCAAGCCGACAGATCGACCGGACCTTCGTCATCGTGCGGACCAAGTGGCCTTTAGCTTGGAGAAGCACTATGAATCTGCAGATCAGTGGACACCACCTCGAAGTAACGCCTGCGTTGCGCGAATACGTGATCACCAAACTGGATAGGGTGCTAAGACATTTTGATCAGGTAATTGACGGCAGTGTGGTCCTCTCGGTCGACAACCACAAGGAAAAGGAAAAGCGTCAAAAGGTTGAAATCAACCTGCATCTCAAGGGCAAAGACATCTTTGTCGAGAGCTGTGACAGCGATCTCTACGCTGCGATCGATCTGATGATCGACAAGCTCGACCGGCAAGTGATACGCCACAAGGATCGCCTGCAAGGCCATGCGCACGACGCGATCAAGTACCAGCCGGCGCCGCAACTGGACGTGCCGCCGCAATAAGGGAAATTGGAAGGTTTCTCCTTATTTTTCTTCTGTTTTCCTTAGCCAGCCAAACCGCCCGAAACCGGGCGGTTTTTCGTTTCCCGGCTCCCTTCCCGCACGCCGGCGCCGCATGGATCATGATTCAAATAAACCCATATTGCATCGATGGCGCGCCGCACCATCGGCGGCTACCCTGTTCTATAATGTTCCGGTTACCATCGGGGTCAAGTTAGCTCAAACGGAAATCGGTCGGCCGGAGTCCTGCGCTTTCGGACTCCAACGCACGTCGCCGCGAGCATCAAACGAATGGAATCCCAATCAAACGCCCCAGCGAGGAGAATCCAGGCCACGTTTTCGCCTGTCAACATGAATCGTTTAGCCAAATTTCTTCCCCTCGAGAACGTCGTCGTCGGACTATCGGTCACCAGCAAGAAGCGCGTATTCGAGCAAGCGGGCCTGATCTTCGAGAACCAGAACGGCATCGCCCGTAGCACGGTCACTGACAATCTGTTCGCGCGTGAGCGCCTCGGATCGACCGGACTAGGCGAAGGCGTCGCGATTCCGCATGGCCGGATCAAAGGCTTGAAGCAGCCGCTCGCCGCATTTGTCCGTCTTGCCGAACCCATCCCCTTCGAATCGCCCGACGGTCAGCCGGTCTCGCTGCTGATCTTTCTGCTCGTGCCCGAGCAGGCCACCCAGCAGCACCTCGAAATTCTTTCGGAAATCGCCCAGTTGCTGTCCGATCGCGAAGCCCGCGAGCGCCTGCACACGGAAGAAGACCGCGAATCGTTGCATCGTCTGCTCACTCAGTGGCAACCTTGATGCATCGGCGGTTATCCGCACGTCGCCTATTCACCCGGCTCCCCGCCTGCAGGCGGGTACAGCCAGGCGAGGTGCGCGGTCCGCGTTAACGAGGCCGCATCCTTTCCCAGGCAAGCGGTCCACACGGGAGTCACCGACTCATGGATACGTCCAGCATCAACGCCCAGAGCATTTTCGACGACAACGCCGCCATGCTGAAGTTGAGCTGGCTGACGGGGCATGAAGGCTGGGAGCGCGGCTTTTCTTCGGAATCGGTCGCCAATGCCACGTCGAGCGCCGACCTTGTTGGCCACTTGAACCTGATCCACCCGAACCGGATTCAGGTGCTCGGCGACGCCGAAATCGACTACTACAAGCGCCAAACCGACGAAGACCGCTCGCGCCACATGGCCGAGCTGATCGCGTTGGAGCCACCGTTTCTGGTGGTGGCGGGCGGCGTCGCCGCTCCGCCGGAACTGGTGCTGCGCTGTACGCGCTCGTCCACCCCGTTGTTCACCACGCCCATGTCCGCCGCCGCGGTGATCGACAGCCTGCGCCTCTACATGTCGCGCATTCTCGCGCCGCGCGCCACGCTGCACGGCGTATTTCTCGACATTCTCGGCATGGGCGTGCTGCTCACCGGCGATTCCGGTCTCGGCAAGAGCGAACTCGGGCTGGAGCTGATCAGCCGCGGCCACGGCCTCGTTGCTGACGACGCCGTGGATTTCGTGCGCCTGGGCCCGGATTTCGTCGAAGGACGTTGCCCGCCGCTGCTGCAAAATCTGCTCGAAGTGCGCGGTCTCGGCCTGCTCGACATCAAGACGATCTTCGGTGAAACCGCGGTACGCCGCAAAATGAAACTGAAACTAATCGTGCAACTGGTACGCCGCCCCGACGGTGAATTCCAGCGCTTGCCGCTGGAAAGCCAGACTGTCGATGTGCTCGGCTTGCCGATCAGCAAAGTTACGATTCAGGTTGCGGCCGGCCGCAACCTCGCAGTTCTGGTCGAAGCGGCTGTTCGCAACACGATCCTGCAGCTGCGCGGCATCGATACACTGCGCGATTTCATGGACCGCCAGCGTCTGGCAATGCAGGACCCGGATAGCCAGTTTCCCGGCAAATTGATCTGAGTCCGCGACACCCCGCGCCATGTCACGCCGCAGCTAACGGCAGGCTGCGGTGGTACACGCATGGGGACCAGATGCTATGATGAACTGTACGGATTTCACGACTCCATGCGCATAATCCTGATCACCGGTATTTCCGGCTCCGGCAAGTCAGTTGCCCTGAACGCGCTTGAAGACGCAGGCTATTACTGCGTCGACAATCTGCCGCCGCGTTTTTTGCCGCAACTGGCCAATTATCTCGCCGACGACGGCCAAGAACGCCTCGCGGTCGCGATCGACGCGCGCTCGAGCGCTTCGCTCGACGAAATGCCCGCCATGATCCGCGACCTGTCACGCGCCCATGACGTGCGCGTGCTCTTTTTGAACGCAAGTACGCAGTCGCTGATTCAACGCTTCTCCGAAACACGCCGCCGCCATCCGTTGTCCGGTTCCACCGCGCATGACGCCGACGTCGGCTTGTTGACCTCGCTTGCCGAAGCGATCGAACGCGAACGCGAACTCGTGGCCGGCCTCGCCGAATTCGGCCACCAGATCGACACCAGCAATCTGCGCGCGAATGTGCTGCGTGCATGGGTCAAACGGTTTATCGAACAGAAAGATGCGGGGCTCGTGCTGATGTTCGAGTCCTTCGGTTTTAAACGCGGCGTACCGCTCGACGCCGATTTTGTTTTCGACGTACGCACGCTGCCGAACCCGTACTACGATCATGAATTGCGGCCGCTCACGGGCCTCGACAAACCGGTCATGGATTTTCTCGACGCATTGCCGGTTGTGCATGAAATGATCGGCGACATCGAAAAGTTTCTCGTCAAATGGCTGCCGCATTTTCGCGACGACAACCGCAGTTATCTGACGGTCGCGATCGGTTGCACGGGCGGCCAGCACCGCTCGGTGTTCATTGCGGAGACGCTTGCCGCGCGTCTCGCAACCTCGGCCAATGTCATTGTGCGGCACCGCGATGCGCCGGTTACCATCGGCGAATCATCGAAGTTAGTGGCTTAACTGGCCGCATCGCGCGGCCTCAACTCGAAGCGTTGCGCCATGCCTTCTTCTACTGTGCTTGCCGATGTGCCGCTGTTTCCGCTGCATACGGTGCTGTTTCCCGACGGACTGCTGCCGCTGAAAATCTTCGAAGCGCGCTACCTCGATATGGCGCGCGACTGTCTGCGTGAAAAAACGCCGTTCGGCGTGTGTCTGCTGAAAAGCGGCGCGGAAGTAGCGCGCGAAGAAGAGCCTTCGGTGCCCGAAGCAATCGGCTGTCTCGCCGAAATCGAAGAGTGCGACGTCGAAGCCTTCGGCATGCTGCTGATCCGGGCGCGCGGCACACGGCGGTTTCGCCTGCTGTCGCACCGCGTGGAGGCGAGCGGCTTGCTGGTCGGCATGGCGGAACCGCTCGAAGACGACATGCCGCTGGAAGGCAATGAGCAACTGGCCAAATTCGGCGCATGCGCGGAAGTGCTCGAACGGATCATCGCAACGATCCGCGAACGCGACCCGGACAGCTTGCCGTTCGCGGAGCCGTTCAGGCTGGAAGATCCGTCATGGGTGTCGAACCGGCTCGCGGAAGTATTGCCGATCGCCCTTCGTGCAAGGCAAAAACTGATGGAATTGCAGGATGCCGGCGCGCGAATCGACGTGGTTCATCACTATATGCAGCAGCATCAACTGCTTTGATTCGACGTGCTTTCGGCTCTGAGTTGGCTAAAGGAGCGAGCCGTGCAGACTATCCAGCAGTTTGCGCACCGGCGCGGGCACACCGAACGAATCGAGATCGCTTAGCGCAACCCATGCGGTGTCCGCGTCGCCTAACGCAGCCAATGCACCCGCGCCGCGATCCAGTTCAGCGAGCCGCGGCTCGATATCCAGCTTGAAATGCGTGAAGACGTGCGTAAGCGGCGCGAGCGGCGAAACCGCTCCGTCGCTACCGAAGGCGCGCGCACGCTCGGCGAGCGCGGCTTCGCCGGCAGCTTCTGGCAGGCTCCACAAACCGCCCCAGATGCCTGACGGCGGACGCTTTTCCAGCATCACGGCGTTACCGTCGCGCAGCACCAGCATCCACGTGCGGCGCGTCGGCACCGCTTTCTTCGGCCGTGCGGTGGGCAGTTCACGCTGACGTCCGGTGACGTTCGCCACGCAATCGGTGGCGAACGGGCAGCGCAGGCAGTCCGGCTTGCCGCGCACACACAACGTCGCACCGAGGTCCATCAGGCCTTGCGTGTACGCGCTGACACTCTCGTCCGATACGTTGGACGGCAGCAGCGATTCCGCCAGCGTCCACATCGCATTCTCGACTTTCTTTTCGCCCGGAAAACCTTCGACGCCGAATACGCGCGCCAACACGCGCTTCACGTTGCCATCGAGAATCGTGGCGCGCGCGCCGAATGCAAACGAGGCGATCGCCGCCGCCGTCGAGCGGCCGATGCCCGGCAATTCAGCGAGCTCGTCGGCCGACTCGGGAAACGCGCCGCCATGCTGCTCGACGACCACCTGCGCGCAACGATGCAGATTGCGCGCGCGCGAGTAATAGCCGAGGCCGGCCCACAACGCCATCACATCGTCTGCCGGCGCGGCCGCGAGCGAGGCAACATCCGGACACCGCGCAAGAAACCTGGCGTAGTACGGAATCACCGTCGATACCTGCGTCTGCTGCAGCATGATTTCCGACAGCCAGATGCGATACGGATCACGCGTGTTCTGCCAGGGCAGGTCATGACGGCCGTGCTGGCGCTGCCAGGCAATCAGCCGCGCGGAAAAATCGGCCATGACGGGAAAAGCGGGCGTAATGGACGAGGCGGACGAAGCGGACGGGCTTATACGGGAAGGCATCGAAATTTAGCGCTGGCAGGTGGGACAGAAATATGTAGAACGCTGCCCCTGCACGATCTGTTTGATCGGCGTTCCACACACGCGGCATGGCAGCCCCGCGCGATCATAGACGAAATAGTCGAGCTGGAAGTAACCGCTTTCTCCATCGCTGCCGACGAAATCGCGCAGCGTGCTGCCGCCCTTCTCGATCGCGGCAGCAAGCGTGACGCGCACAGCGTCCGCCAGCAAATCGTAGCGCACGAGCGAAATGCGGCCCGCCGCGGTGGTGGGCCGGATACCGGCGCGAAAAAGACTTTCGGACGCGTAGATATTACCCACGCCGACCACGATCTCCCCCGCCAGCAACGCCTGCTTCACAGACACCTTGCGCCCGCGCGTGAGCCGGTGCATCAACGCGCCGGAGAAGGCCGGCGAAAACGGCTCGACACCGAGGCCCGCGAGCAGCGGATGCTCGAGCACGTCGCCAGTTTCACGCGGGTGCCATAGCACGGCGCCAAAGCGCCGCGGATCGCGATAGCGCAAAATGAATTCATCGAAAATCCAGTCGACGTGATCGTGTTTCGCCGCGGAAGGCGGATGCGGAAGATGGCGCAGCACACGCAGCGTGCCGGTCATGCCCAGATGCACAATGAACCAGCCGGCATCGACTTCGAACAGCAGATACTTGCCGCGCCGCTCGACCTTGCGAACCACGCTGCCACGCAAGGTTTTCGCAAGGTCCGCCGGAATCGGCCAACGCAGCGCGGGCGTACGCACGTCGACGCGTTCAACCTTGCGCCCGGACACATACGGTTCGATCCCCCTTCGGGTAACCTCAACTTCTGGCAACTCTGGCATGTCTAACTGGTCTGCAACTTGCGTGAGTGGTTGTGCGCTTATTGTAGCGAGCGCGTTACAATCGTCCGAAACATTGAACGGATTTCCATGAACTTGTCCTTCGTGAAGCTGTTTTCGAAGCGCCCGGCTAGCGCATCCCGCGTGCCGCACGCCGTACCCGCTCGACGCATGCTCGGTGCCGCCGCACTTGCTGTCTGGGCACTGGCTGCGGTGCCCGCGCACGCGCAGGATCCATCGCCAGACTCGGATGACACGTCCGTCACCCTGCCGGACCCGCTCGGCCCGGCAACGGCAGAAGACCAGAAGTCTCTGCCAGGCGTGCCGCTGTCCAGCCAGATCGTATTCCAGGTGCTCGCCGCTGAAGTCGCGTTGCAACGCGACCAGCCGGCGCCCGCCTACCAGACCTACCTCGCGCTCGCGCGCGACACGCACGATCCGCGCATGGCGCAACGCGCCACGGAAATCGCGCTGGCTGCGCAAAGCCCGTCGGACGCGCTGGCCGCCGCGCAATTGTGGCAGCAGTATGCGCCGAATTCGGAACGCGCCGCGCAACTCGACGCGTCGCTGCTCGTGCTGTCCGGCAAACCGGATGACGCCGGGCCGATCCTCGCCGGTGAACTCGCGAAAGTGCCGGCCGACAATCGCGGCAGTGCGATTCTGGCGCTGCAACTGCTGCTCTCGCGCGGTCCGAACCGGATCGGCGGCCTGCACGTGCTGCAGGACCTGCTGAAGAACGACCTGAACCGTCCGGAAGCGCAACTGGCGATTGCACGCCAGCAGCTTGTCTCCGACGACGCGCCGGGCGCGCGCAAGTCGCTCGAACAGGCGCTCACGCTCAAGCCGGACTATTTGCCGGCCGCGCTGATGCTGTCGCAGATGGGCCCAGAGGAGCGTAAGGAAGGCATCGCGTCGCTCGAAAAGTACGTGCAGCAGAATCCGAAGTCGCATGACGCGCGTCTCGCGCTGGCGCAAATGTACCTCGCGAGCGACCGTCTGGACGACGCGCAGAAGCAGTTCGAGGTCATGCACAAGAACAACGCGGCCGACCTCACGCCGCTGATGGCACTCGCGCTGATCAAGATCCAGCAGAAGAATTTCAACGACGCGCAAACTTATCTCACCCAGTACGCGCAGCAGGCTGAAAAAACGCCTGGCGCCGATCCGGGTCAGGCGTATATCTATCTTGCGCAACTGTCGCTCGAACAGAAGAATGAAGCAGCAGCCGGCGACTGGCTGAACAAGGTTTCGCCGTCGAGCCAGCAATTCGTGCCGGCGCAGATCACGCGGGCGCAATTGCTTGCCAAGCAGGGTAAGACTGAAGACGCGCGCAAGCTGCTGGCCGGCTTGCAGGCGCCCGATCCGCGCGACCAGGCGCTGATCGCACGCACCGACGCGGCCATTCTGTTCGACGCGAAGCGCTATCCGGAAGCGGAAACACGCCTGCAACAAGCCACTGCAAACTTCCCGGACGATCCCGATCTGACCTACGACTACGCGATGGCCGCCGAAAAAACCGGCCATTACGATGTCATGGAAGCGCAACTGCGCAAGCTGATCCAGACGCAGCCGGACAATCCGCAGGCTTACAACGCGCTCGGCTATTCGCTGGCCGATCGCAATCAGCGCCTGCCGGAAGCGGACAAGCTGGTCGAAAAGGCCTCGTCGCTGGCGCCGAACGACGCCTTCATCATGGACAGCGTGGGCTGGGTCAAGTACCGGATGGGCGATACGTCGGATGCCATCAAGCTGCTGCGCAAAGCGTACGACCTCCAGCCGAACGCCGAAATCGGCGCGCACCTCGGCGAAGTGTTGTGGAAAACCGGAGCGCAGGATCAGGCTCGCGCCGCCTTCCGCGACGCGCGCAAGCTCGAACCGGACAACGACACCCTGGTCAAAACGCTGCAACGTCTTCAGGTAAACGATCTTTGATGCGTCTTTCCCGCTTGATCTCCTATCCCCGGGCGCCGCGTGGCGCGGCGCTCGGATTCGTAGCGGCAGCGGTTGTTGCGTTGGCAGGTTGTGCATCGGTGAAACCGCAAGGGCCGTCCACGTCGAATGCGGCAACATCCGTCACAGCCCAGACCTCGCGTGCTTATCAAGGCCGTTTCGCGATCCAGTACAACGATCAGAACGGCCAGCAGCGCAACGCTTACGGCAATTTCACCTGGCAGGAAACGGGCGACACGGTCACCCTGCAATTGCGCAATCCGCTTGGGCAGACGCTCGCCATCGTGACTTCGTCGCCGGCTTCAGCCACGCTCGAACTGCCGAATCGCCAACCGCTCACCGCCGACAACGTCTCCACGCTGATGCAGAACGCGCTCGGCTTTGCGCTGCCGGTCGAAGGATTGCGCTACTGGCTGCAGCCTTCGCCGGCGCCGACTTCGCGCGCGAGAACCGAGAAGGATCCGGAACAGCCGTCGCGTCTGAAGCAGATCACGCAGGACGGCTGGACGATCGATTACCTGGCGTATGCGGACGCGCCGGCCACCGGAGTGAAGCGCCTGAATCTGAGCCGCTCCGAACCGCCGCTCGACATCAAGCTCGTGCTGGATCAGTAGTTCAGTAGCCGCGCCTGTTCGCACAACCCTTGCCGCTTCTTCAACGCCGCTATGGCGCATGTAGCCCTGACTCATGATTGAAACGACCGATTCGCTGCGCGATTGCCTCGCGCCAGCGAAACTGAACCTCTTCCTGCACATCACCGGCCGCCGGCCAGATGGCTATCACACGCTGCAAACCGTCTTCCAGTTGCTCGACTGGGGCGACATCCTGCACTTCAGGCGGCGCGACGACGGCCTCATTACGCGCAGCACCGAAATCGCCGACGTGCCGCCGGAACACGACCTCACCGTGCGCGCCGCAACGCTCCTGAAGGCACACACGGGCTCGCCCGAAGGCGTCGATATCGAAATCGACAAACGCCTGCCAATGGGTGCGGGTCTCGGCGGCGGCAGCTCCGACGCGGCCACCACGCTGCTCGCGCTAAACCGCCTCTGGAAGCTCGATTTGCCGCGCCTGGAGTTGCAGGCGCTGGCGCTGAAACTCGGCGCGGACGTGCCATTTTTTGTTTTTGGGAAAAATGCATTCGCCCAGGGTGTTGGAGAAGCTTTAGACGTTGTACAATTGCCGCCGCGTCATTTCCTGGTAGTGACGCCGAGGGTTCACGTTCCAACTGCAGCGATTTTCTCCGAAAAAACGTTGACAAGAGATTCGAAACCCCTCATAATTACGGACTTTCCTGCAGAACTTAGCTGCAACACTGAATGGCCAGAAAGTTTCGGCCGGAATGACATGCAGCAGGTTGTCGTGGGAAAATACGCGGAAGTAGCGCAAGTGTTGCGATGGTTTGAAGACATTGCACCAGCGCGGATGTCTGGATCAGGTGCAAGTGTATTTGCAGCGTTCCGTAGCAAAGCTGAAGCAGAAGCGGCGCAAGCCAAACTGCCCGGCGAATGGAATAGCGCAGTAACTGCAAGTCTCGATCAGCATCCACTCTTTACTTTCGCGTCATAAGTTTTGCATCGTCGAACGTTCCCTCGTTCGGTGAAGCTCAAAGTTAGTGTAGGGGAGTCGCCAAGTTGGTTAAGGCACCGGATTTTGATTCCGGCATTCGAAGGTTCGACTCCTTCCTCCCCTGCCAAAAATTCTCGCATTTCCCTCGCCCCCAGCCTGAAGTAGGTGCACGATGAGCAGCCATGACGGCCTGATGGTTTTTACTGGCAACGCAAATCCCGCGCTTGCACAGGAAGTCGTCAAAATCCTCGGTATTCCCCTCGGCAAAGCAATGGTTAGCCGTTTCTCGGACGGTGAAATCCAGGTCGAGATTCAGGAAAACGTGCGTGGCAAGGATGTCTTCGTCCTGCAGTCCACCTGCGCGCCGGCGAATGACAATCTGATGGAACTGATGATCATGGTCGATGCGCTCAAGCGCGCATCCGCAGGCCGGATCACCGCAGCCATCCCCTACTTCGGTTATGCCCGTCAAGATCGACGCCCGCGTTCGGCGCGCGTCGCCATCTCGGCGAAGATCGTGGCGAATATGCTGGAAATCGCCGGCGTCGAGCGGATCATTACGATGGATCTGCACGCTGACCAGATTCAAGGCTTCTTCGACATCCCGGTCGACAATATCTACGCTACGCCCGTGCTGCTCGGCGATCTGCGCAAGCAGAACTACGAGAACCTGCTGGTCGTTTCGCCGGACGTCGGCGGCGTGGTGCGTGCCCGTGCATTGGCCAAGCAACTGAATTGCGATCTCGCGATCATCGACAAACGCCGCCCGAAGGCGAACGTTGCCGAAGTGATGAACATTATCGGTGAAGTTGAAGGCCGCACCTGCGTGATCATGGACGACATGGTCGACACTGCAGGCACGCTCTGCAAGGCAGCACAGGTTTTGAAGGAACGCGGTGCGAAGCAGGTGTTCGCTTACGCCACCCACCCGGTTCTGTCGGGCGGTGCAGGCGAGCGTATCGCAGCTTCGGCACTCGACGAACTCGTTGTTACCGATACGATCCCGCTCGGCGAAGAAGCCCGCTCGTGCGCCAAGATCCGTTCGTTGACGAGCGCCGGTCTGCTTGCCGAAACGTTCTCGCGGATTCGCCGCGGCGATTCGGTGATGTCGCTGTTCGCTGAAAGTTAAGTATTTGCGAAGGCGCAACGTGCAATGCAACACCGCACGCTGCGCTTTTGCACAATTGGCATGAACGAACGAAGGTTCGTGCCATCGCTCTGGGGCCTCAGCCACAATGGCTTGGAGGCCCCGTTTTTACTGCCTGGTCGCGGGCAGTGCATTGGAGATTCAACATGAAAGTAGTCGCTTTCGAGCGTTCTTTGCAAGGTACGGGTGCGAGCCGCCGCCTGCGTATCTCGGGCAAGACCCCGGGTATCGTATATGGCGCTGGTGCTGAAACGCAATTGGTCGAACTGGACCACAACGCACTCTGGCACGCGCTGAAGAAAGAAGTTTTCCACTCGTCGATCCTCGAACTGGAAGTGGGCGGCAAGTCGCAACAGGTTCTGCTGCGCGACGTGCAATACCACCCGTTCCGTCAGCTCGTGCTGCACGTGGACTTCCAACGTGTCGACGCGAAGAAGAAGCTGCACACCAAGGTGCCGCTGCACTTCATGAACCAGGAAACCAACCCGGCAGTTAAGCTGTCGAGCGCGGTGATCTCGCACGTCCTCAACGAAATCGAAATCGAGTGCCTGCCGTCGGCACTGCCGGAATTCCTCGAAGTTGACCTGGCGAAGATCGAAGCTGGTCACTCGCTGCACGCCAAGGACATCGTCCTGCCGGCAGGCGTTGCACTGGTTGCTCACGTTGAAGCAGAAAACCCGGTCGTCGCAGCTGCAACGATCCCGGCTGGCGCAATCGCTGAAGGCGACGCCGCTGCTGCTGCAAGCGAAGGCGAAACGCCGGCTGCTTAAGCTGCACTGAGCGAGCAATCCTCTCGATCCGTTTCAATGAAACGGTCGATGTGACCCGCCGAGGTTCGCCCCGGCGGGTTTTTTTTCGGTTTTTTTCGGCTCGGCTGCGTTCGGCTCCCGGGCCAGATGGACCTACGCAATCATGATCAAGCTGATCGTCGGGCTCGGCAATCCGGGCGCCGAATATACCGCGACGCGCCACAACGCCGGCTTCTGGCTAATCGATCAATTGGCGCGTGAAGCAGGTACGACGCTGCGCGATGAACGACGCTTCCACGGTTTCTACGCGAAGGCGCGGCTTCACGGTGAAGAAGTGCATCTGCTCGAACCGCAGACGTACATGAACCGCTCGGGACAATCGGTCGTGGCGGTCGCGCAGTTCTTCAAGATTCTCCCGGACGAAATTCTGGTCGCACACGACGAACTCGATATGCCGCCCGGCAGCGTCAAGCTGAAGCTGGGCGGTGGCAGCGGCGGCCACAACGGGCTGAAGGACATCACCGCGCATCTGTCGTCGCAACAGTATTGGCGGCTGCGAATCGGCATCGGCCATCCGCGTGACCTGATTCCCGAAAGCGCGCGCGCCGGCGCCAAGCCGGACGTCGCCAATTACGTGCTGAAGCCGCCGCGGCGGGAAGAACAGGATGTGATCGATGCGTCGATCGAACGTGCGCTGGCCGTGATGCCGCAGATCATCAAAGGCGAGCTCGAGCGGGCGATGATGCAACTGCATCGCAACCCCTGAACGCCCCCGCATCCACGCATCCGTTTTTTCGCCGTTTCGCCGTTTCGCCGTTTCGCCGTTTCGCCGTTTCGCCGTTTCGCCGTTTCGCCGTTTCGCCGTTTCGCCGTTTCGCCATCGACAGGAGAATCGCTTGAGCCGCTACTGGAGTGACATCGTTCACCGTCTGACGCCATACGTGCCGGGCGAACAGCCCGTGGCCGCGCATCCGGTGAAGCTGAACACCAACGAGAATCCGTATCCCCCGTCGCCGCGCGTGCTTGAGGCGATCCGGCAGGAACTGGGTGGCGCGGGCGAGTCTCTGAGACGCTATCCCGACCCGACGGCACGCAAGCTGCGCGAAACGGTTGCCGCGTACCACGGCATTCGCCCGGAGCAGGTGTTCGCCGGCAACGGCTCGGACGAGGTGCTCGCGCTCACGTTTCAGGCCTTGCTGAAACACGATAAACCGCTGCTGTTCCCGGATATCACGTACAGCTTCTACCCGACCTACGCGCGGCTCTTCGAGGTCGACTATCGGACCATCGCGCTCGACGAGAGCTTCGCCATCCATGTCGACGACTACACCGCGCCTAACGGCGGCGTACTGTTCCCAAACCCGAACGCGCCGACCGGACGACCGCTGCCGCTCGCCGATATCGAGCGTCTGGTGGCAAGAAACACCGAATCGGTCGTGGTAATCGATGAAGCCTATGTCGATTTCGGCGCCGAATCGGCTATCACGTTGATCGACCGCTATCCCAACCTGCTGGTCATTCAAACGGTATCGAAGTCACGATCGCTGGCGGGCATGCGCGTCGGCTTTGCGTTCGGCAATCCGGAGTTGATCGATGCGCTGAACCGCGTGAAGGACAGCTTCAACTCGTACCCGCTCGACCGGTTGGCGCAAGTCGCGGCCGTCGCTGCATACGAGGACGATGCCTGGTTCCGCGACAGCTGCGCCAAAGTGATTGCGAGCCGTGAGCGGCTGGCGGCAGGTTTGACGGCACTGGGCTTCGAGGTGGTGCCATCGGCGGCGAATCTGCTGTTCGCGCGCCACGAAGGCTACGACGCAGCGACGCTCGTCGCACGGCTAAGGGAAAAGGAAATCTTCGTGCGTCACTTCAAGGCAGCGCGAATCGACCAGCATCTGCGAATCTCGGTCGGCACCGACGCCGAATGCGACATTCTGCTGGATACACTGCGCGATATCTTCAGCGCTTACGTCGGATAACGATGAGATAGCGACGGGATAGCGGGTGGGCGGAACAAGCTCGCACGCCACTGACACAACGCGTTGCCGCAAAAGAAAACGGCGAGGCAGACGCCTCGCCGTTTTCCATCATTCAACACTCAACATTCAACGCTCACGCGCCCTTCGCAGCCTGCAGCGCGTGATACTTCGCCATCAAACCTTCCGCGGTCTCCAGATGCTCAGGGTCGCGGGGAATGCACTCGACCGGGCAGACCTGAATACACTGAGGTTCGTCGAAATGACCGACACACTCGGTGCATTTCTTCGGGTCGATCACGTAGATTTCCAGGCCCATCGAAATCGCGTCGTTCGGGCACTCGGGCTCGCACACGTCGCAATTGATGCACTCGTCGGTAATCATCAAGGCCATACTTCTCTCACTTCGCGCCGGCCGAAGCCAGCTTTGATCCGTTAATGCGACAGTTTACGCCGGTTACGGTTGCCCCGCCGAGACACCGTCGTCCGGATCCAGCGCAGCGACTTTCTCCTTCAGCCATTTCTCGACAGAAGGAAACACGAATTTGCTGACGTCGCCGCCCAGTTGCGCGATTTCACGCACGATGGTGCCGGAGATGAACTGATATTGATCGGACGGCGTCATGAACATGGTTTCGACGTCCGGCAGCAGGTAGCGGTTCATACCGGCCATCTGGAACTCATATTCGAAGTCCGAAACGGCACGCAGGCCACGCACGATCACCCGGGCGTTATTGCTGCGGACAAAGTCTTTCAATAGCCCTTTGAAGCTCATCACCTGAACGTTCGGGTAGTGCCCGAGCACTTCATGAGCGATGTCCAGACGCTCTTTCAGCGTGAAGAACGGCTTCTTGTTGCGGCTGTCGGCAACGCCCACCACCAGCGTGTCGAAAATGCTCGACGCGCGCCGAACGAGGTCTTCGTGACCGCGCGTCAGCGGGTCGAACGTGCCCGGGTACACGGCGACTACCATGAGACTTCTCCTCTCTTCAGACAAATGGGCACGTCAAAGCGTCCACGCGACGCATTTGGCACCGACCGCACGCGTGACGGTAACCGTCCGCAGCTTGTTTTGGAACGCGCATTATTCCTTATTTTCGCGCTGCAGCAAATGAAAGTGGACAGCGCCCGCTTTGCCTTGCCGCACGATTTCCCAACCGGCGAGCGTCTCGTTCCCGTCCGGTTCGAGCGCTTCGCCTGCTTCCACGTACAGAAAACCTTCCGGGCTCAGCAGCGGCACGGCCAGAGCGAGCGCCTTGCCGAGCAGATCGCCGTCGAACGGCGGATCGAGAAAAACCACGTCGAACGATCCGGGAGCGAGACTCGCCGCGAGGCGCAAGCCGTCGGCTTCCGCGATTTCGATCGTCCGCGCCACCAGGCGCGCCTGGTTCGCGCGCAACTGGCCGACGGCCCGCGCGTTGCGCTCGACCATCAACACCCGCGCCGCGCCGCGCGAGGCGGCTTCGAAGCCGAGCGCGCCACTGCCGGCGAACAGATCGAGGCAGCGCTGACCGTCCAGACGTTGGCCGAGCCAGTTGAACAGCGTTTCGCGCACGCGGTCAGGCGTGGGGCGCAGGCCGTCGAGGTCGAGCACCGGCAGCGGCGTGCGCTTCCAGTCGCCGCCGATGATACGGATGGCGTGCGGCTTGCCGCCTTTGGACGAAGCGCCATGGGCGCGTGAAGGAGCAGAACGGGGCATGCAGTTTCGATTACGTTATGGAGGCGCCCGCGACGCCGATGCGTGCGGGTTGGAGCGCCAACGTTACCACAGGGGCGCACGGCGTCCAGCCTGGCCGTTCGGCCGATACGACGGGCGGCGGCGCGCCTGATAAAATGTGCGGCTTCCAGCGCCTTGCATCCCGCATCGCAACGCTGCCTGCCGCTCCCACGGGCCTGTCCCGGCTGCGCGCATCGGCGCGCGCTCTCACCACGCCAGATCATGTTCAGCTTTTTCAAACGATTCAAGGGTTCGAAAGAGTCCGATAACGCGCCAGAAGAATCGCAGACCGCGCCGGAAACCCTGGCGCCCGAACCCGCTGTAGAGGCGCCAGCAGCGCACGTCGCGCCGTCGGCGTCGCGGCCGGCAGCTCCGGTTCGCACCGATACGCAGCCGGCTGCAGCGGCGTCCGCCAATGAGCCCGAAACCGAAGCGCCCGAAACCGTCGAAATCGTGCCGCCGCCCGTGTTGGACGCGAGCGCGAAACGCTCGTGGCTCACCCGCCTGAAGACCGGTCTGTCGAAAACGAGCTCGAGCCTGACCGGCATTTTCGTCGGCACGAAGATCGACGAGGATCTGTACGAAGAGCTCGAAACGGCGCTGCTGATGTCGGATGCGGGCGTCGAAGCCACCGAATTTCTGCTCGAATCGCTGCGCGAAAAAGTGCGCACCGAGCGCCTCACCGATCCTCAGCAAGTGAAAGCGGCGCTGCGCGCGCTGCTGATCGACCTGCTCAAGCCGCTGGAAAAATCGCTGATGCTCGGTCGCGCGCAACCGCTGGTCATGATGATCGCGGGCGTCAACGGTGCCGGCAAGACCACCAGCATCGGCAAGCTCGCCAAGCATCTGCAAAGCTTCGATCAATCGGTGCTGCTGGCTGCGGGCGACACCTTCCGCGCCGCCGCACGCGAGCAACTCGCCATCTGGGGCCAGCGCAACAACGTGACGGTGGTGTCGCAGGAAAGCGGCGACCCGGCAGCCGTGATTTTCGACGCAGTGGGCGCCGCGCGTGCGCGCAAGATCGACGTCATGATGGCGGACACGGCCGGGCGCCTGCCGACCCAGTTGCATCTCATGGAAGAGCTGCGCAAGGTGAAGCGCGTGATCGGCAAGGCGCAAGATGGCGCGCCGCATGAGGTGCTGCTGGTGATCGACGCGAACACCGGCCAGAACGCGCTCACGCAAGTGAAAGCTTTCGACGACGCGCTCGGCCTCACCGGTCTGATTGTCACCAAGCTCGACGGCACCGCGAAGGGCGGCATTCTTGCGGCGATCGCGCGTCAGCGTCCGATCCCGGTGTACTTCATCGGCGTCGGCGAAAAGGTCGAGGACCTGCAGCCGTTCAGCTCGGAAGAGTTTTCGGACGCGTTGCTGGGCGGTTGAACACAGCGACGGTCGTCGAGGCACAAGCAAAAAGGGCGCTCGAAAGAGCGCCCTTTTTTCATTCAGATCACAACATCATTCAGCATCGGGCTGAACACCCGGCGCCGCACGAACGAACGCGTCGAGTTGCATCGCGTGATCGTAAATGCGCTGGATTGTCGGAAACTTCGCCGTGTCGACCTTGAAGCGCTGTGCGTTGAACACCTGCGGAATCAGACAGGCGTCGGCCAGCGTGGGAGTGTCGCCGAAGCACAGTTTGCCGGTACGCGGATCGCCCGCCAGATGTGCTTCGAGCGTCGTAAAACCCGCTTCGATCCAATGCCTGTACCACGCGTCTTTCGCATCGTCGTCGACATGCAGCGTGTGTTTCAGGTATTTCAGCACGCGCAGATTGTTTATCGGATGAATCTCGCAGGCCACCTGCAACGCCACCGAGCGCACATACGCGCGATCGGCCGGCGTGCCGGGCAAGAGCGGCGGCTCGGGATGCGTTTCCTCCAGATACTCGATGATCGCGAGCGATTGCGGCATCACCTCGTTACCGTCGACGAACGTGGGCACGATACCGTCCACGTTCACCTTGCGGTACTCGGGCTTCAGCTGTTCGCCGCCGTCGCGCACGAGATGCACCGGCACGTAGTCGTACGGCAGATTTTTCACGTTCAGCGCGATGCGCACGCGATAGGACGCCGAGCTACGGAAATAGCTGTAAAGCTTCATATTATGTGTCTCCTCCAACCACGCCTCAGACGACGCGTACGCTGAGCTCGCCGAGCCCGTCCACACCGCCTTTCATGAGGTCGCCCTGCACCACCGCGCCGACACCTTCCGGCGTGCCGGTGAAAATCAGATCGCCCGTTTTCAGTTCGAACAGCGTCGACAGATAGGCGATCGTCTCGGCCACCGACCAGATCAGCTGCGACACGTCCGAGTTCTGCTTTTCCTCACCGTTCACCGACAACCAGATCGCGCCCTTGCCCACATGGCCGACCGTAGCCGCCGGATGGATCGGGCCGAGCGGCGCCGAGTGATCGAAGCCCTTCGCGGTATCCCACGGACGGCCCAGCTTCTTCGCTTCAGCCTGCAGATCGCGGCGCGTCATGTCGAGACCGAGCGCATAGCCGTACACGTGGTCGAGCGCGCTTTCAGCCGGAATGTTCTTGCCGCCTTTGCCGATCGCGGCCACCAATTCCATCTCGAAGTGGACGTTCTTCGATTGCGTCGGATAGGGAAATTCGCCGGTCGCACCAGGCGCGACGTACAGCACGGCATCGGCGGGCTTGGCGAAGAAGAACGGCGGTTCGCGGTCGGGATCGTGCCCCATCTCGCGCGCGTGCGCCTCGTAATTGCGGCCCACACAGTAAATGCGACGCACCGCGAATTGCTCGCCCGACCCTACGACCGGCACCGCGACTACCGGTGCGGGTGCAAATACGTAACTCATCCCGTTCTCCGTCTTTTGGATTGTGCCGCGCCTGCGCAGCGATAAAACGCTGAGTGTAACGCGCAGCAAAGCGCGCTGCAGCCGAGCGGCATGAGCCCACGCGGCCCGACGGTCCCGGCACATCGTCTCGCCGGATCGCCATAGATGCGATACTCACACCGAATAGCGTCCTTTGAATATCGTGGCCAACCGCCCAAAGGCGGCACGCCACCCCGTCCCACTGCGCCCGATGACCGACTCTGCCGACACCGCCCATCCCTTCCCCTGCGCCCGCTTTATCAAGGAAATCGGCCGCGGCCCAAACGGCGCCCGCGCCCTGACCGCTGAAGATACGCGCGCGCTCTACACCGCCATGCTCGACGGCCGCGTGGCCGATCTCGAACTCGGCGCCGTGCTGCTTGCGTATCGCGTGAAAGGCGAAACCGCCGACGAACTCGCCGCCATGCTGGCCGGCGCGCATGCGTCGTTCGAACCGATTCATCTGCCGCACGCGGCGTTCCGGCCCGTGTCGATACCCACCTACAACGGCGCGCGCAAGCAGCCCAACCTGGTGCCGCTGCTCGCGCTACTGCTGGCACGCGAGGGTGTGCCGGTGCTGGTGCATGGCGTCACCGAAGATCCCGGCCGCGTGACGAGCGCTGAAATCTTCACGCATCTGCAGATTCCGCACGCGCAATCGCACGCCGATATCGAAGACGGCCTCGCCGAGCGGCGTCTTGCGTTCGCGCCGATCGACGTGCTCGCGCCGAAGCTCGCGCGCCTTCTCTCGCTGCGCCGGCTGATGGGCGTGCGCAATTCGACGCATACGCTGGTGAAAATCCTGCAGCCGTTCGCGCCCGCGGGATTGCGGCTCGTGAACTACACGCATCCGCCGTATCGTGACAGCCTCACCCAACTGTTCAACACGCATCCGGACGCCGCAGACGGCGGCGCCCTGCTCGCGCGCGGCACCGAGGGCGAGGCGGTGGCCGACACGCGGCGCCAGGTGCAGATCGACTGGCTGCACGACGGTATCTGCGAAACGCGCGTGCCGCATGAACGCTCGTCGCCCGACGCACCTGAAGTGGACCTCCCCGAAGCTCGCGACGCCGCCACCACGGCCGCGTGGATCAGCGCTGTATTGCGCGGCGAAGCGCCTGTCCCGAGCGCGATCGAACGGCAGGTGGAATTGATCGTGGATGTCGCGAAAACGCCCATGTAACGTCCGGTGTATCCGCGGCACCCGTATGCACCCGTATGCGGGCGATGCGGCGTGGCGGCCGGTAGGGAGCAACGAGGATCTGCAGCGCGCCGCTGCCTGAGCGACCTGAAGCGCGGGAAGGTCAATTCGGCACGCGCGGCGCAACCCGCCGGTTCGTGCCATCCGGGCGCTCACACGGCGTAACCGGCGAAATACGGTGAGCTCACAAGGCTCACTCGATTGCGCAACGCGTCGCCTGCCAGGCGATCAGACGCCATTGCCCGTCTTCCTGCGTGTGAATTGCCGTATACGCGATCGGAAACAGCAGCGCTCCGTTGTTCGCTTCCATTTCGATCAGCGCACGCCCGGTGACGACGCAGGTTTCACGCCCCACCGGCAACACTTCTTGCGACTGCACCTCGATCTGCCGATAGCGGCGGCGCCCCGCGGTAATACCGTCGATGAACTGCCGCTTCGTTTCACGCTTGCCGTTCGTGTGGACATAGCTCACGTTGTCCGCGAGCAAGGTATCGAGCAACTGCCCGTCGCCGTCGACCATCGCACGAAAGCGCTCCCGCTCGAGCCCGCGAATCGCTTCGATTATCTTTGCCGCCATTGCTCAGCCCCTCGCACCGGTGAGCCGAACGTGGCCACGGTCGTCAGAAGTTATATTGCAAATATAGCTGGTGGAAATTTATACCAGGATTGGGCTCTTTGATACCGCCGTTCGAAATATGCTGGAAGCGATAGCCCGCCTCGTACTGCTGGCGGCTGCCGAATTGCAGGCCGGTGCCCACCATGGGGGCGAACTGGAACGCTGTCGAGAGTGTGAGGTCAGAAGAGATTCTCGGACTCGAAAGAAGGCGGATTCCGGCGCCCGCTTCGATATACGGGCGAATCGCACCCGCCCCGTCTATGAAGCGAATGATCGGCGTCACACCGATTTCGCCGATATTTTCGTGCACATTCCCTTCGTTGGTATGCCACCAGGCCACGTGCGCTTCGCCGATCAGCGAGAAATGCCAATCGCCGATCTGCCACCACGTCAGATTCGGATCCCAAACCAGGCCGAGATCGAGTTTTTTGATGTGGTGATCTCCAACGGCGCCGGCAATCTGCACGCCGAACTGGTCAGCCGCGACCAGTCCCGAGGCGCTAAACAGAATAGCCGCAGAAGCACTTTTTAGAGCCAGACCACACAACGCGCTTTTTTTGTTCTTCATCGAGCACCCGATCTAGCCGGACATTGATCAGCGGACACTGTCCCGCTTATTTTAGAGACAATTTACATCCGACGGATCGTATGAAGAAACCTAACTTCTCGCAATTAGTCACTTCTATTTTAGAAAAAATCGGTCATTTATGAGAGCGAAAGTGTTTTGTCAGGAAAAACATACGGCCTCTTGAAGATCGATTCCGGCGGCCCCACATGGCTATCAAAACCTAAATTTCAATAGGAATTTGCGGAACTTGGATGCCCCTACAGCCTCTAAGTATTAGCACTCGGCAAATCAGAGTGCTAACATCCAACGCTGGAGTCGTTTAACTGAATACGCTTTTGTCTGATTCCAAAGGAGTTTCCTACGTGAGCCATGCAATGACCCTTCCGAGTACTCTGAGCCCGTCGTCGGCTAAGGCCGCTTCGGCAGGTGCACTGGCGCTCTCGCATTCCTCGCTGCTGCCCGGTCAACTGGGCAATATCGACGCCTACATCCAGGCCGTAAATCGGATTCCGATGCTGACGCCGGCGGAAGAACGCCAGTTCGCCACTGAATTTCGCGAGCAGGACAACCTCGAGTCCGCGCGCCGTCTCGTCCTGTCGCATCTGCGGCTGGTCGTCTCGATCGCGCGTAATTACCTGGGTTATGGACTGCCGCACGCCGACCTGATCCAGGAAGGCAATATCGGCCTGATGAAGGCCGTGAAGCGCTTCGACCCGGAGCAGAACGTACGGCTCGTGTCCTACGCCATGCACTGGATCAAGGCTGAGATCCACGAATACATTCTGCGCAACTGGCGGATGGTGAAGGTTGCCACCACCAAAGCGCAGCGCAAGCTGTTCTTCAACCTGCGCAGCCACAAGCAGGGCTTGGGCGCGTTCACGCCGGACGAGATCGAAGGTCTTGCCAAAGAGTTGAACGTGAAGCGCGAAGAAGTGGCCGAGATGGAAACGCGCTTGTCCGGCGGCGATATCGCGCTGGAAGGCCAGGTCGAAGACGGCGAAGAGTCGTACGCGCCGATCGCCTACCTCGCCGACTCGCATAGCGAGCCGACTGCCGTGCTGGCTTCGCGTCAGCGCGACAAGCTGCAAAGCGACGGTATCGCGAGCGCGCTGGACGCGCTGGACGCCCGCAGCCGCCGCATCATCGAGGCACGCTGGCTGAAGGTGGAAGACGACGGTTCGGGCGGTTCGACGCTGCACGAACTGGCCGACGAATTCGGCGTGTCGGCTGAACGTATTCGTCAGATCGAAGCGAGCGCCATGAAGAAAATGCGCGGCGCGTTGGCCGAATATGCATAAGGCTTAAAACCTTCAGTTGTGCCGGCTCGGCCGGTACGCGCTGTTTATTCGTAGAGCCCTGCCCTCGCAAGAAGGCAGGGCTTTTTTGTGTCCGTTCTAACGACGCACGCGCTCAATCGCAGACGCATGCGCACCCACTCAGGAACCTGCCCGCCCAACACGCGATTCTTGACGTATCACAAACCTCCTAGCAATACTGTTCGCACAGGACAGCGTTCGCGACCCAATGTCGCAGTGCCGAACTCACGCGTGCAAGGTCCTGGCTTCTAGAATCGGGATGCACTTGCCAGATCGCTCAGGCGGCCTGGATCCAGCCGGAATTACCGGTGTGAAGTCGCCTTCGACCGATCATGACCATAGCCCTGAATCCCGATAACACCCCTCGCTCGAGCCTGCGCAAACGGTTCCGCGCATGGGTGCGCGGTCCGACACTGGCGCGGGATATCGCCATCGTCCTCGCCATCAAGTTCGCACTGCTGATGGCGCTCAAATACGCATTCTTCAATCATCCGCAGGCGGAGCATATGTCGCTGCCGCCTGAACAAGTCGCGCAGGCGCTGCTGTCCGTGCCTGCCTCGCATCCGTCACAAGGTGATCAACATGCCCGTTAGCGAAGTCGTAGAACTGTCGCGCCTCCAGTTCGCCATCACGGCGCTTTATCACTTTCTGTTCGTGCCGCTCACGCTCGGCCTGTCCTGGTTGCTGGTCATCATGGAGTCCGTCTATGTGATGACCGGCAAGCAGATCTACAAGGACATGACCCAGTTCTGGGGCAAGCTGTTCGGCATCAACTTTGCGATGGGCGTCACCACCGGTCTCACGCTGGAATTCCAGTTCGGCACCAACTGGTCGTACTACTCGCACTATGTCGGCGACATTTTCGGCGTGCCGCTGGCCGTCGAGGGGTTAATGGCGTTCTTTCTCGAGTCGACCTTCGTCGGCCTGTTCTTCTTCGGATGGAACCGGCTCTCGAAAGTGCAGCACGTGAGCGTCACGTTCCTCGTCGCGCTCGGCTCGAACCTGTCGGCGCTGTGGATTCTGGTGGCCAATGGCTGGATGAACAATCCGGTCGGCGCCACCTTCAACTACCAGACCATGCGCATGGAGCTCGACAGCATCTTCTCGGTGCTGTTCAATCCGGTCGCGCAGGTGAAGTTCGTGCACACCGTGTCGGCCGGTTACGTGACCGCCTCGATGTTCGTGCTCGGTGTGTCGTCATGGTATCTGCTGAAGCGCCGCGACACCGAGTTCGCCTTGCGCTCGTTCGCCATCGCCGCCGGCTTCGGTCTGGCGTCGACGTTGTGCGTGATCGTGCTCGGCGACGAATCCGGTTACCGCACCGGCGAAGTTCAGCAGGTCAAGCTGGCCGCCATCGAATCCGAATGGGAAACGGCGCCGGCGCCCGCACCGTTTACGATCATCGGCATTCCGAACCAGAAAGAAGAACGCACCGACTACGCAATCCGGATTCCGTATGCGCTTGGCCTGATCGCCACGCGCTCGATCGACGAACCGGTGGTCGGCCTGAAAGACCTGATGGCGCAAAACGAAGTGCGCATCAAGAACGGCATGCTCGCCTACGCCGCGCTGCAAAAGTTGAAGCTGGGCGACACCACGGACGAAGCCAAAGCCGCCTTCGACGCACACAAGCGGGATCTCGGCTACGGCCTACTGCTCAAGCAGTTCACCCCGAACGTTACCGACGCCACGCCGGATCAGATCGTGCAGGCCGCCAAGAAGACGATTCCACCGGTGGCGCCCGTGTTCTTCTCGTTCCGCCTGATGGTCGGCCTCGGCATCCTGTTCCTCGCAACCTTCGTACTGGCGTTCTGGTTCTGCGCACAGCGCTCCTTGCTGCTCGAGAAGCGCCGCTGGTTCCTGCGCTGGGCCGTGTGGGCAATTCCGTTGCCGTGGCTTGCTGCTGAATTCGGCTGGATCGTCGCCGAGGTGGGCCGTCAACCGTGGACCATCGCCGGTATTCTGCCGACCGCGTTGTCCGCTTCGAGTCTGACACCGGGCGATCTCTATTTGAGCATTGCCGGCTTCGTCGTGTTCTACACGGTGCTGTTCATCATCGAAATCATGCTGATGTTCAAGTACGCACGGCTCGGACCTTCGTCGCTGCATACCGGGCGCTATCACCACGAACAGCCGCTGAATCAGCCGCTGCCGACCAACACGGCCGCATGATTCGCCGCCACTCTGTTCCAAGGGAAAGATCATCATGGATTACGCAAGCCTCAAACTGATCTGGTGGGTGCTGATCGGCGTACTGCTGATCGGCTTCGCGCTCACCGACGGCTTCGACATGGGCGCGGCGATTCTGCTGCCGTTCATCGCGAGGACCGACGCGGAGCGGCGCATCGTCGTGAACACGGTCGGCGCGACATGGGAAGGCAACCAGGTGTGGCTCATCACAGCGGGTGGCGCGATGTTCGCAGCGTGGCCGCTGGTGTACGCCGCGTCGTTCTCCGGCTTCTACTTCGCGATGCTGCTGGTGCTGTTCTCGCTGTTCTTCCGGCCAGTCGGCTTCGACTACCGCAGCAAGCGTGAAGATCCGCGCTGGCGCAGTGCGTGGGACTGGGCGTTGTTTGTCGGCGGCTTCGTCCCGGCGCTGGTGTTCGGCGTGGCGTTCGGCAACCTGCTGCAAGGCGTGCCGTTCTCGTTCGACACCGATCTGCGCGTCACCTATCACGGTGGGTTCTTCGCGCTGCTCAACCCGTTTGCCGTGCTGTGCGGGCTCGTGAGCGTGTCGATGCTGGCCGCGCACGGTGCTGCCTTCGTGAAGATGAAAGCGGACGACGTCGTCGCCGAGCGTGCATCGCTCGCGCTGCGGATCGCTTCGCTCGCCGCCGTGGTGCTGTTCCTGCTTGCCGGCGCGCTGATCGCCACGATGATCGGCGGCTATCAGATCGTCGACGCCGCGCCGCTCGATACCGTTGCCAATCCGCTGCTGAAGAACGTGATCGGCGCACCCGGCCTGTGGCTCACCAACTACGCAAACTATCCGTGGATGGTGATCGCACCGGTGGTGGGTGTGGTCGGCGGCGTACTCGCCTTGCTGCTGGCGCGCTCGCGGTTCGAAAAGAGCGCCTTTCTGTCGACCTCGCTGATGATCATCGGCGTGATCCTGACGGCGGGTTTCTCGATGTTCCCGTTCATCATGCCTTCCTCACTCGACGGCCGCAGCAGCCTGACCGTGTGGGATTCGACCTCGAGCCGTTTGACGTTGCAGATCATGCTGATCGCCGTGATCATTTTCCTGCCGATCATCCTGATCTACACGAGCTGGGTGTATCGCGTGATGCGAGGCAAGGTAACCGCCGCCGCGCTCAAAGAAAATCACCATTCGATGTATTGATCAGGAATACGGATAACAGGAGTTTGTGATGTGGTATTTCAGTTGGCTTCTCGGCATTGGCGTGGCGTTGGCGTTCGGCATTATCAACGTGATGTGGCTGGAATCGCGCAGCCAGTTGGCAGCAGATAAGCAGAAAGCACGTTGATGGATCCGTTGCCGGCCGAGCGTCGTTAGGTTCAGCCGGTAAACGCAAAAGCGGCACCTTGAATCAAGGTGCCGCTTTTTATTTGTACGGGGTTCGACAGGATGCAGCGTCTGTCTGCGCCCGTTTTACCTATCGTAGCTCCCAAGCTGAGCAGAAGACCAAAATCAGCTCAGCTCGAAGCCTCGATGAGATTACGCAGGCTGCGGCGCCGCACCGGCACCCGCATCGGGCGACAGACGCGTCGCCATTTGCGCAGCGTAACGCTGGGCCGCGTCGCCAACTACGATGTGGAACGTATCCGCCGAGACCCACGCCGTATCGAGCGTAGCCAGACGTTGACGGTCGACCGCCGACGGATCGCGAACCACGATACGCAGACGCGTTGCCGCCACAGCGTCCAGCGACACGACATTGCCGGCGCCGCCAAACACGGCAAGCCAACGCAGCGGATCCGGGTCGAGCGGACCGCCTTCCGCACCGCTTGCTGCCGCCACAGGCGCTGCAGCAACAACGGGCGCAGCAGCAGCCACCGGCTTCACCGCATCGCCACCGCCTTGCGCAATCACCGTGCGAATTTCATCGGCGATGATGTCCGCTTCCGGTCCGATAATCACCTGCACATTGGTCGAGCCGCGCTTGAGCACACCACGCGCGCCGATCGTCTTCAGTTCGCTTTCCGAGACCTTGTTCGCGTCGACCACCGACAGACGCAGACGCGTCGTGCAGGCATCCACCAACGACAGGTTCGACGCACCACCCAGCGCGGCGATATAACGCTGTGCGCGCGGCACGGCTGCACCGGCAACCGGCGAAACGAAACCGCCTTCCGTGAACGACTCGATCTGTTCCTCTTCGGCAGCGGGTTCGCGGCCCGGCGTCGCCATGTTGAACTTGCGGATGAAGAAGCGGAACAAGCCGTAATACACCACCGAATACACGAGCCCGATCGGAATCGCCCACCAGCCCTTGGTCGACAGGCCGTAGTTCAGCACGTAGTCGATTGCGCCGGCGGAGAACGTGAAGCCGAGGTGAATGCCCAGCGCCGAGCAGATCGCGAGCGACAGACCGGTCAGCAACGCGTGGATCACGTACAGCACCGGTGCGAGGAACATGAAGCTGAATTCGATCGGCTCGGTCACGCCCGTCAGGAACGACGTGAGGGCCATCGAGAACAGCAGGCCGCCCACCAGGGCGCGGCGCTCCTTCGGCGCTTCATGGAACATCGCGAGACACGCGGCCGGCAGGCCGAACATCATGACCGGGAAAAAACCCGTCATGAACGTGCCGGCGGTCGGGTCGCCCGCGAAGAAACGATGCAGGTCGCCGGTCACCGCGGCGCCGCCCGGCGGCGTGAAGGTGCCGAACACGAACCACGTCAGCGAATTGAGGATGTGATGCAGACCCGTGACGAGCAGCAAACGGTTCAGCACACCGAACACGAATGCGCCGAGCGCACCCGCGGTGGTCAGCCAATGCCCGGCCGTATCGATCACACTTTGCACCGGCTGCCACACATAGCCGAACAGAATGCCGATCAACAGACAGGCCACGCCGGTGACAATCGGCACGAAGCGTTTCCCTCCGAAGAATGCGAGGTAGTCGGGCAGCTTGATGTCTTTGTACTTGTTGTACAGCAAGCCCGCGACGATACCCGCCACGATCCCGGACAACACGCCCATGTTGAGCTTGTCGTTGATGTCCTTCATCACCGCGACTTCGACCAGATAACCGATCGCACCCGCGAGACCCGCCACGCCGTTGTTGTCTTTCGCGAAACCGACCGCCACGCCGATGGCGAACAGCAACGGCAGATTGTCGAAGATCGCACCGCCGGCGTCGGCGATCATCTTGATGTTGAACACATCGGGCTGGCCCAGTCGCAGCAGCAGGCCGGCAACCGGCAGCACTGCAATCGGCAGCATCAGCGCGCGTCCCAGGCGCTGAATCTTCAGAAACGGATTCCCATCCATTGATACCTCCAATCCTTGTCTCGTGGTCGACAGTCGTCGTTGAGTTCTAGCTTTACGGGGTTACTGAGCGAAGCTGGTTGCGAACTGTGTGGGGTTCAGTCCAAAGGCCAGGTTTCGCGGCTCACTGCTCTTACCGCCTGCGCCGACTCCAGCGCCAGGGCATCCTGGGCGCGTTGGCGGCACAGCTGATAATCGAGGTTGCGCACTCGCGCCTTGATGCCCGGCACCGACACCGGATCCACCGAGAGCTCGGTCACGCCGAGGCCGACGAGCAGCGGCATGGCCAGCGGATCGCCCGCCAGTGCGCCGCATACGCCGACCCATTTGCCGTGCTTGTTCGCGCCCTGCACGGTTGCCGCGATCAGACGCAGCACGGCCGGATGCAAGCCATCCGCTTGCGCCGCGAGATCGGCCTGGCAACGGTCCATGGCGAGTGTGTATTGCGTCAGATCGTTGGTGCCGATCGACAGGAAATCCGCGTGTTGCGACAGTTGATCGGCGAGCAAGGCAGCCGACGGCACCTCGATCATCACGCCGACTTCGATCGGTTCGGTACGGCCCGATTCGCGGGCGAATTCGTCGATGCGTTTGCGGATGCGAATCAGCTCGCCCACGTCGGTCACCATCGGCAGGAGGATGCGGACGGCGCCGAGCGGTTGCACCGCGAGCAGGCCGCGCAATTGATCGTCGAGCAGATCCGGGCGCACCTGTGCGAGGCGGATGCCACGCAGGCCGAGTGCCGGATTCGGTTCGGGCGGCAGCGTCAGGTAATCCACCTCCTTGTCCGCGCCGACGTCCAGCGTACGAATGATCGCAGTGCGGCCCTTCAGTGCATCGACGATGGCCTGGTAGCTCTGACGATGTTCGTCGGTGGTTGGCGCTGCAGCGCGGTGGATGAACAGCAGTTCGGTGCGCAACAGGCCGACGGAATCGGCGCCGTTGTCGACGGCGGTTTTCGCATCGTCGAGCGTGGCGATGTTCGCGGCCACCTCGATCGCGCGGCCATCGGAAGTCGCGGCCGCCTGTTGCGACGTACGGCGATTCGCTTCGCGCACACCGGCGAGTCGACTACGCTCAAGGCGTGCGCGTTCGACATCGAGTTCGGTCGGCGCAAATTCGAGGCGGCCGGTAGTGGCGTTCACCACAACCTGCGTACCTTCGGGAATCGTACTCAGCGCATCGCCGACTGCCACCAGCGCAGGAATGCCCGCTTGCCGCGCGAGAATCGCCGCATGCGAAGTGGCGCCGCCACGCGCCATCACCAGCGCGGTGACGCGCGTGCGATCCAGCGACGACAGATCCGACGGCGTGAACTCTTCAGCCGCCAGCACCGCTTCTTCCGGCAACGTGCGCGCCGCCGCATTCGTATAACCGAGCGCACGCAATACGCGTTTTTCGATGTCGCGCAGATCGGCGGCACGTTCGGCGAGCAGCGCGTCTTCGATATTCGTCAGGATGGCGATCTGCGCGCGGATCGCTTCGCGCCACGCGAAACCAGCGCTCTTGCCGAGGCTGATCAGATCGCGCGCGGCGTCGACCAGCGTAGGATCTTCGAGCAGTACGCGATGCACCGCGAAAATGCCCGCCTCACCCACCGCACCGCGTTGCGACGCATCGCGCACGGTGGTGCCGAGATCGGCGTCGACGGTGGCAATCGCTTTGTCGAGCAAACGGCTTTCAGCCGCCGACGTGCCGTTCGCCTTTTCCGGCGGATCGACGTCCGCGTCGTCCCAGCGCACCAGCTTGCCGACCGCGACGCCTGGCGACGCACACACACCGGCGAGCGTATTCGGCGCGAGCGTTTCGCTCGCAGCACGCGCAACGGCTTGCGGCGCCGGCGAACTTTGCCGCGCCGGCTTTTCTTCGACTTCGCCGTGTGCTTCACGCGTCAATTCGTGAGCGATAGCCTCGATCGCGGCTTGGGCTTGCGGGCCTACACCGAGCAATTCGACCGTCGCCCCCTCGCCAGCGCCCAGACCGAGCAAACCGACCACACTCTCGATCGCCGCCTTGCGCCCTTCGTAACGCACTTCGACGCGCGCATCGAAACCGCGCGCCGCTTCACGAGCGCGCGCGGCCGGCCGCGCGTGCAAACCGCCGGCGTGAACCAGCGTGACGTGCCGACGGGCTTCTTCGGTGACATTGGTGGCGCTCGCCTGCCGCGATGCCTGCGCCGCATCGCCATCGCGAGCGCGGAGCACCAGCAATGGCGTTTCGCCTGCCTTGAGCATGCCCCCCGGCACACGCTCGACAATCTCGAATGCGTCCGAATTGGCAATCGCGATCACCGAAACGAGACTCGGCGCATTCAGCGCGACCTGATCCTGATCGAACTCGATCAGGATGTCGCCAGTGCTTACCTGTGCGCCTTGCGCGACCATCGGCGCAAAGCCCTTGCCATTCAGCTCAACGGTATCGATACCGATGTGCAGCAGAATCTCCACGCCGTCGGCCGTGGCAAGCGTGACCGCATGACCGGTGCGCGCGAGATGGGTGATGATGCCGTCGCACGGCGCGACGAGTCGCCCCTCGATCGGATCGACGCCGATACCGTCGCCGAACATGCCGCCCGAAAACACAGGGTCGGGCACGTTCGCCAGCGGCACGACCGGACCGGTCATCGGCGCGAGCAAAACAATATGGCCTTCAGAATGGCTCATCAAGCGGGACTCCTCGACACGTCGCATCTGATTTCTCGTCAGTGAGTTTCGGTGACTTTGTTGAGATGGCGGGGCGCGTCAGGATTGCGCCCGCGTGCGGCGGCAAGGCCGGCGGCCATCACGTAAAAGGACAGGATTGCGGCGATCGGATCGAGCGCCGCATGAGCGGTAGTGGCGAGCGGCAAGCTCGCTTCGGATACGTCGTCCGGCGCGGCGAGCAGCACGCGGGCGCCGCGCGCCTGCATGTCGCGCGCGAGTTGCAGCAAGCCGGCCTGCTCCGGACCGCGCGGTGCGAAAACCAGCAACGGGTAGTCGCGATCGATCAGTTCCATCGGACCGTGCCGCACTTCCGCACTCGAAAACGCTTCGGCCTGGATGCCGGAGGTTTCCTTCAATTTCAGCGCGGCTTCCTGCGCGATCGCGAGGCCGAGACCACGGCCGATCACGATCATGCGTTCCACGCCGCGCAATTCGTCCACCGCTTTCGACCAGTCCAGCTTGCCGGCGGCGTGCAGCGCATCGGGCAGCGTGTTCAACGCGCCGAGCAGCGCATCGTCTTTCTGCCAGTGCGCAACCAGTTGCGCGGAAATCGACAGCATCGCGATGTAGCTCTTGGTCGCCGCGACGCTCAGTTCCGGACCCGCCATGAGCGGCAGATGAAATTCGCACGCGTCCGCCAGCGGCGAGCCCGGCGCATTCACAGCAGCCACCGTCAATGCGCCGGCCTTGCGCAGCGCTTCCATCGTGCCGACCAGATCGGGACTCTTGCCCGATTGCGAGAACGCCAGCGCGAGCTGATCGCGCACCTGCAGCGGCGCTTGCTGCAAGGTCGCGACCGACATCGGCAGCGAGGCGACCGGCACCCCGAGACGGCTCATCGTCAGGCTTGCGAAGTAACTCGCTGCATGGTCCGAACTGCCGCGCGCGACCGTCAGCGCGACATGGCGCGGCTGCTGGGCGAGCTTCGCCGCCAAAATCTCGACGCGCGAGGGCTCCTTGAGCTGCGCGGCGACCGTTTCAGCGGACGCCAGCGCCTCTTTAAGCATATTCGACAATTGATTCCCCTTCGACGTATGTCGCGGTCAACGCCAGTTCACGATCGAACACGACCACATCGGCCCATGCACCGCGCGCGATGCGGCCGCGGTCTTCGATGCCGAGGTAGTCGGCGGCGTAGCGCGACAAACGGTTTGAAACATCGGCGATCGGCAAGCCGATCGATACGAGATTGCGCAGCGCCTGATCCATGGTCAGGGTGCTGCCGGCGAGTGTGCCGTCGGCGAGACGCACGCCGCCGAGGCACTTCGTCACATGCTGGCTGCCGAGACGGTATTCACCGTCGGGCATGCCGGTCGCCGAGGTGCTGTCCGTCACGACGTAGAGACGTGGAATCGCGCGCAACGCGGCGCGGATCGCGCCCGGATGGACGTGCAGCAAGTCGGGAATGATTTCGGCGAATTCGGCATGCGCGAGCGCGGCGCCGACAAGGCCGGGGTTGCGGTGATGCAGCGGCGACATCGCGTTGAACAGATGCGTGAAGCCACAGGCGCCGTGCTTGAGGGCGGCGACGGCGTCGTCATAAGTGCCGAGCGAATGACCGAGCTGCACGCGCACGCCGCGCGCCGCCATCTCGGAGATGATCTCCATGTGGCCGGCGATTTCCGGCGCCAGTGTGACCACGCGAATCGGCGCGATCGACAGATACTTCAGCACTTCGTCCATGACCGCGGACACGGCGGCGTCCGGCTGCGCGCCGAGCTTGCCGGGATTGATGTACGGACCTTCCAGATGGACGCCGAGCACGCGCGAGCCACCCGGGGTGCGAATGCGCGCATTGTTGCCCAGACCCGCGACGACGCTCATCAATTCGTCGCGCGGTGCGGTCATCGTGGTGGCAAGCAGACTGGTCGTGCCGTAACGCGCATGCGTGCGGGTGATGGTTTCGATGGCGTCATCGCCTTCCATCACGTCGGAGCCACCGCCCCCATGCACGTGCAGATCGATGAAGCCGGGCAGGATGTACGGCGCGTCGTTCTTCGACGGATCGGCGCGTTCGCCGGTCAGTGCCGTGATGCGGCCGTTTTCGTATTCGAGCGTGCCGTGAATCCACCCATCGGTGGTGAGTATGTTTCCGGTCAGCATGATTCTCTCTGTGAGGCGTAATGCGAGGTGTGACTGAATTGCGTCCGATGACGCCGCACGTGACGACGGGCTGCGCGGCCTTTCTCAGGTGCGCAATTCAGCGACAAAGTCGTAGTAATCGTCGCGGCAATAGGTGTCGGTCAGTTCGATCGCACGCTGGTCCGCGCTATACCCGATACGGGTAATGACCAGCAGCGCCGAGCGCGGTTCGATATCCATCAACGAGGCGATCTCACTCGTAGCATTGACCGCGCGAAAGTGCTGCAAGGCGCGCACGACGGCGGCGCCACGTTGTTCGAGATAGCTGTAAAGCGAGACGCCGATGGCCTGCGGATCAGGCACGATCGCCGCCGGCAGCGCCGAATGCTCGACCGCCATCACGATGCCGTCCGCACGCCGCAGACGCCGCAGACTCGTCACCGCCGCACCGGGCGAGAGACCGAGGTGAACCAGTTCATCACGGTTGGCGGCGCGAATATCGCGCTCGAGCCATACCGAATCCGGCCGGAAACCGCGTTGCTGCATCTTCTTCGTGAAGCCGGTAAGCCGCGACAGCGGATCTTCCACGCGCGGCGTAATGAAGCTGCCCGCGCCTCGCGCCCGCCGGATCAGACCCTGCTCGACCAGCAGTTCGATCGCCTTGCGCGCGGTGATGCGCGACACGCCGATCGCATCCGAGAGCGTGCGCTCCGAAGGCAGCGCTTCACCCGCCGACCACACGCCGCAGTGGATCGCCGTCGCCAGATTGCGCGCGAGCTGCAAATAGAGCGGCGTGACGTTGCGAGCGTCAGGCATCAGTGCGGACCAGCGAGTTTCCATGGGGCTCCGGCGGTCGTCTCGAAGAATGCGGCCTACGAAAATGAGAGCCCATTATATAACCAACATAATACCAGTCAATTGATTGGTCTCATGCTGGTATGACCTCGCGAAAAGCCTTGCCAGGTAAGCTTCAGGAAGGGTTTTACGGGCGTTGGAGGGCTGATTTCGGGGATCGGGATTTACCCCTATCCGGTCTGTCGGCGGGCATCCATGCGGTCCGCACTGGTCCTCATTACCAGGGTGAGCTCGCGAGGATCAATACCTTTCTGATACCAGTCGGATGTATCTCGCCGTCGCGCGGCTTTTTTAATGGGATACGTTCCAATATAGTGCTGGTAGGAAGCCATAAAATTCCCCGGGGAGCAGCATTTGACAGATTCCGAGGCGCTGCGGCGCGCTCAGGCCGTCCGCCATTTCAACCGCTTCTATACCCAGCACATCGGCGCGCTACATGAGCATCTGGCAAAGAGCGTCTTCTCGCTGACGGAGGTGCGCGTTCTGCACGAACTGTCGCGCGGACGCGCGCAGACGGCCTCGGTGCTCGGACGCAATCTCGGTCTCGACAGCGGCTACCTCAGCCGCCTTCTGACCAGCTTCGAACGACGCAACCTGATTACGCGGCGCCCGTCCGACACGGACGCGCGCCAATCGCTGATTGCCCTCACCGACAACGGCCACGCCGCCTACGCGCCGCTCGACAAGGCGGCGATCGAAGAAGTGTCGGTACTGCTGAACGGCCTCACGACACTCTCCCAGGAACAGTTGATCGCCGCGATGAAGGTGATCGAGCGGCTGCTCGACAGCAAGCCGCAGCACGAACTCGTGGTCCTTCGGCAACCGCGTGCCGGCGAGTGCGGCTGGCTCGTGCACCGGCAGGCGCAGTGGTTCGCCGCGCAATACGGCTGGGATCAATCGTTCGAAGGCTTGCTGGCGCGCGTCGTCGCCGATTACGCGCAACGCAGGGATCCGGTGCGCGAGATGTGCTGGGTCGCCGATCAGGAAGGTGTTGTGATCGGCTCGGTATGCATCGTCGGGGTCTCGACGACGGTAGCCGGCGTGCGGCTGTTGTGGGTCGAGCCGGACGTCCAGCGTCTTGGCATCGGCACGCAGTTGCTGAGCGAATGCGTACGGTTCGCCAGGCGCGCGGGGTACACCAAGCTCACGCTGACCACGGCCAGCACGCTCAAGGAACCACGACGGCTATGCGAACGCGCCGGCTTCCAGCTCGTCTGCACGACGCCGGAGCGTCGCTTCGGCAAGGATCTGACGATCGAGCGATGGGAGTTAGAGTTGTAGGATCGCCAGCGAATGCGCGACGCATAAACAAAAAAACGCCACGGTTTGTCACCGTGGCGTTTTCGTTTTGCGAAGCAGCTTGAAGGGTGTCGCTCAGAACGACGGCACCACCGAACCCTTGAACTGCGTCTTGATGAACTGGCGCACGTCTTCCGACTGATAAGCCGCGACCAGCTTCTTGACCCACGGCTTGTCCTTGTCCTGCGTACGCACGGCGATCAGGTTCGCGTACGGGCTGTGGATATCTTCGAGCGCGATCGCATCTTTGGTCGGTTGCAGACCGGCGGCCAATGCGAAGTTCGTGTTGATCGCGGCAGCGTCGACATCCGACAGCGAGCGGGGCAGTTGTGCTGCGTCGAGTTCGAGCAGCTTGATCTTCTTCGGATTTTCGGCGACGTCGAGCGCCGTTGCGTTATTGCCGTTCGTGCCCGCGCCGGCCTTCAGCTTGATCACGCCTTGTGCCTGCAACAGCAGCAGCGCGCGGTTCTCGTTCGACGGATCGTTCGGCACCGCGATCTTCGCGCCTTGCGCCAGATCCTTCAGCGACTTCAGCTTCTTCGAATAGATACCGAGCGGCGAGATGTACGTCAGACCGGCGTTGACGATCTTGTAGCCACGTTGCTTGATCTGGCTGTCGAGGTACGGCTGGTGCTGGAAGCTATTGGCATCCAGATCGCCCGCGTCCAGCGCTGCGTTCGGCTGCACGTAATCGTTGAATTCGACAACCTTCACGTTCAGGCCTTCGCGCTTCGCCACTTTGGTGACGACTTCCCAGATTTGCGCATCCGGGCCGCCGATGGTGCCGACCTTGATGACCTTATCGTCGGCATGTGCGCCGAAGCTGGTGACGATCGCCGCGCTGGCGACTACGGCCGAGAGGGCTTTAAGGATGTTTCTGCGCTGCATGTGATTCTCTCTTTTTCTGATCGATGTCAGATTCGGGTGGAAGCCGGCGGCGAGCGTCTTGTGAACGCGCCGCCAACTGGACCGTAAATGGTCTCATATGCCCGATGAGATGGGAAATACCGCGATCGCATATGGATATGCCGCCTGGAGCGCGTCGATGATGCCGACGACGCGCTGCGCCGCTGACAGAAGCTCGCGCGCTACGAAGTGACGGAGTTCAAAGCGACACGGCTAGCGCCGGGAATGAATTTGCCGATACCGGCTTGAGAACGACAACGAGAGAAATTGAATACGGGCGCGCGGCAAACGCACGCGCTCGTTTGCATCACGGCATCAATCGAGCAGCAGCTTGATATCGTGCACCCACGGCGTGGCGCCCTGGCCGTCGCGCGCGAACAGACGCAGCTTGCCGTCCGGATCGAACACATAGCTCGCGGCCGTGTGGTCCATCGTGTAGCTATCGGCTGTCTTGCCCGGCACTTTCGCGTAGTACACGCGGAAGTCTTTCGTGATCTTGGTGAGCTGCGCCTGGTCCGCCGGACGCAAACCGACGAACGTCGGGTTGAACGCCGGCACGTATTGCGCGAGCAGGGCCGGCGTGTCGCGGTCGGGATCGACGGTGACGAACAGCACCTGCACGCGTTTCGCGTCTTCCGGGCCGAGTTGCTGCAGCGCTTGCGAAAGCTCGGCCATGGTGGTCGGGCAAACATCCGGGCAATGCGTATAGCCGAAGAACAGCACCACGACCTTGCCCTTGTAATCCGCCATGGTGCGGACTTTGCCGGACGTGTCGAGCAACGAGAAGTTGCTCCCGAATTGCGTGTTGCCGGTAATGTCGAGGTTCTGGAATGCGGGCGGCTGCTTGCCGCAGCCCGCCACCAACAGCGCGCCGCCGAGTGCACAAGCGATCACGGTGACGCGCGCGGCGGCACGCGCCGTGCGCACAAAGCGGTGTGTAAGCATGGTGTTACGCGCCGATCACGACGCGCGCATAGTGGTCGATCAACAGCGCCGCGAACAGCAGCGACAGATAAACGATCGAGTAACGGAAGGTCTTGCGTGCCAGGTCGTCGGAATAGTCCCGATAGATCTTCCACGCATACGCCAAGAACACGGCACCCAGCAACACGGCCGCTGCGAGATACACCACGCCGCTCATGCCGGAAATGAACGGCATCATCGTGACCGCGAACAGGACCACGGTGTACAGCAGAATATGCAGACGCGTGTACTTTTCGCCGTGCGTGTTCGGCAGCATCGGCAGACCGGCGTTTTCGTAGTCTTTGCGGCGATACAGTGCGAGCGCCCAGAAATGCGGCGGCGTCCACACGAAAATGATCAGCACGAGAATCCAGGCGTCGCCCGGCACGTGACCGGTGACGGCAGCCCAACCGAGCGCCGGCGGCATCGCGCCGGACGCCCCGCCGATCACAATGTTCTGCGGCGTGGCGGGCTTCAACAGCAGCGTATAGATGACCGCATAGCCGACGAAGGTGGCGAGCGTGAGCCACATGGTCAGCGGATTGGCGAACGTGTAAAGCGTCCACATGCCGAGTCCGCCGAGCACGGCCGAAAACAGCAGGATTTGCGGGGTCGTGATTTCGCCGCGCGCGGACGGCCGCCACGACGTGCGACGCATCTTCGCGTCGATCTTCTGTTCCATCAAACAATTGATGGCGAACGCCGCACCGGCCAGCAGCCAGATGCCGACCGTGCCGCCGATCAGGACGGTCCACGGCACCATGCCTGGCGTCGACAGAAACATGCCGATGACTGCGCAAAACACAGCGAGCTGCGTGACGCGCGGCTTCGTCAGAGCGATGTACTGGGAGACCCGGCTACCGGGCGTTTGGGAGAGAGTTGTGCTGTCCATGTGGAGTCACGCTGGCGCGGCATCGCGCGCAGGCAACACGGCGCGGCCGGGACGGCTATAAGCGATCCGAAAGTTTAACATAACGAGCAAAAGCAGCAGGATTGCGGCTCCCCCGTTATGCGCGACCGCAATGGGCAACGGCCATTGCAAAACGATGTTCGACAGCCCGGTAATGAACTGGATCAGCACCACCAGCAACACGCCGTTTGCCGGCCGCCGCAGCGACTCGAAACGGCGTATTTTCAGCGCGAACCAGGCCAGATAGGCGACCACGACGATCGCGAACGTACGGTGCGTCCAATGGATGGCGACCAGCGCGTCTTGCGTGATCATGTCGCCGTCGCCGGTCATGCCGAGCGCGCGCCACAAGTGAAAGCCGTGCGCGAAGTCCATCGGCGGGATCCATTGGCCGTTGCAGGTCGGGAAGTCCGTGCAGGCGAGCACCGCGTAGTTGGTGCTGACCCAGCCGCCCAAAGCAATCTGCACGACCAGCAGCACGAGACCGGCGATTGCCGCCGCGCGCCAGCGCGCGGCTTCAGGCTCATAAGCCGGCAGCGGCGTCTGGCGCGCGGCCAGCCAGCCGAGCGTGCCGAGCAAGGCGAGACCGAGCAGCAAATGGGTCGTCACGATGATCGGCTGTAACTTCATGGTCACGGTCCATGCGCCGAACGCCCCCTGCACGAGAATCAGCAGCAGCAGCGAAGTCGGCCACCACGGCGACACATGCAGCGGACGGCGTCTGATGCGCGCAGTCCACGCAATCAACGTCTGCGCAATGATCAGCACACCGATCGCCATTGCGAAGTAACGGTGAATCATCTCGATCCAGGCTTTGGTCATGCTGACCGGTCCGGTCGGCATCAATTGATGCGCGGCTGTAATTGCGGCGTGCGCGATGAACGGCGACGACGTGCCATAACAGCCCGGCCAGTCCGGGCAGCCGAGACCGGAGTCGGTGAGACGCGTGAAGCCGCCGAACATCACAAGGTCCAGCGTCAGGAAGGTGGTGAGCCACACCAGCTTGCGGAATTTGTTGTCGTCGGCCTTGACCCATACATAGGACAGCGGCAACAACGCGATACACAAGCCGATCAGGGCCAGTTGCAATACGAACATCTTTCTTACCCTGGTTGCGGTGTCAGCCGATCCTCGACCATTTGAGCAGCTTGGTCAGATCGCCCTTGATCTTGCTGGGGTTCGGATCTTTCGGAAAACGCATCATCAGATTGCCATTCGGATCGACCAGGTAGATGTGGTCGGTGAGCTGAGTGCCGGTGTCGGTCGGCAGCCATGCGGACACCTGCGCCGGATTGGCGATCAGCATGTCGGTGTCGGGGTAGGCCTTTTGTATCACGTCGGACACGTTGCCTGCATCGGTGCGAAGCCATACTTCAACGACGCGCTCGCGTTCCGGGCCCTGAGCTGCGCGGATTTGTCGCATGAAGTACAGCTTGGTGGCGCACGCTTTGTCACACGCGCTGTTGTCGACGGAAATCATCAGCCAGTGGCCGCGTAGCGACGCGAGCTTGAGCGGCTTGCCGTCTTCACCCGTGACGACGAGCGATTCGGGGATCGGCCGCTGCGGTTCGACCAGCGTGCCGTAGTTCGTGCTGCCGCCGGCCGGCTTGACCACGTAATAGACGAAATACGACACGGCGATCGGCGCAGCGCAGATGATCGCCAGCAGCAGCAGCATCCAGCGGCCACGCTTCCACGAACCCTCGCCATTGGGTTGACCAGGCATCGCTTTCGAAGCTGCGGATTTGCCGGCTTGCGGCGAACGGGGAGATTGCGTCGACACTACAGGACCTCTTTGAATGATTGCGCGGCTTCGTGTCCCTTGCTCGGGGGCACGAAACCACAGGCGATGCGTTACACGCTTGGGGCGTGCTCTTTCTTCGCGGCGCGGCGCGCGGCGTACAGGCCGAAGACCAGCGCCGCGGCCGCCATGCCCCACCACTGGAACATGTAGCCGTAGTTGGTTTCGACGCCGGTTGTCGGCGCCGGCCAGTCGCGCACCAGCTTGTCGCCGTCGTCGCTCAATTGCTGGATCACGAACGATTGCAACGGCAGCCCGGTTTCCGCGGCGTAGGCCGCCGTATCCAGATTCTGACGGATCTTCTGATGCTCAGCCGATCCGCCCTGCCCCAACTCGAAAGCACGCGATGCATCGGCACGTGCAATGCCTTCGATTTCGATCTCGCCTTGCGGCGTGGTGTACGGCGCGATGGTCTCGCGATTGTTCATGTTACGCGGCAGCCAGCCGCGATTGACCAGCACATACCCACCGTCGGCCAGTTTAAAAGGCATCACGACGTAAAAGCCCGGCTGATCGTTATACGGGCGATTATCCAGATAGACGACTTTATCCGCGACGAAACTGCCGCGTGCCTTCACGCGATGGAATTCGATGTCCTTGAGTGCAACCGGCGTAGCGCTTACAGGCTGCGCGGGCGCATTTTCGAACTGCGTGATGTGCGCTTCGAGCGCTTCCTTCTGATGTGCGCGATCGCGCTGCCAGAAACCGAGCCGCACCGTCACCACGATCACCAGCAGAATCAGCAGCGCGGGAATGAGGCGGAACTTCATCGAACGCACTCCGGCGCCAGCGCTTGCGCCGGTGTCTGGGCCGTACGGCAAACGCCGGCGCGCGGTGCGATAATAAACGTCTTGCCTCTGCGCTTTCTGGTTTCAGTTGGTTCCATGCACATTCTCGTTCCCATCGCCTTCGTCCTGATCATCGCCAGCATGGTGTCGGCGCTGTATTTCATGATGCATGACAAGGGCAAAACCAAGCGGATGGTCTGGTCGCTCGCCACGCGGGTGGGTCTGTCGATCTCACTGTTCCTGTTCATCCTGTTCGCTCACTGGATGGGCTGGATTCAATCGACCGGTATTCCCTACGGGCGTTGAGTCCGGCGGAAAAACTTCGCGCCGCCAAACTCACCAAACAAAACGCCGCCCTGACAGGGTCGAGGGCGGCGCTGCATAACCTGCGTACTGCTCGTGCGCCGCGCCCTTGAATGGCGATGCGCGAACGGCCTGCGCAGCGTTCCGGAAACCGTCCGGCTTCCAGTAACGTAGCAGGCCAGACTGCTTTACAGCCAGTACACGACGACGTACAGCCCAAGCCACACCACGTCCACAAAGTGCCAGTACCAGGCGGCGCCTTCGAACGCGAAATGGTGTTCCGCCGTGAAGTGGCCGCGGATCATCCGTACCAGCACCACGGCCAGCATCGTGCCGCCGAGGAACACGTGGAAACCGTGGAAGCCCGTCAGCAGGAAAAACGTCGAACCGTACACACCCGAAGCCAGCGTCAGGTTCAGTTCGTTGTACGCGTGGAAATACTCGAAGCCTTGCAGGAACAGGAAGCAGACGCCGAGCACCAGCGTAGCCGCCAGCCAGACGATCGCCTTCTTGCGATGATCTTCACGCAGCGCGTGGTGCGAAACCGTCAACGTAGCGCCCGACGAAAGCAGCAGCGCCGTGTTGATGGTCGGCACCGGCCACGGCTGCATCGACTTGAAGGTCGAGACCAGCGCTGCCGGACCGTTGTTCGGCCATACCGCCGAGAAATCCGGCCAGATCAGCTTGTAGTCGAGGCTGCCAAGTTGATGCAACGCGATTTCACGTGCATAGAACAGCGCGCCGAAGAAAGCGCCGAAGAACATCACTTCGGAGAAGATGAACCAGCTCATGCTCCAGCGGTACGACTTGTCGACATTCTTGCCGTACATGCCGCCTTCCGACTCGGCGATCGCGTCGCCGAACCAGTGCCACAGGGTATAGAGCAGCCACAACAAACCGACGACGACGCCGAGCGGTGCCAATTCATGGTCGTTGATCCAGGCCGCAAGCGATCCGAGCATAACCAGCAACCCGACAGCGGCGCTGATCGGATGCCGCGACGGATGCGGTACGAAATAGTACGGGCTCTCGTTTTGACCGCTCATTCTTGATTCTCCACTTCAGTCCAGTTGTTCCGGAATCTCCGGCTGTATCTTCGGCGGCGCGTCGATACCGCACCGCTTCACTCTAATTCGTGGGCTCTGCTGCGCCCCGTACCACCGCGTGCGCCTGCCGGCGCAATCTGCCTCAACCGACTACGGCGCGCACGACCAGGATCAGCACGCCGATGAAAATGGCCGCACTGATCAAGGCCGCCACGATCACATGCAGCGGGTTCAGCTGCGTGGCATCCGCTTCCAGATCACGACGCCTGCGCACCCCGAAAAACGACCAGAACACGGCTTTCATCGACTGGCCGAAACTGCTCTTGCGCGGGCTACCGCTGTTATCGCTCATTGCGTCTTCTTCCTTCACCTGCGGCCAATGCCGTCAGGCGGGATTGGCGGTGGTTGCCGCCGTGTTGGCCGTGGGCGCTGCGCTCCCGGCCGTCGCCGCTGCCGGCGTATTCAATTCAAAGAACGTGTACGACAACGTGATCGTTTTCACATCCTTCGGCAACTTCGGGTCGACCACGAACACCACCGGCAACCGCTTCGTCTGGTTCGCAGTCAAAGTTTGCTGCGTAAAGCAAAAACACTCGATCTTCTTGAAGTACTCGGTGGCCTGCTTCGGCGCGTAGCTCGGAATGGCTTGCGCCTGAATCGTGCGCGCCTGTTCGTTGCTGACCTCGTACATCACTGTCGTCACTTCGCCCGGATGCACGTCGAGGCTGCGCTGCTCCGGCTTGAAACCCAGCGGGCCGCGCGCGTTCGCATCGAATTCGATCGAAATCGTGCGGCTCATGTCGACCTGCGTATTCTTCGCCTCGCGCACCGTGGCATCACGCTGCACGAGGTTGTTGATGCCGGTGATCTGGCAGATCGCGCGATACATCGGCACCAGCGCAAAACCAAAACCGAACATCATCAACGCGACGACGAACAGCTTGATCAGCATCGAACGGTTAAAAGAGCGATCGGCCTGAGCCGGCGGTTGCGTCGACATCTCAATCCTCAACAGACCTGCAAATCAGACTTGATCCACTACTTCAGGGGAACCACTTCTGATGAATGATGACGCTCGCGAAAAAGACCGCGGCAATCACGAACATCACGAAACCTATCCGCCGGTTGCCCGCGCGAATCTGCTCGGGTGTACGTCTCTCTTGAGGATTGCGCGTCATGCTCAATTTTCTGAATACTTTCGTCACTACAAGTGCCGCCACTGCTCGTGCGGTTGCCCGTTCCGGCGGCGAGCCTGACTACAGCCACGCCGCCCGGACCGGCGACCTCACGGAACGCCGATTACTCGACGGTCGGCGGGTGTTCGAACGTGTGGAACGGTGCCGGGCTCGGCACGGTCCATTCGAGGCCCGTTGCGCCGTCCCACGGCTTGTCGCCCGCTTTTTCGAGTTCGCCGCCGCCACGGTAGGCCGGCAGTGCAACCGCGAACAGGAAGTAGACCTGTGCCAAACCGAAGCCGAATGCGCCGATCGAGATGACCTGGTTCCAGTCCGTGAACTGTGCCGGGTAGTCAGCGTAACGACGCGGCATACCTGCGAGACCGACAAAGTGCATCGGCAGGAACGCGAGGTTGAAGAAGAACATCGACGCCCAGAAGTGGATCTTGCCGCGCGTTTCGTTGTACATCCAGCCGGTCCACTTCGGCGACCAGTAGTACCACCCGGAGAACAGCGCAAACAGGGATCCCGCCACCAGCACGTAGTGGAAGTGCGCCACCACGAAATAGGTACCGTGATACTGGATGTCGAGCGGCGCCATTGCCAGCATCAGACCCGACAGACCGCCGAACGTGAACACGATCAGGAAGCCGACCGCGAACAGCATAGGCGTTTCGAAGGACAGCGAACCGCGCCACATCGTCGCGACCCAGTTGAACACCTTCACACCCGTCGGCACGGCGATCAGCATCGTCGCGTACATGAAGAACAGCTGGCCCGTCACCGGCATGCCGGTTGCGAACATGTGGTGCGCCCAGACCATGAACGACAGAATCGCGATCGACGAGGTTGCGTACACCATCGAGCTATAGCCGAACAGCGGCTTGCGCGAGAACGCCGGGATCACCTGTGACACGATCCCGAACGCCGGCAAGATCATGATGTACACCTCGGGGTGCCCGAAGAACCAGAAGATATGCTGGTACATCACCGGGTCGCCGCCGCCCGCCGCATTGAAGAACGATGTGCCGAAGTGGCGATCGAACAGCACCATGGTGATCGCGCCTGCCAGAACCGGCATCACGGCGATCAGCAGGTACGCGGTGATCAGCCACGTCCAGACGAACATCGGCATCTTCATCAGCGTGAGGCCAGGCGCGCGCATGTTCAGGATCGTCACGACGATGTTGATCCCGCCCATGATCGACGAAGCACCCATCAAGTGGACCGCGAAAATCGCGAAGTCCATGCCCGGACCCATCTGCGTCGACAGCGGCGCGTACAGCGTCCAGCCCGCGGCGGTCGCGCCGCCTGGTGCGAAGAACGAACCGACCAGCAGCACCGCGGCCACCGGCAGCAGCCAGAAGCTGAAGTTGTTCATCCGCGCAAAAGCCATGTCCGATGCGCCGATCTGCAGCGGCACCATCCAGTTCGCGAAGCCGACGAAGGCCGGCATGATCGCGCCGAACACCATGATCAGGCCGTGCATGGTGGTCAACTGGTTGAAGAACTCGGGACGCATGATCTGCAGACCCGGCTCGAACAGTTCGGCACGGATCATCAGCGCCATCACGCCCCCGGAGAGGAACATGGTGAACGAGAAGATCAGGTACAGCGTACCGATGTCCTTGTGATTGGTTGCGAACAGCCAACGACGCCAGCCATGCGGCGTTTCGTGGGCATGGTCGCCGTGCACGTGCTCGTGGCCCGCGGTTACATCGTGTCCGATGCTAGACATGACAATCTCCTAATGCGAATACTGCGGTGCTGACCATGAACACGTCAGGCAGCCGGGCTGATCTGGACACGCCGGGCTTCTTTCGCGTCGCCGCCGCCCGTGATCGTTTCCGGCTTCTTCAAAATAATGTGGTCTTCGGCAATGCCGGCTGCTTTCAGCGCGTCGCGCACAGCTTCGGCGCGAGTCTTCGCGAGCTTCGCGTTGACTTCGGCAGAACCGGTGGCGTCGGTGAAGCCCGACAGCGTGAACTTGGCGTCCGGGTGGGCTTTCGCGTAAGCCGCGGCCGCGTCGACCGCCGCTTTCGCGTCGGCCGGCAGCACGCTCTTGCCGGTATCGAAGTAGACGTTTGCCGGGAGAGCCGCCGGTGATGCCGCCGCGCTGTCCGAAGCGGCCGCAGCCGCTTCCGCGCCCGAGGCGCCCGAAGCTGCCGCCGCGCCGCTAGCTGCGCCGCCCGCGTCGGCCAGATGATTGCCGCCTTCCGGCAGCTTGCCATTGCGTGCGTCCAGCACCTGCTTCGGCTGGAGAATGTCGCCGGTGTGGTTGCCCCACGAGTTACGTTCGTACGTGATCACCGAAGCGATTTCGACGTCGTTCAGCGTCGGCGCCCACGAAGGCATCGCGTTCTTGCCCTTCAGCACCAGGCTCACGTGTTCGGCGATCGGACCGTTGGCGATCTTGCTGCCGTCGAGCGCCGGGAATGCGCCCGCGCCCTTACCGGTCGGCTGGTGGCAGACCGCGCAGTTCGACGCGTACACCTTGCCGCCGCGCTCCATCAGCTCGGCCATCGTGTAGGTCTTGTTCGGATCGTCCTGGCCAGCGGCCATTTTCTTCTTCTGCGTATCGACCCACTTCGCGTAGTCGTCTGCCGACAGTACTTCGACCACCACCGGCATGAACGCGTGTTCCTTGCCGCACAGTTCGGTACAGAAGCCGCGGAACGTGCCGGTCTTATCGGCCTTGAACCACGTGTCGCGCACGAAACCAGGAATCGCGTCCTGCTTCACGCCGAAAGCCGGCACGTACCAGGAGTGGACCACGTCGTTCGCGGTGGTGATGATGCGGATTTTCTTGTCGACCGGCACGACGAGCGGATTGTCGACTTCCTGCAGATACGTGGTGGAAATCGGCTCACGGCCATCGGTTTCCGCACGCGGCGTGGCCAGCGTGGACAGGAAGTTGATCCCCTCGCCCGGGCCCTTCACGTAGTCGTAGCCCCATTTCCACTGGTAGCCGGTAACCTTGATGGTGAGGTCGGCGTTCGTGGTGTCTTTCATCGCCACCACGGTCTTGGTGGCGGGGAGCGCCATCAGCACGACGATGATGAACGGCACGATCGTCCAGATGATTTCGACGGTGGTGCTTTCGTGGAAATTCGAAGCCTTGTGACCTTTCGATTTGCGGTGCGCAAAGATCGAATAGAACATCACGCCGAACACGCCGACGAAGATCACCAGGCAAAGAACCAGCATGAACATGTGGAGGCTGAAGAGCTCCTCAGCGATTTTTGTCGCAGGCGGCTGGAGATTGATCTCGTTGACGGCAGGGCCGCCCGGAACATCGCCCACTGCCAGGGCGGCACCGGCGAAAAGCAGTCCGCTCATCGCCAGCACGCCCATGAGGGCTCGCTTGATTGTTTTCATAGCTTCCTTACCCAAAATTTCCATTCAAACCCTCGACCCCGCTGGCAGGCTGTCTCGCGCCCCCCGTGAACGCCGCGCGTCTCAACACGCCTAACAGCGTGTGAGCCACATACGCAATTCGCCTGCGAACTGCGCGCGCCGATACTGCGCGAGATGTTGCCCGATCATGATCGTCTGGCCGCGCGAGACCAGTTTGATCTGGTCACGCGGCGTTGCACCCGGTTCGATCCGCACCCAGCGCGGATTGAATTCGAACTGCGTGAGCCGCTCGGCGCTGACCTGCTCGATCACGAGCCGGTTCTGAAACAGCCGGACACGCTCGTAATCGACAGCATGACGCGCATATATGGCAAACGCGATGCCCACCGCCAGCAATTCAATACCGGTGAACGGCAACACCAGCCAGGCGCCGACCAGAACCAGCATGAAAGCAATTGCCAACGAGAACAACGCAAGCGACACGTAGAAACATACAAACTGCCGCGGCGATATCGAACAGTTGCGTTTCATCGTCCAGTCTTTGAGAACCGGTTCTGAATCCGCCAGCAGATCAGATGCTTCCATCGCTGCCCCCTGCAGACCGCCACCTGCGGCTATTGCTCGCGACCGCTGAACGGCCACTCGATTCACCGCCGCGTCACTTCATATTGCAGCCCTGCGCCTCGGGCCTGCCGCCCCAAATGTGGGAACTCCGGGCGACAAACTGACGCATTATAGGCGCGATCCATAGCATCCACAAGCAAGCCTCAATCGGCTCACAAGCCAGGTGCGACAAGCCTCCGCGCCGTTTCGACGCAGCTTTCGCGCGTCTTTTGAAGCGGTAATTTCAGACATAACAGATGTCCTCTTTACCGCTTCCCTGATTCCTCACCGACTCCTCGACGAACCTCGTCCGATATCCTCGATCCGCACGATCCCGTGACCTTCGGCGGTGGTGCGCGGCACGGCTTTCCACGCGTGGCCATAGATCACTTCGAAGGTCAGCGCGATCGTGCCGTCGGCGCGCCGACGGGCTTCGAGCGCCGCCAGCAAAGCCTTGTGCAGTCTACGCGCGACGGCATTCGAGGCGGCCTCGCGCTCGAACGGATACGCGCCCCAGCGGCGCACGTCCGCGAGCAGCGACTCGGGCGACTTATACGTAATAGTGAGTGTTTCCTGATCCATCACAGGAATCTCGAAACCGCTCTCAACCAGCATATCTCCCAGGTCATGCATGTCGACAAAGTCGATCACATGCTTGCGTGAAGCGACGCCGTGGGCGGCCTCGACCTCGGCGTAAGCGCCGCGCAATTCCTTCAGCGAATCGGGACCGAGCGTGCTGAACATCAGCAGGCCGTTCACTTTCAGCACCCGTTGCCACTCGGGAAACACGAGATCGGGCCGCGAGTGCCAGTGCAGGGCGAGATTGGACCAGATGAATTCGAAGGCGCCGGCCGCGAATGGAAGCGCCGAGAAGTCGGCCTGCGCGAAGCGCGGACCGCGCGCGCCGAGCGCCTTGCCGAGCGTGGCCGGCAGAAAACGCCGCCAGCTCGTGTCGCCGGAATCGTGACGCAGCGCGCGGCCGAGCATGCCATGAGACAGGTCGGTGCCGAACACCGGCGCCTCGGGGAAGCGTTCGCGCAATGCGGGGATGTCTTCGCCCGCGCCGCAACCGGCGTCGAGCACGCTGGCGGGCGTGACCTTGATGTAGTCGAGACGCTCGCGCATGCGCTGCGCGATTTCGCGCGGCAGGAACGCGACCGTGTCGAAGGTCGCCGCACGGCGGTCGAAAATCTGCCTGAGGCGCCGGGAATCATAGGCCGGACGGCCAGATTGAGACGAAGTTGGGGGCATGAGTGTCGTACTGGCGTAGAGCACGAAGTATACTCGTTCGCTTCCGTCCATTCAGCCTGAAAGGCCTTCGCGGGCGGTCCAATCATGCTATTCCGAAAAAATTCCTCGTCTCCCGGCCGCTCGAACGAACGTTTCGCACGCTTCACGCGCGGCTGGTATTCGGCATGGCCGCATGTGCTGCACGCCGCCCTGCCGAACCTGTGCGCACTGTGCGGCAATTTGTCGCACAAGACGTTGTGTGCCGGTTGCGACGAGACATATTGGAACGAAGGCAGATTGCGTTGCACTGTATGCGCGGTGCCTTTGTCGGGAACGCGCTGGGCGGGTCGCGCGCAATATCGCTGCGCGGATTGCGTCGGTGAGCCGCCGCCGTTCGCGGCGACCTTTGCGTTGGCCGACTACCGTCAGCCGCTCGACGCCCTGGCGCTCGGCCTGAAATTCCGCGCCCGGTTGATGCTGGCGCGCGAGTTTGCACAGCGCCTTGCACGTCTCGCCGAAGACACCTGGCAAGAAGCGTCCGAACGGCCCGATGTGCTCGCGCCGGTGCCGCTCGCCAGCAAACGTCTTACGGAGCGCGGCTATAACCAGGCCTGGCAGATCGCCAGACCCTTGGCCCGCGCGCTGAATGTGCGTAGCGACGCCACCCTGCTGCATCGCGTGATCCACACCGCGCCGCAATCGCGGCTCGACCTGGACGCGCGCCGGCTAAACGTGGGCCGCGCCTTCCGGGTCGCCAAACCGGTCCAGGGTCTGCACGTCGGCATCGTCGACGACGTGATGACCACCGGCGCGACACTCGAAGCGCTGGCGCGCACACTTAAAGCCGCCGGTGCGCGGCGCGTCACCAACTTCGTCGCGCTGCGCACGCCGAAAAACTAGTCTCTACCTGAAGCCATCATGTTCAATGTCGTCCTCGTCGAACCGGAAATCCCGCCGAACACCGGCAACGTCATCCGCCTATGCGCCAACACCGGCGCGCGGCTGCATCTGATCGAACCGCTCGGTTTTCCGCTCGACGACGCCAAGTTGCGCCGCGCCGGTCTCGACTATCACGAGTACGCGCAGATGAACGTGCATGCCGATTGGGCGGCGTTCGTCGCCAAAGAAACGCCCGATCCGGCGCGCATGTTCGCCTTCACCACCCGTGGCTCCGGCCGCTTTCACGAGCATGCATTTCAATCCGGCGACTGGTTCGTGTTCGGCGCCGAAACGCGCGGCCTGCCTGACGCGGTGCTCGATCAATTCGCCAACGAACAACGCGTGCGTCTGCCGATGCGGCCGGGCAACCGCAGCCTGAATCTCTCGAATACCGTCGCCGTGGTCGTGTTCGAAGCGTGGCGTCAGACCGGCTTCGACGGCGGCGCCTGACGGCGTTCCAGTTCGGCTTCGTAGCGCGCGAGCATGGCGCTGTCGAAACAGGCGAACACCACGCGCTCGATCTTCGGCGTGCGCGGCAGGGTTTCAAGCACGGTGCCGACGGCAATCCGCACCGCCTCGTCAGCGGGGAAATGGTAGATCCCGCAACTAATCGCGGGAAACGCAATGCTTGTGCAAAGCGCCTGATGCGCCACTTCGAGCGAGCGCTGATAGCAGGATGCGAGAAGGTCGGCCTCGCCATGCGCGCCGCCCCGCCACACCGGGCCGACCGAGTGAATCACATGTTTGGCCGGCAGACGGTAGCCGCCGGTGATCTTTGCGTCGCCGGTCGCACAGCCGCCGAGCGCCTCGCACTCACGCACCAGTTCCTTACCCGCCGCGCGGTGAATCGCACCATCCACACCGCCCCCGCCCAACAACGAGGTATTCGCGGCATTGACGATCGCATCCACCGCAAGCGTCGTGATGTCGACCACGCGCGCCTCTAGCGTGCAATTGTTGAAACTGGGCATGGGAAGAACCTCGCTGTGGTCCGAAGCGTCGATAAAACGTGGACAGCAAGAGCGGGCAGCCGTTCAGCGCTTTTGCGCTAAACGGCTGAAAGACAAGACTTATTCTGCTTTCGAATCACGCCGCAGCAGGGCGCTGACGGCGTCGCGAGGCGCTACGCCGTCGAACAGCACGGCGCAGACTGCCTGCGTGATCGGCATCTCGATCGCATGAGCGCGAGCAATCGCCAGCACGGCTTGCGCGCAACGCACACCTTCGGCCACGTGACCGAGGCCGCCGAGGATATCGTCGAGTGTACGGCCCGCCGCGAGTTGCACGCCGACCGTGCGATTGCGCGACAGATCGCCCGTGGCGGTCAGAATCAGATCGCCAAGGCCGGTCAAACCGGTGAACGTCTCCGCCCGTCCGCCGAGCGTCACGCCGAGGCGCGACATTTCAGCCAGACCGCGCGTAATCAGCGCCGCGCGCGCATTGAGACCGAGGCCGAGGCCGTCGGCGATACCGGTGGCAATCGCCAGCACGTTCTTCACCGCGCCGCCCACCTCTACACCGACGATGTCGTCGCCGGTATAGATGCGCATGGCGCCATGATGGAACGCGGCAACCGTGCGCTCCCGGCATGTCAATGACGTGCTCGCGATCGTCAACGCGACCGGCAAACCCTGCCCGACTTCGCGCGCGAAGCTCGGGCCCGACAGCACGCCGTTGCTGCCATGCCCCGGCAGTTCAGCCGCGACCACCTGATGCGGCAACAGCTGCGAGTCGGCTTCGAAACCTTTGCACAACCACACCACATGCGCCGGTACTTTGCCCGCGTCGCGCATCGCCCGGAACAGACCCCGCAGGCCGGCGACGGGCGTCGCCACGACGCATAACGCGTTGTCGGCGAGCGCGTGGTCGAGCGCTGCGTTCAGATCGGCTTCATAGCGAAGGGACGGCGGCAAAGCAACGCCCGCCAGATAGCGGGCGTTTTCGTGCGATGCGGAGAGTTCGGCAATGAGCGCGGGTTCACGCGCCCACAGCACCGTGTCGTGCCGCGCGGCCAGATGGCCGGCGAGGGCTGTGCCCCATGCACCGGCGCCGAGGACAGCAACCTTCATAGCCGGCACCGAACGGACGCGTTAATGCGTGACGCCGTTTTGCGCCGCGCCTTCCTGGCCGCCCATTTGCGCGAGACGTTGCTCGTACAGCGCCTGGAAGTTGATTTCGGCGAGATGGATCGGCGGGAAGCCTGCGCGGGTGATCGCGTCGGCGATATTCGAGCGCAGGTACGGGAACAGGATCGTCGGGCAGGCAATGCCGACCAGCGGATCGATCTGCTCAGCCGGAATGTTGCGGATGTCGAAAATGCCGGCTTGCTTGGCTTCGATCAGGAACGCGACCTTGTCCGACACCTTGGCCGTGACCGTGCCTGTGACGAGGATTTCGAACACGGTGTCGGCGAGGCGCTCGGCCTTCACGTCGACTTCGACTTCCACCGACGGCATTTCCTGCTCGAGGAAGATGCCCGGCGAATTCGGCTGCTCGAGCGACATGTCCTTCAGGTAGATGCGCTGGATGTTGAAAAACGGCTGATTGTTCTCGTCGGACATGATTGAGTGATTCCCTGATAGGTATGCATGGCGGCGGCCCATGGCTTCACGGGCCGCCAGATCGTTGCGGCGCATCGCCCCGCCCTGAAAGAGACGAAACGCCGGCTTGTATTCCACCTGCCCCACTCACGCGCCGGCCGGCGCATAAGCAAAGCAACTTCGTTCAGGCAGCTTCGAGCAGAGGCATCAAACCGCCCGCGCGATCGAGCGCGGACAGGTCATCGTACCCGCCGACATGCGTCTCGCCGATGAACACCTGCGGCACCGTGCGGCGACCGGTCCGGGTCATCATTTCTTCACGACGGGCCGGGTCTTTGTCGATCAGTACCTTTTCAACGTGCTCGACGCCGCGCGACTTTAAAAGACGTTCGGCCATCTGGCAATACGGGCACACCTGGGTGCTGTACATGATGACTTTGTTCACTTGACTGCTCCTTGTTTCACAACCGGCATACCGGCTTTCTGCCAGGCGTCGAGGCCGCCCTCGAGAACATGGACTTCGGCGTATCCGGCATCTTGCACGATACGCGCAGCCTTGTTCGATTGCAGGCCGGTCTGGCAAACCAGCAGCACCGGGTTGTTCTTGTTCTTCACGAGTTGCGCGACTTTCGCCTGCAACTCAGCAAATTCAAGGTGCCGCGCGGCGGGCAAATGGCCCTTGGCGAAGTCGGCGGACGAACGCAGATCGATGACCGCCGCATTGCGCCGGTTGATCAGTTGGGTCGCCTCGGCGGCCGACAGGCCCCCGCGGCCACGCCGGCTGATCGTCGGCCACAGCAGCAACCCACCGGAGATGAGGACGATTGCGATCAGTACAAGGTTTGTGTAATCAGTGAAAAACTTCACGGAAAATCCGCCGAAAAAGAGAGAAATCGAAAAGGGCAATCCAGCCATTATAAAATAACCGTCTGACGCGATGGCGGCGCTCCTCTAGAGGACCCTCGCAGCGCTTTACCGCTTCCTTACTACCGACCGGCAATCTCATGTACAAACTCGTTCTCATCCGCCACGGCGAATCGACGTGGAACAAGGAAAACCGCTTCACGGGCTGGGTCGACGTCGACCTGACCGAGCAGGGCAATCGTGAAGCGCAGCAAGCGGGCGTGCTGCTGAAGGAATCGGGCTACACGTTCGATATCGCCTACACGTCGGTGCTCAAGCGCGCGGTCCGCACCTTGTGGCACGTGCAGGACCAGATGGACCTGATGTATCTGCCGGTGGTGCATTCCTGGCGCCTGAACGAACGCCACTACGGCGCGCTGTCGGGCCTGAACAAGGCGGAAACCGCCGCCAAATTCGGCGATGAACAGGTGCTGGTCTGGCGCCGCAGCTACGATACGCCGCCGCCGGCGCTCGATCCGTCGGACGAACGCGCGCCCTACAACGATCCGCGCTACGCCAAAGTGCCGCGCGAACAATTGCCGCTCACCGAGTGCCTGAAGGATACCGTCGCGCGCGTTCTGCCGTTGTGGAACGAGTCGATTGCGCCGGCCATCAAGTCGGGCCGCAAGGTCGTGATCGCCGCGCACGGCAACTCGATCCGCGCCCTGGTGAAGTATCTCGACAATATTTCGGACGACGACATCGTCGGCCTGAATATTCCGAACGGCGTGCCGCTCGTCTATGAACTCGACGAAAACCTGAAGCCGGTCAAGCACTACTATCTGGGCGACCAGGACGCGATTGCAAAGGCGCAGGCCGCGGTGGCCAAGCAAGGCAAAGCGGGCTAAACCGGGGCCACAGACCGTTGCGGCCCCCGCCCCGCCTGTAGTGGAAATGTGCAGCGGGGGCCCGGCAAACGGGCCGCCCCACCGGCGGGACCTCCCGGCGTACGCGATGCGCCGGCTGTCAATTGCGCCATCGCCCTGCCATCTTGCCGTTACTACACATTACTTCGGCACCGCGCCCTCCGGCTCGCGAACCAGGGCCCGGCTCGTGCTGTCGAATCACGATTGCCTGTGCTGCGCCCTGACAGGGCGGGTGTGCAGTTATACTTGTCCGTCCCCATCTCTATCGACGCTGCCACGCGCTTCCGACCGCAACAGACTCTATGCGAAAGAACCTGAAAAATATCGGCCTGATTGCCGCGGGCCTTGCTACCGGCGTATTTGCCACCCTGCAACTCTCCGCCTCGGCCCAGCAACCCGCCAGCGCCGCATCGAGTGCTGTCGCGCCGTTGCCGCTGGACCAGCTCAGGCTCTTTGCCGAAGTCTTCGGGCAAATCAAGCATGAGTACGTCGAACCGGTCGACGACAAGAAACTCCTCACCGCCGCGATCAAGGGCATGGTGTCGAGCCTCGACCCGCACTCGTCGTATCTCGACAAAACCGATTACGAAGAACTGCAGGAGCAGACCAAGGGTCGCTTCGCGGGTCTCGGCATCGAAATTTCGTCGGAAGACGGCCTGATCAAGGTGATCTCGCCGATTGAAGACACGCCTGCATTCCGCGCCGGCATCCGTCCGGGCGACCTGATCACCCGCATCAACGACAAACCCGTGCGCGGCATGACGCTCGACCAGGCCGTCAAGCAGATGCGTGGCGATCCGGGCACCAAGGTCACGCTGACCATCTTCCGCAAGACCGACGACCGCACGTTCCCGCTCACGGTGACGCGCGCGATCATCAAGGTCCAGTCGGTCAAGATGAAGATCCTTGCTCCGGGCTATGCGTACATCCGCATCACCAGCTTCCAGGAACGCACCACGCCGGATCTGGCCGCCAGGTTGCAAGACATTGCGCGTCAGCAGCCGAACCTGAAGGGTCTCGTGCTCGATCTGCGCAATAACGGCGGCGGTCTGCTGCAAAGCGCGGTCGGCGTGGCCGGCGCGTTCCTGCCGGCGAATTCCGTTGTGGTGTCCACCAACGGTCAGATCCCGGATTCGAAGCAGGTCTATCGCGATACGTACGACAACTACCGCCTGCAATCCTTCGACAGCGATCCGCTGAAAGACGAAGCGCCGATCTTCAAGACTGTGCCGATGATCGTGCTGACCAACGCCTACTCGGCGTCGGCTTCGGAAATCGTCGCGGGCGCGCTGCAGGATCAGCATCGTGCGCTGATCGTCGGCAAGACCACGTTCGGTAAGGGCTCGGTGCAAACCGTCCGGCCGATGACGGCCGACACGGCCCTGCGTCTGACCACGGCGTACTACTACACGCCGAGCGGCCGTTCGATCCAGAACAAGGGCATTCGTCCTGATATCGCGGTCGACCAATACGCAGAAGGCGATCCGGACGACGCACTGGTTACCCGCGAAGTCGACTACTCGAACCACCTTGCGAACACGCAGGACCCGAACGAGAAGAAAGAAGCGGACCAGCGCGAACAGGAACGCATGGACCAACTGCGTCAGCTTGAAGAGCAGAACGACAAGAAGACGCCGGAACAGCGTCAGAAGGATCGTGAGCGCAAGCCGGTCGAGTTCGGTTCGGCCGACGACTTCATGCTGCAACAGGCGCTGAACAAGCTGGAAGGCAAGCCGGTGCAGGAATCGAAGTCGCTGACCGAGCGGCGTCTGGCGCAGAACAAGCCGGCAACGTCGGCGTCCGCGCCGGTCGCGGTGAAGCCGACACAACCGGTACCGGGCGCATCGGGCCCGGTTCCGGCCTCGGCGCCTGCCACGCAGAGCAACTAAGCCGCAAACCTACGTGTCTTCGCAGCCGAACATGCTGCGAAGACACGTGGCAGTACATGCTGTTGCTGTAATACCCGGCGCCAGCGCCGGCACGAACACCCGCTCCCCGCGCGATTAAAATAACGAAACCGCGCATGGCAGGCCACCGGTCCTGCACCTCATTGCGCGACACTCCACGCGCCCCGCCATGAATGACGATCAACTCCTCCGCTATTCCCGCCACATCCTCGTCGACGAAATCGGCATCGAGGCGCAGCAGCGTTTTATCGACGCGCACGCGATCGTCGTCGGCGCCGGCGGGCTAGGTTCGCCAGCGGCGATGTATCTGGCGGCGGCGGGCGTGGGCCGCCTGACGCTGGTCGATGCCGATACGGTCGACCTGACGAATCTGCAGCGGCAGATTCTGCATGTCACTGCGTCGGTCGGGCGCAAGAAGGTGGAGTCGGGGCGCGACGCGATCGCCCAGATCAATCCCGAGGTGGTGGTGAACGCGGTCGCCGAACGTGTCGACGATGCATGGCTCGATCGCGAAGTGCCGCACGCCACCGTCGTGCTCGATTGCACGGATAACTTCGCCACGCGTCACGCGATCAATCGGGCGTGCGTGAAACATGGCGTGCCGCTGGTGTCGGGCGCGGCACTGCGCTTCGACGGGCAGATCAGCACCTTCGATTTTCGCGACGCGGCGTCACCCTGCTACGCGTGCGTGTTCCCGGAAGATCAACCGTTCGAAGAAGTCGCGTGCTCGACCATGGGCGTGTTCGCACCCACGGTCGGCATCATCGGTTCGATGCAAGCCGCTGAAGCGCTGAAAGTAATCGGCGAAATCGGCACGCCGCTGGTAGGCCGCCTCACGATGCTCGATTCGCTGCGAATGGAATGGAACACGATGCGCATAGCGCGTCAGCCGGATTGCCCGGTATGCGGGCAACGGCATCAGGCCTGAGCAAGCCGCAGGACGCAGAATAAAAAACGCCGCACATGTGCGGCGTTTTTTATTCACCTGAACCCGATCATCCGGGCTCTCAGTTTTTCAAGCCTGCACGACGCGTTTGAGCGCCGCCTGCACTTCTTCCGGTTCGAACGAAGCCAGCACGTCGGCCACGGGCTTCTCAAGCGTCTTCAGGTGTGAGCGCAGAACTTCCTGCTTGACCACCAGCAACTGGCTCGGATGCATCGAAAATTCGGTGAGGCCCATGCCGAGCAACAAACGCGTCAGCGCCGGATCGCCCGCCATCTCGCCGCATACCGACACCGGCACGCCTGCCCGCTTCGCCTCGCGCAGCGTGAAGGCGATCAGATGCAGCACCGCGGGATGCAGCGGGTCGTACAGATGCGCGACCGAGTTATCCGCCCGATCGATCGCCAGCGTGTACTGGATCAGATCGTTAGTGCCGATCGACAGGAAATCCAGCCGCTTGAGAAACAGCGGCAACGCAATCGCGGCGGCCGGAATCTCGATCATCGCGCCGACCTGCACGTTCGGATCGTAGGCGATGCCGGCATCGTCCAACTGACGCTTGGCTTCGCGAATCAGATCGAGTGTCTGATCGATCTCCTGCGCATGCGCGAGCATCGGAATCAGAATCTTCACCGAGCCGAACGCCGACGCGCGAAGAATGGCGCGCAGTTGCGTCAGGAACATTTGCGGCTCCGAGAGGCTCCAGCGGATCGCTCTGAGCCCCAAGGCGGGGTTCGGCGCCGTTTCGTAACCATCGCCGCCGGCCATCGAATCGAGCGGCTTGTCGGCGCCGACGTCGATCGTACGAATCGTCACCGGCAAACCGTTCATCAACTCGACCGCGCGACGGTAAGCGGCGAACTGCTCCTCCTCTTCCGGCAAATGATGCTTGTGATTCATGAACAGGAACTCGGTGCGGAACAGGCCCACACCGGTCGCACCCGAATCGACCGCGGCGCGCGCGTCTTCCGGCAGCTCGATGTTCGCGCAAAGTTCGATACGCGTGCCGCAGAGTGTTTGTGTCGGCGAAAACTTCAGCCGCTGCAGCTTGCGCTGCTCCAGCGCTTTTTCGCTCTGACGGTACGAGTATTCTTCCAGCACGATCGGCGCGGGATCGACGATCACAATGCCATGATCGCCGTCGACAATGATCAGATCGTCCTGGCGGATCAGTTGGCTCGCATGCTGCACACCCACCGCGGCCGGAATACCGAGGCTGCGCGCAACGATCGCCGTGTGCGAAGTACGCCCGCCGAGATCGGTGACGAAACCCTGAAACGTTTGCGTTTTGAACTGCATCATGTCGGCCGGCGCGATGTCGTGCGCGACTACGATCATTTCCTCGCAGGTGCCGTGCACACCATCCACCAGCGCGACCGATGCGCCGGCGAGCGCCTTCAGCACGCGCTCCACCACCTGCTCGATGTCGGCTTTGCGCTCGCGCAGGTATTCGTCTTCGATATCGTCGAAATGGCGCGACAGGCGCTCAAGTTGCTCCGTTAGCGCCCACTCCACGTTGTAGCGGCGCGTACGGATCAGGTCGATGGTTTCCTGCACGAGCATTGCATCGTTCAGGATCATTGAATGAACGTTGATGAACGCACCCATTTCGCTGGGCGCGTCTGCCGCGAGATCGGCGCGTAACGTGTCGAGCTCCTGATGCACCAGTTGCTGGGCCGTGCGAAAGCGCTCGACCTCGCCCTCGATCTGGGCGGGTTCGATCAGATAGTGGTCTACGTCAAGTGCAGCCGGGGCGATCAGATAAGCCCGCCCGATGGCGATACCGCGTGACACGGGAATTCCATGCAGCGTGAAGGACACGCGCACCTCCTCTAGTTGTGTGATGCCGCGGCAAACCGCTGCAATGCTCTCAGACTCTCGTCGTCATTATAAATTCCGCGCTCTTTACAAGTACGCCGGGGCTGTGTGCACCGCAGCACGAAATATCGTAAGCGGCCGCAATAATGTCCCCCTCGTGGCGCCTGCATTCCGGCAACGCGACCCTTCACTTGTCGATTCAGCTACCGGCTCGCGCGCCTTGCAAGACTCTCAAGCGCCAATTGTCATGCGCTAAAAAAAATGCCGCGGACAGCCGCGGCATTTTGCTTCCGGCAAGGCAAACGCGTGACTTCACTGACCCTCGCCGAATTTATCGGCAATCAGTTTCAACAATGCGTCCATCGCGTCTTTTTCGTCGGCGCCTTCCGTTTCGATCAGCACCGTGCTGCCGATACCCGCGGCCAGCATCATCACACCCATGATGCTTTTGGCATTGATACGGCGGCCATTGCGGCTCATCCAGATTTCCGCCTGGTAGTTGCCCGCGAGTTGCGTCAACTTGGCCGACGCGCGCGCGTGCAGCCCCAGCTTGTTCACAATAGTCGTTTCCTGTTGCAGCATGTGATGGTCCGAAGCGCGGGTAAGTGTTGTAGTGAAAGGTGAAACTGCAAACCAGTAGCCAACGGGTTGCACGCAACCCGATCGCCACTGCTTAAGCTTAAAGCCGTGCGATCCGCTTACACCCCGCCCGAGCCGGCCTTCTGCGTCAGGTCGGCCCCGGGAGGCAACGCGGACAAACAGTCTGCGGAAGCGGCAGTGGGCGGCAAAGCCGGCAAACAGTCGCCGGACCCCGCGGGCGGCGCAACCGGCGCCGGCGTGGCAGGCCCGATTGCATGCACGCCCTTGGTAGCGCCGGCGAGCGCCTTGTCGGCCAGCGTGTCGAGCGGCGTAGCGCGATAACAGACCGCGCGCACCAGCATCGGCAGATTGACGCCGCACAGCACGCGAACGTTCGGCAACGAAGCGAGCCGCCCGGCGATATTCGCCGGCGTGGCGCCGAACATGTCGGTGAGCACGAGTGCGCCGTTTTCTTCCTTGAGCCGCTCGATTTCCGAATGCGCGAACGCGACCTGCTGCGCGGGATCGCAATCCGGCGATACGTCGATCACGCCGATACGAGCCGGTAAGCCACCATAAATATGCGAAATACAATCGCGCAACGCGGTGGCAAACGGAGCGTGCGCAATGATCAGAATGCCTGCCATGTCAGCCTTACTGCAAAAGAACGGCCCCGAACCGTGGACCGGGACGAAACCCGGTTCGTAAGCGTCCTCGACCGGCCGTGGGTCGCGAGGACCGGAACGCATCATTTGGCGAGCGGCCCGCGGTGCCGGAATCGCCACGGCACCAGCGGAAAACTGCCCGCTTACAGTCCGCAATCCATGCCTGCAGTGTCCGGCAGACGCCTTCGATTCGGCTTGGCGCGGGAGAGCGGGCATTGTATCAGGCCCATTTTCGCGCCAAAGCCGGCGTTTCGCTTGATGCGGATTTACTACACAGTTTGGGGAGCATGGCGGCCATTCAAGGGCCGCGTCTCAACTCCGGCTCACGCTGCCGCACGCTCCAGTGCGTCGATAAACATCGCGGCGACGTCGAAGCCTGTCTGATCCATGATCTCGCGGAAACACGTCGGGCTCGTGACGTTCACCTCGGTAAGCCAGTCGCCGATCGCATCCAGTCCGACCAGCAGCAGGCCGCGCGCGGCGAGCACCGGCGCGAGTGTGTCGGCGATCTTGCGGTCATGCTCGGTGAGCGGGCGCGCCACGCCCAGGCCGCCGGCCGCGAGATTGCCGCGCACTTCATTGCCCTGAGGAATCCGCGCCAGCGAAAACGGCACCGGTTCGCCACCGATCAGCAGGATCCGCTTGTCGCCGTCCTTGATCTCGGGGATGAATTTTTGCGCCATGACCGAGCGCGCGCCGTCGTGGCTCAGCATCTCGATGATCGAGCCGAGGTTCATGCCGTCGGCCTTCACGCGGAACACGCCCATGCCGCCCATGCCGTCGAGCGGCTTCAGGATCACGTCGCCGTGTTCTTCGTGGAAGGCGCGCAGGCGGGCAGCGTCGCGCGTCACCAGCGTCGGCGCGACGAACTGCGCGAACTCGCCGATCGCCAGCTTTTCCGAATGATCGCGAATAGCCTGCGGCTTGTTGAAAATGCGCGCGCCGCCGCGTTCGGCCATTTCCAGCAGCCATGTCGACGTCACGTATTCCATGTCGAACGGCGGGTCTTTGCGCATCACCACCGCGCTGAAGTGTTTCAGCGATTTCGGCGCGGCCGCTTCAGCGGCGTACCAGGTGTCGCGATGCAGGTCCGTCACGTCGCCGACAATCGCAAAGCGCTGCACGTTCGCCTCGACATCGCCGCCCGTCCACGCCAGATGCTTCGGCTCGCACGTGTAAAGCGTGTGACCGCGGCGCGTGGCTTCGGCCATCATCGCGTAGGTCGAATCTTTGTAGATCTTGAACTGCGTAAGCGGATCGGCGATGAAAAGAATGTCCATGGGGATTCCGGTGCGCCCTTCGGGCTTGGCATTGATCGTAAATATAGTCGGTGAAAATGGCGATGGCGGCACGCATGCCGCCATCGCCACCTCGCGAGGCTTAAACCTGAATCGCTTCCGGATCGGTCTTTTCCAGTTCGACCGATGCAGCCAGCAAGCCGAGCCGTGCCACCACGCCGTACATATAGAAGCGGTTCGGCACCGCTGCGCCGGGCTTCGCGTGCGCATCCGGCAGCGCCGTGTGCTCGAAGCCGAGCGGCACGAAGTGCATGCCGGGCGCGTTCAGATTCTGATCGCGCTCACGGCTGCCGTGCACGCGGTAGAAGCCGCCCACCACGTAACGGTCGATCATGTACACCACCGGTTCGGCAACTTCCTCGCCGATCCGCTCGAAGGTGTACACGCCTTCCTGCACGATCACGTCATGCACTTCGAGGCCGTCTTTGGTGGCGGCCATCTTGGCGCGCTCGCGCTTGGTCAGCGCGGCCACTTCAGAGGCGTCGTGCACGGTCATCACGCCCATGCCATACGTGCCCGCATCCGACTTGATGACAACATACGGTTTCTCGGAAATACCGTACTCGCGATATTTCCTCGCGATCTTCTTGAGCACGCCGTCGATCGCATCCGTCAGCGCTTCCTCACCGGTGCGCTCCTGGAAATCGACCCCTTCGACATGCGCGAAGTACGGATTGATCATCCACGGATCGATCTCGACCATTTTCGCGAACTTCTTCGCGACGTCGTCATAGCAGGAGAAGTGCGTCGATTTGCGGCGAACGGCCCAGCCGGCATGCAGCGGCGGCAGCAGATACTGCTCGTGCAGATTTTCCAGGATCGGCGGGATACCGCCCGACAGGTCATTGTTCAGCAGAATCGAGCACGGGTCGAAATTCTTCAGGCCAAGGCGCCGCTGCGAACGTTCGAGCGGTTCGAGCACCAGCTTCTGTCCGTCGGACAGCGCAATCGTGACCGGCCCGACGATGCTTTCGTCGAGCGTGCCGAAACGCACGTTCAAGCCCGCCTGACGCATGATCGCGGCCAGCCGGGCGACATTCTCGAGATAAAACGCATTGCGCGTATGGCGCTCCGGAATCACCAGCAGATTCTTCGCGTCCGGGCAGATCTTCTCGATCGACGCCATCGCGGCCTGCACGGCGAGCGGCAACACTTCTTGCGGCAGGTTGTTGAACGCGCCGGGAAACAGATTGGTATCGACCGGCGCGAGCTTGAAACCCGCGTTACGCAGATCGACTGAACAGTAGAACGGCGGCGTGTGCTCCTGCCATTCGAGCCGGAACCAGCGTTCGATGGCGGGCGTAGCGTCGAGGATCTTCCGCTCGAGATCGAGCAGCGGGCCGTTTAACGCCGTAACTAGGTGCGGAACCATTGATCACTCGCAGACTGGAGAAAAAAGATTGTAGTGCAAATGCTTTGTCCATTTGGGGACGGTTTCTCCATTCGCAAGCCGATGCGAATGCATTCTCGCTATCGCCATGATAGGCAGGGAAAACTACTGTTTACAAGATAAGCGGCAAGAAAAAAGCCCGCCATAAAGGCGGGCCAAAGTCGCTGCGCTTGATTCTGATTCGTCAAGCCTTGGAGCTCGACTTTGCGTACAAAAAGTCCTTATTCGACGTGTTCGCCATGCAGGCTCACGTCCAGGCCTTCGCGTTCCTGTTCTTCCGTCACGCGGATGCCCATCACCATGTCGATGATCTTCAGCAGGATGTAGCTCACCACGCCGCTGTAGATCAGCGTCGTCAGCACGCCCTTGGCTTGCAGAATCACGCTGCCGTCCGCGCCGCCGATGTCCTTGACCGCGAACACGCCGGTCAGGATCGCACCCACGATACCGCCGATGCAGTGCACGCCGAACGCGTCGAGCGAATCGTCGTAACCGAGCTTGTGCTTGAGCCACGTGGCCGACCAGAAGCAGATCACACCTGCCGCGATACCGATCACCAGCGAACCCGCCATACCGACGAAGCCCGAAGCCGGCGTAATCGCCACCAGACCTGCCACGGCGCCCGACACGATACCGAGGACCGACGGCTTACCCTTGGTTGCCCATTCGGCGAACATCCAGGCGAGTGCAGCTGCTGCGGTTGCCACTTGCGTTGCGAACATCGCGAAACCGGCACGGCCGTCTGCCGCCACTGCCGAACCCGCGTTGAAGCCGAACCAGCCTACCCACAGCATGGCGCCACCGATCAGCGTGAGCGTCAGGTTGTGCGGCGCCATCGCTTCCTTGCCGTAGCCGACACGCTTGCCGAGCACCAGAGCACAGACCAGCGCCGCAATACCGGCATTGATGTGCACCACCGTGCCGCCCGCGAAGTCGAGGATGCCCGCGCTAGCCAGCCAGCCGGACGGTTCCCACACCATGTGCGCGATCGGCGAGTAGACGATGATCGACCACAGCGTCATGAACACGAGCATCGCCGAGAACTTCATACGGTCGGCAAACGCGCCCGTGATCAGTGCCGGGGTAATGATCGCGAACGTCATCTGATAGACGACGTAGACCGTTTCCGGGATCGTCGGTGCGAGGTGGCTGACGGTCAGCGTCGTGGCCTTGTCGCCCTTGATGTAGTTCATGCCCGCCATGAAGAAGCGCGAGAAGCCGCCAATGAACGAGTTACCCGGCGTGAAGGCGAGGGTGTAACCCACCACCACCCAGATGATCGACACGAGGCAGGTGATCGCGAAGCTTTGCATCAGGATCGCGAGCACGCTCTTCTTGCGGACCATGCCGCCGTAGAACAGTGCCAGGCCCGGGATCGTCATGAACAGCACGAGCGCGGTGGAGGTCAGCATCCAGGCGGTGTCGCCCGAATTGATCTTCGACGAATCGACCGAGAACGGCGCGGTCGGTGCGGCGGGCGCGGCGTCCGAAGCTGCCGGCGCGGCTGCGGCGGCGCTGGCCGCTGGCGCGGCGGACGCATCGGCGGCCGGTGCCGAAGCCGCGGCGGCAGCGGGTGCTGCCGAAGCGTCAGGCGCCGGCGCGCTCGCCGTCGTATCGGAAGCCGCTGCCGAGGCGGCTGCAGGGGCGGAAGCGTCGTCCGCGAGGGCGGCGCCGATACCGCCCGCGAGCAGTGAACCGGCCATCAGCAAGGACATCATTAATTTGCGCATCTTCGTTTCCTCTTGTCGCTATCTGTGTCGTGTGTCGCTATCTTCTGGTTTTACAGAGCGTCCGCGCCGGTCTCCCCGGTGCGAATCCGGATCACCTGCTCGATCGGGGTGACAAAAATCTTGCCGTCGCCAATCTTGCCGGTGCGTGCCGCGCGTTCGAGCGCCTCGATCGCCTGGTCGACGATGTCGTCCGAGACAGCGGCCTCGATCTTCACCTTCGGCAGGAAATCGACGACGTATTCAGCGCCCCGATACAGTTCCGTGTGACCCTTCTGGCGGCCGAAGCCCTTGACTTCGGTCACCGTGATGCCCGAGACGCCGATGGCCGACAAGGCTTCGCGCGCCTCATCGAGCTTGAACGGCTTGATGATTGCGGTAATGAGTTTCATGAAATCCCTCGCTAAGTTGCGTAACCCGTTGCGTAACCCTGTTTGCGTACCTGTAACCCGTTCGCGTGGTCTCGTTCCGCTGCCGGTAAAAAGCACCTGGCAGTGCGCGCGGGGCAGTAACAGCAACTCGCGTGCCATGTTGTGTCAGACTTCGCCTCCGGGCACGCTGCCAAAGGGGCGCAAGCGGCCCTGGCTGGATGGCCAACGTTGGCGGGGCATGCTGGCGCGGCGCATGGATCGTTGCTAGAGTGTTCGAAGGCTTTTAACGTTTGAGCACGCACCAAACGGGCTCATGCGGCAGCGGCAGTCAACCGGCCATGCACCAAAACGGCCCATCCGGTGTGACAAAGCACAGACGCAACGAAACATGCACATTTTTTGTGCACCAAAGGGAACGCCATGAAACAACCGAACGATGTCTTTAACGATTTTCAGGCCCGCATGAGCGAGCTGTTCAAGAACTCGCCGGCCAAAGATGTCGAACGCAACGTGAAAGCCATGCTGTCGCAAGGCTTTTCCAAGCTCGACCTGGTCACGCGCGAGGAATTCGATACGCAGACCCAGGTGCTGGTGCGCACCCGCGCGCGCCTCGAAGAGCTGGAGCGCCGCGTCGCCGAGCTCGAACAGAAACTGCCGGTCACGACGCAGGCGTCGTAAGGCTTTGCTCGCAGCGCTTTAGCTGCGTAGTGCTGCACATCACTGGCAAGCGAGCCGTGACGTCATCAGCGTTTTAGGGGACTCGCGCGCGCCCCGGCGCGCCGTCCGACGGGAGAAAACATGTCGCTTGCCGTGGTGCGCAGTCGCGCGCCGGCCTCTGGCCGCGCGCCCGAAGTAACCGTCGAGGTCCACCTCGCGAACGGATTACCCTCTTTTTCGATCGTCGGCCTTCCAGATCTGGAAGTACGCGAAAGCCGCGAGCGCGTGCGCGCGGCGCTGCAAAACTGCAGCTTCGATTTCCCCGTACGACGCATCACGGTCAATCTCGCGCCCGCCGATTTGCCGAAGGAGTCCGGCCGCTTCGACTTGCCGATCGCGTTGGGCATTCTGGCGGCGAGCGGGCAGATTCCGGCCGAGTCGCTCCTGCATCGCGAGTTCGCCGGCGAACTGTCGCTGACCGGCGCACTGCGGCCGATGCGCGGGGCTTTCGCGATGGCCTGCGGGACGGCTCGCAGCGCGGCGTCTCACAGCGGCCAGGCGGGTATGTCTCTGTCTGCTTCTGCGTCCACGCGTATTACTTCAGCCGAACCGGCGACGCCCGAGACATCCGCTCAATCCACCCCGCAGCTCTATCTGCCCGCGGCAAGTGCGGCCGAGGCGGCGCTCGTGCCCGGCGTCGATGTCTACGGCGCCGCCGATCTGCCGTCGCTGTGCGCGCATCTGGCCGGCGCGCCCGACGCCCGGCTCTACCCGGTTGCGGCGCCCGACCTCGGCGAAACCGCATCCGCCGCCGTTCCTGACATGACCGACGTGATCGGCCAGCGCGGCGCGCGCCGCGCACTTGAAGTCGCCGCAGCCGGTGGACACCATGTCCTGCTGGTCGGGCCGCCTGGCGCGGGCAAATCGATGCTCGCCGCTCGCCTGCCAGGCCTGCTTCCGCCCATGACCGACGACGAAGCGCTCAGTTCGGCAGCACTACTCTCCGCCAGCCGGGCCGGCTTTACGCCCTCGCAGTGGCGGCAACGGCCGTTTCGCGCGCCACATCATTCGTCGAGCGCGCCGGCGCTGGTCGGCGGGCGCAATCCGCCGCAACCCGGCGAGATCACCCTGGCGCATCTGGGCGTGCTGTTTTTAGACGAGCTGCCGGAATTCGATCGTCACGTGCTGGAAACCCTGCGCGAACCCCTCGAGGCCGGTCGCATCACAATCTCGCGCGCCGCCTTGCAAGCCGACTTTCCGGCAGCCTGCCAATTGATCGCCGCAATGAACCCTTGTCCGTGTGGATGGCGCGGCGACCCGAACGGGCGTTGCCGCTGTACGCCGGAAATTGCGGCGCGCTATCTGCGCAAGCTGTCCGGGCCGCTACTAGACCGGATCGACATCCAGATCGAGATTCCGGCGCTCACGCCGGCCGAGTTGTCGGCACGCTCTACCGCCTCCGGTGAAACCAGCGCGACGATTGCCCGGCGGGTAAATATCGCTCGCGAGCGGCAACTGGCGAGGCAAGGCAAAACCAATCGGGAACTGGGCGGACGGGAAGTGGACGAGGTCTGCCGTCCCGACGCAGCCGGTGAAGCTTTGCTGCGCCAGGCCGGCGAGCGCTTCGGCTGGTCGGCGCGCGCTTACTACCGGGTTCTGAAGGTGGCGCGAACCATCGCCGACCTCGCCGGCACCGCCATGCCGAGCGCTGCGCAGATCGGTGAAGCCGTTCAATATCGCCGGGCTTTTGGGTCGGTATAAGGCGAAAAATCGACTGTCAAGACTTGACTTATGCACATACGCGCGTTCCAGATAGATTTCGAAACATCTGAAAGGCTCACGGAAGCCTGCATTCAAAGGGCATTGATTTGATTGATTTTTTTCGACTGCCCCGAGTAGGCCCAATCTGACAGAATGCCCACGGGAAGGGCATCCGAGGCAAAAAATACGGAGTTCTCAACAGAGTTATCCACAGGCCCTGTGAGTAACCGAAAAACTTCAACGTAAACCGGGAATTAGCGCGCGATGCTGCGAAGGAACTTTCACTGTGCGTGGCGATCTCGCGCGCGCCAAATCAGCCAGAACCGCCACGCTCAATACAGTTGGAATGACGAAAAAAACTGATCGATCTGTTCCTGTTGCAGCGGCCCGGAAGCGATGATCGCCGCCTGATACACATGCCGGCCACGCGCAACCAGGCGCGCGTAGACGGTTCGCGTTTCGTGCTGCGAGCCGGCCTCGCCGGTCAGCTTCATTTCCAGACCCAGCACCTGACCGCCGGCGGCGAGCGGGATTTGCACCGCGTGCGCGTCCGGCGTGGCGCCCACATTGCGAGCCAGGCCAGTGCGCAGGAATTCGAGGGCGGCGCGTTGCGTCGCTTCGTTGTCGTTCGGCAGCATGATGGTGCCAACCGCGAACACGGCGTCGCCGGCTTCGGCTGTCTGCATCGCCATCTGCATCGGTGTGCCGTCTATCTGAACCGCGCGCTGGTCGTTGCCGGGCTTGGCGGGCAGGTCGACGGTGTAGCCGTTGTCGTTATTCATGATGGTGCGCCAGTCGAAAGTCGGCGAACACGCGGCCAATGCTCCGCCCAGCGCCAGCGCGCAAGCCATCGTGCCGAATACGGCCCGCGCCCGCTGCAAATGGAATGTGGTGCCGGCCAGGCGGCCGCCAGTCAGGGAGAAACGTGGGATTCGGCTAACGGAACGGTCAAACGGGACTATCGAGATCCGGGCGATGAAACGAAAAGCGGTTCGGAGCATGGGGACAGAAGATCGGACTGACGGGAACGTAAAACTCCATTATCCCCTCCCGTGCCGCCCTCTGCCGCGCAGCCGGAATGGGGCTACAATAGCGACGCCAAGCAGTACCGGGTTTAAGGCCCAAACCGAAGCACTGTTCCGCGCCGTCTGCGCGACTCTCGAGGTTCCGTTCATGAGTTCCACCCAGTCCACCGCCGCCCGGCGCACGAATCCGATTCGCACTATCGTCATCGCTGTCGTGGCCGTCGCGCTTGCGATTGCCGGCTATTTCGCGTTCGCCGGTCAGCAACGTGTGCCCGATGCGACCTTCACGTTGCTGTCAGGCCAGAAAGTTTCGACCGCCGATCTGAAAGGCAAGGTCTACCTGATCAACTTCTGGGCGACCAGTTGCGATACCTGCATGAAAGAAATGCCGCAGATGGTCCAGACCTATAACCGCTTCAAGGGCAAAGGGCTGGAATTCGTCGCCGTCGCAATGAACTACGACGCGCCGATGTACGTGACCAACTACACGCAAACTCGCCAGTTGCCGTTCAAGGTTGCGATGGACGACGGCTCTGCCGCCAAGCAGTTCGGCAACGTCCAGCTCACGCCGACCACTTTCCTGGTCGACAAGGACGGCAAAATTCTGAAGCGCTACGTCGGCGAGCCGCAATTCGCGGAACTCGACCAGTTGCTGGAAAAAGCGCTGAACGCGGCCTGATTGCCGCCCGAATACCACCCGAATGCAGCGTCACGCATGAAGTAAAGCGCACTGAATCAAACATGCCGGCGGCGAGGTCATACTTCTTCGCCGCCGGTGCTTCAAACCTTCACCGCTCCCCCTCCCCTTTGGCCGCCAGGCCATATCGCTTGATCTTCTCGTAGAGCGTCGCTTTTCCAAGCTGCAGCTTGTCTGCTGCGACCGCGACTACACCGCTGGCCTGTTCCAATGCCTCCGCGATCATCGCCCGTTCGAATTGCTCGACACGTTCCTTCAACGGTTGAGTCGCTGCGCCGTCGTCGGCGAAGGACATGACCGGATCGTCGGCCACGCCGAGCACGAAGCGGTCGGCGGCATTGCGCAGCTCACGCACATTGCCCGGCCATTCGCGCTGCATCAGGCTCGCACGCTGCCGGTCCGTGAGAATCGGCGCCGGGCGTTGATAACGCACGGCGGCATCCAGCAGGAAGTGCTCGAACAACGGCACGATGTCTTCGCGACGCTCACCCAACGGCGGCAGCGCGATCGTTACCACGTTCAGCCGGTATAGCAAGTCGCGGCGGAACGAACCGTCCGCGACATGTTCGGCCATGTCGCCCTTCGCCGCGGCCACCACGCGGCAATTCACGCGAATCGGCTGATTCGAGCCGAGCCGTTCCAGCACGCCGTCCTGCAACACGCGCAGCAGCTTGACCTGCAACGCGAGCGGCATGCTCTCGATTTCGTCGAGGAACAGCGTGCCGCCCGACGCATGTTCGAGCTTGCCGATCCGCCGTTTTGCCGCGCCGGTGAAGGCGCCGGGTTCGTAGCCGAACATTTCCGATTCGAACATCGGCTCCGGTAGCGCGCCGCAATTCACTGCGATAAACGGTTTGTCACGCCTCGGCGACAGTTCATGCAGACTGCGCGCGATCAACTCCTTGCCCGCGCCGGTGTCGCCGTTGATCAGCACCGACGCGTCGGTCGGTGCGATATTCGCGATCAGCCGGCGCACCTGCTCGATCGCCGGACTGTGGCCGATGATGCGCGGCGCCACCGTGTTCTGTCCGGCCAGTTCACGGCGCAGCGCGAGGTTCTCCAGCACCAGCTTGCGACGCTCCAGTGCACGCCGCACGGTTTCGATCAGCCGTTCGGATGCGAACGGCTTTTCGATGAAGTCATACGCACCGTCACGCATCGCCTGCACGGCCATCGAAATATCGCCGTGACCGGTGACCAGGATCACCGGCACGTCGGGCGCACGCTCGTGGCACTGCGCAAGCAGTTCGAGCCCGCTCGCGCCCGGCAAGCGAATATCGCTGACGATCACCCCGGAGAAATCCGCGCTGATCATCTTCGCCGCGGATTCCGCCGACGCATGGCCGACCACGTCGAAGCCCGCCAGTTGCAAACTCTGCACGCTGGCGCGCCGCACCAGTTCGTCGTCTTCGATATACAGCACTTGCAAGCCGTGGTTCAGCATGGAGTTCTCGTCTGATTCAGGAGCCCGTAGTGAGCGGGTCCGATGTATGGCTCGTCTGCACGCGCGCGCGGCGCAGCGTCAACACGAATAATGCGCCGCCGTCCGGCGCGTTGCGCGCCACGAGTGTGCCACCGCAGTCGCGCGCAATCGACGATGAAATCGCCAGGCCAAGCCCTAACCCGTGCCCCATTTCCTTCGTTGTGAAGAACGGTTCGAACAGACGCGGCAGCACGTCGTCGGGAATGCCTGGGCCATTGTCGCGCACAGCGAACGATACACTCGACTCAGTCGCTTCGATGTCGATCGAAATGCGTGGCGGCGTCATGCCCTCAGTCGCGTCGAGCGCGTTGCCGAGCAGATTGATCAGCACCTGTTCGAGACGCAGATCGTCGCAATGGGCAATCAGTTCGGGATGATCGTCGGCAAGATTCAGCGGCCTGCGCGCGCCGGCATCGGCATCGGCATCGGCATCGAGCAAAGCAAACTCGACTTCGACGCCTTGCAGACGCTTTTGCAACAGCGCGATAACGTTGCGCAACGCCCGCATGATCGGCGCACGCGCATTGCGCGGCCGCGCGCGGCCGACGAACAGCTTCAACTGATTGGTGATCTTGCCCATGCGCTCGGTGAGCGCCGCAATCGCTTCGAGATTTTCGCGCGCCGAGGCCTGATCGCCGCGCTCCAGCAGCACGCGCGTGTTGTCGGAGAAACCGCGCAACGCCGCGAGCGGCTGATTCAATTCATGCGTGATGCCCGCCGCCATCTGACCCAACGCGGCGAGCTTACTCGCCTGGATCAATTCGTCGTGCGCTGCTCGCAGTTCCTGTTCGGCGCGCGTTCGCTCGGCGACTTCCTTCTGTAACTGCTCGTTCGCCTGGGAAAGATCGGCCGTGCGCTCAGCCACTCGCTGGTTCAATTCCGCGTAGGCCTTTTGCAGCAGGGAACGGCTGCGCATCACTTCGCGCACCCGGGCGCGGCGCATTCTCCAGTAGAACGCGAACAACACTAGCGACACGTATCCGAACCCGGTAACGATGGTGGCATTGCGTGCGTCGGCGTCGACTGGATCGACGGGCGACATGGTGATCAGATGCCAGTCCGGCTCGCCCATGCCGCGCCGCGACGCCAGATAGCGCGGCGCGTAACGGCCGCCGCCGATGCGCACGATCTGCGCATTGCCTTCGAGCGTGCGTTCGATCGTCACCGGCAACGGCGCGATCGGTTGCTGTGCGTACTGGCGCGCCTGATAGATCGAATCGGCGACCTGTCCCGACAACGGCCGGATCGTGTGATATTTCCACGCCGGCACCGACGATAGAAAGATCACACCGTGATCGTCGGTGACAACCAGAGGTTCGGATGCGTCCGCGCCCTGAAACCATTCGAGATCGAGTTTAACGACCGCCACGCCGACGATCTTGCCGTCACGCCGCACGGGCTGAGAGATGTAGTAACCCGGCGCCTGCGAAATTGTGCCGATGCCGAAGAAGCGGCCCACGCCACCCTTCACCGCATCGAGAAAATACGGCCGGAATTGATAACCCGCGCCGATGAAACTGCCCGGCCCATGCCAGTTACTGGCGGCGACGCAATAGCCGTCGAGCGGAATGATGTAGGTGACCGTTGCCCGCGCGTGGCGGTTGAGGTCCTCGAGATAAAGATTGGCGCGCTCGACATTGCCTGGGCTGGGATTGACCAGCACGTCCTGCACAATGGGATGTTCGGCCAGCAGATAAGGCAGCGATTCGTAACGCTCGAGCGTGCTTTTCAGCGCGCTGGCGGTACGATCGACCCGCACCGCGGCGTTGCGCCGCAAATTGTCGATGCCGCTCTGCCACGCGATGCTGTAGGTGAGCCCGCACGCCGCCACGAGCCCGGCGACGAGCGCGAAGAGGATCAGCAGGCGGCGCGTCACGTTGGCAATTCCCGATCGGAGAGGATCGGATATTGTGGCATAAGGCGACGCGCCGTCGGCCGACGGCGCGAGGTCACGGCGCGCGGCCGCCGTTTTCATACGCAGACCTCCGCGGCGGTGATCAGAATGCGAGCAGGGATCGTAGCCGGAACGCGGCTTAAACCTCAGCCGGCTCCTTGAGCGCTACTTCACCCCGCAACGCGGCGTTCAGCTTGCTGCGGTCCAGTTCCTTTTCCCATGCCGACACCACCACCGTCGCCACGCCGTTGCCGACGATGTTGGTCAGCGCGCGGCATTCGCTCATGAAACGGTCGATACCGAGAATCAGCACCATGCCCGACAGCGGAATGGTCGGCACCACGGCGAGCGTTGCGGCCAGCGTGATGAAACCCGCACCCGTCACACCGCTCGCGCCCTTCGACGTCAGCATCGTCACCGCCAGCAGCGTGAGCTGCTGCATCCACGTGAGGTCGGTGTTCGTTGCCTGAGCGATGAACAGCACGGCCATCGTCATATAGATGTTGGTGCCGTCGAGGTTGAACGAGTAACCGGTCGGCACCACGAGGCCCACCACCGAGCGCGAGCAGCCGAGCTTTTCGAGCTTCAGCATCAGTTGCGGCAGCGCCGCTTCCGACGAGCTCGTGCCCAGCACGATCAGCATCTCTTCCTTGATGTACGCGACAAAGCGCAGGATGTTGAAACCCACCGCACGCGCAATGATGCCGAGCACGACCACCACGAACACGATCGACGTCAGATAGAACGTGCCGATCAGCTTGAGCATAGGCAGCAGCGAACCGATGCCGTACTTGCCGATGGTGAACGCCATCGCACCGAATGCGCCGATCGGCGCCAGCTTCGTGATGATGCGCACGATGCCGAACAACACATGCGAGAGCCCGTCGATGAAGTTCGTGACGACCTTGCCCTTCTCACCCGCCGTGGCCAGCACCGCGCCGAACAGCAGTGCGATCAGCAGGATCTGCAGGATTTCGCCCTGTGCGAACGCCGACACGAGCGTGTCCGGAATGATGTGCATCAGGAAGTCGACCGTGGTCTGACCGTGTGCCTTCGCGGCATACGACGCGACCGCCTTGCCGTCGAGCGTGGCCGGATCGATATTGAAGCCGACGCCCGGCTTCAGCACGTGGGTCGCGATCAGGCCGAGCACCAGCGCGAACGTCGAGACGATTTCGAAGTACAGCAGCGCCTTACCGCCGACGCGCCCGACCTTCTTCATGTCTTCCATGCCGGCGATACCCGTCACCACCGTACAGAAAATGATCGGCCCGATCACCATCTTGATCAGCTTGATGAAGCCGTCGCCGAGCGGCTTCATGTCGATGGCGAAGTCCGGCGAATAATGGCCGAGCGCGATACCGATGATGATCGCCACGATCACCTGGACGTACAGCACTTTGTGGATAGGTTTCTTCACGATGTTTCCTGCGATATGGGTGAGCTCAAGGCCTGCCACGCTGCGCATCATGCGAACGAATTCTCGTCACGCCTGTGCACGGCATTAGGCCGCGACAAGACGACGAATTCAGAAATACCGGGAAGGGAAATCAGACATCGTTGTCTCCTTGCTTTAGTTGTCGGACCGTTGCGGCCGCGCGATCTAAATTGCAAGGTCGATGCCAGCTTGATGCCGGGCGAATCGCATTGATTTTTATAGGCTTTTTGGCATGTTGCGATGCGCGCCGTCCGGGATTCCGGAAATCCGGACGAGGGGCGTCGGGGAATCCGGAATCCATATGGGCGGCGAATCCGGGAAAACCCGGAGAGCCTTTTGCGTCGCGGCTTTCGCCTGGTTCAGCCGAAACTGAAACTGCCTGGCCTGCTGCGCGCGGGGATTTAGTACGCGTCAGCGGAAACCACCCAGCGGTACGTGCGACCCTCGTTCACGTCAGACACTACGTACGGTTCGGCTCCTATGCGCCACCCTCTTCCAGTACCAGCAAGTTCTCGTGCGAGAAACCCAGCGACACCGGTTGACCCCGTTCGGGCAAGCCGCGATTCGGGTCGTTGAAGACATCGAGTGAAATGACCGCATCCTTCACACGCGTTCTGATGCGCACCACCGCGCCGAGGAAATTCACTTCCTCGACGGTTGCGTTCAGCGTGTTGCGGCCCGGCGCGGCCGGTTCCAGCACAATGGCTTCGGGCCGCAGCGCGAGCATGCGTTTCTTGCCCGCGTCGTCCGGCGGAAGTTCTTGCGTGGTGGTCAACTCCTGGCCGTCGACGGCCATCTTGCCCGTTTTCGGGTCGATCACGTGCCCCGCCAGAATGTTCAGCGTGCCGACGAACGACGCGACAAAACGCGTGCGCGGATAGTTGTAGATCTCCGAAGGCGTGCCGACCTGTTCGACACGCCCTTCGTTCATCACCACGATGCGGTCCGAAATCGACAGCGCCTCTTCCTGATCGTGCGTCACGAAAATCGACGTGATGCCCAACTCGCGCTGCAACGCCCGAATGTCCTGACGCAACGAAATGCGGATCTTCGCGTCGAGCGCGGAAAGCGGTTCGTCGAGCAACAGCACCTGCGGCTTGCTCGCGAGCGCGCGCGCCAACGCCACGCGCTGCTGCTGACCACCCGACAATTGCCACGGATAACGTTCGCCGAGATGCGGCAGCTTGATCAGTTGCAACATCTCCTCGACGCGCTTGCTAATCTCCGCCTGCGGACGATGCGTGATCTTCAAACCGAAGCCGATGTTATCGGCCACCGTCATGTTCGGAAACAGCGCGTACGACTGGAACACCATGCCGACCTTGCGCTGCCGCGTGCGCAAATGCGTCACGTCCTTGCTGTCCAGCCGGATGATGCCGCGCGTCGGCGTTTCGAAGCCCGCGATCATCCGCAGCACCGTGGTCTTGCCGCAACCGGACGGTCCAAGGAACGTGATGAATTCGCCGCGCTCGATCTTCATGTCGAAGTGATGCAGCGCCGTGTTCGCCCCGAAGGACTTATGCAGATTTTCGATCTCAAGGAATGCCATGATTCGCTGCCTTAGTCGGACACATGAGTCCGTCAAATGAGTCCGTCAAACTTTCTGGCCGCTAAGCGCGCGGGCCGAGCCGAATACCTGAATCAAACCCATCGATGCCCACGTAATCACGAACGCGATGATCGCAAGCGCCGACGGTTCGTACGCGCGGTTCGCCCCGATCAATTGCAGATACGGGCCGAATGCGGGCCGGTCGAGCAGACTCGCCAGCGTGAACTCGCCGATCACCACGGCAAAGGTGAGAAACGCACCGGACAGAATGCCCGAGCGAATGTTCGGAAAGATCACTTTGAACAGAATCGTCGGCCAGTTCGCCCCGAGACATTCGGCGGCTTCCGTCAGCGAGCGCACGTCGACCGCGCGCAAACCGGCGTCGACCGCGCGATACATGTAGGGCAGCGAGAGCGTCACATAACCGAACACCAGCAGCAGGTCGGTTGCGCGCTCGTTGGCCGTGAGCGGCAGAATCGAGCTGCTGTTATAGATACGCAGATAGCCGAACACGATCACGATCGCCGGCACCACCAGCGGCAACAGCGTGATGAATTCGACGACCGGGCGCAGCTTCGGCAGCCGCAACTGCACGTAGTACGCGGTCGGCACCACCAGCAGCACACCCACGATAATCGTCAGCACCGCCATCAGGATCGAATAGCCGAACGAAGCCTGAAAACGCGGATCGCTCAGCACGACGCTATACGCTTCGAAGCTGTAGACGCCGCGCTTCATGCGCAGGCTGAATTCGAAGGTGGCGAGCAACGGAATCAGAAAGTACAGCGAACCGACAATCATCGCGGTCCACGCACCCACACGCGATTGACTTTTCATCGACGCCCCCTCTCGGCGCGTGAGCGCAACCAGATGTAGCCGCCGTTCGACAACCCGGTCACCAGCACCATGCCGAGCGCGAGTGCGTACCCGAGATTCTGGTTGTGCATCACGTCGCCGCGAATCTGCGCGTACAGCAGGATCGTGACGATGTTCAGCGAACTGCCGGTCAGCGCATAAGCCGTGGCGACCGCGCCGAACGAGTTGGCAAACAGCAGCAGCGTCGCACCGAGCACGCTCGGCCACAATACCGGCAACGCAACATGGCGCCAGTATTGGAAAGCCGTGCCGCCGAGGCAATCGCAGGCTTCACGCCATTCGCGCTTCAGGCCGTCGAGCGCGGGCGTGACGATCAGCACCATCAAAGGAATCTGGAAGTACAGGTAAGTCAGCGTCAATCCCGAGAAGCTCAGAATGCTGAAGCCCGTCGAGTACAGATTGAGACCGAGATACTTCTTCAGCAATACGGTCACCAGACCGACGCGCCCCAACGTGCAGATGAAGGCGAACGCGAGCGGCACACCGGCAAAATTGGATGCGACGCCGGAGAACGTCATCAAGGTCGGACGAATCCAGCCAGGCAATTTGCCCTGCACGGCCGCCCACGCGAGCAGCGAGCCGATCAACGCGCCGCCGAGTGCGGAAGCGGCGCTCACCTTGAAGCTGATCCAGTAGGCGTCCAGCACCGTGGGCTGGAGCAGGTCGCGAAAGTTGCCGAGCGTAAAGTGGCCTTGCGAATCCTGAAACGCGCCGACCATCAGAAAGCCGGTCGGCAGAATCAGGAACAACAGCGCGAAGGTAAAAAACGGCACCACGCCGATCCAGGCGAGGAACTGCGACGCGCGACCCGGACCGTCGACGCGAGGCGTTGGCGTGGGCACAGGCGGAACCAGTAATTCCGGCTGCACCGATCCGGCATCCGATGAAGCGCTCATAGCCCACCCTTGTGCTTTCTGGCTAACGCCTGACGCGCCGCGCTCGTGAAGCGGCACGCTACCTTTGAAACTGCGCGTTGCGGTTAGAAGCGGCGGCGTGTGCGGCATGCGATAAATCGCTGCCCCACTGCCGCCGCAACCGCTTGCGCCGCGACGACTACTTGACGTTCGCGCCGACCGTTTCGTCCCAGTGCTTCGTGACGGTGTCCTTGTAGGCGTCTTGCTGGGACAACGTCGGGAACACCACGTTTTTGTACGACGACGGCGGCGGCAGCTTGTCGAGAAGCGCTTGCGGCACCTTCTTCTGCGCCACCAGTTCGTTATAGCGCATCGGGTGGCAATAGCCGCTCAGCCAGCCGATCTGGCCTTCGTCCGAGTAGAGGTATTCCATCCACAGCTTGGCGGCATTCGGATGCGGCGCGTAGGCGCTGATCGCCTGAACGTACACACCGGCAACCACGCCCGTCTTCGGAATCACCACCTGCACTTTCGGATTGCCCTTCAGCGTGTCGCGGTCGGCCAGCGCGTTGTAGTCCCAGCGCACAATGATCGGCGTGGTGCCTTGCGCGAGCGATGCAGCCTTGCCGATCACCGGCACGAAGTTGCCGTTCTTGTTCAGATCGGCGAAATACTTGAGGCCGGCCTTGTCGGCCTTGCTCACGTCGCCCTTGCTTTGCGACAGGCCTGCGGCGAACACAGCCTGGATCGCCTGATTGGCCGTGCGCGGATCGCCCGCCAGCGAAACGGCGTTCTTGTAATCCGGCTTGAGCAGATCGCTCCAGTCGGACGGCGCCTTGTCGATCATGTCGGCGTTCACTTCAAACGACAGCACGCCGTAGTAATCGCCATACCAGTAACCGTCGGCATCTTTCGACTCTTTCGGAATCGAGTTCCACGAAGCGACCTTGTACGGCTGCAGCAAACCTTCGGCCTTCGCAGTCGGACCGAACGACAAACCCACGTCGATCACGTCAGGCGCTTGCGGGCCCTTGTTGCCCTTGTTCGCCTTGATGGCTTCGACTTCGTCGCCCGAACCCGCATCCGGATTCAGCTCGTTGATCTTGATGCCGTATTTCTTCTGAAAGCCGGCCACCAGTTGACCGTAGTTGCACCAGTCGTGCGGCAACGCGATCACGGTGAGTTGGCCTTCCTGCTTGGCGGCGGCAACCAGTGCGTCGAGCGGCGCGGCCGAAGCGCTGCTCACGCCGGCTGCGGCGACACCCGCAGCGGCCGACATCGAAAGTAAACGAGCTAACGCGGTGCGCTTCATAGTCTTCCCCATCCTCTGCCGAAATTGCTACGTTTGGAAAATTTCTAGTTTCTAGCTCTATGGGTGCACGCCTGTGCAAGCTCGCACCCGCGCCATGCTCAGTCCGGGTTCGTCCGTGCCGAAAACATGTCGTGTTCCAGTCTATCGATGCGATCTGTACAAATCATGTCGACGCCCCATTGCGCAAGCAACTGCGCACGCTCCGGGTCATTCACCGTGTAGGCCAGCACGCGCAATCCGGCCGCCCGGATCTCGGCGACCAGCGGTTCGGTCAGATACCGGTGGCTCGCGTGCAACGACACGCAATCCAGTTCCCGCACGATGCGCAGCCAGTCGGCCGGAACCTCTTCGAACAGCATGCCGCGCTGCAAGGAGGGCGCAGTGTCGCGCGCTGCGGCGAGCGCCTCGAACGAAAACGACGACAAAAGCGGCGGCGTCTGCCCTTGCCACAAAGTCAGTGCACCGCTTGCGACCAGCCGCCCGGTGATCTCGTCGCGACCCGGACACGGTTTGATTTCGATGTTGGCTGCAATGCCATCCCGCGCGCAATGCCCGGCGGCTTCGGCAAGCGTCGGCAGATGCGTGCCGGCGAACTCCGGTCCAAACCAGGCGCCGGCGTCGAGCGTGGCCAGTTGGGCCCACGTCTGTTCAGCCGCGGCGCCGTGGCCGTTGGTCGTGCGTTCCAGCGTGTCGTCGTGCAGCAGAAAGAGTTGATTGTCGGCCGAGAGCTTGGCGTCAAATTCGACCATGCCGTAGCCGTAGCGCATGCACGCGTCGAAACCGGCCAGCGTGTTCTCCGGCGCGAGCGTGCCGCCGCAGCGATGCGCAATCAGCCGCGGATAGGGCCAGTCTGCGGATAAGATGCGATCAATCCCGTTTCCCACGTCTCGTTACCTTCCAGATAGAGCGGGTTAAATATGCTCTCGACACGTTCCCAGTTGCCACTGCCGCCATGCTACAACTGCGCCTTGCAGCCTCTACGCGCGAGCTCCGCGCGTAGTATCGCGCTAATGGGTAACGCTGCGGTAGCTGGCCACACGGCCAATGCCGCGCGTCACTCCGCTCGCGACAGTCCCATTGTCAGGATGCCGAACCGTGTGACTTCCAGGCAGTGCAGCATGCAACAGCCAATTGATCGGACGGCAAATCCCAAGATCTATTATGGCAACGACATGGATCAATCAAATTGCCCAAAAACGCCGCGAAATGCTCGAAATCAGACATTTCAATTCCTTTTCGAACATTTCATGTTCGAAATAGGCGCCACGCATCAATCTGCGAAGGCTAAGATGAAATACACAAACTTGCAAGCTGCCAAAAAAATACAACACAATTCGACTAAAGTAGTACGCTTGACATCGTCCGGACACACATCCGTGTCCACGATGGCACCATTAAAAACAGCCCAGTGAACGCGCGTTCGCATCCAAGGAAAAATGCATGTGGCAGGAAGACCGTCATCAGAGAATTCGCGCGTTGCTGTCAACGCTTCAACGCGTGTCGACAGAACGGATCATGGCGGACCTCGGGGTATCGCGCGAAACCGTGCGGCGCGATCTGCTCGACCTGGAAGCACTCGGTGAACTGCGGCGCGTGCATGGCGGCGCGATCAAACCCGCCGACGAGGCGCCCATCGCCGAACGCGCCCATATGCGCGTCAAATCCAAAACGGCGATTGCCAAGGCGGCCACCGGTTTGATTGCGAGCGGCCAGACACTTTTCATCGACGCGGGCACCACCACGGCGGCGTTCGCTGAAGAACTGGCGAAACTGGCGAACTTGACGATCGTCACCAATTCCATCGACGTCGCGATGAAAATGCGCGGCGCCGTGGATCAAACGGAGGCCGCCAACGAAGTGATCCTGCTAGGCGGCTCGATCAGCGATCGCGCCATGGCCACCACCGGCGCCACCACCATACTCGACATCCAGCGCTATCGTGCGGACATGGCCTTGCTCTCGCCGGTCGGCGTCGATCACCGGCATGGCGCGACCAATTACGATCACGCCGAAACCGAAGTGGCGCGCGCCATGGTCGCCAACGCGGACCGCGTGGTGATCCTCGCCGACTACAGCAAGATCGGGCAGCGCAGCCGGATCTCGTACTGTCCGGTCGATCGTATCGACGTGCTCGTCACCAACAAAAAGGCGGCCGAAGCCGCCGACTTTGCATCGCTCAAAAGGAAGCTGGAAGAGATCGTTCTGGCTTAAGGCGCCAGCCTGTTGGAGGCGTCGCGCGAATGCCGCACGAGCGCGTTGAAAGTGCGTGGTGCGAGCGGCGCATGCCGTGTGCAGCATGCGCAGGTGGCGCCTGTAAGCGGCGCTTGCGGCCAACAGCTGCGACCCGCTTATTCCTTCACATGGATCGTGTCGAGCACGCGCTTGCGCAAGCGCGTGTCGTGCAGCGCGCCGGCTGCGTCGAGCACCGGGTAAGCCGTCGAACAGAACAGCGAATTGAGCCGCTTCATGTCGCTGATCAGATCGAGATGCAACGCGCTGGTTTCGATGCTGCGCACGGTTTGCCCAGCGAGCCGGTCCAGGTGTTTGTATGAATACGCCCGCTCCAGATCGCGAAAGCGCTCCTTCTCCGCCAGCAGCTGCTCGGCGCAACGCAGATCGTTATTCAGAAACACCGACAGGCCAAGCTGCAGATTGCTGACGAGCCGAGCCTGCAGATCGTCCAGCTCGCCCAGCCCTTCCTCCGAAAAAGACAGCCGGTGCGCGATCTTCTTTTCCTCGATATCGCGGACGATCCGTTCGATGATGTCGCCCGCGTGCTCCAGGTTGATCGTCAACGAAATGATGTCGGTCCAGCGGCGGCTATCGGCCTCGTCGAGCTGCTCGCGCGAGATCAGCGTCAGATAGGCTTTGACCGCCGCATACAGTTCGTCCACGTCATCGTCCATGCGGACTGTTTCACGCGCCTTCTCGAGGCTGTTGTCGTGAATCAGTCCCGAGACGTTATCGAGCATGGTGCGCACGATGTCGCCAATGCGCAGCACCTCTCGCGCGGCATGCGCGAGTGCGAGCGTCGGCGTGGAAAGCGCTGCGGCATCCAGATGCAGCGGCCGCAATTCGCCGTTGGGCTGTGGCCGGTCCGGCAATACCCGCGAGCAGATGCGCGCCACCGGATCGACCAGCGAAAGGCATGCGCAGCAACGCAGCGTGTTGTAGATCACGTGGAAGCCGACCACCGCTTCGCGAGGATTCGCGATCAGCACCGGCAGGCCGCGCGCGAGCAATGGCGCGAACGGCAGGATCAGCAACGCGCCGGCCAGCTTGAACGCCAGGCTGCCCATGGCCAGACGCCGCGCCGCAGTATTCTGCGCGAGCGTGCCCATCAACGCCAGCAAGCCGCTGCCGAGGTTCGCGCCGATCACGAGACACAGCGCCACCTTCAATGAGATCACGCCGGACGAAGCGAGCGTCGCCGTCAGCAGGACCGCCGCGAGGCTCGAATAGGACAGCACGGCAAATGCCGCGCCGACCAGCGCGTCGAGCATCGTGTCGCCGGTCAGCGCACCGAACATCACGCGCACGCCGGCGCCCTGCGTCATCGGCTGGGCGGCTTCGACGATCAGGTGCAGCGCCAGCAGGATCAAACCGAGCCCGATCAGCGTACGGCCAATCTGGCCCAGGCGTGTTTGCTTGCGCGACAGAAAGAGCGGCACGCCGACCAGGATCAGGATCGGCGACAGCCATGACAGATCGAGTGTGAGCAAGCGTGCCATCAGTGCGGTGCCGACGTCGGCGCCAAGCATGATCGCGAGACCACTGGTCAACGGCAGGAGACCCTGTGCGGCGAACGACGTGACGATCACTGCCGTTGCATTGCTGCTCTGCACGAGGCTAGTAACGCCAACACCCGCGAAGAAGGCACGCCAGCGGCTACTGGTGCTGCGCCCGAGAACACTGCGCAGATCGGCGCCGAGCACACGCAGGATGCCGGTACGTACGATGTGCGATCCCCACACGAGGAGCGCCACACCAGCCAGAAGGTTAAGGAGAATCAACATAAGGCACTGCGCATCCGTTCCTGCTGCCATGACCCGAACCGCATGCCGCGCGAACCGGCACCGGGGTGTTTATGACAGTAGTGTTGCACATTTTTGCCTTATTGTAATTTTGTGCTTTTAAATATACGCTCGTGCCACACTGTGAATTGCTATGTTGCCATGTGCCGGTCTTCGTCCGGAGCGCGGCTCGCCCGGTCACTTAGCTTGCCCACTTCATCACGACATCACGAGGACTCTGGATGAGCCGCAACCTTGCGCTGTTCGACCTGGACCATACGCTGCTGCCGCTCGACAGCGATCAGGCGTGGGCTCACTTTATTGCCGGATTGGGCATAGAAGGCGCTGCGCAGCACGCGGAAGAAATCGACGATTACTACCGGCAATATGTGGCCGGCACGCTCGACATGGCTGCCTATCTGAACTACACATTGGCGCCGCTGGCTCGCCATTCGCGCGAGCAGCTCGACGCGTGGCATGCGCAATTCATGAGGGATGTGATTGCGCCGGCAATTCTGCCGGCCGCGCGCGAACTCGTGCAACGTCATATCGAAGCGGGCGATCTATGCTGCATCGTCACCGCCACCAACGTGTTCATTACGAGACCGATCGGCAAGGCGCTCGGCTTCGAGCATCTGCTGGGTATCGATCTCGGTACCGAAGGCGGTGATCCTTCGGCGCGCTTTACCGGAAACGCCGTCGGCGTGCCAACGTTCCGTGAAGGCAAGATCACACGCACCGAGAATTGGCTGGCCTCGCTCGGCCATCGCCTGCAGGATTTTCCGCAGAGCTGGTTCTATAGCGATTCGATCAACGACGTGCCTTTGCTCGAGCGCGTCACGCACCCGGTCGCGACCAATCCCGACCCGCGTCTGCGCGCCATTGCCACGGAACGCGGCTGGCAGGTGATTGAATTGTTTTGCTGAAAATCGGCTGCGACTCGCTTGAACGGAGTGCGTAGCGAAAGGCCCGTTTGCACTTGCCGCTGGTAGCAGAACCGCTGCCCGCCGCTTGCGACCGGCGCTGCCTCGCGTGCGCTAACTACACACGCCCCTTCCACGGCACCAGACGCCGCTCCAGCGCACGCATGCCAAGATCGAACAGCCACGCGATCAATCCGATCAGCACGATGCCCATCACCACCACGTCGGTACGCAGAAAGCTCGATGCATTGAGCACCATCTGACCGAGACCGGCGGTTGCTGCCACCATCTCGGCGGCAACCAGCGTGGTCCAGCCGAAGCCGATGGCAATCCGCAAACCCGTCAGTATCTCGGGCAACGCCGCCGGCAGAACCACAAAGCGCACGATCTGCGCGAAGCGGCCACCCAACGAATACGCCGCATGAATCTGCTCGATGGTCGCGCTGCGCACGCCGGCACGCGCCGCCATCGCAATTGGCGCGAAACAGGCGAGGTAGATCACGACGATCTTCGCCGTCTCGTCGATACCGAACCAGATCACCACGAGCGGCAGATACGCAAGCGGCGGCAACGGCCGGTAGAACTCCAGCGGCGGATCGAGCAAACCGCGTGCAACCCGGCTCACGCCCATCAAGATTCCAACCGGCACCGCCGTGACCGCGGCCAGCGCAAACGCGCCGAACACACGCAGCGCGCTCCATGCGAGATGCTCGGAGAGCGGCAAGCCGCCTTGAATGCGTCCGTGCCAGGCGTCCAGAAACGCGGCCCAAACGGCTTCGGGCGTCGGCAAAAATAGCGGCGGCAGCCAGTGCAGATGCGTGGCGAACCACCACAGCGCGGCGAGCGTCGTGACCGAAACAGCGCTCAGCGCCGCGGTCGGACCTTCGCCCGGTAAGCGCCAGCCGCGTACCGGCCGCGCTTTGCGCCGCGGCGGTTCGCCGGTTTGGGTCAGCGACACGTCGCTCAAAGATTCGCGCGAAGCCGTCACGACAACACCTCTTCCTGATCTCGCTCAGTCCGTTCGTGCAGACGGCGCACCAGCCGTTCACGCCATTCGATGAACTCCGGCGACGACTTGACCTCGCGTGCATCGCGAGTCTCAAGAAAGCGCCGCGCAAATGGCAGATCGTAGCTCTCGGCGATACGGCCCGGCCCCGGCGTCATCACGACGAGACGGGTCGCCAGAAACAAGGCTTCCTCCACGCTGTGCGTAATGAAGAACACCGTCTTGCGGGTGCGGCCCCAAACGTCCAGCACGAGTTCCTGCATCGACTCGCGCGTCATCGCATCGAGCGCGCCCATCGGTTCGTCCATCAGCAGCACTTGCGGATCGCTTGCCAGCGCGCGTGCAATGCCCACGCGCTGCTGCATGCCGCCCGACAGCGCATAGACCCGCGAGCGTGCATGCTTCTCGAGCCCGACCAACGCCAGCATCTCCAGCGCGATGCGCTCACGCTCCACCTTCGGCACACGCTGAAAACGCAAGCCAAGTGCGACGTTATCGAGCACGTCGAGCCAGGGCATCAGCGCGTACTTCTGGAACACGACACCGCGGTCCGCGCCGGGCCCAAGCACCGGCTCACCGTTCAGGCGCACCTCACCTCCGGTCGGCTGAATGAAACCGGCGATGCAGTTCAGCAAGGTGGTCTTGCCGCAACCCGACGCACCCAGCGCGACGACAAACTCACCCGGCTCGATGCGCAGATCGACGTCCGCGAGCGCGACGTGCGGCGCCGCGCCGCGCGCGCCTTCGTAGGCGACATGCAACCCTCGTATCTCAAGACCGCTCATCGCCGTGCCTCATGAAGCTGATGGATGACCATGCTCAAAAATCAATGCGCCGCACGCTGCACGAACTGCGGATCGACGCCGGTCGAGTAATCGGCCAGCACGTTCTGAATCGTGCCTTGCGTTTTCAGGAACGCAGCGGTCGCGGCGAGCGATTTAGCCGCGCCAGATTGCGCACCGCCGCCAAGCCACGCATTCGAGGCCTGCTGCGCCGGCGTCGGGAATGCATACAGTGCGAGGCTCGCCGGTACTTCCTGTGCGGTGGCGCCGGATTCCTTCGCAACCGCTTCGACCTGCGGCGATGTCGCGGTCCATGCCGACGTGTGATCGCGGTAGCTCGCGTCGGTCGCGGCCAGCACCTTCACGAAGCGCGCCACGAACTCCGCGTTCTGGCTAGCGAACTTGCGGTCGACGACGAAGCCGTCGAAAGTCGCCTTGCCCGTTTGCTGCGCAACCTGACCCGACGTGATCAGCACTTTGCCGTTTTTCTTCACCTTCGCCAGTACAGGGTCCCAGATGTAGGTCGCGTCGATGTCGCCGCGCTCCCACGCCGCCGCAACTTCAGGCGGGCGCAGATTCACGATCTTCACATCGGACGGATTCACGCCGGCGTTCTGCAAGGCGACCAATGTGTGAAAGTGCGAGGTCGACACGAACGGCACGCCAATCTTCTTGCCCTTCAAACCGGCGACACTGGTGACATTCGAACCGTCACGCGCAACCAGCGCTTCGGCATCGTTGATGTTGTCCAGAATCCAGAACAGCGAAATATCGACGCCTTGCGACAGCCCGGCTGCGATCGGACTCGATCCCGCTTCGCCAAGTTGCACCGAGCCGGATGCCAGCGCGCGAATCACGTCGGCGCCGCTACCGAGCTTGCGATAGGTGACCTTGTAGCCGGTGGCTTTTTCCACTTCGCCAGTTGCCTGCGCATAACGCCATGGCACAACCATGTCCTGATATGCGATCACGACTTCTTTGGTGTCGGCGTGTGCCGCGGAAGAAAACGACGCGGACAGCGCGAGCAGCGTAGCAAACGCGGCGAGCGGGCGAAGGAAGCGGTTCATCGGGAAGCCCCTTTAGTGTGTGTTGTCTGGGAGGCTTTCGACTATAGGGAGTTTGTCCACGGACGGTTCTAATTAATCCGCAATTGCTAATGACGCTGTTCGAGCATTGCTTTTCACGTTGAGTTGGATCGGTGTGACTGTTTTGATCGGCAGTGGATCGGTTCAAGCGGATGATGGTGGATTGGTGCGTCTCAATGCAAGCTGGCCATTCGGCGGATTGTCGCGCTTTCGCGGCAGCGGCATGATCAACGGATTACTTTCAATTCGTATTCCTATGGTCGACTTTCTTATCCGCTTGAGCTGGTTGTTCTTCAATGTGGCCGTGCCTGTATTTGCGCCGGTTGCATTGCTTCCTCTGTTGAATTTTTCGCGCTACTACCGGCACGCGGCGCGCGGTATCACGCGGCGATCCATTCAGGACGGCCAGCTTTTCTGGGTCGTCATTTCGATGTGTGCGAGCGCGTGCTACGAGATTGGTAATGCTTTGAGCGAAGCGCCGACGCACAGCACGTTAGTGCTCATGCTGGCGGCACTTCTCTGGCATGTGCTCTTCATCGTCGCAGCGTCAGTCCTGGTATGCCTGGGTGCGGCCGACGCAGCGGTTCGTCCAGCGCGTCACGCGGGAGAACAGGAGCGCGACAGTTGGTTGATGTGGTTCTCGATGCTCATAACCGTTATCGTCGCGGTCTCCTTTTCCGCATCTCATTATTCGTTTACCTAACTAAATTTGATACTCTGAGCTATACTTTTTGTCCCAGTCTCAAGGAGATCCAACATGCCCAACTTGATCGACCGCCTCATCGAAGACCGCGCACTGCGCCATCGCTTTATCCTCTTTCTCTACCCGTTCACGATCATCGGCGGAGTGATATCCGTTACTTGCAGTCTGCTCGCGCGTCATTACCGCTAGGCAACGCAGGTAGATCGCAAGGCGGAACTGCTGAACCGCTCCCCCCCGCACCCCAAAAAACAAAGCCCGCAACATGTGCGGGCTTTGCATTTTCAAACTGACAACACACTAAACCGTTTAAACCACCCCGGCTCCATGCGCCTGCAGATCGGCGTGGTAGCTCGAGCGAACCATCGCGCCCACCGCTGCGTGCGTGAAGCCCATCTTGTACGCTTCTTCCTCGTACATCTTGAACGTGTCCGGATGCACATACGAGCGCACCGGCAGATGGTGTTCCGACGGTTGCAGATACTGGCCAATCGTCAGCATGTCCACGTCGTGCTCGCGCAGATCGCGCATCACCTGCAGAATTTCTTCTTCGGTTTCGCCGAGACCGACCATCAGACCTGACTTGGTCGCGACGTCCGGGTGCAGCGCCTTGAAGTCCTTCAACAGCTTCAGCGAGTGCGCATAGTCCGAACCGGGGCGCGCTTCCTTGTACAGACGCGGCACCGTTTCGAGATTGTGGTTCATCACATCGGGCGGCGCGGCATTCAGAATGCCGATCGCGCGATCCAGACGGCCGCGGAAGTCCGGCGTCAGAATCTCAATGCGGGTTTCCGGCGACAGCTCGCGCGTCTGACGGATACATTCCACGAAGTGAGCTGCGCCACCATCGCGCAAATCGTCGCGGTCGACGCTTGTGATCACCACGTACTTCAGCTTCAACGCAGCGATGGTGCGAGCCAGGTTGCCCGGTTCATCCACATCGAGCGGATCGGGGCGGCCGTGGCCCACGTCGCAGAACGGGCAGCGGCGCGTGCACTTGTCGCCCATGATCATGAACGTCGCGGTGCCCTTGCCGAAGCATTCGCCGATGTTCGGGCAGCTCGCTTCTTCGCACACCGTGTGCAGGTTGTGCTCACGCAGAATCTGCTTGATTTCGTAGAAGCGCGAATTGCCGGTGGCCGCTTTGACGCGAATCCAGTCCGGCTTCTTCAGCTTTTCGATCGGAATGATCTTGATGGGAATACGGGCGGTTTTGGCTTGCGCTTTCTGCTTCGCGGTGGCGTCGTAGGCAGCGGCGGTGGCCGGCGCGGCATCAGGAACAGGAGAAGCTGCGAGGTTCGCGGTAACGTCAGTCATTCGTTCGGTCCAGTCAGGCGGTGAGAGCACCGGCCTGCGGTTGGGCGACGGCCGCGGGACTGCCGTCGAGGTTTGCGGTGAGACATGCTGCAAAGGTACGGGCCACGTCGTCCCAGCCTGCGGCAACGCCCAGCGTTGCCATATCGACTGTTTCGAGCCCCGCGTAGCCGCATGGGTTGATGGCCAGAAACGGCCGCAAGTCCATATTCACGTTCAGGCTCGCGCCGTGATAGCTGCAGCCGTTGCGGATTTTCAGACCCAGCGCGGCGATCTTGGCACCGGCATGCAACCCGGCGTCCGGCCCGGGCGCCACGTAGATACCGGGGGCGCCCGCCTTGCGTTCTCCGGCGAGATTATACGCCGCGAGGGTGTCGATCACGGCCTGCTCGATCCGGGTGACCATCTCGCGCACCATCAGCTTGCGCCGGCGCAGGTCCAGCAGCAGGTAGGCCACCACCTGTCCGGGTCCGTGATACGTGATCCGTCCGCCCCGGTCGACCTTGACAAGCGGAATACCGCTGTCGGCGGCCAATAGATGGGCCGGGTCGCCGGCCTGGCCGAGCGTGAATACAGGGGGATGTTCGACCAGCCAGATTTCGTCGGGGGTATCGGCGGTGCGCGCGTCAGTGAACACGCGCATCGCTTCGAAACTGGCTTTATAGGGTTCGTTGCGGAGCCAGCGCAGCGTAAGCGGCGCCGTGGCAGGCAAGGGAGACGGGGAAACCGGGGTGGCGCACATGATTTCGACAGTTTACCGAAATCTGGGAATCCCCGCCGGAACTGGCTTCGCCCGGGCGCCGCTGCGTCACTGCGAATTCACGCCGGAACGCTGTTTTGCTGCAGCGTCGTTCTGGTCAGGGCGTCTTCCAATACCGCGCTGTTCCGCCTGGAGCGCCACTCATCTCCCGCGACGCGCCTCCGCAGCACCGCAGCGCCCCTTCCGCGCTCAAACCGTGCGCCAGCCCCCACGCATCCGGGCCGCCAACCGTTCGCCGACCCGCGCGAGCCAGTTCAACGCACGTTCATCGCAGCGCGTCGGCACCGAAAACGCGACCTTCGCGTGCGTGCTGCCTTCGGCGCTCAACCACAGGCGTTCACCGCGCCGCAGCCGCAGCGTGTGCCCGGGCTGCAGCCAGTAGTCTTCGGTATCGTCGCTGCGCGTGACCCACACCGCGCCGCCGTGCACGACCAGCTTGGTGCTGCGTGCTACCTTCATAGGAATGGTTTCGCCGTTGCGGATTTCAAAGCCGATGCTAGAGGAAATTTCTCGCATGATGCCCTCGCCAAAATTCGTTTCACGACTACAATCCTAGGCGTAGCAAGGGTTTACGCAAAACGATCTATTTTCACCTTTATGTGAGAAATATTGCGATGGACCTCCGGCAATTACCTCCACTGAATGCCGTCAAGGCGTTCGAAGCCGCCGCCCGCCACGAGAGCTTCTCGCGCGCGGCGGACGAACTGTTCGTCACGCACGGCGCCGTCAGTCACCAGATTCGCGCGCTGGAGGCCGAACTGGGCATCACGCTGTTTGCCCGGGACGGCAAGCGCGTACGGCTCACGGACACGGGCCGCCGCTATGCCACGCGCGTACGCACCGCGCTGATGTCGCTTGCCGACGCCACCCGCGAAATCCGCGCCGGCGACCGCGAACGGCGCCTGGTCGTGTCCATGCTGTCCTCATTTGCCGCGCGCTGGGTGACGCCGCGCATCGGCAGCTTTATCGAGGCGCATCCCCAGTGGGACCTCGAACTGCTGTCCACCAACGCGTTAACAGACTTCGCGCGTGACGACGTCGACGTGGCGATCCGCTTCGGCTACGGCAAATATTCGGGGTTGCATGCGGAGTTGTTGCTGGAGGAGATCTTCTTTCCGGCCTGCGCGCCGAATTTCAACGGCGGCAAGCTGCCGCAAACGCCCGCCGATCTGGCTAAGGTCCCACTGCTACGCTCGGACGACGAACTCTGGCGCCCGTGGTTCGACGCCGCCGGACTCACCGATTGGCCGGAACCGAAGCGTGGCGTGTTGTATCAGGATTCGTCGAATCTGCTGCAGGCGGCCATCGACGGTCAGGGGATCGCGCTGACACGCCGTTCGCTGGCGATGCACGAGATCGCAGCAGGCCGCCTTGTGCGGCTATTCGACGTGGATGGACCCAGCCCGTGGCAGTACTACTTCATCTGCCCGCCGCAGATGCTCGAAACCGCGCGAGTCAAAGCGTTCCGCGATTGGGTATTCGAAGAAGTGGGACGGTTCAAGCAGCTTTTCGAGCGCGCTTGCGAGGAGGGACCTGGAGCAAGCGCAGATCTGGCGGCGGACGCATTGCACGTCGCGCCGTAATACGAGGCATCGTTGGAACGGCTTGCAGTGCGGGCGCCAAAGTCAGAGTCGGCGCCCGCTCGAACTGCGCTTTAAAGCACCACTTTCACCATCGGATGCCCGGTGAGCGCGCGGTAGATATCGTCGAGCTGCGCCTGGCTCGTGGCGCGCACCGTAACCGTCAAACCGGTGTAATTGCCGCCGCTGGAAGGCCGCGTTTCCACACGAGCAGGGTCGACTTCGTTATCGAACTGCCGAACCACCGTGACAATCGTCTCGGCGAACTCGGGATGCGTTTTGCCCATGATCTTGATGGGAAAATCGCACGGAAACTCAAGCAATGATTCTTTCGCGGGATTCACTTTCTACTCCTTGCTGCGCTTCTTGCGCTTCCCTGGCCTTGGCACGCTGATAGGCCGCGTACAACGCCGCAAACACCGCACCCGGCTTGCCGCTACCAACGGGCTGACCATCGAGTTGCGTGACCGGCAGCACTTCCTTGGTGGCGGAACTGACCAGAATCTCGTCAGCGGCACGCAGCTCGGCTTCGGCGATCTCGCGCGCTTCGAAGCGAATGCCGCACTCACTCGCCAGTTCCTCGATCAGACTGTAGCGAATCCCTTCGAGAATCTTGTGGCTGCGCGGCGGCGCATACAACACGCCGTCCTTCGCCATCCAGATATTCGAAGACGAACCTTCGGTCAGCATGCCGTCGCGAAACTGGATCGTCTCGAACGCGTCGTTTTCGGCCGCGTACTGAGCCATCAGAACATTGCCGAGCAGCGAGACCGATTTGATGTCGCAATTGAGCCAGCGGCGGTCTTCTGCGGTGACGCAGCGCACGCCCTGCGCGCGCTGGGCAGCATCCGGCAGGTTCAGCGGCGTGACCATCACGAACACGGTCGGCTGAACACCGGCCGGAAACGCATGACCGCGCTTCGCGACGCCCCGTGTGATCTGAACGTAGGCAATCGCGTCCTGATCGGCGCGCAGGCCCGCGTCCTTTTCATTGGCCGCGACCACGCGCTCGATCAGCTCGCGCCAACCGGCGTTGTCGAACGGATTGACGATGCCGATCTTATCGAGCGAACGCGCGAGGCGCGCCAGATGATGCCCGAAGCGAAACGCCGTACGGCCGCCCGCGTGGGGATACAACGGCGCGACTTCGTAAATCCCGTCGCCGAAAATAAAGCCACGGTCGAGAACCGGCACGCGCGCTTCGGACAAGGCCACCAGCTCGCCGTTCAGATAAACGATCGGGTCGAGCGAAACATCGGAAACAGCGGTCATCGCAATCGAACTCTTATTTCTTCTTGTTGAACATCAGCATCAGCGAATCCCACACACGGCCGACCACACCGGCCTGCGGCACGGCTTGCAACGCGACCACCGGGAATTGCGCCAGCACCTTGCCGTCGGCCACGAGCTTCGCGGTGCCGACCTGCTGACCGTTCGCGATCGGTGCGATCAGCGGATCGATCTGCTCGATCTGCGGCTTCACCTTGTCGCCCATGCCCTTCGGCACGGTAATGTATTGATCGCCCTTCACGCCGATCTGCACGGTGTCCTGCGCACCCTTGTAGACGCGCGGCGTGCCCAGTACCTGGTTCGCCTTGTACAGACGCACCGTGTCATACGCGGTGTAACCGTAGTTCAGCATCTTCAGGCTGTCCTGCACGCGGTCGTGTTCTTTGACCTCGCCCATCATTACCGAGACCAGGCGGCGCGAACCGTCGGTCGTGCCCGGCAGCGAACGCTTCGCGCTGGCGATCAGGCAATAACCGGCGGCTTGCGTGTGACCGGTCTTCAGGCCGTCCACCGTCGGATCGATCCACAGCAAACGATTGCGGTTCGGCTGCTTGATCTTGTTGTACGTGAATTCCTTGACCGAGAAAATGTTGTAGTAGTCCGGGAAATCGCGAATCAGACGGGCCGACAGCACCGCGAGGTCGCCCGCCGTGGTGTAGTGCTGCGGGTCGGGCATGCCGTTCACATCGGCGAAATGCGTGTTCTTCATGCCGAGTTTCTGCGCTTCGGTGTTCATCATGTTGACGAACTGCGACTCGCTGCCGCCCACCAGTTCGGCCAGCGCGATCGCCGCGTCGTTACCCGACTGGATAATCATGCCGTACACCAGATCGTGCACGGTCACCGGCTTGTTCGCCTCGATGAACATGCGCGACTCGTCGGTTTTCACGCGGCGCACTGCTTCGCTCGGCATCACGGTCTGGTCCATCGTGATCTTCTTCGTCTGCAGTGCTTCGAAGACGAGGTACGCGGTCATCAGCTTGGTCAGCGAGGCCGGTTCGACGCGTTCGTCGGGATTGCCCGAGGCGAGCACCTGATTGCTGGTTGCATCGACGAGCACCCACGAACGCGCATTCACCGCGGGCGGCGGCACTTGCGCGAATGCCGTGCTGGCAACGAGCGTAGCCGGCAGCACGATGCCGAGAGTCACGGCACGGCTAAGCGTAGGGGGAACGAAAGAAGAAACTGACGGGAATGACGTGCGGCCGGAGGTGGAGAAACGCATAAGGTCGATTCGTGCGGAAAAATACATCGCGCGCAGGGCGCATAGTTTGGAGGAGCCGGTCGGCGAGCGTCAGGCCGTAAAAAACGGCGCGGCGCCCATTGGACTTCCGGCCACGCGATCGGTTCGCGCAGCACGCCTCTCATCCAGCACCGCTGCGCGCGCAAAGAGGCTACGCGTCGCGCGAACTGCCGGGTGGGCGATGTGCTGCGCCCAAAAAAGAGCGCCCATTATACGCGCGCTATCCTGGTATCTTTGAGCAAAGGGCGTCGATTAATTTGCGTTTGCACGTACCTGTACCCCGGAAAACACGCGCGATGCGTCCCGCACGCGCCCGGCGTGTGCCGCGCGTGTGTCCCGCATATGCCGATTTAACGCCACGCGTCGACGATGATCCGCTTCAGGACGTGCAGCTTGCGATGCAGAAAATGCTCTGCCCCCGGAATCACGACAACGGGCAATTCCTGCGGCCGCGCCCAGTCGTAAACCGACTGAATGGGAACCGTATCGTCGGTTTCGCCGTGAATCACGAGCGTGTTTTCCGGTACCGGTGCGACTTCCCAACGGCTCGCCGCCGTGCCGACGAACACGATCCGCTCAATCGCCTGACCTTCTTCGCGCAGCTTCGCGGCCACATGCGACAGCACAAACGTGCCGAACGAAAAACCCGCCAGCACGAGGGGCAGATCGCCCTGCCCGGCTTGCGCGCGCATGTGGTCGAGCACGGCGCGCAGATCGTCGCGCTCGCCGATGCCGGCGTCATGCTCGCCTTGCGTTTCGCCGACACCCCGGAAATTCGAGCGGTACGTCACGTAGTTCAACTGCACAAGCGTGCGCGCGAGCGTCTGTGCGACCTTGTTGTCCATCGTGCCGCCGAACAGCGGATGCGGGTGCGCGACCAGCGCGATGCCGCGCGGCGCAGCGCCGTTTTCGCGCATGCCGTCGGGCAGATCCAGCGCGACCTCGATCTTGCCGACCGGGCCGTCGATCAGATATTTCTTTGTATGACCGTTCATGGCGACGCTTATTGATCGATTTTCAGACGCTCGACAATCTTGCCGTTGACAAGGTGCGAATCGACAATTTCATCGATATCGCTCTCGTCGACGTACGTGTACCAGACGCCTTCCGGATACACGACCAGCGCCGGTCCGAGTTCGCAACGCTCGAGACAGCCGGCCTTGTTGATCCGCACCTGGCCGGGGCCGGCAAGGCCGAGTTGCTTCACGCGCTTTTTCGCGTGTTCCTGCATCGCCTGCGCATTGCAATTGGCGCAGCTCGGACGCTCCGCGCCGGGATCGCGCTGATTAAGACAGAAGAAGACGTGGTACTTGTAGTAGGAGTCCATGATGTCCGGAAGGGCGAGACTGTAAGAGTGGGAATGGCGCTGGAAGCGCCACAGCGCGCCTGTTGTGCGGAAGATTATAGCGAGCGGGGCCGGCGGTCGCGCGCCCTTGCTTCATACGCGCTTCATACGTGCGTCACGCGCCGCTTGAGCCACACCTGTTCGACGAGATAGGCGAGCCACACCAGCGCCGCATACGGCCAGATCCACGCGATCCAGTGCGCGAGACCGTTGAAATGCAGATACCGGCCCTGGCGCCAGTCGGCCAGCACGGCATCGAAATAGGGATTCACCGGCAGCAGGTTGACGAACACCAGCGCCACCATGAGCGCGCAGGCCGCGAGCGCCGCACGCGACCTGCGCCGCAGGCGCAGCGCCAGGAGTGCCGCGACGGTCCCGCACACGAGTCCCGCCAGTGCGCCGGGCGTCGCCCAGTCGAATGCAAGGCCGGATTGCGACTGCAGAAAGGTCGCGCCCGCCTTGACGCACAAGGTCATGACGATAAACACCATCAACAGGCGCACGAGCGGCGCGTGGCGGCGCACGGGCAGCGAGGCCAGGGCGAGCGCGGCGAACAGGTTGAGCGTGGTAATGACGGCTTCCCAGGCGTCGTCCGGCAACCAGGCGGCAGTCAGCGCCGGCCACGCGCCGACGTGCCAGGCCGACGGCGTCCACGCAAGCAAGGCATCCTGCGTTGTCGAATCGAAACGCAGCCAAAGTTCGCGCGGCCAGTTGCCGAGACCGAAGAGGCGTGGCGCCGGGTACATCGTCGCGAACGGCCATGAGGCGACAAGGCACACGAGCGCCGCCGTGTCGCGCTCGAACCACAGCAGCCGCAGACGCCGCAGCAAGCCACGGTCGAGCAGCGCGCCAGTGGCAGGCGACATGATCGCCGCGCCGAGCAGCGCGCCAAGCGCATTGGCGGCCAGATCGAGGTTGGAGGCCACGCGCGTCGGCAGATAGGTTTGCACTGCTTCCATCACGCCCGACAGCAAGCCGCCGAGCACGAAGGCCAGGGCCACGGCCAGCGTGCCCCGCCAGCGCGGATACACCGCGAGCACCACCAGCGCGCCGAACGGCATATAGCCGAGCACGTTGGTGACGACGTCGAACGCCGTCAGGTACTGCGGCATGGGATCGAACAGATAGGCAAACGGAGCGAGGCCGAGCGAACGCCAGCCGGAAAACGGATACCACGAGCCGTAGACGATCAGCGCCGCGTACAACGCCAGTGCCTGCCGGGCGAGCGCCGAAGGACGGCGCTGCCAGGGTTTAACGCTCATGCAGCGCTCCGAAGCGTGCGCTGCAGCCCGCTCATTGCGCGGCGACCAGCGCCTGCGCGCCGAGCCACGCGCTGATCTGCGAGACGAGGTCGTCGCTGGCGGCGGCGAGCGCCTGTGCACCGCCGGCGGCGTCCGCCGAACTGGACGGCGCGCGCGCAATGAAGGTGCGCTGGCCGATCACCTTGCCGTTTTGCGTCAGCGTGGCGCGCGCCGTGATTGCAGCGTGGCTTTCCGACTGGCTATCGAAAACCTGCTCGAACTCGCTCAGATCGACCTTCAACACCGGAGCGCGCACGCCGTCCGCACCGGTCAGCACAGTGCCGCGCGAACTGAGCGCGCTGCGCAGCCGCTGCGTCAGCAACTGCGAGGGCGCCATGGTCCAGTGGCTATTCGCGTACGACGCGGTCTGCTGCGCGTCGGCGTAGCTGAGCCGGTAAATCAGCTTGTCGGACTCGAGCGTGTCGGGCGCGGTGACGTCGAGCACCTTCACGGCCGGCTGAATGCCGGCCGAGGCGGCCGGGTTCGGCGGCCCGAGGTCGTAACGGATGTCCGAGATCGCCGCGGGATTTCCTGCGCATCCCGCAGCCAGCACGCCGAACGCGAGCAGCATCGCAAGCGCGCTGCTCGAGGACAACAATCGGTGAGTCAAGCGATGAGCCAAGCGTGACATGACAATCTTCCTTTCTTCAAACCTTCAATTCATTTGGCAGCGGGCGCCGCGGCGCGGGCGGCAGGCCACGAGAAACCCGCCTCGCCAGGACCCGGCGCCGCGCTCGGCGCACCGAACAGCACACTGCGCGGATTGGTGCTGAACGTATCGGCCGCGCGATCCACGGAACGGGCTGCGGAGCGCACGTCTTCAGCGAGCGAATTAACGCGTGGCAGCGTGTCGTACCCGACGCGCGCCGACAACTCCTGGATCGAGCTATCCATCGACACCAGCGCATCGCCCGCCTGCTGCGCCGCCGTGCCGACCTTGTTCAGGTTGGTCTCGAACGGCCCGTCCGGGCGGTTCAGACTGGTGATCAACTGATTGGTCGACGCCAGCGTGCGATCCAGTGCGTTGATCGTGGCGGGCAGCTTGCCGGCTGCCGGCGCCATCTGCTGGGTCAGCGTGGAGACGCCGTCAGCGGCCTTCTGAATACTCGCCGCCGTGCCTTGCAACTGGTTGACCATTTCCGGCGACAACAGATTGTCGACGTCGTCGGTGACTTTTTCGAGTTTGCGCAACAAGATGTCGCCGCGCTGCTGCAACTGATCGAGCAAGCCCGGACGCATCGGCAATTGCGCCACGTCTTTCGGCGACGACGCGAGCGGTGTCGGATCGCGCCCATTGTCATCCAGCTGGATAAAGGCGATACCCGTCACGCCCTGGAAACCCAGGCTGCCGAACGTGGAGTGCGTAATCGGCGCGTGCGTGTCGACGAGAATGCGGATCAGAATTTGTCCCGGATGATCCCGATCGAATTTGATCGACTGCACCTTGCCGACGTCGAGCCCGCGATAGCGCACCGCCGCGTCGGTATACAGCCCCGTCACATTGGTGCGCGCAATCAGATCGTACGGCACCCGCACGGACCGGTCGACGTTGAACAAAAAAGCCGCCACCGCGATCGCAGCCAGCAGGGCCACCGTGAAGATCCCTGCCCAGAAGGCATGTGATTTATTTTCCATTGTCAGGTTCCCTGGTTCACAGCGGCAATTCGGACGATGCCGATTCGAGCGCGGCGCGCGGCAATTTCGCGCGGCGTTCCGGCGGCAGCGCCTGCAGCGCGCGACGCCCGCGCAGGCCGAGGAAATATTCGCGGATAAAAGGATGATCGACGCCCGCCGCCTCTTCGACCGGCGCAGCGACCAGCACCTTGCGATCCGCCAGCACGGCGACGCGGGTGGACAGCGCGATCATCGTGTCGAGATCGTGCGTGACCATCACCACCGTCAGCCCGAGCGCGCGATGCAGCGAGGAGATCAGCTCGACGAATTCATCCGACGCCTGCGGATCGAGGCCGGCCGTCGGTTCGTCGAGAAATAGCAACTCCGGTTCGAGCGCGATCGCGCGCGCGATCCCCACGCGCTTGATCATGCCGCCCGACAGCGCCGACGGCATCTTCGACGCGTGCTTGCACGGCAGGCCGACCATCTCGAGCTTGAGCATCACGATGTCGCGCAGCAAATCTGCGGGCACCTTGCCGAGTTCGCGCAAGGGCTGCGCGACGTTGTCGAACACCGAGAGCGACGAGAACAACGCGCCGCGCTGAAACAGCATTCCGGAGCGGCTGCGCATGAGCAGCGCGGTCTCAGGCGAAATAGTGGCAATGTCCTGACCAAACAGCTTGATGGTTCCCGACGAAGGCCGCTCCAGGCCGAGAATCTGCCGCACCAGCGTGGTCTTGCCCGAGCCCGATCCGCCGACGATCGAGACGATCTCGCCGCGCCGCACGTCGAAATTCAGATGCTGATGCACGATGTTGCGGCCGTAGCGCTTGGTGATGTCGATCACCTCGATCACCGGCTCCGCGATCTCGGGCATCGGTTGGCCGCGTACGGCCTGGGTGAGTGGCGCGATCATCCGAGCCCCACGTTCTGGAAGAGGATCGCGAACACCGCGTCCGCGAGAATCACGATGGTGATCGAGGTCACCACCGAGGTCGTCGTGCCTTCGCCGAGGCTTTGCGAATTGGCCTTGATACGGAAACCGAAGTGACAGCCGACGATCGCGATCAGCATGCCGAACGCGACGCCCTTGCCGAGGCCGATCCACAGATTCGCAACCGGCACGACGCCGGGCAATGCGCGCGCGAAGTAGCTCATGTCGATACCGAGCACGATCTTCGCGGCGAGCGCGCCGCCCGTCAACGCGATGATATTGGTCCACATCACGAGAAGCGGCATAGCCACGCCAAGCGCGAGCACGCGCGGCAGGATCAGCCGCAGCCCATGCGGGATGCCCATCACGCGCATGGCGTCGAGTTCTTCGGTGACGCGCATCACGCCGATCTGCGCGGTAATCGCCGAGCCCGAGCGGCCCGCCACCAGAATCGCCGACAGCACCGGCCCCAGTTCGCGAATCACCGACAAACCAAGAATATTGACGATGTACTGATTCGCGCCAAAAAGCCGCAGTTGCTGCGCCGACAGATAGCTCAGCACGATGCCGATCAGAAACGCGACCAGCGCGGTGATCGGCAACGCCTTGGTGCCGGCGTTATAAATGTTGGCCGAGATTTCGGTCCACGGCGTGATTTTCGGTTTGCGCACGATCGCGAGGAGATCGAGCACAACCTGCCCGAACATGCCGAATCCGCCGTACAGATGTTCGAAGAACGAAAAGATTGCGAGGCCCAGCCGGGTGAACGGGTCGAACTTGACCACCGGCTCGGCCTTTTCGCGCACTGTGTCGAGTAGCGCGATGCGCTCGAAAATGTCGCGTTGCGTATCGGTGAGCGTGGTGTCCGGGGGCATCTTGTGGCCCCACACGCGCCACAACGCCTGACCGCCGACGTGGTCCATCCGGTCGATACGCGACAGATCCCACTGGCGGATGCCTTCAGCACCGACCAGCGAACGCAACAGCGGAATCACGTGGCCAGTGGCCTTGTCGCGCGCGAGCGCGAGCGCCGTCCACTGGCCCGAGAGCCGGACGATCTTGCCTTGGCTGCCTGCCGCGACTTCAAGGCCGGGCGGAGTGTCGTAGTTCAAGGATCGCTGCAATCTGGTTATCGGATTAAGGGCCATTGTAGCGAACGCGCGGCGGATGAACCGTGCTCGCAGGCTCGCAGCGTTCGCTGTCGCTACAATATGAGGCATGAACGCTTCCAAGACCCCACCCCAAGCCGCTGCGGCGTCCGACTGGCGCATCGACCGCGAGCGCGCCGTCGCGCTATTCGGTCCGCATGCGCATGACTGGCCGATCGAAATCGTCGAGGAAACCGGCTCGACCAACGCCGACCTGATGACGCGCGTCAAAGCATTGCCGCGCAAAGCCAACGCGCTGCCACGGCCGATCGTGCGGGTCGCGTATCTGCAAACCGCGGGCCGCGGCCGCCGTGGCCGCCCATGGTATGCCGAGCCGGGCAATGCGCTGCTGTTTTCGGTGGCATGCGTGCTGCCGCGCCCGCTCGAAGGGCTGGCAGGCTTGAGTCTCGCGGTGGGCGTGGCGTTGGTCGACGGTCTGCGCTCGTTGCCGGTGGCGGGGCCAGGACAGATCGCGCTGAAGTGGCCTAACGACGTGCTGCTCGAAGGCGACAAGCTGGCCGGCATCCTGATCGAAACCGCGTGGAGCACGGATGACGCGAGCGCCGTGGTGATCGGCATCGGCACCAATGTGAAGGGCGCGGACGAGCTCGCCGCCAAGGTCGGCGCACTGAACGCGGATGTGCCGGCGCAAGCGCGCGGCACCGTGCCGACCGCGCTGCAACGCGCGCTGCCGAATGCGAACCTCACCGATACGCTGGCGGCGGAGCTGAATGCGCTCGAACCCGCGTTGCAGCGCTTTGGCGCCGAAGGCTTCGCGCCGTTCCAGGCGCGCTGGAACGCCGTGCACGCCTACGCGGGCCGGGAAGTCGTTTTGCTGGAGCAAGGTAAAGAACTGGCGCGCGGCGTGGCTGCGGGCGTGGACGAGCGCGGACAACTGCTGCTCAACACGGCGGCGGGCCGTCTGACCGTCGCGACCGGTGACGTCTCGCTGCGTCTGGCCGACGGTGCTGCATGACGAGCGGCGCGCCTTATCTGTTGATCGACGCGGGCAATAGCCGCGTCAAGTGGGCGCTGGTGCAGCCGGACGGTACGCAGATCGCCGCCGGCGCGCTCGCGCACGGCGGTACTGATGCTGATGCTGATCAACCCGACTGGTCGAATTTGCCGGTGCCGGGCGGCGCATGGTTATCGAACGTCGCCGGCGAAAGTGTCGCGGCACGAATTGCCGCACTACTCGGCGCTCACTGGCCGCAACTGCCGCTCACGACGATCCGCGCCTCTGCGCACCAATGCGGCGTGACCAATAGCTACACGACACCACATGCGCTCGGCAGCGACCGCTGGGCCGGGCTGATTGGAGCGCACGCGGCGTTTCCCGGCGAGAATCTGCTCATTGCGACGTTCGGCACGGCGACCACGCTTGAAGCGTTGCGCGCGGACGGCTGCTTTGTCGGCGGGCTGATTGCGCCGGGCTGGACCTTGATGATGCGTTCGCTAGGCGAGCACACGGCGCAACTACCGACGCTCGACGCCAACGCGGCGCGCGGCTTGCTCGACGCAGGCGCCCCGTCTGATCGCGAGCGCCGCGGCCCGTTCTTCGCGACGGACACGCCACGCTCGTTATCGGCCGGATGCACGTTGGCGCAAGCCGGTTTGATCGAGCGCATGTGGCGTGACTTGCAGGACGAATGGCAGGTGCCGGTGCGTCTGGTGGTGAGCGGCGGCGCGGTGGACGAAGTGACAAGTGCATTAAAAGTGCCGCATACTCGCCACGATTCGCTGGTGCTGTCCGGACTTGCGCTGATTGCTGCCGAACGCGCAGCAGAACGCGACGCCTGAGCCGCGACCTTTCGGATCACGGCGGAATAGTGTTGGAATAGCGGCGAGATAACGGTGGCTGAACTTATGGACGGGGAATACTAACGATGCTGCGCTGGCTGATCGCCATATTATTTCTTGCCAACATGCTGGCATTCGTCGCAGTACGCGGCGTGTTCGGCCCGGCGCCCACAGCCGGCGGCCGCGAGCCGAACCATCTGAATCGCCAGTTCCACGCGGAGTGGTTGAAGGTGCGCCCCGTCACGGCTGCCGAAGCCGCCGATCAGGCGGTGGTAGGCGGTCCGGCACCGGTGGCGCCGATAGCGGCATCGGCGTTGCCGCAGTAAAGGCGACGGAGGGTGCTAGAGGCACTGCCACACGCCTACATCCCACGCGATATCGGCGAATAGAAAAAGGCGCCGCGCACGCAAAAACATCAGCCTTGCGCTCGAACCTTCTTCAGCAGTGCGGTGGTCGAGCGGTCGTGCTCGAAGGGAATTGCCAAAGCCTTACCGCCCCAGCCACGCACAATGGCCGATTCAGGTAAAGCATCCATATCGTAGTCGCCACCTTTGACGAGCACATCGGGCCGCAGTGCCGAGATCAGCTCCACAGGCGTTTTCTCGCCAAAACAAACCACATAATCGACGCTCTCCAGCGCCGCCAGCAACGCCATCCGATCAGACTCGTTATTGATCGGCCGGTCATCCCCCTTGCCTAGCATGCGCACGGAAGCATCGCTATTGACGCCGACAATCAGGCAAGCGCCGAGCGCTTTGGCATCGGCAAGATAAGTCACATGCCCGCGATGCAGGATGTCGAACACCCCGTTGGTAAATACAACCGGCGCGGACATCGAAGCACGAAGCTTCACTAGCGCATCGCGCGTCAACATCTTGCGTTCAAAGGTGGCAGCCATAACGGAATCGCAAAGAAAAGAGAAGTGCCGCCACGATACACGGCGAACGGCATGAAGCAAAACGGCCCAGCAAGCTCACGCCTGCCGGGCCGTTCTTAAAAACCTTAACCGGTTCGCGGTGCTAACGCCGGATCGAACCCAAACCCGCGAACCCAAACCCGCGGACTCAAGCCCTCAACCCTGGATCAGCAGACTTAAGCCAACGGCTCAACCTGCGAGCCGGAACCCATCATGCCGGCTGTTCAGCCGACTTCTGATCGGCTTGCAAGCGCGCGACGACTTCCTTGCGGTAACGGTTCAATTCCTGCGCCGTATTGAACGTGCGCTCGAACAGAATCGACAGGTTGTGCAGAATCCGCTCGACCACCTTCTTTTCCCAGCCGTCGTCGAAACGGATCTGCTCGTCGAGCCAGCGCTCGAGCCATTCCGGATCCGGCAGACGCGATTGAATCGTGTCGCGCGGGAACAGCGCCTGATTCACGTGCAGGTTGGTCGGATGCAGCGGCTTTTCCGTGCGGCGCGCCGATGCCATCAGAACGCCGATCTTGGCGAACGCAGCACGCGCGATGTCGCCGGTTTGCACCATCGCTTTCTTCATGTAGCGCAGGTACGCGCCGCCATGACGCGCTTCGTCGCGCGAAATGGTTTCGTAGATGGCCTTGATGACCGGCTCGGTGTGCCATTCGGCAGCACGGCGATACCAGTGATTCAGACGGATTTCGCCGCAGAAGTGCAGCATCAGCGTTTCGAGCGGCGGCGCCGGGTCGAATTCGAAGCGCACCGCATGCAGTTCCTCTTCGGTTGGGCACATTTCCGGCTTGAAACGCCGCAGATATTCCATCAACACCAGCGAATGCTTCTGTTCTTCGAAGAACCACACGCTCATGAATGCGGAGAAATCGCTGTCGTGATGGTTGTCACGCAGGAACATTTCCGTGGCGGGCAACGCCGACCATTCGGTGATCGCATTCATCTTGATCGTCGCAGCCTGCTCGTCGGTCAATAGCGATGCATCGAACTTGTCCCAGGGAATGTCTTTCTCCATGTCCCATCGAACGGATTCGAGCGATTTATAAAGTTCCGGATAAAGCATGGTGTTCATAGTCCCACCCCTGTTCTGCGCATACTGTCTGTGTCTGTAACTACTACGTGTAGCACTTTTGCTTATGACGAACGAAACGCACCGTTTGGGGTATCGTTTATCGGCCAAGCATTCAATTTTACGCGGTAATCCGCCGCCTAGATGCACCGGGCAGCAAAGAAGTCCAGGCGATTGCGCGGCGCTGCTAACCAGAAGTTACGCGCTACGCGGCCAACCGTGGGTGAGGGATACCCTATGCCTGAGGTCGAGCCAGTCTGCGATGAATCCGCACCGTCCAGCCCTGCGCCGGTGGTACCGGCGACGAATGGAGCAAGGGCGGCCGGATTGGTTGTTTTCAGCGCACGCCCAAAAGCCAAATGAAGCTTACACAATGATAGCACGCTGAATTTACGGTTCCCGTACCTTAGGAGACGCAAATCCGGTGCCTGATTGATCACTCTCAATAAATCAGCCGATTCGCGAAGTGTGGCCGACGATCGGGGTCAAAACCATGACAGGTGCGAATTCACCTGGTTTGGCTCGCCGGCCTGTCTGGCTTTGCGCCCTTTGCCCCCTCGTCGCACGGGTCGCGCTGCCCGGTTCCCTTCCTGCCGTTAAATAGACTTTTTCGGCGCCGGCGGCGCGGCGCTCGAACTACCGGCGCGCTTCGCGGACGTTGAAGTCGGCGTGGCTGCCCGTTTCGCTGCCGGCCGTTTGGCGGCCCCTGCGTCCGCATTCGGCGCGTCAGCCGCTTTCCCTGCCGACGCCGAAGCACTCGCCGCGCCCTCTGGCGAGCCCGTCGTCGAACCGTCTGCCGCACCTGCCTGCGTCGTCGCAAACTGGGCGATCTGATTGAACTGCGATTGCAGCAGATTCCACCAGGCAGAGGCGTCGAACGGCGGCGGCGCGGCGGCCGCGCCTTCGTCGGCTGCCGGCTCGGCGGCGGCCGATGAACTCGCGCTGCTCGAAGCCGAGGAAGTCTCCGAATGCGGCCAGCCGGCCGGCGCGGGACTCGCCGCAGCGCCGACCGGCTGCGCCATCGACGACTGCGCGAACGCGCCGAACGCTCGCAGCGTCGCGAGCGTGGCGCGCTGCACTTCGAGCGCCTGAATGGCGGACTGCAGCATATTCAGATTCAGCTTGAGCCACTGCTCGACCGCGCGCATATCGGTGATGCGTTTGTCGAGTTCTTCGACGTTGGTCAGCGGCGCCATCATGTCGGACATCATCGACAGCGACGGCCCGAGGCTGCTGCCAGGCTGCGCGCCCGAAAACGCCGAGTTGAACGGCGAGAGACGCATCATGCCCCACATGCGTTCGAGCATTTCAGCGGGCGGGAAACCGGGAAAGCCGGGAAAGGGCGGCGTGGTGCCAGGTGTATCGGTCATGCTTGTCGCCTCGCTGCATAAAGGGAAGGAAATAGCGCCGTCCCGCGCGCGTCTGATTCGATCATACCGCGCGAGACGCCACGAACCGCGCTTAGTTTGAGCTGGTTTAGGCCGCTGTTTGCGTTACTCGCGGGGGACCTCAAGGGCCGACCGGCGGGGCTTTACGCAACACGCGCCGGACCCCCGGTTTTCACGAGCGATCGCCGCCCGAGGCGTCACCGCCCGGCGCCTGCCGCCGCTGCCCGCTCCACGGGTCCGCGCCGCCGAAATCCGGCGCGCGCCGCTCGCGCAGCGAGCTCACCCCTTCGCGCACATCCGGTCCGGCGAAACCCATGAACTCCAGTGCCAGCGACGTATCGAACGCCGGCCCCGCCGAACGCAGCCAGTTGTTCAGCGCGTACTTGGTCCAACGAATCGCCGTTTGCGAACCGTTGGCCAGTTTCTGCGCGACTTCGAATGCTTTGGGCCGCAAATCGTTTTCGTCGACGGCAAGCGACACGAGGCCGATCCGCTCAGCCTCCTCGCCGCTCACCGGCTCGCACAGCAGCAGGTAATACTTGGCCTTCGCCATGCCGCACAGGAGCGGCCAGACGATGGCCGCGTGATCTCCCGCGGCCACGCCCAGACGCGTATGGCCGTCGATAATGCGTGCCGACTTCGTCGCGATCGAGATATCGGCGAGCAGTCCGGCCACCAGCCCCGCGCCGACGGCCGGGCCATGCATCGCTGAAACGATCGGTTTGCTGCAATTGATCACGTTGTAGACCAGATCGCGCGCCTCGCGCCACACGCGTGCGCGGACGTCGAAATCGGTCGCCATGTCTTCGACCAGTTGCAGATCGCCGCCTGCCGAAAAGCCCTTGCCCTCCCCGCGAATGATCGCGACACGCGTATCGGGATCCCGGTCGATATCGCGCCAGATTTCGGCGAGTTCGAAGTGCATCCGCGCGTTAGCGGTGGCAAGCCCGCTTTTGTTCGCGCCCTCGCCGCTCATCACGACTTCGAGCACACCGTGCGGGTGACGGTGCAATTGCAGCGACTGGTAGTGCGCATAAAACGCGTCGTTACGGTGTGGTGTCTGAGACATGGTGAGCCATCCGTCTATCGGTACGTCTGTTGAAACCGGCGCCCTCAGCTAAGGGCACATTCGCCATATTCCGCGCTGGCCCCGCGCAAACCCGGCAAAACTTTAATGCGGCTGGTAAACCCACTTCGCATTCTTGATTTCGACCATCACACGCGCCCGTTGATCGAGCCCGAGGTGATCCGTGGCGCTCATGTTGACCACGCCGTTGGTGTCCGCGAGACCACGCGTCGATTCCAGCGCGTCGCGCAACGCACGGCGAAATTCCGGCGTGCCGGGCGCGGCCACTTTAAGCGCGATCGGTATCGCGTTGCTGAGCAGCATGCCGGCGTCCCACGTGTACGAACCGAATGCCGATACACTGCCCGGTCCACGCAATGCCTCGAAGCGCGCAATGTAGTCGAGCGCGAGACGTTTGGCCGGATGGTCCACCGGCAATTGCGCGGCGACCAGCACCGGGCTCGCGGGCAGGAATGTGCCGTTGCAGTCGGCACCGCACACACGCAGGAAGTCGTTATTGCCGACTCCATGATTGTGATAGATCAGTCCTTTGTAGCCTCGCTCCCTGAGCGTCTTCGGCGGCAGCGCGGCGGGCGTGCCGGCCGCGCCGACCACCACCGCATCCGGATGGGTCGCGATAATCTTCAGGACCTGGCCGGTCACGCTCGGATCGGTGCGATTGAAGCGCTCGCTCGCCACCACATCGATGTGATGCAACTGTGCGAACTTTGCGACTTCGGTGTAGAAAGTTTCGCCGAGCGCGTCGGCCTGGCCGATGAACGCGATCGTTTTGACGCCGTGCGCGCTGGCGTGCTCGGCGATCGCCGATGCCATCATCGCGTCGGTCTGCGGAGTCTTGAATACCCAGTGGCGTTTCGCATCCACAGGTTCGATGATTTTCGCCGACGAGGCCAGCGAGATCATCGGTGTTTCACCGTCGGCAACCACGTCGATCATCGAGAGCGAATTCGGCGTGATCGATGAGCCGATGATGGCGTCGACGTGATTCTCGGAGATCAGCTTCTTGGTGTCCTGCACGGCCTGCGTGGTGTCGGACGCGTCGTCGAGCACGATGTATTCGACGCTCTGCCCGCCGATCTGTTTGGGCAGCAGCGTAGCGGTGTCGCGTGCGGGAATGCCGAGCGACGCAGCCGGCCCGGTCAGCGACAGCACGAGACCGATCTTCACCTGCGCGAGGGCGACGGCGGGTAGCGCGGCACACAGTGCGGCGGCAAGACGGGCAAGCCCGCGTCGCGCCGGTGTTGCCCGCAGGGTTGCGCGCACGCTCGATGCACCGGCGCGCTGGGTGGCTCGTTCAATGGATTCAAATCGCGGCATGCTGTCTCCTCACGTCGGTTTTTCGTTTTGATGTACTGCCGATGTGCTGCTTGTGCCCTGCTCACGTGCGGGTTTGCGTTCGGGTTCGCGTTGGCCCCGCGATCAGCGGACAATCGCTGCCCCAAGCCCGGCGCCGCGCCAGTCAGTGTAGCGGCGCGTTGTGGTGCCGGTATCGGGCGAAACCCTTTCGTAAACGACGAAGCGCGTGCGGACGCGGTCTTCATGCCGCGTACCGCACAACACCGGCAAGTCAGTCCAGCGGCGCGATACCCTGATCGATCGAGCCGAAAATCGACTTGCCCGCTTCATCGAACATCTCGATCTTCACGGTATCGCCGAACTTCATGAATTCGGTTTGCGGCGCGCCGTGCTCGATAGTCTCGAGGCAGCGCTTTTCGGCGATGCAGCAGTAGCCGCGCTTCGCGTCCTTGTTCGACACCGTGCCCGAACCGACAATCGCGCCGGCGCGCAGGTTGCGCGTTTTCGCCGCGTGCGAGATCAGTTGGCCGAAGTGGAACACCATGTCGGTGCCGGCGTCCGGCTGGCCGACTTTCCTGTTGTTCCAGTGGACGATCATGGGCCGGTGCACGCGCCCGTCGCGCCAGCTCTCGCCGAGTTCGTCGGGCGTCACCGCGACCGGTGCGAACGACGTGGCCGGCTTGCTCTGGAAAAAGCCGAAACCCTTCGCCAGCTCGGCGGGAATCAGATTGCGCAGCGAGACGTCGTTGACGAGCGTCACCAGCCGCACGCTCTTCAAGGCTTGGTCAGGGGTGGCGCCCATCGGCACGTCGGTGGTGATCACGGCGACTTCTGCTTCGAAGTCGATGCCGAATTCCTCGGATGCGCACAGCACATCGTCTTTCGGGCCGATAAAGTCGTCGCTGCCGCCCTGGTACATCAGCGGATCGGTCCAGAATTCCGGCGGCATTTCTGCGCCACGCGCGCGGCGCACCAGCTCAACATGGTTCACGTACGACGACCCGTCGGCCCACTGGAATGCTCGCGGCAACGGCGCCATGCATTCTTTGGCGTCGAACGGGAACGTGTTGCGCGCGCGGCCCTGGTTGAGCGAGTCGTACAGATCCTGCAATTGCGGCGCGTAGAACGCCCAGTCGTCGAGCACGCGCTGCATGGTGGGCGCGATCGCGTCGGCGATGGCCGCGGTGTGCAGGTCGCGGGACACGACGATCAGTTGACCGTCGCGCGTGCCGTCCTTCAGCGTGGCAAGTTTCATAGAGGCGTGAACCGTTAGTGACGATAGAAGGAATCTATTCTACGATGGTGAATCGGCTCGGCCCAAGCGCCGTTGCCCGGCGGCAGTTTGCGCCACGTGGCGGCACGGCTGCAGGGGCCGACCCGGCTTCTTTCTCACTTTCTTTAAAACGCGCTCCATGCGCCTCGCTCATGCCTCCAATTGCCCGCTCCGGCGCGATCCGTACCGACACCGGCGCCGCTGAACCGCAGGAACCGCTCGACGCACCCGAATCCGACGACGAAAGCGTCGAGACCGGCGAGGAAAAACTGCGCTCCGGCATCCAGTCGATCGAAGTCGGGTTCAGGTTGCTCGAGGTGCTGACCCACGAACCGCGTGCGATGATGCTGCGCGATCTGGCTCAGCGCGCCGGCATGAGTCCGGCGAAAGCGCACCGCTATCTGGTGAGCTTCCTGCGCCTTGGCGTCGTGGCACAGGATCCCCTGTCGGGCCGCTACGAACTGGGCGGCTTCGCCTTGCAACTGGGTCTCGCGCGGCTTGCCCGCGTCGACGGCGTGAAGCTTGCGCGCATTGCGCTTGCCGAACTGCGCGACCGGCTCGATCTAACGGTGGGCATCGCCGTATGGGGCAATCAGGGTCCGACGATGGTTCACTGGATGGAGTCGAGCCATCCGGCCAAAGCGTCGCTCAAGCTCGGTGACGTGATGCCGCTCCTCAGCTCAGCCACCGGCCTGCTGTTTGCCGCCTATCTGCCGTCGAGCAAGACCGCTGCGATGCTGGAGCGCGAACTGGCCGACTCGCGCCGCTCGTCGCACATGGGCGGACCGCGCACGCGGGAAGAAATGGAAAGGGTGCTGGCGGAAGTGCGGCAGCATGAAGCGGCGCGTGTGGAAGGCATGTTGCTGCCGACCATCCACGCGTTCTGCATGCCGGTGTTCGACTCGACCGGCGATCTGGCGCTGGGCCTGATCGCGCTCGGTCATGAAGGCGCATTCGATATCCGCTGGGGCGGCGAGATCGATACGGCGCTGCGTGAATGTGCGCAAAAGCTCTCGTACGAGCTCGGGTATAGTGCCGCGCCACGCTGACGCAATGATGCGTTGGGTTCAGGAACATCGTTCGCCAGTGGGCGGTCGAACCCGTTCGCTGTCCGATCGGCACCAGACCTGACGGCTTTCACCGTTGCCGCCAGGCCGGGGCCTTGGGTATGTTGCCCCGTCTATTCAGTTACTGTCCGCCCGTTCACATTCATTTGCCCATGTCCTCGCCTTCCGCCACCCACCGCTCTGATCGCACGCCGCCCGTCGGGCCGCGCGCCGGTTTGCGGGCGTGGCGATGGGTGGCGGTTCTGATAGTAGTGACCGTCCTTCATTGGATCGCGGCGCAGTGGGTCGAGCGCAACCGCGCGACGCTGAATCCATCGGACAACGCGCATGTCCCCGTGCAGGTTGCACTGCTGACACCCGAACGTATCGAGCGCAAACCCGCCGCCGAAGCGCCGCGAGCCGCAGCGCCGGTGCACAAGGCAGCAGCGGGCAAGCCGCGCGAACACGTGTTGACCGCGACGCAACCGGCAAAGCAGGCACCCACGGTCACGGCGGCATCGGATGCGGTAGCGAGTGCATCGGACGCAGCGAACATCCCTGACGCCAAAGCCAATGCGAATGCATCCGCCGCCGGCACGGCCAGTGCGCCCGCCGCCGCCAGCGCGCCTCAAGCTTCAGCCGGCGTGAAATTCTCCGTTCCACCTTCCGGGGAACTTCAGTACGACACGTTCTACAACGGCGTGCGCAACCAGCCCGGCACAATTCACTGGACCAGCAACGCACAGAGCTACGAGATGGTCGTCTCCGTGCCGTTGCCGTTCGTCGGCACGTTCGTGTATTCGAGCCATGGCCGCATCGACGCATTCGGCCTCGCACCGGACCAATACATCGAAAAGCGCGGCCGCCGCCCGGAAGACGTGTCCATCTTCAATCGTACCGACAAGAAGATCGTTTTCACGCGGACTCCAGCCTCGCTGCCGCTGCCCGACGGCGCGCAAGACCGTTTCAGCATGGTGATGCAACTCGCCGCTCTCGTGCGCGGCGACCCTGCCGCCTATAAGCCGGGCGTGACGCGGCAATTCTTCGTGGTCGATAACGACAGCGGCGAGAACTGGCCCGTCGAGACGATCGGCGACGAAACCATTCGCACGGCGCAGGGTTACCTCGAGACGCGCCACTTCAAGCGCTTGCCGCGCCACGATGGAGATCTGCGCCGCATCGACGTATGGCTCGCGCCGTCGCTCGGCTGGTTGCCCGCGCGAATCATGCAGACCGAGCCGAACGGCACGCAATTCGAACTGGTGTGGCGCGGCAAGCTCAATCTGGAGAGCGCAGGCAGTCCGCTCAATGGCAGCGGGGATACCGGCAATAACGGCAATACTTCGCCTGACAATTCGACAAGCCAGCCACCTTCCAGCGCACCGGCAGCGATGCCCGAAACCACCCCTTCTTCATCAGTCGATTCAAGCACGCCTGGCAACCTGCCCGAAAAGCCCTGAATCTGAATAGGGACTCGACCAGGCCCGTGACACTTTCGCGACAAGGCCGACTCGCGGCATGACATCCCTGGCGCGACATTGAGCCGCTGGCCGGCGCCCGGTTTTCAGGCAACGCGCGCCGAAGCGATCGAGCCGATCCGGGAGGCGCCGGCCCATACGTTGTCAGAAGACTACGCTATGGCATGCGAAGCCCTGCGCGATTTCGATCTACGCGGTAAGCTGGGAACACTACGTCGCCCGACTTTGGCCATGGGGGCCGCCACAACACGGGCACGCCACCTGCTGCCACGCAGGCAATAGCAGACGCCATCGAAGGCGCACAGTTCACATGCTCGAGGCCGTTCATCTTGCGCCCATCGAGCAATCTCACCGTTTTGCTGCACTGCTTGAAACGTTTCTTGGAAAGCCGGTCTAACCGGTAGGTTCGGAACATACAAGCGTCAATCCGGACCCACCCCTTGAATTCCACACCATAAGCTCCACCTATGGCGCAGGAACGGCCAGGAGCCAACGGAAATAAGGAGTGTCGCCATGCAAATGATCTACAACAGCCCCAATTATTGTGTCGTCGAGTTTCCGCCGCAGGAAGGTCCGCTGGCCATGAAGTCGGGTGGCTACGAGATCGTCGACAAGAACATGCAGCGCGAAATTTACATAGACGGTGCAATGGCGGCGAGTTTCCGCGAGCACGTGCAAAAACTGATCGAAGAGGAACCGTCGTTGGATGAAGTAGACGAATTCCTTGGGCAGTTCGACAGCCTGATGCATCAACCGGTGATTCTTCACTAACCGAAGGGTCTAGCGTAACGATTTGGCGACCTACATCGACCGCGCCAGCCGGCTCGCCCGGCGGCCTTTATAAGGCGGTCAGCAGAAGTAACGCGGCCCAGCAGGCTTTCACCTGACTGGGCCGTTTTGTTTTCCCCGTCGTTTCCACCGTCGTTTCTCCTGCCGTTTCCACCGTCGTTTCTCCTGTCGTTTCCACCGTAGTTTCCCCGGCCGTTTCCTCTGTTTGTTTCCGCTGCGGCCACAGCCTCGGCCACCGCTGCCGCGACACGCGCATCTGTCTGCCCGGCCCACGCCCGGCGGAACCGCCCCACTGCGGCTACAATGACAGGTTTCCTGAAAAAGCCGGCGCAAGCCCTCGTCCGCCATGAACCAGCCTGCTCAAACCGCCACGCCAGTCCGTTCCGACGCCGCCTACACGCGCGGCACGGCGCTGCCCGCGCTGCTCAAGTCGCGCATCCTGATTCTGGACGGCGCAATGGGCACGATGATCCAGCGCTACAAGCTCGACGAAGCCCGCTATCGCGGCGAGCGCTTCAAGGACTACGGGCGCGACATCAAGGGCAATAACGAGTTGCTGTCGATCACGCAACCGCAAATCATCGGCGAGATTCACGAGCAGTATCTCGCGGCGGGCGCGGACATCATCGAGACCAACACGTTCGGCGCCACCACGGTTGCGCAGGCCGACTACGGCATGGAAGACCTCGCCATCGAGATGAATCTCGAATCGGCGAAGCTGGCGCGCGCCGCCTGCAACAAGTATTCGACGCCCGACAAGCCGCGCTTCGTCGCCGGCGCGATCGGACCGACGCCGAAGACAGCGAGCATTTCCCCCGACGTGAACGATCCGGGCGCACGCAACGTGACGTTCGACGAACTGCGCGCGGCGTACTACCAGCAGGCGAAGGCCTTGCTCGACGGCGGCTGCGACCTGTTCCTCGTCGAAACGATCTTCGACACGCTCAACGCCAAGGCCGCGCTGTTCGCGCTGGACGAATTGTTCGAAGACACCGGCGAGCGTCTGCCGATCATGATCTCGGGCACCGTCACCGATGCATCGGGCCGGATTCTCTCGGGACAAACCGTCGAGGCTTTCTGGAACTCGCTGCGCCACGCCAAACCGCTCACCTTCGGTTTGAACTGCGCGCTGGGCGCGGCGCTGATGCGCCCGTACATCGCCGAACTGGCCAAGTTGTGCGACACCTATGTGTCGTGCTATCCGAACGCCGGTTTGCCGAATCCGATGAGCGATACCGGCTTCGACGAATTGCCGGCGGATACGTCGGGATTGCTGAAGGAGTTCGCGCAGGCAGGCCTCGTGAATATCGCCGGCGGCTGCTGCGGCACGACGCCGGAGCATATTGCGGCGATTGCCAAGGCGCTGGCTGAAGTGAAGCCGCGCCAATGGCCCACGCAATACCGCGACGCAGCCTGAGTCCGGCGGCTCGCTCCTGACCCGCCGCACTTTCGCTATCGAACCCGACGCACGTAATTGCACGCAACTGAGCGCAAGCAACTAAACGCACGCAACCGAACCGCACCTACGCCATGACCGATCACACCATGCGCCTTTCCGGCCTCGAGCCGTTCAACGTCACGTCCGGGACGCTCTTCATCAACGTCGGTGAACGCACCAATGTGACCGGCTCGAAGGCGTTCGCGCGAATGATCCTGAACGACCAGTTCGACGACGCGATCGCGGTCGCGCGGCAGCAGGTCGAAAACGGCGCGCAGATCATCGACGTCAACATGGACGAGGCCATGCTCGATTCGAAAGCGGCGATGGTCCGCTTCATGAATCTGATCGCCTCGGAACCGGACATCGCGCGCGTGCCGATCATGATCGACTCGTCGAAGTGGGACGTGATCGAAGCGGGCCTGAAGTGCGTGCAAGGCAAGGCAATCGTCAATTCGATCTCGCTGAAGGAAGGCGAAGAAGCGTTCCGTCATCACGCGAACCTGATCCGCCGCTACGGCGCAGCCGCGGTTGTGATGGCTTTCGACGAGCAAGGCCAGGCCGATACGTTCGAACGCAAGACGCAGATCTGCAAGCGCTCGTACGATTTCCTCGTGAACGAAGTCGGCTTCCCGCCGGAAGACATCATCTTCGATCCGAACATCTTCGCGATCGCAACCGGCATCGAAGAGCACAACAACTACGCGGTCGACTTCATCAACGCCACGCGCTGGATCAAGGAAAACCTGCCCTACGCGAAGATCAGCGGCGGCGTGTCGAACGTGTCGTTCTCGTTCCGCGGCAACGATCCGGTGCGCGAGGCGATCCACACCGTGTTCCTCTATCACGCGATTCAGGCGGGGATGGACATGGGCATCGTCAACGCGGGTCAGCTCGGCGTGTATGCCGATCTCGATCCCGAGTTGCGCGAGCGTGTTGAAGACGTCGTGCTGAACCGCCGTGAAGACGGCACCGATCGTTTGCTCGAAATCGCCGATAAGTTCAAGACCGGCGCCGCGAAGAAGGAAGAGAACCTCGAGTGGCGCAACCAGCCGGTCGAAAAGCGTCTGTCGCATGCGCTGGTGCACGGCATCACGAACTTCATCGTCGAAGATACCGAAGAAGTGCGCGCGCAGATCGCCGCAGCCGGCGGCCGCCCGATCAACGTGATCGAAGGCCCGCTGATGGACGGCATGAATATCGTCGGCGACCTGTTCGGCCAGGGCAAGATGTTCCTGCCGCAGGTGGTGAAGTCGGCGCGCGTGATGAAGCAGGCGGTCGCGCATCTGATCCCGTACATCGAAGAAGAAAAGAAGCTGATGGCCGAAGCCGGCGCCGACGTGCGCGCGAAGGGCAAGATCGTCATCGCCACGGTGAAGGGCGACGTGCACGACATCGGCAAGAACATCGTCTCGGTGGTGCTTCAGTGCAATAACTTCGAAGTGGTCAACATGGGCGTGATGGTGTCGTGCAACGACATTCTCGCCAAGGCGAAGGTCGAGGGCGCGGACATCATCGGCTTGTCCGGCCTGATTACGCCGAGCCTCGAAGAAATGGCCTACGTCGCCTCGGAAATGCAACGCGACGACTACTTCCGTGTGAAGAAGATCCCGCTGCTGATCGGTGGCGCGACCACCTCGCGCGTGCACACCGCCGTGAAGATCGCACCGCATTACGAAGGCCCGGTGGTGTACGTGCCGGATGCATCGCGCTCGGTTTCCGTGGCGTCGAGCCTGCTGTCCGATGAAGGCGCGGCGAAGTACGTCGACGAACTGAAAAGCGACTACGACCGTATCCGCGATCAGCACGCCAACAAGAAGGCGCTGCCCATGGTCACGCTCGCCGAAGCCCGCGCGAACAAGACGAAGATCGACTGGGCCGCCTACCAGCCGGTCAAGCCCAAGTTCGTCGGCCGCCGCGTGTTCAAGAACTTCGACCTGAACGAACTGGCGAACTATATCGACTGGGGTCCGTTCTTCCAGACCTGGGACCTGGCCGGCCCGTATCCGGCGATCCTGAACGACGAGATCGTGGGCGAATCGGCCCGCCGCGTGTTCTCGGACGGCAAGTCGATGCTCGCGCGCCTGATTCAGGGCCGCTGGCTGCAGGCCAACGGCGTGATCGCGCTGCTGCCCGCCAACACGGTGAACGACGACGACATCGAAATCTACACGGACGAATCGCGCTCGGAAGTGGCGCTCACGTGGCGCAACCTGCGCCAGCAAAGCGTGCGGCCGGTGGTCGACGGTGTGATGCGGCCAAACCGGTCGCTGGCCGACTTCATCGCGCCGAAGGATTCGGGCGTGGCCGACTATATCGGCATGTTCGCGGTCACGGCCGGCCTCGGCGTGGACGTGAAGGAAAAGCAGTTCGAAAAGGACCTCGACGACTACAGCGCGATCATGCTCAAGGCGCTCGCCGACCGCTTCGCCGAAGCCTTTGCCGAAGCGATGCATGCCCGTGTGCGCCGCGACCTGTGGGGCTACGCGAACGCCGAAACCCTCTCGAACGAGGACCTGATCGCCGAAAAATACCACGGCATCCGTCCGGCGCCAGGTTACCCGGCTTGCCCGGATCACCTCGTGAAGCGCGACATGTTCGACGTGCTGCAAGCCACAGAAATCGGCATGAGCGTGACCGAATCGCTGGCCATGCTGCCGGCGGCAAGCGTCTCCGGCTTCTACCTGGCGCACCCGGACAGCACCTATTTCTCGGTCGGCAAGATCGGCCAGGACCAGCTGGAAGACTACGCAAAACGCATGTCGTTGTCGAAAACCGACGCTGAACGGGCCTTGGCGCCTTTGCTGTAAGCCTTGCGGGGCGGGAAGCCACTATATCGGGCGCGCTAGGCTGAATATTTGCGGCAGTGTAATTTTCGGCTTTGTAGACTGAAACGGCATCAACCCGCCAGACGCGGCCAAAACGCGTCGGTTTATCAAATTGCAATCGTCAACGGAGAGAATCGTATGAAGAAGCTGACGCTGTTATTGACTGCTGTTTCGCTCGCCGCCAGCGCCTCGGTGGCGCTGGCTCAGCCTGCCGCCCCCGGCGCCGCGAGTTCGGTCAGTTCGTATTCGCCGCCCACTGTGAAGCACGTCAAGAAGCCCAAGAAGCAGAAAATGAAGAAGGGTGCGTCAGCACCGGCGGCCGCTCCGGCGGACGCCGCCAGCCAGTAAGCAGGTTCGGCAGACAAGCCGTTAAAGCCCTGAAAGACAAAGAGCCCGCGGATGCGGGCTCTTTTCATTGGCGCGTCGCGGTCTTCGCCGCCAGACGCAGCGAACGCCACAAACGGCGGACCGCCCAGGAATCAGATACCCCAGACGATATCCGCGTTTTCCTTCTGCGCGGCGCGCAGCATGTCGAGGAACGGATACGCGCGCTGGGCGAGTCCCGGCGGAATCTCGTGGTGCTCGTGGCCCTCTTCGCCTTCGTGAAAATGGCCGTCGTGCTCGGCACGCTCCTGCTTGTCGGTATTGATGGCCGATTCGAGTTTCGCAATCGCAGGGCCTGTTTCGTCGTGGGTAATGACACCACGCTCACCAAGGCGTTTCCCGACGATGCCGACGAGGTACTGGGCAAGATTCTCCAGCATCATCACGTCCGGACTGGCGCGACATTTGAAAGTAATCAGCATGACTGTTCCCTTTTTCGTTATGTTGGATTGACGCGCAAGCAGCTCGAAACCGGCCCTCGGCGCGCGTTACGTTGGCACGCCGGTCGGACATGGCGGCCACGGCCCTTGGTGGGCATCTCATTGAACATATTAGCACCTGCTAAAATCCCTCTGGACGGAAAAGCGCGCCGCCATGCGCCGCGCGCGGCATAGCGCAGGTGGCGTGGCTGGGCCGGCGCGGTACATCGCCGCTTTCCACGCTTCTGACGAATCGGCTGCGCCCGCCGCGCGGCCGCCGCTTCTTCCGCATCACCGGATTGCCTCACTGGACTCGCAACAAGCATGCTGCCTGCACATAAACAAACCCTCGAAACACTGCTCGCCGACACGGTGAAGCAGGTCGCTGAAGCAACCCAGGGCGCGAGCGAAGCCGCCTTCGTGTCGCCCACGATCACGCTGGAACGCCCCAAAGTCGCCGCGCACGGCGACGTCGCGTGCAATGTGGCGATGCAACTCGCCAAGCCCTTGCGCGCCAACCCGCGCCAGCTGGCGCAACAGATCGTCGACGCGCTGCTCGCGCAGCCGCAAGCCCGAGGGCTCGTGGAAGCCGCCGAAGTAGCCGGTCCCGGCTTCATCAACCTGCGCCTCGCGGCGGCCGCCAAGCAGGCGGTGATCGCCGCCGTGTTCGCTGAAAAAGACGCCTTCGGCCGTTCGCAGCGCGACGCCGGCAAGCATGTGCTGATCGAATTCGTGTCGGCCAACCCGACCGGCCCGCTGCACGTCGGGCACGGCCGCCAGGCCGCGCTCGGCGACGCGCTCTCGAACGTGCTGGCTAGCCAAGGCTGGGACGTGCACCGCGAGTTCTATTACAACGACGCCGGCGTGCAGATTCACACGCTCGCCGTGTCGACCCAGGCGCGTGCCCGCGGCATCGCCCCGGGCGACGAAGGCTGGCCCGCCTCGGCGTACAACGGCGAATACATCGCCGACATCGCCAAAGACTATCTGAGCGGCGCCACGGTTGCCGCGAGCGACGGCGAGCCAGTCACGGGCGCGGGCGACGTCGAAGACCTCGAAGCGATCCGCCGCTTTGCCGTGGCGTATCTGCGCCGCGAGCAGGACATGGACTTGCAGGCCTTCGGCGTGAAGTTCGACCAGTACTACCTGGAGTCGTCGCTGTACAAGGAAGGCCGGGTCGAAAAGACCGTCGAGGCGCTGATCGCCGCCGGCAAGACCTATGAACAGGAAGGCGCGCTGTGGCTGCGCACCACCGACGACGGCGACGACAAAGACCGCGTGATGCGCAAGACCGACGGCACCTACACGTACTTCGTGCCGGACGTCGCCTATCACGTCGCCAAGTGGGAACGCGGCTTCACCAAGGTCATCAACGTTCAGGGTTCGGACCACCACGGCACGATCGCGCGGGTGCGCGCCGGCCTGCAGGGTCTCGGCATCGGTATTCCGAAGGGCTACCCCGACTACATCCTGCACAAGATGGTTACGGTGATGCGCAACGGCGAAGAGGTGAAAATCTCCAAGCGCGCCGGCAGCTATGTGACGGTGCGCGACCTGATCGAATGGTCGGGCGGCGCGACGCCAGGCTCGGAAGCCGCCGTCGACCTGATCGACGAAGAGACGATTCGCCGCGGCCGCGACGCCGTGCGCTTCTTCCTGATTTCGCGTAAGGCGGATACGGAATTCGTGTTCGACATCGATCTCGCTTTGAAACAGAACGACGAAAATCCGGTGCATTACGTGCAGTATGCGCATGCGCGGATCTGCTCGGTCATCGCGGAATGCAAGGCGCGCTACAGCACGGACGAAAGCACGCTGTCCACGGTGGACGTGTCGCCGCTCACCAGCGAACGCGCCATGGCCTTGCTGAACAAGCTTGCCGAATTCCCGGACATGCTGGAGCACGCCGCCGACGAACTCGCGCCGCACGCGGTCGCATTCTATCTGCGCGACCTCGCCGGGGAATTCCACTCGTTCTACAATGACAGAGCCGAACGCGTGCTGGTCGACGACGCGGCCGAGCGCAATGCGCGCGTCGCGCTGCTTGCGGCCACGCGTCAAGTGTTGGCCAACGGTCTCGCGACGATCGGCGTCTCCGCTCCCGTCAAGATGTAAGTCCTCCGGCGCAACATGCATGCGGCCGTCGTTATAATCGGCGGCCGTTCCAGGATTCTTTTTGCAGGTGATTCATACGATGGCAAAACCACGCCGCACAACAAAGCAATCGCAATCGAAACAAACCGGGGGCACTTTTCTCGGCATCGTGCTGGGCCTGATCGTCGGTCTCGCGATCGCGGTAGTGGTGGCACTGTATATCACCCGTGCGCCTACGCCGTTCGTCTCGAAGGTCGCGCCGCCCGCGGCGCCTGACACCGGCGCGAGCCAGGCGCAGCAATACGACCCGAACCGTCCGCTGCAAGGCAAGACGCCGGGCCAGCCGGTGCCGCAAGCCGCACAGCCGGCGCCGCCGAATACCGCACCGGGTCAGACCAACTCGCAGACCCAGTCGGGCATGCTGGAAGAACCGCAGATCGTCGAAGTGCCGCCGTCGAACGGCAATGCAAACGGCACGGCAGTCGCACCGAAGCCCGCGCAGGATAACGGCACGGCCGCCGCACCGGTGAAAAAACCGCAAGGCGCGAGCACACCGGCCGCCACCGCGGCAGGTTCGGCGCCGAAGGGCACGTCGCCCGCCACGGCCGCCAACGCCAAGCCGGGTTCGGGCGCAGCGCCGGCGCCGGGCGACGCGAACACGGGTTACTTCCTGCAAGTCGGCGCCTACAAGACCTCGGCCGACGCCGAGCAGCAGCGTGCGCGCCTCGCCTTCCAGGGCTTCGAATCGAAGGTCACGCAGCGCGATGCGGGCGGCGTGACGTACTACCGCGTGCGTATCGGCCCGTTCTCGAAGTTCGAAGACATGAATTCGAGCCGTCAGCGTTTGTCCGACGCGGGCGTGGATACCGCAGTAATCCGCTTTACGAAACAATAAGCAACCGGTGATTTGCCGGAGCGCGCCGCCGCCGAACTATCGGCGTGCGGCGCGTGTCACAGGCACATCCGACAAGCACAACAGACGACTAAAACGTCTAACGCCGACATTGAAAACGGTGACGGGCATTTGCGTGGCGCCACCGCTTTACCGCCTACTTGGGTCATCACAACATGAAAAAACTGCTGAGCATTCTGTTCCTCTCGCTGGGCCTGGTTGCCGCCACGGCGCATGCATCGCCGAGCGCACCGGTGTCCGGCAAGGACTACACCGTGCTGCCCACGCCGCAACCTACAGACGTGCCGGCCGGCAAGATCGAAGTCACCGAATTCTTCTGGTACGGCTGCCCGCACTGCAATGAATTCAACCCGTACCTCGAAGCGTGGGTGAAGAAGCAGGGTCCGGACGTGGTCTTCAAGCGCGTGCCGGTCGCCTTCCGCGACGACTTCATTCCGCACTCGAAGATGTATCACGCGCTCGACGCGCTCGGCCTCGCCACGCAATTGACGCCGAAGGTTTTCAATGAAATCCACGTCAACAAGAACTACCTGCTGACGCCGGAAGACCAGACCAAATTCCTCGCGAAGAACGGCGTCGATCCGAAGAAGTACATGGACGCGTACAACTCGTTCTCGACGCAAAGCGCGTTGCAAAAAGACAAGAAGCTGCTCGACGACTACAAGATCGACGGTGTGCCGACGCTGGCCGTGCAGGGCAAGTATGAAACCGGCCCGGCTGCGACCAACAGCCTGCCCGGCACGATTCAGGTGCTGGACTACCTGGTCGCCCAGGTCCGCGCCAAGAAGATGTAAAGCCGAGGCGCCGGAATGAGTTCACCTCTGAAGGTTTTCATTACCGGCGCCTCCAGCGGCATCGGCCTCGCGCTCGCCGCCGAATATGCGCGGCGCGGCGCGATTCTCGGCCTCGTTGCCCGCCGCGGCGACGCCCTCGCCGCCTTCCAGCAGTCCCATCCGCAGAATTCCATCTCCGTCTATTCCGTCGACGTCCGCGACGCCGAGGCGCTCGCCGAAGCAGCCGCGCAGTTCATCGCCCAATACGGTTTGCCGGACATCGTGATCGCCAATGCCGGTATCAGCCGCGGCGCGGTCACCGGGCACGGCGATCTGCGCACGTTCCGCGAAGTGATGGACATCAATTACTTCGGCATGGTCGCCACCTTCGAACCGTTTGCCGCCGCCATGGTCGCGGCGAAGCAAGGCACGCTGGTCGGAATCGCCAGCGTCGCCGGCGTGCGTGGTTTGCCGGGGTCGGGCGCGTATAGCGCGTCGAAGTCAGCCGCGCTCAAGTATCTGGAAGCGCTGCGCGTCGAGATGCGGCCGCTGGGCGTCGGCGTGGTCACCATCGCGCCTGGCTATATCCGCACGCCGATGACCGAGCACAACCCGTACAGCATGCCGTTCCTGATGGACGCCGACCGCTTCGCGGTGAAGGTTGCCGGGGCGATCGAACGGCAGACGGCCTTCGCCGTGTTCCCGTGGCAGATGCGCATCGCGGCGATGCTGCTGCATGTGCTGCCGCGCTGGCTCTACGACCGCGCCTTCGAACGCGCGCCGCGCAAGCCCCGCGCCGTTGTCGAATAAATCATGCAGCCGCGTGCGGTCGATGCAGCCGGCGTCGCGCACGAAATGGCGGACGTCCATACCCGCATCGTCTCGCTGGTGCCAAGCATCACCGAATTGCTGTTCGCGCTTGGGCTCGACAGGCAGATCGTCGGACGCACCGGTTTTTGCGTGCATCCCCACGACAAGGTGCGGCAGGTGCGCAAGGTCGGCGGCACCAAGGCTGTCAATATCGACACGATTCGTGCATTACGGCCCACGCATCTGATCGTCAATATCGACGAAAACGACCGCGATACCGTCGAGCAATTGCGCGCGTTCGTGCCGCATATCGTCGTCACCCATCCGCAGACGCCGCAAGACAATCTCTCGCTGTATTCCCTGTTAGGCGCGATCTTCGACCGCGCGCAAGAAGCGCAGCGCTTGAGCGAAGCGCTCGAAATACGTCTGCATGAGGCCGCCGCGCAGGTGTTTCCCAAACAAAACGTGCTGTATCTGATCTGGCGCGAACCATGGATGACCGTCGCGCGCGACACCTATATCTCCGCGATGCTGAAGCTCGTGAACTGGCAGACGCTGCCTGACGTAGAAGGCGGAACGGCGGGCGCGGCACGCTACCCCACGCTCGACTTCGACCACGCACCGTGGCTGGTGGACGTCGATCGCATCTTGCTCTCAAGCGAGCCCTATCGCTTCACTCAGGCACATTGCGACGCGCTGAAACGCAATCCGCGTCTGGCGGGCAAACGCGTTGAGCTGATCGACGGAGAGCTAGTGTCGTGGTACGGCGTGCGCGCTATCGAAGGCATCGGATATCTGCTGCAGCGCGCGGCAGCGCCGTGAGCGCAGGCGCCTGGTGCAGCCACCCGGCGCTCGCACTGAACCGGGCCGCCGCATTCCAGCAAACGGGCTCCATATGGATATGCGGATTAAATTGTTGTCGCCACAACCACCCTTCGATAAGCTTTCGCGAAGGCGAGGACGTGCAAGGACGCGCGTATAGCGCAACATCCAGACCATGCGCCAGCGCCGGAAACGTATCACAATAAAGATGACGGTCACGCTGCCCCCGGATATCGGGCGGCCAGTTCTCCGTCCTTCGTCAACGGAATACAACCACACAACCAGACGCACTGCCTGACTGCGCTTGTTATGGGAGATCCTATGCGCTTCAAACTGCTCGCAGCCGCCGTACTGTTCACGGCGCCCGCGCTCGTGCTCGCCAAACCGCTGACCGTCTGTACCGAGTCGAGCCCCGACGGCTTCGATGTCGTGCAGTTCAATTCGCTCGTCACGACCAATGCATCGGCCGACGTGATCTTCAATTCGCTGGTCTCGTACGACGAGGCCGCCAAAAAAGTCGTTCCCGCGCTGGCCGACAAGTGGGACGTGAGCGCCGACGGCCTCACCTACACGTTCCATCTGCGCCCGAACGTGCAATTCCAGACCACCGACTACTTCAAGCCCACCCGGCCGCTTACTGCCGACGACGTCGTCTTCACGTTCGATCGCATGCTCAACGACAGCAATCCGTGGCACAAGGTGGCGGGCGCAAGCGGCTTCCCGCACGCGCAGTCGATGGGCTTGCCGAAGCTCATCAAGTCGATCAGCAAGGTCGACGACAACACCGTCAAGTTCGAACTGAACGCGCCGGACGCGACCTTCGTGTCGATCCTGACAATGGGTTTCGCCTCGATCTATTCGGCTGAATACGCCGACCAGTTGCTCAAGGCCGGCAAGCAGGTCGACCTGAACGCGAAACCGATCGGCACCGGTCCGTTCGAATTGAAGAGCTATACGAAAGACGCGGTAATCCGCTACGACGTGAACCCGACGTACTGGGGCGCGAAGCCGAAGATCGACCGCCTGATCTACGCGATCACCCCGGACGCCACGGTGCGCGCGCAAAAGGTGAAGGCCGGCGAATGCCAGATCGCGCTATCGCCGAAGCCGCAGGATCTCGCCGAAGCGAAGGGCGACAAGTCGCTCGCCATCGTGCAGACGCCCGCGTTCATGACCGCGTTCGTCGCCCTGAATACGCAGAAGAAGCCGCTCGATAACCAGAAGGTGCGCGCCGCGCTGAACATGGCGTTCGACCGCACCACGTATTTGAAGGCGATCTTCGACAACACCGCGACGCCGGCCGTCAATCCGTATCCGCCGAACACGTGGAGCTACGACAAGGCCGTCAAGGCATGGCCGTACGATCCGACAAAGGCGAAGAAGCTGCTCGCGGAAGCGGGCTATCCGAACGGCTTCGAAACGACGATCTGGGTGCGCCCGAACGGCAGCGTGCTGAATCCGAATCCGAAGGCCGGCGCCGAATTGCTGCAAGCCGACTTCGCCAAGATCGGCGTGAAGGCGGAGGTGAAGGTGATCGAATGGGGCGAGCTGATCAAGCAGGCCAAACAGGGCCAGCATGACACGCTGTTCATGGGCTGGGCCGGCGACAACGGCGATCCGGACAACTATCTGTCGCCGCTCTTCAGTTGCAACGCGGTGAAGTCGGGGATCAACTTTGCGCGCTTCTGCGATCAGGATCTGGACAAGCTGATCGCCGACGGCAAAGCGACGCCCGACCAGGCCAAACGTGCGAAAGCATATGAGCAGGCGCAGCAGATCATTCACGATCAGGCGCTGTGGATTCCGCTGGGTTACCCGACCGCAGCGGCCATCACGCGTACCAACGTGAGCGGCTATCACGTGAGTCCGTTCGGACGGCAGAACTTTGGGACGGTGGCAGTGCAGTAAGTTTCCGCCACGCCGCTTGAACGTTTGAACGTTTGAGCGCCTGAAGAAAAAGCCCGGTTGCGAAAAGCAATCGGGCTTTTTTTATCGACGCATCAACCTGTCGGCGCGATCAGGCCGAAAACCGGATCACCCCATCCGTATCCTGCGTGCGCTTCAACTCACCTGCGAGCCACAGCAGATGCAAGTGCGCCAGCGCCTCGCCCATCGCGAACGTCATCTGATGGATGTCGAGTTGGCGCTTGAACATAAGCGGCACGATATCCGCAGCGCTTTGCGGCTTCTCCGCACAGGCCTCGCGCACTTCCGCCAGACGCGCGTCATGATGCTCGCGCAGTTGCCTGATGCGCGTATGCACGCCGCGAAACGGCTTGCCGTGCGACGGCAGCACGAGCGTGTCTTCAGGCATCGTCTCGTAGCGGCCGAGCGATTCCAGATATAGCGCGAGCGGTGTGCCTTCCGGTTCCATGCCGAACACCGAGACGTTGGTCGAAATGCGCGGCAGCACCATGTCGCCCGAGATCAACGTGCCCGTCTCTTCGCAATGCAGCGCGCAGTGTTCCGGCGAATGGCCGAAACCGGTCACCACGCGCCACGTCCTGCCGCCGATCTTCACGCCATCAGCTTCGCGCAGGCGGCGGTACTGATCGGGAATCGCCGGCACGAGGCTCGCGTAATAGCTCGTGCGATTGCGCAGCTTGTCGAGCGACGCCTCATCGTTCAAACCATGACGCGCGAAATGTCGTGCCGCGCCCTCGCCGCCCGCATTCGAGCCGTCGCCGGCCGCCATCACGCGGGCCTGCATATATTCGCCTAGCGTCATCCACAAGCGCACGTCCCAGCGCTTTTTGTCGCCGCCAGTGCAGATCCAGTGCGCGAGGCCGATGTGGTCCGGATGGCAATGCGTGACGATCACGCGCAACACCGGCAAACCGTCGAGCACGGAGTCAAACACTTTCTCCCAGTTCGCCTTGATCGTGTCCGAGGCAATGCCGCAGTCGACCACCGTCCAGCCTTTCTGGCCGTCGATTTCATCGCGCAGCAGCCACAGGTTGATATGGTCGAGTGCGAACGGCAGCGGCATGCGCAGCCAGAACACGCCGGGCGCGACTTCCATCGTCTGGCCCGTTTCGGGCAAGGTGTCGTTGAACGGGTAGTCGAGTTGATGTTCGAGTGCATTCATTGTGGTTGTCTTCCTCCGTCGGCCGTCCGGCATGGCGAGGTATGCGATGCCGCACGGCGTGGTTGCGGCCCGGCCGGGACATGCCGGTGCCGTATTGCGCCGTAGTTGCGTTTCGATCAAGTTGACGATAACGTAAACGTCGATTCTATCGTTCAATCCGATTTTCTGCCCGGCTACGGGATGCCCCGATGAACACGCAATACACGATCACCGAGCTCGCGCGGGAATTCGACGTCACGCCGCGGGCGATCCGCTTCTACGAAGACCAGGGTTTACTCTCACCCAGCCGAGAGGGTTCGAGCGGCTTGCGGCGCGTCTATTCGGGCCGCGACCGAACCCGCCTGAAGCTCACGCTGCGTGGCAAGCGGCTCGGCTTCACGCTGTCGGAAATCCGCGATCTGCTCGATGTCTACGAGTCGCCGACCGACACCGTGCCGCAATTGCATGCCTTCCTTGCCACGGTGGCGCGCCATCGCGAGGTGCTCGAGCGCCAACTGGAAGACCTGAACGCAACGCTCGAAGACCTCGCGCAATACGAAACCCAGGCGCGCGCACTGCTGGAAGGCGGCGTACGCGAGACCAAGTCCGCCTGAGCGGCGCTCGGGCAAATATTTTTTGCAGAAAGTTGTGCCGACAAGACATGCCAAACTGAGGCATTGAGCGGAGATAGTCTGAAAGTCGGCTAACGCCTGGCAACTTCCAGGAGAAGCCAGGGCGCGAGCCGAGCGGCGCGATGCGTCGCGGGCCCACCCGGACGATACAATCGCGGGTGTCTTCACGACATGGGACGAATGCACGGTCGACATGAATCACTTCCCTAAACTGTTGTCGTCGCAGATCGGCTTTGACGTCGCCCAGACGATGCTCGAAGGATTCGATCGGCACTACCGGATCTTCCGCGACGCCGCGATCCATGCCAAAACGCTTTTCGAAGCCGCCGACTGGCATGGCCTGCAAACGCTGGCGCGCGAGCGCATTACCTCATATGACGATCGCGTCGAGGAATGCGTCGAACTGCTCGAAGACGAATACGACGCCGAGAATATCGACGACGAAGTGTGGCAGCAGATCAAGCTCCACTACATCGGCCTCCTGACCACGCACCGCCAGCCCGAGTGCGCGGAGACGTTCTTCAATTCGGTGTGCTGCAAGATCCTGCACCGTTCGTATTTCAACAACGACTTCATTTTTGTGCGCCCGGCGATCTCGACCGAATACATCGAGAACGACGAACCCGCCGCGAAGCCGACCTATCGCGCGTATTACCCCGGCAAGGACGGTCTTGCCGCGACGCTCGAGCGTATCGTCACCAACTTCCAGCTGGAGCCGCCGTTTGAGGATCTGACGCGCGACGTCGCGTGTGTGATGCAGGCGATCCACGATGCGTTCGGCGTGTTCGACGAAGCGCCCAACTTCCAGATTCACGTACTGTCGTCGCTGTTTTACCGGAACAAGTCGGCGTATATCGTCGGACGAATCATCAACGGCGACTTGCTATTGCCGTTCGCCGTGCCGCTGCGCCATGTGAAGCCGGGCGTGCTGGCGCTCGATACGGTGCTGCTCAAACGCGATCAGTTGCAGATCATTTTCAGCTTTTCGCATTCGTATTTCCTGGTGGACATGGAAGTGCCGTCCGCTTACGTCGAATTTCTCGGCACGATCATGCAGGGCAAACCGAAGGCGGAAATCTATACCTCGGTGGGTTTGCAGAAGCAGGGCAAGAATCTGTTCTATCGCGATCTGCTGCACCATCTGAAGCATTCCAGCGATCGCTTCATCATCGCGCCCGGTATCAAGGGGCTCGTGATGCTGGTGTTCACGTTGCCGTCGTTTCCGTATGTATTCAAGCTGATCAAAGATTATTTTCCACCGCCGAAGGAAACCACCCGCGAGCAGATCAAGGGAAAATATCAGCTCGTCAAACGGCATGACCGTTTAGGCCGCATGGCGGACACGCTCGAATATTCGAGCGTCGCGCTGCCGGTTTCACGGCTCGACGAAGCGCTGGTGCGCGAACTCCAAAAGGAAGTGCCGTCGTTGATCGAATACGACGGCGACAACCTGGTGATTCGCCACATGTATATCGAGCGCCGGATGGTGCCGCTCAATCTGTTCCTGCAAACCGGCAGCGACGACGACGTCGATCACGGCATCAAGGAATACGGCAACGCGATCAAGGAATTGATGCAGGCGAACATCTTCCCTGGCGACATGCTGTACAAGAACTTCGGCGTGACGCGTCACGGCCGCGTCGTGTTCTACGACTACGATGAAATCGAGTATCTGACTGAATGCAACGTGCGCGCGGTGCCGGCGCCACGTAACGAGGAAGACGAAATGTCCGGCGAGCCGTGGTACTCGGTCGGCCCGCACGACATTTTTCCGGAGACATACGGCACGTTTCTGCTCGGCGACCCACGCGTGCGCCGGTCCTTTATGCAGCATCACGCGGACTTCTTCGATCCAGCGCTGTGGCAACGGCACAAGGATCATCTATTGAAAGGCGAACTGCCCGATTTTTTCCCGTACGACAGCAGCGTGCGCTTCTGCAACCGCTATCCGGAACGATTCGCCGACGCGGCGTCCGGCACCCCGGAGAACCAGGCCGACGAGCGCACCGTGCGCGCGGCCTGAGCCTCGCGCGCATCGTTGAGTGCATCGTCCGAACCTTATGCAACGACATCGACCGGTCAACCGGTCGAGCAACCGCCCAGACTCACCATGACCATGAATGATTCTCCCGCCGCCAATCCGCTGGCCCATCTGTTCGACAACAACGACGCGTGGGTGACCCGCAAGCTGTCCGAAGATCCCGAATACTTCTCGCGTCTCGCGCACCAGCAGACACCCGAATATCTATGGATCGGCTGTTCCGATTCGCGCGTGCCGGCCAACCAGATCATCGGCCTGCCGCCGGGCGAAGTGTTCGTGCACAGAAATATCGCCAACGTGGTGGTGCATACGGATCTGAACTGCCTGTCGGTGATCCAGTTCGCCGTCGATCTGCTCAAGGTCAAGCACATCATGGTGGTGGGTCACTACGGCTGCTCGGGCGTCGCCGCGGCATTGCACGGGCGTCGCGTGGGTCTGGCGGATAACTGGCTGCATCACGTGCAGGACGTGCGCACCAAACACGCGGCGCTGATTGAAGAGTGGCCGATCGGCGAGGCGCGCCACCGGCGTCTGGTCGAACTGAATGCGATCGAGCAGGTCATGAACGTATGCCGGACCACCATCATCAACGACGCGTGGGCACGCGGCCAGGAACTCGCGGTGCATGGCTGGGTGTATGGCGTGCATGACGGCAAGGTGCGCAACCTCGGCATGACCGTCAACGACCCGGCGGCACTCGATGCCACTTACAGGAGATGCCTCGCCGCGGTTTCGGCCGGCGGCGCGTACAAGGAAGACAACGACATGGCCGCCGCCGATGCGGCCCAGCTCGGCGACGTGCCGGCCATTGTCGAAGGTGTGATCAAAGAGCTTAAACACGAATGAAACCCGCATGAGTGAAACCCGCACGAGTGAGACAAACATGAGCGAGACAAAGTCTGATCCGATCGTAATCGTAGGTGTCGCCCGCACGCCGATGGCGGCATTTCAGGGCGACTTCGCCTCACTGACCGCGCCGCAATTGGGCTCGGTCGCAATCGAAGCCGCCGTGCAGCGCGCCGGCCTGAAACCTGAGCAGATCGACGAAGTGGTGATGGGTTGCGTGCTGCCCGCCGGTCTCGGCCAGGCGCCGGCGCGTCAGGCTGCGCTCGGCGCCGGCTTGCCGCTCGCCACCGGCAGCACGACCGTCAACAAGATGTGCGGCTCCGGCATGCGCGCGGCGATGTTCGCGCACGACATGCTGGCCGCGGGCTCGGTCGACGTGATCGTCGCGGGCGGCATGGAGAGCATGACCAACGCACCGTACCTGTTGCCGAAGGCGCGTAACGGCATGCGTATGGGCCACGGCCAGGTGATCGACCACATGTTCTACGACGGTCTCGAAGACGCCTACGAAAAAGGCCGTCTGATGGGCACCTTCGCCGAGGAATGCGCGGCCTCGTTCGACTTCACGCGCGAAGCGCAGGACGCGTTCGCCGTCGAGTCCCTGAATCGTGCGAAGCGCGCGAACGAAGACGGCTCGTTCACATGGGAAATCGCGCCAGTGAAGGTGGAAAGCCGCAAGGGCGACGTGACCATCGATCGCGACGAGCAGCCGTTCAAAGCGAACCTCGACAAGATCCCGACACTCAAGCCCGCGTTCAGCAAAACAGGCACGGTGACGGCGGCGAACTCGTCGTCGATTTCCGACGGCGCCGCGGCGCTCGTGATGATGCGTGAATCGACCGCGAAGCGTCTCGGCGTCGAGCCGCTTGCTCGCGTGGTCGGCCACTCCACCTTCGCGCAGGAGCCGGCGAAGTTCACCACCGCGCCGGTCGGCGCGATTCGCAAGCTGTTCGAAAAGAACGGCTGGCGCGCCGACGAAGTGGATCTGTATGAGGTCAACGAAGCGTTCGCGGTGGTCACGATGGCCGCAATGAAAGAGCATCATCTGCCGCACGACAAGGTCAATGTGAACGGCGGCGCCTGTGCGCTCGGTCATCCGATCGGCGCGTCGGGCGCACGGATTCTCGTCACGCTGATCGGCGCGTTGAAAAAGCGCGGTCTGAAGCGCGGCGTTGCGACGCTGTGCATCGGCGGCGGTGAAGCGACCGCGATGGGCATTGAACTGGTCTAACGCGCTGTTTCCGGGCGTTGCTGTTTCCAGGTGTTTGAAGGCTTGAGGTGATTCGATGAAGACAGTGTTGATCGTCGGTGCATCGCGTGGCATCGGCCAGGAATTTGTGCGGCAGTACAAGAAGAGCGGCTGGCGGGTGCTCGCCACCGCGCGCGATGGCGCGGCGCTCGACGCGCTGAAGGCGCTCGGCGCGGAGACCTTTTCACTCGACGTCACCGCGCCCGAGGAAATCGCCGCGCTCGGCTGGAAGCTCGACGGCGAACGGCTTGACGCGGCAGTGCTGGTGTCGGGCGTGTACGGCCCGCGCACCGAAGGCCTCGAGACGATCACCGCTGATGATTTCGACCACGTCATGCATACCAACGTGCGCGGCCCGATGCAGTTGATCCCGATCCTGCTGCCGCTCGTCGAAGAGGCCGGCGGCGTGTTCGCGGTGATTTCAAGCAAGATGGGCAGCATCGGCGACGCAAGCGGCACAACCGGCTGGTTGTATCGGGCGAGCAAGGCGGCGTTGAACGACGCGCTGAAGATCGCCTCGCTGGAGACAACACGCGCAACCTGTATTTCGCTGCACCCCGGCTGGGTGCGCACCGATATGGGTGGCGCGCAGGCGGCGATCGATCCGGCGCGTAGCGTCACCGGCATGCGTGACGTGCTCGCGCAGGCAGCCGCGGCGCCCGAAGCGTTCAACGGCCGCTTCTATCAATACGACGGCACGGCGCTCGACTGGTGAAGAGACGCATGGTGAGACGAACAAGGAGACCGAGCCATGGTGCTTGACCAGGATCACCAGATGATCCGCGACGCGGTGCGCACATTCGTCCGCGAAGCGGTCACCCCGCACGCGGCGCAATGGGACCGTGAGCGCATCTTTCCGAAAGACGTGCATCGCCAGCTCGCCGAACTCGGCGCGTATGGCGTGCTGGTGCCCGAAGCGTACGGCGGCGCCGGCATGGACGCGTTGGCGCTCGCGTTGATCCTCGAAGAAATCGCCGCGGGCGACGGCGGAACCTCGACCGCGATTTCCGTCAACAACTGCCCGGTGTGCAGCATCCTGCTGACCTATGGCAACGACGCGCAGAAACGCGACTGGCTCACGCCGCTTGCGCGCGGCGAGATGCTCGGCGCGTTTTGTCTGACCGAGCCGCAAGCGGGCTCGGACGCCTCCGCGCTGCGCACCACCGCGACACGCGATGGCGATGCGTACGTGTTGAACGGCGTCAAACAGTTCATCACGAGCGGCAAGAACGGCAACGTCGCGATCGTCATGGCCGTGACCGACAAGGCGGCAGGCAAGCGCGGCATCAGCGCGTTTATCGTGCCCACCGATACGAAGGGTTACGTCGTCGCGCGAGTCGAAGAGAAGCTCGGTCAGCATTCGTCGGACACGGCGCAGATTATTTTCGAAGATTGCCGCGTGCCGGCCGCGAATCTGATCGGCGCGGAGGGCGAAGGTTATCGGATTGCGCTATCGGGACTCGAGGGCGGGCGCATCGGTATCGCGGCGCAAAGCGTCGGCATGGCGCGCGCCGCGTTCGAGGCTGCGCTGGGCTACGCGAAGGAACGCGAGAGCTTCGGCCAGCCGCTGTTTTCGCACCAGGCCGTGCAATTCCGCCTCGCCGATATGGCGACCCAACTCGAAGCCGCACGCCAGTTGATCTGGCACGCCGCCTCGCTGAAAGATGCCGGGCAGCCGTGCCTGACCGAAGCCGCGATGGCCAAGCTGTTCGCTTCCGAAGCGGCCGAGCGCATCTGCTCGGCCGCTTTGCAGATTCATGGCGGCTACGGTTATCTGAGCGACTTCCCCGTCGAACGTATCTACCGCGATGTACGCGTGTGCCAGATCTACGAGGGCACCAGCGACATCCAGAAAATTTTGATCGCACGCGGTCTTGCCTGAAAGTCTGATGAATAAGCCATTGTTGTCAATGCAACGACCGTCCGACTGCCCCTGCGGCGGCGCCGCGCCCGATCAGCGCAGCGGCGCCAAACCGCCGCGCTTCGCGCAATGCTGCGGCCGCTATATCGACGGCGGCGAAGCGGCGCCACGCGCGCTCGAACTGATGCGCTCGCGGTACAGCGCGTATGTTGTGGGCGCAACGGATTATTTGCGCGCAACCTGGGCGCCGCACACCTGCCCCGCGGACCTCGACGCCGACCCTGCCGCCCCCGACGCGCCGCGTTGGCTCGGACTGCAGATCAAGGCCTTCGCTGAAACCGGCGCCGACCACGCGACAGTCGAATTCGTCGCACGATACAAGGTAGGCGGCCGCGCCCACCGGCTGCATGAGCTGAGCCGCTTCGTACGTGGCGAGGACGGACGCTGGCGCTATGTCGACGGCGACGTGAGCGAATAAGCCGCACCTTCCAAAGCCTTACGCAACTCAGTTGCGCAGCGCCTGGCGTGATCACATATGGCCCTCAAACGAGGGCTTTTTTTTCGTGTTGGCTCGACACCACAGCGCGAGTATTTCGACACATTACTTCGTGTAGCCAGGCACCGCGAGACAGGCGCTTTGCAGCCACCCGGCAGACGAAAAGGCCCCGATCCCCATGCGGCAATTTTTTCGTCGCGGGTTCTCCTTGATTGCACAAAACAAAATTGTCGTGCCAGGATGAGGCCGTAGGTTTGTGACGTCACGTTGCGAGAACAGGTCCATACCGATTCCGCAAAATACGCGGCGCCCAGCCGAGAGCCCTTCAGCAAGGGTTCGACGGCGGTTCCGGGCAGCGTGTGTGACGCTCATCATCGGCGCGTGGGGTCGCGTCGGCCGTTTGGGTTTATCCCGTGCGATCTCGATTAGCGTGCGTGCGCCTGGCGCACTACGTACGCGAGTGTGTTTTTGTTTGTCGAAACGCCGATGAAAGGCAATTGTTAGCGACGACATTCGACAGACAAAGCATCACAGTGTTCAGGGCAGGTTTTTGAGGCAGATGCGTCAATGGTGTTCAGCAAGGTACTGACGAAGGGTGCGGTGATGTGTGCAACGGCGATCTGCGCTGTCGCACTCGCGCATGCCGACCCTCTCGCCGACACCCAGACGGGGCCGCTCACCCGTGCACACGTGCCGCGCATCGCGCTCGACGACGATGTCTATCTGCCCACTGCGGGTCTCAACGAACAGATCATCCGCGTGCCGGTCAACGCTGCCGGCACGGTCACGCTCGAAACGACGATTTACAAACCGGACGGCGCAGGCCCGTTTCCGATGATCGTTTTCAACCACGGCAAGATTCCCGGCGACCCGCGCACCCAGGAGCGCAGCGACCCGTTGCCGTTCGCGCGTGAGTTCGTGCGCCGCGGCTACGTGGTGGTGGCGCCAAACCGCCAGGGCTTCGGTCATTCGGACGGCACTTATCAGCAGGATGGTTGCGACGTCGAACGCAACGGCATCGGTCAGGCCGGCGACGTAGCCGCGACGATCGATTTCATGTCGAAGCAACCGTACGTGGACGCGACGCACATTGTGGTGGCCGGCACCTCGCACGGTGGCCTTGCGACGATCGCTTACGGTCCTGAGGCTGCGCCGGGCGTGCGGGCCTTGATCAATTTCTCGGGCGGTTTGCGGCAGGATGCATGCGCCGACTGGCAGGGCAACCTGACGCGCGCATTCGGCGCGTATGGTGAGAAGACGAAGGTACCGTCGCTGTGGCTGTACGGCGATAACGATTCGGTGTGGACCGCGCCGCTGGTGGCCGGCATGTATGCCGCGTATGCCGCGCACGGCGCGAGCGCGAAGATGGTGGATTTCGGCAACTACAAGAATGACGCACATCGGCTCGTGGGCGACCGCGACGGCGTGCATGTGTGGTGGCCGGCGGTCGAAGCGTTTCTTGCTCGGGTGGGGATGCCTACCGGCGTGCAATATCGGGTCGACGATCCTTCGGCGCCGAAGGCTAGCGGCTTTGCTGCGGTCGATGCGGTCGACTCTGTGCCGTTTGTGGATGAAGCCGGCCGCAATGGTTATCGCAACTTCTTGCATCAGTATCCTAGCCGGGCTTTTGCCGTGTCGGATTCGGGGGCATGGTCGTGGGCGGAAGGTGGCGATAATCCGATGTCTGTTGCCATTGCTAATTGCCAGAAGCAGAGTTCGGCGCCTTGCCGGTTGTATGCGGTGGATAACGCCGTTGTATGGGGGGCTCAGTCTTCGCAGACGGCGGAGTCTTCTTCGGCTCGAGCTATTGCTAGTCGGAATTAGGCCTGCTCGGCGTATCTTGTTTGTTTGCCTACGGCGTTGGGGTTTGCTTGAGTTGGTTGCCTGCTCGGCGCTTCACTGTATGCCTGCGGCGTTGGCCTTTCCTTGAATTCTTATTGGTTTATTAGCGTCGCCCCTGTGCGGGGCAGGCACCTACTTTTCTTTGCCTGCTGCAAAGAAAAGTAGGCAAAAGAAAGCAGCTCACCCCGCTAACTCTTAAGCGGGTCCCCCGCGCAGCCACGGTAGTGGTGCATCTGGAATCTGTGCCCTCGCACATTCGGCCCTGGTGACAAGGCAGTCATTCTTCCGGCGGCGCTGCGCGCGCCGACGCGTACGTCCTGGAACCGTCTGATTGTTTTCGCGCGCGGGCTGCGCTTGACGCCGCGGCTCATCGCTGCATCCCCAACGTTTCTCCAATGCATCAGCGCTTCATCCGAAGTGCGAGTTCGCGCCTGCACGCACTATCGCGACTTGTCGCCCGCTCGCGGTGCCGGGCGGTACTTTCCGAGCAGATATATTTCTCAGCATTCGCCGAAGCAAGGCAGGCGACCGTCACAGGTCTCAACCGAAGCCCAAGCTTCCTCTGCAGACTCATCCGCACCGCGGCGAAGCCGATGATCTCCACTGCACCCAAACGAAGCCGCTGGTTTCCCATGCAGACCCATCCGCGACGCACGCAGTGCGGAGTGGGAGCGGATGACACCTTTGTCACCGGCGCTGAATGTGCGGGAACACGGATTCCAGATGCACCACTACCGTGGCTGCGCGGGGGACCCGCTTATAAGCTGGCGGGGTGAGCTGCTTTCTTTTGCCTACTTTTCTTTGCAGCAGGCAAAGAAAAGTAGGTGCCTGCCCCGCACAGGGGCGACGCTAATAAACCAATAAGAATTCAAGGAAAGGCCAACGCCGCAGGCGCACAAACAATAAGCGCCGAGCAGACAACCAGACCAAACAAACCCAAACGCCGTAGGCAAACAAACCAGCACCACCAACCCACCCCCCACCCTTAACAGCAAATTCCCGCCCACAAGGTCCAACTACTTTGACGTCGTCAACTCCGCCGATCAGCGACCTTCAGACCGAATCTGAAACCACCTGCATCGAACAGCACCAAACCCCAACGCCGCAGGCAAAAAACCAAACCAGGCCCCTAGTGCGCAGCACGAAATAAACCGCTAATCTCGACCCCGCAAGCCTTTCCCAAGGCCGCGCGCAGCGCAAAGAAAAACCGCAACACGAATGAAAAGGCCCTAAAAAGCCAGCCGTGCAACGGCAAAAAAGCACCTCGGAGTACCTTTTGGAAAAGTCGGCATCCCCTGAAGACTGGATCACCCGCAGCCTGCGTGCCGTCTGGCACCCCTGCACCCAGATGAAACATCATGAGCGCCTGCCGCTCATCCCGGTCGCACGCGGTCAAGGCGCGTGGCTCTACGATCGCGCGAACAACCGGTATCTGGACGCGATCAGCTCCTGGTGGGTCAACCTGTTCGGCCACGCCAACCCGCGCATCAACGCGGCATTGAAAGACCAACTCGATACGCTCGAACACGCCATGCTCGCCGGCTGCACGCACGAACCGGCCATCGAACTCGCGGAGCGCCTCGGCGCACTCACCGGCAATACGCTCGGTCACGCGTTCTTCGCGTCCGATGGCGCATCCGCCGTCGAAATCGCGCTGAAAATGAGCTTCCACTCGTGGCGCAATCGCGGCTTCGCCGACAAGCAGGAATTCGTCTGCATCGCCAACAGCTATCACGGCGAAACCATCGGCGCGCTCGGCGTCACCGATGTCGCACTCTTCAAAGACGCCTACGATCCGCTCATCCGCAACGCGCACGTCGTTGCGTCGCCCGATGCGCGCCTCGCACAGGCCGGTGAAACCGCCGCCGACGTGGCACGCCGCGCGCTCGATCAGGTTCGCTCGTTGTTCGAAGCACGCGCCACGAAAATCTCGGCGCTGATCGTCGAGCCGCTGGTGCAATGCGCGGCCGGCATGGCGATGCACGACGCGTCGTATATCGCCGGCTTGCGCGCGCTCTGCGATCAGTACGGCGTGCATCTGATCGCCGATGAAATCGCCGTCGGTTGCGGACGCACCGGCACCTTCTTCGCGTGCGAACAGGCCGGTATCTGGCCTGACTTCCTGTGTTTGTCGAAAGGCATCAGCGGGGGATATCTGCCGCTGTCGATCGTGTTGTCGCGCGATGAAATCTTCGACGCCTTCTATCACGACGACACCGCGCGCGGCTTCCTGCACTCGCATTCGTACACGGGCAATCCGCTCGCGTGCCGCGCAGCGCTCGCCACGCTCGATCTGTTTGCAAGCGACAACGTGCACGCCGTCAACACGCAAAAATCCGCGAAGCTGAAGGCCGCGCTCGCGCCGCTGGCCGAACACAAGCAGGTGCGCAATCTGCGTCAGTGCGGCACGATCTTCGCGTTCGACGCAATCATCGACGACGCTCAGCAAGCCAGAACATTCTCGCGCCGCTTCTTCGAAAACGCGTTGCAGCGTGAACTGCTGCTGCGCCCGATTTCGACCACGGTGTACCTGATGCCCCCCTACATCCTCGACGACGAAGAAATCGCGCTGCTCGCCTCGCGCACACGCGAGACCTTCGAAGCGACGCTCGCGGAGACCCGCTAATGCACTTGCTCGACACGCTCACACAAGGCCTCAAGGAAATCGACGAGCTCGGCCTGCGCCGCCGGCGCCGCATCGCCGACACGCCGTGCGCCGCGCATATGACGGTCGACGGTCGCGCGATCATCGGCTTCGCCAGCAACGACTATCTCGGGCTCGCCGCACATCCGCAACTGATCGCTGCCATCGCTGAAGGTGCGCAACGCTACGGCGCCGGCAGCGGCGGCTCGCATCTGCTCGGTGGCCACTCGCGCGCGCATGCGCAGTTGGAAGACGATCTGGCCGAATTCGTCGGCGGTTTCGTCGACAATGCGCGCGCTCTCTATTTCAGCACCGGCTACATGGCGAATCTCGCGACGCTCACCGCGCTCGCGGGCCGCGGTACGACGCTCTTCTCCGACGCGCTGAATCACGCGTCGCTGATCGACGGTGCGCGCCTGTCTCGCGCCGACGTGCAGATCTATCCGCACTGCGATATGGAAGCGCTGAGCGCGATGCTCGACGCGTCGGATGCCGAAGTCAAAGTAATCGTCTCCGATACGGTGTTCAGCATGGACGGCGATATCGCGCCGTTGACGCGTTTGCTCGAACTTGCAGAACAGCACGGCGCATGGCTGATCGTCGACGATGCACACGGCTTCGGCGTGCTCGGTCCGCAAGGACGCGGTGCGATCGCAGAGGCCGCGTTGCGCTCGCCGAATCTGATTTCGATCGGCACGCTTGGCAAGGCCGCGGGGGTATCGGGCGCTTTTGTGGCCGCGCATGAGACCGTGATCGAATGGCTCGTGCAGCGCGCGCGTCCGTATATCTTCACGACTGCGTCGGTTCCCGCTGCGGCGCATGCGGTGTCGGCGAGTCTGCGTATCATCGGCGGCGAAGAAGGCGACGCGCGGCGCGCCCATCTCCGGCAACTGATCGAACGCACGCGCGCGATGCTCAAAGCCACGCCGTGGCTGCCGGTCGATTCGCACACTGCCGTACAACCGCTGATCATCGGCGCGAACGATGCCGCGCTCGACATCGCGTCCACGCTCGATCGCGCGGGTCTGTGGGTACCGGCGATCCGTCCGCCGACCGTGCCCGCGGGTACGTCGCGACTGCGCATTTCGCTTTCCGCCGCGCATTCGCAAGCTGATTTGGACCGGCTCGAAACAGGCTTGCAACAACTCGGGGCGAAAGCGGCATGATCGGTTCGAGCCAAAGCGCGCTTTCCCTGTTCGTCACCGGCACCGATACGGAAATCGGCAAGACCTTCGTGTCCGCAGCGCTGCTGCGCGGTTTTGTTCGCGAAGGTCTGCAAGCCGCCGCGATGAAGCCGATCGCCGCAGGCACATTCGAAGTGAACGGCGTGCTGCATAACGAAGACGCTGATCAACTCGACGCCGCATCGAGCGTCCTGCTACCGCCTGCGATTCGTACGCCGTATCTGTTGAAGGAACCCGCCGCGCCGCACATTGCCGCCGCACTGGAAAACGTCACGTTCGATATCGGCCACATTGTCGATTGTCATGCGCAAGCTTTGAAGCAAGCCGAGATCGTCGTGGTGGAAGGCGTCGGCGGTTTTCGCGTGCCGCTGACCGCAACGCAAGACACCGCCGATCTCGCCGTCGCGCTGAAGCTGCCGGTCGTGCTGGTGGTCGGCATGCGCCTCGGCTGCATCAGCCATGCGTTGCTCACCGCCGAGGCGATCGCCGCACGCGGCCTCACGCTGGCCGGCTGGGTGGCGAATCGCGTCGATCCCGACATGACGTTTCCCGATGAAAACATCGCCTCGATTCGCGAGCATCTTGCACGCGGACACGACGCCCCCTTGCTCGGCATCGTGCCGCATTTGAACCCGGCTTCGCCCGAACTCGCAGCAGATCAACTCGACATCAACCGACTCCTGCAGACGCTGCGCCACGCGCAGCGCTGAAAACCCATTACATCCATCCACGAGGATTGACGACATGACGCAACTGAACATCGCTCCGACGCCAGCCGACACGGCCGCCGCCCACAACAACGCTGCAGCAGGCGTCAAGCCGGTGGCCAAATGGCGTGTCGCTGACATCGTCGCGTTGTACGAACTGCCGTTCAACGACCTGATGTTCCGCGCGCAGCAAACCCATCGCGAGCATTTCGACGCCAACACCGTGCAACTGTCGACGCTGCTGTCGATCAAGACGGGTGGCTGCGAAGAAGATTGCGCGTACTGTCCGCAGTCGGTGCATCACGATACGGGACTGCAAGCCGACAAGCTGATGCCGGTCGACGAAGTCCTGGCCGCCGCCAAGGTCGCCAAGGAAAACGGCGCAACGCGCTTCTGCATGGGCGCGGCGTGGCGCAATCCGAAGGACCGTCACCTCGAACCGATCAAGGACATGATCCGCGGCGTGAAGGCGATGGGTCTCGAAACCTGCGTGACGCTCGGCATGCTCGAAACGCATCAGGCGCAAGGTCTGCGTGAAGCGGGTCTCGACTACTACAACCATAACCTCGACACGTCGCCGGAGTTCTACGGCCAGATCATTTCGACGCGCACGTATCAGGATCGTCTCGACACGCTGGAGCGCGTGCGCGATGCGGGCATCAACGTATGCTGCGGTGGGATTGTCGGTTTGGGCGAATCGCGCCGTGAACGCGCCGGTTTGATCGCGCAACTGGCGAACATGGAGCCGTATCCGGAATCGGTGCCCATCAACAACCTGGTGCAAGTGGAAGGCACGCCGCTGACCGGCACCGAAGCAATCGATCCGTTCGAATTCGTCCGTACGATCGCAATTGCACGCATCACGATGCCGCGCGCGATGGTGCGCCTGTCGGCCGGCCGCGAGCAGATGGACGAAGCGTTGCAGGCCTTGTGTTTCCTGGCTGGCGCGAACTCGATTTTCTACGGCGACCAGTTGCTGACCACCAGCAACCCGCAAGCCGAAGCGGACCGCAAACTGCTCGAACGCCTTGGCATTCGTGCGGAAGCGGCGCAGCAGATGCCGCTGGATCAGAGCGGCTGCGAGCATGGCTGCGCGCATGAGCAAAACGCGCACGCTGCGCCGAACTAAAGCACGGCGGGTACCAGGCGTGTGCGATCAAACACACGCATAAAAAAGGCCGCCTCGGAAATGAACGGCACCTCGATTCGTCGGACAGATGTCCAACTTACCTGGGGTGCTGTTCAGAAACGAGGCGGCCTTTTTACGTCTGACGCAGCGATTTACTTCTTATCCACGATGATCTGATCGAACGTCCCGCCATCGGAGAAATGCGTTTGCTGCGCTTTCTGCCAGCTGCCGAACATCTCTTCGACGGTGAAGGTCTTGATCGGCTTGAACTCTGACGCGTGCTTCGCGAGCACGTTCTTGTCGCGCGGACGCAGATGATGCTCAGCGATGATTTCCTGCGCAGCCGGCGACCAGAGATAGTCGAGATACGCCTGCGCTTCCTTACGCGTGCCACGCTTATCGACCACCTTATCGACGATCGATACCGGCGGCGCAGCCAGGAGGCTCACCGACGGATACACCGCTTCAAACTTACCTGCGCCCACACCCGTGTCGATCAGCGACACTTCGTTTTCGAACGTCACCAGCACGTCGCCAATACCGCGTTGCGTGAACGTGGTCGTCGCGCCGCGGCCGCCCGTATCGAGCACCGGCACGTTCTTGAAGATCGCCTTTTCGAAGTCGACCGCCTGAGCATCGGTACCGCCATGTTGTTTGCGATAGCCCCATGCCGCCAGATACGCATAGCGGCCGTTACCCGACGTCTTCGGATTCGCGATCACTACTTGCACACCAGGTTTGGCGAGGTCGTCCCAGTCCTTGATGTGCTTCGGGTTGCCCTTGCGCACGAGGAACACCATCGTCGTGGTGTACGGAGCGCTGTCGTCCGGCAGGCGCGCACGCCAGTTGGCGGGCACCAGTTGGCCCTTTTCGGCGAGCAGGTCGATGTCGTTCGGCTGGTTCATCGTCACGACGTCGGCCTGCAGTCCTTGCAATACCGACAGCGCCTGCGCGCTCGACGCACCATGCGACTGGCGAATCGACACGGTCTCGCCGCTCCTCTCTTTGTATGCCGTGATGAAGCCGGCGTTGATGTCCTTGTACAGCTCGCGCGTCACGTCGTACGACACGTTGAGCAGCGACGTATCCGCATGCGCCGTCGAGATGCCGCCGAGCGCGAGCGTGATTGCCGTCATGCCGGCTGCGAACCAGCGCGATGTCCCCGTCTTGCCTGCCATCTTGTCCCCGCTTATCGATGATGAAAACCGGTGGCCGCACAAACGCGCGGCGTGAAGCGGGATTCTAACGGATTGCTTACTGGCTCACTTGCGCTCAAACAAACGCGTGCTGTGCGACTTCGAACGACTCCTCGCGAAAGCGCAGCGGCGCCGCGCAATGCACCAGCGTGTCGACGAAATACTTGGCGCGCGGCCACGGGCCGAATCCCGCCGCAGTGTTGATATGTCCCGCGTCGCCGAGATTGACGAACGCGCTGCCGAACCGCTGCGCGAGATCGCGCGAACCGGCGAGCGGCATCCACGGATCGGTTTCGCTGCCGATCAGAATCGACGGCACGCCGAGGCGCCGCGCGTCGAACGGTCCGGCGAAGGAGAATTTCTCCGGGCTCGCAGGCGCGACGAACAGCACGCCGACCACATCGTTCGCATACGACGCCTGCTGCAACGCGTGCGCTGTCGCGAGGCAACCGAAGCTGTGGGCGGCCAGCACAAACGGTCCACGCTCACGCGCGAGCAGATCGCGCAGCGACCTTGCCCAGACGGCGACGTCCGGGGCGTCCCAGTCGGCCTGTTCGACGCGCAGCGAGCGCGCGAACTGCCGCTCGAGCCACGTTTGCCAGTGCGCGCCCTCGCTGCCGTGCAGGCCGGGAACGGTGACGAGCCGCGGCGGCCATGTCGATTTGGTGCATGAAAGCATGTCTGTCCCTCGCTGCGGGAATCCGGAAGATGATTGTCCCGCCGGGCGCCGCAAGGGTGAACCAAGTTTTTGTGCTTTGGTTATGGGGCGAAGGCGCCGCCAGAATCGCACGCCCGTGCGCAAACGCGCGCGATTCGCGTCGAAAAAGTAGAATGAAGCCTGTCCATAAAACGAGGAGGCCCCATGCCGCAAGCGTCGTCTGAAGCGCCGCGAGCGTGGCCGCCATACTTTCGGGCCTTTCCCGCCATCCGACTCGACAACGCACGCGCCTTCCGGACCGTATGAAAATCGTCTTCTACACGCAGGACACCGACGCCGCCGCGTGGCTTCAGGACTTTGCCCGCGCGCTGCCGGAAGCGGAACTGCGCGAATGGCAACCGGGCGACACCGACCCGGCCGACTTCGCGGTCGTGTGGCGCCCGCCGCGTGAGATGCTGGCCGGCCGCGACGGTCTGCGCGCAATCTTCAATCTCGGCGCGGGCGTCGATGCGATCCTCGGGCTCGAACGCGAGCAGCCCGGTACGTTGCCGCGCAGCGCCCAATTGATCCGGCTCGAAGACACCGGCATGGCCCTGCAAATGGCCGAGTATGTGACGCACGCGGTGCTGCGCTACCTGCGCCGTTTCGACGAATATCAGACGCTGCAAAGCGAACGCCGCTGGAAAGTGCTCGATCCGCATCCGCGCGAGACCTTCACCGTCGGCGTGCTCGGTCTCGGTGTGCTCGGATCGCATGTCGCACAAGCGGTCGCGGCGTTCGGCATGCCGGTGCGCGGGTATAGCCGCAGTGTGCGGCACATCGACGGCATCACGACCTTTGCAGGCGTTGCGCAGTTCGACGCATTTCTCGACGGCGTGAAAGTGCTGGTGAATCTGCTGCCGCACACGCCGGATACGGGCGACGTGCTGAACCGACGCACCTTTTCGAAGCTCGCGAAGGGTGCTTATCTGATCAATGTTGCACGCGGCGGTCATCTGGTCGAACAGGATCTGCTCGACGCACTCGCAAGCGGCCAGCTCGCCGCCGCGACGCTGGATGTGTTCCGCGAAGAACCTTTGCCGGCCGATCATCTGTTCTGGCGGGAACCGCGCATCACGATTACGCCGCATATGTCCGCGCTTACGTTACGCGAGGAGAGCGTCGTGCAGGTCGCACGGAAAATCACGGCGCTGATGCGCGGCGAAACGGTGAGCGGCGTGGTTGATATGGATCGTGGATACTGAGCACGGGTACTGAGCAAAAATATCGAGAACGGATTTTGAGCACCACCGAATTCATCTGAAGGAGCGCCGCCACGCGCGGGCTCATTGCATGGGACCGGAGCAAGCGCTGAAGCGCTAACTCCGGTCGACATAGGAGACACATCATGGCCTTGCCCCAACACGTCAAAATCGTCGAAGTCGGCCCGCGTGACGGACTGCAGAACGAGAAAGAATTCGTCTCTACCGCGATCAAGATCGAGTTGATCAATCGCCTGTCGGCGGCCGGCTTCCGCAACGTCGAATCCGCGTCGTTCGTCTCGCCGAAATGGGTGCCGCAGATGGCCGACGGCGCCGACGTGATGGCCGGCATCGAGCGCCGCCCTGGCACGATCTACTCCGTGCTGACGCCGAATCTGCGCGGCTTCGAAGGCGCACTCGCTGCGCGCGCGGACGAGATCGTGATCTTCGGCGCAGCCAGCGAAGCGTTCTCGCAGAAGAACATCAATTGCAGCATCGCGGAAAGCATCGATCGATTCGCGCCCGTCGCGCAGGCGGCCAAAGAACACGGCCTGCGGATTCGCGGCAGCGTGTCGTGTGCGCTCGGATGTCCGTATCAAGGCGAAGTGCCGGTGGCGTCGGTGGTCGACGTAGTCGAACGTTTCGCAGCCCTCGGCTGCGACGAGATCGATATCGCGGATACGATCGGCGTCGGCACGCCGAAACGCACACGCGAAGTGTTCGAAGCGGTCACCCAGGTCTTCCCGCGCGAACGTCTGTCGGGGCACTTCCACGACACCTATGGTCAGGCGCTCGCGAACATCTACGCGGCCTTGCAGGAAGGCATCGAGATCTATCACGCTTCCGTGGCAGGGCTCGGCGGCTGTCCGTATGCGAAAGGCGCGACCGGCAACGTTGCGACCGAAGACGTGCTGTATCTGATGAACGGCCTCGGCATCGAAACCGGTATCGACCTCGCGCAGGTTGTCGCGATCGGCGATTTCATTTCGACGTCGATCGGCCGGCCTAACGTCTCGCGCGCCGGCAAGGCATTGCTCGCCAAAGCACGCAGCGAACAGGCCAACTGCGTTTGACGTTCGCCACGCGTTGGGCAACTTCTGGCAACTCCCGGCCATTCATTCCCGCACGCATTTCACCAAATCATTCAGGACCTGAAACGATGACGGACCACGCCTCTCTCGATTCCGACGATCTCGCCGCCTTGCCCGATTCCGCGCGCCGCGTCGCACAGTTGTTGCGCGAACGCGGCCACGCGGGGCGGATCGTGATGCTGCCGGAAACCGGCAAGACATCCGCCGAAGCCGCTGCCGGTCTCGGCTGCTCGGTCGCGCAGATCGCCAAGTCGATCCTGTTCCGCCGCCGCGAAGACGACGCGCCGGTGCTGGTGGTCGCGAGCGGCGCGAATCGCGTCGACGAAAAAAAGGTCGCGGCGCAAGTCGGCGAGATCGGCCGTGCGGATGCGAAGTTCGTCCGCGAGAAAACGGGTTATGCGATCGGCGGCGTCTGCCCGATCGGCCACGCCACGGAGCCGGTCACGCTGATCGATGCCGATCTGCTTGAACTGGACAGCCTGTGGGCCGCCGCGGGTCATCCGCATGCGGTGTTCAATCTGACGGCGCAGGAATTGATCACGTTGACGGGTGCGCCGGTGTTTGACGTGGCGTTGCGCGAGACGGTGTGAAGCCATGACAGCGGGCATCGATAACGAAGACGACGAGGCTGCCGTGCCGTCACCGTGCATCAGCGTGTGCAGGATGGACGCGTCGACCGGTTGGTGCGAAGGCTGCCTGCGCACGATCGACGAAATCGCCGGCTGGTCTTTGTTCGACGACGACGCGAAGCGCGCGGTCTGGGACGCCATCGAGGAGCGCCACGCGGAGTTCATGGCGAAGCAGGCAAAGGCACAACGATGAACGCAGCGCCGCGTATCGTGAAGATCGGAGAAACGTTCAGCTCGACGCTGGAACTATCGGCCGAATCGGTCAAATCGTTCGCCACGCTCGTCAACGACTTCAACCCGTTGCATCACGACGATGCGTACGCCGCGCAAAGCCGCTTCGGTGGTTTGATCGCGTCCGGCACGCAGCCCACCGCGTATTTCATGGCGCTGCTGGCGACACATTTTTCGACCTACGCGCAACCGCTCGGACTGGAGTTCGATATCAAGCTGAAGAAAGCCGTCCACGCGAACGATACGCTGACGATCACCTGGCGGGTGCGCGACGCTTACTGGAAGCCGAGTCTGAACGGCGATCTGACGCATCTCGAAGGAACCGTGGTGAATCAGCGCGGCGACACCATGTTGATCGGCACGTCGACCATTCTTGTGATGCCGAAACCGGAAGCGTCGGCGCATTCGGGCGCGGACACACGCGTGGACACAAACGCGAGCACCAACGCGGGTAAAAACGCGGGCACAAGCACATCATGATCACGCTACCGGCATCGATCCGGGTCTTCGAACGCGGCTGGCTGTCGTCGAACAATGTGCTGCTGGTCGACGACACGTGCGCGGCACTCGTCGACACCGGTTACGCGACGCACGCGCCGCAAACCCTCGCGCTGGTCAGGCAGACGATCGGCGCGCGGCCGCTCGATCTGATCGTCAACACGCATCTGCATTCGGACCACTGCGGCGGCAACGCGCTCTTGCAGTCGGCATGGCCGTGCCGCACCGCGATTCCCGCCTCGGAAGCCGATGCGGTGCGCGACTGGGACGAAGCCCGTCTAACGTTTCGCGCCACCGGTCAGCATTGCGAGCGCTTTACCTTCACCGAAACGATCGCGCCCGGCGCGCAATTGCGGCTCGGCGCGCTCGATTGGCAAGTGCTCGGCGCACCGGGCCACGATCCGCATTCGTTGATGCTGTATTGCCCGGACGAGCGCATTCTGATCAGCGCGGACGCGCTGTGGGAAAACGGCTTCGGCGTGATATTTCCCGAGCTGGAAGGTGAAAGCGGTTTCGCCGAAGAACAGGCGGTGCTCGAAGCCATTGCGAAGCTCGACGTGCGGCTCGTGATTCCCGGGCATGGCTCGCCCTTCACGAATGTCGAACAGGCGCTTGAACGGGCGTTTTCGCGCGTCGCGTGGCTGCGCGCCGATCCCGCGCGGAATGCGAAAAATGCGTTGAAGGTGTTGATCGTGTTCAAGCTGCTCGACGTCCGCGCGATGCGCTTCGACACGTTGCTGCAAATGGTCGACGATGCCGCCGTGATGCGCGCCGCCGCGGCCATGCTCAAGCCGCGTGGCGAATGGTCCACGTTGGTGCACACGATCGTCGAGGAACTGGCGGCCAGAAACGGGCCATTGGAAATCGATGGAGAGCGCATTGTCGCGCGCCCGGCGTGACGTGCAAGGAACCGGCGGTAAGCCGCGTGCACACGCGAAAACACCAAAACCGTCACCACAAAAAGAAAGCCGCTCGACTATAAAGGCGAGCGGCGGAAATTCTGTCGGACGTGATCAGCGTCGAACTGAATCATACGCGTGCCGGTTTTTTGACCGCATCAGTGATTTCCCTACAGAAGCTTGACGCCGCCTTGTAAACCCGCATACAAGCCCCGCTACGAAGCCCCGTAGTCGCGCGAGTTCGGCGTCATTGGTCCGTCCAGATGAACAAAGCAGCACGGCGGTTGCTCCGGAATCCATAGCATTGCCGGGCAATCCGTCCGCACCGCGGCCCTTGCATCAGGTCGAAGACAGCCGTTTCTGAGGCACGATCCGCCAGCCGAGATTCACGCCGGCGGCCGCAACCAGGATCAGCACCGCGCCGAGCACCTGAATCCATGCGAGCGTCTGTCCGAACGCGACCCGGTCGACGATGATCGCCACCACCGGGTAAATGAACGACAACGCGCCGGTCATCGAGGTCGGCAGCTTCTGGATCGCGCCGTAGAGCAGCACGTACATGAGCCCCGTGTTGACGATCCCGAGCACGATCAACTCGAGCCACTGCACGCCGCTAGTCGGCAACGCATCGAAGCGCACGAACGGCGCCAGCATCACGACGCCGAGCGACACCTGGATCAGCGCAATCAGATGCGGCGGCGTGCCCTTCAGGCGCTTCGTGATGATCGACGAGACCGCATACATGGCCGCCGCGCCCACGGCATAGGCGACGCCGACCAGATACTGCCCCGGCACCGCCAGCACCGCCGGCTCGACCTTCACCACGAACACGAGGCCAATAAACGCGACCACGAGCCAGGCGACCGTCGACGCGCTGATGCGCTCACGAAACACCAGCGCGCCGAGCGCGACCAGCATGAACGGCTGCGTGTTGTAGACGGCGGTTGCCATCGAAATCGAAGCACGCGAATAAGCCGCGAACAGCAACACCCAGTTGACGACGATCGCCGCGCCGCCGAGCAGCGCGAGGCCGAGCATCTTCCAGGAAAAGAGCTTGCGCCTGAACAGGCCGAGTACGGCGCACACGAGCGCCAGCGTCGCGCCGCCGAAGATGCAGCGAAAGAACACCACATTGAACGGGCTCTGCTGTGACGACACCACCAGCCAGCCGATGGTGCCGGACATCAGCATGGCCATGGTCATTTCCGCCGCGCCGCGGCGAATTTCATTTGACGCCATGATTCGATCCTCGAATTGATTCCTGCATGAGAAGCAGTGTAATTAATTCATTCGGTCGAATACATGGCTAAACTTATGACTTCCCGCGAGGAAACCTAATAATCGAAGGCCATCATGACTAAACGCCTTGCTCCTGCCACACCCGCGACACTCGATGAAACCGACCGCGCGCTGCTCGCCGCGCTGGCGGTGGACGCCCGTCAGCCAGTCAGCGAACTGGCCCGTCTGGTTGGCCTTTCGGCACCCAGTACGGCAGAACGCGTCCGAAGACTCGAGGCGCAAGGCGTGATCGAACGCTTCACCGTGCAGATCGACCCGCGCGCGCTCGGCTTCACGTTACAGGCAATCGTGCGCGTGAAGCCCATGCCCGGGCAGTTGCATCTGGTGGAAGACGTGATCCGGCGGATTCCGGAATTTGTCGAATGCGACAAGGTGACGGGCGACGATTGTTTCATCTGCCGCCTCTATCTGCATTCGATCGAGCAGCTCGACGAGATTCTGTCGAAGGTCACCGAGCGCGCGGAAACCAGCACCGCAATCGTCAAGTCGACGCCGGTCGCGCGCCGCCTGCCGCCGCTAGGCTGAGCGATACGCGCGGCCAGGTCGCGTCTCGTCGCGCTTGAACGAAATCGTCGCCGTATAGCGTGGCTGAAGACAACGGCGGCAGAGCCGCACACTGGCAAGCCGGCCGCTACATGGCGTATGACCAGAACCGCTTACTGTTCGACCGCTTCGAAGAACGACAGCATTTCCGCGACCAGTTCGTCCGACGCCTCTTCGGGAATGTAATGTCCGCACGGCAATGAGCGTCCGCTCACGTCCCGCGCCACGTGACGCCATTCCGCCAGCGCGTCGAAGCACTTCTCGATCACCCCCTTATCGCCCCACAGCACACGCAGCGGACAGCCGATCTTGTGGCCGCGCTCGATGTCGGCACGGTCGTGTTCGAGGTCGATGCTCGCCGACGCCCGGTAGTCCTCGCACATCGCATGTACGGCGCCGGGTTGCGCCAGCGCGCTGCGATAGGCGTCGAGCGCTTCGGGCGCGAATGGCGCCAGGCCCGCGTGACGGCCGCCCATCACCGCATCGACATAGGCGGCCGGATTCGCGCCGATCAGGGTCTCAGGCAGCGGCTCGGGCTGGATCAGGAAGAACCAGTGGAAGTAAAGCGTGGCGAAGGCGCGGTCGGTGGCTTCGTACATCGCGAGCGTCGGCGCGATGTCGAGCAGCATCAAACGCTCGACGGCGTCGGCATGATCGAGCGCCATCCGGTGCGCGACGCGGGCGCCGCGATCATGGGCGCACACGAGGAATCGTTCGAAGCCGAAGTGGCGCATCACGGCGACCTGATCGGCTGCCATCGTGCGTTTGGAATACGGCGTGTGGTCGGCGTCGCTCGGCGGTTTGCCCGAGGCGCCGTAGCCGCGCAAGTCGGTCGCAATGACGGTGAAGTGCTCGGCCAGTTGCGCAGCGCAGCGTTGCCAGATCAGATGCGACTGCGGGTGGCCGTGCAGCAGCAGAAGGGGCGGACCTGCCCCGCCCTTCACTCCGAAAATATCGACGTCGCCCACGGCGACGCGAAAGGGCGTGAAATCCTCGAAGGCCATAGCGGGTCTCTTGTCGTTTGGGAGTCAGAGCATTGTAGGAGCGCAATGTGTCGATGCGGGGTGGGGTAGCCCACGCAAGCGTAGAACCTGAACACTCCTTCCAACTGTTCTAAACGGACATGATGTGGCCGCTTCGCCTATAATCGAACGACCGTTCTTAAATTTCCGGCGACCTTGGCAGTTGCATGGTGGGATCGCGGCGGCGGCACGACGCCAGTCAGCTTCGACGCACCCCAGGCCATGTGCCGCTAAACTCATAATCGCCGGGCGCACTACACCGCACCGGTCCGCTTAAGGAGACTCGCATCATGGCATTGCCCGCCGTCCTGCAAAAACTCGCGCTGCCTGTCGTCGCTTCGCCGATGTTCATCGTCAGCTATCCCGAACTCGTGTTGGCTCAATGTAAGGCCGGCATCGTCGGCTCGTTCCCCGCGTTGAATGCTCGCCCGGCCGAACTGCTCGACGAATGGCTCACGCAGATTCAGGCACAGCTCGCCGAACACAAGGCGGCGAACCCCGACGCGATCATCGGGCCGATCGCCGTCAACCAGATCGTTCATCAGTCGAATGTACGGCTCGAGCACGACGTGCGGGTGTGCGTCGAACACAAGGTGCCGATTTTCATCACGAGCCTGCGCGCACCGGCCCGTGAGATTGTCGACGCGGTGCACAGCTACGGCGGCATCGTGCTGCACGACGTGATCAATCTGCGCCATGCGCAGAAGGCGCTGGAAGCGGGCGTCGACGGGCTGATCCTGGTGGCGTCGGGTGCCGGCGGCCATGCGGGCACGACCTCGCCGTTCGCGCTGGTCGGCGAAGTGCGACGCATGTTCGACGGCCCGATCGTGCTGTCCGGCTCGATTGCCAACGGCGGTTCGATTCTCGCCGCGCAGGCCATGGGCGCGGACCTCGCCTACATGGGCACGCGTTTCATCGCGACCAAAGAAGCGCACGCGGTCGACAGCTACAAGCAGGCGATCGTCAACTCCACGGCGTCGGACATCATCTACACGAACCTGTTCACCGGCGTGCACGGCAACTACATCCGCGAAAGTATTCTGAACGCGGGGCTGGACCCCGACGCGCTGCCGGAATCGGACAAGACCGCGATGAACTTCGGCAGCGACAAGGCGAAGGCGTGGAAAGACATCTGGGGCGCAGGCCAGGGCGTCGGCTTGATGGACGACGTGCCGAGCGTCAGCGAACTGGTCGAGCGTCTGTCGAGGGAATATAACGACGCGAAAGCGCGGCTGGGTATCGCGCGGTAAGTGTCGCGCGATAAGCGCCTGGTCAGGGCGCTTTGCTGCGGCTCGATGCTGGAGCCGCAGCGCGTCCGGCACTCACACGTGGGCGTTGTGCGAGGCCTACGGTGCCTGCCTCACATGCCGGCCTCACATGCCGGTCTCACATGCCGGTTCCACATGCAGGCTCCGCATTCCGGCTCCGCGCTTAAACCTCACATATTGCGGCGGTACTGTCCGCCCACTTCAAACAATGCGTGCGTGATTTGCCCAAGCGAGCAGACCCGCACGACGTCCATCAGCACCGCGAATACATTGTCATCGTCGATTACTGCGCGTTTCAGGCGTTCGAGCGCCGCGGGCGCGTCGTCACGATGCCGAGCTTGAAAATCACGCAAACGCTTCAACTGGCTCTGCTTTTCTTCGTCGGTTGAACGGGCCAGTGCGATTGGCTGCGGCGCTTCGTGCGGATGCGTGCTCAAAAACGTGTTCACGCCGACGATCGGATACGAGCCATCGTGCTTGCGATGCTCGTACAGCATCGATTCGTCCTGAATGCGTCCGCGCTGATAGCCGGTTTCCATCGCGCCGAGCACGCCGCCGCGCTCGGTCAGCCGATCGAATTCCGCCAGCACCGCTTCTTCCACCAGATCGGTCAGCTCCTCGATCACAAAGCTGCCCTGATTCGGATTCTGATTCTTCGCCAAACCCCATTCGCGGTTGATGATCAACTGGATCGCCACCGCACGGCGCACCGAATCTTCGGTAGGCGTGGTGATCGCTTCGTCGAATGCATTGGTGTGCAGCGAATTGCAGTTGTCGTAGATCGCGATCAGCGCCTGCAGCGTGGTGCGGATATCGTTGAAATCGATCTCCTGCGCGTGCAGGCTGCGGCCCGAGGTTTGCACGTGGTACTTGAGCTTCTGGCTGCGCTCGTTCGCGCCGTAGCGTTCGCGCATGGCAATCGCCCAGATGCGTCGCGCAACACGGCCGAGCACCGTGTACTCCGGATCCATGCCATTCGAAAAGAAGAACGACAGGTTCGGCGCGAAATCGTCGATCGACATGCCGCGTGCAAGATAGGCCTCGACATACGTGAAGCCGTTCGCGAGCGTGTAGGCCAGTTGCGAGATCGGATTCGCGCCGGCCTCGGCGATGTGGTAGCCGGAGATCGACACCGAATAGAAATTGCGTACACCGTAATCGACAAAGTACGCCTGAATATCACCCATGACTTTCAGGCTGAACTCGGTCGAAAAGATGCACGTGTTCTGACCTTGGTCTTCCTTCAGGATGTCGGCTTGCACCGTGCCGCGCACGTTTTCCAGCGCGGTGCGGCGGGCGGCGGCGAGTTCGTCTTCCGTGAGCGGACGGCCTCGCTGCTGCGCCATGCGCGCAATCTGCTGATCGATCGCGACGTTGAAGAACATCGCGAGAATCGTCGGCGCCGGGCCGTTGATCGTCATCGATACCGACGTCTCCGGCGCGCACAGATCGAAGCCGTCGTAGAGCGTTTTCATGTCGTCGAGCGTTGCGACGGAGACGCCCGAATTGCCCACTTTGCCGTAAATGTCTGGCCGCTCGTGCGGCTCTTCGCCGTAAAGCGTGACCGAGTCGAACGCCGTCGAAAGACGTTTGGCCGGCATGCCTTCGGAGAGCAATTTGAAGCGGCGATTGGTACGGGACGGATCGCCTTCGCCGGCAAACATCCGGGTCGGGTCTTCGTTTTCGCGGCGGAATGGGAACACGCCGGCAGTGAACGGAAAGTAGCCGGGAAGATTGTCGAGCATCAGCCAGCGCAGGATTTCGCCGTGGTCGACGAACTTCGGCAGTGCGACTTTGCGGACTTCGGAGCCGGATAGTGTCGTGACGGTGAGCGCGGTGCGGATTTCGCGGTCGCGAATGCGGACGATGTGTTCGTCGCCGGAATACGCGGCCACGGTTTGCGGCCAGGCTTCGAGCAGTTTGCGTTCGCGCTCGCCGAGGGCGGCGCTGCGTTGGGCGATGAGGGTGTCGAGTTGGGTGGGTGCGTATTTCGCTGAGTCTGTATCGGGTGCTGCGGATGCGCTTGCAGTATTTCGGCCTGCTGCCTTTGCAACCGAATCGGCATCTCTGTCGCCTGCTTTTGTGCCTGCTTTCGTACTTGCTTTTGTGCCTGCACTCGCATCCGCTTCGCCGAGCATCCGTTGCGTTTCCGTGAGTTGCCAGCGCTCACGTGCGACACGTGCCTGCGCGTCGGCACGCTCGCGATACGCGTGAACGGTCTGCGCAACATCCGCCAGATATCGCACACGCGCCGGCGGCACGATAGCGTTTCGGCCGCTCGAAAAGCGCAGATCGTCGAGCCTCGGCAGGCGGCCCCCGCCTGCACGCAGACCGTGTGCGCGCAGCGCCTCCGCAACGTGCTGATAAAGCGAGGTCACACCGTCGTCGTTAAAGCGCGAGGCGATCGTGCCAAACACCGGCATCGCATCGGGCGCCTTCGCGAAGTCGCCGCGATTGCGCTGCACCTGCTTGGCCACATCGCGCAACGCGTCCGGTGCACCTTTACGGTCGAACTTGTTGATCGCGACGAAGCTGGCGAAGTCGAGCATGTCGATCTTTTCCAACTGGCTCGCGGCACCGAATTCGGGCGTCATCACATACAGCGATTCGTCGACGAACGGCACGATCGCCGCATCGCCCTGGCCGATCCCGGACGTCTCGACAATGATCAGATCGAAGCCCGCGGCCTTGCACAACGTGAGCACGTCGGACAACGAGTCGGTGATTTCACTCGATGCGTCGCGTGTCGCCATCGAGCGCATGTAGACGCGCGCGCCGCCGCCCCAATTGCCAATTGCGTTCATGCGGATGCGGTCGCCGAGCAGCGCGCCGCCGGATTTGCGGCGCGATGGGTCGATAGCCAGCACGGCGATGGTGAGGGCGTCGCCATAGTCGAGGCGAAAGCGGCGGATCAGCTCGTCGGTGAGTGAGGATTTGCCCGCGCCGCCGGTGCCGGTGACGCCGAGGACGGGAACCTCGGTCGCTTCAGCGAGGGTCGATAGTATTTTCTGCTCGGCCGGTTTGACGCCGCCCGCTTCGTACGCGCTGATCAGTTGCGCGAGGCGGCGGAATGCGAAAGTGGCGGGGTCGGCGGGGTCGGCGGGGTCGGCGGTCTCAGCGGTCTCAGCGGTACTGGTGATACTAGCGGTCTGATTGACGTGCAGGACACTGGCCGCCCGCCTCACCTTACCGGAAAGATCGCGTCCGCTATCCTGACCCTCGACACCTTGCTCAACATGCGACTCCGCGCGCGGCTCAAAACGCGGCAACCCATTCGCCGACAAATCGGCCACCCACGCGTCAACCGGACTCTCCCGTACGGCGACAGCGGCACGCGCCACTTCGGCGCAGCGCGCAATCATGTCGTCGATCATGCCTTGCAGGCCGAGTCGCTGACCGTCGTGCGGCGAATAGATCTTCTCGACGCCATAACGCTCGAGCTCGGCAATTTCTTCCGGGACGATCACACCGCCGCCGCCGCCGAACACCTTGATGCGCTCGCCGCCGCGCGCACGCAGCAGATCGACGAGATAACGGAAGTATTCGTTGTGCCCGCCCTGATAGCTCGACACGGCGACGCCATCGGCGTCTTCTTGCAGTGCGGCGGTGGCGACTTCATCGACCGAGCGGTTATGGCCGAGGTGAATCACCTCTACGCCGCTCGCTTGCAGAATGCGCCGCATGATGTTGATCGACGCGTCGTGGCCGTCGAACAAGGCGGCAGCGGTGACAAAGCGCAGGCGCCGGCCCGCTGGCAGCTTGTGGCCGCCAGCGCGCTGCGGCGTGGACAGATCGGTCATGTCTCCCCCAGATCGTTACGCGTATGGGTGCTGGCAACCAGTATAGCTAAACGGGTGAGAGCGCTTTGACCAGCCGGGCTGTGCAGCTCGGCGCATCGGTGGCCCGGAGCGCGCCGCTTGCTGCGTTTGACGACCGGGGATCGACCTCACCACTTACACCGCTGGGTGACCAAGCCCGCCGCGCCACTTACACCGCTGGGTGACCGAGCCCGCCGCACCGCTTGCCGCCGCGACCGGCCGCGCCTCTCAACTCACCTATCGCACCGCCAGCGCCTTGATCTGCTCGAGCGAAGGCCAGAGCGATTCGTTCGCGAACCGCTCGGCCAGGAAGTCGACAAACGAGCGCACCTTGGCCGACAGATGCCGCCGGCTCGCGTAGACCACATGAATCGGCAACTCGCGCGGCGGCACGTCGTCCACCAGCAGCGGCACAAGACGCCCGGCGGCCAGATCGTCGCCGATCACCTCCGTACCGAGCATCGCGATACCCGCGCCTTGCAGCACGATCACACGCTGCGCCTCCAGGTGGTTGACGATCAGATTGCCGGACAGACGCACGCGCGGCGCGGCATCGGCGGTCGCCGACGCCGACACGATTTCGAGCGCGGACACCCCCGCGTACTGCAGATAGTTGTGGCGCGCCAGATCGGCAATGGTCTTCGGCGTGCCATGCCGGCGCAGATAGGCCGGCGACGCGCACAGCACCAGGTGGGCGGTCGCAATCTGCCGCGCGATCAGCGAAGACGATTTCAGCCCGCTCGGCGATGCGCGGATCGCGACGTCGAAACCTTCGTCGATCAGTTCTACGACGCGGTCCGACAGAGTCATGTCGACGGTGACCTGCGGATACTGCGCGGCGTAGTCGGCCACCGCGGCCATCACGTGGCTCAGGCCGAATGCCGACAGCGACGACACCCGCAAGCGCCCTTGCGGCACGACGCTCGCGGCGCCGACTACCTGCTCGGCTTCTTCGAGTTCGGCGAGCACCTGGCTTAAGCGCTCGTAGTATTCGCGGCCCGCCTCGGTCGGCGCGACGCGCCGCGTGGTGCGGTTCAGCAAACGCGCGCCGAGCTGCTGTTCGAGGTGCATCACGTGCTTGCTCGCCATCGCGGCCGACATCTCCATCCGCTCAGCCGCGCCGACGAAGCTGCCGACTTCGACCACGTGACGGAACACTTTCATGCTGACGAGGGTATCCATCTCAATCGCTCGCTTCAGGAATCAATCGACGTCATTCTGCCGGGTTTATCAAAAACTGGTCGGCAAATCGGGGAGAAGCGAGCGCCAGAAGCGACAAAGCCCACCTTCCGAAGAAAGTGGGCTTTGCAGAAGTTGCCGGTTTCGGCAGAGTCGGCTTCACGCGGCACCTGCTTTCAGGCGCCGCCCGCCGTGACCCAGACGCTTAGAACTTCGCGCGCAAGCCTACGCCGTACGTGTCGCCGCTCGACTGGCTGCTGATCTTGTCGTACATATAAGCCGCGTAGACATCCGTGCGCTTGGACAGCGGGTAGTCATAGCCGATCGAAGCCGTCTGACGGGTCTGGTTGAGGCCGCCGCCGTCGCGCGAATAAGCGTACGACGCCATCACCGTGCCCGGGCCGGCCGGGACCGTCACGCCGCCCTGCCCTGTATTCACGTGCCAGCTCGTGGTGGTCTGCTGGTTATACGTGTACATGTACTGGCCATAGAGCTTCACGAATTTCAGGTCGTACGTGACACCGGCTTGCGCCACGCTCTGGCTCTTCAGGCCCGGAACGCCCGACGTATCGAAGCTGCCGAGGTCGCCCGGCACGCTGTTGAAGTTCACGTACTGATACACCGCGGTCGCCGCAAACGGACCGTGGAAATACAGCACCTGGCCGCTCCACTTCTTCGAACCGTTCTCGCCCGCCGTGTTGCCGAGCGCGTACATCGCCGTCGCGGACAGGCCGTTGAAGTTCGGCGATGCGTACGACACCGCGTTGCTCCAGCCCGAGTCGCCGGTCACGCCCATATCGGTCGAGTAGGTCGGGAACGTGCCGAGGCCGAGATACGTATGCCAAACCATCGGCGAAAACTGGTACGAGTCGATGAACGGGTTGAACAGAATCGTCGACACGAACAGCGGCGTGGTCAGACGGCCTGCCGTCACCGTGCCGTACGGCGATTCGATACCGACGTACGCGTTACGCGAGAACATCGTGTCGCCCGTGAAACGACCGTACTGGCCGTTCTGTGCGAGGAAGAAGCCTTCAATCGTGAAGATCGCCTTGTAGCCGTTGCCCAGATCCTCAGCTCCCTTCAAGCCCCAGTACGACGTCGACATACCGCCGCCGGACACCTCAGCCGCCGACTTGCCGCCCGGGAATTTCTGCGCGCCAACCCATTCGTCGACCTGACCGTAGAGTTGTACGCTCGATTGCGCAAAAGCAGACGATGCACTGGCCAGCAGGGCGGCACACGCGGTTACCTTGAGGGTGGTCTTCAGCGCACTGCTGATGCTTGTTTTCATGGGTTCTCCTGTCTTTGTCAAAAAGGTAAGGCTGTGCGAAAGGGGGAGCTCGCGCGAATTGTTGTTGTCCGTTCGATCATCGAGCCAATCTGGGCGGGACCATCTTTGCGGACCATTTTTATGGACAAAAATATCGTGGGTTATTGCGGGTATAGCGGTCTGATTAGTTTTGTCACTTATCGGCCTGATAAAGCACTGGCCTCATGCGTCGTCACTGCATCGCCGCGGACCTTGCGGTCCGGCGCAAAGCGTTACTGATATGGCGCCCGACCGGGTGATAACGCTTCAGATGACATGCGGATGACGCGCCGCGGCGAAAACGATCAAATTTGACGACGGGAGAGGGTTTGCTGCCGAATGTTTTCAAAAAAGTGTGGTGTCGAAACGTCACATTGACAGGGGCTTTTTGGACGGCAACGACGCGCAATGCCGCGGCAAACCGGTTTAAGAACCGGAGAAGCGGATTCTGCGAAGCGTGGGAGGGGAATTCGGAACAGCGAGCGGTACGGCGAGGAGCGGTGTCAGACCGCATTGAAGCGAGAGCAAGACTCCCGCGCTGCCGTTAGTTACGGTACGGCAAACCTTCCTGCTGACGCGGATCGTCTGTCTGGCGCTGCATGGCACGGGAAGAGCCGCGCTCTTCGTTGTAGCGGGCGACATCGGCGCGAATCGAACCGGCACGAACCGGCGCGTTGGGCGGCGGACGCGGCACCGTGCGCGATTCGGCGCTGACAGGGGTGATAGCGCCGGCGTACTGCATGCCGCCGCGGCCGTCGTTAGGATATCCGGCCGGCCCGGTAACACGATGCATGCCGGGGTTGTAACCACCAAAGCCGTTGGCGTAGTTGCCGGCAGCGAAGTTCGCACCGCCACGCGGCAAGCGCGCGTTGCTGCCGACCAGGTTGCTGCGAGCCGGCCTTACGTTGGCGGCGCCATAGTAATAGCCGCCGTTACGCGCATCACCGCGCATTGCGTGACTCACAGCGACATGCGGCGAGTAACCACCACCGCTGCCACCGCCGCCACCGTGCGGCATGCCCGGCACTTTTGCGTAGGCGAACGAACACAGCGCGGCGATAACCGCGCCCAACGCCCAGTGCTTCGTTCTCGACAACCCGTCCACCAAGTGACTCACATGCCCGAAGACCTGCCTGAAGCCCACCGTTCGAGCTGCGATGGACTTGTTCTGGGACCGGCGCGAGCGCTGCGTATCTGTCGCGGCGCGGGGCATCCCGATGGCCTTTGAGCAGTAATTTATGGGTGCCGGCAAAGGGTGTCGAGCCAAAAAGTGTTAGGCCTCGACTGCTGTTGTAACACCTTGTTACTGCGACGTTTTTCCGCGACAAGGCACTTGCGCGAAAGCCTTGAAACAGCTTGGTTGCACGGCTATATCGGGCCCCGCTCAACGTGCTTGTATGCGACGAATTTCGCCTGGATTTTTCGCCGGATTGTCAAAACGGCAGTGGACCAAACAGAGCCGCTCGCCAATACTGGAATTGGCCGTGAGCGTCGGTTGAGGGCGGGTTGAAGGCGGCTGATGCAGCAATTTGATGCGTGAAGCTCATTAATCGATTCGGCAAATGAATTTGCATATTCAATCGGTTTTCAATAACAATAGTCGTTTCTCATAGCCTGGGGCGGGCGCATTCGCACGCGCCCTGCTTTCCGCGTCACCGAATCGAGATTCCTCCATGGCTCGCCCGAAACTGCTTCCCGACAATTTCACCCTGTGCCTCGTGAGCACCGTGATCCTTGCCAGCCTCCTGCCGGTCCACGGGCAAGCCGCCGTCGGGTTCAACTGGGTGACAAACGTTGCGGTCGGCCTGCTGTTTTTCCTGCACGGCGCCAAGCTCTCACGCGAAGCGATTGTGGCGGGCGCGACGCACTGGCGTCTGCATCTGGTAGTGCTGCTCAGCACGTTCGCGCTGTTTCCGCTGCTCGGCCTCGCGCTTAAGCCGCTCCTTTCGCCACTTGTCACGCCGGCGCTCTATGCGGGGATCCTCTTCCTCTGCACGCTGCCGTCGACGGTTCAATCGTCTATCGCGTTCACGTCCATTGCTAAAGGCAACGTGCCGGCCGCGGTGTGCAGCGCGTCGGCTTCGAGCCTGCTGGGTATCTTCATCACCCCCGCGCTCGTCAGCCTCGTCGTCACCAATCAGGCTGCGAGCGGTGGCGGCTCGCCATGGCATACGGTGGGCAACATCGTTCTGCAGTTGCTGGTGCCGTTCGTTGCCGGGCAGTTGTTGCGCCCGTTGATCGGCAAGTGGATCGAGCGCAATCGCGGCGTGCTGAAGTTCGTCGACCAGGGCTCGATCCTGCTGGTGGTGTACGGCGCGTTCAGCGAGGCTGTCAACGAGGGCCTGTGGCACCAGATCCCGCTGTCCGCGCTCGGCGGCCTGCTGTTGATCTGCGTTGTGCTGCTCGCGCTCGCGCTGGCCTTGACGATCTTCGTTAGCAAACGGCTTGGTTTTAGCCGCGCCGACCAGATCACGATCATCTTCTGCGGTTCGAAGAAAAGCCTCGCCGCCGGCGTACCGATGGCGAAGGTGATTTTCGCCTCGCACGCGGTGGGCGCCGTAGTCTTGCCGCTGATGCTGTTCCATCAGATCCAGCTGATGGTGTGCGCCGCGCTCGCCCAACGCTGGGGGGCGCGCGACACCAGTGGCGAGACCCGCGCCGCCTCGCGCGAGCGGCCCTCCGCCGCTGTCGCGCGCCGTTGAATACGCTCGCAATGCAAACAGGACATTCATAAGCGCCCTCCCTGAGCGTCATTTGAAGAAAGCCGCCTCGTGCGGCTTTTTTGTTATTTCACGCTCAAACGCCGCCGCTGTCGCCTCGGCCGGACGGCATAGGCAAAGTCCAGGACGTGGCAAAACCTGCCTGCAGCAAGCCCAGGACCGCACCGCACCATCTCGGTGCAACGCTTCATCAAAAATTCACTTAATCCCAGGCAAGAAGGGCCGATAAGTCGAAGGTCGCTCGCTACGCCCAACTGCCATGCAACCTCGTTCGCCCTCCCGATCCGCTACGCCGCGTATCGAGGAGTTGATCGCCCGGCGTGACTTGTCCGCCGTATTCCAGCCGATCATCGATTTCGACGACGGCGCGATTCTCGGTTACGAAGGGTTGATCCGCGGGCCGGCCGGCACACCGCTTGAAGCGCCATTCGCCCTGTTCGCGCAGGCGCTCGCCGAGGGCTGCGCGCTCGAACTCGAGCAGGCCGCGGCGCGCACCTGCATCGACGCATTCGCAAGACTCGATTTCGACGGCAAGCTATTTCTCAACTTCAGCGCGGGCGCGATCCGCCAGTTGGCCGCAGCGCTTGACGACACGCTCTCACTACTGCGTCATCGCGGCGTCGATCCGCGACGAATCGTGATCGAGCTGACCGAGCAAAGCACGATTCTGGATATCGGCAGCTTCCTGCCGGTGATTTCGTCGCTGCGCATGGCGGGCGCGCAATTCGCGCTCGACGATTACGGCACCGCGAACGCGAGCATGAATCTTTGGGTGCGCCTGCAGCCGGACGTCGTGAAGATCGACCGCTTCTTTATTCACGGCATCTCGAGCGATTCACTCAAGTTCGAAGCGGTGCGCGCCATGCAGCACTTCGCCAGCGCAAGCGGCGCAAGGCTGGTGGCCGAAGGCATCGAAGACGAAGCGGATCTGATCGTGGTGCGCGACATGGGGATCGGCTGCGGGCAGGGGTTTTTCTTCGGCCGGCCGCATGCCCAGCCGGCCAGCAGCGTCACCGACGACGCCCGCGATGCACTGCGCGCCGGTCACATCGCCGTGTTCCCGGAGAACACGCGCACGATGAGCAGCGCGTCGCCGTCGGGCGGCATGGCGTCGGCGAAGATGATGGTGCACGCGCCGGCGCTGCCGCGCCATGCGACCAACAACGACGTGCTCGAACTGTTCAACCGCCTGCCGGATCTGCACGCGGTGGCGGTGGTCGAGCACGACGAACCGGTCGCGCTGATCAATCGCCGCAGCTTCATGGACCGCTATGCGCTGCCTTACCATCGCGAGCTATTCGGCAAGCGGCCGTGCCTGCTGTTCGCGAACGCATCGCCGATGATCATCGAGCAATCGATGACCGTCGAGCAGATGGCCAAGCTGCTCGCGAGCGACGACCAGCGCTATCTCGCCGACGGCTTTGTCATCACCGACAACGACGGCAAATACGCCGGTCTCGGCACCGGCGAGAAGCTGGTGCGCGCGGTGACCGAAGTGCGCATCGAAGCCGCGCGCTACGCGAACCCGCTGACCTTCCTGCCGGGCAACATCCCGATCAGCTCGCACATCGCCCGCCTGTTGGGCAACGACGCGGGCTTCTACGCGTGCTACGTCGATCTGAACCACTTCAAGCCTTTCAACGATCAGTACGGCTACTGGCAAGGCGATGAAGTCCTGAAATTCGCCGCCGCCGTGCTCGCCGACGTCTGCGACCCGACCCGCGATTTCCTGGGTCACGTCGGCGGCGACGATTTCCTGATCCTGTTCCAGAGCGACGACTGGCAGGACCGCGTACTGCGCGCGATCCACCTGTTCAACGAAGGCGCACAGCGCTTCTACGCCCCCGCCGACCGGCTGGCCGGCGGCATCCACGGTGAAGACCGGCGCGGCAATCCGACCTTCTTCGGCTTCGTGACGATGGCGATCGGCTGTGTGCGCGTCGAATCGAATGGCGGCCCGTCGCTTTATAGCAGCGAGGAAATTGCGTCCGTCGCGGCGCTGGCGAAGCGGCGCGCAAAACACGAGACGAGCGGCTTCGTGCTGATCGATGCGGATGAGAGCGTGGCGCTGCTGCGTGGGCAGGCGGAAGTGGCGACGATGCCCTTCGACTAGGCACGCAACCGCGCCAACGCCAACGCCAACGCCAACGCCAACGCCAACGCCTTGTTTAGAATATTTTACTAAACAACATAAAACACACTCCCGTCAATATCTACGGGTATTTCCGGGGGTTGATCGCGTGTTCTCGAGGCTGATTCAGTAACGTTTTACTATACAATCGCCCGAATCCAAACACCGTGCGGCCGCCCTCTTGCGGCCGCTTCATTCGATGGCCACAACCATCCGCGACATCGCCCGTGCGGCCAGCGTGTCGATCGGCACCGTCTCACGTGCATTGAAGAATCAACCAGGCCTTTCCGAAGCCACTCGCGAACGCGTCGTCGAAGCGGCGCGGCAGCTCGGCTATGACGCTGCCCAGTTGCGTCCGCGCATCCGCCGCCTCACCTTTCTGCTGCACCGTCAGCACAACAACTTCGCCGTCAGCCCGTTCTTTTCGCACGTCCTGCACGGCGTGGAAGACGCGTGCCGCGAACGCGGCATCGTCCCTTCCGTGCTGACCGCCGGTCCGACCGAAGACGTGATCCAGCAGATGCGCCTGCACGCACCGGACGCCGTGGCGATCGCCGGTTTCGTCGAACCCGAAACGCTGACTACGCTGGTGGCGATGCAACGCCCGCTCGTGCTGATCGACCTGTGGGCGCCGGGCCTGCGCTCGGTGAATCTCGACAACGCCGCGGGCGCCATGCTCGCCATGCGGCATCTGTTCGAACAGGGGCGCAAACGCGTCGCCTTCATCGGCGGGTCGCTCGCGCACTTCAGCATCGCTCAGCGCGCGCTCGGTTACCGGCGCGCGTTTTTCGAAGCGGGCTTGCTGTTCGACCCGTCGCTTGAAATCCCCATCGACGCCGGCCTCGATCCCGCCAGCGGCGCCGAGCGCGCGATGCACCAGTTGCTCGACGCACCCGGCCCGCGGCCCGACGCCGTATTCGCCTATAACGACGCCGCCGCGCTCGCCGCGCTGCGCGCGTGTCTCGCACGCGGCATCCGCGTGCCCGAGGACATCGCGATCATCGGCTTCGACGACATTCCCGCCGCCGCTCATGCCACGCCGCCGCTGTCGACCATTTCGGTCGACAAGGAAGCGCTCGGCCGGCGCGGCGTCGAATTGCTGCTTGAAGACGCCCCCGCTGAACTCGAAGTCCGCTTGCCCGTCCATCTCATTGCCCGTGCCAGTACCTTGGTCAAAACGCCATGACGCAATCCGATCTGCTTCACCCCGCCAACAGCGTCGCCGCCGCGCCGCCCGTCGAGAGCTTCCGCAGCAGCGACTTCCTGCGCTCGCATGTGCAGGACACGCTGAAGTTTTACGCGCCGAACGTGCTCGATCCGAGCGGCGGCTTCTTCCATTTCTTCCGCGACGACGGCTCGGTCTACGACAAGACCACACGGCATCTCGTCAGCACGTGCCGCTACGTCTTCAACTACGCGATGGCGTATCGCCAGTTTGGCGACCCGCAGCATCTCGAGTACGCGCGCCACGGTTTGCGCTTCCTGCGCGAAGCGCATTGGGACGCCGAACACGAAGGCTACGACTGGGAGCTCGAATGGCACGACGGCAAGAAACGCACGCTCGACGCGACGCGCCACTGTTACGGCCTCGCCTTCGTGCTGCTCGCGTATTCGCATGCGGCGATGGCCGGCATCGAGGAAGCCAGGCCGATGATCGGCGCGACCTTCGAGTTGATGGAACACCGCTTCTGGGACGCCGCCGCCGGCCTCTACGCCGACGAAGCGACGCCTGACTGGCGCGTCAGCTCGTACCGCGGCCAGAACGCGAACATGCACACCACCGAAGCGCTGCTGACGGCCCACGAGGCGACCGGGCACCTGGTCTATCTCGATCGCGCGGAACGGGTGGCGTCGAACATCACGCTGCGCCAGGCGAAGCTCTCGCAGGGACTCGTGTGGGAACACTTTCACGCGGACTGGTCGGTGGACTGGCATTACAACGAGGAAGACAGCTCGAACATCTTCCGGCCCTGGGGCTTCCAGCCCGGGCACCAGACCGAGTGGGCCAAGCTGCTGCTGATTCTCGAGCGTTATCGTCCGTTGCCGTGGCTGCTGCCGCGCGCCATCGAACTATTCGACGCCGCGATGACCCATGCCTGGGACGAAGACCACGGCGGCCTCTATTACGGCTTCGGCCCGGACGGCACCGTGTGCGACCACGACAAATATTTCTGGGTCCAGGCGGAGACGTTCGCCACCGCGGCGCTGCTCGGCAAGCGCACCGGCAACGAACGCTTCTGGGATTGGTACGACGAGATCTGGCGCTACAGCTGGGCGCATTTCGTCGATCACAAGTACGGCGCGTGGTACCGCATCCTCACGTGCGACAACCGTAAGTACAGCGACGAAAAAAGTCCCGCCGGCAAGACCGACTATCACACGATGGGCGCGTGCTACGAAGTGCTGGCGCACGCGCTGCCTGACGGCGCGGCCGCTGTGTCCGAATCCGCGGAGTAAGCAAAATGAGCGCGAACAACGAATTCCCTTTCTTTGTCTCAGCCGGCGACATCCTCACCGACCTCGTTCGGACCGGCACCTCGCAATGGCTCTCGCGCCCTGGCGGCGCCGGCTGGAACGTCGCGCGCTGCGTCGCGCAGCTCGGCTTGCCGACGGCATGCGCCGGATCGCTGGGCGTCGACAATTTCTCCGATGAACTGTGGAGCGCGAGCGTCGCCGCGGGTCTCGACATGCGCTTCATGCAGCGCGTGGAGCGCCCACCCTTGCTGGCAATCGTTCATCAAACGCATCCGCCTGCCTACTTTTTCATGGGTGAAAACGGCGCCGATCTGGCGTTCGATCCGGCGCGCTTGCCGGCGGGCTGGATGGGTCAGGTGAAGTGGGCGCATTTCGGCTGCATCAGCCTGGTACGTCAACCGCTTGGCGACACGCTTGCAGCGTTGGCCGCGGAGTTGCGCTCGCGCGGCGTGAAGATCAGTTTCGATCCGAATTACCGGAACCTGATGGAGCACGGATACGAACCCACGTTGCGAAAAATGGCCGCGCTGGCAGATCTGATCAAGGTGTCGGATGAAGATTTGCGGATGTTGTTCAAGACGGACGACGAGGCCGCCGCACTGACACAGTTGCGGGCCATGAATCATGCCGCCACCGTGCTGGTGACGCGCGGGCCGGACACGTCCATGTTGATCGACGGCGCCATGATCGTGGAGGCCCGGCCGCCGCGGGTCGAGGTTGTCGATACCGTGGGTGCCGGAGATGCTTCGATTGGCGGTCTGCTGTTCAGCCTGATGACCGCGCCGCAGCGAGCGTGGCCGGAGCATCTCGCCTTTTCGCTGGCCGCCGGCGCGGCAGCTTGCCGCCACGCCGGTGCGCATGCGCCTTCGCTGGATGAGGTTGTCGCGCTGCTGTAGTTTTTTTGCCTTGTGCGGCGCGTATTGTTGTCGACGCTGGTTGTCGACGCCGGTTGCCAGCATCGGCGGTCGGCATCGAGTGCCGCGCGGGCGGAAAACCGAATCTCGATCATCGTGCTAGGATGAAAAAACCCAATCCTTTGGAAGAAGGAGCGTCGCCATGGATGACATCACCTACACCAAGGGCATCTACACGGCCGCCGCCTCGATAAGAGAAGTACGAAGCGACACGTGGCAGGGCATCGTTACCCTTTCCCGCGACGAAGGCGAAGCAAGCGCTGACCAGGAAACCACGGTCTACGAAGTCGACACCACCTCGTCCACACCGGAAGAAGCGCTCGAGGAAGCCAAGGCCCTCGCGCACCGCATCCTCGGGGAAATCGAACTTTAGGCAACCCGGCGCCGCATCCATCGCACTGCGCCATTCCTGAATCAACCGGCTGGAGGCGATCATGGCTGAACAGCTCTTCCTCTACGGCGTGTACTCGATTCACGTCCGCCCTCTCGAACTCAACGGCGCGCGCTGGGACGCGGAATACGAAATCCGGCATCGCGAGAAAGCCGTCAAATCGTGGACCACCATTGGCGGCGACAACGGCTACGCGGACGAAGCCGAAGCAATCGGCGCAGCGCACCTGCAAGCCGTCGACGACATCGAACACGGTGCCGGCATTCCGAAGCCGCGGGCCTTTCCGTAACCTCACCGCAGCGCACCGGAAATCACCATCCGTGCGCTAGCCGGCGTGCTACGCTTTGCGCGTTTTCATCTCCACGAGCACGCGATGGCTACTGAACCATCAGACCGCTTTTCCGGCATCGCCGACGACGAAGCGCGCGAGCAGAAGCGTCGCGCGCGCGGCAGCCGGGAATTGCGGCTGGACGATCGCGTCGTCATCGCGCACGGCATGCCGACGCCGCTCTGGCAGGATCTCTATCACCGTGCACTGGTCGTCCGCTGGCCGACGTTCTTTGTCTCGCTCGCCGTTTTGTTCCTGCTGCTCAACACCGTGTTTGCGACGCTCTACATGCTCGGCCGGGCACCGATCGCCAATCAGTTTCCGTCGGGTTTCGGCGGCGCGTTTTTCTTCAGCGTCGAAACGCTCGCGACGGTCGGCTACGGCGACATGCATCCGCAAACGGTCTACGCCCACTGGATCGCGACGCTGGAGATCTTTGTCGGCATGTCCAGTATCGCGTTGGCGACGGGGCTGATCTTCGCGCGCTTTTCACGCCCGCACGCCAAGATCATGTTCGCCCGCTACGCGGTCGTCTGGCCGCTCGAGGGCCGCATGACGCTGATGGTGCGCGCCGCCAACGCACGTCAAAACGTGATCGCCGAAGCGCGGGCGAAACTTCGCCTCATGCGACTGGAAACCTCCGCCGAAGGTTATACGCTGCGCAAACTCTACGACTTGACGCTGGTGCGCGACCAGCATCCCGTGTTCAAACTGGGCTGGGTCATGATGCACGTCATCGACGAAAGCAGTCCGCTATTTGGCGAGACCGCCGAAACGCTCATGGGCCGTGATGCGTCGCTGTGGCTCACGCTCGAAGGAGTCGACGAATCGACCTCGCAAACCATGCAGGCGCGCCATATGTGGCGTTGCGAGCAGATCCGCTGGCAACACCGCTTCGTCGACGTCATGCGCGAGGAAAACGGCGTGAGTCACATCGATTACTCGCATTTCGACGAGGTCGTGCCGCTCGACGCAACACCGGTCGCCGCGTCCATGGCGAAAGCGCCTGCGCCGTAAGCCGCGGAGGCGTAGCGGGACACCAGGGCATACCCGAACCCGTCAACCGCGTGGCAAATCCATCTCAAAACTTCATTAAAACGCGTGCCGCGTCGCGCGGTTTCGTCGAACGCCTGATCAAGTAGAAAAAATTCACTCCAATCGGCGCTAAAAAATAGAGTCTCTTTCGCTGCGTCACTTTAGGTGGTCCCCATCCACGGCGCGCGGATACAAAACACCGGAGACTCACCCATGACCGCTCGCCTGCCCCTCGACGGCACGCCCGCTCTCGCCGATTACAAGCTGTCCGATAATCTCACCGCCACGCGCGGGCGAATCTTCCTGACCGGCACCCAGGCGCTGGTGCGCCTCGTGCTGATGCAGCGCGCACGGGATAAGGCGCACGGCATGAACACGGCCGGCTTCATCAGCGGCTATCGCGGCTCGCCGCTCGGCATGGTCGATCAGCAGTTGTGGAAAGCGAAGAAACTGCTCACGGCGAGCGATATTCGCTTTTTGCCGGCGATCAACGAAGAACTCGGCGGCACCGCCGTGCTCGGTACGCAGCGGGTGGAATCGGACCCGGAGCGCACCGTCGAAGGCGTATTCGCGATGTGGTACGGCAAAGGCCCGGGCGTGGATCGCGCGGGCGATGCGCTGAAGCACGGCAACGCGTACGGTTCGTCGCCGCACGGTGGCGTGCTGGTGGTGGCGGGCGACGATCATGGTTGCGTGTCGTCGTCGATGCCGCATCAGAGCGACTTCGCGTTGATGGCGTGGCATATGCCGGTGGTGAATCCGTCGAACATTGCCGACATGCTCGAGTTCGGTTTGTACGGCTGGGCGCTGTCGCGTTTCTCGGGCGCGTGGGTCGGCTATAAAGCGATTTCGGAAACGGTCGAATCGGGCTCGACCGTCGACCTCGATGCGCTGCAAACCGAATGGACGATTCCACAGGATTTCGAAGTTCCGGCTGGCGGCTTGCATAACCGTTGGCCCGACCTGCCGAGTCTTACGATCGAAGCGCGGATGCACGCGAAGCTCGACGCGGTTCGTCATTTCGCGCGCACCAATAGCATCGACAAATGGATTGCACCGAGTCCGCATGCGAACGTGGGTATCGTCACGTGCGGCAAGGCGCATCTGGACCTGATGGAAACGCTGCGCCGGCTCGATCTGACGGTCGCCGATCTGGAAGCGGCCGGCGTGCGCATCTACAAGGTCGGCTTGTCGTTCCCGCTCGAAATGACGCGCATCGACGCGTTCGTGTCCGGTTTGTCCGAAGTGCTGGTGATCGAGGAGAAAGGCCCGGTCATCGAGCAGCAGATCAAAGATTATCTGTACAACCGCACGCAAGGCACGCGACCGATCGTGGTCGGCAAGAATGCTGAGGACGGCACGATGCTGCTGTCGTCGCTCGGTGAATTGCGGCCGTCGCGCATTCTGCCGGTGTTCGCCAACTGGCTCGCGAAGCACAAGCCGGCGCTGGATCGCCGCGAGCGCGTGGTCGATCTGGTGGCGCCGCAAATTCTCTCGAATGCCGCGGATAGCGTGAAGCGTACGCCGTATTTCTGCTCAGGCTGTCCGCACAACACCTCGACCAAAGTGCCTGAAGGTTCGATCGCGCATGCGGGGATCGGCTGTCATTTCATGGCGTCGTGGATGGAGCGCGACACCACCGGGCTGATTCAGATGGGCGGTGAAGGCGTCGACTGGGCATCGCATTCGATGTTCACAAAAACGCGCCACGTCTTCCAGAATCTCGGCGACGGCACCTACTTTCACTCGGGCATTCTCGCGATCCGCCAGGCGGTGGCCGCGAAAGCCACCATCACGTACAAGATCCTCTATAACGATGCGGTGGCGATGACCGGCGGCCAACCGGTCGACGGCAGCATCTCCGTGCCGCAGATCGCGCGTCAGGTGGAAGCCGAAGGCGTGTCGCGCTTTGTCGTGGTCAGTGACGAACCGGAGAAATACGACGGTCACCACGATCTCTTTCCAAAGGGCACGACGTTCCACCATCGCAGCGAAATGGACACCGTGCAGCGTGAATTGCGCGATACCGACGGCGTGACCGTGCTGATCTACGATCAGACCTGTGCCGCTGAAAAACGGCGTCGCAGGAAGAAAGGCGAGTTTCCCGATCCTGACAAGCGTCTCTTCATCAACGAAGAAGTTTGCGAAGGCTGCGGCGATTGCGGCGTGCAATCGAACTGTCTGTCAGTGGAGCCGGTTGAGACCGCGTTGGGGCGCAAGCGCCGCATCGATCAATCGTCGTGCAATAAAGACTATTCCTGCGTGAACGGCTTCTGCCCGAGCTTCGTGACGGTGGAAGGCGGCAAGCTGAAGAAAGCCGCGGGCGCCGCGTTCGATCCTGTAGCACTCGCCGCACGCGTCGAAGCCTTGCCGATTCCCGCGACGCATCTCGATGCCGCGCCGTACGATATTCTCGTAACCGGTGTCGGCGGCACGGGCGTCGTGACGGTCGGCGCATTGATCAGCATGGCCGCGCATCTGGAAGGCAAAAGCGCGTCGGTGCTCGACTTCATGGGCTTCGCGCAAAAGGGCGGCTCGGTGTTGTCGTTCGTGCGCTTCGCCGCGCGCGACGAGTGGCTCAATCAGGTGCGTATCGACACGCAACAGGCCGACGTGCTGCTCGCCTGCGACATGGTGGTGGGCGCGAGCGCCGATGCGTTGCAAACGGTACGTCATGGCCGCACGCGCATCGTCGTCAACACGCACGCGATTCCGAATGCGACCTTCGTGCAGAACCCGGATGCGACACTGCATGCCGACGCGTTGATCGACAAGATGCGCCACGCCGCAGGCGACGATCGCATGTCGACGTGCGACGCCCAGGCGCTCGCCACGCGCTTTCTCGGCGATACCATCGGCGCGAACATTCTGATGCTCGGTTATGCCTGGCAACTCGGCCTCGTGCCGGTGTCGTTCGCGGCGATGATGCGCGCGATCGAATTGAACAACGTCGCCGTGCAGATGAATCAACTGGCGTTTTCGATTGGGCGTGTTGCTGCGGAAGACCCCGCCGCGCTGGAATCGCTGTGGCAAGCACGGCATCTGGCGAAACAGGTGGTGCGCGTCGATACGCTCGACGAACTGATCGCCCATCGCGAGGGCCGTCTCCAGACGTACGGTGGCGCAGGTTACGTTAAGCGCTATCGCGCGCTGGTCGAGGCGGCGCGCCGTGCCGAAACCGCGGTCGATGCAAAAAGCGAACGCATCACACGTGCAGTGGCGACGACGTTCTATCGGCTGCTCGCGGTGAAGGACGAATATGAAGTGGCGCGCCTGCATACGGACAGCGCGTTCCGTGAAGCACTGGAGGCGCAATTCGAAGGCGTCGCCGGCAAGGACTTCGGCATCAAATTCAACCTCGCGCCGCCGACGCTCACACGTCCGCAGCCAGGCGTGAATCCAACCAAAAAGACTTTCGGTCAATGGATGTGGCCGGTGCTCGGCGTGATGGCGAAATTCAGCAGTCTGCGCGGCACGCTGTTCGATCCGTTCGGCCGTACGCTCGAACGCAAAATGGAACGCGAACTCGCCGACGATTACGAAACCACGCTACAACGCGCGTTTTCGAAGCTCGACGCGAGCAATCTGGAAGACATTGCGAAGCTCGCCGATCTGCATGCGCGTGTGCGCGGTTATGGTCACGTGAAGCTGGCAAATCTGGCTGGCGTGAAGCGCGGCGAGCGCGATCTCGCTGCACGCTTGCAGATCGAAGCGGCGACGAGCGCTTCGGTGAAGAAGTCGTTGGACGAGGTTAAGGGCGCCGGGCAGTTGCGCGGGATTCCGGTTGTGGTTGCGAAGTAATTCCTTCGCCCGTGAAAAAAATGCCGCTTCGGGTTGAACCTTGAAGCGGCATTTTTTCGCCTGATGGATTTGTTATGCGTTGCGTCTGGGAGTGTTGATTTTCCGCCGGATCGGTTTGCTACGCACTGCGCCCAATCGCGCTGATTATCTTCCTGACGAATTAACTATGCTTTGCGTCCAGCAGCGCTCGCACCTGCGCGACTTTCGCCGCATCGACGGGTGCGAGTCCGCTGCCGCCAACGCGCACACCCGAACCGAAGTGAACCGCTTTAACGTGCGTCGCGCTCACGAAGCCGGCCACCGCATCAATCGTCAACCCCGCGCCGGCCAGCACCGTGCAATGTGAGCCGGACGCTTGCCGTACCAGGTCACGCACGATCGACTCTGCCTGCAACACCGACGGCTTACCGCCCGAGGTCAGCACATTCGTCACGGCATTGAAACCGAGCAGCACGTCGAGCGCCTCGTGCAGATCACGCGTTTCGTCGAACGCACGATGGAAGGTGATCGCCAGACCATCGGCCGCATCGATTGCGCGCGCGAGGCCTTCGCGATCGATCTCACCGTCCGCCGTCAGCATGCCAATCACCACGCCGTTCGCGCCAGCCGCTTTGACTGCACGCACGTCGCGCAGCATCACGGCATAGTCGTCGGCGTCGTACACGAAGGAGCGGCTATGCGGCCGGACGATGACGTTGACGGGTACGGCGCTCGCGGCAACCACCGCTTCGATCAGGCCAAGGCTCGGCGTCAACCCGCCCTCGCCCATCGCGGTAACGAGTTCGAGACGGTTCGCACCGGCCTCAACGGCAAGCCGGGCGTCGGCAACGGTCGTGGCGATGACTTCAAGTAGGACTGACATGAGCGCGGCTGTGTGTCGTTAAAAACGACATGATCTCAGAACCGCCGTCGCTCTCCCAATCCGCACCGTCAGAACCGTCGCTCCCCCTTCCAATCGAACCACCTAAACCGTCGGCCCGCCCCGATCAGACCATCGAATCCACTATTCCTCGACCCAGTCGATATCGCCGCACAGCACGCACGTCTGCTCGCCGACACGCGTCGCCACCGAGAGCGTCACGCACGGCAACGCCTCGTTAATCGACAGATACGGACGCGTCACATGCACACGTTCCGGCGCATTGATTGCAGCGCGGAAATACGGACGACGCAGCCAGTTCGCCCCTTGCGCATCGGCAAGTGGCAGAAAGCGCGTTTCATGCGCCGCGCGATCGGCGCGCAACACGACATTACGACCCGCCTGCTTGCCCTTCGCATCGAGCAGGAAACAGCGTGCGGCATGGTCGAGCGCGAGGAAATTCCAGCAGACTTCCTCAAGCGGTTCGCCGGCAGCGAGCCGTTCCGCGGCTCGCTCGAACGCCCGCAGGTACGGTGTGAGACGGCTCGCATTGCGGCGCTCGCGCGCTTCGGCCTGTTCGCGATAACGGTCGGTCACTTCGCTGATGCAAGTCACGGCGTGCGCCGCGTCGGCCGCGCCGGGATTCGGTCGGCCGAAGAAAAAACCTTGCACGAAGTCCGCGTCGCAGGCGAGCGCCATCTGCGCTTCATACTCCGTCTCGACACCTTCGATCAGCACCAGCTTGCCCGCTTCGTGCAGCAGCGCCACCAGCCCCGGCAGGATCGTCGCCATATCCGCACGATGCGCGGCGTGCGACAGCATGATGCGGTCAAGCTTCACGATGTCGGGATTCAGTTGCCAGATCCGTTCGACATTCGAGTGGCCCGCACCGAAGTCATCGAGTGCAATCAGGAAACCGCGCTCACGGAACTGGCGCACCGCGTCGGCGAGACGTTCGAGATCTTCCGCGCGTTGCTCGAGCACCTCCAGCACGATGCGCCGCGGCGGCAGATCGAGGCGCTTCAGCGTGGCCAGCAAGGCGGCGGCGTGATACGGATCGGTCAGCGCGCCAGGATGGACGTTCAGGAACAGCCATTCGCGCTCGGCGCCGAGCACCTTGAAGTTCTCCAGATGCAGGGTCTGGGCGAGCCGGTCGACTTGCAACACGTCGCCCAGACGCGCCGCCTCGCCGAATACGTCGAGCGGCGACACGGGCCTGTCGAGCGCATCGTGCGCGCGCAGCAGCCCCTCGTAGCCGACCGCCCGCATATGCGACAGGCTGAAAATCGGTTGAAATACGCTGGTCAGCGTCAGCTCGCCATGCTGCACCGAAAAACGTTCGAGCCCCGACGTCACCTCGACATCGAAGCCATGCGGCACGCTGGCCGTTCTTTCCTGTTGCGCAATCGTCATGCAATCCTCTCACGCGAGAGCCGGGCCGGTCCGAACGCGGAAGCGAACAACCTCGGCACCGTTTCTCAAAATGTGCGTCATCGATATTCCTTAAGCAAGCTCCATGCGCACGCTGGCGCACATTCGATTGAAATTTGCATGAAAGATTGCACCGGCGAAAGAGAACATGCGCCGCCTGCGGGCGTGATGCGCACCGTTTAGGTGCAAAGCCTTACCTGGACGTTTGCCCGCAGCGCTCGCGGAATCTTGCCGTGTAATCGCTGGAGTCTTGCCGGGTTGACGATGAGGTGATGCGTCGCCGGGCTAAACTTCGGCCTTATGTCTTATGCCTCATGCACGCTTCGTGACTGATAGAGGGCGACATCGCCGGCTATCGCAGAGGAAACGCCGTTATATCTCCAGAAATAGACCGATGGAAATTGTCTTTACCGTACTGATTCTTCTGCTCGCTGTCGCCGCTTCCGGCGTCGTGATCCGGATGTTGCCGATCGCGTTGCCGTTGCCACTCGTCCAGATCGCGGTCGGCGCATTGCTCGCATGGCCCAGGCTCGGATTGCACGTCAGCTTCGACCCGGAAATTTTCATGATGCTGTTTATTCCGCCGCTGCTGTTCGCGGATGGATGGCGCATCCCGAAGCGCGAATTGTTCATGGCGCGCCGCTCCGTTCTGATGCTTGCGCTCGGCCTGGTTTTCATGACGGTGCTGGCGGTCGGCTACTTCGTGCATGCCCTGGTGCCGTCGATTTCGCTGCCGGTTGCATTCGCGCTGGCAGCGGTGCTGTCGCCGACGGATGCGGTGGCGTTGTCCGGCATCGCGGGCAAGGGCAAGATTCCTGGACGGCTGATGCACATCCTCGAAGGCGAGGCGTTGATGAACGACGCGTCGGGCCTTGTCGCGTTGAAGTTCGCGATTGCCGCGGCGCTGACGGGTGTGTTCTCGCTGCGCGATGCGTCGATCAGCTTCGTGATCATCGCGGTGGGCGGTCTTGCGACGGGCGCGGCGGTGAGCTGGGTGTTCAGTTTCGTGTCGGCGCGCTTTCTGAGTCTTAACGAAGAAGGCGATCCGGCACCCGGCGTGGTGATGACCTTGCTGATTCCGTTCGCCGCCTATCTGATCGCCGAGCGCTTCGAGTTGTCGGGCATTCTGGCGGCAGTCTCAGCCGGCATGATGATGAATTACGCGAGCATTGTGAATATCGGGCCGGTTTCGTCGCGAGTGCGCGCGAACAGCACATGGACGATGATCGAGTTCGTCTTCAACGGCATGGTGTTCATTCTTCTGGGATTGCAGTTTCCGCATATTCTTGGCCGGGCGCTGCTCGACGCACACGAAACCAGCGACGCGCAGGTGTGGCTGCTGATCGGCTACATCGCCGCCGTGGCGGCGGCGCTGTACGCGATGCGCTTCGTGTGGGTCTGGCTGCTGCGCTGGTTCGCGAGCCGCGGCGCGGCGAAGCACGGCGTGGCGAACGCCGTGCCGGGGTTGCGCACGGTCACGGTGACGACGGTGGCCGGCGTGCGTGGCGCGGTGACGCTGGCGGGCGTGTTGTCGCTGCCCGAGGTGTTGCCGAACGGTACGCCTTTGCCAGGACGTGATCTGGCGATTTTCATTGCCTCCGGGGTGATTCTTTTATCGCTGCTGGTGGCAGTGGTGGCGTTGCCGCTGCTGTTGCGCGGCTGGCGGCGAGGCAAGGATCCGCATGCCGCGGAAGAAGCGATGGCGCGCACGATGGCGGCGCAAGCCGCGATTCGCGCGGTTGACGAAGTGCACGATACCGACTGCGCGGATCTGGATGAGTCCGCATCGGCATATGCGGCGGATGTCACCGCGAGGGTGATGGATGTTTATCGGCGCAGGCTTGCCACGCTTGGAGACGAACAGGAGCCGCGGGAGTTGGCGCGTCGTGCCGATGCGCTGGAATTCCGGATGAAATTGGCGGCGATGAGGGCTGAGCGGAAGGCGCTGCTCGCGCTGCGCAATAGTCAGGAGATCAATGATGAGACTTTGAATAAGCTCATGCGGGAGGTGGATTTGTCGGAGACGGCGCTTACTGTGCGGAGGAAGTGAAGGTTTAGGTTTGGTTTTGCCTTTGGCGGGGGTTGGGGTTGGTTTTGCCTTTGGCGGGGGTTGGGGTTGGTTTTGCCTTTGGCGGGGGTTGGTTGTTTTGGTTGTTTGCCTGCGCGGCGCTTTGTTGGCTGGTTTGAGTGCCTACGGCGTTGGGGTTTGCGTGGTTTGGTTGTCTGCGCGACGCTTTTTTGTCTGGTTGCCTGTGGCGGTGGGTTTGGCTTGATCTGGTTGCCTGTGCGACGCTTATTGTTGTGCGCCTACGGCGTTGGCCTTTCCTTGTTTTCTTATTGGTTTATTAGTGTCGCCCCTGTGCGGGGCAGGCACCTACTTTTCTTTGCCTGCTGCAAAGAAAAGTAGGCAAAAGAAAGCAGCTCACACCGCTAACTCTTAAGCGGGTCCCCCGCACAGTCACGGCAGTGGTGCATCTGGAATCCGTGCCCTCGCACATTCGGCCTCAGTGACACAGCAGTCATACTTCCCGCCTCGCACCACGTGCTCGCCGGAAGGGTTCATCAGGAGCCAGGGGCTCCGTTTGGGCGTGGTGGGGCCATCGGCGTTGCCTCGCCACGAACGGGTCTGTCTGGGAAACCAGGCTCTTCGTTTAGTTGCGGTGGGGACTCGTTTGGGTGCGGTGGCAACCATCGGCTTCGCCTTGACGGAGCTTCATTGCCCTGCCGCCTTTTTCGCTCAGCAGTACATTACAAGGCCGCACCGTACTCCGTGCTCGCGGTCATTCGCGAAGCTTCCCGTCGTGCTTGATGGTCCCGGTACTTCAAAGGGCAACTTGCCGTTTGTTGCGTCCAGCGACGCTTCATATGTAGTGGGCTACATTTTGCATCGGCGGCGATTCTGAAACACTGAGGCCGTCGGCATTTCGCCGAGGCAAAGCCAATGGCCCCACCACGCCCAAACGAAGCCCCAAGTTCCTCTGGCAGACCCTTCCGGAGAGCACGTAGTGCGAGGCGGGAAGCATGACTGCCTTGTCACGAGCGCGGAGTGTGCGAGAACACAGATTCCAGATGCACCACTACCTTGGCTGTGCGGGGGACCCGCTTAAGAGTTAGCGGTGTGAGCTGCTTTCTTTTGCCTACTTTTCTTTGCAGCAGGCAAAGAAAAGTAGGTGCCTGCCCCGCACAGGGGCGACGCTAATAAACCAATATCAATTCAAGGAAAGGCCAAAGACCAAAGACCAAAGAATCCAGATCAAGGAAAGACCAACGCCGCAGGCGCACAGACAATAAGCGCCGCGCAGGCAACCAGATCAAGCCAAACCCACCGCCACAGGCAACCAGAAAAAAAGCGTCGCGCAGACAACCAAACCACGCAAACCCCAACGCCGTAGGCAATCAAACCAGCCAACAAAGCGCCGCACAGGCAAAAAAAACCACTCCCTTAAGCCACCGGCCCCTGCGCCGGCTTCCTCCTCAGGAGAGCGTACAGAATGATCGCCCCAAAGGTAGCAGTCCCAATCCCGCCAAGCCCAAATCCACCGAGCTTCAACGAAAAATCCCCAGCGCCCAGCACGAGCGTCACCGCTGCCACAATCAGATTCCGGTTGTCGGAGAAATCGACCTTATTCACAACCCAGATGCGCGCGCCGGTCACGGCGATCAACCCGAACACGACAATCGATACTCCGCCCAATACCGGCCCCGGAATGGTCTGAATCACCGCCCCAAACTTCGGCGAAAAACCAAGCACGAGAGCAATTACCGCTGCGATCACAAACACCAGCGTCGAATAAATCTTGGTCACGGCCATCACGCCAATGTTCTCGGCATAAGTCGTCACCCCCGTACCACCGGCAAAGCCGGACACAATCGTCGCGAGTCCATCGCCGAGAAATGCGCGGCCGACATAGCGGTCCAGGTTCTGACCGGTCATCGCGCTGACCGCCTTGATATGTCCAAGATTCTCAGCAACCAGAATCACCGCGATCGGTGCGAGCAAGGTCATCGCCTGCATGTTGAAAACCGGCGCCGTGAAATGCGGCATACCAAACCACGCGGCGTTCGCCACAATCGCAAAGTCGATCGGCTTACCCATGCCAAGACCATTCGTGACGATCGCGTAAATCACGTACGCCATCAGCAAACCGACCAGAATCAGCAAACGCTGCAGCATGCCGCGCGCAAACACCGCGACCGCGCCGACGCACAGCACCGTCACCAGCGCCATCCACGAATCGAAGTTGCTGCCGCTCACGCCATGCACCGCTATCGGTGCAAGATTCAACCCGATCACGCAGACAATCGCCCCGGTCACGACCGGCGGCATCAGCGTTTCAATCCATTTGGTGCCGACCGCCGACACGATCAGGCCAATGATCGCGTACGCCACCCCGCACGCGATGATCCCGCCCAACGCCACCGGAATGTTCATGTTCGGACCGTGGCCGCCATAGCCCGTGACCGCGATCACCAGACCGATGAACGCGAAGCTCGAGCCGAGATAGCTCGGTACACGCCCGCCCACCAGCACGAAGAACAACAGCGTGCCGATCCCCGACATGAAGATGCACAGGTTCGGATCGAAGCCCATCAGCAACGGCGCAAGCACGGTCGAACCGAACATCGCGACGACGTGCTGAATGCCCATTGCAAACATCTGCGGCCACGCGAGGCGCTCGTCGGTGCCGACAATGCGGCCCTCGGCAGCGTCAGGCTGAGCGCGCCAGCGTGGGAAATAGGAATCGGCCATGGCGGGGGTTCTCCTCTGTCGGCGTTTTAGTGGGCGACGCAGCGAAACTGCGCCGTCGGGGAATTACGCGCGAGTGTACGGAGAGCCATCAGGCCTGGCAAGGGTGGCAAAAGCCGCGCAAAGAGCGCTACGCACGCCTCGCCGTCGAATAGCACGGAGATCGCCAGACAAAGCCATCTATCAATGGCGCAAGCCGCGATGCCTCCGACGACCATCCACGTAAGCGGCACGTCCCTGTGATTCACCATCAACGCAAGCGGTCACGCGCTCGACGATCATCCGCGCGAGCAGCACCGCCCTGGTTCACCACCAACACAAGCAGTCAGGCCCTCGACGATCATCAGCACGAGCAGCACTACCCTGATTCACCACCAACACAAGCAGTCACGCCTTCGACAATCATCCGCACAAGCAGCACCGCCCCGACGCATCACCAACACAAGCAGTCACGCCCAAACGATGCCTCATCATCGCCCGCTCCGTCAGCCCTGCCGCGCCTCCAGCGAAAACACGGTGACTGCCGCCTGCAACTGCCTCGCCTGGTCCGCCATCGACGACGCCGCAGCGGCCGCCTGTTCGACCAGCGCCGCGTTCTGCTGGGTCACGTCGTCCATCTGCGCGACCGCGCGGTTTACTTCCTCGATGCCAGTGCTTTGCTCCTGCGACGCCGACGAAATCTCGCCCATGATGTCGGTCATGCGCTTCACTGCATGCGTGACTTCCGCCATCGTCTGACCGGCCCGCTCGGCCAATTCGGCGCCGCTGCCCACGCGCGCCGTCGAGCTCTCGATCAGCTCCTTGATCTCCCTGGCCGACACCGCGCTGCGCTGCGCGAGCGAACGCACTTCCCCCGCCACCACCGCAAAGCCACGCCCCTGCTCGCCCGCCCGCGCCGCTTCCACCGCTGCGTTCAGCGCGAGAATGTTGGTCTGAAAGGCGATCCCTTCGATTACCGCGATGATGTCGGTCATGCGCTTCGAACCGGCCGCCAACTCACGCATCGTTTCGACCACGTCGCCGACCAGACTGCTGCCGCGCGCCGCCACTTCCGAAGCGCCATGCGCGACGCCGCCCGCCTGCTGCGCATTCTCGGCATTCAGCTTCACCGTCGATGTCAATTCCTGCATGCTCGACGCGGTTTCCTGCAACGCGGCAGCCTGCTCTTCGGTGCGTTGCGACAGATCGGTATTGCCTTGCGCGATCTCGCCCGAGGCCATCAGGATCGATTCGCTCGACTCGCTGATACCCGACACGATGCTCGCCAGCCGCTCACGCATGTTGTGCAGCGCGAACAGCATGCTGCCGGTATCGTCGGCACGGGTGTCGACACGCACGCTCAGGTCGCCATCGGCGATGCGGTTGGCGATATGCATCGCGTAATCCGGCTCGCCGCCAAGCTGGCGCGCGAGGCGTCGCGCAATCACGGTTGCGAGCAGCGTGCCCGCCGCGATCGCGCCCAGCACCAACGCAAGCATCACGACGCGCATGTGCTGATACTGGGCGCTCGCCTCCTGCTGGGCCTCGTTGGCTTGCTGACGGCGATAGTCGATCAGCGCCGTGATGCGATCGCGCAGCGCCTCACTCGACGCGATCGCGCGGCGCACGAGTTCGTTGTTGTCGACGCCGGCGGGAATCGGCTCGAGGCCGATCTGCTGATGCACGATGCCCTCCCACACGGCCGACTTGCGCAGCACTTCGTCGAACATCTCCTGACCCTTGGCTGTAGCGATGGTCGCGCGATACTGGTCGTAGGCGCCGTGCATCTCCTTGAGCGAGGCGACGATGCTGTCCTTCAACTTCTGACGGCCGGCGTCGTCGGCTGCGTAGCCGAGATTCGCGGCAGCAAGATCGGAATCGATCTTGTGGCGGTTCGCCTCTTCCATCCAGTAGAGGCCGTTCATGTGTCGGTTGCAGATGGCGTCGGTAATGGCGTGCATCGACGACAACGTCTTCAGCGAAGTCCCGCCGATCACGACGCAAAACCCGATCACAACGGCAAACGCCAACAGCAGCTTCCTGAATACGGTCATGCGGTCGAACCACTTCATCTCACCATCCTTCACAAGTCCTGGGGGAACGCTCGCGTCGCTGCGGCATGGCGAAATGCATGGCGAAATATTTCGCTTTTTTTCGGATACGTGGCGACGCTGCCACCTCTCTTACGGCTGCGATAACAGCGGCCTGAAGCAATAAATGGTGGACATAACCGGGACAGGATGATGTAAGCAATGCCTGGTACACGGCGCCGGATCGTTCCGTCAACGTGCTTTGCGCGTCAGCGCGGTGATTGGGATTTGTCTGATATATGGGGACGAGTCCAACTCTTAAACTTTGTTTGCTGCGTTCATCTCCATGAGTAAGCGCACGCAATGTTGTTGTAACTCTCCGACTTTCCGCTCACGCTCCCCGGCGTGAGCGGCTTTTTTTCGTCCATACGTTTCGTTGACCCAGGCACTCGCCAGTACGCAGGCGAATTACGCATGCGTGACGAACGCACCATCGGCAAGACGCAGCGTGTAATGACGCACGTCTTCTGGCCATGCCGCGACGATCTTGCCAAACCGCGCCCGATCGTCGGCATAGAGCGCGCGCGTTGCATCTTCATAGCCGGGCAGATTGCCGGCGAGTGCGGTCATGAAGCGATACACGGCTTCTTGTGCTGCGCGTTTGCGGCCCTTGTCCTCGCCCGCCAGTCGCGCCGCTTCGACCAGTTTGCGCAGCGCAACCGAAGCGCCGCCCGATTGTCCGTTGAGCCAATCCCAATGACGCGGCAGCAGCGTGACCTCTCTTGCCACCACACCGAGCTTGGGACGGCCGCGGCCACGCGGCGCATCGTCCTCTTCAGCGCCTGCGGTTGGTTCAGGTTGCTCACTCGGTGCCTGGCTTGCCAGCCGCGCCAGAATCTCTTCGGGCGAGCCGCGCAAATCAAACTCGACCGGACGGCTGGTGATGTCGTCGAAAATCAGCACAGGCGCCTGTTCTCCACGCGCCAGCACCTCGCGTACAGCGAGCGCCACCTCGGACAAGGCGCCCGAGGCGATACGGCGGTACCCCTCGAAGGCGGTGCAGGTAGCAGGATGGGTGGCCATGACAAACTCCGAAAGATGAATTTGTCGAATTATATCCGGGTATAAAATAGATGCAACATATTACCCGGGTTAAATTAACCAGAAAACCCAGCTCGTTCGCGCTCCTCACCGCGGCGGCGACACCACGACGGTCTGCCGATGCGCCCGCGCCGCCGCCGGATAACACAGCACGCGGTTGCGGCCAGCATCCTTGGCCTCGTAAAGCGCCTCGTCCGCGGCGTTGACAAGCGCCCGGCTTGTCGCGAATGCCTGGCTTGTAGTGCACGCAATGCCGATGCTGACGGTCAGCACATGGTGCGAGCTCGCGACATGGCGAAGCTCGAGCGCCTGAACCTCGGCGCGAATTCTCTCGGCGATGTTCACCGCCCCGGCCTGGTCAGTATCCGGCAGCAGCACGGCGAATTCTTCGCCGCCGTAGCGCGCCGCGGTATCGCCCGGGCGCCGCACGCTCTGCCCGATGCAGCGCGCCACGGCGATGAGCGCGTCGTCGCCGGCCGAATGGCCGTAGAGATCGTTGAAGCCCTTGAACGTGTCGACGTCGATCAGCAGCATCGACAACGGCCACCCGTTGCGTTGCGCGCGGCGCCACTCCTCCTCCGCGTGTTCCTCGAAAGTGCGGCGATTGTTCAGGCCGGTTAGCCCGTCGGTGCACGCCAGCACGCGTAGCTCTTCTTCGGCCGCGCGGCGCTGCCGCAGTTGCTGCGAGAAGAGGATGGCGAGCGCTATGATCGCCAGGTCGAGCGCCGCGATCAGCGAACCGATGATCCACGCGCGACGCCGCCATTCCACGTAGATATCGTTCGTCGAGAGCGCAACATCGAGAATCAGCGGATACATATCGATATGACGGAACGCGTACCAGCGCTCGACGCCATCGATCGCCGCCGTGCCGAAGAAGTCCCCGCTCGGCTGCTCGGTAAAGCGCGAATAGTTCGCAGTGCCGGTCAGATTGCGACCGATGATGTTCGCATCGTAGGGACGCCGCATCAGCATCGTGCCGTCGCTCAGCATCAGCGCCATCGAACCACCCGCGCCGAGATTCATACCGGCGAACAGATGCCTGAAGTAAGTGAGTCGCATCGTGCCGACCACCACGCCGCCGAAGCTGCCGTCCGGCCGCGAGATACGGCGGCTCAACGCAATGCTCACTTCCTTGCTGGTCATCTTGGGCGTGAACGGATGGCTGACATACAGGCCGACATTGGGAGAGTCGCGCTGAACCTTGAAGTAATCCCGATCGGCGAGATTGACGGGCCGCGGAGGCGTTGATTGCGAATCGAAAACGACATTGCCCGTTGTGTCGACGACGAGAAGCGAGCCCAGGTCTTTTGCGCTGGCGGAACCGTCGAACAGCACCATCTGACGGATCGCCGGCGGCAAATCCAGCACGCCGGGCTGTTTCAGGCCGTCGATTACCGCCCGTAGCGACAGGTCGTAGATCTCGAGGTTGCGCGACACATCGCGCTCGACCAGCAGCGAGACGTTGAAGACGGAGTCCTGCGCACGCCGCAGTGCGTCATCACGCATCTGCGCCAATACCCACACCGCAATCGCGAGGATCGCACTGGCCACCACAATGCTGATGGCAATCACGATGTTCGGTCGGCGCGTCACCATGAACTTTTCATTCGAACATGCGCTGACCCACGCGCTTGAAGAAGGTGGCCGCGTCCGGAAGGCGCGTCCCATGAACTGGTAGCCTACCAGACGCCGACGCGCGTCAAACGAAAGAAAAGACCATTTTTGGGCGCCGTGGGCAGAAATTTCGACGATGGCGTGCCTCATGCCGCGGCCGCCAATACGGGTGCGGCACCGGCATCACGCCTTCAGAACGGCACGGAGTGCAGATGATGTGCTCGCAAGCGTACTCGAGCGTGCATCGTCACGCCCGCCCAGCGCTCAGTGGGCGTGCAGATCGAGCGCCGGCTCGGAAGCGGCGCGGCTGAGCGCACGGATGTCGGCGACCTCGAGCACAGCCTTGGCGGCGCCATGGCGCGCCACCTCCAGCATCGCCTGGCCGATGTCTTCGGTACTCAGAATGAAGTTGGGGAAAAGCGCGCGCAGCGTCGACAGAATGGGCTTGGCTGCTGTGTAGAACAAACGGTACGAGCGGGTCTTCGAACGGGCACCGTTCAGCGGTTCGATCACACCGGGACGAAACAGGTAGACCGCCTTGAACGGCAGCCGCTGCAGCGCGTTCTCGGTCCTGCCCTTGACCCGCGCCCACATACTGCGGCCGCGCTCGGTGCTGTCGGTACTCGCGCCGGACACGTAGACGAAGGTCATCTGCGGATTGAGACGGGCAAGCGTCTGCGCCGCGGCCATCGTCAGGTCATAAGTCAGGCGCGTATAGTCGGCCTCCTGCATGCCGGCGGATGAGACGCCCAGGCAGAAAAAGCACGCATCGAAACCCTTCAGCGATGCTTCCACGGCCCGGTAGTCCATCATGTCCGGCTGAACCAGTTCGACGAGGCGCGGATCGAGCTGGCCCGTGCGAGTGCGGCCAACGGTCTGAACCGTCTCGACGTCGGGTGCGCGCAGACATTCACGCAATACGCCCTGGCCGACCATGCCGGTCGCGCCGAATATCAAAACCTTCATGATGCATGCTCCGTGATCGCGCCCGGCCAGCGCGCGTTGGTCGACCCTTCGATATATCCCACAAGCGGGCGGCGCCCGCTGTGTCCTTAGTGTGGCGAGTACTCAGGCTTTCGCCGATGCGGCAGGAAACGCCGGCAACGGTGTGGGCGCTGAGAAATCGGTCGCGGTACTGATCGTTCGCCACGCTTCCGCGCTTGCAGCACGCGCCTTGTCGCCTTCACCGGCGTAATGCAATGCGTCACTGCCGAGCAGGAGATGGGCCGGCAACGAATCGTGATACGCCAGTTTCAGGACGACTTGCGCAACCTTCGCGGGGTCGCTGGTTTCGTTGCCGATGTGGTGGGACAGCATATCCACTATTGCGCCCACCGAGGGCACATAATCCGGCAGCAACTCCGGCAGCGCGCCGCTCGCCTCGGTGCCCCAGTCCGTTTTCATGCCGCCGGGCTCGAGCGCCGTCACGTGAACGCCGAACGGCGCAAGCTCCTGGCTGATCACCTCGGTGAAACCGCCGACCGCCCACTTCGCCGCCTGATAGGCGCTCAATCCCGCGATACCGACACGGCCGCCCACCGACGAAATCTGGATCACATGCCCGGCTCGCTGCTTGCGCAGCACCGGGAGCGCCGCGCGCGTGACGTTAACCACACCATAGAAGTTGGTGTCGATCTGCGCACGGAAATCCTCCTCGGTGGTTTGCTCGAACGGCGACAGGTGACCAAAACCTGCATTGTTCACGACGACATCGAGCCGGCCGAATGCGTCGACCGCCGCCTGTACCGCATTGCGTGCCGCCACCGGATCCGTGACATCCAGCGCAACCGCGCGAACCTGCTCGCCATATTGTTTGAGCAGATCGTCCAACTGACGCGGATCGCGCGCTGTCGCCAGGACGCGCTCACCGGCGTGCAAAGCTGCTTCGACAATTTCACGCCCAAGCCCGCGGGCACTTCCTGTAACCAACCAGACTTTCGACATCGTGTGCTCCTTCATTTAAATGAGCAAGCAGGCACTCATTAATTAGACAAAAAAATTACTTCTGAACAATCGCGTGCCAGAACGCTTCAAAGCCGGCCTTGCGATAACGGTCGGCGTTAGCCGGTTCGCGAGCGATGAAATCCATGGTGGTCTCAGCCAGCGCCGCCATGATCGCCGACAGAAACGCCGGCGGATGATCACGCAAAGCGCCGCTCGCCACGCTTGCCTGAATCATTGTGTTGATGTCTGCGAAAGACTCCATGCCCGTCGCGCGTGTGCAGTCGGTCAGCCGCTCCGACACGGACAACTGCGCCATCGCCCGGCGTTTTTGCGGCTGCGCCACGCCCCAGTCGACGAACTTGTCCCACACGTATTGAGCGCGCTCGCGCACGCTGGCTTGCTTCGGGTAGGTCGTCATCATCACTTCGCGCAACTCCGCCTTGATGTCCAGGTAGAGCTGGTTCAGCAATTCGTCTTTATTGTCGAAGTAGGTAAACAGCGTTCCTTCAGCCACACCCGCGAGTTTTGCGATGCGCGCGGTGGGCGCGCTCAAGCCCTGCTCGGCAATGACCTCAGTTGCCGCGGCAAGGATGGCGTTGCGCTTGTCTTCGCTTTTCGGACGGGCCATACGGGGTTCGCTTCGACTACAGACTATAAATGAGTGATTGCTCAATCATATCCAGGAATGCCCGCTTGTTCAAGCCATTTTATTTTTGCTGTTCGGGGCTCGCCAGAAGGTCATGTGCTCATGCTGCGGCCGTCGAAGTGACTCAGGCGGTAGCTGAGCTTGCTACAGCGACTGCGGATGACGGGCGGGATAAGTTCTGATCGGAGTCTTTCCGATGACGCGCTCGAAAAGGTGCTGCGCTCCCGCGTGACCGGCACACGGGAGCGCAGTTCATCACGACGCGGCGCGTCGTCTTCGGTCGGACCGTCAGGCGGTCTTTTCCGAAGCAACAGGGAACGGCAGCGATTGGATCCGCCTTCCGGTAGCCGCAAAAATCGCGTTCGCTACCGCCGGCCCGACCGGTGCGACACCCGGCTCGCCGACACCCGTCGGCGCTTCGCCCGACTGCACGATATGCACCTCGACCTTGGGCATCTCGGCGAACCGCAGCACCTGGTAGCCGTCGAAGTTGTTCTGCTCGACCTTGCCGTCCTTCAGCGTGATCGCGCTGTGCAACGCCGCGCCTAGACCGAAGCCGATGCCGCCTTCCATCTGTGCGGCAATGACGTCGGAATTGATCGGCGTACCGCAATCCACCGCGCAGACAACGCGTTCCACTTTCACGTTGCCGTCCTTATCGACGGAGACTTCCGCGACTTGCGCGACGAACGTCTTGAACGCCTCGGCCACCGCGATGCCGCGCCCGCGGCCTTTCGGCAACGGTTTGGCCGGGTCCCAGCCCGCTTTCGCCGCGGCGAGTTCGAGCACGCCCCGCATGCGCGGTTCGTGCGCGAGCAGATCGCGACGGAACACGAACGGGTCCTTGCCCGCGGCATGCGCGGCTTCGTCGATGAAAGCCTCGACCGCGAATGCCGTGTGCGAACTGCCGACCACTCGCCACCACAACACGGGCACGCCGGTCTGCGTAGTCGTCAGCTCGACCGAGATGTTCGGAATCGCGTAGGCCACGTTAGCGGCCCCTTCGACGGACGTCCCGTCGATTCCGTTCTTCACCATCACGCTCGCGAACGGCGTGCCGGCAAGAATCGACTGGCCGACAATGCGATGCCGCCAACCGACGAGCTTGCCGTCCGCGCTCAGGCCCGCGTCGAGCTTGTGGAAGTACATCGGCCGGTAGAGGCCGCCGTGGATGTCGTCCTCGCGGGTCCATTGCAGCTTGACCGGCGTACCGTTCGCACCGAGCGCCTTCGCGATCGACACGGCCTCGACGATATAGTCCGACTGGGTGTTCGCGCGCCGCCCGAAGCTGCCACCCGCATACAGCGTGTGGATCTTTACCTGCTGCGGATCGAGCCCGGCCGTGCGCGCGGCGTTGCCCTGGTCGACCGTCTGAAACTGGTCGCCGGCCCAGATCTCGCAACTGTCCGCAGTGAGCTTGACGACGGCGTCGAGCGGCTCCATCGGCGCATGAGCGAGATACGGGAACGAGTAAGTGGCCGAGATTTTCTTCGCCGCGCCCGCGAGCGCCTGGGTCGCATCGCCATCTTTACGGGCAGATGCGCCGGGTTGCTCGGCGAGTTGCCGGTATTCGGCCATGATCGCGTCCGAGCTGCGCTTTTCGGCCTTCGAATCGTCCCATTCGACCTTCAGCGCATCGCGGCCCTGCTTTGCCGCCCAGAAGCCCTTCGCGACCACCGCGACGCCGCCAGGCACCTGCACGACCGAGACGACTCCCGGCACCGCTTTCGCGGCCGATGCATCGAACGACTTGACCGTTGCGCCGAAGAGCGGCGGACGCTGCAACAGCGCGACCAGCATGCTGGGAAACGTCACGTCGAGCGTGAACTGCGCGGTGCCGTTGGTTTTCGACGGCACGTCGACACGCGGCAGCTGATGGCCGATCAAACGAAAATCCTTCGGCGACTTGAGCGCGACCTTGTCCGGCACCGGCAAGCGAGCCGCGGCCGACGCGAGCGCACCATAGGTCGCGGTCCGGTTCGTGGCCGTGTGATGAACGCTGCCGTCGCGCGTCGTCAGCTCGGATGCGGGCACCTGCCACTGCGCGGCGGCGGCGGAGACCAGCATCGCGCGCGCTTTCGCGCCGGCTTCGCGCAATTGCATCCACGAGTTGGCCATCGCCGAACTGCCGCCCGTGCCCTGGATCGTGCCGAACGCGAGATTCGCGTAGCGCTTCGCATCGGCGGGCGCGCTTTCGACACGCACGTCCTGCCAGTTCGCATCCAGCTCTTCCGCGACGATCGTCGCGATGCCGGTGTACGCGCCCTGGCCCATCTCGACGTGCTTCGCGATGACCGTGACGCTGTTGTCCGGCGCGACGCGCAGGAACGCATTGGGTGCGAACATCGCGTCGGGCATCGTGGCGGCGAGCGCGCGGCGGCCCGTGCCCGCCCATTCGAAGCCGATGGTGAGGCCGACTGCCGCGACGGCGCCGGCTGCTTTCAGGAAGGTCCGGCGCGACGGGCGTACCGCATCCTTGAGATCGAGATCGGTCGTCATGGTCAGGCCTTCAGGGTGGCAGCGGCTTCGTGGATGGCCGCGCGAATGCGGGTGTAGGTCGCACAGCGGCAGATGTTGCCGTTCATCGCGGCGTCGATGTCGGCGTCGGTGGGTGTGGCGTTATGCTCGAGCAAGGCTGTCGCGGACATGATCTGTCCGGACTGACAGTACCCGCACTGCGGCACCTGCAGCTTGACCCACGCGGCCTGGATGGCTTTCGCGGGCCGGCTTTCGATGCCTTCGATGGTCGTAATGCGCTTGCCCGCGACGGCCGCGAGCGGCAGCACGCATGAGCGCGTGGCTTCGCCCTCCAGATGAACCGTGCAGGCGCCGCATTGCGCCATGCCGCAGCCGAACTTCGTGCCGTGCAGGCCCGCATCCTCGCGGATCGCCCAGAGGAGCGGCGTGGTGGGATCGGCATTGAGCGTAACGTTCTTGCCGTTGAGGACAAACGATGTAGACATGGAACCTCTCCGTGGGGAAAGCCCGAACTTGGCGCCGGGTGTACGCGGCAGTGTGACCCGATTGCCCGCCGTTGCGCTTACACAATCCTGCAAATTTATTGAACAATGCTGCAAATCCAGCGGCCGGCCGCACCTGCCCGGCAGCGGTTGGGTATGCTCGATTCCATCCACGGATTTCCATGCGAATGAAACTGCACTCCTCCCGGCTCGATCCTTTGGTGGCGCGCGAAGCGGCGCGCCGCGAACTTGCCGCGCTCATCAGCCGCTTCGCGCCGACGGACGGCACTCATCAGACGGCGATTCCGTCGCTCACCTTCTATCGCTACTCGCAGCCCGTGGATCTCGGCTGCGGCGTGTCGAGCTCCGCATTCGTGTTCGCGGCGCAAGGCGCCAAGCGGGTCATGGTCGCCGGGCAAGCGTACGTCTACGATCATCTGCATTGCCTCGTGACATCCGTCGATCTGCCGGTGATGTCGCAGGTGACGCGGGCGTCGCCCGAGGCGCCTTATCTGTGTGTGAAGTTCTCGCTCGATCCGCAGCGCATCGTCGAACTGGCGACGCAGTTGCGTCTGCCTGAACCAGATGCCGCATCGGCAGGCGAAGGCATCGCCGTAGCCCCGCTGTCGGCACCGGTTTTCGACGCAGCGCTGCGGCTCGTACGCTTGCTCGATACTCCGGGTGACATTCCCGTGCTCGCGCCGCTCATCGAAAAGGAATTGCTCTACCGGCTGATGACGAGCGAGCAAGGGAAACGGCTGCGGCAGGTCGCGGTGAACGGGAGTCAGACGTACCGGATCGCGCGGGCAATCGAGTGGATCCAGGATCACTACACCGAGCTTTTGCGGGTAGAGACGCTGGCACAGGCGGTGAACATGAGCGTGTCGTCGCTCCATCATCACTTCAAGAACGTCACGACGCTGACTCCGCTGCAATATCAGAAGCAATTGCGGCTACACGAGGCGCGCAGATTGCTGCTCCGGCATAGTGGAGATGTCGGGTCGGTGGCGACCCGGGTCGGGTATGACAGCCCTTCGCAGTTCAGCCGCGAATATAGCCGGCACTTCGGCGCGCCGCCGCTTCGCGACATTGCGCAGTTGAGACGTTTGGATGAGGTGGAGTTTCGGGAGTAGGGGTAAGTCGCATTCGCGACATCTCCCTGTGGGGGCGGCGGAGGCGATTGGATTCCATTAGAAACAGAAAAAACAGAAAACCCCGCAAGCCTTTCGGCTGCGGGGTTTTCGGACAGTCCTGGACAACTCTGAATGTGATCTTTGGTGGAGAGGAGGAGGATCGAACTCCCGACCTTCGCATTGCGAATCAGAAGGTCCACTCATAAATATAAAGGCTCATTGACCTATTTCGGCATTTTTGGGACAATTTTGAGACACACCTGTCCCGAAAACGACATCTAGCGGTCAACTTGCCCATGGCGACCTTTACCAAACGCGGCGACCTTCAGTGGCAAGCCAAGATTCGCAGAAAAGGCTATCCCCAAGAGTCGAAGACCTTCGACACCAAGGCAGATGCCGAGAAGTGGGCGAGGTCCGTCGAACGCGAGATGGACCGGGGACGCTTCGTTAGCAACGCGGAAGCTGAAAGCACAACCTTCACCGAAGCGCTTGATCGCTACGAGCGCGAGATTGCATCGAACAAACGAGGCGCAACGCAGGAGAAGTCGATCATTCGCCAGCTACGCGAATCATGGCTTGCAAAGCGACCACTCGCAGCGATCCGGCGGGCTGACATTGCGAAGCTGCGCGACGAATGGTGTTCCACACATAGCCCGGCGACGGTTGTCCGCCGGCTTGCAGTCATCTCGCATCTTTTCACAATCGCGCGCAAGGAGTGGGGTTTGGAGAGCCTCTCAAACCCGGTCGAACTGGTTCGAAAACCTACGATCAAGAATGAGCGCACCCGACGCATTTCGAGCATCGAACCTGATGCCCAGAGAGGCACCTCGACCGACGAACTCGCATACGTCAAAGCTGCGTCCGCGTCTGCTTTCTTGCCAGCCCTCATCGACATTGCAGTCGAAACCGCAATGCGTAGAGGTGAGTTAATCTCGCTCGGGCCAGCCCAAGTTGATCTTACAAAGCGCGTTGCGCGTCTTGCCATGACGAAGAATGGGAGTTCGCGCGATGTTCCCCTGTCGAGCAAAGCGATTGCCGTCTTTGAACAACTCATCAAAGATGGGCGCGAATTGTTTTTCCCGCTCCGTCCCGATGCAGTAACTCGAGCGTTCGAAAGAGCAGTCGCGCGTGCGAGGAAAACCTACGAGAAGGATTGTGCGAACAAGGGCGTGGCCACGGACCCCAAGCTCCTAGTAGACCTGTGCTTTCACGACTTGCGACACGAGGCAACATCACGCCTAGCCGAAAAATTTCCACTCCATGAGCTAGCGAAGATTACAGGCCACCGCGACACGAAGATGCTTATGCGGTACTACCATCCAAGGGCCGAGGACCTTGCGAAGAAGCTAGATTAGCACCACCGCGTATCTCGGCGCTCGCCAACAAAATTTTCAGCCTGACCTGAAACTGTGTGCCTGGCCCACCTACAACAACGCGTCTGGGGATCGATGGAGACATATCGGAGTCGTGGTCAGAATCAGGCCAAAGCCTTAGCCATCGACTGGAGTCAATTGTAATTAAGAGGTATCTGTCGGCGGTGTGCCGCTATCTCGGCGTACGTCCACCAACGCCTCGTCAGCATAGCCAGCCTGTCGAAGACTGCGCGGTCGGCGACAACTATCTTGCCCAGATCCGCCAGTTGTTAGCACAGCGAAACCAGGCGTTGTTGAAGCATCAACCTTGATGCAGCGAGTTGCCGCCGGTCTTCAGGAAGAAAACCATATGATTAACGACTCTGCTCTTGATAGGGATGTCCACGACATCAATCATGTCGCCCTCGAACGCGCACTCCGCAGCGCGTCGCTCGACCTCCAGCAGATCATTGCCACGGTCGCAGGTCGTTACCTCGACAGTAGCCGTCGCCGTTATTCAAGCGGCGCGCGATTGCCGACCTAGCGCACGCTGCTGACAATCGACGAACAGGTCTTTGAGAATCGCGGCTTCCGGGCGAGGCACAACGAGACAGTTCGCTCGACGTTTGTCCGGTTTGAGGATGGTCGTTTGTCCGGGATGGACCTCGACAAACCCGTCGACTGGCGACGTGACGACGACAACTTGCCAGCCGTGCACCTGCTTGTGCGCGCACTGGTACAGGCCGACGCTACCGATCTGGCCACTCAGTGTCGCTATACGGCTGAGTCCCAACCTTCTGCTTACCCACTGAACTCGGTACTGATTCTCCACGCGTCTGGGGAATCAGGGAGAGAACGAGCCGAGGGCGACACCCTGTCGCTGCACCGGCAGCGGTGCCAGCGGAGGTTGATTTCAACCGAATTCTGACCCACTGTTGGAGTGAGCCCTTCGGGCTGGACAGGTCGATGTCGGGAAATTAAGCGAATCCCGTCGCGATGTTCTGGTCGGCGCCGTCGGCCTCAGCCTGGCTGCCGCAGTCCCTGCAGTCGCCGCAAGCCCCCGCAAGCAATCACGGAAGGAGAGCACTATGAAGCCGAGTATCGTTTTCTCCCGCGGCATCTGGGCCGATGGTTCCTGTTTTCAGAAGCTGATCCCGACGCTGCGAGCGGAGGGGCACGAGGTGATGGCAGCCCAATACGGCCTGGACACCGTGAAAGACGATGTCGACGCGACCATCCGCACATTCGGACGCGTCAGCGGTCCGATCGTGCTGGTAGGCCATTCCTACGGCGGCACCGTTATCACGCACGCCGGTATGGACCCCCGTGTTGCTGCTCTGGTCTACATCGCAGCCCTGGCCCCGGACGAGACCGAAACGTCGCAGAGCCAACAGGAGAAGTTCACCAGGACCGATATCTTCGAGAACATCGACGTCGCTGACGGCCGCGTCTGGCTGAAGCCCGGCGGCGGCGTTCCGTGCTTCGCCGGCGATTTGTCTGCTGATGACCAGGAGATCGTCTATGCAACCCACTTTGCGCCGGACGCCGACCTGTTCAACCAGAAGCTGGACGGTATCGCCTGGCAGTCGAAACCGAGCTGGTACATCGTGGCCACCGAGGACCGCACGGTCAATCCCGAGTTGCAACGCTTCGTCTCAAAGCGCATGGGCGCCACGACCGTCGAGCTCAAGACCAGCCACGTCCCGATGCTCTCGCAGCCGCATGCTGTGCTCGATGTGATCCGCAAGGCCTGCACCGGGGTCGCCGCCAAGCAGGGATAGGCGGTCAGGAACGACATCGGCGGGGATCTGGGAAATGTGGTCGTCGAAGAAGCTGACGTTCGAACAATATGGAATCGCGTCGGAGCATCACACGAACTCCGGGCGAGAACGGTAGCATGGTCTTTTGAAGGAAACGGAATTCGCACGCGCGACTTCTCGGTAACGGCTGAAATAAGAGTGAGAACGGCCATTCGGTCTCAAGCCGCCAGCTACCGCTCCTGGCCGAACTGAGCTGCGTGACGATCGGCTCAGTTCGACCCGAAGCAGCCGGTCAACTGAAACTACTTTCGAGGTCTGGTATTGGCGTACAGGAGCCGCTCGTCGAACGCGAAGGCCTGCAATTTCTGTCACCTCATATCGCCGAAACGCAATTGCGTTTTGAGGTAGTTCAGAAAAGCCTGCAGCTTGGGCGACGGAACGCGCTCTCGCGGGAACAGTGCATTCAGGTCTTGCGCTGGACCTATCCATTCGGGCAGCACCCTCAGCAAGCGCCCTGCCTCGACTTCGGGAGCCATGCTGGCATCCATAGCCAGCAACAACCCTTTTCCGGCACGGGCGGCGTCAAGAATAAGCGCGGGGTCACTGGCGACGATCACCGGTTCCAGCGAATAGTGAGTGGGTTTCCGTCCAGGCTTGCGCAGAGGCCACGTGTAGCCGCTGTCGCTACGTGCCTGATGAAGTGCGAGCGATGGATGGAGCCGGAGTTCGTCGGGAACGGCTGGTGACCCGTACCGTTCGACATATGCGGGACTCGCATGGACAGACGTCGAAAAGGTCCCGAGTCGCCGCGCCACAAGACTGGAATCGGGAAGGACGCCAAGACGCAGAGCGACGTCCACTTCGTCGTCGAAAAGATCTAATGGCACATGCGTCGCCAGAATATCGAGCCGTACATCGGGATAGCGCGAGCAGAATCCCCCAATCAATGGTGCGATCCACGTGACGCCGAACGAATACGGCAGCGTCACGCGCAGCCAACCTGCGGGCGTGCCGCGAATGCGCTGCACGGCGTTCTCCGCGTCTTCGAGCTGTCTGCAGATACTGCGGCAGTGCTCGAAGTAAGCCGTACCCGCTTCAGTCAGGCGAAGTTTGCGCGTGGTCCGGTGCAACAGGCGCGAACCGAGGTGCGCCTCGAGTTCCCGTACTCGCCGACTGACCGTCGTCTTGGGAATCTGCAACGCGATCGCTGCCGCAGTAAAGCTGCCTGATTGCACGACGCGAAGAAAGACGAGCGTATCGTTGAGATCCCTTGTCATCGACGCATATATCCCGGCTAAGTGTTGTTGATGGCGCGAGCCTAACATAGAGATTGTGCCGCCGATGGTTCAATCCTTGCCGGCAATACGGGCTAATCGCCAGCGCGCTCCTGCAATATCTTGTCGCCTTCAACCCGGAGGCGAAGATGAATCTCAGCGAATACACAAGTCACGATGCAATTGGGCTCGCAAAACGCGTGTCAGATCGCGAAGTTACGCCTGCAGAGCTTGCGGAGCTCGCCTGTTCGGCGATCGAAGCAGTCAATCCGGCGATCAACGCAGTTATCGAGCACTGGCCGGCCAGCGAAAGTGGAGGCCGCCCGGAACACTGCGCTGGTCCGCTCGCTGGCGTGCCGTTTCTGGTCAAGGATATTGCGGTCGCCATGAGCGGTAAGCGACTGGAGCTCGGAAGCCGGCTCTCCAGCGGCGTCGTCGCCCCGGCCGATTCGTGGCTCATGTCGCGGTTCCGCGCAGCCGGACTCGTCACGATTGGTCGCACGACTACGCCCGAAATGGCGTTCAGCACGACCACTGAATCCACGCTCCAGGGCGCGACGCGCAATCCCTGGCAGCCGGATTCGAGCGCCGGCGGCTCGAGCGGTGGCGCGGCCGCAGCAGTCGCAGCCGGCGCCGTCCCGCTCGCGCATGCCACCGATGCCGCCGGCTCGATTCGGGTGCCAGCAAGCTACAACGGCTTGTTCGGACTCAAGCCGACGCGCGGGCGCAGTTCGAACGGGCCCGCCCTCGACGAAGTCTTCGCAGGCTTCGGCGTGCAACTGGGCGTGAGCCGGAGCGTGCGGGACAGCGCCGCGCTACTCGATGCGATCCAGGGACAGGCGATCGGCGAGCCTTACCTCACCGCCGCGCCCGAGCACAGCTTCCTGTCGCAGGTCGACCGCGAACCAGGCAAACTCAGGATTGGCATGATGACCGATCCGTGGAGCGCGGATCGAACCAACCCGGCCATCGCGGCAGCGGTGGGATCGACGGCGCGACTCCTGGAGGACCTCGGTCACACGGTCTACGAAGTGCGGCCGTCACTTGGTGTGTCGTGGGACGCGTTCGTGCAGATGAACGCGACGATCTGGACGGCAACGCTGGTGGGCTGGATCGAAGGCCTGGCCGCGGCGACGGGACGCCCGATTGATGAGACGACGCTGGAGCCCGCCACATTGGCCTGTTATCGCTATGGCAAGGACGAAAAGGCGTCCGCATTCGCTGCCGCGCTGGCCATACGCAACGTTGTGACGCGGGCTGTCGGGCATTGGTTCGAAGACTTCGATGTGCTGCTCACGCCCACGCTGCCGCAAATGCCGCAGCGCATTGGAGAATACGGCGAGGGCGCGGAATCAATGAACGGCCTCGAATGGACCCAGCGAGTATTCCGGCATTCGCCTCTTACCCCGCCGTTCAATGTCGCCGGTGTTCCCGCAATGTCGGTACCGCTAGAGAGTCACCCGGAAACAGGTGTGCCGATCGGGATGCAATTCGCGGGACAGTTTGCGCGAGAAGATAAATTGCTGCGACTCGGAGGACAGCTCGAACGCGCACGGCCGTGGATCAATCGGCGGCCCGCAGTTTGGGCGGGACATCAGCCGTTATAGTGCCAGGCATTGTGTGTCACGCGGGCGGCTCGGTCCGCCCCTTTTCTCCCTACGCTCTCATGCGACGGCACCAGGTTGGCTTCATCGGAGCACAAAATGCCGATATCCGGGGTGAGGTCACTGAATGGCTTCTTCGAACTCATTAGCCAAGCCTGAGCAGGTCAATGCATCGTCGCGATCCCTTCGAATTCGGCAATGGGAAGTAGCAATACAACTCGCCAACTCGCTATCTAGCTGGCGGTTTTCGAATTCAAAGCGGCCGCTTAAAGGTCCGCGAAGTCGCGACGACAAATGTCTTTTCATGGCCGAACTCAGTCCGTTGTCCCGCATGCTTTACGGTGCTTTCTATCCGCCGGAAGTGTGCGATATAAACTCATCTTCAAAGAGGACTTCGTTTTACGGATTGTTCAAAAATTTTGCGAGGGCACAATGACATCAGACTACGAGTCAAAAGTCATACCGCAGGGGGACACGGCTGGCCTGTTCGACGCTGCATGTCACCAGGTGCGTCACATGACGCATGCACGCTGCGCGGTCGTGATCGTCGTCGACGGCGAGTCGGGATCCGGGTATTCCGTGGTCGGTCCACTAGACGCACAGGTTCTTTTGCCAGACATCCTGCAAAAGATGGCGGATACGTTGCGCAGACAGCTCGCGAAAAATCTGCAGTAGCTTGCCAGTCGCCTCGCCATCTGGGTCAAATCGAATTCGCAGACCAGCGAAAACCTGACTGACGGGCTCAGGTTGCGTGGCCTGCAGTTTTGGACTGCTGTCGTGTTGTGGGTAAGGCTTTCCGTTCGTGTGGGACCGGCAGGATCGCATGCGTCTATCGACTTGCCTTGCTTTTTCACACCGCACCGCTATCACTGATACCTTTAGTCCACGGATAAATGACATGCCGTCCGCGTCCGATGGTCACTCGGGCTTCACCGCGCCGCGACGTGCAGCGCAATACGTGCGGATGTCTACGGACCACCAGCAATGCTCGCCAATTTTCCAGAGACAGGCGATTGCTGAGTATGCAGCCGCTCACAACATCCGCATCGTTCGGGACTATGAGGACGCCGGTATCAGCGGACTCACGCTGCGCGAGCGCCCTGCTCTCATCCGATTGCTGGTGGACGTCGAAAATCCAGCCTGCAAATTCACTGTGATCCTAGTGTATGACGTAAGCCGCTGGGGGCGATTCCAGGATGTTGATGAAGCCGCGTTCTACGAGTACACCTGTCGTCGTGCCGGCGTGAAGGTAATCTACGTCGCCGAGCCCTTCGAGGACGACGCCAGCCCGACAACGTGTGTCATGAAGGCGCTCAAGCGTGCGATGGCGGGAGAGTTCAGTCGCGAAATCTCGCGCAAGGTTTTCCTTGGGCATTGTGTCAACGTTCAGCGCGGCTACCATTCCGGCGGTCCTCCTGGCTACGGCCTGCAACGCGTACTGGTGGACACCCTGAACGGCTCTCACAGAGCGCTGGCACCCTATCAGTACAAAAGCCTTCAGACCGACCGTGTAATCCTCGCGCCGGGGCCACCTCATGAAACGGCGCTCGTCAGAAAAATGTTTGAGTGGTATGCAGCCCGTGGAACTACCGCTACGGACGTAGCACGCCGGCTGAATGATTTCGGCATCTGCAACGGCGTGGGGCGGCCGTGGATGCCCCGCAACATCCTCCAGATTCTGCGCAACGAAAAATATGTTGGGACTAACGTCTACAGCCGGACGTCTTCGAAGCTCGACGCCGCATGGGAGCAATTACCCACGGAAGAATGGATTCGCGTACCCGGTGCCTTTGATCCCGTCGTCGGTAACCAGCTTTTTGCAGCGGTTCAGCGCAAGCTGGCCCGCTGCAAGTGCGTTCCCAACCGGGACGAAATTGTCGCCGGCCTGCGCAAGGTCATCGAAAAGACTGGCACCCTGAATCAGGCAACGCTGCGACGCTATCGAAGTGCACCTTCGGTTGAACGCATCATGCGGGAGTTCGGCAGCCTGTATGAAGCATACGAGGCAATCGGATACGCACCACGGCTGAATCCAGAGCGATCGCGGAACAGGCATACCGAAAGACGAACGGAGCTTTCAATAGCCGATATCACCGCAGATGAGTTGCGGAAGCGAGGACACGCGGTCAAATTCGAAAAGCACACCAACGTCATGTGCGTGGACAACGCGCTCAGGCTGCAGCTTGTGGTGCGGAGTTCATGGCTTGTCCGCGGGCATTCACCGTACTGGATTGCACGATGGCCAGACTGCTTCGCCATCGATTTTCTGGTGTACGCCCGCATTGAGCGCGCGGACCCGAACCTGCTCGATTTCCACCTCTTTCCTCGAGGTAGCCTCACGCCAGGGGCGTATACCGTGATCCAAAGAAACGGCGTTTCGAGATTTGAAGATTTTCGACACCCCGACCTGAGGTCAATTATCGAACTTACTGACTGCGTCCCCCTGGAAGTGCTGGATTTCGCCCACGGTGCCAGTGCCACATGAATTCGCGCACCTCAAAGTCTGACCCAGGAGGCACAGTGACGAAAGTCAAGTCACGACATCCGGAGGCCGCACGCAAGCCCGCCGGGATCAGAATGCGGGAAGCGATCAGGGAGGAATGTGAACGACAGTGTGCTTCACTCGCGCATAAGGAAGCCGCAGACGCCCAAATAGCACTTCTAGGAAGTATTCTCGGAGAACTGCTATCCCAGGCTGCCTTCATTGTTGTGCTCAATGCTGCGGGATTCACGGCGATACCCTGTCTCGTTCGACAACGTCTGCAACCGCGATTCCCTGAAAACTGTACCGTCCCAGCGAACCGGGGCACGGATTCGGACAATGCCCATTGCACACAGGGCACACCGATCGGTGCCCCCGAGGATGCCTCGGCGATTCTCGCGGGGCAAACGCTACCCGTAAGGACTATTCGAGCGCTTGACCGGATGGCGCCGTTGCGCCGGGCAGCTGTCGCGAATCTGATGGGCACTCTGGACAACGTCACCGGAGACTTTGCCCATGCACTTCTGGCCGCGACGCCTGCCGGGTTGAGAGTAGTCGCCAGGCGGTCGCAGCGAGTCGATCGCCGCCGTGTGCAGCGTTTTGCGAGGCTTGAAAAGCGGCTGTTGGCAGCACATGTAAAGAACCAGCTTCTGTCGGCTGGACACAATGACAATCTTCGCTATCTGGCGGTCTGCATCAGCTTCATCCGTGGCTGGACCAGCAGTGATGGCATACTCGTCTGGCTACGTTTGCGCTATCCGATTCAAACCGCGTCGCTTGAGCGGATGGTTAAGGAAGCAGATTGTGCAACCGAGTGGAAGCGGGCAATGAAGCTACCTTACGCACGCGACAGGGTCGCAGGCCCTGCGAAAGAAGTCAGGCGACGTGCGCGCGCACGCGGGGCGGAATCAGGTCAATACCAGCGACTATGAAGGAGCTGGTTCAGGCACTGCTGATAGACGTCTCTGGCGATCGGCGAGCGGAAGTCAAGCCGAAGATTTTCGCAGAACATCGAAGTGACCTGTCCGGGCTCGAAAGTAAGCGGCGATATCAACTCCATCTGTTCGGCTATCTCGCGGGCGCGACTCGCAAGCATGACCCGCTGCAGGACACCGGCTCCACCGCCGTTTGCGGCCAGCCAGATTTTCGTCGATTCCACAACGTGATCGGACGACAGCCATTCCCCCGTCAACTGCCGGGCGACAAAATGAGAAGCGACCAGGTATGTAAGCAGCTCGGCGCGAGCGCGTAGATCAAGGTTAAGCGGATTGGTCAAGGTAACGCCATCCTCGCATAAACGACTATGCGAGTTTAACGCGCAGACGAGCCACCGCTGCCTGTTCGCGGCGTGCCGGTGCAAGAAAAACCATCCGGCGGCGGATAGTTCGCTGCCTCGGTCCCGCTGCCGGATGTGTCACCTCTTCAACGGAATTTTCTGCCGCCAACGGCCCGACTTAGCAAACATCTGTTCATTGCAGAGCGACGCGCTTGTGAAAGTGCCCGCGGAGTCTTTGAAGGCGTTACCATGTGACCTGAAGGCCAAATCAGATCAATACCGCTCAGTAGTGGAGGCATAGATTGGGTAACAGCACCGGCAAGTCAGCAACAGAGCGTTACGAGGCGGCTCGCGTCATTGACGAGGGCTGTTCGCGTGCAATGGCAACGTGCGTAGACATGATTGACGCCGCCGGGGCGATCGGTATCCGGGACGAACTTCATGCCGTGCGCGATGCCTTGCAACGACTTCATGCGGCTGCGGCCACTGCATTCGAAGAAGCGTCCCGGAACATGCAAAACTAGGTTGCTATTGATCGCGAACGCCGATGGACAAGAATACATACGCGCAGCTCACAAAACAGTTGGCCGAACTCGACATGGAGATCGAGCGGGTTCGACAAGTTGAAAAGACCGGAGTGATCGCAGAGATTCAAGCGTTGATGCAGGAGTACGGCATCAAGCCGAGCGAACTGGTCGGACACAAGCGTGGCAGGTCACCGGCCCCACCCAGATACCGCCACCCGGACACTGGTGAGACATGGACTGGTCGGGGGCCGCGCCCGCGATGGCTTGAGGGGAAGGACTCGAAGGAGTTTCTGATCGCCCTCACCACGCCTCAGCGACACGGTCTCACTAACAGGTAATAGCTCGTCCGCCTTTTCATCGAACGCTTGTGACGTCGAAGGCGATGTTCGGTTCATCCTGCCGCTTGACTGGCATTGGCGGTAAGGCGGTCGTCGAGGACGTACACCCCCTACTTTGAGTTCACGTCCAGCAAAGTTCTTTATCCTTTACATCAACGGTGGATCCAGCGATTGTGCTGAGATCGAAAGGCGGAGTCGCAGCCTTTCGCTTACTAACGCCCGTCGCCCGTTCTGGACATCGTCTGATCAGGCGTCAAACCACACGGTTGCGCTTACACCTCGACTCCAGAGGGTAGCGATGAGACAGATTTCACTTCGAAAAGCTGGATTTGTCCGCACAACATCGCGTATGCAACCTGACGACTTTACTTTCAGCTTGCCGTCATTGCGACTGTGATCCGCCAGGTAGGAAGTGGAAACGAAAACTCAACCGCGGCTTTACATTCAGGACTAAAGCATCAACGCCCGGTCGCGGCCATCTATTGAGGCAGCGTCGATGAGCAAACACCGCCGATGTGCCGCGTGCGGCCAACTCTTCGAGCCGCGGCGCCAAACCCCTCAGCAACAATTCTGCTCCGAGCCACGGTGTCAACGCGAGCGCAAATCTCGCTGGCAAAAAGAAAGAATACGCACAGATCCCGACTACCGTGAAAACCAGACACGTGCTCAAGCAGGCTGGCTCAAACGCAACCCTGATTATTGGCACAGATATCGACAGACACATGCGGACTATGCAGAACGTAATCGGCAGCTACAGGGAGTCAGGAACCAGCGACGGGCAACAAGTGCAAAGATGGACGCGTCATCTACCGCGTCTCCTTTGGAGTCGGGCCTCTATACCCTTCGGGCAGTGGACCGTGCGGGCCTTGCAAAGATGGACGTCTGGACGGTGCGTCTGACAGTCCTGATGGCATCGCGGGAATCGGAACACCCGATTGCAAAGATATGACTCCTGCGTCGGCACTGTGGTTGCTGCTACCGTACTATCTATTGCAGCAGACACGGATGCTAGCGCCGCGTCATAGTTTTCCAGACCTGCGCCCCCGCAGCTGCCCATTGGTATCCGCACTCTGACGATGCAACCACGGTCACATCGTGCACGGGCTGGTGTTTCCATGTCGATCGAGAGAGATGACGGAGTACCTCCTTCATGCGAGACGACGCTCCGCGCCGTCGAATATGTTCGCATGTCAACTGAACACCAGCAATATTCGACTGCCAACCAGCGAAACAGCATCCGGGAATACGCAACCCAGCGTGGTTTAACGATTGTCAGAACATACGCAGACGAAGGGAAAAGCGGTCTGCGAATTGATGGCCGGGAGGCCCTTCAGCGCCTCATTCGTGACGTTGAGAGTCGCTCGGCCGATTTTCAGATCATCCTGGTCTACGACGTCAGTCGGTGGGGGCGATTCCAGGACGCCGACGAAAGCGCATATTACGAGTACATTTGCCGTCGCGCCGGAATTCAGGTGTCCTACTGTGCCGAGCAGTTCGAGAACGACGGCTCGCCAGTGTCCACTATCGTCAAGGGTGTCAAGCGCGCTATGGCCGGTGAGTATAGTCGCGAGCTATCCGCAAAGGTATTTTCAGGCCAATGCCGGTTAGTAGAATTGGGCTATCGGCAAGGTGGGCCGGCCGGATACGGTTTGCGGCGCATACTGGTCGGTCAGGACGGCTTGATGAAAACGGAGTTGCAACGGGGCGAGCGCAAGAGCCTGCAGACTGATCGGGTTGTGCTGATGCCGGGGCCAGAAAATGAAACACGAACGGTCAATCTGATCTACAAGTGGTTTGTCGACGAGTCTTTGAGCGAACTGGAGATAGCTGCACGGCTTAACGCGATGAAAGTGCATACCGATCTGGACCGCGAATGGAGCCGCTCGACGATTCACGAAGTGCTGACCAATGAAAAATACATTGGCAATAATGTCTACAACCGCGTCTCATTCAAGCTGAAGATGTTGCGCGTAGTAAATACTCCGGATATGTGGATCCGCAAAGACGCCTCGTTTCCGGCAATTGTTTCCAGCGAACTGTTCTACACGGCACAGGGAATTATCAGGGCTCGAGCTCGTCGCTACACAAGTGAAGATCTGATCGAACGTCTACGGACGTTGTACAGGAGTCGCGGGTATTTGTCCGGGATAGTAATTGATGAGACGGAGGGAATGCCCTCTTCCTCGGTCTACGCGTACAGGTTCGGGAGTCTCATTCGAGCCTACCAAACCGTGGGATTTACACCGGATCGGGACTATCGATACATCGAGGTCAACCGCTTTCTACGGCGTCTCCACCCCCAGATTGTGACCGATACCGAGCATATGATTGGCGATCTCGGTGGAGAGGTTACGCGTGACGCAGCGACCGACATTCTTCACGTGAATCGCGAATTCACGGTCTCACTCGTACTGTCCCGCTGCCAGATCAGGATCAGCGGAAGGAACCAGTGGAAGATACGCTTCGATACAGGATTACTGCCTGACATTACCGTTGCCGTTCGGCTCAACGAGCGAAACGAAGCGCCGCTTGACTACTATCTGCTTCCGCGCCTCGATTTCGGTCGGGAGGGTATCCGCTTAGCAGATCACAATCCGATCGAATTTGAAAGCTATCGCTTTGAAACTCTTGACTATCTGTACCGCATGGCCGAGCGTGCCCGGCTCAGGAGGGCGGGATGAAAACGCCAAGCATGGCCCAGGAGATACGGCTGATTCCCCTTGACCAGATCGATGTTCTCAATCCGCGTGAGCGAGGAAGTCGGGTGTTTGATGAAATCGTCGGAAATATCAAGGCAATCGGACTGAAGAAACCTATCTGCGTTAGCCCACGAGCCGACTCACAAGGTGTGGAAAGATATTTACTGGTATGCGGCGAAGGCCGGCTCAAGGCCTACCGCGCGCTTGGAGAAAAAACGATTCCGGCCCTAGTGGTTCGGGTATCGGACGAGGACGCCTTCATCATGAGTCTCGCGGAAAACATTGCGAGATGGCAGCATCGGCCACTTGAACTTCTCGCTGGCATACGGCAATTGCTTGATAAGGGTTACACAACGAAGGCAATCTCAGAAAAAACGGGCCTTGCCGGATCCTATGTTCTCGCCATCTCCAATCTGCTTCGACAGGGAGAGGAGCGGTTGCTAATTGCAGTAGAGACCGGAGCCATTCCCTTAAATGTCGCAACGATCATCGCCGGCGCTGGGGACGACGACAAGGCAGTTCAAGCTGCATTGCAGGAGGCGTATGAGAGCGGCACGTTGCGCGGAAGGCAGCTAATTGTAGCCCGTCGGGTAATAGAAAAGCGGCAAAGGCACGGAAGATCTGCAGCGCGACCTTCGACAGCAAGGCGGTCTGAAGTTTCTACCGCCACGCTGGTGCGGACATATCAAAACGAAGTGAAACGGCAGACTGCATTGGTACGAAAGGCGGAGTTTTCGCAGCAGCGTCTGCTACTCATAGTGGGTGCGATGCGTCAACTCCTTGCAGACGAAAACTTCGTCAATCTCCTGCGTGCCGAATCACTGACCACGATGCCCAAGTACCTCGCGGAGCGGGTATGGCCAGCCGGGAGTCCGATATGACAGGAGTCATGCTTGGATTCATACCGGAGCCGCTGTCGATTCTTCTGAACGACATTTTGCCATCTCGCCGTGCCGTGCTTGGTATCTCTCAGACCCGTAAATTCAAACAGATAGTGTCGTCGATCGCCGACGTTGGGATGATCGAACCATTGTCAGTGACCGGGCGCGACCCAACGTCCCAGAAATACATGCTGCTGGATGGGCATCTCCGCCTGATTGCCCTGAAAGAACTCGGACAAACAGAGGCGTCATGCCTCATTGCCACGGATGACGAAGCCTACACATACAACAACCGGCTTAACCGTCTCGCCTCAATTCAGGAACATTACATGATCCGAAGAGCCATCGAGCGGGGCGTGCCGCCGACCAGGCTCGCAAAGGCACTAGGTGTCGATATCAGTCATATCGTAGCCAAGGTAACGTTACTGGATGGGATATGCCACGAGGCTATAAGTCTGCTGAAAGATCAGCAGTTCTCACCGGCACTTTCGAAGGTACTTCGCAAGATGAAATCGACGCGCCAGGTTGAGTGCATTGAGTTGATGCTAGCGGCGAACAGCGTAACGACCTCTTACGCAAATGCACTTCTCCTAGCCACTCCGGCGGACCGCCTCGCGGAAGGAAAGAAACCTTCAAGGCTTGCAGGCATGAGCCAGGAACAGATAGCCAAGATGGAGCGGGAGATGACCAATCTCCAGGGACAGTACAAGCTCGCAGAACAAACCTACGGGCAAGACGTGCTAAATCTGGTGTTGGCGCGCGGGTATCTTGCGAAACTGCTCGAAAACTCAGCGGTGTCGGATTACCTCCGTGCTCACCAACCGGACCTGCTTCGGGAGTTCGAGACTATCCTGGACATAACATCGCTTGAGCAATGATCGCCCCACAGTTGCTGCTACCATACAAGCCAACGCATATGGGTACACGGGCCTAATGTGCCGATATCAGCCGTTTGTCGTTATATTTTTTCATACGCCCCATAAAGTTCAAACTTAAGCGAACCAAACTCCAGATAATTCAAACTTAAGTGAACCGCGGGTTCAGAGTTAGCTGAGCGGCACGCCTCGGAAGCCTTATCCAAGTAGCATGAAGAGTTCAAAGTTAAATGAATCTCGACATCATGTAAGGCTACCCAATCGCGTCCGGAAAATGACAATCCACGTTTTTCGTACTGCGTGGACAGCTTTACGTCTTTTTTGCGTTCCAGAAATTTCAAGCGCTTTGTGCGGATACTTTTGCGTAGTCGCAGCTGATAGGAGCTCAATTCTGGCGCTCCATGCTGTCGCTGCTCATCGGTTTTTTCCGGATCCGGCTTTTCGAGCATCCATCCAAGCCAACCATCCGCGGCGATATGCCCGGGCGTCAGCCAAAGCATGGTGAAGCCTTTGGTCGGTTTTATAGTAAGCGGCGACAGACCGGTCATAGACCGTCGTATCGATCAACGGCCGCAGATCAAAATAGGCTGACGCCAGATTAACGGGGCGTGGCGATCCGAGCAGGCCGAGCAAGAAATTGAAGTCTGTTGCTGAATCGCACGCCACTTGCACCTTGCGTGGAGAATCTGCAAGCCAGGCACGTAGTTCAGCCCGGGCTTGTACAGTTGCACGGCATGGGCCGTCGAGAAGCGGCAGGACCTCTCGTTTTACGAATTCGGTGCAGTCAGCTACGCGCCATGTATCAGCAATCTCCACGTAGAACTCACGCTTTCCGTCTTCTGTCACGAGCGCCAGACTTATAAGTTGCGGAGCGGCTTGCTCATATCCTGTGTACTCGGTATCTAGAAAGAGCAGCATGTTTGGCGAGATTTTGCGTTTCCACACCCCGGCGAAAGCATACGACGCATGTTCCTGTCATCCGGGTGCCCTCTTTCCTATTCTCGGAATTCCCCAAGCGGCATGGTTTTACGCGTACTTTACGCTGACCATAGGTGTCGCGAACGCGGCATCAAAAGAGTTAAGCTCTCGTATCCTACCGTCAATCCATCACAGCTTGCTCGCCTGCATTTCCTTTCCCTACATAAAACACGAGGCTTCTTCCACCCGGCGCTCGTGCGGTAATGCGACTATGCACGCCATCGATGCTGCTACCGGCAAGCCACGCCGCGAATAGTCGAAACGGACGTGCGCCAGCTGCTCACCAAATCTTCCGATAGCACTGCAACGTGTCCGCCCCGTCTCAACCCGCCCACATGACGCTGCTACGCGAGATGGAGAAAGGGATATCAATCAAAGACAACACCGGCAAAGCCACTTTTTATCTTTGGGAAGTCTCTTCCCACGCAAGCCGAGGGCCCACGATCACTAGCGGCATACCCGACGCCGTGCCAATTCGCAAGCCCACCGCCTTCCCCATCTCGTAGTTCGGCTCGTAGATGCCCCTGCATCGGATCATGCATAGCCGCAGCCGGTTCCATGCGCCGCTGAAGCTGCGCTTCTCGCCGATGATTTCCGATCGCGCGCTCGTCGTGTCGAATAGTCGACTCGATCGCGAGTGCGTCATCTACAACGCATTCACGACGCAATCCCACCTCGGCCGCCCCCAGCAAAGAGAGCGTATCAGAAACGACGCATTGATGACGCATCCATGACGCATTCGCCTATGCGGATCGACTGTCACAGCACCCAATACCTCCACACGACGCATCGACGACGCAATATCAACGCATTCGAGCTTAACGCGATTCCTCGATCCCTGCCGCTTCATAACGACACGCAACCCGCACAAGCTCGGTTCCGAATACCTCGAGTCCCGCAAAGTCCGGGTTCGAACCGGTATGGTATCTGATACTTTTTCGACACCCTATGGTTGTTACAGCTCACTGGAAGTGAAGCTGTAACGCGGCTATGTGAAAACATAGCCGCTACGTGATACCCAACCGCGTAACGAATCCGACAATGCATTGGACGCCGTCTCGATTGAATACCAACAAGATCACGGAAGCTGATAGTCTTGTGGACATAAGATATTGCAACCCCAATCGGCAGAGCACTTGTGGTTTGCATCCCTAAATGGAATTGAGCACGACCATGATGAACCCAAGGCAAGCAGCCAGCGACCAGACTCGTACAAAAGAAACCATTGATGGGTACCTCGCCCGCGCGCATGGTCTCCTCTGTCGAATTGCCGATGAAATGCAGTTACCCGAAGACGCCTACCCGGCTCCTTCCGATGTAGTGGCCTACATGAGACGACACGCGAGCGAGTGGAAGTGGGCGACTTTCCGGCAGTATCAAGCGTGTCTGGTGTGCCGTTACGAGATGGAATTCGAACGCACCGGCTACCCGCTGTTTCAGAAAACGGCCGATGAAATCCGACTCCTCCCATATGTCGACTGCAAGCCAGAACGGGAAATTGGACGCACGTCGTCACGCAAACGAAAGGGCATCCCCAAGCGTGACTACGACGTGTTGGTCGCTAACCTCGCGAACCCATCACGTGACGGCGACTATTCGCGGAGAACAGCCCTCTGGTTGATGAGTGCCATTGTGACGGGGCTGCGACCTTGCGAATGGCAGCACGCAAATCTGTCCGAGGACCAAGCAGCACTAGTCGTCAGAAACGCAAAGGCCACAAACGGACGTGCGACCGGTGAGCATCGTGTCATCCCTGTACATTCGGGCGATCTACCGATTGTTCGAGCGCACCTGGAATCGCTGCGCGAACTTCAAGCGCGGGGAATTCAATTCTCGGCCATTCAGAAGGGGTGCAGCCAAGCTCTACGTCGGCTGTGTAAGGCACTATGGCCGGGCGATACCAAGCGTACCTATGCCCTCTATTCTGCTCGGCATCAGTTTTCGGCGAACGCTAAGGCAATCGCTTCGCCCGACGAGGTGGCAGCACTGCTGGGGCATCGATCCATCCGGACAGCGCGCCGACACTACGCTCAGCGCCGCAGCGCGTGGACTGAATTCAAGCAAAGACAGGCAGATGTCCGCAAGCCAAATGAAACAGTCAATCGCGCGTCCTCACCATCATCGAGGTCGAGGCACTGCTAATCGATTCAATCAGCCGAGACAGATGATTGCTCCATCGATATCGCTGAACTAAAGTTACCCATCCCGAACATCGCGCGGCCGCCTTACCAGCCTAGAGACACGCCAACGTTCAGCACCACCCCAGTACGCGTCCACAGCTACCAGAAGAACGCACGAGCTCGTTCCTTTCTTCGATTTACGTAAGCAATGCCTTTCGAACCGGCAAAGAAATCGGCTCGCTCACCGACTTTTTGTTTGTTAGGCAATTTTCCCAGCCTACGAGAAAAAATATTTCCGCGAGTTTGAACTATAGGACAAACCGGTACTTGCCGAATTATCTGTGTCGGTGATAATTGATTATCTTTAATTAGATTACCTTAAAAGAATGTCGGTACGACGACCGGCTGGAACCGGCCGCCGCACCTGATCACACATAGACCTGTACGAGAGGCCAACGCATGACTACCCGCATTCTACAAGCAAGTCACCCCCTTTCTTCGCTGCCGTTCGACACCGATTTATCAGTTGTCTTCGAGACCGAAGACGTGTGGCACATGTCGCTCCAACGCTTGGAAACCCTCATTGAGCGCACTGCACCCGGCGAGACGCGGGCGTATCTGTACGGCCTATATGACATGCGCCGTTCCGTGGTGTATGCCGGGGGCAGTTGACATGGTGATTCGAAAAATCATTTGCGCCTACGTGCTCGCTGTTGTCTCGGCGTCAACGCTCGCCGATCAACAAAGCACGTCCGACATGCTTGCAACCGCACAAGCGGCGGCCGATGCGCGTCACGCCGAAGCGCTCGCACATTTACAGCAGATTCAGATCGACAACGATGCGGCACTGGACCGCGCAGTGACCGCGTGCGAGTGCGCGAATGGTGTGTCGGTGATGCGCCAAATGACCATGAGGCAGTGGCTTGCAGAAGGAAAAGTCATTGCCATGAAAGTGCGGCTGTTGGAACTGTTCGTGTCCGCTCCGACCGCGATGCGTCTCGAATCTACGTGCCACTGAGGACGCCACTGTGAAAATCACCAAGATCAAACTGAGCGCCACGCTCGCGGGAGCCACACTGCTCTCGGTCAGCAGTAGTGCCTTCGCCGTATGTGACGGATGTGTCGTCAGCGCGATCACAGAGGCACAACTGACAGTTCAAACGGCAATCGCCTCTCTCGGCACATCGTTATCCACAATTTTGAACGAGATCGATACTGACATAGCCAGCGTCGGATCGAAGATGTCCGACAGCGTCGTTCAGGCGTCCAACACGCAGCGCGAAATGGCGCTCGAAGTGCAGCGGCAACAGGAAATGGATCAGGTTGCTCGGGAAACCGAGTTGCCCATCGATCCCTGTGCTACGTCGAGCAGCAACTATGCATTGCAGGCCATCCATAGCGCTGCCACAACAGCGTCGAGCTATCGGCCCGGTGGCTCGCGTGTTAGCTATGCACCGCTTGATAAGGCGCTCAACTCACTCGCCCCTTCGGTTGAGGCATCGCGTCGAGCTTCAGCAAGCATCCACGCCGACAACTATTGCAGTCCGCTCGAACTGCAAATGGGCTACGCTGGCTGCAAAACTTCCACTATGCCGGACGCCGATGCGGACGTGGATTCTGTTCTCATCGGTGCAGGCATGCCGGGGAAAAGCATAGATCTGACGTTCACACCGCAGCAGCAGGACGCGGCGCGCGCCTATGCCCGTATGTCAATCGATCCGCAACCGCCCGAGAGCATCACCAAGGCTGAGGCCAGCACGGAAACGGGCAAGCTATATATCGCGATGCAAAAGGCGTATCAGGCGAACATGTCGTCTGCAATCAAGCCCATGAACGACCTGATTGCGTCGCGCATGCCATTCCCCGGTAGCGCCCAACTGATCCAAGACATCAAGCAGTCAGACGCTGCGGCTCAGTATTTCAATGCGAACGCGTCAAGCGTTGCCAAGAGCACCGGCACCATGAGCCTGGCGGAACTCGAAGACTTCGAGGCAGGCCGCCGTTGGCAAAATCCTTACTGGCAAATCGAATTCGGTGCAGTGGCCGATCCGACGAAACTCCAGCGCGAACAGCTTCTCACCCAAGCATTTTTGGTTGATCAGGTTCATGAACTGGTCAAAGCCGTGAGGCAATCGAATGTCCTGTCTGGGCAATCCCTTGCTGCACACGAACGCTCGGCCGATCGTCCCGCAATCGAAGCTCAACTTCAGCGCGTACGCGTGACTAATGCCCGGTGAACCACCAAATGCACGCATTGAACCTCAATAGATTATTCATCGGCTCGCGCGCTCGGCAGCGAGGCATCTATGACTTGCTCTCGCTAGGAATCGGCGCGTCGATTGCGATCGCGTTTGCCGCTACGCAGATATGGGCGCAGCGTCAGGAAATGCTGTCGCAGCAGACTTCTGCACAGGGGAACGTACTTGCCGATATCGGGAACAGCATTAACGGCGTGTATCTCGCCAAGTACTACGCGAATCTGGTCAACGGAACTGCGGTTCCTGGCGTCGCGAATGCGTACGCGCCCACGATGACGGAATTGCAAAATATCAACGTGATCCCTGCCGACTACGCCACAACGAGCGCCTACGGGACGCCGTATGTGATTTTACTTGCCAAGACACCGGCAGGGTGCGTTGCCCCGAGTTGCGATGTCAGCGGACTGGTGTACATCGCTGGCGCTATTACAGACCCCTCGACCGGCAAGCCTTTGACTTTGGATGATGGAGCAGCGGCGATCGGCGGCGACGGGGGCTATTCGGACCTGCTGACTCCCGGCACGATCACGGGCATAAGTGCTGGATGGTCCCAGGCAAATCCGATGGGCAATATCGCCGGCATTCTGGCGATGCGCGTGGGTTACGGTTCGAGCGGATGGGCAGCCTACGTGCGACGCGACGGGTCACTGCCAATGGAAGGCGCTCTGAATTTCAAGGGCACAGATGGCACGCTGCATGACATTTCGAATGCAGCCACGGTCAACGCTCAGAAAGTCGTGGCGGCGGCCGGCGGGAATGTCCAGATCGGAAACTCAACCTATTACGGAGACGGCTCGAACTCAGCGATCTATCAAACCGGATCGCTATTTTTACAGCATCCCGGTGGGGCACCTGCCGACATAGCGCTCGTCGGCAACGTGAATTCGGCAGGGACGGTCACAGCGGCCGGCGCGCAGGTGAACGGCAACGCGAACGTCGCTGGACAGGCCTCGATCAACGGCAACACGATCATGGGCAACGGTACGCAGATTTACAACCCAGGTACGCAGTACATCGAGACTGGCGGCGGAAACCTGTACCTGAAGCCTTGGAACGGGGCTGGCGTGACGGTCGTAGGCGGTGGAGGCGGGAGTGGCCAATTGCTAACGACCGGGCGGCTTACGGCAAATGAATATATTCAGCCGAATGGCTATGCAAGTGCGGGCACTAGCTGCTCTCCCAACGGTTTGATTGGCAACTCAGGCAATGGGCCATTGTTTTGCCAAAACTATGTCTGGCAATCGCCTGGTCAAACACCTTCGGGAACGATGTGTGGCTACGACGATGTTCAGGGAGGCACGGGAAACGAAAATCAATCTTGGCTCTGCGGTGGATACGATCCGTTTCGAAACGGCTGTCCCGCTGGTTACTACCTGGCGAACGTCGGAGCAGCGCAGGAGCACTGGTTCTATTCGTGCCTGAAGTCGTAGGGGTTGCCCATTTCGACATTACGAATCGAACAGAACATAGCTGAAGGTGGCTCCATGAAACGTCTCAACCACTTTATGTATGTAATCGCGGCTATCCCCCTCGTCGTGCGACGTCGCCGCGCACGCGGGGGACTCACTCACAACCAGTTCAAAGACGCTTGCCTCATCACGCAAATCTGCGGCCTCGTGCATTGCTTTTTACTCGCCTCCGTGTGGTGGGCCCGCAACCATCATGACGAAACGAACTGGCTCGGTGTTGGCCTAGCAGTAGCGTGGGTTGTTTTTTTCTGGTGGTTCCTCTTGAAACAGGCCTACACAAAGCTCGAAAACGCAGTCGAGAAGGAGATTCACGATGAGCAACGAATCGAAGAAAGCCGGCATCGGCCGCCGTATCGCACGCGCAAGCTTGTACATCATCCCCGGCTATCCGATCTTCCGGGCCTTCAAGTCCGCGAAAGACGCGATGGGAACCGGCGCAAAGACAGTGCGCGACCTGACTGATGAAATCGACCGGCAAAAGCCGACAAGCCGCCATGTCAGAAGCTATCGCGAAGCGCTCGCACTCCGGTCGGCCGACGCACTTCCGCTGAAGCGGATCGCGCAAGACTGCCTCAACAAGAAACGCGTGTGCCTCGTCTTCGTCACGCTATGCGGCTTGTATGTCATTTGGGGGGTGTTCGGCGGGGACATTTTCGCCGTGGTGAACGGCATGCTCGGCCTCTGTCTGCCGATGCTGTTTGCGGTCAAGTACGAGCATCGCCTATGGCAGATGGAAACAGGTCCGCGGCGGCCCGACGAGCCGCTCGGCAACTACCGCGACTTCTTCCGGGCGCAAGGTGCATTGATACGCGTGTTCAATCCTCGCATCTTCTAGCTAGGTCTGTCGATGAAAAATCTCAAGCAACTCCAGCGAGGAGCGTTAGCAACCGCGTTTCTTATGGTGGCGACAACATCGTTTGCGCAGCAGCAGTCCGTGTCGATCGGCGATATCCAGAACGCGGCGAACCGAAGTGGTGACAAGTCCATGTCCCTGCTCGAACTGGTGTTCGGGCCAGCAGTACACAACCCGCTCGCTGCCGGCAGCGGAGCGGGCGGCATGGTCGCACAAATGTTTCTCGTGCTGAACTCGTGCGTGCTCGCGGTGGGCGTGATTTGGGCGATGTATCACTTTAGCGCTGCGCTTATCGCGACCGGGCAGGACGGCGAATTCATGGGGCAGAAAAAGTCATCGCCGTGGTTCATCATCCGCACCAGCGTCGGGTTCTCGTCTCTCGTACCGGTGTTCGGTGGCTTCAGCGGTGTGCAGATGGTGATGCTGTGGGGAACTATGCTCGGCGTCGGCATCGCCAATCTCACGCTGGACGCCGCCGTGAACGTGCTCAACACGGGTGGCTCGATGATCGCGACGCCGGCTGCGCCGCAGGCTACGATGCTTGCAAAAGCCCTGTTCGAAGCGAACCTGTGTGCTCAGTCGGCCAACACGGCGATCGACAACATGCCGAACGATAGCGGTGTGTCCGTAGATCCGGCCGAGAAGTTCAACCCAATCGCGACAAGCACCAAGATCGTCCTGATGAATCAGCGCGGCCTTTCGTGCGGCGGCGCCGAAATCAACCTTGCATCGCCGCCGTCGATGCCGGAATACGATGGCATGGTCGTCTATTCGGCCGATCCGAACGCGGCTTACTCGCAAATGCTCAGCGCACATCAAAACGCGCTGACCGCGATGCAGTCCACTTTGTTAGCCGCAGCGCAGGCTTACGTGTCTTCGGTGAACAGGCAATCGCAGGCGGCCGATCCCGAGAACACCATCAACCAGGCGGCATTGCAATACCAGTCCTCGATTACACAGGCGATCTCGAACTCATCAAGCGCGATCAATGGACTAGCGAGTGTCATCCAGTCGAACCTGCAACGCGACGGCTGGATCATGATGGGCGCTTGGTATCAGACCTTCGCGCAAGCGAATTCGCAGGTCAGCAACCTGGCGAACGCGACGGCTGCGGCAGTGCCCGGCACTGGTGCCGACAACATCCCGTATCCGCAGCTATACCGTAAGGTGAGCACTGTATATAGCCAACAGCTTCAACAGGACGCATCGGTTGCTACAACGCAGGGTGCATTGGACAACCTTTCGACGGGTATAACCGGCGCTGATCCGAAGACCATCATCGGGAAGATCTTCAACGGGCAGGGACTGGTGAAGTGGGTCGTTAGCTGGAATTCGGGACAAGGGCCGGGCGCCGCCACCAATCCGCTGATCGGCATGAAAAACCTTGGTGATCGCATCCTTGATGCGGGGTGGGTAGCACTCGCTGGATACGCTGGTGTCGAGGCCGCGTTAGGCGCGAAAGACACCCTGATTGGCAAGGCGGCAGAGGTCGTCACGGGCGGGATCTCAGGACTGGTTGGTGGCATGGGCAGCGGCGTGATGAAGGCACTCGGCCCCTTCATCGTCATGCTGGTTATTACGCTGTTTTTCTTCGGCGCAATGCTGTCGATCTACATACCGATGCTACCGTTCATGGTTTGGTTCGGAGGCGTGGTTGGCTGGTTTGCCGTTGTGTGCGAAAGCCTTGTGGCATCGCCGTTATGGGGGTTTGCGCACCTTGACGGTGACGGCGAAGGCATGGGCCAGCGCACAACGCACGGCTATATCTTCCTGCTCAATGTGATGTTTCGGCCGGTGTTCATGATGTTGGGTTTCGTATTTGGCGGGGCCGGTGTCGTCGCGCTCGGAACGTTGCTCAATTCAATGTTCAGTGTTGCCCTACAGAACGCGCAGTACGATTCGACCACCGGGCTGGTCAGCATAGTCGGGTTCATCGTGCTCTATGTGAGCATGTGCCTGTCGCTCGTGAACGGTGCTTTCTCGCTTATCCACGTGATCCCCGATCAGGTGTTTGCTTGGATCGGCGGCCAGATGGCCGGACGCGTAGGGCAGGATCTGACCGACAAAGCTAATCAGAATTTCGGCGCAGGCCTCAATCAAGGGGCCAACACTGCCCGTAGTCAAGCGCCTGCGATGCTTGGCGGCGGCAGCGCTCCAGCGGACCCCACTGACGCTAACCGGATCCGTCGCGAAAGCGTGTAAGAAGCCCGTCGTAACGACGGGCTATATGTTCTTTTCGGTGAACCGTTATGGGATGTCGCGCCGTTGAAATCTGCGCCAGCCGGTCATCTGCGGCCCGACAGCAGGCGGTCGAATGGCACACCATCGCGGACAATGTTCGCGAGCAAAGCCGGGTTCGAATAGGTTTCGGGACGCTGCCACTCGCGTTCCCACAATACGAGCGGACTGATGCGGATGCCGGTATCGAGCAGCACATCAAACGCCTCATCGGCCATCGCCAGCGTTGCAGCCATCGCGTCGCCGCCGTGGCCCGCTAGGACTAGCGCAAGGTCTGCGTCACTGTCCGGCCGGTGGTAGCCTCTAGCCCGGCTTCCGTACAGTATCGCGTGCGCAACCACAAACCGACCTTCCAGACGTGCCAGGAAGGCGCATATCGCCTGCGTGGTCGCTGGGTCGACGTTACCGGTCATTGTTGCCCTCTTCGAGTTCAGCGTCCGTGATCTCGCGATAGTGGACACCGCCGAAACGCAACTGACAATCCGGCTTGATACGGAACGACAGCCATGTCACCCAATCGCCTACGAAATAGCATAGGGCTTCGCCCAAGATTGCCAGACAGGTCGAGCCGATCGAGTCTGCAGCAGACTCGCTGTGGTACGGGTTCGGTATCTCGCGCAGGCGCGCATAACGGCTTGTCGCGTCCTTGTGAACCGGCACGAGGGATTGTGCAGTTCGTCGCGCGTCATCGTCCTAGCCCCAAAGACGCCGGTCGCATCTCTCGCGAACGAATGTAGTGGACGCCCGTCTACTCGACGGGTTTTTCTCCGTGAAGTGGGTTACGCAACGCGACGGCCTGACGCTACGATAGCGTCGAAATCCTTGTCATAGATCCGCTGGCGATTCTGTTGCACCATCAGGTAATTCGATGGAGCAACTTTTGCAAGTTCTCGCAGGGCCGCGTCCTTCAGCGCCTTGTTGCCCGCGAGGTTCGCTTCTGCCGCCAACAGCTGTTGCTCAAGATTTTTCGCATACACCTTCCAGTCTGCCGCATTCCGCTCGGCAGCAAAAGCTCTGCCAAGCGCGGCTCCGTTATCGCTCATTCTCGTACCCTCTTTGCCTCGGTCCGTTATTTTTCAATATATCGGGAACCGTCTGACCCTCGCAAGAGCCCTTTTCGCGACCTTGGTCGTCCTCACCGCCGACAATCCGGCCAGTCTTCCGGTCGAGGTAGACTGGCTTGATACCCTTCGCCTCGAGCTGTCGCGCTGCCTCCACGACAGCTACGTTGGCTCGCTTCAAAAATTCAGGGCTGGTCATATAGCGGCCTAGTTTGTCGGCTGGCATGACGCGTCCTCCTTGTCCTGCTCCGATCGGTCCTATGTCGGCGCAAATCCCCGCCTTTCCAGTTCGCACACGGCATCCTCAACGACCTCGGCTGCACAATCGAAAAATTCCTTGCTGGTGAGGTACCTGCCGAGTCTCGAATCAAGCATGTTGTGCTCCTAGCTGTATTCGTACCACAAGGATACGCCGAGACACCGGAACCTCGAAAGCATGAATTTGCGACCTGCGCGATACATGCGCGACCAAATAACCTCAACCGGCGGGCTCAAACGCGGCAAGATTTGGCCCCTTCGAGTCTTTCAGGCGATCTCTCGCCCGGGGAACCTTGACCGATCATCGCCAGCGGCACCACGGGCTATTTTGGCGACAAGGGCGACTGTCCGCGCACCAAAACACGGTTCCGCTAAACTACAAGCCCGACACGGGAGCGTTTAACCTCGCACATGAGCATCAAAACGAAGGACGTAACAGCGCTTAAAGGCATCATCCGCAAACCAGTGCGGCCAGTAACGATTCGTGAGATGAATTTAGATGCGCAGCCCGCGTCGCACTGGAACTATCGTGTGATGCAATTCACGGGCGGAGAGGAATCTTGGCGCGCAATCCACGAGGTCCACTACCGCGATGGTGTACCGTGGGGCTACACGGAAAAACCAGCGATCGTTCATTGGGACTTGGACATGGGCGATGACGACAGCACGGCGTTGGCCATCCTTGAGAGGATGCGCGAAGCCATCAGCAAACCGGTCCTGCGCGTTGCCGATTTTGACCGGGAGGACGCGGACTAGTGACTGACTACAACACCGACTTTGCGCTGTGAGCCGAATATCACGCAGCGAAGCTGCGCGCCAGCAGATTCGCTGAACTGGATCGGGAAAAGCTGGCCGAAGAGCTGGAAAACCTCACGCGCGCGTTGCGCCACGAACCGTTGGAACGACTCGCCAAGATGCTGCAAAACCCGCTGCAATGGGAATATCTGGAGGGCCTGAGCCTGACCGCTTGGTACATGGCAACCCTCGCAATTCGTCCCAGTAGTCCAACTCATTATTACGTACAACGTCATTTCTATGACGATCAGCCGGCCAAATCTGACATAAGCGTTATTATGTCAGGGCGACTTCGTTGATAGGGCCAAGCGCTGTATGTCTGCGTGGAACATGCTTGCCCGTGGCCGCCGAAAAGCCTTTTGCGACGGGCGTTTGGGGAAATTTCGAATTCTTCCGTGGAACATTTGACAGCAGCCTACCACTCTGCGTTCTCGCAAGTATGCCGAGGTTATTTGGTCGCGGCTCGCCCAAAAAACGACATCTCGGCACTGTGCTAGCTTGACCAGTCGAACCGTCGATTCGCGCGGCAGTGGTCGTTCCGCGCCCGCCCGTGGACGGGAGCACTGCCCACACCACAAGGGCGTGGACAGCGCCGGCTTGGTAGCCGGCGTCCTACACCCGCCCACCGGCTCCCCACGAACGTTGCCTTCGGCCTGACGCGCCGCGATGCGGCTTGCCTTAGCCATAAGGTTTGCCGACCATAGGTCCCTCTCTCTGCAAGCCCAAGCCGTTGATCGACGATGCGGCATCGCGAGTGCCACGAGCCCGGATTGAGGCGCACGGGCACCGCCGCCCGTAGGGCGGTGGGAGAGCGCCGACCGGCCTTCAAGGCCGGGCAATCCGGCTGGGCGGTTGTTGACCAGCTGTGCTTTTATCAGGGGTTGACTGCGCGACAGGCGCGCGCCTATTTCTCCCATCACGAGTTGGACGCCCGACGACTGATCTCGCGCCGACAGCATTAGATCTAACGAGTTTTCCACACCGGATTCCAGCCGAGGAAGCAAATCGCCAGCCGCATAGCGGTATCGTCATTCTGCAAAATTTTTCGGAACTGTGTGAACCACGTTGCAGTCGCAATGGCCCTCACAGGGGTCGGGTATCCAGGTTGTTGCGGTCTGCGAAGCAGCACGCAACGAGCGGGATTTATCCCGGTCTTAGCGATCGGCGTGGCTTGCCGCGACGAGCGCTAAAACCACGTGCGGCGATTGAATGGCGCCACGTACCGGAGGTTGTTTGGTCGCGCTCAAGGCGAAAAATGACGGAAGTGATGACAACAACCAGGTGACAGCGTTGTCCACATCAAAGACTGCTAACTACCTGTATAAGAAATACCTGAAAAGCTACTTGAAAACACTACTTGCTGCACGAAACGTCTGTCCGAAACTCCTTACCCAACAGGGATTCTGAGTGATTGCACGTATCGGAAAACTGAGCGATTACACGCAAAGGTCTGAGCGATTACACGTTCATATCTGAGCGATTGCACGTGGACAACTCGCGCTGCTCCCGCTGGATCCCTTGCGGAACAAGGCTGACAGGTCGTCTGAGCAATTACACGTGGACATGTGCACTTATCCACAAATGCAATGGAGCGAACCTCTTTGATTCCGGCTTCGAGAAACCGGGACGCTCGCAACGCTCCGGTGTCGGAAGGATGCACGCCTCCTCAGCGTGCTGGAATATGCAGCTTGCAAGGAGTAAGGCGAAGATGAGGCCCAGTGTCCTCGACATGGTCCTCTGCTTCCCTGTAGAAGTTAAGGACCTCGCGCAACCGCTTCCTAAAGTTTGACTTGAAGTCGTAGAGCCCCTGATTGCTGTCAGGCTTATCGGCATAACCGGCACCAAACTGATGCTTGAGGCTGGCCCACGGGATGAGTGCATCTCTTCGTCCAGAGACCCGCAGAACGTACATGCGATAGGTAAGCCAAGCGTAAATATCCATCGCAAGAGGCGATTTGCTGAGAGAGTAGTAAACCTCCAGCTTAATCGGTACCGGTGCGCTCCGAATTTCGTCGAAAAAGCGCTGTGATAACTCGAGGGTGCTCTCCCACAAGGCGCACTGGTCTGCCTCTTTCGGATGCCAGAAAACATGTGATTGGTCGGAGATCATCAGTCGCTTCGATGCGTCTACGTAGTCGTCGGCATGCTCGATAGAGATCACCGCTTTGAACAATCGCAGGCTCTGCTCTCGAAAGCGACGGATATCACGCCCGTTGTTGTGAAGCCCGACCTTCTTAAGGAAATCCGACTGACTATGGCCTAGCGAAAGCGTGCGCTCCTTGGTGAGCACGGCTTCTGTGCAGATCCAGGCGAGGATCATCCTCGGGATCGAGCCGTAAGGTATGCCGTGACGCTTGCTGGTAGGACTGACCGTGAGCGTGAGCTTGCCGGTGTCTCTGCTATACATCTGGCCTGGTGCCAATTTCGGATCTGAGTGCGGAAGCGTCGCCTGCGCGAGCGTGCGGGCAAGATAGCCAGTCGCGCAGGCAACGCCGGCCTCTTCTTGCTCGATTCGGAGGGCCTCTTCTATGAGGTCGCGGTGCCGCTGCGAGATATCTCGTCGGCCACGTGGGCGAACTCCTCCTTCACAGGCAGCCGGCAAGCATATATTGCTTCCACTTGGCTGAACGGGAGAGACTCGCTTTATGGGTGTCCCAACGCCATTCCTTTGCGAACTGGCTAGTTTGTCTGAGGGGAAACTCACCTGGCACCCCGCGCGGCGGCTAAACGCTCGAGTTGTTGCCGCTTGGTCGGGCGACCGATTTGCCTGCGTTGCTCAGGTGGATCAATTCCGTTCAGTTGAGTCTTTGCACTCGTGGGTTTGCGCGTATCGGCAACAGCCGCCACCGCAGGCTGGACGTGCTGTTCGATCCATTCGAAAACGTCCTGCTTCCGCCACAGGAGCTTCCGCTGCCCCGGCAATCGAACAAGCGGCGGCAAACGGTCAAACCGCTTCGCCGCGATATCGGCGTAAACCGTGGCTGGTTTGCGATGGAGGAGAGGACACAGCTGACTGAGCGTCAGCAATTCAACAAGCAACTCTGTTGGCATGGGCAAGCTCCGGCGACCCACACGCTGTGAAAGCGTATGAGCTACCGAACGTGCGCACCAACCACCGGCCCAGACACCTCAGTGTTGTACCAAATGGCGGGCCGAGTGGCCCACAGGCGATTCCTCGACATGCGCGCGGGCTTTGTTTTTGCGCCGCCCCGACTCCGTCCGTATCAGCCGGTTTGCATGCCGTTAACCACACGCGGAAGGTGCTTGCCCGCGCGGGCCCTAGATCTCCCGATCTAGGTCAAGGCTCATGGATGCAGGATAACTACGTGCTGGATTGTCTTTGGTCTGCTCGGGGCAGTCAAGACTTGTCGCCTGAAGACATGGACTGCAAGGGACAAATTTGGGACAGCCCGACACCAAAATTGACCCAAATAAGCATGGAAGGATAAAAACAAAAACCGGCCTAAGTGGCCGGTTTTAAAGGATTTGGTGGTGGAGGAGAGGAGGATCGAACTCCCGACCTTCGCATTGCGAACGCGACGCTCTCCCAGCTGAGCTACCCCCCCAACGTGCAAACAATTCTAGCACAGGCATTTTGCGTTTTGCCAAGGCCCCGCGGCGGTACAACCCGGTGGCAAAACGCGTCGCCAAACATCACTTCGACGGTGCGCCAGCCAGCACCCAATCCACCACCGTGCGAATGTCAGCATCGCTCATCGATTGATGCGCAGGCATCGGAATCATGCCCCATACGCCGGAGCCGCCGTCCTTCACCTTGCGCGCCAATTTTGCCGGCGCTTGCGCATCGCCCTTGTACTTTGCTGCGATCTGCTGGAACGACGGGCCGACCAGTTTGCGGTCCACCGCATGACATCCCATGCAGGCATTCGAGTTAGCAACGATCTGACCACGCGGCGCGTCGGCCGCACGCGCTGCAGATGCAAAAGCCCCTGCCAACGCGCTAACCGTCAACATCGCGGCAACGAGCGCGACGCCTCGCTTCATGGTGTCGTCGCGGCCGGATTACCCGGATGCACCGCATTCGAATTGCTGACCGGCGCCGGTGATTGCTGATCGAGCGGACGCGAACTCACCGACGAATCGGGAATCGCACCGACAGTCGGCGCGCTCGCGTCCGGCTGCGAAGCCGCTACCGGTGCGGTCGCCGCTGCAGCGGCAGCCGCCGCCGCTTCCTGCGGCTGGATGTACTGGAACACCTTCACGACCTGCACCACGCCCGGCACGCGGCTTGCAACGTCGGCGCCGCGATTGCCTTCGTCCATTGTGACCAGGCCCATCAGATACACCGAGCCACGCTCGGCCACGACCTTGAAGTTGTTCGCCGAGATGTTCTTCTCGGCGATCAGCGCGGTCTTCACGCGCGTTTCCAGGTACGTATCATTGGTGCGCGACGAGAACGAGCTCGCCGGCATGATCGCCAGTTCGTTGACGATCGTGTTGACGTTGTTCAAACCGCGCACGATGGTTTCCGCGCGTTGCTTCGAGACGTCGCCTGCCACTTCGCCGGTCAGCAGTACGCGGCGGTTGAACACCGTCACGTTGACGTGCGCGTTGTCGGGCAAGTTCTGGCTGATCTGCGCCAGCGCCTTCACCTGCATCTCGCGATCCTCGGTCTGCGCGCCGAGCGTGCGCCGGTCGGTCGCCACCAGCGCGCCGCCGCCCGCCGCGCCGGCAACGGCCAGAAAGCAACCCTGCAATGTCGCGGACAGTCCCGCCGCGAACCCGATCACCAGCACGGTTCTCACCAATGTCTTCTTGACGCGGAATACGCTCATCAACTAGCTCTCCTTCGGAATCAGTCTTCGCCCAGCAACATGGCATCAATGCCGTCGCACAGACAATGGATGGTCAGCAAATGCACTTCCTGAATACGCGCGGTGCGATCGGACGGCACACAAATGTGGATATCGGTATCGCTTAGCACTTCCTGCATACGGCCGCCGCCCTTGCCGGTCAGCGCGACCACGATCATCTCGCGCTCGTGCGCGGCCTCGATCGCGGCCAGCACGTTGGCGGAATTGCCGGACGTGGTGACGGCCAGCAACACATCGCCCGGTTGGCCAAGGGCCCACACCTGCTTCGAAAAAATCTGCTCGAATGAGTAGTCGTTGGCGATAGCGGTGAGCACCGATGTATCAGTGGACAGCGCGATCGCCGGCAAGCCCGGGCGCTCACGCTCGAAGCGGCCGATCAGTTCAGCGGCGAAATGTTGCGCGTCGGCCGCCGAGCCGCCATTGCCGCACGCAAGAATGCGGCTGCCGTTGGCAAGCGCTGCGAACATCGTGTCGATCGCGGCGGCGATCGGCATCGACAGTGTTTCGAGGGCTTCGAGTTTGACTGCCGCGCTATCGCGGAAGTGTTGTTGAATACGTTCGACTGACATCGAGTCTCTTTTTTCTACCGCGAATGGACCGCAGTACGCGGCCGTGTTGTGAAGTCGTATTGCGAAGTCGTACCGCTCGGGTGAACCCTGCCGGCAACGCAGTGCGTGCGTATGCGTAAAACCGTCGCGAAATGCGCGGGTTTCTCGCCGTTTCCTCGCCGTTTCCTCGCCGCTTCCTCGCCGCTTCCTGGATGCCGGCGGCGTCCACGAGGCCCGCACGCGAGCGCAAGTTTATCGCACTCACGCGTGTTCTCCGCGCACTGCGTCAGACTTCGTCGGCGCGAAACGCATCGCGCAGCCACACGAGCCGGCCTGCTTCGAACGCAATCACGTCGAAACGGCACGCGGGCTCATCATGCGAACGCCTGCTGCGGGTTGCCAGATAATGCCGCGCGGCACGCACGATCCGCTGCTTCTTTTGCCACCCGATGCTCGCTGCCGCGCCGCCGTAATGCTGCTGCGCACGCGCACGTACTTCGACGAACACGAGCGCGCCGTCACGGTCGCGCATGACCAGATCGATCTCACCGCCGCGGCACAACACATTGCGCGCGACGAAACGCAAGCGCTGCCGCTGCAAAAACTCCATCGCACGCGCCTCGAAAGCCGCGCCGACGAGTTTGGACCCGGTTGGTCTCGAAAAGTTGTGGCCCCCGGCCCGCGCACTCACCTGCCCGCCGCCCGGTTCACGCGCCGCTGCGTGGCACAATGGCGGCCTCGTTCTGTCTGTCTGCGTCTTCTGTCTCATGACTCCTCTCTCCGAACTCGCGCAAGGGCAGCAGTACCCTGCCGCCGCGCTGTATGTGGTGGCCACGCCGATCGGCAACATCGCCGACGTCACGCTGCGCGCGTTGCATGTGCTCGGACTGGTGGATCGCATCGCCGCCGAAGACACCCGCAACACGGGCCAATTGCTCGCGCGCTATGGCATCTCGAAACCGCTCGTCGCAGTTCATCAGCACAACGAGCGGGCCGCGGCGCTGCGCCTGATCGAGCACCTGCAAGCGGGTGAACGCGTGGCCTACGTGTCCGATGCAGGCACGCCAGGCATCTCGGACCCCGGCGCGAAACTCGTCGACGCGGTGCGCGAGGCCGGTTTCCCTGTCATCCCGCTGCCCGGCGCAAGTGCGCTCGCCACCGCCTTGAGCGCGGCCGGCGACTGGGTCGCAACGTTCTCGTTCCTCGGCTTTCTGCCGCCGAAGGCAAAAGCGCGCGCGGCGGCATTGCAACCGCTCGCGAGCCATCCGCACGCGATGGTGTTCTACGAAGCGCCGCACCGGATCGTCGAAACCGTGCAGGCGCTGGCCGACGCATTCGGCGGCGAGCGCAAGCTTCTGATCGCACGGGAATTGACGAAGTTACATGAAGCGCTGCACCGCGGCACCCTGGCCGAAGGGCCAACGTGGCTCGCCGCCGATCCAAACCGGCAACGCGGTGAGTTCGTCCTGGTGGTGGAAGGCGCGCAGCCGGAAGCCGCAGGCGAACACGATCACGACGCGTTGCTGGGTATCCTGCTGGAAGAGTTGACGGTAAGCAGCGCGGCAAAAGTCGCGGCGACCCTCACGGGCGCATCGCGCAACGCGCTCTACACGCGCGCTTTGGCGCTGAAGAAAGACGGGGAATAACGCGGACGGGAAGAAATGTCCGTCAGCGGATCAGGCTCGCAGCACGGGTCCGGACCGAAAGGAATGAGCGGCTGCGCGCAGCCACGGTTGATGAGTAAAAGAAAAGGGCCGCGCAAAGCGGCCCTTTGTCTTTTGGCGAACAACGGCGCGAGTTAGCGCCATGTTGCCCGGCGTCACGAGCGCGTCAAAGGCGCGCCCGCGGCCGCTGCTACATCACTTGTCTGCGTTCGACGCCAGCATTTCATTACGCGCAGCCCGAGCTTCCTGCTGCGTCAAACCTTCGATCTGTACGCGCGCCGTACCGGCATGGCGCATGTCGAGCGCGGCGGCGGCGGCCATCGACAAGTCGATGATACGGCCGCGTGCATACGGACCACGATCGTTGATGCGTACGACGACCGAGCGCGACGTGGCCGGATTGGTCACGCGCACATACGAGCCGAGCGGCAACGTACGGTGTGCCGCGGTCAGCGCGTGCATGTCGAAACGTTCGCCGTTGGCGGTGCGGCGGCCATGGAAGCCACGGCCGTACCACGAAGCGCGGCCGGTCTGATGAAAGTCCGAAATGCTGGGACCATCATCCGACAGCGGCTTGGCATCGGCCAGCGACGAGCCCTTGGCGGCTGCGTCGGAGGCCGGCGCGCTACCGAAGGATTGCGGGCCGAACGAGCCTGCCTGCGCGCTCTTCGTGCTCAGCGGCGCGCCGCTGTCGGACGTACTGCTCGCGCCCGGAGGCGTGGCGCAGCCGGCCAGCACAAAAAAGGCAAAAAGAGTCCCCAGACTGCGGGATAACCGAGTTTTCATAAGACGTGCAATCAAATTGTCGAGCCGCATCACGCGAAAGTTGAGCGTGTTGCCTGCGACTCCGGCGGTAATGGACGACAACGCGCCGCGCAGAAAAGCGCAGTACGTCAAAGCCCGCACGCGGCTACCCAGCCGCTACCGCACGGTTAATTTTCACGTCTGGCGCAACCTGTCCCCGGCAGCCTGACCAGACCCCACATGCCGCCATCGAACGTGGCAAACACGTTCTTGCGCGCGGAACTCAGCGCGCAGGAACAGCGGCGTAGGCCCCACCCAGCGTCACGGTATTTAAGTCCGTTGCAGGCGCGCGGCGCCTGGCTGGGTAAGACGTGTGCATCGAATGCATCGATACCTGATGGCCGCCCCAAACTGCGACAGCCCATACTTGAGTGGCAATCCGCGTGCCCATTTTTGATGGGGACGCATCGCCTTGTGGCATACACAATTCCTTGTGCATGGAACGCATTATACCCAAAAGAAAATTTTGGGATGACAAGCGACTGAAATCCTTGATGAATTTTCACTTTTGCTGCAAAAATAGGCAGCCGAAAGCCCGCTGCAGCGGGGCTTCGACGCCCTCGACGGGCATCGATGAGACGCCGGTACAATCAACGTTTTTCCAGCGGCGCCGTCATCCATGAAAGTCACCTTGATCCCCGTCACGCCGTTCCAGCAGAACAGTTCGCTACTCGTTTGCGAGGCAACCGGACGCGCGGCCGTCGTCGATCCGGGCGGCGACCTGGATGTCATCCAGGGTGAAATCGCGCGCCAGAACGTGACGGTTGAAAAAGTATTCCTCACGCATGGCCACATCGATCACTGTGCCGGCGCGAAGACGCTCGCCACGCATTACGGCGTGCCGATCGAAGGCCCGCATCCCGACGAAAGCTTCTGGCTCGACAAGCTGCCGGATCAAAGCACGCGCTTCGGCTTTCCCGCGGCCGAAGCGTTCGAACCGGACCGTTGGCTGCAGGACGGCGAGACCGTTCAATTCGGCGACGAAACCCTCGAGGTCTATCACTGCCCTGGACACACACCCGGCCACGTGGTGTTCTTCAGCCCCGCGCATCGGCTCGCGCTGGTGGGCGACGTGCTGTTTGCCGGCTCGATCGGCCGCACGGATTTTCCGCGCGGCAATCACGCCGACCTGATCCGCGCGATCCGCGAAAAACTCTGGCCGCTCGGCGACGACGTCACCTTCGTTCCGGGCCACGGCCCCACCTCCACGTTCGGCGCCGAGCGCCGCACCAATCCGTATGTGGCCGACGGAGTCCAGGCATGAGCAGCGAAATCTATGTGAGCACCGATGTCGAAGCAGACGGCCCGATTCCAGGTCCGCACTCGATGCTCAGCTTCGCCTCCGCCGCATACACGGAAGACAAACGGCTGATCGCCACCTTCTCGGCGAATCTCGACTTGCTCGAGGGCGCCAAGCCGCATCCTGTGCAGGAAGCATGGTGGAAAACGCAGCCGGAGGCTTGGGAAGCCTGCCGCAAGGATTTGCAGGATCCGCAGGCCGCGCTGACGGCCTATGTCGAATGGGTCGAGGCGTTGCCCGGCAAACCTGTGTTCGTGGCGATGCCGGCCGGCTTCGACTTCACCTACATGTTCTGGTACATGATGCGGTTTGTCGGCCGCTGCCCGTTTTCGTGGTCGGCGCTCGACATCAAAACGCTGGCCTTCGCACTGACTGGCCTGCCGTACCGCAAGAACATCAAGCCGCGCTTCCCGAAGCACTGGTTCGACGAACATCCGCACACGCATGTCGCGCTGGACGACGCGATCGAACAGGGCGCGCTTTTCTGCAACATGCTCAAGGATCTGCGCGCTGTTCAGGCCGCCACGCCGGCGGCCAATAAAGATGGGGACGACTCAGGGCAAAACGCCGCTGAGGAACCGGCAAATTAGGTAATCTCCCTCGCCGAAGCCGGTTTCCGTTGCGTTTCGTTTTCGCGCCCTCTACTATGCGTTGATACGGCGACGCCAACGGAGGCGCAGTTGACACTCGATACCTTCTCTCAAAAAATCCTGCGCCTGCTGCAGCTCGACGCACGCCGATCCGTGCAAGAGATTTCCGATCAGGTCGGCCTGTCGAGCACCCCATGCTGGCGCCGTATCAAGGATATGGAGCAATCGGGGGTGATCCAGCGCTACACGGCATTACTGGATCGCGAAAAGCTCGGTCTGCACGTCTGCGCGCTCGCGCATATCCATCTCACGCGCCACACCGAGGGCGGGGTCGAACAGTTCGAGCGGGAAATCGCCACCTGCCCTGAGGTTACCGAGTGCTACAGCACGACCGGCGAATCCGACTACATCCTCAAGATCGTCGCGCCGGACATCAAGGCGTACGACAGCTTTCTGCACGAACGCATCTTCAAGATTCCCGCCGTCGCACAGGTGCGCACGAGCGTTGTGCTGCGCGAAATCAAATTCGATACGCAATTGCCGCTGTGAGGCTGAGCCGTAAGGGCATGAGACCGCCTCGTTGTGACGCTATACCGCCTCAACCTTAAATCCGTGCAGCCGGCACGATCTGAAACGGCGGCCCGTGCACGGCGGCTGATTCGGCTCATGCACAGCGGCTGATTCGACTCGCGCACGGCGGATGATTCGACTCGAGTAACGGCGATCAGGTGGCGCTGTGCGGTTCCGCAGCTTTGGCGCGGGCGCTGACGCCTCCAGACTCTGTCCCGGTCGAGACGCCGCTTTCGGCCGGTAGTGCATCCACCCCTTGCAGCACGTCCAGCTTGCGGGCACCCAGGCTGCGCTTGAGCGCGTCCAGATCGACGCGGGCAAGACATGGCGCATCGCTTCCGGCTGTGGGCGAACTCGCCGCCGGCAAAACCACTTCAACGTCGAGCCCCGTGCTCAAGTAGTGAATATTGACCGCTGCGGCCTTCACGCCACCTGCGGCGAGCGCGGCATTGACCTCGGCGACTACCCGATCCCGGTTTGGCAGATTGACGGGCGGACGCGCAACCGCGTCGTTCTCCGGGTCCACATGGATCAGCGCGTCGAGCACACGGTTGTCGGTCAGGATGCGCAAGCGCGCCGATTCGGCGATGTAGTGTCCCTCCGATACCGAAATCAGCGGGTCGACCAGAATGTGCGCATCGACGAGAGCGAAGTCGCCCATCTTGCGGGTGCGCATTTCGTGCACGTCGCGTACGCCGGGCGTCGCGAGCAACAGCGCGCGCATGTCGGCGGAGGCGGCCTGGTCGAGCGCGCGGTCGGAAAGATCCTGCAACGCGTCCCAGCCAAACATCCAGCCCATGCGCGCGACCATGAAGCCGACAATCGCCGCGGCGATCGGATCGAGCAGGCGCACGCCTGCGAGACTACCGACAATGCCGATCGCAACCACCAACGACGAAGCGGCGTCCGAGCGCGCGTGCCATGCGTTCGCAATCAGCATCGCTGAACGCACGCGTTGCGCTTCGCGCAGCATGTAGCGAAACAGGCTCTCTTTGGAAATCAGCACCAGCACCGCGACCGCGAGCGCGCTCATATGCACGGCGGGGATGCTTTGCAGATCGGCGAGACGCGTGCCGGCGCGCCACAACATACCCACGCCGACCACAATCAGCAGCGCACCCAGAAACAATGACGCAACCGTTTCATAGCGGCTGTGTCCGTAATTGTGATCCGCGTCGGGCTTGGCGCCACTGTGCCGATTCGCGATTAGCACGACAAAATCGGAAATCAGATCGGCTAGAGAATGGATACCGTCGGCAACCAACGCCTGCGAATGAGCAAACACCCCGATGACGATTTGCAGCGCCATCAGCACCGTATTGAGCGCAATACTGACAAAGGTACTTTTGCGCGCAACGCGATGTTTCTCAGCGGACTGGACGGTGACGGTGGAAGGCATATCTGAAACGAAGCAAAAAGTTCAATGCCTGCATTCTACCCGGGACATCTCGATACGCGCTGAATAGACCACAAAAAATCCTTTTAAATCAGTTGCTTATCTAAACGAAAAGCATTCGCGTTCCAGTTTTATGGAGCACGTGCGACAAAGAGCCTCGGCCAATTTTTGGAGGCAATAAAAAAACCGCGCCCTTGACGGTACGCGGTTCTTTCTCGCAACAGCAGACGCGATAAGCGCCGCTGATTGGCCTATTCGTATTACTTCTGGATCAGAAACTTCTCGCGATCCAGACCTGCGATCCAGCGCGGCGGCTTGCCACGGCCCGACCACGTGCTACCGCTATCCGGGTCACGATATTTCGGTGCAACGCCTGCGCGCGGGCGGCCGGCTTTAGCCGCCTTGGCACCACGGCCACCACCAAGCTCAGTCAGCGAAATGCCGTAATCGGTCATTTTCTGCTTGATCTCATTCAACACTTCTGCGTATTCGCGCGACTTTGCTTCTTCGATCTGCTTTTCAAGCTTCTCGCGCTGAGCGAGTAGTTCTTTGTAGGACGACATAGGTTCCCTTGTGTTTCGGATAAATGACTGCCAGTCTTAAGCCAGCTTGCCCTTTGAAGGTGTACATGCCTCGGAATTTGATGGCGAGATTAACACAAAATAGAAAGACTACAAAAGCGGCGCCGTAAAATTAATCTAAATTCGTTTCAAAAAATTTCACTCGACCAGGATGTTACGCAGCCCCTTTCAAATAGATAATTTTTCGAACTTTGCTGAAAAGTATGGCTACACATCAGTAATTATCAGATTAACTATCAATCCATGAAATTTAAGATAAGAAATCTGCACCAACATTTCATGCCATGAAAGCTTCGACATGAAATGTCGGAACATATTGGGATGCACGCTCCGTACTGTTATAGCGGCATAAGTGTTTTCCCGAAACAGCAATCAGGACTTAATCAGTATGGCGCTGGATGCAATCCTCGAGCGCCGCATGCAAGGTTTCAGTATTGAGTTTTGCGTCGTCAAAGACAAAACGGGTACGCACACCATCCCGCTTCAGATCGGCGCCATATCGATCGACGCCGAGCAATTGAAGTCCGCCGGCAACCGAGGGGTGACCGGCGAAATGTCTGATCAGCGCGTCTTCTTCATCGAAGCCGAGGGGCGGCAGTGGATCGAGTTCGGCGCCATCCAGCCAGCCCATCGCGCCGAAGCCGCCGATATAGCGCAATCGTTCGAGCCTCATTGCCCAGAACGTGAAGTCGCCGAGGGCAAGATATCGTTCCGCGTCCGCGTGATAGCGGAGATAGCGCTGCACGACTTCGGGAGAGGCGTCGACCGGTTCGAACCTGCCGAGCAAGGTGACACGCTGGCCGCTCAGCACGTCGCCGTCGGGTGCATCGACGACCAGAAAGCCGGCGCGCGGATCGGCGAGCAGGTTATGCGTATGCTCGGCGAGCCGGCTCACGAGGATCGTCGGACGATGCTGCAGGTCCGGTGCAAACGGCAGCACCGACGGATAAGGAAAGCCTTCCGGCTGACGCGCGTGGGTAGCGAGCGTACCAATAGCGGCTGTATGCAGCAGATGCAGCGGGGCGTGAGCGGGAATGTTCAAGTGCGCGTTCCTCAAGTGTTGGATCGACCCGCTCCAAGCATAAGACAGTGCGCTTCGTTAGAATCGGAAATTCGCTTTCAACGCGCTTTCTTGCGCGTTCCCTTTCACGAGATTTCTGTGTCCGACCGCTCCCCCGAATTCGCCACCCTCCCCGCAGCTCATCGCGATCTCTCCGACAGCGCCCGGCAGCGCGCGCGAATCGCCACGATGGCGGTGTTCTTCATCGCCGGCATGATGTACGCGTCGTGGGGGGTGCATGTGCCGACCGTGCGCGACCGTTTCCATCTGAACGCGGCAATGCTCTCGTTCGCGCTGCTGGCGGTGGCCGGCGGCTCGATCGGTGCAATGGCGACCACGGCTTCGTGGATCGCGCGGGTCGGCACGCGCCGCGCCTGCCTGACGGGCGGCCTGGTGATGACGGCGTGTGCGACGCTCATCCTGATCGTGCCGGCTTACTGGATGTTGCTGATCGTGCTGGCCTTCTTCGGCGCCGGCATGGCCACGCTCGACGTCGCGATGAACGCGGAAGCCAGCGCTGTCGAAAAAGCGCTCGGCCGGCCGATCATGTCGTCGCTGCACGGCATGTTCAGCGTCGGCGGCATGTTCGGCGCGGCGGTGGGCGGCGCCTTGCTGTCGCGCGGCATGGCGCCGGCTGTGCATCTCGCGCTAGCCGCGGCGGTCAGCGCGGCGGTGCTGCTCGCGGCCTGTCCTTCGGTGCTGCCGCACGTGCCGCACGCCGACCATCCCGACGCCGCCACGCCACGCGCCAATCGCTGGCGCTCGCCGGCCCTGTGGGCGCTCGGCGTGATGGCGCTGGTCGCCCTGATCGCCGAAGGCGCGATGTACGACTGGGCCACGGTCTATATGCGCGACGTCGTGTTGTCCACGCCAGCCCTCGCGAGCGCGGCCTACGCAGCGTTTTCAGGCGGCATGGCAGCGGCGCGTTTCGCCGGCGACGCCGTGCGAGCCCGCTTCGGCGCCCCGCAACTGGTGATGGCGAGCGCGTCGCTCGCCTGCGCGGGGATGGTCGGCGCGCTGCTGCTGCCGAACCCGGTCGCCGCCCTCATCGGCTTCACGCTGATGGGTCTCGGGCTGGCGAACATGATGCCCGTGCTGTTCGCGGCAGCGGCGAGCGTCAAAGGCATTCACGCAGCCGAAGGACTCGCGCATGTGGCCGGGCTGGCGTACTTCGGGCTGCTGCTCGGGCCGGTGATCATCGGCGCGGTGACGCAGGTGACCAGTTTGCCGATCGGCTTGTCCGTGGTGGCCGTGTGTGCGGCGCTAATCGCGATCGCAGGCCCGAAGGTACTGCGGCGTTTGAAGATTTGACGTAGACGCGCGCTGCCGCTGCATCGCCGCACGTTACGCAATATGAAAAACCCCAAGCTTACGTTACGTTACGCGAAGCCTGCACGCTGATGTGTTCCCCGCCACATCGGCTGCGTCAGGACGCTCACTCTTTTATGAGTTCGCCCCCAACATGTTGATTCATATGAGTTTATTCGACTCCTCGGTACTGCGAATATAAATGGCATAGGCCTTGCAGTTAGCTCCCCCAGCAATGTCCAAATTACGGGGGAGCAGACCATGAATCGCAATTTCAAACTATCGGCGATCGCCATGTGCGTGTCGTCGATGATCTTACTGACGGGATGTGGAAGCACGTTGGTCAAGCCGGGCACCGGAAGTGGTTCGGGTTCTGGCTCGGGTTCTGGTTCGGGCGGCGGAACGCCGACTCCTACACCGACACCGACGCCAACGCCAACGCCAACGCCGACGCCGACGCCGACACCAACTCCGACGCCCACTCCAACTCCAACTCCGACGCCGACGCCGACGCCCACTCCAACGCCGACACCCACACCCACACCGACGCCAACCAGCGCCAATCCGATCGGCGTCGTCGTCCAGAACACCGGCAATGTGGTCACCGCGACCGGCCAAACCGTCTCCGCGATCGGCAGCCAGATCGGCCTCACGCCGATTCCCGGCGCGAATCCGGCCACCACCACCGCGCTCGGCAACGTCGTGTCGAATCTAGGTGCCGGTGTCACCGCAGTCGGCACAGGCGCGGTGAACGGCCTCGGCCAGCTCGGCAATTCCAAGGACCCGCTTGGCACGACGCTGGCGAGCAGCGGCGGTTTGGTTTACGACGCAGGCCAGGCCGTCAACAGCGCCGGTCAGCTCGTGACGAGTCTCGGCAGTGGTCCCACCGCGCCGCTCAGTCCGCTGACCACGCCGCTCGGCAGCGTGGTCTCGACAGTCGGCAATACGGTCAGCGGCATCGGCACGCAACTGACCTCACAACTGACAACCGGCCCGATCCAGCAAGTCACGCAAACCGTCAGCACCGCGATCACGCCGATCACCACCGTGCTCGCACAAACGACTCAAACCGTCGGCGATACGACCGGTCTCGGTTCACCGCTGAACGGATTGCTGTCGACCATCGGTCACGGCCTCGACAGCGCGGGTACCCAGGTGAGCAGCGCGACCAACAATCCGATCGGCCAGAATCTCGGCAATGTCGTGACCAAGCTCGGCGACACCGTTACTTCGGCCGGTGGCCTGCTGACCGCGGGTGGTTCGAGCAGTGGCAACCCGCTTGGCGGCATCACCGGCATCCTGAATCCGGGCGGCAGCGGCAGCACCACGAATCCGCTGGCACCGTTGACCAGCATTCTCACCGCGCTACCAGGCACCTTGAGCGGCGGTCTGACCGGCGGCAGCGGTTCGAGCAGTCCGCTGGCACCGTTGACCAACATCCTCAGCACTGTGACCGGTAGCCTCGGTGGCACCTCCGGCGGAACGGCCAGCCCGCTGGCGCCGCTGACCAACGTCCTCAGCACCGTGACCGGTAGCCTCGGCAGCCTCGGTGGAAGCTCTGGCAGCACGTCCAGTCCGCTGGCACCGCTGACGGGCATTGTGACCTCGGTCACCGGCGCATTGAGCGGCGCGACCGGCGGCAGCAGCACCAGCAATCCGCTGGCGCCTGTGACGGCCGCGGTGTCGTCGCTGACAGGCGCCCTCGGGTCGGCGGCGGGTTCGAGCAGCGGCGGCGGCGGGACCACCAGCCCGCTTGCACCGATCACCGGTCTGCTGAATACCGTCACCGGCGCATTGACCGGTACGGCGGGGACTACCGGCGGCACGACCGGCGGCGGCTTGCTTGGCGGTCTGGGCGGTCTGACGACGAAGAAGTAACGAATACGAACAACGACAGCAAATAACGGCGCGACAAAAAACAGGCGTCAAAGGGGGGCGGCGAACCGGGTCAACCGGTTCGCCGTTTTTTTATCGCGGCAATGGCGGGAGTAAGAGATTCGCAATCCGGAGCGACTGCTACGGGGACACGGAAGCTGCACACGAGAGCAACTGCAACAAAAACATTCAAACCCCGTCCAGGACGCGGGCAGATTCAGCGGCACATCACAGTTCGTGATACGTAACGTAATTACTCGAGAAGTCGTTACGCTGCAGAAAATTAGTGAACGTCATCGTCACCGACGCGTCGAGTCCTTCCACGTAATGCCACCAGCCAATCGGCAGAAACAGCAATTCGCCGGGTTCAAGCGTGCATTCCAGCAGATGCGCATTGCGCATCGACGGGAAACGTTCGTGGTCGATCGCGCTGCCGTCCACCTGCGAATAGCAATGGAGAAAGTTAGCCATATGCGGCGTATCGGATAACGGCACCAGCTTGATCTGTTTGCGGCCCATCACCTGCGCCATGAAGTTATTGGTCAGATCATGGTGAAACGGTGTCTTCGTTCCAGCCGGTCCCATCCAGAAAAAACCGGTATCGGGCGATCCGGCATCGAGATATTCGCCGATAGCCGGCACATCGGACCATAACGCCGCGAGTGCCGCGCGATTGTGCGAGGTGTTATTGGCGGTCATGTAGAAATCGTTAGTCGGGCCGCTGCGCTCGACGAGATCGACATAATCGGCAAAACGCATCATGCGCTTGAGCTTCGGCTGATTGATTTCGTAATTCGCATCCGACTCGCGGCCGAACTGCACTTCGACTTCACAATCGCCGCACCGCTCGCGAAAGTAGTCGAAACTCCATTGCGTGCGCGCCGGCCAGAAATCGAAAGCGCCGGTGATAATGACCGGCCGGTTCTGAAAGTAGTACTGCTCAAAGAACGCGTCACGCGATAAGCGCTCGCGCCGTTCGATCACATCGCTGCCCGCGCGCATGCGATTGAGCGTGCCGTACACCGACAATATCCATTCACGTTTGCGCAAACGATTGCGCAAACGCGTGGCCCCGTCGAAGTAAGGACTCGCGAGCGCTGCCTCGATTTCGCGCGCCGCTTCGGCCGGGTCGAAACCGTGTCCGACCAGCGCACCGTGCAGAGCAGCGGGCGATGCGTCGAGCAGCAGATTCTCGGCAATCCAGCGACGCCAGCCGTTATCGATCGAACGCATCACAGTGGTCACGGCACTCTCCCAAACGACGTTCTCAAGCCCGTCAGCCTCTCACGCAAATGCCCAAAAGAAAAGGCACGCGAACCATACGGCGCGCGTGCCTTTTAACTACCTGATGGAAGACAAACAAAGCTGTCTTCCGTCATGCGGTTCTTACATCTTCACTACGTCGAGCAGCGTCTTCTTGCCGGCCTTGTAGTTGTACAGCGAGATCACGCCGTGTTGAAGGTCGCCCTTCGAGTCGAACGTGGTTTCGCCGATCACACCCTTGTAGTCGGTCGCCGGCATTGCTGCCAGGATCTTCGCCGGATCGGTCGAGTTCGCACGCTTCATAGCGTCGACGATGATGTACACAGCGTCATACGTGAACGGAGCGTAGATCTGGATCGGCTGACCGAAACGCTTCTGATACTTGGCGAGGAACGCTGCGCCGCCAGCCATCTTCTCGAGCGCCATACCGGCTTCCGAGCAGACGATGTTGTCGGTTGCGTCGCCAGCCAGGTCCGACAGCTTGTCGGTACACACGCCGTCGCCTGCCAGCACCTTCGCACGCAGGCCGAGCTGCTTGGCTTGCTTGGCGAACGGGCCGCCGGTTGCGTCCATACCGCCGTACATGATCGCGTCCGGGTTTTCGCCCTTGATCTTCGTCAGAATCGCGCGGAAGTCGACAGCCTTGTCGTTCGTCGCGTCATGCGACATCACGTTCAGGCCCAGCGACTTGGCGGTCTTTTCGAATTCGTTGGCGAGACCCTGGCCGTAAGCGGTCGAGTCGTCGACGATCGCGACGCTCTTCACTTTCAGGCCCTTGGCTGCGTAGTTAGCCAGTGCCGGACCCTGTTGCGCATCGGTCGCGACGACGCGGTACGTCGTCTTGAAACCTTGTTGCGTGTAGGCCGGGTTCGTTGCCGACGGCGAGATCTGCACGATGCCAGCATCGCTATAGATCTTCGAAGCCGGAATCGAGGTGCCCGAGTTCAAGTGGCCGACCACTGCGACGACCTTATCGTCAACCAGCTTCTGCGCGACTTGCGTAGCCGTACGCGGGTCAGCTGCGTCGTCTTGTGCGTCGAGTTGCAGCGTGATTTTCTGGCCACCGATCGTCAGGCCCTTGGCGTTGATTTCTTCAACAGCCAGACGCGCGCCGTTTTCGTTGTCTTTACCCAGGTGAGCGATACCGCCGGTCAACGGTGCAACGTGGCCGATCTTGACGACCTCGTCCGCCACCGCGCCCGTTGCCAACGACGCAAACAACATGGCCGCAGCGCTGATCGGCAACAGCTTTTGAATCTTGATGTTCATGTAAGTCTCCAGTTTCGGTCCCAAAAACAACGTAATCGCCCTGTGCCCCCGCTTCCCTACACGTGTCGCTCAGTCCCGTGGACGACCACGCCGGTTGCATCGTTCATGCACTTGGCCAGCACGTTCACCAACCTGTTTGTGGCAGGCGGCAACCCGTACTTGCGCGCAAGTGTAGGCCATCAAATTAAATTGTGGGACTTTTTTGAGGAAGTGGGATGAACACTAATAGCGTTTATCCAACAAGGACCGGTTACGGCCGGGCAGACAGGCTGGAAAGCACCAACCCATGCGGGTTTCCGCCAGGTAAGCGTTTGCTCTGACAACAAAGCCTAAAGCTTTTAGCGTGTTAAACCGTTAATGGTTCGAATAGGCATTGCGTTAAAAAACAAGGCGCCTCGCAGATCGCTGCGAGGCGCGCCTGGGTCATGCTGAATCAACGCTCGAGCGCGGCAATCCGTGCTGCTGCCGCCTGCCATTCCTGCTCGAGTTGCCCAACCAGTTCAGCGGCACCGAGGCCTTCCCGGCGCTTACGGCCAAGCGGCGCGCCCTGGCCGGACCAGAGCGACAGATAGTCGCCGTTACCCGCGCGGCTCGCGGTTTGCCGTAGTTCCTGCGTCAAGGCGTTTTGCACCGGATACGGCACGATCTTATCCGCCGACTCGCTCAAACGCTGCATCAACGGATTGCGTATGCCGCGCGCATGGCGGCCGGTGATCGCGCGCGTCACGGAAGTCGACGTGTCGGACATCGAACGTACGCGGGTTTTCCATGCCTGCGGTATCGCACTCTCCAGACAGGTGAGGAAGGCGGTGCCCATCACCGCGGCTTGCGCGCCGAGCGCGAGCGCGGCGACGATGCCGCGTCCGTCCATGATGCCGCCGGCGGCCAGCACCGGCAAACCGGTCGCGTCGACGAGTTGCGGCACGAGCGCCATGGTGCCGACCAGCGCCTCCTCGAATGCGCCGATGAAGGTACCGCGATGCGCGCCGGCCTCCGCGCCTTGCGCCGCGATTGCATCGGCGCCCGCGTCGCGCCACGCGACACCCTCGGCAACATGCGTCGCGGTGCCTATTACATATAGACCGCTTGCATGCAGACGAGCGACGTCCTCAGCGGAAAGCAGCCCGAACGTGAAGCTCGCCACCGGCACGCGCAATTCGATCAGCGTGTCCAGTTGCGCGCGGAAATCCGGCGCGTAACGTTCGAGCGGCTGGCCCGGCGGCAAACCGAGGTCCGCGCGCAGCGGATCGATTGCTTCGAGCGCGTGGCGCACGGTGGCATCATCCGGCGCAGCTGGCTCCAGCACGAACAGATTCACGCCAAACGGACGATCCGTCAGCGCGCGAATCGCCGCGACCTCGCTCGCAATCTTCTCGGGCGACAACGCCGCCGCCGCCAGAAAGCCAAGACCGCCTGCATTCGATACCGCGGCGACCAGCGCGGGCGTCGTCGCGCCGCCGGCCATCGGCGCCTGCACGACCGGCACACGCAATTCGAAACGCGCCGCAAACGGCGTCACAAAATTGTCTTCGTTCATGTTCGTTTCCTGTCCCAACAACGCGCTCGCGACACGGGCAAGCAGATACGCCCGACTGTACCGAGCCACGTCACGACGGAGAAATGAATTATCGAGAATGTTTCAATCGTCTTACGAGATGGCCGCCGCATGACGAGCGTTGTCAGGTCGCGCGCGGCCTCACTGCAAGCCGTTTCTTTTGATGGCAAACTGATCGGCCGCTTCAGGTATTCAGGCCTCTGGCATTCATTCAGACCGACTCCGCGCTTCAACGACGCGCGGGTAAATGGAGAGCAACATGAGCACGACTTCCCGCTGGATTGACATTCCTGCCGGCAACGACAGCTTCGGCGGCTATCTGGCGCTGCCCAAAGGCGGCAAGGGACCGGCCGTCATCATCATTCAGGAAATCTTCGGCGTGAACAGCCATATCCGTTCGATCGCGGATCAGTATGCGCAAGACGGCTACGTCGCACTTGCACCGGACGTGTTCTGGCGCGTGCAGCCGCGCGTCGAATTGACGTATGACGGTGCGGATCGTGAGAAAGGCATCGAGTTGATGCAAAAGACCAATGTCGATCAGGCGGTAGCCGATATCGGCGCAGCAGCCGCTGCGCTGCGCGCCATGCCGGAAGTGACCGGCAAGGTTGCGGCGATCGGCTTCTGTTTCGGCGGCCAACTCGCGTATCTGGCAGCCGCGCAAGGCACGCTCGACGGCGCGGTCGCTTATTACGGCGGCGGCATCCAGAACAAGCTCGATCAGGCCGCGAAGATCAAGGTGCCGATGCAATTCCATTACGGCGAACTCGACGCGCATATTCCGCTGTCGGCTGTCGGCCAGATTCAGGAGCGTTTCGCCGGTCACGCCGTTGCGGAATTCAACATCTATCCGAACGCCGATCACGGCTTCAACTGCTCGGACCGCGCGTCTTATAACCAGCCCGCGGCGGCGCTCGCGCATGGTCGCACGCTGACCTTTCTGGGTGAGCGGTTGTAACTCGCGGTTGTAACTCGCGGCTGCAATTCACGGCTGCAATTCACGGTTGTAATTCACAGCCGTAGTTCGCGATCACAGTTCGCAGCCGTAACTCGCACCTGCAACCCGCGGCTGTACCCGGCGCCCGCGCCGGCAGCTCGCGACTTTAATCGGCGTCTGCAACGGGCGCCGGTACTGAGTTACTCTCTCAAAGACGACGCGCCATCGGCGCGTCGTCTTCTTCCATGCGTATCGACGAACCGGGCACGACGGAACGTCCGGCAGAGCCGTTCATCATGCGCATAGGCAACCGGCAAATCCAATACTCCATCGTGAGGGCCCCTCCGTCGTGCAATCAGACTATCTCGCTCATGACGCCATCGGCCTCGCCGAACTGATTCGAAGCCGCGAAGCAAGCGCGCGCGAGCTGCTCGACATCGCGATTTCCCGCACCGAAGCCGTCAATCCCGCGATCAATGCGATCGTCCTGAAGGACTACGACGCAGCGCGCCGGCGCGCCTCGCGTGATGATGCGAACAGAGCGAATGGCGCAAACAATATGGATGGCGGAAGCGCGCAGGCAGCGCTCGCGGGTGTGCCCTATCTGATCAAGGATCTGGGCGCGGCAGTCGCCGGATTGCGCATGTCGATGGGCAGCCGTCACTATCGCCATTTCATTCCAACCGAAGATGCACCGGTCGTCGCGCTTGCAAAAGCGGCCGGCCTCAATATCTTCGCCAAGACCAGCACTTCCGAACTCGGTCAGATGCCTTATACGGAACCCGAATTGTTCGGCGCATGCCGCAACCCGTGGAATCTCGACCATACGCCAGGCGGCTCCAGCGGCGGTGCGGCCGCGGCGGTCGCCGCCGGCATCGTGCCGCTCGCGCATGCATCGGATGGCGGCGGCTCGATTCGCATTCCCGCTTCATGTTGTGGCCTGTTCGGCCTCAAGCCGTCCCGCGGACGTGTGCCGCGCGCCACGCCGACGGCAGCGGTCGGCGAACTCGGCATCGATCATGCGGTATCGCGCAGCGTGCGCGACAGCGCGTTGCTGCTCGATCTGCTGGCAGGCAACGCGGACAGACCACTCGGCGCCCCGGGCACTTTCCTTGGCGCCAGCCGCGAGCCGTGCAAGCCGTTGAATATTGCCTACGTCACCGATTCGATGCTGGCCCCCTCGCTCTCCGCCGACTCGCGCGCCGCGCTCGAAGACGCTGCGCAACTCGCCAGTTCGCTCGGCCACAACATCGAACCGGTCTCGCTCGGCATCGATTTCGCGGCAGTCCGCCATGCGTTCCTGATGCTCTGGTCGGTGACGGCGGAAGAAATGGTGCTGAACGCCGATCGCATCACCGGCCGCAAACCGCAGCGCGACGAATTCGAAATTTCGACGTGGGCCATGGCGCACGTCGGCCGCAAACTCGGCGAGCGCGGCCTGCCCAGCGCGCTGGAAGAACAGCGTCGCATCACCGAACGCCTCGCCGATTTGCTGAACCGCTACGACGTGCTGCTGTGCGCGACGCTCGCCGCCTCACCGATCAAGATCGGCGAAATGCAGCCGACGTCCGCCGAGCGCATGCAGATGCGCGCCGTCACGGCGATGCCGCTCGAAGCCCTGATGAAGAAGCTGCTGACCGAAGCGTCGAACAAGGCATTCGCATGGGCGGGATGCACGGAATTGTTCAATCTGAGCGGACAGCCGGCGATGTCGGTGCCGCTTTACTGGAACGCGCGCGGACTGCCTATCGGCGTGCAGTTCGCCACGCGTAACGGCGGTGAAGCAACGCTATTGCGGCTGGCCGCCCAACTCGAAGCGGCACGGCCGTGGTTCGACAAACGGCCGCCGTTGATACCTGCACGCAGTTAAACGAACGTTCAAGCCGGTTTGCGCTGTGCATCGAGATCCGCATGGCGCTTGCCGGGGATACACGCCACTGCCACGATCGACATCGCCAGTCCGCCCATCACGTAATAGGTCGGCGCGAGCGGTGAACCCGTGGTATTGATCAGCCACGTCACGACGAAAGGCCCGAAGCCGCCGAACAACATCACCGCGACGTTGTATGCGAGCGATAAACCAATCGAGCGCACGTTCGCCGGGAACAGCTCGGCAATCAACGCGCCGAACGGCCCGTAATAGCCGGACAGCGTGATCGACAGAAGCGCCTGCACGAGAATCAGTTTCGACACGCTCGGCTCCGCCGCGAGCCACGCGAACAGCGGGTAGATGATCACGAGCGTCAGTACCAGCGACCACAGCGAAAGCCCCTTGCGCCCGATCCGGTCCGACCATGCGCCCGTCAGCGGCGAAAGCACGGTCAACAGCAGATTGCCGACGATCACCGCGTAGAAGGATTGCGCATAGGGCAACTTCAGTTGCTTGACCGCAAAGGTCGGCAGATAGCTGATCAGCACGTAGATGGTCACCGTGAGCGCGATCACCGCGCCGAGCCCGCACAGCACGTCGCGGCTATGGCTCTTGAACACTTCGCCGAGTGTCGCGCGCCGCGCCGTTTTTTGCGCAAGCAGAAAGGCTTCCGAGTCGGAGAGATTCCGGCGGATATAAAAGCCGATCGGCCCGATGATTAATCCCACGATGAACGGTACGCGCCAGCCCCATGACTTCAGCGCCTCAGGCGAGAGGCCGCGCGTGATCAGCGCGCCCACCACCGCTCCGAGCAGAAGCGCGGCCGCCTGACTCGCCATCTGCCAACTGCCGTAGAAACCGCGTTTCGAGAACGGCGCCGCTTCGATCAGCAAAGCGGTCGAACTGCCGAATTCACCGCCGGCGGAAAAACCCTGCAGCAAACGCCCGAGCACGATCATCAACGGCGCGCCGATGCCGATCGCCGAATACGGCGGGGCAATCGCCAGCAGCAGAATGCCGAGCGTCATCAGCCCGATGACGAGCGACAGCGCCGCCTTGCGCCCCGCGCGATCCGCGTAAAGCCCGAGTACGATGCCGCCGATCGGCCGCATGACAAAGGCGACGCCGAAGGTTGCGGTGGTCAGCAGTATCGACGAATAGTCGTTGCCTGCCGGAAAGAACAATTGTGCGATCACCACCGTGAGGAAACCGAACACGGTGAAGTCGTACCATTCGAGTGCATTGCCAATCACGGCCGCCACGACGGCGCGTGTATTGAGGCTCCTTGACGCTGGTGCCATTCGAATCTCCAGCCTGCGAAAAATGTCGCGTAGTAAGGCGTCTCAGCGTAGATGTGCTTCGGCGTGCTTTAGCGCGAGCGAGAAAAAACAGCACCAGCCGCGGCAATCGGATTGGAGTGTAAAGACCGTGCAAGCTGTTTTCAAGCAACAAAAAGGCGTCTGTTGCGCAGGGCAGCAGACGCCTCGATGATCGGACCGCAGTCCGGCGCCGTGATGTTGCGGCGCATTTGCCACGACACTGAATGTGCGCGCGGCTGAAACGTAATCAGGCTTTCTTGTTATATGCGCTGCACCAACCCGTGCTCGCGACCTGCTTGCCCGCGAACATCGGACAACCGGCGTAGGCGTCAGTCGGCTTGCCCTGGTAGAAGCTGCAGTTGCCGCAGTCCTGGCCGGCTGCGTACTTCGCGTACTTGGCCTTGTCGACTTTGCTCGCGTCAGCCTTGTAGCCGAGCGCCTGTGCGGTCGGATCGGTCTCGGCGACCTTCGGTGCGTCGGCGAAAGCCTGGCGCGACAGGGCGAAGGTCGATGCCACACCAATGCTGGTGATCAAAAACGTACGACGGGAAGATTTCATGGGGGACTCACTCCATTTATATTGAACTGATCGCCGTTCTAATGACAGCGGTCCCCAAGGATAGCAATGAAGCCGTCGCGCGTGATGACTCAAATGATAGAGATAACCGAATTGCTACGCCCCCGCGCGCCCGTTTCGAGCGCGAATTGGCCGTTGAGCGCCTGACGCAAACAACGCGGCGAGAATTCGCGGGTGCGACAATTAAGCGCGCCCACTCAGTTCGCAGACACGCTGGGCGATCGCGAGCGAGGCCGTGAGTCCCGGCGACTCGATACCGAACAGATTGACGAGCCCGCGCACGCCATGGGCAGCCGGCCCCTGGATCACGAAGTCGGCGGCCGGCTCGCCGGGGCCGGAGAGCTTCGGACGAATGCCTGCATACGCGGGTTGCAGGGCATCGTCGGGAAGCGCGGGCCAGTACGCGCGAATCGCCGAGTAAAAGGAATCCGCACGATGCGGATCGACGTCGTAATTGATCGCATCGACCCATTCGACGTCGGGACCGAAGCGCGCCTGGCCACCGAGATCGATCGTCAGATGCACGCCGAGGCCGGCTTCGTTCGGCATCGGATAGATCAGCCGGCTGAACGGCGCGCGCCCCGAGATGCTGAAGTAGTTGCCGCGCGCGAGGTAGAGCGGCGGCACATGCCGCGCGTCGAGGCCGCGAATCTTGCGCGCCAGCGCGTTCGCGTGTAAACCGGCGCTGTTGATCACGCAGGCGGCGTTGATGGTGGTCGGCGCGCTGCCGCCCACCTTGATGATGAAGCGCGCGTTGCTCGCCTCGATCGCCTCGACCGGCGCATGGAACGCACACACCGCGCCGTCGCGCTCGGCGTCGCCCTGAATCGCCAGCATCAACTGGTGACTATCGACAATGCCGGTCTGCGGCGAGAACACGGCCTCGACACATTCGAGCGCGGGTTCCAGCGCTTGCGCCTGGTCGCCGTTGATTCGCATCAGGTCGAGCACGCCGTTTTCACGGCCCTTCGCCATGATGCTTTCGAGCTGGGGAATCTGATTGCGCGAAGTGGCAACCAGCAATTTGCCGCAGCGCGAATGCGGCACGTTGTGCTCGACGCAGTAGTCGTAGAGCATCTCGCGGCCGCGCACACAGAGCGCCGCTTTCAGCGAGCCGCGCGGATAGTAGATTCCCGCGTGAATCACTTCGCTATTGCGCGAACTGGTACCCACGCCGATCGCTTCGGCTGCTTCCAGCACGATCACTTCGCGCCCGCGCGCCGCCAGTGCGCGTGCCACTGCGAGACCGACCACGCCCGCGCCGATCACTACACATTCGATTTGATCCATGTCCCTTGACGCGGCCGACCTCGCCGCGCGCTGCCTCATTCACCCGATATAGATGAAGACCGGATGCGGCTATGGAAGACCGCACACCGCTCGCTGTCGAACGCACCTGGCCTTACGCAATCGCTTTGCAAAATTGTACGACGCTGCACAGACGGAAATGCCCGCAGTCGGGCAACTGCGGGCATTCGGTCTTGATCAGGTCTTAAACGTAGGGGCCGGACAGAATCAGTGTACGCCGTCGAAGGTCGCCGCGCTCGACTCTTGATGCCGGCGAGAGGCTGCGTGGCGCCGTGTCGCGACACGTCATCGCATCTCACAATTAGCAACAATTGCCGAGGCATTCATCGTATTTCCGGTATGGATACCCGGTTTCAGGCCATAAAAAAGCCGCCCGAAGGCGGCTTTCAGGCAAAAACAGGGCAAAAAACCTCAAAAACCGATCGGTTTTCGACGATTTCCGTAATCCAGACGGATATCGCCGGCTTCGATCCGATCGCGCCCGTCGATCCGCGCGGCGCCGAAGCCATTCAGGATCGCGCGCCGCATTTCACGCGGCGACGCCAGCTTCAATGCGTCGAGCGCGGCGTCGCCGAGCGTTTCGGGAAAGCGCAGACCCCAGTTGTGCGCCGAGCGAATCTCGTCGTAGATCGATTGGGCGATACGGCGCGCGCCGTCATGATCCGGCGGCGGAATCTCGTACACGTTCATCCGGTTCAGAATCGGCTCCGGGATCGACCGCTCGTCGTTCGCCGTCGCGATCCAGATCACATGGCCGGCATTGATCGGAATCTCGGCGAATTCGTCGATGAAGGTCTGCGCTGTATCGTGCTCGAGCAGCGCGTACAGTGCGCCGAGCGGGTCGTATTGCGAATCGCCGGTGGCCTTGTCGATTTCGTCGACCGCGATCACCGGGTTCGCGTAGCTGCCGTTCACGAGCGCATCGAACACCTTGCCCGGCTTGGCGTTCTTCCACTGCGACGAGGCGCCCGACAGAATCCACCCCGCGGTCAGCGAACTCATCGCTACGTATTGGTAGGCGGTGCCGAGCAGGCGCGCCAACTGCTTGGCAAAGTGCGTCTTGCCGATGCCTGGATCGCCGAGCAGCAGGATCGGCATCAGTTCGAGCCGGTCTTCGGTTTCGAGGCACAGGGCGACCTGCTTGCGAACGTCGTCGAGCGGCGCTGAAAAGTTGGGCAGCGCGTCGATCAGATCGTCGATCGACGGCATCCGGTTCGGCTTGACGCAGAAGCGCAGATTGCCGGTTTTCAGCATCTTTTCGTACGTGGCGCGCAGTGCCTCGTTCGCGCCGTCGCCGAGATCGTTCAGCGCGGTTTCGACCTGATCGAGGTCGTATACCCGGCTGAAAGATGCCACGGCGATTTCCTGTTTGACCATAGCTGTTGTCATCGCTCACCCCGTCTGGCTGGTCTTGCTGCTGCGGCACCTGATGGGCGCCGTTTCAAGTCCAGTGTAACGATGACATATTCGTGTGCAAGCCAGCAGTCATGCGGCTCTGCTGCTAACAACGGCGGGTTTCCGGCAATGCCCCGGCGGAAGTCCCTTCGCGGATTCCCCGCACCTGCGAAATGGTGTGTTGCTGAACCCGGCCCCGTTTGAGGTGTCAGAAAAGCGTTCAGGCCATCAGGCGTAAGATGGCCCTCTGACTACTCGACCGGACGCAGTGACCGGAGACTTTTTTATGTGGAAAACCAGTATCGTCGCCGTGCTGTTCGGCACTTCGTTGCTCGCGAACGCGCAACAACAGCCGGCGCAGCAGGTCGTGCAATGGCAGTTGCAGGTCATGCGCGACGGCCAGCAGATCGACGCGTTCGACGGCACCACCACCGTCGGCCAGGCCCGCACGGATACGCATCACAAGATGGTGCAGCATAACGTCGGCTGCAAAGATCAGCCCGGCGGCAGCATCGATCTGACGCGCACGCTGACGGTCTCGCCGCTTCAGGCGGATGCGAATGCGGTCACGCTGTCGATCGAAGCCCAGGAAACGTTCGAGGAAGACACCCCGCAGCAAACCGACACCGGCTGCAAGCTGCCGCCGCAACCGCGCCAGGTGAGCGCAAGCCATCCGGGCCTGAGAGTGCCGGCGGGACAGTGGACGAGCTGGACGATCGTCGACAAGAATCCGAACCTCGTTTACCGCGTGCGTGCGAGCCTCGCCAACAGCCCGAATTAGCGCAAACCGCGCAAACTCGCGCGACTCAAACCGAATTGAAGCGAATAACCGAAGCCTCAACAGAACACGTGGACAACGCGGCATGCGAAACCCAGAAGAATTGATCCGCGAGAGCGTAGCGCCCAAGGATTTCATTGCGGTGAGCTGGAATCTGCATAAGGGCCGCACACCGCTCGGTTTTCAGGCCTGGCAGGCAATGCAGCGCTGGGTTCAGTCGACCCATGCGGACGCGTATTTTTTGCAGGAAGCGATGGCGCGGCGCATGCCCTCGCCGATCTTGGCCAGTAGTTTCGGCGCACCGCTCGCCGATCCGTTGAGCGATGTCTGGCATTGCCAGGCCACCGAAATCGCACGCGCGGCGGAACTCGAAATCGCGCTTGGACCGAATGTGTTCAAGCCGTCGTGGCGGCATGGCAATGCGATTCTGTCACCGCATCCGCTCGACCTCGGCGGACGCTGGGACATCTCCGCGCATCGCTTCGAAAAGCGCGGATTGCTGGTGGCGCGGGCGACCTTCGGCGGTCATTCGGTCACGCTGCTGTGCGCGCATCTCGCGCTCACGCGCTCGGCGCGCTTGCGGCAGATGAACTGGATCGCGCACTGGATCGCGAAGGAAGCGCCCGAAGGTCCGCTGGTGCTAGCCGGCGACTTCAACGACTGGCGCAACGATTCGGTGCCGCTCTTCGCCGAACACGGCCTGCAGGAAGTGGCGACGCTGCTTGGCGAATCGGGCCGCACGTTTCCGGCTTTCTCACCGGCACTCGCGCTCGACAAGATGTTCGTGCGCGGCATGATGCCGGTCGAATGGATCCAGCCTACGCAGGAAACCGCGTGGCTCTCGGATCACTTGCCGTATATGGCACGGTTGCGGGTGGAGTGAGCCAGATTGAAAGGGCGGCATGGCCGCCCTTTTTCTTTTTGCGAGTCGCAAGCGTGAAAGCGCAAGGGCGGAGCTGACAACCGCGCTTAGCCTCTTTGCGGCGTCCAGATCAAGCCCGCTGCGATCTCCTCGCCCGGCTGCAATACACAGCCGCCCACCTGGTCCTGCATGCCGACCGCGTTGAAGCAATCGGTGGTGTTGGTCACCGGTTCCACGCACAGTTGCGGATCATTGGCCGGCGCGAATACCACCATATGATCGAAGGGCGCATCGGCGGTCATCGTCAGTTGACGGTGTTCGTCGGGCCACGCAATCGTCGCCTCGCGCGACCAGTTGGCGAAGTTGTTGTCGAGTGCGAACGCATCCGGCGACATGCCGTGGCGCAGCGCCTCGACCGCGGGATGCGGCCCGAGATGCGTGGGCAGCACGTCGGCGTCGGCATGCCACATGCCTTGCACGTCGGCGTAGATGCGGGTCTGCGCGGTGCGTGGATAGTACGGGTGATGGCCCATGCCGAAGGGCATGGGCCGGTCACCCAGATTCTGCGCGGACAACGTGATGCGCAGCGCACCGCCAATCAGCTCGATGCGCTGCCGCGCGCGATAACGGAACGGCCAGTCGCCGGGCAGCTTCGCATCCGGTTCGTGGTCGAAGTGCAATTCCACCGAGCTTTCCGTGCGCGCCCCCACCTGCCACGGATGCCGCCACGCATTGCCATGCAGCGCGTGCGCAAAACGCAGGTCATTGCCGCTCAGATCGACCGTGCCGCCGTCGAACGGGAAGCGCGCGTCGCGAATCCGGTTGCAATAGGGAAGGAGCGGAAAGCTCGCCATCCGCAACGGATCGCGTTCATCGAACGCCGCTTGCGTAGCCGGACGCAGCCAGTGCAGCGGGCCTTCTGGCGTCGACTCGTAGTAAGCCGCCAGCGCGCCGCCGATTTCAGGCGCGATCACGACTCGCATGCTCCCTGCCGTCAGCGTGACAAGCGTGGGGGCGATCACTGGGTCGTCGAGCCACGTGAGCCCGGTTGCGAACGGCAGGATCGAATTCAAGGAAACGTCGCGCATAGTCAGGAAAGGCGGTGCCTCAGGCGGATGGCGGCATGAATGCGCATCAAAGTCTCCTATGACATGCCGCGCATAGCGCGCGGCCGGCGAACCGTCAGGGTCCGCGCGACCGAGAATCGCACGTCAAAGCATATCGGTCAATATTATTAGTAATAAAATTGTCAGAACGAGCCGGTCAATGCCTTACCAAATCTCCCAAATGGCGGGTTAGCGCGCGTTGCCGCGCGCATATTATTAGTGGTACCGTCGGCATCACACATGCCACCGGCATGCTCCTGCTTTCGCGCCGCTACAGCGCGGCCCGCACAATGAAAAAATCGACTCAACGCCGTCCGACCATGACCGACATCGCCAAGCTCACCGGCGTGTCGCAATCCACTGTCTCGCTGGTCCTGAACAATGCGACCGGCGCGAAATTCTCCGAGACCACCCGCAACAAGGTGCTGAAGGCCGCGCACGATCTCGGCTACCGGCTTTCGCTGCGCGAGCCGGTCTCGGCTTCGAACGACGAACGCAACCTGATCGTCTATCTGGCCGACGAGATTTCCACGAGTCCGCACCCCGTCGTCAATATCGACGGTGCGCGCGATGCGGCCTATGCAAGCGGCAAGATGCTTGCCGTCTACTCGACGCACGGCAACGCCGATATCGAGAAGCAGGTGCTCGATGCGACGCTGTCGAACCCGCACGTATTCGGCGTGATCTACGCGACCGTGTACACCCGCAAGGTCACCCTGCCGGCGGCGCTCTCACAAGTGCCCACCGTGCTGCTGAACTGCTATACGAGCGAAGGCGGGTTTTCGTCCGTGGTGCCCGCCGAGGTCGCGGGCGGCCATCTGGCGACCGACTATCTGCTGCAGTCGGGGCATCGGCGAATCGGCTATATCAACGGCGAACCCTGGCAGGACGCCTCGAAAGACCGCCTCAAGGGCTATCGCACCGCGCTTGCCACCGCCGATCTGCCTTACGCGCCGGAACTGGTGCGCGACGGCGACTGGAGCTCGGGTGTCGGCTTCGAAATGACGCTCTCCCTGATGCGCGAGGCACATCCACCGACCGCCATTTTCTGCGCCAACGATCTGACCGCGCTCGGCGCGATCGAGGCACTGAAACAACTCGGCCTGCGCGTGCCCGAAGACGTGTCCGTGCTCGGCTACGACGACCAGGAAATTGCCCGCCACACGCATCCGCCACTGTCGACGGTGGTGCTGCCGAACTACGAGCTGGGACGCTGGGCCGTCGAAACCTTGCTGCAGGACGAACACAACCGTGCAGCCGGCGCGCCGGTGCGGCATCGGCTGGTGAAACTCGACGGTCCGCTCGTCGAACGCAGCTCGGTCAGGGTAATTACCGAGGCAGAAAAGCCAATAATTAATATTATTAGTGATTGACCGATAATAATTCTCGATGGAATAATCGGCACGTCCGGTCAGAGTGAGCAACTCGGCCGGCAGGAGAAACACTAAAAGCAAATACACCTCACCGGTACTGGAGGAAGACAATGGCGTCGCTCAACACGCAGTCGCGCAAGCACGTGCGCAAGCAGCAGATTCGTCCGCTGGCAGGTTCGCTGCTGGCTCTGGCCATCGGTTTCAGCGTTGCAACGGCGACGGCGTACGCCGACGACGCGCTGCCGAAGTTGCCTGCCAAGACCCCGCTGAAGGTCGGCTTCGCGCAGACCGAAAGCAACAATCCGTGGCGTCTCGCGGAAACCAAGAGCTTCAAGGACATCGCCGCGAAGTGCGGCTGGCAGTTGGTCATGACCGACGCCAACAGCTCGAACTCCAAGCAGGTATCGGACATCCAGAACATGATCGCGCAGCACGTCGATCTGCTGGTGTTCCCGCCGCGCGAAGAAAAGCCGCTTGCGCCGGTCGTGCTGCAAGCTAAAAAGGCCGGCATTCCGGTGATCCTGGTCGACCGCGATGTCGATCAGTCGGTGGCCAAGGCGGGCCGCGATTACATCACCTTCATCGGCTCGGACTTCATCGATCAGGGCCATCGCGCGGCTGACTGGCTCGTCAAGGCGACCGGCGGCAAGGCGAAGATCATCGAACTCGAAGGCACCACGGGCGCATCCGCGGCGAACGATCGCAAGAAGGGCTTCGACGAAATCATCGCGAAGAACCCTGGCATGACGATCATCGCCTCGCAAAGCGGCGACTTCGCGCGCGACAAGGGCCGTCAGGTGATGGAAACGCTGTTGCAGGCGCACCCGGAAGTGACCGCCGTCTACGCGCATAACGACGAAATGGCGCTCGGCGCAATCGCCGCGATCAAGGCCGCCGGCAAGCAGCCGGGCAAGGACATCCAGATCGTCACGATCGACGGCACCAAGGGCGGTATGGACGCGATCGCCGCAGGCGAACTCGGCGCGAGCGTGCAGTCGAGCCCGTTCTTCGGCCCGCTAGCCTGCGACGTCGCCCAGCGTTATGCGAAGGGCGAAAAGATCCCGACGTGGGTCAAGGTGTCCGACCGCTTCTACGACAAGAGCAACGTGCAGCAGAACATGCAGTACGGCTATTGATCGACAGCCACGGTGGTACACGCGGTTGTGTAGCTTGAGGGCAGCGCTTTAGCGGAGTGTCCAGGCGCTCCGTATCTCGGAGAAAGCCTCTTCGAGGGCAGTGTCCGCAGGACGTCCCCCGCCCTGAATCAGTCTCCTCGGCGGGCGGGGGACGGGAAGGGTTCGGAGCGACGCGTTCGTGGCAGCACGGGCCGTCGCTTCGCTTTTATGCGGCGTAACATGGTTCGACCGCACCGCCTGCATAAAGCCCGAACGAACGGCCACAGCGGCTCGCACTGCGCAATGCATGCAGTTCATGGAACGCATGAGGCAGCACGTGAAGCAGTACACGCATCAGGAGGACACCCCGTGACGGAATCCGGCACGCAGACACCGCACTCTCCCCTTACCCGTTCGCCGCTGCTTGAGATGCAGGACATCGGCATCAGCTTCGGCGGCGTCCCCGCGTTGCGCAGCGCCAATCTGAGCGTGGCCACCGGCGAAGTGCATGCGCTGATCGGCCAGAACGGCGCCGGCAAATCGACCATGATCAAGATACTGACCGGCGCCTATCGGCGCGGCTCGGGCAGCGTGCGCTTCGAAGGCCGCGAAGTCGATTTCCGCACGCCGAAGCAGGCGCGCGAAGCCGGTATCAGCACGATCTATCAGGAGATCAACCTGGTGCCGTTCCGCTCGGTGGCGGAGAACATTTTCCTCGGCCGCGAGCCACGCCGCTTCGGCCTGATCGACTGGCGCGCGGTGCAGCAACGCGCCGCCGCCCTGCTCGAATCGTTCGGTTTGCAGATCGATGTGAAGAAGCCGGTCAACCGCTATTCGACCGCCATCCAGCAGATGGTGGCGCTGGCGCGCGCCGTCTCGTCGGACGCGAAGATGGTCATCATGGACGAGTCCACCTCGTCGCTCGATGAACGCGAAGTGGAGCTGCTCTTCACCGTGGTGCGCAAACTGCGCGACGACGGCCGCGCGGTGATCTTCGTCTCGCACCGGCTCGACGAACTGTACGCGCTATGCGACCGCGTCACCGTGATGCGCGACGGCCAGACGGTCGCGCAAAGCACGATGGCGGAGATGGACAAGCTGCAACTCGTCACGACGATGCTCGGCCGCACGCTTGCCGCCGTCGTGCAGGAAGACGCCACCGCACGCGAAGCGAATCTGGCGCGGCGCGGCAAGCTGGCGATCTCCGCTTCACACCTGAGCGCACATCCGAAAGTAAGCGACGTCTCGCTCGACGTGCATGCGGGCGAAGCGGTCGGGCTCGCGGGCCTGCTCGGCTCGGGCCGTACCGAAACCATGCGCCTGATGTTCGGCGCCGATCCTGTCGAACAAGGCTCGTTGTCGATCGGTGGAGAGACGATCGCGTTGAAGTCGCCGCAGGACGCCATCGCACGTGGCTTCGCTTATCTCACCGAGGACCGCAAAGCCGAAGGCATCGTCCCCGAACTCTCGGTGCGCGACAACCTCACGCTCGTCTGCCTGCGCACGCTGGCGAAGAACGGCGTGGTCGACGTAAAGAAACAGCAGGCGATCGTCGACCGTTTCATTGCTTCGCTCGGCATCAAGCTGCGTTCGGCCGATCAGCCGATTCGCGAACTGTCGGGCGGCAATCAGCAGAAGGTCCTGCTCGCCCGCTGGCTCGCCGCGGAGCCTTCGTTACTGCTGCTCGACGAACCGACGCGCGGCATCGACGTCGGCGCCAAAGCCGACGTGGCGAAGATCGTGCGCGAACTGCGCGATGCGGGCCTCGCCGTGCTGCTGTCCGCTTCCGAACTCGAAGAACTGACCGCCGTGGCCGACCGCGCGGTGGTGATCCGCGACGGCCGCACCGTCGCCGAACTGAACGGCGCCGACATGAGCGAAACCGCGATCATGGACGCCATCGCCTACGGCAGCGAAGGCCAGTCGCAACTGGTCGAAGCCGCCCAGACCGCACATATCGAAGACGCGTTGGAGGGCGACCGTCATGGCGCTTAAGTTGCACACCGAGTCGTTGCATAACGAAACCGCACCGTCGATGCCAGCCACAGCCGCGCCGCACATCACCGCCGCATCGACGGTGAAGAAATGGCGTCATCTCGCCATGCAACGCGAAGTGATCGTGTTGCTCGCGATGGTGCTCTTCAACCTGATCTTCACCCCGCACTTCTGGTCGCTGCAGACCTTCAACGTCAACATGACGCAGGTGGTGACGATCGTGATCGTCGGCATCGGCATGACGCTGGTGGTGGCGACGGGCGGCATCGATCTGTCGGTGGGCGCGTCGATGGCGATTTCGGGGGCACTCGCGCCGATGCTGTTTCTGAACATTCCTGGGCCGGGCGGCATCGCGCTCGCGTTCGTGCTGCCGGTGCTGGCCGCCGCCGCGTGCGGTGTCTTCAACGGCTTGCTGGTGACGAGGCTATCCGTCCAGCCGATTGTCGCGACGCTGGTGCTGTTCATTGCCGGGCGCGGCATCGCTCAGGTCGTGACCGATGGGAGCCTGCAGGCGTTCAACACGCCCGCGTTCCAGTGGATCGCTTTGGGCAAGGTCGCCGGCGTACCGTTCCAGGTGCTGCTGATGCTCGCGCTGGTCGTGCTGTTCGCGTGGATCGTGCGCAAGACCCTGTTCGGCCAGTATCTGCTGATCACCGGCGGCAACGAAAAGGCCGCCTATCTGTGCGGCGTGCCGACGGCCACCGTCAAGCTGATCGCTTACACGTTGTGCGCCGCGCTCGCAGGGTTGGCGGGGCTGATCTCGATTTCGGTGAATTCGTCCTCAGACGCAAATGTCGTTGGCCTCGGCGTCGAACTCGATGCGATCGCCGCGGTGGCGGTCGGCGGCACGGCGCTGACGGGCGGCAAGGCGTATATCGGCGGCACGCTGATCGGCGCGCTGATCATCCAGTTGCTGCGCTATACGCTGCTCGCGCACGGCATTCCCGACGCGGCGGCATTGGTGGTGAAGGCCGGCATCATCGTCGCGGCGGTTTACGTGCAGCGGCGCTCGCGCTAACGCCTCCTGGACACTTCGGATTCGATGCGATGAAAAAGAACCTTCCTATCCTGCTTGCTCTGGTCGCGCTGATCGTGCTCGGCCTTGTGCGCTACGACCATTTCGGCTCCGCCTACAACATCACCTCGTTCTGGCGCTACAACTCGATGTTCGCGTTGATCTCGATCGGCATGGCCTTCGTGATCATCACGGGCGGGATCGACTTGTCGGTCGGCACGGTGGCCGCTTTGGCCAGCGTCGTCGCCGCGCTGACCAGCGGGTATGGCGGCTGGGTTGCCGTCCTCGCCGGTTGCGCGGCGGGCACGGCCGTCGGCGTGCTCAACGGCCTGATCATCACGCGTCTGAAAATTCTGCCCTTCATCGTGACGCTCGCGACCAGCCTCGGCGCGCACGGCGTCGCGCTGCTGCTCGGCAAGAACGATGCCGTGTCGATTGCCGCCGACTCGAACTTCGGCAATTTCGGCCAAGGCGATCTGTTCGGACTGCCGATCCCGGGAATCGTCGCGGCAGTCGCCGCGGTAGCCGGCTGGCTCGCGCTGCGCAGCACGCGCTTCGGGCGGCATTCGCTGGCCATCGGCGGGAGCGAGGAAGCGGCACGGCTGATGGGCCTGAATGTCGACCGGACCCTGGTGATGGCTTACGCGGTGAGCGGCCTGCTCGCCGGCATGGCGGGCGTGATCCTGGCCGCGCAGTTCGGCGCAGGGCAGCCAAATGAAGGCGTCGGCTGGGAGCTGTTCGCGATTTCGGCGGTGGTGCTCGGCGGCACCTTGCTTACCGGCGGCGAAGGCTCGATTGCGATGACGATTGCCGGCGTGCTGCTGCTCGGGCTGGTGTTCAACTTGCTGAACTTCGAAAACGGCCTGGGGTTTATCAGCCTTTCGGCGTACTGGCAATCGGTGATTCGCGGCGTGTTCCTGTTGCTGGTGATCGTGCTGCAGGCGAGAGTGCTGAAGCAGCGCGGCAAGAAACGCGTCGCTGCTGCAGCGTAATCCGCAATGCGGCGGCGAGCCGGCGAGCAACTGCGGCACGGCATGCCGGCGAACCGGCCAATCGCGGCTTTCCGCTGATTACGTTGGTGTCCTCAAAACGCAACGCGCGACCGGCTTTGTGTAGCAGGGAATTCCGGCGGACAACGTAATGGCCGCTCGTCCCGGCGCCGTCTGGAGTAATTTCTATACGATAGGAATTTCCCTTTCCCAGAGCGGGTTTATGGCGACTCAAAGGTCGACCAATCACCTTCTGTGTACCAACCCAGCGCAGTAAACAAGCCCGGATACAAGCGACCGTACGTCCCTCCCCACTACCGCGCGTCCCTCATCGTTCGCCCCGATCGTGCTGTTTTTGCCAGTTTTATCAGCAGGGTCAATGCTGCGGCGCACGGCGGGTTTCGGTATCATCCTGAAAATGTTGCCCGCGCGGCGCGCCTATCCGGCGCATGCCGGACAGCCGATGGCAACCGCCCTGCGCGGTTTTCGCCCATCGCCGTACCCTTGCTGAAGCGCGGCTGCAGTCATGCCAACGTACTTCGCGGCGCCGATCGTCACAACCGTCAGCGCCGACGCTTCCAGGTCCGGTAACCCGCTTCACCACGCTCAACCGCCGCGCCGCAGCCCTCAGGCAGCGGGCGCGGTAAAATAGCGGATTGCGCGTGATTCCCGATCTCGGGTTAGCGCAGCATCGCCCTTGCCGTGCCGGCCGGCTAAAACGACTGGCCGCCTTTGTTTTCGCACTATCCAAGAAGCCATGAGCAACCTGAATTCACAAACAGTCCTGAGCGTCCATCACTGGACCGATACGCTTTTCAGCTTCACCTGCACGCGCGATCCGTCGTTCCGTTTCGAAAACGGCCAGTTCACGATGGTGGGCCTCGAAGTCGAAGGCAAGCCGCTGATCCGCGCCTATAGCCTTGCGAGCGCGAACTACGAAGAGCACCTCGAATTCCTGAGCATCAAGGTGCAGGACGGCCCGCTCACGTCGCGCTTGCAGCATTTGAAGGTCGGCGACGAAGTCCTGATCGGCAAGAAGCCGGTCGGCACGCTGATGGCCGACAACCTGCTGCCGGGCAAGACGCTGTGGCTGCTGTCCACCGGCACGGGCCTCGCGCCGTTCATGTCGATCATCAAAGATCCGGACATTTACGACCGCTACGAGCGTGTGGTTCTGACGCACACCTGCCGTTTCGTCGACGAGCTGGCGTACAAGGAATACATCACGGATCACCTGCCGGCGCACGAGCACCTCGGCGAGCTGGTGCAGGAAAAGCTGCTGTACTACCCGACGGTGACGCGCGAAGCGTTCCAGAACCGCGGCCGCATCACTGAACTCATCGAAACCGAAAAGCTGTTCGCCGACCTCGGCGTGCCGGGCTTCTCGCTCGAAGACGACCGCGTGATGCTGTGCGGCAGCCCGCACATGCTGCGCGACACACGCAAGCTGCTCGACGACCTCGGTTTCGAGGAAGGCAGCAACAACGCGCCGGGTCACTACGTGGTCGAAAAGGCGTTCGTCGGCTAAGCAGACACGCAAATTGAGCGGCTCACGCCGCGTAATCAACAGAAAGGAGCCTTCGGGCTCCTTTTTTGTTGTTCAGTTACAAATCGATGCCATCGGCTTGACATTTGGTGTCAGCATTATTCCTACAGCCACAGCATCGGAAAACATCAACCATTGTATGAAATATAGGCGCTAACCCTTGGTGCGCCTGTATTTTTCTTTTTTTTGAGATATCATCGCGGCGCAAGATCGGTCGGTTTTCATGTCAGCCGCGGTACGCCCTGCATGTTACTGAATGTAAATTTCGTTACGCCGCGCGGTGCGATTTGTCCGTCGCGCACACCGGGTAACAGACATCACTGGAGGCCAGAGACTCGCATGTGTTCTTTTGTCTTCGCGCCGCCGATGCGCATCCGCTTCGCCGTCCACACTGCTTCCTGAGAGGGAAAGTCATGGATACGTCGACTGTCGTCCCGTTTAGCGCCCACATTCCGCTTTCGCTTGGGCACGCCGCGCCGCAATCCGCCGCTGAGCGTGAACTCGCGCAGTTGCGCGCCCGCGTGCGCGAACTGTCGACTGAGCTCGTTCAGGCGCAGGAAGCTGCCTGCCGCCATGTGGCGCGCGAGTTGCACGACGGCGTGGGCGCCGAGTTGACCGCGACGCGCTTCGCCCTTGCCGGCGTCGAAACCTGGCTGCCCGCCGATGCGCCGCCGCAGTGCGCGGCCGCGCTCGCCGTCGCGAATCGTTCGCTCGACGCCGTGTGTGCCGCGAGCCGCCAGGCCGTCGCGGAACTGCATGCGCCGTCGCTCGAGGCCGGCATTGTCGGGGCGCTGGCGCAATGGACCGGCGACTTCGCCGCGCGCACGAACCTGCGCACGAGTTTCGTCTGCGCCGCCGACGTACGGCTCACGCGCCTGCCCACCGACGCCGCGCTGGCCGTGTTCCGGGTCGCCCAGGAAGCACTGAACAATATTGCCAAGCACGCGCGCGCCGAATCCGCCGACGTACGCATCGAAACCGGCCGCCGCCACCTGACGCTGATCGTCAGCGATGACGGCATCGGCGTGACGCGCAACGCCCGCAACCGTCGTGGCCACTTCGGCCTGAGCGGCATGCAGGCGCGCTGCGCCGCCTTCGACGGCACGCTGCGGATCAGCGCCCGGCGGCGAGTCGGCGCACAGCGCGGCGACGGCGGCAAAGCGCCGCGCGGCACGCTCGTGTGTGCACGCTTCGCGTGGGACGCGATGCTGGCGAGCGCACCAGGCGCCGAGCGCCGCACGCTGCAATCGTGAGCACGCCATCATGAGTCTGCGCATCCTGCTCACCGACGACCACGCGGTGGTTCGCCAAGGCGTCCGCCAGTTGCTGCTCGACCGTGGCGTAGCGCGCGAAGTCACCGAGGCGCAAAGCGGCGCCGAGGCGCTCGAGGCCGTCGCCCAACGCAGCTACGACGTCGTGCTGCTCGACATTTCGCTGCCCGACATGAATGGCGTGGAAGTGCTCAAGCGCCTCAAGCGCAAAGCGCCGCGCGTCGCCGTGCTGATGTTCTCGATGTATCGCGAGGACCAGTATGCCGTTCGCGCGCTGAAGGCCGGCGCCGCCGGCTACCTCTCGAAGACGGTCGACGCCGCGCAGATGATCGGCGCGATCCAGCAGGTTGCGGCGGGCCGCAAATACGTCAGCCCGGCCATGGCCGAAGCGCTGGCGGACTACGTCTCCTTCGACGGCGAACAACTGCCGCACGAAAAGCTCTCGGACCGCGAATATCAGACGCTCTGCATGCTCGCGTCCGGCAAACGGCTGACGGATATCGCCTTGACGCTATCGCTTTCGGTGAAGACGGTCAGCGTGTACCGTACGCGACTGCTCGAGAAAATGAAACTGCGCAATAACGCCGAGCTGACCTTCTATGTGATGAGCAACCGCCTCGTCGATCTGAATCCGGCGATGGCCGGCTGAGACACTCCTCCTGCGATCGCTGAACAGCGTGCGATCGTCTGCAACACCTTCCCAAAATAGTGCAGAGGCACGCATCCGTTAAAATGGAGGGTTTCCCCGACATTCGGCGCGCAAGATGCGTGCACAACTGGAGACCCACCGCCAATGTCCCTGTTTCGCAAGAAGAGCGTCGAGCACATGATCGCCGCGAGCGCCCAGAACGCCGGCCTCAAGAAAGCGCTCGGCGCGCTCGATCTGACTTTCCTCGGTGTCGGCGCCATTATCGGCACCGGCATTTTCGTGCTGACCGGCACGGGCGCCGTTCAGGCCGGCCCGGCGCTGATGGTTTCGTTCCTGATCGCCGCGATTGCCTGCGGGTTCGCCGCGCTCGCCTATGCCGAGTTCGCGTCGACGATTCCGGTCGCCGGGTCCATCTATACGTATTCGTATGCCACGCTTGGCGAACTGGCCGCGTGGATCATCGGCTGGGACTTGATGCTCGAATATGGGCTGGCAACGTCCGCGGTGTCGGTCGGCTGGTCGGGCTATCTGCAGTCGCTGCTGTCGGGTTTCGGCGTGAGCCTGCCGGTTGTGCTGACGGCGGCGCCGGGCGCCTTGCCGGGGCATGAGACATGGTTCAACCTGCCCGCTTTCCTCGTGATGATGGCGATCACCGCACTGTTGTCGCTCGGCGTGCGTGAATCCGCGCGAATCAACAACATCATGGTGGCGATCAAGGTGACCGTGGTGCTGCTGGTGATCGGCGTGGGCGTTTTCCACGTGACGCCGGCGAACTGGCATCCGTTCATGCCGAACGGCTGGAACGGCGTATTCGGCGCGGCGGCGGTGATGTTCTTCGCGTTCATCGGGTTCGATTCCGTGTCTTCCGCAGCGGAAGAAGTGAAGGATCCGAAGCGCGATCTGCCGATTGGGATTATTGCTTCGCTGGGCGTGTGCGCGGTGCTGTACGTCGCCGTGGCGGCGGTGGTTACCGGGATTGTGCCGTCGGCGCAGTTCGCGAATATCTCGCACCCGGTGTCCTACGCGTTGCAGGTAGCCGGTCAAAAGTGGGTCGCGGGTTTTATCGACCTTGGCGCCGTGCTGGGCATGCTGACGGTGATTCTGGTGATGGCTTATGGCCAGACGCGTGTGATCTTCGCGATGTCGCGGGATGGCTTGTTGCCGGCGAAGCTTTCGAAGGTGCATCCGAAGTTTGCTACACCGTTCTTTACGACGTGGCTGGTGGGGATTTTCTTCGGGCTGATTGGTGCGCTGGTGCCGTTGAATGTGCTGGCTGAGCTGATTAATATCGGCACGTTGGCCGCGTTTTCGATGGTGTCGATTGCGGTGCTTGTTTTGCGGAAGACGCATCCTGAGTTGCCGCGGGCGTTCCGGTGTCCTGGTGTGCCGGTGGTGCCGGTGTTGGCTGTCGCTTCCTGTCTGTTTTTGATGCTCAATCTCAAGGCTGTGACCTGGGTGGCGTTTGTGGTTTGGCTGCTCATTGGGATGGTGATTTATTTTGGGTATTCGCGGCGGCATTCCAGGTTGGCGAAGTAAAAGGTTCAGGTTTTTGCCTGCGGCGCGGTTGATTGGTTGTTTGCTTGCGGTGTTGGGGTTTGCTTGATTTTTTTGCCTGCGCGGCGCTTCGCTGTATGCCTGTGGTGTTGGCCTTTACTTGATTGGTTTGCCTGCCTGGCGATTGTTTATCTGATTGCCCGCGGTGTTGGGCTTTCTCTGTCTGGTTGCCTACGGCGTTGGGGTTTGCTTGAGTTGGTTGCCCGCGCGACGCTTATTGTTGTGCGCCTACGGCGTTGGCCTTTCCTTGTTTTGTTATTGGTTTATCAGCGTCGCCCCTGTGCGGGGCAGGCACCTACTTTTCTTTGCCTGCTGCAAAGAAAAGTAGGCAAAAGAAAGCAGCTCACCCCGCTAGCTTATAAGCGGGTCCCCCGCACAGCCACGGTAGTGGTGCATCTGGAATCGGTGCCCTCGCACATTCCACGTTCGTGACAAGGCCGTCATTCTTCCGGCGGCGCTGCGCGCGCCGATACGTAGTTCCGGGAACCGTCTGATCGTTTTCGCGCGTAGGCCTCACCCGACGCCGCGGCTCGCCGTTGTATCCGCAGCATTCTTCCCATGCGCCAGCGCTTCTTTCGAAGTGCGGATTCACGCCTGCATGCGCTGCCGCGACTTGTCGGCCACACGGAGCGCAGGGTAGCACTTCCGGACAGATATCTTTTTAGCGCCTCGCCGAGGCGAAACCGCATCTCCCACGGAACTTGGCTGAAGCCCCAGGATTCCCGCGTAGCCCGTCCTCGCCAGGACAACGTCGATGGCGCTCACAGCCTTTAAACGAAGCATGCCGTTTCCGACGCAGCCCCGTCTGTGGCGAAGCGACGCCGATAGTCACCACCGCATCCAAACGGAGCTACTGGCTTCCAGCGCAGACGTCCGTGGCGAGGCGACGCTGATGGCCGCCACCGCGCTCAAACGAAGCCGCTGGTTTCCCATGCAGACCCGTCCGCGACGCACGTAGTGCGGAGTGGGAGCTGATGACACCTTTGTCACCAGCGCTGAATGCGCGAGGGCACAGATTCCAGATGCACCACTACCGCGGCTGTGCGGGGGACCCGCTTATAAGCTGGCGGGGTGAGCTGCTTTCTTTTGCCTACTTTTCTTTGCAGCAGGCAAAGAAAAGTAGGTGCCTGCCCCGCACAGGGGCGACGCTAATAAACCAATAACAATTCAAGGAAAGGCCAACGCCGTAGGCGCACAACAATAAGCGTCGCGCAGGCAACCAACTCAAGCAAAACCCAACGCCGTAGGCAACCAGGCCAAGCAAACCCCAACGCCGTAGGCAATCAAACCAGCCAACAAAACGCGCCGCAGGCAAAAAAACTAAACACTACAAGCAGCCCCTCCAGAAGCCGCGATCTCCCGCGCGGCTTTAGCCCCCTCAACCTGCAACAAAGTCGGCAACGAAACCCCATTCTTGGCCGCCGTCACCTCGGCAAGAATAGAAACAGCAATCTCAGGCGGCGTCCGGCTGCCAATATAAATCCCCACCGGCCCATGCAGCCGGGCCAACTCGGTATCGTTCAGATCGAACTCCTTCAACCGCTCGCGCCGCGCCTGATTATTCCTTCTCGAACCCAAAGCACCCACATAAAACGCCGGCGTCTTCAACGCCTCCATCAGCGCGAGATCGTCGAGCTTCGGATCGTGCGTCAGCGCAATCACCGCGCACCGCTCGTCGAGCTTCATGTCGATCACCGTATCGTCCGGCATCGTCCGCACGATCTTCGTGCCGGGAATGTTCCACTCCTCCGTGTACTCCTCGCGCGGATCGCACACGGTGACCTGGTAATCGAGCCCCACTGCAATGTTGCACAGATAGCGCGACAACTGTCCCGCGCCGATCACCAGCATCCGGTAACGCGGGCCGTGAATCGTCAGCAGACGCTCGCCGTCGAAATGCACGCCGTCCGTTGCCAGCGCCGCATCGAGCCGCACCGCGCCCGTCACCATGTCGACTTCGCGTGCCACCAGGCGGCCGTCCTCCACGGCATTGCACAGCTCGGCAATGCCGCTTTGCTGCGTCAAAGGTTCCAGCACCAGCTGGATCGTGCCGCCGCACGGCAAGCCGAAGCGATGCGCCTCTTCCGCCGTGATGCCGTACTTCACCGCCTCCGGGCGTGTCTGTTCAATACCCTTTTGCCGCACGCGGTCGATCAGATCGTCTTCGATGCAGCCACCCGATACCGAACCCACTACGAGTCCATCGTCACGCACCGCGAGCATCGCGCCCTCGGGGCGCGGCGACGAGCCCCACGTCTTCACCACCGTCACCAGTAGCGCGCGATGTCCCTCTTCCAGCCAACGTGCACTGGACTTCAGGACTTCGAGATCCACGCTGTCCATGATTTCTTCCTTTTCGTTCCGTCACCGCCGGACTCGGTGTCCGCGGCCTCATTCGATTCTGTATTCTGCGCCGCCGCGTCGGCGGCTGCAGCGTCGCCATCATCCGGGGACGTTGCGCCGTCAGCGTCGCCGCCAACCTGCGCGCCAAAGCGCTTGAAAAATTCGCCCGCGATTTTACGCGCCGCACCGTCCACCAGCCGCGAGCCGATCTGCGCGAGCTTGCCGCCGACCTGTGCCGTAGCCGTGTAGGTGAGCTTCGTCGCGGCGTCGCCGTCCGGTTCGAGCGTGACGTGCGTATGGCCCTTGCCGAAGCCTGCCGCGCCGCCCTGGCCTTCGAAAACGATGGTGTACGTGTTCGGCGCCTCGATGTCGGTCAGCAGCATACGCCCTTTGAAGCGCGCCTTCACCGGACCGACCGATGCGCTCAGCACCACCGCGTACGCATTTTCACCATCCGGGTCGATGCTTTCGCAGCCGGGAATGCATGCACGCAAGATTTCCGTATCGTTCAGGGCATCCCAGGCGCGCTGCTGCGGAACCGGCAGCGTGTGGGTTTCACTCAGTTCCATGGTGTTGCTCCTGCGGTTGTCGTGGCGGATACGGCGAGACGAGGCGCGCGCGTGAGTTGCGCGAGATCGCGGCCGAACGCCGTCAGACTGTCCAGATTATGAACCGGGCGATGCGCGTCGACATACGGCAGGATCGCCTGCACGCCGCGCGCCTTCGGTGAGAAACCGCTGAAACGCAGCAGCGGATTGAGCCACACGATACGGTGTGCGAAGCGGCGCAGGCGGGCCATTTCGGTGTCGAGCACGTCGATCGCTTCGTGATCGAGGCCGTCGGTGACGAGCAGCACGGTGGCTCTGCCGGTCAGCACGCGGCGAGCCCAGCGTCGATTGAATTCGGCGAGTGCGGCGCCGATCCGTGTGCCGCCCGACCAGTCGACCACCTGATCGGTAAGCGCCGCGATCGCCACATCGGGATCGCGCTCGCGCAGCGCGCGCGTCGCGTTGCTCAGGCGCGTGCCGAAAAGAAACACCTGCAGGCGCTCGCGTGATTGCAGCAGCGCGTGGCAGAAGTACAGCACCGCGCGCGAATAGCTGCTCATCGAGCCGGATATGTCGAGCAGCAAGACCAGCGGCGGCTTGCGTTCCACCACCGCGCGATACTTCCACACCGTCCAGTCGCCGCCCGCCCGCACCGCTTGCCGTGCACTCGCGCGCAAGTCGGCATGCGTGCCGTGTGAAGCGGCCTTCAGGCGGCGCGTCGGCTCGGTGGCGAGCGGCAGACGCTGACCACGGATCAGATGCCGTAACGTGCGCCATTCGTCAGCGGAAAGCGTTTCGAAATCGCGATGACGCAGCCGTTCTTCCGCGCTGAAGGTGACGTGCGCGTGCAGTTCGTGCTGCTCGGTTTCCTGTGGCGTTTTGTTGTGTGACGACGGAGGCGTACGTACGGCAAGCGCGTCGGCGAGACGGTTGTTGCGTTTGGGCGGCGGCAGTCCATCTCGGACTTTCGGGAGCAGCAGCGCGCGCAGCTTGCCTTCCCAATCCGGATCGCGCCAGAACAGATCGAAGGCGGCGTGGAAAAGGTCGCTCTCGTCCGGCGCGGAGACCAACAGCGTAGCGAGCGCCGCGCGGACATCGTCGCGCCGGCCGAGATCGATCCACTGCAGCGCGGCGAGCGCGTCGACGGCTTGGGCCGGCGACATAGGCAAACCCGCGCCGCGCAACACGCGCACAAAGTGGACGACGTTATGAGCGAGTGTGGGGGTATCGATCGGTGCGGCCGACAGGTCAACGGACGCGGGCGCCGAGCGTGCGCTTGCGTCGTCTGTCGACGCGGGACGATCCGCCGACGCGCTACTGTTTCGCGCAATATCGCCGTCTGCGAGTGGCTCACTGCTTGCCGACACGTTGTGGTCTCCGTCCGTTGCTTGCACCATCGCCGCTATCCCGGTGTCACGAGACATTGCGCGATCTGCGCGGCGTCGACGCGCGCCAGATCGTCCTGATACTTGAGCAGCACGCCCAGCGTGTTCTGCACCGACTGTGGATCGAGCTCCGTCACCGACAGCGCTTCCAACGCGCGGCACCAGTCGATCGTTTCGGCGATACCGGGCGCCTTGAACAGATCCATGCCGCGCAGCCGATGCACAAAATCGACCGCGCGCCGTTGCAATTCAGCCGACGTCTGCGGCGCGCGCGCCGCGACGATCTCGAGTTCACGATCGCGCTCGGGATAGCCGATCCATTGATACAGGCAACGGCGTTTCAACGCGTCGTGCACTTCGCGTGTGCGGTTCGATGTCATCACGACGAGTGGCGGCTGCTCTGCGCGCACCGTGCCGTATTCGGGAATCGATACCTGGAAATCGGACAGCAGTTCCAGCAGAAATGCTTCGAACGGTTCGTCGGCGCGATCGATTTCATCGATCAGCAGCACGCGCCGCGTGCCCGGATGATTTTCGTCGGGCATCAGCGCTTGCAGCAGCGGACGCTTCAGCAGGAATTCGCTGCGATACAGCGTGTCGTTGCCAGGCCGCTCGCCCGCCGCTTCGGCCAGACGCAGCGCCATGATCTGGCGCGGGTAGTCCCATTCGTAGAGTGCGCTGGCGGTGTCGAGTCCTTCGTAGCATTGCAGCCGCAGCATCGAGGTGCCGAGCATGCCCGCCGCGGCTTTGGCGAGTTCGGTCTTGCCGACGCCCGGCTCGCCTTCGACGAACAACGGCCGCTCCATGCGCAGCGCGAGATACAACGCGGTCGCGAGTTCGCGGCTGGCGAAGTAATTTTGAGCGGCGAGTTGCGCGAGAGTGTCGTCGATTGAACCGGGTTGCATGGTGTTCCTGAATCTGCACGGTGAAGAGCAAAACGGCGCGCCGGCGAAGTGTCGCGATTGCGTCAATGCGCCGGGTCCGGTGTGTTGCCGCATGTTGTGCGGCGAAGTACCAGGGCGCGCCATGACAAAACGCTTGCTCGATCGATGGTGCGGCGCTTGCCCGTGTCACTCATACCGTTAGTGGAACGGAGCGGATAAGAGCGAACAGCGCGCCACGCCGCGTGCGCGATCGAACAAGGCTGACGCGCTCTGCCAAATCACGTCAGCCGCCAACACCAACGATCGCTAACCGTTCGCCTTCGTCACCGCTCGCGCGGCGAGTACCGGAATCAGATGCGCTCGATATTCGGCGCTCGCGTGCATGTCGGTGTTCAGGTCGGCGTCGGATACGGTCACGGCTCGCGCGGCGTCGGGCGTGAAATTCGCCGATAGCGCGCTTTCCAGCTCCGTCACACGAAATACCGAAGACGCCGCACCGGTCACCGCAACACGCGCGCCGCTCGCGAACTTCGCGACGAACACGCCGACCAGCGCAAAGTGCGATGCCGGATTCTCGAATTTCACGTAGGCCGCGCGCTCGGGCACGGGAAACTCGACGGCCACGATCAGCTCGTCGGGCGCCAACGCGGTCTCATACATGCCGACGAAGAAATCGCTCGCCGAAATCCGTCGGCGATCGGTGACGATGGTCGCGTCCAGGGCCATCGCCGCAGCCGGATAGCAGGCGGCCGGATCGTTGTTCGCGAGCGAACCGCCGATGGTGCCGAGCGCGCGCACCTGGCGATCGCCGATGTGCCCGGCGAGATCCGCGAGCGCCGGCAATACGCGCCGAAGCTCCGCATGATCCGCAACGTCCGCGTGACAGACAGCGGCGCCGACTGTCACCTTGCCGGCATCGACGGTAATCGATTTAAGCGCCGGAATTCGTGTCACGTCGATCAGTTGCGACGGCTGCGCGAGCCGCAGACGCATGGTGGGCAACAAGCTTTGTCCGCCGGCGATGAACTTTGCGTCACTGTCGGCGGCGATGGCTGCGGCGGCCGCTTTCGGATCCGTCGCGCGTTGATACTCGAATGAATACATGTCGAATGCTCCGCTCAGGATCTTAGTGGGGTTTGGCAGCGTGGATCGCGGACCACACGCGATGCGGCGTCGCCGGCATTTGCAGGTCGGTCACGCCGAGCGGCGCGAGCGCGTCGAGGATCGCGTTGATGACCGCCGGTGGCGAACCGATTGCGCCGGCCTCGCCGCAGCCTTTCACGCCGAGCGGATTGTGCGTGCACGGCGTGCCCTTTGCGGTTTCGACGGTGAAGTTCGGCAGATCGGACGCATGCGGCATCGCGTAGTCCATATAAGAGCCGGACAGTAACTGGCCGCTCTCGTTGTCGTACACGCAGCGCTCCAGCATCGCCTGACCGATGCCCTGGGCGAGCCCGCCATGCACCTGGCCTTCGACGATCATCGGATTAATCACGTTGCCAAAGTCGTCGACCGCGGTGAACCGCTGGATGCGGCAGACGCCCGTCTCCGGGTCGACCTCGATTTCGCAGATGTACGAGCCCGCCGGATACGTGAAGTTGCTCGGATCGTAGAATGCGCTTTCTTCGAGGCCTGGTTCGAGCACGTTGAGCGGATAGTTGTGCGGCACGTACGCGGCGAGCGAGATCTCGGCGAATGCCTTGGTGCGATCGGTGCCCGCGACGCGGAACACGCCGTCCTTGAACTCGATGTCTTCTGCCGCGGCTTCCAGCAGATGCGCGGCGATTTTCTTCGCCTTGGCTTCGATCTTGTCGAGCGCCTTCATGATCGCCGAGCCGCCGACCGCGATCGAGCGAGAGCCGTATGTGCCCATGCCGAACGGAATGCGCCCGGTGTCGCCGTGAACGATCTCCACGCTTTCCAGCGCAATGCCGAGCCGGTCCGCGACCACTTGCGCGAAGGTTGTCTCATGCCCTTGGCCGTGGCTGTGGGAACCGGTGAACACGGTGACCGAGCCCGTCGGATGCACACGAATCTGGCCGACCTCGAAGAGCCCGGCGCGTGCGCCCAAGGCACCGGCGATGTTCGACGGCGCCAAACCGCAGGCCTCGATATAGCACGAGTAGCCGAGGCCGCGCAGCTTGCCGTTCTTTTCGGATTCCTGCTTGCGCGCGGCGAAGCCTTTCACGTCCGCGAGTTCGAGCGCGCGGTTCAGCGTGGCCTCGTAGTCGCCGGTATCGTAGGTGAGGCCGACCGGCGTGGCATACGGAAACGTGCGGATGAAATTGCGGCGGCGGATTTCCGCTGGGTCGAGCTTCATCTCGCGCGCCGCGGTTTCGACCAGACGCTCGACCACGTACGTTGCTTCCGGACGGCCCGCGCCGCGGTAGGCGTCGACCGGGACGGTGTTGGTGAAGACCGCTTTTACCTCGGCGTAGATGGCGGGCGTCGCGTACTGGCCGGCGAGCAGCGTCGCGTACAGGATGGTCGGCACGCTCGATGCGAAGGTCGACAGATACGCGCCCATGTTGGCGATCGTATGAATGCGCATCGCGAGGAACTTGCCGTCGGCGTCCATCGCCAGCTCGGCTTTGGTGACGTGATCGCGGCCGTGCGCGTCGGACACGAAGGCTTCCGAGCGCTCGGCCGTCCACTTGATCGGACGGCGAATCTTCTTCGATGCCCACGTCAACGCGACGTCTTCGGCGTACAGGAAAATTTTCGATCCGAAACCGCCGCCGACATCCGGCGCGATGACGCGTAGTTTCGATTCCGGCAGCGACAGCACGAACGCGGCCATCAACAGGCGCTCCACATGCGGATTCTGATTCGCTACGTAGAGCGTGTAGCTGTCGTCCTGCACCGAGTAGCTTGCGTTGACCGCGCGCGGTTCGATCGCGTTCGGGATCAGGCGGTTGTTGACGATGTCGAGCGTGGTGACGTGCGCGGCTTTGGCGAAGGCGGCGTCGGTCGCGGCTTTGTCGCCGTGGCCCCAGTTGTAGCAGACGTTGTCCGGCACCTCGTCGTGAACCGCTGCCTGGCCCGGATCGGACGCGTGCGCGGTATCGACCACGGCCGGCAGCACGTCGTAATCGACCTCGATCAGTTCGGCGGCGTCTTTCGCGGCCTTGATCGAATCGGCGATGACGAGCGCGACCTGATCGCCGACGTGGCGTGCTTTCGTATGCGCGATGATCGGATGCGGCGGCTCGTTCATCGGCTTGCCGTCGGTGCTGTGGATCAGCCAGCCGCACGGCAGTCCGCCGACGTTATCCGCGGCCATGTCCGCGCCGGTGAAGATCGCGACGACGCCGGGCGACTGTTTCGCCGCGGCGGTGTCGATGCTGTTGATTTTTGCGTGTGCGTGAGGCGAGCGCAGGAATACTGCGTAGGTTTGCTGCGGCAGGACGATGTCGTCGGTGTACTGACCGTTGCCGGTGAGGAAACGATAGTCTTCCTTACGTTCGACGGAGGCGCCGATGAGGTGGGTGTCGGGTGCGTTCATCGTCGGCTCCTCAGGCGGTGGCGGGCGCAGTGGCCGCGGCGTTGGCGTTGGCCGTGCCGCCGGACTTCATGCCTTCGGCGCCTTCGAGCACTGCTTTGACGATGTTGTGATAGCCCGTACAGCGGCAGAGATTGCCGTCGAGCTGGGCGCGCACGTCGTCGCCGGTGAGATTGGGCTGACGCTCGACGAGCGAGATGGCGCTCATCACCATACCGGGCGTACAGAAACCGCACTGCAGGCCGTGGCAGTGTTTGAAGGCGGCTTGCATCGGGTGGAGGGCGCCGTCTTTGGCGAGTCCTTCGATGGTGGTGATGGTTGCGCCTTCGGCCTGGACCGCGAGGATGTTGCAGGATTTGATCGCGCGGCCGTTCAGGTGGACCGTGCATGCGCCGCACTGGGCGGTGTCGCAGCCGATGTGCGTTCCTGTTAGGCGAAGTTGATCACGAAGGAACTGGACAAGCAGGGTGTTCGGGTCGATTGAGGCGCTGATGGGCGCGCCGTTCACCGTCAGACTGATGCTGATCGCCATGAAGTTGTCTCCTTATGGGGTGAAACCGGACCTTTGTTTTTTCCTGCCTTCAGCTGCCTGCTCGTGGGGTCCGATTAGGGTGCTGCGGGTTTGCTGTTCTTTTTTATGGGTCTGCCGAAAAGTAAAGCACAAATTGCTTGGGTGCGCTATTGGGTTGTGTGCTCTTTGGTTTTTTGCCTGCGGCGCGATTTGTTGGTTGTTTGCTTGCGGTGTTGGGGTTTGGCTGGTTTTTTTTGCCTGCGCGGCGCTTCGCTGTATGCCTGTGGTGTTGGGTTTTCCTTTGCTTGATTGGTTTGCCTGCCTGGCGATTGTTTGTCTGTTCGCCTGCAGCGTTGGGCTTTCCTTGATCTGGACTCTTTGGTCTTTGGCCTTTCCTTGTTTTCTTATTGGTTTATTAGCGTCGCCCCTGTGCGGGGCAGGCACCTACTTTTCTTTGCCTGCTGCAAAGAAAAGTAGGCAAAAGAAAGCAGCTCACCCCGCTAACTCTTAAGCGGGTCCCCCGCGCAGCCACGGTAGTGGTCCATCTGGAATCTGTGCCCTCGCGCATTCAGCGCTGGTGACAAAGGTGTCATCAGCTCCCACTCCGCACTACGTGCGTCGCGGACGGGTCCGCATGGGAAACCAGCGGCTTCGTTTGGATGCGGTGGCGGCCATCGGCGTCGCCTCGCGAAGCGCTGGCGCATCGGAAGAATGCTGCGGATACAACGGCGAGCCGCGGCGTCGGGTGGGGCCCACGCGCGAAAACGATCAGACGGTTCAGGGGAACTATGTGTCGGCGCGCGCAGCGCCGCCGGAAGTATGACGGCCTTGTCACGAACGTTGAATGCGCGAGGGCACGGATTCCAGATGCACCACTACCGTAACTGTGCGGGGGACCCGCTTATGAGCTGGCGGGGTGAGCTGCTTTCTTTTGCCTACTTTTCTTTGCAGCAGGCAAAGAAAAGTAGGTGCCTGCCCCGCACAGGGGCGACGCTAATAAACCAATAACAATTCAAGGAAAGGCCAACGCCGTAGGCGCACAACAATAAGCGCCGCGCAGGCAAAAAAACCCCTAACTCACATTAACCCACAAACCACAGCCGCAACCACCGAACCGCCAACCAGCAAAACCCCCACAACACGCCGCTTATTCAACTCAGTCCACAACAGGACGCCAGTCAAAGAAAGCAAAATCATCCCACCAGCAATCGTATCAATCAGCAAAACCCACCCAACACTCAACCCCACGCCACGATGCAAATTATTCATCGTCGTGAGAAACGAATTCTCCGTGCGTTTCACCGAAACAAACCCATTCCCAACCCAGTACTCGGCCTGCACGTTCTGAGCAGGCCCCAAAATCCCGACCTGCCAGAATTCCGGCTGCATCGTGCTGCGATCGCCCCACGCCACCGGATGTGCCGGCTCGCGCTTCACCCGCCCCGGCTTGCCGTCGATCTTCAACTCATCCTTGAGCCATTTCGCCATATCCATCGGCGACTTCAGCTTCCCCTGCGGCACGGAAATCTGCATCTGCTCGACCTGCGGCTCACCCGACGACACCTTCAACGGTCCGGCCCGATGGTTCAGCAAAAAACCCGTCACGCCAAACATCAGCCCAAGCGCCGCGCCCCACAGGCCAACCCATCCGTGCACCTTGCGCAGCCACTTGATGAAGTTCGCCCGCCGCGAACGCCGGCGCCGCGCCGTCTGCTCGGCGTCGTCCATCAGATGATGAGTGCGCTCCGGCGTATGAGCGACGTAGTGCGTGCCGCCGCCAGCAGCAGGTTTCATATCGATCGAATCAGGCGCGTTCACATCCAGGCTCCAGGCGCAGCAAGTTAAACCCTCGCCAACAGGCGACGACGTGGCGCTCGCTCATGCCGGCGGTAAAAGAAAGTTCGAAAGGAAGGGCCGGACAAACCCGGCTTGCGGTCCAGGGCGTCCGGCTGAAAGGCTGGCTGGCAGTCACAGAGGAGGAGAAATGTGACAGAGAGCTGGCGGCGCCTTTCAATTGAGAATGGATATCATTACACAATTAGGGCATTTGCTCAATCGCAATGCGTGACATCCGCTTGACATCCGGGCGGCGCAAACCGACTCTAGCTGGCGATCCCGTCAACGTTGCCGTTCGGATACCCGCCTGCCATGCGCCTCGCTTCCCTGGTCTGTCTTGCCTCTCTCGGCTGGCTTGCCGGCATCCACGTGGCGAGCGCGAGCATCGCGGCCAAACTGGACGATCCCTATACCAACGAAGGCGAAACGCAGACTTACACCGTCAACGCCGACGGCTCCTTCTCGAAGCTCGATTCGATGACGCTGCACGTGAACAACGAAGCAGGCGTCGCGCGGGTCGCGCAGCAATACGTCTGGTTCAACCGCAATATGGCGGACGTGCAGATCATCGAGGCCTACACGATCACCGCCGACGGCGTGCGTCATGACGTGCAACCCGAGCAGATTCGCGACGTACAGGAAGTCCGTTCGTTCGACGCGCCGATGTTCCAGGACATCCAGGAAAAAGTGATCGTGTTCCCCGCCGTCGAGCCCGGCGCGCGCGTGCACCTCACCTATCGCAAGACGCAAAAGCAGCCGATCGTGCCGGGCGAGTTCAGCGACTTCACACCGCCCGATCTCGCGCCGACCCACAACTTCCACCTGATCTACGATCTGCCCGCCGACAAACCGCTCTATGCCGATGCGCGCGGCTTCACCGCGCTGCAACCGGTGACGCGCAACGGCCGCACGCGCTACGAATATCGTTACGACAAGGCGCATTTCAGCCGGCTGGAGCGCGGCTCGATCGCCTACGTGTCGTATGGCGACCGCTTGATGGTCTCGACCTTTCCGGACTACGCCGCTTTCGCCGCCAGTTACAGGGCATCCGCCGCGGATCAGAACGTGCACGATCCCGCCATTACACGTCTCGCGCAAAACCTCACGGCACATGAGCGGACGCCTCGCGACAAAGCCAAGACGCTGTACGACTGGGTGCGCCACAACGTCCGTTATGTGGCGATCTATGTCGGGCGTGGCTCGGTGGTGCCGCACAGCGCAAGCGAAATCCTCGCGAACCGCTACGGCGACTGCAAGGATCACGTGGCTTTATATGGCGCACTGCTCGACGCGGTCGGTATCCGCAACGAGCCGGTCCTGATCAGCAGCGGCTCGATCTATACGCTGCCCAGCGTGCCGGGCTACGGCGTCATCAATCACGCCATCACGTGGCTGCCGGATTTGCAGCAATACGCCGACTCGACGGCATCGAATGTCGAGTTCGGCTTTCTGCCGTCGTCCGATATGAACCGGCCCACTGTCCTCGTCAATCAGGGCGTGCTCGCGCAAACGCCGGCCACCGAGTTGATGACGCGCAGCAGTGACCTGTCGATCAAGGTCGAGCCGGATGGATCGGCGAGCTTTACCTATCGGCTGGAAGCATCGGGGGCTTCGGCCGAACAGGCACGCGCGATGTTGCGCACGCAGACGCCCGCGCAACGTGAAGAGTCGATCCAGGCAGAGTTACGCAGCGCCAACCTGCGCGGCACCGCCACGTTGACCACCAATGACCTCACCGTTGCCGACGGCCCGCTGACAATCACGATGAAGGGCACGCTCGAAAGTCTCGTGGTGCCGGGCGCAGCGGCATCGATTCCGGCGCTGACGAGTCTGGCCGGCGGCTTCGCGGCGGACACCCGCTATTGGCTCGGCGAACGCCAGCGCACACAACCCTTCGTCTGCCATAACCTGACGTTGCACGAACGGGCTCGCATTGAATTGCCGGCGAATTTCCGCGTGCTCGAGATGCCGGAGGCGAAACACACTCAGGACCGCTTCGTCGATTTTCAGTCGCAGTACACGTTCGATCCGCTCAGCAACGTCGTGGCGATGACGCGCGACGGCGCAACGCACTTCAACAGCGAGGTCTGCACGCCCGACGACTTCGCGCAGATGCGGCCCGCGATCGAAGCAATCGGGCGCGACGTGCGCGCTGAGGTAATCGTCAAATCGACGCTGGTGGAATCGTCGAGCGTGGCGTCGCAGGCGCCGTAGGACCGTCAACGCTCAAACCGGCCAGAGCGGTCCTTCCTGCATCGCGCCGAGCTGCTCGCGCAATTCGAGGATGCGGTCTTCCCAATAGCGCTGCGTGTTGAACCACGGGAAAGCCGCCGGAAATGCCGGGTCGTCCCAACGGCGCGCGAGCCACGCCTGGTAGTGAATCAGCCGCAGTGTGCGCAATGCTTCGACGAGATACAGTTCGCGCGGCTCGAAGTCGCAGAAGTCTTCGTAGCCGGCAAGCAGATCCGCCAGCGCACGCGACGCCTCGACGCGATCACCCGGCAGCAGCAGCCACAAGTCCTGCACCGCCGGACCCATGCGGCTATCGTCGAAGTCGACGAAATGCGGACCCGCGTCGGTCCACAACACATTGCTCGGATGGCAATCGCCGTGCATTCGCAACATGCGAATATCGCCGGCACGCTCGAATGCGCGCTCGACGCCTTCGAGCGCGAGATTCACGACGGTTTCCCACGCGGCACGCACGTCGTCAGGCACAAAGCGTTGCGACAGCAGGAAATCGCGCGGCTCGTAGCCGAATGTATTGATGTCGAGCGTGGGACGTTCGGTGTAGTTCTGCGTCTGTCCAACCGCATGGATGCGGCCGATAAAACGCCCGAGCCATTCGAGCGTATCGCGCCGGTCCAGATCGGGCGCGCGGCCGCCGCGGCGTTCGAAGATCGAGAAACGGAAACCGTCGAAGGTATGCAGCGTGCGGCCTTCGAAAACACGCGCGGGTACCGCCGGAATCTCACGCGCGGCGAGATCGGCGACAAAGGCATGTTCTTCGAGAATAGCGGCGTCGGTCCAACGCTCGGGACGATAGAACTTGGCGACCACGGGCGGGCCGTCTTCCACGCCCACCTGGTACACGCGGTTCTCGTAGCTGTTGAGCGGCAGCATGCGGCCGTCGGTGTACACACCGACGCTGCTGAGCACGCTGTCGAGCGCGTCGAGCACGATTTCCGGCTTGAGCCGGGCGAAAGGGACGGCGCTATCGGCGCCGTCCTGTGGGTCGAGATTGTCGTCGTTCATGCCCGCATTGTGCGCCGCGCCGCCGTCAAAGACGAGGGCGCCGGCTCATCTTGCGGCTTGCCACCACCAGCAACCACCATGAAACGGACTCAAACCAGCTTCAATGCACCTGCGCGCTAGACGGACGCACCTGCTCGCCCGTATCGATCAGATCTTCAAGGAAAAAGGGTTCAGTATTCAGATGCTCCGATGTGCCGGGCTCGCCGGCATACCAGGCCACCATAGCCATGTCGCCGAGAATGCGCATGACAATCCCGCGTGCGCCCTGCGGCACCGCGATATGCACCGATCGGACAATGGAACCGATTTGCATGATGTTTCCCCGTTTCTCCCATAGCCGGCTTTATGGTTTCCGCGCCGGTCAAGGTGATAATAAAAGCGCCGCTTCGCCGATAACGTTGCGTACGCACCCAATCTGCTGCGCGCAAGACGCGTGAGAGGTTCGAGTCATTGTTCCCGTTGTGCGGGGCCATGGAAAGCGCGAATTCACGGTTCCTTACCCGTCGTTTCGCCCTATTCCCATTACAGCGTGCCGGGCCGATGATCTGGGCGTACAGCGTCGTAACGAGACCATCATAAACCCAGCTGGGGCGATATATCAAAATCATGCACCGCCAGAACAATCTGCTCAATCCGCCTATTGTGCCTGCTGTCCTCCGCCGCGGCATGCGTCATAACCGCTGTGTGCGCCGCGCCGGCGACGCCGGCTTTCAGCAACCTCACTAACCATGTGGATCGTTCGCCTGGCGCTGCGGCGCCCTTACACGTTCGTCGTGCTGGCCCTGCTTTTGCTGATCGTCGGTCCGTTGACGATCCTGCGCACGCCGACCGACATTTTCCCAAATATCGACATTCCAGTGCTGTCGGTGATCTGGTCGTACAACGGCCTGCCCGCCGACGAGATGGAAAAGCGCATCGTACTCAACTACGAGCGCGGGCTGTCGACCGCGGTCAACGATATCGAGCATACGGAGTCGACTTCGCTGAACGGGATCGCGGTCGTGAAGATCTTTTTCCAGCCGCACGCGAATATCGATGAAGCGCTCGCCCAAGTCACCGCGCTGTCACAAACGCAACTGCGCTCGCTGCCACCCGGCATCACGCCGCCGAATATCCTGCGCTACAACGCCTCGACGGTGCCGATCCTGCGCCTCGCGCTGTCGTCCGCTTCGCTCACCGAGCAGGAGCTGTATGACTTCGGCAACAACTTCCTGAAGACGCAACTCGCCACCGTGCCGGGCGCCTCCGCGCCGTTGCCGTACGGCGGCAAGCAGCGGCAGATCATGGTCGATATCGATTCGCGCAAGCTGCAGGAGCGCAATCTGTCGCCCATGGACGTGGTCAACGCCGTCTCCGCGCAGAATCTGATCCTGCCCTCGGGCACCGCGAAAATCGGCTCGACGGAATATTCGGTAGAGATGAACGGCAGTCCGGATTCGCTCGCCGGACTCAATAACATTCCGATCAAATCCACCGCTAACGGCACCGTCTATATCCGCGACGTCGCTCATGTGCGCGACGGGTTCCAGCCGCAAACCAACATCGTGCGCGTAAACGGCCAGCGCGCCGCTTTGCTGACCATCAACAAAAGCGGCAACACGTCCACGCTCGAAATCGTCGACCGCATCAAGAAGATGATGCCGACGCTGCGCAATCTCGTGCCCGCTTCGCTGAACATCGATCCGGTCGCCGATCAGTCGCTGTTCGTGCGCGCCTCCGTGCAGGGCGTGCTGCGTGAAGCGCTGATCGCCGCATGCCTCACCGGGCTGATGATTCTGCTGTTCCTCGGTAACTGGCGCGCCACGTTGATCATCGCCGTGTCGATTCCGCTGTCGATGATCACCTCGATCATTGCGCTGTCGATGCTCGGTGAAACCATCAACATCATGACGCTCGGCGGCCTCGCGCTCGCGGTCGGTATTCTGGTCGACGACGCCACCGTGGCGATCGAAAACATTAGTCATCAACTGGAGCAAGGCAAGACGCTCGAACAGGCGATTCTCGACGGCGCGCACCAGATCGCGATTCCGACGCTGGTCTCGACACTATCCATCTGCATCGTGTTCGTGCCGATGTTTCTGTTGACGGGCGTCGCGCACTATCTGTTCATTCCGCTCGCCGAAGCGGTCGTGTTCGCGATGCTGGCGTCCTACTTCTTCTCGCGTACGCTCGTACCGACGCTCGCCAAATACCTGCTGCGCTATCACCACAAACCGGCTGATCTGCATCACGCGCCCGCGCAAACGCGCAATCCGTTCATGCGCGTGCACTATTCCTTCGAGCGCGGCTTCGAGCGTTTGCGCGAACGCTATCGTGTGTTTCTCGAAGCGCGGGTTGCGCGGCCGGGTCTGTTCGTGACGCTGTTTCTCGTCTGCTGTGGCGCGTCGATGCTGTTGATGCCGTTTCTCGGCCGCGACTTTTTTCCGCAAGTCGATGCGGGCACCATCGCGTTGCATCTGCGTGCCAAAACCGGCATGCGGGTCGAGGAAACCGCCGTGGTGACCGATCGCGTCGATACGCGGATTCGTCAACTGATACCGGCGGGCGAGCTGCATTCGCTTATCGACAATATCGGCTTGCCTGTCTCCGGCATTAACCTCTCGTACAGCAACACCGGCACGATCGGAACCTCGGATTCGGACATCCTGATTACGCTGAATCCCGGTCATCATCCCAGCGCCGATTACGTGCGCACGCTGCGCCGAACGCTCACCGACGAATTCCCGGGCGTGCAGTTCGCCTTCCTGCCCGCGGATATCGTCAGCCAGACGCTCAACTTCGGCATGCCTTCGCCGATCGACATTCAGATCGTCGGACGCGAGGTGGCCGGCAATCGTGCCTTCGCCGCGCAGTTGCTGAACCGGCTGCGCACGGTGCCGGGTCTTGCCGACGCGCGCATCCAGCAGCCCGCCGATTTGCCGCGCATCTTTATCGACGTGGACCGCACGCGCGCGCAGCAGGCAGGATTCTCGCAGCGCGACATCGCGAGCAATCTGCTGATTACGCTGTCCGGCAGCCAGCAGACCACGCCGACGTTCTGGCTCAATCCGCGCAATGGCGTCAGCTACAACGTGATCACGGAAGCGCCGCAATACACGATCGATTCGCTGCAATCGCTTGCGAACATTCCGCTGAATGCAAACGGCCGCAGCAATATCCTCGGCTCGCTCGCCACGATGAAACGCGAAGCGGGCAACGCGGTGCTCACCCACTACAACGCGCAAACCACCATCGACATTTTCGGCACCGCCGACGGCCGCGATCTTGGCGGCGTTTCCGACGACATCAGCAAGATCATCGACGACGCCAAAGCCGATCTCCCCAAAAGCTCGACCATCGAGGTGCGTGGCCAGGTGCAGACAATGAACGATTCGTTCTCGGGTCTGTTCGGCGGTCTGGTATTTGCGATCCTGCTGGTGTATCTGCTGATCGTGGTGAATTTCCAGTCGTGGCTCGATCCCTTCATTATCATCACGGCACTGCCGGGTGCATTGGCGGGCATCGTGTGGATGCTGTTTCTCACCCACACCACGCTGTCGATTCCGGCGCTCACGGGTGCGATCATGTGTATCGGCATCGCCACCGCGAACTCGATTCTCGTGATCAGCTTCGCGCGCGAGCAACTGCTCGAACACGGCGACGCGACGCGCGCGGCAATCGAAGCGGGCTTCACGCGTTTCCGTCCCGTGCTGATGACGGCGCTCGCGATGGTGATCGGCATGGTGCCGATGGCAATCGGTCTCGGCGAAGGCGGCGAGCAGAATGCGCCGCTTGGGCGCGCGGTGATCGGCGGTTTGACGGTCGGCACGTTGGCCACGCTGATCTTCGTACCGGTGGTGTTTTCGATGATCTACCGACGGCTCGCGGCGCGGCGTCAGCGAGCGGCCGAGCATGTGGTGCAGAAGCCATGACGACCCGCGCACAACAAACAGCACGAAGCACAAGAGGCAGTGTCGACTGCCCAGGCAATCTGATAGGGGAAGGTTGATGGAAGGAAAACGTCCAGACGGCTCCAACGCCGCGCTCGATCCGTCGAAGGGAAAGCGTACGCGCTGGATCATCGTGGCGGTGGTCGTGATTGTCGTTCTGCTCGCGGCGCAAGGCATCTGGTCACGCCACGATGCACATGCGGCACTCGAGCGCGACGCCGAGCACGCAAGTCAGATGAGCGTCGAAGTCGTGCGTCCGCAGAAATCGACGGCGGGACTCGACCTCGTGCTGCCCGGCAACGTGCAGGCGTTTCTCGACACACCGATTTATGCACGCACCAACGGTTATCTGAAGAAGTGGTACGCGGACATCGGCGCGCATGTCAAGAACGGCCAGTTGCTCGCGGAAATCGACACGCCCGAGGTGGACGATCAACTGCGCGCCGCCCGCGCCGATCTCGCGAATGCCGACGCCAACTATGCGCTCGCGAAAAGCACGGCCGACCGCTGGACCGAGATGCTGAAAAGCAAATCCGTCTCGAAGCAGGAAACCGACGAGAAAGTCGGCGACATGCTCGCAAAGAAAGGCACGCTGGATGCCGCGCGTTTCAACGTGGCGCGCCTCGAGAAAACGCAGTCGTTCCAGAAGGTCTACGCACCGTTCGACGGTATCGTGACGGCACGCAATGTCGATGTCGGCGCGCTGATCGATGCGGGCAGTTCCGGCGGCCCGGCGAAGGAACTGTTTCACGTTGCGCAAGCGGACAGATTGCGCGTGTATGTGAATGTGCCGCAGGCCTACGCGCAGGAGGTTCACGCGCAGCAGACGGCGTTTCTGACGCTGACCGAAACGCCGTCCAGACATTATCCAGGAACGGTGGCGCGCACCGCGGGTGCCGTCGATCCGCAACAACGCACCATGCTCGTTGAAGTCGATGTCGACAATCGCAATGGCGATCTGCTGCCGGGTGCGTACGCACAGGTGCATTTCGCTTTGGGTGCGGGCGCCGCACCGTTTACGCTGCCCGGCAACGCGTTGCTGTTTCGCCCGGACGGCGTGAAAGTGGCCACTGTGGATCCGCAGCACAAAGTGAAGTTGCTGCCGGTTTCGCTCGGAACGGACTTCGGCACACGCGTGGCAATCGCATCCGGTTTGCAAGGCGGCGAGCAGGTGATTCTGAATCCGCAGGATTCGATCGTGGACGGTGCGCCGGTGCGGATCGTGCAGGGCAAAGCGGGGGCTAGTGCGGGCAGCGCAGCGGGGGCTTCGGGTGCAGCAGCAGGCGCGGAGGGCGCTGCGGGTGCCTCGGGTGCAGCAGCAGGTGCGGAGGGCACAGCGGGTGCCTCTGGTGCAACTGCAGGTGCGGAGGGCGCGACGGGTGCCCCGGGTGCAGCTGCCGCAAGCGCGCCAATTGCGCACGTCGCCAGCCTGCAATCAGCGAGGATGTCCTTGTGAGCGCGCCAGTATCACGTTTCCATTCTGGGCCACCGTTTAAACACGGCTCGCTGCTTGCCGTAGCGTCGGTCCTTGTCTTCACGCTCACGGCCTGCACCGTGGGCCCCGACTACGTCAAGCCACCGGCCACCGCCGCCGCGACCTACAAGGAACTCGAAGGCACCGGCTGGAAACCCGCGCAACCCGCGGACACGCTCTCGCGCGGCGCGTGGTGGAACGTCTACGCGGACCCGTCGCTCGATACACTCGAACTGCAGGTCGCCAGCGCGAATCAGAACGTGCAGGCCGCCGAGGCGCGCTTTCGCGCCGCCCGCGCGACGGTTGCGCAATACCGCTCGAACTTCTTCCCTGTGGTCACTGCGAACGGCGATTATTCGCGCGCGCGGACATCGGAGAATGTGCTGCACAAATCGACCGCCGGTCTCACGCTGAACGACTACATCGTGCAAGCCGACGCGTCGTGGGAACCGGACTTGTGGGGCCGCGTGTCGCGCAGCGTCGAAGGTGCGAAAGCCGAAGCACAGGCCAGCGCCGCCGACGCGCAAGCCGTCCTTCTCTCGATGCAGGCCGAACTGGCGACGGACTATTTCGAACTCCGCGGCCTCGATCAGGAGCGTCAACTTCTCGACGACACGATCACGGCCTACAAGGAAGCGCTCGATCTGACGCAACACCGCTACGCCGGCGGCATCGCCACCGACGCCGACGTCGCGCAGGCGCAGACGCAGTTGAAAACCACGCAGGCGCAAGCGCTCGACTTCGGCGTGCAGCGCGCCCAACTCGAACACGCGATCGCGATCCTGATCGGGCAGACGCCCTCGACATTTTCCCTGCCGGTTGCGCCACTTACCGCCGTGCCGGTGGTCGCGGCGGCCGGTGTGCCATCCGCGTTGCTCGAACGGCGGCCCGATATCGCGTCGGCGGAGCGCCACGTCGCCGACATGAACGCGCAGATCGGGGTGGCGACGGCCGCATTCTTTCCGAGCCTGATTTTGTCGGTGACGGGCGGGCTCGAAGCGACCAACTATAGCCAATGGCTGCTGGCGCCGAGCCGGTTGTGGTCGCTCGGGCCTGCACTGGCCGGCACGCTGCTCGATTTCGGCGGACGTGCGTCGGTGAAAGAACAGGCCCGCGCGCACTATGACGAAAGCGTCGCGCAGTACCGCCAGACCGTGCTGACCGCGTTCGGCCAGGTCGAAGACAACCTCGCCGCATTGCGCGTGCTCGAACAGGAGGCCGCCGCCCAGGACGACGCCGTGGCCGCTGCGCAGCGGTCGCTATCTGTCGTGTCGAACCGCTACAAAAACGGCGCGATCACGTATCTCGACGTCGTGGTCGCACAAACCACCGCGCTCACCAATGAACGCAATGCGGTGTCGATCGCACGTCGCCGGATGGCTGCGAGCATCGCGTTAATCAAGGCGTTAGGTGGCGGCTGGGACACGTCTGCGCTGCCGACCGACGAACAGATCGTGCATCCCGCAGCGCCTGCGAGCGAAGCTGCGGCGCATGGTTAGCGGTTGGCAGCCAGTCCCAAACGAAAGCGAAAACCGCGGCGAGCATGTCGTCTGCGCGCGTCATGACAATGCCTCGCTGCGCGCCTCGGCTACCCGTTGAGTTTTTTCAGCGTATCCTTAACTCCTTTGAGTGCTTTGTGCTCCCCAAGGAGATTTTTTCGTGACTGCATCGCCGGAATCCCACCGGACTGCTGCTTCAGCTGTTCCCGCGTCATCCGCTTCTTTTACCTCCGCTGCCGTGCCCGACGTCTCCAACACGCCCTATCTCGAACGCGGCACACGTGCCTATTGGCGCGCCAGCATCGCGCTACTGTTCGCCGGCTACGCCACCTTCTCACTGCTGTATTGCGTACAGCCCTTGCTGCCGGCGTTTTCCACGGCGTTCAACGTCACACCGGCACAGAGCAGCTTGTCGCTCTCACTGACAACAGCCGCGCTCGCGCTCGCCATATTCGTCGCCGGTTTCGTCTCCGAAGGCTGGAGCCGTCACAAGCTGATGACCACGTCGCTCACGCTGTCGGCGCTGTTGACGATCGGCGTGTCGATCGCCCCGCACTGGCATCAACTGCTCGTGTTGCGCACGCTCGAAGGACTCGCGCTCGGTGGCGTGCCCGCCGTCGCGATGGCGTACCTCGCGGAAGAAGTGCACCCCGATGGACTGGGTCTGGCGATGGGGCTGTATGTCGGCGGCACGGCGATCGGCGGGATGGCCGGGCGCGTGATTACCGGCGTCGTCGCGGATCTGTTTTCGTGGCGCGTGGCCATCGGCACGATCGGCGTGCTCGGCATTCTCTCGATGCTCGCGTTTCGCGCGTTGCTGCCGCCATCGCGCCATTTCGTGCCGCGTCGCGGTCTCGGCTTTACCCATCATCGCAGTGCATTGCTGAAGCAATTCACGCGACCCGGCTTGCCCCTGCTGTTTCTGCTCGGCTTCGTGCTGATGGGCAGCTTCGTCACGCTGTACAACTACATCGGTTACCGGCTGCTCGCGCCGCCTTACCTGTTGAATCAGACGGAGATCGGCGCGATTTTCGTCGTCTATCTGACAGGCGTCGTCGCGTCGCCGTGGTCGGGCCGCATGGCCGACACCTTCGGCCGGGCGCGCGTGCTGACCGCCAGCTTGCTACTGATGATGCTCGGACTCGCCCTCACGATGCTCCATCCGATCGCGGCAATTGCAATCGGGATCGCGTGCGTGACGTTCGGCTTCTTCGCCGGACACTCGGTGGCGAGCGGCTGGGTCGGACGCCTCGCGAAAGAAGCCAAGGGGCAAGCGGCCGCGCTGTATCTGCTCGCGTATTACATCGGCTCCAGCGTGGTCGGCTCTTACGGCGGGCACATATGGGCCGGTTATGGCTGGAACGGTGTCGCTGGACTGGTAGCCGTGCTGCTCGTCATCGGTATCGTTGCGGCCACGCGCTTGCGTCAGCGCGAACAGAATGCCGTATGAGAGGACGCGGCTGATCGGTTTCGGGAAAACTGAAGTTGAACGCAGCATGGCATCGACGCTTATATCGGCGGGCCTCGATTAGGCGGAAGCAATCCGCAGCGCATCGATCAGACTTAAAAAGTAAGGCCTGCGTAAGCAAATACTTCATTTTTTACGGCACTTTTGCTGCGCCGCGACAATCGTGGCCGGCCTTGCAGCATTGGGTTCTGCAGCCTGCGAAGACGCGTTGCAGCGCCGCAAAGCGTTGTTATGTTGATCTAACCGTCGCCTATACTCGAATCGAGCGTTGACAGTGCATGACTCCAGAAATCGAGCCACTGTCCGCGCCAGTACTACATAAGGAGACGGGTATGACGACCTATTTCACGATCGGCGATTTTATTCTGGTCATTCCGATGGCGCTGGCCGGCGCTCTGTTTGTCGGCGCACTCCCCTGTAAGACGGAATTTCGGCACAACGTGCTACGCGTGCTTGGCGCGCTTATCGGCGTGGTGTTCGCGGTCGTGCTGGTCGAAGGCTTGCCGGCGCTGGTGTAGCGGGGTCTGGCGGAGACGGCGTGGCCGCTTCGCCGATGGTTCGGTTGACGGAACGCGGCAGCTTCGGCTGCTGCGATGTCTGTGTGCGCCATCGATCTGAACGGCGCCTGCGATCGGAACGCACCGCTACTGTTCACAGCCTTTTCTGTGAGCGTGCGTAACCAGGCTACCTGTCGCCGGAAACCGCTCGCCACTTGGCCACGCCAAACAAAAAGCCGCCTCATCGGCGGCTTTTTTACGTCTACTTCTACGGCACAAAAAGAACCGCAGACTCAGATCGCCTGATCCGTCGACGGTTTTTCCCACAGGTTAATGCCGCCTTCAGTCGCGTAGCGGTCGATCTCCGCGAGCTCTTCCTTCGAGAACGCGAGATTCTTCAAGGCACCGACGTTCTCGCGCACCTGCTCCGCGCGGCTCGCGCCGATCAGCACCGAAGTGACGCGCGGATCGCGCAGCGCCCAGGCCAGCGCCATCTGCGCGAGGCTTTGTCCGCGGCGCTGCGCGATGTCATTGAGCTTGCGCACGTGCTCGATATTTTGCGGGCTCAGATGCTCCTGCTTCAACGAACCGCCACCCGGCTTGTTGACGCGCGCGTCGTCCGGCACGCCGTTCAGATACTTGCCGGTGAGCAAGCCCTGCGCGAGCGGCGTGAAAGCAATGGCGCCCGCGCCGACTTTATCGAGCGCGCCCAGCAGCTCGTGTTCGATCCAGCGGTTGAGCATGTTGTACGCCGGCTGATGGATCAGCAGCGGCACCTTGTACTCGGCGAGCAGCTTGGCCATTTCGAGCGTCTTGGTTGCCGAGTACGACGAAATACCGATGTACAGCGCCTTGCCCTGCTGCACAGCGGTTGCCAATGCGCCGGCGGTTTCTTCGAGCGGCGTATCGGCATCGAAGCGATGCGAATAGAAAATGTCGACGTAGTCGAGACCCATGCGCTGCAGGCTCTGATCGAGACTCGCCAGCACGTACTTACGCGACCCGCCACCCTGTCCGTACGGACCCGGCCACATGTCCCAACCCGCTTTCGACGAGATCAGCAATTCGTCGCGATACGGCTTGAAGTCGTCTTTGAAGAGCCGCCCAAAGTTGGTTTCAGCGCTGCCGTACGGGGGGCCGTAGTTGTTGGCGAGATCGAAGTGCGTGATGCCCAGGTCGAAGGCCGTGCGCAGGATATCGCGCTGCGTGGAAATCGGCGTGGTATCGCCGAAGTTGTGCCACAAGCCTAGCGACAGCGCCGGCAGTTTGAGACCCGACTTGCCGCAGACGCGGTATTGCATGTCCGAATAGCGTTCTGAAGCTGCTTCGTAAGCCATTGCTAGTGTCCTTGATGTTGAAGTCACCCGCCGATCACGGGCGTGAGGAGATCACATGTTGCGGGAGGCGTGCAGATTTTTTTAGGTATGGGTGAAACCAGACCGCTATGGTAGCCAATCGGCGTGATGCCTGCTGACGCCCAGTATGCGGGATGGACGATTGCTTGCGGCCCCCCTACACTTTGGCCGATCAAAGCTTATCGGAGGGGCGGGTTCATGACGAAGGCGATTTCAATCGCGCTGATTGTCGGCGGTATCGTGTTGTTGTATTTCGGCGGCCAGGCATTCAACTCGGTCAGCAGCGAGGTGTCTCGCGTGTTCACCGGATCGCCGACCAACAAGGCGATCATGCTGATTGTGGGCGGCGTTATCGCCACGGTTGCCGGCCTGACCGGCGTGGCCGTTTCCGGACGCAAGCGGTAGAGCGCGGGTTGCCTGCGCGGCGCGAGACCAACGAACGTTCGCGCCGCGCAGGGCAAAGCACTTAAAAAGCAATTTCAGGCTTAGCCGCCGAGCGGGACCCCGGCAGGGGCACATTGCTCGCCCCGTGATAGGTAAACACCAAAGAAAACTTCACCTGATCGCTGATGTTCTTGCCAGCCGAATGCAGCGTGTTGCAATGGAAGAACACCACGTCTCCGGCTTTGAGTTCGGGCGAAACCGCGGTGCGAATCAATGCCTGATTTTCTTCCAGATCGGAGCGGAAAAACTTGGCCTCGTCGAACCGGTCCGAGGTGAAGGCAACGTTGTGCGACTTCGGCACCAGCCATAACGCACCGTTATCGACAGTCTCCGAGCCGACCGCGAGCCATACCGACACCAGATCGTCACGCTCGAACGACCAATACCTCACGTCGCGATGCCAGCCAGTCAAGCTCCCATAAGCAGGATGCTTGGTCATCATGCAATTGTGGTGCGCCCGCGATAAGCGCGGCTCCTCACCGAAGTACAACTCCATCCAGCCGCGAATTTCCGGCGCGGTCGCCCATTGCGCAAAACGCGGATCGCGCCCGTACGCATCCAGCAGCCGGCGAACCGTATGGCCGCCCGGCGCATGCTTCGATTCCGGCGCGCCCGGATAGCGGAGATCCGCTTCGAACTCGATCGGCGCCGCCGCTTCCTGCAACTGCCGTTCCGCAATCTGCTTCAGCTCGTCGCAACGCTCGGGCGACACCAATCCAGGCACAACGACAAATCCTTGCTCCCGCAACGTTTGAATCTGTTCTTTCTTCGAGTGAAGTGACATGGTGTTCCGTTACTTTCGACTGACTGATGCTCGATTGTAAAACGGGCGCGATCGGACTGCGCGCAGTTTCACCTTTCGAAAAGCCAGAGCCTTACGCACTACTTTCACGCGACCTGGCGGTTTGCAAAGCACACTGGCAGGGCAAGCACGCACGATAATCGCCCGCAAAGGGCACGACCCCGACAACGTGCACGTCGCATTACCCCGTAAAAACCCGTATTCGCAGGGTAAAAACCGACTTTCTGACGTCATGAATCGCGTGTAGCCTGCACACATGTTGATCGCTACTCCCGCACTTGTGCGGCGCGCACGCGCCGCTGTGACTGGCTCCGCCGTCCTCCGTGCCCTTTTCCATCGAATTCCGGGCTTTCGCGCCGTCCATCGCGACACCGCCGTTGGCACATTTGGTGCTCCTTCTGGCGCACACTCCGTCGCGCGACACGTTGCCTACTTGTGAAGCCATGCATACTCTTCTGAGCACCCGTCTTACCCGCGCCGCATTGAAAGCGGCGCGTCCGGCGCGCCGCCATGTGGTGCGTGCACTGCGTCACCATGCCACCCGTACTCGCGCACTAGGCGAACAGTGGCGCGAAGCCAAAGCGGTCGACGGCATTCGCACGTGGTTCCACACCTTCTTCTCCGCACTGCGCCTGCAAGGCAGTTCGCGCCGCTTTTCGCTGCGCACGCTGCTGCGCAAACCGACGCCGCTGCGTCTCACCGCTACGCGTAATGCACCGGTCGCCGCTCCCCAGAGCCTGAGCCGCCGTCCGCGCCGCATGTCGACGAATGGCAGCACCGGCTGGTTTGCGTTCGCGTTTGCTAGCCGCTGAGCGAGGTATCGCGAGCGGCTGAGTGAGGCGCTGAATGAGGCGTGGTGTAAGTCGCTGAGCGAAGCGCGGAAGAAGCGGCTTAGTGAGCCGTTGAGCAAGGCACCATGCCTGCGTTGAACGGCGTCATGTCCGCGGTCGGACTGAAACGAGCACATCCCGCTGCGGTGTTCACGCCGTCTTTGCCCTACCGTACAGCATATTCAAAGGCAATAAAAAAACCCCGCCCGGCTCGCGCCGGCGGGGTTTTTTGCTAAAGCGGACTGCGCGCTTATTCTGCAAGCGCGGCAACCGGTTCGGTGCCTGCAGCTTCGGCGAGCACCAGCGCCTTGTCCGTGGCTTCCCACGTGAATTCCGGCTCTTCGCGGCCGAAGTGGCCGTAGGCCGCGCTTTTCTCGTAGATCGGGCGCAGCAGGTCGAGCATCTGGATGATGCCCTTCGGACGCAGGTCGAAATGCTCCAGCACCAGCTTCGTGATGACTGCATCCGACACGCGGCCCGTGCCGAACGTGTTGACCATGACCGAAGTCGGCTGGGCAACGCCGATCGCGTACGACACCTGAATCAGGCAGCGCGACGCCAAACCAGCCGCCACGATGTTCTTCGCGACATAACGGCCGGCATACGCTGCCGAACGGTCGACCTTCGACGGATCCTTGCCCGAAAACGCGCCGCCGCCGTGCGGAGCCGCGCCACCGTACGTATCGACAATGATCTTGCGGCCCGTCAGACCGCAATCGCCTTGCGGGCCGCCGATCACAAACCGGCCGGTCGGGTTCACCAGGAACTTGATGTCGCCCTTGATCAGGTCAGCCGGCAGCGTCGGCTTGATGACTTCTTCGATCACGGCTTCGCGCAGCGTGGCCAGATCGATATCCGGCGAATGCTGCGTGGACAGCACGACCGTGTCGATCGCATGCGGCTTGCCGTCGACATAACGCACCGTGACCTGCGACTTCGCATCCGGACGCAGCCAGGGCAGACGGCCGTCGCGGCGCAGATTCGCCTGACGCTCCACCAGACGGTGCGAGAGGTGGATCGGCAGCGGCATCAATTCCGGCGTTTCTTCGCACGCGTAACCGAACATCAGGCCCTGGTCGCCGGCGCCTTGATCGAGATTGTTGTCGTGCGCACGGTCCACGCCCTGGGCGATGTCCGGCGACTGCTTGTCATACGCCACCAGCACCGCGCAGCCGCGGTAATCGATACCGTAATCGGTGTTGTCGTAGCCGATGCGCTTGATCGTATTGCGCGCGACCTGGATGTAATCGACGTTCGCGGTGGTGGTGATTTCACCGGCCAGCACGACAAGACCCGTGTTGCACAGCGTTTCGGCTGCGACACGCGAGTATTTGTCCTGTGTCAGGATAGCGTCGAGAATTGCGTCCGAGATCTGATCCGCGACTTTGTCGGGATGGCCTTCGGAAACGGATTCGGAAGTGAAGAGATAATCGTTTGCCACGTTGCAGACTCCTGTTTTGTGGTTACGGTTGAGTTTCACGTAGCCAGCTTCGGGAGCCTTGAAGCGGCGACGCTTTAGCGGATTACCTTACCGGCAGGGGCCTATCCCATGGATCGCACCCGCCAGCTTCGCCCCGCAAGTTGTCTATTAACTCGGCGAAGCCCTTATTATAGCGACTTCCTTTGATTGTCACAGAGTGATCACGAGTGCGGTATTACGTCTATCTTTCCGCTTTCCTGAAGGCAACCCGGCACGGCACCCCACAGCGGGGTGCCGCATGCTGAGCCGCTATGGCGCAAAGCTCGCAATCGGGCTGCTTAAATTGTTTGCACTGTTGCCGTACGGTTTCGTCGCCCGCGTAGGCGACGGACTCGGCTGGCTGCTTTACCAGGTCCCGAGCCGGCGCAAGCGCATTGTCCATATCAACCTGAAACTATGCTTCCCCGAATGGAATGACGAGCGCCGCGAAGAGGTTGCCCAGAAGCACTTCCGGCATGCGATCCGCAGTTACGTCGAGCGTAGCGTGCAATGGTTCGGCTCGGCGGAAAAGCTCGAACGGCTGATCCAGCTCGACAGCGAAATCGACCTGACCGATCCGGATCTGCCGCCTACGCTGTTCCTCGGTTTCCACTTCGTCGGTATCGAGGCGGGTTCGATCTTTCTGAATTACTCGCTCAAACGCCAATGCGGCTCGCTGTATCAGCCGATGTCGAACCCGGAACTCGAAGAGGTCGCCAAAGCAGCGCGCGCGCGCTTCGGCGCCGATATGGCGAGCCGTGCCGACAGTGCGCGCATCGTGCTGCGCTGGCTGCGCGACCGCAAGCCGGTGATGCTCGGCGCGGACATGGACTACGGCGCACGCAACTCCACGTTCGTGCCGTTCTTCGGCGTGCCGACCTGCACGTTGACCGCGGTCGGCCGTCTGGCCAAGGTCGGGCATGCCCAGGTGGTGCCGTTCATCGGCGAGGTGCTGCCGAACTACAAGGGCTACCGGCTGAGGGTCTTCAAACCGTGGGACAACTATCCCACCGGCGACGACGACGCCGACGCGCGGCGCATGAACGCCTTCCTCGAAGAGCAGATTCCGCTCATTCCCGAACAGTACTATTGGGTGCACAAGCGCTTCAAAACCCGGCCGCCGGGCGAGCCGAGCGTGTACTGACCGGCTCTTCGAAAAAAGCGCCTGAACGAGAAAATAAAGCGGCAAATAAGGTGGCAAATAAAGCGGCGTTCGGCCCACTTGCAGGCGCGTCACTTACAATAGCGTGATGAAACTGAAATTCACCAAAATGCACGGCGCGGGTAACGACTTCGTCGTGCTCGACGGCTACACCCAACCGGTCAACCTGACGCCGGCGCAGGCGCGCGCGCTCGCGGACCGGCATTTCGGTGTCGGTGCCGACCAGTTGCTGCTGGTCGAGAAGCCCACCGTGGACGGCGTCGATTTCAGATATCGCATCTTCAATTGCGACGGCGGCGAGGTCGAGCACTGCGGCAACGGCGCACGCTGCTTCGTCAAGTTCGTGCGCGACAACGGCCTGACCGACAAGCGCAGCGTACGCGTGCAAGTGCAGAACGGCATCATCCAGCTGACCATGCAGGAAAACGGCGAAGTACTGGTCGACATGAGCTCGCCCGTGTTCGAACCGGAGCGCGTGCCGTTCGCCACCAAAGGCCTCGAAGGCCGCCGCGAGGGCGCGGACACGCTCTGGCCGCTCGACGTGAACGGTGTCACACGCTGGATTTCGGTGGTGTCGATGGGCAATCCGCATGCGGTGCAGGTGGTCGACGACGTCGAGGAATTTCCGGTGCTCGTCGAAGGCCCGGTGATCGAACGGCATGCACGTTTCCCGCAGCGAGTGAACGCGGGCTTCATGCAGATCGTCGGCCGTAGCGAGATCAAGCTGCGCGTCTATGAACGCGGCGCCGGCGAAACATTGGCCTGCGGTACGGGCGCGTGTGCGGCAGTCGCCGCCGGCATTCGCCGCGGGCTGCTGGATGCGCCGGTGCTGGTGCACACGCACGGCGGCAAGCTGACCATCACGTGGGACAGCACGCAAGACGGCGCGCCGCTGCTGATGGCCGGCCCCGCAGCAACTGTCTTCGAAGGCGAGATCGAACTGGCCGACTGATCCGCGCCAGCGCAGTACCCGATTCAACGGCCGAGCAATCGGCCCGGAAAGTACCCGACACCTGGCCTCGAATCTCGAATAGGCCGGTGAAGATGCCGATGAAGCGGCTGGTGAAAGAGCCGGACCAGGCGGCCCTTTCACCAGCCGACCGAACGCATGACCGATGCGCCGCCCGAAGGCGTCGTCCCGTAGTCCTTTAGCCGAAACCATGAACGATCGCGAAGTCGCCGAATATCTGCTCGCCAACCCCGAATTCTTCGCCGAACACGCGGAAATGCTCGCGACGATCCGGCTTGCGAACCCGCACGGCAAGGCCGCGGTGTCGCTGCAGGAGCGCCAGATGGAAATGCTGCGCGACAAGAACAAGCTTCTCGAGCGGCGTCTGGCCGAGCTGCTGCGCTATGGCCACGAAAACGACAGCATCGCGTCGAAATTCAATCGCTGGACCATTCGCGTGATGGCCGAGCGCGATCCGTACGCCTTGCCCCGCACGATTTCCAACGGCTTGCGCGAGATTTTCGATGTGCCGCAGGCCGCGCTGCGCGTATGGGACGTCTCCGAGCCCTATTCACAGGCCGAGTTCGCGCGTCATGTCGGCGAGGAAGTGCGAATCTTCGCGAATAGCCTCACCACACCGTACTGTGGCGCGAACACCGGCTTCGAAGCGGCCCAGTGGCTGGTGCCGGCCGTGTCGGCCGTGAGCGACGACGAGTCCGCAGGCAGCACAGGCGAGTCCGCGCACGTCACCGAATCGATTGCGTTGCTGGCGCTGCGCGACCCCGAAGGGAAGGAAGAAGCGCCCACCTTCGGCCTGCTGGTCATGGGTTCGGCCGACGCACGCCGCTTCCACGACGGCATGGCGACCGATTTCCTGACGCAGATCGGCGCGTTGGCAAGCGCGGCGCTGAGCCGTCTGCTGCCGCGCTGAGCCACGAAAAGCCATCGTGACCGAAGCCGATCCGATCGCCGCCTACCTGTCGAATCTCGAACATGAGCGGCGGCTGTCGGCGCATACACTGCGCGGCTACACCCACGAACTCGAGGAGCTCAAGCTGCTGGCCAAAGGCCGGCCGCTCGAAAGCCTCACTGCCGTCGATATTCGCGGCGCGGTTTCGCGAGCGCATGCCGGTGGTTTGACGGCGCGCTCGATCAGCCATCGGCTGTCGTGCTGGCGAGCGTTTTACCGCTGGTTCGCGGGCCGCGTCGATCTGCCGGCCAACCCGGTCGCCACCGTGCGGGCGCCGAAGCAGGCCAAATCCCTGCCGAAAGCGCTTTCCGTCGACGACGCCACGCGCCTGATGGAGAGCCCGCCCGCCGCGACGCCCGAAGGCTTGCGCGACCACGCGATGCTCGAACTGTTCTACTCGTCGGGCCTGCGCTTGTCCGAGCTGGTCGGCCTCGACGCCCGTTTTGCCGACGCCGGCGGCTACCGTTCCGCGGGCTGGCTCAAGCTCGATTCCGCCGAAGTCGAAGTGCTCGGCAAGGGCAACCGGCGCCGCGTCGTGCCGGTGGGCAGCAAAGCGCTCGACGCCTTGAACGCGTGGCTCGCGGTACGCGACCAGATGGTCAGGCAGGATCCGCATCCGCTGTTTCTGTCCGCGCGTGGTAACCGGTTGTCGCCGAATGTCGTGCGTGACCGTGTGAAGCGCGCGGCGCTGGTCGCCGGCATCCCCGCCAATGTGCATCCGCACGTGCTGCGGCATTCGTTCGCCACGCACGTGCTGCAGTCGAGCGGCGATCTGCGGGCCGTGCAGGAATTGCTCGGCCACGCCAGTATCACCGCCACACAGGTCTACACCGCGCTCGATTTCCAGCATCTCGCGCACGTCTACGATCAGGCGCATCCGCGCGCCAAAAAACGCGACTGATTCCGCTCTTTGCTTCTTGCGGCGTGCGGTCTTCACCTTCGCTTCACCTGCCGTGCGACCCCTGTTCCGCGCGGCCTATTGCTCCTGCTGACACCCTGATGAATATCGTTACGCTCAAACCGTCGAAAGAAAAATCGCTGCTGCGCCGCCACCCGTGGGTCTATGCCAACGTGATCGATCGCGTCGACGGCAATCCCGCGCCCGGCGCGACTGTGCTGGTGCGCGCGCACGACGGCCGTTTCCTCGCACGCGCGGCCTACAGCCCGCATTCGCAGATTCGCGCCCGCGTGTGGAGCTTCGACGAAGCCGAGCCGATCGATCACGCGTTCTTCAAGCGCCGCGTGCAGCGCGCGCTCGCGCATCGTCAAACGATGGTGCACAACACCGGCGCCGTGCGGCTGATTTTCGGCGAAGCAGATGGCCTGCCTGGTCTGATCGTCGATCACTACGTAGCCGAGGACGAAGGCCAGCGCAGCCAACTGGTGTGCCAGTTCATGGCGACGGGCGTCGAAGCATGGAAGGAAGCGATCGTCGCCGCGCTGACCGACGCGACCGGTTGCCCGAACGTCTACGAGCGCTCGGACGTGTCGATCCGCCAGAAGGAAGGGCTCGAGCAGACCACTGGCGTGCTGGCGGGCGAGGCGCCGTCGGAAGCGCTGATCGCGAGCGAAAACGGCGTGCGTTATCACGTCGACGTGCGCAACGGCCACAAAACCGGCTTCTACGTCGACCAGCGCGACAACCGCCTGCTGGTGCAGGAACTGGCGAAAGATCGCGACGTGCTGAACTGCTTCTGCTACACCGGCGGCTTTTCGCTCGCGGCTTTGAAGGGCGGCGCCAAACGCGTGGTGTCGATCGATTCGTCGGGCGACGCGCTCGCGATCGCGCAGCAGAACGTGACGGCCAACGGTTTCGACGCCGAACGCGCCACCTGGCTCGACGCCGACGCGTTCAAAACCCTGCGCCGCCTGTACGACGAGGGCGAACGCTTCGACCTGATCGTGCTCGATCCGCCGAAATTCGCGCCCTCGCGTGAACACGTGGACCGCGCCTCGCGCGCCTACAAGGACATCAACCTGACCGGCCTGAAGCTGCTGCGTCCGGGCGGTCTGCTGTTCACCTATTCGTGCTCCGGCGCGATCGATTCCGAACTGTTCCAGAAGATCGTGTCCGGCGCGGCGGCCGATGCACGCGTCGATGCGCGGATTCTCAAGCGCCTCGGCGCCGGTGTCGACCACCCGCTGCTCACCGCATTCCCGGAAGGTGAATATCTGAAAGGCCTGCTGTTGCAAATTGCCTGATCGCCCATAGCTTCAGGGTTATTTCCCGCGTGCTGCGAAGGGGTTCGCCCCCGCCGCCAGCACCGGCTTGACAGATATGTTTCAATATCCGGCTAGATCGGGTTGCGCGCCGTCAGGCTGCCGCGCCCGGCAAACCGGATTCGCAGACGAATTCGTTGCACATTTCGCGCTGCACATTTCGCGCGGCACTTTTCGATTACGCACAGACTTACGTAAAGGCGACCACCATGATCCCAGTCACCATCCTGACCGGCTTTCTCGGCAGCGGCAAAACCACCCTGCTCAAGCGCATCCTGAATGAAAAGCACGGCATGAAGATCGCCGTGATCGAGAACGAGTTCGGCGAAGAAAACATCGACAACGAAATCCTCGTGCAGGACACGAGCGAGCAGATCATCCAGATGAGCAACGGCTGCATCTGCTGCACGATCCGTGGTGACCTGTCGCGCGTGCTGGGCGATCTGGCGGCGAAGAAGCAGTCCGGCGAGCTGGATTTCGACCGCGTCGTGATCGAAACCACCGGTCTCGCCAATCCGGGCCCGGTCGCGCAGACGTTCTTCATGGACGACCAGATCGCCAACGAATTCCTGCTCGACGCGATCATCACGCTGGTCGACGCGAAACACGCGAACCATCAACTGGACGAGCACGAAGTCGTGCAGCGCCAGGTCGGCTTCGCCGATCGCCTGTTCATCACGAAGTCCGATACGGTCGACGAAAAGCACGTGGGCGATCTGCGCCACCGTCTGCTGCACATGAATCCGCGGGCGGCGATCAAGATCGTCAATTTCGGTGAAGCGGACATCAAGGAAATCTTCGACCTGCGCGGCTTCAACCTGAATTCGAAGCTCGAGATCGATCCGGACTTCCTCGCCGAAGACGAACATGCGCACAACCACGCTCACGCGCATGACGAGCACGGCCACACCCATGCCGATCACGATGGCCACGATCACGAAAACTGCGATCACGACCACGGCAAGTGCGACCACGAAGGCCACGACCACGCGCATCACCATCACGCGCACCATGACGACAAGATCAAATCGTTCGTCTACCGCAGCGACCGCCCGTTCGATCCGAACAAGCTCGAGGACTTCCTCGGCGGCATTCTGCAGATCTATGGCGAGCGCCTGCTGCGCTACAAAGGCGTGCTGTATATGAAGGGCGTCGACCGGAAAGTGGTGTTTCAGGGCGTACATCAGATGATGGGCAGCGATCTGGCCGCGAAATGGCAGCCGATCGAGAAGAAGACCAACAAGATGGTGTTTATCGGCATCGAACTGCCGCAAGACCTGATCACCGACGGCCTCGACGCCTGTCTGGCGTAAGCATCACGCCTGCCGCGCCATGCAAGTCGCATGGCGCGCGGCGGGTTGGAGCACCCTTGCCTTGGTGTGCCATGGGACACCGAGGCAATCCTCTGCGGAATACGCAGACGAGCGGCCAAACGCCCGCTGACATGTCGGGCGTGTGAAAAGCACGTGAAAACCCTGCTGTATTAAACCGTGCACGACCATCGCTTTTTGGTCGTGCGCGCGTTATATTTTCGGGATATCAGTGCGCCGCCAGGGGATTTTCACCAGTTGCGGTGCTGGATTGTGATTCAGTTACAATACGTGCCCACTGGAGAATGACAACGAATTGCCCGGTCAGCGCGTATTACGCGCCGGGCCAGAAACGGCGCCGGAAAATCTTATCCGGAAATCACGCCGACAATGCCGGCTGGCACTGCAGACAAGGCACGCGGCCGGCAAACAATGCCTCCGGAGCATGTGAGAAACGGTTTCCAGAGGAGTTCGGCCCCGCATTGGCGTAGCGACGCCCGGCGCGTGGGCGCAAGGCGCTTCGGCGTCACGACAGCCCATCGTCCGTGCCCGCCTAGCGTTCCGCGTCCTCGTGGCGCCTTTGCGGGCAATACGAAAGTGCGGGCACTATGTAAGAGTTTTGCCTCACATTGAAGAAGCAAGCCAGATGACGACGAAACGACTCTTGACTGAAGCCGAAATCCTGAAGATGAGCGACAAGGATTACATGAATGCGGATCAGCTCGCCTTCTTCAAGAACAAGCTCGAACAGCTGCAGGCGGATATTCTCCGCAATGCCGGCCAGACGACCGAAAACCTGCGCGAAACAGTAATCGTGCCGGACCCGGCCGACCGTGCAACGATCGAAGAAGAGCATGCGCTGGAACTGCGCACGCGCGACCGCGAGCGCAAGCTGCTGAAGAAAGTGCAGCAATCGATCGCGCGCATCGATTCGGGCGATTACGGCTGGTGCGAAGAAACCGGCGAACCGATCGGCGTGCCGCGTCTGCTCGCACGGCCCACGGCTACCCTGTCGCTCGAAGCGCAGGAACGCCGCGAACTGCGCCAGAAGCTGTTCGGCGACTGAACACCTGCGGCGCGGCTTCGGCTCCGCGCCCTTTTAAGCTGCTTCGTCGAGAGGCGCACGGTGATCTGTGCGCCTTTTTTCTTTTGTGAGACGCTTTTCGAGCTTTGCTGGGATAACGGCTCTGAGCGCCCGCTACGCGGCGGTTCAGCGCCGTGCCCAGTTCCGCCGCCCCCCCTCCGCGCGGCTCGCATCTCGACGCCCGCCCCGCCTCAGCGCTGCTCCCGCTCCATCGCCCGGAACCCTGTGTTTTTGTCTTATGCCATTTGCCGGCTCTTGATATGACCGCGCACGCCCTAAAATAAGTCGGACATGCGTTGCACGAGCGCGCGCCGACCGGTTCATCGTTTCGCGCCGTCCGCGTCCAGGATTCATGCGGTGGCCTACGCCATCGCGTCCTACCCGTTTTGCAAAGAGGAACGCATATGGAGCAATTTCACGGCACGACGATCGTCTCCGTGCGCCGCGGCGACAAGGTCGCGCTTGGCGGCGACGGCCAGGTCACGCTGGGCAACATCGTCATGAAAGGCGGCGCGAAAAAAGTCCGGCGCATCTATAACGGCAAGGTGATGGTCGGCTTCGCCGGCGGCACGGCCGACGCCTTCTCGCTGCTCGACCGCTTCGAAGCGAAGCTGGAAAAACACCAGGGCAATCTGACCCGCGCCGCCGTCGAGCTCGCCAAAGACTGGCGCACCGACCGCATGCTGCGCCGCCTCGAAGCCATGCTGATCGCCGCGGACGCCACCACCACCCTCGTCATCACCGGTAACGGCGACGTGCTCGATCCGGAAGGCGGCATCTGCGCGATCGGTTCGGGCGGCGCTTACGCGCAAGCCGCCGCGAAGGCGCTCGTTGACAACACCGAGCTGTCGCCGCGCGAGATCGTGGAGAAGTCGCTGGAGATTGCGGGCGACATGTGCATCTATACGAACCATAACCGCGTCATCGAGACGATCGAGTAAGGACCCACGATGAGCACTATGACCCCTGCCGAGATCGTCTCGGAACTCGACAAACACATCATCGGCCAAGGCCGTGCGAAGAAGGCGGTTGCCGTGGCGCTGCGCAACCGCTGGCGGCGTCAACAGGTTGAAGAACCGCTGCGTCAGGAAATCACACCGAAGAACATCTTGATGATCGGACCGACCGGCGTCGGCAAAACCGAAATCGCGCGGCGCCTGGCGAAACTGGCCGACGCACCGTTCATCAAGATCGAAGCCACCAAGTTCACTGAGGTTGGTTACGTGGGCCGCGACGTCGACAGCATCGTGCGCGACCTGATCGAAATCTCGGTCAAGCAGACGCGCGAAACGGAAATGCGTAAAGTGCGGACTAAGGCGGAAGATCAGGCCGAAGACCGCATTCTCGACATCCTGTTGCCAAGCGCGCGTCCGGTCGGTTTCGGCGCGAGTTCGAGCGCCGCGGATACAGCAGACGAAGGCAGCACCACGCGTCAAACGTTCCGCAAGCGTCTGCGCGAAGGCCTGCTCGACGACAAGGAAATCGAACTCGACGTCGAACAGCCGCAAGTCGGCATGGACATCATGGGGCCGCCGGGCATGGAAGACATGACCGAGCAGATCCGTTCGATGTTCGCGAACATCGGCGGCGGCAAGAAAACGCGCCGCAAGCTGAAGGTGAAGGAAGCGCTCAAGGTCCTCACCGACGAAGAAGCCGGCAAGATGCTCAACGACGAAGAGGTGAAGACCAAGGCAGTGCAGAACGTCGAGCAGAACGGCATCGTATTCCTCGACGAAATCGACAAGATCGCGTCGCGCAGTGAAGCAGGCGGTGGCGAGGTGTCGCGCCAAGGCGTGCAGCGCGATCTGCTGCCGCTCGTCGAAGGCACCACGATCAACACCAAGTACGGCATGGTGAAGACCGATCACATTCTGTTCATCGCGAGTGGTGCATTTCATCTCGCCAAGCCGAGTGATCTGATTCCGGAACTGCAAGGCCGCTTCCCGATTCGGGTCGAACTGGATTCGCTGTCGGTGGGCGATTTCGAATCGATTCTGGTGTCGACGGACGCGAGCCTCGTCAAGCAATATCAGGCACTGCTGGCCACCGAAGACGTGCACCTCGAATTCGCCGACGACGGCATTCGCCGCATGGCCGAAATCGCGTACTCGGTCAATGAGAAGACTGAAAATATCGGCGCGCGCCGCCTGTACACGGTAATCGAAAAACTGCTCGAAGACGTCTCGTTCGCAGCGGGCAATCACTCGGGCAAGACGGTGCAGATCGACGCGGCGTATGTCGATCGCGCGCTGAACGAAGTGGCGGAAGACGAGGATCTGTCGCGCTACGTGCTGTGAGGCCGATGTAGATATCGATGCAGATGCTGATGCTGATGCTGATGCTGATGCTGATGCAGATGCTGGCGTCGATGTCGATACTGACGCCGCGTTAAAGCCGCGCGCCTCGCGCTTCGCGCACAGCCGATCATCTGTGACGCGTAAAAAAATGGGCTGTCTTGTAAAAGACAGCCCATTTTGTTTTCCGTCCCGCTGAGGCTTGTGGACCTCAGCGCTTACTGCTTGACCGGCCGTTTCGCCAACTTGCGTTGCAGCGTTCGACGATGCATGTTCAACGCGCGCGCAGTAGCCGAAATATTGCCGCCGTGCTCCGCGAGCACGCGTTGAATATGCTCCCACTCCAGGCGCGCAACCGACAAAGGCGTGGGATGCTCAATCGCCTCTTCCGCTTGCAGCGAGCTCGCTTCGCTTTGCAACGCCGACAAGATCGTCTCCACGTTGGCGGGCTTCGCCAGGTAGTTATCGGCGCCGTCTTTTACTGCCTGCACCGCTGTGGCGATGCTGGCATAACCGGTCAACACCAGCATACGCGCGTCGGGCTGCAAATCGCGTAAGGGAGCGACGAGCGTAAGACCGGAGTCGTTGCCGAGGTGCAGGTCCACCGTAATCTGGCTGAACTTCTGCTGGTTCGCCAACTTGATCGCCTCGTCGGCGTTATGCGCTTCGGACACCGTATAACCGCGACGCGTCAAACCACGTGCGAGGATGCCGGAGAACACCTCGTCGTCGTCGATCACCAGAAAATTCATTTCGCTCATGCCTGTTTCTCCGTGTTGGATGGCGTAGTGCCTTGACGGCCCGCACCTGATAATTTGCGCGCAGCAAGCGGCAGTCTCAACACTGCGCGCGTGCCACGCGGCTTGATCTCGCTGACATCGGTCAGTTCGATCGATCCCTTCAGACGTGCCGCCGCTGAAAATGCCAGATACAGGCCCACGCCGTGTCCGCCCTGCGTGCTGTCGACCGGCATCGCGCCGAGCAACCCGCGCAACGCGGCCGGAATACCAGGGCCTGCGTCGCATACCTCGAATACGATCTGGTCGGCGCGAGCCGCAAGCGTGCACGACAGCGTTACATGATCGCGGCTCGCCCGCGCGGCGTTGTCGAGCAGAATCGTGAGAATCTGACTGACGGCAACCGTATCGTCAAGACTGACTCCTGCAGGCGACACACCGATCCGTTCGAACTTCACATGCGGATGACGCAAGCGCCATTGCTCGCCGAACGATTCGAGCCATTCGTTGACCGTTTGCCGGTTAGTCGTTGTCGATGCACGGCTGCGCAACCGCGCAAGCGCCGAAGTACACAGCGTCATTTGCTGTTCGAGCAACTCCAGATCGGCGCTGTACGGCGCAAGCCCTTTATCGGTTCGGGCGGCATCGCGCAATTCTTCGGACAACATTGCAATTGTAGACAGAGGCGTCCCAATTTCGTGCGCGACCGTGGCGGCCTGCACGCCGAGCGCAACGGCGCGTTCGTCATGAAGCAAGCGCTGCTGCGCCTCTCCGAGCGCTGCGTCACGTAGTCGCAGAGCGCGTGACATGCGCGCGACGAACCACGCAATCAGCCCGACGCTGACCATGAAGTTCACCCACATGCCGGCGCGATAGTAGTCGAACAGGTTCGCCGGGTTGTCGAGATTCAGCGGCACCGAGTCGAAACCGAGTACGGCATAGCAGGCCACGGCGAACGCGGCGAGCCACGCCATCAGATGCCACGGCAACACGGCTGCGGCAATCGCGAGCGATGGCAGGTACAGCGAAACGAACGGGTTGGTGGTACCACCGGAGAGGAACAGGAGCGCCGACAGCGCGCCGAGATCGACCCATATCTGGCCGAACAGTTCGAGATTGGACTCGGGCCGCTGCTGCGAGACACGCCACCACGTAAGTCCGTTGAAGATAACTTCGAGGGCGATCACGAGCAGCATGGCGGGCAGCGGCAAATGCACGCCGATGAAGATCTGCACGAACGCGATCGTCATCAGTTGGCCAATGATGGCGAGACTGCGCAGCCAGAACAGATGACCGAGGTTGACCCGGCCGGTGTTGGTTATACGGTGCATGACTTTAGTTTACCTGTTCGGACTAGTCCGACTTACCTCGCGGCCTCGTGCCGGTAACATGGAATTTTTGCGACAGCGTTGCACAGGCCGATCACACATCACCGGTTTTTGTGCCGCCCAAAACCATCCATGCTGCCTACTTCCGATAGCGAGGCATCCGCCTCGTCAGCTTTCCTGACTTTTCTGCGACATGCTGCCGCAGCCCGGCAAAACGGCACCGCAGAAGCAGAGGCCACATGGCTCGATGCCGCTGCGCAACGCCATTCACTCGACGACGAGTCGATTGCATCGCTCATTGCCGCGTTGCTCGAGCAACATCGCCACAACGACGCGATTGAACTCGCCGCCATTATTGCCCAACTCGATCCTCATCGCGCTCTCGCACACTTCCGTTTCGGCTACGCGCTGCAGATGGCAAACCGGCATAGCGAGGCAATCGCGCCATATCGTCGCGCACTCGCCATCGATCCGAAACTGCCGCAGTTGCGCAACAATCTCGCGGGCGCCCTCGCGCTCACAGGCGGCGATCTCAGCGAACAACTCGCACTACTGGAAAGTGCGGTTCATGACGAACCCGGCCACGGCGACGCATGGACCAATCTCACTCATGCAAGCCGCGCCAATCTGAACCTGCCGCGTGCGCTGGAAGCCGGCGCAAAAGCCGTGCAATGCGCGCCGCATAGCTCTTTAGCGCATAACAACTATGCGCTGGCGCTGCGTGAAGCGCAACGCTGGGACGAAGCGACACACGCCGGAACAACCGCCTGTGCATTAGCGCCCAACAACGCAACCATGCGCGCCAATCTCAGCATGCTGCAACTGGTGCGCGGCGACTACGCGCACGGCTGGCAAACCCATGAAGCGCGCTGGGACGGCTCACTTGAATTAACCGGCAACCGACCGGCAATGCCGGCGCCGACCTGGCAAGGCGAACCGCTCGTCGGTAAAACGCTGCTTGTATGGGGTGAACAAGGCATGGGCGATGTCCTGCAGTTCAGCCGCTATATCCCTCTGCTGGCCGAACGTGTTCATCGCGAGGGCGGCCGTCTCGTCTGGAATTCATTTCCGCAGATGGGTGCGCTGCTCGCTCGCAGCCTCGGCCATTACGTGGATGACTATTCGGCAGGCGGCGGTGTCGAATCTTTGCCGTCGTTCGACTACGAAATTCCGCTGCTTAGTCTGCCTTTGATATTCGACACACGCGAAGAAACCATCCCCGGTACGACTCCGTATTTGCGCGCGGACGCTGCAGCCAATGCGTCATGGCAACAGAGGCTTGCCGGCGAAACGAGGCTCAAAGTCGGGCTGACATGGACCGGCAGCCTTGGCCATCAGCGCAATCCCTTCCGGCGAGTGGGCTGGGAGCGCTACGCAGAGCATTTCGGCGGGATGCATAACGTGGCGTTCTATTCGCTGCAACCGGGTGCCGGGACGGATGTCGCGGCGGCGCGAGCGGCAGGTCTGCCAATGTCGGACTACACCGCCGAATTCGCCACCTTCGACGATACGGCCGCGTTTGTCAGCGCGCTCGATCTCGTCATTACAGTCTGCACGTCTGCCGCGCATCTGAGCGGCGCGCTCGGCCAGCGCACATGGGTGCTACTCGACGTGAATCCGCATTGGGTCTGGCTACTCGACCGGTCCGACAGTCCGTGGTATCCGAGCGCAACACTTTACCGGCAGCCACAGTTCGGCCAATGGGACCCGGCGCTCAAAGCCGTTGCCGGTGACCTGAGCGTGCTGGCAGCCCAGCATCACGCGGCGTAAACCGGCAACGCGGCCGCGAAAGCCACGCCTCGCTCAAGGTGAGCCGGCGCCAGGCGCCGGCCGGACGGCTCGTGCGATCTCCGCTGCGAGACATTCAGGGCACAGGCAACGGCCAGACGGGTCGAGCCTGTCGGCCGGCAGGGCCGGCATCTCGCGGCACCAGCAGTCGAACGGCACGCCGTGCATGGCGCAATCGAACGCATGACCGCAGCGCGGACAAAGCGCGCTGCTTCCGGAGCGGGAAGCTGACAATTTCATAAGGGGCCGGATGGTCTCGCTTCAGCCTTGACGAGGAAATGATGCCACGGCTGGCGGGGCGCCGCGAGTCGGCCATTCGGCCAATTCACAGGCGTCATTCAACGACGGTAAGCTTGATTGTCGGCCGCTGCTTCCGCCCACCCATTGCGCAGTGCGCAAAGCCTGCGCCACCCGTCACCGGTGCGGGTATCGAAAACCCTGTTGCAGCGCGCCAGTCCTGTACAATTCGCCCTGTTTTAACTTGTTCCGTGCCTGAGCCTGCCGCCATGTCCGAGATCCCTGACCTTTCGCAGATCGCGCCCACCCTGAAGGCTGAAATCCTGGCCGAGGCGCTGCCTTACATTCGCCAGTATCACGGTAAGACCGTGGTCATCAAATACGGCGGCAACGCCATGACCGAGGAGCGGCTGAAGCAAGGCTTCGCGCGCGACGTGATTCTGCTGAAGCTGGTCGGTATCAATCCGGTCATCGTGCACGGCGGCGGTCCGCAAATCGACCAGGCGCTGAAGAAAATCGGCAAGCAGGGCACGTTCATTCAGGGCATGCGCGTTACCGACGAAGAGACGATGGAAGTCGTCGAATGGGTGCTCGGCGGCGAAGTGCAGCAGGACATCGTCACGCTGATCAACCATTTTGGCGGCCACGCGGTCGGCCTGACCGGCAAAGATGGCGGCCTGATCCACGCGCGCAAGATGCAGATGCCGGATCGCGACAATCCGGGCCAGTACGTCGATATCGGCCAGGTAGGCGAAGTCGAGGCGATCAATCCCGCGGTTGTGAAAGCGCTGCAGGACGACGCGTTCATTCCGGTGATCTCGCCGATCGGCTTTGGCGAAGACGGCCTGTCGTACAACATCAACGCTGACCTGGTCGCGGGCAAACTGGCGGTTGTGCTGAACGCCGAAAAGCTCGTGATCATGACCAACATCCCGGGCGTGATGGATAAGGAAGGCAATCTGCTGACCGATCTGTCGGCGCGCGAAATCGACGGCCTGTTCGCAGACGGCACGATCTCCGGCGGCATGCTGCCGAAAATCTCGTCGGCGCTGGATGCCGCGAAGAGCGGCGTGCGTTCGGTACACATCATCGACGGTCGTATCGAGCACTCGGTGCTGCTGGAAATTCTCACCGAACAGCCGTTCGGCACGATGATCCGCTCGCATTGATTCCTGCCTCAAATCCGACCCATACGGCACGCCCGCCCGGCGTGCCGTATGGGTCGGGCAGTTGCACCATCACCGCGCCATGTGGCGCACCGCGCGCTGTCCCGCGCCGCAAAAATACGCTTCCCTCTTTTACCGCCTTCCGCATTGCGAACCGTTGTCCGCATTCGCTGCGCGAAGCGACTGCTCGCGCCTGAACGGCGTCCTTATCATGCGCAACTCCGCTTCCCGACGCCGTCGTCCGCATATCGCAGGTGGCAGTCCGGTCTGGCTGTTCGATCTCGACAACACGCTGCACAACGCTTCGCACGCGATCTTCCCGGCGATCAATCGGGGGATGACGCAATACATCATCGATACGCTGGGTGTCGATATCGACGAAGCCAACCGCCTGCGCACCGGCTATACGCAACGTTACGGCGCGGCGCTGCTCGGTCTGGCACGTCACCATCCGGTCGACCCGAACGACTTCCTGAAAGTCGTGCACATGTTCCCCGATCTCGGCTCGATGATCCGGCACGAGCGCGGCGTCGCGCGCCTCGTCGCGTCGCTGCCCGGTCGCAAGATCGTGCTGACCAATGCACCTGAGGCGTATGCGCGCGCGGTGCTCGCGAAATTGCGCATCGAGCGTCTGTTCGAACAGGTAATTGCCATCGAGCATATGCGCGATCGCCGCAACTGGCGCGCCAAGCCTGACCATGCGATGCTGCGCCGGGCGATGCGCGACGCGCACGTCTCGCTCAAAGATGTGATCCTTGTGGAAGACACGCACTCGCATCTGAAGAACTACCGGCGACTCGGCATTCGCACCGTGTGGATCACCGGCCATTTGCCGCGCAAACCGCACGCGGACGGCATACCGACGCGCCTGCCGGGCACCGGTCGGCCGCATTATGTCGATCGCAACATTCGTTCGTTAAAATCGCTACGACTGGGCACCCGCTCGGTTCGATTGAAGGGACAGCAGACGGGACGACAGCCATGCAGCCGATCGACAAGCCTGACGAAGCCTTAGCCGAAGACGAACCCGTCCCGCCGGCCACCCCGCGTGCGCTGCGCCTGAAACCGGGCGAGCGTCGCGTGCACATCCTGCAGACGCTCGCGGCCATGCTGGAGGCGCCGAAGAGCGAAAAGATCACCACGGCGGCGCTCGCCGCCCGGCTCGGCGTCTCCGAAGCCGCGCTGTACCGCCATTTCGCCAGCAAGGCGCAAATGTTCGAAGGGCTGATCGAGTTCATCGAGCAGACCATCTTCGGCCTGATCAACCAGATCACCGACAAAGAAAACAACGGCGTGCTGCAAGCCCGTGCGATTGCGCTGATGCTGCTCAACTTTCCCGCGAAAAATCCCGGCATGACGCGCGTGCTGACCTGCGAGGCGCTGGTCGGCGAGCACGAACGGCTGACCGAGCGTGTCAATCAGATGCTGGAACGGATCGAAGCGTCGTTGAAACAGTGTTTGCGGTTAGCCCAGATGGAGGCAAACGCAAGCACGGGTGAAAACGCCAGCCCGGGCGCAAATGCGCATGCTGCCCCGCTGCCCGCCGGCTACGATTCCGCGATTCGCGCGAGCCTGCTGCTGAGCTACATCATCGGCCGCTGGCATCGGTATGTGCGCAGCGGCTTTGCACGGCCGCCCGCCGAACACGCCGACGCGCAACTGCTGCTGATTCTTCAGTAGTCCGCGCGGCAGCGCACAGTGGCACGGTAGCGCCCCCGCCGCTACCGCACGAAATTTTCCGCTATACTTTGCGCCTGACTTCGGCAACTCGATACTCCCGAGACCGCTGTCCAGAGCACCCTGAACACCTTGTACACGTACTATCACGCGCCGATTTGCTGACTCGATTGCGGGCGCGCGAACCAGCGGGAACATACGATCCCGCGGTTCACTATAAATGCGGCTAAAGAGGTCGTCAGCCGCGCACACTGTTTCTCCCCCGTGCCTCGCCGACGCCAATCTAGCCGCCCTGTATTTGTTAAACGGCGGAATGAATGGAATCGATCGGTATCGTCGCTCCCCAAAAAATGCATTTCACCGAGCCGCTGCTCATGCAGAACGGCAGCTCGCTGGCCGGTTACGACCTGATGGTCGAGACCTACGGCACGCTCAACGCCGCGCGCAGCAATGCCGTGCTGGTGTGCCACGCGCTCAACGCCTCGCACCACGTGGCAGGCGTGTACGCGGACAATCCGAAGGACATCGGCTGGTGGGACAACATGGTCGGCCCGGGCAAGCCGCTCGACACCAATAAGTTCTTCGTGATCGGCGTGAACAACCTGGGTTCGTGCTTCGGCTCGACCGGGCCGATGAGCGTCGATCCGGCAACGGGCAACCCGTACGGCGCGACCTTTCCGGTGGTCACGGTTGAAGACTGGGTGAACGCGCAGGCGCGCGTCGCCGATGAGTTCGGCATCACGCGCTTCGCCGCGGTGATGGGCGGCAGCCTCGGCGGCATGCAGGCGCTCGCGTGGAGCATGATGTACCCGGAACGCGTGGGCCATTGCATCGTGGTCGCGTCCACGCCGAAGTTGTCTGCGCAGAACATCGCGTTCAACGAAGTGGCGCGCTCGGCGATCCTGTCGGACCCGGACTTCCACGGCGGCAACTACTACGCGCACAACGTGAAGCCGAAACGCGGCCTGCGCGTCGCGCGCATGATCGGTCACATCACGTATCTGTCGGACGACGACATGGCCGAGAAATTCGGCCGCTCGTTGCGCCGTGCGGAAGGCGCGGTGGACGCGTACAACTTCAACTTCGACGTCGAGTTCGAAGTGGAGTCGTACCTGCGCTACCAGGGCGACAAATTCGCCGACTACTTCGACGCGAACACGTACCTGCTGATCACCCGCGCGCTCGACTATTTCGATCCGGCCAAGGCCTTCGACGGCGATCTGACCGCCGCCGTCGCGCACACCACGGCGAAATACCTGATCGCCAGTTTCTCGACCGACTGGCGTTTCGCGCCGGCCCGCTCGCGCGAACTGGTGAAGGCGCTGCTCGACCACAAGCGCACGGTGACCTACGCGGAAATCGACGCGCCGCACGGCCACGACGCCTTCCTGCTCGACGACGCGCGCTATCACAACCTGATGCGCGCCTACTACGAACGTATTGCGAACGAGGTGAACGCATGAACCAGCGAGCACTCGATTATCTGGCGCAGCGCCCGGACTTCCGCGCGATCGCCCGCTGGGTCGAACCGCGCGCCACCGTGCTCGATCTGGGTTGCGGCGACGGCTCCTTGCTGTCGCTCCTGACCGAAGAACTGGACGTGCAGGGCTACGGCATCGAAATCAACGACGCCGGCGTGCTGGCGTCGACGCAGAACGGCATCAACGTGATCCAGCAGAATCTGGAAGACGGCCTGCGCCTGTTCGAAGACGGCAGCTTCGATTTCGCGGTTCTGTCGCAGACGCTGCAAACCATCCACCAGACCGCCGCGATCCTGCGCGAGACGGTGCGGGTGGGCAAGGAGTGCATCGTCTCGTTCCCGAATTTCGGTTACTGGGCGCATCGGCTGTCCGTGCTGCAAGGCCGCATGCCGGTGTCGAAGTCGCTGCCTTTCCAGTGGCACAACACGCCGAACGTGCGGGTGCTGACGATCAAGGATTTCGAGGCGCTGGCGCCGGAAGTCGGCATCGAGATTCTCGACCGCGTGGTGCTTCATGATGGCCAGGTGGTGCGATGGGGGGTGAACTGGCGTGGTAGTCTTGCGGTCTATCGCGTCAAGAAAAGCTAACGCCACTTATCCACATGTCGAACCCGCCGCACGAGGCGCCTGCACTTACCGCTCACGAAGAACATCCCGGCTGGCGCGCGTTCCTGAATACGCGCATGCTGATCTGCGTCTTTCTCGGCTTTACGTCGGGACTGCCGCTGTTCACGCTCGTCTATCTGGTGCAGGCGTGGCTACGCTCCGAAGGCGTCAATCTGAAGGAAATCGGCCTTTTTGCGCTGATCCAGTTCCCGTACACCTGGAAATTCATCTGGGCGCCGTTGATGGACCGCTACGTCCCACGCTTTCCGGGCTGGCGTCCGGGAAGACGGCGCGGCTGGATGCTGGTCACGCAGATTCTGGTGGCGGGCGCGATCGGGACATTAGGTTTCGTGTCTCCGCGCGACTCGATCTGGACCGTGGCGGCTTTGACGGCGCTGGTTGCGTTCTTCGGCGCGAGCCAGGACATCGTGATCGACGCCTACCGGCGTGAATTGCTGAGCGACACGCAGCAGGGCCTCGGCAATGCAGTGCATGTGAATGCCTACAAGATCGCCGCGCTGGTGCCGGGTTCGCTGGCGCTGATTCTGTCCGACCATTTGCCGTGGACCACCGTTTTTATCGTCACCGCCGCCTTCATGCTGCCCGGCATGGTGATGACGCTGGTGGTGCGCGAGCCGGAGGTGCACGGCACGCCGCCGAAGAATCTGCGCGAAGCGATCGTGCAACCGTTCAGCGAATTCATTCAGCGCGACGGCTGGCGCGGCGCGCTCTTCGTGTTGGGCTTCATCTTCCTTTACAAGCTCGGCGACACGATGGCGACCACGCTGTCCACGTCGTTCTTTCTCGACATCGGCTTTTCGCGCACGCAGATTGGCGTGATCGCCAAGACCACCGCGTTTGGCGCGAGTCTGGCGGGCGGGCTGGTCGGCGGGATCTGGCTGATGAAGATCGGTATCGGCCGCGGGCTCTGGATCTTCGGCGTCCTGCAGATGGTGTCGACGCTCGGCTTTGCATGGCTCGCCCATCTTGGCCCGGCGTCGCCCGGCCTTGCCGTGATTTATGACATCGCTGTCTGGCTGAGCCAGGGCACCTCGAAACTGCTCGCGCTGGTCGGCATAGACTGGACCGTGCAGCTCGACCCGCGCTCTGTCGCGCTGGCGCTGGTCTACGGGCTGGAAACCTTCGCGACCGGTCTGACGATGGCGGCCTTCACCGCTTACATCGCCAGCACCACCGATCCGCGTTACACCGCTACGCAGTTCGCGCTTTTCACGAGCCTCGCCTCCGTGCCGCGCACGTTGGCGTCGGCGGCAAGCGGCTATGTGGTTGCGAAGATCGGCTGGTTCGACTATTTCATCGTGTGTACCGCGCTGGGGCTGCCTGGCATGCTGCTTCTGCTGCGCATCGCGCCCTGGAGAATCCGGTCGTGACGGCGCTTCAGTCAACGCACGTGGTGCGCCCGGGATCGAATACCACCGGGGTTCCTTCGCTCAAGGTCAGCCGCGCGGTACTGCGCGCGGCGTTGGCGCTCGGTTGCGCGAGCCTGACGCTGGCGGCGCCGTTGAGCGCCTACGCGACCGCGATGCCTGCAGTCGGCTCCAGTGCAGCAGCGGCCACCACCACACCGACTCCGGCAGCGGCGCCGGCGGCAAAATCGGCGCAGAACACCGCGAATCCGGAAAACGCGACACCGGCGGCGGCCGGCGCGACCAGCACCACGAACGCCGGCAGTGCGCCCGCAGCCGCTACGCCGCCGTCTTCGACGCAGCCGCCGCCGGCGCCAGTAACGGCCAAAACGCCGGCAACCACCTCGACACCGGCTGCGACCGCAAAAGCGCCTGCCGCGACGTCAACGCCCGCCGCAGCCGCCAACGCTCCCACGCCCCCGTCTTACAGCGCGCCGAACACCCAGTTGCGCTACGGCGGCTACCTCGTATTTCGCAACCTGATCCCGTCGCCGATGCTCGAGGCGCAAGCCGCCGAGGAATTCAGCCAGATCGTGTACGGCGCAGAGCATGCGGACCGACTGTACGGCGATACCGACGCCCACGTCACTCGCGTGCGGTCGATTGTCGACAAGCTGATTCCCTATTCGCTGAAGTGGAACGAGCGCGCGAAGGGATGGAAGTGGAATGTGGCGATAGTGCGCTCGCCCGATATCCGCATGTACTGCCTGCCGGGCGGCAAGATTGTCGTGTACAGCGGCCTGCTCGATCGCGCGCGTCTGAACGACAACGAACTCGGCATGCTGATCGGTCATGAGATCGCGCACGCATTGCGCGAGCATGCGCGTGAACGGCTCGGCGAACTCCAGTCCAGCCAGCTCGACTCGTCCGGCACGATCCCGCAGCTATTCGGGCTCGCCGATCTGGGCGCGGCGCCGCTTGGTATCGGGTCGCGGTTGCTGGAGATGAAGTACGAAAGCACCGACGAAACCGAAGCCGACGTCATCGGCAGCGATATCGCTTCGCGCGCCGGTTTCGATCCGCGCGCGGCAGTCACGTTATGGGACAAGCTGGCCAAGGCGACGCGCAGCAATCGTGACCAGGGCTATATCTACGTGCACCCGTACACGCCGGCGCGCCGCCAGGACATCATCAAGCGTTTGCCGGATATGCTGCCGCTCTATGCGAAGGCCATTGGCAAGAGCTTCGATGCGTTGCCGGACTATGCCGGCATGGGCCGCCCGCGCCGTAAACCGCTCGGCAGCGAGTGAATTGCGCGGGCCGCGGAGCTTGAGGCTTGAGGCTTGAGGCTTGCGGCTTGCGGCTTGCGGCTTGCGGCTTGCGGCCTCGGGCGCGCCTGTAGTTCACCCGGTTCCGCCTCAGTTCTCGCCCTGCTTACTTTTTGAGCTTGTGGTCGTAATCGACCGTCAGCGGTGCATGGTCGCTGAACTTGATATCGCGGAACACGTCGGTGCGTTTCGCCTTGCCGGCGATGCCCTGCGTCGCGATCTGATAATCGATCCGCCACCCCACGTTATTCGCATACGCCTGACCGCGATTGCTCCACCACGTGTACTGTTCCGGCCGCTGATCCAGAGTACGAAACACGTCCACATAACCCACTTCGTCGAACAGTTTGGTGAGCCACTCGCGCTCTTCCGGCAGGCAACCTGAATTTTTCTGGTTGCTCTTCCAGTTCTTGATGTCGATCTCTTTGTGGACGATGTTCACGTCGCCGCACACGATCACTTCGCGCTCCTGGGCCAGTTCCGCGAGATGCGGCATGAACTCGTCCATGAACCGGAACTTGGCCTGCTGGCGTTCTTCACCGCTCGACCCCGACGGCACATACACCGAAATCACCGACAGTTTGCCGAAGCGCAATTCGACATAGCGCCCTTCCGGATCGAATTCCTCGCTACCGAAACCGATAATCACCTCGTCCGGTTCGTGACGCGTGTACACGCCGGCGCCGCTATAGCCCTTCTTCACCGCATGCTGAAAATAGCCGGTGAAATTGTGCGGCGACATGAATTCCGGCGTCAAATCGTCCTGCGAGCATTTGATTTCCTGCACGCACAGCACGTCGGCTTTCTGTTCGCCGAACCATTCAAAAAAACCTTTTTTCGCCGCTGAGCGGATGCCGTTCAGGTTGGCGGTAATCACACGCAACATGTCGTTCCTTTTGTGTTCGATTCGTTGTTGGAGCAAAGGGCAAAAAGCAAAAAGGTCACTCGACCTTGACGCCCTTCAGCGATTCTTTGGCAGGCGGATATTCGAGCTTCAGCGCTTCGAACGTACGTAGCAGCAACTCGGCGACCATCACGTTGCGATGGGTCTTCGAATCGGCCGGAATCACGTACCACGGCGCGTAGTCGGTCGACGTCGCGGCCAGCGCTTCGCGATACGCGGCCTGATATTTGTCCCACTGCTTGCGGGCTTCGAGATCGGAGACATCGAATTTCCAGTGCTTGCTCGGATCGTCAATGCGCGCTTGCAGACGCGCACGCTGCTCATCTTTTGAAATGTGCAGCATGCATTTGATGATGGCGGTTCCGCTGTCTGCGAGCAGTGCTTCGAACTGGCGAATATGGCCGCAACGCCGCGCGAATGCCTCGGCATCCAGATTGCCGAGCACGGTGGGCACCAGCAAGTCTTCGTAGTGACTGCGGTTGAAGATGGTCAGCTCGCCGGCAGCGGGCGCCTGTGCATGCACACGCCAGAGAAAATCGTGCGCCAGTTCGACGGGCGTCGGCGCCTTGAACGGCACGATACGCAAACCGAGCGGATCGACCTCATGAAACACCGCGCGGATCGTGCCGTCCTTGCCGCTCGTGTCCATGCCTTGCAATACCAGCAACACCCGACGCTTCTGCTGCGCGTGCAGGCACTCCTGCTGCGTGTCGAGGATCGCGCCGATCTCCGACAATCGCGCCCGGTCGGAATCTTTCGAACCAGTCGAAAAAGGCTTCGCGGCTGGATCGAAAGCGTCGAGCGAGAATTTGCTGTTTTTCTTGCCGTCGTCGAAATACGGCACGCGAAAATCGTCGAGTTCGGGTTGCTTCGCCATTCACACTCCGTGTTTTGCGTTCAGCGGTACATAAAAGCGGGCCCGCAAAATGAAACGGGCCGCTGCCCCCACTTTCGTTTCCGGCAACAGCCCGTGTTGGCCGAAGCTCGCGCTCCGGCCGTGGCTTTTTCAACTGGGCTTTAGCCCAGCTTCAACTCAGGACAGCTTCTTCTTCAGCAGTTCGTTCACCTGCGCCGGATTGGCCTTGCCCTTGGTCGCTTTCATCGCCTGACCGATCAGCGCGTTGAATGCCTTTTCCTTGCCGGCGCGGAATTCCTCAACCGACTTCGGATTCGCGGCAAGCACTTCGTCGATGATCGCTTCCAGCGCGCCAGTGTCCGAAATCTGTTTCAAACCCTTCGCTTCGATGATGCGATCGGCGGCGGCTTCGTCGGTAGCCTTCTCTTCCCAGATCGCGAGGAAAATTTCCTTGGCGATCTTGTTCGAGATCGTGCCGTCGGCGATACGTTGCAGCAACAACGCGAGTTGCGCCGACGAAACCGGGCTCTCCGCGATGTCCAGGCCTTCGCGATTCAGTTGCGACGACACTTCGCCCATCAGCCAGTTAGCCGCAACCTTGGCGTTCGACGGACCGACTTTGAGGACGACCGCTTCGTAGTACGCAGCCATGGCCTTGCTCGACGTCAGCACGTTCGCGTCGTACGGCGTCAGGCCGTATTGCGTGACGAAGCGCTGCTGAATCGCCACCGGCAGTTCCGGCATTTCGCCCTTCACGCGCTCGACCCACGCCGCGTCGATCACCAGCGGCATCAGATCGGGATCGGGGAAATAGCGGTAATCGTGCGCGTCTTCCTTGCTGCGCATCGAACGCGTTTCGCGCTTGTCCGGATCGTACAGACGCGTTTCCTGCACCACCGTGCCGCCGTCTTCGATCAATTCGATCTGACGGCGCACTTCGTACTGGATCGCTTCCTCGAGGAAGCGGAACGAGTTCAGGTTCTTGATCTCGGCACGCGTGCCGAATTCCGCCTGACCGACCGGGCGCACCGACACGTTCGCGTCGCAACGGAACGAGCCTTCCTGCATGTTGCCGTCGCAGATGCCAAGCCAGGTGACCAGCGTGTGCAGCGTTTTCGCATACGCGACCGCTTCGGCCGCGCTGCGCATTTCCGGCTCGGTGACGATTTCGAGCAGCGGCGTGCCGGCGCGATTCAGGTCGATGCCGGTCATGCCCGCGAAGTCTTCGTGCAGCGACTTGCCCGCGTCTTCTTCGAGGTGGGCGCGCGTCAGGTTGACGACCTTCTCGTACGCTTCCTTACCCGCCTTTTCGTTAGCCGGGACCTGAATCGTCACCTGGCCGCCCTGCACGACGGGGATTTCGTACTGGCTGATCTGATAGCCCTTCGGCAGATCGGGGTAAAAGTAATTCTTGCGCGCGAAAATGCTGCGCGGCGCGATGGTCGAACCGATTGCGAGGCCGAATTGAATCGCACGCTCCACGGCGCCGCGGTTCATCACCGGCAGCGTGCCCGGCAATGCCAGATCGACGGGGCTGGCCTGCGTGTTCGGTGCAGCACCGAATTGCGTGGCGGTGCCCGAGAAAATCTTCGATTGGGTCGACAGTTGCGCGTGGGTCTCCAGACCGATCACGACTTCCCATTGCTTGGCCATGGTGCTCACACTCCTGCCGGTGCTTTGCGGTGCCAGTCGGTCGCGCGCTGGAACGCGTCGGCCACTTGCAGCATCCGGGCTTCATTGAAATAGTTGCCGATGATCTGCAGACCCACCGGGCGCTGCGCATTCGCGCCCGCGCCGAAGCCGCACGGCACGCTCATGCCCGGCAAGCCGGCGAGGCTCACCGACAGCGTGTAGATGTCGGCCAGATACATCTGCACCGGATCGTCGCCCTTCGCGCCGATGTCCCACGCCACCGACGGCGCGACCGGTCCCATGATCACGTCGCATTGCTTGAACGCTTCCTGGAAGTCTTGCGCGATGATGCGGCGAATCTTTTGCGCCTGCAGGTAATACGCGTCGTAGTAGCCATGCGACAACACATACGCGCCCACCAGAATGCGGCGCTTCACTTCCGGACCGAAGCCTTCCGCACGCGACTTCTTGTACATGTCGAGCAGATCGCGGTATTCCGCGGCGCGATGGCCGAAGCGCACGCCATCGAAACGCGACAGGTTCGACGAGGCTTCCGCCGGCGCGATCACGTAGTACACCGGGATCGACAGCTCGGTTTTTGGCAGCGAGACTTCCACCAGCGTCGCGCCCAACGCTTCGTATTGCTTCAGCGCGGCGTCGATCGAGGCGCGCACGTCGTCGGCAAGACCCGCACCGAAATACTCTTTCGGCAGGCCGATGCGCAGGCCGGCGAGCGGTTTATCCGCACCGTCTTCTTTCCACGTCTTACCGATGTAGCGCGTGAAGTCTTCGTCATCGCGCGTGAGGCTGGTCGAATCGCGTTCGTCGAAACCGGCCATCGCATTGAGCAGCGTGGCGCAATCCGCGGCGGTCCGCGCAAACGGGCCGCCCTGATCCAGCGACGACGCGAACGCGATCATCCCGTAACGCGACACGCGGCCGTACGTCGGCTTGATGCCGGTGATACCGGAGAACGACGCCGGCTGACGGATCGAGCCGCCGGTATCCGTGCCGGTTGCGGCGGGCGCGAGGCGCGCCGCAACCGCTGCCGCCGAACCACCCGATGAACCGCCCGGCACAGCCAGACGATCCCACGGATTCTTCACGGGGCCAAAGTACGAATTCTCGTTGGATGAGCCCATCGCGAACTCGTCCATGTTGGTCTTGCCCACGCACACCATGCCGGCGTTCTGCAGACGCGCGACTACCGTCGCATCGAACGGGCTTTCGTAGTTCGACAGCATTTTCGAGCCGGCGGTGGAACGCCAGCCCCTGGTGACGAACACGTCCTTGTGCGCGATCGGCAAGCCGACCAGCGGGCCGGCGTGGCCGGTGTGCAGCAGCGCGTCCGCGGCTTTCGCCTGCGCGAGCGTGAGATCCGGGTCGACCTGAATGAACGCATTCAGGCTGTTGGCCGCGTCGATCCGCTTCAGATACAGCTGCGCCAGTTCGACTGCGGAGCATTCTTTGGCTGCCAGTGCGGCGCGCAGTTCGGTCAAGCTTTTTTCATGCATTGCGTTTTATCCTGGGCTTGATTCGCGAGTCTTGGTCGATCACTTACTCGATCACCTTCGGCACCAGGTACAGGCCGTCCTGAACGGCCGGCGCCGGGCGCTGGAAGGCTTCACGGTCGACCGTTTCGGTCACCGCGTCGTTACGCAGACGCAGCGCGACGTCTTCGATCTGCTCGATCGGATGGGCAAGCGGGGCGATGCCGGTGGTATCGACCGCCTGCATTTGCTCGACAAGGCCGAAAAAATCGTTGAGCTGGACAAGCGTGTGTTCAGCTTCGGCATCAGCCAGTTCGAGCCGCGCGAGGTGCGCGATGCGCTTAACATCGGTCAGGGTCAGAGCCATGCAGTCACCGGAAAATGTGGTGGACCGCCGCAGCGCGGGAAAACGATGCTGCGACAGCGGGTTACGACACTGGAGGACGGCCTCGAAAAAGGGGCCAGCGGCGGCAAAAAGTGCCGTCCGTTTCCTTCAAAACATCCAAAATTATAAGGTATCATTACGCGTTCGACCCAAACCCGGACCGACTTAACAAGGCCTTTCTGAACAATTCCCAAAGATAGTTCGGATTTTTCTGACTGGGCCTTGCTCCGGCCTCCGGTAGACTCCCTCGCAGCTTCAAGTTCCTGTGGCGCCGCTTCCGCCCGGTTGAAGCTGTTATTTTTTCCGCTGCCGCCCTGCGCAATCGTTGCGAGGGCTGGCCCCAAGCGAGACAGGATTTTGAATGTTCGGTTTTCTGCGCAGCTACTTCTCCAACGATCTGGCGATTGACCTCGGCACCGCCAACACGCTCATCTATATGCGTGGCAAGGGTATCGTTCTTGACGAACCGTCGGTGGTCTCGATCCGCCAGGAAGGCGGTCCCAACGGTAAGAAGACCATTCAGGCAGTCGGCAAGGAAGCCAAGCAGATGCTTGGCAAGGTGCCGGGCAACATCGAGGCGATCCGCCCGATGAAAGACGGCGTGATCGCCGACTTCACCGTCACCGAACAGATGATCAAGCAGTTCATCAAAACTGCTCACGAATCGCGCATGTTCTCGCCGTCGCCGCGCATCATCATTTGCGTGCCGTGCGGGTCGACCCAGGTCGAGCGTCGCGCCATTAAAGAAGCCGCGCACGGTGCGGGCGCTTCGCAGGTTTACCTCATTGAAGAACCCATGGCGGCCGCCATCGGCGCCGGCCTGCCGGTGTCGGAAGCAACCGGCTCGATGGTCGTCGACATCGGCGGCGGCACGACCGAAGTCGGCGTGATCTCGCTCGGCGGTATTGTGTACAAGGGTTCGGTGCGCGTAGGCGGCGACAAGTTCGACGAAGCGATCGTCAACTACATCCGCCGCAACTACGGCATGCTGATCGGCGAGCAAACCGCCGAAGCCATCAAGAAAGAAATCGGCTCCGCGTTCCCGGGTTCCGAAGTCAAGGAAATGGAAGTGAAGGGCCGCAATCTGTCGGAAGGCATTCCGCGCAGCTTCACGATCTCCAGCAACGAAATCCTCGAAGCCCTCACCGATCCGCTGAACCAAATCGTGTCGTCGGTGAAGATCGCGCTCGAACAAACGCCGCCGGAACTGGGTGCGGACATTGCCGAGCGCGGCATGATGCTCACGGGTGGTGGCGCATTGCTGCGCGATCTGGACCGCCTGCTCGCCGAAGAAACCGGCCTGCCGGTGCTCGTCGCCGAAGACCCGCTGACCTGCGTTGTGCGCGGTTCGGGCATGGCGCTCGAACGCATGGACAAGCTCGGCAGCATCTTCTCGTACGAGTAAGCGAGCCCGTCTCCATGTCAGTAGCGCGGATCAGGCAAACGGCCCCTCGTGGGCCGGTTTGCCGTTGGCTGGGCCTGCCAGCCTCCGTGCGCTGAACGCGCGTCCCTCGCGCGCCGCCGTCTCACCCAACCGCTCACGCCCCCGGCGCCGACCATGGAATACAGTCCGCCGCCCCTGTTCAAGCAAGGCCCGTCAGCTCTCGCACGGCTGGTGTTTTTCGTCGTGCTGGCGCTCGCCCTGCTGATCTCCGACGCACGCTTCAAAACGCTCGAAATCGTGCGTGGCGTGCTCGGTGCGGGTCTATATCCGTTGCAACGCGCAGCCCTCGTGCCGCGCGACGTGTTCATGGGCGCGGCCGACCTGGCCGTGACCAGCGCCACGTTGCGCAGCGAGAATGACAAGCTGCGCACCAAAGATCTTCAGCTCTCGCAGCAAGCCAATACGGCCGCCGAACTGGCCGCCGAAAACACGCATTTGCGCGCACTGCTGCAACTCTCGCAGCGCTCCACCACGCAATCGCTGCCCGCTGAAATCCAGTACGACACGCGCGATCCGTTCACGCAGAAGGTCGTCATCGGCCGCGGCGCCCAGCAAGGCGTCCAGGACGGTTCGCCGGTCGTCAACGAAGACGGCGTGATCGGTCAGGTGACGCGCGTGTTCCCCCTGCAAGCCGAAGTAACGCTGCTCACCGACAAAGACCAGGCAGTGCCCGTGCAGATCGTGCGTACTGGCTTGCGCAGCGTGATCTACGGCACGCCGAAGGGCGATACTCTCGATCTGCGCTTCGTGCCGATCAGCGCCGACGTGCAAACCGGAGACGAACTCGTCACCAGCGGGCTCGACGGCGTTTATCCGCCGGGGCTGCCGGTCGCCAAGGTCGTGCGGGTCGACAAACAGGCCGATACCGCATTCGCGCGCGTGATCTGCTTGCCGGTTGCACCCGTGCGCGGCGCGCGTCAGCTACTGGTGCTGCACTACGTAAACAATGTGCCGCCGCGCCCGGCGGAAGAGCCCGATGCGGCCACGTCCGCGAAAGACGCGAAAGCGAAGAAGGGCGGCAAACCGGCGGACAGCAAGGCCGCAGCGGATAAATCCGCGGCGAAACCTGCTGAAAAGCCGGTCGCCAAACCCGCCGAGAAAGCGCCCGTCAAGCCCGCTGAAAAGCCGTCGGCCGCGGAGAAGAAAGCCGCCACCGAAAAGAAACCGGCCGCTGACAAGAACGCGAAGCCGCAAGCCACGCCGGGGGCCCAGCCATGAACCGTCCGCAATACATCCTGCAGCCGGTCAATCCGTACTTCATCGCGTTCAGCCTCGCCGCGGCGTTCCTGCTGAACCTGATGCCGTGGGGGCGCCTCGCCGGCGTGCCGGACTTCGTGGCGCTCGTGCTGCTGTTCTGGAACGTGCACCAGCCGCGCAAAGTCGGCATGGGCATCGCGTTCTTTCTCGGCCTGTTGATGGACGTGCATAACGCCAGCCTGCTCGGCGAGCACGCGCTGGCGTATACGTTGTTGTCGTATGGCGCGATTACGATCCATCGCCGGGTGCTGTGGATGTCGCTCGGCGTGCAGACTTTCGCGGTGATGCCGCTGCTGGTCATCGCGCAACTGGTGCCGTTCGTGATCCGCCTGCTGACGGGCGCGGCGTTTCCGGGCTGGAGTTACCTGATTGACGGATTCGTCGAAGCCGCGCTGTGGCCGGTCGCCAGCATGCTGCTGTTGATGCCGCAGCGCCGGCCTGCCGATCCGGACGATACGCGGCCGATTTAATCACGCATCGAGCACACCGGCAGTTCGTTCCAATGGAACCCAGGCAGCCGGCCCGCTCGACGCGCATCGCTGTTCATGCCTCCCGGTTCCGGCCGGTTTAGGCGCACACTCATGATGGCCGTCACACGGCCTTTTGCAGAATCGCATGACCGAATTCAAGGACACTCAGCAACAGCTCTCGAAGTTCCGCCTGCGGGTCGCGGCGGCGGGCGTGTTCGTGTTCGTCTGTTTCGGGCTGATCGGCTTCCGTTTCCTGGTCCTGCAGGTCTGGCACTACAGCAAGTACTCGCTGCAAGCCGACGAAAACCGCATCTCGGTCGCGCCGATCGTGCCGAACCGGGGCATCATCACCGACCGCAACGGCGTGGTGCTGGCCAAGAACTATTCGGCGTATACGCTCGAAATCACCCCGTCGAAGCTGAACGACACGCTCGAAAACGTGATCGACAACCTGGCCACCGTGGTTTCGATCGACGCTCGCGACCGCCGCCGCTTCAAGAAACTGCAGGAAGACTCGAAGAATTTCGAGAGCCTGCCGATCCGCACCCGTCTCACCGACGACGAAGTCGCGCGCTTCACCGCGCAACGCTTCCGCTTCCCGGGCGTGGAAGTGCGCGCGCGCCTGTTCCGTCAATACCCGCTTGGGCCCACGGCGGCGCACGTGATCGGCTACATCGGTCGGATTTCGCAGCGCGATCAGGATCGTATCGACGACGCCAGCGATCAGAACGACAGCGATCCGGACCACTACGATCCACGCCTCGACGCGAACAACTACAAAGGCACCGACTACATCGGCAAGATCGGCGTCGAGCAGAGCTACGAGACGGAACTGCACGGCCAGACCGGTTTTGAAGAAGTCGAAGTCACCGCGGGCGGACGGCCCGTGCGCACCCTGTCGCGCACGCAGGCAACGCCGGGCAACAACCTCGAACTGTCGATCGACATCGGCCTCCAGCAGGTCGCCGAACAGGCGTTTGCGGGGCGCCGCGGAGCGCTGGTCGCGATCGAACCGGCAACCGGCGACGTGCTCGCGTTCGTGTCGGCGCCGAGCTTCGATCCGAATTCGTTTGTCGACGGTATCGATCAGCAGACCTGGGACGAGCTCAATAACTCGCCCGACCATCCGCTGCTGAACCGTCCGCTGCACGGCACCTATCCGCCGGGCTCGACCTACAAGCCGTTCATGGCACTCGCCGCGCTGACGCTGCATAAGCGCACGCCGGGCTGGGGCTTCCAGGATCCGGGCTCGTACACGTTCGGCGGCCATACGTTCCGCAACGACGTGCGCTCGGGCCAGGGCTGGGTCGACATGAACCGCGCGATCGTGGTGTCGAACGACACGTATTTCTACATGCTCGCCCACGATCTCGGCGTCAACGCGATCGCTAATTTCATGAAGCCGTGGGGCTTCGGCCAGATCACGGGCATCGACATTTCGGGCGAAGCGCGCGGCATCCTGCCGTCCACGGAATGGAAACGCAAGGCGTACCGCAAGCCCGAGCAGCAGCGCTGGTATGAAGGCGAAACGATCAGTCTGGGCATCGGCCAGGGCTATAACTCGTTCACCATTCTGCAACTCGCCCACGCCACGGCCACGCTCGCGAACAACGGCATCGTGATGAAGCCGCACCTGGTGCGCGACATCGAGAATCCGATTACGAAAGACACGCGCCCGGTCGTGCGCGATCCGAGCGACAAGATCGCGGTGAAGCAATCGGACATCGACATCATCAAGCGCGCGATGGAAGGCGTCGTGACCAACGGTACGGCGTCGAAGCTGTTCATCGGCGCGCCCTATCTGGCGGCCGGCAAGACCGGTACGGCGCAGGTGTACTCGCTGCAAGGTGCCAACTACAAGGGTCACGCGATCGCCGAGCATCTGCGCGACCACGCGCTCTTCATCGCGTTCGCGCCGGCCGAGCAACCGAAAATCGCGCTCGCGCTGATCGTCGAAAACGGTGGCTGGGGCGCGGAAGCGGCCGGTCCGATCGCGCGTCGGGTGCTCGACTACTACCTGGTCGGCAAGAACAAGCCCGGCGCTGAAGCGGCGGCTGTCGCCGCAGCGGCCTCGGCGACGCAGGATGCGTCAGCGCCTGAAGTGGGTGGCTCACCGACGCCACAGGACGCGGCGCAACCGGTCAAGGTCGCGGCAGGCTTCACTCCTCTGCCGATGCCGGGTGCTGCTTCGGCCGCTGCGGCAGCTTCCGCGGCGGCGGCTGCTTCGGCTTCGGCTGCTGCGTCGGCAGCTACAGCGGCGACATCGCCGGCCGCGGCGGCTGCTTCCGCATCCGGCGCAACCAGCGCATCAGCAGCCATCGCCGCATCCACATCTGCATCCGCCGCCGCTGCAAAAAACCCGACGCCGCGTAAATCCGGCGTCCCGCACAAACCCCGCCCGAGCAGCGAGCCGGTACCGACCGCCGCCGCTCCGTCGCGGGATGACAGCATTCAGCCTACGTCGCCACGCCAGCCGGTTTCCGGCGGCATCGACGAGTAAGGAGAAAGGCATGCAATTCGACAAGCGCGCCTGGCTCGACCGCATCAAGCGGATGTTCGTGGGCTTCGACCGGCCGCTCGCCCTGATCGTGTTTCTGTTGCTGTGCGTCGGCATCGTCACGCTATACAGCGCGACGCTGGACATGCCCGGCCGCGTGGAAGACCAACTGCGCAACATCATGCTGACGTTCGTGCTGATGTGGGCGCTGGCCAATGTGCCACCCACCACGCTGATGCGCTTCGCGGTCCCGCTCTATACGTTCGGGATCGCGTTACTGGTTGCAGTGGCGCTGTTCGGCCTGACGCGCAAGGGAGCCAAGCGCTGGATCAATGTCGGCGTGGTGATCCAGCCGTCCGAGATTCTGAAGATCGCTACCCCGTTGATGCTCGCCTGGTACTACCAGCGACGCGAAGGCGTGATGCGCTGGTACGACTTTCTGGTCGGCTTCGTGATCCTGATTGTGCCGGTCGGTCTGATCGCCAAGCAGCCTGACCTTGGCACCGCCGTGCTGGTGTTCGCGGCGGGTTTCTTCGTGATTTATTTCGCGGGACTGAGCTTCAAGCTGATCGTGCCGGTGCTGATTGCGGGCGTGATCGCGGTCGGCTCCATCGCGGCGTTCCAGGACAAGATCTGCCAGCCGGAAGTGCAGTGGCCGCTGATGCACGACTATCAGAAGCACCGTATCTGTACGCTGCTCGATCCGACGTCCGATCCGCTCGGCAAGGGTTTCCACACGATCCAGGCGGTGATTGCCATCGGCTCGGGCGGCCCGCTCGGCAAGGGCTGGCTCAAGGGTACCCAGGCACATCTGGAGTTCATCCCTGAGAAGCACACCGACTTCATTTTTGCGGTGTTTTCCGAGGAGTTCGGGCTGGCGGGCGGGATCGTGCTGCTCACGCTTTATATGCTGCTGATCGCGCGCGGTTTGTATATCGCGGCCAACGGAGCGACGCTGTTTGGGCGGCTACTGGCCGGATCGCTGACCATGGCGTTCTTCACCTACGCGTTTGTCAACATCGGCATGGTGAGCGGGATCTTGCCGGTGGTGGGCGTGCCGTTGCCATTCATGAGTTATGGCGGCACTGCGCTGACTACGCTGGGGGTCGCTATCGGCCTGATCATGAGCATCGCGCGACAGAAACGGTTGATGCAGAGTTAGTGCCATCCGAAGGCGCAGGCTGCGAAGCCGGTCGCAACCAGAAGAGCCGAAAAACGCGCAGTCAAATCAGGCTGCAAAAAGAAGGCCCAGCAAACAAAAGGGACCCGCCCGACGTGAACCGCACCTGAAAAGCATGGACACGTGTCCAACTTTTGGAGTGCAGTTCAAGTCAGGAGCGCCCCTTTTTGTATCTACTGCGGCTTCACTTCCTTCTGATCCCGCAGTTGCGCACTCAATTGCTGGTACTTGAGTTTCGCCGCCGGATCGCCCTGTGCTGCCGCTGCCGCATAATACGCACGCGCCACGTTCAGGTTCTTATCCACGCCATCGCCACCGCGCTCGTAGAACGAGCCGGTTACGTACTGCGCGGTCATATCGCCGCCTTGCGCAGCCTTCTTGTACCAGACGAACGCCTGCTGGTTATCGCGAGTCGTGCCGCGGCCATCGAGAAACTGGTTGGCCAGCGCGAGCTCCGCCTGCACATGCCCCTGCTGCGCAGCCTTCAGAAACCACCGGTGCGCCTCGACCGGATCACGCCCGACGAACTCGCCGTCGTCGTACATCTTGCCGTACACGTACTGCGCGTGCGACATGTTGGCGTCGGCGGCTTTGCGCAGCCACTTCTTACCTTCGTCGACATTGGCCGTGGTGCCTTCACCGTTGAGCAGCATCATCGCGTAGTTGAACTGGGCCAGCCGGCTGCCGCGCTGCGCGGCTTTACGGAACTCGGCAAGCGCCGCGCCCAGGTTGCCGGCGTTGTAGTCGGCGACCGCGGTTTGCGTCTCCGGATCGTTCGACTTCGCGACGCGGCTGTCCTGCGCATACGCCGTCACATTCGCCATCAACGCCGCCGTAACCGCCAGACGCACCACGACGCACTGCACCATCCCCTTCATGTCCTCACCTCCTGCAACGCCTGGCGGGTTGCGCGCAACATCCACATGACGTCGGCGGCCAGAGCGATAAAACGAAAACCGGCATCGCGATGCTGCTTCGCACTCGCGACATCCATAGCAAAAATTCCCGCGGCGATGCCGGCCTTGTCGGCGGCGCTAACGATGCGCGCCATCGCGGCCTGCACGTCGGCATGCTTCGAATCGCCAAGATGACCGAGGCTCGCGGCGAGATCGGCCGGTCCGACGAACAGGCAATCGACGCCCGGCGTCGCCGCAATCTTCTCCACTTCCTGCAAGCCGCGCGCCGACTCGATCTGCACGATATTTGCGATCTGCGCGTTGGCGCTCTGCACGTAGTCGCGCCGCATGCCGTACGCAGCCGCCCGCACCGCACCGGCGACACCACGCTGACCGTCGAGCGCATCGGCGCTCGGATACTGCGTCAGACGCACGGCGTGTGCCGCCTCCTCGGCGGTTTCGATATTCGGGAACATCAGCGTGCGCGCGCCGGCGTCCAGCACGCGCTTGACGAGCCACGCCTCGCTGGCGGGCACGCGCACGACCGGCTCGCTCGGCAGATGCGCGGCGGCGATCGCGCGCAACTGCGACGTGACATCGCCGCTATCGTTCGGCGCATGCTCCATGTCGATCAGCAGCCAGTCGAAACCGGCGTGCGCAAGCGCCTCGGCCGCGGAATCGCTGCCGAGCGAAAGCCATAGGCCGAACAGCGGATCGGCTTCTTTCAGACGTTGTTTGAGGGGATTCGTGAAGGTGCTCATTGCCGCGCTCCCTGGCGATGGGATACATCGCCTGAAACACGGTTGAAGATGCTGGCGTGGCGGAACGGCCCAGCGCCTGGGCCATGACGGCCTGAGTGCCTGCTGCAACGCAATGCGGTGACCGGCATGTCTCGCTCCGTGTGGTTATCGGAGCGATCATACCGTGACAATAACGTGGAGGTTGGGCCGTGAAGTCGACCCGGCGTTTAGTCGCGAACGACGTCGGCCCAGCAGTTCGGCGTCTCGAACAGACGCACCTTGTGCAAACGCAGATTCACACCGTAATGCGCGTCGTAGACATTCGCGAGAATGTCGAACGCGACGGCTGCGAGATTTTCAACGGTGGGAATGCGATCGAGCACGACCGTCTTGTGCCCCGCCATCGTTTCCAGGAAACCGCGCACCTGCGTATCGCCTTCGTAGACGAGGAACGCATGGTCCCACTTGTCGACCAGATGCTCGACGGCGAGCGACTTCACGTCGGCGAAGTCCATCACCATGCCGCGATCCGGCGCGCCTTCGGTGTCGACCAGATCGCCTTGCAACGTGATTTCGAGCACATAGCGATGGCCGTGCAGATTACGGCACTGGCTGCGGTGATCGGGGATGCGGTGACCCGCGTCGAATTCGAGTTTTCGTGTAATCGTCAGCACGGCAAATCAGGGAATGTTCAGATACTTGTGGGTCTGCATCGACAGGCGCCATTGCGGATGGCGTTTGCACCAGTCGATCGCGAGCTTCGTGTTGAGGTCGCGCGACGGGCCGTCCATTGGCTGGACGAGGAAATACTCGAAGTCGAGCTTCGCATACTCGGACAAGCGCTGGTTGTCCTGCGGAATCACGACCTTCAATTCGTTGCCCTTGGTGACGACGAGCGGCGCGTCGGCCTTCGGGCTCACGCAGATCCAGTCGATCGTCTCGAGGACCGGCAGCGAGCCATTGGTTTCGATGGCGATTTCGAAGCCGGCAGCATGCAGCGCATCGACAAACGGCTGATCGATCTGCAGCATCGGTTCGCCGCCCGTGCACACCACGAAGCGCTCGCCCTCGCCTTCCGGCCATTGCGACGCGATCATCTGCACCAGTTCTTCGGCGGTGCGGTACTTGCCGCCGTTCTCGCCGTCAGTACCGACGAAATCCGTATCGCAGAAACGGCACACTGCCTCCGCACGATCTTCTTCGCGGCCTGACCACAGATTGCAGCCGGCGAACCGGCAGAACACGGCCGGACGCCCGGCATTCGCGCCCTCGCCCTGCAATGTGTAGAAGATTTCCTTGACCGCGTAAGTCATGCTGCTTTCTGCCTTGTGTTCCTGAAAATGATTGCCCGCTAACGCAGCGTTCGCACGATGCGCCAGCGTCAACCCGTCAAACTGGCTCGGTGACCTTTTCGCCCGCCAGATACGCTTCATAGCCCCGCTTGCGCAAGCGGCACGCCGGGCATTCGCCACAACCGAAACCCCATGCGTGCAATTCGGCGCGCTCACCAACATAGCAGGTGTGCGTTTCGACGCGCACCAGTTCAACCAGTTCGTCGCCGCCAAGCTCATGCGCGAGACGCCACGTGTCGGCCTTGTCGAGCCACATCAACGGCGTTTCGAGCAGGAAGCGCGTGTCCATGCCGAGGTTCAGCGCGACCTGCAACGCCTTCATCGTGTCGTCGCGGCAATCGGGGTAGCCCGAGAAGTCCGTCTCGCACATCCCGCCGACCAGCACCTGCAAACCACGCCGATACGCAATGGCCGCCGCGATCGTCATGAACATCAGATTACGACCCGGCACGAACGTATTCGGCAAACCGTTAGCGGTAGCGTGAATCTCGATTTCACGCGTCATCGCGGTATCGCTGATCGAGCCGAGGACCGACAGATCGATCATGTGATCTTCGCCGAGTCGGTCGGCCCATGCCGGAAATGCATGTACGACTGCGTTGCGAAACCCTTCGCGGCATTCGAGTTCGACGCGGTGCCGCTGACCGTAATCGAAGCCCAGCGTCTCAACCGTTTCATAACGTTCGAGCGCCCAGGCGAGGCACGTGGCGGAATCCTGGCCGCCGGAAAACAGCACCAGAGCGCTACGTTTAGCGTCTTTGCGGATCACCGTGAAACTCCGTGAATGATGAGTGCCACGTCGCGCTGCGCGAGGTGCGCCATGCAAGCAACGCGGCGCGACGCGTGCCGGCACTGCTGCCGGCCCAAAGCAGTATAGGCCGCGCCTTCCACATGCAGAGTCGCTGGGCGCTTATACCGTTAATCGTCGGGCGAAGGGTTCGGCGCCTGTTGCGGCCTTGCCAGATTGCGGCAAAGTGCGCAGAAGGCCCAACTTCAGGATACGAAAAGACGTGTTTGGCGCGGTGACGTAACAGTGGCATACCCGCCGAACGTCGACCACGCGTTCGTATGCAAGTCCTTGAACTGGCGCGATTTTATCACGCGGCGCCCAATACCGCCGAGCACGCCCGCCTGCCGCGAATGTCCGTCAATCAACGGGCAAAAAAGGAAAAGCCCCAGGAATCTTGCGATTTCCTGGGGCTGAATCCTGGTGGCCTGGGACGGAATCGAACCATCGACACGCGGATTTTCAATCCGCTGCTCTACCAACTGAGCTACCGGGCCAACGAAGAACGAAATAATATCAAAGGGTCAGCAGCCCGGCAAGCCCCTTCTCGAAAAAATCTGCCGCCGGACCCGCACGCATTGCGCGGCCGCTCACTCCCCTTTGTTCTTGCCAAGATCGACGCCGAGCTGCTTGAGCTTGCGATACAAGTGCGTACGCTCCAGCCCGGTCTTCTCTGCAACGCGCGTCATGCTGCCATTCTCACGCGCGAGGTGATATTCGAAGTAAGCGCGTTCGAACGCATCGCGCGCGTCGCGCAACGGAATGTCGAACGAAATCGACGCCGTTTGCGCAGCCAATGCGCCGCTGCCCATGCCATCCGACGACAGCATCGGCAACGCAGCCGCCGATGCCACGGCGGAAGCGCTCACCGGCAACACCGGCTTCGCTGCCGCGCCGCCCGGCGCGCCGCCCACCGCGTTACCGCGAGCGAGGCCTTGCTCGACCGCCTTCAGCAGTTTCTGCAACGCAATCGGCTTCTCGAGGAAATTGAGGGCACCGATCTTGGTCGCTTCGACCGCCGTATCGATGGTTGCGTGACCGGACATCATGATCACCGGCATGGTCAGTTGCCCTTGCGCCGCCCACTCTTTCAGCAAGGTCACGCCGTCGGTATCGGGCATCCAGATGTCGAGCAGCACCAGGTCCGGCGCCTGGCGCAAGCGGAATTCGCGCGCTTCCTGCGCGTTTTCCGCCGCTTCCACGACATGTCCCTCGTCGCTCAGGATCTCCGAGAGCAATTCCCGGATGCCCATTTCATCATCTACCACCAGGATGGTTGCCATTTACGCTGCCTTTGTCTGCACTGTTGCTTTTGTCGTTCCCTGCGACGCATTGCCATGCGCCGCCCGCGGCCCTGCTCCAGGTTCCGCGGCATCGTCTGCCAGTTGAAGGAAGAGGATCGAGATCTGCGCGCCTTCAATGACATCGCCCGCTTTCATGCGGTTGCGAATGTCGATCCGCGCGCCGTGTTCGTCGACGATCTTCTTGACCATCGCAAGACCGAGACCTGTACCTTTGGCCTTGGTCGTTACGTAAGGTTCGAATGCACGTGTGAGGATACGCGCGGGAAAGCCCGGTCCGTTATCCGACACCGTCAGACGCACCGCGACGCGTACTTTGCCTTCAGCGTCGGGGTCTCCGTATTCTACTGTCCTCGTCTCGAGCAACACACGCGGTTGTTCGACGTCGGCCACGGCATCCTGCGCATTCTGCAGCAGGTTGTGAATCACCTGTCGCAATTGTGTCGCGTCGCCGCGAATTGCCGGCAAGTCCGCGAGTTCCACCTGGATCGCGCCCATGCCTTCCTCGATACCGTACAACGTCAGCACCTCGCTGACCAGTTCGTTCAGTTGCAGATGCGCGAGCACCGCCGGCGGCGTGCGCGCATAGTCGCGGAAATTGTCGACCATCTGCTTCATCGCCGCGACCTGGTTGACGATCGTGGTCGCGCCGCGCTTCAGCACATCGGCATCCGATGGCGACAGCTTGTCCGCAAGCTTCATCTGCAAACGCTCGGCGGAGAGCTGGATCGGCGTGAGCGGGTTCTTGATCTCGTGCGCGAGACGCCGCGCCACTTCGCCCCAGGCGATCGAACGCTGTGCGGAGATCACATCCGAAATATCGTCGAACACGACGACGTAGCCGGAGGTCTGCATATCTTCCGCGTCGCGATCAGTGGCGGACACAAGACGCGCGCCGCGTACGAGCAGGGTGAGCGGCTCGGTTTCGCCCGGCACCTGCACCGAGAATTGCTGCTGCCAGTGGCCGCGGTCGTCGTGACCGTCGCCGCTCGCGGCTTCACGATCGGCAAACGCCTTGCGCACCATCCCGCCGAATTCGATCAACACGCCGATCTGCTCAAGCGCCGAACCCAGCACTTCCTGGAACTGCTGACGGAAGATGCGCTCAGCGCCACGGTTCGCAGTGGTGAGACGGAACTGCCGGTCGAATACGAACACGCCCGCGGTCAGGTTCGCGAGAATGCTTTCCAGATAGGCCTTCGAATGCTCGAGCGCGATGCGGTTGTTCTCCACCGCCGCGCGCGCTTCCGACAACTGCCGCGTCATCGCGTTGAACGACTGCGTGAGAAAGCCCAGTTCGTCACGCGACTTGATTTCGCGCTTTGGCGTGTAGTCGCCCTCGGTCACTTCCTTGGTGCCTTGCGCGAGCAGGAACAACGGCCGCGCAAGCTGATTGCCGAGCGCAAGCGCCAGCATCATCGCGATAAAGGTGGCGAGGAACAGCGCAAGCGTCAGCGTGCCGATGTACATCTTGCGCAAACCCGTGCGGCCCAGCGCCTTCTCCTGATACTCGCGATAGGCCCGCTGCACCGCGTCGGCATTCCGCGCGAGCGACGGCGACACCGGCTGCGTGAGTTGCAGAAAGCGTTCGGTGGGCTGCAACAGCGACGCGTTCGAATCGGGAATGCGCTGCACGATGCGCAACCGCAGCACGCCTTTGCTGCCATGCGCGTGCGGATCGCCGTCGACTTCTCCTTCGATCGCCGCATAGCCGCGGCCGCGTGCCTGGTCGATCATCAGCGGCGTGGGCAAGTCGTTCGGCACGAGCGTCGCGTAATTGCCGGATGCCTGCGCGACCACGTGCATATCCGGCGTCGCGCCCGACATGCTGCGCGTGGGCTCGACGATCGTCGCGTCCTGCACGCCGAACTGATCGCGCAAACGCAGGAGCGTGAGCGTGGTGCCGGCGGCGTCCGCGCTCGCCAATTGCTCGGACATCAGGCGGCCCTTGGTCTGCAGATCGGACAGCGACGCGTCGAGCATGCCGCGCCCCAGATTCAGGCCCGAGGTCAAAGCGGTTTCGACGTTCACGTCGAACCACGATTCGATGCTGCGCGACACGAACTGATACGACACGACGTAAATGATGCCGCCCGGCACCACCCCGACCAACGCCATGAAGAACGCGAGTTTCGCTAACAGCCGTGTGCCGAACTTACCTTTTCGAAGCCGGGCAATAATGATGATGACGAGCGTCGCCACCACCAGCAAAAAGATCATCGCGACCACGAGGTTGGCCGCGTACAGCCATTGGTAATAGCGGTCGAAGAATTCGGTATTCGCGCTCGCCGCTGCGAGCAGCACGAGCAGCAACACGGCCGTCACGGCGACCGTGGACACCAGCACGCGCACGACGATGCTGCTGACACTGGTGGCTCGGCGCACTCTATTTAGCACGTTCGGTCACCGTGAAGGTAAAGCGCTTCCACTCGGACGCAAGGTTCCAGTCGCGGTTGTTCACCGCGTCGATCTGGAACGGCTTGGGCATCAGCGCGATATCGAGTTGCGTACGCACCGAGGCAGTGTACGTCTCCCCGGTATGCACCTGATTGCGGTCGATCACATGCCACGACGTGATGTGCTTGATCACCGCGAGCGCGTCTTTCAGCGTCGTGAAGCCGAGCTGCAAGCCGCCCGACGACACGCTCGACACCCGGTATTCACGTGTGAGCGGCTGGAACGACAGGCGAATACTCTGCGACACGCTCACCGGCTGCTCGTCGAACCAGTACCAGCGCGGCCGGCTCAGTTCGAAATCCGTTGTGAAGTACAGCGGAATGCCTTTGTTGACGGCGTCTTCGAGATTGCTGTTCAGGTCGAAGTCGAAACGCGCGTCAAGGCTCCAGCCAGTGTTGTCCGATTGCAGCGACGCGCGCTGCACCGCGATCGAATCGGCATACGCCGCGCCCGGTGCGGCGAGCCATATGGCCAGCACGATCCAGAACACGGCAGCGAGCCGAAGCGGGAAGAAGCGTTTGATGGTCACCGTTTCTGGAAGCGCGCGTAGAAAAATCCGTCGTGGTCTGAGTTCGAGCCGGCGCTATCTTCAGCGGCGTGTCCGGCATGGGAATCGGCCGATGTGTCGGCGGGCGCGCAGGCAACTGAGGGTAAAAGTTGCCCCGGCGCGTCCAATCGTACCGCATCCTGATACTTGTTTCCAAACCACTGCGCCTGCAACTCGCCTTCTTCGGGAAAGATCGAACACGTAACGTAGAGCAACTCGCCGCCCGGCTTCACGAGCGGCCATAGCGCTTCGAGAATGCGGCGCTGCTCGGCGACCAGCGCGGGAATATCCGATGCGCGCCGCAGCCAGCGAATATCCGGATGGCGCCGCACGATGCCCGAGGCCGAACACGGCACGTCGGCCAGAATGCGATCGAACGGCTGGTCGATATCGTCGTGCCATTTTGCCGGCGCGCCCGCGTCGCCGATACGCACTTCCGCTTCGAGCTTGAGCCGCTGCAAGTTTTCACCGATGCGGCGCGCGCGCGACGCGTCGCTTTCGAGCGCTACAAGTTGCAGATTGGCGAGCTCGAGCAGGTGGCCGGTTTTGCCGCCAGGCGCCGCGCACGCGTCGAGCACGCGCATACCGTCACGCACGTCGAGCAGTTGCGCGGCCAGTTGCGCGCCGGCGTCCTGCACCGAAACGACACCGTCGTTGAAGCCGGGAATGCGGTCGACCGGCGTCGGCGTAGCGAGCTTGACGGCATACTCGCCGGCTTTGCTCGCAGGGATGTGATGGTCCTGCAGCACTTGCAGATAGGCATCGACCGTCGAGCGGCGCGCGTTCACGCGCAGCGTCAGCGGACCTTGCGTGTTGCCGGAAGCGAGCACCGCTTGCCATGCGTCGGGCCATGCGGTTTTGACCGCATCGATCCACCACGCCGGGTAGTTCCAGCGCGCGACTTCGTCGGCTTGCGCGGCGCCCAGCAGCGCCTCGCGCTCGCGCAGGAAATTGCGCAGCACGGCGTTGACGAGACCCTTGGCGAACGCGAACTCACGACGCGCCGCAATGGCGCTCACCGCCTGGTCGACGACGGTGAATGGCGCATAGGCGGCGTTCGCTTCATCATCGACGAGCAAGGCGAGCGCGCAGGCGAGCACATGGCCGACGTGCGGCGGCGGCGCCTTCTTCACCAGCTTCGCAATCAGCCATTCGGCGGTCGCGAGGCGCCGCATGGTGCGATAGGCGATGTCCTGCACTGCGCCGCGCGCCGCGGCGGCACTGCCCTCGGGCGCGGAAACGAATACGGATTGCAGCGCGGCCGGCAAGGCCGCCCCGAAGCGCACGGCGCCGACGGCCTGGCCCGCGCAATCGAGCGCGAAACCGAGCGATTCAGGCGCCAGGTGCAGCATCGACAGACGGGATTCGCGCGGATGCGCCGATGAGGAAGCAGAACGCGAAGAAGGCTTTGGAGTCATGAAAGAGGCAAAAGCAGGCCACACGGTGCGCGCGACGCAAACAGCACACATTGTAGCGTGGCGCGGGACAGAGGCCGCCGACGGTAGATCGATGGCGGTGCTCGAACAAAAAAGGCGAGCCCACAGACTCGCCCTTCTTCACGTCACGCAGCGCCGCGTTTTACTCGAAGCGCCCCGTGCGCGCCATTTCCATCAAACGCGCGACGCGTTCTTCGGTGGCCGGGTGCGTGGAGAACAGATTCGCAATGCCGCCACCCGACAGCGGATTCATGATCATCATCTGCGCAGTGGCCGGATGCTGCTCGGCCGCGGGAAACGGAATCCCGCTCGCGTAACGATGGATCTTGTCGAGTGCCGAAGCGAGCGCCTGCGGGTCGCCGGAAATCTGCGCGCCGCCGCGGTCGGCTTCGAATTCACGCGCACGCGAAATCGCCATCTGGATCAACGCACCGGCGATCGGTGCGAGCAACGCGACAGCAATACCCGCGATCGGGTTCGTCGGCCGGCCGTTTTCGTCGCGGCTGCCGAAAAACATCGCGAAGTTCGCCAAGGCGGAAATAGCGCCGGCCATCGTCGCCGAAACCGTGGAGATCAGGATGTCGCGGTGCTTCACGTGCGCCAGTTCGTGCGCCATCACGCCGCGCATTTCACGCTCGGACAGCACGCGCAAGATGCCGGTGGTGGCGGCAACGGCCGCATGCTCCGGATTGCGGCCGGTGGCAAATGCGTTCGGCGCGTCTTCATTGATCAGGTAGACGCGCGGCATTGGCAGGCCGGCGCGCGTGGAGAGTTCGCGCACCATGCGGTAGAACTGCGGCGCACTGTTTTCGTCGACTTCCTGCGCGTTGTACATGCGCAGGACCATCTTGTCCGAGAACCAGTACGAAAAGAAATTCATCCCAAGGGCGATCACGAGCGCGATCGTCATGCCGCGCGACCCGCCGATCATCCCGCCGATCACGATGAAAAGGGCCGTGATCGCGGCCATCAACATCGCGGTTTTGACCCAATTGAACATGTCTGCAACTCCTTGCCCTAACGCGGGTTCATATCTGCGCCGCATGATCGCGGCGACTGATTGTAAGCTAAACGTTAGATATGGGCGCGCAAGGAAAATTCAATCATCTTGATGCGGTGGCGAGCTTGATGCCCAAGCTGACGAATGCGCTGCCGACGCCGCGATCCAGCCACTTCTTCATCGACGGCTTGCTGGAGAAGCGCCGGGTCACGCTGCCGGCAATCCAGGCGACAAAACTGTTCCAGATCATGCTCATCACGACGAACACCCCACCGAGCGTGAGGAACGCCAGCGCTTTATGATCGCTGCCCGTCGTGACGAATTGCGGAAAGAACGACACGAAAAACAGCACGACCTTGGGATTCAGCACATTGGTCCAGAAGCCTTGCAGGAAAAGCTGACGCAGCGATTTCGGCGCGCCGGCAGCACGCGCTTCGCCGACCGCCTGGTCTGCCGCCGGCTTCGCGAAAATCAGGCGCACACCGAGATACATCAGATAAATAGCGCCGACGAACTTGATGACGGTGAACGCGGTAGCCGAAGCGGCCAGCAGCGCCGTCAAGCCGAACGCGCAAGCCAGCGAATGAACGCAGCAACCGGCGGAGATGCCGAGCGCGGACATCAGGCCTGCGCCACGGCCCTGCGCGACACTGCGCCCAACGATGTAGGCCGTATCGGGACCTGGCGTCACGTTCAGCAGAAAGACCGCGACGACGAAAAATTCGAAATGGGTGATGCCAAACATGGAGATCCTCAAAACGCGAGCACTTGCATAGAGGATTCTAACGCGCCGCGAGTCTGCGGCGGGCGCCTTGAACATCGGCCGAACGACGGATGTTCAAGGCATGGGCAAGGCAGTTATTCTGCTTCGGGAAGCTGGAAGCGCTGACCCGCAGCCAGCGTTGCGCCGGCCAGGAATTCGCGCACCGGCAAGCGCTTACCGCCGGGTTTTTGCAATTGCGTGAGACGCAGTGCGCCTTGGCCGCAAGCAACCACGACGCCTTCGGGCGAGACCTCGGTGATAGCGCCGGCGACTGCATTGCTTTGCGCCTCAACTGGAGCCGCCGCCCAGATTTTGATCGACGTGCCGTCTTCCAGCGTGCCCACGCCGCCGGGGAACGGGTCGAACGCGCGCACCTGACGCGCGAGGACTGCGGCCGGCTTGCGCCAGTCGAGCGCAGCCTCGTGCTTGCCGATCTTTTCCGCGTAAGTCACGCCATCCGCGGGCTGCGGCGTTGCCGCCAGCTTGCCGCTGCGCTCGAGTTCGATCAGCGCTTCGACGATCAGTCTGGCGCCGTCTTGTGCAAGACGGTCGTGCAGGACGGCCGTGGTGTCGCTATCGGAAATCGGCGTGCGCGCTTCGGAGATCATCGCGCCGGTATCGAGGCCGACGTCCATTTGCATCAGCGTGATGCCGGTTTCCGTGTCGCCCGCCTCGATCGCGCGATGGATCGGCGCGGCGCCGCGCCAGCGTGGCAACAACGAAGCGTGAATGTTGATGCAACCCAGCGGCGGAATATCGAGCACTTCCTGCGGCAGGATCAGACCATACGCGGCCACGACCATCACGTCGTGCGGTGTGGCCCGCAGTTGATCGATCGCGGCTGCAGCTTCGGCCGGATACTTGCCCGTGCGGCGCAGCGAAGGCGGCTGCGCCACGGCAAGCCCGTGTTCCTGCGCGTAGCGCTTGACCGGACTCGCCTGCAATTTCATCCCGCGCCCCGCGGGCCGGTCGGGCTGGGTCAGCACGAGCGGCACCGGAAAACCGGCGCTATGGATCGCGGCCAGCGCGGCCGCGGCGAACTCCGGCGTACCGGCAAAAATGACGCGCAACGAATGACTCATGAACGGGGGCGGTAGGCGAAGTGGACGCGCATTACATCGCGTGGGCGAGCTTCTTCATCTTGCTCTTGATGCGCGTCTGCTTGAGCGACGAAAGATACTCGACGAACACGCGGCCCATCAGGTGATCCATTTCGTGCTGGACGCAAACCGCCAGCAGCCCTTCGCAGTCCATCTCGAAGGTTTCGCCTTTCTCGTTCAACGCCCGAACCCGCACCTGCTCGGCACGCTCAACGTTGTCGTAAATGCCCGGCACCGAGAGGCAACCTTCTTCCGACAGCTTCTTCTCGTCGCTCGACCAGATGATTTCCGGATTGATGAAGGCGAGCAGTTCGTCGTGCGTTTCCGACACGTCGATCACGATCACGCGTTCATGCACGTCCACCTGGGTCGCCGCAAGGCCGACGCCGGGAGCGGCGTACATGGTTTCGGCCATGTCGGCGACGAGCCGGCGGATGCGGTCGTTGACCACTTCGACCGGCTTCGCAATCTTGTGCAGCCGTTTGTCCGGGTAATTGAGGATGTTCAGTAAAGCCATGATCTTGAGTGTGTTTTTAGGCGCCGCTGACCGGTGGAAGGCTGGCGTTAGCCGTTTGGCCAGGTTGTGGGCGCATCGCGTTACGCAGAGGATAGATGGTGTCGAACCGGTTCGATTCAACGCGCCACGTGCGCTAGACGACGAGCCCGCGCGGGTGGGCGCGGCGCTGCAGTTATTTCGGATGATGAAAATTTTAGCATGGCGCCCGCCTGCCCGCTGGCTCTGTAAGAGGATCGACCTTCAATGCGCACCTTGCCCGCAACCGATATTGAACTCGCCGCCTGGCTGCGGCTTTCGCTCGCACCGGGGTTAAAACCCGCCGCTCTGCGTCTATTGCTAAGCGCATTTGGACTGCCGGAAGCGATTTTCAATCAGTCGCCCGAGGCACTTGCCGAAATCGCGGGCGAGGCTACGGCGCGCGCTGTACTCGCGCCGCCTGGCCCAGACTTCGAGGCGCAACTCGACGCGGTGATCGCCTGGAGCGAGCTGCCCGGCAACCACGTGGTGACACTCGACGATCCTGCCTACCCACCCGCGCTACTCACCATGCCCGATCCGCCGCCACTACTATATATAAAGGGCCGGCTGGATCTGTTGCACACGAGGGCGGTCGCGCTGGTGGGTAGCCGCAGTGCGACGCCGCAAGGTGCGGAAGACGCAGGGCGCTTCGCGCGTGAGCTTTCGCAAGCCGGCGTCACCATCGTGTCGGGGCTGGCGCTAGGTATCGACGGTGCGGCGCATCGGGGCGGGCTGGAAGGCGTCGGCGGCACGGTCGCCGTGATCGGCACCGGCGCGGATCTCGTGTATCCGGCCGCACATCATGCGCTGGCGCGGCAGATTGCGGCGCAAGGAGCGATCCTTTCGGAATGGCCGCTGGGCACGCCGGCGCGCGCCGCCAATTTTCCGCAACGTAACCGCCTGATCGCCGGCCTCGTCAGCGGGGTTGTGATCGTCGAGGCCGCAATGCGCTCGGGCTCGCTGATCACGGCTCGGCTTGCCAACGAAATGGGGCGCGATATCTTTGCCTTGCCCGGTTCGATTCATGCGCCCCTCTCGCGCGGGTGTCATCGGATCATCAAGCAGGGCGCCAAACTGGTGGAAACGCCCGATGACGTGCTGGAGGAGTTGGGCTTCGCCCGGCCCGTGGCAGCGAAGGCTGCCGGCACCGGCAAACAGGCGGTGCGTCGGGAGGGCGCGCGCTCAGCGCATGCATCGGCCCAGGTGCAGGCTGAATTGCTGGCGGCTCATGCCACGACTGCGGTTCAGCCCGAATTGGCGGCGGCGCCTGCGTCATCTGCAGCTCCGTCGGCCATGAGCGTCGAAGCGCTGCAACTCCTCGATGCACTCGGCCATGCCCCCGCTACGCTTGAAATTCTTGCCACCCGCACCGAGATGGGGGACGCGGCGTTGCAAAACACGCTGTTGCAACTCGAACTCGCCGGCCAGGTAACCGCGCTGCCCGGTGGCCGCTTCACGCGGGCGACCCACCGCTGACCCCGCATTGACCAGGGTTGACCACGATTCGGGATCGGCCATGCTACATTCGCGCCAAAGCACCTGACAAAAGTACGCAAGGAACCACCATGCCCGCGCTGAATCTCGACACCGACCAAGACCGGATCGCCGAGCGCGTCAACCAACCCGACACGCTGTTCGTTGCCTGCCTGTGCGCGGAGTGGTGTGGGACCTGCCGCGAATATCGGGACGCCTTCGACCGGTTGGCGGATAAGCATCCGGATATCTGTTTCGCATGGATCGACATCGAAACCCATGCGGACCGCTTCGACGATCTGGATGTCGAAAATTTCCCGACCATCCTGATCGAAGACTCGGTAACGACACGTTTTTTTGGCACGGTTTTGCCACAGGCGGCGATTGTCGAGCGGATGTTGTCCGATCTGACGGCCGTGCCCGGCGTCAGCGGCGCGCCCAAACTGCGGCCCGCGCTGACCGTCGCGTGAATGGGGTCACCCGCCGCTGAACCTTGCGGCACGGGCGTTGCGAGCGACACACCGCGCGTTTTCCGCAGCTTGCCCAGTTACTGAGCGCGCAATTATCATGGCGCGCTTTTTATGGCACTTGACACGCCGCTCTCGCGCCGTGTGCTATAAAGCGGTCGTTATTGGGTCGCAAAGGTCGCAAACGAGGGTCGCGCTAGTTAAAGCGCACTCAAGGCCATCAACCCTGATCTACCAACCTCACATCGAGTCATGTCCAAAGCACTGATCATCGCCGAAAAGCCTTCCGTCGCGAACGACATCGCGCGCGCTTTGGGCGGCTTTACCAAGCATGACGAATACTACGAAAGCGACGACTACGTCCTTTCCTCGGCAGTCGGCCACTTGCTGGAAATCGCCGCGCCCGAAGACTATGAAGTCAAACGCGGCAAGTGGAGTTTCGCCAACTTGCCCGTCATTCCGCCGCATTTCGATCTGAATCCGATCGCCAAGAGCGAGTCGCGCCTGAAGGTGCTGACCAAGCTGCTCAAGCGTAAAGACATCGACCGTCTGATCAACGCATGTGACGCGGGGCGCGAGGGCGAGCTGATTTTCCGCCTGATCGCGCAGCACGCGAAAGCCAAGCAACCGGTTCAACGCCTGTGGCTTCAGTCGATGACAGCCGGTTCGATCCGCGACGGCTTTGCCCGTCTGCGTAGCGACGAGGAAATGCAGCCGCTCGCCGATGCGGCGCGTTGCCGTTCTGAAGCGGACTGGCTCGTCGGCATCAACGGCACGCGGGCCATGACCGCGTTCAACAGCAAGGGCGGCGGCTTCTTCCTGACCACGGTCGGGCGAGTGCAGACGCCGACGCTGTCGATCGTCGTCGAACGCGAAGAGAAGATTCGCCGCTTCGTGCCACGCGATTACTGGGAAGTGAAGGCCGATTTCGTCTGCGCGGCCGGCTTCTACGAAGGCCGCTGGTTCGATCCGAAATTCAAGCGCGACGAATTCGATCCTGAAAAGCGCGATTCGCGCTTGTGGGCATTGCCCGCGGCCGAAACGATTGTCGCGGCCTGCCGTGGCCAGATCGGTACGGTGACGGAAGAATCGAAGCCGTCCACGCAACTGTCGCCGGCGCTGTTCGACCTGACCAGCTTGCAGCGTGAAGCCAACGGCCGCTTCGGCTTTTCGGCGAAGAACACGCTTGGCCTCGCCCAGGCGCTGTACGAAAAGCACAAGGTGTTGACCTATCCCCGGACCGACGCGCGTGCGTTGCCGGAAGACTATATGGATACGGTCAAGGAAACGCTCGGCATGCTCAAGGAGAGCAACAACTATCTCCCGTATGCCAAGCAGGTGCTCGACAAGGGCTGGGTGAAGCCGAACAAGCGCATCTTCGACAACTCGAAGATCAGCGACCACTTCGCAATTATCCCCACGCTGCAGGCGCCGAAGAATCTGTCCGAACCGGAACAGAAGCTCTACGACCTCGTCGTGAAACGCTTCCTGTCGGTGTTCTTCCCGGCCGCCGAATACAAGGTGACGACGCGGATCACGGAAGTGGTCGGCCATCACTTCAAGACTGAAGGCAAGGTGCTGGTCGAACCGGGCTGGTTGCAAGTCTATGGCCGCGAAATCAGCGGTGAAGACGCGAACCTCGTGCCGGTGCAGAAAGACGAGAAGGTCAAGACGGACAAGATCGCCGCCCAGCAACTGGTGACGAAGCCGCCTGCACGCTACAACGAAGCGACCTTGCTGTCGGCCATGGAAGGCGCGGGCAAGCTGGTCGAAGACGACGAATTGCGCGAAGCCATGGCCGCCAAGGGGCTCGGCACGCCGGCCACGCGCGCCGCCATCATCGAAGGGCTGCTGGGTGAAAAGTATCTGATCCGCGAAGGCCGCGATCTGATTCCAACCGCCAAGGCATTCCAGCTGATGACGCTGCTACGCGGCCTCGGCGTGAAGGAATTGACCGCACCGGAATTGACCGGCGAATGGGAATACAAGCTCTCGCAGATGGAGCGTGGCAACTTGCCACGCGACGCGTTCATGCAGGAAATCGCCCGCATGACGCAGACCATCGTCAAGCGTGCAAAAGAGTACGATTCCGACACGATCCCGGGTGATTACGCGACGTTGCAAACGCCGTGTCCGAATTGCGGCGGCCAGGTGAAGGAAAACTACCGGCGCTTTGCCTGCTCGAAGTGCGAGTTCTCGATCTCGAAGATTCCGGGCGGACGTCAGTTCGAAATTCCAGAAGTTGAAGAGCTGTTGCAGAACAAGACGATCGGACCGCTGTCGGGTTTCCGCAGCAAGATGGGCCGCCCGTTCTCCGCAATCCTGAAGCTCTCGCTCGACGACGAGATCAAGAACTACAAGCTCGAGTTCGACTTCGGTCAGGACTCCGGCGGTGAAGATGGTGAACCGCCTGACTTCTCCGACCAGCAAGCGGTCGGCGCGTGTCCGAAGTGCAAGGGTCGCGTGTTCGAACACGGCATGAGCTATGTCTGCGAGAACTCGGTTGCGAATCCGAAAACTTGCGACTTCCGCTCGGGCAAGGTGATCCTGCAGCAGGAAATTGCGCGTGAGCAGATGGCGAAGTTGCTCGAAGAAGGACGCACCGACCTGCTGACGAACTTCAAGTCGTCGCGCACCGGCCGCAACTTCAAGGCGTTCCTCGTCAAGCAGAACGACGGCAAGATCGGTTTCGAGTTCGAGAAGAAAGAGCCGTCGGCCAAGACAGCAGCGAAGACCGCCGCGGCAAAGACCGCAGCCAAGGCATCGCCGGAGTCGGACGACGAAGACGCAACGGTCGCGGTGAAAGCGGCACCCGCCAAAAAGGTCGCGGCAAAGAAAGCGCCTGCTACGAAGACTGCTGCTGCAAAGACCGCTGCCACCAAAAAGGCGCCGGCCAAGAAAGCGGTCGCGCGCAAGACGGGTTCGTAAGTAAATCGGGCAGGCAACCGGGAAATATTCAGTTCCCGGTTGCCTCATTCCCGCCCAGAAAAAAGGCGCAGTCACATGAAGTGACTGCGCCTTTTGTTTTGGGGCACCGACCTGCGCTTGCCTCAGCGCCGCCGGCGTTACCGCCCGAATGCTTAAAGCGGCGACAGAGCGGTGGGCCGTGGACGATTCGTCGTCTTTGCCAACGTCTTCGGCATCGGCGATAGCTCGCTATCCAGCAGCCGCGACAGCGGCTCAGCGCCATCGAACGCTTCCGGCGGCATGTGATCCGCAGAATCGAGCGCGGCGGACGTGGCGGGCCTGCCAAGGCCGTCCTTGATCCACTGCTCACCGAGCAGACTGTTCGGCGTCTGGCTGAAATGCTCGACCAGATGATCGATGAACGTGCGCACCTTCGCCGGCAAGTGACGGCGGCTCGGATACGCAATGTTGATCTCGACCTGCGGCAAACGGTAATCGCCGAGCAAACGCACAAGCCTGCCACGCGTCATGTCGCGGCCGATCAGATAGCTCGGCAGTATCGCAATGCCCATGCCGAGCAACGCGAACTGCCGCAGCATTTCCGTATTGTTCGCCACGATCACGTTGGACGGACGCACGCGCACTTCGCCTTCCGGGCCCGTGAACACACGCTCGTCGCCCCAATACTCAGACGGCAAGCTCAGGCACGGATGCTCCAGCAGATGCTCAGGACGCGTCGGCGTACCGTGCTTTTCCAGATAGGCCGGCGTTGCGCACACCGTCATGCAACCGGTGGTCAAACGGCGCGTGACAATGCTCGCGCTACGCATTTGCCGCGCGATCACCACGCCCACGTCGAAGCCTTCTTCGACCAGATCGACTTGACGGTCGACCAGCGTGACGTCGGGAATGACTTTCGGATAGCGCTCCGCGTACGTCTGCAGAACGGGCGCAAGGTTATGCAACCCAAACACGACCGGTGCGACGATTCGCAACGTGCCGACGGGTTCGTGATTGCGCGCGACCACCATCTGCTCGACGTCTTCGAGTTCGTCGAGAATCTGGCGCGCGCGCTCGAGATAAACCTGACCGGATTCGGTCAGGGACAAGCTGCGGGTTGTGCGATTGAGCAGCCGCGTACCAAGACGGCCTTCGAGATCGGCAACGTGACGGGTGGCAACTGCGTTGGAAATATCCATCGCGCTCGCAGCGCGGGCAAAACTGCCGAGATCCGCCACTTTGACGAAAACTCGCATCGACTGCAAATGATCCATAGGACAACTCCTGCCGTGTTACTGCTTCCTGACAATTAGTGAAAACCAGTGAAGCGAACTTGGAATTCTCCTACGACTCGCGAAATCGTGCAGAAGTTGCCCACGAAAGCCGAAATATTGTCGATATTTGTGCGACTGTGTTCCCCAGTGCGGGGCAAGACCTTCGATTGTTCCGGCAAGAGCAACAATCTGCTGCATCGCAGCTTGCACTGTCTTTTTTGTTCGAACAGATGCAATGGTCGTCCCGGCATTGCGAAACCGGAGAGAATCGCAGTGCAAGGTTCGGGCGAGAAAGAAAAAACCGCCCGAAGGCGGCTTTTATGCGAAGTGAACACTCACCTAATCAGGCAGCGAGTTTTCCTTCGAGCGCGAGTTTGGTCTGTTTCAGCGCCGACGGCAGACCTTGTTGCAACGTGTCAAAGAACTCGGCATGCAGCGCGAGTTCGTCGCGCCATGCTGCGTCGTCGACGGAAATCACCTGCTGGAATTGCTCGCGGCTGAAATTCAGGCCACTCCAGTCGATGTCGTCATAGTGCGGCGACACGCCGAACGCGTGTTCTTCACCCTGCGCCTCGCCTTCAATGCGCCCGACCATCCAGCTCAGCACGCGCATGTTTTCGCCGAAGCCCGGCCAGACGAACTTGCCGTCCGCACCCTTGCGGAACCAGTTGACGCAGAAGATTTTCGGCAGCTTCGCGTTCAGTTTCTCGAGGTGTTCGCCGGTTTTCAGCCAGTGCCCGAAGTAGTCGCTCATGTTGTAGCCGCAGAACGGCAGCATCGCGAACGGGTCGCGGCGCACCACGCCCTGCTGCCCCGCGGCGGCGGCCGTCGTTTCCGAGCCCATGGTCGCGGCCATGTAGACGCCTTCGACCCAGTTGCGCGCTTCGGTGACGAGCGGCACGGTGGTCGAACGGCGGCCGCCGAAAATGAACGCGTCGATCGCGACGCCGGCCGGGTTCTCCCAGTCGGCATCGATTGACGGACATTGCGAAGCCGGCGCCGTGAAACGCGCGTTCGGGTGCGCGGCCTTGCGCCCGCTCTCCTTCGCGATCGCCGGCGTCCAGTCCTTGCCCTGCCAGTCGATCAGATGCGCGGGCGGCGTATCGGTCATGCCTTCCCACCAGACGTCGCCGTCATCCGTCAGCGCGACGTTCGTGAAGATGACGTTTTCATTCAACGTAGCCATCGCGTTGAAGTTGGTCTTTTCGCTCGTGCCTGGCGCGACGCCGAAATAGCCCGCTTCCGGGTTGATCGCGTACAGACGGCCATCCTTACCCGGCTTGATCCAGGCAATATCGTCGCCGATCGTGGAGATTTTCCAGCCGTTCAGGCCTTCCGGCGGAATCAGCATGGCGAAGTTGGTCTTGCCGCAAGCCGACGGAAACGCCGCTGCAACGTGATGCTTGTGCCCTTGCGGCGACGTCACGCCGAGAACCAGCATGTGTTCGGCGAGCCAGCCTTCGTCGCGCCCCATGGTGGAGGCGATGCGCAACGCGAAGCACTTCTTGCCGAGCAACGCATTGCCGCCGTATCCCGAGCCGTAGCTCCAGATTTCGCGCGACTCGGGAAAATGGACGATGTATTTGGTGTCATTGCACGGCCACGGCACGTCTTTCGCGCCCGCCGCAAGCGGCGCGCCGACCGAATGCACGCACGGCACGAATTCGCCGTCTTCGCCCAGCACGTCATACACCTTGCGACCCATGCGCGTCATGATGCGCATGTTGGTCACCACGTACGGGCTGTCGCTCAACTCGACGCCGATGTGCGCGATCGGCGAACCGAGCGGCCCCATCGAGAACGGCACCACGTACATGGTGCGGCCACGCATGGCGCCGTCGAACAGGCTGTCGAGCTTCGAGCGCATCTCACCCGGTTCGATCCAGTTGTTGGTCGGCCCGGCATCTTCCCGACGCTTCGAGCAGATGAACGTACGGTCTTCGACACGCGCCACGTCCGACGGATCGGACCATGCCAGATAGGAATTGGGACGTTTGGCAGAATTGAGTTTCCTGAGGGTGCCGGCTTCGACCATCTGCGCGCACAGGCGGTCGTACTCCTCCTGCGAACCGTCGCACCAGACGACCCGATCGGGCTTGGTCATGGCGGCAACGCGCTGGACCCAGTCGACCAGTTTCCGGTTTTTGACCCACGCGGGCGCTCCTGCAGACGCCTCAGTAGTGGACTGTCCTTCGAACGAGGGATGATTCATCGACCTGTCTCCGTTTTGAAAGTAATAGAAAAACGGTACAAGCCCAGTGACGCTGCATGCGAGAGGCGTTCAATTCATCGCGACGACATTCCTGCCAGCCGACGCACAATTGTGCAGGTCATCACGGGCCACACAGCGTGTTGCGCGAAGGCATCCGCGGGCGGTTGTCTGCAACCGTCTGTAAAGCGGCTTGCCTCAACACGCAACAAACTGTTAAAAACGATGTCAATCGGCCTTACAGTGGCGCTGCCGTTCTATGCGGCAGCTTCTACGTGCTTCTACGTTAAGGCATTCAGTCATACCGGCATGTGACCTGGGTCACATGATGGGACAGTCAGCATAACACTCCGTTCCGCACCGCTATGGTGCGTCGCAAGACACATACCATGAAGATTGCCATCCTCGACGATTACCAGGACGCCGTCCGCAAGCTCGATTGCTTTCAACTGCTGGCCGACCATGAGGTCAAGGTTTTCAACAACACGGTTCGCGGGCTCGGGCAACTGGCGAGCCGTCTTTCCGAAGTCGACGCTCTCGTCCTGATTCGCGAACGCACCCGCATCAGCTCGCAACTGCTCGACAAGTTGCCGCATTTGCGCATGATCAGTCAGACCGGCAAAGTCTCCAGCCATATCGACCTGGCCGCCTGTACCGAGCGCGGCATCGCCGTGCTGGAAGGCACCGGCTCGCCGACCGCACCGGCCGAACTGACGTGGGCCCTCATCATGGCGGCTCAGCGACGGATTCCGCAATACGTAGCAAACCTTAAGCAAGGGGCCTGGCAGCAATCCGGTTTGAAGACATCGGCACTGCCGCCGAATTTCGGTCTGGGCCAGGTATTGCGCGGTCAGACGCTGGGGATTTGGGGTTACGGCAAGATCGGACGGCTGCTTGCCGGATACGGCAAGGCATTCGGCATGAACGTGCTGATCTGGGGTCGCGAGCATTCGCGCGAAGCGGCGCGCGCGGACGGATATGGCGTGGCCGAGAGCCGCGAGGCGCTGTTCGAGCAGAGCGACGTGCTGTCGTTGCACCTGCGTCTGCATGACGACACGCGCGGCATCGTCAAGCAGGAAGACCTGATGCGGATGAAACCGACCGCATTGCTCGTGAACACGAGCCGGGCCGAACTGCTCGATGAAAACGCCCTGGTGAACGCGCTGTCGCGCAACCGGCCAGGCATGGTCGCGATCGATGTCTACGAGAGCGAGCCGATTCTGCAGGGCTACAGCCTGCTGCGCATGGAGAATGTGATCTGCACGCCGCACATCGGCTATGTGGAACGCGAGAGCTACGAGTTGTATTTCACCGCGGCCTTCCAGAACATCCTGGCTTTCGACGCCGGCGATACGTCCAGTGTGGCGAATCCGGAAGCGTTGCAGGGTGGGCGCCGGCGCTAATCTCTGCGCGCCAATCCCTCGCGGTACGTTCCTGCCTCAATCCACGCGCCAATCTCGTTGGCGCGTGGGCTGCGCACCACGCAACGCCTTGAGGGTCCACGGCGCCGCTACTGCCCACCTCAGCGCGCTTCGTGCGCGCCGGCTTCCAGCAGAGCGGGCATACGTTCAAGAAAAACCTCGCCGTCGGCACGGCCGAGGTTGTACGCGTGCACCATCTGCGACGGGCTCGTGTAATCCCAACTTGAAATCGGCACCTTGCGTGACGGCTGCACATAAAGCCGTTGCTGCACACCGTGCGGCACGACGAACATCTGCGGCCGCGGATAAAGACGCGTGACCATCACCAGCACGTTGCCGGGTGCATCGGCGTCGAGCGCGCCGACCGGCACGTTATCGACCATTCCGCCATCCAGCACCGGCCGGCCATTGCGCCGCAAAACCGGCGTGAACGGCGGCGTGCTCGACGATTGCAGAATCAGATCGGCGAGATCCTCGACCGTCGCGCAATCCTGCGCGCGCACGAATTCCGGATGAAAACCGAGCGTCTGACCGAGCGTTGGATGCAACGTCTTACGCACGTATTTCTCGATGTTGTACGCAATCAGGCCCGCGGCGACGGCGCTTCGCGCGCCAAGCCAGCGCGGCAGGTGCGATACGCCGATGCGGATTTCTGGCGCGTCGGCGAGCGTGGAGAACTTGTCGCCGTAGATGTCGAGTAACGCCTTGCGGTAGATCCGGTAATGCGGAAACACCGATTCGCCACGCAGCAGATTGCCCCAGTAAGCGTTGCGGGTGTTGTGACGCAGTGCTTCTTCGTAATAACGCATGACCCAGTCGGAGTCGCGCGTGTAGAGCATGCACGCAGTCGCGGCGCCGGCCGAAATGCTGGTGATGACGCGCGGCCGGATATTCAGCGCCGGTTGCGTCACGTCCCAGAATCCCGCCTGCCACCAGCAGCGATTGCCGCCGCCGGCGAATACGACCTGATCGAACATCTTGGCTTTTTCCTCTATTGCGGCTTGTGGACCGGCTTCAAGTTTCAGGTTTCAGGTTTCAGTCGAGCAGCGCGTAAGTGGTGGTGGCGTGGACCGCCATGTTGCCGGCTTCGTCGAATAATTCGACTTCGCCGAACACGAGATTGCGGCCCATGCGCAGCACGCGCGCGGTGATCAGCACGTCGCCGTTGCGGACCGCGCGCATAAAACTGATGTTGAGCGAAACCGTGCTCATCGGCTTGAAGCCGCCGAGCGCGGCCGAAATCGCGACGATCATCGCCGTGTCGGCGGCCGCCATGAAGACCTGGCCGCAAATCACGCCGCCCGAGTGGCGCAGCCCGCCGGAGAACGGCAGACGCAAGGTGGCACTCTCTTCGTCGACCTTAACCGGGGTCAGTGTGAGCGCACGGACCCAAGGCGCGAGGATGCGGTCAAGCAACTCGATAATTTCTTTGTCATCCATGGCGGTCCCCGGTCGAATGCCGCGCGACGCTTCGCGCGGCAGGTATCGCGACATGATACCGGGACGGAGAACCGTGCGCCTTTCCGGTGCCTGGAGCCGCGCCGCGCACGCACCAGGCCGCCCAGTCAAGATTTTTATAAGAAATCTGCTAAAGGGGCTTGGCAATCTCGGAAAGTTTCGGCATAATTTCGCTTCTGTTGGGGGCGTTAGCTCAGTTGGTAGAGCAGCGGACTCTTAATCCGTAGGTCGAGTGTTCGAGTCACTCACGCCCCACCAATAAATTCAAGCACTTAGCCCAGTTTCCGGACTGGGCTTTTTGCTTTTTCAGGCTCATGTAACCGCTGTGTAACTGATTTTAAGCAATGCCCGGAGAAATGACGTGAGAGCGCTTCTTGGCAGAGTGGCGGGAATGATCCACCGAAAAGCGAATTGGCCCCGTGTACTCGGGTCAGCACTCGAACCTCACTTTCCCCCAAAAAACGGAATGTTCCTCTCGATTCGTGGGGAACATTAGCTCGCCGAACCTGTCATATTGCTTGCATGGGAGCGGATTCTAAAGTGCTTGTGCTTGTGGCCGATAACCCATACATAGCCCAAGGAATTGCTTGAAAACCCCGGGGTTTTGCAATATCCTTCGGGCCAAGCTCATCTACCAAGCGTAGAAGGAGTACCTGAGGCCCTTCATCATCCGTGATGCGGGGCCTCTGCCTTTTCAGGCGCTACCACAATGGTGCCATCGGCTGCCCATTCCAGTATTCGTCGCGCTCGATGGCCAACCGCGCTGCGCGGCGCCCCTGAACGGGATAGGCCGAAACTAGCAGCACGTACTCCTGTCGAGGTTCGACAATAACCACGAAATCGTCGGCCTCCGCCCAAAGTACCAAGTTCTTTTTCCGGCCCCTCGATGTTGTGCGTTCCGATATCCACCATGAGAATCCGGCAGCGCTCTGGTGACAAGATTCAATGACCCAAGCGATCCATCCGATCCGGCTACAACGCTGGAGGTCGGGCAAGCGATCAACTTCGACCTTTCCTTCCGATATGACATGCCAGAAGCTGAAGTGTTTATCATTCGTGGCAGGGTTATAGCGCGTTGACACGGGGCGCCCCCAGAGCTCGCGCTCGTTCCGAACGAGGTCGTCGCAATAGCGTTCATAGATCACTTCGACATATGTCGCCCAGTCGCCGCTGAAGCCCAATAGGTCAGGAGCGCTCATGGCGCCACCCCCGCTCGCCAGACCAGGAGATTCAACTTTTCCTCCCTGAGCAAGGTCGTATGGGTCAGCTGCAGCCGGCTATTCGACTTGATCCTTTCGACGACAGCGGTTTTTGCGGCGCTCGTCGCGATGCCTCGGTTCGCGTAGGAGATTGCCCCGATCAGTAGATCGGCGATTTGAAACAGCGGCACCTCGTGCGAATGGACGTGCTGCACGCGCGCAACAATCTCCCCCTTGAAATCGAGTCGACTGTTACCCAGCACCTCACAGAGCTTGCGCGCCCGCACTTCGCTGCGCGTATCTTTTTTGTCGAGATAGACGTGAAAGCGCTCACTGCGGGACAGCAAGGTCACCAGCGTCTGGTACCACAGCTTGTAATAGAACTCGTCGTGCGTCTGGTTGAATGCCGCGTGGTTCAGCTTCGATTTGTCCGGAACCACCAGCGCGCGAAAACGGAGCTCAGGCGTCGCGAAGAAAAGGTCGACAAGCTCCAAATAAAACGGAAGCTTCGCCGGTGAGACCTTCCCCCATTTGACCTCAACCGCAGCACCGATCGCATGCTTCTGTTTGAGGTCCTTGATCTTCCGCGCGATCGATTTATGACGAGCCTCTGGGCAGATCAAGGCGCCGAGCACCATGGCAACTTGCCGGTCGTTTTGCAGGTGGCACGACTCGTCGCAGTAGAGATTGACAACAGCCAAGTTCGACTCCCAAGATACTTCGAACGGACGCACGAACAGGTATTAGTGCGTCGAATTGCTGCTCGCGCAACGCGCGAACTCACACGTGTTTATTCGTCCGACGCGGGCGCTTCCGCTGGAAAGAGCTCCGAAACTCGCTCTTCAAGCTCTTCCCGTGTGTACTCGACATAGTCGCGCACGCGCTTCGACGTCAAACGTGCCCAGTCGTTTACGCGAGACACGTGTATGACGGCAAAGTGGTCGTCCAGATCTAGGAGGTGCCATCCGCGGTTCTGCAATTCGACCGACAGCCTTTCCAGGAAGTCGTGGCGAAGGTTCGGGACCAGCGCTAACGTGCGGAGGGTGGCGCGATTAAAACGATACGATAATATGGGTCGACCCTTTTCGGCAGCGTACTCACCCAGATTGATGATGATGAGAAGCGCAACGATCGACGCGGAACGAGGTCCGGAGGTGGGCATGGGTAATCCTATAGGTGCGTGTAGCGCACAACGTTAAGTCAATGCGGCTGTAGGCCGCGAACATTTCTAGTTAGCTCGGCGCACGCAGACCCAAGAAGAGTTGATAGCGACGCGAAGCTAAGGCAGATCGTACTCAGGACCACAATCGCAGTCAAGCCTCTTCTATTGCGCACCCGCCGGCCCATACGACCGTCGTTGGCCGCCGCCTGTAATTGCTAAACTCACCAAGGTGAAAATCCCGGTACCGGACGAAGGCCGCCTTCCGGGCAAGGAACTTGTCAAGCTACTGGCGGACGGCTGGCAGTTAGACTACAGGTCGCCAACGGTGCGAGGCACGCTCGACGTATGCGCGGAGCATCTGCTTCGGGGGTGACGGCTGCAGGCGGGTATCAAGATATCTGGCGTATGACTTCGAGAAGACAAAAGGAATCCCGCAAATGAACTGGAAAGCACCTGCATGGATGGTCCCGTTCGGCGCGACCTGCGCCGGAATAGGCTTCCTCGCAGCGATATTTCATAACGACGCGATGCTGTGGCCGGGACTGTGGCTGTTCGTTGCGACACTCGTTGCTGCGAACATCGATCGTTTCGAGAGACTGAAAGCGAGCTCGAGCGGATTCGAATTTGAAGCCAAGAAGGTTGTTGAAGAAGCACGGACGACAGTCGTGGAAATGCAGCTGCTCGCGAAACATCTCGCTGAGATCAGCCTATCGCTTGTAAAAAGGAGCGCACGTATTGGCGGATTTCCAGCCGCACAAGAGGAACAAATTCGCGAGAAAACCATTGATCTTCTTCGCCGGACACATGTGCCGGAGGCGGACTTCGATGAAGTTCTAGATGAGTGGCACCGATGGGTATTGACTGACTATGTGTTCGGAATTTTGGGAAACAGCATGCTACCGGGGCATATAGACCAAGACGCACAAAATCAATGGAAGGAAATGCGAGGGAGAGCGTTTGGTGATAATCGCCCGTCTGTCGACGAGCTGACAGACTGGCTAGCGCATCACAACTTCCTCACCCCAGAACGGCAAGAATACCTTGCCGACTACGCGCACTATCTCCGGCATAAGCAACATCGAAGATTTGATGTTTGGGAGTGCCATTCCGAATGGCCGCGCCTTGACGCTACCTGAAGAATAACGTCAATGATGAACGATGCCCCCGCGCAGGGTTGCGCGTCGCGTCCAATCACGCGTCGGATGGGTGCAATACGAACAAGTTCGGCCTTCTCGGCCGCTACGCGGCGTAGTAGGCGCTAGTCGAATTTGTTAGAAAAGGCATGATCGACGACCTGAGGAATCGTTTCGAATGTTCTCACCAGCATCGGAGTGACGTCACTACCGTTCAGTTTGAAGTCGTCGGTAATATGAGCGAGGCGCTGACCCGCGAAATCACACGTCGTGATCCATGCACGCCCGACCTCCTCCGGATCGGGGAAGTCGTCGACGATGGACGGCAATAGCTTTTCCAGTGGAAAGCCGTCCGAGCTCCGAAAGTTCTCGATCCCAATGTCGCCACGTCGGGTGCGTTTCGAGATTGACTGCAGTTGGGAAGGCGTACCACTCACCCGTAGACCCAGGAATTCCAGCAGCAATCTCGAGTAGATCGCCGCCATGGAAGAAGCTGTCTGCGTATATGCGATCAGGATCGTACTGTGAACAGGTTCGTCCATGCCGTCTACCCGAATCTCGATACGCTCGAGCGCGTGGTACTTGCCGCTGAGATCTAACGCCTTCAGGCCCGCGTGAACACCTTGCACGTAATAGGGAATGAGGGCGACCCGCATATGCAGCAATTTGAGGTCATCGGGTGATGGTATGTTCGTTTTCACGTTCGTCACGGTTCTTTCGAGTCTCCGTCTTCGGCTGTCGGATTGATGGCGGTTCAGCATCGCAGATCACTCATTGCCCAGGACCTCTTCATTGTCTGGGGCGGCCCCATCCTCGATCCCGAAAGCCTGCCGAGCAAACCCCATCGCCAAATCGATTCCGATGCAGGCCATCGTGAGCCGGTGCACATTGGTGTTTAACGTGCCGGCCGTCGTCCGCTGAAACATCGCGATCGGCGCCAGCGCCTGTTCGCGCATCTTCAGCAGCGTCGTCACGTTCTGACAGACGGCTTTCACCTGCTTGTAGTTGTCGTTGAAGTCCCGCGCGGATTTCACTCGCCGAGATAAGCCGGTGCCCGGGACGCGCACTGCCCGCCAGCCGGCCTTTGAGTGCGACCAGATGACCGGCGTCGGAACACGCCGCCCTTTCCGCTCCCACCATTCGATACGGATCTTGCCGTTGCACGGCGGCTGGAGGAGATTCAATAGATCATCGAGCGCCGTGAGTGCCCTGTCGATCTCCGCTACCTCCGTCACGATGCCCGCCGCGACTTTGGCGACCTCCTCCGGCACCCCAGCGAGATCGTCGATAGTGGGAGGGGTGCGTGTCTCAATAGCGTTAAGCATGGATTCGCGGGGTCCGTGACGTAAGCACTATTTACCCAAACTGGCAGGCTTCGGGCAATGCGGAAACGTGATGCATAGTCAGCAGAACGATTCGCGATGTTTCATGGGCGCTGGCCGACCTTAGCGGGAAACAAGATACGGTCGTACGCTTCAACCGGCGAAATCCAGACGCCGCTTCACAATTCGTTGGCCTCGAATATACTGGCCAGCGGCTAATCTAACGACCAAAATCACGATGAGCAATCTATTCGAATTGAATGCTGCCGCCGCACAGTTGGGACTCACCGTCGAATCGTTACCGTTTCGGGGTGGGCATGTCGTTGTCCTTCGTGCCAAGAGACTGCATGCCGGCAAGGAAGTGTACATTCATGAGACACACCATTATCAACGCAATGTATCGAATACGAATCGAGATAAGGCGGAGGAGGAAGGCGCTCGTGTCTGCTTGCTTCGCCTAACCGACATCAGGACAAGGCTCGACGCGGAAGAAAAGACCGAGGCTTTCGGCGACAACCTCCCGAGCATTGCATCCGAGCGTAAGTTAGATGTTAGCGGAAGCTATGACTTCTTTTGGTCATTACAGTGCAACGAACAAGGCTCGGTTGCTCAAGAAACCGAAGCTCTGGATGAGAAGGCAATATTGGAAGCTGTCGTACGCCAATACTCCGCTCCGTTAGCCGGACCGGTTGCTAGCTAATTATCGGCGTTGCCGGCTGGTAACGCATTAAGTTGCACCGTCCGCGGCTCGCCATACAAAGATCGTGTAGACGCCACAATTCGGCAGTGTAGCCAGTGAGGATGCTGACGGTACCCTCCAGTGGCCCGACACGTCGACCCGCGACGCTCGTCGGCTTCTCCGCTGGCACCCAGAACGCTGCCCGGATGCCGCGGCGGGCGACCGATTCGCGAATCTTGCCCAGCATGACTGCTCCGAGCAACCTCCCACGCGCCTCATCTACAGAGACGCCAAACATGAGGGCTATCGTCTCGGGCGAATAACCGCGCCCCGGTTTCATCTCGCGCAGCAGGTTTTCGAGCGTGAATGGCAGAGGGTTCTTTCGGGCTCGCATTGCCACTCCTTTGTCAGGCGAACGCCTGTTTCGAATACCTGGTCATCAATTCGCGCGGCGGGTTTGCCTGGTCGCTTGAGCGAATACCTTGGGGACACAGAACGGCTCTACGATGAGCTTTGCCACTTGGCTTCGCACGCTCGATGGCCGATACTCAGGTCGTGATCTGCATCGCCTGTCAGATATCAGGAGCGCCGCACGATCCGGATTTTTTGAATCGCTGGAGGCTCTATGGAGTATCTGGGTGCGGTTGCAATGGCCGCTGGCATATCGTTCTGGGGTATCGTGTTCGATCTAGCGAGGCGCAGCCGCTACGCCCGCCGCAAGGCCGCCGCCCGTGAGCAGGCGGCCCAGCAACGCCGCTTGCGCTGGATTGCCCGGGGGCATCGTCTGGGGCACTTTTGCCGACATTGCTTCTCCCACCGCGCGCGCGTTCGCAACGCCCTGCACCCCCTTGCTGATCGCGCCGGCAGCCAGCCCGCCGCCTGGGAGTACGTGGAGGAGCCCAAGGGCACCATTGCCGACCGCAGAAAGAATCGCGCCGCTGGTATTGGAGGTATTGACGGCAGCCGCTGACGGCGTCGAGTTGATGTATGCCCCGACTCGTCCCAACGTATGCATCTGTGCGATTTCAGGCGGTGAGAAGAAGGCTCCAAGCTTGTCAGTGCCGAGATCGTTCAGCGCCTTTGCGTAGCGTTCCGGCGAGAAAATCTTGTCGCCGGCCGCATTTTGTCCGAACGCCGCATCCTGAAGCTTCGAGCCGATCTGCGCCCGCGCCTGCTGGAACGATTCTGGATCGAGCAGATTTGCGAGTCCCTTCACTTCATCCGTGTTTCCATTAATGATGAAGCGCTGAACGAAATTGTCGGGCGCTACGCTGCTATTCGAAGCGGCTTGCAGCGCAGGAACTGCGTCCTGCAGGGCGAAATGTTGAGCGGCAAGTGCGCGCGGCGCCGCAAACACGCCGCCCTGATCGTCAGCAGACAGGATTGCGCTCTTGACGCTGTTGCGAAGCGTGCCGAGCGCGGCATTCGTCGCCGGATCGTTGCTCTGATTCGCGTTGATGACCTTCAGCAGGTTTTCCGCATTCTCGATCGAGAAAACCTTCTGCTGAGTGGCGCCCATTAGCCCGAGTTGGTTGAAGTTATTGCGAACGCCGCTGGGCACCTTGTCGCCGAAATCGTTCAGCACCTGCGCGTAATCCTGGGCAAGCCCGGTCAGCGGCACGTCAAGATTCTTCCCGGTCGATGCGCGCGCTGCGGCATAGGCGTCGGTTACCGCCTGCCGCATCCCGTTATCGACATTCGCCAGCGAACCGGTGAGCATCTGGCCGGCCTGATATGGTTCCAGCGCCTGATTGGCTCCGAGGCTAGCCACGCGGCTTTGCAGCAACTGATTCTGCGTGTTGAAGCGGTTGAGCAGCGATTCGCCTACGCCAGCCACACCGCGCAGATTGCGCTCTGCGGCGAACTGTGCGGGATCGCGCGTGATCTGCCCGAGCGTATAGGGCATCTCGATGTCATCGAAATCGGCCTTACGCAGGAGCGCGGCCGGGTCGACCTGTTGCCCGTTCTGCAATGCGTTCGAGACGGTGCCGCGCAGCGATGCGAGCTGATCGGCCGGAATGTCCGCAGCGGTGCGGCCGGTCGCCTGCGCTCCCTGTTCGATAGCCTGGTCGACCGGTGATGCGGCCTGCCCTGCTACCTGTGCATCTGCAGCGCCGCCGAAGGTCTTGGAGAGATAGCTTCCGATTGTCGACATGATCGGCGCGGCGACCTTCGACGCGATCGGCAAAACCACCTTGGACATGACCGGAGTGGCGATGCCGCCTGTCCCGGCACCCAGCAGCATTTGACCGAGCTTCTGACCGCCAAAGCGCGTATCGGCGTCTTGCGTGACAGGCTGCAATGCGCCGCCCAACGCACCAGATCCAACGCCGGCCGCAGCAAGTCCTCCGATACCCGCGCCCGCTGCGGGCGCAATCATCGCTGCGCCGATCGTTACCGGGCTCACAATATTGCCGCCAAGCCGAAGCCAGTCCGTTCCGCTTTGGCCGGCGGCAGTTCGCGCCGCCTGATATCGCTGCTCCTGATTCGCGATCGACGAGTCGACCTGTGGCGCGCTTGCGGGCACCATGCCAAGGGCTTTCGTGATCGGCCCAATGACAGGCTGATCATTGACCCACTGCGTTCCTCTGTTCACGGCATCAACGAGACCGCCGGGCAGCGCATGCGTTAGCAGTTGCGCGCCGGCGTTCATGGGGTCGATGAGCCCTTGCCCGAGACGTTGCGCCGCGGTAACTGGCGTGGCGGCCACCGGCTGGCCGGCTGGGGGTTGCGGTGCGGACGCGACACCGGCCACTTTGCCTGTTGGATTCGCAGGCACTGGGGCACTGAAGGCAGCAGAGAACGCATCGTTTGAAGGACCGCTGGCGCCCTGCTGCGAGGGCGCCGGTGCCTGTGCAGCGACCGGAGGTGTCCGTGCTGGCTGAGTCCCCATGAACGCCGCAGAAAATGGATCATTGCCGGCCGGTTGTTGGCCACGTTGCGCGGGCGTGAGTTCATCCGCGCGCGCCGTGCCAGAAATAGTCGAGGCGAGGAGGTCGCCGAATTTGCGCACGGTCGCAACAGCACCGGTCAATTTGGTCGCGTAATTCGGGTCCTGTGCGTAACCGCCCTTCTGCAGCGCGGTGGCATACGCCTGAGCGTTATCGCCTGAACCCATAGCGCCAGGATAGCGGTTCGCGATGAGATTGGCGAAGCCGGAGCCAAACGCATCAGGCGTCCCGAAAGCCTGATACTGGTCGGTGCTTCCGGTCATGTTGTCGGTCGCCGTGACACCCGGACCCTTCATGTTGCCGAGGTTGTTCGTGCCGGGAATGACCGATTTTCCCCAACCCGTTTCCTCGCCCCAATGGCCGAGCACGACTTCAGGTGCCACGCCGATTTGCTGGCCGACCTGCGCGGCGAGCGGTGCGTATTGCGAAATGAACGACTGGACAGGAGCCGGCATCACTGACCTCCCCGCGGGTCGGGAATCCAGCCGTTCTGGACGGCGTAGTTGTATTTCGTCCGGAATGCCTGTTGCTCGGCAGGCGTCATCCCCTGGATCAGCGTTGAGCGCTCGTTTGGCGCCATATAGACCGACTGGAAGACGCGCGGGTCGAATCGTTGGTTAAACAGCGTCTGGAACTGCCCATAGTCTTTCGGAGAGTTGCCCTGCGACAGCCACTGCTGATACGCGCGGTTCTTGACGTCGACCGCATCCTCGTTGCCCTTGAGCAGTTGGACGATCTGGTGATTACCCATGTTCGAGAGCAGCTGATTCGGATTCGCGTGCAATGTCGTCTGCATCGAGTTGTCCGAGCCGGCGGAGCCGAGCGTCTGGAACTGTTGGAGCGCGTACTGCGTCGCCTGCTTATTGAAGTCCTCCTGGCTCGCGATGCTTTTCGGATCGAACGGCTGCATGCCGTCTGGCAAGGAGCGATTGATCATCGACTTCGCATAGAGCGACCAGTCCGAACCCGCGCCGCCCGAAAACTGCCCGAGCGCGTTGTCCATCTGCTCAAGATAGGCCTTGCGCATCGGGGCACCTTCCGCCTGCGTTTGCAGTGCAAGGCCTTGCTTTGCAGCGCCCTCGGCAAGCGTGTTCGCCGCCGGGGTTGCACCGAGAGCCGGGCCAGTCTGGATGCCGGCAGGTCCGGCAGCGCCACTATTTGCCCGCGTCGCGAGATTGAATACTGTGTCCGTTCTCGGCGTGTTCGAGGTCGGATCGAAAGTATCTTTGAACTGGTATTGCGAGGCGCCAGCGGCTTCTGCTGCCCGACTGCCCTGCACCGCTTGTGGACCGCCTCCGATCGCGACCGCATACCACTTGCCATCGGTGCCCTTGATATTCTGGTAGCCCGGGGGCGCAGCTGCTGGCGTTGTCGAAGTCGCTCCGCTGTATGGGTCTTGGACAGTTGTATTCGCACCGATCTGCACCGGCGGAAGGTAACCCTCCTTGAACGCAACGTTGGAAAGCGCTTGATTCCACTGCGGACTGCCGGGTTGAACCCCTGCGGCCACAAGACTCTTCATCGTGTCGGTTGGCGTCAGCGCGGCGCCAAGGGCAGCCCCGTATGCTTGCGGCGCAAACATAGCGAGCGTGCGCGATTGCGCGGCAGTGCGTCCCGGCAACGTCAGCGGCCCCGGCGTCGTGCTCGTCGCCATCGGCGTGTTCGGGTTGTTCTGCAGCAATGCCTGTCCGATAGCCTGCGGATTCGGCTGCGGTGAATAAGAGCCCATGCCGGCGCTCAAACCTGTCAAGGCGCTCGAATCTGCCGCACTCGTCACAGGAGGCTGCTGCTGGACAGCGGGAGCGGTGCTGTCAGTGCCGTATGCGCCGGCGGCCATCTGACTCATCAACTGACCTTCCTGCCCCATCGCATCCATCGACATCTTGTTGCCGACGTAGGTATTGACGAGCTTCGACAGGCCTTCCAATGGGCTGATCCGATAACCCATGCCGCCGACCTGTCGGTTGCTGGTATCGAGCGGTTGCAGACCTTGCTGAAGCAACGCCTGCCCGATTGCCTGACGCTGTTGCAGTTGGAGGAGATTTTGCTGCTGATCGGGCGGAAGCGCCGCGAGCAGCGGGTTGCCGAGAAAACCTTGAGCGCTAGGGAATTGGCCAGCCATGTCGAACCTCTGATTGGATGAAAGGGCACACGAAACACTGACGTCTCGCGTTTAGTGCACCTTTTACCCACGGTCCGGCCGGGCATGAAGATGGTGAAGCGTTGTGCAAATTCTAGCAGCAGAAACAGCCTCGGGCGACTGATATCGCCACGTCAATCTTCCGTACAGCTAGTTCGGGAAGCCCACGTGTGCCCCGATTTCCGCCACTAGCTCGCGAATGATTCGAATCGAATACGGAATCGTCAGCGCTGGATCAAGCAGCACGCGCTCAAGCATCTCGCGCCGCCATTCCGGCGACCAGCGCTCAAGCACCGCCAATGCCTCGATCGCAACAGTGAGCTCAACCTGCCACGCAAGAATCTGTTGCTCGGACGGCGGGACACGCCATGGCACATAGGCCAAGCCACTGATGTCGTCCAATTCCTGTCCGCCAAACGACGGCGCATCGAATGACAGGAAATGCAGCAGGTCGAGGGGAGTCATTCCGGCAGTTCCGCCACATACGCGCACGCACGCAACGCGACAGGCTTCATGACAAATATCGAGGCGCCGCGACGGGTGCGAAGAATGTCGGCCACGCGCCGCTCGGTCTCGTCGATTGATTCGCCAGGCTCCCGCCCGAAGAATTCAGTCCCGACCTTGACGCCTGAAAAAACATCGTGGGGCGCGTCGAACCGGCTTAGCTTCACGATTAGAGGCTCACCGCCGCCGCCGTTCTGTTGCTCCAGGCGCACGAGGCGCGATTTAAGGTTTGCTGCCATCGTCCCTCCCTTCAAGCGCCGCAATGCGCTTCTCCAGTTCGTCCACTTCAACAATCCGTACCTGCGCAGCAATGGCTGCCAGCACCGAGTTCGCTTCGTCCGGCGTGATCTCTCCGCCTGCCATCGCACTCAACACCGCCTGTCCCTGCTCCGCCAGCGAGCCCGTGAGGCCGCTGATGCTGATCGGCGCGTCCTTTGTCTTTATCGCAGGCATGCACCGTTCCAGGCAGATGCGCAGCGCGGTCGTATCGCCGCTCAGCGCCAATTCCACGGCCTTCTCCACGAGCTTGGCGGCGTGCGGCTGCAGCAATTCACGCAGCTCCGTGCGCTTGTCCTTTGCTCCCCGCGGCTTGCCGGCGGGATTACCGCTCTCCCCTTTTTTGAACCGCATGACGTCTGCAATCTCCCTGTAAATTTCACGCTCAAAAGGCCAGATCGTCTTCGGCCAGCGTCGGCTCTCGTGACGTACCGCCATCCCCCGCTGGCGCCGATGCATCAGCCACCGCTTTGCGCTTGCGAGCAACGTGATAAGGCGTCAAGACCTTCGATGCCACCATGCTGACGCTCGGCTTCACTGAACCGTCGCGAGCCTCGTACGTGCCGATCTTGAGGGTGCCAGCAAGCGAAACGCTGTCGCCTTCCTCCAGCGCCAACAACACGGCCTTCGCCGAATCGCTAAACGCGACCACGCTGACGAACAGGCCTTCGCCGTCACCATCGGCTGCACGCACGTTCGCGGTGACGTACGTCTTGCCGGAGTTCGACCGTCGTTCCTCCGGTATCTTGAAAAGCTTCCCGCCTACCAGTGCGTCAATCATTCGTAATCTCCGATCGAAATGAGCCAAAGCGGTGCTCGTGTCTCGCGTGTCTCTTCCCTAAAGGGAAGAAGAGACAACGAGACAAATCACGAGGGGCACTTGTCTCGCATGTCTCGTGGAGCAAACGAGACAGAAGGAGACACACAGATATCCGCCCAAACCCAATGCTGGTGGTCATTCCGAGGGGTCTCGCCAGGGCGCGAATGCTGGTTTGTCTCGCGTGTCTCGCGATCCAGACGAGACAAAACCCGAACGTGCGCAAATTTCGCGTTTTCAGCCCTTCGCGAGACAAAATTGGCACGGTCATTGGGTGCCCCCTGCAAACGCGTAAATGCCTGCGGTGTGATGGAATATCCCAGCTTCGGCAAGCGTTTTGCAGGCGCGATAAACCGACGTCCGCGCGTACTCGCCGTCGAAATGCTTCGATATCTCTGCCGCCTTCGCGCCGACCTTGCGCGCTCGCAGGAACTCCTGCACGGCGCCTTCTACCGGCCCGAGTTTCCTGGACTTCACTGGTCTGGCCGGCGCGCTCTCGGCCGCAACGACACAGGTAGTTGCCGGGGCGCCCCACTTCGTGACGCCAAGTTCAATGACATCGAGCCGGAAACCGATGCGCTCGCCTTTTGTGCCCAGATCGCGAACCTTCGTAATTTCCGCGCAATGACCGGTCGGTGAATCGGTGATTTCGATTTCGGCGTCAACCGCAGCGCGTACGCCCGACCATCCGCGCGAGCCTGCCGCAGCGTTTTTGCCGGAATGGTGGATAAGCATGAAGTGTGCGCCGCATTCGGCACGGATGCGGTCAAAGCGCTCAATGACGCGCGACATGTCCTGCCCGGCATTCTCATTCGCGCCAGCACTCAGACGCGCCAGCGTGTCACCGACGATTAGCCGGACCGTCTGACCACGCTGAGCTTCGAGACGCTGAATGGTTGCAATGATCGCGGACGTATCGGCATCATTCTCGAAGAGGTTTACCGGATTTTGAACAATCGCGAAATTTGGGACACGCACGCCGTGATGCCGCTGGTAGGCCTGCAGGCGACTGCGTACCGACGCTGGCGATTCGGCCGCCAGATACACGACCATGCCGGGCTCGGTTCGCTTCCCCATCCAGTCCACCCCGCGCGCAACTGCTGCGGCCAGATCGATCACGAGGAATGTCTTGCCGGAGTTGGAGTCGCCATACAGGACACTGCCGCCACCAATAGTAAGCAGCCCCTGCACCAGTTCGTCGGGCGGCGTAAACTCCTCCGGCAACTCATCCGCAAAGGCGACACTGAGCGGGAAATCCTCCGAAAGGACTTCCGCGTGCCCGGGCCGGGGCTTAAGTGCTCCGCGCTCTGAACGCTTCGGGACGCGACTCCCATTGGCCACCGCAAGACGAACCGCTTCCGCGCCACCTTCGATCGCCACGTCGTTGAGGTCACGTCCCATGGTTGGCCTCCACAAGCGTGACTTCCCGATCCAACAACGCCCAGCGCTCCGCGCAGGTTTTTGCCGCCTGAGTGCCTGCCGCGTCGTCATCCACGGCCACAGTGAGCGCGTCGACTCCGGGCAGCGGACGGAATTTCGCGAGATTGCCCGCGTCGATCAGCGCCCAGGCAGGCCGGAAGACCCGTGCGAGGCTCAACGCTGTCTCGATGCCTTCTGCGATCGCCAGACCGTGGGTAGCTGAGTCGTCTGGCCATAGACGGATAACGCCGCCCGCCTTGCGGTGACCGCCGAGCAACATCCGCGGCGGAGCGACGTCGGCCTTGGTGCCGTCGGCATTGATCCATGTCCGATGCAGGCTGATGGGCGTGCCGGTGGCCGCGTCTGTCACCAGAGCGATGAGGCATGGACCGCTGTAGCCGCCCGAATGCCGCGCCGCCGGATCGAAGCGCAGATCGCCGTCGAGGGGCGGCAATGCACATTGACGTGCTTCGAGATACGCCCGGCCGGCATCGCGTATGCAGCCAAGCGATTGCCAGTATTGCAACCACCGCGGATCGAGCGTTTCGCGAATTTCGCGCTCGGGTTCGGGCTGTCTCGCAGATGAAGGCATCGGCCGGCGCACCATCGATGAATCAGACCAGCCTGCGTCAATTGCGGCGCGGAACAGCGTTGCTGAGCCGATACTACCGGCCGGCGCGAACGAGCGCCAAACAGCGCGTGCCTCACGCTCGCCGCCGTAATTCGACCCGGACGCGCACCAGTCGACCCAGTCGTCGAGGTCTAGACCTGCCGCTTTCGCAGCCATACCAAGACGTACCCACTCCGCCCGCTCACAGCCTGCGTCGAGGTGGAAAAGCGCTGAGCGGGCACGGTCGATTTCGCTCAGCATGTGATAGTCCCTTCTGCCTGCTGCGAGTTTGCTGCATCGAGCAGCATCAACAGCACCGCGTCGAGCTCGCCACGCGAGACTCGCGTAGGCGGCTTGCGTTCGGGATTCGGGCTAGCGCTCGTGCGAAGCAAGACGAACTCGGGATCGTCGGCCGGCGTGAGATGAACGTAGATCGCGCTCATACTACCGCCTCGCGAATCAGGTAATACCGCGCCACGCGATGCGCGCCGCCTTCCGACGTCGTTTCGTGCGACCAGATGGTGGCGATCTGATGGCCAGCGCTGCGCAACTCCATTACGCGCGCCGCCGGGTGCATAACGTCGATCAGGTGCCGGGCGTCGAGCGTCGAGAGCGAGCCGTGTTGCCGTAGAAATTCGAAAATGCGGTTGCGCTGGGCCGCGGCGTCATTGCTATACTGTGCATTGAAGATTTCTTTTGCCGCGCTCGTCTGAGCTGCGGCTTTTTTGTTTTGGGTCACGTCGAGCCCCCTTACGCAGCAATCGAACGCGGTTCGTTGCCCTCAAGGAGCGCTCTCAGATCGTCGACACGCCATGCCAAACGGCCATTGATCCGGATGGGGCGGATCGGGCCGTTCTCCAAACACGACCATTTGAAAAGAGTTTGCGGCCTGCGATTGATCAGTTGTGCAGCTTCCTTGGTCGTAAGGACAGCCGGGAGGGGAGCAACAGTCGTCTGGTTCACTTGTCTCACCTTTCCCCGAACATGCGGGGCATTGATTGGGTTGGCGAGACAAGGATGATTTGTAGTTATTCCAACTGGGATTACTTCACATCACCCGGTTAAGAATGTTGAAGTAATACTGCTGCCAATTATCTTCAAACCGCAATTTGCACAGTTTCTCGATAACCTGCTCCATAACGTACTGGTCCCATTCCTCGATCGGCTTTTCACGCCACAGATCATCGAACACCTTTTGCGCGTCTGAAATTTTGTCGCGGGCAGCGTAGTAGGCCGCGCGTAAAGCTGCTTCTGTGGAAGACTCCAGCACGTCTTCTTTCTTGCTCACAAAGGCAGCCCAATACCACTTCTTAGCAAGCTGCGAGGCAGCGAAGCTGATCCCACGCGTTGTACCGGACTGCGCAAAACGCCGTTCCATGTCCAAGACAAGCAGCCGCCGCATCTTATCGTCCCACTTCTCAGCGGGACGTCCACAAGTACCCTTCTTTCCGAATGCAGGGGCAACCTCTGACGCCACCGCGACGAGCAGTCCGCGGTATGCCTCTATCACTTCGACGGAGTCTGCGGAGATCGGCGACGGAAGCCCGTAGTGAAGGGCCAGCGCGTCGATCTTTTCGCTGATCGATACTTCGTAATCTCGCAAGACAGCAAGCGCTTCGCTTGCCTCTGGCGAATCGTGCATGTTCGACAGATGCAGGCCCAAGAGTCGAGCATAGGCACGATCGCGATCTTCACGAGTCACTCTGAGTGGTGTCCTGAGTTCCTCAGGAAGAGCTTTGGTTGTTTTGCCCATTGCGTTCCTAACGCAACCCTAAAACAGGAGCCGCGCCAGCGGAGTAGGGTGCTCCGTTTTCGCCCCGTCGGGCTAGGCGCGGCTGACCGGCGACGACGCGCAATGCGCTATCGCAAATAGAACTCGAATCTCACAGGGCTTGGCGTTTGACCGCAAAGCCGGCGACAATCCAACCGATAGCGCCAATGATGACAGCGCCGACCACGCCAGCGATCGCATACGCCTGAAAGTCTCCCCACTGACGCACGCGCATGGTGGCGGGGTGATTCGAGAAATACCCGTCGAGAATATGCTGACGCTCATCAGCACGCGCGAGCAACTCTCCTGTAGAGACCTGGTCGTTGCCGCCCTGACGAAGATCACCTGCGAGGAACTTGTCGAAGGCATCGTATTCCCGCGGCTGTACTGGGGGATGCTTCAGACTTTCCACGTCGAGATGCTTTCCGGTCTGCCTCTCATACACGTCTGCCTTCTGCTGGTCGGTAAGTGGCACATCGGCGCCAATTGCGGCATCGACTGCCAGCCACGCGAAGCCAAGCAGCCATATCATTGCAAGCGCCTTTATGACGATGCCGATTCGCCGAATCCCCTCCATGACGCCCCCGTCTTAGTATTGTTCATCATTCGCTGCTTGCTGCACTTCGAATCTGCGCAATTGCCACCCTCTAATCTGCACCAGAGCCTGAGCCCATTGTGTCGGCGTGAGCACACGCCATCCCGGCTCCGGACGCGGCCACATTCGCTTAACTCTGAACCGCTCGATGTCCGACCAGTTTGGATTGGCCGGATTGGCCGTCAGCGCGGGCGTGTACAGGGCCACGTAGGCGGGCACGTCGGCAAGCCTCGCAAGCTGCTGTAGCACTCCAGCGGGCTTCTCCTGACCAATATCACGGGCTACCTCTACGAGCGCCAGCGGCAGCTTGCCGCCGTGGTCGTATTCGGTAAACAGCACCGAATCGAGGTCTGCCATGGTCAAGGACTCGGCTTGAGTCGCCTGCAAATATCGGCGAATCGAAGGTGCGCGATGCCAGGCGCCGTAAGCGCGGTCGCGGGTTTCATAGCGCTCGGTTCTCATGAGCGGCTCCAGAGATAAAGACGCGGAATCGGCGCATAGCCGTCCGCGAAGGATTGACCTACGTTCTAGCACCCGAAATAGTCCTGTTCGAGGGGGTGTACTTTTGCGCGATGCACGCAATCTCGCTTCTGCGTTCTCCGCGGTCGAATTTCGCCTTAGCTCGGTATATCGCCTGTCGCAAACTATCGAGCTGAGTGAGAATGGCGGCGCGGCTAGAGTCGTCAAGTGCGAAGCCACCCCTGCTTTCACAGGCCATCATCTGCATCGCACGGGTCTGTAGATCCGCCATGCCCGTGAAAAACTCCATGTATTGAGCGGCCGTCTTGGGTAGTCCGTCAATTTCGCGCTGAACGTCCGATTGGGCTTTCGCTACGCACTCTGGACTCCCCATGCTCCAGGCTTCTTCCTCGGTAAACTGGATGCGCACGAAGTAGTGTTCACCGCTTCTAGTGACATTTACGGTCCGCTGTGCGTCGAAGGCTACCGACTGGAAGTCGTTTTTTCTCCCTTTGCGCAACTCCGTATGCAACCATCCAGGTGACGCGATGCCGGCGCGCAAGAGAGTGCTGCGATGACCATAGAACGTCACGTGTCCTGCATCCTCCCAGCACCACACGTCCACGCGCAATCTGCCGGATAGTGTGACTATCGTCCCTCTGATATTGTGGCCGAGGGTCTTCCAGACGCAGTTCGCAAGGCAAGCTTTTCCGTCGGTTTCCTCTATGCATCGCCCAAGACGTGATGCGAACAGGCTCGAAAGCCACCGCTGCGCGTGATTTGGCCTTTCCTGCATCCATGGCGCTATGTCCGCCAAGACTCCGGCATCGTCGGTCGGTCGGTCGAACTGAAGGATTTCGGCATGCTTCGCCGGCAGCGTGTCGCGCGTCGCCCGACGACGGTGCCGCAGTGCCCGCGGCGAAACCGGAAGAGTGAGGACATTGCTATGCATGAGGCACCTCCAGCAAGTGCGCTATGCGCTGCTTATGGGCTTGCCACGTGGCAGCGTCTGACGAACTCAGCAGACCATTTTGGGCAGCGAAGGCTATACTCAACGCAATACGCTTCAAGCCGTATGAATCGATGCGGTCCGCTATTGGCAAAGCGCCAGACAGCGGTAGATGCCATGCCCCATTCGGCATTGCAGCATCGCGGAATTGGATCTCTGCATCCTCATCGGGGTCAAGGCCGATGTTGTCGCCAAGCCAGGTAAGCCTAGACATGGTGCGCCTCCAGATGATGAGCATTTAGACACCCACATTCACCGGCATCATCTTCTGTCGGGCTAAAATTGAAAGCAGCCATGGTACGGACCTCCTATATAGGCCGTGTTGCGGTTAGGCGATCTCGGTGTTAGCGCACCTTGATCGCCGCTTTCGACAGACGCCTTAACTTGCGGCTTTCACTACTGCTTCCATATCCTCTCGACCACACAGCGCGAGCATCAAACGGCCGTCAACTGTGCCTATAAGATCAGCAAGTTGCAGGTACCGCGCTTTCACGTTGCCGAGTTCTTTGTGAACGGCCGCAACTGCAATAGCAAACTCGCGATCGCCCTCAACCTTTCGACACAGATCTGCTCCGGAAGACGTGGAAAAAATAAGCGCTGCGCGCCGAAATGCGTCTTTCGAAATCCCTTCCTCGATTTCGTCGATCTGTTCTCGCGTGATAAGTGGCGGAGCCGCCTCAAGTTGCTCAAAGATCCGAGTTGCGAATACATCCCCGTCCATCGCGTTCGACTCGATCTGGGCCCATTCTTCCGGCGTCCATGCCTTCGGAACAGCACCGATATCTCCTGTAGTATTGACATCAGCCATCTCAACCTCCATTACAGGTTTTGTGGTCAGGTGTCGGATCGTGTTGCTGCACTTTCCGACACCGCTTTGCCTGATTCCCGTCAGGCAGCGGTAATAGCTTTCAACTCGCCCTTCTTCTCTGGCATAAACTCCAAGTCAGCCTGCTCCAGCATCCAGACCTCGACCTTTGAATGCCAAACGCGCAGCAGATCAAGCGGGCGGCGCCGGTAGTGCTTCTCTGCGATTGCCGACGGCTTGTGCCCCTGGATCTGCGCGACAACACCCACCGGGCACTCGACCCATTCAGCTAACGTGCCGAACGACCGGCGCAGACCGTGCAGGCTCACATGCGGCAGCCCTGCGGCGTCGAGCGCCTGATTGTGCGCAAGCCGCGGCTCAGCAATCTTTCCGTCTGCGGCTGTCTTGCTCCAGAACACCCATGGAGAGGGCTGCCATTTGGGCTGCTCATCGCTTTTCACAGAGCGAGGCGGCGGCGTCTCATTGATCCGCTTGAGGTTTAGCAAAAGCGAGCGCAGATACGGTGTCAGCGGAATCGTGCGGGTGCCTTCGACCTTGTCGCGGATGATCAGACTGTTCCAGCGAAAATCGACGTCATCCCAGCGGAGCGCGGCCATTTCTTCTCTTCGTGCACCGGTGATGAGTAACGCCTGCAGATAAGCGCTGATCACCGGATTCGCGATCGCACGGACACTGCCAAACCACGAGGCAAGTTGCTCGCGCTGGAGCACGTCTCCCGCCTTCGCCTCGACTTTCGGCACGGCGTCGCGGACCTTGCGCGTCTGATAGGTGTCGTCGGGAATGACACCGCGGTAGGCCGGCGTGTCATTGGCCCATCGCACGAAGCCGCGGTAGAGGCGGAAGGAGAGAGCAGTCATGGTCGGGCGCTCCGCGGCTTCAGCCTCAATGATGCTAGCGATGGCGGCGCCGGTAAGCTCCGACAGCTTGAGCGGGCGTAGCTGCGCCAACGGACCGGCGACCGTCAATCCCTTGCCGCGCTTGCGGGGCTTGCCGCCGACGCTGGCGTGCTGAACATGGTCCTGATAGTGGCGCTCGCTCCACTTCGGCTGGCGCTCCGCTAGATAAGCGTCCCACGCATCGCTAAAGGTGACCGTCTGCCGTTCGGCCTCAGTCCTCTTGGCCTCACGAGTCGCCCTCTGTTCGGCCGCGTGCTCGCGCGGGTCGGTGCCGGCGTCTATCAGTATCTGCAGCCGACGCGCTTCACCGCGAGCCTTCTCGATTGACCAATCTTTGGGGTCGCCGATAGTCAACCGAATCGTCCGGCCGTCGAGCTTCCCTTGATAGATGTACGCGCGAGCGCCGTTACGCGTGACGCGAAGCCCAAGCCCGGATGCCTTCTGGTCCCACAGGAACGACTGCAGCGTTCCCTCGGGACAGGAATACTCCGCAACCCGCTGCGCCGTGAAGTTCACCTTTGCCACGCTCGCCAAGCTCCCTGATTAGGTCGTGTGCGGCTCATGTAACCGCCGTGTAACCCCACTATAGGATATCGAATCAATGAGCGTCAATGAAAAAGTAGCCAGAACAACGGCCCGACCCACTGATAACAAAGGATTTTTCAGATACGATGAATTGCAATCAATATTGCGGAATACGAACTTGTCCGGACTCTTAATCCGTAGGTCGAGTGTTCGAGTCACTCACGCCCCACCAAAGATTCAGTAAAAAAGCCCGGTCCTTGCGACTGGGCTTTTTGCTTTGCGGCACCGGTACCGTGTGAGCAAGCCGGCTCCGCACTCCCCGAGATGCCATCGGGATCTATGACTCGAAGCACCGGAGCCTCGCTATGTCCAGGTCAAAACTCAAGCCTGCCGATTTGGATACGCCTCTCTCGGAAGAAGAGTTCGACGAACTCGATGAGTTTCTGATTTCCGACGTAACGTCGGAAGAGACGCTGACGATCGAGGGGCTCGACGGTTATCTGACCGCAATGGTCATCGGGCCTGATACGGTGCCGCCGAGTTACTGGCTGCCGGGCGTGTGGGGCCCCAGCGAGAACGACGCTCCGGCATTCAAAACGATGGATCAGGCGCAGCACATTCTCGGGCTGATCTTGCGGCATATGAACGGCATCATTGCGAACCTGGAGAACGATCCGGATGGATTCGAACCCGTTTTCGGTTTCTCCCGCATTGATGACAGCGACCACGAATACATCGACGGCGAAGCGTGGGCAGTGGGCTTCATGCAAGGTCTCGCGCTTATTCGGACGGATTGGCAAACGCTATTCGACAGCGAGCAAGGCCAGGAATGGCTGAGTCCGATCCGCCTGATGGGCGCACGGGATCTCACGCGTGAAGAAGAGGAATTGGTCGGCACGCCGCAACAGGATGAAGCCCTCACCAAACAGATTCCCGCCAGCGTCGCCGCGATCTATCGTTTCTGGCTTCCACACCGCCAGGCTGTCCATGAGCAGAAGCTCGCCAGCTCTACGCAGCGCACCGAACCCAAAGTCGGCCGCAACGACCCGTGTCCATGTGGCAGCGGCAAAAAATTCAAGAAGTGCTGCGGCGCTGCGGCAGAGCTTCACTGACAGCAATTTCCTTCAATACACCCCGCCCCACCGCCCGATACCGTTGAGCGTCGCCAATCCTGCGCACTCACGTATCGAGGCATCAGATGACCGTCTTACTCTCCATGGCCGCCTTCGCGCTGGCCTCGTCGATTTCTCCCGGTCCCGTCAACGTCGTCGCGCTTAGCGCCGGCGCGCAGCATGGATTCACCGCGAGCATGCGGCATGTGACCGGCGCGACCGTCGGATTCACGTTGTTGCTGTTGCTCATCGGTCTGGGCCTGCATGAGTTGCTCGCGCATTTCCCCAATCTGATCGACATCGTCAAATGGGCCGGCGTCGGGTTTCTGCTTTACATGGCCTACAAACTCGCCGTCGATGACGGCAAGCTCGGCGCGGACAAACCCACCCGAGGGCCATCGTTCGCCTACGGCGCGGCGATGCAGTGGCTCAATCCGAAAGCATGGCTCGCATCGTTAGCCGGGATGGGCGCCTACGCGGCCGATGGCGACGGCCGGCTCGTCTGGCAATTCACCATCGTGTACTTCGTGGTTTGCTATCTGTCGATTGCCAGTTGGGCGTACGCCGGCACATTCCTGCGCCGGTACTTGCAGGAACCGCGGCGCGTGAGGTTTTTCAATCGTGTGATGGCGGCTTTGCTGGCGGCCAGTGCGCTGTATCTGCTGATAGCGTGACACGCCTCAACTGCGATACTGCCCCGGCGTCGCCGCGACCAGCCGCTTGAAGGTCCGCTGCAAATGCGCCTGGTCGGCAAAGCCCGCATCGAGCGCGACATCCGCAATCGGGTGACCGCGTCGAAGTTGCGCGCGGCTGTACTGGATGCGTCGATTGATCAGATACGCGTGCGGCGTCATGCCGTAACGCTGCTTGAACGCGCGGATCAGGTGCGAGGCGGACAGCTCGGCCGCTTTGCAGACATCCTCCAGCTTCAGCGGACGCGTGCAGTTTTCAGCGATGAATTCCGCGGCCCGCGCGAGTTGGCCGCTCGCGTCGTCATCCGGCAAGGGCGCCGGATTCAGCTTCTGCTGCACTTCCGAGAAGAAAATGAGCGCGGCGCTTTCCTTGCGCATGGGCTCGTTATCGTCGTCGACGAGGATCGTGTAAAGACGGTTCAAACCGTCGAACAAGTCCGGGTCCACCGTCATGGTCTGCGAGAAAGCGCGAAACGCGTGGTTATCGCTGAAACCCAGCTCGTGTTGCAGATCCGTGAGCCAATCGACATCCACATGCAGCATCCGATACGACCAGCGCTCGTCGGCGACCGGGTTACACGCGTGCACGTCGTCCGGATTCATCATCACGACCGCACCGGCGCCGATCCATTCACTCGCGTGACGATTCACATACACGCTATGCCCGCCCGTGACGGCGCCGATCGAGAACGTCTCGTGCGAGTGCTTCGCATAGCAGATCTCGCGGCCGTCTTCGATAGAGCGCGCCTCGATAAACGGCAACGCTTCATCGCGCCAGAACTTCGGCGCCGCCACCGTCACCGCCGAATCACTCCGGTCATTCGTCCCGCTCATCGTGTGCTCCTCGGTCATGCGCCTTATCTTACCGCCACGCCGCACCCGAGGAACATTGCCAGTAACACTGCCAATAAGTTACTTCGCCGTCACATCGATATTGCCGAGATACTTCGTGGCCAGCGTCTTCACCGTGCCGTCGGCCTGAACCTTCGCAATCGCCGCGTTCAACTGATCACGCAGCGCGGTGTCGCCCTTGCGAATCCCGTACGCGATGCCGCTGCCAAGGATCTTGTCGTCGCGCACCGGCTGACCGACGAATGCGTAGTCCTTGCCGGTAGGCTTCGACAGAAAACCCGTCTGTCCGGCCGGCGCGAGAACGAGCGTGGCATCGAGCCGGCCCGCCAGGAGATCCGTATAAACCTGGTTCTGGTCCTGATACGGCACGACGGTGACGCCTGCCGGTTCCCAATGCGCCTTGGCAAAGGTTTCCTGAATCGACGCCTGCAACACGCCGACGCGTTTGCCCTTCAACGATGCCGGTGTCGGCAGCAAACCGCTGTCGCGCTTCGCGATCAGTTGCGTCGGCACGCGGTACACGACGGTCGTGAAATCGATCGCCTGACGACGCTGTTCGGTGGCGTTCATCGCCGAATTGATCGCGTCGAACTTGCGGCCCTGCAGCGCGGGAATCAAACCGTCGAACGAGGTTTCGACCCATTTGCACGTCATATGCGCAGCAACGCAGACGGCATTGCCGACGTCGATGTCGAGACCTTGCAGTTCACCGTTCGGCCCTTTCGATTCGAACGGCGGATACTGCGCCTCGAGTCCAAAACGCAGCGTCGCCGGTTCGGCGGCGATCGCGGCAGACGATGCGGCAATCGATGCGAATGCGCAGGCCAGCGCCAATAGAGGCTTGAGCAACTTCATAACAGGTCCCTTTTCCTTCGATATTGTTGTAACGCCGCATGCCGTACACCGATGCATAACGACGCGACGATCATACTGCGATCAAAATTGGCTGCCGGTTCGCGCTGCCGTCGATCTGATCACGTCTCTCCGCGATCAGGCCGGTTTTCATGCGCTCACCAGCAAAAACTCGCGCACGCGGCGAATCAGATTTCGCACAAACGCCGCGCACCTTCGATCAAGGTTGCGTCGTCCTTCGAGAAGCTCAGACGGATCAAACCGGAATCCGTGCCGTCGGTATAAAACGCCGACAACGGAATCGTCGCGACGCGCGCATCGCGAATCAAACGCAGCACGAAATCGCTATCGCTTTCCTCGGAGAAGCCGCGGAAACGCGCGAGCATGAAGAAACTGCCTTCGCTCGGCAACAACTCGAAGCGCGACTCGCGCAGCGCATGCGTGAGCAGATCGCGCTTCTTCTGATAGAACGCGGACAGCCCGAGATAGCTCTCGCGATTGGCGAGTGCATCGACAAACGCATACTGCATCGGCGTATCGGCGGAAAACACCATGAACTGATGGACTTTGCGAATCTCGTCCATCAGCGCGGCAGGCGCGAGGCAATAGCCGACGCGCCAACCGGTCACGTGATACGACTTGCCGAACGACGACACGATCACGCTGCGCTCCGCGAGTTCGGAATCGCAGGCCATGCTCTGATGTTTGGCGCCGTCGAATACCACGTGTTCGTAGACTTCGTCGGCGAGAATCACGATGTCGGTGTTACGCGTCACGGCCTTCAGACGCGCGACATCGGCCTCGCTGAACACGGTCGCGGTCGGGTTGTGCGGCGTGTTGATGATGATCATGCGCGTCTTCGGCGTGATCGCGGCGGCGACCTCATCCCAGTCCACGCGGAAATCGGTCAGCGACAGTTTGATCGCGATCGGCGTTGCGCCTTGCAGGCGAACGATCGGGCCGTAGCTGTCGAATGACGGCTCGAAGTAGATGACCTCGTCGCCCGGGTGTACCAATGCGCTGATCGTCGAATACAGGCCTTCGCTGGCGCTGGCGATCACCGTGACTTCGCTCGACGGATCGTAGCGCACGCCGTACAGCGTCTCAACCTTGTCGGCGAGCGCTTCGCGCAGGGCGGCGATGCCGGCCATCGGCGCGTACTGGTTATGACCGGCGCGCATGGCTTGCGCGACACCGTCGATCAGTTTCGCGTCGGGCGCAAAATTCGGCGCACCTTGCGAGAGGTTCAGCGCATCGTGTTGCGCGGCCAGTTGACCGATCACGGTAAAAATCGTCGTGCCTACGTCAGGCAGTTTCGAGCGGGCTTGCATGGCGCTCTGCATAAGGCTTTCTCCCTTTCTCCATCCGGCAGCGGATTCGCGGACTGCCCACTGCGCGGCGGTCCCATCCGGTTCGATGATTAGGCATCAGCCAAAGAACCGTCACAATCGAAACTTTGTCATGCGCGGCATGCGTTTACGTCATGGCTCGCGCAATGCCGTACTGGGGCAGGCTAAGGCAATGAAATCGGGGGGTTAGCGGGAGAAAAGCGGGCGCGTGAGGAGCGCGTAAGACAGCCGAGGTATGACGGAATGTGATGCGGTGGCGGGTGGCGGGTGGCGGGTGGCGGGGTAGCGCTGCAATTTTCGGTGATGGCGTGCAGCAGTGCTGCAAAACAACCAGGCTGCGACCAGGCGGTCGCAGCCATCAAAGCAAACCAGTCAGTGATCAGGCGTCGTCCATCATGCGGACTTTGACCTTCTTACCCTTCACCTTGCCGGCGCTGAGCTTGCGCAATGCCTCACGCGCGACGCTGCGCTCCACGGCCACATAGGTCGACATTTCGGTCACGTTGATCTTGCCGATCTGCGAACCGGCGAAACCCGCCTCACCAGTCAGCGCGCCGAGCACGTCGCCCGGACGGATCTTTTCCTTGCGGCCGCCGAGAATCTGCAGCGTTTCCATCGGCGGCAGCAGACGCTCGTTGCTCGCCGGCTTGAGATCGGCCAGCTTGTGCCACTCGACTTCACGCTTCTGCGCCTGTTCGAGACTGCCCACGCGGCCCATCTCGTTCATGCTGGCCAGACTCAGCGCCCAGCCTTCCTGATCGGCGCGACCCGTGCGGCCGATACGGTGCACGTGCACTTCCGGGTCCGGCGTCACGTCGACGTTGATCACCGCTTCCAGCTCCGCGATGTCCAGACCGCGCGAGGCGACATCGGTGGCAACCAGCACCGAGCAACTGCGGTTCGCGAACTGGATCAGCACCTGATCGCGTTCACGCTGATCGAGTTCGCCGTGCAACGCGAGCGCATGAAAACCCTGCGCGCGCAGCACGTCGAGCAGATCGCGGCATTGCTGCTTGGTGTTGCAGAACGCCAGCGTGCTCACCGGACGATAGTGGTTCAGCAACAGACCGACAGCATGCAGACGCTGATCTTCGGTCACTTCATAGAAGCGCTGACGAATCTTGGTGTTGTCGTGGCGCTCGGCGAGCTTCACTTCCTTCGGATTACGCAGGAATTGCTGGCTGAGTTTGACGATGCCTTCGGGGTACGTCGCCGAGAACAGCAGCGTTTGCCGCTCTTTCGGGCATTGCTTCACGACGGTCGCGATATCGTCGAAGAAACCCATGTCGAGCATGCGGTCGGCTTCGTCGAGTACCAGCGTATTGAGCGACTGCAGCGGCAGGCTGCCGCGCTCGAGGTGATCCATGATCCGGCCCGGCGTGCCAACCACGATATGCGCACCGTGTTCGAGGCTGGCCGTTTGCGGACGCATCGGCGTGCCGCCGCACAGCGTCAGCACCTTGATGTTTTCTTCGGCACGCGCCAGACGGCGGATTTCCTGCGTGACCTGGTCGGCGAGCTCGCGCGTCGGGCACAGCACCATCGCCTGCACGGCGAAGTTGCGCACGTCGAGGCGATTGAGCAGCGCCAGCGAAAACGCCGCGGTCTTGCCGCTGCCGGTTTTCGCCTGGGCGATCAGATCGTTGCCGGCCAGCGCGATCGGCAGACTCGCGGCCTGAATCGGCGTCATCTCGACATAGCCGAGCTGCGTCAGATTGGCGAGCGTCGCGGGAGGGAGCGGTAGCTGGCTAAACGGCGCGCCGGCTGGTGTGGGACTGTTCATAGAGGTGATGGCTCGCTATCGACTGAGGGGCGGAAGAGACTGAAGGCCAGTGACTATTCGGCCATGGGGCCGGTGGCGGGACGGCCTTCGATCTGCTCGTACAGCACCGAGCCGTCTTCCCCGTCGAAACGTTCGACGTAATTGCGCGCGCCGCACATCGGGCAACGGAACAGGAGCCCCTGCCCTTCATTCTTGATGACGACGTCCGACATCTCCCACTGCTCGCCGCAGGGCTGGTTTCTACAGGTAAACACGTTGATTCTCCAACTGGATTCGATGGTTTATTGGCGGGCCGGATAAATGGCCCAGCCGGGAATGCTGTCACCGCCGCGGCCGGTAGCGCCGGCCGCATGGGCAGAGCGCTTCAACCCAGATGCGTATGCCGCGCACGCGCTGCGCCGACGTCCATTTCGGTAAGGCCCTGGACGATGCCGCAGTCTTCAACGGCCTGTTCGCCGTGGCATTGCTCGCGCAGCGTGGTGAGCTGCATTTTCAGTTGCTTCAATTCGTCGATACGCGTGTCGACATGCGCAATGTGCTCGTCGATCAGGTCATTGATACCGCCGCAACCGTCCGCCGGTGCGTCTGTCAGACGCAGCAACGCACGGATTTCGTCGTGGGTCATATCGAGCGCACGGCAATTGCGGATGAAGCGCAGACGCTCGACGTGCCTTGCCGAATAGCTGCGGTAATTGGCCTCGGTGCGCTCCGCTTCGGGCAACAGGCCCTCTTTTTCGTAGAAACGGATGGTTTCGGTCGTGCAATGGGCGATTTTCGCCAGTTCGCCGATTTTCATGGTCCCTCCGGATTGCGGCCTTGACCTTGTAGTGGCTTCAAGGTGTTTACTAGACCACAAATCGAACCAGGAAGCCACCCATGCCTCACGCAAACCTCGCCGAAGCGGACCGTCCGGAACAGGCCAAAGCCTGTGCCCACGGGCACGAAGGGCATGCCCACAAGCATGTCGACGAAAACGCTGAGGGTCACGGTCATAGCGAATCTTGCGGTCACGGCCGCGAAGCGCGTGCTCGCGGAGACGCTCACGAGCACGGCGAAAGCTGCGGTCACGACCACCAGGCGCATGGCCCCGACCACGAGCACGAACACGCTGACGGACATGACCACGACAAAACGCGCGGTCACGGCCATGGCCATGAAGCACACGCTAACAGTGAAAGCTGCAGCCATGGCGACGCAGCGAACGACCACGGCCATGCACACGCCCACAGCCACGCCGAGGCAGCCTGCTGCGGAACAGCGCACGCTGCAGCCGCGCCGGTCACGCTCCCGCAACCGGAAGCCGTCGGCAGCGACGTGCGCACCGCGATCCGCATCATGCAGATGGATTGTCCGACCGAAGAAGCGCTGATCCGCAAGAAATTCAGCCGCCTGCCGTCCGTGCACAGCATGGACTTCAATCTGATGCAGCGCGTGCTGACCGTCGTCCATGCACCGGACGCGCTGGAAACGATCCTCGCCGCGATCCGTTCACTCGACTTCACGCCTGAGCTGGCCGACGCGAACCCGGACGCGGCAGTCGCCGCTCCTCAAGCGCCGCCCAAGCCGTGGTGGCCGCTGGCGCTCGCCGGCGTCGCTGCAGTGGGCTCAGAGGCCGCCGGCTGGCTTGGCGCCCCCGCCTGGCTGGCTGCGGGTCTGGCGATCCTCGCGATTGCCTCCTGCGGCCTCACGACGTACAGAAAGGGCTGGCTTGCGATCCGCAACGGCAACCTGAACATCAACGCCCTGATGAGCATTGCGGTGACCGGCGCGCTGATCCTGCAGCAGTGGCCGGAAGCCGCGATGGTGATGGTGCTCTTCACGATCGCCGAACTGATCGAAGCGAAGTCGCTCGACCGCGCCCGCAATGCCATCCAGGGACTGATGCAACTCACGCCCGAACAGGCAAGCGTGCAGCAAGCCGACGGCAGTTGGCGTTCCATGGACCTCAAGTCGATCGCGCCCGGCGCCGTGGTACGCGTGAAGCCGGGTGAGCGGATTGCGCTCGACGGCGAAATCGTCGCGGGCCGCTCGAGCGTCGATCAAGCGCCGATCACCGGCGAAAGTCTGCCGGTCGACAAGACCGTAGGCGATGCTGTGTTCGCCGGCACGATCAACCAGGCCGGATCGTTCGACTATCGCGTCACCGCCGCGGCCAGCAATACGACGCTCGCACGCATCATTCACGCAGTCGAAGAAGCGCAAGGCACCAAAGCGCCGACACAGCGCTTCGTCGATCAGTTCGCCCGCGTCTATACGCCGATCGTGTTCGCAGCCGCACTCGCCGTGGCCGTGTTGCCGCCGCTGTTCTTTGGCGGACAGTGGCACGAATGGGTCTACAAGGCGCTGGTGATGCTGGTGATCGCCTGTCCTTGCGCGCTGGTGATTTCGACGCCGGTGACGATCGTCAGCGGCCTCGCTGCTGCCGCCCGCAAGGGCATCCTGATCAAAGGCGGAGCCTATCTCGAACAGGGTCGCAAATTAAGTTGGCTCGCGCTCGACAAGACCGGCACGATCACGCACGGCAAGCCGGTGCAAACCGAGTTCGAAATACTGGCCGACGTTGACGTCATTCGGTGCAGGACGCTTGCGGCAAGTCTTGCGGGCCGCTCGGATCATCCCGTTTCGATGGCGATTGCGGCGGCGGCTCAGACCGAAGGCATGTCGAACGCCACCGTCGATGCATTCGAGGCCTTGCCGGGCCGCGGCGTGCGCGGAGAAATCGACGGCTCGCCGTATTGGCTCGGCAATCATCGGCTGGTCGAAGAGCTCGGCCGCTGCTCAAGCTCACTCGAAGCGCGACTGGATACGCTAGAGGGGCAAGGCAAAACCGTCGTGATGCTGGTGGATGCGGAACGCGTGCTCGCGCTGTTTGCGGTCGCCGATACGGTGAAGGACACGAGCCGCGCCGCCATCGCCGATTTGCAGCGCCTCGGCGTGCGTGCCGCCATGCTCACCGGCGACAATCCGCACACCGCTGCGGCGATCGCGCAACAGGTCGGCATCGACGAAGCACGCGGCAATCAGTTGCCCGAAGACAAGCTGAACGCTGTGGCGCAATGGTCGCAGGACGGAGCGACGGTGGGCATGGTTGGCGACGGCATCAACGACGCCCCCGCACTGGCTCGCGCCGACATCGGCTTTGCGATGGGCGCGATGGGCACCGACACCGCAATCGAAACCGCTGACGTCGCCTTGATGGACGACGATCTGCGCAAGATTCCGCAGTTCATCCGTTTGTCGAAGGCAACGCATTCGGTGCTCGTACAGAACATCACGCTGGCGCTGGGCATCAAGAGCGTTTTCCTCGTGCTGGCGCTGATGGGCCTGGGCACGATGTGGATGGCCGTCTTCGCCGATGTGGGCGCGAGCCTGCTGGTGGTGGCGAATGGCTTGCGGCTGTTGCGCAAATAACGTCCTGGCGGACGCGCTCAATGCGCGAACGAATACGTGCGTTCGCCGACGCGTCCGTTGACGGCCTTCAAGGTCTCCGACGGGCGCACGCCAAACAGTTTCCGGTAATCGGTCGCAAATTGGCTCAAGTGCCAGAAGCCCCACGCCGCCGCGACATCCTGCACCGAGCGTGTTTCGTGCGATGCATTACACAGATCGCGTCGTGCGCCATTCAAGCGGATCGTGCGCAGATAGGTGGCAGGCGCCATCCCCATCACATCCTGAAAGCAGTATTGCAATGTGCGCCGGCTCACATGCAGGCGCTCGCACAACTCCGGCACGTTGATCGCGCGATCCCGATTGGCCAGCACATACTCGCGCGCTTCCGACACGATCGACTGACGGCGCCCACGCGCCGGCATCGTCACCTGCTCCGCAGCGGGCAACGCGCCCACATCGAATAGCGACGCCAGCACCGACGCCTGCAAATTGTTGCGTGCGAACGAGGACAGCGGGGTACTGCTCGCCGCGCCGTCGTTGAGAAGTTGACGCAGCGATGCGCACAAGCGCTCCTTGCGCGCCGTGCCGATCGACACGACTTCCGTGTTCGGCAGATGATCGGCCAGACCGACGCGTTCCACCTCCGCTGCGTAACGGCGCAGTACTTCACCCTTCACCACCACGCCGAAAATCTCGTAGTCCGCCGCAGTCAGCAATTCGAATTCGATCCCGCCCGGACGAAATGCGAGCGCATCGCCCGCGATGACTTGCGCATCGATACGCCCCGAACCCTCACGGCAAGTCGGAATGCCGAACCAGTACGCGTCCTTCTGCACTTCACAGGTTTGCCGCAGCATGTGGCTGGTCGTTTCGACGAACACCTGCATGTGATCGAGGCACAACTCCGTCAGGCCACCGACAAAACGGCCTGCGGTTAGTTGGTCGTAGGTCTGGTGCCAGCCGTGGAGATTGCGCGCCTGCTCGTCGGCGTCGTAGGCGACGCAGGTCTGCACGCAAAAGCTCGGCTGTTGCGTGTGTGTCGGTGCTGTCGGGCTGTCGTTTCGGAATTCAGTCGTCATACCGGATCTGTGAAAACGGAATATCGAAGCGGGAAAAGAAGGCAATTCCCATGCCGAACGGATTCTTCGCTTACTTTGCCTTGATCTCACCGGCAGGTGCATAGCGCTGTTCAATTCCTGAACAGCGCTACGCGCCTTGGTCAGAAACGACACGGTCACCCCCGGCAGGGTGAACAACACCACGCTCCATGCTTCGCAGGAGTGCCTACTGCACGCGCGCAGTTCCCCAGCACGGTGCATTGGCACGATTCTGGCTCTAGCGTTTCGCGGCCAAGCGAAATATCGCGCCGAATATAGCCCATTCAAACATGTGAGGAGCACACAGATGAATCACGCAGAGATGCAGTTTCTGACCACTGAATTCCCGTACAAAAAGCAGTATGCGAATTTCATCGGCGGCGAATGGGTCAAGCCGGTGGGCGGTGAGTACTTCGACAACGTGTCGCCGATCACCGGCGAGCCGTTCACGTCGATCCCGCGTTCACGCGAAGCCGATATCGAACTCGCGCTCGACGCCGCACATCGAGCCAAGGCAGCATGGGGCAAGACGTCCGCCGCCGAGCGCGCCAACGTCCTGAACCGTATCGCCGACCGGATGGAAGCGAATCTGCAGCGCATTGCCGTGGCTGAAACGATCGACAACGGCAAGCCGCTGCGCGAAACAATGGCAGCGGATATCCCGCTGGCCATCGACCATTTCCGCTATTTCGCCGGCGCTGTGCGTGCGCAGGAAGGCGGAATCTCCGAGATCGACCACGACACCGTCGCGTATCACTTTCACGAGCCGCTCGGCGTGGTCGGCCAGATCATTCCGTGGAATTTCCCGATCCTGATGGCGGTATGGAAGCTCGCGCCTGCATTGGCGGCAGGCAATTGCGTCGTGCTCAAGCCGGCCGAGCAAACGCCCGCTTCGATTCTCGTACTCGTCGAACTGATTCACGATCTGCTGCCGCCGGGCGTGCTGAACGTGGTGAACGGTTTCGGCCTCGAAGCCGGCAAACCGCTAGCGTCGAGCAAGCGCATCGCGAAAATTGCTTTCACCGGTGAGACAACAACCGGCCGTCTGATCATGCAGTACGCGAGCCAGAACATCATTCCGGTGACGCTCGAACTCGGCGGCAAGAGCCCGAACATTTTCTTCGCCGACGTGATGAACGCGGACGACAGCTATTTCGACAAGGCGCTCGAAGGCTTCACGATGTTCGCGTTGAATCAGGGCGAAGTGTGCACGTGTCCGTCGCGTGTGCTGATCGACGAAAAGATTTACGACCGCTTCATGGAGCGCGCATTGAAACGCGTGGCTGCCATCACGCAAGGCCATCCGCTCGATACGAAGACGATGATCGGCGCGCAAGCCTCGCAGGAACAGCTGGAAAAAATCCTCTCGTACGTCGATCTCGGCAAACAGGAGGGCGCCGAATGTCTGATCGGCGGTGAACGCAATGCGCTCGGCGGCGAACTGAGCAAGGGCTACTATGTGAAGCCGACCGTATTCCGCGGCAACAACAAGATGCGCATCTTCCAGGAAGAAATCTTCGGACCGGTTGTTTCCGTGACGACCTTCAAGGACGAAGACGAAGCGCTCGAAATCGCCAACGATACGCTTTACGGTCTGGGCGCCGGCGTATGGACGCGCGACGGTACGCGCGCCTATCGCTTCGGCCGGCAAATCCAGGCAGGCCGCGTGTGGACCAATTGCTATCACGCGTATCCGGCACATGCTGCGTTCGGCGGCTACAAGCAATCGGGCATCGGCCGAGAAAATCACAAGATGATGCTCGATCACTATCAGCAGACCAAGAACCTGCTCGTCAGCTATAGCGACAAGCCGCTCGGTTTCTTCTAAGCGGAACGACCCTGTACGAGCGGGCCGCATTGTGCGGCTCGCTCTTTTTCATCGAGGGCATGTGATGGCTGATGAGAAGGAAGTGGCCCGCGTGATCGCCACGCCGGCTGCGGTCGATTTGATCGACAAGTTACGCGCGGAACATGGGGCGGTGCTGTTTCACCAATCCGGTGGATGCTGCGACGGCAGCGCGCCGATGATGTTTCCTCAGGCTGAGTTCATGGTCGGGTCGTCCGATGTGAAACTCGGCACGATTGCCGGCGTGCCGTTCTACATGAGCGAATCGCAGTTTGAATACTGGCAGCACACGCAGTTGATCATTGACGTGGTGCCGGGCAATGGCGGGATGTTTTCTTTGGAACGGCCGAGCGGCCTGCGTTTTCTCACGCGCTCGCGGCTGTTCGAGGACGATGAAAACGCGTGGCTGGAAACGCATCCGGTTGAGCGGGCGGATGCTTAAGTAGTGCTTCTACGTGGCGCCTGGGATCGGATTGTTGCTGACTGCGGGCGTGCTCGTTAACAACAGCGCGCCGCTGATTTGAATCGCTGCCAGTTGCTGACCCGGCGCGCGCTTTTGTCAGCCGCGCGTGTCTAATTCGAATCGTCGCCGACTGCGGGTGTTGTGGGCGTACTAGCCAACAACGCGTCGCTATCGTCTTTCAAACCAACACCCGTGAGACCCAAGCGCTTTGCGTGCGTCAGCAGATAGTGCAACTTGTGCGCGGCTGACTCGTAGTTAAGACCTTCAGGGCGCACGTTGGAAATGCAGTTACGTTGCGCATCGCTGCAGCCCACTTTCGGCGCGTAAGTCAGATAGATGCCGAGACTATCGGGCGAACTCAAACCTGGTCGCTCGCCGATCAGCATCACAACCAGTTTGGCACCGAGCAGTTCGCCGATTTCGTCACCGAGCGCGACGCGGGCCTGACGTGCGACTACTACGGGACCGATCTTCCAGTCCGTGAGTTTTGCGCAAACGGCTTGCAGCAGCGGAATCGATTGCTTCGACGCAGCGAATGCAGAGAGACCGTCTGCGATAACGAAGACCACTTCAGGCGAATCAACCTTGAGCTGACCAAGCGCCGCGCGGCTCTCATCGCTTAACCGCCTGCCAAGATCCGGCCGCCGCAAATAATGCTCGCGATCCGGCGCGGCACTATGCACGTCCAGCGTACTGAAACTTTGCGCGCGCAACTGTTCGTGCAGCACGTCCGTATCGAGCGGATGATGCACCGCGTCGCGTGCCTGCGCATGCGACAGATTGAACGCCAGCAACGGCGCCGTTGGCAGACTGTTGCCGGCGCGGCCCAACGCGATGCGTGCATTGGTGAACTGCCGCAGCGCGTTCCATGGATTCTTTTCGAGAAAGTCGCTCATGCGATCCCCATCCAGTCGCGTGCGCCTTCCAGCAGCGGTTGTTGCGTCGACGCGCTCAACAACGCGCCGCGCGCGTCGGTGATCTGCATCGACTCCAGCCACTCTTCGAATTCCGGTGCGCGGCGCAGGCCGAGCACGTCGCGCACATACAGTGCATCGTGAAACGAGGTGCTTTGGTAGTTGAGCATCACGTCGTCCGCGCCCGGAATGCCCATGATGAAGTTGATGCCCGCCACGCCGAGTAGCGTGAGCAGATTATCCATGTCGTCCTGATCGGCTTCGGCGTGATTCGTATAGCAGATGTCGCAGCCCATCGGCACGCCAAGCAGTTTGCCGCAGAAGTGGTCTTCAAGACCCGCGCGTGTGATCTGCTTGCCGTCGTACAGATACTCGGGACCGATGAAACCGACCACCGTGTTCACCAGAAACGGATTGAACTTGCGAGCGACGGCATAGGCGCGCACTTCGCATGTCTGTTGATCGACGCCAAAATGCGCGTCCGCCGACAACGCGCTGCCCTGCCCGGTTTCGAAATACATCAGGTTATTGCCGACGGTACCGCGTTTCAGCGACAAACCCGCCTCATACGCCTCCTGCAGCAACGCAAGCGAAATGCCGAAACCCGCATTCGCCTTCTCCGTACCTGCAATCGACTGAAACACCAGATCGACCGGCGCGCCTTTCTCAATGGCCGCGATCGTGTTCGTGACGTGAGTCAGCACACACGACTGTGTCGGCACCTGATAGCGCTGGCGGAAATCGTCGATCATCAGCAACAGCTTGGTGATCGCGGCGAGATTGTCGCTGGCGGGATTGATGCCGATCATCGCGTCGCCGCAGCCGTACATCAGGCCGTCGAGCATTGACGCGGCGATCCCTTTGACGTCGTCGGTTGGATGATTCGGTTGCAGACGCACCGACATGCGACCAGGCAAGCCGACCGTATTACGAAAGCGCGTAATCACCGGACGTTTGCGCGCCGCCGCGATCAGATCCTGATTGCGCATCAGCTTCGAGACCGCCGCGACCATCTCCGGCGTGAGGCCGGCGGTGATACGCGTGAGCGCGTCGGCGTCGGTCGTGCTGCTCAGCAGCCAGTTGCGGAAATCGCCAACCGTGAGGTGCGAGATCTCGGCGAATGCTTGCGGCGAGTGATCGTCGATCACCAGACGCGTGACCTCGTCGCTTTCGTACGGGATCAGCGCTTCGTTGAGAAACGTGCGCAGCGGCACCTGAGCGAGCGCCATCTTGGCCGCGACGCGCTCTTCCTCGCTCGCCGCCGCGACGCCCGCGAGCTGATCGCCCGAACGCTGCGGGCTGGCTTTCGCCATCAACGTTTTCAGGTCGGCGAAACGATACGTGCGGCTGCCGATTGTCTCGGTGTAGCTCATTTTTACGACTCCATCGCCGCTGCTTGCGCAGCGGCCCGTTCCGTCACTCTTCGAGCAAAGCGTCTGCCGGTGCTGCTTCGCGTTGATGGCGCGTCGTCAGGAAGTAGACGTAGCCGAGCGCGAGGAAGATCGCGAACACGATGGCCACCAGAAAATTGAAGTAGACCATCGTTGCGAGGCAAATCACCGCGGCCACCAGCGCAAACGCCGGGAAAAACGGAAACAGCGGCGCGCGGAACGGGCGTTCCATGTTCGGTTCCGCGCGGCGCAGCTTGAACAGCGACAACATACTGATGATATACATCACGATAGCGCCAAATACGGACATCGTCACGATGTTCGCCGTCAGCGTCTGGCCGCCGAACTGGATCAGCTCGTCGCTATAGATCGCGGCGATGCCGACCACGCCACCCGCGATGATCGCGCGATGCGGCGTCTTGAAGCGCGGATGCACCTTGGAAAGCCACTCCGGCAGATAACCCGCACGGGCCAGCGCGAAGATTTGACGCGAATATCCGAGAATGATGCCGTGAAACGACGCGACGAGCCCGAACAGGCCAAGCCACACCAGCATATGCATCCAGCCGCTATGCTCGCCGACGATGTATTTCATAGCCTGCGGCAGCGGATCGTTGATGTTCGACAATTTGGTCCAGTCGCCGGCGGCGCCTGCGAACACCATCACGCCGATTGCCAGCACGACCAGCGTCAGAATGCCGGCGACGTAGGCGATCGGAATCGAACGTTTCGGGTTCTTGGCTTCTTCAGCGGCCATCGCAACGCCTTCAATCGCGAGGAAAAACCAGATGGCGAAGGGAATCGCCGCGAACATGCCGTGGAACGAGCCCATGCTGAACGTGTCCGCACCGGACCAGCCGCCTTTCGTGAAATTCGCCCACTGAAAACCGGGTGACACGACGCCCATGAACACCAGCAATTCGAAGATCGCAAGCAACGTCACGCACAACTCGAAGGCTGCGGCGATCTGCACGCCGACGATATTCAGCGCCATGAAGACGAGATACGCGCCCATCGCCGCATGTTTCGGCTCGAGACCCGGAAACTGCACGTGCAGATAGGCGCCGATCGCGAGCGCAATCGCGGGCGGCGCAAAGACGAACTCGACTAGGGTCGCCGCGCCCGCCAGATAACCGCCGGTTGGGCCAAAAGCGTGGCGCGCATAGGCGAACGGGCCACCCGCGTGCGGAATCGACGTGGTGAGTTCGGTGAAACTAAAAATGAAGGTGGTGTACATCGCGGCAATAAAAATCGCCGTGATGACGAAGCCAAGCGTGCCGGCGCTCGCCCAGCCGTAACTCCAGCCGAAATACTCGCCGGAAATGACCAGACCGACCGCAATTCCCCACAATTGCCACGTACCGAGCGTCTGCTTCAACTCGTGATGCGTGACTTTACCGACGTGCTGACTTTTGGATTCTGATTTCATCGGGCGCTCCTGATGTTGCCGCTTGCTCGATGCCGCAGGGCTTTGCGGTGTATGGGCGGACAAGCTTCAGCCGATGGTAGTGAGCCATTATTCGAGGTGTTATCGAAATTCGGCAAAGTTCTGGCGCGTTTGTGTCAGTGGGCGCTTAACTCGGTTCGCGCACGATTGGGCGAAGTTCGCAAGATTTGGTAAACGAGGACGTGATACTTTGGTTCGCATCTCTTCGGCAATCTTCTTCTGGTTAGCCATTCGCTCATGAACCCATCGGACAATCGGGCGCGCTACGAAACTCGGCTTAGCCGCGTGCTGGATCATATTTACGATCACCTCGACGAGTCGCTGGATATCGATCGTTTAGCGGAAATTGCCTGCATGTCGCCGTATCACTGGCATCGCATCTATCAGGCGATGTATGGCGAGACGGTCGCGACGACCGTGCGCCGCTTGCGGCTGCATCGCGCGGCCGGATACCTGGCAAATGGCTCGATGCCGATCGCGGAGATTGCTGTGCGCTCGGGATATAGCAGTCTGCAGTCTTTCTCTCGCACCTTTCGCGCCGCGTTCGGCGTTCCGCCGGCGCAGTATCGCAAGCGGGGCACACATAGCCGGTTTCGTCCGGCGCTTTCAGGAGACGATCAAATGACGATGCGTGAAGTGGTGATTCGTAGCGTGGAGCCGATGGAAGTTTTGTCGGTGGATCACGTTGGGCCGTATATGCAGATCGGCAAGGCGTTCGATGGATTGTTCGGCTGGTTGGCGAAACACAATCTGCTGGCCGGGCAGATGCGCATGATCGGGATTTACTACGATGATCCGGATGTCGTTGCTGAGAATGAGTTGCGGTCGAAGGCCGGGGTGTTGTTGCCGCATCCTCTGCAGATTTCGGTGACGGTGAGTCCGCCGGTTTCGGTGGCGCATGTGAAAGGCGGTGAGTACGCGGTGTTGCGGCACAAGGGACCGTATAGCGATATGCGAGCGGCTTATGAGTGGTTGTATGGCACGTGGCTCGTGCAATCAGGGCGTGAGGCTGCGGATGCGCCGGTGTTCGAGGAGTATTTGAATAGTCCGAAGGAGACTGCGCCTGCTGATCTTCTGACTGAGATCTGTTTGCCGTTGGTTTGATGGTTTGGGGCTGGTTCTGTTTGTGCTGTCTGATTTGTGCATGCTTGCTTTGTGCATGTTTACGCAGCGGGCTTTATGGGTGTCTCTCTGGTTTTTATAGTCTTTGTATATGTATACGTAGTAATAGTTAACAAGCTCCGCGCCTAGTTGTGGATAACTTGAATCTTCGTTTACGGATCAAAGGACTGCGGAATCGATAACCCTGCGGAGCGTGGGCGGACAGGAGCAAGGAGCTAGGGACAACTTTCGACTGGCCTGGTGAGATCGCGGATTTATCAAGGTTTCGCCCACAAGGTGTCAGATGGCTTGTACAAAAGTTGTCCAGAGGGGGGTGTGGATAAAGTGCCGATGCTTTCTCCGCAGGAAATGCGGTGAATCGTGGCGCTATTCGCCGGTTGGGATCGTGGGCTCCTCGCGAGTGGCTTTGGGGAGAGTGAGGTAACAGAGGTTGAGGCCGCGCTGCAAAGCACGTAGTAGTTGCGGCATAGTCAAATCAGAATTCGTTGTCGCACTTATCGGATACCTTCTGTGCGACGGTGGGGCCGTATCCTCACTTGTTGCTGATTTTGCTGCTGCATGTCGTCGACGGTGAGTTATCGTGCTTTCTGCATCAATCAGGCGCCTCGGCGACACTTTATTGCAGCGTTAATTCGTACTGCCAATGCGTTGACAACACTTGGGCGCGTCGCTTATCTTCGACTCGCGGGTCGGCTGGTCAAGCTTGCCAAGGCACGGGCAGTATTCGTTCCAGGCACTACGGGGCTACCCCGTGGATCAGAAAGACCTCCGCAGTTCGTCGCATGAGCGTTACCTGCGCGTTGCGCAAACCAGCTCACGCAGCACAAGACGCGTTGACTGGCCGGCCCGCCCATCTCTTTGCTCTATGCCGTTATCTTCCCTGCAATTTGTCACTTACACGATCGCCAATGCCATGCTGGCGGGCCTGCCCGAGCCTGCCGCAATGGTCGAGCGCATGACGCTCGTGTTGGGTGAACACTCGGGCTGGATGAATGGATTGGCGCGTGGGGTCGAGAAGCGCTTTGGCGCGCGGTGGGACAGCGTCGGGCGTAAAGAATTGTCGAGGGTCGTTGCCGAGAACACGGGTTTTGTTTCGGCCTGGAAGGGAGAGAATCAGCCGAAGGTTGTTCGTTTGTTGCTCAGCCCTTCTGTTCAGCGGCCGTCCCCGCCCTGGTTGCACGGCGTGGCGCTGCCGCAGTTACCAACGCTCGGCGATCTGGCCGCGTGGCTGAAAATCGAGCAAAACGAACTGGACTGGTTTGCAGATCGTTGGCGTGTACCGGCGCAAAGTTCGGCGACACCGCTTCATCACTATTCGTACAAGGCGATCGAGAAACGCGACGGTCGGTGTCGAATCATCGAAGTACCCAAATCGCGCTTGCGTGCTTTGCAGCGGAAAGTGCTTCATGGCTTACTCGATCGAATTCCTGCTCACGATGCTGTGCACGGTTTTCGACGTGGGCGGAATACGGTCACGTTCGCGGCGCCTCATGCCGGGAAGGCGGTTGTGATTCGCTTCGATCTGACGGATTTCTTTGCGTCGGTGCATGAGGGACGTGTTTACTCCGCGATACGTGCTTTGGGTTATCCGGTGGAAGTTTCACGGGCGCTGACTGCGCTGTGTACCAATCGCGTGCCGAGCGGCAGGTTGGTGGCGCCGGATGTACGCGACAAAATCGATTGGCTGGAACGGCAGCGGTACCGGACACGGCACTTACCGCAGGGGGCGCCGACTTCACCGGCGTTAGCGAATTTGTGTGCGTTTCGGCTTGATCTGCGGCTGGCTGGGTTGGCACGTTCGTTAGGGGCGACGTACACGCGTTATGCCGACGATCTGGCGTTTTCCGGTGGTGACGATCTTGCGCGGATGGCTCAGCGGCTCGAGGTTCGCGTGGCGGCGATTGCTATTGAAGAAGGGTTCGCGGTCAATCTAAGGAAGACGCGTGTGATGCGGCGGGGTGCGAGGCAGCATCTGGCTGGGGTGGTGGTGAACAGTCATCCGAATCTTGGTCGGGCGGAGTTTGATGTGCTGAAGGCGGTGTTGACGAATTGTGTGAGGTCGGATCCTGCTTTGCAGAATCGCGAGGGGCATTCAGATTTTCGCGCGCATCTCGCCGGTCGCGTCGCGCATGCTGCGATGCTGAATGCGGCGAGGGGGGCGAAGTTAGAAGAGATCTTTGATCGGATCGTGTGGTATCGGAATCCCCCAGTTAATGCTGGATCGGGCGCATAACCAGACAGAGGTTCAGTAGCGAAAGATCCATAGTCCGTAGCCGGAACCATCGCCCTTTCGCTTCTTTCCTTTCGATGTTTTTTTCAGGTTGATGCTGGTCGGGTCGGCCCACCGAAACGTCTCGAAGATCCGCTCCGAGAGAGCAATAAACGCCTTGTCTTTCCGATAAGCCGACACTGCAAAAAACAACAGAACGAGTGCGGGGAAAAGTGAAGTCACACCCAGAAAATAGAACTTTTGCAGCAGAGTCAGGGTAGGCGCTTTCACGAAGAACAGGAAGCTCATCACCGCAACCCAGATGATCAACAAGGTGGAGCAGATCTTCACCGAAGTCTTCAGATACGCCTGACGGCCACTCGTACAGTGCGGGTACACGGCTACCAGTTCATCCTCTAGTCGCCGTACAGCAAAGCACGTCACGCCGACTCCGGATTTCTCGGCCACTACTTCGACTTCGTCATTTTCACGAAAAGGGAATCGCCATAGCCACCCCTCGACGTGCACGCCATCAACGTCGAAAGAAACCTTGTCGACCTCTTCCTGGCTACTGCTCGCGGCGGTGGACATTGCGACGGCAAGCCCAGTCATGCCCGAGAGGCCTAGTGCAATCGTGCCGGCTCCGGTGGCGATTTTTTCGTTTTCAGTACGCATGAAATCACGCGTCACTTTCGTGCGCTTGAGATTCCCGATGCGGCCACGTAATAGGGTTGGACGATCCGTCTGCTCTAACATGTTTGATTAACCGTTCAGATGTCTTACCACTCTCAATGAGTAGGCGCTGATCGACGAATCGGCACTCAATGTCTATTGTCACCCTATCATCGTGTTATCAAGGACGTACTCAGCCCTCAAGAATTGTGCGTGAAGAGACGATCGATGCCGAACACGCGCGTGAATAGTAGCCATAGCAACACGACGTCCACCGCCAGCATCACTACCGTGCCCAGTGCGACCAGTGCGCTGTTGTACATCGCCTTCCGCGCTGGCTCTAATTGTGCGGTCGTCCCGTCTGGCATCACTCGACATTGCGCCTCGACCTCCGCCGGCCAGCGCGGCAGACGGCTCATATGCATGCCGAGCCAGCGGAATATTCCGGCCAAGGTTGTGATCGGCGCGAATGGAATTGCCAGTGGCCCAAACATTTGCCAGGACCGCAGCATCCCGTACAGGAAAGGCTCGCGACGGTTCTGGATCGGCAGCAGTATCTCCGGCGTCGGCACGCTCGCCGGTTCTTCTTCCATATAGCGCCGAAAGTACTCCCAATGCGCCAGTAGTGGTTCGTCTGGACCGATACCCTTCGGGTTGACCGGCAGAAAGGCGCCCAGGTAAAACGCATTCGTCACCTGACCGTTGGCGTCCGGCAGGTAGCCCAGCACGCCCCAGTTCAGACCACCCCTCTTCAGGCAGAAGACCAGTTTGTCCCAGTCCAGCGACAATACTCCGCCCGGACCGTTATGCTGGAAGACAAATACTTTGCGCGTCGCACGCAACAGTCTGATCGGCTTATACGTGTAGTCCAGCATTTCCTGTTTCCACTGGTAGCCGATCATGAAAAGCAATGGTCCGCCAAATACAACAACCAACGCCAAAAGCACCAGCGACCCAAAGATGGAATGGAATTTATTGGTTACCACAGACCATAAAACAAGAGCGTCGACGACTAGAAATGGAATCATCAAAAGCGTAAACATCATGCCGCCGAAGCCACGTCGCATATACCGGCCATCGGCCACTTCCATATAGGTATCGTTGCGGGCGACCACCATATCAAGCGGCGCCGGCTTCACTTTAATCTTTGCCCGTGCGGCTTTGTCGAACTGGTAAACCAGCATGTCACCAGTGGGTGTCCAAGGATCCTTGGGTGGCAGGCCAATCACCACTTCCCGCCAGTAGCGTTTCTGGAACAACTGACCCCAGTAGGCTTTGATCGTAAGCGGCTCACCTAGGCCATTCGTCCACGCGCGTGCACGTAAGGGATGATGGTGATTCGGAGTTGCCCGGTCAGGTAGGGGAAGTCGGCGGGCTGCCAGGTGTGTGCAGCTTGTCGGCCACGCGCCACGGTAGAAGCTCGTCGATGCGATTGATCTTGTGATCAGCGATGTGCGTTAGCACGTAGTCCAGATAGGCGCGCGGATCGATGCCGTTCAGTGCGCAAGTGCCGATCAGCGCGTACATTGCGGCTGCCCGTTCACCGCCGCTGTCGGAACCGGCGAACAGGAAATTCTTCCGGCCCAGGCTCACGCAACGCAGCGCGTTCTCCGCGATGTTGTTGTCGATCTCGAGCGTACCGTCTTCGCAATACAGTGTCAGTGCGCTCCACTGGTTCAGCGAGTAGTTGATCGCCTTGGCTGTATCGGACTTCGAAGACAACGTTTCGAGCTTTGCCCTGAGCCACGCTTCGTAGATTTGAAGCAGGGGTCTGGCTTTCTCCTGGCGTATTCGCAGCCGTTCGGCCGCAGGCTTGCCGCGAATGGATGCCTCGATGTCATAGAGACCGCCTATATATTCGAGCGCCTTTTGCGTCGTGTCGGACGGCGTTCGCACATGGATGTCGTAGAACTTTCTCCTGGCGTGGGCATGGCATGCCGCCTCGCGTATCGAGCCGTCGCGGAACAGCTCGTCGAAGCCTGCGTAAGCGTCTGCTTGCAGGATCCCCTTGAAGCTGGCGAGATGGGTTTGAGGGTGGATGCCCTGTCTGTTCGGCGAGTATGCGAACCAGACCGAAGCCGGTTGCGTCGAACCAGAGCGATGATCGTCGCGCACGTAGACCCACAGCCGCCCGGTCCGGGTCTTCCTGTTGCCCGGTGAGAGCACCGGGATCGGCGTGTCATCCGCGTGCAGCTTGGTGGCGGCCACCGTATAACGGCGCAGCGCCTCTGTTAGCGGTGCGCACAATGCCTCGCATTGGCCGACCCAGCGGCCCATACTGGCCCGATCGAGCATGACGCCGTCGCGCGCCGCGATCGCCGATTGCCGGTACAACGGCTGGTGGTCTGCATACTTCGAGACGAGGATGTCCGCCAGCAAGCTTGGATGGGCGATGCTCCGCTCGATCGGCAGGCCGGGCATCAGCGGCTGGGTGATAGTGCTGCAGCATGGGCAAACCAGTTTGCGCCGGACCGTGCGAATGACCTTGAACGCCGCTGCGACCCGGGCGAGTTGTTCGGACACGTCCTCGCCGAGTACCCGCATGGGTTGACCGCAGTCCGGGCAACTTGATTCGGGCTCAAGTACATGATCCTCGCGCGGCAAATGCGCGGGAAGCGCTTGCCTCGATGCCGCTGCGTCCGTCGTCGCAGTCGAGGTGGATGCATTTGCGCCGCAGCCCTGCGCACGCTGCACATCCGCAACGCCGCGCCCAGCGGCCAGATCCTCGAGTTGAGTCTCGAGCGTCTCGATCTGCCGCTGCAACTGCTCGGACTTGCGACCGAACTGCATGCGCCTGAGCTTATCGATCTGGGCCTTGAGCTGCTCGATCTCGACATCCCGCTCGGCAAGCAGACTACGGGCCTCGACCAGCAAGGCCTTCAGGAGTTCGACATCGTCAGGAAGATCGGCGCCGTTCGACATGCGTCGTAGTTTACGAGTCTGTCGCGCGGTTTACAACATCGATAATGCGGCGGTGCGACGGGGCTGTCTCCAGTCGATGCCCTCGAGGAGCATCGACAGTTGTGCAGAGCTCAGATGGACCTTGCCACCGTCGGCTTGGGGCCAGATAAAACGGCCTCGTTCAAGGCGCTTCGCGAGAAGCCAGATTCCGTCCTCCGTTGCCCAAAGAATCTTCACCAGGTCACCCCGGCGGCCCCGGAAGATGTAGACGTTGCCGCCCAGTGGATTCTCATCAAGCGCTGTTTGCACCTTCGCGGCCAGCCCCTGAAACCCACATCGCATATCGGTCACGCCCGCAGCGATCCAGATGCGCGTGCCTGCCGGCAGGGAAATCATGAGCGCAGACTACCCAGCACAATTCGCAACATGTCGGCATCGACCAGACCGTCCACCTTAACCACCGCACGGCCGATCCGGATCTCGATCGTGCCGGCAGCTAATGCAGGCCTCGTGTCCTGCGCTTGTGGCTCAACCGAAGATGATGCCCCGACCTCCGCTCGCGTGTCGTCTACAAGTACAACCGGAATGAGCCCTGCAGACTGAGCTTGCTGCTCGGCCAGATAACGCCGCCGCCAGGTGAACAGCATGTTCGCATTGATGCCGTTCTCGCGGGCCAGTTTCGAGACTGAAACGCCAGGCTCGCAAGCCGCAGCCGCCAGTCGATCACGAAGCTCCCGGGCGTAATTCGGGCGCCCCGCTCGGGTACCCGGCTTCTTCTCTTCAGACTGTGACAAAGTGGTGCCCATCAAATTGGAATGATGGACATTACTTTGGTGTTTATCTCAGTCACCGCCTACGACGGTCGGCGCGAGCCGCTTACCTTTGATCGACGTGCTGTCGCTCATATCAAGTGTCACGCTACCGTTGCGTCATCAAGGATGGGCACAGGTCCCTAATTGTGGGTAAATAAATGGTCGATGCCGAACACACGTGTGAACAGTAACCACAGCAACACCACGTCCAGCGCCAACATGACCACAGTACCCACAGCTACAAACGCACTGCTATCAGTCGCGTTCAACTTAGGCTGAACAGTTACATCGCCTGGCGCCACGTGACATTGCGCGTCCACCTCTGCCGGCCAGCGAGGCAGACGACTCATATGCATGCCGATCCAGCGGAACACTCCAGCTAACGTTGTGACTGGCGCGAACGGTAGCGCCAGCACGAGATATGGCCCAAACATTCGCCATGATCGCTGCATCCCATACAGAAAAGGCTCCCGACGGTTCTGGATCGGCAGCAGTATCTCGGGAGTGGGCACGCTTTCAGGTCCTTCCTCCATGTACCGCCGAAAGTATTCCCAGTGCGCCAGCAACGGTTCATCCGGCCCGATACCCTTCGGGTTGACCGGCAGAAACGCGCCGAGGTAGAACGCGTGCGTCACCTGTCCGTTCGCATCCGGCAGATAGCCCAGCACACCCCAGTTCAAGCCGCCCTTCTTCAAACAGAACACCAGCTTGTCCCAGTCGAGCGACCACACTCCGCCGGGGCCGTTATGCTGGAACACGTGCACCTTACGCGTGGACCGCACCAGCCGGATTGGCTTGTAGGTGTAGTCCAGCATCTCCTGCTTCCACTGGTAGCCGATCACCAATATTAGAGGCAAAAAAATGCAAATAGAAAAAATCGTCAATCCAACATATGAAAAACTGTCTCTCCATTTAAAAATCCAAAAATACAATGGAACAAACATTGCAAAAATTAGCAGGGCATCCAGAAGGGTAAACATCATGCCGCCAAAACCGCGACGCATATATCGCCCGTCGGCGACTTCGATGTAAGTCGCGTTGCGAGCGACCACCATATCCAGCGGTGTCGGTTCTCCGGCAATTCGGGTTGGTGTTGCCTTGTCGAATTGGTACACCAACATGTCGCCCATGGGTGCCCACGGGTCCTTAGGTGGCATCCCGATCACCACTTCCCGCCAGTAGCGTTTCTGGAACAACTGGCCCCAGTAGGCTTTGATCGACGTGTCGTCGCTCATATCAATTTCCACGCTACTGGACCGCGTTATCGATGACGTGCCCGCGTTTCAAAACTAGTGATTGAAAATGCGATCGATGCCGAACACCCGCGTGAACAGCAACCACAGCAATACCACGTCCAACGCCAGCATGATCACTGTGCCTATGGCGACCAGTGTGCTGTTGTGTGTCACTTGCGCTGGCTCCGCTTGATCGGTTGAATCGCCCGGCATCCCCTGACATTGCGCCTCCACTTCCGCAGGCCAGCGTGGCAGACGACTCATATGCATGCCGAGCCAGCGGAACAGGCCGGCCAGGGTCGTGACTGGCGCAAATGGAATCGCCAGTGGTCCGAACATGCGCCAAGACCGAAGCATCCCGTACAAAAAAGGTTCCCGACGATTCTGGATCGGTGGCAACTTCTCCGGCGTCGGCACGCTCGTCGGTCCTTCTTCCATGTAGCGACGAAAGTATTCCCAGTGCGCCAGCAGCGGTTCGTCGGGACCGATACCCTTCGGATTGACCGGCAGAAATGCACCGAGATAGAACGCATGCGTGACCTGACCGTTTGCGTCAGGCAGGTAGCCCAGTACGCCCCAGTTAAGCCCGCCCTTCTTTAGACAGAACACCAGCTTGTCCCAGTCCAATGACCATACGCCGCCCGGACCGTTATGCCGGAATACGTGCACCTTACGCGTGGACCGTACCAGCCTGATTGGCTTGTAAGTGTAGTCCAGCATTTCCTGCTTCCATTGGTATCCGAAAAGTAGAACCAAGGGTGTGCCGATGACACATCCCAAAAGCGCAACTGCGATGGAACCGAATAGATCGTCGACGTGGTGAATGTTAAAAAGCAGAGAAATTAGAGCGAAGTAAGCCAATATCAACGCAGGTATTTCCATTAGCGTGTACATCATTCCGCCGAAACCGCGACGCATATACCGCCCGTCGACCACTTCCATGTACGTTGCGTTGCAGGCAGCCACCATATCCAAGGACATCGGCTCGCCCGCGATCTGTACCTGTTTCGCTTGGTGGAATTGATACACCAGCATATCGCCCGTGGGCGTCCACGGGTCTTTAGGTGGCAGACCGATCACCACTTCCCGCCAATAGCGCTTCTGGAACAACTGGCCCCAGTAGGCCTTTACCGACGAATCGTCGCTCATATCGAATTACCCGCTATCGCCTTGTTGAAATCAGCCTGTTCTTCTGCACCATCATGGTAGGTGTTGTCCGGCCCCCAAAGACAGTTACGCGTCCAAGTCAATGTAGGTGCGGCTTTAAAGATATCGATCAGCACACTCACCACCAGAATCACCGCAGTCGCGATCCAGGCGGGTGGCCCCAAGACTTCCACCTCTGCGCCGCTGAGAATTGCGACAATCAGGACTCGAGTAAGCGACCCTGCCAGATAGAGTTCGGCAGCGCCCCGTGTTAGATATAGAGCAGACACACCCTTGTCGCCATTGCTCCACGCCTCGACGAAGTTCACCGTATCGACCCCCACTGCAATCCACGCCCCAACCGCACCCGCACCCGCACCTCCCAACTCGATATAACGAAGAAAACTTCCCCCTAGCGCCTTGGCCACGACCCCTAAAAGCGGCAACCGCCGTAAACCCGCCGACTTGATCCCCGACCCCACCACTTCAAGCGAAGCCGCAGTCAGCCCCGTACAAGCAGCAGTAAACGACGCCAGCGCTCGACTTCGCTCACTCTTTAGCGCCTTCCCTTCTTCCTCGCGCGCGTTGCCAAACCCCAGCACTGAAAACACCATCGACACCGAAGCCAACATGCCCGGCGCTCGCATATACCTCGCTATCCGGCCCATGTAACTGTCCACCGCAATAGTCGACGCAATCTGCAATCCCGGTGTCTTCGTGACGCTTAGCACTCGGTTCGCCGCTATCTGCCCCTGAGTCTCGGAAGTCAACCGGTACAGGGCGTCGGTATCCGCATGCTCGGCATCCAACAAGATGCTCCACGAACTGACCTTGCCATCCATGCTAAGACCCGCACTCTTCAGTTCCGCTTCCAGGATCGCCATCCGCGCCTGCGTGGCCACCGCACGGTCGGCCTTGTCGGGCCCGCTCGCGGCAGGCTGGAGCTTTTCAAGCGTACTATAGATGGCGCTGTACACATCCCGCCGCGTGCCGGTCACCTGTACCCAGGCGACAGGCATGCCGGCATGCATACCCATCACCTTCATCAGATCCTCTCCCGCCGCGCCGCGCTGCTTCAACACGCGAATCATCGACGGACCCAGTTCTTCGATCACCTCGTCCAGCGCAGCGGAGGCATCGATAGCTTTATACGCGTTCTCGCCCGCTAACTTAAGTTTGCCAACCACACCTTTGTAAATTTCGAACAGATTGGCCCACTGTTCCAGCTTGAGGCCGCCCCCTTCCGAACCCTCCTTTTTTTCACCCTTTTTCTCGCCTTCCTTCTTGCCCCCTTCCTTACCTGCGCCTTCGCCGCCATCAGCTTGTGCCGCCTTAGATTTCAACGTGGGATGGTTGAACAGCATCATCCGCCAGAATAGATTATTGCCACTCAGGCCACTCTGCATCCACTTATCGTAAAGCTGTACGCACGGCCCATAACCGCCAGTCCCCATAATGCAGGTGGCAAATACACCCGTGAAACAGACTCCGGTATTGATGTCATCGGGGTCGAAGTGCCAATCGAACACCGCATTCATCGCCGCGCTTATCATCCATGCCGCATGCGCATTGCCTAGCGGCTTCATGAATTGGGCGTCGTATTGATTTGAAGCCGGATCGTACCTGCGATGGAAATCGGCGCGCTTGTTCGGGTTGATCGCGTCGTTGTACTTGCGCCATGCATCCGTTCGCGCCTTCTCCAATTCAGCCGCAGTGAACTTGATCTTCTTCGCTTCGTCCAGCAGCGGTTGCATCTCCTTGCGGTAGCTCTCCAGCATGAAAGCCGTACCGCCGCTGTTCATGAGCTGACCATAATTCTCCATCGCTTCTTTGGCGCGGTCGTTGTAGAGGTTCGTTTCGGCCTGGCGCTCCACCGCCACCTGGATGCGGGCGAGGCCTGCATCCACATCCACCTCGCGCTGCCAGGGTTTGGAGAAACCCGCCCAGCGGGCATTCATATATGCGGAAAGCTCACGTGCAATCCCGGCTGGATCTTGCAACCCAAGCACAAGTCCTTTCGTTGGCATCAACGCGTCGCACTCATCTTTCAGACTCTTCGCTGAGATGATGTCGCGGTAAAAAAACGGACTCCAGCCAAGCGCAGAGACTTCTTCCACCAGGGTCATCGAGTACTCAGCGACAATCATGTCCACCTGGTAGATCTGGAACGCATGCTCGGGCGTCGATCCCGGCTGCCCCTTGTTGAACCAGGCTCCCACGTCGACGAGCCGCATGAATTTAGCCCGATCTTTGCTGGACAATTTCGCATTCGTGCCGCGAACCGCCTTGGTCCACCACACATCGGAGAATCCGAACCACACTTTGCCCGCCGTCTCCGGATCCTGAATCGTCACCACGGAGGCATTGGCCATCTTCGTCGCATTGCGTTTGCAGGAGTCGTGAAAGCGGTCGCCGCCCGGAGGCGTATCGCCGGTCACCGGGACGCTCGACAGACATCCCGCAGTGTCGACTGAATACGCCTCCCAGTGTTTGTGTGTCTCATAGAAAACAAACAGGTAACCCGGACGTAAAACGCGACCCGTGTATATCGTTTCAGGCACATTCATCGGCACTTCCGCCGGTCCCAGCAGTTTGGTCGCGTCAGGCGGTGCGTTACGCACCTTGTAATCCCCAAACGTCTTCGTCGGAGCAATGCCATAACGTATCGGCAGGATGGGCAGGCCTTTCTTTTCACAGAAGGGGCATGGTGTGGCCATCAGCTCGCTCCTTGTATCGAGTGATCGGTGTTCATCGGCGAGACATGCCTCGTGTCCGCTGACCTCTGCAGGTCGCGCACGATGGTTTGCCATTCAGCATCGCTCCAAAGCGACGTCAGACGCCGATAACGCGTGGGATGCCCCACGCACTGTTGCAACGTGGCAATTACTTCAGGATGCGTATCGAAACGCGGATGTTTCAACATCCCATGCCGCGCAAAGGCCACGACATCGTCGCGCTCGCTCAGACCATGGGCTTCGGCCTTGATCAACCACGACTCGACCTGCGGCCCGTAAAGTGACGGTTCGGCACGCCACGACAATTCAGTTTCCAGCACGGCATAAAGCGCACCGATACGCCCAATACGGCGCCACACTGGCGCGCCCGGCGCGAAACGCACGTGATGCGATCCAGGCGATGGCGTCGTCTGCACAAACCAGTCGCCGTTCCAGGGGAAGGTCCAGGCAGAGATGGGACCGAACAGCACCGTGCGCTGACTGTCATCCAGCATCCAGCCCAGGTGCATGAACACCACCGGATCGTAGAAGCGAAATACGCCACGCCCACCACCCGGAAAATGCGGCACGAGCAATTGCCGCAGATGGCGCCGCACATACGCGGGTTCCGCGTCGGTCTGCAACACAGCGACGCACATCGACGCGGCAATTGCCTCGTCTGGATCCGTCAGCAGACGCAGCACCAGCAAGCGTTGCACCGAACTCAAATCCCGCCAGGCGAGCAGATAAGGCAACTGTCGCGACTGAGCTTCAAATCCGGGTGGCGCCAGTGCGCGCAGTGGAAGGCTCTGCCACGACTGCGCGGCATCACTTTCGACCAACAAAGGGTCGAGCAACATGAAGTGACGCGCATCGAGCACATGGGCGTCGAAATCGGTGCGCTCCATCATCAACTCACCGGCAGCATGACAACGCTGTCGTGACTCGCGGACGCCCCCGACAAGCGCAATTGGCAATCTTTCGCGCTATTGCTCACCAGCGAGGTTTGCGCGCTCGCGCCTTGCGGCCCGGTCAATTCGCGCCGTGCCGATTTGAACTCTGCTTTCCCCGGCGCACCGACCTCGATATTGCCGCCTTCCATCTTCAAATAGGCCTTCGCGGCATTCAGCAGCACACGCTTCGGTGCTTGCAGGTTCGCACTGCCCTGACTGCTCGACAACGTGACGGCCTGTTGCGCAGCTGCGGCGAGCGTGCCCGAGTTCTGCGCCTGCAGGCTTACCGAACCGGACGCCGCGTGCAACGCAATACCTTGGCCCGAGACCGGCCGGCCACTAGCGGCCGTTCCCTGTGTATATAACGCGATGCCGTGAGTAGCCGCCATGCTCGCTTTGCCCTTGGCCGTCCACTGCAGATCCTGTCCCGCGCTCAACACGGTCTCCTTCCCCGACACCCAGACATGACTCTTGGGCGTCACGGCGGCAAGACCGTCCGCACCGTGCACAACGACATGCGGACGGGTCCACGCAGCCGCGCTTCCACTGCCACCGCCTGCCTGAGCGGAGGCGCTACCATTGCGCGTCGCACTGAGTGCTTTCTCGCTTTGCTGCAACCCGGCGACTGCCGCGAGTTGCGTGGACGAATCGCTACCCGCCGCGTCTCCTGCTCCACTCGATGCAGCGCTGGTATTTGCTGCGGACAGCGTCGGTTCGGCGCCCTGCTTGCGTGCGGCACCAGCGAGGCCATCGAGCAATTGCCGGTTCTGCGTCAGCACCTGGTTCGAAGCACTCGCATCCATCTGGCTCGCGCCATGGGCCGCACTGATCAACATGCCTGAGCCGCCGCGCAACGCAGCTGCGGCGCTCGTCGTCAATTCCATGCCGTAACCGCGATCGGCCTGCCGCTGGTTGTCCTGAATCTGCTTGATATGTCCAAGCGTCACCCCACTGTCGTGATCCGTCGTGTAAAGGCGCGCACTGGCCTCACCCGCGGTGTCGTCGAACAGAAACTGACGATACCCGCCCGTACCTTGCTGGCTCAGGCTCATGTCCTGGGTCTTGATACCGGTCAGTGCCGCGGCATGATCGTTGCCCGCGAACCAGGCAGCCGCATTGCCGGTGCTGCTGGCCGGACCGCCCGCTTGCGCGTTGTGCTGCGCATCCGCATTGCCCTGGCCGTTGTACAGCGAACCCACCACCACCGGCCGGTCCGCCTGTCCTTCGAGCCATTCGGTCCACACTTCCTGACCGATGCGTGGCGGGCTCACGCCGCCCCAGTTGTCGCCGCCGACTGGCGTCACGACGCGCGTCCAGGTGCCCGCGCTTCGATCGGCAGGCGCATTGGCGGCATGCGGATGATCCTCGAGACTGGCGGCGTTCTGCCCGCGCTGCGCATGATGCTGAATCCGGACGCGATGATCCCGATCGGTATGAATCGGATCACCCGCGCCCACGACGATCGCCGTTTGTGCGCCCTGCACGGCGACCACGGGATGCGAACGCGCACCGTGACCGTTTTCGACGAGCGGCCGATACGTTTGATCGATCGGCAACGCCAGGAACTGGTTGGAGTAAACCGCTTCGTTGCCTGTGAGCGGTGTTGCATCGTGGGTCCCGGATCCGAGCGCGGCGTGCAACGCCTTGGCGACGCCGTATTCGTTCGCTTCGGTGTCGAGGATCGGCGGTATCTTGCCGAGCGTTTGTTCGATGGCGGCGTGCACACCGGCATCCACGTTGGCTCGCGCGCTGTGCTGAACGCGCAGGCAGACGAACGCGTCCGATACTTTCAGAGTCGGATGGTCGCTCATGGCGAAACGCAGTCCCGGATGCAAGGTCAAGCGCGTACTGCGCCCTTCGCTACGCTGCGCGGCGACGCGCTGGGCGTCGAGTTGCTGACGCGCGCGCTGATCGCCGAGCGCGGCGGTCTGGAATGCATACGGACCGGCGACGTCTCGGTCCTCGCCAGCCGTCGCGACACCGTTGGTTTGTGCGCCGGTCGGCCGGGTCGAAAGCGTGCGATGGTCCCAACTGGCCCGCGAGACTCGGCCGATACGCCACCGACGCGCCGCCATGAAGTGCTGAATGCTGCCTGCGGGATCGCCGTCGCTGGTCTGGTGGAAACCGATGATCTCCGGCTTCTCCGGCGTGAAGCGCTGGTTCGAATCGGCCAGCACCAGCGTGTGTTTGCCGAGGCTGGATGAGTTGGCGTCGCCGGTATGCTCGAACCAGTAGAAGATGCCTTCTTCCGCCCAGAGCCGTTGTAGAAAATCGAAGTCGGATTCTCCAGCCTGCGTGGTCAGGCTGCGCTTGCGGTATTGGGTGGTGTCGGTCACGGCCCAACGCCATGCGGGCGCTACAGCGCCGGCGGTGTGGTAGCCGAAAATCTGCTCGCTGATATCGATCACGCTCGCGTTCTGATAGTTGTAGTGATCGACACGTTGGCGGAGTACCGCGAGCCATGGCTCCACTTCCAGACGGTAGCGCGCGAGGCCGCCGTTGTAGCCGACTAGTTCCGCCGCGACGACGTGGCCGTGGATCGGACGGCGCACGTCACTGCCTTCCTGGGCGAGCCATTCGATCAGAGTCGTTGCGCCGATCAGGCGATCTAGTGACAGTGAAGGGCTGCTGGACAGTGCCGTCAACTGGAAGCGGTAGCCGCCGTGATCGATCGCTTCCCAACCGTGCAGACTTTCGGCGACGAGCGCGTTCGCGCCAAGCGGCGTGGTCACCCAGAGGAACCGGTCGCTCCGCGACCAACCTTGCGTCAGTTTCTGTAGAACATCGATAGTGGTCGACATGGGTTTTCCGTTTCAAGGAACTAGGCACGTGGCTTGGTACGCGGTTCGCTGTATAGCTTGTGTGGTTGCGTGGCAAAAGTGTCTGTTCGGTTCATCGCTTCGTTGTTGGGGTGACTGGTCGAACCTGAGGCGTGAATTCATGGATCGCTGGGGCATTGATGCTGGCCTTTCGTAGGCTGGATGATGCGTACGCCGCCATCGGCTTGCTTGAGCACGCAGAATACTGAGCTATACACGGGGCCGTAATCGCCGCCCGGAATGATCGAGAAGCCATAGAACTTATCGATGTCCAGTGTCTTTGGTTGCGTATACGCGACCGCGCCAGCCACATTCTGGCCGTACACCAGGCATTCGCCGCGCTTCAGGTAAACCGGTTGTGCGCTAGCTGGGACCTCCATATCCCAATAGATGACGTCGGGACTCACGGCTCCAGTCGCCCTGCTCACGCCAACTCCGTGGATCTGAATCGGATCCGACCCGAGGTCGTCACTCATGGGCAGGCAGGCAGCAGGCTTTCCATCGACCTGCTTGATATCCAGACGGATAGGGCCGTGCGACATGGCTAATGCGTGGGCAACGCATAGGCACCACGCCAAGACGCCTGCCGCGCCCATTAGGAACATTGTCTTCATGCTTCTCATCCAGTCACATTGGATCGAGTACTCCACCGGGCTCATTAGGAATTCCAATCGTGCAGTTTCGGCAAACTTTCTTCACGCTTTGGACCCATTCATGGCACAACAAGTATCCAGTCGAGTTCATCAGGCGCTCAAACACACTGGTCAGTAACCTACTGAAGTGCACAGATCCGGGACCGCTCCAGGTACCGCGATATGAATTCCTCCGTCAGCCTGTTTGAGCACGCAGAATGATGAGCTATATACGGGACCGTAATCCCCTCCCGGCACGATTGAGACGCTATAGAATTTGTTAACATCCAGTGTCTTCGGTTGCACGTGTACTATCGCGCCGGCCACGGTTTGGCCGTATACGAGACACTCACCTGGCTTCAGGTACACCGGTTTGGCGCTCGCAGGAATCTCCAGCGCCCAGTACATGACAACCGGACTGACGGGGCCTGTTCGTCGATCCACGTCGACTCCCCGGACTTGGATTGGATCAGAGCCGACCTCGTCGCTCATGGGTAAACAGGCGGCGGGTTTTCCGTCGATCTGCTTGATGTCCAAGGGGATGGGACCTTGCGACATAGCTATCGCGTGGGCGGCGCATAGCCACCACGAGGCAAGGCCTATCGCGCTATTCCGGCAAACTTCTCGCATACTTCGCTTTCCGCAAATGAAGATCAAGGATCTGCTAACACGCGTCCTGGCCGTGCAACGGCCGAAAAATACGCACGCCGCCGTCGGGTCGCTTGAGCACACAAAATCCTGCGCCATACACTGGGCCCGTATCGCAGCCTGGGATGATCGCAAAGTCATAGGCCTTGTTGACGTCAACTTCTTTTACCTGCCTCTGCACGATAGCTCCGGAACGAACCGGCGATACACAAGGCACTCGCCGCGCTTCAGGTAAACCGGCTTTGCCTCGGCCAGCACTTCGATTCCCCAGTAAATGATATCGGGGCTCACAGGACCGGTTGGCCTGCTTACCCCGACCAGTCGGATCCGAATCACATCTTGGCCACGATCGTTATTCATGGCAAACACGCAGCTGGTTTTCCATTAACCCGCTTGATCTCCAAACCGACAGGAACCTCTGATGTCACCATCGTGGGGGACACGCATAGCCACGACGATATGCTGCCCGCCGTGACATTTCGGATGAGCCGCCAGACGCGACCGATCCCGTAATGTTGAATCGAATACTCCGCTGAGTTCTTCGGGAGTTCCAACGTATCGATCAGAATCCCAGTGAGCCGCATGGATTCTGCTCCCTCCCCGGCACCGCGATACGGATACCTCCGTCGGCTTGCTTGAGCACGCAAAATGCTGAGCTATAGACAGGGCCGCGATTTCCGGCAGGCATGATCGAGACGCTATAGTACTTATTAACATCCAGTGGCTTCGCAGGGGTGTGCACAACAGCACCTGCCACAGCCTGGCCGTACACCAAGCATTCGCCACGCTTCAGGTAGGTGGGCGGTGAGCTCCCCGGGACCTCCAGCTCCCAGTACGTCACAGCGGGACTCACATTGCCGGTTGCCCTGCTTACGCCGACTCTGCGGATCTGGACCGGATCCGAGCCGGCATCGTCGCTGATAGGCAAACAGACAGCGGGTTTTCCGTCGACCTGCTTGATGTCGAGATCAATGGCGCCCTGCGACGTGGCTGTCGCGTAGGACACGCATAACCAAAACAATACAAATCCCAAAAGGCTATTTCGGAAGATTGTCTGCATTCTTCGGATCCCGTAATAGTGGCGCAAGTACCCAATTAAGTTCTCCAGGTGTCCCAACATACCCGGGGTGCATGATAGCTTCGTAATTTTTAACAACGTGGAGTGCATAATAATCGGCGACCAGATTGCCCTGCTGCTCCATGTTGTAGTCGTGAAAAACATTGTCAGGCGTGATGGTGTACTGATATGCACTGTCGCCACGGATAGTAACGGTCAATCCATGCCACCGCACCGAATATCCCAGCTGGAACTGCCAGACGTGCGTCATCTCGTGCATGAACCACCCTTTGTTGAACATCTTCACCTCTGGCGCGGAGAAATCTTCCAAGAAGTCTTCTTCGCGGAAATACATATGGCCATTCGGTGTGACTGCGGTTCTCTTGCGCTGCAAGTCAAACCAGAAGTAACTCCCCTTGTGCACGCGTACCTTGTCGTAATCGATGCTGTCCTTGAAGACTGTCTTGGCCATTTCAATCTCACCCGCAGTCAACGGCCGCTCATGCCCCTTGACCGTGACCGTCTTCACCGAACTCCCCACCTGCACATCATTCGTCTGCACCCCATCCGTCTTAACCTCAACAGGTGCAGGCGGTTCACTCGACGTTCTCCCACAACAATCCACCACCTGCGTCGGTGTTAGCGAAGCGGACTGAATCCCCGCAGGTTGCTCCGTCGCCACGCGCTCCGTCTTACCCGCGTCATCCGTCACACCCGAAACCGCCGTCCCATCAGCAAGCTTCAATTGATAAGCCACATTGGACAGCGGCACACCGTCCTCATTAACGAAATGCAATTGCTCGTCATAAAGCGCCAGCGGCGCTGCCACCGGTAACGCCGGCAACACCGGCGACTGCGCGGCCGGTCCAGTAAAAGGATGCGCGCCCGCCTTCACCGTGAATTGCCCCGGCGTCTCGACCAGAATATCCCCACCCTTGAGCGTAATTCGGCTAGATCCCTGCTGAAGGACGATCGCATCCTTGGCCAACACATCAATCCGATCATCCGACGACGTGATGCGCACCGACTGATCCGCAAGTATCTGCATCGACGATGCATGCGCTTCGACACTCACCGGTCCATGATTGGCAACAGCCTTGAAACCACCCGCAGCCGCATACAAACTCGCAGCATCACCGGAAGCACCCGCCATCGTCGCGCCCGCAGCAAAATGAGCGTCACCTTGCGCGGTCACATGCACATGCTGCTCCGCATAAGAAACCGCGCTATTCGACGTACTCAGCACGACGTTTTCCGGCGACTCCAACACAACCGCCGGCGCCGCGAAACGCTCGACCGGATCGCCGCCATTGCTTTGCCCATCGGCGGCAGGTTTGGTCGCGCTTTGACCGTTCACAGCACCGCTGTACTTGCCGTCCTGCGCTGGGTCGATCGCCTTCAGAAAATCCGCCTGCGCGGCATTAGCCGTCAGCCCCCCCGCGCTCGCGCCGGTCGCCGACTCATCCAGTCCCTGAGCAGTTTTCACAGCCTGCTTCAACTGGGCGACGCTCTCCCCCAGATCCATCTGCGTCGAAGTCGCTTCCGAGCGTGCCGTGCCGGACACCAGCACACCTTCTCCCGCCCGCACGACGCCCCAGCCTTCGGTTGCGAGTTCAAATCCTTCACCGCGGTACGCGCCGCGAACGGCGCCCTGCTGGTCGATCAGATAACCCTGCGCGAACCGGCTGCTCGCCACGCTATTGCTGAACTCATGACGCAACTGGCTCGCTGAATCGTCCATCACCCAGCGGCTGCCCGCCTGCCCGTCGAGCGTCTGGGTCTGCAGGCCGGTTAGCGAGCCGGCGTGATTCGCACTGCTGCCTTCGCCGGCGGCAAACGGCGGCTGCACCCGGCCGCCATAAACCTGGCCAAGCACGACCGGCATGTCGATGTTCCCCGAATCAAAACCGACCACCACTTCCGCACCGACGCGCGGCGTAAAACTATGGCCGAAGTTAGGCCCCGCCGATTGCTCGGCAATACGAGCCACCACTCCCGATTGATGATTGCCGGGCGCATGCCCCTGCGGATTCGAGCGGCTGGCCGTGTCGGTGAGTCCACCTGGCAGCGGCGCCGTGCCGCGCATCCAGGGAAACTGCACGCGCACCTGATGATCCCGCGTGCTGCTCACCCGGCTGGACGGCTCGCCGACGACAATCGCGGTCTGCACGCCCTGCACAACCGGGCGATCCCGGTACGGCGGCACAATCGGCACGCCGGGCGGCACCGCGACAAAGCGATTGCGGTAAAGCCCCTTGTCCAGTTCGCCCTGTGTGAGCAGTTGAGCGATGTCGGCGCCGAGGTTATTGACCGCCTCGTGTTCGAGCGACAGCGGCACAAAAGAAATCGTCTGGTCCAGATATCCGGTCAGCGTGTGGACCTTGCCGACCTCGAGCGTCCGCGACGAGCCTGCGCCGTAATGGATCAGCTTCGACAAACGCAGCGCGTCGAGACGTTGAGCCGCATAGCGCTGTGCCTGGTCCGACGTATCGAAACGGCCCGCGCGCTGCGCGTCGAACACTTCGCGCGCGGGCATGACCGGCGCATCCTTATCGGCCTCACCTTGCGCATGTCCCGCGAGCGCAAGCAGATTGCTCGCTTTCCAGCTCGCGGCGGTGACACGGTCCGGAACCAGTTGATGACGCTCCGTGAAATAGGTCATCACGCCGTCGGGGTCGCCCACATCCTGCAGGTTGTACGCAACCGAACTGCCTTTAGCTTGTTCGGCGCGCCGATCGAACACCACGATGGTATGGTTGCCGGACGGTGTGTCGCCCGCATCCTGCGCGTGCTCGATACGAAACGACAAGCCCGCCTCTGACAACTGGCGCATAACGAAGTCGAAGTCGGTTTCGCGATACTGGCCGCGCAAACTGAATGTGCGCAATGGCTCCTTGAGTTCATAACGCCGACGCGCCTCGGGATAGTCGCCGAACACGCGCTCGCAGATACCTTCGGTATCCAGATCGACGAAATACAGGCAATTGCGACGCAGTTGAAGAAACGCGAGCCAGGACTCCATCGTCAGCCGGTAGCGCGTGATCTCGCCGTCGCTATCGCTATACGCGGCGCGCACGACGTACCCATTCCAGCAGCGTTCGCCCGCGCCGGTCGCGAGACGCAAGCGGATCGCCGTACCGAGCAGAGGATTCAGATCGACAAACGGCGAGCTCGACAACACGTCGATTTCGAACCGGAAGGACTCATCTACCGCTTCCCGGCCGTGGAAGCGTTCGACCACGAACGCCCCCGGCATCGCCGTATCCAGCTGGATCTGGCGAGTGGTTTGCGAATAGCCCTTCAATGCAGCAGCGATATCCATTCCGTCCTCTTGCGTCATGCAAAACGTCGTGCATCTGACCCGGGCAATACAGGGTCAATCAATTGATGTTCTCGGCCTTCTTTCTGGCGACACGAGCGTTTGCTTCGTCGACCAATTCCTGGATGGAGCTATAGGTCGGATTTCTTACGCCCATCTTTTCCTGCTTGCCTTTTCCCCTCAAAAACATCCATTCTGGCCATTGCCGGATATGGTTGAAGATTCCGACGACAAACTCACCGCAGGGTGGGACATGCAATTCCTCGGCGGTCTTTTCGCCTGCAATATAGGCCTCCGATTCCGGACCAAACACGCGGTCCTCACATGACTCATGCCAGAAGATCATGGGCTTGCTACGATCCACATCCGGGAAATCATCGAACACAAAACCTGCTTTTTTGTCGGAGAAGGGAATGACGCGCAGATTTCCCTGCACGTCCCGAATGCCGACTTTCCAATGCGGATTGTCATTCTCGTCGTAGTCTTGCCAAGGGTTGATCGCTTCTGAAAGAATCTCCCGGCTACCGTCGCGCTTTTCCAGTTCGAATACCACCGTACTTTTCGAAAAAACCTGCGAATGCCCAAGTTTAGGATTGCCTCTGATTTTGATCGTGCCGTTCCCAGGAACGCGTACCTCCATGCCATCCTTCGTACGAGCAGGTTCAATACCATCGGGCTGATCGAACAGCGCGACCACTGGACCGACGTAGCTTTCAGGAATCACATAGATCAATGGCATACGTCGACTCCTATCCAGTCCAAACCCTATTGCAGCAAGAAGCACCAAGGCGAGCAAAACAAAGTAGCGCCTTTTTAAGCGGTGCTTCGAGGTCTTCAGCGGTACGACTTCTTCCATAAGCTGGAGTCCAGGTCTTCGCAATCGGGTGCGGGTCCCTCGGTAAGATTTGCCGTGCAGCAGCGATATCCATTCCGTCCTCTTGCGTCACGTAAAACGTCGCGCATCTGACCCGGGCAATGCGGGATCAATCAATTGATGTTCTCAGCCTTCTTTCTGAGGACGCGCGCATTTGCCTCGTCGACTAACTGCTGGATCGACGTATAAACCGGATTGCTGATGCCGAGCTTCTCCTGCTTGCCCTTGCCGCGCAGGAACATCCACTCGGGCCACTGCCGTACATGGTTGACCGTTCCGACGACAAATTCGCCGCAGGGCGGAATGTGCAATTCCTCGGCGGTCTTCTCGCCTGACGTAAAAGCTTTCCAGTCCGGACGAAACACGCGGTCCTGACAGGACTCGTGCCAGAAAATCATGGGACGGTTTTTATCGGCCTCAGGGAAATCATCGAACACGAATCCCCCTTTCTGGTCGGCAACGGGAATGACACGCAGATTTCCCTGCACATCGCGTATACCGACTTTCCAGTGCGGATTGTCGTTCTGGTCGTTGTCCTGCCAAGGGTTGACGGCTTCCGAAAGAAGCTCGCGGCTGCCGTCGCGTTTCTCCAGTTCGAACACGACCGTGCTCTTCGGGAAAGTCGATGAATGCCCTAATGTCGGGTTGCTCCTGATCTTGACAATGCCGTTCTCCGGCACGCGCACCTCGAGTCCGTCCTTGGTATGGGCCGGTTCGACGCCATCCGGTTGATCGAACAGCGAGACGACCGGGCCAACGTAGCTTTCGGGAATCACATAGATCAGTGGCATGCGTCGACTCCTATCCAGTCCGAACCCTATTGCGGCAAGAACCACCAGGGCGAGCAAAATAAAGTAGCGCCTCTTGATGCGGCGCTTCGGGGAATTCAGCGGTACTACTTCTTCCATAGGCTGGGGTCCAGGTCTTCGCTATCGGGTGCGCGCCCCCCGTTGGGGTTGCGGTGCAGGTGGTAATCGTTCCACGCCTGCACGGTGGTATCGCGCGTGGCAGGCGGTCGTTTGAAACTGTCCTGCAGACGCTGCCAGACGGCGCCCACGTCCTCATACGCTGAGATATACAAAGGGCTGCCTAATCCGCCGCTCACGCCGTCTCCGATCTTGCTGAGCGGAGCGGCCGGCCACGAGACGACATCCATGCCCGGCAGGATGATCGGAGGCCCATCGCCTGGAACGCCGGACCAGCCGGACGCATCCTGATCACTCATGTAGGACGTGGGTGAACCTGGCGGCAACTTGATATCGCGGATCGCCGGATAGTTGTCGCGCCGGTCGGGCGTACCGCCCAACGCCTGCGTGAAGATCCACAGCTTCGATCCGAAATTGCCGTCGAGCGTCAATTCCACCCGCAATACGTTGGCGAACATGATGCGCTTGTTGTCGCCGGCGAGATGGGTGGCCGGCGTGCCGATCCGCACATGCGTGCCGAGAAAGAGCTTGTTCCCGGCAGGATCCTCGATGAAGGACTCGCAGTTAGGGAAACCGTCGCCAAAGACGAGCATGCAGATGTCCATCCAGCGACGCACACGCTCGACCTTGATCCACAGATGGCCACGCGTGTCGAGCGTGGGAACGACGGTGGTATGAAGCGTATTCCAGTCGAGCCGCGAACCGAGAAAGGCGAAGTTCTTGCCGCCGTACCACGATGTCACTTCGGCAATCTGCTCACCGGCGTGGTCTTGTTCGAAATCGTTCGCGTCGACCGTCTCGCTGGGTTGATATTTTTTCTGCGTATAGGGTTCCGCACCGTCGGAGGCCCACCAGGGGCCCGACGAGGTATTGGAGGCCGCATACTGCGTCGAGTCCAGCACCTCCTGGAATTTCTGCTTGTTGGCTACCGACAGATCGCTCTTGTAGATCTGCCATACGCGCGACGTGACGTTGCCGGTCGGACGCCCCGAATAGCTCGGATGGAAGCTCTCCCCCAGCGAAAACCCGCGCGTGTCGCCATGGAAGCGAAAGCCCAGCGGCTCAAAGTGCTTGTTCGGATGAAACGAGCGAATATTGATGGCGTACCGGACGAGCTTGACCAACGGCACGGGCACCGGATGCCCGTCCTGCTGATCCATCGGCGTACTGTCGGTCTGCGTCAGGACCTTCGGGGCGGCGACTGCCTCAGCTCCAGCCATGATCGATGTCCTCGTTGCCCGTGTATTCGACCCGAATCGGTTTCGTCGCGGCCTTGGTCGAATAGGTCGCCGTGCGTCCGTCGCCGGCGCTGCTGCGCGCTTCGAGCGTGTCGCCACTCTCGCCGACCAGACGATAAGGCAGGTTCTTCACCGCGCTGCCCGTCTGCGTGTCACGCAACCAGTAATACTCGTTGAAGAGCCCCTGATCGCCCCAGGAACCCTTGGCTTTGTCCAGATCGGTCGGCCCCTGGAACTGATGGGCGGCAGCATGGATCGTCAGATTGCCGGGGCACTCGAAAGTCACATTGCCGCCCTCGATCAGCAGCGACGCACCGCCACTCACCGCGAGGCGCAATCCCTGCCCGGCAGCCAGTTCGAGATCGCTTTTCGCCGAAGCCACCGTCAGATCGTTCTTCGCGCGCAATGCCATCGCACCGTGCTGTGCCTGCAAATCCAGGTTGTCTTTACCCGAAATAACACTGAGCCCAGTCTCGCTCGCAGCGCCCGTCCCATTCGCCCCGGCGAGCCAACTGATGCCTTGACCGCTATGAACGCGCAGCGACTGGTTGACCGCCACATTGGAGTCGCCGCCGCTGCCAACCGTCAAGGTCTCGCCCGCCGCCCACTGCAGCGCCTGTCCCGCGAGCAGTCCCTGGCCACCTTGCGCGGCGATGCCGAGCAAGGCGTCGCCGGTGTGCGGCAGCGCTTTGTCGGTGGACCGGTTCGATGCGTCCGCTGCTGCCTGGTCGAACCCATTGGCGCTCACGGTGGTCGCAAGGCTGCGCGACAGCGCGTCGAGCGGCGCGGCCTGAGCGTTGAGCGAAGATTGGCCGGCCTTCTGTACGCCGCGCTGGGCGGCGAGCGGTAAGGTACGGTGCGTGTCGGCTGCCTGATCGAAGGTGCGCGCCAGCACGACCTGTTGTGCGAGCAACGACTTCAGCGCGGAGACATCGCCGGCGGGTTGCCCCTGAATCGGTGCGTAGCTGGATATCAGCATCCCGCGCGTCGCGCGCACGGCCCCATAGGCGTCGGAGCGCACTTCGACGCCCTGGCCGCGAAAACTGCCGAGATAATTGTCCGCCTGATGACGCAGATGACCGAGATTGAGCTGAGTCGCCGCGTGGGTCGTCGCCATCTGCACACGGCCCATGCCGTCACTGTCGTCCGTTACCAGCTGGTTGTGCCCCTGACCGTCGAACCCCTGACTCTTGAAGCCGGATAGCGCGCCTGCATGGTTATGCCGTTGAGTCCCCGCGCCGGCGCCGTGCCATGCCGGGCTGTAGCCGCCGACCTGGTTGCCCTGCGCGCTCGCCGCGTGATCCGCTGCCTGCGCGTAGACCGATTCGTCGAGTTGCTGGCCCGCCTCGCCGCCCGGGGTGGGTGATTCGCCGCCTTCGCCCTGACCGTTGAACAGACCGCCGAGGATCACAGGCCGATGGATGAGGCCGTTCGCGAACTGCACCAGCACTTCATGACCGATCCGCTGGGTCTGCTGCAAGCCATGACCGTCGGCAGCCAGACGCTGCATGGCGCGCGTCGCAAACGTTCCGGTATCGTTATCTGCCTGCCAGTGATAGCGCAATTTCAACCGGCCTTGTGCATCCGTATGGACCGGACCGGCAGCTCCCGGCTGCGACTCGCCCTGCGGGCCGACCACGATTGCGGTCTGCGCGCCAAGCGCCGTCGGCACTGGATTCAGCCGCTGACCCGTCCCGTCTTCAAGGGTGGGCCGCCAGACTTGCTGGCGCGGTACCGCGTTGAAACTGTTGCCATAGCCTCCGGCGTTCGCCTCTTTCAACACCCGCGGATCCAGATCTTCCGATGGCAACACGCCGAGCGTTTGCTCAAGCGTCTGCATGGCTGTTTGAGGCAAATTGTTAACACCGACATGCATCACTTCCGTGACGAGAAAGCTATCCGGCGCCTGCGCCGCGCCGCTCACCTGGCGCCACGGTGCGTTCGCGACGCGAAGCGCCCGCCCGGCCCGGGCCGTGTGCAAGGTGCTGCAGCCGATCCAATAGCGTGCCGAGGACACGATCGCATCCGCCTGCCGGCGCGCCGTGTCCTCGGCTGCGCGCAGCGTATTGAACGCTTCGGGTCCAACGTCGTCGTACAGCTCGCGAAAGCCGGCAGGATTGCCGAGACTCGCGGCGGCCGTCATGGACTGATTGCTACGATAGTCGCTGCTGATCAGCGTAAGCCGGTCGGCTGTCAGCGAGATGGCCTGCCCCATGCCGAGAATCACGTCGCCCGTGCCGGCCGTCATGCCATTCAGACGGAGCGGCAGGCCGCCGAGGCGCGCGGAGGTCTCGTCCTCCGGGAGCTGCGTACTGTCGTCGAAGATAAGCAGCGTATGCCCCGCGGGCGCGTCCGCATCTTCGACAAAACAGAAACCGAGACCAGCTTCCGCGAGCACATGGCGAACGAAGTCGAGATGCGTATAGGTTCGGTATTGGATCCGATAGTCGCAGGGGCCGAGGGCCTCGATGCGCTGATTGGCGTCGGTGGTGAAGCGCCAGCGGGCCGTACTCTGATAGTCCGCGAATACGGTGTCGAGCACTTCCGCCACAGTCCGATTCACGAACGTGCGTTGATCGCGGCCGTGCGCTAACGCTTCCAGCCAAGGCACCAGTTGCAAGTGATAGCGGGCAACACTGCCGTCGTAGCCGATACATCCGGCTTCAGCCACGAGGCCGCTGCGCGTCGCGGTGGAACCATCCGCCAGCGCGGTCTTGACGGTGACGCGCTGGCCCAGCATCGCGTCGAGATCCAGCCCCGGGTCGGTTGCCAGCGCGTAAACATCCCAGCGATAAATTCCGGAAAGCGCTTCACGACCGCTCCAGCGCTCAATCTGCAAAGATGAGAGTGAACCGGGGCCGTCGAGGGTATAGAGACGATTTAAGGCGCTGAATAGAGATGTCAGTTGCGAGGTTACGTCCATCCTGGTCCCACTCTCTGGTTACGCATTCTTTTTAATTAGAAACACTGCAACGCAAAAAACGGGATTTCACATTCCCTAAGGCGTGCCCTCTTGCAATTTCGACTACGGAATCCTGCAGAGCCAAGCGCAATCTGATTTGCGCGCGACACAAAAATGTCAAATCGACAATGTTAAACCATGGAACCCCATTTCCAGCAGATATTTGTCTTAGAATATCACTCTCACGCTAGCGCAAGTCAACTGAAGAATGAATACTTCAGATGCCATAACACGTTGCCCCGATTCGATTGCCGCTATTAATCCGGTTCGCACCGCGCATGTTTTATCCATTAGTGCGGACAGCCATTCGGCATTGATTACCGGGTCACCTGGAATTAATTACCGAACAATCTGAACGGCATATTTAAAATAGCAGGAGGCCACCTATATGACACGTCCATTTATTGTTCTTGGAGATAGGCACAGCCATGGCGGCACGGTTACCAGTGCTTCGACCATCGCTAAAATCGACGGCAAGGGGATTGCGCGTCGCAACGACACGGTGAGCTGCCCGATTCACGGTTCCAATCACATCGACGAAGGCGACGACTCGGCGATTATCGAAAGTCAGGCCGTCGCCCGTGACGGCCATAAAACAAAGTGCGGTGCTGTACTGATTGCAAGTCAGACGAGTACAGGCAGCGAATGAGCACAGGGAATGACTCGCCGGCGAGCGGCGTCAGCGGGCGGTCGCCGGTTCGCAAGGCGATCTGGGTGGCGGCCGCTTTCATCTCGGTCTGGCTCGTGACGGTGCTGTACTGGAAAGCGACCTACCACGTGCCGAGCGTTAAAGAACTGATACTGAACGGTGTCGGCGTGCCGCTTCTGCTTCTCGCTGGTATTGCTGGAATCCGCAAGGGTTTCGCGCCGGCGCATCGTCCGGCCCCATCGCCCGAACCGCGGACCGTCGAAGCCCCTGCCGAGGTGCCCGGCAACGATCCCTCGTTGACGTGGACGATGGCCCTGCTCGACGCGAGCATGCGGCTGCCGGCTGGAATGAATGCCGAGGAAGTTCTCGCGCTTGCCCGCGAAGGCAAGGTCGTCGGCCTGCACCCGACGCTGCAGCGGCTTGACGGGGCGAAGGTGTTCGCCGGTTCGGCTGCGTCGATCTGGGGCGACGATCTCGACGACGGCCTGCTGACGCTCGAGGTGGCCGCGAGCTGGAACGACGAACAGCGCCGCGCGATGTTGCTGGCAGCCGAAACGATCGACGAGTTGATGCAGCGTCATGCGACCACGCCGGTCACGCCGCCGAACGACACGCGTCATGCCGCGCCGCCGCCGTTCAAACTGCACCTTCTGCTGCCTGAGCGCTGGCGCGCCGACGCATCGACGCTCGCGGCATGGCTCGACCTGCACCTCGAGCGCGGTCACTGGCGGCCTGGCGTGGAACCGGCAAAGGTAATCTTCACCGCGCACCCTGTCGAGGCGCTCACTGCGCTTGATGCGTTGAACCTTGAGCTTCATCAGCAACGCTCGGCGGTCCGCCATATCGTGCTGGCTTGCGATTCGTCGTTAAGCCAGCAGACGGTGAACGCACTCGACGGCGCCGGTCAACTCTTTGCGCACAATCGCCCCAACGGCCACGTGCTCGGCGAAGGAGCATGTGCACTGTTACTGGCTCAACCCATGGCAGCCGGCACATCGGATGCGGCGCAAGTTCATCGGCTTGTCTTCGCCGAGCGCCCCACGTCGGTCGACCAACCGGAGCAGCAACAGGGCGATACCGTAATGGGGCTGCTTCAGAAGGCGCTCGGCCAAACCGAGAACGCCGAATTGGCGATGACCGGCTGCGCGCTGGTGAGCGACGCTGACCAACGCAGCAGCCGCCGCGCGGAAATTACCGACGCCGCCCAGCAGGCGTGGCCCGATTCGGACATCAGGCTTCGTTGCCAGCACCTGGGTTTCGCGAATGGCGACAGCGGCGCGGTATTGGCGCTGGGCACGATCGCGGTGGCCGGCGCTCATAGTATCGAGGCTCAGCAACCGACGTTTGCCGTTTCGATCAGCGATCCGCTGGTGCGTGGCGCACTCCTCGTGAGCCGTCCGTCGTCGCCTGATTTAGTGAGCAGTCCGCCGTCTGCGTGACGGCAAGCCGCCTTCCTCATGTCCTGGCGCCATCGATGATTTGAAGTGGACACGATCAAATCAGGAATCCTCTGCCAGGACAGCGCGGACATCTCAGCAGCTCGTCGCCAGTCCGGCTGGATAGCACAATCAGTTGAGTGAAGCTGCTTGTTGTCACGTGAAGACGAAGCAACCGGTCCATTACCTGCGCAAAGGTATGAACACCCGTGCCGGCGAACGCGTCTTCGTCGACGGTGAGATGAATCTCAATACCCCGAACAATGCCGGCAAATGGCTGGTCGGGCACCCATGCCGTCACTGCCTTCCGCACCAGGTTCACCACGCCGTCGATCTGCCGGGCCGAATTGGCCGAACCTTGCAGATCGTGTAGCGCGAGCATGTCCCGAACGGGACCCACACCGCCCGCCAACGACACGGGGTTGAGCGACAGCTGCGAAATCAGCCGCCACAGCGCGCCACGCTCATGGCTGAAGCGCAGCGGCTTGGTCGGCCTGTGCAGCAACGCAATCCGCCGCGCGAGACTGCCGCCCTCCATCATCAGATCCCCCGTCGGCGAACCGTAGCCCAGCCGTTCCGGCAGATCGTGATTGCTGCAGGTGAGTTTCAGATCCAGTGGCGCCGGCGGCGGCTTGTGTTCCAGGCTGCCATTCACGAAATTCAACGCGACTTCCTCGCCCGGGCTGCTCAGCGCCACCAGGCGATCACGATGGGTCTGCCAATAGAGTCCGTCGGCATTGGCGTGCCGGTTATGCCGCAACGAGTAAAGCGCATCGAACGTCGTGGTCTGATTGCCTTGCGGCGACTCCTTCACCTGCGCCACCGAATCGACCGAATAGACCTCGTACGCATGGGGGTTCTGTTGGTCCACCTCCAGTGGATACGCCTCGGCAGTCGATGAAGCGCTCAGCCGCGCGCCGAGTTTTCCCTTGGTCTCGAACAGATTGACGACCGGCGCGCAGCCGAGCAGCACGTGGCTCGCGTTGAGTCCCGCCAGTGCTTGCGCGGCAGCGGACTCGGCCGGCATATCCTTCAACACGACATGCAAGGTGAACTGCCTGCCGCCCAATCGGCCTGCCTGACGCAGATCGCAATCGAAGAAGCCAAACTTTTCCGGGTAGGCGAAGAACTCCGTCAGCATTAGGTACGCCGGATCCGCCGACTCAGGGTACGGAATGAGGCCATCAGCGCGATCCATCCCGGCCACGGTAAAAGGCATGCGATCCAGCTCGATCCACCGGCCACTATGTGCTGGTTCGACGTAAGCACGCAGCGCTCTCATCGACAGCGCGTCGCGAAGCATCGCGGTAAAGAGAGGATCGCCTCGGGTATAGAGTCGAATCGAATCCAGCTTCAACTCGGCGACCGACACATGTCCCGATTGAATCGCGAACGTCAGCGAAATTTGCGCGCTCGTCCCGGCGGGTAAGCGAAATGTTCTGGGCGCTTCGGCGATGGTGTGAAACCGCGCCGCCGTCAGTTGCAACGGTGAAAGCGTGATGTCATAGGCCGTCCGGAACAGTATTTTGGTTCCATGCACCGGCCGGCTATACAACTGCGTGCCACGCGGCACGACGACGGCTGCCGACATCTGCGCGGCCCTGCTGCTATCCACCTCGAAGTGAGCGATGGAGCACGAGGGAAACGGGCGCAGGTAGTGCGGATACAGCGTCTCGAACAACGCCTCGGTGAATTGCGGGTAGTCGTCGTCGATGCTTTGGGCCGTACGTGCCGTCATCAACGCAAACGACTCGAGCAGACGTTCGACGTGCGGGTCCACACTGCCGCTATCCATGCCGGCGGTGAGCGACAGTCTGCTGGCTATCTTCGGATAGCGCGCGGCGAATTCACGCGCGTACTGGCGCAGGTAGGTCAGCTCCCGCTCGTAGTAGGACCGCAGATCTTCCAGACTCATGTGGTGCAGTTCCCCGGTGGCGATGTTTGGGCTTCTGGCCCACCGTCGTTATTGACGGATTTTTGCCGTGTGCATGTCGATCCTGGGCCAGCAGACACCGTAGTCACTGAGTGGCCTTGGAAGCTGGACCACGATTTGACACGGCGGCCCCTCTCTTATTCTGGCTAAATCGCTGTTGCACGATTTTAACGGCTCTTCAGACGAAAGGTGTCGAATTAAGTCCGGCAGAATATTGAGTTTATTGGGGAGGCGAAGATTTCTCCGGTCCACTCGAGACTGGTTGAAAATATTACCGCCTGACAAGTGGGCTGGAAAAATCTCCTTCCTCTCTGCGCGTTCTGGGATGAGTGTCATTCGCTGCCTCTTAAGCACGCTGGCGATGGCTAAGGAGGTGACTTATCATCCCGACGAAAACATGCATTGATCTGACACCGGTTATTACCAAGGAAAATGATGAGAAGGATCGCAGTATCGGTTTTTGTCGCTTTGATCTGCAATTTTGCGAATGCCCAACAAACCCCGATCGTTGGCGTGTGGGAGCAACTTCCTGTTGCCGGCATTCAGGGTGGACCAAATGCAGTGCGCCACAATATTGTTTTCGTCGATCGGAAGGTTGCCGACGATATGGTGTTCAGTGGGCTGGTGGACGCGGGCACAAAGAATAGTGTGCTTTGTTGCGTGAAGGTCAGCAAGAATTCATTCATCACACTGGCGGAATTGCTGAAAAAATATCAGTGGGATAGCGACATTGCAGATCACCTCAAGAAGATCACCGGCTGGAAATACATCTACGAAGCGAGTCTTGTTGATCCGTCCGGGCAGAATTCGGGGATGCGTGAGTTGCTGAAAGACTTAAACATGCCCCCTGCTCTGTCGCCGTATTCCGCCGCTATCGCTTCGGGAAAAATCGCCGGCGAGAAGATCGACAAGAGATTTTCGACTAGCAATGGAGATATCTCTTTTTCCACACAACCGTCGCAGGACAAGAATGTCATTCAGTATAAGTTTTCCGTCAACGGCGAGCCGGTGAAACTGACGGAAGAAATGTTTGCTGATTGACTGGTGAAACGGGTTTAGCACGCGAAGACGGTATCCGACACCTGCGGAATCCTTCCGAAGCCTAGATGGTTGGCTTGGTTCCACTCAACTCAGGTGAAGTGACTCGGTTCGCCCCTGCAGCACCGTTAACGCATCGCGCATGCGTCAACTGGTAGGTCGCCAGCAACCCGTCCGACGGGCCAGCGCGCGTGTCGACAGGCACGTCACGTGACACACAATGCCTGAGCACAGGCCCTCGTTGATGTCGATGCGATGCGCGATCAGCACTTGCCCAAGTGCTCGACTGAGCTGGGCCTCAGTGCAGGCGGAAGGCGCGATTGGCTTGCGTTAGTGACGGGAAGGCAAAGGCGCGCAACAGGTTGGTGGATATCCGTCGGTCGCCCGAGTTTGAAGAGGGTGCCCTGCATAAGCAGTCTTATCTGACGGGCGTCGTAGGCAGGCTTCGCCTGCAATCAGCATTTTCTCGAGTTTGCAGATAACGTTGGTCGACTTCAAGAACTGAACTACCCTAGCGACAGCGTGGCGCCACGACTCACGAGCGTACAACCGCACGCAGCATGGTGGCCGTGCAGGGCTACTGGCTCGCCGTCAAGCACGCAGGACCCGTCTCCTTCGCTGATCGCTTGCTGACCATGTTCTTTGCACTCGACCAGATCGTTTCTGCGGGCGATCGGCTTGCCTTCCACGGTATCGGCAGTCGACCCGCTAATCACGGTGCCACCGTGCGGCGCCAGGGTGTCGCCCACAACAATGACCTGCTTGACCATCTGATTGCCCCAGAAAAAAATTGCTAGCTCGGTTGAAGCTGGACATCGGGTTGCGAGCGATCCACCGATTAACAAACTAACAAACCTTAGCCGCAGGACCCCAGACATTTGATCCGCCTGTGCCTCGCAAGGACCGCCAAGGGCAGCCCCACGAAAAGTGCTAAGAGAATCACCCTCAAAGCGACGACGTGATCATTAGCTAAATGGTAAAGAAACCCAGCATTTTCCGTGTCTTCCCGCCCCAGGTACTGAAGCACACACCCAAGAAAACAAGGCAGAGTGAGGACACCGCCAACCCGATCAGCATTCCCTTTTTGAAGCCAAGCTGCTTGTAAGCGATCTCGATCATGCGAGCATCGTCCCTTAGCCGTTACCAGAGTTACAAGGTGATTTCTCGTCGTCCTGGTGTCCCGGTCTCCACATTCGGACTGCCAAGGTATGTCCAGTGCACATCCTCGGGACCAATATCGATGAATCGTTCACTTGGATGCGGAAATGCACGGCCCTCCTCTACGAACGCCTGCCGATCCCAACGGTTGTACAGAGACGCGAGCGGGTGATCCGACGCAACGCGCGCTTCCCAGACGCCAGTCTTCGCACAGTGCTCGGAGCCTTCACATCGAAGCGGCCTGTTCTGCTCCGGGACCTCTCGCAACGATCCTGTCTCGACCATATGCCTCAGGAAATCCTCACGCTGTGGAGGTAACGCGTAAGCCTCGCCGAGATAGTGCCATTGGACCTGGTCAGCAGCCAGCCAGTCGAAAGACACTGGCTCGAAGCGCTCGCCGGCCTCGTAGCGCTCGGAGCGAGCCCCGCGTGCAGGCATTAACTGGCTTTTTGGCGCCGACAGTGGGCCATAGAGTGCGATCCAATAGCCGCTACGTGGGACCGACTGGTTACCCAGCACTGACAGCGAGCTTTGTTCGAGCGGCAAGACGGCATGTCCTTGCGGAACGAATTCACGGCCCTGCAATGCTGCCCCCGTTTGCGGCTTGGGAGGCGGGCTCACCGCCTTTGCGGCATCTATTAGCGTTTGCTCTTTCCCATCCCACTTTGGAAGCGGCGCTGGTGGCAGAGGCAAAACCTTGTCGAGGTTGGGTAGCTTAAGGCGACCTTGATAGTGTTCAAGCGCAGCTCCGATTTTTCCATAACGCTCTGCTCTAGCCTTATCGATCGTAGACGTGAGGCCTGTACCGCTGGTGAGGTACATACCGTTGAATTCGACGGACAATTTGTTTGCGCATTTTGCACAACCAAGCTTTACTCCTTCGTTCAGTACGCGAAGCGCACGGGACTTGGCTTCCGCTGTATTCGAGCGCTTATAGATGAACCCAAGTTTGTATGCTGCAGGGCCATAACCCTGAGCTACTGCACATTCGAGCATCTGGGTAGCCACCGGAAGGTTGCCCCAAAATTCCCCTTCCGGGTCATCATATGTTCCCGCGAGTTTCTCTCCGAGAAATGTCATTGCAGATGGGCTCCCCATATCGGCTGCCCTCTGGAAAAATGCGAAGGCAGTCGTAGCATCACCACCCTTCACCATCTTGTTTTGATGGTAGACACCCATCATGTCGTATGCATCCGGTACACCCAATTGCATGGCCTTCTCAACCCACCGGATTGCAGCCTCAGGGTCATGCTCAGGTACGCCTGGGGAGTCGCCCAGAATCAGCGTAGCGAGGTTGAGCATCGCCTTCCAATGATTGCGCTCAGCGGCCCGGACGTAGAGCTCGTAGATCTTGGAGTAGTCGCGTTTTTCGTAGTAAATGTCTGGATTGTCGAGTGCGAGCGCTTGTTGAAACCACATTTCGGCCTGCGGGTCGATCGGCGGCACATGTTGATCCTGGTAAAGGCAAGTGAAGCTCTCCCGATGCGGATTGAACAAGGGCAGCTTTTCAAAACGGGGCAAATCAGACATGGCAGCGGTCGGCTTGGTGGTCATGGAAGTCAGCAGACCTGCGTGCGCATTCGCGGCAAGCAGGCAGAGCGCAATGATGAGGAATCGGCAAACCTTTACTAACGGCATTGAAGCGGCTCCTCTCAGGCAACGTTGGGAATACTAGCCGACGATGGGGTTTCAATCGACGCATGCAACACCGTCTTCGCCCGGCGATCAATAAACGGTAACAAAAAACCAATCATAGATTCACCGTTCTGGCGAAGATCATTGTTGGTGTCCATCAAATCGTTCCAAGCATTAAACGTGTCCGGCATCTTATCCCGCTCGCCTGTGCCACTGACCTTCCCGGCCGAAAGCAGACTGAAGACCCTTTGACGAAGATCTGCGGCCCACAGTTGCCCGGTGGCCGCAATATTGATTTCACTATCGACGCTCATGCTCCGCTGATTGATGTTCGCGCTTCCCAGCGTGACGAAAACATCGTCGATCAACATCAGCTTTGAGTGGATATATATTTCCCGATAAGCCATCTGATTGTTGGAAGTCGTTCCGCTGGTGCGCAGTCTCGCAACGCTGACTTTTAGTCCGATCGTATCCTGTAACTCCTGGAGACTCTCAGGATGGAATGTGTTGTTGCCTTGCGCGTCTGTGTAAGTGCGATCGACCTTCTTCTTTTTGACCAGGTCACCCTGTCCCGACATTGCATCGCCGTGACCTAGTTCGGCCAGCGTATCGTAGGTGCGCGGAATCATCCCGGGATCTTCAGGGTGCGGTGTGACGATGAAGAGATGCAACATCGGTGCATCCTTCTGCGGCTTGTTGGATAGTTTGGCCCATGCGTCATGAAACTTCTTCCGTTCCGCCTTGATATGCCGCGCGAATTCCGGATAAAAGAAGTATTGATTCTCGAGGTAGATATAGTTGCGCCCGAAACTGCTCGCCTGAAAATACAGTTTCTTGATCGTTTTCTCACCCTCATGCGGCTGGGTACGCACAATCTGCACCTTGTGTGCCGGATGACCCCACTGAGTGGGTATTTTTGACGGTAGTCCAGTCAGCTCTTTTGTCTGCAGGGCGGCGGGAGCGAACACATTCCAGCCTCGCTCGAAATTCTGGTGCAGTCTTTTCAACGCGGGGCCAACCACTCGGCATGCATAGTCCTGGTAAGGCTTCGTACGCTTATATGTCGCTTTGCCAAGAGGCCCCTTCGGATCCTGCGTCTCCTGTTCATGTTTGAGCTCGGCCGTGACATAGTCGTCTTTCCACTCTTCTCGCAGTGGATCGTCGATCTCGTGCGCCGTTCTGTCCCAGAAGTCGGTCACTGAGTTCAGGCCCATCACATAGCCAACAGCCTTGCTGCCATCCTGATAGGCGTAATCAATCAGGACTGGTTTCTGGTGATGAGTCGGATATTTTTCGAGGAGGTTTTTCTCGTTGATTCCGCCAAGACCCTCCATTCCCTCTTTATGTGTGCTGGGGGCATCTTCCTCAGCGGGGGCAGCTGCCATCAATGCCTTAACGTCCGCTTGCGCAATACTGCGCAGGACGATCTGCAGACGCGGATTCTTGCCAGCACCGCTCTTGCCGTTAGGTAAATTGTGTTTCCACCAGTTAATGCAGTATTGAACCCGAGCGTCGTTCGCGTAGGGTTGTCCCGCTTGCACAAAATTTTTGTCGATCGGATGCCAATTCGAAACAGGTACGTCGGAGAATCCCGGCATGTTGTTCTGCTTTAGCGAACCTTCTGGGTCATACCACAGCAGCAGTCGCACCGTGACAGGGCTCTCTTTTCGGGTAGTGATTTCATCCAGTAACGCACCGTAGACGACCCCGCGTGGCCATGTGCCCGACTTGAATTTTGTATCGACGTGCGGATCACCAACCCAGCATGCCGCGCCTGCGCTTCGCACGAGTTCCATGCCTGGATCGAATCCCCAACAGACGATATCGACAGTTGATCTGGCAGCCAAGAGGTCCTGAGCTATAGATGCGAACCCGTCTTCGCCGCAGATCATGAAATGAAGTTTGTTACCGACGGTCGGTTTGATCTCGTCGCTCTCGGTTTCCAGAAGCCATTGCACGGAACCGTTGGCAGTTCTGCCGGCTTCGTCAATAGCAACGTCAACAGGGTTTTGAGTTGGGAGTGGATGAGCAGCCACGTGTCTTTCCTTATGATCCTAGGGTGTATCGCCGAAGGCCTCAAGCCAGCCGTTCGCCCCGGTTGGTCCGTTGATCAGCGTGTTCAATGTCTTCGTTCAGCGCGTCCCGTACTTTCAGATCGAAATGACCGCCATTGACTAGCTTGACCTGATAATCAGGAGTACCGGGTTGATGGTTCTTTACGACGACGCGCCCAAATTCGTCCGTAACGCCTTCGCCAATCTTCGCGCCGCCCTTGTAGAGCTCATAAGGTTCGCTCACAAACTGGTGTGCTTCGCCCGGCAACGCGCCTAAAGCGAAATGCAAGTCCTCTGATGACGGAGGCGACATGGGCAACGACGGTGTTTTGACGTTATCCGGGCCCGAGAACGCTCGACTAGCGGAGTGCACCAAGAATCCACCGGACGTTCCACTTTGGATCTGTCCGGAATTCCAGCGCGTATAGCTGCCGCCGCCGCTGATCTCTACTTCCTCTTGCGCACTGATGGTGATCTTGTTCGCTGTCACAGTAACGTTCAGCTTGGCAAGCAGATTGATGTTGTCCTTCAGCGCCTTGAGGTCAATATCGCCTCCTGCAGCGACAAGTCGCATCCCCGCTTGATAGACGAAGAGACGCAACGCATTGCGCATGCTGGCAAAGAGACCACCGCCCGTACTGATCGAAACATGCTCGCCAGCGGTCAGCGCGGTCGTCCGCCCACTACTCACATGAATCTGCTCAGGCGTACTGGCAGCGACGCCCGCTGGGCTCGCAAGCACGAGATGTGGCTGTGTAAACTGTTTCAGCGCGCCGCCACCCTGAATCGCTTTCGCCTGAGCTTTCAGCGCGGTCGCAACGGCTTTTTGCTCACCGTCTTGGGCACCTGCCGACTGAGCAGTCTGTGCCAGGTTGCTAGCCGTATCTTGAGCCGCCGCAAGTTGCTGATTGACTTCGTCCACGTTGAACGCGTCGCCACTGCCGCCAGCGCGTCCGTGCGTCGATAGCAATAGACCTTGGGCACCGCGTACAGCGGCGTGTCCATCCGTACGCAACTCCACGCCTTCGCCACGCTTATCCCCTCGGCCTGCAGGTTCCGTTACGCGGGTGAGATAACCCATGTGCAGGCCGCTTTCAAGGTGATCGCTGCGCAACTGTGTCTGCACTTGGCCCGGCGTGTCATCCTTGAGCCAGACGTTGTTCTGCTGACCGCCGATTTCCTTGCTGACGAAACCCGATAGTGCCTGCTGAGCCGGCAAGTTCCATTGCGCCCGCTTGGTGCCGTTCCCTACCCGCCCGGTGACAATCGGTCGATCCAGATCGCCGTCGATAAACGACACCATGACCTCGTCACCAACACGCGGAAGCTGCATGCCACCAAACCCGCCGCTGGACCATGGCTGTCCCACGCGCACCCAGCAAGAACTCCGCTGATCTTGCTGCCCAAGCCTGTCCCAGTGGAATTGGATCTTCACGCGCGCCAGTTCGTCGGTGTAGATTTCCTCACCCTTCGGCCCTACAACGATCGCCGTTTGAAGATGTACCTCCGGCTTCCGATGTTCGAAGGGGCTGCGATAGGGAACGGTCTTTCGCTGCGCTTCGATCTCCACGAGGAAGAAGCCTTCGGAGCCGTCTGAATGCGACACGTTGAAAACCGCGCTTCCTGCGTGGCCATCTCGCGCATCTGACAATCGGCTTTTCAGGCTATGCGGGAAATTCGGTCCCTGGTTCGAAGTCGGCAGATTGTTTTCGATAAGCCAAACCACGTCGATGACCGCAAACTGCCGCTGCTCGGCGGCATCGCGGTTGTGCTCCGGATGATCGGCCAATTCGAACCAACGGCCCGCATCGATTCCACGGACAGCACCGGTACCGTGGAATCGCTTCGCTCGCGATTCCCACTCCTCCATGCGGATCTTCGACAGATGGTCGCCCCGGTCCTGCTCCCGGTAAGTGTAGGCGCCGGTGTATTCGTACACTTCCGATTGCTCGGGCAATGCCCCTTGATTCGGCATCGTCGGCGTTGCTGTGCCCTTCGGATTGAAGGGCGAGGACGGGCTCTTGTAGTCGAATGTGCGGGTTGTCAGCGTTGCGCTTTGCAGGGTCCGCGTTCCGGACCATTGCACTAGCCCGTCCGTTTCGCTGCTGGCGCCGGCACGGTAAAAGTTGACGGTCTGAGGAACCAGCGGCACGAACGACTCGAGGCGATCCGTGACTACCAGCGTGTGGGATTTACCGTCATCGCTCTGCTTCCAGAAACCGTAGATGCCCTCTGACTCCATCAGTCGATGTGCGAACGTCCAGTCGTCCTCATACTGCGTGCAGTAGGATCTGGCCGGAAGCGGATTCGACAGCACGAACTGGAACATCCCTTTCGCCTGCGGATGCGCATTAAATACGTCTGTGAGGATCTCGTCGGCTGCTTTGTCTTGCCAGATGCGTTGGTCGCGGCGGAACTTGAGGAAGTGCATCCACGACGCAAACCCAACTTGGTAACTCGTCAGGCCGCTATCGGAACCGAGGCGACGTGCCGTATGCACGTAACCGTTGTGCGGCAGATAGGATTTATCGGTCTGCTGAACCCACAGCGTGACCGGCTGGGCTATCAGCTTTTTCAACTCGATGTCGCCGCCGGTGGAGACGACATCAAGCGTGAATTCAAAGTGGCGGCCGATGCGGGAGCGCCCAACGACGCGCTGCGGTAGCAGCATATTCTGCCCAAGCGGCGTGTCGAGTTTGAGCAGCCGGTCTTGCTGCACCAGACCACCGGTCACAGCCCTAAAAATGTCTTCGGTACTGCCCATCGCACACCTCTTTCTTTTTCTGCATATTCGCGGAGCAACTGCCGCGCATTTCTTAATCTTATTCTACAGACGAATCAGTCACTTATCGGCTACGGACCGTACCGCCGTCTCGCTTTGTAGCCATCCCACGCGCGTCGACAGGCACGTCAAGTGACCCACAATGCCTGAGCACAGACCCTCGCTGTTGGCGATGCGATGCACGCGATCAGCACTTGCTCAAGGCTGAGCCCCAGTGCAGGCGGAAGGCGCGACTGACATGCGTCAAGGACGGGGAAGCAAAGGTGCGCAACGGGTCGGCGGAATTCACGGTGGTCTCCTTGGGTATCGCGTGGGTTGCTATGGTTTGTTCTGCTCTCGGGTTCTAGCGATTTTCTGTTTTGAGTCTATTTTTGCGTTATTGGCGGATTTGCTGCTGGGATTTAAACGATTGATTTATCCGGTTGATGCATTTGTCTTGAGGTTCTGTACTTGGCTCGCTATCGACGCTACCGATTATGTGATGCGAACCCATGGCGCCTCTTCTTTTAGTTTGCTTTTAACGCGTCCTGCACAATCTCGCGATTTTACAAAACATTTATGGGATGAGGCAAATCGAATTATTGAAGAATGTTAAACACGCCTTATATAGACGCCCCGATATGCATTGGGCATTGTTGACGGGTTTCAGTGGGGCTTTGCTCGGTCAGCTTTGGGTGGAAAGTTGTGTGATGCGGGGCGTCGGTCGAGCTTCGGCATGCTCAATCTCATGCGATGCCTGTAGGTACCAATGAGTGAGACGCATTGAGGTATTCGGCGCCCCCTGCGAAACTACAACCCGCCGACTTCCTTGGGCCAACGCAGCACGCCCGCGCTTTGTATCATCTGCGACGCGAGGCCTCGCGCCAGCGTAGCCAGCTAAATTACGCACGCATCAAACCGCCCGGTCTTATATCATCACCTTTTATCGAGATAAGGACGCTGCGGCCCATTTGAGTTGGAACGCTTCTGGTGCCCTATCTCATGCCACAAGACCAATCCAACTAGTTATCCCCAGCCGTCTGGGGGAGCCATCACCCGAAGAGATTTTGAGATGCAAAGTGACCTTGCTAGCTTGCGCGACCTCGTTCGTCAGTTTGCGGATGAACGTGACTGGGACAAATTTCACACGCCGAAGAATCTGGCGACAGCTCTAAGCGTCGAGGCCAGCGAACTACTGGAGCCATTTCAGTGGCTGACCACCGGAGACAAGAGCGAACTGGACGAAGGCAAACAAACCGCCATTCGTCACGAAATGGCCGATGTATTGCTCTACCTCGTTCGCCTGGCAGACAAGCTTGATGTCGACCTCTATCAAACCTGCTTAGAAAAAATGGATATCAATCAAGCGAAATATCCCGCCGAAAAAGTCCGGGGAGATTCACGCAAGTACTCCGACTACCAAGACTAAGAATCAAATCAAAACTAAAACGAAAATCAAAGACCAATGCGACTGTACGCAAACCATTGCAAGACATTCATCGAGGACTGCGAGCGCAACCAGATCGCAGAGAAGCTACGTACCAGCTTCCAGCTATACGCCAAAAATCCGTCACCGAGTGAATTCCAATCCTGGCAAAACTCTCTGCGCGCGCTCGCGCTCATTTTCTCGCGCGCCGGGTTGACCAACCAGGGCGTCATGCTCGAATTCCAACTGCCGACGAACTCGAAGCGCATCGACTGCTTGCTTTGCGGCTTCGCGAAAGATGGAACACCGACGGCCGTAGCGATCGAGCTGAAGCAATGGCAGACATGCGAGGAATCGGCGGGGGACAACGAAGTCTCAACGTTCATCAGTGGCTGCATGCGCGACGTACTGCATCCCTCGGCTCAGGTAGCGCGATACGCGTCCTATCTTCGGGACAATCACGAGGCTTGCTACGCGGACGAGACTCCGATTGAAGTCGCTGCTTGCGCCTATTTACACAACTACCATTCGCATCCGGCTGATCCGCTCCGGGCGCCTAAATTCTCGGCGTTGCTGGAGATGGCCCCGACGTTCAGCGCCGACGACATAGACGAGTTCGTCAAGTTTCTGGTGGATCGAGTTGGAGGTGGCGACGGTCTGGAAGTGCTGCGTCGCATGGAAGAGAATCGCTATCGTCCTAGCAAGAAGCTGATGGACTATGTGGCGTCCGTGATCAAGAACAACCCGGAGTACACGCTGCTTGACGAGCAGCAGGTGGCATTTGATGCCGTGATGACCGCTGCGCGTCGCGGGGTGCATGACCGTCAGAAGCAGATCATCATCATCAAGGGTGGCCCAGGCACCGGCAAGTCCGTGCTGGCGATCAACCTAGTAGCGAGTTTGCTATCAAGTCACTACTCGACGCACTATGTGACCGGCTCCCAAGCGTTCACCGAAACGCTGCGGAAGATCATTGGGTCACGAGGTCAGGAGCTGTTTACGTACACGAACGGTTACGTAGGCGCGCAGGCTGATTCGGTCGACGTACTGGTCACTGACGAAGCACATCGTATCCGAGACGTGAGCAGCAACCGCTTCACGCCGGCGCACAAGAAATCTGGTCTGAAGCAACTTGAGGAATTGATCGCGGCCGCACGTGTTTTGGTATTTCTCATCGACGACCATCAGATCGTACGCCCCGACGAGATCGGCTCCGTCGCTTATATTCGGGAGTACGCGGAGAAGTACAAGTGCACGGTGCACGAGTTCGAACTCGAGGCACAGTTCCGCTGCAACGGCTCAGATGCGTTTGTTCGCTGGATAAACACGATGTTGGGCATCGATGACCGTCCGCGCTTCGAATGGAACGATCACGACGCTTTCGATTTCCGGATTTTTCAGTCTCCGGAAGCGTTGGAAAACGCGATCAAGGATAAGGTGCAAGCGGGCGCGACTGCCCGGTTGACGGCTGGCTTCTGTTGGCCTTGGTCCAAACCTAACAAGGACGGGACGCTTCAGGCCGACGTCGTGCTCGGAAACTTCAGCCGTCCGTGGAACGCAAAGACCGATTCGGGGCGGCTTGCTGCTGGCATTCCGAAATCGTCACTTTGGGCGTATCACCCGAACGGGATTCACCAAGTTGGGTGCGTGTATACGGCCCAAGGTTTTGAGTTCGACTACGCCGGTATCATCTTCGGGCGGGACCTGCGCTTCGATCCGTCTCGGGACGCGTGGGTCGGAGATAAAACAAAGTCGCACGACACGACTGTGAAGAAATCGAAGGACGACTTTACACGGCTGGTTAAGAACACATATCGCGTCCTGCTCTCTCGCGGGATGAAAGGCTGTTATGTCTGCTTCGCGGACGCTGAAACTGAGGCATATTTTAGAAGCCACGTTGCTGGAGCATTGAAGTAAGGAGCGTCATGTGGGAGCACACCGGATCGGTTCGTCTCCCCAGCGCCGATAAGGCGTCGCGCACCCTTACCTGGTAGTTCGCCGGCGTCCCTTCTGGCTGACTCGCGCGACGTGTCCGTCGGGATTCAACATACTCGATCTTATGCGACGTCTGTCAGGGTAAATCTGTCTCAGATGTGGTTATGTAATGGGTACCGCGTTTTGTTGTTCATGGAGCGCTCGACGCTGTTGCGCAATCCCCGACAATGCGAGAAAATGCATCGGATGCCTAACAACATAATCGCCGATGACGACGCGTTAAGTTGATAAAGCATTACTGAACGACCGGCTTGTTGGAAGGTAGAAAAAGATGCGAAAGAGCCGAGCATCAAGGAGAACGAGAAAGGAGATGAAGCGCGGGACGCATGGGCTGCCACCCACACGACCCGCTGACCACAACCAGCTCACGAAGGGAGTTGATCATGGCTGAAGCCAATCATAAAGCAGTTGCGCTCGTAACCCAACGTATCTTGACCATTTCGTCACAAAGACGCCCACGGCCGATGAGAACATTCGCGCCGGATCATGTCAAATTTTTTCCGGATTTGCCGCCGGCGCCTTGGATTCGGCTTTCGGGGAGGTGGCTGGAGGAAGCGGGGTTTGAAATTAACGGGAGGATCCGAGTGATGGTGGAGAGGAGGAGGTTGGTTATTACGCCGGCGTGACGAAAAATTGATGACAAACCTAGCGAGTGCTGGGTTTGTCATCAATCGCAATCCAATAGGAATAGATCACGTGCCGACTATTCAGCATCTTCGGCGTATTCCTCTAGTACGGTATCAGATAGATGCGCAAGATGCTTTTGAGCGGCCAATTCTTTCAGAGAGTCGTAGTTCAAGTAAGAACATAACTCTGACAACGGCCCGCGCTCAAGGAGCGAAAAAACTGGGCGGCGAATTTCCTGAAAAACTTTCTCGCGCTTTTCAACTGGCGCGACTATATGCAGCTTAATATCCATGTTTGGCTGAAGCGCTAAAAGGTCAGCCATGCGCAAAAGGCCCGAATATACCGATGTCGTGTGTTCAACCTCAAATGCCCGAACGATAGAGCGGCCACGCAGCCAAAGAACGTCGATCTGCTCAATTGTCTTTAGTGTGGCGTCATCATAGTTCAAAGGTAAGCGGTCGATCAAAGACGAATTAGGATCCTTCCACTCCTTGAACACTCCTCCGCGATCAGCCTTGGGAATCCAGATTTTCAATCCCATTTGACTGCCGATTTCAGCCAGCATCGCTTGTATTTTTATAGACTCACGAACATCGGGAACGGTCTCTACGTCCTCCTGCTGAATATTCTCTCGCGTTTCGGTCGGCACGGTAACTGCAACTGTCTTATCCGCGCGGCGAACAGTGTGTGTCTCCAGCGCCGCCTTTTCGCCATCCGTGAGCGGGAATTTGCGTTTTCCTTCAAGTTGCGATTCAAGTAGACGCTGAAGAAAGTCACCGTCTGCCCCCTCTATAGGAGCTAGACTGGAGCGAATTTTTCCTGTCCAACGCGAATACCGGCTGTCGTGATCCTTTGTGAAGGATAATGCTTGCCACACATCCGTAGTTTGAATTGGCACAGCCCTCTCTGGGTCCAGCCAGATCAATGGTTTGACCTTGAACCTAACTGTGAAGGGGTCGTCCTCTGGATAAAAAATCGGCGACTTGTCCTCATAGGGACCGTCGGTAACTTCGAGCAGACCTACCCAGCGAGAAAGTTTCGTGAGGTAGCAAACGAACTTGTCTCCGGGTTTTACGCGCTGAGCCAACGAACGCTGGCGATAGCGAAAGCCCGAGACATCCTGCAGTGAGCGGGTGAATGCTGCATAAGTTTCGGGCGAAAAAAGCGTCAGGAAGTATGCCATAAGCTATTCTGTCGTTAGCAAGCAAATGGTTTGTTTTAAATACCACAAGGTTCTTGCAAGATCGACATTTTCAGCGTCGCTCTTTGTCCCGCCTACCATACTTGGACATCATTTCGCTTCAATTTATTTACAGAGCGCTTACCAATTTAAGTTTCTCTGCATTCGGGTGAACCAACTCAACGTTTGTTATAAGAAGTTCACTTTCCTTCTTTGAAACTCGGGAGCTATATCTAAATTCCTGATCAACATTATGAAAATCTTCATAGAGATTTTCGATAACGTCGTGGCGATCATAACTCAAAAGCCAAGGAAATTTGGCTTTATGTAAAGCTTCAGCTAGTGCCACATGTCCGTTTAATCGGTAGTTGTAGCGATACAGCTTTTTCCCCTGCAGATAATATGGCGGGTCGACATAAAAAAGAACGCTGCGCTTATTTCGTTGCCGCTTGATTACCTCGAGTGCGTCAGAATGCTGAACGTCGAATTTTGGGCCCAACGTTGATAATGCCTCAATCCTTTCTACAAGCTCGTCTCTATTGAACCGGCAGTCGATCGAATAGTCCGAGCTTTGTGTCTGCCCACCGATTGGGCCTGAGTGAATTACGCCTGAGAAATTGGTTCTATTAAAGAAAAGCGCCGCAAATGCTAAAGTATCCAACTGAGATTCATCAGGAGCGTCAAGTTCAAGCAATGGGCGAAGCTTGTGCCAAGTGTTTAACGTAATTTCAGTCTTTTTTATTCTGCGAATTAATTTGCTTGGATTGGAAAATACCGTTTTCCAAAACGAATAAAGCAAAGGGTCCAGCTCAGAGATGGAAGCAAACGGGCAAACTCCATCTCCGACAAGAGCGATGGAAATCGCGGCGCTGCCGGCGTATGGTTCAAACAGATGACGGCCTGCAAGCTCGTGATCAATAACAATCTGCTCTATGATTCGTGTGAGCGAGGCTTTACCACCAGGGTATCTTAAGGGGCTTTTAAAGTTCGCCGTCATGCTGCTGCGCTTTCTCTCATCTTATCAAGGGTATCTGCAACCCATGTCCTAATATGCTCAATGTCATCCGCGCGCTCAATAGACAATTTCTCGTCGTTGCACGCGAGCGCATGACCCGAGTCGGCGAGTTTAGGAATGACATATCGGTAGTACACTTGCCCGTAACGACGGGTAAGAATGCTTACCTGCTGCTTGAGCGTCGCTTCGCCCGTAAGGGGCACGCAGTGCGGTATGAAAAGAGCTGCGGTTGGCGGAGATGGCGGAATCTCCGAGAACCAGTTTTCATGGAACGGACGGATATATTCGACCACGCTTTTACCTGGCCAATTTCCCCCCGTTGCAACTTGCCCCAACACATAGAATCTGCCGGGGGCAGCGTCTGTACGATGCCCCCATGCGATAACATCTATGCCTTCATCCTTCGGAGACGAAGACACGCCTGGTAGTGGCGCCGCCCGAACCTCCCCTTCACCAAACAGCGCGTAGACTTCACGAAGCTTATTGAGGAAGTTGCTTCCGTCCGGGCGCGGAAATCCGAACGAACAGGCAGACCCGCTAAGAACCGCCGCTGCTGCCCACGTCGAACAAGCTTGGAACAGATCCCGAACAAAATTATCGAGCTCGTACGAGAACTGATCTAACTCAAAAATCGCAGCGTTATTTACGTTCGATAGCAAAAGGCAGAAAAGATATACGGTATGCCCGACTTTCAATTCCTCTTTTACTAATAGACCTTCTTCCGATGCATTGAACTCAAAAGGATAGGCCTCGCCTAGATATTCAATGCGATTGCGTATTTCTTGCAAGATGGTTTCGAGAAATTGCTCGTCTCCGTCGTGGCCAAAAAATTCTTCCTTGCGCCCATCTGGAGCGGAATTTTCTGCATTCCTGCGTCTGTCCCACATGCGCTGAATATCTCGAAAGCTCGCGCTGCTAAACTCAGACATCAGCACATAAAATTCAAACCAATCAGCGATGACATGTACTTCACAATCCAACGGAAGTTGCGCCAGTGGCATATTAAACTCTTCTATTTAGTCACTTCTTTTTGGCTTTTTTCTTCATGATCGTAATGAGCGTATCCGCAAGCTCAACGATCTCGTCCGCGATGGGAAGAAGTGACGCGTCACCAGTGTACTTCGGCAATGTATCGACGGCTTGCGTCAGCTTCAGATGCGCCTGTCCAAGCGCTTCGCTGAACACCTCATACGGAGATCGAACATCATTGTAAGCAAGCGCCAATGTGGCGCCGGCCCTTATTCTCTCCAAAGCTACGGGGTGAGCAATTACTTCCCCAACTTGCTTGAGATCCGGATTTTGCGATTTTACCAGCGGCGCAATTTCATCCTGTTTGCTGCCGTAAATGTATCGAAGAACCTCACCGAGTTTTTCGGCGTTTTTTCGCGGAACAGGATCAATATCAGGACTTCGATTCCAGCCCGACTCCAAGCCGAGAAAATCTTGATATTCGGTTCGCCCTAGTGCTGTGTATAAATGCGAGAAAGCGAACTTGCCTTTGTTATATCGATTTGATATTTCAAAAAGACGAGCTTTTTCTGCTTGCTCTAGAACAAGGATGCCGCCGATATAGGCACGAATCGTGTCATTGTCATCGCCGAGTTGCCTTGCGATTGCATCAATCGACAAGCCATTACCCATTTCCTTCTTGTACCAATCCGCGACAAAACGAGCTTTAGCATATGCGTCCCATCTGTGAGGGCCGTTGATATGTTTGAAGCCAATAAATGCTTGCGCGTCAGACTCTGTTTTGACCCGCCATACTGTCACTGTCGCAATTGAGTCGAGTATTTTCTTGGGTATCGGTTTTGGCATACTGATCCGGCAGCGTTTAGCCAGTTCCGGATCAAGGATGAGCTTGATAGATGCAAGGCGACGGTTTCCTTCCAGCACGCGAAACGGGCCGGATGGCTCGCCAATGACAATCAAAGGCTCCAAATCCAAGTACTTATTCGTGCAGATGGACGTGATCAGCTCGTCGAGCGAAGCGATCTCATTCAGCGCAGAAATAATGTCCTCGTCGGACGCCGTACTATACGAGTCCCCCGTCACAAGGCGCGGGTTGGTGCGGTCGAACTCGAGTAAGGACGTTGGACAGCCGCGCGTCGGTTCATCGGCTTTAGCTCGGAACACCATTTAAAACCTCGTTATCAGCGTTTAACCGAAAATTGTACCCTACCGCACCTAGACTGCGGGCAGGGATTTCCAACTGAGCAGGGACCACGGCTGGCGTCGCCGCCTTTCGCGTACAGGGCAATCATCCTCGCCCACAAGGTTACACATCAATATTCCCCGCCCTCAACGCATTCGACTCAATGAAAGCCCGCCGCGGCTCCACATCATCCCCCATGAGCGTCGTAAAGATGCCATCAGCCGCAATAGCATCCTCAATCTGTACACGAAGCAAACGCCGCACAGTCGGATCCATCGTCGTCTCCCAAAGCTGCCCAGGATTCATCTCACCGAGACCCTTATAGCGTTGCTTCGAAATATTCCGTTCAGCATCAGCCAGCAACCACTTCATAGCGCTCTTGAAGTCGGTAACAGCCATACTCCGCTCGCCACGTTTAATGACAGCCCCAGTCCCAATCAACCCCTTAAACGTATTAGCGGTATTGATCAGCTGTTGGTAATCAGCGGTCAGCTGAAAATCCTGATCCAGCACAGAAATCTTCTGATTGCCGTGATGAGTCCGCGCAACGCGCAGCGAGCGCAGTTCACGCACCGGGTCATACATCGTCGTAACCTTAACCTCAGGCTTCAACGCATCATCGCGCAACTTAGCCTCAAGCGCCGCCGCCGAAACCGCAGCCGCTTCCTCGCTGGAAAGGTCAATAACAACCCCATCCATAACAGCCTCAAGCGCCCCAGCGTCATACAACCGGCTCAGTCGGTTAACCACAGCTTGAGCCAACAAATAAGCCCGAGCCAACTCCCCAAGCGCATCGCCAGTGATAGGCGTAGCACCTTCAGAAGCCAACAACTCCGACCCCTGCAAAGCCAGCTTCAGAATGTGAGCATTAACCTCAGCCTCATCCTTCAAATACCGCTCATCCTTACCTGCCTTGATCTTGAACAGCGGCGGCTGCGCGATATAGATATACCCACGCTCGATCATGTCCGGCATCTGACGATAGAAGAACGTCAGCAGCAGCGTGCGGATGTGCGCGCCGTCCACGTCAGCATCGGTCATGATGATGATGCGGTGATAACGCAGCTTGTCGAGGTTGTAGTCTTCCTTGCCGATCCCGCAACCCAACGCGGTAATCAGCGTCACAATCTGCTCCGAAGAAAGCAGCTTGTCATAGCGCGCCTTCTCCACGTTGAGCACCTTGCCGCGCAGCGGCAAGATCGCCTGAAACTTCCGGTCACGCCCCTGCTTCGCCGAGCCGCCTGCCGAGTCACCCTCAACGATATAAATCTCAGACTTCGCCGGATCCTTCTCCTGGCAATCCGCCAGCTTCCCAGGCAAACCAACGCCATCCAGAACGCCCTTACGACGCGTCATTTCACGCGCCTTCCGAGCCGCATCGCGCGCCCGCGCAGCATCGACAATCTTGCCGCAAATGATCTTCGCGTCATTCGGCGTTTCCAGCAGGAATTCCTCGAGCGCCTTCGCGACCACATCCTCCACCGGCGCGCGCACTTCCGACGACACCAGCTTGTCCTTGGTCTGCGCGCTGAACTTCGGCTCCGGCACCTTCACCGACAGCACGCACGAGAGCCCTTCGCGCATGTCGTCGCCGGACGTCTCGACCTTCGCTTTCTTCGCGACTTCGTGATCGTTGATGTACTTGTTCAACACGCGCGTCATCGCCGCACGCAACCCGGTCAGGTGGGTGCCGCCGTCGCGCTGCGGAATGTTGTTCGTGAAACACAGCACGTTTTCGTTGTAGCTGTCGTTCCACTGCATCGCCACTTCCACGCCCACGCCGTCTTTCTCGCCGCTGATGTGGAAAATGTTCGGATGCAGCACGGCCTTGTTCTTGTTGATGTACTCAACAAAACCCTTCACGCCGCCCACGAACGCGAAATCTTCTTCCTTGCCGGTGCGCTGGTCGGTCAGCTTGATTCGCACGCCGTTATTCAGGAACGACAGTTCGCGAATGCGCTTGGCCAGAATGTCGTAGTGATATTCGACATTGCCGAAGATCGTGTCATCCGCCAGGAAGTGCACTTCGGTGCCGCGGTTTTCGGTCTCGCCGATCACCTGAATCGGCGAGACGGCCACGCCATCGATCTCCTCGATGAGGCGGTTCTGCGGCACGCCACGGTGGAATTCCATGAAGTGCTTCTTGCCGTCGCGGCGAATCGTGAGGCGCAGCCATGCCGAGAGCGCGTTCACGCACGACACGCCCACGCCGTGCAGGCCGCCGGACACCTTGTAGCTGTTCTGGTCGAACTTGCCGCCGGCGTGCAACTCGGTCATCACGATTTCAGCGGCGCTGCGCTTCGGATCGTGCTTGTCGTCCATCTTGAGACCGGTCGGCACGCCGCGGCCGTTGTCGGTGATGGAAATGGAGTTGTCCGCGTGGATGATCACCTGGATATCGTTGCAATGCCCCGCCAACGCTTCGTCGATCGAGTTGTCCAGCACTTCGAATACGAGGTGATGCAAACCGGTCCCGTCTGACGTATCCCCGATGTACATCCCCGGCCGCTTGCGCACCGCCTCCAGACCTTCGAGGATCTGAATCGAGGAGGCGCCGTAGCTGTTATCGGGTTGCGAATTGTTCGTTTCAGTCATGGATTTTTTCCGGTTCTGCGTTGCTGCTGGGTTGCTGCTCGGGACTTTTCAAAACACCATAAAAACGCCAAAGGGGCGCTGCGCCCCTTGGTGTGTTCTTTGGTTTTGGACGCGTTAGATGCGCATCGGCATCACGACGTATTTGAATTCGTCGTTCTCGGGAATCGTGATCAACGCGCTGGAGCTGGCATCGCCAAGGCTCACTTGCAACATGTCGACCTTCAGGTTCGCGAGCACGTCGAGCAGATACGTGACGTTGAACCCGATATCGACGCTGTCGCCGTCGTACGCGATTTCCAGTTCTTCCTGCGCCTCTTCCTGATCGGCATTGGTCGACATGATCTTCAACTGGCCCGGCTCGATGATGCAGCGCACGCCCTTGAATTTGTCCGAGGTCAGAATCGCGGCGCGTTGCAGCGAGCGCTGCAGTTCTTCACGGCCGATCAGGAACTGATTCTTGTGCGACTTCGGAATCACGCGCTGGAAGTCGGGGAATTTGCCTTCCACCAGCTTCGACACCAGTTCGACCTGGCCGAACGTGAACTTCACCTGCGTCGTGGCGATGTCGATCTTCAGCGTGTCGTCGATGTCTTCCAGGAGACGCTGCAGTTCGAGAATCGTCTTGCGCGGAATGATGACTTCCTGGCGCGCGAACGAGCCTTCGATCTTCATCGACGAGAACGCGAGGCGGTGGCCGTCGGTTGCGACTGCCATCAGCTGGTCGCCGTCCACCACCAGCAGCATGCCGTTCAGGTAGTAGCGGATGTCCTGCTGGGCCATCGAAAAATGGACCATGCCGAGCAACTGGCGGAAAGTTTTCTGGGGAACCACCAGATTCGCGCCGTAGTCTTTAGCCTGAGCGACGGTCGGGAACTCGTCGGCCGCCAGCGTTTGCAGCGCAAAGCGGCTCTTGCCGGATTGCACGGTCAAACGCTTGTCGTTCAAGGTCAGCGTGACCTGCCCGTCGGGCATGGCGCGCAGAATGTCGAGGAGCTTTCTTGCTGCCACCGTGGTCGCGACCGAATCGCCGCCCACGCCGAAATCGGCACGCGTGGTGATCTGCAACTCGAGGTCGGTCGACAGGAACGACACGTCAGGGCCGTTCTTGGTAATCAGCAAATTGGCGAGGATCGGCAACGTATGGCGGCGTTCGACGATGCCGCTCACGGTTTGCAGCGGCCTGAGGAGGTTATCGCGTTCGGTCTTGACCAGTTGCATAGAGTTCCTTCGTTGATATAACGGCCTGCGCGCCTGACTTGCCAGCCTTACAGCGCGCAGCCGCGGCTCCCCGCCGGCGCCACGCAGCGCCTGTCACGGCGTGAATTCCGCCCGCGGCCGCCGGGCGGTTAAACCTGTATTGTGCCTGAAAACGGAACCGCTCCACTAAAATGGGGGCGAGTTCCGAAATAAACAGATCGAAATTTCCTTCCTGGCTGCTTAACCTTTCAGCGTTTGCTCCAGCACGTGCAGTTCGTGGTTCAGTTGCGCGTCCGTGCCACGCTCGGCGGCGATCTTGCGCACCGCGTGCAGCACGGTGGTGTGATCGCGCCCGCCAAACAGCTCGCCGATTTCCGGCAAACTCTTCTGCGTCAGCTCCTTCGCCAGATACATCGCGATCTGCCGCGGCCGCGCAATGTTCGCCGGACGCTTCTTCGAATACATATCCGCGACCTTGATGCTGTAGAAGTCAGCCACGGTCTTCTGGATGTTTTCCACCGAAATCTGCCGGTTTTGCACGGTCAGCAGGTCTTTCAGCGCTTCTTTCGTCAGTTCGATCGTGATTTCGCGGCCGTGGAACTTCGAATACGCGAGGATCTTGCGCAGCGCGCCTTCCAGCTCACGCACGTTCGAGCGCAGGTGCTTGGCGACGAAGAACGCCACGTCCTCATTCAGACTAACGAACTCGGATTGCGCCTTGCGCATCAGAATCGCGACGCGCATTTCCAGCTCGGGCGGCTCGATCGCCACCGTCAGGCCGGAGTCGAAGCGCGAAATCAGGCGGTCGTCGATGCCGGAGATTTCCTTCGGATACGTGTCGCTGGTGATGATCACCTGCGCCTTGTTCGCGACCAGCGCCTCGAACGCGTAGAAGAATTCCTCTTGTGTCCGCGACTTGCCTGAGAAGAACTGAATATCGTCGATCAGCAGTAGATCGAGCGAGTGGTAGTAACGCTTGAAATCGTCGAACGCCTTGCGCTGGTAGGCCTTCACCACGTCGGACACATACTGTTCCGCGTGGATGTAGCGAATCCGCGCGCCGGCCTTGTCCATTAGAAGCTGGTTGCCGATCGCGTGAATCAGGTGGGTCTTGCCCAGGCCCACGCCGCCATATAGAAACAGCGGGTTGTACGAGATGCCGGGGTTGTCCGCGACC